>OY970201.1:3287500-8310967 GCA_963708245.1 uncultured Pseudomonadota bacterium | reverse complement strand
TCGCCGCCTCGCGTTCCGCCGTGCCGGTGGCGGTCGTGGTTTGCGCATCCACGATCAGGCCATTGCGGTTCTCCATCAGCACGTGCCCCATGTGGCACAGCTTGGCCTCCTGCCCGGCCGATTTGCGATACAGCCGGGCGTCCGGGTCGGTGGTCGAGGCGTGCGTCTCGTTGCTGCGCTGTTCGCCGTGGAAGTCGCGCTCGCCGTTGCGCCCCGCGGCCGGCGGCTGATCGCTGCCGTCCTTCGCACGGAAGCTCTTCATCGACGCCCAGGCCTCGATCAGCGTGCCGTCGACCGAAAAATGCTCGCCAGAGAGCAGCGGCGTGACCTGCGGATCGGCCAGGATCGCCGCCAGAAAGCCGCGCGCGATGTCGCCTTCCAGCAGGCGATCGCGGTTCTTGGTGAACACCGTTACGTCCCACACCGGGGTATCCATCGCCAGCCCGACGAACCAGCGGAACAGCATGTTGTAGCTGAGCTGCTGCATCAGTTGACGTTCCGAGCGGATCGAGAACAGCACTTGCAGCAGCAGTGCCCGCAGCAGCTTCTCCGGCGCGATCGATGGCCGGCCGCCGCCAGCGTAGATCGCCGAGAATGCTGCCGACAGCCGATCCAGCGCGGCATTCACCAGCCGCCGGATCGCCCGAAGTGGGTGGTCAACGGGGACCAGGCTCTCGGGGCTCACGTAACTGAACAACTGAGCAGTCTGTCGATCCTCGCCGCGCATCCTCTGCCGCTCCTTGCCGGGGCGGCAGGCACAGAATCAAATCGATTCCGAGCCGGTCAAGCGTTTTTCCGCAGCCTGCTAGTGCCGGCATTCCCGATCCTAACCACCGCGTCGGCAGGTTGTGTTCGGGCATCGGCAGGGAGTGTTCTAGCACAACGTTCACTTGCGCTTTGGCAAAGAGCAATTCTAGCATATCGGCGCTGTAGCACCAAAACAAGGGAGGATTACGCCAATGTTGTTCTGTTTGACGGTGGAATATACACCTGAAGCCCTTCACGCAATGAGGGAAAACCCCAATACAAACCGCCAGGCGGCAGTGGAGCAACTGCTCGAAGCTGCCGGTGGAAGCTCGTCGCCATGTATGGCAGGAGTATCAATGGTCCTGGTGCGATGGTGATCTTCGACGTGTCTGATCCCGACATGGCAACGGCTACATGCGGCGTAGCCGTATCCGCCGGAACCGTTCAGAACGCACAGTTAACGCGCCTGTTCACGATGGATGAGATTGCCGGCATCCGGCAGAAGGCGAGGCCGATTCGCGGAGCCTATAAGCCGCCGGGTCAGCAATAGTCGATCTTTAATGGGGCGGCACTTTGCCGCCCCAAGTGCTGCCGGCACTGCCGGAGAAATCGGCTTTTGCAGTCCCCAGGGTAGCTTGGGGTGGCCGGCCGCGGTTGATCCATTGTGCCGGCGGATGGCGCAAGCTAAGCTTCGTTGCAGGCTGACACGCGGCTTGGCGAGGAACACGCGAATGAGCAGCGACGCCGGCGATCATCACGCCCATGGGCATGACCACGACCATGACGGTCAGATTATACCCTCTGAAACCGCGCTGCGAGTGAAGGCGCTGGAATCGCTGTTGGTGGAAAAAGGCCTGGTCGATCCGGCCGCGTTGGATGCGATCATCGACACCTACGAACACAAGATCGGCCCACGCAACGGTGCCCGCGTGGTCGCTCGCGCCTGGAGCGACCCTGCCTACAAGGCACGGCTGATGGCGGACGCAACCGCCGCGATTGCGGAACTCGGGTATTCCGGTCGTCAGGGCGAGCATATGGTGGTGGTCGAGAACACCCCCGACGTCCACAACATGGTCGTCTGCACCTTGTGCTCCTGCTATCCCTGGCCGGTTCTGGGACTGCCGCCCGTCTGGTACAAATCTAGCGCATACCGCTCTCGCGCGGTGATCGATCCGCGTGGCGCGCTGAGCGAATTCGGGCTTTTGCTGGGGGACGACGTGGCGGTGCGGGTCTGGGATTCAACGGCGGAGATCCGCTACCTCGTCCTTCCGGAGCGGCCCGCAGGTACCGACGGAATGGACGAAGATGCGCTTGCCGCCCTGGTGACCCGCGACGCCATGATCGGCGCTGCCAAGGTCGCTGGTCCGGCGAAAGGGCCAAGCGCATGAACGGCGTCCACGACATGGGCGGGATGCACGGCTTTGGCCCTGTACAGCCCGAGGCGAACGAGCCGGTGTTCCATGCGCGATGGGAGGCGCGGGTGTACGCGCTAAGCAGCGCGATGGGTGCCTGGCGCCGGTGGAATATCGATGCCTCCCGCCACAGCATCGAACGGCTGCCGCCGGCAGACTATCTGCGCATGAGCTACTACGAAAAATGGCTGGCCTCGCTGATCGCGCGGTCGCTCGACGCCGGGCTGGTGACAGCGGAGGAGGTCGCCAGTGGCCGTATGGCGGCTGGTTCGACCGCGAGCACGCCGCCGCTGCGCGCGGACGATCTGCCGGCTTTGCTGGCCAAGGGCAACTCGACGCAGCGCGCCATCCCGACGAACCCGCGCTTCGCGCCGGGCGTGATGGTGCGTGCAAAGAACATTCATCCTATCGGCCATACCCGCCTGCCACGCTATGTCCGCGGCCGGGTGGGTGTGATCGAGTGCGAGCACGGCGCGCACGTGTTCCCGGACACGAATGCGCGTTATCAGGGGGAGAATCCGCAGCCGCTTTACACGGTGCGTTTCACGGCGCGCGAGTTGTGGGGCGATGCCGCCAATCCAGCCGATGCGGTGTATCTGGACCTGTGGGACGACTATCTTGATCCCGTCTGAGACGATCGACGCGCTTCCCGATCTGCCGCGTGACAGTGACGGACCGGTTTTCGCCGAGCCGTGGCAGGCGCAGGCCTTCGCGCTGACGGTGCAACTCAGCCAGGCGGGTTATTTCGGCTGGAGGGAATGGGCGGGCACGCTGGCCGCTGCACTGCGCGAAGCCACTGCGCGCGGCTCGCCGGATGACGGCTCGCGCTACTACGAACATTGGCTGATCGCTCTGGAACGATTGTGCCTCGCCAAGGGCCTGACCGATGCCGAGGCGCTGGATGTGCGCACGGCGGCCTGGGCCGACGCCTATCGGCGGACCCCGCATGGGCAACCAGTTGAACTTCCTGCCGTGTAGGCAAGCTGTTCACCTGCCGCCGATATTTGTTGCATAAAGGTCAAGACGCGCGAGCTATCGCCTCTGCCGCGACTTGGTCTCTGATTCCGGCAACTGCTGCGCAACCGCCGAGAATCCATCCCAAGGGTCCTTCTTTAGCCGACCCAGCCGTCGCGGTACGCTCTGCAGCGTGAAGGCGCCAGGATCGAGCTTCGGTCCCACCTCATCCCAGCTCAGCGGAGTCGCCACTGTCGCACCCGGCCGCGCCCGCGGACAGAACGAGGCCACCGCTGTCGCCCCAAGCCCATTGCGCAACCAGTCTACCAGGATACGCCCCTTGCGGTCCGCCTTCTTCACCGTCGAAAGGTAGCGGTCCGGGTGCTCCCGGCTGATCGTCTCGGCAAAGTCGCGGCAGAACGGTTTCGCCTCGTCCCATCCGGCTTTCGGCGTCAGCGGCACCACGACGTGCAGGCCCTTGCCGCCAGTGGTGCGGCAAAACGTCACCAACCCCAGGTCCGCCAGACGGTCGCGCACCTCGCGCGCGGCTTTCACCACGTCCCCGAAAGGCACGCCCTCGCCGGGGTCCAGATCGAACACGATGCGGTCCGGGTGCAACGGGTCGGCCTCGGTAGCCCCCCAGGGATGCAGCTCGATCGCTGCCATCTGAGCCAGCGCAAACAGCCCGTCCAGATTGTCGATCGCCAGATAGGGCTGGCCGGCCGCCTCGCCCGTGCGGATCTGCGGCGGCATGTGGCCGTGACCGTGCTTCTGGAAGAAGCGCTCGCCGTCGATCCCGTCCGGACAGCGGACAACGGCGAGTGGCCGCCCAGCAATCCCCGGCAGCGCAGCCTCGGCCACCGCCTGCCAGTATTCGGCCAGGTCGCGCTTGGTGATACCTGGCCATAGCTCGCGATCCGGATGGGTCAGAGTGACGTTGCCGATCATGCTCTGCGCCTCCTTCTTCGGCGGGCGTGCCGTGACGATCCGGGCGTCCGACCTTCGGGGCGGCGTGTGTGGCGCAACAGGTTCACGCGTGGCGTCGGCGTCGGGGGGCTCACGCACCACCGCCTTCGCGGGTTTGTCCTCGCGCAGCCCAAGATACACCGCTTGGCGGACGCGCCCGGAGCCGGACCAGCCGGCGAATTGCACCTCCACGACCAGCTCGGGCCTCACCCAGTGGATCGAGCGGTCCACCGGCTCGTCGGAGGCGAGCAGACCCTTGGGCGCTGGTGCCGCCAGCCGGTCAAGCCGCTCGCGCAGCCAGCTCAGCTCCTCCTCCGAGAAGCCGCTGCCCACTCCGCCGGCGTAATGCAGCCGCCCCTTCGGATCGTAGAAGCCGAGATGCAGGGAGCCGAGCCCGCTGCGGCTCCCGCCGGGTGGGGTCCACCCGAGCACAACGAATTCCTCGCGGTTCTGGCATTTGACCTTGACCCAGCCGTGGCCGCGCGCGGGCCGGTACGGTGTATCGATCTTCTTGCAGACTATGCCCTCCAGCCCGTGCTCCCAGGCCCCCTGGTACATCGCCGCTGTCTGCCCGAGCTGGTGATCGCTGTAGCGGAGCATCCCGCCCCAACCCGCCAAGCTCTGCAGGACGCGCTTCCGATCGATCAGTCGGCAAGGGCGCAGGTCCCACCCGTTCAGATGCAGCAGGTCGAAAACATAGAGATCCAGCCGCTCGTCCTTTCCGGCCGAGAGTGCAGCCTGCAAATCGTGAAAGTTGGAGGTGCCGTCCTTTCGCAACGCCACCAGCTCGCCGTCGATCAGGGCGGTCTCGACGTCGAGACGTGCCGCTCCGCGCGCCACGGCCGGCAGCCGATCGGTCCAGTCAAGGCCGCTGCGGGTGACTAGCCGGGTCTTGCCGTGATCGAGCCAGATCAGCAGGCGGTAGCCGTCGAACTTGATCTCGGAGAGCCAGCTGTCACCCTCCGGCGGCTCGGTGGCGAGCGCACAGAGCTGCGGCGCCTGGGTTTTTGGCAGCTTGCCGCGGACCGCGCCGTCGGCCGGTGGGGTTTTGGTGGGTGGCGCCTTGCGATTGGCGGGACGGGGAGGGGGGACTTCCGCTTCCAGCGCGGGCGCGTCGATGCCGGGGCGGGCGAATTCGTCGTTTCCCTTGAACAGCAGCCAGTTTTCACTGCGCTCTCGCGGCCTGCGCTTCATGCGCACCAGATGAAAGCGGCCGTTTAGCCGCTTGCCGTGGAGCACAAACGTGAGCTCGCCTTTCTGCATCCCGACGGCCGGGTCGCCGGCGGGCTCCCAGGTGCCGCGGTCCCACGTCTCGACCGTGCCGGCGCCGTATTGGCCATCGGGGATCGTGCCCTGGAAATCGGCGTATTCCAGCGGGTGGTCTTCAACATGCGCTGCGATGTGTTTCTGCGACGGGTCGAGCGAGGGGCCCTTGCGCACGGCCCAGCTCCAGAGCACGCCGTCGTGCTCCAGGCGGAAGTCCCAGTGCAGACCGGCGCGGTGCGCCGCGTGCTTCTGCACGACGAAGATTGGTGCAGCCTCGCCAGAGGTCGCCGGCTTCGGCGGCGGCTCGGACGTTGCAGCGAAATTGCGCTTCGCCCGATAGGTCCGGATCGAGGTGTCGCGAGCGGTGCTGCTCATCAGTTCCTCTTAGGCGTCGAATGGATGCTCGGACGGGGCAGAGGGAGGATACTCGGCCATTGGGAGCCTTATCACGGGAACGAATATCCGTAACGGGTCGGCTTCGCGATGGGTTCCGCGGGAACGGCCGAGGGGGTAAGCCCGAGCTCCCGGCGCTGCATCGGTTCGGCAGGTCCCATCGTAGGGAGAGCCGCTGCTGACACAACGTTGTCAGCAGCCCGTTGGCCGATACGGTTGGCATGCCGGACACGTTTCTGATCATCGCAGCCATTTGCGCCGGTACAGCAGCAGTGACTGCGTGGACCTGGTGGAAGTACGAAGATCGCGGATGTTGATGATCCCGATCGGGCATGGTCAATCACTTCGGCCCCAGAGCTCGCGCCTAGCGGGTCCGGCAAGCTCCTGCGCTGCGGTACCGCCTGAATGAAGTGAGAAATTGAAACGCAGATGCACGCGGATACATGCAGATGGAGCGTGCCTTTGGGCCAGACTCCTACCGTCAGAGTTGCGAGCAGTTCGTCCGCTGCCTGCGCCAATCCAAGGAACATCCCAAAATCCACCCGGTCCACCGCCGCGGGCATCGATTGCCGCAACCGATAGATCTCTTGTGAAACCATCAGCGTCGGCCACACTTCCGGATTGCCAGTATCGAGTTGATGGCGGAGCCATTTCACCGTGTCGTCGGTGGTCGAATAGAGTCCGCCGCTCGGCTGTGCCGCCTGTGTATTGATGCATACGGGTCCACGCGGCGCACCGATCCCCGTGCCTTGCATCAGGCGCGCGCACTGCGCCGCATCTGGCGTCAGCGTGGTGTCGCCCATGCCCAAAGGCCCGGTGATGCGCTCGCGCAGAAGCACCGCATAGGGCTGGCCCGTCGCGCCTTTCAGTGCATCGCCGAGCAGGTCGAATCCAATGTTGGAGTAGGCCCCCACGCTTCCGGGCGCCCAACCGAGCTTCTGCTTGGCGAGCCAGGTGAACCGATCGGCACGTGTCGGCCAGGTGAAAGGTAGGATGCCGTCCGGGGCGAATCCCATCTCGCGCGGCAGCCCACCGGAATGCGTCGCCAGATCGAGCAGGGTGATGACCGGTCGCCGAATTTCGGCACCGTGACATCGGGTGGCAGGAAACGCTGCAGCGGATCGGTCAGGCGCACGCGGCCTTCGACCACCAGGCGGGCCAGCAACTCGCCGGCAAAAGCCTTGGAGACCGAGCCGAGCCGGATCAGCGTCCGACCGTCCGGCTCCGGGTTCGGCTGTTCCGGATGCTCTCCCGGCGGGCGAACATGGCCATACCCGGTGACGATCGTATCGTTGCCATTGACGACACCGAGCACCAGTCCGGGTGCTCCGGAACTGAGCCACATGATCGGCCCCATGAGACCGATCGCCTCTTGCAGCAGTGGCCCCGCCGCCCGCACCGGCGCTGCCATGACCGCCAGGGCGCAGATCAGCAAGCCCGTGCGGAATGCCCGCATCGCCCGATTCTCCTCCGTCAGCCTTTTCGCGGCAGCCAGTGTTCATTCCGCGACTATGTGACCACGTTATCCGTTACGGAGGCGGTCTGGCACGGTCAGCGATTTGTGCGGCAATGCAAAGCGCCAACATTTCCGGCGTCGGTAGCACTGCCCGTCAAGTCGCGACAGGCAGATTCGATTCTCATTCAGCCCCGAACGACATCAACGAGGCTCCTGAACAAGCCCGCGAACGCAGAGCCTTCCCGGAAGAACACCGCCGGCTCCCCCAACGGGGCGGCTAGCGTCACCTCCCGCCCACCCGAGTGGGTTGTGCCGGACCAGACATGTGTCCAATCGGCGCCCGCGGGCAGATAGGCGCGCCAGGATCGCGCCCCTTCCGCCGCCACCGGCGCTACCAGCAGGTCCGGTCCGAACAGGAATTCGTCCTGCACCTTGTAACCTGCCGCATCGTCCGGGAACTCCAGGAACAGCGCCCGCTGCATCGGCAGACCGCGTGCCGCGGCTTCTGCTACGACCGCCCGCCGGTACGGCGCCGTTGCGCGAAACAGTCGAGTCATCCTCGCAAAATGCGATAACAGCGCTGGCGAACTGTCGATCTGTCAATTATCCTTGGGCCGATTTCCTTCGTGCGTGCGCATTAGAGCGGTGAATGCCGCCATCTCTGCCCAGCGCATCAGCACCTCCGGCGTGCGCCGGTTGCCATACAGACTCATATACCCGCCGATATCGGTGTGGTGGTACGCGTGCCCGACCAGCCCGGATGACAGCGCCGCACAGATGGCGCTCGGCAGTCCGTCATGACGCGAGAAATCGACCGACTGATCCCCACCCCACAACAGCGGGCAATATCTCTGTGCTCCGGTAAACCCGGATCGCATGAAGAATAGCACGTCGCCAGTACGGCCTGCCTCGGCGACTGCGCGCGCATTGACCTCCGCCCACAGCACCGGCCAGGCATTGTGCAGCAGCATCGGATCGCCGGCGTGGAGCACTGCATCGGGGGACACGAACTCGCCGAAATCAGCCATCCAGCCGGTGATCCCCAGGTCAAGCATGTTCTGCTTCAAGATCCGGTCGATGAACCAGCGCGCGGCATCGGGGTTGGTCAGGTCCACCATGCCGCCGCTGAACCCCCCGAAATCGACGCGATATGTCTCGCCGGCGTGGTTGCGAATGAAATGGCCGCCCGCCTCGGCTTCGGCGAACAGTCGTCCCTCGGTGTTGAGATACGGGTTGGTGTAGGCAAGGAAGCGGATGTTGCGCGCCGCCAGCTCATTGATCCGCTGCGGCAGGTCGGGGTAGCGGGCCGGATCCCATTCCCAGTTCCAGAGCAGGCGGCGGCCGAACACGGTCTGTCGCACGCCGGCCCAGTCCTCGCACCATAGCCCAGCCACGCACACGCCCGCTTCGATGATGCGCTCCAGTCGCTCGAAGCTGCGCGCGCCGTCCTTCAATCCGATGATCGCGCCCGTGTCGGTCCATTCCGGAAGCGCCGGCGGGCGGCCAAGCCGGTCCGACAGCGCTGTCACCAGCGCAGCGAAATCCGGCGCGGCATGAAACTCGAGCGCCGTGGGCACCGCCCAGGCCTCCAGCTCGTGAAACGCCGCATGGCGGAAGTCGAGTGCGGTATAGGCGCTGGTATCGAGATGGGCGGCATAGCGGCGCGAGGAGAGGAAGCTCGGTTGCGGACAATAGGTCATCCACCAGTCCCCGCCGCGCCCACCGTCGCGATCCGCCTGCCAGGTGATGAAGTTGGTGCGATCGCGCCCGACACCCGGTTCCGACACCCAGAGCGGGAAGCGCCGTCCACGCAGATCGAGATACGAGAACTGTTCGCCGCCGCCCCAGGCATGCTCACCGGGTTCGGCGAGCAGACGGATCCAGACACGGTTGATCCTTGGGTCCAATCCAGTGAAAGCAAGCGCCGCGCGGTTTGCGTCGCCTGTGATCGAAACCGAAATGACCGGCGGTCCGGCCCCGTCGATGCTGCATTCCAGGCGCCAGCCCCCGCTCGTCGTCACCAGCCGTGTGTGCCGCAATGCGATGCGCTCGGTGACATAATCCTCGATGTCGAAGAAGCCGTGATGCATCTCCACTTTTGGTTCGCCGCGGCCGACGAACAGGAACGGAGCGTCCGGCGTGTGCCGGATCAGCGCCTTTCCGGCCAGCTTCAGAGTGAATCCGCTGGTCTCCGTCTCGATCTGCATGCGTCAATCCCTTTACCCCGCCCGCCATGAGCTCGGCCAGGATACGCTGCTGGAACAGGATGATCAGCAGCGTTACCGGCACGATCCCCACCAACGCCAGTGCAGCCGAGATCTCGGGCCAGGGAAACGAGCATTCTCCCTGGTAGAGGGTGATCCTCACCGCCAGGGTGCGGTACGCCGGATCGGAGCTGAACGAAAGGGCGATCCCCGCACAGAGGAATGCCGCGGTCGGGCGCGCGTCCGCGCCTGTGGCTGATGCTCATGGCTTATCGGGCTGGCTGCGGCTATGCTACCGCGTTGCGGCGCGTAGAATGATTTGATCCTGCGATTCGATCTGGCGCCCTGCCAGTACAGCCGGCGGGAACTGCTGGTTATGGCGCCCGTACGTTTAGGTTTACCGCATGCACAAGGACAGCGCCCTCGTTCTCTTCTCCGGCGGGCAGGACTCGACGACTTGCCTCGCCTGGGCGCTGGCTCGTTATAGTTGTGTCGAGACGGTAGGCTTCGCTTATGGGCAGCGGCACGTCGTCGAGCTAAGCTGTCGGACACCGATACGCGACCGCTTATCGGCGATAGCAGATTGGAGCGAACGGCTTGGACCGGACCGCCTGGTGGACATTGCAGGCGGGATGGCGGCGATCGGAGCCACAGCGCTTACAACTGAAACCGCCATTGCCATGACGGATGAAGGATTGCCCAACACCTTCGTGCCCGGGCGCAACCTGCTGTTCCTGACCTATGCCGCGGCGATTGCGTATCGGCGCGGCATCCGGCGCCTGATTGGCGGGATGTGCGAGACCGACTATTCCGGCTATCCGGACTGCCGCGACGACACGATCAAGGCCATGCAGCTCGCGCTTAATCTCGGCATGCAGCGGCGCTTCGTGGTGGAGACGCCGCTGATGTGGCGGGACAAGGCGGCAACCTGGGAACTGGCCTCGGCCCTGGGCGGCGCGCCGCTGATCGAGTTGATCATCGAGCACACGCATAGCTGCTATCATGGTGACCGAACACATCGTCACGAGTGGGGCTACGGCTGCGGCACCTGCCCTGCATGTGAGCTACGCGCCGGCGGATGGCGACGGTGGCTTGCCTCCGGCGACGGATCGCCTACTGATCCGCCAATAGCTTTCTCGACAGGAGTTCCGGGATGAGGCTTTCCTGCCTGACTGGCCCCGTTGTGGCGCTGGCGCTCTTCCCAATGGCCTACGCGCAGCGAGGGATCAATCTGCATGCGCGGACGGCCGGCGACCTCGCAGCGCTATGCGGGGCGAAACCGGGCAACTCCCGTGCGGACGCGGGGATCAACTACTGCAGCGGCTTCGCTCAGGGCGTCGCCGACGTGCTATTGGGTACCGCGGGCGCCACGAAGCCGTTCTGCTTCCCGAACCCGCCGCCGACGCGCACCGCGACACTCGCGCAGTTCGTGGACTGGGCGCGAGCGGTGCCGGAACATGCGCAATTGCCGGCAGCCAAGGGTTTGGCGCAATTTCTTGGCGAGCGCTTTCCCTGCAAATAGCTGACTGGCTCTGAGGTGACAGCCGAGCAGGCGCAAGAGGCGCTTGCAACCGCCAGGCGGTTCGTCGGTAGGGTCGAGGATCTTCTGGCGGATCCGGCCGCAGAGCGGTGAATTGGACACAGCCGGCGGGCTCTTGCCGCGGCCCAGGCAACCCCGTTGAATGCAGGACGGTCGAACGGGAAGGAACGTCGCAGATGCCGAAGCTCGCGGGAAAGGTCGCCTGGGTCACCGGCGCCGGCAGCGGCATCGGCGAGGCCGCCGCGTTGGCACTGGCCGATGAGGGCGCGACGATCGTGCTCACCGGCCGGCGGCGCGAACCGTTGGAGCACGTTGCCGGCCGCATCCGCGAGAATGGCGGCTCCGCGCATGTGCAGCCGGCCGACCTGATGCAGTCGGCACAAGTGCAGAAGGTCGGCGCCTTCATCAAGGACACGATTGGTCGGCTGGATATCCTGGTGAACAACGCGGGTCTGAATATACTCGACCGGCATTGGAACAAGCTGACGCCGCAGGGCATCGACGAGCTTGTGCAGGGCAATCTGTCATCGGCGCTGTATTGCGTGACCATCGCGCTGCCGCTGATGCGCGCGCAGAAGGACGGGCTGATCATCCATACCGCCTCGATGGCCGGGCGCTTCATCGGTGGGTTCAGCGGGCCCATATACACCGCCGCCAAGCACGGCGTGGTGGCGATGAGCCACTCCATCAATATGGAGGAATGCATCAACGGCATCCGCTCCTCCGTGATCCTGCCGGGTGAGGTTGCCACGCCGATCCTGGACAAGCGGCCAAATCCGGTCGGGCCGGAGGAGCGGGCGCGCATGGTGCAGCCGGAGGATTGCGGTGACCTGATCCGCTACATCGCCTGCCTGCCACGCCACGTGGTGATCAACGAGGTGATGATCGCCCCGACCTGGAATCGGAGCTACGTCGCCAATTTGCAGCGCAAGCTCTGACGTCAAGCAAGGAAACTGGAATGCCGACCAATCGAAAGAAGGTGCTCGTCCCGAATACGATGGGCAAGGAGGGTGTGGCCCTGCTGGCTGCCCGCGACGACATCGAAGTGCAGAGCTATCCAGGTGCGATCGTACAGGCGGACCTGCTGCCGTTGCTTGGCGATGCCGCCGGTATCGCGCTGGGCGGCACGCCGTATCGCCAGACGGAGATGGACGCATCGCCACACATGGAAGTGGTCGCCCGCATTGGCGTCGGCTACGACGCCGTGGAGGTGCCGGCGTTGACCGCGCGCAAGGTGCCGCTGATGGTGGCCGGCACGTCCAATTCCACCAGCGTCGCCGAGCATGCACTCTATCTGATGATGACGCTGGCCAAGCACGGGCCGGCGCTCGACCGCAAGGTGCTCGAGGGAAAATGGAGCGACCGGCATGACGGGTTGCCGGCGGAGCTGTCTGGCAAGACCGTGCTGATCGTCGGCTTCGGGCGCATCGGGACGCGTTCGGCCAAGCGCTGCGCCGGGTTCGATATGAACGTGCTGGTCTATGATCCCTATGTGCCGGCGGATACCATCCGCGCGGCCGGGTGGGAGGCAGTGGGCGATCTCGATGCGGCCCTGTCGCGCGCCGATTTCGTTACCATCCATTGCCCGAAGACGCCGGAGACGGTCGGGATGTTCAACGCCGCGCGGCTCGCCCGGATGAAGCGTGGCGCAGCGATCGTGAACACCGCTCGCGGCGGTATCATCGACGAGCCGGCGCTGCACGAGGCGCTGACCACCGGGCACCTGTCCGGTGCCGGCCTGGACGTGTTTGAAGCAGAGCCGACGCCGATCTCCAACGGGCTGCTGAAGCTGGAGAACGTTATCACCTCGCCGCACATGGCGGGGGTCACGGTCGAGTCGGTCGCCGGGATGGGTCGGGTGACTGCGGAGAACATATTGAGCGTGCTTGACGGCAAGCCGAACCGCGACAACGTCATCAACAAGGAAGTACTCGACTGACCCTGCTGGAGTCACGCCGATGCCGCAGCCCGACCATATCTCAAAACTTGGCGTGCCCGATCCGGATGGGCTTGATGATGACTTGCGCGCGATCTGGCGCAAGTGCGTCGACAAGCTGGGCTTCGTGCCGAACGTGTACAGCGCCTACAGCCTGAAGCAGCAGCGGCTGCGCAACTTCATGGCGATGTACAACGAGGTGATGTTGTCGGAGTCCGGCCTGTCGAAGCTGGAGCGGGAAATGGTGGCGGTTGTCGTCTCGTCGGCCAACCGCTGCTATTACTGCCTGGTCGCGCATGGTGCGGCGGTGCGCCTGCTGTCGGGTGATCCCGAGCTCGGGGAGATGATGGCGCATAGTTATCGCGTGGCGAAGCTGGATCGGCGGCAGCGGGCGATGCTGGACTTCACCTGGAAGCTGACAACGACGCCGTGGTTGGTCGACGACGACGATCGCGACGGGCTGCGCGCGGCCGGCCTGACAGAGGGGGACATTTTCGATCTGGCGGAGACCGTGGCGTTCTTCAATCTGTCGAATCGGATGGCGTCGGCGACCGATATGATGCCGAATACTGAGTACCACCGCATTGCTCGGGGAGGGTAGCAGCCCCTGCACGCAGCACCCTCACCCGCCACGCTGCGCGTGGCGACCTCTCCCGCAGGGCGGGAGAGGCGGGTTTAGTTAGCCGCGCGACAGCGCCTCGGTCTTCTCCTGCAGACTCGCCTCAAGCGCCGGCGCGCCGCCCTTGTTGAGCAACGCGCTGAAATCGGAGCGTTGTACGGCGACCCGGCTGATCGAGCCTTCGGCCAGCACATCGACCGCCTTCCAGCCGGAATCCGTCTTCTGCATCACGTAGTCCAGCGTATGCGGTGTGCCCGCTTGGGGAATGATCTTTGAGCTCACCACCTGGCGGCCGTCGCTGAGCGCGCGGGTGGTCGGGTCGACCACGAAGCGCTGCCCCTCATAGCTGTCGAAATTCTCAACATAGGAGGCAATCGTGTAACGGCGGAATGCTGCCAGCAAGGCCGCCTGCTGTTCGCTCGTCATCGCGGACCAGCCCAGCCCGACTGAGAACTTCAGGACGTTGGGTAGATCGAACGCCTGGTCGATGGCCGGCGCGAGCATGTCGGCCCGCTGCTGAAAGGGAGTGTGCTTCCCAGCTTTCATGATCTCGATCAGCGCCTGATCGAGCGCCTCGATCGGAGCGACGGGACTATCTTCTACCGACTCCGCCGGTGCGGAGGCGAATGGTAATGTGAACAGAAGCGCGGCCGACAGGCACAACACGGCGCGACGAGGCTGTAGCACGAACGGCATGATCTTCCTCTGGCTCTCCCGCCCTGATATGGGATAAGGACGGGGCGGGTCGAGGGGGCTGCACCCGCTCCCCCTCCCGCCAACGTGATGTAACGTATTGTCGCAATCGCAATGCAGGCGCTCGCTTGCGCTCTGTGTTCGCTATCTCCTACGGTACATTTCGGTCCCCATCCGAGGCTGCTTGATTGTCCGTGATACCCGCCGCTCTCGCCGCGGCCGACGCACTGGCCGGCGGTGTTGGTCTGCTCGACCGTCTGATCAAGCCGGAGCAGCTCATTGCCCTCGCAGAGCGCCGGTCCGGCCTGCATGAGTTCGGTGATGCGCCGTTCCATCAGCCGTTGCGGCGGCTGCTGACCGCCGGGGTCAACGAGGCCGCGCTCAGTCTGGTCGGACGCTTCGCCCTGCGCTGGGACACGCTACGCTTCCTCACTAATCTGCTCCGCCTGCGAGCTGCCGAGTCGCACGTCCCGGCGATTCTGGACACCCCGGTCGAGAAGCCAATCTTCATCACTGGCTTCCCGCGCAGCGGCACAACCTTTCTGCATCGGCTGCTGCTGGGGGACCCGACCAACCAGGCCCCACGCGTCTGGCAAACGGTTGATCCGTACCCGGCAGTCGGGTCTGATGACGCAATCCGGCGAGTCTCGCAACAGTTGCGGGTCTTCGAGCTGCTCGCACCGGAGTTTCGTAGCCTGCACCCGCTGCACGCCGAGTCGCCGCAGGAATGCTCCGAAATCACCGCGCACGTGTTTCGCAGCCTGCGATTCGATACAACCTACCGCATCCCGTCCTATCGGAGCTGGCTCGATCGCGACGGCCACTTGCCGGCGTACCGGTTCGAACGACGGTTCCTGCAACACCTTGCGCATCGCTACGGTGCAGGGCGCTGGGTCCTGAAATGTCCCGATCACCTGTTTGCACTGGACGACCTTCGTGCGGCATTTCCGGACGCTCGGATTATCTTCGTGCATCGCGACCCGCTGAAGGTTCTGGCGTCGGTGGCGAAGCTGACCGAGGTGCTGCGCCGGCCGTTCTCGCGCCGGGTGAATCGGATTGAGATCGGCCGACAGGAGAGCGCGCGCTGGCTGGATGGGGCAGAGCGGATGATCCGCGCCTGCCAGCAGAACGGGTTCATAGAGCCAATCTACCACGTGCATTATCTCGACCTCATCGCTGATCCCCTTCATGCGGTCTCGCGCGTGTATCGTCATTTCGGTCTGGAGCTAGATCAGGCTGCGGCTGATCGCGTGTCCCGCGCCGTGGCCACGCATCCGAACGGCGGCTATGGACGCCACACATATCGCTTCGAGGATCACGGGCTGGATCCAGGGGAAGAAGCGGAGAAGTTCCGCCGATATGTCGAATATTTCGGGATCCAACCGGAGCCTGGGCGGTCTAATTAACGTCCCGCTTCCCTTGCGAGACTGCGTTCCACCAGACGGGCGAACAGAGCCGAACCGTACGGAATCGCCTCGTCGTTGAAATTGTATTTGGGGTTGTGCACCGGCGCGCTCTGCTCGCCATTGCCGATGTTGATGTAAGCGCCCGGCACCTGCTCCATCATGAAGCTGAAATCCTCCGATGCCACCGCTGGGGGCTTGTTGCGATCCACATTCTCCTCGCCGACCAGCTCAGCAGCGATATCGGCGATTTCCCGCGTGTGTTCGGGATGGTTGATCAGCGGCGCGAAGATCAGCCGGAAATCGACCGAGGCGGCGGCGTCGAACCCGGCAGCGACGTTGGGCACCAGACGCTGCATCGCCCGCTCGATCAGTGTCATCGTCTCGCGCCGCATGGTCCGTGCAGTGCCGGACAGCGTCGCGGTCTCCGGGATCACGTTGTAGGCGTCTCCGCCCTGGATTCGCGTGATGCTGAGCACCGCGGTATCCCGCGGTGGCACGTTGCGGGCGACGACCGATTGCAGCGCGGCGCCGATGTGGCAGGCGACCAGCACCGGATCGATGCTCTCTTCGGGCCGTGCGCCATGCGCGCGCGGCCGGTCACGACGATATCGAAGAATGCACCGCCGGCCATCGCCGCGCCCGGGGTGATCGCATACTGGCCGACCGGCGTGCCGGGGCGGTTGTGCAGACCGAACACCGCATCGCAGGGGAAGCGTTGGAACAGCCCATCCTTCAGCATTGCCAGCGCGCCGCCGATGCCTTCTTCCCCCGGCTGGAAGATGAAATGCACGGTGCCGCTGAAATCGCGCGTCTCGGCAAGGTAGCGAGCGGCGCCCAGCAGCATGGTGGTGTGCCCGTCATGGCCGCAGGCATGCATCGTGCCGCGGTTGCGACTGGCATAAGAAAGGCCGGTGGCTTCCTCGATCGGCAGAGCATCCATGTCGGCGCGCAGCCCCACTCGCCCGTGTCCATTGCGGGAGCGCAGAACGCCGACCACGCCGGTGCCGCCGATGCCACGATGCACTTCGACGCCCCACTCCGCCAGTTTCTGCGCCACGATCTCCGCCGTGCGGTGCTCCTGCAGCCCGAGCTCCGGGTTGGTGTGGATGTCGCGGCGGAGCTCGGTCAGCTCGGCGTGGTAGCGGCGGATCTGGTCGATCGCAGTGGGCATCTCAGGCTGCGTCCTTTGTCATTTGAGCGGGTGATTGCGGGATGAAGCGGTTGTGGAGTTGGAATGCCGGGTGATGGTCCGGTTGCGTGGTGACGATGGCGACTGGCAGGACCGGGCGGGAGTTGTCCAGCGTAACCTCGAAACCCTGAATCAGAGTGGCTAGCACCAGCGTCGCTTCCGCCAGAGCGAATTGCGCGCCGACGCAGACCCGTGGCCCGGCACCGAACGGCAGATAAGCAAACCGGGGTGGCGGCGGGGCGTCGGGCAGGAAGCGCGTGGGATCGAACTGCTCCGGATCGCGCCATAGCCGGCGATGGCGGTGCAGCACCCAGGGGGCAATCATCAAGATCGCGCCGGCCGGAATGTCGATGTCGCCCGCACGATCGGCGTCGATCGCTGCGCGGGCAAGCGTGAAGGCGGGCGGGTAGAGGCGTAGCGCCTCGCTGACTACGGCGCGGGTGTATATGAGATGCTCCAGCGCCTCGGCGGCGTTTTCCGGCCCCAGGTCCAGCGCCTCGACCTCGGCGGCGATGCGCTGTTGCTCGACCGGGGCGTGGCACAGCAGGGTCAAGGCCCAGAACAGGGTCACCGCGGTGGTCGCGTGGCCGGCCAGCATCATCGTCGCCGTTTGGTCGCGAAGCTGGTCGTGGCTGAAACCTTTGCCGGTCTCGGGATCACGCGCGGCCCGTAACAGATCGAACAGGTCGCGCGCCTCAGCCGGCGGCGGTATTGCCATGCGCGTGCACATGACCTCGTCCATGAATTGCATCCAACGTCTCTGGAAGCGGTGCCGGAACAGATCGCGGATCGTCGGAACGGTGGATGGGAGCAGCAGGTCCCACAGGTGTGGACGTGCCCAGCGCAGGCCGTACTCCATGATCTGGGCACGCAACTCCGTGCCGAACTGCCGCATCTCCAAAGAGAACATCGAACGGCCGGCGATCTCGAGGGCGGTCTCCTCCATCGCCGCGAGCAGATCCACCGGCCCGTCGGCCTGCGCCGCCAGAGACGCGACGGTTTCCTGCGCCACGGCAGCGATGTGACGCGCCAGGATCGGAATGCTCCGTGGCGTTAGCGCCGGTGCGATGGTGCGTCGCTGCAGCCGCCAGTCCTCGCCTTCGCTTAGCAGCAGCCCCTTGCCGGTAATAGGCCGGAGGATGCGGACCGACGCCGGGGACCGGCGATAGTTCGTATGATTCTCCACCAGCACACGGTGGATCGCCGCAGGGCTGTTCAGCAGCATGTAGGTGCGCCCGAACAGCCGACGCGTGCGCACCTCCTGCTCGTACGCCGCCGCGGGCCACATCGTCAGGGCGTTGGTGCGGATGGCACGGAGGAAGCCGGAAAAGGAGAGTTCGCTGCTCGGCATCGGCGGGGACGGCGGCGCGTACAAGGCGGCGGTTGTCATGCCGCCCAAGCTACCTTGGTGGCGACGTGGGTGCCAGAAGGGTGTGGCTGGTCGCCGGCTTACCGATGGGTATAATCATGCGGCGGATCGTTCATTAGGGGAGACAGGCAGATGAGCTTGAAAGGGGCTGCGTATATCGCGGGCGCGTTCGAGCACCCGACGCGCAAGGCGCCCGACAAGTCGGTGGCGCTGCTGCACGCCGAGTGCGCCAAGGGCGCGTTGGACGATGCAGGGCTGACCAAGGACGATGTGGACGGGTATTTCTGCGCGGGCGATGCGCCCGGCATGGGCCCGCTCTCGATGGTCGATTACCTCAACCTGAACGTCCGCCACGTCGATGCCACCGATATCGGCGGCTCGTCTTATCTGATGCTGGTGGCGCATGCCGCGGAGGCGATCGCCGCCGGCCGCTGCAACGTCGCGCTGATCACGCTGGCCGGGCGTCCACGCAGCGAGGGCCAGGCGACCGGCACGGCGCCGCGTGCCGGGAATCCGGCGCAGCCCGACATGCAGTTCGAGTATCCCTACGCCCCGACCGTGGCGAACATGTACGCGATGTGCGCGCAACGCCATATGCACGAATATGGCACCACCAGCGAGCAGCTCGCCTGGATCAAGGTCGCCGCCTCGCACCACGCACAGTACAACGAGCACGCGATGCTGCGCGACGTGGTCACGGTGCAGGACGTGGTGAATTCGCCGATCATCGCCAGCCCGCTGCACCGGTTGGATTGCTGCGTCATCACCGACGGTGGCGGCGCACTGGTGGTGGTGAAGCCGGAGATCGCGCGCAGCCTGAAGCGCCCGAAGGTCAAAGTGATTGGCATGGGCGAGCATCCGAAGGGCCAATTCGCCGGCGCTGTTGATCTGACCTATTCGGGTGCCCGTTGGTCCGGTCCGGCCGCCTTTGAGATGGCCGGGGTGAAGCCGGCTGACATCAAGTATGCCTCGATATACGACAGCTTCACGATCACTGTGCTGATGCAGATCGAGGACCTCGGTTTCTGCGAAAAGGGTCAGGGCGGCAAGTTCGTTGCCGACGGCAACCTGATCTCTGGCCAGGGCAAGCTGCCGTTCAACACTGATGGCGGCGGGCTCTGCAACAACCACCCCGCCAACCGCGGCGGCATCACCAAGGTGATCGAGGCTGTGCGTCAGCTTCGCGGCGAGGCGCATCCCAAGGTGCAGGTACCGAACTGCCATCTCGCGCTGGCGCACGGCACCGGCGGCTCGCTCGGCACGCGGCACGGCTCGGCGACGCTGATCATGGAACGGGAGTAAGGGCGATGGCGTATCAGCAGCGCAAGATCGGATTCGTCGGCACACCGGAAGCGAACCCGGAGACCAAGCCGTTCTGGGACGGCTGCGCGCAGGGCAAGCTCATGCTGGCGAAATGCGTCGATACCGGCAAGTTCATCTGGTATCCGCGCAGCATCTCCCCCTACACGTTGGGCAAAGTCGAGTGGGTGCAGGCGAACGGCACGGGCAAGATCTACTCGTTCAGCGTGATGAAGCGCGCCGAGGTGCCCTATGCCATTGCCTATGTCACGTTGGACGAGGGGCCGACGATGATGACGAACATCGTCGATTGCGATCTCGACAGCATCCGGATCGGCCAGCCGGTGACGGTAAAGTTCGTTCCCAGCGAAGGCGGCCCGCCGATGCCGATGTTCACTCCGGCCTGACCCCGCGGCACGATTCCTCTGCATCTCCGCGGTAGCTCTTTTGGGGAAGGATGACCGCGGAGGCGCAGAGGACGAGAGCTATCAGTGATGCAGCGCCCGCGCCAGCTCCGCCTTGTTCATGTGCGAGCGGCCCGCGATGTTGCGCTTCGCCGCTTCTTGATACAGCTCCTTGCGGGTGCGGCTGGTCGCGTTGGTGGTGCGACGACGGGTGCCTCGCTTGGGCGCGGCAGCCTTCGTCTCTCTCAGCGTGCGGCGCGCTCGCCCTTGCCCTTCCTTCTCGGCCTGCGCAGTCCGGCCGGTCCGTTCGTTCTGCTTGGTTTGCCGCAGCCGCCGCCGGTTCTCTTGGGGCGATTGACGATTGGACGCGCCCGCCTCGGATAACGCGATCGCGATTGCCTGCTTCGGATTCCTGACCTTTCCGCCTTGGCCGCGTTCAAGCTCACCATGCTTGTACTCGTGCATTACCCGGCGGACGGTCGCCTGCTGTTCCGGGTGCTGGTGTCTGGCCATTTGTACCGGTTCCTCTTCTTGGTCCCCGGCGGGGCACCGTCGTGCGCAGTGCCCCCGCCGCTACCGTCAAGCCGCCTGGCGCGCGGCCTGCTGGTTGAGCGACTTGTTGGCAATCTGGTTCAGGAGTGTGTCCGCTTTCTTTTCCTCTTCCAGCGTCTCCTGCAGAATCTTCGCCACATCCTGCATGCCGCAGGCTTTCGCCCAGGCCAGCATGGTGCCGTAACGGGCCATCTCGTAGTGCTCAACCGCCTGCGCGTTGGCCAGGATGCCGGCATCGCGCACGACGCCCTTGTCGAATTCCTCGATGACTTCGTGGCCTTCTTCGACGATGCCGTTCAGCGCCTCGCAGGTCTGGCCGCGTGCGCGCTTGCCGATATGGTCGAACACCTGCTGCAGGCGATCGACGTGGCCCTGGGTCTCTTCGCGGTGATGCGTCAGCGCTTGCCTCAGCTCCTCGTTTTCAGCCGCCTTGGCCATTTTCGGCAGGGCTTTCAGGATCTGGCGCTCTGCGTAGTACATGTCCTGCAGGAAGGACAGGAACAGGTCGTTCATGCTGTTCATCTTGTAGTCCCCTTTTATGCGGTGCCCCCGCGGCTCGAATAACCGAGGCCGCCTCACGCCGTTCGGAGCGACTTGCGCAAATCCATGTGTTCACCGCGATGCGGGTTGAGTGTCGTTGCAACGCAACGGGATCGGGTGGTGCGGCGTTAGCCGAGCAGTCCCTACTCGGGGCTGGATATCTCGAAAAGGGTGCGCCCATGGCAAAGACGGTGAGCGACTTCTTCTGGCAGCGGCTCAGCGAATGGGGCGTGCGCCGGATCTTCGGCTATCCCGGCGACGGGATCAACGGCCTGGTCGGCGCGCTCGACCGCGCCGGGGACAAGTTCGAGTTCGTCCAGGTGCGGCACGAGGAGATGGCTGCCTTCATGGCCTCCGCCCACGCGAAGTTCACCGGCGAGGTCGGCGTATGTATGGCCACGTCCGGCCCCGGTGCCATCCATCTGCTGAATGGACTCTATGACGCGAGGCTCGATCACCAACCCGTGCTCGCCATCGTCGGCCAGCAGGCCCGCGCCGCACTCGGCGGTCACTATCAGCAGGAAGTCGATCTCGAAGCCCTGTACAAAGACGTCGCCGGCGCTTTCGTCCAGCAGGCAAGCACCGCGGCGCAAGTGCGGCACCTGATCGACCGTGCCATGCGCATTGCCCAGTCCGACCGTAAGGTTACCTGCATCATCCTGCCAAATGACCTGCAAGAGGAGCCGGCAGTCGAAACGCCGCCCCGTAAGCACGGGACGGTGCATTCGGGGCTTGGCGCGCCAATTCCGCATCCGGTGCCGACCGACTCCGAGCTGCACCAAGCGGCCGAGGTGCTGAACGCCGGTAGTAAGGTCGCTATGCTGGTCGGGGCGGGTGCCCTGCACTGCACCGACGAGGTGGTCGAAATCGCCGACAAGCTAGGCGCCGGCGTTGCCAAGGCGCTGCTCGGCAAAGCGGCGCTGCCGGATGATCTACCCTGGGTGACCGGATCGATCGGCCTGCTCGGCACTAAGCCGAGCTGGGAGATGATGCAGGGCTGCGACACACTTTTGATGATCGGTTCCGGTTTTCCCTATTCAGAATTTCTGCCGCAGGAAGGCAAGGCGCGGGGTGTACAGATCGACATCGCGGCGGACATGTTGAGCCTGCGCTACCCCATGGAGGTGTGCCTCCTAGGCGAGAGCAAGGCGACCTTACGGAGCCTTATCCCGCTGATCACCCACAAGGCCGATCGGTCCTGGCGCAATCAAATCGAGGGCTGGGTCAAGGAGTGGTGGGACGTGCTCCGCTCCCGTGCCATGCATAAGGCGGACCCGATCAACCCGCAGCGCGTATTCTGGGAATTGTCGCCGAAAATCCCCGAACGTGCGATCCTGACAAGCAACTCGGGCTCGGTCGCCAACTGGTACGCGCGTGATCTCAAGATGCGACGCGGGATGATGGCATCGCTCTCGGGCGGATTGGCCAGCATGGGCGCCGGCGTGCCCTACGGGATTGCCGCCAAGTTTGCCCACCCGGACCGACCAGTGATCGCGCTGGTGGGCGACGGCGCGATGCAAATGAACGGCATGAACGAGCTGATCACCGTGCTGAAATACTGGAAGCGCTGGGGCGACCCGCGCTTCATCGTCATGGTGCTGAACAACCGCGACCTCAATCAGGTGACCTGGGAGCAGCGCGCCCAGGCTGGCGATCCGAAATTCGAGACGACGCAGAGCATTCCCGACGTATCCTATTCCCGTTACGCCGAGCTGCTGGGGCTCGAGGGTTTCTTCTGCGACGATCCCGAGAAGGTGGCGCACACCTGGGACATGGCTTTGGCGGCTGATCGCCCCTGTGTCGTCGAGTTCTACACGGATCCCAACGTGCCGCCGCTCCCGCCACATATCACGCTGGCGCAGGCGCGTGCGTTCATGGGCTCGATGTATGGCGAGCCGGAGCTTGGGAGTGTGTTGAAGGATACCGCCAGGGAGGTGGTGAGCACATTAATGCCAAGCCATTCTTGAGTTGGTCATGCCAGAAGCAGGCGATTGCGGGAGGCTATTCGGTCGGTTGACGCAAAGCACGGGGGGCCCTCTCACGAGAAGAGGGGATGAGTTGGACACCCCCCGCCGCGTTGCCGCCCGGCGCCTGAACGAAAGCTCGGCGCTGCTAGCGCTCTCAGTGTTGGCTGATAGCTTAATCGAGCACTACCGGGGCATGTTCTTTAACCCGGCCATGGTCCTGCCGATCATCGCCTCGGCGCTGACTTTGGGCACCAGCCTGCACGGGGCGCGCGATGAGACGCCTCGCGCGCACAAGCTAAGGCATGCCGTGGCTGCGACAGCGGCAAGTATCGGCCTTATTGGTGGTGGTTTTCACGTCTACAACGTAACCAAGAGGGAAGGCGGACTTGCCTGGCATAACCTTTTCTACGGTGCCCCACTCGGTGCTCCCTATGCGTTGATCCTGGCAGGCGCGATGGGGGTGGCGGCAGAGCATGTGCGCGATGCGCGCGGCGGTTGGCTGCGCATATTCGGTCTCCCCGCCGCGCCCACGTTGGCGGCGCTGACCGCCGTGGGCTTGGCCGGAACGGCTGCCGAAGCGGCGCTGCTGCATTTCCGCGGCGCTTTCCAGGACAAGTTCATGTACCTTCCGGTGACGATTCCACCAATTGCGGCTGGACTGATCGCCAAGGCAGCACTGGAACAAACTCCGCGCTGGCCGCGACTGACACGGCTCTGGCTCCGGATCACCGCAGCGCTAGGCTTCGCGGGCGCCGGGTTCCACATTTACGGCGTGTCACGCAACATGGGCGGCTGGCGCAATTGGAGCCAGAACCTGCTGGCCGGCCCTCCCATCCCGGCGCCGCCCAGCTTCACCGGCCTCGCGCTTGCTGGACTGGCGGCGCTCGACCTGTTGGGTGCGCCGCGGCATGACTGAGCGTAACCGGTTTCCAGGCTATAGCACGCTCGCCAAGCGAGACACCCCATCCTGGAACACGCAAACTCGCGCGGTCGTGGACAAGCGAGTGAATGATCCGCCGCCACGTCGGTTCTTCACTGAACACGAATGGGCGCTGCTGGTCGCGATCTGCGCGCGCGTTATTCCTCAGCGGCGCGCTTCCCCGGTGCCGATAGCTCCGTTCATCGATCGTAAGATGGTGCAGAATAACGGAGACGGATTCCAGCGGGCGGGGTTGCCCGGCATGCAGCAGGAATGGCGTCGGGGCCTATCCGCCATAGACGCCGAGGCGACGGTTCGGTTCGGCGCGGGTTTCGTCGATCTGCCCGGTGGCCGGCAGGATGACGTGCTGCACATGGTTCAGCAGGGCGACGTTCGTGCGCCGGACTGGGGCGAACTGCCGCCGAAGCAGTTCTTCAAAGGCCGACTGCTGATCGACATCGTGACGATGTACTACGCTCATCCG
Source organism: uncultured Pseudomonadota bacterium (assembly GCA_963708245.1). Lineage (GTDB taxonomy): Bacteria > Pseudomonadota > Alphaproteobacteria > Acetobacterales > Acetobacteraceae > CAVYXK01. The sequence continues at coordinate 8,286,652 of OY970201.1, read as the reverse complement.
CAAGCGTGGGACGAGATAGGCTTCGGTGGCCCCGCCTCACCGCGGGGATATGTGCGGATGGGTTTCAACCGATACGACCCATGGGAAGCCTTGGAGCATGCCTGACATCGTGCCGCAGATGCCGCGTGGCAAGGACGGTCGTGCACCCGATGTGCTGCGTCCAGGCGGCTGGGTGCCGATGCGGCAATTCCGGCATGACGACGAGGTCGATTTCGCCATCGTCGGCACTGGCGCTGGTGGCGGCACCTTGGCAGCACGGCTGGCGGAGGCGGGATTTTCCGTCGTCGGCTTCGATGCCGGCCCCTGGTTTCGTCCGCTCGAGGAGTTCGCCTCAGACGAGCTGGAGCAGACTAAGCTGTACTGGACCGACAACCGCATCGTTGCCGGCGACCACCCGATCGAGCTTGGCCACAACAACAGCGGCAAGGCGGTCGGCGGCAGCACGGTGCATTTTGCGATGGTCTCGCTGCGCTTCCGTCCCGAGTGGTTCAAGGCCCGCACCAAGCTCGGCTATGGTGCCGACTGGCCGGTAAGCTGGCAGGAGATGTGGCCCTACTACGACGAGGTCGAGGACGCGCTGAAGATCTCCGGTCCGGTGCATTATCCGTGGGGCCCGCCGCGCCGGCGCTATCCGTATCGTCCGCACGAGGTGAACGCCGCCGGCTTGGTGTTGGCGCGTGGTGCGGAGAAGCTTGGAATTAAGTGGTGCCCGACGCCACTGGCGACCGTCTCGGCACCGCGCGGACTGTCACCGCCTTGTGTCTACCGCGGCTTTTGCGTGATCGGTTGCTCGACCAATGCCAAGCAGAGCGCGCTGGTGGTATGGATCCCCCGCGCAGTGGCTGCCGGGGCGGAGATCCGCGATCTGGCGATGGTCGGACGGGTCGAGCTCGGTTCGAATGGCCTAGTCACCGGCGTGCACTATTATCGCGAAGGCACGTGGCGGTTCCAGCGAGCGAAGAACGTGGTGGTCGCCGGGTATTCGATCGAGACTCCGCGGCTGTTGTTGAATTCTGCCTGCCCGCAATTCCCGGAGGGGCTTGCCAACTCGAATGGTCTCGTTGGCAAATATTTCATGGTGCAATCGAACGACGCAGTCTTTGGAGTCATGGACGAGGAAATCCGCTGGTACAAGGGACCACCCTCGCTCTCTATGACCGAGCACTGGAACTACACCGACACTGGGAAAGACTTCTTTGGCGGCTACTCGTATATGAGCCAGGGACCGCTGCCCATCGAGTGGGCCCGGACAATGGCCAGCGGGCGCGGCCTGTGGGGCCAGGCGCTGCGCGATGCGATGAGCAACTACATTCACCAGGCCGGGTTGAAAATCTGCGGCGAGGTGCTGCCGCGCGAGGAGAACCGGGTCGAGCTGGCCGACGACACTGACGAATATGGGCTGCGCATCGCCCGCGTGGTGTTCGGTTATTGCGACAATGATAACCGGCTTCGCCGGCACTCGGTGCGGTTCATGCGCGAGGCGATGGTTGCAGCGGGTGCTCGTGACATCTGGGACTCGGAAAGCACTGCCCATTTGAACGGTTCCTGCCGGATGGGCGATAATCCGGACACCAGCGTCGTGAACGCTGATGGCCGATCGTGGGAAATTCCCAACCTATGGATCTGCGACGGGTCGCTGTTCCCGACGGTCGGGGGCGTCAACCCATCGTTGACGATTCAGGCGCTGGCCTGCCGCACCGCCGATCGGATCAAGGCGATGGCGCTGCGCGGCGAACTGGAACGCGCGGTTGTACTGCCAGTGCGCCAATATGCGGCACCGCGGATGAATCCAGTGGCATAGGCCAGGCGCCAGCGCGTGCCGATCAGCCACGTGCTGCGGCGCGGCAACAGGGCGACCGGCGCGAACAGCACAGTGACCGCCAATCGTCGCGGCAGCTCCCGCCAGACCGTGCCGGGATGGCCGAGCAGGCGTCGGGTACGAACCGCGGACACTCCCTGCCAGTACTGCCGGTTCAACAACCAGGCAGGAGTCAGCCGCGAGGCCTGTATCCGGTGATGCACCGTCAGACGTGAATTATAGCGTGCCGAATGGCCGGCCGCCTGCAATCGCCAGGCGAGCTGCACTTCCTCATCGGACAGCAGCACCGATCCGGTACGCCCGCTGCCTGGGTCAAAGCCCCCGGTGGCCAGCAGCGTGGGCACATGCACCATGAAGATCGCGCCGCAGGGCTCCAGGCCCGGTGGCAGAGCCGCGCTACGGTACTCGCCCGCGCCTTCGAATTCGACGATGGAGAGCACGCCGCGCAAGGATGCAGGCCACCACGACGGGAGTGGAGCCTCCCAGTGCGGCAGGGCGCGCCCGCCGATCAGCGCGGGGGAGGGGTGGGTCGCGGAGAGAGCATCCAGAGCCGTCGCAACAAGATCGGGTTCGGCAAGTGCATCATCGTCGATATAGCAGATGTATTCAGCGCGGGCTGCGCGGGCCCCAGCATTGCGCGCCACGCTGAGACCCGGTTCGTCCACTCGCATCAGCCGCGCGTTCGGTACCGCGGCAGCCAGGCGTGCGGCGACAGAAGCAGGCCCAGCGCGGGAGGCGCTGTCCACCACCAGCACTTCGAACAATTCGGGCGGTGCAGTTTGCTGGCGCAGCGCCTCGAGACAGCCGGCAAGATAGCGGGGGCGATTATGCGTGCAGACGCAGATACTGAGTTTCGGTGTGCCGCCCATGCCTCGATTGTAGACGGGTCGGGTTGCCGAACCCTTATCGCCCCGGCCGTCCGACGCCCTGATAATCGAAGCCGGCAGCCCGCATCGCCGCCGGATCATAGACGTTGCGCAGATCGACTACGACCCGGCCGCGCATCGCCGCCGCCAGTCGCTCCGGCGCCAACGCGCGGAATTCGTTCCATTCTGTGACCACTACCAGCGCGTGCGCTCCCGACGCGGCCTCCAGTGCGTTCTGACAATAGGCGACGGATGGCGGCAGCAGCGGCACGGCCTGGTCCATGCCTTCGGGGTCGAAGGCGCGCACCGCCGCGCCGTCCTCGACCAAGCGCGACACGATAGGAATCGACGGCGCATCGCGCATATCGTCGGTTTCCGGCTTGAACGTCAGGCCGAGCACCGCGATCGTCTTGCCACGCACCGATCCGCCGCAGGCAGCGATGACCCGCATTGCCATGCTCGCCTTGCGGGCGTCGTTGACTGCTACGACCGCTTCCACGAGCCGCGACGGCGCGCCGAAATCCTGCGCGATCCGCATCAGCGCGAGCGTGTCCTTCGGGAAGCACGACCCGCCGAAGCCGGGGCCGGGATGGAGGAATTTTCGCCCGATCCGTCCGTCCAGCCCGATCCCCCGGGCCACGTCGTGCACATCCGCCCCCACCTTCTCGCAGAGATCCGCCATCTCGTTGATGAAGGTGACCTTCATCGCCAGGAAGGCGTTGGCCGCATACTTGGTCAGCTCGGCGGTCTCGATCGAGGTGAACACGATCGGCGCCTCGATGAGGTAGAGCGGCCGATAGACCCGGCGCAGCACCTCGCGGGCACGGTCGCTCTCGGCGCCGATCACCACCCGGTCGGGGCGCATGAAGTCGCCGATCGCGCTGCCTTCCCGAAGAAACTCGGGGTTGGAGGCGACGTCGAATTCGAGATCCGGACGCACATGGCGTACGATCTCGGCAATCCGGTGCCCGGTACCCACGGGCACGGTCGATTTGGTGACCAGCACGGCATAGTCGGTGAGCGCGCGCGCCACCTGCTCGGCGGCGGCATAAACATAAGAGAGATCGGCATGCCCGTCGCCGCGCCGCGTCGGGGTGCCCACGGCGATGAAGACCGCTTCGGCACCGTCGAGAGCGGTTGCGACGTCATCACCGAAGCCGAGGCGTCCGGCGGCGACGTTCTCGGCCACTAGACGATCCAGGCCGGGCTCGTAGATCGGGATGCGACCGGCGCGTAGCGCGGCAAGCCGAGTCGGATCTGCCTCCACTACGGCGACGTCGGAGCCGAACTCGGCAAAGCAGGCGCCCGAGACCAGTCCCACGTAGCCGCCGCCGATCATTGCAATCCGCACGCCCGGTTTCCTCTCTTCGGCCGTCGGTTATTCAGCACATCGGAGGACGCCGTTCCACTATCGGCGTGGTCTGCGACCGATCTCGTCCAGATCGCGCTGCTCCTGCCGGGCTGCTTCGGCCGCGGCGGCGGCAGCCTGCTCGGCGATCAGATGCTCGGTCGCCTTAACCCCGGAGCGGGCGACCGCAAGAGCAGCACGGGCGCGGGCCGTTTCACTTTCGGCCCGGTCGCGGAGCGCCTCGGCGGCGCGCAGGTCCTTCCGTGCGCGCTTCAACCAGGCTCCGAACGCCTCCACGACGGTATCGTCAGCGGATAGACTAGAGGCGACTTCGGTCTCGCGCTCGATCGCGGCTTCCACCGCGGCCACGGCTTGCGCAGCTTCCGCTTCTCCTCGCAGACATTCCGCGAAATCGCGTGTGGCGTCTTCCATTGCCAGGCGGCGCACCCGCAGCACCGCGGCCAACGGGTCGCGTTTCATGATTTTTCGAGCGCCTCGGCTAGCCGCGTGAAGCCCTGGGGGAGTGAGGAAATCTCCTCGCGCCCTTGGCGAAGCACCGCCTCGATGCGAGGCGCCAGCGTCACGGCCTCGTCCACCGCCGGGTCCGAGCCGGCCCGATAGGCCCCGAGCCGGACCAAGTCGGCCATGTCGGCATAGAGCGCGAGGATAGCCCGCGCCCGAGCGGCAAGGCTGTTCTCCTGGGCACTGCTGCAGCCGGTGGCGGTCCGCGATAGCGAGCGGAGCACGTCAATTGCCGGATAACGGCCGCCTTCGGCGATACGGCGGTCAAGGACCACGTGCCCGTCGAGGATTCCTCGCACCGCGTCGGCGACCGGCTCGTTGTGATCGTCACCTTCCACCAGCACAGTGAACAAAGCGGTGATGTGCCCTACCGGCGCGGCCTTACGCTCTATGCCCGGTCCGGCGCGTTCCAGCAGGCGCGGCAGCTCGGCGAAGACGCTTGGGGGAAAGCCGCGGGTGGCGGGAGGCTCGCCGGCGGTGAGTCCGATTTCGCGCAATGCCAGACAGAAGCGGGTGACGCTGTCCATCAGCAGCAGCACGGAACAGCCGCGGTCGCGGAAATGCTCTGCCACCGTCATTGCGGCGTAAGCGGCCTCTCGTCGCATAAGCGGAGGTGCATCGGAGGTGGCGGCGACGACGACCGAGCGGTCAAGGCCATCGGGGCCGAGCTCGTCTTCGATGAACTCCCGCACCTCCCGTCCGCGCTCGCCGACAAGGGCAAGCACCGCGACGTCGCACGCTGCACCGCGCGCGAGCATGCCCAACAACGTCGATTTGCCAATGCCGGAGCCGGAGAACAGCCCAAGGCGTTGGCCCTGCCGGCAGGGGGTGAAGCAGTTTAGTGCCCGTACACCGAAATCGAGCCTCGGGCCGAGCCGGGCGCGTGCAGTGGCAGGTGGCGGTTCGGTCCGCACTGGCCGGCTGTATCGACCTGTGCGCAAGGGCCCCTTGCCATCGAGCGGTCGACCGAGCGGGTCGATAACCCGCCCGAGCCAATCCGCGGCGGGTGCCAGCTTCGCTTGGCCGCCGATTGTCAGGCCGAAGACCGGCGCCTGTGCAGCAGCACCCGGTCCAACCCCTTCCAACGAGCCGAATGTCATTGTTTGCGCGCTTCGATCTCGGAAGGCGACAATTTCGGCTGCGACGTCGCGCCCATCGCGAGCATGCAGCATGAGACGGTCCCCGATCGCCAAGCAACCGTCGAGGCCGGTGACTTCCGCCCCGATAGCTGACACGCCGGCAACGCGCCCTTCCAGCCGTATCGGCGACAGCAGGCCCAGTTGGGTGCAGGCCGTTGCCGCTCTTTTGGTGAAATCCGTATGCCTCATTAACGTGCCCCGAGAAATGTTACGCGGATATGCACTAATTCGATAGATTTTTGTCACTTATGAGAGACGGTTTCGGAGAATAAAACACGGAAAAGATGAAAAAACTCTAGCCATATACACGCTATGGTGGTAAGAAGGTGCAACAAACACGTCTCATTGGGGGCAAGCAATGCGTGTTCTGCTCGTAGAAGATGATGTCACCGCCGCTCGGGGCGTAGCCCTGATCCTGAAGACCGGCACGGCCGTGGTCGATCTTGCAGGCACCGGGGAGGAGGCACTGGAGCTGGTCCGACATTACGACTACGATATTATGGTGCTCGACCTGATGCTCCCGGACATGGAAGGCTACGAGGTCGTCCGCCGGATGCGGCTCGGGCGGAATCATACGCCGGTCCTGGTCCTTTCCGGCGTCTCGCGGCCGGAGGCGAAGGTAAAAGCGCTCGGTCTCGGCGCCGACGACGTGATGACAAAGCCGTTCGACAAGGCCGAGCTGCTGGCCCGCGTGCAGGCCGTGGTACGACGGAGCAAGGGCTTCAGCCAACCGAGGCTGCGGGTCGGGCCGATGCAGCTCAACCTCGATAGTCGGGAGGTCACGGTGAGCGGGCAGGAGGTGCACCTGACCGGCAAGGAATACGCGATCCTGGAGCTTCTTGTCCTGCGCAAGGGAATGGTCCTGACGAAGGAAGCGTTCCTGAACCACCTTTACGGCGGGATGGATGAGCCGGAGATGAAGATCATCGACGTTTTCGTCTGCAAGCTGCGGAAAAAGCTGGCCCTGGCCGGGGCGGATAACCTGATCGGCACGGTATGGGGGCGCGGCTACATGATCCGCGAGCCGGCTGGTGAAATCGCGGCGTTGGAGAGTGACCTGGCCACCGCGCAGATATCCTTGACGGCGGCATGATCGAAGCCCGACTACCGGCTCGACGACCGGCACCTTCTGATATCGGGCGCGGGTAGCCTTCTGTGCTGCCGCCCCCCTTCCGCACGGGAAGGGAGATGTGGGTCCCACTGGTTCGCGTCCATGGACGCACACGGCGCACTGCGCTACCAGATTGACAGCCGCGCGGTTGGGCGTGTGACGAACATGGCCCTCCCTCGCAAGTTGTTTATCGCCGCATGCGAAACCTAACCGGCCAAGCTGCGAGGTGCCGTGATGACCGAGCACATGAACATCTGTGAAGTCGGGCCGCGCGACGGGTTGCAGATCGCCAAGACGCGCATGGCAACCGACGCCAAGATCCGTTGGATCGCGGCGATAGCCGCGGCCGGCATCAGGGAAATCGAAGTCGGCAGCTTCGTTCCGCCGCGTGTCATTCCGCAGATGGCGGACACCGAAGAGGTGGTGCGGCACGCGCTGGAAATCCCCGGCCTGACAGTCATTGCACTGGTGCCTAATTTGCGTGGGGCGCAGAACGCGTACGCTGCAGGCACCCACAAGATCAGCACACCGGTGTCGGTCAGCGAGGGACACAGCCGCTCGAACCTCAATCGTACGCCAGCGGAGAGCATCGTCGAGGTCGGCCGGTTGATGGATTGGGTGAAGGCCCAGCCGAGGCGGATGGAGGTGATCGCCGGGTGCTCGACGGCGTTCGGGTGCTCGATCGATGGGGTGGTGCCGACGGCGAAAGTCGTGGAGGTGGCGAGCGGGCTCGCCCGCGCCGGGGTGGACCGGATCATGCTGGCTGATACGGTCGGTTATGCGCACCCGGCGCAGATCAAGGAGGTGGTGCGAGCGGTGCGCGAGGCGATCGGGCCGGTGCTGTACGGCCTGCATCTACACGACACAATGGGGCTCGGACTGGCCAATGCGTTGGCGGGGCTGGAGGAAGGTATCCGAGCGTTTGATTCCTGTCTGGCGGGGCTGGGCGGGTGCCCTTATGCACCGGGCGCTTCGGGGAACGTGGTGACTGAAGATCTGGTCTTCATGCTGGAAAGCATCGGGTACGAGACCGGCATCGATTTGTCCAAGCTGCTGGCCGCGCGGCGCCTGCTGCACGAGGGGCTGCCGGACGAGCCGATGCACGGGCAGGTCGCGAAGGCGGGAATACCGAACACGTTCCGACGGGCGGCCTGAGATACTGCTTCGCGGTGGATTACTTTCACTGCCGCTTGCCCAACCCTACGCCGTGATCGACGAAGCGCAGCGTATAGGCACCCGCGATATCCAGTCCCGGCGGATATACGCCGACCGCGGCCATCGACCGGTAGAACGCCGCCCAGCGCGCGTCGGTCATTGCGCCGACCCCCAGCGTCTTCGTATCCCCTGAATCCACCACACCATGCTCGATCATCACATGCCGTCCGTAGTCGATCAGAGCCTGCGGCATCTCCGGGTTGGCTTTGCGGATCAGCGTATCCGCCGGCGCCGGGTCACCGTAAAGATATGAGTACCACCCCTCGATCGAGCCATCCACGAACCGCTGCACCATCCCCGGGTTCTCCGCCACCAGCTTCGTGCTGGTCGCGATGATGTTGTCGTAGCCGAGATACCCGGCATCGGCGATCGGTAGCACCACTGGCTTGAAATGCGCCTCGGTTTCAATCAGGAACGGCTCCGACCCCAGATAGCCTTCCTGCACTAGGTTCTTGTCCGCCAGAAACGGCGCCAAGCTGAACGTATAGGGTCTGATTTGGCTGTCGCTGTAGCCGAACTTGCCGGCCAGGAACCGCCACCAGCCGGAGCGCACATCGGCGGCGATCTCGATCTGCTTGCCCTTCAGCGCCGGGAAGCTATCGTTGCCGACGCCTGGATGGGCGATCAGCACCGACGGGTCCTTCTGGAAGATTGCCGCCACCGCGATGAAGGGCAGGCGCTGCTGCACGAACTCAATGGCCTGACCGCCGCTCAAGTTGAACTGCATGCGGCCGGCCATCAGCAACGTCATGTGGTTGATCTGCGGACCACCCTGCTCGATCGTGACGTCCAGCCCGTGCTTCGCATAAATGCCGGTGGCTACCGCCTGGTAGAAGCCGCCGTATTCCGCCTCCGCCTTCCAATCGAGTCCGAACGTTACGTGGTCGTTCGCCAGCGCGGTGACCGCGTGCAACGCCAAGCCAAGCACTGCGAATACCAGCAGACCCGCGCGCCGCATCTGCATCAGCCCCGACCGATGAACGGCATCTTCGTCGCCATGATGGTGATGAACTGCACGTTGGCGTCCAGCGGCAGATTGCTCATGAACAGGATCGAGCGGCCGACGTGATCCACGTCCATCCGCGGCTCCTGCATCATCGCCCCGTGCGCCTGCATCTGCCCGGCCGTCGAGCGCGCCGTCATGGGCGTGGCGGCGTTGCCGATATCGATCTGGCTGCTGCAGATATCGTATTGACGCCCGTCTAGCGCGATCGACTTGGTCAGCCCCGTCACTGCGTGTTTCGTCGTGGTATAGGCCGCTGAGCCCGGCCGCGGCGCGTGCGCCGAGATCGAGCCGTTGTTGATGATACGCCCGCCCATGGGCTTCTGGTCGCGCATCATGCGGAACGCTGCGTTGGCGCACAGGAACATGCCGTTCAGGTTCACCGCGACCACCGAGGTCCACTGCTCCCAGGTGAAATCGCCGAAATTGGTACTGGGCACGTTGCCGCCGGCGTTGTTGAACAGCACATCGACGCGGCCGAAGCTCTCTTTCACCTTGGCGAACAGCGCGGCCACCGCGTCCGGTTCGCGCACGTCAGTCGGCGCAACCAGCGGCGTGCCGCCCTTGGCCATCGCGGCGGTTTCATCCAGCGCATCTTTGCGGCGCCCGGCCAGCGCCACGGCATAGCCGTCCGCAAGCAGCGCCAGCGCCGAGGAGCGGCCGATGCCGCTGCCGGCCCCGGTGATGACGGCGACGCGTTGAGCCATGGTCGTTCTCCCCCGATCGGTCGTGATGGAAGCGGCATTCTGGCGCGCCCGTGCGGCGGGGCCAAGGGAGCCGCGCATTTTCATTGCAACCGGCGCGAGCAAGGCGTTAGCGTTAGTCAAAATGGGAGGATCTGATCGAAGCCTCGATCGACGCGCGTGAGATCGAGCAGGTCGTGGTGCCGTTCACGGCCGGCGACGGTATGCCGCTCAACCTGCTGCACCTGCGCGGACCGCGCCCTGCCTCGCGTGGTCCGGTGCTGGTGGTGCACGGCGCCGGGGTACGAGCGAACCTGTTTCGACCGCCCACCGATACGACGATTGTGCAGGCACTGCTCGCCCATGGCTACGATGTCTGGCTTGAGAATTGGCGTGCGAGCATCGACCTGCCCCCCAATCCTTGGACGCTCGACAAGGCGGCGCTGTACGACCATCCGAAGGCAGTCGAGAGAATCGCCGCCGAGACCGGCGCCGACCGCATCAAGGCGATCATCCACTGCCAGGGCTCGACCAGCTTCATGATGTCGGCCGCAGCGGGTCTGGTGCCGCAGGTGACCGCCATTGTTTCCAACGCCGTCGCGCTGCATCCGAGAATACCCGCGGTTACCCGCGCCAAGTTCCAATTGTCTCTGCCGGTGCTGGGGCGGATGCTCGACTATCTCGACCCGCAGTGGGGAAGGGGCGTACCACCGACGGCGATTGCGAAGATGATCACCGCGTGGGTTAAAGCGACACATCGTGAATGCGACAATACCGTCTGCCGGCTGGTCAGTTTCACCTATGGGGTCGGCTTCCCGACGCTATGGAGCCACGCCAACCTGAACGAGGCGACGCACGCCTGGATCTGTCACGAATTCGCCAAGGTGCCAGTCAGCTTCTTCCAGCAGATCTATCGCTGTGTGCTCGCCGGCCATTTGGTGACGGTGGATGGGCTGCCGGGGTTACCGGCGGCGTTCGGGGTCGCTCCGCCGCAAACTGACGCGCGCTTTGCGTTCTTTGCCGGACGAAACAACCACTGCTTTCTGCCGGAGAGCCAGCAGGAGACGTTCGACTATTTTGACCGGCACCATCCCCGGTTCCACACGCTGCACGTTCTGCCGGACTATGGCCACCTGGACGTGTTCATCGGCAAGAATGCGGCGCGTGATGTTTTCCCGCTGATGATCGAGGAACTCGATAAGGAGTCCGCCTAATGTTCCAGCCAGCGCGGATCGCCCGCCAGGCCGGCCGTTATGCGCTGGTCGATGACATTCCGTTCCAGATGCCGGTGCAGGGGATCAAGTCATCGACCGTCCTCGCGGCGTTCCCCTGCGACCCGGTGAAGGCGCGCGTGCTGCTGCAAGGCAACGAGGTGCATCCCTTCATCCTATGGAACAAGGCGCTGCTGCTGGTCACGGTGGTCGATTACCGCCATACCAATATTGGCAAATATATCGAGTTCAGCATCGCGCTTGCCTGCACCCACGGCGCGAAGCCGGCGCCGCGGCTGTTGCCCGCGCTGCTGCGCGGCTTGTTCGGCACGGGGCAGTGGGTGTACGACTTGCCGGTCAGTACCGAGATCTCGGTGAAGGGCGGCAAGGGCATCTGGGGCATGCCCAAGCACCAGGCCAACCTGAATTACATCGAAGGCGAGCGCAGTGTCAGCAGCCAATACGACCTGAACGGACAGCTTGGCGTTTACTTCGAGGTGGAACGGCCGCGCTCCATCTGGCTGCCGGTCAGCACCAGTGCTGTGAATTACTGCGAATTCCGCGGGCTGCTGATGAAATCGACCATCTATTTCTCCGGCAAGGCAGGATTCTCCTTGTTCCGCAAGGGCGCGGCGCGGCTGGTGATCGGCGACGTGCCGCGCGTGCAGGTGCTGAAGACGATCGGCCTGGAGCCTGACCCGATCGCCACGCTCTATTTGCCCGAAGTCACCGGCGTGCTGGACGATCATTTCGAAAGTTGGTTCTGCACCTATGCAGAGCCGCCGACCACACCGCCCGAGGGGCTGGAAAGCGTCGTCAACCTCGGCGAGAGCCAGCAGTGGCTGCCGCCGCCCTCGGCCCCGGTGCCAGGTGTCACACGCGAGGACGTGCTGGCATGAGCGCCTGGCCGGAAGTGCTGATTGCGGCGCTGCTGTTCGCGCCGGTGGCGATATGAGAAAGGGGGGCCTGTTCTGGCTGGTGGCGACGATCGCCGCGATCACGCTCCTGACGGGCTGCGTGCAGATCCTGTGGCCAGCGCCGATCCTGGCCATGCTATCCGCCGAGCAATCGCCGACGGCGCTGCACTTCTTCGGCCTGGTCGGCATGTTCATGGCGCTGTTCGGTGGCGCTCTGCTGCATGCGCTGTTCGCCCACCGGCCGAACCCCGTGGTGATTCTGTGGGCGGGGCTGCAGAAATTCGGTGCCGTCGCCGGGGTGGGTATCGGGGTGCTGCACGGCATCTTCGCCCCGCTGGCACTGCTGGTCACCGGGTTCGATTTCGTCTCCGGTGTGCTGATCCTGGCTTACCTGCCTCATGCGCGCGGTTTCGGGAGGCGATAATGTTGCCGCAGCCATGGAGGTCGGCTTGACCCACGTACCGTTCTTCGCACCGGCTCAAGATTACGTCGGCCCCCGGCGGTCGCTGATTCTGGCCGGCGGTGGTATGCGCGTCGCTTATCAGGCGGGCGTGCTGCAAGCGCTGGCCGAAGCGGGTCTCTGTTTCCACCATGCGGACGGTACCTCCGGCGGGACGATGAACCTGGCGATGCTGTTCTCGGGCATCGCACCGCCCGACATGATCGACCGCTGGCGGAGCCTCGACCCGAAGGATTTCGCCGGGTTCATGCCGCTGGCGGATTACCTGCGTGGGCCCGACCTGCCGGCGATGGGCAGCGCCGACGGCGTCGTGAAGAAGGTGTTCCCTCATCTGGGCATCGACACCGCCCGGATCAACAACGCCGCCGGCATGACCGGCACGTTCAACCTCTGCAACTTCTCGCGCAAGACGCTGGAGACGGTCGAGCATACTGCGCTGAGCCTCGATCGACTGGTTGCTGGTATCTCGCTGCCGATCTTCATGCCGGCGGTGCAGATCGATGGCTCGTTCTATACCGACGCGGTGTGGATCAAAGACGCCAACCTGATGGAGGCGGTCCGCCGCGGCGCCGAGGAAATCTGGGTCGTCTGGTGCATAGGGAATTCCAGCCGGTACCAGAACGGCGCTTTTCGCCAATACGTCCACATGATCGAAATGAGTGCCAATGGCGCGCTGTTCCAGGAGCTGGAGTGCATCGCCGAGATCAACGCGCGGATCGCCGCCGGGGAATCTGTCGGCGGCCGGCAGCGACCCATCGTGCTGCACGTGATTCGGCCCGAATATCCGCTGCCGCTTGATCCCGACTATTTCTTGGGCCGCATCGACGGCGCGACCCTAATCGCGCTCGGCTATGAAGACGCCAAATCCTACCTCGCTTCATGCCGGCCGCAAGGCCTGCCGTTGACACCGGAGGTCACGCACATGCGCGACGAAACGACTGGACTGTCGTTCCGCGAAACCATGTCGGGTGGCTTCGCGCTAGGTGAAACCGATCCGGAAACGGGGCGGCAGAAAGGCCAGGTGGCCGGGACAAATCTGGCGCTACACGCGACGGTGCTGATCCGCGACCTCGATCGGTTCCTGACGGAACCTGGGCATCCCGGCTCGCTTTCCGGCTCCATCGAGTTCGCACCGCTCGGGGGCACGATCCTTGGCACTGGTGGCGTGTTCAAGCTGTTCACCCCGAGCGGCCAGCCGGGCCTGAAATACATGGTCTATGAGTTGGGCTTCCAGCGCGACGGCAAGCCTTATTACCTCGCCGGACGCAAGGAGGTGCGGGATGGTCCCGTGACCGATGCCTGGAAACAGACGACAACGCTCTACACGGTGCTGCATGAAGGAACAGACGCAACCGGTCCGATCGTCGGCGCTGGCACGCTGTCACTCGGCGTTCCCGACCTGATCCGGATGCTGGGTAATGTCAGCACGCCTGGGGCGCCCGGGCCCGCACAGTCGGCGGCGGCAATTGCTCGCTTCGGCCATTTCTTCCTGGGGCAGATGTGGGACAGCTACGGCGCCCATCTCGGCCGCGGCTGACGGGGCGCGGCAATGGATTTCGATGCAGTCGTGATCGGCAGCGGCTTCGGCGGCTCGGTCTCTGCCTGCCGCCTCGCCGAATCCGGCGCGCGTGTGCTGGTGCTGGAGCGTGGCCGTCGCTGGGATCGCACCACCTATCCCAGCGTGACCGGCAAGGGCTGGCTATGGAATCAGCATCACCCGGAAGACGCCAACGGGTGGATTGATCTGCGCGCCTTTCCGCGCATGGCGGTGGCACAGGGTGCCGCGGTCGGCGGTGGATCACTGATCTACGCCAACATCTCCGCCGTGCCGCCGCCCAGCGTGTTCGCCGCCGGCTGGCCGCCGCAGATCACGCATGACGAGCTGGCGTCACACTACGCCACGGTCGGCGCGGTGATGAACGTTCAGCCAGTACCCGACAACCAATGGACGCCGCGCATGCATCTGGTGCAGGATGCGGCGCAGTTGATCGGCGCCGCCGCCCGCTTCCGTAAGCTCGATCTCGCTGTATCCTTCGATCCTGGTTTCAGCTTCGACCATAGCGGCGATCCCGCGCGCACCGTCTGGCACAAGAACGCGCAGGGCATCGAGCAGGGCACTTGCGTGCATTGCGGCAACTGCGACATCGGCTGCCCGGTTGATGCCAAGAACACGCTCGACCGCACCTATCTGGCACTTGCCGAAGCCAAAGGCGCCGAGGTGCGGCCGCTACATCTCGTCACCGCCATAGAGCCTGAGGGCACCGGCTGGCGCGTGCACTTCGACCGCCTCACGCCCGGCGTGCGGCAGCCCGACAGTGCCACCGCGGGACTTGTCGTGCTGGCTGGTGGCTCGCTCAACTCCACCGAGCTGCTGCTGCGCTGTCGCGACGTGTTGCACACCTTGCCGGCGATCAGCCCGCGCCTTGGCTATGACTGGAGCAGCAACGGCGACTTTCTGACTCCGGCGATCTACGCCACCCGCAAGCCCGAACCGTCACTCGGCCCGACGATCACCTGCGCGATCGACTTCCTTGATCGTAGCCGTAACGGCCAGTCATTCTGGATCCAGGACGGCGGCGTTCCCAACCTGCTCGCCGACCTCGCCCGGACGGCAGAAAGCGAGCATCCCGAGACGCATCTGCTGCTCGACTGGATCCGCACCGAGCTGCTTTCGCATGCCCCGCTCGAAAATATGATGCCATGGTTCGCGCAAGGCGTTGATGCGGCGAACGGCCAGCTCCGGCTGCGCCGCCAGTTCGAAATCGCCGGCGAGTGGGAGCTGACGCTCGATTGGGACATCGCCCGCTCGCGCGGACTGGTCGATACCATCGTCGAGACTCACGAGGCGCTGTCACGCGCCACAGGTGGAACGCCGCTGGTGCCGCCTACCTGGACGCTGGCGCACTACCTGATCACGCCGCATCCGCTCGGTGGCTGCAACATGGGGCCGGGGCCGGAGAACGGCGTGGTCGATCACCGCGGCGAGGTATTCGGCTACCGCAACCTGTTCGTGCTCGACGGCGCTATCGTGCCGGAAGCCGTCGGCGTCAACCCGTCGCGCACCATCGCCGCTTTGGCCGAGCGTGCGATGCGTCTGATCACCGCCGGCCAGACATGAGTTTCGAGAAATGACGATGCCAACCGAGCTGGTGACGTTTCGCGACCATTTCCTGTCGCTCTATCAATCCGCGATAGATGCCGTGGCCCGTTTGCAGCTTCCCGCCGCTGCGCCGCGACCTGGGCACGAGAACGGGCTTGTGCAAGCCGCGACTCAGGTGGCCGCGCTGCGGGATGCCGGCGCGCCGATTCCACAACAGGCTCCGGCCGGCTTCGAGCCGGATGCCTGGACCGCTGCTCGCCTTTCGTTGCAGTTGCTGGATGTACGGCTGCACGGGCGCGACGCGGAAGCAACCGCGATCGAGGCCGAGCTGCAATGCGGCAATTTCGATCCGAACTTCGCCGAGACGATCACGCAATACCTTCAGTATTACGGCCCGGACGGGAAGCTGCGGCAGCCGGACTACATCCCAGTGTCTCCCGACATGGCGGCGATTCCGTTCAAGGCGGGGGCGACCGTCGCTATCATGGGCGACTGGGGCACTGGGACGACCGCCGCGGTGAACCTTGTGCAGCAGATGGCGCAATTCGATCCCGATCTGGTCATCCATCTCGGCGACATCTACTATTCCGGCACGCCCGAGGAGTGCGACCGCAACTTCGCTGCGATCCTGAACCGCACGTTCGATCGCAGCCGCGTGCCGATCTACAATCTTGCCGGCAATCACGACATGTATTGCGGTGGCGTCGGCTACTACGGCCTGCTGACCACGTTGAACCCGGCGCCTCTGACAGCCCAGCCTGCCAGCTTCTTCTGCCTGCGCAGCGCGGATAATCGTTGGCAGTTCATCGCAATGGACACCGGCCGTACCGACCGCGATCCGTTCGACGTCACTGACGTGCTGGTCGAGATTGATCCGCAGGAAGAGGCATGGCTCGCCGCACGGATTGCCGAGTTCTCCGGCAAGACGATCCTGTTGTCACACCATCAGTTCTTCTCGGCGTTCGCGCAGATCGGTCCGGCGCAGCCCAATGGCTCGCTGACGGCGTACAATCCTAATCTCGACGCCACGTACAACCGCTTTGTCACAGCGGCTAAAGCCGGCGGCGGGGCGATTGCGGCATGGTTCTGGGGCCACGAGCACACGATGACGCTATACCAGCGATATCGAACCCTGGAGAAAGGTCGCTGCATCGGCCACGGCGCCGTTCCCGTGTTGGCCCAGGATGAGGACTCACCGCTCAAGAAGATCGTCAACCCGCCGGGCGTGGTCAGTGTGCCGCTTGGCGTTGTCGGTCAGGTTCACGCCCATGGCTTCGTGATTCTGCGTTTCGGCCAGGACGGGTCTTGCCGCGCCGAATACTACAACGATACGGATCCGAGCAAGCCC
Organism: uncultured Pseudomonadota bacterium; assembly: GCA_963708245.1. Taxonomy (GTDB): domain Bacteria; phylum Pseudomonadota; class Alphaproteobacteria; order Acetobacterales; family Acetobacteraceae; genus CAVYXK01. The sequence goes on along the minus strand of OY970201.1, from coordinate 8,269,910 downwards.
GCGTATAGCGAGGCACTGGGATAAACGGAAGCGCCTGACCCCCGTTATCTTATCAAACTGGCCGCGAAATGCTCAGACGTTCAGCAGCCGTGACAGCGTTCCGCCAAGGACCGCGGCGTGCTGCGGCGGCGGAAGGGCAAGCGCTTCGACCGCTTCGACCGGCGTATTGCATTGCATCGAAAACGGATAGTCCGTGCCAAGCACGACATGGCCAGCACCGACGTGATCGATCAAAAATCGCAGCGCCTGCGTATCGTGGGTCATGCTGTCGCAATAGATATTGTCAAGATATTCGCCAGGCGTTCTGGGCAAGCCGCCAAACGCGGCGGGGTGCGCGCGATACGCGTGATCAAGCCGCCCCAACTGGTAAGGCAGGTATCCGCCGCCATGCGCGAGCACGATGGAGAGCGTGGGATAGCGTTCGAAAATGCCGCTGGTGATCAGCCGCGTCGCGGCGATAGTGGTTTCCAGCGGGAAGCCGATCACGTTCCAAAGGTGGTAGTCCTTCATCCGGCTGATCTCACCGGCGTTCTGCGGATGGAGGAACACGGGCACTCGGAGCCGGGCGGCGGTGGCAAAGACCGGAGCATAACAAGGATCATCGAGATCGCGCCCGCCAACATGGGTGCATAGCGAGACACCGCGAAGCCCGAGCACGGTGATGGCGCGTTCGAGCTCCAGCACAGCCCTGCCTGGATCCTGCATGGGGAGCGTCGCCAACGGCAGAAAGCGATCGGCATGTGCACGCGCGAGCTGTGCCAACCCGTCGTTCATGGTGCGGGCGATGCGATCAGCACTATCGGGCGGGGCCCAATAAAGAAAAAGCTCAGGCGGCGGACTGATCGCCGCGGCATCGAGCCGGCGCGCATCCATCGCGGCGAGCAGCATTCGTTCATCGCAGTGATATGGCCGCACCGAGGTGCCGGGCTCCACGATGATGTCGGGCGGTGCATGAAAGATCAGGTCGTCTCGGTCGAGCCGGGTCTCGACTTCGACGACGTTATGCAGGTCGCCCCGGCGCAAGCTTTCCAGGAATGCGAGTGGAACGACGTGGAAGTGGATATCGATGATGCTCATTTCTGCAGAACCCCCGCTTGACCGCCCCGCCACCAGACTCGCACCGTCCCGACGCGCGTCACAGGAGGGGCACCACCATGGCACGGTTCGCGGCGATCGGGCTGGATCACCGGCACATCTACGACCTCGTCGATGGCCTGCTGCAAGCCGGCCAGGACTGCGCCGGCTATTGCCCGAAGACAACGGATCCGCACGTACTCGCCGGAGTTTGTCGCCTGGCGCTGGAGGCACAGGCGCGCGCCACGCGATTCACCCCCGGTGCACGGCAATGATCGGTATCGCGGTTATCGGGCTCGGCAACGCGCTCGAGCCACACGCAAAAAGCCTCGCCGATCTCGCCACCCGTGTGCGCGTGGTCTGGGCGGCGGCCCGCAGCGACGTGCGGTTCGCCGCCCTAGCGGATCGCCATGGCTGGCCGGTAACGACCGATATCACCCGCGCCATCCACGACCCGGGCGTCAACGCCGTGCTGGTGCTGACTCCCGCCAGCACGCATCTGGAAGTCGCCGAGGCCGCGTTCGCCGCTGGCAAGCATGTGCTGTGCGAGAAGCCGCTGGAAGCCACCATCGAACGCGCAGAGCGCCTCGTCGCCGCAGGCCGGCGTGCGGGACGTCGAACTCGGCATCGTACTGCAGATGCGCTTCCGCCCCGGCAGCCGCCGCCTGTACGAAGCGCTGATGACCGGCGCGCTCGGAGAAGTCCAGGCCGCATCGATGTCGGTGCCGTGGTGGCGCCCGCAATCCTATTACGACCAGCCAGGACGCGGGACGAAGCAACAGGATGGCGGCGGCGTGCTGATCACCCAGGCTATCCACGCCCTCGACCTGTTTCGGTGGCTGGTCGGCATCACCCGCGTCGACGCCGCGCACGTGCGCCAGACCGCGCTGCACAAGATGGAGACCGAGGATTACGTCGCCGCCCTGGTCCGCCTCGGCAACGGAGCACCCGGAACCATCATGGCAACAACGTCCTTCTATCCCGGCCGCCCGGAATGGATCGAGATCATAGGCAGTAACGGCACCGCTCGGTTCGAGCGCGGCAACCTGCGCCTGTCATTCCTCGATGGTCGTGAAGATACCCTTGCCGACGACTCCGGTTCGGGCAGCGGTGCCAACATCATGGGATTTTCCCATCACGCGCATCGCGAGCTGTTGACCGACTTCCTCGATGCAATAGAAACCAACCGAGACCCGGCAATCACCGGCGAAGATGCTCTGGAAACCCAGCGCGTGATCGATGCCATCCTGGCAAAAGGGAGCAACTAGACATGCAGGACCTGATTCCCATCGCCGAACGCATCGCCGTTCGGCTGAAGGCACGCTCCGAAACCATCGCCATTGCGGAATCCTCCACCGGCGGCCTGATCTCCGCAGCACTGCTGGCGATCCCAGGGGCGAGCGCGTATTTCCTCGGCGGCAGCGTGATCTACACACGCTTCGCCCGCGCCGCCTTCCTGGAAATCCCCGACCCGCTCCCCAGTGGCATGCGCGCCTCGACCGAGCCCTATGCGGTGCTGCTCGCCCGCACGGTGCGCGAGCGCTGCAAAGCAAGCTGGGGCCTTGGCGAGACCGGCGCGACCGGTCCCACCGGAAACCGCTACGGCGACGCCGCCGGACACACATGCATCGCGATCGACGGGCCGATGTCGCAAGTGCTGACCTTGGAAACCGGCAGCGCGGGCCGCATCGCCAATATGCGTCGCTTCTCCAGGCAGGCGTTGGAAATGTTGGAGAAAGCGCTGGGCTGATACGCCGGCTGGCATCCGCCCCTTCATTCTGGCAGTCTCCCCAGGGAAGACGGGAGACACTTTCCGGGAGGAGCAAACACCATGGCCGACAGCAGCTCCGAAGCAGGACTTCTATCAGGCATCCGCATCGTCGACTTCACCCAGTTCGAAGCGGGTCCCTCCTGCACCGAGGCGCTCGCGTGGCTCGGCGCCGAGGTCGTCAAGATCGAAAACCCGAAGACAGGCGATCCCGGCCGCCGCCTGCGGCCCGGACAGCCGGACGATGATCCCTGGTATTTCCAGGTCTTCAACGCCAACAAGAAATCCATTGCCGTCAACCTGAAATCACCCCGCGGCCTCGAATTGGTGAAGGAGATGTTGCGCCGCGCCGATGTGTGCGTGGAGAATTTCGCTCCAGGCACGATCGAGCGGCTTGGCCTCGGCTACGACGTGGTGAGCGCACTCAACCCACGCATCATCTACTCCCAGGTGAAAGGATTCGGTGAAGGCAGCCCGTACGAGCAGAACCTTGCGTTCGATATGATCGCCCAGGCCTGCGGCGGCACCATGAGCGTGACCGGAGAACCAGACCGTCCGCCGGCCAAGCCGGGCATCTCGATCGGCGATACCGGCACCGGCATGCTGATGGCGGCCACCATCGCCAGCGCCCTCTTCCGCCGCCAGCAGACCGGCGAGGGCCGCCGCCTGCAAGTGGCGATGCAGGACGCGATGCTGCACTACATGCGCACCAACTTCGCCAGCCAGGCGCGCATCGGCAAACCGGTCGGCCGTGGCGGCGCCAAGGTGCCCGGCGTCAGCAACGCGCCGCTCGGTTTGTATCCATGCAAGCCAGGCGGCCCGAACGACTACGTCTATATCATGACCAGCCGCGCCAACCCGGAACACTGGACGCGGCTGCTGAAGCTGATCGGGCGGGAGGAGCTGATCGACGATCCCCGCTACGCTACGCCAGCCGATCGCGTCGCCCGCGAGCCCGAGGTCGATGCCATCATCGCCGACTGGACGCGCCGTCACACCAAGCACGAAGCGATGGCGCTGGTCGGCGGAGTTGGCGTGCCCGCCGGCGCGGTTCTCGATACGCAAGAGCTGCGCGACGATCCCAGCTTCGAGCAGCGCGGCATCATGCAGGTCGTGCAGCACCCGACCTATGGTCCGTTCAAGATCCCGTCTTGGCCTGTGCGCATCGACGGGAAGCCACCGCGCGTGCAGCCCTCGCCCACGTTGGGTCAGGACACGGCCGCGGTTCTTGGCTCTTGGCTCGGCATGAGTGAAGCGGATGTTGAAGGGCTACGGCGCGACGGTGCGCTGTAGGGCGCGAGCACCATGCAGCACGACGAACGCGGATTACCGCTCTCCACCGACAGCGCTGAAGCAGCGGCGCTGTTCGACCGCGCCGTCGAGCACTACCTGAAATTCCACGCCGACACGATGGCGCTTGTCACGCAGGCGCTGTCGGCCGATCCACATTTCCTGTTGGGACATTGCCTGCAAGGCTACTTGTTGCTGGCGGCCTCAAACCCGGCACACCGGCCGCAGATTGCGGCAGCGCGCGCAGCCGCCGAAGCCGCCGCGTCGGTCGCGACTCTCCGCGAGCGGCAACATGTCGCCGCATTGGCGGCATGGCAACGCGGGGCGCTCGATCAGGCCTTCACGATCTGGCGCGAAATCCTCGATGCGCATCCGACCGACCTGCTCGCACTGCGCATCTCCGACACGACGTATTTCCGGCACGGCCAGACCGCGGCGATCCTGGCCCAGGCAGACCGCGTGGCGCCTGCCTGGGGACCCGACGTTCCCGGCTATGACTGCTTCCGTACCGTCTGGGCCTTCGCCCATGAGGAAGTCGGCGATACCGTCGGTGCGGACCGCGCGCTCGACGCTGCGCTGGAGCAGGACCGGACCAACTATTTCGCCCATCACGTCAAAGCGCATGTCTTCGACACCGATCGTCGCCCGCGCGAAGGTCGCGACTGGTTGGCCAGTCAAGTCGTGCATTGGAAATTCGGCAATAACCTGATCCATCACCTTTGGTGGCATCGTGCCCTGCTGGAGCTCGATCTCGGTGACCTCGACGCCGTGTTGGACAGCTATGATACGAACATCCGCAATTTGAGTGAGCCGATGACGCGGGCGGTCCCCGACCATTACGTGGACCTGCAGAACGCCGCGTCTCTGCTATGGCGGCTTGAACAACAAGGTGTTGATGTCGGCGACCGCTGGCAGGAGCTCGCCGAGAAGGCCGAGGCCCGCATCGGCGATGTCGGTCATCTGCTGCTGGTGCCGCACCTTATGCTGGCGCTCGCTGCGACCGGACGGCACGCCGCGGCGGAGCGCCTGCTGGGCGCGCTGCGAGAAATCACCGCTGCCGGATCGCTCTGGACCAGCCTAGCGATCGCCGATGTGGTGATCCCGGTCTGCGAGTTGGTGCTGGCGCACCGGCTGGGCGATTACGCCTGTGTCGTCGATTTGCTGGCCTCCCGCCGCCCGGCGATCCGCCTGCTCGGCGGTAGCAATGCGCAGCGCGACCTGGTGATGCAGATGCTGATCGATGCAGCGATGAAAGTCGGGCGGCGTGACCTGGTGGCCGAGATGATCGCGCATGAAACAACGCGTGCTATGCCGCCCACGGCTCGCGCCGGTTACGCGGCGGCAGCATGGTGGGTCGGGTAAGCAGGTAGCTAATCCCGCAGCGTGACCAACGCATCGGCGATCGTCATCCCCGATCCGTCGGCGTGCAGGATCACCGGGTTGAATTCCATCTCGGCAATCCGGTCGCGATGCGCCACGGCCACGATCGAAAGCTGCGCAATCAGCTCCGCGACGGGCCCGATATCGATCGGTGGCGCGCTGCGAAAGCCTTCCAACAGGCGGGCCGAGCGCAGGCTGGCGACCATCTCGCGCGCATCGCTGACATCCACGGGCGCAAGGCGATGCGCGACATCGCCCATCAGTTCTACGGTCGTGCCACCCCAGCCCACCATCATGATCGGCCCGAAGGTCGGATCGTTCACCATCCCAACCACCAACTCGTGCCCGGGCGGAGCCATCCTCTGCACCAGCACGCCTTCGATCCGCGCCTCTGGGCAGTGGCGTCGGGCTGCGCTGATGATCGTCGCATAGGCATCCGCTACTGCTTGCCCATCAGCAAGGCGCAGATGCACCCCACCCACTTCCGTCTTGTGCGGAAGATCGGGTGACTGAATCTTCAACGCGACGGGAAAGCCGATCGCACGTGCCGCGGCTTCGGCATCCGCTGCCGAAATTGCCAGCCGTTCCTCCGACATCGGCAAGCCGAGCGGCGCCAGCAGCGACTTTACCCGATGCTCGGTCAGCACGCGCGGCAAGTCGGTTGGCAGGTGCAACGGTGCGGGCGACGCGGGTGGCGAGGTCAGGGGCCGCGACAATGCTTCCGCATACTGGGCGAGCCGCCCCATCGCCAGCCCGCAGCCACGCAAGTGCACGTGCAGGAAAAGCCTACTCTCCGCGACCCGCGCCCGCCCCAGCGCGGAGGGCGGTGTATAGGTCCAGATCGTGACCGGCTTGCCGTGCCTCTCCACCACGGCGTGGAGCCGTGCGGCATCCAGCGAGACGCGCTGCTCGTTGGCGAGCGAGGTGATCAGCACCAGCATGTCGATCTCATCGGATGCCGCCAGGCACTCCGCCGCGCTCATCATCGCCGGGCCCGTCTGCGCACCCTGGGCGGTGACATCGACCGGGTTCTGCGGTGCCCCATAGGACGGCATCAGGGGACGCAATGATGCTTGCAGCGACGGTGACAACAGCGGCAACGACAAACCGTGTGCGGCCAACGTGTCCGCCATCCACGCGCCGCCGCCGCCCGACACCGTCACTATGCCGACCCGCCGTCCATTCGGTAACGGACAGGTGCTCAGCATTCCGGTAATCGCCACGGCGTCATCCGGATCGTCGGCTTCGATCACCCCATAGCGCGCAAACACTGCACGATACGCCGTCTGCCATCCACTCAGCGAGGCGGTGTGCGACGCGCTTGCGCGCCGCCCGGCGTCTGAGCCACCGACCTTGATGGCGACGATCGGCTTGCCACGCTGGCGCGCCATATCCAACGCGGCAACGAAGTGCGCGCCGTCGCGGACAGCTTCGCAGAACAGCATCACCACGTCCGTGCGCGAATCCTGCACGAGGTATTCGAGAAAATCGGCTGCGGTCAGATCGGCCTCATTGCCGGTCGATACGACATGGCTGAACGCCAGCCCAGCGGCCCGGCCGCGGGCGAACAGCGCGAACCCGATGCCGCCGCTTTGCGCAATCGCGCCGACGCGCCGGTCCGACACGGTCGGCGGCGCGGAGCCGGAGGCGTGCGGCTCCGCCGTCGGGCTGAAGGTCACGGCAAGGCGCCCGATCGTATTGAAGAAACCTTCGCAATTCGGCCCGGCGATGCGCATTCCCGTGCGTCGCGCGATATCCACAAGCTGCTGCTGCAGCGCACTTGCCGCACCGCCTTCCTCGGCAAAGCCCGAGCTGATCACCACAAGGTGCCGCGCGCCGGCGGCCGCGCATTCCTCGGCAGCAGCGGCGACATGCGCGGCCGGCACGGCTATCAGCGCCAGGTCCACCGGTTCGCCCGCGGCGGCCAGGCTCGGATAGCAGGGGTGGCCGTGAATCTCAGTGTAGCTTGGATTGACCGGCACGATCCGGCCGGAAAAGTCGTTGCCGCGCAGATTGTCGAATAGCCGCCCGCGGACGCGCTGCGGATCGGGCGAGGCGCCCAACACCGCCACTGAGCGCGGCCAGAAGAAGCTTTCGAGCTGATGCGTCATATTGGTCCGCCTGTCGCAGTAATCGGCTCGCGAATTTTCGGATAGGCTTGTCATGAAGGCAATGGACGTGGTTCCCAGGTGGATGGTCGGTGACGGTACAGGTGCGGTTGCACCCGCGGATTTCGCTTGCGGCACAGGGCGGGACGGTTCAGTGTTGGACACAAGAAACCGGCGTATCCTCGAGAACAGACAGCGTGAGTAGGACGCTTATATGGCGAAAAAGCTGGCGATGGACACAACTGAAGAAAAAAAGCTTCTCATAATGGCAAAAAGGAGGTTCGTGTATTGTGCGATAGCCTCCGGCTACGGGGAGACGCGGGGATACGCGCTGTTTCTTCTGGATCGTACCGTGAAACCCAGACAGCTTGCAGCAGAACTTTCTGAAGAATTTGAGGAAGCGAGAAATATAAGATTTGGGATCGCCTCAATTGACCGCAAGACGGTCAAATTGGAACTAAACAAACCTGCGCTTGGTCTTGAGAAAAAGATCGTCCGTTCTCTGAAAGGCACCGGGTTTACCAAAGCTGAAATTTCGTACTCGAGTTCGGCTGCTCGAGGGAAGAGTGAAGTTGAAGCAAAAAGTGCCGAAGAGAAAACGCAAGATCAGGAGGGGTCGGATGAAAACGGTCCCTTCGAGAAGCTTCTGAAGAAATTCGGGTTGGACGACGATGCTACGCTCAAAAAGCAGATAAGATTTCTTAAAGACCTGATGCAACCGCGTCCAGTTGACCCGAAGAAGGTTAAGAAAGAAAACGACAGACAGGACCGCTCAAACATAGAAAGCGTGCGAAAAACGCTGGAAACAGTTCAGCAATTTGGCTGGGAAGCACTTAAATTGAAGGAGACCCACGCCAACGAGCTGACGGGGTCGATCCGTGACGTCGTTCGATTGCCTGCGAACATCAACAACACAATTCCCGAGGATCGTATGCTCGCTATCCTAGGCGGTCTGGCGGCGTTCTTGAACGCCGTGCAGGAGGTCCAGGAATAGCCGCGTCGCTGTTGTAGCGCGGAGCCTAACTCCGCCGACCGCTCGGCACATCACGGAACGGCACGTCCTTATCCACCCGCACGTCGGGCGGCAGTCCCAGCACGCGTTCGGCGATGATGTTGCGCAAGATTTCATCGGTGCCGCCGGCGATGCGCAGTGCCGGAGAATAAAGCAGCGCTTCCTCGAACAGCCCCTGCAACGGCATCTCTGCCCCCATCACCGGCCCCGCCATTCCGATCAGATCAAGCCCATACGAGGCGATCTCCTGCGTCTTGCCGGCCGCCACCAGCTTGATGATCGACGATTCCGGTCCCGGCGTCTGGCCGCGCGACAATGAGGTCATGGTGCGGAACTTAGTAAAGCGCAGCCCCTGCGTCCGCACGTACCATTCCGCCAGCTTCTCTTGCACCGCGGCATTGTCGAGCGCTGGACCGTCTTCAAGCTCTATGTTCTGCGCCAACTCGAACAGTTCGTCGAAATCCGGCCCGGGCGCCTCGCGCATCCCATGACGTTCGTTCATCAGCGTAGTCATCGCCACCCGCCAGCCATTGCCGACCGCGCCGACGCGCATCGTGTCGGGGATGCGAACATCAGTGAAGAAGACCTCATTGAAGTGTGACGAGCCGGACATCTGCCGGATCGGCCGGATCTCCACCCCTGGTGTCGCCATATCCAGTATGAAGAACGTCAACCCCGCATGCTTCGGCACATTCGGGTCCGATCGAGCGACCAGGATGCCGAACTGCGAATAATGCGCACCCGAGGTCCAGATCTTCTGGCCGTTGATGATCCAGTCATCGCCGTCGCTTTCGGCGCGCGTCCGCAGCGCGGCCAAATCCGAACCGCCGGCCGGCTCGGAAAAAAGCTGGCACCAGATCTCCTCGCCGCGCAGCGCCGGCTCGGCAAAGCGATCGCGCTGCTCCTGTGTGCCGCAGGTGCAGACGGTCGGGATCGCGATCTGCAATCCAATACCGAAGACGCCGCTCAGCACATCGAACTTTGCTTCCTCCTGCTGGTAAATGATCTGCTGCATCTGGGTGCCGCCACGACCGCTCCATTCCTTCGGCCAGGCGATGCCGGCAAAGCCCGCCGCCGCCTTCTTCGCCTGGAACGCTTTGGCGCGCTCCAGCGCCCCGGGCGCGTCCTGGCCGCGGCGATAGCCTTCGACCGAACCCGGCTTCCGCCGCGCGGCGTTGGCTTCCAGGAAGGCGCGCGCCTTCGCGCGGAAGGCGGCTTCTTCGGGCGTGTCGCTGAAATCCATCCTTGCCTCCCGCCTTACGCCGCCAGTTGCGAGGTAGTATTGCGCGCACGCAGCTCGCCGATCAGGCGGCGCTTCCACTCCCGCGCCGACCCCAGCGCCAACCCGAGCAACTTCGCGCGCCGATAATAAAGTTGGCAATCGAACTGCCAAGTAAAGCCCATGCCACCATGGGTCTGGATGTTCTCCTTGGTCGCGAGCCAGCCTGCTTCGCACGCAGCGATACGGGCCACTGCAGCCGCGATCGGCAGCTCGGCGGAATCGGTCGAAAGCGCCCAGGCGCCGTAATAGGCGTTGGAGCGCGCCAGCTCGACTGCGACATAGATGTCCGCCAGCTTGTGCTTGATCGCCTGGAACGATCCGATCGGTCGGCCGAAGGCGTAACGCTCCAGCGCGTAGTCACGCGCCATCTCCATCGCTGCCTGCGCCAGCCCGACCTGGTCGAAGGCCATCATGACGGCAGCGCGGTCGATCAGGTGACGGACCTGCTGCGCGCCTTGCCCGCCGGGAAGCGGCTCTGCCGGCGCAGCCTGGAAGACAATTCGGGCATGTGAACGGCTCGGATCGAGCGTCGCCACCGGCATGCGCGTCACACCGCTGCCACCCAGCTCCACAACGTGCAGCCACGGCGCACGCTCATCGCCCCGCGCGGCGACGATTGCGAAATCGGCCACGTCGCCATCCGGCACCGCCAGCTTGGTGCCGGACAACCTGCCGTCCGCGACATACGCGTCGAGCTTACGCGGATCGGCCGCCCCGGGAAGCTCGGCAAAAGCGAAGGTCCCGATTGCCTCGCCCGCCGCGAGACGCGGCAGCAGGCGCTGCTTCTGTGGATCGCTGCCGAAGGCAAGGATCGCCTCGGTCGCCAGATACACCGAAGACGAGAACGGCACCGGCGCCAGCGCGCGCCCAAGCTCCTCCGCAAGCACGCACACCCCCAGCGCACCGAGCTCGGCACCGCCATACGCCTCCGGGATCGCGGCGCCGGTCCAACCCATGCCGGCGATCTCCCGCCATAGTTTCGAATCATACGGCTCCGCACCCTCCAGGATCCGCCGCGGCACAGCTGCGGTGCAGCGGTCGTGCAGGAACCGGCGAGCCTCGTCGCGCAACTGCCGGAGGTCATCAGGAAAGTCGAAATTCATCGCGGCACCCTCACCCGCCGCGCTACACGCGGCGACCTCTCCTGCAGAGCGGCAGAGGTGTACTTCACGCCACTACAACGCGGCTTCGATCGACTCCCCGACGATCTGCACGATGCGGTCGATTGTCGCCTCCGGCGTCATCAGCGGGGGAGCCAGCACCAGCGAATCGCCCGTGGTGATCGGGCCCATCGTGCCCGCACCGCGCTGGCGCAGCAGCAGTCCGCGCTCCATCGCCTGGGCAACGACGCGCGCGCCGAGTCCAGCCGCTGGTTTGCGGGTGCCTTTGTCCTCTACCAGCTCGATCCCGCACATCATGCCGAGGCCGCGCACGTCACCCACCGGCGGCAGGCTGCGCAGCATCTCCAGTCCGGCCAGCAGCCGCTTGCCCATGATGGCGGACCGCTCCACCAGCCCTTCGCGCTCGATCAGGTCGATGTTCGCCAAGCCGACGGCACAGCAGGTCGGATGGCCCGAATAGGTGGCGGCGTGCATGTAGCGCTCATCCGCCGGCGCGTCGGCGACCGCCCGGTGCACGCGCTCGGACAGGATGATGCCCCCGAGCGGCAGGTAACCGCTGGTGACACCTTTGGCGAAGGAGACGATATCCGGCTGCACACCCCAGTGACCGAGGGCGAACCAGCGGCCGGTGCGCCCGTAGCCGGTGATCACCTCGTCGGCGATCAGCAGCACGTCGTGCTTGTCGCAGATCTGGCGCAGACGCGGGAAGTAGGTGGGCGGGGGGACGATCACGCCGCCGGCGCCTTGCACCGGCTCGGCGATCACCGCGGCGATCGTGTCGGCGCCATGGTCGAGGATCGCTTTTTCAACTGCATCGGCCGCCTCGATCCCGGCGTCGCCATTGCCGGGCCAGCGATAGGCGTAGGGCGGCGGCACCTGGATGAATTCCGGCACCAGCGGGCCGAACATTTTCTGATAGCCGGGAAGCTGGGTGGCGCTCATCGCCGCAAGCGTTACGCCGTGATAGCCGAACAGGCGCGAGATGATCTTGACCTTGCCTGGCTTGCCCATGCGTTTCCAGAAATAGCGCGCGGTCTTGAAGGCGCTTTCGTTGGACTCCGCCCCGCCGGTGGTGAAGTAGACCGCTGCCGAATTGGCATAAGCGAGACCCACAATGCGGTCGGCAAGGCGAATCGCCGGTTCGTTGGAGAAGCCCGCGTAGGCGGACGCATAAGCGAGCGTCTCCATCTGCTTTGCGGCAGCCTGCGCGAGTTCCTTGCGCCCGTGGCCGACGTTGACGTTCCACAGCGCCGACAGCCCGTCGATGTATTCCTTGCCGTCTGCGGTGCGCAGCATCGCCCCGCGTCCCTCGACGAACAGGCGCGCCGCCGCGTGTTCGGTCGGATTGTGCAACGGATGCACCAGCCGGCGGCGATCGAGGTCGAGCAGGGCCTCGGCGGTCGAGGCGACATCGTTCATTGGACGCACTCCCGGGTTGGACGGGCGGCCAGGGTAATGACAAGCTCATCCCGCCTCAAGCCGAGGCACCGAACGAGAGGGGAGACCGCCATGCAGGCAGCTGTGCTGGTCGAGACAAATGCACCGCTTTCCATCGAGGATGTTGAGATCGAGAAGCCCAAGCGACGAGAGGTGCTGCTGCGCACGGCATTTGCCGGGCTGTGCCATTCGGATCTGCATTTCATCGAGGGGCTCTACCCGATCCCGCTGCCCTGCGTGCTGGGGCACGAGGCTGCCGCGGTGGTCGAGGCGGTCGGCGAGGACGTTACGTATGTGAAGCCGGGCGATCATGTCATCACCTGCCTGTCGGTGTTCTGTGGCGAATGCCCGCAGTGCATGACCGGGCATCCGAACCTGTGCGAGAACACCGAGGTGAAGCTGCTGCCCGGCGCCGCCCGCCGGCTGCGCTGGAAGGGCGACGTGCTCAACCAGGCGTTCAATCTCTCCGCCTTCGCCGAGCACATGCTGGTACACGAGCACGCGGTGGTGAAGATCCGCGGCGACATTCCGCTGGACCGCGCGGCCCTGGTCGGCTGTGGCGTGATGACCGGGGTGGGTGCGGTGTTCCACGCGGCGAAAGTCGAGCCGGGCAGCACGGCGGTGGTGATCGGCTGCGGCGGTATCGGCCTGTCGGCAGTGAACGGCGCGGCACTGGCTGGTGCGTCGCGCATCATCGCGATCGACACCGTGGCGTCGAAGCTGGAGACGGCGAGAGCGATGGGAGCGACCGACACGATCAACGCCTCCAACGTCGATCCTGTGGAAGCGGTGAAGGAGATGACCGGCGGCGGCACGCCCTATTCCTTCGAGGCGATTGGCACCAAGCGTACCGCCGAGCAGGCCTTCGAGATGCTGCGCCCGGGCGGCGTCGCGACGATCATCGGGATGATCCCGTTCGGTACCAAGATCGAGCTGCACGGTGCCGATTTCCTGCGCGACCGCAAAATCCAAGGCACCTCGATGGGCGGCAACCGCTTCCGCGTTGATATGCCGCGCCTGCTCGATCTATGGGAGCAGGGACGGCTGAAGCTCGATCACCTGATCTCGGGACGCATCAAGCTGAACGCGATCAACGACGGTTTCGCCGCACTGAAATCCGCCGCTCCGGTCCGCCAGCTCATCGATTTCGGCGTGGCGTGACATTCGCAACAATCGCCTCTCCCGCTCTGCGGGAGAGGTCGTCGCGCGTAAGCGCGGCGGGTGAGGGCGATCACAGCTCAGAAGTCGCAAAAGCCTCCGCGTTAGACCGGCCTTCTATCCCGTCGGGTCAACATAGCGAATACCGCCCTGGGCGCCGGGCTTCGGCCGGTATTCCGGTGGTAGCGAGTGGCCGACGTAGAGTGCGACGGCGTCGGGCTCGGCCTCGCTCCCTTCGAAAAACCACTTTCCAGGCTGAGGTGGTCCCAGGACTGTGGGCACCGTGTCGCCTTCCGCTGAAATCCACCGCTTCGGCCAGTAGGCGGTGCGGACGACGCCACCGGCATGTCCAAGTACAAGCCTGCCCTTAACGCGGTTGAGACTTACCCGCCAGCATCCGCGGGTTGCATCGTAGGGTGAAAAGCCTTTGCCGAGCGCTTTCCCAATCTCCAGTAGAAGGATAGGGTGGCACGCGACAAAGGGGGTAGCACCGTACCGGGCGATGATCTCTACCGCGTGCCGGACCCCGCGGTCAGTGCCGTGGCCCCCCACTTTCTGTGCTGCGGCCGGGAAACAGTCCATCACTGCCGCCTCGACCTCGAACGCGACCGCTTCGGAGGGAATCCAGTGGCGATGAACGATGTGCTGAACGTCGAGACCGGCAGCCTGGATGGCATGGATGCGGGCCAACTTGAGATCTTCAGTAGGTCCGTTCGTGCCATTCTTCACCTGAGCCTTGGCATGTTGAAAAACGCGGTCGCCTTGGCCCTTCCCGACGTAGAATGTCTCGCCGTTTCGGGGATCTACCAATCTGTACACGTAATGCCCGATGCGCTCTGCCACCCCGGGCGGGAATTGGTCCACCGGCATCGTCACCTCCGTCTCGACAGTGTCATGCTCGTTGCGGCGTGGCAATCGCCCTACAGGTCGGTGCACTCACGCATGCCCTGTACGCTCGAGACCAAGAGGCGGCTTACTCGGCAAACAAGTCCTGCAGCCGCTGAAGCGTCGATCGGAGAGTGCGGCCCTCCACCGAGCCCAATCGTTTGACCAGCCGTTGCTTGTCGAGCGCCCGAAGCTGATCCAGCAGAATCAGGCCGTGCTTTTGGTCGAAGAGGACCGGAATACGGAACGGTGCGGGCCGGTTCCCGGTAGTCATGGGAGCAGCGAGGATAGTCCGCAGGTAGTCGTGCATTTCCGGCGGTGAGATGATCATGCACGGTCGGGTCTTCTTGATCTCACTTCCAATCGTCGGGTCAAGGACCGCTAACCAGACGTCCCCTCGCGCGATCGGCGTTGCATTGTCGCCAGGCGTGCTGGATGCTAGCGGTTTCACCATTCCAGGCGATCGTCGTCAGCATTGGGGAACCCCGGCCAAACCAAGGCGTCATCCCCTACAGCGACGAGACGCTTCGCGGCATCAGCCCATCCGGCACGCGGATGCGGCTTTGCCGGAGCCAGCAGAACCCGCCCCTTCTCCAAGGTCAAAGACAGATTGTCGCCCACCTGTACACCCAGTTCCGCTAAGACAGGTTTTGGTAAAATGATCCCCGCGGAATTTCCCATTCGTCGTATAGCAGCACGCATCGCAAGCTCCCGTCCGTGGCTACTTTGTTGTAACGTGCTTGATCGGCCTTATCAAGCCTTGCACCCCCGAGCCGTACCCGACCGACCTTCGAGCCGCGGGTGGGCGCGGCCGCCACGATCGGCTACGCTGCCGCCCCGGAACGCAGCCAAGGAAGCACCCGATGGCCACCATCACGATCCAGGCCGGTGACGGCGCCGGCAGTTTCTCGGCCTACCTGCTGGAGCCCAAGGCGCCGCCGGCCGGCAAGACCACCGGCGCCGTGGTGCTGATCCAGGAGATTTTCGGCGTCAACCAGTCCATGCGCGATACCGCCGCCTGGGTGGCCGACATGGGGTTCTTCGCCGTCTGCCCCGACCTCTTCTGGCGACTCGAACCCAATGTGGACATCACCGACAAGACCGACGCCGAGTGGAAGAAGGCCTTCGAGCTGTTCAATAAATTCGACCAGAAGAAGGGGATCGAGGACCTACGGGCGACTCTGGCTGCCGCGCGCAAGCTCCCGGGAAGCAACGGCCACGTCGGCACCATGGGCTACTGCCTCGGCGGCCGCCTCGCTTTCATGATGGCCGAGCAGTCAGACGCCGACGTGAACATCTCCTATTACGGCGTGGAGCTCGACAATCTGCTCGGCGACATCGGCAAGATCACCAAGCCGCTCGTGCTGCACATCGCCGACCAGGACGAGTTCTTCCCGCCCGAGGGCCGCGCCAAGCTGATCGAGGGCGTAAAAGGCCACCGCCAGATCGCATGCCATGTCTACCCGGATGCGAACCACGCCTTCGCCCGCGTCGGCGGCATTCATTGGAATGGCCGCGCGGCGACGATCGCCAACGGGCGCAGCGCTGAGGCGCTGGTTGCGGCACTGGGCTGACGCGATGCCGCAAGTCAGCCTCGATGCGCTCGCCGCGATGGTGCCGGACGGCGCTCTGGTGGCGCTGCCGCCGGACAACTCCACCCCGCCCAACGCGCTTGTGCATGCGCTAATCCGCGCCGGCAAGCGCCGCCTGCGGCTGCTCGGCGTGCCGGTCTCCGGCTATCCGACCGACCTGCTGATCGGTGCCGGCTGCGTTGCGGCGCTGGAAAGCTCCGGCGTCGCGCTGGGCGAGGCCGGCGGCGCACCGAGATTCCTGGCGGCGCTGGCGGCGGGGCGTATCGAGATGACCGACGCCACCTGCCCTGCCATTCACACCATGCTGCAAGCGGCCGAGAAGGGCGTGCCCTTCATGCCGCTGCGCGGCATCATCGGCAGCGACATTCTGGCCCATCGGCCAGACTGGCGTGCGATCGACAATCCCTTCGCCGACGGCGCCGATCCGATCGTGCTGCTGCCGGCACTCTCGCCCGACATCGCCGCATTCCACGCGGTGATGGCGGACCCGGAAGGCAACGTCTATGTCGGCCGCCGGCGCGAACTCGCCACCATGGCGCACGCGGCCCGGCGATCGCTCGTCACCGTGGAAAGAACCATCGAGACCAATCTGCTAGATGACGAACGCCTGGCCGCCGGCACCATCGCCGCGACGTATATCGAAGCTGTCGCGATCGCCGAACGCGGCGCTTGGCCCAGCGCGCTACTCGACGAATATCCCGCTGATGCGGCGCATCTGATGGAATACGCACGGCTGGCGCGCACCGAGGACGGCTTCCGCGCCTATCTCGAATGCCACGTGTTTCACCGCCACGCCGAGGCGGCCGAATGATCCGCCGCGAAGAGATCATGGCGGTCGCGCTGGCCCGGCTGATCCTGGATCCCTCCGCGCCGCCGGCGCGTCACATCGCCGTCGGTGCCGCCAGCCCGATCCCCGCCGCCGCCTGCTGGTTGGTGCGCACTCTCGGCCACGACGTCCGTCTGTCTCTTCTGCACAGACACCGCGGCAACCCGTTCACCGAGGGCACACGCGAGCTGTTCGACCTTGCCGGCCAGGGTCGCATCGACCTGTTCTTCCTGGGCGGCGGTCAGATCGACGGCAGCGCCAACATCAACCTGATCGGTACCGGCGAGTGGCCAGGAATGGCGGCGCGGTTCCCGGGGAGCTTCGGCTCGGCTTTCATGTACCTGATGACGCCACGCACCATCCTGTTCCGCGAGGAGCACTCGCCGCGTGTACTGGTGCCGCGGGTCGATATCATCTCGGCGCCGGGGATCTCATCGCCCGGCGTGTTCCGCCGTGGAACGGCGCAAGCGCTGGTAACCGGGCGCGCGGTCTTTCGCTTCGATCCAGCGGCTGCGCGGTTCACCCTGGCATCGGTGCATCCAGGCGAAACAGTCGAGACGATCCGCAGCGCCACCGGGTTCGACTATGACGCGCCGCAAGCGGTGCCGGTGACGTCTCTGCCTTCGGCTGAGCAACTTGCGGCGCTGCGCGGGCCAGTGCGGGAGCAAATGCTGGAGACGTATCCGGAATTCTGCCGGCGGGTTTGGGCCGACGCCACGGAGCAGGCTGCATGACCGACGGACCCTACGACCCGCAGGGCAAGGGCTTGGCCGCCGGCCCCGGCGCGCTTGCTGGACTCAAGGTAATCGACCTGACGCGCGTGCTAGGCGGCCCCTATTGTACGATGATCCTCTCCGACCACGGCGCCGAGGTGATCAAGGTCGAGCCGCCGCAAGGCGATGAGGTGCGCGACTGGGGTCCGCCATTCCACGACAACGACGCCAGCTATTTCATCGGGATCAACCGCAACAAGCGCTCGATCGGCCTGGATATCGGCAAGCCGGAGGGCAAAGCAGTGCTGCTGCGCCTGCTGGATGGCGCCGACGTGCTCGTGGAGAATTTCAAGCCGGGCTCGATGGAGAGATGGGGCCTCGGCTATCACGACGTGCTGTCGCAACGCTTCTCCGGCCTGATCCACTGTCGCATCTCCGGCTTCGGCGCCGACGGACCGCTCGGCGGCCTGCCCGGCTACGACGCGATCCTGCAGGCGATGACCGGGCTGATGAGCGTCAACGGCGATTCCAGCACCGGGCCGATGCGGCTCGGCACCGCGATCGTCGACATGGGCACCGGCCTCTATTCCGCGATCGGCATCCTAATGGCGCTGGCCGAACGCAGCCGCTCCGGCCGCGGCCAGTTCCTCGATATGACGCTCTATGACTGCGGTATGGCGCTGCTGCATCCGCAGGCCGCCAATTATTTCCTGAACGGGCGGCGCCCGATGCCGACCGGAAATCCGCACCCAAATCTGGTTCCGTACGACAAGTACAAGACCAAAACAGTGGAAATCTTCATCGCCTCGGGCAATCAGGGGCAGTTCCGCAAGCTGTGCGAGATCGTCGGCCGGCCGGAAATGGCAGACGATCCCCGCTATGCCAGCAACGCCGCGCGGATAGAACACCGCACGGCCCTGACCGCCGAGCTGTCCGCCGCCTTCGCCGAACAGGACGGCAACGAGATCGCCTTGCGACTGATCCGCGCCGGCGTGCCTGCCGGACCGGTGCTGCCGGTCGATGCAGCGACCGCAGCCCCACACACCACGCATCGGGAAATGGTGACCGAGCTCGGCTGGTATCGTGGTCTCGGTACGCCGATCAAGCTGTCGCGCACGCCCGGTGGCACTCGCGCCGCACCGCCGCGATTCGGCGAGCACGGCCCCGCCATCCTCTCGCAGCACGGCTATTCGGCGGCGGAGATCAGGGGGCTGGAGAGCAGCGGCATTCTGTGGACTAAACGCCGGAGCTGACGCAGCCAACGGTGGATTTCAATCAGCCTGAATGCGCTCTAGGGGCAGCGACCAGCAGCGAAATCGGCTCGGCCGATGCGCGCTGGCTGTTTGAAGATGCACTGTACCGCGAACGCTATCCCGAGCTGACCGACGCGGCGCTGAAGGCGGTCGGTGTCGGCAGCTTGTACGAGCACCACCTATGGATTGGCGACCTCGATGGGCGGTCGGGCAGCCTGTTCTTCGACCCTGCCTGCTATCAGGCGGAGCTTTCTCAGGATGACGCAACGCAAGCCGCGGCCGAAGGAACCTGTGCGCATTTCCTGCGTCACGCGGCCGCCGGCAACGGCACAAAGAGGACCTCGGTCTATTTCGATCCGGTGGCGTATCTCGCCTTCTATCCCGAGGTGGCCACGGCAATCGCCGCCGGTAAATGGGTCTGCGCTCTCCAGCATTATCTGGCCAACGATACGCCCACGAAATTCGATCCGCTGCCATATTTCTCGGAACGCTTCTACCTTGCGCGTTATCCCGATATTGCCGCGGCAGTAAGGGCCGGCGTCTATCGCAATGGCTATCAACATTTCCTCTACCACGGCGTGTTCGAGCTGCGTGAGGCGTGCGAGCAGATCGACCTCGCCTGGTACGTCGGGGCCTACGAATCCGTAGCCGAAGACATCGAGCGTGGCCGGGCAAGAGATGCATTCGCGCATTATCTCGCGTTCTCGCTGCCGGCGGGCCTGCCTGCGCGCGCACCGTGCGCACCCCTGCGCGCGCAGGCGATGCTGCCGGTGTTCGCCCGCCGCAAGCTCGACTTTACCTGTGCAGGGTCTGCGGCGTTGTCAGTGGCAATGGTGACGCGGGACAATTTCGCCGTGGCGATGCTGTCGCTCGGCGCGCTGCGCACAAGTTATCGTGGCGCGATCGAGCTGCTGTTGGTCGATGCGGGCTCGCGTGACGAGACGCAGTTCATCGAACGTTTCGTCATCGGGGGAAAGCTGTTGCGCCTCGCCAGCGATCCTGGCCGGATCAAGGCGCTCAACGCCGTCCTGACCTGGGCGAGCGCGCCGGCGATCCTGCTTCTGGACGATCATGTCGAGCCGGCGCCAGGCGATGTGGAGGCAGCACTCGAGCGGCTCGGCGGCGATCCGACCGTCGGGGCAGTCGGCGGGCGGGTGATCGATGCCGTCGAGGCGGATAGTAACGTGCTGCACCGCGACGCCAGTGCCGATCGGTGCCTGGATGGCGCATCTCCTCTTGCTCCGGAAGGGAATTTCGTCCGCGACGTCGATTGCTGCTCGGAGCGGTTCCTGCTCCTGCGCGCGACGCTGTTCAACGACCTGAACGGCTTCGATGAGGCGGCGGAGGGATATGAGACCATCGATCTCTGCCGTCGCATTGCCGAGGCTGGCTATCGCATCGTGTACGACCCTGCGATTGTCGCGTTCGATCATGCGCCGGAGCGCCATGCCAGCGCACCCACCCCCGCTGCATCGCACATTGCCCGCACCGCCCTGCCGCAACGCCGGCGGATCCTGTTCATCGACGACACGGTGCCGCTGCGTATGACGGGATCAGGCTTCGTCCGCTCCAACGACCTGATCAACGTAATGGTGTCACTCGCCTTCGCGGTGACAGTGTTCCCGCTCGAGCCGCCACCGTTCGGTCCCGCTGCCATCGCCGCCGACATGCCCGACGTGGTCGAAGTGATGTACGACCACACCTTCGACGGATTGGAAGCGTTCCTGCGAGAGCGGGGGGGTTCGTTTCACGCGATCTGGATCGCCCGCACGCACAATCTCGATCGCACGCGCGCAGCGATTGAAGCTGGCTTGGCCGGCCACGAACCTCGGCCGATGCTGGTGCTCGACACCGAGGCGATCGCCGCACTGCGCCTGGCCGGCGAGGCCGCCCTGCATGGCCAGGACTTCGACCTGGAACAGGCGCTGGCCGCGGAGTTCCGCAACGCGCATCTGTGCCGGCGCTTGGTCTCGGTGAGTGATGCGGAGGCGGCAATTCTGCGCGGCCTCGACTTCGATGCGGTCAGCGTGATCGGCCATCTCTGCGAGGCACGGCCGACACCGCGCCCGTTCTCTGAGCGCGCCGGCCTGCTGTTTCTCGGCGCAATCCATGCCGAGGGAAACCCCAATCACGATAGCCTTTGCTGGTTCATCGATGCGGTGCTGCCGCTGATCGAGCAGGAGTTGGGCTGGGAGACACGGCTGACTGTGGCCGGCTTTCTGGCGCCGGGCGTGAACCTTGACCGCTATCGCGATCATCCGCGCGTCACCCTGCGCGGTCCGGTGGCCGAGACGCGCGTGCTGTACAACTCGCATCGCGTGTTCGTGGCGCCGACCCGCTACGCCGCCGGACTTCCCTATAAAGTGCATGAAGCGGCATCGTTCGGGCTGCCGGTGGTGGCGACCGAGCTTCTGCGGGCGCAGCTTGGCTGGACGGACGCGGAGGAGCTGTTGGCCGTCGGTCCGGCCGATGCAGCAGGATTTGCCCGATGTATCGTGCGGCTGTACCGCGACGGTGCGCTGTGGCAGCGGCTGCGCGACGGCGCGCTGGCGCGGATCCGGGCGGAGCACGGGCGGGAACGATACGTGCAGGCCATACTCGACGTATTGGGTGCGTAGCGGTGGCAAGGCCGTTACCCGCAACCAAGAATGAGAAAGAACAATGGAAATCCGCATCGATAGCCTGCTGGAAGGCGCCGAACGGGCGACTGGATCGGTCGCCATCATCGACGTGTTCCGGGCATTCACGACCGCGGCCGTCGCGCTGGCGAACGGTGCGGTCGGGATCGTGATGGTCGGCACCGTCGATGAGGCCCTGTCGCTGCGTGAACGCGGCGTCGGGCAGGTTTGCATGGGCGAGGTTCGCGGTCGCGCGCCACCGGGATTCGATTTAGGCAACTCGCCCTTCGAGGTGTCCCAAGCCGACCTTCGGGGCAAGACGATCATCCAGCGGACCGGTGCCGGCACACAGGGTATCGTGGCTGCGCGCAATGCCGAGCGACTCTACGCAGCGTCGCTGGTCATCGCCGCTGCCACGACCCGCGCGCTGCTGTCCGGACAGCCTGAACGGATCACCCTGGTCGCGATGGGCAACAATGCGGTCGAGCGCACCGACGAGGACGAACTGTGCGCCATCCACTTGCGCAATCTCCTGGAAGGACGGCCCGGAAATGCCGAGGCCGTTCGCCAGGTCATCCTGTCGGGTCGCGAGATCGCGCATTTCGGCGATCCCCAGCGCCCGTACCTGCATCCGCGCGACCTGGACATCGCGTTGGATGTCGACCGCTACAACTTCGCGATCCGGGTGACGGCGGAGAATGGCCGCCCGGTCGCCCGCGTTGAGAATCCCAGCGGGGGCGGGTGGTCTATCGACGCAGGGAACGAAGCGCTTCGGTGACCTCTGGCTTTGTCACCGCCCGCCCACTAGCACCCAGCTTTTCGCGCACCGCAATCACGAGATGTGTGCGTACCGTCGCCGGGGCATCTTGCACCAACGTTGCCAGCGCAGCGCTGACCGCCGGCGGCCAGATCGTTTCGAGCGCCTCTCGCGTCGGGCCGTAGGTGAACAGCCCGGCGCTTTGCCGGCGCTCGGCGTGACGCAGCGCCGCAGTTGCGGCGCCGTCCAGCTCGCCATCGACAATCACCACGCCGTAGAACGCGCGCGCTTGCTCCGCGGTCAGCAGCGAATCCAACACTTCTTCCAGCACGCGCTCCGCATCGCGTTCGAACGGGTCGCCGCAGCCACCGCCGCTTGGCGTAATCATGCGCAGCATGTCGCCGCGTCTCAGTTCCAGTACGTCGATGCGGCCGATATTGCGTTCGCCCTCCCGGCCCGGATTAAGCACGCAGCTCGCATGTGCGCCGCAGCCACCGCCAGTAAGGCCCCAGGGCTGAAAGCGGAATCGCTCCATCCCGCGTACCGTCATCACGGCATCGGCGCTGCGGTTCTCGATCTCGATCCGCATCGCATGCCCGCCGCGGAAGCGGCCGGCACCGGGGGAGCCGGGCTCCAGCGCGAAGCGTCGGATCACCAGCGGCGTCTCGACCTCCACCACCTCGATCGGCGCGCTTTTCAGGAAGCCGGACGCTTGCTCGATGCCATCGACGCCGTCGCAGCGGACTCGCCCGCCCGAGCCGCCGATGAACGGCTCTACCACGCTGACGTGGCGGCGCCCGCTTGCTGGATCGGTCGATGCAACGGAAATGATCCCCGCCTGTCCGGCACCGGCCGCGCCGATGCCTCCGGGGACCGCCTGGTTCAGGCAGCCGAGGATCGCGTCATAGACCCGCATCACCGCGACCCAGCGATTGCCCATCGCGGCGGGGAATTCCGCGTTCATGAAGGTGCCGCGAGGCGCATAGGTGCTGATCGGGCGGATAATCCCGCCGGAGATCGGAATGGTTGGCTCGACGGTCTGGATCCAGTTTACGATCGGCATGCAGAGGAACGGATGCGGTCGCTCGCTGGTGGTGAAGTTGAGCGCCGCACGCACCTGGGGGTCGCTGCCGGAGAAATCCATTTCCAGCGTCTCGCCGTGCTTGCTCATCTTCGCCTGCATGAAGACGAAGCCGTCGCCGCGGAACGCTTCCAGATACTCGTGGAAGACGTACTCGCCATCCGTCAGCCGCGCGATTGCCGCGCGCGCCTTCGCTTCCGACAACGCCAGCACGTTGGCGACGCTGGCGAGGAGCGCGTCGGTGCCGATGCGCTCGCATAGTTCCTGGGCGCGGCGATCCAGCAGCGCCAGCCCAGACAGCATCGCCTGAAGGTCGCCCCAGATCAGGTCGGGGATGCGCGAATTGTCAGCGAAGAAATGCCACAACGGCTCGTTCAGCTCGCCTTCCCTATACAGCAGGCTCGGGCGGATGCGGACGCCCTCCTGGAACACCTCGTAGCTGGTGGGGGAGATGCTGCCCGGCACCGCGCCGCCGATGTCGGAGGCATGGATGAATGCCCAGCCGAAGGCGATCACCCGCCCGTCGCGGAACACCGGGCGGAGCAGGTGGATGTCCATCGTGTGCGTGCACAGGGCATCGCCCGAGAACGGATCGTTGCTGATGATTATGTCCCCTGGGCGAAGCTGCTGGATGCCGATCTCATCGACCATGCCGCGCAGGTTCTGGCACACCGAAGAGGTGACACCGGCCCGCATCGGATAGGCGAAGAACTCGCCGTCGGTGCTGGCGAGCGCCACCTGATAGTCCTGGGTCTGCTTGACGAAGGTCGTGTAGGCCGTGCGATAGGCGACGTTGCTGGCTTCTTCGGCGATGGCAGCGAAGCGGTTGCGCATCACCTCGGTGCGGACCGGGTCCATCTCAGTGTCTCTCCAGGATCAGGTCGCCGAGACGCCCCAGATGGGCGACAAAGCCGGGTGGGATCACCACGGTCGCGGTCTCTTGCTCGACGATGGCGGCACCGTCGGCGCGCCAACCCACAGGCAGATCGATCCAGCGAAACACGGGCGTGTCGTGCCAGGTACCGGCGAACCGAGCGCGCCGCCAACCGGCCGGCCGTGCCGTCGTTGCGCGCTCGGGGAGCGGGACTGCGGCAGGGCGCGGCAACTCGCCGCGAACGCGCACGCGCAGCGACAGCACTTCGATCGGAGAGCCAGGATCGGCATGGCCGTAGAGCCGCCGGTGCTGAGCGTGGAAGCTCTCGCCGATCGCCGTCAGGTCGCCTATTAGAGCCGCGTCCTCATCGACCATCGTGTTCACGTTGAACGACTGGCCGGTATAGCGAATGTCCGCCGCATGCTCGAATTGGGGCTCAATGAAACCCGGTTGGGCTGCGAGCCAGGTACGGCCTTCCCCGCGTAGCGTTGCGTAGGTTTCGCGGATCATCGCCGGCGTCAGCGCAATGCCATGCACAGTGCGCACGACATCGTAGAGCAGGTCCGACACCAGGCCGCCGAAACCGCAAAACACCGACGACAAACGTGGCACCACCACGCGACCGATGCCGATCTCCTCGGCCAGCAGCGGTCCGTGAATGCCGCCGGCCCCGCCATAGATCATCAAGGTCAAGGCGCGTGGCTCCAGCCCCAGCCGGGCGATGAAGGGCAGGGCATTGGCCAGCATGTTGGAGGTGGCGACCGCGATCACACTTTCGGCTGCTTCCGTCGGGTCGCGCTGGAGTGCCGCCGCGATCGGACGCATCGCCGCCTCGGCAAGGTCGCGCCGCAGCCGCAACCCGCCGGCGAGCGGCGCCTCCTCTGCCAAGTAACCGCACAGCAGATACGCATCGGACACTGTTGGCGCATTGCCGCCCTTGCCGTAGCAGGCCGGCCCCGGCACTGCGCCAGCCGAACGCGGGCCGACTTTCAGCACCGGTCCGTCGAGCCAGGCGATCGAACCGCCGCCGGCACCAATCGCCTCGATCGCGGTCACCGGCATCATCAGTGGGAAATCGCCGACACGGCCCTCGTGCGAGACCATGATGCGGCCGTTATCGACCAGCGAGATGTCCGTGCTGGTGCCGCCCATATCCATGGTCAGTAGCGACCGCTCGCCCAGCATCGTGCCCAGCTCCGCCGCCGCTGTAACGCCGGCGGCCGGGCCCGACAGTAGCGTGTGGATCGGCATGCGTGCTGCCTCGGCTGCACCCATCACGCCGCCATTGGATTTCGTTACCAACAGCCGTGAGTTGGGTAGCGTCTCGGCCAGGAACCGGTCGAGCTCATCCAAATAGCCGGCGAGCGCCTGGCGGGCATAGGCGTTGAGCAGCGCGGCGCAGGCTCGCTCATATTCCTGTGCCTGCGGCCACACCTCGTGCGAGGCAACGAGATCGAGGCCGGGCAGCGCGGCGCGGATAGCGTCGGCAGCCTCGCGTTCATGCGCAGGATTGCGGTAGGCGTGCAGGAAGCAGATGGCGATCGCGGCGGCGCCGGCTTCCATCGCATCCTGTGCCGCGCGCACCGCGTCGTCCGGCCGCAGCGGTGTATCGACGGTGCCATCGGCCAACAGGCGTTCTTCCACTTCGAACACCATCCGGCGGGGGATCAGCGGGGGCGGACGGGCGCTGAACAGATCGACGGGGCGATCGAAGCGCAGCCTTGCGATCGACAGGATGTCGCGGAACCCGGCGGTGACCAGCAAAGCGAGGGGAGGGCCACTGCGCTCGATCACCGCGTTGGTGCTGACCGTGGTGCCATGCACGATCAGCGCCGGATCGTCCCGCCGGACGGCGCCGGACTCGACAAGCTGCCGCAGCCCGGCCTTCACGCCTTCAGCGAAGGCAGGTGGGGTGGACGGCACCTTGAATGCCGTTACGGATATGTAGCCGTCGGCATTGCCGTCCCAGATCGCGAAATCTGTGAACGTGCCACCGATGTCGATGCCGATCCTGAGCATTACGCTAGGATCGGGGCCGCGTTCGAAGTCGTCAATCAGGCAGATCTCACTTTAGCTCTCCGCTCTCTGCGGGAGAGAGCCTGCCTTCGGGCTCCGACCCGGAGGTCGGTTCGCAGAGCGAACCGGTGAGGATGCTGACCCGGTGCCCACACCCGCCATGCTTCGCGTGGCGACCTCTCCCGCAGAGAGCGGGAGAGGTGGAAATCTCGCATCAATCGAGCGGCTTGCCCCGCGTCTCCGGCATGAGCGTGGTGAACACCGCGAGCGAGATTGCGCAGATCGCCATGATGTAGACCGGCAGGCCCCAGTCGAGCTTCGCGTGGATGAACGCCGCGGCGATCAGCGGGGCAGTGCCGCCGAAGATCGCGCTGCACACGGCATAGGGCAGCCCGATGCCGGAGGTGCGCACACGCGTCGGGAACAGCTCACACAACACCGGCGCGAGCACCGCGTTGTTCATCGAGATGAACAGGATGCCCACGATATCCACCAGTAGGAATATGCCGAAGCTTGCGCTGTGCAGTGCATTGATCAGCGGATAGGCGAAGATCAGGAATCCGCCTACCGCGCCATACAGCAGCGGCTTGCGGCCGATCCGGTCGGACAGCGCGGCGAAGCTCGGCACCGCGACGCAATACACCACCATCGCGATTGTGCCGGCGATGAAGCCTTCCTCCAGCGGAAGCCCGCCCATCAGATGCGCGTAGCTCGGCAGGAAGACGGTCCAGGTATAGAATTGGACCGTTCCCATCTGGATGACGAAGACGATTAGCGTTTCCTTCGGGTGAGCGCGCACTGCCTCTACGATCGGCGCGCGCGACAGGGCACGGCGGCGCTCCACCGCCTCGAAATGCGGCGTCTCCGGCAAGTTGAGTTGCAGCCACAGGCCATACACCGCACCCAGCGCGCCGATCAGGAACGGGATGCGCCAGCCCCACGCGGTGAGGGCCGGCTTCGGAATGAGATTGGTGGTCATCGCCGCAATCCCGGTAGCGATCAGGATGGCAAGGCCGATGCTGATCATCTGCGACGACCCCGCCAAGGCCCTGCGATCCGCTGGCGAATGCTCGACCAGGAACACCGACGATCCCTGGAACTCGCCGCCGGCGGAGAAGCCCTGCACCAGGCGCGCGATCAGCAGGATCAGCGGCGCCGCGAGTCCGATCGACGAATAGGGCGGACAGAGCGCTACGATCAGGCTGCCGATCCCCATCAGAGTGATGCACAGCGCCAGCATGCGCCGCCGTCCGTACCGGTCGGCGTAGGGCGACAAAACGATCGATCCCACCGGACGCATCAGAAAGCCGAGCGCGAAGGTGGCGAGCACGGCGAGCAGGGCGGCAGTCGGATCGTTGGCCGGAAAGAACTGTCCGGCGAACACCGCAGACAGCAGGCCGTAGACGCTCCAGTCGTACCACTCGATGAGATTGCCGACGGCACCGCCGGCTATCGTGCTGATATCGACACCGGCGCCAAGAGCGCCAACCACGGTGCGGTCGGACATGATCGTTCTCCCTGCCGGTGATCCTCGCCGGTTCACCGCATCGCGGTAACGATCGCCGCCCGCACCTCCTGCGGCTGGCTACCGAGTGCATCAATCATCCGACGGAGCTGCCCGCGCAGCTCATAGACCTGATCGAGCAGCGATAGCACCAACGGGATCGCGTCCTCACCCACGTCCATGCCGCGACGGAGATCGCGGATCAATCGAACGCGGGCAATATCGATCTCGCGGAACTCCCACACGTCGCCGGCGGCGTCGGGCTGCACCCAACCGCGCTCGACCCAACCGGTCAGCTCGACCGTGTCGAGATCGCCGACCAGGGCGACGACCGCATCCATCAGCATCAGGTGCCTCCCATCCCGGCACGCGGGTCAACGTCGCGTCGCGGCTTCCACTGCTTCAGGAATTCCGCCAGCTCCGGCTCCTCGCCAGGCGGCAGCACCACGATGAGTTCCACGTATTGGTGGCCATGCCCGCCGATGCCGCGGCCGCGCAGCCGTAGCCTTGTGCCGGTGCCGGAGCCAGGCGGGATGGTGAGCCGCACCGTGCCCTTGATCGTCGGCACCTCCAGCGCAGCGCCGAGCACGGCTTCGCGGATGGTCACCGGCAGTTCGACGATGATGTCGTCGCCGTCGCGACGAAAGCGCTTGTCGGGCGCGATGGTGACCTCCACGAGTGCGTCGCCCGGCGGACCTTCGCCGATCCCGGGCATCCCCTGGCCTTTCAGCCGCAGAACGTGGCCGTCGCGTACGCCGGCGGGGATGCGCACATCCAGGGTGCGGCCGTCGGGTAGGGTGATGCGGCGGGTGGTGCCGTTGACGGCGTCCAGGAAGCTGATGGTCAGCCCGTACTGGGCGTCCTGCCCCCGCAGGTTGAAGCCGCGCGAGGCACCGCCGCGGGTGAAGCCCTGGCCGAAGGCCTGGGCGAGGATGTCCTCCAGGTCCTCCTGGCTGACCCCCCCGGCGCCGGCGCGGTATTTCTGCTGCCCGGGGGCATCGGCAAAATCGCGGTAAAATTTGTACTCGGGCGGCTTCTCGTTGCCGGCGGTGTCGATCTCGCCGCGGTCGTAACGGGCGCGCTTCTCGGGGTCCGACAGGAGGTCGTTCGCGGCGTTGATCTGCTTGAACCGCTCCGTCGCCTCCGGTTTGCCGGGGTTGAGGTCCGGGTGATAGCGCTTCGCGAGCTTGCGGTAGGCGGCGCGAATTTCGCCTTCCGTCGCGTCGCGCTTCAGCCCCAGGACTTGGTAAGGGTCGTCGGCCATGGATGGGTCAGGCGCCGGTCCACACCGGCGCGCGCTTGGCCAGGAACGCGTCGATCCCCTCGGCGGCGTCCCGGGCGAGCATGTTGCGGGTCATCACCTCGGCGGCGTAGCGATAAGCGTCGTCCAGGTCCATCTCCGCTTGGCGGTAGAAGGCTTCCTTGCCGATAGCGAGCGTGAGTGGGCTTTTCGCCGCAATCTGCCCGGCGAGTTCCGCAACCGCGCTGTCGAGCTCGGCTTCGGGGACGATGCGGTTGACCAAGCCGATCTCGCGGGCGCGGGCGGCGTCGATCAGATCGCCGGTCAGCAGCATTTCCATTGCCGGCTTACGGCCGACGGCGCGGGAGAGCGCGACCATGGGTGTGGAGCAGAACAAGCCGATATTCACTCCCGGCGTGGCAAAGCGGGCGGTGTCGGCGGCCACGGCGAGATCACAGGTGGCGACGAGCTGGCAGCCGGCGGCGGTGGCGACGCCGTGCACCCGGGCGATCACCGGCTTGGGCAGGCGGACGATACGCAGCATCAGCCGCGAGCAGGCAGCAAAGGTCTGTTCGTAGGCGGCGCGATCGGGGCGGGTGCGTAGCTCCCGCAGGTCGTGTCCGGCGCAGAAGGCGGGGCCAGTACCGGCGATGACCACGACTTTCACGGCGGAGTCTTCTGCGATTCGGGCCAGTTCGGCGTCCAGTGCCGCCATCAGGGCGAGCGATAGGGCGTTGCGGGCCTGCGGGCGATTGAGCGTGAGCCAAGCGACCCCGGCGGTGTCGCGGCGGAGCAGCATGGTCTCGGTGGCGGCTGGCGGCGCGTTCATGGTGCGATCTCTCCTGGCCGGGCATATCATTGTCGCGGGACGGGGTCATTCCAAGGCAGTGAGGCAGGGCAGATGACGAATACCGACGGCGAGCCGGAGGGGCGGCTGGAGTTGCGGATGGTGGCCATGCCGGCCGATACCAACCCGGCCGGGGACATCTTCGGCGGCTGGATCATGTCACTGATGGACCTGGCGGCGGGCATGACCGCGCGGGCGGTAGCGAAGGGGCGCGTGGCGACGGCCGCTGTATCGAACCTCGCATTTTTACGACCGGTCAAAGTGGGCGACGTTGTCTGCTGTTACGCAGAGCTGCGGCGGGTCGGGCGGAGCTCGATCACCCTGGGCGTGGAGGCTTGGGTGCTGCGGCACGGGCAGGAGGAGCGGTTTAAGGTGACGGCGGCGGAGTTCGTGTTGGTCGCGGTGGATGCGGAAGGACGACCGCGGCCGGTGCGGGGGGAGGGAGTGATCCAATAGGGGCCAGGGCCCATGGACGCACCTCCTTCGCAACAGCTACGGGCATGTTAGCGATGAGATTCTGAGCTGGGCGGGAGATCTGATTGAAGCACCGGGTTTCGATAATGGCCTGCGCCAGATGGGAGTCTCCCTACATCGTCGAATGGCTTCTCTATCACCGCGCTATCGGCTTCGACCACGTTTTTCTGTTCTGCAACGACGACGACCCTGTGGAGTTGTACGAGCAGGTGCTCCCTTTCCTTGGAGGCACTGATCCGTTTGTCACATTCCGCCATTTCCCTTTACAGGGCGAACAGTTCCTAATGTATATGTGTGGGCTGAGGGAGTGGAAAAATCAGACGGAATGGCTCATGTTCCTCGACATTGATGAATTTATTTGCATTCGTGATTCAAACAACATCAAGTTGTTTCTGGACAAAGCTCCAGCGGAATGGGACTGCATTCAATTCAATTGGATCTTTTTTGGCAACAGCGGCTGGGAAAAACGCCCGCGAGGCAGCGTCCTCAGGACGTATGTGAACCGGTCTGCGCGCCTGCACATCACATGCAAGACACTTACTCGAACTCGGGCAATCGATCTTAACCGCATTGATCGTAAGATTTTCATTTGGCACAATTGGGATGATGGCCTGGTTGATGACGCCAACAGCGTGAACGTGATCGGTATGGCACTCAGTGAGGTTCCCGTCGAGGGTTGCCTGGTGGCCTCGTCGGAAATCCAGGACCTGATCATGTCGCGCGCCGTAGTACACCACTATGCATTCAAATCGCTCGAGGATTTCAATCTTCGATACAGCAGGGGGATATCGGGAGAATTTGACGGTCAGGTCATTTGGAAGCAAATCTATGATAGCGGCGGCGCCGCTGCCGAAATGACACGGATGAACGAGGTGCGGGATACATGTCTCGCGGATTTCTGGACCAACTATCTTCTGCGCGGAGCGCGAGCAATGTCTTTGCTGCCACCTCCAACAACACCGGCGCCCTTGGCGGATAATCATGAGCGTGAAGCGCAGGCGGGGACCGGATACCCAGACAGCGCAAATGTCGATCTGCTGACCCGCATTCCTGCGAACGCGCTCACCATCCTGGACGTTGGCTGTGGCACCGGGGCACTGGGCGCTGCATACCGCACATCCAATCCATCCGCGCGCCTGTTTGGGATCGAGCGCGATCCAGACGCGGCGGCCATTGCCAGGCGGCGATTGGATGCTGTCGCCTGCGTGGACGTGCAGCAGAACCCGTTACCCTTCGAACTGCCCGACGGGATCGACTGCCTGATCTACGGCGACGTTCTGCAGCAGTTACGCGATCCATGGGAGGTGCTCCGACGCCAACTGGAGGTGATGAACCCGGGCGGCACGGTCCTGATTTGCGTCGCCAATGCGGAGCATTGGAGCATGGCGGCGCGGCTTCTAGGCGGAACCTGGAACTATGAGCGCGCCGGGCTGCTGGATGTGCGCCATCTGCGTTGGTTCAGCCTGCGGACAGTGACTCGTGCGCTGACCGACGCTGGCCTGGCGATCGAGGAGGTGTGTCCGCGCATCTTTGCGGCGGACCAAGGGCAGCGTTTCATCGAAACTCTTGCACCAGGCCTGCAGCGCCTGGGCATCGATCCGGGTGAATACGGACGACGAGCTATGCCTTTGCAATATGTCCTATGTGCTCATCGCTTAGGACGAGGTACGGCGACTGCCTCTGGGATGAAGCTTGTGGTGGACCGACCCCGGTTCGGAGACACCAGCCACGCCGAGGCTCCAGCTTTAGAGGAAGAGGTACCGACCGATGTCGAAGCGACTCAAGACAAATCGGGTGACGAACTACCCCTCGAGAAGCTGCTGATGCACTTTGAAAGCCTTGGCGACAATTGCGAATTTGGTCTGGTACAGCGGCAGGCTGGGGCTGAACCGTTGGGTCTGCTCCGATTCGCCAGTCCCTACGTGCCGATCGAAGTGCGGCTGCAGACCGTGGCGGATGCACTGGAGCGCCGGTTCAGCGGGCTCGGCAGTCTCGAGACCGTGCATCTGAAACTGGAAGGTGATCCGCAGCGCCGCGAATACCTGGTGCACGAAAGTGCGTATCAGCTCTTGCACCATACCTTCATGCACGAAGGCGAAGTCGATCCGGAAGATGTTCGCCGCAAGGAAGCAAGGCGATTGATCTTCTTACGGGACAAGCTGATGGCCGACCTTGTCGCCGGCGAGAAGCTCTGGGTCTGGAAGTCGAATATTCCGCTCTCATTTGGCGATGTTAGGCGACTGCTTGATGTCCTGCGGCGGTTTGGGTCGAACACCCTGCTCTGGGTCGATGTGGCGGACCCGCAACATCCGCCGGGCACGGTGGAGCGTATTGAAAGCGATCTGCTGAAGGGCTACGTGGATCGTTTTGCGCCCTACGACGACGCTCCGAACATTTCGTTCGAGAGCTGGTATGCAGTCAGCCGCGCCGCTTATGCACTTTGGCAGCAGCCCACGACCGGCGGCGAAACCGAGACTGTTGCCTGTTTGGCAAACAATGAGCCGCGTGGACCGATCGCAGCAAAGGACACGAGATTTGCATCAAGGTCTCTATTGTCCATGACAACGGTAGTAGATTTGAAGAAGCTGAGAGACGTGCCTTTTTCGCGGGCGGTATTGGCTTCCGCCGACACAATCGACATGCCGCCTTGTTTCATCATGAATCCACCCTCGGCCCCGCTGCCCCTATCGGACACCCCACACAAACAAATATTCCCTCGGCAGATGCAATATCCGGAAATGTGGATGGCGAGGCTGGATGATGTGTACTACTTGCCTTATGCTGCTCCGTTCCTGCCTGGCCCCAAGATACTGATAAACGACTTCCTGGTGCCGTGGGGTCCGGATGCAATCGGATGGTTTGAATACGAAGGCGAGGATGCCTACAGGCTTCCGATTGACCTCGACGAAGCCGTCACGGTGGATACGGCCTTTTTTATGGGGCGTCCCATATCGGGCGACTTTGGCCACTTTATCGGGGACTGCCTGAGCCGGATGCATGCTTGGCAAACTTGTCGCGAATTGTTTGGCGACGTGAAGATTTTGCTCGATCATACCACTCACGATACACGGTTTAGAGACAGGTTTCTCGCGGGCATGGGTGTAAAAGCCGAAGACATCGTGTTCGCGCAGGGGGGCGTTCACTGTCGCAAGTTGCTGCTCGGGTCCGCGGCTTTGGGGGTTTCGCGATATGCCTCTCCGACCTCCGCGAAGCTGTGGCAACAAATCCGAGACGTGCTTGCTGACCCTCATGCAGAAGGAGGAGAGCGGATATATGTCTCCAGATCGGGCCCATCCGCGCGGAAATTGAGAAACGAGCCTGAAGTCGAAGAGTTGTTCATCAACTTTGGCTTTCAAATTGTGCACCCCGAAGATCTACGTGTCGAAGAGCAAATCTCGATAGTCTCGAAGGCTCAACTTGTTGCTGGACCGACCGGATCAGCCATGTTCAATCTCGCGTTTCAGAGGCGACTGAAGTCGGCGCTGATCTTGCTGCCCGAGACGTTCGTCCACAACTCGGAATGGCTCTTCCTGGCCGGCGCGAGATGTCCCGTCTATTATCATTTCGGGCTGCGCGACATGCCTGCCGGCACTCCGGTGTCAGGCGGCGATGCGTGGCGGGTGGATGTGTCTCGGCTTGCTTCCGAGGTTGCGAGCTGGATTTGGGAGGCATGAGTGCTCAATGCCGTGCCGCCCCGCGCGCTGCTAGCCGGCGACGGGATCACCGGGTGCTAATACCCAATCCCCACCGCCAATGCCGCCGCCGCCAACGAGCCGACCAGCAGAAGCCGCTCACGACAACGTGCGTGCTTAAACGCTAAAGCTGTTGCTTGCCTATCTTCGCCCGGATACTTAGGCATATGCTTAACCAATCGGCCGATCTCGACCGTCTGTTCCACGCCCTCGCCGACCCGGCGCGCCGGGCAATCGTGGAGCGGCTGAGCCGCGGGCCGGCACCGGTCACTGAGCTCGCGCGACCGCTACCGATGTCGCTGCCTGCTGCAATGCAGCACCTGGGCGTCCTGGAAGCGGCTGGCCTCGTGCGTTCGGAAAAGATCGGCCGGGTGCGCACCTGTGCCATCGAACCCCAGGCGCTCAGTCAAGCCGAGCGATGGATCAACTCCAGGCGGATCGAGTGGGAGCGCCGCCTCGACCGGTTGGGCGAGTACCTGAAAACCCTGGAAAACGGAGACACGGATGACTGACGCGAAACCGGACGCCACCGGTCAGCAACCGCCGCCGCTCAGGCTTTCCCGTGTTTTCCACGCCCCGCGCGAGACGGTGTTCAAGGCCTGGAGCTCTGCCGACCACGTCAAGCGCTGGTTCAGCCCGGAGACTTTCACCGTCCCGGACGCGAATGTGCAGATGAAGGTCGGCGGCCCGTTCGAAATCTGCATGCGCTCGCCCACCGGGGAGGAACACTGGATCCGCGGCACCTTTGTTGAGGTCGCGCCTCACGCAAGGCTGGTGATCGACATGCTTGTCACCGATAGCGTCGGGAAGGAGCTGTTCCGCGCCCATACCCAGGTTGAGTTCTTCGACGCGCTCGGCGGAACGCGAATGGACGTGGTACAGACCTACACGGTTATCGATCCGTCGATGGCATGGATGGTGACAGGCGCGCCGGACGGATGGCGCACCACGCTCGACAAGCTGGAGAAGGAGGTGGTGCGCATGCAGGGTGGAACTGAGACCGGCATCCGCTCGGTGGTGCACGCCACCTTCCATCTCCAGCGCACTTATGACGCGCCCGTCGCGCGGGTGTGGAAGGCGTTGACCGATGAGGCGGCCAAGCAAAAGTGGTTCGGCGGCTCACCCGGCCGTTGGGAATTGCTCGAGCGGCAGATGGACGTGCGCGTCGGCGGACGCGAGCGGCTGAAGGGCCGTTGGGAGGGCGGAGTGGTTACCACGTTCGACGCCGTCTATCACGACGTGGTCCCGAATGAGCGGTTGGTTTACAGCTACCAGATGCACCTGGACGACAAGAAGATCTCTGTGTCGCTGGCCACCGTGCAATTGAAGGCCGAGGACGGGAAGACCACGCTGATGGTCACCGAGCAGGGTGCATTCCTCGACGGCTATGACGACGCAGGCTCCCGCGAGCACGGCACGGCCCATCTGCTCGATGCGCTCGGGGCGTCGCTGAAGGACTGAGCGAATTGCAACTCCGTGGCCCCCCGTGTGCCTCGCTCTTCCTCCGTGCTAAAATCTTTTGCAACGTCAGCACCAGGCAGCACGGTGTCCTCACCCGCCCAGAAACGACTTCGTCCAGCCGTCGTAGGCGCCCTCCCGCAGCACTCTCTTCATCAGCTCTGGCGGTGCGATCCCGGTGAGTTTCCCCGGCGGTGTTCCCTCGCGCAGCGCCTTCAATGTCGCATACACCGCCTGCACTGCCGCGGCGAATGGTTGATGTCCCTGCAATGCGATCCGCACCCGTCGGCTCGCCAGATAGTCGCGGTCTGCCAGCTCCGGCCCGACCCCACCCAGCAGCAACGGCAACTTCACCGCGTCAGCAATCGCATCGAGCTGCGCCCGCGTCATCCCGCCGGCAAAGAACAGCCCATCCACGCCCGCCGCCTCATAGGCACGGGCGCGGGCGATTGCGTCCTCGGTCCCAGTCAGGCTCGGTGCGCTGGTGCGCCCGATCACGCAGAGCGCGGGGTCCTGCCGGCCGGCCCGCGCAGCGCGCATCTTGCCGACACCCTCTTCCAACGAAACAAGTGTCGGCTTCGCTTCGCCGTAGCCGCGCGGTAGCCGCGTGTCCTCGATGGTCAGTGCGGCGACGCCGGCGGTCTCCAACTCCTCGACGGTGCGCATCACGTTCAGCGCATTGCCGTAGCCGTGGTCGGCATCGACCATAAGGGCAGCTTGCCAGCGCGGCTGATGCGCAATGCCTGGGCAGCGAATTCCGACAGAGTCAGCACGATGAGATCGGGCGCGCCCAGCACCGTGTAGCTGGCGATCGACCCGGCGAACATCCCCACTTCGAACCCCAAATCCTCGGCAATGCGCGCCGATATCGGGTCAAACACCGATCCCGGATGAACACAGGCATCGCCCGCCAAGATAGCCCGGTAGCGTTCGCGGCGTTCGGTCCAGTGCATGTTCGCCTCCCCTTCGGAACCTTCTACGCCAAAGCGCCCGCCAACGCCCCACTCATGCACGTTGCCAGCGTGCCGGACAGGATCGAGCGCAGCCCCAGCGCGACCACTTCCTCCCGCCGCTCCGGCACCATCGCTCCCAATCCGCCGATCAGGATGCCGAGGCTGCCGAAATTGGCGAAGCCGCACAACGCATAGGTCAGGATCAGGCGCGAGCGAGGCGAGAACATGCCCGCCCCGCCGGAGCCCAGACTCGCATAGGCGACGAACTCGTTGAGCACCGTCTTGGTCGCCATCAGCGCTGCCGCCGGCCCGGATTCGGTCCAGGGAATGCCGATCAGCCACATCACCGGCCGGAACGGCATCGCGAAGATTTCCTGCAAGCTGATCGGCGTATCGCCCCAGTGCGGCAGCAACCCAAGCGCCATGTTCAGTAACGCCACCACGGCGACCGCCACCAATAAGGTGGCGAGAATGCCGGCCAGGATGGGAATGCCGTCCAGCGTGCCGCGCACCAGCGCATCCAGCGCGCTGGCCGGCTTGCCATGCAGCTCCAGCCGGGCGGCGTCGGCCGGCGCCGGTCCGAACGGCACCATCACCGCCGCCACCGCCAGCGCCGCCGGCGTGCTCACCACCGAGGCGATCAGGATGCTACCGAGCGCATTCGGAATGATCGGCGCCAGAAAACCCGCATAGATCACCATGACCGTACCGGCCACGCCGGCCATGCCGCAGGTCATCAGGGCGAACAACTCGCCTCGCTGCATGCGCGCGAGATACGGACGTACCAGCAGCGGCGCCTCGATCATGCCAACGAACACGTGCACCGCGGCGCCCAGCGCGAGCGCACCGCCGATCCCCATCACTCGGCGCAACAGCCAGGCGAAGGCTGCCGTGATCCGTTGCAGGATGCCCCAGTAGAACAGCAGGGACGCCAAAGCGCTGATCACGATGACCAGCGGCATTGCCTTGAATGCAAGGATAAAGCTGGCCCCGGGATGGATCTCGACGAAAGGCAACGCGCCGCCACCCAGATAGCCGAAGACGAACCCGGTGCCGGCATCCGTCGCTGCTTGCAGCGCATTGGCGCCACGGTTCAGCAGCAAGATGAGATCGATCGCCGGCGGGAAATGTATCAGCAGAACCGCGAGAGTGATCTGCAGCCCGATTCCGGCTGCGACCGTGCGCCATGGAATCCGCCCGCGCGCCTCCGAGACAAGCCACGCGAGCGCAAGCAGCCCGACCTCACCCAGCGCCGCGTGAAGCATCAGACACTATTCACCTCTCGCGCAGAGCGGCAGAGGGGGACTCCATCTCAGCCGCGCACCGGTCAAAGGGCACATGTCGACATGGCAGTAAGCCCGGCACGGTCGCTTGACAACCGGCAGTCACGCTTCATCATTTGGTCATCGGGAGAGACGTGAATGTCGGCACTGGATCGCTGCTACAACATCAACGACCTACGGCTGGCCGCTCGGCGGCGCCTGCCTCGCGGCGTGTTCGAGTTTGTCGATCGCGGGAGCGAGGACGAGGTGGCATTGCGCAACAACCGCGCCGGCTTCGAGCGCATCAAGCTACGCCACCGCGCGCTGGTCGATGTCTCTGGTCGCAGCGTGGCGACAACGCTGTTCGGCAAGCCCGCCGGCATGCCCATGGCGATCGCGCCGACCGGAGCGGCCGGACTATGCTGGCATGAAGGCGAGCTGGAGCTGGCGAAGGCGGCGGCGGCGGCGAAAATTCCGTTCACGCTGGCGACCAGCGCGATGACCTCGATGGAGAAGATTGCCAAAGAGGCCGGCGGGCGGTTGTGGTTCCAGCTTTACGTGTGGAAGCAGCGGGAGCTGTCCTATCAGCTCATCGAGCGGGCGCACCGCAACGGGTTCGAGGCACTGCTCATTACGGTCGATACGATCGTGCCGCCGAACCGCGAGTACAATCCGCGCAATGGATTCATGCTGCCGTTCCACGCCACTCCGCGTTTCATCACGGACGTGGCTATGCACCCGCAATGGGTGGCGAATGTGCTAATGAAGTATCTCGCCACAATCGGTATGCCGCGTTACGAAAACTTCCCTGAACAGTTCCGTCGTCCGGTGACCAGTGACGCATCGGTTCGCGAAGTGATGAGCCAGGACACGCTGTGCTGGGATGACATCCGCATCTTCCGCGATAAGTGGCCGGGCGTGCTGATGCTCAAGGGCATCAACCGGCCCGACGATGCATTGCGGGCGATCGAGTACGGGGTGGACGGGATCGTCGTCTCCAACCACGGCGGACGCAATATGGACAGCGCCGTCGCCTCGATTGACGCGCTGCCGGAGATTGCAGAGGCGGTCGGCGACCGTGCCACGGTGATTCTGGACAGCGGGGTGCGGCGCGGTTCGGATATCGTGAAAGCGCTGGCGCTAGGGGCAAAAGCGGTGCTGACCGGACGCGCGACGCTGTATGGCACCGCGGTCGGCGGCCAAGCCGGGGCGGAGAAGGCGATCGGCGTTATCCGCAACGAGATGGACAAGACGATGGCCTATACCGGCTGCCGTGGAGTGGAGGAGATTACCACGGATATTTTCTTCGGCGACCGCGAAGCAAACCGCTTCAGGGGCCGCGTCATGGAGCCGGTTTGAAATCTGGGACTCCCGCCGAGGCAGCACGCGGTTGCGCGGTGGCGCCGATCGGCCAAGCGCGCAAATCGGCGGTCGACCACCAGCTTACCAGCAGATGCGGCGCAAGCGCGGCGATCCGGATCGCCTGCTCCGGGTTGGTCTCGATGAACGTGGTGCAGCCCCAGCGGGTCGCTGCCTCGGCCTTGTAGCGCGCCAACGAAGCGGGGTCGGGCGGCAGATCGACCGGAGAAAATTCCAACGGCACCGCAGCGGGCACCCGGCGCGCCAGGCCGTCAGCAATGCGTGCGCGTTGGCTCTCCGGACGTGTGCTGATCAGCACCGCGCGGTCTGATGCGAAAGGCGGCAACGCGATGGGAGCGGCGGCCAGAAACAGGCCATCGAGGTCGAGGCCGACAAAAGGCGCTTCGGTGCGGCGGTCCGCGTTCGCGCCTGTGGCACGCAGGGCGCGGGCGGCCGGTGTTGCTTCGCCGCGTTCCCAGGGGAAGCGGAACAGCTCACGCATCGGATGTGACAGGTCCGGGCTATAGGAGGTGGTCTCGGGGTCGTGCACAACGGTGAGCGTCAGCACCTCACGGCTCTGACGCTGCAGCGCCGCGCGGACAGTGCGCATTGTCTGGCCGGTGGCGCAGCAATCGTCGACCAGCAGCAAGCGCCGCCCAGGTGGCGGTGGGCCGATCCACGTGACCTTGTTTGTGTGGCGGTCGGCGGCGATCATCGCCAGCGGCAAGGCAAGCGTGCAGGCCGCCATCGTGGCCGGCACCAGTCCGCCACGCGCGATGCCCGCCACGGCATCCGGGCGCCAGCGCATCGCCGGCTCCAGCAGTGCGATGACCATGCGCTCGGCCTGCTCATAGCCGATGAATGTCGGCATGCGCGCGGTGTCGAGGCCCTTCCAGGGCCGGGCAGCGGGTGAGGGGGCAAGCGTCATTGATCCATCGCACAGTATATAAGCTTCACACTAAACCACACGGTGGAGGAGGGGACCTGATGAGTGCGAGCATCTTGATGGAGCTGGTGGAGGCGCTTGCCTCGGGTGCAGTGGAGATGATCGACCTAGTGTTGCGATCCTATCGCTTCGATCCCCGGCCTCCATCTGGTTCGCGGCCGATCCCGCCATCCCGGTCGGGATCGAAGTGTCAGAGTCAGAACACTAGCCCATCCGCTGGAACCGACAACGCCGATCATCAGCCTGCCGCCACAGTTCGGCCAATCCGCGCCATTCCGGGCGGAGCGTATTTCCGAATATGACAGCCGCGGCCCAGCCTGGGCTTGGAGCAACATCTCGCTTGGCGAGCATACGGGGACGCATTTCGATGCTCCCGTGCACTGGATCACCGGCAAGGATCTGCCTGGCAATGCGCTCGATACCATACCGCCGCGCCGGTTCGTCGCGCCCGCCAACGTGATCGACTGCACTGCCTCGTGCGACGCTGATCCTGATTTTCTGCTGACACCCGAGCATATTCGGGCCTGGGAGGCGCAGCACGGCGGGATCGAGGCGGAAAGCTGGGTGCTGCTGCGCAGTGGTTGGTCGCGCCGCGGCGATGCCGATAGTTTCCTCAACGCCGATGCCAGCGGAGCACACTCGCCGGGTCCTTCGCCGGAGGCGGTGAGTTTCCTGGTGAAGGAACGCGATGTCATCGGGTTCGGCACGGAGACGGTGGGCACCGATGCCGGGCAGGCGTTCCGTTTCGATCCTCCCTTCCCGTGCCACGCCGGGATGCATGGTGCGAGCAAGTTTGGCCTGGCGAGTCTGACCAACCTCGACAAGCTGCCGCCCAAGGGAGCAATCCTGATTACCGCTCCGCTCAAGATCGCCGGTGGCACTGGCAGCCCATGCAGAGTGCTGGCGCTTGTGCCTTCCCGCATTCAGGGATAGCTCCGCAGCCGGCCCTCGCAGAGCAGCGGCAGAACTGTGTCGATGAAATACGGCAGCTCGTCCTTGTAGTTGACGAACGAGATCGCCACGCCCTCGAACCCGGCTTCGCTGATTGCCGCAAGCTCCTCGGCGATTCGATGCGGGGTGCCGACCAGCGGATAGGTGCCTCCGCCGCCCACGAACCGCTTGCGATGCAGGCGATATGCCGCCGGATCGTGCGAGCTGGAGAACTTCTCCTTGTTGCCCATGTAGAGGTCAGTGGCGGCCGTGTCCTCCATCTCCACGGCGTAGTGTTCGTAATAGGCCTCCGCCTTGTCCTGCGTCGCGCGGCAAACAACGTGGCATGTGGTATAGACGCCCACTTCTCGGCCAGCTGCGTTAGCCCGCCGGCGCATATCGTCGATCTGCGCGCGACCGGCGTCGAGCTCGATGAAGGTGGTGAACAGGAAATCTGCCGCCCGCGCGGCGAAATCGCGTCCCGGCGGGGAGAAGCCGGCGTTCAGCGTCACCGGCCGCGGCGTCTGCACTGGGCGCGGCTTTCCGGAAACGCCGCGCAGGTCGTAATATCTGCCCTTGAAGTGAAAGGCGAGGGTTCGGTATAGATGCGGCTCAGGATCTCGAACCATTCGAGGCCGTGGCCGTAACGGTCCTGGATCATCGGCAGGCCGAAGCAGGCGAACTCCTCCGGGTTCCAGCCGCAAACGATGTTCAAGCCGGCGCGGCCCTGGCTGGCATGATCGATCGTGGCCAGTGCCTTGGCGGCGAATACCGGATGCACCATCGGCACGTGCACGGTGGCGAACAGCGCAATCCGCTTGGTCAGACCGGCCAGAGCTGCCGCCTCGGTCAGTGTCTCGAACGACCATTCGCGGGAGTTCGTCACGCCGCCGAAGCCTTTCCAGCGCGCGAGCGGCAGGAAGAATTCCAGCCCGGCGCGGTCGGCAATTTGCGCCGCCGCCACCACGTCGGCCCATTCCGCGCGCCAGCGTTCGGGCACACGCGTCAGCGTCAGTCCGCCATCCGCATTGGCGGCGAAGATGCCCAGCTTGAGCCGGTTGGCGCCGCGCATCGGATGGAGGCGATCAGGCATGAACAAACCATTCGCGAGTGGGTGCGGCTCAGGCGCCGAGCAGGCTGTCCCCAGAGCCTAGCACAATAGCCGGCAGCAGATGCCGCCGACGGAGTGTGCAAAACCCATGGTAGCCAC
The DNA here is from genome assembly GCA_963708245.1 of uncultured Pseudomonadota bacterium. Lineage (GTDB taxonomy): Bacteria > Pseudomonadota > Alphaproteobacteria > Acetobacterales > Acetobacteraceae > CAVYXK01. Next base: position 8,227,790 of record OY970201.1, on the reverse strand, counting down.
GGCTCAAATAGGAAATTACCATCCACGTGAACCGAAACCAGGGAACGCCCGCATGAGCACGCAAGTCGCCACACTCGCACCGGAGACCGTCGAGCTGCTTCAACGCGTCAGCACGGACACGATCACCGGGCTGTTGATGAAGATCGGCGGCATGCGCAGCCGCGCCGTACGCAACGTGCGTCCATTGAACCCGGCGCGCTGCCGCTTCGTCGGTCCCGCCTTCACGATCCGCTACGTGCCGATCCGCGAGGACTACACGAACCGCGCCAGCGCGGTCAGCCCCGGCAGTCGGCTGCACGGCCGGCTGGATGCGATCCCCGCCGGCAGCGTGCTGATGCTCGACATGGGTGGCGACGAGACGTCGGGCGCGATCGGCGACGTGATCGTGGCGCGCCTGATCGCGCTAGGCGTTGCCGGCGTCGTCGCCGATGGCGGCATGCGCGATGTCAGCGTGATTGCCGGGATGGCGCTGCCGGTCTGGGCGCGTGCGGCCGCGCCGCCGCCGAGCCCCCGCTCGCTGATGGCGGCTGACATGCAGCAGGTGATCGGCTGCGGCGGCGTCATGGTCGAGCCGGACGACATCGTGGTGGCGGATGGCGACGGCGTGGCGGTGATCCCGCGCCACCTTGCGGACGAGGTTGCCCGCCAGGGAGTCGAGCACGAGGATGTGGAAGTCTGGATCAAGAGCCAGATCGAGCGCGGCGCGCCGCTTTCCGGGCTGTACCCGCCGGATGACCAGGTCGTCGAGAAATGGCGGCAGGCGACGCAGACGGTCCGATAACCGCGGAGTAAATTCCGCCCGACAGTGACTTAGTTCACAGCGCCGGCTGCCAACCCGGAGCACTCTCCGCACACCGAACCACGGAGCGTGCGATGAGCAGCCGCCTTGAAACATACCAGTTCGATGACCACTCGGTGAGCCGCACGACGCGTAAGACCGTGCGGCGGATGCGTATTGCGCCCATACTGGTCGCCCTGATCTGCGCCCTGATGGCAATTGCGGCCGTGACCGTCGCCCAGCCGGATGTCAACGCTCCGGCGATCATCGGCTGACCGGCCATGATGACGCGCGAACCCGGCGACGGTTGGCACTACGACCACTGGTTCATCACGCCCAAGGAGCGGCGTACGTCCGGGCGCGGCGGGGTGTGGCTCACGATTCTGTGCGTCGTGCTCGCGGCCGGCAGCATTGTGGCGACGCTGATCCCCGGATGACCGGACGCGCCGGATCGGTTATCAGTGGCCTTGCGCGCTGATGCCCGATTCTATCGCCGACCGGAAACCCTGAATGTCCCGCATCGCCTACGTGAACGGACGCTACCTGCCGCAGCGCGAGGCGGCGGTGAACATCGAAGACCGTGGCTATCAGTTTGCCGATGGCGTTTATGAGGTCGTGCATCTGTACGACGGACGCCTGATCGACGAGGACAGGCATCTGGGCCGTCTGGAGCGCTCGCTGCGCGAACTGCGTCTGCCGCAGCCGATGAGCCGGGCGGCGCTGCGCCAGGTGCTGCTGGAGGTGGCGCACCGCAACCGTTTGCGCGAGGGCCTGCTGTACATGCAGGTCACCCGTGGCGTGGCTCGGCGGGACCACGCCTTCCCCTCCAAGCACGTACCGCCCTCGATAGTGGCAACGATCCGGCGAATCCCGCCCTACCCGACCAATGTCGAGGCATGGACCGCGGCAGCGATCACTCACCCAGACGAGCGCTGGGCGCGCTGCGACATCAAAACGGTGGCGCTGACGCCGAACGTGCTCGCTCGTCAGGCCGCGCGCGAGCAGGGGGTGCTGGAGGCGATCCTGGTCGATGGAACTGGCATGGTCACGGAAGGCGCGGCCACCAATTTCTGGATGGTCGATCGGGTGGGCGTGTTGCGGACGCGCCATCTCGACAACGGGATCCTGCCCGGCTGCACCCGGGACGCACTGCTTGCATTGATGCGGGAGAACGGCATCGAGTTTGCCGAACGCGCCTTCAGCCGCGACGAGCTGGCCGATGCGCGCGAGGCGTTCATCACCGCTGCAACCACGTTTGTCAGGCCGATTGTTCGGATTGACGGAAAGCCGGTCGGCGATGGCACGGTGGGCCCGGTGACGCGGCTCCTGTTCGACCTGTTCGCGCGCTACGTCAAAGGCGGCCTGCGCAACGCTGCCTGAACTGCGAGAACTGAGCGCTTGGCCTCAGTGCAAGACCGGCGAGACAAGATAGTTCTATTCGGATCGATCATCGGGGCTGCGGTCATGGGCAAGTCGACGCATCCTCTCGGGCAGCGGCGGTCGGCTGGGGGGCTCAACGTCAGGCTGGCCAGCACTGCGTCCCGCCGTCGATCCGCAGCACCTGCCCGGTGATGAAATCGCCCATCGGTCCGGCAAACAGCTCGATCGCGCGGGCTACCTCATCGACCAGGGCGATGCGCTCCAGCGTGCCGGACTCGACCAGCCGAGCCGGATCGACCGCGCGGGTATTGAGAAATCGGCCGGTCCTCGTATCGCCCGGCGCGATGCTGTTCACGGTCACGTTGAACGGGCGGAGTTGTGCAGCCAGGCACCGCGTGTACTGCACCACGGCCGCCTTCGCGGTGGCATAAATCGCACCGCCCGCCCGTCCCCCATAGGCGGCGATCGAGCTGACCGTGACGATCCGCCCCTCGCGCCGCTCGGCCATTGCGCGGCCAACAAGCTGGCAGGTGAAGATCGTGCCCATCAGATTGCGTTCGATCACCGCGCGGATGTCGGGCTCTTTGACCATCAGCGCGTCGTTCGGATCCGGCTTGCCCCCGGCATGGCCGATGTCGCCGCCGGCATTGTGAACCAATACGTGGATCGGCCCGAGCGTTGTGGTTGCCTGTTCCACAACGCGCTCGACATGATCCATCCGGGTCAGGTCGCCGAGCAGCGGCAGCGTTCTGACGCCGAACTGCCGGCCGATCTCTTGTGCCGTGTCGGTCAGCGTGGTGCCTTCGCCGTACTCGGCGGGTCCGTGCTCGCGCATGCCGTGCACGGCCACGTTGCAGCCGAGCCGGGCGAGGTGCTCCGCGAAGGCACGGCCAAGGCCCCGACCGGCGCCGGTCACGAGCGCCGTCTTGCCGACGAGTTGGCGATCCGATGACATTCCTTGCGTCCTCCCGGGCATGTTCAGAGATTATTAGTCGAAATAGACGATGCTTCGGTCATGGTCTCGCCTGTCTCCGCTCCCACCGTCGCCACCACTCCGGGCGTAGGCAACATCCGCCCGGCAGACGCGCTGCGGCCATTCGGGCGATCGCAACAGACGTCAACTTCCTCGGCGCTGCCAACGTCGCGCACCCCGCCTGCTTCAGGGGACACCACCACCCCGCCATCGCGAACGCTGCCTCGCGGCTCGCTGCTCGACCTCACCGTATAGCTCACGATCCAGGTGCCATTCTCCTTGGCGGCCGACTCGCTACCGCAGGCGTGCCCGCGCTTTCTCCCTGTGCGCCGGAGGGATTGATTCGAATCAGTTAACCCGGCATCCTGCCGCGCATGCCGGAGTTCGTTCGCCGCGTCCCAGACGGCGACAACCGGGAGCGGTTGGTCTGCCCGGAATGCGGCCACATTGCCTACGAGAACCCGCGGATCGTCGTCGGCTCGGTGGTGGCCGAAGACGGCGCGGTGCTGATGTGTCGGCGTGCGATCGAACCGAGACTCGGCTTTTGGACCCTGCCCGCCGGCTATCTGGAACTCGGCGAAACGCCGGAGGAGGGCGCCAGCCGCGAAGCCTGGGAAGAGGCCCGGGCCGAGATCGCTATCGATGGCATACTGGGCGTGTTCAGCATCAGCCGCATCGGCCAGGTGCAGATCATCTTCCGAGCGCGGTTCGCCAACCGGGCTGCTGCGCCGCGCTTCGCGGCCGGACCCGAAAGCCTGGAGGTGACACTGTTCCCCTGGGACCACATTCCCTGGGACGAGGTGGCATTCCCGTCTGTGCGCTGGGCGCTACACGCATGGCATGGTGCCGGGCCCGGCCCGCTCGGACCGCCTGCCGCAAACCCGAGGGAAGATCCACGCGGCATCGGCCGCATCGTTGGAGGTTTCCGGGCATGAGAGAGTATCCCGCCCTGCTTGCGGCGTTTCTGGCAACGGGTGCGACCGTCGTACTCCCGGTGCCGCCGGTGCCGCCTCCCGCCGGGCCGCCCGATCGCGCGGCACCGGTCCCCAGCCAGACCCTTGAAGCGCCGGGGCAAGATCAGCCGGACAGTGTACGGCTCGCGCCCAGTTTCTTCACGCTTGACCAATACAACCAGAGCGAGGGCTATACGCCGGGCTCGCGGATCGACGAACTCCCCGGCCGGCACCCGCCGGTGCGCGCGGGCTTCAGCTTGAGCGTCCCGCTGCCGTAAGCGCTCGGCGCGAAAGGCAGCGCGAACCTGGCGACCGGGCCGCCCAACGGCTGACATCAGCGGACGTAGGCCCGAGGGCGCTCATTGTTTGCGCCGCCGCATCGCCTGGAGGAACTCCGTCATCCGCCGGGTCGGCTCGTCAGTGTCCCAGGCTCGCACGAAGCTGTCGATGCCGTGCTCGATGGCATCAGCCAATGTGTATTCCTCCCAGGTGCGGATCAGCTCCTTCTGTAGCCGCACGGCATGCGGGCCGCTGGCAAGGACCGACACGAGCACCCGCTCGACCGCTGCGTCCAACTCCTCGGACGGCACTACCTCTTCGACCAGTCCCCAGGCGAGTGCCTGCGCGGCGTCGATCGTCTCGCCGGTGAGCAGCAGCCGCCGGGTACGGCCCCAACCGATCAGCCTCGGCAGCAGCGCCGCCTCGACCACCGAGGGGATGCCGATCCTGACCTCTGGCATGCCGAAGCGCGCATCGCTGGCGGCAAGGCGGAGGTCGCAGGAGGCGGCAATCTCCAGCCCCGCGCCGAGCGCATAGCCGCTGATCCGTGCCAGGACCGGCACCGGGATACGGCGGAGCGCCTCGCAGCTTTGGTGCACCAGGGTGATGAACCCGCGGGCCGTGGCCGCGTCGAGCGCCGCCATCTCGGTGATGTCGGCACCGCCGATGAAGGCACGCTCCCCGGTACCGCGCAGCACGACGGCGCGAAGGTCGGAGCGCTGGGCGAGCGCGTCCGCTTCGGCGACCAGGGTGGTCATGAGGCGGCTGTGCAGTGTGTTCAGCTTGGCGGCGTTGTCGATCGTCAAGGTCGCGACGCCGCGCGGGTCGATAGTGGCCGTGACGCCCATGGGTTCCTCCTGTCGGGGCGATCCGGCGCGATCGCCGGTACCCGTCCTGTGCGGCTTGCCGTGCCACTGTCGCATGCCATATCGCTTGCTGCACCGCAGCAGGAGACGCGTCCCATGCCGCTGAGCCCGCCCGTTCTACGCGAAGAGCTGCACACGCGCGCCATCGCGCTGCGTGGATATCGGCGCGAGGACGGGTTGTTCGACATCGAGGCCCGGCTGACCGACACCAAGCCCTTCGCGTTGCCCAGCCAGGACCGCGGCCATATCGCCGCCGGCGAGCCGTTGCACGAGATGTGGATGCGCCTGACGATCGACGAGACAATGCGGATCGTCGGTTGCGAAGCGGCCACCGACCACGGCCCCTATGCCGTCTGCCCTCAGGCGGCGCCCAATTTTGCCCGGCTGGTCGGGCTACAGATCCGCAACGGCTTCCTGAAGGAGGCGGCGCAGCGGGTCGGCGGTGCCGCCGGATGCACCCATCTGCGAGAGCTGTTGCAGCAAATGGCAACCACGGCGTTCCAGACCGTCGGTCCGGCGCGAGCGCGCAAGGAGCTGGCGCATGCGACCGGCGATGCCTTGGACACACGGATCAGCGACCATATGGGCGGGGCAGAGCGGATGCTGAACACCTGTCTCGCCTATGCCGTTGACAGCCCGGTCGTGAAGCGACGCTGGCCGCATCTGTACGCCGGTCGCGACGGCGCGGCCTGAGCGGGGTCGAGGAATTTTGCTGCGGGCGCGAAGGTTGCACAGGGCGAACCTCGGTCATATTTTTGGGGCAACGGGTTTGAGGCGGCCTGGTGCCGCCCCCCGGCAGCAAGGACAACGAACATGAGCGGCTCGGCAAAGCGGTCGGTCACTATCACGCTCGACGGCTCCAACCGGTCTACAACCCTGCCGCTGATCGAGGGTACCCTCGGCCCGCCGGTGGCCGATATCCGCAAGCTCTATTCCGGGCTCGGCATCTTCACCTACGACCCCGGCTACGGCGCGACCGCGGCTTGCGAGAGCCGCATCACCTACATCGACGGCGACGAGGGCGTGCTGCTGTATCGCGGCTACCCGATCGAGCAGCTCGCCGAGCGCTCCCACTTCCTGGAAGTCGCCTACCTGATCATGTACGGCGAGCTGCCGAACCCCGCGCAGCTCCAGGAATTCGAGCTCGGCGTGATGCGGCACACCATGCTGCACGAGCAGATCCGGCAATTCTACAACGGCTTCCGCCGCGACGCGCATCCGATGGCGGTGATGTGCGGCGTGGTCGGCGCGCTGTCGGCGTTCTATCACGACAGTCTCGATATCAACAATTCCGACCACCGGCACATCAGCGCCTTCCGGCTCATCGCCAAGATGCCGACGATCGCCGCCTGGGCGCACAAATACAATATCGGCCAGCCGTTCATGTACCCGCGCAACGACCTCGGTTACGCGGAGAATTTCATTCACATGTTCCATGCCGTGCCTGCCGAGGAGTACAAGGTCAACCCGGTACTGGCCCGCGCGATGGACCTGATCATGATCCTGCACGCCGATCATGAGCAGAACGCCTCGACCAGCACGGTGCGGCTGGCGGGCTCGACCGGGGCGAACCCGTTCGCCTGCATCGCCGCCGGCATCGCCAGCCTATGGGGGCCGGCGCATGGCGGAGCCAACGAGGCGGTGCTGAAGATGCTTGCCGAGATCGGCCATGTCCGCAACATCCCAGAGTTTCTGTCGGAGGTGAAGGAGAAGGGCAGCCACACCAAGCTGATGGGCTTCGGCCACCGGGTGTACAAGAACTACGACCCGCGTGCCAAGATTATCCAGCGCGCCTGCCACGATGTGCTGCGCGAGCTCGGCATCAAGGATGATCCGCTGCTCGACCTGGCGATCGAGCTCGAGAAGATCGCGCTCAACGACAAGTATTTTGTCGATCGCAAGCTGTATCCGAACGTGGATTTCTATTCCGGGATCATCCTGAAAGCGATGGGCTTTCCAACCAGCATGTTCACGGCACTGTTCGCAGTGTCGCGCACGGTGGGCTGGATCAGCCAGTGGCAAGAGATGATGGAGGACCCGGAGCAGCGGATCGGCCGGCCACGGCAGATTTACACCGGGGCTCCCCGACGCGACTACGTGCCGATGGATCAGCGGGGCTGATTCTTTCGGTGCCAGCGATGGCAATAGCTAGCCGTAGGATCGAGCACCTTTGCGCAGAGCGGGTCTGAGGCAAGCACCTCGACCTCAGAGAGAGTGCGCGAGACCGCCAACTTCAGTGTGGTGGCGCCCACGCGGATCCTCTAGTCTCCGGCGATGTGCGCTGGCGCGACAGGGAGGGAAAAATGCGCAAGCTCCTCGCAGTTATCGCGGCAGTGATGGGTGTCTCGCCGGGGATAGCCCAGGCAGCGGAAATATCGGTCGTCAATCCGAGCTTGCCGACACAGCCGCCGCCGGTCCTGGGCCCTGCGGCCCCAGCCCTGTCGTCAGCTTTCAAGCAACAGCCATTCCCGTTGGCGGCGACTCCCCCTGGACCGGCGCCGATGGCGCCAGCGGCCTCTTCATCAGCAACCCCAACCGCGCAAGGTAGGCGACCGGCTGCTCCATCGCGACCGGCGCCATGAAGCCACCTAATGGCAGGCACGAACGCGTTGGCGGCGCCGGGCACCCGCCGGCAGCGGTTTAATCATATGGAATCCTGACCATTAGGCCGCAATCTCGGCTGGGCCGGAAGAAGCCGGTCGGGTCAGACAGCCCGGGACCAGCGCGCCCGAAAAGAGCCCTCTTGCGCGAGTGCCCCCGATTGCTGATCCTTTCGTTTGGAACAGAGAGAGCACAACCCACCGCCGGACACAGGTGCACCGCCGATGGCTCGCCAAGCTTTATGGCATGTCGCGACTCAGGTCAGCTTGATCTGGATGCGTGCCGGCTGGCGACGGATGCAGCGGCGAGCCAATGCCGGCCAGCCCGGAGACAGTCGTCCCGCCGCTAGGATGAGACGAGACGCTCGCGCTTGAAGAGCGGCGCATATCATTGCAGACTTTGCCCTTGGTCATGGCGATGAGCAGATGTAAGCTCCAGGCCATCTCCACGACAGCTCACAAGAGGAGCAATGTATGGTGAATGCGACGACGCTTTTGGCGGATGAATTGGGCCAGCGGTTGTCCGGCATCTTCCTGCGCAGCTTCGGCAGTGGAGACCAACGGATCGCTGCTCTTCTCGACGAAGCGGCGCGGCTTGTCATTGAACGGCTCGCCACCAGCGATGCTCTCTATCATGACGCGGAACACACGGCATTAGTGACACTGGTAGCCCAGGATATTTTGCGTGGCCTTCGACTTACTCGGAATATAACGCCAGAGGATTGGTTGCATTTCATTATTGCGGCTCTCGCGCACGATGTTGGCTACTTACGCGGAGTCTGTACTGATGATAAAGCCGAACAGCAGGTTATCGACGCTGCGGGAAATTGCGTATTTCTGCCCCGAGGCGCTTCCGACGCATACCTGGCCCCCTATCACGTCTTTCGCTCACAGGTCGTAGTACGCGAGCGCTTCAGATCCCACCCTCTCATCGATGGCGAGCGAATTGCGCGAGCAATCGAGCTGACGCGCTTTCCAGTACCAAACGATGGGGATCACGCGGAAACCAACACGGAGGCCGGCCTGCTGCGTGCTGCCGATCTTATTGGACAACTCGCAGATCCGCTGTATCCGCGCAAGCTCAATGCACTCTTCCATGAGTTCGCTGAGATCGGGGTGAATGAGAAGCTAGGTTATACCAATCCGGCCGACGTGGCCGAGCGATACCCCCGTTTCTTCTGGACTAAGGTGGAACCCTACATAAACGACGCCATACACCATCTCGAGCTGACAATGGAAGGTCGGCAGTGGGTAGCGCAGCTCTACAGCAACGTATTTGCGATCGAACATCAGCGGCAGCACATGGGTCCGCAATTGCGAGCCAGTCCGATGCCGCTCGAACCGACCTCGCAACCAGATGCCGGGGAACATCGGGGTCTAACTAATCAGTGGGGGCCGAGACGAACCGAGGCGAGCGGCAGTAGGGGGACCGGGTGGCCGGATGGTACAGATATGCCAAGACGTGAGCGGCCGGGTCGAGAGGGGGAGCAGGTTTCGGGAACAAGCGCTATACTTCAGCCCACGCCAGCTCAGGAGCGCACTTTAGACTCTTTCAAACCGCCTCGTACGTTGGCTTGACGATGATGACCCCGAGGTTCCGGAGCCAGGAGGCCCAGAACCTCAAGAGCCGGGCGACAACAGGACGCTGTCGTCACCCGTCAACGAACTCGAGAGCCGGCTTTTTAACCAGCGCAAGGTGCTGGTGTTCGGCGCGATCACTGACAAAGTAGCGCGTGACGTCACCGGCCGGCTGCTGGCCCTGGCTGGTGACTCCGACAAGCCGATCGATGTCTATGTCAACTCGCCTGGCGGGCACGTCGAGAGTGGCGACACCATCCACGACATGATCCGCTTCGTCGACGCCGCTGCTCCGGTGCGGGTCATAGGGACCGGTTGGGTGGCAAGCGCCGGGGCACTCATCTTCCTGGCAGGCGTCAAGGAGCGACGGTTCTGCCTGCCCAACACTCGCTTTCTGCTGCACCAGCCGATGGGTGGGGTTCGCGGCCCGGCGACAGACATCGACATCGAGGCCCGTGAAATCATCAAGATGCGCGAGCGCATCAACCGCATCATCGCCCGCGAGACGGGACAGCCTTACGAGAAGGTTGAGCGCGACACCGACCGCAACTATTGGATGAACACTGAGGAGGCGGTCGCCTATGGCATGGTTGATCGGGTCATCATGAGCGTGACGGATCTGTAGCTCCGACGGCTTCCCGACAGGGAGCGGAAGGCCCAAGCGCGCGAGAACGCACGGTAGCCGCTCGCATGCAATGATCGGCGACAGTTTCCGCACCCTCGCCCCCTGTGCTGACGCGGTCCAATTTGCTCCGGCAGGAGCGGATCGGGCTTGACGGTCAGGCTGCGGTGTTCGCGACGCGGGAAAGCGAACTTGTGGTCGAGTTGGGTAGCGATGTCCATCGCCAAACCGATACCGTTGGTACGCGCCGCGCACCTCGCCGCCATCAAGTGTCCCGCTGCAGTTTCGGGGACGCGTCGATCTTCGGGGACAGGCCCGCGATGTCAGTCTGGGCATACAGTCGCTCAGGCGGGCCTGGCCCCGGTCGTGCGCGTGTCCCGAGACAACGTTGGTGTCGACGCCGAGCGTGCGGGCAGCGCAAGCCCCGACGTTTTGCTTGGCCTTCCGCAACGTCACACTGGGAGCTGCAGAGCGCGCTTCGGCTTGGGCTGATGCAGGCGCCTGTGAACGTCTGGGGCCTCGAGATCTCCGTAGCGAAGGCCGCCGATGCGGAATTGCCGGCGCCGTGGATCACCCAGTGCTCGATCACCGTCTGCCCGTTCACGTCAGCAGGGTGCGACGGGAAGCGTGGCCACGGGGAACCTCATCGGGGTGGTGACACTCGAGCTACGACGACCGTCGGCGCGCTCAATCACGGGACAAGGGCACAGACCCAGCCCACGCCAGCCGCCAGAGAGCTTGGTTTGGGCAATGAATGGCTCCCAACCACCGTCTAAAGTGCCCCGATAGCGCAACGGCAAAGCATGCTCCAGGGATGGCGCGGGAGTACGAGGACTTTCTCAGGAGTGCGCAGCTCTCGGTGATGAACGGAGAGGTGTTCGGCGTCCGGACCGCTATTGCAAATCCACCTGGTCGAAATAGTGCGGTGAGCCGAGCGGGCTGAGCTGGAAGCCGACCACGTTCTTGCGCATCGGCACGCTGACCACGGAATGCGCGATGGTCACCAAGGGTACTTCCTGCTTCATGATCACCTGGGCTTTCTCATACAACGGGGTTCGTTGCGAGCGCGTGGTGAGCTGCTTGGCCTGGGTGACGAGATCATCGTAATCCTTGTTGCACCAGCGGCTTGCTGATCCGTTCTTTGCCGCCGCGCAGCTTAGCAGCACGTAGAAGAAATTATCGGGGTCGCCGATATCGGCGCTCCAGCCTAGCAGCACCGTCTGATGATCGCCTTGCCGTACGCGTTTCAGATACTCTCCCCATTCGTAGGTGACGATCCGCGCGTTGACGCCGATCTTCGCCAGATCGGCCTGGATGGATTCGGCCATGCGCTTGGCATTGGGGTTGTAAGGGCGCTGTACCGGCATCGCCCAAATGTCGGTGGAGAAGCCGTTGGGATAGCCGGCATCGGCGAGCAGTTTCTTCGCTGCATCCGGGTCGTACGGATAATCCTTCACGTCCTTGTTGTAGGACCAGAGATTGGGCGGAATCAGGTTTACTGCGTTTACGCCGGTGCCAAGGAAGACCGAGTTAAGAATCGCCTTTTTGTCGATCGCCATCGCCATCGCGCGGCGCACCCGTACGTCATCGAACGGCTTTTTTTCCGTATTGAACGCCCAGTAGCCGATGTTCAGCGCGGCGCCGCTGAGCACCTTCAGGTTGGGATCTGCCTTCATGGCTGGGAGGTCGGCGGGATTCGGGAAGGCGATGATCTGGCACTCATCGGCTTTCAGCTTCGCGAAACGAACCGACGGATTGAGGGTGATCGCGAATACCAGATTGTCGATCTTTGGGCGCCCGTTCCAGTAGCTGGGATTGGCGGTATAGCGGATGATCGCGTCCGGCTGGTAATTCACGAACACGAAAGGGCCGGTACCGACCGGGAGCTGGTCGAATTTTTCGGGCGTGCCGGCCTTCATCATCTTGTCGGCATATTCAGCGGACTGGATGGAGGCGAAATCCATTCCAACTTCGGAGATAAACGGCGCCTCGGGGCGGTTGAGCGTGAAGACGACGGTGTAGTCGTCGGCCTTGGTGATGGATTTCAGGATTTGCGGAAAACTCATGTCGTTGAAATAGGGAAAGTTGCTGCCGGAAACCTTGCGCCACGGATCGTCCTGCTTCCACTGACGGTTGAAGCTGAACAGCACATCGTCGGCGTTGAAATCACGCGTCGGGGTGAACCAGGGTGTGGTATGGAACTTCACGTTGTGGCGCAGATGGAATGTGTAGGTCAGGCCGTCTTCGGTGACATCCCAGGACTCGGCCAGACCGGGCACCGGGTCGACGGTGCCACGCCTGAATTCGACCAGGCGGTTGTAGAGCTGGAGGGACGTCGCGTCGAACGTGGTGCCGGAGGTGTAAAACGCCGGGGTGAAGCCTTCGGGGCTTCCTTCCGAGCAATAAACGAGCGTTTTGGCGGTCGCCGAGACGGCAAGCATCGCGCTGAGCGCGGCACCGGCTATCATGGCGGCCAGTCTGTTCGATGTCATTATCCCCCTCCCGTTATCGTTTATGGGTCGATTATGCGCCATCCGGGACCATGGCGTCCAACATCGCCGGTGGCGCGTCCTGTTAGACACGGACAGGCACCGGCCACCTTTCGAGGGAGCGCGAGAGACGCGGTAGCAGTGGCGCGTGACGATCTCCGCTGCGGTGCGGCGATCTACCCGAGGCGGTAGGGTGGCGAGCAGCGACGCGAGGTCCGGCGGTAGGTCGGGGACAGTGGGGCTGGCGTCAGTGCGGCGCGGGCGGGATCGCGGCATGTGCCGACTCCTTTTCGATAGTCGGCAGCGGGACTGGATCAAAAAGTTCGGCGCACGCAAGCGCTATATCACGTTGCGGGCCGCCCAGCCGGCTTTTCCACCCTTATGTCCGCATATTGTCCGCAGAGGGCGCATCGCGACAGACGGGCAATCCACCGCAACCCGCGAAAGTGTTAGCGCCTTCAATGGCTTACACTGGCGCGCCCGAGAAGATTCGAACTCCTAACCCCCAGATCCGTAGTCTGGTGCTCTATCCAATTGAGCTACGGGCGCCGCACGGGCGCGATGTAGCGCCCCGGCCCCCGCCCGACAACCCCCGCTTGAGCATGCCGGCCAAACCGGGTCAGACTTGCGCGCCGCCTCGGCCCGAGCCGCCGGGTGGCGCCAGACCAGGAAAGGAACGGCGGGATGATCAGCAGACGAACGGCCCTCACCGGCAGCATCGCGGCGGTCGCCGCCTCGGCTGGCCCGCACGCCCGCGCGGCGGCCACGCCGGGCGTGACCGCGACCACGCTCAAGATCGGCAACACCATGCCCTATAGCGGCCCGGCCTCGGCCTATGCCAGCGTCGGCAAGGCCGATAGCGCGTTCTTCAAATGGGTCAACGACCAGGGTGGCGTCGGTGGCCGAAAGATTGACTTCCTCTCCTACGACGACGGCTACAGCCCGCCCAAGACCGTCGAGCAGGTTCGCCGGCTCGTCGAGCAGGATGAGGTCGATTTCCTGTTCCACACCCTCGGCACCCCCACCAACTCGGCGATCGAGCGATACCTCAACCAGCACAAGGTGCCGCAGCTCTTCGTCGCCACCGGCGCCGACAAGTGGGGCAATTACAAGGAATATCCGTGGACCATCGGCTGGCAGCCCAGCTACCGGACCGAGGCGCAAATCTACACCAAGTACATGCTCAAGCAGAAACCCGACGCCAAACTGGGAATTCTTTATCAGAACGACGATTTCGGAAAGGACTACCCGATCGGCGTCAGGGACATTCTGGGCCAGGACTGGGATAAGCACGTGGTGAAGTCGATCACCTATGAGGTGACCGACCCCACCGTCGATTCCCAGATCGCCGAGCTGCAATCCTCCGGCGCTGACGTGCTGCTGGTGGTCGCCACCCCGAAATTCGCCGCCCAGGCGATCCGCAAGGTGTACGACCTCAACTGGAAGCCGATGTTCTTCATGACCAACGTCGCGATCTCGGTCGGCGCGGTGATCCGTCCGGCCGGACCCGAGAAAGCAATCGGCATGCTCAGCACGCAATATGTCAAGGACTCGGCGGACCCGGCCTGGGACAGCGATCCTGGCATGCAGGGCTTCAAGCAGTTCATGGCGAAGTACTTGCCCGACGCCGACATCACCGATGGCGGCTATATCGCCGGCTATGGCACCAGTTATACGATGTGGAAGGTGCTTGAGCAGTGCAACGGCGACTTCTCGCGTGAGAACGTGATGAAGCAGGCGACCAACATCAAGGACATGGAGGACCCCGTGCTGCTGCCGGGGATCAAGATCAACACCAGCCCTACCAACTACCATCCGATCCGGGCGATGCAGCTCGTCAGGTGGGACGGCAAGACCTGGGTGCGCTTCGGCGAGGTGATCGAGGGCACGCAGAGCTGACGCCGCGCGCCGGCCGATAGCGGTCGGGGAAGAGAAGCATGGATCTCGAGCACGTCGTGGTGCTGATGCTGGAGAACCGCTCGTTCGACAGCATGCTTGGCAAGCTGCACGATGCCACGCCTGGATTCGATGGTCTTACCGGCAACGAGAGCAACGTCTGGCATCGCGCCGACGGCGAGCAGCCGGTGCCGGTGTGGAACGACCCAGGCATGAACCCGGCCATCGCCACGATCCCCGACCCCGATCCGGGTGAGAAATTCACCGACATCGCGGTGCAGCTTTATGGGCTGCACCAGGACGCGCCAATGGGAGGTTTCGTCGATAACTACGTGCGCCGGCCGCCGGCCGACGCTCCGTACGACCCTCGTGCGGTCATGCACTACTTCACCCCGGGTCAGGTGCCAGTTCTTAGCGAACTGGCGACGGCGTTCGGCGTCAGCGACCGCTGGTTCGCCTCCGCCCCGTGCCAGACCTGGCCGAACCGGTTCTTCGCCCATTGCGGCACTGCCGGCGGTTGGGTGAACAACTCGCCGACACATTTCCCCTACGAGATGCCGACCGTGTTCAACCTGCTGGAAAAGGCCGGTCAGAACTGGCGCGTCTATTTCCACGACATTCCGCAAGCCGCGACCCTGTCGACGATCTGGCACGATGCGCCGCGGCATTTCTGCCGCTTCGAGCAGTTTGTGGCCGACGCGGCAAAGGGTAATCTCCCAGCCTACAGCTTCATTGAACCGCGTTATTTCACCGACGTTCTGCTCGGCACTTTCCCCGACGATCAACACCCGCCGCACGCCATCGGCTACGGCGAGCAGCTCATCGCCTCGGTGTACAACGCGGTCCGAGGCGGGCCGCATTGGCGGCAGACCCTGCTGTTGATCACGTACGACGAGCACGGCGGCTGCTACGACCATGTGCTGCCGCCCGCGGCCACGCCGCCCGGCGGACCTTATCCAGACGGGTTCGCCTTCGACCGGCTCGGTGTGCGCGTACCCGCCGTCATCGTCTCGCCGCACATAAAGGCGGGCAGCATCGTCCGGCCGAGCAGCGCGGTGCCGTTCGACCACACCTCGATCATCGCTACGTTGCGCCGCCGCTTTACGCTTGGACCACTCACGATGCCGCCGCACCCGACCTCATTTCGGTATTGGATGACGGCGTCTTGAACGACGGGTCGGAGCTCATCGCTGCCCCCAAGCCGCCGACCTCGGCGGCGGCGCTGGTTGCGGCCCGGGCGCGCCCGCCCAACGATCTGCAAACCAGCTTGGCGGTCGCCGCCGCGCACCTGCCGACGAAGAACGCCGATCTCGACACCCACCGTCGGCGGATTGCCGCCGCGCCCGTTCCGGTGCATGCCGAGCTCGCCGCTACGGCCGAGTCCGTGGCGGCGCACGTGAAGGCGTTCCTGGGCGAGCCGTAGAGGGTGACGATGGGCGTGGTGACGGTGGAACAGCGCGGGCTGGTCTCGCTGATTCGGATCAACCGTCCGGATAAGCTGAACGCTATCTCCAGCGCCGTCGCGGCGGAGCTGCAGGCCGCGTTCCGCGCATTCGACGCTTCCGACCAACGCGTCGCCATCATCAGCGCCGCCGGCGAACGTGCCTTCACCGCCGGGGCCGACGTGAACGACCTGCCCGAGCTGTGGCGCTGTATCCCCGGTGTCGGGTTCACCACCGACAAGCCGGTGATATCAGCCACCTCCGGCTGGTGCGTCGGTGGCGGCGTGGTGCTGGTGATGATGTGCGACCTGCTGGTCGCCGCCGAAAGCACGGTGTTCTACTACCCGGAGGCGAAGCTCGGCACGACTGGCGGGATGATCAGCTCGCTGGTGACCCGCATGCCCCACCACCTGGCGATGGAGATGATGCTGCTGGGTAGCAGGATTTCGGCACAGCGCGCCTATGACGTCGGGTTCGCCAACCGGCTGGTGCCCGACGGCCAGCACGAAGCGGAAGCGCTGCGCATGGCCGAGGAGCTGCTCGATCACGCGCCGCTGGTGCTGGGCACGCTGAAGCGGCTGGCGAACGAGATCCTGCCGGTGGGACCGATCGAGCGGATGGTGGCAACCAGCCAAGCCATCGCCAGGGTGCGCGTCAGCGAGGACATGCAGGAGGGCATCCGCGCCTATAAGGAAAAGCGAAAGCCCGCCTTCCGCGGCCGGTGAGCACAATCGCTTCGTCCTGGGTCATCAGCGAGCCCTATGCCGGATTGCAAGCGCAAGCGCTCGGCTTAGCCGAAGCCGCCGGCCTGTCGCCTGAGCTGCGGGTGCTGCAACCGAGCGCGCCGTGGCGCTTCCTGCCGGCGGCGGCCTGGCCGGCACCGCTCGCCGCGGTCCCCGAGGCGGTGCGGCCACCTTTGCCCGCCGTGGTCATCGGGTGCGGCGGCGTGGCGGCGGCCGTCGGGGCCGCGCTCCGCCCTCGCGGCCCGGCCGCTGTGCAGGTCCAACATCCCCGCATGGCACCGAACCGGTTCGACCTGATCGTCGTCAACCGCCACGACGAGCTGACCGGCCCGAACGTGGTGGTCACCCGCACCGCCCTGCACCGGGTCACGCCCGCGCGTCTGGCCGCCGCTTGTCAGGATTGGCGCGACGCCTTTGCCCCCCTGCCGCGTCCACTGGTCGCGGTGCTCGTCGGCGGCAGCAACGGCCGCCTGCGACTCAACCGCGCGGTCGCAGCTCGGCTCGCCGGCGATCTCGCGGAGATGATGCGGCGCGACGGCGCTGGCTTGGTGCTGACCAGTTCCCGCCGCACTGATCCGGCGGCGGCCCGTGTGCTGCGCGATGCGCTTGCTCCACTCGGCGCCTGGATCTGGGACGGTGTTGGCGACAATCCTTATTTCGCCATGCTGGCGCTGGCCGACGCGATCCTGGTGACCAGCGACAGCGTCTCGATGATCTCCGAGGCAGTGGCCACAAAGGCCCCAGTCATGGTAGCCGCCCTGCCCGGCCGTTCGCGGCGCAACAGTCTGTTTCTCGAGCCGCTGCTCGCCGAGCGCCGAATCCGCCGATTTGCCGGCCGGCTCGAGACATGGCCCGTCGCACCGTTGAACGACACGCCGGAAGCCGCCGCGGAGCTACGCCGGCGGCTTGGGGTCTAGCGGGGAACGAGATGCTTGCGATCGAGACTTTCGACCAGCGCGCCGGCGGCAACGTGATCTACAAGGCCCTGGCCCATCCGCTGGCCGCGGAGGGTGTGGCGCGGCTCAACGCCGGCCTGGCGGCGGCGGGGCCGGTCGCGCTGTACGATCCGGACCGCCTCGCGGCGGCTCTGCTCGCGATGTATCCGCGTCCGCCCGGCCTCGCTTCGCTGTTCGTGCATGACGTGACGGCGCTCGGCGGCGAGCTGGCTGGGCTGAGAGCACAACCGCTGACCGCGCTCCCGAAGTCTGGGGCCCGCACGGTGCTGATCGCCGCCTTCGATGCCGGCCGGATCGCAGCACGGATCGCGCCCTTCCTTCCCCAGGGCGCCCGAGTGCTGACGCTCGACGAGGCGAAGCTGCCGCCGACGCTGCTGACCAGCCGCGGCCGCTATCTCGACCGGCTAAATTTCGCCACCAATTTCGTCTTCTTTCGCGAGCAGGGCGGTCTGTCCACCCGGCTGGTGTCGGCCAATTACTGGGCGGGGTATGGCGCCGGCCCCGTCCGACTGTGGCTGCGACTGTTCGCCGCCGACGGCTGCGCGCTGGCCACATGGGAACAGGAACTCCCCCCAGGCCCTACCGGCTTCGCGATCGACAGCCGCGAAGTACGCGCCCGCTTCGACCTGCCGGAGTTCACCGGCCAGCTCTTTGTGCACGCGATCGGCGTGGCGGGTCACGACGTGGTGAAATACGCGCTGGACACGTTTGCGTCTGCCGGCGGGCCGAGCCTGTCGTGCACCCATGACGCGAATGCCTGGCCGTCCGACCGCTACGCCGGCCTGCCGGCCCCGCGCGACGACGAGCGCGTCATCCTATGGCTGCAGAACAGCCACGCGGCGCCGATCCCGCCTGGCGCCGTCGCGCTGGACCGCATGGGCGCCGAGCGTCCGGTGCCGCTGGATTGTCCGCTCGGACCGTTTGCAACGATGGAAGTCGATGTGGCGAAGCTACTGCCGGAGGTTCGGTGGCCGGCACAAATCGAGCTGCGCGCCGGCCGGCATGTCGTCCGCCCGCGTTACGAAGTGATTCGCGGCGGGCGGACGCGGATCGCGCACGTGAATGTCGAGCGCGCCGACCTCAAGCCGGATCCTGCCATCCCGCATCTGCAGCGCGAGCTGGGCCGGCATTACCTGCTGCCCTTCCCCGTACTGGATCCGGCGACGTTCCGCACCATCGTGCAGCCGACGCCGATGGCGGTCACGCAGACGCGGCTGCCGATCCGACTTGATGTCTTCTCGGCCGACGGGGAACGGGTGGATGAGCGCTTCCTCGGCCGCCTGCTGCGTGCGCATTCGGTCGCGCTTGACGTGGCGGCGACGAGCGCTGGCCATGCCGAGTTGGTGTACGATTTCCGCGACGGCGGCGAGGCGGACGGCTGGCTGCACGCACTGTTCCGCTACGAACATCGCGTCTCCGGCCACGCGGCGGAATCGAGCTTCGGCGCGCATATCTTTAACACCATCATGACCTATAAGGATGAGCCCCAATCTTATTCCGGACCGCCGCCGGGTCTTTCGACACGACTGTTCCTGAAGCTCGGCGATAATAGGCGGCGCAGCTTCGCCGTGCTGATCTATCCGGCTTCGGCGCCATGGGTGCCGCGCTCATCGACCGCGCTGCTGCTGCATGATGCAGCTGGCCAAGTGATCGCAGAAGAGCCGGCTGCAATTCCGTGCTCCGGCTCGCGACTGATTTGGCCGCACGAGCTGTTCGGCGAGACGCTGCTGCGCCGCGCCGGGCCGACCGGTTACGTGCTGGTGCGGGACACGACGTGCCGCCTATTTGGGTATCATGGGCTAATGGACGATGTGGGCGGATTCTCGCTAGACCACATGTTCGGATTCTGAACGGCTCTGGGCCAGCCATGATGGTGAGGGTGATCGAGGAGCAATCTTTCAGCCGTCTGGTATAATTCAACCCGACCCGGACGCCGCGACCGGGCGCAGTCCTAACCGTTGCGAGAAGCGCACCAGGTAGCCGTCGGGATCCTGCACCACAAATTGCCGCACACCGATTTCGTGTGTGCCAACTCGGTACCAGACTTCTTCCGGTTCGAGGAACAGAGGCCAGCCCGCATCTTCGAGGCCGGACAGGATCGGGGCCACGTCGTCCACGGCGATCTGGAAGTTGATCCCTCGGCCGAATGGCCGCTCCAAGGGGCCGGTGACCCACCGTCGCCCGGGAGCCATTGCCTCCTCCAGCATGACCTGGCGGCCCGCGCGGTCTAGGTACGCGAAGCGATCCTCCGGGCGATCGTACGCTACACTGAAACCGCACAGGTCGCACCAGAAGCGCAGACTGGCGTCCAGCTCGCTGACCAGCAGCTCCGGCACCATCGTAGCCCAGGTGAAGCCGGGCGGTGGGTCATTTGCAGGCATCAGCCATCCTATCACGACCAACCTTGCCTGGCACACGTTGCGACTGCCAAGCGAAATTGACAAAAGGGAAATACGGGCGCACGTTCACGCAGCGGCGCAGTCGCCGACGACAATAATAAGAAACGGGGGGGACCCGGCCTACGCTCGGCGGCTTTCCGCGGACAGGATACTCAATAAGAGGGAACGAACATGCCGCTCTACATGTATCAGGCAGCCTACACGGCAGAGTCTTTAGCCGCGCAGCTCAAGAACCCGCAGAACCGCGTCGACGCCGTGGGCCGCGCTGCGTGCGAAGCCGTCGGGGGGAAATTTGTGGGCGGGTGGTATTGCTTCGGTGACTACGACCTTGTCCTCGTCGCCGACGTGCCGGACAATGAAAGCATGGCCGCTATCGCGCTGGCTATCGCCGCCGGGGGCGCCGTCAAGTCGGCCAAGACGACCGTCCTGATGAGTGGGGCCGAGGCCGTGGCGGGCATGAAAAAGGCGGAGGCTGTGACCAAGGGCTATAAGCCCGCTCGATAGGCACGTCGGATCCCCGAGCCCGGAACCAACGCCAACACCGGGAATTCCGGGCGAGACTGGGTAGGAGGCGGAACGCTGGGTGAATGATTGCCAGCGAACCGTTCGTGTTGTCCGCCGCATCAAACCACGGCCGAAACCCAGGCTCCAGGGGTAAGGCCGTAAGCCCTTTTGAAATGTCTCGACATGTGGCTCTGATCAGCAAACCCGGCCTCGACCGACGCCTCCGCTAGCGACATGCCATGCTTCAGCAATCGGCGAACATGATCCAGTTGCCGCATGGTACGGAAGCGGCTGGGGTTCGTTCCGAACGCTGCCCGAAACTGCCGGGCAAGCGTCCAACGGTCGAGACCGGATAGACCTTCAAGCTCATCCATCGAGTGCCGCTCCCCGGGACGGGCAGCGATGAGGTCTCGCACACGCGACAGACGGCCGAGGGCAAGCGGGCCCGATTTCTCCGTGTCCCCCGATGACGCATCGACAAGCAATTTCGCCGCCGCGATCACGAGTTCGACGCGCGCGACTTCATCTATGTCCTCGTCGAGATCCCAGATCTCGGACGTGCATCCTTCTTGCAGGCGAGCCGCGTCCACGACCGGATGGCGGACAAAGGGCAAAGGACTTCCTCGGAGCGAGTCCTGGATAAGCCAGGGATCGATATAGACGATCCTATAGCCGAAACCTTCATCGGTTCCCGCCGCCCCATCATGCGTCTCGTCAGGATGCAGGATGTGGCATTGCCCCGGCAGGCAGTGCCACCGCTCGCCCCGGAAGCGAAAGGTCTGGACGCCCGAAAGGGTGATACCGATCGCATAGGTGTCGTGGCGATGCGGGGAAAAAGCCTGACCGTGGAAATGGGCCTCCAGACGTTCGATCCCCTCCGCACCCGGCGCGATCCTGACGCGACCACCACTGCCGGTCATGTCGCGTGATGCGCGTTTGCACAACCGTTCAAGACGACGCTCGCTGCTTGGTAATAGCGTCTCTTTCCCTCGGCCCACCGAACAGGCGTTCCGATGACCAGTCAGGAATTTGTGCTTCCCGGAATATGGCGGCCCGTCCTGACGCTTATCCTGGCGTCCGCCGTCATCATGGGCAGCCCCGGTCCGTCCACCATGAGCGTGACGGCCGTCGGCGCCGCCTACGGATTCCGGCGATCGCTCAGGTACGCCAGTGGTCTTATCCTCGGCACGACAGCGGTGCTCTTCGCCGTAGCGATCGGGATCGTGACGATCGTGTTGTCGATACCGCATGCTGCGCCCGTACTCGTCACCATTTCTGCCATCTATATTCTTTATCTGGCATTTAGGATCGCCACGGCTCCGCCGCTTGCGGGCCAGCGCGACCAGGTCGCCGGCCCCGCTTTCGCCGGTGGCTTCCTGCTAGCCATCGCCAATCCCAAGGCATATTTCGCCATCGCTGCCGTATTCGCCGGTACCACCATCTTCGGCGAAGATCGCGCGCTCGACGCGGCCGTCAAGACAGCGTTGCTGAGCGTGATGATCGTGATCATCCATATGTGCTGGCTCCTTGCCGGTGCATCGCTATCCCGTGTCCTGCAAGACCCGACCAGCTCGCGGATCCTGAATGTCTCGCTGGCAATCAGCCTGGTAGTGATGACCGCGCTTGCATTACTGGGCTGACCGCACAGCGGGTTGAGTGCCACAGGTTGCTCCCTTAGCATTCCAGCTCCCGAACACCGAGGCCCCGTTGAGGCAGCCCAAGCCAAGCGTGGCCGTGCCGCTTCACGCCGCAACCACGGATTACCGTCGCGGCGCACTCCTGGTGGGTGCGGCGGCGCTCTCATGGAGCACTGCGGGGCTGCTGGTGCGCTGGACTGCGACCGATCCGTGGACAACCTTGTTCTGGCGCGCAGTGTTCGCGTCCATTGCGCTTCTCGCCTGGCTGCGGATTGCCGCCCCCGGCCGGATGTTGCCGGCCTTTCGCGGACTCGGGCTGGTCGGACTGCTGCTCGCGATCTGTTTCGCGGCCTCGATGATCACCTTCATCAATGCGCTGGCGCTTACGACCGTCGCCAGCGTGATGGTGTTTCAGGCGATCTCGCCACTGATCGCTGCGCTGCTCGCCTGGGTGTGGCTCCGGGAGCGATTACGTCGGCGCACCCTGTTCGCGATTCTCGCCGCGTTTGCCGGCGTGGTGGTCATGGTCTCGGGCGATCTCGGGGGCGGCGGTCTGGCCGGAGATGTAATCTGTCTCGTTATGGCGATCACCTCGGCGCTCACTATCGTCCTCGCGCGCCTCGACCGCCGCGTCTCGATGGCGGCCGCGACGTTTGCAGGGATGGCGATCACCGTCGTCATCGCGCTGCCGATGACGCGATTCGTCCTTCCCGCGGGCGACTACGCGCGGCTCATGCTGTTCGGTGTGGGGCAGATGGCGTTCGCGCTCGTGCTGTTCACGACTGGTGTGCGGCTGATGCCAGCGGCTGATGCCGCGCTCATCACGCTGCTCGAATGCGTACTGGCGCCACTCTGGGTCTCGCTCGCTTTTGCCGAGACGCCGGAGACGCGCACGATCGCCGGTGGGGCGGTGGTGCTCGGCGCGGTCGCGGTGTCTGCCATGCGGGAGCGGCGGCCGGCGCGTTGAGCCGGCCGCAAGGTGGCCGCAAAACCGCTGCTGCCCGGTCAGATCGGCGGCGCGACGCCATCCTTGCCGACGACGATCCGTGCCGTACTCAGGGTGCCATCCGCCGCGCGGGTCGGTGTGAAGAACACCGGAGCGCCAGGCTTAAGATCGGCGGGCGCGGCCGGCACCGGCTCCACGATCGGAACTTCCGGCGGCACCAATACCTTCGTGCTGCCCCCCTTGTAACTCAGCCTGAGCTCGCGGCCCGCGCTGTTCTCCACCAACGCGGAGATATTAGCGTTGACCATCGAGCTGCCCGGCGCGAGGTCCCCGCCGTAATTGCCTTCGCCAGTGCCGCGAAGGGATTCCGGGAAAACCGTGACTTCCATAGCCACCAACTCGCCGTTCGGGCCGGGGCGAGCCGCGGTGCCGATGAATGTGCCGGAGCGTATGGCGGAGATGTCCAGCCGCTTCATCGTCGATACTGTGAGCGGCTCTCTCAGGGCGACGGTGACGGTCTGTCCGTCTCGTGTCGCGATGGTCAGCGTGTTCTCGCCCACGGTCTGGATGATGCCGCGGATATGGTGCTGCGGCGTGGGTTGCGCCATTGCGGTGGCAACTGCCAACCCGCCCCATGCGGTCGCGCGGATCACCAATCGTTTCTGCACGTCACCAGTCCTTTCTCCCTACCTGGTGACAGACGCGCGAATATTCCGATCCACGGGTACGAAGCCCGGATCGCTCGGGCCTACAGCATCCGCTGCAGAATGATCTTCTGCACGTCCGACGTGCCTTCATATATTTGGCACACCCGCACGTCGCGATAGATCCGCTCCACTTGGAAATCGGCCAGATAGCCATACCCGCCGAGCGTCTGGATCGCTGCGGTGCACACCGCCTCGGCCGCCTCGGAGGCGAACAGCTTCGCCATGCACGCGGCCTCCAGCGCGTTGGCTCCCTCAGCCTTCAGCCGCGCGGCATGCAGCATGAGCTGGCGGGCGGCTTGCAGCCGGGTCTTGGCATCGACCAGGCGGAAGGCGACGGCCTGGTGCTCGATGATGGGGCGGCCGAACGCTTGCCGGTCACGCGCGTATCCAATCGCGATGTCCAACGCGGCGCGCGCCATGCCGATGCTCTGCGCGGCGATGCCAATGCGTCCCGACTCCAGCGTGGATAGCGCGATCCGATAGCCTTCTCCCTCGGCGCCGATGCGCTGATCCTCTGCCACCTCCATATCTTCGAAGGCCAGCGCACAGGTATCGGAGGCTTTCTGGCCCAGCTTCTCTTCCTTGCGCAGCACTTTGTATCCCGGCGTTGCCTTATCGACGACGAAGCACGACAGACCACGCTTGCCGGCAGCCGGATCGGTCACCGCGAACAGCACCAGGCTGCCGGGCAGGGCAGCGTTGGAAATGAACTGCTTCGATCCGTTTATCACGTAACGATCGCCGCGCCGAACCGCCCGCGTCCGCAGGTTGGAAGCGTCGGAGCCCGCCTGAGGCTCGGTCAGGCCGAACGAACCCACATCGCGACCAGTCGCCAGCTTGCGCAGCCAGCGATCCTTCTGCGCCGGAGTCCCATACTGGGCGAGCACCTCACACGTTGGGGAGTTGTGCACCGAGACCAGCGTGGAAACGGACCCGTCGCCGGAGGCGATCTCTTCCAGCAGCAGGGCGTAGGTGACAGGGTCGAGCTCGGACCCGTCCCACTCCGCCGGCGTGGTCGCGCCGAGAATGCCGAGCTCACCCAGCTCGGTGAGGATCTCCGGCTCGATCGCGCCGGCCTTCTCGCGGGCAGCGGCGGATGGGGCAAGGCGCTCGGCGGCGAACCGCCGGCCCAAGTCCAGGATCAAGGTGTCAGGTGCGGTCATGACGTTCGCCTCCCGCGCCAATGGCGGATCGAAGCCAGATAAGAGCGGCGGCGCGGGCGGTGCAACTATGGGGTGCCGCACGCGATTGCGCATTGCCGCCCCGGCGGCGCCGGTCCAGGTTGCCGGCCGCCATCGGGGAGATCGACATGAGCCAGACATCGAATGCCGCCCAGAACCCGAAACAGCCGTTCCTGACTGACGTGAAGACGCTGCGGGAGAAGGCCCGCCAGCATCTGGCGCAGGGTGCCGTAACGCCGAGCTATGGCGGCGACGTGAAACGGACGATCGAGATCCTGCAAACCGTGCTGGCCACCGAGATCGTCTGCGTGCTGCGCTACACCATGCACGCCGTCGCCGCGGCCGGCATTTCCAGCGACAGCGTGAAGGAGGAGTTTGCCCAGCACGCGAAGGAAGAACAGCAGCACATGATGGAGGTGGCCGAGCGGATCAACCAGCTCGGCGGTAAACCGAACTTCAACCCGGAGGGCTTGGCGACACGGTCCGCCTCGCAATACGCCGAGGGCGAGAACCTGGTCGATATGATCCGCGAGAACCTGATAGCCGAGCGGATCGCGGTCGATCACTACCGCGAGCTGATCCGCTTCTTCGGTGATTCGGATCCCGCCACGCGGGTCATGCTGGAAGGGATTCTACGACAGGAAGAAGAGCACGCCAACGACATGCACGACCTTCTTGTTTCGCACGAAGGCAAGCCCATGCTGCCATGAACTGAATCAGGAGGTGCAGCGTGGCGGTGAAGATCGGCTACCTTCTGCCGACTCGCGAACACATCATGGAGGGCCGGCCGGAGGCCCGGCCTCTGTTGGCGCTCGCCGAGCGGGCCGAAGCACTTGGCTATGATTCGGTCTGGGCCGGCGACTCTCTGCTGGCACGGCCGCGACACGAACCGTTGGCTCTGCTGGCTGGGGTTGCCAGCCGCACGCGCCGCGTGGAGTTGGGCACTGCGGTGCTGCTGTCAGCGCTGCGCAATCCGGTGCTGCTCGCTCACCAGGTCGCCACGCTGGACCAGGTGAGCGAAGGGCGCTTCATCCTGGGTGTCGGTATCGCGCGCGATGTTCCCAGCATCCGGGCGGAGTTCGTCGCCGCTGGCGTGCCGTTCGAAAAGCGCGTCGGGCGCATGCTGGAAGGGCTGCGCCTGTGCCGCGCATTGTGGACCGGCCAGCCGGTCGATTGGGACGGGCGCTGGCAGGTGCAAGGCGGCGTGCTAGCGCCGACACCGCATCGGCCAGGCGGACCGCCGATTTGGCTCGGCGGCAACGGGCCGGCGAGCCGGCGCCAGGTCGGGCGATGGTTCGACGGTTGGTTCCCGAACAGCCCGGACGCAACCGCCTGGGCGGAGCAATGGGCGGAAATCGCGGCCGTCGCACGGGACTCCGGCCGCGACCCGGTGGGCTTGGCCGGTGCGATGTACCTCACCCTGTCGATAGACGAGGATGCAGCGCGGGCCGATGCGCGGCTGAATGCGTTCCTGGAACGCTACTACAACCGGCCAGCCGCCGAGCTGCGCACCTGGCAGGCCTGCTACGCCGGGCCGCAGACCGCCGCCGGCGAGTGGCTGGCGGGCTACGCCGCGGCAGGCGCCGGCCATTTGGTACTGCGCTTCGTGGGCGAGCAAGAGCGGCATTTGGAGGCGCCGGCGAAAATTCGAGCCGCGATTGGCGCTTAGGGAATTCTCTACGAAATCCATCGCGTCAGCGGCGGCATTCGTCATTGTCGGCCGAAGACCAAGGGTCCCCGCATAGTCCGCACTACGATTCCGCCGCGGCCCGGCGCTCCATTGCCTCCTCAGCGCTGGCGACGCCGCCATGCGCGGCCGACCAGCCGACGGGGTCTTCCAGGAAGCGTCGCACCTCGGCAAGCGCGGCTTCCGAGAAATATGGTCGGTCGCTGCCCACCTCCAGCACCTCCCACCACGTGCAGAGATGGTGCAGCGCAATGTCCATCCGGGCCAGCGTCTCGAACGCGCCTGGAAACACGCCGTAGAAGAATACCACGAAGGTGTGGTTGACGATCGCCCCGGCATCGCGCAGCGCCTGGCAGAAGCGGATCTTCGACTGCCCGTCGGTAGTCAGATCCTCCACCAGCAAGGTGCGCTTGCCCTCCGGCACGTCGCCTTCGATCAGCGCATTGCGGCCGAACCCTTTGGGCTTCTTCCGCACATAGGCCATTGGCGCCAGCATCCGCTCGGCGATCCAGGCGGCGAAGGGAATGCCCGCGGTCTCGCCGCCGACCACCGCCTCGATCGTCTCGAAACCGATATGCCGGTTGATCTTCTCCACCCCCAGCTCGCAAATTTTCGCCCGCGCGCGGGGGAACGAGATGATCCGCCGGCAATCGATATAAACGGGCGATGCCCAGCCGGAGGTGAAGGTATAGGGCTCCTCCGGGCGGAAATTGATCGCCTTGATCTCCAGCAACAGGCGCGCGGTGGTCAGCGCCGCGTCGCGGTCCCAATCGGTGAGGGAAGCGTTCTTGGGCAGGGCGGAAGCGGCCTTGGCCATGGTCGGTGTCCTCCTGGGCGTCTCCTACCGGCCCGTCCCTAGGAAAGCCAGCGCCCCGGATCGCGGAACCGTGCATCGGCGGATCATTCCCAAAGCCTCGACATGGGTTTTGCACGGTCCTACCTGTGCTGGTCGCAGGCCCGAGACACAGGAGCACCAGCCATGGCGCTTTCCGATAGATCAATCCCCGGCCAGGAGGACGCGGCGGCCCAGATCGCCAAACTGCGCGAGCAGGTCGAGGTACTGATGCGCGAGCGCATCAGCCCGGCGCTGGCCGACGTGGCCGGTCGCGCCGAAACCGCGATGGGAGCGGTAAAGGACCAAGCAGAGGCGCTCTCCGGGCAGGTGCAGGAACGGCCGATTATCGCGGTGCTGGTCGCCTTGGCGGTCGGGTTCGCGATCGGTCGCGTATTGCGCTAACTTCCAGACCGAAGCCCGCCCGCATGAACAACGCCCGCTTTGGTCTGCCAATGGCCCCCTCCGGCTGCAACGTCGGAGGCCGGGCTACTAGATGATACGCAGCCTCCGCTTGGCGCAGATTGCTCTCCAGGCGGAGGGGTTGCGTCTTCGTCGTCTCGCCCGACGCACGGCCGTGCGGGTCAGCATGGTGCTGGTCGCGTTGCCGTTCCTGCTTGCGTGCTTCGGCTTCTTCGAGACGGCATTGTGGGAGTGGCTGAGCCGACATTTGCTGCCCGAGTTCGCCGCGCTGATCACCGCAGGCGTCAATCTGGTAATCGCCGGGGTGTTGCTCCTGATCGCCGCTCTGTCACGGGATTCGCGGGTCGAGATCGAGGCGCTGCAGGTGCGCCAGCGCGCGCTGGAGGACGCCACGCGCCAGTTTACCATCGCTGCGATGGTGACACCCGTCGTCCGGCTGGTGCTGGATCAGCTTCGGCGCCGGCGATACAAAGATTAGGACCCCCGAAGAGATCGTTGCATCCAAACATATTCGGGCTGAAACCCAGACCGAAAACGAGCTGGCTGCATGTTGTTTGACCCCGCGCTCGGCGCCGTCCAAGGGCGAACACAGTGAGCACAATGCTGACCTTCAACATGAGATGTATCAACGATGCCATTTTGGCCGAATCCCAGCGGATGATCGACAAAAGATCCTGATGCGCGGCAGCAGCTGGTTATGTCCTCAGGGGCACGCGAGCGCAGAGGACTCATCTGCGGGTTTTTGGGTCCCGGTGCCCGCATTGAACTAGTGTCATCGCGGCACTATCCTGGCCGTCACCATGGAGACCCGGCGCTGAGCCCCCCCGCACCCGGAGCGATCGACTGCGACATCCACCCGGCGCTGCCGGGGACGCAGGTACTCGTCCCCTATCTGGACGAGTACTGGCGCGACATCGTGCTGATGAGGGGCCTCGAGCGCGAGAACCTGGACATCGGCGCGTATCCGCCCGGATCGCCCCTCAGTGGCCGGCCCGACTGGCGGCCGGACAAGGGCAAGCCGGGCACCGATCTCGATATGCTTCGCCGGCAGGCGCTGGACGCGTTCGGCACGCGCTACGCGATCTGCAACGTGATCCACGGCGCGCCGGTGATGTTCAGCGAGGACCTCGCCGCCGCGCTGTGCCGGGCGGTCAACGACTGGCTGCGTGCCGAGTGGCTGGACCGCGATCCCCGCCTGCGTGCCTCCATCGTGATCCCGTATCACAGCGCGGAGCTGTCGGCGCAGGAGATCGAGCGCTGCGCTGCCGACCGCCGCTTCGTCGGCGTGCTGATGCTGGCCATGGCCGAGCTGCCGCTGGGCCGGCGGCAGAACTGGCCAATCTATCGCGCCGCCGAGCGCCACGGCCTGACGATCAATATCCATGCCGGTAGCAGCTTCCGCCACGCGCCAACCTCGATCGGCTGGCCGTCGTATTACCTGGAAGACTATGTCGTGCAGTCGCAGGGCTTTGCCGGCGTGCTGAATTCGCTGATCACCGAGGGTGTGTTCGTCGAGTTCCCGCGCCTCAAGGCCGTGCTGATGGAATCCGGCGTGACCTGGCTGCCCGGGTGGATGTGGCGGGTCAGCAAGACCTGGCGCGCGATGCGGCCCGAAGTCCCGTGGAACAAGGTCTCGCCCGCCGAGATGGCGCGCGAGCATGTGCGGCTGACGATCCAGCCCTTCGATGCACCGCCGAAACGCGAGCAAGTCGAGCGCATCGTCGAAGAAATCGGATCGGACGAGATGTTCCTGTTCTCCACCGATTACCCGCACTGGCATTTCGACGGCACCAACGCCGTGCCTGACTTCCTGCCGGAAGGGCTGGTGCATAAGATGCTGTACGACAACCCGATGGAAACCTACGCGCGTCTGAAGGAGCAACGGCAATGAACGTGACGGTCCTGGAGCGCAGCCCCGATACCTCGGTGCAGACTACGCTCGGTTACGTCGATTGCGATGTGCATATCTATCCGGCAACGCCTACCGAGCTCGACGCGTTCCTGCCCGAGCGCTGGCGCCGGCACCGCGGCATGTTCGGCGGGCGCACCCGCCAGGCGCTGGCGCATACCGCGAACTATCCGCGCATGTCGCCGCAGGTCGGCATGCGGCTCGATTCCTGGCCGCCGACTGGGGGCATTCCCGGCTCCGACCTCGATTTCCTACGAGAGCAACTGCTCGACGCATTCGGTGCGATCCATGGCATCATGCTGCCGCTGGTCGGCCGCTGCTCGGATGAGCGCAA
The DNA here is from genome assembly GCA_963708245.1 of uncultured Pseudomonadota bacterium. Lineage (GTDB taxonomy): Bacteria > Pseudomonadota > Alphaproteobacteria > Acetobacterales > Acetobacteraceae > CAVYXK01. The sequence continues at coordinate 8,197,676 of OY970201.1, read as the reverse complement.
TGTCGAGTTCGGCGCAGCGATGTGCACCGCGGTGAACGACTGGCAGGCCGCCATGTGGTCGGACCGCGAGCCGCGCCTGAAGGCCTCGGTGCAGGTGCCGGTGGAATATACCGAAGCGGCGATCGCCGAGATCGAGAAGCGGGCAGGGGACCGCCGCTTCGCGCAAGTGCAAATCCCGCCGCGCAGCCTGGAGCCGCTCGGCCGCCGGCGCTACTGGCCGATCCTGGAAGCTTGCGCCGCCAACGGCTTCCCGGTGGCGCTGCATCTCGGCGGCACCAACGGCCATCCTTCGACCGGCAGCGGCTGGCCGTCCTTCTACCACGAAGAACATCCCTCGTACTGCCAGAGCATGGAGGCGCTGGTCACCAGCCTGGTCGTCGAAGGTGTGTTCGAACGCATTCCCGACTTGCGCGTCGTGCTGGTGGAAGGTGGCTTTGCCTGGATGCCGGCGCTCACCTGGCGGCTCGACAAGCATTGGCGGCGGCTGCGCGAAGAGGTGCCGCATCTGAAACGGCTGCCGTCCGAGTACATCCGCGACCATATCTGGGTGACTACCCAGCCGATCGAGGAGCCGGAGCGGCCGGAGGATATGCTGGCAACGCTGGAATGGATCGGCTGGGACCGGGTGATGTTTTCCACCGACTATCCGCACTGGGACCAGGACGATCCGCGCTACGCCTTCAAGGTGACGCTGCCCGAGGCCGGCCGCCAGCGGATCTTCCGCGACAACGCGCTGGAATTCTACGGACTGGAATGAGCCGTCACGTCGTCGCCGAGGCAGGCGAGATCGCGCCGGGGTCCTGCAAGATCGTCACTGTGCGGGGGCGTGAGATTGGCGTCTTCTTCGTCAACGACGAGTATTTCGCACTGATCAACCGTTGCCCGCATGAAGGCGCGCCGCTGTGTCGCGGGCGGCTGTTCGGTCTGATGGAGGCGGACCGGCCGGGCGCGTACCGGCTGGTGCGAAAGGGCGAGATGCTCCGTTGTCCCTGGCATGGCTGGGAGTTCGACATTCGCACCGGCCAGTCATGGTGCGAGCCCGACAGCGTGCGGGCGCGAACGTATAACGTCACGGTGGAACCGGGAAGCTCGCTGGGCAGGGGCCCCTTCGTTGCCGAAACCGTGCCGGTGCGGGTGGAGCAGAACTACGTCGTGGTCGAGGTGTAGCGGGATTGGAGTAGCGCTCTCCCTCCCTTGCGGGAGGGGGCGGGGGAGGGGACCTCGGCGAACAACGACCAGCATCTCGGCCAGCTATCCGGCGCCAAACGCATTGCAATCGTTCAGCCGCTGCCTGGGATTGGCGACATGATCTGGCATCTCCCGCATATCCGCGCGATCGCCGACTTCGTCGGCAAGCCGGTTACGCTGGTAGCCAAGCCGCGATCGGCAGCCACGGAGCTATTCGCCGGCGAAGCCACTGTGTGCGACGTGCTGTGGCTGGATCGCAACCCCGCAGCGCGTCGGGGTCTGCACGACGGAGCGACAGGGTTCGGACGATTGGTCGTTGCACTGCGTCGGCACGCGTTCGATGCCGCCGTGGTGCTGCACCATAGCCGGATGCTTGCAGCCGCAACCTATGCCGCCGGCATTCCGCACCGCTTCGGCTACGGCTTCGGTTTGCAGCGGCTGTTCCTCAATCGTCTGCCATTCCTGAGCAGATCGCAGCTTTCCTTGCACCCCTATGAGCAGGCAACTGCCTGGCTCGGCGCGGCCGAGATTCCAGTCGAACACGCGGAACCGTCCCTCTCAGTCAGTGAGGCGAGCCGAGTTGCCGTGCGGGCACGCCTGGGCGACCCTATCGGTCCGCTGGTTGCAATCGGAATTGCCACCTCTGAGCCGTACAAGCAATGGGGAGCGGCGCGCTTCGCGGAACTGGCCGCGGCACTCCTTGATAGCGGCTGGCCACGTCTGGTGTTGGCAGGTGGCCCGGCTGAAGCTGAATTGGCCGAGGCGATCCGCCGACAACTGGGCGAGCGTGCCACTCAGCTACAGACCGCACTCGGCTGGAAGTTGGGGGAGTTGGCGGCGCTTCTCGCAGAGGCGGCGTTTTATGTCGGCAACGATACTGGAGTGATGAACCTGGCATCTGCTGTCGGCATCCGCACATACGGGCTGTTCGGCGCCGTTCCGCCCTTCCACCACAGCCGTCTGATTGTGCCGATCCTGCCCCCGGACGGGCGCACCGACATTCCGACCGGCATGGCCCGGATCAGCACCCGCGCGGTGCTCGACGCCATTCGCGCCGATCGAGGCTCGCTCGGGCCCGCACCCTCATGCGCGAGACGGGACGTCGGAGCATGATTCCTTATTGCTGGGCACTCGATTGCTGGGCACTCGCGGGCTTATGCGCGATGGTGATCCACTCGTTGCGGAGCAGCCCGTAGCGCACTTCTTCTTCGGGCGACATGCGGAACATTGCCACGCGGAAGCCGACACCGGTCAGTCGATCGGTGAAGTCCAGCCCGTAATAGCGTTTGTGGTCCTCGCCGCTGAAATGGGCGAATCGTTGCTCGGGGGCCGTGATCGCCGGATTTTCGTAGGTGTGCTGGCGCGTGGGATTGATCGGTACGCTGAGCACAGCGGTGCCGCCAGGCTTGAGCAGGCGGAATAGTTCGCGCATGGCCTGACGATCGTCGTCGATGTGCTCCAGCACGTGATGCGCGATCACGACGTCGTAGCTGGCGTCCGGCAGGGGAACGCCGGTGATATCGACCCGATGTGTGACGCCCTTCTGGTGCAGATCTGCTGTCTCGTAGAGCGGATTGCCGCGCATCTGGCGCGTCACAGCTTTCTCCGGTGCGAAATGCAACACACGCTTGCCCGCCAGTTTGTTGCGACCGCCCTCAGTGATCCAGAGATGGGTCAGCCGGTGGCGTTCGCGGCTGCCGCACTGCGGACATCGTGCGTCCCATCGGGGCGGGTGTCCGACACTGATGAACATTCCGTTGTAGCCGCAAATCGGGCAAGTCCGGGCGGTCCACTTCCGTGCAAACTGACGACGATCACGGAGCCATGCGCCCAATAGTCGGCGGGCAACAATAAGTTGGGCGATGATTTTCGGCTTCGCACAAAGGTGAACCCGAGCATCCCCCCGCGCGCCCATAGCCGGTGATTCGCAGCCGTAGAAACGCTGTCGCTCAGAGCCGGCAAGACAACAAACGAGCGGGTAAAGTCTATGTAACCCGTTGCTCAACTACGATCGTTTCGACGATCTCTTCATGCTCGTACATCCAGCGCCCTAGCCAGCCGGCGATCATCGCGCCAAGGATCGGCGCGATCCAAAACAGCCACAGTTGCGCGATATGTGCGCCCCCGGCAAACAAAGCCGGACCGGTGCTGCGGGCGGGATTGACTGAGGTGTTGGTAACCGGAATCGAGACCAGGTGGATCAGCGTCAGCGCCAGCCCTATCGGAATTCCGGCAAAGCCCACCGCTGCCCCCTTCGAGGTGGTGCCGATGATGATGAACAGGAAGAAGAAGGTCATCAGCACCTCGGTGAAGAAGCAGGCGCCGAGGCTGTATTTGCCAGGGCTGAGGTCGCCATAGCCGTTCGAGGCGAAGCCGTCGGGCACCCAGCCTGGCTTACCGGAGGCGATAACCCAAAGCGCTGCTGCTGCCAGGATCGCGGCGATCACCTGCGCCACGATGTAGGGGAGCACATGGCGATTGGCACATCGCCCGGCCGCCCACAGGCCAAGCGTGACCGCTGGGTTGAAATGTCCGCCCGAGATATGCCCCACGGCGTACGCCATGGTCAGCACCGTCAGGCCAAATGCGAACGCCACGCCGAGAAAGCCGATCCCCAGGCCTGGGAACGCCGCAGCGAGAACCGCAGCGCCGCACCCCCCGAAGACGAGCCAAAACGTACCGAAGAACTCGGCGGCGGCGCGTCGGGACGTGTCACTGTCCATCAATTTCCTCCTTCAGCCGACATCAAGCCGCCATCCCGATACGCGACCGCGGCTGCGAAACATAGGTCACAAGTGGGAAGAAATGGAAGTGAGTTGTGGAATGATGTGCTTCGGTTACCCCGCCTCATATACCAGCTTACCTGTTGCCTTGCCCAGTCCGACGAAGCCGCGCCTCGCCGGGCGCCGCTGTGCGTCGGACTAGCCGCAGGCCGGGCGTTAGAGAAGGAGCAGCCAGCGATGCGACAAACACGGCGAGATGTGGGTGCGATGCTCGGCGCAATTCCGGTCGCTGCGATGCTGGGGCCGAGCGGCGCCGTCGCGCAGGGCGCGGCGGAGAGCATGCTGCCGCCGACTCTGGACGAGCCGGGCAAGATCTTGCTGACTGTCTTTCTCCGCCATGACGAAACGAAAACGGTCGATGAGATCAACGAACATCCTCGCCAGACCGGATGGTACGACAAATTCCCGCCGCCCGGCGTGGATGTCGTGGCCTGGTTCGTGATGATGGGCATCGGCCAGGTCGTCATTGTCCGCCTGCCCCCAGATCGACTGCGCGATACGAATCGGGTGATCGAAGCTGCCGCCTGGGGTGGCTTTCGCACAGAGTTCTATCCGACCTACGATTATCGCCGCCTCTGGGCAGAGGCGAAGCGTCAAGCCGACGCGAAACGCTGAAGCGGGGAAGGGGACAGGATGGCCGAAAGCAGCAGGCTGGAGCAGGGCCGGGCGATGCGCCGCAAGCTGATGGGCGATGCATATGCCGATCGGCTGGAGAAGACTGTCTATACCGATGACATCATGCGGAAGTTCGCCGAGTACTCGACCGAGGCGGTGTTTGGCGGTTTGTGGGCGCGTCCGGGGCTGGATACCAAGACGCGGGCGCTCATCTGCGTGGTTTCTGATACTGCCACAGGGCGTACGCCGGAGCTAGGGATCCATGTTCGCATGGCGCTCCGCCAGGGTTGGACCGAGGACGAGCTGGTCGAGGCACTGCTGCATCTCTCCGGCTATGTCGGCCTGCCATTGGTGCGCGAGGCGCTGCTTACTGCACGCGAGGTGTTCGCGGAAATGCGCTCCGAACGGTGATCCGCCGGCTCGACAGCAGCGATGCGGCGGCGTTTCGCGAGATCAGGCTCGAGGCGTTGCGTTCTTGTCCCGAGGCGTTCGGCTCCTCGTTCGAGGAGGAGCAGCGCCTGACGGCAGCCGATTTCGCCCGGCGAGTCGCCCCCGAACCGCCAGATGGCGTCTTCGGCGCGTTCCTCGACGACGACGCTGGGCTTGTTGGCGTCGCCGGATTCCGTGTCGAGAAAAATGCCAAGGGGCGCCACAAGAGCACGCTCTGGGGCATGTATGTGCGCCCGGCCGTCCGCGGTCGTGGCATCGCCACGGCGCTGCTAAGGAGCGTGATCGAGCACGCGCGCAACACGCCCGGCGTGGAGATCGTGCAGCTCGCGGTCACGGTCGGCAACGAGGCTGCCCGCGCGCTGTACGATCGCGCCGGGTTCGTGCCGTATGGAATTGAGCGCCGAGCGCTCAGGCTTGCGCCAGGCGATTACCGCGACGAGGAGATGCGGTGGCTCGACCTTGTGCCGCTGCCCATCACGTCAGCGTGAGCGCAGCTCCGCCACCGCTTCCTGATACGCCGCCAGCGTGTCGTGGACATCATCCGCAGTGTGGGCCAGCGAGACGTAGCACTTGTTCTCGCTTTTCAGCACACCGTGCTTGCGCAGTCCGCGCGCGAGGCGCTTCTGCAGCTCGGCATTAGCGCCCAGCACGGCGCGGTAGTCGCGCACCTCCGCCTCGGTGAACACGGTGTCGAACATTGGCGGCGCGCCGATCACCTGCCCTGGGAGGCCGGCCTCTCTCAGGATGCGAGTAATCCCCTCGATCAGCGCGCGCCCGGTGGCGAAGACCTGCTCGTATGCGCCGGGCCGCTTCAGGATTTGTAGCGTCGCCAGACCCGCGGTCGCGGCGACCGGATTGCCGGACAGCGTGCCGACCTGCATCAGGACGCGGTCTTCGCCCACCTTCGCGCGGTCGAAATGCGCCATGATGTCGTCGCGCCCAGCAATCGCGGCCAGCGGGAAGCCGCCGCCAATGATCTTGCCCAGCGTGCAGATGTCCGGTACCACGCCGTAATATTCCTGTGCCCCGCCCCAAGCGAAGCGGAACCCGGTGACCACCTCGTCGAAGATCAGCGGCACTTCGTAGCGTCCCGTGACCTCCCGCAGCGCCTGCAGGAAGCCGGGACGCGGCGCGATCAGCCGCTGGAACGGCTCGACGATCACGCCGCCCAGCTCGTCATGGCGCTCGGCAATCAGGTTCGCCGCCATGTCGGGGTCGTTGAACGGGGCGATCAGGACCTCGTCGCGCACGCTCTGCGGAATGCCCGGCGAATCGGGCACGGGCTGCGGGAAGTTCCCTGGCCGTTTCGGCGCCAGGCTCATCAGCGAGTAATCGCTCATGCCGTGGTAGCCGCCTTCGAATTTCAGGATCTTGTCGCGCCGGCGGAAGGCGCGGGCGACGCGCATGGCGTAGGCATCGGCCTCGGTGCCGCTGGAGACGAAGCGCACCTTCTGCGCGCAGGGCACCGCGGCGACGATCTCGGCGGCCAGCCGGATGCCGGGTTCGTTCTCGGCGAAGAAGGTCGAGCCGCGCGGAAGCTGCTCCTGCACCGCCGCCATTACCTCGGGATGCGCATGGCCGACGAAGGCCGGTCCGGAGCCCAGCAGGTAGTCGATATACTCATTGCCGCTGATGTCCCAGACATGGCCGGCGCGGCCTCGGTCGATGATGATGTCGGCCGGCATGTTGCCGAAGCTGCCGCCAGGCAGCACCCGGCGCGCCGTTTCCATCAACTCGGTTTCCCGCGCACTGCGGGTCATTTCCGCCATGCCATCCTCCAAGCTCCAGCAATGCCACGATACTGCACCACGCATCGGCTCGAGGCGAGTGAGCTTCTTCGGCGCCCGGCTTGTGTTGCCGGCCGCCGCCGCATAGCGTCCCAGTATCGTGTTGCAGGAATGGGGAGGCAATAATGCAACGGATATTCGCCGCGGCGTGCCTGGCGGCATCGCTGTGCATCGGCGCCGCACATGCCGACACCACGCTGGTGATCGGGATCGCCGCTGACCCGACCGGGCTCGATCCGGAAGCGGTACTGAACAACACCTCCGGCTTCGTGATGGCGACGATCTACGACAGCCTGGTGAAGTACAAGCCCGGAACGGTCGAACCGGAACCGGGACTGGCACAGAGCTGGACCGTTACGGAAGACGGGTTGAGCTACACGTTCAAGCTGCGCAATGACGTGAAGTTCCAGGACGGCACGCCGTTCAATGCCGACACCTATATCCAAGGAATCAACCGTCAGCTGGATAAGTCGAGCCCAATCTATATTTATAACACCGGGCCGGTCGAGAGCTATATCGACTTCACTTATGGCGACGTCACTTCGGTGGACAAGGTCGATGATTACACCGTGACGTTTAAGCTGAAGCAGCCCAATGCGCCGTTCATCACCAGCCTGGCGATGGTATGGAACGGCGTGGTCAGCCCCACCGCAGCGGCTAAATACGGCAAGAACTTCCGCAACAATCCGGTCGGCAGCGGCCCGTTCATCTTCCGCGACTGGAAGCCCCGGGACTCGATCACGCTGGATGCGAACCAGGCGTACTGGAACGGCAAGCCGCATGTCGATCACCTGATCTTCAAGGAGTACCCCGACCCGCAGGCGGCGCTGCTGGCGCTGAAGAGCGGCGATATCCAGATCCTGGGCGACGTCAGCAGCACGGTTCTGCCGGCACTGCAGGCGGACAAATCGATCAAGCTCCTGACGCAACCCGGCCTGGCAGTCAGCGGCATGGGGATGCCGACGGACACGCCGCCGTTCGACAACGTGAAGGTGCGCCAGGCGTTGAACTACGCGATCGATCGCAATGCTATCGATAAGGCGCTGTTCAAGGGCTATGCGGTGCCGATGGTCTCGCCGATGCCGGCCTCGGAATGGAGTTTCCAGCCGCAGCAGCCGCCCTACACGTACAATCCGACATTGGCGAAGAAGATGCTGGACGAGGCCGGAGTAAAGACGCCGATGTCGATCGAGTTTCTGACTTACAACACGCCGCGCGGCTATAACTCGGCCGGTCCCGATCTTGCGGTGGCGATCTCGGGCTATCTCAAAAAGATCGGTATCAACGCCGAGGTGCGCAAGCTCGACATGGGGGCGTTCCTGTCAACCGTGCGCAGCGGTAAGTACAATAACCTGTTCATGGTGGGTTGGACCGGCGACAACGGCGATCCGGACAACATCGTTTGCGAGCTGTATAGCTCACGCAATCCGGTTGATGACACGACGCGGTATCATAATGCCGACGTGGACCGTCTGTGTGTCCAGGGCCTGGCGGAGAGCGACCATGCCAAGCGCGTGGCGATCTATCAGCAGGTGCAGAAGCTGGTCTGGCAGGGCGCGCCTTGGCTGTTCGTGAACTCGGTCGAGCAGGTGCGGGCGATTCGGACCAATGTGCATGGCTACCAACTCAACCCGACGCAGATGTTCTTCGATATGGAGAAGGTGTCGCTCGGGAGGTAGCCGGTCCCCCCTCCCTCTCCCCCAAAGTGGGGGAGAGGGAGTTATGACGACCCTACAGAATGTCGTTCCTGATGCAGGCGGTTGCGTGGCCGTCACCGACAGGGCGGAGCGGCGGGACGGCTCCCGCGCAGGCTGGCAGTGCATAGCGGCAGCGGGTTCGAAAGACACAGCCGGAGGGCGGATTGGCCGGGCTCGGCGGGTCGCCTTCCAGCAGGATGCGTTTGTTGGTGGCGCCGACGCCAGGCTCCAACACTGCCGACAGCAGCGCCTCCGTATAGGGGTGACGCGGGTGGCGATAGAGGTCGTGTGCCGCGGCGCTCTCCATCACGCGGCCCAGGTAGAGCACGATCACGCGGTCGGAGACATACTCCACCACTGCGAGGTCGTGCGCGATGAACAACATCGCCAGCCCTAGGTTCTGCTGCAACTCGCACAACAGGTTGACGATCTGCGCTTGTAGCGAAACATCCAGTGCGGAGACCGCTTCATCGGCAACAATCAGTTGGGGCTCCAGCGCCAGGGCGCGAGCGATGCCAATGCGTTGGCGCTGGCCGCCGGAAAACTGGTGCGGGTAGCGCGCTAACGCGTCCGGAGGCAGACCAACCAGACGCAGCAGCGCCGCAGCCCGCTCGGCCCGGTCAGTGCGGTTCCGTCCGACCCCGTGGATGATGAGCGGCTCCGTCAGGATCGCCTCGACGGTCATACGGGGATCGAGCGAGCCGAACGGGTCCTGGAAGATCGGCTGCACGCGCCGGCGAAACGGCTTCAAACGACGCTCCGGCAGTGCAGTGACGTCCTCGGCCGCAAACAGGATGCGCCCCGATGCTGGCTGAAGCAGGCGCAGCACCGCATTGCCGATCGTGGTCTTGCCGGAGCCGGATTTGCCCACCAGCCCGACGACCTCGTGCGGTGCGATCGAGAACGACACGTCATCGACAGCACGCACAGGGCGCGCCCGCGACAGCAGGCCAGGGCGGTGAAAGTGCACAGACAGGTGTTGCACATCCAACAAGGGAGCGGTCATTCGGCGGCGATGTCCTGCCAGCGCAGACAGCGCACCTGGTGTCCCTCGCCGCACGACTCCAGCTCCGGCGCGCGCGCATCGCACAGGCCAGGACGGAAGAAGGCGCAGCGCGGATTGAAGGCACAGCCGAGCGGCAGGTGCGCGAGATCGGGCACGCTGCCCGGTATCGTCGCCAACGGTCCGGTCGCACGGTCCAGCCCGAGCCGCGGCACCGCACGCAGCAGGCCCATCGTGTATGGCAGGCGCGGGGTGGCGAACACCGCTTCGCGCGGTCCTGACTCGGCGCACTGGCCGGCATACATCACCAGCACATTGTCCGCGATTTCCCCGGCGACGCCGAGATTGTGGGTGACGAAGATCATCGCCATGCCCAGCTCACGTTGCAGCCGGCGCAAGAGATCAAGGATCTGCGCCTGCACCGTCACGTCGAGCGCCGTGGTCGGCTCGTCGGCAATCAGCAGCGCCGGTCGGCACGCCAGCGCCATGCCGATCATCGCCCGCTGACGCATCCCGCCGGAGAGCTCATGCGGATAGGAATCGAGCCGAGCCGCCGGGTCGGGGATGCCGAGCAGCGCCAGCATCTCCGCCGCGCGCGTCCGCGCCGCACGCGCTGAAACGGCATCATGAAACTGCACTGCTTCGACGATCTGCTCGCCAATCGTGTACACCGGATTCAGCGAGGTCATTGGCTCCTGAAAAATCATCGCGATCTCGGCGCCGCGGATGCGCTGCATGTCGTGCGGCTCCAGCCGGGCAATGTCGCGTACCGTCCCGTCCTTGCAGGCAAACCGCATGGCGCCGGCGAGTACGCGCCCCGCCGGGCGTGCCAGCAGCCCCATCAGCGCGAGGCAGGTCACCGATTTCCCGGACCCAGACTCGCCGACGATCACCAGCGTCTCGCCACGATCCAGTTGAAACGACAGGTCGCGCACCACCGGAACCACGTGACCAGCGGTCGCGAAGCCCACCGTGAGGCCGGAGACTTCGAGCAGCCGCGTGGTCATTGCCGTCGCCGAGGGTCGGAATAGTCGCGCAGCGCGTCGCCGATCAGGTTGAAGCCGAGCACAACGACGAAAATCGCCAGACCGGGAAAGGTCGCGATCCACCAGGCAGACAGGAAATAGTCGTGTCCATCCGCTAGCATCGCGCCCCAATCGGCAGCCGGCGGCTGCGCGCCCAGACCGAGAAAAGCGAGGCCAGCCGTCTCTACCACCACAGAGCCCGCCTGCAACGTTGCCAGCACCAGCACGGGCGTGAAGCAGTTGGGCAGGACATGGCGCAGCATCAGGCGCGCGCGGCTGCTGCCCAGCGCGCGGGCGGCACGCACGTAGTCGGCCGTGCGCGTCGCAAGCACCTGCCCGCGCATCATCCGCGCATATTGCGGCGTATAGACGATGCCGATGGCGATCAGCGCGTTGGTCAGGCTAGGCCCCAGGGCGGCGACTATGATCAGCGCCAGCAGAAGATAGGGGAACGCCAGCAGCACATCGACAATGCGCATGATCACCGCATCGACTGCACCGCCGATAAAGCCCGCCACTAAGCCCAGCAGGCCGCCGGCGCCTAGCGCGATCCCGTCGGCGACGACGATCGCCAGCAGTGCGTCGCGGGTGCCGTACAGCACCCGGCTGAGCACGTCGCGTCCGTACTGGTCCGCCCCGAACAGATGATCGAGCGATGGTGGCGACAGGGCGTTGGACAGATCCTGATCGGTGGGATCGTACGGCGAGACCAGCGGCGCCAGGATCGTCAGTGCCAGGAAGCCGAGCACGAGCACCAGCCCGATCCGCACGCTGCCGCGGTGCAGCAGCGCGCGTGCAGCTTGCCGCCCGGGGCTCTCGATGACCGGGCGTTGCGCCAGCGTCACGCTCATCCGCGCCGGATCCTGGGGTCGAGAAACCCGTAGCCGATATCGACGAGCAGGTTCACCAATACGAACACGACGGCGATGAACAATGCGCCCGCCTGCACCACCGGATAGTCTCGCGACAGGATGGAATCCACCATCAGCCGCCCGAGTCCGGGCAAAGAAAAGATCGTCTCGGTCAGCACCGCGCCGGACAGCAGCAGTCCGAGCTGCAAGCCGATTACCGTCACCACCGGGATCAGCGCATTGCGCAGCACGTGCCGCACGATCACGCGTCGCGGCGGCAGGCCTTTTGCCCAGGCGGTGCGCACATGATCCTGCGTCATCACCGCCAGCATCTCGGATCGCGTGATACGCATGATCAGCGCCAGCGGGACGGTGGCAAGCGTGCAAGCCGGCAGCAGCAGATGCCGCAAGGCCTCCAGGATCATCTCCGGTCGCCCGGTCAGCACCGCGTCGACCACGCTCATGCCGGTGACGGTGGGCAGTCGCATCTCCGGCGGCATCTGGCCGCCGATCGGCAGCCAGCCGAGAATGCCGCCGAACAACAGCAGCAGCATCAGCCCCAACCAAAAGATCGGCATCGATACGCCGAGCAGGCTCGCTGTCAGCGCGCTGTGGTCGAGCCACGAATTGGGCCGCAGCGCCGCCGCCACGCCGAGCGGCACGCCGACCAGGGTGGCGATCGACAGCGACGCCAGCGTAAGCTGTAACGTGACCGGAAACGCAGTCAGCACGTCGTCGAAGGCTGGATGATTGGTCTGCAGCGAGATCCCGAAATCGCCGTGCAGCGCGCCGGCGGCGAAGCGGCCGTATTGCACCCAGACCGGCCGGTTGAGGCCGAGCTGGGCGCGCAGCCGTGCCAGCGACTGCGGCGTGGCCTTGTCGCCCAGCAGCATCTGCGCCACGTCACCCGGCAGCACGTGCATCAACAGGAACACGACCACGCTGACGCCGACGATGACCAGCAGAAGCTGCGCCAGCCTGCTGCCGATCGTGCCGATCATTTCCCCCCGTCCACGCTGAGCGTCTGTCCGCTGATCCAGCCGGCGTAGTCGGAGGCGAGGAACAGCACTGCGTTGGTGATGTCCTCGGGCGTGCCCAGACGGCGCAGTGCGATGCGTTCGATCAGGCGGCGTTGGCCTTCTTCCCCGTATGATTGCCACTGCGCCTCGCTGCTGGGGTTGCTGCGGGCGAAGCCGGGGGCGACGCTGTTCACCGTGATGCCGAACGGGCCAAGCTCGTGCGCGAGTTGGCGGGTCAGTCCGATCTCGCCGGCCTTGGCGGAGGCGTAGGCCTGGATGCCGGTCAGGCTGACACCAAGCCCAGCACCGGAGGAGATGGTGACGATCCGTCCGCGTCGCGCGCGCTTCATCGCAGGAGCGACCGCTTGGGTGCACCAGAACGCGCCGGTCAGGTTCACCTCTATGATGGCGTGCCAGTCGTGTGGCGTGATCTCTTCCAGCGGGCGGCCGACCTGGCCGACGACGCCGCCGGCGCTATGTACCAGGATGTCGATGCGGCCGGTTTCTTTTTCCGCCGTGGCGGCGAGCGCCTGCACTGCGTCGCGATCGGTCACGTCAAGCGGATGCGCGTGGCATCGTTCGCCGGCGAGGCGGGCGGTGTCGGCCACTTCGTCCGCCAGCTTGTCGGTCGCCCAAACTTGTGCACCGAGTGTGGCGAATTGGATGGCGATGGCGCGACCGAACCCGTGCGCCGCGCCGGTGACGATTGCGGTGCGGCCGTGGAAATCGATGTTCATGCTGCGATTGGCCGTGCGAGTTCATCCAGGTTCGTCCATGCCATCGGCCGGGTTCCTTCCTCGATTTCGTGGATCATCGCGATCAGCCGTGCGGTGATCGGCGCATCCATTCCGTGTTGCCGCGCGGTGGTTACAATCGGGCTGAGTTGCGGGTCGGCCTCGGTCTTGCGCTTGCGGACCGCGAGGTCGCGCCAAATGCCGCTATGCGACTTGGCGGAGCGGCGGTTGTGCTCGACCAGCGCATCCAGCGAACGGACGGCGCCGTCGTCGGAGCCATAGGCGCTCGGGTCGAAACCGTCGAACGGCTCGGGCTTGATGTTGGCGCGGGCGGCGACGGTCAGCACCTCGCGCGCCAGGGCGGTGAACAAGGGCCGATGCGACGGCGAGGCCAGACAGTCGGCCATCGACTCGTTGGTGAGCGCTGTGGCGAACAGCATCGCGCCATAAGCGAGCTTCGCCCAGAGATAGCCCCAGATATTGCCGGTCAGTACCGCACGATCGTCGAACTGCAGCAGCAGGCTATGCAGCCGTTCGGCGCGCGGCGTGATTCGCCCGTCGATCTCACCGACAACGACGGCACCGCGCCCGGCGTATTGCACCACGCCGGGCTCCATGTAGTCGGCGCCGAAATTGACAAAGGCGCCGACCGTGCGCGCCGCACCAACGACGTTGGCGATGACCGTTTCGTTCAACCCGTTCTGCACCGACACGACGCAGGCGTCCGCCGCCAGATGCGGAGCAATGGACCGCGCCGCTGCTTCAGTGTCTTGTGCCTTGACGCAGAGTAGGACCGTGTCGAACGGGCCGTGTACCGCATCGGGTGTGACGGCTCGGGCGGGCGCGGTGAACTCTCGGACCGGACCGATGATCTTCAGTCCTGCTGCATTGATTGCGGCGACGTGCTCGGGCACGCGATCGACGAACAGCACCTCGTGGCCCGCGCGCACCAAGTGTGCGCCGATCGTGCCGCCGATCGCGCCGGCGCCCCAGACGACGGTCGGGCTGCTCATCGCCAGCCGCCTTCGATCAGCGCGCGAGTTTCTTCGACGGCGACGGCCCATATCGCCAGCATCTCGTCGTCGGAGCGCTGATAGCGTCCGCCATAGTTGCCATCGCCGATCAGCGCGCGCATGCGTGCGGGGTCGAGCAGGCGGGCACGGTCGATATCGAGCATCGGCTTGGCTCCTTCAGGCACGTGTGCATCGGGCAGCCGCGTCCATGGGAAGTTCTCCATCCATGAGGCGTGGCTGGCGACCGGGTCGATTTCTTTCACCTTGGCCCAGGTGCGTGGCGCGTTCCACCAGTTGTTGAAGCGGACGGTCACGTCGGGATGGGCGGCCATCCACTCGATCGCTAAGGCTTGTGCCGGCGCGTTGCCGCCGTGGCCGTTGACCAGCAGGATGCGGCGAAAGCCGTGGCGGGCCAGGCTATTCAGCACGTCTTCGATCACTGCCAGGTAGGATGAGATACGTAACGATACGGTGCCGGGGAAGGCGGTGAAGTGGGGTGTGATGCCGTAGGCGAGCACGGGGAAAACTGGGACTTGTAGCGGCTCGGCGGCTTCTGTCGCGACGCGTTCCGAGAGGATGCTGTCCACGGACAGGCTCAGACCGGCGTGCTGCTCGGTGCTGCCGAGTGGGATTACGGCTCGGTCGTCGGTCTGCAGATAGGCTTCGACTTGGCGCCAGTTCATTGCCGTGATGCGCATTGGTTCTCTCCTGCTCCCCGGCCCCCCTCGCAAGGGGAGGGGGTTATCCTGTACTACTCCGCCGGCACCACGATCGGTGGGCGCTTGCCGGCGAGTTGCTCGAGCGCCAGATAGACGACCGGCGTCGTGTAGAGTGTCAGCATCTGCGACACGATCAACCCGCCGACGATGGCGATGCCAAGGGGTCGGCGGAACTCCGCGCCGGTGCCGAAGGCGAATGCCAGCGGCAGCGCGCCGAACAGCGCGGCAAGCGTTGTCATCAGGATCGGACGGAAGCGTTCCAAACATGCCAAATGGATAGCATCGAACGGGGAAAGGCCCCGCTGACGTTCGGCTTCCAGAGCGAAATCCACCAGCATGATCGCGTTCTTCTTGACGATGCCCATCAGCAGGATGATCGCGATCATGCCGATGACGCTGAGGTCCTCGCCGGCGATCAGCAGCGCAAGCAAGGCGCCGAGGCCGGCGGACGGCAACGTGGAAAGGATGGTCAGCGGGTGTAGCAGGCTCTCGTACAGCACACCGAGCACGATGTAGATGGCGATCAGTGCTGTGGCGATCAGCAGCGGCTCGGTTCGCGCCGTGTCCTGCAGCCAGCGCGCATTTCCGGCGAACTCGGTGCGGATCTCGGGCGGCATGTGCAGCTCCGCCGCCGCGTTCTGCACCGCCGCCTCGGCGTCGCTCAGCGCCGTGCCGGGGGGCAGGTTGAAGCTGAGCGTGGCAGCCGGGAACTGGCCCTGGTGGCGCACCGCGAGTGGCGCGTCGCCCGGCTCGAAATGCGCCATTGCCGATAGCGGCACCTGCACGCCGCTGCTCGAGCCGACATAGACGCGATCGAGCATCGTTGGGCTGGCTTGCAGCACCGGATCGGTTTCCACCACCACCTTGTATTGGTTGCGCTGGGTGTAGATCGTCGAGACCTGGCGCTGGGCGAAGGCGTTGTTCAGCGCGTTGTCGATGTCGGTCGCCGACACGCCGAGCCGCGCGGCAGCGGCGCGATCGATCACCACGTTCTCTTGCGGCCCCGCACGATCCTGGTCCGAGGTCACGTCGGTGATACCCGGCGTGGTCTTCAGCTTGTCTTCCAGCAACAGGCCCCAGTGGCGCAGGGCGGCCAGATCCTGGCTGATCACCACGAACTGGAACTGCGAGCCGCCGGTTCGTCCGCCACCGCGCAGATCCTGGGCGGAGAACAGGAATGTCTGGATACCGCCTAGATTCTCCAGCTTCGGCCTCAGTCGGGCAATCACCTCCTCCGATGGGATGTGCCGCTGATTGAGCGGTTTCAGGCTGACCGCGAGCTCGCCGCGGTTGAGCGAGCTCCAGCCGCTGGCAACGCCAACCTGCGAGCCGACCGTGGCTACTGCGGGGTCGGCGAGCAGCACATCCACCACGGCGCGCTGACGTTCCTCCATCGCCTTGAACGAGATGTCGGGCGAGGCCACCGTTGAGCCCATCAGGATCCCGGTGTCCTGGATCGGCAGGAATCCCTTCGGCACGGTTCGATAGAGCTGCACGGTCAGCACCACGGTCGCCAGCATCACCAGCAGCATGAAGCCGCGATGGCGCAGCGACCAGCGAAGCGTCACCGCATAAAGCCGGTGGTTGGCGGTCAGCAGCCGCTCGATGGTGCGATCCAACCAGGCCCAAACGCGCCATCGCAGCGGGGTATGGCGCGGCACCATCCAACGGCCGCAGATCATCGGCGTGAGCGTCAGAGAGACGGCCGCCGACACAACGATCGCCATGGTCAGCGTCATCGCGAATTCGTGGAACAGCCGGCCGAGGATGCCACCCATGAAGATCAGCGGAATGAACACCGCGACCAGCGACAGGCTAATTGAAACCACGGTAAAGCCGATCTGCCGCGATCCGATCAGCGCGGCGCGCAGCGGCGGCACGCCGTGCTCGGTATGGCGGATGATGTTCTCGATCATAACGATCGCGTCATCGACCACGAAACCAACGGAGATAGTCAGCGCCATCAAGGAAAAATTGTCGAGCGAGTAGCCCATGAACCACATGCCGGCGAGCGTGCCGCAGATCGACAGGGGCACGGTCACAGCGGCGGCGACCGTGGGTATCAACCGGCGCATGAACAGCGCGACGACCATCAGCACCAGCGCGACAGTGACGACCAGCGTATCTTGCACGCCCACCACGCTGGCGCGGATCGTCGAAGTGCGGTCCTGGATCACCGACAGCTTGATATCGGGTGGCATCCAAGACATGAGTTGCGGCAGAAGCTGCTGCACGCGATCGACGGTGTCGATCACATTCGCCCCTGCCTCCTTGGTGATGGTCAGCAGAATCGCCGGTTGCTTGCCGTCCCAGGCGGCGAGCCGGGTGTTGGCGACGCTGTTGACCACCGTTGCCACGTCGCCCAGCGTGACTACGGCGCCACTGTCTACCTTCAGCACCAGGCGGCGGTACTGCTCGGCTTGAGACATCTGCGGGTTGACGCCGATCATGCCGGCGCGCGCGGGACCTTCGAAGCCACCGGTCGGTTCCAGAACGTTGGCGTTCTTGATTGCGTTGGTGACATCCTGGGCGGCCAGCCCGGCTGCGGCCAGCCGCACCGGATCGAGCTGCACGCGCACCGCCGGTTTCTCGGCGCCGTTCACGGTGACATTG
Organism: uncultured Pseudomonadota bacterium; assembly: GCA_963708245.1. Taxonomy (GTDB): domain Bacteria; phylum Pseudomonadota; class Alphaproteobacteria; order Acetobacterales; family Acetobacteraceae; genus CAVYXK01. The sequence continues at coordinate 8,180,179 of OY970201.1, read as the reverse complement.
GCGACGCCATCGACCTGCGACAAGCGCTGGCCAAGAACGGTGTCGGCGGCATCGTAGATCTGCGCCACAGACAGCGTGTCGGACGACAGCGCAATGGTCATGATCGGCGCGTCGGCAGGATTGAACTTACGGTAAAAGGGACGGGTCGGCAGATCCGACGGCAGGTCGGTGATCGCCGCATTGATGGCGGCTTGCACATCGTGCGCGGCGCCATTGATGTCGCGATCTATGTCGAACTGCACGACTACGGAGGTGGCGCCGACCGAGCTGATGGAGGTGAGCTCGGTGACACCGGAAATCTCGCCCAGCCGGCGTTCGAGCGGTGCGGCGACCGAGTTTGCCATGGTCTCGGGGTCGGCGCCGGGGCGGGAGGCGAATACTATGATCGTGGGGATGTCGACGCTCGGCAGCGCAGCGACAGGCAGGAACCGATAGGCGACAATGCCGGACAGCAGGATGCCGACCGCCAGGAGAATGGTGGCGACCGGGCGGGCAATGAAGGGGGCGGAGAAGCCCACCTAGCCGTTCCAAAAGAAAGTAAGATTCACCGCAGAGGCGCAGAGCGCGCAGAGATTGATTCTCTGCGAACTCTGCGCCTCTGCGGTGAATCTTTTTTCTCTCATTCAGCAGGTACCGTCCCCGCATCCGGTCCCGCAAAACGCAACCGCAATCGCTCGAAAGCCAGATAAATCACCGGCGTCGTGTAAAGCGTGAGCAGTTGCGAGAGCAGCAATCCACCGATAATCGTCACGCCCAGCGGCCAGCGCAGCTCCGCCCCGGCGCCGTGTTCCAGCACCAGCGGCAAGGCGCCCAGCAGTGCCGCCATCGTCGTCATCATGATCGGGCGGAAGCGCAGCAGGCACGCCTCCTCGATAGCGGCAGCGGAAGTAAGCCCACGTTGCCGCTCCGCCTCGATCGCGAAGTCGATCATCATGATCGCGTTCTTCTTCACGATGCCCATCAGCAGCACCACGCCGACCAGTGCCACCAGAGAAAGGTCCGCGCCGCACAGCATCAGCGCCAGCAGCGCACCGATGCCGGCCGATGGCAGCGTGGAGAGGATCGTCACCGGATGGATCCAGCTCTCGTAGAGCACGCCGAGCACGATGTAGATCACCACCACGGATGCCAGGATCAGCCAAGGCGTCGCCGCCAGCGCCCGCTGGAACTCCGCGGCATCGCCGGCGAAACTGCCACTTATGGTCGCCGGTAGGTCGATTGCGCGTTCAGCTTCATGCACCGCCTGCACCGCATCGCCGAGCGAATAACCCGGTGCAAGATCAAAGCTGATCGTCGCCGATGGGAACTGCTGCTCGTGCGTGATCACCAGCGGCGCCATGGCCTGCCGGATCGTGGCGATCGCAGAAAGCGGTACCTGCGCATCGTTGGTGCCAGGTACGCGCAACAGTCGTAAGGCGGCGGCGTCCGCCTGCCATGCCTGGTCGGACTCCAGGATCACACGATACTGATTCGCCTGGCCGTAGATCGTCGAGATCTGCCGCTGGCCGAACGAATTGTACAGCGTGTCCTCGATCGCTTGCATGGTGACTCCGAGCCGCATCGCCGACTGGCGATCGACGGTGATCTGCGTCTGCAACCCGTCGTCCTGCTGATCGGAGGCGACGCCCGTAAGCTGCGGCGCCGCGGCCAGCCGCGCCACCAGCTTCGGCGTCCATTCGGCCAGCTCCGCCACGTCGGTGTCGAGCAGCGTGTACTGGTACGCGGTGCGGCTGACCCGAGCACCGATGGTCACGTCCTGCACCGGCTTGAACCACGCGGTCAGGCCGGGGATGGCGGCGATGTCGTGCTGCAGCCGTGCGATGACCGCCGGTGCCGGATCGCGCGCGCCAACCGGCTTTAGCGGCATGGTCAGTTGGCCGGTGTTCGGCGTTGCGTTGATCGTGCCGGCGCCCACGAATGACACCACGCCGGTCACCGCCGGATCGCGCGCGACCGCGCCGGCCGCCTGGTTCTGCATCGAAGCAAGGCGCGGGATCGACACGTCCTGCGCCCCCTGCGTCACGCCCAGCAGAACGCCTGTATCCTGCTGCGGCAGAAAGCCCTTCGGCACCGCGATATAAAGCCCGATCGTTCCGCCGAGCGTCGCCGCCGCGACCAATAGGATCAGCGGCTGGCGGCGCAATGCCCAGCGCAGCGTATATCGATACAAGCGCAGCAGCCCGTCGAACCCGCCCTCCAGCGTGCGCGCGAGCAGGCCAGGATGCTGTTCCTCGATCGGCCGCAGGATGCGCCCGCACATCATCGGCGTGAGCGTCAGCGAGACTACGGCGGACACCACCACCGCAATCGACAAGGTCATGGCGAACTCACTGAACAGCCGTCCGACCACGCCGGTCATGAACAGCAGCGGAATGAACACCGCGATCAATGAGACGGTCAGCGAGATGATGGTGAAGCCGATCTGCCCGGCGCCGCGGAACGCCGCCGCCAGCGGGCGCATGCCGGACTCGATGTAGCGCACCACGTTCTCGATCATGACGATCGCGTCATCGACCACGAAGCCAGTGGCGACGACCAGTGCCATCAACGACAGGTTGTCCAGGCTGTATCCCAGCAGATGCATGACCCCGAAGGTGCCGATCAGCGACAGCGGCAGAGCGATCGCCGGGATGAAGGTGGCGCGCGGGGAACGCAGGAAGGCGAAGATCACCAGCACCACCAGCACCACCGACATGATCAGCGTGAGCTGCACCTCGCGGACCGATGCGCGGATGGTCTCAGTGCGATCGGCGACGATATGGATCTGGATGCCGCCGGGAATGGCGTGCTGGAGCATGGGCAGCGCGGCTTTGATGCGCTCCACGGTCTGCACGATGTTGGCGCCGGGCTGGCGCTGGATATCCAGCACCGCGGCTTGCTGGCGACGGCCCTTCGCGAAATACCACGCGCCGACGCGGTCGTTCTCGAGCCCGCTGACCACGCTGCCAACTGCTGACAGCTTCACCGGTGCGCCGTTGCGCCAGGCGATCACCAGGTCGCGGTACTGCCCGGCATTCACAAGCTGATCATTGGCGCCGAGCGAGACCGCCAGCCGCGGTCCGTCGAAGCCCCCTTTTGCGCCATTGGTGTTGGCGTTGGCGACCGCCGTGCGCACGTCCTCCATCGAGACGCCGTAGGCAGCGAGCCGGGCGGGATCGACGCGTACCCGCACGGCAGGGCGCAGGCCACCTGCCACCGTCACCTTCCCGACGCCATCGATCTCGGCGAGTTTCGGCTGCAACAGCGTGTCGGCGGCGTCGCCGACGTCCTGGATCGGGATCGAATCGGAGGTCAGCGCCAGGGTCAGGATCGGCGCATCCGCCGGGTTCACCTTGGAATAGACGGGCGGATAGGGAAGGTTGGTCGGCAGCGTGCCGTCCGCCGCGTTGATCGCCGCCTGCACGTCCTGCGCGGCGGAATCCATGCTGCGATCGAGCGTGAACTGCAGCGTGATCTGGCTGGTGCCCTCGGAGCTCTGCGAGGTCATCGTCGTAAGACCTGGGATCTCACCGAACTGCCGCTCCAGCGACGCGGTAATCAAGGTCGAAACAGTCTGCGGACTGGCGCCCGGCAGTTGCGTGGTGACCTCGATCGTCGGGAAATCGACCACCGGCAGCGCCGAGACGGGCAGCGCCTTATAGCCCAGCGCGCCAGTCAGCAGGATGGCGATCGCCAGCAGCCAAGTGGCGATCGGCCGGGCGATGAACGGGGCAGAGATGCTCACGCGCCGCGCCGGCTGTGCCAGCCGCTCGCGCCGGGCGCTGTCGGTTGCTGCGGGGCGCTTGAAGCGGCCTGGCCGGCGGCGGGTGCGATCGCGATCTTCTTGCCATCCGACAGGCGCGCAGCGCCGTCGGTGACCACGCGCTCCCTGGGCCTGACACCCTCGGCAACGATCGCGCGCTGCTCGTCTTCGTGGCCTATCGTCACGGCGCGGCGGGTGACCGTGTCGTCGGCATTCACCACATAGACATAGGCGCCGTTAGGACCCTGCTGCACCGCTGCAACCGGAACCACCGTGGCGTCCTTCGCCGTCGCCACCTGCAGCCGCACGCCGACAAACCCGCCCGGCCAGAGCTTGTTGTCGGGGTTGGGGAAGGTCGCCTTCAGCTTGATCGTGCCGGTTGTCGGATCGACCTGGTTGTCGAGCACCGCAAGCGTGCCGCGGTCGATGAGAGTGGCGTTGTTCTCGACCGCGCCTTGCGGATAGGCCAGCACCGACGGCGTGCCGTCATGCATGGCATCGGCGACCTGTTGCAGCACCTGCTGCGGCAGCGTGAACACCACGGAGATCGGCTGAAGCTGGGTGATGACAACGATCCCGGTCGTGTCGGTGGCATGCACGATATTGCCGGCGTCGACCTGCCTCATGCCGGTGCGACCGGCCAGCGGCGCGACGATCGTCGTATAGCTGAGATTGGTCTGTGCAGATTCGATCTGCGCCTGATCCTGCTGCACCTGGGCAGCAAGCTGGGCGACCAACGCGCGTTGGGTCTCGGCCTGCTGCTGCGAGGTGGATTGGGCGGCGATCAGCTTGTTATAGCGCGCCAGATCGATCTTGGCGTTGGCGAGTTGCGCCTCGTCCTGGGTCTTCTTCGCGACCGCCTGATCGAGCGTCGCCTGATACAGCCGCGGATCGATGCGGGCGAGCACGTCACCCTTCTTTACATTTTGGCCCTCTTTGAAATCCACGTCGATCAGCGGCCCATCGACCATCGGTTTGATGGTGACGGTGTTGAATGCCTGCACAGTGCCGAGCCCGTCGAGATAGATCGGCACGTCACGCGTCGTCGCGGTGTCGACCAGCACGGGGATCGGCGCGGTTGCGAATTGGTCAGCGCGCGTGCTCGCCGCCTGATTTTTGGGCCAGAGGAAGATCGCGGCGCCAATGCCCCCTAGGAGCAGTGCGCAGAGGACCCCCATGCCCACGGACGAGCGGCGCCTGGTCCGCGCATCGCCCGGATCGAAGGCAACCCGATCTCGTGTACCGATATCCATGGGTCAGGCGGCCTCCCTGGGGCCCATCCGGGCACTCGCAGATTGCGTTCCGACATCTGTCTGGTAAGTGTTCACGTCACGTTTGCCCCGACGGGAAGCAAGATTTCGCCTAATAGCACCTCCGGCCTCAAGCCGGCGAACTGACCCGGGGCCGCGCCATCCTCGTACCCTCGTCATGGCCCGGCTTGGCATGGCACGGTTATCCACGACGTGCCGGTTACAGAAAGGTAAAGTCGTCGATGGCCCTTCGGGCCTGTCCTCGGCCAGAGCGGATAGCGGCTTGCTCGCCGGCAGGCGACCGAACAACGGCGAAAGTCGGATAACACGAACGGAGGTGTTGCGATGATACCGGACGGGATGATCACCCTTTCGAGCAGCAACGGACCAAGAGAGACAATGGACCGGCTTGCGACGGCAGTGACGAAGCGCGGGATGGCCATTCTTGCGCGGATCGATCACGCCGCTGCGGCGGCGAGTGCTGGTATGGAGCTTCGGCCGACGGAGATTCTGATCTTTGGTAATCCGAAGGCCGGTACGCCGCTGATGCAAGCAGCACAGACGATGGGCATTGACCTGCCGCTGAGGGCGCTGGTCTGGCAGGACGCCGAAAGCAAGACCTGGCTCGGCTACAACGATCCCAAATGGCTCGCCAGACGCCACTACGCCGATGGCGGAGCGGATCGCATTCTCGGCGCCATGACCGACGCCCTGGCAGCCGTAGCGCAAGAGGCGGTGCTTCCGCCTACGGAAGGCACATCGTGATAAGAGGCACCGGGGCCGGCAGGTTGCCGCTGCGCCGCCGGTCGGGAATGCTGCGGATGCACGGAAAGGGAAGGGGGCACCATGCCTCGTCGGCTGATCGACATCTCGGTTCCGCTGAAGGCGGGCATCGCCAGCGACCCGCCGCATATGCTGCCGCAGATCCAGTATCTCGATCATCATCAGACCGCGCCGCAGATGGCCGAGTATATGGGGGTGCGGATCGACCAGCTTCCGCAAGGCGAGTACGCGGCCGTCGAACGCGTGCAGATCAGCACGCATAACGGCACGCATCTCGACGCGCCCTACCATTATTTCTCGTCGATGAACCACGCGCTGAAGCCGGGCGGCGAGCCGTCCTGGCGGATCGACGAGGTGCCGCTGGAATGGTGCTTGCAGCCGGGTGTGAAGCTCGATTTCCGGCATCTGCCCGACGGCTACGTGGCGACGCCCGACGACGTGGCCGCCGAGTTGGATCGCATCGGCCATACGTTGCGACCGCTGGAGATCGTGCTGGTGAACACGCGGGCCGGCACGCGCTACGGCGAGCCGGATTTCGTCGATTCAGGCTGCGGCATGGGCAAGGCAGCGACGTTGTGGCTGCTGGAGCGCGGCATCCGCCTGGTCGGGACCGACGGCTGGAGCTGGGACGCACCATTCAGTTTCACTCGCAAGCGCGTGGCCGAGACCGGCGATGCCAGCATCATCTGGGAGGGCCACCGTGCCGGGCGGGAGATTGGCTACTCGCATCTCGAGAAGCTGCACAATCTCGAGGTGCTGCCATCAGATGGGTTCGAGGTGGTGTGCTTCCCGGTCAAGGTGCACCGCGGCTCGGCCGGTTGGACGCGCGCGGTGGCGATCCTGCCGGAGTAGCGCCATCCCGTGCGACCGGCTTGTCTCGTTCGCGCTTTCAGCCTGCTGATCGTAACGGTCCTGCTCGTAGGCGCTGCCGGTCCGGCTCCCGGGGAACTGCGCAGCCCTTGGGATGCACCGGTAAAGGCTGGTGCGACGACTGCGGGTGAGGCCTGCTCGCGCCTGCCCGATCTGTCGGCCGGAATCACGGCGTCCGACTACTACAGCGACCGCGCCCACTCGATCGTCGATCCCGCGCGTCTTAAAGCCTATCGCCAGGCTGTTGAGCCGCTGCACCAGGCCGCGCAATACGTCGTCGCAATGGCGGATCGCTGCCGCGCCGACGGCGATGTAGCGGCAGCGGACTGTGCCGCACGGTGGCTCGATCGCTTCGCGGTGGACGGCGTGTTGACAGGCAGCATGGGTAGCAATCAGGCCTATTACGTCCAGGGCTGGATGCTGGGCGCCTTCGCGGTCGCTTGGCTGAAGATCAGGCCGGCGGAACATGGCATCGACCCCGCCGTGCGGGCGCGGGTGACAAGTTGGCTGGCGCGGGTGGCGGATGACAACCGCCGCTATTATGACTCCCGCCCCGACAAGACAGACGCGCGCAACAACCATCGGTATTGGGCCGGGTTCGCGATCATGGCTGCCGGCATCTCAGCCGATCCGCGCGAGCTGTTCGACTGGGGCGTCGCCAGCTTCGATATCGGCGCTGATCAGATCACGGCGGACGGCACGCTGCCGCTCGAGATGGCGCGCCGGTCGCTCGCCCTGCATTACCATCTGTTCGCAGCCGCGCCGCTGGTGGCGATGGCGGAGCTGGCGGCGGCGAACGGCGTCGATCTTTATGGCCGGAACGGCCACGCGCTGGCCCGGCTCGTCGATCGCGCGGTTGCCAGCATCGTCGCGCCTGACAAGTTCGCCGCCGAGGCGGGAGTTGCACAGCAGCCGATCAAGCCCGATGCCGCCGAGATTGCCTGGGCGACGCCCTTCGCAGACCGCTTCCCGAATCCGCAACTGACGATGCTGCTGGCGAGAGTGCAGTCGCGCAGCATGCTCTATCTCGGCGGCCTGCCACCGCCATAGCCGCTCAGCCGCCCTTCACGCCGCCGGCGGTCAGCCCGGTCACGATCTCCTTCTGCATCAGCAGGGTCAGCAGCAGCACCGGCGCCGTGACCACCAGTGCAGCGGCGGCCAGCGGTCCCCAACTCACCTGTTCGAAGGTCAGCATGTTGTACACCGCGATCGGCAAGGTGCGGGTCTCGCGGTTCGCCAGCACCACGCCGAACAGGAAATTGTTCCAACTGAAGATGAATGCCAGGATCGTGGCCACCGTGATCCCCGGTCGCGCCAGCGGCAACGCAACATGGCGGAACGCCTGCCAGATGGTGGCGCCATCGACCAGCGCGGCTTCCTCCAACTCGCCGGGCAGGCCCTCGAAGAAGCCGATCATCACCCACACCACGATCGGGACGGTCAGCACCAGATGGGTGATCACCAGCGGCGTCAGAGTGCCCACCATGCCCATCCACTGGAACAGCAGGAACAGCGGGATCAGGTAGGAAAGGCCGGGGGTGATGCGGGCGATCAGGATCAGCATCGCGGCCCGCATCGCCCGCGCCTTGGCGATGCCGTAGCCGGCCGGCACGCCGACTGCCAGCGCCAAAGCGGTGGCGCCGAATGAGACGATCACCGAATTCTTGGTGTAGGTCAGGAAATCGTTCTCGGCGAACACCTTGACGAAATTCGCGAAGGTCGGCGGGTGCGGGATGAACACCGGCGGGAATGCGGTGTTGTCCAGCTCGTTCTTCAGCGAGAGCGACAGCATCCACAGGAACACGAACGCGGCCGGTGAGACGAGCGCCAGCACCGACGCATAGAGCGCGATGCGTCCGCCCAGCCGACGCAAACGATGGCGCCTCATTGCCATTTGGCCCGCTGCCGCACGCCCAGCATCACCAGGCTGATCGCCACGATGATCACGAAGAACACCAGCGTGATGGCACCCGCATAACCGATGTGGTAATAGGCGAAAGCAGTCTGGTAGAGGAAGATGTTGATGGTCTCGCTCGCCGTGCCGGGGCCGCCCAGGGTGATCACGTAGATCACGTCGAACGATTTCAGCGCATCGATGGTGCGGATCACCGCGGCGACGACGACGAACGGCCAGACCAGCGGCAGGGTGATGTGGCGGAAGCTCTGCCACGCGCCGGCGCCGTCGAGCAGCGCCGCCTCATAAGGATCGATGGGAAGGCTGGCGAGCCCACCGAGCACGATCAGCATCACCAGCGGCGTCCACTGCCAGGTCTCCACCATGGCCAGCGTCGGGATCACCGTGTCCGGGCTGTAGGTCCAGGTGAAAGGCGGCAGGCCGATCGAGGTGAGCAGATAGTTCAGCACCCCGAGCTGCGGATGGAACATCATCGTCCAGACGAGCGCGATGGCGACCGGTGTGGCCATCATCGGCAGCACGAAAATGGTGCGCGCCAGGCCGCGCAGCGCGAAGCGCTTGTGGAAGCAGACCGCCGCGGCCACGCCAAGGACGACCGGCGCGGCGACGGCGAGCATCGAGAAATAGAGCGTGCGCAGCACCGCCATTCCGAAGCGCGCATCGGTGAACAAGGCGACGTAGTTGGACAGTCCGGCCCAGCTCGCGCCGCCGGCGGGGTCCCAGTTGTTGAGCGAGATCACGACTGTGAACGCCCAGGGGAACAGGATCACCGCCAGTACGATCAGTGCCGCCGGTGCCGCGAAGAGCCAGTACCGGCGGGCGTAGTTGGCGCCTCGCCGGGGTGCTGCACGAGTTGCGCCGGCTGGCGCCAACAACGTGGACGACACTTCTGGCTCCCTTCCGTTCGTCCTGCCTATGCCGCGCCCCGCCGGCTTGCGCAATCGCAAGCCCTTCGAAGCACGTTCAGCCAGACCGGAAACGGCTGCCGGGCTGGGGCGCCCCCCGTCCATCTCCTCCGCGAGCGGGAGGGGTGTATGTGGGCTCGGCTTGCCCGGTCATCATGGATGCGGTCTTGTCTCATCACCGTCTCATTTCGCGGTGCGCGAGACGGTTGGATCACGCGGTGAGATCACTGCAAGGGAACCCAGATGCGCGCGGACGCACACTGGTGGCGTGTGGTTGGGTGGGATTGCGCAGAATTGCGGGAGATTGCTTGCGACCGCCTTCGTGGTGGTCGCAATGAAAGGGGGCCGGCGCCGTTGTCGTGGCGGGCGAAGCAGGGCGCCGTAGACCACCTTGCGGCCGCGCGGGCCGGGCGGCGGGTTACGCCGTGGGGACTTCGGCGAACTAGCGGTCGGGCGCGGTGGGAGGTGGGAGAAGGGCGGCGGCGAGCGACTGAACCCAGTCGCCGTCGGGCGGCGGGTCGTTTAATTTCTCCATGAGGCGGATCAGCGCGGCCCTTTGTGGGGAGACGGCTGTGTTATGCACGGCAGCGGCGAGGAGGGCGGGCTGCGGTTCGTTCGCCGGCTCGGGTTCGGGTTGGGGCTGTGACGCCGGCGGCGGTGGCGGCGGTTCGGCAATCGCCTCGGGCGCCGGCTGCGGTGAGAGTGCCTGTGCCATGAGGCCGATGGCGCAATGCTCGGTCCAGGCAGCGCGGTCGCGGGCTTCTTGGTGCTTCTCCAGCTTCTGTCGAGCTGCTTGCATGCGCAGCAAAAGCCTGAGCGCGCCCTGCGACTGGCGCATCATGGCATTCGCCTGGGCACGGCATTTGAGTGTGCCCAGCAGCGACATTTCGGGCTGCTGGGCGAGACGCAGGCAGTCCTTCCACTGCTCGGAGGCAGCGACGTAGAGGGCGGCCTGATCGGCCTCGGTGGCGTTGGCGGGAGAGAGGGCGGCGATGCGAGCGATGGCGAAATGGTTGCGTCGGGCGAGGTCTTCCGGGCTGTCGGTAAGCGGGAGCGGCAGCGCGAGGCAGAGCGAGTGGATGAGTTGGTAGTACACGTCGGCCGGGAGCTGGTCGACGAGGTTGGGATGGGATGGGGCGGTGCTGGTTGACATGGCGGTCAGATATAGCATTATCTATCATCACTGTCAAGGTTATTTTTTCTATCTGTATACCCGCCATCGTACCGGTAAAGAGCCTCAGCGTGGCAGAAGCTAGACCCGCCGCGCCCAGCGCGGCGTCCCTCGGGTCGAAGGCCGGGCAGACCCTCGAACCGGAGCCCGGGGGAGGCCCCGGATCGGGTAGGTCAGGGCTGGCCTCGCTGGGGACACCATAGAGAGGACTCCGAATCGGGGTGGCCCGGATCCCTAGCGGGAAGGGAGGTCGTCGAGCCAGTCTCGGCAAAATCTGTTATCAAGAATAAAGAGGGCTCTCCCATAGTCCGAAGGAATTGTCGAGGTGGTGATGGCGCCAAATAGCCTGCGACCCCGAAAACCTAGCGGGTATAGGCATAGCCCCAGGTCTTTGCCGGGGTCCTCGGCTGGCGCCGAACTCCGACAAAGGCGAGCATCTCAGTTGACCTTTCCGCGGCCGGACACGCACAATAACACGAACCGTCGCTGATTGCTCCGGGAGACCGGGTTTGGAGGGCTACGATGCCGCCGGAATCCATTGCAGTCCAATTGGACAGTGGTCGCAGAATGCTGGTGGAAACGACCGTACAAGGCGAGGAACAGGTTAGCATCGCGCTACCGAAATTCCGCGGTTTCGTGGACTCGATCACTGAAATTGCAAAGTCGGTCGCAGAAGCAGTCGAAAATGCCAAGCCCGATGCCGCCGAAGTCGAGTTCGGCGTAGACGCTACTATCGAATTTGGTGAACTGACTGCGTTTTTAGTTAAAGGCAGCGGGACGGCGAACCTGAAGGTCATACTTCGGTGGAAGAAAACGTAGCGAGCCGCCCACTGCTGGCTCGCCAGTTCGAATGGCTCCTCCAGCATTGCGTGGTGAAGATCACAACGGGGCCTAACACCTGGGGAACAGGGTTTTTCGTCGGCAATAACCTCATACTCACCTGCGCGCACGTAATCAGAGCGGCCGGCTCATCACTCCCGGTCACGTGGGCTGGCCGGCACGGCATAGCATCACCGCGAGAGAGAGCCGATTTAAGTAAACAAGACCTTGCCCTCCTCCACGTTGAGCCGACCTGGCGTCGACGGCACCCTTGCGTCAATCTCGATCCCGGGGTCGCTGCGGGTGACTTCTGCTATGTTTTCGGGTTCAGTGATCAGAGGCCAGATGGAGATCCCGTCCTGGCGCAAGTAGACGGCCAGCTCGGCACAATGCTGAAGCTGCGAGCTGGTCAAGTCCGACCCGGGCACAGCGGTAGCCCGGTGCTAAATCTCAGAACCGGCCATGTCTGCGGCATTATCCAGACTACACGCGATCGCAGTCAAGACTTGGGCGGTATCGCCCGCATCATAGCTGACCCACAAATCCTGAGCCACAACAAGACTTTCACTGCCAACTGTGACGCCTGGGAGCGTGTGCGTGCGCGCGCATCATTAGATAAATTACCCGACGCAACTGTCAGACGATATCTCGAGGCGATCGTCTACCAGTACGAGAATTGGGGAGCGTTTAACCACGAAGTTGACGGCATTGGACCAACAGAGCGACGCTCGATGTTGATATCAAAAATGGCAGCGAGCGATCTCTATCACCACTATATTCCCCTCTCATGTCATTTTTTTCAGCCTTGGTTTTCCGGCAGAAGCCAGGAAAATACCCGTAGCAAAGCTCGTAAGCAATTCCTGCTCCGTCTCCGCGAGGCCGGCTGGACACATAAGTCGTCTAAACGAAGATACGCCATGCCCGACTCCGGGAAGATCGATAGCTTGCTTGAGCTTTGGAGCCGCACTCCGGAGGATGCCGGTGCTCCTCGGATATTGCTGGTTCTTGGAGACTACGGAACTGGCAAGTCGTCCGTCGCTCTCCATTTTGTCCACATGTTGGCAAGACGGCGTCTGGTTGAGCCTCGCCGACACTCACGGATTCCTATATACGTTGATTTGAGAGATTACCGTAGAGTCCGCCGGGCCGATGAATTTCTACTAGAGCAACTCCGCAACTTCGATATTAACCTTACGCCAGTGAAGTTGAACCAATGGCTTTCGTCCGGTCAGGTAATTCTGATTTTTGACGGCTTCGACGAAATGTCCAGCCGCCAAAGCTATGCGGAGACACTCGCCAATTTCCGCGAAATTCTCCGCGTTGTTGCGCCGGAGTCAAAGTTGCTGTTGACTAGCCGCACACATTATTTTCGGTCGGACTTAGAGGTGACTTGGATTCTCGACAACCGAGCCGTCACAATCAAGCAGCCGTTGCTGGAGGCTTTAGAACAGAACTCTCACTACGCGGTTGTAGAAATAGACGCGCTTAGTGATGACCAAATCATAGAGCACCTCGCGAGGCGTCTTCCGAAGGCCATATTAGACAACATTGTTACCACTTTGAACACCAGTTACAATCTTCGCGATTTGGCGAAACGGCCTGTCCTGTTGGAGTTGATCTGCGGCGGCTCCGGTTTTCTGGACAGCGGGATAAGCTTAGGGCTGACCGGTTCCATAAGAGGCGAGACGTGGGTGTAATGAGGAAGCAGCACAGCGCGGACTTCAAGGCGCGCGTGGCGATGGCGGCGCTGTCGGGGGAGAAGACCCTGGCGGAGCTGTCGTCGGAATTCGGTGTCCATCCGACAATGATCAGCACCTGGAAGCAGGAGCTGATGAAGCGTGCGAGTGAGCTGTTTGCGCGTGGCCACAAGGCGGCGGGAGCCGAGGACACACAGAAAGTGATCGACGATCTGCACCGCAAGATCGGTCAGTTGCAGGTCGAACGCGATTTTCTTGCCGGGCAGCCCGCCATCTCCCGACTGCTGAGAGGCGGGCGATGATCGCGCCGGAGGCGGGGCTGTCCGTAGGCCGGCAATGCACGCTGCTCGGGATCGCGCGCAGCAGCTTCTATTACCAGCCTCGGCCGATCTCTGCGCCGGAACTCGGTCTGCTGAACCGGCTCGACCGGATTTTCACGGAACATCCAGTGTATGGCAGCCGGCGGCTGCAAGTGGCGCTGTCGCGCGAGGGGATTTCGGTGGGGCGTCGGCGCGTCCGACGGCTGATGCGCAAGCTGGGGCTGTGCGCGATCAGGCCGAAGCGGGACACCAGCAAGCCGCACCCTGAGCATAAAATCTATCCGTATCTGCTGCGCGACAAAACGATCGACCAGCCGAACCAGGTGTGGGCGAGCGACATCACGTACATCCCGATGCGCCGGGGATTTCTGTATCTTGTTGCGATCATCGATTGGGCGACGCGGCGGGTTCTGTCCTGGCGGTTGTCGAACACCCTGACGACCGGGTTCTGCGTCGACGCACTCAATGAAGCTCTTGTCCGGTACGGCAAGCCCGGAATTTTTAACACGGACCAGGGCTCACAGTTTACGAGCGACACGTTCACGCGGGTGCTGTTGGATCATGGGATCGAGATCAGCATGGATGGGCGCGGGCGCTGCCATGACAATATCTTTGTCGAGCGCCTGTGGTGGACGGTGAAGTACGAATGGGTCTACCTGCGCCCGGCGGCCAACGGGCTTGAGCAAAGGCGCAGCTTTGCTGAATTCTTCGACTGGTACAACCGGCGACGCCCGCACCAGGCGCTCGGATGGCAAACACCGGACGAGGCCTATTTCGGCAACGCCGGGCCGGCTGTGGCGGAGGCGGCATAACGCGATGGCACATCGACGCTGTGGATTTGTGGACAGTCGGCTGCGCCGATGCCCGCCTGACCGCGCGAGCGCGGTCCCCCATGGACAAGCCGGGGAAAACGCTCTGCGTTTCCCCCACCTTGCCCACAGGTCGGCGGCTGTCCATAAGCTCTACAGCGCACCAACAACAGCAAGGATTGAATTTGATTCCGGGAAAGGTGTAACCTTCAACCGGCAACCAGCCTTAGCTTATTCTTCCCGGGACCTGTCCAAACAACCGGGACCACCGCAATCCTCCGAACACTACCATTGATCGCGGTTAAGCAAAAGTCGATCAAAGTCTTCCAACTGTACCAATATTATATCGATCTTTGGATTGATCGGGATGATTGGCGCAGCACCATGACCCCCGACGGCCGGGGCGCACTCTCACTCCTGGTCGCTTGGACAATGTTCCTGGATAGTAAGTTCCAGGTCGATCTTATTGGACTCCTAAAAGAGTTGGAAGAGATACCCAGAAGCTGGGTGAAGCCGGAGAGCTTGTTTCCAGGAACCGTAGAAGAAAAGATCGAATATGACCTGCGGACTTGCTCGTTTTTGATTAGGCGAGGCGAACTCTACTCTTTTTCGCACCAAACATTCTATGAATTTTTCTGCGCGCAATACCTTTTTGAGAACTTGTCGGTCAACCCTTCGCCGCTTGCTGCCGAGCCACTCGCAACCTATGGATCAAGGCTCGTGTGGCGAACGCATCTTGCGCCAATTGTGCGATTTCTACAGGATATGCTATCGGTAGGTACTTCCGACAAGGTTGTACAGCTTCTAGGTTTAACGCACCAGGTCGTTGGATATGGTGGCAACGCGCTAACCCTTATTCGTGAATCCAACCAAGGCCTACCTCCTGAAATACCGCTGGGGAAGAATTTGCGCGGATGCGCGTGTTTTGCGATCGACCTGTCAAAGAGGGCATTGGAGCACGCCGATCTATCGAAAGCCGCGCTGGTCTCTCCCAACTTGCAAAAGGCTCGGCTTCAAGGCAGCTTGTGGGTTGATGCTGCGTGTAGGATGAACCTAGTTTATCGGGTTGCATTTTTACACGGCTCGGATGAGATCACGATCGCCGCTAGCAACAGCTCGTTCTTCACCTGGAAGTCTGCCGAGAGCCCACCAACACGCTCTCTTCTGAATCTCTCGGATTACGTGCACGACATAGCAATCGACCCAATATCGGGACGGTGTGCCTCAAGTGCCTGGGACCGCCGCATTTTTCTCTGGTGCGGGGCGAGTGGCAAACTGCTTTGTGAAATTGACGGAGGCGATGCCGGCGGCGGGAAGGTGGCGCTATCACCGAATGCGGAATTCATCGTGGGAGGTTCCGGGGAAAAGGGAATAGGTCTTTGGGAGACAGCTGAGCCTAATCGCCGACTCGGGTACTGGAAATTAGACGATGGCGTTGGGTCGGTCTGCTTCGGCATATGCGGCAGATTTGCGGCAGCAGTGAGTGGGAGGGCCCTCTACATACTAGTTCCTGGACGCACGTCCGTTGCAGCAAAGATCACTTTGAACGAAACTGACGAAGCAAAAGGATGGACGTCTGGATTTGGACTGGCCTGCGCCGAGGGAGGTCTGATCGCGGTATCAGTTGAAGAAGGTACTATTTGGCTGTGTAAGGTCAAAAATGGAACGGTCTCGGGGAGATCCATCCTATCTTCTGATGTGAAGGTCGGCGCCATTTATGCCCTTGCGTTTTCGTCCGACGGCCGATTTTTGGCCGCGGGCGGCCCGACGGGTGTGCAAGTGTTGGATGTGCGGAATGGCCATAGTTTGATGTATGCGCGACTTGATCAAGCGGTTGTAAAATCTGTAGCGTTCTCTAGTGACAGTAAGCTTTTGCTCTCTGGTGGTTTTGATGGGGTCGTACGGCTTTGGCATCTTGATGGATCAAGTCCATCTAAAGCTCTTGACCTCGGAATATACTGCTGGGGAGCCGATCTATCGGGCGCTAAATTTGGTACCGAGTTTTTCCGTGAGTGGTCTCTGTGGGAGTCTTGGTGGATGGGAGCCGCACTAAGGCAAAGAATGTTGCGGTGCGGCGCGGTCGACGGGAGCGACCGCCAATGGAGAGCGACCGGTAAATTACTGGGGACTTTTTGGTGGGATGGGGAAGATTACGAAAATTGGCGGCGCTCCATCACATGGGATGATAAGGAGTCTCCGCGCGCCGGCGCGAGAGCTTTCGAAGGTATAGTAGGCTTCACCTGATCACAAACCGACGGTATCACTCCGCTTCACTGACTGTGATGAACTTTACGCTGCGGGTCCGCGTTAGCCACATATGCTGCGGGGAAGTTTTTCCATTGATAGTAGGCATCCGCCGTCGCTCTGTTGATATAGAGCAGAAATTGTCCTTTGGCGTCCACGAACTGCTTGACGATAGCGAACAGGTCGAAGGTCGAGCGCGCCAGCCGGTCGATGCGCGTGACCGTTACTACGTCACCGGGGGCGACGGCCTTGAGCAGCTTGAGCAGTCCCCGCCGGTCGGCCCGCACGCCCGTCACTTTCTACCGGTAAATCTTGGTGCATTCTGCCTTGCATAGCTGGTCAAGCTGCGCGTCAAGGGGCTGCCCGTAGGTGCTGACGCGGGCATAGCCAAGGCGGCGATTTTGCGGGTTGTTTTCGGTCACATCTTGCGGGAAGCCCAACCCATCGACAAAGCACGGTCAAGAAAAGTTCCCGAAAGTCTTGATGGGGTGGACGGCCCCCGCTCCCGGCATCGATGTGCCACAACGTGGTCGTCTGTGAACGCCACAATGAGAGGAGCCGTCCGCCATGCAGGTTACCACCATTGGTCTGGATCTCGCCAAGCACTGGTTCCAGGTCCACGGCGTCGATGTCAGCGGCGCGATCGTCGTCCGTCGTAAGCTGCGACGCAGCGAGGTGCCGGCGTTTTCTCAGTCGTTGCCAGCGTGCCTGGTCGGCATGGAAGCCTGCGCGACAGCCCACTATTGGGCTCGCGAGCTGACCAAACTTGGCCACACCGTGAAGCTGATGCCGCCGGCGTATGTGAAAGCCTACGTCAAACGCAACAAGAACGACGCAGCCGATGCTGAGGCAATCTGTGAAGCAGTGACGCGTCCTTCGATGCGCTTCGTGGCGGTGAAGGATGCCACCCAGCAATCGGTGTTGATGCTGCATCGTGCGCGCAACCTGTTGGTCCGGCAACGCACCATGCTGGTCAATGCGCTGCGTGCCCACATGGCGGAGTTCGGCATCATCGCGCCGCAGGGTCTCCGGCATGTTGAGATCCTGATCAGCCAAATTGCTCATGAATAGGCGCGGCTTCCGGAGCTTGCGCGCTCGATTCTGCAGATGATCGTGGACCAGCTGGACGATACCGCCGGCAGGATCCGGCAGATCGAGGTGTCCCTGACGAGATGGCATCGACAAAGCCAAGTCAGCCAATTGCTGGCCAGCGTGCCCGGTGTCGGCATCATGGGGGCGAGCGCGATTGCTGCGACGGTCGCCGATCCGACGCTGTTCCGCTCGGGCTGTCAGTTCGCCGCCTGGCGGGGAATGACGCCGCGGCAGAACTCGAGCGGCGGCAAGGAACGCCTGGGCCGCATCAGCAAGCGCGGTGACAAATATATCCGGAGCCTGCTCATCGCCGGCGCGGTCACCGTGCTCCGGCATGCACGCAATCGACCGACACGAGACGGCGAGTGGGTTCGCGCCATGTTGGCACGC
The DNA here is from genome assembly GCA_963708245.1 of uncultured Pseudomonadota bacterium. Taxonomy (GTDB): domain Bacteria; phylum Pseudomonadota; class Alphaproteobacteria; order Acetobacterales; family Acetobacteraceae; genus CAVYXK01. The sequence goes on along the minus strand of OY970201.1, from coordinate 8,162,172 downwards.
AAGCCGACAAAGGTTGCCGCGGTCGCGCTGGCCAACAAGACTGCCCGCATCGTCTGGGCGGTGATGATGCGCGGCGAGGGCTACCGGGCGAAGCAGCCTCTCGGGCAGCCGGCATAAGCGCGGCAAACCCGTTCAGAATGCGAGGGTGAAGAGGACGTGATGGCGAGCGGTCGAGCCGCGGATCGGGAAGACCCGGATAACTCAAGGCGCGACGCAGCGCGTAGTCTTGATTGGGACCCGATCAGCGAACTCCATCAGGGCCAGCGGTCATATGCACTGCACCGAAGGGCCGGACATATGACTGCACCTGACCATATCGCCACAACAAACTCGAAAGCCCTTGCACGCGGGGGCCGTTCACATATGATTTATGAAACACGGGGAGGTTAGCCGTAGCGGCTTGCACTCATGCGCGGCTGGCTCGCAATCATCGCGAATTTGAGCTCACGCTCCGTGAGACTATCGGAACGCGTGGGCTCACGCTCAGTTGATCCTGGGCTCAGGCAGGGGGTGTGACCGGAGTCACTGCGGATCGGATCACCACTGGTTACGACTGGAAACACGACCAGAGATAGGCTCTGGTCAAGAACGGATGGAGGAATACCGTGATAAGGTTTCTAGTTCCTGCGTTGGTGACGTTTCCGCTGCTGGGCGGGGTTCCAACGGAAGCGGCGACCGCCGCAACGAACGATACACTTGGCATTCTTGAGAGCCACGCGCCGATCGTAAAAGTTGAAGAAGGGTGTGGCAATGGCTATTTTCGTGACGGATACGGCAATTGTCGTTATTGGTATGGCGGCGAGCCGGCGCATCGCCCCCACGAGGGGTGCCCACCGGATAGGCATTTCGTGAATTGGGCTAATCACAGAGGGGGATTTTGCGGAGTAAACTATTAGGGTCACCGCTGCAGCTCGACCACCGGCACGTCGCCGGTGGTCGAGCTCACGCTACGTGAGACTATCGGAGCGTGTGGGTCACGCTGAGTGATCCTGGGCTCAGGCTCGGTGAGACGGACTTGCACTCATCGGCGTTGCGCCCAGGATCACCGAGCCGGCGCCCAAACCAACGGATCCCTTTGATGTTGACCCTTGCACGGCGAAAGGCGGCGGAATGCGCTTCGCTTTTCCGCCCTACCGGAGCGCATGGCGAGTCAAGCACAGGGGCGGTTGGTATAAGTCTCACCGAGCGTGCGCGTGTCGTCGATCACGGCTCGTTGCCGTCCTCGTCGCGGTGCATCTGGCGAAGCGTCTTGTCGATCCGCACGCAGTCGCGCTCCTGCTCCGCCCGTAGCCGTTCGATGAGGTCGCGGCCTTCGGGCAGGAGCTTGCCACGGATGCGCCCGCCCGTGCGGTCGGTGATCTCGATCAGCCTGCCTTCCTCGCACATGGTCATTAGCTGGGCGTGAACCGGAACGTCGCCGCTGTCCAACTCGTCGCCGGTCGTGCCGCAATGGCGCAGCACTATTTCGACGATCTCGGCATAAAGGTGTTCTTCGCTCCAAAGCCCCGGCGTCGGCGGTTCTTCGCCGTGCCGGATGGCACGACCTGCCCTGCCGGATGGCGGGGCCGCACGTGTTGCCGGACGCAACATACAAGCGCGCCTGTAGGTGTAGCCGCTTGCAATCATCGGCGTCCGTGCTCGCAAACAAGCGGCGTATTCTGCTCACAATCGGTGAGACTGGACAGGCGGAATGCTCACGCTTTGTGATCCCGTGCTCGCGATCACAATCATCGGGACGTGGGCTCGCTCCCTTGGGTTACCTTCGTTCGCATAGAAGAAGAACCGGAAGCCGCCGGTCCGGAAGATCTCAGGCACACTTTTATTGCGCCATCGACCCGCCGTTTCCGCTTGGCGCGCCCGTCGTGGGCGCGGGCGTAAGCGAAGCCGGCGGCGGCAGCGGCGTCGCGGTGATCGGCGCGGCGGGGGCAGGGGCAGTATCCGGCTTGGCCGCCTTGGCCGGGGCGGCAAGATCGGCTGTGGGCGGCGCCAGTGCGACCGTGTAGTCGGGCACGATGCGCGCCTGCTTGCCGGTGATCACCAGCACATGCTGGCCGATCGCCAGCGGCGCCGGGTCCGCCTGGGTCACCGACAGCAGGTCGCCGTTCGGCTGCTGCACGATGTATTCCCAAGCCTGGGTGTCAGCCACCGCATGCTCGGCCGCAGTGCCAGCCAGCCCGCCCACCAGTGCGCCGCCCAGCGCACCAAAGGCCGAGGCGACAGCCCCGCCCGGCGCCTGCGACCCGGCGATCCCGCCGGCCGCGCCGCCAGTTACCGCGCCGACGGTTCCCTGCGCGCTGACCTGCACCAGCCGGCGACCGACGATCACGCCGCGATCGACCTTGTTGGCCTGTTGGACAGCGGCGGCCGCGTACGTGTTCGGCGAATAGTCGGCGGCACAGCCGGCCAGGGCGAGGAGCACCACCGATAACACAAACATGTGGCGACTGAGCAAGGCGCAAATCCTGGGCAAAAAACGGCGCCGTGATAGAGCCGCGGGCAGGCAATGTCACGGCCGTGCGGAGTTGCCGCTGCAGAGCGTGTCGCATGATTAAGCCAGAGGGTGGTTAGCGTAAGCGGAACGGTCGGCGTGGCCGTGTCATGGCTTGATGATTCCGAACTTGGTTCAAGCGCGCCTTCGCCCAATTCCCGGAGCACGTTTAGCGTGACTGGAATGGGTAATCAGTCTCGGCCCCGGCACCCTCACCCGCCGCGCTGCCGCGCGGCGACCTCTCCCGCAGGGCGGGAGAGGTGTAAGGGAACCCGGCGTTTCCAGTCTAGCTCGTCACCAGCAGGTGCTCCGAGAACAGCCTCGCCGGGTCGGTCCATACACGGTGCACCCGCCAGCCGGATCGCTCGGCCAGGTTCGCGAAGCCCTCCATCGTGTGCTTGTAGCTGTTCTCGGTATGGATCGTCTCGCCCGCTACGAACCGGATCGCCCGGCCGGCGACGTACACGATCTGGTCGCAGCAGCTCTCCAGATGCATCTCGATCCGGCTCTCCCGGTCGTTCCACACCGCGCGGTGGATAAAGCAGTCCAGATCGAAATCGGCGTCTGCTTCGCGGTTCAGGCGCGCCAGCAGATTGAGATTGAATGCCGCCGTCACACCCTGCGCATCGTCATAGGCGGGGATCAGGATCGCCGGATCCTTGCGCAGATCGACGCCGACTAGCATGCGCGCGTCGGGCCCGAGCGCCAAGCGTGCCTGCGCCAGGAACCGCCGCGCATCAGATGGATCGAGATTGCCGATCGTCGAGCCGGGAAAGAAGCCCAGACGGGCCATGCCGCCCAGCTCGGCCGGCAGCGCCACCGGGCTGGTGAAATCCGCGCCGATTGGAAACACCGCCAGCGCCGGTCTTCGTCGCCGCAGCCGCACCGCCAATCGCGCAAGCGCATCGGCAGCGACATCGATCGGCACGTATGCCGCAAATCGTGGACGGCCGAGCTTGTCGGCCTGTCCCAGCAGGAATTCGGCCTTGGTCTCGTCGCTCGCGCCGTATTCGATCAGTGCAGCCGGCTCATTGACCATCGCTGCAATGTTCGGCGCGAAACGCCGCAGCAGCGCCAGCTCGGTGCGGGTCAGATAGTATTCGGGGAGTTCGGTGATCTTATAGAACAGCCGGCAGCCCTGCTCGTCGTAAAAGAGTTTGGCCGGCAGCGTCTTCGGTCGGGAGGACAGCCCTTGCAGCGCAATCGAGACAAGGGTCGCGTCCGCGGAGCGGACCAGACTGTCATTCGGCATTCGATTGTCCTTTAGATGTCGCGCGCGAGCCGCAGGCCGGAGAACTGCCAGCGCTTCTCAGGATGGAAGAAGTTGCGATAGCTCGGCCTGGCATGACTGGGAGGCGTGGCCACCGAACCGCCGCGCAGCACCATCTGGCCGATCATGAATTTGCCGTTGTATTCGCCGACCGCGCCGGCGGCTGGCCGATAGCCCGGGTAAGGCAGATAGGCGCTCCCGGTCCATTGCCAGACGAGACCAGTCAGCTCCTGCATCTCGGGTCGCGCGGAGGCCGCCTCCCATTCCGCCTCGGTCGGCAGCCGTGCATCAGCCCAACGCGCGTAGGCATCGGCCTCGTACCAGGCGATCTGCCGCACCGGCGCATCAGGATCGAGCGGCGCAAGCCCGCCCAGCCCCATCTGCAGCCAAGCGCCATCGACTTTCTGCCAATAAAGCGGTGCGATCCAGCCTTCTGCCTGCGCCCGCGCCCAGCCATCCGACATCCACAGCGTCGGCGTGCGGTAGCCGCCATCGGCAATGAAGTCGAGCCAGTCGCGATTGCGCACCAGCCTGCTCGCAATCGAATAGGGTTGAAGGAACATGCGGTGGCGCGGTTCCTCGTTATCGAAGCAGAATCCGGGGCCGGCGTGCCCGATGCTGACCAGTCCGCCCTCGCAGGTCACAAACCGCGTCGGCCCGAGCGTGCCGGTCGGTTCTTGCCATCCGGGCAGCACCGCCGGACAGAGCTTGCTCGCCGAAAATGCGTGCAGCATGTCGGTGAGCAGCAACTCCTGATGTTGTTGCTCGTGTTGCAGCCCGAGTTCCACCAGCGGTGCCGCGGCGGCCGGCATAGCATCCAGCAGCCGCAGCATCGCCGTATCGACGTGCGCACGATAGACGCCGATCCTCTCGCAAGGTGGGCGGGTCAACAGTCCGCGCGCTGGTCGCGGATGCCGTGGGCCGACCGCTTCATAGTACGAATTGAACAGGAAGCGGAAATCAGGATCGAATACCTGATACCCTGGCAGGAACGGGCCGAGTACGAACTCCTCGAAGAACCAGGTGATGTGGGCGCGGTGCCACTTGGCGGGACTTGCGTCAGCCATGGACTGCACGCATTGATCTTCTGGAGAAAGAGCGGCTGCCAGTCGTTCCGTGTAGGAGCGTATTTCGAGGTAGCGTGTTGCCTCGGCCGCCACATGATGCGTGGCTGCTGCGGGGGCATCGTCCATGGGTCTTCTCCCGTCCCTGAGGGTAAGGATCCTTGACCGAACGCCTACGGTCCCCCTTCGACCCATTGAGCCGCGCAAACGTGACAGGGGGGAGGCCACGACAAAACGGCTCGCCGTCAAATAGGCAGTCTGGCGCCGATGTCATCGGGCTGTCGTCGGGAAGGGGCGCATTTGAAGCGGGGCTGTCCCGAGCGAGGCGCGGCTCAGAACAACGAATATCCGCCGTCGATCACGAAACTGTCACCGGTGTGATAGGCGGCGGCATCGCTCATCAGGTAAACGGCGATGCCGCCGAAATCCGCCCCCGTGCCCCACCGTCGCATCGGGATGCGCGGCATGACGTTGCCGTGGAATTTCGAATTCTCGATGGCGTTCGCGGTCATATCCGTCTCAATCCATCCGGGCAGGATGGCGTGGGCGCGGATGTGATAGCGGGCGAGTTCGACCGCCAGCGCACGCACCATGGAGATCATGCCGCCTTTGCTCGCCGCATAGTGTTCGCTGCGCGGTGCTGCCTCGATCGCTGCCAGCGACGCCGTGCCGACCAGCACGCCGCCGTCGCCGCGTTCCACCATATGCCGCGCGGCGGCGCGGAACGTGTGAAACGCGCCGTTCAGGTTCACCCGCAGCACGCGGTCCCATTCTGCGACGCTCATCTCCAGGAATGACGCCACGCCGCGTCCTGAGACTCCTGCATTCGCGAAACAGCCATCGACGCGGCCGAGCGTGCGGACGGTCTCGGCAAACGCCGCTTCGACCGCCTGTTCGTCGCCCACGTCGCAGCAGAGTGACAGCACGCGCCGCCCGGTGCGTTCGAGCTCGGCCTGCGCGGTCGCGTTCTTTTGCGCATCGGTGCCCCAGATGGCGATGTCGGCGCCCGCCTCGGCCAGCGCCTGCGCCATGCCGAGTCCGATGCCGCTATTGCCGCCAGTAACCAGTGCTACGCGGCCGGAGAGATCGAACGGTCGATACACCATGTGCGCGCCTATGTGCCGAGCCGATAGAACCGCGTCGCCGTGCCGCTGAACAGCTCTGCCTTCTCAGCGGCGGAGGCGCCCGCCGCCAGCCGCTTGAATGCGTTCCAGCCGACCGCGTAGCTGTACGATCCCTTATCGACTGGGAAATTGCTCTCGAACATGCAGCGTTGCGGGCCGAATGCCTCGATGCACGTGTCGATATACGGCTTCCATGCCGTTGCAAGCTGTTCCGACGACGGCGGCTCGGGTTGCGCCTCGAAGCCGAAGCCGTTGATGCGCATGCCCAGGCCACCGAGCTTGACGTGCACGTTTACGCAGGTCGCCAGTTCGCGGATCGCTGCACGCCATCCGGGGAAAATTTCCTCGCGCCGGTTCGCGTAAGACCCGATCGCCAGCGGCCCGCCGACATGGTCGAGCACGATGCGTGCACTCGGGAAGGCGCGGGCGAGCGACGTCAGTTCGGCGATTTGCGGATGATAAAGCCAGGCATCGAACGTCAGGTCCATCGAGGCCAGTTTCGCGAAACCTTCGCGGAACTTCGCATCGGCGAGCAATCCGGCAGGGACCGGATAGCCCGGGTTGAGTATGACGGGATCGCGGTCCCAGGCGGTGATATGGCGGATGCCACGGAACCGATCGCCGCCCGCACGTATATGCGCCTCCAGCACTTTTTCTACCGCCGCGCCCAATGTCAGGTTCGCGTGCCCGACAATGCCGGCGCAGATCCGTGTCGGGCCGTAGCGTCCCGATGCGCTCATTGCCGCGACGCCGTTGACGAACTCGGTCTCGCCGACCGGCTTCATCTCTTCGGCTCCGCCGGCGCGGTGGAATGCGCGGCACTGCACGAACACCGTTGCGGTGATCTTGTGTCCGCTGTTCAGGTCAGCCAGCAGCTCCGGCAGCAGATAGCGCCAGTCGGGCCGGTCCCAGAGATGATGGTGCGGATCGACGACCGGCAGTTCGGGTTCGAGGATTGCTTCGTTGCGGCGCGTCAGCCAGTCTTCGCGCACGGCGAGGTAGTGGCTCGAGCCGGTGGTGTTGCTCATCTCGCATCTCCTCCGCTGTTATCCGCCGGCCGTCCCGGCGACCCGCCCGCGCACGATAGACCGCTGCGCGCGCAACGCCAGCGCCCAAGGCACCGTCAGTCCGCGAGACCCATGACGAAAGCCAAAGCGATGTTAAGGCGGCCAATGTCATTGTCACCGAGACGGCCTATCGGCCGCCTGATCCGCCCGCGCCGGACCGTGACAGGCTTGTCGGCCAAGATCTGGGAACGGGCCCGCAGACCGTTTCCCTCGCCCGGCTCGATCGTGACCCGAAAGTCCGGAGCATTGACGATTTCGGATGTCATCTGACAAATTACGACCGAAGCGTGAGTTTCGGGAAACGCGTCGGTCTGGACGATGACCGCGGGTCGAGGTTTGCCGTAATCGCCCGTCGCTGCGACAATGACCACATCTCCACGTCTCATCGGTCAGTTGGATCTGGGGCGTCGAACTCGGAAACCGCTTCGATCCAGCTCAGTGCTCCCTCCTCTCTGCTTCGATTGAGACCAGCAACCTGGATCGCGACTCGCTTTCGGACGGACTGCAAACGAGGGTCAGGAACCACAAGACGCAATTCGCGCATACCGCGTCTGCGTCGTCGCTCGCGCATCATCCTCATTCGTTCGGCTGGTGCGGGCACCCCGACCTCCTTGTAAGCCACAAGGCGCCATCGTAACGCGTTACAGGACCGGGCGCAACCGGCGGCGATCCAGGATTACAGTGGACACGTCTACTCTCGGCCTGGGAATCCAAATGGCGGCATCGTCATTTCCATACGGAATGGCCCGACCATCCAGCGCACAAACGCCGACCCAAGCACAGGTGATCGCATCGAGCATGTCCTCATACGCCTTCATGTCCGCCACACCTGCGTTCGACTCCAGCTTCGGCAGAGCTGTTGCGACCCCACCGATCTCGCCTTCGAGCGAGGCGATGATCTCCCTCCACTGCTGATAGAGGCGCGTGCGCCTTTCCGATCTGGTCGCAGAGGGCCAGTAGGTTCCGACCTTCGATGCCTTGTACGGCAGCCGCTCCGCAGCGCCCGTAAGCTCCACGAGTGCGGGGTGCGGATAGACCTCGATCAATCCCGGCGTCGCGATCGTCTCCGTGCGTAGCGGATATCCGGCCCTGGCGAAGTCTTCGGTCAGCGCATCGCTCAGGGGGCCGGGACGTAACACGCTGGGCGTATATGTGCCGCATTTGCGCCCGCCATAGGCTCTCGAGACCTCGTCATCCGAGTACCGGCGACCAACGATAGCCGAACGGGCCAGCGGCATATCGACCGCTACCAGATCGACCACCTGGCCGCACAGCACGGCAGCAGCTGCCAGTAAGGCAGCAATCTGCGGCGGTGAGCCTGTGGGGCGCTTCTGCGACAGGAGAGAGCGGCTGGAGAGCGCAATAAAATGCTGATACGATGGTTCCGCGGCAATCAGGTGCCACCGCGAAGAATCATCTGCCACAAGAGCAATCCCGCTCGGCTGCGTCGGCGTCCAGGCGGCATCTATCCCCAGAATCGCCGGCATTGACAACCACGATCACAAGCAGCCGCGCATAGCGCGGACCGCCTGGGCAGGCGTAACGGAAGGTGTTACTCGGGAGCGGGTCTCCAAACGCTTGCGCAATTCTGCCAGCGTGGGCCGCTCGGCCACATCGCGTATCTCGCTCAGCAGGTAAGCGGACAGCGACATACCCGCAAGCGCGGCGCGCGACTTGAGTTGGCGGTGTAATGCGTCAGGCACATTGCGAATCTGGATCGTGATTGCCATGCGCGGACCTTAAAACATCAGGACCGAATGTCACGCACGGCTGGCGAGATCAGCCGCTGACCGCGCCCGCCACCAGCCCGCGGACAATATACCGTTGCACGCACAACGCCAGCGCCAGCACCGGCAATGTGATGAATGTCGCGGCCGCCATCAGCGTGCCCCACTCGATCGAGTTGTAGCCGATATAACCCAGCACGGCGACCGGCAGCGTCTTCGTCTGGTCGTTCGAAAGCACCAGCGCAAAAAGGAAGTTGTTCCACGACGCGATGAACGCCAAGATAGAGGTCGCCGCGATGCCCTGCGCAGTCAGCGGCACGACGACTCGCATCAGCACGCCCACGATCCGGCACCCATCGATCAATGCCGCCTGTTCGACCTCGCGCGGTATCGCCTCGATGAACCCCACCATCATCCAGACCGTCAACGGCAGCGTGAAGATCAAGTGGCTTGCAATCAGGCTGGTATAACCGCCGACCATGTGGACCGACAGGAACATCACGAACAACGGGATCAGGAATGCGATCCCCGGGGCCATGCGCGCCGCCAGCAGCACCACGCCGACCGCGGTGCGCCGATAGCGAGCCAGAGCGTACGCGGCGGGAAGCCCGAGCAGCAGCCCGATCAACGTCGCCCCACCCGCTACCACCGCGCTGTTCACAACATAGCGGGGGAAATTGTTGTCGGCGAACACCTTCGCGTAATTCGCAAGAGTCGGCCGGAAGAGCAGCGCCGGGGGATAGGCCAGGAAATCGACCGTCGTCTTGAACGAACCCAGCACCATCCAGGCCAGCGGCGTCAGAAACGCGCCCACCACAGCCCATCCAGCCACAACCAGCACAACCTGCCGAACCCGGCGATTCCTCATATCGCCGCCCGCCGCAGCCGGATCAGCGCCAGCGTGCACACCAGCACCAATGCGAACAGCACCAGCGCTATCGCTGACCCATAGCCGATCCGGTCATAGGAGAGTGCAACCAGGTAGTTGTACAGGTTGATCGTCTCCGACGCATGCCCCGGCCCGCCGCCCGTCATCACATAGACGATGTCGATCACCTTCAGCAGATCCATCACCCGCAGCATCGCCGCGATCAACAGCGTCGGTGCCAGCAGCGGGAAGGTGATGAAGCGGAAGCGCTGCCAGGCACTGGCGCCATCGACGCGCGCCGCCTCGAACGGCTCGGTTGGCAGCGCCGCGAGTCCCGCCATGCAGATCAGCGCTACCATCGGCGTCCACATCCAGGCATCCACGCCGACCAGGGTCGGCACCACCCAGGCGGGGTTGGAAAGCCAGAGTGGCGGCGCCGCAATGCCGATCAGCTTGAACAGGTAACGGACGATCCCGAGCGAGGGGTCCAGCATCACCACCCAAACGAGCCCCATGGCGGCAGGGGTGGCGACCATCGGTAGAATCAGCAGCCCGCGCAGCAGGTTGCGCGTGGGAAAGCGCTGATCCAGCAGCAACGCGATGCCCAGCCCCAGCGGCAGGTTCGAGGCGAGCCCAAGGCCGGTGAAATAGAGCGTACGGACCAGTGAATCGATGAATTGATCGTCCCCGATCAGCGCCGTGAAATTTCCGGCGCCGATGAACGCGGGCGGCGCGAAGCCGATCAGCGACCACCGGTGCAGGCTCATGTAGCCGAGGTAGAGCAGCGGGAACCCCATCACCAGCGCCATCACGATCAGCGCCGGCGCGGTCAGCAGATCAGGCGTCCAGTCCCGCCGGCGCCGCACGACAAGCCAGCTCTCCCGCTCGCGGGAGAGATCGGCGCGCGCAAGCGCGCCAGGTGAGGGTGCGGCGCGATCAGCCATTCAGGATCGAAACCACTTCCTTCTGCATCTTGTTCGCCGCACTGCTCGCATCGCCGCCCTGCAGCACCGCCGTGATCGCCTCGCCGATCGCTGCGCGCACTTCAGGCACCGGGACCACCAGTGGGTTCGCGCCGTTCGGCACCGCGTTCGGAATCTCCTGCTTGGTCGCCGCGATCATATCGGGCGGCACCGATTTCGTGTACACGTCGCTGTTATAGATCGACTGCCGGGACGGCGGCAGGTGTGTTGCCTGCGTGGACGACACCATTGCCGCCTTTGACGTCAGGTACTGGATCGCCAGCCAGGCTGCCTGCTGCTGCTTGGACGAGGCAGCGATCGCCGGGCCCCAGGAAATGACGGTGCTGTGCTCGCCGGCCGGCCCGGCGGGGAGCGTGGCGACACCGACCTGATCCACTACGCGCGACTGCGTCGGGTCCTTGAAATAGGCAAGGAAATTGGTTGCGTCGATGAACATTGCCGCATGAGCCTGCTGGAACAGCGGGTAGGTGGTCTTCCACTGCATGCCCAGAATGTTCGGCGGCCCAGCGGCGCGCAGCAGCTCGCCATAGTATTTGAGAGCGCTGACCATCGCTGGGCTCGCCAGCTCGGGCTTTCCCTTGTCGTCGAGCCAATGTCCGCCGAAAGCGAACAACACCGGCGCGAAGGTGTACACCGCCTGCACGCCGTCGCCGCGGGTGACGATCCCGGCGAGGTCCTTGGCCGGGTCGTTCAGCGCCTTCGCCGTGTCCATCAGCGCATCGAGCGTCGCCGGTACCGCAAGCTGCTTCGCCGCCAGCATCGACTTGTTGGTGAACAGGGCCTGCAGCTCGATGGTGATCGGAATGCCGATCTGCACGCCGTTCTGCTGATGAATCTTCAGGATGTTCGGAAAGAAGTCGGCGAAATCCCAGTCCGGCGCCGCCAGATCTGAGGAGATGAACTTGTTCAGCGGCGCGTACCAGCCAGCGCGCGAGAACGCCGCGGCGTCCCAGGACGGCAGTGTGAAGAACCCATCGACTGCGCCGGGATCCGATCGCAGCGTGAGCGGCAGCTTCTGTCGAAGCTGGTCCTCGTACAGGATTTCCCATCCGGCCTTGATGCCAGTGTCGCGTTCCAGCGCCGGAAGCTGACCCTGCGCCCACTGGGTCCATGGATGCACCGACACCATGAAGCGCAGCCGAGCGCCGTTATACCGCTTCCAGTCGAACGCCGCTGCACGCGCGCTTGGTGCGAGCGCGCCGGCACCGATCAACCCCAGTGCAGCACGACGGCGGATCAGCATTGGACCGTTTCCCCTTCGGATTTTGAGTAGACTATGCTGATGCTGCCGACGCCCCGTCAAGCAATCGGCGGGACGGGTTGAAAAGGAATTGCCCATAGACAAAGAACGCCGGGCAGGAATGGGCCCGCCCGGCGTTTCGAGGGGAGTCGGTGATGAACTACCATCATCGGCGCCTGCCGCTTATCGTAATGAGCCTGATCGTAAAGATCAAGATCATTCGCGTGACGCGGTAGGTGCCACCCTGCCGGGGTTCTTCCCCGGCCGGGCTCCTCCGATCATAATCATTGCCCGCCGCCAATGCCAGCCGTCCGGAGCCAGCCCATGCAACTCCGCCGCCGCACCCTGCTCGGCGCCACCGGCGTCGTCCTCGCTGCCCCTCGTATCGCCCGTGCCGCCGAGCGCACAACGGTCACGCTATGGCATGCGATGGCCTCCACTCCCGGCGACGAACTCGCCAGGCTGATCGCGAAATTCAACGCGAGCCAGGACAGCATCGAGGTCACCGGCCTGTTCAAGGGCGTCTATAAGGACCTGCTGACGGCTGTCGCCGCCGCCTGGCGTGCCGGCGAGGCGCCGCACGTCGCCCAGGTCTTCGAAGTCGGCACCGAAACGATGATGACCTCTGGCCCGGTCATCAAGCCGGTCTGGCAGCTCGCCCAAGAAACCGGGGTGACGCTCGATCCGTCGCTCTACGTCGCTGCGGTTCGCAGCTATTACAGCTCGGCCGACGGGCGATTGATGTCGATGCCGTTCAATTCATCCACATCGATCTGCTGGTACAACAAAGATGCGTTCGAGAAGGCCGGCCTCAATCCCGACGCCTTCCCGGCAACCTGGCCGGATCTCGTCACCCTCGCCCGCACCGTCCGCGACAAGCGGGCGGCGCAGTTCCCAGTGATCACCTCGTCGGTCGTGTGGTCGCATTTCGAGCAGTTCAGCGCCATTCATGACCTGCCGTACGCGACCGAAGCGAACGGCTTCAACGGACTGGGCGCGGAGCTTCGGATCAACAGCCCAGCCCATGTGCGGAACCTCGATCGGCTGCTCGACATGAACAAGGAGGGTACCTTCCACTACACCGGCCGCGACGGATCGGGCGATGGCGCCTTCATCTCCGGCCAGGCAGCAATCGACTTCAGTTCCTCCGCCTTGCGCGGCACGCTGGTGGACGGTGCCAAGTTCCGCTGGGCGCCCGCCTTCCTGCCGTACGACCCCGAGGTGATCCGCCAGCCAATCAATTCTGTGATCGGCGGCGCCAGTTTCTGGGTGCTGACCGCGCCCAAGCGCAGTCCGGCGGAGTATCGCGCCGTCGCTGAATTTTTCCGCTTCCTGGCCGAGCCCGCCGACGACGCCGAATGGAGCGAGGTCACCGGCTACGTCCCGATCACCCATGCCGGTTTCGAGCTGATGCAGAAGCAGGGTTGGTTAGACAAGAATCCAGGCACCGACATCCCGCTCCGCCAGCTGAACCGCGGCCACGTCACCGATAATTCGCGCGGCTTTCATCTCGGGCGCATGCCGGAAATCCGCACCATCATCGAGGAGGAATGCGAGAAGGCACTCGCCGGCCAGCAGGGCGCGCAGGCAGCGCTCGACAGCGCGGTGGAGCGGGGCGACAAAGTGCTGCGCGACTTCCAACGCTCCGTTCGGGCGTGATTCCGGATGTGCCCCATGTCATCTTCGATTGTCGGAACATTCATTGCTGTCACCGACCGACTGACACGGGTCTCGGAACAGCAACGCCAGGGTTTTCTTGACCTGCCGCTCACGCCGGAAGCGCATGAGGAGGCTCATGCCCAGGTGCCCGCGTTCAGCGAGATCGAGCTCGGCGGCAGCAGCGCAACGACATCCCAAACGGGAAAACTTCGCGTGGCCGCCTGGAACCTCGAGCGTTGTCTTTACCACGATCCGGCGGCTCAGCTCCTGCGCCGGCACGGCGTTGGACTCGCACTGCTGACCGAGATGGATTGCGGCATGCTGCGTACCGGCCAAGTGCACACGATCGCCGAGATCGCTACCAAGCTGGGCCAACGCTACACTTATGGTCTCGAGTTTCTGGAGCTCAAGCCGATGTCACCGCCGGCCGGATTCGCCGCCAATGGCGACGATAATACCATCGGTTTTCATGGCAACGGCCTCACCAGCTCGCTGCCCCTGGACAATCCGGTCGTGATCCGCCTTGATTCCGTAGCTGACTGGTACATCGCGCCGAAAAGCGGCCAGCGCCGCATCGGCAATCGCATGGCGGTCGCCGCCATCACCACCTCTGGAGCTAAGCGCTTCGTCGTCTGTTCCGTGCACCTCGAAAGCGCCACCGACGGGATCGGCCGTCTCACTCAGATGCGCACCTTACTCGACCAGCTCGACCACTATGCCGCCGGACTGCCCGTGTTGATTGGCGGCGATCTCAATACGCACGTCCAGCCCGGTGGCTTCGACGACGCAACGGAACCGCTGTTCTCCCTGGCGAAGGAACGTGGATACGACTTCGCCGCCTGTAATCTGGCGCGCGCGACTACACGCACGAGCACCTGGAGCGAGAGCGCGGGGACCCGCCAGCTCGACTGGTTCTGCACCCGTGACCTCACCGCGAGCGCACCGGACGTGGTCCCGGCGCTCGCATCGGACGGCACCGTGTTGTCCGATCACGACCTGATCCTGGTGAGCATCGAATGAGCCACCGCAAGACGAAAATCCTGATCGACTGTGATCCCGGTCACGACGACGCCGTCGCGATTCTCTATGCCGCCCGCCATCTCGACCTGCTTGGCGTAACCACGACCCACGGCAACAGCACGATCGAGAACGTGACGCGTAACGCCCTCGCCATCCTCGCGATCGGCGGCATCGACGTGCCGGTCGCCCAGGGCTGCGCGGCGCCGATCGCCGCGATAAAACCGGTCGCGCCCAGCATGCACGGCTCGACGGGGCTCGACGGAGTGGAACTGCCGCTCCCCGATCGCACGCCCATCGACACCCATGCGGTGGATTTCATGATCGAGCAGGCGCGGGCCAATAAGAATGAGCTCGTGCTCGCGGTGATTGGCCCGGCCACCAACGTCGCCATGGCGATCCGCAAGGAACCCGCCTTTGCGTCGTGGCTGCGGGAGATCAGTGTCATGGGTGGCACCGCCGGGATCGGCAACGTCACGCCGGTCGCCGAATTCAATGTCTGGTCAGACCCCGAAGCTGCGTCGGTGCTGTTCGGCTGCGGTGCCCCGATCCGCATGGTTGGCTACGACGTCACATCCGCCACGGGCACCGACGCAGCCGATATCGCCCGCCTGCGTGCTGGCGGTGTCGTGGCGCGCAGCATCGCTGCCCTGCTCGAGTTCTATCTTGCACGGCAAGGCGAAGTCGCCGGCCTCACCATCGCGCCCATGCACGATGTCTGCGCGATCGTCCCCTATGTGGACAGCCTGATCGAGTACCGGGACTGCCACATCGCTGTCGAGGTGTCCGGTACGCTCACGCGCGGCATGACGGTGTGCGACCTGCGCAAACTGACCGAGACGGGGCGCCGGCTGCGTGCCGCGAAACCCCCGAATGCCCGTCTCGCCGTCGCCACCGATGCCAGACGCCTGGTTGATGGCGTCGTGCAGGCGCTGCTGTCCTATGACTGATTGCAAGGCTTCAGTGTCCCATCCGGCGATTTGACACGCTTTCCGACTAGGCCCATGTTTTCTGACCACCGAGGGGGGTCCCGCTGTTCCGGGACTGAGAGTTCGGCAGGGGCGCGCCAATAGCGCGCCGGCGCCGGTGACCCTTGAACCTGATCCGGGTCATGCCGGCGGAGGGACGGGGACCATCACGCCACCGCCCCAGTTCCGTACCGGCGATCCTATTACCGAGGAGAGCGCCGATGACGGTCCAATCGAAGACAACCGCCCGCCCGAGCACGGTGACCACCGGCGCAATCGCCGGCTCCCGCAAGATTTACACATCTCCGGAGGCCCACCCGCATCTTAGCGTGCCATTCCGGGAGATTGCGCTCGATCCCTCTGCCAGAGAAGCACCGTATCGCGCCTATGACACGTCCGGCCCGTACACTGATCCGGCGTTGACGATCGACCTGGAAGCAGGATTGCCGCCGGTTCGCCGCGACTGGATCGCCCGGCGTGGTTTCGCGCGGCTCGATGCCCGCGCGGTGAAGCCTGAGGACAATGGCGGTGCTGTGGGCGATCGGCTGGTGCCGCTCTGTCCCGCCGAGCATCGGGTGCTAGGCGGCAAACCCGGTCAGCTCGTGACACAACTTGAATTCGCGCGCGCCGGGCTGATCACGGAAGAGATGATCTATGTCGCCCATCGCGAGAACCTCGGCCGGCAAAACACGCCCGACGGTGCGGTCGAGCGCCGCGCCGACGGCGAGGATTTCGGTGCCGAGATCCCGGAATTCGTCACCCCGGAGTTCGTACGCGACGAGATCGCCCGCGGCCGCGCAATCATCCCCGCCAACATCAGCCACCCGGAGCTGGAGCCGGTCATCATCGGTCGCAACTTCCTGGTGAAGATCAACGCCAATATCGGCAACTCCGCTGTCACGTCAGGTGCCGCGGAGGAAGTGGAAAAGATGGTCTGGGCTATCCGCTGGGGCGCGGATACGGTGATGGACCTCTCCACCGGGCGCAACATCCACAACATCCGCGACTGGATCCTGCGCAACGCTCCGGTGCCGATCGGCACTGTACCGATTTATCAGGCGCTGGAGAAGGTCGATGGCGAGCCGGACAAGCTCGACTGGGAGGTGTTCAAGGACACTCTGATCGAGCAAGCCGAGCAGGGAGTCGATTACTTCACCATCCATGCCGGTGTGCGGCTGGCCTACGTGCCGCTGACGGCGCGGCGGGTCACCGGCATCGTCAGCCGCGGCGGCTCGATCATGGCGCGCTGGTGCCTGTCACACCACAAGGAGAGCTTCCTCTACGAGCACTTCGATGAGATCTGCGACATCATGCGCAAATACGACGTGTCGTTCTCGTTGGGCGACGGGCTGCGCCCGGGCTCGATTGCGGATGCCAACGATGCGGCGCAGTTTGCCGAGCTGGATACGCTGGGCGAGTTGACGAAGATTGCCTGGGACAAAGGTTGCCAGGTGATGATCGAGGGCCCTGGCCATGTGCCGATGCACAAGATCAAGGTCAACATGGAGAAGCAGCTCGCCGTGTGCGGCGAGGCGCCGTTCTACACGTTGGGCCCGCTGACAACGGACATTGCCCCAGGCTACGACCACATCACAAGCGCGATCGGCGCGGCGATGATCGGCTGGTTTGGCACCGCGATGCTCTGCTATGTGACGCCAAAGGAGCATTTGGGGCTGCCCAACCGCGACGATGTCAAGGCGGGGGTGATCACCTATCGCATCGCCGCGCACGCGGCTGATCTGGCGAAAGGGCATCCGTCGGCAAAGCTGCGCGATGACGCGGTGAGCCGGGCGCGGTTCGAGTTCCGGTGGGAGGATCAGTTCAGCCTCTCGCTCGATCCTGACACCGCGCGCGGCTTCCATGACGAGACGCTGCCGAAGGAGGCACACAAGGTCGCGCATTTCTGCTCGATGTGCGGGCCCAAGTTCTGCTCCATGCGGATCACTCAGGACCTGCGGGAGGAAGCCGAGCGGCTTGCCGGGCTGGAGCAGAAGAGCCGGGAATTTGCTGAGCACGGCAAGGAACTTTACCTCCCGGCGGCGGAGTAACATCACCTCTCCCGCTCTGCGGGAGAGGTCGCCGCGCCCTTGCGCGGCGGGTGAGGGTGCGTGACGCGAGAGCGGCTTGCAGGCCGCCTCGCGAGGCCGTACCACTTGCGGTCATGACTGGACTACCCGCCCCGCTGGACCCGCGTGTCGCGCTCGACGCGATCGGCTTGTTGCCGGATGTCGAGATCGACATCGCCGATGCGGCGCTTGCTTTCGCGCGTATCGATGCGCCAGATGCCGACTGGCAGGCAGCGCGCGAGGAGCTGTCGGCGCTCGCACGCGATTCGGTGGCGCTGGCGCGCATGATCAAGGCGACCGAACTCAGCGTCCGCGCCGAGGCCCTCGTCGGCCTTCTGGTCGGGCGGCATGGCTACCGAGGCGATGCGGAGACGTATGACGATCTTGCCAACGCCAACCTGATCCGGGTGGTTGAGCGGCGGAAGGGTCTGCCGGTTGCACTCGGCATCATCTGGCTGCACGCGACTCGCGCGGCCGGGTGGAACGCGCACGGGGTGGATTTCCCGGCGCATTTCCTAGTGGCTCTGCAAGGCAAGGGCACGCAGCTCGTGCTGGACGTGTTCGATGGGGGCACGCCGCTCGACGCGCGCGACCTGCGCGCGTTGCTCAAGCGGATCGAAGGCGAGGGTGCGGAGCTGCGCCCCGGCCTGCTGCCGCCGATGAGCACGCGAGCTGTGCTGCTGCGGCTGCAGAACAACATCAAGGCGCGCCGTCTGGATGCTGGCGACCTGCGAGGGGCTCTGGTGTCGGCGGAAGATATGCTGCGCATCGCTCCGGACCATGCGGGGTTGTGGCGGGAGGCGGGGCTGATTCACCAGCGGCTGGGTCACATCGCGGCGGCGCTGCGCTGCTTCGAACATTTTCTGACAATCGTGCCGCAGGGAGACGCCGCGACGCGAGTGCGCGCAGTAATGGAGGAGCTGCGCGGGCGGTTGAATTAGGCGGATTAGGCCAAGGCCAATCCTGCGAAAATTGGCGGATCAGATTCCGCCCTATGGGGTTCCCCGCTGGCCCCGCCAAAAATGCGAACGCTGTGACTCGAGTCATAACCCTCCTGCTTTGCCCGCCGTAGTTTGCCGCTAGACAGACGCGCCGGCCCGTCCGCCAGTGCCATTCAGCGAAGGAAGGCAATCATGGACCAGGCAATGCAAAAACGGATGTGGATCGAACGCGTGCTCGGCTACCGGTTTGCCGACACGCCGCGCGGTGTGCGGCCTGCGGTTGTCGCCATCCAGAAGGCACTCGCCTTGTTCGATGCCGCGCAGCGCGAAGTCGATGGCCAGATCGGCCGGCTGCAACAGAAGCTAGCCGGCAGCCAAGACCCCGAACTGCGCCGCATCGGCGAGTTCGGTCTGAATGCGGTGACCGGCAATACCAGGGTGAGATTGCAGGGCACGCTCATGGAGCTGCGTGCGCGTCTGCCGGAGATCGACCCGAAGTCGGCCAGCAACGCCGGCCGGCTGGCCGAGCAGATGGCCACCTACCTAACCCAGGACGTGAAAGTCCGCGCCTGTGATCGCAATCCGTTCGATGTGCGGGTCTCGATCGCGACGACCCTAGGGGGAGCCGCGCGGCAACTGCAGCAGGCGCTGGAACAGGCTGCTTGACGTCACAGGATCCAATAAGCGCAACGGATTCCAAAGGAGTGTACCGTGCCCCAGACTTTTGCCGAGATCGAGCAGCAGGCGAAGGCGGATTCCGAGCGGATCGCGGCCGAAGCGCACCGCGATCTCGAACGTATCGCCGCGGAGGCAAGCCGCGCCCTCACGCCGAAGGAGTCCCCTGGGGGTATCGCTGTGTCGAAGACGACGCAGCCCACAATCTCCGACGGCACCGTCCCGGACGCGCCGCCACCCCCCGACCCGATGACAACTGCGGAATTCAAACGGGCATTCGGTGTGACAGGATCGGCGCGGGTGACAGATGCGCCGAGAGGCACGCAGCCGCCACCTCGGCCATGGCCGAGCAAGATCGATCTGTCCAAGGCGCATATTGGCACGCCCACCGGCAAGGGCGGATTCGGCGCGGTGAGCTGGGTCGATACCGGCATAGCCGATGCGCCGCCGCTCGTCATCAAGCAGGGCAATACGCCGAAGGATCAGGACGAGCTGAAAAAGGAAGCCGCAGTCTACGAGAAGGTCGGCGAGCATCCGAACATCGCGCGTTGCCTCGGCATGCAGACGATTGATGGCAAGCAAGGCTTGGTAATGGAGGACATCAAGGGCAAGAAAATGAGCGACGCCATGGATAGGCTGGAGAAGTTACGCCGTGGCGACAAGGCAGCGCTGAAGCAGGCCGGCATGAACCGGGCGCTCTCGCAGGAGGAATATGTCGGCACCTTGCAGTACATGGTCACGCAGATCCTGCAAGGACTGGTTCATCTTCAGCAGCAGGCGGTGGCGCACAACGACATTCGCCCTGACAACGTCATGTGCGACGCGGCCACCGGAGAGGTAAAGATCGTTGATTTCGGTCTGTCCTTCGATATGGGCCTTCGACCGGATAAGATACAGGCACCGTTCGGCCATGGCAGTGCCGCCCCGGAACTCGCGAAGCGAGGCGCGCTGGTTATCGGCAAGGCCGATGTGTTCTCGGCCGGCGAGGTCGTGCGCAAGGGGATGGAGGGAGACCAGTTCCGCTACAACACGGACAAGGACGTGCCGAAGTCGGATGACGCCAAGGCGTTTGCTCAGCCGGACGCGAAGGGGCTGGCGCAGAAATCGCTGAGCCCAAAGCCGCTTTCTTCAGGCACAATACCGCCGGCTGGCGGAAGTCTCGACAATCGGCTCGCGGACATCTGCACCCGGTTGAGCGAACTGGCCGCAGATCCGTTCATCGCCGGTACGGAGATCGGGAAGCGCCTAACCGAGTTGCTCGGGAAGGTACCAGGAGAGGTGGCGAAGGCCAAAGTCGCGAACGAGTTGGAGAAAGCCGAAAAGATGATAGCCGCTCTCGACGGAGAAGTGCGGGCAGCGGAGGCAACGCTGAAGCGTACCGGAACCTTTGGCGCAGAGACGGACTATACGCGGTTCATCAACGAGCTGATGAATCCGGACACGTCGCAGCGTCTCTCTGCGGTTGACGCGCTGCGGCACCCGTTCCTGACTGATCGGCTGCTGGATGACGAGGCCGCGCGGGCTGTGCTGAAAGCCGTCCTTGCTGATCCACCGGAGGCGGCAGAGTCCGACGGTTCTGCCGGGTCCGTGAATTCTGTTGGGTCGGGGACCTCAATCGTGCCCCTTAATTCCGGTGATAGCTTGCTCTCAAATTCGGTGAACGGCAAGGCGAAGTACGTCGAAGTTGAATGATACTTGGGGCGCTATAGGCCCCAGTCAGACGATCACGCCGGCCGCATCCGCTCGGCGATCTGGCTCAGCGTATAATGCGCCGAGCGGACGGCGCCCTCCTGCCAGCCGGTGATCCAGGACATGTGCTCGCCGGCGAAGAGGAACGGGCCGTCACCGGCAAGCAGCACCGGATAATGCGTCGCCCGCGCTTCTTTGCTCCACTCGGCCCAGGCAGAGCCGGTGAAGGGGATGTTCTTCCAGGCAACAGAGACTCCGTGCTCGAGCCAACGCCGATACTCCGGATGCACATGCTCGCCATCGGCGAGGGCGTCCACGATTCGTTGCGACAGTGACTTTTCTGCGAACGTGTTGCCCAGGCGGTCGGACCAGATATAGGCGCCGACCAGCACGCCCTTCGCCTGATGGATGCCCGCCGTGGGATACCAGATCTGAGTGATGTCGCGACTCGTCCAGGTGATGCCGCCGTAAATCTGGTGATCAAGCTCCCAGAACCGCCGGCTTGCCTGGAAGGCGAGCTTGCCGGCCGGGACGTACTCCACCGTCGCGATCGCGGCGCGCGTGGCCGGGGTGAAATCCGCGTCCAGACCGCGCAGAACCGGAAACGGGATGGTGATCACGATGAACGGCGCATTGTGCGTGTGCTGGGCACCCGTTCGCGTGTCCTTCCAAACCACACGCGCGCCTGTCGGGGTGCGGCGCAGCTCGATTACCTCGGCGCCGTAGACAATGCGCCCACGCAGGCGGCGACCAAATGCCTCGCCAATCCGCCCCATTCCGCCGACCGGCTGCAGCATCGTTGCCGCCATGTCGGGCAGCTCGCCGAACTCCATTGGGCCTTGCCAGAAATCCGATTGCAGGATTGCGCGAAGATCAAGCGGCGAATTCAGGCGGCCGGATTGCATGCCGCCACCGGGGGGTTCCGCCCAGCCGGCGCGGCTCGAGCCGCGATAGGCCAAGTCGTTGTCGAGCGCCCCGAAGGCGCGCAGGAACGCGCGCAGCCGTTCCTTGTCCTCAGTCGTAACGGGGTCGGCGAGCGCAACCTGATCCACCGCCTTGGCCGCCAGCTCAGCGACGTAGCCGCGAGCGTCATTGACCACGCGACGATTAAGTTGCGGCGCACCGCCAAAGGCGGCGTCGTCCTGCATCAGCGCGCCGCGATTATCGTCGCACATGATTTCCAACGACACGCCGAGTTCGCGGCAATAGGAGAGGATGCCGTCGTGGTGATACGGGATTCGCGCCGGCCCGGGATTGAAATAGAGATGCGGGGCCGCGTGCCAGCGGACATGCTGGACGCTGTCGGTCTCATGCACCACGTCACCGGCACGCAGCGACCAGTTGCGTCCGCCGGGTCGGGCGCGCGCCTCCAGGATCAAGGGGGCATAACCGGCCTTCTGCAGTTCCAGGCCGAGCACCATGCCGGCGATGCCGGCGCCAATGATGAGAACCTGGCGGCCACGCCCCGGCGGCAGGGCGGGTGGGCCGGCATAGGCGTCGGGTACCGGGAGCAACCCCATCGCCGCCATGGTCCGATAGGCCGCCGCCACGCCACCGGCCTTGCCGACAAAATGGATCAGGTGACGGCGGGAGAGCTGCGTCACGGTCGTCGCGAGCGCAGTGCCGCTGCCAGGGTGCCGTCATCGAGCACGTCGAGTGCACCGCCGATTGGGACGCCCTGCGCCAGCTTCGTCACCATCACGCCGAGCGGCCGAAGCCGATCGCTCACCCAATGCGTCGTGGTGGCACCATCGACGGTCGCGGGGAGAGCGAGAATGACCTCGGCGACTCCGCCTTCCGCGACCCGTGCCAGCAGGGGGGCAAGGTTCAGGTCCTCCGGCCCCACGCCGCCGAGCGCGGACAGCACGCCGCCAAGGACATGGTAGAGGCCGCCATACACACCGACCCGCTCGAGCGCCCACAGATCGCCGACGCTTTCGACGACACAGATCACCGAGCGGTCGCGGTCGGGATCGGCGCAGATCATGCAGGGGTCGCGGCTATCGATATTGCCGCAAAGCGAGCATGGCCGCACCGCGGCGGCTGCTTCGGTCAGTGCGGCGGCCAGCGGCAGCATCCGCGACTCCGGCTGTTGCAGCATCTTCAGCGCGGCGCGGCGCGCGCTACGCGGTCCGAACCCAGGGAGTTTCGCCAGCAAAGATATCAGCAATTCGACTTCGGGCCCGCCCATCGCTCGTCATGCCGCAGGAATGACGGGGAAAGCGTCGTAACAAAGCAGTCAGAAGGGCAGCTTCAACCCTGGCGGAAGCTGCATGCCGGCCGTGACCTTCTGCATCTCCGCTGCGGTGGTCGCCTCGATCTTGCGCTTGGCATCGGCATGAGCCGCTACGATCAGGTCTTCCAGCATTTCCATCTCGGCGGGATCGGCCAATTTCGGGTCGATCTTCACACGCTTCATCTCGCCCTTGCCGTTCAACGTGACAGCGACCAGGCCGGCACCAGAGACGCCCTCAATTTCCAGCGCCTCCAGCTTGGACTGCATCTCCTGCATGCGCTCCTGCATCTGCTGCGCCTGCTTCATCAGGCCGGAAATGTTCTTCATTCATCGGTACTCCATCAGTTCAATCGGTTCGTCATCCGCCGCCGCCGCGACATCCGGCGCGCTGTGCTGTGCCGGCAGGCCATAGGCATCGGTGGCTGCGTCGTGCACCGCATCGATGCGCGCGCCGGGGAAGGCGTCGAGGATGGCCCGCACCAGCGGATGATCAGCCGCTGCCGCGCGTCGCTTCGCATCGGCCGCATTGCCCTGCTCGGCAAGGGTCGGCTCGCCGGCCTCGGTGGAGATCGCGATGGTCCAGCGGGTGCCGGTCGTCTCAGTGAGCAGGGTGCCGAGCCGGGGGGCAAGATCCTTGGGGGCTCCCGGCTCTGGGCGCAGCTCGATCACCGGCGGAGCGAAGCGGACGAGATGCACGGAGTGCAGAAGATGGGCATGCAACAGCGCCTCGCGCTTCTCGGCGAGCAGGGCAGCGACGTCGCGGAAGCTCCCCAAGCGCGGCGCTGTCGCCGCTGGCAGGGCGGCGAGGGCGGGGGAAGCGGCGGCCAACGAGCGCGCGCCGCCCGATGGTGGCGGCGGTGGAGATAGCGAAGCAGCCGCAACGGGGCCCCCGGCGGCGAGCCGCCGCACCAGCTCTCCGGGAGTGGGCAGATCCGAGACGTGGCACAGGCGGATCAGCACCATTTCGGCGGCGGCCCTGCGATCCGGTGCGGCTTCCACTTCGCCCACGCCCTTCAGCAGCATCTGCCAGGCGCGGCCGAGCATTGGCACCGAAATTTTCTCGGCGAGAGCGGCGCCCCGGATCCGCTCCGCCTCCGGCAGTTCAGGGCTGTCGCTGAGGCCGGGCACCGATTTCAGCCGCGCCAGCGTGTGCAGCAACTCCAGCAGGTCGGTTAGCATGGTGCCGAGATCGGCGCCGTGCTCATGGGCCTGCTCGGTGATTGCCAGGGCGGCGGCGGGCTTGCCGGCGAGCACCGCTTCAAGCAGGTCGAATACCGCTTCGCGGTCCGCAAGGCCGAGCATGTCCGCAACCTCTGCGGCCGTGATCGGCGCATTCGCTTGCTGATCCCTCTGCGCAATCGCCTGATCGAGCAGGGAGAGCCCGTCGCGTACCGAGCCGTCCGCGGCGCGGGCAATCAGCTCGATGGCACCGGGTTCCACGGCAACGCCTTCGCGCTCCGCGATGCGAGTGAACAGCGCAGTGAGTTCGACCATGCGCACGCGGCGCAGGTCGAAGCGCTGGCAGCGCGACAGCACAGTCACCGGCACCTTGCGCAGCTCGGTAGTAGCGAAGACGAATTTCACGTGCGATGGTGGCTCTTCCAGCGTCTTCAGCAAGGCGTTGAAGGCCTGCCGCGACAGCATGTGCACTTCGTCGATGATGAAGACTTTGGTGCGCGCCTGAAGGGGGCGGAAACGGGTGGCCTCGATGATCTCGCGGACGTCGTCCACGCCGGTTTGTGACGCGGCGTCCATCTCGATCACGTCAGGATGGCGATCGGCGAGGATGGCGGTGCAGTTGGGGCACACACCGCAGGGGTCGGCAGTGGGGCCGCCGGTGCCGTCCGGGCCGATGCAGTTGAGCGCGCGGGCGATGATGCGCGCCGTCGTGGTCTTGCCGACTCCGCGCACGCCGGTGAGCATGAATGCGTGGGCCACGCGCCCAGTGGCGAAGGCGTTCCGCAGCGTACGCACCATCGCCTCTTGCCCGATCAGGTCAGCGAAGCCAGCGGGGCGATACTTGCGGGCCAGCACCCGATACGGGGCGGTGTGGACCGGTTCCGGCGTCGCCTCGGGGGGCGCCTGCTGCGGTAGTGGGTCGTCCTCGAACAGGCCGGACATGCGGGGCTCCTGCCGCCGCGGCGGCCCTCTGTCGTGGAAATCCGGGTGGGAGGCCGGCCGGTGACCCGGGCGGAAACTCGTTGCGGCTGCTTCCTTCCGGACCTGACCGGGTTGGCGAGGCGCCCGTCCGCCGCCGACCTCCCGGCCTGTGATTAGAGCGCCACAGGGCCTGGTCGCAAGTGGGCACCGCGAACACGCCCCGACCCGCGCTTACTACCCGCGCTTTCTATGGGAATGCCGGCGGCGCGGCCCCGGGGCTGACACCCAACGTCAAGGTCCGTCTCACTCCCGATCGCCGACCTCAGCGCGCCCCACTGAGTTCGTCGAAAGCCCCAAGCGCTTTGCCGCCATATACGACAGCCGGTCCACCGCCCATCTCCACTGCCACGCCGATCGTCTCTGCGACTTCCGCGCGTGATGCGCCATGCCGGATCGCATTCTCGACGTGAAAGACGACGCAGCCTTCGCATCGCATCGCGATGGCAATGGCAAGCGCTGTCAGTTCCTTGAACTTGCCCGGTAGGGCGCCGTCTTTCGACGCGGCCTTCATCACGCTCTGAAAGGCTGCCATCGTATCCGGAATAGCCTTATAGAGCGCTCCCGACTCGCTACGTTGCTGCTGTGCTACGGCTTTGTAGTCCATGGATGCTTCTCTCCCATCGAAGGCAAAGCTGCATGGCGGCCGCGAGACTTGCCCGCCCGTTCGTCCGTCGTGCCGGCATTAATCCACGAAATCCAAAAGCAACTGGCTCACCTCGGAGGCTCGCTCCACATGCGGCATATGGCCCGTTTTTGCCAGCACATGTGTGCGCACAACTCCTGGCAAGCCCTCCACCTGACGCGCAGGAATGATTCGGTCCTCGGCACCCCAGATCACCTGGACCGGAATGTCGCCGAGCTCGCCTAGCCGCCCGCGTAGCACCTCTCGCTGCTGCCCATCGAAATTCGCCGCACGTATAGCCGTCAATGCCTCTCGCGCGCCGTCCAGCCGTTTGAAGCGCAGAAGGTCCTCGATCATGTCGCGGCTGACCAAGCTGGGATCCACGAAAAGCTTTGCCAGCACAGGTTCAAGTTGCTTGCGGCGGCTTGCGGTGATGAAATCGCCGGTGAAGGCTGCATCGATCTCCTCGCCGAGCCCGGCGGGGCAGATCAGGGTGAGCGAGGCGGCGTGCGCGGAATGATCGAGTGCTGTCCGCAGCGCGACCGCGCCGCCTAGCGAGTGTCCCACCAGATGCGCTTTCGGCACGTCAAGTGCCTGCAGGAACCCGAACACCACCTGGGCGAGCGTGCCGAGATCGCCCGCTCCGACATCTTTGCTCGAGCCGCCGTGCCCCGGCAGGTCGAGCGCGATCACGCGGTGCCGTTCACTCAGCGTCGGTTGCACGAACAGCCAGTTGTTGAGATCGCCACCGAAGCCGTGAATCAGGATGATCGGGCGTTCTTCGTGGGCGGCACCCGTCTCGAGATAGCGGATTGGCCGTCCGCCCACCGAGACCGTTTGCGGCTCGACTGAGGCCGCCTGAGCTTCCGGCGGTCTTGCCGAGAACTCGGCGCGGAACTGTTCGATGAAGGTGTCGATGTCAGAATCGGGCACTTCGGGACTCGCGACCACGGCGATCAGCGCGCCGACCGGCAGCTCTTCCTGCTCTCGCGCGACATGCCGGCGCAGTATCCCAGCGGCTGGGCTTTCATAGGCGCTGGTGATTTTGCTCGTCTCGATGTCGGCGATCTCCTCACCAACGGCGACTGTCGCGCCCTCCACCTTTGCCCAGGACGCGACCTTTCCTTCGGTCATCGTCAGGCCAAATTTCGGCATGGTGACCGCTGTGATCGCGGCCATGGTCATGCCCTCGCGCGGGCCTCATGACCGACAACGCTTCGCACCGCGGCCTCCACGCGCGCCGCGCTCGGAATGTAGAGGTCCTCGAGGTTCGGCGCGAACGGTACCGGGACGTGCGGCGGTGAGACCATGCGGACCGGCGCGCGCAGCGCATCGAACGCGTCCTGGGCGACCAGGGCTGAGATGTCGGTCGCGAGATTGCAGCGGGGGCTGGCCTCATCGACAATGACCAGACGGCCGGTCTCCGTCACAGAATCGAGGATGGTGCCGGTATCAAGCGGCGAGGTCGTGCGCGGGTCGATCACCGTGCATTTGATGCTGTCTTTGGCAAGGCGATCCGCCGCCTCGTTCGCGACCTGCACCATACGCCCGATCGCGACGATGGTGGCGTCGTCGCCCTCGCGCGTCAGGTTCGCCTCACCGAACGGGATTGTATAGGGATCGTCCGGCACCTCCTCTTCCTGATCGTATTGCAGCTTATTCTCGAAGAAGATCACCGGATCGTCGTCACGGATGGCCTGGATCAGGAGCCCCTTCGCCTCATAAGCCGAGGATGGGATGACGACCTTGAGCCCGGGGATGTGGGTGAAGATCGGATACAGGCACTGGCTGTGCTGACTCGCGGCCCTGAATCCCGCGCCATACATGGTGCGGATCACCATTGGCGTGACCGCGCGGCCACCAAACATGTAACGGAACTTCGCCGCCTGATTGAAGATCTGATCGAAACACACTCCCAAGAAATCGACGAACATCAGTTCCGCCACCGGCCGCAGTCCTGTAGCGGCGGCGCCCGCCGCGGCACCGATATAGGCGCTCTCGCTGAGCGGTGTGTCGAGCACGCGCTCGCGCCCGAACTCGCCCACAAGCCCCTTGGTCACGCCGAGCACGCCGCCCCAGGCATCGTCTTCACCGGGTGCCCCGGCGCCGCCTGCGATGTCCTCGCCCATCACGACGACGCGGGGATCGCGGCGCATTTCCTGGCGCAGCGCTTCGTTGATCGCCTGGCGAAAGCTCTTCTTGCTCATGGTTCACCTCGCTCAGTAAGCGACATACACGTCGGTCAGCAGATCCGCTTCGGCGGGCCGAGGCGCGCCCTTCGCGCTGCGCACGGCGAGGTCGATCTCTTCGCCGACCGACCGGTCGATCGCATCGAGCGCATCCGCCTCGAGCAACGCCGCCTCAGTCACGCGGGTGCGAAACAACTTGAGGCAGTCGCGCTCCACCCGCAGGCGATCTACCTCGCCCGGTCCGCGATAGGTCATCCCGTCACCTTCGAAATGCCCGAAGTAACGCATGAACCGAACGTGAATCAGGCTCGGGCCGTTCCCGGCGCGGGCGCGTTCGATAGCCGTGCCAGCGGCGTCATGCACGGCGAAGAAGTCAAACCCATCCACCTCTTGCGCCGGCATTCCGAACCCGCGCGCACGCTCCACCTGGTTGCCGGCGACTGCGTAGCCTGATGCGGTCGACTCGGCGTAACCGTTGTCCTCGACAACGAACACCGCTGGCAGTTTCCAGACGCCGGCAAGATTGTAGCTTTCGAGCGTAGTACCTTGATTGGAGGCCCCGTCGCCGAGGAACGCCACCGCGACCCCGCCGGTCTTCATCACCTTCGCCGTCAACGCGGCGCCGCAGATCAGCGGTGGCCCACCGCCCACGATGCCGTTCGCGCCGAGCATCCCCTTGGAGAGGTCGGCAATGTGCATCGAGCCGCCCTTGCCGGCGCACAGGCCCTCCTTGCGGCCATAGATCTCCTTCATCATGCCGCCCACGTCGCAGCCCTTGGCGATGCAGTGGCCGTGGCCGCGGTGCGTGCTTGCAATGCTGTCCTTGTCCCCGAGATGCATGCAGACGCCAACCGCCGATGCCTCCTCCCCGGCATAAAGGTGCACGAATCCAGGGATCTCTCCGGTCGCGAATTCGACGTGCAAGCGCTCCTCGAAATCGCGGATCACCCGCATCGTCCGATACGCGCGAAGCAGGTCGTCACGATTGAGCTGCATGAGTTTCCTCCTTCTCGAGCCTTGGCTCGCCGCCACCTGCGGTGGATGAGCAGCCCCAATTTCCCCCGTTGCTATTCGCGCGGACAGCGCGATAGCTGCCCGATCACAGGGTTGTGATTTCCGCCGCGCTAAACTGTCGCAGTTCTGCGCCACCCGTCCTATACTTCGATCCAACGAAACAGAAGAACTGGCGCGGGGGCGATGCAGCGGCCGAATGGGTCGCATCATGCCGAACAGGTACTGGCGGTCCTGAGCGACCCGTTGGATCGTAGCGCCATCGCGAATTCCTGGCGACGCTGCCTGGCGCGTCACAAGCTCGATCCCGAGCGTTTGGAGCCACCCGTCGTGCTGTGCGGCGCGGAGCTGCGGCAGGCACGCGCCCTCGCCGGCGGCGTGCTGCGGGCGGCGGATCCCAAGCTGGACCGGCTTTACGCGCTCGTCGCCTCGCTCGGCTACATCGTGCTGATGGCCGACACACACGGCGCCATCGTCACCCGCCGCGCGGCAGAGGCCGACAGCGCCTATTGCCGGCGTTGGCGGCTTTGGGGCGCTCTGGGACGAAGCCGTGGAGGGCACGAACGGGGTCGGCACATGCCTCGCCGAGCAACGTACGATCACGGTGCATCGCGATCAGCATTTCCGGACCCGCCACACCAGCCTGACCTGCACAGTTTCGCCGGTATTCGACGCGGCCGGCCGGTTGGCAGGCGCGCTCGACATTTCCTCGTTTCGGCCCGATCCGACCGGTGCGGTCCTGCCGCTCGTGCAGGCGGTCACGCGCGAGGCGGCGCGACGAATCGAAGCGCGCTGCTTCCACGAGCGCTATGCCGGCTCCCTGATCATCAGCCTGCCGGAAGCCGACGAGGGTGCCTCGATGCCTCTGCTGGCCTTGGACGGCGACCGCCGGGTGGTCGGTGCTACGCGCGCCGCGCGCGATGCGCTCGCGATTGGTGAGGCCGCTATTTCGGCCGGCGTGGCCATGCGCAATATGACTATGGACGCCGTCGGACCGGGTACGATGGTCGAGGCGACCCGCGCGGTGCTAGCAGGGGCTCTCGCCACGATGCAAGGGAATGTCTCCGCCGCGGCTCATGCGCTCGGCATCAGTCGCGCGACCATGCACCGCAAGATAAAGTCCCTCGGACTGCAGGTCCGGCGACCCGGCTAGCGATGGACCCAAACTGGTTGCGTCCGCGGCTTCCCCCAAGGGACAGGGCGGGGCAGACTGGCCGCCTTGGAATCGACGTAGAAGCCAGTGCCCCTGATCCTCGCCAGCCGCCCGAACGTCTACTCGCAAAGCCCGCTCGATCGCGCCGCCCCACGCCGCGAGGAGGCTGTCTGGATCCAGGCGAGGCTCGAAGATCCGCAGACACTCTTCGTTCCGGTGTGGCGGAACCGGAACCTGGTGAGCGGGGTCGAACAACGCCAACCCGAGGCGGTGTACATCACCGGCGAGGCCGCCAGCGCGTTGCGCATGGCCGGCGGGCCTTGGTCGTTCCTCGGGTTGCTCGACGGTCGCGCCATCTTCGCCATCGATATCAGTGCGGCCGACGACCCGCTACCGTTGCTGCCCGCCGAGCTCGGGACATTCGTCGATCTGCGCTCGGTCGGCTGGGGCGTGCCAAAGCCCGAGGCCGCGATCCTGGCGCATGCGCGCGGGCTGATGCACTGGCGGGCCCGGCACCGGTTCTGCGGCGTCTGCGGTGCGCCCTGCGAGGCGCGCAGCGCCGGCCATATGATGCGCTGCACGGCCTGCAACGCCGAGCATTTCCCGCGCACCGACCCGGCCGTGATCATGCTGATCACGCGCGGCGATCGCGCCCTGCTGGGTCATTCGCAGCGGTTCCCGACCAGCAACATGTATTCGACACTCGCCGGGTTCGTCGAACCCGGTGAAAGCCTGGAAGAAGCCGTCCGCCGCGAGGTCCGCGAGGAATCCGGCATCGAGGTCGGCCAGGTTTGGTACCACTCGAGCCAGCCCTGGCCGTTTCCGGGTAATGTCATGCTAGGCTTCTACGGCGAGGGTCTGACCGACGAGATCGCGATCGATGACACAGAGCTGATCGACGTGCGCTGGTTCAGTCGTGAGCAGATCCGCAATCACGATGCTCACGGGTTCATGTTGCCGCGCGGGGACAGCATCGCTCGCCGGCTGATCGAGGACTGGGTGGCGGCGGAATGAGACAGCACGCATTGGGACGCGGCGTCCCATGGATCTTGGTCGCGAGCATTGCAACTTTGCTCGCCGGTTGTGCTTCGAAGCCTGCTGCCCAGACCGCAGGAGATTCGGTTTGCCGGCAAGAGGCCTACAACGATCCCCAGGTAAAGGAGATGATAGCTACGTCAGTTCCGGGAACATACAGTAACTACTTCAACTTCAGCTTCACCGACCGACAGCAAGACGCTCAATATGCGTACCGTCAGGCTTTCCTAGCCTGCATGCAACGACGGGGGCTGATGACTTCGGGCGGCGTCGAGCCGGTGAGGCAGTATCCGTATGGGCCGCTGGGCTTTTAACATCCGGATGAACTCTATGAGGAGGACTCTCATGAATCTCGACGCTATCGCGGTCGGAACGAACCCACTGCACGATGTCAATGTCGTGATCGAGGTCCCGATCGGCGGCGAGCCTATCAAATACGAAATGGACAAGGCAGCCGCCGCTGCTCGGGCGTTCCACGCGGTCGCCGGACGTGTTCCATGCGTTCGGCCACGGCCATGTCGGCATGACCGGCGGGCCTTATACCGGCAGGATCATCGCCGAGCTGGTGGCCGGCCGTCCCGCGCCCGAGCATGCAAGTCCTCCCTCGCGCGCGCGTAGTGCGGCAGAGGTCTCCCAGCGGTTGCGGGGTAAGCCAAGTCGGAGCCATGGCGTTACCTGGAGCACGCCTACCGGGATCCACACGCAGCCCACGCCAGACTGAGCCGATCCACGCCGCCGCGCCTTTCCAGCCCTCGGTGCTCCCAGGTCGACGCCGAGCCCGAACAGCTCGGTCGCCTGCTCGGGCGGGATGGGATATTCGCCAGCCGATCCGCGCGACTGGACCGGGCGTCTGAGATCTCAGCGGCGCGGTCGCTCAGCTACAGCCCGACTTGCATCGCTGAGGCGCAGCAATGGGCTGAGCGCGACTTGCCGATGGGTCCTCCGCATTGATCCAGATCAATGCGGAACTAAGCTGCGGGAGGACCGTGCATTTTTGGCAGTTTGGAGACTGACAATGACAGTGGACAAGGACCGGATCGCCGGGTCGGCGAAAGAGATCAAGGGCTCAATCAAAGAGGCCGTCGGCAAAGCGGTAGGTGATGCAAAGCTGCAAACCGAAGGAAAGGCCGATCAGGCCGAAGGCAAGATTCAGAATGCCGTCGGCGGTCTTAAAGACACGCTCAGGGACGCAATGAAGAAATAGGACCACGGCCCGTCCGAAGGCGGGAGGCTGGTGGCGCATGGTGCAAGCGAATCGGCGGACATATGGCCGATAGCGAACCAATTGCCACGCGTGATGAGGGATATAAAAAACCGCCCAGGCGGGCGGGGTAGAAGGAGGAGGAGCACAGCCATGTCAGTTACCACGAAATCCAAGGTTGCCGAACACCACGTCCAGGCAGCCGAGCATCATGAGAAGGCGGCCGAGCATCATCGCGAGGCTGCCAAGCACCATGAGGCGGGCTCGGTTGAGAAGGCGGCGCATCACGCGGTCGTGGCACAGGGCCACGAGGTGCATGCGGAGCATCACGCCGAGGAGGCCGCGAAACAGCATGCTGAGCAGCATGGGGGCAGGGCAAAGAAGTGAAAACCCCGCTGGCGATGACCCTGCGCCAACAGGGCCATCCGGTAACGGCCGGCGGTAAGGCACTGACCTGACAAGGGTATGATCATGTACAAGATCATCTTTCTCGTTGGTGCAGCGATCATCGCGGCGGCCGTGCTGGCCGCCCCGCCTGTGCTTGCCCAGGGCACGCCCCAGACCATCACCCTGATGAAGGTGGACCCACAAACGCTCGCCACCGGATTTCGGGTATCCAAGGTGCTCGGTGCCACGGTGGTTAACGAGGCGGGCGAAACGGTTGGCACGATCGACGACCTGATCGTGACCCCCAGCGACAAGGTGCCTTACGCCGTGCTGTCGGTCGGCGGCTTTCTCGGCATGGGCACGAGGCTGGTAGTTGTGCCGTACGACGCAATGAAGGCCGGCGATAAGAACATGGTCCTGCCGGGTGCCACAAGGGATTCACTCAAGATGCTTCCCGAATTCGAGTACGCCAAGTAGGGGTGAGTTATGGGCACGTGAGTTTGGGTCAGTATGCAAAGTTGAAGGAGAACCCTGCAAATGATTGCCAATTCTTCCCGTCTTCTGGACGTGAACTTTCGGGCGGCCGCTGCGCTGGCAGGCCTGATCGTGGCCTCCTGCGCACCACAGTACACGTCACCGCAGCAGGTGCAGGCGAGCAATCCGACTGTCACCTACAAATATCACAACGACCAGGAATTGCTTCAGGTGAATCAGAGCGCGGGGACATACTGCAATCAATATCGAGCCGTTCCACAACCGACGAGTTTCGCAAACGATCAGGATGGCAGCAAGATCGTCGTTTTCGCATGTGTGCAGAACACGACGCCAATGGCCTCGCCGCCGCAGTATAATCCCAATCTCACCTACAACTATCGGTCCGACCAAGAGCTGCTGGACGAGTTGCGGAATGCTCAGGCTTATTGCATGAACAACGGGTCTCAGCAGGTGACTTCCAATATCGTAACAAACGCGGACGGGACCAGAACCGTCACGTTCCAGTGCAGCCAACGGTGATCCCCTGGCGCCAAAGAAGTTGTCGTCCGGACGGGATGATTTAAACCTTCGATAGGGAAACGTCGACGCATCAGGCGCCAAGCCAGAGTCCCCAGCCGCTTTGCCAGACGCGAGCCACCCGAGATCGCTGCAGATCCCCTGCATTAGTCAGCAATTGTGTCGGCGTGGCGCCTTCCATTTGCCGCTTCCAGCAGACGGTCACGCAGCCGCCGCTCAGAATCAGCATCAAACTCGTGATACCTGAGCTGAGGTGCTGGCGGATGCGCGCTGCCTGGGCTGTCTCAGTTGGCCATTCGGTTTCGGAGAGGAACAGCACAGGCGTCAACCCAAGCTGCCGTGCAAGATAGCTGACTGCCTCGATCGGCACTCGCTGGATAGTCGGAAACGGATCGACCTGTCCGCAATGCGCAGAGCTAAACGGCGAAACGCAGCCGGTGCTCAGTGCCGCGTGCGCGCATCACCTCTGTAGCGTCCTCGGCAGAGAGGGACCAGTCCCGAACATCATCGTCTCCAAGGCTGGCACCGCTGGTGCGTGAAGGCCTGGACGGCGTCGTGGGTTCATGCACGCCCCTCTGATACAGGCCAACGGTCCGGGATAAGGCATCCGCGGTATGCGGTGCACCGCATACCGCGCACTTCGAGCGGCGACTCAT
Source organism: uncultured Pseudomonadota bacterium (assembly GCA_963708245.1). Taxonomy (GTDB): domain Bacteria; phylum Pseudomonadota; class Alphaproteobacteria; order Acetobacterales; family Acetobacteraceae; genus CAVYXK01. The sequence goes on along the minus strand of OY970201.1, from coordinate 8,127,665 downwards.
CGCCGAGCGCACGCGGGATGGTTTTGCCGCGGCTGCCGCCAAATGGCAGACTCCCGGGTCCCAAACTTTTGGACCGGGAGAAGCTGGAGGCTGCCTTTGCCCTGGTCGACGCTGGCTGTCGTCAACCAAAGCGGCATTCCAGGTAGGTATCGGGCGCTCGACGCTCTACGAGGCGCTCACGCAAGCGGACCGTCTAATCAGCCGGTGTCACAGTAAATCTTGCGGTAAGCGCCGCCTCGGCGGTCCCACTACCGTAAATTTCCGCACAGATGCTGCCGGCGACCCTTACTGATCGTCAAAAGCCTAATGGCATTGACAGCGATCACGATTCCGTGCTCGACTTGGTTGAAGTTTTTATCGCGCTCTTGATCCAGATCAACGCGCGGTTTTGAGACCCTGATTATTAATAATCCACGCCCGTCTAAGTCGTAAGCAGGTCCCGCCAACCAGTCGAAGCGGAAGGGAGTTTCCGATGCGCAGAAGCCTTGCAATGATCCTTCTCAACCTTGTCCTGCTCTCAGGTGCGACCGCCGCGTTGAACGCCTGCAATACAACGGCTGGCGTGGGCCAGGATGTGAGCGCCGCCGGCCATGCGGTGACGAATTCCGCCGAGAAGGTCAAGTCCGGGATGTAGGCGAGCGGCGGGAGACAGTGCGTCTCTTGCGATAAACTCGCCTGCCCAATAGGCAAGCCCTCACATGTGTGGGAAAATTTGGAGACAGTATCGTGGACAAGGACCGGATCGCCGGGTCGGCGAAAGAGATCAAGGGCTCAATCAAAGAGGCTGTCGGCAAAGCGGTAGGTGATACAAAGCTGCAAACCGAAGGAAAGGCTGAGCAGGCCGAAGGCAAGATTCAGAATGCCGTCGGCGGTCTCAAAGACACGCTCAGAGACGCAGTGAAGAAATAGGACCACAGCCCGTCGAAGGCGGGAGGCTGGTGGCGCATGGTGCAAGCGAATCGGCGAGCATATGGCCGACCCAGGCGGGCGGGGTACGCCAAGTAGGAGTGAGTAATGGGCACGATCCTTATTATCGTAATTGTGATTCTGCTGCTGGGCGGCGGCGGTGGCTACTATGGTTACAATCGCTATGGCGGGGCTGGGCTCGGCGGCGTTCTTGGCCTAATCTTGATTGTTTTGGTGGTGTTCTGGCTCCTTGGTGGCGGCATCCATGTTAGCCGGCCGTGATCTATGAAGAACGTTAACGCATCGTCGGGTCGAGCCGGGATGCGCGCGCGCAATCGACAATCCGCCAAATACCATTTGGCCGAAGACCCTTCGGGGTGAGGCGGCAGAGCTCTATGCTCGTTGGCGCGATGAACTAAGCCCTCGCGGGTTGCACCTTGCGGTGCGCGTACTCGATTTTCCGGGTGGTATGCCGGGCGACGTGGGCTTGTTCCTGTTCTAGGGAGAATAGCGTCCTTGCTTAGCCAAGTTGGTGGCAGCATTTTCAAAAAGTCAAGAAATTCGCAGCAGGAAAGCGCCCAAGCTCAGATCCTCCTCCCTCGCTCGTACCACCGTGAGTGAGAGCGAGAGTCGGAGGGCGCGTGTTAATTACTCAGTAGTCGGTAAGTAAGGCGACGCCGTTGAAATTAGTTGTGACTTCCCGTTCCCGAAGCTCGGATTCGGGGGGCGGATGTGGACCGAAGAGAACCGGGCGCCACCCGCCCCGTCAGGTGCGCGGCCTGTGAACTGACCACTCGCGCACGTGCCGCGCCAGCACCGGTGAGCAGGGCAGGGCGCTTTGTCGTCGCCGCTTGGCCGTTGCCTGCTTTGCCGTTGCCGTTCCCATTGCCGCGATGAACCTCGGGCGTCCCCTGCCGGTGCACCGGCTTGCTGCCAACGACCTCCCTCCATGCCGCCTGTCGCAGTTCGGTCTGCGCGACCAAGGTCCATCGTTCCGCAAAAGCCGCCCGCGCACCCCGCGCCAGCCCAAGACGCAGCGCCGGATCGCGCACCAAGCGGCTGAGCGCATCGAACCAGGTGGCCTCAGTATTCGCGACCAGCAGAGCAGTCACGCCATCAGTCAGCGTCTCGCCATAGGCGGCCACATCGGACGCCGCAATCGCAAGCCCGAGCGCGGCATAATCCATCGCCTTGATCGCAGACTTGCCGCGGTTGAACGGCGTGTCCGCCAGCGGGGCGATCCCGATGTCCCAGGATGGTTGCTGCGCCATCCAATTCACGAAGCCCGGGTAGGACAGATTACCGCTGATCGCCAGGGGCACGCGATGGACCCATTCGGGCAAATCGCGCCGCGTGCTGACGCCGATCAGCTCAAAGCTGATACGACCAGGGAACGCCTGATACAGCCGGGCGAGCGCAGACTCGACCAGCGCGAAATCCGCGTCATGAGTTGCCGTGCCCATGAACAGGATACGGACCGGCCCCGCACGCGTGGCCCGTATCATCGGTGGTTCAGCCCACAGCCGCTCGTCGAGCGCATTGGGCACCACCGCGGCACCGACCCCCATCCGCGCGAGCCGCTCCTTCAGCCGATGCGTTGAGACCCACACAGCGCTGGCGGCGCGAATCAGCCGTTCGGCCACGCGCGCCCGTGGACGAAGCTCGTTCGCATCCGGATGTTCGCGCGGGATGTCCAGCAGATCGTCGTCCAGATCATACAGCAGCGCGATGTCGTGTTCGCGGCAGTGCCGGTCCAACGCCTCGGAGGCAGCGAGGCTATCCACCGCATGCCGCTGGGTGACGATGACGTCGGCCCGATAGCGCGTTGCCTCGGCTGCATCGGCCAGCACGATATCGAGCCCGGCGGGACCGGCCAGGTGATCGAACGGCTGCAACAGCCTGATGTACGCGCACGGCGTCGGCGGACCCGTGCTGAACCGCTCGGGGACCACGACAACGCTGGTGCGGCCGGGGCGTCGGAGGTCGACGGTTCCGGGAACGCGCCGCAACGGGGCCGGGCGCAGATACTCGTCGGCGTAGAAATCCGCCGCCGCGGCACGCGCCACTGAGGTCGGCTTGGCTCGGTTCTGCAACGCCTGCCGTGCCGCGGCGAAAGCATCCAGCCACTGGCTGCTCGACGCGGCAGGATCCACCAGCCACGTGTTCGGCCGACCCTCCAGCCGCTCGGGGAATGCGCCGATGCGGCTGGCGACGATTGGCAACCCCGCCTCGATCGCCGCGCTCAGCGTGAAGCTGTAGGTCTCCGGCCATTGCGCCGGAAACCACGCCACATGCGGGTTCGTCCTGGCGAGCAAACCCGGCAGCTCGGCTTCGCGGTACTCGCCGGTGACCTTGAGCCGACGGCGCAGAAATGCCGGCAGCTCCTGCTCTGGGTAGCCGATCAGGTGAAAGCAGAACGCTGCGGGATCAGCCGCCTCGACCACGGCCGCCACCGTTGCCGCACCCTTCTGCTGCGCCAGCACGCCGATCAGTGTCACCCGCAACTTCTCACCGCGCGCGAGACGCGGCCGGGCGAGCGGCCACACGCCGGCTGCAACTGGCTGGTGCGGCGCGACCACCGCGCGAGCGGCGTAGCCATAGCGCACCAGCCGGGCGCGCACGTCCTCACTTGGACACAGCACCCGCTCACCTTCCTGGAACAGCCACGCGTGCTGGAGGCGCCACGAGGTAATGTCGCGCGCGCCATGGCTCGGCCGACTGCCAATGCACGCATTGCACCCGGCCGGACCCGGCTCGCCGCAATAGTGCCCGTCCAGCCACGGCAACAGGTTCACCTGCGGACAGAGCGCGTAATAATCGTGCACGGTCAGGTCGAACGGTACGCCTAGCCGTTGAATCAGCCCGCGCAGGTCTACATCCATTCCCAGCAGGTGGTGGATATGTACCCGGCTGACGCCGGCGGAAGTCAGCAGCGTTGCGATGTCGTCGATCCGTTCCGATGGCAGCACGGCCGGCGAGTGCCCCGGCAGTGCCGGCACCGAGATCTCGGTGCCCCGCGCAGTGAACTCCATCAGCAGGAAATCCGCACGCGCCCCGAGCCGTTCGACAAGATCCTTGATATGTCGGTGCACCCCGCCGCCCAGGGCATGTGAGACCAGCAGGATCACCGGGCGACCGGCTCGACGGAACAGTGTCGAGGTGACGGCGAAGCGCGCCGGACCGGCTTCATCCTGGCGGACGTGCTGTTCGACCATCCGCCTATAGTCGGGCCAGCGGCGGGCGAGCAAGGCCTGATTGTGGTCGTGCTGACTGGTCGCATCCGCCCGGAAGCTGACCTTTCCCGCGTGATATACGAAGGTGTCGCAGGCCAAGAGGTGGCGCCACCCGCGCTTGGTGGCGCGCAGGCAGAAATCGTTCTCCTCGCCGTAGCCGCGGCCAAAGGTCTCGGTATCGAACAGACCAACATCCCTCAGTGCGGCGCGGCGGATATACATGCAGAACCCGACAGTGGTCGGGACCTCCACCCGCCGCCCGCCATTGGCGGTGCGGCAGGCGTCGTCCAGAGCATCCACGGCCAAGCCGAATGGCGGCGGCCCGCCCGCAACAGCCGGGTAGCTGCAGATCGTGGCGTTATTAGAGAACGGCGAGACCGAGGCGACCCGTGGCACCGCATACGCGTGGCCGGCCAGCCGGGCCAGCCACCCGCGCGGCACCTCGGTGTCGCTGTTGAGCAGAGCCACGTCGTGCGCGCCGGCAGCCTGCATGCCGGCATTGACCGAAGCGACAAAGCCTTGGTTGTCACGGTTGCGGATCAGCAGGATGCGTCCGCTCTGTTTCAGCCCGTCGAGCCATGCCGAGAGCTTCGGCGCGGGCGAGGCGTCATCGATGACGATCACGCGCCCGGGGGGCCGGTCGGGATCGGCCAGCACCGATAAAAGACACCGCCGTGTCTCAGCGATCCCGCGATAAACGGGAACAACGATATCGACGACAAGGTCGGGCGGGCAGCCCGGCGGCAGATCCTCGGACGGCAGATAATCGGCGATGCAGAACGGCCGCTCAGTCGGCCAGCCTCGCTGACGGCCGAATAGCATGTGATAGACCAAGGGGTTCGTGGCCGCCTCGAGATGCTGCTCGGCGTACCACGCCGCGTCGAAACGCGGATGCGGCCGGCGCAGTTCACGCGCGCCGTGCTGCATATAGTGCAGCAGCGGATCGATGCCGGAACGGGCAACGTCGGGGTAGTGCTCGCGATACCAAGCGCCGTCGAAGTAGCAATTGGGATCGCGACCCTCGGCGGCGCCGAACTCCAAATAGTGCTGCAGGGGGTCCATGCCGGAAGCAGAGACGTCGGGATACCGTTCCTGGTACCACGCCGGGTCGAGCAGGATGCGCAGATTTTTCGTCGACGTATCGTCCACGATGCCATCCGAACGCCGGGCGTTGCGCGACCTGTTCATCAGGCCGCCACGCTCAGCACGCTATAGAAGGCACCGTAAGGGTTAACTGTCCAATAAAGCCGCTCGATTCGGAATGGCGATAGTCCAAGCGCGGCCAGCGTATCGATCAGGTACTGAAAGCTTTCCGGGGTGAACTGCCAAGCCGGCGTGGCGCCGTCGGGTGGGCCGGCACGAAGCACGCGCAACAGCGCCGCGATCTCCTCTCGAAGTGGGTCGTCGGCCAGGCGCCGTCGCGGGTCTGGGCCATGCAGGCCAGCCCAATGTGCTGACGCATGGTCATGCGTTGCCATCAACCGGCTCGCGATCAGGCTGCGGGCCACATGGCGACTGCGGCGCATCGCAAAGGCCTCGAGCACGTCCACCAGCATCGAATCCGGCAGGTAGTGCGCGGCGCCGTAGCGCCGGTCGGCGATGACCAGGAACCAGCGGGCACCAGGCTTCAGCACCGAGGCGACGTCGGTGAGATGGGTGATCAGGCAAGGCTGGCGCTCGAGGCTGTGTACCCCGAGCGCCGCATCGAACTTCTCCTGTGTCAGCTCGAGATAGGCTTCGCCCCGCCAGACGAGATCGACCTCAGGAACTGCGGCCGGATCGATGCCCGCCCGTTCGGCCGCTTCGCGCAGCTCGGCAGTGGTGCGATCGGCGAGCCGGAGCACGGCGCGGCCGCCCAGGTCGACGCTCAGCGGAATGGCTGGCTCGATAGACAGCAGAGTGCCGTCGTGGGGGATCAGGTTCAGGAATGCATCTCGTCCATCGACCGCGGAGCACAGTCGTCCCTCGGGCCGGCCATACAGGTTGTAGTGATGCCGCGCCTGCTCGGCATCCAGACCCCGGAGGTCCACATTGGCTGGGTGCGCGACATACAGGTCGGGGTCGAACTCGGCAGGCAATTCGTAGGCTATGCCGGCACTCATTCACCCACCGCCCCCGGCCGCCGCTGGCTCATCCGCACACCGGTCACGCCAACCCTCCCGGCGCCTATGCCAATTCCGACGTTCTAGCGCGCACCGCCGGCCTAACGCGACCGTGTCGAGCAATCAAAAGGGGGGCCTCAGCCTTTGATCTGCGTGCGGTGCATGATCCGGCGAGTCGTCGCATCAAACGGGTCACGCCGGTGCATGGTGCAGCGATTGTCCCACAGCACCAGGTCCCCTACGTGCCACCGATTGTACCAGACCAGCGCATCGCTCGTGGCGTGTTGCCAAAGCGCATCGAGCAGGGCTTCGGACTCGGCAAACGACAGGCCCTCAATATAGGCATTACGTCGCCGGCCGAGATAGAGCGCGATCCGTCCGGTCTCAGGATGCCGATACGCGATCGGATGATACGTACCCGGTGACGTCATCGGATCGTCCGTCGCCGTCACCCCTTCGCGCAGGTAGCCGCCGCTGTTGTACGTTCCGTCGTGCTTCAGCCGCCGCCCCTCGACGGCGCGTTTCAGCTCAACCGGCAGCTCCTCCCACGCGCGATACATATTGGTGAAGCCGGTGTCGCCACCGGCGGGCGGCACTTCGATCGCATACAGCATGCTCGCCTTGGGCGGCTGCTCCAGATACGACATGTCGGTGTGCCAGACCGCCTCCCCCGCACCGAGGCTGCCGATCGTCACGCCGTTCTCGATCACGTTGGACACCACGTAGATCTCGGGATGGCCCTCGACGAAGCGCCGGCCGTTCTCCTGCACCGGCGCCCAGTCGAGCTCGCCGAACCGGCGGCTAAAGGCGATCAGATCCTCGTCCGACAAGCTCTGCCCGCGGAATAGCAGCACAAGGTGGTCAAGCCAGGCACGGTGGATGTCGGCGAACGTTGCATCGCTGACATGCCGCAGGTCGATGCCGCGAAGCTCAGCGCCGAGCGCCGCCCGATTGGGGACAACGTCCATGCCGCCGGCGGCGAGGGATGCTCCCATGCGCTTCCTCCCAATATCCGAGACATTGCATGCTAGGCTACCAGCCGGAGGACCGGCAATCGGAGGCAAGGCAATGTCATACGCCTTGAACGTCAGGACGCTTTCCTGGGTCACTGAGTTCCGCGCTTTCATCATGCGCGGCAACGTCGTTGACTTGGCGGTCGGTATCGTCATCGGCGCCGCCTTCACCGGCGTCGTCAACAGCCTGGTGAAGGACGTGATCAATCCGGTGATCGGGCTGGCGCTCGGCGGGGTCGATTTCTCCAACTGGTTCTTCCCGCTGAACGGGAGGCACTACGACTCGCTGGCGGCGGCGCAGCAGGCGGGTGCGGCGACGGTGAACGTGGGCCTGTTCATCAATGCGATCATCAATTTCCTGATTGTCAGCTTCGCGATCTTCTGGGTGATCAAGGCGCTCACCCGGCTGCACATGCGCCAGGACCCAGCACCCGCCGGGCCGACGCCCACCGGGGCGCTGCTGACGGAAATCCGTGACGAACTCAGGGTCCGCCCGTGAGCCTTCGTCTTGTGGCGCTGCTCGGACTGCTGGCTCTGGCCGGCTGTCAACCGATGGTCAACGCGATGTACGGCGTCGGTGACTGCAAGCTCGAGAAGCTCGGCGAAACACCGGTGGAGACGCGGTCGAAGCTGGTGCTGGTGCCCGTCGGGATCGAGGGCCATACCGCGCGGCTGGTGGTCGATACCGGGGCGGAGCGGACGCTGCTCACGACAGATGCCGTCTCGCGCCTGCACCTCTACCCCGACATGGGGCACGGGACACGAAGCTGGGGAGTCGGCGGACCGACCGCGTATTTCGACGCGAAAGTGGACAGTTTCGAACTGGCCGGCATCGAGCTGCCGATGCGCAGCGTCGCGGTCGGCGACCTCAACGTGACCCCGTTGCAGGGCGGGGCTGACGGGGTCCTAGGGACCGACGTCTTGCGCTGGTTCACCGTCGATCTCGACGCCCCGGACGGGCGGATGACGCTATATCGCGGCGAACCATGCTGGCTCAAGGCACCGCCATGGCCGGAGGCAGCGACCCCCCTCGAAGGGGTGCGGGTCGGTCGGCACAGCGTGGAATATCCGCATCGCCTGCTGTTGCCGATTGAGCTCGACGGCGTGAAGGCAATGGCTTTGCTGGACACCGGCTCGCAACGCAGCGCGGTGACGCTTGCTTTCGTCGATCGTCTCGGGATCAGCGAGAAGGCCCTAAGGTCCGATCCGGCAGTCTTGCTCAGCGGTGCTGGCCCGGACACGATGAGCGCGCCGCTGCACCGGTTCCACAGCCTGCGCGTCGGCGCCTGGGTTGCGGCGAACCCGGTGCTGCCCGTGCTCGATCTGCCGCGGGAGATTAATCAGGAGCCGGCGGTAGCGGATCGGCTGTGGCAGGGGCTGATCGGGCAGGATTTCCTGCACGGGCACCGGTTGTGGTTCTCGCTGGCGGGCTGGCAGGTGTTCGTCTCGCGGCCGAACTCCACCTCACCTGCACTTGCGGGGGAGAGCCTGCCCCCGGGCCCCGACCCGGGGGGCGCTGCGCATAGCGCGGCGGGCGAGGGTGCCGCGGCCGGAAAGACCTCAACCGGTTCGAGCCCGTGACACAACCGTAACGCCTTTCGCCGTCGATCGCGCTTGCCTCGCGCAAGCGCGCCGTGTTCGCTTGGCTGGCGCTCGGCACAGGAGAGACAACGCAATGTGCGGACTGGCAGGCATTTTTGATCCCGACGGCGCAGCGAGGATCGATACCGCGTTGCTGCGGCGGATGACCGAGGCGATCCGCCATCGCGGTCCGGATGGCGACGGGTTCCACGTTGAGCGCGGCGTCGGCCTGGGCAGTCGCCGGCTGGCGATCATTGATCCCGAGGGCGGCCAGCAGCCGATCTACAGCGAGGATGGATCGGTCGCGATCGTGTACAATGGTATGATTTACAATTTCCAGGAGCTGCGTCCCGAACTAGAGGAACTGGGGCATCAGTTTCGTACGCATTGCGACACCGAGACCATTGTGCACGCATGGGAGAGTTGGGGGCCCGACTGTCTGCAGCGGCTGAACGGGTTCTTCGCGCTGGCCATCTGGGACCGCAATCGCCGGGTGCTGTTCCTGGCGCGCGACCGGATTGGCAAAAAGCCGCTCTATTACGCGACGCTGCCCGATGGGCGGATTGTCTTCGGTTCCGAAATGGCCGCGCTGAACGTCGTACCGGACCTGCCGCGACGCATCCGCCCGACGGCCGTGGAAGATTTCTTCACCTACGGCTACGTGCCGGACCCGGACTCGATCTATCGCGGTGTTCATAAGTTGCCGGCGGCGTATTACCTCCTGCTGCGCCACGATGCGCCGGTGCCCGCGCCCCAGCGCTACTGGCGACCGGCGACCGAGAGACGCGCCATCGGCGAGACCCAGGCAATCGCGGAGCTGAGGACGCAGCTGATCGATTGCACCGCGAAACGGCTGATCTCCGACGTGCCGCTGGGGGCGTTCCTGTCAGGCGGGGTGGATTCCAGTGCCGTGGTCGCCACCGCGGCGGAGCTTCACCAGGGGCTCGATACCTTCACCATCGGCTTTGCCGGTGCCGAGGACGAGACGCCGTATGCCGAGATGGTTGCGCGTCGCTACGGCACGGTGCAGCACAACGAGGCAGCGGCGGCGATCGATATGATCGAGGCGGCGCGCGCACAGGGACGCATCTTCGGCGAGCCGTTCGGCGACCAGTCCTCGGTGCCGACCTATCGTGTGTCGGCGCTGGCGCGGCGATACGCAACCGTGGCGGTCTCCGGCGATGGCGGCGACGAGGTGTTCGCCGGGTACCGGCGATATCGCTGGCACAGCCTCGTGGAGGGCGCACGACGCTGGCTGCCGGCGCGCGTGCGGCGGCAGGTGGTGGGCCGGCTGGCGCGCGTTTATCCGAAGCTGGATCGGGCGCCGCAATGGTTGCGTGCGCGCCACACGCTGAACGAGCTGAGTCTCGACAGCGCGCTCGGCTATTACCGCACGGTCGCGCGGGTGCATGATGAACGACGGCGGGCGCTATTCTCGCCGGGACTGGAGGCGGCGTTGGACGGATATGACCCCAGCGCGCGTGTACCCGCCCTGATGGAAGAGAGCGGATCGGATGATCCGCTGGTGCAGGCGCAGTACGTCGACATCCACACCTGGCTGGTCGGCGACATCCTGACCAAGGTGGATCGCGCCAGCATGGCGAATTCGCTGGAGGTGCGAGCGCCATTGCTCGATTACCGGCTGATCGAATGGGGGCTGTCGCTGCCGCCCAAGCTGAAGCTGCGCGGCGGGGAGGGGAAATACGTGCTGAAGCGCGCGCTGGAGACGAAGCTGCCGCACGAGTTGCTCTACCGGCGCAAGCAGGGCTTCGCAACGTCGCTGGCCGGCCTGTTCCGGCGCGAGGATGCACGGCTGCGCGCGCGGTTGTTATCCGAGCGCATGCTGGATTGCGGACTGTTCGGGCCGGACGCGATCCGCCAGCTTCTTGACGAGCACGTGGCCGCGCGGTTCGACCACAGCCTGGCACTCTGGCATCTGCTAGTGTTCGAAGGCTTCCTCGCCTCCGAGGTCGCACCCGCCGAGCTTGGCACCGGGCTGGCCGTGCCGGCTTAGGGGCGGCAAGCGCACCAACCGAACAGCTCTCGCTTTCCCTGGTCGGTACGGATTTGACAATTGTTAAAATAGCGCCCAGCTTGGCCGCGCTACTAACAACAAGCTGGGGGAGACGACTATGTTGTTCTGTTTGACGGCAGCTTATACACCGCAAGCCCTGAACGCGATGAGGGACAATCCCAATACCAACCGGCAGGCGGCGGTTGAACAATTGCTTTCAGCCGCCGGGGGGAAGCTTGTTGCGATGTACGGTACGGCTACCAATGGTCCTGGGGTGATGGTGATTTTCGACGTGACTGACCCCGCTATGGCACCTGCTATAAGCGGCGTCGCGGTATCCGCCGGCACCATTCAGAACGTCCAGATGACGCGCCTCTTCACGATGGAGGAGATTAAGGGCATTCGGGAGAAGGCGAGGCAAATTCGCGGCGCTTACAAGCCACCCGGTCAACAATAACGAGCTATCAGGGGGCGGCATCTTGCCGCCCTTCGTTTCTTCGGGCAGCACTGGCGGGCCACTCCTCTTAGAGTTTGTCCGGGAACATTGCTAGTTCCTGCATAGCCGTCTGACCATGAGACGGATGGAAGCGAGCAACAGAAAGGCACGCGCCTTCACATTGAGATTTTCCCAATCCTTACCCAGTCGACGACATCGGTTGAGCCACGCCAGCGTGCGTTCGACCACCCATCGCTTTGGTAGCACGACAAAGCCCTTGGCCTGGTCAGATCGTTTGACGATCTCCACCTCGGCCTGCGACACGACACGCTTCAACGCCTCCTGGAATCGCCGCCCCTGATAGCCGCCATCGGCATAAAGCTTCAGCAGGAACGGAAACATCCCGAACAGCGTCGCCAGCAGCATGGCGCCGCCATCGCGATCCTGGATGTCCGCCGCCGTCACGATGGCCTGTAGCAGCAAACCCTGGGTATCGACCAGGACGTGCCGCTTCTTGCCCTTGATCTTCTTCCCCGCATCATACCCATGCGGATCGATCGAGGCCCCCCTTTTTCGGCGCTCTTCACGCTCTGCGCATCAATCACCGCGGCGGTCGGGCTGGCCTCTCGCGAGGCCTGCTCACGACATTTCACATACAATGCGTGATGCAGTCGCTCCAGCGTGCCGTCCCAGGTCCATCGTTCCAGATAGTCGTGCACTGTGCTCCGCGGCGGCAGGTCCTTGGGGATCGCCCGCCATTGGCAGCCGGTGCTCAGCACATACATCACGCCGTTCACCACCTGGCGGATATCAACGCTCCGCTTGTTGCCGCCCGGCTTGGCCGGGGGGATCAATGGTTCCACCTCGGCCCATTCGGCATCAGTCAGATCGCTCTCATAGCGCAGTCGGGTGCGGTCGTACCGCGTCCGGTTCTCCTTGGTCCACATCCAGTCCCCCGAATCGATGCTCGGGGGAGAGAAAATCACAGGCGATTCAATGGCTTCAAGGGTGACCCGCTAAGCGATTCTAAAAACTCAATTTGTTCCCGGACGGACACTTAGGGGTTCACCTCAAGAACCATATGGGTCGTGGCGTTCAGCCGATGTTCATCCGCGTGCGGCACGTGCTGTGGCGACAAGACAGGTCAGCTCGAATAACAGGTTCGCCGCGTTGATGCAGGTGATGCCAGTCGGGTCGAGGGACGGCACCACCTCGCAGATATCCCCGCCCACGATATGCAAACCGGTGATCGCGCGCAGCATCATCTGCGCATCGCGCATCCGGATGCCGCCCGGTTCCGGCACCCCAGTGCCGGGCGCATCGGTCGGGTCCAGCCCGTCGATGTCGATGGTGATGTAGGTCGGGCCGTCCCCGACCACGCGTCGGATCTCCTGCACGACGGCGGCCCGGCCCAGTTCTTCGTATTCATCCATGCTGAGCATACGCAGCCCGGCGCTGCGGCCGAATGCCAGATCATCGTCGCCATAGAGCGTGCCGCGCAGCCCGATCTGTATGATCCGCACCGGGTCGAGCAGTCCTTCTTCTATAGCGCGGCGGACAAAGGTCGCGTGGTTATATTTGTCGCCCATGAACGTGTCGAAGATGTCGGCATGCGAATTGATCTGGATCAACCCGAGCGGACGGTTCCGACCGACTGCCCGTAGGATCGGCAGCGGGATGGTGTGATCGCCGCCCACCGCGATCGGCGCTGCGCCTATCTCGTGAATGCGGGCGCAGAACGCGCCGATCAGCTCGATGCTATGCCCGATACTGAGCGGATGGGTGGGAGCATCGCCCACATCTCCGAGATTGCATAGCCGGAACGGCGCGACCCCAGTGGTCGGGTTGACCTGCCGGATCAGGCGGGAGGCTTCCCGAACGCCGGCGGGACCCTGCCTCGCACCCGAGCGGTACGTGGCGCCGATGTCGAACGGTACCCCGAACAGCGCGATATCGAGCGGGCGCTCCACCGGCACTCGGGCCGCACGCATGAAGGTAGCGATTTCGGAATAGCGGGCGGTGACGGACGAATCCACGGGTTGGAACGAACGGCTGCTTTCCGACATCTCGGCCCCCTGTCGCAGGATGCAGAAACTGTGGGTCCCGTTTGCTTGTTTGTAAAGCTCATGCTCCGGCCACCGTCGCTCAAATCAAATTCCGTGGCCCCCGCACTTTCGTCCGTGTTGAATTAAATGTCAGCCCAACCTTAAGAACCGGAGTGCATTTTCGTACAACCATTTATCCTTCACCGCGTCCTTCAGCGGCAACTGCATATATTCGCCAATCAGCGTCTCCAGCGGCAAGCCGATGGTTTCCCACGACAACCCGACCATCACTTTGTCCCGCAGAAGGGTATTCCCTAATCCTACTGAGTCGCAAACCGGACGGGCTGACGGCCTGATTTAGCCCTTGCTGCGACGCGGTCGCGCTATGGTACGGGTGAAGATTCGAACCGCTCGGGGAGGGCGGCATGGATCTTCGCGATCGGTCTGGCACGGAAGCCCGGTTCAGAGCCTACGCGGCGGATTTGGCCTCGGTGCTCGGCCATGCCGACCGGGTCGCACCGTTTCAAGACTACTGCATCGGCTTGATCTCGACCGAGGGCCGCAAGAGCGTCGAACCGCTGGCGGCGGTGACCGCACCAGAGCGGACCGCGGCCCAGCACCAGTCGCTGCTGCATCTGGTGGCGCAAGCCCCATGGTCGGACCAGGCGATGCTGACCCGGGTGCGCGAGTTGGTGCTGCCATCCATCACCGGCGATGAGCCGATCCAGGCCTGGATCATCGACGACACGGCGTTCCCCAAGAAGGGCCACCACTCGGTCGGCGTGGCGCGGCAATACTGCGGGCAGCTTGGCAAGCAGGAGAACTGCCAGGTGGCGGTGAGCCTCTCGGTGGCCACCCACCAGGCCAGCCTGCCGGTCGCCTATCGATTGTATCTGCCGCAGGACTGGGCTGACGACCCGGTGCGGCGGATCACCGCGGGCGTGCCGGCGGAGGTTACGTTCCAGACCAAGCCGGAGATCGCGCTGCGGCAAATGCGCCAAGCCCACGCTGATGGCCTGCCGGCGGCAGTGGCGCTGATGGACCCAGCCTATGGCAACAACGCTACGCTGCGTGGCGGGATCAGCGAACTCGGACAGCCCTACGTGGCCGGCATCCTACCCACCACAGCAGTCTGGCGGCCGGGCGAGGCAGCAGTGCCAGCCCCGGCATGGTCGGGCCGCGGCCGGCCGCCCAAACGGCCGCGCCGTGATGATGCGCATCAGCCGGTCTCGGCCAAGCAGCTGGCGATCGAGCTGGCCGCCGACGCCTGGCAGCCGATCACCTGGCGAGAGGGCAGCAACACGGCACTGAGCTCACGCTTTGCCCGCCTGCGGGTGCGTCCGGCACACGATGATACCAAACGCAACGAACCTGCGGCGGAAGAGTGGCTGCTGATCGAGTGGCCAGAGGGCGCGAGCGAACCGGACCATTACTGGCTTTCCACGCTGCCGTCGGACATCACGTTCGAGCGGATGGTGGATCTCACCAAGCTGCGCTGGCGGATCGAACGCGACTATCTGGATCTGAAGCAGGAGGTCGGGCTCGGCCATTACGAAGGCCGCGGCTGGCGGGGCTTTCACCATCACGCAAGCCTATGCATTGCGGCCTACGGATTCCTGGTCTCCGAGAAGGCGACGATTCCCCCCTCAGGACTTGCCCGCGCCTGGCGCGGCCAGCGACCTGCCGTTCCCGCAGGTTACCGACCCAGAGGAGCTGCCGCTGCGTTCGCAGCGTCATGTGCCGAACTCGATTGCGACGCTGCGCATCCGTCTCGCACGTACCTTCGTCCATGCACTGCCGCGATGTCCCTGCTGCGGGCATAGGCGCCAGCCCTTAAGCGCGGCATGATGAGTGACGCAGTAGGACTAATTGCAGCAGCGGTTCCCAGCCGGAGCCTGGAGTTGCAAAATGGCGAGGGCGGTGCGCGGCCGTATCGCAATAGAGGTTCGGATGTCGCCGCATCAGGGCGACCGTTTCACCCACCCAAGGCCACCCTCCAAGTCCGGCGACGATGCGGAGCTCGGGAAAATCCATCGCGATCTGATCAAGATGCCGCGGATGCCCGAGGTCGTACGGGCGATCATTGGCATACGTCATCGCGGTATAGATTCGCACCGGCACGTCAAGCTCGACGCATTTCGCATAGAGCGGATAATAGCGGCGGTCACTGGCCGGAAGCCCGTTGTAAAGCGCGGAGACCCGCAGCCCGCCCAGGCCGTGCTCGCGCACAAGCCGCTCCAGTTCGCGCACCGCCCGCATGCCGTCATGCGGGCTGAGCGCCGCGAAACCCATAAAGCGGTCGGGATAGGTTCGGATGACCTCGGCAATCACGCTGTTCGGCACGCCAGTAACTACCCCGACTTCGACGCCGGCGCGCTCCATATCTGCGACGAACCTGTCAAGAATGTCCCTGCGGGGCTGTGCCGACGCTTGCAGCCTTTGGGCCGGCCCGGCCGCGAAGATCCGATCGTAGTGGCCTTCGGCATACCGATGTGCTGCTCACCGAGGTGATCTAGGCGTTTGGCAAGGTCCGCGAACGTCGCTCCATTTTTAAGCCGGAACGACAATGCGCTGTCGGCGAATAGCGCCAAGTCGCTTACGTTCGACACCGAACCGCTGACCGAGCGCCTGGAAATCCTCGGCTCTGCCGTGCTGGAAGCCGAGATCGCCGTGGATCAGCCGCTCGCCCTGCTGGCCGCGCGGTTGAACGACGTGGCGCCGGACGGCACCTCGTTGCGGGTCGCGCTCGCCGTGCTCAACCTGACGCACCGCGACAGCCACCACACGCCCCAGCCACTGCAACCCGGCCGCCGCTACAAGATCCGCCTAGGGCCTGTCGTCAAATCCCGACCAGTGGTTCGCCAGTTAGAGCGGGCTTGGTGAGTCCGGATTGCAACACCGTTCGGTAATCAGCAGGAGATGGCGAGATAGCCGATTCCGGCGCGGCGCGTTCTTCGATTCGTAGACGGTCAGCTTTGGGGAGCTGACCGATGCGCCGCTACGGACTTCGCGACGACCAGTGGGACCGGATCAAGGACCTTTTGCCAGGCCGCAAGGGTTCGGTCGGCGTGACCGCGGCGGACAACCGCCGGTTCGTTGAAGCGGTGCTCTACCGCTACCGGGCCGGCATTCCCTGGCGCGATCTGCCGGAACGCTTCGGCGACTGGAAGAACACCCACCGACGCTTCAGTCGCTGGGCCAAATCCGGCGTCTGGAAGCGGGTGTTTCAGCATCTTGCCGTCGATGCCGACAACGAATACGCGATGATCGACAGCACCGTTGTGCGAGCCCATCAGCACAGTGCCGGCGCCCAAAAAAAGACGGCGAGGACCAGGCCATCGGGCGCTCGCGCGGCGGACTGAGCACCAAGATCCATACCATGGTCGATGCGCTGGGCAATCCGGTCGGCTTTCACCTGACCGGCGGCGAGGCGCACGACCTGGTTGGTGCCGACCATCTCTTGCCGGATATGCAGGCCGACATGCTGATCGCCGATAAGGCATTCGATGCCGACGAGCGGGTCATCGAGCCGTTGGCGGCAGCGGGCAAAACCGCGGTGATCCCGCCGAAGGCCAACCGCCGGGCGCCGCGGGCGTTCGATCGGCATCTCTACAAGGAACGCCACCTGATCGAGAACTTCTTCGCCAAACTCAAGCAGTTTCGCGCCATCGCCACACGTTATGACAAGACCGCACGCAACTTCCTGGCCGCCATCTACCTCACCGCCAGCGCGATTTGGCTCAATTGACGACAGGCCCTAATACTGGCGGAAACCGGACACGCCTTCGCCCCCGGCCACCGTATTCGACTGGCGCTATCGACGACGTTCTGGCCGATCATCTGGCCCAGTCCGGCCCCCGTCACCCTGACGCTCCACACCGGCACGACCAAGCTGATCTTGCCCGAACGCCCGCCCGACCCCGCTGACGCCGCGCTGCGGCCCTTCGATCCCCCTGAAGCCGCCCCTCCCGTGCCGATCACGATCCTCGAGCCCGCGCGCATCTCCCGCCACCTGAGCCGCGACCTCCTGACCGGCAGGCACATCCTGACTGTCGAAGGCGAGGGCGGCTTCCTCGGCCCCGGCCGGCGATACCGCCTCGACCCCACCGGCACCATCCTCGGCCACCGCATCCGCAAATGTTGCGAAATCAACGAAAACGATCCGCTATCAGCTCAGATCGAAATCGCTGAAGAAATGGAACTCGAGCGCGACGAATGGTGCGTGCGTCTGGCAGCAACCACCCGATTTCGGTCAACCGCCGCCGATTTCGTGGTCGAAGCAGAAGTCCGGGCCCATCAGGGCGCAGACGTGATCCACCACCGCACATGGCAGATCACCCAACCCCGTGACCTGGTCTGACAACCCTCTGCGCCCTCAGCGTCTCTGCGGTTAAACTTCTTCCAGATTCACCGCGGAGACGCAGAGCACGCAGAGCCGATGACCGTTGACCCCGCCGGCCCGCTCTATACGATGAGAACAGCAAAGCTCCTTCGCTGCTGCCCAATTCCTTGGCATCGGCAGGAAGCACAACCCCTGGGAGGCCGACGATGATCGACTGGACACGCCGTGGATTGCTCAAGACCGGGGCCGCCGGCCTCGCGGCGTCGTTCGGCGCATCTCCCCTCTCGGCATCGGCGCAAGACGCAGTGCAACCAAAACGGGGCGGCACCATCACCGTCGCGCTCACCCAGGCGCCCCCCTCGCTCGATGCACAGCTTACCTCTGCCCAGGTTGCGCGAGACATCAACCTCCACATGTACGAAACGCTCTACGCACGCGACGAGCATGCCGGCGTGGTCCCTGATCTCGCGCAGGGCGTACAGATCTCGAACGACTCGCTCACTTACGTCTTCACGCTTCGCCCCGGCGTGAAATTCCACAACGGCAAGACCATGGACTCTGGCGACGTCGTCGCGTCGCTGCAGCGCTACCAAAAGATCGGTCTGGCCTCTATCCTGCTAAGCGGCGTCGACAAGATGGAAGCCTCCGGCCCGCTCGAAGTCACCGTCCGCCTTAAGAAAATCCAATCGAACTTCCTGGACACGCTCTCATCCCCGGGCACCCCACTGGCAATCTACCCTGCCGAGGAAGCCCGCAAGGACCCCAAGGACTTCAAATTCATCGGCACCGGCCCGTTCAAGTTCGTGGAATACGCACCCGATAGCCACGCCACGCTGGAGCGCTTCGCTGACTACACACCCAATCCCAACTATACCAAACGCGACGGCTTTGCCGGCCGCAAGATCGCGTACATTGATCGCGCGGTGTTCCGTTTCATGCCGGAATCGGGCGCCCGCACCGCCGCCATGGAGACCGGCGAGGCGCTGATCAACGAAACCACCGACGGCCCCACCGCCAAGAAGCTGCAAGGCGACAGCCGCTTCCAGGTGTTGAAGCTGCTCCCCTTCGCCTTGCAGATCGCCAAGTTCAACCAGGCGCAGCCGCCCGGCAACGACGTGAACTTCCGCCGCGCCGTCGCCGCCTGCCTCAACATGGAAGAGACGCTGGCGATCGCCTATCCCGATATCTACAAGCTGGATGGCGGCCTGCTCTACAGCTACTCGCCCTACTACACCACAGCCGGGACCCAGCTCTACAACCTCAACGACCCCGAAAAGGCCAAGGCCCTCCTACAGAAAAGCAACTACAAGGGCGAGACGCTCACCTTCATCACCGACAATACACGCCCCGACACGGACACGGCGACGGACATCAAGGAACAGCTCGGCCAGATCGGCATCAAGATCGAGGTAAAGGTCTCCGACTGGCCCACCGTCTCCAAGCTCGGCTTCACCCCGAACGGCTGGCATTTCTGGACCCATGGCCTCGGCATCGAGCCGTACGAAGGCCCGGCCAAGCTCATGAGCATCTGGGCCAACGGCATCTCCGAAATCAAGGACGACCCGGTCATCGACCAACTCTACGCCGAGCTTCTGGCCGAGATGGACATGGCCAAGCGCAAGGAGATCTTCGCCCGCTTCCAGACCCACATGTATGAGAACGCCGTGACGGTGTCGCTCGGCGACTACGGCATGTTCCAGGTGATCTCGTCCCGGATCAAGAATTTCGCTCCTTATCGCATCCCCCGTCTGTGGGGCGTGTGGCTGGAGGCATAACGGCCCCAGGGATGTACTGATTGCTGCGCTTCATTGTCCGGCGTCTGCTAATTTCGCTACCTGTGCTGCTGCTCGTGTCGATGCTCTCGTTCGGCATCATCTGGCTGGTCCCGGGCGATCCCGCCGCGGCGTTCGCGGATGCCGGAGCCACCCCGGCGCAGCTCGCGGCGATCCGCCACCGCCTCGGCCTCGACGAGCCGTTCTACCTGCAGGCAATCGACTGGTACGGCCGCATCCTGCACGGCGACCTCGGCCAGTCGATCCTGCTCAACCGCAGCGTCGCCGCCGCCATCGTGGAGCGGCTGCCGGTCACGCTCTCCCTGACCGCGCTGGCCCTGATATTCGCAACGTTGATGGGAATCGCGGCGGGCCTGCTGGCGGCAGTGCGGCATCGCAGTTGGGCCGACCAGTCGATCATGGTCCTGGCGCTGCTCGGCCTGTCGGTGCCGGAGTTCTGGCTCGGGCTCATGCTGATCTTCGGCCTTGCCGTCAGGTTGCGCTGGTTTCCCGCCGGAGGCTTCGTGCCGATCACACAGAGCTTCTCCGGCTGGTGGCACAGCATGGCGATGCCCGCCTTCACCTTGGCCGCAGTGCAGGTGGGATTCATCGCCCGCATGACGCGCTCGGCAATGCTCGAGGTATTGGGCCAGGACTTCATCCGCACCGCGGAATCGAAGGGCCTGCCCCACAGCATCGTGGTCGCGCGCCACGGCTTGCCAAATGCACTGGTGCCTATCCTGACAGTGCTCGGCATCGTCACCGGCGGGCTGCTCGGCGGCGCGGTCGTGGTCGAGCAGGTATTCTCGCTGCCCGGCGTCGGGCGCCTGATTATCGGCGCCGTGCTCAGCCGCGATTTCCCAGTGATCCAGGGCACGCTGCTGTTCGTCGCCGTGATCTATCTGCTGATAAATTTGCTCGTAGATATTCTCTACGCACTGGCCGACCCGCGAGTGCGCATTGAATAGCGCCGCCCAGCAAACGGGCCGGCCTGCGTCTGCCCAAACACCCGCCTGGCTGCTTGCCGCCGCCCGCCTAGCCGGCCCGTTTCTGCGCCGTCTGCTCCGCAATCGCTCCTTCGTCGTCGGTGCTGTGCTGGTGCTGTTCGTCGCGCTCGTCGCTATCTTCGCCCCCCTGCTGGCGCCCTATGATCCGATGCGCAGCAATTTCCGCGTCCGCCTAGCACCGCCGAGCATGGCGCACTGGTTCGGCACCGACCATTTCGGCCGCGACCTTTTGTCGCGTGTGATCTATGGCGGCCGAGCATCGCTGGAGATCGGAATATCCGTGGTCATAGCCACGGGCATCGCCGGTACTACGATCGGCGCCATCGCCGGCTATTTCCGCCGGCTGGACAATCTGCTGATGCGGCTGATGGACGCCCTCATGGCGTTTCCGGCGATACTTCTGGCGATCGTGATCAGCGCCGTGCTCGGCTCGTCGATCGTCAACGTCGTGATCGCGCTCGGCATTGCCACTGCGCCGCACACGGCACGGATCGTCCGTGCCTCGGTGCTGGTCGTGCGCGAGATGGAATACGTCGAAGCAGCCCGTGCGCTGGGTGCCAGCGACTTTCGTTTGCTGTTCGGCCACGTCCTGATCAACGCGCTGGCACCGCTAATTGTGCGACTGACCTATGTCTTCGCCATCGCCATCCTGGCCGAGGCGGTGCTCTCCTATATCGGCGTCGGCCCTCCGCCGCCCACCCCCACCTTCGGCAACATCATCGCCAGCGAGCGCGACTTCATGGAAACCGCGCCCTGGACCGTAATCTTCCCCGGCCTCGCGATCGTCATCTCCGTGCTCGGCCTGAACCTGCTCGGCGACGGCCTGCGCGACGTGCTCGACCCGCGCATGAAGCTCTGACCGCCGTGCCAGACGTGCTTGCGGTGGAGGCGCTGACGGTCAAACTCGCCGCTCATCCCGACCGCTCCAGCATCCTCGACGACGTCAGCTTCACCGTCGCCCCTGGCGAGGTCCTCGGCATTGTCGGCGAATCCGGCAGCGGCAAGAGCGTCCTTGCATTGTCAATCATGGGCCTGTTGCCGCCGGCGCTCTCCGTGCAGGCACACCGCATCGCTCTGCTCGGCGAAGACCTCGCCGGCCGCCCGCGCGAAGCATGGCGTGCGCATCGAGGCCGCGACGTCGCGATGATCTTCCAGGAACCGATGACCTCGTTAAATCCGGTCATGCGTGTCGGCACGCAGATCGAGGAAGTACTGCGCTGGCGCGGCCGGATGCGCGGCCACGCCGCCCGCCGCCGCGCACTCGAGTTGCTGGAACAAGTCGAAATCCCGTCGCCCCAAAGCCGCTTGCAAGCCTATCCGCACGAACTCTCCGGCGGCATGCGCCAGCGGGTGATGATCGCCATTGCGTTGGCCGCCGAACCCAAACTTCTGATCGCCGACGAACCCACGACAGCCCTGGACGTAACGGTGCAGGCGCAGATCCTAGACCTGCTGCGCGCACTGCAGCGGCAGACCAGCCTGTCACTAATTCTGATCACTCACGATCTCGGCGTGATCGCCGACATGACCGACCGCGTCCTGGTGCTGTACGCCGGTCGTGCCGCCGAACTGGCGCCAGTACGCACGATCTTCGACGCTCCCGCCCACCCCTACACCGAGGCTCTGCTGACCGCGATCCCCGACCTCGGGCCACGCCGCCATCGCCTGACAACGATCGCCGGATCTGTTCCTGGCGCACTCGAAATGCCCCCCGGCTGCCGCTTCGCCGCACGCTGCCCGTACCGGCAAGCAGCATGCGAAGCCACGCCCCCACCACTCCGCCCCGTAGCGCCCGACCACCTCGTAGGCTGCATTCGCCCGTTCGCGTGGGAACCAGTGGCTCCCCCTCCCCCCGCGGGAGGGAGCCGGGGGGACGGGGCCGGGGAGCCGCAATGACCACCCCGCCCGCAAACAGCGTCCTGATAGAATCCCGCAACCTCCATAAGCATTTCCCCGCGCGCGGCACCCACGGCATGATCCACGCAGTGGACGGCGTGGACCTAAGCGTCCGCAAAGGAGAAACCCTAGGCCTCGTCGGCGAATCCGGCTGCGGCAAATCGACCCTGGGCCGCCTCTTCCTCCGCCTCATCGAACCAACCGCCGGGACCATCATCCACAAAGGCACCGACCTCACCCATCTCGACCGCCGCGCGCTCCGCCAACGACGCCGCGACGTGCAGATCATCTTCCAAGACCCGTTCGGCTCCTTGAACCCCCGCCGCACCGTCGGCGCTATCATCGCCGAAGCGTACGCGATCCACGGCCTCGGTACCCGCGCCGAACGCGCACGCTGGGTCGCCGAGATGCTGGACCTCGTCGCACTGCCGCGCGACGCCGCCTATCGCTATCCGCACGAATTTTCCGGCGGCCAGCGCCAGCGCATCGGCATCGCTCGCGCCCTGGCACTGCGCCCGGAATTCGTCGTGTGCGACGAGGCGGTCTCCGCGCTCGACGTCTCCGTGCAGTCGCAGATCATCAATCTGATGCAGGACCTGCAGCAGGAACTAGGGCTGACTTACCTGTTCATCTCCCACAACCTGGCGGTGGTGCGGCACATCTCCGCACGGATCGCGGTGATGTATCTCGGCCGCATCGTCGAGTTAGCGGACGCCGACACGCTGTTCGCCAATCCAGCGCATCCCTACACACGTGCGCTGCTGTCCGCAGTGCCGGTCTCGCATCCCGACCAGCCGCGGCATCGCCATGTGCTGCCGGGCGACGTACCGGCAGCAACGGGAGTGCCGAAAGGTTGCCGCTTCGCACCGCGCTGCCGCTTCGCCGAGCCACGCTGCCGCGAGATCGATCCGCCCCTCACGGTTCTGCCCAACGGCACCGCCGTCGCCTGCCTGCCCGCCGCGGACGGTACCCTGCCGTCGGCGGACGAAGTTGCATAAGCACCCAAGCGGCGCAACGCGGACGCCGTCGATCCGGGAGCGTCAAGCAACGCTTGACAACCTCCCCTCATCTGGCCATCTTTCGCCCAGGTGATCCGCTCTTTCCGCAGCAAACCACTCCGGGCCTATTTCGAAACGGGAACGGCGGCGGCTGGCTTGAGCGTGCAGAACGTGGCGCGGGTGGGTCGCATGTTGCAGGCACTGGACGCCGCCACCCGGCCCGAACAAATGAACCTGCCGGGCTACCATTTCCATGCTCTGCGCGGCGAGCGACGGTGGTTGGTTCGGGTCACTGGCAACTGGCGGATCACGTTCGGATGGATGGCGCCAACGCCGTCGATGTGGACTTGGAGGACTACCACTGATGAGTAAGCGGACAGTCAAGCGGGGGCTCCCGCCCATGCATCCCGGCGAGCTGCTGCGCGAGGACATCCTTCCTGCCCTGGCGCGCCCGCGCGTCGAGATCGCGCGTCTCCTCGGTATTTCGCGGCAGAGTTTGCACTCGATTCTGACCGAACGCGCCCCTGTGACGCCCGAGATGGCGCTGCGGCTTGGCAAACTGTGCGGCAACGGACCCGAGCTGTGGCTCAACCTGCAAACCCGATACGACATCGAGCGGCTCAGCAAGGACAAGCGCGCGGAGATCGCGGCAATCCCGACGCTGGCGGCAGAGTGAACGGGCTGACCCGCCCCACATCCAACAGTCACCGCACCTGCATCAACTCCAGCTCATCCTCCGCCTCCTGCGCAAGTTTCGTGATCGCAATATCCGTATAACCACACCGTGCATGTTCGCGCAGAACGCGGCGGCGAATCTGGTCCACGCGCCAGACCAGTGCGAAAAGTCGCCCCATCTTCAGGACTGTGTCCGCCCAGTGCCGGACATAAAACAGTAGCGCATTATCGGACGGCGATCCAGGACGACGCGTACGCCGGACCTTCCGGCGCAGATATCCGCCCTGCAGCGGATGCACATGTTCGATCAGCGGCATGCCGCGGAACACAACCAGGCTGAGCATCAGTCTCCTCACCGCAACCCCGTCGGCAATCGCACGCCGCAGCAGCGCCTCGATGTGCTCCATGCTGTAATATTGCAACCATGCACGGTGATAAACCTGCTGCCACTCCTCGGGCGTCATCCGCCCATGCGCAGTGCAGACGTGCTCGAGGTCATACTTGTTCATGTCGCGTTCCATCGCGACCCCCGAGCGGGCCAGCTTCTGATGATCCTCTGATCCAGGCAGCGGCGTGAGCACGAAGAACTCCAGGCAATCGACCGGCAGTTCACGCTTGATGATCTCGATATCGTGCTGGATAGAATCAGCCGTGTCCTCCGGAAAGCCGAGGATATAGCCGCAGAAGATGATGACGCCGGCAGCTCGCCATGCCTGCAGCATCCGACGGTATTCGCCGATCTTATTCTGCCGCTTCTTCGCATGCAGCAGATTGCCGGGATTTATCGTCTCCAGCCCGATGAAGACCCGCAGACATCCAGCACGGCGGCACTTCTCGATGAAGTTTGGAATGCGATAAGCCAGCGCATCGACCTGGATCAGGAATGTGAAGGGCATATTTTCTCGCTCGCGCAGTACGATCACGCGATCGAGTATCTCTTCCCAATGACGGTTTCGTGCGAAGTCGTCATCGGTAATGAAGAACCGACGTACACCCTTGTCCAGATGCGCGCGTAGCAGCAGCTCGATATCATCAGCGGTCCGATAGCGCGACTTGCGTCCCTGTACGTTTATGATGGTGCAGAAGCTGCACTGGAACGGGCATCCGCGTCCGGCGTCGAACGACCCGATCGGCGGCGAGTAGCGCTGCAGCCGTTCCGGCGGCAGGTACGGCACGGCCGCGCCCTGCAGCCCCGGCAGATCGACAAGGAAATTGTAGATCGGCCGCAGCCGATTCGCGAATGCGTCGCGCAACAGCGTATCGATATGCCCCTCGGCCTCGCCGGCGAAGAGTGTGACGCCGAGGTCGAGCGCCTCCTGCAGGTCCCACGGCAGTTCGTCGAGCATCGACAGGCATCCGCTGACATGGAAACCGCCGATGACGACATTGATGCCGCGTGCGCGGAACCCGCGCGCCATATCTACGGCCCGGGGGAACTGGTTGCTCTGGACACCAACCAGGAATACGATTCCACCCCCCGCTCCCGCAATCCGCCGCGCGACCCGGTCCTCCGAAATGACAGTGTTACACTCGTCCCACCCGTCGAGCGTCAGCGCGACCTCATCACCGAGCACGCGCCGCTCGGCCGCGTCCTGCACGATCGCGTAGAGGCTGGCGAGCGAGTTTGACGGTATCGAGGCCTTCCACCATTGGATGACATAACCTTCGTCATCATAGTGTGATGGCTTGATGATCTCGACGTGAAAGGCGTGCGCCACACGGCGCCTCTTGCCGTAATTCAAGGGTCTGATAGTCCGGACCGACGTGCCCCGCAACGACGAAATGTCCGCAGAGTCTCGCCACGATACTTGGCGGAAGCCGGGAGACGGAGCAGCCACAGCCCGCGCCGCGGAGCGGAACAGGGTGGCCCGCATCGGCCGTTCCTCAGATGATCATGTCGGGTGAATATGCGTGATCTTGGATCCCTCCAGCCCGATACCCGCCATCAGGCCGCGTTGTCCGAACGGAACGGCCACGACGTCCTGCGTCAATGTCGTGCTGGTGAGGCTCGCAGCCGTGCCCTTGTCCGCCACCACGAAACTCGGGCCCGAGCCGACTGCCCAGCCGTCACTGTCGCGCAGATATTTCAACGCCCCGTCGTTCATGAAGAACAGCGCATAGCTGAAGGTCTGGCCGCCGGCCTGCAGCCCGAAAGATGCCGCCGACAGGTTATAGTATGCCTCGGCCTTCCCGCCCACCAGCAGGACGCCGTCGCCGCTCTGGCCGCCGACGATCAGCCCGCCCTTGTAGATCCGGGGGAACACCAGGATCGCCACGGCGCGCTTCGCCAGCTCCCGCGTCTTTGGTTGCTCCGCATAAAGCCGGCGTAGCGCCTGCTCCGCCGCGCTGTGGATCTGCTTGGCCGAAGCTGCCGCGGCGCTGCGTGCGCCGAGCACGATGCCAATTCCGAGCGCAGGCGCGATGCCCAGGATGGCGCGTCTCGATGGGTTCACGAAATCCCCTCCGTCATTGTTGCTATGCTGCTGCAATCAGTGGTTGTGCACGTCCCGTTGCAGGTCTTGCAAAGCCCAGTCTAGCCGCCTTTTGCGGCGGCGGAAACTCCCTGAAGGTCGCCGGGAACCGCGACTTGTGACATAATTGTCACTCCATCAGTCGGCGAGACCGCCTGTATTCACCGGCTGTCCGTCATGTGACCCCACCATCCCAGCCTCCCGTTGATCGCCCGGGGCCTAACGTCGGGGGCGAGGTTGAGTCGTTCTCACCAGAATTCGGTGTTGGAGCCGTTTGGGTTGATGGTTTCCGACGGCTGAGATACTGGCAGGGCGTTCGGCGGCTAGCGGGCGATTCGTGGTATGGATGCAAAGGCGATCGGCAGGCGCGCTGTGGTGTTGGTGGGGGCGGGCGTTGCAGCGCGCCGGGTGGCTGCCGCATTGCCAGTACCGCCGGGTAGTACGCTTGCTTTTCGACTGATCCGTCATGGCAGCGATATCGGCCGCCATACCTTGAGCTTCGAAAGCCAGGGCGACGCGTTGACCGTCCACGTTGCGGTGGATGCTCTGGTGAGCTTCCTCTCCATCCCCATAGCCCGTTACAAGCACCGCGTCATCGAAACATGGCACGGCGGGACACTGGTGGGTTTGATCGGCGAAACCGACAAGAACGGCCAGCGGGAGTGGGTGCACGCGCGCCGTGGCGACGAAGGACTGGTGGTCCTCGGTAGCCGGACGGCGCGCTACGTCGCGCCGGAGCCTGCGTTCGGCACCTCCTACTGGAACAAGCACATGCTGGACGGACCGATGATAAGTCTGGAGGACGGCGTCCTGTTGCGACCCAAGGTGGCGGTGGTGCGGCGGGCGGCCGCTATCCGGCTCGCGTCCGGCAGCACAATCGTGGCAGATCATTACAATCTGAGTGGCGCGTTCAGTGTCGATGTCTGGTACGACCAGACAGACGCCTGGGCCGGCCTGGCCTTTACTGTTGCGGACGGCTCCAACGTCCACTACGAGCGGCTGTGAACCACTTGTGACGCTCGGTGGTTTCCTGATCGCGCACGGCAGCGCACTGATCCTGCCATTGGCGATCATCGAGGGACCATTCGTAACAATCCTCACAGGTTTTCTTGTGGCTCAGCAATACTTCAACTTGTATTGGGCGCTATGCCTGCTGGTATGCGCTGACCTAATCGGTGACGTGATCTACTATTGGGTTGGCCGAACCGGCAGAACGCCGCTTGCCGGCCTCGGTCGACGCCTTGGCATGTGCAGCTTCATCACTCCGGAGGTGCAGCGCGGCCTCACGCATAACGCCACCAAGATGCTGTTTGTCGGCAAGTGGACGCATTCCATCGGCGGCGTCGTACTCATGGGCAGCGGTATGCTGCGCTTGCCACTGGCGCGCTTCATCCTCGTGAACCTGCTCGCTAGTGTTGCGATCCTATCGCTTCGATCCCCGGCCTCCATCTGGTTCGCGGCCGATCCCGCCATCCCGGTCGGGATCGAAGTGTCAAAGTCAGAACACTAGTGTGCCGAAGACCGGGATACTGTTCGCCTTCGGCTACTTCGCCAGTGACTACTATCCGTTCTTTGCGCGCCACTTCGTTGTAGGAACGATCGTGCTCTGCGCCGCCGGTGTGGCAGGGATTTTGCTGGTCCTCAGGAAAGCCGACGGCATGTGGGCCGGCGGGATCGACCGGTGAGGGTCGCGATGTTCACCGACTATTTCTTTCCCGAGCTAGGGGGGATCCAGGATTCGATCGCGACCATCAGCCGCTCCCTGGGAAGGCGGGGACACCAGGTTGACATCTATGCGCCGCGCTATGCGACGCGGGACTATCAGCGGATCGGCGCCCCGGTGCGTGAGCGCGATTTGGGCGCCAACGTGCGCGTGTGCCGCCGGCCTTCGTTGCCATTTCCAAGTTCAACGCGGCAGTCCCGGGCGGCGTTGCTCTCGCCAATAAGCTGGGTAGGTGCGCGCCGAGCGAAACCCGATGTACTTCACACGCATTCCTTCTTCGGCATCGGGCTGGAGGCGCTGCTGAATGGCGCCTGCCTCGGCATCCCTGTCATCGGCACCAATCATACGACCATCGCCGGCTTAGCGCCATATATGCCGGTGAGCGTTCATCTAGCGGCCGCTTACGTGACGTGGTTCTACAACCGCTGCGATTACGTCACCGCACCATCCCGCTCGGTATTCGAGGAGCTTGGCGCTGCTAGGCTGTGTCGGCCGCATCTTGTGGTGTCCAACCCAATCGACACTGACCTGTTCAGGCCGCCCCTTTCTGACGAGCGCGATACCCTGCGGGCGCAGTTCGGATTTGGCAGCCCGACGGTCACCTATGCCGGTCGGCTCGGGCCGGAGAAGAATATCGATGTACTGTTGCATGCCGTGGCGATGCTGCGAGACGGGGGGGTAGCGGTCGAATTGGGGATCGCTGGGCACGGCTCGCACGAACCGACACTCCGAGCATTAGCGAATCAGTTGCGAATCACCCAGCAAATCAGGTTTCTTGGCACGCTGCCGCAGGATGAGCTGGCACAACTGTTACGGATTAGTGACGCGTTCGCGCTCATGAGTACCAGCGAGACCCAGAGCATGGTGTTGTTGCAGGCAATGGCGTCCGGCGTTCCCGTGGTTGCCGCGGATACCAGGGCGCTACCGGAGTTTGTCAGCCCCACCAACGGTGTGCTGGTGGACCCTCACGATCCAAAGCGACTGTCACGGGCACTCGCGGAACTGCTGACCTCGCCGGAGCGGCGGCGGCTTCTGGGTTCGGGCGGCAGACGTTCCGCCGAGAGATATAGCGTCGAAACCGTCACCGATGAGTGGGAATCGCTCTATCGGTCAATGCTCGATGGAGTTCAGCCCGGTGACTGAGCAGGTAACGATCAGCTTTGTCGTGCCAGCGTACAACGAAGAGAAACATTTAGCTAGGACGCTGACCGCGATCATTTCTGAAATCAGACGATCAGGCTGCACGGGGGAGATCATCGTCGTCAACAATGCAAGCACCGATGGTACCGGAGAACTGGCAGCCTCGTTCCCCGAGGTGATCGTCGTCGACGAACCGGTGAAGGGCCTTGTGCAAGCGCGGCGGGCCGGCTTTTTGTGCGCCAGCGGCAATCTGATCGCGAATGTGGACGCAGATACGATCGTCACGGAAGGCTGGCTGAACCGTGTGCTGCAGGAGTTTCGCCGTCGCCCAGGCCTGGTCGCACTGAGCGGCCCTTACATTTACTACGACGTGTCGAAAGGCGCGCGAGCCGCGGTACGGGCGTTCTATGTCATGGGATACGGATTCTATATCCTGAACCGGTTCGTACTGCGCGCGGGTTCGATGCTTCAGGGTGGTAATTTCGTGGTGCGCCGCACGGCGCTTGAGCAGATCGGTGGCTACAATCCTCTGTTCAGCTTCTACGGAGAGGACACGGATCTCGCGTGCCGGCTGAATGCCGTTGGTGCGGTGAAGTTCACCTTCCGGCTGCCGGCGCTGTCATCGGGCCGGCGACTGCTCGAGGAGGGCTTGATACGAATTGGCCTGCGCTATTCGATAAACTTCGTCTGGGCGACATTCGCTCACCGGCCGTTCACGGACGACTGGATTGATGTCCGCCACTGACAGCGCTGTAAACATCACGCGCCGGGGAACCGTTCGCGAGCGTGACGGTTCCGCAATCAGTAAAGGCGTCGTACGCAGCCCCAAGCCGCAACGGTCCGATCAACGGTCTCGCTTGGCCTGAGCGGCCTTGCCTGCCTGGGATACGCAGCCGATCTCGCGCGGATCTAACCTTACCGTCGGTCGGCGGCTTGCCTTCGGCTGCATCCCTTTGGATGCCGTACTGCCGGGGGCCGGATGCTGAGGGGTAGGGGCCGTGCGCTTCATCGCGGCGACTTTGGGCGTGAGTTCAGATTGGCTGGGCGCATTCAGTTTCCGGAGCGCTCCGGTCACCCGGTTCACCGCTTCGATCAGAACCTGTGCCTTCGCTTCCGTCCCGACATTGTCGCGCGCGGGTAGGGCACCCTTCGGATCGGCCTTGCCGCGGATCTCGCGTTTTTGCTGGCGCCCGATCCGCAGAGCCCGGTCACGCGCCGAACGCAGCCGCTTGGCCAGGGCCTGCAGCGCCTCCCTGGAGAGTTCGTCGAGCGCCGGGGACTTCGTCTGCTCCACCATCTGGTGCTCCACTGCGCTTAAAAGCCGGTCCTCGGGGTTCGACTGCTCACTCATGGCCGTCTCCTGGTTGCTGGCTTCCCACGAGAATAATGTGGCCACGGAACGCCGTCCTGCCGCAACCGGCGAACCAGGCTCTAGCGACGGTGGGGCATCGCGACAGCCTTCCTGTGTCCGGGATGATGGGGCCCGGGCGTTGGTTCGCTTTGGGTGTGCGCCGTGAAAGGCGGCGCTTTCCAGTGGGTGCAAGTCCCACCCGGCAACGCTCCAGCCGGAAGCAACCGGAGCAGTCATGGAGGTGACGAAATGGCTGAAGCCTTCGGTCTAGCGGGTCACGAATTGGTGGCCGCGCGAGTGTGCAGGCCGCAACGCGAGTGAACGCCGAGCAAGCCTCGAAAAGGACGATGCGCAGGCCGACCCGACGACCCTTTCGGGGAAGGCTGACACGGCTGGGTGGGATGAGCGAAGAGTACGCCCAGCCGCTGCACCGGGGTAGTGGCGGCAGCATGTACACAAGGAAAGCGCACGCAACACGGGAAGCCCCAGGGCGCGGTCAGGGATGATCAACCGGACGCCCGCGAGGGACAGGCCGGGCGCCGTGGGGTGGCGGAGAGGTTCGTAGTACCGCGGAAGCCGGGTAACGCCGGTGGAGGGAAGGGACCTCAGTTCAAGACAGACGCAGGACGTAGTGAGGGACCTGGAGATTGGGCAACCTATCAACTCCGAACAGTGTTCAGAAACTGCAGATGGCGTTGCACGCGAAAGCGAAGGCAGAAGCTGGCTATCGCTTCTATGCCCTGTACGACAAGATCAGCCGTGAAGACATCTTGGCTCATGCCTATGCCCTGTGCCGCTCCAACAAGGGTGCACCAGGCGTGGACGGTCAGGACTTCGCGGACATCGAGGCGTATGGGACGCAGCGGTGGCTCGGCGAACTGGCGCTTGCACTCAGGCAGGAGACCTACCGACCGGAACCGATCAGACGCGTGTTTATTGCGAAAGCCAACGGCAAACTCAGGCCGCTGGGCATCTCGACCGTGCGGGATCGGGTCTGCATGACAGCAGCGATGCTGGTGCTGGAACCGATCTTTGAAGCCGACCTTCCACCGGAGCAATACGCTTACCGTCCCGGGCGCAACGCCCAACAGGCGGTGATCGAGGTGGAGGAACTGCTGTTCCGTGGCCACCCGGAAGTGGTTGACGCCGACCTCGCGGACTACTTCGGGAGCATTCCCCATGCCGACCTCTTGAAGTCGGTGGCTCGCCGGATCGTTGATCGGCGTGTGCTGCATCTGATCAGGATGCGGCTGGACTGCCCCGTGGAAGAAACCGACAAACGAGGGCGGAGGACACGCACGACGGAGGCTCGGGACAAGCGGTGCGGCATCCCGCAAGGCTCACCCATCTCACCACTGCTGGCGAATCTCTACATGCGCCGGTTTGTGCTGGGCTGGAAGAAGCTCGGGCTGGAGCGACGCCTCGGCACGCGCATCGTGACTTACGCCGACGACCTCGTGATCCTGTGCCGGAAGGGCAACGCCGACGAGGCGTTGCGACGACTGCGCGAGATCATGGGCAAGCTGAAGCTCACGGTGAACGAGGAGAAGACACGTATCTGCAAGGTGCCGGAAGGGGAGTTCGACTTCCTGGGATACACGTTCGGACGGATGTATTCGGCGAGAACCGGCAAGGCCCGCTTGGGTCAGCGGCCATCAAAGAAGAGCATCAAGCGCATGGTCGACAAAGTCCACGCGCTGACTGACCGATCGGGTACTTGGCAGAAGACCACAGAGCTGGTGGAGCAGTTGAACCGCGCGTTACGCGGATGGGCCAACTACTTCAGCGTTGGCACTGTCAACAAGGCGTATCGGGCGCTCGACAGCTACACGGCGGTGCGGTTGCGCCGGTGGTTGCGTTCCAAGCACAAGGTCAGGCGACGCAGGGGCGGGAGCTATCCACCCTCGCACCTCTACGGGCACTTCGGGCTCGTGCGCCTGAGCCGGCTTGGGCACGACGTGGCGTGGGTGAAGGCGTGATGTCTTGTCCGAGAGCCGGATGCGGGAGATCTGCATGTCCGGTTCGATGAGCGGGGTGTGGAGACGGAGCCACGGCCGGACCAGTGAGGCACCGCCAAACGAAAGGGGCGGCAACAGATATGTTCGACCTACAGCCACCGCGCCACACCTCGACTCTACCGATTCCGGCGGTTCGGGTGCGGCAGCCCGCCTACCGCTGCGCTGCCCGTCATGTGATTCCGCCATTCCCCGCCTCCCTATCGAGCCGGAACGCCCGATGCAATGGGGACGTGATCGCTGGCAGTCGCTATCCGGTGTTGCGCGTCAGGAAACTCAGCGTCTTTTCGTTGAACTCGGCAACGCTCTCGTAGATAGGCGCATGGGCGCAGCCCTCGAAGACCGTCATCTCACTCCGCCCGATGCCGTTCTTCATCGCATCCGCGAAGCGGGTGGAGGTGACAACATCGTGGCGGCCGAACGTGATCTGGGTCGGCGCCTTGATCCCGGCGAGCGCCGATCCCGCATCGTGAGCGATCACCGCATCGGATTGGCGCAAGAAGGCCTCGAGCGGCTGCGCCGGACGTCCGCGCACGAAGGCGGCGAGCGACTCGATATACTCCGGCTTCGCCGCGTAGAGTTCCGGCGTGAAGCACCAGGGGAATATGCCCTGGATCACCATGTCGGTGACGCTGCCCAGACCTTTGGCCATGGTCTGCCAGCCCTGGACCACCACCTTGAGAAACGGGTCCGTCTTGGTCCACCCGCTATGCAGTGACAGCGATTTGACCCGCTGCGGGTGCCTGGCGGCGAGCCATAGTCCGGTTGCCGCGCCCAATGACAGACCAGACACGTGCGCCCGATCGATGCCGATCGCCTGCATGAACGCCGCGATGTCGTCGGCGAATAGTTGCGTTGAGTACGTGCCGCCCGGCTTGTCGGTCTCGCCCGCACCTCGCGGATCTACCGATATGCAGGTGAAGTGCTTGGCATAGTCCGCGACCTGAAACGCGTAGCAGGCGTTGTCCGCCGCCAGATAGGGAATAAGCACGAGCGGCTCTCCCGTGCCCTGCTGCTCGTAGTTCATACTGATGTCGTTGACCTTGATCTTGGGCATCTCTTTTTCCTCCCCTGTGGCTCACATCGAATCGGACCAAATTCGCCTAGGCACGCTTTCGGCACAGTAGGGACGCAGGGCAAGCAAATGCACCCGAGCCGGAACGCCGAACTTGGCTGTATGGACCGCCATTTCCCGGATGGCCGAGGGCTTCGCCGCTACAGAACGGAGCGTAGTCTTCGTCCGAGCCGTTTGACAGCGATTCCGTCGGTCAGAGCCCACCGACGCCCTTGCTGCTGTGCGATGACGCTCGTCTCCCGCGGAAATCCAGGTTGATCCATCATGGCGAGGATCCTCCCCGCCGAACCGAACGGCCGCTTCGGTGGTTCTCGGTCTCTAATCTAATCGACCGACGTCACCAAAGTCTAAGTGTCCGTCCGGGAACAAATTGAGTCTCTAGAATCGGTTAGCGGATCGCCCTTGAAGCCATTGAATTGTCTGTGATTCTCTATCCCGCGAGCATCGATTCGGGGGATTGAACGTGGACCAAAGAGAACCGGACGCGGTACGACCGTAGCCGACTGCGCTATGAGAGCGATCTGACCGATGCCGAATGGGCCGAGGTGGAACCGTTGAGAGCCGGGGTGAGACCGTTGGTTCAGGTTACTCTGATGTGGTTCTCGACTGAACGTACTCTATCGCGTCTTTCACGGTTCTGATTCGCTCCACGTCGGCTTCGGGAATTTCAATGCTGAACGCTTCCTCGAAGGCGATGATCAGCTCAATGGTATCCAGACTGTCGGCGTCAAGGTCATCGACCAGGGAAGCCTCGGGGACGAGAACGGTCGGATCAATGCCAAGATGGCCACTGATGATCAGCACGACCCTCCGGGCAGGATCAGGCAGACGCTCAGCCTCCTGGACTGGAGCAGAAGCAGCACCTGCAACATGTGCATGCTGAACTCGGGGGGAGGGCGCCACAAATTGGCTCGGCGCAAACGCGACCCACTCACCGGCGAGTCACGATCCGGTGGAAACGGAGGGGGCGTAGCCCACCCTGGTGCAGGTTATGGCGGCAGCCTGCTTCATGCCTGCTGCCCTTTCCCACTCCGATCGAGCGTGATATCGCGTATCGTAACTTTTGATTGTCGTCGCATTGATCCGGAATTCCGCCCATCTCGCTCCGTTGGTTCCGACCGCGTCGGGAACATCGACGGGGACATCCCGCTTCGGGTGTCCCTGCAACCACATCCGACAGATCAGGCTGGCCAGTTCGTCGACGCGCGCCAGTCCATCCTCAACTGAGCCAGCTCCTTGGTAGGCGCTGAGGAATGGATTCCACACTTCAACGATGAAGCGGCTGTCCCGCTGCGGATCCCCCTGCCGCGGGATCTTGAGCGACGGTCGGCTCAGTCGGCGCCTGTTCATGTGCCTCTAAGCTCTCGTGCCTCTAAGCTCTCGCCACGACGAACCGGCACGGGGCACCCGCCGAGCGGCGTCAGGCGACTTTGCGACTCCGAACGCTGCCGAACTGGACTGTTCCGCAAGGGTCGAATCGGCAAGGGCTTGAGTAAATAAATGGTGAGCCGCCGCCGCATTACACGAGCCAGCCGGAAATAAAGTCCAGCCTCGAGCCGCGGCGAGGACCAATGACCATCCGGTATGCTTGCGCTCAGGGGCTCGGGGGCGATATAGAGCGATATTCCGTGGATGCGTGATTGGCACCCCGCTGTTTCAGACGGTGCGCCCCCGGAACGTCAGTTGCAACGCGTTCGCCCCACAGTCGCGCGGGGAGGCGAACATTGAAGGGCACTCGTCATTGCCGCAGGTTTGAACCTGTGGCGACGCACACTGGAGCATATTACTTCGTGACATCGAATAACTTTGCGGCGCTTGGCCTGGCCGAGACGCTGTTGCGCGCCCTCGACAAGGCACGCTTCGCTCAACCAACCCCAATCCAGACAACTGCCATTCCACACCTGCTCGCCGGACGGGATCTGCTCGGCATCGCCCAGACGGGTACCGGCAAAACTGCCGCTTTTGCGATGCCGATGCTGCAGCACCTGGCCGGCAATCCCATGCAGCCTCGCCGCTACGGCACACGTGCCCTCATCCTGGCGCCGACACGCGAACTGGCCTTGCAGATCGAGGAAAGCCTGCACAAGCTCGGCGGCCAGAAGAGTCGCGTGGTTGCGATTCTCGGCGGAGTGAGCCGGTTCATGCAAGTGCAGCGGATGCGCGGGGGCGCCGACATCGTGGTCGGCACGCCCGGCCGTATCTGCGACCTCCTGGCCACCGGCGAACTGAAACTGGACCAGGTCAGCCACTTTGTCCTCGACGAGGCGGACCGCATGCTCGACCTCGGCTTCATTCGCGACATTCGCCGTATCGTCGCGGCTTTGCCCACGGCACGCCAATCGGCGCTGTTCTCTGCGACCATGCCGGCGGAGGTCGGCAAGCTCGCCGAAACCCTGCTGCTCGACCCGGTGCGGGTGGACGTTGCCCGCACTGCACCGGTCGCGCTGCCAATCGAACAGCACGTGCATTTCGTCGATCCTGCCGGCAAGCGGGCGCTCCTGGGTCGGTTGCTGACAGATCCGGCATTATCGCGAGTCATCGTTTTCACCCGTACGAAGCGGACTGCCAACCGGGTCGCCGAATCGCTCGATGCCGGCGGCGTTCGGGTGAGCGCCCTGCACGGTAACAAGAGCCAGCCGGCGCGTCAGAAGGCGCTGGAAGAGTTTCGCAGCGGTCGCGCGCGCGTGCTCGTCGCGACCGACATTGCCGCGCGTGGCATCGACGTGACCGGTATTTCGCATGTGATCAACTTCGATTTGCCGGCGCAACCAGAGGATTACGTGCACCGCATCGGCCGGACTGCGCGTGCCGGCGCCAGCGGTGTGGCGATATCGTTCTGTGGTGCCACGGAGCATGGCACAATGCGCGCAATCGAGCGCATCGCCGGCACAGCGATCCATGTTGCGGGACAGGCGTCAGCGGCCGTTCAGCCGGTGCGCGGACAGCTATCCGCTCCAGAAAACCAGCCACCCCGCCGCCGCCGACGCACACGCGGCCCGGCTACGCTTCGGACGGCGGCATAACATCGAGCTTTGAGGCGAGGTTCTGCCCCTATGACGTCGATCACGAAGCAACAGCCAGACGACATCGCCTATCCTTCCAGCATCGGCTTCCTACTGATCCACGTGGGATGCATCGCGGTGTTCTGGACGGGAGTGACGTGGCGCGCCCTTACGCTGGCGATGGTGTTGTATCTGGTTCGGATCTTCGCGATCGGAGCAGGCTACCATCGCTACTTCGCCCACCGCGCCTTTCACACGACGCGCTTCCTTCAGTTCTGCCTGGCCTTCCTGGCGCAGACCTCAGCCCAGCGCGGTGTCCTGTGGTGGGCGGCCAAGCACCGCCTGCACCACCGATACTCGGATACGACGGCGGATGTGCATTCGCCGGTGCAGCGTGGCTTTCTCTACGCCCATGTCGGCTGGATCTTCGTGCCGCGGAATGATGCGACGGACTATGCGGTGGTGCAAGACCTCACCCGGTACAAAGAACTCCTGTGGCTCGATAGGCACCGCTACCTGCCCGCGGCACTGCTCGCCATAGCAACGTTGCTGATCGCCGGCTGGCCGGGATTGGCCGTCGGCTTCTGCTGGAGCACCGTCGCGGTCTGGCATGCGACGTTCAGCATCAACTCGCTCGCCCATGTCATCGGCCGCCAACGTTACGTGACGGGCGACCAGTCCAGGAACAACTGGCTGCTGGCACTGCTGACAATGGGTGAAGGCTGGCACAACAACCATCATGCCTACCAAGCGTCGGTCCGACAGGGGTTCCGCTGGTGGGAGTACGATCCCACGTACTATGCCCTGCGTGTACTATCCTGGTTCGGATTCGTCTGGGGCTTGCATGTCCCGCCAAAGGCAGTGATCAGAGGTGAGCAACGATTGGGAAGGCTCGTCATCGATAAGGTTGCCTGCCAGCTTGCCGCGTCTTTTCCGATCAATCAGATTGCGAACCAAGTGCACGACGCACTGGCCCATACGCCGGGCTGGGCTGAATTGAAGGCGCGCTTTTTGTCGGCTCGGACCCAGGCGGAGGCATTCTGGAGCGAAGTCGATCTGCCCATGGTGCCTAGTCTGGAAGAGGTCCGCCGCTATGCCCGGGACCGCATCGCTCGAACGCCGTCGCTGGAGGAGATTGCCGTGCGTGCCCGAGAGAGGCTGCTGGAGCTGGTATACTTGCAGCTCAGCGAGGCGGCAATATTGGCGGCAAGACCGTCCGCCACGTGACCAACCTTTTGTCGGAATCGTCCTACGTCGCTATCATTCCCCGCGATTGGCGGGCTTCGCGCGTGAACCAGACCATCGCAGGACGTCGGCCGGTCGGGAACGGCATCGTATAACCGCGCACTGCCACCCCATCACACCAACGAGTTCTCTCGATCAACACCCGCGCCACTTCCGACCCGCCGGTGCCCTGAAGGGATCAGCGGCTTGCCATAATCTTTTATCCTGCGCGATCCAGCCATGAGCCTGGGCTTCGGTTGCGAAGCCAACCGCCGTTTGGGGTAGAACGCCAGCTCTGGTTATCTCGACAGAGAAGCTGTCGTCCTCGCGATAGATCACCCGATAGACTGCTTCTGCCATTGCCGTTTTCCACTCGTCAGGCCCGGGATGCACGTATGTCTCGTCGCTAAAGGGCAAGGGCTTCCTCTTCCCAGGGACCCCGAATGAAGTTCACGACCTCGATCGTCCCGTCTTCCGCCCATAGAATGCACAATACCTTCGCCGGCTCCGCTCCGTGCCAAACGTCGAGCCCGTATGGCAGCGTCTGCCTGGCGCGTTGTCGCTCTATAGCGTGCCGATAGCCTGGGGAGGATGCCTCCTCTCGCCCGAGTTCATTGAACGGCGTCCAATGCCGAAATGCCCAGATACCCATCAGAAGTTCGGTCAGCCGCACCGTGTCGCGCTGAACCTGTACGGCACCATGCCGTCGCAAGAGCGGCACGATGTGGTCGCGAATCGCGACCGCACGGCCATCGCTGTCCGACATCAGCCACAAATTCATCGATGTCTCCTATCCGACGCCCTGTTCATCGTAGATCGCTGCGACGGGGCTCTCGTTGCGAGGGGGAGTCGCCCGGCTTTCTGTTCTGGATCCTCGTCTTGTCTGGTAGGCGTCCGGCTCATCGATATGTCCTTATCGCCTCGCAATAGGAGCTCGGAAGCAGAGGACGGGAGGGAAAGTTAGCCAGTCACTGTTGTCATCCGCCGCGAGCACGCTTGATCCAGTTGCAAAAATGGTGTCCAGGCGCAGGGTCAGCAGCGTAAGCGCCACCCCGCCAACTCGGGGCCGAGGGCAATGCAAATTACTGTGGCGCAGATCGGTCTGTTACTTGGGGATGAAGCACCCAAATACAAGCTGCATGTACCTCTGATCGGCGTCTCGGGTAGTGATGTAGCACATAGCGCTGGGATCGTACCCGTCACGGTGCTATATCCAAGGGTGTGAAACTACCGCCTATGGCGTGATCCAACCGCCGCTCGGTGACTCCTGTGCTGAGCGAGCCGGAACTCCGCCGAAACCGGCTTGGGCGCTGCCGGGTCGTCGTGGCGCAGTTTGGGATAGCTAGGTCGACGGTCGTCGAGGATTTCATCCAGATCCGCGGCAGGTCGCGATCGCGCGGCATCTGCTCATCAGCCAGATCGGCGCACAGGCTGGAGTCATCTCGAACACCCCTTGCTTGGGAGTCCTTCGCAAGAAGTTCTTTCGGCAGGTAGCCACGCTGAAGCGAAAGACGCGGCGGGCCAGATCGCGGCTCGCGCTGGGTGCGGCCTGAATGACATCGCGGAATTGTTGGCACATGCCGATGCATTTGTCGCTCGAGACGCCATATCAACGCATCAACAAATTAAAAGGTGGACCCGGGTGGCTGCGACACCGATGACAGAGGCGATGGTGATTGCCGCCCTCGAGGCGACAGCCTCGATGCCCAAGCCGAAGGATACAGATCCATTTCGCGAGGGTGATTTGGTCGTCTATCCAGCGCATGGCGTGGGTAGGATTGACCGCGTGGGCTTTGAAGAGATAGCGGGACACAGGCTGAACCTGATCCACATCTCATTCGACGAGAACCAGATGACGCTGCGTGTGCCGGTGGCGCAGGCGCGTGCTGCAGGCCTGCGAAAGCTTGCGAGCCGGAAGCAATTGACCGATGCCCTCATGAAGCTCAAAGGCCGACCTCGCGTCAGTCGGCTCATGTGGGCCAAGCGCGCGCAGGACTACCTGGCGAAGATCAATTCGGGGGAACTGCGGGCGCTGGCCGAGGTGGTGAGGGACCTGCAGGCTGCGGCAGATGGTTCCTCCAGCAGCTTCAGCCAACGCAATCTGTTCGAGCTCGCGCTCGATCGTCTCGCTGCCGAGTGCGGCGCGATCAATGGAATCTCCAAGGCGGAGGCGATCGAGCAGCTCCATCGGGCTATGCTCGAAGCAAGGATGACTGTCGATCTAGCGGAGCGCCACCCGGCGAGCGTCAGCACATGATCCAGGTGATTCCTCTGGCAATGCCACTCCAACGCCGTCATATCGGGTCGACGACGCTTTTCAGGGTGGGTTTCCCGTACCTTGCCTACGCGACCTGTCGCGCTTCAGAGACCGTGTGAGAAGTTCATTCTGGAGCGACACGATGGAGCATCAAGCGAATCGCAGCGATGTCTAGCACCGTTTCTGATGTCTGGACATTGCATTCATAATCCTTCGAGAGGCGGCGATTGAACGCGAGCCATGCGAAGCTGCGCTCAACAATCCAGGTGAGACCTGCGACCTTGAATGATCGCTGTTTGCGCTTGACGATCTGCAAGTTCCAGCCGTCGCGCCGCAGCTGACGAGCAGCTTGCGGCTCTCGTGCCCAGGATCAGCAATGATGGTTCGAATGGTCGGCCAGAGCGGCGCGAGCCCAGCCAACATTCGGCCGCCAGCCTGGCAGTCCGACAGGTTGGCTGGTTCGACGCGATTGGTGATCGGAAGGCCGAGAATGTCGACCAGGATGTGGCGCTTCCTCCCTTTTACTCGTTTGTGCCCATCGAGTCCGCGAACCCCACCACGTTCAGTCGTCTTCACCGACTGGCCATCCATGATGGCGAGGGTAGGCTCAGGCTTCCGACCTGCCGCCAAGCGGGCCAGAGGATACAGTGCGCGATGCAGCAGCACCCGGACGCCAGTTCCGGTAGTACCCGTGCACGGTCGGCCAAGGCGGGAAGTCGCTTGGAAGCTGCCGCCATTGGCAGCCAGAGCGGAGCAGATAGATGATGGCGTCGAAGACGGCACGTACGTCCGTTGTGCGTGGACGACCACCGGATTTCGCAGCCGGGATATGCGGCGCCACCAGCGCCCATTGTGCGTTGGTCAGATCTGAAGGGTAGCACCGAGTTCGCATGGTCGTCTCCGCGTAGACGCGTTGAGCTTGCATGCTACACCAGCCGTCGCCGCCCGGAACTTTTCACACGGTCTCTTAGTCCTACTGCGTCACTCATCATGCCGCGCTTAAGGGCTGGCGCCTATGCCCGCAGCAGGGACATCGCGGCAGTGCATGGACGAAGGTACGTGCGAGACGGATGCGCAGCGTCGCAATCGAGTTCGGCACATGACGCTGCGAACGCAGCGGCAGCTCCTCTGGGTCGGTAACCTGCGGGAACGGCAGGTCGCTGGCCGCGCCAGGCGCGGGCAAGTCCTGAGGGGGGAATTGTCGCCTTCTCGGAGACCAGGAATCCGTAGGCCGCAATGCATAGGCTTGCGTGATGGTGAAAGCCCCGCCAGCCGCGGCCTTCGTAATGGCCGAGCCCGACCTCCTGCTTCAGATCCAGATAGTCGCGTTCGATCCGCCAGCGCAGCTTGGTGAGATCCACCATCCGCTCGAACGTGATGTCCGACGGCAGCGTGGAAAGCCAGTAATGGTCCGGTTCGCTCGCGCCCTCTGGCCACTCGATCAGCAGCCACTCTTCCGCCGCAGGTTCGTTGCGTTTGGTATCATCGTGTGCC
This sequence comes from uncultured Pseudomonadota bacterium, assembly GCA_963708245.1. Classification (GTDB taxonomy): domain Bacteria; phylum Pseudomonadota; class Alphaproteobacteria; order Acetobacterales; family Acetobacteraceae; genus CAVYXK01. The sequence continues at coordinate 8,085,893 of OY970201.1, read as the reverse complement.
GGACGCACCCGCAGGCGGGCAAAGCGTGAGCTCAGTGCCGTGTTGCTGCCCTCTCGCCAGGTGATCGGCTGCCAGGCGTCGGCGGCCAGCTCGATCGCCAGCTGCTTGGCCGAGACCGGCTGATGCGCATCATCACGGCGCGGCCGTTTGGGCGGCCGGCCGCGGCCCGACCATGCCGGGGCTGGCACTGCTGCCTCGCCCGGCCGCCAGACTGCTGTGGTGGGTAGGATGCCGGCCACGTAGGGCTGTCCGAGTTCGCTGATCCCGCCACGCAGCGTAGCGTTGTTGCCATAGGCTGGGTCCATCAGCGCCACTGCCGCCGGCAGGCCATCAGCGTGGGCTTGGCGCATTTGCCGCAGCGCGATCTCCGGCTTGGTCTGGAACGTAACCTCCGCCGGCACGCCCGCGGTGATCCGCCGCACCGGGTCGTCAGCCCAGTCCTGCGGCAGATACAATCGATAGGCGACCGGCAGGCTGGCCTGGTGGGTGGCCACCGAGAGGCTCACCGCCACCTGGCAGTTCTCCTGCTTGCCAAGCTGCCCGCAGTATTGCCGCGCCACGCCGACCGAGTGGTGGCCCTTCTTGGGGAACGCCGTGTCGTCGATGATCCAGGCCTGGATCGGCTCATCGCCGGTGATGGATGGCAGCACCAACTCGCGCACCCGGGTCAGCATCGCCTGGTCCGACCATGGGGCTTGCGCCACCAGATGCAGCAGCGACTGGTGCTGGGCCGCGGTCCGCTCTGGTGCGGTCACCGCCGCCAGCGGTTCGACGCTCTTGCGGCCCTCGGTCGAGATCAAGCCGATGCAGTAGTCTTGAAACGGTGCGACCCGGTCGGCATGGCCGAGCACCGAGGCCAAATCCGCCGCGTAGGCTCTGAACCGGGCTTCCGTGCCAGACCGATCGCGAAGATCCATGCCGCCCTCCCCGAGCGGTTCGAATCTTCACCCGTACCATAGCGCGACCGCGTCGCAGCAAGGGCTAAATCAGGCCGTCAGCCCGTCCGGTTTGCGACTCAGTAGGATTAGCCCGAACTTTCCCACCTTTTTTGCCCAACTGATTGAAAGGCCTGATATTGCCGCAACTGACGGCCATGTAAGGCCACAAATTCTTCTTGACCCGACGCGACTCGGCCTGATTCGGTGGGTCCATGCATATCGACGTGGTGCCCAACCGAGGCTCGCCCCCCGCCATCCTGCTGCGCGAGAGCTATCGCGAGGACGGCAAGACCCGCAAACGCACCCTGGCAAACCTCTCCGCCTGGCCGGCCGAGCGCATCGAGCAGTTGCGTGCCGTGTTGCGCGGGGAGCGCTTGCTGCCCGCCAGCGAGGCGGTCGAGATCGTCCGCGCCCTGCCGCACGGCCACGTGCTCGCGGCCTTGGGCACCGCCCGACGGATCGACCTCGATGGGCTGCTGCCACGGCGGGCGCCGCAGCGGCGGCGTGATCTCGCTCTGGCGCTGATCATCGCCCGACTGCTCGAGCCGGCGGCCAAGCTCGCCACCGCGCGGATGCTGGATACCACCACCGCCTGTCATTCGTTGGGCGAGATGCTGGAGCTCGGCCGTGTCACCGCCCGCGAGCTCTACGCGACGCTCGACTGGCTGGCGAGCGAACAGCCGTTCATCGAAACCACGCTGGCCCGCCGTCATCTCAAAGACGGCACCCTGCTGCTCTACGATGTCACTTCAACCTACCTGGAAGGACGCTGCTGCGAACTCGCGCAGCACGGTTACAGTCGTGACCACCGGGGCGATCGCCCGCAACTGGTGATCGGCCTGCTGTGCGCCGCCGACGGCTGCCCGGTGGCGGTCGAGGTGTTCGACGGCAACACCGCCGATCCGGCGACGCTCGCCTCGCAGATCGACAAGCTCCGTCAGCGGTTCCGCTTGCAACGTGTGGTGATGGTGGGCGACCGCGGCGTGCTCACCAGCGCCCGCATCGAGGAGACCCTGCGCCCGGCCGGGCTCGACTGGATCACCGCCCTGCGCGCCTCGGCGATCAAGGCACTCGCAGCTGAAGGTGGGCCGTTGCAGCCGTCGCTGTTCGACGAGCGAGACATGGCCGAGATCACCAGTCCCGACTATCCGGATGAACGCTTGGTGGTGTGCAAGAACCCGTTCCTGGCCGGCGAGCGGGCCCGCAAACGGCAAGAGCTGCTGGAGGCGACGGAGAAAGAGCTGCGCCGCATCCAGGCGCGCGTCGAGCGGCCGCGCAAGCCGCTGCGTGGCGCGGCCGCCATCGGCCAGGCGGTCGGCGCCGTGTCGGGTCGGCGCAAGATGGCCAAGCATTTCACAATCACCATCACCGACGACAGCTTCAGCTTCCGCAGAAACGATGCCACCATCGCCGCCAAGGCAGCGCTGGATGGCATTTATGTGCTGCGCACCAACCTGCCGGCCGAGCAGTCCGATGCCGCGGCGACCGTGCGCGCGTATAAAAATCTGGCCCGCGTGGAGCACGCCTTCCGCTCGCTGAAGACGGTCGATCTCGAGTTGCGCTCGGTGTTCCACTGGACCGCGCCACGGGTGCGCGGACACGTGCTGCTTTGCATGCTGGCCTATTACACGGAGTGGCACATGCGCCAGCGGCTGGCGCCAATGCTGTTCGACGAGCACGATCCGCTGGCCCGCGAGGCGCAGCGCAATTCGCCGGTGGCGAGGGCCAGGCCCTCGCCGGCGACGCAGCACAAAGCCGCCAGCAAACGCACCGATCCCGCCGAGGGTGAATCGCTCCCGGTGCACAGCTTCCACACCCTGCTCGCCGATCTCGCGACACTCACGCGCAATGTCGTTCGGCTCGGTCGTGACCAGCTCACCGCTATTCTCGCCACGCCAACCAAGGTTCAGCGCCGGGCCTTCGAACTGCTCGGCGTGGCGATCGCCGCGTAGACAGGTAGCCACCCCGTAAAATGGGCTATATCAGTAACTTGTGCTCAAAAGCGGGGAAAGTTCGGCTTAGCAAGAGGGCCGGCTCTCACGCAGACGACCTCTGCACCCAGTGTTCAAACCCGTGAAGTGAGTGGAATTCCGACATGCTATGCACATCGCCATCCGGCATGAATTCGTGCATGAACCGGGCGCGCGCGTTGCCGGGCCCGAATTCAACAACCTTGGTAACGCCGGCAGCGCGGCAAGACTGCATGCAGGCAGTCCAATCCACCGTCTGTTGGATCTGGCGTGCCAGTTTGTCCGCTCCCGCACGCACGTCGAACACTGCGGCTCCGTCTATCCCACTCAGCAGCCGGACATCGGCCGGCACCTCAGCGGGCAGGTGCGCCTTGGTCAAGGCTTGCCGGAACCGCTCGCTCGCACCCGCCAGTAGAGGCGTGTGCGCTGCGACCGCGAAAGGCAGTATCGTCGTGTGCTCGACGCCCACGGCCTGGCATCATGGAGCACGGCGTCGAGTGCCTTCCTTGTGCCTCCGACCAACATTTGGTCTTCACCGCTGTGTCGGGTCTCACTCTCCTCGGACGTGGCAGCCGGAGATCCGCGAGTATCCGCGTTCCAGCACCACCTCGGCAACGCTTATGTGCGGCCTTTGGCCGAGGCTTATCTCGACCGGCTGGCTGGGGCGCTGCGCGAGCTCGGCATTCCTGGGCAATTGTTGCTGATGCTCTCGAGCGACCAACGTCGTCGCATGCACGACGCGCCCGATCGCGGCGGGATCGATGCCAGACCGGGCGAGCAGATGTTGCATGCCGGCCAGGACGCCCCGCGCTGGATCATCCGGCGTCGTCACCTCCTTCCAAACGAAAGCACGGCCGCTGCGACCATCGAGCGCCACTAGATCAGTAAACGTACCCCCTATATCGATGCCGAGCGAGAGTTGCCCCGCCCCCTCCGTAGGGCGGAATTCATTCCGCACTCCTCCGGCCCCCTTCCCCTCACCGGCGAGCATTCAGGATTACCACCGGATACGCATAACGAAGGCGCTCCCCCTTCCGCCGCATAGGGATCCCCAATCGGCCCTCCGCCGAAGCGTCGAACATTGCTATGATCTTCGCCTCGTCGCCCGGATTGGGGAAAGAGCGCGCCAGCAGGTTGTTCACGTCGCGCCCCCGGCCCGTGAAGCGATCATATGTGTCGGGTTCTTCTTCCGGATCGAGAGCGATGTATCGATCCCGATCTTCCAGAAGGAGCAGCGTGACGGCGAAGTCGTATTGCCCCGAGAACATAGTCAACTTGCGCACTTCTTCGCCGAACCGCACCCCGGGCACGTGCGCAATGCCGGCGCGGCCGTCGACGAGCAGATGGAGGACCTGTCGGCAACAAAGACGTTGGCCCCCTCAGCGAGCAGCCGCTCGGCCGTCGCGAGGCCGATCCCCTGCACGCCGCCTGTGATCACTGCCGTCCTACCTTCAAACCGATTACCCTCCGAACCGAACCTCGATCCCGCGTCAATGCAACCGCGGCATGTGCGCGATCTGCGCGCCAATCTCGTAGTAGGCCTCGCGCGCCTGACGGAGCGGAGCTGAGCGCAGCGGCGAGACCGGCAGGAACATCTCGTCGAGCGATACGTCACCGGCGACGTGCCGGGCGAGCTCGCGGCCGAGAACGGTGCCGGGCGCGATGCCGCGGCCGTTGAACCCGACAAGCGCGATCACGTTCTCGGCGGGCGCGTGCAGCCGGGGGAGATGGTCGCCAGTCGTGCCGATCCACCCGTACCACTCGTGCTCGAACGCGATGTCGCCAAGCTGCGGGAAGAAGGACTTGAGACGCCGTCGCGCCCAGGCGCGATGGACGGCATGGCCGGTGTTCCGCAGCGCCCCAACACTATTGATGATGAGGCGACCGGCCGCGTCGGTACGGAAGCCTGTCGGGACGGTCCGGGTGTCCCACGTCGCGTGTCCCTCGGGCAGGATGCTCCTGCGGATGTTATCGCTGAGCGGCGCAGTGGCGATCTGGAAAATTGGAACGGCCACCTGCTCGTTGCGCAGCTCGAGCACGATGCGCGAGGTATAGGCGTCGGAGGCGAGCACGACCCACTTCGCGCGGATGCTGCCGCCGGGCGCGGCGAGATGCCACGTGCCGCGGTCGCGCCCGATCTCTTTTACCGGGCTCCTGGTGAAGACACGCGCCCCGGCGCCGATGGCAGCTTGGCCAAGCCCGCGCACGTAGGCGAGAGGCTGGACCGTCCCAGCGCGGAGGTCGAGGAGGCCGGCCGGATAGACCGAAGTGCCCGTCTTGGAGCGCACCTCGTCGGCATCGAGGACGCGCACTGGCGCGCCACGTTCCTGCCATTGCCGTGCCCGTTCCTTGATATTGGCGACGCCCGTGGCGCCGGCCGCGCAGTGGATTGTGCCGCCCTTGATCAGCTCACATTGGATATTGTGCTTCTCGATGATCTCGAAGACCGTGCGTGGCGAGTAGGTCAGCAGACCAAGTAGTCGTTCGCCGTAGACAGGACCGAGCACCTCCTTGAGAGCCGACGGCATGACCCAGAGGCCGGCATTGACGAGCCCGGAGCTGCGTCCGGCGGCGCCATAGCCGATCTCGACCGCTTCGAGGACAGCGACGTCGAGGCCGCGCTCGGCAAGGTGCAGCGCCGTCGAGCAGCCGGTGTAGCCGGCGCCGACAATCGCGACGTCCGCGACGGTGTCGCCGGCCAGCGCCTCCGTCGGAGGCGGCGGCGGTGCAGTCCGCTCCCATAGTCCATGCGACCGTGGATCGCCCAGCATCTATCTTGCTCCCTCTGATGAGTCCGTCGCATCACCGAGGCCGGCCAGCCCCTCTGTCGTCCCTTGGCGGTTCTCTTGGCTTGCTGTTGGGATTAACCGGGGCCTGTCCTCGCGCCGAGTCTGACGTTTCAGCAGATTTCCCCCAAGCTCTTGCAGAGTTTCGATCGCCAGCCTGCCGCCGTGCTCGCGGCCGTTCAAACACGCTTCGCGCCGCCTGCGGCGATCCTTGACCGCCGCTGCGCGCGGCCATTCCACCATCCTGAACAGTTGGCGCCGCAATGATTGGAAAACAGGAGGACCAGATGCCCGCCATCAGCTATCGTGGACCCAAATTCTCACCCAGCAGGCCGCCCGTTTGTCGCTGATCGGCATTCTGGGCAGCCTCAAGGAGAAGCTCGGAGATCTCGATCGGGATCGGGGCATGGCTCCGGGTCTACGGCATGGTCAGTCCTGGGCCGGGCTTCGCGGCATTTCCTCTACTGATCAACGGCGCGTCGCAGCTGATCCAGGACGTGTTCGGACCCGGGATCGGCGACTATGCGCGCGTTGCGATCGGCATCGGCGCCTTGCCATTCAACGTTCCCGTCGAGATCGAGGCGGAATTGGAATTGGCGTGATCCGTGACGGCGACCGTGGGACTGGTTATCACGTCCTGGAATCGTGGGGCGGAGGCATTGTACGGGTGGACGGCAGAGCAAGCCAAAGGGAAGATTACTCGCGAGCTGCTGAATGCTAGAACGATCGACCCCGCGAACAACTCACCCGTGACGGTGCTCCTACAAGTCTATTTCACTGCATGATCCAAGTCGCGCAGGTAGCGAAATGAGACAGCAATGAGACAGAGCGCATTCTGATCCGCTCGCGCTCGGGCGTTCCCAAAGTACGCGTATCATCGCCGTTGGTGACTTTCCACACTTTGCGCCAAACGCCGGCTTGAACCTCCACCGTCGACCCGGATCTCAGCGAACTTACCGAACATGTCCGCCCCCGAACCCCGCGCCAACCCGATCCTGCTCGGCCACGAGTTTGCCGAGGGCACGCTGGTCGAAGCCCTACGTGGCGGCCGCATGCACCACGCCTGGCTGATCACCGGGCCCGAGGGCGTCGGCAAGGCGACGCTCGCCTACCGTTTCGCCCGCCGCCTGCTGGCCGGCGCCCCAGACGAAAACACACTCGCCCTCGACCCCGACCATCCGGTATTCCGCCGCGTTAAGGCCGGCTCGCATGCCGACCTGCTGAGCGTCGAGCGTGGCTTCGACGAAAAACGCAAACGAATGCGCACGGTGATCGCGGTCGAGGACATCCGCCGCATCGCCGGCTTCATGAACCTGACCCCGGCCGAAGGCGGCTGGCGCGTGGCGATCGTCGATGGGGCGGAGGAAATGAACACCGCCTCTGCCAATGCGCTACTCAAGATCCTTGAAGAACCTCCATCCCGCTCGGTGCTGTTGCTGGTCTGCGCCGCACCCGGCCGCCTATTGCCAACCATCCGGAGCCGCTGCCGACGGCTGCGTCTGTCGGCGCTGCTGGATGCCGCGATGGACACGCTACTGGCCCGCTACCTGCCCGCCCTCAATGAAGACGAGCGCGGCCGGCTGATCACCCTCGCCGAAGGCTCGCCCGGCCGCGCGCTGGCGCTGGCCGGGGAGGAAGGGCTGGCGCTCGCCACCCTGGTCGATGAAGTGCTGGCAGCACTCCCCGACCTGTCGCCAACCGCCGGCCACGACATCGCCGACAAACTGGGCCGTGGAGACGCGGCGTTCTCCACCTTCATGGACCTGCTGCGCGCCGCCATCGCCTCGGCAGTCCGCGAGGCGGCACGCGGGCGCGCCGACCCGGACCAGGCACGGCTTGCGGGCCTGCGTCCGCTTGATGCCTGGGGCGACGTGTGGCACGCGTTGACGCGGTTGCAGGACGAGACAGAACGGTTCGCGCTGGACCGGCGCCAGGCGATCCTGTCAGCGCTCGCGCTGCTCGCCGAACCCGTGCAGGTTTTGCAATGAAACAGCGCTATTACATCACGACGCCGATCTATTACGTGAACGGTGCGCCGCATATCGGCCACGCCTATACCTCTATCGCCGCCGACGTGATGGCGCGCTTCAAGCGGCTGGACGGCTACGACGTGTTCTTCGTGACCGGCACCGACGAGCACGGCCAGAAGGTGGAGCGCGCGGCTGCCGAGGCCGGGCTCGACCCACAATCCTTTACCGACAGGATGTCCGCCGACTTTCGTGACATGTCGGAGAAGATGGGCATCTCGTTCGATCAGTGGATCCGCACTACCGAGGACCGCCACAAAGTGTCCTGCGCTGAGCTGTGGAAGCGACTGGACGCAGCCGGGCAGATCTATCTCGGCCACTACGAAGGCTGGTACGCCGTGCGCGATGAGGCCTTCTACGACGAAGCAGAACTGACAACAGCGCCGGACGGAGGCAAGACAGCCCCGTCGGGTGCGCCGGTCTCATGGGTGCGCGAGCCCTCTTATTTCTTCAAGCTCAGTGCCTGGCAGGAACCGCTTCTCAGGCTGTACGAGGAACAACCCGACGTCATCCTCCCGCCCGGCCGGCGAAACGAGGTGGTCAGCTTCGTCCGCGGCGGGCTGCGCGACCTGTCGATCAGCCGGACCAGCTTCACCTGGGGCATCCCGGTGCCCGGCTCACCGGACCACGTGATGTATGTCTGGCTCGACGCGCTAAACAACTACGTCACGGCCTGCGGCTTCCCTGACGAGGCGGCGCCGCGCTGGAAATACTGGCCGGCCGACGTGCACATGGTCGGCAAGGACATCATCCGCTTCCACGCCGTCTATTGGCCGGCCTTCCTCCTGGCGGCGGGTCTGCCAGTGCCGCGGCGCATCTCCGCCAATGGCTGGTGGACCGTGGCCGGCGAGAAGATGAGCAAGTCGCTCGGCAACGTGATCGAGGCGCGCCAGCTCGTGGCGACCTACGGGCTCGATCAGGTGCGCTACTTCCTGATGCGCGAGAAGCCGTTCGGCGAGGACGGTACGATCAGCCATCAGGCGCTGGTCGGCCGCATCAACGTGGAGTTGGCGAACGAGCTCGGGAACCTGGCGCAGCGGTTGCTGACGCTGGTCGCGCGCCACTGCGACGGGCGGCTGCCGGGCAGGGGCCCCGGCACCGCGGATGACGCCGAGCTGTTGGCGGTGGCCGTTGCACTTCCCGACATCATGCGGGAGCGGATGGATCGACAGGGCTTCCATGAGGCGTTGGAAGAAGTCTGGAAGCTGGTGCGCGCGGCCAATGCCTATATCGACCGTCAGGCGCCATGGGCGCTCTCTCGAACCGACCCTGTACGGATGGCGGCGGTGTTGCGCGTGCTGGTCGGTGCGTTGCGCGTGCTGGCGACCATGCTGCAGCCGTTCATGCCCGGCTCGATGGCTCGGATGCTCGACCAGCTCGGAGTGCCGGAAAGCGAGCGCAACTTCGCCGCGCTGGCCACGCCATTGGCGGACGGCATCACACTGCCGCCACCGGCCGGCGTGTTCCCGCGTTACGTCGAGACTGTCGGGTAAGGTCCTTATGGGTCACATAAAACGTCATGCCTGGGCTTGGCCCGGGCATCCACGACTTGAGACCGCACGCGAAGACGTGGACAGCCGGTAAGTGCTCGTCGATTCGCATTGCCATCTCGACTGTTTCACCGCAGCCGAGCTGCCGCACGTACTGGCCCGTGCGGCAGAGGCCGGCGTGTCCGAAATGGTCACCATCGGCACGACCATGGCCCAGGCGGCCGACGTGATGAGGCTGGTGGAGGCCCATCCGAACGTGTGGGGCACGGTAGGCGTCCACCCACACCACGCCGCCGAGGCGGAGATACCGACCCCAGCCATGCTCGCCGGACTTGCCGAGCACCCCAAGATCATCGGAATCGGCGAATCAGGGCTGGATTACTTTTACGACCAGGCACCACGCGAGCGGCAGCAGGAGAATTTCCGAGCGCACATCCGGGCGGCTCGGCTGGCAGGCCTGCCGCTGGTCATCCACGCCCGCGACGCGGACACGGATATCATGAATATGCTGCAAACAGAGTGGGATGAAGGCGGAGAGTTCGCGTTCCTGCTGCATTGCTTCAGCTCATCGAGGCAACTTGCTGAGTTTGCGATAGAATTCGGTGGTTATGTCAGTTTCTCCGGTATTCTGACCTTCCCGAAAGCTCTTGATCTCAAGAAGATAGCGGCCGATCTTCCGTCGGAGCGTTTGCTGGTGGAGACCGACGCTCCCTATCTCGCGCCGGTCCCCGCGCGCGGCAAGCGCAACGAACCGGCCTTCATAACCCATACTGCGGCGGTGCTGGCGGCGCTGCGCGGCCTGACGCTCGAGCAACTGGCCGAGCTCACCACGGCCAACTTCCTGCGTCTGTTCCGGAAAGCCGACTGATGCGGGTGGTGCTGCTGGGAACCGGCGGCTCCGCCGGCGTGCCGATGCTGGGTGGGGTGGACGGCAGCGGCGACTGGGGCCAGTGCGACCCGGCAGAGCCGCGCAACTGGCGCACCCGCAGCAGCATCGTGATCGAGAGCGGGCAGGGCGGCCGGCTGCTGATCGACACCCCGCCGGACATGCGGGCGCAGCTTCTGGCCTGCCGGATCCCCCGCATCGACGCTATCTTGTATACCCACTCGCACGCCGACCACATTACCGGGCTGGACGACGTCCGACCGCTGAACCGGATCGCCGGCCGCCCGCTGGAAGCATTCGGAACCGTGGCCACACTGGAAGAGATCGGCTCGCGTTTTCCCTATGCGTTCCGCCCATGGACGCCGCCGGGGTTCTTCCGCCCGGTGCTGGAGAAGCGGCTGGTAGAACCCGGCCACGTGATCGCAACGGCGGGAATGGAGGTGCAGCTCTTTGCCCAGGACCACGGCTACATGCAGACCCTCGGGCTGCGCGTCGGCGGATTCGGCTACTCGACCGACGTGGTGAAACTGGACGATGCGGCGTTCGCCGCGCTGTCCGGCGTGGACACCTGGGTGGTCGGCTGCTTCGGCCGCGCACCACATCCGACGCACGCACATTTCGACCGCGTGCTGTGCTGGGCCGCGCGGGTCGGCGCCCGGCGGACGGTGCTCACGCATATGGGCACCGACCTGGACTGGGCCTGGATGGCGGAGCAATTACCGGAGGGCGTGGAGAGCGGCTACGACGGCATGGTGCTGGAGATAGCCGATGGCGGGTTTCAGGCGTAAGCAGCCGCTGAGTTTACATAATATTCCTTCTGCGGCACGTGTATGTAAGCGCCATATAGAGATGTCACCCCTCTGCAAAATAGAGATGTCACCCTCAGGGGTCTTGGGGTCCCGGGAGCGGTGCCATGGCGGTGATGTCGATGAGCACGCAGGAGTTCAGCCGGCTGGAAGTTCTGCTTGGCGTCCAGTCCGGGCGGCTGCGCATCGCGGATGCCTGCAGACTGATCGGGATTTGCCGGCGTCAGGCACTGCGGTTACTGCGCGGTCTGCGCCAGGAGGGCGCCTCCAGCCTGGTCTCGAAGCGCCGCGGTCGGCGCAGCAACCACCGATTGCCGGACGCGGTCCGGGCCCTGGCTCTGACGATCGTGCGCGAGCGGTATCGCGACTTTGGGCCGACGCTGGCGGCCGAGAAGCTGGCAAAGCTGCACGGCTGCACGGTCTCGCGCGAGATGCTGCGGCAATGGATGATCGCCGACGGGCTCTGGGTTGATCCGCGACACCGCCTGCCCTCCCCGCACCAGCCGCGCCGCTGGCGCGAGTGCCTGGGCGAGCGGGTGCAGATCGACGGCTCGGAGCACGCCTGGTTCGAGGATCGCGGCCCGGTATGCACGCTGCTGGCCTTTATCGACGATGCGACCAGTCGGATCATGTTGCTGCGGTTCGTGGCCTCGGAATCGGCGTTCGACTATTTTCGCGCGACCCGCCTGTGTCTCGAGGCGTACGGCAAGCCGGTGGCGTTCTCCAGCGACAAGCACAGCATCTTTCGCGTGAAGCAAGGATGCCGCCGGTGGTGAGCGGATCACGCAGTTCAGCCGGGCCTTGGCAGAGCTGAACATTGACATCATCTGTGTCAACATTCCGTAGGCCAAGGGGCGGGGTCGAACGCACGTTTGGCACACTGCGGGACCGGCTGGTGATAGAGTTACGGCTCGCCGATATTGCCAGCATCGCGGCGGCGAACGTCTGGTTGGCAGTGTTCATCGCCGACTACAATCGACGCTTTGGCCGCGCGCCGTTGAACGCCAAAGATCGGCACCGGCCGCAGTCGGCCGAGGATTCTCGCCTGGCGGGAGCAACGAACCGTCACCCGCAATCTCACGCTGCATTACGACCGCATGATGCTGCTCCTCGAGCTGACGCCACTGGCTCGCACGTTGGCCCGCAAGACAGTTGAGGTGGTGAACTACCCGGACGGTCGATTCGCTGTCCGCCAGATGGGAATCAATCTGCCGTTTCGGGTGTTCGACAAGATCCTGTACGATTGAGCCAGGCACGATCGTGGAGAACAAGCGGCTCACTGAGGTGCTGGCACGTGTGCAGGTGCAGCAGGCCGCCTTCGCGCCCAACCGGCGCCGCTACGACCCCGCGCGGCAGCGACCGCCGAAACTCGCCGCCCTGATGGATGAGGCCGAGGCCGATGTGCTTGCTTTTATGGCTTTTCCCAAAGAGCACCGAGCCAAGATCCACAGCACCAATCCGCTCGAGCGGCTGAATGGTGAGATCAAACGGCGCACCGATGTGGTCGGGATTTTCCCCAACGAGGCGGCCGTTGTACGCTTGGTCGGCGCCATCCTGCTCGAACAAAACGACGAATGGGCCGTGCAGCGTCGCTACATGAGCCTGGAAACGCTCGGAACAATCAGCGACACTGCCCCGATCGGTCTGCCTGCCGTGGCGTGACCGAGCCGTTCAACTACAGGACTCCAGCCAGAGTTTTCCAGGATGCCAGCGCGGCAGGCTGCGGGGTTGGCTGCAGGGTAGTGGAGACGGCTGGGAATGATACGCCCATGGTGCCGTTGGCATTGAATGTCACGGTGCCGGCCACAGTGAGCGATTGCGGCGTCAAGGCAAACAGCCACGAGCCGTCGCTCACGTCGATGTCCCAGACGTTCACGAGCTCGACAGCCACTGGCGGGTTAAGGCTCGGCGTGGCGCTGGCGGCGCCTGTAAGACGCGACAGCAGGTAAAGTGGGAAATCACCGTCGTTGTTGATACCGCAGTTTGGGTAATTGGGGTTTAAACCGGTGCCACATTCTGGGATGGCAATATTTTTGCCTTCAGTCTTGCAAAAAGCCAGCATGTCTTGCATGCCGATAGCGTTGTTATTATCCTGTTGCTGCCATCCGGTTGAGCCGGGCCAGTCCCAATAGTGCTCGCGGTTGTAAGCCTGCGCCATCCAGGCAGGCAGCGTGTCGAGGACGCTCGTCCAGGTGTTCGTCGGCGTGGTGGATGGCACGTAGCCTTTCCAGTCGTAATACGCAGCCGTTGTTGTGTTGACGAAATTCGGATCACTGAAACCACTAAGCGAGGTGTTTGGGTAGCAAACGCTGTAGAGGTCTGGACCGATGACGTCTACATACGTAGAGCCGGGATAACACTGCGCCAGAGAAAATTGATTCCAGCTCGTGCAAGCCGGGTTCCAGATTGTCTTAACGGTGATGCGGCTGGTGGATTTCATCACCTGTGCGATGTGATTCCAGGCGGCGATCCACTCGGTAAGTAGGGCCGGCGTCAGGTTCGTCACTGACCACAGATACCAGGATCCGTTGAATTCCCAGCCGATGCGCGCGTACATTGTGATGAAGCCGTTGGATGCCCACGCTTGGGCAATGCCGGACCAGATATAGTCGTAGCTCCCTGCGGCGATCGAGGCATAGCTGGCGGAGGTCATACCCGCGAACAGCATTGGGATGCCGACCACTGGCACGCAGAGCTTCGCTGTCGGCGACAGTGACCAGCTCCACGCAGTCCATTGCATCTGCTGCACAGGGGGGCTGGACGAGGCTGTGCCCGGGCCTGCCCCGTTGTCAGAGCAGAAAGCGTTCATGCACTGCGGTGTCTTCCCGATCGACGCCGTGTGCGCGGCAAAGGCCGCCTCGTATGCAGCCATGTTCGCAGGAACGCTTTGTCGGCGCAAGGTAGAAATGTCACTCGGCGCGCAAAGTAGAAATGTCACCCCCAGGCTGCGGCCGGCCAACCCAAAGAGCCGCGCATTCAATGCCTTCCTGAATACCCAATGCCCTTTGTTCGACCCGCCGGAGGCGTGGTCGAATGGTCGGGACGCCCTTCGTTCTTTAATCGCGGACCTCTTGGCAAGTGGGGAATCGACGAAATGTTGTCGCGCCTGTAGGTCGGCAATGGGTGGATTCCGGACCCAGTCGCCCGCCACCATTGCAACGCTCAGCCACCTTCCGGCGACAGGAGGGGTTTTACTTTGCCCGCCGCCAGTATTCACTTTTTTCGCAGGAGGAAGGGCAGTGCAGGGATCGCTGGGGGAGAAGATCGGTGAAGGCGCGTTCTCGGACGTCCACGCCTGGGCGCCCGGTCAGGTGGTGAAGCTGTTCAAGGACGGCCGACCGCAACGGCTCGCCCGGTACGAGGCCCACATCACCCGCGCCGCCTTCGCCGCCGGCGCTCCGGCGCCAGAGGTGCTCGGCGAGGTGACGCTGGACGGGCGCTTCGGCATCGTGCTGTCGCGCCTCGACGGACCGACCCTGAAGCAGCTTTCGCGAAGCGGCGCCATGACGAACGGACAGGTGGGCTCGATCCTCGCGACCCTCGCCCTATCCGTCCACAAGACGCCCCCGCCGCCAGAGGTGCTCCGCCTGCGCGACTTGATGGCGGGCTCGTTGCGCGACGACGGCGGCCGGATTCCGGAGCACATCGCCGCCGGCATCCTCGCCCTGATCGACCGCCTGTCGCCGGGAGACGGGCTGTGCCATGGCGATCTTCACCCCGACAACGTGATCATGACGGCGAATGGTCCAAGATTGATCGACTGGCTAGGTATCGTCCGCGCGCCCGCCGCCCTCGACCTTGCTACCAGCCACATTATCCTTGCCGAACTCACCGCGGACGTCGTTGCCGATCCGGAGCGGCCGCGCGCCTACAATGCAGTCATGCAGTCCGAATACGCGCGGCTGGCCGGCATGTCACAAGCGGCGCTGACGGCGGTGATGGAGCCCTACCTGTCCATCATCCGCGTCCGCGCCCTCCTCGCGGGGTGGTGTGGGCCCGCCCAGCGGGAGCGGTTGATTCCAGCGCGTCGAGGCGACCCTGCGCTCGGAGAGCTGATCGGTCAGCCCCGGGTCCGTCGCCCGCACGCTTGCGCACTGGATTGCCCAAACCAGAGAATGTCGCGGATAGTTTCTTTGTTCGGCTGAAGCGCCGTTTCTCCGCCCCGGCCTGCATCATCACACTGCGCCGCGCGGAGCAACGGTCAAGACTGGCCGCAGGCCACCGCCGGAGGCGGCGCGAAGCGGTCTTGACGGCTGCGAGCACGGCGTAACGCTCGATCAGGTTGGGGGCTACTGTCCTGCCGGGTCATGGTTCTTTCCGCGGTCTGTTGTCAGCCGCAACGTGGCGTCGGGGAGGTCGGCACCCCTATGTCCCGAACGCGGTCACCTCGAAAGGGCCGCAACGAAGGACGCGGGGTTGCCGGGCCTCGTCCCGGCTGGGACATGCTCCCGCCTCGATCAGGCGGATCTCTGTTCGCGAATCCGGGGGCTCGCCGCGCTCATGCGGCGGCCACTGCGTCACCCCAATCGAAATCGCGGTCATCTTTCCAGACGCGGTGCATGATCACGCCCAGTTTGCGGGCAACCGCCACCTTGGCGCGACGCATGCCGATCCGAGCGGCAAGGCCGAGTCCCCACGTCCTGAGCTTCGATGGCTTCGGATGGCGAACAAGCAAGACGTTCGCTGCCTCGAACAGGTAGGAGCGGAGCAATCCGTCACCACACTTCGATATATGACCGGCCTTGTCGACCTCGCCGGACTGATAACGTCGCGGCGTGAGACCGAGATAGGCCCCGACTGACGTTGATTGTTTGAAGCGAGAGGGATCGTCGATCACTGCCATATATGCGAGGGCAACGATCACGCCGACGCCCGGCACCGACATCAGGCGGCGTGCGGCGGCATCGGCCTTGGCTCTCAGCACCACCTGACGGTCAAAAATCGTGACCTGATCACGGATGGCCAGCCAGGCCGCAAGTAAAGGTTCGATGATCGCCGACAATGCCTGGTTATCGCCGATCGCGTCACGGACGCGTATCGGGAAAGGGCCTTTGCAGCCACGGGCAATGACATGGCCGAACGTCTTCAGCAGACCACGTATATTATTGGCCACGGCCTGACGCTGCGAAACCAATTGCGCTCTGGCCATCAGCAACATGCGCAGGGTTTGTGCGTCCATGCTCTTGATGGCGACCTCGCGGAACCATCCGGTTCGCACGACCTGTGCGAGGCCAAGTGCATCGTTGGCATCGGTCTTGTTGACTTGCAGGCTAAGTGCCGCCTTTGCGTGGCGGGCGTCGAGGCAGACGACCGGCAAGCCGCGCCGCCGCAATCCGAGGGTCAGCCAATTAGAGAGCTGGCCGGTCTCCAAACCGAATCGCGCGAGGGCCGGGGCCTGAGCGCGGACGATCCGGCAAATCGCATCGGGTTCCGTGGCACACTTGCCTCGCCAAACGACAGCGCCGTTGCTGTCGATGACGCAGATCGAGGTGGTCTCAAGCGAGACGTCGAGTCCGACGTAGTGTTGCTGATCCATGGCGTTGCTCCGTGTTGTGGTCACGGAGGGCTACCCGGTGGTCGGTTCCGGCTGTCCTTCGCGATTACGCCATGTCCCGACAACTGCCACCAGCCGAGGCGCGCAGAGGAGCGGTCAAGAATGCCGAAGGCACCGCGAAGCGGCGGGCGCTGCAGGCGACCGTCCTTGACGGCTCCGAGCACCGGGGCCCTTGCTGACCGGTCAGGCCGGCAGCGTGGTGATGTCACGCCGTGACGGGCGACCTTTGGACGGTAAGCCGGGCGCTTCGAGATTGTTCGGTGGCCGCTGCCGGGCAGGGTGGTGGCGGCGTCGGTTGGGCGCATAGGCTCCCTGCTGCGCCTGCACGTGCGCCAGCACCTCGGTCAACCGCTTGTTCTCCACGATCGTGCCCGGTTCGACCGTGCGGATCTTGTCGAACACCCGGAACGGCAGGTCGCTGCCGTTGGACCGGACGGCGAACCGACCGTCCGGGTAGTTCACCACCTCCACCGTCTTGCGCGCCAAGCTACGTGCCAGCGGCGTCGGTTCGAGGATCAACATCATGCGATCATAGTGCAGTGTCAGGTTGTTGGTAACAGTCCGCTTCTCTCGCCAGGCCAGGATTTCATCAAGATCATCCCGGGGCGATAGGCGCCGATGGAGATCCGTGCCGTTCAATGGCTCTCGACCAAAGCGCTTGTTGTAGTCGGTGATGAATCCCGGCAACCAGGCGTTCGCTGCTTCGATGCCGGCAATGTTGGCGAGCCGCAACTCCTTCACCAGCCGGTCTTGCAGCGTGCCAAATGCACGTTCCACCCGACCCTTGGCCTGCGGAATGTTGGCACAGATGATGTCGATGTTCAGCTCGGCCAGGGCCCGCCCGAACTGCGTGATCCGCTCGCCGCCGATGGCATCCTTGTTGTTCACCCGGAAGATGCTGTGCTTGTCGCTATACAATGCGACCGGCTTGCCGTGTGCCTCGAGATAGCGGCGCATCGAGCGAAAGTAGTCGAACGCCGATTCCGATGCCGCGAAGCGCAGTTCCATGATCCGGCTGGTCGCATCGTCGATGAAGGCGAGCAGCGTGCAAACCGCACCACGGTCCTCGAACCAGGCGTGTTCCGAACCGTCAATCTGCACCAGCTCGCCGAGACACTCCCGCCGGCGTCGTGGTTGATGCGGGCAGGGCAGGCGGTGGCGCCGGTCGACCCACAGCCCGTCGGCGATCATCCATTGCCGCAGCGTCTCGTGCGAGACCGTGCAGCCGTGCAGCTTTGCCAGCTTCTCGGCCGCCAGCGTCGGCCCAAAGTCGCGATACCGCTCGCGCACGATCGTCAGAGCCAGGGCCCGGACCGCGTCCGGCAATCGGTGGTTGCTGCGCCGACCGCGGCGCTTCGAGACCAGGCTGGAGGCGCCCTCCTGGCGCAGACCGCGCAGTAACCGCAGTGCCTGACGCCGGCAAATCCCGATCAGTCTGCAGGCATCCGCGATGCGCAGCCGCCCGGACTGGACGCCAAGCAGAACTTCCAGCCGGCTGAACTCCTGCGTGCTCATCGACATCACCGCCATGGCACCGCTCCCGGGACCCCAAGACCCCTGAGGGTGACATCTCTATTTTGCAGAGGGGTGACATCTCTATATGGCGCTTACACGCTTCCGTCGGGATTACCGACATATGTGCCGAGTAGGGTCATTTCAGATCGTCTCCAGATTTGCGCAATCGAGCCGATCATGCGAAGATGCACGCTAGCACGCCGGCGATGGCTACGATCGCAGCAGCAACGATAAGGGCGAGGATGCTCTTGCGGTCCTTGCTCTGCTACGCGCGGGCGTCAAAGTCGAGTTCGTCATCCCTCATCGTCCAGCCTCTCTACGTTGATCTGCAGTTCATCGAGCACTCCGGCGAGCGCCGCTTCGATAGCCTGCGCCAAGCTGGCCGGGTCGCGGTACAGCGTCTCCCCGCTCGGCCCCTCCGCAGGAGCCAGTGACCGTCACACCGCACGGATTGTCTCTGCAAAAGCCAGTCGCAGCGCTTCGCTGGCGCCGCAAAGTCTTTACTCACGGACAAGTCTCCAGCGTGTGATAACAGGCACCGGCATCGACCGACTGCGCCGGCAGATAACTCTCCGTCAGTCCGTAGCCGATCGCCGGCGAGCCGGCTTGCAGTGCAAAGTTTGCGCCGTTCGGCGGCTTGCTCTCGGTCCCCGTCGTCGTGCGCCCGACGCTGACCCATTCCGGATTGGTGGCGACATTATTGGCCGTGGTTGAGTAGGTATCGGCCTGGAACATCGGATTTTCGCCGGTCGGGGCGTCCTCTCCGAACGACCCCCAACAGCTATTGTTGCCGCCCTGGAGCTGGGTAATGTTGTTCCAGAAAGTCTCCGCCGGTTCGCTACTCAGGACGCCGCCGAGAATCGCGGCGTTGAATTGTGCATATGGCGTCGCCGCAAAAGCACAGCCGCCCGAGCCAGGCGCAGCGGGGATCGCCACGACGTCACGCTCGGAAGCGAGAGCGTCGCCGCGTTGGCTGCCGCGGGGAGCAGCAGCCACGTCGGCAGCCAGCGTAGCATCAAGGGCTCGTCGTCAGCGTGCCAGGTGAGTTGGTCGCGGGCGTCGTGACCGCCGTGGACAGCGATACGTTGAAGGTATTGCCAGACAGCCCGGAGATCGTGAACGGCGAGCCGCCCGACAAGGAGACGGTGCCAGCCCAATTGCTGGGCGCGACGGTGCAAGTGAAGATCACTGTGCCACTTGCGACCGGCACAACGAGATTGCTCGCCGCCGTCTCTGTGCAGGTGATCGAGGTCGAAGACGGTGATGTGAAGACGACGCTCGGAAGCGCGAGCGTGGCAGCTCTTGCGGCAATACCAGGCAGAAGGACCGCGGTGAGAAGTGCGAGGTTTAGGCGACGCATTGTCATTTTCCTTTGTCAGTTATGGCCAGCACATGAATTCGTAAAGCGCGTGCCACACGGCGCCATTCATCGATAGACGCGCAGTTGCAGTAGAAGTATTCGGCGTCAACGTCCGCAAACAAGGTCCCAAGGAATCATACCAGTACGCTCCAGATCCGATCGTATTCGTTGTTGAACAGGAACGTCTGTATGGTGCTCATGCCGAAGCGGATCCCGTAAAGGATGCAGTCCTAGGGCCGTCCAGATGAGTCCAAAATGCAACAGTCCGGCGGCAATCAGCACGAGGCAGCGAATAGCCGTTTCCGGCACCGCGCGTACTTCGATTCGTAGGCGGTCAGCTGGGGAGAGCTGACCGATGCGCCGCTACGGACTTCGCGACGACCAGGGGAGCCCGGGAGGGTTCGGTCGGGGTGACCGCAGCGGACAACCGCCTGTTCGTCGAAGCGGTGCTGTATTGCTACCGGACCGGCATTCCCCGGCGCCAATGCTCGTCCCGCAAATCCCGGTAGTGTCTCAGTTCGAATCTCTTCCTAAGTGTCCGTCCGGGAACAAATTGAGTTTTTAGAATTGCTTAGCGGGTCACCCTTGAAGCCATTGAATTGCCTGTGATTCTCTCTCCCCCGAGCATCGATTCGGAGGACTGGATGTGGACCAAGGAGAACCGGACGCGGTACGACCGCACCCGACTGCGCTATGAGAGCGATCTGACTGATGCCGAATGGGCCGAGGTGGAACCATTGATCCCCCCGGCCAAGCCGGGCGGCAACAAGCGGAGCGTTGATATCCGCCAGGTGGTGAACGGCGTGATGTATGTGCTGAGCACCGGCTGCCAATGGCGGGCGATCCCCAAGGACCTGCCGCCGCGGAGCACAGTGCACGACTATCTGGAACGATGGACCTGGGACGGCACGCTGGAGCGACTGCATCACGCATTGTATGTGAAATGTCGTGAGCAGGCCTCGCGAGAGGCCAGCCCGACCGCCGCGGTGATTGATGCGCAGAGCGTGAAGAGCGCCGAAAAAGGGGGGCCTCGATCGATCCGCATGGGTATGATGCGGGGAAGAAGATCAAGGGCAAGAAGCGGCACGTCCTGGTCGATACCCAGGGTTTGCTGCTACAGGCCATCGTGACGGCGGCGGACATCCAGGATCGCGATGGCGGCGCCATGCTGCTGGCGACGCTGTTCGGGATGTTTCCGTTCCTGCTGAAGCTTTATGCCGATGGCGGCTATCAGGGGCGGCGATTCCAGGAGGCGTTGAAGCGTGTCGTGTCGCAGGCCGAGGTGGAGATCGTCAAACGATCTGACCTGGCCAAGGGCTTTGTCGTGCTACCAAAGCGATGGGTGGTCGAACGCACGTTGGCGTGGCTCAACCGATGTCGTCGACTGGGTAAGGATTGGGAAAATCTCAATGTGAAGGCGCGTGCCTTTCTGTTGCTCGCTTCCATCCGTCTCATGGTCAGACGGCTATGCAGGAACTAGCAATGTTCCCGGACAAACTCTTAGGTCCGACCAACTTCGGGAACGTCCCGCCCAGATAGAACTGCCCGGCGATATAGACGGCGTCCTTCTCCGCAGTCCAGAAGCCGCACTCATTCTGGCTCGGCGTGACCTTGTCCCACACCTTCAGCCCGGTCTCGACGTTCAGCGCGATCAGGCGCCCGTCCAGCGTACCTATATGGACGTTACCGTCGAGCAGCCCGATGCCTCGATTGGCCGCGAACGCGATGACGTGCGGACTGCGCATGGTCCCCCACTTCAGCTTGCCGGTCGCGGGATCCAGCGCATAGACATGGGCCATGCGCCGAGGTGACGTACATAGTACCTGTCCATAGTACTGTCGCATGCAGCCATTGTGACCCCGCAGTCGAGGAGGCAGAAAGCCCGCGCCAGGGTGATGACGATCAGGAGCGTTCACATTCCAGCAATCGACCGGCATCGCTCCGGGACGCTCACTTGCTTGATGATAATCCGGCGGAACCGCCGCGCTGACGGAGACGCAGGTGGGGTCCCTACCCTCTCCCGCGCTTCCATGCTCACAGCCTGCCCTCTCCTTTTCGGGCCGGTTAGGGGAAACTGATCGAGCCCAATATCAATGACGATTGGCAAACCCCTCGATAGCCCGCTATGATCCTCGCCCGCACGCTTCTCGAGCTACGCGGGCGATCAAACACAACGAATTCGGGGGAAAACGATGCGCAGAACAGCTCCGGAACTCATTGCCGCCGCGGCACTGGCTATGGGTGCGGCTTTCGTCTCTCCGTCTGCACTCGCCCAGCCGATCGACACGGCCCGCATCGCCGCTGGCAGTCCGAACGACTGGCTGACCTATCACGGTTCCTACAAGGACTGGGACTACAGCGGCCTGGACCAGATCAATACCAACAACGTACAGAACCTCGCGGTCGCCTGGATCCACGTGCCCGGCAAATCAACGCGCGGCCTGCAGTCGATGCCGTTAGCGGCCGACGGTGTACTTTATTATACGGGATCGTACAGCCGTGTCTTCGCGCTGGACGGCGCTACCGGGCAGGTCATCTGGTCCTATTTCCCTGAGCTCGACGAAGAGTTGGTGGCGCGTCAGACCCACTCCCCGTACAACCGCGGCGTGGCGTTGGGCGAAGGCAAGGTGTTCGTCGGCACTGTGGACGGCCACTTGATTGCGCTCGACATGAAGACTGGCAAGCCGGTCTGGGATACCCAACTGCAGGATTCGAAGAAGCTGACGGTCGGGTTCACTGGGGCCCCGCTCTACGCCAAAGGCACCGTCGTGATCGGCAGCCAGGGCGGCGAGTGGCCCGGCCGCGGTCCGATCTATGGGGTCGATGCAGCCACCGGCAAGGTGAAGTGGACCTTCCTGACCGTCGGCGGCACCGACGATGCGATGAAGACCTGGGGCAACGATACCTGGCGCACGGGCGGCGGTGGCGGCTGGATGCCGGGCACCTACGACCCGGATACGAACACCGTCTATTGGGGCACCGCCAACCCGGCGCCGCTCTACGACTGGGCGGGCTCAGACTGGATGAACACCGGCGCGCGGCCCGGTACCAACCTGTACACCACCTCGGTGCTTGGACTCGATCTGGATACCGGTGCCCTGAAATTTTATCATCAGGAACTACCCCACGACAGTTGGGACTTCGACAGCGCGCCCGGCGAGTTCGTGATGCTCGATCGCAACGGCGAGAAGTTCATCGTACACCCGAACAAGAGCGGCTACGTATTCGTGTACGACCCTCAGCTCAAGCTGCAGAACGTCTATAATCTTCTGCAGAACAGCAATTTCGTCAAAAACATCGATCCGAAGACCGGGGAGCTGGTCGGCCGGCGCGACTTCTCGGAAGGCAAGCAATCCGAGCCGCTGTGCCCGGCGATCGATGGCGGCGTGAGCTGGAATTCGGGCAGTTACGACCCGCAGACCGGCCTCTACTACAAGATTGGCAACGAGTGGTGCATCGACCTGACGGTGCAGAAGACAACGCCGGTGACCGAGCCGGTGGTGCAGCTCAATATCGGGGCGAACTTCAAGCTGGTGCCACCGCCCGGAGGGCAGATCTACGGCCATCTCGACGCCCGCGACCCGATCACCGGGGCCAAGAAATGGGAGATCCGCTATCCCGAGCCACCGATGGCGAGCATTCTCACGACGGCCGGCAACCTGCTCTTCGTGCCAGATAGCCGCGGCGTGCTGCACGCTTACAACGCGGCAACCGGCGCCGAGCTGTGGAACCACAGCGACGGCATCGGCCATCAGGGCGGCATCATGAGCTACTTTGCTGGGGGCAAACAGTACATCGCGGTAGTGGCGGGCTTCGGCGGTATGGTCAGCGACGATTTCGCCCCGACGTTCGGCGAGCCATATAAGAGCATGCCGCGAGATGATGGCGTGCTAGTCGTCTATGCGTTGAAGTAAGCTGACGGACCCGAGGGCGGCACTCGCCCTCGGGGTATTTTTCGTCGACCAGCGGAATGAGCTCGCTCAGAAACACACTGCTGATGCTTACAGTGAGCGGTGCTCACGCGGCCGCGGCGCAACAAGCCGCCACGCAGTCCTCGCTCAACGTGCCGCAGCTTTTTGCCACCACCTGCGGCTGGTGTCACAGTGACGGCGGCCGCGCTGCCGGACGAGGACCGCAGCTCATGAACACGACAAGGAGCGACGATTTCATCCGCTATCGGATACGGCATGGCAAGGAGGGTGCGATGCCTGCCTTCGGCTCGATGTTCAGCGATGCCGATATCGACGCCATCATCAAATACATCCGGTCGCTGAAGCCGGACCAGGGATGAGGACACACGTGTTGCGAGGTACGAGATGGGTGTTGCTCGGGCTGGCGGCCATTGCCGCCGGCGGCGTCATCGGCTCAGCCGGGGCACGAACCCTGGCCGCCGTGCGGGAAAGCGGCGAGATCCGCATGTGCGCGCATCCCAACTCATTGCCGTTCGCCAGCCGGACGGCTGATCCGCCCGGGTTTCAGGTCGAGCTCGGCCGCGCGCTGGCGCAGCAGCTCGGGGTATCGCTGGCGACCGACTGGATCCTGATCTCCTACCAGGTCCCGCGCACCAATTGCGACATCATCCTGGATACCATTGCGGCGCCGGATGCACCGCCGGATTTCGGCATCAAGCTGTCGAAGCCATATTACCGCAGCGGGGTGGTACTTGCGGTTCCGGCGAGCAGCCCCATCACCTCGTTTGCGACGCTGAATGGGCGGACCAAAGTTGGGGTTCAGAGCGGCTCGCTCGCTGCGATGACGCTCGATCGGCGGCATGTGCCGACCTCGGTGTTCGGATTCGACGAGGACATGTTGGATGCCCTCGCCGACCATCAGATCGACGCTGCCGCGGTCTCTCCGGTCAGTGCCGGATACTACAATATCAGGCACCCCGAGCATCCGGTCACCATCCTGGCACCTGATGAGGCGCAGGCTGATCTTGTCTGGAACGTCGCGATCGGGCTGCGCCGCCCGGACGCCGCCTTGCAGCAGGCGATCGATGCGGCCGTCGATCACCTAACGGCCGATGGCACCATCACCCGTATTTACAGCCGCTATGGAGTGACCTTGCAGCCCCCGAAGTAGGCCGACACGCTTGCCTGGCGGATGCCCGGCCTCTATCCGCTGCTGCCATGCCCAAGGACCGATCCCCCGAGACCGAGCTGCGTCGCCTTCTCGACATCATGGCGGCGCTGCGAGACCCCACCCGTGGCTGCCCGTGGGACCGCGAGCAGAGCTTCGCTACGGTCGCTCCCTACACGATCGAGGAAGCCTATGAAGTGGCGGACGCGATCGCCCGCCGAGACTTCGCCGCGCTCCAGGACGAGCTCGGCGATCTGCTGTTCCAGGTCGTGTACCACGCCCGCATGGCGGAGGAGGCGGGACTCTTCGCCTTCGCGGATATCGCGCGGGCGATTTCCGACAAGATGTTGCGCCGGCACCCGCACGTGTTTGGCGACGCTGCGGCTCGTTCGGCGGAGGCTCAGTCCGCTGCCTGGGAGGCACAGAAATCGGCCGAGCGCGCTGGCCAGGCTCAGAGCGGCACGCTGGCCGGGGTGCCGGTGGGGCTCCCTGCCCTCGCGCGCGCCGCCAAGCTGACTGCCCGCGCCGCCTGCGTCGGCTTCGACTGGCCGGATGCGGCCGCGGTGTTAGACAAGCTCGACGAGGAAATCGCCGAAGTGCGGGCCGAACTGACCGATGCCGACCCTGCACGGCTGGCTGATGAGGTGGGCGATCTGTTGTTCGTGCTGGCGAATCTGGCTCGGAAGCTGTCGCTCGACCCGGAGGAGTGCCTGCGCGGTGCCAACCGAAAGTTCGCTCGACGCTTCAATGCGATGGAAGAATCCGCTGCTCATGAAGGAAAGACATTGTCTGAGATGACCTTGGACGAAATGGAAGCGCGATGGCAGGCAGTGAAGCGGAATGGCGATGGCTGAACCGTGCGAATTGGGACGAACGTGTCGGCGTGCATTTGGGTGCGCGCGGCTACGACCTGCGTGCGCTGCGTGCCGGCCGCGGGCGGCTGCGCATAGTCGAAGACGAGCTGGGGCCAGTCGATGGCCTCAGAATCCTGCATCTTCAATGCCATATTGGAACTGATTCGCTCGCACTGGCGCAGCGCGGGGCAGAGGTGGTCGGGCTGGACTTCTCACCTGCTGCCATCGAGGCGGCGCGTGGGCTGACGGCCGAGCTGGGATTGTCGGAGCGGGTCCACTTCGTCACCGCGGACGTGTACGATGCGCTGGCGGCGATCCCGGAGCCCGGCGGGTTTGACTGCGTGTTCGCCACCTGGGGCACGATCTGCTGGCTACCTGATATTCGTGGCTGGGCCACCGTGGTGGCACAGTTTCTCAAGCCAGGCGGATTCTTCTATTTTGCCGAAGGCCATCCGGCGGCCCTGGTGTTCGATGATTTTGCCGGGATGCCAGGCGGTTGGCCCGGCTTCTTCATGCCGTATCTCGGCCGTGCTCCGCTGATCGATTCCGATCCGAACGACTATGCAGATCCGGACGCGCGACTGACCAATGCCACCACGCATCAATGGCTGCATCCGGTGGGTGACGTGCTCACTGCGCTGATCGAGGCAGGCTTGCGGCTCGATTGGCTGCACGAACACGACAGGGTGCCGTGGCGGATGTTCAAATGCCTGGTGCAGGACGAAGCCGGCCTCTACTGCTGGCCGGACCGACCATGGCTGCCCCTCGCCTACTCGCTGCGAGCGACGCGGACAGGCAGGAATTAGTGGGCTAAGAGCGGCGGAATCGTTCCGCCTACAATGCCACCTTCGATGCCATTTACGTACAACCGACGCTATTGCCGACGGTTGCAGGCGCGACCGCTGGGGCGATAGACACGAGCACGCCTCTGTATCGGATCAGGGAGACAGCATGCACGCGCAGGCGGCAGCGGCACGTAAGAGCCTCGCCGGTCGTGGGCTGCTGATCCTGCTGGCGGTCTGGGCGCTGCTGCTGGTCGTACCAGATCTCATACGCCTGGTCCGACCGCTCGGCTCGCTGGGCTTTGCCGCCGACAATGACGGCTTGGTCTACGACATGCAGGGACCATTCCCCACGCTGGAGGATTCCCCAGCTTGGCGAGCAGGGCTGCGCCACGGCGAGCACATCGACCTCTGGGCCATGCGCTGCACCTTGCCACCCTCGGCCGCCTGCATTGATTTGCTGGCGGTGGTGGGCGGCATGGGCGGGCCGCAGCGCGTATATCCCGGCCGCACTGTCTCGCTTGTCGTAGTGGCACCCGGCCAGCCGCGCCGGCTTGTTACAATAAGCGCCGCACCGATCTCGCCGAAATGGGACGAGAAAATGGTGCTCGCCCTGAACGAGGTCGTCGCCATTCTGGTGATCCTAGGCGCCGGATGGCTGGTCTGGACCCGGCCCGGACCGATGACCTGGGGCTTCTTTCTCTACGCGATCTGGTTCAATTCCGGGGCCGACTACGAAGCCTATGCCTGGCTGGAAGAGCGCCAGTTCCTGCTAGTGGCACAGGAGCTGGTGCAATCGGTCGTTGTCGGGGCCGGGTATGTGGGCCTTCTGCTGTTCGCGCTCCGGGTGCCACGCGACCAGACAGAGCCGCGCTGGCGGCCAGTAGAGCGTGCACTGCCGTTGATCGCCGTGGTTCTGATCGGCTTGCAGCTCGCCAGCTTCGGCGCGGCGTTCGGCTACCGGAGCGAGACGGTCACGCGTGCAAGCTTCATAGCGGGCTGGGGTATGGACGTCATGGTCCTGGCGATCTTGTTCGCCCGACGCCACGGCCAACAGCCGCAGGACTATCAGCGCCTGCGCTGGGTGATCTGGGGCTGCCTGATCGGCCTGCCAGCCTTTATCTTTGCTGAGAGCCTGTCCTCGACGAGCATGTTCATGCCGCTGGTCGGCAGCCCCCTGTCGGATGCGACGCTGGGGCTGTTCTACCTGTTGAACGGCATCCTGGTCGCCTTCGTCTTCGAAGCAGTGCGCCGGCCGCACGTGATCGACGTTGCCATCCCTCTGCGCCGGGTGACGCTGTTCGCGCTGCTGGTGAGCGTGCCGATGTTCTGGCTAGGGGAGCAGATCAGTTCGCTGCACGAGGAGCTGCACCTACCGCTCTGGGGCTGGCTGCTCGGAGGCGGCTTGATCGCGTTCGCGCTGACCCGGATGCACGATCTGGTCGCCGAGCTGACGCATCACGCGCTGAGCCCCGGCTTCCGCCGCGCGCGGCATCGGCTGATGCAAGCCGGCCACCAACTGCGCGCGTGCCGCGTCACGGCGGAGGTGGAGCGTTGCCTGACCGACGCGCCAGCAAAGGCGCTGCACCTTGCTTCGGCAGCGCTGTTTCGCGCCGATGACGGGGCGTGGCGTCGCTGCCCAGGTGCGCTCGGGTGGGACGACGGCACGGCCACGCGCCTTGCTCCGGAGATGCGGATGGCATTGGCGGTAGATCGCCAGCGGATGCATCCCCACCGGCTGAAGAGCGTCGCGGACGTGCCGGGGTTTCCGCACGGGCTTCAGGCGCCGGTGTTCTGCGTCCCGGTGGCGGACGGGCTGGCGATTGCTCTCTATGGGCCGCATCGCAGCGGTGCCGATCTCAACGCCGAGGAGCGGGAGCTGCTCGTGTGCTTCGCCGACGACGTGGCCGGTCCCTATGCTCGGCTGGAGATCGCGGCACTCCGGGCCCAGGTGCGGGCACTGGAGGAACAGCCGGAACAAATAAGGGCGATGCCGTGAGCGGCACCGCGGCAGAGATCCGGCTCGCCGTCGCGGAGGACCAGCCGGCGGTCGAGCGGATCGTCCGTGACGCCTATGCCAAGTATATTCCCCGCATCGGCAAGCCGCCCGGCCCAATGCTGGACGACTACGCCCAGCGGATCGCCGCCGGTGAGGCGTGGGTGCTGACCGAGGCGGGCGCGATCGCCGGCGTGTTGGTCCTGGTTTCCGAGCCGGACCACCTGTTGCTCGACAATATCGCGGTTGCGCCCGGCCGGCAGGGTTGCGGGTACGGTCGCCGACTGCTTGGCTTTGCCGACGCAGAGGCGGCTCGGCGCGGGTATCGCGAGCTACGGCTCTACACGCACGAGAAGATGCACGAGAACCTGGCGATCTACCGTGCGCATGGCTGGGAAGAGTACGCCCGCGCCAGCCAGGGCGGCTATGATCGAGTATTTATGCTGAAGCGCCTGACCGGGGTGGCCTCCGACGGTTAAACCCCCGTGGCCCAGGCCATGAGGAGTTGTGCATGTCGTTCAAGGTCGAGGTCGGCCCGCCGCAGATTTCCATTCATCAGGGCCATACGGTGCTGGTCACACGACCAGACGGTCAGATCGAGTGGCCATCTGACCACGGGCTCTATTTCTTCGACACGCGGCTGATCAGCGCCTGGGCGGTCTACGCCAATGGCGAGCCGTGGGAGGTTCTGAGCGGCGGCGCAGTGACCTATGACAGCGCACAGATTTTTCTGGCCAATCGCGACATCCTGACCGAGGACGGGGCGATCGCCGCGCGTAGCCTCGGGCTCAAGTTAGGTCGTGCGGTGGCGGGCGGGCTGCACGAGGATTTCGACCTGACGAATCACAGCACGAAGCCGGTGCGCTTCAACCTGGAGATCGCGTTTCGCTCCGACTTCGCCGACCTATTCGAGGTCAAGCAGCAGAAGATTGTTCGACGCGGCCGCATCAGCACCGACTGGGCGGAGAGCAGCCAGGTTCTGTGCACAACCTATTGCAACCGTGACTTTCTGCGCGCGGTGAACGTCGCCGCGCATTGCGACGCGTCCCAGGCGGTTTATGCCAACGGCCGGCTGAGCTTCGAGATCCGGCTCGACCCCGGCGCGAGCTGGCATGCCTGTCTGCTGTATGAGCTGGTCGACGGCGACAAGAGTTACCCTGGTTCGCCCGACTGTACGCATCTCGCGAACGAATCCCAGCACGCAAAGGAGGCGCTGGAGTGGCGGCGGCGGGTGCTGAAGATCCGCACCTCGAACGAGGATTTCCGGCATTTCTACGAGCAGGCCATCGAGGACATGGCGGCGCTTCGGCTACCGGCCGAGGGGACCGACCACATGGTGTTCGTCCCGGCCGCCGGGCTGCCCTGGTTCGTCGCCCTGTTCGGCCGCGACAGCCTGATCGTCTCGTTGCAGAACATGCTGGTCTATCCGGAATTCGCCCGCGGCGCGCTCGACGTGCTCGGGCGTTTGCAGGCGCGGGAGCGGGACGACTATCGCGATGCCGAGCCGGGCAAGATCCTGCATGAGCTGCGCTACGGCGAGCTGGCACATTTCGGACTGATCCCGCACACGCCGTATTACGGTACTGCCGACGCTACGATGCTCTACCTGATCGTGCTGCATGCCACGTGGCGCGCCACCGGCGACGATGCGCTGTTGGAGCGGTATCTGCCGCATGCCGAAGCGGCGCTGGACTGGATCGATAACTGGGGCGACCGCGACGGCGACGGATTTCAGGAGTACCAGACGCGATCGCCGGCCGGGTATGAGAACATGGCCTGGAAGGACGCCGAGGACGCCATGGTCTATACTGACGGCACACGGGTGAGAGGCCCGAAGGCGTTATGCGAGCTGCAGGGCTATGTGTACGCTGCCTGGCTGCGCATGGCCGAGATCTACGACGCTCTCGATCGACCTGATCACGCCGGGGCACTGCGGGCGAAGGCGGCACAGCTTTTCCAGCGCGTCAACGATCGTTTCTGGGACGAGCGGAGCGGCTTTTACGCTTATATGCTGGACGGGCAGAAGCGGCCGGTCTGGACGGTAGCATCCAATCCCGGGCATCTGCTGTTCTCCGGCATCGTGCCGGAAGAGCGGGCCGGCCGCGTGGTAGCGCGGCTTATGGCGCCCGACATGAATAGCGGCTGGGGCATTCGCACGTTGTCGTCCGAGCATCCCGCCTACAACCCCCACTCGTACCAGAACGGGTCGGTTTGGCCGCACGACAACGGCCTGATTGCCGAGGGTTTCAGGCGTTACGGATTCGTCCGCGAGGCAGCGGAGATCGCGCACGACATCATCACCGCGGCGAGCCATTTCCTGCTGTACCAGGTGCCAGAGCTGTATTCCGGTATCGAGAGGACACCGGGTTCGTTCCCGGTGCAATATCCGGGCGCCAACGTGCCGCAGGCCTGGGCGGCCGGAACTGCCTTCATGCTGCTGCAGGTCCTGCTAGGCATCCAGCCCGATGCACCGCGCGGGCGGCTCTATGTCGATCCGTGGTTGCCGGAGTGGCTGCCCGATGTGACGCTGTATGATCTCAGACTCGGCAAGCAGAAGCTCGACGTACGCTTCTGGCGTGACGACGAAGAAACACATTTTGAGGTGTTGCGTGGCGACCCGACGACCGTCGAGGAACGCAGCACACGCTGTTTCCTGCGGCTTCTGCGTAATGGCTGTGCGGCATGAGCGCCGCGCGCATGACCACTGCCGAAGCGGTGGTCGAAAGCCTGATCCGGCACGGGATCGACACGCTCTATGCGCTTCCCGGCGTGCACAATGACCATCTGTTCGACGCGGCGCAGCGGGCCGAGGGGCGCTTTCGCGTGCTGCATCCGCGACACGAGCAGACTTCGGCTTACATGGCGCTCGGCGCCGCACTGGTAACCGGACGCCCGCAGGTCTTTGCCACCGTGCCAGGGCCGGGACTGCTGAATGCCTCGGCGGCGCTGCTGACGGCCTACGGGATGGGAGCGCCGGTGATCGCGTTGGCCGGACAGATCGCTTCCTTTGCAATCGACCAGGGGCACGGGCATCTGCACGAGATCGCGGACCAGCTTGGGCTTCTGCGGCACATCACCAAGCACGCCGCCCGCATCCGTGCGCCGCACGAGGCACCGCAGTTGGTGGCCGAAGCGGTCTGCGCCGCGACGTCGGGACGTGCACGACCGGTTGCGCTGGAATGTGCGATCGACACTTGGGGGGAGGTCGGCACGGTAGAATTTCCGCCGATCGCGCCACGCAGGGTTCCACCGGTCGATTCCGAGGCGGTGTCGCGGGCGGCGGCGATCCTCGGGCGGGCCGAGCGTCCGCTGATCGTGGCCGGCGGCGGGGCACTGGATGCCGGCGCGGAGTTGCTTGCGGTCGCCGAAGCGCTGGAGGCGCCGGTGTCATCGTTCCGCCGCGGCCGCGGCGCAATTCCGACGACGCATCGGCTCGCCGTGTCGTTCACCGAGGGGCATCGCTACTGGAAGGATGCGGATGCGGTGCTGGCGGTGGGCACGCGGCTTTACTGGCAGCAAAGCAACTGGGGGGTGGATGACGGGCTGCCGATCGTGCGGCTCGACATCGACCCTGACGAGCCGGCGCGGTTTCGGCGTCCGGCCTGCTCGCTGCTGGGCGATGCGGCGACGGTGCTGCGCGCGCTGTTGGCCGAGTTGCCGGCGCACAACCGCGATAGGCCGCGACGCGACGCAGAGATGCGGGCACATCGCATGTGGTTCGAGGAGCGTCTGGCGCGGCTGGAACCGCAAATGGGATTCCTGCGCGCGATTCGTGCAGCGCTGCCGGATGATGGGATCTATGTGGAGGATGTCACCCAGGTCGGGTTCGCGAGTTGCTTGGCGTTCCCCGTCTATGCGCCGCGGACGTATCTTTCACCCGGGCATCAGGACACGCTAGGCTGGAGCTATGGCGTCGCGCTCGGCGTGCAGGCGGCGCTGCCGGGACGTAAGGTGGTTGCGGTCGCCGGCGATGGCGGATTCATGTACCAGGCGCAGGAGCTGGCGACGGCGGTGCGGCACAAGCTGCCGGTCGTAACGGTGGTCTTCGACGACGGCGCGTTCGGCAATGTGCGGCGCATCCAGCGCGAGCAGTACGGCAACCGGCTGATCGCCAGCGACCTGGCCAACCCGAATTTCGTTTCATTCGCAGAGAGCTTCGGAGTGCGCGCCTGGCGCGCGACGACGCCGGAGATGCTGGAGCGCGCGTTGCGCGAGGCGTTCGCGGCGAACGCGCCGGGTCTTGTGCATGTACCGGTGGGCGAGATGCCGAGCCCATGGGACATGATCCTGCTACCGCGCGTGCGCGGCTTTGCCGATGCGTGGCGGCCAGCATTGCCGTGATCACCGATGCCGACCAGTCTGCGCTGGAGCTTGGTATAGATGATCGTGCGTTTCGTGAACTAAGGGTCCAGAGGGTGCGGCGCCACTTTGGGGCGCGCTTCGGTTAGCTGCTTCAGTGAGAAAGCAGACGACGAGCAGTGGCACAAAGTTGGAGCCAGGATTCGACCAGCACCGGTTGCCCCGGCTCCGCCATGGCGAGTGGATCGACATATCCCAGCACTAGGTTCTCAGTGATCTGCCGCGCGCTGCCGCTCGGATGCTCTGCATCCGCGGAGACAGCCCAGACCAGCCGGTTCGGCCCGTACCGCCGCAGGCCTCGGTGAACCGCCAGCATGGCATTATCCTCGTGAGGACCTCGCGAACGGTAAACAAGAATATTCCGTGCGCGCCGCAGGCCGTCCCGCATTCGATCGGTAAGGAAGCCAAGTCGCTTGGACTCCCGAGCCAGTATGTCATTCGCGGCGACCTGATGGACCTTGACATCGGTGTGAAACTCGAAGCCGGAACGAGTCTCGTGGACAGAGTACTCGCCATCCGGCCTTACGGTGATACGGAGGGTCGCGGGATCGCCGAAACCCTCGAACCCGCTCTCCAGAGCGGCGATTAGCCCGGTCGCCGTGGTACCGGTGAAGCGCAGCAAACTGTACGGTTCGACCTGGCAGGCGCGTTGGGCCCACCCGAACTCGCAATTGCCACCCAGGCTCTCGAAGCGCAGCATCAGCTCGTGAGCGAGCAGCGAAAGCGTGCTGCCCGCTGCGGCGTTCGGGGCCGCCAACGCTGCGGCGATCTCCTCCGCCCCCATCTGCAATGCGAGCAGCGACATCGGTAGCCGTCGCCCGAGCCGATGCTCAACCTCCACCGCGAACTCGAGCAGCTTGAGCGAGTCGCCGCCAGCCGAGGCAAAGGTTTCATCCGTGCGCGGAAGGACGCCGAGTACGGATTGCCAGGCCGCGCGCACCGCATCGCGAAGCACGGGATCACGGTTGATATCGAAGCCCGCCGTCATCGAGACGACGGGCAGATCGGAGTGCTGAACAAACTCGTAAAGCCCGTTGCCGCTGCGGCGAGCCATTTGTCCGGTATGCACGCCGTCGAGGATGAACGCCCCGCCCACCACGAGCTCGCCCACCTCGCCGTCAGGGACCGCGGCGCCACTCAGGTCGATCACAGACACCGCGAAGCCGGGCAGCGCAAAACCAGCAGGCACGGTATCTCTGGCGCCGGCAGGGGGCGTGGTGACGAACTGCTGGATGCAGGTGAAGGTCTCTGCCTGACTGTAGGCATAGAGGATGTGACAGGCGTCCGGCAGCAATGTGCGTAGCACGGTGACATCGTTCCAATGCAGCGGCCCGTCATCGATGCGAACGAGGCGCATGGCACGGAAGCTCTGGCGCGCACTGGGCAATCGTGCCAGCGAAAGGAGCGCCGAGGCAGGCCCGCTGCAGACCGTCGTTGCCGCATGCCGCATCGCGGAGAGCAGCTCGGCAGAACCCGGCGAGCGTTGATCGACCAAGTGCAGCTCGCCACCGGTCAGCAGCGCTGCCAGCATGGTTCGCAGCCCATCTGCCGACGACAGTGGCGCGAGCGGGAGATGTCGATCGCCGTCATTGAGATGGCAAGTCTCGATATAGAGACCGATATCGAGTAGAACGGCCGCCTCACTTCTCTCGATCCAGCGACTGCGGCCACGCCCGGACGAGATGAGGAGTGCCGCCTCCTGGATTGCCGTTTCGGCCCACCCGTCCATTTGGCCGGGCGGTTGTGCCTCCGCCGGCAGGACGATCTGCGGTACATCGGCAACCACAGGCGGCATTGCCGCGTGTACGATTTTCAGAGCAGGCCGCAAGGTCGCCTCTGGGTCGCCGATGGTTTCGTTGCGCTCTGGATCGACTAGGGCACACGGCCGACAAACCGCCAGGCAGCCAAGCACCGCCACTGGTAACCACATGGAGTTGGGCAGACAAATTGCAACACGCGCCCCCGGCACTGTCGCGCCTGCGATGCGCGCGGCGATCCCCGTCACGTGCTGCATCGCTTCGAAGAACGTGACGGCCAAATGGTGATCGCGAATCGCCACCTTCTCAGGGTTGCGCGCGACAACTTCGGCGAAATGCGCAAAGACCGGGCGGCTGGACCAGTCCGGACTGATGTGTCGGAACGGCACGGCCTGCGGACCCAGCGGATTCGGCTCGTGGAGGAGCAACGGCTCGGGTAGCGCATCATCCGCGGGCGGCGCAGGATCTGTCCGGTGCACCGCCAAGGCTCCGGCCGGCGGGCGGCTCAGAGTCAACTCCTGAAATCCGACGGCAATCCACCGACGATCGTCGATGCCACTGACATCGCAGGGGCGGACTGCATCCGGATGGCGGAAACGGATCGACAGCTCATTGGCGTCGGCGAGCACATTCCAGGGCAGCGCGCATTCGATCTTGAACAGCCCGTTGAGCAGGAACCGTCCCACCTCGCTGCCGTTCGCTTCGACGAGCAGACGCTGGAACGGCACTGCTGGAGCGGTAAAAGCGAACCCGGTGATCGTCAGCAGGTAGGTCGCGCGGCGGCGGGGGCACGGCAGCACCGCGTAGCTCTCGTGGCCGATCGTCCAGGTGCGGAGTTCGTCGTCGTGTGACCAGCCCCCCAGCAAATGCTGGAAGCTGTTGCCGCGGCGTCCGAACACGATATGCGTGCTGCCGCTCATTGTGTCCTGTCGGATGCCCTGCTGGCGTGACGTGCCGGAACAGCATCGTCCCTCGCGCGCCACGAAGGCAAGCACTGGCGCAATCCGATCGTGGCTCTGTGCCCCCGGCCTGCCGTATGTTCGGCATTGCGGTACGGCAACTTCGCCTCGGTGGAAGGATCCTAAACGCCGAATGGAAAGCGCATCGGCGAAAGCCACGAATGCAGACTTGCATCGGCCGGCTGCGCACGCATGGTGGCGGCCGACAACGGCTCCGGCCGGTCTCGATGGCCCGCCCGCGCCGGCAGGGATTGATCCGGGCGAGGAGTGGCTTGAGCACCCGCTCTTCGAGTTGTTCGCCGCAGTGGCGCGGCGTCAGCCGGCAGCACCTGCCGTGCAGGCCGGCATGAATTGGGTCAGCTATGGCGCACTGCACGAGCAGGCGGCTTCCCTGGCCGCCCGCATCGACGCGGCGACCGAGGCAGGCGCAGCTATCGCCACACTGCTGCCGGACCCGGTGGATGCGGCTTGCAGCATCCTGGCGTGTCTGGCGGCTGGCCGCCCCTGCCTCAGCCTCAGCCCTCACCACCCGGCTGCGCGGCTGGCCGACATCCTGGCGGATGCCGGCGCCGGCGGGCTGATCCTGGGGCCGGACGGTACCGCGCCCGCCATGCCATACGCCCTGCCGCTGATCCCGGTACACGCCTCCGACACTGCCGCTACGGCGGGCATGCCGCGGCCGGGACCGCCGGACGCCCCCTGTCTCGTCGTCTATACCTCCGGCAGCACTGGCCGTCCGAAGGGCATCGTCCGCTCGCAAAGACAGATGTTGGCCAGCGCCGCACTCAGAATGCAGTGGTTCCGTCTAACTCCGGCCGACCGCATGCTGCTGCTCAATTCGCTGAGCAGCGGTCCGGGCCTCATTGTTTGCCTCGCCGCGCTGTTATCGGGCAGCGCGCTGCATGTGGCTGACGTTTCCGCCATTGGCGCACGCCGCGTGCTGGACATGGCACTTGAAGCCGAGATCACCACGATCAGCGGCGTGCCGGTGCTGCTGCGCATGCTGTTCGCGCTGGACGGGGCCGGCGAGGCGTTCGCCTCGGTGCGCGGCGCATTTACGACGAGCGAATTGTTGTTTCGCCAGGACATCGGCAACTGGCGCCGCATCCTGCCGCCCGGCTGTGCGATTCGGACCGGGTATGGCCTGACGGAGGGCGGGCGGCTGGCCGAATGGCTCGTACCGGCGACCTTCGACGGTACGGGCGCACGGCTGCCAATCGGCTACCCGGTTCCGTTACACGACTTCGCCATCACCGACACGGCCGGCTTACCAGTGGCTGACGATCAGCCCGGTGAACTCTGGGTTCGAGGCCGTCTGCTCTCCCTGGGCGAGTGGCGGCACGGGCGTTGCGTACAGGGTCGCCTGCTGGCGGACCTGGACGATCCCTCGGGCGCCATCCTGCGTACCGGCGATCTGGTGCTCCGACGTCGGGACGGCCTGCTGGAATTCCTTGGCCGTATCGACGAGCAGATCCGCATCCGCGGCAATCGCATCGAACCGGCCGAGTTGGAACATGCGCTGCGGCAAACGTCCGGCGTTTCCGATGCAGCCATACTGGCGCGGCGAACCGAGGGGGATCCCGTCCTGGTGGCCTTCGTGGTGCCAGCCGGCGCCGTCGAGCCGGCACTACGGGACACAGTGGCCAAGCGGCTGAGCGCCGCTCTGCCTTCCTTCATGCTGCCGGCGCGCTTGCATATCGTATCGGCCCTGCCGAAGCTGCCCGGCGGCAAAGTCGATCCGGGTGCGCTGCAGCAGTTGGACGAAACCGACGGTCTGTTCGCGGAGGTGGTGCTGCTGTTGGCAGCAGTTGGCTGCGGCTTCCGCTTCGCCGTGCGGGCGCTGCGCCGGGTCGTGATCCCGTGGCACGCGCCGGTGGAGTAGGGCACAGCGGCACGTACTTTATTGCGGCTCGGCGGCTTCCACCGCCGCGACGTCGAGCAGGCGTTCGAGCACCTCCGGTTCCTGCGCCCCAGCGATCGCGTGTCGGCCGGAGACCACGAAGCACGGCACGCCATTGATCCCCAGCCGATGGGCGCGCAGGTTCTCGGCGTGGATTGCGTCGGTGTCCGCATCCCCGCTGAGGTAACGCCGCACCGGCGCGCCCTCCAACCCGGTGGCATGGGCGATCGCGGTCAGTATGGCCACATCACCGATATCCAGCCCGTCAGTGAAATGGGCAGAAAACAGCGCCTCGACCGTGGCGTCGGCGCGGCCGTAGCGGCTGGCGAAACGCACCAACCGATGCGCATTGACGCTGGATGGGGTGCGGCGAATGCGATCGAAGCGGAACGACACGCCCTCAGAGTGGCCGATCTGCGAGATTGTAGTGTAGAGACGCCGCGCTCGGCCCTCGCCGCCGAACTTGCGGACCACGTAGTCGGGGCGCGCCATGCCGGCGCGCGGCATGTCCGGGTTCAGCAGGAACGGCCGCCAGGTCAGCTCGAACAGCAGGTCCGGGCGGCGGCGGCGGGTGCGCAACAGGCGCCTGATGCCCAGGAAGCACCAGGGGCAGACGAGATCGTGCACCACCTCGATCGACAGGCGCGCCTTGGGCGGGGCGAGGATGTTCACGTCTCAACTCGCGGCGCCGGTTCAGCTGTCATGCGACCATCATCTCGGTAACTAGGTGCCGGGGCAAGCATTTGCTCTGGGGCGTCAGGCCGTTCGCCGCGATCAGGTGCTCTGCCGGGCCACGCTGGCGCAGTGGCCGCACCGGCCGCCGCTCGCAGCGAAATGATTGGTCACCGTTACCGGAGCGGAGAACCATCCGCCGCGCGAGCGCTTTGGGCCACGGAAACGGTGAGGGACAGGTCCATGAAGACCCACGCGTTCGCAACCATTCTCGTGACAATAGGCCTTGGGGTTGCTTCGGCTTCCGCGCAGAATACGAACCCCGGCGCCAACACGCAGGCCAATCCCGCTGAGACGCAGCCCGCGCAGGCAAATCCGCCCGCGCAGGCACATCCGCAGGTCGCTGCGCAGACGCCGCCGGCGAATGGGTCGACGGCGAGTCCGCCGGCCGAGGCCCCGCCGGACACGAACCCGACTGCGGGAAGCACGCCTGCATCGACCGCACAAGTCCAGCCGCCATCGGGTAAGAACGCCGAGATTGGAACCGCAACCATCAATCCCACGGGGATCCCGCCGTCGCAGCGCAACCCGCTATTGGCCGACAACGGCGACGTGCGCATCAGCAAACTGATTGGCTCAACGATATACAACCAGAACGACCAGAAGGTCGGCAGCGTCAACGACGTTTTGGCCGGACAGAACGGACAATTGCTAGTCGTGGTCAGCACCAGTAACAAGAAGACGATAGTGCCTTGGGATAGGCTGGTGTTCGGCGACGCCAAGCTGAATAGCGACAACAAGGTTCTGATGCCGAATGCGACGCAGGCCCAGCTCGATAAGATGCAGGCGTTCAACTATCAGAATACGAACAACAGTAAGAAATAGCCTCACTCGGTCGCCGCCACCCTTGTGTTGGTACGGCGCGAGCTGCGGCTGTACGAGGGTAGGTAACAGCCACCTTGCGTCCGATGACGTGAATGTTCGGGCTGGCCAAGCAATCGGCGAGCGAGGCATTCAGGATCTGGCCCCGGGGCGGTAATCGGCGGGACCGCTGATCCGCTCGGTATGCGACGGCGACGGAGCCGGCGGGGGGGTGCCCGTGCGCGATCCCGGCCTCCATCGCCCGGCGGTAATGGACGTTAAAATTGAGGTTGCGCTGCGACGCGCCGACAGCTCGATCCGCGGATGACGGCGAACAGGTCGACCCCGAGGACGGGACGGCGAAACCGTGAACCGTCAGCGCCGCCTGCCTCGTCCGGACTACCCGGCAGTATGAGAATGCGAGCTAGGAATTCGAGGCAGAAAGCCGTAATATGCAGGCTTCGTCCGGAAGCGCCCAATCCCCGTGAGTGCGAGCAAAGGAGAAGTTTATGCCCAGAAAGCTCGCGGGCGTCGAAGCGGGACGGGGTTTGGCCGCGACTCTTGTGGTGTGCGATCACGCGAACGGTTCGTTTTATGGTTCGCTGGGGGCGGCGCCCCTGTGGAACGCGTTCAGCTTTGGACATGCCGGCGTGGATTTCTTCTTCGTCCTGAGCGGTTTTATTATCTGTCACGTTCATTGGAAGGATATCGGACAACCAGAACAGGTCGGGTCATATCTCTGGAAGCGCTTTGTCCGAATTTATCCGACTTATTGGGTGGCGCTCGCTCTTTTCGTCCTGCTGTTCCTGATCAGCCCCGAGAGAGGGCGTCCCCTCTCGGGCGATATGCTCGTGTCCGGCTTTTTTCTCTATCCGCATCTCGGAGAGCCGATCCTTCGTGCTGGCTGGACGCTCCGGCATGAAGTGCTCTTTTACGGCCTTTTTGCCCTGCTTATTCTGAATTGCCGGATCGGCAGTGGAGTGCTGCTGGCATGGGCAGTCTGCATTGTCTGGAACATAGCAGTCATCACGTTGGTCCGGCAGCCATACTACACTGGGATCGCTGCATTCTTGTTCTTCCGCATCTTCAATATTGAGTTCTTGTTCGGGATCGGTGTGGCATACCTGGTGCACCGTGGCGTGTCTTGGCGACCCTTGTCTGCACTAGCCGTCGGATCTGCACTCTTCATCGCCACCGGAATGTACGAGGTGTTTGGGCCGACATTGCCGATTGAGTGGCCCCCACGACAGCTCGGCTATGCCATCGGCGCCGCACTTGCGCTCTACGGGGCAGTAACGGCGGAGAACGAGGGGCGGTTGCCGGTTCCGGATAGCCTGTTTCGTATCGGCACATGCTCTTATTCGATCTATCTTATTCACATGCTCCCGGTTCTGATTCTCGGCTTCCTTGCCCAGCGGCTTGCGCCCTATGTGAGAGTGCCTTCCCTGCTATTGTTCCTGGTTGTTGTGTCGGTGTCTCTCGCGGTGGGTGTGGCCTTCTCGCAAGCAATCGAGCAACCTCTCCTGCGCAGGTTGCGCCGCGGTATCAGACGCGAGGTCGTCGCATTGGGTAAGCCGTTGTAGACGCCATCTGCGCTGTTGCCGGTCTTATGCCCGACTTACCGACGCCACAAGGGGGCTGACCGTCCCGCAGAAAAATCGCAAAGCGCTGCCGGATATGTCGGTTTACCATCAGGCACTTGTCAAGCTGGTGTTCGGCTTTGCCAAGGTGCGCCGCCGCGGACTGGCGAAGAACAAGCAGCGCCTTGTGGATTGGCCGGGCACCCGGCGCGCCAACCGGCCTTGCCTTGGGCGCTAGCCCAGTGGAGTGGGGTGGCGCAGTGGCCCGGGAACCGGCGCTGACCCCAGGAAGGGGCGGGGAGCGACCGCTCCGCCGATCTGCGGGATCGCGTTGCCCTGCCCGGATTGGATGGCTTGGCCGACCCGGACGGCATTTGGGAGGCTCATGATCGAAATTTAAGCGTGACATGTCGAATCATTTATGGCAATATGCGCATGTTTTGAGAGGTCCCGATGTCAGATCCGACGGAAGTCTGTCTGACGGTGGACACCGAGTTTAGCATCGGTGGCGCGTTCGCTCGCCCAACAGAATGGCGCCCAATAGGCCAACCGCATGGCTATTGTCCCGCTCAAGGGCAAGATCACGGACTGCCGTTTATACTTCGTACCCTTGCGCGCTTTGGTTTTCCGGCAACGTTTTTCGTCGAGATGCTGAGCACCGCGTATTTCGGTGACGATCCCCTGCTTCGTGTAGTGGCCGATATCCTATCCGCCGGACAGGATCTGGTCGAGGTGTCGTCGAGCTTAGGGCCCCGGCAGAGACCAATAAACCGCCGTTGCACCAATCGGTTGGGTGCGATTGGTTTAAGGTCTGTTGACCGTCGCTTGTACAGGTAGTCGGCATCGGATGCGCCTTGGGCGGTGTCGCTGAAGAACGAGGCGAATGATCTGATATGACGCCTGTGACCGAAATTGGCATGGTCCCTCTGGAGTTCTGGCTCGGTCCCGTACGCCTGATGAGAGTATGGTTGCGTGTCATAATCGAGAATTTTCAGCCTGAACCTGGTCAGGCCGCCTCGCCGCCGGCACCCAACATGCACGAGTTGCCGCGTGGCGTCCGAGGTCTTTATCGCCGGTCACAACCGGCGGATTCAGAGGTGCAGCCCTTGCCAAGGTTTATCCGATATGTAACTGCTCGCTATGACCGCCGCCTGATTAGCTTACGACAGAGCTTTGATGACTATATCAGACGCTTGTCCCGAAAGGCGCGAACCCGCCTAAAAGGGGAGGTGCGTAGATTCGCCGAGGCGGCGGGCGGAAATATCGCGTGGCGGAGTTACGGGACGTCGAATGAAATTCAGGAGTTTTATTGTCTCGCCCGAGATGTCTCGCGGCATACATATCAGGAGAAGTTATTTGATGTTGGCATGCCGGCCGATGCTGAATTTCTGGAGCGACTTTGCCGGCTTGCCGAAGCAGACCGGGTGCGTGGTTATATTCTGTTTTGGGACGATCTTCCGATTAGCTATATCTATTGCCGGGCAGTCGGAAGCCGCCTTTATCTCGATCGCCTAGGTTTCCGACCAGAGTTTGCCAAACACTCGCCTGGGACTGTATTACAGTTCCTCGCTATCGAGAGCCTCTTTGCCGAACAGAAATTCGAGTTATTCGATTTTGGCGAGGGCGGTGAGGGGCTGCACAAGCGGGCGTTTGCCAGCCATACTGTGCCATGCGCCAATGTTCTTTATCTGAAGCGAACTGCTATAAATGCCGCCATTGTGGTCAGCCATCAGAGTTGGACACGGTTCTCTAAGGGCGTGGTTGATGTAACAGAGCAGATCGGCATCAAACGGCGCCTTAGACGATGGCTGCGGGGCCAGCAATCATCAGGCGACGCCGCAAGACTGCGGGCTAAAAGACTGTAGTCATGGTGCATGACGGCA
Source organism: uncultured Pseudomonadota bacterium (assembly GCA_963708245.1). Taxonomy (GTDB): domain Bacteria; phylum Pseudomonadota; class Alphaproteobacteria; order Acetobacterales; family Acetobacteraceae; genus CAVYXK01. Next base: position 8,043,879 of record OY970201.1, on the reverse strand, counting down.
GCCCGTCCGCGCAGCAACCCGCAACCGTGATATGGGCAACGATTTCGAGAAACTCGGGCGTCAGGCCGTTCGCCGCGCTCAGGTGCTCCGCCGGGCCACGCTGGCGCAGTGGCCGCACCTGGCGCCGCTCGCAGCGAAATGATTGGTCACCGTTACCGGAGCGGAGAACCATCCGCTGGGCGAGCGCTCAACGACGTTTGGCCGGACAGAACGGAAATTGCAAGTCGTGGTCAGCACCAGTAACAAGAAGACTATAGTGCCTTGGGATAGGCTGGTGTTCGGCGACGCCAAGCTGAATAGCGACAACAAGGTTCTGATGCCGAATGCGACGCAGGCCCAGCTAGATAAGATGCAGGCATTCAACTATCAGAATACGAACAACAACAAGAAATAGCGTCGCTCCGTCGCCCTCCGCCCTTGAGTTGGTTATGCGGCGAGCGGCGGCGGCACAGACCGCAGGCAACAGCCACCTCGCGTCCGGCGACGCGAATGGTGGGGCTGGTCGCGCAATCGGCAAGGCAAGGCATTCAGGATCTGGCCCAGGGCGGTAATCGTCGGGACGACCGATCGGCTTGGTAAGCAACGGCGACGGAGGTCGCTAATGCCGGGCTGCAGGGCGGGGAAGGCGAACACCGGCAAAATTAGATCGACCGGCACTGGCGCCTCGACGCGCCAGACCATCGCTCGTCCCTCCCGCGTCATCGCCGAGCAGCGTACGCCCGTGCGCGCACTCGGCCGGCAAGCCGCCACGCTCGGCGTAGGCGAGCCAGCCAGGACCGGCGTTGCGCAAATGGTACTCGGCGAGGCCGGGGTAGGGCGTGAGCCGATCGGGAGCGACCACGATTCGCTTCCCATCGATTAAGCCGTCCTTGGCGACTACGACGACAGCGAGGGCAGCGTGGACAGTCAGCACGCCGGCGAGCGCGACGCCTTCCTGCGGGCCGCCGAGCAAGCCGACCGCCAGGTGCGCACGCTCTGTATGAGCCTGGCCTATGCCGGCTGCCGGTTGTCCGAGGCGCTGGGGCTCACCGTCGATCGCGTAGACCTCGCCGCCGACGCGCTGGTGTTCGCGACCCTGAAAAAGCGCCAGCCGGGCGTCTATCGTGCCCTGCACGTCCCCCCTACCCTGCTCGACGCGCTCGATCTATTGTACGGCATTCGCGAGCGGCAGTCCCGCCGCGGCAAGGGGCGTGGGGAACGTCTCTGGTCATGATCGCGCATGACCGGCTGGCGCGCCGTGCACGCGGTGATGCAGGCCGCCGGGCTCGGCGGGCCGCAGGCCTCGCCCAAAGGGCTGCGGCATGGCTCCAGGGTGGCCGCGGTGTCCGCCGGCATCCCCCCGCTCAACCTGGTGCAACAGTGGCTCGGCCACGCCCGGCTCACCACCACGGCGATCTACGCCGATGCCGTCAGCGCCGAGGAGAAAGACATCGCCCGCAGGACGTGGGTAGCTGATCCTCGTCTGTGGTATCGCTTGCATAGCGCAGCCCATCGCGTCGATACTTGGGGCGAGTGATCTCGGTCTAGGGGCGTGACTCCTTTTGGGTTCGCAGCCACGAGAGCGAATCGTAGCCGCGTGATCACGCAACCCGGGCTATACCCGTCGCCGACCGCGTCGCCGCGGCGAGCAGGGGCATTTGCATTACGCCTCCGACCGGATGCAGGGTGGACGAATTCGGAAGGGAAGCCGATGCTACTTCAAGGACAGGAGCGGCCGACCATTTCGGTCATCATCCCAACATATAATTGCGCACAGTATGTTAGTGGCGCAATTAGGAGTTGCCTTGGACAGAGCGAACCCCCAAATCAGATCGTTGTCGTTGATGACGGCTCGGTTGATGGCACGACCGACGCGCTGCGCGCGTTCACCGCACACCCAAGCGTGCGGGTGCTCCGGCAAACGAACCAAGGGGTCTCTGCCGCTCGGAATGCTGGCGTTCGGACGTCGGCGAGCACTTTTGTCGCCTTCCTGGATGCTGACGATGAACTCCGGCCGCATGCGCTCCGGGCCCGTCGCAAGGCTATTATCTCTCATCCTGAGGTCGACGTGTTCTTCTCGGATTATTATGTCAGTGATGCGCCCCGCCTGGAGCGGAGCGCGCATCGGGCGCTCGATGCGACCGGCATGCTCGCTGTCTATGCCGATGCGACTAGCTGCGATGCCATTCGCCTCAGTTCCGAGTTCTCCACGGCCTATTCGACCTCCAAGGTTCCGCATTCACTTGTCCACACGAGCGCGATTACCATTCGTCGGACCCTATTTGATGAGACTGGCGGGTTCACGCCGGGCATGCAGGTGGCCGAGGACTACGATCTTTGGAGCCGTTGCTTTTCCAAGGGTAATTGTAAGGCCGCGCTCCTCCTAGGTGAGCCACAGTCGGTGTATTTCCGCTGGCGGGGGTCTATAGGGAAGTACGAAACTGTCTGTCTGAACGGCGTCCGGCAACTTCGGAATGCGTGCGCGACTACGCGGCCGTTCAGCTTGGAGTGGCGTCGGATTCGACGTCAGATGGCGCGCGAATACCTAAGGTTGATCTACTCGCTGGGCGTGGAGCGATCCTCGCGCGCTACACTAGTTCGTGCCCTCTGGCAGTCGACGCTCTGCTATCCAATTCCGAGCGCCCAAGGTAAATACGCTTTCCTTCTACTTCTGCCTCGGCCGGTTTTGCGCTACCTCTACGCCATGCGTGCCAACGCTGTTCAGCACGGGAGGTACTAAACCCATTGAACAGCGAGAAGCAGATTTTGGCGCGCTGCGCCGGCAACCCCAAAGACGAGCGAAACCGTGGGCAGTGCAGCGGCGCTATGTGCGTCAACCAAAGGCAGACAGTCGAGACACAAAAAAATCCCGTTCCGCCATCGGCTTTGATGATGCAGCGTTGATCTTCGAGGGTGAAGTGATCGAATGGCCGGATACGCGCACCAACTATGGCGAGGTCCGGGTGGATGTGATCGGCGAAGCGAACGGCAAGATTCCGACACAAGCGTGACAAACCAGTCGCATATATGGCAACATGATATCCGATACAGGCGGACCATCACATGTCTGATCCAACGGAAGTCTGTCTGACAGTCGATACCGAATTTAGTATCGGTGGGGCGTTCGCTCGCCCAACGAAACTGCGCCCGATCGGCGAACCGCACGCCTATTGTCCCGCTCAAGGGGAAGATCACGGACTGCCGTTTATACTTCGTACCCTTGCGCGCTTTGGTTTTCCGGCAACATTTTTCGTTGAGACGCTGAGCACCGCGTATTTTGGTGACGATCCGCTGCGTCGCGTGGTGGCCGATATCCTGTCCGCTGGACAGGACGTCCAACTCCATCTACACCCGAATTGGCTGCACTTCCGCTATCCGGATTGGATCGAGCGGCTATCGAACGGCCCTCCCAGCGGCCTTTGCTCCGGGCGGTCTCTACCGGAAATGGAAGCCCTGATCGAGACCGGATTGGAGCCGTTCGAGAGGTTGAACTGGCCCAGGCCAAGTGCGTTACGGGTGGCGGGGCTGTCCGCCGATCGGACCGTGTTCGTTGCCATGTCTCGCACTGGCCTGAGACTCGGGTCCAATATCGGCTATGGAGGCCGCTATCACTCGAAAGATCCGGTATTACAGATCCAGGCCGGCAGACACTGGATCGAAGGCGTGCTGGAAATCCCGATCTTCAGCTTTGCACAGCTTCCATTCCCCTATCTGAAGCGATATCGCCGTCTGACGATTACGGGTGTAGGACACCACGAAATGGTCTCGGTGCTCCGCGCAGCCCGGGCCAACCGTATCTCGCCTGTCATCATTCTGACGCATCCGCATGAATTCGTGAAGGGCGCGAAGCCGGGTTGGCCGGGCGTCCGACCCAATCACATCAACAAGCGACGACTCGAGTCTCTCTGCAAATTTCTGGCCCATCATGCAAACGAATTCGTACCAGTCAGCTTCAGAGAGGCGGGTCCGCGCTGGCTCGATGCGGGAGCGCTTGACCCACCGGAAATATCAGCTTCTATTCTCCCCTCACTCGGTACTTTGTTGCAGAACAGAGTGAACGATCTGGTGAGCTGGATTTAGCAGAACGTGACCGGTGACCATGAGCTGACACCATTCGCGTTCCCGCTGGGTGGTTGGGATCCGCTCGGCATACGACCGCGTTTTGGGACGTATCGCGGCTGCATTCGGCTGCTTTTGGCCTGTACGGAGCAGGCAGCGGGGAGGCTTTCGCAGTATCGCCGCATCCAGTGGCATGCAGTGCGCCGGGTCGTCTTTGTCTGCAGGGGCAACATCTGTCGCAGCGCGTACGCCGAACATCGTGCCTCCATCTATGGCCTCCCGGTCGCTTCATTCGGGCTATCCGCGGATACGGGCCGGGGCGCCGACCCCCGGGTGCTGCTGGCTGCTGCACGCCGCGGGATTGATCTTACCGAGCACCGGTCTTGCGACGTCAGCGACTTCCGGGTTCGCGATGGCGACTTGCTCGCGGCCATGGAAACACGTCAGGCACGCGCCTTGTCCGAGCGAATGGCTTCCGCCGCGGTGCAGGTGACGCTCCTAGGCCTTTGGAGCCGGCCGGCTCGCCCGCACATCCACGATCCTCAGCGGCTTGGCGATCCGTACCTCGAGCGCTGCCTTGATGTGATCGACCAAGCGGCGGCTTCCCTCGCTGGGCGCTCGCGGGTTGTTGCTTGTGCCCCGGCGTGATCCGACACTTCCGCCGGCCATCGTGCTGGGCGGAGACACGCCGATGGCGCTTGCCGTCATCCGGGAGCTTGGCGAGCATGGGGTGCCGGTCCATGCGGTCGCGCGATCCCCAAAAGCTCCTGGCCTATACTCGAAATGGGTGGTGGGACGCTATGTCCGGCTGCCCAGCGAACAGGGCACGATCGAGCAGTTAAATAAGATCGCTCGCACCCACGGTGCGCAATTCCTCCTTGCGATGTCGGAGGCCGATCTTCTGATCGTCCGATCGGCTGCGGACGGTGGCCGCCTCATTGGTATCGATGCACTGGTGCCCGGGGCGCCGCAGCTCGCGGTGGTACAGGACAAGATGGCAACCTACGCCGCAGCACAACGGGCTGGATTGCCGGTTCCCGTTACGTGGCAGCCACCAGCAGGCCCGGAGCCGCCGCCCCTGCCCGAGAACCTGCAATTCCCGTGCATCTTGAAATGGAGTAGCGCACCGCCGATCGACAAGAGACCGCTTTATCAAGGGATTCCAAAGCTCAGAGCCCAGGTACCTGCTACACGCGCGATGAACTTGCGCATGCGCTTGCGGGATATGCTTCGCTCGAGCGCTATCCGATGGTGCAGAGTTTCTGTCCCGGGCACGGACTGGGCCACATGATCTTTATGCATCGTGGCGAGGCGTTGCTTCGCTTTCAACACCGCCGAGTGTCGGAATGGCCGCCGGAAGGCGGCTCTTCGACGGTGTGCGAAAGCCTGCCGACATCAGCCAATGCGACGCTGTTGGACAGATCAGTGACGCTCTTGAGAAGCATCGGCTGGGAGGGGGCGGCGATGGTCGAATATCGGTTCGATCCCCAACGCAACGAAGCGAAGCTGATGGAAGTCAACGGGCGGTTCTGGGGAAGCTTGCCGCTGGCATATCACGCTGGTGCGCCGTTTGCTTGGTTCACCTATGCCGTGCTCGGTCTCGGGCAACATCCCGAGACGCCAGCTTACAAGGTGGGGTTACGATGCCGCTATATGATTCCGGAAACCAAGCGTATCGTCCTGCTGTTACGAAATCGAGGCCGGACCCAGAATTGTGAGCTGTCATTCAACCTCGTGGCCGAACTGCGGGACTACTTCCTGCAATACCTGAGTCCGCGGACAAGATACTTTGTGTTCAGCCTGCGGGATCCAAGACCATTCTTCGTCGATATGGCATTTGCTGGGCGCAAGGGCCTGTGGGGCCTGTTTCGGACAATCGTGACGAGAGCCGGCATGCTTCCGGGCTTTACGTCCCGCCGCCGGACGGCGTGACGAGGCTAGCTACGAGCACGGCCACGACGCCGGTCAGAAAGACGCCGTCAAAAGTTCCTGCGCCGCCGATCGACACGATGGGCGCGCCGAGATACTGCACCTTGCCAAGGTTCAGAAGGTCGGCGCCGATGAGCGCGCCGAGACTGCCGCCGATATAGGCGAGCGGGGCGGCATCGGATCGCGACAACAGCAATGCCACGACCGCCGCGGCGATCGGCGGCACAAACACCGGCATCGCGATCCCAAGGCCAGGGACGGGATAGGCCAGCATGTGGCACACAACCGTGACGCAGGCGATCGCGATGGCGCCACGCAGCCACAAATGACGCGTGACGAGCAGATAGACCGACACCACCACCGGGATAACCGCGCCGCCGACGTTGATGGCGATCAGCGTGCCTGGCCATTCAACGGCCACCGGAACCACATGAACCATGCCGAAGAACTGAACCTCTCCCCTGGCAATGATCTGCCGTGCGGGGAGCTGGGCAACCGGGATGTTGAAATAGCTGCCGATCAGCGATGCCACCAGCACCAGCAACGAAGCACGCGAGCTGAGGCCGATGCGCTGGTAGGCATAACGAAATGCCCGCAGCTCGATGACCAGCACGAGCACGAATAGGACACCTGCCAACAGTCCAAAATACGGTAGCGCGAGAGGCAGGTAGTCGGGACTGCTTAGCTTCATGATCACGGCTCGCAACTGAGGATCGGAAGATTAGACTATCCGTTCCAAGAAGGTTCCAGGTTCTCGTCTGAGACCACCCGGCCGTGACGCGGCGCTGGCCATGGGGTGGCGGCCGACCCCGAGCGCCGACCCGCGTCGAGGAGCGAACTGCGCAAAGCTGTTACGCCCTGTTCACCAATGCCACGCAGACTGATGCCGTGAACGCATACTCGTCGGCGGCCGCCATTGCCCGCGTGCGTACCTTCGCCTTCGCCGGGATCGAGGCGGTGCCGGTCGAAGTGCAGGTGCAGATCTCGCCTGGTGTTCCCGCCTTCCTGATTGTCGGTCTGCCCGACAAAGCGGTCGGCGAAGCGCGCGAGCGGGTGCGTGCGGCTTTCGCGGCAATGGGCCTCTCCCTGCCGCCCAAGCGCGTGCTGATCAATCTCGCCCCCGCCGACCTGCTGAAGGAAGGTAGCCATTTCGACGTGCCCTTGGCGCTCGGCGTGCTGGCGGCGATGGACGTCTTGCCGCGCGACGAGATCGGCGGCTACGCGGCGTTGGGGGAGCTGCATCTCGACGGCACGCTGCATCCCGTGGCGGGCGTGCTGCCGGCGGCGATCGGCGCATCGGCGCGTGACCTCGGGCTGATCTGCCCGGCAAGCCAGGGCGGCGAGGCAGCGTGGGCCGGGCGGATCGAGGTGCTGGCGGCACCCGATCTGCTGACTCTGATCAACCATTTCCGCGGTACCCAGGTGCTGACCCCGCCGGAACCAGCCGGCATGGCAGAAGCTCCGCGCGGGCCGGAGCTGGCGGATGTGAAAGGCATGGAGACCGCCAAGCGCGCCCTGGAGATCGCGGCTGCCGGCGGGCACAATCTGTTGCTGATCGGCCCCCCAGGCGCGGGCAAATCGATGCTGGCCGCGCGGCTGCCAGGGCTGCTGCCGGACCTGACGCCGGCGCAGGCGCTGGAGGTCAGCATGATCCACAGCGTCGCCGGCCTGCTTGAGGGCGGCCGGCTGGTCATGCGCCCGCCATTCCGCGAACCACACCACTCCGCCTCCCAGGCGGCGGTCAGCGGCGGCGGCCAGCGTGCGCGGCCCGGCGAAGTGTCGTTGGCGCACCGTGGCGTGCTGTTCCTCGACGAATTGCCGGAGTTTCCGAAGCTGGCGCTGGAGGCGTTGCGCCAGCCGATGGAATCCGGGCGCACCACCGTGGCGCGCGCCGCCGCGCACGTGACCTATCCGGCGCGGTTCCAGATGATTGCAGCGATGAACCCGTGCCGGTGCGGCTATCTCGGCGATGCCGCGCGGGAATGTGGGCGGGCGCCTCGCTGCGGCGAGGATTACCAGGGCCGAATCAGCGGTCCGGTGCTGGACCGGATCGATCTGACCGTCGAAGTGCAACCCGCTTCGGCGGCCGAACTGGCGCGTGCTCCGGCTGGCGAGCGGACCGAGGTCGTGGCCGCTCGCGTGGCCCGGGCACGAAGGGCACAGGCAGAGCGCTACGGGGAAAACGGACCAGGCACGAATGCCGAGGCGGATAGCCGCGAACTGACGTTGGTGCCCGAGGCGCATGCCCTCGCTGAGCAGGCGATGCAGAAGCTGCGGCTGTCCCCTCGCGGCTATACCCGCATCCTGCGGGTATCGCGCACGATTGCTGACCTGGCAGGCGCGGCGGTCGTCGGCCGGGCGCACGTGGCCGAAGCGCTGGCGTTTCGCCACCGGATGCCAGGACGACGGGTGTGATCGGCCCTTGCCGCCACCTCTCCGGCACTCGTGGGAGACGTCGGGGTCGGTTTGCTGGTGTGGGCCGCCGCAAGGTTGCGGTTGCCTGGCCGCCCTTGCGCTTCCGGCCCGGCGCCTCCGACCATCCGATCACGCTTCTGCTGAACCGCGTGAAGCTGGGCCGGATCCCAGATTTCAAAGGCGCTATCGGACCGATCACTGTCGGCAGACGGCGGAGCTATTCCATGGCCTCGCCAGCTCGATCCTGACCCCGGCGGTCGCCGGGGTCACCCTCGGCCTAGTCGGCCGCTGGCCTTTGGCGAGAGGGTCGGGCGCAACGCACGCTTCGCGTCCGTGCGCAGCGGCGTGGCCGCTGGTCTGATGGGCGGCGTTGCCGGTTCGTACGTGTCCACGAACTCTGTGTTTTTGCTGACCGCGCTCGGCCTGCCCGCTTTGCTGGCGCTGCGCGCGATCGGGCCGGAGCAGGCACCGCTCGAGCCCGGAACGCCTGATCCGGGCCCGGTGGGGCCGCCGAGCTGGGCCGGGCCATGCTGCCGATGCAAGGGGTGCTGCTGTCAGCCCGTTCGTGGTGCTGCCGCGTCAGCTTCTGAGCGGCGTCAGCGCCGCCGTGTTCGGCGTGCTGATGACGCTGGTGGCCGCGGACCTGACACGGCAGAGCGGACGCTTCAACCTGACGATGGGCTCGCTCGGAATTGCCGTTTACGTGGGGGCGACCATCAGCACCTCGCTTGCCGGCTGGACGGCGGAACGGTGTGGCGACAGCGCAGCCTTCCTGCTGTTGGCCGGCGCGGGACTGGCCGGCACGCTGTTGCTATGGCTGGCGATGCCGGAGACAAGAGAGCGGCCCGCCACGCCCCCGTCGCTCGGGACGAGCGCCGCGTAAAGACCAGTGACCAGAAGGAGACCCCATGCCATTCAAAGTGCAGGTCGGCCCGCCGCAGATCTCGATCCATCACGGGCAGACGGTGCTGGTCTGCGAGCCGGACGGGCAGATTAATTGGCCGAGCGATCGCGGGCTGTATTTCATGGACACCCGCGTACTCAGCGCCTGGGCGATCTACGCAAACGGCGAGCCTTGGGACCTGTTGAATGGCGGCGCCATCACCTATGACGCCGCGCGAATCTATCTGACCAACCGGACGATCGCCACCGAGGACGGCACTATCCCGCCCCGCACGCTCGGCCTGACCATCAGCCGCGCGATCAGCGGCGGCGTGCACCAGGACCTGGATGTCACCAACAACGGCCGTAACCGGGTGCGCTTTCAGCTTGAGATCGCATCGCGCAGTGACTTCGCCGATATATTCGAGGTGAAGTCGGGCCGTATCGTGCGCCGCGGACGCATCACGACGGATTGGTCTGAGGCGCGCCAGCAGCTTCGCACGACCTATTGCAACGGTGACTTCACGCGTGCGCTGACGGTAGCGCCGCTGCAGCAGAATGCCGTGTACGCGAATGGTCGGATGAGCTTCGAGGTTACTCTCGATCCCGGCGCAGCCTGGCATTGCTGCCTGCTGTACACGCTCACCGACGGCGAGCGGCACGTCTCCGGGCCGCACGCGTGCATCGGCCAGGTCCATAAGTCGCACCAGGCGGAGACCTTGGCTGCGTGGCTGCGAACGGTGCTGAAGGTCCGCACCAGCAACGAGGAGTTCTACCGGCTGTATCGCCAGGCGCTGGAAGACATGGCGGCGCTGCGGCTGCCGATGGCCGAGACCGACCACATGGTGTTCCTGCCGGCGGCCGGCCTGCCATGGTTCGTCGCTCCGTTCGGGCGCGACAGCCTGATCGTCTCGCTGCAGAACCTGCTGATCTATCCCGAGTTCGCGCGCGGCACGCTGGACATCCTGGGCTCGCTGCAGGCGAAGGAGGAGGACGCCTATCGTGACGCCGAGCCGGGCAAGATCCTGCACGAGATGCGCTATGGCGAGCTGGCGCATTTCAAGCTGATCCCACACACGCCATATTACGGAACGGCGGACGCCACGCCGCTCTATCTGATCGCGCTGCATGCCACGTGGCGGGCGACCGGCGATCAAGCGCTGCTCGAGCGGCACCTGGAAACAGCCGAAGGCTGCCTGAGTTGGATCGATAACTGGGGCGACCGCGACGGCGACGGGTTCCAGGAGTACCAGACGCGCTCGCCGGCCGGCTATGAGAACATGGCCTGGAAGGATTCCGGCGATTCGGTGATGTATCCCGATGGCTCGCTGGTGAAGGGGCCGAAGGCGCTGTGCGAACTGCAAGGCTATGTGTACGATGCTTGGCTGCGCATGGCGCAGGTGTTCGATGCGCTGGGCAAGCCGGAGCGCGCGACCGCCCTGCGCGAAAAGGCGGCAGCGCTGTTCCAGCGATTCAACGACGCGTTCTGGGACGACGACTTCGGCTTCTACGCATATGCTCTGGATGGTGATAAGCGCAAGGTGCTGACCGTGGCGTCGAATGCCGGGCATTGCCTGTGGTCGGGGATCGTGCCACCGGATCGGGCTCGCAAGGTGGTCGAACGACTGATGGCGCCGGATATGTGGAGCGGTTGGGGCATCCGCACGCTGTCCGCTCTGCATCCGGCATTCAACCCATACAACTACCAGACCGGATCAGTGTGGCCGCACGACAACGCCATCATTGCGCTTGGTTTCAAGAGATATGGGTTCGCCGCCGAGGCGGGGCGGATCGCCCGCGACATCAGCGATGCCGGCAGCCATTTCCTGTCCAACCAGCTTCCCGAGCTCTACACCACGCTGGAACGCGACGAGATCACCTTTCCGGTCCAGTATGTCGGCGCCAACGTGCCGCAGGCCTGGGCGGCAGGTTCGGTGTTCTTCCTGTTGCAAGCGATCCTGGGAATCGTGCCGGATGCGCCGGACGGGAAGCTCTATTTCGATCCGCTTCTACCGCCGTGGCTGCCCGATATCACCTTATCCGATGTTCGGCTCGGGACGCATAAGTTCGATATCAGGTTCTGGCGCGACGGTGAGGCAACGAAGTTCGAGGTACTGGGGGGACTGCGAAGATGGTCGAATGCATCAGCGCCGAAGGCTGCTTCGACCGGATGAGGGGCTGGGCAGCACCAGGATAGGCGACACAGAGGGGAACGAATTCCATGGCACGCAACAACAAGTCGGACCCAGTGAGCGAGAAGCTGACCCTGGCTATCGACATCGGCGGCAGCCATCTTAAGGTCGGGGTGCTCAATGAGGTCGGTGAGATGGTGTCCGGTCCGGCGCGGGTCGTGACGCCGAAGCCGGCCAAGCCGGCCGCCGTGGTCGACGCGCTGGTTGAGCTGGCGAAACCGCTCGGACAGTTCGACCGCATCTCGATCGGCTTTCCCGGCGTGGTGCGCATGGGTCGCGTGCTGACCGCGCCCAATCTCGGCACCAAGGACTGGCAGAAATTCCCGCTGGCCGACGAATTGTCCAAGGACCTGGGAAAGCCGGCACGCCTGCTGAACGACGCCAGCATCCAGGGGCTGGGTGTGATCAGCGGCCAGGGGCTGGAATGCGTGCTCACGATGGGAACCGGGATGGGCTTCGCGCTGTTCAGGAACGGCTGTCTCGGGCCGCACCTGGAGATGAGCCAGCATCCAGTGAAGACGGGCAAGACGTACGATGAGTACGTCGGGGAAGCAGCGCTGCATGATATCGGGAAGGGCCACTGGAATCGGCGTATGCGCAAGGTGATTGGCATTATGGAGGTAGTGGTTACTTACGACATGCTGTATATTGGCGGCGGCAATGCCAAGCTGTTGGAGCAGCCTCTGCCGGAGCATGTGAGGGTGGTTTCGAACGAAGCCGGGATCACCGGTGGCGTACGCCTGTGGGACAAACGGATGGATGCCGCGTTCGAGGAGCACGGGGAGTTCGGGTGATGGCCCCTGCCCTTCTCTGACGGTCAGAATAAAGCACTGATTTGGGAGGAGGCGGCCATGCTCACAGTCACACGCGATATGGTGCTACCGACGGCGATCACCGGCTCGTATCCGCGCCCGCTGTGGTTCGACTTGAGCCTGAACGGTCGCTCGTTCAAGTCAGCGCTGGGCGATTCGCTGTTCCGCGAACAGTATCTCGACGCCGTCGCCGCGATCATCAACGCGCAGGAGGCCGCGGGGCTCGACATCGTCACCGACGGTGATAGCCGGTTCGATCTCGCGGTCGGGGGCAAGTCCTGGTTCTTCTATCCGATCGAGCGGATCGCCGGGATCGAGGGTCACCGCGACACGTCGCGCGGCTGGATGAGCCGCCATGGCCTGCGCCCCGGCAAGATCCTGTGGGAGGTGCAGGAAGCATATCAGCCTGGTGTCGTGAAGCAGAAATTGTCGCGCGGACCGCTGGAGTACACCGCCATCTGGCAGGTGGCGCAGCGTCTTTCGGATCGTCCGGTGAAGTTCGGTGCGATCTGCGCGCCGGCGCTGGCCAGCATGTTATGGAACGAGTTCTACCCGGACGACCGGCAGATGGTGCTGGATCTCTGCGACATCATGAATGCGGAGTTCCGCGAGATGGCGGATGCCGGCTGTCCGCTGATCCAGGTGGAGGAGCCGCCGCATCATGGTCGCTCGTTAAGGCCCGACTGTACCGAGGAGGAATTGGAGTTCCTGACCGAGGCGTTCAACCGCCAGCTTGTTGGCGTGAATGCTGAAATCTGGGTGCACACCTGCTGGGGCAATCCGAACCAGCAACGCGTCTATTGGGAGGTGCCGAGCTACGAGCGCGCGATGCCGTATCTGCTGCAATTGAACGCCGATATCATCACCTTCGAATGCGCAAGCAGCGATGGGTGCGATCTCCACCTGTTAGGCAAGTATAAGACCGACAAGAAGATCGGCATCGGGGTGGTAAACCACTGCAACACTGTCGTAGAACCACCGGAATACGTCGCCGGCCTGATTCGCCGGGCATTGGAATTCATCCCGCCGGAGCGACTGGTGATCACCACTGATTGCGGCTTCGGCCGCGAGGGCCTCAGCCGGAGGATCGCCTACTACAAATGCGTCTCGATGGTGGAAGGCACGAATATCGTGCGCCGTGAGCTGGGGTTGCCGGAGGCACGCGTGCGGGCGGCCGATCCGAAGCTATACTTCGCCACTGTCGAATCCGGGCGCGGGAGGGAATAATGGCAAGACTTGAATCCATCACAAGCAAGGAACAGATGGTGCCGAAGGACCAAGCCATCTTCGATTCAATCGTTGCCAGCCGCGGTGCCGTGCACCATGTTCCTGCACTCCCCGGAGATTGCCGGGCGGGTCGCGCATCTTGGTCCCTATGTCCGGTTCGAAGGATCGCTCGATATGCGCGTGCGTGTGCTGGCGGCGATGACAGTCGGTCGCGAGTACGAAGCGCTATATATCTGGGGCGCCCAGACGGCCGGTGCGCGTCGGCTTGGCGTTCCGGAATCCACGATGGCCGCGATCCGAGAGAACCATTTGCACGGCATCCCGTCCGAAGACGCACAGATTGTCGATTTCACCCGGCAGCTTCTGCGCAAACATCGGATCGGCGATGCGACCGCGAATGCGATGAGGGCTCGGTTCGGCGATGACGAGTTCATCCAGCTTACGGGCCCAGCTGGCAATGACGGTAAACGCCTGCGAGCTGGAGCCTGCGCCGGGAGCTGAAGTCCTACAGGTTTAGCTGCCAGCAACGCTTGCGGATGACCTTATCAGGTGCCGCTCCGCTGCCTGTGCCGCCGGTAGCGCTCGATCAGCGCGTTGGTGGAGCTGTCGTGGTTCAGCTTCGGCGGCGCGGCGTCACGCAGCTCCGGGATGATGTGGCCAGCGAGCACCTTGCCGAGCTCCACCCCCCATTGGTCGAATGAGTTGATCCCCCAAATTGCGCCCTGGGTGAACACGCTGTGCTCGTAAAGCGCGACCAAACTGCCGAGCGTCCGCGGGTCCAGCCGTTCGGCCAGGATCATGTTGGTCGGACGATTGCCCTCAGTCACCCGGTACGGCGTCTGGAACGCCTGCGAACCCTCGGCGGTCAGCTCGTCGGCGGTCTTGCCGAACGCTAGCGCCTCGGCCTGGGCGAACAGATTGGCCATCAGCAGATCGTGATGATCGGTCAGCGTACTGAGCGGGGTCAGGAAGCCGATCAGGTCGCACGGGATCAGCTTCGTGCCCTGATGGATAAGCTGGTAGAACGAGTGCTGTCCGTCCGTGCCCGGCTCGCCCCAGATGATCGGGCCAGTCTGCCAATCGACATGGTTGCCGTCGAGATCGACATGTTTGCCGTTGCTCTCCATCTGCAACTGCTGCAGGTAGGCTGGGAACCGGGCCAGATGCGCGGCATAGGGCATGATGCCGAGCGTCTGCGCGCCGAAGAAGTTGTTGTACCAGACGGTCAGTAGCCCCATCAGCGCCGGCAGGTTGCGCGCCAGCGGCGCTGTGCGGAAATGCTCGTCCATGGCGTGAAATCCGGCGAGCATCTCGCGGAAATGCTCGGGCCCGATGGCGATCATGGTCGATAGCCCGATCGCCGAATCCATTGAATAGCGACCGCCGACCCAGTCCCAGAAGCCGAACATGTTGGCTTCGTCGATGCCGAACTTCTTCACCCCCTCAGCGTTGGTGGACACGGCGACGAAATGCCGCGCCACAGCCGCATCGGTGCCGAGCGCATCGACCACCCAGCGGCGCGCCGTTGCCGCGTTGGTCATCGTCTCCAAGGTGGTGAAGGTCTTCGACGATATGACGAACAGCGTTTCGGCGGGATCGAGGCCCTGCGTCGCCTCGGTAAAGTTTGCTCCATCGACGTTGGAGACAAAGCGCAGAGTCAGCGATCGGTCGCTGAACGGGCGCAGCCCCAGATACGCCATCTCCGGCCCCAGATAAGACCCGCCAATCCCGACGTTGATCACGGTGCGGATGCGCTTGCCGGTATGACCCTTCCAGGTCCCGTCGCGCACATGGGTGGCGAACGTCGCCATCCGGTCCAGCACGTCGTGCACATCAGGCACGACGTTCTGGCCATCGACAACGATTTTGGCATCGCGAGGCGCACGCAGCGCGACGTGCAGGACCGCCCGACGCTCGGTGGCGTTGATCTTCTCGCCGCGGAACATCGCATCGCGCCGAGCCGCCACGCCGCGCTCCTCGGCAAGTTGCAGCAGCAACCGCACCGTTTCCTCGGTGATGCGGTTCTTCGAATAGTCCAGGAGCAGCCCCGCCCCTTCCGCCGAGAAACGCGCGGCGCGCCCAGGATCATCCGCGAACATCCGGCGAAGATGCATGTCCTTGATCGCCGCGTGGTGCGCCGTTAGCGCCCGCCACCCTGCGGTCTCATTCGCCCTGGTGCCGGCCATGGCTGATCCCTTTCAGGCTATTTCAATTTGCTGCTCTTCTTGTCGATGGCACCGAGCAGGTCCTCCCAGGAATTGACGAAGGACTTCGCGCCATCGACCTGAAGCTGGGAGGCAAGCGCATCGACATCGATCCCGGCCCGGACATGCTTGGCGATCACCTGCTCGCAGTCGCCGCCGTCGCGGGCGAGCACAGGCCCTAGCTGGCCGTGCTCGGCAAACGCACGCAGCGTGCCTTCCGGCATGGTGTTGACCGTGTTGGGCGCGGCAAAAGTGGTGACATACAGCGTGTCCGGCGCCTTCGGGTCCTTCATGCTGGTGCTGGCGAACAGCAGCCGTTGCGGTCGGGCGCCGAAGTTCGCCAGGCGCTGCCAGCGATCGGAATCGAGCACGTCACGATACGCCTGATAGGCCTGTTGCCCGATGGCGATACCCAGCCGGTCGCGCAGAGCCTCGGGGACCTTGTCGATCACCGCACGGTCCCAGCGGCTGATGAACACCGAGGCCACCGAGCTGACATCGAGCGGCAGTCCCGCCTTCACCCGACGCTCCAGCCCATTCATGTAAGCATCGGCGGCGGCAAGATAATCTGCGCGCGAGAACAGCAAAGTGACATTGATCGAGACGCCGGCGAAGATGCTGTCCTCGATCGCCGGCAGTCCCTCGATCGTGCCGGGGATCTTGATGAACAGGTTGGGCTTGTTCGCCTTGTCATGCAGGCGCTTCGCCTCGGTCACCGTCCGCGCGGTGTCGTGCGCGAGTTTCGGCGATACCTCCAATGAGACCCAGCCGTCCACGCCTCTGGTACGGCGGTGGATCGGCAAAAACAGGTCGGCGGCGCGCGTTAGATCAGCGAGCGCCAGCTCGAAGAACAGCGCCTCGCCTGAGACGCCGTTGCCCAGCAGCCGGCGGATGTCGTCGTCGTATTTGGTGCTGTGCGTGATGGCGTGGTCGAAGATGGTCGGGTTCGAGGTGAGCCCGGTCACCGACAGGTCGTCGATGAACCCGCGCAGCGTCCCGCTGTCGAGCAGGTCGCGGGTGATGTCGTCGAGCCACAGACTTTGGCCCAGGTCGTGCAGCCCTGCGGTTGCCTTCATGTCCGTCCCTCCCGGGTTCACAGGAATGCCGACCGATCGTGCCGGAGCAGGTCGCCGATGCTTTCTATGGTGATATCGGCCGGCGGATGCGCGGAGATCTCCTTAGGGTCGAGCGCGTAATGGCCCTGGCGCGGGAACACTGTGGTGACGCGATCACCCCAGATTTTCTTGACTGCGTGCAGGATGCGCAGCTTGTCGTCGATCAGCACGTAATGTTTCGCCGGGTACCAGTGCTCGACGTCGTCCAGCTCCTGCTCCTTGTGGATGTAGATCAACACGCGGTCGCCGAACTCTCGCCACAGGCCGGAGCGTTCGACCTTGCGCGGCTGGAACACCGCGTCGCCGTCCGACAGGATCACCGGTGCGCCCCATTGCCGTGCATGACGCACCGCGTCCACCGCGCCGGCATAGACCCGGTCTGGGAACGGATACTCGACGAGCCAGTTGGCGATCCGAAGCACGCGGGGATCGTGCAGCTCCTCGACGCGGTAGCGCTCCAGCGCGCCGAGATAATCGGCGTAGCCGAGTTCGCTGCGAAGCTCTTCGAAAAGGTCCCAATATCGGTCACGCGCTTTGGCGCCATAGTTCTGTTCAAGATGATTGCGCAGGTCGTCCTGCACGCCGTCATTGTCGAGCAGCGTATTGTCCACGTCGAACAGGAAAACGATTTCGTGCGGCTCTGGCTGGGGCATCACTCGGTCTTTCCGGGCTTCGGATCACGCCATGGCCCGTCATTACCGATCAATTCGGCCGCCTCCTCAGGCCCCCAGGTGCGCCGCTCATAGGTGTAAAGCGGCGTCACGTTGTCCAATATGGGATCGACGATGCGCCATTGCTCATTGACAAGATCCTGACGGGCGAACAGGTCGCGCACGCCGCGCATCGCGTCGCCAAGCAGGCGTTGATACGGTGGCAGGTCGGAGCCGGGCTGCTGGTTCAGGATCAGCTCGACATCGTGCCCCACCATCCGCTCACCCGGCGTCTTGACGCGGACGCCGAGCGCGACGGCCATATCGGGGCCGATGCGCAGGCGCATGTGGCTGGACGAGGTCGGGACGTGCTCGCCGAACGTTTCCCGCGGCGGGCGTTTGAATTCGACGATCACCTCGGCCGCGGTGATCGGCAGCTCCTTGCCGGCGCGGATATAAATCGGCACGCCTGCCCAGCGCCAGTTGTCGATCGCCAGTTTGATAGCGACGAAGGTCTCGACGTTGGAATTCGGCCGTACGCCCTGGATCGAACGGTAGCCGATATACTGACCCCGCACGACATGTGCCGGATCGAGTGGGCGCACGGCCTTCAGCAACGTCGCACGCTGGTCGCGCTGGGACTCGTGGTCGTCGCCACCGGGCGGGTCCATCGTCAGGTGGGCCAGCACCTGCAGCAGGTGATTCTGCACGACATCGCGTATGGCGCCGGTCTCGTCATAGAACCGCCCGCGGTCCTGCACGCCGAAATCCTCGGCCATGGTGATCTGAATGCTGCGAACATAAAGGCGGTTCCAGAGTGGCTCGAACAGCGGGTTGGCGAAGCGCGTGTAAAGAATGTTCTGCACCGGCTCTTTGCCGAGGTAATGATCGATCCGGAAAATCTGATCTTCCGGGAAATATTTATCGAGGATACTGTCCAGTTCGCGAGCGGACCGCCCGTTGTGACCGAACGGCTTTTCGATCACCAGCCGGGCATGCTCAGCGCATCCCGACTTGGCGAGCTGGCTGGCGACGACACCAAACAGGCTCGGCGGGATGGCAAGATAATGCAGCGGGCGCTGCGCCTCTCCGAGCTGCTTGCGCAACTCGACGAATGTCGCCGGATCGTTGTAGTCGCCATCGACATAGCGAAGCTGCGACAGCAGCCGGCCGCCCGCGTCGGTGTCGGAATTGAGCCCATGCGCTCTCAGGCTATCTTGCGCGCGCTGCTTGAGTTGCTCGAGTGTCCAGCCCTGTTTGGCGACGCCAATGATGGGCGCCGTCAGCCCCTCGTCGCGCACCAGGCCAAGCAGGGCCGGGAAGATCTGCTTGTAGGCGAGATCGCCGGTGGCGCCGAACACGACGAGCGCGTCCGAGCGGGGTATGTCCATCTCGCTCATCCGCCGGACTTCTCGAGGTGACCGCCAAACTCGTAGCGCATGGCCGACAGCAGTTTGTCGGCATATTCGGCCTCGCCGCGCGAACTGAATCGGGCGTAGAGGGCTGCGCTGATGACGGGGGCCGGCACGCTCTCATCGATCGCCGCCTGCAATGTCCAGCGGCCTTCGCCGGAATCCGAGACGCGGCCGTGGAAATCCTCCAGACCAGGACTTTTCCGAAGCGCGCTGGCGATCAGGTCGAGCAGCCAGGAGGCGATGACGCTGCCGCGGCGCCAGACCTCGGAGACTTTCGATACGTCGATGTCGTAGCGGTACAGCTCGGGATGGCGCAGCGGCGTGGTTTCGGCGTCCGTCTCTTGCTGGTGCAAGCCAACATTGGCGTGGCGGATGATATTCAGCCCTTCCGCATAGGCGGCCATCACGCCGTATTCGATGCCGTTGTGCACCATCTTCACGAAATGGCCGGCACCGTTCGCGCCGCAATGCAGGTAGCCCTGCTCGGCGGGGCTGGGCTCGCCGGAGGCGCCAGGGGTGCGCGGTACGTCGCCGACACCAGGCGCCAGCGATTTGAATATCGGATCGAGGCGTTGCACCACGGCATCCTCGCCGCCGATCATCATGCAGTAGCCGCGCTCCAGGCCCCAGACGCCGCCGCTGGTCCCGACGTCCACGTAATGCAGGCCCTTGGCCTTCAGCTCGCCAGCCCGGCGCACGTCGTCATGATAGTACCGAATTACCTCCATCAATGACGATGTCGCCCTGCGAGAGAAGCGGCGTCAGCGATTCCAGCACCGGGTCGACCACCCCGGCCGGAACCATCAGCCATACCGCGCGGGGCTTGGTGAGCGATTCGACGAACGCGCGGAGATCGGTGCTGCCCTTGGCGCCCTTGTCAACAAGTTCCTTCACCGTCGAAGCATGGGCGTCATAGACGTGGCAGTCGTGACCGGCGCGGATCAGACGCTGCACCATGTTGCCGCCCATCCGGCCGAGGCCGATCATGCCCAGTTGCATCGGGTATTCTCCCTACTTTGCTTAGACTCGGCGCGCGATCGCCTGTTTCGCCGCCTCGACCACTTTTTCCGCAGTGAACCCGAAATGCTCGGCAACCACCTTGATCGGCGCCGACATCCCGAACGTGTGCATGCCCAGCACGACCCCACGCCGGCCGGCATACCGGTGCCAGCCAATGGCCGCTGCTTCCTCTACCGTGACGCGGGCGGTGATAGAAGGCGGCAGGACGCTGTCCTGGTAGGCGGTGTCTTGCTCCTCGAACAGCTCCCAGGATGGCATGCTGACGACACGCGCGGCGATATTCTCAGCCGCCAGGCGCTCGCGCGCGGCGACGCACAGCGCCACCTCGCTGCCGGTGCCGATCAGGATCACGTCTGGCTTGCCGTTCGAGGCGTCGGCCAGAATATAAGCGCCGCGCGCCATGCCGCTGGCCGCGGCGAACTTGCTGCGATCAAAGATCGGCAGCGGCTGCCGCGAGCAGATCAGCGCCGCCGGGCGGCCGGTGAACCGCAGCACGGTGCGATACGCCTCCGCCATCTCATTGGCATCCGCCGGCCGGATGACGACCATACCCGGGATCGCCCGCAACGATACAATTTGCTCGATCGGCTCGTGGGTGGGACCGTCTTCGCCCACGCTGATCGAATCATGCGTCCACACATGGATGACCGGCAGGTCCATGAGCGACGCGAGCCGGATGGAGCCGCGTGCATAATCGGTGAAGATCAAGAAGCCCGAGCCGAAGGCACGCAGGCCGGTCAGCGTCATGCCGTTGACCATCGCGCACATCGCGTGCTCGCGGACGCCGAAATGGAAGTTGCGCCCGCTATAACCCCCGATCGCGCCGGGTGACTCGAAATCGCCGGCGCCGTCGAAGGTGAGGCGTGTCTTGGTGCTGGGCGCAAGGTCGGCGGCACCACCCACCAGCCACGGCATGTGCTGGGCGATCGCGTTTAGCAGGTGGCCCGACGCATCGCGCGTGGACATGCCTTTCTCGCTTGCCGGGAAGGTTGGGATAGCGCTGTCCCAGCCGTCCGGCAACTCGTGGCGCATGATGCAGTCGATCTGGCGGCCGAGATCCGGATATTCCGCGCGATAGCGCGCGAACAACGCCATCCAGTCAGCCCGCAGTTTCGCCCCACGAGCCCCGATCCCGGCGGCGAAATGCTCACGCACCCCCGTTGGGACGACGAAGCTCTTGTCGGGGTCGAAGCCGAAGAATTTCTTCGTCAGCCGCACTTCCTCGTCGCCCAGCGGCTCGCCATGCGCTTCCGGTGAATCGTGCTTGTGCGGGGAGCCGTAACCGATATGGCTGTGCACTACGATCATCAACGGTCGGTCGTGGGTGGCGGAGAACTCGGCGTAGGCACGACGCAACTGGTCGGGGTCGTTCGGGTCGGTCACCCGCGTGACGTTCCAGCCATAGGCAAGGAAGCGCGCGGCGACATCCTCGGTGAAGGCGATGTCGGTATGGCCTTCGATGGTCACGCGGTTGCTGTCATAAATCCAGCACAGATTGCTCAGACGCAGATGCGCGGCGAGCGACGCGGCCTCGCTGGAGATGCCCTCCATCATGTCGCCGTCGCCGCACAGCACGTAAACGTTGAAGTCAAACAGCTCAAAGCCCGGCCGGTTGTAAGTAGCGGCGAGCCAGCGTCCGGCTGCGGCCATGCCGACGCTGGTCGCCACGCCCTGGCCCAGCGGGCCGGTCGTGGTCTCCACGCCCGAGGTCCAGCCAAATTCCGGATGCCCAGGGCAGCGGCTGCCGGCCTGCCTGAATGTCTCGATATCTTGCAAAGTCACCGCTTCGCGGCCAAGTTGCTCATACGCCGGGTGAACAGCCTTGATCCCTGTCAGATGGATCAGACTGTAGAGCAGCATCGAGGCGTGTCCGGCCGATAACACGAAACGGTCACGGTTGATCCATAAAGGATCGGCGGGATCGTAACGCAGTACATTCTGCCAGAGCGCATAGGCCGTAGGCGCGGCATCCATCGGGGTCCCGGGATGGCCGGATTTTGCTTTCTGGACGGCGTCGATCGCCAGCATGCGGATCGTATTGATCGCAAGCTGGTCCATGTCGGTGTGCTGGTCCATCTGGTTCCGCCGCGCCGCTTGCCGGTTAAGTGGGGGGAAGCTACGAGGCCGGGCCGGATCGCGCAATCACAGCTTTGCGAATTTGCCCCGGGGGCGCGCGCCCGTTCGCACCGCCGCGCCTGTTACTCGACGCGAAATGCATCAGCGATGCGCCGGACTGCACCCGCCGCATCGACTAATAATATGTCGAAGCGCACGCCTTTCGCACCCCATTCGGGATGTCCCGCCAGCACGATCTCTGCTGCCGCCAGCAGCTTGCGGCGCTGCCGCTCGGTCAGCGCGAGGGCCGCTCCAGCCAGAGTGGGCCGTGCCTTCACTTCGATGATAGCGAGCAGCCCGTCCTGCTCGGCGATCAGGTCGACCTCGCCGGCCTCGGTGCGCAGTCGGCAAGCCCGCACGCTCCATCCGTCGCGCTCGAGTGCCGCGGCGGCCGCGGCCTCGGCTGATACCCCCAGCGCGTGCGCACGGCGTCCGCGGCGTTCGCGCGGCGTGCCGCTCATCCCCGACGCGCGGCGATCTCGGCCGCCATCTGCAGGGCGGCGATGAGGCTCGACGGATCGGCGCGCCCGGTACCGGCGATATCGAAGGCGGTGCCGTGATCGGGCGAGGTGCGTACGATCGGCAGGCCGAGCGTGACGTTGACTCCGTGATCCATGTCCAGCGTTTTCAACGGGATTAGCCCCTGGTCATGGTACATGCAGATCGCCGCGTCGTAGCGTCGGCGGGCCGTGGCGGTGAACATGGTATCGGGCGGCCAGGGGCCGGACACGTCCTCCCCTTCGGCACGCAAGGCGGCGATTGCCGGAGCGATGATTGTGGTCTCTTCGTCGCCGAGCGCGCCCTGCTCGCCGGCGTGCGGATTGAGCCCCGCCATGGCGAGCCGGGGATGCGCAATGCCGAAATCGCGCCGCAGTGCAGTGGCGGTCGTGCGGGCGGTGGACAGGATCAGCTCGGTGCTCAGCATCGCAAGCGAATTGCGCAGGCTGGCGTGCACCGTAACCGGGACGACGCGCAGCTCCGGGCTTGCCAGCATCATCACCTGCCGGCCGGTGGCGCCGGTGAGCGCGGCGAGGAATTCGGTATGGCCGGGATAAGCGAAGCCTGCGTGATAAAGTGCTGCTTTATTGATCGGGTTGGTAACGACAGCGGCTACGTCGTCCTGCACAGCGAGGCGGGTGGCGTGCTCAATCGAACCAATCACGGCGGGCGCATTGGCGGCATCGGGCGTGCCGGGACGCGGTGCATTGACGAGCCGGACCGGCAACACTGGGAGCGCATCGGGAAAGACCGAAGCTGCCTGCTGCGGCTGCTGCACCGCCCGCACCGGGATTTCAAGCCGAAGGTGGGCGGCGAGTGCCGCCAGGCGCTCGGGATCGTCGAGCGCCACGAAGCCCGGTCCGCGACGATGCAGCGCGAGCCACGCTCGCAAGCTCAGCTCGCCGCCGATGCCGGCGGGATCGCCCATGGTCAATGCAATGGGGTTCATTGGTTCAGATATGCAGCGCCCGTCCGTCGGCGGCCAGGGCTGCCTCCTTGATCGCCTCGTTCAGCGTGGGATGCGCGTGGGAGATGCGCGCCACGTCCTCCGCTGAAGCCCCGAACTCCATTGCTGTGACGAGCTCCGCGATCATCGTACCGGCCTCCGGCCCGATGATGTGGGCGCCCAGGATACGATCGGTGGTCTTATCGGCAATGATCTTGACGAATCCGTCCATATCGCCCATCGCGCGCGCACGCCCATTCGCCGTGAACGGAAACTTGCCTACGTTATAAGCGATGCCGGCGGCCTTCAGCTCGTCCTCGGTCTGACCGACCGCAGCGACTTCTGGCCATGTGTAAACGACGCCAGGGATCACCTGATAGTTCACATGGCCCGCCTGGCCGGCAAGGCATTCGGCGATCGCCACACCTTCATCCTCCGCCTTATGCGCGAGCATCGGGCCGGCGATAACGTCGCCGATCGCATAGATGCCGGGGATATTGGTCGCGTAGTGCGCATCGGTCTTCACCCGGCCGCGCTCGTCGCGCGCTACGCCGATCGCGTCAAGGCCGAGCCTCTCGGTAAAGGCGCGCCGACCAACGGCAACCAACACCACGTCGGCTTTCACTTCCTCCGCCGCTCCGCCATCGCGCGGCTCGACCGAAAGCGTGACGCCATCATTGCCCTGTCGTGCCCCGGTAACTTTCATGCCCAGGCGGAATTTCAGCCCTTGTCTTGTCAGAATTCGCTCGAACGATTTCGCTACCTCGGCGTCCATGCCCGGCACGATGCGGTCGAGGAACTCGATCACCGTGACCTCGGCGCCAAGTCGACGCCAGACGCTGCCGAGTTCCAGCCCGATATAGCCGGCCCCGATCACCGCTAGCCGCTTCGGCACCGCATCCAGCTCCAGCCCGCCGGTGGAGGTGACAATCTGTCGCTCGTCTACATCGACACCGGGAAGCGGCATGCTCTCGCTGCCGGTGGCGACGACGATGTGCTTGGTCTCGTGCGTCTCGTCGTTCACCTGCACGCGTCCGGGCGCGACGATGCGTCCCTCGCCTTTCAGCCAGGTGATCTTGTTCTTGCGAAACAGGAACTCGACGCCTTTGACATTGGCGGTGACGACCTCGTTCTTGCGCGCCATCATGCGCGTGAGGTCGAGCTTCACTGATCCTGCTTCGATCCCGTGCGCCGCGAAGTCGTGAGTGACGGCGGTATAGTTCTCCGAAGATTGCAGCAGCGCCTTGGACGGGATGCAGCCGATATTGAGACAGGTGCCGCCCAACGTGGCCCGCTTCTCCGCGCACGCCACCTTCATGCCGAGCTGCGCGGCCCGCAGCGCGCACACATAGCCGCCGGGGCCCGCGCCGATGACGATCAGGTCGAAACCGTCGCTCATGGTCCGGTGTGGAAGGCGCGCGCGATAATCGGGAGATAGGCGGCGCCGGCGGTGATGCCGGCTACGACAAGGGCGAAGAGCGTGGCGCCCATGGTCCACATGCCGAGGAAGCCCGGCTTTCCCGCAAGCCCAGCCCGGACCTCTCCGCGTAGGCCCTCCATCGTCGTTTGCAAGTCGGCCCGGAGAGCGGCCATCTTTGTTTCAAGATCGGCTCGGAGAGCGGCCATCTTCGTCTCGAGGTCGGCTCGGAGAGCCTCCATCTTCGTCTCCAAGTCGGCTCGGAGACCCTCGATCTTCGCCCCTAGGTCGCTGCGTAGCCGCTCCACCTCCGCCTTCGTGGCCAGATATGGCATCTGCGCGTGAATGCTGACGATCAGCGGCTCCAGGCGGCCGAGCGAGGACTTCACCTCGTGCACGTCCTGCTCCAGCCGCCCGACGCGGGCCTCAAGCGCCGGGTCCTGTGCCGATTGGTCCATTGGGTGCTCTCAAGCTCGATCCCGAGGCTAGCCTGCCAGCAAAGTCGTCACAATTCGGTTAGCCGCCCGAAGCCTCCGGGGAATGGCAGACGGCCTCGATATTGTGGCCGTCCGGGTCGAGAACGAAGCCGCCGAAATAGTCGGCGTGATACTGCGGCCGCGGGCCCGGCGCGCCGTTATCACGTCCGCCGGCAGCAAGCGCAGAGGAATAGAACGCACGTACCTCCCCGCGATCCTTCGCCGCGAAGGCGACATGGATCGGCGCCGAGGGCTCGCCGCCGCTGGCAATCCAGAAGCCACCCTTCCCTTCCCGGTTGAACCCGGCGAAGCCGTCGCCCTCCTTCACGATGCGAATGCCGAGCGGAGCAAGGGCAGCAAGGTAGAACGCCCTACTCTTGGCGAAGTCGCGGACCACAAGGCCGATATGATCGAGGATCATTGGCAACGCTTCCTTATACATCCAGCAACAACCGACGGGGGTCCTCCACACCCTCTTTAACCCGCACCAGGAACGACACCGCTTCACGTCCATCGACAACTCGGTGATCGTACGTGAGTGCCAGATACATCATCGGCCGGATCTCGACCTTGCCGCCGATCGCTACCGGCCGTTCCTGGATCTTATGCATCCCCAGGATGCCTGATTGCGGCGGATTGAGGATCGGCGTGGACATCAACGAGCCGTACACGCCGCCGTTCGTGATGCTGAAAGTTCCCCCGGCAAGCTCATCGAGCTTGAGCGCGCCATCACGCGCACGGCGGCCGAAATCGGCGATCGCCTGCTCGATCTCGGCGAACCCCAGGCGATCGACATCGCGGATCACCGGCACGACAAGCCCCGCCGGACCGCCCACCGCGATGCCCATGTGCACGAAGTTCCGGTACACAAAGTCTTCGCCGTCGATTTCGGCGTTGACAGCCGGGAACTCCTTCAACGCCACCACGCAGGCCTTGACGAAGAAGCTCATGAACCCCAGCCGAACGCCAGCGTGCTTCTTCTCAAACGCGTCCCGGTATTCGGATCGCAACGCCATCACCGCCGACATGTCCACCTCGTTGAAGGTGGTCAGCATGGCCGCAGTGTTCTGCGCCTCCTTTAGTCGCGCGGCGATGGTGCGGCGCAGCCGCGTCATGCGCACGCGCTGCTCGCGCACATCCGCTTGACGTGGAGGCTTCGCGGCGGTTGGCGGCGGGCTCGGCGCCGGGCGGTTCAAGAAAGCCAGAACGTCCCCCTTGGTGATGCGCTGGTCCTTGCCGGTACCGGAACCCAAATCGTTCGCAGAGAGGTGGTGCTCCTCCATGATCTTCGCCGCCGACGGCATCGGCGCACGCGCCGCGACATCGGCCGGCGGCGTGGCGGGACGTGCGACCGGGCCGGTGGGGCGAGGTGGCGGGTTCACACCCGGCGGCGGGTTGGCTGCGGCACGCAAGTCCGGCACCTCCGGAGGACGAGGCGGAGCGGCGGGCGGCGGTGCCGGCGCCGGCTTGGGGGTCGGGGCCGATGACGTGGCGCCCGCCTCGAGCGTGCCGAGCAGCGCGCCGACTTCCACTTCGCTCCCCTGCTCGGCGGCGATGGCGCTCAGCACGCCGGCCTCCGGCGCATTGACTTCTACAGTAACTTTATCGGTTTCAAGTTCAACCAGAGGCTCGTCAGCAGCGACGTGGTCGCCGGCCTGTTTGAGCCAGCGCGCGACGGTGGCGGACGTGACGCTCTCCCCTAGCGCCGGGACCTTGATTTCGGTTGCCACGACGCTCCTCCTTTGGTTCAGCGCAAGCCGAGCGCATCGGCGACCAGCGCCGCCTGCTCGGTAGCATGGGTGCGCGACAGCCCGGTGGCCGGGCTGGCGGCTGCCGCGCGGCCGGCATAATGCGGGCGTTTCGCGATCCCGTCCAACCGCCGCAGCACGGCCTCGATCCGCCGATCGAGGAAGTTCCAGGCGCCCATGTTCTCCGGCTCTTCCTGGCACCAGATCAGCTCGCCGTTGCGATACGGCGTGAGCAGCTTCCCCAGCGTCTTCTCCGGGAACGGATAGAGCTGCTCGAGCCGTAGTAATGCCACGTCGTTGATCCCCTTCTCGCGCCGTTCCGCCAGCAGGTCGTAATAGACCTTGCCACTGCACAGCACGACGCGGCGTACGTCCTCGGCTGGCGCGATCAGGTCGACCTCCGGGATCACGAACTGAAAGGCACTGCAAGTCGCCATCTCGTGCAGGGGGGAGACGGCCAGCTTGTGGCGCAGCAGCGATTTCGGCGTGAACACCACAAGCGGCTTGCGGAAGTTGCGCCGAAGCTGGCGGCGCAACGCGTGGAAGTAATTGGCCGGTGTGGTCAGGTTGCAGACCTGCATGTTGTGCTCGGCACAAAGCTGCAGGTAGCGCTCGATCCGCGCCGAGGAGTGCTCCGGCCCCTGCCCTTCATAGCCGTGCGGCAGCAGCAGGGTCAGGCCCGACATGCGCAGCCATTTGGTTTCGCCGCTGGCCACGAACTGGTCGATGATGACCTGCGCGCCGTTCGCGAAATCACCGAACTGCGCCTCCCACAACACGAGCGTGCGCGGGTCGGCCAGCGTGTAGCCGTACTCGAAGCCGAGCACACCCGCTTCCGACAGCAGCGAGTTGTAGATCTCCAGCCTGGCCTGGTCCGGCGCGATGTTGTTCAGCGGCACGTATTCGTTCTGGTTGGTCTGATCGACCAGCACCGCGTGCCGCTGGCTGAATGTGCCGCGCTGGCTGTCTTCGCCGGACAGCCGCACCCGGTGGCCTTCCAACAGGAGCGAGCCGAAGGCAAGAGCCTCGCCAGTTGCCCAGTCGATCCCCTCGCCGCTGTCGATCATCTGCCGCTTGGCCTCGAGCTGGCGGACGATCTTCGGGTTGACGTCGAACTTGTCCGGCACATGCGCGAGCGCCTGGCCGATCTGTTTCAGCACGGCGGTATCGACGCCCGTGGCTTCCTCGGTGCGTTCGACCTCGCCTTCTTCGTGCGACAGGCCGGACCAGTGACCTTCCAGCCAGTCGGCCTTGTTCGGCTTGTACGACTGCGCCGCCTTGTTCGCGGCGTCCAGCTTGGCGGCAAATTCGTCCCACTCTGCCTTCGCTTCTTCGGCCGACACCACCCCTTCGGCCACGAGCTGCTCGGCGTACAGGGTGCGGATCGTCTTCCTTGCAGCGATCGCGCGATACATGATCGGCTGGGTGAACGCCGGCTCATCGGTCTCGTTGTGGCCATGCCGGCGATAGCAGACGATGTCGAGCACGATGTCGCAGCCGAAGCGCATGCGGAACTCGGCGGCCATGCGAGCGCAGAACACCACCGCCTCGGGGTCATCGCCGTTGACGTGCAGGATCGGCGCCTGGATCGACTTGGCAACGTCGGTGCAATAAAGGCCGGAATAGGCGTGCGCGGGGACGGTGGTGAAGCCGATCTGGTTGTTCACGATAACGTGCACCGTCCCGCCGGTGCGGTAGCCGATGAGCTGGCTCATCGCCAACGTCTCATAGACCAGACCCTGGCCGGCGAACGCGGCGTCGCCATGCATCAGGATCGCCATCACGGAGCGGCGATCCCGCGTGTCCCCCGCCTGGTCCTGACGGGCGCGCACCTTGCCGACCACGACCGGATCGACTGCTTCCAGATGCGACGGGTTCGGCTGCAGCGACAGATGTACGGTGTGGCCGTCGATCTCCACGTCGGTGGAGGTGCCGAGATGGTACTTCACGTCACCCGATCCCTGCACGTCGTCCGGCTTGAAGCTCTCGCCCCCGAATTCGCTGAACAGTGCAGTCAGCGGCTTGCGCACGATATTGGCCAGCGTGTTGAGCCGGCCCCGATGCGGCATGCCGATGGCGATCTCGTTCACGCCGGCCGCCGCGGCGACCTCGATGATCGCGTGCATCGCCGGAATGGTGACTTCGCCGCCTTCCAGACCGAACCGCTTGGTAGTGACGTAGCGGCGCTGGCAGAACGCCTCGAAGCCCTCGGCTTCGGTGAGCTGCCGGAGGATCGTGCGCTTGGCGGCGGCTTCGAACAGGTGCTTCCACGGCGCGCCTTCAACCTTGCGCTGGATCCAGGCTTTCTGCTCCGGGTCCTGAATATGCATGAACTCGACGGCGACATGGCCGCAATAGGTCTCGCGCAGGATCGAGACGATCTCGCGTAGCGTTGCGGTCTCGCGGCCGAGCACGTTGTCGATGAAGATCGTGCGATCCCAGTCGGCGGCGGCGAAGCCGTAGGTGGCGGGGTCGAGTTCGGCGTGCGGCTTCGGGGTCTGCAGGCCGAGCGGGTCGAGCTGCGCCTCCAGATGGCCGCGCACGCGGTAGCTGCGGATCAGCATCAGTGCGCGAAGCGAGGGGATGATGGCGGCACGGATCTGCTCAGCGCTGGGGGCTGCAGCCGGTGCCGCCCCCACGCCATCGCCGAAAGCCAGGGGGCGGGGCGCCCAGGATGCGCCAGTCGCTTCCTCCAGAACGGCGCGGGACTCTTCGTTCAGGGTGGAGAAGAGCTCGCCAAAGCTCGGATCGACCGTGTCGGGGTCGGTCGCCCACCGGGCGTAGAGTTCGCCCAGAAAGGCGGCGTTCGCGCCGCTGAACGCCGAGGCCAGGATATCGACGCCTGCCATCGTCTGCCCTTTCCATTCGTCCGCTGGTAAGCCGGCAACCGGCCGGCATAATAGGTCTCGCGGGGCGGTAGATAGTGCAAGAGCGCGGCTGGCGAGAGCCTGAGGTTCACCGCGCAGCGTTGTCGCGTGCGCATGGAGTGGCCGGGTCGCGCTCAGAACCGAAGCCGGAAGTCCTTGTTGAGTCCCGCAGTCGACGTACAGAACATAAGGAGGACACCCTTGTGCCCATGGCTGGTGTCACGGTTTTGACTGGCCACTAGAAAGTGCCCAAGGTCCATCGTGAATCCATCAAGAGCCATGACACGACTCTATCAGGCTGTTCTCTTCGACCTTCTCACTGGTTTGCTCGACAGTTGGTCGCTCTGGAACGAGGTCGCTGGAAGCGCCGATGCCGGCCGTCGTTGGCGTGCTGAATACCTCCGCATCACCTACAAGACGGGACGTTATCGCCCATACGAAGACCTCGCCGCGGAAGCGGCTAACGCAAGCGGCTCGCCCCGCCGGGTGGCGGTCGCGCTTGCCGCCCGCTACGACACACTTCAGCCATGGCCTGAGGCTAATGGCGTTCTAATCTAGCTCTATATCGCGGGAGTACCACTCGGGGTGGTGACCAACTGCTCCGAGGCGCTCGGACAACGTGCCGCCAGCCGCCTTGCCGTCCCATTTCGCGTCATCGTCACTGCTGAGCGCGCCGGCTTCTACAAGCCACAGCCGCAACCTTACGAGCTGGCACTACGCGAGGTCGGCGTTGCGGCGGATCACTGCTTGTTCGTTGCCGGTTCGGCCTACGACCTGTTCGGCACGGCAAGGGTCGGCTTGCCGACTTGGTGGCACGATCGGATTGGGATGGTGGCTCCACCCGATGCGCCCACGCCACTTGCCCGTCATCGCAGTCTTGACCTACTGCCAACCGCGGTTCTCGGGCCCGCCGGTCCGGTACAGAGCTGAAGCTCGGTATCGACACCGGCGGGTTCCGAGCAGACCTCACGCCGCTGGCGGCGGTTCCGGCGGCGCAGGCGGCTGACGCCTGGAAGCCATGAATTCATCGAACTCCGCCTTGTCCTTCGCGAAGCGCAGCCGATCCAGGAACGCCGCGAATTCGCGTTGTTCCTCTTCCAGCCGGCGCAAGGTCTCGGCGCGGTATTCGTCGAACGCCCGGTTTCCGCTGGTCGGCGCTTGTTCCGCGGCCTCGTCTCGCCGGCATCCGGCCCAAGGGCCGCCCCAGTGCTGCCAGCCGCCGCGTCCACCACCGTGGCGGCGGTGCATTCCGCATCCCATGCGTCCGCTCCCCAACGAAAAGAACAGCAGTGCCAAGCCGATCGGCCACCAGGCGATGAAACCCAAGATCGTCAGCCCGATCCAGAAGGCTCGGGAGTTGACGCGGTGGTGCCAGAAGGCGTCCCCGCTCCATGGCGGGAAACCAGTTGGCCCGGGGCCCCAGACCGGATTGCCGTACGCCTGTTCACTCCCATTGTTGACCATGTGGTCCTCATGTGAATGTAAGACACATTCACATTGGGATGCCGCCCGGCACTCGTCAAGACCCGATCGCTCCTCGCCGTCACGCCAGAGAAGCCGCGGTCGAGCGTGCCTCGTCTAACCGTGCTCCAGATACGGGCCTGGTGTTAGCATGCCGCCCAGGAGGGCAGGATGTCGGAAGCAAGGAACGCGTGACGAGGACGGACGGCTGGGCATCCAGAGCGCAATTCTTCTCGAGGGCGCGGATGCGTCTATCGAAATCCCGGAGCTCGGCTTGGTGTTGCCATTCTCCGCGCTCTACGAGGGCATCGAATTCGCTTCCGATCGGGTGCCTGCCTCCTGATCGGGGACGAACATCCGCGCTCGGGCCATCGCATCGCAGAATTCAAACCGGGGACTAGCGGCCTCCGACCACGCCGAGGCCCTGCAGATAGAGCAGCACGCCCGCCTCCAGCAGATCCTCGGCTGACATCGGCAGCTTCCGGCGCGCTCTGTCGGCCCGGCAGAACAACGAGGCGATGCCGTGTGACAACGCCCAGACATGCAGTGCCATCATCAGCGAGGGGGGGCGCTTTTCCCTGGGCAGGCTTTCGGTGACTTGCTCAGCGGCCTCGCGGAGGACGCGGAATGCCCGGTCGCCGGCGGCGGCCAAAGCCGGGTAGTCATCGGACGCGACCCGGGCCTCGAACATTGCAGCGTAATACGCCGGTTCGTGGCGGGCGAAGGCGAGATAGGCGCGACCCAGCCGTTCAAAGGCTGTGACCGGGTCCGGGTACGCGTCGTTCCAGGCTGCCGTCAGCGCTTCGGCTAGTCGCTCGAAGCCGCGCAGCGCGACCTCGGCCAGGAGCGCATCGGCGTCGCGGAAGTGGCGGTACGGTGCGGCTGGACTCACGCCGGCACGGCGCGCCGCTTCCGAGACGGTCAGCCCGGCTGGGCCGCTTTCAGCGATCAGGCTCAGCGCGGCCTCGATCAGCGCCTCGCGCAGGTTGCCGTGATGGTAGCCACGGCGTTGGAAGCCGCCGCTATGTCCCGACCAAGTCATGTAACGTGCTTTTACATCGGGCGGGCGCCAAAGCCAGCCTGATCCGGGTCAGTCGCGGGATCATGGCATTTGGCCATGCGGCCTGTATCGTCATCGCCGGCGGGGCAGGCCAGCCACGATATTTCTTCTCGACACGAAGCAAACTGGCGGCGTTGCTGCCGGTCCGCGATCGGGAGGGCCGTGCGCTCCATAATTAATGTGCCCTCCTGATGAAGGGTGATAGTCTTCGTAACGAAACTCATCCCTCAAAGGGAGAAGACGCCCATGTCAAAAAAGACAATCCGGCTGCTGGACCACCTCAACTTCATGGTGCCGCTTGGTTTTGCCCTGGCCATTGCCGCAACGGCCGGTGCGGGTGGTACGTTCGACGGAACATATAAGGGCAGTTCATTGGCTCTGCCCGGGTCACGCCCCCGGTGTTTTAACTATAACGCCGTGATAGTTATCCAAGACGACCATTTCAGCCGCCGGTTGGGTGATGCCGACCAGATTATCAACGTGGCCGGCGACGGGACGTTCTACGGCGAGGGTTCCTATTGGGTCGGTAATCACAGTCACAAGGTCGAGCCCGTTTCAATCACCGGGAAGATCACCGGAGAGAACCTGGAGGCTGATATTCGCAGCAGTCGGTGCACCAGCCACATGTCGCTGAAGAGGTCCTGACAGTCGCGTGGCGGCTCGCAAGCAGAGGGGCGGCTAGCTACGGGAATGCGCGTGAGAAGCCTCAGGCGGAATCTGCATAGAAATAGCCGATCTCGACGGAGGGTCGAGCGAAAGCGTACCCATATTGACGACGCACGTGATAATCTCCGCCCCAGCCTGGCGATGGTGAATGATTTTATGCGCCGCTCCCGCACAACTAGGTAATGCCGAACGAACATGACCCGAAAGTAGTCCGCGAGTTTCTCGGCAACGTCGATCGCGATTTCGACCGTGACACCATCCGGAAACGCTTCGCACGACAGACCCGCCGCCTTGAGCGCCGAGTCCGGAGCCGCCGGACTTGTTTCTATTACGCCTGACGCACGTCGGCAACATCACAACTGGCTCCCCAGCCACAAGCTCGTAACGGCGCGACTACCCTTCGGCCAATCGGCGGTAATGCTCGCGCGTGAAACGCTGTCCGATGCGGCGAGCCTAGCCGAAATCCGATACCGTGTCAGTCCTTCAGCAGCTTCACCATCGTGCTGCCCAGCGCCGCTGGGCTGTCGGCAACCTGCACCCCGGCCGCCCGCAACACCTCGATCTTCGCCGCCGCGGTATCGCGCCCGCCGCTGATCACCGCGCCGGCATGGCCCATGCGCCGCCCGGTCGGCGCGGTAGATCCGGCGATGAACCCGACCGTCGGCTTCTTCACCTTGTTGTGCGCCAGGAATTCTGCCGCCTCGATCTCGCTCTGCCCGCCGATCTCGCCGATCAGCAGGATCTGCTTCGTCTCCGGATCGGCGAGGAACATCTCCAGCACCTCGACAAAATCGGTGCCCTTCACCGGGTCGCCGCCGATCCCAACGCAGGTGCTCTGCCCGAGGCCCGCGGCGGTGGTCTGTGCCACCGCTTCATAGGTCAGCGTGCCGGAGCGCGAAACGATCCCGACCGTGCCGCGGCGATGAATGTGACCCGGCATGATGCCGATCTTGCAGGCATCCGGCGTGATCACGCCCGGACAGTTGGGCCCGATCAGGCGCGAGCCGGTTCCGCTCAGCGCCCGTTTGATCCGCACCATGTCCAGCACCGGAATGCCCTCGGTGATGCAGACGATCAGCTCGATGCCGGCATCGATCGCCTCCAGGATCGCGTCGGCGGCGAAGGGCGGCGGCACATAGATCGCGCTCGCGGTCGCGCCGGTGGCGGCTTTCGCCTCGACGACCGTGTCGAACACCGGCAGGTCGAGATGCGTGCTGCCGCCCTTGCCCGGCGTCACCCCGCCCATCATCTTCGTACCGTAGGCGATCGCTTGTTCCGAATGGAACGTACCCTGCGCGCCGGTGAAGCCCTGGGTGATCACGCGGGTCTCCGCATCGACCAGGATCGCCATGTCAGGCTGCCTCCTGCACGGCCTTCACCACCTTCTCGGCGGCGTCGGCGAGGTTGTCGGCGGCGATAATCGGCAGGTTCGAGCGCGCCAGGATGTTCTTGCCGAGATCGACATTGGTGCCCTCGAGCCGTACCACCAGCGGGACCGAAAGCTGTACTTCGCGCGCCGCGGAGACAACGCCCTCGGCGATCACGTCGCAACGCATGATGCCACCGAATATGTTGACCAGGATGCCTTCCACGTTCGGGTCGGAGAGGATGATCTTGAACGCGGCGGTGACCCGCTCCTTCGTGGCGCCGCCGCCGACATCTAGAAAATTTGCTGGCGCCGCGCCATAGAGCTTGATGATGTCCATCGTTGCCATGGCCAGCCCGGCGCCGTTCACCATGCAGCCGATATTGCCGTCCAGCGCCACGTAATTCAGGTTGTGCCTGGCCGCTTCCAGCTCCTTTGGATCTTCTTCCAATTCGTCCTGTAGCCGGACAAGCTCGGGGTGGCGGAACAGCGCGTTGTCGTCGAAGGTCACCTTTGCATCCAGCGCCACCACGTTGCCGCCTGGTTCGGCGTCGGGGCGAGTTATCACCAGCGGATTGATTTCGATGATCGCGCAGTCCAACGCGGTGAACGCGGTGTAGAGCGCCTGCACGAAGCCAGTGAATGTTGCGACCTGCGGGCCGACCAAGCCAAGCCCGAAGGCCAACCGCCGCGCGTGGAATGGCGAGACGCCGGTCGCCGGATCTATGGCGACGCGGAGGATTTTCTCAGGATGGGTCGCGGCGACCTCTTCGATCTCGATCCCGCCTTCCAAGGACGCCATGACGGTGATCCGCCCGCTCGCGCGATCGACCAGCAGCGATAGGTAGAGCTCGCGGGCGATGTTGCAGCCAGATTCCACATACACGCGATGCACCGTGCGGCCGGCCGGCCCGGTCTGTCGGGTGATCAGCACATGACCGAGCATCGCTTCGGCCGCGGCGTGCACCTCATCGAGCGATCGCGCAAGCCGCACGCCGCCCTTGCCGCTCGGGTCACGAGCAAAACGCCCGGCACCACGCCCACCGGCATGGATCTGCGCCTTCACGACATAAACTGGGCCAGGCAGTTTGCTTGCGGCTTCCACCGCTTCGTCCGGCGTCCAGGCGACATGCCCGTCCAGCACTGTGACGCCGTAGCGCCGAAGAAGCTCCTTGGCCTGGTATTCGTGGATGTTCATTGCCGGTCAGCCGACCAACTTCTTCGCTGCTTCGATCAACTCGCGCACGGTGTCGCAAGACGCGGTGAACGCCGCCTTTTCCTGCGCGTTCAGTTCGATCTCGACGATCCGCTCCACGCCGCCGGCGCCGATCACCACTGGAACGCCGACATAGAGGTCCTTGATGCCATACTGTCCGGTCAGCCAGGCCGCGCAGGGCAGCACGCGCTTTTTGTCGCGCAGGTAGCTCTCGGCCATCGCGACCGCCGAGGAAGCGGGCGCGTAATAGGCGCTGCCGCGCTCCAGCAGCTTGACGATCTCGCCGCCGCCGTTTGCCGTGCGCGTCACGATCGCGTCGATCTTCGCCTGCGTGCTCCATCCCATCCGGATCAGATCGGGCACAGGGATGCCGGCAACGGTCGAATAGCGGATCAGCGGCACCATCGAATCGCCGTGGCCGCCGAGAACGAAGGCGGTCACGTCCTCGACCGAGACGCCGAACTCTTGCGCCAGGAACAGTCGGAAGCGCGATGAGTTGAGCACACCCGCCATGCCGACGACACGGTTTGCCGGCAGGCCGGATTTCTGTTTCATCACCCAGACCATCGCATCGAGCGGGTTGGTGATGACGATCACGAAGGCATTCGGGCACTGCGTGCGGATGCCTTCCGCCACTTCGGCGATCACGCCGGCGTTCTTGCCGATCAAGTCGTCGCGCGACATGCCCGGTGTGCGGGCGAAGCCGGCGGTGACGATCACCACGTCGGCATCCTTGATCGCCGCGTAGTCGGAGCCGCCTATCATCAAGGCGTCGAAGCCTTCAACGGGACCCGACTGCATGATGTCGAGCGCCTTGCCCGCGGCGACGCCGCCGAACACGTCGAACAGCACGACGTCGCCCAGTTCCTTGAGCCCGATCAGGTGGGCGAGAGTGCCGCCGATATTGCCGGCGCCGATCAGGGCAATCTTGTTGCGGGCCATGAGGACCTCAGGGATTGGGGCGGGGGTTGCCTATCCTATCGGGCCAGAGGCGACAAGGAGCGGTGGGTTGGCGCTTCCTGGATCCGATCCCGACCGAGCTGGTCCGGGCGCCGACAGCAGCGCGGAAGGAGCGCAGAGGAATGCCGTCGACGAGGTGATAGCACTTTGAAATCCTGAGCCACGCAGCGGTTATGGTCGAGCCAAGCGAAGGTGCGCTCGACTGCCCGGCGCGCAGCATGGCGGTGGAGCCTCTACAGTTGTCCAAAGGAACAACTTAAGCACGAAGACTATCGATCGGTTGTCTTAAGGCCTTTTCCAAACGCACGGCTGTATCAATCATCATGTCCTGAAGGTTCGGCCAGTCGAATTCCGGAGTGCGCCAACCTCCATCGAGATCACTGCAAATTCGACACTCGATTTTTCCGGGTAAGTCCTGCCAGTCGAGTTGCCCGCCGAACGCGTTTTCGATCTGGCCACGCTGTTCACGGAGCAACTGAAAGGCGGCCTTGCTACGGGCGGTGTCGCCATCCACGCTGATAAAGCATTCGACCCGTGCCCGGTCTTTTGTGACGGTTGCGTTAATATGAAATCCAGCCCGCCCAATTCCGGCAGATAGCCAGTGATCAGACGAAGGGCTTCGGTTGGCAAACAAGCGCGTGACCGTTTTCGATCGTTCAATAAACTGAGCCCAGAACTGGCGGAAGATTTCGTGCCGAGCAGATCGGACCTTCCGGGCTTCCTCCACCTGAGTCCGAATTCTGACCTCGTAGCTCTTGGCCTCTGGCAGGGGTATAATTTGTGTTACATCAATAAGTACGTCGGATCCAAGCTTGTATGGAATCAGCCGCACGCACGTCACATCCAATCCTTGCTTATTCAGCCAGAGCACCGACGTGGTGATCTCTGGCGAGAAGTTGGCCGCCACAAGGATGATGCGAACCTCGTCAGTGAACTCTAAATCGTCTGTGGAGTCCAGCTCAAGGAACTCCAAAATCGCTGCTTTGGCTTTATCGTCGGCGTCCGGAGTGCCGAGATATCGCGCGTGAGCAAGCACAGCCTGCTCGGGTGTCATGCTCGACACCATTGCGGCGTACCTGATTGCCCGAAGCTCCATGTGGCCGCCATCGTCGGTACGCTTAAGCTCGACAACCAAAAGGCGGGATTGCTTGTCGAGGCATAGAACGTCGATGCGACGACGAGCGTCCTCCCAATCTCCAAATTCTTCCGCCAGCACCATCAAATCCTCGCCCAGAGGAGACACGTCCGCCATGAAGAGTTTCTGCAGATGCCTTCGCTCAAGAATAGCTTCTGTAACGAAAGTCGTATTAGGAACGGGCTCGAGTTTCTGGTCGCTGATCCGGTACAGCGGCATAGACTACCCCCCACTCTATCACCTTCCCGGCACGGGATGCTGCGGAGTGCTGTTATTTAGAACGGAAGCTCAATGTGGACAATCCGTCCCCGTCCCGTAGCAGTTTCTTCGATGTGATCCGAGGCGGCGCTGGCGACGCCCGTACGACCTCATCGCCGGTGTTCTGACTGTGGTGAATCTTCTCCTCCTGCCTCATCCTCTCACGTCAGGTGCGGCAGCGCGAGCCACTCCTGGCTCTGCATCTCCTCCAGTCGCGAAGAGGTACGGTCGAACATCCGAGCCCCCTCCCCCTCCCGATACAGCGCGTCCGGCCAAGCATCGGCCGACGCGACAAGTTTCACCCGGTGATCGTACAGCGCATCAATCAGGATGATGAACCGTCGCGCCTCGTCATACCTGTCCGGCGACAGCAGCGGGATCCCATCCAGGATCAGCGTATGGAAATGCGTCGCCAGCGCCAGGTAGTCGCCCGGCCCGAGCGCCGCCCCGCACAACCCCGCGAAATCGAACCGCGCGACGCCCTCGGCTGCCGCCGGCACCACCAGCCGCCGACCGGTCACCATCAGAACCTGCGGCCGAGGCTCGGCATGGCCAGTCAGCTCAGCAAAGGCCTGATCCAGCGCGCGTGTCGCCCGCCCATCCGCCGGCACGTGCCACGTCGGCATGCCGCGCAACCGATCGCGACGGAAATCCCGGCCGGCGTCCAGCTCCAGCACTTCGAGATGCCGCTTGAGTAGCGCAATGAAGGGCAGGAACGCATCGCGTCCCGGCTTGCCCTTGAACAGATCGTCGGGCCTGGTGTTAGAGGTGGCGACGACGATCACGCCACGCTCGAACAGCGCCTGGAACAGGCGTCCCAGGATCATCGCGTCGGCAATGTCGTTGACCTGGAACTCATCGAAACAGAGCAGCGCCGCCTCGGCGGCGATCGCATCGGCAAGCGGCGGGATCGGGTCGTCGATCTCAGGATCGGCCCGCTTGAACGCATGGATGCGCGCATGCGCATCCTGCATGAATCGGTGAAAATGGATGCGCTTCTTCCGCCGCACCCGAGCAGCGGCGAAGAACAGGTCCATCAGCATCGACTTGCCGCGCCCGACCTCGCCGACAAGGTAGAGCCCGTTCGGCGCCCCCGGCGGCGCCTCGTCTACCGGCTTGCGGCGCAACAGCCGCAATAGCAGACCGTTGCCATTGGCCGGACGCGCGGGCGGATCGTACCCCTGCAGCTTGACCCAGAGATGCTGCAGCCGCTCGGCGGCCAAAAGCTGGGAGGGATCAGGGGTCAGGACACCCGCCGCCGCCATCGCCCGATAGGCTGGCAGAGGCCCTGCTTGCGTACCGGGGATCGGACGGTCGTTCATGTCGGCCGGGCGCATTACCGCGTCGTGTCGCGGGCTTCAACGCGGCCGTTTGCCGTCGTGCAAGCGGCAAGCTTGAGGCGGATCGGCGGCGCACCTATCAAGGCAGCGCAGCAGACAGGGCAGAGCGATGGCAACGCGCGACGTGGCGACCGTCTTCGGCGGCTCCGGCTTCATCGGCCGCTACGTGGTCAAGCGATTGGCGCACCAGGGGTTCGTCGTGCGCGTGGCGGTGCGCGACCCGGTGGCCGCCGGCTTTCTCAAGCCGATGGGGGCGGTCGGGCAGATCGTGCCGCTTTATGCCCCGGTGACCGAGGAGCCCGACGTGCACTGCGCGGTGCAGGGCGCCGCGGTGGTCGTGAGCCTGGTCGGCATCCTTGCTGAGAGCCGGGCCGGCGATTTCCAGCGCATTCATGCCGAGGCACCGGGGCGGATCGCGCGGCTGTCGGCCGCAGCCGGAGTGCTGCGGCTGGTACATGTCTCGGCGATCGGCGCCGATCCCGCCAGCCCGAGCCGGTACGGCGCCAGCAAGGCGGCCGGCGAGGCGGCGGTGCGGCAGGCCTTTCCCGCCGCGACCATCTTGCGGCCCTCTTTCGTGTTCGGGGCGGAGGACAGGTTCTTCAACCGTTTCGCCGCGATGGCTCAGATGTTGCCGGTGATGCCGGTGATCGCCGGGGATACCCGGCTCCAACCTGTTTTTGTCGGCGACGTGGCCGATGCCGTGATGGCCGGGCTGGCGCGGGCGGATGCCGTCGGCGCCCTGTTCGAGCTGGGCGGTCCGCGGGTTTGGACGTTCCGCGAGATCCTGGCCTACATCCTGCAGGAGACGCAGCGCCGCCGGCCGATGCTGACGATACCTATGGAGTTGGCCCGGCTGCAGGCGCGCCTTGCCGAGCTGTTGCCGGGCAAGCCGTTCACCCGCGATCAGCTTCTGATGCTGCAACGCGACAATGTGGTAGCCCCCGACATGCCGGGTCTGCCGGAGCTCGAAATCGTGCCGACGCCCGTTGAGTTGGTGGTGCCCTCCTACATCAGCCGGTTCCGGCCAGGTGGGGGGCGGCGTATGTTGCCGCCGGAGGAGAAGAAAGGGCGCAATCCGGACCTGTTTTTCAGCTCTGCCGGGTAGAAGCCGGCTCGCTGCAGAGGCTTCCCTGGAATATAGGGCAGAAAAATTGCCCTAAACGGCCCGAACCCACTGGCCAAGCCGGATCGGCCGGCCTATAAACTGCGCGAGCATGCGGTCGCGCAGCCGGCGCCCGCCTGCATCGGAGGAGGGGCCACCAATGCCGGAGCGCATGCTGCGGTTCGTGAACGTGCCGCAACAGATGCCCGCGAAGCGTGCGGTGGCAGAACGCCGGCGCGACTTCCGCGAGATCTACCGCATCTTCCAGGACCGCGAGGCTGCCACCCAGGCGAGCCGTTGCAGCCAATGCGGCGTGCCGTTCTGCTCGGTGCATTGCCCGCTGTCCAACAACATCCCCGACTGGCTGAAGCTGACGGCCGAAGGACGTTTGGAGGAGGCGTACGAGGTTTCCTCCGCCACTAATAATTTCCCCGAGATCTGTGGCCGCATCTGCCCGCAGGACCGCCTGTGCGAGGGCAACTGCGTTATCGAGAAGGGCTACGAGGCGGTCACCATCGGCGCCGTGGAACGGTACATCACCGATACCGCCTTCGAGCGCGGCTGGGTCAAGCCGATCCGCCCACGGCGGGAGCTCGACAGCTCCGTGGGTATCATCGGCGCCGGCACGGCCGGCCTGGCTGCCGCCGAGGAGCTGCGCCGGCACGGTTACCAAGTGGTTGTTTATGACCGGCACGACCGCGTCGGGGGCCTGCTGATCTATGGCATCCCGAATTTCAAGCTCGACAAGGAGGTGGTGCTGCGCCGCCGCGATCTGTGCGAGCAGTCCGGCATCCAGTTCGAGCTGAATTGCGCGGTCGGCGAAACCATCGAGTTCGCCGAGTTGCGTGCGCGCCACGACGCGCTGCTGATCGCCACCGGAGTCTATGCCGCGCGCGAGCTAGGTGGTCCCGGTGTCGGACTGCCGGGCATCGTGCCAGCGCTTGACTACCTGATCGCGTCGAACCGCGAGAACCTGGGCGATCATGTGCCCGATTTCGCCTCGGGCCTGTTGGATGCGCGCGGCAAGAACGTGGTGGTGATCGGTGGCGGCGACACGGCGATGGACTGCGTCCGCACCGCCGTACGCCAGGGCGCGAAATCGGTGAAATGCCTGTACCGGCGGGATCGGGCGAACATGCCGGGCTCGATGCGGGAAGTGAAGAACGCGGGAGAGGAGGCCGTGGATTTCATCTGGTTGTCGTCGCCAGAGGCGTTCACCGGGCGCGAGAAGGTGAGCGGGGTGCGCGCGGTGCGCATGCATCTCGGATTGCCCGATGCAAGTGGTCGGCAATCAGTGGAACCGATCGAAGGCGGCCGGTTCACACTGAAGGCGGACTTGGTGATCAAGGCACTCGGCTTCGACCCCGAGGACCTGCCGGCGATGTTCGGTGAGCCCGCGCTGGCGGTGACGCGTTGGGGAACCCTAAAGATTAATCATCGCACCTTCATGACAAGCATGCCCGGCGTGTTCGCCGCCGGCGATATCGTGCGTGGCGCGAGCCTTGTGGTGTGGGCGATCCGCGACGGGCGAGACGCGGCGGCGCAGATCAATGACTGGATCGGGCAGCAGGCGATGCTGGCAGTGGCGGCGGAATGATGGGATGTTTCACTCGTCATCCCTGCACAAAGCAGGCATCCGTGGGACCGCCGCGGATTTGCCGCGTGGATGCCTGCTCGCGCAAGCATGACGAGTGAAGGACCGTCGCATGACTGAGGCCACCTTGGAGACTGTGCTACAAGCGATCGGCGAAGTGCAGACCGAGCTGACCGGCCGCATGGATGGGCTGACCAGTCGCATGGATCATCTCGACGGTCGCATGGACCGACTGGGGCAAGGGCAGACCAAGCTTCGCGTTGAGTTGTCAGCGCGGATAGATCGCTTGCAGACCCTGGATGCGCTGCGCCAGGGCTATGTCGTCGATTGGGCCAACGTCGAGCGCACGTCGCGGATCGCCAACAACGCCTTCGACGAGACCCGCTCGCTCGGCGAACAGATCATGCAGCTCACCAAGCTGGTCCACATGCTCGAGGCGCAGATCCACGATCTTCGCGGCGACGGCTGAGATGGAGGACGACATGGACGGCGTGAACGAAACCGCTGCCAACTTCCTTGCCGCCTGGGACGCAAACGCGGCCGCCCTTCGTCACACCTATGACCCGTCTCAGGAACACGATTCCTGCGGTGTCGGCTTCGTCGCCGCGCTGGACGGCAAGAAGCGGCGCGACATCGTGCAGGCTGGCATCGACGCGCTGAAAGCGGTCTGGCATCGCGGCGCCGTCGATGCCGACGGCAAGACCGGTGACGGCGCTGGTATCCATATCGAAATCCCGCAGGACTTCTTCGCCGCTGCCGTGCAGCGCGGCGGTGCCAAGCTCATGCCCGGTCCGATCGCGGTGGGACAAGTGTTCCTGCCGAAGACCGATCTTTCCGCCCAGGAGCGCTGCCGGCAAATCGTCGAGACCGAGGTGCTGAATTTCGGCTATCTGATCTACGGTTGGCGTCAGGTGCCGATCAACGTCGAGTGCATCGGCGAGAAAGCCAACGCCACGCGTCCCGAGATCGAGCAGATCATGCTGTGGAACCCTAAGGGCGCCACCGAGGACGAGTTCGAGCGCGACCTGTACGTGATCCGCCGCCGCATCGAGAAGCAGGCGATCGCCGCACAGATCCCCGAGCTCTACTTCTGCTCGCTGTCGTCGCGTTCGATCATCTACAAGGGAATGTTCCTGGCTGAGCATCTCACGGAGTTCTACCCGGATCTGCTCGATCCGCGGTTCGTCAGCCGCTTCGCGATCTACCACCAACGCTACTCGACCAACACCTTCCCGACCTGGCGGCTGGCTCAGCCGTTCCGCATGCTCGCGCATAACGGCGAGATCAACACGCTGACCGGCAACATCAACTGGATGAAGAGCCACGAGACGCGGCTCGCCGCCGAGGAGCTGGGCCCATATCTGGAAGACGTGAAGCCAGTGGTGCAGGCCGGCGGCTCAGACACCGCCACGCTCGACAACGTGTTCGAGCTGCTATGCCGCGCGGGGCGCGATGCGCCGATGGCGAAGGCGTTGATGATCCCGGCCTCGATCGGGCAGGACGCCACGATGAAGCAGGCGCATCGCGACATGTTCCTGTACTGCAATGCGGTCATGGAGCCGTGGGACGGGCCGGCGGCGATCTCCGCTACCGATGGGCGCTGGGTGATCGCCGGGCTGGATCGCAACGGTTTGCGGCCGGTCCGCTATACGATCACTTCCAACCAGATGCTGATCGTTGGCTCCGAGACCGGCATGGTGAAGGTGGAGGCCGACGGCATCATAGAGAAGGGTCGGGTCGGCCCAGGCCAGACCATAGCCGTCGACTTGGCCACGGCGCGCTTCTATCGCGACGATGAACTGAAGGACATGCTGGCCGCGCGCCAGCCGTTCGGCGACTGGGCCCGGCGGATTACCGAGATCGACCACATTGTGAAGACCGATGCGCCGGAACCGGTGCTGTATCAGGGCGAGGAGCTCCGTCGGCGCCAGCTCTCGGTTGGGTTTTCGCTGGAAGAGCTGGAGCTGATCCTGCATCCGATGGTGGAGGAGGCACAGGAGCCGGTCGGTTCGATGGGCGACGACACGCCGGTCGCCGTGCTGTCGGACCGCTATCGCGGGCTGCACCATTTCTTCCGCCAGACCTTCAGCCAAGTTACCAACCCGCCGATCGACAGCCTGCGCGAAACCCGCGTAATGACGCTGAAGACCAGGCTCGGCAATCTCGGCAATGTGCTGGATGAGGACCAGAACCAGTGCGACCTGCTGCAGCTCGAAAGCCCGGTGCTATCGACCGCTGAGTTTCAGGCGATGCGCGCGTTCATGGGTACGTCAGCCTGTGTGGTCGATTGCACCTTCCCGGTGGCCGACGGCGAGCCTGGCTTGCGCGCCGCGCTGGAGCGGATCCGGAGAGAGGCCGAGGAAGGCGTACGCGCCGGCTGCACGCATGTGATCCTGACCGATGAAAACGATGGGCCGGGGCGCGCGCCGCTCCCGATGATCCTCGCCACGGGCGGCGTGCATACGCACCTGGTGCGCCAGTCGCTGCGCACCTTCACCAGCCTGAACGTGCGCTGCGCCGAGTGCATGGACGTGCACTATTTCGCCGTGCTGATCGGCGTCGGCGCCACCACGGTGAACGCGTATCTGGCCCAGGAATTGATCGCCGACCGCCACCGCCGCGGCCTGTTCGGCGAGCTGACCCTAAAACAGGCGGTGCAGCGCTACAAGAAGGCAGTCGATAAGGGCCTACTCAAGG
The DNA here is from genome assembly GCA_963708245.1 of uncultured Pseudomonadota bacterium. GTDB lineage: Bacteria > Pseudomonadota > Alphaproteobacteria > Acetobacterales > Acetobacteraceae > CAVYXK01. Next base: position 7,999,058 of record OY970201.1, on the reverse strand, counting down.
TCATGTCGAAGATGGGGATCAGCGTGATCTCCTCCTATCGCGGTGGATACAATTTCGAGGCGATCGGCCTGTCTCGCGCGCTGGTAGCGGAATTCTTCCCTGGCATGCCGTCGCGCATTTCCGGAATCGGCCTGCCGGGGATCGCCCGCAAGGTGCTGGATCAGCATGCGCTGGCCTGGAATGCCGAGGTGGTGACCTTGCCAGTGGGCGGCATTTACAAGCTTCGCCGGCATGGCGGGGAATCGCATGCGTTCGACCCGACGCTGATCCATACGTTGCAGACGGCTGTCGCCACCGACAGCTACGCGATCTACCGCCGCTATGCCGAGGGCGTGCGCAAGCTGCCGCCGGTGGCGCTGCGTGATTTGCTTGATTTCCGTACCGAAGGGGTGAAGCCGATCCCGGTGGACGAGGTCGAGAGCATCACCGAGATCCGCAAGCGGCTGGTTGCGCCCGGCATCTCGCTCGGCGCGCTGTCGCCCGAAGCGCATGAGACGCTATCGATCGCGATGAACCGGATCGGCGCACGCTCCGACAGCGGCGAGGGCGGCGAGGACCCGGCGCGCTACAGGCCGCGCGCGAACGGGGACAATGCGTCCTCGGCGATCAAGCAGATCGCCTCCGGGCGGTTCGGCGTCACTGCCGAGTTCCTGAACAACTGCCGCGAGATCGAGATCAAGATCGCGCAGGGCGCCAAGCCGGGCGAGGGTGGTCAGTTGCCGGGGATCAAGGTATCCGCGCTGATCGGGCGGTTGCGGCACTCGACGCCGGGCGTGATGCTGATCAGCCCCCCGCCGCATCACGATATCTATTCGATCGAGGACCTCGCGCAGCTCATCTACGATCTTAAGCAGATCAACCCGGACGCGACGGTCTGCGTGAAGCTGGTGGCGCGCTCGGGGATCGGTACGATCGCCGCCGGCGTGGCGAAGGCCAAGGCGGATGCGATCCTGATCTCGGGCCACTCGGGCGGCACCGGTGCGTCGCCGCAGAGCTCGATCAAATATGCGGGCCTTCCCTGGGAGATGGGGCTTTCCGAGACGCATCAGGTGCTGATGCTTAACCGGCTGCGCCACCGCGTCCGGCTGCGCACTGACGGTGGCATCAAGACCGGACGCGATGTGGTGATCGCGGCCATGCTGGGAGCCGAGGAATTCGGGATCGGCACCGCCAGCCTGATCGCGATGGGCTGCATTATGGTGCGGCAATGCCATTCCAACACCTGCCCGGTTGGGGTGTGCACGCAGAACGAAACGCTGCGCGCGCGGTTCGACGGCAGCCCGGAGAAAGTGATCAACCTGTTTTCCTTCATCGCCGACGACGTGCGCAATATCCTGGCCGGGCTCGGCTTCCGCAGCCTGAAAGACGTGATCGGGCGGACCGACCTGTTGCACCAGGTCAGTCGCGGCGCCGATATCCTGGATGATCTCGACCTGAATCCGCTGCTCGCCCAGGCCGACCCGGGGCCGTTCGCTCGCTATTGCACGCTTGAAGGCCGCAACGAGGTACCGGAGACGCTGGACGCGCAGATGATCGCCGACGCGCGGGCGCTGTTCGAGCACGGCGAGAAGATGCAGCTTCAGTACACGATCCGGAACACGCACCGGGCGATCGGCACCAAGATCTCATCGAAGATCACGCGGCGGTTCGGGATGGCGAGGCTGCAGCCGGGGCACCTGACGGTGCGGCTGCGCGGCTCGGCCGGCCAGTCGCTCGGTGCGTTTGCCGTGCAGGGGCTGAAGCTGGAGCTGTTTGGCGACGCGAATGATTACGTGGGCAAGGGGTTGTCCGGTGCCACCATCGTGGTGCGGCCGCCGCCGTCGTCGAACTTGCGCAGCAACGAGAACACCATCATCGGCAACACCGTGCTGTACGGGGCAACCAGCGGTGCCCTATTCGCCGCCGGCCAGGCCGGCGAGCGCTTCGCCGTGCGCAACTCCGGCGCCGAGACGGTGGTAGAGGGCTGCGGATCGAATGGCTGCGAGTACATGACCGGCGGCACGGCGGTGATTCTGGGGTCCATTGGCGACAATTTCGGCGCCGGCTTCACCGGTGGAATGGCGTTCGTCTATGACCCAGAGAACCTGTTCGAGAAGCGGGTGAACCCCGACACGCTGATCTGGCAACGTGTCGCGCACCCGCATTGGGAGCGGGTGGTCCGGGATCTCGTTGCCCGGCATGTAGCGGAGACCAACTCGCGTTATGCCGCGCGGCTGCTGCACGACTGGGATCGCACGCTGCCGCAGATCTGGCAGGTGGTGCCGAAGGAGTTCATCAAGCACCTGCCGGTCCCACTTGGCGGGGTGACGGAGGAGGTGGTGCGGCGGGCGTGAGGAGAGGCCACGAACGGACGCTTCGGCCATAAGCCCCCTCCGAGGCTAACAGTTTGTGCTCCATTCTCCGGCGAGGTCGCGTCACTGCGCCTCCCGGAAGTCGTTGATCCAAGCACCAGTTCCGACCAGGTGTTGCCATCCTGTTGCGGGTGCGGAGTTTGGCTTCGACAAAGATACGATCGCGCGCGCGCCAGTGGTCGCAAATGCTTTGATGATCTGCGCCCGCTGCTCCGGCCCGAGCTCGCTCCAGAACAGTTCCCCGAAATCCGTGTAGCCCGGACCAGAATTGGGGTCGAACCTCGTGCGGTCACCTAGGGCTACGCGCCAGGGAAGTGATCCGAACTCCGCGACGATGCATAAACCAGAGACATAAGCCCAACTGCAACGCCACGGTGGAATGCTGTCGCGGATTACAGCAACCGCGTCGCCCGGCTTCAGTCCGCGGGCGGACAATGCTGCCGCGAGCCTCCACTGCGGATCGCTGTGGAAATCAGCATGATATAGCGCTGCGCGGAAGGCGCCGTCGTCGATCCGCGCAAGCTCCACCGCAGATCCCGTCATATAGATCAGCATGAGTGCAGCAGTCAGAGATTTTCGGGACGGAAGCTTCGGGTCAAGCAGCGGCGCCAACGAAAACAAGGCGATGATCGAGACGAAGGCACTAATGTAACGGTCCTCCACATGGACCGCGACATAGGTGCCGAGGCCCGCTAGCGCCGGCAGCAGGAGGGGCCACCCGGACTTCACCGTTGCGTAAGCCGCTTGGCGCCATCCGCGCCGCAACGCGATGATCAGCAATGCTGCTCCTACGCAGAGGAGGATCGGATGGTGAGCCGTTATTCGGGCCAGATTGTAGAGGGATCGACCGATGGCGATGAGCTCGAGCTCAGGGCTGTGAAAATGGCGGAATCCCTCGTACCAATACGCCACGTCGTTATATGGCGGATACTGTGCTGTGGAACGGAGAGGCGAACTCAAAAGCGGGTAACCCCGTCAGAAGTTGCCTTGTCGGGCGGATCGGCATGCCGAACTGTGAGGGGCCGCCCTGCCAGTTGGTCCAATGCGGAAGCTGGTTGACGTGCCATGCGTAGTTCAGAGCGCCGGACGCCCCCACAGTGAGACTCCCTGAAGACCAGTATACTACGGCTGCGTAACATGCGCAAAGTGGGATGCAAACAGCCGCAGCAACACCGAACGCTCGCCAGGGCAGACGCTTCGCTGAGCAGACGAGAAGTATTGTCAAGAGGAAGATACCTGTGAGGGCCACAAAGACGCGCTTGATCCAGATCGCGACGCCAAGCAAAGCGCCCAGACAGGCGGCGCGCCTGGAGGTCGGACGCATGATCAACTCGAGGAGCTAGCCTGACGCCAAGATGAAGGCCGCAGTTACGAGAAGATCCGGAGAAACGGCCGAAACATTGCCGAGGCCGAGATTACACCCGAGAAACACACTGCAGGTTGTCCAGATCGCGACAGGGTGGTCAGCCATCGCTGCCGATTCTGGGCGGTTGAAAATGATCGCTCTGCCGACGAGATATCGCCAGCAGGCATAGGCGCCGAGGAAGATCACCCAACTGAGGCAGGTGATGGCGTACCATTCGCCCTCGGGTGTCGCCGGCGCGAACGCCCGTACAACACTGTGAGGGCCGGATACCCGGCGTCGTGGACTGCTACTGCACGGCTGACGTTCAGATAGGATATCCAATCACCCAGGTATTGAGTACGACCATTTGCACCTTCCAACAATCCGGCGGCACCCACCACCAGCCAGGCGCCAACCTTGTTCGCCAATGGCCAAATCGTCGTCTCGTCGGGAACCCAGCCAGTCGCTGTCGTAGGCCAGTCTCTTTCAGGATAAACGCTGTCCGGTTGATGAGGCATGCGGTTTGCCCTGCGAAATTACATCGGCAATGAGCCTCAACCTCACCCAGTTGAAAGTGGCTCAGCCACTGCGTGGTTCGGCGTCTCCGGGTAGAACCGCTGGCCGTAGAGCAGGGCCACATTTCTAGTAAGAATTGGTACATGAGCTGGTTGATGCGATAAAATTCTTTACATTTCCGGACCAGAGATGCAGATAAATTGTCGGGTCCATTGAAGCCCTGAGGTCGAATTATTGGTGTCACGCAAACCGTGCTATCAGCAGTGCGTTCTGGATTGTCTCGTTCGCTGCAGACAGCATGTTTGGCACTAACCTGAACTTTACCCACTTTTGAGTTCGCGGTAGGGACGCCCATTGCTGAGCGCCCCCCGCACAGATCCGTGCGAGCGGAATTCCCGCACACGGCTCCTACCTCGGGTGCCTGACGGCAAACCGCACGCTCGGCCAGGGATGCAGGACACGGGGCTTGGGGAGAAACTCGTCGGCCAGTTTCGCCATCCGCTGCCACGCCACGTATGCCCGCTGGCTGCGCCGGCAAAGCTGCCGGTGCCATAGGATCACGACATGGTAGCGGAACGCAGCCAACGCCGGGCTGTTAGTCGGCACGGCGTGGTAGGCGAAGTATCCAGCGACGACCTGCGCGAGCCACCTCCCGACTTCCGGGATTGGCACGTGCCTCCGCTCCCGCAGCGCCTCCTTGGTCTCCCGCAACTTCGCGCCCATGCGATCCCGACGCGACTTCCTCCTGATCTGGAAGTCGCCTCGCCGGGACTTGCCGCAGATGAGTACAAAGCCCAGGAACTTGAAGGTTTCCGGTTTGCCAAGCCCCTGCTTCTCGCGGTTCTGCGCCGCAAAGCGGCCGAACGCGATCAGCCGGGTCTTGTCCGGGTGCAGCGACAGCGCGAACTCCCGCAGCCTATCACGCATCGCGTCCCAGAAGCGCCGGGCGTCACTCTCATGTTGGAAGCCCACGACGATGTCGTCGGCGTACCGCACCATGATCATGTCGCCCGTGGCCTCGCGCCGTCGCCAGCGTTCGGCCCAGAGGTCGAAGACGTAGTGGAGATAGACGTTCGCGAGCAGCGGTGAGATCACCGAACCCTGTCCCGTCCCCTTTTCCTCTATCGTTACCGCTCCATCTTCCAGGACCCCGGCCCGCAACCATTTCTGGACGAGCCGGAGGATGCGCCTGTCGCCGATCCGATGTTCCAGGAAGCGGACGACCCATTCCTGGGAAACTTCCGTGAAAAACGATCGGATGTCGGCGTCCAGTATGAAGTTCACCTTCCTGCTGCTGATCCCAACAATCAGTGCATCCAGCGCGTCGTGCTGGCTGCGCCCCGGTCGGAACCCATACGAGAACCCGAGGAAGTCTTGCTCGTAGATCACGTTCAGCACCGCCGCCACCGCCCTCTGGACAATCTTGTCTTCGAGCGCCGTGACCGCGAGCGGGCGCTTGCTGCCGTCTTCCTTCGGAATGTAGCTCCGGCGGGACGGCAGTGCCCGGTACGCTCCTGTTTGGACCCTTGTGTGCAGGTCTGCGATCCGTTGATCGAGGCCCTGTTCATAGGTCTCCCACGTCATGCCGTCGACGCCCGGGGCTGCGTCACGCTTCATCGCGTGGAACGCCGACCGCAGCATCTCGGGATTGATGTGGTGAAGGAGCGCAGTGAACCTCTCCTTCTCCCCTCGCCTTGCGGCGAGCCGTACGCGGTCCAGCGCCTGTGACACACTTTCCCGGTCCTGCGCCCGGCGCGTGCTTTGCTGGCTCGCGTTCCCCTTGGTCCCTGTCCTTGGCTCCACCGGCTCCGCGGCGGATCGCTCCGCTTTGTTCGTCGGCTTCACGGCTACTACGACAGAGTCAGACTTCTCGGGCGCGTGCATCATCGGTTTCGGCTTCTCGCCTTTCCGATGCGGACCTGCGTGTCCAGCCGCAGGCCAAGCCCGAGACCTCCCGGTTCCCGAACAAAGAGCTTCCACACATGCCAGGGTCTCCGACCACGCCGGGTCGGACAGACACTCGCGTTATCGCGTCCGTCCATGTGGCCTTCCGTGATTACGAACACGTCGGCACCCGGGTTGCTCAAGTTTTCGCGGCTCAATGGCTGGCCTGTGTGCTCCCCTGCCGACGCTTCGCCGACACCCTCGCGGATGGCAGCGCACGGCTCGGGGCCGATGCGGCTCGCTACGCCTTCATCGTGGGGGACTTGCACCTCCTACTCCTTGCCGGTTTTGACCGGCGCACCGCAAGTCGTTGATTTAGGCAGTTTTCGGGGTTGGCTACCTGTCTACGCGGCGATGGCGATGCCGAGCAACTCGAAAGCCTTGCGCTGAACCTTGGTGGGGGTGGCGAGGATCGCGGTAAGCCGATCGCGGCCGAGGCGAACGACATTGCGCGTCAGTGTGGCGAGATCCGCGAGCAGGGTATGGAAGCTGTGCACCGGGATCGGCTCACCCTGAGCGGGATCGGTGCGTTTGCTAGCCGCCTTGTGCTGCGCTGATGGCGACGGCTTGGCCTTCGCTACCGGCGAGGCGCGCTGCGCCTCGCGCACCGCGGGCTCGTGCTCATCGAACAAGATCGGTGCCAGTCGCTGGCGCATATGCCATTCCACGTAATAGGCCAGCATGCAGACGAGCACGTGTCCGCGCACCCGTGGCGCGGTCCAGTGGAATACTGGTCGCAATTCGAGATCGACCGTCTTCAATGAGCGAAAAGCGTGCTCCACATGGGCCAGGCTTTTGTAAGCCCGCACGGTGGCCGCGGCATCCGACTGCTCGACGGGAAGGTTGGTGCGCAGCACATAGATGGCGTCCAGCGCCGCCTCGGCGGCGATGGCGACATCGTTTCTGTTGAACTCGAATCCGCTATCGGTGATCCTGATCTCGAAGTGCTTGGCCATCCTGCGCCGGCCCAGCACCGCGCCGACCGCCTGGCCGATCGCTGCTGCGCCGCGCAGCGGCTTGCGCGGCCGCTCGACGCGCGCCTGGATGCGGCGCAAGTCCTTGTCGGTCGCCTCCAAAAGCTCCTGGCGTTTGCGAGCCCGCTCGGCGGCCAGGAACGGGTTCTTACACACCACAAGGCGTTCACCCGGATAGTCGGGGCTGGTGATCTCGGCCATGTCACGCTCATCGAACAGCGAGGGCTGCAGCGGCCCGCCCTCGGCGGCCAGCGCCTTGATCGCCGGCGCGCGCAGGGCGGTGATCCAATCAAGCCCGGCCGGGCGCAGCGTCTCCTCGATGCGTGCGCTGGTGAGCAGGCCGCGATCACCCACCATGACCACCCGTTGCAAGCGGAACCGCTGACGGAGCTTGTCGATCTGCGAGGCGAGCGTCGCCGGATCGGCGGTGTTGCCGTCGAACACCTCGACCGCCACCGGGCAGCCGTTCGCGGCGCACAGCAGGCCGATCACCAGTTGCGGGCGATCGCCCCGGTGGTCACGACTGTAACCGTGCTGCGCGAGTTCGCAGCAGCGTCCTTCCAGGTAGGTTGAAGTGACATCGTAGAGCAGCAGGGTGCCGTCTTTGAGATGACGGCGGGCCAGCGTGGTTTCGATGAACGGCTGTTCGCTCGCCAGCCAGTCGAGCGTCGCGTAGAGCTCGCGGGCGGTGACACGGCCGAGCTCCAGCATCTCGCCCAACGAATGACAGGCGGTGGTGGTATCCAGCATCCGCGCGGTGGCGAGCTTGGCCGCCGGCTCGAGCAGTCGGGCGATGATCAGCGCCAGAGCGAGATCACGCCGCCGCTGCGGCGCCCGCCGTGGCAGCAGCCCATCGAGGTCGATCCGTCGGGCGGTGCCCAAGGCCGCGAGCACGTGGCCGTGCGGCAGGGCGCGGACGATCTCGACCGCCTCGCTGGCGGGCAGCAAGCGCTCCCCGCGCAACACGGCACGCAACTGCTCGATGCGCTCGGCGGGCCAGGCGGAGAGGTTTGCCAGCGTGCGTTTGCGGGTCTTGCCATCCTCGCGGTAGCTCTCGCGTAGCAGGATGGCCGGGGGCGAGCCTCGGTTGGGCACCACATCGATATGCATGGACCCACCGGATCAGGCCGAGTCGCGTCGGGTCAAGGGAATTTTGCGGCGTTACATGGCCGCTGATTTGAGATGTTTCTAGCCTTTTCAGCCTATTATCCGGAAAGTGGATCTAAGTTCGGACTAACGAACGGATTGCCCATTCCTTGATATCCCGACTGTTTGATCTTCTGCTTTTGCGGCACGGCGCCTTTTTTGCCTGCGCGCCGACGATCAGGATGGTGGCGAGCGTCACTCTGGATGGATGACGCTGGGGTCAACCGGAGGGCGGGCGTAGCCCGACCGTAGGTTGACCCCAGCGTCAGCGCCGTCCCAAAGGGGCAGCGCCTGCGACTCCGTGACGCATGTCGGGATGGCGGGGTTCTCATATACATGGACCTCCGTAGAACCCACACCCGCCAGACGGCCGCAGCCAAGGCAGGCTTAAGCGCCAGCACCGGCGCACGGCTCGATGCCGATCCCCGGATGCCCTCGCAGAAGCGGCAACCGCGGGGCGTCGTCGTGCCGACCCGCTGGAACCGTTCTGGGACAGTGAGATCGTGCCGCTCCTCGAAGCAACGCCTGGGCTGCGGCCGATTACGATCTTCAACGAGATGCGGCGCCGCCATGCCGGGTTTTCCGAGAGCTGGCGCCGGACCTTGGAGCGCCGGATCCGGCTGTGGCAGGCGCTGCACGGCCCCGAGCGGGAGGTCATCTTCCGTCAGGAGCATCCGCCCGGGCAGCAGGGGCTGTCGGATTTCACCGACGCCACGGAGCTCGGGGTGACCATGGCCGGGGTCACGCTCGAGCATCGGCTCTACCATTTCCGCCTCGCCTTCTCCGGCTGGGACCATGCCCATGTGGTGCTGGGCGGCGAGAGTTTTGTGGCTTTGGCTGAGGGGCTGCAGAACGCGCTCTGGAGCCTCGGCGGGGCGCCGGCAGAGCACCGCAGCGACAGTCTCTCAGCGGCGTTCCGCAATCTCGAGCGTTCGGCGGCGGAGGATCTGACGCAGCGCTACGAGGCGCTATGCGCGCATTATGGCATGACGCCGACACGCAACAATGCGGGCGTCGCACATGGGAACGGCGCCATTGAGGGACCACATGCGCACCTGAAGACCACGCTTCAACAAGTGCTGCTGCTGCGTGGCAGCCGTGATTTTGCCGATCTCGATGCGTATCGGCGCTTTGTTGACGAGGTGATCGGCCGCGCCAACGCCACACGTCGCAAGGCGCTCGAAATCGAGCGAGCCTATCTCAAACCGCTGCCGCCACGCCGGACCGATGATTTTGAGGAGTACCTGGTCACGATGACCCGCAGCAGTGGGTTTATGCTGCGCCATGTCTTCTACACCGTTCCCTCCCGGCTGATCGGGCACCGCTTACGGGTTCGTCTCTATGATGATCGGCTGGAATGCTTCCTCGGCAGCACGTTGGTGTTGACTCTGCCACGCGGCCGGCGGCCTGGCGACGCTCTGCACAACCGCACTGGCCACGTCGCCGATTATCATCACATCATTCACGCCCTGCGTCGCAAGCCGATGGCCTTGCTCAACCTGGTCTACCGCGACCAGCTGTTCCCCCGGGAAAGCATATCGCCGCACCTGGCAGGCGCTGATCGGGGCGCGGTCCGCCCGCAATGCCTGTCGCACCATGGTCGGGCTGCTTGCGCTCGCCCATGACCGCGCCTGCGAGGCCGAGTTGGCGAGCGAGTTGGAGGCTGTTCTCGCGGCCGGCGAGCTGCCGGAGCTGTCTTTGTTGCAGCGAAGGTTCATGCCGCCCAGCGTGGCGGTGCCGGAAGTCACCGTCTCGCTGCCCGCAGCCGTCGCTTACGACGCCCTGCTGAACGCGCCGCAGGGGTGGTTGCAGCCATGAGCGCGATCGAGGTCGACACCACGCGCCTGCCGCTGCTGTTGCATGAGCTGCGTCTGCCGGCGATTGCCCGGTTGTGGGCCGAATTTGCCGAACGAGCGGACAAGGAGGGATGGCCGGCGGCGCGATTTCTCTCCGCCCTGGCCGAACTGGAACTCGCCGAGCGTGGCCGCCGGCGCGTCGAGCGACACATGGTTGAGTCTCGGTTGCCACCCGGCAAAACGCTCGACAATTTCGACTTCGCCGCGGTACCGATGCTCAGCAAAGCACGCGTGACGGCGCTTGCCGCCGGCGGCACCTGGTTGGAGAAGGGCACCAACTTGATCTGCTTTGGCCCACCAGGTGCGGGAAGGTCGCACATTGCTGCCGCCATTGGCCGTGCTCTCGTCGAAGCTGGCTATCGTGCGCTGTTTATGCGCACTACGGATCTCGTGCAGCGGTTGCAACAAGCCCGCCAGGTGCTTCAACTTGAAGCAGCCGTCGCCAAACTCGACAAATATGACCTGCTAATTCTGGACGATCTCTCCTATGTCCACAAGGATCACGCTGAAACCAGCGTCCTGTTCGAGCTGATTGGTGCGCGCTACGAGCGTCGCTCGCTGCTGATCACCGCGAATCAACCATTTGCTGACTGGAATAAGGTCTTCCCGGATCAGGCGATGATGACTGCCGCGATCGACCGCCTTGCGCACCACTCCATCATCTTTGAGATGAACGTCGAGAGCTACCGGCGTCGCAGCGCTCTTGAGCGGAAAAGCCGTAGTGCTGCCCCAACCCGGAAGACGAAGGAACCCGCCGAACCTTGATTGTCTGCTGCCAGCGACAATCAAAGCGCGACAGTACCCGCGACAATCACAACATCTCCGTCATGGACAAAAAACTCTTGCCAGTGGCAATCGGCAGCGACAATTATCGCCGCCAAGCGTCGTCTGGACCTGCCCCGGTTTGGTGGACAGGTGAGAGTTTGGGTTTATGACACCTGATGGGACGGCATCTGGTCCTCCTGTTGCCAACCATTCTTTAGTTCGGCCCCCGGGGGCGCCATTCTATCGTCCTGGCCCGCGGGATTGGTGGAATGGCCGCGCGCAGCGGGGGTCAAGGATCGCCGCAGGCGACCGCCGCAGCGGCGCGGAGCGTCCTTGACGGCGGCGAGCACGGCGGCAGGCTTGGAATCGCCCGGAACGGCGATCATTGCATGATGCCGCCGCTCGTAGTCGATCGGTGACAGATACCCGATCCCGGAATGGCGATGGCGCAGATTGTAGAAGCCTTCGATGAACTCGAAGACCGCAGTTCGCGCTTCGGCTTGCGTTCGAAAGCGACAGCGATCGAGAAGCTCGCATTCGAGCGTGGCGAAGAAGCTCTCGCACATGGCGTTGTCATAGGCGTCTCCGACCGAGCCCATTGACGGACGTACGCCCGCCTCGCGGCAGCGATGGCCGAACCCGATCGAGGTATATTGCGAGCCTTGGTCGGAGTGATGGATCACGCCTCTGGGCCGGCGCATCAGCAGCGCCATGTTCAGCGCGTCGAGCACCAGTTGGGTGGCAAGCGTGGTGGCCATCGCCCAGCCGACGATGCGACGGCTGAAGGCATCGAGCACCACGGCGAGATAGAGGAAACCGGTCCAGATCGGGATGTAGGTTATATCCGCGACCCACAGCCGATCCGGCGCTTGCGCGGTGAAGTTGCGCTCGACCAGGTCTGGCGCTTGGCGACTGTCGCCCCTGACCGTGGTGGTGACGAACTTGCGCCGGCTCACACCAGCAAGAGCGGCCCGTGACATCAGCCGTGCGACGCGTTTGCGGCCAACACGAATGCCTTTGCCGGCCAGCTCGGCATGAACGCGCGGCGCCCCGTAGGTGCCGCGCGAGGCCGCATGCGCGGCATGGATCTCCGCGGTCAGCGTTGCATCCCTCTGCGCCCGCCGGGACGGCCGGCGCTTCGCCCACGCGTAGTAGCCGCTGGAGGAGACACCCAGCACTCGGCACATCGTGGCGATCGGGTAAGTTACGGATGCCGCTTCGCGGCATTTCCCTCCGGGGGATCGCTTCGCGATGGTGATCGCTCACGAACCGGAACCCTTCGGTGGGATCGCGTTCGTCTCCCGAGCGAACCAGGCCGCCGCCTTTGAGAGGATCTCCCGCTCCACCCGGAGCTGGCGGTTCTCACGTCGCAGGCGGTTGAGTTCTTGCCGTTCGGCCGTCGTCAGGCCGCCATCGCCGCTGCCGGCGTCACGCGCAGCCTGCACGACCCAGTTGCGGATCGACTGCGCGGTCGGCTCAAACTCACGCGCCAGTGTCTCCGGCGAGCGGCCGGCCTGCACCAACTCGACCATTTGGTGACGAAACTCAGGCGGATAACTTCGTCTCGATTTCGGCATGGTGGACTCCTCGAACGCTAGTCTAGTGCTCGGGTGTCCACGAAACCGGGTCAACTCCAGTCGCAGGTCTCATCCTGATCGACCGCTCAATACTCACCCAGATTGTCGCGCTACATTTGCCTTGGGCGCATTTCTGTGTCTTGCCAAATCCCGACGCCCCGGCCTCCTCGAACTTGGTTGTATGCTGGTGTTCCCAATTGGCGGAGTGCTTGAGATCAGGTATGAGTTACATCTGCATGACGCTTTGTCTGGATATCACGTTCCGCTGGTCGTCCCGATTTCTATTTGGCTTGTCCTTCTGGCAGCAATTGTTGCGTCTGTGCGCTGGAACGCCTTGGTTGCACGATGCGGCGCGCGCTTCAGAAACACGCTGCGCTCAGTTGGCCTTATGACCTACCCGCTCTACCTTCTCCATCAAAACGTGGGCTACGTCGTCGTCGATGCGATGCGGCGGCATGTCACCGATACAGTTGCGCTCTTCGTCTCTGTCGGTGTGTGCCTCGGGCTGGCGTTCGTCGTGACGGGCTTGCCGAATCACCGCTGAAAGCCTTACTCGGGGCGTGCCTCGACCGCGCACATACTGGCGCAATAATTTCTGTCCGAAGGATTAAGCAGGTCACCTGAAGAACTCGCCGCCCGGCTGGCGCATGATCTGCTTCCAGAGTTTCTGGAGTAGGTGCCACGCGACGCCCGGACGCTGGGACCGCGTCCTCCTTGGGACGCACATCCCTTACAGGTCTCCCTGAGCCCGCTTCGGCTTCCTCGCGCGAGCGCTCGTAGTGCCCGCGGGTCCTGCCCCTGAATGAAGAGCGGCCTATGCGACTGTCGATCCCACTCATGCCGCCACTGTTGTCTATCGCTCGTCGGGCTACCAGAGAGGATTACCGTGACAATGCCATCTTGGCAGCCAATGATGCGTCAGGATTTTCGGTCCAAGCGGCCGCTATCAGCCTGTCGGAGCTCGTAAATCCAGGCTCCGGTGCCGGTCAGGGGAAGCCACCCTGGCGCGGGCGCGGATTGGGGCTTTGAGAGGGACACGATTACCCGGGCCCCGGCAGAACGGAAAGCATCTACGACCTGACCCCGCTGTGTCGCCGTAAGCTCTGTCCAAAAGATTTGCCCATAGTCCGGAAAGGCTGGTTCCATTGCACGATCGAATCTCGTACGGTCTGCTGGCGCCAGTCGGAACGGCACCGAGCCGAACTCCGCGACGATCCTCAAGCCCGAGAGATAAGCCCAATCACAGCGGTACGGTGGAACGCTGTCTCGGATCACGGCGACCGGGTCATCTCTTTTGAGCCCGTAAGCTGAAAGTGCTGCCGAAAGCCTCCATTGAGGATCGGCATGAAAATCGGCGAGACGCAGTGCTGCGCTGATCGTGCTGCCATCAATAAATGCGAGCTCAGCCAGCGCACCCATAGTATAGATCAGCACCAGCGCACCAGCGAGGAACCCTCGCCGGGTTAGCGTCGTGTCGAGCAGGGGTGCCAGCGAAAACAGGGCAAACACCAGAACGAATGCGCTGATATAATAGTCATTAACACGCCCAACTGCGATGTAGGTTCCAAATCCGGCCAACGCGGGCAGGCCCACGGGCCATAACGACTTCGCCGTTGAGCGAATAGCTCGACGCCATTGCGGCTTCAGCAGGTAGACGAGCAGTCCTGCTGCCGTGCAAGGCACGATCGGATGGTGCACCGCAATCCGAGCTAGATCATAGATGCTTCTAGCAATCGCAATCAGCTGACGCTCGGGGCTAAAAAACTGTCGAAATCCCTGATACCAATAAGCGACATTGTTGTACGGAGGATATGTACCTGTGGAAAGGATAGGCGAACTCAAAGACCGGTAAGCCTGGAAAGACTTGCCTTGTCGGGTGGGTTGGCAGGCCGAAGGGTGGAGGACCTCCCTGCCAGTTCTGCCAATGAGGCAGCTCATTCACGTGCCAAGCGTAATTCAGCGCCCCCGTGGCGCCTAGGGTGAGTTCGCCATAAGACCAGGAAATCGCGGCTACGTAACATGCGAGCAGTACGCAGGAAATCCCGGTGACGATGCCGAGCAGGCTCCCTTGTATCCGCCTCGCAAAGTAGCAGAACAGAAGCGTAAGAAGAAAAATGCACAGAAAAGCATTAAAGATTCCCTTTATGCAGATGCCGAGGCCGAGCACGGTGCCGAGTGCTGCAGCATCCCAGACGTTCTGGCGCTCGATCAATCGAAGCAACAGACCTGCTGCGAGCAGGAAGAGTGTCGTCACCAGAAGGTCCGGGTACACGCGCGAGACGTTGTCTAGGCCGAGATTGCAACCCAGAAACACGCAACTGGTCGTCCAGATCGCAACAGGGTGTGTAGCCAAAGCCCTCGAATTCGGCATGCAGATTGCGATCGAGGCGCGTATCAAGTATTGCCAAGCGACGAATGCGCTAAGAAATATAATCCAGTTCAGCAACGTGACTGCGTACCACTCGCCCTCCGCGTTCGACGGTGCAATCGAACGCGCGAGAGCCACCAGTGCCGGATATCCAGGGTTCCACATAGGGTCGAATATCCTCGCCCAAGCGAACTCTGAAACCGCGCGGCTGACGTTCAGATAGGATATTGCGTCGCCTTGGTATTGGGTACGACCATAAAGACCCTCTATTAGCCCCGCGGCACCCACCAACAGCCAGGAAATACTTAAATGCGGCCAAATCGTCCTGGGAGCTTCAGCGCGCAACGACATGTCCCCAGCAACCGCGCTGCCCCGGCAAGATCGACGAATAGAGCCACCTACTGCTCGCAGACCCGCTCCTGGCTTACTCTCATCTATTGAGACAGAAGTCACATTTTATCTCGACGCTTGGTGGCAACAGACGCTAACTCTAGTGATTCCACTCAGTCAAGGACTGTTTATGAGACTCTTCGCGTCTATTGAGACTTCTTGCGTCTACTGAACCCGGAGGCCTCGCTTTACCCCTTTGCCTTGCAGGGTGCAATGAAAGTTAAGCGCCCCTTATTTCACGATGCCGTCTCCTCTTGGACGTACTGGACTATCGGAGGTGGAGCTCGCCTCAGTGTCCGTCTGGGGACACTCTCGCAACCGATACTACCACGCCTGACAGCGCTTTGTCGCCAGTCCGCCCAATGCCCCAGGGAAATCGGCAAGACACGAAGACTACCCCTTCGGGCGCGGCTGCACCACAGCCCCTCGCGTCGCCCTCGGCTTGGGCGCTGCCGCTATCACTGAATCGCGCCGCAACCGGTTTTCCCCCAAAAATAGCAGGATCGGCGCGGCAATAAAGATCGAGGACGACGTCCCCACCACAATCCCGAACAGCATCACCCACGCAAACCCGGAAATCGACGCGCCCCCGAACAAAGCCAGCGGCAGCGACGCCAGGAACACCGTTGCCGATGTCCCCAATGTCCGGTTCAATGTCTCGTTGATCGAAAGATCGATCAGGTCGCGCAGCGGCATCGACTTGTACTTGCGCAGATTCTCCCGCACCCGGTCGTACACCACCACCTTGTCGTTGGTGGAATAGCCCAGGATTGTCAGGATCGCCGCCACCATCACGAGATCGAAGTCGAACCGCGTGATCACCAGGAAGCCGACCGCCTTGGTGATGTCCAGCACTAGCGTCACCACCGCGCCGACCGCGAACTCCCACTCGAAGCGGAACCAGATATAGACCAAGATCATCGCCAGGCTGATCACCAGCGCTAGGATACCGTTGCGCAGCAGCTCCGCCGAGACCGATGCCCCGATCGCATCGGTGCGCAGCACCTTGCTGCCCGGCACCGCCTTGTTCAGCGTCGCACGCACTTGCTCCACCATCGCATCCGTCGCCTGGGCCGTGGGCTGCACGCCGAGCCGGATCAGCACCTCGTCCGCCGCGCCGAAGCGCTGCACGCCTTGCTCGGGAATATGCTCGGCCGCCAGCGCCGACCGGATCTTGCCGAAATCGGCCGGCCCGGGCGTGCGCACCTCCATCACGATGCCGCCCGAGAAGTCGATTCCAAGCCGTGGGCCGGGATGGATGAACAGGATGATCGATGCTGTCGAAAGCACCGCTGAGACGATCAGCCCCATAAACCGGCCGCGCATGAACTGGATACGCGTTCCGTCCGGAACCAGTCGGAAATGCGGTCGGAGCAGGAAGGAAAGGAACATAACGACCTAGACCGGCAACAGGCGAGGACGCGTGGCGATGTACCAACGCGAGACCAACAGGCGCGTCAGCATCCAGGCGGTGAACAGGCTGGTCGCGATGCCCACCGTGATCGTCACGGCGAAACCACGCACTGGGCCGGAGCCGAAGATGAACAGCATCACGTGCGCCAGGAACGCGGTGGCATTGGAATCGAAGATCGTGCGATAGGCGCGCTGGAACCCGTGCTCCAGCGCCTGCAAGGGCGGCCGACCGTTGCGCTGCTCCTCGCGCACCCGCTCATTGATCAGGATGTTGGCATCGACCGCCATGCCCAGCGTAAGCAGAATCCCGGCCATGCCCGGCAGCGTCAGCGTCGCCTGCAACAGCGACATGATCGCCAGCATCAGGACCAGGTTCACCACCAGGCAGACGTTCGCGAACCAGCCGAGCAGCCCGTAGAAGAACCCCATAAAGCCGACGACCAGCAGGAAGCCGACGCCAAGCGCGATCGCCCCGGCGCGGATTGAATCCGCGCCCAGCTCGGGGCCGATGCTGTTCTCCTCGATCACGGTAAGGGGCGCGGGTAGGGCGCCGGCGCGCAGCAGCAGCGCGAGGTCGGAGGCCGAGGCGGCCGTGAAATTGCCGCTGATCTGCCCGCGCCCGCCCAGGATCGGCTCGCGGATCACCGGCGCACTGATCACCTTGTTGTCCAGCACAATCGCGAATTGTCGCCCGACATTGCTGCGTGTCACGTCGGCGAAGCGCCGAGCGCCCACCGAGTTGAAGGTGAAGTTCACCACCCATTGGCCAGTCTGCTGGTCCGTTCCCGCGCGGGCGTCGGTCAGATCGCCGCCATCCACATCGACGCGGTCATAGACCGCAATCTTCTGGTTCGGGTTGTCCTGCATCGGCAGATACGAGACTCCAGGCGGAGGTGGCGCCGCCGAGGCCGGGTTCGCGGTCTCATCGACGAGTTGGAACGTCATATGCGCGGTCTCGCCGAGAAGCTGCTTGATGCGTTCCGGATCGCCGATGCCGGGAAGCTGCACCACGATCCGCGATTCACCCTCCTGCGCGACTTGCGGATCGACCACTCCAGTCGCATCGATTCGCCGACGCACAATCTCGATCGATTGCTGCAGCGCCGCCGCCGCCCGGCTGCGCAGGGCCACCTCCGACAATGTCAGGTCGATCTGTCCGCCGGGGGTGGAGGACAGGACCAGGTCGGGCGTGCTCAACGCACCCTCGGTCGAGACCAGCGGTTGCAGCGCGGCGAGCGCATCGTTCAGCCGAGTGGGGTCTTGGAGTTGCACGGCAACCCGGTTCTGCGTCGGCTCGGCCTGGATCGTGCGATAGAAGATCTCGCGGTTGACCAGGGCCTGGCGGATCGAACCGATCAATCCGTTGAGCCGCTGCTTGATTACCGCGTTCATATCGACCTGCATCAGCAGGTAGCTGCCACCCTGCAGGTCGAGCCCAAGATGCACCTGGCGCCATGGCAGCCACGGGGCGGGCGCGCGGGCCAGGTTGGGGATGCACAGGAGCGCGCCGAGGATACAGGCGCCGAGAATCAAGGAGGCTTTCAGGCGGCTGAAATACATCGTTGGTCACAGGTGGGAGGTTGGCGCATACGGCTTATACGCTCTCTGCGGCATTGGACAGAGGGGTAGAATTGGCCAGCAACGCTTCAAGCGCAGCATTGAATGCTTCTGGCGCCTCGTAGGCCACCCAGTGCCCGGCGCCAACGATCACGCGGAACCTCAGCTCCGGCCGCAGCACGCGGAGCGCCGCCTCACGCGCCGCGATATCGGGCAGGGAGGGGGCATCTCGGCTGCCCCAGATGCCATTCACCGGGCAACGCACCGTGGCGAGCGCATCACGCAAGAAGGTTCCACGCGAAATAGGCGGGCTTTTCAGGCGCGAATGGCGTGTGTTCCAGTCCTGGATCGCCAGAGCCAGCTCATCGATCCGGGCCGGGTCGGCAATCATCAGCCGGGCGAGATTGGTTCGGTGCGCCGCCACCCGGGCATTGCCCCGCAGGTGCCGAACCTTCACGAGCTCGGTCCGCCCTCGCGGCAGCCCGATCCCACCGGAGCCGACAATGGTCAGCGACCGCACCCGCCGGCCGTCCCGTGCCGCCAGGCACCCGGCAACCACGCCACCGTAGGAAAACCCCGCCAGGTCGTACTGCGTCTCTGGCCCGATCACCCGGTCGAGGCCCCGCGCCAGGATGGCGGCAGAGTCCCGCGGATCATCAGGATGCGGCGGCATATCGGACTCGCCCAGCCCCGGCAGATCGGCCGCCACCACCAGCCGCCGTATCGCGAAATATGGGATGGTCCGCACCCAGTGCCGCCACGAGCCGGTCCCGCCGTGCAACAACACCAGCGCCGGGCCGGCGCCCCACGCATGCCAGACCATGCGCCCTTCCCCGCACGGCGTTTCGACTCGCCGCGCCGCGTCTTCCAGCCGCCGCAAGATCGCCGCCGGATCGTCCGTCACCGCCACGATCGCAGCCGCTCGGCGGCCTCGGCCATGTCGGCCTCCGGCCCGCAATAGCTGAACCGGATAAACCGGTTCCCGCGCCGGCGATCGAAATCCACCCCCGGGGTGGCCGCGATCCCGGCTTCGGCCAGCATGCGGGCGCAGAACTGAACGCTGTCGTTCGACCGCTCGCCGATATCGGCAAACAGATAGAACGCCCCTTCAGCGGGGCTGAGCCGGCCGAACCCTGCCTCTGGCAGCCCCCGCAGCAACAGCTCGCGCGATCGCCGGTAGCGTGCCACGTTTGCCTGAAGCTCGGCGCCGCAGTCGAACGCCGCCTCGGCGGCCACCTGCGAGATGTGCGGGGCGCTGATGAACAGGTTCTGCGCCAGGCATTCCACCGGCCGGATCAGATCTTCGGGCAGGACCAGCCAGCCGACCCGCCAGCCCGTCATGCTGAAGTACTTGGAGAAGCTGTTCACCACTACCGCGTGCGGGCTGAGTGCCGCGGCAGTCGCGATCGCGCTCGTATAGTGCAGACCGTGGTAGATCTCGTCGCTGACGAGACGCACCCCGGCGCCCTCGCACCATGCGGCGATGGCGGCTAGCTCCTCCGGGTGCAGCATCGTGCCGGCCGGATTGCAAGGGCTCGCCACCACCAGCCCGTGAGGCGGCGGATCGAGTTGCTCCAGCACGGCCACGCTGGGCTGGAACCGTGTTTCCGGCCCGGTCTCCAGGATGACAGGCTCGATGCCGAGCGCCATCAGGATGTTCACGTAAGGAGGGTAGAACGGGGCGGCCAGCGCGACCCGGTCGCCGGGATCGAAGGCCGCCAGGAAGGCCAGCGGAAAGCCGCCCGATGCGCCCACGGTGACGGCGACCCGCTCGACCGGCAAGCGTACGCCATACCAGTCATCGTAATGTGCGACGATCCGCTTGCGCAGGGATCGTCGGCCGAGCGCCTCGGTGTAGCCGAGCGGTTGCCCCGACTGCAGCGCGGCGACAGCGGCCGCTCGCGCGCCGGCGGGTGCCCCTGTGCCAGGCTGGCCAACTTCCATCCGGATGACCGCCGGCCCGCCAGCAGGCATTGCCGCCTCGCGTGCGTTGGCCGCCGCGATCACGTCCATCACCAGGAACGGCGGCGCCGACGCACCCCGACCGATTTTCAGTGCCATGCCCCCTCTTCCGGCAAACTGCGTGGGGGATGCAAGGGCTGCCGGGCTGGGTTGTGTGTCTCAATCGTGACCGGCCGGCGACTGGTATCGTTACGGCGGTCGCCTCACATCGGCCTGCATCACGCAGCCGAAGGAGAAGGTCGATGACCCAGCAGGACAGCAAGGACACCGCACGGTTGATGATCAAGCGTCACGGATTACAGGCGCAGGCCGTCGCGCTCGAGCATGTGCAGGAGATGCGGCTGCAAGGAGATACCGCCGGACTTGACCGCTGGCAGTCGATCTACGCCGCGATCTGCGAGCTGCGTCGCAGCGCAGCGCAGAGCGTCGGTCCCGAGGAGGCGAGGGACTACCGCTCATAGCCGGCGCCCCCCAGGCCACGCGTGCGATAGCTCGAACGCAAACGGTATCTGCCGCGCCCCGGTACCTCTCGCCGGGGCGCTACTGCCTCAAAATGCATTGACATAGACCGTCATATTTCTATTCGTAACTTGTCGTAACTGGTCGGCCGCCAACTGCTTCCCAAAGAGCAGCACTTGCCATGACAAGTCGCTTCAGGACGTAACACAGCGCTGCGTCTCGGCACACCTGCAACCCTGATATGCGAGTTGCCAATCTACACGAATATGGCCGTGGTCTGAAATCGCGAACAGCGGCCGGCGCGCATCATCGCTGCTGGTCGCCGCAGGCTCGTGCAAAAGCGTGGGTCTGGCACTCGTGCTTTGAAGGAGAGACGATCATGAGGGCACTTCTGCTCGCGGCCATGGCCGTGCTAACCCTTTCAATTGCAACCGCTGCCTTTGCCAATGGAGGTGGTGGCAATGGCGGCCAGGACGCCCGGCTGGCGCGCGCCGGCCAACACTACCAGTACTGATGCTTTAGCTTGAGGGCGAACGGCTACTGCGCCGTTCAGCTCCGCCCGTAATCGTCCTGAAGACGTTCGATATCGCTCTCATCCAGGTGTTGCCCGTGCTGCACCTCGATGAACAGCAGATCTTCAGTGCCCGGATTTTCAATACGGTGGGCATCGCTCAGGCCGATGAGGACCTGCTGACCCGCGGCAACGGGGAAGACCTCGTTGCCGCGGGTCACCTTTCCCGACCCGGCGACGATGATCCAGTGCTCGGCGCGATGGGTATGGCGCTGGAGCGATAGCCGGGCGCCCGGGTGGACCAGGATGCGCTTCACAGCGTAGTTCGGTCCGACGGCCAGGATTTCCCAATGGCCCCACGGGCGGGAATCGCGCTGGCCGACCGCATAGGTGACGGGCACGGGTGCCTCCTTCGGTGGTTCTGGGATATCCGTTCGCAGCCGATCCTGCCACGTCCAGGCGGACGGGCAGAAGACCCGAACGCTGCGCGTCCCGGCAGGAAGGTGTCAGGCGCCTACCGCGGATTTCCTGTTGCCTGATGGCTCGACCCTGTCATAGTTTGGCAACAAAACCAAGGTCCGAGTTTAGGGGAAACGACCATGTCAAGCACCACGGGCATGCCGGCCTGGGAAACTGGCGTGCTGTCCGAAGATGAACACGGCGCCCAACTCCGGCGGGCGGTGATCGCCAGCACCATCGGCACCACCATCGAGTGGTACGACTTCTTCCTCTACAGCGCCGTGACTGGCCTGGTATTCGCCAAGCTCTACTTTCCGAATTCCGATCCACTGGTCGGCACGCTCAACGCCTTCGCCATCTATGCCGTGGGATTCGTCGCGCGCCCGATCGGGGCGGCCATTTTCGGACACTGGGGCGACCGGCTGGGTCGCAAGGCGGCGCTGATCGCCACGCTGATGCTGATGGGAATTGCCACGTTTCTGGTGGGCTTGGTTCCAACCTATGCCAGCATCGGTATCTGGGGCGCGATCATCCTGACGGTCCTGCGGTTCATCCAGGGCATCGGCGTGGGCGGCGAATGGGGTGGATCGGTGCTGCTGTCGATGGAATGGGCGCGCACCAACCACCATCGCGGCTTCGTCGCGTCCTGGCCGCAATGGGGCGTGCCCGCGGGCCTGTTCCTGTCCACCCTCGCCGTGCTGTCGTTTAGCGCCATCGCGGGGGACGCATTCGTCACCTGGGGCTGGCGGATTCCGTTCCTGATCAGCATCGTGCTGGTGGGGATCGGCTTATGGATCCGGCTCGGGATCATGGAGACGCCCATCTTCTGCCGTCTGCTGGCCGAGGACCGGGTGGAAAAGGCCCCGGTCGCCGAGGTGTTCCGCAAGCAGCCGCGCGAGGTGTTCCTGAGTGCCTTCGCGCGCATGGGCGAGCAGGCGCCATTCTACGTTTTCACGGCTTTCGTGTTCGCTTATGGGGTGGGCGAGCTCAAAATGACACGCGACCTGCTGCTGGTCTCAGGTACCTGGTCGCCTCGGTTGTATCGTTCTTCAGCATCCCGATCGCAGGGCACCTATCGGACAAATACGGGCGGAGGAAGGTGTATCTCGTCGGTGCAGTGATGACGGGGGTTTTCGCCTGGATCTATTTCGCGTTACTCAGCACGGCGGTACCATTCCTTGTCTTCCTGATGATCGTGGTCTCGCTAATTCCACACGACACCATGTACGGCCCGCAGGCTGCATTGATCGCCGAATGCTTCACCGGACGGCTGCGCTATTCCGGAGCTTCGATTGGCTACCAGCTCGCGTCGATCATTGCCGGTGGGCCGGCGCCGCTGATCGCCACAGCACTGCTGGCGGCGACCCACTCATGGGTGCCGATTGCTATCTATATATCGGCCTGCGCGGTTATCAGCATCATCGCCGCAACCATGATGCCCGACTACACCAACCGGGACATCTCGGTAGAGTACGCGCACACGACGTGATGGGTGAGCGGCGCGCATCGCTCGCCGCTCACAACCGCCGCCTCAGCCCTGGTGGGAAGCGACCGGGTGCCGGTACACGGTCTGCCACAGCCGCGGTCGCCGCGATGTCGGGATGGTCGGCTGAATCGCGTACGGTGCCACTGGTTGCGCCGATTGTACACGCGCTGGCCTGTTCACATCGACCCCACCGCAGGCATTCCCGCTTTGTGAGACATGGACAATCGGACGGCCGCCATGGCTGGGATAGTCATAAGCGATCGTCTCGCTGCAAGTGCCGTTGCCGGTCGAAACCGAGGTAAAGACCACGCCATTACCCGGTGCCACGCTCACCGCGATCAATGATGCGCTGCGGTCCTTGCCGATTCTTCTGGCGATGGATGAAACCTGCGTCACCCTGTCGGTTGGTCCGGCGCCCCGACTTTACGCCGCCCGCGTCAGCCGCTTGACGAGTGCTGAGAGCCGGTGCCGGCGCAGCTCGCTCCGCGCCTTCGCGTCCGTTGTCATGTAATTGAGCTGGATGCTGAAACGCTGGCCGGTGAACACCTTGTGGCCGTGCCAGGCATTCGGCCCGTTGGGGAACACCAACAGCGTGCCGTTCACCGGCGGCACCTCGGCTCCGTAATCCTCCAGGTCGCGGGGGCCGCGCAATAGCCGAAGGCACCCCTCATGCCCGGCAAAGGTCCCGTTCTCCGGGTTCAAGTACAGCAGCACCGTCACGCGCTTAGCCGTTGAGTCGACGTGGATATGCCCGTCCCGCTCGTTGGTCCAGCCGCGCAGGGTCAGCATGGTTGGGGCATCGGTCAGGTCGAGGCCGAAGCGATCCGCGATCCCCTCACGCAGCGCCAGTCCCTCCAGCTCCTGAACCAGCGCCTTGGCCGCCGGGCCGAGTCGCAAAGATCCCGGCGGGATCGAGCCCCGCCGGCCCAGTGGCGGCAGGTCGGCCAGCACCCTGCGCAAGACGGCCGGAGGCACGAAATTCGGCACCACCAGATACGGAAAGGGATCGGTCCCGAGCGGGGCCGAGCGCAACGCTGCATAGTCCAACTCGATCATGCGCATCTCCTGCGGGAGGCGCCCTAGCACGGAACGGTCGCGGGACGCATGCGATAGGCGCATCGCCGGGCACCCGCCAGCAGGTGATCAACCCGTTCGATCATCCAGCCGGGGCCGAGCACTTCGCGAAACATTGCGAGCTCGACCGCGCATAGGCCCTGGCAAGCCTTAGCGGCAGCGGTCATCGATGTCCTGGTCAGCCATGAAGCGTAGGAACGTCGCCCGCGAGACGGCTCTCTGCCCGCCGGAGTTAAACAAAACATGAGCAATTTTCGGCCTGGATATTGAGCAGTCGTTTGCTCGATCATTTCCGCTCGTCGCGTAAACGACACAAAGGAGATCGGAAATGGACACGAACTTCGCCGCGACGACATCGTTCGTTCGCGGGCCAGGAGTTGGTTCGACGCTCAACTTGCTGGTGTCACCCACATCTACAAAGCGACGGGCGCCGAAACCGCGGGGTCGTTATCGCTGTGGGAAGTCGTCGTTCCGCCAGGCGCAGGCGCGCCGCCGCATACCCATACCCGAGAGGACGAAGCCTTCTATGTTCTGAGCGGAGAGCTCCTCATCGAGCTCGAAGGCGAGCCGGCGCCCCGTCGCGTCGGACCTGGCGCCTTCTTGTATGGCGCGCGCAAACAGCGCCATGCCTTTCGCAATCCCGGTGATGAGCCGGCCCGTGTTCTCATCCTGTGCGCCCCGAGTTGCGGCCTTGATCAGATGTTTGCCGAATTGGAGACCGCCACCGCCACGGGCACGCCGGAAATGAGCGAATTAGTGGCCATAGCGGTGAAGTACGGCGTCTCAATGGAGCCGCCTACCCATTGAGTGTCAATCGGCGTTGAACATTGACCCTCGATTGGAGTGCGCCCCTGCGGGTGGACAGGATCAGGCTGCCGTTTTGACCGTCTTCTGGGCCTGTTGATCCTCGAACTGCACAGGGCTGAGATAGCCGAGCGCGGAGTGAAGTCTTCTGCTACTGTAGACGTCGTCGATGAAACGTGGAAGGTCGGCGGTAACGTCTTCGAACGTCTCGTAGCCTGCCAGATAGATCGCCTCGACCTTCAAGGTTTTCATGAAGCTTTCTGCCTTGGCGTCGTCGTACGGATTGCCGCGGCGGCTCATCGATCCGACCAGACCGTGTTCGACCAGCAGCTCACGATACACTTCCGAGGCATATTGCGAATCTCAATTCGACCGATGGATGCATCCTCTGGCCGGCGCGCGATTTCTGATCGCCGCTTTCTAGGGCGGCGACGGCGATCCTGGCGTCCATGCATCGGCTGATCGCGTACCCGACGACCTTGCGCGACCAGGCGTCGAGAATGGCAGCCAGGTAGACGAAGCCGCCCGGGATGGTGACGTAGGTCAGGTCCGCGACCCAGAGCTGGTTCGGACGGTCGGGAACAAGACCCTTGGCCAAGTCAGGGAAGATCGGTCCAGCGTGGTTGTTGTCCGTCGTGATGACGTAGCGACGGCGCCGCTTCGGCTGCAGACCGCGCTCATGCATCAGGCGACGAAGCTTCTTGCCATTCACCACCACGCCCTGATGGCGCAGCGCTGCCCCGACCCGCCGGTAGCCATAACACTCGAACTCGTCGCAGATCGCGCCAATGCGGGCGACGAGCTCGTCAGCGGCCAGAGTAACAGGCGCTACGTCATAAAAGGTGGACCGCGCGAGACCCATCGGTTCGCACCCCTGTCTGACCGAGACGTCACGGGGCCGGTGACGACGGAGGTGCTCGCGCTTCTCGGCCGGGGGTGCGTGCTTCAAAGCCCCTTTTAGCAGCTCAATCTCCAGCGCCTGGCATCCGACCATCCGTTCCAGGGCGGCGATCTTGGCCTCATACTCCTGGATCAGGTCCGCCGCCTGCACGTCATCGTCGAGCGCGCCGGCTTCGAACTTGCCGACCCAATCCGGATCAGCTGCCGCGAGATGTCGTGGCGCGTGGATAACGCGTGCAGCGTCTCCCCCGCGAGGAACTCCTCAGCGACCTGCCGCTTGAATGCCGCGCTGTGAGACCGGTGCTTCGTCATGGCTTCCATCCTCCGGAAGCCCAGCAGGGAGGGTCAAATCCAATCGCTCAATCTGTCCACCCGCAGGGGTGCACTCCAGATCGGCGTCCAAAATTGACCCCCCTCTGCGTGTCGGCTTGTGCCGGTAGCCACGGGCACCCACGCCGCAGCCCGCACCGAAGCCGGAGTTCGTCCCCTTAACTCGTTCAGAAAGGGCCGAGCTGAGCCGCCTGAGGAAAACATTGAACAACCCGCCCGAGCGCGACTCGGTGCAAGCGCTTCTCGCCGCCCTGATCCCCGACGCGCTTGACGGCCCACTGGCCCTGGCAGCCTGACGCCCCCTTACACACGCCGCTCCCGCTCTACGCGAGAGAGCCTGCCCCCGGGCTCCGACCCGGGGGTCGGTTCGCGAAGCGAACCGGGTGAGGCAGCCATCTCACCACACGATCTGCCATCTCGCCCACCGCGAAATGAGACGATCGAGAGATTCGCTGCGCGCCGTGTACCCCGCCGCCGGATCCTCCGCGACCTTCTTCCTCCTCCCCTCCCCTTCCCCACAAGCCCATCTCAACACACGATCGGAAGAGCTCTCGCACGAAGGGCAATGAGACACCTACGAGACGCGCTAACCCACAGACACCCCCAAGCAAGCAAGGCCGGGCAGTGTGTTGACGCCGCCGAGCCCCCTCGCTACATCCCCCGCCCTGCCGCTCGCCCGCACCCGCGCGACGAGCCCGTGCCCAGGTGGCGGAATTGGTAGACGCGCAGGTTTCAGGTACCTGTGGCCGCAAGGTCGTGGAAGTTCGAGTCTTCTCCTGGGCACCAAATCAGTGGGCAGTGGTCAGTTGTCAGTGGTCAGTAACGGCGGGGCGCGATGAGCGTCACGCAGTTCATGGCGAATGCGACCATCCATTTGCACCGTGATGACCTGCCGGAGGGGCTTCGGCTGGGGCCGGTGGTTGCGGTGGATACCGAGACGATGGGGCTCGTCCCGCGTCGCGACCGGCTGTGCCTCGTGCAGCTTTCGGCGGGCGATGGGGTGGCACATCTCGTGCAGCTTCTGCCGCGCTCGCTGGGCGGGCGTGGCTTCGACTGCCCGAACCTTGCCGGGCTGCTGGGCGACCGCGCGACCGTCAAGCTGATGCATTTCGCTCGCTTCGATGTCGCAGTGCTGCAGCACGCGCTCGGCATCACCGTCACTCCGGTGAAGTGCACCAAGATCGGCGCCAAGCTCACCCGGACTTTCACCGACCGGCATGGGCTGCGCGATCTCTGCCGCGAGCTGCTGGGCGTGGAGATCAACAAGCAGCAGCAGACGTCCGACTGGGGCGCCCCGGATCTCACCGCTGAGCAGCTCGCCTACGCCGCCTCCGACGTGTTGCATCTGCATGCGCTCTGGGCCCAACTCGAGGCGCTGCTGGTGCGCGAGAACCGACTCGACCTTGCCGAGGCGTGCTTCGCCTTCCTGCCGACCCGCGCCCGGCTCGATCTGCTGGGGTTCGAGGACCCGGACCTGTTCGCGCATTAACCACCCGGACATCCGGTGGCACGATTCTTGTTGGCGGCTGCCCCCCAAGGGTTGACCCGCCGCGCCCGGCCGGCCGATACAACCACGGCAAGGGGTGAGGATTTGCACGGACCATGACCGCACTCGCCGCCGCCGCGTACGCTGACCTCGACGTAGCGCGGGCTGTGTTGGGCACCGAAGCCGCGGGCCTGCGCGCACTGGCGGCGGGGCTCGGCGACGAGTTCAATCGCGCGGTCGAGTTGCTGGGTGCGGTCGCCGGCCGGGTGGTTGTCTCCGGCATGGGCAAGTCCGGCCATGTCGCCCGCAAGGTTGCCGCCACCTTGGCCTCCACCGGCACACCGGCACTCTTCGTCCACCCGGCTGAGGCATCGCACGGCGACCTCGGTATGATCGTTGCCGGCGATGCGGTGCTGGCGCTGTCGAACTCCGGGGAAACGCCGGAGCTGGCCGACCTCGTTGCGCATGCGCGCCGGTTCGCCTTGCCGCTGGTGGCGATTACGGCCCATGCGGACTCGGCACTGGCCAAGGCGGCGGACGTCGTGCTGCGCCTGCCGGCCGCCGCCGAAGCCTGCCCGATGGGCCTGGCTCCCACCACCAGCGCTATCATGCAGATGGCGCTCGGCGATGCGCTGGCGGTCGCGTTGCTGACCCGGCACGGGTTCACCGCCGCCGATTTTCGCCGGTTCCATCCCGGCGGCAGGTTGGGTGCGCGGCTCAAGCGCGTGCGCGATCTGATGCACGATCGCGAGGCGATGCCGCTCGCCTTGCCGGATCTGCAAATGGACCGCGCCCTGCTACTGATGACCGAGAAGCGGTTCGGCTGCCTCGGCGTCATCAATGCCGACGGAAGGCTGGTCGGCATTATCACTGACGGGGATCTGCGCCGCCATATGGGCCCCGACCTGCTGGGCCGGCGCGTGGCAGACATCATGACACCGTCGCCGCGAACCATCGCGCCTGAGGCGCTCGCCGCCGGGGCTCTGCACGTGATGAACGCGCGCGAACGGCCGATCACCAGCCTTTTCGTCATCGACCCGGCCGGCCGGCCGATCGGTATCCTGCACGTGCACGACCTGCTGCGCGGCGGGGTAGCCTGATGCCGGTCGCCCCACTCGCCACTCCGGTCCGCCCGGCGGAACGCCTGGTTGGCACCGCGGCCTCGCGGCTGCGCCGGCCCCCTACGCCCGGCGGAATTGCCCGCCGGCGGTTGATGATCTTGCTGGCCAAGCTGGCCCTCCCCGTCGTTGCGCTGGCACTGCTGACGACGATGGCGCTGTGGCCCGAGCTGAAACGCTCCGCCGCGGACGTACGGTGGAAGCTGCACCAGATGATCCCCACCGTCGCAGGCGACACGGTGATCGACGCTCATTTCCACGGAATCGACGAGCGTGGTCGCCCATACACGGTGACCGCCTCGGAGGCCACGCAGGTTGGTCCCGACCGCATCAATCTCACCACCCCGAAGGGCGACGTTACGCTGCAGAACGGCACTTGGCTCATGCTGCAGTCGAAGGATGGGGTGTACCGCAAGCAGGGGAATGCGCTGGATCTGTCGCACGCGGTCACGCTCTACCGCGATGACGGCACCACGATGCTGACCGAGAGCGCCGCGATCGACATGAAGAACGGTGCTGCCGCGGGCGCCCAGCCGGTGCATGCCGAGGGCCCGTTCGGCGTGCTGGATGCGAAGGGCGGGTTCACCTTCACCGACAAGGGTGAAGAAGTGCAGTTCGCCGGCCCGGCGCATCTGATGCTGAACGGAGCCAACGCACAATGACGCCGTCGCGATTGTCTGGGGCGCTGATGGGGACCGCTCTGTTGCTGCTCGCGTCGCGACCACTGGCGCAGGGCATCGACCTGTCGCATGGCGGCCCAATCGACATCACCGCGCAGAACGGCATCGAATGGCTGCAGAACCAGCACGAGGTGATAGCGCTCGGCGATGCCCGTGCAGTCCGCCAGAACGTCACCGTCACGGCGGACCGATTGATCGCCTATTATCGCAAAAAGGCTGGGAATGCCGCCCAGCCTGCGGCCGCCCCTGCGACACCGCCGGCCGCAACGCCAGCCGCCGCATCCACCGGCGCGTCCGGTATTGCCGGCGACGAAGACACGTCGGGCAACGAGATCTACCGTGTCGAGGCCGAGGGTCATGTGCAGATCTTCACCGCGACAGACCATGCCCAGGGCGACCGGGCAATCTATGACCTCGATCAGGCTGTCCTGGTGATGACCGGTCACGACCTCCGGCTGACCACGCCAAACGACGTACTCACCGCGCGCGACGATCTGGAATACTGGTCGCAGAAGCACATGGCAGTGGCGCGCGGCGACGCGGTGGTGGTGACAAAGGATGCCCGCCGGATCGCCGCCGACGTGCTGGTCGCGTACACCACCCCGAACCCGCCGCCGGGCACTCAGCCGGCGACCCAAGCCGCCACCAAGACTGGCACGCCGGTGGCGGCGGATGATCCGCTGGCAGCATCCGGCAAGCTAGAGAAGGTCGAGGCGTTCGGCCACGTCTCGGTCCGCACGCCCACTGACATCGCCACTGGCGATCGCGGCATCTATGTGCCTGACACCGGAATTGCGCTGCTTGAAGGAAACGTGCGCATTACCCGCGGTCAGAACCAGCTCGCCGGTGCGCGGGCCGCAGTGAATTTGAAGACTGGCGTGTCCCGCCTGCTCGCCGCGGGGACGGACCGGGTGCAGGGTCTGATCGTACCGAACGACGCCACCAGCCAGAGTTTATCCACATCCTCGCCCGCACAGGCTGGGCGGAAGCCATGAGCGCATCTCTGCGAGTGGTGCCGAGCAGTACCCGGCTTGGCCGCGACTGGCGTCGGAAAGACCTACAATAAGCGCCCGGTGGTACGGAACGTCTCGATTGCGCTGCGCCGCGGCGAGGCGGTCGGGCTGCTCGGTCCCAATGGAGCCGGCAAGACCACCACCTTCTACATGATCATCGGGCTGATCCGGCCCGATACCGGTGCCATTGGTCTGGACGGCGCCGACATCACGCTGTTGCCGATGTATCGCCGCGCCCGGCTCGGGATCGGCTACCTGCCGCAGGAAGCCAGCGTCTTCCGTGGCCTGAACGTCGAGCAGAACGTGATGGCGGCGCTGGAGGTGGTCGAGCCCGATGCCGACCGGCGCGAGATGATGCTGGACGAGCTGTTGGCCGAGTTCGGTATCAGTCATCTTCGCCGCACCCCGGCCCTGGCGCTGTCGGGCGGTGAGCGCCGCCGTGTAGAGATCGCCCGCGCGCTGGCCACGCAGCCTGCCTATATCCTGCTCGACGAGCCGCTGGCGGGGATCGACCCGATCGCGGTGAACGAGATCCGCGACCTCGTCTCTCATCTCAAGCATCGCGGCATCGGCGTGCTGATCACCGACCACAACGTCCGCGAGACGCTGGAGATCATAGATCGTGCCTACATCATGCATGACGGCCAGGTGCTGATGGAAGGCCGCCCACACGAGGTGGTGGCGCACGCCGACGTCCGCCGCGTGTATCTCGGCGAGCGGTTCAGCCTGTAACGACCCCGGCGATGGCTCTGTCGATCGGCCCGCGTCTCGACCTTCGTCAGAGCCAGTCACTGGTGATGACGCCGCAGCTTCGGCAGGCGATCAAGCTGCTACAATACACCAACCGGGAAGTCGCGGCGTTCGTCGAGGAAGAGCTGGAGCGCAATCCGCTGCTGGAGCGCGATGAGGCAGACGACACGCTGCCGGCCGAGCGTGCCGCGCTCGACCAGATCGCGCCGCGCAACGAGGCCACGGTCGATGCCGCTGCACATGCCGCCGACGGATCGCTGCCCGACGCCGCGGCGGCTCCGCTGGACGCCGACCACGCAGAGACCTACGACGCGGGCGGACCGTCGGATGGTGCGCCCTTGCCGCGCGACCGCCGCGGTGCCCAGGATTTCGCGGATGACGAGCGCGATATCGACGATATCGCCGAACCGCTGCGACCGCTGCACGAACGTCTCGGCGAGCAGCTCCGGCTGAGTTTCGCCGACCCTGCCGACCGGTTGATCGGTGCACATCTGATCGCATTGCTGTGTCCTGCCGGGCGGTTGACTGCCGATCCGCAGGCGGTGGCGCAGGCCATGGGCGTACCACTCGCACGAGTGGAAACGGTGCGCGCGCGCATGATGCGGTTCGATCCGCCTGGTCTGTTCGCGCGCGACCTCAAGGAATGCCTTGCCGTCCAGCTCGACGAGCGAAGCCGGCTGGACCCCGCGATGGCGGAGTTGCTCGACAACCTGGATCTACTTGCCCGGCGCGACATGCGGCGGCTGATGGCGGTGTGCGGCGTCGATGCCGAGGACCTCACCGATATGATCGCGGAGGTCCGCGCGCTCGATCCCAAGCCCGGCTGGACCGGCGAGAACGGCGCGATCCAGGTCGTGGTACCTGACATCCTGATGCGCGCCGCCCCCGACGGCGGCTGGACCATCGAACTGAACCCAGACACGCTGCCGCGCGTGCTGGTGAACCAACGCTTCTACGCGCGCGTAGCGGCAGGGGCCGGCAGGGACGATCGCAGCTTTCTTGCCGAGAGGCTGGCCACAGCCAACTGGTTGGTGAAGTCGCTTGCCCAGCGCACACAGACGATCTTGAAAGTTGCCGCCGAAATTGTGCGCCAGCAGGACGGCTTCATGCGCCACGGCATCGAGCACCTGCGACCGTTGATTCTGCGCGACATCGCCGAAGCGGTGCAGATGCACGAGAGCACGGTCAGCCGCGTGACGGCCAACAAATACATCGCCACGCCGCGTGGAACTTTCGAGCTCAAATATTTCTTCACCACGGCGATTGCGGGGATGGACGGTGCCGCCCACAGTTCCGAGACCGTACGTCATCGCATTCGTGCCCTGGTGGAGGGAGAGCACCCCGACGACGTCCTGTCCGACGACGCCATCGTTCTGGCCCTCCGTCGGGAAGGCGTGGACATTGCCCGCCGGACCGTGGCCAAATACCGGGAGGCGCTGCACATCCCGAACTCTGTGCAACGCAAACGGGAAAAGACCGTGCCGGCCTGAGGCGCCGTTTGCTCCTCGGGCGCCTTGACAGGCGCGGCGGCTTAGGTCGGGGGAGACAGGCATGGAGATCACGGTTTCCGGCAAGCAGGTCGAGCTGTCCGACGCACTTCGCCATCGGGTGTCCCGGCATCTGGAGGGGATCGCCGGGAAGTATTTCGACTACGCCCTGGATGCGCAGGTGACATTCGGGCGTGCCCGCAGCTTCTTCACCTGCGACATCAACATCCATGCTGGGCGCGGACTGATGCTGCGCGGCGAGGGAGAGGCGGCGGACGCCAACAGCGCCTTCGACGACGCCGCCGAACATATCGCCAAACGGCTGCGACGCTACCGCCGGCGGGTAAGCGACCACGCCCGCGACATCGCCAACCGCGAACGCCCAGAGGCAGCGCGCCAATACGTGCTGCGCCAGGCTGAATCCGCGGCCGCCGAGACCGCCGGCGATACGACGGGCATCGACGCCTACGCTACCGTTATTGCCGAGCAGCCTGCGGAAATCAGCCGCCTGTCGGTTGGCGAAGCAGTCATGCACATGGACCTTGCCGAGGAGCAGGTGCTGATGTTCCGCAACAGCACCACCGGCGAATTAAACGTCGTCTATCGCCGCAGCGACGGCAATATCGGCTGGATCGATCCGGGTGGAAGCGGGAGCTGAATCAGCCTTGCGGGGTTATTCTTTTGTCAGGTCCAACTTCCAGCCGGCTGGCCGCGCATCCAGAAGCATATGCGTGCCCGTGGGTGCCGCTTCGAACGCACGTGCCTGTGCTACGAAATGAGTTGGCGTCCAGTTCGGAAACGGCCAGTCCTTCGCAATCCCGATTGGGAGCACGAGGATCAAAAGGAGGCCCGCTATACGCGGAGCCGCTGCCCGGACCTTTGTTGTCAGCGTCAGCAGAACGCCAACCCAGGCGAACATTGGCATAAGCCAATACCGGCAACCCACACCGGGCAAGATGAGAAGAGGCCACTGCGGCGCGGTCATGTCCACCTGCGGTTTTGCTAAAGCTGCAAGGAAAATCAGGCCGGCCAGGACCGTGCCCTGGCGCAGCATGGCGGAACCTCTCACGAAGGCCAAAGCCCAGAGTGCCAAGCCAACAACGGCAACCAGGACAGCCACGGTCGAACTCGATAAGACAGGCTGCCGTTCCAGCCAGAAAAGCCCATGCTGCCCAATCAGGGAGCCGATGAAAACCTGATACGCGAGTATGCGGGCAAACAGCTCCGGCGTCGCACCAAGCGGGGCCTGGCTGCGGCCGCCGAGATGGGTGAGCAGAACGCCGGCTTGGATAGTCACGCAGGCAAGCACAGCTCCCGCGCGAAACAGGGCCGCCCGTACCGCGGCGTTCGACAAACGCCGTCGCAACGCCTCCCAAAGCGCAACAGGCGCGAGCAGTATTGCGAACGGGCCAGTCAGGCCGGATGCCAACAGTACCGCGCAATCAAACAAGGACTCCCCGCGCGACACCGGCGGCGCGCTGACCAGGACAAGGAACGCGAGGATGCAGAGATGCCATTGCGAGTTTGTTAGGTTGAGATAAGTCTCGTAGGAATTCGGGAGACAGAGATAAATCAGCGCGAAGAGCAACCGTCCGATCGGGGATGGCCACACGTCTTTCATACGTGGGCTGATCAGGAACAATGCAAGCAGCATCTGCACCGAGAATGCGGCGAGTGCGAACAGAGTGGGTGCCCAGCGAAGCGGAAAGGGCAAGGCTGCTAGTGCAATCAGCCGCGGGAATGTCTGAAGGTAACCCACCACGGGCCATAGCAGAGCATGCCACGCCACGCGGTAAGCATCCGGATACCAGAGCGCTGCATCCTCCGCATAGAAGCTCGCCCTCAGAATGACTCTCGGGCAATGAGAAATCAGCAGCAGAGCGAAGATAAGAACAGTCGGTAGACGATGCCACCTCTGTCCAACGCGCAGGAACGGGTGGAGCGCTGGCATTGTCCACTCGACCGCTTCGAGCACCGCAGCTTGCGCCGGGTTTCGCAGAGTCGGCGGGCTCATCCTGTCATGCATGAGTCCATCCGCCTCCTGCCTTGATGGATCCGGCACCGGTGGAACCTCAAGGATCGCCTCGCTGGCGTGTCTGCCTCACCCAACCTGTCCGCCAAAGCCGCTGACTAGACCTTTGCCTCCGGCAGATGCTCCCAATAGTGATGGGCGTATTGCCGCCGGCACGCCGCCTCTAACACCTCCTCGCTCATCCCGCCCTCACGTCCCGGCGCCAGCGGCGACAAATCCATGGGCGGCGCGCCATCGATGATCCAAGCCGCCAGCGCCTCGCCGATAGCCGGCGAGATCGACAGCCCGCCGACACAGCATCCGCCGGCCACGAACAGCCCGCGCACGCCAGGAACCGGCCCGACAGTGTGCTCGCCATCCGCCGTCATCGTTGGTAACCCGCCGCGATGCACCAGCACCCCGATCTCGCCGGGCACGCGCTGGAACACCGGAAGCTGCTCGCTCACACTGTCGGCCAGGTGCCGCAGCACATCCAAGTCAAGTTTCAGGTCGGCGATATCGAACCGAGCTGGCAGCGTGCCGTCGGGATACTGCACGGGATTGGCCTCGTATCCGCCCAGCATCAGCCCGCCTTCATCCGGCCGCACATACACGTTCGCATCGATGATGCGTGTGATTGGCTGCATGGGCTGCACGCCTTCGATCGGCTCGGTGATCAGCAACTGATGGCGGGTGGGCACTACCCTCGCGCGCCCGCCGGCCAGTGCCGCTACGGCGCGCAGCCAGGCGCCGGCGGCATCTACCACGGTCTCGCAGCGTATCGTCCGATGCCCAGTCTCCACCCCGACCACTGAGCCGTTTCGCAGCGCGACCCCGCTCACCAGCGTGTTCGGTAGCATCGTCACGCCAAGCTTTGCCGCTGCCCGCGCGTAACCGTTCGGGATCTGCGACGGCTCCAGGTAAAGATCGGTCGGCGAGATGTTGACCGCCAGAATTCCCTTGGTTTCAAGAAACGGGTTCATCGCCCGTGCCTCGGCGGGTGAGATCGCTTGCAGCCCGGTCTCCCACCGCCGGCCACGCTCCAGCTCACTCCGAAGCTGCTCCACGTGTTCGGGCCTGCGCGCAATCTTCAGCGCACCTGGTTGATAGAATACCAGCTTCTCGCCAGTGTCCTGCTCGAAGCTTTCTATCTTGCGCACCGCCCGCTTCGCCAGCCGCGTCATCAGGTCAGTGCCGCGCGCCTGCGAGGTCAATCCGGCAGCGCGCGGCGAAGTCTGCGACCCCAGCGCATGCTTGTCGAGCAGCGCCACCTGCTTGCCGCCGCGCGCCAGGTGATATGCCACGCTCGAGCCCAGCGCCCCCGATCCAATCACCACGCATTCTGCCGCTTCGATCATCCCCTGCCCTCCTTCATCCCGCTGTCCGCCCGGCGCCCAAGCGCAGCTCCAGATAGCGTGCGCCTTTTGCCAACGGATAGGCCATCACCAGGTACATCGCGCCGACCAGCAGATAGAGCTGCATCGGCAAGAAATATTCGCTGCTGAGATCGCGCGCCCGCAACATCAGCTCCGGCGCCGAGATCAGCGACGCCACCGACGTGTCCTTCAGCAGCGAGACGGCATAATTCGCCATCGGCGGCACGATGATGCGGATCGCCTGCGGCAGGATGATGCTGCGCATCGCTAAAGCATTGGTCATGCCGATCGCCAGCGCCGCTTCCCGCTGGCCGCGATGGACGGCAGCGATGCCGGCGCGATACACCTCTGACATGTATGCCGCGTAGTTCATGCCCAGCCCGACCACTGCGGCAGTGAAGGCCGATAGCACGAAGCCCGCCGAGGCGAGGCCGAAATAGATCAGGAACAACTGCGTCAGCGCCGGGGTGCCGCGGATCAGCTCGATATACCAGCCGGCGGCGCCGGCCAGCACGCGGCGGCGCGACAGTCGGGCCAGTGCCAGCAGCAGCCCGGCAACGACGCCAACCAGATAGGCGAGTGCCGCCATGCGCAGCGTGCCGCCGGCCGCCACCAGAAGCTGCGGCATCCAGGCGCGCAGATCGTCCAGGCTCATGCCGGCCGACCTTGCGCCGAGCGCCGCTCCAACCGGCGCACCAGATGCGCGAGCGGCAGGCTCATCGCCAGATAGAGGGCAGCGACCATCAGATAGATTTGCGTGCTAAGATAGGTCTGATCGACCAGCATATGCGCCCGGAAGCTCAACTCCGGCGCAGCCACCGACGAGGCGACGGAAGTATCCTTCAACAGCCCGATCCCGAAATTGCCGAGCGGCGGCAGGATCACCCGCATCGCCTGCGGCAGCACGATGATGCGCAGGCTCTGCATCCGCGTCATGCCGATCGCCAGCGCCGCCTCGTTCTGCCCGCGATGCACCGCTTCGATCCCGGCGCGGAACACCTCGGTCAGATAAGCGCCGCCGTTGATCCCGAACCCAACGATCGCAGCCGGCACCGGTGCCAGCTTCACGCCGACCTGCGCCAGCCCGAAATAGATGATGAAGAGCTGCGTCAGCACCGGCACGGCGCGGAACACATCGACGTAGAGCGTGCCGGCGGCCCGTAGCAAAGCAAGCCGCGCGGTGCGAAGGACCGCACCCCCAAGACCAAAGACCACCGCCAGCGCAAATCCGCCCAGCGTCACGATCACGGTCATCTCGACGCCCAGCAACAGCGTATCGATAAGATAGGGAAACTGCGCGACGGTGCGCGCCCATGGGCCACTCATGCAGAGGCAGCCTGAAACACCTGCCGCTCGATCACCGCCCGCAGGAAGGCCCGCGTGCGCGGATGCGACGGCTCGCGGAAGATCGCGTGCGGCGGCCCCTGCTCGACGATCTCGCCATGGTCCATGAAGACGGCGCGGTCCGAAACGTCCTCAGCAAACTGCATCTCGTGGCTGACGATGATCATCGTCATGCCCTCGGAGGCGAGCTGGCGCATCACCGTCAGCACCTCGCCCACCAGCTCGGGATCAAGCGCGGAGGTGGCCTCATCGAACAGCATCAGCACCGGCCGCATGGCCAGCGCGCGGGCGATGGCGACGCGCTGCTGCTGCCCGCCAGACAGCATTTCCGGATACACGTCCCGCTTGTGCGCCAGCCCGACCTTGTCGAGCAGCGCCATCGCCTCGCGCCGAGCTTCCGCCGCCGGTCGGCCGAGCACCTTGATCGGCCCGACCGCCACGTTGTCCAGCGCCGTCAGATGCGGGAACAGGTTGAAGCGCTGGAACACCATCCCGATGCGGGCGCGCATGCGCGCCAGCTCGCGGTCGCGCATTTCGATGCGCCGTCCGCCGGCCAGCCGCTCGCCGATCGGCTGGCCGTCGATCAGAATGTGCCCGCTGCTCGGACGCTCCAGCCAGTTGATGCAGCGCAGCAGCGTGGTCTTGCCCGACCCCGATGGTCCGATGATCGAGACCTTCTCGCCCGGCGCAACATCCAGCGTGATACCCTTCAGCACTTCCAGCGAGCCGAAGCGCTTGTGCAGATCGACGATCTGCACAAGGGGCTGTGCCGCGCTGCTGCTCACGCGAACAGCGACGAATAGTCCTTCACGGTGTGCGCCGCAGGTCCAATCGGGTTATCAGAGGCGTCGCGATCGACCCCGATCCGCGGGTTGGGCTCGGGCGGTACCAGGTAATCGGGATTGGCTACGCCGTACCTGGCCAGGCACTGCGCGTTCAGCTTGGTCCGCCACAGCCATTTCACCCCGGCGTTCACCGCGTCGAACAAATCGGGATTATCCTGGTTCATTCCCATCACCGTGTGCTGCTTGCTGGTGAGCTGCGGGAAGGCATCGTCGTGCGCCACGGGCACCTGCTTCAGCCCCCAACCTGGATTCTGCAGGATCATGTAGTCCACGGTCGGCGCATCCAGGAACGCAAAATCGAGCCGCCCAGCAGCGACATCGCGGACACAGGCATCCGTCGTGTCGTACAGCTTCACATCGGTGGTGCCTGGCACCTTCTTCATTTCCGGCACGATGGTGAAGCCGGTGACGGTGCCGATACTGTGCCCCTTCAGGTCGGCGATCGAGACCTTGTCGAGCGGATTGTCCTTCTTCATCGCGGCAAACGAGCCAGCGTAGTAGATCGCATCGGTGATCAGCATCACCTTCGCCCGTACCGGCGTCCAGCCCATGTTGCCCAGCATGATGTCGGCCCGGCCGCTGCGGATGCTCTCGATCGTCGCCGACCATTCCATCAGCGACGGCTTCACCGCCAACCCGAGCCTGCCGGCGATCGCGACAATCATATCGCCATCGGTGCCGATCAGCTTGCCGTCCTTGATGCTGGTCATCGGCATATCGCCGTTCATCGCCACGGTGAGCGTGCCGGGCGCGACCGTCTTGAATTCCGGAGCGGCGGCGGCGCGACGGGGCCAGACGGCGGTTGCGCCCGCCCCCGCAACGATGGCCTGAGACAGGAAAAGACGGCGGCTGATCGAGTTGAACATGGTGTCCCCCAGGGATTTGATGGACTTGCCGGCTGGCGGCCGGAGTCAACGTCATGAAGCCGCATCCGGCATGCGCTGACAAGGGGGAGCGGGCCTGGGAATCACTTGGCCTCCTTCATTCCGGTATAGTAGCTCAACCAGCGCAGCCCGTCCTTTCGGGAGACCAGGAAAGGAACATAGACCTCGTGCTCAGCACGCGCCTTGCGGATCATGCTGTCGACCTCATCTGGCGTACCGACAGGTGTCCCATTCACGTTGACGATCACATCGCCGGACCGGAGACCTTGCTCGTCCAAATCTGTTTCGTTTGCAGCGGACTGCACAAGCACGCCCGTGATTGACGGCGAGATATCGAATTGCTGGCGCGCGGCCGCGGTGAGGACGGTCAGCTTCGCGGGAGGACCGGGCGTCGGCGCCATCTCGGCCATCGCCGGCGGCGCCATTACCGCGGCGGCCGGCGACGCCATGTTTGGCCACGCAGCCGGTGTGACCGACACCGTCTGCTGCGCGTGATCCCGCCAAACCGTCAGGTCCACAGGACTCCCCAGATCCAGCACACCAACCTCGCGGAGCAGCGCGCGCGAGTCAGAGACCGGGTCGCCGGCGACATCAAGGATAACGTCCCCAGGCCGCAAACCGGCCGCATGACCAGGGCTGACTTCATCAACAGCGGTGATCACGGCCCCGCCTGGCGTTGGTGCACCAAACCCCTTGGCTACCAGCGGGCTCACATCCTGCGTGCTGACGCCGATCCAACCGGGGCTTGGGAGTGTCG
This sequence comes from uncultured Pseudomonadota bacterium, assembly GCA_963708245.1. Taxonomy (GTDB): domain Bacteria; phylum Pseudomonadota; class Alphaproteobacteria; order Acetobacterales; family Acetobacteraceae; genus CAVYXK01. The sequence continues at coordinate 7,959,120 of OY970201.1, read as the reverse complement.
GGTCGAGCAGGTGGCGAATGATGAAGTCGGCGTCATTGGCGGGAATGGCGTAGCCGATCCCGATATAACCGCCACCCGTCTGCGTGTAGAGCGCGGTGTCCACACCGACCACTTCGCCGGCGATATTGATCAGCGGTCCCCCCGAGTTTCCCGGATTGATGGCGGCATCGGTCTGGATGTCGTCATCGAGCGGCGTCTGGTTCAGATTGCGATTGAGCCCGCTGATGATGCCGGAACTGGCAGACATGCCGAGGCCGTACGGATTGCCGATCGCCAGCACCGAATCACCCATGCGCACCAAGTCACTGTTGGCGAAGTTAAGCGCCGGCAGCGGATGGCCTACATCTACCTGCAGTACTGCCAGGTCTGCGCCAGAGGCCGCCGCCAGCAACCGGACCGGCGCCTGGCTGTTATCGGAGAAGATCGCGGTGATTTCCACCGCATCCTGGATCACGTGACGGTTGGTGACGATGATGCCCTTGGGATCAATGATGAACCCGGAGCCGAAGAAATGTTGCCGCCGCGCTGTCATCTCGGTACCACTCGGCTGCATGCCGGTGACCTTGATGACCGACAGGCTGACCACGGATGGCAGCACGCGGCCCAGCAGGTCCCCGTAACCGGCGCTGCAGCACGGGGCCGGCACGGCCGCGGCACGTGCCGCCACCGGCGCAGCAATGAGCAAGGCAAGTAAGGGGAACGAGAGCAGGGCGCGAGACATGCGGGTTCTCCTTTGAAGGTGCGGCGAGGTTCAGGCCCATTGACGAGGATACCATCCCCTTTGTCCCGGATGTGCCGCATGAGTTACAGGTCTCCTTGTGCCGGTGTACCGACTATCGCACAGGAGGTGCGGAACCCGCCGTGAAGGAGGCCTATGGCCTGCATCGCAGCTTCGCGCCGTCGGGTGCCGTCTGAATGCCGGTGTCAACCGCGACGACGGCTCGGCGGGTCAGTCGGGCTGCTTACCCGTATAGAAGCTGACCCAGTTCGCCCCACCCTTACTGACGATCAGGAAGCCGAGGTAATGGCGCTGCTGGGCGGAAGCCTTCTCGATCAGGCCAGCGACTTCGTTCGGGGTGCTGACCGGGGTGCCATCGACATAGGTGATCACGTCGCCGGGCTGGAGACCCCGTGCGCTCGCCTCGGTGTTGTTCGTAACCAGCGCGATCAATACCCCGTTCAGCGAAGGCGGAAGCCCGTAGCGCTGTCGGGCCTCCGGCGTGATCGTCGCCAGCCCCATGCCAAGATCGGGCGCGGGCGCCAACTCGGCGACCGCTTCCTGCGCCATCGTCTCGGCCCGCGGCGAGCGCAGGTTCGGCCACGCAGCGACGGTGACCGTAGCAGTCTGCTCCGCGTGGTTGCGCCAATACGCGATCTGAATGTCCTGCCCCGGATCGAGCTGGATAATCGAGCGGATCAGCGCCCTTGTGTCGGTGGGCGCGGCGCCGTTAGCCGTCAGAATGACGTCGCCCGGCCGAAGTCCCGCCTGGCTGGCCGGACCGCCTGCATTAACCCCTTTCACGATCACGCCCTGGTCGTGCTGCAAGCCGAAAGCCCTGGCGAGATCAGGGGTGACGTCCTGGCCGGTCACGCCAATCCAGCCAGGTGGCGGCATTTTGGGATCGAGCAGGTGCTGCGTGACGAAGACGACATCGTTCGACGGGATAGCATAGCCGATGCCGATAGCGCCGCCGCCCTTCTCGGTGTAGAGCGCGGTATCGACGCCGACCACCTCGCCGGCCATGTTCACCAGCGGACCGCCGGAATTGCCGGGATTGATCGCCGCATCGGTCTGAATGTCGTCGTCGAACGGCGTCTCATTGATGTTCCGGTTAAGGCCGCTGACGATACCGTGGCTGACCGACGTGCCGAGCCCGTATGGGTTGCCAATCGCCAGCACCGAGTTTCCGATCTGCAGCGTCCCGCTGTCGGCGAATTTTAGCGCAGACAGCTTGTGGTCCACCGTCACTTTCAGAACGGCGAGATCGGCGATGGCGCCGGCGCCCACAAGAGTTGCACGCGCCTGGGTTCTATCGGTGAAACGTGCGGTAATCTCGACCGCGTCCTGGATCACGTGGCGGTTGGTGACGATGATCCCGCTCGGATCGATGACGAAGCCGGAACCGAAGAATTGCAGGCGCCGAGCGGCAGTTTCGCCGCCGTTCGGTGCCACAGCCTCGACTTTGACCACTGACAAATTGACTACCGAAGGCAGAACCTGCGCAACTACCTTGGCGAAGCCACCATCGCAGCGGCAGGACTGATCCGCGGCGCGGCCGGTCGCGGCCAGCGTGGCGCCGAGCATGGCAAGCAGCAGTACAGGCAGCGAGCAGCGCATGTGGGTTCTCCCTTCCCCCCGACCGGACGGCCAGCGCCGGCCAAGTCATATAACAGTAACTCTTGCGCGGCGGCACGGGCCATTGCCATGATCCGCCTGCCACCTCTCTTGGAAAAGGCCGAGCCCGATGAAGCGCCGCACATTCCTGGCCGGCACCGCAGCCGCCCTCGCCGTCCCACTTGCCGTCCCGCGAATCTCGCGCGCAGCCGATCAGCGGGTGCTGAAATTCATTCCTCAGGCGGATCCGACCATTCTCGACCCGATCTGGACCACCGCGTACGTCACTCGCAATCACGGCTTCATGATCTTCGACACGCTCTACGGCATCGACAGCGCCTATAAGCCGCAACCGCAGATGGTCGCCGGCCATGTCGTCGAGAACGACGGCAAGCAATGGACGCTGACCTTGCGCGACGGGCTCGCCTGGCATGATGGAGAAAAGGTGCTGGCGCGCGACTGCGTGGCCTCGATCCAGCGCTGGGGCAAGCGCGACCCCTTCGGTCAGACGCTGATTGCCTATACTGATGAGCTGTCGGCACCGGACGACAAGACAATCGTGTTTCGCCTGAAGAAGCCGTTTGCCCTGCTGCCGGACGCGCTCGGTAAGCCGGGCAGCAATTTCTGCGCCATGATGCCGGAGCGCCTTGCCAAGACCGATGCGTTCAAAGCAATCACCGAGATGGTCGGCAGCGGCCCGTACAAGTGGAACGCCAAGGAGCGCGTCGTCGGCTCGCTGGCGGTGTATGAGCGAAATACCGCCTATCAGCCGCGCAGCGGCGGCACGCCGGGATGGACGTCAGGCCCGAAAGTCACCAATTTCGACCGAGTGGAATGGCATATCATCAAGGATCCCGGCACTGCCGTCGCGGCGATGCAGAGCAAGGAGATGGATTGGTGGGAAAACCCCACCAACGACATGCTGCCTCCGCTAAAGCAAAGTACGCAGGTGCGGATCATCGACCCCACCGGCCTGATGGCTTGCATGCGTCTCAACGAGCTGTGGCCGCCTTTCGATAACCCCGCCATACGCCGTGCGATGCTCAAAGGGATCGACCAGCGCGAATTCATGGAAGCCGTTGCCGGCATCGACCCGAGCCTTTGGCATGTGCCGGCCGGCATCTTTACTCCCGGCACACCGATGGCGAGCGCCGCCGGTCTCGATGTGTTCACCACGCCGCGCGACTATACCGCAGTGAAGAAGGAGATCGAGGCCGCCGGTTATAAGGGCGAGAAAGTGATCCTTCTTGCTCCTACTGATTTCCCGTTGCTTAAGGCCGAGGCGGATGTCTGTGCCGATCAGTTGAAGAAGATGGGCTTCGACGTCGATTACCAGGCGATGGACTGGGGTACGGTGGTGCAGCGCCGCGTCAAGATGGACCCGCCGGACAAAGGCGGCTGGGGAGTCTTCAACACGTTCTGGGCGGGCCTCGACCAGGCGAATCCGGTTGGCCACGTGTTCCTGCGCGGCAACGGCAAGGACGCGCTGATGGGCTGGCCGACCAGCCCGAAGATCGAAGCGCTCCGGCAGGAATGGATCGACGCATCGGACCTCGAAGCGCAGCAGAAGATCGCGGTCGAGTTGCAACTGCAGGCGGTGCAGGACGTACCCTATGTCCCGCTCGGCCAGACGTTCTGGTCCACCTCCTACCAGCACGACATCTCCGGCATCCTGGACGGCTACGGCCCGATCTTCTGGAACGTGAAGCGGGGTTGATCCGCAGGCATCACAGGAACGTCCTGGCTAGCGATGCAAGACAGGAGGAAACTTGCTGGTGATAAGGTCTCTCGTGGCCGCGATCGGAACGCTCGTCATGGTCGCGGCCGGTCTTGCGCATGCTGGACCAGTGGGCGAAATCCATCGTGTGACGTCCGATTCGACCGCCAGCCTGCGCGATGCGGAGCACCGGCCTGAGCTTCGGGTCACGATTTGGTACCCGGCTCCCCCGGATGCCATCGAGCAAGAGATTACGATCGGTCCACCCGGCAAGCCACTGCGCGATATAGGGACCGTCGCACCGGACGCGGCATTCGCGCCCGGTGAAGACCGGCGACCGATCATCCTTCTATCCCACGGTTTTGGCGGGACCGCCCGACTAATGGGCTGGTTCGGCATAGCCATGGCACGCAACGGCTACATAGTCGTAGCCGCGGACCATCCCGGGAACAACGGTGCCGACAAGATGACCGTCGCCGGCGTGCTGTTGTGGTGGGATCGCGCGGAGGATTTGCGTGCCGCCTTGAACGCGGCAGAGCAGGATCAAACCATTGGGCCACACATGGACCTGTCACGAGTTGGCGTCGCCGGCTTCTCCGCCGGCGGAGGCACTGCGCTGTTGGCGGCGGGAGCCCGGGTCGAGCCAGGTCGCCTCATTCGTTTCTGCCAAGCCAATCCAGACGACGGTACATGCCGCCCTCAGCGGGAATTCGCTTTTACCACCCACGACGCCGAGGATGTGTTGAAACTCCCGGACGTTCAAGCCGAAGCCGCTCACGCAGGCGATGATCACGCCATTCCTCAGGTGCGCGCCGCCTTCGTGATGGCTCCAGCTCTTGTACAAGCCCTTGCACCAGCCAGTCTCGAGCACATGCACGTCCCGATCGAGATCATCCTCGGCGACGAGGATACCGTTGCGCCGCCCTCAACCAACGGCTTGGTCGCAGCCAAGCTGATCCCGAACGTCTCGCTCATTCGGCTGCCCGACGTGGGTCATTACGATTTCAGCTCTTCCTGCACGGAGGACGGACGGGCGATCGTTCCGAGATGTAGAACAAATGTCCCGCAGGCCGACACGCATCGACAGGCAATTGAGGCGGCTGAGGCGTTCTTCAGCCGGCAACTCCGCACAGCTCGATGAGCCGCCACCAACGAGGATATCGCCGCTAAATGATCGATAAATTCGTGGACTCGATCGCAGATGCGCTGACGGGGATCAGTGATGGCTCGACCATTCTGCTCGGCGGCTTTGGCGATGTCGGCGCGCCGCTCGCGCTGCTCGAAGGGCTGATCGAGCAGGGTGCGCGGGACCTGACGCTGGTCTGCAACGCCGGTGGGCGTGACGGCAGCGCGGTGGCGCGCCTGCTGCTGGAGGGCCGCGTGCGCAAGATGATCTGCAGTTACATTCGTCCGGCCAGCGAGGCTGCCCGGCTGTATGTCGCCGGCAAGCTCGAAGTGGAGATCGTGCCGCAGGGCACTTTGGCCGAGCGGCTGCGCGCCGCGGGCGCCGGCATCACCGGTTCCTATACGCCCACCGCTGCCGACACGATCCTCGCCGAGGATCGCGAAACGCGCGAGATCGGCGGCAAACTCTGTCTGTTGGAATATCCGCTACCCGGCGACGTGGCGCTGATCGATGCCTGGCAGGGCGATCGTTGGGGCAACCTGACTTATCGGGAGAGCCAGCGGAACTTCAACCCGGTCATGGCGATGGCGGCGCCGCTCACCATCGCGCAAGTACGCCACGCGGTCGAACTCGGCGATATCGACCCTGCCAACGTACACACGCCCGGTCTCTTCGTCCGCCGCGTCGTCCACGTCCGCGGTTGAAGGAGTTCGCCATGCCCGCATGGACTCCGCTCGATCGCAACGGCATGGCCGCACGCGCCGCGGCCGACATTCCTGAAGGCTGGTTGGTCAATCTCGGCATAGGCATCCCGACCGAGGTAGCGAACTTCATCCCCGCCGAACGCGAGGTGATCATCCACGCTGAGAACGGCGTGATCGGCATCGGCCCGGCGCCGCTGCCGGATCAGGTCAATCCGTTCCTGATCAACGCCGGCGTGCAGCACGTGACGTTGCGCACCGGCGGCAGCTTTGTGCACCACGCCGACAGCTTCGCGATCGCCCGCGGTGGTCATCTCGATCTCTGCGTGCTCGGGGCATTCGAGGTGTCGGAGACCGGCGATATCGCCAACTGGGCGCGCACGGCGGACGAGCCGCTGAAGCAGATCGGTGGTGCGATGGACCTTGCGATCGGTGCCAAGCGGCTCTGGGTGATCATGGAGCACACCACGAAAGAAGGCGCACCGCGGCTGGTGCAGCGCTGCACCTATCCTCTGACCGCGAAGGGCGTGGTGCGGCGCGTCTATACGAACCTGGCAGTCTTAGATGTGACGCCACGCGGCTTCGTGGTGCGCGACATGATCCCCGGCCTGTCATGGGACGAGTTGGCCGCGCGCACCGCGGCCCCGTTGCTGAGGGACTGACCGCATGATCACTGGGATCGAGATCCGCGAGACACGCCCCTTTGTCGGCGGCGCCGCGTTTGGGGCTACCGGTCCCTATATGTGGATCAGCGGCGTCGCCACGGGCGAGGTCGATCTGGCGCTTCCGGCCAATGCGGTGATCGCCGGGATTGAGCTTGCGCCGCGCAATGCGGTGGGTCGCGTCGAATACCGAACTGACTTCGTGGTCCTTCGGCCAGCGGACCCAACGAAGGGTAATGGCCGCATCCTCTACGAGGTGAACAACCGCGGCCGGAAGATGATCTTCGCCAGTGTTTGCGCCGGCGCTGCCGGCAATGTGCCCCAAACCATCGAGGACTGCGGCAACGCTTTCCCACTGAAGCGCGGCTTCACTCTGGTCTGGTCCGGCTGGGACCCAGGCGCGCCGCGCGCCAATGGCGGGCTGGCGCTGGACGCGCCCGTGGTCGATATCACGCGCCGCGTTCGCGAGGAGTTCGTCTCCGGAACACGACTGGGACTGTTGGAGACGTTCCGGCTATCCTACGATGCGGTCGGGCGCGAAGGCCGACTGACGCTCCGCCGCACGCAGAGTGGGCAACGTCGCGAACTCCCATTCGAATTCGTCGATGGTCGTAGCCTTCGCTTGCTGCCGCCGACACGCTGCCCGAGCCCGGCTCTATCTACGAATTCCACTACACGGCGACGAAGCCGCGGCTGGGCGGGCTCGGCTTCGCGGCAACACGCGACCTGATCGCGTATCTGCGCCACAGCTCTGCTAGGCATGAGTTACTGGGTCGCGCGCCTAGCCATGCGCTTGCCTTCGGTATCTCGCAGGCAGGTCGCTACCTGCGCGATCACATCGCGCTTGCGTTCAATCGTGACGAGGACGGGTGGCGCGTGTTCGACGGCGTTTACACGCACGTCGCCGGGATCGGCCGGGTGTTCCACAACGCGCTGTTCGCCCAGCCGGCACGCACGCGCACTTGGCACGAGGACCACGATTTCCCAGAGATCGAGCCGCCGTTTTCCGCCGCGGCGCTGCTGCGCGGCGACGAGACCGATCCGAAGCTGATCGAGACCAACACCTCGACCGAGTACTGGCAGAAGGGCGCATCCCTGCTGCACACCGATCCCGACGGCACACACGATATGGCGCTGCCGCCCAATACGCGCGGCTATCTGATCGCCGGTACGCAGCATGCGGGTAAAGCCGGCATGCCACGCGACCCCGGTCCCTGCCGTTACCTGCGCAACTGGCACGATCCGATGCCGGCAGTGCGCGCCCTGCTTGCCGCGCTGGACGAATAGGTGAGCAACGGTCGCGAACCCCCGCCCTCTCGCCTGCCGCGCGTTGACGACGGCACCCTGGTGCCAGCCGATGCGCTGCGTTTCCCCGCTATTCCTGGCGTTGAGCCGCCACGTTTCGCCAATGACGCGGCACCGCTCTCGGACTGGGTTGATCCCGCGCCGCCGGAACGCACCTGGCGCACGCTCGTGCCCCAGGTCGATACCGATGGCAACGAAATTGCTGGCATCCGTCTGCCTGACATCGCGGTCCCGACCGGCACGCACACCGGCTGGAACCTCTACGCCCCGCCCTACCCGGCCGGCGAGTTGGCCGACCGCGACGGCAGCTTCATCGCCTTCGCCGCAACGCGCGAGGAGCGCGAGCGTAGCGGCGACCCGCGCCCTTCCCTGGCCGAGCGCTACTCGACACCAGCGAACCGTGCGGCGCGCATCGAAGGCGTGCGTGGCGCGTTGTGTCACAACGGATTCCTGTTAGCCGAAGAGGCGGGGGAATAACCAAAGCCGCGTCAGCCAACCCGCAAGTACGGCAACCGGCGAGCCAGCCAACAGCCGACCCCAACACCCACCACCCGGCCCGCCCCGTCGCGCCGGAACGCCAGCGTCCAGTCGCCAGGTGGCGTGTGGTCCAGCGCGCGCAGACAAGGCAGCGTCCAGATATCCAGGCCAATCGGGTCGAGCATCTCCATGCGCCCCTGACCCAAAAAACCAGAGAAGCCACCATAGAGCACGTCGCCAGCGTCAGTCACGGTCAGCTCGGTATCCAGCTCCTCGCAGCGATAGCAACCGGCGACGTCTTTGGTCGGCGCGCCCTCACACGGATGTAGCCATGAGCTTTGATTCTCGTACGGGCGGTCCATCCAAAGACCGCCATTGTCAGGTCGCAACCGCGCGCTGGCACACTGTGCGGTGCCGTCAGCCTGCAAGTCGAGCCGGTCCGGATGAGAGCCGTAGCGCAGGCGCACCTGCCCATTCGCGGCAGCGTCGATGCGCACTACAAGTGCGGTCTCCGGTTCGGTATAGGCGCCAAGCCAACCCGGCGCCGGCACGGTGACCTCAGGTCGTCGGCGAGCTTCGCCCAGCACGGCAGCTAGCACGTCCACCGCTGCTTCGTGCGCGTCCGCCAGGTGATTGAACATGACAACGACAGAAACGCGCTCGGAGGGCATGTACAACCGGTGGCTGCGCCAATCGCGCAGTGCCCCGCCGTGACTGGTGACCGCACGACCCAGTTCGGTTACGCGATTCAGGCCGAACCCATACATGGCAGGGGCGCCGTCAGCGAAGCTGACCGGGGCGGAGAGCCGGCTATACAATGAATCCGCGTCATCGCGTACGGTGTCGATGTAGCGTTCCCAGGCGATCATGTCATCGAGGCAGGCGCCCAGCCCGGCATCGCCACTCCACAGGACTCGATTCTCCGCGGCACGAAATCCAGTGGCTTGTGTCCCCTCATAGCCCTCCGCGCCGTCCGGCATGGCGCGGGTGTCCGCAGCAAGGAACGCACTGTGCATGCCAGCACGATTGAACAGGCGGTCGCGCAGCAGCTCCGCGAAACTGCGGCCGGTGCGCTCCTGCAGGATGTCGGTCAGGATACGAAAGTTCTGATTGGCGTAGGAGTAGCGAGTGCCCGGCACGAAGTGCAGTGTCCGTGTGCTGGCAATGACCCGGTCAGCTTCAGTGTCGGCAAACGGCGCCTCGGCCGGCGAGCCATGCAGCATCGCCAGCGCCCAATAGTCTCGCAGCCCGGACTGGTTATGGCACAGATGCAGTGCGTCCGGCACTGTCTCCTCCAGCAGCGGCAGGCGGGCGCGCGCATCACCATCCAGCACCGACGGATCAGGGAAGGCATCCAGCACCAGGCCACAGGTGAACTGCTTGGTGATGGAACACATACGGAATAGCGTGCGGGGCGTGAATGCGATGCGCCGCTCGGCATTGGCCCAGCCCCAGGCGTGGCGCACCAACACCTCGCCGCGGCGCAGCACAGCTAATGCTCCGCCGGGTCCGGCGTACGCATGCGGCAGCCTGTCGAGAACACGATCCAGACGGGCAGAGAGAGGATTTGTCATGAGCGCCACTCTTGCGCGTTGATCGGGATGCGTAAAGCTGACCGTGGTTTTTCGACGCTTTCCCACCTGCTCGGCGGCTTCCTGCCAGCGCGAATGGTGGAACCTTTACGCAGCCCGGCGAGTCCGGCGACGCGCCTCCTCCAGATCGTGCGCCATGTGCAGGTTGAGCCAGAACTCGGCCGACGTCTCGAAGACTCTCGCCAAGCAAGATCTCAGTCTCAACAGCAACTACACGCTCGCCGACGACAATTTCAGTGTTGCGATTCGAGGGTACATCCGAGCTTGCGGGCCAATGCGCGCCCGGATTGGCCGAGCGATACCATGAACTCCTCGCGCAGTACTTCGCCAGCCGTCATCGGCCCGGTGCGCTTGGGAGCCAACCACTCCCTACTCCTATCCAAACAACATCTCGATATCCGCTTCGGTCATCGTCAGCGTCCCGCCACGCTCCGCATCCAATATCCCGGCGACCAGCGCCCGTTTGCGCGCCTTCAGCACTTCCATCTTCTGTTCGATCGTATCGATCGTCACCAGCCGGTGCACAAACACCGGCTTCGACTGGCCGATCCGGTGTGCACGGTCGGTCGCCTGGTCCTCCACCGCCGGATTCCACCACGGATCGTAGTGGATCACGGTGTCCGCCGCCGTCAGGTTCAGTCCCTTCCCACCGGCTTTCAGGCTCAGCAGGAACACCGGCACCTCGCCTGACTGGAAGCGATGGATCGGTGTGCGCCGATCGATCGTGTCGCCGGTCAGCAGCGCGAACGAGATGTCGGCGTCATCTAAGCGCGGGATGATCAGCTCCAGCATCGAGGTGAACTGCGAGAACACCAGCACCCGCCGCCCCTCGTCCAGCAGCGTAAGCAGCAGTTCCATCAGCCGCTCCAGCTTGGCTGACCCCGGCTTCGTTCGCTTCACCGACGCAATCTTTAACAACCGCGGATCGCAGCATGCCTGCCGTAGCTTCAGCAGCGCATCCAGGATGATGATGCCCGACCGCGCAAGCCCGCGCTCGGCAATCGCCTTGCGGACGCGTTCGTGCATGGCGAGACGAATGCTCTCGTAGATCGCCCGCTGTGCCGGCTCCAGCTCCACTTGCTCGACGATCTCGGTCTTGGGCGGCAGGTCGGTCGCCACTTCTTCTTTCGTGCGACGGAGCAGAAACGGCCGCACCCGCCGCGCCAGCAGCGCCCGTCGCGTCTCGTCGCCGCGTTTCTCGATCGGCATCCGATAACGAGAACGAAATGACTTGCTCGAGCCCAGAAAGCCGGGTGCGAGGAAATTGAACAGCGACCACAGCTCGCCGAGATGGTTCTCGAGGGGAGTGCCCGACAGGCACAGCCGCTGCTGACCCTTCAGCCCGGCGACCAGCTTTGTCGTCTCGGCGGCCGGGTTCTTGATCATCTGCGCCTCGTCCAGCACGACGATGTGCCAGTCCTGGGCCGTCAGCACCTCCGCGTCGCGGCTGATCAGCGCGTAGCTGGTGATCACCAGGTCGTGCGCCGGGATATCACAGAAGCGCTCCCGGCGCGCCGGTCCGTGCAGCACGAGCAACCGCAGCCCCGGCGCGAAGCGCTCCACCTCCGCTGCCCAGTTGGGCACCAGGCTGGTCGGGCAGACGATCAGCGCCGGGCGATCTAGCCGGCCCTCGGCCTGCTCGATCACCAGATGCGCGAGCGTCTGCACGGTCTTGCCGAGGCCCATGTCGTCGGCCAGCACGGCACCGATCCCGGCGCCGCGCAGGAATTGGAGCCAGTCCACCCCCTGCGCCTGATACGGACGCAACGTGCCACTAAAACCCTCGGGCAGCGCGGCGGGCGGAATCGTGTCACCGGCTTCGCGAAGCTGGCGACCGAGCGCACGCAGCGCCTCGCCGCCGCGCCATACCAGGTCGGGGACCGCGGTCTCCAGCACCGCAAGCTCGGCGGCATTCAGCCGGGTGAAGCCGACCCGGCCTGCCTCGGCATCGATCCCGCCGGCAGCGAACAGATCAGCCAGCGCCAGCAGCATGGTGCGGATCCGTCCGAGCGGCAGCGACAGCAGCCGCCCATCCGACAGCGGCACGACAAATGGCGTGTCATCCGCCGCGTCCCCAAGCGCTTCAGTCAGAGCCTCGCCGGGGGTCGCCGCGATCAGCTTCACCAGGCCAGGCACGAGGTCCACTCGCTCGCCTTCGACCAACACGCCCAGATGCAACTCCAGCCAGTCGATGCCGGAGCCCTCTTCCAGTTCGGCGGTAAAATCACCCTCGGGCTCCACGACGCGCAGCGGGAAATCGGGGTCGATCTCCATCTGCCAGCCGTCGCGGCGCAGCCGGGGGACCTCGTGCACGAGCATGCGCAGCCAGCCCGTGCTGTCGTCGCCCGGCAGCACCAGGTCGTCCGGGTTCGGCAGGTTCCAGGAATACGGCTGGGCTTCGGCGTGACGCTGGAAACCGAGGGCGGAAAGCTCGGTGGCGGCGGCGTTTTCCGCAGCCTTGTCCTGCATCACGCGATACAGCCGCCCCTCAAGCGATACGATATCGACCGACTTGCGGAATGGGGTGGTCACCGGTCCGTAGCAGAACGAGAGGCGCGCCATCGGCGGCCGCTGCGGCTTCGGACCCGTCGCATAGCGGTTGAGGACGGCGGGTTCCGGGCCGAGCAGCAGGCGCAGGCAGGGTTGCGGCGGCCCCTGCACAAGCTCCGGCTCCGGCATCTCGGCCGGTGGAGGGATGGCAATCCCGGCAAAGCGACGCGCCAATTCGCTGCGCACACGGTTGGCCTCTGTGGCCGGGATAGGTGGCGCAGCGAGCAGCCGGGTCGCCACCCGCTCCGGTATCTCCAGCGACAGAGGGCCGACCAGCCCGGTCTTCGGCTCGACATACCATGGCTCGGGGATGCGCATTGCGCACACCCCCGGCTCCAACTCGATCGTCGGGACTTGGCTGCAATCTTCGGTCATGCGCCAGCCAAGCCGGCTGGGCCGCACCAGGCCCTCGGCCACGACCGGGCCGGTGACGGATTCCCAGTGCGCACGACCTGTCGCGATAATGCGCCGCAGCGTCTCCGGCGGGTCGTCCTCGGGCGTCGGCGTGCCCTTCTGGCGACAAGCGAGCCGGTTCAACAGCAGGCGGTCCTCCGGCTGCGAATAGGTGGGAAGCTTGGGGCCAGTCCACCGTTCCGGTGGAAGCTGCCGCTCGGCGCACTGCCGTCCTTTCCGCAACTCCGCCCCAAAGGGCTGGATTGCCAGAGTATCGATGCCACGCGCGTTCGCGTTCAGCCGCAGGACATAGAGCACCAGATAGCGTTTCTCGGGCTCGCGCTCGGCGCTGGGCTGCGGGTCCTCACCGATGTCCCTGAGCCACGCACCGAGCGCGCCAGTGAGCCCCGGCTCGCCCGCCACCACCTGCGGCTCAGGCTGCGCCGTCGCCGGCGCGGTCAGTCCCAGCCGATGCGTAAGGCGTGCGGAGATCAACGCGGCAGCAACGTGCTTGCAGTTGAACCCAACCGGGCAGGTGCAGGTGCCTCGGATGTCGAGCGATCCGCTCGCCCGCTGGCGGAGCGTGACGTGCTGGCGATAGGGGTGTGCCGCCGTTCCCTTGGTCTCGGCCTCCACCACGCTGCCGTCTTCCGCAACGGTAACCTGCCGGACGCGCCCGATAGCGGCGTAGTATTCGCCGTCCTTGAATGGGCGCTGGCCGACAATCTGAATGATCTCAGCGTCAGTCGGCCGCTGTCGGACTTGCGCCGGAGGAACGAGCATGTTCATGCGTCGTAGACTGCAACTGCGGCGTCGAGTCGGGAAAGACGTGGCCGGCGCTGCGCCGTCAGGCTAGCATGCGCACTCTCATCAGCGGGAGAAGGCCGCGATGCGCATCCACAATCTCTACGCCGACGAGCACGGTGAGTTGCATTTCCGCGACATCGAAGTGCAATGGGTGGAGGAGCGGCACAGCAGCAAACTCTCCGCGCGCCTGCCGGCAAACGGCATCATCTTCCGCGAAACCGCCGGCGACTACGACCTAGACTGGCATACGGCGCCACGCCGGCAATACATCATCAACCTGGACGGCGGCGTACGGATCACCGCAAGCGACGGTGAAAGCCGGGTGATCGGCGCCGGCGAAGTCTTGCTGGTCGAAGATGTGACCGGCAAGGGACACCTGTCGAAATCAGTCGGCGGGCAGATGCGTCACTCGATCTTCGTGCCAGTGGAGTAGCGGCTAGCCCGGATTGTGCTCGAAGAATCTCGGGTCGACGAACTCAAACAAGCGTTGATTGAACGTCCCCCCCAGTTCGATATTAGTCAGCGTCACCGTGGTGCGCTGGCCCTGAGTATCGGTGACCGTCCATTGCCGCAAGGTCAGCGGGTTGTCCGTAAACACCAGGGTGAGGCCACCCTCGGTCGGGTGCGCGGTACGCACCAGTGTCAGTTCGATCTCGCCCGGCAGGTGATTGATCCCGGTCACCGTGACGTCGCCGCTAAGCGAGATATGGTCGGCGAGCAGGATACCCAGGGGTGTCGCGCCAAGCGGGATGTTGGACGTCTGGTCCAGCGCCGCGTCATGGAACACCACCAGCCCGTGACCGGCGACCAGCAGCAGAGGGCTCGGCGGGTCGTACTGGAACCGCATCCGGCCTGGCCGTTCGAGCCAGGCGGTGCCCTGGCTGATCGCCCCGTTCGGCGCCACCTGGACGAAATGCGCCTTGAGGGTGTGCAGGCCGTTCAGATACGCCTGGATGCGGGTGACATCCGCCTGGTCAACCGGCGACGCGACAGGGGCTTGCGCCTGCGCGGCGTGAGCCGCCATCGGCATCCCGAGTGTGAGCGGAACCACGGCGGCGATCAGCAAACGACGTGACAGCATGGCCCATGATGTGGCGCGCCGTGCCCGGCTTGCAAACAGGCGGGTGATGACGGCAAAGCAGGCGCGGTATCGGCGCGAGAGTTGGCATGGTCCGCATCGACCGGGTGATCACGCGGGGTGGCGACGGCGGGGAGACCTCCCTCGGCGACGGCACCCGGATCGGCAAGGCATCGCTGCGCATCGAAGCGATCGGTGCGGTCGATGAGGCAAACGCCGCCATCGGCCTGCTCCGCGTCGCCGCACCCGCCGCCGATGCGATGCTGGCGCCCGTCCAGAACGACCTGTTCGATCTCGGTGCTGACCTCTGCGTTCCGGGCGAGGCCGGCGACCGCCTACGGCTGACCGACACACCGGTAATCCGGCTGGAGGCCGAGGTCCAAGCGATGAACGCTGCCCTGCCGCCCCTGCGAAGCTTCGTCCTGCCCGGCGGCACCGAAGCGGCGGGCCGCGCGCACCACGCGCGCACGATCGTGCGCCGCGCGGAGCGCGCGGTCGTACGGCTCAGCGCGGAGGAGGACGTCAACCGTGCGGTGATCCGCTATCTCAACCGGCTCTCGGATCACCTGTTCGTGCTCGCCCGCGTGCTGAACAGCAACGGCGCAGGTGACGTGTTATGGGTTCCTGGCGCCGGCCTGTCGGATACCAGAGAGGAGGGGCCGCAAGACCACGAGCGGCATTCGGTTCCCGAACGCCAATAGCCGGCCAAAGGACGCAACCACTGAAGCGACCCACAAATGGCCCACGGGATGTTCGTCTGCAACGAACTGCTGACGCGCGATGTGGAGTCAGCCAAACAATTCTACACCGAGCTCGTTGGCTGGACCTTCAAGCCCATGCCTATAGAGCACGGCACCTATTGGATTGCCGAGATCGACGGCAAGCCGGTCGCCGGCCTCATGGCCATGCCGTCGGATATGCCGGAGCACGTGCCACCGCACTGGTTCGAATACATGGAGGTAGATGACGTGGACGCGCGCCTGACGGTCGCCACTCAGCACGGCCCTTCGATATACCCGATGTCGGGCGGCTCGGTTTTGTCACCGATGCGACCGGCGCGGCCCTCGGCCTGATGACGCCGGTGCAGAAAACCTGAGCGGCTCCCCCGGTGGTCTCTCGTCAGATCACATGGAACAGGTAGAGCAGAATGATGACCGGGATGGGGATGCCGAGCACCCATAGGAGAATGCCACGCATGGCCGATTCCTTCATTGCGATTGCGCAGGCGTAGCAACATACTCAGAGAGTTATCGGTTCCCGCCGGTGTCATCACGCCATCGTGTCATAACCGTAAGCGGAGACCGGCAAAGAAATTCGGCCCGGGTGTCTGATATCCATTCACCGGCTCGAAGCGGGAGTCAAAGAGATTGCGCCCAGTGGCATAAAGCTGGATGCGCGCCGTCAGGTCATAAGTCGCGGTCAGGTTGAAAATCAGCCCTTGGCCAGAGGTGCCTGTCGCCCCCGTGCTGATGCCGCTGTTGTTGATCAGGAAATCCTGGAACGCGCCGGTGAACAGCAATTCCGGCACGATCGTCAGCCGCGGCAGCGGGGTCGCGGTCACATCAAGCGACGCCGTGTGTTGCGGACGACGCAGCAAGAGCTGCCCGGTGTCGGCGTTCTCGGGCTGCGTGTAGGTATAGGTCGCGTCGATCACAAGCCAATGTAGCGGATGGAGTTTCAGCTCCGTCTCCACGCCGTGGATGTGCGCCGAGCCGATATTCTCCGAGGTTTCCACCGGCGTGAACACCGTCACGATCAGGTTCCTGATTTGCTCGCTGAAATATGTCGCAGTGAAGCTCACGCCATCGGGTTGCCGCAGGACCGGGACGGTGGTGGTGAACCCCGCTTCCCAGCCCTGTGCGGTCTCCGCCAGCAGGTTAGGGTTCCCGACGTAGCCGGTGGAATCGACGCCGAACCGGTCGAACAGCGAAGGAGCCAGGAACGCGGTGCCGTACGCCGCCTTGAACCTGGTCAAGACCTCCGGCACATCGAACACGCCCCCCAGACGCCAGGTCGTCGGCTGATCGTTCAACACCCAGTCCTGACGAAGTTGACCGGTTATCGTCAGACGTCGCCACAGCGTGCTCTGCAGCCCCGTGTAGACAGCATCATCGATCATCGAGGCTTGGGTGCTCTGTTGATACGGAAACCCCTCCGTAGAGGAATTGACCCGTACCTTCGCCGTCTCACCCGTGCGCTCATAGCCGAAGGTGAAGTCGGTGGCGGATAGCACGGAGCTCGAGAACAGATGGTTCAGATGCACCGTATTGTTCCACTGGATATCACTCTCGTACGAGTGGTAGCGGGAATCGTTGAAGGCTATGTTGTTGACGTCGGCCGGGTTAAGCGGTTCGAAATACTTGCGGTCGTCCTGTAGCCCACCGAGGAAAAAACTCGTCTCATAAGCGCCGCCCGCCATCAGCGAATCCACCCCGACGCGCCCAAGCAGCGTGCTGTCCTGCCCGGTGGAATTGTCCTCATCGAACGTCGGATTACCCAGCTCGTTGAAGCCGAACACCGAGCGCCGCCCGCGCAACAGCAGCGAGAATCGCGTCCCCGGCACCGGCGTGTAGCCGAGATTGAGCGTGCCGAGCATGTCCCGGTAGCCCTGCGGCGTGCCGGTATAGATCGAACTCGCGCTGAGGCGTGCTGTCGAAGCCCCGTATCGCCTCGATCCCGACGATTGCCGCGTAATCGAGCGGGCCAGTGACCCCAGACAGCACCTCGCTATTGAGGATCTGCGCCGGGTAACCACCGGCGAGGTCGCCCTGCAGATGTACGCCCGGATCATGCCCCTGCCTCGTGATCATGTTGATCACCCCACCGATCGCACCCGATCCATAGAGCGAGGCCATGGGGCCGCGGATGATCTCGATCCGCTCGACGTCGAACAGTGTATCGATCCCGAAATTGAAGGCAGCGCCTGGATCCGATGGGTCGTTTATTGGCATGCCGTCGCGCAGCACCAGCACCTGGTTCGAATCGGTGCCGCGGACAAATACGCTGCCAACGCCGCCGGGCCCGCCGGATTGCGCAACCCGCACACCAGGTACGGCCGACAGTGCCTCGGCCAGAGTGGTGTAGCCGCGCTGCTCGATCTCCTGGCGTGTGATCGCGGTCACGCCGGCGGGAATGTCCTCGATCGGCGTCGGGACCCGCGTCGCGGTCACCACCACCTCGGGGCTCATCGTGCCCGCCTGTGGCAGCGCCGGGTTTTGCGCCCAGGAAGTTGCGGGGGAAACGATCAGCAAGCCGGCCCAAAGATATCTTCGCATGCGGTCCTCCTGCGCCAGCGGGACCGCAATGACGCGATCCCTCGTCGTACCGACGACAGCCGCTTGCGGGTACCGACCCGCTGCACCGGTGCACCCCGCCCGTTGCGCGCGCGCAGTCTCGACGCCGGCCGGTCTCCTGGCTCGCGGGTCCCCGCTTCGCTCCGCCTTCTCACCCAGGGACGCATCCCCTGGGCAATGGCATGGTGGAACGAGGCTCGCCGCGCACAGTTGCGGGGGCAGCCGCCCTCGGTTGGCTCCGTGGCGTTCCCGTTTCAGCCCTTGCGGGCCACCGACATCTGACCGAACACTACAAGATGAGGAGCTTCATGCAATGATCCCGCGCGTCGAATTCGACCCCGCCGCGCCGGCCCCGCTCGACGGCGTCCGCGTGATCGATCTGTCGCGCCTGGTCGCCGGCAACATGCTGAGCCTGCAGCTCGCCGATCAGGGCGCTGAGGTGATCAAGATCGAGGATCCGGAGAAAGGCGATCCGTTGCGCGCCTGGCGGGTGAACGGCATCAGCCTCTATTGGAAGGTCTATGCGCGCAACAAGAAGAGCTTAGCCCTCAGCCTGCGCCGACCTGAAGGACGCGCCGTGCTCCTCGACCTCGTGGCGCGCAGCCATGTCCTGATCGAGAGTTTCCGTCCCGGCACCCTCGAGCAGATGGGCCTCGGCGCCGACGCGCTGCACGCGCGCAACCCGAAGCTGGTCATCGTGCGTATCTCCGGCTTCGGTCAGGACGGGCCGTATCGTGACCGTCCCGGGTTCGGCACGCTGGTCGAGGCGATGTCCGGGTTTGCCGCAAAGAACGGCTACGAGGATCGCCCGCCCGTGCTGCCGCCGCTGGCGCTCGCCGATATGGTGTCCGGTCTGTACGGCGCCTATGCGGTGATGGTGGCGCTTCGCGTCGCCGAGCGCGGTGGCAACGGCCAGTTGATCGACCTGCCGCTGCTCGATCCGATCGTCTCCATCCTCGGCCCCGATGCGGCAATCTATCGCACCAGCGGCGAGCGGCCCGCACGCACCGGCAGCCGGTCGAGCACCACCTCGCCGCGCAACGTCTGGCGCGCGAAGGACGGCCGCTACGTAGCCATCTCGGCCTCCATCCAAGCGATGACCGAGCGTCTGTTCCGCGCCATCGGGCGTTCCGATATGATCGACGACCCGCGCTTTCGCACCAACGCCGATCGCGTGCGCAATGCCGATGCCTGCGAGGCGCCGATCGCCGCGTTCATTGCCGCACGCACGTTGGATGAGAACATGCGTGCCTTCCATGAAGCCGAGGTCACTGCCCATCCGGTCTATGAGATCGATCAGTTCCTCGACGACCCGCACGTGCAGGCGCGCGGCATTGTCGTCGAGGCGCCGGACGCCGACGCGGGATCGGTGCTGATGCACAACGTGATTCCTCGCCTGTCCGCCACACCGGGCCGACTGCGGCGAGCGGCGCCGACGCTCGGTCAACACACGCGCGAGCTGCTGCTAACGCTCGGATATGATGAAGCGCGGCTGGCGGAGTTGGCGACGCAGGGCGTGATCGGAGACGGCGAGCCGGTTTGATCAAACAAAGCCCTTGCACGGACATTGTCCAGACCTTCGGAGTCAGGCCATGCACCGCCGACAATTCTTGCAAACAACCGCCATAGCGCAATTGGCTCCGGCCCCCGCCGCGGAGGCCGCACAGGCAGCCTCGCTTGACGCGACGTTGCGCACCTATCTCGCCCGCTACGCCCTTCCCGCGCTGGCTGCCGCCGTGGTGCGTCAGGGCGCCGTCATCGCCGCTGGCGCGGTGGGAACCAGGCGCGCCGGCACGGACCGCCCTGTTACGTTACAAGATCGGTTCCACATCGGCTCCGACACCAAGGCGATGACCGCACTGCTCGCAGCGATGTACGTCGAGCAGGGCAAGCTCCGCTGGGACAGCACAGTCGGCGAGCAATTCCCCGATCTTGTCGCTACGATGGACGCCGGCCTGCGCGACGTCACGTTGCAACAGCTTCTGTCGCACACCAGCGGGATGCCAAGCGACAACGACGTGTTTGGGAAGCTGCTGCTGCAATCCTACGCCGAGGTCGGCGCGATGCTGGAGCGCCTCGGCAAGCGGACCTGGGAGGAGATGGTCGTCGAACGCATCTTCACCCCGCTCGGACTCGAGACCGCGGGATTCGGCCCACAGTCAAGCATGGGCCGAGTGGACGCGCCGCTGGGCCATGCGGTCCTGAAGGACGCGACGTTGAAGCCGATGCTCGCCGGACCGAACGGGGACAATCCACTGATACTTGGTCCGGCTGGCACCGTACACCTCTCCATCCTCGACTTTGCCGCCTGGGCCGGTTGGAATGCCGGCGAAGGCCGTCGCGGCCCCGCCCTGGTGGGCGCGGAGACCCTGCGCAAGCTGCACACCAGGGTCATCGACGTGGTAGCCCCGGATGCACCGCCCGGAACGCCCGCGCAGGGCGGTTATTGTCTGGGCTGGGGGATTCTGAAGCTGCCCTACGCGCGTGAGCCGTTTGTCATGCACACCGGATCGAACACGCTGAACCTCGCCATGATCATGCTGCAGCCCTCGCAGGATTTCGCCATGGTCCTGGCAACGAATGTCTCGGGCAGCAAGGCTGGTGTGGCTTCGAAGGCCGTGGCGGAAGACCTCTACAAGCGCTTCGGACCGGAGCGATGAACCCGGATCTTCGAATGCCGCAGTGGCGACGCTGCAGGGGTTACTTGATATAAGTGAGTATCTTGTCGATCGCCTGCGCGACCGTCCCCAATGCGGCGAAAGCCGCCTTCATGCTATTCAGAGCGGCAACGAAGGTTTGCGCATCCGTCGTCGCTGCCCTGAACGGATCGGTCTGCGGAACATAAGAGGCAGTCGCAAGAGTTGATGCTTCCAGAGCGCCGACCTCGTCCGCGATATGCTGAATCGATGTCAAGAGGTTCAGAAGTGCTGATCCTGATGCTGCGGCGCACTGATCTTGGAGAGCATTCTTTGAATCTTCAAGATCGCGAATTGCATCACCACTCGTGGGCATCTGGTATCTCCCTCACTTCCCACCGTACGGCGTCGCGAGCGCCTGCTCTGCAACCGCGGCGGATACATTTGCCAGCACACCTGCGGACAAGGGCTGCTTCGCCGCCAGTGCGTCATTGGCCTTCACCAGCTTCGCCAATGCACTGCTGATATCGTTGCCTTTGTTGACGAGAGAAGGTTTCCAAGCATGCCACGCCATGACAGCCTCAAAACGCTGACCGCTGCTGACCCGAGGATCCGTATAGATCGCATTCAGAATGGCGATCATTCCCATCTGCTGATCCGCCATCAGACCCGGTGCAAACTTGTCCGACTCGATGTTGGCGTTGTCCTGGGCGACCATCGTCGCAATAGCGCTGAGGGGCGTGTGAGCCTGTTTGGCAAGGGATTGCAGCTCGCGAGCAGTCGCCCCGCTGACAATCGCCGTAGCCAATTGCTGCACGGCGATCTGGATCACCCCAGCCTGCTGCTGAGTGACCTTGGCCGCTTTCTGGTCTTTCAGCAGTGTCGTCACGTTGGTGACCACACCCTTGGCGTCATCAACAACCCAGGTTCCTGTTGCCGCTGCGGTAATGGCGGCAATCTGCTGGGCGTAGTTCTGCAATTGTGCCATGACCGCCATGCGCACGGCTTTGGCCTTCGAGAAATCGTCCCGTTTCGTCAACTCCGGCGCAATTGCGGAAAACTTCGGGCCGCCCTGCACGTAAATAGCGCTGGCGAGCAAAACATGGCTTTCGTCCGAGGCGGCCTGTAGCTGATCAAAATACTCCGATTCAGCCTGTGCCAATGCGTTGGCTGCGGCGACAAAATCTTGCGCTGGTCCGTTGGGGACGCTCTGGCAACCAACGAGTACAACGGCCAGCAGCACGACAGGCCAGAATCTTTGGAGCAACGTCACGGTCCTCCCGCTCTGGTCCCGGGCCATCGGCTCGCAGAGGACCTCCTGAATACATTTGTATCATCGCGCAAATGGATTAATATCCTGTCAAAATCGACCACCCAAACGTCGCAATGGACATCTCAGCCCTTCCGGGAAGCGGGTGCGCACTCCCGAGCCGGCAGCCACTGTGCCAAGCTGCCGGTTTCCACCGCGCAGCCATCCTCCTCCGAGGACCGCCTCCCATGAACCACAACCACCCCACCTCCCTCCCCGTCTGGCGCTCGATGCTGTTCGTCCCGGTCACGGTCTCGCGTTTCGTAGAAACCGCCGCCGATCGCGGCGCCGACGCGATCATTCTGGACCTGGAAGACTCCGTCGCCCCCAGCGCCAAGGAGCGCGCCCGGACCCTGCTGCCCGACGCAATCCCTCGCGTCGGTCGGCGCGGCGCCGATGTGCTGGTCCGGCTCAATCGCCCCTGGCGACTCTTGGTGCGCGATCTGGAAGCCGCCGTCATTCCCGGCGTGGCCGCCCTGTTGCTGACCAAGGTCGATCACGCAGAGCACGTGCAGGCCGTCGCCGAGATCGTCGATGAACTGGAAGCCGAACGCAGCCTGCCGGCAAGCGCGATCCGCTTCGTGGTTCTAGTTGAAACCGCCGTTGGCTTCTTCCGTATGGAGACGATCGCCCGCGCCCATCCCCGCGTGGTGGCAATCAGCCTGGGTGCCGAGGATTTCGCCCTCTCCGTCGGCATGCTGCCGGAACCCGAGGGGCTGTTTTACCCGAAGCAGCACACGATCTTCGCCGCCCGCGCGGCCGGTATCCTGCCGCTCGGGTTCGTCGGCACCGTGGCCGACTACAAGGACCAGGATGCGTTCCGCGCGATCGTTCGCCGCTCCCGCCGGCTGGGCTTCGTGGGCGCATCCTGCATCCACCCGCTGCAAGTGCCGGTGCTGAATGAAGAATACGCCCCAAGCACAACCGAAATAGAGCACGCACGACGTATGGTCGCCGCCTATGATGCGGCGCTCGCGGCCGGCAGCGGGGCGGTGGAATTCGAGGGAAAGATGATCGACATTCCCGTTGTGGAACGGGCGAAACGGACGCTCGCGCGCGCCGAAGCGACCGCCGCACGACAGGCGCGGGCGGGCTGAGCATGCCGGACACCGCGCGTCTGTTCACCTCGGATCGGCCTCGCCGGCCAAGCCTGCTCGCACGGCGGCACATGGTGGTGTCGGGCCATTACTGGGCCTCGCTCGCCGGGTTCCAGGTGCTGGAGGCGGGCGGCAACGCGATCGATGCCGGCGTAGCGACGGGACTCGCGATCGACGTGCTGGAAAGCCAGTTCGTCGGCTTCGGCGGCGTCGCACCGATCATGTTGTATCTCGCCGAACGGCAGGACGTGGTGGTGGTCAGTGGCGTCGGGCCATGGCCGCGTGCCGCCAGTTCCGAGTATTTCCGGACGCGCCATTGCGGCCGCATCCCGGATGGTATCCTGCAAACCGTGGTGCCAGCGGCGCCGGCCAACTGGATCGCCGTTCTCGCCCGTTACGGCACGATGTCGTTCGGGGATGTCGCCGCTGCCGCAATCCGCTTCGCCCGCGACGGATTTCCGACCTACCCATTCTTCGCCGAAATCTTGGCCGACAAGCAGGATGAAATCCGCCAATGGCCTATGACTGCGGCGACCTTCCTGCCCGGCGGACGCGTCCCCGCGGTGGGCGAAATCTTCGTCCAGTCGGACCTAGCCCGCACGCTGCAATACATGGCCGATGAGGAACGTGCACACGCCAACGGCAACCGCCTGACCGGCCTCCGCGCAGCACACGACGCATTCTATCGCGGCGATATTGCTGCCTCGATCGTGCGCCGCCAGCGGGAGAACGGTGGCTGGCTGACGGCGGCGGACCTCAGCGGTTTCCAGGCCCGCTTCGAGCCGCCTTGCCGCACAACGTTCCGGGACATGGATGTCTATGGCTGCGGCGCCTGGTCGCAGGGTCCTATGCTGCTCGAGGCGCTGAACATCCTCGAGCCGCTCGACCTCCGCGCGATGGGGCACAATTCGCCCGCATACCTGCACGCTGTGACCGAGGCGCTGAAGCTCGCCGCGGCGGACCGCGAGGCCTATTTCGGCGACCCGGATTTCGAGGACGTGCCGCTCGACATCCTGTTGTCCGAGCCATACGCCGCCACGCGCCGCGCATTGTTCGATCCTCACCGCGCCTGGCCGGAGATGCCGCCGGCCAGCGACGCCGGACGCGCCGCGCCGCGCTGGCGGCCCGATCCGTCGGCTGATGGCGGACCCGATCGGGGCAAGCCCGCCACCTCGTTCCTGTGCGTGACCGATCGGGCCGGCAACGTGTTCGCCGCCACGCCCAGCGACGGCACGATCGGCGGGCCGGTGGTGCCGGGCACCGGTATCCTGCCCTCGCTGTGGGGTTCGCGAGGCTACACTGCGGCGGAGCATCCGGCGCGGGTCGAAGGCGGCCGCCGTCCGCGCATGTCCGCCAATCCGGCGATCGCAATCCGGGCGGGACGATGGATCATCCCGTTCGGCTCGCCCGGCAGCGAGGTGCTGGGTCAGGCGATGCTGCAGGCGTTCTTGAACATGGCGGTGTTCGACATGGACCCGCAATCGGCCGTCGAGGTGCCGCGTGTCGCCAGCGCCTCCTGGCCGCAATCGGCGCTGCCGCACGCGTATCATCCGGGCCGGCTGAACGTGGAAGCCGACCTCGGCGAGGCGACGATTGACGCGCTGGCCGCGCTCGGCCACGCCATCGAGCGCTGGCCGCCGCGCAAGTATCTCGCCGGCTCGGTCTGCGCGATCCTTTCGGAGCTGGAAACCGGCGTGAGCTGGGCTGGTGCTGACCCCCGCCGCACCGCTTACGCAGTGGGATGGTGACGGCGCGCGTGCCGCGGCGCTTCTGCACGAACGCCCGAACATCGAACCGAGTGAGGGCCTCATCGTAGCGGGAGCTATCCAGGCACCACTATCTGACGTTGCGAGATCCTTCATTTGCGCCCCAAGACGGGGATGAGAGTTCCCACCGGCTGAACCGCCCCGAACCATCCGTTCGCCGTCACCACAAGCGGTAGCGGCGCCGGCAGCGACCACCGCCGAACTCGATCCAAAACGGTCCTCGCTTCAAGCGAGGACGTGTTCGTCGTTTGCGGACGGTCCGGCCAGGCGGCATCCTGGGCAGCGACGCGAGTCGTGAAGCAAGGTGCTTGCGGTGAAGTCTTCTCGTTCGACCGCCGTTCCCAAAGTCATGCAGGCGACCTACGAGGCCGTGGTCGCGCTGACGGATGCGTTCTGTCGCGATCACCTGAACAACGAATACCGCGATCTCGCGCGGGCCATGACGGCGGCGCTCTGCCGCAAGCGGCCCAGTCCTTTGGCTTCAGGACAGCCGCGCACCTGGGCTTGCGGCATCATCTACACGTTGGGCCAACTCAATTTC
This sequence comes from uncultured Pseudomonadota bacterium, assembly GCA_963708245.1. Taxonomy (GTDB): domain Bacteria; phylum Pseudomonadota; class Alphaproteobacteria; order Acetobacterales; family Acetobacteraceae; genus CAVYXK01. The sequence continues at coordinate 7,933,735 of OY970201.1, read as the reverse complement.
CTGTCGGACAGGGCGACCCGGCCCTACATGGCCATGGCCGATGTGTGCGCCGGTTTCGGCGTCGGCCAGAGCATGGCGAGCGCCAAGGCACGGACCATCTCGGACGCGCTGCACACGAACCGTATGGACCCGACTTGGATGCTGCAGAGCTTCGTTGACCAAAATCCGCTGGTGTGGATGGCCGAAGTGAATGGATTGCTGGTCGACTTGCGCGAGATGCCGCGTGAGGTCCAGGAGATCGCATTCGCGAAAGGCATGATCCCGTATATACCGGCAGACCGGGAGTAGGATGGGAGGTGCTCCAGCGTTGGCCAAGCCACCTTGGAGGCGGCCCGAACCCCGGCTCGGACCGCCGCTACCGACCCTGAGCTGACCACCGGCGGAGAACGACGCTGGGATCCGCAACGCCGCTGGGACGAACCAAATCGTCGAGAACTAGACCTTCGCCCCCGACTTTATCATTCCGGGATACCTCCGATTATACTTTCGATAGAACAGCGACGCGGGGTTTTACTTGAATGTTCGCCAAGACCTCATCATAAACGTGCAATTCGTCGGGCATCTCAATCGTCACTGCGAGGCCAAAAGGAATGGCCTCGTCGATTGTCGTTCCCTGATCGCGCTCCCTCTGAATTTGAATCGGAAGAGATGCCCCTCCTGAGGTATCGCCTATTCGAGAATCGCGCCATCTGCGATGTACGACAGTTCCGCTCTCGGACTGACTGTTGGAAGGCTGATTTGTCGTCGTCACCACCCCAGCGATATCGAGGGAGGCCGGCCGAAGCGATGCGATTTTGAGCTTCACGACACGATATGCCAAGTGGCCGGGTAGGATTGGCGTAAACCACGCAAGCGTCGCTCGGACCTCGCGCGGCCCCGGACTTGAGGCCAAGGCCGTCGGGATCGGCACGTCATACGTGAGCGACGCTTCCGGCCCCAGCCTGCCAGTGGTCCACATGGTAGCACGGTCGCGGGCACATGCGATCGCATCCCCGGGATCAACAAAGCCGTAACCGAGATGACGGCAGACCTCACGCCTCCAATGCTCGTGATGAAGAGTCGAGGCCGGATCGATAATCGGTCGTATGAAATCTTCCGAGCCGCGCCAAGACGCCGAGTGAAAGAGGAGTGCCTTGAGCAACACCGCCCGCTCGGGCAGTGGCATAGGACCAATTAACTGAGGATAGGCATCCTCAAGTGCATCGAAGATACGGTGTGCAGAATGCGTCGCGAGTGCCGTAGCGGCGCTAGTCCCCATCGTGAAGTGTAGCCCCATGGCTCCGTCTTCCGGAGGCGCAGCGACCTTCAGCCCCCAAAATCTGCTTGGAGACAGATGAGATAGCAGCCGCGGCTGCTCTGACATCGGATCGAGTCTCACACGCTCCCGCCCGCCCGCGAGCAAGACTTCCGGCTTTGTGCCGCGGCGCAGCCCCGGTCCTAGTCTTGACGATATATTCGGCATGTCTTGACCCGTGTAGGGAGGGAAAGGGTTGGTGCCCGCGAAGACTTCTTGCGCCGAATCCTTGTGCCACGCGCCGATCGTGAGAGCATTCACGCTGTCGGCGGGCGCAAGAACGCGGCGGTCCGCTTTGACGGCATCGATCCCTTTGAACGCGGCTTTTGCACGGTCGAGCGGATCGGCGGCTTGAAATGCTGCGTCATTCGCGAAATCGCTCAGCGTGATTCCATCTCTGATGTTGCCCGCACTCACCAAGAACAGGATGCCATAGGTGAACGCCAGATAGTCTAAAGCCCGTGCCCACGTCGATATCGTCCGGGTGAACGGCTTGTTCCTGTCTCCAAGGGAAAGATTCACTACCACAACCTGCGGCCCGCCATCGGCTCGCATTTGCATGACTGCTTCGACAATCACATCGATCACAAGTTTGTCGCTGTCGAAAATCTCGTCGCCCAATGCCGGTGCGTACATGACCGGCCGAAAATACACTTGGCGGCTGATCGGCGACGGCGGATCATTCAAGTCTCCATGTAGCACGAGCGATGCCATTGCCGTGCCGTGAACACGCGCTCCCACCGCGCGGGCTTCAAGAATATATGGGTCGTCAATGCTCAATCTTTCTGCCAACAGGGGATGGGCCTGCACAGGGACAGCGTCGAAAACAGCCGCAATCGGCTCCGGGTTTGCGGGAACAGGGCGAGCTATGTCCATCGCCAACCGATCCGCCGCCTCGATCGGTGTTCCGACGCTCTGCGGAACGATCGAGGCTACGGGATCAGCTCCCGCAAGCGACATTGCGTCAAGATCGGCGATCCGGCGCATCTCGACCGCTGGAACATCCGTCAGAAGCGCATGATATGCAAATTCCGAACGGCGAGATCGATGAACGACACCACCACCTCTTTCGGCGATGCGGCTCGCAACCTCGCTCTCAGCCAACTGCGAAGCCGCCGCGCCTGGCCTGAATACCAGCTCGATTTCAATTCGGATTAACTCGTCATCTGGAGCACCGTCGACTATCCTGCGAAAGTAATCGCGATTGATGGGCGAAACACGATCGGTTGGACCCCATGGACGAACGGCACGGAGTTGTAAAAACAGGTCTCGCCACGGGGCATAATTCCTCGGCACAGTGCCGTCACGCTGCCATCGCTCCCAGAGCGAGACGATTTCGCGCAATGCGCCAAGCTGCGGCACTAGCAGATAGTACTCGGGATTTTGGTCGAGATCGTCCGCTTGCAACTCTTCTTCGCCTGCAAACTCCAGACCTGCAACTCGGGAGATGGCATTCGCAAAGTTTGGAACCGATCCGGTGACCTCGAAGACCAGAAGGCGCTCCGGGGCGAGGGAGTTGGGATCGGCCCGCAATTGAAGGACGGCGTCTTGACGGTCCAAGACATGCCGCAACCGTCCGAAAACCGGTCCATGTGACTGAGCTTGTGCGCTCCGATCAAACTGTCTGGCTTGACCGCCTCTGCCGCCCGACCGTCGACGCGCCACGTCTCTGGGGTTGCTTAGGCGGAGAAGGGGCCTTTCCGGATCGTGTGGCATCTGCTTGTGGCACGACTCTGGTTGTCCAAAGCTCTACTTGCTCGCGCAGAATATCCTTCAGGGTGCGATTGGCGAGAGCAAGAATGTGCTGACGCCTCACCGCCTGACAGAATTCCAGCGCCTCCGCGAAACTCACATCCCCTAGCTTGTCAGCCAACGCGTCCGCTGCGATACCTGGGGGCTCCGGCCACGAATTGAACTGACGATCCAAGAGGTACTGCAAGCCCGGCGCGAGAGGGTTGCGGCATGGCGAGACGAAGCTGAAAGCGACGCCACACCGCACGATCGAGAAGCTCGGCATGGTTTGTCGCCGCAACGATAACGACATAGCTTGGCAGGTGATCGATCTGCATAAGCAGGAACGACACGACGCGCTTAATCTCGCCGGTCTCGTGGATATCCCCCCGCTCCTTTCCGATGGAATCAAACTCATCGAAAAATAGGACACATGGAACGGTGCGCGCATAGTCGAAAAGATGTGCAAGGCGCGTGTTCGTCTCACCGAGGTATGAACCGACGAGTGCATCATACCGAACCGTGAAGAACTGGACTGCTAGCGCCTCGGCGATAGCCTCAGCAACGGAAGTTTTCCCATTTCCCGGAGGCCCAGACAGCAAGACCCGATGGCGCGGCTGCATACCATGCGATCGAAGCAAGTCGGCCCGATGTTGCTCCTCGACGAGTTGCTTGACCAGTTGACGAACCGGCAGAGGCAAAATCAACTCCTCAAGGCGCCGGCGTGGCGTCGTCTCAAGGATTGCGTCCTTGCTTGTTTGGGCGCTCGGTTGTGTGGTGACTGGAGGCGTTACCGCAACGGCGTTCAAAGCACGCTGTAGACGATCCGCCAGGATGTGGTGATGCTTGGCGCGCTCCTCGGCAACTACGGCCTCTACGGACGAGCGCAACGCGGCACGATCGCCGGTCGCGCCAGCGCGGACAATCGAGAGAAGAAGATCGCTTCGTGCCATGACGCACCGAATCGGAGCAGCAGTAGCTACCGAGCAGTTAGCATGCTGAGGGGTGCATTGACAGCGCCAAGGGCGGGTGAAGGCACCCATCTCACATTGGCAAAGATGCCATCTCCTGCCGATACTGATATTGCAACGAATGCAGACGACTTGAAGACGGGCGGCCCGATCGGTAGCAGAACGACTGGCCGGGATCCATTCCGCAATCCGTAGAGGTCTTTTTAGGTCCCGACCTGCCGTCTGCGGCTGCCGACCACCCAGAGCGATCATCACAGGACTCGCGCGGCCGGGTAATCTCCCGCCCCCATGAACGACTCGCTCCCCGCCCGCGACCGCGCCAACGCCGACCAGCTCGCCGCCTCCGACCCGGCGGTCTCGGCCTTCGTCGGCGCCTCCGCCGGCTCCGGCAAGACCAAGCTGCTGACCGACCGGCTGCTGCGGCTGATGCTCGGCGGGGTGCGGCCTGAGCGCATCCAGTGCCTTACCTTCACCAAGGCCGCCGCCGCCGAGATGGCGCTCCGCCTGCAACGCACGCTCGGCCGGTGGGTGACGCTCGACGACGCGGCGCTCGACAGGGCCCTCCGCGATCTCGACGTAATCCCGACAACAGAAGCACGCACCCGCGCCCGCGCGCTCTTCGCCGAAGTGCTCGACCTGCCCGGCGGCATGCGCATAGGCACCATCCACGCCTTCTGCCAGTCGCTGCTGCGGCGCTTCCCGCTGGAAGCCGCCCTGTCGCCGCATTTCGAGCTGGCCGACGAACGCGACGCCGAAGGCGCCCTGATCGAAGCCCGCGAGCAGATGCTGGCCCGCGCCGCCGCGCCCGAGATGCAGGCGGCGCTGAGCGTCCTCGCCGGGCTCGCCACCGCCGATCAGTTCGGCAAGCACGTCGCCGCCCTGCTGACCGACCGCGACCGCCTGGCCCGCGCCCGCGCGCTCGGACCGGAGCTCGCGGCGGCACAACGGCGCGCGCTCGGCCTGACAGCCGACACCGAGGCCGCCGTCGTCGCCGCCGGCCTGTGCTGGCCCGGCGAAGCCGACCTGCGCCGCGCCGCCGAACACGTCCAGCGCTGCGGCTCCCCGAAGTCTCAAGAGAAAGCGGCCGCGCTTCTCGACTGGCTCGGCCTGGCCCCGGACGAGCGCGCGGAGCACTGGGCCATCTGGCGCGAGCACTGCCTGACCGACAACGGTGATGGCCGAAAGCCGGGCGCTTTCGTCAATCCGAAGTTGGCCACCGCCGATCCGCGCATCGCGGCCACCTTCCAGGCCGAAGTCGACCGCGTGCTGGCGGTTGAGGATGCCTGCCGCGGCCTGCGGATGGCGGAAGCCTCGCACGCGCTGGTGACGCTCGCCGGCCCGGTGCTGGATGGCTACGCCCGGCGCAAGGACGAGTTGGGCCTGCTGGATTACGATGACCTGATCGGGCAGACGCGCCGGCTGCTGGTCGATCCCGGCGCCGCCTGGGTGCTCTACAAGCTGGATGGCGGGCTCGATCACCTGCTGCTGGACGAGGTGCAGGACACCGCGCCGGCCCAGTGGCGCATCGCCCACGCGCTGACCGAGGAGTTCTTCTCCGGCGCTGGCGCGCAGCGTCAGGAGCGCACGGTGTTTGCGGTCGGCGATCGCAAGCAGTCGATTTACTCGTTCCAGGGCGCCGACGCCGAGGAGTTCGACCGGTCCCGCGACCTGCTCGGCGCGCGGGTGCGGCAGGCCGGCAAGACCTGGATCGAGCGGCCATTGAACGTCTCGTTCCGTTCCACCGAGCCGGTGCTGGCACTGGTGGATCGGGTGTTCGCCGATCCGCTGGCCGCCGCCGGTGTCGCCGAGCCCGGTACGCTTTCCCACCTTGCGGAACGATCCGGCCACGCTGGCGCCGTCGAGCTGTGGCCTTTGGCGCCGCCACCGCCGGACGACGAGCCGCCGCCCTGGACCGTGCCGACCACCAATCAGGGGCTGAAATCCGCGCCCCAGGTCCTGGCCGAAACTCTGGCCCGATGGATCGCCCGCGAGACCGACGGCACGGTGGACCTGCCGAGCCGTGGACGCCATCTCCGTCCGGGCGACGTGATGGTGCTGGTCCGTCGCCGCAACGACTTCGCCCGCTCCTTGCTGCGCGAGCTCAAGCGCTGCGGCGTGCCCACCGCCGGGCTCGACCGGCTGAAGCTGACCGAACAGCCCGCCGTGCAGGACCTGCTGGCGCTCTGCGACGCACTGCTGCTGCCGCAGGACGACCTGGCGTTCGCATGTTACTTGACGAGCCCTCTGGGCGGCCTGACCGATCCCAGCCTGATGGAGCTGGCAATCGACCGCCCCGGCCCGCTCTGGGAGGCGCTACGCGCCCGCGCTCCCGATCGTCCCGACTGGCAAGCGGCCTGGGACCGCTTCGCGGCCCTGCTCGCCCGAATGGACTACGCCACCCCCCACGCACTGCTGGCCGAGGCGCTCGGTCCCCTCGGCGGGCGCGCCAGGCTGGTGCGCCGCCTCGGCCCCGAGGCCGGCGAGCCGGTCGATGAGCTGCTCAACGCCGCCCTCGCCTACGCCCGCACGAACGTGCCGAGCCTGCAAGGCTTCCTGCACTGGCTCCGCCGCTCCGGCGCCGAGGTGAAGCGCGAGCAGGAAACCGCCGGCGAGACGGTGCGCATCATGACGGTGCACGGCGCCAAGGGCTTGCAGGCGCCGCTGGTGATCTTGCCCGACACCACGGCGTTGCCGCCCGAGAATGGCGCCGTGCTATGGGCCCCGGACCCGAAAACCGGCCTCGACGTGCCGCTGTGGGCGCCACGCAAGGAGCTGCGCTGCGCCGCCGGAGAGACCCTGCGCGATGCCGTCGCCGCCCGCCGGCTGCAGGAGCACAACCGCCTGCTCTACGTCGCCCTGACCCGGGCGGAAGACCGAGTGCTGGTCTGCGGCTGGGCCCCCCGCAAGGGCGTGCCGGAAACGTGCTGGTACTCGCTGGTTCAGAAGGGGTTCGCCGCGCTCGGAGCAACAGCCGAGCGGTTCGGACCATGGGACGGCGAGGTCCTGCGCTACACCGCGCCCCAGCTAGTACCGCCGAGGCCCGAACCCGCCCGCGACTCCGGTCCCACCGAGCCGCTTCCGGCCTGGGTCGGCATCGCACCCGACTGGCGCTCAACCCTGCCGCCGCCAGAGCCGCCGCGACCCGAACCGCTCGCGCCGAGCCGCCCGGAAGGCGTCGAGCTTGGCCCTGTCCCCGCCGCCGCCTCGCCGCTCGGCGATCCCGGACAGCGTTTCCGCCGTGGCCGACTGATCCACGCCCTGCTCCAGCACTTGCCGGAGCTTCCCCCGGAGCGCCGCGCCACCGCTGCCGAGGCCTGGCTCGCCCGCCCTGGAAACGGACTGAGCCAGACTGAAGCCGCCGATCTGGCCGCCGAGACCATAACTATCCTCGACCATCCCGATCTGGCGGAACTGTTCGGGCCACAAAGTCGCGCCGAGGTCCCGCTGAGCAGCGTAATCGGCGAGCGAGTGGTGGGGGGTCTTGTCGATCGCCTGGCGGTACTGCCTGACCACGTGCTGCTCGCCGACTTCAAGACCAACCGCCGCGCCCCCGCGCGGGCCGAGGACACGCCGGTCATGTATCTCCGCCAGATGGCGGCCTACCGCGCCGTGCTGCGCGAGGTATTCCCCGACCGCCCAGTGCACTGTTGGCTCATCTGGACCCACACCGCCAAGGTTACCCCTCTCCCCGACACGCTGCTGGCACAACATTCACCCTCCCCTTGCGGTAGGCAGGGGGAGGGGACCGCGCACAAGTAGAAATCCAATTTGTGCCGCGCACTGGACAACCTCCGCGCGTCGCGTGGCTTGCCCAGGAGACTCGCAAGTGCCTTCCCTCACCCGCCCGACGGCAGCGACATCGGCGGTGCGTTTCCGCGCAGCACCTTTGTACCGGGAGTGCCCGTTTTCTCTGCGCGACCCGTTGCATCTGACAGGACGCTCATAACCAAAGTTCCTTGCGTTTTCAGCAGCTTGCCTCATTCGTGCGAATCTAGCACCGGTTCTATGTCACGACGTCGATTGATCAGCCCCACTTCATCTCCCAGATTGCTGTCAACCAACGAGGTTCCGAGGAATGAGCACCAACACCAAATCCGTCACCGACGACAGCTTCGAGGCCGACGTTCTGAAAGCTCCCGGCCCGGTGCTGGTAGATTTCTGGGCCGAGTGGTGCGGCCCCTGCAAGATGATCGGCCCTGCGCTTGAAGAGCTGGCCGGGGAGTTCGCCGGCAAGCTGACCGTCGCCAAGGTGAACATCGACGACAACCCGATGACGCCGACCAACTATGCGGTGCGCGGCATCCCCACGTTGATCCTGTTCAAGGATGGCAAGCCTGCGGCGCAGCAGGTCGGCGCCCTGCCGAAGAGCCGGCTGAAGGAATGGATCGCCGGGAATCTGTAACCAGTGGTCTCCGCCCGACGACGCCGATTGGGACCGTTTTTCGGTTTCAGGCCGGGCGCGCAAAAGAATGGCGCTCGGCTGACGGTGGGGGTCCCAAAGCGGACAACTGCCAAAGCCGCGTTGCCGGCCAGAATTTCTGCTGAGTTTGCCAAATCTGCATAGACGGCGGCCCTGGCGCGGCCGTACCAGGAGCGCATCTGAAAGGTGCGCCGATATGACAGACGCTGCGCTTTGCCGTGCCTCCCGATCGCAATCTCCGAACCATTCTTTCGCCCGTCCGGCATCGGAAAGCGACTGGCGCATTCCGAGAGACGCGGAGGGGGGCTATGCCTAAGCCTATGTCACCGGATTGGTGGGAGCAGGAAGAAGAACACGACCAGCGCCGGATCGCACGGCCGCCGCAAGGATCGCTTTGATTGCTACGTTATGATTTCAGTACGCCAAAGTCTCATTACTGATGCAACTGCCGGTGTCGGTTCAATCACTCGGCTGCGTCGCCGGGATTGGACTTCGATCAAAGGGGTGTCTCAAAAATCGCGATGGGGGTCCCGGAACCGGACCGCGTGGACGAAGTTCTCCCGCGCGTGTCTGGACAACCGTGAGCCGGCCAGCGGGCGTTGGGGATCGTCTCTAGGTACGGCGCGTGCCAGGCTACGGAATTGAACGCGCCTGGGTTCGCTCACGCCATACTGTTCAAGTTTGGTTTACGGTTACATCGGGCGGCCAACTGCCGACAGTCCACGATGACGGCGTCAGCCCTTTAACGATGAAGGGGAGGGAACGATCCGATCGGCTCTAATCTGTTTCCACTCGCGGCTTCGGCGCCTGCGCTCTCAGGACCACAACATCGTAGCGGCTGTGCTGGCGCAGATGGTCCGGTGGTGCCCGGTGTCCCAAGCTAGCGACAAGGATCACCACTGTAATCGCGCTATCGTCAACCGATATCCAAGTTTTTCAAGCTGCGGCCAATAGACACCAAGCGCGCAACAGACAGACGAGCACGCAAGCTGGATAGTGTCGAATGCTCGGCCACACCAGGGCGCGCCTTCAGGCGTGAGCACGATCCAAACTGTCATCGCACAGCCTCGTGCACTGCAAACCGAACCTCCTCGATCTGCTCAAGCAGCGCCTTACGCTCGGTAGCGCCAAGCACTTGGCGCATTACGATTGTTAACAGGATGCCGATTGCGTTGTTGACCTCGAACTCGACAGCCTGGTTGCCATAGACGGTCCCGTAAGGGCGAGTGCGCGGCATACTCATGCTTGGTCCTCCGCGCACGGCTTGTTGCCTATCGACAGTATGTCGACCGGGTTTGCACTCAACGCGCCCGCGGACGGCGCTATCCAAGCGCCGAGACTGACCGCAACAAGCAGCGCCAGTCCACTAATCAGTATGATTGCGATCACGGGAACTTTTCCTATGCTATGCCCTGTGGCTCTCAAATCGCGACCACGCAGCCGCGCGAGCCAGGGTAGGTAACGCGGGCGTGGCTAAACCCGCCGGCATCGATTCTGATGGTACCGGCTCCCGGAGAACTCCCGGCAGCGTGGCTCACAACTGGATGGGGCATCACTGCGAACGAGATGCTCAGGGTCGCCGCCATCATGGCCAACAGGATTTTCCTCATTACAGGCTGCCTCCTCTTGCGGTCGGCCGGATTGATAGGAGCGAGGGGTTACGCGAGAATTTCAGTTGGGCCTGAAAAGCGTTTCATTCGTAACTCGCCAGAAGCGACCATCGCCGCCTCTTGCTCCGCGACCGTCGCCGCCAGACGATCGATTATTGTCGCATCGACGCCCTCAGCAAGGGCCTGCCCGCGGCTTGGCAACCGCGTCGTTCATCCCCGCTGTTGCCACCACAAGCGGGTCAGTTGTAAGCGCAGGACTGGGCGGGGGGTGTGACTCCGGTCACACCCTTGGCAGATCAAAAGTCGGTCTCAGTGGAGGCTGGTGCGACCTGTGCGGCTTTGAGGTTGGGTCGGAAGGCCCATCCGTGCGAAAACGTACGGCAAGAAACGTGAACGCGGACCGAATTCCTACAATTCTGTGCCAACAAGATGTTCGAATGCGGCATGTTTCCCTGACGCCCGAGCGCGGATTGGCGCGCATCGTGACGTTCCACCCTGAGAGTCTGTCCGGGAACATTGCTAGTTCCTGCATAGCCGTCTGACCATGAGACGGATGGAAGCGAGCAACAGAAAGGCACGCGCCTTCACATTGAGATTTTCCCAATCCTTACCCAGTCGACGACATCGGTTGAGCCACGCCAACGTGCGTTCGACCACCCATCGCTTTGGTAGCACGACAAAGCCCTTGGCCTGGTCAGATCGTTTGACGATCTCCACCTCGGCCTGCGACACGACACGCTTCAACGCCTCCTGGAATCGCCGCCCCTGATAGCCGCCATCGGCATAAAGCTTCAGCAGGAACGGAAACATCCCGAACAGCGTCGCCAGCAGCATGGCGCCGCCATCGCGATCCTGGATGTCCGCCGCCGTCACGATGGCCTGTAGCAGCAAACCCTGGGTATCGACCAGGACGTGCCGCTTCTTGCCCTTGATCTTCTTCCCCGCATCATACCCATGCGGATCGATCGAGGCCCCCCTTTTTCGGCGCTCTTCACGCTCTGCGCATCAATCACCGCGGCGGTCGGGCTGGCCTCTCGCGAGGCCTGCTCACGACATTTCACATACAATGCGTGATGCAGTCGCTCCAGCGTGCCGTCCCAGGTCCATCGTTCCAGATAGTCGTGCACTGTGCTCCGCGGCGGCAGGTCCTTGGGGATCGCCCGCCATTGGCAGCCGGTGCTCAGCACATACATCACGCCGTTCACCACCTGGCGGATATCAACGCTCCGCTTGTTGCCGCCCGGCTTGGCCGGGGGGATCAATGGTTCCACCTCGGCCCATTCGGCATCAGTCAGATCGCTCTCATAGCGCAGTCGGGTGCGGTCGTACCGCGTCCGGTTCTCCTTGGTCCACATCCAGTCCTCCGAATCGATGCTCGGGGGAGAGAGAATCACAGGCGATTCAATGGCTTCAAGGGTGACCCGCTAAGCGATTCTAAAAACTCAATTTGTTCCCGGACGGACACTGAGAGAGGAGACCGCCCATGGCAACCAATCACCTGACCCTCGCGATTCCCATGAAGTCGCCGGCTGATGCCAAGGCGGTGACCGAAAGACTGCCACCGATGATGCCGGAGTTCTTCAAGGGGCTGGATACGATCGGCACGGTACATTACTCCCGCTTCACCCTGTTGAGCGACAAGACTCTCATCTATCTGGCAGATTTTGATGGCGAATTCGCCGAGCTCATGCGGGCGCTGGCCGGACCCGGAGGATCGGTCTTCGACGCCATCTTCGAGCATGTGGTGAACCCTCCGCCGACGCCAGTGGCAGACAACGCCGAAGCGTTTGTGGACTGGACCGCGGGTCAGTTCCTGCATCCGTTGCTGGTTTACAGCGCCTATCCAGGGGTTACAGTTACGGAGATCAAAGGGCTGGCCGCTGCCGCCGGCGTCACCGGTGGCGGTGAGGTAAGGCCATTCCTGGTTATCCTGCCATCGCGGTCGCGCCTGGCGTTTATCGAGATGCAACTATTGCTCAGAACGTTGAACCGAAAGGCGCAGAGGGACCTCGAGAAGGTCGGCACGCCGCATATGGCCCAGTTCGTGCCCCTTGAGGACAACCAAGTCGGCTTCTTTACTGCTTATGACGGCTCATTCGACACATACATCGCCGATTTCACCAAGAACATCGGTGAAGTCTTCGATGTCATATTCAAATTCACCAAGGACCCGCCGCCCTCGCCGTGCCGAAAGCACCTCCAGGAATTCATCGACTTCGCGGCGGCGGCGAGCCGCAGCCCGATTGGGTTCTACCAGGCCTATCCGGGACTGAGCAATCAGGACGTCCACGCTCTGCTCGCCGACGCCAAGGCAGAAGCTGCTTCGGCTGAATAAACGTCCGTGGTCGCTATGCCCGCTCGCGGCGCGTCGCGGAACCATGCGAGCGGAGGGAAAACGCGATGACCGAGCACCAGACGGCCCACACGCCCGAGGCAAAGCAGCGGGAAGGCTTGCTTGGCCGCCTATTTCGACGTGGTGAGCACGACGCGCCCGCGTCCAAGGGAGCGGGCCAGAGCCCGCTGAACCTCGCCGACATCCAGGGGTTCATCCTCCGCGGCTACCGAATGCCGATGGTGCGGCATTTCCTGCTAAAGGTGAGCAACCCGGCGGCGGCACGCAGGCTGCTCGGGCGGCTCGCCAGCGGCGATGAAACCGACGCACCGCAAATCACCACCGCCGGAAACTGGCACATCGGGTTCGAACCAGGTCCGGGAGACAATCCGGCGGAGCCTCCTCGCTACAAGCCAGACTACTGCCTCAATGTCGGCATCACCTGGCCGGGACTTGTCGCGCTGCAGGTTAAGGATCGCGTTCCGAATCTTGCGTTCAAGTCGTTCGGGGCTTTCATCGCCGGGGCAGCCGCACGCGCGGCACGGGTCGGCGATACCGGGCCAAGCGGGCCACAGAACTGGATCGAGGGTTTCCGCAACGGCAGCGATCACGTCCTGGTCACGCTGCATGCCATGAGCCCCGAGGCGATGGCGACGTACAGCGACCGGCTGTCAGCGCTGTCCGGCGAGGACGACGCCTTCCACGAACTCTGGCACGGCGACGGCGCCGCGCTGATGGAAATGCAGGACGGCAAGTTGGTTCCCACGACCAGGGTCCATTTCGGCTACACCGACGGCATCAGCATGACGACCATCCGTGGCGGCCCGGAACGCTACAAGCGCGATCATCAGGAACCGTGCGAACCGTGGCTGTTCGTTCTGCTCGATGGCGCCGAAAATTACTTCGTGCCCGAGCCCCATGAGTTGGGGCTGAACGGCAGCTTCGCCGTATTCAAGATGATCGAGACCGATGTCGTCGGGTTCGAGAATTTCCTCCAATCGAACAAGGACCGGATCGACCCGGAACTGCTGGCCGCGAAAATGTGCGGGCGCTGGCGGAATGGGGTCCCTCTGGTGCTTTCGCCCGACACCGATACGCCGCCCGGCGGAATTTTGCCGGAGCAGTTGAACGACTTCGAGTATGTGAAAGCTGACGGGTCGGGTGATCCGAAGGGTTTGCGTTGTCCGGTGGGATCGCATATCCGCCGGGTCAATCCGCGGGGGCAGCCGGTGGCTGGGCAGGGAGTTCCGGGCGGCAGCAACAACACCCACCGCCTGATTCGCCGCGGCATGCCGTATGGCCCAGCCTACAATCCATCGAAACCTTATGATGGGATCGAGCGCGGGCTGCTTGGTTATTTCATCAACTCCAACATAGAGAACCAGTACGAATTCCTGCTGAGCCAATGGGTCAACGCGAGCGAATTTGCGGGCTCGGTCCGGTTGCATCCCAAGTCCAAGGATCCGATGATCGGAACGCAGGACCCGGCCGAGAGCATTTTCGTGATCCCGCAGAAGGGTGGCGCTCCGCCCATCACGGTCACCGGCCTCTCCACCTTCGTGACGACCAAGGCAGCCGCGTACTGCTTCTTGCCAAGCATCACCGCGATCAAGTTCATCGCAAATCTGAAATAAAGACGGTCCGAGGAGGAGCGTCCGCCGATGCTTTTCCTGACCAGGTGGTTCGGCGTGACCGGCAGTGACGCGGAGCGGGACCTCGTTGCGGAACAGGCCGATATCGCCCAGATCGTCCAGCTTGTTCTGCAAATGCAGGCAAGCGCCGCCGCCGCGCAACAATGCCCGCTCGCCCGTGGAACCCACGCGAAAGGCGTCTGCGCCCAGGCCCAATTCGAGGTATTTGATGTTACAGCCGGGCGGGACCGTGAGTTGGGCGCGCGGCTTGCGAGGGGTATTTTCGCGAAATCCGGCACCTATCCTGCCGTCGTGCGTTTTGCCAATTCAGACCCTAAGGTTTATCCTGATTTCAGGCCCGATGTACGGGCACTGTCATTTTCTGTCGAGCTCCCGCCGGGTGGGCCGGTCGCCCGACAGGATTTTTCTCTGCAGAGCGCTCCCACTCTCCCCATCAACGACGCACGCGCCTTCCTCGCGACTGTGAACATACTGACCGCGTCGAGCCCGCCCAAAGCCCTCTGGGCGCTGGCGTTTCGGGATAAATTGCGCGCTCTGCGAACGATCGTGCTGGCGCAGTTGCAGGCCCGCCAGCGCATCAAACCCTACCAGCAACTGCGCTACTGGAGCACGGTGCCGTTCCGGCATGGGCCAGCGGATGTCATCAAGTATTGCGCCACGCCGCACGTCGGCAATCCTGGGCGTGCCCTGGACAAAACCAATCCGAACGCTTTGCAGGACGAGTTGGTCCGACATGTGACAGAAGACGCCACGATGAGTTCTTTCGATTTCGGTCTCCAGTTCCTCGATACAGAGAAGATGACCTATTGGGGCAAACGTCAGGACGCGAATTTCTGGATCGAAAACGCAAGTGTCGAGTGGAATGAGAGCCGAGCAGCGTTCCACACCGTCGCACGGCTTACACTTCTGCCAGGGTCTCACCTGTCGCCGGAAGCGAGTGAAGCCACCTACTTCGATGTGACTGGGAATTCGACGTTAAACTCCAAACCGGTCGGAAGCATGAACCGCGCGCGTTGGCCTGGAGAAGTAGCCAGCCGAGAGGCTCGCATGCGAGCGGTTGGAGGCCGAGTCGGTTGTAAGAACTCGCTCAACAAGGAGCCATCTTCATAGCGCCGCTGACCAGCAACTGCGCTACTGGAGCACGGTCCCGTTCCGACATGGGCCAACGAATGCCGACACGCCGCACACCGGGAATGCTTGCCGCCTCTGGACCGTGCTCTGACAGGATCACGGCCTAGAATTTTGTTGCTGAACATGTGAGCACCGACTAGGGTGCACACCAGCCTCTGCACAATACTCAAGCAACGCAAGAACAGGAGGGGACAGGGCTATGGCGAAAATCAGTGGTGGCTGCTCCTGCGGGCAGGTCCGTTTCAGTGCGGACGCAGACCCGACCTTTGTCGCGGTCTGCCATTGCACGGCTTGCCAGAAGGCGAGCGGCAGTGCATTCGCGGTGGTGATCGCGCTTCCGGCCCCGGCGCTAACGGTAACCGGCGACGTGAAAGCTTACGACAGCAAGGGCGACAGCGGCCAGGGTGTGCATTATCGGTTCTGCCCGAATTGCGGTTCCCCGATCAACAGTAATGTGGACGTGATCCCGGATATGTTGATGCCCCGCTCGGGCACATTGGATGACCCGAGTTGGGTAAAGCCCGGGATGGAGATCTATTGCGATAGCAAGCAACCATGGGTCGCGCTGGGTGGCGGCCTGAAGAGCTTCCCGAAGATGCCCGGCTGACGGTACAGTCGGGGGGCCCGCCGGATTCCGTCGGCCCGGACGGGCGACCCCGTCAAGCTTTAATCGGGCGCGCGATAACAGGTTAGGGCGGCGCCTCGGATAGTGCGAGCACCGCCGGCGCCATCGGATCGAGTGTCGGCTCAAGCCGCTGGACGCGACCAAGCGACGCACCGCTGCGCAGGTCTTCGACGAGGAACGTACGAGGCAAGGTCACGCTGATCTGCTCGGACGCGGTAGTCTCGGTGAGATCGCGCTGCAACGCGAGGATCGTCCTGTCGCCGTTGCGGAACATGTAGGTCGTCACATCGTTGCCCGGCGCTTGCACCGGGAAAACCGGCTTGACCCCCGCCCCCCTTAGCGCCGCCGAAAGCCCTGCCTGATCGCCGGCCGGCACGATCCTCCCCTCCCCGCCCCCAAACAGATCGGCCAACGCCGCCTGCGTCAGCCGCCGTCCGTGCTCGTCGAAACTGCCAGGCACCGAGTCGGCGATCACCCGCCCTCCCTGTGCAGCGAACCGACGAACCGCAGCCACATCGGCCGAGGACATCGCAATCGCCGAAGGCAGGATCAACACCTTCGCGTCCCCCAGCTCGCCACGCGCCAACTGCTCAGGCCCCACGTAACGCGGTGTCAGCCCAATATGCGCGAGCGCCTCCCCATCCGCCGCCAGCGCCTCGCGTTGCGCATCACCCGCATCTTCGTCGGCGGCGGTGCGCATAGCCCAGGCAGCGCCACCCGCCCGGTGCTCCAGCATCCACGCAATGCGGAAACTCGGCGGCGAATACAGGATCGCGATCGGGTCGTACACCGGCCGGCCATCGAGCACCGCATGTCCCAGCGATCCACGCAACGCCGCGAACACCGGCGCATAACCCGCTGCATCCGGCCCTGGCGATCCGTCCGGGCGGACGATGCCGTTGTGGTCGTCCCACAGCACCAGACCACGGCAGCCGCGCAGCCACTCCCGCCATATCGCATGAAGCTGGCGAGGTTTCGTACTAAACGCCGTCGTCAGCGTCACGACCGCCGGATTGAGCGACCGCAGGATCGCCAGGTTCTCGTCCGTGTCGTAGATCTCCATCGCATCGACGGCGTGCGCCAGCAGCGTGTAGTCGTAGCCGCCCCAACCGGGGACCTGTGCACCCTCGATCGCCGCCAGCGCCGTCGGGTCAGCCCAGTGCACTGCGTCGGTGCCGGCCCGCAAGGCGCGCGCATAGGCCACATCCATCCACGCCTTGAAATCTGACCAGGAGGCGAAATTGTCGTCGCTCCGCCGCATCGCTGCGGTCGTCAGCTCTGGCGTCACTTCGTCCCAGTCGGCATACTGCGTGTCCCACTCCGCATTCAGCGCCGCCAGCGAAGGATATTGCGTCTGCAACCACGTGCGAAACCCGGCCAGCGAGGCCGGCGCGAGGTCGAAATCCCAATTGACCGCAAGATCGGCGATGCCGGTCTCGTCACCAAGGCTGTAATAAATCGGGTGATCCGCTTTTGCCGCATCCACCACTGCGTTCAGCCGATCCTCGATCCGCCTCAACGCGGCCGGGTCGGACAGCCCGGGATCGCGGATGAAAACCGAAAGATCAGACGGGTTCGCCGCATAGCGCGCCTGCAGCTCAGCAAACCGCCAGTTGGGTTTCTTCCCCGGCGTATAGCGGTGATAGGCTGCATAGAAATCGGTGGCGATGTTCTCGACATAATATCGCATCCCCTGGCTGCGCAGCGCTGTCGGCGTAGGCGAAGCTGGATCGAACGTTCCGGCGTCGCGGTTGATCGGCGCCATGCCGCCGGTCACACCAATGTTTTTGAGCGTAACGAGCTGCTGCGAGTTGCGCGGCTGCCATTCCATGATCTGGTAGTCGGGCCAGGCGGCCAGCGCCGCTGCCGACGCTACCGTTCCGACCAACAGGATGGTGGCAGCGACCAGTCGATTCATACAATTCCCTCATCCTGCTTCAGCACTTCGCCCGCCAGATACAGCGTCCCGCAAATCAGCACGCGCGCCGCCTGTCCATCCTGCCGCGCCAGCGCCTGCAACGCATCGGCCACGCGGCCGGCCGGCTGCGCAACCCCACCGGACGCGGCGACGATCGCCTCCACCGGCATTGCAAGGTGCTGACCGGGCTCAGCCACGGCACGCACCGACGTCGCGTACGGCAGCAGCGGACGGAGAAACTCCACCGCGTCCTTCCGCTGGTTCATCCCCACGATCAGATGCACCGGACGATCCGCCCACGTCGCCAGATGCGCCGCCAGAACAACTCCAGCCCCGGGATTGTGCCCGCCATCAAGCCACAGCTCCCAATCCGGCGGCAGGAGCGCGGCCAGCGCACCGTGCAGCGGTTGCAGCCGGGCCGGCCACTCGGCTCGCGCCACACCCCTAGCGATTGCGACATCCTGCACGGCAAGTCCGGATGAGCGCAACGCGGCGATGGCGATACCGGCGTTGTCAAGTTGGTGCGCGCCCGGAAGCGACAAAGTCGGCAGATTAATCGCCCCGCGCGCATCGGAATAGCGAAGCCCATCCATCGACCAATCCCGATCGGCAAGCTGCAATTGCGCGCCCACCCGTTCGGCCACTGTGCGCAGCACCTCCAGCGCCTCCGGCGTCTGCTCGCCGACCGCCACAGGCACGCCCGGCTTTATGATCCCCGCCTTCTCGGCGGCGATCGCCGCAACCGTGTCGCCCAGCATCTCGCGATGGTCCAACGAGATCGACGTGATCGCGCAGGCCGCCGGCCGCTCGATCACATTGGTCGCATCGCCCCGCCCGCCGAGCCCCACTTCCAGCACGCAAAGCTCCGCCGGCACCGCCGCAAACAGATGGAAAGCAACGGCGGTGATCACCTCGAACACGGTGACCGCCGCACCGGCATTGACCCGCTCGACTTCTTCCAGGGCCGCCGCCAGATCGTCATCCGAAACCAGCCGGCCGGTGATGCGAATACGCTCGTTGAACCGCACCAGGTGCGGCGAGGTATAGACATGCACCCGCATCCCCGCCGCTTCGCCCATGGCACGCAGGAACGCGCAGGTGCTGCCCTTGCCATTGGTACCAGCTACATGAATGACCGGCGGCAGCCGCCGCTCCGGCGACCCCAACTTGCCTAGCAACGCCCGAAGCCGATCCAGGCTGAGATCGATCAACCGCGGATGCAGCCCCTCAAGTCGGGCAACGATTGCCTCGATCCGATCGGTCACTCGGCCGCCTGTGCTGTGGGCTCGGGCGGCGACGGCTCCTGCTGCTTCACGCGCAACAGATGAAGGATACGAGCCAGCACGGCTCGCAGTTCAGTGCGCTTCACCACCATGTCGATCATGCCATGCTGGTGCAGGTACTCGGCGGTCTGGAACCCTTCGGGCAGTTTCTCGTGCACGGTCTGCTCGATGACTCGCGTACCGGCGAAACCGATCAGCGCGCCGGGTTCGGCGATCTGGATGTCGCCCAGCATGGCGAAGCTCGCGGTCACGCCGCCCGTCGTGGGATCCGTCAGCACCACGATGAAGGGTAACCCTGCGTCTTTGACAAGACGCGTCGCGATCACGGTCTTCGGCATCTGCATCAGGCTGATGGCGCCTTCCTGCATCCGCGCGCCGCCCGAGGCAGTAAACACGATCAGCGGCGCATCCTGCAGCACCGCCAACCGCGCCGCGGCGACGATCCCCTCCCCCACCGCAGCGCCCATGGAGCCGCCGATGAAGTCGAACTCCATCGCCGCCACCACCGCACGCTGGCCCTCGATCGTGCCGTGCGCCACCGCGATGGCATCTTCCAGATGCGTCTTGTCGCGCGCATCCTTGAGCCGGTCGGAATAGCGCTTGCTGTCGCGGAAGCGCAGCGGATCCGCAGCGACCTTGGGCAGCTCGATGCGGGTAAAGGCGTTGGCGTCGAAGGTCCAGGTCAGGCGTTCGGCAGCCGAGGCGCGCATGTGATGGCCACAATGCGGGCAGACCTTCCGGTTCGCCGCCAGGTCGCGGGCGAAGATCATCTGCTGGCAGGCCGGGCACTGGTGCCAGAGATTGTCCGGCATCTCCCGCCGCGTAAACAGCGTGCGGATCTTCGGGCGGACGAATTCGGTCAGCCAGCTCATGCGGCCACCCTCGCCCCGCGCACGCCGTCAGCCAACGCACGCACCTGATCCAGCACGCGGCGCACCGTGTCCAGACGCGCCCGGCCGTGCTGATCGAGGCTGGCCGCCAGCGTGTCGATCAGCGCCGAAGCCACCACCGCCGCATCAGCCGCGCGTGCCACCGTCGCCGCTTGCTGCGGGCTGCGCACGCCGAACCCCACCGCGATCGGCAGGTCGGTCACTTTGCGCACCCGAGGGATCGCCTCTGCCAGATGCTCAGCCGTTGCGGTCCGCGTGCCGGTGATCCCGGTAATGCTCACATAGTAAACGAAACCGGAGCTCCCAGCAAGCACCAGCGGCAGCCGCCGCTCATCGGTCGTCGGCGCAATCAGTCGTATCACGTCGAGCCCATTCGCACTGGCGTGCGGCAGAAGCAGGTCGGCTTCCTCGGTCGGCAGATCGACCACGATCAGCCCGTCCACGCCGGCCGCCGAGGCATCGGTGCAGAACCGCTTGGGATCATACGTAAGGATCGGGTTGAGATACCCCATCAGCACAATCGGAGTGGCATCGTCCTCGCGGCGGAACCCGCGCACCATGGCGAGCGTGTGCGCCATCTTCGCCCCCGCCTTCAGCGCACGTTTCCCGGCGGCCTGAATGGTCGGCCCGTCCGCCATCGGGTCGGTGAACGGCATCCCGATCTCGATCAGGTCGGCGCCGGCACCAGGCATGCCGCGCAGCAGCGCCATCGAGGTCGCCGCGTCCGGATCCCAAGCCTCGACAAATGGGATCAGCGCCGCTCGGCCTTGCCGCTTCAACGCTGCGAACCGGGTAGCAATGCGACTCACAGCTTCACCCCAAGATGCTCGGCCACGGTGAAGATGTCCTTGTCCCCCCGCCCGCACAGATTCATCAATATAATCCGATCCTTCGCCATTGCCGGCGCGATCTTCGCCACATGCGCCAGCGCATGTGCCGGTTCCAGGGCGGGTATGATCCCCTCGGTACGGGTGCAGAGCTGGAACGCCGCGAGCGCTTCCTCGTCCGTCGCGGCAACGTACTCCACGCGGCCGATCTCATGCAGCCACGAATGCTCTGGGCCGATCCCCGGGTAATCGAGCCCGGCGCTGATGCTATGCGCCTCCTGAATTTGCCCGTCGTCGTCCTGCAACAAGTACGTGCGGTTGCCGTGCAGCACGCCCGGGCGACCGCGCGACAGGCTGGCCGCGTGCTCGTGCGTATCCAGCCCCCGCCCTGCCGCCTCCACGCCGATCAGCCGCACCGAGGGATCATCCAGGAACGGATGGAACAATCCCATCGCATTGGAGCCGCCGCCGATGCAGGCGACCGCGACATCCGGCAACCGGCCCTCCGCCTCCTGCAACTGCCGCTTCGCTTCCTCACCGATCACCGACTGGAAGTCGCGCACCATGCGCGGATAAGGATGCGGCCCGGCCACTGTCCCGATCAGGTAATACGTATCGGCAACATTGGCGACCCAGTCGCGCAGCGCCTCGTTCATCGCGTCCTTCAGCGTACCAGCGCCCGAGGCCACGGGCTTCACCTCCGCGCCCAGAAGTTTCATCCGGAACACGTTCGGCTTCTGCCGCTCGACGTCGGTGGTGCCCATGTACACCGTGCAGGGCAGCCCGAATAGCGCGCACATCGTCGCTGTCGCGACGCCATGCTGCCCGGCGCCCGTCTCTGCGATGATCCGGGTCTTGACCATTCGCCGGGCCAGCAGGATCTGGCCCATGCAGTTGTTCGCCTTATGACTGCCGGTATGGTTCAGCTCGTCGCGTTTGAAATAGATGCGAGCTCCGCCAAGCTCGGCGCTCAGCCGCTCGGCCAGCCAGAGCGGGCTCGGCCGGCCCACGTAATGCATCAGGTAGCGATCGAGGTCCGCCTGGAACCCCGGATCGGCGCGCGCGGCGTTGTAGGCCTGCTCTACCTCCAGGATCAGCGGCATCAGCGTCTCGGCCACGAACCGACCGCCGAACTCGCCGAACCGGCCTCGCCCGTCCGGCCCGCCGCGCAGGCTGTTGGCCCCGAGGCTCGACGACAGCTGAGATAGAGGCTCGTTCACGCAGCACCTCCCCGTTCGGGGCTTCCCCTTACCGCTTCTGTTGCCTGGGGTCACGTTCCGACCGCCCAAATTTGCGCCGCACAATTCACTTGCCCCAGAACCCGATCCGGCGCATCGGCGCACCCTAACGAACGGAGCTGTCATTATGGCAAGCGATCGAACTCTCACCCTCTTCCACGCGCCTAACCGCGATCGACAGGTGCATTGCTGCTCCTAGCAGTCTGCTGACAAACCCCCTTGCTGCGACGCGGATCGGAATGATTCGCTAGCCGCGGCGAAGCAAATGGGGAGCGCGATGCGCGGCAGTTTCCAGGACCAAGGCGGGCTGACATGTTTACTCAGACCAGCCGCGCACTCACAAAACACCCCGCCGTCGCCTCACCCAAGAGCATGGGTGAGGCGAGCGGCTATCACGCAAGCTCGCGGAGCCCGATCCTACGCCTGAGGCGCTACGCCGATGTAGTGATACTGGTGCAGGATGTCGTCGGCCGGGTAGTTCTTGTCCTGCTTGATCTGGAAGACGCTGATCGTGCGGTCGGTCAGATCGCCGTTCTGATCGAACGAGATCGTGCCCTGCAGCGTCTTGACCTTGGAGCTTTGGATCGCGTCGCGGACCGTGTCCTTGTTGACCGGCTTTCCGGCCGCGACCACCCGCTTGATCGCATCGACGATCACCAACCCGGCGTCATAGGCGGTGATCGCGTAGTCGTCAGGCTGGGTATGCCACTTGTCGTTGTATGCCTTCACCCAGGCTGCCGCGTCGGCGTCCTCGGTGGTGTGCGGCGAGGCGATGGTGGCGTACCAATCCTGATTGGCCGGATAGCCGACGCCGTTCAGCATCTCGACCGAATAGACGCCGTCACCGCCACCCTTGATGACGTTCGGAATGATGTCATAGGCCTGCTTGGCTAGCTTCACGCCGGCTTGGCCCACACCACCATAATAGAGCGCATCCGGGTGCAGCGCTTTGATCTTGGTCAGCACCGCAGAATAGTCGGCTGCTTTTGGATCCAGCCGGTCGCGGCCGAGCACCTTGATCCCCTTGGCTTCGGCTTCCCTCTGGAAGGCATCCGCCAACCCGACGCCGTAAGCACCGCTGTCGTCAAGAATATAGACCGTCTTCACCCCCAGCTTCTCGGCGAAGAAATTGGCGAGCTCGGGGCCCTGGAAAGCATCGGTCGTAACAGTACGGAAGTAGATCGCCTTGCCTTCCGGCTTGTATTGGGCAGCGTATTTCGAATCAGTGATGTCGGGGTTGGTCGAGGACGGTGTGATGGTTGCCAGATCGCCCTCGCTCAGGATCGGCGCCATCGCCTTGCCGGCGCCGCTCATCATCGGCCCGACCGCCGCGACCACGCCGTCGCCGACCATCTTGCGCGCGTTGGTGGCTGCCTGCGCCGGGTCGTATTGGCCGGCGGTCGCAGTGCCGTCGTCATAGGTGATCACCTGCAATTGATAGCCGGGGATCAGGTGCTTCGCGTTGGCATCGTCGAACGCCATCTGCGCGCCGTGAAGAATGCGCGTGGCGGACTCGGCATCAGCACCGGTCAACGACAGGTCGATGCCGACCTTGACAACCTTGGCGGCGCCTTGCGCTTGGGCTGAGCCGGTACCGGCGAGCGCGGCAGCGGCGCTGATAGCAGCGAGGCGGGCAGCGTCCCGTCGCGTGATCATCGTCAATCCTCCCTTGATGCAGTTTGCGAAGTTCATTCGCGGGTGGAGCATCAATGTCACGAAAGCGCGCGACCCGGAAGTCCCGGGACGAGGCGCGTCGCCACGCGCCAATCCATCCGTCGGCCGCCTTCGCACCCTACCGACGGAACCGCAGATCAAGGCCACGAGCCGCCCAGTCCGCCTCGATCGCATCCATGTCAATGAAGCCCGATGGATTGGCCCGCGACGGCGAGCCGGCCAGCCCCGGCGCCCGATAGCGTCGCCACAACTCGAGCAGCCGGCGTAGCTCGACCAGCGGCTCAGGGTGGTCATCGACGCGCAGGTCGAGATCCGGGAAGTCTCCGGTGGTCACCAGCTTCATGGCCGCCGACTGCCGTCCGCGACGATCGCCTCCGGCTGCCTCCCCGGCCTCCATTGCCGACATCAGCCGTTCCGGTACGTCCTGGTCCGGATGCGCAAGCCAGTCTTCGAGAGTAGCGGCGATTACGTGCTCGCCGGCTAGCATGTTTCCGGCCACGCTGATTCCGTTGGCGGCCAGGCTGCCGCACCATTCGACGCAGTTCTGCCCGGTCCAGGCGGCGGTTCGCCCATGCCGATCCACCACATGCACCTGGCGCAGACCGCGCCCCTCGTCGCCGGCCAAGGCGCCCTCGATCGCCGCCGCCGGTGGCAGGCCACGCGCCAGCCCGTCCAAGACCGCCGGGCCGAGATAGCGGTTGGTGATCGACTGGGTAGACACCGCGCCCACCCGGGCCCGCACGAAGGGACAGGACGCGCCGACCGCAAAGGCGCGGGTGGCAACCACCACCGCGAAGCCACCGCCAGAGGGATCATGGACAACGATAGACCAGGTCACGCGTACTCCTCCTGCCGGGCCTCTGTGAGCATCGTCGGGACGGCTTCACTTTAACAGCCACCTCGACGCCGGCGGGCAGCGGCGCATTGCAACCCGTGACCAATCGGTTACATCCACAACAACCAATACTCCTCCCCTTGCGGGCTATGGTGTTCACATATCTCTCGAAACGAGTTGAGGCCTCCCACGGTTCACACGGAGCGCCACCGAGGATCGCACGGAGAACCACGAAGGGATTTAATCTACAGCGCTGCCCAGCGACATGACGACCTCCGTGGAGTCTCTGTGGTGCTCTGCGCTGCTCTGCCTCAACCCTTTTCCCAACCGATGCCCGCCAGGTGGTGTTCGCCCGCTGTACCCGCTGTATCAGCGCATCGAATTCAGGCGCGACTGCGAGCACGGCCGCTCGAGACGTCACCCCGCCAGCAGGGTCCGCATCGCCTCCCACTGGCCGAACACTCGCAGCAGCCCACGCACTGCCTGCCCACGCGCGCCAGCAAGCCCCGGGTCCTTCTCTACCAGCAGCGCCGCGTCCTGATGCGCCATATGCAGCAGCCCCTCATGCGCCACCGGATCAGCCAGCCGGAACCCAGGCAGCCCCGCTTGCCTGGTCCCCAGTACATCCCCGCCGCCGCGCAGCCGGAAATCCGCATCGGCAATGGCGAACCCATCATCCGTATCCCGCAGCAGCGTCAGTCGCCGCCGCGCCGTCTCCGCCAGCCCGTCCTCGTGCAGCAGCAGGCAGAAGCTCGCCTCCGCCCCGCGTCCCACTCGTCCGCGCAACTGGTGCAACTGCGCCAACCCGAACCGCTCGGCGTGCTCGATCACCATCACGCTGGCCGCCGGCACGTCCACCCCCACCTCCACGACGGTGGTCGCGACCAGCAGCCGCACCCGCCCGCCCGCGAAACCGGCCAGCGCCGCGTCCCGCGTCTCCGCCGGCAACTGCCCGTGCGCCAGCCCGACACTCTCTCCGAACCGCCCTCGCAGGTCAGCAAACCGCGCCTCCGCCGCCGCTACGTCCAGCGCCTGGCTCTCGGCCACGATCGGGCACACCCAATAGATCTGCGCCCCTTCCTCGAGCTTTCGGGCCAGTGCATCCAACAGCTCCTGCAACGTCGCCAGCGAGTGCAGCGTCGTGCGCACAGCCCTGCGCCCGGCCGGCTTCTCGGTCAGCCGGCTGACGTCCATCTCGCCCCACTGCGTTAGTAGAAGTGTGCGAGGGATCGGAGTTGCGGTCATCACCAGCACATCCGTCTCCGCCCCCTTCTCCCCCAGCAGCAGGCGCTGGGTCACGCCGAAGCGGTGCTGCTCGTCGATCACCGCCACTGCCAGATCACGGAACGCCACGCTCTCTTGGAACAGCGCGTGCGTGCCGACCACCATCCGCACCGAGCCGTCCGCCAGTCCGCGCAACAGCCTGCCGCGTGCCCGCCCTTTCACCCCACCGGTCAGCAGCGCCACCGGCTCCGGCGACAGCCGGGAGAGGGTGCGATGATGCTGCTTCGCCAGCACTTCCGTGGGCGCCATTAACGCTGCCTGCGCCCCAGCCTCCACTGCGCGCAGCATGGTCAGCACCGCGATCAGCGTCTTGCCCGAGCCCACATCGCCCTGCAGCAGCCGCAGCATGCGCCGCGGCGAGGCCAGGTCCACGTCGATCTCCGCCAGCGCCGCAAGCTGCGACGGCGTCGGCGCGTGTCCGAACCGAGCCAGCGCGCGCGCCCGCAACGTGCCGTCGCCGGCTAACGCCCGCCCCGGCCGGGCCCGGACCCGCCCGCGCACCACGTGCACCGCGACCTGCCCGGCCAGCAGCTCGTCGTAAGCCAACCGCGCCCGCGCCCGCTCGTCCGGTATCTCGGCGGGGGCTTGCAGCGCGCGCAGCGCGGCGGCGAAGCCTGGCCAGTGCTCGCGCCGCAGCAGCGCCGCGTCCTGCCACTCGGGCAGCTCGGGCAACCGCTCCAGCGCCTGCGCCATCGCCGCCGCCACCTGTCGCGGCCACAGCCCGGCGGTCAGCGGCCAAACCGGCTCAATGGTTGGTAGCCTCTCGGGCCGATCAGCGGATACCACGTGATCTGGGTGCGGCATCGTCAGCCGGTCGCCGAACCGCTCCAGCCGTCCGGAGACCAGCAGCCGCGCGCCCGGCGGCATCTGTCCCTCGCGCGAGCGCTTGAAGAACACCAGCTCGGCAAAGCCGGTGCCGTCGAACACCACTACCCGCCAGGGCTGGCGCTCGTTGGTCGGCGGCTCGTGGCGGATTACTTCCACCTCCAGGGTCGCCACCTGGCCCGGGCGCGCCGTCGCTATGGTCGGCCGGGCACGCCGGTCCAGATACGATTCGGGCAGATGAAACAAAAGATCCAGCACTCGCTCCCCGCCGGCGGCGCGCGTGATCAGCCCCGCCAGCGCCGGACCTATGCCGCGCAGCGTGGTCAAAGGCGCGAAAAGCGGAGCCAGGGCGTCGTGCTGCACGGCTGACACGGGGTTGACGCGTGGCTATATGCCAGCACGCCAATGAGCGAACCAGGACAGGACGCCCTTGATCGGCGCCGCCGAAGATTGCTGTACCGCGCTACACATCGCGGCACGAAAGAGAACGACCTTCTGATCGGAGGATTCGTCTCCCGCCGCATCGCCCTCCTCTCGCAGACAGAGATCGAGTCGCTGGAAGAGCTGCTGGAATTGCCGGAAACCGATCTTGCCGATTGGCTCACCGGCCGCCGTCCCGTCCCGCCGGAGGTGGACACTCCGATGCTGCGCCAGATCAGGGACACCCTCGCGTGACCGCCTCGATCGTGTACGGCGCTCCGGAGGGTTGGGACGCCTTCCTGCTCGCTCGCCGTCGTGCGGAGTTCCCCGGGTCCGTGCTGCACGTCGCCCGCGACGACGCGCGCATGGCTAGGCTTGCCGAGGCGCTCGCCTTCATTGCGCCCGAGGCAGAAATCCTGCGCTTCCCCGCCTGGGACTGCCTTCCCTACGACCGCGTCTCGCCCAACCCGGCGCTCGTTTCGGAACGGATCGCCACCCTCGGACGGCTGCTCGAACGTCCCGACCGCCCGCGCATCGTGCTGACCACCGTCAACGCGCTGGTCCAGCGCACGCCGCCCCGCGCCGCTTTTGCCGGCGCAAGCATGGAGCTGAAGCCGGGCGGCGACATCCACCCCGAAAAGCTCGCCCGCTTCCTCGAAGCCACCGGCTACGGCCGCGCCGGCACCGTAATGGAGCCTGGCGAATACGCGATGCGCGGCGGCATCATCGACATCTTCCCCGCCGGTGAGCTCGATCCGGTCCGCCTCGACCTGTTCGGCGACACGATAGAGACGATCCGCACCTTCGATCCCGCAACCCAGCGCAGCGAGCAGAAACGCGGCCGGATCGTGCTGCGCCCGATCTCCGAGGTGCCGCTCGACAAGGCCGCCATCGCCCGCTTCCGCACCGGCTGGCGCGAATTGTTCGGCCAGCCGGCCGCCGAAGACCCAATCTATCTCTCGGTTTCCGAGGGCCGCCGCCATCCCGGCATGGAGCACTGGACCCCGCTGTTCCACACCGGCATGGAGACCCTGCTCGATTATCTCGGTGCCGACGGCGCGCAAACGTCCGTTAGCCTCGACTACCAGGCCGAGGATGTGCTCGCGGCCCGGCTCGAGATGATCGCCGATCATTACGATGCGCGTCACCGCCCAACTCGCGACGGCGAAGTGCCGTACCGACCGTTACCCCCAGAGCAGCTCTATCTCGATCGTGCCGAATGGGATGCGATGCTGGCCGGTGGCCCGCTACTCGCCTTCAGCCCGTTCGCCCAACCCGAGGGGGTGCCCGGCATATCCGGTGGCGGCCGCCCCGGGCCGATCTTCGTGCAGGCCGCCGGTGCCGCTCCGTCGGGAATCAACGCGTTCGACCAGCTCAAAACCCAGGTCGTGCGCTGGGCCGATGAAGGCCGTCGCATCGCGCTCGCCGCCTGGACCCGCGGCTCGCGCGAGCGGCTGACCAACCTGCTGCGCGAGCACGGCTTCACGAATTTCGCCCAGGAGGACACCTGGGACGCTGTCCACCGCAAGCCCGCCGGCTCGATCTCGCTGATCGTCCTGGGGGTCGAGCGCGGGTTCGTCGGCACCCTCGGTGCCGAGCGGCTGGCCCTTGTGGGCGAGCAGGACCTTCTCGGCGAGCGCATCAGCCACCCGACGCGCCGACGCAAACGCGCCGACCAGTTCATCGCCGAGGCCACCGAGATCGCCGAGGGCGATCTCGTCGTGCACCAGGAATACGGCATCGGCCGCTACGACGGGCTCGCGACGCTCACCGTCTCGGGCGCCCCTCACGACTGCCTGCGCCTGATCTACGAGGGGAACGAGAAGCTCTTCCTGCCGGTCGAGAACATCGAGGTGCTCTCGCGCTTCGGCAGCGACGCCCAGGGCGTGGCCCTCGACAAACTCGGTGGCGCCGGCTGGCAGACCCGCAAGGCGCGGATGAAGAGCCGCATCCGCGATATGGCCGCCGAGTTGATCCGCGTCGCCGCCGAGCGTCGGATCCGCGATGCCGCGACGGTAGCCCCCCCGGAAGGGAGCTGGGACGAGTTCTGCGCCCGCTTCCCCTTCGCCGAGACCGAGGACCAGAGCCGCGCGATCGCCGATGTGCTGGAGGACCTTGCCTCCGGCCGGCCGATGGACCGCCTGATCTGCGGTGATGTGGGCTTCGGCAAAACCGAGGTCGCGCTCCGGGCCGCCTTCGCCGTCGCCATGTCGGGCGCCCAGGTCGCGGTGGTCGTCCCGACGACGCTGCTCGCCCGCCAGCACTATCGCACCTTCACTGAGCGCTTTGCCGGGCTGCCGGTGCGCGTGGCCCAGCTCTCCCGCATGGTCCCGGCCAAGGAGGCGGCCGAAGTCCGCCAAGGCATTGCCGACGGCTCGGTCAGCATCGTCATCGGCACCCACGCGTTGCTCGCCAAGTCCATCCAGTTCGCGGAACTCGGCCTGCTGGTCGTCGACGAGGAGCAGCATTTCGGCGTCGCCCACAAGGAGCGATTGAAGCAGCTCAAGGCGGACGTGCACGTGCTGACGCTCACCGCCACGCCTATCCCCCGCACGCTGCAGCTCGCCCTCAGCGGGGTGCGGGAAATGAGCCTGATTGCCACCCCGCCGATTGACCGGCTGGCGGTACGCACCTTCATTATGCCCTTCGACAGCGTGGTGGTACGCGAGGCGATCCAGCGCGAGCGCTTCCGCGGCGGCCAGATCTTCTGCGTCGTCCCGCGCATCGAGGACCTGCCGCGGATGGCCGAGCGATTGGCCGAGATCGTGCCCGAGGCCCGCACCGCCCAGGCCCATGGCCGCCTGCCGCCGACCCAGCTCGAGCGGGTCATGACCGAATTCAGCGACGGCAAGCACGACATCCTGCTCTCGACCAACATCGTCGAGAGCGGGCTCGACATGCCCTCGGTCAACACGCTGGTGATCCACCGTGCCGACATGTTCGGTCTCGGCCAGCTCTATCAGCTCCGCGGTCGGGTCGGGCGCGGCAAGCAACGCGGCTACGCCTATCTCACCTGGCCGCAGAACCACCGGCTATCGGTCGCGGCCGAGAAGCGGCTGACGGTGATGCAGACGCTGGACAGCCTGGGCGCCGGATTCACCCTCGCCTCGCACGACCTGGATATTCGCGGCGCCGGCAACCTGCTGGGCGA
This sequence comes from uncultured Pseudomonadota bacterium, assembly GCA_963708245.1. Taxonomy (GTDB): domain Bacteria; phylum Pseudomonadota; class Alphaproteobacteria; order Acetobacterales; family Acetobacteraceae; genus CAVYXK01. Next base: position 7,903,624 of record OY970201.1, on the reverse strand, counting down.
CGAGCAGTCCGGCCATATCCGCGAAGTCGGCATCGAGCTTTACCAGCAGATGCTGGAGGACGCAGTCGCCGAGCTGCGGTCGGGCGAAGGGCGCCGGGACGCCCAGGACCGCGACTGGACACCGAACATAACCCTTGGCCTGCCGGTGCTGATCCCCGAGAGCTACGTGAAGGACCTGCCGGTGCGCCTCGGGCTGTACCGGCGAATCGGCGCCCTCGGCTCGGATGCCGAGACCGAGGCGATGGCGGCGGAACTCGTCGATCGCTTCGGCAAGCTGCCCGAGGAAGTCGAAAACCTGCTGGACGTCGTTTCGCTCAAGCGTGCCTGCCGCGAGGCCGGGGTGGAGCGGCTGGAGGCCGGACCGAAGGGGATGCTGGTCACGTTCCGTCACAACGCCTTCCGCAATCCCGCGGGTTTGGTCGGATGGCTGGCGAGCAAGGGCGGGCTGGTGCGGCTGCGGCCGGACCACAAGCTCACCATCGTGCGGGAGATGGACCTCGGCGCGCGCCTGCGGACCGCGCGCGACCTGCTGGCCAGCCTCGCCCGCATCGCTGACCAAGCAGAGGCCGCCTGATTACCAATCCCACTTCCCGCCTCTGTTGACATTCTGATAGCAATATAAAAATCTTGCCGGGTTGCCCGAAGGTGAAGGGGGCGAGACGGTTCCGTGGGAACGCTGAACTCTGGTCTCAAACAGATGTGCAGACATTCTTGAGCGGCAATCAGGCAGAACCATTTTCCCTAATATCCTTGCCTGGAGCTCTGCATGATCCGCACGCTGCTTGGGGCCACTCTCTTCGTCTCTTTGGCGGGCGCCGCATTTGGCCACCCGCCGCCCGACGCTGATCCCACCCTGGCGCCATGGTTTCATAGCCTGATGCAGCCGGGAACGGGAATTTCGTGCTGTTCGGAGGCAGACTGCCGGCGCACCGATTTCCGTATCAATGGCGACCATTACGAGGCGATGATCCAGGGCGTCTGGCAGAGGGTGCCGGACTCCAGCGTGCTGCGGCGCTCCGACAATCCGACCGGCAGCGCCGTCGTATGCTGGACACCGGCACTCGGCATCATGTGCTTCGTACGCGGCCCGGAAACCTGAGCGAACCGGCCGCGGCCACCACCGCCGCGATAACCGCGGCACTGCAAAGCGCGGCGCGAAAGCCGACCAGGAAGGCCGCGGGCGCCCCCGCTCCGTGCCGCGCGGCTGTAAGCTCCGCCGTCTCGAACACCAGCATCAACAGAGTAGCTCCGCCGACCAAGCCCAGCGTGCGGGTGAGCATCGCCAGACCTCCCGCCACACCGCGGTCGCGTAGCGGTATCGCGCCGGTGACAAGGTCCAGATAAGCGACCTGGAACAGCCCCTGCCCCGCCCCTTGGACGAGTGCCGCCAGGGCAAGCGGATCCAGGTTTTCGGCAAAACAGGCCACCCCCAGCAGTCCCGCCGATGCCACCACCGCGCCCAACAGCATCAGCCGGTGCGGCGACAGGCGCCTCGCCATGCGACCGGCTAGCAGCGCCGAGAGCATGAGCCCAGCGGGTGATGCCGCCAGCAGCAGCCCGGCACCTGCAACCGGGAGTCTCGGGAATCGGGCGAGCTGAAACGGTACCAGCAGCAACACCGCGAACCCGGCGAGGTTGATCAGCACATTTGCCACGTTTGCCGTCGCGAAGCCGCGGTCGCGGAACAACCGGACATCGATGATCGGTTGCGGAAAACGGCGTTCCTGCTGGACGAAGCCCCAACTCGCAAGAATCGTCACGATGCCCAGCGTCGCAAATACGATCGCATGCCGCACCTGGTTCAGCGCAAGCAATGCAGCGCAGGTCGCAACCACCAGCAGGACGGCGCCGGGCAGATCGAAGCGCTCGTGCGCAGCAGGTGCGGCGGCGCGCGGCAACGCGAGCCCGAGCAAGAAGGCAATGCCGCTCATCGGCGCGCGGAACCAGAACACGGCGCTCCAGCCGAACCGCGCGATCAGCACTGCGCCGAGCAGCGGGCCTGCGGCGCCACCGAGCCCGAGCGCCGCGGCGTAGATGCCGAGCGCGCGGGCACGCTCGGCATCAGCATAGAAGCCAGTGATCAGCGCCGGTCCGGAGCTCAGGATAAGTCCCGCTCCAGCGCCCTGCATCGCTCGGGCCGCCAGCAGCCAGCCATAGGTGGGGGCGATCCCGCACAGCACGAAGGCGGCCGCGCTCCAGACGCAGCCGGCGAGAAAAACCCGCCGATAGCCCAGCATGTCGGCAACGCGCCCTGCGAGGAGCATCAGGCTGGCAGTGCTCAGCGTATAGCTGATCACCAACCATTGGATCTCGGGGATCGGCAGCCGGAACTGTGCGGTGATCCAAGGGAAATCGACGTTAACAGCGGAGTCGAGGGGCACCAGGAGCGTGCCGAGGAGCACTGCGGACATGTTTACGACCGCCGGAGACTTCCGCCGCACGTTGCTTGTCTTAGACTAATTGTACAGAGTCAAAGCAAAGAGGCCGGCCCGCCGAAGCGGCACCGGCCCGCGCGTGGCAGGCTGTGCTGGTCAGACCGCTTTCTTGAGCGTGGGCGAAGCCTTGAACCGGACGGTCTTGCCGGCCTTCACCTTGATCGCCTCACCGGTACGCGGATTTAGCCCCTTGCGGGCTTTAGTCTTGCGTACCGTGAAGGTGCCGAAGCTCGGGAGCGTGAACTTGCCGGACTTCTTCAGTTCCTTAACGATCAACTCCATCAGGAACCCCGCGGCACGATTGGCCGCCGCTCCCGTCAGGTCGGCGGACTCCTGGATCGCCTGGGCGATGAAGGCTTTCGACATGCTGTCTCCTGTTGATCAGTGGCTTCTCGCGGCGCGGCGACAACGGGATCTGCACGCCGGGCCGATCAAAACCGGCCACGGCACATGCCAGATTCGCCGCGCCGGTGCAACGGTTTTAGCTGCTCTACTCCGGCGCCGCCAGCCTATCCGGCAACAATTTTCGCCAACCTGTGCTGCTGTGGCGCCGGAGCATCGACTGGGAGATCGCTAAAGCCCAGCCTGCGACACGAACTTCGTGTTCAGATAGGCCTCGATCGCCTCCAGCCCGCCCTCCGAGCCGTAACCAGAATCCTTTACACCTCCGAACGGAACTTCCGGCAGCGCCAGCCCGTGGTGGTTGATCGACATCATCCCGGCCTCCACTGCGGCGGCGATTGCAGTCGCAGTCTTCGCGGAACGCGTGTAGGCATAAGAGGCCAGCCCGAAGGGAAGCCGGTTCGCCTCGGCAACAACGTCGTCGAAGCCGCGGAACGGAGCAATGACGGCGACCGGGCCGAACGGCTCCTCGTTCATGATGCGGGCGTCGGTGGGAACATTCGTCAGCACCGTGGGCTCGAAGAAGTTGCCCTTATTCCCGATACGGTTGCCGCCGGTGCGCACCTCGGCCCCGTGCTTCACCGCGTCGCCAATGAATGCTTCCATCGCCTGAATACGGCGCGGATTGGCCATCGGCCCCATCTGCGTGCCCGGCTCCAGCCCGTCGCCGACCTTCACCGACTTGATGTGGGTGACGAATTTATCGACGAACTGGTCGAACACCGGCTCCTGCACCAGGAATTGGGTCGGCGAGATGCAGACTTGGCCGGCATTGCGGATCTTGCTTGCCGATAGGATCCGGCTCGCGGCGTCGATGTCGGCGTCGTCGAACACAATCGCCGGGGCATGGCCGCCGAGCTCCATGGTCGCCCGCTTCATGTGTGCCCCGGCAAGCGCCGCAAGCTGCTTGCCGATCGCGACTGACCCGGTGAACGATACCTTGCGGATCACCGGATGGGGAATGAGATATTCCGAGATCTCCGCCGGCACGCCGTACACCACATTGACCACGCCCGCCGGCACGCCGGCATCGACAAAGCAGCGGATCAGCTCGGCCGGCGAGGCCGGTGTTTCTTCGGGCGGCTTTACGACGATAGAGCATCCTGCGGCCAGCGCCGCGGACAGTTTCCGCACCACTTGGTTGATGGGAAAGTTCCATGGCGTGAACGCCGCAACCGGGCCGACCGGTTCTTTGATCACAAGCTGGTAGATGCCTTCGGCGCGAGCCGGGATTACGCGGCCATAGGCGCGACGAGCTTCCTCAGCAAACCAGTCGATCACGTCGGCTCCAGCCAGCGTCTCCAACTTCGCCTCGGGAAGCGGCTTACCCTGCTCCAGCGTCATGATGCGGGCGATCGCGTCGGCGCGATCGCGCAGCAAGCCGGCCGCCTTTCGCATCAGTTTGGCGCGATCATAGGCGGAGACCTTGCGCCACACGTGAAATCCCTTGTCGGCGGCTTCCAGCGCATGGTCGAGATCAGAGCGGCTGGCATGCGCGACGGTCCCGATCGTCTCGCCGGTGGCGGGGTTGTCGATCGGGATGGTCCGCCCGCCGGACGCCTTGGTCCATTTGCCGTCGATCAGCAGCAGAGTGTCTGGATAACCTGCGTCCATCGCTTGCCTCTCTTTCACAGAACGCCATACCGGGCATACACATCCTGAAGCCTGGCGCCGGCTGCGAGTTCCGCGCGCGAGGTATCCTCGGCAGCGATCTTGTCAAGCGCCGCCCGGAACACCGCTTCCGCCCGGTCGGCGGGGACGATCACCACGCCATCGACGTCCCCCATCACCCAATCGCCAGGCGAGGCTCGTACGCCGCCGATTTCGACGGGGCCGTCCTTCTCCACCATCTCTGCCCGTCCCTTGGTATCCAGCGGGCCGATGCCGCCGTGAAAAACGGCGAATCCCATCGAGCGGATGCGGGCGATGTCGCGCACCAGCCCGTCAGTCAGGCATCCCGCGGCGCCGCGGGCGCGGGCGGCGGTGGACAGAAGCTCGCCCCAGGGCGCGATGGTCTCGGTCGGGCCGCCGCAGGCCAGGACAGGGACTTCGCCGGGCTGCAGGCTGTCGATCAGCTCCATTTCCAGCAGGTAGGGATTGCGACCGGGCGTGACGCCGGCGACCGGTGCGTAGCGGCCGGTACGAACCCTGCCGATTAGCACCGCAGACTCGTCGATCGGACGCACGAACGGGCGCAGCGCCTGGTGCATGAGCCCGAAGCTGTCGAGCACATCGGACAGCACCGGGGTGTAGAGCAGCCGGCGCAATTCGTCGATCAGCGGCAGGGTTTGGCTCATATTTCATCTCCATCCATCCGATTACACCGGCTGCCAGTTTCGCTCGACTTCGACATCGATCAGCGTCGTGCGATCCGCACGGAGCGCCTGGTGTAGAAGGGCGCGGACGTCCTCGATCGTGTCTGCCCGATGCGCCGCTAGTCCGAATCCTCGGGCGACGCTCACGAAGTCGATGGGCGGATCATCCAGGTCCATGCCGACATAGCGGCCGGTCTGCGCCGCATAAGCCTGCATGGCATTGGTCCGCTGCTTCAGAATTCGATACGAACTGTTGTTGATGATCACGAAGACCTCAGCCAGCTTCTCGTGTGCGGCCGTCCACAGTCCCTGGATCGTGTAGAGGGCACTGCCATCACCGATCAGCGCCACCACCGGCCGCTCTGGCACCGCCAACTTGACGCCGATCGCGGCTGGCAAGCCCCAGCCGATACCGCCGCCGCGCAGCCCGAAGAAGCTTTGCGCATCGTTGCTCTGCAGCAAACGTCGCAATCCAGCTCCGGACGACACGGTTTCATCGATTACCACCGCGTTTGCCGGCAGCAGTCCGGCGATTGCGTGCAGCAGCGCGAGCGGCGGGATCGGCTGCTTGCCGCATGTAGCCTCGGCCGCTGCACGCAGCTTCGCCAGGGCGGCGGCGCCATCACTTCGCTCCGTCTCCAGACGCACGGCGGCGCGGTCCCGCTGTACCGGCGACATGCCCCGTTCGAGTGCCGTCGTCAGCTCCGGCAGGGTTGCCTTGGGATCGCCCAGGATCGCGACCGAGGCGGGATAATTCTTGCCCAGCTCCCAAGGATCGATGTCGAGATGCACAACCGGCATGTCCTCCGGCACCGGCTCCACCTCGCCCGGTAGCGACAGGGTGAACAGGTCGGCGCCGACCGAGAGCAGTAGGTCGTGCTGTTGCAGGATGCCGCGGATCACTGCGGGAAGCCGCGCGAACGTGCCGCGATAGAGCGGATGCGACGATGGGAACATCGCTCGGCTCGCCATCCCTTCGTCGTAGACGGGGGCGCCGAGAGTCTCGGCAAGTCGCACGAGCTCATGCAGTGCGCCGCTCTGCGGCACGGCGTCGCCGGCCATGATGACGGGACGCTGGGCGCGGGCCAACAGCTCCGCCGCCTGCGCGATCGCCTGGGTGTCTCCGCGCAAACGCGGCGCCACACGTGTGGGCGCACCCAGATCCAGTTCCGCGCACGCGATCAGGACGTCAAAGGGCAGCGACAGGAAGACCGGCCCCATCGGCGGCGCCAGCGCAGTCTTCGCGGCGCGATGCACGGCGCGCGGCAAGTCCTCCAGCCGGCGGACCTCGTACGCCCATTTCACGAACGGCCGGGCGATGGTCGGCAGATCTGCCCAGAGCAGAGGCTCGGTGAAGTTGAATCCCTGATCGTGCTGGCCGGCAGTGACCAAGATCGGAGAGCCCGCCTTCTGCGCGTCGTACAGCATGCCCAACGCATTGCCGAGGCCGGGCGCCACATGCAGGTTGACCACCGCCAGCGTACCCGCCGCCTGCGCGTAGCCGTCCGCCATCGCCATTGCCGCAGCTTCTTGCAAAGCGAGCACGTACCGTAGCTCGCTCTCCACCGCGAGCGCATCCATCAGGGCCAGTTCGGTCGTGCCGGGATTGCCGAACATGACGCGCACGCCTTCCTGCTTCAGCAACTCCAGCAACGCGGTCTTCCCTTGCATCGACGGCATGCGGCTCTCCAGGTGGCGTGGTGCAGGAGTATCCGCCCCGCGCCCGGCGGCCGGCAACATGGACCGGCGCCAAGGCTCGTCTTGGCGGCGGCACTGTGGGGCGCTAGCCTCAGGCGATCAGACGTACGACGTGGATCATTCAGGCGAGGGTGCGGTGAACAACTCAGCAGTGATCGATCGAGGGACGAGCGAGTCAGTCAAGCGGTTCAAGTGGGTCGGCACCAGGCCGATCCGCCCTGACGGCGTGCCGAAGGTGACTGGGCGCGCGCTGTATGGCGCGGACGTGATGTGGCCGGGCATGCTGGTCGGCAAGATCCTGCGCTCGCCGCACGCGCATGCGCGTATCCGGTCGATCGACACGTCGAAGGCGGCCGCGCTGCCGGGCGTCAAGGCAGTGGTGACGTCAGCGGACCTGCCGGAGCAGAAATTCGACTATATCGGCCCGGAGCGGGTGGCGGTGAATTTCTGGCACGTCACGCGCAACATCCTGGCGCGCGAGAAGGCGCTGTATGAAGGCCACGCGATCGCCGCCGTCGCCGCGATCAGCGAGAGCGTCGCGGCGCAGGCGCTCGATCTGATCGAGATCGACTACGAGGTGCTGCCGCACGTCATCGACGTGGACGAGGCGATGCAGCCGGACGCGCCGCTGCTGTTTCCGGACATGATCACCCGCGGCATCGAGCCGGCGCCGACCAAGCCTTCCAACATATCCAAACGGCTCGAGTTCAAGATCGGTGATCTCGACGCTGGCTTCGCCGCGGCCGACGTGATCATCGAACGCGAGTTCAAGACGGCCGCGGTGCATCAGGCCTATATCGAGCCGCATGCCTGCGTCGCCCGGTTCGAGGCCGACGGCCAGGGCGAGATCTGGAGCTCGAGCCAGGGTCATTTCCAGATGCGCGCGCTGACCGCTCAGTTGCTCGGCTTGAAGATTGGCGATCTGCGCGTCCACGCGGCCGAGATCGGCGGCGGCTTCGGCGGCAAGACTGTGACCTATCTGGAGCCGGTGGCCGCCTTGCTCGCCCGCAAGTCCGGGTGGCCGGTTAAGTTGCAAATGAATCGGGAGGATGTATTCCGGGCGACCGGCCCGACTTCTGGCTCGTCGATGTGGGTGAAGATTGGCGTCACCAACGACGGCAAGATCACCGCGGCCGACGGCCTGTTCAAGTTCCAGGCGGGCGCGTTCCCGGGGTCGCCGGTGATGAATGCGTGCCTCTGCGCGTTCGCGCCGTACGACATACCGAATGCCCGCACTATCGGCTATGATGTCGTCTGCAACCGCCCGAAATCGGCGGCGTATCGCGCGCCGGGATCACCGATTTCCGCCTTCGCGGTGGAAAGCGTGCTGGATATGCTGGCGCAAAAGATCGGCATGGACCCACTGCAACTGCGGCTGAAGAACGCCGCCCGCGCCGGCACGCCGACGATCTATGGACCGAAGCACGCGCATAATGGGTACGTCGAGACCATAGAGGCGTTGCTGAAGCATCCGGCCTACACCGCGCCGCTCGGGAAGAACCAGGGGCGCGGCGTCGCCTCCGGCTATTGGTTCAACGGCGGTGGCGAATCCAGCGCGACCATGCAGGTCAATGCCGACGGCACTGTGCTGGTAGCTACCGGCAGCCCAGATATAGGCGGGTCGCGGGCCTCGATGGCGATCATGGCGGCGGAGACGCTGGGCGTCGATTACTACCAGGTGCGAGCGATCGTCGCCGACACCGGCTCGGTAGGCTACACGCACGTCACCGGCGGCTCGCGCGTTACGTTCGCCTCTGGCACTGCGGTCGTGGAGGCGACACGGAGCGTTATCAAGGATCTTTGCAAGCGGGCGGCTATGATCTGGGACGTCGATCCAGACGCCGTGGTGTGGGAGGACGGATATGCGAAACCGGCCGGCGCTAATGTTGGCGATTTCAAACCGCTGTCGCTGAAGGAGATCGCGGCGAAAAGCGCGCAAACCGGCGGGCCGATCACGTCGGCGGCTTCGGTGAATGCCGGCGGGCAGGCGCCCGGTTTCTCCACTCAGTTCTGCGATGTCGAAGTCGATCCGGAGACCGGGAAGGTGAAGGTGCTGCGCTTCGTCGCTGCGCAGGATGTCGGCCGCGCCATCCACCCGAGCTACGTCGAGGGGCAGATCCAGGGCGGCGTGGTGCAGGGCATCGGTTGGGCGCTCAACGAGGAGTACATCTACGACGCCAAGGGCCGGCTCGAGAATCCGGGCTTCCTGGACTACCGCTGCCCGGTCGCATCCGACCTGCCGATGATCGAGGCGCTGCTGGTGGAGGTACCGAATCCTGCCCATCCGTACGGCGCCAAGGGCGTCGGCGAGGTCAACATCGTCCCGCCAATGGCTGCCATGGCGAATGCGATCGATCGGGCCATCAGTCGGCGGTTGACCGAACTGCCGATGTCGCCGCCGAAAGTGCTCGCGGCGATCGACGGGGGGTAGGCGCGTGGCGGACGCGCCAGCGCGTGTGGTATTCACCAGCGGGTTCAGTCGCCGCTATACCGGCGGTGTTACTGAATTCGCTGTGGAGGCGAAAAACCTGCGCGGCGTCATCAAAGAGATGGATCGGCGATATCCTGGGCTGGGCGCGCACCTAGAGGAGGAGACCACCGTCGCGATCGACGGAGAGATCCACGAGGTGGGGTATTATCAGCTAATCAGGCCAGGGTCGGAGGTGTTCTTTATTCCGAAGCTGGAAGGTGGGTAGGGCCTGCCGCCGACCGGATCGGGTGATCCCGTCCGATGTCGGACTTATGTTCGATCACGTCAGGGCTGCGCGAGAAAATTGGAGGCCTCATAGCTACCGTGCCGCCCCTAGCGCCCAGGCAAGCACGCCCTTTTGCGCGTGCAGACGGTTCTCTGCCTCGTCAAACACCACGGACTGCGGCCCGTCGATCACTTCCGCGGTGACCTCTTCGCCGCGATGCGCCGGAAGACAGTGCAGGAAGATCGCGTCCGGTGCTGCCTTCGCCATCAGCGCCGAGGTCACCCGATACGGCGCCAACAGATTGTGCCGGCTCTCGTTCGGATTGTCCGCCATGCTCACCCAGGTGTCGGTCACCACGGCGCGCGCCCCGGCCACTGCCACTTCGGGATCATCCGAGAGCTCAATCCGTCCGCCCTGCGCGCGCGCCCAGTCGAGCAGCGCCGCCGGGGGCTGCAGCGCATCGGGCGTGGCCAGGCGCAGGATGAAGCCGAAGCGCACTGCTGCTTCGATCCAGCTTCGAGCCACGTTGTTGCCGTCGCCGCACCAGGCGATGACCTGACCGGCAATGGGACCGCGATGCTCCTCGAAGGTCAGCACGTCGGCCATGAGTTGGCAGGGATGCGAGGTGTCGGTGAGACCGTTGATCACCGGCACCGTGGCGTACTGCGCCAACTCGTGCAGCTTCGACACGCGGTCGGTGCGCAGCATGATCCCATCGACGTAACGCGACAGCACGCGCGCGGTATCCGCGACGCTCTCGCCGCGGCCGGACTGCATGTCGCGCGCGTTCAGGACAATCACGTCGCCGCCGAGCTGCCTCATCCCGACTTCGAAGGAGACGCGGGTGCGCGTGCTCGGTTTCTCGAAGATCAGCGCGAGCATCTTGCCGGCGAGCGGGCGCGACGACACACCGCCGGCAGCCTTGAAGCCGACGGCAATGTCCAGCATCTGGCGCAGCGTCTTGGTATCAAAGTCGCGCAGGTCGAGGAAGTGCCGCGCGCTAGAGGACTGACCGCCGGCCGCCGAGCGATCCCGCTCGGCGGCACCGGCCATGCGCAGCGATGCGCTCATTTCGCGGCAGCCTTCGCGGCTGAGGGCAGGCACCGACGCGACGCGCGATCGAGCATCGCCAGTGCTTCGTCGATGTCACTGTCGGTCAGCACGAGTGGTGGCGCCAACCGCAGCACATTCTCGCCGGCGGTGATTGCCAGCAGCCCTTCGGCGATGCACGCGGCCTGCACTTCCGCCTGCGGCAGCACGCATTTCATCCCGAGTAGCAAACCGAGACCGCGGACGTCTTCGAACACTTGCGGATACTGCTGCACGATCTTCTCCAGCCCGGCGCGCAGCTTGCGGCCCTTGCGTTCCACATCGGCGAGGAATCCCGGCGCCAGGATCACATCCAGCGCTGCGTTGCCGGCCGCGCAGGCCAGCGGGTTGCCGCCGAAGGTGCTGCCGTGCGTGCCGGGCACCATGTTCTTCGCCACGAACTCCTTGGCCAGCACGGCACCGAGCGGGAAGCCGCCGGCAATACCCTTGGCCGCGGACATGACGTCCGGCGTGATGCCCGCCCATTCATGCGCGAATAGCTTGCCACTGCGGCCCATGCCGGACTGCACCTCGTCCATGCCGAGGATCAGCCCGTACTCGTCGCATGCGGCGCGCAGGTCGCGCAGGAATTGCGGATCGCCGGGACGCACGCCGCCTTCGCCCTGCACCGGCTCGACCAGGATGCCGGCGGTGGCAGGGCCGATCGCGTTGCGCACCGCATTCATATTGTTGAACGGCACGTGGTCGAAGCCCTCGACCGGCGGGCCGAAACCCGCGAGATATTTGGCATTGCCGGTCGCCGCCAGGGTGGCCAGCGTGCGACCGTGGAAGGCGCCATCGAAGCAGATGATACGGAATCGCTCGGGTTTGCCACTCTCCGCCATTGTCTTGCGGATCATCTTGATCATGCCCTCGTTCGCCTCAGCGCCCGAGTTGCAGAAGAACACGCTGTCCGCGAAAGTCGCAGCGACCAGCCGCTCCGCCAGACGTTCAGCCTGCGGGATGCGATACAGGTTGGAGACGTGCATCACCTTGGCCGCCTGCTCGGCGATCGCATTCGCCAGGTGCTTGTTGCCATGACCCAGCGAAGCAGTCGCGATGCCGGAACCGAAATCGAGGAATCGTCGCCCGTCAACCGTCCACAACCAGGCGCCTCCGCCGCGCTCGAAAGCGAGGTCGGCACGGGCGTAGTTCGGCATCAGGGCGGATATCATTGAGAACCTCGTTCAGGGACAGAAAGTTCCCGCGAGCCCAACCTGCGCGAGAACCTGTATTTTTGGCGCTGATCGACGCACCTGTCAAACCGGCGAAGCGTCACCGGAGCGTCCGCCTATGCGGGCGCCAGACGGATCATCGACCACGATGCGGGTGGCAATGTCGCACGCATACTCCCCGCGGATGCCGTTACTCCCGCCAACACTCTCGGCCTGACCCGTTCCGGGGCACTGCCGGAGTTCGCCGCCTGCAGGTCGACATCGTGCAGCGTGACGGCGCCTCGTACTGCCAATGTCGGAAATCCCCCGATCCCGACATCGATCTGCATCTCGTTCCCGAGATCGCGGTTGAGGGCAAACAGGGTCAGCCCGTCTTCGTCTGTGCGGACTGCCGCCAACTTCAGATACGGCACGTCAGGCAGGAGGATGAAATTGTCGGTATCTCCCCGCGGATCGTTATACGTGGTTGTATATGTCTCGCTATCGATCCGCGTACGCAGCACGTCTCCACGACCGTATCTGCTCATATGCGCGAACGGATAGAAGATCGTCTGCCGCCAGGCGGTGCCACCCGTCTCCGTCATGATCGGCGCAATCACGTTGACGAGCTGTGCCAGGCAGGCGCAGCGGACTCGGTCGGCGTGATTCAGCAAGGCAATGCACGCGCCGCCGAACGCCAGCGCGTCTTCCACAGTGTAGATCTCTTCCAGAATCGGTGGCGCCACGGGCCATCCGGGCCTGAACTCGTGCCTCGCTCGGAAGACGGGTACGATACCACACGTTCCACTCGTCGAAGCTCAGCATGATGCGTTTGCGCGAGCGTCGCCGTGCCGCGACGCTGTCGGCAATCGCCACCACCTCCTCGATGAAGCTGTCCATCAGATCAGAGCTGGCAACAAACGCGGCGGTATCGCCGGCCCAGTTGTTCAGATAGGTGTGGAGCGAAATCCACTCGACGTGCTCGAATGTGTGCTCCAGCACCGTTCGTTCCCAATCACCGAATGTCGGCATGTTGCGGCCAGACGAGCCGCAGGCTGCCAATTCGATGCTGTCGTCCACCCAGCGCATGAGCTTCGCCGTCTCGGCCGCGACCCGGCCGTATTCCTCGGCGGTCTTGGCACCAGTCTGCCAGGGCCCGTCCATCTCGTTGCCCAGGCACCAGAACTTCACCCCATGCGGCTCGTTCCAACCATGGGCGCGGCGCAGCTCAGATAGCGCCGTGCCACCGGGGTGATTGCAGTACTCGATGAAGCGTGCTGCCTCGGCGGGACCTCGCGTTCCCAGATTGACCGCCAACATGGGCTCGACATCCGCCGCGCGGCACCAATCGATAAATTCATTGGTTCCGAAAGTGTTGGGTTCAGTAGACAACCACGCATAGTCGAGCCGACCCGGGCGCTGGGCGGGCGGCCCGACACCATCTTCCCAATTGTAGCCGGACACGAAATTGCCGCCGGGGTAGCGCATGATTGTCGGCGACAGCTCGCGCACCAGCGCCATCACGTCCTGACGGAATCCCTTGGCGTCCGCGGTCGGATGATCTGGTTCGAAAATCCCGCCATACACGCAACGGCCGAGATGCTCGATGAACGCGCCGAACAGGCGTCGATCGGTGCGTCCGATCGTGAAGCTTCGCTCCAGGCGCACCGAGCTTTTGCGCATACCTCACCTCCCTTATCGCACCGTAGGTCGTGGTCAACACGAACCGCTGTTGCACGATTCGCATCCCGAGAGAATACTGTGATGGCAGCGCTCCCGGTACGTCGCACGGAGCAGCAACGGAGACACGCGATGACATCTCATCGTCCCACCATTTGCGGCACGCGCCATGCCGTCTCCGCCGGTCACTATCTTGCCGCCATGGCTGGGTTCTCGGTCCTCGAAGGCGGCGGCAACGCGATCGACGCCGGCTGCGCCGCCGGTATCGCGCTCGGCGTGCTGCAGCCCGATCTGGTGAATTTCGCCGGCGTTGCGCCGATCATGCTTCGCCTGTCCGACGGTACAGTGGAAACGATCGCCGGGCTTGGTCACTGGCCGCGTGCGCTGCAGCCCGATCTGTTCATGCGCCATCATGGCGGACGTATCCCCATCGGCATCCTGCGCACGGTGGTGCCGGCGGCGCCCGATGCCTGGATCACGGCACTGGAGCGCCACGGCACCACGAGCTTCGGCGACGTCGCCGCCTCTGCGATTCGGTTCGCCGCGGAGGGCTTCGCGGTCTATCCGCTGTTTTGCCGAGTCCATCCGCGCACACGCCGCCGACTACGCACGCTGGCCGCAGAACGCGGCGGTCTTCCTGCCCGGCGGTCGCTCGCCGGCCGTAGGCGAGAAATTTGTGCAGGCCGAACTGGCGAACACGATCCGCTACATGGCCGACCAGGAGAAGACAGTCGCCGCACGCCATGGCCGTGCCGCCGGTCTGGCTGCGGCGCGCGATGCGTTCTATCGCGGCGACATCGCCCGCGAGATCGTCGCCTTCCATCGTCGCGAATGCGGGCTGCTCGCGGCGGAAGACCTTGCCGAGTACCATTCGCGGCTCGAACCCGCGGTGCGACGGACATGGCGCGGTCACGAGGTGATGGTGTGCGGCCCTTGGTGCCAAGGGCCGGCACTGCTCGAGGCTTTGCTGCTGGTCGAGCGTGTCGGCATCGGCGGGCTGGCACACAATTCGCCCGAGTATCTGCACGTGATCACCGAATGCCTGAAGCTCGCCTTCGCCGATCGCGAGCATTATTTCGGCGACCCTGTTTTCGTGGATGTTCCGATTGATCGGCTACTGGCGCCGGAGACGATCGCCCGGCGTGCCGCCGCGTTCAGCGCCGAGCGCGCGTGTCCGGAGATGCCGGCGCCACTGGACGACGTCACGCGCGGCTTCGCTGCATCCGGCGGGGCGCTGCCGCGCGTGGAGACCGACACGTCCTATGCCTGCGCGGTGGACCGCTGGGGCAATGCGTTCAGCGCCACGCCATCCGACGGATCATCGGCCTCGCCAATTATTCCCGGGCTCGGCATCACGTCTTCATCGCGCGGCAGCCAGAGCCGACCCGACCCGAAGCACCCCAGCGGGGTAGCGCCCGGCAAACGGCCACGGTTGACGCCGAACCCCGCGATCGTGGTCACGCGAGATGGCGGCGTGATGCCGTTCGGTACGCCGGGGGGCGACGTGCAGACCCAGGCAATGCTGCAGGTGCTACTTAACGTGCTGCATTTCGGCATGGACCTGCAGCCGGCAATCGAAGCACCGCGCGTCGCCAGCTACTCGTTCCCATCTTCGTTCGCGCCGTTCGAGTATTTCCCCGGCCGCTTGGCGGTGGAGGGTCGCATTCCGGCGACGACACGGGATGCGCTGGCGCGCCTCGGGCATGAGATCAGCGTGTGGCCGGATTGGACGTGGCTTGCCGGCAGCGTTGAGGCGATCCGCACGGATCCGGCGACGGGGCTGATCGCAGCCGGCGCAGACCCACGGCGGCCGGCCTACGCCGCGGCGATCTGAGGGGACACGTTCACTTCTCCCGTGCGCGCTGGCGGAACCCTCACCCGGTTCGCTTCGCGAACCGACCTCTCCCGCCCTGCGGGAGAGGTGATTTGAAGTCACCCCGCGGGGGCGCTCTGCAACTGCTCCGCACTGTCCGCCTCGAACAGCTCCATCAGCTCTTGCGCGGCCTGTTGGGAACTCTGGATCAACTGCTGCTCGTCATGCGCGATGGCGTAGGTCTCGATCAAGTTGCGTTCGTCATGTTCGCGGAACAGCTCGATCGAACGGCGCGCCGTTTCCGGCGGCACGTCGAGCGCATCCAGCACCATTTCGGTGAGCCTCAGGCTCGAATAGAATGTCTCGCGGATGATCCCGGCGATATCAAGATCCATCAGCAGATGTGTATGATGCCGATTGCGGGCGCGGGCGAAGATGGCGAGGTGCGGGAAATGGCGCTTCGCGATCTCCGCCACTTGCAACGTCTCGTCCATTTCGTCGAGGGCTATCACCAGAACACGGGCGGTCTCGGCGCCGGCCGCACGCAACACGTCCTCGCGCGTGGGATTGCCGAAAGCCACCGCCATCGATACCGCCACAGTCAGAATGGCGAGATCTGCCTCGCTCTGCGCCAATGCGCCAGCCGAGACTGCAGCACCGAACAGCACGAAGCTGAACTCGCTGCCTTCGGGCAGGGCGATGGCGAATCGCAGCGCGCTCTGCACCGTGCCGCGCTTCACCATTCCCAGCGCGAACGCTACTGGCAGCTTGACCGCAAGCAACGCTGCGACGCAGAGCGAGACCAAGGCCGGATGCTCGATCGCGAGAGCCAAGTTTGCTGACATGCCGATCGAGATGAAGAAGAAGCCGAGCAGCAGGCCTTCGAACGGCTCGATATCCGCCTGCAGCTCGTGACGGTACTCGGAATCGGACAGCACCACACCGGCCATGAACGCGCCAAGCGACATGGAAAGTCCCGCCCATTCGGCCAGCGCGGCGGTTCCAACAACGAGCAGCAGCGCAGTGGCGGTGAACACTTCGGGCGTCCTCGCACCACCCACGGTACGGAACAACGGGCGCACCAGGAAACTGCCGCCGACCAGAATTGCGACAACCGCAGCCAGCCCGCGCGCCGCCTCGTGCCAAGGGAGGTGGTTCGGGAAGTGCAGCGACACGCCCGCAGTGCCGGCCAGCGGCACGAGTGCGACCAGCGGGACGAACGCCATATCCTGGAAGAGCAGCACTGCAAAAGCGTCGCGGCCGGCGGTCGAGGACAGCAATTGGCGCTCGCCCAACATCGGCAGCACGATCGCGGTCGAGGATAGAGCGAGCCCGGCACCAATTACCGCAGCTCCAGCCCAGGCAACGCCGGCAAGATGAGCGAGGCCGGAGAGGAGTATGGCGCTCGGCACCACTTGGCCGAGGCCGAGACCGAATACTGCCTTGCGCAGGACCCACAACCGGTGCGGGCGCACCTCCAGTCCGATCAGGAACAACAGCATGATTACGCCGAGCTCGGCCACGCTCTGGATGTGATCGACATCGGTGACCAGGCGAAGCCCTGACGGGCCGATGACCACCCCGGCGATCAGGTAGCCGAGGATGCTGCCGAAGCCGAGGCGTCGAGAGATCGGCACGGCGATGGCGGTTGCCGCAAGTAGGGCGACGAGGGTTTCGAGCATGTCGGGCTCCGATGGCGGGACACCGCCTACTCCCCGCGGCCCCTCCCACCCCCTCCCGCAAGGAGAGAGGGAGGTGGTGTACGCGCTTCAGATGCCCTGGGGAGTCGCGTCGCTGCCGCGTAGCACGACGTCGAAGCGGTAGCCCAGCGCCCAGTCGGGCTGGGTCAGCGTCAGGTCGAACGCTGCGACCAGGCGGTTGCGTGCCTGCTCGTCCGGAATGCCGTTGAAGATTGGATCGAGAGGCAGCAGCGGGTCGCCCGGGAAATACATCTGGGTGATGAGCCTCGTGGCGAAGGCAGGGCCGAAGAACGAGAAATGGATGTGGTTTGGCCGCCAGGCGTTGGGGTGGTTGGGCCAGGGATAGGCGCCGGGGCGAATCGTGACGAACCGATAGCGGCCCTCCTCATCCGTGAACACACGCCCGGCACCGCGGAAATTCGGATCGAGCGGCGCGTCGTGCTGGTCGGCAGGGTGATGGTATCGGCCGGCGGCATTGGCCTGCCAAATCTCGACCATCGTGTGCGGCATCGGGCGGCTATCTTCGTCAGTAATCGTACCGGCCACGATGATCCGCTCACCCTGGGCCGGCTCGCCGTCCGGCTTTGTCAAATCCGCCGTCGGTGGGAACCGCTCTGCGGAGAAGCTGGGCCCGGTGGTTTCGGTGATGGTGTGCGGCATCGGATGCAGGGGTTGTTTGGGATGCCGCTTGGCGGTGCCGAGATAGGCCGGCACGTCGTAGGGGGGCTGGGTGCCCGGTGCGTAAGGTCGGAACGGTGCGGGATCAGCCATGTCGAACCCTCTCGTTCTATTCCGGCGGTCGGAGAAAGATTAGAGGGTTCTCGGGGTGAGGGAAACTCGCGGTGCGGGAGCGTCGCCGTGGACGACGCGCTCATCCGGTTTGCCGCGCCTGCGTTTGCCGAAGCGAAGCGTCAGCTTCTCGCGGGCAGGCGATCATGAGCGCGGTCTGTTCTCATGATCGTCTCATTTCGCGTTACGCGAGAGATTGGATCACGTGGTGAGATATCTTTAAGCGAACCCAGGGACACGCCTTATGACGTGTGGCCGAAGCGAAGGCAACCTTCGCCACAGTTGGGGCAGGCAGGCGAACCAATGCTCGGCCGGAGCTCGGGGGGAGGCTCTCTGTCGCGAACGGATGTGGGTCCGTCGAGGCGCGTTGCTGCCCGCTGCCGCAAGATCGTCGCGCTTGGGGAGATGGTGGCCTCGTTGGGTCCCGCGGTGGTGTTCCGCAAGATCGCGGCGCTCGGCGGTATGGTGCCTCGCCGGAGAGGCCCCCTCCCCTGGCCCCGTTTCGCAAGGGGAGGTGGAATTGGGGGTCGCCCCTCCCGTACCGTCCGGGCCTAGGTGGCGCGGGGTGTCAGGGGGGTGAGCGCAGTTGTGCCCAAGGCGACGGCGGGGTGACGATTGGCGGCGGGTTGGGGGGCGAGGTGGGGTTGCCACGCAGGCGCGGGTTGCGGTTGCGGCTTTGGTGCCGGGGTTGCTGGCTTGGCTGTCGGCGCGGGCGCGGGCTGAGGGGACAACGCCTGATGCATCAGGGTGGTGGCGCGATGCTCGCTGTGCGCGGCGCGGGCGCGGGCTTCGGTGTTCGCTTCCAGCTTCTGCCGGGCTGCCTGCATGCGAAACAGCATTCTGAGCGCGCCTTGCGCCTGGCGCATCATGGCATTGGCCTGGGCTCGGCATTTCATGGCGCCGGAGGGTGAGGTGTCCGGTTCGTGGGCGATGCGCAGGTACTCTTTCCACTGCTCGGAGGCAGCGACGTAGAGGGCGGCCTGGTCGGCCTCGGTGGCGTTGGCTGGTTGCAGCGCGGCGATGCGGGCGATGGCGAAATGGTTGCGGCGGGCGAGGTCTTCGGGGCTGTCGGTGAGCGGTGGGGGCAGGCTGAGGCAGAGCGTGTGGATGAGGTAGTGGTACACGTCGGCCGGGAGTTGGTCGGCGAGGTTGGTAGGGCTTGCTGAGGTGCTATGTGACATCGGGGCGATTATATCCCTGATCGATCCGTAGCCAAGGCTTTTTTTCCTAGGAGTGAGAGGTCCGTGTATCGGGCCGGGTGAGGGCCCTTATTGCGCCGACTCCCTCACCCGGTTCGCTTCGCGAACCGACCTCTCCCGCAGAGTGGGAGAGGATTTTGTGATCATGGTCTGTTCTTACCATGGCCGCGAGTTGTCCGCCCATCTCCCGCATGATAAAGGACGTTATCGGGCGCAAGATTGAGGAGAGGCGACTCTGGCGGTTCACGACGATACAGTTGTCTGCCGGGAACGAGGGTTATCGCGATCGACACCCCGGCTCGCTCGCGGACGCCACGGCTCGTCGGTGTCGATCGGGCGCCATCGGGCGCGGGCGGCGCGGTCGTCGGTGCTGGGAGATGCGCGCGTATGCGCCATCCTATACCCGGTTCCTGCGAAATCAGCGGTGCCGCAGAAGACCACTTATGAAAGACCGCTCGGTCGCAGCACGCCGCCTCGCCAAGTTTACTGCGCAGGATGATCTGGCTCGCGTGGAAAGTCCGGACTGACTCTTTCCCAGACCTGAGCCTCGGCATTATCAGTTCTCTTGAACAGGTGCTCCGAGACGGTGTAGCCATTTCCCACTTTCTGCTTCATTAGTGCGATCGTCTCTCGGTAAAATCCTCCGCGGGTGACGATTGATATATTAAAATCTCTGCGCTCGCCCGCGTATGGCAACCTTCGATTTCCTTGAATTGGCTAAAGCGGGAGACGATGAGCCTTTCAAATATCCTTCTGAGATAAACAAAAGAACCGATGCCGACTCCATGCGCAGCCAGTCTGATAGCACGGCTAAATTCCCTACTGTCATGCTGTCCAAGGATTTTGCAGTAATTTCGTGCCTCATCATCGGCAATATCGGCCAATGACGGAAACTGGCCGACCTTCTGAATCACACCATTTGACAGTAGTATATGGAACCATGCGCTGTGTTCGCGCTCTCTTTGGCAGAATATTTGTATAGTCGTCACCGCGCTCATCGTTATCCTCAGGCTCTCCTTCTCCGACTGAGCAAACCGGCACTGTCCTAAAAAGACAGTTGCAACAACCTCCTGATGATGACTTTCAGGGGCGAGCTTTCAGCCCTCGGGTCACCCAAGATAAGGGTCTGGTGTTGACCTTGTTCCCAACTCGGGAAGCGTCTCTACCGTAGCCCTTCCTCTGGTTAAGGGGAATCATCGCACCCTGGGACCCTCACGTGAAGACTGCGGCGCGGATCGGAATATATTCCTTCAAACTGAGACATTCCGCAAGCTCGGGTAGTCTTACCAGGCATGCCGAGACACCCCAACGCCCCCCGACCCGAACCAACTCGCCAAGCTCATCGTTGATCTGGCGACGGGGAGAAGACCGAAGAGCCGAAGAGCGATGACTCGGGGAGAGACCCGCTGCTATGTCGCTCGGAAGGTGTGGCGACCTGAAAGGCGGGAAGTCTGCGATGGCCCCTGGCGTAAGCGATAGGCTTTGGGAAATCACAGACTTAGTCCGCATGTTTGAGCAATGGGAGATTTAGTTGACTATGAGGTTAAATAATTGCTTATGTTCTTAGAATCTAGGATAACATCCATAGCGCGCTCTGGAGCCTCGATTTCCAAGTCTCCTATTGAGACAACTTCCCTGAGAAGGTCCGAGGGCAGACTCTTTGTTTCAAAATCTCCATCGTGCACCAACAAGGAGAAATCAGCGCGCAAAGCTGGCACCGCTGCTTTTAATGCAAGGAGCTTGGGCGCGACCAAATGCAGGAGCCAAGATAGATGTTCTGCTGGACTCGGCTCCGTTACATGCCAGCGCGTGGTAATGAGCCATGTTCCTACTTTTGCGGGGACCCACGTCTTGTCCGCTCGTTCTGTGAGCCCTTCGCCCTTCTTGGCGGCTAAGTCTGGCTTCATGGAGAGGATACCAGATACCACCATCGGGTCTAGCGTATCCGAGTACAACCTAAGCGTCGCCATTGGCCGATGCATTGCTGGCATCATATGCTCCACAGGGTTGCTGCGAACGCATCAAACATCGTAGAGACTCCCTGGTCGTGTCGCAGAGTTGGTGGAAATTTGCGTAGCGTCGTCTCCGGCGGGCTCAGCTTATCGCGTTATGCAGCGAGATCAATGCATTGAGGAGCAGGCGCCTCGGCGAGTGTCTGCCATCCGTCCACCTTGCGCATGGTGATTTGGCCGGAGGCCAACAGCGCCCAGAACAGCATGGCCGCGGTTTCCGCTGATGGAAGGACGGTCTGCGTCTTGATGCGGCGCTTGAACTCCTCGTGCAGCCGCTCGATCGCATTGGTGGTACGCGCCGATCGCCACTGGCTTTCGGGCAACCGGGTGAAGGTGAACAGCCGGTCTCCGGCTTCCTCCAGGCTGTCCGCCGCGGCGCGGCATTTCAGTCGCCACTTGCGGATGAACGACTTGCGGCGCGCTTCGATCTCCTTCGCTGTCTTGGCGTAGATCATGCCGTTGTAGTCGCTCGAGATCTCTTCATGCAGCCGCTCAGGAGCGTGCGCCAGAAGGTTGCGATGCTTGTGCACCGTGCAGCGCTGCACCAAAGCCTCCGGCCACACTAGACCGAGTGCCTTCTCCAGCCCCGACGCGCCATCAATGATGACGAAGCCGGGGGTCTTCAGACCGCGTGAGATCAGATCATCGAGCAGGCTGCGCCAGGCCGCCTCGCTCTCGCCACCCATGTTGCGCACCGCCAGCAGCACCTTCTGGCCATCACGGCGAATACCCAGCACCACCAGCAGCGAGATCGACGTCGCCTTGCGGTCGAGCCGCACCCGTACCACCGTGCCATCGAGGATCAGCCGCACGGCGTCCTGTTCCGCCAGCGAGCGGCGGCACCACGCCTCCCAGGCGGCCTGCACTTTCCGCCAGACCCGGCTCACAGTATCTTTCGAAACTGCACCTTTGAACAGCGCTGCTAACGCTCGCCGCACCCGGCGCGTGTTGCTGCCGGACAAGTAGGCGCCGGCAATCAGCGCCTCGACCTGCCGTGTCATTCGCGCATAGCGTGGCAACACCTTGCTGTGCCATTCCTGGCTCGTGCCATCGTCGCAGGTCAGCCGCGCTCGCGGCACGCTGATCGTCACCGGCCCGAATGAGCCGAGCAGTTGGCGTTTCCGCCGACCGTGGCGATACCCGACTCTCGCCCCCGCCGGCTCGGCGTCCACTGTCTGCCTCGGCCGCTGGTAGCGTGCACGGCCCAGCGCGTCGTTCAGCTCCTCATCCACCAGCACCTCGATGAAGCCGCGAATGCGCTCCCGGATGCCCAGCTCGATCGGATCGAACCACGCCTCGCCGAGGAAGATCCGCGACTCGCTGGCGGCGTTTCTGCTATCCTTGTCCATGGTGTGGTCTCCTTCGGCGTCTCACCGCCGAGTTGGCTTGTTGTCCAGCCGGAGACTACACCACCTTGAATTTCAACCACTTCTGCGACGGCACCGACTCCCTAAGCTTTCCTCAGTTTGAGAATTGTACACCTCTCCATCGTCAAGGCAGATAGTCACATCCGAACGGATTCCGTGCGCTCTCTTAAGAATGTGAAGCCTTTCCGAAAGCACATGTATGTCGAGCCCTAACCTACTCGCCACATAGGCTCGATCCAGTGGAGACCTAGTGTAGGGCTCTTTACACGCGATCATTAAGAGAAGGTTAACTTGCTTACGGACTGGGGCGCAGGCCCATTTCCAAGACCAAAGATGAAAAAGCCCGGAACATGGCAGAAAAGCAAGCAACCTCCGATAAATTCACCTCTATGATACGTCACAGCAGTTGAAGAGGAATTCATTCCTTCAAACTGAGACACTACCACAAGCTCAGAGCGGGAGACTGTTGGCACGACAGTCCTCAGGCTAGCGACCGCACCAGCACGCGGGCCTTGCGGGCAACGGTGTCGGGGCTGTCGCCGGGCTTGTAAATCGAGGATCCGACACCGAAACCCGCCGCGCCGGCCTTTAGCCAGGCCGGGATGCTGGCGGCATCGATTCCGCCGACGGGCAGCACGGCGGTCCCCCCGGGCAGCACGGCGAGAAGCGCACGCAACACCTGAGGGCCAGCGGCCTCGGCGGGGAACAGCTTGATCGCGTCGGCCTCGGCCGCGAGCATCGCGAATGCCTCGGCGGGGGTGAAGAAGCCGGGGATCGCCAGGAGGCCCCCCGCCTTCGCGGCGCGCACAACCTCGGGTGTGGCGTGTGGAGTGACAATCAGCCGACCACCCGCCGCGGCGATCTCCGCCACCTGGGCGTCGGTCATCACCGTGCCTGCGCCGATCAGGAGACGATCGCCGAATGCGCGGGCGAGCCGGGCGATGCTCTCCAGGGGCTGCGGTGAATTAAGCGGCACCTCGACAATGGCGATGCCCTCCGCTTCCAGAGCGGCGGCGATGTCCGAGACTTCGGCCGGCTTGACTCCCCGCAGGATGGCGACCAGCGGGCACCGGTCGAGCCAGTGAGCCAGTCCTGCTGGCTTCAGTTCCATGCCGTGTGCTGTCCGATCAGTGCCAGTCCTTTGGCCGCCGCTTCGCCGTTCAGCCGCTCGGCCATGCCGCCGCACGCTTCGACCGCGCGTGCGTAGAGCGCGGTCAACTCGGGCGCACCAATCATGTGCACCACCGAACCCGGCGGGATACCGGCGAGTGCGGAACGCACCTCGTGGCCGATCAGCAGGCCAGAAAGGTACGATGAACCGGCGCCCTCACCCAACTGTCCGACCAGCGCCAGCGACCGTACCCCGAATAGGTGATGAAGTAACCCGCCCGGCTCGCCGGACCGGGCGACGCCCTGATCGAACCCCGCCGGGTCGGTGGCGCCGTCGCGCATCATGCGACCAAGGATCGTGTGCCCGCGCAAAGCCGCGTAGGCCTCGCCGGTCAAATAGGTGGAGAAGCTGGCGATTCTGCCATCCTCTACGCGGGCCCATTTGGCATGTGTGCCGGGCAGGCAGGCCCATCCGGTGCTGCCGATGGCGCCGAGCACACCAATAAGCTGCGTTTCTTCACCCCGCATCACTTCGGGAGCACCCGACGGATCGACCGCCGACAGTCCGGGCACAATCTTCACCTGTGCCCAGTCGAACGCTACGTCTGTCAGCGACACCGCGATCTCGGCAGGGCCGGCGGGGCACGGGAGATAGGGCGCCTCCACCCAGCCCTGGCGGCTGCCGATCATGCCCGACAGCAGGACATGGCGCTCGCCGCCCGCGAGCCACGGCCCGATCTCCTCGCGCAGTGTGTCGGCGAAGCGGCCGTCGGGTACCGCCATGATCCCGCGTGGCCCGCTCCTCTGGTCGCGGATGGCGCCGTCGCGCGTCAGCCGGAACGCATGGAAGCTGCTGGTCCCCCAATCGACCCCGATCATTTCCCCCTGGCTCCTTCGTTCAGCCGAGCGGAATGTGGGGGCATTGTGCCATCCGTCCATCGCCTCGGCCGCGCTGAATTGCCGGAAGACGCCCCCGCGCTGGCGCACTTCCTGATCGGCAAGCTCGTGGTCCGGCGATGGAGGGAGGCGACGATGTCCGGCCGCATCGTCGAGACCGAGGCGTATGTTCCGGGCGATGCTGCATCTCATGCGTTCCGCGGCCGCACGCCGCGCAACGCCCCGCTGTTCCTGCCGGCCGGCCACGCTTATGTGTATCTCGCTTACGGCACGTCGTTCATGCTGAACGTGTCGGCCGGCCCGGAGGGGATCGGTGCCGGCGTGCTACTGCGGGCGATGGAGCCGGTGGACGGGATCGCGTTGATGGAACGTCGCCGGGGCGGCGTTCTGATCCGCGACCTGTTGCGCGGTCCTGGTCGGCTGGCGGCGGCGCTCGGCATCGATCGCCGCCTGGACGGTATCGATCTGTGCGCCGACAATCGGTTGTTCCTGGCTACCGATGGCGCAGCGGTGGGCGAGATCGCGGAGAGCACCCGCATCGGCATCACACGGGACGCGGATCGTGTGCTTCGTTTCTTTCTGCGGGGTAGCCCGTTCGTCAGCGGTCCACGCTGGTTGAATGGTCACTTGACACGCGCGTAGCAGAAGCAGTCGCGCGGCTCGGGGGCTCGAGGTTCGGGTGAACGAGCCAGCACGGCAGCACGCCTTCCCGCATCGGGCCGGCTTTCTCCATGGTGTGGCGGGGGTTCGTGAGCTATGGCGCAATCCAGGCGGGCAACCCGGTGATTGGGCGAGTGTGGCGCGTCGAATGGCGCCGGCTCGGAGCCGCCGCCATGCCAGGGCGTGTCTTGTCACCCGACACGCCGGCGCGCCGTCGCGGTTCTATCGCCGCGGACCGTTCTGAGTGGAGCTCCAACCCGTCACGCCATAGATGTTCTCACGCATTTCGGCGTGCACCGCGATCTGGCCCGGCGCCAAGCCGGACGACGGCTGTTGATTGAATGCTGGCGTCAGGGCCGGCGTCACGGGCCTCACGAGTGGCTGAGGCTGCACCGGAACGCTAGGATTCACGACCGACACTTCGGCCGCCTGTGCCATTCCCAACGAGAATCCCGTCACGGCCGCGATGGACATCAGGAGCTTGCGCATTTATTCCTCCTTGCGCGCCGGCGGACAACCATGAAGTCCCCGCTGCCGTTGGGGGCGGGCGGCTGCCTGTTGCGCATTTTACGGCCGCCTCTCATCTCCACAATGGGTGCAGACGGCCAAACATTCGGATAGTCATTCTGGATATCCGAATATCCCGTGGAGATTTCCGTGCCACTCCACACATCGAGGACGACGCGACGGCGAAGCCGGTGGCCCAGCCGCTATCGGTAAAGTCGAGGTGTGGCGCGGTGGCTGTAGGTCGAACATATCTGTTGCCGCCCCTTTCGTTTGGCGGTGCCTCACTGGTCCGGCCGTGGCTCCGTCTCCACACCCCGCTCATCGAACCGGACATGCAGATCTCCCGCATCCGGCTCTCGGACAAGACATCACGCCTTCACCCACGCCACGTCGTGCCCAAGCCGGCTCAGGCGCACGAGCCCGAAGTGCCCGTAGAGGTGCGAGGGTGGATAGCTCCCGCCCCTGCGTCGCCTGACCTTGTGCTTGGAACGCAACCACCGGCGCAACCGCACCGCCGTGTAGCTGTCGAGCGCCCGATACGCCTTGTTGACAGTGCCAACGCTGAAGTAGTTGGCCCATCCGCGTAACGCGCGGTTCAACTGCTCCACCAGCTCTGTGGTCTTCTGCCAAGTACCCGATCGGTCAGTCAGCGCGTGGACTTTGTCGACCATGCGCTTGATGCTCTTCTTTGATGGCCGCTGACCCAAGCGGGCCTTGCCGGTTCTCGCCGAATACATCCGTCCGAACGTGTATCCCAGGAAGTCGAACTCCCCTTCCGGCACCTTGCAGATACGTGTCTTCTCCTCGTTCACCGTGAGCTTCAGCTTGCCCATGATCTCGCGCAGTCGTCGCAACGCCTCGTCGGCGTTGCCCTTCCGGCACAGGATCACGAGGTCGTCGGCGTAAGTCACGATGCGCGTGCCGAGGCGTCGCTCCAGCCCGAGCTTCTTCCAGCCCAGCACAAACCGGCGCATGTAGAGATTCGCCAGCAGTGGTGAGATGGGTGAGCCTTGCGGGATGCCGCACCGCTTGTCCCGAGCCTCCGTCGTGCGTGTCCTCCGCCCTCGTTTGTCGGTTTCTTCCACGGGGCAGTCCAGCCACATCCTGATCAGATGCAGCACACGCCGATCAACGATCCGGCGAGCCACCGACTTCAAGAGGTCGGCATGGGGAATGCTCCCGAAGTAGTCCGCGAGGTCGGCGTCAACCACTTCCGGGTGGCCACGGAACAGCAGTTCCTCCACCTCGATCACCGCCTGTTGGGCGTTGCGCCCGGGACGGTAAGCGTATTGCTCCGGTGGAAGGTCGGCTTCAAAGATCGGTTCCAGCACCAGCATCGCTGCTGTCATGCAGACCCGATCCCGCACGGTCGAGATGCCCAGCGGCCTGAGTTTGCCGTTGGCTTTCGCAATAAACACGCGTCTGATCGGTTCCGGTCGGTAGGTCTCCTGCCTGAGTGCAAGCGCCAGTTCGCCGAGCCACCGCTGCGTCCCATACGCCTCGATGTCCGCGAAGTCCTGACCGTCCACGCCTGGTGCACCCTTGTTGGAGCGGCACAGGGCATAGGCATGAGCCAAGATGTCTTCACGGCTGATCTTGTCGTACAGGGCATAGAAGCGATAGCCAGCTTCTGCCTTCGCTTTCGCGTGCAACGCCATCTGCAGTTTCTGAACACTGTTCGGAGTTGATAGGTTGCCCAATCTCCAGGTCCCTCACTACGTCCTGCGTCTGTCTTGAACTGAGGTCCCTTCCCTCCACCGGCGTTACCCGGCTTCCGCGGTACTACGAACCTCTCCGCCACCCCACGGCGCCCGGCCTGTCCCTCGCGGGCGTCCGGTTGATCATCCCTGACCGCGCCCTGGGGCTTCCCGTGTTGCGTGCGCTTTCCTTGTGTACATGCTGCCGCCACTACCCCGGTGCAGCGGCTGGGCGTACTCTTCGCTCATCCCACCCAGCCGTGTCAGCCTTCCCCGAAAGGGTCGTCGGGTCGGCCTGCGCATCGTCCTTTTCGAGGCTTGCTCGGCGTTCACTCGCGTTGCGGCCTGCACACTCGCGCGGCCACCAATTCGTGACCCGCTAGACCGAAGGCTTCAGCCATTTCGTCACCTCCATGACTGCTCCGGTTGCTTCCGGCTGGAGCGTTGCCGGGTGGGACTTGCACCCACTGGAAAGCGCCGCCTTTCACGGCGCACACCCTGAGCGGACATTCACCGAGCGATTGCCGAACGGCGTGACCTGACCCGTAGGAGACATGGCGTGGATGCGACTGAGTACGACAACGATTTTTAGGCCAAGCGCAAACGGTTGTCGGATGCAGCGCGTGCCATCCGGGGCCAGCCTTGCCGATCCGACAAACCGATGTTGGATTGCGCCCCGCGCTTTATTTGTAATAGCCGACGCCGCATCCCAGGCCGACTACCGCGGTAACCAAGCTCACCTTCGGCACCCACGTCTTGTCAGGGCCAGGCTTGGGAGACTGGTAGCTGACCTCATTGACCTGGCCCTCTTTTGCCGCGTCATAGAGCCTTGGGCCATACACGTCGCCCGTAGGGTCCCTAAATGTCCTCACATCCTTGCCGAGCAACCCCTTAACGTTGGGATTGGCGACCGCGATGAGGAGCCCGTCGCTCAGATTGAAGCAGAACGGATAGATGTCGCCCTGGATGAAGCCATTTTCCCCCTTGTTGATCTCGTCGAGCGTCTTGGCCTTATCGGCCTTGAGTGCGGCAACCGTCTTTTCAAGCATGGCCCTGGCGTCGTCGGCGGTGCCTTGGTGGGCCATCTGCGCCGGTACGGTGGTCGCGAAGATCGCTACGCCTGCGGCGAGTGCGATAGCATATGCAATCGATTTGGGCGCGCGAATGGGCATGATGTTCTCCCAGCTGTGTGAACTGACATTCCCAGATGAACTCTGGAATGGCGCAGACGATAGCACACGGCGGCGTTTCCCGGGAGCCACAAGCGGGCTCCTACAGCTGAAATAATAGACGTCCGGAACTGGCACGACCTCGCCATTCAGACCGGGGCGAATGAATGGCCGCTCTCCACCCAAAGCGGCTGTCGGCTGAGCTACTCCGTTCCGGTATCGTTCAGAGACAGGCTCTTAGTCCTACTGCGTCACTCATCATGCCGCGCTTAAGGGCTGGCGCCTATGCCCGCAGCAGGGACATCGCGGCAGTGCATGGACGAAGGTACGTGCGAGACGGATGCGCAGCGTCGCAATCGAGTTCGGCACATGACGCTGCGAACGCAGCGGCAGCTCCTCTGGGTCGGTAACCTGCGGGAACGGCAGGTCGCTGGCCGCGCCAGGCGCGGGCAAGTCCTGAGGGGGGAATCGTCGCCTTCTCGGAGACCAGGAATCCGTAGGCCGCAATGCATAGGCTTGCGTGATGGTGAAAGCCCCGCCAGCCGCGGCCTTCGTAATGGCCGAGCCCGACCTCCTGCTTCAGATCCAGATAGTCGCGTTCGATCCGCCAGCGCAGCTTGGTGAGATCCACCATCCGCTCGAACGTGATGTCCGACGGCAGCGTGGAAAGCCAGTAATGGTCCGGTTCGCTCGCGCCCTCTGGCCACTCGATCAGCAGCCACTCTTCCGCCGCAGGTTCGTTGCGTTTGGTATCATCGTGTGCCGGACGCACCCGCAGGCGGGCAAAGCGTGAGCTCAGTGCCGTGTTGCTGCCCTCTCGCCAGGTGATCGGCTGCCAGGCGTCGGCGGCCAGCTCGATCGCCAGCTGCTTGGCCGAGACCGGCTGATGCGCATCATCACGGCGCGGCCGTTTGGGCGGCCGGCCGCGGCCCGACCATGCCGGGGCTGGCACTGCTGCCTCGCCCGGCCGCCAGACTGCTGTGGTGGGTAGGATGCCGGCCACGTAGGGCTGTCCGAGTTCGCTGATCCCGCCACGCAGCGTAGCGTTGTTGCCATAGGCTGGGTCCATCAGCGCCACTGCCGCCGGCAGGCCATCAGCGTGGGCTTGGCGCATTTGCCGCAGCGCGATCTCCGGCTTGGTCTGGAACGTAACCTCCGCCGGCACGCCCGCGGTGATCCGCCGCACCGGGTCGTCAGCCCAGTCCTGCGGCAGATACAATCGATAGGCGACCGGCAGGCTGGCCTGGTGGGTGGCCACCGAGAGGCTCACCGCCACCTGGCAGTTCTCCTGCTTGCCAAGCTGCCCGCAGTATTGCCGCGCCACGCCGACCGAGTGGTGGCCCTTCTTGGGGAACGCCGTGTCGTCGATGATCCAGGCCTGGATCGGCTCATCGCCGGTGATGGATGGCAGCACCAACTCGCGCACCCGGGTCAGCATCGCCTGGTCCGACCATGGGGCTTGCGCCACCAGATGCAGCAGCGACTGGTGCTGGGCCGCGGTCCGCTCTGGTGCGGTCACCGCCGCCAGCGGTTCGACGCTCTTGCGGCCCTCGGTCGAGATCAAGCCGATGCAGTAGTCTTGAAACGGTGCGACCCGGTCGGCATGGCCGAGCACCGAGGCCAAATCCGCCGCGTAGGCTCTGAACCGGGCTTCCGTGCCAGACCGATCGCGAAGATCCATGCCGCCCTCCCCGAGCGGTTCGAATCTTCACCCGTACCATAGCGCGACCGCGTCGCAGCAAGGGCTAAATCAGGCCGTCAGCCCGTCCGGTTTGCGACTCAGTAGGATTAGGACAGGACGGGCGGTGGTGATGCTGGCTGGAAACGTGGTTATGGCCGAGGCGGCGCATCCGCCGGAGGGGTCCAGCCAGTCATCACCGCTAGTCGCAGCGTGACCGGAACGCCGTCGGCCTCCGACCGCATCGCGGCGAGCGCGGCGGGGAACAAGTCGCGCGGAGGGATGCGGCGGTCGCGCAGATTGACTGCGTTGGTCTCGCCGGCAGCGCGTAGCTCGCGGAGCAGCGCGAGCGGGTCCGCATAGACCAGACGAACATCCTCAATATCTGCGACCGGCAAGGCGTAGCCGGCGCGTTGCAGCAGCGCGGCGCAGTCACGCAGCTCAGGGAAGGGCGACACGCGCGGCGCCGCGCCGCCGGTCAGCGCCGCCTCGGCCTCGGTCAGGGCTGCGCGCAGTTCGGCCAGCGTGCCAAGCGCCGGCAGGCTGGCAAGCAGCAGCCCATCCGGGCGCAGTGCATGCCGGAGCTGGATCAGCGCGCCGGGCAGATCGTTCACCCAGTGGAGCGACAGGCTCGCCACGACAAGATCGAAGCTGGCGGCGGCGAAGGGAAGGAACTCCTCGTCCGCAGCGACGACAGGGGCGGGATTGCAAGCCGCCATGGCGGGAGAGAGATCGCAGCTCACGGTATCTATCCCTCGCTGTCGCAACAAGGGCGCCACCACGCCGCGGCCGCCGATATCGAGCGCCCGGCTGAAACGACGGGTCGTGTCGTCGAGCCGGTCGAGCAGTCGCTCTGCAAGCTCGCGCAGCAAACCCGCCACGGGTGCGAGGTGAGCCGCGGCACGATCCCGGTGCAACCGCACCGCTGTTCGATCGAAGATCCGGGTGTCGTCGTGCATGGTCCAAGCGCCAAGTGGTATCAGCGCGCTGGAACGACCAGCGGATGCGCCAGCATCCGATCCTGCGCGCGAAACCACAGCCGCACGATCCGCCGCGGGGATGCCACGCCGCCCGGCCCGCTCGCCTGCATCTCGACCAGATGCGAATTGTTGCCGGTGAAGTGGAACACCCCGTCCCTATCGGTCAGGGTGCGCGCGCGTTCCACCTGATTGGTGAACTGCTGTTCGTACAGCACCACCGTCGCATCGGCGACGGGATGTCCGTTGGCGTCCACCACCCGGCCAGCCAGGCGGCCGTGATCGTGTTGCGCCACATAGACATTCCAACCGCCGATCAGCACGACCAGAACCACTGGGACGACGATGAAGCGGTTCCGGAGTACCGAAGACCATCGCATCTCTCACCCCTTCGCCGCGCCTGACGTAAGACCGCGGATGAACTCCTTCTGCGCCATGAAGAACACGAACAGCCCGGGCGCCAGTACCATCACCACGAACGCATAGAGCGCGCCGGTGGTATCTTCCATGTATGACAGGAACCGCGCCAGACCGAGCGGCAGCGTTTGCATCTCCGGCGTGCGGGTGACGATCAACGGCCACAGGAAAGCGTTCCACGACCAGATGAACGACAGGATCACGTTGGTCGCCATCGCCGGCTTGGCGAGCGGCAGCATGATCTTGACCAGGATGCGTATGTCGCCCAGCCCGTCGATGCGTGCCGCATCGATCAATGAGGGCGGCACCGCCTCGAAGCTCGATTTGAAGACGAAGATGCAGACGATGGTGGAAAGCAGCGGCAGCGCCAGCCCAAGATAGGAGTTGAGCAGACTCAGCCTCGCGGTGATCAGATAGGCCGGGATGATGGTTGCCTGGAACGGGATCAGCATGCAGCTCAGCAGCAGGAGGACTACTGCATGGCGCCCGGCGAAGTTGCGGGTCAGCGCATAACCGGCCATCGCGTTCAGCACGAGGTTCCCGATCACCGCCAGCACCGAGACCGCGACGCTGTTCAACAGATAGCGCGGGAACGGGATGAAATACCAGACATCGACGTAGTGGAACAGGTTGGCGCCGACCGGAATCAGATGCGGGGGATAGTTGTAGATGTTCTCGCCGGTGAGCGAGGTTTTCAGCACCCAGTAGAACGGGACCAGCATCGCCGCCGAGACGCCCACCAGCACGGCGTGCCGCGCGGCCAGCAATACCGTCTGTCGCAGCCTCATTCCAAGGCTCCGGCATTGCGCCCGGCGGCACGATGGGCGCACCAGGTCAGCCCCAGCAGTAGCGCGAATTGCACGATGGTCAGCGCGGCGGCATAGTCGAACTGCGTCTCGCCGAAGCCGGTGCGGTAGATATACGTGATCAGCAGCTCGGTCGCGTGGTCCGGTCCGCCTTGCGTCATGATGTAAACCAGGTCGAATGCGTTGAAGGAGTTCAGCAGCCCGATCACCGCGCACAGGAACAGCGATGGCTTCAGGAGCGGCAGCGTAATGCGGAAGAACCGCGCGCGAGCCGGTGCGCCGTCGATCCGCGCCGCTTCGATCAGATGTGGGGGAATGTTCTGCAACCCGGTGAGCAGAATGATCATGTAGAAACCCAGCACCTGCCAAAAATCAGCCAGGATGACGCAAGGCAGTGCCCAGACATCCGATTCCAGGAAGGCGATGGGTTTGTCGATCACATGGAGTGAGCGCAGCACGTAGTTGATCAGCCCGCCGCGCGCGTCGTACATCCAGCGCCAGATGATGCCGACGGCGACCGTCATCAGCGGATAGGACAGGAAGACGATGGTGCGATAGACCGCGGCACCCTTGAGATCGCTGTTGACCAGCAGCGCGATCCCAAGCGCGGTCGCAATGGCCAGCGGGGCAGCAGCCATGAAGATCAGCGTGTTCTGCAACGACTGCCAGAACACATCGTCGTCCAGCATGTCGGTGTAGTGGTCGATCCCGGCCCAGTGCGCCGGGTGCAGCGGTGACCAGTGCTCGAACGACAGCCAGAGATTCCAGCCGAGCGGCAGCACGCGATAGAGCAGGAAGATCGTCAGCGACGGTGCGAGGAAGCAGACGGTCAGCGCGGTCCGTCGCCACCGGCGCGACGCTCGCGGCGCATCGGTCGGGCGGGCGCGGGCGAATGGAAGGGCTGCGTCCATTCAGGTGCTGTTACGCAACACCCGCTCCACCTTGCGTTGCGCCTCGGCCATCGCCGGCTTGGCGCCGCGATGGCCGAGCAGCGCGCCCTGCAGCTCTGGCCAGAACGCGTCCTTCACCTGGCTGTCGTTGCCAAGTCGCCAGTTCCCGCACATGCGGTCGGTGAATTGAAGCTGAGTGTCCAATACTTTAGCTCCGAGCGGATCCTGCGTTGCCATCTCGGCCAGCAGCGTGTGGTCCACCTCGATGTTGCCGGTGAGCACCTTGAACGCCCTTGCGAAGGCCAGCGCCTGCGAGCGCTCGGTGATAAAGCTGACAAACTCCCAGGCCAGCTCCGGGTTGCGCGACTGCTTCGAGATGCCGAGCCCGTGGCTGTTCGGCACGGCCCAATTGCCCGGCATTTGCGCGATGCCGAGCGTCGCTTCGCTGACCCAGGGTCCCTGGCCCTTGATGTTGCGATAAGCGGGCGCATGCGCATGCAGCATGCCGACGTGGCCGGACGAGAAGGCACCCAGCGGCTCGACCCAGCGCCCGGTCCACGAGATCTTGTCGATCGCCGGCGTCGCCGTGGCCTTGGCCAGCCGATCAACGATATCGATCATTTCCGGCGTGTCGAATGTGACGTGCTTGAGGTCAGCCGACAGCAGTTCGATACCGTTCATCTTGAACAACGGCCAGTAGAGCCAGTCGAAGTTTAGCGTAAGGAACCCGCTGTTATCGCCTGTACCGATCTTGCCGGCCTGGGTCAGAATCTCGTCGAAGCTTTGCGGCGGCCCGGCAAGACCGGCCTTGCCGAACAGCGTCCGGTTGTAGAACAGGAGTGTCTTGGCGATGTAGAACGGCAGCATGGTGTTCTTGCCGTCGTACAGCCAGTTGGCGAGATAGTCGGGATTGAAGCGCGCCCTCACGTCCGGGTGCTGCGCCAGCATCGGCGTCAGGTCCGCAAGCGCGCCCTGCGCGGCGTATTCGATGCCGAGCCCACCTTGCAGGTCAATCACGTCCGGCGCCGTCCCGGCAACCAGTTGGGTCTGGTAAAAGGCCGGCAGGTCGGGGCCCTTCTTGTCGAGCCACTGCACTTCGACCCCCGGACGCGTTGCGGTGAAGTCCCGCGTCCACTGGTCCATCAGCGGCTTGGCTTCCGGTATGTTCCAGGTGAGGATACTCACCTGCTTCGTGCTTTCTGCTATGGCCGGCCTCGCGAGCGCGGCAGCGGCCCCAATCCCTACCTTGATCGCATCGCGTCGCGTGATTTTTGTCATGTTGCCCCCCTGATCCGTTGCGGCGTCTTGGACGCTACAGCCGCCGCCCGCTTTGTCGATCGAACAGATGCAGCTTGGCAGGTTCCAGCGCCAGCGTCACTGCTTCGCCGGCAGCACGCACGCGGCGGACGGGCACGCGTGCAAGCACCTCCTGGTTTGCCGCCGCTACCGTCACAAGGGTATCAGGCCCGAGCGGCTCGACCGCCAGGGCCCGACCATGCAGCAGCCCAGGACCATCAGCACCTGGCGGTGCCACACTCAGGTCCTCTGGACGGATGCCGCACCAGAACTCGCCGCCAACGGCAGGCGCATGCGGAAGTAGAAGTCGCGTGTCATCTGCCAGAATCAGCTCCGCTCTGCCGTCCACAAGCCGCGCCGGCAGCAAGTTCATCGGCGGCGCACCCATGAAGGCGGCGACGAAAGTCGATGCGGGACGCTCATAGACGTCTTCCGGGCTGCCGATCTGCTCGACCAGCCCTTCGTTCAGAACCACGATGCGATCGGCAAGCGTCATCGCTTCGGTCTGGTCGTGGGTCACATAGACGGTCGTGGTGGCGACCCGGGCGCGCAGCTTCTTGAGCTCGGTGCGCATCTGCCCGCGCAACTTGGCATCGAGGTTCGACAACGGTTCGTCGAACAGGAAGATTCGCGGCTCGCGCACGATGGCACGGCCCATCGCGACGCGCTGGCGCTGGCCGCCCGAGAGCTGCCGCGGGCTGCGCTCCAGGAGCGGCAGGATGTCGAGCACGCGCGCCGCGGCCTCCACCCGCGCGCGGATCTCGTTCCGTGGAATCCGCCGATAACGCAGGCCAAACGCCATGTTCTCAAACACGCTCATATGCGGATAGAGTGCATAATCCTGAAACACCATTGCCACGTCGCGATCCTTCGGCTCGCGCTCATTCACCACCTCGTCATCGATCAGGATACGGCCCGCAGTCACGTCCTCCAGGCCGGCGATCATTCGCAGGATGGTGCTTTTGCCGCAGCCACTGGGGCCGACCAATACGACGAACTCGTGGTCCGCGACTTCGAGATCGAGGCCATGAACGACGCGGACAGCACCGAAGGATTTACGCACCGATTGCAGGGAGAGTGTCGCCATATTTCGGTGCCGGCCGCAAGTGCAAGTAATCAAGCGGACTCGGAGTAACTCCGCTGTCCGCTTGATTTCTTAGCATCACAATCAGCTAGTACATATGCTGCCCACCGTTGATCGACAGCGTGCTGCCGGTGATGAAATCAGCGTCGTCCGCCGTCAGGAAGGCAACGCCGCGGGCGATGTCCTCGGCATGGCCGAGCCGGCCCACCGGGATGCGTGCCACGATCTTCTGCAGCACCTCGGCGGGTACCGCGCGCACCATGTCGGTATCGACGTATCCCGGCGCGATCGCATTCACGGTGATCCCGTAGCGCGCGCCTTCCTGCGCCAATGCCTTGGTAAAGCCGTGGATGCCGGACTTGGCCGCGGCGTAATTCACCTGTCCGTACTGCCCAGCCTGGCCATTGATGCTGCCGACGTTGACAATGCGGCCAAATTTCTGCGCGCGCATTCCGTCGAAGGTGAGCTTGCACAGATTGTAGCACGAGCCGAGATTGGTCGAGATCACAGCATCCCACATGTCGCGCGTCATGCGCGCCAGTGTGCCGTCGCGGGTGATGCCGGCGTTGTTCACCAGGATCTCAATCGGGCCGAACTCGGCGACAATCTGCTCGACCGCGGCCTTGGCGGCCTCGAAATCGGAGACGTCGAATTTGATCGTTCTGATGCCGGTCTCCTGCGCGAACGCCTTAGCCGCTTCGTCGTTGCCGGCGTAATTGGCGATCACGGTGCGGCCTTGAGCCTTCAGGGCCTTGCTGATAGCGGCGCCGATGCCGCGGGTGCCGCCGGTGACCAGTGCCACGCGTGCCATCTTGGATGCCTCCTTTTTTGCTTTGTATGACCAGCCTAACCTATGTGGGATGCCAGTTGAACCGGCTGTTCAGCCATTGGCGCAGCGCCAGCAGCGCGGCCATGTCGGCCGCAATGGGCGCGGTACCCGCGCTGGCGGCCGGGCCGGGCAGTGGTTGCAGTGTGGCCGCCGCGGCGGCCAGTCCGAAATCGAGACCGGCGGCGGCGTCACGGCTGGCGCGCCGCCACAGCGCCACCATCGCGGCAGGGGTGAGATCGCTGAGAATAAGCCCGAACGCCAGGCGCGAGGCCACGGCTGCCGCGCGCCAGCCGCGATAGAGCGGTCCGGCCGGCCGGCGGCCGTGCAGGTTCGTGTACAGCTCCTCGAGGAAAGGTACCTCGGGGAACGCGGTCTCGCGTGCTGGTGCGCCCGCCTGATCGGCGGCGCCTACGGAGAAAATCGGGCGCGCGCCGGCGGCAGCCAGGGCTGTCACGCGCGCCGGCACCCGCTCGCCCCGCAACAACACGACATCGACGTTGCCGCCGGCGATAGCGGCAGGCAGTGTCTCTTCCGTCACGCCGTACACAGGAACGGCACGCGCCCCGAGCAGTTCCACGCCGAGCAGCACGGCGAGGTCGGGTCGTTCGAGCCCCGTCGCAGCTACCCGTGTCGGATGTCCTGCCTGCAACGATTGGGCAGCGATCCGTCCGACAGCGATGCTCGGCGTCATACCGGCCAGGACTGACACCCAGTCGCCGACGTCGAACTTCGCTCTGGGGTCGCCGACCAGCCATGCCAGCACCGCCTCGCCCGGGGCAAGCAACAGGGTGCTGCCGTCGGGAATGGCGCGCGCGCCGAACTGATTGGCTCCGGTGACGCCATCGGCACCGCCGGCCGGCGCGAGTCGCACGGCGGTCCTGGGGGGCAGCGCTCGGCTTACTCCCGGCGCGATCAGCCGCCCCCATTCTGCAAGGCGTCCGCCATCCGGCCCGGCAACGAGCAAAGTGGCTCCCTCG
Source organism: uncultured Pseudomonadota bacterium (assembly GCA_963708245.1). Classification (GTDB taxonomy): domain Bacteria; phylum Pseudomonadota; class Alphaproteobacteria; order Acetobacterales; family Acetobacteraceae; genus CAVYXK01. The sequence goes on along the minus strand of OY970201.1, from coordinate 7,866,281 downwards.
GGAAACGGTGGGGTTGGGATCGGCGGCGGGTCGGCAGCGGCGAAACGTGCCGCCTTATCGAAGGACGACGAGGACCCCACGGCCGACAGCGGCAGCGCCGACATCAAGCCCAGCAGGCGACGCCGCCCTGACGGCGGCAGGGGATTGGTCATAACCGGACTTGCCTCCCCGCTTTTTTTGCGTCCCAGCCGTTTCCTGGTCCGCCGGGGGTGGCGAGTCAAATCGCGGGACAGTTAGCGGTCGTAGGCGACCAGCGCTTCACAGGGCACATCGAGCCGCCGGCGGCCCTCAAGGAAGGTGAGTTCGATCAGGGCGGCGGCGGCCGGCACCACCGCGCCGACCTTGCGCAACAGGGCGATGCCGGCCGCCATCGTGCCGCCAGTGGCGAGCAGGTCATCGACCACGACCACGCGCTGGCCGGGCTCGACGGCGTCCGCCTGGATCTCGATCCGATCGGTGCCGTATTCGAGCGCGTAGTCGTAGCCGATCGTCGCGCCCGGCAGCTTGCCGCGCTTGCGCAACATGATGAAGCCGCAGCCGAGCTTGAGCGCGAGCGGGGCGGCGATCAGGAAGCCGCGGCTCTCGATCCCGGCCAGCAGGTCCGGCTGGTAGCTGAGCGCGGCCTTCGCCATCCGCCCCATGGCGACCTGCCAGGCGTCGGCGTCGCGCAGCAGGGTCGAAATGTCGTAGAAATAAATGCCCGGCTTGGGGAAGTCGGGAATGCCCCGGATATGATCCTTGAGGTCCATGCGTGGGGCCTTCCTGGCTCGGTTGGGTCTGTTCGATCTATAACCGCGAGCGCTGCCGCCGCAACCGGAGGACACCATGGCCGACGCCGCCCTGCGTAACACCGACATCGACGCCGCTCTGGCCGAGGCGAAGGAGGCCTATGTCAGGCGCAACCCGAAGAGCTTCGCACGCTTCGTCGAAGCGACTGCGGTCATGCCCGGCGGCAATACCCGCACGGTGCTGCACTACGATCCGTTCCCGGTGGCAATGGTGAAGGGCGAAGGCTGCCGGCTATGGGACGCCGACGGGGCCGAGTATGTCGATTTCCTCGGCGAATACACCGCCGGCTTGTATGGCCATTCGCATCCGGTGATTCGCGCCGCGGTGGATCGCGCGCTCGACGCCGGCATCGGCTTCGGCGCATCGAACCTGATGGAGCCGCAGTTCGCCCGCGCGGTATGCCAGCGCTTTGCGCTGGACCGCGTGCGCTTCACCAACTCCGGCACCGAGGCCAATCTGATGGCACTGGCGACCGCTTGCGCCTTTACGCGGCGCCGCGGGATCATGGTGTTCCGCGGCGGCTATCACGGCGGGGTATTCAGCTTCGCCGCCGGCGGCAGCCCGATCAACGCGCCGTTCGACTTCGTGGTGGCGCCATACAATGACACCGACGGCACGCTGGCGCTGGTCGAGCAGCATGGGGCGCGGATCGCGGCGATCATCCTGGAACCGATGCAGGGCGGCGGCGGGTGCATCGCTGCCGAACCTGAGTTCCTGCGTGCATTGCGCGAGGCGGCGACGCGTATCGGCGCGCTGCTGATCCTGGACGAGGTGATGACCTCGCGGTTGGCGCCGGGTGGACTGCAGTCGCTGCGCGGGGTGAAGCCGGACCTGACCACGTTCGGCAAATATATCGGCGGCGGCATGTCATTCGGCGCGTTCGGCGGCCGGGCGGACATCATGGACCTGTTCGATCCCCGGCGCCCGGATGCGCTGCCGCATGCCGGCACGTTCAACAACAACGTGCTGACCATGGCGGCGGGGCTCGCGGGGCTGACGGAGGTGTTCACGCCGGAGGCGGCGGTGGCGCTGAACGCACGTGGGGACGCCTTGCGCGAACGGTTGAACAAGCTGTGCCGAGCGGTGGATGCGCCGATGCAGTTCACTGGCATTGGCTCGATGCTGTCGGTGCACACGACGCTGGTGCCGATCCGGAACTCAACCGACGCGGCGAAGGGCGATGCGAAGCTGAAGGAGCTGTTTTTCTTCGACATGCTGGCCCAGGGCGTGTGGATGGCGCGGCGCGGGATGATGGCGCTCAGCCTGCCGATCGGCGATGCCGAGTGCGACCATCTGGCCGGCGCGGTGGAGGAGTTCCTGGCCTCCCGCCGTTCGCTGTTTGCCGACCCGGCATAAGGCTGTGGTCCGGCTTCCTTGAGCGCGGATGGCGGAGGCAAATTGCCCCGCCATCCCCGCGCAGGAACGCCTGAAAGTTCATTGCAATAACTCCATCCGATATGGAACTTTGCTATCGCAACTCGGAGCCGAGTGTACGATCATTACAAACGGCGCCATCGCCAGGATGCCTGAATTTGATACCATGCCGAAAGCTCAGGAATGATGCAGCTTGCCCGGTAATGACGCAGCTAGCGCAGAAATGACGCAACCTGAGGGCGCTTTAAGGTAAGAGGGGCAAAATTCCTGGCAGCGGCAGCTATGCCGGCTGGCCGCGGCAGTGGATGAGGTCGGGCAGCGGCGGCACGATCGGTTGCCCGGCGACGCCAAGCCTGCTGCCGAGGTAATCCCAGAAAGCGACACCCAACTTGACGCAAGTCTTGGCCAAGCTGAGGAAGGCATCGCGACAGTCGCGCCCGAGATCGCTACGCGTGCCGCCGCTGATCTTGCGCTTCGTCACCTGGCAGCGGATGTCGTTCTCCGAGCCGTTGGTATGCAACGGGATGTCCGGATGATCGAGCACGGCCAACAGTTCAGCCTTGTTGGCATGCAGCCGTGCGAGCAGCCGATCGAGGGTGGCGAAGCCGGTGCGGCGGCGGAAGATGCGGTCGAAGCGGGCGCGCAGTTGGCCACGCCGACGGGTTGTCGGATTGACCCGATACGCCTTCAGGTCGGCGTAGAACCGCCAGATCAGTGAGCGGACACGTTGCTGCGCGAGGCGTTGTGCCTCGGTGAAGGTGTCAAGCTTGTGCACCAGCCGCTCGGCATGCACCCAGCAGAGCGCGTGCCGACCAACATCGAACTGGCCGGCATCATCGCTGACCACCACCGCCTCGCGCAGAAACTCATGCGACTGGATGCTGCCCCACAGCGCGCCCTCAGTGGCAATCTGCACCGGGTCGGGGGTCACCCTCAGCTCGGTGATGCCAAGTCGCTCGAGATGCGCCTGCCAGGCCGCCGTATCGGCGAACTGCTTGTCCGAGTGTTCAGCCAGGCGGGCGATGACAGGCCCGGACAACGCTCGTTCGCGCATGTAGCTCAGCGCCGCGTCATTGATCACGTAATCGGTGTGGCCGGCACGCAGCAGATCGAGGAAGTTCAACCGGCTCTTGCTCCCCGTCGTGCCGAACCAGGCGAAGTTGTCATTGCCGATCTGCGTGCACACCCCATTGGCGCCTTTATGCCGCGCCCCGGTGTCATCCACCGTGATCCAGCGCGCCCTCTTAAGCCCGGCGCGCAGCACGTCGCGCGCTTCCGCCAGGAACTCGTCCTGTCCGTCGATCAACAGCCGCACAAGCTGTCGCTTCGAGATGCCCACGCCGATCGCCTGCAGCAGCGCGAGCAAGCGTGGCACGGTGACTTGTCCCTGGTGGTACTGGGCCAGCACGAAGCGGCGCAATTCCGGCCCAACATGCCCCCTTACACCGGGCGGCAATGGGGCGATCACTGTCTGCCCATCCGGCGTGACCCAGCGCTCGCGCCGATAGCGGATCACCCGCCCCCGCAGCTCGAGGTCCTGCACCACGAAATCCTCGTAGCCCTTGAAGCGCGAGCCGGCCGGAACGTCCGCCTTGAGGACCTGCTCCTCGACGTTGACCCGCGGCGTTAGCTTGCCGCGGCCGCGGCGACGGGCGCGTTTCCCACCTGGTTTCGGCGAGGTGGCGTTCTCCATACCGCTCGGTTTGATCGGCGGCCGGCACTTCAGGCCCTTGAGCCGTGCAACTTCGTCGCGCAGCTCCGCCATCACGCGTCTCTGCTCGGCGTTCTCCTCCAGCAGCTTCACTAGCAACTGCTTCAGCTCGGCCGGCGGCAGACCATCGATGTCGGGCGGGACGACCATGGTGAGCTTGGAATCGACCGCCCCGCGTCGGGGCAAGAAAAAAATCAACCCCGGCCCGGAATTTTGCCCCTCTTACGCGTTAAGGGCATTTGGGCAGGCGCCCCGACTTCTTGCCCCTTATTACGCTAGGGCGTGTCGTCAATTGAGCCAAATCGCGCTGGCGGTGAGGTAGATGGCGGCCAGGAAGTTGCGTGCGGTCTTGTCGTAACGGGTGGCGATGGCGCGAAACTGCTTGAGTTTGGCGAAGAAGTTCTCGATCAGGTGGCGTTCCTTGTAGAGATGCCGATCGAACGCCCGCGGCGCCCGGCGGTTGGCCTTCGGCGGGATCACCGCGGTTTTGCCCGCTGCCGCCAACGGCTCGATGACCCGCTCGTCGGCATCGAATGCTTTATCGGCGATCAGCATGTCGGCCTGCATATCCGGCAAGAGATGGTCGGCACCAACCAGGTCGTGCGCCTCGCCGCCGGTCAGGTGAAAGCCGACCGGATTGCCCAGCGCATCGACCATGGTATGGATCTTGGTGCTCAGTCCGCCGCGCGAGCGCCCAATGGCCTGGTCCTCGCCGTCTTTTTTTGGGCGCCCGCACTGTGCTGATGGGCCCGCACGATGGTGCTGTCGATCATCGCGTATTCGTTGTCGGCATCGACGGCAAGATGCTGAAACACTCGCTTCCAGACGCCGGATTTCGCCCAGCGACTGAAGCGTCGGTGGGTGTTCTTCCAGTCGCCGAAGCGTTCCGGCAGATCGCGCCAGGGAATGCCGGCCCGGTAGCGGTAGAGCACCGCTTCAACGAACCGGCGGTTGTCCGCCGCGGTCACGCCGACCGAACCCTTGCGGCCTGGCAAAAGGTCCTTGATCCGGTCCCACTGGTCGTCGCGAAGTCCGTAGCGGCGCATCGGTCAGCTCCTGCAAAGCTGACCGTCTACGAATTGAAGTACGCGCCGTGCCGGAATCGGCTATCTCGCCGTCTCCTGCTGATTACCGAACGGTGTTGCAATCCGGACTCACCAAGCCCGCCCTAACTGGCGAACCACTGGTCGGGATTTGACGACAGGCCCTAGTACACCGGACGTTTACCTGTTGCTACGAAAGTCTTTGCGGTAGACAACCGGACACGTTATACTGCCGATCTGATCGCTCGGTCCGGGGCTCACCGGTTCCGGTAGCCGGCACGCGGCTTGCAATGGTGTATCCGGCGCAACGACTCTGTTAACCAACGATCGGAAAATTCAGCAATGAGGCTGGCTGCTTTTTTTCTCGCGCTCTTGGCCACACGGGCCTTGGCCAATCCTCCTCCCGGTGTCGATCTGGGAAGCGCGGAGCATAAGTGGTGGGAGTGCCACGTTCAGCCGGGAACCGCGGTGACGTGCTGCCGTGCATCGGATGGACACGTGCTCAACGATAGCGAGTGGCGCGCCGTCGATAAGCCTGATGGAGCACGAGCGTACCAGGTCCATGTCGCCGCCAGGTGGTATGACGTCCCACCCAAAGCCGTCGTTACCGATGTCAGCCACTGCGGGCCCGAGCCTGAGCCGGCGAAGCGGTCAATGGCGAAGGTCTGGTACGCCCCGACCTGGGAGGTGAATGCTGTCGTCAACATCAGAATCTACTGCTTCATGGTAGGAACGATGTACCTGACAAGTCCGGGCCGGCGGGTCTGTTGCCAGACCACACGCAAGTGCACCGCACAATTCCTCGATAGCCTCGAAGCCTGTCGGCTGCTCAGCGGCATTGATGTGGCTGCCACTGCGGCGCATAGTTCGCGCTGTTGCGGGTCGCGGCTCTGCCGTGACCGGCGGCCGTGTGGAAGCCTGCCACGGCCGGACCTGCGATCCCTCGAACGTGCGGTTCGGGAGGAACGACCATGACTATTCGAAATCCCGTGGTGTGGACCTGGGACCAGGTCAAGGCCGCGGCGATCAGCCTGGATGAGGCCGGGCACCGGGATGTCGGGGGAGCGGCAAGATCGGCGCGCCCGCTGGTGCGCAGGATCGGGCTGGCTGATATCCGCGATGCGCTCTCGAAAGGCATGGAGGATTTCAACGCCGATCCCACCCATTACCTGTTTTTGTGCGCACTCTATCCGGTTGTGGGCTTGGTGCTGTCGCGGGTCGCCTCGGGCTATGGCGTGCTGCCCTTGGTCTTCCCTCTGGCGGCGGGATTTGCACTACTCGGCCCGCTTGCCGGCATTGGCATCTATGAGATGAGCATGCGCCGTGAGCAAGGCTTGGACGTCGCCTGGTGGAACGCCTTCTATGTGGTCCGCTCGCCGGCGCTTGGGGCGATCATGAAGCTGGGACTGACGCTGGCGGTGATCTTCGTGCTCTGGCTGGTGGCGGCAGAGACGATCTACCGGCTGACACTCGGGGCTCCGCCCGCTTCGGCAACGGACTTCCTGCACGCCGTGTTCTTGACCAGGGCTGGCTGGGTGCTGATCGTGGTAGGCAATTTCGTGGGATTCCTGTTCGCCCTGCTGGTGCTGATGCTGAGCGTGGTCTCCTTCCCACTGATCCTGGACCGTCACGTGACGGCCGAGACTGCCATCCGGGCGTCCGTTCGGGCGGTGCTGGTGAGCCCGGGTCCGATGGCGGTGTGGGGGCTGGTCATTGCCGGGGGGCTGGTCCTGGGATCGATCCCACTGCTGCTTGGCCTCGCATTGGTGTTTCCCGTGCTGAGCCACGCGAGCTGGCATCTCTATCGGCGGGTCGTTCTTCCGTAAGGACCGCGAGGGGCGCGCCGGCTTCCCGGAACCGTCTTGCGCCTGTAGTAGGATCGCAACGCGGCTCAGGTAGGCCGGCCGCACCTGAGGGGAGAAGCACCGGAATGCACCGCCGTACCATGCTTGCCGGCACCGCCGCGCTTGCCACCGTTCCGTTCGCCCGGCCGGCTTCCGCACAACAGACAAACTCGGCGGCCAAGACGAAGGTCGTCTTCTGGCACGCTATGACTGGCCCGCTCGGGGACCAGGTCACGAAAATCGTGTCCGGCTTCAACGCCTCGCAGAGCGAGGTGGTAGTGGAGGCGATCTACAAGGGCGGCTACGCCGACCTGATGACCGCGACCATCGCCGCATTCCGAGCCGGCCAAGCACCCACCCTGGTGCAGATTTTCGAGGTTGGCACCGAGAACATGATCGCAGCCGGCCGAGCCACCAAGGAAGTGTGGGAGCTGGTGAAAGAGACCGGCGTTCCGATCGACCCAAAAGCGTATATCCCGGCGGTGCGCGGCTATTACAGCCTCGCGGACGGGCGGATGGCGTCGATGCCGTTCAATTCCTCCACCGCAATCATGTGGTACAGCAAGGATGCGTTCCAGAAGGCTGGGCTGGACCCCGCAAAGCCGCCGGCGACGTGGGAGGAGGTGCAGGCGGCAGCCCAGACGATCAAGAGCAAGAACGCCGCCGAGATCCCGATGAACTCCTCCTGGTTCACGTGGATCATGGTCGAGCAGTACGGCGCCATCCACAACATTCCCTTCGCCACGAAGGAGAATGGATTCGAGGGGCTGGACGCTGTGCTGCAGATCAACAGCAAGCCGCACGTGGCGATCATTGAGCGGATGCTGGCGATGGCGAAGGACGGCACGTTCAAATACGGCGGCCGCGACAACACGCCTGATCCGGTGTTCCTGGCCGGGCAGGTAGCGATCACGTTCAACTCCTCCGCGTATCGCGGGGCGTTGGTGCAAGGGGCGAAATTCGCCTTCGCGCCAGCGCTGCTGCCGTATGATCCGACAATCATCAAACAGCCGATCAACTCGATCATCGGCGGCGCCAGCTTGTGGCCGATGACGGCGCCGAACCGCACTGCCGCAGACTACAAAGCGCTGGCAGAGTTCCTTCGGTATATCGGCCGACCCGAGGTCGATGCGACCTGGGCGGAGAACACGGGCTATGTGCCGGTTACGTTCGCCGGCGCCGCACTGATGCAGCAGCAGGGCTGGTTCGACAAAAACCCCGGTACCGACCTACCGATCAAACAGCTCACGCGGGGCAAGGTGACCGCCAACTCGCGCGGCATCCGGCTCGGGCGGCTGCCAGAGATCCGCAACATCATCTCGGAGGAGTTCGAGAAGGCGCTGCAAGGTGGGGTGACCGCGCAGCAGGTGATGGACAACGCCACCGAGCGGGGGAACCAGGTGCTGCGGCAGTTTCAGAGGTCGGTGCGAGCGTGACAGCATTGCTGGTTGCGAGTGAAACTCTGGAGGTCCATGGTTTTGCAATTGATATAATCGGATAGGCCGCCGCGATGGCGCGCTGCGCCCGTCGTAAGCGAGAGCACATTTTCCCGCCCCCGGTGGCCACCCGTCCGGCGGCATTGTTGTGCGCTGCACAAACTCCTTCGAGGCTTGCGCTTGCCTGTATTCCACGATTACGTGGCATCAGCTCAGAACGACGAACATCGGGGGAGCGTGCAGGATGAGCACCGTCACTGAAGGGCAACGGCCAGGTGCGCCGCCACCTCCAGCCGGAAGGCCGATGGCCACCGCTAGCGCACGGCTCGACAGGCTGCCGATCACCTCGCTGCACCGCATCGCCGTCGCCGCTCTGGCCTTCGCCTATTTCTTCGAGCTGGCCGACCTCAACACCTTCGCCTACGCCGCGCCCGGCGTGAGGCAGGCCTGGAACATCCCGAACAGTGCGATCGCCCTAATCACCTCCGCGAGCTTCGGCGGCATGTTCATCGGCGCGGTCTTCGGCGGCCGGTTCTCCGATGCGTTCGGACGCAAGCGCGGCTTCATCATCTCCATACTCGTCTATGCGGTGTTCTCGTTCCTCAACGCGCTCTCCTGGGACGTCCCCTCGCTGGCCACCTTCCGCTTCCTCACCGGTGTCGGCCTGTCGGGAATGACGGTGATCGCCAACACCTATATTAGCGAGTTCTTCCCCGCCCATGTACGCGGCAAATACATGGGACGCATTGTCACCATCGGGTTGATCGGCATCCCGGCCACCGCCTGGGTGGCACGCTTCCTGGTGCCACTCGCGCCCTGGGGCTGGCGTCTCGTATTCGTCTGGGGCGGCCTCGGCGTCTTCGCGATTCTGATCGCGCTGCGTATGAAGGAGTCACCGCGCTGGCACGTGCGTTGGAATCAGATCGGGCACGCCGATTCGATCCTGGACGAGCTTGAAGCCGCTGCCATCAGAGAGCACGGCCCACTCGCGCCCCCTGCCGCTACGCCGCCCGAGCCCGCCGCGGTTCCGGGCGCCTTCCGTGTTCTTTTTTCCGGCAAGCAGCGCCGACGGACCATCATCCTGCTGCTCGCATGGATTTTCCAGACGCTCGGCTTTTACGGCTTTGTCGCCTGGGTGCCCACGCTCCTGGTTCAGCACGGCTTTACGCTGGTGCAGTCGCTTAGCTACTCAAGCTTGATCGCGATCATGAACCCGATCGGCGCGCTCATCGCCTCCGGCCTCGTCGACCGCTTCGAGCGCAAATGGTTCATCACTGTCGATGGCGTACTGATCGCGATCTTCGGATTGGCCTATGGTTTCTCGGGCTCGCCCCTCTTCATCGTGCTTTTCGGTTCGCTTGTCGTCATCACCCTCCAGTGCATGGCGGTTGGCCTCTACACCTATACGCCTGAGCTCTACCCGACGAACGTCCGGGGCTTCGGCATGGGGCTGACCTATGGCACCGGCCGACTTGCCAATGTGCTCGGCCCATTCTTCGTCAGCACGATTTTTGCCGCCGCCGGATACCTCAGCGTGTTCGCCTATATCGCGGTCTGCTGGATGGTGGTCGTCCTGGTGGTCGGCGTCTTCGGCCCGACGACCACGGGAAAATCGCTGGAGGTGCTCGAATAGCAGCATCCGGATGGTTGCAATAGATAGGGGAAAGGAATGGCCGCCAGCGCGATGGACTCCACCGTGTTCCGCGACATCTTCGGCACGCCTGCCATGCGGCAGATCTTCTCCGACGAAAGCCGCGTGCAGTACTATCTGGACATCGAGGCGGCGCTGGCTCGCGTTCAGGCCCGCCTCGGCGTCATCCCGGCCGAGGCGGCAGAGGCGATCGGTCGTCAATGCTCGGTCGAGAAGATTGATATGGCCAAGCTCAAACAGGCAACCGAGCGCATCGGTTATCCTGTGCTGCCGGTGGTGCAGCAGCTCGTTCAGCTCTGCGAGCGTGGCCTGGGCGAGTGGTGCCATTGGGGCGCTACCACCCAGGACATAACAGACACCGCCACCATTCTGCAGATCCGCGCGGCGCTCGGTTTGGTCGAGCAAGAGCTTGTTGCCATCGGCGACGCGCTCGCCGCGCTTGCCCGCCGCTATCGTGACACGCCGATGGCGGGGCGCAGCAACCTACAGCAGGCAACGCCTATCACCTTCGGCTACAAATGCGCGGTTCTGCTCGCGGCGTTTCAGCGTCATCTCGTGCGCCTGGCTGAGCTTCGACCGCGGGTCTTGGTCGGTGAGTTTGGTGGGGCCACCGGCACGCTTGCCTCGCTCGGCGACCGCGGCCTGGAAGTCCAGCAGTTGCTTATGGCCGAGCTTGGTCTCGGCCAGCCAGAGATCGCCTGGCACACCGTGCGCGATCGCATTGCCGAGGTCGGCTGCTTTCTCGGGCTCGTCACCGGCACACTCGGCAAGATCGCCACCGACGTGAAGCTAATGATGCAGACCGAGGTCGAGGAAGTTTATGAGCCTTTCGCCGAGGGGCGCGGCAGCAGCAGCACCATGCCCCAGAAGCGCAACCCTATTTCGTCCGCCTATATCCACGCCTGCGCCGGGATGGTGCGGCAGCATGTGGCCGCTCTGCTCGATGCCATGGTTGCGGACCATGAGCGTTCTACCGGTCCATGGGAGATCGAGTGGATCGCTCTGCCCGAGATTTTCGTCCTTTCCGCTGGCGCACTCTCGCAAACTCGCTTTGTGCTCGAAGGGCTGCAGGTCGATCCGGGTCGGATGCGGAAAAACCTCGATCTTACCGGCGGTCTTGTCATCTCCGAAGCGGTCATGATGGGCCTTGGCCCTGCGCTCGGACGCCAGCGGGCGCATGACCTCGTCTATGAGATCTGCCGCGCCGTCATCGCCGGCCGAGGCAGCTTCCTCGATCTGCTCGCCGCGCATCCCGAGATCAAGCCGCACATGGACCGCGACGCGCTCGCCCGGCTACTCGATCCGGCGAATTATTGCGGCTTGTCCGGCGCGATGGTGGACCGAGTGCTCGCAGCACACCAGGCAAGCCCCGCCGCGCAAAGGCAGCCGACATGAGCGCGTCCCTGTCGCTCGACATCGATCACCTCAAATCCTGGATCGGCCGCTCTGAATTGGTCGCCGATACCGTCACCCCGGTCCCTGTTGCCGCCCTCTCCGCTACCCTCGACCGCGATGATCCGCCGCCACGCTCGGGCGATCCGCTGCCGCCGCTCTGGCATTGGCTCTATTTCCTGCCGCTGCATCGGCAGTCCGAGCTCGGCGCTGACGGTCATGCGAAACGCGGCGGCTTCCTTCCACCGGTCGAGTTGCCGCGCCGCATGTGGGCTGGCGGACGCTTCACCTTCCACCAGCCGCTTCATGTCGGCGAGGCGATCCGCCGCACTTCCACCATCGCCGACGTGTCGCACAAAGAAGGTCGCACCGGCTCGCTGATCTTCGTCCTGGTCCGCCATGAGATCGCCGGCGAGAACGGCCTCGCGATCACCGAGGAGCACGACATCGTCTATCGTCAGGCACCGCATCCAGGCGATCCGACGCCGCCGCCCCGCCCCGCGCCCGAAAACGCCCTATGGCGCCGTCACATCGACCCGGACACAGTGCTTCTGTTTCGCTACTCGGCGCTCACGTTCAACGGCCATCGCATCCATTACGACCGCCGCTACGTCACCGAAGTGGAAAACTATCCCGGCCTCATCGTGCATGGGCCGCTGTTGGCGACCCTGCTAGTCGATCTGCTCCGCCGGAACGTGCCAGCGCCGCTGCTCAGCTTCGGCTTCCGCGCCATTCGCCCAGTGTTCGACACCGCACCCTTCGCGGTAGCAGGTACGTCCGATCCCGCGACAGGCGGCGCCATACTCTGGGCCCAAGACGTCGACGGTTTTCTCGCCATGCAAGCCGAGGCGCGGTTCGCTTCTGCTTGACCGCCATGACTACTAAGAGCAACGCTGCCGTCGATAACGTCGAGCCCTGAAAGGACCTGCCGTCATGCAGCTCACAGGCATGCTCCACGGTGCCCCTCTTCTAAGGCATGTCGATTTTCCCGTCACCGAAGTGCTTGGTCCGGCCGCCACCGAAGGCGAGATCCAGGACCTGATCGACCGCCGCAAGATGATTTTCATCAAGCCTATCTTCAGAGGCGGGGTCGGCAAGAAGGGCAAGTCCGGGCTGATCGGCAAGGCAACCGATCTGCGCACTGCACTTGCGGAGCGAGAGCGGCTGTTCTTCGTGGAGCACCGCCATGGCAATGCCACGGCCAAGGCGAACGGTGTGACTTTTGAAGGTGGCGTACCGGCGAAGCACGAGGTGTATTTTTCGATCTCGGATTCCACCTCGTTCCGCGCGCCGACCATGACGCTCACTCACATGGGCGGCGTCGATATCGAGGAGCTCGACAAGCAACAGATTGCCAACGTGCCATTCGAAGCACTCACCGGCCTCAAGGCCTTCGTGGTCGCCAACGCGCTCTTCGATATCGGCGCCCCGAAGGAGATCATATCGCCGCTGGTGCAGCACCTGCCGAAGCTGTGGGAACTCGTGCATCATTACGGGATGACCACGTTGGAGCTGAATCCGATCCGCATGTCGCCGGGTCGTGACGGCCGGCTCACGCCCGTCGCTTGCGATTTCAAGGGCGGTTTCGATCGCGACGATCCGCGCTGGCAACGTCTCGATCTGCCGGACAGCCTGTTCACCGCCGACACCTCCGAGTTCGAGCTGGAGGTGAACCAGCTCCGCACGCATCAGGGCCAATCCGACGTCTTCGTCATCAACGAGAACGGCACCATCCTCGCCCCTACATTCGGTGGCGGCGCCAATTCGCTGGTCACCGAAGTGCTCGGCGAAGCGGCCATCATCTCGTCGGATTTCGGCGGCAACCCGCCCTACGAGAAAATGAAGGAGGTGGCGCGCATCTGCTTCAAGCACTGGCTCGCGCGGACCAACGTGCTGTTCATCATTGGCGGCAAATCCAACAACACCGACATATTCGAAACCTTCCGCGCCATGGGCGACGCGTTGCGGGAGTATTTCGGCCGCCACGGGCCGACACCGCTGTTTGTCGTCGTCGGCCGCGGCGGACCCAATCTGGTCCGCGGCATGGGTGCGCTCGCCGAAGCCTGCGACAATCTCGGTCTGCCGTATCGCTTCTTCGGCTTCGACAGCGCGATCTCCGAGGTCGTCAACTACGCCAAGCAGGTTGACGAGTGGATGCGCGGCGGCGGCCGCGCCACGATCGCCGCCAGCCTCGGCATCAAACAAGCCGCCTGAGACAACCTCAGAACCCGGGGGAGGATTCGGATGTTCCAAAAGGGTATCGAAGGGTTCCCCTACTATCTCGGCGTCCGCTCACTCGCCGAACTCGCCACCCGGGCGGACCGGGTTGTCGTGCTCAACATCTTGGGCGGCGAATCCCGTCAGGTCACGCCCGTCAGCCACGCCTTCTCCGGCGGCAACGTCGTATTCGGCACGTCGCCAGGCCGACGCGGTCAGGTGCTTGCCACGCCGGCCGGCGACATCCCCGTCTATAACAGCGTCCGCGAAGGCATCGACGACGGCCACGACTTCGATACCGGCGTTGTGTATCTGCCGCCCTCTGGCGTACGCGACGGTGTGGCCGAGCTCGCCCGCGTCAATCCCGACCTCAAGAAAATCGTGATCATCACGGAGAAGATCGCGGTCCACGATGCGCGCGAGATCCGCGCCATCGGTCAGGCCTATGGCATCGATATCCTCGGCGCCAACTGCCTGGGCGTCGCCGATTCCTGGAACCGCGTGCGGATCGGCGGCGCGCTCGGCGGCGACCACCCCGAGGAGGCGCTGATCAAGGGCTCGATCGCCATCTGCTCGAATTCGGGCGGCTTCACCACGACTATCGCCCAGTACCTCGGCACCGAAGGGTGGGGTACCACCACACTCGTCTCGTCCGGCAAGGACGTGTATATCCACTATGCCGCGCCCGACTTCGCCTATGGATTCAACAACGATTCACGGTCCAAGGCAGCCGTCCTCTATTGCGAACCCGGCGGCTATTACGAACGCGACCTAGATGTCCGCAAGCCGGTGGTCGCCTGCGTCGTCGGCCGCTGGAAGTCCCGTCTCACCCGTGCCGTCGGCCATGCGGGCGCGATGGCCGGCTCGGGCGACAAGGCCGAGGACAAAGAGCGCTGGTTCATGGAATTGTTCGGCGTGGATGGTATCTTCACGCCGGAACACCCTGTGTTCTCCGCCAAAGGTGCGGTCGTTACCAACATTGCCCATATTCCCGCCGCCCTCACCGCGGTGATGCAGCAGAACGGAATTGCCCCGGACTTCGCCCCACGCGGCACGCTGGCCCTGAAGCCATGGATCGCCAACGACCAGGGCCTGAAGCTTCCCGCCCATATCGCACTCCCAACTGTGGAAGCGCTGGAACCGTACAACGAGCAGATTGCGGCCCTGTCTCGCCAGATCGGCGCGGTTATCCCCCGCCAGAACATGAAGGACGCATCCGGCGCCTCGGTGATGGACCCGGCCACCCAGGTCACCAGCGTGCACGGACATTCCGTCCTCGATCTGGCACTCGAGCCGCTGGAGGCAAATTTCGCCCTGCCGCTGGTGCACGAGATTGCCGGCCCGAACGACCGCGTGATGCTCGACATTGCAGTCGCGGCCGAAATCAATCTCGTCGGCGACGCCGCCCTTGCCGCAGCCGATGCCGCCCGCGCGGCGGGCAATTCGCCCAATACCGTGATGGCCGCTGCCGCCGCCATCATCGGCCCCAAGCGCGTCGAACGGGCTCTCGCCTGCACGAAGGCGTTGATCGACCTGTTCGCCCATTCCGGGCTTATCAACGCTCACGACGAAAACTTCGACACCGCGAAAATCCCCATCGACGAACGCGCGCAGGTATTTCTGGCCACCGAAGCCGACGCCGAAGACCCGCGACCCGACGCAATGCTTGCTGCCGTGCGCGCCCGCGGCGGGCGTTCGGTGTTCCTGAAGTTCCTCGCCGACCTTAATGAACGCGTCTCGCGCGACGCTATTTTGGCTGCTATCGCCACCACAATCGCCTGGGGCCCCTTGATGCGGAAACGCATCTCGCGCCTGACCGCGGAGACTCTCCCGTGGTACCTGCGCCTCTATGGCGTTATGATAGGTGCATCGATCCCCAGACACCATCATCAGCATGGCAGCCTGTGCGGCGTCTCCCGCGAGGAACGCTTCAGTCACTGGACCATGGCCGATTTCCTATACCTTGCGCTGATCGGTAAGAAGCCCAGCAACGTTGAGGCGCAGCCTCTGCAAATCCTGATCGGGCTTCTGATCTCAAACGGCCCAGGTTCCATCACTTCGCTCGGTGCCAAGGGCGCCGTTTCTGCCGACGGGCCGCAAACTCCAGGCCGCGTGCAGATCAATAAGGCCATGGTCGGATTCCTCAGTCACAGCGGATACAGCCACGGCGGGAATGGCTTTGAAGGCATGGCCTTTCTGCTGGAACGCTTCCGTGGCATCGACCTCGCTGACCCGACGGACCCCGCTCATGGCATCGATCTCAAAGCTATGGCGAAACAATTTGCCGAAACCTATCGTGACGAAAAGACGCGCTTGCGGGAGGAGGGCTCCGAGCTGCGCGCGCTACCGGGCGTGCATCATCCAGTGTTCAAGGGCAAGCCAGTCAACTACGATCCGCGTGAACGTTTCATCGCGGAATTTATGGCCAAACGCGGGGACTATAACATTTTTCACGCGTTCTACCGAGAGCTCGTCCAGGCGCTGTACGACAGCGGGGCGTCACCGTACGTGTTCTGCGTCAATGTGGATGCGATCATTGCCGCCCTGCTGCTCGCGCTGGTGTGGAAGGATTTCCGGGAAGGCCGGCTCAGCGAGCGGGACCTCGAGACCGCCGCCTTCAATGTCTTCCTCTACGGTCGCATGATCGGCGCCGCTGCCGAGATCGACGACCATCTCAATCGCGGACGCAACATGGACATGCGCACGCCGCAGGAGCAGTGCCGCTTCGTCATGTGACGGACGCCGCTGTCAGCGCGAGCGCAGCGAAGCAATCCCCCAGTTGTGCGCCCCTTCTGGGGGATTGCTTTGCTGCGCTCGCAATGACATGGAAGAGGCAAAAGTGCTCAGAGTCGGACGGAGGAGTTGTGACGGGCAGAGTTGCAGCCATGCTTCTGGTGATCTGCACTCTGGTTGCGCGGATGGCGGTGGCGCAGCCGGTTCCCCCTGGCATGACCCCTGCCGAAGCCGCCGCATGGAGCGCAATCGCCGCCGGCAAGCCGGCAAATTTCAATGCAATGTGCGGCAAGATCGATCCACAGCATGTGGAACCCCCTGACCCCTGCCACACGATCGGACACGGTTTCCTCGAAGCCATTCTGACCGAGACGCCTTTCTCCTCCCAAATTCCGCGCGAGGGAGTGCGCATCGAGGGTGCATTCATCCGCGGCCCAGTCGATCTGTCCGACGCCAAGATCGGTTCGGAAGTGGCCATCGTCGACAGCGTCCTCCCGGGCGGCCTTAACCTCGATCGTGCCACGATCGATCCGCTGCTTAACCTCAATGGATCCACGATCGGTTTCCTGCGCGGCGAGCGGGTCTCGATCGTCGACAATCTGTGGGTGCGCAGCGCCACTGTCACCGGACCGGTCAATCTCCTCAACGCTAAGCTCGGCAACCAGATAGCCTTCGACGATAGCCGGTTCGCCGAAGCGGTGACGCTCGGCGCCGCTTCACTCGGTGGGGATCTGGTGCTCTCGGGTGCGCAATTCTCCCGCATCCTGCGACTGGAGGGCACGCGTATCGGCGGCTCCGTCAGCCTGTTGGGTGCGCACCTGGCAGAGGCGCTCTTGCTCGAGCGGGCGCAGATCGAGGGCGACGTCCGCCTCAGCGCCGGAACCTTTGAGGGCCCTGTTTCACTCGCGCGCGCCAATGTCCGCGGCGTCCTGATACTGGGCATGATGCCTGAGGCCCTCGGCCAGAAGCGCGTGCCAGCGGCTCACTTTCTCCGTGCCGTGGTGCTGGACCGCACCATTGTTGCCGGCAACATGGATATTCGCCAGGTCGCGTTCGACCATGGGATGGAGTCGCCGTCCCTGCATGTCGGCGGCACCCTCGATGCGAGCGATGCCTCGTTTGCCGAACCATGGGTGCTCCATGGTGCCACCCTCGACGGCACGCTCGACCTGTTGGGCGCGAAGCTGAGCAGCCTCGATCTTGGCAGCGCTTCCGTCGGGGAACTCGCACTTGGGGCGCCGGGCCGCACTCCTCCGCACTGGGCCGATGCCGGCGCGAAGATCATCATGCTGTCGCTCCGCAACGCGCACGTGGGCACGCTACAGGACACGATTGGGGCGTGGCCGCGGGAGATCAACCTCATCGGCTTCACCTATGACAGGCTGGCCGGGCTCGGCGGTCGCGCGACCGCCGGCGAATTACAGCCTCGTTCCGACGAGTGGTGGAAGGAATGGCTCGCCCGTGATCCGATCTATAGCCCCCAGCCCTACCGGCAGCTTGCGAGCGTCCTGGCGCTGGAAGGCGAGAACGATGTCGCGGACGCTGTGCGTCTGGCCGACCGGCAACGCGCGCGTGCCGAAGCCTGGCGGCATCACCAATGGACCAATTGGGCGTTGCTCACGGTGCTGGAATTCACCGTGGGCTACGGCATCGGGAGTGCGGCGTTCCGCGTGGTGTATTGGGTGGTCGGCCTCGCGCTGCTGGGCGGTCTCGTCCTGTGGTTGGCGCCGAGTGCGCGCCGCAAGGGTGGCTTCTGGTGCGTCCGGGCAAGCCTGAGCCGGCTCTTGCCGATCATCGAGCTGAATCCGGAATTCACCGAGTTCTTCAACGACCCCGACCGCGAACGCCTGCGCGGCTGGCAGCTTATTTTCTTCGCGGCCCTCGGAATTCTTGGCGCGCTTCTCGGGTCGGTGCTGGTAGCTGCGATCTCCGGTTTGACCCAGGCTTCCTGATTCGGTCTGCAGGACGCGCCCAGGTCATGGATGGTTTCGACTATATCATTGTCGGTGCCGGATCGGCAGGCTGTGTGCTGGCCAACCGGCTGACCGAGGACGGCCGCTACACAGTGCTGCTTCTGGAATATGGCGGCAGCGACAACTCACTCTTCATCCGCATGCCGGCAGCGCTGTCTATTCCCATGAACAAGCCTCGGTACAACTGGTTCTATGAAACCGAGCCGGAGCCGAATCTGAATCATCGTCGCCTGCACACGCCACGCGGCAAGGTCCTGGGAGGCTCCTCGTCGATCAACGGCCTCGTCTATGCGCGCGGCAATCCGCTCGACTTCGAGACCTGGAAACAAGAGGGCGCCGATGGCTGGGGATGGGCTGATGTCCTGCCATATTTCCGCCGCGCGGAGACGCGCGCCGAAGGCGGCGATGCCTACCGCGGCGATAGCGGCCCACTGCAAACCAGTTATGGATGCGGACAGAACCCACTCTATAGGGCCTGGATCGATGCCGGGAAACAGGCAGGCTATCCGGAGACTGCCGATTGCAACGGATTTCAGCAAGAGGGCTTCGGCCGCATGGATATGACTGTGCATCGCGGCCGCCGGTGCAGCACCGCGGTCGCTTATCTGAAACCAGCAATGAGACGGACTAATCTGGAGGTGCGCACGCACGCTCTGGTCGCTAAGGTGGAGCTTGAGGGACAACGCGCGACCCGTGTTCGCTATCTCGCGGGTGATGAGGACGTGGTCGTCCAGGCGCGGCGAGAGATCATCCTGGCTGGCGGCCCTATCAACTCGCCGCAGATCTTGAAACTTTCCGGCGTCGGCCCCGGGGATGAACTGCGGGACCTCGGTGTTCCGGTTCTTCACCACCTACCCGGCGTCGGCGAAAACCTGCAGGATCATTTAGAGTTCTATTTTCAAGTCGCAAGCCTTCAGCCGGTCACCCTCTACCCGGCGACGAGACCCGTCGCGAAGGCACTCATTGGCGTGCGCTGGCTGCTGTTCCACGACGGACCAGGCGCAACGAACCATTTCGAGAGTTGTGCTTTCATCCGCTCGCGCCCCGGCATTCCGTGGCCCGACATCCAGTACCATTTCCTGCCGCTTGCCATTAGCTACGATGGAAGGAGTGCCGTACGTGATCACGGCTTCCAGGCGCATGTCGGTCCAATGCGATCGAAAAGCCGCGGGTGGGTGCGGCTGGCCTCGCCCGATCCACGGCAGAAGCCCAAGATCCGGTTCAACTATATGAGCCACGCGGACGACTGGTTGGACATGCGCGCCTGCGTGAGACTTACGCGTGAGATTTTCGCGCAACCCGCCTTTGCGCCATTTGCCGGCGAGGAAATCCAGCCGGGGAAACATGTCACCACAGACGCTGCGATCGATGAGTTCATCAGGGACAAGGTCGAGAGCGCGTATCATCCTTGCGGAACATGCCGTATGGGCCGCATTGGTGACCCGATGTCGGTAGTGGATGAAGATACGCGCGTGATCGGGCTGCAGGGCCTGCGCATAGTCGATTCGTCGATCATGCCGTTGATCACGACTGGGAATCTGAATGCACCCACGATCATGATCGGCGAGAAGGCAGCCGATCACATTCTCGATCGTCCGCGGCTTCCGCCTTCCAATCAGCCGTACTACGTGGCCCCAAATTGGGAGACAGCTCAGAGATAGTGGTGGTGTCAGCTAGCGGTGGCAACCGAGCGCCCGGCAAGCAGATTGTCGAGCCAATCAGGATCCATCTCGGGAACCGAAGACAGAAGCAGCTCGGTGTACGCTTCATGCGGAGGTGCCAGCACCCGGGACTTCGGTCCGCTTTCCACCACCCGCCCGCGATGCATGACCACGATTTCGTCCGCTATCGCCTTCACTGTCGCCAGGTCATGCGTAATATAGAGATACGATACATTGAGCTCCTTCTGAAGCCGCAAGAGTAGCTTCAGAATCTCCTCGGCCACGAGCTGGTCAAGCGCCGACGTTACCTCATCGCAGATAATCAGATCCGGCTCGGCAGCAAGTGCCCGAGCGATCGAGATGCGCTGCTTCTGGCCGCCGGACAGCTCGCTGGGCAGGCGGTTCATCAATCCTTCGTCGAGTTCAATCATGCGCAGCAGCTCGACCGTCCGACGCCGTCGCGCCGTCCCGCGCAGCCCGAGGTGATGCTGGAGCTGCCGGCCGATAATATCGCCGACGCGGCGGCGTGGATTAAGAGCCGTGTCCGGCATTTGGTAGATCATCTGAATGCGCCGAAGCAATGTCCGGTCGCGATCGCGGAGGCGCGGCGCCAACCGCTTCCCGTTGTAAACGATGGTACCGGCAACCGGCGGCAGCAGGCCGGTGATGGCACGCGCCAGCGTCGATTTACCGGACCCCGATTCGCCCACCACCGCGACGGTGCGCCCGCGCGGCACTTGCACGCTGACACGATGCAGCACCTTAATCGCGCCATAGCTTGCATCAACCGCGTCCACGCGCAGCAGCACATCCTCGCCGGGCTGCTCGTCCTTGCGCAGCGATCGCACGGCCCACAGCGACTTCGTGTAAGCCATGCGCGGGTTCGCAAGCATCTCGCGAGTCGGCGCCTCCTCGACGAGAGCGCCGTACCGCAACACCATCACGCGGTCGGCCATCTGCGCGACCACGGCGAGATCATGTGAGATATAAATCGCGGCGGTGTCGAGCTGACGCACGAGATCTTTGATCGCGGCCAGAACTTCGATCTGCGTCGTTACGTCAAGCGCAGTCGTCGGCTCGTCGAAGATAATCATGTCGGGACGACACGCCATGGCCATCGCCGTCATGGCGCGCTGCAATTGCCCTCCCGACACCTGGTGCGGATAGCGGCGCCCGAACTGCTCGGCCTCGGGAAGCCGCAGCCGATGAAACAAGTCGATAATACTACGTTGCGCCCGGCTCGCATCGGACAAGCGATGCACAACCGGCGCTTCGACGCATTGCTCGATCAGCCGGTGCGCCGGATTGAACGCCGCGGCCGCAGATTGCGCCACATAAGCCATGCGGGTACCCCACAGGGTACGCCGTGCCGACTCCGGAAGCCGGAGCAGATCAGTTCCGTCGAACAAGATCGCGCCGGCGGTGATACGGCAGCCGGGCCGCGTATAGCCCATAGCGGCAAGCCCAATCGTCGACTTGCCGGCACCGGACTCGCCGATCAGGCCCAGCACCTCGCCCCGGTGCAGCACGAGGTCAATGCCCTTGACGATCTCGTGCCAGTCGTCGCCGCTTTGCCCTGCGATACGCAGGCCATGAATCTCCAGCAGCGGCTTGTCCCTATTCACTCCCGCAGCCCGCTCGTTATGTGCAGGAACCAATCGACCACGAAGTTGACGCCGACGGTGAGCAAAGCAATGGCGCCGGCCGGCAGTAGCGGTGTAATGTCGCCATAGGTGATCAGGCTGGCATTTTCCCGCACCATCGAGCCCCAATCCGCGGCGGGCGGCTGGATACCAAGGCCAAGGAAAGACAGCGCGGCAATCGTCAGGAACACGAAGCAGAACCGCAGGCCAAATTCAGCCACCAGCGGAGAAAGGATATTCGGCAGCACCTCGCGCGTCATGATCCACAGCAGCCGCTCGCCCTGCAGCCGTGCGGACTCCACGAAATCCAATACGACGACATTTATGGCGACGGCGCGCGTCAGCCGGAAGACGCGGGTCGAGTCGAGAACCGCAATGATCAGCACCAGGTTGAGCACAGAGGTGCCGACGATCGACAGCAGCATCAGGGCGAAGATCAACTGCGGGATCGCCATCAGGATATCCACTACGCGGGCCAGCACTAGATCGGCCCAGCCGCCCAGCGTCGCCGCCACCAAGCCGCACATTCCGCCGAGCAGAAAGGAGATGCAGGTGGTGGTGAGCGCAATGCCCACGGTATTGCGGGCGCCAAAAATAAGTCGCGAGAACATGTCGCGGCCGAGTTGGTCGGTACCGAGGAGGAACTGATGGCTCCAAGGGTCATACGCGCCGCCGACCACCTGCGCTTGTCCATAGGGTGCAATCAGGGGGGCGAAAATGGCGACAACAGCGTATGTGATGATCACCAACAGACCGAACCACGCGCTCGGCGGCGCATGCCGCAGCCCTCGCCAAGCAGCACGCAGCGGGGTGAGACGAAGCGCCGCAACCTCGATATGCGTCGCCGCAGAGAGGACCGCAGCCTCCGGGTCCGCCAGTGCCGTGTACTCGTCGGGACTCGCACTCATCGCGGGTGCAGCAGTCGCGGGTTCGTGATAATCGCGATGATATCCGCCAGCAAGTTGAGCCCGATATAGGTCGCCGCGAAAATCAGCGCGCAGGCCTGCACGACAGGGATGTCACGCGCGGACACCGAATCCACCATGAGCTGGCCGATCCCCGGATAGACGAACACCACCTCGACGACGACTACACCCACGATCAGATAGGCTAGGTTGATCGCCACCACCGTAGCGATCGGCGCCCACGCATTAGGCAGTACATGATGGTAAATGACCCGCGCCGGCGAGATCCCCTTCAGGCGAGCGGTTTCGACATACGGGCTTGACAACAAATTGATGATCGCCGCACGCGTCTGGCGCATCATGTGTGCAAAAATCACCAGGACCAGTGTCAACGCCGGCAATACGGTTCGAGCCATACGCTCTGCAAACGGCGTATCGGGCGAAACGGTAGCAAGCGTATCGAATAAGGGCCAGCGCACCGCCAGAAACAGCATCAGGATATAGGCGACAAAAAACTCCGGGACCGAGATACAGGTCAGGGTCACCATATTGACAAGCCGGTCGAACACGCTGTTCCGGTACAGCGCTGCCAGCATGCCGGTCAGCAGCGAGAGCGGGACCGCTATCACCGCGGCGAACGACGCAAGGAAGAGTGTGTTCACCAGTCGCGGTGCGATCAGCGAAACGACGGTACGCGCATGGCCGCCGCCCAGACTGCCGGCACTTGAGAACGAATCACCGAAATTGCCCTGGACAACCCCGCCTACCCAAAGCAGATAGCGTAGGACCGGCGGCTTATCGAGCCCGATCTGGTGGTCGAAGGCCGCTACGGTCTGCGGCGTGGCGGCTTGACCCAGAATCGCGGTGGCGAAATCCCCCGGCAGCGTGGTGACAGCGGAAAAGATGATGATCGAGACTGCGAGCAGCGTCAGCAGCCCAAGCCCCAGGCGTTGCACCACTGTCCGGAGGACCGGACTCATGCTGCCCGCGCTAGTATCCGATCGCGGAGAAGCATGAATCGCTCACACGCTCTCCGCGATACGAGCGGCGGTCATGCAAGCCACCACCGCTCGGCGATCCGCAGGCCGTCGCCCTCCCAGTTCGCTGCGATCGGGCCATGCGCGAGCTTCTTCGAATTGGCGTCCACGTAATTATTGAACACCAACACGATCACCCCGCCGTCATCATGAACAAGCTGTTGCATTTCCGCATACATGGCGGCCCGCTTCTTGTCATCGGTGTCGCCGCGCGCCTGGACGAGCAGCTCGTTAAATCGCGGATTGGCCCATTTCGTTTCGTTCCAGGCGGCGCCCTTTGCATATACCACCGTGAACAGCCAGTCGCAGGTTGGCCGACCGCCCCAATAGCCGGCAATCCAGGGCTTCTTCAGCCACACATTGTCCCAATAGCCGTCGTTCGGCTCGCGGACGACGTTCAGATTTATGCCGGCCGCCTTCGCCTGTTGTTGATAGAGAACGGCCGCATCCACCGCCCCGTTGAAGGCCGCATCGGCGACGGAGAGATCGACCTTGAGGTTCGGCATCCCGGCCTTGTTGAGGTAGAACTTAGCCTTCTCGGGGTCGTACGTGTATTTGGGCTTGGGATCGGTCGCGAACTCCACCGACGGCGCGATCGGGTTGTCGTTCCCTGGGATAGCGTGGCCGAGAAACACTTTCTGGGTAATCTCTTCGCGATTCACGGCCCACTTCAGGGCGGTGCGAACGTTAACATTGTCGAACGGCGGCACCGTAACATCCATCGGGAACACATAGTGCCCGTAGCCCGTGACTTCTGTCTTTTGAAGCTTGGGATTGCGGAGCAGCAGGTTCAGCGTCTTGAGGTCGGCCCGCGAGATCCAGTCGACTTCGCCGGTGTTGAGGGCATTGCTGCGCGCCGTCAGATCGGCAATCGTGAGGAACTCCACGGAATCGAAATGAGGAAGGCCGGTCTTGTGGTAGTTGGCGAAGCGCTTCATTTTGACGCTGACGCCGGGCTGATAAGACTCGAGGACAAATGGCCCCGTCCGCACGCCCGATCGCCAGTCGGCGGTTCCGTCCGGGTTCCGCGGCATGATCGGAATGTGATAGTCGCTGGCGATATAAGGAAAGTCGGCGTTCGGGCCTTCCAATGTAAAGATGACCGTGTCCTTGCCGTCCGCCTTGATGTCGGTGATCGGCTGCAACACTGATTTCACGGCCGACTTTGAATTCGGACCCATGTGATAGCGGAACGAGGCGGCGACATCCTCGGGGGTGAGGTTCTTGCCGTTGTGGAAGGTCACTCCTTTCAGCAGCTTGAAGACCCATGTCTTGGCGCCGTCCGCCGGCTCCATGCTCTCAACGAGGTCAGGCTGGATACTGCCCTTGGCGTCCACCACGGTCAGGCTGTTCGACATCGAACCCCAGAATGGAACCTGTGTGCCCATGTCCGGATAGCCGGCGGGGTCCATCGTATCGGTGGTAGCGCCGTGGGCCAGGCCGAAGCGCGCCGTGCCGCCCTTTTTCGGCGTCTGTGCCACCCCTGCCTCGGTCAGCAAGGTCGTGGCAAGCGCCGTGCTCAGCCCGAGAGCCGCGGCGCGGCCCATGAACTCGCGGCGCGAAATGCGGCCGCGCTTGATCTCATGGGTCCAGAATTCCAGCTCGGTCATTTTCGCCCCCCTTGGTTTTGCTGGCCAAACCCAGCCTAGCATGGCAGCATTGCCGGTGCCGACAGAAATCTGCGACTTGGACCTGGAAGCGGTCGGCCGCGGAAGCCCGCGGCGTTTGACAACTGGCAGGCTCGCGGTTCCGCTGCCAGCGGCAACCGAGTCCCCTTCTCATGAAGATTGAGCGCATCGAGAGCTTCGCGAATGAGTACGTCGGCTTCGTGCGGGTGACCGCCGAGACGGGGCTGCAGGGCTGGGGCCAAGTCGCCAATTACAATGCCGACATCACCTGCCTCGTGCTGCACCGACAGATAGCGCCCTGGGCCATCGATAGCGATGCCCTCGACATCGACAGCCTGGTGACAGCCATACCCGAACGCGAGCACAAGTTTCCAGGCTCATATCTGTTCCGCGCGCTGGCTGGTCTGGATACCGCATTGTGGGACCTGCGCGGCAAGCTTGAAGGGAAGAGCGTCTGCGAGCTTCTGGGCGGACGCCCGCGCTGGATGCCGGTTTACGCGTCCAGCATGCGGCGCGACATCACACCGGAGGTCGAGGCCGAGCGCCTGGTTCGCCTCCGCGACGCTCACGGCTATAACGCGTTCAAGTTCCGTATCGGCAAGGAATGCGGGCACGACGAGGACGAATGGCCCGGACGAACCGAGACAATCGTGCCGCTGATACGCACGGCGATGGGGCCCGATATCAAGCTGCTGGTCGATGCCAATAGTTGCTATACGCCGCGAAAAGCAATCGAGGTCGGCCGGCTGCTTAAAGCAAATGGCGTCCAGCACTTCGAAGAGCCCTGCCCCTATTGGGAGCTGGAGTGGACGAAGCAGGTCACGGACGCTCTCACTATCGACGTCACCGGCGGCGAGCAGGACTGCGACCTGGCGACCTGGCGGCGCATGATCGAGATGCGGGCGGTCGATGTCGTGCAGCCGGACGTGTGTTATCTCGGCGGTATCTGCCGCACGCTGAAGGTCGCCAAAATGGCCGAAGCAGCGGGGCTGCCGGTAACCCCCCATTCCGCCAATCTGTCGCTCGTCACGGTGTTCACGCTCCATCTGATGGGCGCCCTGCCGAACGCCGGCCCGTACGTCGAGTTCTCGATCGAAGGCCGTGACTATTATCCCTGGCAGGACGGGCTGTTCTCCCCGGCACTCCAGGTTGAAAACGGGCAGGTGCGCGTTCCCGATGGGCCGGGCTGGGGCATCGAGGTCAACACCGATTGGCTCGCCGCCGCGGCGTACCAGACAAGCGGCAGCAGGTAGTCATCACCGGTAGTGCCGGGCTTGTCAGCTTCTGTCGTTTTCCCCTATGGTGACGCACTTCCCTCCATAAAAGGGCTCGGTGGCAATGCACGCGGAATCCGACCTGCAATTGACAATGCCGGCTTCATGGTACTGCGATCCCGCTCTGTTCGGGCGCGAAAGATCGCAGATTTTCACTCGCAACTGGTCGCTGTTCACCTGGTCGGAGCGGCTCGCGGCCCCCGGCAGCTATGTCACCGGAACATGCGCCGGCTACCCTGTGTTCGTGATCCGGGGACAGGACGGGGTCACCCGTGGGTTCCACAATGTCTGCCGGCATCGCGCCTCCGCACTGTTCGGCGCCGAAAGCGGCACATGCGGGCAATACATTGTCTGCCCATATCATAGCTGGAGCTACGACCATGCCGGCCGCCTGGAGCGCGCCCCGGAGTTCGGCGCCGACCTCAACTCCGAAGACTGGAGCCTCCATCCGATCGAGGTCGAGGAATGGCGCGGCCTGGTGTTCGTGCGCATCCGTCCAGGCGGACCCAGCCTGCGCCAATGGCTCGGCCCGATCGACACTATGGCAGCCGATTACCCGCTGGAAACCCAGCACTACTTCTCCAGCCTCATCCGCGACAAGGATGTAGACTGGAAAGTCTATGGCGAGAATTATCTCGAATGCTACCATTGCCGGGTGATGCACCCCGGCCTCTGCGCTTCGATGGACGTGAAGCAATATAAGATCGACGTTTACCGCGACCAGTGGTTCTTCCACCTGCATGCGCCACGCCGCGAAGGCGGCCTGACCCGTGGCCTCTATTTCTATCGTTTCCCCTATTTGATGATGAGCTTCTACGATTGGGGCAGCTCCCTCGCGACGGTCGAGCCGCTCGGCCCAGGCCGCATACGGCATATCAACTGGTACATGTTCCAGGACATCTCCCCGGAGCGGGCTGAGGCAAACAGACAATCCGCCGAATGGTCGGCGCAGATCGTCACCGAGGACTTCAACATCATTCGTGGTGTGCAGCGCAATCTTGAAGCCGGCGTGCACGGGCAGGGTCCGATCTCGCCACGCCACGAACATGCGGTGCTCGCTTTCCAGCAGATGGTCCGCGACAGCTTGGAAACGCCGCCACTTCGCGCCGCCGCCGAATGACGCGTCGGTTGCTCGTGCCGTGACCACACGCTATGACGCAATTATCATCGGCGCCGGCCACAACGGCTTGGTGTGCGCTGCCTACCTCGCTCGCCGCGGCCTCAAACCACTGGTGCTGGAGCGGCGCGATATCATCGGCGGCGCGGCTGTCACCGAGGAGATCGCGCCCGGCTTCCGTGCCTCCATCTTCTCCTATCTGATGAGCCTGCTACACCCCCGCATCATGGCCGAGCTCGAGCTGAAGAAGCATGGGCTGGAGATTATGCCGTGCTCCGACATGCTGTCGCCGCTCGAAGAGGACGACTATATCGTCTTCTCCGACAACGTCGAGCGCACGCAGACAAGTTTTGCGCGCTTCAATCAGAAGGACGCGGCGATCTATCCGACGTTCGACCGGTTTCTGACCGAAACCGCCGACGTGTTCCGCCGCCTGCTGTGGGAGACACCGTTCGATCCGACGAAGCGCGACTGGCGCACCGCGAAACAGGCACTTGGCTTCCTCTGGCGAAACCGTCGGTACGGCGACAAGGTTTTCCGTCTGATCGACATCCTCACGATGTCTGCCTACGACTTCCTGTCTGAATGGTTCGAGGACGACCGCGTCAAGGCCGTTCTCGCCTATTATGCATCTATCGGCACCTTCGCCGGTCCGAAAACGCCAGGCTCGGCCTATGTCATCATGCATCATGTGATGGGCGAGAACGCGGGTGCCGGCGGCTGGGGTTTCATTAAGGGCGGTATGGGCGCCATCACGCAGGCGCTTGCCGACTACGGCCGTGGTAAGGGCGTGACGATCAAGACCGGCAGCCCGATCGCGCGCGTCAAAATCAGCAACGGGCGGGCTACCGGCATCGTAACGGCCGCCGGGGAAGAGTTCGATGCCGGCGTGGTGATCTCGAACGCCAATGCCAAGCTTCTTTATCTCGATATGGTCGGCGCTGAACACCTGCCCGAAGAGGTAGTGCGCGAGGTTTCGAGCTATCGGACATTCTCGACTGCGTTCAAGATGAATATCGCCTGCGAGCGCCCGCCACAGTATCGCTGCATGCAGCGAGCACTCAACGATCAAGCGCTCGGATCATGGTCATATCCGACCTACGTCCACATCGCGCCCGACATCGACTTCCTGGAGCGGGCCTACGACGACGCAAAGGCCGGATGGTATTCTACCTTGCCTTTTGTCACCTCCGTGGTCCCGACGATGGTGGATGAAACGCTGGCGCCACCCGGTAAGCATGTGGTCAACATGTTCGGCGGCCACGCACCCTATCGGTTGCGCAACGGCGACTGGGCAACGGAAAAGCCTCGATTCCAGCAAAACGTGATGAACACCGTCGAGCGTTTTGCCCCGGGCTTCTCCGGCGACATCATCGCCGCCCAGGTACTGATACCGGAAGACATCGAGAAAATAGTCGCCTTGCCGCAAGGCCACATCTTCCACGGCGAGCTGTCGCTCGATCAGCTTTTCTTCAAGCGTCCGGTTGCGCATTACGCGGATTATCGGACGCCCATTCAGGGCCTCTACATCTGCGGCAGCTCGATGCACCCGGGCGGCGGCGTCTCCGGCATTCCCGGCTACAATGCTGCCCGCGAAGTGTTGCGGGACCTGCACAAGCCATCCGGTATGCGCTACGCCGATCCGCGATAGCGCATGGCCGCTCAGCGCCCGCCGAACCTGCTGATCCTGATGGCGGATCAGATGACGCCATTCGCCCTGCCGGCTTACGGCCACAGGTTGGTGCACGCGCCGTTCATCTCCAAGCTGGCAGCGGAAGGCGTGGTATTCGATGCAGCCTACTGCAACAGCCCGCTCTGTGCGCCCTCGCGCGCTGTGCTGATGTCCGGGCTGCTCCCATCGGCAACCGGCGCTTACGATAACGCTGCGCCGTTGCCGCCGGATATCCCGACCTTCGCGCACCACCTGCGCGCTCGTGGATACCTGACCGTGCTCACCGGTAAGATGCATTTCTGCGGCAGCGACCAGTTGCACGGGTTCGAGGAACGTCTCACGACCGACATATACCCGGCGGACTTTGCCTGGACGCCGGACTGGGGTCATCCCGAGCTGCGGCCCAGTTGGTATCACAACATGTCATCGGTCATCGAGGCCGGCCCCTGCGTGCGCACCAACCAGCTCGATTTCGACGAGGAGGTTGTGTTCACCGCAGAGCGGCGCATCTACGACCTTGCGCGCTCCCCGGATGGACGCCCGTTCTGCATGGTGGTGTCGCTGACACATCCGCACGATCCCTTCGCGGTCCCACAGCGCTTCTGGGATTTATATAAGGATGTAGCGATCGACCCGCCGCGCTGCGTCCCAGCGCCCGAAGCTCTCGACCCGCACAGCCGCCGCCTGCGCTTCGTGTGCGCGATGGACGACACACCCGTGACCGAGGCGCAGGTGCTGCGCGCGCGGCGCGCCTATTATGGCGCGACCAGCTACGTTGACGAACAGTTCGCGCGCGTCGTCGCAACGCTGCAAAGCTGCGGTCTTGCAGCGGACACGATCATAATCGTGCTGTCCGATCACGGCGAGATGCTCGGTGAGCATGGGCTTTGGTACAAAATGAGTTTTCGCGAAGGTGCCGCCCGTATTCCCCTGATCGTTCATGCACCCGGGCGCTTCTCGCCGCGGCCAGTCCCCCACGCCGTCTCGATAGTGGATTTGCTCGCGACGCTGATCGAACTCGGCAGCGGAACGGAACCGACGGGCAGCGCCGACGGACGCAGTCTGGTGCCTCATTTGCGCGGCGAAGGCGGCCACGACGAGGTATTTGGCGAATACCTTGCCGAAGGTGTCGTGGCCCCGATGCTGATGATACGGCGGGGCCGTTACAAATTCATTCATTCGCCGGGCGATCCGGATCAACTGTTTGACCTTGTGGAGGATCCGAACGAGGTCATCAATCTGGCGGGCGACCAACGCTACTCCACCCTCGCCGCTGCGTTCCGGACTGAGGTTCACCAAAGATGGAACGTAGCCGGATTGCGTCAGAAGGTGTTGGAGAGTCAGCTGCGGCGCCGGCTGATTGATACGGCGCTGCGTAGGGGACGTCGACATGGATGGGACTGGCAGCCGCCCCGCGACGCGACGGGAGAGTATATACGGACTCACATGGATCTGGATGACTTGGAACGGAAGGCACGCTTGCCAAGGATCACGCCAGCCTGATCTCGGCGGTAATGCTATCCGCGCCGGTTGTGTCCCGATTAGTGGTATAGGCCCTGTGGATAGGTTGTTATGAGCACTGGAATGACACCGGAGCTGAGAAGTCGAGGAAGATGAGCAGCCGAGCAACGGAACCTGCACGGGCGCCGGATGCCGTGCGTGATGCTCTCTGGCTGCGACATGTGTCGCTGCTTGTGGCCGTTCTCTGTACCGTCGTGCCGGTTCTGATCGTTGCTCCGGTCCCGCTGGTAGACTGGCCCGATCATGTTGCACGTGTTCAGATTATCGAAGAAATATTCTCAGGAGACAAGTTCTGGTCTCAATTCTACCAACTGAATACCTTTCTCCTCCCCAACGTCGCTCTAGATATCGGCCTGCTGGGCTTGCTTCATCTCGGCCTCAATATAGAGACAGCATCATCTGTGTTTCTCGTTTTTTCCATGCTCCTCTTCATAGGTGGCTTCTGCGTACTAGCTCATGCTGCGCGGACTTGGGACGAGTCGAAGCCTCTGCTTGCTGCTCTCCTGGCATACAATGCGCTGTTTTTCTGGGGGTTGGTCAACTACCAGGTCGGTTTGGCCCTCTTGCTGTGGCTTTGCGCAGCTTGGTTACTCTGGCGCAGCTTCGCTGCCCGGCTATCTGTTGCGATATTCGGAACCATCGCTTTGTTTTTTTGCCATCTTGTTGCCGCTGTGCTGTTCGTTACCATTTTGTTCTGCTTTGAATGCACAGAATGCTTTCTCGATCCATCACGACCCTCTGCCGTGTTGTCGCATTTAAGTTTTGTCGTGGCTGGCGCAATTGTGATTGCGCTGCTTTTGCTGTCGCCGACCGGAAGCACTGTGGCTCCTGCAAGTTTGCTGGGCGGTATAAAATATGCTTCCGGGGGGTCGTTTGGCGACTTGGCCCGACTGAGGTCCAGCTTCTTCGTGCGCGTGTTGGCCGACGGGGTGGACCTGCCAGCGGCAGTGGCGACGTTTGTCGGGTTAGGGATATGCGGACTGCTGATCGTGCTGGGCGCTCGACTACGGTTAGGGATCGCTCCCGCCTTTGCCGCCGGCTGCCTGGTTCTAATGGCGCTGGTCGCGCCAACACACGTGGGCTTAGGGAAACTACTGGGCTATCGGTTAGCGCTTCCGCCCCTGCTTATACTTGCAGCCACATTCGGGGCGACCTGGTATTGGCCGCGGCTGCGTCTCGCGACGTGGTGCGTTTTGGTTTTTGTCGTGCTTGCGCGCACCTATGCCGTGGCGGCAAACTGGAGTGATGCTCGCACCGTCTATGCGGGCTTCGTCCGCCAAGTCTCGGCACTTCCTCACAATTCTACAATATTTGTGGCATCCGGGGCGGCTCTGCGAGACATTCCCTGGACCGAGTGGTGGCATCCCGTCGTCTACCATTTGACCGAGCGGGCTGTATCCGCCCATGACTTTGTCAGCACCGTCTTTGCGATCCGCAGCCAGCAGCCCTTGGTCCTGAGACCTGAACTCGCACCGTTCAGGGATATCGTCTTGACGGATAAGCCCGAGAAGCTTGTCCAACTCTTGCGGCGTATATCCGCCTTTTGCTCAGCCGGCCCAGATCCCCATGTGTATCTTTCGCTACTTTACCCCTCGGAAAGCGTTGAGACAGTCGCGACGCGCTGGGCGACGGTGGCCAAGGGCTTTCATTACCAAGTGATCAACGTGTGTTCCAGCGTAGAAGAAAACCACGCTGCTGCCGCGGACGGGGAGCGCGCTCCAGACCGTTAGAGAACACGCACGAGGCCGCCTGCACCAAAGGTCTGCGCGACGTGCTAAGGCGCCACCGTCATCCCCTGGGGCACGCCCGCAGGATCGGCCTTGACGGTATCCTCGGCCTGACGACAATCGCTGCCGTTACACTCGTCCTTGCGCTGCTTGTCGGGCTGGATCCTCGAACCCGCATCCAAGCGGGGCGCCGCCGGTGCGATATCTCCCGCAACGGCCGCCTCAAAGCCCTGGCGAGGCGCTCGGCCTCGGCGAGGTGGTCGTCATCTGAATACGAAAGGGATGGCAACCCCATCCTATCGGTCTTTCGGCCGCCGCCCACCCGCATAGAATTGTTGCGATGCGAACCGCGTAACTGCGGCGCGACATCCCATCGTGATCACATCGGAAGATGCTTCTACAAAAGAAGAGCGGCGCCCGGGGGCGCCGCTTCCTCAACCAACAGACCAATTACGCTCAGGATGACTTGCGACGCCGACGAATCAGTCCGAGTCCGACCAAGGCGGTGCCGAACAGCGCCAACGAAGCAGGTTCCGGAATTGACGGCGCCTTGACGTCCTGGAATGCATAGACCAGATTGTTCCAGTCCTCGTTCGCCACATCCTGAAGATCTTCGACGCCGACGAACGTAAATGTAGAGTACCCGCCTTTACCCAAGATGAAAGTGTCGAGGGCACCCCCACTCGTGATCGGCACAGTGGATGCCAAAGGCCCGGCGTCGTAGGCCGCTAGGCTCGCGAACGTAAAGAAGGCGAAGTGCCAGACCGGATGAAACGCACCCGAGTCCGTGTTTGTGTAAGAGGTGTCAATATTAAAACCAGGGGCGGGCGGAGAGCCCGTGGTCATATTGAACAAATTGAACCCGACTTTCGACCCTGACACCACCCCAGTCCCCGACAGAGTGTAGGCATCGCCCGGGGTG
Source organism: uncultured Pseudomonadota bacterium (assembly GCA_963708245.1). Lineage (GTDB taxonomy): Bacteria > Pseudomonadota > Alphaproteobacteria > Acetobacterales > Acetobacteraceae > CAVYXK01. Next base: position 7,833,011 of record OY970201.1, on the reverse strand, counting down.
CTCACCTTGTTATTGAAGATCACGCCGCCTCCTAGCGCCGGAGTCGTGCTCGGCGCCCACGGGGCGATTGTCGTCGTCGGTGAAATCGTCAGCAAATCCGTGTCCGCTGCGCTGAACCCCACAAATAGGGCGTCAATCGTGTCCGAGGTGGCCACCAGCCCACAAGTACTGCCGTTGGTAATCGAAGCTGTAACTCCTGTGACCGCAGGTCCGGGGCATAGTTGGGTGGCTTGGGCAAAATTCGCGGTCAACGTCATCCCGACCGCCGTTAGGAGACCCAGCCCAAGCTTCGTTAGACTTTTTCTGTCACTCATGTCTGTGTCCTCCTCTGCGAGGGTCACCTCAAGGCGCTCGTCATGTTCGTTTGCCCTGCAGACGAACTGCGGTGACGGGGCTTGGAGCAACGTGGCAGGTTATTAACATCCCGTTTGTCTTCCGGCAAGTTCCAATTTTGAGACGTTGGAATGACGTTTTTGCAACTGATTTTTCCCTTCAATTCGATAGAATCCCATAAAATCAAAGGATTATTGTAGGTCATGGGTCGCTCGTCATGGCCCGCCCATGTGGATAGGCTGGATGCCGTCGATTTCGAGCGTCCCCCTGAGGCTGAGTTCCCGGGCGGCCGGTTTGGGCCCCCACCCTGTAATCGACTACGTGAATTTCGCCCGAATATCAGGGCCTTACAGCTACATACCACATCACATGGCTCATCCTGACCCGCTACTTGTCCGGACGCCGTCCTGTCTGAAAAGCAATGGAACCCGTGAGCCGTTGCCTTTGCTGTGCGGCCCGTCGGCAACCGCTCAGTGATCACGATTGCGCGAGCAGGGGCGAGCACCAACAGAAACCGTCCCACCTCCTCGGCCCAACCTCGCCCCGAGGCGGCGGGGAATGGGCGCGCGCCACTAAGAATGTGAGAGGTTCCGCAAGCCTCGTCGGCCTTTTGGGCGGCGAGCAAGGGTTCTGGGCACCGGGAAGCCCCTGTCCAAGCCCACACGCTGACTCGACGGCAGCATCGATTCATGTCGCATGCAGCGCTGCTGCAAACGTGAACCGTCCCATTGCTCAATCCAGCCTGGCACTTCGAAGCCATCAATCAACGGGTGCGCCACCAGGTATCCCTGCGCCTGATGTACCCCCATCGCCCGCACGCGGTGCCAAGCGAGGTTGACCTATCGGCGAGAACGCCGCGCCGATCCGTCGGGTCGGACGGGTGCCAGACAACATCTCCTTCGGCCCTCCCGACGACGATTTGATCCAAACGCTCACCGCCGCCGAGCCGTGCTAGTCCCTCCCCTTGCGGGCCCATGCGAACCGTGAGAGCCCTCTCACACTGGCAGAACCCTCCCCAACCGCTTGTGTGCGTTAACGTGTATCCGTCGTTTCCCCTGAAGTTATCTCACCACGTGATTGAACTGTCTCGCGCACAGCGAAATGAGGCGTGATGAAATTATCCTGACATGGGAAGGACCAGTCCAGCCATCTACACCGGCACGGGGCGAGGTTTCCGCCCCTGGCCCGAGCAGCGCGCAAGCGGGAGGGGGCACCTCAGGACGCCAGCGTGGCCGTTCGGGCATACGCGGCTGTGGCGGTTCGGATGCGGCCGAGTTCGACCTCGTTCAGTGCCTCCGCCCCGGCGATGCCATGCCAGCTCGGGGTGTCGTCGGCGCCGAACGTAACTCCCGCACGCGACAGCTCGGCCACCGTCCATCCGGTGGCAGCGGGTGCCGGCGGCGGGGGCCCCGGCAAGGCGGGCGCAACGGTTGCCGGCGCGACAGCTTTCGGCGCGGCAGGCTGAGCCGGCTTCCCCACCCCCACGTCGGCCAGCAGCGTGCGCCCGATCCGGTCGGGATCGATCCCAGTGACCTTCTCGACAATCGTCATAGCCGCCGTCGTGACGATCCCGATCGGGCCGCTGATCAGTCCGCTTACCAGCAGCGAGCCACCTAGCCGCAGCGCCTCGGGGATGGTGTCGCCCGTCACTGCCCGGTAGATCGTGCCGACCACCGGCAGGTATTGCAGGGGATTGAGCGCCGAGAGTACGTCGGCGAACCGCAGCGGCGTCGCCGGCCTCTGCGGCGGCGGCGGTGCAGCCGAGGGGATCTGCGGGTCGGATGGGGCGGAGACCGAGCTGGGGGTCATGCCGTGCTCTGCATCGTGCGGCACACCCAGCAGGCCGCATGCCACACCGCCGCGGTTGCTCCGAGGCGCCGCATCTGGTTTGTCTCCCCGCCGTGCCTCGCCAGGACCTCGCATGCGCCGCCTGCTCCGGTTCGTCCGCGCGCTGCTGACGACGATCGGCACACTGGTGCTGCTGGTCGTGGTGGGGCTGGGCAGCCTGCTCTGGCTGACCTTTCCCCCGCGTCAACAATCCGCCTCTATCCCCGGACTTTCGGCGCCGGTCGATATCACCTTCGACGAGCACGGCATCCCGCGCATCCGTGCCGCCAACCTCACCGACGCTGCCGCTGCGCTCGGCTACGTCCACGCACGCGATCGCATGTTCCAGATGGAACTGATGCGCCGCGCGGCCTCGGGCCGCCTGTCGGAAATCGCCGGGCCGATTACGCTGCCGATGGACAAGGAGATGCGCACCCTCGGGTTGCGCGTGCGCGCGGAGGCCGATTACGCGGCTCTGCCTGCTGACGCCCGCGGACTGTTGGACGCCTACACGAGCGGCGTGAATGCCTGGATAACGGCACATGGACGCTTCAGCGCCCCCGAATTCATCGTGCTCGGCGCCCCCGAGCCGTGGACACCGGTCGATTGCCTGCTGTGGGGCAAGACGATGGGGCTATGGTTGTCGATGAATTGGCGCCAGGAGCTGGCCCGCTGGCGCCTGTCCACCCATCTCTCTCGCGACATGATCGAGGCACTATGGCCACCCCAGCACGAGGCTGGCCAACCCGCCGCCATGGTGGAGGTCAAGACCCACTATGCCGCGGCCGAGGGTGGCTCGATGGCGGCCGCCCTGCCCGCTTTCCCGGCGCCGTTCACCGAGCCCGATCGCGCCTCCAACGAATGGGCGGTCGATGGCAGCCATAGCGCGACCGGCGCCCCGCTTCTCGCCGGCGACCCGCATCTGGGCTTCGGGTTCCCCAGCCTATGGTACCTGGCGCGCATCGACACGCCGAACGAGACTCTGGCTGGCGCCACCGCGCCCGGCGTGCCGGGAGTGATCCTCGGCCACAACCGCAACGTCGCCTGGACCTTCACCACCACCGGCGCCGACGTACAGGACATTTTCATCGAGACACCTGTCGGTCCCGACGAATATCAGACGCCCGATGGCCCCCGTCCGTTCATCACGCGCGAGGAACGGATCCGTGTGCGCGGCCAGCCCGACGTGGTGCTGACGGTGCGCGAGACCCGCCACGGGCCAGTCATCAGCGACCTGTTCGACCCGAAGGGGCCGATCCTAGCCGTCGCCATGGCAAACCTGCAGCCGGGCGACACATCCGCGTCCGGGCTGCTCGCGCTGAACCGCGCCGAGACGGTGGCCGACGTGGGCAAGGCCGCCGCGCTGATATCTTCGCCTGTACAGAATCTCCTTGCCGCCGATCGGCAGACGATTGCCTTGTTTGTCACCGGCCGTGTGCCGATCCGCCGCAGCGGTGACGGCTCCATGCCGGTGCCCGGCGCATCCGGCGCGTTCGACTGGACCGGCTGGGCCGCGGGCGATCAGCTTCCGCATTACGTCGCGCCGACCAGCGGGCGGCTGGTGAACGCCAACGAGCGCATCGCGCCGCCGGATTTCCCTGTCTTCCTCGGTCGCGACTGGTTCGCCGATTGGCGTGCCCAGCGCATCCGCGAGCTTCTGGATATGTCCCAGCGCCACGACGCCGCAGGCTTTGCTCGCCTGCAGATGGACGTGAAGAGCCTGTTCGCGGTGCAGGTGCTGCCTGCGCTCTTGTCCATCACTGCGCCGGACGGGATTGCCGGCAAGGCCTTGGCATTGCTCAACGGCTGGGACGGCACGATGGCGATGGAGCTGCCGCAACCGCTGATCTTCACCGCCTGGATCGATCGCTTCTACGAAACCATTCTGGCGCGTACGGGCGTGCCCATGGACGACCTGGCCGCCGTCGCCCCGCCGGCTGAGTTTGTACCCAGTGCTCTGCTGCCCGGCGGTGCCCATTGGTGCGGCGGCGACTGCGCAAGCATGCTGCAAGACTCACTGAAGCATGCGGTGGCTGATCTGTCGCAGCGCTTCGGCCCCGACCCCGCCGCCTGGCGGTGGGGACAGGCGCACCAGGCGGTATTCGCCCACCCGATCCTGCGCGGCATTCCCTGGCTGCGCGGCTTGGGTACGCTCAGCATCCCGGTCCCCGGAAGCGACACGACGATCAATGTCGAGGGGACCAGGCTCAACGATTTCACCGCGGTGCACGGGCCGGAGTTCCGCAGCGTGTATGACCTGTCTGATCTCGATCGCAGCCTGTTCATGCTGGCGCCGGGGCAGTCCGGCAACCTGCTCAGCCGCGCCAGCCGGGACCTGCTGACCGACTGGCGTGATGGCACGACCCTGACCCTCGGGCCAACGGCGGCGAAGGTCACCGCGAGCCTTTGGCTGACGCAATGATCTGTTTCGATGGCATTGACCCGGCGCGACCGGTCCGGGAACATAGGCGCCGGACCCCTCGGACATGACCTACAAGCCACCGCGCCGGCCGCAATTCTTTTACACCACCGCCCCGTTGCCGTGCCCCTATCTGGCCGGGCGGACCGAGCGGAAGGTGGTGACTGAGATCGCCGGACCCGATGCTGAATCGTTGCACGACCGGCTGTCGCGCGCCGGGTTCCGGCGCAGTCACAACATTGCCTACGCGCCGGTCTGTCCGTCGTGTCAGTCCTGCGTGCCGATCCGCATCCCGGTGGCGCGCTTCGAGCCTGATCGCACGCTGCGCCGGATCGCCCGCGCCAACGCTTTGGTTGAGGGGTTCGAGGTGCCGGCTCGCGCCACGGCCGAGCAGTTCCAGCTCTTTCAGCGCTATCAGCAGATGCGCCATCCCGACGGCGACATGGCGACGATGAGCTATTACGACTACCGCGCCATGGTGGAGGATACGCCGGTCGAGACCTTCATCATTGAGTTCCGCGAGCCAGACGACCGGCTGGTGGGTGCCTGCTTGGCCGACCGGCTTGGTGACGGGCTGTCGGCGGTGTACAGCTTCTTCGCGCCCGGGTTCGACCGGCGCTCGCTCGGCACTTACACGATCCTCTGGCTGGTGGAGCGGGCACGGCTGCTGGAGCTGCCTTACGTGTATCTCGGCTATTGGGTGCCGGAGAGCCGCAAGATGGCCTACAAGGCGCGGTTCCGGCCGAGCGAAGTGCTTGTTGCCGGGACGTGGCGGGTCCTGACCGAGGCCGATCTGGACGGCGCCGAACTGACCAGCACACTGGTCCCTGCGTTGACGAACTGAAGTGCTGCGGACGCCGGTTCTTCACCGGATGGCGCTGTAGCATGCACCCTGGATCGGGGTACGTTGCCCCGGCATAGAGGATGCGACCGATGCCCTATGAACTGTACTACTGGCCTGAGATTCAGGGGCGGGGCGAGTTTGTGCGCCTCGCCCTCGAGGAAGCAGGGGCTGACTACATCGACGTGGCGCGCGGATCCGAGAGCGATGGGCGCGGCATACCGGCCATGATGGCGTTTCTGGAGGGAGCCGGCGTCGTGCATATTCCGTTTGCACCGCCCTTCCTGAAGGATGGCGACATCCTCGTCGGGCAGACCGCTGCGATTCTGCTGTACCTTGGCAGTCGCATCGGCCTGGCACCAGACGATGAGGCCGGTCGGCTTTGGACGCATCAGATCCAGCTCACCATCACTGATATTGTTGCCGAAACTTACAATTCGCATCACCCGATCGATGAGGACCTCTATTTTCATGAGCAGAAGCCGGAAGCCATCCAGCGGGCAGAAGTGTTCCGACTTACCCGGCTTCCGAAATTCCTAGGCTGGTTCGAGCGTGTGCTCGCCGCAAACCCGGCGGGCGATGCGCATCTGGTTGGTGGTGCAATTACCTACCCCGATCTGTCCCTGTTTCAGCTCATCGAGGGGCTAAACTATGCGTTTCCGAAAGCGACTGCCCAGATTCTGGCGACGCTGCCGCGTGTGACCGCCCTGCATGCAGCGGTCACCAGACGGCCGCGGGTGACGGCGTATCTGGAGAGCGATCGGCGGGTTGCGTTCAATGAAACCGGTATTTTTCGTCGGTATCCCGAGCTTGATGGGTAGCTGGGGCGGCCGCAGGTCCCAGAGTGTGAGGCCCTTTTGCCGCCGCTCGGCGCTGCTGTCGGTTCACGCTGGTTAATCCGAGAAGATCACAAATCTGCCGGTAAGGGTTATAGAATGCTGGGAGACTTTTCAAAACGGGGACTATGCCGCACCTGCTCAGTTCAGCATTCGTGAGCCCAACGTTACATCATGCGCGCCGCGGTTGGGTCTCCGATGTCGGGTTCGGCCGTTGTCCCGAAGGAGAGATCGCCGTGCGCCAACTTTGCCGACGAAATCGATTGCATGTCATCGCTGCTTTCCTGACCGGCGGGCCGCGACGCCTCACGGCGCGGCGTCGCTCTTGGAAATGCCGTCGGCAAGTAACGTCACAGGCAGAAACGTGGCGAACAGCAGCACGAAGAACACCAGCAAGCCTTGCGGGTTCCAGAAATCCATCGCCGCGCCACCCAGCGGCGGCCCGAGCAGGGCGCCAAGCCCATAGGCCATGATGATGGCGGCATTGACGCTGACCATCTCGCCACCTCGGAAACGATCGCCCGCCATCCCCAGCGCCACGGGGTAGATCCCGGCGACAATGCCGCCCCACAGGAACAACAGCACGAACAGCAGGTGGACCGGCAGAGGTGTCGAGGCAGCAGCGACGCTCACCAGGATGGCACCAACGCAGCCGACGGCGGCACAGAGCTGCAGCACCGTGTGCCGCGCGATTTTGTCCGACAGCCAGCCAATCGGCAACTGCAGCGCGATGGCCCCGAAATAAGCCGCCGACAAGGTCGCGGCGGCGACGCGATTGGTCAGCCCGATCCGCACGCCCCAGATGGGCAGCAGTGCCATCAGTGTCGTCTCATACAAGCCGAACAGTGCCACGGCGAGGAGAATGAACGGGACCTTGCCAAACCAAGCGAACGCGCTCGCGGCGCGCTCTCGCCCGAGCTCGCCGGCGAGGTTGCCGACCCCAAGCAAAGGCAGCGCCGCCGTGGCTGTGATGGCGGCGTTGGCGAGGAACGGCCACCACCCACGAATGCCAATGACAGAGATCAGCAGCGGCCCGATCGCGAAGCTCGCGGCGAGGGCGGCGGCGTAAAGACCGATGGTACGACCACGCGTCTCATCGCCGGCGAGAAGGTTGATCCAGGCTTCGCTCGCCGTGAAGATGCCCGACCCGATGACGCCCAGCAGGAAGCGCAGTGCGAACCAGGCCGCGATGCCGTCGAAGTGCTTCATCAGCACGAACACGGTGATGTCCAGGGCGAAGCAGGCCAACAGGAAGCGGCGGATGCCGAGTCCGTGCACGCAGCGCGGCGCCAGCAAGGGGCCAAGCATAACGCCGGGGAAGGAGGCGGCGGCGTTGAACCCGATAAGCGTCGCGTCCGTGCCGCGCGCTTCGAGAATCAGCGACAGCAAGGGCCCGCCCTGTCCGACGCCCAAGCCGAACACGGTTATCGCCGCAATCGCCGCCGCCAGGCCCCGGGGTCGCTCGGCCGGCGTCAAGGACGATGATTCGGCCGTGGTCTCAACCGAGGATTGCCCGGCGGCGCTCGAGGCTCTGTGCCGGCCACAGCTTCTTCGAATCGTAATAGGCCTCGAACGCGGGGACACCTTCGGGCAGCGAGATCCACGGGAGCTTGGAGCGAATGTAGATGTGCACGTCGGGTGTCAACGCGCTGGGATCATCGAGCGTGCCGACACGCACGAAGCGAAGCACCTTGAGCCCCCCATATTCGCTCCATACGGCGGTTCCACAGGTCGGGCAGCGATAGACGTGATGTGGCCGGCCACTGTCGGTGGGCATAGCGAAGGGTTGCGGATCTCCACTTTGCAGCTCGACGCGATCTGCCTCGATCAGCGCGTTGATGACGAAGGCGCTGCCAGTCTGGCGCTGGCAGTCCCGGCAGTGGCAGCAATGCACGAACATCGGCGCGGAACCGAGGCGATAGCGCACGGCCCCGCATGCACATCCGCCGGCAAGTTGGTCCGTCATGGCAGTCCTCCCGGTTGGTCGCTACAGGACTCGCATATCTGTGAGATCGCGCCAAATCCACCTCTCCCGCTTTTGCGGGAGAGGTCGGCTTACCCTCGGGGCTCCCGCCGCTCGACATCACCGCTGCTTGTTGACCCCGCTGCACCGCGCCAAGCTGCGCGTATGCCCCCTACGCCCTCGGAGCACGCCGACGGCCTGCCGCCGGCGGAGCGGCGTCGCGCCATGGCGACGATCGCCATTGCCGTCACCATGGCGGTGCTCGACTCTGCCATCGCCAACATTGCGCTGCCCACGATCGCACAGGAGCTGGCCGCCGCGCCCGCCGCGTCGATCTGGGTTGTGAACGCCTATCAACTTGCCGTCACCGTCTCGTTGCTGCCGCTCGCATCGCTCGGCGATATCATCGGCTATCGGCGCGTCTATGCGGCGGGGCTTGGCGTGTTCACCGTCGCCTCATTGGCCTGTGCGCTATCGCATTCGTTACCGGCGCTGGTCGTCGCCCGGGTGATCCAGGGCTTCGGCGGCGCCGGCATCATGAGTGTCAACACTGCGCTCGTGCGCTTCATCTTCCCGCGCTCGATGCTCGGCCGTGGCGTCGGGTTCAACGCCTTCGTCGTTGCGACGTCCTCAGCCACTGGCCCGAGCGTCGCGGCCGCTATCCTTTCCGTCGCAAGCTGGCATTGGCTGTTCGCGGTCAACGTTCCGCTGGGTGTCGCGGCGTTGTGGCTCGCCGCCCGCGTGCTGCCGGCGACGCCTCGCTCCGGCCATCGCTTCGACCTTGCGGGCGCGGCGTTGAATGCGGCCACGCTTGGGCTGCTGATGGTCGGGGTGGACCAGCTCGGTCGTGGCGCCCGTCCCGGCTGGGCAATCGCCGAGCTGGTATGCGCCGCAATGATCGGCGCGGTGTTCGTAAATCGCGAGCGGGCGAGGACTGCTCCGATGCTGCCGGTCGATCTGTTTCGCCGGCCGGTGTTCGCGCTGTCTGTCGGCACCTCGATCTGCTCGTTTACGGCGCAGACGCTCGCTTATGTCTCGTTGCCGTTCCTGTTCGAGGATGTCGGCCGGATGTCGCAGATCAGCACCGGCCTGCTGATCACGCCGTGGCCGGCGATCGTGGTGTTCGTTGCACCGCTGGCGGGCCGGCTCTCTGACCAGTCCTCGCCGGGCTTGCTGGGGGCGGCGGGCCTCGCTGTGATGACGATGGGCATGCTGTCGCTGGCGCTGATGCCGGCCAATGCCGGCTGGCCCGACGTTGTGTGGCGCATGTTGGTGTGCGGCTTCGGGTTCGGCTTCTTTCAGTCGCCCAACAACCGGCTGCTGCTCGGCAGCGCACCGCCAGAGCGTAGCGGCGGGGCAAGCGGCATGCTGTCAACCGCACGGCTGCTCGGCCAAACGATGGGCAGCGCGCTGGTGGCGCTCACCTTCGGTTTGGCCGGAGCGGCAGGCAGCGGCATTGCCGGCGGCGTGCGGCTGGCGTTGGCACTTGGCGTCGCGGCTTCCGGTGCGGCGGCGGTGATCAGCCTGGCACGACTTCGCCAACTTCGGTTGGCGAGATCTTTGTAGATCACGCCTTTCCGTGACGGCACCTGTCCTTGGCGCGTCAAACCTCATCGAGGACGCTGTCGTGCTGCACCGAGGAGCGCCTTGGCTCACCGCCCCAGAGTGCAACAGGCCCGCCGCGGGATGGTCCTGGTACGACCTTGCGAATTGCATCACGGACTACCTCCGCGACACTGCACCCCGATCGCGCGGCAGTCTCATGTAGGGCCTGGAGCTCTTCCTGATGTAGGTAAATCTGGATCTTCTTCATGTATGGCATTTCAACCCGAGAACATCACTATCTTTGCGTCGCGACTGCTTTACGCAACATCCCTGGTGTAAAGCCGTGCGAAAGCTTGAACGCACGACAGAGATGACTCTGGTCGGCGAACCCGGCCACCATCGCCGCGTTCGCCAGCGTGTCGCCGTCCCGGATCAGACGGCTGGCCAACTGGACTCGGCGATCGCGGACAAAGGCTGCGGGCGTGAACCCGGTCATCTGCTTGAAGTCGCGGATGACCTGGAACCGGGTGACACAAGTCGCGCCGGCGAAACGCGCGAGCTCGTAGCGGTCGGCAAGATCGCTCTCGATCATGTCGCGATATACCGCCATCCGCCGCACCGAACCCGCATGGGCCTGCGTCCGCGCCGCCCGGCGCCCGTCCGCATAGCCTAGGATCAGGTGGCGAACCGCCAGAAGCATCGTCTCTTCGGAACCTTCCTCATCACTGCACGCGGCGCTGCGGTGGGCTTCTGCGAGAAGCTGGGCGAGAACGGGATCGGTCATGACAGGGGACGGGAAGAGTGGGATCGAGGCCTTCCCCAATTCGCCCGCCACCTCGGTCATGAGGTCAACGGACGGATAGAACGTACGATACGCCCATCCGTCCTCGCAGCCCGCCTCACCGTCGTGACACTCCTCGGGGTTGACGACAAGAACGGTGTTCGCCGGGGCCACGACCCGACGACGACTGACGCGCACGCTCTCGCACCCGCCGGTGATGAGGGCGATGACATAGGTGGGGTGTGTATGCAGTTCGTACCGATGCCGTCGGAAACGGGCCTTGAGCAGGCCCATGTCGCGGAAGTGCGGGTGCTGCCAGAAGACGGCCCGCTCTCTCACGCCTGGCGCCGCCTCCCGGTCAATCCCATTCAAGACGGTCTCCCATCCGATCCGGTAGCTCGGAGCCGTCAGGCTCCGAGAGCGCCGACGATCCTACCACATCGGCCGAGGGTTGAGATCAATGCTACATAACGATCCTGTCGCTGCGACAGTCCCAGAGGTTGTCGCCTGGCGTCACGCGATCCACGCTGCCCCGGAGCTGGGCTTTCAGGAGCACCGGACTGCGGCGTTCGTCGCCGAACAACTGCGCTCGTTCGGTCTTGAAGTTCACGAGGGCATCGCCGGTACGGGAGTTGTCGGCGTGCTGCGGAAGGGAACGGGAAAACGCACCATCGGGCTTCGCGCCGAACTCGACGCGCTGCCGATCGTCGAGAAGGCGGACGTGCCCTATGCCTCGAAGTCGCGCGGGATCATGCACGCCTGCGGCCACGACGGCCATACCGCGATGCTGCTCGGCGCCGCGAAAATCCTGAGCCAGCAGGCAATGTTCGACGGTACCGTCCACTTTGTCTTCCAGCCGGCCGAGGAGAACGAGGGCGGCGGCATGCGTATGATCGAGGCGGGCTTGTTTGAGCGCTTTCCTGTCGAGGCCATCTACTCCGTTCACAACTGGCCGGGCCTTCCCTTCGGCGAAATCTACACCCGTGTCGGCTCGATGATGGCGGCCGTCGATATGTTCGAGCTGCGGTTCACCGGCACGGGCGCTCACGCGGCCATGCCGCACCTCGGCGACGATCCGGTGCTGGCGGCGGGCGAATTCGCCGGCTCGGTGCAGCGGGTTGTCAGCCGGTCCGTCGACCCGCAGACACCGCTCGTCGTCAGCATCACCCAAATCCACGGCGGCAACGTCGGCAACATCGTCCCCGGAGAGGTCTGGCTCCAAGGCACCTGTCGCTTCCTCGATCAGGCCCTGTCGCGGCATTGCAAGCGACGGATCGGCGAGATCGCGACGGGGATCGCGGCGGCGCACGGGATCACCGCCAGCCTCGACTACCGGGTTGGTTACCCGCCGGTGATCAACACGGAGGAAGCAGTCAGCCGCGCCATCGAGGCGGCAGCATCGGTCGTTGGTCGTGACAAGGTCGTCACCGCTTTCAGTCCCAGCCTGGGCTGCGAAGACTTCGCCTACATGGTCCGGGCTGCCGGTGGCGCCTACACGTGGATCGGCGCCGGCCAGGTTGGGCCCGGCGAAGGTCTGCATGGCGATCGCTACGTCTTCAACGATGAGATCGTTCCGATCGTGCTGCGCTACTGGGTAAACCTCGTCGAGCAAAGCCTGCCGGCAGTAGGCACATAAGCGGGCGCGCTGGTAGCGGCCGCCAAGATAGCCGGATAGCGCTGGAAGGAGCTCTCGCGAGGCCCCCTCCCCCTGCCCCCTCCCGCAACGGGAGGGGGACCATCTAACATGGCCGGCATGGACCAATCCGATTGGCGTCGCGTGCCGGTGTGGGATGCGCCGACACGGCTGTTCCATTGGCTTGTCGTGGCGTTGGTCGTCGCGTGCTATGTCACCTTCCGGCTCAACTGGATGGACTGGCACGTCTGGGCCGGCGAGGCGGTGCTGGCGCTGCTTCTATTTCGGCTGCTCTGGGGCGTGTTCGGCAGCGACACGGCCCGATTCTCCCATTTTATCGCTCCGCCCGCGGCGGCGATCCGCCACCTCATGCATCTTCACCACCGCGAGCCTGATACCGGCGTGGGTCACAACCCGGCGGGCGGCTGGATGGTGATAGCGATGATTGCGATCTTGCTGGGCCAGACCCTTACCGGCCTTTACGAAAACAACGATATCGCTGACGAGGGCCCGTTGACGGAGCTGGTTCCGGCGCGCGTTGCCAACCTGATCGCCGACCTGCACACGATCCTGTGGGACGTGCTGTTGGCCGCGATCGCTCTGCACCTGCTGGCGATTCTGAGTTACTTCGTGGTGAAGCGGCACAATCTGCTACACCCGATGCTCACTGGCCACAAGCGGCTGCCCGAGGAGGTTCCCGCCCCGCGCATCGCCCATTGGGGGCGTGCCGCCCTGCTGCTAGGCATCGCGGTTATCGTCACCGTCCTGTTGGTCAATCAGCTCTAGAGCGGCTGGCGTTGAGTAGTGCTATCAGCTCGCCGCCGCGCCACCGCCGACATAGTGGTCGCGAAAGCGAAGCCGCAGTGCGGTCTTCTGCAACTTGCCGGTGGCAGTGTGTGGCAACTCATCCAGCACCACCACGGAATCGGGCAGCCACCATTTCGGCACCTTGCCCTCATAAAGTGCGAGCACAGATGCCGGATCTACGTCTCGCCCTGTGCGCGGCACGACGATCAACACGGGACGTTCATCCCATTTCGGGTGGCACGCTGCGACCACTGCTGCCTCCGCTACGTCTGAGTGCGACACAGCGATGTTCTCCAACGCGATCGAGCTGATCCACTCGCCGCCCGACTTGATGACGTCCTTGGAGCGGTCGGTGATCTCCATGAAACCGTCCGGATCGATGGTCGCGACGTCGCCGGTGGCGAACCATCCTTCGGCGTCGACGGCGCTGCCGGGTTCGTCTCCGAAATAGGCGCTGCAAACGAACGGGCCGCGCACCTTCAGGTCGCCGAAATGCACGCCGTCCCAGGGCAGCTCGGTGCCATCGTCATCCACGATCTTCATGTCGATGCCAAATATCGCACGTCCCTGTTTAAGGGCGTGCCGCAAAAAGCCGACCGAATCCAGCGCGGCCTGCGCTTGCTTCGGTCGGTTATAGGTGCCGACCGGGGAAAGCTCGGTCATGCCCCAGGCATGCTCCATCTTCACGCCAAATTCGGCGTCGAACGCCTCGATCAGGAGCGGTGGGCAGGCGGAGCCGCCGGTTATGATCCGACGGACGCTGGCGAGCCGGTCCCCGCTGCTGCGCAGATGAGACAAAAGGCCGAGCCAGACCGTTGGCACCCCGGCGGCCGTGGTCACACGCTCCTGGTTCATCAGCGCGGCAAGGCTCGCGCCATCCAGATGCCGGCCCGGCAGCACCAGCGCCGAGCCAGCCATCGCCGCGGCATAGGGAATGCCCCAGGCGTTGACGTGGAACATCGGCACGACCGGCAGTACGCGATCGACGGCTCGCAGCGCCAGAACGTCGGCCATGTTGACGGCGTAGCCGTGCAACAAAGTGGAGCGGTGGCTATAGAGCACGCCCTTCGGCCGTCCTGTCGTGCCGGAGGTGTAGCACAGCGAGGACGCCGTGTTCTCGTCGAAAGACGGCCAGACGTAGTCGTCGTCGGCTGCGATCAGATCGTCGTAACAGAGCAGGCGCATGCCGGCGGGCAGTGCGATCTCCGGCTTGTGCGCCAGGTCGGTGAGCATCACAACCGCGCGCACTGATCGGGTGATGGCGGGTGCGATGGTCGCGATCAGTTCGGCAAAGCTTGTATCGGCAAAAACTATCTGGTCGGCAGCATCGTTGATGATGTAGGCGATATCGTCCGGATGCAGCCTCGGGTTGATGGTGTGGCAGATTGCCTGCATGCCAGGTGCGGCGTAGTAGATCTCCAGATGGCGGGCGTCGTTCCAGGCGAGTGTGCCGACCCGGTCACCCGCGCCGATACCAAGCGCCGTCAGCGCGCGCACCAGCCGCCGGGCGCGGCGTTCGAGCTCGGCCCAGGTGGAGCGGTGGATCGTTCCGTCCGTGTCCTTCGACACGATCTCGGTCCCGCCGTGATGGCGCGCGGCGTGCCGCAGCACCGAGGAGATCAACAGCGGTTGACACTGCATCAGGCCCAGCATGGGACGCCCCCTTGTTTTGCGGCGACTTTGGCCCCGCTTCTGCCGCAGGTCCAGACGTGGTTTGATGGTACGTCTGTATGCGGAGGATGCACGTGACCCCACGGCTTGCCCTGATCGTCGGCGCCGGCTCCGGCCTGAGCGCATCGCTGGCCCGGCTGTTCTCACGCCATGGCCTGCAGGTGGCACTGGCGTCGCGCCAGCCGGACCGGCTGGCGGGACTGTGCGCCGAGACCGGTGCGGTTTCGTTCGCCTGCGAGGCGTCGGAGCCCGAAGAGGTGGCGGGGTTGTTCGACGCCCTGGTTGCAGCGGTCGGGGAACCCGACGTGGTGGTCTATAACGCCAGCGGGCGGGCGCGTGGGCCGCTTACCTCACTGGTGCCGGAGGAGGTGGCGCGGGCGCTCGCAGTCAGCGCCTATGGCGGGTTCCTAGTGGCGCAGCAGGCGGCGCGGCTGATGCTGCCGAAGCGCGAGGGGGCGATTCTGTTCACCGGCGCCTCGGCCAGCGTCAAGGGATACGCACAGTCTGCGTCATTCGCCATGGGCAAGTTCGCGCTACGCGGACTGGCGCAGAGCATGGCGCGCGAGCTGGCACCGCAAGGCGTTCACGTGGCGCATTTCGTGATCGACGGGGCGATCCGGAACCCGGGGCGGAGCGAGCCGGCCGATTCGCCGGACAGCATGCTGGATCCTGACGCGATCGCCGAGACCTATTGGCACGTGGTGAACCAGGCGCGCAGCGCATGGACCTGGGAGGTGGAGTTGCGGCCCTGGGTCGAGCGGTTCTAGCTTTCCGTCCTATTGTGAAGGGAGAAGTGAGGCGATGCTGTACGAGTTGCGCGTCTATGAATGCGTGCCGGGCCGGTTGCCCGACCTGTTGAAGCGGTTCGATACGATCACGCTGAAGCTGTGGGAGAAGCACGGCATCCAGCAGGCAGGGTTCTGGACCACGGTGATCGGGGAGTCGAACCAGACGCTGTATTACCTGCTGGCCTGGGAGTCGCTGGCCGACCGCGAGCAGAAATGGGCCCGCTTCGCGTCCGACCCGGACTGGCTGGCGGCGCGAGCACAAACTGAAGCGAACGGCGCGATCGTGGCTAAAGTTAGCAATGCGATCCTGGCGCCGACGTCGTTCTCGTCGGTGAAGTAAGAGTACGAGCCGACCAGCTTAGGACTGGCCAAGCAGTTCCGGCGGGCGTAATTCAGCTCGGTGCATCGGCACTGCCGCACACAGGACCTGGGCGGGCAGCTACAGCGGTTTGAACGCGTCCCTCAGCTTATTGAGCGCGATCCGTGCCTCGGCGATATCGGCGCCAGCCGTTGTTACTGCCTGGAGGTTCTTGTAGTACTGATCCGCGTTCCGCCGGCGGTACACGCGGCGGGTGATCAGATCCTTCTTTTTGCTGTCCGTTGTTTTGTCGCGTTTTGCTAATTCCTCGTCGTCCGTCCCCATGCCGGCAAAGAAGCTGTCTCGCGTTGCATAGAGCGCGTCACCCTCCTTGCGCAGGGCCCTCAGCCCGGCGTGCAGAGCCTGTTCCTCGAAGTCACGCGCCATTTCTTCGGCTTGGGCTGATTGTCCGACCCCCATGAGATTCCAGATCTGCTTCTGCATCGCCAGGAGCGTCTGTTTGTCGGAATCAGGGGCAGAGTCGAGGTGATCGATACCCCGTTCGACCAGGGCGCGGGTCGACTCGCGCAGCACCTTATTGGGATCCAAATTGGCGATCGTCTGTGCTACTTGCGGTGTGGTCGCTTGGAGCGCGTTACCGTCGCCCCCCTGCTGCAGCGCCGGATGCTTCGCCCCGGACTTGTAGAGCGTCAGCGCAGCTTTGGGATCCGCCATGACCCAGCCGGCGATATCCCCGTTCGTGGGTGTCCAACCATTCTTCTGCAGTGTCTTGAAAATCTCGTCACGGCGTTGCCCGCTGGTGGTGAAAATCTCCTCATAAGCGGCCTTCTTCGGCTTCATCTCCTCGATGATCCGGTCGGCGACCTCATCGAAATCGGCGTCCTTTGCATCGAACAGCGCGTCGCCGTGTTGCGCCAGCGCGATTTGTATCTCCGCTGGGCTGAGCTCGCGCGCCGCTGCCTTCATGAACATCATCGACCGCTTCGACATGTGCAGGCTTTCGGGCGCTACCTTTTGCTGCGCCTTCAGCCCGGGGTTCCCTTTGTCCAGCGCCGCCAAGTGATCTTTCATGCCCTGCACCATCGCAGTCGGGTCGAGAAGATCGAGCTTCGCGACGGTTTCAGCGTCGAAATTCTTGTACGCCCCCGGCATGCCGAGCACCGCGTTCTGCACCTTTACCGTGTTGCTCATCTCCAGCTTAAGCCCGCCGATGCGCTGCTTTAAGGCTGTAAAGTCTTTACGGGTCGGCAGCGTGCCGCCGTGATCGATAGGCACCAGCTCCGGGGTCCCCCCTTGCGGGGTATTGAGCAGCAAATTGCCGCCGTGCCGGTCGAAGTTCAATGACATGATATCCTGAATGGCGACCTTCTGGCACTGCTTGGGCGGAATTTGCCGCAGTGTCTCCGGCGGCGCAGCGCCGAGCGCACCGTCCGAAGGGGCGAACGCCTGTAATGATCCGATCCGCGGCTGACCGTCGTCCTCCCCGTCCTTCAGATCCAGGGCATAGGCGCCGACCGTCGTTACATATGTATCGGGAACGCCGAGCGCGATGCCGGTCTGCTGTTCGAACAGCTTGCCGTTGGCCGAGGCCAGCGCCTCCCTCGCCGCACCCGATCCCGGCACGTCATCGGCGGCCGGCGACCGTTCCCCCTGGATCGGCTTGAAGATGAAATTCTTGGTCGGCCTGCTCTGTCCCGGTGGGATCGATTCCACCCAGAACGTGTCCGATGCGCCCGCCGAGCCGGTGTCCTTGAGGCTGCTGCCCTTCTTATAGCCTGTCTCGAAGCTCATCGCCGCCTGCAGTCCGCCGGCTTGCTGCTCGGTCTCGCGGTCCCACGGGTTCTGGGTTGGATCGCCGACTAGCGCCAGCTCCATCGCGATCGCCATGTGGCGCGCCGCCTTGATGCCTTCGCTGACAATCTGCAGTTTGCGATCGGCGCTCTTCTGATCTTTCTTGTCCTTGCCCAGATGCGTCAGACAATCCTGCCCGGCGGCGATCAGGTCCTCGCAGAACCGCTTGGTCGCCGTAGCGAGCTGGGGGGGATCGGCCCGGTTCGTGGCAGCTTCATTTTGCGTTGCTCGACATTGTGAAGCGCCGCCATGTAATTGCTGAAGTATTTGTCCGGCTCCAGATTCTCCGCCGCGATGCCGTTGACCGAGGCCGCGGCTGTCGGGCTGAAATAGGTGCGCACTACGTCATCGCACACACCCTTCACCCCGTCGTACTGCGCCTTCTGTTCCGCAATCTGCTTCGCTGGCACCTGCGCGGCATCGGCGAGCGCTAGCACCTTGCGCGCAAGTCCAACCACCCTCGGCAGTGTCACCAGCATGGCGGAAGCATTTCCGGTCTGCTCGTGACTCAGGAGCTTCGCGTACTGGTTCTGGAAATCGCTTTTGGCCGCCGTAACCGCCGGCGTCGTGGTGGCAACGCTCGCCGCTGTTTGCAGCAGGGTGCGAACCTGGTTCATGGCGGCTTGCGCCCTCGCCACCATGGCCGGATCAAGCTGTGGAGCATCCTGCCGCGGTTGCTGTGGGGTTTGCTGTCCCGGCTGTTGAGAAGGCTGGGGCCGGGTGGTTTGCGCGGTTCCTCGCGGCACCTTCCGCTCAGCATGTGACCCGGTAGTTGCTGCCGCCTTCAGAATTTTTTCCGCTGAATCAACCACACCGGGCAGCGCGTCGATAACGGCGCGATACTGGCTGGTTTTAAAATTCTCTTTCAGTTCTTCATACTCAAGGAAGAAATTAGCCTTCGCGTCCAGCAGCTCGTCATCTTGTGTAACGGTTTCGTCCGCTGCCGTCAGCGTGGGGAGGCTCGCTCGCATAAGGGCTTTCGCCTGCGCCTCGAGTGACGGAAGCGGCGGCGGGACAGGCTGACCGCCAGCCCCGATCAAATGCTTATTCAGGAAAACCCGCCCGCGAGGGGCCACGACGGGCTTTTGGGATGTTGTTGTTGATTCGCTCATCCGTAACCTCTCTGGGTCAGATTGTCTGCATTACCGCCATCAGTGCAGCCGAAACTTTCGCCTTGATATCGAGCTCGATGAAGCCGTTATCATCGATATCGTTCATCAGGCTGTCCTCGGCGACGTACTTCTGAAAGCGCGTCACAATCGCCTTGGCTTGATCGGACAGCGCAAGCTTCTTTGTCGGATCCGTGGTGCCACGCAGCTCGCCGAGTTTTTTACTTAGGCTGTCATCAAGTACCTCGAGAACTCTCCCGAGATTGCCGATATTGGCTTCGATTTCCTCGAAATCAGGCTCATCTTTTGCGTCGATCAGGATTGCTTGCTGCAACCTGCTGACCTGCTGCCCAACATAGGTTCTGGTATTGTTCCATACCAGAAGCCCCTTGGCCAGCCGAACCGCCGCCCGCCGGGCCGCCGTTTGCGCACCCTGGTCTGCCGTCCGTGAGCCGTCCTGGAACTGATACCCAAGCACGCGCTCTAACCAGGCGTTTTTCGCTTCGATGCTCCCGGACATGCTGCGTTCCCTTCGTTTGGTATTGGGGTATCGGCCGTTTCATCAGGACAGATTGGTGATCGGGTGCCTTCTTCTACCTTGACCAAGCACCCGCGGCAACGGCTTTGTCTCGGCTTGGCTTAGCGGCAGCAAGCTCCCCACATGAAAGGGCCCGTCTACCGCCGGCGGGTTCATGACCGGCTGACGATCACCTCGATCGGCGTGGGCGTGAACCCGGCCGCGGGGTTGTGCTGCTGTGGGCAGTTCGACAACACCGCGATCACCGGGCACTCCGCCCGCAGCTCGACGTAATCGCCGGGCTTGGAGAGGCCGGGCTCGATTGCCATGGCGCCGTCCTGGCGCACCGGGACATTCATGAAGAGATTTACGTTGGCGACGATATCGGTAGGCGCAAGTGACCAGCAGGCCAGCTCAGCGACAAAGTTCGCGTAGCAGCTTGGCGTATGCGGGACCCCGTAGCGGACGAGATTACTCCATGGGACTGTGCGCCGAGACCGGTGCGGTTTCGTTCGCCTGCGAGGCGTCGGAAACCGAAGTGGACGCCCTTGGTTGCTGCGGTCGGGGAACCCGACGTGGTGGTCTATAACGCCAGCGCGCGGGCGCGCGGGCCGATTACCTCGCTGGTGCCGGAAGAGGTGGCGCGGGCGCTCGCGGTCAGCGCCTATGGCGGGTTCCTGGTGGCGCAGCAGGCGGCGCGGCTGATGCTACCGAAGCGCGAGGGGGCGATCCTGTTCACCGGCGCATCGGCGAGCGTCAAGGGATACGCGCAGTCTGCGTCGTTCGCGATGGGCAAGTTCGCGCTGCGCGGGCTGGCGCAGAGCATGGCGCGCGAACTGGCGCCGCAGGGCATCCACGTGGCGCATTTCGTGATCGACGGAGCGATCCGCAATCCGGGCCGCACCGAGCCGGCTGATGCGCCGGACAGCATGCTCGATCCCGACGCGATCGCCGAGACGTATTGGCACGTGCCGAACCAGGCGCGCAGCGCGTGGACCTGGGAGGTGGAGTTGCGGCCCTGGGTCGAGAGGTTCTAGCTTTCCGGCTTATTGTGAAGGGAGAAGCGAGACGATGCTGTACGAGCTGCGGATATATGAGTGCGTGCCGGGCCGGTTGCCCGATCTGTTGAAGCGGTTCGACACGATCACGCTGAAACTGTGGGAGAAGCACGGGATCAAGCAAGCGGGGTTCTGGACGACGGTGATCGGCGAGTCGAACCAGACGCTGTATTACCTGCTCGCCTGGGAATTGCTGGCCGAACGCGAGCAGAAATGGGCCCGCTTCGCGGTCGATCCGGACTGGCTGGCGGCGCGCGCGCAGACCGAGGCGAATGGCGCGATCGTCGCGAAGGTTACCAACGCGATCCTGGCGCCCACCTCGTTTTCGTCGGTGAAGTAAGGAGCGGCCGCCCGGTTCACGGACGGCTGACGATCACCTCGATCGGCGTGGGCGCAAACCCGGCCGCCGGGTTGTTGCGCTGCGGGCAGTTCGACAGCACCGCGATGACCGGACGCTCGGCGCGTAGCTCGACATAATCGCCGGGCCTGGAGAGGCCCGGCTCGATCGCCATGGCGCCGTCCTGGCGAACCGGCACGTTCATGAAGAAATTAACGTTGGCGACGATGTCGGCCGGGCCGAGCGACCAGCAGGCCAATTCGGCGGTGAAGTTCGCGTAACAGCTTGGCGTGTCCTTGATGCCGTAGCGGACGAGGTTGCTCCACGAGCTGCAACAGCCGCCGATTGTATCGTGCTTTCCGACAGTGTCTTCGACGATCGTCAACAGCTTCTCGGAGTGTTCGGAATAGAGCGCGGCGCTTTTGCCGAGATAGATGGTGCCGTTGAGCTTCATGGTATTGGCTGCGTTGTAGCGGTCCACGGGCAGCTCTGCGGCAAAGGCCAGAAAGTCCACAGCCTGCTGGCCGTGCAGGTCGATGATGCGCAGCCTGTCGCCGGTCTCGAGCCGGGTGGAGAAGCGGCCGCCGGCGGCAACCATCTGGCGCAGGAGCTCGGTCATCGATCAGGCGTCGAGGCGGGCGGGAGAAGGAATTGCGCCTGCATGGTTGGCACTCCTGAGGCTGATGATCAGTGTGCTAGGAAGCACATGTCGATGGCAACCTGGCCTCACCGCCGCGCGATGAGGTCGATCTCGACAATGCCGCCGCGGGCGAACGCCGTCACGCCCACGGTCGTGCGGGCCGGCAGCCTGTCGGGGGCGAAATAGCCGGCGTAGACCCGGTTGAACGCCGCATAGTCGCGTTCGAAATGAACCAGGAAGGCGCGGACGCAGACGACATGCTCGAAGCCGGCACCCACGCCGCTCAAGGCGCGGCGGAGATTCTCCATCACCTTGTGGGTCTGCGCCTCTATGCCTTTAGGCAGCGGGTTGCGGCGGCCAGAGTTTGCCCTTTCTACTGACCGTTATCGCGCATTCGTATCGAGCGGAACATCGTGGACCACGCCGAGCTTGGCACCAGGCAACTTGGTGGGCACGCCATTCACGTCCAGCTCGAGGGCGCCGGCGTTGCCGCTGCCCAGGAGCAGATCGGGCTCAGCCGGAACCGGCCAGGTCTCGCCCGCTTTCATGACTCGCGCGAACAGCACGCGCCCGCCTTTCCGCCGCACCTCCACCCATGATTGCGCAGTCGCCCGCAGCACGAGCTGGCGGGCGGCTTGCGGCGGATGCGGCGGCTGGGTGAGCGCGGTCACGACCGGTGCGGGGCTTTCTGGTTGGCTCGCCGGGGACGGGATGGCCGGGGCGGGCGTCACCGGTCCTGCTGGAGCCGTAGCGGCCGTCTCAGCCGGAGGCGGTGGCGCAGCCGCAGCAGGCGGCTCGACCGGTGCCGGTGGGGCCGCAGGCGTCTCGGCCGGTGGTGACAATGCGGCGGCAGGCGTTTGCATCTGGGCGACAGCGGCCGCTGGTGGCGGAGCGGCAAGGGTAGGTGTGGCAGTGGCGGCTTGCTCGGGCGTGTCAGTGGCCTCCGGCTGCGCTGCGGACTGGGGACTTGGTGCCGCCTGCGCCACCGTCTGAGTGGATCGTGCCGGTGCGTCCCAACCCGCCAGGTTGATCCCGGTGAGCTCGGAAAACCGCTCGACGAACCGGTTCGCCAACGTGCCGACCGTGGGTTGGCGCCCGGAGGCGATCCAGGCAGCGGATCCGCCGGCCAATATCAGCACGACCAGCGCCACAACGACCGACGCCGCCGCGCGTGCTGGCCTGCGGGTCGAAGGCTTGGCGAGCATCTCCGCGTGCTCCCGCACTCGAAGAGACAAGGCCTCGACGGTCTGGCGCAGTCCCTGCAGGTCGGACTCGTTCTTTGCTGTCGCGGCCTCGAGGCGGGTGGTCACGGCGTGTTGTTGATCAAAGCGCTGGCGCAGTGCCTCGAGGCCGCCCACCACGCTGCGCAGCTCGCCCTCGGCTCGCGCCAGTGCGGTAGAGAGGCCCTCGGCGCCGCCGGATCGGGCCAGCTCGGCGTCCTGGCGGACTGCCTCCAGGCTTTTCGCCAACCGATCGAACAATGCGTCTTCGTCGCGCTCGCCCATCGTGATGCCCTTTCCATCCGTCTCAGCCAGGGACTTGCAGATTACGCCGCCGGGACGCCTTTCGTCGTGGAATACTCGAAATGCGGCACCTGGCCGGGATGTACCACGCCGAAGATGGCGTGCGCTGCCACCGCGGCCTCGCTGAAGCCCTGCAGGATCAGCTTCAGCTTGCCCGGATAGGTGGCCACATCGCCAATCGCGAACACGCCCGGGACGTTGGTCTGGCAGGTCGCGGGATCGATCCTGACATGGTGCAGCGTGAGATCGAGCCCCCAGCCGGCAAGTGGGCCGAGGTCCGTCGCCAGGCCGAAGAACGCCAGCAGCCTGTCGGCCCGCAACCGGCAGGTGTCACCCTGCAGTGTAGCCACTTCGACGGCAGTGAGGCGGCCGTCCGCCCCATGCAGCGCGCGGAGCTGATAGGGAATGGCGAGCTCGATCTCGCCTTGGGCCGCGGCGGCCTGGAGCCGGGCGGTGCTATCTGGGGCGGCGCGGAACTTTGCCCGCCGGTGCACCACGGTGACACGCGCGATGTCCTTGAGGGCCAGTGCCCAGTCCACGGCAGAGTCGCCGCCACCGGCGATTACCACATGCTGGCCCCGGTACTCCTCGCGCCGGCGCACGTAATACTGCACGGCGCCGGTCGCTTCGTAGGCGGCAAGACCGGGGATCGGCGGGCGGTTGGGGCCAAACGCACCGGCGCCTGCGGCCACGAGTACAGCCCTGGCGCGGACCGTATCGCCGTGCTCGGTGCCGAGGGTGAAGGTGCCGGCGGTGCCGGTCAGCGATTCCACCCGGCGGCCTAGCAGGCGAGGTGGATGGAAAGGAGCGATCTGGCATTCCAACGCGGCGATCAGGTCGGCGGCATCGAGCTTCGGATGGCCGGGGATGTCGTAGATAGGCTTCTCCGGGTAGAGCGCGGCACATTGGCCTCCGGTCTCGGCCAGCGCGTCGATCAGCACGCTGGAGAGCTGCAGCATGCCGAGCTCGAACACCGCGAATAGGCCGACGGGCCCGGCGCCGATGATCGCTACGTCGGTTTCGAGATGCTCGGCCATCCGGGGCGCGTAGCCGCGGGAGGGGATGCGATCAAGTGACGGGAAACACGCCGTTGGATGTTCTTACAACGTAAGATTCCAACCCGGAGTGCTCGGGAATGATGCGAATCGCTCCGCCCTCCTGAAAATGGAGCGTGGCTTCGTGGCTTTCGTTCACATCCGCACTGCTGACCGATTTGTTCAGCAACCCGAACAAAGCCACTGAATCAGCAGGATTTTCCCCGTGCCCACTGGTTTTCGTCCGACCCTCGAGTGCTTCGAACGGACACTGCACCAGCACCGAGGAGCCGTCGGAGAAATTCAGCACAATCGATCCGACACCGACCAGGATTCCAGTCAGCGTCGTGTTCGCCAGTCCGGCTAGGTCCGATTGGAGAACGTTCGGATCGCATTGCGCGAGCGCAGGCAATTCAATCCCCTATCGTCAGGTCCGCGCCATTGAGGGCGGCGGAAGCGGAACGTGGGTTTCGCCGCGGGTACCGGGCCGACCCGTATCAGGGTTGATCGGTTGCCCGCTTCGATTGATCTGTACCCAATACCCATTCTCAAGTCCAGGAACCGAAGAAGAACCTGGAGGCATCACCCGGATCGACTCGCCGCCTCCGGGCGGCCACTGTCCTCGTGGATGAAAGATGGTGCCTCTTCCGCTCCGGGTGGGCGAACTTACCCAACCGTCCGGCACGGATGGCGGCTGTTGGGGCGGGTTGGATAATGGCTCGACGCGTGGCGGCACCTTCCGACTATGGGCCACCCAGATGAATTAGTACTGAGTGGCCACGCTCAGGCAGTTGTTCCGGACTCCGGGCCGGCGGGATACTAGGCGCATGTCTGCCGCCGTCGCCACCTGCCTGATCGAACTGCCCGACCCTGCGGCGACCGAGCGGCTCGGCGCCCGCCTTGCTGCCCTGGCGCGTCCGAGCGATGCGATCCTGCTGGAGGGGCCGCTTGGGGTCGGGAAGACGGTGCTGGCGCGCAGCTTTCTCCGCGCGGCGACCGGCGATCTGGTGCTCGATGTGCCAAGCCCCAGCTTCACACTGGTGCAGACCTACGACACGAGGTTCGGCCGCGTGCATCATTTCGACCTCTGGCGAATCGAGGGACCGCAGGCATTAGCCGAACTCGGCTGGGAGGAGGCGCTGCGCGACATCGTGCTGGTGGAATGGCCCGATCGACTCGGCGCGTTGCGACCGCCCGACGCGCTGACGGTTTTGCTTCATTTCGGCACCGGCGATGCACGCCGCGTGGTTTTGTCTGGGTGGCCGGGAAGGATCGACCGGCTGGGATGACCCGACGAGACGGACTGATCGCCGGATTTCTGACGCGGCATGGGTTCGGGGCCGCGCGGGCGGTCCCGCTCGCGCAAGACGCCAGCTTCCGGCGCTATCTCCGCCTGCTGGGAGGCCCGCGCCCGGCTATCCTGATGGACGCACCGCCGCCCGAGGACATCGGGCCATTCGTGCGATTGGCACGACATCTAGCGGCTATCGGGCTCTCGCCGCCCGAGGTCATTGCGGCCGACCCCGAGTTGGGGCTCCTACTGGAAGAAGACCTGGGGGACGACGTGTTCCCGGTGCTGCTCTCACCAGCCACGGCGGGGGAGTTGTTCGATGCGGCGGTGGAGGTGCTGCTGGCCATGCAGCGCGCTGACCCGCCACCGGGCCTGCCTCTTTGGGGGGCAGCGGAGATGGCGCGGACCGCACTCGGCACGCTGCTCGACTGGTGGTGGCCGGCCGCGTTCGGCGGGTCGGCACCGGAAGCCGCGCGGCGGGAGATCGGGGCAGCGCTGGAAGTGATGCTGGCGCCGGTGGTCGATGGGCCGCGCGGGTTCGTGCACCGCGACTTCTTTGCCGGCAACCTGGTCTGGCTGGCGGATCGGGTCGGGCTGCGGCAGCTCGGGCTGCTCGATTTCCAGAACGCGGCGATCGGGCATCCGGCTTATGACCTCGTCTCGCTGATCCAGGATGCGCGGCGCGACATCCCCCCGGAGATCGGCGAGCGGGTGGTGCATCGGTATCTGGCAGCGCAACCGGAGCTCGACGCCAGCGCTTTCCGCTCGGCAATGGCAGCCTGCGCGGCGCAACGGCATTTGCGTGTGGCGGGCCAATGGGTGCGGCTGGCTCGGCGTGACGGGCGCCCACACTACCTGGTATATGGGCCGCACACTTGGCACCTGCTGGAGGTGGCGCTGGCCGAACCGGCCGCGGCGCCGCTGGCGGTCGCGCTGGATCGCTGGATCCCGCGGGAGATGCGCTGCAATCCGCCGGGGCTCGCGGCGTGATCCGCCCTCGCGCGGCTATGGTGCTCGCCGCCGGGCGGGGAAGCCGCATGCGCCCCCTGACCGACGACATTCCCAAGGCGCTGCTGCCGCTCGGCGGGAGGACCCTGCTCGACCACGCGCTGGACCGGCTGGCCGATGCGGGGGTGGAGCTGGTGGTGGTCAACGCCCACTGGCAGAGCGAGCGTCTTCCGGCACATCTGGCCTCCCGTACCGCTGCCGGGCGCGGGCCGGAGACCGTCGTCCGCCATGAGCCGGTGCTGCTGGAGACCGGCGGCGGGGTTCGGGCCGCGCGTGATATTCTGGGTCGTGATCCGTTTTACGTGGTCAACGGCGACGCCTTCTGGCTGGACGGGCCGCGGCCGGCGCTGGAACGGGTCGCTGAGGCGTTCACGGGCGGGGACGCCGACGACGTGCTGCTGGTCCATCGCACCAGCCATATCCGCGCCGAGACGGGGCGCGGGGATTTCGCCGTCGATCCGTGGGGCGCGGTTCGCCGGCGCCGGGAGCACGAGGTGGTTCCCTATACATATGCAGGCGTGCACCTGCTGACTCCCCACCCTGCTGGACGAAGCGCCGTGTGGCTCGTTCAGCATGAACTTGGTCTGGGACCGGCTGATCGCCGCCGGGCGGCTGCGCGCGGTGGTGCATGACGGGCTTTGGTTTCACCTCTCGTCACCCGCCGACCTTGCCGAGGCCGAGGCGCTGCTGCACGAGCGCTGGCCGGGCGAGCGACCATGAATCTGTTCACGCTTCCCCTGCACGTCGCGATCCTGGACTCGGTCGCGACGGAGTGGCTCGAGCGGGCTAGCGGCGATCCACTGGAGACGGCGCGGGGGCTGATTTTGTTGCCGACTCGCCGGGCCGCGCGAGCGCTGGCCGAGGCGTTCCTGCGCGTATCAGGCGGTCGGGCGCTGCTGCTGCCGCGCATCGTTGCGATCGGAGCACTGGATGAGGCACCGCTGGCGCTGGCCGGCGCGCTCGATCTGCCGCCGGCCGTCGAGCCGATGCAGCGGCTGGCGGTGCTGGCGCGCATGATCCTGGCGATGGGCGGCGCCGACGGCGCGCCGCGCACCGCTGACCGGGCCTGGCGGCTGGCAGTCGAGCTGGCGGCGCTGATGGACGAGGCGGAGCGGGCGGAGATCGATCTGGCGGAGCGGCTGCCGGACGCTGCCGACCCGGCGTTTGCCGAGCACTGGGCGCGGACGCTGACTTTCCTGCGTATCGTGACCGCCGCCTGGCCGGCCTGGCTGGCCGAGCAGGGGCTGATGAACCCGGCTGCGCGGCAGGTTGCGCTGTTGGACGCACAAGCCAAGTCCTGGCAGCGCCAACCGCCTGAAGGGCGCGTGCTGCTGGCTGGCGCTACAGGCGGCATTCCGGCCGTCGCCCGGCTGGCCGGGGTGGTGGCGCGGGTGCCGGACGGGGCGGTGCTGTTGCCCGGCCTCGATTGCGGGGTGGACGACGCGACGTGGGACGCGCTGGGGGAATCGCACTATCAGGCTGGGTTGCGCCGCCTGTTGGAATTGCTGGGCGCCGGGCGGGAGATGGTGCGGCCGTGGCCGGTGGTACAGACAGGCGCGGTCCCGGCCGGGCGTATCGCGACGCTGAGCCGGGCGTTGCTGCCGGGGACAGCGCTGGAGGACTGGCACCGCCCGGGCGTGGCGGAGAGCGCGGGGATCGTTCGGCTCGATCCGGCGGACCAGCAGGAGGAGGCGGCGGCGATCGCTCTGGTGCTGCGCGACGCGCTGGAGGCGCCTGGTGCGCGAGCGGCGTTGGTGACACCCGACCGCGAACTGGCACAGCGGGTCACGGCGGAGCTGTTGCGCTTTGGCGTCGTGGCCGATGACAGTGCCGGCGAGCCGTTGGCGGAGACACCGCCGGCCGTGTTCCTGCGCCTGCTTGCTCGTGCGATCACGGAGGAGCTGGCGCCGGTGGCGCTACTGGCGCTGCTGAAGCATCCGCTGGCCGCTGCCGGGCTGTCACCGGCGGCGTGCCGGAGCGCGGCGCGGGCGCTTGAGCTGGCGGCGTTGCGGGGGCCTCGGCCGCCGCCGGGTTTGACCGGGCTCCGGCTGGCGGTGGATCGGGTCATGGCTCCGGGGCCGGCCCCGGCGGCGATGCTGCTGGCGCAGATCGAGCAGGCGCTGGCGCCAGCGCTGCGGTTCGCGGCTTCCATCGAAATCGCGCCGGCCGAGGCCCTGACGGCGCTCATCGACGCCGCGGAGCGGCTGGCCTCGACGGATGAGGCGCCCGGCGCGGCGCGGTTATGGGCCGCCGAGGAGGGCGCCGCCCTGGCCGAGCTGCTGGCAGCCGTGCGGGTCTGCTTGCCGGTGCTGCCGCACCAGCCCCGCGCGGTGTTGCCGGGCTTGTTGGATGCGGTGCTGGCGGGAGCGGTCGTGCGCAGCCGGCGGGCGCTGCGTGGGCGGGCGGGGACGGACGGATCGGGCGAACATCCGCGCGTTTTCATCTGGGGCCTGCTGGAGGCGCGGCTGCAAAGTGTCGATGTGATGGTGCTGGGCGGTTTGGTCGAAGGTGTCTGGCCGGCGACCGCCGATGCCGGGCCATGGCTGTCGCGGCCGATGCGTGCCCGGGTCGGGCTGCCCTCGCCGGAGGTCGGGGTGGGACAGGCGGGGCATGATTTCGTCTCGGGTGCCTGTGCTGCGCCACGGGTGGTGCTGTCATGTCCACGGCGGCGGGACGGGGCGCCGGCCGTGCCCAGTCGCTGGCTGACCCGGCTGGAGATGTTCCTGGCTGGGCGTGGCGCCACGCTGCCGGCGCATCCGGCGGTCGGTTGGGCGCGGTCGCTGGACCAGCCGTCTGGAGGCGCGGAGTTGGTGAGGCCCCCTGCTCCCTGCCCTGCCGTGGCTCGCCGCCCGCGCAGGTTGAGCGTTACCGAGATCGAGACTTGGCTGCGCGACCCGTATGCGATCTATGCCCGCTACGTGCTGAGGCTGGCGGCTCTGGACCCGCTGGAGCAGGAGACCGATGCGGCCGATTACGGAACACTGGTGCATACGGGGCTGCATCGGTTCCTGGCCGAGACCGGCACACGGTGGCCTCCCCATGCAGCCCGGCGACTGCGCGAGCATCTGATCGGGGCGATGCAGCGGGCCGGGATGCGGGAGGCGCTGCGCAACTGGTGGGAGCCGCGGCTGGTGCGCATCGCCGACTGGGTGGCGGCGATCGAGATCGAGCGACGGGCGCGGCACGAGCTGGAGCAGCTCTGGCCTGAAGTGGCGGGGTGCTGGGAGCTGCAACGGCCAGGCGGGCGGTTCACTCTGGTGGGGCGAGCTGACCGGATCGAGCGGCGGCTGGATGGCACGCTGGCGATCCTGGACTACAAGACCGGGCATGCGCCCAGCACCAAGGAGGTGGAGGCTGGCCTGGCGCCTCAGCTTCCATTGGAGGCGGCGATGGCCGCGGCCGGGGCGTTCGGCGCCGAGCGCCAGGGTCGGGCGGCGGAGCTGAGCTATTGGCAGGTGACCGGGGGCTATGTGCCGGGCCAGGAGCTGTCGCTGTCCCGGGGCAAGCCGGCGGAGCTGGCGGCTTGCATCGAGGCGGCGGAGGCGAAGCTGGGCGAGCTGATAGATGCGTTCGATGACCCGGCGCGATGTTATCTGTCGCAGCCGCATCCAGGGCGGGCGCCGCGGTTCTCGGATTACGCGCAGCTTGCTCGGGTGGCGGAGTGGGCGGCAGCTGGGGAGGATGGGTAGGCTGCTGGGATCGGGATCGGATGTACATTGGCGATCCAGGCGGGCGGCATTCTTCGTGTTTCGCGGCGGCCTGCCACGATGCAAGCTATGAGTTGCGGCGCAGATGCTCATGGCGGTGCGGGCTGAGGCGGGCGCCTGCCCGGGCTGGCTTGCGTCCAGTATCACTATGGCGCGGTGCTACGCGCCATAGTGCGGCGGCAGGCTGGCAAATACGATGACGTGGTGATCGAGCCAGGCAGGATTCTGCGGCGCTACGGCTGCGATTGTCCTCTCCAATCTGCTGATCATCCGTAAGCATCCGCCGAGTGCCGCGGTGTTGCACGGCCGTCGACCAAGCATGCGGACGACGCACTGGTGTCGCCTACCTCTTGAGGTCCGCGAGGAGTTCCTTGAGGTTCTCGATACCTTCGGCGGTAAAGGCAACGGTGGACATTTCGTCGATGTCCCAGACGGTGAGGACACCGTCTTCCGGCTCCATATCGAGGGCGATGTCGCGCAAGAGGTCCTCGTCCTCGCCGAGCATCTTGGCCACCCGGCCGATGGTGGAGACGGAACTGGGCGCCGCCATTGATCAGGCCGCGCGGTCGACGCGAGTAGCTCGCGGCCAATGCCAGGGCAGCAGTTCGTGCAACCGCGAGACTGGGTGATCACCGATGCGCGCGAGCACGTCGGCGAGCCAGGCGCGCGGATCGATGTTGTTCAACTTTGCCGACGCAATCAGCGAATACATCGCCGCTGCCCTCTCCCCGCCGCGGTCCGAACCGGCGAACAGCCATGACTTGCGCCCGAGTGCAATTCCGCGCAGCGCGCGTTCCGCCGCATTGTTGGTCAGGCAGATGCGTCCATCGGCAAGGAAGCGCGCAAAGGCATCCCATCGCTTGAGCATGTAGTCCATCGCCTTCGCGACGTCGGCATGACGCGAGAGCTTGCCGCGTTCGACGCGCATCCAGCTCTCGAGGGAGCGCGACCCGGACCTGTCTTACGGCCTGCCGTTGGGTCGCTGGCAGGCCGTTGATGTCGCGTTCGACATCGAAGATCGCATCGATCCGGCGCACCGCCTCGATCGCGAGCGGCGCCTTGGCAACTTCGGCGAGCACGAACAGTTTGCGCCGTCCGTGTGCCCAACACGCGGCCTCAATGATCGGACCAGGCTGGCGTGCGGGGTGGTAGAGGTCGTTGAACCCGGCATAGGCGTCGGCTTGCAGAATGCCCGCGTAGCCGGCGAGATGTCGGCACGGATGCTCGCCGCTGCGATCGCGCGAATAGAAGAAGATCGCCGCTGGCGGTGCCGCGCCACCGAACGGCTGGTCGTCGCGCACATAGGTCCATAATCGGCCGGTGACGGTCTTGACCTTGGCCAACACCGGCACGGTGGTCTCATCGCCGTGTAGGCGCTCGGCGGCGAGTACGTGGGCCTTGATCAGCGTCACCAATGGCGACAGCGCCGTCGTGCAGGCACCCACCCAATCGGCCAGTGTGGAGACGCTGAGATCGATGCCCTCGCGGGCAAACCGCTCGCTTTGGCGGTTCAACGGCTGATGCTCGCCGAACTTGCCATGGACGATCGTCGCCAGCAGGTCCGGACCGGCGCGGCCACGGGAAATCGGATGGAACGGCGCCGGCGGCTGCGTGATCGTCTCGCACGAGCGGCAGGAGAACTTCTCTCGCACCGTCTGGATCACCTTGTAGGTCCGTGGAATGCTCTCCAACGTCTCGGTGGTGGTCTCGCCGAGCTTGGTGAGCTGACCGCCACAGCACGGACAGCTTGTCGGCGACGGCAGCACCAGCCGCTCGCGCGGCAGGTGCGCCGGTAACGGTGCGCGCACCGGCTTGGCGCGTGTGAACGGGCGCACGTTCGTCCTGTTCGTGGCCGCATGAGCGGCAGCCGCTTCGTCCTCGGCGGCAGCGGTCTCGAGTTCCTCGATCTGCATCTCCAACTGATCGAGCAGCTTGCGTCCACGCTCGGCGGAGGCGCCGAAGCGGTCACGCTTCATCTTGGCGATTAGCAGCTTCAGATGCGCAACCATCGCCTCGGCACCAGCGGCACGAGCCTCAAAATCACGCCGCGCGGCCTGCTCGGAGATTAGCGCTGCTTTCAGCGCGTCGATGTCATCCGGAAGTGTACCGGCCGAATCGCTCATGCCGACAACTGAAATCACACTCGCCCGTGGTCATGCACGCGAAATCTTCAAAAAAACCCCGGCAACTGTGCAACTAGTCCAATCTTAGCCCGCCAGTTCCGGTCGCCAGGTTCGCTGCGGGTGTCTCCAGTCGATTCCCTCTAGCATGTAGCCGAGTTGGGCCGCCGTAATCGCAACCACTCCATCCGCCGGCGATGGCCAGATGAACCGACCGCGCTCGAGTCGCTTGGCATATAGCGACATGCCGAGGCCATCATGCCAAAGAACCTTTATCAGATCACCCCGACGACCCCGGAAAACATACGCATCGCCGGCGTGCGGGTTGCGCTGCAGGGACTGTTGTACTTGCAGGGCAAGGCCATTCATCCCGCGACGCATATCGGTCCTGCCTGCGGCCAGCCAGACGCGCATACCCGAGGGTGGCATCATCATCCGCGCAACACCGACAGCACGCGGCGGAGCGCCGCAACGCTCACTCCTTCGTCGATACTCACGCGCACGCTGCCGTTCAGCTCGATCTCGATCAACCCCGTTCGCCGTGGCGTTATCACCCGAGACGGCAACGGCTCTGATGCCGCCGGCGTCTCGCTCGGAACAGGCGCAATCCGCGCGGGGAAGAGATGCAGCTCCGAGCCGCAGGCAGTCTCGGCTGCAGCGAGGCGACGCCAGCGATAGACCAGGCTCGGGCAGATCCCGTGTCGGCGGGCAACGTCCTGGATGCGTACCCCAGGCTGCACAAACTCCCCCACCACCTTGGCTCGAAACCGAGCGTCATGCGCCCGACGCCGCTCTCCCACGATCTCGATCCGTGGGCTTGCCTCGCCATCTGTGGCTGCCACTCTGGCAGCCTCATGCTTGCTTCCTATCATCCCCCGAAGCAAATCAAGCCGCCACTATTCAGACAAGGCGGTCGTCACCGTAGGGATACGTTCATCCCGTTCGTGCGGCGCTCCGTTGATGCGTGAGCTCTGCGTGACATCGCCGCCCTGGTGGACGATCGAGCAAATCACCTCGCAAGAGTTCTGGCCGGATTAGAGGCTCCCAATGTGCCCCGGCTGTGAACGGAGCCTGGAACGACTTTTGGTCTCGGCTCCGTTGACCAAGAAAGCGTTTACACGGAGCGGGTCGTACCCGGGTAGGCGCAGAAGCTTCTCCTCGCAGAAACTGCTCTAGCACCTTTGGGGTAGCGCCAAAGTCCTAATTCCTTGTCCTCCTCCTCGCCGTCATCGCAGCAGCGGCAAACCGACGTAAGCGGGGCGGGTCAAAAGCCCGGGTCGTGAGCGTTATGGAAAAGGCGCCGCGAGGCGTCACGTAGGAGACAGGAAGGCGAACACAAGTGAACTGCCGTTCAAGTGTCGAAAGTACTCAAATGACGCCGAAACCGGCGAGTGATGTTGCGTCGGGATCAGTCCGGACGGTGCCTGCTGACGGGCCGGACGGCGTCCGGCATAGAGGCAGTGCAATCCTGTTTTCAGGCTCTTACGTTGAACTGGGGGAACCTTCGGCTGCGATGGCACGCGAAACGCACAAGCCCGACAGTAGCGATGCGCCGCCAAGGGACGGAGCCGCTCGTAGTAGCGTTGAGACCGCTGCAGTACTTAGACCTGTGAACTCTGCCGGTAATGCGGCTGGTGTTGCGCCGGATCGAAGTAGCTTCCGTAGAACGCCTTGACGTGCGGAAGAATTTGTCTCGACAAATGCCGGCGCTCCTGCTCCGCGGCAGTCAAGTCGCGTTGCAATAGATCCGAGAGCTGTTGCAGGGCGGCATCGCGATCGATACGTGTGAAGCGACCGTCGTCGTAGATCACCTCGCCGCCGACCAGGACGGTGCGGACGGCCGATGTCTTGGCGCGCTGGATGACCGCGTCGAGCACCGGCGTCTCGACGTCGAGATAGGGGAAGCTGATGGACCGCCAGTCGATCAGCACCATGTCGGCCACGCGCCCGACCTCCAGCGCACCGAGCGTGGCGCCGAACGGCGTGGTGCGTGCCCCGCCCTCGGTCGCCATGCGCAGCACCTGTGCCATCGTCGGCGCGCGGTCGTCCATGCCCGGCTCGCGATGCGCGCGCAGCACCATGCGCAGCTCCGTCAGCATGTCGCGGTCGTCGTTGAGCCCCGCCTCATCGAGGCCGATCGCGACGTTGATGCCTTTCGCCTCGAGCCGGTTCAGCGGCGCGATGCCAGAGCGGAGCCTGAAATTGGAGCTGCAGTTGTGGCAGATGTGGGTACCCGTCTCGGCGATCCGGTCGATGTCGCCCTCGGTCACCCAAACGCCGTGGCCGAGCGTCATGCGTGGTCCCAGCAGGCCGAAGCGGGCGATGTAATCAACCGCCGTGCTGCCGCCGCGCCGGGCGGCGTACTCCTTCTGGTAGGGTGTTTCGAGAAGGTGCATGTGCAACGGTGCATCGAACCGCTCCGACGTGGCGGCGAGCAGTTCCAGTGCGCGATCCGAGCACCAGTGGAGATTGGCCGGCGCAAGCTGAATCTTAACCCGCTGCTTGGCGTGGTGCTTGGCATGCAGTGCCTCGAACAGCGCCACCGAGTCTTCCGCGGTCAGGGGGAAGCGGGCGAAATGCCGGGCCAGGGTCGGGCGGATGTCTTCCGGCACACGGGCCAGGAACGAATCGTTCGGCTCATAGACCAGGTAGTTCTGATCACGCAGCGCGTAGCAATAGGAAACCCGCATCCCGATATCTTCGTACGCACGGATGATGTGGTCGGCGCGCGCCTCGATTTCCTTGGGGCCGCCCGGCGCCCAGCCGTGGATGTGCTGGACCGTGGTGATGCCGGAGGCGATCATCTCGAAGGCCGAGTAGGGCGTGTCAAGATAGGGATCGACATCGCGGACCACCAGCCGCGTGGCAAACCATAGTTCGAGCGGCATGTCCGGCGAGCCGAGCTGCACTGGGGTCAGGCCAATATGATGGTGGCCGTTGACGAAGCCGGGCAGGATTACGTCCTGTCCGGTGCCGATCACCTGCGCGGTGGGGTGTTGCGCGGCCAGATCGGCGAACCGCCCAGTGGCAGTGATAACCCCGTTTTCCTGTAGAATTGCGCCGTTGTCGATCTGCGCCCATCGGAAACGATCGAGCGCACGGGTGATGACATGACGCCCACGTATAAGCGACGCGGTCATTGGTGGCTCCTGTTTGGAAGACGGCACCGCGGCCACGTGCCGTCCTTAGCGCAGCGTGTTCATTGCACGAAAATGGATTGCGCGCGAGATCTGATGTCAGCTTAACTTGCGGTTGGCCCTCCAGTGTCGGGCTCGGCCGGCATAATTGGCGAAGGCCTCAGCGTCCTCTATGTCTCTGCGGCAAGACTTCTTAATCCGAAGAAGGCACTGACGCGTTAACCGGACCTTAGCGCCTCCCCTGGTGAAACTGCGTTGCGCAAAAGGCGCGATCGCAGCCAGGAGGGCGAAGCTAACGCATGGTCGTACAACGACCGTGCAAGAAACTGATCGAGGTCTCGATCCCGCTGGAGGCGATCAATGCCGCCGCCGCGCGGGAGAAGTCGATCCGGCACGGGCATCCTTCGACATTGCATCTGTGGTGGGCCCGCCGGCCGCTGGCGGCCTGCCGCGCGGTGCTGTTCGCGCAGCTTGTGGATGACCCGTCATGCTGGCCGGAGCGATTTCCGACTCCTGAAGCGCAGGCGGCGGAGCGCGACCGACTGCATGGCGTGATCAAGCGGCTGGTGCCGTGGGAGGCGTCGAACGAGGACGCCATTCTGAGCGAGGCGCGGTGGGAGATCGCGCGGTCCGTGGCTTGGCGCCGCGGCGAGGAACCACCGCCGGTGTCCGACCCAATGGCCGTGCGGACCTATCTGCTTGCGCATGCTCCCCCGGTCTATGATCCGTTTTGCGGTGGCGGCTCGATCCCGTTGGAGGCGCAGCGGCTTGGCTTGCTTGCGTTCGGGTCGGACCTCAATCCGGTCGCGGTACTGATTTCCAAGGCGTTGGTGGAGATACCGCGCAGGTTTGCCAGCCGGCCGCCGGTGAACCCAGAGGCACGCGCGCGGGACGACCTGGTACACGGCGGATGGACCGGCGCACGTGGACTGGCCGAGGACGTGCGGTACTACGGTCGATGGATACGTGAGGAAGCGCAACAGCGCATCGGGCATCTCTACCCCAAGGCGCGCCTGCCGGATGCGCGCGGGGCGACGGTTGTGGCGTGGCTCTGGGCACGGACCGTGCGATCGCCCGATCCGGCGGCTAGAGGCGCGCATGTGCCGCTTGTATCCACATTCATGCTTTCCACGAAACGGGGGAAGCAGTCCTGGATCGAGCCTATCGTGGAACGCTCGACGCGGACCTATCGGTTCGAAGTGCGGACAGGGGTGCCTACGGAGGAAGAAAAGACCTCCGCGACGAGAGGAACCAAGGAGTCACGAGGCGCCAGTTTTCGGTGCTTGCTCACCGGCGCTCCCATTCCGGCAGCGTGGATCAAGGAGGAAGGCAGAGCGGGTCGAATGCGTTGCCGATTGCTTGCGATCGTTGTTGAGGGGCGTCGGGAACGGCTCTACGTGGCACCATCTGATTCTCACGAAGCGGCAGCGGAATTGCGCGAGACTGCCGTATCCCAACTCAATCAGGCGATATCAGAGAATCCGAGGTGGTTCTCGCCGCCGGACTACGGCTTTCCCGACTACAAGGATCTTTTCACCGCGCGTCAGCTCGTAGCGCTCACGACATTCTCAGACCTGGTGGGCGAGGTGCGCAAAGAGATCGAGAGGCATGCATATGCCGCTGGTCTCTCCGCGGAGGGCGCGCCATTGCACGCGGGTGGGTCGGGAGCCGTCGCCTACGCCGATGCCGTCGCGACGTATCTGGCATTTGCGCTTTCAAAGCTCGCTGATCGCGGATCGTCGATTTGCACCTGGTTCACCCAGCGTGATTCAACGCGGCCGACTTTTGCGCGGCAAGCGATCCCAATGACATGGGACTTTGCCGAACTCAATCCGCTGCTGACCGGAACAGGCACGTTCGAGGGCGCTGTCGCCTGGACGGCCGAAAGCCTGGAGGGGGCTCCCCGTCAGGCACACCCTGGCCTCGTGACGGCAAAAAATGCAATGCAAGGCGATTATCCTGTCCGCCCTGCCGTCATCAGCACCGATCCTCCGTATTACGACAACATCGGCTATGCCGACCTGTCGGATTTCTTCTACGTCTGGCTCCGGCGCTCGCTCGGTGAGCGTGAGGATCGTGCATCGGTCTGGCCGGCGCTTCTTCGGGCACCCTTAACACCGAAGGATGACGAGCTGGTCGCCACGCCTTATCGACGTGGCGGCAAGGAAGCGGCGGAGTCCTTCTTCATCGCCGGAATGGCACGAGCCCTGCGGGCGATGCAGCAGGCGGCCGAGGACGATGTGCCCCTGGCGATCTATTATGCTTTCAAGCAATCCGAAGCTGGGAAAGAAGGCATCGCCTCGCCCGGATGGGCCTCGTTCCTGCAAGCGGTCGTCGATAGCGGCCTCGCGGTGGGCGGAACCTGGCCGTTGCGGACGGAACTTGGCAACCGGATGACCGGAATGGGAGCCAACGCGCTCGCGTCCTCGATCGTTCTGGTCTGCCGCAAACGCCGGGCGGATGCCGAAATCGTCGAACGCGAAACCTTCGTCCGCGCCCTGCGGCGCGAACTTCCGCCAGCACTTGTGCAAATTCGCGCCGCCGGCATCGGGCCCGTCGATATGGCGCAGTCGGCAATCGGCCCCGGCATGGGCGTCTTCACTCGCTATGCCGCGGTGCTGGAGGATTCCGGACAGAAGATGACCGTCCGCACCGCACTCGCGCTCATCAACAGGATCCGCGACGAACTGGACCAGGACGACGATGCCGCCTATGACCTTGCAACTCGCTTCGCCCTCGACTGGTTCGAAGATGCCGGCTGGGACGCGCGTGACAGCGGAGACGCGATTCTTGCGGCGAATGCCCGCAACCTCGGGCTCGACAAGCTGGTCCGCACCGGCCTGATCATCACACTGTCCGGCAAGACCCGGCTGACCCGTCGTGACGAGATGCCGGGACGCGATGCCGGCGCCGGACGCTCGCCCACCATCTGGCAGGCTGCGCAACGTCTCGCGCGCGCGCTTATCGCGCAAGATGGTGGGCAGGAGACAGCCGCCGCCGTCATGGCGCGGCTTGCGGATCGCGAAAGCGTCCGTGCGCTAGCCTATCGCCTATATGGAATCTGCGAGCGCAAGGGCTGGGCGGCCGAAGCTCTGGTCTGGAACCGCCTTGCCGAAGACTGGCGGCACATCGCCGAACGCGCCGAGGCAGCCGCACCTCGCACCACGCGCGACCTGTTCGAGGTGCAGGCGTGACGCCAGCCCCCGACATACAAAATCGGCGGCATCTGAAACCATGGCGGGACGTCGCCATCCCGCGCGCGGACGTGCTAGAGGGCCGATTCGGGCAGGCGGAATTCGCCGCGGATCTCACCGCGGTGGAACTCGGCCGCGCGGCGCCGGAATACTAAGATCCCGCCGCGTTCTTCGAAATCACCTACCTCACCGAAGGGATGCGGAATGTGCTGTGCCTCGCTGCACAGCGGCTGGCCGGCGTCGGCGGCGAGCCGGTGATCGGGCTGCAGACCGCATTCGGTGGCGGCAAGACGCATACGATGCTGGCGCTGCGCCATCTCGCCACTGCGCCCAGGCCGGCACGGCTGGCCGGGCTATCCGATATCCTGCCCGAAGCGGGCTCACGTGCCTGGCGCCCGGCGCGGTGCTTCACCCTGGTTGGCACCGGGCTCGGCGCTCGCCAACGCCTGTCGCGTGAGACGGAACCCCTCCTCTACACTCCTTGGGGCCTGATGGCTTGGCGGCTGGCCGGCCAGCCCGGACTCGACTTGATGGAGGAGGCGGAAAGCATCCGGTCCGCGCCTGGCTCGGAGCGGCTGGTGGCCCTGCTAGAAGCCGCAACCCCCTGCCTGATCCTGCTCGACGAGCTGGTGGCCTATGCACGTGTCCTCGATACGGATGGTTTCGAAGCATTCCTGAATTTCGTCCAGTCGCTGACCGAAGCTGTGAAGATGGTCCGCGGCGCGCTGATGGTGGGATCGCTGATCGAATCGGATGCAGAAGCTGGCGGCGAACGCGGCATCAATGCGCGGCACCGGCTCGAACGGATCTTCAGTCGCGTACAGTCGCCTTGGTTTCCGGCACACAGTCACGAGCAATACGATATCGTGCGCCGCCGGCTGTTCCATGAGCTGGACGGACCGCGGCTTTGCGACCGTGACGCCACCGCGAAGGTCTTCGCCGATCTCTATCGTTCGAATCGCGAGAGGTTTCCATCCGAAACGGGCGAAGCCGCTTACCGCGACATGATGGCGCGCGCCTATCCGATCCACCCGGAGCTGTTTCGCCTGTTCGCCGAAGCCTGGGTGTCGGGAGCGAACGAGAAATTCCAGCAGACCCGGGGCGTGCTGCGGCTGATGGCGACCGCGATCTCCGCACTCTGGCGGGTCGGCGACCCGAGCCCGCTGATCCTGCCCGGCTCGCTGCCGCTTTCCGATGCGCGCGTACGCGGAGAGGTGCTGGCGCCGCTCGATCCGCATTTCGCATCGGTCCTGGAGACCGACGTGGAAGGCAGCAGTGCCCGCCCGCAGGTTATTGACACCGAACGCCGGACCTATGGCGCAGTCCAGGCTACGACACGCGCCGCCCGAGCGGTGTTCCTTGCGACTGCCCCGCTTTCCGGCGGCCCGGTTGCTGGAGTAACCGGCCCGCAATTGCGCCTCGCCTGCGCGCAGCCGGGCGATCAGATCAACATGTTCGGCGATGCGCTACGCGAACTGGCCGAGACCGCGGCGTACTTGCATCGCGACGGCGAGCGCTCCTGGTTCAGCACGGTGCCCACGCTGAACCGGCTCGCCGCCGATCTCGCCAAGGACCTGAACGATCGGGATGTCGATGCGAAGCTGAACGAGCTGCTGGCCGGCGAGACCGCCGGCAGCAAGTTCCCCCGCGTGCACGTGGCCACCGGTGATGATCCGGCGCAGGTGGAGGATGCCCGCGCGCTCGCCCTGGTGATTCTGGATGCGCGATATCCCCACGCCGGACGGACTGCCGCCGACACCCCGGCGATGAAAGCCGCGGCCGAAGTGCTGGAGCGGCGTGGATCGAGCCAGCGTCAATACCGCAACGCGCTGCTGTTCGCTGCACCCGACGAAGCGCGATTGGATGATGCGCGCGCCGCCGTCCGCCGGCTTCTGGCCTGGTCGTTGATCGTGGGCAACGCCGGAGCTGAGCTGCAACTGCCGCCGCGGCAGCAGTCGGAGGCCCGGTCGCGCCGGGAAGACGCCTTCACTGCGGCGCGACGGGCGGTCCGCGCCGCCTGGTCGCACCTGATCGTGCCCTATTGGCCGGACGATGCCTCGGGTGGACCCTCTCGCGGTTATGCGCTGCACGCCGCGCCGATCCCGAATAGCGGCGGCGAGAAGAGCATCGCCGCCGCCGCATTCGAAAAAGCAGCCCGCGATGGCGCGGTCGTGGTGGAGAAGCTCGGCGCCCCGATCCTGGCACGACTGCTCGACCGGGTGATCGGTGATCAGCCGCATGTCACGGTGCGCGATCTTGTCGAGTGGAGCGCGCGCTACGTTCATATGAAGCGCCTGCACACCGAGAGCCTGCTGGCAGGCGCGATTGAGGAGCTGATCGGCGCGGCCGGCGCGGCCTATGCCTGGGCCGACAAGTTCGACGCCGCTGCCGGCCGGTACCGCGGCTTGAGGATCGGGCGGGTCCTGTTTCCCGACGTGCGCGGCACAGGCGTGCTGGTTCGTCGCGACGTAGCCGAGCAGCAGGCTGCCGCTGATGCAGTGTCGGATTTTCCCGAATCAGGTGCGCCACAACGGCCGGGATTTGACGAACCACAGCCGCCGCCGCTGCAGCCGAAGCAGCGCTTCTTCGGAACTGTTTCAGTGGATCCGACGCGGCTCGAGCCACTCGCGGCAGAGATCGCCCAAGCGATCCTGGCAGAGCTGGCACGAGCGGGCGATGTGACCCTGACAGTGAAGCTTGGTATCGCGGCCGAACGCGCGAACGGCTTCCCGGACGAGGTGGTGTCGTCCGTTACGGCCACGGCATGCACTCTCAATTTCGAGCAAAGTGGATTTGAGTGAACGGCGGACGGTGGCTCGCTAGTGCCCGCCATGATCTCCAGCTGAACCGCCTCCGCCTCCACCGCCATGGCCGCCGCCTCCGTTGCCCACCCCTCCCCCGTGGCTTCGTGCCCCTGCACTGTGGGCGTCAGCCGCGCGCGACGCTTCGCCGTGCCCGGTCATTCCAGTGTGCCCGGAACGGCTCTCGGGATCGACATTGCTCTCGAAGGGGGGCCTCTCGCTACCGCCTCGTGCGGATTGCGTACGCAGGCGGGTCCATAACTGGCCGGAGGACAGAGCGTCTGCGCTTCTGCTGCAATCGGCCAACTGGCGATGGCCGACAACAATGCGACAGCGAAGAATTCTCGCCACATCTGGATGAACCTCCCCGCCCCGCGTGCTGCGGAGACGCTCGGCACCCACCCGAGGTTCCCTAAAGGCAGCTCTTTACTAGCGCCGCCGAAGCCGCATTACTTTAGCACCGCCGGCACGGAAGCTGACACGATCCACGGCGGTCGCGCCCGGCAGGAAGCCCTCGACCCCAAAATTAAAGCGCACATAGTAGGGGGTCCGGCCCGTCGTCCCGCGTCGTCCTGTTCATCCCCGAAGGTCCGCCCCTCTGCTGATTTTGCTTGCGATCGTCAGCTCGTACTCGCCTGCTCGGTCCGGAGCCTGCGCCAGCACTGCCTTGACGTGCGCCGCGGCCACGGTAGGTCGGTGCGCATCCATGATGGCGTGATCGCCGGAGACGCTGATCCGGCATGGCCGGTAGCAAGCGGGAGAGCCTGGCCAAAGAGTCAGCCTTAAGCATTCATTCTGTAACGAACCGAGATGATCCTTGTGGCCCCGGACTAACAGAATATCAAGGTATTCGCGCCAGCATGGGCGCGATGAGAGCCCTCCACTGGCCGTTGTGCGCTCTGCTGATCGCCGTCGCGATCCTGGCGCTCTCGCGGGCGCCGCCGGCAGGAAAAATGGTCTGCCCTGTGCCCAGCCTGACGGTCACTTGCAGGAGCCGGTAGGTGTCCACACGGCCGTTGACCGGGCGCAGGCCGAGGCCGCCCGCCGCGCTCGATACCCGCGAGGTCGGCCGAGCCTTGCTGTTGCTGCTGGCTCAGCCGGTCCTCTGGCCCCCCGCGTTCTTCGCCTAGTGGGCAGGGCGCTGGGCCTGGTGGGCAAGTGGTGCTGGATACAGTGCAGGATCACCTGGAACTGCTGGTGGCTTGGGATGTGGCCGCCACTTCATGCGATTGGACGGACCGAGCGAGCCAATCTCTGGCGTACGCCTGGTCCGAACTCGGTCTCCGGCCAACTCCTGCTTTTGCGGCTAATACCTTGGTGCAATGCGCGGGGCCCTGGCAGCCGCAAGTTGGGACGGATCGATTATCGGCAGCGAAGATGACACCTCAACGAAGTCAGTCGTAGATTCGATTGCCCCTGCATTGAGTTCTGTTCGGCTTGCCTGCTGACCGGTCGCATAGGGTCCTTCCGCGAAGGTGTCGACCGTAGCCTGAGCACTGGCGTGAGGTGCGCAGCAAGCAACTGCGTCAGTCGTACCAAAAACAACGCTGGTGTTATTTGTGGTGCTGACCCCGTAGAGTTGGAGGTTGACTTGCGCGCGAGCGCCGTCGTCGCCGGTTGCGCTTGCGGTAGACGCGACGTTCGCTCCGGCGCCCACCTGCGAAGCACTGCCGACGAAAATCTCGCCGGCAGCATCGGCCTGCGCCGCTTCCGCAGCCGCGCCCGACGCTTGGCTCTGCGATGTCGCGTAGTTGAGGAAGGGGGTGCCCGCCGATGGGCTGCCGCTTGCTACGCTTAGATCACTGGTTAAGGTGGAGGCCGTAGCTGGGCTGCCGATCGCCTGTGCAGACGCAAAACTCGTCGCACGAGCATCCCCGACGGTGATCCGGTCCATTTCGATCTCAGTCAAGGACCGCGCGGCGAATCGGGGACTGTGGCTTGTCGATGCCGCGCAACCAGCCGTGACTACGGGAATTACCAATCGAAGAACCCCCACAACGCGGGAGACTGCCCTCCCTGACCTGTTCAGAATACGGGGCACTCCGCCGCTCCTGTCTGACGCAAAGCCACCGTATTCCGGTCTAGCGACCGGCGCGCTCCGCCTCGGTTCCCAAAATTGCAACTCAATAACCTCACTGCTCTCATTTTCGAGAGGTGCCTTAAAGAGGTCGGAAGATCAAGGCTTATTCGACCCTTGCACCCCCATCTTCACCTACACCCTCAGCGGCTACCAAGCTAATGACCCGAAATTTAAACTTGCCTCACGGAAATACTCCGTTAATCTACCGTGGAGGGTAGGGATTAAATGACCGGGCACTCGGCTATGGAAGACCGTGCGCCCAATACAGCGCCGGTTCCTGAAGACGCTGCTGCAAGGATCGGCGCTGACGGGCAGGATGCGGAGCTCGATGCGGAGCTCGCAGCGGCCGCTGGGAATTCTGAGACTGCCGTCAGGCTGCTTTTGGTGATCGACCCGAGAGCCCTGACCCGCCAGTCCCTCACGGAAATGCTCGCGCGAGGGCTCCCCGATCACCGCATCGTTGCCGTCCCGAGTTGCGAGGAATTACTGAACGGTTCCGACAAACCAGAGCTGACGCCAGGGGTGATCCTTCTGAAGCCCGGAACAGGCGGCGCCAGAGGGGCCTGGGCGCGCGGAGCCATCCAATGGCTCACGCTGTGGCTGCCGGGTGCGCCGGTGATGGTCGTTTCGGATGGGGACGATGCCGAGGATGTCGAGGAACTGCTGGCATTGGGCGTGCGCGGGTATCTCCCCACATCGGCCGATCCTGAAGTAGCGTTCGCGGCAGTGAGGCTCGTATACGCTGGTGGCATGTATATTCCAGGTCAACTGTTTCGAAAGGTGGCCGCGCGGAATGGTGCTGCTGCGCTGGGCGTGCAGGCTACCCGTCGGGCCGAGCAGCCCGCCACCCCGGATCTGACGCCGCGGGAGCTCGCGGTCACCGACCTTTTGCGCAAGGGCAAGCCCAACAAGGTTATCGGCATTGAGCTTGGAATGCAGGAAAGCACGGTGAAGGTGCACGTCCGGAATATCATGCGGAAACTCCAGGCAGCGAATCGCACCCAGGCGGCGCTCGCCGCCGATCACCTGTT
Organism: uncultured Pseudomonadota bacterium; assembly: GCA_963708245.1. Lineage (GTDB taxonomy): Bacteria > Pseudomonadota > Alphaproteobacteria > Acetobacterales > Acetobacteraceae > CAVYXK01. The sequence goes on along the minus strand of OY970201.1, from coordinate 7,788,810 downwards.
AGTTCGAACTGGGGAGAAATAGTCCAAGCAAATGCACATGTTTGATGTTTCCCGACCGGGGCAGTCTTAAAGCCCGGGGACGCCGAAGCGGATCGGCAAGGAGACGATGACGTCATATTTCGGGGCGTCCCGCGTCAAACCGACGCCCACCTGCAGATCAAGTAGGGGCAAGCCGCGGCCTAGGATCGACGAGGCGCCGAACGTGAGAATGCTCTCAACCGTATTTCCCCCCTTTATCGTCACATCGTTGATGGTCGGCGCCTGAACGAAGCTTTGTTGCAGAACGGCGCGCAATGTGGTCGCCGGGCTCGTCGCCAGGAAGACGCCACCCGAAAAAGTAAGTTGATCCCCTGGGTTGATGTCTTCGTGTTCGAACGCCTTCGAATACGCAACAGCCGCAACGAAAGCGAGCGGATCCTGCCGCTTAAGTGCAGTGAACGAGAAGCTTAGTCTGCTTTGGCCGCTAGCCGGTAAAGCCACGGTATTGGATATTACAGGTCCGGTAGGAATCTCGTAGCTTATCCGCCCAATCAGGTCAGGCAGCCAACCTCTCTCATGCAGAAGAGTTTTGGATACACCCACGGTTACGTCACCGAAGGAATTGCCCGTGGCCGATGTAACCAGCCGGGCCGGTGCAACGAAATTGTCTACCAGTTGGTGCTGGACCACCTCATATGGCACCCCGATATCGATCTGCGATTCCCAAGGCAGACCGAGGCGAACGGTCGTCGCAGCGGAAAATTCGTTGCGATTATCGGTAAACAGGACCAGGTTCGGGATTTCCCGGCGGTCGTAGCCAATCGCAGGCTCAACCTCCGCGAAGCCGTTCGGCACCAGCAAGGCGCCAGTGGCGGTGAGGGTCCGCTCGAGTGCACGTTCCGCAGCCTGCGGATTCACCTCAAACTGACCGGGAGCGGACGTCGTAGTCTGTTGCTGCCCAGGCGGCTGTTGCGTCGGTGCAGCGGGCGGGCCCGGAGGTGGACCGGCCGTGGAACTGGGTGCGGCTTCAGCCGTGAGACTCGGTGCGGCTTCAGCAGGGGCGGCTGCCACCTGTGAGGGTCGCGGGGAAGGCGAGAGCGACTGCTGGGCAACGACAGGCGCCGCGTGGTTTGTCGCTGCGGTACTACCCACCCGTCGTTCTAGATTCTCGACACGGCGGAGTAAATTCTCAATCAGTGCATCCCGCGTCTTGATCTCTTTCTGAAGCTGCTGAACGGTGGGTTCGTCAGCCGTCTGGGCCCAAGCGGAGCCCAGGTTCAAGACGGATGTTCCACAAAGGACAATGAGGCTTAGCGCCGCAGTGCCCTTCAGCCCAGGTCTCGCGCCTATGGCTTTCACCCGATTCCCCCGACTGTCGCAACGATGCCACTTGTTAATCCAGCGTCACGAATTCTGCCGGCTTCGGGGCAAGTCTGCTCACCGGTGGGCGTCCGTCCGCACGCTCGACCACGAATCCGACCTTATGGATCGGCTTTCCGAAATCCAGCCATATGCGTTGGAAATTGTCTATGGTCATCGTCCGATTCCCCCAGGCGGGGTCGGCGAGCAACACACGGTTGCCATATACTCCGCGGAAGATCACGAAGTGGTTGTAGCCGAGGGCATTAATCGGCACCATGAGGGGGGCATATTTTAACAGGTCGTCAAAGTCCATATCCCCAAGCCCAATGCCCTTGTATCCATGCAACTCGACATAGCGCTTGAGATCGAGCAGCGAGAACCCTTCGCGGATTTGAACGAGTTGCGGATGCTCGATATATTCTTTGCGACTCATCAGTCCGAGTGCGATGTCCTGCTCGGTAGCAGAATCACCCCATTCATATCGCAGCAGGGTATCAAGCGCGGCCGCGCCACAGCTTAGGTCCCATTTCTGGATGACCACGTCCTGGTGACGCATCTCCAACAGCGAGCGCACGGGCGGATCCTCCCCAGGCCCATCAAATGTGGCCGAAGACCCGCACCCACAGAGCATAAAGGCGGTAACTGTCAGAATGCCCCAGACGGACAACAGCCGCGAGGCTCTCGCGACCACGCTATTCTTCCGGCTTCGTTGCCCTGAGCTGAACCTTGCTGCTCGGTCAAACTGGCCGGAGCGTTTGGTAGCTATCGTGGTTGGCCGCCTCGTGCGGTGCTGGCACTCGGTGGCGGCTTTCTCAAGCGAGCACAAGGCGGTTCTACCTTCGTACGGTCGGGCAAGATTACCACAACTCATTCAGTCAAGGCGAGGGCCCTGAAGCTAAGATCCAGAGTGTTGCGAACTTGTCACACTGTGAACTCGACACCACGCTCAACGCTACGCCGGCAGCCGCGATCTGGCCTATAGACCGACCAGGGACGATCGGCGGCCCCATTTTGGCATTGTCCGGTCCGTTCCCGATCGCAGTCGCACAAGCAACACCCCTGCGGCGAGCCCACGCCCCGCGTTCTGGCAGTCCGCCCCTACCCTCAGAGCTTAGTGACGGTCGGGGGGTCGAAAGGGGCCTTAACGATCGCGGCATCACCGGATGGCAGGGCTGCCCCCCGCCGCCGGTGCCTCCTCCGCCAGTGGCCTACTAATCAAGAGCAGCACACCAAGCTCGCTTTCGCTCGCGCGGAATCCCCCGAGTTTAGCCGCCGCTCACTGGAGCATTATGGATTGTATGGAGAGCACGCCGCCCATATCAAGGCCTATAGCAAGGTTAAGGTAGCACCCCACGCAAGCGGTAGGCGAATCGTTGATCGAAATCGATGTAAGACTGGTGTTGGTCACCGTAGTCTCGGTCAGAATAATCCCAGCCTCGGTCACATGAAAATACCCGGCGGTCACCTTGTCCATCTGGTGGTCTGTGAGCTGCACCGGCTGCCCAGCCAGTGCGAGGCTGGTCAGCAATGGCAGTGCGGCCACCCCGTAAAGCAACTTTTTCATCAGCCTCTCCTTTCGAGGATAAGTCTTCGCGCCGTACCGACCGACACAAGCGGGCGCACCCAGCCGGCGCTGTCTGTCCTGGCGGTCGCGGCTCCTACTTCAGGCCTGGGGCGACGGTGTAGGTCGCGGCGACCTGAGCAAGAGCCGCGACAGCGGTCGCCGGTATCGGCGGCCTCTCCCCCCCAAGCGGGGTCGTCGGGCCGGTCGTTCCGGTGCCGCCCGTTCCGGTGCCGGTTCCGGTTCCGCCCGTTCCGGTGCCGGTTCCGGTTCCGGTGCCGGTTCCGGTGCCGGTACCGCTTGTCGTCGTAGTCGTGCCGTTGTTGCTCGTGGAGCCGCTGGTCACGACCGCAGTACCGCAGGTACAGCTGAGGGTGGGAAGCTGGAAGGGCGTGGGTTGTCCGGCCGTCATCGCGTCCATCTGAGCATCGCTCAGACGAGTTGCCGCCGAGGCAGTCCCGACGAAGGAAGGAAGAGCTACCAGAGCGCACAGCAGAGTCCCGAAGTTCATGGATCGCCTCCCCTGATGCGGGCTGTAGTCATGTACGAGGTCAAAAAAAGCGGCATACCGGGCTCGCTTTCGCTCGCCCGGCATGCTGAAGCAGATTCAACGCGAGCCAAGCACGGTGCGAAATCCACCCAGCTCAGCTCACCGGGACCAACATGACGGACTGTATGGCGAGCACGCCGCTTATGTTGAGGTCAAGGTAGCATGCAGCGCAAGGAGCGAGCGATCCCGAATAGATAGCAATCGCTGTAGCACTGGTGTTGGTAACATCGGTCTCAAGCAGGGACCACCCGGCCGTCACCTTGTCCATCTGAGTGTCTGTGAGCTGTACCGGCTGCGCAGCCGATGCAACCCCGGCGAGCAACGGTAGTAGCGCAGCACCGAAGATAGGCGTGAACTTTTTCATCACTGTCTCCTTTCGAGGATAAGTCTTCGCAATCGACGAACAGACGACGCCCCACGTCGCAGTAGGCGCCGTACCGGTCACTCTCAGAAGCCGTTGAAGCTGACGTAGCTGTCTGAACCGGAAATGGAAGCCGCCTGCGACAGGAGCCCCGCAGCTATACCCTGGCTGTACGACTGGGCGACGCCCAAGTGGTCGACTGGGTCGGCATTCGTCGAGGTAAGTGCTACAGTTGTGCCTAGGGTATCGCCCAACACGACCGAAGCAGCGTCGGCGATTGCGGTAACGTTAAGTCCGGCCGTGACGTGGTCCATCTGGCCGTCGGATAGCGGCTGAGCCGCATACGAGGTATTGGCCAGGGCGAGCAGCGCCCCGCCGGCGAGCAGAGCGTAGAACTTTTTCATTGGCTAAGGTCCTCATGCTTAGAGGTTGACGGATAGCACACGGTATCCCAGAAGTCGCGATGCTGGTCTCCTGATCAGTCACCGACGCCCGTAAGCGTAGCAGTGGGCACCGTGCTTGTGACCGATGACGATTGCGCCGCCGCCACCGATTTGTACACTGTCAGCGAGAGCTCTCCGTAGGTGACCGTCTGGAACGGCGTAATCTGCGCCAGCGTTGCGGTCGTCGTTGTGAGGAGGCCGCTCTCGCCGACAAGGCCTTCTGCCCCGGCCTGCGCAAAGGCGTCGAACCCAGCCGTGACCCGATCCATCTGTTGGTCAGTCAATGGCTGGCCGGCGAGGGCGCCGCTGGCAACAAACGGCAGCACCACCAAGCCCAAAAGTAACCTTTTCATTCATTCCTCCTTGTTCAAGCTTCGCGCGGGGTCATCCCCGTGCCTCTGTGGTAGCATTCGTCGACGATATCGCGCGCCACCAACTGTCCCTGGTCTGACGAGCACACGCACCACGAAAGCTACAATCCGCTACAATCCGGCCCACATGCCGAAGACGACGGTGTACCCGAGCTGAGCTGTCACGTTGCCGGCGCCATGTACCGTCGTATTAAAGGTGTAGCCTATCACGAGATTCCCGACGGCACTACCTTGGGTTGTAACAGAGGTAGACGAAGTGGGCGGCGGCAAACCCGGCGTATTGGCATTGGTGCCTTGCGCCACGGCTGACGCTACTGTCGCGGCAGCATCGTCCTGAAGTACAGGCTGGTCTGGAAATGGCGCGCCACCGCCAACTCCGAGGGAGCTGGTGCCTGTCTGGGTTATCACGAGCGCCCCCGTGGCTTGCGCGCCAGCGACGCCCAGTACGGTCGCCAAGCCAGCGGTGACACGATCAAGCTGGCCATCGGTGAGCTCGACCGGGTTGCCCGCCCACGCCTCAGCGGGGACAATAACTGCCAAGGCTCCCACGATCACAGAGACCAACGCGAACCGAGTGTTCATTGCCGGTCCCTCCTGCTTCCCGTTAAACTTATATCATACCATAACAGCAACAGCACGTGATGCAAGCAAGATGAGGGTGTAAGTCCTATGATGGTGCTTTATGCCAAGATCCTTGTTTATACAGCTTATCTCAGCAATCTTATCTTTTTTGCTGTACCTAAAAGGTTTTACTACCTTCGTAGTACGCGCAACTGGAGGTGTCGCCGTTTGTGTCGTGATTCGCGCCAGCCGGTGGGCAATTGTGGGCCGTCATGGCTGCGATCTCTGCCCCGGCTGGCGCGGGCGCCATGCTAGCAACGCCGTCGCTCTCGTGGTCTCCTGGTGCCTCCGCTTACCAGGCATGGCCATTCACGTGGTTGAGCGGACGACACCATTGCCGTAGCATTGTTGCAGTCACATTAAAGGTTGCGCCAGCTAGTTGTGTCATTTAAATTTCGCACACCGGCTCGCCGTGCCTTGGGTTGAGGACTACTCGGCCGGTTCTCGGTCAGACTTTGGACCACAAAGGGCTTTTGTGGAATTTCAATCGCTTGCTGCTCTTTCCATCGAAAAATTCGAGTATGCTTCTTGCCAGGATTTATCGACGGAAGTCACCTGTGTTCTGCGAGAGCGCATGGGGTTAGGCGGACCTAAGCGGACTCGAACCGCCCGGTGGCGACCTCGCAAAGCCCCTCCGGCAAAGCGGCTAGGCTGGTCTAATCGCCTTCCCGCCGCGTCACCCCGTGTGACCGAAGAAGCCCGGCGGGTGTGGGCGGGCGATCGGCGACCAGCCTCTCTCGCTCGCAACGGGAGAGGCTGGCGCCGCGCCTCGCGAATTAGGAGACCGTACGAGGGGCGCGGCAAGTTTTGATGCGGAATTCTGATGACCTTTACCCGCCCAAGGACGCCAAGGCTCGCTTTGAAGCCACGCCACGGGGCGCCGCGAAAGAGACGCCCCCGCAGCCCTAGACCGCCCAGGCGGCCTCCAGCCAACGTCCGCGGACTCCTGGAGACTGAGGCCGGCCCGGGGTGAGGATCTAGCCCTGGCCGGCTGGCTCGTCGACATCAGCCCAGCAGCACGATCTTCCGCACCGGCCGTCTGTTGACGCTCTCGACGCCAGTCAGCAGTTCCGCCTTCCCTGCCCGGCCGCCGCCGCAGCCGTCGTGACGCATGCGGGCGTCAGGCGGCAGCGCGCCGCTCGGTCCCGCCCTCGGGCAGAGCGTCCACGACGTAGGTAAACGAGCCGGCCAGGTGGATTTCCAGCATGACGTTGCCGCTCATCGCCGGCAGCGGCAGAACCGCATTGCCATCGGTCCATCGGCTCATGACCTGCCCGTCACGCTCCACGGCCCACCAGCCTTGGGTGAGATCGGGGTGATCGACCGGAACCTCGTGCAGGTTGTCAGCACCGCGCAGCACGATGCGCTTCACGCGCACGCCGAGCCGGCGACGATCCTCCAGCCAGGGGCGCGCCTCGGTCGGCGACTGGGCGCGTGAGAGCAGCCGGACTTCAGGCGCACCACGCGGCAGGTCGAAGATGACGAGATCGCTGTCGCTAAAGAGCGGTTTGACAATGCGCCGATCGGCGAGAAGGCACAGGTTGGCCTCCGTCGTGGTCACGTGCTGCGGCACCGGCCAGCCAATGGCGGCTGCCCGGTCAGCCAGGCGCTGCCAGACCGGCCGCACACTTGCCTCATCCCAAACGAACGGCGCGCAGGACCCGGCCTCGCGTGTCGGATAGTCCGACTCGTCGGTCGGGTTGGGATGCAGCACGAGTGGCTCATCCGAATTGGCGAAGAAGCCTCGATTCCCAGTGTTCAGGTAGCTCTCTACTGGCAGACCTTCAGCGAGCAGGATAGCGTGCGAATCCAGTTCAATATGGAAATATTCGATCGACGGCAAGTCCGTCTCCTGCCAGATCGTCGCGCCATTGATCAGCTGGCGGGCGCAGATCAGCTTGCCATCAACGAAAATGGCGTGGTCCGGCGAGAGCAGCAGATCGGTGTGAGGCACCTTCGCGGCGAGAGCATCGTGCTGTATATGAACCGGTGCCACGGTTTCCGGTCGTGGGTGCGCGCGGAGGTCGATACGCCGCCGTCCGACCCACTTGACGGGCTGGGGGCTCGCTTGTCCGTCTGCGAGCGCGAAGACAATGTCGCCTGGGGCCAGGCTCTCAACGACCCTTTCGCCGCTTGGGGTACGGATGTGGGTGCCCGCTGCAAAGCAGACGATTTGGATCGTGTCGTGGCTTGGACCGACCGCCTCGAAGCTCGCGCTCGTCAGAGGAGTCACGCCGGACAGATGGTCTATTGTTAAAATAGGAATGCTGTCTTTCGTTACCGTCAGCGTTTGGGTGCTGGGATCATAGGCAAATATATCGCCTTCGCCGGGGAGGTAGGCGTGATCGAATACAAGTTGATCCCCTGCAGTTGCTCCGGTAATCATCCCATTCACTGTGCTGCCGGTCACAAACGAGGGGCCATCGTATTCCATCACTCCGTTCGTAATGCCGTCAAAAGAGAAGGTGACGTTTGTGTTAGCATTAGCAATATCAATGCCGTAGTTGGTGGTGCTGCCAAGCACTACAGTGCCGCCGGCGATCGTGATGGTTTCAGGGTGTCCCGAGAGGAGCTCCTTTCGAACGTCAAACCGACCGCCGGGCTCAACGTCTATTGGGGCATCACCGCCGATGCCAGTATAGATGAGCGCGTCGGTCAGGAGCGATCCAAAAATTGAAAGTGTCGTTGTGTCAACCGCTGACTGGCCGGCGATGTATAAGTCCGCAACATCAAATTTGTCACCCGAACCGATTGTGACGGTGTAGGCAGAATTTGTGCCAAATAACGCGGCAGTGTCCGTGTCGGGAGTCACGCCTGGAGGTCCACCTGTTGGCGTCCAATCGGTGCCTACGTTCCAGTTCCCGGAGGTTCCTGCCTTCCACGTGAATGTTGCCACTAGCGTTCCTCCTACGGTCTGAGCGCACCGAACGAGCCAAAGAGGCCGAACCGGCTTGCCCGCGGTGGACAGGGCCTTCACGCCCCTCCGGTCCAAGGCTAGCAGTCGCGCCCGTTTAGAGCAACGACAAATTGCCTCCGGCACTTATGCCGCCCGGGACAGGGGTTGGGCGCCGCCCGGTCAGCCGACCTCAGCTCCCCCCTACTGATTGCTGCGATCCCAGCCCCGGATGATTGAAGTGGACCCGGGATTTGGGACCGGCCGTGTCGTTGGTTTCGCTTCCAGCAGTGGGAAGCGAAAAGAGAAAGTTCTCCGCGAAGCCGGGATCAGCACCCGCACGGCATGGTTGCACCAGCAACGTCCTCGGCCGCGCCTAGGTTGCATCGTCGCGCGGACAGGATCCCCGGCCGTTGTCAGGGATGAAGATGCACGCAGCATCCGGCGGTAGCGCGGCCGGGCGTAAAGACTCGCCGGCTTTGGGATCATTGATCAGGACCACGCCGCGCGGCAGCCGGTTATCCGGCGGCGGTTCCACCATTGCCGCGATTCGCTGTTCCAGGCGCAGCGCGCGCGCTTGCGGGTATAAGGGGCAGCGGCAGCATTTCGGTCTGCCTGGAGACCGCTGCCAACGCCGCGGGTGCACCACCAGGCGTCAGCTCCGGCAGATCGGACGCCGATTCAGCCGACTGCGGTGCCGCGCGCCCTCGAGGTTATCTCCGAGCGGAGAACATCGGCCGGGAGCGTGCAGAGATTGGGGGATGGCGATAGAATCGGTACGACCAGTTGGGTCGGTGACCGGCTGGAGGAACTCGGATGCGGTGGGTGCTGCGGTTGGTTGAGACCGGCGATGATGCCCGCTCTCGGAGCGCTGACATGATGGAGATCTGCCGACCGGAAGGCCTTCGAGAGATTGCGGACCTGGGCTTGAGCCTTCCCGAGGCGAAGAAGCTTCGGTCACCGGTGTAACGGAACGGGAGGCTCCGCAACCTGAGCATGTCGCTCGCGGGCAGGCTCGAACGCTGACAGAAGCTGGGCGTAGGACCGTTCCCCCGCGAGCGCGCAGCGCTGGTCCGGTGGGCTGCTAGCGGCGGCAGGGACGTTGACGCGGGCGCGGAGGGCCGGTCCGTTCCGTCACAATCGCGGCATGTCGAGGCAGCGACGCGGTCTGGCGGCGTTGCGACTGATGGCGGGATCACCCGTTGCATGAGAGCGGAGAGCCTATGAGCGTCACGGCGGCTAATCGGCCGGCACAGGATCGACCGGCCCGGCCAAAGGCGACCGCCGCCAAGGCCGGCCTGGGCACCGCATCAATAGCGGCGCTGGGGATCGTGTTCGGCGATCTCGGGACCAGCCCGCTCTACACCATGCAGACCGTGGTGGGCACGACCGGCGGAAAGGTGACGCCGGAGATTGCGCTTGGTGTGCTCTCGCTGATCTTCTGGGCGCTCCTCATCACGGTCTCGGTCAAATACTGCCTGCTGGTGATGCGCGCCGACAACCACGGCGAAGGCGGCATCCTGGCGCTGATGTCGCTGGTCGGGCGCAACACCAGGGAGCGGGGTCTCATCCTGGTGGCGTTCGGCTTGTTCGGAGCGGCGCTGATCTACGGCGACGGCATCATCACGCCGGCGATCTCGGTGCTGAGCGCCCTCGAAGGGGTGAACGTGGCGACGCCGTTGCTGAAGTCCTACGTGCTGCCCGCCGCCGTGGTGGTCCTCGTCGCGCTGTTCGCAGGTCAGGCGTTCGGAACGGCGAAGATCGGCAAGGTGTTCGGGCCGGTGATGCTGCTGTGGTTCGCAACGATCGGCGTTCTCGGCGCGGTGTCGGTGGCGCGCCACCCCGGTGTGGTTTCCGCGCTCGACCCGATCCATGCAGTCCGGCTCCTCGCTGCGCGCGGCTGGGGCAGCTTCATCGTGCTCGGCGCCGTGTTCCTCGCGATCACCGGCGGCGAAGCGCTTTACGCCGACATGGGGCATGTCGGGCGGACCCCGATCCGGATCACCTGGTACGGCATCGTCCTGCCGGGATTGCTGCTGAGCTACGCCGGGCAGACCGCGCTGCTGATCGAACGGCCGAACCTCACCGACAATCCGTTCTTTGCCGTCGTTCCCCACTGGGGCCTGTATCCGATGGTCGTCCTCGCAACGTTCGCCACCATCATCGCCAGTCAGGCGATCATTACTGGATCGTTCTCTCTGACAAGGCAGGCGATGCAGCTCGGCTGGTTCCCAGGCCTCCAGATCAGGCAGACGTCGGATGTGGAGTACGGCCAGATCTACGTCCCGACCATGAACTGGCTGATGATGGCGTTCACGCTGGCGCTGGCGATCGGATTCGGCAGCTCAGATCGTCTCGCCGGCGCATATGGGACGGCGGTCTCGACAACGATGCTGCTTACGACGGCGTTGCTGTTCGCTTGCATGCGCGAGCGCTGGGGTTGGTCAGTGCCTTTAGCAGCAGGGGTCGCCGGCCTATTGCTCATCGTGGATCTCTCGTTTTTCGGTGGCAATATACTGAAAATCCGCGAGGGCGGTTGGATCCCGTTACTGTTGGGGGCCGCGATATACACAATTATGAGGACATGGCGGAAGGGAATCGAGGCGATCCGCCGGCGGGTTTCCAGCCAAGTGGCGCCGCCCGACGTGTTCCTGCGGCAGCTCGACGACGGCAGGATCCAGCGGGTGCAGGGAACGGCCGCGTTCCTAACCCAGTCCTCGGCGCCGGTGTCGGTGCTGATGGCGCGCCATGTGCAGCAGTTCGGCGCGCTACAGGAAACGGTGGTGACTTTGACAGTGCGCTTCGAAGAGTATCCACGCGTGGCGCTGGCGGAACGCGTGGATGTCAAGCAGGTCGCGAAGGGACTGTGGCATGTGACGGTGCGCTTCGGTTTCGTCGATGTTCCGAACCTTCCGTCCGCCCTTGCCTGTGCGCGCGATCGCGGCTGTCCGGTAGATCTCGATGAGGCGATCTATTTCGGGGCTCGCGATGAGGTTGTGGGAAGCAAGACCGCGCCGCGTCTCGCCGGATGGCGGCGCATGCTGTTCGGGTTCATGTATCGGAACGCCGTCCACACGGTCGACCGTTTCGATCTCCCGCCCGCGCAGTTCGTGGAGATCGGACGGCAGATCGCTCTCTGACCGTTCGGACGCGTCGCGTTTGATGCGCATCGGGCCTGGCGGTAGCCTTGAGCCGGGCTCCGACACAAAGGCCGGGTCCGGCACACCGTTTAGGTTCCGAGAAGTTAGGCGGTCCGTTCACCCTGCACCTGAGGTGCTGGCAGCGGTATTTCTTCTGCGCCTTGAGATGCGTGCCTGCGACGGTGTCTCTGGATTCACAGCGATGTTAATATGGCGATAAATCACTGATCCTTCTGAAATGTCGTCTGGCTCAGTAACATGCCGTGAGGTTACCACAATCACGTAGCGAAATGCCGCCAATTCGCTGCCCGCCAGCACACCTTGTGCATAGCGCTTGGCCTGATCACGGGCGGCGACGAATTGGTGTTGGGCTTGCTCATCAGATGAAGCAATCTTCCATTCTGTCAGCACAAGACCGTCAGCGTAGCGCTCTTCACCAAAACCCCAAATGCCGTGTAGCAGCAGATGGACGGCTCCAAGCTTCTCGCAAGCTACTTCGCCACAATCAAAAGCATCTTGCCACTGCTTCCGGGTTGTCGCGTCAACCACTATCGACCGCTGTAGGTGCGAAAACGCGAGCTCCGAACGCGCACGGATCGGTGTCTGCGTGTCGGATAAGATGAAGGTCATTTCCGTCTCAAACGAAGCGAGCCGAATTAGAGCAGACCAAATTCGCTCTCTCTGGAATGCCGGCCCCTCGCCGGTCGCAGCGCGAAGCAAATTTGCTGGGGTATTACCCTCCATGCGAACGGAATCGTTTATCGCATCCAAAGCTAGTTGCGGAATAACGTGGCCGACGGAGCTATTGAAGTGTTCCAAGTCGGTGATTATTCTCAAAGCCTGCTTCCCAAGTTCGTTAATGGTGTTGAAACTATCGTCTGGCCTACAAAGCTGCGCTGCCTTCACGAGACCTTCGATGCGACCGGATAGAGCTTTCCATGGCATAAGGTAGAGTGCCGTTGACATTGAAATAACCTCCCTCTCTCGCAAGGCACCGCGCCCGTTCACATTGTCGTCGGTTCACAGAAACGCCGCCCCTGCATGATCCTTGAAGCTGTCGGCGCGACGGACGTAACCGCGAAGAGTATCGACGCTCTTGTGCCGCGAAACGTCCATCATCTTGAAGATTGACGAATGGCTGGGATGCCAGCGCGCCGCTTATCTGCCGTCAATACCTGCCTGGCACGATCGGGCGCGTGCCCGAGTTCGATGCCACGATCACTATCGGTGCCCAGCGGCTTGAGACGGCCGGCCTGGCGAACCGCTGTGACGAAGCTGCGGCAGCCGTCCGCCAAGCGGTCGAGCGAATGGATGGGGCGAATTGGATCGATGTCATGGCGACCGCCCTCCCGATCCCAACGTGCCCGATGAGCGTCGTGTATCCGCGCGGCTGCTGCCTAACGCCCGATGCGGAGGAGTGGCGCGAGCTACGGCGGATCGTCGAAGCTGTGGTGGTGGCTGCATTTGTGGCCGCTGGTGCGCCGTTCTAGGCGCCAGCCCCCAGCCGGCACTAACTTCCGCGGCCATGTGTGGCCGCTACGCCAGTTTCCTGCCCGCAGAGGCCCTTCGCCGGACCTTCGGGACGGTCAATCCGCTACCGAACCTTGAGCCGTCGTGGAATGTGACGCCGACGCAATCCGCGCCCGTGATGCGCCGCCATCCTGAGACGGGCGAGCGTCACCTCGATCTGTTGCAGTGGGGCCTGCTGCCCTACTGGACGAAAGAGCCGATCAAGGCGCAGCGGCCGATCAACGCGCGCGCCGAGAGGGTCGCGGCCTCCGGCATGTTCCACCGTGCGTTCGAACAGCGCCGAGCGATCGTGCCGGCGGACGCGTTCTACGAATGGAAGGTGGTTGCAAACGGCAAGCAACCAGCATGCCATTGCCCGGCAGGACGGACAACCGACAGCGTTCGCCGGCCTGTGGGAAGGCTTTCGCTGGCCGGACGGTACCGTGACGCGCAGCTTCGCCATCATTGCCACGGATGCCAGCCCCGACGTGGCGGAGTTGCACGACAGAATGCCGGTGATGGCGGAGCCGGCTGACTGGCCGGTGTGGCTTGGCGAGGCGCCGGGCGATCTGGCATCGCTACTGCACCCGGCCCCGCGGGCATGCTGCGCGTTAGGCCGATCGACAGGCGAGTGAACAGCCTGCAACTAAAGAGGAATCCAACCGCGCCTGATACGAGATGCTTGTTCGATGACCGCTGTGGGTAGAGTAGGGATGTGGCGCGGTGGCGTTAGGTCGGGCATATCCGTTGCCGCCCCTTTCGTCTGGCGGTGCCTTAACGGCCTGGCCGTAGCTCCGTTTCCACACCCCTCTCATCGAACGTGGCGTGCGAATTTCCCGCACCACGCTCTCGGACAAGACGTCACGCTTTCGTCCACGACACGCCGTGCCCAAGCCGGGTCAGGCGTACGAGCCCGAAGTACCCGTAGAGGTGCGAGAGTGGATAAGTTCCGCCCCTGCTCCGTCTGACCTTGTGCTTGAAGCGCAGCCACCGACGCAACCGCACAGCCGCGTAGTTGTCGAGTGCCCGATACGCCTTGTTGACGGTACCTACGTTAAAGTAGTTCGCCCAGCCGCGCAGCGTACTGTTCAACTTGTCCACCAGCTCTGTGGTCTCTTGCCATGATCCCGCTCGGTTGGTCAGCGTGTGGATTTTCTCAACCGCACGCGTGATGCTCTTCTTCGATGGCCGGTGCCCCAGGCGTGCCTGGCCGGTTCTCGCCGAATACATCCGACCGAACGTGTAGCCCAAGAAATCGAACTCGCCTTCCGGCACCTTGCAGATGCGTGTCTTCTCCTCGTTGACCGTTAGCTTCAGCTTGCCCATGATCCCGCGCAGGTGCTGCAAGGCCTCTTCGGCTTTACCCTTCCTGCACAGGATCACGAGATCGTCCGCATAAGTCACGATGCGCGAGCCGAGGCTGCGCTCCAGCCCGAGCTTCTTCCACCCCAACACGAACCGGCGCATGTAAAGGTTCGCCAGCAGCGGTGAGATGGGTGAGCCTTGCGGGATGCCGCGTCGATTGTCCCGCGCCTCCGTCGTGCGTGTCTTCCGGCCTCGTCGGTCGGTTTCTTCCACGGGGCATTCCAGCCACATCTTGATCAGGTGCAGTACGTGCCGATCAACGATCCTGCGCGCTACCGACATCATGAGTTCGGTGTGGGGAATGCTGCCGAAGTAGTCCGCGAGGTCGGCGTCGACGACATCCGGATGGCCACGGAACAACAGTTCTTCCACCTCTACCACCGCCTGTTGCGCGTTGCGCCCAGGACGGTAGGCGTATTGCTCTGATGGAAGATCGGCTTCGAAGATCGGTTCCAGCACCAGCATTGCTGCTGTCATGCAGACCCGATCCCGCAAGGTCGAGATGCCCAGCGGCCTGAGCTTGCCGTTGGCTTTCGGGATAAACACCCGCCTGATAGGGTTCGGTCGGTAGGTCTCCTGCTTGAGCGCAAGCGCCAGTTCGCCAAGCCACCACTCCACCCCGTATGCTTCGACATCCGCGAAATCCTGCCCATCGATACCCGGTGCGCCCTTGTTGGAACGGCACTGGGCATAGGCACGGGCCAGGATGTCCTCGCGGCTGATCTTGTCATACAGGGCGTAGAAGCGATACCCGGCTTCTGCCTTCGCTTTTGCGTGTAACGCCATCTGCAACTTCTGAACACTGTTCGGAGTTGATAGGTTGCCCAATCTCCAGGTCCCTCATCACTTGCTGCGTCTGTCTTGAACTGAGGCCCCTTCCCTCCCCCGGCATTACCCGGCTTCAGCGGTACTACGAACCTCTCCGCCACCCCGCCGCGCCCGGCCTGTCCCTCGCGGGCGTCCGGTTGGCCATCCCTGGCCACGCATCGGGGCTTCCCGTGTTGCGTACGCTTTCCTTGTGTGCATGCCGCCGCCACTACCCCGGTGCAGCGGATGGGTGTACTCGTCGCTCAAACATCACCCACCCGTATCAGCCTTCCCCGGTCCCACTGCCGGGTCGGCCTGCACATTGTCCTTTTCGAGGTTTGCTCAGCGTTCACTCACGTTGCGGCCTACACACTCGCGCGGTCACCTATACGTGGCCGCTATCCGAAGGCTTCAGACACTTCGTCACCTCCATGCCTGCTCCGGTTGCTTCCGGCTGGAGCGGTTGCCGGGCGGGGCTTGCACCCGCTGGAGAAGCGCCGCCTTTTCACGGCGCACGTGGGAAGCGGTCATTCGATAGAGAAACCTGAGCTCTCCCTCTATGCGGCCCGGAGCGATCGGGGGGCCTCCCGGCGAGTCGTTACGAAGAAACTCTCTGACGAGACCGCACTAGGGCCGGCGTTCTTTGTCGCGCCCCCAGAACCCGATCTGCTCGGCCGGCGCGAAGATACGGCGGACGGGACCTAAGTCGCACAGAAACGTGTCGGAGGAGGGATGCTGGCTTTGCGGTCATTCGGCATGTATATGGTCTTGTATGCCTAACGAATCCATGAGAAGCTCCATAGTCTGTTTACTGGGTGCCGGCTTTTCGTATGTTGCAGGGGTTCCGCTCGGCAGGCACCTCTTCAAGGCAAATTGGCTCATCACGATGTCGGAGCGCAGTCGCGAGCGCTTCCTTATGGTCCGTGAGCATTACGAAAGTTGGCAGAAAGACAACCCCGGAGAATATCCAGAGCAATACATGGGGTTAGTGTACTCGCAGAATGCGGGGCCAAATGCACCGAAGTGGGATTGGGTAGTAGAGTAACGTCTGCGCTGCAATTGCATCAGCGGGAACGCCACCACCATCATTAAATCGGAACCCCCGATATTCTAATCGCGTCAACAGGCCATTCCGTTGCATAGCTCACGAACAATTCTGGAACGCACTATTCAGCGTTAGTAGGGACGTCTCTGTGATCACAACCAACTACGATATACTGGTCGAACGGGTGTTGCGCCATCGGCCGATGCACCGACCATCCTCCCCAGGTTGCTTCTATGGGGGTCTTCCACGGCCTCAAATGCTACGGGGAGCGGCTCAGCCATTTTCCCGATGGGCTCCTGAGCGCATCATTGAGATGACGGGAACGATACCTGTCTTCAAGCTTCATGGTTCGCTCAATTGGACGTTGAGCGGTCAGTCCGTTGTCGCCTTTCAGGACATGCGGCCGGCATTTCGGCACGGTGGCACTGCTGCGATCGTCCCACCGGTCCAGGAGAAGCTCGTGCCCCCATGGTTGCATGAAGTTTGGCACGAGGCGGAATCGAGCCTGCGTCGATCTGATGTGTGGGTGACGTGCGGTTATTCCATGCCGGCTTACGATACCGAGGTGTTGCGACTGCTGAAGACCGCGGGGGCAGGTCGGCCTATTACCATTTTTCTCTTGAACCCTGAGGCCGATGTCCTCCAGAAAAGGTGGATAGGTCTCCTTCCTGAGGCCAATATAATTTGTCTTCCAGGACTTCCCGAAGGGATCGAACCGCTCGCCCACCGCTTCGCATCGCTGCCCCGATAGCGCGCCAGCACCCGAGCTAACTGCGGACCTCCCAAGCCGCAGGGTAGCCGCCACGACATGCCCATCTTCTAGCGGAACGACCGTTGGGTCGTGCTATTCCCTGGCATCATAGAGGACTGCCACGGCCTATTGCTGGAGGGCACAACATCCGGTTTGGGTCGACTCCAGCGGTTCGTGGGGCAGCCCCCGGCTACCGCCGCTCTGGGTGGCGAGCGGACATCCGATCATCGCAGCAAGTCTCAATCGTTTAGGAAGTGCACGAAGGAAATTGAGGGTAAATTCACACCGCTGCCTTTAGCAACTGTAAGGACGATTTTTCCAGTCAGCGTAATCGCGTCTGCGGTTAGCTGGGCAGTTTCTACTTCAGTAAGTCTGACTGTTCCGTGAAAGAGACCGCTCCGCAGGCTGTAAATTCTGTCCCACTCCCTTCGAAGATGTTGGAGGCCAAGCCTAGTCAAAACGCGCATTACGCCCTGTCTTAGACCAATACGGTGCAGGCTTCGGCGGAGTGCGGCAGCAACTTCCGAGCGCTCAGCGTCTCCGCTGCCGGTACCTGTCTCAACCTGCGTTGCGAGTTCCTCGATCAACGCGGCTTGAGCGTCTGTCCATGCTTCGTCCTGCCCAAGAGCTTCAACGGCGGACAGCGCAAGCACGATCTGGGTGAGCGGTTGTGAATTGATGAGCGCGAGGTTGAGTAAGCGCACGCCCGCTGTAGCCGTAGATGAATGGACTGGAAGCCCCGCGGCGAGCTCAGCCAGCGCGGTCACGAACTGTTCGGGATCAGCGCGCACGATGCCATCAGCTTGTATAAGGGGAAACCGGATGCTCTCGTCGTCCGGCACGACCGCGAGGCCGTGAATGTTGGGAAGTAATCTTTCATGGGGCTGTATCAGCCCAGCGGACCGTGCGAACTCCTCGCTCATCCATGCAGTTGGCCGGTCTAGGCCAACGTCGATCCCCAACCGGGAGCAAATCCCGGCAAATTCGATAATCGTCCGCAGTCGTTTCCCAAAATCCAACGCCTCCTCTTCAAGCGAGAATCCTCGTGCGTCAAAGACGATCCACAGCGCCTCCGATAGTGGCTGATTCGGTGCCTGTGAGACGATTACCACATCGCGCCCGGCGAGTTTCATCACGCGGCTGACATCTTCGGTGTGCAGCGCCTTCCCGAGCCGCACTTGCAGTCGGTACTCGGTACCCTACAGCTTCGACCATGGGTGCAAACTCCTCACGTGCGGGCGTTGCAGGCGCCGGCGCGCCCCGAGGCCGAGTCCGGCTGTAGCGATGCCGGCCACCCTAAAGCTTTTGCTGTTTCGGTGATTTTTCCTTGTCGTTGAATTCTGGTAATCGACGGTAAAGGGCCGCGTACTTTGCGAAGGCAAGATATTCAGCGCGCACGACATCACCCATTACTCGTAAATCCGCAGGCTTGTTTGTGGACACGTCGCATTTGAAAGGACAAACGGCAACATAGAGCTTCTTCGCTAGTGCGTTGCCGTCGCGGTACTTACTTCGAAATCGTTGCGCGCCGCCATGACCCGGACCTGACCTATCGCGGAGCGTATTGTTAAATCGATTAAGGCGGCCTCGAAGCCCGCCCACCGCATTAGTGAAACCAAAATAGGAAATCGCTTTGATCCACCTAAATCGCGTGGAAGCGATATCCCTTGTGGAAATTGCTATTGCGTAGACGCCGGGGTAATGTGTATCGCTCAACTGGTCTCGCTGGTCGAACTTCACCCAATTTGAAAAGCGCATGATCGTCACCCGGCCCCTATCTGAAATCGATTGTAATTTTGATTACGAAGTTGTCAAGGTCCGGTTTGGGTCGAGAGCGGTCATCGAAGGCCGGCTGCCTATGCGTTCTGCAACCGAACCGACTTTTCTGCAACCTCTGGGGGGCCGTGAGGTCGGCTGCCCGCGCCATTGATGCGCGGCGTCCCGATGCTTTGCGCGTCTTCACTGACGGCAGGGCTGATCGCGGTCAGGCACGAGCGATGCGCCGGGAGCTACCAGCTAGAAACGTGGGGGCGTCCAAGCCGGATGCGACGATAGACGGCGCGCGTGTCCGCCGGAGCGAATGCCGGCATCGGGGTTGGTGCTCACCGATCGAGGCGAGCAGATGCGGCGGGCCGCGGCCGGCGCCCTCGCCTGATCCCGCCTCAGGACTGGCAAGCCGACCGAGCCTGTCCACATCCCGCACGATCTCCTGCGACAGCCGATCGGCTGCCTCGCGAGCCTTTTCGGGGTCAACCGCAAGCAGGGGCTCGGCTTCCAGGCATCGCTGCGCGAGCCACGGACCCTGCCGAGGTGCCAGGGGATACCCGGTTGCGCTCCGGGTGGTCCGCACTGGGTCCGCACACCACCTCCCGTCCCTGGATATTGCGCTGTGGCGACCCGTCGGCGTGGCAAAAGCGTTTTATTTCCAGTCCTTTAGTTTGGTGAGCCCGGAGGGACTCGAACCCTCGACCCCAAGATTAAAAGTCTCGTGCTCTACCGCCTGAGCTACGGGCTCCCACACCGGGAAACAAACGCCTTCTGCACACCACCCTGGCCCATGTCCAGCCCCTGGCAGGCGGCCCTCACCACCACCTTGCCACCCGTCTGGCTCCATGCTTTGGCCGCACTCGACGGATTCCGACGGGAGAGCGCGCCATGACGCACTATCTTGCTGACACGGTCATCGATCTCCTGACCCGCGGCGCGGCCGTGGCCCCGGCCATCGGCGCCCCAGGCCGCCCTTGGCTTACCCATGCCGGGCTGCGCGACCAGGTGCAGCGCACCATAGCGGACCTCAATCGCGTGGGGATCGGCCGCAACGATCGGGTCGCGATCGTGTTGCCCAACGGGCCGGAGATGGCGACTGCCTTCGTCTCTATCGCCGCCGGGGCCACTACCGCCCCCCTCAACCCCGCCTACAAAACAGAAGAGTTCGAATTCTACCTCTCCGACCTCAACGCCCGCGCTCTGCTGATCCAGCAGGGAATGGAAAGCCCCGCGCGTGCCGTCGCCCACGCCCGCGACATCCCCATCCTCGAGTTGATCCCCAATCCGGACGGGACTGCCGGCAGCTTCGCCCTGCAATCGCCGTCGTCGCTCGCCAGCAACCCCAGGCAAGATGGCGCAGCGGCAGCACAGGACGTGGCGCTCGTGCTGCACACCTCCGGCACCACCTCGCGACCGAAGATCGTGCCGCTGCGCCATATCAACATCACTGCCTCGGCCTACCACATCGGCGAGACGCTGGCGCTGTCGCCGGACGATGTGTGCCTGAACATCATGCCGCTGTTTCATATCCACGGCCTGATTGCGGCGACGCTGTCCAGCCTGGCCGCCGGGGCTGCGGTCTGCTGCACGCCGGGTTTCAACGCGTTCCGCTTCTTCTCGTGGTTCGCCGAGGTACGGCCCACCTGGTACACCGCTGTGCCGACCATGCATCAGGCGATCCTCAATCTCGCCAAGCGCAACGAAGCGGCGATCAAGGCTAGCCGGCTGCGCTTCATCCGCTCCTCCTCCTCCTCGCTGCCGCCGCAGGTGATGGAGATGCTCGAGCAGACCTTCGGGGTTCCGGTGATCGAGTCATACGGCATGACCGAAGCCGCCCACCAGATGGCGTCGAACCCATTGCCGCCGCGCAAGCGCTACCCGGGTTCGGTCGGCATCGCCGCCGGCCCGGAGATCGCCATTATGGACGTGGACGGCAATCTGCTGCCGCCCGGCGAGCTCGGCGAAGTCGTCATCCGCGGCCGCGATGTGACTGACGGCTATGAGAACAATCCCGAAGCCAACTCGGCGGCGTTCACCAACGGCTGGTTCCGTACCGGCGACCAGGGATTCCTTGACGAAGCCGGGTATCTGCGGCTCACCGGACGCCTCAAGGAGCTGATCAACCGCGGCGGCGAGAAGATCAGCCCGATCGAGGTCGATGTCGTGCTGATGGACCATCCGGCGGTGGCGCAGTGCCTGACCTTCGCCATGCCGCATGCGATGCTCGGCGAAGAAGTCGCCGCCGCGATCGTGCTGAATGAGGGCGCTACCTGCACGGAGCACGAGCTGCGCGACTTCGCCGCCGCGCGTCTGGCACCATTCAAGGTACCGCGGAAGGTCATCTTCCTCGACGAGATTCCGAAAGGCGCCACTGGCAAGCTGCAACGCATTGGCTTGGCCGAGAAGCTCGGCATCACCGCGTGAAGGTCGCGGTCTTCGGGGCCGGCGCGATCGGCGGCCTGCTCGCGGCCAGGCTCGCGGCCGCCGGCGTCGATGTCACCGTTATCGCCCGCGGCCCGCATCTCGCGGCGATGCAGGCCAAGGGGCTTCGGCTGATCAGCGGTGGTGAGACGATCACTAGCCACCCACGCTGCGTCGCTGATGCGGCCGAGGCCGGCGTGCAGGACTACGTGATCGTCACGCTGAAGGCGCACTCGTTGCCCGCAGCCGCGCCGCAGATCGCACGGATGATGGCGCCAGCCAGCACGCTGGTCACCGGCATCAACGGTGTGCCGTATTGGTATTTTTACGGGCTCGACTCGCCGTTCCGCGACCGTCGCGTACAGAGCGTCGATCCCGGCGGCAAGTTGTGGGAGAGCCTGCCGCCGTCGCAAGCGATCGGCTGCGTCATCTATCCGGCGGCTGAAGTCATCGAACCCGGCGTGATCGAACATACCTACGGCGACCGCTTCAGCCTGGGAGAGCCCGACGGCTCGCGCAGCCCGCGCATCGAAGCACTGTCGAAGCTGCTGATCGGCGCCGGGCTGAAGGCGCCGGTCCGCCCTCGCATCCGCGACGAGATCTGGGTGAAGCTGTGGGGCAATCTCGCGTTCAATCCGATCTCGGCACTCACCGTTGCCACGCTTGATCGCGTGACCGGCGAACCGGAGCTGCGCGCGCTGTGCCGCACGATGATGCTGGAAGCGAAGCCTGTGGCCGAGGCTCTGGGCACACGCTTTGCCATCGATGTGGACAAGCGCATCGACGGCGCCGCCGAAGTTGGCGAACATAAGACCTCCATGCTGCAGGACCTGGAGCGCGGCCGGCCGATGGAGATCGACGCGCTGCTCGGTGCAGTGGTGGAGTTGGGCGAGGCGGTCGGACAGCAAATGCCGACTTGCCGGGCGGTGCTGGCGTTGGTGCGCGAACGGGCCCGCCAAGCCGGGTGTTATTGAGATAGCCGAGCGAAGGTACGAGCCAACCCCTCCGCCAGCGGAATGGGCTCGATCCCCAGCACTTCCCGCATATCGGTGATATCGAACGCCTTGTCCTCAAGCAGGCGGCGCACCTCCTCCGGGCGGATGTTCGGGATACCGCGTATCCACAGAGATAACGGCGCCAGCGCAATCAGGAGCTGCCCGGGAAAGGGCAGTACCCACGGCCGCCGCAATCCCGCTGCCATAGCGGCAGCACGCACTAAATCCGAATACGGCACTGCCTCAGGGCCGGCGATCACCATCGAGCTCGGTCCGATCCAGTCGTGGTCCAATGCCGCACGGATCGCCCGGGTGACGTCGTCTTGATGGATCGGCTGCACCAGTGAGCCGCCGCCGGGCAGTGGCACCACCGGCAACCGACACAACAAGGCGGCGAGCCGCTGCACGTTGTCCTCGCCGGCCGCGCCGTAGATCATCGTCGGGTGGAGCATCACGCCTGAACGCCCGGAACCCAGGAACGCGCTTTCCCCAGCTATCACCCCGTTGCCGTGCGCATCCGGCCAGCGCGTGAACTTGCGCGTGCTGCCAAGGAACACGAAACGAGCCTCGGGCGGCGATGCAGCCAGGACGGCGCCGGCGTGGCTTGCATGCGCGCAGCAGACGATGCGGCGCGCGCCCTGCAGCGCCGCGCGCAGCGCCGGACCGTCGGCGATGTCCGCCACGACCGGCGGCCTGCCGAGGCCAAGCGCCGACCATTTCGCCACGTCGCGCACCACAGGCACGAAGCCGATACTCTCGGCGTCCAGACTGCGACACAGTGCGGCGCCCGAGCGGCCGGATGCGCCAATGACGTGAATCGGAGAGAAATTCACCCCCGGGCTCATATCAGACGCCGAGACTTGGATTCAGTCTGTCCGAGCCTTACTGATCAGCGTCCTGATGGAGTGTCCGAGATGGAAGTCGGCCATTTCCCTACCACCCGTCTCCGCCGCCTCCGGCGATCCCCCGGACTGCGCGACTTGGTGCGCGAAACCGTTCTTACGCCGAACGACCTGATCCAGCCGATCTTCGTCGAAGAAGGCATCGACGAGGCTTTGCCAGTGCCCAGCATGCCAGGCGCGGACCGCATCCCTGAGCGACGGCTGGAGCGGGAGATCGAGGGACTGGCGCGCGATGGCGTGAAATCGGTCATGCTGTTCGGTGTCTCGCACCACAAGGACCCGGTCGGCAGCGATTGCTGGCGCCCGGACGGGCTGGTTGCCCGCATGGTTCGTCATGCCAAACGCGCCGCGCCGGAACTGGTGGTGATCCCCGACCTCTGCTTCTGCGAATACACCGACCACGGGCATTGCGGCGTCATCGAAGGCGGCTACGTGCTGAACGACGCGACGCTGGAGAATCTCGGGCGCCAAGCGGTGACCGCGGTCGAGGCTGGCGCCGACATAGTGGCGCCTTCCGGCATGATGGACGGGCAGGTCACGGCGATCCGCCGCGCACTCGACGGCGCCGGGCATCAGGATGCGGCGATCATGGCGTATTCGTCGAAATTCGCCTCCGCTTTCTATGGACCATTCCGCGCCGCGGCCGGCTGCGAGTTGAAGGGCGATCGCAAGACCTATCAGTCGGACCCGATGAACGGCCGCGAGGCACTACGCGAATCTTTGCTCGATGCTGAAGAAGGTGCCGACATCCTGATGGTGAAGCCGGGCCTGCCGTATCTCGACGTGCTGGCCCGCCTGCGTGAGCGCACGCTATTGCCGCTCGCCGTTTATCAAGTGAGCGGGGAATACGCGATGATCCGTTTCGCGGCGGCGGCCGGCGCAATCGACGAAGCCCAGGTGGTGCGCGAGACGCTCGGTGCCTTCAAGCGGGCGGGTGCCGATCTCATCCTGTCCTATTTCGCCCGTCAGGTGATCCGCGAGGGGATCTGAGCAGCGGCGGTCCAACGACATCAACCCGCAGGCTGCCGCAGCGCTTCACCGCTGCTGATCGCACCGGCCTGAAACCTGTCCGGCGCGAACGCGGCGATTGGCATATTGGTCTCACCATCCAACGCCAACTGCGCCACGATGCCGCCGACCACTGGCCCCAGCTCGAAGCCATGCCCGCAGAACCCGAAGGCGTGCACGAGTTCCGGCTGCTTGCGCGATAAGCCGATCACCGGGATTTCGTCGGGCAACACGCCTTCAATGCCGGCCCAGGCGTGCACCATGCGCGTACTCGCAAGGATCGGGAACAGGTCGAGCGCCGTGCGCGCCGAGACCGCCAAACGTGTCACGTCGAGCGTAACCCGGCCGGTATCGAGGTCGCCCACGCCCTTGTGGCCGCCGCCGATCATGACATGCCCGCTCTCGGTCTGCTTGAAAGACAGCGGCCGTCCGGCAGCCCCGACCACCGGCGTCACGAACGGCGGCAACCTTGCCGTCAGCATCATCATGAAAGCGTTGAAGCCGAGCGGGATTTCCTCATCGACGCTGCGTGCCAGCCGCGCGCCCCAGGCACCGGCCGTGTTGACCAGTATGGGAGCGGCCCACGTCGCTCCGTCGGCGCAACGCACGTGCCACTGATCGGCCCGTCGTTCCACAGCGGTCACCCGAGCTGCTTCATGGACCACAGCGCCCGCGGCCTCTGCCGCTCGACGGAACGCCAGCGTCGTACGATACGGCGAAGCGAACCCGTTCCGCCCTGCCACAAGGCCTCCCACGACGTGCCCGGCAATTGCCGGAAGCAGGCGTCGTACCTCCGCCGCATCGACCAGCTTTTCATGCGTCCATCCCTGCGCGCGCATCGCTGCTTCTCGCGCCGCAAGCTCCGCCATTTCCGCGTCGGTCTCGGCGACCTTCACGTGACCGACCTCGCAGAAGCCGCAATCATCACCGACCAGATCGGTGATGCGGTGCCATATCGCGAGCGACTCCAGCGCGAGCGGTACCTCCGCCATGTGACGGCCGAGCGTGCGTACACCACCGGCGGAATAGCCGGAGGCATGAGCGGCGACACGATCTTTCTCCAGCACCAGGACGCTGCGGTTGCGCCGCGCGATGTGCAGAGCCGCCGACATGCCATGCAGGCCGCCTCCGACGACCACGACATCGAAGCCGGTGCTCACGTCAGGACTCCGGCATCCCACTGCGCGGGACGCTCCGGCACCGGCATCGCGAAGGCAGCGAGCGCCGCGAAACTGACCGGGCGAGACGGCCGCACCGGACCGATTTGTTCGACCTGCGCCAGCAACGCGGCGTCGCGTTCGGCGCCGGGTGGCGCCTCTAGCAAAGCGGCCATTTCAACGGGGTCCCGGCGAGGCACCGACAGTGGTGGCGGCGACGCGCAGCTAATTTCGATCCTGCCCTCCGGCGGCAGCCCGGCAAGAGCGCGCGCAGCGACGCGAGCCTGCGCGGCTGCCTCCCCCGGCGAGGCAGCGCCTAGGATGCGTCCGGCCGCAAAGATACCGGGCTGAGTTGTCTGTCCCACCGGGTCGATGACCGGCACACCGTCGCGGAATACGCAGCCCAGTGAGACGAGCAGCAGCTTTTCGTCGGCGCAGAGTAGCAGTCGGGAGAACGCCACAGACTGCACGCGGCCCTCGCTCTCGACCCACAAGGTTTGCTCTTCGGCGTGCCAGACAGTGGCGTTGGGTCGCGCGATCACGCGCGCATCGGGCAGGACCTCGGCAGCGGCACGGCCCGCCGGTCCAGCGCCGATAATGATGGTGGAAGCGGTCCCCTGCGTCACTGCGATCCCTCCGTAGGATCGTCTCTGTATGAGACATGGAGGTTCACCAAGTCGAGATGCAGCCCGACAGTCGTTGATCTTCGACCGTATTCCCCTTAGCTGGAGTGCGGCTCGGTCGGAGCCTCCATGTCCGCGGAAAGGGCTGCGCCCACGACCCCTGAAGAGTGGCAGAGTAACTCACCTCCACCCTTTCCTGTCTGACAGGCGGACACAGACGCAGGGAAAGGAGTTTGCCGTGTCCGATCGCCCGGAACAGGCGCGTGCGCCACAGCAGCGGAAGCGCGCCAAGGAGTTACTGCAGGGGTTGCGTGCGGGGGACACCGATGCGCTGCTCAGATTTCGCCAGTACCATCCTCGTGGCCAAGGCATTTCAGATGGCAACGTAACCGATGGTCTGGCACATCTGAGCGAGGCACAGCTCGTGATCGCACGCGAACTCGGGCTGCCGAGCTGGACGGAGCTCAAGACTCACGTCCTGGCGATGCGGCGGGCCCGAGACAGCATCTCGCACGACACAGAAGCCCCCGATGCCGATGCCGAGACTCTGCACATCCGCTGTGGTTCCGATTTGCGATCCGCGCTTGCGAACGCGGGATTCTCCGGCACATTCCTGGAATACTCAGACCCGCTCTGCCAGGGTCCCGTGGTGCAGGATGAGGCGTGGCTCGCGCGGCGCGCCGAGTTCCTCACGCAAGCTTATGGCATCGTTACGGGACGCAGCGCAGAGCGGATAGCGGGCGATCTGCAACGCGCCGAAAGCGCCCTGCAAGCCGCGGCAACACGCTACGAACGCGTGTGCTGTGGTTCGAGCACGACACCTACGATCAGCTCGTGCTGGCGCGCTGCCTCGCCCAGTTTGCGGAAACGCCACCGCGCCGGCTGGAGCTGATCTCGGTCGATCGGTTTCCGGGCTCGACCCGCTTCATCGGCCTCGGCCAGCTTCCACCCGAGGCACTCCGTCTCTTATGGACGCGTCCGCAACCTGTCTCCAGGCGGCAGGTGTCGGCTGGAGCGTCGGTCTGGGGCATGCTGCGTTCGCCGGACCCCACGCCTCTGGCCGACACAGCGCGGAGCGGCATATCCGAGCTTCCGCATCTGGCGAAGGCGCTCCGGCGGCATTGCCAGGAACTGCCATGGCTCGGCGACGGGGTGAGCCTGACGGAGCGGCTGGTTCTGCAGCTTCTGGCCGAACGACCGACAACCGTCGGCGAAGCCCATCGCGATCTGATGCTGGCGCGAGAGCCGCTGCCCTGGCTCGGCGACCTGATGTTGCTGTTCATCGTGGAGAGCATGAAGCGGGCTGCTGAGCCTGTGTTCACCGGCTCGTTCGACGGCGATGACCGACGCTGGCCGCAGGAACGGCTGACCATCACCGCTCTGGGCCGCGCGGTTCTGGCCGGGAAAGTGGACTGGCTTTCGTTGTCCCCGCCGGACCGCTGGCTCGGCGGTGTTCACATGCAGGCGGCACGGCCCTGCTGGCGCTGGGACGACCAGGCCGTGACCAGTGTGCTGAGCTAAAGCGCCGCAGCGGCGGGTCAGAACCGGCGGCGGGTGCTGCGCTGTGGCCGCTGCCGGTTGGTCAGCGTCAGCGAAATGCCGGCGCAAACCAAGCCGACCGCCGCCGGCAGTAGCCAAGCTGGCCGCACCATCAGCGGCATCACCAGCTCGTCCCACATCCATTGGCTGACATGCGCCCTAAGCCCGCCCTCCACTGCCGCCAGGAAGTCCTGATCGATCATCGACAAAGCCAAGCCGAGCGGAATGTCCGGCGCCCCAAGCGTCGCGACGGCGACGGCGCCGACTAGGAAAATTGCGGCCAGAACGGCCAGGACGCGTTGCGCAATCACATAAACAGCTTCTCGCCTTTCAGCCCATCATACAAGGACGACACGAACTCTCCATAGCCATTGTAGATCTGCGTCGGCACCCGCTCATTCGTGCCCAGGACCCGCTCGGTGGCCTGGCTCCAGCGCGGATGGGGCACTGCCGGGTTAACGTTCGCCCAGAACCCGTATTCGTCCGGGGCGATCTGAGCCCACATGGTGTCCGGGCGCTTTTCCGTGAAGCTGACCTTCACGAACGCTTTCCCCGATTTGAAGCCGTATTTCCACGGCAACGTCATGCGGATCGGCGCGCCGTTCTGCTTCGCTAGCGTCTTTCCGTACATGCCCACTGAGATGAACGCGACTTCGTTCGCCGCCTCCTGGATCGTCACCGCTTCGACATAGGGCCAGGGGTAGATCGGCTCATCCAGCCCCGGCATCACCTTCGGCTCCTCGACCGTGGTGAACGCCACGTATTTCGCCGACCCAAGCGGGTCGGCAATCTTCAGAAGCTGGCTCATCGGGAACCCGGTCCAGGGCACGACCATCGACCATGCCTCGACGCAGCGATGGCGGTACACCCGCTCCTGGAGCTGGACCTGCTTGAGCAGGTCTTCATAGGCAATGGTGCGCGGGGTCTTCACCAGCCCATCGAACTGGATCGACCACGGGCTGATCGTCATCTTCTGCGCCGCCCGCCAGAGGTCCTTGTCCTCGCTGAACTCGTAATAATTGTTGTAGGTCGTCGCGTCCTTCTCAGGGGTGATGGCGCGGCCGGGCGCGTATTTGTCGTTGCGCGGAGCAGTCAGCGTCTCGTCCGCCAGCGCGGAGCGCGACAGCCCAGCGGTGACCGCCACGGCCGCTGTCGCGGCCAGCAGGCCGCGGCGACCCAGAGCGAAGGCTTCCGGCGTGACGAGATGTTCCGGGATCTCCCAGCCTCGCTTTCGGATGATGGTCATGACGAGCTCTCCCTGATGGCCCATATGGGGCGGTTCGCGGCTGCCGCTGATCCGTCGGTCGCCGCACATTGTCGGACGCTCTAGCCTAGGCAACATTTCACCACGTCTGCTGGAGCCCTGCCATGCATCTCGCCCGCTTTCCCCGCATCCGCCTGTTTCCGGCGCCCACGCCGCTGGAGCCATTGGAGAACCTGACCCGCCATCTTGGCGGGCCGCGGCTCTGGATCAAGCGCGATGACTGCACGGTGGTGGCGACCGGCGGCAACAAGGTCCGCAAGCTGGAATTCCTTGCCGGCGAGGCCAAGGCGCAAGGCGCTGACCACTTGGTGACCCAGGGCGCCGTGCAGTCCAACCATGTCCGCCAGACCATCGCCGTGGCCGCTCGGCTAGGCATGAAATGCACAGCGTTGCTGGAGCATCGGGTCGAGACCAACGATCCTGCCTATCTCGGTAGCGGCAATGTGCTGCTGGATCGGCTGATGGGGGCTAGCCTCGAGTACCGGCCCGGCGGGACCGACATGAACGCCGCAGCCGAGGCGAAGGGGGCCGAGTTGCGGGCCACCGGCGCCAAGCCATACGTGATCCCAGGCGGCGGCTCCAACCGCGTTGGCGCCCTCGGTTACGTCTCCTGCGCCCAGGAGCTGATCCAGCAGGCCGATGAGATGGGATTGAAGATCGACTGCGTGGTACACGCCACCGGCAGCGGCGGGACCCAGGCCGGTCTCGTCGCCGGGCTGGTGGGTAGCAACGCGGGGGTGCGCGTGCTGGGGATCGGTGTGCGCGCTCCGAAGGACCGGCAGGAAGCCACCGTCCACAAACTGGCACAAGAGGTGGCGGAGTACGTCGGCATCCGTGAGGGCATTCCGCGCGAGGCCGTCGAGGCGAACTGCGACTATGTCGGCCCCGGCTATGGACAACCCACCGAGGGCATGGCTGAAGCCGTGAGACTGCTGGCGAGCCTCGAAGGGATGCTGCTCGACCCAGTCTATTCGGGCAAGGCCATGGCCGGGCTGATCGACCTGATCCGCAAGGGGCATTTCGGCAAACAGGAAACCATCGTCTTCCTGCACACTGGGGGCGCCGTCGGGTTGTTCGGCTACACACAGTTCTTCGACCGGGCGCTGGCCGCGTGAGATGCTGGCCAGCGACAGCCGAATCCTGACCACACACCGGCAGCCTCCCACGACCGCCGGCGCTAACCGAGCTCTACGTGCGCCGCGCCCGCGGCGAGGCGGTCGATCCCGGTATGCTCGCAGCCGAGGGAAAGGCGGCGCTGCGCCGCGTCGTGGCGAAGCAGATCGAGGCTGGCATCGACATCGGCAACAACGGCGAGCAGCAGCGCGAGGCGTTCTTCCTTTATCTCCGCCACCGGCTGAGCGGCTTCGGCGGCGGCTGGACCCGCCGCACATTTGCCGACGTGGCGCGCTATCCTGGCTTCAACGCCTGGAAGGCGGCGCATGATGCGGTGGGCGTGTCGGTCAGCAACACCGCACTTGTGCCGGAGGCAGTCGGCGAGGTGAAATACCTTGACCGTGCGCTGATCGAGGCGGAATGCACCGATTTCCGTGCCGCGCTTGATGAGGCCGGGGGCGGCTTTGCCGAGCCGTTCATGACCGCGCCCTCGCCTGGCATTGTCGCGGCGGCACTGCGCAATGCCTACTATGACATGGAAGACGCATATCTTGCCGCGCTCGGCGCCGCTCTGCAGGTGGAATACGAAACCATCGTGGCGAACGGGTTCCTGCTGCAGATCGATGCTCCGGACTTGGCGCTGGAGCGCCACGTGTCGTACCAGGATCGGCCGCTCAAGGACTTCGTGGGTTTCGCCGAACGGGTGGTGGCGACCATCAATACGGCCCTACGCAATATCCCCCCGGATCGGGTGCGGCTGCACGCCTGCTGGGGCAATTACGAGGGCCCGCACGACTGCGACGTGGCTTTGCCCGAAATCCTGCCCACAATCCGGCAGGCGAAAGTCGGGGGCCTCGTGCTGCCGTTCGCCAATCCGCGCCACGCCCATGAACACCGGTGTCTCGTCTCTACCCCGCTCGGCCCCGGGCAGATCATCGTGGCCGGCGTCATTGATACGCTGACCAATTTCGTCGAGCACCCCGAAGTTGTGGCCGAGCGGATCGCGCGCGTAGCAGAGGCCGTGGGCGATCCGCGCCGGGTGATCGCAGGTACCGATTGCGGGTTCGACACTTCAGCCGGTCGCGGCCGGGTTGCCGAGGACGTGGTCTGGGCCAAGCTGGCGGCGCTGGCTGAGGGCGCGCGGATCGCCTCGCGCCGGCTATTCGGGTGATCCAATGCGGCTCGAATTCGCCTGAGCGAAACTTTCCATCAATCCCTGGGATGCTACCTCGTGGTCCATGCTGCTTGCCGGCATGTGGAACTGGTTGGGCAAGCCCTCGGCCGCCGATTCGGACTCGGCGTCGCCGGGGCTTGCCGTGACCGCTGACGATCCCCCTGCTGAAGCGACCCCGAATTCCGATGTGGCCTGGACCGCGGAGCGAATCGAGGTTGCCGCCCAGCTCTGGGGGGAAGGCTTCGTCTTCCCCGGCGGGGAAGAGGAGACACTTCGGTTGACCGGACCACTCGGCTTGTCGGCCGCCTCCAGCTTGCTGCTGCTCGGCTGCGGTCCGGGCGGACCAGCGCGCTCGATCGCCACCCGGCTTGGGGTATGGGTCAGCGGTTTCGAAGCCGACGTGCACTTGGCGGCCGCCGGGGCGATGCTCTGCACACGAGCCGGCCTCGGGCGACGGGCGCAGGTCGAGATCTGGGATCCGGCGCACCCCCGCTTCGCCCACCGTTACTACCACCACGGGATGCTGCTCGATGCGATCCGCAGCAGTGCTCCCGAGGCGGTCCTGGGAGCGTTGGTGCTCTCGCTACGGCCGGGTGGCCAAGTGACAATGGCGCAGACGGTGGTCGCGGCGCCGCTCAACCTCGCCGACCCAAACGTCACCCGCTGGGCCGAACTGGAGCACCGCAGCCCCGACCTGCCGACCGAGGCGGCGATCAGCCGAATCCTCGCGCGGCTCGGCTTCGAGGTGCGGGTGGTGGAGGACATTTCCGAACGGCACATGATGCAAGCGCTGCGTGGCTGGCGCACCGCGGTGCGCGCAATCCGGACCGACAAGCCGGCCCCTGCTCGTGCGGCTCTGCTGGTGCGGGAAGCGGAGTTGTGGCTGTTGCGGATTCGGCTGATACGCTCGGGCCAGTTGCGGCTGGTGCGCTGGCACGCAATCACTCGCGTACCGCATTGAGCGCCTGCTTGCGGTGGGCGTAACGCCTGCTCCAGGCTATGACGGGCGCATGCAGTTCGCGCTGAATCACGTCACGTTGCCGAAGCACCGGTTCCTGGAGTTCGCGCAGATCGCCCGCGCCATGGGGATCGCCGACGTGGAGATCCGCAACGACCTTCCAGGAGTGGAAATCGCCGACCGCACACCGCCCGAGGTTATCCGGCAGCAGGCGGAAACGGCCGGGGTCCGCATCGCGGCGATCAACGCTTTACAGCGCTTTGACGACTGGAACGGTATCCGTGCCGCCGAGGCAACAGCCCTCGCGCGCTATGCTCGGACCTGTGGCGCGGGCGCCATCGTGCTCTGCCCGGTCAATGCCAAGGACGACCATCGGAGCCCAGCCGATCGGGCCACCGCGCTACGGCAGGCGCTCGCCGGGTTGGCGCTGATCTTCGCGGCTGAGGGCGTGCGCGGACTTGTCGAGCCCCTCGGCTTTCCGCAGAGCGCGCTACGCACGAAGCGCGCGGCGCTGAAGGCGATCGACGATGTTGGTGGGGGTCGCGTGTTCGCGCTGGTTCACGACACCTTCCATCATTTCGTCGCCGGCGAGACCGAGATGTTTCCGGAACGCACCGGGCTCGTTCACGTGTCCGGCGTGATGGACCACAGCGTCGAACGGGCGGAGATCGAAGATCGGCACCGCGTGCTCGTCGGCCCCGATGATGTCCTCGGTACCGTCAAGCAGCTCTCGGTGCTGCTTCGCGGCGGCTATGACGGCCTGGTGTCGATGGAGGCATTCGCGCCGAGCGTGCACACCAACGCAGACATTGCCGCGGTGCTGGCAGAGAGCCTCGCCCTGTTGTGCCTAGGGTTGCAGGCCTGAGCCTATTTACCGCAGGCGATCGCCCTGCCGATGGCGATGCTGACGCTGAGCGCGATCACCCCGGCGGCGAGCGTATTGATACCCACTCCGATCATCGCCGCCGGAATCCACGCGGGCTCCGGACGCCGGGGACCACCATTTGCAGTTGTTTGAGACGCGGCAACATTACAATTCCTCCCAGTCACGATCCAAACACGATATCGTTCTCTCAGCAAGATGTTTCGACGCAAGAGTGTTCCATCTGAGCGACGGCCGACGGGGCCATCCGTTTTCCAAGTCGTGACTTGCACAAGCCCGACGCGCGGACACGCTGCGCGCCGGGACGGCGCGAGCTCCTTACTGCTGGAAAACCACTGCCCCATCTGCGCAGTGGCAGCGGCGTGCTAGGGATCCGGCAGTCAGGTGCAGGCGCTGCGCCTACCGATCACCCCGGCAAGGGAGGCAACAGATGGCATGGATCGAGGCACTGCCGGAGGCCGAGCTGGCCCGGGAGGGAAAGGCAGTCATCCGGCACGACGGACGGCAAATCCTGCTGCTGCGGACCGACCGCGGCGTGTACGCCTGCACCAACCGATGCCCGCACGAGGGCTATCCGCTGAGTGAAGGCGTGCTGACCGACGGCTGCATCCTGACCTGCAACTGGCACAACTGGAAATTCGACCTCGAGTCCGGGGCAACACTGGTGGGCGGCGACCGACTGACGCGGTTTCCGACTCGCCTGCAGGATGCACATGTATGGGTGGACATCGTGCCGCCTGATCCCGCGGAGCGCCGCCGCGAGATCTTGCAGGGCGTGCGCAATGGGCTGGAAGACAACGATCACCAGCGACTGGTGCGGGAGGTCGCGCGATTGATGCGCCTCGGGGCCGATCCTCTGGACGCCGTGCGCGAGGCTGTTGGTTGGGTTGCCGAGCGGCTGGAGTTCGGCACCACGCACGCGCTGGCGGGCGCGCCGGACTGGATAGCGTTGTTCGACAGTCCGACTACGGACCCGGATCAGAAGCTGGTCGCGCTTGGCGAGGTTCTCGGCCACATCGCGGACGATGCGCGGCTCGGCAAGCCCACTCCGTTCCCGACCGGAGAAGTGCCGTGGGACGAGGATGCCTTCCGCGCGTCAATCGAACGCGAAGATGAACAGACCGCC
Source organism: uncultured Pseudomonadota bacterium (assembly GCA_963708245.1). Taxonomy (GTDB): domain Bacteria; phylum Pseudomonadota; class Alphaproteobacteria; order Acetobacterales; family Acetobacteraceae; genus CAVYXK01. The sequence goes on along the minus strand of OY970201.1, from coordinate 7,755,122 downwards.
ATGGCCCTGCTGCGTGGGGCGCTTGCCGCGGGCATTACGCCCGCCGCGCTGCTGCCGGCACTCGTCGGCGTCGCGTTAGGGCACTATGCGGATTTCGGTCATTCGCTGATCTATACGGTGAAGACAATCGAGCTCACCGATCGCCTTGACGCGGAGACGCACGAGCCATTGCTGCTTATGCTGACGCGCAGCCTGGCCTCTGCGACACGCGAGGACCTGCTGCCGGAGTTTCGCGATTACCGTGCACATCTCGCCGCGTGGGGCCGCCTGCATGAATGCGTCCTGCCCCTGGAGGCGGTGGCGCTGCGCGGCAAGGCGCCCCGCGCGGCAATGGCGATCGTTGCCGCCTGGGCTGCGCAGTATCCGCCGGAAGCGATCTACCGGGTGATGGTCGAGGCGTCTGCCTGGACCCTGCTGCGTGTCGATGAGCATGCGTTGACGCGCACCGATGCCAAGCTCGCCGACAATATCGGCTGGCTCGACTTCACCCATGCCCTGACATTCGCGGAGGCGACGCGCACCGCGGTCGCCCGGTGGCCGGAGTTATGGCCTGCGGTGCTGCTGCAGCTTGCCTGCTTCGTCGGCCGCAACGCGGGCTATGTCGATCCGCTGCTCGACACGCGGCGCTTCGCGGTAGCCGACACGCGGGCGTTTATGGCGCAGGAGACGGCGGCGTTGTTCGACCACGGGCGCGAACGCTTCATCATCTCCGTCCATCTGCTGAAAACGCTCATGGCGGGCGGGAGATTGATGGCGGCGCTGCCCGATGACGCGCCGGCGATCGCGGCAGCGCTCAACCGCTTCCTGCACGCACCGATGAAGGGGCGGCACACGCTGCGCACCGCCCGGCAGATGCGGGAGCTCGTCGCCGAGGAGTGATCCGGCTGCCGTGATTGGCGGCGGATTGCCCGCGCGGTTCCCGCCACGGCTGGCGTGGAGCCGCAGCATGCGCCAGACTGCCCTCCCCTGCTTCCCCGGAGGCGCGAACGATGATCACCAAGTTCGTCACCGTGTATCCCGGCCACGTGGACCTGCCCGACATGGGCCAGGACGCCACGCCCGCCAACGAGCGCCGCTACCCGAACGAGCATCTCGCCTCGGTGTTCGAGAAAACCGAGGCAGTCGCGAAGACGATGGACGCGCTGGGGTGGGACACGCTGTGGCTCGCCGAGCACCATTTCCAGCACGAGGGCTATGAGGTTATCCCGAACATCCTCATGATGGCGGTCCACCTCGCGCAGGTGACGAAGCGGCTGAAGGTCGGCTGCGGCTTCAACATCACCCCGATGTGGCACCCGTTGCGGCTCGCCGAGGACTTCGCGGTGGCCGACATCCTGACTGGCGGCCGGACGGTGTTCGGTGTCGGGCGCGGCTATCACACAAGGGAAGTGGAAACCTTCGGCTCCCCGATGCTCGACCAGAACGCCAACCGCGAGCTGTTCGAAGAGCAGGTCGAGATCATCTTCAAGGCGTTCAACAGCGAGTTGTTCGCGCACAAGGGCAAGCACTACACGTTGCCGCCAGAGGTCCCGTATCGCGGTTACCAGCTCAAGGAGCTGACCTTGGTACCGCGACCAGCGCACCGTCCCGTGGAGTGCTGGCAGCCGATCGTGAGCGCCAGTGCACGCGGATTGGACTTCATGATCAGCCACGGGATCAAGGGCGTGGTTGGCGGTGGTGCGGCGACCATGGCGGAGGGTCCGATCCATGCGTATCGCGATGCCGCGGCACGTGCCGGCCGGCAGCTCCAACTGGGCGAGGACCTGACCATCGGCATCTTCTTCCATCTGGCGAAGACACGCGAGCAGGCGATCCGCGAGATCACCCCGTGGTATGAGGAGTATGTGAAGATGTTCGCGCCCCTCGGCTTCGTGCCGGGCCTGACGCCGGTGCAGATCGAGGCGGTGGCCCGGCGCGGGGGCTGGGCGGCGGCCGACGTGCCGACGGTGGAGCACTACATGAAGATCGGCTCCTGGTTTGCGGGGACGGCGGACGAGTTGATCGAGCATCTGAAGAAGATCGAGGCTCGTTTCCCGGGCATGCAGCACATCAACCTGAGTACCAGCCTCTGCACGCCGAAATCGGTCATGTTGGAACAATTCCAGTGGGTCGCCGAGGAGGTTATGCCGGCGTTCGGGCCTGGCAACTAACCGCGTAGGCGGAGGTTTCCCGGATCGTAGAGGGGTTCCTGCTTCACTGTAGCAGTGCGCAGCTCCCCGAGGATTTCGATCTGAAGTTTTGTGCCAGGGACAGCGAGATCCGACCGCACGTAAGCAAGTGCGATGCTGGCGTTCAGGGTGTGGCTCCATCCGCCTGACGTCACCAGGCCGGCCGCCTCGCCATTGGCGTAAACCGGGGCGCAGAAGGGGGCGTCCGCGGAAGCCGGGTCATCGAGTGTTAATGGAACAAACCGCCGAGCGGGACCGCGCGTGTGCTCCGCGAGAAGAGCCTCGCGGCCGATGAAATCTGGCTTGTTCAGGTCGCAGAAGCGGTCGAGCGAGGCCTCGAGCGGGGAGTAACCAGTTTCAAGATCGCTCTTCCAGCCGCGATAGCACTTATCGAGGCGGAGGCTGTCCATAGCGTACAAGCCGAAATCGCGAATTCCGTAATCGGCGCCCGCACACCACAGTATGTCGTACAACTCCGGCAGAACGCTGACCGGTGCGTGGAGCTCCCATCCAAGCTCGCCGACATAATTGATGCGAAGCGCCAGGATTTCGGCCGAGCCGATCCGCACTGCCCTCGCGGACGTCCATGGAGATGCGGTGCTGGACAGATCGGCATTGGTGACGCGCCTGAGAACTTCGCGCGACCACGGACCTACCACCATCAGGGTTCCAAGAACTTCGGTCGATCGCTTAAGCACGACCGAGCCATCTTCGGGCAGGTTATCGCTCAGGACGCCGTCGTCGTGCCATTCTGCAATGGCCGCGGCGACCAGATAGAAGCGATCGGGTGCGGTGCGGGTTATGGTGAATTCGCTGAGCAGGCGGCCTTCGGGTGTCAAGGCATAGGCGAGGCTTATCCGGCCGAGCTTGGGAAGGCGCGAACAGACGAGTTTGTCGAGATAGGATTCGGCGCCTGGTCCTGATATTTCGAACTTCGTGAAGCCGGGGAAGTCCATGATGCCGACGGCTTGGCGAACCGCGCGCACTTCCTCCGCAACCAAGGGCATCCAGTTCCGGTCCCGACGGAACGACAGCGTGGGTTCGCGGACTATACTGTCAGGGTCGAAAAAGATGGCGCGTTCCCAACCGCCGCGGGCGCCGAAATGCGCGCCCTTTTGTTTCAGGCGCGCGTAAAGGGGTGATTGCCGTCGGGGGCGTCCGGCGGGACGCTCCTCAAACGGGAATGATGGGGCGTATTCGTTCTGATAGACCTCGACCGCCTTCTCGGCTGTATAGGCCTGGTCCGCATAAGCGGTGTGGCGGCGCCGGTCGAGAAGCCAGAGGTCCGATTCTGGGCGCCCATACGCGACCCATTCCGCCAGGGCCTTCCCTGCGCCGCCCGCCTGGGTGATGCCGAAGCTGAAGGTGTTGCAGTGGAGGAAGTTCTTGAGGCCGTGTTCGGGCCCGATATAGGGATTACCGTCCGGCGAATACGGGATGGGTCCGTTCACCACCCGACGTAGGCCGACCGTTCCAAGCAGAGGCACGCGCTCGATCGCAGCTTGGATATATGGTTCCAGCCGCTCGAGGTCCTGGTTCCATAATTGGAAGGAGAAATCGTTGGGGATGCCATCAAGCCACACGGGGGTGGCCTGCAATTCGTAGGGGCCGAGGATGAGCCCATCGAGTTCCTGACGCATGTAATAAGATACGTCGGGGTCGCGTAGCAGCGGCAGGCGCTGCTTGCGTTCTGCGAGCTCGGGGATCGTATCCGTGACAAGATACTGATGCGACATGGAGACTGTCGGCAGCGAACGGCCGATCAGCGCCATGATTTCGCCGGCTCGATATCCGGCGGCGTTGACGACGATCTCGGTGCGGATTTCGCCCTTGTCTGTGCTGACGCGCCAATGGCCGTCCGGCTGCATAGCGAGCCCGACCACCTTTTCGAATCTGCGGATTTTCGCGCCCGCCTCGCGCGCGCCCTTGGCGAAAGCCTGCGTCAATTGCGCCGGGTCGATGTCGCCGTCTTGCGGATCCCAGAGAGCGCCCTTGATATCGTCAAGCGTCACGAATGGATGACGGGCGGGTATTTCTTCGGGTTGCAGAATCTCGTAGTCCATTCCATTGAGCCGGGCCATTGCGCGGGCGTGATGGAACTCGTCCATTCGTTCCTGGGTATGGGCGAGACGCAGTGAACCGACGACATGATAATTGATCGGATAATCGACCTCCTGACCCAGGCGGCGGTAAAGCGCGGCGGAATAATTCTGGAGCTTCAGAAGACTCCAACTGCTCGAGAAGGTCGGCACATTTCCGGCGGCATGCCATGTGGAGCCTGAGGTCAGCTCGTTCTGCTCCAGCAGGATGATGTCCGTCCATCCGAGCCTGGCGAGATGGTAGAGGCAACTGGCACCGACGACGCCACCCCCGATGACAACGACCCGAGCAAAGTCCATCCGCTTGTCCCTTCCCGATCCCAGCCGTCAGGCGCACTCTCGCTCAATCGTCGCGGAGGGGGAAACGTCATGGCCGAGGTTCCTGGCAAGGCTCAAGTGGTCATCATCGGCGGCGGCATCGTCGGATGCAGCATCGCCTATCACCTGACCCTCCGCGGCCTTACCGATGTCGTGCTGCTGGAACGCAAACAGCTCACCTGCGGTACCACCTGGCATGCGGCGGGCCTTGTTGGCCAGCTTCGAGCGACCCACAACCTCACGCGTCTCGCCCAATATACCACCGGACTTTACGCCGCGCTGGAGCAGGAGACCGGGCAGGCTACGGGCTTTCGCCAGATGGGCTCGCTCGCGCTCGCCACTACTGAGGCGCGGTTCGAGGAGTTGAAGCGCGGCGCCTCGATGGCACGCTGCTTCGGCCTCCAGGTCGATATGCTGACCCCGCAACAGGCCGGCGATTTGTGGCCGGAAATGGCGATCGACGACCTCGTCGGCGCGGTCTATTTGCCGAAGGACGGGCAAACCAACCCGGTCGATACCGCGCAAGCATTGGCGAAGGGCGCCAGAAGCCGCGGCGCCCGGATCTTCGAGAACGTGAAGGTCAGCGACATTCTCCTGGAGGACGGGCGCGCCGTTGGCGTGCGCAGTTCGGCCGGCGACATCCAGGCCGAGGTCGTTGTCAATGCCGCCGGCATGTGGGCAGGGGGGATTGGCGCCGCGGCCTGTGCAGCGGTGCCGCTGTACGCGGCCGAGCATTTCTACATCGTGACCGAGCCGATCCCGGGCCTGCCCAAGCTGCCGGTGCTGCGCGACGCCGATTCCTGCGCCTATTTCAAGGAGGATGCGGGCAAACTGCTGGTCGGCTGGTTCGAACCGGTGGCGAAGCCGTGGGGCATGGACGGCATCCCGGACGACCATGCGTTTGAGACGTTGCCAGAGGACCTTGCGCATATCGAGCCGCTGCTCGAGGCGTCGATCCGGCGCGTGCCGATGCTTGGCGAGGTCGGCATCCAGCTCTTCTTCAATGGCGCCGAGAGCTTCACGCCCGACGATCGCTACCTGTTGGGCGAGACACCGGAGGTGCGTCGCTTGTTCGTGGCGGCGGGATTCAATTCTATCGGCATCCAGTCGGCGGGCGGCGCGGGTAAGGTGCTCGCGGACTGGATCATCGACGGGTATGCGCCGATGGACTTGTGGGACGTCGATATCCGCCGCGTCATGCCGTTCCAGCGTAACCGGCGCTACCTGCGGGACCGCACGGTCGAGACGCTTGGGTTGCTCTATGCCATGCACTGGCCGTTCCGACAGCCGGAGACTGCGCGCGGCGTGAGGAAGTCCGCGCTGCACGATCGCTTGCTTGCACGCGGGGCGTGCTTCGGGGAGACGGCCGGGTGGGAGCGGCCGAACTGGTTCGCGCCGGAGGGGGTGGAGGCGCGGTATGAGTATAGCTACGGCCGACAGAACTGGTTCGAGTATTCGGCGGCCGAGCATCACTCTGTGCGGACCGGCGTCGGGCTGTTCGATCAATCCTCGTTCGGCAAGTATGTGCTGGCTGGGGCAGACGCTTGCGCGGTTCTGAATCGGATCTGTGCCAACGATGTTGCGGTCCCGGTGGGCTGTATCGTCTATACGCAATGGCTGAATGAGCACGGCGGGATCGAGGCGGACCTGACGGTTACGCGCGAGGCTGAAGATAGGTTCCTGATCGTTACGTCGGCAGCGACGCAGACCCGCGATCTGGCTTGGCTGCAACGGCACATTCCGGATGATGCGCGAGCCGTCACCGTGGATGTGACCTCGGGGTTTGGGGTGATGGGGGTGATGGGGCCTCGGTCGCGCGAGCTGCTGTCGCGGCTGACTGATGTCGATCTGTCCACGGCGGTGTTCCCGTTCGGGACCTCGCAGGTGATCGATCTTGGGTATGCGCGGGTGCGGGCGAGCCGGATCACTTACGTGGGCGAGCTGGGGTGGGAACTCTATGTGCCGACGGAGTTCGTGCAGGACGTGTTCGATCGGATCGTGGCGGAGGGCGAGAGCGTGGGGCTGCGGCTTGCCGGGTATCACGCGATGAATTCGCTGCGGATGGAGAAGGCGTACCGCAGTTGGGGGCATGATATTACGGATGCGGATACGCCGCTGGAGGCGGGGCTCGGCTTTGCGGTCGCGTGGGACAAGCCGGGCGGCTTCATCGGGCGCGAGGCGCTGTTGCGCCAGCGCGATGCGGGTGTGCCGCGGCGGTTAGTGCATCTGGCTTTGGGGGAGCCGGATCGGTTGTTGTATCAGAATGAGCCGATCTGGCGGGATGGCGAGCTGGTTGGGTGGACCACGTCGGGGATGTTCGGGCATACGCTAGGGCGGGCGCTGGCGCTTGGTTACGTCGAGAACCATGGCGCAGTGGTGGATGCGGAGTTCGTTGCCAGTGGTGGGTATGAAGTGGAAATCGCCGGGGAGAGCGTGGCGGCGGAGGTGGGGCTGCGGCCGTTCTATGATCCGGAGTCGAAGCGAGTGAAGGTCTGAAATGAGGGCACCTGATGTTCGTCGCCGCATCGGCCGCCGACGCCCTGGGATGGGCTCAGCCTTTTCTGGTCATCATGCATACGGTTTATTCTCATTGGCATCTGGTTTCGCTGTACGTGAGACAAATGGATCAGGTAGTGATATAATTGGGGCCCATTGCCATGCGATAAGGCTATAGAGACAAACTATCTTGTTGGGAGTGAACAGCCTTCGCGGCACCGGTTCTGACGCCGATGTATATGATTGCAAGGGCGCTCGCTGCGAACGCGCCGGGTCCGTAGAGTGATGACTTGAACAAGCCCAGAGCGGGTGAACGATAACGATCTTTGGGGGGACGTCTAACTAGTAATAATGGACCAGGACGTCGGCTTTACACCGAAGCGACGGTTGAACGGAGCCCGGCCGCCCCGCCCTCACCCCACCAAATGGCACGCCACCCAATGCCCGGCCTCCGGCTCGACCGTGCGCGGCTCCTGCTCGCGACAGATCGGCATGGCGTGCGGGCAGCGAGTGTGGAAGCGGCAGCCGGACGGCGGATGCAGCGCGCTCGGCACGTCGCCAGCCAGGCGCTCGCGCAGCGCCCGGCGTCGGCCGCGATCTGCCGGGTGCAGTGCCGGGACTGCCGCGATCAGCGCCTGCGTATAGGGATGCAGCGGCGCGGCGTAGAGCGCGCGCTTCTCCGCCGTCTCGACGAGCTTGCCGAGATACATCACCGCGACCCGGGTGGAGATGTGCTTCACCACGCCCAGGTCGTGGGCGATGAAGAGATACGTCAGGCCCAGCTCACGCTGCAGATCGGCCAGCAGATTGACGATCTGCGCCTGCACCGAAACATCGAGTGCCGATACAGGCTCGTCGCAGACGACGAATTTCGGGTGCAGCACCAGCGCGCGGGCGATGCCGATCCGCTGCCGCTGCCCGCCGGAGAACTCGTGCGGATAGCGGTCGCGCACGCGCTCCGGCAGACCGACGAGGTCCAGCATGCGCGCGACCTGCTGGCGGCGCTCGGCGCTGCGGTGCGCCAGGCCGTGGATTTGGAGCGGCTCGATGATGATGTCCTCGACCGACATGCGCGGGTTCAGCGCGCCGTACGGGTCCTGGAAGATGATCTGCATCGATCGCCGCCGCTCGCGCAAAGCGGGGCCGGAAAGGGCGGTGATGTCGTGGCTGTCGAAGCGGATGGCGCCAGCGGTCGGCTCGATCAGGCGGATCAGCAGGCGGCCGAGGGTCGATTTGCCGCAGCCGGATTCGCCGACCAGGCCCAGCGTCTCGCCGGGGGCGATGGCGAGGGTTACGTCATCGACTGCGCGCAGCGACAGGTTGTGCCGCCGCAGCAGCGGGCCGGCGCGGACGGGGTAGTGCTTGGAGAGGTTGGTGGCCTCGAGCAGGGCAGGTTCAGGGTGAGTGGAGGCTATCACGGGGCCGGGCTCTACCCACCTGGATGGGTTCGTGAAACGAACTGGGTGAGGACCTCGCACCCGGCACCCTCACCCGCCGCGCTCCGCGCGGCGACCTCTCCCGCAGCGCGGGAGAGGTGGATGTCGGGCCGGTGTTTCCGGTCATGATGAACCTGCTCCGGTAGCGGCGTCACGACGCGATCAGGTCCGGAACGCGGACGCAGGCGGCGGTGTGGCCGGGGGCGGCGGCGAACGGCGCGGGAACCGCGGCGGTGCAGGCAGGCACTGCGTGCGGGCAGCGGGGGGCAAAGCGGCAGCCGGGCGGGCGACGTGCCGGGTCCGGCAGGCTGCCGGGGATTGCCAGCAGGCGCTCGCGGTCGTCGTCCAGCGACGGCACGCAGGCCAGCAGTCCGCGCGTGTAGGGGTGCAGCGGCCGGTCGAACAGCGCGGCGACCGGCGCTTCCTCGACGATGCGGCCGGCGTACATCACCAGCACGCGGTCTGCGGTCTCGGCGACGACGCCCATGTTGTGGGTGATGACGATGACGGCCATGCCGAACTCGTCGCGCAGGTCGAGCAGCAGGTCGAGGATCTGCGCCTGGATGGTGACGTCCAGCGCTGTCGTTGGTTCGTCGGCGATCAGCAGGCGGGGGCGGCAGGCCAGCGCCATCGCCAGCATCACCCGCTGGCGCTGTCCGCCGGAGAGTTGATGCGGGTAGTCGTTCAGGCGTCGGGCCGCCGAGGGGATGCCGACCCGTTCCAGCATCTCCAACGTGCGGGCGTGCAGGGCGGCCGTGCCGATGCGTTCGTGGGCACGGATGGTTTCCATCACCTGGTCGCCGATGGTGAAGACCGGGTTCAGCGAGGTCATCGGCTCCTGGAAGACCATGGCGATGCCGGGGCCGCGGATTTTCTGCATCCTTGCGTCGGACAGGTGGGTTAGATCGTTCCCGGCGAAACGGATCTCGCCGGCGGCGATGCGGGCGGGGGGTTGGGGCAACAGGCCCATGATGGTGAGCGCGGTTACGCTCTTGCCGCTGCCGGATTCGCCGACGATACCGAGCACCTCGCCTTGATCGAGCGAGAAGGTGATGTCCTCGATTGCGGTGACCTCGCCGCGGCCGGTGGCGAAGGCGGTGGTCAGGCCGTGGACCTCCAGCAGGCTCATTGCTGGATGCGGAGGCGCGGGTCGAGCACGTCGCGCAGCCCGTCGCCGAGCATGTTCAGGCCGAGCACGGTGACGGCCAGGGCGGCACCGGGGATGGCGATGATCCAGGGGGCGTCGGTCATGTACTGGCGGCCCTCGGCCATGATGTTGCCCCAGGTGGGGGTCGGCGGGACGGCGCCGACGCCGAGGAAGGAGAGTGTTGCTTCGGTGAGTACCGCGTAGGCGAAGAGGAAACTGAGCTGCACGATCAACGGGGCCATGGCGTTCGGCAGGATGTGGCGACGGAGGATGCGCCAATGGCCGGCGCCGGCGGCGACGGCGGCCTGCACGTATTCCATCTCGCGCAGCACGATCACCGAGGAGCGCACGATGCGGGCGGTGCGCGGGGTATAGACGATGCCGAGCGCGATGATGACGTCGCCGAGGGAGGGGCCGAGCACGGCGGTTACGGCGATTGCGAGAAGGATGGCGGGGAATGCCATCAGCGCGTCGTTGATGCGCATCACCCAGTTGTCGATGCGGCGGAAATAACCGGCGGCGGCGCCGATCGCGGTGCCCAGCACGGCGTTGATCGCGACCACGGTCACGCCGATCAGCATGGAGAGCTGCGCGCCCCAGATCACTCGCGACCACAGGCTGCGGCCGAAATTGTCGGTGCCGAAGGGTTGGGTCCAGCTTGGGGGCTGGAAGGTTTGGCTCATGTTCAGCTTGTTGGGATCGGTGGGCGCGATTACGGGCGCCAGCACCGCGGCCAGCAGGATCACGGCGAACAGCGCGGTGCCGGCCAGGAACTGGCGATGGTGTAGCAAGCGCGACAGCGTGACGGCGGCGGGGCTGCGGTGGGCGTGTTCTTCGGCTTCGGTTGGCAGCGCTGGGCCGATGGCGATGTCAGCCGGCATCGTAACGGACCCTCGGGTCGAGGAAGGCGTAGATCACGTCGACGCCGATATTCACCAGGACCAGCAATGCGGTGACGATCAGAAGGCCGCCCTGCACCATGGGGTAGTCGCGGTTCAGCACCGCTTGCGTCAGTAACTGGCCCATGCCGGGGATGGAGAATAGCGTTTCGGTCACTACTGAGCCGGAGATCAGCAGGCTCACGATGATTCCGACGACCGTTACAATCGGGATCAGCGCGTTGGAGAGGGCGTGCTTCACCACGACAGAGCGGCGCGGCAGGCCCTTGGCTCGGGCGGTGCGGATGTAGTCCTGGCGGAGTACTTCGAGCATGGTCGAGCGGGTGATTCTTGCTAGCAGGCCGGTGAGAAGGAGGGCGAGGGAGATGGCTGGGAGGGTCATGGAGACGAGCCAACCCAGCGGGTCGTCGGCGAAGGCGACATAGCCTCCGGTTGGCACCCAGCCGAGATCGACGGCGAACAGGATGATCATCAGGAGGCCGAGGTAGAAGTTCGGCACCGAGATGCCGAACATGGCGAACACCATCGCGGCCTGGTCGACCCAGGTGTTCTGGCGCAGCGCCGCCAGGATGCCGCTGACGAGGCCGAGGACGAGGGTGATAACCAGGGCGTAGGCGGATAGGCCGATGGTGACGGGCAGGCGGATCATGACTGCCTGCAGCACGGGTTGGCCGAGCAGCAGCGAGGTGCCGAGATCGCCGCGGAACAGGTTGCCGTACCAATGTACTAGTTGCAGCAGCAATGGTTGGTCGAGGCCGAGATCATGGCGAATCTGGGCGATCTGGTCGGGCGTGGCGCTGAGCCCGGCGATCGCCGCGGCGGGATCGCCGGGAATCATGTGGATCATGCCGAAGGTGATCAGGCTGACGATGATCAGGATCGGGATGGCGCTGCTGACGCGGCGAAGGATGACGGCGATCATCCCACGGCCCCCTCCCCACGGCCCCCTCCCGCAAGGGGAGGGAGAGTTATTTCTCGAACCATACGTTGGACATGCGCGGGATGCGGAAGGGCACGAAGCCTTTCACGTTGGAGCGCACGGCCTGCACCTTGGTGAGCGAACCGAAGGGCAGAGAATAGACTTGATCGAGCGTGTATTTCTGCATCTCGGCAAAGGCCGTCTGCCGTGCGTCCTCGCTCGGTGAAGAGTTCATCTCATTCCATAGTTTCAGGACCTGCGGGTCGGGATGGCCTTTCGGCGGGAAATAGACCGGGATCGGCTGCGCAAAGAACTGCATCACCGACAGCCCCCCGAGCGCCGGCTGCGTACCCCAGCCGGTGAAGAAGAAGTTCCAGCCCTTGACGTCGTTTTGCGCCATCTGCACCGAAGTGGGCCAATCGACGACCTTCATCTGCGCGTTGATACCGATCGCCTGCAGTTCCTGCTGCATGACCAGCGCCGAGTTGTACATCGGCGTGTAGTCCTTGTCCGTCAGCAATACGACCGGCTCGCCCCTGTAGCCGGACTGGGCCAGGTATTTCTTAGCCAGGGCGGGATCGTCGATGTTGTACGTGCTCTTACCGGCATCGGTGTAGTCGGGCTGGTTCGGATACTGATAGCCGACGTTCAGCCGGTAGTTGCCGTCCGTCGCGGCCTGCATGATCTGTTTCATGTCGAGCGCGGCCTGCACGGCCTTGCGAAAATCGAGGTTGTCGGTTGGTGGGTTCGCGGTATTGGGCTCGGCGATCTGGATCCACCAGTTCGGCAGTGGCAGCAGGGTGATGTTCTTGTCTTTCTTGAGATCGGGGATGGATTTGGTGGGGACGTCCTCCACGCCTTGCAACTCGCCGGTACGCAGGCCGGCGACGCGGGCGCCGGGCTCGGTCACGATGCGGAAGGTGACCGTGTCGAAGCAGGCCTGCTTGTAGCCGCCGAAGCCGGTGCGCTGCTCATAGTTGGTGTTCGGTGAGTAGCCGTCGAAACGCTTCAGCTTGACGTAGCTGCCGGGGATCGACTGCACCAACTCATAAGGGCCGGTGCCGATCGGCTTGAGCTGCATCGCCGGCATGTCTTTCTCTTCAGCCGGGATGATCACGATTGGAACGCTGAAGGAGCTGAGCAGGGTCAGGAAGGTGGGCTGCACCTGCTTCATGTGGATCACGAAGGTGTCCGGGTCGGGCGTTTCCCAGCGATCGACGTTGTCGAGCATGCTGCGCTCGAGGCCAACCTTGCTGTAGCGGTCGAAGGACGCCGCGACATCGGCCGAGGTCATTGGCTTGCCGTTCTGGAAGTGCACGCCCTGACGGAGTTTAAATGTGTAAGTTAGATGGTCTGGGGATTCGGTGACGGATTGGGCGAGGTCGGGGATCGGATGGTTGTTCTCATCGCGCGTCATCAGCGTCTCGAAGATGTTCATGGCGATGTTGCGCGTGGAGATCGTCGCCGATGTCATCTGGTCTAGGCTGTTGACGTTGGCCTCCTGGCCAAAGACGAAGTCGCCGCCGACATGCGGGCATTTGAATGGCTCGGCGTGCGCCGTCCCCGCGGCCATGACCGCGCCAGCCAGCAGGCCCAGCCCTCTCAGGCTTTTGCGTCCCATTACGAAAGTCTCCCTACCCGGGGCAGGTTTTCACTGCCTGGGGGAACCTGCGGGCGAGGCAGGAGACGCGTCAAGTGGAGCGCCGGGACTGTCTTGGCCGGCGCCGCTGCGGCTGGCATTGTCCGGCCTGAACAGCGGGAGGCCGTTATGGCGGAGAGATGGGTGCGCGTGGCTGGCAAGGCGGATGTGCCCGAGAACGGTATGATCGGGGTCCGCGTCGGCGACCACGAGATCGCGCTCTATCACCTGCCGGGTGGCGAGTTCCGCGCCACGGATAATGTTTGCACGCATGAGTACGCACAGCTTACCGATGGCTGGTTGGAGGACGGCGTGATCGAGTGCCCGCTGCACGCCGGCCGCTTCGACGTCCGCACCGGCAAGGGGCTGTGCGCGCCGATCGAGACGGACCTGCCGGTGTTCGAGCTACGCGTCGAGGGCGAGGACCTGCTGGTTAAGTTGCCGGACTGAACGCGGGTTCTCGGACGGCTCGGGATAGGGAGGGCCGGGCAATTGGATCGAACCGAAGGCGTATCGGGCTATGCCGAGGCCTATGGGGCTTGGCTACGGGACCCTGAGGCTTGGTGGGCGGGGATTGCCGAAGGCATTTCCTGGGAGCGTCGGTGGGACCGGGTGTTCGATCCGACGCAGGGGCCCTATGGGCTCTGGTTTCCGGGCGGGGTGCTGAACACGTGCTTCAATTGCCTCGATCGGCACGTGGCGGCCGGGCGTGGCTCTCAGACGGCGCTGATCTGGGATAGCCCGATGACTGGCCGGATCGAGACTCTGACCTATGCGGAGATGCAGCGGCGTGCGGCGAAGCTTGCCGGGGCGCTGGCCGCACATGGGGTCGGGCGCGGCGATCGGGTCGTGATCTACATGCCGATGGTGCCGGAGGCGGCGTTGGCGATGCTGGCCTGCGCGCGGATGGGCGCAATCCATTCGGTCGTGTTTGGCGGGTTTGCTGCGGCGGAGCTGGCGTCTCGGATCGCCGATGCGAAGCCGAAGGCGATCGTTTCGGCTTCGTGCGGGTTGGAGCCGGGGCGGGTGGTTCACTACAAGCCGCTGCTCGATGCGGCGATCGCGCTGTCGCCGCATAAGCCGGACGCGTGTTTGATCCTGCAACGTGAGGCGGCGGGGGCCGGGCTGGTTACCGGTCGGGACTATGATTTGCTGGAGGCTGAGGCTGCGGCGAGCCCTCTGGCGCCAGTGCCGGTGGGGGCGACGGACCCGCTCTACATTCTGTACACATCCGGCACGACCGGGCGGCCTAAGGGCATCGTGCGCGACAATGGCGGGCACGCGGTGGCGCTGTGGAACTCCATGCGGATGATCTATGGGGTAGATGCGGGGGATACGTACTGGGCGGGTTCGGATGTTGGGTGGGTGGTGGGGCACAGCTACATCGTCTATGCGCCGCTGCTGCGTGGTTGCACGAGCGTGATGTATGAGGGCAAGCCGGTGGGGACGCCGGACGCGGGCGCCTACTGGCGGGTTTGCGCTCAGCACGGGGTGAAGGTGCTGTTCACTGCGCCGACCGCGATGCGCGCGATCAAGCAACAGGATCCAGAGGGGCGGCTGGCGGGCCGTCATGACCTTTCGAAGTTGGAGGCGCTGTATCTCGCCGGCGAGCGGTGCGATCCGCCGACGGCGGTGTGGGCGGCTGAGATGCTGAGCAGGCCGGTGGTCGATCATTGGTGGCAGACCGAGACGGGTTGGCCGATCACCGCCGGCTTCCGGCAGTTCGGGCTGTTTCCGTTCAAGCCGGGCTCCGGAGGGCGGCCCTGCCCTGGGTATGATCTGGCTGCTTTGGATGAGGATGGGCGGCCGGTTTCGGCCGGGCAGACGGGGAATCTTGTGGTGCGCTTGCCGCTGCCACCCGGTTGCGCGCCGACACTGTGGCAGGACGCTGAAGGATATCGTGCGGCGTATCTGGCGGATTTTCTGGGATGGTACCGGACCGGGGATGCGGGGTCGATCGATGCGGACGGCGATGTGTGGGTGATGGGGCGGACCGACGACATCATCAACGTCGCGGGACACCGGCTTTCGACGGGGGCGATGGAGGAGGTGCTCGCGGCGCATGCGGATGTGGCGGAATGCGCGGTGATCGGAGCGCATGACGCGATCAAGGGCCAGGTGCCGCTGGGGTTGGTGGTGCTGAAGGCGGGGGTGCAACGACCTGAGGGGGAGATCGCGGCGGAGCTGGTGGCGCTGGTGCGCGAGAGGATCGGGCCGGTGGCGGCTTTTCGGGATGCGCGTGTGGTGCCTCGGCTGCCGAAGACGCGGTCTGGGAAGATTTTGCGGGGAAGCATCCGGCGAATTGCTGATGGTGAGGCGGTCGCGGTGCCGCCGACGATCGAAGACCCGGCGGCGTTGGATGAAATCCGGGTCGTGCTGGGCCACGTGGCTTGAACCGGACGGGGGGCCTGCCACTTCTTCGCCATGCCGTACCGTGTTCCGCCGCAGATCGACATGTTGATTGATGGACGGTTCCGCGTGCCGGGGCGTCCGACGTGGCCGATGCGCATCGCCGGAATAGCGCTGCTAGTGGCGGTGTTGGCCGGGGCGATAGTCGTCGCCTCGCTGGCGCTGTGGCTGGTCGCCGCGCTGATCCCGGTGGTGGTGGTGGCTGGGGTGGTCGCCTGGGGGGCGATCACGTGGCAGCGGTGGCGGGCCGCTCGGGCGTATGGGCGGCGGCAGGACGTTTTTCGGCCTTAATTAGCCCGAACTGCTACCCAGCTCGTCATGGCGGCGACCCGACCGTTGCCCGTGTTCGCCTACGCCTTGACCGTGCCATGGCCGATTTGCCGCAGCTCATGTCGCTCGCCGCGACGATCCGGGGCAAGGCCTTCGCCAATGCCTCGGCCTGTCAGTCGAGGAGTTGGGCCCGCGCGACGCCAAGGCGCGCGAGGGGCTTGCTTGCCTCGCGTGCCAATGAGCGATGAACCAGTCCTGGCCGCATTGACGCGGCTGGAGGCCGGGCAGGCGCAATTGCAGGCCGAGTTCTTCAGAACGCGCACCGATCTCATGGAGCGCATGGATCGGCTACAGACAGCATGCGTGACGACATGGCGGTGAGTTTCGGGGTCGGTAGAGCAGGTGCGGAAGGCCCACGACAACACTCGGAAGGAACTACGCGGGCTCCACGAGCTTTGGCGCGGCGTTCCGCTTCGTCGCGCCCCGCCCGCGTCCGGCCGCGCCTTGCTGGAATGCAGCGGCAGATTCAGCACCTGCAAACAGACGTGCGCCAGCTCAAGGGCGAGCCGTGAAGGGGGAGCCAGTCGCTGGAGGCCAGCCGTCGCTGCGTGCCCTTTCATTTTACGTGCCGCTACTGGTCAGGCGGAACTCCTCTGCCAGCAAGCTGTAGGAGCGGCGGCGGGCTTCGGGGTCGTGAAGCGTCGTCAGGATAGCGATTTCTTCCACACTGTGTTCGGCTGAGAGAGCGCGCAGGCGGGCCCCAACTGTTTGGGGGGTGCCGTAGAGGGCGCGCTCGCGGAGGCGGGCGATGCGGGCGCGCTCGGGCTCGGTGTAGTCGTAGGCGGCGGCTTCCTCAGGTGACGGCAGGGCGGTGTAGATGCCGCGGTCGCGGCCGAGACACCATAGCTCGCGCGAGGTGAACAGGCGGGCGGCTTCCGCTTCCGTTTCCGCGGCCATGGCCCAGACGCAGAGGGCGGCGTAGGGCTCGGGGTGGCGGGCGCCGGGGCGGTAGCGCTGGCGGTAGAGCGCCAGCGCCTCGGCGGTGCCGCGGCCATCAGTGATGAAATGGGCGAAACAGAAGGGCAGACCGAAATAGGCGGCGACCTGTGCGCCGTAGTCGGAGCTGCCGAGCATCCAGACCTCGGGGGTGGTGGGGCCCTGGGGCTGGGCGATGATGTCACGGAAGGGATGGCCCTCGACCAGCTTCTCGCCGGCGAGCCAGGCGAGGAGGTCGCGGACCTGGGCGGGGAAATGGTCGGCGGCGGTCTCGGCCAGCGGGTTCAGGGCGAAGGCGGTGCGGCCGTCGGAGCCGGGGGCGCGGCCGAGGCCGAGATCGATCCGTCCGGGGGCGATTGCTTCGAGCACGCGGAACTGCTCGGCGACTTTCAGGGCGGAGTAGTGGGGCAGCATGACCCCGGCGCTGCCGACACGGATGCGGGTGGTGGTGGCGGCGATGGCGCTGATGAGGATCTCGGGCGCGGTGCCGGCCTGGCTGGCGGAGGCGTGGTGCTCGGCGAGCCAGTAGCGGGTGTAGCCGAGGGCCTCGCAGTGTTGGGCGAGGGCGATGCTTTCCCGGATCGACGCGTCGGGGGAACGGCCGGTCACGACGGTCGATTGGTCGAGGACGGAGAGCTTCATGGTGGGGAGGAAGATGGGGCGGGGGGTGGGGTTTCGCAGTGGTTGGTCGGATCGGATGTGGGTGGCCGGCGGTGCCTCGAGTGGGGTGGGTGGCGCTTGACATTGGCTCGCTGGCAGAATGCCCGGAGCTGGGCCGAAAGCAGAATGGCGGCTTTCTGAATTGTACAAGTCTCTATTTGATCTGACAATTGGTGTGCTCTGGCGGTGATGATCAGGCGGCTTGCTGATGGTTTCTATCACCTCCGATTTGTTTGTCGCGAGCGAGTTGTGACACATCGAGGAAGGTCTGCATTGGGGTCTTTCCGAAGCAGTATCTGCCCTGGTGGGTACGGTGTTGGTTGTAGTCGGCGAGCCACAGATCAAGATCCACCTGCAACTCGTTGATTGAGCTGTAGAGCTTCTTGCGGAACGCCACACGATAGAACTCATCGAGCATGGTTTTGTGGAACCGCTCGACGATGCCGTTGGTCTGCGGACTGCGGGTCTTGGTGCGGGTGTGGTCGATGTTCTCGACCGCCAGGTAGAGCTCGTATTCGTGGCGGTCGTGGGCGCCGCAGAACTCGGTGCCGCGGTCGGTGAGCACCCGCTGCAGCGGCACGCCCTGCTCCTCGAAGAACGGGATGACGCGATCGTTCAGCAGATCGGCGGCGGTAATCGGGGTCTTGCGGTCGTAGAGCTTGGCGAAGCCGAGCTTGGAGTAGGTATCGAGGAAGGTCTGCTGGTAGATGCGCCCGACGCCCTTGAGGGTTCCGACGTAGAAGGTATCCTGGGCGCCGCAGTAGCCGGGGCATTCGGTGTCGAACTCGCCGTGCGCCTCTTTGTCGGCCTTGGCCTTCTCCAGGGCGGCGAGCTGGCTTTCGGTCAGGATCAACCGCTCCTGGGCCATTTTGGCTTCCAGCGCCTTGAGGCGGAGCTTCATGGTTGCGAGGTCATGGCGCAGCCAGATGCAGCGCACGCCGAAGGGTGAGACGCTGATGCCGCGCTTGAGCAGTTCGTTGGCGACCCTTGCCTGGCCCCAGGCGGGCTGGTCGATGGCGAAGGCGAGCACGGCCTGCTCGACCTCTGGGGCGACGCGGTTTTTGAGGATGGGCTTGCGGCGGGAGAGCTCCTGAAGGGCGAGTTCGCCGCCTTTTTGGTAGAGTTCCTGGAAGCGGTAGAAGCTATCGCGGGAATATCCCATGAGTTTGCAGGCTTGGCTGACGTTGCCGAGCTGCTTGGCGAGCTCGAGCAGGCCGGCCTTGGCGCCGATGATCTTCTGGTCCTTGGTCATGGTGGTGTCCTTCTGGGTTGACGCCAGCCGACACCCGATGTCAGATTAAGTCAAGACTTCTACAGTGACGTTACCGACGATCAGGCAGTGGCTCCTGTCGACCCAACACGGGCGTAGGCCGGTCCGTCCCACGATCTCGGAAACGGACATTCAACATAGCTGGGCGTCGACGGCTGCGCCCAATGCCAGTTGTTTGCGGCATGCTGGCGATCTCGTCCACGATCCGGACCGGCACAAACATCTGCTCGCCGCCCGGCCCACGCTTCCGCGCCTGGTGACGCCATGTCCACAACAGGCCGCGATTCATGCTGTGCCGACGTGCGACGTCCGAGACCTTTGCCCCAGGCTGAAAGCTCGGCTGGGATCCGGGCCTTCTCCTCCTCCGTCCAGACCGGGCGCCTGGCATCTCCAGTGATCAGCTCGATCCGTCGATAAGTGCCAGCTTGATGACGGTCATCAAGACTTGCATTTGCCATTGCGACACCCCTGCGCTCAGTCCAAGTGCCCAGAGCTTCGCCCGTTCTCCCGCCTCATCCCAGGTGGGGAACTCGCAGCGGTTACGATCTCTCCAAAGCTGCCGTTCGCTACGGAACGAGAGACGGCGGTTTATGCGCAATACCTCCGAAGGCGAAGGCCACACGTTCGAGTTGTGTCGGGTCCGTCAGCAATTCCAGGTACTTAGCTAATGGCGCACTAAGATGAGCAAAATCTCGGGCGGCGGCTACGCCGGCCGGCCGCGGCAGTGGATGAGTTCGGGCAGGGGCGGCACGGCTGACGCTCCAGCGACGAGCAGATGACCGTACGGCGCGAACGTCGCGCCCCCGACCCGGACCGATGAGCCTTTCCGCCCTCGGCATCGCGGAGAGCGTGCGTGGCGTGCGTTTCATCGCCGCAGCGGTGGAGTCGGCGAAACGTGATGCGGCCCGGGTTGCCCTTGACGATATGCAATAATGCCGCCGCACCACCTCAAGCACCGAAAGCCTGGTTATGTGCGGGCTCTGCGTGCCTTCTTATGGCGGTTTCTCAGCCCGGCGGGGCGGCCGCCAGGCCTTCTTCGAACAGCTGGGCCTCTTGCTCGCGCCGTTCGAACAGGTCGCTGCCGGCCGGCCAAAGCCGCTTCATGCCGCGCAGTAAGGCTGGCACCGCGGCGAAGTCACCACGCGCCATGGCGTCCCGAATCTGCCGCATTTCGCGCCGGTTTCCCGGGTGATCGGGCGAGTCCTCCATCGCCGGTCCGCGATTGTAGACAAGGCTAATGAGCGCGCCCAGGCAAAGCGGCGGTGGTGGCACGGGAGAAGGGAAGGTCGCTCGCGTGAGCGCCACGTGGTCCGGCATCGATCGCTTCAGGAAAACCTTCCAGGCTGAGCGCCAGGGAACGATGATGTCGCTGACCGAATCGACCGCTTCGCGCGCGGCGACGCCTTTCAGGCTGAGGCATGCCTTCAGCCGGCCGATCTGGTCTCCCAGCAGCACGCCGGCCCAGTCCGCCTCAAAATTGCTCTGATACCCGAGATCGTAACCGACACCGATGGTCACGCCGCTGGCACCTCCGGGATAATCCGGCCGCGCGCAATGCGTGTCGTAGAAGGCGCGGCTGCCGACCTCCTCGCGCGCCGTGAATGTCACCGCCTTGACGGGGATGTCCGGATTGGCATCCGGCAGGGAGCGCAAGGCCTGCATCGTTGCGTCATCGATGATCCCGGTTACCGGCAGGCCGTGATTGGCCTGGAACTCCCGCACCGCCAGGAAGGTGCCGTGCCCGAAGTCACCATCGATCACGAGGAGCGCCCCATCCCTGTCCAGCAAAACCTGGGCTTCGGCGACCGCCGGGTCCTTGTCGCCTACCTTAAGCTCTGGCATCCGTTTCGCCTCCGTCAGCCGATCCGCGCCGCCGCCTTCACCGCGGCCCAGAGCAGGTCGATCGCCGCGTTGATGGCATTCTGCGCCGCCAGCTCGGCATCGACCTCGGCCTCCTGGCTCAGGATGAACAGCGTACGGCTTTGATTAGACAACAGCACCTCTGCCTCGTCCTGGTTGAGGTCGCCCGCGGCAAGATCGGCCTCGATTTTCGCCGCGTTGCGCAGCACATTGTCGAGGTCGGATGCGAAATCGTGCTGGATCTTCCCCCAGGTGTCGCCGGCCGCCGCCTTGGCGGCGTTCAGCATAGCCGTGCCCACGCTCGCGACGTCCATGCTCTCACCCTCCCGCGTTGCCGGCCTTTTTGTCGTTCTCGGTGCGAACGATCAGGCTGACATGGGTTGCAATGTCGCTCTGTTCCTGCTGGATGAAGGCGCGTCCCAGCGTGTTGTCTTTCTTGTGCAAGGCCTGCAGGTCGGCGATGTCCTTGGCGAGCGCGTCCACCTGCGCGATTGTCGGCCCATTGTTAGGGTGTGACATCGCCTGCGTCCTAAGGCTGTCCAGATCGACGGCAATCTTATTGTAGGCGGGCTTGCTGGCCTCGTAGCCTGTATCCGTGCCTTTCGGCGGATTGAGCTCCGTCTGCAGCAGCGTATCGACATCGGTTTGTACGGCGGTGGCATCCTTCACCATCTGATCGTCGTAATCGCTGACGAGCTGGACATGGCAGGCCGCTACCGACAGTAGCAGCCATGCCGACGCAAGGCGGGTCATTCGTGCCGGGCATTGCTGCCAAGGGTTCACCCCGAATTCCCCAGATGGCCTTCGATTTGGCCCCTTTGTACCTAACCGTAGTCCTCGGCCAGGCCTTTCGACAAGCAATTTTCGTTCACGGCGGTGCAGCGAAGGCCCAAATGGCAGGTCTTCCGATCGGCAGCCGGGGATTCGGGCGCGCGTCTACCTGTACCGGCTCGCAATCATACGCGGCTCGTGCCCACATTGGGGAGTGTCCAGAAACTGGGGATCACGCGACCTTTACGAGCGCCAGTGCAGGCGCCCGACCTCCGCGACGATCGCAGACTTGGCTTGGATCCGGCGCAGTTCGTCGGTCGCAAATCCGCTCGCCGCCTGTTAACGGCGACGCCGCCCTCGTCCCGCCGGCTCCCCTGAGGTGAGGTGCCTTGATCGGTGAGCACCTCACCCCAGCCAGATCGTCCCGTCGCCTAGTGCTGGGTTGCGCTTCGATGGTCGGCGCCGCCGCCCCTTCGGCAGGAGCTTCCTCTTGCGGCACGAGGTGGATCATTAAGTCGGACGGGCTTCGTTCCAAAAAAACCTGCGTCGCCTCCACGAATTGGTTCAAAATCACGACCACGCTGTTTTTGGAGATGCGCGAATCCCGTGGTGCGGAAGCAGGGGAGGGTTTGACGTGCCGCCGCGCGCCCGTGCCTCTCCGTTACCCGCCGCCCCCCTTCCCTTTCCTCTTATGGGCTGCTTCCGGGTAAGCCGAACTCCTCCGCCATCAGGGTGTACGAGCGTTGCGGACCTTCCCCGCGGCCCGTTCGCCAACCTGAAATCCTCTGGCTGGCGTGAGCCCTGCGAAACCGATGCCGTGGTGTGAAATACCTCACAGCTTCATTTGCTGTCTGGTGCTAGCGAGTCGGTGATTCCCGATCCAAAGGGGGGGGCCAATGCATGATGCCAAAACGGCGCCGCACGAAAAGGACGCGCTGAGCGCGGACTTTTCCGGAGCTCTGGCCGACGCGGAACTGCTTCTCCAGCACGCGTCGAGCAACGGACTGCTGCCGCTAGACGGAGACGCGGCGCAGCAATCGACGCGAACCATGATAAACGATCTGGTCACCGCTCAGGAGGCGGCACGCAGTGGGGAGGTGCCGCAGCACGTCGTTATCGCCTTCTGGGTTGCCTATGCGCAACTGGCCGCAGTCTTGAGGCCGGTTAACGCAGCCTCGCTAGCGGCCTGCAAGAAGATGTCGCTCGCGGGTTTGAAGCTCTGCTCGACCGCCTTGGTCGCAATGGTGATTGTATTCTCCATTTTTTTGTTCATGAGCAACTCGACATTGAGCGACACGTCTGAACTGATCGACCAGCAGAATGCGGCAGCATTAACGCTGTGGTCGGACCTTCAGATGCTTGCTAGCGAGACAGGTCAGGGGACTGCGCGGGGTGGCGGCGATCCTCAGTCTGAAGCGATCATTGCTGAACGTACATTTTCTGACATGGTCGAATTCTCGCGCAAAAATGCCTGGTTGCTGCAAACGGCAAGCCGTCTCAACGGCTGGTTCACGCCGTGGTGGATACGTCTGTCGATCGATGATGTTAGCTTCAACGGTGAAGGCAAGGACCGCCTGGACCATCTGAACGTACCACCGGGCCTTTCAACGGTCGCTCAGATCAAGGAGGAGGCGATCAACCAGATCAAAGCCTATCAGAATATTCGGGAATTCGCGCTTGCCCTGTACAAGATTGATACACTGATTTATAGTAGTCTTTCGACTTACGCCCTGCCCACGATCTACGCGCTGCTCGGAGCGTTCCTTTACGGCTTCCGACTCTACTCGCGCTTGATCCGGCGAATGGAGTACCGGCCCTCGGCCGCCCACAGCGCGCGCTACTTCATCGCTGCTATTGCGGGGTTGGTTGTCGGGTTGTTCGGCTCGCTGCTGCCCAAGAGCCTGGCATTGCCGCCGCTTGCGATTGCTTTCCTGGTCGGCTACGCCGTCGAAGCGTTCTTCTCCCGGCTCGATTATTCCATTCGCCGGCTGAAGGCCGAAGCAGAACAATCGGTACCTCCCATAGCGCTGGGAGACGCCAGGTCGGAAGCAGTAGGTGCGGGCGACTGACGCGGACTATGCCCGCGCGCCGAAGGTCCGCCCCCCGATCGGCGGTAGCCGGACTGCCCACGCGAACCGCCGGATTCGATCGGCTCCGGCCAGCCAAACCATGGTGCCGTCCTTCGCGACCTGGCCGTTGGCTTATCCGGGCGGAATGTTGGCGTTGACCCGGAATAGATTGGCGGGATCGTAAACCGATTTCAGCGCCCGTAACCGCTGGTGATTCGTGCCGTAGGACGCGCGAATCTTCTCCGCGCCGTCGTCCGCCGCTATGTGGTTGATGTAAGCGCTGCCCTGAAGATGCGGCTCCAACTGGCCCCAGATCTCCTTGACCCAGGCGATGTGAGTGGCGCTTTCGGACTCCTCGACCCATTGCCCGATAGCGTCGAAGTCCCATTGGGCGCGCCGCGCCGAGAAGGCCGTATCCCCGGCGGGCACGCGTACCGCGGCGCCGTGCATGTAGAAGAACACCAACGCACTCAGCTTGGAGCTGAACCTGGCCGCTCCTTCGACCATTACGTCGATCAGGCCGTCGGAAATCCGGTCCGTGAAGGCAGCCCGCCAGTACCGGTGCAGCCCGTGTTCGGCGTTCGGGGTATCCAGCATCGTTTGCCGCTCACCGTAGGGCACGGGACCGACCAGGTCGGCGGTCGGATTGCCGAACTGGCGGAGTGGCGCGAGGACCTTTTCGCCCGCCTCGATGGGTCCATTGTAGCCGATGATCAGGGCCGCGACCGGAACGCCGTCGGGCGAGGTCAGCACGCCGGCAAAGGCCTCGGCCTCGTCGGGCAAAGTTGGGCAGACATCGCGGTAGAAGCGCAGCAGGCTGGCGGCCTGGTCGAGCGGATGCAGAACAAGCCCGCCGAGCACCTGTGTCACCGGGTGAAGCCTGAATTCCATCAAGGTGACGATGCCGAAATTGCCGCCGCCGCCGCGAAGCGCCCAGTACAGGTCGGGGTTTTCTGTCGCGCTGGCGACGCGCTTCTCGCCGTCGGCGGTGATCACTTCCGCCGAAACCACGTTGTCCACCGACAGTCCGTGCTTGCCCATCAGCCAACCAAGACCGCCACCCAGGGTCAGGCCGATGACGCCGGTGTTGGACACCGTGCCGCCGGTGGTGGCGAGGCCAAGGGCCTGGGTTGCCGCGTCCAATTCCCGCC
The DNA here is from genome assembly GCA_963708245.1 of uncultured Pseudomonadota bacterium. Classification (GTDB taxonomy): domain Bacteria; phylum Pseudomonadota; class Alphaproteobacteria; order Acetobacterales; family Acetobacteraceae; genus CAVYXK01. Next base: position 7,730,545 of record OY970201.1, on the reverse strand, counting down.
ACAGCACGCCCGGCTCGACATGCGCGGTGCGCCTGGTGGGATCGACGGCGATGTTTTTCATGGGAGAGAGGTCGATGACCATGCCGCCGTCGTTGGTTCCGTAGCCCGGGGCGCTGTGCCCACCGCCGCGTACGGACGTCAAAAGTCCGCGTTTGGCTGCGAACGTGACCGCCCGTTGAACATCGCGTGCGTCCGCACACTTGGCGATCAATGCCGGTCTGCGATCCACATTCCCGTTCCAGACGCGACGGGCGTCCTCATAGGCGGGGTCGCCGGCGAGAATCACACCGCCGCGCAGATTGTCGCGCATCGCCGCTATCTCAGAGCTATCCACGCTGGCGAGGCTTCCGCTCAGTGTGACGATTTCGACCATTCGCTTTCTCCCGTGCTTTTGGGTTCTCTGGAAATTGTCGATTCAGCCGACACTCCCCGCATGTCCATATTACCGGCCTACAGCGGCGAGGGTCCGTAATTCCAGAAGGTATTAGATGAACAACCGATTCACGCGCGTACACTCACTTGTACGCATGATTCCTCGCGCGTGTCCAGCGAATTCGTTGGGATTTCCTGTAGCGCTGGTGGCGAACCTCACATCGTGCAGCATCTCGACCCGATCTTCCGCTCGCTCGCGCCCGGCGTGAATGCTGCGTCCCGCACTCCGGGCGCGGTGGGCGATCCAGGCAAGGCGGAGCTGGGCTACTTGCATTGTGGCCCGAACGGCGCCGGGCACTTCGTCAAGATGGTGCATAACGACATCGAATATGGATGATGGCGTCCTACGCGGAGGTCTTGAACATCATCAAGCACGCGAACGCCGGGCTGACGACGCGCACCGCGGATACCGAGACCACGCCCCTACCTCATCCCGAACGCTACCGGTACGACATCGACATTGCCCACGTCGCGGAAGTGTGGTGGCGCGGCAGCCGCTTTGTAGGAGGAGGCCTCAAACCGCCACAAGCCGCTTCGGTCAAAATCCACAGTGGTGAAGGTTATGATTAAAAATTCCTGGCAGTGACATAAGAGAGACGAGCGGAAGCGACCTTTGACAAAACATCGAAGGGAATTTTCGACGACATCAAAACCGGCATCTGGGCGAGCCTATCCTCAGCGCAGAGGATGAGCATGGAGGAAGATACCGAAGTTTTCGTGGGTTTGGACGTCGCCAAGGCGCTCCACGCTGTGGCCTCGGACACCCGAGGCCGAGGTCCCGATAGGCACACCTCCAGCCGGGATGCAACACCTCCCAACCGGCCTACGGACTAGCGAGGATCCCGGAGATCTAGGTAGATTCCGTCCCTTTCGCTTCACCCGCCACTACCTACGTTCAGCACGAAACGCGTACCGAAGATAGTCTTGGGGGGTTAGCGAAACGCACCCTACCGGGCACCGGTTGTACCCGCTGCCCGACCATGAGGAACTCGAGCGCCGGTCTGGAGTTAAGCCATGCAAAGCACTCATCGAGCAAGAAAGCCGACAAACCAGGTGATGGCGCTATTCGCCGACAGCGCATTGTCGTTCCGGCTTAAAAATGGAGCGACGTTCGCGGACCTTGCCAAACGCCTAGATCACCTCGGTGAGCAGCACATCGGTATGCCGAAGGCCATTTACCTGAAGTTCCACATGGCCCGGCAACCCGTCTCGGTCACTCGACCGGGGATCTAAGACCGGATCAAAGACCGAAGGCAACGCCCAGAATGCTATAGGTGGTCTCAAGGATACGATGAAGGACGCGATGGGCGGTGGAGCATCATCATGAGCGTTACAATGCAGACTGTAGAGCTTGTCAAAGTCGACGTTCAGAAACTGTCGGCCGGTTATCGATCAACCAAGGTGGTCGGTGCCCACGTCAGCAATGATGCTGATGAGATCATCGGCAGGGTTGACGACCTCCTGGTCAGTCCCGACGGAAAGCAGCCGTTTGCCGTGCTGTCGATCGGTGGCTTCCTGGGTATGGGCACGCACTTGGTGGTCGTTCCCTATGATAGCCTTAAGCTATGCGACAACAAGATGTTGTTGCCTGGCGGCTCGAAGGAGGGACTTAGGACGCTGCCTACCTTCAGATATGCGACGGAGTAGTTCCGCACCAACCCTGATTGGGTGAAGAGGATTTTTCGAGAAAGGTGACTGAGATGGGCACGATTCTGATTGTCATCCTGTTGATCCTGCTGCTGGGCGGTGGTGGTGGGTATTATGGCTACAATCGCTATGGCAGCTCCGGCCTCGGCGGCGTCTTCGGTTTGGTCGTTGTCGTTCTCCTCGTCGTCTGGGTGGTGGGTGGCTTCCACGGAATAATGATCGGCCACCCATGATTGGGGAACCTCGATTAGGAACCATCACGGCCTGATTGCTCTGGCCGGACCGACACGACGCATCAACCACATACGAAAGGACCACGACCATGCGCAGGAATCTTTTGACTGCTCTTGCTTTGCTCGCACTGATTGGCATCGCACCTTGGTTGAGCGCATGCCACACCACCGCCGGCGCCGGACAGGACATCTCCGCCACGGGACATGCCATCACGCACAGCGCCGACCAAAATTCACCGTGATCGGCTCGATTGTGGTCGTGCTTACCTGAATAATGGGAAGAACGGCTGTGGCCAAAGATCGCAGTGGGAGGAGTTGGGAAGCTAAGAAGCCGAAGGCAGAGAAGAAACCGACCATGGCGGCTTCGACCTTCCTCCGTCCGGAGCGAGCGGGCACGCGGCTCGCCATCATAGCGTAGATGCTTGTCGGCGGATCTGACACCAACGGAATTCACGCAACGCTCACCAAAAGGACATCAATCCCATGCGCCATTCAAGTCTTGTGATCCTGGCACTGATCGGCATGACCGTCATACCGGCCTGGGGGCAAACTCCGGCCGGCACAAACCCCGCCACCGGAACGCGGCCGGGCCATGAAATCGGCACCGGCAACTCGCTCCCATTCTCCAACAAGGCGAGCAACATCGTGCCGGCCGATACGCGATCCAGAATCGCGCCTACCCTGCCGCCGCCGGTAGTCGGCGAGAATGCGACGCCGCACGACTACCTGAAGGCGGCCCGCGCCTCGTTGGTTGCTGGCCATACGGGGCGGGCACAGCAATCGCTGGAAATGGCGGAGACGCGGGCTCTCGATCGCTCGGTTGTGCAAGGCCAGACCAACGCACAGAGCGACAGCCAGCTCGTTTCCCACATTGGGGATGCGCGTCGCGCACTGGGTCGTGGCGACAGCGCTCACGCCATCCAGCTCATCGATCTCGCATTGTCTAGCTGAGGCCGGAACGGGTTGCGGTCGCCGATCGGCAAGGCTTGACGGAGTTGGCGGCGTGCGATCGGGTCAAGCAGCCTGATCGCTCGAAGCTCATTCAGGAACGGCGGCCTGGCATGATCGCCGGGGCGCCAAATGAACCGACCCCAGCGCGGGGCATCGCCACCTATTCGCAGGGCGGCGCGCAGTTTTTGGCTACGGCCTCGTTTGGACGCTGATCTTAAGCTATCCGTTGACGCGCGCTCCTGTTCGGCCGCGTGCTGGGTCCTTCTTTTCGCGTCAGCTTGAGCGGAGCCACGGTTTTCCACATCCGAGCAAGCCGGCACAGCATCGTATACGTGCGGTGGGGCAGATGGGCCGAGCGCGCATCCTCTTCGCTCATGCACCGCGCTTGCGCCCGCCATGGCGCAGCAGGGTCACCAGATAGGCGATCAGCAGAAATGCCAGCGCGTGTGTGGCGACGATTGCGGCGCCGCGGCCCGCTGGCTCCGCGGTCATGTCGATCAACGCGCCGGTGCGCGCATTGATCACCCGGATTGGTCCGTCGGCAGCGATGAATACCGACTTCATCGCTTCGGTGAGCCAGTAGCCGCTGACCGCCACCTTGGCCACCTTCTCGGCGAAGTCCGGCAGCTTCGGCACCAGCACCCCGGCCAGGATCAGTTGCGGCACCAGGGCCAGCGGAACGATCGTTGTTGCCTGGTCCCGGGTGTTGGCGACTGCCGAAATTAGCAGCCCAATCGCGGTGCCCGCCATCGCGCCGATCGCCAGCAGCAGGAACTGCTCCAGCCGGTCCCCCGGGATGCCCTCCGCCAGCGCGGCCGCAAGCACGTAAACAACGGCAAGCTGCAGGACCGTGAACACGCCGGACACGAGGTATTTCGCGCCAATGAAGGCTGCGGTGGACAGGTTGACGTCGTGCTCGCGCTGGTAGATCGCGAGCTCGCCGACGATCTCCTTCGACGCCGCGTTGCAGCCGAGCCAGATCGCGCTCAGGCCGAGCAGCAGCAGAAGCGCGTTCTCCGCATCGACCCGCTCCTGCCCTGCCCCGAACGTACCGAAGGCATAGCCTATCAGCCCGCCGATTAGCACACTTTGGACCGCCGCCATGACCAGCGTGCGGCGATCGGCCAGCAGCAGCCGGACATTCCGGTGCAGCAAAATGTTACCTTGCCGGGCGATACGCCGCAGTCTGACGAGCGCCGCCTCGTGGGAGCGCTGCTGGTTGGGGCGCGGCGCGGCGGCGGTCGGCAGGTTCATCGTTGCGCCGACGGTCTGCTCGAATCTGGCGCGCCAGCTCTCGGCGCCGAGCTCGTCCATGCGGTTGAACACTTCCCCCAATCGATGCACCGCGAAGAAATCCAGCACCTCGGATGACGCGCCAACGAAGGTCGGCTGCCCGCCCCGGCCCATGCAGACGACTTTGTCACAGAACTCCGCCACGTTCGCCAAGGTGTGGGTGACCACGACGATGGTCATCCCCTCATCGGCCAGGCGCCGCAGCAGGCGCATGATCTCCCAGTCGGTGCTCTCATCCAGCCCGCTGGTCACCTCGTCGAGGAACAGCAGACTGGGACGGTTGAGAATCTCGCTGGCCAGGCTCGCGCACTTCTTCTGCCCACCGGAGAGCGCGTCGATGCGCTGGTCGAGCCGGTCGAGCAGGTCAACGCTGCGCGCCGCATCGTGCACCGCCGCGCGGCGCTGCACGGCCGTGGTATCGGGCGGCAGCCGAAGCCGCGCCACGTAGTCTAGCGCCTGGCGCAACGTCAGCTGCTCGTGCAGCACATCCTGCTGCGGCACGAAGGCGATGTCCTGCTTCAAGGCCTGGAAATTGGCATGCAGGTCAACATCGTTGAGTAGTACCGTCCCTTCGGTCGGGAGCGCCCGACCGGACAGAATGTTCATCAGCGTGGACTTGCCCGAGCCGTTGGCACCGATGATGCCAACCAACTCGGATGGGCGGATGCGCAGGCTGGCGGCGTGCAAGATGCGCTGCGGCGACCCGCTGGCCTGCCTGTCCTGCACGTCGTAGCTGACACCCCGAACCAGCAGCTCGACATTGCCAACGCGCCAGGCCCTGGTGAGCGCACTGCCGTCGAACGTCAGCTCGAAAGGGCCGATATCGATACGGTCCCCCGGGACCAAGGGGCGAGCGCCGCGTAGCCGCGCACCGTTGACATAGGTGCCGTTGGCGCCGCCTAGGTCGCGTAGCATGACGGTGCCGCCCGCCACCTCGAACGCCGCGTGCCGGCGCGAGACATTCGGATGGTCCAGCACGATCTGACCGGGTATCGCCTGACGGCCGACGGTCAGGCCGTGGTCCAGCGGCACGCGGTTGGGTGCAGTAGCGACCGCAACCCCACCTGACCGCGCGATCGCCGGCCTCCTGGTGGTATGCGCGAGGCCGGTGGGCCACACGCGCTGAGGCTGCCGATTACTTCCAGTCACGCGAACTCCTTCCTCACACGGCCAAGGAGATGTTCTTCGCTCGATCCGAGCAGCCGCCGGGGTTAGCTGGGGCGGATCGCACAGCCCTGCTAAGGCACCAGTGCAGAGTACCGGTCAACGACAGTGCCATGGGAGGCTCGGAAATTACCTACGGGCTATTCGCCGCGCCGCCATCACTGGCGAGCACGTCGAAGGAGTGGTTCGTCGGCGCCGGCCCAGGTGACGGCAAACACCCAATCGCGCTCATGCCGGAAGGGCCCTCGAGCCTGTTTTCTTCATGATCGAGACGCGTTAGAGGGGTTGCTCCGCGACAAAACCCGCAGACCGGGAGGACCCCGACCCTGACTGCCGCCGAGAATTTCTTCTCAGATATAATCCGAGAGCGCATCGAGCGCGGTGTCTTCTATTCGCTCGCCGACCTTCAGGCCGCCGTCAATCGCTATCTCGAAGAGCATAACGCCGATCTACAGCCGTTCGGCTGTACCGCCTCCACCAAGTCCATTCTCAACGAACTCAACAGACTACCTGCACCTTAGCGCATGGGTTCAGAGTACTGGGTAGTTTCCGACGCTTGCACGGCGAGCTCCCTATGACCAATTCGACAACAACGGTCTGGAATTCAATCACTCGCAGGAGGATACGATGCGCGCAATCATCGCCACTATGGCGGCAGGGCTTGCCCTTGTCGGGCTCTCCGGCTGTATCGATGCCGGCCGATACCCCGCCACCTCGTACAACCCCGGCCCTACCACTACCACGACCTCCGTGGTTCGCGACGCGTACGGCAACCCGCTCTCGACCACGCAGACAGTGCGCGATGCCAACGGCAACCCGGTGGACTCCTCCGTGGCCGGTACCTATCCGGGCACGCCCGGATATTATCAGAATGTCCCTGGCTACTCGCCGCAGCCCTACCCTGGCTACTCGCCGCAGCCCTATCCTCGCTACTAGGGCGCTCGATCATCCCCGGTATATCACTGTCCAGCGCCGGATGAGAGACACGGCGTGAGATCGGTCAGGACAGCGGCGCGAATCAAGTACACTCCGCGCTTGCCGACGATGGCGGCTGTCAGTCCTGCATGCGCGTCGGGAGGCTGCTGATAATAATTGGGCTATGGGCCATCCCAAGAGGACAACTCGGAGAGAAAATATGTTACCGGGAGGATGGTGCGATGGCAGAGCGCTTGGTTGATGTGCTGAACAGCAACAAAACTGTGTTACACACCTATCCGATCGCGATCGGGGGTGCGGATATTGCCGCAAAAGACTCTGAATACGAAGAGAAGGCATCGAAGGCGGCCGCCCACGCGCAGCTGGTGCCGGATGCCGATCTCAAGAGCCTGACCACCAGGATGCATGTCGGTCGGGGTGGAGCTCTGGCTCCGTATGGGGATGAACGAGACGTCCTGTCCCAAACGAAGCAGGGCTTGGACCAGGTCGTTCGCGAACGTGCCTACTTTCTTTGGGAGCGCGACGGTTGTCCCGCTGGACGCGCGGAGGAATACTGGCATCGCGCTCATGACCAGCATCTTCGCGAGCGTGCCTACGTTCTTTGGCAGCAGGAGGGCAGTCTGGAGGGCCGAGCCGACGAGTATTGGCACCGGACCGGGGACTTTGAGACGCACTGATCCGCATCAGGGCCGTCCAACGCGCGGCCCGGCCGTGACTGGCGAGCCGCGTCGAACGGATGGTTCGTCGGCGCCAGTCGAGGCAGCAGCAAGCGCCAAGCGCGCCAATTCCGGAAGAGATTTCGAGCGGGTTTTCGCCATGATCGAGGCGCGATGATTTTCGATGGTGCGTTGGCTGATACCTAGATCTGCAGCGATATTCTTACTGGGGTGACCCGCGAGGACCAGCTCCATGATCTGGCGCTGTCGTGGGGTTAGGCGAGCGATGCGATTCGCCGCATCCTCCCGCCAGGCGGACAGCTTGTTTGCATTCCCCGACTGTTCGAGAGCGCGCTCGACACTGGCGAGCAGTTTGCGGCGGCTGATCGGCTTCTCGATGAAATCCAAAGCGCCCGCCTTCATGGCTTGAACCGCCATCGGCACGTCGCTATTACCGGTAATCATGATAGCCGGCAGTCGATGGCGCGCATGATTGAGCCGCTGCAGCAATTCGAGCCCGTCCATTCCGGGCAGATAGGCATCGATCAAGAGGCATCCTTCGCGGCCTGGATGATAAGCTTCGAGGAACGCCTCACAATCCGCATAATCCTCGACGGTCCGGCCATCTTCCTCGAGCACGCTGCGAATGCCCTCTCGTACTTGGCTGTCGTCGTCGACGACAAAGATGACGGGCGGCCCGGGACTGCTGGCCGCTACGGCTGGGTCTGGCGCGTGCGGGTGTACCGCGGATCGCGATACTGGGAGGAGACGTTGGATGACTCCCGTCAGCTCCTTCAACTTCACCGGTTTGTTCAGTTGCACACAGTCATGGCTAGCGATATCGCGCAAGGTAGCGGTCGAGATATCACCGGTCAGAATGACGACCGGGATCTCACGATGAAGCCACTCCCGAAGCTTTGCGGTGAGCTGAACCCCGTTCAGGCCACCGGGGAGATTGTAGTCTGCAAGGATGAGGTCAGGTCGGACCGTCCCTCGTGCCACCAATCCCAGCGCTGTGATGCCGTCAGGTGCTGTTGTCACGCGATGCCCCTCATCCTTGACAAGGAGCTCCAGGAGTTTGCATACTTCAGGATCGTCCTCGACGACTAAGATCACACCAGTGCGGTGAACGTCTTCAACTGTGGCATCGTCTATGCCATGCCGATGCTGGTCAGATAGTGGTACGGCCGCTCCGCCCTGTGGGAGCGGGACTTCGATGGCGAAGACCGATCCCTTGCCCAGATGCGAGTGGACGTGTACCCGATGGCCCAGCAAATGCCCCAAGCGTTGCACGATAGAGAGACCAAGGCCGAGGCCGCGGCTTCGTTCACCCACAGCATTATCAAGTTGATGGTACTCCTCGAAGATCGCCTGAAGCTCCTCGTTTGGGATGCCGATGCCGGTATCCCAGACCTCGATGCTCAGCATTCCCTCGCGCCGACGGCAACCGAGCAGCACCTTACCGTGCCTTGTGTATTTCAAGGCGTTCGAGAGCAGATTGCGGATCATCTGCTCGAGCAGACGCGGATCACTGCGTATCGAAACGCTGCACGAGACCACGCGCAAGACCAGCCCTTGTGCCTGAGAGTGATACGCGAACTCATCTCTTAGCCGGTCAAGTAGATCGCCGATTGGGAAACTGACCATTTCGGGACGGACCGTGCCCGCCTCGATCTGGTTTATGTCGAGCAGCGTGTTCAACATTCCCGATATAGCGCCTACTGTCTCGTCGAGCTGCTCGACCAGTTTTTGTGCGCTCTCTCCCGCCACGCTCTTCGCTAACCGCCCATGAAGCAGGGCAAGCGTTTGAAGCGGCTGGCGGAGGTCATGGCTCGCGGCAGCAAGGAAACGTGACTTCGCCACACTCGCCAGCTCTGCTTGCCGCTTGGCCGCCTCTAACGCATCCGCCGCACGCTTCCGCTCGGTGATATCGGCAAAGGTGATGACGACGCCCTCGACTCCATTGTCCTGCGTGCGGTACGGCAATATCCGACGGCTGTACCAAGCGCCGTTCTGGGCTTCGATCTCCCGTTCGACCGGCGCCAGGCTCTGAAGCACCGTTCGAGCATCAGTCAGAAGAGCGCCATCGGCAGCCAGCGCGTTGAGGTCCGCGAGCGGCCGCCCGACATCGCTGGGAATGACACTGAAGAGTGACTTGGTGGCCGGCGTAAAGAAGCGGATTTTAAGATCCGTGTCGAGGAAGACGGTCGCAACATTGGTGCTGTACAGGACATTTTGTAGATCATTGGACGTTGTGCGCTGCCGCTCCAGGGTTTCATGGAGTTGGCCGTTGAGCGCGGTGAGCTCCTCGTTGAGCGACTGCAATTCCTCTTTGGACGTCAGCAGCTCCTCGTTCGTGGATTGAAACTCCTCATTGACGGACAGTGCCTCTTCGTTGATTGCCTTCTGCTCTTCGCTTGAGATCTCAAGGTTGCGAATAGCGCCCTGGAGCTCCGCCCTCGTGGCTGCGAGTTCCTGCTCAAGCTCGGCGACCCGCGAAACGTCCCGCGGCGTGAGGGGGCGTTCTCGCTTCTGCCCGTGCCCCGGCTCGTCAACGAAGCAAACCAACAGCAGCTCCTCGCCTTCGCTCGGGACCGGCTGTACGGCGATGCTGAACGAGAGCGCGTCGCCATTGTGGTTCATCCGACCGCCGGCGGCGACAATGCGCGTATTCTCTTGGCTGGCCCGCTGGATTGCCGACGCGAGCTTGGTACGCATGCCCTCACGCGCCATGGCGAGCAAATCATGAGTGGGGTGCCCCGCCACGACGCGTAGATAGCGGTCGATCGGTCCCATGGAATAGAGACACTCGTGCTTGCGGTTGATCAATATCGCCGCCGGCGCATAAGTCTCCATCACCAACCGCCGACAAAGCTCGGCGAGAGCGCCTTGGTGCGACGGCGCTTGGGCTTGTCCCGGGCGCGCGGGGACTCGCACACGGTCGCCGACACTCATCGAAAAACCCAATTGTCCGGGGCGCGAGCCACCGGTCCGCCGATAGAGCCGCTCCGGCTTGGAAATCACCTCGAAGCGGCCATCGACGTTGCCGATCGTCTCCGAGTTGCCGAGAAGGAGAACACCGCCCTCACGCAGCGCGAAATGGAAAAGCGAGACAACCTTCGCCTGGGCCTCGGAGCGCAAATAGATCAAAAGATTCCGGCATGAGACCAGATCAAGACGTGAGAACGGCGGATCGGCCAACACATCCTGCTCGGTGAAGACAACCACCGAGCGCAGCACGGGCAACACCCTGTAGCCGCGCTCTTCCTTCGAGAAAAAGCGTGCCAGCCGCTCCGGTGACACGTCGGCTTCGATCGTCTCCGGGTAGAGGCCCTCTCGGGCACGGGCTACCGCATCCGGGTCTACATCGGAGGCGAAGACCTGAAGTTTGATATCGCGCTTCGCGGCCGCAATCTGCTCTTGGAAGAGCATGGCGAGGGAATAGGTCTCCTCACCAGTGCTGCACCCCGCAATCCAAATTCGCAGGGATTCACCGGGCGGCTTGCCGCCAATCAGGACGGGCAGGACCTTGCCCGCCAACAGATCGAACACCTTCGGATCGCGAAAAAAGCTGGTGACATTGATGAGCAGGTCCTTGGCAAGGAGATCGAGCTCGCTCGTATCACTGCGCAGAACTTTGAGATACCGATCCATGCCACCGGTCCCGATCGCTGCCATCGCCATGCGCCGCTCGATCCGACGCTGCAGCGTACCTTGCTTGTAAAGCGTGAAATCATGAGCGGTCTTCGTGCGAAGAAGCTCGATTATCTCGGGCAGCCAGTCCTGCGCCCTATCCTCCGGGACCGGGCCGTTCGGTGCTTGGGTGAGGTCCATTCGCCGGCCGTATTTGACGAGCGCGTCAGGGATCTGGGCCACCGGAAGCACAAGGTCGACCGCTCCCGTCGCGATCGCGCTCCGCGGCATACCGTCATAGCCGGACTCGTCGGGATCCTGCGCGACGACGAGGCCGCCTTTCTCCTTGATGGCCCTCAGTCCGAGGCTGCCGTCTGCTCCTGTTCCCGAGAGGATGACGCAGATGGCGTGCGCACCGCACTCCTCTGCCAACGAGTGCAGCAAGAAGTCGAAAGGCAGGCGCGCACCGTGACGCGCTTGCGGTTCCGAGAGGTGCAGGGCACCGTGTCCGACCGACAGATAGGTTCCGGGTGGAATGACATAGAGGTGCTCGCGCTCGATGAGCATTCCATCCGCGGCCTGCCGCACGGCCATCGACGTGTGGCCGGCCAGCAGGTCCACCATCATGCTTTCGTGAGTGGGATCGAGGTGCTGAACCAGGATGAAGGCCATGCCGTTTCCGGCCGGCAGCGCCCCCACGAGCCCTCTGCAGGCGTCAAGGCCGCCCGCCGAGGCGCCTATTCCGACAACCGGGAAGTCCTGAGGGTGGCAAGAAGGGCTGCGAGCCGGCGAGGGGCGCCGGCTCGATCGCGATTGGGCCGCTTTGGCCTGATGCGGACCGCCCCGTGGCATTCTGCGCTTGTTCTCAAATAGTTGCGCCAATGACGAGGCATATTATCAAAGTTTTCCTCGCTGCGCCATGCTCGGGTGGCATTGATGCGACGTCAGGCCAGGCCTGCGCCGCGGACCTCGGTCAACCGCATGGGCGAGAGTTTGAGTAGTTTCCGAGCCTGCCTTCGGCGATCTCCCGTCAGCTATGCTCGGAACTGCCGCGTCTTTCATCGGACTGCTAACCCACGTGCGCCGCCTTATCTGGCTCACGGCCCTTGCCGCCGCGTGCGACTTGACGTCCGCCTTTGCCACCACTTGGAGGTCTGACCATGCAACCGACACACAACGCACTCTCCGAGAACATCCGGGCGCAGTCTGTCGAACAGCCTCGAATCCACCGAAATGACCACGCTCCTTCTTAATGAGCCGTACCCATTGGCCAGTGCATGCTGCGTCGCGTCACAACTGCACGACCGCATCGCAAACTGGGCGAACGAAGGCGGCGCTGGAGGCGAAGTGAACCGATGAGAGCGCTCCACGTCCTCGTGGTGGACGACGACGCCATAATCGGCGGGCTGCTCGCCGAAATGCTCGCGGGACTGGGCCATATTTGCACAGTCGAGGCCACCGAGGCTGATGCGGTGGCCGCCGCAGTTCGATGCAGACCAGACCTGGTGATCGTCGATGTGCGGTTGGGCGATAGAAGTGGTGTCTCCGCCGTCGAGGAGATCCTGCGCACCGGGTTTATCCCGCACGTGTTCATCAGCGGCGATACTTCAAGGATCCAGGGACTCAGGTCGAACGCAGTGGTCATCCAGAAGCCGTTTCGCGGATCGGACCTCGTTCGCGCCATTCAGCGTGCGCTCGGCGCCGTGGCCACCTCCTGAAGACCCGCGACACCATCGCTCAATTGTTCAGGAAGGAGTCGCGACCCGAACAACGCGACCAACGACTCCGCCCAGTCACGTCGGTGAAGCGGCTGACTTAGGTAGTTTCCGAACCTAATATGGCATGCCATCATACCATATATTCTGGCTTCGGTAGATGGGAACAGCGAAGCCCCATCCCTCACGGTTGGCTCCGTGATTTCGATAGAGGCGAGAGTTTCAGTGGTTAAGGTGATGCGTTCTGCTTCGGCTTCTCCCCTGGGAACAGAGTTCGACGACTTTCTGTTTGCGTCGATCGGTGAGGACAGGAATGACATGCCGCTCAGCGTCGTTTCGGCACTGGCGCGACTGGACGTCGACCCTTGGCGAGAAGCCGCCAGTCTGTCGCAATTGCCAAAGGCAATTGCGACTGAGAGATTGGCTTCATTAATTGCGGCATTAGCCGATGGGTTATCGGCGCGCCGCGATTCCGGAGCGATTGCTGCTCGCCTGATTGCGCTCCTGCCACACCAGGTTAGTCCTGCCATCCCGTCGCGCGAGGCGTGGTTTGGCCTCAGTGCCGAGAGCAATCCTCGCGTCGTCCTATACGTGATCTTTATGATCCTCGTGCTGGGTGTCCAATTTTTCATCGCAAGCCATCAACCGACGACGCAGGTTAGCCACGCGCATGCGTCGACCTCCAGCACGGTCGTGCCGCAGATGCTACCGGCGGAGTTTGGCCAGTGACAATCCGGCCGACACCACGTACCCGATCGTGCTCGATCTCGTGCCGGCACGGATCAAGGCGGCGCCGGTGGTGATCGCCCTGTGGGAGGCGCCAGCCACCGACGGGGCCAACGCCGCCAAGCGGCCATAACCCGATGCCTCGAGACGGTTCGGTTCCGTCGAAGCGCCGCGTGTGTGCGCTCGACCTGCTTAACTTCTTCATGGCCGACGTGCAGACCGGCTTCGGTCCGTTCGTCGCGGTCTATCTGACCGCGCACAAATGGACCCAGGGTGATATCGGCCTGGCGCTGAGCCTCGGCAGCGTCACCGCGATGGCCAGCCAGCTTCCGGCCGGCGCCATCATCGATATTATGCGCAGCAAGCGGGCGGCAGCGGCGGCGGGGATCGTCGCCGTGGTGGTCGCGGCGGTGATCCTTGCCGCGATGCCGTACCGCTTTCCGGTGTTGGTCGCCGAAGTGTTGCACGGCCTCGCGAGCTACGTTATCACGCCGGCGATCGCCGCGATCAGCTTGCGCCTGGTGGGGCACGCGGCACTCGGCGAGCGGCTCGGGCGCAACGCATCCTTCGCCTCGATCGGCAACGGGCTCGCCGCCGGCGTCATGGGCGCCATCGGGACTTATGTGTCCAGCGCCTCGGTATTCTGGCTCACCGCCGCGCTCGGGCTGCCGGCATTGTTGGCGCTATGGCGCATCCCACCCGCCGGGCCAGGGCCAGCGAACGATCTGCAGAAGGAACTCCTCGTCGCCGCGCCGGCGCGCCGGCGCGTGGACTGGCGCGGGCTCCGCGTCCTGTTCGCCGACCGGCGGCTGCTCGTCTTCGCCGGGTGCGCGGTGTTGTTCCATCTGTCCAACGCCGCAATGCTGCCGCTGGCCGCGTCCGAGGTGACCAAGCGGGCTGAAGACTTTGCCAACTTGATCATCGCGGCCTGCATCGTGGTGCCGCAAGCAGTGGTGGCGTGCGCTTCGCCCTGGGTCGGGCGACATGCCAACCGCTGGGGGCGGAGGCCGATGCTGCTGATCGGCTGGGCTGCCCTGCCGACGCGCGCGCTCCTGCTGGCGTTGCTACCAGGGCCCTGGTTGCTGGTGGCGGGGCAGTCGATCAGCGGGATCAGCGCCGCGGTGTTCGGCGTGATGCTGCCGCTGGTGGCGGCCGATCTCACGAGTGACCGGCGGCATTTCAACCTGTGCATCGGCGCCTTCGGCCTCTGTTCGGCGGCTGGGGCGACGCTCAGCACCGCCGTGGGGGGCTGGATCTCCGACAATGCCGGTCAGGTACCCGCATTCCTGGCACTAGCCGCTGCCGGGCTGGTCGGAACGCTGGCAATTTGGGCGCTGATGCCGGAAACGGCGCCGATCCTGGCAACAAGCCGGGTGCTAACACGCGGCCTGCAGGCGCGAACCGCGACCTCACGGGGGTATCCGGTCGGGGGAGGACGTAATGAGGCCTTACCGGAGATCCGGAACTGGAAGTGGGGCAATCCCATATCAACGCATAAAAGCTCATAGGCACGGCAAGGACGCTGATCGCCGGCGACAAGGGTACGCTGGCGATATGCAGGGCAAATGTCGTCAGTTAGGGGGCGGCCACGCTGGAGCACACCGAGGTGGCATTACCTGACTATCAACTTGAAAGCGACGCCGCCACGTTTCCGTTCAGCTATACACTCGAGGACCAGCCCGATCTGGTTCGCGCACTGGAGCGAAGCGAGCCCAGCAAGGAAGTAGATCGCTGGGCCAACGGAATGTTGCCGCGAACTGGTCAACGCGCAACGATGGAGCTGCTGCGAACCATGACGCGCCGTATCCAGGAGGAGTTCGCCTATTCGCGCCGCAGTGAACGGGGCGTGCAGAGCCCCGGCGTGACGTTGGAGCGCCGCAGCGGCACGTGTCGGGACTTCGCCTGGCTGATGATCGACGCCGTCCGCTCATTAGGCCTCGCCGCCCGATTTGTCAGTGGCTACATCTTTCTGCCGAGCACGGCTGATACCACCGTCGTCGGTGGCGGAGCGACCCATGCCTGGCTGCAGGTCTATCTGCCTGGAGCGGGCTGGATCGACTTCGATCCGACCAACAGCATCATCGGCAACCGCAACCTGATCCGCGTCGCGGCCGCATGGCACCCGGCACGTGTGCTGCCGTTGTGGGGTACATTCACCGGTGCGCCCGGATCGGCCCTCGACATGCAGGTGGATGTCACCGTCACCGAGGGGTCGGATTCGATCGCGCAAACCGCATCGCGAGGCATGGCATGAGAATCGGCGTGGGCTACGAATTGATCTACGACTGTCCTCAACCGACGCCGATGATGCTGATGTTGCACATCCATCACACGCGCGCACCCGACATCATTGTTCCCGACCAGGTGACCACCAACCCGCTGGTGCCGGTCACCTCCTATCGCGATGGCTTCGGCAACTGGTGCAGCCGGCTCGTCGCCCCCACAGGGCAGATGCGGATCGCCAGTAGGGCCGTCCTGCATGATAACGGGGCGCCGGATCCCATCAGCTCTTCAGCGCGCCAACACCGTGTGCAGGAACTGCCCGCGGAAGTCCTCGTGTTTCTACTTGGCAGCCGATACTGCGAAACCGATCGATTGTCGCAGACGGCGTGGCGTCTGTTCGGGCAATCCCCGCTGGGTTGGGGCCGCGTGCAAGCGATCTGCGACTTCGTTCATAACCATATCGCCTTCAACTATGCGGACGCCCGTCCGACCCGAACAGCGTGGGAGGCGTTCCATGAGCGGCGGGGCGTATGCCGCGATTACGCGCACCTGGCTGTGGCGTTCTGCCGATGCATGAACATCCCCGCACGCTACTGCACCGGCTATCTCGGCGATATCGGCGTACCGCCGCCGTATGGCCCGATGGATTTTGCTGCTTGGTTCGAAGCCTATCTGGACGGCACCTGGCACGTCTTCGATCCGCGCAACAATGTACCAAGGATCGGGCGCGTGCTGATGGCGCGGGGGCGCGACGCGGTGGACGTGGCTATCAGCAACACATTCGGTCCGAACACATTGACAAGCTTCAAGGTGTGGACCGATGAGATGGAGGAGGAGCCTGCCCCCCGGCCGCCGGGATAGTGGCCGGCACTGCAGCTGCTACGACCGGGACGAGGCGACAAAAACCGGAGGACGCACGATCACGCGAATGGTTCTTGCCTATGAGTGTCCGTCCGGGAACAAATTGAGTCTTTAGAATCGCTTAGCGGGTCACCCTTGAAGCCATTGAATTGCCTGTGATTCTCTCTCCCCCGAGCATCGATTCGGGGGACTGGATGTGGACCAAGGAGAACCGGACGCGGTACGACCGCACCCGACTGCGCTATGAGAGCGATCTGACTGATGCCGAATGGGCCGAGGTGGAACCATTGATCCCCCCGGCCAAGCCGGGCGGCAACAAGCGGAGCGTTGATATCCGCCAGGTGGTGAACGGCGTGATGTATGTGCTGAGCACCGGCTGCCAATGGCGGGCGATCCCCAAGGACCTGCCGCCGCGGAGCACAGTGCACGACTATCTGGAACGATGGACCTGGGACGGCACGCTGGAGCGACTGCATCACGCATTGTATGTGAAATGTCGTGAGCAGGCCTCGCGAGAGGCCAGCCCGACCGCCGCGGTGATTGATGCGCAGAGCGTGAAGAGCGCCGAAAAAGGGGGGCCTCGATCGATCCGCATGGGTATGATGCGGGGAAGAAGATCAAGGGCAAGAAGCGGCACGTCCTGCTCGATACCCAGGGTTTGCTGCTACAGGCCATCGTGACGGCGGCGGACATCCAGGATCGCGATGGCGGCGCCATGCTGCTGGCGACGCTGTTCGGGATGTTTCCGTTCCTGCTGAAGCTTTATGCCGATGGCGGCTATCAGGGGCGGCGATTCCAGGAGGCGTTGAAGCGTGTCGTGTCGCAGGCCGAGGTGGAGATCGTCAAACGATCTGACCAGGCCAAGGGCTTTGTCGTGCTACCAAAGCGATGGGTGGTCGAACGCACGCTGGCGTGGCTCAACCGATGTCGTCGACTGGGTAAGGATTGGGAAAATCTCAATGTGAAGGCGCGTGCCTTTCTGTTGCTCGCTTCCATCCGTCTCATGGTCAGACGGCTATGCAGGAACTAGCAATGTTCCCGGACAGACTCTGAGGCCGGACGCCACTGCCCACACGTGTCACGAAGAGAGACGGTATAGGCGCGTCATTCAAGAAGCTCAGCGACCCCCATCAGGCAAGCTGCTGCCGAGAGGCTCAGCACCATCCCTCCGATGTGCCGTGTGGAACCCGAAGGAGAGTCTTGGTCTTGCCAAGAAAGGGGAGCCCCAAATAGATGCGTGCGATGAGCACGTCAGCGGACTTGAGTTGCGCTGTGATATTATATGTTCTTCCATCATCCGGGTTGTAGAACCAGCCGCCGCCCCAGCGGCCAGGATCGGTGGGGTGCAGACCCCAAAGGATAGTCAGACCGCAGAGTTGGCGCGGCCGAAGCACCGGGTCCGGATTATGCTTGTCGCGGTCCGACTCACCCTGCCGATCCCTCGGAATCTTCAACCAGAGAATCCGGCCGCACAGCAGACCGTCACAATCGAAGTAGGTAGAATCCGAGGCTGGCGAATAGTCACTCTGCACCCAGATGTGAGGAGGGAAATTCCCACAAGATATTTTGGAGGAAGCTATGAACCTCATTCTCATTGTCCTCGTGCTCTTTCTGCTCTTCGGAGGGGGCGGCTATTGGGGATATAGGCGGTGGCGATAACAAGACTTGTACTCGCTCAGCCTCCGCCGAACCGGGCCAGCCATCACGGAATGGCACCTTTAACTTAGTACGGTTCGGATACGTAAGGCGTGCGGGCACACCACGCGCCATCATCATGGAATCGAAGTAGAGCAAAATGAACATCTTTACCATCATTGGCATTGTGGTCGTGATACTTTTGGTTGCAGGCTATTTCGGGATCCATAGCTTTAACTTTTGATCTGGCGATCTCGTCTGAAGTCGCGTTCCCCCGGATGGGTGGCCGCCTGCCGCCCCCATCAACGCAAACAGGAACGGCTACAAAGCTGTGGAGACAAGTTACGGACCTTGATCAGATTCGAACAGCGAAGCACGAACTCGAACAGCAGGCCAAAGAATTCTCGGCAAGCTCGTAAAGAATTCGAGAACAAAACTTACCATGGCCGTGCAAGACGTCGGGATCGGACAGGCATCCACGCCGGCAGCGAAAAACGTTCTTCATTATCATTCACAAGATTCGGCCAACCGGGGAGGGGGACAGCACCCCCGCCACGGCCGCGGGAGAAGACAAGCGTTGGGGACTGAGTTTGGAAGTCAGTCTCGCGTGCGCCCATGGGTCGTGTCGCAGAGTTGGTGGAAATTTGCGTAGCGTCGTCTCCGGCGGGCTCAGCTTATCGCGTTATGCAGCGAGATCAATGCATTGAGGAGCAGGCGCCTCGGCGAGTGTCTGCCATCCGTCCACCTTGCGCATGGTGATTTGGCCGGAGGCCAACAGCGCCCAGAACAGCATGGCCGCGGTTTCCGCTGATGGAAGGACGGTCTGCGTCTTGATGCGGCGCTTGAACTCCTCGTGCAGCCGCTCGATCGCATTGGTGGTACGCGCCGATCGCCACTGGCTTTCGGGCAACCGGGTGAAGGTGAACAGCCGGTCTCCGGCTTCCTCCAGGCTGTCCGCCGCGGCGCGGCATTTCAGTCGCCACTTGCGGATGAACGACTTGCGGCGCGCTTCGATCTCCTTCGCTGTCTTGGCGTAGATCATGCCGTTGTAGTCGCTCGAGATCTCTTCATGCAGCCGCTCAGGAGCGTGCGCCAGAAGGTTGCGATGCTTGTGCACCGTGCAGCGCTGCACCAAAGCCTCCGGCCACACTAGACCGAGTGCCTTCTCCAGCCCCGACGCGCCATCAATGATGACGAAGCCGGGGGTCTTCAGACCGCGTGAGATCAGATCATCGAGCAGGCTGCGCCAGGCCGCCTCGCTCTCGCCACCCATGTTGCGCACCGCCAGCAGCACCTTCTGGCCATCACGGCGAATACCCAGCACCACCAGCAGCGAGATCGACGTCGCCTTGCGGTCGAGCCGCACCCGTACCACCGTGCCATCGAGGATCAGCCGCACGGCGTCCTGTTCCGCCAGCGAGCGGCGGCACCACGCCTCCCAGGCGGCCTGCACTTTCCGCCAGACCCGGCTCACAGTATCTTTCGAAACTGCACCTTTGAACAGCGCTGCTAACGCTCGCCGCACCCGGCGCGTGTTGCTGCCGGACAAGTAGGCGCCGGCAATCAGCGCCTCGACCTGCCGTGTCATTCGCGCATAGCGTGGCAACACCTTGCTGTGCCATTCCTGGCTCGTGCCATCGTCGCAGGTCAGCCGCGCTCGCGGCACGCTGATCGTCACCGGCCCGAATGAGCCGAGCAGTTGGCGTTTCCGCCGACCGTGGCGATACCCGACTCTCGCCCCCGCCGGCTCGGCGTCCACTGTCTGCCTCGGCCGCTGGTAGCGTGCACGGCCCAGCGCGTCGTTCAGCTCCTCATCCACCAGCACCTCGATGAAGCCGCGAATGCGCTCCCGGATGCCCAGCTCGATCGGATCGAACCACGCCTCGCCGAGGAAGGTCCGCGACTCGGTGGCGGCGTTTCTGCTATCCTTGTCCATGGTGTGGTCTCCTTCGGCGTCTCACCGCCGAGTTGGCTTGTTGTCTCAGCCGGAGACTACACCACCTTGAATTTCAACCACTTCTGCGACGGCACCCGCCCATGATTTCGCTCCCTGTCTTGTGTGGCAACAGCCCTGTCTTGCTGTCTTGTGTAGCAACAGCCCTGTCTTTGTGTGGCAACAGCAGGATAGCGATAGCCGGGGCCGGCGTCATTCCGGTCCAACGTAGAAGCCCAATCGGGCGAAGTAGGAGGACATCACATGGCACTCGAGCTGCAAAATAAGACCTCGTCGAACGCCTCGCCTGGCCAACCCGAAAAGCGCGAGGAGCTCATCCGCATCTATGACGCACTCGACGATGCCGGAAAGGAGGAGTTGTTGCGGTTGGTCGAAGAGCTGGGCCGGGCGCGATAGACAATCGCGGCCATCCGTACCGCGCTGGAAACCGCCGACGCCGCGAGGTGTTCCGGGTGCCCCCAGCCCCAAGTAGGAGGGATCACCATGTTCGGTTGCGCTCTGACATCTCTCATCGTCGCCGTGGGTGCCGCTTTTTTCGGCTATTGTGGACTGCCCGACGCCACCGCCGCCACCATCGCGCAACACATCTTCCTAATCGCAATCGGCTTGTTCGTCATTTGTGCAGTCGCGGCAATCCTTGATCTTGAGTTGCCATATCTTCGGCTTGTCTTAATGATTCGCGGAGGGAAGGTCGATCCGAAGTTGCCATCCTAAAGCGGTTGTGTCGTTTGGCCAGCTGAGCCGAAGCCCTGCCGTTAGCCGAGCATGCAGCCGCTGTGACAGAGGGAGCCGTCGCCGGCCGTTCTCCCGGTCGTAATGGGCGGTCTGCCGGAAGCGAGAAACGCAATAAGTGTACGACCTCTTCTTGCTCTTCTTGCTGGTCCAACAACCCCATTGTGCGCGACCATCGGCACGGGGGCCGGCGGCCCGAAAAGAGCGGCGCATGCCCGGGGACGCCTTATACGAATGTGGACCCCAGCGAAGCCTGTCCTTCAATGCCGGGGCCGGCTGAGTAGATTCCGAACCTCGCGCCCGGCCTCCACGAGCGCCTACTATTAGCCGCTCGGCCTTGGGCGGGCGGCGCTGAGGTCCTCAAGCCGGGATTGACCCAGACCTTCTCGCCCCTCGGTAGCGGGCGCGCGTCCGTAGTGAGCAATCAGCACCTCTCACGTGTCGCGTATGGCGCGTGATCAGTCAGGAGTAGATGTCATGGATAAGGACCGCATCGCCGGATCAGCCAAAGAGGTCAAGGGTTCGGTGAAGGAAGCCGTCGGCAAGGTGCTTGGCGATGCCAAGCTGCAGTCGGAAGGCAAGGCCGACAAGGCTGCAGGTAAAGTGCAGAATGCCGTTGGCAGCCTCAAGGACACCGTGCGGGACGCGCTCAAGGAATAATCGCCGCGCGCGGTTGATCTGCCTGACCAGAAATCAGCGATCCAATCCGTTTCGTTGCGAGAAATAACGATCTCCCGATTTCTCCATCGGCGAACGCGCAGGTTCCGCTCTGCGATGAAGGAAAAATTCTTCTCTTGTTGAGCGGCGGTGGTAGCCACTATGGCTACAATCGCTATGGCGGGAGAGTCCTTTGTGGCACCCGGCAGGACCATGTTCTTGTCCCGGGCCTTCATTGAGTTGAAGGCACGACCACCCATGCCGAGGAGGCCGCCGACCAACAGCAGGGCGTACGGCCATCTTATCGGCGGGGATCTCACGATCAGCTCGTCGATCGTGCCGATCCTTCCGTCCGCCTCGTTCAACACCGCGGCGCCGAGCACCTTGGGAGGGCTTTTAGTTATTTCGCCCGCGTCCCTGAGCGTATCCTTGACCGCCGACGGCATGCTGAGAGCATTCGTGGATCGGATCTCGATCATCCGCATATCACCATGAGCTAGCCCGTCTTCTATGCGCCGCAGGGTCGATCAGTTGCCGTGGAGCAGGGTGCATAAGCGGGTGCTTGACGCCCATCGACTAAATGCCGCCCCAGGTGACCGTCAGGCCGACGTCGCCAGGCATTCCATTCGGGAAGTTCAAGACCTCGGCCGTCAGGCGGAACCCCTGTGGTCTCAGAACGGTCTGCCACAGCCGAAACAAGTCCGCGGCCTCACCCTGCAAAGTCGCACCCCATTCCTTCTCTGCGCAGTTGATTTTTCGGCCGCGGTCTGTGCAGGCATCGGAGGGAAAGGTCAGGGCGAGATATCTTTTGCCTCCGGCTTCTGCTGTGCGACGCATGGCGGTGAGGAGTGCTGTGAACCTGTCATCATCGAAATGGCGCAACGCTGACTCATTTACTCGATGGGCGCGACCGAGCGCCACTTCGGATCGCTCCACCCCTAGTTGAGACCGCCGTGTTTCCGTCCACGAGATCTGCAGTCGGCGAGATCTGCAGTCGGCGCAAGTCCTCGGCCGAATCCATGACTTTTCTCCATTCAGACCCCTGTTTGGCTCGGTCATCCATCGGCGTTATAGAGGCGGACTTGCCTTTCGCTATGCTCGCCTTGGGCCAGGCGAAGCGGGGGGAGCCTCTGGGAGTTGTATATCGGTCGCCATCGCAGGCTCCGTCGTTTATCATGGCTTCCTGGAGATGAGGCTTAGCAGCCTCGCCATCATCCGCCTTGCGGCGTGTTCAAAGTGGCACGATCCCACCGCTCCTGGAAAACGGACTACCACGCTCCGGATGTATGCGGCACGTGTTCCGAAGACCCCGCGGACCCAAGCAGACCACCCGCGCCCTCACGCTGGCTGAGAAGTACTGACTATGTGCCGGCACCCAAGCGCGACGCCTTTTTCTGCGCGCGCTCATTCAGTGAAAGTCGCGGATAGCTATAGCGCTTACCGTGTGCGGTTTGGTCCCAGCCCCTTAGCCATGCGACCCATTCAGCAGATCCGGACACGTAGGGGCAGTCCTCACGCGGCAGTTCACGCAAGTAGGAGTCCATGCCTTCTGAGAAAACGCCATAGAGCAGCTGCGGCTCTCTGTTCATGGCGACCTCCGCTAACTCGATTGAGTGATATAGTCGGGGTCATAGCCGGCAATCAGTCAGAGCGGTAGCCTCGGAATCTACTCAGACCCTTCTCGGAGCCCATAAGGAGGAGTAACTGCCGCTACGGTGGACCTTTCTTTTCCGTTTCGTCTGCGTCGGGCGCCACCGTCTCCAAAAATTCAGTGATTGCTGGGACGCACGTCAAAAAAGGCACCAACCCGCTGCCTTTTGCCCCCTCGGGCCGAATCAGTGATTGAAAGAGAGCCATCACGACTCAACGTCTAAGCTCTTGGCCACTTGAGCCCTACGCGACATGGGCCCGGTGTTCATCAAGGGCATCGCCGAGAGCCTGCCCAATGCCGCCGTGACGGTCGACAAGTTCCATGCGGTGAAAATCATCAACGACGCGGTCGATCAGGTGTGGCGGATTGAACAGAAGCAGCAAAACCTGCTACGCGGCACCCGCTACACTTGGCTGCGCGACCCGGCCAGCCTCGGAGAGCGGCAGCGCGCGAGGCTCGACAGGGGGCCGCCACTCCCCACGCGTCACCTCAAGTCAAGGCCGCCAGGGCGTATCTGGTCCGACTGGGGTTCCAGGAACTCTACGAGCAGCCCTCGGCGCCGACGGCGGCAAGCTATCTGAAGCGATAATACTTCTGGACCACCCCCAGCCAGCTCGAGCCGATGATCGAGGCGGCACGCACCGTCAAACATCACTGGGATGGCGTCCTGTGCTGGTTCGACAGCAAGATCACCAACGGACTGATCGAGGGCATCAACAGCGTGGTGCAAGACGCCAGGGCCAAGGCGAGGGGCTACAGATCAATCGACTGCCAACCTGAAACCGTTTCTACCGACGTGGAACAGCGAAGAACCAAAATAACTCGACCCAATATCTCTATAATGCACATCATGGCACTTGAATTAATTGAGGGCATTCGCCAAGTATAAAACCTTCGGAATGCCTGTACAGGGTTCCAGAGACCGCACCGAAGGCTGGTCCGCTCGAGCGGTTCCGATAAATGACCTTGCTTATAATAGGAGGTTTACATGACGAGATTCGATTTTGCTCCGCTGTTCCGTACGGCCATCGGCTTCGACCGTCTGGCTCAGCTGATGGACACGGCGGCATCGGCAGCTGAGATGCCGAACTACCCACCCTACAACATCGAGAAGACTGGCGAAGACACCTATCGCCTAACCATGGCGGTGGCGGGCTTCCGCCCCGAGGACCTTCAGACGGTCGTGACGGACAATAATCTGGTGGTCTCCGGCCTGACGTCTCAGGAGGAGACGAAGTCCGAGATGCTGCATCGTGGCATCGCCGGGCGCGCCTTCGAGCGACGCTTTGTCCTCGCCGACCACATGGTGGTCGATGGGGCGGACCTGCAAAACGGCCTGCTGCATGTGGGCTTGAAGCGCGTGGTGCCTGAGGCTTTGAAGCCGCGCCAGATTACCATCGACGCCGGCGGCGGGCGGCAGGTGATCGCAAACGATCCGCAGGGTACCGCGCAGGCTGCCTGATGCCCGAACCGGCAACGAACGAAGGAGCCGGAGACCTCTCCGGCCCCTCCGCTCACGTCGGGTCGGTTGACTTCTTTGGGGAGCATACGGATCCGTGGGGCAGCTCTGGCCGGCAGTCCGTGTTCCCGTCACATGGTACCCCCTCGGGCCGGTGCTTTGACACTACGCCGTGGGCCGGCTGCCCCACAGATCCGCATGCGGCTCGTTGGGTGTAGGAATTGCCGCACCGTCTCATCGATCCCTTGAGCCTGAGATGCGTCGCAAGTGCTCCAACGTTTTGTAGAACCCGGGAATGTTGGATTGTTGACATCCGGCGTCGACTCTCTCGCCCGTCTCTCGGGGTGCTTGATCGCCTCTCTATAGGTGGGTGCCCACAGACCGGTGGAATGGCTTCCAGTGGCGTGCGGCTGAATACGCAAACGGACTTCGAAGGTGGGGAAGCGATCCCCTGAAATCGGATATGTTGCGATATTTGATGTGCCAATTCACAGGGCAACCGTCGTCGGCAAGGACTCCCGGCGAGTTCAGGTGGGGGAATGTCGGACTAGGTAAATTCCGAACCTTCCGGCGCGCCTCGCGCAGAGGCATGATCTCGCGCAGAGGCATGATATGGAGTGATCACGTAGGCTAATATTTGTTCGGCGGCTGAGCCTACAGGGAGATGAAAATGGCGAATAACCTGAGTCTTGGGAGACGCTGGGAGGATTACCGGCCATCCAAGGGGATTTGGTTCTGGTCCTGCGTAGCTTCCATCGTTGCCACTTTGGTGATCGGCTTCAGCTGGGGTGGTTGGGTAACTGGCGGGGCGGCGACAAGAATGGCAGCGGACGCAGCCGGTAGTGCCCGCGCCCAGCTGGCGGCGGAGGATTGTATTAGCCGCTTCGAGAACGGCCCCGATGCAATGGCGCAGCTAGCCGTACTGAAAAAGGTCGAAAGCTACCAACGGGTCGATCTGATCGAAAAAGATGGTTGGGTTACGATGCCAGGGAGCAAAGATCCCGTGGCAGGTGCTGCGGATATCTGCGCTCAGCAGCTCGTGAACGCAAGTCTGCCGGCGACTAAGAGGTAACCTCTTAGATTAGTCTGGATTTCCACAGACCAGAAATCGGCTAACGCGAGGAGTTTTCGGCGGCTACTGGATCAATCGGAGGGAACGGCCCTGCCGCCACGGTAGCGCCGGACGGTCGAACAACACATACCGCGGCTTGGTGAAGATCCTGCCAAAGGCAGCTGGCGCACGAAACCACACCCAGTACGCCTCGCTGCTGATCGGCAGCGAGTGCGGCGCGTGCACCGTGCCCTACATCGATCTAGCGCAAAGGTTGAACACGAGGCGACCACCTCGAAGATTGCCGAGGACCAGCTGTTCTACTGCCGCAGCCGCGGACTGTCCAAAGAGGACGCAGTGAACCTGATCGTCAATGGGTTCTGTAAGGAGGTCTTGAAGGAACTCCCGATGGAATTCGCAGTGGAGGCGCAAAGGCTGCTGGCGGTAAGCCTCGAAGGTTCGGTGGGATAAGAGAGGGCTATACTTCGGTTTTCTCCCGCGTGGTCGAGGAGAGAGCGCTGGCGGCACGCCCTATCATGCTATGATGTTGTCCCTTGTGGTGAATGCGCAATGGAAGAGGGGCGCAGACAGCTGGAACATGGAGCCGGGTCGGACGATGCATAAGTTAAAGGCTGCCACTGCAACTCCCTCGAAGATCGTTACCGCCGTCGCAGCCAGCAAACTGGGGCGTGGTGGTGCCGGGCAAGACGCATCACCGACCCGATAGTCCCTATTGTTCTGCCGAACTGCTCATCACACGGCACGGCGACGACGCGATCGGTTGCGCTGAAAAGGAGATGAGCGATTATCAAACCTCAGGCGACGGTGACAGCTATCTGGCCTGGGGAAGGATTTATGACGCCATCGTGGAGTTACAGGAACGCGACGGTTGATTGGGCCCGGCAAGGGCAGCCGCCGGATCGGCATTGTGGCGGGCGGTGACATGCCACCAGCGCATCGTACTCGCCCGCGTCGGTGGACGCCTAAAAAAGCAGCGCTACCCCGAATTTTGCCCCGATAACGGACTATTCAGCCAACATATTGAAAAGGCGCTGTTTCCGCTTCACTCACATGGGGTTCAGTCCCTCAAGGGCGAATCAGAATTACTTTGTTCTCCTTATCTACGGATCCGAGAACCAAGTCCGTTGTGACCAATGCGGTGACGACGACCGCATCCACTCACATTCGGTGAGACCAGGCCAGTCTGCACCACAATTCCCCATGCACGGGGCGGCGGAGTCGGGAAAGGGTGGGATGCGGCAGGCCGACGTGGAGAGGATCCTCGGCTGCGCATGGATGGTGCGAAGGCCCGGCGAGCGTCAGCCCGATGCCCGCGCGACTCGGCCCGCCAGTGAGGGACATCAGGCACCTGTGGCCACGCCTTCGCTTTCAGGTCATGCCAAGGCCGGGACAAGGTGAGACTCGACGGCGTGCAATTCGCTCCGGCCCACGCTTTCGATCTCCTCGATCAGGTTCTCCCAGTCCAGTTGATCGCTGACTCGTTCCTCGTGCGCGAGGCGGCGAAGCAGCGCTGCCTGCTGCTCTGACCAGAGCAAAATGTCGTCGTGGTAGACGATCGCTCATGCTGACTGTAACCCGCTGACGCGCGCTACACCGCTCACGCGGCCTTCCCAGTAGTAGGTGTGGCAGCATGCAGCAACCACTACACCGCAATGCTGTATACCGGCTAAAGGCCTGTTCACGAGACTGCTATTACAACCATATCATGGCGTCGCACACTGCGAAATGCTCTTGCACGCGCGATCTGTTCGACGTGCCCGATGCACGCCGCTCAGAGCTCTAAGGCATCGTTTTGCGCTTTTCGTCGAAGCCACGCTCGATGGTCGGCAGGTCGATATCCGGTCCGGTCAGCGCGCCGCCGATCGCCATAGGCGGGCTCCGCCGAAGCTACCTGGTTGCCCTTTAATTGGGTCACGCTCGGAGCCGATCACCACTTCCACGTTTGAGGCGAACTGCGCTAACGACTCCCTCCCACGCGGACAACAAGAGCGGTGAGCATGACCTCAACAATCCAGATTCTCATATTGCTGCTGATCGTGATCGTCGCGGTCTCGATTGTCGCCACGCGACTGAAGGTCCCTCCATCCATTCTTCTGGTGCTTGCCGGGGTCTTGCTGGCGCTCGTGCCGGGCCTGCCGGGGGTTACGCTGGCGCCGGAAGTTGTCCTGTTGCTTGTCTTGCCGCCCCTTATCTACTCGTCGGCCGTTGCGATGAGCTGGCGTGAGTTCCGCTTCAATCTGCGCCCTATTTCGCTGCTGGCGGTGGGCTGCGTTATCTTCACGACGGTCTCGGTCGCCGCGGCCTGCCATTTGCTGCTGAGCTTCTCCTGGCCGGCAGGCTTGGTACTGGGCGCTATAGTTTCGCCGCCGGATCCAGTGGCCCCGCTGGCGATCGCGCGCCGCTTGCGGCTGCCGAGACGCCTTCTCGTCATCCTCGAGGGCGAGGGGCTCGCGAATGATGCCACGGCACTCATTCTGTATCGCTTCGCGGTGGTAGCCGTGAGCGTCGGTTCGTTCTCCTTCAGCCGAGCCGTCGGCATGTTTGCCGCCATTGTCGCCGGGGAGATCTTGTGGGGGATTGGTGTCGGCTGGCTGATGCTGCGCGTGCGGCGCCGGGTCGATGATCCGCGCAGCGAGATTATACTTGCCGTCCTGACGCCGTTCCTTGCCTATTGGCCGCCCCAGATGCTGGGAGGGTCCGGTGTGCTCGCCACCGTCACGACTGGCCTCTACATAAGCTACAACGGCCTTCGCCTGATCAGTGCGGCGACGCGGCTTCAGGGCATTTTCTTCTGGGATTTTCTCATCTATACGATCGAAGGCATGGTGTTTCTGATCACCGGCCTGCAGGTGCGTGCGCTGGTTGCCGACTTCGACCACTATTCGATATCCGAGCTTGCGCTTTCCGCCGCCGTCGTCAGCGCCGCGGTTATCGTGACCCGCTTCATCTGGGTCTATCCCGCGGCATATCTGCCGCGCCGGTTTGTTCCGGCGATTGCGCGCAAGGACCCCATGCCACCCTGGCAATGGCAGTTCGCCTTGGGCTTTACCGGAATCCGGGGGATCGTCTCGCTCGCGGCCGCGCTCGCGATACCGCTGACGACCGCGAATGGCGAGCCCTTCCCTGATCGCGACATGGTTCTGTTTCTGACATTTTCCGTGATCCTGGTGACGCTTGTGGGCCAAGGGTTGACGTTGCCGTGGGTCATCCGGTGGCTCGGCCTTGCCAATGCCGGCCGGCGGGAACGCCATGTCGAGAGGGTCGAGGAATTCAGGGCGCGTAGGCAGGCAATCGAGACGGCGATCGGGAGGCTGGATCAGCTTGCGAAGGATCGGCAGTTGCCGGAGGATATTGTTCGGTCGCTCCGCGAGCATTATCGGGACCGACTGAGACGTGCTGACCATCGAAGCGACGGGGATGCGCACCATCGAAGGATGATCGAGCTGACTGACGATATTGAGCTTTCACTGCTCGGTACGGAGCGGGAGACGGTGAATAATCTCTATTACCTCGGCGAGTTGAAGGATGAGGCGCGACGCAGGATCGAGCGAGGGCTAGATCTGCGGGAGGCGCATGTTGCGACGCTGCAGGAGGGGGAGTGATGCCGGCGCGTTCATTCGGCCAAATGCGGCTGCGAGTCCGTCCACGGATTCAGGACCAGCACGTCGGTTCGACGGAAGTCATCAGCGTTGCGGGTTACGACGCAGAGGTCATGCAAAATCGCCGTTGCCGCAATGAATAGATTTGGCTCAGGAAAAGTATGGCGCACCGCCTTGCCTTTCTCCGCCAGGCGGCGCCAGATGAGAAATACGTCTTCGTCCACGTCGAGTAGCCGGTCTGAGAACCAGGGTCGCAGCTCGTTCGTTAGCCATGCTTCTAACCGCTTCCTGGATGGCGGATGGCTCGCGCGAGGGCAACCGTTCGATGCCGTACCTGATCTCGGCGATCGTGATTCTGCTCAGGAATAAGCCGGCTGGATGTTGACCATCCGACCACGCCTTGACCTGTGCATTACAGTCCAGCTCGCGCAACTCTGAGACAACGTTCGTATCGAGGAGCCAGCCTCTCACAGCTCGACATCTAGCACGGGCGAACGGACGCTCTCGTGCTCGAAGTCCAAGGTCGCGCAGTGGCGACCGGGATAACAGGACATGCAGGCTCGGCTGCGCTGCCACCGGGGCCAGACGCGCATAATCCCTGACGGAGAGGACCACAACGGCATCTTTGCCATGCAAGGTCACGAGCTGTGGCCCTTGCTGTTGAGCCTCTCGCACGACCTGGCTGAAGTGGGCCTTCGCATCCTGGCGCTTCCAGGCCTTGAGTGAGCGGGAGCCAGTTTTTGCTGATTTTCTTGGTGTGTAGGAGCGCGTTGGGGACTGCGGCATTTGGGAGAGTGTCCGAGCTGTTCAGACTAGTCAGACTATTACAATCTCCGATCCATTTGCGGTGGTCCCGGTTGTTTGGACAGGTCCCGGGAAGAATAAGCTAAGGCTGGTTGCCGGTTGAAGGTTACACCTTTCCCGGAATCAAATTCAATCCTTGCTGTTGTTGGTGCGCTGTAGAGCTTATGGACAGCCGCCGACCTGTGGGCAAGGTGGGGGAAACGCAGAGCGTTTTCCCCGGCTTGTCCATGGGGGACCGCGCTCGCGCGGTCAGGCGGGCATCGGCGCAGCCGACTGTCCACAAATCCACAGCGTCGATGTGCCATCGCGTTATGCCGCCTCCGCCACAGCCGGCCCGGCGTTGCCGAAATAGGCCTCGTCCGGTGTTTGCCATCCAAGCGCCTGGTGCGGGCGTCGCCGGTTGTACCAGTCGAAGAATTCAGCAAAGCTGCGCCTTTGCTCAAGCCCGTTGGCCGCCGGGCGCAGGTAGACCCATTCGTACTTCACCGTCCACCACAGGCGCTCGACAAAGATATTGTCATGGCAGCGCCCGCGCCCATCCATGCTGATCTCGATCCCATGATCCAACAGCACCCGCGTGAACGTGTCGCTCGTAAACTGTGAGCCCTGGTCCGTGTTAAAAATTCCGGGCTTGCCGTACCGGACAAGAGCTTCATTGAGTGCGTCGACGCAGAACCCGGTCGTCAGGGTGTTCGACAACCGCCAGGACAGAACCCGCCGCGTCGCCCAATCGATGATCGCAACAAGATACAGAAATCCCCGGCGCATCGGGATGTACGTGATGTCGCTCGCCCACACCTGGTTCGGCTGGTCGATCGTTTTGTCGCGCAGCAGATACGGATAGATTTTATGCTCAGGGTGCGGCTTGCTGGTGTCCCGCTTCGGCCTGATCGCGCACAGCCCCAGCTTGCGCATCAGCCGTCGGACGCGCCGACGCCCCACCGAAATCCCCTCGCGCGACAGCGCCACTTGCAGCCGCCGGCTGCCATACACTGGATGTTCCGTGAAAATCCGGTCGAGCCGGTTCAGCAGACCGAGTTCCGGCGCAGAGATCGGCCGAGGCTGGTAATAGAAGCTGCTGCGCGCGATCCCGAGCAGCGTGCATTGCCGGCCTACGGACAGCCCCGCCTCCGGCGCGATCATCGCCCGCCTCTCAGCAGTCGGGAGATGGCGGGCTGCCCGGCAAGAAAATCGCGTTCGACCTGCAACTGACCGATCTTGCGGTGCAGATCGTCGATCACTTTCTGTGTGTCCTCGGCTCCCGCCGCCTTGTGGCCACGCGCAAACAGCTCACTCGCACGCTTCATCAGCTCCTGCTTCCAGGTGCTGATCATTGTCGGATGGACACCGAATTCCGACGACAGCTCCGCCAGGGTCTTCTCCCCCGACAGCGCCGCCATCGCCACGCGCGCCTTGAAGTCCGCGCTGTGCTGCTTCCTCATTACACCCACGTCTCGCCTCTTATGGAACCGGTCAGCCCTAAGCTTATCCCGCTGTCCAGAAAACCGGAGCCGCCGCATTTCAAATGGAGCCCATGGCGTCCCCTGTCCTGGTGCGGCTTCACATTAGGCCAGTCAGAAGAGTCCCAGCGGACGACTGTCCGGAGGTCCCGAAGGGCAGGGCCCCTGCGGCCCCAACCACGACCGCTCTCCACCGCAAAGCGGACGTACACACAAATTTCATGCCCCGGAGAAGCTTCGACCTCGCGCTTCAGGCACGGATCAGCGACGTGGGGCGTCGAAAGCCTCCCTCTGCTCCCCTGATCGAAGGACGCCGACAACGACCTCTCGCTTGACCGAGATCAATGACGCCCAGCGACCATTCAACCAAACGGCCTCAGCGCGTCATCGAACACCGTTTGTCACGCCACTGAAGTCCACGAACTTTAGCCAGCCACGCATTTGGCGACCCGCGAGTCTGGTCTGCCGGAGGGAGGGAAATCCCGTCATGTCCAACGAGATGCAGAAACCACTAAGTTTTGCCGATCTCCATGATGAGATGGCCGCTCTCCGCGCGGCAGTAGTTGCTGATGGCGCAGCAATTCGTGCGAATTGGCCGCAACCAAGCGACAGCCGTGGCTTTGCCATGAGCGCGACGAATCTCTCGCATTACCTCGCCTTGCGCCGCCGGGACTTGCGGCCACTGCAGCGCCGCCTCATGACGGTTGGCCTGTCGTCGCTCGGCCGCCTGGAAAGTCGGGTACTACCAGGGCTTGACGCAGTCGTGGCCAGCCTCGCTGCGCTGGCCGGGCGCGCGCCTTCACCCTATCCGTCCGAGGAGGCATTTTTCGCCGGCGAGGCGCTGCTGGAGGCGCGTACCGAGGAGGTTCTCGGGCCGGCCTCAGACCGTGGCGCTGCATTGCTGGTCACATGCCCTTCCGAGGCCGCTGACGACGCAGGCTTCATCCGCAGCTTGGCGAAGGCTGGCGTCGAGGCTCTACGGATCAATTGCGCCCATGACGATGCCCGCGCCTGGGGCCGCATGATCGAGCACGCCCGCGCGGCCGAGGTGGAAACCGGGCGGCGGCTGGTGGTGCTGATGGACCTGGGCGGTCCAAAAATCCGAACGGGCGAGACGCGCTGTCCGGAGGGCGACAAGCACCTGCGCGCCGGCACCAGATTCGCGTTGGTACGGCCCGGCAGCCTCAAGGACCTAACCGAGGACGCTCCAGCATTTGCTGCGGAGTGCATGCTGCCGGAGGCGCTGGACGCAGTCCGCCCGGGCGACCGCATCTTCCTGGATGACGCCAAGGCCGGTGGCGAGGTCGTGCGATGCGAGCCCTGGGGTGCGGTGGTAGAGATCGACCGAGGGCAGGCCCTGGGCGTGAAGCTGCGCCCAGAGAAGGGGTTGAGCTTTCCCGACACTGAACTGATGGTCAGCCCCCTGACAGCAAAAGACCTTGAAGATCTGTCGTTCGTGGCCGCGCACGCAAACGGCATCAGCTACTCCTTCGTGCAATCGGCAGAAGACGTCGCGATGCTGCAGGACGAATTGGTCCGCCGTCGCCCAGCCGACTGGCAGAAGCTGTCGGTCATCCTGAAGATCGAGACGCCGCGGGCGCTGCGAAACCTGCCGTCCATGGTGGTCCAAGCGGCGTCGCGCCAACCCACCGCAATCATGATTGCGCGCGGCGACCTTGCCGCTGAAATCGGCTTCGTGCGCACGGCCGAGATGCAGGAAGAGATCCTGTGGATCGGCGAAGCGGCGCAGGTGCCGGTGATTTGGGCGACGCAGGTGTTGGAGAGTCTCATTAAGAAAGGTGTTAAGGTTCGCGGCGAGATGACCGACGCTGCAATGGCAGCGCGAGCCGAATGCGTGATGCTCAACAAAGGTCCTTATGTGCTGGAGGCGGTCATGCAACTCGATCGCCTGCTGGCCCGAATGGCGGAGCATCAGCAGAAGAAGACCCCGCTGCTGCGGCGGCTCGCAAGCTGGTAAGCTGGCCGACCGAAGGGTGTCCCTCAGGCACCGGAGCTACCGATGTCACTGGCTAGACTTGCCATGCCCGAGCGGGCCGCAGACGATTTCATTATCGGAGTGCTTGTCGATTAGCCTGTTGATTTGAGCTCTCCTTGGGGAGGCCTGAACTCAATGCGGACGCTGCTCGTGGTGCTGGGCGGACCGATAGTGAACTCCCTTGCGCGGTCATTGTGGCGGCGCCAACCAAGGATAGCCGGTGACGCCTCCGGTTAGGAGTGATACACAGATTGAAGCAGAGCTCGAAATGCTACAACATTGTTCCGCATCATGGTGGTCGCGAACGAGAGCGGGATCGGCGGACTACGGGTGAGGACCGCTGAATTTCTGACATTTTGCGGCCTCGTGCGGCAGGAAGCGGCGGTCCAATCTACGCTGGCGGGGCTTGAGGCCCTATCACCGGCCTCCGACGCTGTTTTTGACCCAAGGCAGTTATCGGATGGAACGGCCTGCCCCTACGTGTCCTTCGCCAACCTCAACGCATCAAACACAGAGGCGTGGATGTTGCGGCTCGCCACCGCATCGCCGATCCGGAACAGCCGGAAGCGCCCGTCCGCATTGCGCACCACCCCCTGCGGGCGTCCGGCCAGTAGCGCGCCGTAATCCACCTCACCGAGATTGACCGACTCGGGCCGCAGTTCCTGGTACAAATCATCCAGCGGCACGGTCCCGTGCTCGACCACCACCTGATCGACCCGCCGCTCCTCCGTTCGTCCGTCGTAGTCGCTGCCAAGCGTCGCGACCAACTCGTTGCCCTCCCGCCGGACCGCCAGCACGCGGGTGTTGATCGTCAGTCGCACCCCGCGCCGGTGGAAGACGCGTGCATACTCGGCGTGGTTCAGGCCACCGATCTCGGGGGCGAAGAAGCGCTCGGGCGTCACCATCTCCACCGCCGCGCCGGCTTCCGCGAGCATCTCGGCGCATTGCATCCCCGGATGGTTGCCGTTGTCATCATAGATCAGCACGCGCTCGGCGGGCGCCATCTGGCCCGAAACCACGTCCCAGGTCGAGACCACCAGATCATTCCCCTCGCGCAGCACCGCTGTGTTGGGAACGCCGCCGGTGGCGACGAACACCACCTCAGGCCCCTCCCCGACCACCGTTACGGCATCGGCATAAACGCCGAACCGAATACCCACGCCCAGCGCCTCCAACCGCGCCAGCCGCCAGTCGATGATCCCGATCAGCTCGCGCCGGCGCGGCGATCGTGCCGCCAGCAATACTTGGCCACCGGCGCGTTCCGCCGCCTCGAACACCATCACCACATGCCCGCGCTCGGCAGAAACGCGCGCCGCCTCCAGCCCCGCCGGGCCGGCGCCCACCACCACGACGCGCCGCGCCGGCCCCGAGGCACGCTCGATCACGTGCGGCAGAGACGCCTCGCGGCCGGTCGCCGGATTGTGGATGCAGAGGGCCTCGTTGCCCTCGTAGATGCGATCGATACAATAGCTGGCGCCGACGCAGGGACGGATCTCTGCCTCACGCCCTCCCGCTACTTTGCGCGCCAGATGCGGGTCGGCGATCATCGCCCGCGTCATCCCCACCATATCCAGCTTGCCGGCGGCGATCGCATGCCGCGCCGTCGCCACGTCGTTGATTCGCGCCGCATGGAACACGGGGAACCCGGTCGCCGCGCGCACTTCGCCGGCGAAATCGAGGTGCGGTGCCGAGCGCATGCCCAGGATTGGGATCACCTTCACCAGTGCCGCGTCGCTCTCGATATGGCCGCGGATGATGTTCAGGAAGTCGACCAGACCCGAATCGCGCAGCCGCCGTGCGATCTCGATGCCGTCGTCGCGCGATAGGCCGATCTCCCAGTCCTCGTCGGCGACCATGCGCACGCCGAGCAGGAAATTCCGCCCGACTGCCGTGCGCATCGCCTGCAGCACGCGCAGGCTGAAGCGCATGCGGTTCTCCAGACTGCCACCATACGCGTCGTCGCGCTTGTTGGTCGCCGGCGACCAGAACTGGTCGGGCAGGTGGCCATAGGCGTTGATCTCCAGCCCATCCAGCCCGGCCGCCTGCATGCGCTGCGCGGCGGCGGCATAGTCGGCAACGATACGATCGATGTCCCAGTCCTCGAGCGCCTTTGGGAATGCCCGGTGCGCCGGCTCGCGCACGGGCGAGGGCGCCAGCACCGGCAGCCAGTCCGCCTTGTTCCACGCGGTGCGCCGGCCGAGATGCGTGAGCTGGATCATCACCGCGCTGCCGTGCGCGTGGCATTCGTCGGCCAGGCGGCGCATCCACGGCACGATCTCGTCACGCCAGGCGAGCAGGTTGCCAAACACAGGCGGGCTGTCCGGCGAGACCACCGCCGAGCCGGCAGTCATGGTCAGCGCCACGCCGCCCTTCGCTTTTTCCACGTGGTACAGGCGGTAGCGGTCCTTCGGCATGCCGTCATCGGAGTAGAACGGCTCGTGCGCCGTGCTCATGATCCGGTTGCGCAGCGTGAGATGCTTCAGCCGGTACGGCTGCAGCAGAGGATCGCCGGCGGGGCTCATGTCAGTTGCTCCTTGCGCCCGGCACCCTCACCCGGTTCGCTTTGCGAACCGACCTCTCCCGCAGAGCGGGAGAGGTGGACGGGTGCTGCGGCCGCCGGTCGCAGTGTCATGTTCGCTCCAGAATCGTGAGGCCGCGGTTGCGGTCGATCAGGTAGATCAGCCCGCGATCGTCGATGAACAGATCGTTGCTGCTCGGCCGGTCGGCGCCGGGTGGCGGATCGGGGACGTAAAACGCGACCTGGCGCAGGCTGTGCGGGTTGGAGATGTCGATGATGCGAAGGCCGCTGGCGAACCAGGCAGCGGCGACCTCGGTGCCGGGGATTATCTCTACGGGCTGGTGACAGCCGGTCATCAGCGGGTTGCGGTGGCCGACCAGCTCCGGCACCTGGAAGCTGCCGACCGGGATCAGGTGCGTTTCCTCCGTGATGTTCATCATCCAGATGAAGGACGGCATTTCGGGAGACAGGTCGGGCGCCAGTGGCGCCACGTGTTCGTCCGCTACCAGCATCCAACGCTGGCCGGCGATCGGCTGCTGCACCGGCACCACGCTGTGCGTTGGCCAGGCATAGGGCGGGCTCATATCGATCGACGACACCATCAGGGGCCGCTGCATGTCACTGATGTCCAGGATCACCGCGCCGCCGTGGCCAGTAGCTGACATACAACCGATCGCCGAGCCGGATCGGATGGTGGCAGCGATGCGCCCTGCCCTGCCATGTTGGCGTCTCACCGCCGGCGACGTGCTGGCCCGGCATCCACCAACGCCCAACTTCCTGCGGCCGGGCTGGGTCGGCCAAGTCCAGGATCATCACGATGTTGCCGACATAGCCGTCGAGCTCGGGGGAGATGTACGCGTAGCGCCCGTCGAAGGTGAACCGGTGCACTCCCATGCCGCCGCAGGCCCAGCGGCAGATCTCGCGTGGCCGGCGCGGGTCGGCGGCATCGAAGATGCGCAGGCCGACGAAATCGTCCGCCCCAGGCTCGCCGCCATGGCGCTCGCGGTTGGCGATCATGGTGCCATTGGCCACGCGTACCTTATGCGAGTGCAGGCCGGGCGGGATGTCGATCTCGGCGACGATGCGCGGGTGAGCCGGATCCGCCACGTCCACCACCGAGGTGCCGTGCGGCGCCGCCATGTGCCCGATGAAGGCGAAGCGCCCGTCGACCACCACCTGTCCGCCACCCGCGCAGGCGAGCCACGCCACCTGGCGCAGGCCTTCGGCTTGGCTCATCGGCCCCTCCCCTCCCTGCTCGACGCGTAGCATACAACCACGAAACCGGAGCTTGCGATCCGGGGGATGGATCGCCCGGGCGTGATTGTGGGCAGCAGATGGCTCGGCATCGGATCAACACTGTCGCGCCAGGCGACGAACAGTGTCCTCGATCGGCTGCGGGGAGATGCCCAGCTCTGCGAGGCCGGGGAGTTGCGGCGTGGCCACGGTGTCGATCTGCATGAGCTCGACCTGGTTGCGCGTGAAAGGGCGGATTGGGCAGGAGCTCCGCGACATGAGCCAGCGCGTGCCAGACTGCAAACGGCACCGGAACGAGAAGTGGCTTAAGGCCAGCTTCGGTCGCTATGGTCCGGAGCAGCTCGTGGTATGAGTACACGCGAGGACCACCGCATTCGAATATGCCGGCGCTTGTGTGCGTCCGCTGCACAAACCAGACGATCGCCTCGGCAACATCCTCGACGTTGACAGGCTGCAACCTCGTGGCGCCGTTGCCGAACATCGGAAGGATGCGAAATCGCCGGAACAGGCTGAGGATGACGGTGAGAAACGCGTCGTCGGGCCCGAACATGACTGCCGAGCGGACTATGATCGCGCTTGGGAAATCGGATCGTACCGCCGCCTCGCCTACCCCGCGGCTACGGATGTAAGACGAGTCTGACGCCGCATCGGCGCCGATCCCGGAGACATGAACGAAGCGCTCGACCCCGGCCCTATGCGCAGCGGCGGCAACGCGCCGTGCGCAATCAACATGCACGGAGCGAAAGGTTTCCTTGCTATGTTCAACATAGAGGCTGACCGCATTCACCACGGCGTAAGCACCGGAGACCGCATCGCTTACCGAGTGCTCGTCGTGAATGTCGGCTTCAATCGATTGAAGGCGAGGCTCTGTTGCACCGGTGAGTTCCTGGCTCGTTCGGACGTGGCGTGAGGCGCTCCGTACGGCAAAGCCCTGTTCGAGCAGATGGCGAACGATTCGGCGGCCAAGGAACCCGGTCCCACCAAGGACTGTGACGATGCGAGGACTTATGCGGGGCGCTCGCGCTGCGACAAAGTTGTGGATGGCCCGGCCAAGCCAGGCCATGAGAGGACGGGACGGGAGAACGGCGTCTGGTGTGGGCCCGCCCTGCGCCGGAGGGGTGGCAGTATGCCCGGGGCGGGCTCATATGACGCATTGTTGACGCAAACGGGTCGGATTATGCTTTGCGCTATGGACTCGGAACCGCGGTGAAGCCCCTTATCGGCATAAGCTGTTGCGTGAAGCAGTTCGGCACGTCCGGCATGCCGAACCACGCGGCCTCCGACACCTATGTCCGCGCTATCGACCAAGTGGTGCACGGGGTCCCCGTGCTGATCCCCGCCAGCGGCACCGCCGCCTGCGTGGAGACGCTGCTCGACCGGCTCGACGGCATTGTCCTGACCGGCAGCCGATCCAACGTGCAGCCCAGCCTGTACGGCGGCCCTCCGCACCCCGAGGGGGTGCACGAGGACCATGCCCGCGACGCCGCCACCTTGCCGCTGATCCGGGCTGCCGTGGCGCGCGGCGTCCCCGTGCTGGCGATCTGCCGCGGCCTGCAGGAGCTGAACGTGGCGCTGGGCGGCAGCCTGCATCAGCGCCTGCAGGACCTGCCCAGCCGACTGGACCATTCCAGCATTATGCACCCTTTGTCGCAGGTAACCCGAGGCAAGGCGCACGCCGTCCGGGTCGTGCCCGGAACCTGGTTGCACCGGATCGCCGGCGCGACCGAGATCCCGGTGAACTCGCTGCACAACCAGGGAATCGACCGGCCGGCTCCGGGGCTGGTGGCCGAGGGGGTCGCTCCGGACGGGCTGATCGAGGCGGTTCGGGTGGCGAACGCCCCGGGCTTTGCCGTCGGGGTCCAGTGGCATCCCGAATACGATTTCCCAACCGACGCTGTCTCCCGCCGCATCTTCGAGGCGTTCGGCGAGGCAGTATGGGCCCGCGTCAGGGTGGCCGCCGCCGCGGCCGACTAAGCCCGCCCGATGGCCGGTGTGATAAGCATCGACGAGACCCCACTGATTTTGCAGCTTTTGCGGCGTGCGGACGATGCGCTGGTGCTGGGACACCGTTTGTCCGAGTGGTGCGGCCACGCCCCCACGCCTGAAGAAGACCTGGCGCTGGCCAATATCGCGCTGGATCAGATCGGCTTGGCCCGTGCGCTTTACGCTGAGGCGGGTTCGCGGAGCGGATGCAGCGAGGATCAGCTCGCCTATCTACGCACCGACCGGGAATACCGGAACTGCCTGCTGGTCGAGCGGCAGAACGGCGATTTCGCGCAGACGATTGTCCGGCAGCTTCTCTACAGCGCGTTTGCCGATCCGTTCTGGCGCGCGGCGTGTGCCGCCACGGAGCCGGCGATCGCGGCCATTGCTGCCAAGGCGGAGAAGGAGTCCGCCTATCACCTGCGCCACGCCGCCGAGTGGCTGATCCGCCTGGGCGACGGGACCGCCGAGAGCAACCGCCGCGC
The DNA here is from genome assembly GCA_963708245.1 of uncultured Pseudomonadota bacterium. GTDB lineage: Bacteria > Pseudomonadota > Alphaproteobacteria > Acetobacterales > Acetobacteraceae > CAVYXK01. The sequence continues at coordinate 7,690,816 of OY970201.1, read as the reverse complement.
CGCCGCCGCGCTGGAGGCGTTATGGCCGTTCACCGACGAGCTGTTTGAGGCCGATGAGGCCGATGCCGCGCTGATCGCCGACGGGATCATTCCCGACCCGGGCGCAATTCTGCGGGTCTGGGAGGCCACACTTGAATCGGTCCTGGGCCGCGCGACGCTGGCCCGCCCGCAGGCTCGCTGGATGCAGAGCGGCGGGCGGCGCGGACTGCATAGCGAGCAACTCGGGCTGCTGCTGGCCGAGATGCAATATCTGCAACGCGCCTATCCGGGAGCAAGTTGGTGAACGCGGCTGACGAGGCGCTTCGGCAACGAGCGTTGGAGAGCGCGTCCGCTGTGGTTGATCCGGAGATCCCGGCGCTGACGGTCGCCGATCTGGGTGTTCTGCGCGGTGTGACAGTGCGGGACGGGCAAGTGGAAGTGACGATCACGCCGACCTATTCCGGCTGTCCGGCAATGAATGTGATCACGCTCGACATCCAGGCTGCGTTGGCCTACGCCGGGATTGAAAATGCGCGCATCCGGACGGTGCTGTCGCCGGCCTGGACGACGGACTGGCTGAGCGAGGCAGGGCGCGCGAAGCTAGCTGCGGCGGGGATCGCTCCGCCGCCTCCCGGTGCGTCGCGCCGCGCCCTGTTTGCCGCGGCGGCATGCGTGTGCCCGCGCTGCGGCAGCGCCGATACTGAGCAGATCAGCGAATTCGGCTCGACCGCCTGCAAGTCACTGCACCGATGCCTTTCCTGCCGCGAGCCGTTCGAAGCGTTCAAGTGCCATTGATTATGATACCGTCAACCAAACCGCTGATCTTGATGAAACAGGTGTGCGGAGTGGCGGACTAACGTCCGCCCTACAAGCTACGCCGCGTTCCGTTATGGCGCCACGGTTCGGATGTCGATGCGTGCGACGTCGCGCACGCTTCTGCCGCCGCGCCGATCCCCAGGCACTACAAGACGGATCTCGCCAGCCGGCAGCGGGTGACCGTTCACCTGATCGGCTAGAACGATCTGCTTGCCCTCGAACGCTGGATCGATCTCCGCCATCGCCAGCACGATCGCGTAGCCGTCGTGGCCAGTGACGACGATCGCCTGCTTCTCCCGATCGCGTGGGTTGGCGCTTGTAACCAGACCCAGTTGTTGGAGCACGGACCACAGCGTCGCGCCCGTGTAGTCAGCCGTCTCGGTTCCATGCTCGGTCAGAAAGGAGACATGTGTTTTAACGGAAGGCATTTGCGCGAGCGCCGCGGGATCCAGATGCTGCATGCGTCCGTTCGGTGCCACAAGCTGCACATCGCCGGCGAATGCGGATGGCCAGCCCATCAGGACCGGCACGGCGATCGTCAGGATCGCAAGCCGGCGGCGGCTCGGCACTATTTTGCCACCATGACGTCCGAGGCCTTGATCACGGCGATGGCCTCGTCGCCGACAGCAAGACCGAGATCGTCGATCGCCTCATTGGTAATGGACGAGGTGATGACTACGCCGTTGCCGATGTCGATGCGGACGTGGCCCGTGGTCTGCCCCTTGGTGACCCCAACTATCTTGCCCTTGATCTGATTTCGCGCGCTGAGTTTCATCATCGACCAGGCTCCTCGCCGGGATGCTATTCGGTTATCATGCCGCCGCCCGTCCGTCGACCTCGGGGTGCGCGGCCGAGCCGATACAAACGAGGGATGGCCATGCTGATCGTGGATGCGCAGATCCATATCTGGGGTGCCGATACGCCCGAGCGCCCTTGGCCCGCCTATGGGCGCGGCAACGCGCACCGCCCGACCCCCTTCACGAAGGACGATGCACTGCGCGAGATGGACGCGGCCGGTGTCGACCGCGCGGTGATCGTGCCGCCCTCGTGGGAAGGCGATCGCAACGACCTGGCTTTGGCAGCGGCGCGCGCGCATCCCGACCGCTTCGCAATCATGGGCCGGTTCACAATCGATCCGGCCAATCGCGACCTGCTGACGCGGTGGAAAGAGCAACCGGGGATGCTGGGGCTGCGCTTCGTGTACCGGCCGGAGATGACGTGGCTCTACGATGACAATGCGGAGTGGCTATGGGAGGCTTGCGAGCGGTACGCGCTGCCGGTGATGATCATCGCCCGCGGCCATGTCCAAGCGCTCGACCGGCTGGCCGAGCGTCACCCGAGGCTTCGGCTGATACTGGATCATCTGCAGCTCGGGCCCGGCAAGGATGCGGAGGCATTTGGCCGCCTGCCGGCTCTCCTGCGGTTGGCGCGACTGCCCAACGTTGCCGCCAAGGCCTCGGCGCTGCCCTGCGTCTCCTCGGAGCCTTATCCGTACAGAAACATCCATGGGTACATCCGCCAGGTGTTCGATGCGTTCGGGCCGCGGCGCACCTTCTGGGGAACCGACCTGACCCGCCTCCCCTGCCCTTATCGCCAGGCGGTCACGCTGTTCACCGAGGAACTCCCCTTTCTGTCAGAGTCCGACAAGGAGTGGGCGATGGGACGCGCCCTGTGCGAATGGCTCGGCTGGGAGCTGCCGGCAACCGAGGTGTGACCTGGGTCATAGCGCCCCGCTGCGGCGGCGTGCTGGCGTGGCGCAGCCAGGATCTGTGCGGAGGCCAGCATGCGCCTGTTATCAGCCGCTTCGCCGTTCCCCATCATCCGCGACCTCCACCGCGGCGATGAATCCTCGACCTTCGTCCGACTGGGCAAGTCGCGCCACGTCGCCGATCTGCGGCTGATCTTCTGGGTCACTATCATCCTGATGATCACCGCAACGGTGCTGGCGTTGGCATTCGACTTCGAACATGAGGTGATGACGAACTGGTCGAAGGTCGCAGAGCCGCATGGCATTTGGCTGTGGATGCGGATTGCCTTCGACGCGGTCGTCGACAGCGGCGTGTTCATCGGCGCTGTCGTCTCGCTCGGTTGCGGGGTGCTGGCCTGGACATACCAAGCCGGTAGCTCGCGGCTGGGCGTGGTCGATCTATTTGCGTGCGAGATTGCGACTATCTGTCGCGTCGGCACCATTGTCGATATGGTCAAGCACTTTGCCGACATATTCACGGCCGGGGTGCCGGCTTCGGCGACCGGCGGTCATGCGCCGAGCGTTGGCCGCTTCACCTCCCAGGAGAGCTATTTCTCGGTATTCGATACAACGATCAAGGACCTTCAATTGCTCGAGGCGGGCGTGGTGAAGAACGTCACCGCGTTCTATACTTACATGAAGGTGATGCGCGACTATCTGCGCAAGTTCGACGATCTTCCGGCGATCCCGGATCCTACATGGCGCCGGACCCTGTGCAACGTGATCTACATGCAGTTCCTGGGCTTCGAAAGCGCCAGGCTGGCGATTCTCGATCTGGTCGAGTTCGAACCGCGACAAGCGGAGGACCTGATCACCATTCTGCTGAGCGAGCTGCCGGCATATCGCTTTCTGCTGGATCATTTTGACGATGATTTTCGTCGTCGGCGACTGGCGCTGCGGGAGCCGGATTATCAGCGGGCGGTGCCGTGCCTGTATCGGACGGTGATGGCCGGGACTGGGAAGAAATGGGAGAAGGCCCAGGATACAGCGGAGGAGCTGTCAGAGCGGTACCAGGCCGTGTTCGGCTCGCCGATTACTGAATCAGCGGTCCATGATCAATCGTCGGCGGGACAGAAACGACTCGAGGCTGCGATCCATCTCTCTGACAACTGACTACTGACAACTGATATTCATGCGGGCGCGGTACGCTCGGGGATGCGCTCGAGCCGCCGATCGTGCCCGAGCGCCACAATGACGATCGCCGAGATCACTGGCGCCACGGCCAGGGCGAGCAGTGCGATCGTGTTGCTGCCGCTGGCGTCGTGGATCAGTCCGAACGCATAGGGCCCAGCGAAGCCGCCCAGATTCCCGACCGAATTGATCAACGCGATCCCACCGGCTGCGGCAGTGCCGGACAGCATCGCGGTAGGCAACGACCAAAATGTCGGCGCGATGCTCTGCTGACCCATCGCCGCGACGATCAGCGCCACCATCATGAGCGCGGGACGCCCTTGCAGCAGCATGCATGCGGCCAGTCCGGCCGCGGCCAGAAAGCAGGCTCCCGCCACGTGCCAGGTGCGCTCGCCGGTACTATCGGAGTGCCAGCCCCATACGATCATCGCCACGGCAGCAAACACGAAAGGCAGTGCACTCAGCACGCCGGTCATTCCGTAACCAACCCCGAATGCCTTGATGATCTGCGGCAGGAAGATCAGCAGCCCGTAGTTCGACACGTTCTGACCGAAATACACCAGGGTCAGCCACCACACACGGCTGTTCTGCAGCGCCTCGCCGAGCGCGAAGCGGTGCACGGACTCGCGGTGCGCTTGCTCTGCGTCGATGCGCTGGGTCAACCACTGCCGTTGCTCCTCACGCAGCCAGAGCGCGTGCAAGGGACGATCGGTCAGTAGCAGCAGTACGACCACCGACATGACGATCGGCGGGATCGCCTCGACTACGAACAGCCATTGCCACCCGGCAAGCCCGCCCCAGCCGTCCAGTCGTAGCAACTGCCCGGAGACGATCGGCCCGATAATCAGCGAGATCGCGCTGGCCGATTGGAAGAACGCCATCATTCGTGAGCGGTAACGGGATGGGAACCACCAGGTCAGATACAGCACCACACCTGGATAGAATCCCGCTTCGGCAAGCCCGAGCGCGAAGCGTATGCCGTAAAAGCTCCACTCGTTCCAGACGAGTGCGGTCAAGCCGGAGATGATGCCCCAGGTGTGCAGGATACGAGCGATCCAACGTCGTGCACCGACACGGTTCAGGATCAGGTTGCTCGGCAGCTCGAACAGGAAATAGCCGACGAAGAAGATGCCCGAGCCGAAGCCGAACACGGCTTCCGAGAAGCCCAGCGCCTTGTTCATCGTCAGTCCGGCGAAACCGACGTTCACGCGATCGAGATAGGCGCAGAAATAGCCGAGCATCAGCAACGGTAGCAGCCGCCAGGCGACGCGGCGGATCGTCTCTTCTTCCAGCGCCTCGGGCGGCGCCCCGTCCGGCATCGCTGGCTGCGGCGGCATGGTTCGCTCCTGTTCGGCCTTCTTGGACGAGGGGAATCTTACTAGGGGGGCGCCGCGAACTTATGCAACAGGTCGAGAGCGCGCGGCGGATTGCGCGCAGTTCGTTGAGATGTGCTGCCGACAGCTCGCCCAACAGAGCGTCTGCTGGGCGTAAGGGCGAGACGCACATGGCGGTGATCGACAGGGTCCTCCTGCCGCTCGACCAGCCCGAGCCGAGCCAGCCGGCCCACCAGTTCCACCGCTATGCAGGCGGATCAGCAACGCCTTGCAAGATCGCCGACGCCGCCGGGTGGTGGCGCTAGGGCGCCGCCGACAGGCCAGGCGGCGCCTGCCAAGTCCTCTCTTGCCGCGAAGAACTGGAATGACAGAACATTAACTGAGATGGCGCGGGAACGTTTAACTGACAATCGGCATTTCTGCGCCGAGGCGGGAACTACATCACTCACCGCTTTACTCATCCCCGAAGGAGGTTCGATGTCTGATCCGAAGTCAGCCGCCCGCCGCTTGCGGCGCGGCACGCTTGCCGCAGCCTTGCTCGCCAGCACTGCGCTGGCTGGCTACGTCGTCGCGTTCGCAGCGCCAACCACGGCCAACGGCCCGACGCCGACTCCACCCGCGTCCACACAGCAGGTGCAGGTGAACACTGAAGCTGGGGGCGGTCAGGCGCGACCGCCGATCAACACCCAGCAACAGGCTGCCATGCCGGAGCGCCTACCCAGCTTCACGCATCTGGTCGCCCAGGTGAAGCCCGCGGTAGTTTCCGTAACGAACTATCTCAAACAGGCGCAGGCAAGCGACGAGCAGCAGCAGTTCCAGGGCAACCCCAGCCTGCCTTTCCCGTTCAACCAGTTTCCGTTCAACCAGAGTCCGCAGCAGGAGCGCCCGGTCGAGGCGCGCGGCTCCGGCTTCATTATCAATCCGGACGGGCTGATTGTCACGAACAACCACGTGATTCGGAACGCCAGCCGGATCACCGTCACGCTCGACGACGGCCAGACGCTGCCGGCTACCGTCGTGGGCGCCGACCCGCGTACCGACATCGCGCTGCTTAAGATCAATGCGCACCATACGCTGCCTTATGTGGAGCTCGGCAACTCCAGCGAGGTCCAGCCGGGCGAGTGGGTGATCGCGATTGGCAACCCGTTCGGCCTGTCAGAGACGGTGACGGCCGGCATTGTCTCGGCGCTTGGCCGCAACATCGGCGCCGGGCCGTATGACCAGTTCATCCAGGTCGATGCTCCGATCAACGAGGGTAACTCAGGCGGGCCGTTGATGACGCAGGATGGCAAGGTGATCGGCATGAATACCGCGATCCTGTCGCCGACCGGTGGTTCGATTGGCATCGGCTTCGCGATCCCCTCCAATCTGATCAAGCAGATCACAGCCGACCTGGAGCAGTCCGGCCATGTCACCCGAGGCTATATCGGCGTGGAGGCGCAAGAAGTGTCGCCGGCGATGTCGAAAGCGCTCGACTTGCCGAGCGCTGGCGGCGCGCTGATCGCGGCAGTGGAGCCGAACACGCCAGCCGATCACGGCGGCTTGCAGCCCGGCGATGTGATCCGCTCGGTGAACGGTGAGCAGGTGAAGAACCCGCGCGACCTCGCGGTGGATATCGCCGGTATCCAGCCGGGCTATACGGCGCATCTGGACGTGCTACGCGACGGCCATGAACAAACCATGGACGTGCATGTAGGGCAACTGCCGAGCGAGCAGCAGACGGCCGAGAACGGGGCCCACCCGCATCCGGAGCGGAACCGGCTCGGTCTCGCCCTAGGCTCGCTGTCCCCTGACATCGCCGGTCAACTCAATCTGCCGGACGGCACGAAGGGTGCGGTGGTGACCGAGGTTCAGCCGGGCTCGCCAGCCGATCAGGCCGGTATCCAGGCTGGCGACGTGATCGTCGGCGTCGGCACCCATCCGGTGACAGATCCGGCGCAGGCGGCGAGCGCGATCCGCAACGCCGAGCGCAACGACCAGGCTGTAGCGCTGCGCATCATCCATGACGGCCAGCCGGCCTTCGTGGCGGTGAACCCGGCCGGCGGCAACAACGCCAACAACGGCTAGCAATGGGGGGCAGCGGCTGGTGCAGCCGCTGCCCGCCTGCCCCCACCTCCATCGTCGTTTCCCGCCAGTTTCGGCACACCGAACAATAGGCGGTCGTCTGGCGTCAGAATTGAGGAGGTCCTCAATCGGCGGCGCTGACCTTTGCGCCAGTACGTTGGCTGGCATGCGCTCTGAACATCTCTGTTCAGTTTCCGGCGCCGCGGCGGGATACCCGCTTTGCACAAGCTTTCGCAGGAATGACAGCGGCTTGCGCCAGAATGATGGTGTCACGGCCCGCAACCCAGTCGCTGGCGCGCAGACACTGGTAAGCCTTTTGATCTGCCGGTTCTGTTCTCTTTGCGAAATCGATAGACCTGGACAAAGGAATCTCAGATTTAGTACTTGCGTTCACGGGTTCGTGAAGGGTAACCTATCGTTCATTCGGCGCCGTCGGGCGGATCGCTCCGGTTTCCCAGGATCGCTCCTACACCGCAGTTCGTCGTGTGGTGCTGCTGCCGTTTCCAGGGCCAGTCTGGCCAATTGGGGGTAAACGAATGAGCTTACCGAGCCTGAGTCGCCCCCTGCCGAAGGGGCTCGCTTTCGAAATTTCCGACCTGGTGGAGCTGAAATGCTGGGCGGAAGCTCAGGCTATACGAATGGTGGTCGAGCTTGATCATCATGTGGAAGGGGAGGAATACGAGGAAGTGCTCGCCTTCTACGAGGGCAATGAGGCCGGCCTGCGGCTCTGGACGATGTGGCGCGCTACCGACCATTTTGTCGTAGAGCCAATGAATGGCCGGTCGTGGCGCGCCTGCGCCGTGCAGGAAGCGCTCGCCGAATTCCTCGCGCTCCGGCCCTGACGCCGCCTACCCGTCCATCGTCACGGCCGGCGGTGTTCTGGCCGGCATGGTCGGCCCAATAGGTCCGGCCATGACGAGGGGGGCGTCGGCTTGTCGTCTGGTGTTATATGACTCGCTGGTACGCCACGTCCGAAATTTTGCAGATGGCAACCGCCGCCAACGCCACGCCGAGTTGCTTGGCTTGTCCGGCCCACGCAATCCCTATCCTGGGACGTTGGGGGTTGTGGAAGAGGGCGCACATGCCGATCTGCTGCTCGTCGATGGAAATCCGCTTGAGGAGCGCCGCCTCGTTGCAAATCCAGGCGAGAGCTTTCTCGTCATCATGAAGGACGGGAAGATCTACAAGAATGCACGCAATCGGGCGCGCAGCGCTCACGGGGGAATGCCGGATGGGACCTCGGCATTCTTATGTGCGCCTGGGCTGATTAGCCCCTCCCTCTAGTCGCGGGCGCTGGCGCTGGCCTCAGTATTGCGCTACTGGACCTGTCTATAACAATCGGGGGTGGGACGTGTTGTTTCAGGGTGGGTTCAGCTTCCCCAATTTCGTGACCGATGTCTTCGCGGTGTTCGTGTTCGTCCTTTGGTTCTGGTTGCTCGTCACCATCACGAGCGACCTGTTCCGTCGCAGCGACGTATCCGGACTGGCCAAAATAATTTGGGTAATTCTGCTCATCGTGTTGCCATATGTGGGCATCTTTGCCTATCTGCTCACGCAGGGGCGTGGCATGGCAGAACGGAACAATGCTCGGGCGCGGCAGGCACGCGAAGAGTTGCGCCAGGTCGTGGGCTTCAGCGTCGCTGACGAGATCGAAAAGCTTGAAAGGCTGAAGAAGGCAGGAACGATCTCGGACCAGGAATACGCTTGTTTGCGCGCCAAGGTCATGCAGTAGCCCGTGGATCGCGCACAAGCGTGAACGGCGGGTACAGCCGGCCCGCCTTCGCTTTCTGTGTGTAGAATGTCCTTCCCGTAGGTTAAGAATTCTCGTGTGCTGCTTTGGGTCGGTGCTAGGCGCGAAGCGCTCACGGCGCCGTCTCCGCCGTCCGGCGACCATCCTTGAGCGGCTCGAAGGGGTTCTAGCAGGCTTGCTGGCGTCCGATGGCTGAGGCACAGCCGGGACTGTAGCTAGGTTGTGCTCGTGACGGTCAGATGTGCATCAGGGGAATCCAACTTATATTATACGACCCGGCCTGTGCTCGACTCCATTAGGTGCATATTGTTCATATCCACAGTCAACGGCAACGTCTCGCCCGGCGCTGCAGGCGTGGAGGGATCGCACCGAGCGCACATCGGCGTGCCGTCGATGAAGAAATGGACCATGGTCTCCATCCCCATCGGCTCGACCACATCGACCGGCGCTTCGATCCGCGCGTAACCAGGCCGCCCATCCTCGCGATAATCGAACAAGTGCTCGGGCCGGATGCCCATCACCATCTCGCGCCCTTGATACGGCGCGTAGCGACTGGCACGCGCCGGTGGAATCGGTAACACGATCCGATCGTTGATCCGGACCGAAGCGCCCGTGGCACCGTTCTCGACGCGGCACGACAGGAAATTCATGGCCGGACTTCCAATGAAGCCGGCAACGAAGCGAGTGGACGGGTTGTGATACAGTTCTTGCGGCGCGCCGACCTGTTCGATTATTCCCTGGTTCATCACCACGACGCGGTCGGCGAGCGTCATCGCCTCCACTTGGTCGTGCGTCACATAGATTGTGGTAGTGCGAACGGTCTGGTGCACCTTCTTGATCTCGGTGCGCATCTGCACGCGCAGCTTGGCATCCAAGTTCGACAAAGGCTCATCGAACAGGAACACCTTCGGGTTGCGCACGATCGCGCGGCCCATCGCCACACGCTGCCTCTGACCGCCGGATAACGCCTTCGGCTTGCGGTCGAGCAGTGCCTGGATGTCGAGAATGCGCGCCGCCTCATCAACGCGGCGCCTGATCTCGTCGCGCGGGAACTTCCGCAGCTTCAACCCGAACGCCATGTTGTCGAACACGCTCATGTGCGGATAAAGCGCATAGTTCTGGAACACCATGGCGATGTCGCGATCGCGCGGCGGCACGTCGTTGACGACGTCTCCGCCGATCCAAATCTCGCCCTCGCTGATCTCCTCAAGCCCGGCGATCATCCGCAGGGTGGTCGATTTGCCGCACCCCGACGGTCCCACGAGCACGACGAATTCCTGGTCGGCGATATCGAGGTCAATGCCTTTGACCGCCTGCACGCCGCCGTCATAGACCTTGACGACTCTGCGGCACGAAACTTCGGACATGTGTCGCTTCCTCAACCCTTGGTTGCGCCGGCCGTAAGGCCAGCTATGTAGTAGTCCATTAGGAACGCGAAGATGATAACAGGCGGGATCGAGGCCAACACGTTGGCGGCCATGATCTTGCCCCATTCAAACACGTCGCCGCGGATCAGGTCGCTCACCACGCCGACGGTCAGCACCATCTGGTTCGACGTGTAGAGGTACGCCAGCGGATAGATGAAATTGCCCCAGCTCAAGGTGAAGGCGAAGATCGAAGCCGCGATCAGCCCGGGCATTGCCACCGGGATGAAGATCCGCACCAGCATCTGCAGATAGCCCGCACCGTCAATCAGCGCCGCCTCGTCGAGTTCCTTCGGGATCGAGCTGAAATAGCCGATCATGATCCAGGTGCAGAACGGCACCGTCAGGGTCGGATAGATAAGTACCAGGCACCAGTAGCTGTTGATCAGCCCGAGCCAGCCGACCACCTGAAACAACGGGATGAACAGCAGCGAGGCCGGGATCAGGTAAGTCAGGAAGATGCCGGTACCGAGCGTCTTGCTGCCCCAGAAACCCATGCGCGAGAGGCTGAACGCCGCAAGCACCGAGATCACCATTGTGATCGCCACCACGCACGCGGTCACGATCACCGTGTTCAGATAGTACATCTGGAAATTATGGTAGGTGAGCAGGTACCAGAAATTCGCCAGCGTGGGATGGTGGACATACCACGGGTTGCCCTGCTGCGCCGAGATCTCCGCCGATGTCTTGAAGCTGGTCATCAGCTCGTACCACGGTGGCACGAGGTAGACGAACGCGAAGAAGGCCAGCGCCAGATAGCTGCCCCAAAGCGCCCAGCGCCGGCTGTCGTGCGACTTGCGGCGGCGGACGGCGGTGCGCGCGCCGACGCCGATCGCGGTTACGCTCATGCCCCGATCTCCTGGTTACGCCGCGTGACGCTGCGCAGGCCGAAATAGGCACAGATCGCCAGCACCGGCAGCATGAACAGGCTGACGGAGGCGCCCAGCGGGATGTCGCCCGATTGGATGCCGACCTGGAAAGCATAGGTTGCGAATACGTGCGTCAAGTCCTGCGGGCCGCCTGAGGTCAGGATGCGCACGATGTCGAAGTCGGCGAACGTCACGATCAGGCTGAACAGCGCGGTGATGGCGATGATATTGCGCAACATCGGCAGGGTGACGTGGATCATCCTCTGCCATGCGTTCGCCCCATCGATCGCCGCCGCTTCATAAAGCTGCTCGGGCACCGATTTCAGCGCTGCCAGATACATGATGAAGAAGAACGGCGTGCCGTACCAGACATTGACCGTGATCGTGCAGAACCGCGCGATCCAGCCGACTCCGAGCCAGGGCACCGCCTGCAAGCCGAAGCGCTCCAGCAGCCAGTTGAAGGCGGAATAATCCGGGTCGAACATCCACCACCAGGTCAGCGTCGAGAGTGCCAGCGGGATAACCCAGGTGACCAGCAGCAGGCCACGCCAGAGACGCTGGTAGCTGCTGCCGATATTCTGCATCAAATGAGCCAGGATGAAACCAATGATCACCTTGAAAACCACCGAGGTGATCGCGAACAGGCAGCTCTGGAAGATGACGAGCTGGAAAGTCGGCCGGTGCAGCAGGAAGGTGAAGTTTCCCAGCCCCTCGAAATGGGTCATCTTCTTGTTCAGCGTGCTGAGATAGATCGCGTACGCGGCCGGGTAAATGACCAGGGCCGCAATCAGCAGGATCAGCGGCAGGCACATCAGGAAAGCGATCGTGCTGCGTCGCCTAACGAGCCGGTGCAGACTGCCGCTGCGGCGGGCGCCGATACGGCCGCCCGCGATCGCGTCCGCCGAAATGCTGGTACTGCCGGCCATCACTTTGTCCTCCGGCCAGGGGCTATGCTGGTTCCTGGCCCGCTATGCCCGCGCATGCGGTCTCACGCGCTGATCCATCCGGTCGGTGGGTCGGTGCCACTCGCGTGTCCGGTGCGCAACGCAGAGCTGGCGACAGTGCCTCTCGCACCTCGCGTAGCGGCCGGAGGCGGTAGCCAGCCGGCGGTCCAGGTTGTGGAGCGAGACGCACTGCGTCTCTACCGCCATGAACGAGCCTCCCATCCTGTAGAGTGCCTACCGGGCAACTCCACACCTCAATCCTCGCGCTCTACGCGGCGCTTCCCGCAAGGTTACAGGCTCGCCCGGGCAAGCGCAATGCCGCGATGCCCGCAGTGCCGGACCGGATCGGCTTGCCTACCGCGTGAACCCCTGAAGCTGCTGCTCGGTCCAAGCAAGCACCTGCGGGATCGTCTGTCCTTCCCTCAACCGTGCCAGCATCTGGTCGTGGATGGCGGCGTTGTAGATCTGCACCGCAACATCCGGCGACGCCTCCGAAGCGGCAAGGCTTGGGTGCGCCTTGTGCCACGGTTGGATCGGGTAGTTATAGACCGTGCCGGGGGGCGGCTCGACGGTCTCCCACACCTTGAAGTCGAGCATGCCGGCGAAGGGCGGGATGTCGTAGCCGTCAACGGCGCTGCATCGCTCTTCCACCTGCGGGCGGTCCATCAGATAGGCCAGCAGCTCAGTGGCAGCGCTCTGGTTCTTGCTGAACTTCCAGATGCCCCAGAAGAAGAACGCGCTCGGCACGAAGCGCCCCTTCGGTCCGGCAGGCGCGGAGAAGGTCCAGCAATCCGCGCCGACCGGACGATTGTCCCGCACCGCCACAGCCCATGCCGATGGCGGGTTGAAGATCAGCGCGCTCTTGCCCGAGATCAGTGCGCGGTTATTGGAAGCATCGTCGTAGCTGACGGCGTCGGCTGGGTAGAACTTGACGAGCTTTTGCGCATATTCCAGCACTTGTCGCATTTCATCGGACTTGAACTTGGGATTGCCTTCGCGGTCGACCAACTCCGCTCCATACGCTTTGAACAAGGCGCCGTGCGTGTCGATTGCGTCGGTGTTGAGGTTGCCGCCCAGTCCGCAGCCGAATGTCATGTTGTCCTTGGCCGCCAGCTCGGCGTATTTCAGAAACGCGTCCCAGGTCCACTCGTCCTGCTGTGCGGTATGCTCCGGCTTCACCGGATACATCGCCTGCAAATCGAGGCCGTTCTGCTTGAACCATGAGATGCGTGCAGAGGGCGGCTTGTTCTGGCTGCCGGAACTGGTGGGCACCGCGATCCAATGTCCCTTCTGCCGGGCCAGGTACTCAGCCGTCTCGCTGACCACGCCATTCTTGTCCGCCAGTTCCTTCATCAGCGCATCAACGGGAGCCAGCGAGTCCGATTGGTTGTACACCTCCCAATTGTAGAACGTGTAGATGTCATGCCCGGTCTTCGCCTGCGCTTCGGCGGCGCCAGTCATCAGCAGCTTGTTGCCGTTGCTGGTGATGAAATCGACATGGACTGCCACCTTGTTCTTGTCCGCCCAGGCATTGACCTGCTTCTGCATGACATCGTTGCCTTTGGGTACCCAATGGTCCCAGAAGCCCACGTTCAGCGTGCCGGCCGCGCCGGCGGTGCGGATGTGCACCAACGGCAATGCGCTCGCGGCCGCTCCCAGCTTCAGGGCACGGCGACGCGAGAGCCCGGGTGATTTCGACATACTACTAACCTCCCCTCCACGGCCCTTGCACCGGCCGATGTGCTGACCTGTTGTAGTCGTAGGCAGTTGCGATCTGCCTAGTCGTTCAATGCGGACCAGCGCGCCGCGGGCCCCTGCGGCACTGCAGCAGCCCGGCCATCGGTCCGATTGCGGCGGACCATCCGCGGTCCGACGCTATCGGGCGAGATGGCGGCGCGCGGCCTAGAAGGCCGACCGCGTTCCCCTGTCCGATCAAGGCTATCAGAGACTAGAGCGCCTCCGCGCGCAAGGGAAGCACTCCGGGCCGCGGCCCGCCCGCCTCGCCGGTCGGCGCGGTCATCTTCGAGCTTGCGTTGTGCCGCCGGAGCCCCTCGCACCCGCCACGGCGCCGAGAACCTATTCCGCCATGCGCAGCAGTCCGCCAAGGTCGCACGCAAGGCATCGAGGACCCCCCCGATGTGATGCCCTGCCGGCACCAACGCCAGGCCGGATCGGCGCGGTTAGCTAAGCTAGAGCGTGATCGCTTGAAGCCGAATTGGCAGGCGGGGGGTTCCGGCGCGGCAAGGTTTCTGATTGAAGATGCTGGCTGGACCGGAGGCCAGCGATGCATGGGAGCTCCCTATTCACTGGACTTACGCGAACGGGTGGTCGCTGCGGTGGCTGGCGGCCTGAGCCGGGCGGAAGCGGCTAAGCGCTTCGCCGTCAGCCACTCCTCGGCGATCCGCTGGAGCAAGCGGGCGACGGAGAGCGGCAGTCCTGCGGCTTTGCCGATGGGTGGCAAAAAGCCGTTCGCGCTGGCCGACGAGGAGGCGTGGATACGCCTCCGGGTGGTCGAGAAACCCGACATCACTGGTCGCGAACTGCTGGCTGAGCTGACCGCACGCGGCGTCACGGTCAGCTATTACGGCGTGTGGCATTTCCTCGACCACGTCGGTCTCAGTTTCAAAAAAAAGCCTGCGCGCCAGCGAACAGGATCGCGCCGACGTTGCCCGCCGGCGCCGGCAGTGGAAGGAGCGACAGGGCACCGTCTCTGCGGCGCGGCTGATCTTCGTTGATGAGACCTGGGCGAAGACCAACATGACGCGCTTGCATGGCCGCTGTGCGCGGGGTCAGCGACTGGTCGCGAAGGTCCCGCACGGACCGCGCAAGACGCTCACCTTCGTCGCCGGCCTGTGCTGCAACGGTTTCGTCGCCCCCTGCGTGTTCGATGGACCGATTGACGGCGAAAGCTTCCTCGCCTGGGTCGAGCAATTCCTCGTCCCGACGTTGAAACCAGGCGACATCGTGGTGATGGATAACCTCAGCAGCCACAAAGATCCGGCGATCCGGCGTGCCATCCGATCGGCCGGTGCCAAGCTGTTCTATCTGCCGCCCTACAGTCCGGACCTGAACCCGATTGAACAGGCGTTTTCGAAGCTGAAGACGCTTCTGCGCAAAGCGAATGCTCGAAGCCTCGAGGAGGTTGAACGCGCGGTCGGTGCGTTGCTGAAGGAGTTGACAGCAGCGGAATGCCGCAACTTTATCAGCGAGGCGGGGTATGCGTCAACCTGAAACGATCATGCTCTAGCGGGTGAACCCCGGAGCCGCTCCTGCGTCCAGGCCAGGACTTGCGGAAGTCTGTCTCTCGTTAGCCGCGCCCCAGTGGAGCGGAGGTCCAGCAATCTGCGTCGACTTAAGGATTGTCCCGCGCCACAGCTACCCATCCCGATGACGGGCTAACACCGCAGCCTCCCGTCGCGCCGCAGGCGCCGCCGGCCGCGTGCCGGCGGCGCGCCTTAAAGAGGCGTCAGCGCATGAAGCCTTCGAGCTCGTCCTGCGCCCAGGCGATCACCTGCGGGATGGTCTGGCCGGACTGCAGCTTGGCGAACATCGTCGGATGCGTGCCGCGCTGGTACATCTGCACCGCGACATCGGGCGGCGCCGGCGCGCCGGTGACGTTCGGAAGGCCGTGATGCCAGGGCCGGATCGGATAGTTATAGACGGTCCCCTTCGGCGGCTCGACCTCTTCCCAGATCTTGAAATCGACCATCTTGGCGAACGGCGGCAGGTCGTAGCCAATAACGACGTTGCAGCGCGCCTCGACCTGTTCGACCTGCATCAGGTACGAAACAAGGTCCTTGGCCGGCGACTTGTTCTTAGCGAAGCGCCAGATCCCAAAGAACGACTGGTTCACCGGAACGAACCGCCCCTTCGGGCCCTTCGGCGCCGAGAAGGTCCAGCAGTCTTGGGCGACCGTCGGCGCATCACGCTTGGCCACCGCCCAGGCCGATGGTGGGTTCCAGATGAGCGCGCTCTGGCCGGAGATCAGCGCCCGGTTGTTCGATGCGTCGTCGTAGCTTACCGCATCCTTGGGCAGCACTTTGACGAGTTCCTGGGCGTATTCGAGCACCTGCTGCACCTCGGGCGATTTCACCTTGATGGTGCCCTCTTCGTCCACCAGCTCTGCCCCGTACGCGGAGAACAGGGCGCCCGCGGTATCGACCGAATCCGAGGTCTGGCCGAGCCCAATACCGAAGGTCATATTGGCCTTCTGTGCCGCCTGCGCGGCCTGAAGGTGCTGCTCCCAGGTCCACGCGTCCATCCCCGACGTGTATCCTGGCTTGGTCGGATACATCTCGGTGATGTCGAGGCCCATCGTCTGCTTGAGGACGCTGATGCGGGCGCAGGGCCCCTTAGTCTGGTTGCCGACGCTGGACGGCACCGCCATCCAGTGTCCTTTCACGTTCGCCAGGTAATGGCACATCTTCGAAGCGTCACCGTATTTCGCCGTCAGCGCGTTGACCACGTCATCGACCGGCTCGAGTTGGTCGGCGTAGTTGTGCACGTCCCACTGCGACATATGGATGGCGTCGTGGCCCTCGTGTGACTGCGCCTCGGCGGCCTCGGTCAGCAAGAGCTTGTTGCCATTGGAAGTAATGAAGTCGGCGGTGACCTCGACCTGGTTTTGCTTTGCCCACGCATCGACCTGCTGCTGCATGATCTTGTTGCCGTCCGGCACCCAATGGTCCCAGAACGCGATCTTGAGTTTGCCGGCGGCACCGGCGGTGCGGATGTGCACCAGCGGCAGTGCGCTCGCGGCCGCACCCAGCTTCAGGGCGCCGCGGCGCGAGAGCCCAGGTGATTTCGACATACTGCTAACCTCCAATCCACGGCTAAGGGCTAAGAGACTAGAGCGCCTCCGCGCGCAAGGGAAGCACTCCGGGCTGCCGCCCGCCCGCCTCGCCGACCTGCGCGGTTATCTTCGAGCTTGCGTTGTGCCGCCGGAGCCCCTCGCACCCGCCACGGTGGCGAGAACCTATTCTGCCATGCGCAGCACGTCCGCCAAGGTCGCACGCAGGGCATCGAGGACCTCGCCGATGTGATGCCCTGCCCGCCCCAACGCCAGGCTGGATCGGCGCGGTTAGCTAGCGTGTGAACCCGGCCAACTGTTCCTTCGTCCAGGCCAGTACCTGTGGGATGGTCTGCCCCTCCTTCAGCCGTGCCAGCATCTGGTTGTGGATCGCAGCGTTGTAAATCTGCACGGCTACATCCGGCGACGCCTCCGAGGCCGCGAGGCTCGGGCGCGCCTTGTGCCATGGTTGGATCGGGTAGTTGTAGACAGTGCCGGGCGGCGGCTCGACGGTCTCCCACACTTTGAAGTCGAGCATGCCGGCAAATGGCGGAACATCGTAGCCGTCGACAATGTTGCAGCGCTCTTCCACTTGTGGACGGTCCATCAGATAGCCCAGCAACTCGGTGGCTGCGCTCTGATTCTTGCTGAACTTCCAGATACCCCAGAAGAAGAACGCGCTTGGCACGAAGCGTCCTTTCGGCCCGGCCGGAGCGGAGAAGGTCCAGCAATCCGCGCCGACTGGACGATTGTCCCGCACCGCCACCGCCCATGCAGATGGCGGATTGAAGATCAGGGCGCTCTTGCCGGAGATCAATGCGCGGTTGTTGGAAGCGTCGTCGTAACTGACGGCATCCGCTGGGTAGAACTTGACCAGCTTCTGTGCGAACTCCAGCATTTGCCGCATTTCGTCGGAATCGAGCTTGGGATTGCCCTCACGGTCGATCAACTCCGCGCCGTACGCCTTGAACAGAGCGCCGTGCGTGTCGATTCCATCCGTATTCGTGTTGCCGCCCATTCCGCAACCAAAAGTCATGTTGTCCTTGGCCGCCAACTCGGCGTATTTCAGCAACGCCTCCCATGTCCAGTCGTCCTGCATCGCGGTGTGTTCGGGCTTTACCGGGTACATCGCCTGCAGATCGAGGCCTTGCTGCTTGAACCACGAGATTCGCCCGCAAGGCGGCTTGTTTTGGCTGCCAGAACTGCTGGGCACCGCGATCCAGTGTCCCTTCTGCCGCGCTAGGTACTGGGCCGTCTCGCTGACGGCGCCGTTCTTGTCTACCAGTTCCTTCATCAGGTCATCGACCGGAGCCAGCGAGTCCGATTGGTTGTACACCTCCCAGTTATAGAACGTATAGATGTCGTGCCCAGTCTTCGCCTGCGCCTCGGCGGCACCGGTCATTAGCAGTTTGTTTCCGTTGCCGGTAATGAAGTCGGCGTGCACGTTCACCTTGTTCTTGTCGGCCCATGCACTGACCTGCTTCTGCATGATGTCGTTGCCTGTGGGCACCCAGTGGTCCCAGAAGCCCACGTTCAGCGTGCCGGCCGCGCCGGCGGTACGGATGTGGACCAACGGCAATGCGCTCACGGCCGCTCCCAGCTTCAGGGCACGGCGACGCGAGATTCCTTGTGATCTCGACATGTTGTTGACCTCCCATGCGCGGCCCTTGCGCCGGCCACGTGTCCTAGCCTCATTCCAAGTCCGGCAGTTGCGATCTGCCTTGTCGGGGATTGCGGACCGGCCCGGGACCCATGGCGTCGCAGGGGCTCCACCGTCGATCCGATTTGCGACGGAACGTCTGCCGTCCACCGCCGTCGAGAAGGCACGGCACACGGCCGGCGCACGCCGACCGCATTACCTCCCCGATCAGGGCATTGGAGACTAGAGCGTTCGCGGGCGCAATGGAAGCGTTGGGGGGTGGGGACGGCCTGCGACAGATTGCCGCGATCAGCGCGAGCGCGGTCGCACGGCTCCACCCTGCACCTCCGGCACTGACGCAAGGGCGGATTCCGTCTCGCGCAGCACCTCCGCCAAGGCTGCCCGCAATGCGTCCACAATGCCCGCCGGCGTGTCGGTCGTCATATGCGCGTCGGTGGAAACCGTTCGCTGCAGGAGCACCTTCGCCTGGGCTGGACGCTGGTCGATCAGCACGAGCGCCAACGCCGCATGCGCGGTCAACGTGCGAGGGTCGGCAATGAAAGTGGAGAGCGTGGCCTGCAGGACCAGATCAGGTGTCAGCCCGGTGCCCGCCGCCACCACGGCAGAGAACAACCCGGAGGCCGCGAGCCATTGCTGCAGGTCCGTGGTCACGGCCGATGCGGGGGCGACCGCCCACTGGTTGTAGAAATCCACGTGCACGCTGCCGTTTGGCAGCAGCCATTGCAGGCCCCGCTGATCGAGCCCTGGCGCGGGCGTGACGTCGGCTATCGTCAGCACCCGGCCATTCGGCCGTCGTGGCAGCGTCTCCGGGCGCTTCACGATCAGCGGCCACTGGGTTTGCGCAATATACGGTGTTTTCGGCAACACGCTGCATCCGGCGAGTCCTGCCGCGCCGAGCCAGGCAAGCCGGCGCGAGAGCAGTCTCGTTTTCGGCGGCACGCCTCTGGCAACGCGAGACACTGGCCTCATCTCGGCGGCCCGCGCGAAGGAGGCGGTGGGCCGCTCAGGATCTGCCCGGGATACTGGCGCAGGGTCTCGGCGAGATCCCGCAGGCTCGACGAGGCCGCGGACAAATTGGTCAGGATCGGCTGCAGACCCGCCTGGAGAGTGCTGGTTCCGGCCTGTGCCTGGCGCACGGTGGCTTCCAGGGAGGTGACCAGAGCGCCCATCCTGCCGGTCAGTTCGGCCAAGCGCCCGGTCGCCATCGCGCCATTGTTCAGCAGTTTAGCCAGCTCTGGATTGCTCGCCAATTGCTGCAAAGTATCCGATGTCTTCCGCAGATTGGCGCTCAGTCCCGGCAAATCGGCGCCCTTCACCGCCTGATCGGCGGTGTCGAGCAGCGTTGTTGCCGCCGTCAGTGTCCGGTGCAGGTCGCCGCTCTCAAGCTCGCCCTGCAAATCGGCCGCGACCGCGGTCAGCGAGTTTACCAGCTTTGCAATATCCACCTGATCTAGCTTGGCCAGCATCCGCTGCCCGGCATCCTGCACCTGCTGGAAGGCGCTCGGCGCCGACGGAACGTACAGCGCCTTCGGGGTCCAGGACAGCTTCTCAGGCGGATAGGCCGCCGGGTTGAGGAAGTCGAGATCAATGTAGCTCAACCCGGTTATCAGCCGGGTGCCGAGCCTGGCGCGCAACCCGATCCGGACGACATCCGAGATGCTACTGAAGCGTCCTATCCGGTTGGCGTCTATCAGGTACCGCACGAATATCTCGCGGTCGAGCGGCTCATTCATCATGGTCTCGTTGCCGCCGTATTCGGCGCCGACCACCCCCAGGGCGGTGACGCGGCCGACCGTCACGCCTCGGAACTGCACGTCCGAGCCGACCTGCAGCCCCTGCACCGACTCGTCGAAATACGTCTCCAGCAGCGTGCCGTGGCTCACCTGGCCGCCGCGCAGGAACCACACCAGCACGAGGATCAGGATAATTCCGCCGACAATCAGCAGCCCGACCCTCAGAGAGTTGGCGCGGCTCTCCATTAGGCGGCCTCAAGGGGAAGCGGCTCGCGCCGAAAGAACGCGCGCACCGTGGGGTTCGTGCTCTCGGTGCCGAGCTTCCGCGGGTCGCCCGTGGCGATCACCCCGCCGGCATCCGGGAAGGCATGGCGATCCAGCATGATGCACCGATCGGCAATCGCCATGATGGAGGCCAACTCGTGCGTGACAACCACGAAGGTCGCTCCAAGATCGGCGCGCAGATCGAGGATCAATCGGTCCAAGCCGGCCGATGTGACCGGATCGAGCCCCGCGGAAGGCTCGTCCAGAAACAGCAATGGCGGATCCAGCGCCATCGCTCGTGCGATCGCCGCTCGTTTGGTCATGCCGCCCGAGATCTCGGCGGGATAAAGCGTGGCGGCGTCGGCCAAACCGACCAGGCCGAGTTTGACGCGCGCCACGGCTTCCCGGGCCGGAGCGGGAAGGTCCGTGAATATCTCCAGGGGCAGCATGACGTTCTCCAGCAGGGACATAGAGCCGAACAGGGCGCCCGACTGGAACATCACTCCGATCTGACGTTGGACCGCCTCGCGCGCGGTTGCGGCACCCGGGCCGGTCACCCGGTAGCCGCCGATCTCGATCTCTCCGGTAGGAGCGGGCAGCAGGCCGATCAGTTGCTTCATTAATGTCGATTTGCCGGAGCCGGAGCCGCCCAGGATCACGAACACCTCCCGCGTCGCTACGGTGAAGGAGACGTCGCGATAGAGCGTCCGGTTTCCGAAGCGCTGTGCCAGACCCACGACACGAATGACCGGGTCGGCCGTCATATGCCGAGCCGGTTCATGAAGACAGCGAAGACGCCGTCCAGCAGGATGGTTGCGACGATGCCGCCCACCACGGCAGCCGTCGTGGAAACGCCCACGGCCCGCGGTCCGTTACCGGTACTCAGTCCGGCGCGACAGCCGATCGCGGCGATCACGATGCCGAAACACGCCGCCTTCACGAGTCCGCCATAGAGATCACCTGGGGTCGTCCAGGTACTGCACCTGCGACTCGATAATCGACAGCGGATAGCCGAAGCCGCGCATGACTACGGCCATGCCCAACAGACCTGCCAGATCCAGGACCACCGTCATGACAGGCATGGCGATCAGGCCTGCCACCAGCCTGGGGAGCACCAGCATGGTCATGGGGTCGAGCCCCATGGTGACAAGGGCGTCCAGTTCCTCGTTCACCTTCATCGTACCGATCTCGGCGGCGAACGCGGAAGCGGTGCGTCCGGCCAGGATCACGGCTGCGAGCAAGGGTCCCAACTCGCGGGTCAGGCTGACCGAAACCAGGTTCGCGACGAACAGCTCAGCGCCGAATTCACGCATCGGGACGGCGGACTGAAAGGCCAGGATCAGCCCCATCAGGAATCCCAGCATCAGCACCAGTGGGAGTGATCGCACACCGGCCTGATCGGTGTAGCGCAGCAGCTCCGCCCACCGGATCATCCGCCGTCGGCCCGGCAGCCGGATCGCGGCCAACGCTGCCTCGCCGAGGAAGACCACGCCGCTGCCTGCGGCCGTCAGGCCGGTGCGCAGCATCTCCTTTGTACTGGGCGATGGGGGCAACGGTACCGGCACCGCCGGTGCACCAGCCTGGCGGGCGAGAACCAGCAGTGCGCTGACCTGCTCGTTGGCCCCGATCAGCGCCGGTGGCACACCGTGTGCCCGTTCGACTGCGGCCAGCATGGCGGCGCCCGCCATATCGCAGGTCTCCAGACGCGACAGATCGAGGGCGAGCGTCCGATCACGCGCCCGCCGGGCCGCGCCGAGCGCCTGGCCCCAGAGGCGAGCGACCGAGCTGGCGTCCAGCCGGCCGGCGAAAGCTAGCACGGTGCGGCCGTCGCCCTCGGTCGTCGTCAGGCCCGCTGCCGGAGTGATCATACCCGGTCGCGTTTCCGCCCTTCGGCAAACCCAGGAGAGTGCCCCCGCCTAGTGCCCCAACCACGCCTCGAAGCGGGGGCGTAGCTTGGCCAGATTGTCGCGCCAGAATCCGGCGTCGATCTGCAGGCCGGACTTGAGGTTGGCCGGACTGGTCGGCGAGATGGCGAGCAGATTAGACGGCAAACCGTCATTGGCTCCCTTCGCCAGCCCGCCCAGCCCGAATAGCTCGACAAGCCGGCCTTGGATTGCCGGAGTACCGACGAAATACAGGAACTGCGTCGCGTCGCGCTGGTTCGGGCTGCCCTTTATGACCGCCCAGCTCAACACATCGTAAAGACTGCCGCTCCATTGGATGCCGAAATTGCGATGGGTGGTCTGCATGTCGCGCAAAATCTGATCGGACGGCGCACTGGTCATCAGCACGTCGCCGGATCCAAGTATCTTTCCCGCGTCGGCCTCGGTCTTCCACCACACAATATAGGGCTTGAGCTGGTCGAGCTTGCGGAACGCGCGATCAACACCCTCGTTGGTCGATAACACCTTATAGACATCCTGAGGCGCGACGCCATCGGCCATCAACGCAATCTCCAGGTTGCCGATGACGTACCGGCGCAACCCGCGCTTGGCGGGAAGCTTGGCCACATCCCAGAAATCTGCCCAGGTGGGAGTGCCGGGAAATTTGTCGCGATCCCAGGCGAGCGTGAGATTGATCACGGTGATGCCAACACCGCAATCCGAAACGGCCTGCGGCAGGTAGTGGTCCTTGCCGCCGATCTGCGACCAATCCAGCTTGTCGAATTGTCCGCCGGCGCACCCGTTCAGCAACTCGTCGCCGTTCACCTGAATGAGGTCCCAGCTATTGCCGGCTGCCTTCAATGCGGCAGCGAGGGTCTCAGCGTTGCCCTCCCAGCTCTGCTGGGAAACAGCGACGCCGGTCGCGGCGTTGAACGGGGCCACAAACACCTTCTGCGTCGCCTGCGCCATGGTCGCGCCGCGTTCCACGATCGTGAAGTCCCGTGCCGCCGCCGCGGACGGCGAGAGGCTCGCGAAGCTCGGCGCGAGCACCGCCATGATGACGAGCAGGGTGCGGGCAAGCATCCTCGGCGGGCTCCGGGGTCCGTTGCTCCGCCGGACGCTACAATCCGCACGCCCAGTGGGCAACGCCGCGGCGCATCAGTATAGCTGGCTCGGAGGTGGGTGGCATGCAGAACGAGGCAAGCGTGGTCGCGTCCCGCGACGGGCGCGTGGGACGCATCTTATTGAATTGGCCGCAGGCGCTGAATGCGCTCGATCTCGGGATGATCCGCGCCTGTGCTGAGGCGTTGGAGAGTTGGCGCGAGGATCCCCACGTCCACACGGTGGTGATCGAAGGTACCGGCGAGCGTGCCTTCTGCGCCGGCGGCGATATCCGCGCGGTGCGGCAATTTCATCTCGAAGGCAGGGCTGACCGCGTGGAGGCATTCTTCAGCGAAGAATATGCGCTGAACTACACGATCGCCACGTATCCGAAGCCGTATATCGCGCTGATCGACGGCATCTGCATGGGGGGTGGAATTGGGGTTTCCGTGCACGGGGCGTACCGTGTGGCCACGGAGCATGCGCTGTTCGCGATGCCGGAGACGGGGATCGGGTTCTTCCCTGATATCGGCGCCACCTATGTGCTGCCGCGGCTACCGGGGCGGTTGGGGATTTATCTGGCGCTCAGCGGGACACGCATGCAGGGGGCAGACGGGGTGCACGCCGGGCTGGCGACGCAGTTCACGCCGCGCGCGAATTTGGCGACTCTGTCGCGCGAGCTGGCCGAGGACGGGCCGGCGGCGCTGGCGCGTCACGTGGCACCGCTGCCGCCGTTCTCGCTGGCGGCGCATCGCTGCGTAATCGATCGCTGCTTCGGAGCCGACAGCATGGGGGAGGTCATGCGCCAGTTGGAGGAGGAGGGCGGCGCCTTTGCCCGGCAGACGGCGGAGACTTTGCGAAACATGTCGCCATCGTCGCTGACATGGTCGCTGAAGCTGCTACGCCTGGGCGCGGATCGCACGTTGCGCCAGTGTCTGGACGCCGAGTTGCGCGCCACACGCACCATCACGCCGTATCGCGAGTTCATCGAGGGGGTGCGAGCGATGGTGGTGGACAAGGATCGCCAGCCGAAGTGGCGGCCGGCACGGATCGAGGATGTCGATCCGGCTGAGATCGATGCTCTGTTGACTTAGGGTCGTTCACCTCTCCGCTTTGCGGGAGAGGGTCGGGGTGAGGGCACGACATGCCTGGTTTCATCTGCACCACTTGCGGCACGCAGTATCCTCCGAGCGATGCGCCACCCCCGGGTTGCGCGATCTGCGAGGAGGAGCGGCAATACGTGAACCCGCTGGGCCAGTCCTGGACGACGCTGGAGCAGATGCGGCGCACGCACCGCAACGCTTTCGGCCGGCACGAGAACGGACTGATGGGGATCGGCACGGTACCGGCCTTCGCCATCGGCCAGCGCGCACTGCTGCTGCGCACGCCGGGGGGAAACGTGCTTTGGGACTGCATCAGCTTCATCGACGATGCGACGATCGAGATCGTGCAGGCGTTGGGCGGGATTGCGTCGATCGCGATCTCGCATCCGCATTACTACGCTTCCATGGTTGAATGGAGCCATGCCTTCGGCAATGCGCCGATCTGGTTGCATGCTGCCGACCGGCAGTGGGTGATGCGCCCCGATCCGGTCGAGCGATTCTGGGCAGAAGAGAGCAACGAGATCGTGCCCGGCATCACTCTGATCCGGGCCGGCGGCCACTTCGCAGGGGGAACGGTGTTGCATTGGGCGGCCGGTGCGGGCGGAGCGGGTGCCCTGCTGTCCGGCGACATCGTGCAGGTGGGGCCGGACAAGAAGGCCAGTTTCATGCGAAGCTATCCGGATCTAATCCCGCTCGATGCAGTGACCGTACGGCGGATTGGCGACGTGCTGGAGACGTGGCCGTTCGATCCGATCTATGGCGCGTGGTGGGACCGGGTCATCCCGTCAGGTGGAAAGGAGGCGATCGCGTTTTCGGTTCGCCGCTACATCGATGCGATCACCCGCCCGCGATTGGATTGAGCTCTCGACAGTAAGACGAGCGCCCTCACCCAGCTCGCTTTGCTCGCCGAGCTCTATCGCGAAGAGCGGGAGAAGTGAACGTCGGCCCGCAACCCCTGGACCTGACCAGCCTGCTAGGTTAAGGCGCTCGGTATGGCCGACATCGTGCCGGTGCGACGCGCACTGATCTCCGTCTCCGACAAAACGGGCATAGTTGGGCTGGCGCGGGCGTTGGCCGCGCACGGCACGGAGATACTTTCCACTGGAGGCTCGGCACACGCGTTGCGCGCGGCAGGGATCGCGGTCACCGAAGTCACCGCCCATACCGGTTTCCCGGAAATACTGGATGGCCGGGTGAAGACGCTGGTGCCGCAGATCCACGGCGGCATCCTCGGCCGGCGAGACGTCCCCGAGCATGTGGCCCAGATGCAGGCACACGGCATCGCGCCGATCGATCTGGTCGCGGCGAGTCTCTATCCGTTCGAGGCGACGGTCGCGAAAGGCGCAATGCCAGCGGAGTGCATCGAAACCATCGATATCGGCGGCCCTGCACTTATTCGCGCCGCCGCCAAGAATCACGAGTTCGTCGCCGTGGTGACCGCGCCCGACCAGTATCAGACGGTACTGGACGAGCTGACAACGCAGGCCGGCACGACGTTGGCGCTGCGGCGGCGGTTAGCTGCCGCGGCCTTCGCGCGCACCGCCGCCTATGACGCGGCGATCGCCGGGTGGTTCGCGGGTCAGCTCGGCGAGACCTTTCCGGACCGGCTCTGCATCGCCGGCGAGCTGCGCCAGACGCTGCGCTATGGGGAGAACCCGCACCAACAGGCCGGATTCTACGTCACCGGTGCGCGTCCCGGCGTCGCCACGGCGCGCCAGGTGCAAGGGAAGGAGCTCTCCTACAACAATCTCAATGACACCGACGCTGCGTTCGAATGTGTCGCGGAATTCGAAGCGCCGGCAGTGGTGATCGTAAAGCACGCCAATCCCTGCGGTGTTGCGGTGGCCGAAAGCCTCTCGGAGGCGTGGGAGAAGGCGCTGCGGTGCGATCCCGTCTCGGCGTATGGCGGCGTCGTCGCGGTGAACCGGACTCTAGACAACGCGGCGGCCGGGAAGATCGCCGCAATTTTCACCGAAGTCATCATCGCGCCGGATGCCGACGCCGCGGCGATTGCGACTTTGTCACGTAAGAAGACTCTGCGGCTGCTGCTGACCGGCGGCGTGCCGGATCCGCTGGCACCGGGGATGATGGTCCGCAGCGTCGCCGGCGGATTCCTGGCCCAGACGCGCGATGCCGGACGAGTGGCGCCGGAGCAGCTCAAGACCGTCACGCATCGTCCGCCGAGTCCGGCGGAGCTGAACGATCTGATCTTCGCCTTCCGCGTCTGCAAACACGTGAAATCGAACGCGATTGTTTATGCCAAGAACGGCGCCACCGTGGGTATCGCCGCGGGGCAAATGAGCCGTGTGGACGCCGCTCGGATGGCAGCATGGAAGGGCGCGGATGCTGCCCGCGCAGCAGGTGTCGACGAGCCGCTGACACGCGGCAGCGTCGTTGCCTCGGACGCATTCTTCCCGTTCGCCGACGGGCTGGAGGCCGCAATCGCCGCCGGTGCGACCGCGGTGATTCAGCCCGGCGGGTCGATCCGTGACGCCGAAGTGATCGCGGCGGCCGACGCAGCCGGTGTGGCTATGGTCTTCACCGACATGCGTCACTTCCGCCACTGATCGGACGGCCCCGCGTGGGGGCTCAGTCAGGCGTTCAGGCGGATTTCAGTCGTGCCGCCGCGAACTCGTAATTGGCCAGCTTGTCGATCCAGTTCTGCAGATAGTCGGGCCGGCGATTGCGGAAGTCGAGGTAGTAGCTGTGCTCCCAGACATCGACGCCGAGCAGAGCCTTGCCTTCGCCGGTGGCGAGCGGGTTGGAGCCGTTCGGCGTCTTGGTGACCTTCAGCTTGCCGTCGGGGGCCAGCACGAGCCATGCCCAGCCGGACCCGAACTGCGTCGCGCCGGCTTGCTTGAACGCGTCTTTGAACTGCTGGACGCCGCCGAAATCCTCGGCGATTTTCTTCTCGAGCACGCCGGGGATGCCGCCGCCCGACGGGCTCATGCACTGCCAGAACAGGATGTGATTCCAGTGCTGGCCGGCGTTGTTGAACACGCCCGCCATGTCGGCCTTGCCGTGCGACAACTTCACAATGTCGTCGAGCGACTTGCCCTGGAGCTGCGGGTCCTTGTCAACGAAGCCGTTCAGCGCCGTGACGTAGGCTTGGTGGTGCTTGCCGTGATGCAGCTCCAGCGTTTCCTGGCACATGCCGCGTCCGGCCAGCGCGTTGGTGGAATAGGGGAGGTTGGGCAGTTCGAAAGCCATGAAGCGTTCTCCGCCTGGGTTGGGGTGAAGCCGTGGTCCCGATGAACCTAGCTATGACCGGGCCCTGAGGGGCGTCAAGTTGGCGTCAAGCCTGAGCCCCGTGGCGGCAATCGTCCGCCGACACGACCCCGACCGGTTTCTCACTGCGCTATTCGCGCCGGCGGACAAGCGCGAAACTTTGATGACGCTGTACGCCTTCAATCACGAATTGGCGCGGGCGCGCGAGGTCGTGTCGCAGCCGATGCTGGCGTTGATGCGCCTGACGTGGTGGCGCGAGGTGGTGGACGGCGCGCACCGGCATCACGAAATCGCGACGCCGCTTCGGGCGGCGCTCGATCGCGGCGAGTTGGACTCCGTGGAGCTGCTTCGCCTGATCGATGCGCGAGAGGCGGAGGCTGAGCCTTCGATCCCCACGCTGGAGGAATGGCGCGCATATTTGCGGGGATCGGCGGGTGGCTTGATGGTGGCGGCGGGGCGGCTGCTCGGCGCACCGGAGCCGGAGGCGCTGCGACCGCTCGGTGCCGCCTATGGTGCGGCTGGCGTGTTGCGCAACGTGCCGATCTTGGCGGCGTCGGGCCGTTGCCTGTTGCCGGACGACGTGCTGGCCGCGCACGGGCTGTCGCCCGAAGCCGCGGTTGCCGAGCCGAATGGTGTCGCACTGCTGGCCGCGAAGGCGGAGCTGGCGCAGCAGGGACGCGCGCTGCTGGATCGCTTGCATGCTCTGAGACTCCCGCGCGGCTCGGTGGCGGCTGCGCTACCGGCCGTGCTGGCCAAACGGGATCTGGCGCAGGTGAATGCGGCGCCGCCGACGCGACGTGGCCTGGGCGATCGGCTGGCGGTGGTGATGGCGGCTTGGACGCGCCGGTTCTGATCGGCCGCTGATTTGTAACGGTTTGTACTTGTTCGCGGTCGGACTCGCACTCGTCCTCGACGAAATTATCTGGCGCGCCGGCTCACGCTGAATGACGGGGCAGCGGGGCAAAAAAGAGAGTTGACGATGGCGGAGCTCTCCCTCTTTCCTCTGTCGTGAACGAAAGGGGGCAAAATGGCCAAGATCATCCTGTACGGTTTCGACGGCAGCACGTATGTCCGCACCGTGCGGATGCTGCTCGCCGAGAAGAACAAGCAGTACGAGCAGGTGCCGGTGCACGTGCTCAAGGGCGAGCCGCGTCAGCCGGAGCATCTCGCCCGCCACCCGTTCGGCAAAGTGCCGGTCCTTGACTATGATGGGTTTCGCATCATCGAGACGAGCGCCATCGCGCCCTACCTGGATGAGGTGCTGCCTGGCCCGTCGTTCACGCCAGACAATCCGAAGGATCGCGCGCGCATGCGCATGGCGATGGGGATTATCGATTCTTATGGATATGCGGCGATGATCGGGGTAGCCGGCTATCACCTGTTTCCCGACTTCATCGGCGGCCCGAATGACGCAGCAAGGCGGCAGGCGATCGCGACCAGCCGGCTGGTGCTGCAGGAGCTGATGAAGCTGCGCGGGACCGACGCGTTCATTGCCGGGGCGCGGTCCTCGCTGGGCGATCTCTATCTCGCACCGATCTGCTTCTATGTGGCGCTGACGCCGGACGCCGGTGAGGTCTTCGCGGTCGAAGGGTTCACAGCGTGGTGGGATCGGGTGCAGGCAATGCCGAGCTATCAGGCGACGACACCACAGCTTGGGTAGCGCTGCCGCGCAGGGAGCCGAGCTCGAGGAAATCGACCAGCGATGCTAAGATCTTCTGACCTACATGCGGGACGAGCGGCGGATCAAATAACGTGCACAAGTCTAGCAACTCTCTTCGTACCCCAGCGCGAGCGCGTGGCGACCACCAACGCATGGGCCTTTCTGCACTGGCTGAGCATCACTCGCGGCATCAAGCTCGCCAGGTGGCCGGAGCTACCGCACTTCTCCGCTGCAACCCCCGGCGACTTCGCCGACGCGCTCGCCAGCTTCGCCGGCCTGCCTGAGGAGCCGTTGCAGCTCGCCCGTCACGCCGGCGCGCGCGATGCGTTGATCGTCCGCCGCGGTGACATCAGCCGCATCGTGCTTTCGCGTGATGCGCTTCTCACGCATCACTCGGAGCTGCCCAACCCAATCGCAGCCCCCCTCACCCGTCGCTGGCCGAAGTCGCTGTTGATTCGTCCGCTCGCCGAGTTGCTGTTGTTCGCCGATCTCCGGCCGGATGACCGTGTGCTCGTTGCTGGCGCGGCCGCGTGGCCCTGGCTTGCAGCGCTGACCCAGGGCACCACAGTTATCCTGGCCTCGCCGGAGCCCTTGCTCGCCGCAGTCGCCGAAGAAGCCGCCACCGTTCTAGTCACGCCCGCCACTACCGTGGCGAGCGCCGCCTTTCGCCGGGCAGGAACCCGACCCGATCTCGGCGCGCTCCGCACCATCGTCGCCACCGGAGGTCCGCTCTCACCGCCGGAGCGCGTGCGCATCTACACCTGGATCAAGCCGGACCTGATGTTGCTTGCCCGCTCGGGGGACACCGTCTGGGGCAACCCGATGGAGCCGGTAGTGGCCCGTCCGAAACCGGCCCCTGCCCTCTTCTCAGGCCGTCGCCACTAGTGCGGGCGAGACGCTGAACGCCGCCTCGGTCTGCGCACGGATCTCGCCCGCCGTCACCCCGGGTGCGAGCTCCGCCAGCACCAGCCCAGCCTTCCCGATTTCGAACACTCCGAGATCGGTGATCACCAAATCGACCACCCCAGCGCCGGTCAGCGGCAATGTGCAACGGTGCAACAGTTTGGGCCTTCCGCCGGCTGTGTGCTCCATCAGTACCACCACGCGCCGCACCCCGGCGACGAGGTCCATCGCTCCGCCCATCCCCTTCACCAGCTTGCCGGGGATCATCCAGTTGGCGAGGTCGCCGTTCTCGGCCACCTGCAAGGCGCCGAGGATCGAAATGTCGATATGGCCGCCCTGTACCATCGCAAAGCTGGCGGCGCTGTCGAAGAAGCTCGTGGTCGGCAGCTCGGTCACGGTCTGCTTGCCGGCATTGATCAGATCCGGGTCCACCTCGTCCTCGAATGGGAACGGGCCCATTCCCAGCATACCGTTCTCGGAATGAAGCTGGATCGACATCCCCGGCGGGATATGGTTCGCAACCAAGGTCGGAATGCCGATCCCGAGATTGACATAGAACCCATCGTGCAGCTCCCTCGCTGCACGCGCTGCCATCTGGTCGCGCGTCCACGCCATCGCCCGCCCTCCTGAACTACCCCTCCGAGACTGCCACCTTACTGCGCGGCGCGCAGCGTCCCGACTGTGAGCTCGGCCGAGGTGATGGGCTCGGCCCGAATCACCAGCAGGTACGCCAATGCGGAGGCCAGCCCGATTCCAGCGCTGACTAGCAGCGCCGGGACGAAGCTGCCGGTCCCCTGAACGATGAATCCGGTGATGGTGGGCGCCAGCGCGCCGCCCAGGTAGCCGCCGAAATTCTGGATCGCGCCCAACGAGGCGGTCAGGTTGGAGGGTGCCGCCACGGAAGCCAGCGCCCATGACATGCCGCTGGCGCAGGCACCGAACATCAGACTGAGCGAGATGCAGGCGACCGCGACGGTGTTGCTCGCGGCCAGCGCCGCCACGACCGTGAATCCTGCCATCCCGAGCAACCCGACGATGACCGGTATCTTCCGGCTGTTGACCGGGGTGAAGCCGATCAGCGATCCAGCCGCCGCCGACGCTGCCCACGACGCCGAACGCGAAGGGGATCGCCGCCACCCAACCGGTCTTCGGGATCGACATGTGGCGCTGGATCTCGAGATAGCCGGGCAGCCAGGCGAGATAGAGCCAGCCCATGTACACGATGCCGAAGAAGCCGAAGATCAGGCCCTAGGTGGTCCGGAAGCGAAAAAGCTGTCCCCATTCGCTAAAACTGGCATGCCGGCCGACCGGCTCCTCTTCGCCCGACGTCAGATCGTGCCGGTCCTCATCCGAGAACTTCGTCTCTCTCGCGTCGCGATATCTGACGAACCACACTCCGGCCACCACCAGTCCGACCACGCCCATGATGATGAACATCCATCGCCAGCCGAAGGACAGCATCAAAACCGTCAGGATCGGCGGCGCGATTGCCGGGCCGAGCGAGGAGGTGCAGTTCCAAATACCGGTCGGCAGGCCGCGGTCGCGCACGTTGTACCAGTCGCGCACTACCCGCACGGCCGAGGAGAACATCGGTGCCTCGCCGAGGCCGAGCAACACGCGGGCTGCCGAGAACTGGGCGAAGCTCGTGACCAGTCCCGCCGCAGTCTGGGCGAGCGACCAGAGTCCCAGCCCGGCGGCCAGCAGGCGATGCGGCCCGACGCGATCGACCAGCGCCCCGCCCGGAAGCTGCGCGAACGCATAGGCCCAGAGAAACGCCGACAGCAGCAGGCCCATGTCGGCAATCGAGAGGCCGAGTTCGTGCCGGATCAATGGGTTCGCGATCGACAGCGTCGATCTGTCCAGATAGTTCAGCGTCCCGGCGACCACGAGCATCGTCAAAGCGGAGCGCTGAGCCCGCCTGATGCCGGCGGGCGCGTGGCTATGGGACATGTTTCCTCCGTAACGAAGCGCCGGTATCTCGTGCTGCACGATAGCGGCAGCGGTTCGCTGCGAATAGTGCCGACGGCGACGCTCACACCCGCGTCATGGCCGGCCTTGCGCTGTCATCTCGTACGCATTCGTGCTGGCGTGCCGAAACGGGCGGAAGATGGCCGGCACAAGATCGGCCACGACGATGGAGGGCGGCCGTGTCGATAGGGCCTCGATTACAATGACAGCTTCAATAATGCGGCGATCTCTCCGACGATCCCGCGCCGGAACGCCAGCACACACACCACGAAGATCGCCCCTTGCGTCACGGTCACCCAATCTCCGAACTGGGCCAGGTAGTTCTCCATGGATGTCGTCAGCACTGCCCCTACGACAGGCCCGAACACCGTGCCCAGACCACCGAGCAACGTCGTCAGCACGACCTCGCCCGAGCGCGAATAATGCACTCCGTCCAATGTCGCGATGCCGAACACGATTGCGGTGGTGGCACCGGCAATACCGGAAAGCCCGGTAGACAGCACGAATGCGATGAGCTTGTAGTCATTGGTGCGATAACCGAGCGAGGTGGCGCGCGGCTCGTTCTCGCGGATCGCCTTCAGCACCTGACCGAACGGCGAGTGGATGATGCGATGAATCAGCAGGAAGCCGCCGAGAAAGATGGCTGCCGTCAGCCAATACATATTCATGTCGTTGGCAAGCGGAATGAACCCGAAGGCGTGCCCGCGCGGCACCTGCTGGATACCGTCCTCCCCGCCGGTGAACGGTGCCTCGACGCAGAAGAAATACACCATCTGCGCCAGCGCCAGCGTGATCATCGCGAAATAGATGCCGGATCGCCGGATGGCCAGATAACCGAGGCAAAGGCCAAGGATCGCACCGGTGGCGCCGCCGATACCGATGCAGACGATAGCATCGAAGTGCCAGTGCTTCATCGCCCACGCAGCCAGATAGGCGCCCATCCCGTAATACGCCGCGTGGCCGAAAGACAGCAGCCCGACATAGCCGATCATCAGGTTGAAGGCGCAGGCGAACAGCGCCGCGGTCAGCACCCGCATCAGGAAGATAGGATACAACACATAGGGCAGCACGACCACCAGCACGAGCATCACGAGGAAGGCGATCGCCTGTGCGCGCGTGAACCCGAAGAG
This sequence comes from uncultured Pseudomonadota bacterium, assembly GCA_963708245.1. Lineage (GTDB taxonomy): Bacteria > Pseudomonadota > Alphaproteobacteria > Acetobacterales > Acetobacteraceae > CAVYXK01. The sequence goes on along the minus strand of OY970201.1, from coordinate 7,657,336 downwards.
GCCAGGCCGGGCGACGGTGACGGCAGGGACAGCAGTGGAAACTGACATCTCAGGCGGTCTTTCCAAACAGGCCGCGAGGCAGGAACAGCAGTACGATTACCATCACCAGGAAGACCACGGTGGCGGAGGCTTGCGGATAGAACACCTTGGTCAGGCCCTCGATCACGCCGAGGCCAAACCCGGTAACGATCGATCCCATGATGGAGCCCATCCCGCCGATCACCACCACAGCGAACACGGTGTTGATGAAATTGTCTCCCATATTCGGATTTACCGAATAGATCGGAGCGGCCAGCACGCCGGCAAAGGCGGCCAGCCCGACGCCGGCGCCATAGGTCAGCGTGATCATGCGCGGCACGTTTACCCCGAAGGCGCGCACCAGCGGTGCGTTCTCGGTCGCGGCCCGCAGCCTGGCACCGAGAAAAGTCTTCTCGATCACCGCCCAGGTGGCGAGGCATACAACCAGCGCCGCCACCACGACCCATGCGCGGTAAATCGGCAGGAACATGAAGCCGAGATTGGTTGCACCTTGCAGCACATGCGGGATCTGGTAGGGCATGCCGGAGCTTCCGTAGTAGTTGCGGAACAGTCCCTCGATCACCAGGGCGAGACCGAAGGTCAGCAGCAGGCCATAGAGGTGATCCAGCTTGTAGAGCCGACTGATCATCAGCCGCTCCAGCACAATGCCAAAGATGCCGATGATGATCGGCGACAGGATCAGCGCCGGGAAATAGCCGATGCCCAAATAGTTCAGCAGCATCCAGGCGGCAAAGGCGCCCATCATGAACAACGCGCCATGCGCGAAATTGATGATATTGAGCATGCCGAAGATGATCGCCAACCCTAGCGAGAGCATCGCGTAGAACGCGCCGTTGATCAGTCCGAGCAAAAGTTGACCGAACAGCAGAGGCGCGGGAACGCCGAAGATCGTCATCATGGTTCAGACGCCCAGATATTCGTGCAACTTGTCCATGCTGGCTTCGAGCAGATGGTTTGGGATCATATCGATCACTCGTCCGTGCTCCATCACGTAGTGGCGGTCCGCCACTGTGGCAGCGAAACGGAAGTTCTGCTCGACCAGCAGAACCGTGAAACCGCGGGCTTTGATCTCGCGGATGGTGCGACCGATCTGCTGTACGATCACCGGTGCCAACCCTTCGGTCGGCTCGTCCAGCAGCAGCATCTTCGCGCCGGTGCGCAGGATCCGGGCAATCGCCAGCATCTGCTGCTCGCCGCCCGACAGCTTGGTGCCCTGCGCGGTGCGCGCCCGCTCCTTGAGGTTGGGGAAGAGCGTGTAGATCGTATCGATATCGAGGCCGCCGGGCGCCACCACGGGCGGCAGCAGTAAGTTTTCGGTCACAGAAAGAGACCCGAAGATGCCGCGCTCCTCCGGGCAGAAGGCGATGCCGCCGCGGGCAATCGCCTCTGACGACAGACCGATCAGCTCGCGCCCATGGAACCGGATGCTTCCCTCCCGACGCGGCACCAGACCCATAATCGACTTCATGGTGGTCGTCTTGCCGGCGCCGTTGCGCCCAAGCAGTGTCACTACCTCACCCTCGTCGACCTGGAATGCCGCGCCGTGCAGCACGTGGCTTTCGCCGTACCAGGCGTTCAGATCGCCGATCTCAAGCATGCGTCACCTCGGGCGCATCGGAGCCAAGATAGGCGGCGATCACCTCGGGATTGCGCGAGACGCTGGCGTAATCACCTTCTGCGAGCACCCGACCGCGCGTCAGGACGGTGATAACGTCGCACAGGCCCTCTACGACCGACAGGTTGTGCTCCACCATCAGGATCGTGCGTCCGGCGCGGATGCGGCGGATCAGCTCCACAATGCGATCCACGTCGCTATGCGTCATCCCGGCGGTCGGCTCGTCCAGCAGCAGCATCTCCGGGTCGAGCGCCAGCGTCGTCGCGATCTCCAGTGCGCGCTTCTGCCCATACGCAAGCTGGCCCGCCGTGGTATCGGCAAAGTCCGACAGGCCGACATCGTGCAACAGTGCACGGGCGCGCTCGTCGAACGCACGCAGCGTCTTTTCGGAGCGCCAGAAGTCGAAGGAGTTGCCGCGCACTCGTTGCAGCGCTAGACGGACGTTCTCCAGCGCGGTCAGCCGAGGGAACACCGCCGAGATCTGGAAGCTGCGCACCAGCCCGAGCCGGGCCACTTGGGCGGGCCGCAGGCCGGTGATGTCGCGGCCCTTGAAGCTGATGCGCCCGCTCGTCGGCTGCAGGAACTTGGTCAGCAGGTTGAAGCAGGTCGTCTTGCCGGCCCCGTTCGGGCCGATCAGCGCATGGATCGCCCCGTCGTGCACTTCGAGCGACACGTCATCGACGGCCAAGAAGCCGCTAAACTCACGTGTCAGCCCATGTGTCTCCAGGATGGTATCGGACATCCCAGGACGTCTCCCGCTACTGGATTGGAAAGCCTTCTGCCTCCGTGATTTGCATATAGACCGGGAAGGCGCAAGATTGTTGCCTATTTTGGGACAGCCGGTTCGTTCCCGCATGCGATTGAGAAGCCCGCTCTTCGCTCCCGGCGATTCCGCCCGTAAGGTCGAGAAAGCGATCGGCTCGGCCGCGGACGCCGTGATCCTTGATCTGGAGGACTCGGTCGCCGCCGTGGCCAAGGAGGGTGCGCGCGCCTCGGTTGCAGCCGTGCTGCGCGCCACGGCGGGCCCGCGCAAGCAGGATCTGATCGTGCGGGTCAATCCACGCGGCACGCCGTGGTACCTGGCGGACCTTGCGGCCGTGGTACCGGCTGGTCCGGCGGCGGTGATGTTGCCCAAATGCGCTGGTCCGGACGATCTGCGTGCTCTCGACCATTATCTCGAGGCGCTGGAGACGGCGGCCGGCTTGTCGGTCGGCAGTGTCGGGGTAGTGGCGATCGTGACCGAAACTGCCGCCTCGGTGTTTACTCTCGGGGCCTATGCCGGCGTGGCGGCGCGGCTGGTGGCGATGTGCTTCGGGGCCGAGGACTTGTCGGCCGATCTGGGCGTCGCGCCGCGCCGGCCGGACGGATCGTACAACGCCGCGGCGACGTTCGCCCGTGCCGCTGTGCTGGCGGCGGCGGGCGCGATCGGGGTGGCGGCGATCGACACGCCCTGGCCCGATCCACGCGACCCGGACGGGCTGCGCCGCGAGGCCGAGGCGGCGGCGGCAGACGGTTTTGCTGGGAAAATCCTGATCCACCCGGCGCAGATCGAGATCGCTAATGCGGTCTTTACCCCCTCGACCGAGCAGGTCCGCTGGGCGGAGCGGGTTCGGGACGCATTCGAAGCGAATCCCGACGCCGGCGTGTTCGCGCTGGACGGAAAGATGATCGACCGGCCGCATTACAAGCTGGCGATGCGAGTGCTGGCGGCTGCGCACTAAACCTCACCTCTCCCGCTCTGCGGGAGAGGTCGGTTCGCGAAGCGAACCGGGTGAGGGTGCCGGAGGCCGCACTCTTCGTTTGCCTCATGTAACCAATCGCTTCTTCATAAAAGCACGTTGCTGGCCCAACGGATAATCCTCAAGCAAACCGAACACGCCATATCCCAGTTTCTCGTAAAACCCGCGGGCCTGAAACGTATCCAGCCAAACGGAGTGGCAACCTCTCGCGGCCGCATGCTGTTCGGCGCAATTCATCAGCTCGGTCCCGATCCCTCGACCGCGCAAGCCGTCATCGACCCACAGATTATCTATGAACATCCAATCCCAATAGAGAATGCCGGATAGTCCACCGCGCAGGCGGCCGGCATCGTCGCGTAGCAGCAGCGCAAACCGCCTCCATGCGAACGGCACTGTGCGCGCGTTGAAGTCATCGATTCTCTGGCTGAGCTCGTCGCGTGTTTCCAGAGAGGGGTTCTCATCGCGAACGAGATGAAGACCGGGCTCGATATCGCCCCACTGCATGCCTTCCGCCCTTAACCCCCGACCGTCACATTGTCGTACACTCCCACTCCTTGCAGCAGGAGAAAACGGCACGGCCCGTTGTCCTTGCCCCGGACGGTATGTGCCGTGTTGGGGGGCACCGTGCAGCTTTCGCCCACTGCCAGCTCGTGCACCGCCCGCGGTGCTCGCGTCTCCACCACCATCGGTCCAGCCAGGCAGAAGAACCGGTCCGATATTTCGGAGTGGTAATGCCACGGCACGCACTGACCTGCCGCAAGCGTCAGGACCGATGCGCGCATATCCGACCCTTCCATGACCGTGTCATAGCCGGCAATGTCGAGCCGCATGCCGCGCGAACGCACCTTCATGATAGCCTCCGGATGACACCGCTGCGGTGGTGAGTGTAATACGAACCGCGTTCTGATGGCATCACCGCACAGCAACAGACGCGCGGAACCCACCGACCTCAAACCCGCCGCACGCCTGGCTGCGACGGATCACTCAGCGCAAACCCCACCGGCCCCATCCCGCAAATCGCGATGATCGCCGGCTCGGGATGGCCGCGCACCACCCCGTCGTAATGCGGCGTACCGGCGACCCGATGGACGAAGCTGCCGGCCGGCACCGGAACGCAAGCGGCAGGATCGAAATCGGCTCCGCTGTTGCACCACCATGTGCCCGAGACCACAACGCAGAACCGATCGGTCTTATAGCTGTGCGGCGCGCTCATGAACCCTGGCCACCATCGCACCAGGGTGTAGTAGAGGCCAGGCTGGTTGACGTCGCCCGTCAGCGTGCAGTTTTCCACGCTCCGCTCGGAAAAGGCGGGATTCGATTTCCATTGCAACTGGTCGGGCAGGCGGATGATGGTCTGCGCGGGATTCAGAGGACTTGCCGCCGCGCTTTCCGTAAAGCCGATTGGCAGCGACGAAGCCACCGCAGCGAGCATCATATCCCGCCGAAAAGCTGATCGGACCATGGCAATCTCCCGTTTTGGGGAATCCTCGCGGACTGCGCCGGGCGAATAGCCGACGGAGGCAGGGGAGGCGCCTTCCTCAGTTCGTCAGACCAATCCGCTGTTCCTCGCCCATCACAAGCCATACTGGCGCATCAGTCGATCGGTGCGCTCCTCGAAGGACGGTGAGCACATCATCGTCGGGCAGGCCAGGCAGCTCACGCAGGAGACGTAGAGCGGCATCTGGCCAAGCCAGCGGTGAAAGAGCTGGCGCTGCAACGGCTCATGCTGCGGTCCGTTTCCACTGCTCGCCCTTTGTTTCAGCGCTCAAAGTTCCCCGCCCAGCAGCTCGTCGAGCGTCACCGAACAGACCTGCGGCACCGGCAGCGGCAGCTGGCCGTCGTTCTGTTCCGGCATGATCCGCAGTGCCTTGGCATAGAGGTCGGCGAGGTTGATCCGCTGCCGCATCAACGGGGAATAAGCTTCAGCCGCAACGAAGCGTGCACGACGCGCTTCTGATCGCCAGTGCGGCGCATCACGCGCCATTGGCCACGCTTCCGCTTTGAGATCGTGCAGGAACGCCTGGACTATGTGGGGGCGCACCGCGTTCAACTGGCTGCGGCCCACGCTCTCGATCTCCTCGGCGACGTTCTCCCAATCGACCTGATCGTTGACGCGCTCGCCGGCCGCCATGCGCCGCAGCAACTCGCCCTGCCGCTCGCTCCAGAGCAGCACATCGTTTTCGTAGAGATCACTCATCGCTCTGCCCTCGCAACCTGTTCAATTACCAGGACGATCCTCTTCGCTGTGCGGCCAGGCAGCGAGTGTCGAGCCGAGTTGGCAAACGCCTTTCGCCGTCACACCGGCGGGTCAGGTGTGTTCCTATCAGGTCTGTTCTCCTCAACACATCCACCCTCTCTCCATCTCCAGGATTTCGTTCACCGCCGAACCCGCCACCGTGGCCGGGCGTTCGCACCTCTTACGCGGCTGATGGAGCCTTCGGTGGGGGACCGCGCCTGCCTCACACTGGCGCGGCGCCCTCACCGCCGATCGGACCTGGCGGAAGCACGCCGGCCCGCTCGGCATCGCCATCCAATCATCCGCTGACCGCCCCGGCTGCCCGACCCGCCCCACGACCCACCGCCACCTCACCAACCATCAGCGTCAGCAGTCCGCTCACCAATAGCGCACCTGCCATCGTCAGATACGAAAGATCCGGCCCACCAGTCGCCGCGTTCATCCATCCCACCGCGTACGACCCGACGAAAGACCCCAGCGCCCCGAAACTGTTGATCAGCGCGATCGCCCCACCGGCGACGTTGCGCGGCAGCACCTCTGCGATCCAGGCGAAGAACGGCCCATACGGCGCATACATCGCCCCTCCCGCAACCACCAGCAGCGCGAAACCCGGCCAGAAGCTCGCCCGGCCCAGCAGGTAAGAGCCCAGGAACGCCACCGCCCCCACCACCAGGAATGGCCACACGAACACCCGCCGCCGGCCCAATCGATCCGAGAAATACGACACCGCCACCATCAGCAACGTGGCCAGCAAATAGGGCGCCGCCGACAGCCACCCCACTTCGACAATCCCGATCGAGCGGCCCGCCCGCAGCATCGACGGCAGCCAGATCACGAACCCATAGACCCCGACGCTCCAGCAGAAATATTGCACCGCCAGCACGATCACCAGCGGCGTGCGGAACGCCTCAGCGTAGTTGCGCACCGGCTTCAGCGCCTGCTGCTCCTCGCGCAACCGGGCCTCCACCGCCTCCCGCTCAGCCGGATCGAGCCAAGCCGCCTGCGCCGGCCTATCCTGCACCAGCCGCCACCAGCAGAAGGCCCAGACGATCGCCGGGAAGCCCTCCGCGATAAACATGCCGCGCCAGCCCACGGCATGCACCAGATATCCGGAGACGATGGACATCCACAGCACCGTCACCGGGTTGCCCAGGATCAGGAAGGCATTGGCACGCGAGCGTTCGGCCCGGGTGAACCAGTGACTCAGGAAGATCACCATGCCCGGCAGCACCACGCTCTCGGCCACGCCGAGCAGCAGCCGGTCTAGGTACAGCAGGTGAATGTGACGGATCACGCCTGTCAGCGACGCCAACACGCCCCAGACCAGCAGGCTCCAGAACATCAGCCGCCTCGCGCTGCGCTGCTCGGCGTACCAGGCTCCGGGGATCTGGAACAGGAAATAGCCCAGGAAGAACAGCGCCCCCAGCAGCGCGTCCTGCTCGCCGGATATGCCGAGGTCCTTCCCCAGCCCGCCCGCCGAGCCGATGCTGTAGTTGGCTCGATCGACATAGGCCAGGCTGTAGGTGATGAACGCCACCGGCACCAACCGCACCCACCGGCTGCCGCCGACACGGTCGCTGGCCATTGGCACACTCCCGCGCTGTCCGCCCGGACATGGGCTCTCGGCGCCGACACCGAAGTGCAACTCTGCGCAAGGAGAGCGCGCATGAAGCCGGACATCCTGCTGATCGAGCCGATGATGCCGGAGACCGAGGCGCGCCTTGATGCCGCCTATCAGGTACACCGGCTGTTCCGGGAAGCCGATCCGGCCGCCTTGCTGGCCCGGGTCGGTCCGAGCATCCGGGCCATCGTCACCGGCGGCGGCGCGGGCGCGAGCAATCAGATTGTCGATGCGCTACCGGCGCTGGAGATCATCGCGATCAACGGTATCGGCACCGATGCGGTCGATCTGGAATGGGCACGGGCACGAGGGGTGCGCGTCACCACCACGCCCGAGGTGCTGACTGACGACGTGGCCGATATGGCGATCGGGCTGATGCTGGCGGTGGCGCGTCGGCTCTGCGTGGGCGACCGCTTTGTCCGCGAGGGGCGCTGGCCGGGCGGCAGCATGCCTCTGGGACGCAAGGTCAGCGGCAAACGACTGGGCGTTGTCGGGCTCGGTCGGGTCGGCCGGGCAATCGCCCGCCGCGCCGAGGGCTTCGGCATGACGATCGCCTATACCGACCTGCGATCGATGGACGGCATCGAATACCGCTATCACCCGACCCTGGAGGCGCTGGCGCGCGAATCCGATTTCCTCGTGGTCGCGGCGTCAGGCGGTCCGGGCTCGCGCGGCATCGTCAACGCGGCGGTGCTCGATGCGCTGGGACCACAGGGCGTGCTGGTGAACGTGGCGCGCGGCAGCGTGGTCGATGAACCGGCCCTGGTCGCGGCGCTGTCGGCCGGACGGCTGGGCGGCGCTGGACTGGACGTGTTTGCCCACGAGCCCAACGTCCCGGCTGCCCTCTGGCACATGGAAAACGTGGTGCTTGAACCCCACCAGGCGAGCGCCACGATCGAGACCCGTCGCGCCATGGCGGATCTGGTGCTGCGCAACCTCGAAGCGCAGTTCGCCGGCCAAGAACCGCCGACCGCCGTCGTCTAGCGAAGAACCCCTCCCCGGCTCTTGTAGGAAGAGGATGGGTGAAGAGGGCACGCCGATGACCCAAATCCGCCTCAAACGAGCCTACGACCCGCCGTCGGCAGATGACGGCATCCGCATCCTGGTCGACCGCCTATGGCCACGCGGTCTGAAACGGGACGCTGCGAAGGTAGAGCTTTGGCTGAAGGATGTGGCGCCGAGTGCCGAACTCCGTCGCTGGTTCGGTCACGATCCGGCCCGCTGGCCCGAATTCCAGCAACGCTATCGCACAGAGCTGGCGCAAAAACCGCAGGCGTTGGCGACCCTGCATGACCTGATGAAAAGCGGCAGAGCCGTCACCTTGTTGTTCGCGGCCAAGGACCTGGAACGCAACAACGCCGTCGTTCTGAGAGATTTCCTTACGTGAGCCTGGACGGCCCGTATCGAAATCTCCGGCTCGCAATCGGGGCGGGCCTCAGCTCGTCCCGCACGCGCTCGGGCGCGGCTTCCGCAGTAGGAAATTCGCCTACCAGGTGGTGGTCGACTCGGACCTCGTACCCCATGGCGCGCCTGCCGCCGGGCATTCCGTGCCGGAACGCTCATGCCCTCGATCGGGTTCGCTGCGAGCATTGGAGCGGGTGAAGGGAATCGAACCCTCGTATGCAGCTTGGGAAGCTGCCGTTCTGCCATTGAACTACACCCGCGGGCTCGGCGGTCGCCCCCCGCTTATAGGCAGCCCGGGTTGACGGCGCAATCGCTCCCGACCTAGCTTGCCGTTTGGTGGCATCTGCCACCCCTCGCGATTTGACCGGCCGGCTTGCGGCGAGGTGAAACAAGCGCGCTAAAGAGGCCAGCGACAGCCCCATTCCGGGCCAAGCTGCTCCGACGGTCGGGCCGCAACGGTGCAGAGGGGCCCAGAACACATGACCATCGATCTCGCGCAACTTCATCCCGCCACCAGGCTTGTGCATGGTGGCATTCAGCGCAGCGAGTTCGGCGAGACCGCCGAGGCGCTGTTCCTCACTTCAGGCTATGTCTATGACACCGCCGAGCAGGCCGAGGGTACGTTCAGCGGCACGGTCGATCACTATCAATACACGCGCTTCGCCAATCCCACCGTCGCCATGCTGGAGAGTTGGCTCGCTTTGATCGAAGGGGCCGAGGCTTGTCGCGCTACCGCGACCGGCATGGCCGCGGTGAACGCCACCCTGTTGTCGCATTTGAAGACCGGCGATCGTGTGGTGGCGTCGCGCGCGCTGTTCGGAAGCTGTCACTGGATCGTCTCCACCCTGCTGCCCCGCTACGGCATCGTCGGCGAGTTCGTCGATGGCGCCGATCTCGATCAATGGCGGCGGGCGCTGTCGCGGCCGGCGCAGCTCGTGCTGGTGGAAACGCCGTCCAATCCGATGCTCGAGCTGGTCGATCTCCGCGCTGTTGCCGAACTGGCGCATGCCGCCGGCGCGCTCGTGGCGGTGGATAACGTGTTCGCCACGCCGCTGTTGCAGCAGCCGCTCGCGTTGGGCGCCGATGTCGTGATCTATTCCTGTACCAAGCATATCGACGGCCAGGGTCGGGTGTTGGGCGGTGCGGTGTTGGGCAGCAAGAAATGGATAGAAACAACGCTGCAGCCCTTCATCCGCAACACCGGGCCGACGCTGTCGCCGTTCAATGCATGGGTGCTGCTGAAGGGCCTGGAAACGCTCGCGCTCCGGGTCGATGCCGGCTGCCGCGCCGCAGCCGATATCGCCGATTTCCTTACCGCACGGCCGGCGGTGACGCGCGTGTGGTACCCAACGCGTGCCGACAATCCGCAATTGGCGCTGGCGCGTGCGCAGATGAGCGCCGGGGGAACCGTGGTGACGTTCGAGGTCGCCGGCGGCAAGCCCGCGGCGTTCCGAGTCCTGAATGCGCTCCGCCTGATTGCGATATCGAACAACCTTGGGGACTCGAAATCGCTGGCGACCCATCCGGCCACCACCACGCATATGCGGATCGGCGCCGAGGAACGCGCCCGCCTCGGCATCACGGACGGCGTGATCCGGCTTTCCGTGGGGCTGGAACACCCGGCGGACCTGATGCAGGATCTGGCGCAGGCGTTGGACGTGGCGCACCAGGCCCCCGCCTGGGCGGCGCAATAGGTGCGAGGAGCCGGCAGACCAGCGAAGCGATCGTCTCATGCCCGATGACTACAGCAGGACCACGCGCGGCATCCGCGTCTCTGTGCGGTCCCTCTATCTCGAGGACCAGTCGGAGCCCGAGGAGGGTCGCTACGTCTGGGCCTATCGGGTAAAGATAGAGAACAACGGCCGCGAGCCGGTACAGCTTATGCGCCGGACCTGGCGGATCACCGACGCGAACGGCCGCACCCAGCACGTGCATGGGGAGGGCGTCGTGGGCGAGCAGCCGTTGCTCGAGCCTGGCGAAAGCTTCGAATACACGTCGGGCACGCCGTTGGACACGCCCTCGGGGTTCATGGTGGGCGCCTATCACATGGTGGTGCCGTCATCGGGCGAGAATTTCGACGTCGCCATTCCGGCGTTCAGCCTCGACAGCCCGCACCAGAACGGTCGGGTTCACTAATCCGCCGCAAAAGGGGGTAGGAGCAATGACGGGCAGTCGGATCATAGCGATGAATCGCAGCGCCGGCCCAGAGGAATCACAGTGGCGCGCGACTCCGCTCGGCTTCGACCTTGCCGCACGTCAGGCGGAGATCGATCAAGTCGCGCTCCGCCGATGGCGTCTGGACAGGCTGCGGGCCGAGCTGCGGCAGCGCGACTATGCCGGCGCGCTGCTCGCCGACCCTATCAACATCCGCTACGCAACCGGCGCCCGCAACATGGCGGTCTGGACCATGCATGCGCCCGGCCGCTATGTCTTCGTAGCGACCGAAGGCCCGGTTGTGCTGTTCGATTTCACCAGCACGCATCACGTGCTGCAACCGATCGATGCGGTGGACGAGCTTCGCGCCAGCACACCGTGGTTCTATTTCCTCGCCGGACCGCGCGTCGAGGAGAAGACAGCGATCTGGGCGGAGGAAGTCATGGCGCTGGTGCGCACACATGGCGGCGGCAACCGGCGCTTGGCGATTGACCGCTGCGAGCCCTGGGGTGCGGCACGCCTGACCGCCAGCGGCCTGCACCTGCTCGATGCGCAGGAATTGTTGGAACGTGCGCGGGCGATCAAGTCGCCTGACGAAATCAAGTGCGTGCGTCTGGCGATGGAGGTGTGCGACACCGCGATCGACCGGATGCGTGCGGCGCTCGAACCAGGGATCACCGAGAACCAGCTCTGGAGCATCCTGCACGAGACCAATATCGCGCACGACGGGGAATGGATCGAATGCCGTCTGCTCGCCTCCGGCGAGCGCACCAATCCCTGGTTCCAGGAATCCGGCAACCGCGTGATCCAGGCAGGCGATATAGTTGCCTTCGATACTGACATGGTCGGACCCAACGGTTATCTCGCTGACATTTCGCGCAGCTATGTCTGCCCCGGCCGGCCGCCCACTGATCATCAGCGCCGCTTGCACGCGATGGCGCAGGAGCAGGTGCTGAGCAACCTCGCGCTGCTCAAACCCGGCCTGGCATTCCGCGAATTCGTCGAGCGCTCGTGGCGGATGCCGGAGCAATTCGTGCCGAACCGTTACATGCTGCAAGTCCACGGCGTGGGTTTCGTGGACGAGTACCCGTCGGTCGCTTGCGTGGAAGATGTCGCCGAGTGGGGCTATGACGGCGTGTTCGAGGAGAACATGGTGGTCTCGGTCGAGAGCTATCTGGGCGAGACCCGCGGCACCGAAGGCGTGAAGATGGAGCAGCAGGTGCTGATCACCGCGACGGGGACCGAGATACTGTCGCGGACCCCATTCGAGGACTCGATACAGCCATAACCGCCAGTCGGTGGTCTCTCCGCACAACACATGATGCAGGAATTTGCACGCGTTTTTGGCTCGGAATGGACAGAGGGTCAACGAGCGGGGGGAAACCTAGCCAAGTGGTGAGTTGAACAGCGTTCGCCTCCCGCAGTAACAGCGCGTCCCGTCACCTCGAAACTCATCCATGAAGAGCATGCCATGAAGATTGCAATCATCGGTGCCGGAAACGTTGGGGGCAGGCTTGGAACATGTCGATAGCTAATTAAGTTGTCCGGTTTACGTAGCACATCAGTTGTCCGCTTGTTTCCGGTCCGTTCCCAAGAGGCAGGGACAGAACGGCGGCCGTTCTGGCGGCAGGTCAGGCGGGCCGTTGGCTGGTGACGGGCGCGTCTTCTTCAACTCATGAAATCAATTTCCTTCTTTTGCTGATGCGCCTGTGGAGTTGTGGGCAACGCTCTTCCGTTGCCCACAAATCCACAGGCGAGCCGGACCCAAGCGCGATCATGCCGCCGCGTCCAACGCCGCCATCCGCAGCGCCCCCTGCGCGTCATAGCGTCCCAGGCAGCGCGGGCCGTGGAACACCGCGTGGCTCCCGTCGTGATATTGCCGCACCTTCACCCGTGCCTTCACGAAATGAGCACGCAGCGGCGACGGTGGTATCTGCAGCTTCATCCGTCGCCACGAAACCGTGTTGTCGCGGTCCACCTGGCGCTCCTCCTGGATACACAGAATTTCCCGCAGATCGACACCAGCAACGGCGACGAAAGCCGATCCCTCCTGCTCCGCCTTCACCGCAAACTGCGCGTTGTGCGCCGGCAGGTAGCAATCCCGAATGAACCGGTTGGCCTCCGCAACCGTCGTGATCCCAGCCAGCGCCAGCTCCTTGACCAGGCGATCCTGTAACGTCTGAAACAGCCGCTCCGAACGACCACGGGCCTGCGGTGAGTAGGCCGCAATGTGCTCCACGCCCAAATGCGCCAGCGCCCGCCCAACCTGTGTCGGCCGCTTCCGGTCAACCGGGCCGCCAAACTCCGGCGTCACGAAGTAGTGGCTGCCCCGATCCGTATAGAGGCTCAGCGGCAGGCCATGCGCGCCAAACACCTCCAGCAGAGCCTGGAACGTCGATTCCGTGCCTTCCTCCGCTACCAAAAACCCCGAGTAGATCACGTTCGTCGCGTCGTCCATCGTCACTATCAGGTCCAGCGTCTCCCGCCCCGCCAGCCATTCATGGCGCGACCCATCCTGATGAAGCATCATTCCAGGCAACGGCCGTCGCGGCCGCTTGCGCCGGTGTGCGCCGCGCCGCGCGGCGCGCTCCAGAAGCCCCTTCGATTGCAGGAACGCCTTGGTCCACGTGTAGCCCCAGCGGAAACCGTGGCGGCCCACCAAGTGCTCGTGAAAGTGCTTCGCCGTGAACCCGCTGTAACGCATACGATACAGCCGCTCGACCTCCTCCTCCCGGTCGACCGGAACCCGCTTCCCAGACGCCCGACCAAGCCGCCGGTCCAGAAGACCGGCCGCCCCGCACTCTTCGTAGCGCTGTTGCCAACGACGGAATGTCCGCTCGCTGATCCCAAGCAGCTCCGCCGCTTCGCACTGGTTGAGTTCGCTCGCTTCATACCGCTCCAGCACGCTCCCGAACTTGATCACTCGCACACCCTGAAGGGCTTCCGACCGGCGCATCCGGGCTCCCAAAAGGAACCATCATCACCGGACAGATCGTGCGCTACCTAAACCGGACATACCGTGTGCTACCGACAGGGGCAGGCTTGGAACATTGTGGGCCGGCAGGGGACATGAGATCATGTTCGGCGTCCGCGACCCGTCAAGCCGAAGCCTCGGGGAGCTCTTGAAATCGGCCGGCGGCCGGGCGCGTGCCGGGCAAGTTCCGGAAGCTGCAACTTTCGGCGAAGTTGTTGTGCTGGCCACCCCCTGGCCGGCGACCGAGCAAGCCATCCACGCGGCGGGTAATCTCGCAGGGAAGACCGTCGTCGATTGCACCAACCCGCTGGCGCCGGACCTTTCTGGCCTCGTCGTCGGCACCAACACCTCCGCCGGCGAGGAAGTAGCCCGTTGGGCGGCCGGAGCGAAGGTGGTGAAGGCCTTCAACACCATCGGCGCGGCGAATTTTGCCGATCCGCACTTTGGCACCGAAGCGGCGAGCATGTTTATCGCGGGCGATGACACGGCCGCGAAGGCAGTCGTAACGCGGCTTGCGGCGGAACTCGGCTTCGACGTCGTGGATGGGGCCGTTGCTGGCCGCCCGATGGCTCGAACCGCTCGCCATGCTGTGGATCCATCTCGCCTACAAGGAAGGGCTCGGGCCCACGGCGCACGCCTTCAAGCTGTTGCGCCGATAGAGCCTCGTCTTACCTCTCCCGCGCTGCGGGAGAGGTCGCCGCGCGAAGCGCGGCGGGTGAGGGTGCCGCCTGCGAGTCCCTCACCCGACTCGCTTCTGCGAACCAACCTCGGATCAACTCCGTAGCGGGTTCTCTCACGCAAGCGGCCGCGGTGGATGTGGACGCACCCACAGTCAGCAGACCGCCAAATCCGTCACTCCGCCACCTCCGCCAGCGCTGCCCGCAGCGCCGGAATCCCGAGCCCCGTCTCGCTACTGGTACTGACCACTTGCGGGTGCGCCGCGCTGTGCGCCCGCGCCAGCCGTCGAGCCTCCAACTCCTTGGCGACCAGCACCGGCGGGCGCACCCCGTCCGCCTTGGTCAGCACGAGTTGGAACGTCACCGCCGCCCGGTCCAGCATTTCCATCGCCGCAACGTCCGATGCCTTCACCTCCACCCGGGCGTCCAGCAACAACATGACCCGCCGCAGGTTGGGCCGCCCGCGCAAATAGTCGAACATCAGGCCCTGCCAGTCTGCCTGCACTGATTTCGGCGCCTGCGCGTAGCCATATCCTGGCAGATCGACCAGCATCAGCCGCCCGCCTAGATCGAAGAACACAAGCTGTCGCGTCCGCCCGGGCGCCCCCGAGACCCGTGCTAGCGCCCGTCGCCCGGTCAGCACGTTCAGCAGTGAGGATTTTCCCACATTGGATCGGCCGGCAAACGCTACCTCGGCCACGCCCACCGGCGGCAACGCCTCTACGCTCTGTGCTGCCCGCACGAACCGGCACTCGCCGGCAAACAGAACCCGTCCGGCCTCCAGCGCGGCCGCGGCGGCCTGATCCGCCGCCGCTCCGCCGCTCACGTCGTCCGCGCCAACCCCGGCCGGCTCAGCCGCGTCCGCCGCAGGATCACCCATTGCTGCGCCACCGAAAGCAGGTTGTTGCAGGTCCAATAGATCACCAGCCCCGCCGGGAACCGTGCCAGCATGAAGGTGAAGATAACCGGCATGAGCTGGAACAGTTTGGCCTGGGTCGGGTCGGGCGGCGGCGGATTAAGTTTCTGCTGCAGCCACATGGAAAAGCCCATGATCAGCGGCCAGGCGCCGATATGCAGGAACGGCGAGATCGTCGTCGGGTCCCACGGGATCAGTCCAAACAGGTTGAAAACGTTGGTTGGGTCCACCGCCGACAAGTCACGGATCCAGCCAAAGAATGGCGCCTGCCGCATCTCGATGGTGACGAAGATGTCCTTATAGAGCGAGAAGAACACCGGAATCTGCACAATCATTGGCAGGCAGCCGGAGGCCGGATTCACCTTCTCCGCCTTATAGAGCGCCATCATCTCCTGCTGCTGCTTCTGCGGGTCGTCCTTGTAGCGCTCCCGCATCGCCTGGATCTTCGGCCCCAGTAGCCGCATCTTGCTCATCGAGCGGTAGGAGTAGTTGGCCAGCGGGAAGAACAGCAGCTTCACGCAAATGGTGAAGACGATGATTGCCAGCCCGAAGTTACCCAGCAGGCCATTCAGGAAATCCAGGCAATAGAAGATCGGCTTGGTGAGGAAATAGAACCATCCCCAGTCGATCGCCTTATCGAAATCCGGGATATGATACTCTGTCCCGTAGTGGTCGATCAGATCGACGACCTTGGCCCCGGCAAACAGGTGCGTTGGCGTGCTGATTGTTGCGCCGGGCGCCACCGTTTCGGGGTCCGCGGTCACATAGTCCACCTGATAGTGCCCGTCGCCCCCGCCGATGTAGCGGTAGCGCACTGTGGTCGGCACCGACTGGTCGGGCACTAGCGCGGTCAGCCAGTATTTGTCGGTGATCCCCGCCCAGCCCCCCGTTGCCGTGGCATCGTACGCAGCGTCGTTCGGCTTGTCCTTCGCCTCGCTCTTGGTCTTGGCGTAGGTGTATTCCTGCAGCCGTCCCTGATCGACGCCAAGCAGCCCCTCGAACAGGATGTAATAGCCTGAGGTCTGCGGCGTGTAGTCACGACGGATGCGCTGCCAGGGAAACAGCTTTACCGGCTGGCCCGTGGCGTTCAGCACCTCCTGCTGCGCGGCGAACATATAGTGGTCGTCGATCGACAACACGATGCGGAAAGTGAGTCCCTCGCCATTGGCCCAGGTCAGCGTCACCGGCCGATCGGCCGTCAGCTCGGGCGCTGAGGCGGTCCAGAGTGTGTCGTCGCCGGGCAGCTTGACCGTCTCGCCGGCGGCTGCCGACCAGCCGAACTGCACATAATAGGGTGTGGGACCCGACAGTGGCTGCAGCAGCGGCACATTCGGCGAGTCGGATGCGATCGTCTCGCGGTAGTCGTTGAGCACCACATCGTCCAGCCGGGCACCGAGCAAACTCATGGAGCCGCGCACTGCCGGCGCCGCGATCTTCAATCGGGGTGCATTCACCAGGGCAGCCGGCGGTGGTGCCGGCGCGGCGGGGGCCCCAGCCCCGGACGGGGCGGTGGCCGTCGTCGGCTGGGTCTGCTCGGTCTGCACCGGTTCGGGCGGCGGCTTCGGCAGATAGCGCGTTACAAAGAGCTGCCAGCCCAACAGGATGGCGATCGAGACGATGATCGCGGTGAACAGGTTCTTCTGGTCCATCAAAGCCCCGTTTGGCCGCCTTGGGCGGCCCCGGACGTGTCGCAGTTGCAGCCGGGCACCGGATCGTGGCCGCCCTCATTCCACGGATTGCAGCGCAGTACCCGCCACCCGGCGAGCCCGGTACCGCGAAGCGCCCCGTGTCGGCGCAACGCCTCCACCGCGTACTCGCTACAGGTGGGATAGAATCGGCAATTCGCACCGATGAACGGACGCAGCGTCCATTGGTAAAGACGCACGGCCCCGATGCACGCCCGTGCGGCCGGGCTCACCCGGTCCGTCACGTCAGCCCCGCCCGCGCCAAAGCACGCCGCAGATCCTCCTGCAAGGCCGCGAAGGGCCGCGTGCGGGTTGCCTCGCGCCCGACAAGTACGAGATCGACCCCGGCGAGCCCGCCGTCGGCCAGAACCAGCCGGGCCGCCTCCTTTAGCCGCCGCCGGGCGCGGTTACGCACCACTGCGTTGCCGATCTTCCTCGTTACCGTGAATCCGAGCCGCGTCGGCCCGTCATCGTTGCGGCTCAGCGCCTGCAGCACCAGGCCTGTCGTCGCGACCTTGCGGCCCGCAGCGGCGGCGCGCAGGAACTGAGCCCGGCGTTTCAGCCGCAGCGGCTGGGAGGCCATGGCAGGATCGCGCCGGAATGCTCCGTCGGCGCTCAAGCCGACAGGCGCTTGCGGCCCTTCGCACGCCGCCTGGCGAGCACCTTGCGTCCGCCGACCGTGGCCATGCGCGCCCGGAAGCCGTGGCGGCGCTTTCGAACCAGCTTCGAGGGTTGGTAGGTGCGCTTCACGGCATGTCTCCGCGTGAGGGTAGCCGGCGCCCTTCGACTTATGGCGCCGCAAGGGCCTCGCCCGCACCGTTCCGTGCGGGGCCCATCACAGGCAGGCGCATATAGGGGCCGGGCGGAGCGCGGTCAATCCGGCGTTAGCGGCCAAGATTCGCGAACAAAACAGCGGCGGCGAGCCCGCTTCGCCTTGACGTTTAGGGAACCGCCGCCTCGTGGTTCTGGTGCCGGCAGAAGAGCCGGAATGGTTAGGCAGCCCCGCGCCCCAAGTTCATCAGCCGCGCGACCAAGCCAGGTGGACGGGTGGGCGTGTAATCGAAGCTTCGCATCCAGTCGAACAGCCGAGCCTCGATCCGGGCGATTTGGCCCTCGCTGAGCGTGCGGCGCCATTTGCCGACCTCCCCGGTGCGGCCGGCATGCATCTTGTGCCACTGGGTGTTGCTGTCGTAGATGTCCTCGCCGTCGCGTTCGGCGCTGGGCAATTGCTCAAGGTTACGGATCAGCTTCTCGACATTCTCACGGCGGGATCCCTCAAAGATGCGATCGCGGTCAGGTCGCGGCAACGCGCGCCCGAATACCCCCGCGATGCGGTCGATGGTGGCTGGGTCTTCGGTGAAGCGCGCCTCGTAACGCAGCACCAAAGCACGCGGGTCGCGGACGAAGCCCGCGCATGTGATGGCGGCCCGCTCGACCTCCATCAATGCGTGCTTGAAGTTCACGCTCTGGTACAACATCAGCGAGGCGATGGCGTCACGCGGATCACGGATCGAAATGATAATGGACGCTGCGCGCCTTCCCAGTTCGGCCTCGGTCGGCGCATCGACCCCATGCGATTTGACGATGTGATGCAGGCCAGGATCATCCAGGAAAGCGAGCTTACCATGGTATGGAACCCACTGCCCCTTGGTGGGCATATCCGGAACCAGGATCGGAGCAATCTTGAGCGCTGCGTTGTAAATCCACGTTGAGGCGCTGGCCTGCATCCCGAGGCACCAGTGCAAATCGAGACCTCCTTTACCGTGCGTCACACAGGAGGACAGCGGACGCGATCGAAAACGCTTACTATTTACATTTTACCCTAACATCTGCTTAGCGCTGACGCAACACCTGCCACCGAGCCTTTCCAGGATGTCCGAACAAATTAACGAGCGCAGCAAAGTCGATTGAACTTGGCCCTCAGCGGGAAAGGTCAAGCGGCAGAGTCTCTCTTGATACCGAGGACGTGCAAGGGCCGCGGGGTGCCACCGAGGCGTTCTCCAAACGCCGAGCACCGGCCCCGCGACGGCGATGGACGGCACTCCTTGGCCCCGTGGCACGCACACGGCCTCCGTGTTAAAGGTCCATGAAACGTACGCGCACCGCCCTCTCGGGGCCGTGGAGGTTCCATCGACATGGCGCGGCAAGCGTGCACGACGTTGCGAGGAGACCGGCAATGGAACTGCAGTCGCTCGGCTATGTCGGCATCGGTGGCAGCGGGCTCGACGACTGGTCGGACTTCGCCACACGCTGGCTTGGTATGCAGCAGGTGGAAGCCGGCCACACGATGCGCGCCTTCCGCATGGATGACCGCCGCCAGCGGTTGGTGATCGACCGCGAGATGCCGGAGGGCGCGCGGTATTTTGGCTGGGAGGTCGCCGATGCCGCGACGCTGGATGCGCTCGCCGCACGGTTGGAGGACGCCGGCGTGGTTGTTTGCCGGGAGCCAGCATCCCTGGCCGACCAACGCCGGGTACGCGGGCTTATTTCGTTCGCGGACCCTGCCGGCAACCGGCTGGAGGCGTTCCACGGCCAGCAGGCGACCGACCAGCCTTTCCACCCTGGACGCGCCATCTCCGGCTTCCGCACGGGACCGCTTGGCATGGGCCATGCGGTGTTGACCGTGCCCAATATCGAAGAGATGGCGGGGTTCTATCGCGACCTGCTGGGGTTCCGGGTCAGCGACTACATCCTGCGCCCGTTCAAGGCGTTCTTCTTCCACATCAATCCCCGCCACCACAGCCTCGCATTGATCGAAACCGGCCGGCACGGTCTGCACCATTTGATGGTGGAGCTTTACTCGTTCGACGACGTGGGCCAGGGCTATGACATCGCGCTCGGCGAGCCAGAGTGGATTGCGACCACGCTGGGCCGGCATCCCAATGACCTGGTGACCTCGTTCTATCTGCGTTCGCCCTCCGGGTTCATGCTCGAATACGGATGGGGTGGGCGAGAGGTGGATCCGACGAACTGGGAACCGGCCGAGGTGACGGTCGGACCCAGTCTCTGGGGACACGATCGGATGTGGCTTTCGCCAGAGCAGCGAGAGGCGGCGCGCGCCTTACGCATGCGCGCCGCCGCCGAAGGCCATCGCGCGCCGGTGCAGGTGATCGAGGGGAACTACCACCCGATGGCCGGCGTGTGCCCCTGGTGGGATACGATGTCCGGGCGGGACTGATGACACGTGTCGGCGCTGGGGCGCCAGTTGCACCCGCATCCTGCCTATGTGGCCGATTGTGAGCATAGTGTTCGTAAGAGCGCTTCGCATTTACCACACGCGGCCAGACGCGGCACCCCGACCGCCGGCGGCCAAGGCCCTGGAGGCCGACGCTCGCGCCAGCCGTAGGGCTCGCCACCGTAGTGCCGCCCGGGCACGCTCGAGCACGGCAACCTGACTCGCATGAGCAATGCGGAATAAGGTGCGGGATCGTGCTTCAGGGTTATAGCCCAGCGCGGTCATCAGCTCTTTTACCTGCGCCTCGACAAGAAATGTTTCGAATTCAGAGAGCACTTTGCGCCATGAGGCGGCCTCGCCCTCGCGATAGAACCCCTGCGGCTCGCTCGCAATGTCCCAGGGCGTGTCCTTTACGCTACCTGACCGCAGCTTCTCGATGCTTGTGTCCTCGAGAAATTCCAGACACTCGCTCGGCGAACTCTCGGTTCCCATCCATTCGAAAATGGACAGGAGGGTCCTGACCCCCTGCTCCTTAAGGTCCTCGTAGCGAACCTTCAGATAGTTTTTTGTCGCGCCCTCAATGGCCCTCCCCTCGGTGATGCTTGCTGACCACACTGCGCAATTATCGATCAATCTCGACGACACCCAGGATTCCCCCAGGACTTGCTCGCCGCCTTGAGCGATGCGACGACCGCACGAGGGTCGCGAATGAGGTGAAGGAAACCAGCTTCGGGGTACAGATTAAGTATGTCGCGCCGGCACTTCACATGACTTGGCGTCTTCTCCAGGATCACGTCGGCATCGGGCTTGGTCGCGAGAATGCGCGCCAGCACCGCGGAAGCGAACGTGCGGGCAGTGTCGCTATATTCAGCTTCGCTGAAGAGCGGGCTCAGCCCGATCGCGCGCGGGTTTCCCCGGAACTTCTCGTTGCCCTCGAGCAGGGATCGCATATAGACAGCGAACAGATGCGTTTCATTGACAGTGGCAATGCGTTTGGATCGCGCCAACATCAGTTGCAGCCAGGTCGTGCCACTGCGGGGCGCACCAACAAGGAAGACCAGGCGCTTACCGCTGATGATCTCACTTGATTCCGGCATCAGGGGCTCGCTCCTTCATGGCGGCATCGTGGCACCCAGGGCGGACGCCTGGCCCGCCGCACTCGGGACCCACGGTGAGAAGTGAACCGATGCCGACAGTACTTGAAGAAATCGTTAAACGTGCACGCACAGCGGAGACTCCCACTCATTCTTGCAGATCGGCCGGCGGGAGCGCGGGTGCACGAACCAGCGCCCGGAATACGCCCATTCCGCTCAGCGCTTGCCGCAGAGACGCAAGGTGATCTTCCGATCACCAGTTGTCGTTGTCGAGATATGCGATGAACCAGCTATTGGCCAGGTAACTGAGAATTGTGCGGATGGCGCCACCGTCCCAGGCAGCGTGCTGGCCGCCGTGGCGGCACGAGGTGGAGTATCGGGGGTAGAAGCACACCACACACCGTCGCTCTGGAACCGCGCCACGAATTGCTGGGAAGCGGAGAGAACTGGGGGCTTATCCGCCGGGTCAAGCCCGGCTACCGCTTCGCTCCTTGCAACCACGGCCAGGGGGCTGCGCCGCCGGCGCGCCCACGGAACAGGCAGGGGCGACCTCGGCAAATTTTGCAAATCCCGGGTGACATTTCCTTGACAAGCAACGCAAAGCCGCCAACACTCCATCGTGCAACTACCGAAGGGGGTGCGTAAGCAGCATGACTCCACCCGGATCGTTTGGGGTTGCCGAAACCCTTGGCGTCGGCAACTGACCCAAAAGCCCAAGACTTTGCTCAGCCCATAGGCATGAGCGTGAGGCAACGCCTCGCAAAGTGACCCCCGCTAAACGCATTGCGCGTGCGGGGGTCTGTGCGTTCTGAACCCCTGCTACTCAACCAGCTCGAAGACCGGCAGCGTCACCTCCTCCGTGGCCCGCTTGAACGCAACCCGCACCAGCGCGCCCAGCTTCGCCCCCTCCGCCGTCCCCACAAGGTTGCTCACCAGCAACGGACCTTCCTCCACTCGAACCAGACAGACGCTATAGGGAAGCTCGTCCTTGAATCCGTCCCAATAGGCGCGATGAAAGACAATCCACGATTCCAGCCGGCCCCGGCCGCTAGAAGGCCGCCATTCCTGCTCATCCGACAGGCAGGTGGGACACACTGGCGTCGGCGGCATATGCGCATCGTTACAGCGGCTGCAGGTCTGCACGACCAGCCGTCCGTCGCGAGCCGCCTCCCAGAACGGACGGTTCAGTGCATCGATCTTCGGCAGCGGCTTGCGGTACGTCATCGCCGGATACCCCTCAACCGCACGTATAGATGATCGAGCGCGTGCAAGGCGTCGCCTGCACGTATTGCACTACCTCACAGTCAGGTACCTGGCGCGCACCGCAGCCGCCGCGAAGTTGGCGCACCGCCTCCACGTTCAGCGCCCAGCCCTGCATGTAGGAATTGGACAGGTGGCCGCCATCCGTGTTCACCGGCAGCAGCCCGCCCAGCCGCAACGTGCCGCCCTCGACGAAGCGCCCGGCCTCGCCGCGCCGACAAAACCCCAGCCCCTCCAGGCTGAACGGCACGGTCGGGCTGAAATTATCGTAGCACATCAGCGCATCGATATCGACGTGATCGACGCCGGCCATGCGATACGCCTGCTCGCCAGCCGTCCGCACCGCATCATGCCAGAAATCGATATCGAAATTGGGGATCGACGACCCGCGGAACGTCTCCTGCGCGCCGAAGCCCGACACCAGCACCAGCGGCTGAGCACAATCGCGCGCCCGTTCAGCCGTGGTCAGGATCAGACACACCGCCCCGTCGTTGATCAGGCAATAGTCCAGCAGCCGCAGCGGTTCCACAATGAAGCGCGATGCCTCATGATCCTCGATCGTAATCGGCGTCCGCATCACCGCGGTCGGGTTCAGCGTCGCGTGATGCCGGATGGCCACCGACACTTCCGCAAGCTGCCGTGTCGTAGTCCCATACAGTTCCATATGCCGTCGAAACATCAACGCATGAGCGGCGCCAGGCGAAGTGAACCCCCACGGATCCCACACGCCCGGATTTTCCTCACCCCCATAATTCACCCGCCGCGATCGCCCGATATTCGCGTAAAGCAGCGCCGCATAATTGCAGTGCCCCGCCGCCAGCGCCGTCACCGCCTCGATGATGCCGATCCCTGACATCCGCCCATGCGCCGGCAACGTCATGGTCCAGCGCGGGTCCAGCCCCAGTACTTCGCCCATGCGCGCGTAATAAGGAATGCGGCAGACCAGCAGCCCGTCGATCAGATTCTTCTCGATGCCGCATTCCCCCAGCGCATCACGGAACGCCGACGCAGCCAACCCATATTCATCCAACTCGGGGAAGCTGCCATAGCGCGTCGTGCCGACACCGATCACCGCGACCCGATTCTTGAGAGATGCGTCCATCAGATCACACCCTCCTCCGCCAGTCGCTCCACCTCCGACGCCGACATGCCCAGCAATTCCCTAAGCACCCAGGCATTGTCCTCGCCATAGCACGGCGCGCCGCGGTCGATCGGGCCGCCGATATAGGCTGGTGTCTTCGACAGTTTCATCGGCAACTCATAGACCGGCCAGCGCCCGATCTTCGTGCCCGTCACCTCGGTCAGCCACTCCAGCGCCGTAAGCTGCGGATCAATATCGCAGCGGTCCTCGGCGGTCTGGCACACGCCAGCAGGAACGCCGGCCCGTTGCAGGCGGTACATGCAGTCATAGCGTTCCTGCGTGCGCGTCCAGCTTTCCAGCTCCGCATCCAGCTCGTCCTGATGCGCCAGCCGCTCCGTCAGCGTGGCGAACCGCGGATCTTCCAGCCACCCCCCCTGCCCTGCCACACTCGCCAGCGCGCGCCATTCGTCATCGGTGAAACAAGCGATGGCGATCCAGCGATCTTCGCCCTCGCAGCGATACGCCCCGTGCGGCGCCGCCGGCTTATAGGGCGAGCGATTGCCATACCGCCGCCAGAGCCGCCCGTTGGCCGACCAATCGAGCACCGGCACGCCAGCCAGGAACAGCCCCGATTCGCATTGCGACGCATCGATCCACTGCCCCTGTCCGGTACGTTCACGGTGAAACAACGCACCGAGGATCGCCAGCGCGTAGCCGTACGCGCCCATCCAATCCAGGAACGAATATCCCCACCCGGCCGGCATCGCCGGCTCCGGTAGCCCGGACATGTCCGACTGGCCGGCAAAACTCGCCGCCACCGGCCCAACCGTGCGCATCCGCCCGTACAGACCGTGGCTGCCCATGCCTGATTGCTGGATATAGATGATGTCCGGCCGGATGCTCTTTAGCACATCGTATCCCAGACCCAGCCGCGCCAGCACGCCCGGCGAGAACCCCTCAGCCACCACGTCGCAGATCCGCACCAGATCCTTGGCAATCTGCAACCCCTTGGGATGGCGGATATTCAACGAGATGCCCCGCTTGCCCGCATTCTTGTTGTTGAACTGCCCGCCCATATCGGGGTCCTTCACCCCCGGCAACACGGACGATGCCGCTGCCCGCGCCGCCCGCCCACCCACTGGCGCCATCGCCGCGAGCCGCGTATCGGGATTATCCTTCCACTCGACCTTCAGACTCTCCGCGCCAAGCGCCGCCAGAAACCGCGTGCCCCCGGCCGAGGCCAGGAACCACGCAAAATCAAGAATGCGCACCCCTTGCAAAGGAAACGGCTTGCCGCGCGCCGACAGCTTCACCGGCCCATTGCTACGCGTCTGCGCCGACACGCTGGGGCGCCGCGTCGCGTCGCCCAGCACCGCCTCGGTATCCTCACCAAGCAGAGGCGCCCGCCGCCCCACCTGCCAGCTCGTCGCTGTGCTGAGCCACTTGCTGACCGGATAGCGAAAGCTCTCCCCTAACTTCGGATGCACCACATCAGCGAAGCTGCCGCGTTTCACCCAGTGTGGGTCCAGCGCATTCTCGTGCGGCTTGCGCAGCGGCGCCCACAGCAGCCCCGCCTCCTGCGCTTCCAGCCACGGCATTGCGTCATACGTCCAGGCGCGGGTGAAGCGCTGGATCACATCCAGCATATGCATCTTTACTTCATCCGTCGCCGCCGAGCCTGGAATGGCACGCGCCTTCAGATCCGCATCGGGTGGCGGCGGCTGCAAGTCGGCCTGCATGCCGTATTTCGTCAGAAACGGCACCAGGTGAACCAGATCGCGCGCGCCCATTCCGTGCGAGATAAACCACCGCCCGTCCTTCGAATGGGTAATGCTCGGCGTCGCGTTCGGTGCCTCCACCGCGTGCCGGCAGGTCAGCCGCCATAACGGCGCGCGCCGCATCACCCAGTGCATCACGTCGAGCTCGGTGTTCTTCGCACAGGCCTCGTGAACCGCGCAGGACACATCCTGGCCTTCGCCGGTACGTTGCCGATGCAACAACGCGGCGATAATCCCCACCGCCAACTGCTCTCCGGCGATGTGATACGCGTGCCAGATCTGCGGCGCGATCGGCGGCGTGTCGTAGTGCCGCGTCGGATCGGGATCGTAGCCGCAATTCATCATCTCGCCGCCGAGCGCCAGATGGATCAGATCGGACGCCTTAAAATCCCGCCACGGCCCGACATCGCCGAACGGCGTGGAGCGGGCCACGATCAGCTCCGGGAACCGCTCCTCCAGCGCCGCACGATCCAGACCTAGCCGCGCGTTCACATCACCGCAACTCGTATCCAGCAGCACATCCGCACCGCTGAGTAGCCGCAGCAACTGTTCGCGTCCGTGCGAGTCACCCAGGTCCAGGCGCACCGATCGTTTGCCGCGGTTATAGACCCAGAAGAACAGCGACCGCTCGGGATCGTCCTTGTCCTGATAGAACGGACCGATCCGCCGGGTCGGACTTCCCTCTGGCGGTTCGACCTTGATCACCTCGGCACCGAGCCCGGCGAGCAGCAACCCGGTGTACTCGCCAAGCTCGTCGGCCACCTCCACCACGCGCACGCCATCCAGCATGCCCGGCCCATCGGCGCCCAGCATCGGCGCAATCTCGCGCATGGTCACAACGCGGCGGCGACCGCTTCGCGATACCGCCTCAGCGCGCCGAGATGGTCGGCCAGCCCGTGCCCTTCGATCCGCCGATGATGGCGCCGATTGAACGTTGTGGTCAGCGTCACATGCGAGGCACCCGCCTGCTTCCAGAACGCCACCTCGCGCCGCCAGTCCGCCTCGGTCCCGCTCCCGCACGACGTCCACACCTCGATGCCAACAGCAGCCGGATCGCGGCCCTCCGCGCGCACCAGGTTGCGCAGCCGCTCGAAAATCTCCAGCGCAGTCTCATCCGGCGGATAAGCGTTCGGCATCCAGCCGTCGCCCCACTTGGCGATGCGCGGCAGCGTCAGCTCGTGATGGCCGCCATACCACACCGGCACGCGCCGTTTCACCGGCAACGGGTTGATGCCAGCATCCTCGATCGTGTGCCAGCGCCCCTTGAAGGTGATGTGAGGCTCGGCCCAGAGCTTTTGCATCACCTGCACCTGCTCCTCCGACCGCCGGCCGCGGTTGTGGAAATTCTCGTTCAGAGCGACGAACTCCGCCTCGTTCCAGCCGACGCCGATTCCCAGCCGGAACCGCCCGCCGCACAGGACATCGAGCGAGGCGGCCTGCTTCGCCACCAGCACGGTCTGGCGCTGCGGCAGGATCAGCACGCTGGTCGAGAACCCAAGCTTCTTCGTGCATCCGGCGAGGAACCCGAACAACACGAACGGGTCATGGAACATGTCGGACGAGGTGGTCCGCCCCTCCTCCCAGTTCGGCCGGCTCGCTGTGTTGACGCCCAACACGTGATCCGGCGCCTCTATGAAATCATAGCCGAGCCGTTCCATCGTCTGCGCATATTCACGAACCGTTGCCGGATCAGCGCCAATATCGGTCAGAGGAATCAGTGCGCCGAGTTCCATATCTCACTCCTATTCCTTGTCTGCCGCCAACACCGCTTTCAACTTGTCTGATGGTATCGCGAGGGGCGCAATCCCCGCCCGATCCTGCTGCAACAGCATCCCCACCCGGGAATCGCGGACCCCCAGCATCGGCGCGATCTCGCGCGTCACAATGCAGCGGCGACCGCTTCGCGATACCGTCGCAACGCTGCGAGATGGTCGGTCAGCGTGCGCCCTTCGATCCGCCGATGATGGCGTCGGTTGAACGTCGTGCTCAGGGTGAGATGAGTCGCACCCGCCTGCTTCCAGAACGCCGCCTCGCGCCGCCAGTCCGTCGCAGTGCCGGCCCCGCAGGACACCCAGACCTCGATCCCCACAGAGGCCGGATCGCGACCCTCCGCCCGCACCAGGCTGCGCAGCCTCTCGAACGTTGGGAGCGCCGTCTCGTTCGGCGGATAGGCGTTCGTTATCCAGCCATCGCCCCATTTGGCGACGCGCGGCAGCGTCAGTTCATGATGGCCGCCGTTCCAGATTGGTACTCGTCGTTTCAACGGCAACGGGTTGATTCCGGCATCCTCGATCGTGTGCCATCGTCCTTTGAAGTTGACGTGCTGCTCGGCCCAGAGCTTCAGCATCACCTGCATCTGCTCCTCCGACCGCCGGCCACGGTTGTGGAAATTCTCATTCAGGCCGACAAACTCCACCTCGTTCAAGCCGACACCGATCCCCAGCCGAAACCGCGTGCCGCACAGCACATCGAGCGACGCCGCCTGCTTCGCCACCAGGACGGTCTGGCGCTGCGGCAGGATCAGCACCCCCGTTGCGAACCCGAGCTTCATTGTGCAGCCGGCCAGGAATCCGAACAGCACGAAAGGATCATGGAA
The DNA here is from genome assembly GCA_963708245.1 of uncultured Pseudomonadota bacterium. Lineage (GTDB taxonomy): Bacteria > Pseudomonadota > Alphaproteobacteria > Acetobacterales > Acetobacteraceae > CAVYXK01. The sequence continues at coordinate 7,629,292 of OY970201.1, read as the reverse complement.
CACACTTGCGGACGTGGCACGCCCTTCTTCCCAATTCGGACAACTCGCTACGTTAACGCCCAGCACATGGTCCCCCACTTCAATAAAATCGTAGCCAAGCCGTTCCGTCGTCTGCGCATACTCGCGGACCGTCGCCGGATCTGCGCCGATATCGGTGAGAGGAATCAGTGCCCCGAGTTGCATGTGCCGCTCCTATTTCTTGTCTGCTGCCAATACCGCTTTCAGCTTGTCCGGCGGCACGGCGATCGGCGCAATCCCAGCCCGCTCCTGCTGCAACAGCATCCCCACCCGGGAATCGCGCGCACCCCAACCGCGGGCCAGTGCCTCCGTCAGCTCCTGATGGGCGAGCGTCGTCAGCCGCATCGGCACACCGACATCGCGCGCGAGCTGGCAGGCCAGCGAAACGTCCTTGTGCAACAAGCGCAACGCGAAATCCGCCGGCTCATAGCTGCCGGTCAGGAAATGATCCGCCATACGGTCGAACAGCCGGGCACGACCGCCGGCACCCTGGCGGATCGCTTCGAACAATGACAGCGGTTCGACGCCTGCCTTGACGCCCATGGTGAACACTTCGGCCAGCACGATGTTCACCGCGGCGCCGGCCGCGTTGTGCACCAGCTTTGCAATCGAACCCGCGCCGATCGGGCCGATGTAGCGAGCCTGGTCGCCCAGCGCATCCAGCACCGGCTTATACGTATCGAACACCGCCTTATCGCCACCGACCCAGATCGCCAGCCGTCCGCTGTTCGCGCCGCGCGGGCCACCGCTGACCGGTGCATCGAGGAAATCGACGCCACGTTCCGCAAAACGCGCGTGCAGTGCACGCACCACGTCCACGGCATTGGTTGACAGATCGAACCACACGGCGCCGGGGGTAAATCCTCGTTCCAGTCCGTTCTCACCAGTACCCACCGCTTCGACGTCAGCCGGCGTCGGCAGCGAGGTAAAGACCAACTCACACGCCTCCGCCACCACGCGTGGCGACTCCGCCCAGACCGCCCCGTCTGCGAGATGGCGTGATGCCGCCTGACGCGAAAGGTCATGCACAACAAGCTGGTGCCCGGCCTTCCGCAGGTTGGCGGCCATGCCGGTGCCCATCATCCCGAGGCCGATAAAGCCGATCTTCATGCCCGCGCTTCCCACGATTGGTAGTCAGGGTCTCAGTGTGCGGCGCTGGGCCGGCCCCCTCAAGGTGCGGGTAGGAGACCAACCCGGTCCGCGATGCTCGATCTGCAATGCTGCACCGCAGCATTTTCTCCCTTGCGCTTCGAACTGTCGTTCCCAACATGAACCGTGTCCACGGAGGAGCGTCCGTTCCCGTCAAAGGAGTAGGCGCAATGTTCTGGCCCATCGATCCCATCACCGGACAACCCGGCCAGATGTCGTTCGACGACATCAGAGTAGTCTGGATGGCAACGCGTGACTGGATGTCGCGGCGCCGCGCCGCAAGGCTCGGGCGGCGACTGCACCAGCTGAGCGACGGGCAGCTGCGAGAACTGGGTGTCGCTCGGCTTCAGCGAGCCAACTAGATCGCTTTCAGGGACTGCAAACGCCGATCTCCGCACACCTCTCCCGCCCTGCGCGAGAGGTCGCCGCGCGGCAGCGCGGCGGGTGAGGGTGCCGGATCGGTGCCGCTATCCGCCGCCGATTCCCCCTAGTCGTCTCCCACACGCGCAGGCGATGCCAAAAACAGAGGATGCCACTCCGGCGACTCAGGCTCAAGCGGGGCTTGCGGCTGCGTTCGGTGAGCTGAATTGACGCCATAACTCGGCTCACGGCACACCAGCGCTAACAGCACCCGCAGGACCGGTGTGGGCCCGAAGCGACCCAAGCTGCGCCGGCCCGCCGATCTCTCGCGTCCGGTGCAACACGAGAGCGGCATTGCGCGCACGTCTCCAGCTTGCGGGAGAGGTAGACTTGCGTGTGCAACCGCGTCTCAATCGGTCAACCAACCGATCGTGCCAAAACATAAGCCGCCCGTGGACATTCCCATATCAGAATGAAAGCCGCCGCTGCAATCGGACCATCGCCCGGGCTGCGAGGCATGCCGGTCTGGCCGCTGGCAGCCGCGCTCGCGGTGCAGACTCTCGCCACCATGGCGCAATTCTCGGTGCCCGCCGCAGCGCCCCAGATCGCCCGCGACCTCGGCGTGCCCGGAACGCTCAGCGGCATGTTCGTCTCGATCGTCTATGCTGTCGGCATCGGCTCCGCCGTGCTGTCGCCCGGCTTTGTTCACCGCTACGGCGCGGTCCGCGTCAGCCAGGTCGTGCTGCTCGCGGTGCTCGGGATGCTCCTGGCTGTAACCGGCGGCACCGTCGCCACGCTTGCGGCAAGCGCCGTCGTGCTCGGGCTTGCGTATGGAGCGATCGCCCCATCCGGCACGCACCTCCTCGTGCCACACACGCCGAAATCCGTGTTCAATCTCGTCATGTCGCTGCGCCAGATCGGCGTGCCTCTGGGCGGCGTGCTGGGCGCGCTGATCGTTCCTCCGATTGCCGTCGCGGCGAACTGGCGCATCGCGATGCTGGTCCAGATGGCGCCCGCCCTGCTGCTGCTGGTCCTGCTTGAGATCCCGCGCCGGCGCTGGGACGCCGACCGAGACCCGCACCGGCCGCTTTGGAGCGACGCACTGTCGCGGCAGGTCACGCTCCTGCGACAAAACCCGATGATCCGCCGGCTGTCGGTCGCCAGCTTCGTGTATTCCGGTACCCAACTCTGCTTCGTCGCCTTCATGACGGTGCAGTTGACCAGCGTGGTCCGGCTGGGCCTTGTCCAGGCGGGGTTCGCGCTGGCGCTGTATCAGATTGCCGGTTCGGTCAGCCGGCCGATCTGGGGCTGGGTCGCTGATCGGTATCTCTCGCCCACCAGCGTCCTGGCGGGGCTCGGATTTGGCATGGCCGCAGTTGCAATGGCCGCCGCCCGGCTGGGGCCTGGCTGGCCTTGGGCCGCGGTGTCGACCCTCGCGCTGCTCGGCGGGGCGACCTCCGCCGGCTACACCGGCCTTGTTTACGCGGAGTATGCCCGCCTTGGCGGCGTGCACGGGACCGAGGCCACGGGCCTCGGCACCGCCATGGCGTTTGCCGGCGTGACGGTGTTTCCCTCGGCGTTCGGAGCGGCGGTGACCGGACTCGGCGGGTATGCGATCCCGTACGTTGGGCTGGCGGCCATGGCCGCATTGGCCGCCCTGCAGCTCTGCACCCGGCGGTCGCCGGAGTGACTTGGCACAGGGCACCGCCCGCCGCATCTACACGCGCATCTGTGCCATGACGAACCAAGCCTTGCCCCAGCGCGCCTTCCGGCCGGAGCTGACGGATGCCGATCGCGCCGCCTGGGCGAGCTTTGCGCGATCGATCCGTCCTCTCTCCGGCCGCGCCCGGCGCGAACCGCCGCCCGGGCCCGACGCACCGGCTGCACCTGCCGCGAACCTACCCGCCCCGAAGCTATCCCAACCGGCGCGTCCACGACTGCCGGCGATCGCCGTCGGCGTGCATCCGCCCGGTGTGGACAGCGCCACGTGGTCTCGCTTTCGCACCGGCAAGCTGGCCGCCGCGCGGACGCTCGACCTGCACGGGCACACCGCCCAGCGTGCCTTTCACGCGCTGGTGGCCTTTGTGCGTGCAGCGCATGCCGACCGGCTGCGCTGCGTCGAAGTGGTCACCGGCCGCGGCAACGGCGAAACCGGCGGAGTGATTCGCCGCGAATTCCCACTCTGGTTGAACCTTCCCGACATCGCCCCGCTGGTACTCGCCGCCGTACATCCGCACGCGGCAAACCCCGGCGCGGTGCGGCTGTTGCTGCGCCGGGTGCGACAAGTACAGCGGGAGAGCAAGTCGAAATGCGGGATTATTGGGAACCCGGCCTGCGGACAAGCGTAATACCAACGACCTCTGAAGTTGAATCGCGGCGGATTGCATGGTGCGTTGGCGGACCAGCAGGTTGCGCGCGCGATGCCGCGGGCTGTTCATTCGCCTGTTGATCGCCCAAACGCGCAGCATGCCCGCCGGCGACGGATGCAGGAGGGACGCCGGATCGCCAGGTGCCTCCCCAAGCCACAACGGCCAGTCGGCCCAGTCCAGAATGTTGCGTTATGAGCTCGATCAGCGGGTCCAGGGTTCGAGTGTTTAATATGGCGGCGGCGTGACGTACCCAGGTGGATAGGTCGGCGGAGGAGCCGCATAGGTCGGGGAACTGGCTGCCGAATTCGCGGCCGCACCGACCATGGCACCAACCGCGACGCCCGCGGCGACGCCACCCCAGTTCGGTCCGGTGTTGTAATTGCCATAGCAGCAGCCACCACCGCTGACGTTCACATTCCGGGTCGCGCTGGCGTTCACGTTCCGGGTCGCGCTGGCGTTCACGTTCCGGTTCGCGCTGGCGTTTACGTTCCGGTTTGCGCCAGCATTCAAGTTGCGAGTGTTCGATACGTTTTGATGGAAGTCGTTGCTGTTGAACCCGCCGCGGTTCCCCCCGCCAGCGGAGCGTTGCCGACCACCGCCCGCAGGCCGCTGAGCACCACCGCCGCCACGCCCGCGATTCTGCACGAGGATCAATCCGGGGTGTCCGGACTGAACCGACCTGTCGACTGCTCGCGAAACGTGGTCCGGCACGAATGGTCTCACCGGTGCCGCCGTGGCGCTACCCGTGAACGCCAAGGCGATCACGAACAGCAGCATGGATCTTCTGCACATGTCAGCGCGCCAAATACTTGGCTTGAAGCGCCTTGAAGTCCTCGAGCGCCTGTGAACAGGTCTTATGGTCGAAGTCGTGCCCCATCCCGTAGCCGAACGAGCCGCTGTAAACGAACGCCGCCTGCAATCCGAAATGCAGGCTTACTTGCGTTGCGAGGTCCATCACGGCCTGGCCCACTTTCGGCTGATCCGCTTCACTGGAGCAGGCGAAGGCCTCACCAGACATCACGCCGATCTTGCGGATACCTGTCATAAATGCCTCGTCGGCATCAGTCCCCTTCTTCGGGGCATTCTCGGCCAACGCGGGGACGACGAATGCGGCCGCCAAAAGGCAGGCCCCGAGGATTGTTCGCATTGTACCTCTCTGGATCGATGTTGGGGTGGTCGAGAGCACGGTCATCACGTCCGTCAGCGTGGTGGGAAATGGGGCGCAGCCGGGCGCCACGGTTTGTAGGCTATTTGGCATCATCGATCCAGCCTATGCCGGGCCGGTGGCGGAGTGGTTCCAGGATAGGGAAGTCCGCCGATGTGCGGCCGTCCTGCAAGATGTCCGAGAGCCAGTGAGCCCAGCGCCGAGGCGATTGCCACAGCTCTTCTCCCCTTGCGACATCGCGTCGCATTCTATTGCCGTGCCAAGCGGGTAGGTACGTGTGCGACAGCACCGCTCTGTCCCCTCGCGTGAGAGCAGAGGTACATTCAGCACGAATTGCCGCATTGATCCAGATCAACCTGACAATTCGAGCCTTTTTGCCTGCCGCACGCTCGACCGGGTTGGATGTCTTGAGTTTCCGCCGGCTCTGCGAGGTGCCTGCAGCGCCACGCGGCAACGGACCACGCCATGTCCGTTCTCCATTGTCATGACGGAGCCACCGCCAACTAACGTGGCGCCCCCCGGCAGCGGCATAGCTACCGATTGAAATCGGCGATATTCTTGAAGGCACCGCGACCGTTTCGGCTGCGACCTCATTCTTTTAAGGGACCTGAACGAGGCAACCGCGCAACAGCAACCACTATCAGCTCACTGCTCCGTCATTGATCTATATCAACTGCGATATAAAAATTGATGTAAACCTCTTCCGAACTTCAGGCGGAACGAAGAGCGAACGACAGCCGACTTGCCTGCGGCGCGCGCTGATTGCAGGGTCGGCGGCTACCAAAGACGCTCGGTACCGCCAAGCGGTAGGAGGTTTCTGTCGTTTGTACCGGAAGCTTCCGGATAGCGGTTCCGGTATTCTTCCGAGCGACGGGCCGCAATGAAAGGACGCGAGATGAACTGGAACCGTTGGTACGCGACGAAAAGCTATCTTCGATCCGCGCTTTCGATCGTGCCGCTGGCTGCTCTGGTACTTGAGCAGATAGCGATACGCGCCGTCTTCTTAATCGAGGCATCCACGAGTTGGGTTCCCCAAGTCGATGTCACGATCGCCGGTGCTGTCGGGGCAACGGATGCGGTCGTGACATTGACCCTAGCGGCGATCGTTTTCACCTTTGGATCGATGCTGGTAGCAATACAGGTTGCCAGCGGTCAGTTGACCCCGCGCATCATCGCGACAGCGCTGCTACGCGATAATGCCATCAGATGGATCGTCGGGTTATTCATCTTTTCAATGCTGTTCGCGGTTGGGACAAAGATACGAGTCGATACGGGATTACATCATCTCGCTGTTACTATCACACGATCCTTGGGATCGCCTCGGCAACGGCGCTCCTGTTCTTGATAGATCACACAGCGCGCCTTCTGCGCCCAATCAATGTCGTATGGCGCATAGGCGAACAGGGCATCAAAGTTATCGAAGCCGTCTATCCTGATGAGGTGAAGGCACGTCGCATGCCCAGCACGGGGTCGGGCTGCGAAGCGGACCGCGTCGCCCGTAGCGCGGCGGTGATGGTTTCCCGCGAATTGTCCCACCCATGGTCCAATGTCCCGCATGCAGCGAAATGAGACGCCGATGCGAATGGAACCTGTCCACTACAGGAAGGCCGGGCCCGCATACACCCCTCTCGTTTGCAGGGGGTGACCTACGAAGCGGTCCAACGAGTTGCGCAGAGCGCGCTGGGTGAGGGATTCCTGTCCGGCCGAACGTGCTCTGAGAATACGGCCTCAGGTATCCACCAGCTCCCGCACGATCCGCTCGCGCGCCGCTGCATCGCCTTCCTCATGCACTGGCTGGACGCAGACATGCGTCGCGCCCGCGTCGAAATGCGCGCGCAGCCCGCGCTTCACCGCCTCGGGATCGCCCCACAACATCATCGCGTCGATGAACCGGTCGCTGCCGCCATTGGCCAAGTCCTGGTCGGTAAACCCGATGCGCAGCCAGTTGTTGCGGTAATTGTCCAGCCGCATGTAGCGTTCCAACTCCTTGCGGCCCAACGCGCGGGCTCGCACCGGGTTTGTCTCCAGCGAGACCTTCTGCTCCACCACCAGCCATTTCGACGCCCCCAACACACGCTTCGCCTCCGCCGTATGCTGCGGCGTCACGTTGTAAGGTAGGGCCCCGCGGGTTCGTGCCGCCGCCAGCGCCAGCATATGCGGGCCGAGCGCCGCGATCGCGATGGGCCATTCATCGGCGCCGGCCTGCCCCTTCACGATGCCGTCCAGATAGGCCCGCATGGCCGGCACAGGCTTCGCATACATATGCCCGCGCACGCCTTCCACCATCGGCAAATGGCTCACGCCAAGCCCCAGGATGAAACGCCCGTCATAGAGATCGCTCAGCGTCACCAGTCCGCGCTGCGCCGTGAACGCATCCCGCGCATAGATACTGGCGATCGAGCTGCCGACCTTCAGCTTCGTCGTCGCCCCCAGCATGAACCCGGCCACCGACAACGACTCATACCCGCGCGACTCCGGATACCACAGCGCATCATACCCAAGCCGTTCCACCTGCTGTACGAAGTCGCGAAGCTCCGGCGCCTTCAGACGGTCCACCGGATACCAGACGCCAAGACGGCCAAGTTGCATCATCAGATCACCCTCATTGCGCGAAACTCTCCAACGTCTTGCCGGCTGTAGTCACCGGGTCAGATCGCATCCCAGCTATACACGTCCCGCGTCCGCTCCAGCGGAGTCAGACTGCTGCGGATCGCCGGCAGCAGGTGCTCGGCCATACGTTCGGGCGTCCAGCCTTCGCCGCGATGCATGATACGGATCGGCCGCGGCTGGCTATACAGATAGATCTCATTGCCCCGCGCGCCCAGAATCTGCCCGGAGATCTCCGCTGCGGCGTCCGATGCCAGAAACACGGCGAGCTGCGCCACCTGATCCGGGCGCGTCTTGGCGGCGCGCGCCTTCATCTGCTCCTCGCTCTGTCCGGGCACCGTCTCGATCATCCGGCTGAATGCGTGCGGCCCGATACAGTTGGAACGAATCTTGTATCGTTGCATGTCCATCGCTATATTCCGCGACAGTCCGGCGATGCCCAGTTTCGCCGCGCCGTAATTCACCTGCCCCACCGCGCCGATCAGGCCCGAGGTGGAAGTCATGTGCACGAAAGCCCCACTCTCCTGCTTGCGGAAATGCACAACCGCGGCGCGTGAGACGTAGAAGGCGCCGTAGAGATGCACCTTCATCACCGCGTCCCACTCCTCGGGCGACATATAATGGAACATCCGGTCGCGCAGGATGCCGGCGTTGTTGACCACGATATCGATCCGCCCGTAGCGGTCGATCGCAGTGGCAACGATGCGCTGTGCCGAGTCCCACTCCGCGACACTGTCGGTGTTGGGGACGGCGGCGCCCTGGCCATTGGCGCCCTCGATCTCGCGCACGACCTCCTGCGCCGGCGTTTCGTCACGGCCTTCGCCGGTGACCGCGGCGCCGACGTCGTTCACCACCACTTTCGCGCCGTTATGTGCCATGGCGATCGCGATGGCGCGGCCGATGCCGCGCCCCGCACCGGTCACAACGGCGACTTTTCCTTCCAGCATGCCGGGCATGGACATTCCTTTCTGCGGATCATGACTGAGCGGGAGCAGGATGCCCCGACATCCAGCCGCTGTCATCCCACTCATCGGCCAGTACTGCCCACCGCTCGTGGTCGCGCCACACGCCGCCGATGCGAAGATAGCGCGGCGAGTATCCCTCGCGACGAAAGCCAAGCCGTTGAACCAATCCGATCGAACGGTGATTGTCCGGTTGAATGTTCGCTTCGAGCCGATGCAGACCAAGATCCGTGAACGCGAAAGAAACAGCTCGTCCCACTGCCTCTGTCATCAGCCCGCGTTTTCCGTACTGCGCCATCCCGTAATAGCCGAGGTAGGCGCTCTGGAAAAAACCGCCGACGATCTCGTTGATATTCACCACGCCGACCACTTCGCCGCTCGCTGCCTCGCGCGCGACAAGCTGCACGTGCGGTCCGGTGAGCGAACGCCCCAGCCAGGCGTCGAACCCGGCCTCGTCGGTGAACGGCTCCGCCCAAGGGTGGTGATAGGCCCGGCTCGCCTGGTTGCCGTGAACCAGCTCGGCCCGGTCGGCGCGGCTAGCCCGGTTCAACACTACACGGCCTACTGGACCAAGCATGTCATCGGACCGCTGCCGGCATCGCACTCTCCTTTCGCATAAGCCTAGCATTGCCGCGGCAACGGGTGGCAAACCCGCTCCTAAGGAGTTGCCGAGTCTCGACGGTGAAGTCCGGACGGAGAGGTCACCCGGAGTGGTGATCGAGGCTCACGGCAAGTTGCCTCCCGATCTGCACATGTAATGCTTCCTCTGCTCCGCGAACTCAGCTCGACCTCTCAACTTCCCAACCCACTTGCCTTCCGCAACCACCCCGGCGCAGCATTGCCATGCCGGTCCTTGGAACCTGGCATCACACTGTCGCCCCTCTCTCCAGGGACCGGTTGGGAGGTCTTTCAAGTCGGAGAACAAAACATGATCACACGCAGAGCCGCGATCGCCTCCAGCGTCGCCGCTAGCATCGCCTGTACTACATCTCACACGCGCGCGGCCAACCTGCCCGGCGTCACCGCGACGACGCTCAAGATCGGGCAGACCATGCCGTACAGCGGTCCGGCCTCGTCATACGGCAACATCGGCAAGACCGAGGTCGCGTTCTTCAACAATATGGTGAACGACCAAGGCGGAGTGGCAAATCACAAGATCAATCTGATCTCGCTCGACGACAGCTACAGCCCCCCGCGAACCGTCGAGGACGTGCGCCGGCTGGTCGAGCAGGAGGAAGTGGCGTTCCTGTTCCAGGATCTCGGCACACCCTGCAATTCCGCGATCGTCGAATACGTGACGCGCAAGAAGGTCCCGCATCTGTTCGTCGGCTCTGGCGCCAGCAAGTGGAGCGACTACAAGAAGTACCCGTGGACCATGGGTTGGCAGCCGAATTACCGCACCGAGGCGCAGATCTACACCAAATACGTCCTGCAGAACGTCAAGGACCCCAAGTTCGCGATCCTCTATCAGAACGACGATTTCGGGAAAGACTATCCCACCGGGGTGCGCGATATCCTGGGCAAGGACTGGGACAAGTACGTTACCAAGGCAGTCAGCTACGAAACAACCGACCCAACGGTCGATTCGCAGATCTCCGAGTTGCAGGCATCTGGCGCCAACGTGCTGCTGGTTGCCGCGATTCCGAAATTCGCCGCGCAATCGATCCGCAAGGTCCACGACCTGGATTGGAAGCCGACGTTCATCATGTCGAACGTCTCCATCTCGGTGGGCAGCGTGCTGCGCCCCGCCGGCCCCGAGAACGCGATCGGCATGCTCACCACGGGCTACCTGAAGGACCCGACCGATCCCAGTTGGAACAACGACCCCGGGCTGAACCAATGGAAGGAATTTATGAGCAAATATATGCCAGGGTCGGACATGACTGACGCTCAGTACGTCTTTGGCTATGGCATCAGCCTGACCATGCTGCAGGTGCTCAAGCAGTGCAACGGGGACTTCTCGCGCGAGAGCGTCATGCGCCAAGCCGAGAACCTGCATGATTACGACTGCCCCGTGCTGCTGCCCGGCATCAAGATCAACACAAGTGCGACCGATCATCGCCCGATCAAGGCGATGCAGCTCATGCGCTGGACCGGCAAGACCTGGGAGCGCTTCGGCAACCTCATCGAGGGCGCGAACGTCTGAACTCGCCCCGCAAGGCGAACGTCCAATTCCCTGCGCGTTCGCCCTGCGGGCGAGATATTCGAAATTGACGGAGAACTCCTCGGGTCGCATCAGATTGTTGCCCACGCATCGCTCCCGCCTGCCCGCCCGGGATACAGAACCCGACAACTGTTGCCGGCGCCTTCCGCCGACACATCCGCTATTTCCGCTCAGCCTGAATGGATCGTAGCCGACTCGGGAGACTCAGGAACTTCTTTGAGGCCCGTTTACGTCATTAGCAGAGAATTAACTCCCGGTACCTAGGTCATAGGGCCGAAAATCAGGGTCTTAGGCTGCTTGGGCTCGGCCACTGCGAACGGTCGCCGCTCAGGGTGAGCTGTGCACAAGGAATAAACCTTATGGAAGGCATGCTCTCGCTGGCTCGCGGAGCGTCTCCCGCCGCAGGGGACGACTGGGTCGCGGTGTTCCAGCAGCGCGGTGTCTGGCATCTGACGCGGGATGCCGTCGAGCGCTGGGTCACCCGAAATGCCGCATTTTTCGACATGCTGTGCCGAGCGGCGCCACCCGGCAGCAAAGTCCTGGAGCTGGGATGCGGTCCGGGACGGCACGCGTTGGGGGCTGCTACGCTCGGATACGAGGTGGTCGGGATCGATATCGTCCCGCAGATCGTCGATCAGGCGCAGGCAAACGGACGCGCAGTCACGCCGGAATGCGATGTCGTATTTCAGGTCGGCGACATGTTTGATCTGGACTCCGTAGCGCCGAAGGGAACATTCCAGGCGATTACGCATGGCGGCGTGATGGAGCATCTGGACTCGGCCGAAAGTATCCGCGAAGCGTTGCGCGAACAGTTGGAATTCGCACCGAACATCGTCTTCGACGTTCCGTTCGACAGTCCCAAAAACCGCCGATTGTTCGCCCGCGACGATATCTTTCGGCAGCTATGGACCCCGGACCAGTGGATGCATGACGTCCTGGCGGGCCTTACCGTGATCGACGCGCGCACCGAGCTGCACGCAGAAGACAATATGACCGATGATCTGGTGGTCGCCCTCGGCCGCTAGCCCGACTCGCTTGCGGAGACAGACCGTTTGGTTCGGGCACCCCCTTTTGATAAACGCACGAATGACCGGCGATAACTGTCCTTCCGGCCATGTCCGAAGCGAACGCATCGCTGGCCCCTGAAATACCGCTCGCCCGGCGGCCGCTCATCCTGGCCGCATGCATGGCCGCGAGCTTCATGGCTGCAGTCGAAGCCACCATCATCGCTACCGCAATGCCAAGGATTGCCGAGGCGCTCGGCGGCTTCCGCCTGTTCGCCTGGGTGTTCTCAGCCTACATGCTGACCCAGGCGGCAACGATCCCGCTCTACGGTCGGCTCGCCGACATCTATGGACGCCGCAAGGTGTTCTTTGCCGGGGCTGGCCTGTTCCTGATCGGCTCGCTCCTCTGCGGCTTCTCGCACACTATGCCGCAGCTTGTGTTGTTCCGCGCGATCCAGGGACTGGGTGCAGGCGGCGTGCAGCCGATCGCTAACACTATTGTCGGCGATATCTACAGTCCTGTCGAGCGCGCCCGCGTGCAGGGCATGCTATCAGCCGTATTCGGTGTCTCTGCGGTGATCGGACCCTCGCTTGGCGCCGTCATGGTGCAATACGGTGCTTGGCCGATGGTGTTCTGGGTTAACCTCCCGATTGGCGCCGGGGCGGTCTGCATGATCGCCCTGTTCCTGCCCGAACACGCCTGGATGCGCCCGCGCCTGATCGACTACCAGGGATCGTTGCTGTTGATCTTGGCGATCGGTGCGCTGATGCTGCTGTTGGTGCAGGGTGTCGAACTCGACCGGTTCATGCGGGCTGCGGCCATTACGATTTTCCTATTGGCGGGCTTCTCTCTCATCATGCACGAGAGGCGAGTCGCCGAGCCCATGCTACCCCTCGAACTCTGGCGCAATGGCGTGATTTTCAGCAGCAGCGTAGGCAGCCTGGTCACCGGCACACTGATGATGGGTGTGACCGCCTACCTTCCGACCTATATCCAGGGCGTAATGGGCCGCAGCGCTGACGTTTCGGCCTTTATCCTGGCCGCGATGTCGGTCGTGTGGGTGCTTGGCAGCACTACGGCCGGGCTTTGCCTGCCCTATGCAGCTTACCGCCGTATCGCCACCCTCGGTGCGATGGCACTCGTCGCAGGTGCGGCCACACTGGTTGCCATGACGCCGGGGCGAGGACCGGCATGGGCCGCTGTCGGAGCTGTCCTGATCGGCGTCGGCATGGGTTTCTGCAACACCACTTTCATGGTCTCGGTGCAGACCTCGGTAGGGTGGCGGCAACGCGGCGCGGCCACGTCATCGACCATGTTCCTGCGCTTTCTCGGCCAGTCACTCGGCGCTGCCGTATTCGGCGCGGTGCTCAACGCCGGCCTGGGCGCCGGCACCACGGGGACGTCCGGCGTACTCGATCAACTCCTAGACCCGCACCGACGCAGCATGCTGACAACCGGAGAACTGGAACACTCGATCGAACGGATCACTACCGCGATGCATCACGCCTATCTGCTGACAGGAATGCTGGCCGTGTCGTCGCTGGTATTGGCGTTGACCTACCCGGCAAGGGTCGGACCGGGCGGCCAAGTCCGCCAGTGCTAAAAGGAGCCTCCCCATCGGATCGTCGCAGACGTGTCACCACGTCGCACTCGAGCAAACGACCGGCGTGGCGAGTGGCCAAGCAGCCCAGCCAGCGCCGGTCTATCCCCGCTTTCTGCCGGTTGGTGATGCCGCCCTGACTGTCGAGTTCGGCAACGCGATAACGCCAGAGGTGAATGAAGCGGTCGTCGCGCTGGACATCGCACTGGCCGCAGCCGAACTCGATGGCATCGTCGAAACCGTGCCGAGCTACCGATCTCTTTTGGTCTGCTACGAGCCATCGGAGATTTCTTTCCGGCGGCTGGTTACCGAGTTGAAGCGCTTGCTGTCTCGCGGCGATCGGACGCGGCATAGCGTCTCGGCGGCCTGGACCGTGCCGGTGGTCTATGACCCGCCATACGCCCAGGACTTGACCGAGGTTGCGGAGCGCCTCGCGCTGACCGAACAGCAGGTAATTACGATCCACTCCGAGGCGGAGTACAAAGTGTACGCGATCGGGTTTGCGCCGGGCCTGCCTTACCTCGGCGGACTGCCGTCCGCGCTGCAAATCTCGCGCCGGCAAGCGCCCCGACCCAGCGTTCCGGCCGGCGCTGTTATGATCGGCGGCATCCAGGCTGCCATCGTGCCCATCCCGATGCCCAGCGCTTGGTACAGCCTGGGGCGAACACCGTTGCGGCTGTTCGATCCGCGCCGCCACGATCCGTTTCTGTTCCACCCCGGCGATCGCGTGCGGTTCCGTCGCATCGATCGGGGCGAATTCGACCGCTTGGCCGGACTTACGACTGACGTTCTGTTGTCCCTCGTACGGCTACCGCCGTGAACGGATCAGTACGCGCGATTGCACCGGGACCGTACGTCACGGTTCAGGATGTGGGACGGCGAGGTTGGCGGCGGTTCGGCATCTCCGGGGCAGGAGCGATGGACGTCCCCGCGCTGTCAGTGGCCAATGCCTTGGTTGGAAATGCTCCGGACACCGCTGCTTTGGAGTTTGCGCATGTTGGCGGCACGTGGGAAGTCGCGGCGGAATACTGCCGCATCGCGGTGACGGGTGGGGATTTTTCGGTCTCGGCCGACGGTGCTCCGTTGGCATGTTGGCAGAGCCATACGTTGCGACGTGGCCAACGTCTCGTTATCGGCGGAGCACCAGACGCGGTCTGGGGTTATCTCGCTGTAGCCAACGGCTTCAACTTGCCGATGCAGCTCGGAAGCTGTGCCACCCACCTGCGCTCCGGCCTGGGCGGAATGGGCGGACGCCGTCTGGCAGAGGGCGACGCCCTGCTGTTACGAGCTGGCCGGGCCCCGTACGGGCGGGAACGTCGCATCGCCCCCATCCGTCAAGCGCCCGGACCACTGCGAATTGTTCTCGGGCCTCAAGATGACTTCTTCACGTCGGATACGATCGACGCTTTCCTCAAGTCCTCTTACCGCATCAGCCATCGCGCGGATCGGATGGGTACCTGGCTGGAAGGTCCGCCGATCGCCCACGCCGGCGGCTATAACGTCTTATCGGACGGTCTGGTGCCAGGCTGCATCCAGGTGCCGGGCGCCGGCCAGCCCGTCGTGTTGCTGATGGATTGCCATACGATCGGTGGTTACCCGAAGCTGGCTACAGTCATCACCGCCGATTTGCCGCGCTTCGTGCAGATGAAGGCTGGAAGGGCAGTGGTATTCGAAGCTGTCGACGTCGAGACGGCGCAACATCTGTATCGCAGATACCGCGCCACGCTCGATGGACTGAAGCAGAGGATAAATGAGATTCCCGGATCTCCGACGCGCCTCTCATGGCTGCCCGGTTAGAGACCGCGCCGGCTCAGGCCGGCTGGAGATGGTGCTCCGGCTCCTCTGCAACAATCTCGTCCAAATAGCTACGACACCCATCGGCGAGCGCGTCGCTCCAGCGTCGCAGGAATCCGTCATCTGGCGATAGCCGGGCGAGCCAGCTTGGATCCACCGCGTAGATCGTCCGTCCCCGCTGCTCGACGCGGCACGGCGGCGCAGCGGCCCCCCCGTGGCTTGGCATCAGCGCCATCTGCATATCTGATCCGCTCATTGCCATGACGAAGCGGGACAGCAGCTTGAAGCCTCGAGCTACCAAAAGCGCATACAGAGTGATGCGTAGCAAATCCCTACGGGCAGCCATGAGCGGCTGAATCTCAAAGATGACAGCCGCGCATAATTCTCGCGCCCGCTGGCAATCTCCGGCCCGCGCCAGGCCGACCGCCGTACTCAGGGTCGCCCGGGCGGCTTCCTCGATGTCGAGCTCGGAGCCAGGTCGCCGACGGTCCGCAAAGCTCGTGTCTCTCAGCATTTGCAACCGATATCCGTCCATCGCGTCTAGATCCACTCGGCTTGATGCAGCGCCTGAGCGCCATTCACGTTAAGTGGATGCTTGTGGGCCAACAGCGTTAAGGAGGTGTTAGCGATGTTCCCTTAAAACAGGGACATGGGCCGGCAGGCGGGAACAGGTCAAAAATGAAGTCAGTTATCAGCCGAGCCGGTGCATCCATGGATAGGCCGAGATCACGCGGTGCGATGTGCAGGGTCTGAGTGTCCGTCCGGGAACAAATTGAGTTTTTAGAATCGCTTAGCGGGTCACCCTTGAAGCCATTGAATTGCCTGTGATTCTCTCTCCCCCGAGCATCGATTCGGGGGACTGGATGTGGACCAAGGGTAAGCATCCGCCGAGTGCCGCGGTGTTGCACGGCCGTCGACCAAGCATGCGGACGACGCACTGGTGTCGCCTACCTCTTGAGGTCCGCGAGGAGTTCCTTGAGGTTCTCGATACCTTCGGCGGTAAAGGCAACGGTGGACATTTCGTCGATGTCCCAGACGGTGAGGACACCGTCTTCCGGTTCCATATCGAGGGCGATGTCGCGCAAGAGGTCCTCGTCCTCGCCGAGCATCTTGGCCACCCGGCCGATGGTGGAGACGGAACTGGGCGCCGCCATTGATCAGGCCGCGCGGTCGACGCGAGTAGCTCGCGGCCAATGCCAGGGCAGCAGTTCGTGCAACCGCGAGACTGGGTGATCACCGATGCGCGCGAGCACGTCGGCGAGCCAGGCGCGCGCCAGGTTCGCTGCGGGTGTCTCCAGTCGATTCCCTCTAGCATGTAGCCGAGTTGGGCCGCCGTAATCGCAACCACTCCATCCGCCGGCGATGGCCAGATGAACCGACCGCGCTCGAGTCGCTTGGCATATAGCGACATGCCGAGGCCGTCATGCCAAAGAACCTTTATCAGATCACCCCGACGACCCCGGAAAACATACGCATCGCCGGCGTGCGGGTTGCGCTGCAGGGACTGTTGTACTTGCAGGGCAAGGCCATTCATCCCGCGACGCATATCGGTCCTGCCTGCGGCCAGCCAGACGCGCATACCCGAGGGTGGCATCATCATCCGCGCAACACCGACAGCACGCGGCGGAGCGCCGCAACGCTCACTCCTTCGTCGATACTCACGCGCACGCTGCCGTTCAGCTCGATCTCGATCAACCCCGTTCGCCGTGGCGTTATCACCCGAGACGGCAACGGCTCTGATGCCGCCGGCGTCTCGCTCGGAACAGGCGCAATCCGCGCGGGGAAGAGATGCAGCTCCGAGCCGCAGGCAGTCTCGGCTGCAGCGAGGCGACGCCAGCGATAGACCAGGCTCGGGCAGATCCCGTGTCGGCGGGCAACGTCCTGGATGCGTACCCCAGGCTGCACAGACTCCCCCACCACCTTGGCCCGAAACCGAGCGTCATGCGCCCGACGCCGCTCTCCCACGATCTCGATCCGTGGGCTTGCCTCGCCATCTGTGGCTGCCACTCTGGCAGCCTCATGCTTGCTTCCTATCATCCCCCGAAGCAAATCAAGCCGCCACTATTCAGACAAGGCGGTCGTCACCGTAGGGATACGACCAAGGAGAACCGGACGCGGTACGACCGCACCCGACTGCGCTATGAGAGCGATCTGACTGATGCCGAATGGGCCGAGGAGGAACCATTGATCCCCCCGGCCAAGCCGGGCGGCAACAAGCGGAGCGTTGATATCCGCCAGGTGGTGAACGGCGTGATGTATGTGCTGAGCACCGGCTGCCAATGGCGGGCGATCCCCAAGGACCTGCCGCCGCGGAGCACAGTGCACGACTATCTGGAACGATGGACCTGGGACGGCACGCTGGAGCGACTGCATCACGCATTGTATGTGAAATGTCGTGAGCAGGCCTCGCGAGAGGCCAGCCCGACCGCCGCGGTGATTGATGCGCAGAGCGTGAAGAGCGCCGAAAAAGGGGGGCCTCGATCGATCCGCATGGGTATGATGCGGGGAAGAAGATCAAGGGCAAGAAGCGGCACGTCCTGGTCGATACCCAGGGTTTGCTGCTACAGGCCATCGTGACGGCGGCGGACATCCAGGATCGCGATGGCGGCGCCATGCTGCTGGCGACGCTGTTCGGGATGTTTCCGTTCCTGCTGAAGCTTTATGCCGATGGCGGCTATCAGGGGCGGCGATTCCAGGAGGCGTTGAAGCGTGTCGTGTCGCAGGCCGAGGTGGAGATCGTCAAACGATCTGACCAGGCCAAGGGCTTTGTCGTGCTACCAAAGCGATGGGTGGTCGAACGCACGCTGGCGTGGCTCAACCGATGTCGTCGACTGGGTAAGGATTGGGAAAATCTCAATGTGAAGGCGCGTGCCTTTCTGTTGCTCGCTTCCATCCGTCTCATGGTCAGACGGCTATGCAGGAACTAGCAATGTTCCCGGACAGACTCTGAGAACAAGGGTGGCCGCGCCAGGTTCACGACCGCGGCTTGCGCACGACGAAGAGGGGCACAGAAGTCGCCGGAAATGGCCGCAGCCCATGTGTATACCCTTTCCCATGCTAGCCTCGCTACTACGCAAGCTGGCGCACCGCATCGGCGGTCATCTCGTCCGTTCGGATACAGAATCGCTGTTGCCAGAACTGGTTGCCGTTCTCTGCCTTCTGGCCCTGCTCTGGGCCAGCATCACCATCGCGCTGACCCACGAGTACTCCGCGACCGAGACCGCCGCCAAGCAGTCGGCCAGCAATCTTGCCCGCGCCTTCCAAGAGAGCACGCGCCGCACGATCGGCGAGATCGACCAGATCCTGCTAAGCGCGCGTGCCTTCTACTCGGCGCAGGGCGAGCGGTTCAACTTCAACGAATGGGTGCGTAATCAGATCCTGCCTGACAAGATGACGGCCGCCATCGGGATGGCCGACCGTACCGGGCACGTGTTTGCCGATACGCTGCCGATCCCACCAAATGTTAGCATCGCGGATCGCCCCCATTTCCGGGCCCAGGTCAATCCCGGACGCGACGATCTCTTCATCAGCCGGCCGGTGCATGGTCGGGTCAGCAACCAGGACACCATACAGTTTACTCGGAAACTGTTGGATCGAAACGGTGAATTTGCCGGCGTCACGGTACTGTCGCTGGGATGCGACGAATTGTCGCGCTTTTATCAGACGCTCGACCTCGGCAGCGGGTTCGTGTCGCTAATCTCGGCCGAGGGAGTGGTGCTGGCGCGCGGCCCCCTGCTGTCGGGCGTAATCGGCAGCAGCATCAAGGGGACGCCGGCGCTTGAGAGCGTGCTGAGCCGGCGCAGCGGCGTCACCAGTTTCCGCGAAAAGCGGAGGGCCATCGAGCAGATCGCCAGCTTCCGGCATCTCGAGGAATATCCCCTTATTGTGATGGTCAGCCTCGATGCGAACACCGTCTTCCGACGATACTGGTCGCTGCGTAGACGCCTGGTCGAGGGTGGTGCCGTTGCTACTGTGACGATCGGCCTGATCGGGATGTTCTGGCTGAAGCAGAAGCGACGCACCGTGGCATCACGACGGGCATTGACCATCACTCTCGAGACGATCAGCCAGGGCATTCTGATGCTGGATGCGCATGGCAACGTTCCGGTGATCAACCCGCGTGCGCTGGATCTGCTTGGACTACCAGAGGAGATCTCGCCCGATGCCCGCAAACGTGCAGCGCGGCGGGCTCTCGACCTGACGGGGTGCGATGCCGCGACCGGCGCTCGGGTGGTCTCGATCGCCAGCCGTGAGGCGGATAGTTGGTTGGAGGTCGTCCGCGACGACGGCGCGATCATCGAGGTGCGCAGGCATCCATTAGCAGACGGCGGATCGGTTCACACTTACACGGACGTAACGGAACAACGTCTTGCCGATGCCCGGGTTCGGTATCTGGCGCACCACGATACCCTCACCGGCCTGGCAAACCGGGTGCAATTGCGCCAACGCATCCCGGAGTTCCTCGATCGGCCAGCCGACGTGCAGGTGTCTACTGCCTTCATGATGATCGACCTGGATGGGTTCAAGGGCATCAACGACACGTTGGGCCACGACGTCGGAGATCAGCTTCTGATCCTGGTCGCGCGGCGACTGCAGAAGCTGGTGCGCGAGACCGATTTCGTGGCGAGGCTGGGCGGCGACGAATTCGTCATTGTGCAACCAGGGCTGCAGCAACCAGCAGAGGCCGCATTGTTCGCCCGACACGTGCTGCAACGGTTGGCTGAGCCGGCAGACGTCGCCGGCCACCAAGTACGCATCGGCGCCAGCATTGGCATCGCGTTCCATCCCAAGGACGGGCAGGACTGTGATGCGTTGCTAAAGCATGCGGACATCGCTCTGTATAGCGCTAAAGCCAGTGGACGCGGTGCGTTCCGCTGCTTCGACGAGCAGATGATCCTGGCTGTGAAAGAGCATCATATGCTGGAGAGCGATCTGCGTCGAGCGTTGGATAACCGTGAACTAGAGGTTTATTTTCAGCCAGAATTTTCTGGCACCTCCTTGCAGATCACCGGGTTCGAGGCGCTGGCGCGGTGGCGACATCCGGTCCGGGGTTATATCTCGCCAGAGATCTTCATCCATGTCGCCGAGCAGTGTGGCTTGATCAATCGACTTGGCTGCTGGGTTCTCGAACAAGCCTGCTCTGTCGCGGCCGACTGGCAAAGGCCGCACCGGGTCGCGGTCAACGTCTCATTGATGCAACTCCGTGAGCCGGGGCTGCAGGACGACGTCGCTGCCATTCTGGCGCGAACAGGGCTCCCGGCGGAGCTTCTCGAGATCGAGGTGACCGAAAGCGTAATGGCCGACGACAACAGATGCGTGCTGGACACTTTGCATGCTCTGAAGGCCATGGGCATCTGTATCACCCTGGACGATTTCGGCACTGGTTATTCCAGCCTCAGCTATCTGCGGCGCTTCCCGTTCGACAAGATCAAGATCGACAAATCCTTCGTGCAAGGACAAGCGAACGATCAGGGCGTCCGCGTGATCCTCGAAGCCATCCTGGCAATGTGCCATAATCTGGGCCTCGCGGTGGTTGGCGAAGGGGTGGAGACCCGGCAGCAGCTATTGATGCTGCAGCACCGGGGCTGCTCGGAAGTCCAGGGTTATCTGCTGGGCCGGCCGATGCCGGCCGAGCGGGTAGAGGAGTTCCTGCGGGAGAGAGCTCGCCCGCTTGGCCCGGTTGGCGGTTCGATCGCGATACGAGAAGACCTCCTGCTGGCTTCCTGATCCCGTCCTGCCTCAAGTGGCGAGGCGATCCACCAGCCGGCAAATGAATTGGTCGCACGCTGCGAACTGACTTTCGGAGATCCACTCGTCCGGTTGATGCGCCTGGGCGACATCGCCTGGACCGCACACCGCACAGGGGATGCCGGCGGGCTGGTAAAGCGAGCCCTCGCTGCAATAGCTCACTTTGCCGCCAACCGGCACGTTGGAGCTCTCGCACACCGCACGCGCGAGTTTATGCTCTGGCGGTAGTGAAAGGGCGGCAAGTTCGAGTAGCACCGCGTACTCAAAGCCAGTGCTGGCATGTAGCGCGCGCATCCGAGGTTCGATCGTGGTGAGCACATGCGTCTGGAAGCGGACGAGCCCCTCCCTGGGATCGTCGGCTGGAATGTTGCGCCATTCCACCTCGAAGCTCGCACGGTCGGGAACCGTGTTTGGCAAGGCGCCGCAGGTTATATTGGTGACCTGAAGCGTGCTGTACGGCGGATCGAAGCCGGCTTCGGTCGGACCGTCGCGAGCGATACGGCGTGCCTCTGCGGTCAGCCAGGCGATGGCCTCGGCGGCGGCATGGACCGCATTGACCCCTCTATGTGCCTCACTGGAATGGCTCGCGCGACCGTGCACATCTACGCGCAGTACCAGGCGCCCTTTCTGGGCAAGGACGGGCACCATTCCCGTTGCTTCGCCGATCACGCAGGCGGCTGGTCGCAATCCTGACTCCTCGATATCCTCGATCAGCCGCCGCACCCCATGATAACCTACCTCCTCGTCGTAAGTGAAAAGCAAGTGCACCGGGCAGGTGAGATTGCGAGCCTTGAAGTGCGGCACAGCCGCCAGGAGAGCAGCAAGGAAGCCTTTCATGTCGCATGAGCCACGCCCAATCAGCTTGCCGTCCTGTCTGCGCAGCGTGAAAGGGTCACCCGTCCACGTCTGGCCATCAATCGGAACCGTGTCGACATGGCCGGAGAAGCCAACACCGCCCGGCTGTATCGGCCCGATAGTCGCGTGCAGGTTGGCCTTTTGGCCTGTCGGATCGAAACTTAGCCGATAGGGCACATCGTACTGATCAAGCCACGCACGCACAAAGCCGATGAAATCGAGATTGGAATAGCGACTCGTGGTGTCGAATGCCACCAGACGCGCCAACAGGTCCGTTGTCGATGTGGGAGCCACGGCTCTGAGCCGATACATACAAACGTCTTACGGGTAATCGATTAAGACTTGCTTACCCCGCGCCTCGTCCGGCAAGCCAGCGCCGCCGCCTCCACCTTCGCCCCCAGCAAGCCGCAGCGATCGCCAGCGCCGAACCCTGCCGCTTGCGAAACCGAGCCCCCGGGTTGCGACGCGCCCGGCGCGGCTGTAGCGTTTCCGGCGAGAAGGAGCCGCCACAACATGAGCTTCCCGCGCATCGGCGCGATCGACTGCGACATTCATCCCGCCGTCCCAGGCATGCGCACCCTACTGCCATACCTAGACGAGCATTGGCGTGAGCAAGTCACGGTACGTGGAATCGATGGTCTCGATTCCAGCAGCTTCCCGCTGAACGCACCGGCCAATTGCCGGCCCGACTGGCGGGTAAACGGTGCCAAGCCGGGCAGCAGCCTCGACGCCCTTCGCACCCAAGCCCTCGACCCGTTTGGCACGAAGGCGGCGATCTGCAACTGCCTCTACGGCGCAGCGGGAACATTCAATGTCGACTTCGCCGCGGCGCTGGCCCGCGCGATCAACGACTGGCTGGCGGCCGAATGGCTCGACCGCGAGCGGCGCCTGCGCGCATCGATCGTCGTGCCCATCCAGGACTCCGAGCTCGCAGTGGCGGAGATCGAACGCCGCGCCCCCGACAAGCGCTTCGTGCAGATTCTCGTGCCGGCCGCAATCGAGGCACCACTCGGCCGCCGCATGTATTGGCCAATCTACGCCGCGGCAGAAAAGCGCGCGCTGCCGCTCTGCATCCATGCCGGCAGCACGTTCCGCCACGCCACCACCTCCAACGGCTGGCCCTCCTATTACCTGGAAGATTACGTGGTCATGTCGCACGCCTTCCAGGCGCAGTTGCTCAGCCTCGTCGCGGAAGGTGTGTTCACCAAGTTCCCCAAACTGACTGTCGTGCTGGCCGAAGCCGGCTTCACCTGGCTGCCGCAGTTCATGTGGCGCCAAGTAAAGACCTGGCGAGCGATGCGCGCCGAGATCCCCTGGGTCGATCGCGCCCCAGCCGATATCATCCGCGAGAACGTGCGCTTCACTCTGCAACCCACCGACGCACCGCCCGAGCCCGACCAGCTTGCGCAGACGATCGACATGATCGGCACCGACCGCGCGCTGCTGTTCTCCACCGACTATCCGCACTGGCAGTTCGACGGCGACGACGCCTTGCCTGCCGGCCTCGACTCGTCGCTGATACGCAAGCTGCTGGTGGACAATCCGCTCGACACCTATCCCCGTCTCAAGGAGACCGTCGCATGAGCCAGACCCTGCTCGACCGCGCGGCCACACAATCGGCACGCCTTGGCCTGATCGACTGCGACGTGCATCACGCGCTGCGTTCGCCCAAGGAGCTTCATCCCTACCTGTCGCAGAGATGGCGCGACCACCTCGCCACCTACGGGTCGCTACGGCCAATGCCGTTCATCAGCTCCTCGCCCTATTTCAAGTCGGCACCGGCGCTGTCGCGCAAGGACACCTGGCCACCGAACGGCGGACCGCCCGGCTCCGACCTAAAATTCCTCCAGCACCAGTTGCTCGACCGCTACGGCATCGAAACCGGCATGCTGCACCTGCTGTCGATCACCGGCATGGACCAGCGCAACCAGGAATTCGGCGCCGCCCTCTGCCGTGCGGTCAACGAATGGCAATATGCCGAGTGGACGCAGCAGGACCCACGCCTGAAAGCCACGATCGTCGTGCCCGGCGAGGACGCCCCTGCCGCCGTGAAGGAAATCGAGCACTGGGCCGGCAACAAGGACTTCGCCCAAGTATCGATGGTAACGCACACGATCGAGCCCGTGGGCCGCCGCCGCTACTGGCCAATCTACGAGGCCGCCGCCGCGCACAACTTACCGGTCGGGTTGCACTCTTCCGGCAATAACGGCCACGCGGTGACCCCGACCGGCTGGTCGTCCTACTACGCCGAGGAACACCACGAAGTGGCGATCAGCCAGCAGGCGCTGGTCACCAGCCTGGTGTGCGAGGGCGTACTGGCACGCAACCCGACCCTGCGGGTGGTGTTGGTCGAGGCGGGAGTCGCCTGGGTGGCTCCGCTCTGCTGGCGCCTGGATCAGCACTGGAAGCGCATGCGGGACGAGGTGCCGCATCTCGACCGGCCGCCGTCGAGCTTCATCAAAAGCCAGATGTGGTTCACCACGCAACCGATGGACGAACCGGAACAACCGGAGCACCTGTCGAAAATGCTCGACTGGATCGGCTGGGACCGGCTCCTGTTCGCCACCGACTACCCGCACTGGGATTTCGACGATCCGGAAACCGCGATCAAGATCCCGCTGACCGAGCAGCAGCGCCGCATGCTGTTCCGCGACAATGCCCGCGCGGCCTACAATCTGGACTGACACGACAAGTGTGGAAGCACGCCGCATGAGCAAGCACGTAGTGGCGATGGTGCGGGAGATCCCGCCCGGCAACAGGAAACTCGTGACGGTCCGCGGCCGACCGATCGCCATATTCAACATCAAGGGCGCGTTCTACGGCCTGCTGAACCGCTGTCCGCACCAGGGCGGCCCGATGTGCGAGGGCGTGCTGACCGGCCTGATCCAATCCGATGATCCCGGCACCTACCAGTATTCCCGCGCCGGCGAGATCCTGCGCTGCCCCTGGCACGGCTGGGAGTTCGACGTGAAGACCGGCCAATCCTACTGCGATCCGGAGAAGATCACCGTACGCAACTACCCCGTCGAAGTCGCCCCTGGACAGCGCGTCGTGCAAGGTCCTTACGTCGCGGAGACGATCCCGGTCACGGTTGAGGAACAGTACGTGGTCGTGGAGGTGTAATACGAGCCCTCTAATCTGATGACCGCTTCGGTCGCAAGCGCACATCTGCACCTGTGCGAAATTCAATAAATTCGTACGGAGAAAAGCTGCCGATTTGGTCTAGGGTGGTCTTGTGCTGTTCACAGGCTGAAGAAGGCTGCTGAGTAGATCAAGGACTATGCGCTCAGTGATGCGCACGGTGGCCAGAATTCTGGAGGTATTACGTGCTGGAGGGTGTCTTCCCGGCGACGGCGATGCCCGATCCTGATTGGTGGCAGGTGCTTTGGCCACGGCCTGATGAAGTTGTGGCCAAGTTCGGCATCGAGGGCGACGCCGAAGCTGTCGATCTCTGCAGCGGGGACGGCCTCTTCACCGTTCCCCTGGCCCGCGTGGCTCGGCATGTGATCGCGATCGACCTCGATCCGGAAATGATGGAGCAAGCCCGTGTGCGGGCAGCCGCGGCGGGGGTGACGAACTGTGGTTGCATTGTGGCCCACGCCTACGATCTCGTCGAGCTTGTGTTGCCCGGCAGTGAGGACTTCGTGCTGATCGCAAACACCTTCCATGGTGTCCCCGACAAGGCACGACTTGCGCGGGTCGTGGTCACTGTCCTGAGACCCGGCGGCCGCTTTTGTGTAGTCAACTGGCACCAGCGTCCGCGCGAGCAGACGATTGTCCTCGGACAGCCGCGCGGGCCACGGACCGAGATGCGGATGAGGCCAGAAGATGTCAGGGAGGCAGTCGCTCCGGCCGGGTTGCGACCGACCCGGCTGATAGAGTTGCCACCATATCACTACGCCGCTATTTTTGAGCGTTCGCCGACATGACTTCCCTGTGGCGCTCATCGACCGCGCGGCTTCGGATGGCGGCAGACGATAACACCTCGTAAGCGTCCTAAGACAAACAATGAATGAGGGATGAAACATGGCCGTCCGACTTGATCCGACCTTCCACGCCACAGCGAAGCTGGCGATGGAGGCTGCGCCCGAGACCTATGCATACACGCTTATGCTGAGCCCCGATTTCTTGCAGCCCGACGGTCTCGGCATCGTCGACGTAGATGCAAAATCGTCCCAATATGGCAAGCTCGTCCATACGCTAATGATGCCGAACAAGGGTGACGAATTTCACCATTTCGGCTGGAACGCCTGCTCCTCGGCGCTATCGCCGTTATCGGGTCACGCATTCCTCGAGCGCCGGTACCTGATCATCCCCGGTCTCCGGTCATCGCGCATCTACGTGATCGACACCAGGCCGGACCCAAGGCGGCCGACGATCCACAAGATCATCGAGCCCAAAGAGATCTTCCACAAGACCGGCTACTCCCGCCCTCACACCATCCATTGCGGGCCGGAGGGCATCTATGTCTCGACCCTCGGCGGCGGCGGTCCTGATGGGACCGACGGACCGCCGGGCATCTTCATCATGGACTGCGAGACGTTCGACGTTATCGGCCGATGGGAGATCGACCGCGGGCCGCAGGACAAGCACTACGACTTCTGGTGGAACCTGCCGCGGGACTACATGGTTTCCAGCGAATGGGCGCTGCCACCGCAGTTCGAGAACGGAATCGTGCCCGAGGACCTGCTGAGCAACAAATATGGCCACAGGCTCCACTTCTGGGATCTCCGGGGGCGCCGCAACGTCCAGACCATCGACCTGGGCCCGAACCATCAGATGGCGCTGGAGGTTCGCCCGGCTCACGACCCGATCAAGGAATACGGCTTCGTCGGCGTCGTGGTGGATACGACAAACCTTGAGGGTTCAATCTGGACCTGGTGGCGCGAAGGCGGCAAGTTCCATTGCGAGAAAACCGCGGTCATCCCACCCCAAGCGGCTGACAAGGACCAGCTTCCGCCACTCCTGCAAGGCTTTGGCGCGGTGCCGCCGCTGATTACCGATATCGATCTTTCGCTCGATGATCGGTTCCTCTACGTCGCCTGCTGGGGGACGGGTGAGATGCGCCAATATGACGTCAGCGACCCGCGCAAGCCCAGGTTAGCGGGATCGGTGCATGTCGGGGGCATCGCGCGGCGGACGGCCCACCCCAACGGCAAGGCGTTCGGCGGCGGGCCACAGATGCTCGAGATCAGTCGGGACGGTGAGCGGGTCTACTGGACCAACTCGCTGTATTCGGCGTGGGACAACCAGTTCTATCCCGAGGGTGTGCCAGGCGCGATGGTCAAGGCCGATGTCGGACCGAACGGCGGGCTGACGCTCGACGAGAAGTTCTGGGTCGAGTTTCCCAAGGGCTACAGGTCTCACCAAATCCGGCTTGAGGGCGGCGACTGTTCGACGGACTCTTTCTGCTATCCGTCCGTCTGACTGTTATTGACATGCGCTGGACCACGGCCGGCCTTTGGCTGGCCGTAGTCGCCAGTGGCCTCTATCACGGCATCAATCCGGGGATGGGATGGCCCCTGGCGGTGTCGGCCGGACTAATGGGCAGGAGCCGCAAGGATCTCGGGACCGCGCTCGTGCCGTTGGCGGTCGGGCACGTTCTGGCCATGCTCGCCATTCTCCTGCCCTTTGCGCTCGTGAGCGCATTGCTGTACTGGCAGCACGCAATCCGGGCCGGCGCGAGTGCCACGGTCATCGCCTTCGGCATCTTTCGCCTCATCAACCGGCGACACCCACGCGCGCTCGCCCGAATCAAGCCCACGCAACTCGCTCTTTGGTCTTTTTCGATTGCAACGGCCCACGGTGCGGGCCTGATGCTGCTGCCGATCTATTTTGGCCTCTGCTCCGTCGAGGGGCTCGATGCAGCTCATCAGGCCACTTCTAGCCTGATGGCGCAGGGTTTGGGGATGGCGCTGCTGGTGTCGGTCATACATGCGCTCGCGATGGTAACGGCGGGCGGCCTGATCGCGCTGCTCGTGTATGCCTGGCTTGGACTGAAGTTCCTCTCCCTGAGCTGGTTTAACCTCGACCTGGTTTGGGCGGCCAGCCTGATCCTGATCGGTGGCGTCGGGCTCATTACGGCTTGAGCTCTTCTTGCTGAACATTGGTTTCTAGTGTTCTGACTCTGACACTTCGATCCCGACCGGGATGGCGGGATCGGCCGCGAACCAGATGGAGGCCGGGGATCGAAGCGATAGGATCGCAACACTAGTAGCCGCCGCCGGTGGGAGCCAGGGGACAGGCACGACCGCGTCGTGCCGGCTATGCCCCCTTACACCGGCTCGATCGGCATTGTCGCAATACTCGTCCACGCAATCGGCGCGCCGGATCGCTCGGCAGCCTGTTCCGCCGGCAACGACGGATCCCAATGCACGCCGAGGAGCCGCCGCGCCGTCACCCCCGCCGCAGCATCCGACAATAACCACAGCAGCGGCGGTACCATGATCTCCGGACGCAGCAACTTGTGCCGCTCCGGCACTTCGCTGTCCGGGATGATGCGCGTATCGGTCATGCCGCCCGGCACCAGCACGTTCGCCGTCACGCCGGTCCCGGCCAGGTCGGCGGCCATGATCGCGGTCGCCGCCTCGGCCGCCGCCTTGCTCGCTCCATACAGGATGTAACCGCCGCGAATCATCGTCCCCAGGCTCGTGGTAACCGTGACGATGCGCCCGCCCCCGCGCTCGATCATGTGCGGCGCGACAACCCGCGCCAGCATCAACGGCGCTGTACCATTCACCGCCACGAACCGGCGCCACTGCTCCGCCGTGATCTCCCAAAACCGGATCGGGTTGCGCCGTTGATCCGCCCGCACCGAGCTTTGGCCGATGCCGGCATTGTTCACCAGCGCATCGACGCTCCCGAACCGCGCAAGCGCAGCGTCAAGAATCGCCGCGAACGACTCATCCTGTGACAAATCGGCAGTGATCGTCTGCAACGCGCTGGGAAGCCGCCGCTCCGCCGCCACCCCGGCGAGTTCGCGCAACAGCGCCTCATCCTTGTCCACCGCCGCCACGTTGATGCCAGCCCCGAGCAGGCCCAGCGCCATCGCCCGCCCAAGCCCGCTCGCCGCCCCGGTCAGTATCGCCGTCCGCGCCATGGCTCCGCCTCCTTGTCTGCCCCGCTATGACCGAGCGAAGGTGCGGACCGTCACGACCGCCACTCCACCGAGAACGATCTCACCACCATCCAGTTCGAAAATGGGGCTGATCGACGCGCCTAGTGCGCCGCGGTGGGCCAACGAGTCAATTTTCCCTTGAAAGTCGCGTCCAGCCGGATGCAGGCTCGCCGCGCAAATCGGCCGACAGGCAGACCATCGACAAATCCCGGAAACATCGACGGAGTGCAACGACATGGCGTATGAGAAGGAGATAAAGCAGGCCAAGAAGATCGGTGACGATTGGATCGAGGAAGGCGAAAGCTACAAGGGCCAATTCAACTTGATAAAGAAGGAGCACTTGGCGCTGGAGAAGGGCTCGCTGAAGGCCATCCAGAAGGCTGTCACCCGCAATGCGCCGGACCTGAAACAGCACCTCTCCGAGGTGGAGACGATTAAAGAACGTTTCAAGATGTTCTATGCTGAGGGTACTAGGCTGATCAAGAAATTCGACACCTGGGCACTCGCGGAGCCGCGCCAGAGCATGGCCGTCATTTCCCAGAAGCTCAACCTCGGAGACGAAAAGTCCGAGAAGTACCAGGCGGTCCGGGCCGGCATCAAGACCCAGCTCACCGACGTGGCCACCGTGCTGGCCGAGGTGCAGCGCGCCTGGCGCTCCGACCTGGAGATGGCGCTGAAGAATCACATGGACGAGGTCGAGACGCTCGAAGAGATCATCAACGACGATACCGAGAAAAACGAAGGCTTCCTCAACCAACTCGATAAGGCTATCGACCGTTACGCCTCGGAGTGCAAGGACGCGTATATCTCGCTCAAGCTCGACGTGATCACGCGCGACGTGGAAGACCTGATGAAGGGCGAGATGGCGAAGAAGGACAAGACGATCATCGAGCAGAAGTATCAGGTTGCCCGGCAACGCCTCCAGGTGATTCCGCAGCTTGTCGCGCAGATCCGCAAGAACTACGGCCGCGTGGTCAAGAGCGTGCCCGATGGCTTTGTCGACAGCCCCCTCGCCAACGGCGCCAAGGCGAAGCTGGAGAAAGTGAAGGATGAGAGCGAGAAGGAGATGACCTACGCCACCAAGGTCTGCGAATTGGCGGTCAAGCAGTTCCAGAAGCTGTTGGAGAAGCTGCAGGCCAAATAGAGCGTCCCGCCCGCCGAGGGCGCGCAGGGGAGGGTCGCGGCTGGCGCTCGGGTCGCCCGTCGCCGCCACGTCGATGCCGGCCCCGAGCAGACCAAGCGCCATCGCCCGCCCAAGCCCACTCGCCGGTCAGGATCGCCGCCCGCGCCATCACGCCGCCTCCTTTGTCTGTCCCGCT
This sequence comes from uncultured Pseudomonadota bacterium, assembly GCA_963708245.1. Lineage (GTDB taxonomy): Bacteria > Pseudomonadota > Alphaproteobacteria > Acetobacterales > Acetobacteraceae > CAVYXK01. Next base: position 7,599,060 of record OY970201.1, on the reverse strand, counting down.
ATGACGGAGCCTAGGTGCGGACCGTCACAACCGCCACTCCGCCCGCGTGGCACGACCCCACAACCGACTGAAGGACAGACTTCGAACGAATGGCGAGAGGCCGACTGGCAGATGCGGCCAAGTGTTCAAGGATGTGCCACCGGCGGCGCCGATTGGATGGGAGCTCCACAGCTTTGATCAACCAAGGTCTGAACGATACCCAGCCCATCGTCTCTGTAGAAACCGACCCTCACGGGCGTACCAATAACCTGTGCGCAACTGTACTCGACCCGTGTTGGAGCGACATTGCCGGCAGGATCGGATCGAACGCCCCCAACCAACTGAGGAGACCAGAATGTACGGACGCCCACATTGTACGGATGTGAGGGAGCCAGGTGCGCGCCGGCCAACACAATCGCACCCACTGCCACCACCGGCGGGCGCACGGCCTCGGCCCGGATAGCTGGGTCCGGAGAACAGCCGCCGAGACCGGCGATCAGCAGCCCGGCGACAACAACCCATTTCCAATTGCTCATCGACGTCGTCCTTCATTCCCCAAGACCCGCTGTTCCCAGCCTCAGCGGCGCAGCACCATTCCCGCCGCCGACAGCATCAGGACAATGCCGACAACATCGGACGGCGTCACCCGCTCCCCGAACAGCCACATGCCGATCACCACCGCGACGACCGGCGAGACGAACGCGTAAGTGCCGGTGCGACTGGCGCCCCAGTCGCGCACCAGCAGGAAATAGATCACGGTAGCGCCCAATGAGCCCGGCAGCAGCAGCCAGAGCCAACTCAGGAAAGCCGGCCATCCCCAATGGCCACCCAAAGCGGCGACCGCCCCAGGCTCGACGGCCAGCGCCGCAACCAACAACAACGCCCCACCCACGAGATTCGTGACCGCCGCGACCTCCGCTGGGGGCATCGTGCGCATCAGCGGCCGGGCCAGCACCGAACCGAAGGAATAGCAGAGACAACCAACGATCACCCCGGTTGCGCCAAGCACCTCGCGCCAGCTTAGCGTGCCCTGCAGCGCCTCTGGCCCGAACAGCACCAGGATCCCAGCCGCGCCAAGTGCCATCGCCGCGGCCTGCCGCCAGTGGAAGCGTTCCTGCCCCAGCATCACGCTGAACACCAGCAACGAGATCGGCGTCAGGGCCGAACTCAGCACTGCCGCCAAGCCGGCCGGAACAAAGCGCAGCCCATAGAGCTGGATGACCTGATTGAGCGAGATCATCAACACCGCGACCACCACCAACCGGACGCGGAGCCGAAATGGCACCCGCACCGGCGCGCCTCTGGCCAAGCGCCAGACAAACAGAGCGAGGCCGGCGGCGGTCCAACGAGTACCGGCAAAGACGCCGGGAGGCACGGTGGCGATGCCGACCTTCATAGCAAGCCAAGTGGTACCCCAGACGAAGCACAGCACCAGGAACATGGCTCGCTGGCGTGCGTCGGCAGCGCCGGACGCGGTGCCTGTCGACGCCGGCAACGGCCCAGCCAGGGCCGGAATTTTTCGCATGATCACCGTCGATCGGCTCGTTCGACTCGTCTGTGCGGCCGCGACGGCCGGTACGAAAGCCGCATAACAGCCTGCCGGTTGCGCGAGCGACGGCAAAACCTCAAGCCGGCTTTGCGATTTGAACGTTGCCGTGCCGATTGCCCCGGGGCCGGATTGACGTAGCAGCGGATCGGCGCGCCTTTGAGCCGCTCATCTTCGCAAGGACACATGCGATGCCAGATCGGCCGCTCGACTGCTTGGTACCCCTCCCTGACGGCGCACGCCCGCTGCATGCCGTCCGACCGGCCGGACTGGCGAGCTTGCTCGACGCACTCCCCCCGGGGCAGGCGGCCTTTCTGCGTGAAATCGGATTCCAGGCCACGGCGCAGGAGCTGGCATACTTGCCCGGCGAGGGCGGTCTTTCCGGGGCAGTGCTTGGTCTCGGTGAGGATCGTTCGCCGTTCGCCTTCGGCAATCTCGCCTTGCGCCTGCCCGAGGGTACCAACTGGCGCCTGACAGAGGGCGATTTCGACCTGGCGAATGCAGTGCTTGGCTTCTGCCTCGGCGCCTATCGCTTCACTGCTCTCAAGTCGCCGGCCCGCGGACCGGCGCGCCTGGTTTGTGCGGAACAGGAGATGCGTCAACCGCTGGCCGAGGCTGCGGCAATCTGGATGGTGCGCGATCTGATCAACACACCGGCGAACCTGCTCGGGCCGGCGGAGCTCGCCGAGGAAACAGTCCAGCTCGGCCGCCGCTTCGACGCCGAGACATCGATCGTCACCGGAGATACGCTCGAGCGGAATTATCCGACGGTAGCCACCGTCGGACGCGGCTCCGCCCGAGCACCTGCAGTGGCGAGTTTCCGTTGGTCCGGAAGCAAGGCGCACACTAACTCGCCGCTGATATCGCTGTGCGGCAAGGGCGTCTGCTTCGATACGGGCGGCTACGACCTCAAGCCCTCCGCCGGGATGTTGCGCATGAAGAAGGACATGGGCGGGGCGGCCACCGCTCTCGGTCTGGCACAGCTCATCATGGCTGCCGACTTGCCGATACGGCTCGTGGTACGAATCGGCTGCGTGGAAAATTCCGTCTCCGGCACTGCGATGCGGCCGCTGGACGTGATCCGCACCCGATCCGGGCTGACCGTGGAAGTCGGCAATACCGATGCCGAGGGCCGGCTGGTGCTGTGCGACCTGCTGGCTGAGGCCGCGCAAGAATCACCCGCCCTGCTGCTCGATTTCGCCACGCTGACAGGGGCAGCGCGGGTGGCGCTCGGCCCGGAGCTGCCGGCGCTGTTTTGCAACGACGAAACCTGGGCGGGACGTTTGTTGCGAGCATCCAGCGCACGCCACGATCCGGTTTGGCGGCTGCCATTGTGGGACGGATATGACGGCTGGTTAACCAGTCCGGTAGCCGATCTGAACAATGTTTCATCCAAGGCGTTCGCCGGCGCGATCGTTGCCGCGCTGTATTTGCGGCGCTTTGTTTCTCCCATCGCGCCTTGGGCGCACCTCGATATATACGCCTGGAACGATCAGTCGCAGCCTGGGCGTCCCGAAGGTGGGGAGGCACAAGTGATCCGCGGGATCTTCGCGGCTATTGCCGAATATTCCGCCGATTCGAGGCCGAACTGGAACATCCCGGTAACATCCTCGTGAGGGGGGTGCAACAAATCTCCATTGAGGGCTTAGAGTGTATGGTGGACGTGCGCCTCGACTCGTGCCGTCGCAAGCGGATGCTCCTGCGCCCGAACGGGACACCCGAAATCACTGAAAGGACTGACCATGGCATCGACGCCTGCCCCCGACCATCTGGTCGGCATCCTCCGAGACACAGTCGTCGCGCTCGTGCGGCGCGACGGGCCGGATCTTTCGGCGCGCCAGCTTGGGGTTTTCCTTACCTGCTATCTGCAGGACGGCGCCCACACAGTGCGCGGCCTGGCAGCGGACCTGCATGTTTCCAAGCCGGCAATCACCCGTGCCCTGGACCGGCTTGGCGAACTCGACCTCGCTCGTCGGAAGGTCGATCCGCTGGATCGCCGCAGCGTGCTGGTGCAGCGGACGCTCAAAGGAGCCGCGTTCCTGCGCGACCTGCGCGCGATCATGACCGAGGCGGCTACGGTCGCCCGCAAAGGCGGCGCCCCCGTAACCGAAGCGCATTCCAGGCGAGTGACTGCATCTTCGTAAGCTGCGCACTCGCTCCCTGAAGCGCCGTTGCCGCATTGCAGCCAAACAATGCGGGAGCGATGATGTGGCGACACGATTCGGGTCATAAGCGCTCGAAACGTGTGAAAACTGGTGACTGATTTCCCTGTCATGGCCGGCTTGTGCCGGCCATCTCTTTGCGTTTCTGCCGGGACAACTTCCAGGAGATGGTCGGCGCAAGGCCGGCCGTGGGTCGAGCGCCACTCATTTCGGCACCTGCTATAACCTCCCGCTCTCAACTATGCAGGTCGGCCGTCATGCAGCGTACCGCCATGCTGGCTTGGTGGCTCTACGACTGGGCCTGCAGCGCATTCAACACGATCGTCGTCACTTTCGTCTTTGCCGCGTATTTCGTCCGCGCTGTAGCGGCGGATCCGGTGCAGGGAACAGCGGACTGGGCCGCCGCCCAGACTGTCGCCGGGCTGGTGATCGCGGTTGGCTCTGCCCCGCTCGGCACCGTCGCAGATCGAGGCGGCCACCGGCGATCGATGCTGGCCGGGTTTACCACCGTGACGGTGCTCTGCACCGCGAGCCTGTGGTTCGTCCGGCCGCAACCGGACTCCCCACTTCTGGCCCTCGTGTTGGTCGCCGTGGCGACGATCACACTGGAATTCGCCACGGTCTTCTACAACGCGATGCTGCCCGATATTGCGCCGCCGGGACGGATCGGGCGTGTTTCTGGCATCGGCTGGGGTCTCGGTTACGCTGGTGGACTTGTTTGCCTGGCGCTTTGCCTGACGCTGCTCATCGACCCACACCCGCCGCTCTTCGGCCTGTCACCCACCGACGCGCAGCCGGTACGAGCCACCACATTGTTTGCCGCCGCCTGGATCGCGCTGTTCGCCTGGCCAGTCGTGCTGCTTGGCCCGTCGCAGGAAGGTCGGCGGGGGGAACTGCGCGGGCTTTATTGGCGGGCACTGAGAGAGGCTGGGGTGGCGCGGTTTCTATTGGCGCGGATGCTCTACACTGATGGGCTCACCACGCTTTTCGCCTTTGGTGGTATTTTCGCTACCGGAACGTTCGGGATGAACGCCCGCGAGACGCTAATACTGGGCATCGCTCTGAACCTTACCGCGGGGCTGGGTGCGGCGGGCTTTGCCTTGATCGAGGACCGCGTCGGCGCCCGCCCGGTGGTGCTGACCGCGGTGACGGCACTCACGGTACTGGGCACCGGCGTGCTGCTGGTGCGCTCGGCGCAGTGGTTCTGGGTGCTTGCGCTGGCGCTCGGCGTATTTGTGGGGCCTGCCCAGGCGGCCAGCCGCAGTCTGATGGCCCGGCTCGCGCCGGCCGGTTCGCGCAACGCCTATTTCGGGCTTTATGCGATTTCAGGTCGCGTGACTGGGTTCGTTGGTCCGATGGCGCTCGGGGCGATGACCGCTGCGAGTGGCAGCCAGCGGGCGGGCATGGGCGTGATCGTTGTGTTGCTGGCTGTCGGCGGCTGGCTACTGGCGACCACGCGATTCGCGGCTACCAGCGGCTGATCCCTACGGCACGGGCGCGTTTCACCACAACGGCGAACCAGACGGGCTGCGGCAGCAGGACGAGCAGGGGGATGAAAGGCTTGGCCGGGGATGGCGCGACGATGAAGACGAGGCAGATCAGCCCGCCCCAAAACGCGAAGCCCCAATGGACCAGAGTGACCGCAGTGGCGGGCATCCCGGCGCGCTGTGCCACTTGATAGAGGTGACTGCGATGCGCGGCAGTCAGTCGCTCACCCCGGAGCGCGCGGCGGACCAACGTGAAGAGCACGTCGAACATCACCCCGGACAGCAGCATCGGCACTAACAGCAACGACAGCTCAACACCGTCGAACCGGCTGGCCACCACGCCGAGCATGGCCAGGACGAAGCCGCAGAACTGGCTGCCCACATCGCCCATGAAGATTCGCGCACGCGGAAAGTTGAACGGCAGGAATCCAATCAAACCGGCAGCCAGCAACAGAGCAGCGAAATAGGCGAACCAACCGCCATGGAAGGCGGCGATGCCAGCAAGAAAGCAGGCGGCGATCAGCGCCACTCCGCCTGCCAGCCCGTCCAGCCCGTCGATGAAATTCATCGCGTTGGTTGCGAACAGGATCCAGGCGAGCGTTGCCGGGCCACCGATCCAACCGACATAAAGAGCCCCGACATAGGGCAGCCGGTAATCGCGCATATAGACGCCGGTGGCCACCGCGGCGAGCGCGGCCAGAAGCTGGGCCGAAAGCTTCACGGCGAACGGCCAGTCGCAGATGTCGTCGAGGAACGACACCACTGCAATCAGCGCCGAGGCGGCGATCACGCCGAGGAAATAGGGCTCCGCCAACCGCGAGAAGTGGGCGAATGCGTAGAGCAGGACGATGCCCACAAGGAACGCGGCGACGATGCCGACTCCGCCGCCTTTCGGCGTGGCACGCGGGTGCGCCTTGCGCGGGTCAGGGTGGTCCATCACCCGCGCGCCGATCATCAGCCGAACCACGGCCGCCGAGAGCAGGGCAAGGCCACCCGCAAACACGAGATGACGGAACAGGCCGAAGGCGGTCATTCGGCGCTACTCCACCTCTCCCGCTCTGCAGGAGCGGTCGGTTCGCGAAGCGAACCGGGTGAGGGTGCAGCGGGCGAGGCCTTCACCCGCCACACTCCGCGCGGCGACCTCTCCCGGGAATCGGGAGAGGCGAATATCGCCAGTCGCACTGCGTCTATTTCTGGCGCCAGGGTAGGCCGCTCGCCTTCCATCCGGCGAACGTGCCCCGGTGGCCAGCGCCGTCCGGCGGCCCCTCAAACCCGTCGGCAACGTTGAAGGCGTGCGAGAACCCCGCCTGTTGGGCGGCCTGCGCGGCCGCGGCGCTGCGCCCGCCGGTGCGACACATAAAGTAGATGTGGTGCTCCGGCGTGAAGCCGGCTTCCTTCAGGTGATCCACGAAACGGCCGTTGACCTGCATGGCGGGATAGACCTGCCAAGGAATCAGCACCGCCTGCTTGCCGGCGGGTGCGAGGTCGGGGACGCCGACGAAATTCCATTCGGGGTCGGTGCGCACATCCACAAGCTGCGCCTGCGGGTCAGACTTGAGGGCTTCCCAGGCCTGGGCGGGCGAGACATTCTCGACCATCTCTCTTGATCTCCGGCTGCCAGTTTTTGTCCGCGGAGGAACGATGACGCAGTCATATCACGGCTCAGGCTGGCAGGCAGGGCTGGCCGAGGCGATCGGCAATACGCCGCTGATCCGTCTGCGCGGCGTCTCGGAGGCGACCGGCTGCACGATCCTGGGCAAGGCGGAATTCATGAGTCCCGGCGGGTCGGTGAAGGACCGGACGGGGCTCTACATCATCACCGACGCGGAGAAGCGGGGGGCGCTGCGACCGGGCGGCACGATAGTCGAGGGCACCGCCGGCAATACCGGGATCGGGCTGACCCTGGTGGGCAACGCCCGCGGCTACCGCTCCATCATCGTGATGCCGGAGACGCAAAGCCGCGAAAAGATCGACTTCCTGCGGATGATCGGCGCCGACCTGCGGCTGGTGCCGGCCAAGCCCTATCGCGATCCGGGCAATTACGTGCATGTCTCGCGGCGGCTGGCCGAGGAGATGGCGGCCGCCCAGGGCAACGTGATCTGGGCCAATCAGTTCGATAACCTGGCGAACCGGGAGGGTCACAGGGCCTATACCGGACCAGAAATCTGGGAGCAGACCCAGGGCAAGGTGGATGCCTTCACCTGCGCCTGCGGCACCGGTGGCACCCTGGCGGGGGTAGCGTTCGCGCTGAAGGAGAAGAACCCGAAGGTCCGCATCGTGCTAGCTGATCCCGAAGGCAGCGCGCTCTACGAGTGGGCGAAGGGGTTGGAGATGACAGTGACCGGCACCTCGATCACTGAGGGGATCGGGCAGTCGCGCGTGCCGGAGAACCTGAACGGCGCACCGATCGACGATGCGGAGAAAATCCCCGACCCCGAGGCGCTGGAGCTGATCTTCGATCTGCTGATCCACGAGGGGCTGTCGGTGGGCACCTCTTCTGGGATCAACGTCGCCGCAGCGGTGCGGATAGCGAAGGCACTGGGACCCGGCCACACGGTGGTGACGATCCTGGCGGATGGCGGCTCGCGATATCAGTCGAAGCTATTCAACGTGGAGTTCTTGCGATCCAAAGGGTTACCGGTGCCGGCGTGGATGGCGTCAGGGGCTTAGTCGGGTACGCCAGGAGCGCGGGACAGTAGCATCCATCCTGCTCCGCTGACTGGCGCGGTGACAGCGGACCCGTTTGGCGCTCATAGCCAGTCCCGGATTGCATCGGGACTTGGTCGTGTCCCAAGTGATGGTGTAGGAGCTGTGGATAAGTGGCCTGGCGGAGCGACCGCCGAGAGTCTGGCGCCGGCAGGCCACTTATCCACAGCGGCGGCCACCGCGGTGAACCCGGGTAGAATTGGGTTGCGAATCGCAACTCTGACCCAAGGACACCGCGATGACCAACGACAAGATTGCCCTTCAAGGCCTTCTGGAAAAGAGTTCTGACGCCAGCTTGCTGCGCGAGATGATCGGCTTCGCCGCACAGCGACTGATGGAGCTGGAGACTGATGTGCTGTGTGGCGCAGCGCACGGCGAGCGCAGCCCTGACCGCATCAATCAGCGCAATGGGTTCCGTGACCGCGACTGGGAGACGCGCGCCGGGACGGTCGAGCTGCGCATTCCGAGATTACGCAAAGGCAGCTACTTCCCCGGCTTCCTTGAACCCCGCCGCACCGCCGAGAAGGCGCTGACCGCAGTGATCCAGGAAGCCTACGTGCACGGCATCTCGACACGCAGCGTCGATGATCTGGTGCAGGCGATGGGCGGAGCTGCCCAAGGTTCCGGCGGCGAAGCCGCTGGAATGGCAGCGGAGGGTGCGCCGGGGTCTCCAAGAGCCAAGTCAGCCGGCTCTGCGGCGAGATCGACGAGCGCGTGCAGGCGTTCCTGAACCGGCCAATTGAAGGCGAATGGCCGTATCTTTGGCTGGATGCGACATATGTGAAAGTGCGCGAGCAGGGGCGCATTGTTTCGGTTGCCATCACTGTGGCGGTTGCCGTGAACAGTGACGGCCGACGTGAAGTGCTCGGCCTCGCAGTCGGCCCCAGCGAAGCGGAGACGTTCTGGATCGAGTTCCTGCGCAGCCTGGCCCGCCGCGGCCTGCGCGGCGTCAAGCTGGTGATCTCCGATGCCCACGAAGGGCTGAAAGCCGCGGTAGCCCGCGTGCTGCACGCCTCCTGGCAGCGCTGCCGGGTGCATTTCATGCGCAACGCCCTGGCGCACGCCGGTAAAGGTCATCGCCGCATCGTCTCGGCCTGGATCGGCACCGCATTCGCTCAGGACGACGCTGAGGCCGCACGCAAACAATGGCGCGAGGTCGCCGATCAACTCCGCCCTCGGGTGCCGAAGCTCGCCGGCCTGATGGATGAAGCTGAGGCGGATGTGCTTGCTTTTATGGCATTTCCCAAAGAGCATCGCGCTAAGATCCACAGCACCAATCCGTTGGAACGGCTGAATGGCGAGATCAAGCGGCGCACTGACGTGGTCGGCATCTTTCCCAACGAGGCGGCCATTGCGCGCTTGGTCGGCGCCATCCTGCTCGAACAAAACGACGAGTGGGCCGTGCAGCGTCGCTACATGAGCCTGGAAACACTCGGCACAATCAGCGATACTATCCCGATCGGTCTGCCTGCCGTGGCAGCCTGATCACGCAGCCAACGCTGCTCGGGAGCACCGCTCCTACACCACGTGCTGGGACACGATCCGGGACTTCGCTGAGGGAAGGATGCTCAAGGACAGGCACCGCTTATATGATACCTTGCGTACTTGTAATCAGATTTGCATAACTTTGACTGACCTCGCCAAAGCGAGCAATTGAACTACCAAAAAGACCCGCGCTGAAGCCCGGCCATGCGTCACCCTGCGCTTTCACCGCAGCCACAAAGGAGGAGAATGGCCTCTCAACCGATAACATGCTTCGTTCTTTGTAAACAAACCGACCTGGAGGCCCCCAGAAGGGGGACGTTATACCGCCCTTCACGTCTCCATGTACCAGCGCGAGCATGATCTCAAACTGATTGAACAATTCCTCATATCTCTGCCCAAGAAATAGCTGATCTTCGATGGATGGCTGTAGAGCTTCGAGCTGATGCTCGCTCCTCGGCATATACTTGTTGCTCATACTTGGCAATAACTTGAATGCTTCGAAGATAGAAGTGATCTCAGAAACCACTGGAATCATTATCGGAACCGATTCACCTGCCCGTGATTTTGCCCAGCGTACAGGTGTTAGCAAGCAAGTCTGCAACATGTCGAAGCGACCGGCTGCCAGTGCGGAAATACCTCCAGCATACATCAGTGCCAGCACAGGATAGTATGCCAGCGAGAGCCACAGGGTAGACCCCGCTAATGGTCGTTCCATTTCCCCCAGTCTAGCAAACACCTTGCCTAGGAGATTGGTATGATGCGGCTCGCCCCAATGGGCGAGCAGAATGACGATAGTCTGAAGGTCAGAAACGGCCCTGTCGTATCTGAGCACTCGTTGTGCAAACTGTTCAGCAGTATCGCCGCCAGTAGGAGCTACCGGGAACTCCTTTACACCGATACTATTGATTGTCGAGCGAAGTGTGTTTGAGACCAGGTCGTCCAGCTTGATCCTGTCAGCTGAACTAGGAATGGGGGACTTAACTATTTGTCCGAGAGTTTCCGCGCTAGTTGGTTCCGCGTCCGGTAGATACGGAACGCTTACTAGAACCTCGTTGCCCTCCCGCTCGTCGTGCTTCTCACCGCCACTGTCGTCGGCGACCACGGAGGGGTTAAAAATGAAATCGCCGTCTCCCTCGAATGATCCGTAATGAGGCGTTTGCCGGGAGAATTTGTCGGCTCCGACTTTCTCGTAAACATATGCCATTAGAGTCTGTCCGGGAACATTGCTAGTTCCTGCATAGCCGTCTGACCATGAGACGGATGGAAGCGAGCAACAGAAAGGCACGCGCCTTCACATTGAGATTTTCCCAATCCTTACCCAGTCGACGACATCGGTTGAGCCACGCCAGCGTGCGTTCGACCACCCATCGCTTTGGTAGCACGACAAAGCCCTTGGCCTGGTCAGATCGTTTGACGATCTCCACCTCGGCCTGCGACACGACACGCTTCAACGCCTCCTGGAATCGCCGCCCCTGATAGCCGCCATCGGCATAAAGCTTCAGCAGGAACGGAAACATCCCGAACAGCGTCGCCAGCAGCATGGCGCCGCCATCGCGATCCTGGATGTCCGCCGCCGTCACGATGGCCTGTAGCAGCAAACCCTGGGTATCGACCAGGACGTGCCGCTTCTTGCCCTTGATCTTCTTCCCCGCATCATACCCATGCGGATCGATCGAGGCCCCCCTTTTTCGGCGCTCTTCACGCTCTGCGCATCAATCACCGCGGCGGTCGGGCTGGCCTCTCGCGAGGCCTGCTCACGACATTTCACATACAATGCGTGATGCAGTCGCTCCAGCGTGCCGTCCCAGGTCCATCGTTCCAGATAGTCGTGCACTGTGCTCCGCGGCGGCAGGTCCTTGGGGATCGCCCGCCATTGGCAGCCGGTGCTCAGCACATACATCACGCCGTTCACCACCTGGCGGATATCAACGCTCCGCTTGTTGCCGCCCGGCTTGGCCGGGGGGATCAATGGTTCCACCTCGGCCCATTCGGCATCAGTCAGATCGCTCTCATAGCGCAGTCGGGTGCGGTCGTACCGCGTCCGGTTCTCCTTGGTCCACATCCAGTCCCCCGAATCGATGCTCGGGGGAGAGAGAATCACAGGCGATTCAATGGCTTCAAGGGTGACCCGCTAAGCGATTCTAAAAACTCAATTTGTTCCCGGACGGACACTTAGGGAATTTGCTGTGTTCAGACCACTAGGGAGCGCAGCGCCACCCTCTAGTGCGTCCAAAACGTGGGAAGTAAAGATGGAGTGGCCAGGCCGCGCCCCACCGCCATCGCTAACCGCTTGGTCGGGTTTGCCCGCCGCCAGAACTTGACGGGAGTATCGTTGTAGTAACACCAACCGCCCCTGTAGTTGACTCGCCATGCGCTCCGGTAGGGCGGAAAAGCGAAGCGCATTCCGCCGCCTTTCGCCGTGCAAGGGTCAACATCAAAGGCGCCTGGTATAAGTCTTGAAGAAAACGCGTGCTTCCCGCGGGAGCGGCTTTCCTGCTGACAGCCAAACCTCCGTAGCAGGCATCCATCACAAAGAGCATATGCTTCGCGGGAATTAGGTCAGCATTGCGCGTCAACTCATCCCACCGGATCAGGCTTGATAGGTCATTCACGTCCCCGTCGACTGGAATAAGAAATCCGGTTTCCCTCCGTCCGCCGACCGTATGGCCATGACCCGCAAAAAAGAAGAATACGCGGTCGTCCGGGGCAACTCTATTTTCATCTACAAATTGCATATAGGCGCACAAGAGCCCCGCTTTGGTTGCATTATTATCCAGCAAAACGACGACATTCTCATTGCCAAAGTCGAATTGGTCCACTAGGATTCGCGCTACCTGGCTCGCATCGCCTGTTGCGTACGTTAGAGCGTGATCGCTTGAAGCCGAATTGGCAGGCGGGGGGATTCCGGCGCGGCAAGGTTTCTGATTGAAGATGCTGGCTGGACCGGAGGCCAGCGATGCATGGGAGCTCCCTATTCACTGGACTTACGCGAACGGGTGGTCGCTGCGGTGGCTGGCGGCATGAGCCGGGCGGAAGCGGCTAAGCGCTTCGCCGTCAGCCACTCCTCGGCGATCCGCTGGAGCAAGCGGGCGGCGGAGAGCGGCAGTCCTGCGGCTTTGCCGATGGGTGGCAAAAAGCCGTTCGCGCTGGCCGACGAGGAGGCGTGGATACGCCTCCGGGTGGTCGAGAAACCCGACATCACTGGTCGCGAACTGCTGGCTGAGCTGACCGCACGCGGCGTCACGGTCAGCTATTACGGCGTGTGGCATTTCCTCGACCACGTCGGTCTCAGTTTCAAAAAAAAGCCTGCGCGCCAGCGAACAGGATCGCGCCGACGTTGCCCGCCGGCGCCGGCAGTGGAAGGAGCGGCAGGGCACCGTCTCTGCGGCGCGGTTGATCTTCGTTGATGAGACCTGGGCGAAGACCAACATGACGCGCTTGCATGGCCGCTGTGCGCGGGGTCAGCGACTGGTCGCGAAGGTCCCGCACGGACCGCGCAAGACGCTCACCTTCGTCGCCGGCCTGTGCTGCAACGGTTTCGTCGCCCCCTGCGTGTTCGATGGACCGATTGACGGCGAAAGCTTCCTCGCCTGGGTCGAGCAATTCCTCGTCCCGACGTTGAAACCAGGCGACATCGTGGTGATGGATAACCTCAGCAGCCACAAAGATCCGGCGATCCGGCGTGCCATCCGATCGGCCGGTGCCAAGCTGTTCTATCTGCCGCCCTACAGTCCGGACCTGAACCCGATTGAACAGGCGTTTTCGAAGCTGAAGACGCTTCTGCGCAAAGCGAATGCTCGAAGCCTCGAGGAGGTTGAACGCGCGGTCGGTGCGTTGCTGAAGGAGTTGACAGCAGCGGAATGCCGCAACTTTATCAGCGAGGCGGGGTATGCGTCAACCTGAAACGATCGTGCTCTAAAGGGATTGACGTGCTGATACCGGTTGATGCCAACGACCAGGGCATGACTGGCGCCATACTGAGGCTTATATGGCCCATGAGGGTCAAGGCGCATCCTACGAAGTCCTTCAAAGTTAGCGAGGCGCTAGTTATATCCACCTCACGGCTGCACAGCGAGTGATACCCAACCCATCCATTGGCCAGCATTGCGCAGGATGAGCATGTTTCACCGGATTCGCAGTCGTGGAATCGTATCCCTACGGTGACGACCGCCTTGTCTGAATAGTGGCGGCTTGATTTGCTTCGGGGGATGATAGGAAGCAAGCATGAGGCTGCCAGAGTGGCAGCCACAGATGGCGAGGCAAGCCCACGGATCGAGATCGTGGGAGAGCGGCGTCGGGCGCATGACGCTCGGTTTCGAGCCAAGGTGGTGGGGGAGTCTGTGCAGCCTGGGGTACGCATCCAGGACGTTGCCCGCCGACACGGGATCTGCCCGAGCCTGGTCTATCGCTGGCGTCGCCTCGCTGCAGCCGAGACTGCCTGCGGCTCGGAGCTGCATCTCTTCCCCGCGCGGATTGCGCCTGTTCCGAGCGAGACGCCGGCGGCATCAGAGCCGTTGCCGTCTCGGGTGATAACGCCACGGCGAACGGGGTTGATCGAGATCGAGCTGAACGGCAGCGTGCGCGTGAGTATCGACGAAGGAGTGAGCGTTGCGGCGCTCCGCCGCGTGCTGTCGGTGTTGCGCGGATGATGATGCCACCCTCGGGTATGCGCGTCTGGCTGGCCGCAGGCAGGACCGATATGCGTCGCGGGATGAATGGCCTTGCCCTGCAAGTACAACAGTCCCTGCAGCGCAACCCGCACGCCGGCGATGCGTATGTTTTCCGGGGTCGTCGGGGTGATCTGATAAAGGTTCTTTGGCATGACGGCCTCGGCATGTCGCTATATGCCAAGCGACTCGAGCGCGGTCGGTTCATCTGGCCATCGCCGGCGGATGGAGTGGTTGCGATTACGGCGGCCCAACTCGGCTACATGCTAGAGGGAATCGACTGGAGACACCCGCAGCGAACCTGGCGACCGGAACTGGCGGGCTAAGATTGGACTAGGGCCTGTCGTCAATTGAGCCAAATCGCGCTGGCGGTGAGGTAGATGGCGGCCAGGAAGTTGCGTGCGGTCTTGTCATAACGTGTGGCGATGGCGCGAAACTGCTTGAGTTTGGCGAAGAAGTTCTCGATCAGGTGGCGTTCCTTGTAGAGATGCCGATCGAACGCCCGCGGCGCCCGGCGGTTGGCCTTCGGCGGGATCACCGCGGTTTTGCCCGCTGCCGCCAACGGCTCGATGACCCGCTCGTCGGCATCGAATGCCTTATCGGCGATCAGCATGTCGGCCTGCATGTCCGGCAAGAGGTGGTCGGCACCAACCAGGTCGTGTGCCTCGCCGCCGGTCAGGTGGAAGCCGACCGGATTGCCCAGCGCATCGACCATGGTATGGATCTTGGTGCTCAGTCCGCCGCGCGAGCGCCCAATGGCCTGGTCCTCGCCGTCTTTTTTTGGGCGCCCGCACTGTGCTGATGGGCCCGCACGATGGTGCTGTCGATCATCGCGTATTCGTTGTCGGCATCGACGGCAAGATGCTGAAACACTCGCTTCCAGACGCCGGATTTCGCCCAGCGACTGAAGCGCCGGTGGGTGTTCTTCCAGTCGCCGAAGCGTTCCGGCAGATCGCGCCAGGGAATGCCGGCCCGGTAGCGGTAGAGCACCGCTTCAACGAACCGGCGGTTGTCCGCCGCGGTCACGCCGACCGAACCCTTGCGGCCTGGCAAAAGGTCCTTGATCCGGTCCCACTGGTCGTCGCGAAGTCCGTAGCGGCGCATCGGTCAGCTCCTGCAAAGCTGACCGTCTACGAATTGAAGAATGCGTCGCGCCGGAATCGGCTATCTCGCCATCTCCTGCTGATTACCGAACGGTGTTGCAATCCGGACTCACCAAGCCCGCTCTAACTGGCGAACCACTGGTCGGGATTTGACGACAGGCCCTAGTTGCACAGTTGCCGGGGTTTTTTTGAAGATTTCGCGTGCATGACCACGGGCGAGTGTGATTTCAGTTGTCGGCATGAGCGATTCGGCCGGTACACTTCCGGATGACATCGACGCGCTGAAAGCAGCGCTAATCTCCGAGCAGGCCGCGCGGCGTGATTTTGAGGCTCGTGCCGCTGGTGCCGAGGCGATGGTTGCGCATCTGAAGCTGCTAATCGCCAAGATGAAGCGTGACCGCTTCGGCGCCTCCGCCGAGCGTGGACGCAAGCTGCTCGATCAGTTGGAGATGCAGATCGAGGAACTCGAGACCGCTGCCGCCGAGGACGAAGCGGCTGCCGCTCATGCGGCCACGAACAGGACGAACGTGCGCCCGTTCACACGCGCCAAGCCGGTGCGCGCACCGTTACCGGCGCACCTGCCGCGCGAGCGGCTGGTGCTGCCGTCGCCGACAAGCTGTCCGTGCTGTGGCGGTCAGCTCACCAAGCTCGGCGAGACCACCACCGAGACGTTGGAGAGCATTCCACGGACCTACAAGGTGATCCAGACGGTGCGAGAGAAGTTCTCCTGCCGCTCGTGCGAGACGATCACGCAGCCGCCGGCGCCGTTCCATCCGATTTCCCGTGGCCGCGCCGGTCCGGACCTGCTGGCGACGATCGTCCATGGCAAGTTCGGCGAGCATCAGCCGTTGAACCGCCAAAGCGAGCGGTTTGCCCGCGAGGGCATCGATCTCAGCGTCTCCACACTGGCCGATTGGGTGGGTGCCTGCACGACGGCGCTGTCGCCATTGGTGACGCTGATCAAGGCCCACGTACTCGCCGCCGAGCGCCTACACGGCGATGAGACCACCGTGCCGGTGTTGGCCAAGGTCAAGACCGTCACCGGCCGATTATGGACCTATGTGCGCGACGACCAGCCGTTCGGTGGCGCGGCACCGCCAGCGGCGATCTTCTTCTATTCGCGCGATCGCAGCGGCGAGCATCCGTGCCGACATCTCGCCGGCTACGCGGGCATTCTGCAAGCCGACGCCTATGCCGGGTTCAACGACCTCTACCACCCCGCACGCCAGCCTGGTCCGATCATTGAGGCCGCGTGTTGGGCACACGGACGGCGCAAACTGTTCGTGCTCGCCGAAGTTGCCAAGGCGCCGCTCGCGATCGAGGCGGTGCGCCGGATCGATGCGATCTTCGATGTCGAACGCGACATCAACGGCCTGCCAGCGACCCAACGGCAGGCCGTAAGACAGGTCCGGGTCGCGCTCCCTCGAGAGCTGGATGCGCGTCGAACGCGGCAAGCTCTCGCGTCATGCCGACGTCGCGAAGGCGATGGACTACATGCTCAAGCGATGGGATGCCTTTGCGCGCTTCCTTGCCGATGGACGCATCTGCCTGACCAACAATGCGGCGGAACGCGCGCTGCGCGGAATTGCACTCGGGCGCAAGTCATGGCTGTTCGCCGGTTCGGACCGCGGCGGGGAGAGGGCAGCGGCGATGTATTCGCTGATTGCGTCGGCAAAGTTGAACAACATCGATCCGCGCGCCTGGCTCGCCGACGTGCTCGCGCGCATCGGTGATCACCCAGTCTCGCGGTTGCACGAACTGCTGCCCTGGCATTGGCCGCGAGCTACTCGCGTCGACCGCGCGGCCTGATCAATGGCGGCGCCCAGTTCCGTCTCCACCATCGGCCGGGTGGCCAAGATGCTCGGCGAGGACGAGGACCTCTTGCGCGACATCGCCCTCGATATGGAGCCGGAAGACGGTGTCCTCACCGTCTGGGACATCGACGAAATGTCCACCGTTGCCTTTACCGCCGAAGGTATCGAGAACCTCAAGGAACTCCTCGCGGACCTCAAGAGGTAGGCGACACCAGTGCGTCGTCCGCATGCTTGGTCGACGGCCGTGCAACACCGCGGCACTCGGCGGATGCTTACGTGGAATCTGCTGGTCGGTGAAGTAAAACATCTCGCCGCTAACCAATCCCTCTCATGCCACTCCGGCGATCGGCCAGGGCGTCCACGCTGTCGCCCCGTGCGCCAGATAGTGCGTCATCCGGCTGCCGTCCCAGCGATATCGGAACTGCTGGTTCTGGACGATCGGCAGCGCCAGGCAGTTCGGCCAGAAGACGGCTGCCGCCTGCCCTGCCGGGTAGCGGACGCTCTGATAGAGGATGCCGTCCGGTCCTTTCGCCCGCACCTGCCGCCCGAAGACCTGCCCAGGCCTCCAGTCGTCAGCGATGAGGCATTCTGCGGTCGCCGCCTCCATCTCGCCACTCACCGTACAGGTCAATAGGCGGAAATCAGCATCCGCTCGCGGTTCGCTTGTTGCTTGCATGAAGCGCTGGAACCGGTGAGCCGTCTCGGCGAGTGCAACCTCAATACAATCACAGCAATACCAGACGCCATAGGTCCCGTCCGAGAACCGACTCGGGCGATCGATCGATACATGGGTGAACGCCCCCATCGCGATCGACGCGGTGGCGCCGTGGATGCGGCGATCCACCGGCACCAGCGTAAGATTGCCGACCTCCTCCCGGATCCGAGGGTTCAACTTGGCTTCGGCCGAAACAAGCAGCTCCCAGTCCGCCGGGTCGGCGATGTCCTCGAACAGATCGACAGGGGATAGATGGTCCGGATGATGCGGTAGCCGGGTGTCCAACGCACCCTTTGGCTCACCAAGCGCTCCGCTCGGCATCCAGATAAGCGCGAACCCGGCTGATATCGGACGGCGCTCCCTGCAGCATGATATCGAGCGCCGACTTACCGCAAAATGCTTCGTTCGGCCGCTTCACCCACACGTAGGCGCGTTCCAAATCAACGAACATGTAGCGAAGCGCCTTATGGATGCCGAGCAGGTCGCCGAGCCGAAACACCGTGTCGTTCGGCAGAGGTCCGATCTGTCCGGCGCGCCACCGTTGGAAGGTGCGATCGCTCGGCCCGCCCAGGAGCACGAGCTTTTCTTCCTTTCGAAGGTGCCGTTTGTCGAGCAGGTTCAGCACGGGGCGCGGAGCATCGCCCGTGCTTCCTCATCGGTTACGGGTCCATGTGTCCCCGCCGGCGCACGGCGTGGTATCGGGGCCGATGTCAGAACGCTGGCCGTCATTATCAAAGGCTCCGCGACCGTGTGCTGATGATACTAATCCTACTGCGTCACTCATCATGCCGCGCTTAAGGGCTGGCGCCTATGCCCGCAGCAGGGACATCGCGGCAGTGCATGGACGAAGGTACGTGCGAGACGGATGCGCAGCGTCGCAATCGAGTTCGGCACATGACGCTGCGAACGCAGCGGCAGCTCCTCTGGGTCGGTAACCTGCGGGAACGGCAGGTCGCTGGCCGCGCCAGGCGCGGGCAAGTCCTGAGGGGGGAATCGTCGCCTTCTCGGAGACCAGGAATCCGTAGGCCGCAATGCATAGGCTTGCGTGATGGTGAAAGCCCCGCCAGCCGCGGCCTTCGTAATGGCCGAGCCCGACCTCCTGCTTCAGATCCAGATAGTCGCGTTCGATCCGCCAGCGCAGCTTGGTGAGATCCACCATCCGCTCGAACGTGATGTCCGACGGCAGCGTGGAAAGCCAGTAATGGTCCGGTTCGCTCGCGCCCTCTGGCCACTCGATCAGCAGCCACTCTTCCGCCGCAGGTTCGTTGCGTTTGGTATCATCGTGTGCCGGACGCACCCGCAGGCGGGCAAAGCGTGAGCTCAGTGCCGTGTTGCTGCCCTCTCGCCAGGTGATCGGCTGCCAGGCGTCGGCGGCCAGCTCGATCGCCAGCTGCTTGGCCGAGACCGGCTGATGCGCATCATCACGGCGCGGCCGTTTGGGCGGCCGGCCGCGGCCCGACCATGCCGGGGCTGGCACTGCTGCCTCGCCCGGCCGCCAGACTGCTGTGGTGGGTAGGATGCCGGCCACGTAGGGCTGTCCGAGTTCGCTGATCCCGCCACGCAGCGTAGCGTTGTTGCCATAGGCTGGGTCCATCAGCGCCACTGCCGCCGGCAGGCCATCAGCGTGGGCTTGGCGCATTTGCCGCAGCGCGATCTCCGGCTTGGTCTGGAACGTAACCTCCGCCGGCACGCCCGCGGTGATCCGCCGCACCGGGTCGTCAGCCCAGTCCTGCGGCAGATACAATCGATAGGCGACCGGCAGGCTGGCCTGGTGGGTGGCCACCGAGAGGCTCACCGCCACCTGGCAGTTCTCCTGCTTGCCAAGCTGCCCGCAGTATTGCCGCGCCACGCCGACCGAGTGGTGGCCCTTCTTGGGGAACGCCGTGTCGTCGATGATCCAGGCCTGGATCGGCTCATCGCCGGTGATGGATGGCAGCACCAACTCGCGCACCCGGGTCAGCATCGCCTGGTCCGACCATGGGGCTTGCGCCACCAGATGCAGCAGCGACTGGTGCTGGGCCGCGGTCCGCTCTGGTGCGGTCACCGCCGCCAGCGGTTCGACGCTCTTGCGGCCCTCGGTCGAGATCAAGCCGATGCAGTAGTCTTGAAACGGTGCGACCCGGTCGGCATGGCCGAGCACCGAGGCCAAATCCGCCGCGTAGGCTCTGAACCGGGCTTCCGTGCCAGACCGATCGCGAAGATCCATGCCGCCCTCCCCGAGCGGTTCGAATCTTCACCCGTACCATAGCGCGACCGCGTCGCAGCAAGGGCTAAATCAGGCCGTCAGCCCGTCCGGTTTGCGACTCAGTAGGACTAAGGGCCTGTCGTCAAATCCCGACCAGTGGTTCGCCAGTTAGAGCGGGCTTGGTGAGTCCGGATTGCAACACCGTTCGGTAATCAGCAGGAGATGGCGAGATAGCCGATTCCGGCGCGGCGCGTTCTTCGATTCGTAGACGGTCAGCTTTGGGGAGCTGACCGATGCGCCGCTACGGACTTCGCGACGACCAGTGGGACCGGATCAAGGACCTTTTGCCAGGCCGCAAGGGTTCGGTCGGCGTGACCGCGGCGGACAACCGCCGGTTCGTTGAAGCGGTGCTCTACCGCTACCGGGCCGGCATTCCCTGGCGCGATCTGCCGGAACGCTTCGGCGACTGGAAGAACACCCACCGACGCTTCAGTCGCTGGGCCAAATCCGGCGTCTGGAAGCGGGTGTTTCAGCATCTTGCCGTCGATGCCGACAACGAATACGCGATGATCGACAGCACCGTTGTGCGGGCCCATCAGCACAGTGCCGGCGCCCAAAAAAAGACGGCGAGGACCAGGCCATCGGGCGCTCGCGCGGCGGACTGAGCACCAAGATCCATACCATGGTCGATGCGCTGGGCAATCCGGTCGGCTTTCACCTGACCGGCGGCGAGGCGCACGACCTGGTTGGTGCCGACCATCTCTTGCCGGATATGCAGGCCGACATGCTGATCGCCGATAAGGCATTCGATGCCGACGAGCGGGTCATCGAGCCGTTGGCGGCAGCGGGCAAAACCGCGGTGATCCCGCCGAAGGCCAACCGCCGGGCGCCGCGGGCGTTCGATCGGCATCTCTACAAGGAACGCCACCTGATCGAGAACTTCTTCGCCAAACTCAAGCAGTTTCGCGCCATCGCCACACGTTATGACAAGACCGCACGCAACTTCCTGGCCGCCATCTACCTCACCGCCAGCGCGATTTGGCTCAATTGACGACAGGCCCTAGTGTCGCCAATTGGCGCGATCAAGCTCTTCACCTGCCAATTGTCGCCCCCGCACTGCCCCACCGCGCCTCGGCCAGCCCCCAGCCAAGCAGCAGAAAGAACCATCCGCCCATCGTCGTATCGACGAAGTCGTTGGTCGAGGCGATCGGCCAGAGCTGGATCAGCATCGAGGCAAACAACGCGACCCGCAACGGCGCCGGGTTCCGCCACAATCCTCGGGCCAGCGGCGCGAGCCAGGCAAGCGCGGTCGCGACAAACAGCAGCAGGCCGGGAAACCCGCCCTCGGTCAGCGCCTGGACATAGAAATTGTGCGGATGCGTCGTGCAGATCGCCGCGCTGCCGCCATCCGGTAAGCGACCATCGAAGGTGGGTCCGAAATATTGCGGCAGCGGACAGCCGGTGCGGAACCCGTCGAAGCCGCCGCCGAACCACGGTCGGGCCGCGGCGATGTGCCAGGCCCGGGCATAGATCTCGCCGTACGGGCTGGTTGGAAAGTGCTCCAGCAACGCGGAGAATTGCAGCACCACGCGCGCATAGGTCGGCGGGGACAGCGCCGCCATCGCCGCCAGCAAGCCGACACCCGCCAGCGCGGCGGTCACCACCACCGGACGCAGCCGCGGCAGCAGCACGCCGACCACGAGCAGCCCGAAGCCGGTCAGCGTCAGCGGCATGCGCTGGCCGATCAGCACCATCATCCCGACTGCGCCAAGCAGCAGAGCATAGGCGGCCAGCGTGCTGGTCGCCCGCCGGCGCTGCAGCAGCGCCGCGGCAGCCGGTACGATGACAGGAAGGATGATGCGTGACAGGGGTGGGCCGGCACGCTCCTTCCGGAACGGACCGGTGAGCACAGCGCCACCTGCACCGCGTGGGGCGCCGAAGAAATTATAGCCGGTCGCAAACTGCAGCAGACATTGCCCGGCAATCCAGGCGGCGGCCGCGGCGACGATCCCGAACAGCCAGCGGCGGGTAGCGAGATCGGGCAACACCCAATGCTCCAGCGCGGCGGCGAAGATCAGGAATCGGACGACCATGACGGCTTCCGCGAAGGAATGCGCCCCACCAGGCCCGAGCTGCGGAATGGGCACGGAGCAGATCACGATCCAACCCCACCAGAGCGAGGCGACGTGCAGCCAACGCGTGCCGAGCCAGCGCCAGTCATCCTCGAGCACCGAGTGCGCCAGGAAGCAGAGATCGGTGACGGCGATGCTTCCCTCTGCGAGGCTCGGCGCGTGCAGAAGCGTGAGCGGCATCACCAGAACGGCGAGCCGGCCGGCAAGGTCTAGGGGCGGCATCGGTGGGTTCCTGCCAGCCGCGGCAAGCACGGGCAAGGGCGCGCTGGGCCCCTCACCCGCCGCGCCGGCACGTAGCGACATCTCCCGCAGGTGTCTTCAGGCCAAACGCGGCGCGGCCTCAAGCACCTCTAGCACGTTCCCATCCGAGGGAACGCCGAGGACGTGGTGACCGTGCCAGAGAGTGGTGAACAGCAGCGACCAAGCCGGCTGTGGCGCTACCCGAGCATTGGCGAAGGCAGCGCGGACCCGCTCGGGCGGCAGCAGGCCGGCAAGCGCCGGATGCGTGGAAACCAACCGCCCGAGGACCTCCCCCCGCTGTTCCATCCACGCGCCCACCGGTGGGTTGAAGCCTTTCTTGGGCGTCCAGGCCCGAGCCTCGGGGAAGGTGCGCGCCAGCCAGGCGCGCAGCAACCGCTTGCCGAACCTGAGGCCCGCCTTCTGGTCATCGGGAAGGCGGAAGACAAAATCCGCCACCACCGGATCGAGGAACGGCGTGCGCCCTTCGACGCCGTGCGCCATGAGGCTGCGGTCGAGCTTGACCAGCAGATCATTGGGCAGCCACTCCGCGCAATCGACCGCCTGAGCCTGCTGGACGGGCGAGCGACCGTCGTTGGAGGCGCGTTCGACCTCAGCCAGCCCCCTCCGCCAGCCGTCGAGCGTGGGCAGGGGACCGAGGGTGCCTCTGGTGCGCGGCGGACGACTGAGCCAACGCCAGGGGAGGCGGCGCTTGCGGTAGCGACTGTAGCCACCGAACAGCTCGTCCGCCCCCTCGCCGCACAGCGTGACCTTGAGCCCGGCGGCACGTGCCGCCCGACCCAGCATCCATGTCGGCAGCACCGCGGCGTCGGCGGTGGGGTCATCGATGGCGGCCACCATTCGCGGCGCAAGCGACCAGAAATCCTGTGCTGTCATGACAAGCCGCTCGCAATCGGCTCCGAGCAGCCGCGCCAGCCGCTCGGCTTCACGGCTCTCGTCCGGTTCGCCGGCGCCTTCCCAGCCGATGGTCAGCGTCTGGATTCGGGTCGATGCGACCCGGCGCATCAGCGCAAGCAACGCCGAGGAGTCGATGCCGCCTGAGAGGAACAGGCCGTACGGGACATCAGAGCGCAGATGCGCCGCGACGCTGTCCAACAACACGCCTTCGAGCTGTCGCAGGGCTGCCTGTGGGCGGATGCAGTTGGGGCCGCCCGCAGGCAGTGCGGCGCGGCGGCATCGCTCGACGATGGCTGCGCGTTCGATCCGCAGCGTCTCGCCGGGCAGCACGCGAGAGATGCCGGGAAAAATCGTCTCCCTGCCGGTGACGAACTTGAGTTGCAGCAACTCCGCCATCTGCCGCCGCCGGGTCTCGCGGCTGCCGAACCCGGCGGCAAGCAGCGCCTGCGGCTCCGAGGCGAAGGCGAAGCTGGTGGCGGACTGCGCATAATAGAGGGGCTTGATGCCGAACGGATCGCGCGACAGCAGCAGTTGCCCGGTGCGAGGATCGTGTGCGGCGATCGCGTACATCCCACGCAACTGCCCGGCGAACGCCGTGCCCTGCTGCTCGGCAAGAAAGGCGGCCGGCTCGCAGTCCGAACGGGTGCGGAAGGCTGCGCCCGCCATCGCTCGGCGGAGGTCGGGATCGTTGTAAATTTCGCCACAGGCGATCAGCGCCGTGCCGCCAGGCGCCAGCAGCGGCTGGGCGCCGGTCGTCAGATCGACGATGGCGAGCCGCAGATGCACGAGTCCGACATCGTTGCGGACCAGCATAGCCTGCCCATCCGGCCCGCGATGCGCGAGCGCCGCCTGGAGCGCACGCAAGGCCCCCGGCTCGGGCACCGATCCGTCGGGGGTCATCACCCCGGCAATCCCACACATGCGGCCCCCTATAGCCGGCTGCGCACTATCGGAAGAGGGCGCGATGCGTTACCCGGCCCAGAGTTGGGCCAAGCCACCGAATGCGCGAATAGTTTTGTCGGAGGTCACCAGAGTAAGCGACAGGCGCCGCGCCTGAACAACGAGAATTCGGTCGAACGGATCGTTATGGGACCATTCCAGACTTCCAGCGTTTTCGGCGTCCATCGGAAGTATAGCAAGCTCATGAAAGCCGTTGGCGCCGATCGCCCCAGTTGCCGACCCCTGAAACTGCAGCTTGCCGGCGCGCTTCTTGATGGCGATCTCCCAGATCGATGCTGCACTCACGAAAACCTGGTTTTCGGCGTCCGCAATCGTTGCCCGGGCGTTTTTGTCCAACGCTGAAGCCTGCATGTCCCACCAGAGGAAGATATGCGTATCGAGAGCAGGTTCACTCGTCCTGGCCTGCGAACAACTGCTCGATTGCGGGATGCGGCGCGTCGAAATCCGGGGCGATCCAACGGATCTTCATCGCACCGGCAGGAGCGCGAGCGCGCCCGCGCGAAGCGACCGGGACCAGCCGGGCGTGCGGAATGCCGTGCTTGGCGATGATGATTTCCTCGCCGGCGGCAGCGCGATCGACGAGGGCGGAGAGCTTGGTCTTCGCTTCATAGAGGCTGACGAACCGGGCCACGGGCCTCACTCCATAACAGGCCGGCTGGATAGAAGAACAGTCAAAGATGGTCAAGCTGACCAATCGCAGCAGCATTTCGGGCAGCCTTTAGATTCTTTCAACCGGCCGTGCCTAGGTTACGGGCCTCATGTCTGCCCGGCTCGACGGCCACGACCGCTATCAGCGACTGCTCGAGGACCGTGAGCGGTTCGTTGCTTTCGCGTTCTCGTCGGCAGAGCTGCTGATCGAGGCGACGACAAGCGGACGGGTGGTGTTCGCAGCAGGAGCGTTTCGCAGCCGGCTCGGGCTGGACCCGGTCGCCCTGTTCGGCCGGCCGGCCGCAGCAGTGATCACCGCCGAGGATGGGTCTGCCTTCGCCACCTGCCTTGCCCTGCTTGCCGAGCGTGGCCGACTCGCTCCCACAACAGTGCGCCTGGCCAATGCGGAGCGCACCACGCTGGTGTTGTCGGGCCTGACGCGCCCCGGACCGGACGGGATGGCGCTGCTGTGTCTGAGCCTGGGCACCCCGCCTGGTCCGCACCCGAATATGGCGCGGACCGCCTGCTCGGCCGAGGTCCTGGGACGCGAGGCGGAGGCCCGGCTGCGCGCCGCGCGCGGCGATGGCGCAGCCGGTTCGCCGGTACTCGACCTGCTGGAGATGGAGGGCGAGGGCTCGGACCCGGCCGATGCCGAGATCGCCAGCACACTGCTGCAACAGGCAAGCGTCGGCACGGTGGTCAGCGCACTTGCCCCGCGACGGTACGGATTGCTGCGGACATCCGGCACGGCCGAGCCGCATCTGGCGCAGGTGATCGCGGAGCTGCAGGCCGGCCTGCGCTCGAGTGGCATCGACGCCAAAGTGGCCGCCGCGGAGCGGGTCGCCCTTTCGGGACCCGATGCCGAGGACCTGACAACAGCTCAGGCGGTTCGTGCGCTGCGCTACGCGCTGTCGTCCTTCGCCCGAGGCGGTGTCAAGGCACTGACCGCGGCCAGCCTGGACCGAGGCCTGGGAAGCTTCGTCGCGACCACCGAGGCCTGCGCCACGGCGCTGCGGCGCATCTTCGCCGATCGGCGGTTCACCCTGGCGTTCCAGCCGATCGTGCAGCTTCAGGATCGGACGGTGCATCACTATGAGGCCCTGCTCCGCCCGTTCCGCGTGCCCGGTGTCCCGGTAGGCCATCCGAACGAACTGGTAATCATGGCCGAGATACTCGGGTTGGCCGAGGATCTCGACGGGGCGGTGTTCGACGCCGCGCGCGAGGCAGCATCCCGCAACGGAGTTGCGGTGGCGTTCAATATCTCTGGCCTGTCGGCGCAGAGCCCGACGTTTCGGAAGCGCCTGCTCGGCGCGCTGGCCCGCCCGGCGCCAGCCAGCCCATCATTGCTGCTGGCAGAGGTCACGGAAACAGCCGAGATCGAAGATGATGCGGAGGCGGTGCAGACGATCGCCTCGTTGCGCGAACGCGGCGTGCCGGTGTGCATCGACGATTTCGGCGCGGGGCGGCCGCGTTTCGCTATCTGCACAGCTTCCAGGTGGACTACGTGAAGATAGACGGGACCTATGTCCGCCATGCCGTGGAGAGCGAACGCGATCGGAGCTTTGTCGCGGCGATGGTCGATCTGTCGCTCAAGGTCGGTGCCCAGGCGATTGCGGAGCAAGTGGAGAATGAGGCGGTGGCGACGATCATGGGCACCCTCGGCGTGCGCTATGGCCAGGGCTGGCTGTTCGGCCGCCCCGGCGAGTTGCCATCACCGAAGGCATTCATGGGGCGCCGGCGGGGGACAAAGGAGACGTGGGAGTAGGTGTCGCTCACGATAATCCAATCGGGAGGCTGGAACCCTTTTCCGATCGACAGGAATCCTCGTTCGAAAAAACCCCGTCGACGTTGCCCGATCGGGGACGTTCGATCATCCACACTGCCCGCTACGTCGACGCCGCTTCCTGCTCCTCTCCGAATTGAGGGCGTTCGCCCGCCCTATTGCTTCGGTAGTTGCGCCAGCGTTCCGGCTTCGGCGGCCTCGACCGCCCGCTCCGCGTCCTCGGGCAGCAGAAGGCGCTGGCGTACCAGAGCGTCGGCTGCTCGGCGCACGGCGGCGACATAGTCCGCCTCTGTCGGGTAACGCACCGAGAGTGGCACGCGCGCATCGTGCGAGCGCTCCGCATCGGCTGGCGTCGCCGACAGCGCGATAGTTGAGCCGATGATGCTGCAGAGCTCGCCAGGCGCATAGCCGGCACGCCGGTGGTTCCATCCCATGTACGTCGCCCGCGGCACCGCCACCGGCGGAATGTGCACGCCGGCCACTGCGATTCCGTCGCCGTTCACCTTCGGCACGAACACCGGGTAGGGTACTCCCTTCTCCGGCGGCAGCTTCGTGGTGTCGAGCAAGTTGAGCGGGCTCACCAGGCCTGAATAATCGAGCGCCGGGATTGCCGGAAACACGTCCGGTTGCGGCCGCACCCACGTGCCCGCCGCGACGCTCGGCTCTTGAGAGGGCGGCGGCGTTACGCCCTCCTTCACCCAATCGTTCAAATCGGCGAGCAGGGCGCGCTCAGCCGGGCCAGCGGCGAGCGGGTTGAAGAGAAACCGACAGGACGGCCACGTGGCCGCCACAGTGCCGGGGCTGAAGTGCGGCAGGCCGGCGAGATAATAGGCGCGCACGTTCGCAGGAAGCTGGATGTCGTGACCTTCAGGATCGGTGATCAGCAGCGATAAGTGCGCTTGGTAGGGCTCGGTGTCGCTGTCGGTCTGGATGATCTTCGGGCAGTCCTGCTCGGAAAGGCAAACCCGCAGCAGCCCATCCGTGCGGTCGCTGATCAGATCGTGCAGCACACCATAGGTGAACGGGAACTGGTCGTCGGGATAGACATGATCCTCGTGCTGGCGCGTAAAACGGCCCGGCTGCGCCCAGCGGAAATCGACGAAGGTACGGCGCGTACCGGCAACATGTGGCATCAAGCCAGCAAACACTTGGCGTCCGGCTTCATCCTGGTTGAAGCCGCGATAAAGGAAGTCGCGCAAGAACCGCCCGCTCTGCGAGATGCCATAGCCGTAGGCGATCTGGTCGGGAAGCGCGCCGTCCTCGAGCAGCGGGTTGGAATTGCCGGCCATATCGGCCGCGTCGTGCAGCAGGAAGGAAACGACATCGCGCACGGCGGCAAACGCCATGCCGGCCACGACTGGGTCCTTTGCCGTGTAGATAAGCTCGTAGATCGCACCCGCGTCGTAGCCGGTCGGCCGCGTGATTTCGACCTGCATGGGATCGACGAAGCGGAACGAAAGCCCCGCCGGAACCGCGCGCGCATCGGTCTCCTTCTCGCGCACCGTGAGTGTCGCATGTGCCGGATCGAGATCGGCCGCCGGATAGGTAAGCGACGCGATTGCTGGATTCTTCGTGTTGTCGAAGATGAATTCCTCGCGTGAACGGCCGGCGATGCCAGGTACCACCGGCACCGTGAGCGCGAGACTCGGCGCGCGCGCCGGCGCGTCAAACTGCCAGGCGCTCCAGACCACGGTGTAGCCCCGCCGCATCAGATAGCCATTGCCAGAGTCAGCAGCCGTGTGCGGATCGTTGGTAGTCGGCGCGTCGTTCAAGAGCCATAGGCCGACTTTATTGCCGCGGTTGAGCACGTCGTAAAGCAGCACCCCGTTACCCGCATGCAGATCCATCGGGCGGAGGATCTCGAGATCGCCGCTCGCCTCGACCAATCCGGCCGCATCGGTGGGTGCACGCGCAAGATCGACGATCCCGGCGTTGTGCGGATCGCGCGGATCGAGTCCGATGACGAAATGCGCCGTGATCTCCTCGTAGCGGCCTACAGGGCCGAAGCTCGCTCCATCGAAAGTCGGCGCTCGGACCGAGAGAACCTGCAAATGCAGAAGCCGCGCCTCGGCCTTAGGACCGGTCGCCAGCGCAAGCAGCAGCGAGAGGCCAAGAGCAAGACGGCTTCGCACCGGCGTCTTCTCCTCCCCTGCTGACGGCGACTTTTCTGTCCCGAAAACTGCGCCACGTGCTTGCTACAATGTAATCAGCAAAGGGAAGGGCAGTCAACGCACGAGCATCTGCGCGTCGCGCCCGCGCGGCTCTTGGTGAGCCCTTATGTCATAAGCGGACAGTGTCCGCTTAGTTACTCATGGGTTTGCATAAGCGGCGCGAGCACTAGATCGAGCGTGTCCTGGGAAACTTCTCACGCCTGCGCCACCGCCGCCGACCAGGGCGAGGCCCAGTCGCTGATGCCAGTGCGCGTGCCATCAGCGTGAAGCTGGATCAGATTAGGGCAGGCGAAATTGATCGGCATCACGCCGTGCTCCACCACCTCGGTGGGGCCTTCCGCCTGCAGCGCCTTGATCACGCCGAGGGGCATGCGCCGATCCACACTGACCGCATCGGTGCTGGAGACATCAATCCGGGGATGGTGCTGCGCATCCGCCAGCGTCATGCCGAAATCCGCGGCATAGGTAAGCGTCTGCAGCACCGCGGCCAGAATGCGCCGCCCACCCGACGCACCAGCGGCAATCCACGGCCGTCCGCCCTGCATCAGGATCAACGGCAGCATATTGGTGAGCGGCCGTTTGCCCGGCGCGATCGAGTTCGGCTGGCCCGGACGCGGATCGAACCACATCACGCCGTTGTTCAGCAGCACGCCCGACGTTGGCAGCACCACGCGGCTACCCATCGACGACAGCAATGTGGTTGTCATCGCAACCATCGTGCCCTCGGCGTCGCAGGCAGTCAGGTGCGTGGTGCAGGTGCCGGTGGCCTCCACATCGCCCAGGCCGACCAGCCGCTCGGCATAGGCCGCCTTCATCGCCCGGGCGAGGGCGACGTACCACTCGGGCGTCGGCGCGGCGCCATAGGGTGCCTCGGCAAGGCGCTCGAGCACGCGCATCAGCGTGGGGGCAGCGGTGAGCCCGCCGGTAAGCTGCAGCGTGCGCCCGCGCCAGGGGACCTGGGTCGCCGGCCGGGTGGTGGCGTGGCAGCCGCGCAGGTCCTCGAGCGACAGCACGCCGCCCATCGCTTTCACGTCAGCCGCGATGCTGGCGGCGACCTCGCCCTCGTACAGGTCGCGCAACCCGGCGCGGCCGAGCCGCTCCAGCGTGTTTGGCAGGTTGCCGAGGCGGAAGAACCCAGGGGTTCCCTGATAGGGCGCGATCGGCGGCAGTCCGTCCGGCAGGTAGATGCGTGCGCTCTCCGGATACAGCCGTAGCACCGACGCCGATGATGCCACCTTGATCGTGGTGTACCAGTCTGCCGGCAGCCCGCGCTTGGCCAAAGCAATTGCCGGCTGGATCACCTCGGCGAGCGGCAGCTTGCCCCAGCGCTCGTGCATGAAGGCGTAACCGGCAGTCGAGGACGGGATCGCGAAGGAGAGCGGCCCGTGGATGTTGGTATCGCCCTCCACTTCCGGCCAGGCGAACAGGTCCTGCTTCATCCGTCCGGTCAGCTTGAAGCGCGACGGGTCCAGGCCCCGTGGCGCCACGGGGCCGAAATCCACCACCTCGGCGCGTGGCTGGCCGGCCCGGTGCACTAGGGCGAAGCCGATGCCACCAAGCCCCGAGTTCCAGGGCTCCGCCGTCGCCAGGGCGAGTGCCGTCGCCACGGCGGCATCGATGGCGTTGCCACCGGCATCCAGCACCGCGACGCCCGCCTCGGCGGCGCTCTTCGCCTGCGAGACGACGATGCCGCGCCGCCCGGTCGCCGTGGGCTTCGTGAGTTGCCAGTGTTGGGTGACGTGGGGCGACGGGGTGAAGTGCATCAGGCCGGCTCCTTGCATCGGGCGCGGCATGCTCGGACGCGGCGGCTGGGTTGGCAACCCTGACGGGGGGACCAGGAATGCGAAGGCAGATCAGGAACCTGGGTATCCAGCCGCCTGCCCAGGGCCCCCTACCCCCAACCCCCTCCCACAAGGGGAGGCGGAGCTTCGTGGCGTCGCCACCGTTCGCCAATGAGCAGGGGAAAGATCGCCGGATCCTGGATCAGGTAGCGGTGTGCCAA
The DNA here is from genome assembly GCA_963708245.1 of uncultured Pseudomonadota bacterium. GTDB lineage: Bacteria > Pseudomonadota > Alphaproteobacteria > Acetobacterales > Acetobacteraceae > CAVYXK01. The sequence continues at coordinate 7,568,360 of OY970201.1, read as the reverse complement.
CCGGCCCGGCTCGCGGCCGAGGCGGTGCAGCCATTCGAAGCCGGCCGCCTGCACCCAGCGCGGTGCGCGTGGCGCGACACCGGCAGCGAATTCCACGGCGGAGCCGATGCACAGGCCCAGGCCAGTTGCTCGCCCAGTCGCCTTTACCGCCGCGGCGAGCCGCTCCTGACGCGGCGAGCCGACGGCGAGGAACACAAGCCGCGCCGGATGCTCGATGATGAAGCGGACGGCGGCTTGCATTGCATCGGGATCGCGGTCGAACCCGAGCGGTGGATCGAAATGGGCAGGCGGAGCGATGCCGGTGCGGGCGATCAGTGCCGGCACCCAGATCCGGCGCAACCCGACGATGGTCACACGCTCACCGGGCGGAATGCGCGGGAGCAGCATCGCGGCCAGGTCGCTGCCGGTCGCCACGCGCGGGGTGGACAGCCCGATTGCCCCCGCCGCCCGCGCGACCACTCGGCTGTCCAGCAGACGCAGCGCGGCGTCGCGATAGATCGCCGTCAGCGCATGATCGCGCGCCAGCCGCACTAAGTGATCGGCGTTGGGGGTGACCACGAAGTCGAACGGACTGCCCGCCGGGCGATCGAGCACCCAACGCACGACCTCCGCTGCGCCGAGATCGGCGAAGTCGAGGCCCCGCAGCCGCACCGTCCGCATCACAGCCCGAGGCCCAAAGTCAGCAGCGTGAGGCTGCGAAGATAACTGCCGCTGATCGACCCCGACGTGCCCTGGACACTGCGCATGTCGAAGAACGTCTCGGTTCCCGACAGGCGCATGCGGCGGTTCATCAGCCAGGTGACGCCGCCGCCAAGGCCGTAGAGGGTTTGCGAGCCACCGCCTTGCAGAAACGCCGCGTGCTGGACGGAAGCGAAACCGTTCAGCAGCACGTTACGCAGGTATTCGTGGTCGATGACGAGCCGGGCGGTGGTATTTGTATAGCCGGCCACGCCTTCCTGCGCGGCATCTTCGATCGTGCGGGCGAGCGTACCAGTGACAGTGGTTAGGCCGGAAGGCGACCAGGTCGCGTCTGCCTCGACCGCCGGTGCGCCGTGCGAGCGATATTGCGGGGCAACGAAATCGCGCTGTTCCCAACCGGCCAGCAGCCGCAGGTCCCAGACCCCGTCGCCCCGTTCGATCCCGATCAGCGCCAGACCGCCAGTGGAGTTGCGTGAGGGGGCGCCCGGCTGCGGCATGGTGTAGCGCGTGTCGGTGCCGCGCAACACGAACAGCAATGTATGCAGTGGTGCCGCCTGGTAGCGCGCGGTGAGCCCCGCCTGCAGCACGTCGCGGTCGCGATAAGCCTGAGGCGCCGGAACACCCTGTATCGTCGTGCTACCGAACTGATACGTGGTGAAGTTGAGGTCCGGGGTGAGCGACAGACGATCGAAGTCGTGCGCATATGATGCGCGCAGGTCGTTCACCTGGTACGGCACCGGCTGGTCGGTCGGCAGCGCATCAACCGCGGTGGGAGCCTGGTGCAGCGACAGATGCGCCGCTGCCAATGTCAGTTGGTCTTTGCCGATATCGAGCGTACCGCCCACCGAGCCGGTCCAGTCGGTGCGGCTCTGGCTCGGCAGGTTCAACTCGTCGGCGTGATCGACGCCGAAATAGCCGCCCAGCCGGTCGCGGCTCCAGTCCGAGCTGGCCTGCACCGACGCGCGCGTATCGAACAGCCAGCTTCCCAGTTGAGTCCCCGGGATGGGTGCGGTGCCGAACAGGTTGCTGTCGTAGCCGAGGCCGAGATCGACACGCGGGTAGATCAGGAAGGTTCCAGCGCGTACCCCGATCGGATCGTAAAGCGGACGGGCGCGGGATTGGACTGTGACGCCGGGCGCGGTGTCGTAACCCGGCACGCCCTGTGGGAAATAGCCCGACAGGTCCTGACCATGCGCCGCTGCCGCCCATCCGAGCGCTCCACCCACCACCAGCAGGCTCCATCCCAGCCGACGCGCTTTGGCGTCCATGCCGGCGATTGGAGGACAAACGCCTTAAGGATCGTTGTACGGCGCGACAGGAAGCGGCGGTCTCTCAGACGGCTGCTACTATCCGAGTCTCATGCCCGAGTCGTTTCCCCGGCGAAGCTGCGCCACCTTGCCCCAGCTCGGCCTGCCTCTCGCCACGTCTGATGATCCGCCTGCGCATCGGCCGCAGGCGATGCTGCCGGAACCAATGGCGCGCCGGGCCATTCATGTGTCGGGCTATAACCGCGAGGAACGGGATTTCTACGCCACACCGTCTTGGGTCACAGAGGCGCTGCTGCGGCACGTGCGGCTGCAAGGTCCCGTCTGGGAGCCGTGCTGCGGCGACGGCGCAATGTCCACCGTGCTCGCCACGCATGGCTACGAGGTGGTTTCGACCGATATCTGCGATCGCGCTTTCGGCATCCCGGGAGTGGACTTTCTGCAGTGCGGCAGCGTGCCCGGGGGGTGCCGCAGCATCGTGACGAACCCGCCCTATGGTGACAGCGGATCCCATGCGGGACAGACGCGGTCGTCAGCAGCGATGCTGGGGTTTTTGCAGCATGCGCTGTGGCTCACTGCTTCTGTTCAGGGCCAGCTTGCCCTGCTGGTGCGGCTACAGTGGATCGCCGGACAAAGAGCTGCCGAGATAATGGCCGCTGCTCCATTCGCGGCCGTGGTGGTGCTGACCCGGCGCATCCAGTGGTTCGACATGGGCGAGCGCACTAAACCGGCACAGCATCACCACGCCTGGGTCGTGTTCGACCACGCCTACCCGCCAGGTTACCCGCCGGCACTGCTTTATGCCTGATCCGGACGGACGCCGACCGGCAGGAGTTGCGTCCTCTATTACTCGCGCGGCGCCGGCGTGTATTACTCGCACGGCGCCGGCGTGTATTACTCGCGCGGCGCCGGCGTGTCGCGCGAGTAGTCGAATGAGCAATACGCCCCACCCATATAGCGCTCCTCGATCGGATCGCCGCTGACCTTTCCGGCAAGCTGGCCGGCAAAAGGATCGGCGCTGTCCTGCGGAGACCACCCGATCGCCTCTCGCGCATCGTTGCGCCACCAGGTCATACGAGCATTCTTCGAGGCGCCCCAGATCACCCGGCAGCCGACCTTTTCGGTCAGCACGCAGCGCGCAACCAGTCGGGCGAGGTCACCGTACGACAGCCAGGTCGCCAGCATTCGCGCGTTGGTTGGCTCGGGGAAGCTGGAGCCGATGCGGATGGAAACGCTTTCAACTCCATGCTTGCACCAGTAGAGCCGGCCCATCAGCTCGCCATAGGCTTTCGACAGGCCGTAATAGGTGTCCGGCAGGAAGTTCGTGTCGCCGTCGATCGTTTCCGTGCGTTCGTGGAAGCCGATCGCGTGGTTGGATGAGGCGAACACGACGCGCGCCCGCTCGCGCCTGGCGGCTTCGTAGATGTGATACAGACCGCGGATATTGGGGCCGAGCACTTCCTCGAACGGCTTCTCGGTGGAGATGCCGCCGAAATGCAGGATGGCGCCGCAGCCTTCGGCGAGCCGTAACATGGTCACGCCGTCATTGAGGTCGGCGCGGGTGAAGGCGGCGCCGGAGGGGAGCGGGTCGGGGAACGGGGCGATGTCGCTCAGACGCAGCACCCAGCCCTGTGCGCTCAGGGCGCGGGTAAGCGCGCGGCCGAGATTACCGGACGCTCCGGTCAGCAACACGGGCTTGGCTGGTTTGTCGCTCATGCGGGTCATCCTCCTGCGAATGGTATGAGGCATCATGCGCGGGATCGGGGCGGTCGCAAGCGCGCCAAGCAATCAAGTGGACACGGAGTGACACGAAGCTGCGACGGAGTTTCGCGGAGAAGGAGTTTATACGCTTTGCGCAAGGGGTGCGCGGTACCGTCCGCGGGCCAATTCCGTGAAACTCCGGCAGGACTCAGTGCAACTCCGTGTCTGCTTGATTACTCGCGATTATCACCATCGGCATCGCCAGTAGCGACTAGCCGCGCATAAACCGCCTTGTATTGCGCAGCGCTGACCGGCCAGACTCGCTCGGCGGCGACGAAGCGGCGTGCCCCCTCGCGCATCCGCGGATGCGCCGGCTCGGCAGCAATCGCCTCGCTCACTCGCCGGGCAAGCGCCGGCACATCATCAGCGGCGAACAGGAAGCCGGTGACGCCATCTTCGATCAGCTCGCGGTGGCCACCGACATCTGAGGCGATGACAAGACGGCCCTCGGCCATCGCCTCCACCGGCTTGAGCGGCGTGACCAGCTCGGTCAGCCGCATGCGTCGGCGCGGGAACACCAGGAAATCCACCAGGTCGTAGTATTGATGCACCTGCTCGTGCGGCACCCGACCCGTGAAGCGCACAAAATCGCCCAGCCCGCGGGCCGTCACGAGCTCGCGCAGCGAGGCCGTCATCGGGCCGCCGCCAACCAGCAACAACATCGCTGACGGATGCCGGCTGCGGATCGCAGGAAGCGCCTCGATCAGCAGATCAAGGCCTTCATAACTATAAAAAGACCCGATGAAACCAAGCACGATCCGGCCATCGAGCCCAAGCTCGGCGACCAGTGCCGGGTCTTTCGGCTGCGGCACGCGGAACAGTGCCGGTTCGACCGCGTTAGGCACGACGGTGATTGTATCCTCGGGAATGCCGCGGCCGGCGAGTTCACGCCGCATCCCTTGGCACAGCGTGATCACGGCATCTGCGCGGCGTAGCAGCCACGTCTCGAACGCGCGCGTCGCGCGGTAGCGCAGATCGCCGGTACGCGAATGGCCGAGATCGACGGCCGCGTCTTCCCACAATCCGCGGACCTCATAGACGACCGGCACGCCGGCCTTGCGGGCGGCCCGCAGAGCGGGCCAGCCGACCAGGACGGGCGAATGCGCGTGCACGATGTCCGGCCGCTCGGCGCGGATCACCTCGGTCAGGCGTGTCGAAAGGCGGCGCATCTCCACGAACTCCCGCGCGAGCGGCGCGGCGGCCAGCCTGCCGCGCGGCTTCGCCGTGCGATGGAAGGTCCAGCCGTCCACCGTCTCGATCGAGGTGCGAAATTCGTTGTGGCGCGGCCCTGTGAGATGGATCGTCTCCCAGCCGAAGCCGCGCTGGGCCGCCAGGATACCGAGCGAACGGAACACGTAGCCGCTTTGCAGCGGCAGCGAGTGGTCGAAGACGTGCAGGATGCGCATGGTGCCGCACACCCTCACCCCTGCCCTCTCCAGCAAACGGAAGAAGGGCAAGTGGGCGCTCCGGTCACCATGCGCCGCGGGTGTCAATCACGAACTTGTCCTTCAGCAGGTCGCGATCGACTTGCAGGAAGCTCATGTGATCGACCAGCAGCAGCACGAGATTCGCGCGATCCAGCGCATCATCGAAATCGTGCAAAGCAAGGCCAAGCTCAGCCAGTTCGGGCGGCAGACGGCTGATATAGGGCTCGACCACCAGAAGCTCGCCCACTCCCTCTTGCGCCAGCTTGCGGACGATCTCCACCGCCGGGCTCTCGCGCAGGTCGTCCACGTCTTTCTTGTAGGCGAGGCCGAGGCAGGCGATCACCGGACGCTTCAACGCTGCTGCACGCTCGCGCACCTTGGCGACCACGAAATCGGGCTTACTGTCGTTGATCAGCCGCGCGGCACGGATCAGCTTCGCCTCATCGGGGTTGGTAGCGACGATGAACCAGGGATCGACCGCGATGCAGTGCCCGCCGACGCCGGGCCCGGGGCTGAGGATACTGACCCGCGGATGCAGGTTGGCCATCGCGATCAGGTCCCAGACATTGATCCGCAGCTTGTCGCAGATGAAAGATAGCTCGTTGGCGAAAGCGATGTTGACGTCGCGATAGGCGTTCTCGGTCAGTTTCGCCAGCTCCGCGGTTCGTGCGTTGGTCACCCGGCATTCGCCGCGCACTACGATCTTGTAAAGGCTCAAGGCGCGCTGGGCGCATTTGCGACTCATGCCGCCAATGACGCGTGGATTGTTCACCACCTCTTCCAGGATGCGGCCGGGCAGCACGCGCTCCGGGCAGTGCGCCACCTGGATGTCGGCGAGTTCCCCCTTCTGCTGCGGAAAGCTCAGATCCGGTCGCAGCTCGGCCAGGATCGCCGCCATCCGCTCGGTCGTGCCGACCGGGGAGGTAAACTCAAGGATCACCAGGTTGCCGGCTCTCAGCACCGGGGCAAGCGCGCGGGCGGCATCTTCGATGTACGAAATATCGGGGACAGCGCGCTCGCCATGGCCACGCAACGGCGTCGGCACGGCGAGGATAAACGCGTCCGCCGGCTCGATCTCGAGCGTAGCGCGAAGCTTGCCTGCTTCGACCACGCGGCGGACCAGAGCGTCCAGGTTGGGCTCGCCGAAATGCGGGCGACCGGCGTTGATCGTCTCGACCACGCGGGGCGCGACGTCGATGCCGACTACGTCGACGCCATTCTCGGCGAATACGGCGGCAGTCGGCAGACCGATATAGCCAAGCCCGATGACAGCAATGCGCCCGAAACTATCCATTCCGGAGGGCCTCCGCGATGCGGGCGGCAGCCCGCCCGTCGCCATAGGGATTGTGCGCGAAGCTCATTTTTTCATAGGCCGCACGGTGATCCAGCAGGCGGCTCGCGCACGCCACCAGCCGGTCCGTGTCCGTGCCGACCAGTTCGACCGTGCCTGCTTCCACCGCTTCCGGCCGTTCGGTGGTATCGCGGGTGACCAGCACGGGCTTGCCGAGCGAGGGCGCTTCTTCCTGCACGCCGCCTGAATCGGTCACGATCAGCTCCGCGCGGCGCATCAGGTGGACGAAGGGGAGATAATCGAGCGGCGCGATCAGGTGGATGGCGGGGTGCGAGCCGAGCACCGTTTCGGCGACTTGTTGGACGTTGGGGTTGAGATGGACGGGATAGACGATCTCCACATCACCACGGGCGGCCAGGCGCAGCAGCCCGCGGGCGACGCGCTCCAGCCCGCCGTCGAAATTCTCGCGTCGGTGGCCGGTGACCAGGATGAGCCGCTTGGTCGGGTCGGTGCGCGGCAGCTCGTGGTCGATGGCGGCGAGGCGTGCCGGATCGGCGTCCAGGATGGCGAGCGCATCCAGCAAGGCGTCGATCACCGTGTTGCCGGTGATGAAGATACGGGCTGGGTCGATGCCCTCGCGCAGCAGGTTGCGCTTCGCCTGCTCGGTGGGCGGGAAATGCACGTCGGCGATGTGCGTAGTGAGCCGGCGGTTCATCTCCTCCGGCCAGGGGGAGTGGATATTGCCCGTGCGCAATCCCGCCTCGACATGACCGACCGGCACCTTGGCATAGAACGCAGCGAGCGCAGCGGCGAACGTGGTGGTGGTGTCACCCTGCACCAACACGCGGTCCGGCCGGAGCTGCTGGTATGCATCACCCAGCCGTTCCAAGACCGCGGTGGTGATGTAGGTCAGGCCCTGGCCCGCGCGCATCACGTCGAGGTCGAGGTCCGGGGTAATGGCGAAAAGCGTCAGGACTTGGTCGAGCATCTGCCGGTGCTGGGCGGTGACGCAAACGAGCGGGGTGACGCCGGGCACGGCGGCCAGGCGGCGGATGACCGGTGCCATCTTGATCGCCTCGGGACGCGTGCCGAAGACCGACAGGATGCGCATGGAGCGGGTCAGCCCCTCGGCCGCACCCTCACCGCGGCGCTGCGGGCCCCGACCCGCGGGTCGGGGCCCAAGGGCAGGCTCTCCTCCCGCGAAGGCGGGCGAGGTGCAGATAGCGCGCCTAGCTTCGGGCCAACGATCAAATGGTCAGAATCACTGCGCAGTGTTACTGGCCCCTTCGGCCGCATCCGTTGTCCCGCTTCCTAATCGATACACCCTGCCGCCGCCAGCGCGATCGACCGACCGGATCATCCGTGGCCCGCCCACCATAGCTTGGAAAAGTGTGACCATTCGATTGACGGGCGCACCGGCGGGCGGGGCTGGAGACATGCCGGCCGAGCGTGCATCATGGTTGCCGAACGCCCAGCAACGGAGGCAGGCATGCTCGATTTCGGCGCAGCGATGTTCTTCACCGACTATTCCATGACCCCGGCCGAGCTCGGCAAGGCGCTGGAAGAGCGCCGCTTCGAATTGGTCTGGGCGCCCGAGCACTCGCATATCCCGCTCAGCCGCAAGACGCCGTTCCCAGGCGGCGGTGAGATGCCGAAAAAATACTACGACGCGATGGACCCGTTCGTGACGCTGACGGCAGCCGCGATGGCGACCAAGAATTTGAAAGTCGGCACTGGCGTCTGCCTGGTGGCGCAGCGAGACCCGATCCAGACGGCGAAGCTGGTGGCCTCGATCGATACGGTTTCGGGCGGGCGGTTCCTGTTTGGGATCGGCAACGGCTGGAACCAGGACGAGATGGAGGACCATGGCACGGTCTTCGAGACCCGCCACAAGCTGGCGCGCGAGCGGGTCGAGGCGATGAAGGCGATCTGGACGCAGACGAAGCCCGAGTATCACGGCGAGTTCGTCAATTTCGGCCCGATGATGGCATGGCCGAAGCCGGTCCAGAAGCCGCACCCGCCGGTTATTGTCGGGGGTGCGTTCCCGTACTCCGCTCGCCGGGCGGTGCGTTACGGCGAGGGATGGATCCCGCACGCCTCGCGCGGCACTTACGCCGAGATTGCGGAGATGATCCCGCAATTCCGGAAGATGGCGTCGGAGGCAGGGCGCGATCCGGACTCGATCCAAATCACGGTATGGGGGCCGAAGCAGGAGGCCGACCTGATGCGGCGCTACGAGGATCTGGGCGTCTCGCGGATAGTGTTCAGCGTGGAGTTGGAGAAAGCCGACACCGTCCTGCCTGTGATCGACGGCTGGGCGGCGCTGATGCGGAAGGTGAACGGCTGACGGGCTTCATCCGAACGTGCGCTTGGGAAGCGGCGGCGGCGGATAGCGGCCCATCCTCGAATTCCAGTAGGCCCATGAGCGCGGGTCGATGATCCCGGGCGGTGCTTTGTCCAGCGCCTCGACGAAATCGTCGTCGGATACATAGCGGCGGAGCGCCTGCATGTCTTCGTGCGTTGCCGAGGCCATGGCGTAAGCCATGAAGCGGATCGGGTCGGACAGCGCTTCAGCGGGTGTCTCGAACCAGATGACCCGACGGGCGATGGCTTCCGTTTCGGGGTTCAGCGGGATCGGCTTCATGGAGACAGCCCGTCGTTGCTGCCGCTCGTTTGGGCAGGAATAAGCTTTGGCAAACGGCCGAGATCGACCTCGCGCGCGGCTTTCGCAAGGCGATCCTTGGTGGCTTGCGGCAGATCGCGCACGGTGCCGTCCTCGAAATAAGAGAGCGCCTTGAGCGTGATCTGTGGATTGAATTGCGGGCCATAGATGGCGCACGCCGCCGCTAGTGACGTCGGCAGGTCGATATGGCCGGCACGCAGGATAGCGTCGAGATCGGCATAGTCCTTCGCCTCGGCGCGCTGTTGCACGACTGATGCTTTCGTCCCGGCAAGGTCAAGAAGGGAGGCAACTCGCAATCCGGTGTCAGGCGCAATGTCCGGCGGCGCAAGCTGCGGAATAGCGGGAACGCCGAAGAATGACACCCTGACCGGGCCACCACGTTCGACAATGCCGCTCAGCGTGTTGGGGGCCTGCTGAGTAATCGTCGCTGTAGTCATGAAAGGAATGGACGTCGCTAGTCTTGCCGGATCGAACGGCTGTCTGCCGAAGAAATCGAAGTCTTCGGACCGGCGGTGCCCGAGATGCAAGGCGATCGCCGTCCCGCCATACAGCACGAATTCGGGTGGCACAGCAGTCAGCTCGTTCCAAAGCCGGCGCTGCGGCTCCGGCAGGATATCGAGGCGGGGCACAAATTCGGGGGCCATGACGTCTTGATTGTAGCACATGGGCGAGACGCCGACTTCCACGGCTGCGCGCCGGTAGGGAACCGCTAGCAGATTTCCTACCACTAATCCCGGATGGCGTTCCGCGGTTGCTAAAGCGTCAGCGCAGGGGCGGTGGCCGCGGGATCGGTGATGCTCGGCCATCCCGTCTCGATGTGGCCCGCAAGCCGCGTCGCTTCATCGCCTGGCCCATCAACGACGATGTCGTACCAATGCCCACTCGTGGCGACGCTCCATTCCACTTGTGGTGTCGTACCTGGGTCGAGCGTGATCAGCACCATAAGCCGTATCGACAAGCCGCACACTCTCGGGGCGCCCACCGGTATTGACGAGCGTCAACACCAGCGTCTCGGCCTTGCCGTCAGCCCGCGCGCCGACCCGCACCGATGTTCCGCCGCGGCGGCGGTAGCGCCGAATGAAACCGTTCGGCCCGGCTACGGTAATCACGTGCAGGCCGGGACCCTCAAGGCTCCAGTCGTCATCCGCCGACTGCCAAGCGCCGACCGTGTAACGTCGCGGCACTTCTTCGGTCTGTTCGCGATACACGGTGAAGCAGGCGCCCGCGGCGCCGAAGCTGGCGAATCGCGAAGCTAATACGCCGGTTCCGCCGCCGATCTCATCCACCGCGAGATCGTACGGCAGCGGCCGCGCCGGCCGCACGCCCGGCTCTTGCGCGTGGATATCGGCAGCCGTGCTCTGCGCCGGCACGACCGGATCGGGCAGCTTGCACGACGCATTCACCGCGGCGATGTAGCCGCTCGTGTCAGGCAGCTCCGGCCAGGCGTCATGCGGGGCGGCGAAGTCAAAGGCTGAGGTCAGGTCGCCGCTCACCGCGCGCCGCCATTCCGTGATGTTTCCAGCAGCGCAAGTGGAACGGAAGCACGACTTGATCGGGAGTGCTCTGCCGAGGCTGGAACCACACGGGCCTGCCGTCCGCCCTCAGCGCCGGATGGCGGTCGTTGTAGCCACGCACCCCACTCAGATGACCGAAGTAGTGATCGAAGGAGCGGTTCTCCTGCATGAAGACGACAATGTGACTTACATCCTCGATCGTGCCGCTTCGGTTGGCCGCCGGCAGCAGCCCGAAGGAAGCCGCGCCCATGCCCAGCCGCAAGAAATCCCGCCGGCCCGGCCGGCGCGCGGTGCTTTCGCTGTCCGCCGTCATCGGTCCCACCCCCTGCGCCATCCCTAGCAGGACGACGTGCAGCTCTCCAACCCATCGGTCAGGCGACGGCGGGAATCAGGTCGGCAAAGACGAAACCCTCGCGTTCGACGATCTCCCCCATGGCCACAGCAATCGGCGCCGAGAACATCGGGCCAGATGAAACGAACGTGTGAAACTCCCCGTTTTCGCCGCAAGGATCGACGCCATCGGGCAGCGCGGCCAGCAACTCGCGATCGAAGCGGCGTGCGACAAAGCCGCAATCAAGCTTGCGCGGATCGATTGTGACCAGATGGGCGGTGAAGCCGCGGGCTATCATCTCCTGGGCCACAGCGCGCGTATCGCGGCCCCATAGCGGAAAAATCCCGGCCATGCCGGCGGCCGTGAGCCGTTCTTCGCGATAGGCGCGGACATCTTCAAGAAACAGATCGCCGAACACCATATGGCGCACGCCCGCGGCTTTGAGCCGTTCGACCGCCGCGCCCATGCGCGCCTCATAGATGTCGTTCGAGCACGGGCTGGGCAACAAGACCTTGAAACAGGGCAAGCCGAGCGCCGCGACCTGCTGGTCCAGCAGCGCATTGCGCACGCCATGCATCGAGACGCGGTCGTGCACTTCGCTGACGGTCGTCAGAACGCCAACGATCTCGGCGAGCCCCAGCCGCCGCGCTTCCAGAAGAGCGAACGCGCCATCCTTGCCGGAACTCCAAGAGAGGAAGGCCTTGGGGGTTGATACAGTCATCTACTCCGCGCCGGAATGAAATTCTGCAACCTCCGTTAATCGCCCCCCAGCAAAGCGTCGCGCAGCAGGGTCCAGCTCGCTCGGTCCGGGGCGCAGATCAGGCCGCCGGCGACCTCCAACGGCGTGTAGGCACTGCCGTCGAACCGCGCCGAATACCCGCCGGCCTCGCGATGCAGCAGCCAACCGGGCGCGTGGTCCCAGGGAAGCAGCCGGTGATACAGCAAGGCATGGCAATGACCGGCAGCCGCCAGCCGATATTCGTGCCCAGCGCAACGATAATTCCAGCTCGCTGCGAGCCGTGGCAGCGCCGCGCACACATGGCCTCGCCGCGGTTCGGGCAGAAACTGCCATGACAGGATGGCGGTCATCCCGCCGAGCGGAGCCGGTTCGGCTACCCGAAGATCGCCACGCCGCCCAGACGGTTCCTCGATCCAGGCCCCCTCGCCGCGCACAGCGAGCGCGGTGTTGTCGCCCATCGGATCGTGGATCGCAGCCATCGCCACTTCACCGCACACCAACGCCGCGGCCATCACGGCGAACAGCGGCACGCCGGCCGCGTAGTTGAACGTGCCGTCCAGCGGATCGACTACGAAGGCAAGCTCCGCCTCGCCCAGACAATCAAGCAGCCGCTTGTTGCCTGCGGCCGCTTCTTCCCCGACGATCAACGAGCCCGGCCAAGCGGCGGTCAGAGATGCAGCGATTCGGTGCTCGGCCGCCTCGTCCGCGATGGTCACCAGGTCCAGCGCGCCTGACTTGGTGCGAACCTCACCGCTGTCGAGCCGGCGGAAGCGCGGCCGCAGCTCGGCCTGGGCGGCCTCGCGCAGGATTGCGGCAAGATCAACGGCGTCGCGGGCGGAAAACGTCATTCGCGGTGTTCGAACCGGGCTCGGTCGGAAGGCAGCAGTCGCACCGTCACGTGAATGGCGCGGTCAGCGTCCTGGCGCTCCATCACCTCGCCGTGCTGATAAAGCCAGGCGAGCCGCGCCCCGTCTTCCGGGAGGATGTCGTAGCAGGCGACCTCCATCCCGGCGGCGATCCTGGCATCGATGGCCGACAGCAGCGCCGGCAGTCCCTCGCCGGTCATGGCGGAAACTGCGACAGCGCCCGGCTTGGGCGGCACGTTGTTGACGCCGCCGAGCAGATCGGCCTTGTTCAGCACCGCAATCGTGCGGTCGCGCCAGCCGGCGTCCAGCGTGCCGTCGCGTGCCATACCGTCGAGCACGGCGATCACATCGGCCTTTTGAGCGGCGCTGTCGGGATGAGCGACGTCGTGCACGTGCAGGATCACGTTTGCCTGCGCCACCTCTTCGAGCGTAGCACGGAAGGCAGCCACCAGCTCGGTCGGCAGCTCGCTGATAAAGCCCACCGTGTCGGAAAGGATCGCCCGCCGACCAGACGGCAGGCGAAGCCCCCGCATGGTCGGGTCGAGCGTGGCAAAAAGCTGGTCGCGGGCGCCAACATCGGCCCCTGTCAACGCGTTGAACAGCGTTGATTTTCCAGCATTCGTGTAGCCAACCAGAGCGATGACCGGGAACGGCACCCGGCGCCGCGCCGTGCGGTGCAGACCGCGAGTCCGGCGCACCTGTTCAAGCTCGCTCCGCAGCTTGACCATGCGTTCGCCGATCAGTCGGCGGTCAGCCTCGATCTGCGTCTCGCCGGGCCCGCCCAGGAAGCCAAAACCGCCGCGCTGACGTTCCAAGTGAGTCCAAGAGCGCACCAAGCGCGAGCGCTGGTAGTCGAGATGCGCAAGTTCGACCTGCAGCGCGCCCTCGCTGGTGACAGCGCGCTCGCCGAAGATGTCGAGGATCAGGCCGGTGCGGTCGATCACCTTGCAGGACCAGGCGCGCTCCAGGTTGCGTTGCTGCACAGGCGACAGCGCGGCATCGACGATCGCCACGGCAACGCCGGCACCAGCCAGCGCTTGGCCCTGCGCCGCTACCTGCCCATCGCCGAGCAGGGTGGAGGGGCGGCGGACGCGCAACGGCACGATGGCCGTGTGTACGACCACCAAGCCGATCGCGGCGGCAAGACCGACCGCTTCGGCCAGTCGAGCCTCCGCGGAACGAGGCTGCTTGCGCGGCTGTTCCGCTGGCAACGGCTTTTCCCACGGCAGAATGACGGCCGCACGGGTCGGCCGGCCATCGCCGTTCTGCCGGACCTCGCTCGGCGCCGCGTCAGTCGCCGGCCGCAGGCGTCAACTCCCGTTGCGGCATGGCAGCAGCCCCCGCTTCGGCCTTGGTGGCGTCGAAGAGCTGGATCGGCGCGCCCGGCATCACTGTGCTGATGGCGTGCTTATAGACGAGCTGCGTGTGGCCGTCCCGGCGCAGCAGGACCGAGAAATTGTCGAACCAGGTGATGATCCCCTGGAGCTTGACGCCGTTGACCAGGAAGACGGTCACCGGTGTCTTGTTCTTTCGCACGTGGTTCAGGAAGACGTCCTGAACGTTCTGCGATTTTTCGTTGGCCACGGCGTAATCCTTCTTCTTGGGACTGGTGGCTTCCCGCCGGCGATCGCCTGCCGGTGAGGTACTCTATCAGCGGCCTTCCCCCAGGCAAGCGCACGAACCCGTGCGTCCCAGGGCATCGGCCAAGGCGTGTGCATTCGCAAAATGGAGGTCCGGCGCGGCTCGGTCAATGCCACCATCGTGTGCGGCGCCGCCCAGCAGCACCGCGGTCAGCCCCGCGGCGCGCGCGGCCTGCATATCGAGCGCGGTGTCGCCGATGTACCAGACGCCGGGGCCAGGTTCGGCGCCGAGCCGGGCGAGCGCCAGGCGGAGCGGCGCCGGGTCCGGCTTGTCGGCGCTGGCATCCCCCGCGCCCACCACCGCCCCGAAATGATGCGCCCAGCCGAGATGGGCGACCTCGGCGCGAAGGAAGCGACCGGTCTTGTTGGACACGACGGCTTGCGTTGCTGCGACGCCGGCGGCGAGTACCCGCTCGATGCCTGGCATTGGCGCGAGGTAGCGGAGATGCTGGGTTTCGAGCGTCGCATAGAAAATGTCCCGAGCGCGGGTCCAGGAGCGGCCGAACAGGACGGGGAAGCTGTCGCGCAACGAACTGCGGACGCGCATGATCGTGTCGGCAACGGTCCAGCGGGGCAGGCCGAACGCGTCGAACGTGGCATTGAGCGCCGTGGTTACGCCGGCCCACGCATCGACCAGGGTGTTGTCCCAGTCATAGAGCACGATCTCGGGACGGCTCATGGGCAGGCGCGCATTCGTGGGACTCCGTGCGGAACGGGTCGTGAGGCGAGGGCATCACGGTAGCAGAGAATAACATAACACGGAGGGGGCCGAGGACACGAAGGTCACGGAGACAATTTGGCTCAGCCGTTGCGGGCCAGCCAGCGGCGCACCGAGGCTAGCGACTGGTTGATGACCTGGTGCATGTCAAGGTACTGATACGTGCCGCAGCGGCCAATGAAGACGCAATGGCCGTCGGTTTCCGCCAGTGCCTTGTAACGGTCGTACGCCTGCTGAAAGCGGCGGTCGGCCGTCTTCACCGGATAGTAGCGCTCGTAACCGTTCTCCGCATAGTCGCACGGCTCCTCCAGGGTGACCGTCGTGCATCCTGTGGCGTGCAGGCGATGCCCGGGCAGCCGGCTCCAATCGGTTTCGCGGGTAAACCGCCCGGCGTCGGTGAAGTTCACCACCGCCGCGCGTGCACCGCCATAACCCACTGGCTCCGGTCGATGATGAAAGCGGATCGAACGATAGGGCAGCGCACCGTGTTTGAAATCGAAGAACTCGTCGATCGGCATGCTGTTGAAGCAAACTCGATAGCCAGCCAGCATAACGCGGTCGAACGGCACCGAAAGCGACACGCTGATGTTCGGATGATCGAGGAT
Source organism: uncultured Pseudomonadota bacterium (assembly GCA_963708245.1). Classification (GTDB taxonomy): domain Bacteria; phylum Pseudomonadota; class Alphaproteobacteria; order Acetobacterales; family Acetobacteraceae; genus CAVYXK01. The sequence goes on along the minus strand of OY970201.1, from coordinate 7,552,821 downwards.
GCTGCGGAATGCCGCCGCGTAACCTTCCCGCGGCAGGAGCTGATAGCGGTCGTCGGGGAAGTAACGATCCTCATCATCGAAACGGATCGGGATGCGCTTGACCACCGTGGCGTCGAGATCCTCAAGGTCGAGCGCCCACATCTTCCTGGTGTAAGGGCGGAAGAAGAGGTCCGTAAGCTCGCGGCCGATCCGCGCCATGAGATGCTCGGCGGCGTTTGCGGGAACGGCGATCGGAACGGCGATGCGGGCCAGGAAGGCTTCGACCTCGCCCGCGTCGGCGAGCGCAGTGCCGAAGACTTGGTTGATGGTCTGGCGGTTGATCGGCAGCGGGACAAGAGCGCTGCCCGGCAGCCGGATCTGCACGCGATGCTGGTAGGGGATGAACTCGGTAAAGCGGCCTAGCCAGGCGACCACCTCGGCGATACTGGTATGGAGCAGGTGCGGGCCATAGCGGTGCACGCGCATGCCCTCGGGCGAGGGCTCGTCATAGGCGTTGCCACCGATATGCGGCCGCCGGTCAATGAGATCGATGCGATGCCCCGTTTCGGCCAGTTCGCGTGCGTGGACGGCGCCGGCAAACCCCGCGCCGACGACGAGGATGGGTCGCATCGGTTTTTCAGCTCGCCGGCGGTGGCGCAGCCGAGACGGCATTTTGCATCCGGCGATCGACGCACGGACGGACTAAGGCGAGGTTAATATTGAGCGGCCGAGGCGCGGCGGGCGGGATCGCCGGTGGCAGCCGATTAGGCCTTGCATCGCATGCTGAAGGCGATCACGGCGCTCTCCGGCTTTCGCCGCGGCGATCTACGTCCAGTAGCAAACGTAGAGAAACAGATCACTGGCGCCCAAGGCGACAACCGCGGCTGCCCGCGACCTCAGCGAGCAGACGGCATGGACGCCTTGGCATTAGTAATCTCGTATTTGCGAACAGGGATTCCCTCATAGCGACAGTTCTCGACGAACCGCATGCCGATCTTGACTACGACGCGAAGCGAAGCCGTATTAGCCGGATCGACGAAAGCGAGAATACGTGGCAGGCGCAACAGTGAAAACCCGCGGTCGAGCCAGGCCGTCGCAGCCTCCGTCGCGAATCCATTGCCCCATTGGTCGCGTCTCAGGCGATAAGCGATCTCGACGTCTTTGCCGCCTTTGAGACGCATCAGCCCGCAAAGACCAATGACGCGTTCGGACGCCGTCTCGACGACGGCCCAAGGGGCAAAGCCGGATGCGACATGTTGTCTGGCATATCGCTCGACCCGCGCAGCGGTTGCCGCCAAAATCTGATCCCGACCCGAGACGCTGAAACGCATGACTTCGGCATCGCCGAAAATCGCGAAAGCGTCTTCGGCGTCGCTCGGAGCGAAGGGACGAAAGAGCAGGCGGTCGGACCGGAATGGCGGAAGCGTCATCCGCTTGGGCCCCTAATAAAATTCCAACGCAACGGAGAGGATGAGTTCATGGGACGACTTTTTGCAGTGATGAGGTCGCGAGGCTCAGCGTGGAACACTTCGCTGTCGATGGAACAGCAGGAAGAATGGCGGGCCCATGCCGCGTTCATGAACGCTCTTGAGGCCGACGGCTTCGTGTTGCTGGGTGGGCCGCTCGAGGGAACGCCGGACACCCTTCTGATCGTTCGGGCGAATGATGCAGCAACGATCGAGGCTCGGCTGTCCGGCGACCCTTGGGCGCGCAAAGGCCTCCTGCGGCTGATCCGGGTCGCGCCTTGGACGCTTCGTCTTGGGTCGCTGGACTAGCAGGCCGGCGACGGAAAAATTCCGCCCCACGCCCTCACCGGGCGGGAGGTTCCGGTGCGCGCTCCAGCCGCTGCACACCCCCCTCCCCCGCCACCAGCGCCAGGTCCGCCATCCCGACGAACAGCCCGGTCTCTATCACGCCGACCACCTGGGCGAGCTCGCGGTCCAGGGCCGCCGGGTCGGAGATGCGGCCAAACGCGCAATCGAGAATCAAGTTCCCCCCATCCGTACGGAACGGCGCCCCGTCGGTACCGGAGCGCAGGCTGGGCCGCCCGCCCAGCCGCTCGATCCGCGCCGCCGTTGTCTCCCACCCGAATGGCACCACCTCGACCGGCAGGGCCGTCGTCGTCCCCAGCCGATCCACCAACTTGCGGTCATCGGCCACGATCACCAGCCGGTCGGAGGCGGCGGCGACGATCTTCTCTCGCAGCAGCGCCCCGCCGAGCCCCTTGATCAATGCCAGCGAGTCACGACTGATCTCGTCGGCGCCGTCGATGGTCAGGTCGAGCCGCCGCCGCTCAGCAAAGCTGGTCAGGCGGATGCCCCCGGCGCTTGCCTGGGCGCCGCTGCGCTCAGAGGTCGGAATGGCGACGATCGAGAGCCCCGCCCGCACCCGCGCCGCCAGCGCTTCGATGGCAAACCATGCCGTGGAGCCGGTGCCGAGGCCGACCGCCATCCCATCAGTCACCAGCGCCACCGCGGCCTCGGCCGCGGCGCGCTTCTGCTCGGCGCGCGGGTCGGTCATCGGCGATGCGCGCGGAACGTGTCCGCGCCCGCCGGCTGCATGTCGGTCGTCATCCTTCGCCGTCTCCTAACGAAAGGTTAGTTCTTCGGCCATTGGCGCTCATCGCTGACCCGACTTGCGCGGCGGCATCCGGCCACGCATCTTGCGGTTGACTATAGGTGACGTGAGTTCCACGGGACAGAGGACGGGACGGAGCGAACGGATGGACGGCCCGGCCGACGCGAGAAGGATCACCATCCATCCGCCGGAAGATTTCGCCGGAATGCGAGAAGCCGGGCGGCTCGCGGCCCAGACTCTCGACATGGTGACACCTCACGTGCGGCCGGGCGTGACGACCGGCACGCTAGACCAGCTCTGCCACGATTTCATCATCGCGTGTGGGGCAGTACCGGCGCCGCTGCACTACCGCGGCTTTCCCAAATCGATCTGCACCTCGATCAATCACGTGGTCTGCCACGGAATTCCGGGCGACCGCCGGCTGGACAACGGCGACATCCTCAATATCGACATCACCGTAATCCTCAACGGCTGGCATGGGGATTCATCGCGAATGTTCGTCGCCGGGACGCCATCGACCCGGGCACGCAACCTGATGGACGTGACCTACGAGGCGATGATGCGCGGGGTGCGGGCGATCCGTCCCGGCGTGACCCTGGGCGATATCGGCCATGTCATCCAGTCCTATGTGGAGACCCACCGGTTCAGCGTGGTTCGCGACTTCTGCGGCCACGGCATCGGGCGGAACTTCCACGAGCCGCCCAACGTGCTGCATTACGGCGTGGCCGGCGAAGGCCCGGTGCTGCGGCCAGGGATGTTCTTCACCGTAGAACCGATGGTGAATGCCGGCCGGCCGGAGGTGAAGGTGCTCGATGACGGATGGACCGCGGTCACTCGCGACCGCAGCCTGTCTGCGCAGTTCGAGCATATGGTCGGCGTGACCGCCGACGGTGTCGAAATATTTACGCTCTCCCCCGCAGGCTACACCAAGCCACCCTATCGGGTCGGCTGATCCGTCCCCGGCTCCTGGCCGGGTCCTCGATCAATTACGGTGCGGCAGATGCGCAGGCGGCGGGCGGGCGCGGGGCTGGCCGAGCAGGTCAGCCTGCTTGAAGGTTTGGCGCCACCGGACCCGACAGCCGGGCTGGAAGGCCACCGGGCGCGAATGCGAACGCGGCTGCTGACGGCCGGGCCGACCGCGCTCGCCGATCACGAGATGCTCGAGATGGTTCTGTTCCTCGCCCTGCCGCGGCGGGACACCAAGCCGATTGCCCGAGCCCTGCTGGCCCGATTCGGTAGCTTCGGCGGTGCGATCGCCGCACCACTCAGCGACCTGCGCGGGATCGAGGGCCTGGGCGATGCAGGCGCCGCGGCGCTCAAGGTGGTCCAGGCCGCGGCGCTGCGACTCGCCCGGGCCGAGGTGGTGGAAAAACCGCTGCTCTCGAACTGGGACCGGCTGATGGAATACCTGAACGCCGCCCTGGCGCGCGAGCGGGTGGAGCAGTTCCACGTGCTCTATCTCGACACGCGCAACCGCCTGCTGGCCGACGAGCCGCAGGCACGCGGCACCGTCAATCACACGCCGGTCTATCCGCGCGAAGTGGTCAAGCGCGCTCTCGAACTGCACGCGACCGCGCTGATCCTGGTGCACAACCACCCGAGCGGCGATCCGACCCCGTCGCAGGTGGATATCGAAATGACCCGCGAGGTGAAGGCGGCGACCGGGTTGCTATCGATCGCCCTGCACGACCACATCATCGTGGGCAACGGGCGTTGGCTGAGCTTCCGGCGCGAAGGGCTGCTGTGATCGCAGGGCAGCGCAGCGAGACGTATCCCAGGCGGCAGAAAGCGACCATCCAGGCGACCGCGCGTTTCGCCATGATAAGCAGATGGCCAAGACGGCCCTCACCGGAACCGTCCGCCGAAGACGGGAGTGTAGGTGGTCAGGCGGCGACAGGTTCAGCGTGCCGGGTACGCCAGTTCCAGGGCAGCAACTGTCGCGTGAGCGTCGCTGTGCGTGACGTGGTCGTCGTGGTGTGAGGCGGTGGAGGGGCTCTGAACCCTCCACCATCTTCGCGATGCGCTATTCGGCGGTGAGGTTTGGGGTGAACTCGAGCGGCAATCCCTTGTGACCGGTCAATCTCTCGCCTTCCTCGTACATCTCGAAGGCCCGTTTCTTCAATGCCGGAAGGACCGAGGCGATTTTGTCCAGGTCCAGGTCGGCCGCGATTCCCGGGTAGCCAGCGCGCTCGATCATCGCGCCGAGCTTTCTGTTCTCGATCTGCTCGAAGGTCCACTCCAGCGGATCGTGGATGATTGTCAGGTCCCAATTGATCCGGTGGTTCTTGTTGCGAGGGCCATAATGGTAATGCGCGCTGTTCCAGAAACAGTCGAACGCCAGAAGCTCCGTTTCTTCCACATACGACTTCCCTTTCGACCCGCCCACGTCGCCAAGGACGTGGACCGCGAGGCCACCGTCACCATTCCGCTGCCGCCGCATCTCAAGGCCGAACCGGATGTTGCCGGCTTCGAAGATGTCCGTTCCACGGTTGTGTTTGACCGTGTTCCGCTTGGATGCGAACGTTTCTCTGGCGCAGGCCTCCACGTCGGGCAGGACGTCCCGCACCCTGGCGAGGTCGGTTGCCTCCTCGATTTCCTTGTATCCGGCCCGCTCCAGCATCTTCGGTAGCTTTTGGCCCAGGGTTCGGATGGTCCAGCCGATGGGATTACCGTCGGTGATCGGGTCCATTCGGCAGTGCACGCCCATGCCGCCGCCAACACGGCCAGGGGTCGTCAGTTCGGGATTTTCTGGGCCGTAGATATAGCTTCTCTCGATGTCGAAGCAGTTGAAGCGCAGCAGCGTGGTCTGCTTGTCGCCAACATCGGCGGCCACGTCGATGGATACACCCTGGTCCGAATGATCCTCGACATTGCCGTCCCATAATTGGTGTCTGACGATGAAGGTCAGGGGATCGGCGGTAAATCTGGTTCCCTGCGATTGTGGCATCTTGGGGCGCTCCTGTGTGAGGGATTTGCGCGAGCCTAGGGAGGAGACCCGGCGGTCGCAAGGGTAGCTGGTGTCGCCGCGGATCGCTCCGGGCGGCGGCCCAATCATCACGCCGTTGCGCGTCCGCCATCCACGAATAGTCGGGCAGTCAGCATCTCGTGGCCAGCGACGGCGAAGGCAAGTGCTGGTCTGCTACCGATCCGCGACCTCGACACAGCCCTCACCCGCAAATGCGGGATTGGATGAATGTTGGCGTGTCTGCTGGTGGCCGAGAGCAGACGGACAGACATCGGGCGGAAATCGAGAAAGGCAGCCATTCGTTCAGCTAACCGCCGACAAGCGTGATCCGACCCGTCACCGCGGTCGTGGGTTCAATCGATTCGCAGGCGCGCGAACACCGCGAGCTTGATGGAGTCCATCGCCACGGTGAAGACGATCGTCGTCGCGGCGAGCAGGCCTATCACGGTGATCGAAAGCGGGCTCATCAACACGCCTCCGGCGGCGAGAGAGGCAACCAGCAGGACATCGCAGAGTGAGGCCAGCAGCTCGGCGCGGGGCGCGAGCGCCAGACACGCAAGTGCGTCCGCAGCACGTAGACGTTTCCCTGGCCGGCGAAGACCAGCATCGCGTAGGTCAGCGTCTGCATCTCGCCGGGGCTCAGGCGCAGCCCGTACCAGCCGACGCCGAGCACCGCCACCAGATAGAGCAGCCTGAAAGAACCAAGGGGGACCGCGGCGAGCGTAAGGTTCCGCACGCGCCAGGCATTCGGGTAGGGCGACGGCGGCGCCCGGTCCGCCGCGCGCGCCATCGTCACGAAGTCAGAGGTGATCATCGAAAGCGCTTGCAAAAGCGGTGTCAGGACCGCGTGCCCAGTGATGAGCAGCCCAGCGCCGAGCACGATGAGCGTCACGCATTTGCTCATAAGGATCGTCAGCGTGTAGGTCAGAACACGTTGGAACGCGGATCGCCCTTCATTGATGCAGGCGACGATTCCGCCGAGGCCGGGCTCGGTCAACACGACGCCCGCCGCAGCTTTCGCGACATCCGTCGCGGTCGAAACGGCGATGCCCATTTGCGCCTGCCGCAGCGCTGGCGCGTCATTGGCGCCGTCGCCGCACATGCCGACCGCATGGCCGTTCTGCTGAAACGCCTTGACCAGGCGAAACTTCTGCTCCGGGAAATGCCGGCGTAGACGGCGAAGTCCTTCGGCTCGACGCTCGCGGGAACCTCGCCCGGCGGACAAACCGGCCCGGTGAGCCCGATCGCGCGCGCGACGGTCGTCGCGGTGGCCGCCGCGTCGCCGGTGATCATGACTAGGAGCACGCCGAGCGAGCGCAACTCGGTCAGCAATGCCGCCGAATTGGCGCGCGGCGGATCGCTGAACGCGATGAACCCGATTAGTTCCAGCGCGTCGCTCCGCCCGGCGGCCACAGCGATCGTCCGATATCCAGCGAGGTTGAGCGCCTCGAGCTCCTTCTCGGACGCCGGCGTCATCGGCGCGACCGTCGCGACGACGGCCGGCGCGCCCTTGACGACGCGAATCTCGTGCCCCGCCTCGACGGCAATTGCCTCGGCCATTTTGACCGCCGGATCGAACGGCGTGAAGCGCACCACGGCCAGCGAGGCGCGGCCCCGGCCCTTGGCCGCCATTGTTCTGATGACGGAATTGATCGGATCCTGGCCTTCCGGCGAACTCGCCAGCGCGGCAAAGCCGAGAACGTCCGCATCGTCACAGCCCCGACTTCATCGGACGAATTGCGCTCACGACCAATTCATTCTGGGTCAGCGTGCCGGTCTTGTCGCAGCAGACCACGTCGACCATGGCCGCTTCGTTCAGCGAAGACAGCCGCGTGAGCAGGACGCCCTTCAACGCGAGCGTCCTCGCGCCCAACGCGGCGGCGAGCGTGAAGGTCGCCGGCAGAGCGACGGGCACCGCCGACAGCAACGCCGTCAGGACGAGCAACAGTATTTGCTCGAGGCTGACTCTGATCGCGAACGCATAAGCCACCAGCCCAGCAAGAATGACGAAATTGATCACCGTGAGATTGCGAACGACGCTGAGCACGGCCTTCTGCTCGGCGCTCTCGACATGGGCGACGCTCACCAGCTCCGCCGTCCGCCCGAAATAGGTGCGCGTTCCCGTCGCCGTCACCCGTGCGATCGCCGCGCCGCGACGAACGAGGCCGCCAGCGAAGGCGGTCTGTCCTGCCTCCATTTCGATCGGGATCGATTCGCCGGTCAGCATGGATTGATCGAGTAACAGCGAGCCGTCGACGATCAGGACGTCGGCGGGAACGACGTCCCCGAGCGAAACCTGGACGATATCGCCGGGAAAGAGGTCGGCCGCCGGGCCATCAACCCAGGCGCCGTCGCCCTGACGCGCGACGTCAATGTCAGGCGTCGCTTGAGCAGCGCCAAAGCGGCGTTCGCGCGACTTTCCTGAAAGGCGGCGAGCAGGACGTTGAAGAGGAGCAGTGCCGCGATCATCGACGCCGTTAGCCACGCGCCCAGGATGATTTGCAGGCCTATCGTCGCCTCGAGCATCCAGGGCACCGGCGCCCAGAAATGGCGGGCGAATTTGACGAGAGGATGGATCGCTTCCTCGACGACGGCGTTCGGACCGAATTCCGCCCGAACGGACGCGGCTTGGGCCGACGACAGGCCGGCGAACTCGGGACGTCCGTGCGCCGTCGTTTCTCGCACGGGCACGCTCATGTCGACGGCCTTACCTCAGCCGGCATTCTCCCTATGGCCGCCGGTTCAAGCCCAAGCTGCGACTGCTTGGGGTTCCTGGCAAACGCGGACCAGCCCCGACGCGTTTGCGAAGAGTGTCGGGACCTACCGAGGTCAAGCCGGACGCTGAAATTGCCGAATTTTCTGTCATCGAGACGCACGTCTCCCATGGTTTTTCATTGCTTGCAGGAAATTCGTGCGGGGGGTGGAGCAGGCTTATCGCGGACGTCATCAATAAGAATGGGTGCGTCCGAGGCGTACTTGGCTCGACGCGGTGTACCCAGCCTGCAGCGACTTCGGGCAGGACTTCCACATCAAGCTGGAGGGTTAGGACGAATCCAGCTTGCGGTGCATCCGGTATGTCCCAAAGCAGAAATTTCTGCACGACGTGATGGTGGAGGTGAAGGCAGCGGCAATCGCCACGCGGTTCTATCAGTTGCTTCCGGCTTGATAGCCTAAGGAAGCCTCTCGTGTCCGCTTGCGCAAAGCTCGCGCTACCAACTGAATGGCCGCCATGGTGAAGGTTTTCGGACGCCGGCCATCGCCGGTCGCGCGTCTGGGCATGGGGCCGGCGTACGAAAACCGCCCATGCACGAACCCGCGGGGCTGCGGCGACGGTCTATGGGGATTTTGAGTTTTGCTCGGTTGAGGTGATTGCGCGACCGGCTCGGCGCTGGCGTTGGCGGGGAGTTGGTGAGTGAGATTTTTTGCCAGGCGGAGCGTGGATCGGGAACCGGCCACGGCTGATATTCAGTCGTGTGGCGCTGATCTTGGCGAAGGGCGTGCCTGGTGGCATTCGTCGTAACGGTGGTGTTGCGGCGTGAGGTGAGCGCAAGCCGTGCCGGGTCACGACGGGGTGCTCCCGGTTGATGCGGGCGCGTGAGGTGGCGCGCGGGGTTGCCTCCATCGCCCGAAGGTCTCGATGATGGTCATGCGTCCGCCACAGCAGGGACAGGGTGGCAGCCAATCGAGTGGTTCTGGCCCTTCGACAGGCTCCGGCGGCGGTGCCACGGCAAGCAGTTCGCGGGCACGCGCAATACTGGCCTTGCGTGCGGAACTGGCGAGCAAGCCGTAATGGCGGATGCGGTGGAAGCCATGTGGCAGGACATGGAGCAGGAAGCGGCGGATGAACTCGTGCGGCGTGAGCGTCATGACGCGCTGTCGCTCGGGACCATCGCGGCGGTAGTCCTTGTAGCGGAAGGTGACGCCAGTCTCGTCGAACGCAATCAGGCGCCGGTTGGAGATGGCGACCCGGTGGGTATAGCGCGAGAGATAGGTGAGCACAGCCTCGGGGCCGGAGAACGGCGGCTTGGCATAGACCACGAAGCGCTTCTTCCTGATCGGAGCGAGATGACGCAGAAAAAGGCGGCGGTCAGCGAGACCGGCCTGGGTGCCGAAGAAGGTAAGTCGTCCCGCCTCATGGAGTTCGATCAGCCGGGTGAGGAACCGGCGGCGGAAGAGCGCGCCCAGCACCCGCACCGGCAGCAGGAAGGCCGGACGCGAAGATATCCAGCGCTGCCCATCGAGCGAGATGCCGCCGCCTGGCACGATCATGTGGATATGGGGATGGTGCGTCATCGCCGATCCCCAGGTGTGGAGCACGGCGGTGATGCCGATGCGGGCGCCGAGGTGCTTCGTGTCGGCCGCGATCGTCATCATCGTCTCCGACGCTGCGCGGAACAGCAGATCGTAGACGATCGCCTTGTTCTGCCCGGCGATGTCCGCCACCTCGGTGGGCAGCGTGAAGACGACATGGAAATAGCCGACCGGCAGCAGGTCGGCTTCGCGCTCGGCCAACCAGGTGCGCGCGGCGGCGCCCTGGCACTTGGGGCAGTGCCGGTTGCGGCAGCTATTGTAGGCAATGCGCTGATGCCCGCAGTCCTCGCAGGCATCGACGTGACCGCCGAGTGCTGCCGTGCGGCAGTTCTCAATCGCCGACATGACCTTGAGCTGGGTCAGGTTCAGGTGACCGGCCTGGGCGGCACGATAGCTGGCACCTTCAGCGCGGAAGATATTGGCGACCTCGATCGAGGTGCGCAAGCCGCGTCAGCCGCCGGGATCCTCGCCCTGCATCAACGACGCCAAACGCTCCAGAGGACTGATCACCGAACGGATCGTCTTGGTGGCAACGCGCGCATAGAGCGCGGTCGTATCAAGCTTGCTGTGCCCCAGCAGGACCTGGATCACACGGATATCGACATCCTGCTCCAGCAGATGGGTGGCGAAGCTGTGGCGCAGCGTATGGGGCGACACCCGCTTCCTGATCTCGGCGGCTTCCGCTGCCTCATGGATTGCGCGGTTGATCTGCCGGGTTGAGATCGGATCGGTGGCACTGCGTCCGGGGAACAGCCAGCCATGAGCTAGCATGACGCTGCGCCGCTTGCCTTCCTTCCACCACAGCCGCAACAGCGCGAGCAGCTGGGGTGACAGCATGGCATTGCGGTCCTTGCGTCCCTTGCCCTGTTCGACCCGGATCAGCATGCGCGTGCTGTTGATATCATCGACCTTGAGGCTGGCCACTTCCGAAACGCGCAGGCCCGCGCCAGAGGCGGTGCCAAGTATGGCCTTGTACTTGATGCCCGGTGCCGCCTCGAGCAGCCGGCCGACTTCCTCGACGCTGAGCACCGCTGGCAGTTTGCGCGGATAGCGCGCGAGGACCAGGCGCCGCGACAGATCCGGCCGGTCGAGCGTTACGGTGAAGAAGAAGCGCAGCGCTGAGACGGAGCAGTTGATGGTGGGCGGTTGTACCCCGCTCTCGCGCTGGTGCACCTGAAACCGGCGAATATCCTCAGCCGTTGCCGTATCGGGCGGCTGACCGAGGAAGGCCGCGAAGCTGCGTACAACACGAATATACTCGTGCTGCGTATCTGATCGCAGGCCGCGCATCGCCATGTCTTCCATCATGCGCTGCCGCAGCGCACTGACGGGGCGGTCGATAGTTGGAACAGGCATCGGAAGTTCCTCTCATGATGAAGGGAACTCCATGCTCGAGAGGCAACTACGCCGCGCTCAAGACTTCATCGAAAACGCGCATAAGTATTGAGGTCCAGGGGCTCGGCCCCTGGCGGGGTTTGGGGCAGCGCCCCAACCTTACTTGCTTCATCGGTCAATGGTTCGGGTGCCGCGTAAAACTCACCCGCAGCACCAATCCCGCGAAGCGGGTTCGTGCTTGGGCGCAAAGTGGCCGGAGAACGAACCCGCTGCGCGGGAGATGGTGCTTGTGGTGACGGTGTCGCGCGACTTCGAATGAATTGCATGGATTGAGCGGGCGAACGGCCTGTTTCGAACATGAGGGCTCCCTTCAACCAAGAGGAGCCTTCCATGAACAAGCCTGTTTCTCTCGTCGCGGGCAGTGCGCTGCGCCAACGTTTCGTAGAAGACATGACCGTGCGCGGGTTTTCCGAGAAGACCCGTCGCTATTACATCCGCATCGCACCAACCGGGACGGTGACGCCGTGACCCGGCACGGCTCATGCTCACCGATGTCGTTGCCATGTGGCTTCGGTCATCGACACACCGCGCGCCCAGCAGCTCGCCCGCATCGTTAAGCACACTGATCCCAGACGCCATCGGCGGCTTTGCCCATTCGTGGCCTCGAATCAGCACCCCGATCGCCAGACAAAGCTTCCCGAACGGCGATCGCGAGCAGCCGGCTGAACACCACACCCATCACCCCCAGCACAGCCAAATCCTCAAATCCCCATAAGCCTCGGACCGCTCACCGCGGGTTCGTTCTCCGGAGACTTTCGTACGCCAAGCGGCGTCCGAAACTCTTCACGATAGCGGAACGGCCGCTTTGGAGTGCGCAACGGCAACAAGCAGACGTTCTTTTATGGGGATTGCCTCCGGCGGTCGTCGATCCAACTGCGACATTGGCCGGGCGAATTTGGGGGCGACTACCTAATTCGACAGCCGACCTTAAGCCTGCATGTACGCAGGCCGCACAATCCTGAATCACAGACGAACTTGGTTGCCGCCGCTTTCAGGTCCCTAGGCAGCTTGGCGGTCCGAATGATCCGATTTACGAAGGAGATAACTTCATCGCCCATGATCATTGCGAGATCGGGAGGTCCCATCGCCGCGCCCGACAGGTCGAGCACATTGAAGCCCGCTCCTTTTGCCTGCAGCGCCGGCACGCCGGTATGGGTCCCCGACGTTGCAGCAGTGCGCGGAAGCATTGTCCGACGCTACCCACAGCAGATCGTTAGAGATCAGAGAGGGCACGACGCGTTCTCCGGAACCAGGGATGGAGCTTGGTCCCATCACGGCGGCCAAGAGAATCATTTGAAGACCGATTTGCGCACATAGACGTAACCTTCCATGATCCGCCTCGCCGTACGGAACACGCGGAGGCGCTTGATTTTCACCTGTCCGTCAACCGTTTCGGCTTCAGCTTCCACGGGGAAGGTGCCGCTTGGATGGCCGATATCGATCGTCGCTCGCGTCCTGGCGGTCTCACGCAATACCTCGTCCACAATGCTGCCAGGGATGCGCGCTGCGGCGCCGGTGCAGAGACTGCCGCTGACCTGGATGGCCTTGTGCACCCGTTGCATGAACACGGAGCGGACGACGAGGTCCATATCCTCGGATTTCTCCGTCGTGCCGCTGATGGTCCTATAGTCTGCCGGCGGGCTGACGATGTCGAAGAACGGAACGTAGGGACTGCTAATCTTGGCATTCTCCGGCTTGTCGACCATGCCGCACATCACGGCGGCGTGGCTGCGAATTTTCTCGATGGTCTCCATGAGCGGCTTGTTGGACTCGATCTCGTTCGGAGACTCCGTACCTGTCATCCTCAAGCTGGCGGCGTTGACGAACACCACCGGATTGCCGGCGTCGACGATGGACACGGTATATTTGATCCCATCTACTTCGATGGTGTCTTTGGCGTTGCCGGTCGGCAGAAGCTTGCCAGTGATACCGCCGACGACATCAGACCAATCCATGGCAATCTTTGCCCCCGTGCCCGGGACACCATCGATGGCGAAGTCGCCGTCGACCATTGCCTTACCGTCCTTCACCGGCACTTCGGCGACAAGAATCTTGTTGCTGTTGGTCATGTTGATGCGCACGGTGGTGATCGGCTCCACCGGCGCCACCAGACCTTCGTCGATGGCGAAAGGCCCGACCGCCGACAAGATGTTGCCGCAGTTCCCGCGGTAGTCGACGAACGCGGTGTCGATGCTCACCTGGCCGAAGGTGTAGTCGACATCGGCGTCCGGCCGGGCGGAGGGCGAGATGATCGCATGCTTGCTCGTCAAGACGTCAGCGCCGCCCAGACCGTCGATCTGGCGCACGTCGGGGCTGCCATAGATGGCCAGTATGACCGCGTCTCTTTTGGCGGGATCTTTCGGGTATTCATTCGCCATAATGAATACGCCTTTGCTGGTGCCACCGCGCACTGTGGCGCACCGCAACATTTCCATTTCCGGATGCATGACAAGTCTCCTTCACATTGGTCTTACAGGGCTATTGCTTGATCTGTTCGCGACAAGCCTTGATCGGGCCGCCTACGTCTTGCTTTTGCGCGTTCGCGGCTTGGCAAGCCTCAGATCAGATGCTGCTCTTTGGCGGCCTCCCTGAGGCCGTCGCGGAATTTGGGGTGGGCGAGCTCGATCAGTCTGAGCGCGCGCTCGGTCGATGACATTCCCTTCAGGTTCACCGCACCGAACTCAGTGACGATGTAGTGTGTATCGATGCGTGGTGTCGTTACCGGGCCTTCGAGCCGCGCCACGATGCGCGAGACCTGGCCCTTGGCCGCGGTCGACTGGGCGGCAATGATCGACTTGCCACCTTTTGACGCGTACGCACCGCGCACGAAATCGAGCTGGCCGCCCGAGGCGCTGTATTGGTGTCCCAACATGTGTTCGGAATTACAGGCGCCGGTCGTTGCGTTGATCGAGATGACGTCGTCGTTCTGCGCAATGATACGCGGATCGTTCACGTAATCGACCGGTCGGCTCTCAACGCCGGGATTGTCGTTCAGGAACTCATACATCGCCTTCTGGCCCATCGCGAACGTGAAAACGGTTTTGCCGCGGTCGATCGACTTCCGCTGGTTAGTGACAACACCCGCGCGTACGAGCTCGACGAGCCCCGGAATCAATGCCTCGGTATGAATTCCGAGCTCGTTACGGTCTGCGAGTGCGGCGCAAACGAAATTGGGCAGCGCACCCACCCCCATCTGCAGGCAGGCACCATCGGGCACGAGGCCCGCGATCGTGCGGCCGATCACCTCGTCCTCGGGCGTCGGCGCGCGACTCGGCAGCTTCAGCAGTGGCACGTGGTGCTCGACGATCGCATCGACTTCCGACACATGCAGTTCAGCTCCCACCCCATTGACCCTCGGCATATTCTCGTTGACCTCGACGATGAGGCGTTTGGCCGCGCGCGCCACCTTGGTCGAATAATCGTTGCCGGTGCCGAAGCTGAAGTAACCGTGCCGGTCCATCGGCGAAACGGTGCAGACGAAGCTGTCGATGCCAATCTCATTGATCAGCAGTCGCGGCGCCTGATGGAAGTTGTTGGGCACATAGTTGATGACCTTGCGCCCGCCATCCGCCACGCCGCGCTTGATCAGCGCCCGCTCGGCCGTGCTGATGAACATACAATAGGGGTGAATCCGGTCGTTCAGTTCGTAGCGAAGGATCGTCTCTCCGGCGATCCTGTTGGACTCGAAGTAATAGACTTTGAGGTCCCCGATCCCGCCGGCCGCAGCACGTTCTCCCAGTGCCTTCAGAAGCGCCGGTGGCTCGGCCATCGCCATGCCCATTGAGAGCTTGGACCCCGAAGGAATGACTGCCACGGCCTGGCTCGGGGTGGTCAGTTTCGATTGGTAGGTCGAACGAGTATCCATGATCTGTCTCCTCGGTATTCCGGAATTCAGTAACCGGCGGCTTCTTCGGGTGAATGCCCGCGGCGATGGACGAGCATGGTGCGCTCGAAGCTCATCACCTCGATCCCGTCCTGGTTGATGCCGCGCGTCGAGACGGTGACGATCCCTTGAGTCGGGCGGCTCTTGGACTCGCGCTTGTGCAGGACGGTGCTCTCTGCATAGAGCGTGTCGCCGGCGAACACCGGGTGGGTGGCTTTCACCTCGTCCCAGCCGAGATTGGCGACGACCTTGGCGCTGACCGTGCGCACGCTCATGCCGGTCAAGAGCGCGAGGGTGAACGTCGAGTTGACGAGCATCCTTTTCCACTCGGTCTTCGCGGCATAAGCCGCGTCGAAATGGACCTGCTGGATGTTCAGCGTCAGCAGAGTGAAGTACGTGTTGTCGACGTCGAGAACGGTACGGCCGGGTCGATGCTCGAACACGTCGCCGGGCTCGAAATCCTCCCAGTACAGGCCTGAGGTTTCACGGTAGCGGCGTTCACCGACGGCCTTGTAAGCGGGCAGCAGCGTTACCATGGGATTGTCTCCTTCATCAAAGTGGGAACCGAAGATTGGTCGCCGGTTCAGGCTTCGAGCCCGGCAGCGGCGAGAGTGCGGCGCGCCTTGCGGGCGATCGCCTCATCGATCATCTGGCCGTCGATCGTGCCGACGCCTTTGGCGTTCTCGGCGAGGATGGCGCGAGCCTTCTCCACCGCCTCGGCGCTCGGCGTGAGCGCCGCGTTGATCGTCGGTACTTGAGCGGGATGGATCGCAGCCTTGGCGGCGAAGCCGAGCGCCACTGCGGCAGTGACTTCCTGCCCCAGGCCGGCCTCATCGTGAATGTCGAAGAACGGCGCATCGATCGGCGTCACGCCGGCGAGAGCACAAGCTGCGATCAACCGCCCACGAGCGAAGGCCAGCGGCGCCCATGCGGTAGCCGCGCCGAGGTCGGCCGCCATGTCGGCGGCACCCAGCATCAGGCCACCGAGCCGTGGGGTCGCGGTCGTGATTGTGTCCACCGCGGCGAGGCCACTTGCACTCTCGATCAGGCCGATGAGCCTGGCGTCCTTGCCCGCCGCAGTCAGCAGGCGGTCGAGGATTTGCAAATGGCCCGCTGACTCCGTCTTGGGCAATACCAGAAAGTCTGGGGCCGCCCGTGATCCGAGCAGCGCGTCCAGATCCGAAATGCCCGCCCGAGTGTCGAGCCCGTTGATGCGCAGGGCACGCAGCACGCCATCTGTTGGGCTACCCGCCAGGTACTCGAGGGCGGCGGCACGGGCCTGCGCTTTGTCTCTGGGCGCGACGGCGTCCTCAAGATCCAGGATCGCGACGTCGGCGCCAGCCAGGGCAGCGTTTCCGAAGCGGTCGGGACGGGTTGCCGGCGTAAACAGCCAGCTTCGAGCGCGGATAGATGCATGGTTGGTCACCTGCGGCTTCCTTCGTCTGTCACCGCGGGAGATGGACGCGCCCGTATCAGTTATCCAATATATGAAAGTGCCATCCTTCATTGCTTCTGGAGATGACCATGGAATTGCGTCATATCCGCTATTTCCTGGCTGTCGCAGCGGAGCGTCATTTCACCCGAGCGGCCGCCAAGGTCGGCATCGGACAGCCGCCCCTTAGCCAACAGATCAAGGATCTCGAGGCGGAGATCGGGGCGCCGCTGTTTCATCGCGTCGCCCATGGCGCGGAACTGACAGCGGCGGGTGAGGCTTTCCTGGCAGGCGTGAAGGAGATGCCGGCCCTCGCGGAGCGGGCAACAAAAGCGGCCCAGCGCGCATCCCGAGGTGAGACAGGCCTACTTCGCGTCGGCTTCACTACCTCGGCACCGTTCAACGCGGTCGTTCCGGCGACGATTCGGGCGTTCCGCCGGGCCTATGCCGATGTCGACCTGACGCTGGAGCAAGCCCCCACGACGCGACTCGTGTCGGGCCTACAGGATGGCTTACTTGACGTAGTGGTCCTGCGGCCCGGTGCTTCCGGGACTGACGCGTTCCAACTCCGCCTTCTGTCCGAGGAGCCGATGGTCCTGGCGCTACCCGCCAAGCACGCTGCCGCCGCGCAGCGAGAAGTCGATCTTGTGACCTTGAAGAAGGATCAGTTTCTGCTGTTCCCGCGCCCGGTTAGCCCAACGCTCTACGACACCATCATCGGCGCATGCCGAGAAGCCGGTTTTGAGCCGGTCATCGGCCAGCTTGCGCCGCAGATCGCGTTCGTCGTCATCCTCGTGGCCGCGGAACTCGGCGTATCGATCGTGCCGGCATCAATGAGCCAACTGAAACTGGCTGGCGTCACCTATCGACCGATAGCAGGGCAGGCGCCGACCAGTCGGCTTGCTCTTGCCTATCGACGAGGAGAAACGTCGCTCGTTGTACGCAACTTCATCGCGAGAGCTATGTCCTAGCGCTGACTGCGCTTGGTGGAACATTGCGCGGGGCTCTGCGTTGGGATTTCTGTCCCCATTACGTTCTTTAGCTTGTGATCGTCGCTTCAAAGCATGTGGCAAAGATGTTCGCTCTTGGCGCGGAGGCACCAAAGGCGCCGCAGGTCGGGAAGCCCGCAATCCACCCATGAGTGCCGCAGGAACATGGCCAGCGCTTACTAATCAGTCAGTAATATAGGCTACAGATGGTGCCCTGAAGAAAGCTCTGACCATTGCCGGATCGTCCTTGACAGCCTGCAAGTCGGCCTCGATGCGGTCTTGCAGAGCCTCCCCGGAGGCGAGTGGGCTCTTGGCCGTGCCGGTGCGCTTGACGTAGTTCCACACCATCTCGTCGGGGTTCAGTTCTGGCGCATAGCCGGGCAGGAAGTGCAACTCGAGTTTGCCATTCGTCGACGCGACGTAGTCCCGCACCATCCTCGCCTTGTGAGCAGGCAGGCTGTCCAACACTAAAAACAGCGGCTTTCTGCGCCCGCGCATGATGTGTTTGAGCAAGCCGACAAACAGCTCCGCCGTCATCCCGCCCTTATAGGTCGCAAACCAGAAGGCGCCCTTGGCATTGACCGCGGACGCCGCCGAAACCGATTGCCGGATGCCTGGCACCTCAACGACCGGCGTACGCCCCCTGACGCCCCAGGTCCTGCCTTGTACCGCATCGGCACGAAACCCGGATTCATCCCAGAAATAGATCTCCGCCCCTTCGCGTTTCGCCCGCGCCGCCAGGCGCGGATAGGTGGTCTGCTTCCAGGCCTCAATCGCCTCTGGATCACGTTGGTAGGCGCGCATCAGCGGTTTTTGCGGCGTCAATCCCAGCTCCGCCAGCAGCTTGCCCACCGAGGCGAGGCTGAGTTCGATGCCAAACCTGTCGGCAATCAACTGAGCCACGATTTGCCGCGTCCACAGACCAAAGTCGAAGCCGTACTGCCGGGGATCCTTGCCGTTGATCCAACGGAATACCTGTCGTTTTTGCTTCTTCGTCAATTTACTCGGCCGACCGGTCCCCTTGCGTGAGCGGAGAGGATCACCGCGTCCGCCACGCTTCAGCTTTTTCAGCCATTTGTAGATGGTGGTGCGGCAGAATCCATAAGACGCGATCACCGCGCTCGGCGTCTCGCCCTCCTGCACTCGCTCAACCGCCATCCGCCGGATCTCCTCCAGCGTCTTATGATCTAGTGTCCTGCCGTCTCGAACCATGCTCGTGATATAGCAGAGACCGATGCAAAGTACAACCTGCTTTGTAGTCTAAGTTCCTGACCTATTAGTAAGTCCGCTTTCGAGAAATGAACACTTCGGCTGAGCGACCATCATGGGCGCACAGCCGCCGGCGCTGCCTTGTGCTGAATTTTGCCATAGTGGCGCCCGGAAGCCGTCATCTCATTCCTCTTTCTGTCCAGCCCCGGAACTCTACACTGGCCCGCTATGCCCCACCCGGAATGATGCCAGCGGTGGATCCGCACCCGGACCTATTTCTTGGTGGCAGCAAGAGGCGGATGGCCGAGACTCCGGGCAGCCCCTAGCCTGATCCTGACACCACAGGAGAAGGCACCGATGACCCCTATCGCAGATAGAGTTTATGGAACCGTCAGCCCGGCCAGGCAGAAGGAGATGAGCGGCCTTGAGTTTGTTCAAGGTCTCACCGACAGGACCCTGCCCCTCAACACGATCGCACGAACCCTTGGTTACGACGTAATCGAGGCAGTAAACGGGCGTGTTGTCATTGTCGCGGAACCAGACGATACCCTACTCAACCCAGCGGGCACGGTGCATGGCGGCTTCTCCGCGACTTTGCTCGATAGCTGCATGGGGCTCGCCATCCAATCGACCCTCGACAAAGGCATCGGTCAGACAACATTGGAATTCAAGATTTCTCTTGTCCGACCGATCACAACCGAGACGGGGGAGATCAGGGCGGAAGGCGTGGTGCTGAGTTGCGGGAGACGCATAGGCACCGCCGAGGGAAAGATCGTGGATCGCAACGGGCGCTTGCTGGCTCAGGGCACGACGACCTGCCTGATTTTCGAAAATTGACGCGGCGATCTGTCATGGAAGGTCCAACAAAACTAGCCTACATGCGAGCGACGATCTACGGCCTCGCCGCCGTATGCATCTGGGGCGCCTTCATTGTCGTGTCTCGTGTAGGCGTGCGGACAAGCCTGTTTTCCGGGGGCATCGAAGCTCGCCCTGCGCGGGTGCTTTTCCGGATTTGGCCTGGTCAGCGAATGACCGCTTCTGGGATCACTTGCTCGGCGGTCGAGTGACCGACTTGGGTCGACAGCGGCTGTTTCGCCATCATTTTCATTCGGGACCAGTATGGATGATAACGCTACAATGGTTTCCATGCACCCCAGCCCAGCGCCAAACCACACCAACTTCGCCGACCAGCTCCCGGCCGCCGTCTACTACCAGACCCCCTGCTCCTCGCGCTGCCGCCGCCGCTTACCGACAGCCCCGAAGATCTCGCCCGACGCAACCATTCCGCCATCGCCCGGATCGCCGCCTTCCGCCCGGCGAACGCCGCCGAGGCCGATGTTGCCGCGCTCTACGTCGCTGCCTCCGAGCAGTGGAAGAACTGCCTGCGTCTCGCCCAGCAGTCCGAAACATCGTCATACTGGGCACAGAAATGCCGCGCCCAGGCCAATAGCATGATGCGCCAGGCGCAGAGCGCAGGCTGCTGCTGCGCATTCAGGCAGCCCGACAGAAGCTCGAAGCGAACAGCGAAGCCCGCGACCGCGCTGCCTGGACCGAGCATTGTGCCATCGGCCTGATGGCACAGGCGCTGTCACCGCAGCCAGAGCCGGCGGCGATCGCCGAGCCACCGCCGCCAGCAGAGCCGCAACCGGCACCCGAGCAAGTGGAGAAACCACAGCCCGACCCGGCAGCTGCCTCCGAGCAATACGTACCCAGCTATCCGCACAGGCCCGCACTGATCCGTCCGATGGGACGGGTGCCTGAAGATGTTTCCCCCGCCCCGCACGGCGACGACCTGACTCAAGCGCTCCTCACCGCCACTGCCCTTACCCCTGTATTCGCCACGCCCGACCGCCAGTTCGCCGAAGCCCCCACGGTATAGTGCCCCCTCCCCTTGCGGGCTACGGCAGTCGCGTATGCGCGAAACGATCGCCGGCCGGAATTGCCGTCCGGGAGCGCCGGTGCCCGCGGCAGCCCCCGGATGCGTCCAGCCGGCAAACGCCAACTGGTGGACCTTGATGAGGTCAGGGTTCGGAAGGGTTCATATGGCAGGGGAACCGGAGAGATCGTTATATTGCTGGACGGTGTAACCGCTCCGTGGTGCTCCGTGCGATCCTCCGTGGTGCTCCGTGTGAACCCTTTTGCACAAGCTCCCAGCGTGCATTCGGAGTTATCTCACGACGTGATCCAACTGTCTCGCGTACAGCGAAATGAGACGGCGATGAGAATAGACCCCACCCAGGATGCCGGCTGGAAGCTCAGCTCTGCCTGTCGCTGCCGTAGTCAGTCAGCCTGAGCTCGATCCGCCGATTCTTCGCAAGCGAATCCTGCGTATCGCCCGGATCGAGTGGATGATTATCGCTGTAAGCGGTCGCCGCGACGTGATCAGGCGGCACACCTTCCCCGATCAGAAGCTTCACCACGCTGATTGCTCGCGCCGCCGACAGCTCCCAGTTCGAGGGAAACTGCCCGCCATTGATCGGCTGCTTGTCGGCATACCCGTCCACATCCAGCACCCAGGGAATCTTGGGCGGGATCTGCTGGGAGATCTGCTTGATCGTATCGGCAAGCTTGCTGATCTGCTGCACCCCCTCCGGGCTGAGATCGGCGCTGCCGACCGGAAACAGCACGTCGCTCTGGATCACGAAGCGATCGCCGACCACGCGGATGCCCGGCTTGTCGGCCAGGATCTGCCGCAGCTCGCCGAAGAACTCGCTGCGATAGGATTGCAGCTCCTGCACCTTGGCCGCCAGCGCCGCGTTGAGCTGCTGGCCGAGATTGGCGATCTGGACGTCCTTGTCGCGCCCAGCCTGCTGCGCCAGATCGAGCGCCTGCGCGATCGCGGTGAGCTGCGACTTCAGATTGTCGACCTGGCGATTGAGCAACGCAATCTGTGCCGTAGCGCTGTCGCCCAGGTCCTTCTCTTTCGCCAACTGCGCTTCCACCGCCTGGCGCCGCTCTTTCTCCGTCATCGCCTGCGCGGCGGCGTTCTCCGCCTGCTGCTCCAACTGGTCGCGCAGTGCCTGCAGCGCGCGCGTCTGCTCCGCGAGTTGCGCCAGATCAGAGAGTCGCGCCTGGATCGTTGCCTTGTCCGCCGTCACCGTCTTGTCGAGCTCTGCCGCCTGCGCTTTGAGGTCCGAGAGCTGCTGCTGCAGATCACCCACCTGGGATTGCAGTTGCTGCGCACGGGACCCGTTGGCCTGGGCGAGCTGGCTGGCGTTGGTGAGTTGCGTCTGCAACGTGTCGCGCTCGGCCAGCGTCTGCTTCATCCGATCCTCGAGCTGTCCGAGCTCGGCCGAAAGCGAAGCCCGATCCGCCTGCGTACTGGCGAGCTGCGCACTGAGCTGCGCGACAGTCTGTTGCAGACTTGCCGAGTGGCCTTGCTCCAGCGACAGCATGTGCCCGACGTCGGCAAGCTGCTGCGTCACCTTATCAAGCGCCTTGCTGCGCACGCTCAGCGCGGCGGACAGGAAGAACTGCGCCAGCACGAACACCAGCAGCACGAAGATGATGACCAGCAGCAGTGTGGACAGCGCATCGACATAACCAGGCCAGGCTTCCAGGCCGGCGGTCGCAGCGCCGCGGCGGCGGGTGATCATGGCCATGGCGCTATCTCTGCTCCTCGGCGATCGCGGCAATGGTGCGGGTCAGCACCCGCAGGTCGTTGCGCAGTTCGGCGGTGCTCTGCAGCCGCCCCTGTTCCGTCTCGGTCAGCAGCCGCTGCAAGTAGATCTCGATATTGCGCAGATGCGCGCGCGCGCCCTCGTCGAAGCTGCTCTCGGCACGGCGCTCAGCCAAACGCTGCAGGGCAGGACCAAGTGCCGTCTGTGCCTCGGCGATGCGCAGCATGAGCTGCTGATTGGTGCGCATCGTATCGGAGAAGGCGCCCATTTTCTCGGTCAGCGACAGCACCGCCTGGTTGGCATGGGACCGGCTTTCCTCGCCGCGGGCGAGGATGCTCTGCAGGCTTTCCATGTTCTCGGCCGTCTGCTCCAGCAATGCTTGCACATAGACCGGGATCGAGGCCTCGCCCTCGGTGACCAGCCCCGACGACAGCCG
The DNA here is from genome assembly GCA_963708245.1 of uncultured Pseudomonadota bacterium. Taxonomy (GTDB): domain Bacteria; phylum Pseudomonadota; class Alphaproteobacteria; order Acetobacterales; family Acetobacteraceae; genus CAVYXK01. The sequence continues at coordinate 7,530,025 of OY970201.1, read as the reverse complement.
GGTGAGCCCGGCCAGCCACTCCTCCAGCTCGTTGAAGAACCGGTTCTGCGCCTGCCCCGCCGTCAAATCGAGAAAGCCCAGCACCAGCGCACCCGAAAGGCCGAACAGGCTAGCCGAGAACGCTGTCCCCATGCCGGCGAGCGGCCCCGCCAAGCCTGATTTGAGTTGCTCGAACATCAGATTGAGATCGCTGGCAGCCCCGATTGACATGCCCTGGATCACGTCGGAGACCGAACCCACCGTCTTCAGCAGCCCCCAGAACGTGCCGAGCAGACCAAGGAAGATCAACAGACCGGTCATGTACCGGGACAGCTCGCGGCTCTCGTCCAGGCGCGAGGCGATGCTGTCGAGCAGACTGCGGGTTGCGCTAGCCGACAACGTGAAGCGGTTATGGCTCTGACCAGGTCGGCCGGCCGTCTCGCGCGAGGAGAGCATGCTCGCCATGGGCGCCAGAAGCTTGGGCAGAGGCAGCGCCGCCAGCCGCGCCCGGCCGCTCTGGTAGGTCTCGACCCAGGTCACCTCGGGGGAAAGCCGCAACACCTGACGCAGATTCCAGCCGATGCCGAGCACCAGGATGAACACGATCAGGCTGTTCAGCCCGACATTGTTCTGGAAGATGTGCAGCAGCACCGGCCCGAGCAGCGCGGCGACGACCGCCACTGCTACCAGGAACAGCAGCATTCGGATCAGATAGACGGTGGGGCGCGTCATTCTTCTTTTCCCCCTGCCGGCGTACCTGGGATAGCCGCTGCCGTTGCCGCGGGTGCGGACGCATTGAGGCCCATCACCGTGATGTCAGCCCGGTCGGGCGGTCCTTTGCCCGCCTCGCTTCCCAGCGCTCGGACGTAAACCCGGGTGGACGGCACGCCGGCCGCCATCAGGGCGCTGCGAATCGCCAGCGCCCGTGACAGCGAAAGCCGGCGCGCCGTGGACGGGTCCTGCGGATCGCCATGCGCGAAAGCAAGCACGTTGAAGGTCGTTGTGTCGCTGTTCGGCTCCGAGCGCGCCAGCTTCTGGATCGCCGACTCGCTGGCCGCGCTCAGGTCCGACTGGTCAGGGCCAAAGGTGACGGTCAGGCCGGTCGCGGTCGGCGTTGCCGCACTCGTGGCATTGGCCTCGACCGGCGGCGGCACGGGTGGGGCGGCCGGCGGCGTGGCCGGAGCGAGCGGGGCGAGCGCCACCTCAGCCGGAGGCGCCGTCGGAATGATCGCGGCCGGCGGGTGTGCAGCCGCGGCGGGTGCAGCTGGCGCGACGGGCTTCGGAGGCGGAGCGGCTGTGGAAGCAGCCACCTTCGCCGCCGGCGGGGCCGGCGGCACAGGCAAGGCCTGCTCCACTGCGACGGCAACGTGGTGCGGGTGGCGAGGCAGCGTAACAGCGTGCCGCCGGGGCGGCACCGAGGCAGCGTGCGGCTGAGGCAGCGCGTCCAGCGCGTTCAGGTTCACCGTCACCTGCGCGCGCGCCGGCGCGCCGACGATCAGCGCGATCACGAAAAGGAGGAACCAAGGGCGCATCAGCGCGGGCAACCTAGCGGAGCATACCGCGTCGCTCAAATCGGTGATGCTGGACGCCGGTGGATCCTAGCGATCGAGCCACCAGCGACGCTGCCATCGGGGTGTTCCAGGATCTACGGATGGATCACGGTTTGCGCGCGGCTCACGACGAATGCCTCGTGGCGTTCCAGGAAATCCGCCGTGACCTCGGCAAAAGCCTCGGGCCGGTCGGTGCTGATCCCGTGCCCGGCGTCATAGACGAAGACAAGGTGGCAGTTCGGGATCAGCTCCTTGTAGAAGCGGCCCATTTGGGGCGGGATGACACGGTCGAGCGTGCCGAACAGCACCAGGCTCGGCGTGGTCAGACCGCGCATTCGCGTCTCGAGCGCCGGGTCGCGGTCCGGCCCCCGCAGACGCCCAACAAGCGCCCGGCTTTTCGCCTGGACCGCCGGATCGATCACCGGCAAACGCCCCAGCCGTTCAGGATGAGCGTAAAGTCGGCGCGCCATTTCTTCTGGGGAGCCCGACGGCGGCTCTGTCCCGGCCGGACGGATCGCCGCCGGCGCTTCCAGGACGAGGGCCCGCAGCCGTCCCTGCTGCTGGACCGCCAACCATAACGCCACCTTGCCGCCGAACGAGGTTCCCATCAGGTCGAACGTATCGATGCCGAGTTGGGTGGCTGCCGTCCCCATCGTCGCAGCCAGTTCTTCCATCGTTCGGGTCTGGGTGTTTTCGGGCGATTGACCGAACCCCGGCATCTCGAACGCGATCACCCGGCGATCTCGGCTCAGCAGGTCGTGCCCCCGCGTGAGGCGCAGTCCGCCGGCGCCGTGCAGATGCAGCAGCGGCCCCCCCTGCCCTGCCTCCATGAAGCGGATGCAAAATCCTTCCGCCTCGACGAAGCCTTCGCGAAACGCCGCGCCGACAGGCTCGGTCTTCCACCCGTCTCCGGTTTCGGCCACGTTCGGACCCTTTCTGCTCAGATTTCGCGGATGCGCGGCAGGACCTTTTCGCCAAACAGTTCGAGCGCACGCAGCATCGTATCGAGCCGCCCGGTGCCGGGATCTTGCAGCGACAGGTCGAGCACCCCGGCGCCAACCACCTCACGGCAACGGCGAATCTGCTCGACGATGCGGTCAGGACCACCGCAGAAGCTGATCGGCAGAGCGGTGCCGACATGGGCCGGACGCCTCTCGCCGGCGATGTTGCGCACGTCCGCCTGCAAGAGCGCATCGCGCAATCCGGCTCGCAACGGGAAGGCAGCCTGTGGGTCGCGCCGGCTAAGCGCAGCTTCCGCCGCCTCGTCGGTTTCGGTGAGGATCATGTTGGCGCGATAGATGATGTCGTCCGGACCGGGCTCCCAACCATAACGGGCGCATTGCTCACGGTAATAGCGGGTCGATTTAGCAACGAGATCGAAGGCGCCGTACCAGACGCCGAGACCGATCCGGTTGCGCGCTGCGAAGTCAGCGGCTTCGGCGCTGGTGCCGAGCGCATAGGTGGGCGGGTGCGGGCCATGCTGCGGGCGCGGCCAGATCGACACCGTCCGATACTGGAAATACCGGCCTTGCCAGCCGAAGGGCTGCGGCTCGGCCCAAGCGCGCAGGATCAGCTCCATTCCCTCATCAGTTCGTTCGCGCGCCTCCTGCGGGTTCAGGTCATAGCTCAAATGTTCATTAGGCGTCCCGCGCAGCAGCCCGACCACGATGCGCCCCGGCGCCAGGGTATCGAGCATCGCCAGCTCTTCGGCGATGCGGATTGGATTGCTGCTAGGTACGATCGGTCCGAGCAGGGCGATTTTGATCTTGTCGACCCGCGCCGCGAGCCAGGCGGCCGACACCACCGGCGACGGTGTCAGGATACGCGGCGAATAGTGGTGCTCGGAGACGCTGACCCAGTCGAAGCCGAGCGCTTCGACGAATCTCACTCGTTCGACCATGCCGCGAAAGGCATCGGCGCCGGCCGCAGGGTCATATGCGGCGGATGGCACCGGCCATTCGCGCGGCAGATCCGACGGCACGTCGTAGCGACCCGTTTCGAAATACGAAACTTTCATGGCTCTCGACCCACGAAGCCCGACGGCGTCGGCCCCTTTGCGAGGGCTATCTTCTGCACCCTCGGGACTTGCGTGCAAGTGACAGGCGAAGGAGGTCGCGCTTGCGCCGGACTTTGGCCGTGCCAGTCAGCATGGCCGAATGAAATTCCGCAGCTTCCTTCGCGCAGGCAAGTCAGGGGATTTCGTTCTAGCCGAGCAGTGCTGCGACCGGGATAGCTGCCCCAGGCAGAAGCTCGAGCTCCAGGATGCCGTCGTGTCCGACACGCGAAACCGACGCGTAGTGGTCGCCCGTCGGTTTCCGGCAGACCTCTACTTCGGCGGCGGTGAGATTCACGATCCAGAATTCCGGGATTTTATGGAGGGCATAGAGTGATCGCTTTACTGCGCGATCATAAGCCAGGCTGGTATCAGCGACCTCGATGATCAGCAGCACGTCATCCGGACGCGGCGTTGCCCGCCGATAATAATCAGATCTCGGCTTGAGCACTGCGAAATCCGGCTCAGGCTCGGAGAGATCATCAAGCTGAACGGGATTCTGCACCGCCACAACGCCCCGTTCACCCACGACCTGGACAAGCCGGTGGGTGAGCACGTTCACGGTGCCGGAGTGGTTGCTGCCGACGGGCGGCATGGCCACAAGCTCGCCCTCGATCAGCTCAACGCGGTCGTCCTCTGTCAGGATGCCGACCTCGCCCATGCGGTGATATTCAGCCACCGTTAAGGGGCGCCGGGTAACCCATGGATTGCGGGTCAGAAGACCAGTTTCACCAGGTGCCATCGTCTAACCTTTCGGCGGGGCATGCTGCGCGGTGTTCAGGGCATTGCCGCGGCTATCGGCCCAGGATCGCACTTATCTTCAAGAGCAGTGCTGCCCGGCCCCTTACACGGTCTGCAAGATCGCCTCCGGCCGCATCTCCGGCATCATCTCCCGCCGCCAGTCGGCCTCGCGCGGCAGCACCGCCTCGTGCGCACGCAGCGTGTAATAGCTGATGCCGAGCCCGCCTGGCGTGCCGCCGCCTTCCACCGTCTTCGCGGCTTGACGCAGAAGCTTGCGTGCCTGGATGATCGCCTTGTCCGCGGGACCCAGGTGCTCCTTGGAGCGATCGACGATGCGCCCCATGCTTTCTTGGATCGCGCGATCCTGCACGTTGATGCCGTCGATGCCCGTGTAGCTTTCACTCCGCTGCACCTGCCGATCCAGCATGTAGTCGTTCGCACGGTGGGCCTTTGATCGGAACGTGACCGGATCGACGTGCAGCGGGCCGTTGCCAAGGGCACGTTCAAGCCGGTGTTCCTCGGACAGCGGGCCGCTGGGACAGTAGGTCCAATTGTAAACCATCGTGGTCTCGTCATCGATGGGCACCCACGCATGGCCGGCATTGGTCTCTCTTCCGGTTTCCTTCCCCGGCCTGATCTGGTGGAACGGCAGGATGAACTGATAGGTGCGGATGTGCATCTCGTGCTCGCCCAACGGGCGGATGCCGGCATAGTGGAAGCCGTAATCGGTGATATCGACGACCAGCTTCGGCGGCCGGCCGCGCACGAACGGGTCGGACGGCTTGAAGCCGCCGCGGGTGGAGGTCTCGCTCAGCAGCCGGTGCATGATCGGGGCGTGCGAAGTGTCGATGCCGCCTTCCAACCCCTGCAGCCAGTTGCATTCCTCGATCACCTTGGTGACGTGGCGCTGGCTGTCCGGCACTTGCGTCCAGGCGAATTTCGGCACCGGCGGGATGTGTACGGCAGGCCCGAGATAGGCCCAGACGATGCCGCCCAGTTCGCACGTGGGATAGGCCGTCGTGCGCACCTTGTGCTTGAAGTCGTATTCCTCCGGCTCATTCATCATATCCACGCAGGCGCCAGAGACATCGAATTTCCAGCCGTGATAAACGCATCGCAGCCCGCATTCCTCGTTGCGGCCGAAATAGAGCGATGCGCGGCGATGCGGGCAGAATTCCTCGAGCAGGCCGATGCGGCCTTCGGTGTCGCGGAACGCCACGAGGTCTTCGCCAAGAAGGCGAACGCGCACCGGGGGGCAGTCGGGCTCGGGTATTTCGCGCGCAAGCAGGGCCGGCAGCCAGTAGCGCCGCAGGGTGTTGCCCATCGGGGTTCGTGGTCCGATACGGGTGACGAGCTCGTTCTCCTCACGTGACAGCATTTGGCGGACTCCTCCTTGTTTTGCCGGCGAAGGGTGCGCAGCGCCTTCGGCTCAAGGCAAGGTTAGCGTGGTCAAACGTGCTACGCACCACAGAAGCCGCGCGAGAAGGGCCACGCTACGGCGTGCAGGCGCCCTGCAGCGCAAGGTTCAGGGTCAGCACATTCACCTGCGGCTCGCCAAAAATTCCGAGGCTGCGGCCAGTCGCGTGCTGCTGCACCAACGCCTCGATCTGAGCAGCCGGGACCCCTCGAGCTTGCGCGACCCGCGCCACCTGGAGGGCGGCATTGGACGGACTTATGTCCGGATCCAGGCCGGATGCCGAGGTCGTGATCATGTCGGCGGGCAGCGCCCTGCCGGCCAACTCCGGCTGCGCCGCTTCCAGCGCCCGGCGATCTGCCATCAGACGGTCCATCAGGGCCCTGCTGGTCGGGCCCAGATTCGAACCGGCGGAATTCGCGGCATTGTACGGTGCAGGTATGGTCTTGCTGGGATCGCTCGGGTCCGCAGCCGTCGTGGCCGACGGGCGACCGTGGAACCACTCCGGCCCGTTCCATTGCTGACCGACCAGACGAGACCCCACGATCACGCCATCGGCGCATCGCTCCATGCTGCCGTTGGCCTGGAACGGCAGGATCACCTGGCCCAGTCCGGTCAGCAGCAGCGGATACAGCAGTCCGCACAGCACGAACGTCGCAAGCGAGGCTCGCGCTGCGGTTACTGCAGTTATCAGCACGCTCGGCATTCTGCCCCTCACAGCCATCCGGATATGCATAGGTCGATCAACTTGATGCCGACGAACGGCGCGACCAGGCCGCCAGCCCCGTAAACCAGCAGATTGCGCCGAAATACCTCCTCGGCGGTCCGCGGCTGGAAGCGGACCCCTCGCAGCGCCAGCGGAATCAATGCCGGGATGATCAGCGCATTGAAGATCAGCGCCGAAAGCACCGCGCTCTGCGGTGTCGCCAGGCGCATGACGTTGAGTGCGGCGAAGCCCGGCAGCGCTGCGCTGAACATCCCGGGAAGAATGGCGAAATACTTGGCGACGTCGTTAGCGATCGAGAACGTAGTCAGCGCGCCGCGCGTCATCAGCATCTGCTTACCGATCTTCACCACATCGATTAGCTTTGTCGGGTCGGAGTCCAGGTCGATCAGGTTCGCAGCTTCCTTGGCGGCCGCGGTGCCCGAATGCATGGCAAGACCGACATCCGCCTGCGCCAGCGCCGGCGCATCATTCGTGCCGTCACCGGTCATGGCGACCAAGCGACCTTGCGCCTGCTCCACTCGGATGCGCTCCAGCTTCTGCTCCGGCCGCGCTTCGGCGACGAAATCATCGACCCCGGCGAGCGCGGCAATCGCTTGCGCCGTGACGGGATTGTCGCCAGTGATCATAACGGTGCGAATTCCCATCCTGCGCAGTTGCGAGGTATGCTCGCGGATCGCGGGCTTCAGCACATCCGACAATTCGATGATGCCAAGAATCTCGCCATTCACCGCTACGGCCAGCGGAGTTGCCCCTTCCAGTGCTACTGCATCGGCAGCCGCTGCGAGGTCTGCCGGTTCAGTCATCCCGAACGTATCGCGGACATGCGCGATAACCGCTCCGACGGCACCTTTGCGGATCCTTGTGCCATCCGGCAGATCGACGCCGCTCATGCGGGATTCCGCGGAAAAATCCAGCCCGTGTGCGCCGTCCGGCAACGGCGCCTGTTGCGCACCCCGGCGGATGGCAAACGCCACCACCGAGCGGCCCTCCGGCGTGGTATCGAAAGCAGATGCAAGCAAAGCCGCCTGCGCCAGCCGCTGCTCGGCGCATCCTGCCACCGGGACGAAGCGCGTGGCTTGACGGTTGCCGGTGGTGATCGTGCCGGTCTTGTCCAGGATCAGCGTTTGGACGTCGCCGGCGGCCTCGACCGCCTTGCCCGACATGGCGAGCACGTTGAACCGCACCATGCGGTCGATCCCGGCGATGCCGATCGCCGAGAGCAGCGCGCCGATCGTGGTGGGAATCAGCGCGACCACGAGCGCGATCAGGTCGGCCACATTGAGCTGCGCCCGTAGATAGGCCGCTACGGGCGCCATCGCGGCCACCACGATGACGAAGATCAGCGTCAGGATCGACAGCAGCACGGTGAGCGCGATTTCGTTCGGTGTCTTCTGGCGCCTAGCACCTTCTACCAGATGGATCATGCGATCGAGGAAACTGGCGCCGGGATCGGCGATCACCCGCACGAGCAGCCAGTCGGAGATCACGTTCGTGCCCGCTGTCACCGATGAGAACGTATCCGTGCCCGGCTCGCGCAGCACCGGCGCGGACTCGCCGGTGATTGCGGATTCATCGACATAGGCGACGCCCTCGATCACCTCGCCGTCGGCGGGAATCACGTGGCTCTTCTCCACCCTGACTAGGTCGCTCCGGCGCAGCGCTGTTGCCGGTACGTCTTCGAGCGTCCCGTCGGGCTGCACGCGCCGAGCACGCAACTCCACCTTGGTTCGGCGGAGCGTTGCGGCCTGAGCCTTGCCCCGGCCTTCCGCCAGCGATTCCGCAAGGCTCGCGAACCAGACGGTCAGTACCAGGATCAAAGTGACGACGCCATTATAGGTCCTTGTGGCGCTGGACGGACCAAATAGCCTGGGGTCGATCGTCAGCGATGCGGTCACGAGTGCGCCGACCCAGACCACGAACATCACCGGGTTGCGGATCTGCGCGCGCGGGCCGAGTTTGCCGAGTGAATTGAAAAACGCCTGCCGCAACAAGCAAATGTCGTACCCGGTCTTGGTACGCTCCAGGCGGCGCGCCCGCTTCTCATCAGGCGCCCTGTCGGCAGCCGTTGCCATCGTCAAAACAGCAACAGGTGCTTCATAGCGAAATATTCGGCCACAGGCCCAAGCAGCAGCGCCGGCAGAAAGGTGAGCGCACCGACTACCAGGATCACGCCAAACCAGAAGGCGGCGAACAGCCAGGTGTCAGTCCTGAGCGTGCCGGAAGTCACTGGCGTCACCGGCTTGGCCACGACCGACCCAGCCACAGCCATCATGAAGATGATCGGGGGATAGCGCCCGATCAGGATGACGAAGGCCGTCGCCAATTCGTACCAGGGCGTGGCAGCATTCAGCCCGGCAAACGCCGAACCGTTGTTGGCAGCCGAGGAGGAGAAGGCATAGAGCACCTCGGAATAGCCGTGTGGGCCGCCGTTCGCGACCGAGGCGAGGGCGTACGGCATGATCACCGACCAGGCAGTGGGGGCCAGGATGACAAGCGGGTGGATCAGCAACGTCAGCGAGACCAGGATGATCTCGGGCTTTTCGATCTTCTTGCCAAGGAACTCCGGCGTGCGTCCAACCATCAGGCCGGCAACGAATACCGCTATGATGCCGTACACCAGTGCTGCGAGAAAGCCGACGCCTTTGCCGCCGTAAATGCATTGCAGCATCATCCCGATGAACAGCGGGACGGCCCCTAGCGGCGTGAAGCTGTCGTGCATCGCATTCACGCTGCCGGTGGTAAAGGCCGTGGTCACGGTCGCGAACAGCCCGCTCTCGGCGATGCCGAAGCGGACTTCCTTGCCCTCCATGTTGCCGCCGGATTGACCTTGCGTGGCCGCCGTCTCGACTCCGGCCTTCGCCAGCGTAGGCGTGCCGGCTTGTTCGGACAGCAGGGTGACCGGCAGGAAGATCAGCAGCAGCGCGCCCATCACCCCATAGAGCATCCAGCCCTGGCGGCGGTTGCCGATCATTTCGCCGAAGCACAGCACGATCGACGCCGGCAGCACGATCATCAGCAACGTTTGCACCAGATTGGTGATGGGCGTGGGATTCTCGTAGGGATGCGCGGCATTGGCGTTGAAGAACCCGCCGCCATTGGTGCCGAGATGCTTGATCGTTTCCAGCGAGGCGACCGGCCCCAGCGAGATCGTCTGCCCGGCGCCCTGGATCGGATGTGCGACAACGGCCGTCTGCAGAGTTTGCGGTTCGCCCTGCTGGATCAGCAGCACGCCCAGCACGAAAGCCGCCGGCATCAGCACTCGGGTGATAAAGCGAACCAAGTCGCGGTAGAAATTGCCGATATCCGTACCGCCATCGCCGCGCGAGAAGGCGCGAATGAAGGCCATGGCGACCACGAAGCCGGTGGTGGCGGAAGTGAACATCGGAAACGTGATCGCCGCCATCTGGCTGAAATTGGATAGCGTGGTCTCGCCGCCATAGGCCTGCCAATCCGTGTTGGTGATGAAGCTGATGGTGGTATTGAACGCCAGCAGCGGCTCCATCCCGGCGAAATGCAGCGGATTGAGAGGCAGATGATCCTGGAACACGAGGATGAGGTAGATGATTATTGCCATGCCGAGGTTCGTCATCAGCATGTGCACCGTGTAGGTCTTCCAGGTCATCTTCTCGCCGCAGACGCTCCGCCCGATCGCGAGATAGATGACGGCGTCGATGGGATCGAACAACCGGTCCAGGAACGTCTTCTGGTCGGTCACCACTCGGGCGAGGTAACGCCCCACCGGTACGCTGATCAGGACCGCGATCAGCAACGTCGCGACGATCTGCAACCATGACTGCGGCGTCATGGGGACGGCTCAGAATTTTTCCGGGTTGATCACAGCATAGAAGAGATAGATGACCAGCCCGATCACGATCGCTACGAGGACGTAGGAGGCCATGCTGCCGACTCCATTATGTCGGTCACGTTCCATCGAGGGTGCCGGCAGAACGATCGTCTGGCGGCGGAGACGGAGGCCGTATGACGTTCTCAGAAAAGCGAACGAGCCCACCAAGCGCCAGGAATGATCCAAGCAGCAGTAGGAGCACTAGGATAACCGACATCACGGCACGTTCGCGCCGCGTGTCGCATACCGGCCCGAATGGTTTTCCGCGTGAACGTCGAGCAACCGCGCTCTCCACCATACCGGCAATCTGTAAGCGTCGTAGGCCGGCTATCACAAACAAATCAATATTTCGATCGGATTCGCGCCCGCTCAGCCCATTCAGGCGCCATGGCAACTCCCTGCCACGATCCAACTAACCCAGCCGGATCACACTCCCGCTAAGTCACCGGGGACCTGGTTGCCTGCCCCTCCCCCACCACCTGGCACAGCTTGGCATGGAGATGTGGGTTGGCGGCGACGACGTTGCCGGTCTCGCGCGGATCGCCACCCTCAGGATCGGTCGCGAACCCCCCCGCCTCGCGCACGATGATCAGCCCCGCCGCCACGTCCCAGCGACTGATGCCCAGCTCCCAGTATCCATCGTAGCGGCCGGCCGCCACCCAGGCGAGGTCGAGCGCCGCTGCCCCGAACCGCCGGATCCCGGCGACCTGCGGCATCAGCCCGGCGAGGGTGCGCAAGAACGCCGTCTGACGCGTGCGCGAGACCGCCGCGAACGGAATACCCGTCGCGAACACCCCATCCTTGAACTCGCGCCGGGCGGAGACGCGCAGGCGCCGGTCGTTGACGAAGGCGCCGCCGCCCTTCTCGGCCCAGAACATCTCGTCGACCGCCGGCGCATAGATCAGTCCGGCGGCGAGCTCCGCCCCGCCATCCGGCTGGCGCCGCTCGAGACCGATGCTGATCGCCCAGTGCGGGATGCCGTGCAGAAAATTCGTCGTGCCGTCGAGCGGATCGACCACCCAGCGCCAGGCCCAGTTTTCCGAGCCGGAGGCGCCGGATTCCTCCATCAAGAAGGCATAGCCTGGCCGCGCCTTGTTCAGTTCCTCACGCAGTGTTTCCTCGGCGCGCAGGTCGGCCTGAGAGACGAAGTCGGACGGTCCTTTCACGCTGACTTGAAGCTGCTCGACCTCGTTGAAGTCGCGCAGCAGCCGCTTCGACGCTTTCTGCGCCGCGTTGGCCATGACCGTGAGATGAGGGGAGAGGCGGAAGGCCACAAGCTGCTCAGCCCTTGGCCCGCTCGACGTAGCTGCCGTCCTCGGTCCTGACTACGATCTTTTCGCCTGTCTCGATGAAGGGCGGCACCGAGGTCTTCACGCCGTTGGACAGCCGGGCCGGCTTGTAGGACGAAGCGGCGGTCTGGCCTTTCACCACGGGATCGGCCTCGACCACCTCCAGCACCACCGTCGGCGGCAGGTGCACCCCGACTGGCTCACCTTCCACCAGATCGACGGTGACCGGCATGTTATCCTGCAGGAAGGCCGCAGCATCGCCTAGCAACTCCAGTGGGATGTGCGTCTGCTCGAAGCTCTCCGGGTCCATCAGCACCATGTTGGGACCCTCGGTGTAGGAGTAGGTATAGTCCTTCTCCTCGGTCATCAGCCGCTCGACCGTATCGGCGGTGCGCCAGCGTTCATTGGTCTTGTTGCCAGACTTGAGATCGCGCATCTCCACCTGGATGAAGGCGCCGCCTTTGCCGGGGGTGATGATCTGCTGCTTGAGCACGGTCCAGCGGCGGCCCTCGTGCTCGATCACCTGTCCGGCGCGGATCAGGTTCGCCTGTTGCTTCATTCTCGCTCGTCTCGGGTAACGGGGGTGCGGGCTTCTAGACCCTCCGGCTTCTCGCGGCAAGCATAGGACCGGGCTGGCGCACACCCGCACAACGTGTCCTCCGCTTCGGCTTTGCGGAGACGCATCGCTTTGCCTCTCTGCGACGGCGAGGCCGGACGGTGACTGCAGATTCAGCCAGAACCGGGGGATCGGTATTGAGCCCGCGACCATGTATCATATTGTTGGTAATCACATGCGTCTCTACCAAAAGTCAGCAACGGCGGGTGAGGTTCTCCAGCAGGTCGTTCCGGGCGAGGATATCGAGATATCGGCGGCGGTTTCCTGCAGTATCGAAGCGGCTCTCCCCGGCGATCAGCCGAGCCACCATCTCCTCCAGCTCAACAGGTGATATGAACTGCCCGAAATCATAGCTTGAGCTGTATCGGCACAGCGGCGTGCCTCGGCGCACGAGGATCGGCTTGCCAAGCAGGATACTTTCGAGGAACACGCCGTTGCCGCGATATGGATCGATCCAGCTCACTGGATCATAGGGCAACACGATGGCAACGGACCTGCGGAGTTCGGCGGCGTAGCTTGGACTATCGAGGGTAGCCGGCAAGAAATCCATCACACCCGAGGCCAAAAGACGCTGCCGACTGGGCAGCCGCGGTCGCGCTGATAAACGTGATACAAGCGTCGCTGAACAGTTCTTCCCATCCGTACTCGCTGTCCAGCGCCTCCGGATAGGCGTTGTCCTCGGCGCAATTCGGATTATCGGCATCCGCTTGGTTGTGCCCAGGGTACATACAGGCGGAGGAGGAATAGAAAATCCGGCCGACGGAGCGGCGACGTGCTGCTTCCAGCACGTCGAGGTTGATCGTCGCTGAATTGTGCAAGATATCGGCGTCGTTAGAACCGATGAAGATGTAACCGGCGCCGCCCATATCTGCCGCCAACTGATACACTTCGTCGAATGGCTGATCCAGGACCGATCGGCAGAATTCAGGGTCACGCAGATGATCGGGACGTCAATCGGGGTAGTCTGTCGGATGGGACTGCTTGTCGCCCGTGTGGAGGTGCTGGCGGCGCCATGCGGCGCGCCGGTGAGTGGAGAAGACGGCATGACTGACAGAATTTTCGGCGAGATCGTCCGGCTGATCGAGCAGGCGGAGCAGGCCGCGGCAGCAACCCCGGACCCGACGAGCGTTCTCGCCCATGTCATACGCCTGACGGCGAAGACTGATGCGGACCCGTACCTGATCCTGGGTGTTCTGGTCGAGGGTGTGGCACACACCCTGGAGACGCGCATTCCAGACGAGCGGCATGGCGAGATCGGCAAGGAGGTCTCCGACTTGCTACTCGAGCGGTTAAGGGCCCACGGGATCGGGTAGTTTAGGCAGGCCGCGAGGCCCCTTCCCGCAATACTGCCGGCTCCGCCACTATCACCATGTAGCCGCGAGGCCCTCCCCCCGGCCCATCCCGCAAGCGCGGGGGAGCACGGTAGTTATGTCTCGATCTCGGCGCGCAGCCCGTCGCGCAGGCGGTCCATGGCGCGCCGTATGACCGACGCGGAATGGGCGAAGCAGATGCGCAGGTGACCTTCGCCGACATCGCCGAAAGCCACACCGGGTGCGACGGCCACGCGATGGTTCACCACCAGCTTTTTTGCCAAGGTCAAGCTGTCGGTCAGCCCCTCCACGCCGAGGAACGCATAGAATGCCCCATCCGGCGCGGCATAGCGCACACCGTTCAGCCCGCCGAGCGCCTCGCCGGCCAGCGCCCGGCCGCGCTCGCAATGGGCACGGAACTCGGCCACCGCGGTGGTGTCGGTCACCGCGGCCAGGCCGGCGTGCTGGATGAAGGGCGCCACGCCGGAATGGGTCACCTCGACCAGTTCGGTGATACGGTCGCGTGCGCCCGCCGGCACCACCAACCAGCCGAGCCGCCAGCCAGTCATCACCCAGGTCTTGGAGAAGCTGTTGCAGACGAGCACCCGGTCGTCCGGCTCGGCCACGTCGAGCAGCGACGGGGCGGCGGGCGCGCCGTCATAAACGAGACGCGAGTAGACCTCGTCGGAGATCAGCCAGACCCCGTTGCGCCGGCAGAGCGACAGGATGGCTGCCAGTTCGTCCTTCGTGGCGGTCCAGCCGGTGGGGTTGTTCGGCGTGTTCAGGATGAAGGCACGGGCGCCGGGGAGCAGCGACGCCAGCCGGTCCATGTCCATGCGGAAACCGCCTTCGGGCAGCGACCCGAGCGGCATCTCGACCAGTTCCGCGCCGCGCAGGCGGGCGGCGTTGCCGACGTTCGGCCAGGCCGGCGTGTGCATCAGCACGCGCTGGCCCGGGCGGACCGTCGCGGCGAGCGCCACCGACACCGCCGTCATGCCGGAGGCCACCACCTGGATACGATCCTCCGTCACCGGCTTGGCATGCAGCGATGTGAGATAGTCCGCCAACGCCTCGCGTAGCGCGGGCAGGCCGCGAACGTCGGGATAACGGGTATGCCCGGCGGCGAGCGCCGCTACCGCGGCATCGTGCGCCGAGCGCGGGCTCGGCTGGTCGGACTCGCCGAAGCAGAGGAAGTCCACGTCCGGCAGGCCGAAAGCGACGCGGCTGACCTCGATGATGCGGGAGCCGGGGATGTCGATGATGTCCATGCACCTGATCTAATTGAGCCGGTCGGGCGTTGCGAGCCCGATCGCGCCGCCCCGCTTGAGTTGGTGGCGCGGCCGTCGGCAATGTGGGCCCGTATCAGCACGTCTTCGCCCCCGCCTATGGCGAGCCCGAACGATCCTGGTCTGGCAGTGTCGGCATCTTCACCGCACTGTCCCGACGCTCGTGCATCGTGTCTTCCATCGAACGGGGGAAACGGCGTGGCGGCGCAGAGACCTTGTCCAGCGTCTCGCGCGCGTCCGCCGGCAGCCGCCAGCCACCGGCACGCAGGTTGTCGCGAAGCTGTTCCGCCGTGCGCGCACCGGTGATGGCGCTTGTTATGAAGCTTTGGTCGAGCACCCACCGGAGAGCTACCTGCGCCGGCGAGCGCCCTAGCCCGTTCGCCACCTCCAGCAGTGTCGCCAGGATCTCGTCACGATTCGGGGCAAAGAAGCGGATCGGAAAGGCCCAGCCCTCGGCGGAACGCGCGCCCGCCCGCCTGGTCTCCCCCGGCTGGTATTTGCCGCTTAGGAAGCCACCGCCGAGCGGTGACCATGCCACCACCCCGAGTCCCTTCAGCTCGCAGACCGGTACGATCTCTTCCTCGATATCGCGCACCACCAGGCTATATTGCGGCTGATAGCAGACGAAGCGCGCGAAGCCTCGCGTATCGCTGATCCACAACGACTCCATCAACCGCCAAGCCTCGTAGTTGCTGCACGCCGCGTAACGGATTTTGCCGGTGGAAATAAGATCGTCGAAGGCCCGTAGCATCTCGTCCAGCGGCGTCTGCACATCGACATGGTGGATGTAGTAGAGATCGATGTAGTCGGTGTTCAGGCGGCGCAGGCTGTCCTCGATTGCGCGCATGATGTGCAGACGCGACATGCCGGAGCTGTTGGGACCTGTCCCGGTCGGGTTGAACACTTTCGTCGCGATCACGGTATCCTGCCGGCGGCTTCCCAGCAACTCGCCCAACATCGCTTCGGCAACGCCTGCATTGTAGCTGTCGGAAGTGTCGATGAAATTCACCCCGGCATCGAAGGCGAGCGACAGGATGCGGCCAGCTTCGGTTTCGTCGGCACCATTGCCGAAGGTCATCGTGCCAAGACAGATTTCGGAGACTTTGAGGCCAGATCGGCCGACGCGGCGGTATTCCATATCCGGATCTCGCATGCTGTACGGGAAGCCGCAGTCTGGCCGGGCGTCTTTGCGTCCGGCAATAGGCTAGTGCCGGGATGGCGCACTGGAAGCGGGTTGCGCTAGGATTCAACCCCCAACGGACGAAACAGCGGAGCCGCCGATGCCATTCGATGAAGCCGGCAGACGCCCAGGACGTAGACCGTCGCGCAACGTGCTGGGCGGCCTTCTGGAGATGTGTTCGATCCAGCCGATGACCGGATTCCATCGCAACGGCTGTTGCGACAGCGGACCCGAGGATGTCGGCAGCCACACCGTCTGTGCGGTGATGACTGCCGAGTTCCTGGCGTTCAGCAAGGGCCGCGGCAATGACCTTTCCACGCCGCGGCCGGAATATGGCTTCCCCGGGCTGCAGCCTGGCGACCGGTGGTGCCTGTGCGCGCCGCGTTGGCAGGAGGCGCTGGAGGCGAACAGCGCGCCGCGCGTGGTGCTGCGGGCAACCGAGCACGGCGCCTTGCAATTCTGTGCGCTCGAGGATCTTAAGCGCTACGCCGTCGATCTGGCCTGACCGGCGTTATTTTTCGAACTGGATCACCAGCCCATCGGCACCGAGATTGAGCGCGAGCCCGGTCCGGTTCGGGACAAGGTGCATCCGCACGCCCTCAGTGTTCTGCAGCCAGATCCCGCCGCGAAGCTGGTCGTTCGCGGCGACCGCCCCGCCCTGGAGAAGGCCATAGAGTCCGGAGAAGTCCTCCAGCTTGTTCAGGCCGAAGACGTTGCCGCGCGCCGACAGCTTGCTGTAACCGATCCCGCCGACTCCGAGATTATGGATGCGGAAGCGGTAGGTCCGGCCCTGGTATGTCAGGGTGCCGTGACCCCAGCCGGCATTGGCGAGCAGGCTGACCTCGGTCTGCTCCATCGTCACCTGGCCTGATGGAGCTTCTGCCGGAGCGGGCTGCAGTGCAGTCGCCTGCCGCACGGTTGCAAGCGCTGCGCCGGCGCCAAGTGCCATGCGCAATGCGCTACGTCGCCGCAACATGTTATCCGTGTGCTGCCGCTGCTGCTCTGCCATGCTTGCCATGCCCTCCGGATGCGTGGGTCGATCGGTTATGCTGTCGTGTAGAGTACCCCACCGAGCATGACCAGCCGTCCGATGACTGGAGGGCAATATCCATGAGCGATGAACGGTCCACCGCCGCACGCGTGGCCGATCCCGGCATCCGTGCATTGTTCCGCCGCGATTCTCGCTGGCAGGCTTGGCTCGATGTCGAAGCGGCATTGGCGAAGGCACAGGCCGAGCTCGGCATCATCCCGCAGGATGCTGCCGCGGCGATCGCCCGGGCCGCCAAGCTGGAGCTGCTCGATCGCGACCGGATCGACGAAGCCGCGCGACGCACGAGTCACACCATTGTGCCGTTGGTCTGGGAACTGTCGCGCGTCGCCGGCGAGGCGGGCCGCTGGGTGCATTGGGGCGCCACCACGCAGAACATCACCCAGACCGGCGATCTGATCGTGCTGCGCCACGCGCATCGCATCTTCTTGCGGCTGATCGGCCATTCGCTGGAAGCGATGGCGGAAATTGCCGAGCGTGGTGCGGACATGCTGATGCCCGGCCGCACGCACGGCCAGCACGCGCTGCCACTGACCTTCGGCTACAAGGCCGCGGTATGGATCGACGAGATGCTGCGGCATGTCGAGCGTCTGCAGCAAGCAGAGCCACGCGTGTTCGTCGCCATGTTCGGCGGCGGTGCTGGCACCTTTGCGTCGGTCGGTGTCGACGGGAGCAATCCGGGGCCGGAGATCCAGGCGCGCATGGCGGCGCATCTCGGCATGCAGCCGATGGCAGTGCCGGCGCGTACCATCCTGGACCATCTGGCCGAATATGTCGCGCTGCTGGGCCTGCTCGGCGCGACGTGCGGGAAGATTGGCCGCGAAATCTACACGCTGATGAAGACCGAGTTCAGCGAAGTGGAGGAACCGCTGCCGCCCGGCACCGTCGGCAGCTCCACCATGCCGCAGAAGCGCAATCCGCAGCTCTGTCAGGACATCATCGCCGCAGCAGCGGAGTTGCGCTCGCTGGTGCCGCTGGCAATGGAGGCAGCCCAGGTCGAGCACGAAGCAGATCGTACCACGACACTGATGATACACGAGGCACTGTCGCGCTCCGCTATCCTGACCGGCGACGTGCTGGCGCGGTTGGTGAACGTGCTGAGCGGGTTGAAGCTCGATCCGGCGCGGATGCGGCGCAATCTCGATTTGAGTGGCGGGCTGATCGTGGCCGAAGCGGTGATGCTGAGACTCGGCGAGGCGATCGGGCGGCAACATGCGCACGACGTGGTTTATGAGGTGGCGCAGGCGGCGGCGACCGGCGGGCAGTCGTTCACCACGCTGTTGGCGGCGGACGAGCGGGTGACAGCGCATCTGTCGCCCGAACGCATCGACGCGTTGCTCGATCCTGCCGCCTATGTCGGCCTGTGCCCGGAGTTAGCGCGCCAAGCCGCCGAGCGCGCTCGGCTCGATGCGCGGCGTCTCCAAGAGAAGTGAAGTGGACCTGGATTTGAGACCAGGGGCATAGTTGGAGGTCGGCCGTTCCGTTGATAGACGGAGCAGATCATGACGAAGCGAACTAGACGCAAGATTGACCCGGCATTGAAGGCGCCTTTATCGTTGAAAAGCGAGGCCGTGCGTTCAAC
Source organism: uncultured Pseudomonadota bacterium (assembly GCA_963708245.1). Classification (GTDB taxonomy): domain Bacteria; phylum Pseudomonadota; class Alphaproteobacteria; order Acetobacterales; family Acetobacteraceae; genus CAVYXK01. Next base: position 7,511,406 of record OY970201.1, on the reverse strand, counting down.
AAACGATGGGGTCGTGATCCGGCATCTATATACGAACTGCGAGACGACACTATAGGACATTGCGACCTATCGAGCGAGCAATCTATCAGGGTCACATGGCAGCACTGGCGCTCTGGACCCGCACTCTCCGGCGATCGCACTCCGACTCCTCACTCGATACTGCCTCGCGCTACTCGTCCCGCAGTTCCCCGCCGAGCACATCTTCCAGGGTGAACGGCGAGAGTTCGGGAAGCTTAAGAAGTCCGGTCTCCTCCAGAGCCTCATCGCGAGCCCGGCGATATGCGACTGGTAGCACATCGGGCAGAGTTCGCCGCAAGCTCGGGCTTTGCGCTAGCAAATCCTCAATGTCGTCCCGTTGCGCTTTGATCGTAGCGCGCCAGCTTCGGCTGCGTAGCTCCGGCTGGTAATTCCACTTGAGCAGGTGCTGCATCAGTCGGATCAACCGGCTCCGCAGTTCGCGGCGCTGGCTGGCCCCCACGGCTTCGATCTCCTCGGCGATGTTCAGCCAGTCTACGTCAGCATCGTTGGTAATGTCGCCAGCAGCACGCCGGCGTAGGAGCTGAGCCTGCTGTTCGCTCCAGAGCAACAGGTCCTGATCGTAGAGATCGCTCATCGATCCGCCTCGGGCCATTTACGGTGTCTGTACGGTAGGCAATCTCAAATTCGACGACAAGCGGTAAGAGGGCCAAGCCGCCGCATCACTTCGCCAGCGCCACCCCACCATAGGATTGGCTGCCGAGCGCCTGTGGGCGGAACCCCTCCACCTCGCGCCGCACCGGCACAAATACCGTAACATTCGCCAGCCGCACCAGCGGTACGGCGTCATACATCACCCGCTGCGCCTCCTGGTACAGTCGCGCCCGTTCATCCTGATTGGTCATTATATTGGCCCGCAGCACGGCCGCGTCGTAGGCGGGGCTGCAGAAACGCGCCGCATTGGCGGGGGCATGACAAACGAATTCGAGCATCACCTCGCTAGGGTCGGGATAGTCCCAGATGTCGCCGAGCATGGCGATCGGCGCATCGCCGTCGCGCGTTCGCTTCAGGTACTCGCCCCATTCATAGGTAACGATCCGCGCCTGTACGCCGATCTTCGCCCAGTCCGCCTGGATCATCGCCGCGGCACGGCGTCCGTTCGGCACATAGGGGCGCGACACCGGCATCGCCCACAACTCGGTGGAAAAGCCGTTCGGATAGCCTGCCTCGGCTAGCAGTCGGCGCGCGACATCGGGGTCATGGGGATAAGGGCGCAGCGACGGGTCGTATCCCCACAGCGCCGGCGGCACCAACCCGCCCGCCGGCGCACCGCCCGGGAACGCCACCGCCGCCAGCGCGTCGTGATCGATCGCCAGTGCCAGCGCTTTGCGCACCCGCTGATCATCCAGCGGCTTCCGGTCGAGATCGAAATAGATGTAGTTGGTGACGGCGATCTGCCCTTGCTCCACCCTGATGTTCGGATCGGCACGCAGCGCAGGCACGTCGGACGGATTTGGATAGCGCGCGATCTGGCACTCGTCCGTACGCAGCTTGGCCTCGCGCACCGAGGCATCGGGCGTGATCGCGAACACGAGTTGATCGACCCGCGCTGCCCGCTCCGGCATTCCGCCCGTCTTGCCCCAGAAATCCGGGAAAGCACGGAACCGCACCAGCAAGTCCTTCTGATACTGCACGAAGCTGAACGGTCCGGTGCCGATCAACTCGGTATCCAGGTCGCCGAGCCGGCCGGACTTCTCCAGACTAGCCGCATACTCGGCCGACAGGATCGAGAACGGCGGGATCGATAGTGTCGCCAGCAGCGGCGCCAGAGGCGATTTCAGTCGAAACCGTACGGTGTTGGTATCGACCCGATCGATAGCTTGCAGGCTTGGCGCCAGCAGGTCCAGGAACTCTGGAAAGTTACCGTTGGCACTTTTGTAGAACGGGTCCGTGGTGTCGAACATGCGCCGGAAGCTGAACACCACGTCGTCGGCGTTCATCTCCCGGCTTGGCGTGAAGCGTGCGTTCGACTGGAACTTCACCCCGTGCCGCAGATTGAACGTGTAGCTCAGGCCGTCCGGCGAGATGCTCCAGGATCGGGCCAGCGCCGGCGCAAGGTCAGCGCCACCGCTCCGCATCTCCACCAGCCGGTCCGAAACCTGTTCACTGACGTCGAAGCTGGTGACGCTGAACTGCGCGTTCAGGAAATCGGGGCTTGCCTCGGTGCACACCACCAGCGTGTCGGCGTGCAGGCTGCTTGCGCCGGAAGCGACGACCGCCGCCGCCAGCAGCAGGCCTAACAAGGGTCGGCTACATCCAGGCAGGTGGATCATTCGCAAACCGAGGGCGAGGTCATTGTTACACCCTACGACCTCCCATTAGGGGAGACGAGGGGTTACCCCTCTGGAAGAAACTCTTCGGCCAGCACCTGTTCGCCGGTCCAGGGGCAGGTGGAAGGGAAAGCGCTGTCCGACAGACCGGTTTCCTTCTGCGCTCCTAGCAGCGCAAACCGGTACGACATCGCGATGCTCTTCGCCAGAAGGCCCCTTAAACTTAGATTGTCCTTCAGGTGCTCAGTCAGTCGGCGGCGTTGCTCGATGATTGTAAGCCGCCAACTGCTGCCGCGGAATGCGGGCTGAACCTGCCATTTCAGCAAATGGACAAGCAACACGGTAAGACGATTGGACAGCTCTCGCTTCTCGCTACGTCCCAAGCTTTCAATTTCCTCGGCGATGTTCCCGATATCGGCCTCGGACAGCCGGCCCGAGCGCAAAAGGCCGGCCTGCTCGATCGTCCAGGCGTAGAAATCGACATCATATCCGGCTGCGTTGCTCATCGGTCATCCCGTCCGGAGTACATCATCACCGGCAGGCGGGCGTCCCGCTCAGTCCCCGCCGAGCGCAGCCTCCACCCGCCGCACCGCCTGCAGAGGCAAGGCCGCGCGGCCGACTACCTGGCCACCGACGCAGGCCAGCCAGTCGGCACCGTCGGGCGGGGTGGGGCGAAGCTCGATCACCTTCGCCTCCTCATCGAGAGCCACGGCGCGGTACTGCCGCCAGTTGGACCACAGCGGGCCCGGCAGGCGTACCACGCGCGCGATCGCCTTGCCCGCATCGTCCAGGCCGATCCATTCGAGGGCGCGGGCCATGCCCACCCCTTTGTCCGTGCGACCCCGCGTCCAGTGAAGGCGGGGCGCTGCCACTTAGTGGCCCACCGTCACGGGGATACCCCGGCCATCAGGCGCTCTTGGCCATGATCTCGTCCGCGATGTTGCGCGGAACCGGCTCGTAGTGGTGGAACTGCATTGTGAACGAGGCGCGTCCCTTGGTCATGCTTCGCAAATCCGAAATATAGCCGAACATCTCCTTCAGGGGAACATGGGCCCGCACGATCACGGTGGACCCCGAGCTCTCCTGGTTCTGGATCATGCCGCGCCGACGGTTAAGATCTCCTACCACGTCGCCCACGTGATCCTGCGGGGTGGTGACCTCCACGTCCATCATCGGCTCCAGGAGGATCGGACCGGCCTTCTTCATGCCGTCGCGGAAGCAGGCCTTGGCGGCGATCTCGAATGCCAGCGCCGAGCTGTCCACGTCGTGGTACTTGCCGTCGATCAGGGTGTATTTGAAGTCCACCGTGGGGAAGCCCGCCAGCACGCCGGTATCGGCTTGCGACCGGATCCCCTTCTCGACCGCGGGGATATATTCCTTCGGCACTGCCCCGCCGACGACCGCATTCTCGAACACGATGCCGCCGTTCCGCTCGAGCGGCTCGAAGGTGATCTTCACTTCGGCGTATTGGCCGGCGCCGCCGGTCTGCTTGCGGTGCGTATAGGTTTCGGTGTGCGCCCGGGTGATCGTCTCGCGATAGGCCACCTGCGGAGCGCCGATATTGGCCTCAACGCCGTATTCGCGCTTGAGGCGGTCGATGATGATCTCGAGATGCAGCTCGCCCATGCCGGACAAGATGGTCTGCCCGGTCTCCTGGTCGGTGCGCAGCCGCAGACTGGGGTCCTCACCGGCCAGCTTTTGCAGTCCGATGCTCATTTTCTCAATCGAATCTTTGGTCTTCGGCTCAACCGAGATGTCGATCACCGGCACTGGGAAGGCCATGCGCTCGAGCACCACGGGATCCTGAGGCGAGGCAAGCGTATCGCCGGTACCTGTATCCTTCAGGCCGACGAAGGCGACGATGTCGCCGGCTTCCACCTCTTTGATCTCCTGGCGCTTGTCGGCGTGCATCTGGAACATCCGCCCGATACGCTCGCGGTGGCCCTTGGTGGTGTTCAGCACCATTTCGCCCGAGTGCAGCGTGCCGGCATAGACGCGGACGAACGTCAACGTGCCGTATTTGTCGTTGATGATCTTGAACGCCAGGCCAGCGAACGGGGCGGCCGGGTCGGCCTTGATCCGGCGGCGGTTGGAATGCTCTCCATCCTCCTCGCCCTCACCGGCGGCGACGCTGATGCCGGGCACGTCGAGCGGGCTCGGCAGATAGTCGACCACCGCGTCTAGCAGCGGCTGCACGCCCTTGTTCTTGAAAGCGGTGCCGCAGAGCACGGGGCGGAAGGCGCCGGAAATCGTCCCCGACTTGACGCAGCGCTTCAGCGTGGCTTCGGAAACGTCGCCGTGCTCGAAATATTCCTCCATGGCCGCGTCATCGACCGAGAGCGCGGTGTCCAGTAGGTTCTGGCGGTATTCGCGGGCGCGGTCGATCAGATCGGCCGGGATCTCCTCGTCGTGGAACTTTGCCCCCAGCTCGCCGCCTTCCCAGACGACGGCCTTCATCCGGACCAGATCAACCACGCCGATGAACTTGTCCTCAATGCCGATCGGGAGCTGCAGTGGCAGCGCCACGATATCGAGCTTCTCCTTGAGCGTGGCAGTGGCCCGGTAGAAGTCGGCGCCGGTGCGGTCGAGCTTGTTGATGAAGATGATCCGCGGCACGTTGTAGCGGTCGGCCAATCGCCAGTTGGTCTCGGATTGCGGCTGTACACCAGCCACACCCTCGATGATGAAGATCGCGCCGTCGAGCACACGCAGCGAGCGGTTCACCTCGATGTTGAAATCGATATGGCCGGGCGTATCGATGATGTTGATGCGGTGGTCTTTCCACTCGCAGGTCACGGCGGCCGAGGTGATGGTAATGCCCCGCTCGCGCTCCTGCTCCATGTAGTCGGTCGTGGTGTTGCCGTCGTGCACCTCACCGATCTTGTGGGACACGCCAGTGTAATAGAGGATCCGCTCGGTCGTAGTGGTCTTGCCGGCATCAATATGCGCGGTAATGCCGATGTTGCGGATTTGGGCGAGGCCAGTGGCAGGCATAGGGGTCTCCATATCGCGACGGGCGCGGAAGGGGCTCTATCGGTCTCATGAGCCCCCGCGCGCCCGCGGATGATCCAGCCGGTTCGGCTGGCGTCTGTCTAGCGATTCATGTGCGACGGCTGGGTGCGTTTTGCAAGCACCGAATCGTGAACATCCAGCTTGCAAGCGCGTCTGGTGGTCACTCTTTGTCACTGCTGGACGCCGCCGATTCGGCTAGTGTGCGGCTCATGGATATAGCGGCGGCACAGGCGCTGGTGCGCTTCGGGCTCGGGCGGCGGGGCATGCAGCCGCCGCCCGCGGATCCTCAAGGCTGGCTCAGGAACCAAGTGCGTGGGGCGGATCCGGCAGCGGACTTGCCAGCGCCGGATCTGGCTGCCGGGATGGAGGCGCTGCGCACGGACCGGGAGAACAAAGGCGCTGTCCCAGGCATGCCAATGAGCCGCCGTGGGTCCCGGGTCAACGGACTGGCACTGCTCAACTGGGCGCTGGTAACGCCGGCGCCGTTCCGTGAGCGGCTGGTCTGGTTCTGGATGAACCACTTTACGGTCTCGACGCACCGCCCGCGGATCGACGCCCTCATCGGACCTTTCGTCGCCGAGGCTATCCGCCCGCATGTCACCGGGCGGTTCGGCGACATGCTGCTCGCGGTTATGCGTCATCCGGCGATGCTGATTTACCTCGACAATGATGGCTCGGTCGGTCCACAGAGCCAGGCTGGGCATGACGGGGAGCGGGGGCTCAACGAGAACCTCGCCCGCGAATGCATGGAGCTGCACACGGTCACACCCGCCTCCGGCTATACCCAGGCGGACGTGACAAGCTTTGCCCGCATTATCACTGGCTGGTCGGTGGATTGGAACGCGGGCCAATATGGGTTCAAATTCGAGCCGAGGGCGCACCAGCCCGGGCCGCAGACGCTGATGGGTCGGACTTTCCCGCCTGGTGAGGAGGGCGGGATCGAGGCGCTGGCCTACCTCGCGGATCATCCGGCCACCCATCGTAATCTGGCGACCAAGTTAGCGCGGCATTTCGTCGCGGATGATCCCCCGCCGGATGCGGTTCACCAGATCGAGGGCGTGTTGCGAGACACGCGCGGCGACCTCGGTGCGGCCGCGGAGGCGCTGATCGGAATTCAGGCGGCTTGGCAGCCGGGTACGAAACTTCGCACGCCGATGGACTTCACCGTTGCGGCGCTGCGAGCCCTCGACGTGCCCGCGGTCTCCTTCCCGATGCTTGGAGCGCTGGGAACGCTCGGCCAGCCGCTCTGGTCGGCGCCGCAGCCGAACGGCTGGCCGGATCGAGGGATCGATTGGACCGCGCCGGAAGGGATGCTGCGGCGGATTGATTTCGCTTATGAACTTGCCGGCCGCTTTGGTAACAGCGACGCGCCGGACGAATTGGCTGTTGGCAGCCTGGGTCCGTTGCTACGGCCGGCAACGCTGGACGCGGTCCGGCGAGCCGGCTCCCGCCGCGATGCGGTGGCGCTGTTGTTGTCCTCCCCCGAATTCCAGAGGCGCTGAGATGACGCGACCCGCCCATCTGCTGTCACGGCGAGCCGCACTTCTTGGCCTGACCTCCGCCGTGACTCTGACGTCACCCTGGGGCCGGGCCTCGCTCGCACTGGCCGCCGCACCGACTGAACGGCGGCTGGTGGTGGTTATCCAGCGCGGGGCGATGGACGGACTTGCGGCCGTCGTGCCCTATGGCGATCCCGCACTCGCCGGGCTGCGCGGCGAGATCACCCCTCCTGGGCCGGGAGAGGAAGGCGGCGTGCTGGAGCTGGGGGGCTTCTACGGCCTCCATCCGGCACTTCAAAACCTGCACGCGATGTACCGGGCCGGCGAGCTCTTGCCGGTGCACGCGGTGGCCGGGCCCTATCGGGTGCGCAGCCATTTCGAAGCACAAGATTACATGGAATCCGGCTCCGACCATCTGCTGAAGAGCGGGTGGCTGAACCGTGTTGCCGGCATGCTGCCGGCAAGCGGGGCAGGTCCCGAGGGCGACGCGGTGGCGGTCGACATAGCGATGCCGCTGCTGCTGCGCGGGCCGGCGCGGGTCGCGAGCTGGGCACCGCACGGCTTCGGCCCTGCTCCACCGGACCTTTACGCCGAAGTGTCGGCGCTGGCCTCGACCGACGCCCTGATCGGGCCGGCGATTCGCGAGGGTCTGCGTGCACGGGGCTTCAGCCATGAGGTTATGGCCGGTGGTCCCTTACCGCAGAACCATTCGCCGTTCGCCACCCTGACGACCATGGCCGGCGAAATGCTGGCTCGTCCTAACGGTCCGCGCTTGGCCGCGTTGGAGATCGGCGGTTGGGATACGCATGGCGCGCAGTTACCAGTGTTGAACGAGGTGATGACGCGGTTCGATGCCGGGCTGGCGGGACTCAAGACCGCGCTTGGGCCGGCGTGGCGGGACACCGTGGTTCTGACCATGACCGAGTTCGGCCGCACCGTGCGGGTGAACGGCACCAAGGGGACCGATCACGGGACTGCAACCGTTAGCTTCGTGTTCGGTGGGGCGGTCGCAGGCGGCCGGGTGGCCGGCACGTGGCCCGGCCTGGGCCCGGGCCGGCTGTTCGAAGATCGCGATCTGCAACCAACAACGGATCTGCGCTCGGTGGTGAAAGGCCTGCTGGCGCAGCATCTCGGGATCGGGGCAACAGGGCTGGTCACGGTCTTCCCGGACAGCGCCCCCGCGGCGCCAATGCCTGGGTTGATCCGCACCTGATCTCGGCCCCCTCGGCAATCACTCCGTCCGAGCAGCAACCCACGCACCGTCGGCTGGACGCGGAGCGGACCGGACTGTATCGGCGGCCCCGGGATGACGGAACGTTTCATTGCGCTCTACCGGGTTCGAGCCGAGGCGGCCTCAATTGAGGCGCGGGCGCTGGCGATCGCGGTGGAGCAAAGCGTCGAGATGCCGATCGAGGTGATCGACGCACCGGAGGTCTTGCGCGACGTGGTCGGCCATGTCGAGAGCATCGAGGATCGCGGCGGTGGCTTGTTCGATGTGCGCATCGCGCTGGCTGTCGCGACGGTCGGTGGGGACGCTGGCCAGCTTCTGAACATGGCGTTTGGCAACACCTCCCTGCAGGATGACGTAACGCTGGAGGATCTCGAGTTGCCGGCCGACCTCGCCGCGCGTTTCGGCGGCCCGCGCCACGGCGTCGCCGGGCTGCGGTCCCGGGTGGGCGCGAGCGGTCGCGCCTTGACGTGCTCGGCGATCAAGCCGCAGGGGCTGCCGCCCGCGCAGCTGGCCGAGCTTGCCGGGCGCCTTGCTGCAGGCGGGCTCGATTTCGTCAAGGACGACCACGGGCTCGCCGAGCAGGATTATGCGCCGTTCGCTGCCCGCGTGCCGGGCTGCGCCGCCGCGGTACGGCGTGCCGCCGCGATCACCCGGCATCCGACACGATACGTTCCGAGCCTCTCCGGTGATGCCCTGGCCATGCGCCGCCAGCTCGCCCTGGCCCGGGACGAGGGGCTGGACACGGTAATGATCGCACCGCTGGTGGCGGGCTTCGCCAATGTTCAGGCGCTCGGGCGCGATTTCCCGGACATGGCCTTCATCGCCCACCCGACGATGGGCGGAGCGGCGCGCATTGCGCCAGCCTTGCTGATCGGGCGGCTGTTTCCTCTGATCGGTGCCGATGCCGTGATTTTTCCAAACCATGGCGGCCGGTTCGGCTACTCCGAAGCCGTCTGCCGCCGAATTGCCGAGACGGCGCGCGCCCCCGGGCAGGGCCTGCGCGGCGCCCTGCCGGTTCCCGCCGGCGGGATGACGCTGGCGCGCGTTCCCGAAATGCTTGATTTATACGGCATGGAGACGATGTTGCTGATCGGCGGCAGCCTGCTCGCCGCCGGAGAGCGGCTGACCGAGGCGGCCACCGCCTTCACCCGCGCCGTTGCCACCCATTCCTACGGCTATAGCCCATGAACATCGACGCATCCGCTTCCCTGCGTTCCTTCGACGAGGCCGAATTCGCGTGGCAGGACGTGCCGCGCCTGCCATACAAACAAACAGGCCGCGCGCCGTTCAACGCTATCTCGCGCCACGTGCTGTTTGCCGAGCCGGCACTCGGCTGCGAGCTGCGCTATTTCGAGATAGCGCCCGGCGGATACTCGACGCTGGAACGGCACGAGCACGTGCATGCGGTCATGATCCTACGCGGCCGCGGTCGTTGCCTGTTGCGCGATGAGATACGCATCGTCAAGCCGTTCGACCTGATCTCCATCCCGTCCTGGACCTGGCATCAGTTCCGCGCGACCGAGGGAGAAGCGCTCGGCTTCCTGTGCATGGTCAACGCGACCCGCGATCGGCCGCAACTGCCGACCGAGCAAGACCTTACGGCGTTGCGTTCGGATCCTGTCATCTCCGGGTTTCTCGGGTAACCGCTGGTACCAGCGCCGCCGGCTATCGGCAGGAATTTGGACAACTTTCACCCTAAATCCGGCAGTTGAGTGATTGCGCGCCGCGGCTGAATTGGCAGATTTGGCCGGCATGAGCACAGAACAGAGATGTCTGGCGGTTCACCCCGCGGGTGAGCAACCGGAAGTTGCGCCGCATTCGGCGATTGCCGATACCTTCGCCGGGCGCGTGCACGTGGAGTGGGACGCCGCCGCACCGGTGACGCCGTTCGGCCAACTGCCATTCTTCATCGACTACCTGAAGCAGGCCGGGTTGTTCGACAATTGGGTTGCCGACTGTCCGCTGCGGTTCACTAGCCCGAATGCACCGCGTACACGCGATCTGCTTGGCACCGTGCTGCTGTCTGTTCTGGCGGGTCACCGGCGCTATGCCCATGTGACCGCGCTGCGCTGCGATCCGGTGAACCCGCCGTTGCTCGGCATGCGCAAGGTGGTCAGCGAGGACTCGGTTCGCCGCGGGCTGGAGAAGATCGACGAAGCGCAAGGCTCGGCCTGGCTGCAAAACCACCTGGACTATTGCACCGCTCCGCTGCTCGGCGAGCCGTGGGTGCTCGACATCGATACCACCATCAAACCTTTGTATGGGCACCAGGAAGGCGCCGAGCTGGGCTATAATCCGCACAAGCCGGGTCGGCCGTCGCACTGCTATCACAGCTACATGCTGTCGAACCTGCGGCTGGTGCTACGGGTCGAGGTATTGCCCGGCGATCAGCACAACGTCAGACACGCGACGGGCGGCTTGTGGGAGTTGCTGGATCATCTCGGAGCGGGGCAGCGGCCGTGGCTGCTGCGCGGAGACAAGTCGTGGGGCATCGAGCCGGTGATGGCGCGGGCCGAGCGGGAGGAGCTGGCGTATCTGTTCCGTCTGCGCATGACGAAAAACGTCACGCGGGCACTGCAACGGGCGATGCAGGCATCGGACTGGAAGGATGCCGGCCAGGGCTGGCAGGGCAAGGAGACGAGCCTGCGGCTGGAGGGCTGGAGCCGGCAGCGGAGAGTCATTCTGCTGCGCCGCCAACTGGCTGGTCCGCCGGCCGTCGATCATGGCGATCCGGCTCAGCGGCGACTTGGCTTCGTCGAGGTGGGCCCCGATCAGGAGGCGTGGGACTACGCTGCGCTGGTCACCTCAATGGACGATGAAATCCTGACGCTGGGGCAGTTGTATCGCGATCGGGCGGATTGCGAGAACGTTTTTGACGAGCTGAAGAACCAATGGGGTTGGGGCGGTTTCACGACACAGGACCTCACGCGGTGTCGGCTGCTGGCCGGTATCGTTGCACTGATCTACAACTGGTGGAGCCTGTTCGTCCGGCTGGCTGATCCGGAGCACCATCGGGAGGCGATCACCACCCGACCCTTGCTGCTGTCGGCGATCGCGCAGCGCACCCAACACGCCGGCCAGGTGAGGCTGACGATCAGCAGCGCGCATGGCGCGCGCGACAAGGCGAGGCAAGCTTACCTGCGCATCGCCGGCTTTCTTGACCGGCTGCGAAAAAGTGCGGAGCAGTTGGATCCGCTGCAACGCTGGTATCGCATCCTCAGTGAAGCGCTCCGCTACTTCTTGCATGGCCGGCAACTGCAGCCACCGCTTCGCCTGAGCCCGGCCTGAGCAATTACCCCAGGTTGTGGGTCGTCACTTCAGACCGGCGACGATCGGACCCAACTGCCGGATTTAGGTTCACTGCTTTCTGGCATCCGCTCTGAAAGTGCTCGACCATTCGAGGCTTGTGGCCGATAGTGCGGTAGTCTGGGAGTGCCGACGATCGAACTATGGCTCAGAGGGGTTGCATTCTCGTTGTCGAGGACGAACCGCTCGTTGCGGAGGTGGTGGCCGACGCGCTCAGCGATGCATATCGGACCATCGTGGTGGATACGGCGGCGGAGGCGCTGGAACAGATTCGCCCAGGCGCCGTCGATCTTGTCCTGCTGGACTACCTGCTGCCGGGCGGCGGCTCGGGCCAAGTTCTGGCATCAGCCAATTCGGCGGGAGTGCCGGTGGTGATCATGAGTGGCGACGCCGAGCGTCAGAGCGAGCTCAGCGCCGGCAGCCACCCGTTCATTGCTAAGCCGTTTCGGATCGAGGACCTTATCCGCGCCGTAAACGCCGCATTCGGCCACCGCTAGTTCCGTCATGGCCGGCCTTGACGGTGTGCGAGATCGCGATCGCCCCGGCGATCATGTCTTTTCCTTGCGTTCTTCCTCGCGAAGCTGTGCCGGCGCGGTCTGAAAGAACCGAGCAAAGTCATAGACCGTCGAATCCGGTTGGTTCCAGCAGACATAGCCGCGGCAATCACGCGGACGTGCTTCATACACCGTGCACATACGGTCCTCGCCGAGGAACTGGCAGACATTGTAGCCAGACTTGATCCGCTTGGCCCCTTTGCGGGTTTTCTCCACAATGTGCCGTTCCTCGAAGGCGCGCACGGTCAGACCGAGGAATTTCGCCAACCGCCTGACGTCCGCCCGGCTCACCTCGACATAGCCGGCCATCCGGCAGCAGAAACTCGGGCACTTCACGCAGTCCATGGCATGGCCGGTCATGTCCTATTGTCAGGCACAAGCGCGGAGTTGGCAATATTTCACCGCGACTGATCGCATGGTCGCGATTCCCCGTCGGGGGCGCGGCCCGAAATCATGATTCCAGCGGTGCTTGCCGGGCGTGCGGCGGACCGTTATGCGGCAGGCACGTCGATGGAGGGATGCCATGCCGCGACTGCGCGACCTCGGCATTACTACCGGCACGCTGCCGGTCGGGCGGTGGAATGCGATCACCGATGTGCAGGGCGTGCGCGTGGGCGCGGCGACGATCATTCGTGACCAGCCGCGCATCGTGCGCACCGGCGTCACCGCGATCTGGCCGCGTTCGGATATTTGGACCGACGCGGTCTTCGCCGGTACGCATTCTTTCAACGGCAACGGCGAGATGACGGGGTTGCCCTGGATCGCCGAGCAGGGTCTGGTCGGCGCGCCGATCTGCATCACGAATACCTATTCTGTGGGCGTGGTACGCGACGCGATCTGCGCGCTTGCTGTGCGCGAGGGCGCGCCGCAGCTCTTCCATCTGCCTGTCGTGGCGGAGACTTTTGACGGCTGGCTGAGCGACTGCACAAGCTTTCCCGTCACCGTCGAGCATGCCTTCGCCGCGGTCGATTCTGCTGCGTCTGGGCCGGTGGCCGAAGGCAATGTGGGCGGCGGCACAGGCATGATCTGCCACGAATTCAAGGGTGGCACCGGTACGGCTTCGCGCGTTGTGCAGACCGCCGGCGACAAGTTCACAGTCGGCGCGCTGGTGCAGGCGAATTACGGTGCACGCGAGCTGCTGCGGGTTGATGGGGTCCCGGTGGGGCGCGAAATCGGCCTCGATGTCGTTCCGTGCGACCGGCGTGACGCGCGGGCGGAAGGGTCAATCATCGTCGTGCTCGCCACTGACGCGCCATTGCTGCCGATCCAGTGCCAGCGGATGGCGCGTCGGGCCACCACGGGGCTCGCCTGGGTCGGCGGGATCGGGGCCAACGGCAGCGGCGACATTTTCCTTGCGTTTGCCACTGGCAACCATATTCGCCAGCGCGCCGCGGTCAGCGATGTGCGCATGCTGTCGCCGGACTCTATGACCCCGCTGTTCCAGGCGGCGGCGGAAGCGACCGAGGAGGCGATCCTGAACGCGCTGACCGGTGCCGAGACGATGACGGGATTGCTCGGCCATACGGCTCATGCGCTGCCGGTGGATGTGCTGGTCGAGGTGATGGCCCGGTATAGGCGGGGCTTGCGGGTTCCTGGTGGGGGGAAGGATTGATTGAGACGCGGGGCGGCGCGTAAGTCCCGGGAGAGGTGTAGTGTGTAGCCACATGCCCAAGCCGATCCGCCTCAACGCCTTTGACATGAACTGCATCGTGCATCAGTCGCCGGGGTTGTGGACGCATCCGCGCGACCGTGCCGACACTTACAACACGCTCGGCTACTGGACCGATCTCGCGCGCACCCTAGAGCGTGGCAAGTTCGACGCGGTGTTCCTGGCCGACGTGCTTGGCATCTACGACGTGTATCGCGGCTCGCCGCGCGCCGCATTGGAAGGCGCGGTGCAGGTCCCGGTGAACGATCCGCTGCTGCTGGTCCCCGCCATGGCAATGGTGACCAACCATCTGGGTTTCGGCGTCACCTGCACGTTGTCCTATGAGCATCCCTACCCGTTCGCCCGGCGCATGAGCACTCTCGATCACCTGACCGACGGGCGGATCGGCTGGAACATCGTCACCGGCTATCTCAACAGCGCGGCGAAGGGCGTCGGCATGGCCCGTCAGGAAGGCCACGATACGCGCTATGAGATCGCCGAAGACTACATGCAGGTGGTCTATAAGCTATGGGAGGCTAGCTGGGAGGACGGCGCCGTGCTGCGCGACCGCGCCACGGGCCGCTTCGCCGATCCCGACCGGGTTCATCGGATCGAGCATGACGGGCCGTACTTCCGGCTTTCCGCCATCCATCTCTGCGAGCCGTCGCCGCAGCGCACACCGGTGCTGTACCAGGCTGGTGCCTCGACGCGCGGGCGGCAGTTCGCCGCACAGCACGCCGAATGCGTATTCATCAACGGCCCATCGAAGCGGGTGATCGGTCCGATCGTCGCCGACCTGCGGCGCCGCGCCGCGGCCGTGGGACGCGACCCCGCCGAGGTGCTGATCTTCACCATGATGACGGTGGTCACCGACACTACTCCCGCCCGCGCTCGCGACAAGCTGGCGGAGTATCGCAGATACGCCAGCGAAGAGGGTGGACTCGTGCTGATGTCTGGCTGGACCGGCGTCGATTTCTCCGCGCTGCCGCTCGACGAGCCGGTTCGGTTCGATCAGCGCGACGCGCAGACCTCGGCGCTAGAGGCGTTCACTATTGCCGATCCAACCCGGACCTGGACGGTGCGCGAGATCGCCGCGCATGCCGCGATCGGCGGCCGCAGTCCGCTGGTGGTCGGCTCGGCGGCGGAAGTGGCCGCGGAGTTGATCGGCTGGGTGCGCGACACCGATGTGGACGGTTTCAACCTGGCCTATGCGGTCACGCCAGAAACCTTCACCGATTTCGTCGATCTGGTGGTGCCGGAGCTCCAGGCGCGCGGCGCCTACAAGCACGACTACGCACTGGGCACGCTGCGGGAGAAGCTGTACGGCCCCGGCCGTCGCCGGCTGCCCGACAGCCACCCGGCCGCCAAGCTTCGCCACAGGGAATGATGCCGATGAACGCCGAACAGCTCCGCGCTATGCAGGCACCGATCAAGCAGCGCTACCGCGGTGCGCCGGAGACCGCCCGCGTGCCGGCACGCGCCGAATGCCGACTTGATCCGGACGATGTCGCCTGCACCGTCACCACCTGGCACGGCGAAACACGGGCGGGCCTGCATCCGGCAACCGGAGGATCCGGCGAACTCGCTTGCTCCGCCGACATGCTGCTGGAGGCGCTGGTCGCCTGCGCCGCCGTCACGCTGCGCGCGGTCGCCACCGCCATGGGTGTCGGGCTGCGCGGCGGCCGGGTGGTCGCCGAGGGACACTGGGACGCACGCGGCACGCTCGGCATCGACCGCGCGGTACCTGTGGGTCTGACCGACATCGTGCTGCGCTTCGAGCTGGATGCCGATGCACCGGCCGACAAGCTGGCGCGGCTGGTCGAAACCACCGAACGGTACTGCGTGATCCTGCAAACTCTGAAATCGCCGCCACGTATCTCGATCAGCGGCCCGAGTTGAGCGGCGACACATGCGCACCATCGGACTGCTCGGCGGCATGAGCTGCGAGAGCACCGCGGTCTATTATCGGCTGCTGAACGACGGCGTCCGCGCGCGGCTGGGCGGGCTGCATTCGGCGCGCCTGCTGCTCTGGTCGGCCGATTTCGCCGAAATCGAGGAATTGCAAGCCACCGGCGATTGGGACGCGGCCGGGACACTGCTCGGCCGTCAGGCACATGCGCTGGAGACAGCCGGCGCTGAGGCCATTCTGATATGCACCAACACGATGCACCGTGTCGCCGATGCAGTGCAGGGCGCGATCAACGTGCCGGTGCTGCATCTCGCGGAGGCGACGGCCGCCGCGGCTCGTAGGATCGGGGCAACGCGCCCGCTGCTGCTCGGCACGCGCTTCACCATGGAGCAGGACTTCTATCTCGGGCGGTTGCGCCAACGGCATGGGCTGGACGCTGTTGTCCCTGGCACGCCGGAAGATCGCGCCGAGGTCGATCGCATCATCTATCAGGAGCTGTGCCAGGGGCGAATAGAGCCGGATTCGCGGGAGCGCTATCTCGCGATCATCAGGCGGGCCGAGCACGAGCAGGCCGCCGATGCGGTGATCTATGGCTGTACCGAGGTGGGCCTGCTGATCTCGCCGGACGATCATCTGGGACTGCCCGGCATCGACACCACCCGCGTGCATGCTGATGCGGCGATCGACTTTGCGCTGGCCCATGGGCGTCCCATGTGAAGTGGCCTGCAACCTGACGGAGGCATGCAACATGGATCGAAGCAGCGAAACCACACAGCGCAAGCCACGACTGGTCGGGATCAACCACGTCGCCCTCGAAGTAGGCAATGTGGAGGAGGCGCTCGCCTTCTATGGCCGCATCTTCGATTTCACGCTGCGGGGCAAGGGGAAGGGCTCTGCTTTCATCGACATCGGCGACCAGTTTATCGCGCTGATGGAAGGCCCGGCGCGAGCGCCGCGCGGGCACCGCCATTTTGGCATTGTCGTGGACGACCGTTCGAGCGTGCGGGCGCGAGTGACGGCGGCCGGAGGCGAATTGCTGGACGGCCCGTTCCTCGACTTCCTAGATCCCTGGGGCAACCGGGTCGAGGTCGTGGACTACGCCGATATCCAGTTCACAAAGGCGCCTCAGGTGCTTCGCGGAATGGGACTCGATTTGACGAAAACCGAAAAGGCCCGCCGGGAATTGGCGGAGAAAGGGCTGGACTGATCCCGTAACAGGGGTCCACGCTGCCGGACGCAATCAGCGGCTACCCCTCATGCCTGATTGGGGCGGCAGGAATGGCGAGCGAAGCGTCAACACTTTCACCGCTCGACATCAGCCTGCGCCGCATGCAGGAAGGAGGCGCCAATGCAGTGCAAGACGGGGCTCGAGCACATCAAGTCGCTGCGGGACGGACGGACCGTGTACATAGACGGAAAGCTCGTTGACGACGTTACGACCCACCCAGCGTACCACAATGCAGTAGCCTCCGCGGCCCTCCTCTATGACTACCAATCCCGCCCCGAAAACCTGGAGCTGATGACGTTCATTCCCGACGGCGGCACACGACCGGTGAATCGCTGCTGGCAGATGCCGTGCAACTACGACCAACTCGTCCAACGGCGCAAGGCGCTGCAGGCCTGGGCGCAGGTGAGTTACGGGTTCATGGGTCGCTCGCCGGACCACGTGGCGTCCGCGCTCATCGGTCAGCGCATGGGCCTGGAGGTCTTCAATAAGCATGCGCCGGCGCGCGCCAAGGCGCTGGCCGATTACGTGGACTACGCCACAAGAAACGACCTGTTCCTTACATATGTCATCGTCAATCCACAGGCCGATCGCTCCAAGGACTGGGGTGACCAAGCTGAGGAGCTTGTCGCGCAAATCGTCGATGAGGACACCATCGGATTGACGATTCGGGGTGCCAAGATGCTGGGCACTAGCTCGATCATGGCGAACGAGGTGTTCGTCGCCAATTTGCAGCCGCTCAAGCCCGGTGAAGAGGCGCTCGCCTTCTCCTGCGCTCTCCCGATGAACGCCGCAGGCCTGCGCGTTCTTTCCCGCAAGAGCTACGAGGCGCACGCGGTATCAGTTTTTGACAACCCGCTGTCGGCGCGCTTCGACGAGAACGATGCGCTGCTTTACTTCGACAGCGTGAAGGTGCCGTGGGAACGCGTGTTTGTGCATCGGGACACCGACATGTGCCGTGCTCAGTTCCACGACACGCCCGGTCACGTCTTCCAGAACTACCAGTCCCAGATCCGGCTGTCGGTCAAAATACGATTTCTGGTCGGACTCGCCCACAAGATCACAGAAGCGATTGGCACCACCGCCATGCCTCAGGTGCGCGAGCAACTCGGGACGTTGGCGGCCAACGCCGGCATGATAGAGGCAATGCTCTCCGGCATGGAAGCTTCGGGCGCCATGCGCGGCGAGTTCTACCTGCCCAACCGGCATATGCTCTATGCCGCGCAGGTTTTGACGCAGGACCTCTATCCGCGCCTGATAAACCTGATCCGCGACCTTGCTGGCGGCTCGCTGATCATGTTGCCGTCGTCCTTCCGCGACTGGGCCAATCCCGAGCTCGCGCCGATCCTGCGCAAAACTCAGCGATCACCGAACTTCAATTCGGAGGACAAGGTCAAGCTGCTGAAGGCGGCCTGGGACGCGATCGGCTCGGAGTTTGGCTCGCGGCACACGCAGTATGAGATGTTCTATGCCGGTGCCCGCTTCGTCACCAGCGGTCACAGCTACCGAACCTTCGACTGGGGTGCGGCCCGCGGTATGGTCGATCACTTACTATCGACCTATGACCTTGAGGACGTTGCGTGCGGAATGGGCCTGACGAGCTGACAAACATGACCTTCACGTCGGGCGAATTTCGGAAGGCCCTTGGAGTCTTCCCGACCGGCGTTGCTGTTGTGACGGCTCGTGCACCTGGCGGATTGCTTCTCGGCAACACGGTGAGCTCATTCAACTCGGTCTCTCTAGAACCGCCGCTCGTGCTATTCTCTCTCGCACGCACAGTGCTGAGCTTTTCCGCCTGGCAGGCCGCAAACGCGTGGGGCATCAGCGTCCTCGACGAGACACAGGACAGTCTGTCGACGCGATTCGCCCAATCGAGGGGCGGCAAATGGGTGGGCTTCGAGCCGATCTCCAGCCTCACCGGCGTGCCGCTCATTCCCGGAGCCTTGGCCTATTTTGAGTGCGAGCGCTACGCCCTGCACGACGGCGGCGATCATCTGATCTTTGTTGGGCGGGTATTGGGGCTCGGTAGACCAGCGGCTTCAGCCTCTCGTCCTCTGGTCTTCTTCTCCGGCCGCTATCACCAGATCAGTCGGCCTCGTGAAGGCGCAAGCGAGAGCGATGAACGGCTTTTGCACGGTTGGTGACCCTGCCCGGCAGACGCAGACACATAGGGCGTGTCGTCGAGATATTTAGAGCATTTCGCCACCAAACCAGTAGCGCGCCGCGAAGGCAGACATGCGGATCCCCTCATGTCCGATTCCCGGCACCACGACAAGGCGCCAGTTGCAGGCGACACCAAGTCTCGCCGCTTCGGCTTGCCCACGCGCCAGATAGGTGTGCGCTCGGGCGAAGCGGTGCGGGCCCTGCGCCATTGCCGCCGCATGCTTGGGCAGATTATCAGACGCGGTCTCGGTATCGAGGTCGCCGGCAAAGATGATCATCGGGTAAGCGAGCAGTTTCGCGACATCATCGCGAGTGAGGCCAATGCCGCCGAGGCCCTCCGGATAAGGAAGGTCCAGCGTCGGCACTGAATACCAGCCGGCATTGGCGGCACCGACCGCCTCGAAGATGTCATGCGGCTGTGTCGCCATCAGCCGGTGGACGAACTGCCCGCCGGCGGAATGGCCCCACAGATAAGCCTTGTCGCGCGTTGTCACACCGGACGCGCGAAGCAGCGCGAAGACACGACCTGGAATGGCCTGCGACCAGCTCTCACGCGGACGGACAGTGCCGTCCTTGTCTCGCACGTTGCCGAGGTTGTAGAGGTAAGGGCCAGGCCAGGACGCCTCGGGGAAAGTGATTGCGATGACCAATAGTCCGCGTCTAGCCGCGGTGGGAATCCATGCTTTGCAATAGTCGTCGCCATTGCGGTTCATCCCGTGCTGCACAATGACGACCGGCTTCTCAGGAGTGTGCGTTTCAGGCCGGTAGCACTCCAGCATCAGCGGCCGCTCGGGGCTGAACGGGTCAATGTAGGGAATGTCTGCATGGGTGTTGGCCAGAAGGGCTGCCGCCAGTTCTTCGGATTTCATAGCGCGGACCTCACCTGCGACACGGCCGCAATCCCCGCTGAGCACAAGGCTGCCAGTGCGACGGCAACGGCGGACACCATGCAGACTGTGCCATACCCCGCCATCTCCATCCCCCAACCGCCAAGGAACGCGCCGACTGCACCAGCGAGCGACGACGAGGCGTTGAACAGGCCGAGTGCCTCCCCCTTCTCGCCAGGTGCGAGTTCCGCCGCCAGCGCCGTACCGCTGACACCCAGCAGCGGCCACGCCATTACCAGAACGACAAATCCGCAGAGAATGAGCGGTACCCCGCCCATCCGCGACAGGAAGCCGACGGCCAGTATCCCGATGGCAACGGCGCGCGCGGTAAAACCCGCTTGGAGCACCAACCGCCCGCCGCGGCGTGTCGCGACGCTCGCCGCCAGCGGATAAATCCCCAGGCTGGCCGCCGCCGCGAAAGCATAAGCGGTGGCGGGCAATCCCGTTGACACGCCAAACGCCTGAATCAGCGCCAACGGAAACATCGTCAGCACTGCGCCAATCGCGACAAACGCGACGAACCAGACGATCAGCAGACGGGCGAACGGCATTTCCAATTCGCATAACAACGTCCCGAGCCCATGCCAGGTGGGCAGATGGAACAGCCGCTGAGGCGCGCACGCCCATCCCTCCCCGCCAAGTGGCGGGTGCGCCGCTGCCGCCGCGCGCGGAACCGGCACCTGAATCCCCCGCAGCGTCAGCCAGGCAGTCGGCACCGCTGCCCCGACGAGAGCCGCCGCGACCCCAAACGCAAGCGCGTAGCGACCGCCGATGAAGCCGGCGAGCAAAAGGCCCACAACCTGACCAAGCCCGCTGAGGGCCTGCAGCGCGCCGATGCGCGCATCCCATTCCTCACGTGGCCGCACCTCGACGATGAACATGTTCGCCACGGTATTCGCTGCCGCGAAGCCAAGACCAAGGATGCCAGCCAGAACGGTCTTGAGAGAAAGGCCAAGCGGTACCGGCATCAGCACCAACGCCACCAGCGATGCCAACATGCCGGCCAGCAGAACCTGCCGGTGCAACCGCCGTCGGTCTGCCAGATGGCCCCAGAAGGGGGCGGTCAGACCGGTAAGGTTCATCACGCCGACAATCATGCCCGCGTGCGTCGATCCGCCGGCGGAGAGTGGCAGCAGCAATGGCAGCATCCCGCCCTGGACGATTCCGAGGCACGCATAGGCCAGGAACCAGGGCTCGATCCACGGCAACAGCCGGCGCGGGAAGGTGACCAACCCGTGCAGCACATGCGGGTGTGGCACGTGCAATCGATGCCGGTGTTCCCGCCGTGAAGCGTCCGCTGTGTGGCTCAACCTGCCCCCCTTCCTCGCCGTTGCGATGGTAGTATCCGGTCGTGACCGGCGGGCCAACCCCGGTTGGAATCCGAGGGTCCCGTCTGTCTGATATCGGCCCCGACGAGTGGTCACCGCTCAGCCGACGACCGGCCCATACCGTCACATAAGCATCACGAGACAGATTCGATCTTGTTCACACAAATTACGCCAATGAGCCAAGAACCGTCACGCACCGTGCACTTCCCTGACACCCAAATGCCCCACGTGGCGGAGCCTCGCCAGTGATGCAGTCCGCATTGCTCGATTCGCCAGCCGGGGAGGCCCTCCGACCGCCTTTACCGCCTGAATCGTCATCATTGCCGGACCTGCGAAACGCATTGCGCGCGCGCGTTGCAGGCGTCGGTCTCCCCGTAGACATGGCCCTGGCGCCTATCGATCACCTGTTCGACCATCCAGGGTCTACGCTGCGCTTCGCCCGCGAACCCGTCTGCTATTACGCCAATCATCAGACGAGCTACGAGTCGTTTCTCTTCTCCTACATCCATCTAGCGCTCGCCGGGGTACCGCTGCTGGTCGTCACGCATCCCGGGCTGTTCGATAATGACTATGGCGAGCATTGCGCGTTGCTGGCCGAGCATCTCAGGCGTCTTTCGCACCCCGCCGCTCATCTCATCACGGTCCTCGCGGTTCCGCATGAGCTGAAACCTGCGCGGGATTTCCTGATTGGCCTGAAGGATCAGCTCGGCGGCCGCTCGCTTCTTGTGCATGTCGGGGGCTGGCGGGAGTACCACGAAGGCCAGCTTGTTCAGCTCATGGCCAAGGACCTGATGGACGTTACGCTGCAGTTGCGGCGGCGTATCGTGCCGATCCGCTTCAGCGGCGGCCTGCCCGGACAATCACTTGGCTACAAGTTCCATCTGCCGTATCGCATGGGGCGCCTGCGGATCGACATGTCGGAGCCGATCGAGCCAGAAGATCTGTTGGGGCTCCCCTCTCACGCGCAGCGCCGGTGTGTCTTGAACGCGATCAATGCAATGGCGCCGTCGGCCGGTGTCTACGCTGGCCAGCCGAACTTCGCTCTGACGAAACGCTGCTTGCGGCGCCATGTCGAAACCGGCTCCTCGGCACTGAAATGCTTCCTGCTGGAGGCGCTCGAGACGATGCCCGATCCGTCGCACGAGACCGAGTTGCTGAGACATTTCATCCGATACGGTGTGCTGCCGACCGACGGCGTCGCCGATCCGGAATGGTTCGCGCGTCAGGCCATGTGGATCAGCGACGGACGGGAACTCAAGACAGTGTAGAACGGTCATCAAACCTGGCCGCCTAAATATTAAACCAACCCAGCGGCAATGTTCACCGTCAGCGCCAGGATGATCGTGTTGAACAGGAAACTCAGCAATCCGTGCACCGTTGCAAGCCGTCGCATCTTACGCGCCGTGATCTGCACGTCGGAGACCTGGAACGTCATCCCAAGCACCAGGGCGAAATAGAGAAAATCCAGATAGTCCGGCCGCCTCTCGCCGGGAAATTCCAGTCCGCGGTCAAAATCCGTCCCACCCTCGTCATGCGAATAATATTCGTGTGCGTAGCGGAGCGCGAAGCTCGTATGCGTCATCAGCCATGACTGGAGAAGGGTCACCACCACGAGTACAACACGCAGGCTCTTCTGCTCTGCCGACAGACCGTTCGTGTTGGCGAACTCGTCGAACACGGCGACCAGGCTGAACACCGCGGCGGCGATGGTGAGCGAGAAGATTGTCCACTCGCCTTCCTGCTGGCGAGCAGCATCGTCCGGCATGCGAGCCGCGCGCTCCGTGCCGAAAAGGAATGCTGCCAGCACGAGATAGACGACAACTCCGACATCCCAGCTCAACACCGCAGTGTCGATCGAGCTGAAGTGTTGCCGCAGAACCGCGCTGGTAACCAGGCCGCAGATGAGCGCTATCCACAGCCGCGGCCTGCCCGCGGCGACGCGCCACATCCACTCCAGCACGCCCATGCCGCGCAAGATCAATCAAGCGAAGCGAGCAGGCCCGCCATCAGCCGGCCGCGCGCCGCGAGACTCTCCACCACGATGTGCTCGTCGAGCGTATGCGCCCCAGCGCCTTGCACGCCCAGACCATCGAGCGTCGGGACGCCCATAGCCCCGGTGAAATTGCCGTCCGAGCCGCCGCCGGCACTCTGATGCCGGATATCGAACCCCAGCCCGCGGGCAACATCTCGCGCGCGCTCATACAGCGCCGTCACCTGAGCGTCCGGCTCCCACACCGGCCGCGCGACGCCGCGCGTGACCCGGAACTGCACGTCGTTGGAAGACGCCGATAGCGCCAGCATGCGTGCCACGCCGCGATCCAGATCCTCCTGCCGCTTGGCCATGGAAAGGGTCTCGCCCGTGCACGTGGTGGAGACGCAGTTCACCCATTGCCCGCCATGGATCACGCCAACGCTGAAGGTGCAGTCTTCCGTGGTCATGTCCTCGATCTCGATGATTTTGCGGGCCATCTCCCGGATTGCCGAGCGGCCCTCGGCCAGTCGCGCGCCGGCATGGCTGGGGCGCCCCGTCGCTTCCAGATTGAAGCGAGCGATCGCGTAGCGGCCGGTCACCACGCCGCCGTCGGGCCGGGCCGGCTCAGGGACCAGGACGTAGCGGTGGCGGGCGGCCTCCGCCTCAATAAGGTCGCGGGTCGACGGGCTGCCGACTTCCTCGTCACTGGTAAACAAGACGGTCACCGGCAGCTTCGTGGAGACGTGCGCGCGAGAAAGCTGGCGGATCGCCTCCAGCGCCAGGTAGTTGCCCCCCTTCATGTCGCAGATCGCCGGACCCCAGGCGCGGTCGCCTTCGCGGCGGAACGGCAGCTTCTGCAAGGTGCCGATCGGATGCACGGTATCGAAATGGCCCATCACCAGGATGCCCGGCTGGTCCGCCCTGGGATGCGGAAACGTCGCCCGCACGCAATCACCGAATCCCATTCGGCCGGCGACGCGCTCGATCCGCGCCCCGGCAATGACCAGATCGCGCGAGGCGATGTCGAGCATGCGGTTGACAGCAGCAGCGTCCCAGGTCGGGCTTTCGCACTCCACCCAGACACGCAGCCCGTCCAGCATGGCATCGGCGTCGAAGGGAAGCGCGTTCGGGTCCATCAAGCTCTCTCTTGTTACCGATGGAATAAAGCGGCGGGTGACCTCAGGCTCATTCAGCGCCGGAGGCAAGTGGCGACATAGGCCATGAAAGCCTCGGGCGGCGGGGTTTCCAGATCCTTCACCTTGGCCGTCTCGTCGTATCGGCGCAGACGCACCGCGGCCTCGGCGTGCGGCAGAGCGCGGAAAGCAGCGACCTCATCGGCCGTCATCGGGCCGCCTTGTAGTTTCAGGCTCAGCACCGAATTGGGCGACAGGCGGGAGAAATAGTCCGGCTCTACGGCGCACAGATAGCGCTTCGCCGCCACGTGCAGACGCACCGGTTCGGTCACCTCCGGGCCGAACCAGCGGGTAAGGAAGGCGTGCGCCACCTCCTCGTGATGGTCATCGACGCCCGTGGCGGCCGGATTCTCGCCGAGCTCATGGGTCATGTGGCCGATATCGTGCAGCAGTGCAGCAGCGATCAGTGGCGGCTCGGCGCCGTCTTGCTCAGCGAGCCAAGCGCTCTGCAACGCATGCTGAAGTTGGGTGACGTCGTGCAGGCCATACTGCTTCTGGCCCTTCTCGGTCAGCAGGCAGCCGATGTGCGACAGGACATCCTCGGTCATACTCGTTTCCTTATGCCGGTCCGGCCGAGTGTGCCGCCGGCGCGCACCGCTGGGAAGCGCGAGACGATGACGGAGCTGGATGCGTGGACCGCCGCGCCAGACAGGCTGGCCAGCGATCCGTTCGCCGGGATGGCGGACGCTGGGTTGTTCCGGATAGGGCTGGAAGGCTCGCAGGGGTACGCGGCAATCGCCCGCACCGAAGCCGCGCTGGCCGAGCGGACCGGGCTGCTCGGGCTGGCTGGAGCCTGGGCGACGCGGCAAATAATAGCGCGATTCTTCATCGCCGATTTCGGAAACGCGGAGCAGCGCGCGGCGTGGTTACCGCGATGCGCCGCCGGGTCCTGCGCGTCGGTGGCAATCTCCGAGCCCGGGGTCGGCGCGCATCCAAAGCACCTGACGACGCGTGCCGACGCTGATCGCGACGGCTTCCGTATCACCGGGGAGAAGGCGTGGGTCACCAATGCGCCATTCGCCGACGTGTTCGTCGCGTTCGCTGTCATGGACGTGGAGGTGGGGCGCAAGCGTTATGGCGCGTTTCTGGTGCCGCGCGGTACTCCGGGGCTGGCGCTGAAAGAAATGCCGGAATTCATGGCGCTGCGCCCGAGCCGGCATTGCGCTCTGGTGCTCGACGGCTGCGCTATCCCGCACACCGCGCTCCTCGGCCCAGCCGGCACCGCCTACGAGACCATGGCGCTGCCATTCCGCGATCTGGAGGACGCCATCGGGCTTTCGGGTCTCGCCGGTACGTTTCGTCACCTGCTGTTGCGCCTCGCCTCTGGTGGCGGCACAGACGCGGCGGCGTCGATCGGCGGGCTTGCGGCACTCGTTGCGGTGCTGGAGACCGGTGCCGAGCGCCTTGCCGAACAGCTCGACAGCGCCCCCGACCCGGCGAGGCTGGTCGGCTTGCGCCTGCTCGCTGCCGAGTTGCTGGTGCGGGCCCGGGCTCACCACGAGCGCTTCGGCCCAGCCGGAGAGGTCGGCCTGGAGTGTGCGTTCGCGGATCTCGAGACATCGTTTTCGGTCGCGCGCGGACCGCGGCAGGTCCGCCAAACCCGGCTCGGGACCGAACTTATGCAGCGGGTGGCCGCCAGCCGGCCGGCGTGTCGCGGTCCGGATGCTGGAAATTGACGATCCGGGTCAAGTCCTCGGGCGAGCCGAGTTCGCCGGTACGGTGCGTGGGCAATGCCGCAAGCGCGGCCGGATCGCACCACGGCGGCCGGCTCTCGATCCCGAGCGCCAACGTCGGTGCTACCTCTGCCGGGCCATCGAGGCTGCCGATCGTCACATCCACATGGTTCGGCTGCTTTTCGTAGCGAAACATCAGCGGCGTACCGCACACGGCGCAGAAACCGCGCGTCGCGGCGGAGGAACTGCGAAAGGTGGCCGGCGCGCCGCGCGTCCAGGCGAAGTCCGCGACCGATACCGCCGCCCAGGCAAGGAACGGTCCACCGACCGCCTTCTGGCACATCCGGCAATAGCAGATGCCGGCTCGCTCCGGCGCGGCGTATAGCGCGTAGCGGACGGCGCCGCACTGGCAGCCGCCGGTATGAAGGGGAGAGCGTTCGGGCATGGGGCACCTCCTCTGTTGAAGCATGCAAGGAGGCTCTGCCCTGAGCACGCAAGGGCGGTTATGCTTGGTCCCGATCAAAACGAAAGGAGCCGCATGCGCGCTGTCTGGTACGACAGCCAGGGCCAGGCCGACGAGGTCCTGGTCTGCGGCGAGCTGCCAACCCCAACACCGGGTCACGGCGAGGTCCTGGTGCGGCTCGAAGCATCCGGCGTGAACCCGTCGGACACCTACCGGCGCGGCGGAGCGACGCCGCCCGAGTATCCGCGCGTCGTACCGAACAGCGACGGCGCCGGCGTGGTGGAGAAGGTCGGTCCCGGCGTGGCACCGACCCGCATCGGCACGCGGGTCTGGCTGTACAACGGCCAGCGCAACGGCCGCTGGATGGGCACCGCGGCCGAATACATCGCGCTGGCCGAGGAGCTGGTCACCGAGCTGCCGGACGACGTGTCCTTCGCCGAGGGCGCAACGCTCGGCATTCCTGCCATGACGGCGCATCGCTGCGTGTTCCTGGCCGCACCGGTGCAGGGCCGGTACGTGCTGGTGACCGGTGGCGCGGGCGCAGTCGGCCACTACGCCG
Organism: uncultured Pseudomonadota bacterium; assembly: GCA_963708245.1. Taxonomy (GTDB): domain Bacteria; phylum Pseudomonadota; class Alphaproteobacteria; order Acetobacterales; family Acetobacteraceae; genus CAVYXK01. The sequence continues at coordinate 7,484,478 of OY970201.1, read as the reverse complement.
TGCAACTCGCCGCCTGGGCCGGGGCGACGGTGATCGCGACGGTCAGCTCCGCCGAGAAGGCGGCGCGGGCGCTCGCTGGCGGGGCGGCGTACGCGATCGATTACAAACGGGAAGACGTTGCCGGGCGGGTGCGCGAACTCACCGATGGCCAGGGGGTCCATCACGTGGTGGACGTTGATTTCGGCGGTAACTTGTTGGTGACCATTTCCTGCGTGCGCGCCGGCGGCAGCATTGCGGTGTATGCGAGCAACGGCGACCGCACGCCGCGACTGCCGGTCCGCGAACTGATGGCGCGGAATATCTCGGTGCATTTCATGGTGCTGCCAACCTCGCCACCCGAAGTGCGCCGTCGCGCACAGGCGGACATCGCGCGCTGGACTGCCAGAGGGCGACGCATGCTGACAGTGGCGGCGAAGTTCCCACTGTACGAGACGGCGGCCGCGCACAAGGCGGTGGAGGCGGGCGGGAAGATTGGCACGGTGGTGGTCGAGCCGCAGCGTTAGCCTACTCTGCCCGCCGGAAAACCAGCCTGCGCGCCCGTCCACCATTGACCGTGAGTCCGTTGATCCGCCCGCCCGGCGCGCGCAGCACACGCGCGTCGAGCCAGGCGTTGTAAAGCGCCGTCGGCGCCATCACACGGATCGCATCACCCTCGACAGGCTCGACCGACCATTGCGTCCCAAGTCGCAGCGGGCCGGCGACAGTGAGCGAGGCACCGTCAATGGTCCAGCTCGCCGCCATGTCATCATTGACGTAACGGCCGGAGAGCCCGTTCGGCAGCGCCGCGCCCTCGGGCACACGGTGATAGGTCACGATCACACCCGAATCGTGCTCCACCTCCAGCATGTCGCCCGCGCCGAGCAAGCGGAAGGCGAATGGCGTGCTGCAGGTCGGGCTGCCGAGACGACCGTCTTCTGTAGCGCACGCAACGAAGGATACGCCGTAGATCGTAACCTTCAGCACTCCGTCATCGCTCAGCCCAATATCGGCGGTGGCCCCACCCTCCCGGTCAAGCCACCGTCCGGCGTAGCGACCCAGCTCCGCCCTAGGCGGCAGGGCCGGGGCAGGATGCACACCCGGCATGTCGTCGATGATGGCGTCCAGCGCTTGCGAGGCGACAGCGTGCGGATCGGCGCCGGCGTCATTGGTTATGCAGACCAGCGCCAGGCCCGGATCAGGGATGCGCAGGAACGCCGTCTTGTAACCGGGCCAGAGCCCGCCATGCTCGGCAATCGACAGGCCGCGATACCGACGCAGGCCGACGCCACGAGCGTAAGCGTTCGGCCGCCCGTTGGTGAAATCCATGCGCGCGGTCAGCGCATCGGCAAGTGCCACCCCGCGCCCGGAGCCGAGATGGCAGTGCCAGAGCACCAAGTCGTCGACCGATGAAACGAGGCCGCCCTCGCCGTGCAGGGGGAAGCCGTGCTGCGCCCGCCGCCATCCGCCGTTCTGGGAGAAATAACCGGTGGCGAGACCGGGCACTGCCTCCGCGGGACTTTCGACGTGGCGCGTGGCGCTCATTCCGAGCGGTGCGAAGATGCGGCGGTCCAGGAATTCTCGGAGGGATTGGCGGCTGGCCTTCTCGACGACCCGGCCGAGCAGCAGGAAATTCGAATTGCTATAGAGATACCGCGACCCCGGGGGGAAATTGAGACCGCGCTGGCGGCAGATGCCGGTCATCAGGTCGTCGTGCGTCATCGGCTGCGACAGGTCCACGCCGCCCAGACGCATGATCTCCAGCATGTCGCGGATGCCGGAGCAGTTGTGCATCAGGTGATCGAGCGTGATGCGGACCCCCAGATCAGGCAGTTCGGGAAGCCAATCGCGGACATCGTCCTCCACCCGCAGCTTGCCCTCGGCGGCGAGCAGCAGGACCGCCGCGCAGGTGAACTGTTTGGAAACCGAGGCGATGCGGAACGTCGTGGCGGGACCGATCGGCACCCCAAGCTCGACGCTGGCCAGGCCGGTGCTCCGGTGGACGGCCAGCTCGTCCTCGATCACCACGCCGAGCGTCATGCCCGGTCCGGCTGGTCGGTCCCACGGGGCAAGCAGGCGATCGACGACGCGTTGCAGCCGCAGGGGATCGAGTCCGTTCATGCGCGAGGCTCCGGCCGAGACCAAAACGGGTGCCAATGTGCGCGGGACTGTTTCGGCCCTCAAGCGATGTCTGTCACATTCGCTTGCTTGCGCGGCGGGAGGCATCGGCCTATGTGGGGCCGCCAAGGTTCGGAAAGGCCCGCCCGACCATGGCATTTGACACCCATACCGATCCGTCCGCCGTGCTCCGCATCGAGGAGGCGCTGGCGTTCGACGACGTGCTGGTGCTGCCCGGCTATTCGCAGGTGCTGCCCACCGCGACCGATACCACCACCACGCTCACCCGCGACATCCCGCTGAATGTCCCGATCATCTCGGCCGCCATGGACACGGTGACCGAGAGTGAAATGGCGATCGCCATGGCGCAGCTCGGCGGCATCGGGGTGATCCACAAGAATCTCGACGTGGCTGCGCAGGCGGCCGCGGTGCATCAGGTGAAGAAATTCGAGTCGGGGATGGTCGTGAATCCCGTCACCATTCACCCCGACCAGACGCTCGCTGACGCCCGCGCGCTGATGGCGGCGCATCGGATCAGCGGCATCCCGGTCGTCGAGCGCGACAGCGGACGGCTGGTCGGCATCCTGACCCATCGCGACGTCCGCTTCGCCACCGACCCCAGCCTCCGCGTCTATGAGCTGATGACGCGGGAGAACCTTGTCACCGTCAGCGGCGACGTGGGCCCCGAGGAGGCACGGCGGCTGTTGCACAGGCACCGCATCGAGAAACTGCTGGTGGTCGATCAGGCCTATCGCTGCGTCGGGCTGATCACCGTCAAGGATATGGACAAGGCCCAGGCGCACCCGCTGGCCAACAAGGACGGGCTGGGCCGGCTGCGCGTGGCCGCCGCGACCGGGGTCGGCCCGGATGGCGAGGTCCGCGCCCGCGCGCTGGTCGCCGCCGAGGTAGACGTCATCGTGGTCGATACCGCGCACGGCCATTCGGCCGGCGTGCTGGCCGCGGTGGAAACGGTCAAGAAACTATCCAACTCCGTGCAGGTAATGGCCGGCAATGTGGCAACGCCCGAGGGGGCGATCGCGCTGATCGAGGCCGGCGCGGACTCGGTGAAGATCGGCATCGGGCCGGGCAGCATCTGCACCACGCGCGTGATCGCCGGGGTCGGCGTACCGCAGTTCACCGCGGTACTGGAATGTGCGGCCGCGTGTCGGGAGCGTGGTGTACCGGCGATCGCCGACGGCGGGATGCGCAACTCGGGCGACATCGTCAAGGCGATCGCCGCCGGGGCGGACGCAGTGATGGTGGGCAGCCTGCTGGCTGGCACCGACGAAGCGCCGGGCGAGGTATTCCTCTACCAGGGCCGTTCCTACAAATCCTATCGCGGCATGGGCAGCCAGGGCGCCATGGCGCGGGGCTCGGCCGACCGCTATTTCCAGCAGGACATCCAGGACCAGCTCAAGCTGGTGCCGGAAGGCGTGGAAGGACGGGTCGGCTACAAGGGGCCGGTTGCGCAAGTGGTGCACCAGTTGGTCGGCGGGCTGCGCGCCGGCATGGGTTATACCGGTAGTGCCACGATCCCGGAGCTGCAAGCGAAAGCGCGATTCCGCCGGGTCACCGGCGCCGGCCTGCGCGAGAGCCACGTGCATGACGTGGCGATCACGCGCGAGGCACCCAACTACCGGCAGGACTAATATCTCTGCACGGCGGTTATGCCGCGGTCGGTTGACCTAATCTCTGGAGCGGCGGCAGCATCCACGATGCCGGGCGAGCCGCCGTCCGGGGCCAAATCTTACAATTGCACTGCGGCGTAGAAGCAAGGATAATAATTGGAAACGGCATCCGGAAATGGCGAAACCGCCCTGAGATGTTCTTCAGCAACGCCCGGTCATCGTCGGCGTGGTGCGGTTGCGAGTAGGGGAAGGATAGTGCTGCTCCGTCGTGATGCGCAACGGTCACGGGACGAAGCGGGTGGGGGTAAATCATGAAGGTGTGGTCGTACTTTACCAAAACGGTCCTGGTCTACGCAGTGGCGTGGATGTGTGTTCTTGCGCTGCCTCCGAGTGCGCTTGCCCAGGGAGCTGTCGACCACGACGCGCAGAGCGTACTTGCCAGCATGTCAAACTATCTGGGCAGCCTGAAAAGCTTCTCGATCGAATACTCCTCGGTTGATGAGATCGTAACCCCTGAAGGCCAGAAACTCCAGTTCCTCCACTCCGGCGAGATCGTGATGCAGCGGCCGGACAAGCTATATGCTATCCGCAGAGGCGCGGCCGGCACCGCCGAAGTGTTCCTCGACGGCAAAACGCTCACCCTCTTCGCGCAGAAGGCCAATGCGTATCTGCAGCTTGACGCGCCCAGCATAGATGCCGCGATCGTTGTCGTGCATAATTTAGGGTTCGACGCGCCCGGCGCCGATCTTCTTGTCTCCAAGCCGCTGGACAGCGCGACAACGGACATGACCAGCGGCAACCATGTCGGAATGACCTTCATCGACGGCATCGAGGTTCACCAACTTGCCTTCCGCGGGGCGGACGTGGACTGGCAGTTATGGGTGACGACAGGGGACAAACCGCTGCCGCTCAGATATGTGATAACGACCAAGGCGGTCAGTGGTGCACCCGAATATACACTGCAGCTCAGAGATTGGAATGTGGCGCCGCAGGTCGACGCCGCGCGATTCGCATTTGTGCCGCCGCAGGGCGCAAAGAAGCTCGATCCGGCTTCGGTCACGGTCAACGCGATTGGCGACATGACTATCAAAGGGGAGTGAACAGGATAATGTCGACAGTTCTGAAACTATCCATCTTCGTCCTGGCATTCGGCTTCTTTATGGAAGCGGACCCAGTCTCGTACGTACGCCAGGGTTCCTTGATGTCAGTTGCCGAAGCCATCATCGGCCGTCCGGCCACGCCCGTAAGTGTCGCCGGCGCGGCACGGCGCACGACGCGGCGCTGCGCGGCTGGCGTGTACCATTGCTAGCGGTCGCCCCGCTGGGACGCCTATGTCTCGGGCGAGGTCTAGGAGCTCCAGTGCAAGAGGTTGGACACACATCAGTCTCCATGATGTCCACCCTCGTACCACCCGAGCAGTCATAGGGCAGGCCCGCTGGGATTAAATTAACGACCCATGAAAGCCGGATGTACATGACGACCCACCAACCGCCAGATGTACATCCGAGGTCCCGCCCAGCCCCTTCTTGGCTGTGTCGGCCGCATGGTATAAGCGCGCCATGGCGAAGGTTGTTATATTCGACGCGTACGGCACGCTGCTCGACGTGAATGCGGCGATGCGGGCACACGCGGCCCGGCTGGGCCCGGACTGGCAGCGCATCAGCACCGAGTGGCGCCAGAAGCATATAGAATATACCTGGGTGCGTTCGCTGGCCGGACCGGGACACTATCGCGACTTCTGGCAGCTGGCGCAGGAGGCGCTCGCTTTCGTTGCGGCACGGCATGGCATCTCGGATGTGAACCTGCTGCGCGATGTGCTGGGCGCCTTTCGGCGGCTGGACGCATACCCGGAAGCCGCGAACGTGTTGCGCGGGCTGGCGGGCCGCGGCATCGGGCGGGCCATCCTGTCGAACGGCGAACCCGGAATGCTGACTGAGGCCGTGGAAGCAGCGGGGATAGCAGAGCTGCTCGACGACGTGCTGAGTGTCGATGCGGCCGGCGTCTATAAGCCGGACCCGCGGGTCTATGCGCTGGCGACCGCTCGGTTCGGCCTTCCTGCCAAAGAGATGGCGTTCGTATCATCCAACCCATGGGATGCGTTCGGCGCCCGCGCATTCGGCTTCCGCGTCTTCTGGGTGAACCGGGCCGGACAGCCGGACGAGTACGGCCTTCGAAGCGAGGCGACGGAGTTGACCGACCTTTCCGGCCTGGAGCGCGCCCTCACCTGACCCCGGCCGGCCGCCTCGCCGCAGCGATCGAACTCCTTGCCCGGATCGACGCCGATCCGCGCCCGGCCGACGCCGTAGCCAACGAATTCTTTCGCACCCGCCGCTTCATCGGATCCGGCGATCGGCGGGCGACCTCCGATCGGGTGTGGTGCGTGCTGCGCGCATGGCGCCGCCTGTCTTGGTGGCTGGCGCAGGCCGGCGTGGAACCGACGCCGCGGCTGATGATCGCTGCCTCACTGCTGGTGGAAGGAATGGCGCCGGCGGGTTTGGCGCAACTCTTCTCCGGCGGGCGATTCGCGGCGGCACCGTTGACGACAGCGGAGTTGGCGAGCCTCCGTCGCATTGCCAGCCATACTCTGGACCATCCGAACATGCCCGTAGCGGTGCGACTCGAGGTTCCGGACTGGCTGCTGCCACTGCTAGAGGCCCAATTCGGCGCGGCTCTGTCGGCCGAGTTGGCGGCTCTGGCCGAGCCGGCGCCGCTCGATCTGCGGGTGAACCTGCTGAGGACCCCGCGGGAGGCGGCCCGCGCGGCACTCGCAGCGGAAGGGATCGAGGGCGCGCCCACGCGGCTTTCACCCTGGGGGTTGCGCGTCGCCGGACGCCGGCCGGTGACCTCCAGCACAGCGTTCCGAGCCGGCCTGGTCGAGATCCAGGATGAGGGGAGCCAGCTTATCGCACTGCTGGCCGATGCGCGGCCCGGAATGCGGGTGGCCGATCTTTGCGCCGGGGCCGGAGGAAAGACCCTGGCAATGGCGATGACCATGGCCAATACCGGGCACATCCTCGCATGCGATGTCTCGGCGGCGCGATTGGACTCCGCGGTGCGGCGGTTGCGCCGCGCGGGGGTGCATAATGTCGAACGACACGTGCTGGGACCCGGGGACAAGGCGCTGAAGCGACGTGCCCGCAGCTTCGACCGTGTGCTGGTGGATGCGCCTTGCACGGGGATCGGGACCTGGCGACGCAATCCCGACGCGCGCCGGCGGCTCGCCCCGGCGGATCTGGCCGAGCTCGTGCCTAAGCAGGCGGCAATCCTTGATCGGGCGGCAGAACTTGTTCGCATTGGCGGCAAGTTGATCTACGCTACGTGCTCCCTGCTCTCCGAGGAGAACGAGGCCCAGGTGTACGGCTTCCTTGCTCGCCATCCAGAATTTGCGATTACGCCCCCGGCGCAGGTGTGGCCGGAGGGCGTTGCTCCTTTTGTCAGTGACAGTTTTCTGGCGCTGACGCCGGCTCGTCATGGGACCGACGGGTTCTTCGCGGCGGTGCTGGAGCGGCGCGCGGGGTCTCCGTCGTGATCGGCATCCGCCGCGCGCGGCCGTCCGACGCGGCGGCGATCGGGTCAGTGCACGTGGCGGCTTGGCGTTCCACCTATCCGGGAATCCTGCCCGATGATTATCTCGCCGGACTCTCGATTCCTCGCCAGGCAGCGTATTACGACAGTGCGATCCGCAGCACGACTGGTGTGTACGTCGCGACCGCGTCAGGGCTGGACGTGCCGGCCGGCTCTGGTCCGCGGGTCATCGGCTTCGCGTCAGCCGGGCGGGCGCGGCTGCACGAGGTCAGCGGTCAGCGATTGGCAGAGGGGGAGATCGAGAACTCTGTACGTACTTGATGATTGGCGCGATCGGGGCGTCGGGCGTCGGCTGATGAGGGCCGCTGGAGCGTATCTGGCCGAGAACGGGTGCCGCTCGGCTTACCTCTGGGTGCTGCGCGACAATCCCAGCCGCTGGTTCTACGAGCGGCTCGGCGGTCGGCCGGTGGCCGAGAGCATGGTGCGTGTCGGCGGCAGAGGGGTGCTGCAGACCGCGTTCGTTTGGGATCCGATCGAGCGACTGCTGACAACGAGCGCCCGAGCATCCTGAGCGATCGGGGTCGGTGCGGGGCGAGCGTTTCCGGGCCTAAACCATTGGCGTGACTCCAGCGTTCCTTCCGGTGACCCGGCCCGTCGGCCGGGATCGGAGGGAAACGACATGCGATCTTTGACGCATTTGGCCGCCGCGCTGCTGATCGGCACGGGGATTTCAGTCGGCGCCGCAGCCGGCCACGCTCAGACAGTGCAATTGACATATGCGCAACCGCTTTCGCCGCGGGCGGTGCAGATGGTGCAGGAGCGATTGCGCCAAGTCGGGGGCTATCCCGGCGCGATCGATGGGCAATGGGGACCTGACAGCGTCACCGCGCTTCAGCGGTTCCAGCAGATGCACGCGCTGCAGCCGACCGGGGAGTTGAACCAAGCAACGGTTGCCAGCCTGGGACTGGACCCAGCGGCGCTGCTTGGCGCGCCTGCGTTAGCAGTGGTTCCGCCGGCGGTGGCCCCGGTCGCGCCGGCGTATGAACCGGGGTTGAGCGTCCACGCCATGCAGATGGTTCAGGAGCGGCTGAGCCAACTGGGGTACTATCACGGCGGCATTGACGGGGTATGGGGCGCGGGGACCCAGAATGCCATCGCGCAGTTCCAGCAAGGGCGGGGGCTGCAGCCGAACGGTCAGCTCAATCCGGCCACCGTGACTGCGATGGCTGAATCCGGATTATTTGTTCGCGGCGAGGTAGACCCTCACCTGCCGTGCTGATCCGTCTTCGCTGAAGCTTCGCTTCGGCGAAGACGAGCCGCGACTTCTCCCGCACATGCGAGAGAGGTGTAGGCGAAGCCGGATACATCGGTGTAGCGCCCGGACAAGGCGAGGCATGGCCTGCGCTTGTCCACGGGCACGATCCCTCACGTGCGCCTCGCTGCATGAATGCCGGCCTTTCGCTGGCACGACATTGCAGGGCTTCGGCGGCCAGCGTTACCCTAGCGTTACCTCGCGACGGCTGGCGTCGCCTTGGGCCGGCGGCTATTGTCCCGCCCCGCTTTGCCCGCCCGGGTTTCCGTGTAGTGCGGCGGTTTCTTCGGGCTGAGGCTTCACACGGGAGGCTAGCCGTTTGATCCGCTTACGTGCTGCGCTGGTCGCCGCGGCTTGCCTATTGTCTTTTCTCGTGCCGTCCGCATTTAGCGCCCCCGCACCGGCCGCCGCGCCTCAGGCGCCTACGGCCCAGCCGGCCGGGGCATCCCCTTCTCCTGCGGCCATCAGCCCGGTCCCGGCCGGCGGCGCAATTGCCGCGATCCAGGTGGAGGGCAATCGGCGGATCGACGCCGGTACTATCGAGTTGTATATGCTGGTCCATCCTGGTGACCCGTTTGCGCCCGGCCCGATCAACGAGAGCCTCAAGACCCTGTACGCGACCGGTCTGTTCCAGGACGTCAGCCTGACCCGGCAGGGCAACACCCTGGTCGTCCATGTGGTCGAGAACCCGCTGGTCAATGAGGTCGTGTTCGAGGGAAACCACGAAGTGACGGATGCGCAAATTCGCGACCAGATTCAGCTTCGCCCCCGTGCGGTGTTCACCCCTGCAGCCGCCGACTCCGACCGCCAGAAGATACTCAATATTTACGCGGCCAAAGGCTATTACGACGCCAGCGTGGAGCCGGAGATCATCCGGCTGCCAGAAAATCGCGTGAATGTCGTGTTCCAGATCAATGACGGGCCCGAGACTCTGATCAGCCGGATCTCGTTCGTCGGGAACAAGGCGTTCAGCTCAGGCCGGCTTGCCGAAGCCATCAATAGCCGCGAAGAACGCTGGTGGCGGTTCCTCTCATCCTCTGACCAGTACAGCCCTGAACGGCTGAATTTCGACAAGGAGCTGCTGCGTCGGTTCTACCTGCATCAGGGCTACGTCGATTTCGAGGTGACTGATGCCTCGGCCGAGCTTTCGCCCGATCGGAGGGCGTTCTTCGTGACCTTCACGGTGCACGAGGGCGCTCGTTATCGGGTGGGCAAAGTCGCCATCCATTCGCAATTGAAGGGGATCACCGATCAGGCTCTTGTCGGGCAGCTTCAGTTCGCCTCCGGTGACTGGTACGACGGTGACGCGGTGGGGCGCACGGCGGATCTGATGGAGGACTATGTCCGCAGCCACGGCTACGCGTTCGTGCAAGTGTCGCCGCGAGTCGAGCGCCATCCGGCGACCCACACCGTTGACATCACGTACGACGTGACCGAAGGGCCGCGCGTCTATGTCGAACGGATCGACATCGTCGGCAACGTGCGGACCCAGGACCGCGTGATCAGGCGACAGTTCCAGATCGCCGAGGGCGATGCCTACGACGCCAGCGCAATCCGCCGCACCCGCCAACGGCTAACTGATCTGGGCTATTTCCAGAACGTGAACATCACCACGGCGCCCGGTTCGGCGCCGGACAAGGCGGTGATCACGACCACGGTCCAGGAGAAGGCGACCGGCGAATTGACGATCGGCGCGGGTTATTCGACCGATGCCGGAGCGCTGCTCGATGCCGGTTTGCACGAACGCAATCTCGTCGGTACCGGCATCGACGCCGGGATCAACGGTATCTTGGCGCAGAGGCGCAGCTCGATCGACCTGTCGGTGACCCAGCCCTATTTCCTCGATCGCAACCTGCTGGTCGGGGGTGACCTGTTCCTGGTGCAGACCAACAATCTCGGCACCGAGCCGTATGACGAGCGGCGCGTCGGTTTTGCGGTCCGGGCCGGCTATGACTTCACCGACCATCTGCGCCAAGTCTGGAGCTATTCGCTGGTCGGACGCACAGTGTACAACGTCACGGCAGGGTCGAGCTATTACATCACCAGCCAGGAAGGCTACACGCTGCTGTCGCAGGTAAGCCAGGTCATGACGCTGGACTACCGCGACAGCACGACAGATCCGCACTCGGGCTACATCGCAACGCTGGGCTCGGATTTCGCCGGGCTCGGTGGCAATGCGGTTTTCGTGCGGACCCGCGCGGACGCCGGATACTACATTCCTCTCGATCGCTTCACCGGCAATAGCGACTGGGGCATCGCGCTGACCGCCGGGATCGGCTATCTATTCCCTCTTGGTCACCAGGAGTCGGTGATCGACCGGTTCTACCTCGGCGGCGACAACCTGCGCGGGTTCGAGACCGGCGGCGTCGGCCCGCACGACGAAACGGACGGCAATTCGCTGGGCGGGCGATTCCTGTGGACCGAATCGCAGCAGCTCAATTTCCCGCTGCCTTTCGTCTCGGCCGAATTCGGGTTGTCGGGCCACACTTTCGTCGACGTCGGCGCACTTAGTCAGGGAACCTTCGAAACGGGCGTCTGTCCCGGGTCCAACCTGCCCAGCAGCGGCGGCAGCCAGTGCCCGCCGGTGACCAATTCCGCCACGCCGCGAGTCGGCGCAGGCCTGGGTCTGACCTGGCGGTCGGGATTCGGGCTAATCAATGTTGACGTGACGCCCTTCGTCGTGAAACAGCCGTTCGACCAGACGCAGATCTTCAGATTCGGTTTCGGCACGAGGTTCTAGTGTTGCAATATCGTCTTCTCGCAGCGGTGGCTCTTGGTTGGGCCGTCCTGCTGTTCCCTAGTCAGCGCGCCGAAGCTCAGCAAATGCTGGCGCAAAATCAGGGGCAGAACTGGTTCATACCGAACCAGCCCCGCCCGGCGCCCGAGCGCCGGGCGCCGGCTCGTGCGGCGGCACCGGCACCCGCGCCCGCGGCGGCCACCCAACCGCCTCCGCTGGCGGACACGGCACCGCCTGACGAAACGGCTCCGGCGGCCAGTCCGGAGCAAATTCAGGTGCAGCTTCCGCCCGCGCCCCCCGTTCCCGACGTTCCCCATGGCACACTGCCTCCTGCCGCAGTGATCGGGGTGCTGTCAGGTACCGGACGTGTTGCGCGCCTCGGTGGCGTACCAGGCGGCGGACAAAGTGATCGCCCTGCGGCGCCAGAAACTGAATGAAGATGCGCAGCAGGAGCAGGTGAAGTTGCGCGACATGGGGCAGGCACTGGCCACCGACCGCGCCAAGCTGACGCCCGAACAAGTCCGGGCGAAAGAGAAGGAGCTGCAGGATCGCATCACCGAGTCGCGGCACACCTTTACCGAGCGCAACCGGATCATCCAGGAACAAGGGCAGTATGCGTTGCTACAGATCCAGCGCACGTTGAGCGAAGTGGTCCAAAAGGTCGCCGGCAGCCGTGGCATGAACCTTGTATTGCAGCGCGCCGAAGTGGCGGTGAACATCCCTGAGTTCGACATCACGCCGGAGGTGACGGAGATGCTGAACAAGGCGCTTGCGTCGGTGGTGATCCCGGCCGAAGGCGTTTCGCCCGTCAGCACTGGGCCGGTCGCCGCCGCCGCGCCGGCCCAGGCGGGCGCCCAGAAGCATCCCTGACGTGTGAGCGGGCCACAGACGAGCGGAGCAACGCAAGGGATTCCGGAGATCGCGGGGGATCCGCGATTCTTTGCTCGGACCGGACCGCACAGCCTGGAGGCGGTGGCCGCGGCGGCAGGTCTGGATGCGCCCGCCGTGCATCTGGCGCTGAGCGGCGTGGCGCCACTGCAGACTGCGGGCCCCGACCAAGTGAGCTTCCTGGACAACCGCCGCTACGCGCCGGCACTGGATGCGACGTGCGCCGGCGCAGTGCTGGTGCATCCGGACATGGTCCCGCGGGTCCCGACCGGGACGGTGCCGCTGCCGACGGAAGAGCCCTACGCCGCTTGGGCGTTGGTGGCGGCACTGTTCTATCCGGCCGCCCCCCCGTGTCCAGGCATACACCCTGCTGCCGTGGTAGCTCCGGACGTTCGACTTGACCCCACTGCCGAGATCGGCCCTTTGGCAGTCATCGGGGCGCGGGCCGAGATCGGTCCGCGCTGCCGCATCGGTCCGGGCGCGGTGATTGGCGAGGGCGTGGTATTGGGCCCGGAATGCCGGATCGGCGCCCTGGCAACCGTCAGCCATGCCTTGCTGGGGGCACGGGTGGCGGTCTATCCCGGCGCGCGGATCGGCCAAGATGGCTTCGGCTTTGCGGTGACGCCGGCGGGATTCCGGTCAGTGCCGCAGTTGGGGCGAGTGATTCTGGAGGACGACGTCGAGGTCGGCGCGAACACGACCATTGACCGCGGCAGCCTGCATGACACTGTGATCGGCGCCGGCTCCCGCCTCGACAACCTAGTGCAGATCGGGCACAACGTGCGTCTCGGGCGCGGCTGTGTCATCGTCGCGCAGGTCGGTATCTCCGGCTCCACGATTCTGGAAGACCAAGTGATGATCGGCGGGCAGGCCGGTTTGATCGGGCATCTCCGAATTGGCCGGGGCGCCCGCATCGGCGCCCAGGCCGGCGTGATGTCGGACGTGGCCGAGGGGACCGAGGTGATCGGTAGCCCGGCCATGGCTTTTCGCGATTTCTTCCGCCAAGTGGCCGCGCTGCGCCGCTTGGTGCGCAAGCCGAGGCCGGCAGCCGGCGAGAAGCAAACGGACTGACGGCAATGGATGCGAGCCGCGGCGAGCGAACGGCGAGGGTGATCGAATCCGAAGGTACCGGTGAGGCGGTCCCGTTGGTCGATATCGCCCGCATCATGCAGGCGATCCCGCACCGCTATCCGTTCCTGATGATCGATCGGGTGGTCGATCTTGTCCGCGACCGGTCCGCAATCGGGATCAAGAACCTGTCGATCAACGAGTTGTTCTTTCAGGGACACTTTCCCAACCACCCGGTGATGCCGGGCGTGCTGATCATCGAGAGCATGGCACAGACTGCCGCCGTGTTGGTGGTCGAGACTCTTGGGCCGGAGTCGGCCGGTAAGGTGGTGTATTTCATGTCGATCGAGGGCGCGAAGTTCCGCCGCCCCGTGGTGCCCGGCGATCAGCTTCGAATCCACGTGGTCAAGGAGCGCAACCGCGGGAATGTCTGGAAGTTTCACGCGATCGCGCGGGTAGACGGCGTCTCGGTTGCCGAAGCCACCTATGCCGCGATGATCATGGAGCGCGCTGCGGGGCCGGGTGTTTCACCGGAATAGGCTGGCGAAACAATCGATTACACCGCTTTCAGGTGAAATGTGCGGCAACAATGATTGAGTTGGCCGCGGGCGTGCAGCGCCTCTAGCCTGCCCACCGGTGCGTGAAGGGTTTTCCAGGCATGGACGCGATCGCCGCAACGCTCGAACCGACCAGGGTAGAAACCACGATCCATCCCAGCTCCATCGTCTCTCGCGGGGCGAGACTTGGCGTGGGAGTCCGAATCGGCCCGTTCTGCACTGTCGGCCCGCATGTGACGATCGAGGACGGCGCGCGCCTTATTTCCCATGTCGTGGTTGATGGGCGCACGCAGATCGGTACCGAGGCGGTGCTGTTTCCATTCTGCACCGTGGGTTTGGAGCCGCAGGACCTGAAATATCGCGGCGAGCCAACATGCTGCGAGATCGGCGCCCGCACGCAGATACGCGAGCACTGCACGATCCACCGCGGCAGTGTCGGCGCGAACGGCATCACGCGGATCGGTGCGGATTGCATGCTGATGGCGGTGGCCCACGTGGCGCACGACTGCACGCTGGGCGATCACGTGATTATCGCCAACAACGCGGTAATGGGCGGGCACGTGTCGATCGGCGCGCACGCGGTGATCGGCGGCAGCGCAGCGCTCCACCAGTTCGTGCGTATTGGCCGCGCCGCGATGGTGGGCGGGATGTCGGGGGTTGAGGCGGACGTGATCCCGTTCGGCAGCGTGATTGGCAACCGGGCCCGACTGGTCGGGCTCAACGTGATCGGGCTGAAGCGGCGCGGCTTCGAGAAGGCGCAGATCCTGCGGTTGCGGGGGGCGTTCGACGCGCTGTTTCACGGCGAGGGCGTGTTTGCCGAGCGGCTGGCGGAGGTACGGGCGCGCTGCAGCGCTGATCCGCTCGTGGCAGAGGTGCTGGCGTTTATCGACGCGCCGAGCCATCGCGGGCTGATCCGGGCGGGTCAAGCGAGAGAGTAATAACATAAGACAGCAGCTTAATTCGTGGCCGCTTGAAGAGGCCCGCTGCCGGTTAGTCGGGGGAGACGTTCACGCAATCAGGCGCCTGCTCCAACGAAGTCATACCGCAGAGACGAAGAGGGCGCAGAGGTTCATTATGCACGCCCAAAATGGGCGGCGAGCTGGTACAAGAGAGATCGGCGCGATCGAAATCCTCTGCGGACTCTATGCCTCTGCGGTGAATCTTCTTTACGAGGCCGCAAGCGAATACCACGCGGCAGGCGTACCCTGGTCCGGGGCCCACTGTCAGTGTGACATCAGCACGGGCAAGGTCATATGATCGAGCAGTTCGCGGCTGACGCCGCCCAGGATCAACTCGCGAGCCCGCGAGTGCCCGTAGCCGCCGGTCACCAGCAAATCGGCTCCACAGTCGGAGGCGTAGGCCAGGAGTGCGTCACCGTAGCTTATGGTTCCATCCGTGACCGTGCGGGCAGCGGAAACCTTCAGCCCGTGCCGTGCGAGATGTTCTGCCATATCCGCGCCGGGTACCTCCTGGGGGTCAGCCGCGGACGGGGCGCGTTCGACGGTCAGTACTGTAACGGCTGCTGTTGGTTCGATCAGGAACAGGGCGTCGTGCGCCGCGCGGGCTGCCTCGCGTGTGCCGTTCCAGCCTATTAGGACATTGGCGCCGACCGTGTCGAACTGGCCGGCGAATGGGACGATTAGCAACGGGCGTCCCGATTTCATCAGAGCGTCTTCGATCAGATGGCGGGCTATCGGTGGCAACGGATGATCCGGATCAGTCTGGCTGAGCAGCAGGAGATCGGCCGTGTGAGCCCGATGTGCCACATCATCGACCGCCCTGCCGGTCGACACCTGCCAATCTCCCTGAACGTTGTTTCGCCGGAGCTGCTCGCGGAAGTCTGCCTCGATGCTCCGTGCCTTCTCCTGCGCTTGAGCCTCAAGGCGGGTCGCTGCTTCCTGGAGGGCCAGGGCCTCCGGGTAGCCGCTCAGGGCGAGACCGAGATTGGTAGGGTACAGCAACTCCAGCGGGCAGAAGCCCGTCACATGCGCGTCGTGCCGGCCCGCGAGGCCAAGCGCCAGGCCGAGAATGACATTGCTACGCCCTGATCCGTCAAGCACGACCAAAAGGTCTCGCAATTTCATCGCTTCCGTCCCTCTGTTGCCTCGTGGCCCGATGCTATCCCAGATTTTCGCATTTGGCCGGTGCACGATTCATACACGAACTGGACCGAGCTGGAAGCAGCGCCGCATTGACCTGAGTCAACTGATCGGACCCGTGCCCCTTGCCGTGTGGCTGGGTGCTCTGGACCAGTCACACGTTATTCCCTTATTCCCTTCATGTCACGGCTGACTGCGCCGGGACACAGCGGACTTGATCTGGATCAACGACCACCGGCAGGGGTCAGGGCTAGACGGCCAAACATGGCGAGGACATGCGATGGCAGGGCGTCAGGCGCGGGTGGCATCCTGAGGCTGCCGGATGTGTTGCGCCGCGATCTGATCCTGCTCGTCGCCGCCAAGCTCGTGTTGCTGACCATCCTCTACGCGCTGTTCTTCTCACCAGCCCACCGACCCGCAATCGATATCATGGCGCACATAGCCGGCACGCTTCCTCAGAGATAAGGATAAGGGCATCGAGATGGATGTCGTCACACTCTCCCGCCTGCAATTCGGCCTTACGGCCATGTATCACTTCCTGTTCGTGCCGCTGACGCTAGGGCTTTCCGTCCTGCTCGCCGTGATGGAGAGCATCTATGTCACCACGGGGCGCACCATCTGGCGTGACATGGTGAAGTTCTGGGGCACGCTGTTTGGTATTAACTTCGCGATGGGTGTCGCGACCGGTATTACCATGGAGTTTCAGTTCGGAACGAACTGGGCGTACTATTCCCATTACGTAGGAGATATATTTGGTGCGCCCCTGGCCATCGAAGGGCTGATGGCCTTTTTCCTCGAGGCCACGTTCGTCGGCTTGTTCTTTTTCGGCTGGGAGCGGTTGAGCCGAGTCCAGCATCTGATCGTTACATGTCTGCTGGCGCTGGGGACTAATTTGTCCGCGCTCTGGATCCTGATTGCTAATGGATGGATGCAGTACCCTGTCGGTGCGCGCTTCAACCTGGCCACGATGCGCATGGAGGTAGCCGACTTCACCGCGGTGCTGTTCAACCCAGTCGCACAGGCGAAGTTCGTACACACCGTTTCAGCGGGCTATGTGACTGGGGCGATGTTCGTGCTCTCGGTGAGTGCTTACTACTTGCTGCGTGGACGCAACCGCGGGCTCGCCATCCGCTCGATGACGGTGGCGGCCAGCTTCGGCTTGGCCTCCGCGCTGTCCGTTGTCGTGCTCGGCGACCAGAGCGGCTACACGGCCGGCCAGAACCAAAAAATGAAGATCGCAGCCATCGAGTCGATGTGGCACACTGAGCCCGCACCGGCATCGTTCACGGTTGTCGGCCTGCCCGACACGGCGGCGCGCACCACCCGTTACGCAGTGCACATTCCCTGGGTGCTCGGCTTGATCGCGACCCGTTCGCTAGACGGCAAGGTCCCCGGAATCGATGAGCTGGTTGCTCAGTCGGCGCAGCGAATCCAGGACGGAATGCTTGCCTACAAGGCTATGGAGGGACTTCGCACAGATCCGACCAGTACCGAGCTGCGAACCGAATTCGACACGCACGTGACCGACCTCGGGTATGCGCTGCTGCTCAAGCGCTATACACCCAATGTCACTGACGCCACCCCCGCGCAAATTCAATCGGCTGCGTGGGACACTGTGCCACCCGTATTCCCGCTGTTCTGGACCTTCCGCATCATGGTCGCCTTGGGTTTCTACTTCATTGCGCTGTTCGGCACGATGTTCTGGCAGGCCTCGGCCCGCCAACTCGAGCAGCGCCCCTGGTTACTGCGGGTCTGCCTCTGGTCGCTTCCCTTGCCCTGGATAGCGGCCGAGCTGGGCTGGTACGTCGCGGAGGGCGGACGCCAGCCATGGTCCATCGACGGCGTGCTGCCGACCTTCCTTTCAGTCTCCAGCGTGCCCGCTGCCAACGTCGCCCTGTCGCTCGGAGGCTTCGTGATCTTCTACTCGGCGCTGGCCATCGTCGAGCTTTATCTGATGGTGCGTACAGTGCGACTTGGTCCCGAAGACTTTGTACCCGTGCTTGAGCCAGAGGTGGTCGTGCGAGCCGGCACGTTCCGACCTGCCGAGTAGGAGCAAGACCAAATGCTTATATATGCAATCTTTCGCTTGCTGTGGTGGGCGCTGCTGGGCGTGTTGCTGATCGGTATTGCCGTCATGGACGGGTTCGACATGGGTGCGGCGATCCTGCTTCCGATAGTCGGGCGCAACGACATCGAGCGCCGCATCGTGATCAACACAGTAGGGCCAGTCTGGGAAGGCAATCAGGTGTGGCTGATCCTGGGAGCAGGTGCGATCTTCGCGGCCTTCCCACCGCTCTATGGCGTGGCCTTCTCCGGGTTCTATCTCGCCATGCTGCTGCTGCTCTGCTCGCTCATCCTGCGCCCCGTTGGTTTCAAGTTTCGCAGCAAGCTGCCGGGCCCAGGCTGGCGAAATACATGGGATACAGCGCTGTTTCTTGGCGGCCTGGTGCCGGCGCTGGTGTTCGGTGTGGCGTTCGGCAACGCGCTACAGGGCGTGCCGTTCCGTTTTGATGACATGCTGCGCATGACCTATACCGGCACCCTGTGGGGGTTGTTCAACCCGTTCGCGCTGCTGTGCGGCCTGGTCAGCGTGGCAATGATTGTTATGCACGGGGCGGCCTATCTTGGCTGCAAGACCGAGGGCGTGGTTCGTGACCGCACGCGACGCGCGGGCACGGTCGCCGGGCTCGCCATGATCGTGCTGTTTATTCTGGGCGGCCTTTGGGCGGCGCAGCTCGACGGCTACGTTCTCAAGAGCTTCGCCGGTACCTCGGCGCCCTCCAATCCGCTCGGCAAGCAGGTGATCCGCGAGGCCGGAGCATTGATGGCGAATTACGGGATCGCGCCCTGGACGGTTGCGGCACCGCTGCTTGGCATCGTAGGGGCGGTCGGCACCTTGTTGCTTCTACGTGCCGGCCGGCGCCCGTTGCTCGCTTTCGTCTGTAGCGGGCTCGCTATCGCCGGGGTCATCGCGACCGCAGGGCTCAGCCTGTTCCCGTTCATGCTGCCGTCGTC
This sequence comes from uncultured Pseudomonadota bacterium, assembly GCA_963708245.1. GTDB lineage: Bacteria > Pseudomonadota > Alphaproteobacteria > Acetobacterales > Acetobacteraceae > CAVYXK01. The sequence goes on along the minus strand of OY970201.1, from coordinate 7,465,555 downwards.
GCTTGATCCAAACGCCAGCCTGATGTTGTGGGACGCATCCTCGAGCCTGACCACACTGATCATCATGACCATCGCCACCGCCATCTTTCTGCCGGTGGTGCTGGCGTACACCGCCTGGGTCTATCGCGTACTGCGTGGGCCGGTCACCGCCGACGAGATCACGCGCGACCCCCATGCCGTTTACTGAGAAGGAGCAAAAGCCGATGTGGTATTTCAGTTGGATTCTGGGGCTTGGCCTGGCCTGTTCCTTCGCAGCAGTGAATGCGATGTGGCTGGAGCTGGCGCCGGGGAAGGGGCTGCCGGACTAATCCTGGTCACGACCAGCAGTCAGGGTCGCCAAAGCGGGTCAGTCTCACCGCTTTCATCGGACGCCTCCGCTGCAACACATCCCTGCCCTCCCGTCTTAGCTATGCTACGGTTTGGCTCAACTCGTGCTGCCGGCGCTCAGCGTCTACCGATTGGTGTTCGGCACCGGATCACGATACGAGCCAGCAAACCCGGAGCGTCCAGGCGATGATTAGGCTGACGATGGCGCAAGCACTTGTGCGCTGGCTCGCAGCGCAGCAGACCGAGTTCGAGGGGAGCCGCGTGCCTCTGTTCGCCGGCGTCTGGGCAATCTTCGGTCATGGCAACGTCGCTGGGATTGGCGAGGCGCTGGCTGGCGCCCGGGACGTGCTGCCCACCTATCGCGCGCACAACGAACAGGCGATGGCGCACGCCGCGATCGCCTTCGCCAAAGCCAGCCGGCGGCGACGGATGATGGCATGCACGACCTCGATCGGACCGGGCGCTACCAACATGGTGACCGCCGCCGCGGTGGCGCATGTCAACCGTCTGCCGATTCTGTTCCTGCCCGGCGACGTCTTCGCCACGCGCCGCCCCGACCCGGTGTTGCAGCAGGTCGAGGATTTCGCCGACGCCACGGTTTCCGCCAATGACTGCTTCCGGCCCGTCAGCCGCTTCTTCGACCGCATCACCCGGCCGGAGCAGATCATGACCGCGCTGCCGCGCGCGCTTGCCGTGCTCACCGATCCCGCCGCATGTGGGCCGGCGACCCTGGCGCTCTGCCAGGACGTGCAGGCGGAGGCATTCGATTACCCGGACGCCTTCTTCGCACCGCGCCTGTGGCGGATCCGCCGCCAGTCGCCCGACCCGCGCGAACTGGCAGCAGCCGCCGACGCCATCAGAGCCGCCACCGCTCCCCTGGTGATTGCCGGCGGCGGGGTGCACTACGCCGAGGCCACCGAGACGCTCGCCGCCTTTGCCGAGCGCCACGGCATGCCGGTGGCCGAGACGCAGGCCGGCAAGAGCGCGTTGCCCGACGATCACAAACTGAATCTCGGAGCGATCGGCGTCACCGGAACCGCGGCAGCCAACCAGATGGCGGAGCACGCCGACCTCGTGCTCGCCGTCGGCACAAGGCTTTCGGATTTCACTACCGGCTCGCGTGCGCTGTTCCGCAACCGCGCCTGTCGGCTGGTGGCGCTCAACGTGCAGCCGCTTGATGCCTCCAAACACGGCGCGCTGCCACTGGTGGCGGATGCGAGTGCGGGGTTGGCCGCATTGTCGGCGGCACTCGCCAAGTATGCCGCGCCGGCCGGCTGGACACGTGGGACAGCCGAGGCGAAAGCGGAGTGGCGTGCGGCGGCCAGTGCGGCGACAGCTCCCTCCAACGTGCCGCTGCCGTCGGATGCGCAGGTGATCGGTGCGGTGCAGCGGGCGATCGGTTCTGACGCGATCGTCGTCTGCGCTGCCGGCGGCCTCCCCGGTGAGCTGCATAAGCTTTGGCGCGCCAGTAGGCCCGGCTCATATCACCTGGAATATGGTTTCTCCTGCATGGGCTACGAGATCGCCGGTGGGTTGGGCGTGAAGCTCGCTTGGCCCGACGCCGACGTGATCGTGCTGGTCGGCGACGGCAGCTACCTCATGCTGAACTCGGAGATCGCCACCTCGGTGATGCTGGGATTGAAGCTCACGATTGTCGTGCTGGACAACGGAGGCTTCGCCTGTATCGACCGGCTGCAGCGGGCGACCGGCGGGGCGCCGTTCAACAATCTGCTCGCCGATGCGCGGCACGTGACGCTGCCCCGCATCGATTTCTGCGCCCATGCCGAGAGCCTGGGCGCCATCGCCGAAAAAGTGGCCGGCGTGGCGGAGCTGGAAAGGGCATTGGCGCGGGCGCGGACGGCGCCACGGACTGCGGTGGTGGTGATCGATACGGATCCTGCCGTTGCAACGGCGGCCGGCGGGCATTGGTGGGACGTGCCGGTGCCGGCGGTTTCGACCCGGGCGGAGGTCGCCGCCGCCCATGCGGCATGGCTCGCCGCCCGCGCCGGCCAGCATCCTGAGCGGTGAAGCTCATGACGGTTCGCCTCGGGACCAACCCGATCGCCTGGTCCAATGACGATCTGCGCGAGTTGGGGGGCGCCACGCCGCTGGAGACCTGCCTGCGTGAAGCGCGCGAGGCGGGCTTCGTGGGAATCGAGATGGGGCACAAATTCCCCCACGACGCGGCGGCGCTGCGGCGGGCGCTGGCACCATCTGGCTTGGCGCTGGTCTCCGGCTGGTATTCGGCGGAGCTGCTGCGCCGCGATGTGGCAGCCGAGCGTGCCGCGATGCGCCCGCATCTCGACCTGCTGCAGGCATTCGGCTGCCGCGTGCTGATCATCGCCGAAACGTCGAACGCGATCCACGGCAACCGCGGCGTGCCGCTGTCGCGACGGCCGGTTCTGCGCGCTGCGGAGTGGCCTGAGTTTGGCCGCCGCCTGACTGAGCTCGGCAAGGTGGTTGCCGATGCGGGGCTCGATCTTGTCTATCACCACCACATGGGCACAGTGGTGCAGAGCAATGAGGATATCGAGCGGCTGATCGCCGCTACGGGGCCGGAGCTGCGCCTGTTGCTCGACACGGGGCATGCTGTGTTCGGCGGCGGCGATCCCGCTGCGCTGGCGCAGCGATGGCGCGAGCGGATCGGTCACGTGCACTGCAAGGATGTGCGCGCGGCGGTGCTGAACGAAGCCAGGCGACGGGACCTGAGCTTCTTGGATGCGGTGATCGCCGGGGTGTTCACTGTTCCGGGCGACGGGATGGTGGATTTTCCTGCCGTCCTGGGGGAGCTGCCCGGCTACGACCGCTGGTTGGTGGTGGAAGCCGAGCAGGATCCGGCAAAGGCGAACCCCCTGCACTATGGGCGGCTCGGCCACGACAACTTGTGCCGCTTCGCCGAACAAGCCGGGCTGTTCTGACGCGAAGGGGCCGAATTGCTCGAATTGTTAATTGTTCTGTACGCGACTTTGGCCGCATTCCGGCTGCGGACTGCACTTTAACGCAGCAATAACGATTTGACTTGCCCGACTTGCCTAAGTGTGTATGCTGCCCCCAAAAGGGGGAGACCGCATGGATTACGTCTTCTACCCGGTAACCGGGGATGGTCTGACGTCGTCGACTGCTTACACCTGGAACACCGGAACGATCAATTTCGATACCGGGAGCTATTGGGCCCAGGTCGTCTCGTTCGAGACGCTCACGCTGGGCAGCAGTCCGACAACCGGCACGGTGCCTGGTGACGGAGCGAATGTCGCCTTAATCGCCGGTGCGATCGCTCCAGGTGTGCTAGAGCTTTACACGCCGGACCCCTCAGAAGGCGATCCGTATATCAACTTCAACTCCACCGGCAGTTTCCCGGTCGATGTCCTGCTGAATTCCGGCAGCGTTGTGATCGACAACCTTTTGCTGGCTGGTTTCAACGAGTACGCCAACGTTCCCTTCCTCGGCAGCACGCCTGAGCAATTTCCGACCCTCGACGTGGAAGGGGCGACGCTGACGGTCACCGGCGATATTCTCGATAGCGGCACCGTGACGTTCCCGACGATCTATGTGCCCTTAGTCGGTCTTATTAACTCGGCCACCGCAGACGGTGGGGGCACGATCGATCTCGGCAACGGTGCCTCCGTCGATCTCGCGGGAACAACAGGCACTGTCGTTCCATCCGACATCATCTTTCATTTCAACGACGGAAACGGCAATATCCTGGAGATCGACGGCGACTCGATCAGCGATCCGACGGCCTTCCAGGGCACGATCACCGGCTTCGTCCCCGGCGATCAGATAGTGCTGCCGAATATTGCGTCTATGGTCGGAACCGTAGCCACGACGGGCAGCTACGATGTCGCCAGCGGCGTGCTGACGATCGTCGTCGGCGACCCGACGACCATCGACGTTAATCTGACCCCGGGCCTGTCGAACGTTTCTATCGCGGTGGCCGGGACCGGCATTGAAATTCTGCCCACATGCTACTTGCACGGCACCCATATACTGACCGATCGCGGCGAGATCGCCGTGGAGAAGCTCGCCATCGGCGATCGCGTGATCACCCGCTCGGGGAGGCAAAGCCCATCCGCTGGATCGGCCGGCGCAACTATGAGGGTGCATTCGCCGCGTCGAATCCCGAGCTTGCCCCGATCCTGATCCGTGCCGGTGCGCTCGATGAGAGTATCCCCCATCGGGATCTCTACGTTTCCCCCGAACACGCAATGTACATCGACGGTGCGCTGATCCCGGCTCGCCATCTGGTCAACGGAAGCTCGATCCTGACGACGCACGACGTCGACCCGATCCGTTATTTCCATATCGAGCTGCAAGAACACGACGTGATTTACGCCGAGGGCGCGGCAGCAGAGACGTTTGTGGATTGCGACAGCCGACACATCTTCCACAACGCCGCCGAATACGCCGCCCTTTACCCGAACGACACGTCCATCCCGTGGCGCTCATGTGCCCCGGTTGTCGAGCGGGGCCGCAAGCTGGTTGTCATCAACCGCCGCCTCGCTGTGCGCGCCGCCAAACTCGGGCTGACCGAGGCTGCAAACGGCCCGATCGCGGGCCATATCGACGCTGATTACAGCATCATCAGTGGCTGGGCGTGGTGCCAGACGGCACCTACAACGCCGCTTCGTCTTGAGGTCTTGGAAGACGACCGGGTGATCGGCAGCGTGCTTGCCGATCAGTTCCGCGAGGACCTGCAAGCCTCCGGCATCGGCGACGGCCGCCATGGTTTCGCGCTTAGCTTCGCCCGCCCGCTCGATCCTTTCGTCCGTCACACGCTCACGGTGCGCCGGGCTGCGGACCATGCTGCGCTCGGCGAGCCGGTCGCGGTCGAGCAGGCGACTCATCTCGACGGCCCGACCCGCAGCGCCTTCGCCGCGTTGCTGCGCCGTGCCACTGCGCATGTACAAACCGCCGGCGAGGCCGAAACTCTGCTGGGTCTGTTGCACGCCGAAAGCGAACAGGCTCGCCGCGCCCGGCTGCGCCTTCTGCGCCGGGAGGGGCCGGTCGAACATCGGCGCGGTGCCGATCGTGCGCCCACCCGCCGCGCGTTGGTAATCGACGCCGCCTGGCCGCGGCCGGACCGTGACGCCGGCTCGCAGGCAATCGTTTCGCACATGCGCGCGCTGCAACGGCTGCGCTGGCACGTCTCATTCGCTTCCGTGGCGCCGCTTGCCGACAGTGGTGAAGCGAAGGCGCGGCTGGAGGCGCTGGGGATCACCTGCCACGCGACAAACTCGGTCGAAGAGCTGCTGCGCGAGACTGCCGATCAGTTTCAGCTTGTCTATTTGCACCGGCTCGCTGTGGCCGGCGCCTACGCTGGGCACGTGCGCCAGTATCAGCGGCGGGCACGGCTGATCTACAGCGTGGCCGACTTGCACCATCTGCGCTTGGCTCGGCAGGCATCGGTGGAGGCGCGGCCGGAACTCGCCCGCCATGCGGCATTCGTCCGCCGGCAGGAGCTATTGGCGACGCACCAGGCCGACGTGGTGATCACGCACTCGCCTGTCGAAGCGGCACTGCTGGCACGCGATGCGCCGGGTGCGGCGGTGGCCGTGGTGCCCTGGACGGTACGGCCGCGGGCGGGTTTGCGGCCTTGGAGGGAACGCGAGGGGGTGGCACTGATCGCCAACTTCCGTCACGAGCCGAATGCCGACGGCCTGTTGTGGCTGTTCCGCGAAGTGATGCCACTGGTTTGGGAGAAGGCACCGGTGGTGCTGAGCGTCGCCGGCGTGGACTTGCCGGCGGGGATTGCGCGCACCCTGACCCACCGGCATCTGCACGTCCTCGGGGCAGTGCGCGAGGTGTGGCCTCTGTTGGCGGCTTCGCGGCTGGCGGTGGCGCCGCTGCGCTACGGCGCCGGGATCAAGGGCAAGGTACTGGAGGCGTGGTCCGCGGGCTTGCCGTGCGCAATGACGCCGATCGCTGCCGAGGGATTGCCGACGGCTGACACCGTGGCGACGGATGCGGCGGGACTGGCACGACTGATCCTGGGGCTGCACGATGACCAGGGCCGCAACGAAGCCGCGGCTCGCGCCGGACGCGCTGCGCTGCGCAGGTACTTCAGTCAGACACGGGTCGATGCGGCGCTGGTGGCGGCGGTCAGCGGATCGGTCTCGGGGCTGAGCGAAGGAAATCGCATCGCGGCCAGGGGCGTTCCCGGAGCAAAGCCAACGGCAACCACTGGAGCCGAGTTGCACGCCTAGCCCAAGCGAGACCTCGTGCCCTTGTGGGAGGGGGAGGGCTGCCGATGACCACCGCGCGTACTGTCATGCGTGCGTTCTGGCCGGCATTATAGAGAAATATTTCCTATTGTCAAGCGTTTGTTTCGCTGCGGCGAGGCACGGACCATCACCGTCATCGCACGCCTGTCTGGCCGCCCCGATGACTGTCCCGAGTGACATTTCTATCGGTGACGCGGGTGACATTTCCATCGGTGACTTACAAGTCAAGGCCGCAGAATTGTCGTTCTGTTAAGTCAGGTGCTGCTGTTCGCGGTAGGGACGCCCATTGCTGAGCGCCCCCCGCACAGATCCGTGCGAGCGGAATTCCCGCACACGGCTCCTACCTCGGGTGCCTGACGGCAAACCGCACGCTCGGCCAGGGATGCAGGACACGGGGCTTGGGGAGAAACTCGTCGGCCAGTTTCGCCATCCGCTGCCACGCCACGTATGCCCGCTGGCTGCGCCGGCAAAGCTGCCGGTGCCATAGGATCACGACATGGTAGCGGAACGCAGCCAACGCCGGGCTGTTAGTCGGCACGGCGTGGTAGGCGAAGTATCCAGCGACGACCTGCGCGAGCCACCTCCCGACTTCCGGGATTGGCACGTGCCTCCGCTCCCGCAGCGCCTCCTTGGTCTCCCGCAACTTCGCGCCCATGCGATCCCGACGCGACTTCCTCCTGATCTGGAAGTCGCCTCGCCGGGACTTGCCGCAGATGAGTACAAAGCCCAGGAACTTGAAGGTTTCCGGTTTGCCAAGCCCCTGCTTCTCGCGGTTCTGCGCCGCAAAGCGGCCGAACGCGATCAGCCGGGTCTTGTCCGGGTGCAGCGACAGCGCGAACTCCCGCAGCCTATCACGCATCGCGTCCCAGAAGCGCCGGGCGTCACTCTCATGTTGGAAGCCCACGACGATGTCGTCGGCGTACCGCACCATGATCATGTCGCCCGTGGCCTCGCGCCGTCGCCAGCGTTCGGCCCAGAGGTCGAAGACGTAGTGGAGATAGACGTTCGCGAGCAGCGGTGAGATCACCGAACCCTGTCCCGTCCCCTTTTCCTCTATCGTTACCGCTCCATCTTCCAGGACCCCGGCCCGCAACCATTTCTGGACGAGCCGGAGGATGCGCCTGTCGCCGATCCGATGTTCCAGGAAGCGGACGACCCATTCCTGGGAAACTTCCGTGAAAAACGATCGGATGTCGGCGTCCAGTATGAAGTTCACCTTCCTGCTGCTGATCCCAACAATCAGTGCATCCAGCGCGTCGTGCTGGCTGCGCCCCGGTCGGAACCCATACGAGAACCCGAGGAAGTCTTGCTCGTAGATCACGTTCAGCACCGCCGCCACCGCCCTCTGGACAATCTTGTCTTCGAGCGCCGTGACCGCGAGCGGGCGCTTGCTGCCGTCTTCCTTCGGAATGTAGCTCCGGCGGGACGGCAGTGCCCGGTACGCTCCTGTTTGGACCCTTGTGTGCAGGTCTGCGATCCGTTGATCGAGGCCCTGTTCATAGGTCTCCCACGTCATGCCGTCGACGCCCGGGGCTGCGTCACGCTTCATCGCGTGGAACGCCGACCGCAGCATCTCGGGATTGATGTGGTGAAGGAGCGCAGTGAACCTCTCCTTCTCCCCTCGCCTTGCGGCGAGCCGTACGCGGTCCAGCGCCTGTGACACACTTTCCCGGTCCTGCGCCCGGCGCGTGCTTTGCTGGCTCGCGTTCCCCTTGGTCCCTGTCCTTGGCTCCACCGGCTCCGCGGCGGATCGCTCCGCTTTGTTCGTCGGCTTCACGGCTACTACGACAGAGTCAGACTTCTCGGGCGCGTGCATCATCGGTTTCGGCTTCTCGCCTTTCCGATGCGGACCTGCGTGTCCAGCCGCAGGCCAAGCCCGAGACCTCCCGGTTCCCGAACAAAGAGCTTCCACACATGCCAGGGTCTCCGACCACGCCGGGTCGGACAGACACTCGCGTTATCGCGTCCGTCCATGTGGCCTTCCGTGATTACGAACACGTCGGCACCCGGGTTGCTCAAGTTTTCGCGGCTCAATGGCTGGCCTGTGTGCTCCCCTGCCGACGCTTCGCCGACACCCTCGCGGATGGCAGCGCACGGCTCGGGGCCGATGCGGCTCGCTACGCCTTCATCGTGGGGGACTTGCACCTCCTACTCCTTGCCGGTTTTGACCGGCGCACCGAAAATCTTCATTTATGCACCATCCCACCCTCGAACCAAACGACGGATTCGCGAATAGCTGCGGTCTCCTCGCGCGTGCGGCAATTGCCGGCTGGTCGATGCCGGTACGGGCGGATGTGACGTAGCGAAATTCCGCTTGCAGGCAAGCGAGCACCCGTCATTCGGCTCCGATACGAGCGCCTTTCTCGGCCACTGAGCGCTTCATGACCAGCACCACGGGCACGAGGACGAGCATCACAACAGCTAACACCCAAAAGACATCGAAATAGGCAAGGGCGGATGCTTGCTGCTGGCGCAGGTTCTCGAGTGCTTGCAAGGCTAGCTGATGCGCAGCAACGGGATCCCCGGTCTGCTGGAGGAACGGCCCCTGAGCCTGATCAAGGAAAGAATTTGTAGCCGGATTGAGGGGATTGAGAGATTCAACGAGCCGGAGGCTGTGGAATTGGTCGCGGCGCTCTTGGAGCGTTTGCGCCAACGATGTACCTACGCTGCCTCCCTCGTTGCGCAGCAGACTCAACAAGCCGACAGCCGCTCCGCGCAGCGCTATTGGCGTATAGAGGTAGGCCGCTACATTCGCCGGGGCAAAGCATATCGCAAGGCCCACGATTAATACTACCCGAGGCCAGACGACCTGGCTCGGACTGATGTCCAGATTCATCTGTGACATCCAATAGTTGCCGGCGGCCATAGTCACTAGGCCGGCGACCATCACCCACCGCGCGTCGGTGCCCCGACCAAGCGTGCGGGCCACGAAGGGCATTGCGACGACAGCAAAGAATCCGGCCGGCGACATGACCAATCCCGCGCTCAGCGCGTCATAACCAAACAGGGACTGCAGCAGGCCAGGCAACGAGGTGCTGGCGGCATAAAGCACCGCGTAAGCGGTAAAGATGATGATGCAGCACGCACTGAAGTTGCGCTCCCCCAATGGGCGGAGACTGACCACAGGATTGGGGTGGCGCAACTCCCAGACGATCAGCCCGATCAGACCCACAGCGAAGAGAGCCGCCAGCGTCTGGACACGCCAAAATGGGTCGCCCAGCCAGTCCCACTCCTGTCCCTTGCTGAGCATCACTTCCCAACAGACTATGACGATGACCAGCAGCGACAAGCCGATCGAGTCAAAATTGAACGGCCGCTTCCTCAACTCCGTACGCTGGGCCGTGAGGTACTCCGGATCATGGAGTAGGATGTAACACCCAGCAAGTGCCAGAAGACCGACGGGAACGTTGATAAAGAACACCCACCGCCACGAGTAACTATCCGTTATCCAGCCGCCGAGGGTCGGGCCGACGACCGGCGCTATCAGTGCGGCGAAGCCGAACAGCGTCATGGCTGTGCCTTGCTTTTCCACGGGGAAGGCATCCAGCAGCACTCCCTGGCTGGATGGCTGAAGACCGCCGCCCGCCAAACCCTGGAGCACGCGGAAGAGGATCAGCTGAGTGAGACTGGTGGCCATTCCACACAGTCCCGAGGCGAGGGTAAAGACGGCGATCGACAGCAGAAAGTAGTTACGGCGACCAAGGTGCGCCGACAACCAGCCGGTGATCGGAAGGATAATGGCGTTCGCGGCCAGGTAGCTGGTAATAACCCATTCGCCGTCATCGACCGTAGCGGACAGGCCGCCGGCAATATAGCGCAACGCTACAACCGCGATTGTGGTATCGAGCACCTCCATGAAGGTTGGCACCACGACGACCGCGGCCACTACCCAGGGGCTTCCCCCAGCATGGGATCTGGGAAGTGAAGGTGAAAGTACCGCGTCCGTCACCGTTTGGTGCCCAACGAGCTCGCGACCGAACCAGGGGCTGGCGATTGCGGTACGTAGGTCTGAAGAAACTTCCCAGCATCGGGTCCGGTCGACGGCTTATTGATATAGACGTACGGAACAACCGAGGCGCCGTAGAACAGCGGGTACTTGTCGGGGTCATAGTCTTCGACGTCGATCCGAACCGGCAGCCGCTGCACCACTTTGACGAAATTGCCCGTGGCATTCTGCGCCGGCAGCAGCGCCAGTGTTGATCCGGTCCCCATCGTAAAACCAGAGACGCGGCCCTTGAATACGTGGCTGTCGCCGTACATGTCGACGTACAGATCCGCGGCCTGACCGATGCGCAAGTAGCGCAACTGCGTCTCCTTAAAATTGGCGTCAACCCAAATGTCGCGAAGCGAGCGGATCGCCATAAGGCTCTGCCCGACTTGAACATCATCGCCCGGATTGACATTGCGGCTGGTCACGACGCCGTCGATTTCCGCGACAATGTCGCAGTACCGAAGATTCAATTCGGCCTGAGTGAGATCGCGCTCGGCAGCTTCGAGCTTAGCCTTGGCCTCCTTCACGTCTGGCGCGTCAGCCGCAAGTCGAGCGAACGTCTGGTCGACGTCGCCCAACTTTTGAAAATCCTCGAGCATCTGCGTCGGTGCCTGGTCATACGAATGCACGGTACCCAGTTCAGCCGCACTCTGAATCAGGTCTGCTTGTGCCTGGCGGACGGAAGAGAAGTTCTGATCGATATCGGGTGGCACTGCAGCGAGATCTCCGCTTTCGGGTACGGCCGGCAATCCCAAAGAGGCGCGGATTTGGTACACATCGGCCAGCGCTTGGGTGACCTGTGCTCGGGCAGTCAACAACGCCGCTTGTCGCTGGTCAAACTCCTGCCGGCTCTCGGCCGGGGTCCCCAGCAACCGCTGCGCCCGTTCGAAATCCAGCTGGGCCAGCGTCAGCTCGGCTTTACTCTTATCGAAGGCGGCGACCCGCGCACGCAGCAGCGCTACTTGGTTTCCGACATCCTCAATGGCGTTCTGTAATTTCCAGCGCCGGCTTCTGGCCTCCGCTTCGATACCCCGGACCGTGGCCGTGGCCACCAGCAGGTTGGCCTTTGCGGTGTCGACGGCCGCCTTGCTCACAGCAACGGCGTCTTGATAAGGCTCCTTGTCCAGTTCGACCAGAATATCTCCTTTGTGCACACGGTTGTTGTCATCCACTAGGACCCGGGCAACCTGGCCTCGGACGCGGGCGGCAACGAACGTCACGTGGCCGTTCACGTATGCATCGTCCGTCGAAGCGGTGTTGAGCGCCAGCCGGATCGTTGGAATACCAAACACAACGAGGACGGCTATGACTATAGCGCTTACTCCTCCGATCAGCAGCCTTCGCCTTCGCGCGGACGTTCGACCTTCCGGTGGGACTGGCCCGGAACCAGCATGTGACTCTGCTGATTCCGTGCGACCAACCACTGGAGCACGCCCGCTTCCTATCGGAGGCGTCTGGTCGGAACTTGGCTCGCTGATATGCTCGGTCATGCCAGGCACCCGTCGGCAGGATGATGAATAGGATCGCAAAGAACGTATTGACGAGATACAGCTACCCCGATCCTAGTCGTGAGAGACCCCGAACGCCAGCGAGGAGGCCAGTCGTGACCAACGGGCTGTCTCGCGCATCGAGCGCTTCTCTTCCTGGCCGAGAATACCCTTCCGGCCAGCGCCTACAGCAGCCGGCTGATCGGGGCAGCGCTCATAACCTGGGGCGCGGTCGTCCTATTCGTGTAGGGCTGCGGGCGGCGCACCGACAGAGGGCGGGCAGGTGCTCGGCGACACGGCGACGTGGTCGGCAGGCTTCGATCGCACGACGCGATTGCTCGATATTGCTCCGGCCCATTTGGTCGCCGATGACATCGGCCGACTCAACGGGCCACCCGAGACGCAGATAGATGTCATTGGTCTCAGCAGCCGATGCCTCAGCCGTGAACGTGAAGAGAACGTCGAAGCCAGGTATCAGACTTTTCCAATGTGCGTTTTCTTGATATTTGCAGAGACATGTCGCTGTGAGTCCGGTCGAGCGGCGGGTTGGTGCAGCCGACTTGCATGGCCCTTAATTTTGAGGGACATTCGCCGCGGGCTCGAACGAACGCGGCTCATGGGCCAGGGGAGGCGCAAGTGGACACCGCCGTGCCAGGACCGGACCCAAGCAGGTCGGCACTAATAATTGTGGATATGCAAAACGACTTCGTTCATCCCGATGGTGGCTTTGCTCGGTGCGCGAGGGAAAATCCCGAGCGTGGCTGGGACATGCCATTTCTCATGGGAACAATCCCTCAGGTGCGGCGCCTGCTCGAAGCCTTTCGTAGGGCGGGACGGCCAGTCATACACATCATCACAACACACGATCCAGCCTACGCCGATGCTCAGTGGCCTCATTGGCGGTCCGGATTGACCGGTGAGAACCGAACTTTCCTCATCGAAGGCTCGTGGGGTGCGCAGATCGCAGACGAACTCAAGCCCCAAGACGGAGAACACATCGTCATCAAGAAGGGCTATGGAGGCTTCTCGAATACGCCGCTGGATACGATTCTCCGTCACCTCGGTATCACGACCTGCGTCGTGGCTGGGGCAACAACCACCGTCTGTGTTTCAACGACACTGCGCGGAGGGGTCGGGCATAACTATAATATGATCCTAGTAAAGGATGCAGTCGCCGAGACGAGTTGCGAACTGCACGAAGCAGAGGTCGAGATCTTAGGGCGCGCCTTTGCCGCCGAGGTCAAGACGACTGATGGCGTGGTAGCGACACTCAGCGATATTGCTGCCCCAGGAGCTAGCACTTAATTGCAAGCGAATGAGCCGCCACAAAGAGGGGGAGATTTCGGAAATCTAGCAGTCTGCATCGGGCAGATTGCGCGGTGTTCGCGGTAGGGACGCCCATTGCTGAGCGCCCACCGGGTCGTCGGGGGTGGTTACCCATCCCCGACTCCCACAGAACGTAGCGTGCAGATTTGCTGCACTACGCTCTTCGGGCGTTGGTTCACGGTCCTGCGAGAGCCTGCAGAGCCTTGTAAGGCAACCGCAGCTTTGGTCGCAGCAGCGGGATCTTCTCTTTGAGCTGATTGAAGTCATCCCAGGTGAGGCGTCGGCCCGCCCAGCTGCGGCTGCGAAGCATCCCAGACCAGTAACGCTCGACGTGCCGGTACACCTTCTGCAGTGCGCGGATATTTCCGGCAATGCCGTAGTATCCGTAGTGACCCCGTAGGGCGTCGTTGAGCTCGTCTACCTGCTGCCCGATTGTGAGATGCCTCATCTGCCGCACCGTCTCTTGCAGTGACATGAGGCTGCGCCGCAAGCGTGACTTCTCTGTGCGCATCCCAACCTTGAAGTTGCCCTTCCGGTTGCGGCTGCAGTAGAGCGTGAAGCCCAGGAAGTAGATGGTTTCCGGGCGCTTTCTGCCGTGTTTGCCCGCGTGTCGCTGCGCGAACCTCCCAAACTCGACCAACTTGGTCTTGGTCGGTTCCAGCGTGAGGCCGAACCTTTTCAGCCGATTCCGCAGCGCGTCCTCCAGGCGCAGAGCATCCTCGCGATTCTGGAAACACACCACAAAGTCGTCGATATACCGCACGAGGTAAGCTTCCCCTCGCAAGCGAGGTTTAGCCACGCGCTCAAACCATAGGTCGAGCACGTAGTGCAGATATACGTTACTCAGCAAAACGCTGATCGACCCTCCTTGCGGGGTCCCCGTCTCGCTCGGCGTCACTACTCCATCCTCGCGGCTGGCGCTGCTCTACGACGCCGAGCGCCGCCGAGGCCGGGGTTGACCAAGAAACCTGGCCCCCGCGAAGCCGTCGCCCCTGAGGCCCCGCCGGACCGTGTCTAGCGCGAACCCGCCAACAGCGCCTCTTGCAACATCGCGTGGTCCTCATTCGTTGCCTTTCCGGTTCGGAGCTCCACCCCGAGCCGCCGTAGCCGGGCAGCCCACCCGAACCACCGAAGTCGACCCAAGTCGGTCACTCGACCGCCGAGCAAGTGATCCCAGAAGCGGTCATTCGCTGACCAGGCCAAATCCGGAAAAGCACCCGCGCAGGGCGAGCTTCGATGCCCCCGGAAAACAGGCTTGTCCGCACGCCTACACGAGACACGACAATGAAGGCGCCCCAGATGCATACGGCGGCGAGGCCGTAGATCGTCGCTCGCATGTAGGCTAGTTTTGTTGGACCTTCCATGACAGATCGCCGCGTCAATTTTCGAAAATCAGGCAGGTCGTCGTGCCCTGAGCCAGCAAGCGCCCGTTGCGATCCACGATCTTTCCCTCGGCGGTGCCTATGCGTCTCCCGCGACTCAGCACCACGCCTTCCGCCCTGATCTCCCCCGTCTCGGTTGTGATCGGTCGGACAAGAGAAATCTTGAATTCCAATGTTGTCTGACCGATGCCTTTGTCGAGGGTCGATTGGATGGCGAGCCCCATGCAGCTATCGAGCAAAGTCGCGGAGAAGCCGCCATGCACCGTGCCCGCTGGGTTGAGTAGGGTATCGTCTGGTTCCGCGACAATGACAACACGCCCGTTTACTGCCTCGATTACGTCGTAACCAAGGGTTCGTGCGATCGTGTTGAGGGGCAGGGTCCTGTCGGTGAGACCTTGAACAAACTCAAGGCCGCTCATCTCCTTCTGCCTGGCCGGGCTGACGGTTCCATAAACTCTATCTGCGATAGGGGTCATCGGTGCCTTCTCCTGTGGTGTCAGGATCAGGCTAGGGGCTGCCCGGAGTCTCGGCCATCCGCCTCTTGCTGCCACCAAGAAATGGTCCGGGTGCGGATCCACCGCTGGCATCATTCCGGGTGGGGCATAGCGGGCCAGTCTAGATTTCCGGGGCTGGACAGAAAGAGGAATGACGGCTTCCGGGCGCCACTATGGCAAGGCGGACAAGGCGACGGCCGATCGCTTCGGCAGATAGCGACCCAAGCCTGTCGTTGGGCAGTTATTGAGCAATTCCCGAGAGCAGACGTTCGTCGTGCTGCTTCACCGGCAGGACTGCGCCCAATACCACCGTGCAGTCGCGCGACGCGCCTCCTCCAAAGCGGACGCTCGACCTGCCGAGTTCGCGGGTGGCAGCGGCAATTGCGCTACATACAATATCGGGCTCCTCAAATGCCGAATAGAAATCTACCTGCCTATAGATGCGGGGCAGGATTGTGCTGACCCTGCGGCCGATCGTCGGATCGCGTTTGACTGCCGACCACTCGATACTCGGTTACCCCGTCTACTTGATCGCCGCGAAGGCCTCGACTTCCAACAGGAAATCCGGATCGGATAATTGCGGCGTAGAGACCGTGACGCTCTTCGGAGAGGGCGGTCCGAAATAGCGCGGAAGCAGATCGGCGTATTTGTCGAATTCCGCTTTCGCAGGCGCTGCAATGTGGCTGACAGTGAAGACGATATCGTTGACTGTAGAGCCGCCGGCTTTGAGGCACGCGTCGACGTTCTTTCCAACCTGCTCTATCTGTGCCTGCATATCGCCTTTGCTGACGACATTCCCGGCATCGTCGCGCGCGACCTGACCACCGATGATCAGCCAATGACGGCCATCGAGCAGCGCAACCTGGGTCGTGGGTGGGGAGGCGGCGCAGGGTGGTCCGACGATGATCGGGTTCGGCAGATCGGCGACAGCCTGCCAGCTCGCATCAGCTTGCTTGATGTACTCCTTGGCGTGTTCCCGCCATTGCGCCAGCCAGTAGCTGTTGTGAACCAGATACAGCTTGCCATCGACGATGGACCAAGCCTCCGGATCGACGGAATCCTTGTGCGCTGCCGCGCCAATCGACGCACCCAACGCGCAATAACCGTCGTATTGGGGCGCGTAATGCTCCGGATCGTTGATGAACATATCACGATGCTCAGTGCTGGCAAAGCGCCAGCGCGAGTTATGCCACACATATTCCAGATCCGCTTTGCCTTTAACGGGTTTTCCGTCGGTGAAATACGCAACCGGATCATAGCCGCTGATCGAGAGCCTCGGCTCGTCGGCCCGGGCAGCAGATCCGAAAACTGCGCCAAGCAGCAGACCCAACAACGCTACACGTGGCCTTGCCGCAAGAAAGGAACCTCTCCACACAGCTCCCCCTTTCACCCTGGCTTCCAAGGTTGCATGACGAAGCAATGATAAACAGGGACAGTGCTCCTTGCCTAGGGCAAGATCAAATGTTTCAGGGTAGCGCCGAAGTCCCTTTTTGAGATAATGTCTCCACTCCTGAGACGCCGCGGACACGGGCCAACCAAGCGCGTATCGTCGGGAGCGGCACCGGTGCTACAGTTCCATTCAGGAGACTCCTGTATGGCGCATTTACCCGCCGAGATTCGAAGTCGCCTACCGTGTCAGTGACCAGGCAGTCGGACGCGACGACGGGGTTGCCGGCTACGCGGAGGCTTATCGCGGTCGTCCACGCCGATATGGTCGGCTACAGCCGCCTGATCGGCCTGGATGACGTCGAAACGCTCGAACGGCTGCGCGGGCTCCGCCGCGATCTCATCGATCCGGCGGTCAGCGAGCACGGCGGAAGGATCGTTCAGACCGCCGGCGACTCCTTGCTCATGGTGTTCAACAGCATCGATGGGGCAGTGCGGTGCGCAGTCCAGGTGCAGCAGAATGTTCCTGTCCTGGATGGTGACCGGCCGGCTGATCGGGCGATCCGCTTTCGGGTGGGGATCAATATTGGCGACGCGATTGGAGAAGAAACCGACCTGCATGGTGAAGCCGTCAACGTGGCGGCAAGGCTTCAGGCCGAATGCCCGGCCGGCGGCGTTTGTGTATCGCGAGCTGTGCGCGACCATGTGCATGGTCGGCTAGATCTGGCCTTCGAGGGGCTCGGGGCTCTAGCTCTGAAGAATATCGCGCGGCCGGTTGAGGCATTCCTGCTAAAACTGGATCCTGAAGACCGCCAGCTGGGTGGCCAATCTGTCTCGGAGCCCGTTCGCACCGGCTCGAGACTCGCACTGGCAAAGGCGTCGCGGCTACGACACTGGTCGTTAATCCTACTGAGTCGCAAACCGGACGGGCTGACGGCCTGATTTAGCCCTTGCTGCGACGCGGTCGCGCTATGGTACGGGTGAAGATTCGAACCGCTCGGGGAGGGCGGCATGGATCTTCGCGATCGGTCTGGCACGGAAGCCCGGTTCAGAGCCTACGCGGCGGATTTGGCCTCGGTGCTCGGCCATGCCGACCGGGTCGCACCGTTTCAAGACTACTGCATCGGCTTGATCTCGACCGAGGGCCGCAAGAGCGTCGAACCGCTGGCGGCGGTGACCGCACCAGAGCGGACCGCGGCCCAGCACCAGTCGCTGCTGCATCTGGTGGCGCAAGCCCCATGGTCGGACCAGGCGATGCTGACCCGGGTGCGCGAGTTGGTGCTGCCATCCATCACCGGCGATGAGCCGATCCAGGCCTGGATCATCGACGACACGGCGTTCCCCAAGAAGGGCCACCACTCGGTCGGCGTGGCGCGGCAATACTGCGGGCAGCTTGGCAAGCAGGAGAACTGCCAGGTGGCGGTGAGCCTCTCGGTGGCCACCCACCAGGCCAGCCTGCCGGTCGCCTATCGATTGTATCTGCCGCAGGACTGGGCTGACGACCCGGTGCGGCGGATCACCGCGGGCGTGCCGGCGGAGGTTACGTTCCAGACCAAGCCGGAGATCGCGCTGCGGCAAATGCGCCAAGCCCACGCTGATGGCCTGCCGGCGGCAGTGGCGCTGATGGACCCAGCCTATGGCAACAACGCTACGCTGCGTGGCGGGATCAGCGAACTCGGACAGCCCTACGTGGCCGGCATCCTACCCACCACAGCAGTCTGGCGGCCGGGCGAGGCAGCAGTGCCAGCCCCGGCATGGTCGGGCCGCGGCCGGCCGCCCAAACGGCCGCGCCGTGATGATGCGCATCAGCCGGTCTCGGCCAAGCAGCTGGCGATCGAGCTGGCCGCCGACGCCTGGCAGCCGATCACCTGGCGAGAGGGCAGCAACACGGCACTGAGCTCACGCTTTGCCCGCCTGCGGGTGCGTCCGGCACACGATGATACCAAACGCAACGAACCTGCGGCGGAAGAGTGGCTGCTGATCGAGTGGCCAGAGGGCGCGAGCGAACCGGACCATTACTGGCTTTCCACGCTGCCGTCGGACATCACGTTCGAGCGGATGGTGGATCTCACCAAGCTGCGCTGGCGGATCGAACGCGACTATCTGGATCTGAAGCAGGAGGTCGGGCTCGGCCATTACGAAGGCCGCGGCTGGCGGGGCTTTCACCATCACGCAAGCCTATGCATTGCGGCCTACGGATTCCTGGTCTCCGAGAAGGCGACGATTCCCCCCTCAGGACTTGCCCGCGCCTGGCGCGGCCAGCGACCTGCCGTTCCCGCAGGTTACCGACCCAGAGGAGCTGCCGCTGCGTTCGCAGCGTCATGTGCCGAACTCGATTGCGACGCTGCGCATCCGTCTCGCACGTACCTTCGTCCATGCACTGCCGCGATGTCCCTGCTGCGGGCATAGGCGCCAGCCCTTAAGCGCGGCATGATGAGTGACGCAGTAGGATTAATTGTCTCAGCAGGATCTGCCGCGATCGTTTTGGCAGGGCTCGTGGGGTGGACGCTTCACTTCGGCGGGGGACGTGCCCTTCGGGTTGGCTCGGCCGACAAACCGGTCGAAGTCGCGACCCTCGCTTCGCCAGATCGCCTCGCCGAGGGCCCCTCGGTTGCGGTGCTACCGTTCAAAAATTTGTCATCCGATGCTGGCCAGGATTTCTTCAGTGACGGCATTACCGAAGACGTTATCACGGCGCTCGGCCGTTTCTCCAACCTGCTCGTCATTTCGAAATCTGCGAGCTTTCGGTTCAAAGGCTCGAATGCCTCTCCTGCCGAAATTGGCCGGCTTCTGGACGCGCGTTATCTGCTCGGGGGCAGTATCCGTCGAGCCGGCAATCGTGTTCGGGTTGATGTCGAACTGACCGAGGCAGCGACGGGGCGGCTTGTCTGGTCGGAGACATACGACGCCGAATTGGACGACATTTTCGCCGTGCAGGACACGATCGCCAAGCGCGTGGTCGGCGCAGCGGCTGTAAAGCTCACTCGGTTCGAGAGGGATCGCGCTCAGGAAAAACCAACCCACAACCTCGCGGCATACGAGTACGTTCTGCGCGGTCGTGAGGCACTTTCTCATGAAACGCGCGATGACAACGATGAGGCAAGCGAGTTGTTTCAGCGCGCCATTGATCTCGATCCCAGCTACGCTGATGCGTATGCGGGGCTGGGAGGCTCGTACTACGAAGCAGTCGTCTCAGGATGGTCCGAATTCAGCACGGAAGATCTGGAACGTGCGGAGGCGCTGGCCCAGAAAGCGCTGGCACTCGATCCGACGACGACGCGTGCTTACCGCGTACTCAGTATGATCAATCTGTACAGGAAGCGCTATAATCTCGCGCTGGCGCAAATTGACCGTGCGTTTGAGATCAATCCGAGCGATGCGGATAACTATGCGTATCGTGGAGCCATCCTGGCGTGGGCGGGGAGACCCGCGGAGGCATTGCCGTGGTTGGAGGGGGCGCTCCGCTTTGACCAAGCCAATAACCTTGCAGCGGCGAGGCTCTGTATGTCGTACTACTTACTTCGTCGATATACCGAGGCCATTGATGCGTGCGATCGCACCCTCACCCGCAACCCAGGGCGCAATACGGAGATGGTCACGCATTCGATTCTTGCCGCCAGCTACGCTGAACTGGGCCGGCAGCAGGATGCGGAAAGTGAACGCGCCATCGTCGCTCACTCGTGGCCATTCTTTGATGCTCAGACGTTCGCCGATCAATTGGGCATAGAGGAGGCGCGAAACCAAATGCTCGAAGGGCTGAAGAAGGCGGGCTTTAATTGACCGCAGCGAGCCTGCTACGAAACTCCCTGATTCGAAAGACTTGGCCGGGAACCGCGTCTGCTTCAGGGCATAGGGAGGCGGAGAGCAGACTGGCTGCTTTCGGCCAAGCCCGGCCTTGAACCGAATGTCCGGTTATCGCGCATCTCGGTCCGAAAGCGGACCGGCAGCAAACCACCCAAAGCGGTCACCGGACGAGGCGGCCAGTAATGACACCTTCGGGTGGCTGCGATGCCTGCTCGCGGGGGCTGATGCGACTTTCTTGCCCTGCTGCTCCCTCACCCCACCTTCAGCCCTCGCAAGAACGCCGCGCGTGCCGCGGCACCGGCAACGAGCAATCCATGGTCCGCCCCGCTGGTGATGAAGCGCGCTCCCATCCCGACATAACGCGCCGCATCCTCGTCGTTGCTGATACCGCCCATCCCCAGCACCTTGCCGTGCTTGCGGCACGCCGCGCCGACGTGTGAATAGGCATCGATCAGTTTCTGATGGCTCGTCTGGCCGGCAATGCCGAGCGCCGAGGTCAGATCGGAGCTGCCGATTAGCAGCACGTCGATGCCATCGACTGCGGCGATATCCGCGGCATTGGACACCGCCTCCGGGCTTTCGATCATCACCACGATCAGGATTTCGTTGTTGATCGACGCTTGTGCCTCGACCATCGGCGGCGGCTGATAGCCATAGACGGCCGGCGATCCGCCCCAGCTTCGCCGGCCCTGTGGCGGATAGCGGAACGCGTCGGCGATCGCCCGAGCCTGACCGGCGGTATCGACGTGCGGCACGACGATGCCGAGCGCACCGTTATCAAGCAGACGCGTCGCCTCGTCGATCGCACCGGCGCACACGCGCACGAGCGGCGTAACGGCGGTGGGCAGCGCGGCGAGGCAGAGCTGCGTCGCCTCCTGCACCGAGAAGGCGCCGTGTTCCATATCGATGAACAGGAAGTCGTGCCCGCCGGCCGCGGCAATGGCCGGCGCCGCCGCCGTGCGCAGATGGTGCAGGATCAAGCCGAGCGCGATCCCGCCTTCTGCCAGCTTGCGTTTCGCCGTGTTCTGCACGAGCGGCATGGCGCCCCCTCCCCGTTCATTGCGCCGCTCAGCGCACCATGCGGCACGTGCCGGGTCAATCCAGCACCGGCCTACGTCCCGATTGTCAGAGAAAATGTCCCGTCGCTACTGACAGGCCAGGCACTCTTCGTAATCAACTGCCCCTGCACGGGCCGCCGCAACCGCTGGCAAGCGCGTTACGTCATTCGCCGCCGCCAGCTCCGCTGGCCGCGCCGGCTTCTCGCTCACCGTATCGGCCCGTTGAATCGAGAGCGACCGGCAGTAATAGAGCGACTTCAGGCCCCGCTTCCAGGCCATCAGATGGATCTGGTGCAGATCCCTCTTGCTCACATTCGCCGGCACAAACAGGTTGACCGACTGACTCTGGCAGATGAACGGCGTGCGGTCAGCGGCGTGCTCAATGATCCAGCGCTGGTCCAGCTCGAACGCGGTCTTGAACACCGCTTTCTCTTGCTCGGTCAGGAAATCCAGATGCTGCACGCTGCCGGCGCGCAGCGTGATCGAGGACCAAACCTCTTCGTTATCCCGCCCCTTCTCGGCCAACAGCATCTGCAAATGCCGGTTCCGCACGGTGAAGCTGCCCGACAATGTCTTTTGCAGGAACACGTTGGCGGCGATCGGCTCGATCCCCGGGCTCGCATTGCCGGCAATGATGGAGATCGACGCCGTCGGCGCGATCGACAGCTTGTGGGAGAACCGCTCCATGATCCCCCACTCCTTCGCATCCGGGCAGGCGCCCCGCTCCTCAGCCAGCACGCGCGAGGCCTCGTCCGCCTGCGCACGGATATGGCGGAACATCCGCTTGTTCCACACCTTGGCGATGACGCCCTCGAACGGAACGTTCTGCGATTGCAGGAAAGAGTGGAACCCCATCACACCGAGTCCCACCGAGCGCTCGCGCATCGCCGAATATTTCGCCCGCTCCATTCCCGGCGGCGCTCGATCGATGAAGTCCTGCAGAACGTTATCCAGGAACCGCATCACGTCCTCGATGAAGGTCGGATGGTCCTGCCACTCGAACCAGGTCTCCAGGTTCAGCGAGGCCAGGCAGCAGACCGCGGTCCGCTCCATGCCGTGCTGATCGCGCCCTGTCGGTAGCGTGATCTCGCTGCACAGGTTGGAGGTTCGCACTTCAAGCCCGGCCAGCTTGTGATGCTCCGGGCGCGCCCGGTTCACGTGGTCGGAGAAGATCAGGTACGGCTCCCCGGTCTCGATCCGCGAGGTGAGCAGCCGGATCCACAATGAGCGCGCAGAGATCGAGCGGACGATCGACCCGTCTTTCGGCGAGGTGAGCGGCCAAGCCTCGTCGGCTTCCACCGCGCGCATGAAGGCGTCAGGAACCAGCACGCCGTGGTGCAGGTTCAGGGCCTTGCGATTCGGATCGCCGCCGGTCGGACGGCGCATCTCGATGAATTCCTCGATCTCGGGATGAGTGACCGGCAGATAGACGGCAGCCGAGCCGCGCCTGAGCGAGCCCTGGGAGATCGCCAGCGTCAGGCTGTCCATCACCCGGATGAACGGGATTACGCCGGAGGTCTTGCCGACCGCACCCACCCGCTCGCCGATCGAACGCAGATTCCCCCAATAACTGCCGATTCCCCCGCCCTTCGAGGCCAGCCAGACATTCTCGTTCCACAGGCCGACGATGCCCTCAAGGCTGTCGGACGCCTCGTTCAGGAAGCAGGAGATGGGCAGCCCGCGGGCAGTGCCGCCGTTCGACAGCACCGGGGTCGCCGGCATGACCCACATGCGGCTGATGTAGTCATAAAGGCGCTGCGCATGCGCCTGATCGTCGCCGTAGTATGAGGCGACGCGGGCGAACAGATCCTGGTACTCCTCCCCCGGCATTAGGTACCGATCGCCCAGCGTGGCGCGGCCGAAATCGGTCAGCAGTTCGTCGCGGGAGCGGTCCACATGGACCTGGAACCGGCCCCGCATCTGCACGGCGTCGAGCACGTCGGACTCTCCTGGATTCACTTGCGCCCTCCATTTCGAAGCCGGTCAGCCGAGCCGTCAAACAATATATAGGCGGGGTACCGGCGATCAAACCCTATATGCAGGCATGCTGTTGCGCCATGGCCACGATTTGTCCGACCGAGAGCGCGCGTGTTCCCCATTTGTTGGCGGGGAGGCCCAGTTCGCCCGCCGCCCACTCGTTTGTGACCCCTCACCGTGAACCTGCCATGATTCGGGCACGGACCAGCCATGAGTTGCTCCCCAATTCAGGGTGCTCTTGGCAGAGCAACAAAAGGAGAGATCCCCGCCATGCGTATCGCCTGGTTCGTCCCATTAGCCTTGCTCGGCCTTGCGGGCTGCATAAACAACTCGCCTCCGCCGGACACGACGCCGAAGACCACCGTCGTCACTCCGGCCCCCAGTGCGGCGGTCGTGACGCCGGCGCCGGGCACGGCAGTAGTCACTACGCCGTAAACGATGCAGCTCCGGCGCATCTGTGCCGGGGTACGCGATCTTTCCGACTCACACTGAGTGAGCGGAGCGGAGGTGGGGTGGCGGCGAGGACTGACGTGATCGGCGAGCCACCCCACCTCCGGTAGCGCGAAAGGTCCTGAACCGTCGAGGCCGCACGGCGGCGCGGCCCATGCCGCCGATCGAGGCGGTCCACTGTGCGCATCCATGATGCCGGCTGAGACGGCTTCCGTGCATCCGGAACAGAAGTGCGATCTGTCGCGTTTCGCCGAGGAAGACGGGAACGCGCGGGCGGCCCCCGCTTTCGCGGACGCACGCACTCAAGGCGAAGATGGCACGCGGATCAACGGCCGATGACGGTCCCATCGGCGGCGGGACAGGATCCGCGCACGCCGGCGGCCCTGATCGAATGCGGCGGCACCCCGCGGCAGCGAACCTTGTTGGGGACGCTCGGCGAGTTGGTGGAGCGCGCGGCGGCCTGGTCCACCGGTGGCCCTGCTCTCGTTCTGATCGGCCCCGCTGTCGGCCGGGCGCTACCGATCACGAGTCCGGCCTTTGGAGAGGCGGAGTTGCAACGCGTCAGCCTCTGCGTCTCTGCGATCACACGTCCTTCCTTCTTGACAGAGTTTTGCCCATCGTCCTGAGCCGCCACAGTCCGCAAACGGCGCAGGAGGGAAAAATGGCTCGATTCGACGGCAAAGTCATTCTGATCAGCGGCGGAGCGCGCGGTCAGGGAGCAGCGGAGGCCAGGATGCTCGTCGCCGAAGGCGGCCGCGTTATAATCGGCGACATACTGGAAAACGAAGGCCGTCGGTTAGCCGCCGAGCTCGGCGATGCAGCGGTATTCCTCCACCACGACGTCACTGAAGAAGCTGACTGGACAGAAGCAGTCGAAACTGCCGAGCGCCTCGGTGGCCTGCACGGCATGGTCAACAACGCTGGCATCTTCATCCCCCGCCCGCTCATGGAAACTGATGCAGCGCTGTTCGAGCGGCACATGCGGGTCAATCAGCTCGGCTGCTTTCTCGGGATGAAAGCGGTGGTGGGTGCAATGGAGCGCTCTGGTAGTGGCTCTATCGTCAACATCTCCTCGGTCGCCGGCTTGCGGGGCTCGCCCGGCGCAATCGCATACAGCGCCACCAAATGGGCGCTGCGTGGCATGACCAAGGCCGCCGCGATCGATCTCGCGCCGCGCAACATCCGGGTAAACTCGGTGCATCCGGGGCCGATCGACACCGAGATGCTGAAGGTACGCAGCCCCGAAGAGAACCGCCGTCGCATCGAGATGGTGCCGATGCGCCGTATGGGCACTACCGAGGAAGTAGCCAAGCTGGTGCTGTTCCTGCTGTCCGACGACAGCGCGTATATCACGGGTGCCGAGATGACTATCGACGGAGGCGTCTCGCTGTAAGATGCACGCCGAGTACGACTACATCATCGTCGGCGGCGGCTCGGCAGGCGCGGTGTTGGCGGCACGATTGAGTGAAGATCCCGCCCTCCGCGTGTTGCTGCTGGAAGCCGGCCGCGACTTCCGCTCGGCGGAAACGCCGGAGCACATCCGCATCCCCAATCCAATGCGGGTCATCGCTGACGACGCCTATCGCTGGCCCAAGCTGCTCGCCCGACGCACCGAACGGCAGCAGCCGCGTCTCTTATGGCGCGGCCGAGCGATCGGCGGCAGCTCCACCATCAACGGGCAGATCGCGATCCGTGGCGTGCCCGACGATTTTGACCGATGGGCCACGCAAGGCTGCGCCGGATGGACTTGGCGCGATGTGTTACCGTATTTCCGCAAGCTGGAGGACGATGAGGATTTCGGCGACGCTCCCTATCACGGACGTGGCGGCCCGATCCCGATCCACCGCGCGGCGCTGCCCGACTGGGGAGCGGTCGATCTCGCGCTCAAATCATCGGCCGAACCACTCGGCTACGGTTGGTGCGAGGACCATAACGCACCCGCCGGCACCGGCGCTTCGCCCTATGCGATCAACAGCCGCAACGAGGTCCGCGTCTCGGTCAATGACGGCTATCTCGAGCCGGCCCGACCTCGTGCCAACCTGACAATCCGCGGCGACGCCCTGGTCGAGACGCTGACCTTCGAGGGCAACCGCCCGAGCGTGAACGGCGTGCGCGTGCGGGTCGGCGGCGAAACCCGCACCGTGCGGGCGGTGCGCGAAGTGATCCTGTCCGCTGGTGCAATCCACTCGCCGGCGATTTTGCAGCGGTCCGGCATCGGGCCGGCGGCGCTGTTGGCGCGCATCGGCGTGCCCGTCGTGGCCGACCTGCCAGTGGGCGAGAACCTGCTGGACCATCCGATCCTCGGCATCAGGTTGCATCTGAATCCGACAGCGCGCGTGCCGACACCTTCGCACCGCCACACCAATTGCTGCCTGCGTTACACCTCCGGCCTCGCCGGCGCGGGCGAGAACGACATGATCATGATCGCCCTGAACCTGCGGCCGGAGGCCGAGGGCGGTGTCGCCCGCGGCATGATCGCCGTCTCGGTCTATCAGGCGTTTAGCCAAGGCAGCGTGCGCATCACCACCACCGACCCGACGACCGATCCCGAGGTGGACGAGCAAATGCTGTCGCATGAAAGCGACCTCGTCAGGATGCGCGATGGTATCCGCCGCCTGCGGCAGATCGGACTACACCCGGCGATCACCAGCATCGCCGACCGCGTCGAATACGGCTCGACCGGACTCTCGATCAACGAGCCGCTGGGCAGCGACGCACTCGACGACTGGATGCTGGCCGAATGTTCCGACGCCCAGCATGCCAGCGGCACCTGCCGCATGGGCGACGCAACGGACCCTCGGTCCGTGGTCGATCCGGCATGCCGTGTGCTGGGCGTGAGCGGGCTCCGGGTGATCGACGCCTCGATTATGCCAGAGGTGGTGCGCGCCAATACCCACCTGACCACAGTGATGATCGCCGAAAAGATGGCCGACGCGATCCGTGGAGTGCGTTAGCTGGGCGCAACGCAGCGAAAACCCCACCTCGCCCGGTCCGCGGGAGAGGTCGGCCGCGCAGCGTGACGGGTGAGGGTGCCGCCCCATAGCCGCTGCACCTATCCCGAGATTTCCGCTACCATCCGCCCGCTCGAACGAGGAATCCGCCTCGATGCGCCTGGCTTGGCTCGCTCTCGCGGCACTGCTGACGCCGGCTGTCGCCACAGCAGCCGATGCGCCACTCTCCTGCGCGGCTGATGCCCCCAAGATCGTTGCCCCGCTGCTAGCCGCCACCGTCGCCGTCTCCACCATCCACATCACCCAGGGGAAGGACGGCCCGCACCGCGAGACATTCACTGGCTCCGGCTTCATCATCGATCCGGCCGGCCTCATCGTCACCAACAATCACGTCGCCGACGGAGCCGCCGAAATCTCTGTCACGCTGCACGACAAAACCGTGCTCACGGCGACCGTGGTCGGCGAGGACGACCTGACCGACCTCGCCGTCCTCAAAGTCCGCGCCGAGACGCCGCTACCGGCAGTCAAATGGGGAAACAGCGACAAGCTGCAGATCGGCCAGCCCGTCATCGTCATCGGCGACCCCTATTCGATGGGGATCTCGGTTAGCACCGGTGTCGTCAGTGCGCTCGGGCGCGATATGCGGGAAGGCCCATACGACGACTACATTCAGACCGATGCGGCGATCAATCACGGCAACTCAGGCGGCCCGATGTTCGACCGCCAGGGCGAGGTGGTCGGCATCAATTCCGTGGTGTTCTCGCCATCGCCGAACGGCGGATCGGTCGGCATCGGCTTCGCGATCCCGTCCAACGTGGCGCAATTCGTCGTCTCTCAGTTGATACGGCAAGGCTATGTGCGGCGCGGCTGGCTGGGCGCGTTCATCCAGGACTTGACGCCGGCGATGGCCGACGGCCTCGGCCTTCCCCATGCCGAAGGCGCGATCATCGCCGAGCCGGTCCCTGAAGGGCCTGCCGCCAAGGCAGGACTCGAGAGTGGTGATGTCGTGCTACGCTTCGGCGATCGACCGGTCCCAGACTTCCGCAGCCTCTCGCGCGCAGTAGCGACGCAGGAGGTCGGCACCTCGGTGCCGCTGACCGTTTGGCGTAACAGCTCGCAGCGAACGC
Source organism: uncultured Pseudomonadota bacterium (assembly GCA_963708245.1). Lineage (GTDB taxonomy): Bacteria > Pseudomonadota > Alphaproteobacteria > Acetobacterales > Acetobacteraceae > CAVYXK01. The sequence continues at coordinate 7,437,574 of OY970201.1, read as the reverse complement.
TGACGGTGACCATCTCGGAGCGCCCGGGTCAGCCGGAACATGCCACCCCGCCCCAGGCGGTCGTGCCGGCCGTGACTCCGCCTGACCTCGGGCTCGCATTCGCGCCGCTCGATGTCGCTGCGCGGAGCCGATATCACTTCGCTCCGGATCAGACCGGTTTGCTGGTCACCGGCGTAACGCCCGGCAGCCCTGCGGCCGACCAGGAATTGCACGCCGGGGATGTGATCCTGCGCGTGCAGGACCAAGGCGCAGCGTCGGCCGATGTCATTCAGCAGGAAATTGCCCGCCAGCGGGCGGAAAACCGGGACCACGTGCTGCTGCTGGTGCAGGGCCCTGATGGACCTCGCTGGGTGGCGTTGCGACTCTCCTGAACGGCGTCAGTGAACCGCCTTATCGAATTTAGGGCGTGTCGTCAATTGAATAAAATCGCGCTTGCGGTGAGATAGACGGCGGCAAGAAAGTTGCGGGCAGTCTTGTCATAACGGGTGGCGATGGCGCGGAATTGCTTGAGTTTGGCGAAGAAGTTCTCGATCAGGTGGCGTGCCTTGTAGAGGTGTCGATCGAAATTGCGCGGGGACCGCCGATTGGCCTTCGGCGGGATCACGGCCGTTTTGCCCGCGGCAGCCAACGGCTGGATGACCCGTTCGTCGGCGTCGAACGCCTTGTCGGCGATCAACACATCGGCCTGCATATCCGGCAAGAGATGGTCGGCACCGACCAGGTCGTGAGCCTCACCACCGGTCAGGAAGAAGCTGACCGGATTGCCGAGCGCGTCGACCATGGTGTGGATCTTGGTGCCCAATCCGCCGCGCGAGCGTCCGATCGCCTGGTCCTCGGCATCTTTTTTTGGGCGCCGGCACTGTGTTGATGGGCACGCACGATGGTGCTGTCGATCATCGCATATTCGTTGTCCGCATCGGCGGCCAAGTGCTGAAACACCCGCTTCCAGACGCCGGATTTGGCCCAGCGACTGAAGCGCCGGTGGATGTTCTTCCAGTCGCCGAAGCGTTCCGGCAGATCGCGCCAGGGAATGCCGGCCCGATAGCGATAGAGCACCGCTTCAACGAACAGGCGGTTGTCCGCCGCGGTCACGCCGACCGAACCCTTGCGGCCTGGCAAAAGGTCCTTGATCCGGTCCCACTGGTCGTCGCGAAGTCCGTAGCGGCGCATCGGTCAGCTTCCCAAAGCTGACCGCCTACGAATTGAAGAATGCGTCGCGCCGGAATCGGGTATTTTGCCGCCTCGTGCTGATTATCGCTGGATGTTGCAATTCGGACTCAACAACTGGCACGAATCGGGAGCCCGTCGGAACGGAATTGACGACACGCCCTAGTCGCGCGGACCGCGCCAGCAGCCATTACCATGTCCCCGGCAACGGGTTTGCCGTCAGCGCGCGCGCCGGCGGCGCTACCAAGGCGGCGATGCTGGTAGCGAGAAGCAGTGCCAGCGCGGCGATCAGCATGGTTGCGATCATTGGAAATCTCCCATGTGCCTTACCGCACACGAGTTAGACCTCGACGACGCTGCCGCGCGAGCCAGGCTGCAGAACATCGGCGAGGCTGTACGCCGCGGCGGCATCGATCCGATTCGCACGGACGCTCGGGATACTCCCGGCGACGCCGGATGCCGCTGGAAGGGTCGTAGCCGCCAGCCCGATTCCCAGCGCCCCAATCACTCCCAGCACGATTTTCAACATAGCCGCCTCCATGGACCGATAGTCGCGCCGGTTTCTTCCCGACGCGACGATCATCCGAAAAAAGTCAGGCGATTTCAGCGATGTGCGTCACACCGGAGCTATGATCTTCGCCACCCGGAATGTGTGATCCAACTCACCTCTCCCGCTCTGCGACGCTCTGCGGGAGAGAGCCTGCCCCGGACTTGATTCGGGGTCGATTCGCAAAGCGAACCGACGTGGCTCTCAAATCTCGACCACGCTGCCGCGCGAACCAGGTTCGAGGACGCGGACCTGGCTATAACCGGCCGTATCGATGCCGGCAGAACTTGCGCTCGGAGCGGTCCCGATAATGCGGGTCACGACCGGAACGGGCGCAACCGCTAACGCGACGCCCAATGCCCCGATCATGGCCAACAGCGTGAGGCGACGCGACTGAAATAGCTGATATTTTGTCAGTGATTGGATGATCATCGAACCCTCCGCGACATGCGGTGTACACCACGTATTTGGGCAGCATACCGACGAAGCACAAAGGATCGTTTATCAGCTAGCACATGAGAATATGTCATGTTTTATCTCCCCCGCTCTGCGGGAGAGAACCCGCCCTTGGGCTTCGACCCGAGGGGTCGCCGTGCATCAGCACGGCGGGTGGGAGTCTCTCGCGCGCGCTAGCGATTGAGATGCCGCATCACAGACACGCGGCAGCGTTCCGTGGTCGGATCGGCAAAAATCTCGCCGGCGGCCCCTGTTCCTCGATCCGCCCGGCGGCCAGAAAGATCGCGCGAGACCTCGGCGGCGAACGCCATCTCATGCGTCACGATCAGCATCGTGCGCCCCCCTTCAGCCAGCCCGCGGATCACCCGCCGCACTTCACCGACCAGCTCCGAATCCAACGCCGAGGTCGGCTCCTCGGGCAGCACCCGCGGCCGCATCACCAGCAAGCGGGCAAACGCCGTCCCTACTGCTGCCTGCCCGAGGGTAATGCCTCAGTTTGAATCTCGGGTTTCGGTAGAGTTGAGGTGTGGCGCGGTGGCTGTAGGTCGAACATATCTGTTGCCGCCCCTTTCGTTTGGCGGTGCCTCACTGGTCCGGCCGTGGCTCCGTCTCCACACCCCGCTCATCGAACCGGACATGCAGATCTCCCGCATCCGGCTCTCGGACAAGACATCACGCCTTCACCCACGCCACGTCGTGCCCAAGCCGGCTCAGGCGCACGAGCCCGAAGTGCCCGTAGAGGTGCGAGGGTGGATAGCTCCCGCCCCTGCGTCGCCTGACCTTGTGCTTGGAACGCAACCACCGGCGCAACCGCACCGCCGTGTAGCTGTCGAGCGCCCGATACGCCTTGTTGACAGTGCCAACGCTGAAGTAGTTGGCCCATCCGCGTAACGCGCGGTTCAACTGCTCCACCAGCTCTGTGGTCTTCTGCCAAGTACCCGATCGGTCAGTCAGCGCGTGGACTTTGTCGACCATGCGCTTGATGCTCTTCTTTGATGGCCGCTGACCCAAGCGGGCCTTGCCGGTTCTCGCCGAATACATCCGTCCGAACGTGTATCCCAGGAAGTCGAACTCCCCTTCCGGCACCTTGCAGATACGTGTCTTCTCCTCGTTCACCGTGAGCTTCAGCTTGCCCATGATCTCGCGCAGTCGTCGCAACGCCTCGTCGGCGTTGCCCTTCCGGCACAGGATCACGAGGTCGTCGGCGTAAGTCACGATGCGCGTGCCGAGGCGTCGCTCCAGCCCGAGCTTCTTCCAGCCCAGCACAAACCGGCGCATGTAGAGATTCGCCAGCAGTGGTGAGATGGGTGAGCCTTGCGGGATGCCGCACCGCTTGTCCCGAGCCTCCGTCGTGCGTGTCCTCCGCCCTCGTTTGTCGGTTTCTTCCACGGGGCAGTCCAGCCACATCCTGATCAGATGCAGCACACGCCGATCAACGATCCGGCGAGCCACCGACTTCAAGAGGTCGGCATGGGGAATGCTCCCGAAGTAGTCCGCGAGGTCGGCGTCAACCACTTCCGGGTGGCCACGGAACAGCAGTTCCTCCACCTCGATCACCGCCTGTTGGGCGTTGCGCCCGGGACGGTAAGCGTATTGCTCCGGTGGAAGGTCGGCTTCAAAGATCGGTTCCAGCACCAGCATCGCTGCTGTCATGCAGACCCGATCCCGCACGGTCGAGATGCCCAGCGGCCTGAGTTTGCCGTTGGCTTTCGCAATAAACACGCGTCTGATCGGTTCCGGTCGGTAGGTCTCCTGCCTGAGTGCAAGCGCCAGTTCGCCGAGCCACCGCTGCGTCCCATACGCCTCGATGTCCGCGAAGTCCTGACCGTCCACGCCTGGTGCACCCTTGTTGGAGCGGCACAGGGCATAGGCATGAGCCAAGATGTCTTCACGGCTGATCTTGTCGTACAGGGCATAGAAGCGATAGCCAGCTTCTGCCTTCGCTTTCGCGTGCAACGCCATCTGCAGTTTCTGAACACTGTTCGGAGTTGATAGGTTGCCCAATCTCCAGGTCCCTCACTACGTCCTGCGTCTGTCTTGAACTGAGGTCCCTTCCCTCCACCGGCGTTACCCGGCTTCCGCGGTACTACGAACCTCTCCGCCACCCCACGGCGCCCGGCCTGTCCCTCGCGGGCGTCCGGTTGATCATCCCTGACCGCGCCCTGGGGCTTCCCGTGTTGCGTGCGCTTTCCTTGTGTACATGCTGCCGCCACTACCCCGGTGCAGCGGCTGGGCGTACTCTTCGCTCATCCCACCCAGCCGTGTCAGCCTTCCCCGAAAGGGTCGTCGGGTCGGCCTGCGCATCGTCCTTTTCGAGGCTTGCTCGGCGTTCACTCGCGTTGCGGCCTGCACACTCGCGCGGCCACCAATTCGTGACCCGCTAGACCGAAGGCTTCAGCCATTTCGTCACCTCCATGACTGCTCCGGTTGCTTCCGGCTGGAGCGTTGCCGGGTGGGACTTGCACCCACTGGAAAGCGCCGCCTTTCACGGCGCACACCCAAAGCGGTCCATCGGAGCATTGCTCCAACTTGCCAAATTGATCGACCGCTGCGCCTGACTTCCGCACCTGAATGGCCCAATGATTTCGAGACACTGGCTTTAGGGCACAAGCGTTGACTTATGCGCGGGGAGCCAGTGCCTCGATGATGCGGCACTCCGCGACGGTGCCGCGCTGGCACTGGTCGATGAGCTGCCGCAGTTCACCGCGCAGCATGGTCAAGTCCGCCAGCTTGCGTTCCACCTCGGCCAGGTGACCGCGCGCAATCTGATCGACCTCGCCGCAAGGCCGCCGCCGATCATCCGAGAGCCGTAGTAGCGCACGCACATCATCGAGGGAGAAGCCCAGGTCGCGGCCACGTCGGATGAAGCTCAACCGATCAAGGTGGGGTTGGGCGTAAGCCCGATAGTTGCCGCCAGTGCGGGCTGGCGGCGGCAACAGACCGATCCGCTCATAGTAGCGGATAGTCTCAACCTTGGTGCCGGTCGCACGTGCCAACTCGCCGATGCTGAATGTTCCAGTCATCATCCTTGACCCTGTAGCAGCTACAGGGTCCATGTGGTGTGCCTTCCCGCAGTCGTGGAGGTAAGGCATGGACACCGCACCGACCTTTCGGCCTCTTCCCGCCGCCGACCGCCCCTCGGGGTGCTGCCAGGACTCCTGCTGCGCGGCCGAGCCAACTCTTGCCGTGGCGATCGACGCCGAACGGCCGGCACTGATCCGGCGAGCATTCCGATTGGAGTATGCGACCGTCGCCTGGATGATGGTCGAGGCCGCTGTTGCCATCTGGGCCGGCATTCAGGCGGCAAGTGTGAGCCTGCTCGCCTTCGGCATCGACAGCCTGATCGAGCTTGCTTCTGCGGGTGTTCTGATCTGGCGGCTGACGGTTGAGCTTCGTCACGGTCAAGCTTTCGCCGAGAGCGCGGAGCGCACAGCGAGCCGCATAGCGGGGGGCCTGCTGTTTGCGCTCGCCGGCTATGTGGTGATCGCCGCCGCTTGGAAGCTCTGGACGCAAACGGGCGAGACGTTCTCCTGGCCGGGGCTCGTGGTCACGATGCTCGCGATGCCGGTGATGTATGTTCTCGGGCGCCAAAAGATCGCGGTTGCTGAAGCGCTTGGCAGTCGCGCGATGCGCGCCGACGCCATTGAAAGCGTGACATGCGGCTGGCTTTCTCTAGTCATCGTGCTTGGTCTTATTGCTGACGGCCTGACCGGTGCGTGGTGGATCGATGCTGTGACCTCGCTCGGCATCGTCTGGTTCGTGGCCAAGGAAGGCCGGGAGGCATGGCGCGGCGAAGACTGGTGCTCCGACTGAACGTTGACTTAGGATAGCCCCCCACCCTATATAGGGGACATGGCACACACGGTCAAAAACAAATCCAAGCTGATTGCCCGCATCCGGCGCATCAAAGGGCAGGTCGAAGCTGTCGAGCGGGGGCTTGAGGCCGAAATCGGCTGTGCGGACGTGCTGATGCTGGTCGCGTCGCTGCGTGGTGCCGTCGCCGGCCTCAGCGCCGAGGTCATGGAAGATCACATCCGCAATCACGTGGTGAATCCCGATACAGACCCCGACCCGGAACGCGCCCAAGGCGCAGCCGAGTTGATCGAGGTCGTTCGCACCTATCTGAAATGAGATCGGCTATGCTGGAGATGACGCTTCCGACCTTTCGCGCCAAACATAGCCACGTCTTTCTCGGGGAAGGTCACCAGCACGCCGAACGGCGGACGTGGGTGGTCATCGCCCTCTGCGGCGTGATGATGCTGCTGGAGATTGTCGGTGGTGCCTTGTTTGGGTCCATTGCGCTCGTCGCCGATGGGCTGCACATGTCCACGCATGCGGGCGCTCTCCTGCTGGCGGCACTCGCCTACAGGTACGCGCGGCGCCATGTCGAGGACCCGCGATTCACTTTTGGCACCGGCAAGCTTGGTGATCTTGCGGGTTTCACGTCGGCGGTGATCTTGGCGATGATCGCTCTCCTGATTGGCTACGAGGCCATCAGCCGCTTCATCGAGCCGGTGTCCATTCATTTCGCCGAAGCCATCCCGATTGCCGTTCTCGGACTTGCCGTCAACGTCGCTTCGGCTTGGTTGCTAGGTGCAGGTGAGCACCACCACCATCGTGAGCATGGTCACTCCCACGGCGATCATGACCACGGCGCGACAGACCGCGACAACAACATGCGTGCCGCTGTAATTCACGTCCTTGCCGACGCGGCCGTTTCGATGTTGGTCATTGTCGGGCTGCTGCTCGCCCGCGCATTTAGCTGGCTATGGATGGACCCACTTGCGGGCCTTGTTGGTGCTTGTGTGATCGCAAGCTGGTCCTACGGGCTAATTCGGGACACGGGTGCAATCCTGCTCGACATGAACCCTGACCGGCAGATGGCTGAACATCTTCGCGAGGCCATTGAAACCGACGGCGATACGCTGGCCGATCTGCACCTATGGCGCTTGGGGCCGGGGCATCTCGGAACCATCATCTCAGTGGTCACCGCGAAAGAGCGCGGACCCGATTTTTACCGGCAGCGGTTGGAAAAATTCCACGAGCTTTCTCATGTCACAGTCGAAGTCGAACATCTGACCGAATAGCGGGCGGTGCTGCGAAACTCTTCGAATTTCGCACAGGCGCAGATGTTCGCGGTAGGGACGTTCATTACTGACCGCCCCCCGCACAGATCCGGACGAGCCCAATTAAGGCATCCGGCTCCTACCGGGACTATGTGGCGACAAGCAGCACAACGTTGCGGCCCATCGCTCGCGGCCCAGCGCCTGTGACACGCTTCCCCGGTTCTGTGCCCGGCACGTGCTTTGCTGGTTCGCGTTTATCCCGGTCCCCGCCCTTCGCTCCACCGGCTCCGCTGCCAGTCGCCCGGCTTTGTTCGCTGGCTTCGTTGCTACTATGGCAGAGTCAGACTTCTCGGGTTCGTGCATCATCGGCTTCGACTCCTCGTCTTCCCGATGCGGACCAACGATATTGCTTCGCTGGCCAAACCCGAGATCTCCGAGTTCCCGGGCGAGGAGCGTCTGCACATGCCAGGGTCTCCGACCGCGCCGGGCCGTCCAGACGCTTGCGATAGCGCGTCTGTCCGTGTTGCCTTCCACCAGCAGAACGGTGTCAGCACCCGAGTTGGCGTGGATTTCGCGGCTCAATGGCTGGCCTATGCGATCCCCTACCGACGCTTCGCCGATGCCCTCACGAGCATCGCCGCACGGCTTGGGGCCGATGTGGTTCGCTACACCTTCGTCGCAGTGGACTTTCACCTCCTACTCCTCGCCGGTCTCCTGGCGCACTCTGCTTTCCACCCCAACTCGACATTCAAACTGAGGCACTACCCGCCCGAGAGATGCGTGGGACAGCGGTCGCGCTTATCGGCGAGCCCCCCTTCTCCAATATCGCCCCCGCCAGGGGCACCACCGCGGCGCCATGGTTGCTCTGGCGGGTCACCCCCCTGCTCTAGGCCATGCTGAAGCTCATTCGCCTCGGCCCGGCTGGATGAACCGCCTCCCGGAATCTGGTCGTGGATCAGTCGGCCAGGCAGGGCCACTCACCGTCATGCGGATTTGCTGTGAACGCGTCGGCAGAGGGCGCCAGCAAGGCCCCGAAGCCGACCGCGACGAACAGTGCCAACCCGCCGATCAGCAAGACTGCGATCATGGGAACATCTCCCTCTGCTGTGTGGTTGTTAGATTTCGACCACGCTGCCGCGCGATCCGGGTTCAAGAACATCCGCATGGCTATACGCCGCGGCCGCATCGATCCCGGCCGCACCCGCGCTCGGAGCCTTTCCGACAGCACGTGTCGACGCCGGAAGCGTCATGACCGCGAACCCCATTCCCAGCGCCCCGATCATTGCCAACAGGATCTTCGCCATAATCGCCTCCACAGACCGATGTTCGGGCCGTTTTCTTCCCGACGCGACGATCATGCGAAAAAAAGCAGGCGATTTCAGCGAACTGCGTCACACAGGAACTATGATTTTCGCCACCTGAAACGTGTGACGAAAGTCACCTCTCTCGTGCTTCGACCCGAGGGGCGCCGCGCGTCAGCACGGCAGGCGAGGATGGGCGGCGGCAGGTCGGTGGGGCGTTCGTATGTCATGGGCGCAATCTGGCCCCTGGCTGTGGCATTCGCCATCCGCCGACTGCGCCCACTCACCGCCAGCGGAGACACCGCTTCCCACCGGCGCCCGCCCGTCTTGCGTCGCACCACCCCGCCGCCACATGGTACCCCCACCACCAGCAGATGGAGAACAACGCGGGCATGACCACCAGTTCCATCATCGCGGCCGCCGACCGCGCGGCGCGCAATTGGCGCTACGCCTCGTCGCGACCGATCCGCAGTGGCGACGACGAGCATCGCAGCATGTTCGCCCGCATGCTGCTCGACACGTTCAACCCATATAAACCAGCCGTAATTGATTGGCCGAAGCTCGATCCCGAAGCCCACCAGCGTCTCATTAGCCTGCCGATCTGGGACATCGCAGTGCAGACCGAGGGCCGCGCCCGGCTCCGTATCCTCAGCTACGCGCGCACGATTGAAGACAAGCTGCTGCGCGAGGCGTTCGAGCTGATGGGCTTCGAGGAGGGCCGCCACAAGGAAGTGCTCTCCCACCTTGTCCGCGCCTACGGGATCGAACTAGACGCCGAGCCGGAATACATCGAACCGAAAGACCCCGAATGGGGCTTCATGGTCACCGGCTATTCCGAATGCGTCGACAGCTTTTTCGCCTTCGGCCTGTTCGAGTTGGCGCGCCGCTCCGGCTTCTTCCCCGAGGCACTGGTGGAGACCTTCGAGCCGGTGATCCAGGAGGAAGGCCGCCACATCCTGTTCTTCGTCAACTGGGTCGCCTGGTACAAACGCACCATGCCGCTCTGGCGCCGCCCATGGTTCTTCCTGAAAACGCTGGCGGTCTGGACCTTCCTGATCCGCGAACGCATCGGCATCGCCAAAGACGTCAGCTCCGGCGAAAAGGAGGACGCCAATTTCACTGTGCAGGGAGCCAGCGCGGTATCCGGAGTGGACATCAAGACCGCCGAGCTGATGGACATTTGTCTCGCCGAGAATGATCGGCGGCTCGCCGGCTACGATCCGCGACTGCTGCGCCCGACAACGGTGCCCCGCCTGGTCCGTTTCGCCCGCCGGTTCATGCGCACGCCTCGCCCGGCCCCTGTCGCGTCATGACAGACGCGTCGGTGGCCCCACCGCCGCTCGCCGGGATCGTCGTGCTCGATCTCGGCCAGATCTATCAAGGCCCGTATTGCACGCTGCTGCTGGCCAAGGCCGGCGCAGACGTGATCAAGATCGAGCCCCCCGGGGCGAGCCGCTGCGCCGCCGAGCGCCACCCGGCAAGACCGGCACTTTCGCCATGGCGCTGCTGAACGCCAACAAGAAGGCGATCACGCTGAATCTGAAATCCGAGCGTGGCCGTCCGCTGTTGTGCGAGCTGGCGAAGCGCGCCGACATCCTGCTCGAGAATTTCTCGCCCGGCACGATGGACGAGCTCGGCGTCGGCTATGCCGTGCTATCGGCAATCAATCCGCGGCTGATCTACGCGACCGGCACCGGCTTCGGCATCAGTGGCCCGGATCGCGACAACCTGGCGATGGATTTCACCATCCAGGCAGCCAGCGGGATGATGAGCATCACCGGCGCGCCGGACGGACCACCGATGAAAGCAGGTCCCACGCTGGTGGATTTCATGGGCGGCATCAACCTCTATGGCGCGGTGATGACGGCGCTCTATCAGCGCACCATCACCGGCACCGGCCAGCTCGTTGAAGTGGCGATGCAGGAAGCGGTGTATCCCACCATGGCGACCAGCATGGAATACCATGTCCGCACCGGAAAAGTGCCGCCGCGCGCCGGCAACCGCCAGGCTTCTCTCTCCAGCGCGCCGTACAACGCATTTCCCACAAGGGACGGGTGGGTCGCAGTGCATGTCGTGACCGACGGGCACTGGCAGAACTTGCTGCGCGCCATGGGACGCGAGGAACTTGCGGACGATCCTCGCTTCGCCACCCATGCCGCCCGCGCCGAGCACATGGAGGAAGTAGAAGCCCTGGTGACCGACTGGACGCGCGGGCTTAGCAAGGCCGAGGTGTTCGCGATCGCCAGTCGCTATCGCATCCCCTGTGCCCCGGTGCGCAGCGTCGATGAAGTGATGCGCGATCCGCATATGCACGAACGCGGCTATCTTGAACACGTGCACCACCCCGATTTCGGCGAGATCACCCTGCCGAACTCGCCGCTGCGCCTGCACGGCGTGGAGCGGGTCGCGGCCGTCCCCAGCGCGGCACTCGGCCAGCACAACACGCAGATCTTCGGCGAGTGGCTGGGCCTCTCGGCCACCGATCTGGATGCGCTGGAGCAAGCCGGTATCATTTAGAATGGTCTTACTAAGCCCCCCTCTGCGTCTCTGCGGTGAGAGGGGCCGCAGAGGGAATTCCCTTGACACTCTAGCCAATGTCAGCGAAACACAACAATAACGAACGGGAGGATTATCATGCGTCGCCGCCATGCGCTCGGTCTTGCCCTAGCCACCCTCGGTTTCCTTTCCACCTCCGCCAGCGCGCAGGAACTTCGCGCCGAGGTCATCCATTGGTGGACATCCACAGGCGAGTCGAAGGCGGTGAAGGTGTTCGCCGACGCGTACGACGCCGCCGGCGGCACCTGGGTCGATTCCGCTATTGCCGGCGGCCCGAATGCCCGCGCCGCCGCCATCAATCGCATCGTCGGCGGCGACCCGCCCACCGCTACGCAGTTCAACACAGGCAAGCAATTCGATGATCTCGTTGCCAACGGCCTGTTGTCCAACATGGACGCCCAGGCAAAAGCCGAGGATTGGCAAGCCATCCTCCCACCGTCGTTCCTGCAGGCCGTCACCCGTCAGGGACACGTTTATGCGGTACCGGTGAACATCCACGGCCAGAACTGGCTCTTTTATTCCGCTGCCGCGCTCGCCAAAGCCGGCGCCCAGCCGCCCACCAACTGGCAGGACCTGTTCCCGGCCCTCGACAAGCTCAAGGCCGCCGGCCTGATCCCACTGGCCTTCAGCGGCCAGAAGAACTGGGAGAGGAACCTCTTCAACAACGTGCTGGTAGGAGACGGCGGCCCCGCGCTGTTCGTCGACTTCTGGGGCAAGCGCGACGCCGCCGCGGTGAAAAGCCCGGAATTCCGCACGGTGGCCGTGACCTTCAAGCATTTGCGCGACTACGTCGATCCCGGCAGCCCAGGCCGCAACTGGAACGACGCCACCGAACTGGTGATCCAGGCGAAGGCCGGCATGCAGTTCATGGGCGACTGGGCCAAAGGCGAGTTCACCGCCGCCGGCCTGACGCCCGGCAAAGAGTATGGCTGCACTGTGCTGAGCGACAACGGGATCGCTTACGTCATGGGCGGCGATGTGTTCGCCTTTCCGCGCATTGGTAACGACGGCCTGACCAAGGCGCAGCAACTGCTCGCTCGCGTCATGCTGGATCCGGCGACCCAGGTCGCGTTCGCCCAGAAAAAGGGCTCGATCCCCGTCCGCCGCGATGTGGACACCAGCTCGCTCGACGCCTGCGCACAGAAAGCCGCGCACTGGATTGCCGACCCAAAGGCGCAGGTACCGGCAAACGAGATGCTGTCCCCACCCTCACTCACCGGCGCCATCGAGGACATCATCTCCGAATATTGGAACAATCCGGCGATGACGCCGGACACGTTCATCGCCAGGGTAGCGGACACACTCAACCAGCAGTTCTGACGTCCACGCCTGCATGTGCCGCCGCACGCGTCTCGCTCCGCATCTGGCGCTGGCACCGGCCTTCGTGATCGCGCTGGTCGCCTATTGCGGCGGCATGGGATGGACGATCTGGATCTCGTTCACCAACTCGCGCATGCTGCCGAGTTCCGTCTTCGTCGGGTTCAGGCAGTATCAGAGCCTGTTTACCAACGTCCGCTGGCAGGTCTCCGTCGGCAACATCGTCGTCTTCGGCAGCCTGTTCATCGTCGCGACGCTGGCGCTGGGATTCCTGCTGGCCGTCCTGATTGACCAACGCGTGCGGGCCGAGACCCTGCTGCGCTCAATCTTCCTCTATCCGTTCTCGATGTCATTCATCGTTACCGGACTGGCTTGGCGCTGGCTGCTCGATCCGACATTGGGGATCGAGCAGGTCGCGCATCATCTCGGCTTCGCCGGGTTCCGCTTCGATTGGCTGATGCGGCCCGAGCGGGTAATCTACACGCTGGTGCTGGCTGCTGTCTGGCACGCCTCGGGCCTGGTCATGGCCATTATGCTGGCAGGACTGCGCGGCGTCGATCCGGATATCTGGAAGGCCACGCGCGTTGATGGGATTCCGCCCTGGCGCGTCTATATCTTCGTCGTCGCGCCGTTGCTGCGCGGCAGCTTCGCGACCGCGACCATACTGCTCGCAACCAGTGTGGCGCGGCTTTACGATCTGGTGGTAGCGATGACCAGCGGCGGTCCCGGCATTGCCTCCGAGGTACCGGCGAAGTTCGTCATGGATTACCTGTTCGACCGCGCCGATGTTGGCTTGGCAACGGCCGCCGCCACCACGATGCTGATCACAGTCGCCGCGATTATCGCGCCGCTGCTATACTGGCAGCGCAGCCGATCCGGCACGGCACGCGCCGCATGATTGGGCGCCGTAGGGCGGTTCCACGGGGCCGTCGTCCTCGGCACCTGACACCAGGGCGCATCGGGCTCTACGCCTTTCTTATCATATGCGCGTTGTTTGTTCTCGCGCCGCTTTATGTGATGGTAATCACGTCGCTCAAGAGCATGCCGGAGATCCGAAGGGCAATATCCTGGCCCTGCCGGCAGCACCGACCCTCGCGGCCTGGGGCAAAGCCTGGTTCTCCGCCTGCACCGGCCTCACCTGCCGGGGCATCCGTGTCGGCTTCGTCAACTCGCTGCGCATCATGATCCCGAGCGTGATCGTGTCGATCAGCGTGGGCGCCGTCACCGGCTACGCGCTGTCGTTCTGGCGCCCGCGCGGGGCGTTTCTCCTGTTCGGCTTGCTGATCGCCGTCGCTTTCATCCCCTATCAGGTGTTCATCTATCCGCTGGTGCGGATCTTCTTCCATCTCGGGCTCAACAACTCGATCCCCGGCATCGTGGTGGTGCACACGATCTTCGGCCTGCCGACCATGACCCTGATCTTCCGCAACCATTTCGCTGCCCTGCCGGAGGAGCTGTTCAAGGCCGCACGGGTCGATGGCGCCGGTTTCTGGCGCATCTTCGGCGTGATCATGCTGCCGATGGCGCTGCCGATCTTGGTGGTGGCCGTGATCCTGCAGGTCACCGGCATCTGGAACGACTTCATCTTCGGCCTGGTATTCGCCGGCCGCGTCAACCTGCCGATGACCGTGCAGCTCAACAACATCGTCAACACCACCGAGGGGGTGCGCGAATACAACGTCGATATGGCGGCGACCCTGCTCACCGCGATCGTGCCGCTGCTTGTGTATGCCGTCTCCGGCCGATGGTTCGTACGCGGCATCGCCGCCGGCGCGATCAAAGGCTAGACGGATGAACGAGCGTGGCCATGTCTCTCTGCGCGGCGTCAGCGTGGCCTACGGCGCGATCCGCGTGCTCGATCGGCTGAACCTCGACGTCGCGCGATCGGAATTCCTTGTCCTGCTCGGACCCTCCGGTTGCGGTAAATCCACCCTGCTCAACGTCGTCGCCGGTCTTGCCGAGATTGACGACGGCGAAATCTGGATCGGTGAGCGCAACGTCACCTGGGAGGAGCCGAAGGACCGCGGCATCGCCATGGTGTTTCAGTCCTATGCGCTCTATCCGCGCATGAGCGTGCGCGGCAATCTCTCCTTCGGCCTCAAAGTTGCCCGTCTGGCACGCGCGGAGATCGACCGGCGCGTGAACACAGCGGCCGGGATGCTACAGATTGCCGACCTGCTGGATCGGCGGCCTGCGGAACTCTCCGGCGGCCAGCGCCAGCGCGTGGCGATCGGCCGTGCCCTGGTGCGCGACGCCGAGGTGTTCCTGTTCGACGAGCCACTCTCCAATCTCGATGCGCAGCTTCGTGCCGAGCTGCGGGTCGAGATCAAGCGCCTGCATCAAAGTCTCGGCGCGACGATGATCTACGTCACTCACGATCAGATCGAGGCTCTGACGCTGGCCGATCGCATCGCGGTGATGAAGGACCGCCAATTTCAACAGGTCGGCACGCCGCAGGACATCTATTTGCGTCCGGCCAATCGCTTCGTCGCTGCCTTCGTCGGATCCCCTGCAATGAATTTCCTACCGGGCAGGATCGTGCTCGACCCCGACGGCCCAGTGTTCCGTTCACCAGCGCTCGAGCTTTCCCTTGCGGACTACCCGTTCACCCGTAAGCCGGTCGATGCGACGCTCGCCGAACTGGGCATCCGACCGGAACACGTCGTCCTTGCGACGGACCCGGCCAACGCCCATGAGGTATCAGTGGAAATGACCGAGCCGATGGGCAGCGATCTCTTGGCCTGGACGCGCCTCGGCGACCGGTCGCTCTCAATCCGATTTCCGGCCGAGACAAAGCTAGCGCCGGGGGACCGCCTGGGCATTGGATTGCCCGGACATCGGGTTTGCCTGTTCGATGCCGCCGGTGGAACCCGACTCTGAGGTTCTCGCGACGCCGATCACCCAGCACAATGCCGGCTTGGGGCTGATCCGAAGACGCCGACTTAACCTACGCCCAGTGCCCGGCGACCCACATCCAGGTGCCGCTTGCGGTCTGCTCCCACTGGCCAGGAACCCACGTGGTCCCCCCCGGCGGCGGCGTGACGTACTCGCCTGACACCCAGCTCCAGGGATTGCCGGGGAGGCCCGTATAGGCCCAATGACCGGGCTGCCACACCACTGGTCCGCTGCCCTGGGGCGGCGGAGGCACCAACTCGGATTCACGCGGTGGCGGAGGCATCGGTGCCACTATGGGCGCATGCACCACAGTGGCGACCTGCGGTTGCGCCGGCTGGACAACCACGGTCGATGCTTGCGGCGGCGGCGCCGTGTTGACGCAGCCGCCGACCGCTAGCAACGCCGGTACCGCAAGAACGGCGTAATAAGCGCGAGACATGTCGCTCTCCCCGATGCAGGTCAGCCGGCCCAGTGCCCATCCACCCAAACGTACCCGCCTGATCCTGCTTCCCAATGACCAGGGACCCACGTCGCCTGCGGCGCCGGACGGGCCACGTACTGACCCGGCATCCAGGTCCAGTTCGCTCCGCTCCAGGCCCAGTGACCAGGGGTCCATACATCGACAGACGCCGGAGGCGTGGGAATAGTCTCTACCTCGGGCGGCGGCGGTGCGGTCGGCGCCACGACAACCGTTTGCGGCGAGGCCGGCGCGGCGAACGCCATGCACCAGCAACCAGCGGCCAGTGCCGCAAGCGAGCTTGCAACGCGTCTAACAACCATGTCCGTCTCCTTTACAGGAATCGACAAATGAAAGCTTTCACGCCGCCGTAAAGCGGCACTTCGCGAGGCCTTCCGACAAGCGGACTTAGATGGGGAATAAGGTTTGGCAGAAAGAAGGCTGTGGCCCCGGCACCTACCTGACATTCCGGTGAGATCACCTATGGCGCTTCACGACGAGGTGAAATGGGTCCGGTTGCGAAGGACAGTGTCCTCAGCGCCGATACGGGCTGGGCAACAGAGCGCGGACAGGCAACTTCACCAGCCCGACTGTATCTTTCACGATCACGAGCGCATCCGGCCAATGATCCAGGATCAGTTCGCGACAAGCCCCGCAGGGCGATACCACGGCCATCTCGCGGTCGATCTCATCCGGTTTCGGATGTCGCACCGCGACAACAATCTCGACGGTGCCGTCGCCTTCCAACAACGCGCGCCCGAGCGCGATTGGCTCGGCACAGACTGACATGCGTCCGACCGTCGCGCCGAAGTGAATGCCGGTCCAAATACGTCCATCGGCGCCACGCACCGCTGCCGCCACCGAGTGCCAGAACGGCCGGTAATGCTGCGCCAGCACATCGTTGGCAGCCGCAACAAGCGCGTGATCGGCCGCCTCAAGCGGCAGCGGGAGGGGGCTCCGCCTACTCAGCGGCCTCGGCCTCCTCGTCCATGTCTTCAGTCGCAAGCATGGCGTTGGCCACCACGCCCGATTGCTCGCGCACCTTGCGCTCGATCACTTCGGCGACATCCTTGTGGTCGCGCAGGAACTGCTTGGCGTTCTCCCGGCCCTGGCCGATCCGCTGGCTGTCATGGCTGAACCACGCGCCGGATTTTTCCACCACGCCGACTTTCACGCCGAGATCGATCAGCTCGCCCACCTTGCTGATTCCCTCACCGTACATAATGTCGAACTCCACCTGGCGGAACGGCGGCGCGAGTTTGTTCTTCACGACTTTAACACGGGTCTGATTGCCGACAACCTCGTCGCGCTCCTTGATCTGCCCGATGCGGCGGATTTCGAGGCGGATCGAGGCATAGAATTTCAACGCATTGCCGCCGGTAGTGGTCTCCGGGTTGCCGAACATGACACCGATCTTCATGCGAATCTGGTTGAGGAAGACCAGCATAGTGTTCGAGCGCGAGACGCTGCCGGTGAGCTTGCGCAATGCCTGGCTCATGAGCCGGGCGTGCAGGCCCATGTGGCTGTCGCCCATCTCTCCTTCCAGCTCGGCACGCGGCACCAGCGCGGCAACGCTATCGACCACCAGCACGTCGATCGCACCGGATCGCACCAGCGTGTCGGCAATCTCGAGCGCCTGCTCGCCGGCATCGGGCTGGCTGATCAACAGGTTATCGACATCGACACCGAGCTTGCGTGAATAGCCCGGATCGAGCGCGTGCTCCGCATCCACGAACGCGCAGATGCCGCCGCGCTTCTGCGCCTCGGCGATCGCGTGCAGGGCGAGCGTTGTTTTGCCGGAGCTCTCCGGCCCGTAGATCTCGACGATCCGTCCCCGCGGCAGGCCGCCAATGCCGAGCGCGAGATCAAGGCCCAGCGAGCCCGAGGGGATCACCTCGATCTGCTCATCGCCCGCCCGCGCACCCATGCGCATGATCGAGCCCTTGCCGAAGGCCCGCTCGATTTGTGCGACAGCGGCATCCAACGCCTTGTTCTTTTCCATCCGGGCGATCCTCTATGCCAGAGCGTGATTGCAACCCTACGTTCTGTCTTTCGGCGTATCACTCGCGCTATGATTGCAGACCAGTGCCCTGGCCGCAAGTGAACACGATGGCAACCCTCGCATTTCCGTGATCTTAACCATTCGTTTTCATCCTGTTCGAAGTAGCTGGGCAAGGCAAGAACATTGCATGAACTAGGCCGATTCGGCTACGCCGGATGCGGCCGCACTGGATGCGATCAGGCCGGCGAGAAGGTCAAGCAGGACCGCGGCGGCGAACGGCTTGCGCAGAAAAGCCACCCGGCCCAGCTCCCCCAGCCCGACGGACGCGCCAACGCGGCATCCACCGCCACGGTGGTCAGCAGGTTGTCGAGATTATGCGCGACATCGGCAGCGCCTGCACCGATCGCGTTCGCGGCTTCCGTCATGCGCCAACCGCGGCACCAAGGCCGGACAGCCGGCCGCGCAGACGCCAGACATAGGCGATGATCTCGGCGACCACCTTGTAATGCTCCGGCGGAATATCGGTATCCAGCTCCAGCCGATACAGCGCATGAGCGAGCGGCGGGTTGGCGACCAATGGCACCGCATTCGCGATGGCAATCTCCCGAATCCGCTCCGCCATGAAGTCCACTCCCTTGGCGACGACGGTGGGCGCCCTGTTCTTCGCGCGATCATATGACAGCGCGACAGCGTAATGCGTCGGATTGGTGATCACGACCGTTGCCTTGGGGACTGCCGCCAGCATCCGCCGTCGTGCCCGTTGCAGCCGCAACCGTCTGAGCCGGGCCTTGATCTTTGGATCGCCCTCCAGCTCCTTCTGCTCCTCGCGCACCTCCACGCGGCTCATGCGCAGGTTGCGCGCGTGCCTGACCCTGACCACTACAAGATCGAGCACCGCGACGGCGGCCTGCACCACAAGCACCGCCAGCATCACGTGCAACGAAAGCAGCAGCGCCGTTGCCGGCAGGCCATGCGTATCGCGGAACGGTGCGGCCATGAGCTGCGGCAGATCGCCGCTCAGCACGCGCCACAGCGCCACCATCGTCGCAACAAGCTTGATGACGGATTTCCCGGCCTCGATCGCGCTTTGAAAGCTGAACAGACGACGCAGCCCGGCTACCGGATTGATCCGGCTCAGGTTCGGCCGCAGCGGCGCGGCACTGAACAGGAACCCGCTCTGCAGCAGCACCGCGGCGGCGCCGCAAAACAGCGCCGCCGCCGTGACCGGCAGGATGGTGCTGAGCGCGGCTTCCGCCGCGAGCCGGAAGGCCATCGCCGGCGGCATGGTGGCATGCGCGAAGAAGACTGCGAGCCGGCGCGTAAGCTGCCCGGTGCCGGCCGGCGCCGCCACGCCGAGCATCACCGTGCCGGCGGCCAGCACAGCGAGCCCCGCAAGCTCGTGCGAGATCGGCGCCTGGCCGGCCTCGCGCGCGCGCTGCAGCCGCCGCGCAGTGGGTGCTTCCGTCCGGTCACCGCCGAGTCCCTCTGCGTCAGCCATAGGCGATCAGTGCAGTCCCGGTAGCGTATCGAACCCGGCTCGCACGGCCTCCTGCCAAGCGCCAAAGATCGATGCCGCGAGCGCCGCCAGCAGCACCAGCCCGCCCAGGATCTGTCCCGGCAACGCGAGGAAATACACCTGCACGCGGGGCACCAGCCGGGCCAGCAGCGCCGCCGCCACGTGCCACACCAGCCCGGCGATCACCAGCGGTGAGGCCAATCGCAGCGCTAGACCGAAGCCGTCCGCCATCGCTCGCACCGCCGCCTCGGTACCGGTGCCAACCGGTAGCAGCACGCCCGGCGCGATCAGGCGATAGCTACCCGCCAACGCAGCCACCGGCAGCGCATAGAGGCCCGAGCTAAGCAGCATCACCGGGACGGCAAGCGAGAATAACCGCCCCAGCGCCGAAGTCTGGGCACCCAACTCCGGGTCCAGTTGCAACACGTTGGAGACGCCCAGCATGTACGACAGGAACTGCCCGGCAATCGGCAGCGCCATCGCCAGCATGCGCGCCAGCCAGCCGAGCCACAGCCCGGTGACCACCTCGGCGGCGACCATCGCCGCGGCGGCAGCCGTGCCGACCGGCACTGGCGGCACCAGCGGCGCGATTGCCGGCAGGATCAGCACGGTCAGCGCAATAGCGAGACCTGCGCGTACGATGGCAGGCGGATCCACCTCGCCGAGGCCCGGCAGCAGCATGATCGCCGCCCCGGTACGTGCCAGCACCAGCACGAAGGCGAACGCCAAGCCCGGCAATGCGGCAAGCAGCGCCGCGTCGGCCTGGCTCATGAAGTGCCGATCGTGATGATGTGGTCGAACAGCACGTGTGCGAAGGTCGTAAGGGTCGCAATCATGAAGGGAGCGAGCAGCGCCATCGCCACGCCGAGCGCCAGCAGCTTGGGGATGAAGGCCAGCGTCGCCTCGTGCACCTGGGTAATCGCCTGCAGCAGCGAGACCAGCACCCCGACCAAGAGTCCCACGCCTAGCAACGGGCCGGCTAGTTTCAGCACGACCAGCATGCTGTCGTGCATCAGAGCGACCAGATCAGCCTCGTTCATTCGCGACGATTCTCGCTCAGACCACCTCGCTCGTCGTACATCAACTTCCGGTCAGATCGGCATCTTGATGATGTCCTGATATGCCTGCACGACGCGGTCGCGGATCGCGGTTGCCGACTGCAACGCAAGCTGGGCACGGGAAATCGCGGTAACGACCTCGGTGATATTGCCGCCGCCCTGGATCGCTTGCGCCGCCTTCGCCTCGGCCTGCTCCCCCGTCGCGACCGCATCGCCGAGCGCACGCTGCAACGTCGCGCCGAAATCCGCCGGCGCAGCTTCCGGCGCCCCACCCGCCGCGGTACGGCTATAAGCATCGGCCGCCGCCGAGGGAGTGACCGTAATGGTGGTGATCCCGCTCATTTCAGCAGGTCGATCGCCCGCGAGAGCATGCTTCGCGTCGTCTGCATCACCGCGAGATTTGCCTGGTACGAGCGCTCCGCGTCGCGCATGTCCATCATCTCGACGAAGCTGTTGACGTTCGGCATCTTCACGTAACCATCGGCGTTCGCCGCCGGATTCGATGGATCGTAGTGCAGAGGCAGGTCACTTGTGTCCTGTCCGATCTTCGTCACCGTGACGAGCTCGGCGCCGATAGCCTGGTCCATGCGGCTGCCGAACGTCACCGTCTTGCGCCGATACGCATCCGCGCCTGGCGACGAACCGGTGGTGTTCTCGTTGGCCAAATTCTCCGCGATCACGCGCAGCCGCGTGGTCTCTACATCCATCCCGCTCGCCGAGATGCTGAGCGCTTTGTTCAGCTCCATGCCTGCCCCATCGTCATGAACTGCTGTGACCCAGTGCGGTATTGAACATGCCGAGATACGTCTTGTAGATGCTGCTCACCAGTTCCTGGGCGGTCTGCCCGTCGGCAACTTCCGCGAGCTGCTGGTCGATTGCCACGGCATTGCCATCGGGCGCGCGAGCGGTCGGCCGCGGGGTATCTCCGGCGAGGATGTCATCGGCGGTGCCGGCAAGATGACCTGGCTCGGTCTGCGCCAGTCTGGTGCCCGTTTCCGCGGCAAGGCTCGCTGCGAAGGACGGCACGTCTCGAGGCACCCAGCCAGGTGTGGAGGCATTGGCGATGTTCTGCGCCAACACCCCCTGCCGCTGGTCCAGCCAGGCAAGCCGGCGCTCCGCCAAGTCGAACAGGTTTAGCTGCGTCGGGTCCACGCACCGCAGACTGCGCCCGTGTCGCTGAACGGCCGGTTAACTGCACGCCGCGGCGAGGCAACGATTCGGTAAGGCAGGCGCGCTTTACTGGCGCCATGCGAACACCACCGCACGCACCGTTCCTATCGACTCGACTGGGGCTCGCGGAAGATGGCTGTTTCCCGGATGAGCCGGTGGAAGCCGTGCGCAACTTTGCCCGCTCGCTTGCGGCGACGGCGCGCTTGGCCCGTGTGCTGGCCGAAGCGGGTGAGCAGATAGATCTCGCCGGTCTTACGGCTCATGTCGGACTGCTTTGCGCAAGGGCACTCGACCTGGCGCCGGAGCAAGGTCATGACGTGCGAACGGAGTTGATGACGCTGCGCGGCGACCTCGACACGCTCGCGCATGCGCTCGGGATGCCGCCGCCCGATCCCTGATTCCAGCTCTTATTCTCTCTCCGGCAAAAGGCCGCACATGCTGTCGGGTTCCACCTCTCTGCTCACCGCCGTCGCCGCGCTGACCGCAGTCCTCGCGCTGATCTGGCTGGCTGGCCGGGCGGCGCGGCTCACCGGATTGGCGCGACGTCCCCCGGTGAGCGGACGCTTGCTGTCGGTCCAGGACGTGATTGCTCTGGATGCGCGGCGCCGGCTCCACCTGGTGCGCTGCGCCGACCGGCAGGTGGTGTTGCTGACCAGCCCCGGGCAGGACCTTGTGGTTGGCTGGATCGATCCGGCAACGCCGGGACACCTGCAAGAATGACTCGTGGACGCGCTCTGCTCGTCGCGTTGGCCACGCTGGTGCTGCCAGCGCTGGCGCATGCGCAGTCGCTGAGCATCGATCTGGGCGGAACCGGACAGGCCGGCATGACCAGCCGGCTCCTGCAGATCACTGCCCTGGTCACCGTGCTGTCGCTGGCTCCGAGTTTGCTCGTGATGATGACCGCCTTCACGCGCATCGTCATCGTGCTGTCGTTGTTGCGCAGCGCGCTCAGCACGCAGAGCACACCGCCCAACATGGTGCTGATCGGGCTCGCGCTATTCCTGACGTTCTTCGTGATGCAGCCTGTGCTGCAACAATCCTGGGCCGCCGGCCTGCTGCCGATGGCACAGGGCCATATCGACGACATGGAGGGGCTGCGCCGCGCCGCCGAGCCGTTCCGGACCTTCATGACACACAATCTGCGGCCCGAGGATCTTCGGCTGTTCCTGGATGTCGGCAACCTGCCGACGCCGGCAAGTCCGGATCAGACGCCGTGGCGCGCTTTGATCCCGGCCTTCATGGTGGGCGAGTTGCGGCGCGCCTTCGAGATCGGGTTCCTGCTGTTCCTGCCGTTCCTGGTCATCGACATGGTGGTGGCGAGCGTGCTTATGAGCCTGGGCATGATGATGCTACCGCCCAGCGTGGTGTCACTGCCGTTCAAGCTGGTGTTCTTCGTGCTGGTCGATGGCTGGCGGCTGGTCGCCGGGAGTCTGGTGCAGAGCTTCCGGTAAGCGGATAGCGTCGGTAGCCAACAAGGTTCTGAGAATCCTGATCGGCCTCGCCAGAGTCATCGGCAACGACCTATCGGGAGAGCGCAGCGCGAGGTCTGTCGCGTCGCCGCGAGCCGCGGCATTGCGACTCCGCTTGACCCCTGCCGGTCGAGCCGGCTGTCCGTGGCAAAGCGATCCAGACCGTGCTACCATAGACCGCAATGGATACAGCAGCACGCAACACCCAGTTCCTTGAAGCCGATACCTTCTTGCGGACCGACCAGTCCGAGTTTGGCTCCGCCTGGCGCTACGAGCTTGTCCGCGGCACGATCGTCGCGCATGCGGCACCCAGCCCGGATCACGGCGCCATCCTCAACAGCTTGGCTGGCGAGCTCTACAACCGCCTGCGCGGCCATCCCAAATGCAGGCCGGAGGTCGGCAGCGGCGCCGTGCCACAATACGAGCGGCGCGACACGGCCCGGATTCCCGATGCCACGATCCGGTGCGGAAGCCTGCCTCGGGTGTTGTTCGAGGTGATCTCACCGTCGGAGTTGCAGCACAAGCGCGAATGGGACCAGAAGCGATCGGACCTGCAAGCGGTAGAGGGTGTGCAGGAGATTATCGAAATCTTCCAGGACGAGATGCTAGTGCACGCCTATCGACGGCAAGGCGCTGTATGGACTTTCGAATCAATTGCCGGAGCCGAGGCAGAGGTGGCGCTGCCGAGCGTTGGCATATCGGTCCCGCTGGCGGCGCTGTATGAGCGGGTGCTGCCCGAGGGGCAGTCAAATATTCCCGCGTCCACCCCACGCTGATCGATTGAAGGCGATCGAAGCCGCCACGATCGATGGCCGGCTTACCGCGCTCGCGGCAGCTCCTGAGCAATGTAAGGCGGCAGGTTGAATGAACCAGCGTGGATCTCTGGCGTCCAATACCGGGTTGCGCCGAGAACACCGGCCGTTTCTGCTCGCCGGCGAATCTCCTCCACCGGCACCGCGGTAAGCCCTGGATCCTTCGCCGCCCAGCCCAACGTCATGAAACCCCCGACGTAAGTCGGCACTGCGGCAATATAAGCGGTGACCTCAGGGAAGAACTTTGCCCGCCTCGCACTGGTCTCGCGCAGCTCGTCCGCCTGCATGAACGGCACGCCGCACTGATTCACCACCACCCCGCGCACGGTCAGGATACGCGCGCAGTTGGCGTAGAACGCATCGGTGAACAGGACCTCGCCGACACCGATCGGGTCGGTGGAATCCACGATGATCACATCGAACGCCGCGTCAGACGCGCGCATTACATAGTCGATTCCGTCACCCACGATCACTTCGGAGCGCGGATCGTCCCACGCCTCGCCCCCGATGGCGGGCAGGAACTCACGCGCCAGCCGGATCACCTCGCCATCGATCTCGACCATCACCGCCCGCCGCACGCCGCGATGCGCCAGCACGCGGCGCAGCACCCCGCCGTCGCCAGCGCCGATGATCAGCACTGAAGCTGCCGCGCCATGCGCTAGCAGCGGCACATGCGAGATCATCTCCTGATAGACGAACTCATCGGCCTCGGTGATCTGCACCACCCCGTCCAGCAGCATCACCCGCCCGTGGGAGAAGCTCTCGAACACCACGATGTCCTGGAATCCGCTCTGCACGCGCGCTAACTCACGCCGTACCAGGAAGCGCTGCCCCCAGTCGCGGTAGAGCGTCTCGTTGATCCAGCTATCAGTCGCCATGCAGGCGGGCCAGGCGCGCGCTACGCGATCAGCCCGCGCCGCTGCTCGCCCAGATGGATAGAGGCCGGGCGGAACGCCGCCTTCAGCACCGGCAACGACTTGTACGGATCGCACGACCCACACATGAAGATATCGATAGCGGCGAAATCACGCTCAGGCCACGTGTGGATCGAGATATGGCTCTCCGCCAACACGATCACCCCCGACACGCCACCATCCGGCCCGAAATGATGGAAATGCGTATGCAGCACGGTCGCGTTGGCGGCCTCGGCCGCCTCGCGCAACGCCGTGTCGATCAAGTCGGGATCGCACAGGTTGCGCGCGCCCCACAGATCGACCAGCAAATGCGTACCGGCGAACTTCACCCCGTCCTTTTCGACGAAGTAGTCCTTCTGCGCCTCGGCGCCTTCCGATGTCTGGTTGCTGCTCGGGAAATCCGAGACCATCCCCAGTGGAGCGAGTGCGTTCATCGCGACCCTGTCCCTACCAGCAGACGGCCTGTTGGGCGAACTACGCCCCCTCGGGCCAAGGCCGCGGAAAATGGGGAACCGGCCCCGGCGATGCAAGAGTTTTTCTGCCCCTAGCCGGCAAAAATCCGCATAGCGGCATCCCACTTGCCTGCTTCAACGCACCGCTTTCAGGTCCTCGGGCAATGCGTGCGCCAAAGCCGCCTCCTGCCCCGATCGCCGCAGGTCCGCCACGCCACGCACCGCGTCGGCCGTCAGCAGCCGGAACATGTCAGCGAGCGGCCCGGTTCCCATCCGGCTCTCGTCCTGCGCGCGCAACGTCGCCAACTCCGCCGGGTCGCCTCCGCGCGCCGCGGCAGCCGCCAGCCGGATCAACGTACGACGCTGCGTGTCGTCCAGCTTGCCGGTATCGGGAATCGTCTTGGCGGCATAATCCTTGAGCGCCCCCTCCGCCCCGCCCCAATCCTGCGCCTGCTCCAGGATCGAGGCCCGCTTCTCGTCGGCCGCCGCCGTGCCCAGCGCCGACAGCGCCGCAACCGCGCCAGGCACGTCGCCGTTGCGCGCCTCCGCCTCGGCCAGCAGCAAGGTTCGCCGCTCGGTCAGCGCAGCCGGAAGGTCGTCCGCCGACGAGTCGGACAGGGCCGCGAGCGCGTCGGCCGCATCACCTTGCCGCAGCCGCAGTGCGGCGAGCCGGGCGCCGATCTCGGCGCGACCGGCTCCCGGAAGCGCCACGCGAACCAGCTTTTCCAGCACCGGCTCCGCCTGCTCCGGCAGATCAAGAGCCAGCAGCCGCTCCGCCAGCCGCCCCGAAAGCGCGTCTCCTGCAGGGCCGGTGGGCAGCACGTCGGTGTTCTCGCCAACGAGCGCAACGAATTCGAGCGGCGGCAGCGCATCGGATCGCGGGTCGTTGAGTGCGGCGGCGAAGACCCGTTGCATACGATCGTGGATCTCCGCGGCTTGGTCGGGAAAATCGCGTGCAGTCTCGCGCAGCAGCTCGAGTGCGGACCGCCAGCTCCCCGCCTGGGCCCGCAATTCCGCCAGGCGCTCGCGCAGCGACAGCTCACGGTCGTCGCCTTGCCATGCTGCCAGCAACTTCTCCATCTCGTCAGCGGCATGAGCCGCATCGATCTTCCCGCTGGTAAGCCGCAGCTCGACTGCGCGTCGCGTGGCCCGCGCGCGCACCAACCGATCCTTTCCAAGCGATAAGGCGTCGTAGATCGCCAACGCCGCGTCGGTCTGCCCGTTGGCTTGGGCAAGCATGCCCCGCGCCAGCGCCAGCACCGGATCGTTCGGGCTGCCCGCCAACAATGCATCAGCCTGCTTCGCTGCGCCGCCAGCCACCATCGTCTCGGCTGCAAGCGGCAACAGGCGTTCCTGCAGTCCCGCTCGGTAGGTCAGGATCAGCGGCCAGGTCGCAGCGAACTCCGACGCGGCCTTGGGGAGTGCGGTACGCAATTCCGCGTCGCGAACCGCGCGCCAAAGCGTCACCTCGTCGCTGCCGGTAAGGCGCGGATCATCGATGGCACCGGCCCGCTCCGGACGCCAGGCCAGCAGCGCGGCGATCGCCCCAAGGGCCGCCGGATCGGGCTCGTCCGCTTGCTGCGGCGTCGCCAGAGCGGCCAGGCGCAGTTCGGCCGCCGCCTCCGCCCCCCAGCCGAGGGCGATCATCGTCTTCGCTGCGGCGTTCAGCTCTTCGCCGCGCGACAGCGGCGGCGCCGCTGCAGCCGCAGCCACCTGCTCGCGCAGCCGGACCGCGAGCGCCGCCAGCGGCAGAGCCGGGAGGTCGAACCGCTGGGTCAGGCTGACCGCCGTGGCCAACGCGGTGGTCTCAGCACTCGCCGGCGTCATCGCCAGCGACCCACCCACAACAGTCATGGCGAAGCCGGTAGGCACCGCCTGCAAGGCGAGACGATCGCTCAGCGGCTCGACCGCGATCCCCTGCCACGTCGGCCACAGCACGAATTGCGGCGTCCGACGGCGGACGGTGATCGCCTGACCGGAACCAAGTTCCGTACCCACCAGCACTGTCGCTCCCGAGTCCGGATCAACGATGCTGATCGTTCGCCCGGGATCGGGGATCGGGAAGACAAGCCCGCCGTCCCGCTCGACCGGCGCAAGCGGCGGTGCCGTCGCCAGTGCCGGTCCCGCAGCCACACGCCACCCATCCCGCTCATGCCGCAGCGCCAGTTCCGTTCCCGGCGCCAGCGGCAGCACAACCATGGTCGCCGCCGGCAATACGTGCACAACCGCTGCCCCGAACACGGCGTCGTCACGCAACCCGGTCAGATCGAGCGGCCGGGCCTGGTCGAACAACAGCACCGCCCGGCCGCCGCGACGGAAAGCGGCCGCCCCGACGGTTCTGTCGAACGGCAACAGGATCGCTGAGCTCGTCGCCGACGACGGGGCAGCGGCCTTCGTCGCCGCCAATGAGACCGGCGTCGATCCAACGTCGGATGGCGTCGTTGGGGGCGGCACGGCCGCCGCGGCGGGCGACGGTATTTGCGCCGCCGCCGATGCGGAAGGCGATGCAGCCGGCGCGGCAGCGGGTGGTGTCTGGACCGCCGGCGCGACCGGGGCCACATCGTGCCGATCGATCGGCAAGTCCGGCCGCACCAGCTTCGCCGCAGGGGGTGTTCGTGCCGGCGCCACTGAGGGCGATTTGTCGGGCAGCGGGTCGAGCACATCGAGCACCAGCCGCTCGACCAGGCGCATTGTTCTGAGCCTTGCGCCCGGCGCGACCGTTATCTCGACACCACCGGCGTCTTGCGTCATCGCGATGACGTTCCGCGGCAGCGATGGCGCTGGCGCGATCGTGTTTGCCGGATCGAAATGCAACGTCACCTGCGCCCCGTTGCGCGCGATGCGCCACGACACCGGCCCGGTGAAGTCGAACACGATGCGGCCGAAGCCGGGATGCTCGCCGACTCGCACCGGCACTGGTTGCTTGCTACCGGAACCGACGGGATCCGCGCGCCCGGGTGTAACGCCAAGCAGCGCCGCAGCGAGAATCAGCAAACGGCAGGCGTGCACCCCCCAGCCGAACCGGCCGAATTCACCTCTCCCGCCTTGCGGAAGAGGTCGGTTCGCTAAGCGAACCGGGTGAGGGTTCCACCTACCGCGCACGCTCAGCCGCCACGCTCCGCGTGGCGACATCTCCCGCAAACGGGAGAGATGAACGTTGCTTCCCGCGGGCGCGAGAATGACGAGTGAAGCGTCACCCCTTTTCGCCGCCTGATATCAGTCGAAGCTGGCGAGCAGGCGGTCGATCTCCGCCTGTGCCATCGCCTCAGCGGGAAACTGTGGTCCGTTCAACAGCTCCGCGATCCCCTGCTGGGCGGTGACGCAAGCTTGCGCCGTGTCGGTGCTGAATGTCGCCAGGATCTGCGCGACCTTCGCCTCGATGGCCTTCAAGGTGTTGACGACCTTGGTGATGCGTTGTCCGGTGATGTCCTGGAAGCTGCACGCCTCGTAAATACGAGTGGTCGCGTCTTGCAACTGCACCGCCGTCTCGCCGGCGAGTGCCTCGGCGACCGCGTCCAGCGTTTGGCAGCTCTCCAGGATGGCATGGGTGGCGGATGCGGTGTGCGACACGATCGCATCCAGTTCGTCGGTGGCGAACGGGATATGGCTGGCCGTAATGTCGTCCACCTTGAGCGCGGCAATCTCCGATTTGGCGTTGGCGATCGTCCGCCCCAGTTCCTCGACCTCGTGCAGCAGCGAGAGCTGTACCGGCGAAGGCTCGCCGCTCAGCGATGCAATGACCGCGTGCACGACCTCCGCGACCCATTCTGGCTCGGCCGCGGGGTAGCGCGCGCGAATCGCAGCCAGCCGGCGAGCCAGCGGCTCGGCCCGCGTACCGGCGAACAGGTCAGGCACGCCCGAGGACCCTCTCGATCTTATCGCGTAACGTCTCTGCATTGAACGGTTTGACGATATAATTGGACACGCCGGCCTGCTTGGCGGCAACCACGTTCTCGGCCTTGCTTTCGGCCGTCACTATGATGAATGGGGTCGATTTCAGCTTGGCGTCCGCCCGCACTTCCTGAAGAAGCTGCAACCCATTCATCGGCTGCATGTTCCAGTCGCTGATCACCAGACCGAAGCTGCTGGAGCGTAGCTTGTTTAGCGCCTCGGCCCCGTCAGTCGCCTCCTCGACGTTGTTGAAGTCGATCTGCTTCAGCAGGTTACGGATGATGCGCAGCATCGTCTTGTAGTCATCGACAATCAGCACGTTCATCGACTTGTCGATCGGCAATCTCGCCTCCTTCTCAGTCAGTCCCGGCGCTATCGCGTTTGGTGCGCATCGCAGCGAGTTTCTCGGTAATCTCCCGGGCGCGGTCCGGCTGCATGGCTGCGAGAATCGGCGCCGCCTTGCGCTCGTTCATGCGGTCCACGACTTCGAGCAGCACAGGCGTGTCTAGATCGTCGAAAATTTTTGCGGCATCGCGTGGCTTCATGCTCGCATAGAGCTTCACCAATCCCTGCCAGCTTGCATCTTGGCGCTGCTGGCGGGCGGCTTCCAGTGCTTCCAGGCGCTGCTGCAGCGCCTGCAGTTCGGCGACACGCTGATCAAGCTTGTGTTCGGCTGCCGCGAGCACGGATTCACGCGCTGCCACCGTCCGTTCGCGGGCGTCCAGCTCCTCGCGGCGCTGCCGCAGCTCCTGCAGCACCGTCTTCTCCCCGTCGCTCACCGCCGGGGCAGGCGGCGCGGGCGAGACAGCCGGCTGGTTTTGCGTCGATGCCGGCGCGGGCGCCGTAGCCTGGGAGGCGGGTAGGGATGCCGCCGGCAATGTCGCCGGCGAGGCTGCCGCCGGCTTCGTCGGCATCTGCCCGAGCGCATCGGCCGGTGTCGCGGCGCGCACAAGCTCCAGCCCTTTCATGCCGAGCAGCGCGGCGATCGCCACCGTGGTCGCCGGCAGCAAGCGTGGTGCCGCCATTCTCATTTCGCCAGCCTCAATGCTTTCAGAAGATCGCGCTCGGCCTGGCTGCGCGGGCGCGCAACCTCCCCGGGTTCCGACTCACGGATCGGATCAGCCGCGAGCGGCCGCGCAATACGCACCAGCGTGTCCATACGATCCGCCAGCCGCTCGCCGCGTTCGATCAGGTAGCCTAGATCAGCCTGCACGACGCGCGCCGCCTCGATCTGCCGGGCGATCTGCTGGCCGGAACTGTCGGCCGCCGCACGCAACCGTTCGATGCCGGATTCGGCCTGCCGCGTGCTGGCGTTGAATCCCGCCACCAGTTCCTCGAGCATCGAGCGGTCCCGCTTCAGCACGCCCAGCGCCCGTTCCAGGCGAACCGCATGGAACAGCGTCGCCGCCAACAGCACGACCAGCACGATCTCGACCAGCCATTCCGCTCCGGCCATTCTGGCGCCCCCGTGTTCATCGCTCTGCCTGCTGCGGCCGTGCGAGCTCGCGCTCGATGCGCACGGCGACGCGGTTCTTGCGCCGCCCAACCTTCGCCTCGAACAGCGGCACGGCGCCGCAACGAAGCTGCACCACAGTGCCCGGCGCCGCGTTCAGCGCGATGCGACTGCCCGGGCGCAGCGCCATCACGTCGGCGAGGCGCATCACCTGCTCGTCCAACACCACGTCCAACTCGACATCGGTGTTCCAGAGCTCCTCGGCCAGATGCGTCTCCCAGATCGAATCGCGGCCAAACTTCTCGCCCATGAACTGCTGCAGCAGCAGCTCACGCACTGGTTCCAGCGTGGCGTACGGCAGCAGCAGCTCCATGCGGCCGCCGCGGTCTTCCATGTCGATGCGTAGCCGCGCCAATACGGCGGCGTTCGACAACCTGCTGATGGTGGCAAAACGTGGGTTCACCTCCAGCCGCTCGTAGCGGAAGGTGACGGGGCAGAGCGGATCGAAGCTCGCCGAGAGATCGGCAAGAACGACATGGATCAGCCGCTCGACCAGCGTGCGCTCGATCGTGGTATAGGGCCGCCCCTCGATGCGCATCGCCGCGGTGCCGCGCCGCCCCCCCAGCAGCACATCGACGATTGAGTAAATCATCGCGCTATCGACCACCATCTGCCCATAATTATCCCACTCCTCGGCCTTGAAGACTGCCAGCATCGCCGGCAGCGGGATCGAGTTCAGGTAATCGCCGAACCTCAGCGACAGGATGTTGTCGATGCCCACCTCGACATTGTCGCTGGTGAAGTTGCGCAGGCTGGTGGACATGATCCGCACCAGCCGGTCGAACACGATCTCCAGCATCGGCAGGCGTTCGTACGAAACGAGCCCGGAGCTGATGATCTTCTGCATCCCCGTACAGGCTTTCGCCGGCCGAGGCGCCGTCGTCGAAGCCCAGCAGGCTGTCGATCTCGGCTTGGTTGAGCACGCGCGCGGGCGGCGCCGCATCGCCGGCGTCGGCCTCGGCACCCCAGGCGGCGGCCAGTGAGTCCTGGTCCGGCTGCTCGTCGGTGCCGCTCATTGCACCAGCATCTCGACAAACAGAACATCGTCGATGCGCACCGGCGCCAGGGCGACGTCGGCGCGGGCAATCAGTTCCTGCCGCAGCCGATAGGTGCCGATCGCGCCCTGCAGATCCTCCGGCCGTTGCTCGCGCAGATAAGTCTGAAATAGGTCCTGCAGTTGCGGCATCGCGGCGTTCACCGCTGCCACGTCCTGCTGGCGAGACACCTCGACCGCTGGCTTTAGCTTGATATAGCGCGGCCGCCGGGGATCGCTGTTCAGGTTGGCGACCATCTCCGGCAGATCAACCAGGATCGGCGGATGCGCGGTGTCTGAACTCTTCTGCGCCATCCCGAGCATGCGCGGCAGAATGCCGCCGAACCACAGCCCGGTTACTAGCACGAGCGCGGTACCAGGCACGGCGATCAGCGGCAGCCAGCGCCGCCATGCTGGCCGCTTCGGCGGAGTGGCCTCTTCCACCTGCTCGGCAGCGGCCGACGCCCCGCTCATTTGAACCGTTCCTTGTCCGCGATGCGCCCAGCACCTGAACAGGGCGCCGCTGAACAAACTGGCAGCGGATAGTTAATCCGCCGATCTGCTGTTCGCTATCCTTCGTTGTCGTTCGCAAAGGACGAAGGCACTAGGCCGATCTCAGGACCGAAGGTTTCGTCACCATCCGCTTGCATCCGCTCACGTCCGCGTTTAATGTGTAGCCCTAAGTGTAGCCTGCCCGCCACTGACCGGCTGGCCCAGCGCCGGGACAGGTAGAGCCACGAGCGATTGGGGCAGAAGGGGTCAACATGGCACTCAACACACTCGCGCTGCGAAAGCTCAACAAGCCTGGACGATATGCCGATGGCGGCAGAAGCGGCCTTTATCTCAAGATCGGCCCGACCGGCGGGCGGAGTTGGCAGTTTCGCTATCGTCGCGGCGGCAAGACGCGGTGGGTCGGCCTTGGCGCCGAACCGGACGTCAGCTTGGCGGCAGCGCGGGAGAAGGCTCGGGAATGCCGCCAGTTGTTGGCGAGCGGGCGTGATCCGCTCCGCGAGAAACGACAGCGCGAAGCGGAAGAAGCGGCCAAAGCAGCCGCCCTGTCGTTTCGCGCAGTAGCGGAGCTTTACGTTGCCGCGCACGAAGCGAGCTGGCGGAACGCCAAGCATCGAGGGCAATGGCACGCCACGCTGCGCGATTACGTGCTGCCTGCGATCGGCGCATTGCCGGTCGCCGATATAGACACCGGCTCGGTGATGCGCGTGCTGGAACCGATGTGGCGAACCACGACCGAGACCGCCAGCCGCGTACGAGGGCGCATCGAAAGCGTGCTGGACTATGCCCGCGCGCGCGGCTGGCGCACCGGCGAGAACCCGGCCCGATGGAAAGGACACCTCGCGAACGTGCTGCCGGCGCGCGGCAAGGTGCAGCGGGTGCAGCATCTCGCTGCGTTGCCGTGGCGTCAGACAGGAGCCTTCATGGCGCGGCTGCGTGAGCACACCGGGATCAGCGCTCGCGCGCTCGAATTCGCTGTCTTGACCGCGACACGCTCCGGCGAGGTACGAGGCGCCAGGTGGTCGGAAATCGACTTCGATCATGCTGTTTGGACGATCCCGCCAACCCGCACGAAAGCATCACGCGAACACAGGGCGCCGCTCAGTGATCCGGCGCTGGCAATCCTGCGTGAGATCGAAGCGCTGCGGCGTCATGATTTTGACTTCGTTTTCCCTGGCGCGCGCGCGGGTAAGCCACTCTGCGACCGAGCCCTGACCACCGTTCTGCGCCGCATGGGCCTGGGCGAGATCACCGCTCACGGGTTCCGCAGCTCGTTCCGCGACTGGGCAGGTGAAACGACAGCATTCCCGCGCGAGGTGATCGAAATGGCCATGGCGCACAGACTTGGCGATGCCGCCGAGCAGGCATACGCGCGTGGCGATCTGTTCCAGAAGCGGCGCCTGCTCATGCAGGCGTGGGCGGAGTTCTGTTCGCGCCCGGCACCCGCCGGCGAGGTGGTGCCGCTCAGAGCGGCATGACATAAAGAAAGGCGCGGCGGTGTTGCGAGCACCTGCCGCGCCGAACCCGACACGCGAGGAAGCCGCATGCCGGACCCAGACGAAGATACTGTGTGTGCGTTCTCCGCGCATCCTGAGTTGCCGCTCCTATGGGCCAAATGGTTGGGCGAGTTGCATCGTCAGGCCCTGGAAGTCGGTGAAAAGACCAGGGCCAAGGTGCTCGCCCGCTTGGCCGCCAAGGAGCCGGTGGTGAAATTCGCCAAGGAGCTCGCACGAAACACCAAGAAGCCGCGTAAGCCCCTGCGCGAGACAGCACTGGCGACCATGTGGCACCATCCTACGGCACGGCCGATCCTGGAGCAGATGCTCCAAATCCCGGAAGGCCCGTGCTTCTCGAAAGTGTTTGAAGAGCTCGATCGCAACGAAGACCGTGTCCGCTGCGCACTCGCACTCATGCTCCTCGAAAGGTTGGCAACGCTCGCAACGCAGCCGTTCAACCATGCGCCGCTGAAAGTGCACAAGTTGGAAGCGGAACTGTGCAAGGAGCGCGAGGTGGAGCGGGCGCTGCGGCAGCTGGGTTTCGACGAGCAGGCTGAGCCTCACGCGAAAGCGGCTTTGGCTCTATTGGACGAGATACCATCGCAGCGCACGCTGGCGGAAGCCGAGATCGAGGAGGCTCGTTCGTACTGCATGCTCCGCGAGGCATTCGAGTGGTTATGGCAACACTTCCGCATGAAGGCGCCCGACGGCATCGTGGCAGGCTTGATTGCGACGGCACTCCAACGGCCGCTTTCAGCGCGGCAGGTTCGCCATCTGGTGTCCAGGTATAGCCTCGCGCCGTGGCGCTGCGAGAAGGCGGCAAGGCCACCAAGCCCTGCGTGATCCGGTCGCCGAACGCAGAGCGCGTCTGACGCTTGGATACGCACTCGTTGCGCTCCTGTGGTGGCTGAATTTGCAGAATGGTCGGCCACGATCGGCCTCGCCATTGTGCGGCTCGCGAACGCTTTCGAAGGGCCGCAAACATGGAAAAGCGCCTCTATACAACTGCCCAAACTAAGGCGATCGGCGGCTTCGGCACGACCACGATGTACAAGTTCATCAACGATGGCGTGCTCGAAGCCGTGAGGATGGGCGACCGGACGATGATCACCGCCAAGAGCCTGCACGCGCTGATCGACGGGCTACCGCGCGTCGTCACCCCAACCATGCAGCGCCGTGCTGGCGAGGTGACGGAGCCCGCGGCGTCGTTGCCGCCCGCCTCGCCGTCAGTTGCGAAGCCCCAGCCGCAGTTTCGGCCACACGCCCCGCCCCGTGCTGGGCGGACGAGCCGCAAGGGGCCGGCTCGTGAGCCGGCCATCACCCCGTGACGCAAACCGCCGCCTGACCCCAACCCGCTCCTTTGCCATGCGGGTCGAGGCCAAGCGGGGAAGCCGTGGTCGGCGTCTCCAATAGGGTCTCGGACTTCGTTTCGGCAAGGGGCACAGTGAAGATTTGCCGCCATGTCCTACGAGCGGCTTGCCTCCCGCCATTCGAGCCTCCCCGTCGCATCCACCGGCGAGCCGGTCTGCCGTGTGCTCGAGTGGAAACCGACGGAGGGCAACCCGACGCTCGCTGGCCGTGTCAGCGTCTGCTTCCAGGGCGGATGGATTGTTTCAGGTATTCCCATCTTCCGCCGCCGGGACGGTTCGCTCGGCGCCGGGTCGCCCTCCGCCCCGATCGTCGGGCCGGATGGCGTGCAGCTCACCGATGATGCAGGCAAGCGACGCTACGCGCAAGTCATAACATTTGAAAGCGACGCCGCGATACGCCGCTGGGATGCAGCGATCTGCGCCGCCTTGATAAAGGGAGGCGTCAAGTGAACGACCTTACCGCACAAGCACTCGACATCGCGGCGGCCGGCATCCCGGTGTTCCCTTGCGCTCGCGACAAGAAGCCGATCACCGAACACGGTTTCAAAGATGCGAAACTAGATCCGACCTCAATCGGAGACATGTTCGCCCGCGACGGCGCGGCACTGATAGGCATACCGACCGGACGCGCGAGCGGTTGCGTGGTGATCGACATCGACCCGCGACATGGGGGCGATGCGTGGCTTGCCGAGAATGCCGACGCGCTGTCGCAGACCCGCACGCACGGCACGCCTTCAGGTGGTCGGCATCTCGTGTTCCGAGACCCGCCCGAGGTGGAAATCCGCAACAGCGCCAGTCGCATCGCGCCTGGCGTCGATTGCCGCGGATGCGGCGGTTACGTGATCATCCCGCCCTCACCGGGCTACACGGTCATCCACGACGGCGAACCCGCCGAGATGCCCCAATGGCTAATCAAAGCATGCCTGAAGCCGGAGCCGTCTTTCTCGCCGCCCCAAGCGCCCGCATCCCGTCCCCAGGACATCACCGACGAGCGCATCCACGGCCTGACCGAAGCACTCCTCGGCCATCTCCGCTCTGCTGCGGACGGCACGAAGCACCACACCCTGCTCCGCATTGCCCGCACCCTCGGCGGCTATCTGCACCTGACCAACTGGTCGGAAGCCGAAGCAGTCGAGCAGTTGGTTTTGGCGCTGCCGGCCACGGTCGAGGACTGGGAGGCTGCCCGCGATACCGCGCTCGACGGGCTGCGCGACGGCCAAAAGCGGCCGCTCACGCTCGAAGACCGACCCAATCCCCGCTCGTCGAAGCGTCTGGAGGACGACGCCGGTTACATCGCCGCGCTCATCCAGCGGGCCATGGCGACCGGAAATCACGGGGCGCCTATACCACAGTCCGGCAACGGAGGCGGTGGGCCGCCACCACCTCAGTCGGGCGGCCCCAGCCCCCAGCCACAACCCGCCCACACGCCGCGGCCTCGCCCAACGACGACGATCATCGTGCGAGCTGGCGAGCGTCATCTCGCCGCCAACGAGGGACTGAAAGCGATGCGTGCGGCAGGGGCTCCCTTCTATCGCCGATATATCGATCTCGTCCGGGTGTGCCGTATCGAAGGAAAGCAAGCAGACGGCAGCAAGACTTACACGCCCGCATCGGTTCCCGTCGCGCTTCCGGTGCTCAGTCGCGCTTTGGCGCAATCAGCTCTATGGCGCAAATACAATTCCAAGAAGAAGCTTGTGGAGATCGATCCACCCGAGCCTGTGGCAAAACAAATCCTGGCCATGATCGAGGAATGGTCGTTCCCGCCGCTGCGCGGCATCATCGGCACGCCGACGATGCGTCCAGACGGAAGTTTATTAGTCGATCCCGGCTATGATGGACAAACAGGGTTGTTCCTATTCAATCCGCCGCCGATGCCGCTGATCCCCGACCGGCCGACCAAACAGGATGCGCTTGAAGCGCTGGCACTGCTCAACGGTTTGCTCGAAGAATTCTGCTTTGCTGATGACAACAACATAAGCCGCTCCGCCGCGATAAGTGTGCTCATGACGCCGGTGCTGCGCGGCGTCATGGCGGTCGCACCGATGCACGTCATCACCAAGCCCGAAGCCGGAACCGGCGGCAGCTACCTGCAAGACCTCGCCTCAATGATCGCAGTCGGAGAGCGATGCTCAGTCATCTCCGTCTCGCCCAATGTCGAGGAAACCGAAAAGCGCCTGGGCGGCGCTGCTTTGTCGCAACGGCCGATCATCGCGCTTGACAACGTCTCAAGCCTGTTGTGGGGCGACTTTCTCTGTCAAGTGACGGAGCGAACCAAGATGCTGGTCCGCCGGCTCGGCTATTCCGATCTGGTGCCTATCGACAACTTCTTCACCGTGTTCGCCAACGGCAACCAGCTTACTGTGGTCGGCGATGTCGTGCGGCGCTGCATCCGAATTGCGCTCGATGCCAACATGGAAGACCCAGATACACGCGAATTCAAGCGCAATCCTTTACAGGAGATCTCCGCCGACAGGGGTCGCTACGTCGCGGCGCCGCTGATTATCGCCCGCGCCTATGCTTGCGCCGACTTCCCTGGCCGACTACCGCCCCGGATCAGCTATGAGGGGTGGTCCAACTTCATCCGCTCGGCTCTGGTCTGGCTCAATTGGCCCGACCCAGTTCTCTCCGTGGAGAAGCTGCGAGTGGACGATCCGATCCGGTCACAGCGGACGGCGGTGTTCACCGCCTGGGCGAAGCACCTCTACCTCAACGTCGGCTACTACACCAAGGAACTGATCGCGGCTGCCTGGGACGAGGACCCGCACACCGGGGCCAATCTTCACGAGGCTTTGTGGGAAGCGGTGTTCGCGGTCGCTTCTGCGAAGAGCGGGCAACAGGTGATCGACCCGACGAGGCTCGGCCATTGGCTGGACAAGAACAAGGACACGGTAGCCGCCGGCTACAAGCTTCTGGCCGATCACTCCGACAAATCGAGGCCAAAATGGAAACTGCTCGTTTGTTAGGGCAGCGCCGAGCAGTTTGTTGGGTTTGTGGGGTCTGTGGGGTTATGCCCGTCCTTCGCGCGTGAAATTTTAGTTGCAAATAGAAAAAATGTACTGAGGAACGGCTGGCGGAACCCCACATGACCCCACATACCCCGCATGGCGATAACGACCGGTCTGAGACTGCGGCACGCGGGCTTGCCCGCTTAGCCATTTGATCCGATACGTCACTGCGTCCTGGGCCGCCACCCGCGACAACTACCTGGAACGCCGAGGACGCGATCTGCGCATGGTTGGCTGAGCGCTGATCGGAGGGGTTCACGTCACTACGACACAGCTTTGAACCATGCGCCTGGCCCATCTAGGAGCGGACACTTGTGTTGCGGACGTGACAGGCGGTGCTCTATGAGAAAACACACCATGTTGCATTTGCATTGGCCGGAGCGCCATGGGCCGCGCTGGCCCTCCCGAGCCCTATCGCAGCCGCCGCCGTCTGGGGGTTGGCAGGACGAGAGCGCGGCTGGTCGTCACACAGGCTCCACAGGGACACGGCAGGCGCGGCCCTTTGAGGGCACGCGCCCCCTGACGGCCATAGGTCGGGCGCTGGTTTGGCTGTATCCATGGCAATCGAGCCGGGCGCGCGGCCATGACCCTTATCCTGGCCGAGGCCGCGGCATGGTGCGGTTGATGGGTGGCGCGGCAGCATTGCGGACGATCCAGGACTGGATGGTTGGCAGGCATCCGCCGCCGACGTGGGCTGTCGAGAGAGTACGATGGGCAGTAGAGGCTCGGGTGCGGGGTGGGGCGGAGATAGCGCAAGAGCTGCGGGCGCAGTTGGAGCGGCGCCAGCTTGGCGTCGGGGTGCCGCGGCGGGGCGGTGCGATTGGTCGAGCGATGCTGGCGCGCGGTCGTGGTGAGCCGGGACGGCTGCTGAACGGGCCGGGCGAATGACGGACAGCGAGGCGACTTGCGTGAACCATTCCATGTCACTCTGGGTTGGTGCGGGAGTCATCCGCTTGACATACCAAACGCTACATCTAAGCTTGCACCGTGACAGACCCGATGATAAGTTTTACTGCATGAGCGGTGTTGCGTCCGAAGCGGATGAGATGGAGATCACGCCCGAGATGATTAAGGCGGGGATCGAAGCCTACAGCCTCTTTGAGTCGTGCGATCTCGGCGAGTGGGTGGTTCCTGCCATCTATTCTGCGATGCGGAAGGCGGCTATCTCAAATCGAGGCGGCGAGTTGCCCCTGGCAGATGAGTGTTGTGCAACAGACGCTCCGCGATAACCATACACGCGGTTACATAGCGGGTTCGCGGATGGCTCTTATCACGAGCTTTCGCAAGTCGATCGTGCGGCACGGTTTACAGATAGCCTTGCGGGATGATGGCTCCCGGCCAATCTGGCGACTTTAGGCTATCACTGGCGGAGCCGTGGGCCGACACCGCCACCAGCACCGGACGGCTGATGATTGCCGTTCGCGGCGGGCTGGCGGACGTGGAGCGCGATCTTATCCGCACCCGCACGGCGGAAGGCCGGAGCCGTGCGAAGGCGCGCGGGCAGCACGTGGGCCGACCGCCGAAGCTCACGCCGCAGCAGCAGAGAGAAGCACGGCGGCGGCGGGCGCAGGGCGAGACGCTCAAGGAACTGGCGAAGAGCTACAACGTCGGCAAATCGACGATTTCGCGGCTGGCGGCATAGGGATGGCAATTTTAACCGCTGCCGAGACGGGAACCGCAAGCCTCTACAACTATCAGCGTTTTTGTGCGGATTGGCTGAAGCAGATAATGTTCGACAGGAAAGTGCATTTCTCGAACCCGAGGAATTTCAACGATCCGTGGGATTGTCGTCCAGCGTTTAACAAATCGATCTTGGACGACAGCAATGTATATGAGCAGCATGTCGCGTGGTTCGATAGAGTTTCCAGAAAAGGGAGAGACTTCCCGACAGAAGAGGAACATCAGAAAAAGCTAGCTCGACTACGCTCCGACCGCGCATTTCTGGAATCTTGTATCGATCAATGCTCGCAAGCGATGGCAGCAGGTATCCCGGAAAGATACAATGTGTATTGCCTCACCACGCATCCGCGCAACACGCTGATGTGGTCTCACTACGCAGACAGACATAGGGGCATTTGTCTGGAGTTTAACTGCCGAAACCGGGTGTTCGGAGGTGCGCTCAGAGTTGAGTATCGTGACACCTACCCTGTCTTTCCTCTTTCCAGTGATGGATATGAGGGCAACCTTTTGCCACTGCTTACAAAGGCTAAAACTTGGGCCTACGAAGACGAGTATCGTCTCATTGCGCAGGAGGCGGCGATTGCCATCGACCATGACACGCTGAGGACAAAGAATAGTTTTTTGAAGCTGCCGCCAGATGCTTTAAGGGCCGTGATTATGGGATGCCTGATTAAACCGTCAGATGCGGATGAAATCCGGTCGATTATTGAGTCGCAAGTTGGGCGGCGCGTCGTTCTGAAGCGAATCGTCCGGGCACGAGATCACTACGAGCTATCAATCGAAACGGTAATCTGCTGAGAAAAGGCGGGCGATTCCACAAACCAGCCCGTCATTAGCGGCAGTCACTTTCCATAAGTGCATCTTCTGCGGCAGCGACATGTAAGCGCCATATAGAGATGTCACCCCTCTGCAAAATAGAGATGTCACCCTCAGGGGTCTTGGGGTCCCGGGAGCGGTGCCATGGCGGTGATGTCGATGAGCACGCAGGAGTTCAGCCGGCTGGAAGTTCTGCTTGGCGTCCAGTCCGGGCGGCTGCGCATCGCGGATGCCTGCAGACTGATCGGGATTTGCCGGCGTCAGGCACTGCGGTTACTGCGCGGTCTGCGCCAGGAGGGCGCCTCCAGCCTGGTCTCGAAGCGCCGCGGTCGGCGCAGCAACCACCGATTGCCGGACGCGGTCCGGGCCCTGGCTCTGACGATCGTGCGCGAGCGGTATCGCGACTTTGGGCCGACGCTGGCGGCCGAGAAGCTGGCAAAGCTGCACGGCTGCACGGTCTCGCACGAGACGCTGCGGCAATGGATGATCGCCGACGGGCTGTGGGTCGACCGGCGCCACCGCCTGCCCTGCCCGCATCAACCACGACGCCGGCGGGAGTGTCTCGGCGAGCTGGTGCAGATTGACGGTTCGGAACACGCCTGGTTCGAGGACCGTGGTGCGGTTTGCACGCTGCTCGCCTTCATCGACGATGCGACCAGCCGGATCATGGAACTGCGCTTCGCGGCATCGGAATCGGCGTTCGACTACTTTCGCTCGATGCGCCGCTATCTCGAGGCACACGGCAAGCCGGTCGCATTGTATAGCGACAAGCACAGCATCTTCCGGGTGAACAACAAGGATGCCATCGGCGGCGAGCGGATCACGCAGTTCGGGCGGGCCCTGGCCGAGCTGAACATCGACATCATCTGTGCCAACATTCCGCAGGCCAAGGGTCGGGTGGAACGTGCATTTGGCACGCTGCAAGACCGGCTGGTGAAGGAGTTGCGGCTCGCCAACATTGCCGGCATCGAAGCAGCGAACGCCTGGTTGCCGGGATTCATCACCGACTACAACAAGCGCTTTGGTCGAGAGCCATTGAACGGCACGGATCTCCATCGGCGCCTATCGCCCCGGGATGATCTTGATGAAATCCTGGCCTGGCGAGAGAAGCGGACTGTTACCAACAACCTGACACTGCACTATGATCGCATGATGTTGATCCTCGAACCGACGCCGCTGGCACGTAGCTTGGCGCGCAAGACGGTGGAGGTGGTGAACTACCCGGACGGTCGGTTCGCCGTCCGGTCCAACGGCAGCGACCTGCCGTTCCGGGTGTTCGACAAGATCCGCACGGTCGAACCGGGCACGATCGTGGAGAACAAGCGGTTGACCGAGGTGCTGGCGCACGTGCAGGCGCAGCAGGGAGCCTATGCGCCCAACCGACGCCGCCACCACCCTGCCCGGCAGCGGC
Organism: uncultured Pseudomonadota bacterium; assembly: GCA_963708245.1. Classification (GTDB taxonomy): domain Bacteria; phylum Pseudomonadota; class Alphaproteobacteria; order Acetobacterales; family Acetobacteraceae; genus CAVYXK01. The sequence goes on along the minus strand of OY970201.1, from coordinate 7,395,694 downwards.
CACCGAACAATCTCGAAGCGCCCGGCTTACCGTCCAAAGGTCGCCCGTCACGGCGTGACATCACCACGCTGCCGGCCTGACCGGTCAGCAAGGGCCCCGGTGCTCGGAGCCGTCAAGGACGGTCGCCTGCAGCGCCCGCCGCTTCGCGGTGCCTTCGGCATTCTTGACCGCTCCTCTGCGCGCCTCGGCTGGTGGCAGTTGTCGGGACATGGCGTAATCGCGAAGGACAGCCGGAACCGACCACCGGGTAGCCCTCCGTGACCACAACACGGAGCAACGCCATGGATCAGCAACACTACGTCGGACTCGACGTCTCGCTTGAGACCACCTCGATCTGCGTCATCGACAGCAACGGCGCTGTCGTTTGGCGAGGCAAGTGTGCCACGGAACCCGATGCGATTTGCCGGATCGTCCGCGCTCAGGCCCCGGCCCTCGCGCGATTCGGTTTGGAGACCGGCCAGCTCTCTAATTGGCTGACCCTCGGATTGCGGCGGCGCGGCTTGCCGGTCGTCTGCCTCGACGCCCGCCACGCAAAGGCGGCACTTAGCCTGCAAGTCAACAAGACCGATGCCAACGATGCACTTGGCCTCGCACAGGTCGTGCGAACCGGATGGTTCCGCGAGGTCGCCATCAAGAGCATGGACGCACAAACCCTGCGCATGTTGCTGATGGCCAGAGCGCAATTGGTTTCGCAGCGTCAGGCCGTGGCCAATAATATACGTGGTCTGCTGAAGACGTTCGGCCATGTCATTGCCCGTGGCTGCAAAGGCCCTTTCCCGATACGCGTCCGTGACGCGATCGGCGATAACCAGGCATTGTCGGCGATCATCGAACCTTTACTTGCGGCCTGGCTGGCCATCCGTGATCAGGTCACGATTTTTGACCGTCAGGTGGTGCTGAGAGCCAAGGCCGATGCCGCCGCACGCCGCCTGATGTCGGTGCCGGGCGTCGGCGTGATCGTTGCCCTCGCATATATGGCAGTGATCGACGATCCCTCTCGCTTCAAACAATCAACGTCAGTCGGGGCCTATCTCGGTCTCACGCCGCGACGTTATCAGTCCGGCGAGGTCGACAAGGCCGGTCATATATCGAAGTGTGGTGACGGATTGCTCCGCTCCTACCTGTTCGAGGCAGCGAACGTCTTGCTTGTTCGCCATCCGAAGCCATCGAAGCTCAGGACGTGGGGACTCGGCCTTGCCGCTCGGATCGGCATGCGTCGCGCCAAGGTGGCGGTTGCCCGCAAACTGGGCGTGATCATGCACCGCGTCTGGAAAGATGACCGCGATTTCGATTGGGGTGACGCAGTGGCCGCCGCATGAGCGCGGCGAGCCCCCGGATTCGCGAACAGAGATCCGCCTGATCGAGGCGGGAGCATGTCCCAGCCGGGACGAGGCCCGGCAACCCCGCGTCCTTCGTTGCGGCCCTTTCGAGGTGACCGCGTTCGGGACATAGGGGTGCCGACCTCCCCGACGCCACGTTGCGGCTGACAACAGACCGCGGAAAGAACCATGACCCGGCAGGACAGTAGCCCCCAACCTGATCGAGCGTTACGCCGTGCTCGCAGCCGTCAAGACCGCTTCGCGCCGCCTCCGGCGGTGGCCTGCGGCCAGTCTTGACCGTTGCTCCGCGCGGCGCAGTGTGATGATGCAGGCCGGGGCGGAGAAACGGCGCTTCAGCCGAACAAAGAAACTATCCGCGACATTCTCTGGTTTGGGCAATCCAGTGCGCAAGCGTGCGGGCGACGGACCCGGGGCTGACCGATCAGCTCTCCGAGCGCAGGGTCGCCTCGACGCGCTGGAATCAACCGCTCCCGCTGGGCGGGCCCACACCACCCCGCGAGGAGGGCGCGGACGCGGATGATGGACAGGTAGGGCTCCATCACCGCCGTCAGCGCCGCTTGTGACATGCCGGCTAGCCGCGCGTATTCGGACTGCATGACTGCATTGTAGGCGCGCGGCCGCTCCGGATCGGCAACGACGTCCGCGGTGAGTTCGGCAAGGATAATGTGGCTGGTAGCAAGGTCGAGGGCGGCGGGCGCGCGGACGATACCTAGCCAGTCGATCAATCTTGGACCATTCGCCGTCATGATCACGTTGTCGGGGTGAAGATCGCCATGGCACAGCCCGTCTCCCGGCGACAGGCGGTCGATCAGGGCGAGGATGCCGGCGGCGATGTGCTCCGGAATCCGGCCGCCGTCGTCGCGCAACGAGCCCGCCATCAAGTCGCGCAGGCGGAGCACCTCTGGCGGCGGGGGCGTCTTGTGGACGGATAGGGCGAGGGTCGCGAGGATCGAGCCCACCTGTCCGTTCGTCATGGCGCCGCTTCGCGAAAGCTGCTTCAGGGTCGGTCCGTCGAGGCGCGACAGCACGATGCCGAAGCGCCCGTCCAGCGTCACCTCGCCGAGCACCTCTGGCGCCGGAGCGCCGGCGGCGAAGGCGGCGCGGGTGATGTGGGCCTCGTACCGGGCGAGCCGTTGCGGTCGGCCGTCCTTGAACAGCTTCACCACCTGACCGGGCGCCCAGGCGTGGACGTCCGAGAACGCGCCTTCACCGATCTTCTCCCCCAGCGATCCCTGCACTGCCCTTCCTCCTGCGAAAAAAGTGAATACTGGCGGCGGGCAAAGTAAAACCCCTCCTGTCGCCGGAAGGTGGCTGAGCGTTGCAATGGTGGCGGGCGACTGGGTCCGGAATCCACCCATTGCCGACCTACAGGCGCGACAACATTTCGTCGATTCCCCACTTGCCAAGAGGTCCGCGATTAAAGAACGAAGGGCGTCCCGACCATTCGACCACGCCTCCGGCGGGTCGAACAAAGGGCATTGGGTATTCAGGAAGGCATTGAATGCGCGGCTCTTTGGGTTGGCCGGCCGCAGCCTGGGGGTGACATTTCTACTTTGCGCGCCGAGTGACATTTCTACCTTGCGCCGACAAAACGCCAACTTACCAGATACAGGACAGGGCTTGTTAGTCTAGTCCGAAAACATGACGAACAATCGGCAGCTTGTCCTCAGGCACCAGGAACGCGGCAGAGCCTGCCGCTGCCACCGCCGCACCGATGTTGCCAGCTACGGCAATAAACCTAAATCCGGCAGTTGGGTCCGATCGTCGCCGGTCTGAAGTGACGACCCACAACCTGGGGTAATTGCTCAGGCCGGGCTCAGGCGAAGCGGTGGCTGCAGTTGCCGGCCATGCAAGAAGTAGCGGAGCGCTTCACTGAGGATGCGATACCAGCGTTGCAGCGGATCCAACTGCTCCGCACTTTTTCGCAGCCGGTCAAGAAAGCCGGCGATGCGCAGGTAAGCTTGCCTCGCCTTGTCGCGCGCGCCATGCGCGCTGCTGATCGTCAGCCTCACCTGGCCGGCGTGTTGGGTGCGCTGCGCGATCGCCGACAGCAGCAAGGGTCGGGTGGTGATCGCCTCCCGATGGTGCTCCGGATCAGCCAGCCGGACGAACAGGCTCCACCAGTTGTAGATCAGTGCAACGATACCGGCCAGCAGCCGACACCGCGTGAGGTCCTGTGTCGTGAAACCGCCCCAACCCCATTGGTTCTTCAGCTCGTCAAAAACGTTCTCGCAATCCGCCCGATCGCGATACAACTGCCCCAGCGTCAGGATTTCATCGTCCATTGAGGTGACCAGCGCAGCGTAGTCCCACGCCTCCTGATCGGGGCCCACCTCGACGAAGCCAAGTCGCCGCTGAGCCGGATCGCCATGATCGACGGCCGGCGGACCAGCCAGTTGGCGGCGCAGCAGAATGACTCTCCGCTGCCGGCTCCAGCCCTCCAGCCGCAGGCTCGTCTCCTTGCCCTGCCAGCCCTGGCCGGCATCCTTCCAGTCCGATGCCTGCATCGCCCGTTGCAGTGCCCGCGTGACGTTTTTCGTCATGCGCAGACGGAACAGATACGCCAGCTCCTCCCGCTCGGCCCGCGCCATCACCGGCTCGATGCCCCACGACTTGTCTCCGCGCAGCAGCCACGGCCGCTGCCCCGCTCCGAGATGATCCAGCAACTCCCACAAGCCGCCCGTCGCGTGTCTGACGTTGTGCTGATCGCCGGGCAATACCTCGACCCGTAGCACCAGCCGCAGGTTCGACAGCATGTAGCTGTGATAGCAGTGCGACGGCCGACCCGGCTTGTGCGGATTATAGCCCAGCTCGGCGCCTTCCTGGTGCCCATACAAAGGTTTGATGGTGGTATCGATGTCGAGCACCCACGGCTCGCCGAGCAGCGGAGCGGTGCAATAGTCCAGGTGGTTTTGCAGCCAGGCCGAGCCTTGCGCTTCGTCGATCTTCTCCAGCCCGCGGCGAACCGAGTCCTCGCTGACCACCTTGCGCATGCCGAGCAACGGCGGGTTCACCGGATCGCAGCGCAGCGCGGTCACATGGGCATAGCGCCGGTGACCCGCCAGAACAGACAGCAGCACGGTGCCAAGCAGATCGCGTGTACGCGGTGCATTCGGGCTAGTGAACCGCAGCGGACAGTCGGCAACCCAATTGTCGAACAACCCGGCCTGCTTCAGGTAGTCGATGAAGAATGGCAGTTGGCCGAACGGCGTCACCGGTGCGGCGGCGTCCCACTCCACGTGCACGCGCCCGGCGAAGGTATCGGCAATCGCCGAATGCGGCGCAACTTCCGGTTGCTCACCCGCGGGGTGAACCGCCAGACATCTCTGTTCTGTGCTCATGCCGGCCAAATCTGCCGATTCAGCCGCGGCGCGCAATCACTCAACTGCCGGATTTAGGATAAACAATCTATCGGGCCAGATTAGAACGGCAACCGACGCGACATACCAGAGAAACCCGGAGGCGGCAGCCAGCCATGTCCCCTCCACGATTGCGTCGATAGATGGAGCACGGAATAAGCCTAACCCTATGACAACATATAGTATCAAGACGCCGTAGAGAACTGCTAGTGAAACCTCTAGAGTCTCAAGCACGGCGGCGAATGCCGCCCGATACTGCCAAGGGAATCACGGCTAGGCCAAGGATGGCTGCAAGGGAGTAAGGTAATGAGTGAGTGGTCAGGGTGGCCATCCCTACGATTAGGGCCCAAAATGTGGCTGCAGCGCCGAATGATATCGCCGCGTCCCGGGGAACAAAATTGTAGCGACTTCCCCCGTTGGTTTTACGAAGCTCAATCTGAGTTTTACGAAGCTCAATCTGAGCGTCTAGTTCGGCTAGTAACGTTTCGCCTCGTGCTATTTCGGCACGGATAGACCGTTCCTCGACAGGGATCTTATAAGGCTCTCCCGCGTTAATCCAACCCGGCATAAAATGGTCAAGAACGCAAAAAAAGCCGGTTCCATCCTCGGAAGGCGTGATATAGCCCTCGGCCTGCATCACGACCAAAATGTCCAACATCTTCTTCCAAATAAAGAGCGCGTTACGAATAGCCGCCGCCCGGTGATCGACAGACCATCCCTTGTCGGCAGCTTCGCCGGCCAGCTCGCGAGCTTCCGCCAGTTGGCGCCGCCATTCCGACGCCGCCGCCTCGCCGGACGCTATCGCTCTCTCGCCTTCCTGCCCTCGCTCAGCTGCGCCGGTTTCTCTAAGCTCTGGTTTGCTCATGGCCCGAACATGTGCGCGCGCCGTAGCCGGGTCAACCGCCGCGCGATCGGCGGGCTTAGAATAGTCCCAACTCCCGGGATCGAGGGCGTTTCATCGCGCCATGCCAGCGGAGGCCCGCCGCATGACCCGACGCCGCAGCGACAGTGCCAGCGAGGTGCGGGTGATGGAGGCGCGGGATGCAACGCCGGGGCGGATCAACTCGCTCGCTTGCGCGGCGGGATCGTGCAGGAGCGTGCCTGCTGCGTCGACCCCGAGCGGCGGGCCAGACTCCTTCGCACGCTCGAACGCCCCCCTCGACGTTCTCGACCGGCTCGGCCCGAAGTGGGAAAAGGCGGTGCGTGATCTTCATCGCAGCGGATGGCGACCTTCATCTACGGCTACGCCCGCGTCTCGACCCGCGCCCAAGACCTCACCGGCCAGCTTGCCCAACTGAAGGCGGCGGGCTGCGCGAAAATCTTGCGCGAGAAGGTCACCGGCACGACCGCAGCCCGCCCGCAGCTTCGCAGGCTGATGGCTGTCCTCAAACCGGGCGACGTGGTGATAACCCCGGCGGTTGACCGGCTATCGCGCGACACGATCGACCTGCTGGTCATTGCCCGCGAGATGCAGAAGGCCGGGGCCGGTATCAAGTCACTAGCCGAGCCGTTCCTCGATACCACATCCGACTTCGCGGAGATCATCTTCGCCATCCTTGGCGTTGCGGCGAAGCTCGAACGCCGCCGCATCCTCGAACGGACGGCAAGGGGCCGAGCGGACGCCCAAGAACGAGGCGTGAAATTCGGGCGCAAGCCCAAGCTCACGACGCATCAGCAGAAGGAAGCACGGGCGCGGGTGGCGAGAGGCGAGACACAGCGCAGCGTGGCGTGGAGCTACAACGTCAGCCAGGCGATGATTTCGAGACTCGTGGCATGAGTGAAAGCCCTACGGAGGCTCCCGCCTCGCTGAGTAAAAATTGTGTAGCTTGCTCAGCACCCCTAGTGGAGGGAGGCAAGTTTTGCCCAAATTGCGGGACGAGGGTAGTCCCGGCTTCAATGACATCCGCCATCGACGCTTACATCCAGAACAAGGTGAACCAAGAGCTTTCAAGTCGCCTGAAGGACCAAGATAGCCTTGTAAGGGAAATCGGTGACAAAGCAGAAGACGTCGTGTGGAGACGGCTAAAGCAGTATGGCGTCATAATCGGAGGAAGCAGCGTCATCATTCTCGCCCTCATTGCGTTTGTCGGTATAAAGAAATTGGGTGATGTGCAGGAAGGGGTCCAGCAAGCGGTCACCGCTCGACTTGAGCCCGTCGTAAGTGCCGCCGAACAGAGAGCACAAGCAGCCCAACGAACGATCGACACGACTGCTACCCGAATTGACGCAGTGAACGCGTCTCTTGATAGACTGTCGCACGATGTAGATGCCCAAACACAACGCGTAGCTGAAAAGGGTAACGAGATATCTCAAAAACTCGAAAACCTCGACGCTACTGCGAATTCGATGTCCGAGAAACTCTCTGCGGCGGAGAAAGCGCTTGAAAGCAGGGTCGAGCAAATATCCAAACAGGCCGACATTGTCTCGATCAATCAGGCATATCCGACATTAGGTCAACCGAGATTCGTCACCTATGAAGGCAGGCCATGGAAAGGTGCGGCAGCGAAGGGGCCGAATGAGAAATGGATCAACATTTACGTCGACCCTTTGTCTATGGGCAACTTTTCAAAAGACCAATTTCAGCAATTGATAGGCGAATTGAAGTCGGCCGGTTACACATCCTTACCCGGCATGTTCGGAGTTGGTGGACCCACTACCGCCGGGCTCGGCGCTCTGGGGGACAGTTACGGGACGGCCCTCTTTTACTTTAAGAGAGACGCGCAACACATGGCACAGGAAGCTAGTGATATAATCTCGCGAGTCCTGTCGATCAAATCACTAAAACCAACTTTTGTTGACCCATCAGCCTTCCCCAACATAGTTTTGAGGCGATTTGTTATCGAGAATTCAGGGCTCGACTTGCAACTCGTTCTGCTAAACAGGACCTAAGTAGCCTGATCACCTTTGTGCTGTCGTCGACGTTTCCATAAAGCCGGATGGGCACCGCAGGGCGGCGAGGCTTCCGATGCGGAGCGGATTAGCGATCAGCCACCCAGACGGGGAGTAGCGCGACCGCTGCGATGACACCGACGATCACCGCTAAGCCGCCACAGAATTCCCAAAAACCTCCACGCGGCGTGTCGTCATCGCGCGCGTCGTCCTCCGCGTCGTCATCCCATTCCGCGTCGCGTTGCGTGGCTGGCTCCCGGATCATCGCCTCGATCGGCACCGGCTCCCCATTCTGCAAGGCGCTCTGCCTTGCCCGGTAACGCCTGTCGCGTGCGCGTCGAAGCCGTCGCCTGCGCTCCGCCGGGGTTTCATTGGCAGGCGCCGTGTCATCGGGATCAGGGATTGCATCGAACATCGCGCACACTCCGGTTCTAGTGTCGCAATCATAAGTGTTGCGTCGGCGCGTTTCAATCGGAATGATCCGAAGGAACGTGGCTCGCGTCGTCTCTTGTGCGCGCTAATGCGGCGTTGCGTCGGCCGTGGATTTGACGGTATCAGCCAGCCAAGCCGTAGCCTTATCGACCATGCCGGGTGTGACGGCCGCGGCGGTTCGCTGCATGACGACGCGCGCAAGGTTCGGATGCACCCGAACGATGCCCGACCGCGTGACCGGAAAATCCGCCCGACGCCAGCGATGGGCGGCAATCCATGTGAGGATCGCAGTGTCGATATCGGCCCGCACCAATTCCAGAAGATCGTAGGCGAGCGACCATCGCCCGTCGCTGTCAGCATGTAGGAACCCAAGCGCCGGATCAAACCCTGCCGCATAGAGCGACCGGACACAAAGGTCGCTCACGGGGCGGTGCAATCCATGTTGACCGCTGTATGTCTCTCATAGGCATCGTTCGCTGCCTGCGGATTAATGTTGCAGACGGTGACGGTGCCTGTCCAACGGTCCAGCCGGACTACTGGCGGGTGGCCACTGCCGAGAGCCACCTCCCACCGGAACGCGAAGAGGATCGCTCCTGCAATGGCCACCGCACCGATCAGGATGGCGATAGGAGCGCCCATGCGCGTTACGTGAGCCGCCATCGCTTGTCGCGACCATAGTAGCGTCGGGGCGTGGACCAGTTCTTAGCCAATTCACAAACTCCTCTGTAGTCGTTCAGGGAGAAGCCGACATCTTTGGCAGCAGCCTCTGTTAAGTAGCGCTCCGAGTAGTGCTTCACGATTGCCTCTGTGTGATCGCGAGCTAGATTCTCATCGTAAATCTTCTGATCTATTCCGATCGCTATTGTATCTAGATAGTTCAGGATCATTATCAGGCTGTGCTTATATTTTCCGGGGTTGGTGCCGTCGCAGAAGTGGTTGAAATTCAAGGTGGTGTAGTCTCCGGCTGGACAACAAGCCGACTCGGCGGTGAGACGCCGAAGGAGACCACACCATGGACAAGGATAGCAGAAACGCCGCCAGCGAGTCGCGGATCTTCCTCGGCGAGGCGTGGTTCGATCCGATCGAGCTGGGCATCCGGGAGCGCATTCGCGGCTTCATCGAGGTGCTGGTGGATGAGGAGCTGAACGACGCGCTGGGCCGTGCACGCTACCAGCGGCCGAGGCAAGCAGTGGACGCCGAGCCGGCGGGGGCGAGGGTCGGGTATCGCCACGGTCGGCGGAAACGCCAACTGCTCGGCTCATTCGGGCCGGTGACGATCAGCGTGCCGCGAGCGCGGCTGACCTGCGGCGATGGCACGAGCCAGGAATGGCACAGCAAGGTGTTGCCACGCTATGCGCGAATGACACGGCAGGTAGAGGCGCTGATCGCCGGCGCCTACTTGTCCGGCAGCAACACGCGCCGGGTGCGGCGAGCGCTGGGAGCGCTGTTCAAAGGTGCAGTTTCGAAAGATACTGTGAGCCGGGTCTGGCGGAAAGTGCAGACCGACTGGGAAGCGTGGTGCCGCCGCTCGCTGGCGGAAGAGGACGTCGTGCGGCTGATCCTCGATGGCACGGTGGTACGGGTGCGGCTCGACCGCAAGGCGACGTCGATCTCGCTGCTGGTGGCGCTGGGTATTCGCCGTGACGGCCAGAAGGTGCTGCTGGCGGTGCGCAACATGGGTGGCGAGAGCGAGGCGGCCTGGCGCAGCCTGCTCGATGATCTGGTCTCGCGCGGCCTGAAGACCCCCGGCTTCGTTATCATCGATGGCGCGCCGGGGCTGGAGAAGGCACTCGAGCTAGTGTGGCCTGAGGCTTTGGTGCAGCGCTGCACGGTGCACAAGCATCGCAACCTTCTGGCGCACGCTCCTGAGCGGCTGCATGAAGAGATCTCGAGCGACTACAACGGCATGATCTACGCCAAGACAGCGAAGGAGATCGAAACGCGCCGCAAGTCGTTCATTCGCAAGTGGCGACTGAAATGCCGCGCCGTGGCGGACAGCCTGGAGGAAGCCGGAGACCGGCTGTTCACCTTCACCCGGTTGCCCGAAAGCCAGTGGCGATCGGCACGTACCACCAATGCGATCGAGCGGCTGCACGAGGAGTTCAAGCGCCGCATCAAGACGCAAACCGTGCTGCCGTCAGCGGAAACTGCTGCCATGCTGTTCTGGGCGCTGTTGGCCTCCGGCCAAATCACCATGCGCAAGGTGGACGGATGGCAGACACTCGCCGAGGCGCCCGCTCCTCAATGCATTGATCTCGCTGCATAACGCGATAAGCTGAGCCCGCCGGAGACGACGCTACGCAAATTTCCACCAACTCTGCGACACGACCCCGGGGTTAGCCTCATAGCTTCCATCAAACTCAGCTTGTCTTAGGTGTCTGACACACCGCTCTATTACGAGATCAGACTCATACCGAATGCACGCGGACAGGGTCCTTTCCAATTGGTTCTCCCTCCGGATGGCAGTAATTTGCCGCCAGCCAACCCCAGTGAGAAGGAAAGTAAGCATCCGCCGAGTGCCGCGGTGTTGCACGGCCGTCGACCAAGCATGCGGACGACGCACTGGTGTCGCCTACCTCTTGAGGTCCGCGAGGAGTTCCTTGAGGTTCTCGATACCTTCGGCGGTAAAGGCAACGGTGGACATTTCGTCGATGTCCCAGACGGTGAGGACACCGTCTTCCGGCTCCATATCGAGGGCGATGTCGCGCAAGAGGTCCTCGTCCTCGCCGAGCATCTTGGCCACCCGGCCGATGGTGGAGACGGAACTGGGCGCCGCCATTGATCAGGCCGCGCGGTCGACGCGAGTAGCTCGCGGCCAATGCCAGGGCAGCAGTTCGTGCAACCGCGAGACTGGGTGATCACCGATGCGCGCGAGCACGTCGGCGAGCCAGGCGCGCGGATCGATGTTGTTCAACTTTGCCGACGCAATCAGCGAATACATCGCCGCTGCCCTCTCCCCGCCGCGGTCCGAACCGGCGAACAGCCATGACTTGCGCCCGAGTGCAATTCCGCGCAGCGCGCGTTCCGCCGCATTGTTGGTCAGGCAGATGCGTCCATCGGCAAGGAAGCGCGCAAAGGCATCCCATCGCTTGAGCATGTAGTCCATCGCCTTCGCGACGTCGGCATGACGCGAGAGCTTGCCGCGTTCGACGCGCATCCAGCTCTCGAGGGAGGTGGCGAGCGGCGCGACCCGGACCTGTCTTACGGCCTGCCGTTGGGTCGCTGGCAGGCCGTTGATGTCGCGTTCGACATCGAAGATCGCATCGATCCGGCGCACCGCCTCGATCGCGAGCGGCGCCTTGGCAACTTCGGCGAGCACGAACAGTTTGCGCCGTCCGTGTGCCCAACACGCGGCCTCAATGATCGGACCAGGCTGGCGTGCGGGGTGGTAGAGGTCGTTGAACCCGGCATAGGCGTCGGCTTGCAGAATGCCCGCGTAGCCGGCGAGATGTCGGCACGGATGCTCGCCGCTGCGATCGCGCGAATAGAAGAAGATCGCCGCTGGCGGTGCCGCGCCACCGAACGGCTGGTCGTCGCGCACATAGGTCCATAATCGGCCGGTGACGGTCTTGACCTTGGCCAACACCGGCACGGTGGTCTCATCGCCGTGTAGGCGCTCGGCGGCGAGTACGTGGGCCTTGATCAGCGTCACCAATGGCGACAGCGCCGTCGTGCAGGCACCCACCCAATCGGCCAGTGTGGAGACGCTGAGATCGATGCCCTCGCGGGCAAACCGCTCGCTTTGGCGGTTCAACGGCTGATGCTCGCCGAACTTGCCATGGACGATCGTCGCCAGCAGGTCCGGACCGGCGCGGCCACGGGAAATCGGATGGAACGGCGCCGGCGGCTGCGTGATCGTCTCGCACGAGCGGCAGGAGAACTTCTCTCGCACCGTCTGGATCACCTTGTAGGTCCGTGGAATGCTCTCCAACGTCTCGGTGGTGGTCTCGCCGAGCTTGGTGAGCTGACCGCCACAGCACGGACAGCTTGTCGGCGACGGCAGCACCAGCCGCTCGCGCGGCAGGTGCGCCGGTAACGGTGCGCGCACCGGCTTGGCGCGTGTGAACGGGCGCACGTTCGTCCTGTTCGTGGCCGCATGAGCGGCAGCCGCTTCGTCCTCGGCGGCAGCGGTCTCGAGTTCCTCGATCTGCATCTCCAACTGATCGAGCAGCTTGCGTCCACGCTCGGCGGAGGCGCCGAAGCGGTCACGCCGGCGTCTCGCTCGGAACAGGCGCAATCCGCGCGGGGAAGAGATGCAGCTCCGAGCCGCAGGCAGTCTCGGCTGCAGCGAGGCGACGCCAGCGATAGACCAGGCTCGGGCAGATCCCGTGTCGGCGGGCAACGTCCTGGATGCGTACCCCAGGCTGCACAGACTCCCCCACCACCTTGGCTCGAAACCGAGCGTCATGCGCCCGACGCCGCTCTCCCACGATCTCGATCCGTGGGCTTGCCTCGCCATCTGTGGCTGCCACTCTGGCAGCCTCATGCTTGCTTCCTATCATCCCCCGAAGCAAATCAAGCCGCCACTATTCAGACAAGGCGGTCGTCACCGTAGGGATACGAAGGAAAGTCGCTCCCGCGAGAAGGATCGTCGCCCCCGCAGTGGCCCAATCCATGGCTTTTTTCCTTTTGCCAATAGGCATATTCCATGATCGACCTATTCTCAGGCGCGACGCAGCGACATTCAAGAGCGGGGCGATCCCCAGCGCCGATGCGACGACAACACCACCGCCTCGCCACGCCGCAGCGGAGCCTTGCCGGCGGGCCGACCGGCCCGCCGCATCAGGCGGCCCGCGGAGCCCTGCCAGGGCCCGGATCGGGACCGGACATGACAGCGCCGGGCGGGACTGCCAGCGCGGTCCTGAGCCTCGCCCGAGGCACCGCCGCCGGCCCAGGGTGCCACGATCGCCAGCAGGCTCGATGCCGGTCGGGAGGACACCGCGATCGCCAGCAGGGACCGGAGCCCGGACGGAAGCCGGAACCCAAGCCGGAGCACGCTCCGGAGCCGGCCCGCAAACCGAAACGCCAAGCCGGACAGAGTTGGTTGCTGCCGTCTCTCATGTTGTTTGTCGCTGTATCCTACACCGCGCGAAGCCGGCTTGTTCTGTAGGATTGCTGGACGGGATGGAGACGAAGCGGGAAGGTTGCTGAGTATCGCATGGCGGGTGTGATGGTAAGTTGCTGGTGATAGTATAGCCAGCAACCTACCGGTTGCTGGTGATACTACAAGGAGCCGATCGGGGAGGCATGCGTTGCGCGATACTGCCATCGGTCGGGGTAGAAGCGACCAAGCTGGCGCCGGATCGCCCGGGCTGCCCCAGATCGGTCCGAATGCGGGAAAGCGGCCTCGAAGGCCGATGAGACGGCATATAGTTACGACGTGTGTAGATTGTCGGAAAGGGAGTGTGAAGGCAGCCTTGAAGGCCGCACGTTATGCAATCGAATGGAATATATGGATGGGATGGTTGCTGTAATGTAGTATTCTTGGGGAAAGCGATGGAAAAAGCCGATCATATGGTAGTTTGGATGCATCGTAACTACCATTCGTTCCGTAAGTAGTCACGAAATGGCGATCGCCAGCCAGGGGGGCCGATCCGAATGTCTCCTACCCCGGAAGACCAGCCCGGCGGCTGGTGAAGTGCCATCTGTGTCCGGGTCGGGCGATTGCAACGGGCTGTCGAGCATGTGGCCCTAGCCCCAATATGGGCATGTCGATATGTGCAATCCGAATGGTACCGGAGGAGCCGATGATCACATGCCTCGTCAGCCCACTTGCTTCGACTCGCGCCCGGCAGGAGTTCCCAGCAGATCCCGAGCGGCACGCAAGTGCGTCGTGTGGAGCCCTTCCGAGAAGCGGGAATAGACGCCATCCAGCAGCGCCAATCCACGCGAGGGATGGCCTCGGCGCGCCTCAAGCCGTGCCAGGCCGGTAACGGCACGTAATTCCAGCAGCAACGCGGGTTGGCGGCGCGCGTGCTGGAGCGCCTGCACAAAATCTGCCTCAGCACTGGTTTCCGAACCAGGGACGCCAGACGCCAACATGAGGTCGCCACGTACCACCAGGAACTCGGGCGCGTACCATCGTTGCATCGTTGCGCTGCGTCCCAGCGCCTGGTTTATCAGCGCCAGCGCCCGGACGGGTCGGCCGGCGGCAGCCAGACCTTCAGCCAGCACCCCAGTGAGTGACGGATAGAGCAGATCGAAGCGGCGTATTCCGACTTCATCAATCGTCGCATCGAACAACGAGCGTGCTTGTTCCTCCGCGCCGTCCTTGGCGGCGAGCACACCTTGCGCCACCAGCGTGTGCGCCCGCCAGAAGCATAGGCCATAGCGCGTCATCTGGTGCATCAGCAGCGCGGCGGCATCCGCCAGACCTTCGGCATTGCCGATCCAGAGCGCGACGACGCAGCGTTCACCGAGCGCGTGGCAGAACGAAGCGATGCGGTCCAGCCTGCGCGCGGCGTCCACGGCTTCTTCCGCCATGCTCATCGCCCGATCAAGCTCTCCCTGCAGGGCGAGCACCCGGGCCATGACGCTCAAGGTCGCCACTTCCTGATCCAGCCCGAAGCGTGATTCGCGCAATCTTTGGGCCGCGCGCGGAAGAGTACGCAGAAGGCCCTCCAGACTCGATCGTGCTGCATCCTGGCGGGCGAGATAATACTGCGATGTGCCGACCAGGCGATCGCCGATCCAGGCATCTGCGGCGTCTCCGCTCTGCTTCGCCGCCGCGCGGAACCGCTCTGCATAGGCAAGGGCGGCTGTGTAGTCGTTCTCGTGCAGGAAGTGCACCCACAGGCTGTACAGAGCGCGCAGCGCATACTCGCGATCGCCAAGCGCGTCCGCTGCCGCCAGACCGCTCTGCAGCGCCGCTTCCGCCTGCTCACTATCGCCACCAGTGCTCAGCAGGACACCGCCGCGTGCCACCTGCAACACCATGTCCTGCCGAGCATCGTGCGACCCTGCAGCCGCGAGCGCGCGTTCGGCCCATTGCCGACATTCGGTATGGAGCGACGATTCCAGCCAAAGCGGCATCGAAGCCGCGGCGAGCGTAACGCCGAGGGCGATGTCGTCCGCAGCCGCGTCTCCGGACGCGAGGCTCCATTGCAATGCCGCCCGAACGTTGTCGATGTCGCCCCGATAGGCGGCTAACCAATCGTCGTTTCTCGCCGTTTGCCACTCGATCTCGGCACGCCGCATGCGCTCGCCATAGAATTGCAGATGTCGGCGCCGCACATCCTGTGTCTCGTCCGGTGCCAGTCGCTCCAGCGCGTAGAGGCGCATGGTTTCCAGCAGGCGGTAGCGTGTAGTGCGCTCGATGCTCTCGATGCTGACGAGTGAACGGTCGACCAGACTGGCGATGCAGTCTGCGGTATCCGGCAGGCGCGCCGAGCTGGGCATGATCGCTTGAGCTGCCTCCAGCGTAAAGCTCCCGGCGAACGCACCGAGCCGGCACAACATTCCGCGCTCAGCCTCGCTCAGCAGATCGAAGCTCCAATCGAGCGTCGCCCGCAGTGTCTGGTGACGCTTCAGGGCGGTCCGTCGTCCGCCGGTCAGCAATCGAAAGCGATCGTCCAGACCGGCGGCAACGCCATGCACCCCCAGTAGCGCGGCACGCGCAGCCGCCAGCTCGATCGCCAGGGGAATGCCGTCGAGCCGCCGGCAGATGCCGCTGATTGTCGTGGCAAGCTCGTCATCGATCTGCATCCTTGCGTCAGCCAGACGGGCACGCGCAATAAACAGGCGCACCGCACCATGGCGCAGTTGAATGTCGGCATCGACGATCTCGTCGCCCGGCACGGCCAGGGGCGTGACGCGATACACGCACTCGCCATCGGCACGCAAAGGTTCCTGGCTAGTCACAAGGAGCCGAACGTGTGGTGCGGCGTAAAGGATGGCCTCGGCGACACGCGCTACCTGCTCGATGACGTGTTCGCAGTTGTCGAGCACAAGCAGAAGCTGGCGCGATGCCAACGCTGCGGCGACCTGGTCGGGCAGCAGCGGCAACGACAATCGCCGGAGGTCGAGCACCGCGGCGATCGCCGGCAATACCAGGTCGGGATCAGTCAATGTGGCTAGATCAACCAGCCGGACGCCATCCGGGTAACGATCGAGGAGACGATGCGTCGCCACCAGCGCGAGGCTGGTCTTGCCGATTCCTCCAGGCCCGGTGAGTGTCAGCAAACGGTGCGTGGTCTGAAGTTCGATCACCTGCAAAGATCGACCTCGCGCCCGATCAGCTCACCAACGGGGATCGGCAGATTGCTGCCGGCCGACACGATCCGATCAAGATCGGCATCCCTCGTACCAGGCGGCGGAGTTCGTCCAGTGATACGCCCGGTAAACCGATACCCGTGGCGGGGCACTGTCCTGATCAGCTCACGGTCGGCGCCGAGCGCGCGACGCAAGGCAAAGATCTGCACGTGTAGGTTGTTTTCATCGACGGCGGCGTCGGGCCAGACCCGGGTCAGCAACTCATCCTTGCTCACCATTGTGCCGCCGGCATCGATCAGCGCCAGCAGCACATCAATGGCGCGGGCCCCGAGATCCAGCTTCACACCGTCGGCCAGCAACTCCCGGTTGCGTCGGTTCAGCCGGAAGCGGCCGAAGTCGATGATGTCTGCGTCCAGAGACACCGGCGAGCGATCCCCGATTAAGCTTTTTCAGAATTTTACGATCGCTCATGAAGACGCCGTTGGCTGGCCGCCACCACAACGATGGCGAACACGATTTCGCGAGCGCCGACCGATCGGAGCCCCGCATCTCGATGAAGGGGGGCAGCAAATTGGCCATTCCTGATGGCCGGCCCGATCCTGAAAGCAGGAAGCCCCGCAGTCGCCCGCAGAATTCAGCAAAACTCAGGTCTTGCTAATTTCTTTCAGGCGGAATTGTGCGATCACCGGGCACTGACACAGTGCAAGAGGAAACCTCACCATGATCTCGACTGTTGTTGAAAGGACCGAGCAGAAAGAGCGCTCTTATCAGCAGCGCGTGCATCAGTTCCCGATGCTGTCGGCGGAAGAGGAGCGTGCGCTGTGGCGACGCTGGCACGACAATCAAGACGTCGCGGCGGCGCATCGCCTGGTCACCTCCCATATGCGGCTGGTCACCAAATTGGCGCGCGGCTTTAGCGGCTATGGCCTTCCCGCCGAGGAGCTGGTCAGCGAGGGCAATGTCGGCTTGATGCAAGCCCTGAAGCGGTTCGATCCGGAGCGGGGGTTCCGCTTCGCGACGTATGCGCTATGGTGGATCCGTGCTGCGATGCACGAGCATGTCCTGCACAATTGGTCACTCGTGAAAGTGGGCACCACGAGCTCGCAGAAGCGGCTCTTCTTCAACCTGCGTCGCTTGAAGGCGCAGATGGACAGTACCGGCGACGGCGAGCCAACCGCCGAACAGATTCGCCAGATCGCCGATGCGCTGAGCGTCCCCGAGCAGGACGTGATCAGCATGAATCGACGGCTCGCCGGCCGGGATTACAGCCTGAACGCACTTCTCGGATCCGACGTTGATGGCGACTGGCAGGATTGGCTGGTCGATCCCGCTGACAGCCAGGAGACCAGGATCGCCGCCACCGAAGAACTGAGCCAACGGCGGGCGCTGCTTCCTGCGGCCCTGCGGGCACTGGGGCCGCGCGAGCGGCACATAATCGTGGAGCGGCGCTTGAAGGAGAGGCCTACCACGCTGGAGGAGCTGGCACAGTATTATGGCGTTTCCCGCGAGCGGATACGGCAGATCGAGATGCGGGCAATGGAAAAGCTGCGCAAGGCAATGAAACCCCCGACAGCCACGGCGCGGCCGGCCGTGCGCGCAGCCGCCTAGGATTACTGACCCGTCAGCGCTCCAGTAAAGGCGCTGGCGTAATGGGCATGGCCGTGATACTCATCACGGTACCGGTTACACTGAGATGAGCACCCGATGCAGCTCTGGAATTCCGGCCCGGCGTCACCTTGGGAAACCATGATGCTCCTGGTCGATCGGCTGCGCGATCCAAGCCGCAAGGAATGATAGTGCCGGGGTGCAAGGCTCACGCCCAGACAGGACGCAACGACACCATTCCCGGATGCTCAGAACCCTTGCGTTCGGGCTCGCGGTCCTGGTGGTCGCATCCATAGTGGCATGGCTAACGACGGCCGCCGTGTTGCCGCACCTCCCACCGCCTGCGGGCCCATTTGCCGTCGGCACCGTGCTTTGGAATGCGAGACCGCCCGACTTTAGCGGGTCCACCCAAGTTGCGGCGGCCTGTCGTCTGACGACACAACTCTGGTATCCGGCGGAGCCCGCCAGCGGCCAAATGCGCGCGCCCTATAGCTGGTCGGCGGGATTGCTGTCGGTCCGCCACTGGGTCCGCATCCCGGCAATATTGGGTGCCCCGGTCGCGACGGCGCAATCGCGCTACCCCGTGCTGCTGTTTCTGCCCGGCTGGTCCGGTGGCCGCGGTGAAAACACCGCGCTGGTTCAGGACCTCGCCAGCCGGGGCTTCATCGTCCTCGCGATCGGCTATGATTCGCCAACCTGCATGCAGGACGAAGGATCGTTCCAGGTGGGCGCTAGCGACATGGATTTCTCATCGCCCACTGCCTTCGAGCGTACGGTGCAGCTTGCCAACCGCAAGATCTCCCGTGTGGCTGTCGGCGCGGTGAAGATACTCGACGCTTTGGCAGAACTGAACCGACACGATCCTCTGGGCCGCTTTACCGGACGCTTGGATCTGGACCACATCGGAGCTATCGGCCACTCCTTGGGTGGCGCGATTGCTGTGCAAATCTGCTGGCTCGATCCGCGCGTGGGAGCAGCGATCGATATCGATGGATGGCTGTTTGGCGCAGCACCCGGGGGCTGGATACGACAGCCTTTCTTGTCCATTTCTGACGATGGACGGTCTCCGACAGCAGCCGACTTCGCCTCTGCCGATCTGTGGGATCGCTATCCGGCGATCCTGAGCAAAGAGACCGAGAATCGCAAGCTGGCAGCGTTCGCGACGTATGGCGGCATGATGTTGACGATCAAGGGCTCGAGGCACGAAGACTTTGCAGATTACCCGTACCTGACACGTTCTGCTGTGCTGTTCGGTCGTCATCCGGACGGGAGCGCCATTCGAATTGCTGCTGAGTATGCCGCCGCGTTCTTCGCACGGGCGCTGCGTGGCCAGTCTTCCCCTCTTTTTGAGACGCCACCTGCCAGCGTACGACTGCAGGTCTGGGATCGCGCGCCCGCCAGCACAGTGCAGGTCAAGTAGCATTGGAGTCGGTTGTTTCCGCGGATCAGCCGAACGCGGCAATGCGCTTGGCTATCTCCGGCTCAAGAGCCTCACACCCCTTTCATGACCAACGAACGGAGAGCCTCCTCGATTGTTCCGCCATGCCAAGGACGCGTAGCCGGCAATGAGGTCCCATTTTGTGGCGTTCGCGGCACAGCTTCGTCCGTCGACATTGCAGATGCCGCGCAAACCTGCCCCACGGCTGCAGACTTGTCGCCAAATTCAATCAGTGCACGCGGGCGCCTGATCGAAGCGACATGCTTATTCTTTCATATGCATGAAAAGAGTGTATCGTAACGTTTTGCGATGACTAGGCGCCGATTCGTTTCCTTTCGCCAGGCGGCCTTCGCGCAGCCGGCCTTCAGCCCGCCAACGCCGCCGCAACCCATTGCGCCCAAGCGAGCGTCGCCCGGTCCTCGCCGCGGCGGCCGACGATCTGGATGCCGAGCGGCAGCCCGTCTAGCCCCTCGCCCGCCGGCACCGTCACGCAGGGCACGTGCAGGCTGGTCCAGATGAAGTTGAACACCGGATCGCCGGTCCAGCCGAGCCCGGCCGGCGCCTGCCCTGGCGCTGCCGGCGTGACAAGCACATCCAGCCCCTCGGTGGCTGCCGGGAAGCCGAGCCGCGTCTGCTCGAACACGGCACCCGCGCGCGCTACAGCGTCGTCGGTTTGCGCCAGCCCGAATTCGAGCCGCTCCAGCAGCTCCGGGCTGATCCGGTCGCGATGCTCGGCCAGTTCCCAGCCCAATGCGCGCGCACTCTCGTGGTTCATGACAATCGGATGCGCCTCGGCGAGGGCGGCGAATTCCGCCGGCAGCTCATGCTCGGTTACTGCGGCGCCGGCCCGCGCCAGGGCAGTCGCCACGCGCGGCAGTAGCTTCTGGGTCTCCGGTAACGCCGCTGGCCAGGAGGGCGAGCGGCAGATGCCGATGCGCGGTGCGCGGGGCGGCTTCTGCTCGGGATCGCCCAGATCGCGGCCGCTGACCGCTCCGGCGAACAGCGCGCAGTCTGCCACACTACGGGCGATGACTCCGATCGTGTCCAGGCTGTCGGCCATCAGCTTCATGCCGGCCCGGCTGATCAGGCCGAAGCTCGGCTTGTACCCGACCACGCCGCAGAACGCGGCCGGGCGAATAACGCTGCCGGCGGTCTGTGAGCCGAAGGCCAAAGGAAAAAAGAAGTCCGCCACTCCCGCGGCCGAACCGCTGGATGAGCCGCCCGGCGTATGCCCGAGCGCGTGCGGATTGCCGGTCGGCCCCGGCTTGCGGGTGGCGAATTCGGTGGTGACGGTTTTGCCAATCACCACCCCGCCCGCCGCGCGCGTCCAGGCCACGGCCGCTGCGTCCGCCCGCGGGCGCCAGCCGCGCCAGATCGGGGACCCGTACTCGCTCGGCATGTCCGCCGTGTCCAGCACGTCCTTGATGCCCACCGGCAGCCCGTGTAGTGGCCCGGGCCGCGCTGCCCGGGCCGCGCGCCGCGCGTGCTCGGGGTCCAACCAGGCGAAGGCTTGCACCTGCGGCTCCCGCGCCGCGATCCGGGCCAGGCAGGCTTCCGTCAGCTCCTCCGCCCTCAGCGTTCCGTCGCGGATCAGCCGGGCGGCCTCAGTCGCGGTCAGGCGGGACGGGTCTGGCATGGCGGGAATCTCCGGTATTGGACGCGTCAAGACTGGCGCGGCGTGTCGGGCCGGTCCATCTTTTCCCTCAATGGACGTCACGAGCCACTCCCCGTCGGTGCGCGTCGGCCTCGGGGCCGACGGGTCGCGCACGTACATTGTCGATCTGCCACCGGACGAGCTGCCGCCAGTCCGCGGTCGCGATATCGAACGCGCGTGGTACGCCGCGCGCGAGGCCGCGCTGGCTTCGGCCTGGGGCGCGGGTCGCGGGTTCCGGTTTCGCCGCGCCGATGGCAGCACGACAGATCTCGCCCTCGCCGATCCGGACGCGTTGTGTTGGGCGCGGGCGGTGGACGGCACGGTAGGGATGGGCAGTTGCTACGGGCTGTCGCTCTGCCTGCGGCTGTTGGCGCTGGTCGATCTGCTGGCGCGGGCGCCTTGGACGGCGGCGCTCTTCCGGCTTGCGCGCGACGGCGCCGAGCTCGATCCGTCGCTGCTGCGCGCCGCGGCGACCACGCCGCTCACCGAGGATGCGCGCTTCGACGAGGCGCTGTTCCGCGCCCGGATCACGCCGCTCGCACTCGAGCCGCCGCCGATCGCTGTCGGCATTGCCGGGACCACCCAAGCATGAAGCTTATGTTCGCCTGGCTAGGACTGCTAGCCCTGGTTGCCTGCACCAGCTCGCCGCCGACACCAGAGTCGATCACTGCGCGCGATACCCTCGCCGCCTGCCGCCGGCAGGCGAACACCACCTTTGCCATGCAGAACCGGGATCAGATTTACAGCATGAGCGATCTGTCCGCGCCGCAGTCGAGTATCGGTCTGAGTCAGGACCCGATGCGCGGCCTAGCGGATCGCTACACGCAGGAGCGCATGGTCCAGGACTGCGTACGCAACACCGGCACACAGACGAATCGCGCGGGGCTGAGCCCGCAGGGCGCGACCGGTACGCCGGCCGGTCCGGTGGCGCCGGGCGGATCACTGAGCCCCTGAGCCATGCCCCTTGGTTCGCCCGCCGCGCCGCGCACGTTGCGCGATGCCGACGCGTTGCTCGCCGCCGGCCTGATCCAGCCGGAGGCGCGCGACGCCGTGGCGGAGGTCGGGCGGCGCTTTGCGATCGCGATCCCGCCGGCACTGCGCGCGCTGATTGAGCATCCCGACGATCCGATCGGCCGGCAATTCGTGCCCGATCCGGCCGAGTTGCTCACTGCGTCGCATGAACGTTCCGATCCGATCGGCGACGATGCACTGTCGCCGATCAAGGGGATCGTGCACCGCTACCCCGATCGCGCCCTGCTCAAGCCGCTGCTGGCCTGCCCGGTCTATTGCCGGTTCTGCTTCCGCCGCGAGCAAGTTGGTCCTGATGGCGGCGTGCTGACGGCGGCCGAGCTGCAGGCCGCCTATGACTGGCTGGCGGCGCGTCCGGCCATCCAAGAGGTGATCCTGACCGGCGGTGACCCGCTGCTGCTGTCGGCGCGACGGTTGCAGGAGATTGTTGGCGCGCTGTCGGCGATCCCGCATATCGAAATCCTGCGCATCCATACGCGCGTGCCGGTCGCCGATCCGGCGATGGTTACGCCGGGTCTGGTGGCTGCGCTGCGCACCGAGCGCTCGGTTTGGGTCGTATTGCATGCGAACCACGCGCGCGAGTTCACCCCGGCGGTCCGCGCCGCGCTTGCGCGGCTGCAGGGCGAGGGTATTCCGGTGCTTGGGCAGTCCGTTCTGGTGCGCGGCGTCAACGACAGCGAGGCTGCGCTCGAGGCGCTGTTTCGCGCGATGCTGGCGGCGCGGGTGAAGCCTTATTACCTGCACCAGCTCGATCCCGCCCCGGGCACTGCGCGGTTCCATGTGCCGATCGAGGAAGGGCGGCGACTATTGGCGGCGCTGCGAGGACGGGTTAGCGGGCTCGCTTGGCCGACGTACGTGCTCGATATTCCGGGGGGATATGGCAAGGTGCCGATCGGTCCCGACTACCTGGAGCCGGGGAACGCAGACGGGCACGCGGTCGTACGGGACGTGCATGGCGGCCAGCACGTGGTTGCAACCGCTCCGACGAATGGATTGCTGCTTGCACAGGAATGACGCGGTCCTGCTTGCAGCAAGCCGGTTCTATGCTGCGGTGAGGGGCGCTAGGCGCTGGTGGGAACTGCGCCTGCATTTCCCAGAGGCGCAGATGCGTGTGATCGATGTTGTTTTTGAAATAGGGCGCATAGAAGAGCTCCAGAAAGTTGAAACTGTCGTCGTGGTAGGGCTTGAGCGTGTCGTGGAAGCTGGTGGCGGCACATTTCGGGTTGTGGAGGAAGATGAACCGGTTGGCGTGCGAGACGATCACCTGATGGTCTCCATTCCGGCGCGCGCTATCCCTTTACCGCCGCCGCGGTCAAACCCTTGATGAAGTAGCGCTGGAAGAACGCGAACAAGCAGGCGATTGGCACCGTCGCGACTGTCGAAGCCGCCATCGCCGCACCCCACATCGGCGCGCGCTGATATGGCTGGCTGTAATTGGTCAGACCCACCGCCAGCACGTTCAGGGTTCGGTC
Organism: uncultured Pseudomonadota bacterium; assembly: GCA_963708245.1. GTDB lineage: Bacteria > Pseudomonadota > Alphaproteobacteria > Acetobacterales > Acetobacteraceae > CAVYXK01. The sequence goes on along the minus strand of OY970201.1, from coordinate 7,372,265 downwards.
CTGCACAATGACCAGTGGCCACAGGAAGGCGCCCCAGGCCCAGATGAACACGATGATTGCCAGGCCGGTGAGCGCCGGCACCAGCAACGGCAGCACGATGCGGAGGAAAATGTGGAACTCGCCGGCGCCGTCGACGCGTGCCGCCTCCAGCAGCTCGTCCGGCAGGTCGGAGGCATATTGGCGCATCATGAACACGCCGAACGCATTCATCATGCCGGGAATGATCAGGCCAGGATAGGAATTCTGCCAGCCAAACGTCTTGATCTCGATGAATAGCGGCACCACCAGGATCTGGAACGGGATCATGATCGTCGAGATGACGAAGAAAAACAGGAAGGTGCGCCCGGGAAAGCGGTACTTGGCGAAGCCGAACCCGGCCAGTGCACCGAAGAATACCGTCACCGCCACATGCACCACGGCATAGAGAGACGAATTCGCGAAATATCGGCCGAGCGGGGCGAATTCCGCTGCCTCGCGAAACCGTGCGAACCACTGGAAATGGTGCGGCAGCCAGTGGATGGGAATGGTCTGGATTTCCTCCTCGGCCTTGAAGGCTGAGGTGATCATTACGAAGATCGGAAACGCGAACACTACGGCTGCCGCCAGCGCGATCAGGAACAGCACGGGCTGGGCGCGGCGTTCAGTTGGCACGGCGGTTGAACCAGAGCTGCAACGCCGTCACCGCCAGGATCATCGCGAACATCACGACCGAGACCGCGGCGGCATCGCCCATTCGGAAATACTGAAAGCCGTATTTCAGCACCAGGAGTCCCAGCACCAGGGTCGAATTCGCCGGGCCGCCGGCGCCACCATCGGAGCTGAGTACGTATTGCAACGTGAACGTCTGGAAGGCGTTGATGGTGCTGATCGCCGCCACCAGCACGGCGGTCGCGCGCAACTGCGGCAGCTCGATATGCCAGAATGTGCGCACTGGGCCGGCGCCGTCGATATGCGCGGCCTCCCGCAGTTCCGGCGGGATACCGGCCAGGCCCGCCAACCAGATCATCATGAAGAACGGGATCACCGCCCAGTCGTGCACCACGATCATTGCGGCCGGCGCCAACACGGTACTGGACAACCAATCGATCTCAGTCACTCCTCGAAACGAGCCAGCGAGCCAGGTCATGATCCCATTGGGGTGCAGCAGCATCCGCCAAACCACCGCAACGACCACGACGGGCGGAAGCACCGGCAGGAAGAAAGCGGTTTTCAGGATCTCCTTGCCGCGAAATCCCTGATCGAACAGTAGTGCCGCGAGCAGCGAGCCCACCCAGACCGGCACGGTTGCACCGAGTACGAAGATGAAGGTGTTGTCGAGCGCAGTGAGGAAAAGCCGGTCGTCCAACAGGTTTCGGAAATTATCGAGCCCGACCCATTCCGGCGGATTCAGCAGGTCATAATCGGTCAGGCTCAGATAGAACCCGAAGAGCACAGGGAAGACGTTGAACACGGCGAAGAAGCCGACGACCGGCAGAACGAAGACAAACCCCCACCATTTGCGGTTGAGCGGCCGCCGTCGCCACCGCACTCCCCCTTCCCCTTGCGGGAGGGGACGGGGGAGGGGTCGAAGCGAAGCAGGGCTAAGTAGTCTCAACGGCTGCTAATTCGACTTCGCCATCGCTTCGGCCTTTGCTTTCTCGCGACGCAGGATGGCGTTGATGTCCTGGTTGACCTGCGGCAGCACCTGCGCGACCGGCTGGCCGCCCTGCACCATCTGGTCGCGTCCGCGTAGGAATGCGTCCACCACCTGGTCGTAGCCGACCACGCGCGGCGTGAACTGCGCCGTCTTCAGCTCGTCCAGAAACACGCGCACGGATGGATCGGTCTTAAACTGCGGCAGATCGGTCACCTCCTTACGCGGGACGAACAGGCCGGCGCCGGTGAACAGCTCGGCCGCGTCGTCGGTGAACATGCGGACGAATTTCCAGGCCGCCTTCTGCACCGGCGCCGGCGAGCGGGCATTGACCATCATGTAATAGGCATAAGCGTCGAAGCCGTTGTCATGGGTGGCGTCGGCCCAGCGTGGCGCCGGCTTCACCGTGTAGTCGATCTTGGCATCGACCATCTGCGGAATGCCCCAGACGCCGAAGCTGCAATCGGTCGCCAGCTTGCCACCCAGGAAATCGGTGCGGGAGTCGGTGTATTGCGGGCCGCCCAGCTTCCACTTGTTGGCCCAATCCACCCAGTACTGCACCGAACGCTGTGCCGCCGGCGAGTCCAGGTTGGCCTTGTAACTGGCTTCGTCGATGAGATTGGCGCTGAGCTGATGCATCATGCTGCTGATGCTGAGCCAGGTGACGGGGCGGCTTGGCCAGTCGAAGTCGAAGCCGCGGCGGATCGGCACGCCGTTGGAATCGCGCTCGGTCAGCTTCTCCGCGACAGCCGGCAGCGCCTCCCAGGTTTTCGGGAAGTCCTTGTTGGGGTCGAGCCCGGCTTCCTTCCACAGCTTGTTATTAGTGTAGCAGGCGTAGTTGCTGACCTCGGTCGGCACGCCGTACAGCTTGCCGGCAAAGCGGATGCCGTCGAAGCCGCCGCTATAGAGGCTGGTGAGCGCCTTCTGGTCGGCATAGCCCATGGCGGCGAAGTCGATCGGCGCGAGGATGCGCGCGTTGTAGTACTGCGCGACGAAGCCCGAGAAGGCGTTGAACACATCAGGGCCGCCGCCTGATGCGAAGGCGGTCAGCAGCTTGGTGGGATAATCGGTAACAGCGATCGCCTCGTATTCCACCTTGATGTCGGGATTGGCCTTTTCGAACGCGGCGATGATTTTCTTGTCGATCGGAAGGCGCGGCGGGTGCTCGTGCATCCAGATCTTGATCGTCACCTGATCGGCTCGGGCCAGCGGACAGCCGCCCAGACAGATGATACCGATCACAGCGATGAATGCGGCCTGAACTATGCTTCGTCTCGACATTATTCCCCCCTTCCCGCTCTGCGGCGAAGACGGAGGCATAGTAGATGGGTTTGCCCACGCGTGAAGGGGTGCACCGGGAGGTCGGCCCGTGCCGATCACGCCAGCGTCGCGCGCGCATCGACTGCGACGGCGTCCCGGACGCCGACAAGCAGCGGATTCAGCTCGATCTCTATCAGGCGGTCGCCGAGGTCGGCCGCAAGCCAGCTTAACCGGCACGCGGCGTTGATCGCTGCGTCCAGCTCAGGGGCCGGCCTGCCGCGCCAGCCGGTCAGAAGGGGCCAGATCTTCAATCGCTGCAACAGGCGGCGCACGTCGGCCGGCTTTGCCGGCGCCAGCGTGATAGCGACATCGTTGTGCAGTTCGGCCAGGGTGCCGCCAGCCCCAATCAGCAGGATGAGACCGAAGTGCGGGTCACGCCTGGCGCCGATGATCAGTTCGATCTCGCCCTGGTGCATGCGCTGCACCAGCCCACCCTCGATCTCGGCGTCCGGCAGCGCGCGACGAACGACGTCCATCACCTCGGTCCAGGCCGCGCGCAGCGCGGTCGCATCGGCGATTCCCAGTCGTACAGCGCCGATGTCGCTCTTGTGGACCAGCGCACTGCAGATCGGCTTGAGCGCGACGGGATAGCCGAGCGCGGCGGCGGCGCGGACTGCTTCGTCGACGTCCCCGCATTGGCGATCTGTAGAGACCGGCCGTCCGTAGGCCGCGGCGAGCCGCTTCGCCTCCGGTTCGGTCAGGCGGCCGGCAGGCAGCGGCGGTATTGCGTCGGGGCTCGGCAGCTCCGGCGGGCGGAGGGCCGCGCCGGGCATTGGCAGCATCGCCAGGCGACGGCTTTCGACCAACGCCTGCATGACGCGCAATGCGCTGTCGGCGCTGTCGTAATAGGGGCAGCCCAGCTCACGCAGGGCGGCGCGCGGCGCATCGGCGGACGCTCCCGGCGTGACCGTCAGCACGAAGGGCTTTGCGGCTGTCAGGAGTGCCTCGCCGATCCCGCGCGCGACTGACGTGAACCCGGGCGCGGTGGCCAGGAGTACGCAGAGTACCCCGACATCGGGGTCCGCTGCGAGCACACGCACAAGCTGCCCACCCAATCTGAGAGCATTCGGGTCGCGACGTCCGCCGAGATCGATCGGGTTACCGATGAACGTAGGCAGCAGATGTTCGGCGAGCTTTTCCTGTGTGGTCTGGTTGAACACCGCGGGCCGCATGCCGCGGTCGCAGATGCGGTCGATCATCACCGCCGCCCCGCCGCCGGATGGCGACAGCATGGCAATGCCATCAGTGCGGGGAACGCCCGACCGCAACAGTGCGTCGGCGGTCCGGATCATGTCGTCGGGATCGTCGAGCAAGAGAACGCCACGCTCCTCGCACGCTGCGGCCAGAACCGCGTACGACCCGGCCAGGCTCGCAGTGTGCGAGAGCGCCGCATGCACGCCGGCCTCGGTGCGGCCCGCCTTCACCATCAGCACGGGCTTGCCGTGCCGGCGACAGTCGAGGGCGAGATCGAGGAACCGCCGCGGCGTCTTCAATCCCTCTGCATAGAGACAGATGGCCTCGGTGCGCGGATCATCCCGCATGTATTCCAGGAAATCGCAGATTTCGAGATCGCACTGGTTGCCGAGTGAGACGCAGGTGCTGAATCCGATGCCCGCGCTCAGCGAGCGGTCGTACATCGATACCATGAGCGCGCCGCTCTGACTGATCAGCCCGATCCGGCCACGCATCAACTCGCCGGTCTCGAGCACGAGGGAGGAGCTCAGCGCCAGCGCGTGGTGGGGATTGATCAGCCCCATGCAGTTCGGCCCGATGATGCGCATGCCGTGGTGTTGCGCGATCGCCGTCAACTCGTTCTGGCGTTCCTGGCCGACCGGCCCGATCTCGGCAAAGCCGGTGGTCATGATGACGCAGGCGCCAACGCGTGCTTCCGCGCATTCGCGGCAGGCTTGCACGAGGATTGCGGCGGGCACGGCGAGGATGCAGACATCCACCGGTCCCAGCGCTTCGCCGATGCGCGGATACGCCTTGATGCCGCGGATCTCGGGCCGTGTCGGATTCACCGGCACAATACGGCCCGGGAAGCGGTGGCGGGTCAGATATTGCATGATCCGCCCGCCGAACTTGCCGACATCGTCCGATGCGCCGATCACACCGACCGAGCGTGGGTGCAGGATCCGCTCGACGGTCAGGGGTGGTTGCATGGTGGCATGCCGGTGGAGATTCGCCGTCCTTATTCCAGCACGACTGAAACACCGGTGGCGCCGGCGAGTAGTCGTTTCAGGTGAAAGCTGATCAGCTTGTCTTCGCCGGCGCGGCCCAGCAGGGCGGCGAAGGCGGGCAGCGCGGTCGGGTCATGGGCTTCTAACTTGGCGAACGCATCCAGGTAAACGGCAGTCAGCGCATCGGCGTGGCGCTCGGCGGTCAGCGGCTCGTATGCCGTCAGGGCTTCGCTGCGGCCGCGTAGAATCAGGTCGCCGACGGGACGGCCGCGGAAGCCGGGAATCCGCGCGACCACGCTGCCGCTGACGCAGATGCGAGTGCCGAGCTGCTTGTTGGCCTGTTCCAGCCGCGCCGCCGTGTTGATAGTGTCGCCATGGGCGTTGTAGTCGAAATAGCGGCCGGTGCCGAAATTGCCGACCAGCGCCGGGCCGGCATTGAGCCCGATCCGCGTCGCCCCGAGCGCGATTCCCCGCGCCTGCCAGCGCGCACGCAAATCCTCGGCATAGACATCCATCGCCATGGCGCAATCGATCGCGCGCGCGGCGTGGTCGTCCTGCTCGGTGGGGGCGCCGAACAACACATTCAGCCCATCCCCAGCAATCTTCACCAGCGTGCCGCCGTGGTCGAACACGATCTCGGTCATGCCGGTCAGGTATTCGTTCAACAGCGGCGCAATCACCGCCGGCTCCAGCCGTTCCGAGAGCGTGGTGAAGCCGGCGATGTCGGTGAACATCGACGTGACATCGCGCCGCTGCGCGCCTAGGTCGATGCCCTCTCCGGCGCCGGCCAGGCGATCAGCGAGGTTGGGCGAGAAATACCGCGCCAATTGCCCGCGCGCCCGCTCCGCCTCCTGCTGGCGGCGCTGATAGCTGCGTGTGATCTCCAGGTTGCGCAGCGTCTTGTCGATGGTGGTTTCCAGGTCCGCGAAGTCGATCGGCTTGGTCACGAAGTCGAAGGCGCCACGGTTCATCGCGGTGCGGATATTGGCCATGTCGCCGTACGCCGAGACGATGACGGTGGACAGCCGGTCGTCGCGGTCCTGCAGCCGGGCGAGCAGCGTGAGCCCGTCCATCCGTGGCATGTTGATGTCGCTCACGACCATGTCGATGCCGGAAGTTTCGGTCAGCAGGGCCAGCGCCCTCACACCGTCCTCGGCGAAGACGAAGCTGAACTCTCCGTCGCGAATCCGCCGGCGGAAGCGCTGGACGATCAGCGCCTCCAGGTCCGGCTCGTCGTCAACAACAAGAATCCGTGTCGTCATCCGCCGCCGCCCCGGAACTCCGCGATCACCGCTGTGACGTCCTGCTTCAGTCGTGGGAAATCCACCGGCTTGGTCAGGAACTTTCGGGCACCGCGTTCCATGGCCGTGGCCACCGTGCCGGCATCGCCATAGGCCGAGATCATGAACACCGGCAGGTCGGGTCGACGCTCTTTCACCACCGGCAGCAGTTCGAGCCCGGTCATGCCGGGCATGTTGATGTCGGAAACCAGCAGAATGATCTCCTCGCCGACGCTGCCATCGAGCTTGTCGAGCGCGGCGGTGCCGGACAGAGCGAAATCGAGCGAGTAGAGACCTTGACGAACCTCCCGCCTGAATTGCTGGCGGAATAGTGTCTCCACGTCCGGCTCGTCGTCGACGACCAGCACCCTGACGGTCATGCCCGGCTCCCGACGCGCCCGCCGTCCGCTGCCATCTTGCGCGGCAGGGTAATGGCGAATTCGGTGAAGGAGTTGGTCTCGCTGTCCACGGTCAGTTGCCCACTGTGCTGTTTGACAATGATATCGTAGCTGAGCGACAGGCCGAGCCCGGTGCCTTCGCCGGCCGGCTTGGTGGTGAAGAACGGCTCGAAGATCTTGTCGCGCACTGCGTCGCTGATGCCCGTGCCGTTGTCGCGCACGCGGATTTCCATATGCTCGCCCAGGTCGCGCGTGGTCAGGCGGAGCGTCGGTTCGAAGCCCGAGACCGCATCCCCGTCGGCGCGTCGGCGCGCCGCGTAGAAGCCGTTGCTGATCAGGTTCAGCATCACGCGGATCAGTTCCTGCGGGAATGCCTCGACCTTGCCCGCCGCCGGATCGAGGTCTTTTTCCAGCGTGATGTTGAACCCAGGCGTTTCCGCCCGCGCGCCGTGATAGGCGAGGTTCAGCGCCTCCTCGACCATCGCGTTCACATCGACCGCGCGCTGTTCGCTAGGGCCGGAGCGGGAGTGCAGCAGCATGTTCTTGACGATGCTGTCGGCGCGCCGGCCGTGCTGGGCGATCTTCTGCAGGTTGCCCTTCAGCGTCGTTGTCAGATCGTCGATCTCGGCGCGCAGATCGGGGACAAGGTCGAGCTTGTCCGGCGCCACTGCGGCATGCAGCTCGTCGAGCAGATCGACCGACAGATCGGAGAAGTTGTTGACGAAATTGAGCGGATTCTTGATCTCGTGCGCAATGCCGGCGGTGAGCTGGCCGAGCGAGGCCATCTTCTCCGACTGCACCAGCCTGTCCTGGGCGCGGTGCAGATCGGCCAGCGCGGCCTCCGCGGCGACGCGGGCGCGGCGCGCTTCCTCGCCGCGCGCGGCGAGCTCCTGGAACAGCCGCGCGTTCTCGATCGCCAGCACAGCCTGTCCGGCGAAAGTCTGCATCAGCGTGACGGTGGCTGGCGCGAAGCCGCCGGTGGTGCGGCGGCGGATCACCAATCCGCCGACGATCTGGTTCTCGCGTTGCAGCGGCACCGCGAGCAGGGCATGGATGCCATTGCGCAACAGCTCCGGCACGCCGGCTACGTGCGGTGATTGAGAGAGATCGGGAATATGCAGCGGCTCGCGTGCCGCCGCACTGATGCCGAGCGGAGTCTCGCCGATTCGGATGCGTCGCTCGCGCAGCGCTGTCACCCGCTCCGCCGTCATGCCGAAAGTTGATTTGGGCACGAAGATGTGTTCAGCGTCGTCGAATTCGTAGATCGTGCCTTCATCGGCCTGCGAGAGTTGCACCGCGCGGCTGATGATCGTTTCAAGCACGGTGTCGAGGTCCAGCGAGGAATTCACCGCCCGCAGCACTTCCTCCAGCGCTTGGAGCTCGGCGACCGAGCGGGTGAGTTCGGCGGTGCGTTCCCGGAGCGCACGGAAATTGGCGACGCTGCTAATGGCAATCACCGCCTGTTCGGCGAAAGTCTGCAACAACGCCACCTGGCTGTTAGAGAATCCACCGCACTGAGCGGAGGTGAGCGAAATGGCGCCGATCGCCTTGCCATCGCGCAGCAGCGGCAACGCCAGGTTCGACTTCCAGCCGATGTTCCGCATGATCTGGAGTAACTCGGGCTCGGCGTCGATATCGCGGATATGAATGGCTTGCTTGTCCAGTATTGCCCGGCAGTTGATCGATTCGCGCGTCGGCACCAAGGGATGCGCCGCAACATACGCCGCGAACGCGGCGGGGTCCCAGTTTCCGCGAACAGCGCGCAAGTGCACCAGGGTGCCGTCGAATTCGCACAACGTCACACCCCAGCCGTTGCACAACTCCTGCGCACGGCGAACGATCAGGTCGAACACCGGCTGGGTGTCGTCGGGCGTGCTCGACATGGTCTTCAGCACGTCGATGATGGCCGACTGGTGTTCAATCCGCTCGCCGTATTCGCTGTTGCGGGCGGCCAGCGCCGCGGTGCGTTCCTGCAATTCGCGATATGTCTTGGCGCTGCCGATGGCGATCACTGCCTGTTCGGCGAAGGTTTTCAGCAGTTCGACCTGACTGTCGGAGAAACCTCCGGGGTCCCTGTTGCTGAGCCAAATGGCACCGACCGCCTGGCCGTCGCGAAGCAGTGGCAGGGCCAGATTTGACCTCGTGCCGAGGCTCCGCACTACCGGGAGGATATCATGCTCGGCTTCCAAATCCCGAATGTGGATGATCCGCTGTTCCAAGATGGCCCGGCAGGCAAGCGATGCGCGCGTCGGCGCCATGGGAAAGACCGCCGCGTAAGTCGCGAGCGCATCCGGATTGTCGCCATACATGGAACCGATGCGCGCGACTTCGCCGTCGAACTCAAGCAACCCCACCGTCGTGCCGTTGCACAGTTCCTGCGCGCGGCGGACGATCTGGTCGAACACGGGCTGTGGATCGCCTGGCGAGGCCGACATTACCTTCAGCACGTCAATCATGGCAGACTGGTGTTCGATCCGCTCACCATATTCGCTATTGCGTTCGGCCAGCGCCGCGGTGCGTTCCTGCAATTCGCGGAGCAGCCGCGCGTTTTCGATCGCGATCACCGCTTGGGACGCAAAGCTTTCCAGCAGCGTGATCTCGGACTCGGAGAACGGACGCGCCTCACGCCGATGCGCGCTGATGAAGCCCACAAGCGCGCCGTCCTTGCGCAGCGGCACCGCCATCGAAACCTGAATTCCGGCGGCGGCGACACCGCGCACGATCTCGCTTCCCGACCGCGTGGCCCGGGCTTTAACGTCTGTGTCGTGCGAGAACTCGCGCGCCATCCAGCAGCGGTTGTAGACTCTCATGGGGCGGAAACGGCCGCCGCATACGGTCAATATGGTAATCGGGAAATCCGTGCGAGGCGACGGCATGAAACAGCGTGCCGTCGAAGGTCGCCAGCGTGCCGATGTCCGCACCACAGAGCTGATGAGCCTTCTGTAGAATCGTGTCGAATACCGGCGCCGTGTTGCCGGGAGAGGCGTTGATAACAGCAAGCACTTCGGCCATCGCTGCCTGCTGCTCCAACGCCTCTCGCTGCTCGGTCAGCAGCCGCGCATTCTCCATCGCAATCACCGCCTGCGCGGCGAAGTTTTGCAGCAGCGCGATTTCGGCAGCCGCGTATGCGCGCACCTCGGTGCGGTTCGCGGTGATGAAACCCAGCACGGCCCCGTCTTTCCGCAGCGGAACGATCAGATTGGTCCGCACCTCAGAGACATGGCGGATCGTGCTGGCGATCGGGTTCGCGTCGCCTCCGATAGCGATAGGGGACGCCTTGAGGTCGCGAACGTGGAAGTAGCGCTCGCCGCCGATGACCGCGCGCATGCCGCGTGTCGGAGGATTGGCCTGCAGCAGGACCGCGCCGATGTGAGCCGGATAGCCGTGCACAGCCACACCCCGGACATGGCTTCCGTCATAGAGGAACAGGCACCCGAGCTGCGCGCCGATAAGCTCGTGCGCTTTCCGCAGGATCGTCTCGAATACCGGCGTCGGGTCGCCGGGCGAGCGGTTGATGACGTCCAGCACCTCGGCAAGAGCCGCCTCTCGCGCCAGGGCTGCGTCGCGCTCGGCCTCGCGTTCGCCAAGCGTCTGCTGAAGAGTGGCGACGGTCCGCTCAAGTGCAGCGAACCTCGCATCGGCGTGCACGGTCATGCTGCCGCTCCTTGCACCGCGAACATCTGCCGCGGCAAGCCGATCGAGAACGCGGTATGGTCCCCCACCATGCTCTCGACCTCGATCGTGCCGCCGTGCTGCTTTGTCACGATATCATCGGTGATCGACAGGCCGAGTCCGGTGCCCTCGCCGGTCGGTTTGGTGGTGAAGAACGGCTCGAACAACTTGTCCCTGATGTCCTCGGGGATCCCAGTGCCATTGTCGCGCACATGGATTTCCACGTGATCGCCCAGATCGCTTGTGCTGACACGGAGGGTGGGCTGAAATCCGGGTTCCGCGCCATCGCGCGCACGTTTCGTGGCGGCGTAAAAGCCGTTGCTGAACAGGTTCAGGAACACGCGGGTGATGTCCTGCGGGTTTACCTCGATCGGAGCGATGCCTTCGCCGAAGTCGCGTTCCAGCGTGATGTTGAAACTCTGATCCTGCGCCCGCGCGCCGTGGTAGGCGAGGTTCAGCGCCTCATCGACCAGTGTGTTCAGATCGACCATGCGCCGTTCGCCCGAGGACCCGCGCGAATGTTCCAGCATCGCCTTCACGATGCCGTCGGCGCGTTTGCCGTGCTCGGTGATCTTTTGCAGGTTGCTGGTCAGCATGGCCGAGACGTCATCGATCTCCGCGCGCTGCTCCCCGGTCAGCGCGGCGAAGCCGGGAGCGGCGGCTTCCTTCAGTTCGGCCAGTAAATCCACCGACAGGGCGGCGAAGTTGTTGACGAAGTTCAGCGGATTCTTGATCTCGTGCGCAATCCCCGCGGTCAGCTGGCCCAGGGACGCCATCTTCTCCGCCTGCACCAGATTAGCCTGGGCGGTTTTCAGGTCGCGGAACGCGGCCTCGATGGTGCGGCTGGCTTCCTGCGCGGCGTCGCGGGCGGCGGCGATTTCGGCCTCGTTGCGTTTGCGCTCGGTGATGTCGGCGTAGATCACGACGAAGCCGCCGCCTTCGACCGGGTTGTTGCGGATCTCAATCACCCGGCCATCGGGACGCGTCCGCTCGAACACGCGGTGCTGTCCGAGATTCGCGGTGAGACGCCGGACCTGCTCCGCCGCGTCGGTATCCCGGCCGTATTCGCCGCGTTCGGCCAAGTACCGGATGTAATCAGAGAAGGTCAGATGTTGTGCCAGGATCCCATCGGGTAGATCGAGGATATCCTGGAACTTGCGGTTCCATGCCACCAGGCGCTGGGCTTCGTCGAACATGGCAACGCCGTCGCCCATATTCTCGAAGGTCACGCGCAGTTCCGCCTGACGTTGTGCGAGTTCGTCGGTGCGGGCACGCAACTCATTCAACAACCGCGCGCTTTCCATCGCGATCACCGCCTGGGCCGCGAAGTTCTCCAGCAACGCGATCTCCTTGTCGGAGAACGCGCGCACCTCCTGCCGATACAGGGCGATATGACCGAGCGCTGCCTCATTTTTCATCAGCGGCACAATTAACAGGGTGCGCACGCCGCCAAGATCGACGAGCGCGCGCGTAGCGGGAATACCGGCCCGATAACCCTCGTCGGCTGTCATATCCAGCATGTGCAGCGATTGCTTCGTCTCGTAGAGCCGGCGGAGGACGCTACCTGGTGGCGGCGTCGTCACTGGGTCTCTTGCCCTGAATTCGGCCCAGGCGGCGGGCACACCGCGGTGAGCCGCGATGCGGACGCGTTCACCGTCGTACGTGTAGAGCATGCCGAACGCAGCTCCGCACAGCCGCATCGCCTTATCGAGCATCGCATCGAACACCGGCGCCAAATTCCCCGGCGAAGCGTTGATCACCTGCAGCACCTCGGCGGTCGCGGTCTGCTGTTCCAGCGCCTCGCGCTGTTCGTCGATCAGCCGCGCGTTTTCCATTGCGATCACCGCCTGCGCGGCGAAGCTTTGGAGGACGGCGATCTGTTTGTCGGAGAAGGGGCGGACCTCCTGGCGATAGACTTGAATGAAGCCGAGAAGACAGTCCTCCTTTCGCAACGGCACCATCACCGAGGACCGAGCGCCCCCCAGATCGACCAAGGCTCTTCGGTTGGGCTCACCACGGCGGTAAGCGTCCTCCGCCATCAGATCCGCAACATGCAGCAGCGGCGCCCCGGCAGCCAATCGGCCCGGGAGCGTATCGGGACCATAGTCCGGCGGGTTCTGCCGACGGTATTCGGCGAACGCCGCGGGGACGCCTCTTGTGGCGGCGGTGTGGAAGCGCGTGCCGTCGAAGGTGGATAGCTGCCCGAATGTCGCGTCGCACAGCCGCATCGCCTTTTCCAGCATCGCATCGAACACCGGCGCCAAATTGCCGGGGGAGGCATTGATCACCTGCAACACTTCCGCCGTCGCGGTCTGTTGTTCCAGTGCCTCGCGCTGCTCGGTGAGAAGCCGCGCGTTCTCCATCGCGATCACCGCCTGGGCCGCGAAGTTTTCCAGCAGGGCGATCTGGTTACCGGGAAACGCCCGGGCCTCCTTGCGTCCGGCGACGATACGGCCGAGGACAACTCCATCTTTCACCAACGGAATGAACAACAGCGTGCCAAAACCGCTACGTTCCAGAAAATCTCGCGCTTTTGGGTTGCCCTCCGCCTGTTTCAGTATTTCCGTGCCACCGACCACCTGGCTGACGACGTCGGACGCGAGCGGCGGATTGTACGGGCGAAATCCCCCACGCAGGTAAGCGGCCAATGCATCGTCCTGGCCACGCACGGCAACGGCGCGGAGCTGCTCGCCGTCATAGATCTGCAGACTGCCCAGGGGCGCGTCACAGATACGGTGCGCTTTTTCCAGGATCGCCTCGAACACCGGCGCCAGATCGCCGGGGGAGGCGTTGATGACCTGCAACACCTCCGCCGTCGCAGTCTGCCGCTCCAGCGCTTCCCGCTGTTCCGTCAGCAGCCGAGCGTTCTCCATCGCGATCACCGCCTGGGCCGCGAAGTTCTCCAGCAGCGCGATTTCCTTGTCCAAGAAGGCTCGCACTTCCTTACGGTAGATCGATATGAAGCCCAGTACCGGCTTCATCCTTGAGAAGCGGTACTAAGAGGTTGGAACGCGCCCCACCCAGATCAGCAAGCGCGCGGGCGGACGGGTTGCCGGCCAGGTAGCTCTCCGAAGTCCTTACATCCTGGATATGGACTGGGCGCCTGGTTTCCAGGAGACGCGCGGGGCCGCTGAGTGGCCGTACCTCCGGTGGATTTGCCGCTCGGAACTCAGCGTAAGCGTCGGGCACGCCGCGCTGTGCGGCGGAATGGAAGCGCTGGCCGTCATAGGTGTATAATGATCCAAATGCGGCCCCACACAGCCGCATTGCCTTTTCCAGGATCGCATCAAACACCGGCGTCAAATTGCCGGGCGAGGCGTTGATCACCTGCAACACCTCGGCGGTCGCGGTCTGCTGTTCCAGCGCCTCGCGTTGTTCCGTGATCAGCCGCGTGTTCTCGATCGCGATCACCGCCTGATCGGCGAAGGTGCGAACCAGTTCGATCTGACGGTCGGTAAATGGCTCCACCACGGTTTTCGCCAGGCCGAAAACGCCAAGCAACACCCCGTCACGCAGCAGCGGAACGCCCAGCATCGAGCGGACATCGCCAATCTGGGCCTGATCCTTGGGCTTGTAGTCAGAGTCATTCAGAGCGTCCGCGATCTGAACCGTCGCTCCTGCTGCCATCGTCCGGCCGACTAGGGTTTCCGGGCCAGCAGCGATCGGGTTGGCGCGCTCCAGCGCTTCGTACTCCGGCAGGTTATTGTAGCCGACCTCGAAATGACAAAGGCCGTCCCGGTAGCGGTACAGGCTCGCCCGTTCCGCCCGGCAGAGGCCGACGGCGCTGGTGACGACAGTCTGCAACACGGTGCTGAGGTCGAAAGCCGAGCGGCTGATCACCTTCAGGACCTCGCTGGTCGCGGTCTGGTATTCCAGCGATTCCTGAAGATCGCTCGTGCGCTGCCGCAACTCGCGCAATGCCGACGCGCTGCTGATGGCGATCACCGCCTGCTCGGCGAAGGACTGGACCAGTTCAATCGCGGATTGATCGTATTCACCGGGATCGTAACGCCCCATCCCGAGGACGCCGATGACATGCCCCTCGCGCAGAAGCGGCATGGCGTAAAATGATCGAGTGCCCAGGCCGCGTCCCGGCCGGAAAATACCAAGATCGTTCTGTGCGTCGGGAATATGGACGGGCTGACCGCTCAGGACCACGCGTCCGGGCACCGTTTCCGGGCCTGGCGGGCGCGGAAACGTGGCCAGAAGCTGCGCGAGGGCCTCTGGGTCATGTTCGAAGCCGACACGCGCCCGCTGATGCAGCAGCGTTCCATCATATTCAACAAAGCTCGCCGTTTGCGCGTTGCAGAGAGTTCGCGCGTGATGAAGGATCAGGTCCAACACTGGCTGAGCATCGTCGGGTGAGGTGGAGATCGCCCGCAGAACCTCGATGCTTGCCTCCTGCCGAGCAATCAGCGCGCGGCTGTGCACATCGCGTGCGGTCAATTCCGCCGTGCGGGTTTGCAATGCGCGATACGTCTCGGCGCTGGAAATGGCGATTACCGCCTGCTCGGCAAAGGTCTTCAGCAGCTCAATCTGGTTGTCGGAGAAGCCGCCGCGCGTGCGGCTGCCGAGGCCGAGCGCTCCGATGACCATGTCACCGCGCATTATCGGAATCGTGACTGACGACTTTACCGTCATGCTCCGGAAGGCGGGATGCAGCCCTGGCTCCGCCTCGAAATCGTCAATGCGTATAGGTCGACGATCCAGGATTGCGCGGCCTACTGGCCACTCGCGCGCTGGCAGCATCGGGTACATCGCTTTGACCGCATCCCGTACCAACGGGTCTTCGCTGACGCCCGTCATCGCACGTAAATGGATCAGCGTGCCGTCGAATCCGTACACCGCCACGCCATAACCGTCGCAAATGTCGCGCGCGCGAGTGGCGATCAGATCGAACACGGGCTGAGGATCGCCGGGCGAGGCCGACATCACCTTCAGCACATCGATAGTCGCGGCCTGATGCTCGATCCGCTCGCCGTAGTCGGCTTCGCGCCGCCGCGCCTCCGTGATGTCGGAGACGGCACCAACCAGCCGCGTTACCCGGCCGGCGACGTCGCGCTCGACAACTGTCTGGTCGCGCAACCAGCAATAGTCGCCGCTGGCCATTCGGACCCGATAGGTGAACTCCGCCCGCTCCGCGCTGCCCTTGAGATAGGCGATCCGCGCGGCGCGGTAGCCGGGCCGGTCGTCCGGATGGATCGCCTCCCAATAGCGCCGCTCGGTCCAGACGCCGGGATCATAGCCGAACAGGTCAAGCAGCGCCGGGGAGAAGCTCACCGCATCGGTTCGGGGCAGCCACTCGTAATACGCCACGTTGAGTGCGCGCGTGACGAGCTCGAATACGTCGGCCGGAATGCCATCGCCATCCGTCGCCGGATGCCGTGCGTGGACCGTCGGTGTGGTGGCCATGTCTTCCCCAAGCGGCGAAAACGACGCCGACCGGCGTGCTCGTCCGCGATCCTAGTACCCTGCCACGGCGAAACGGTCGGGAACAGGGTTACACGGGCAATGTCAAGGAATATTTTCCAGGAGGATGGCCGGCACAAGGCCGATCATGATGGTAGGGCGGCGGCGTGGGTGGCTCCTGGCGCGCGAGGTGGGCGGGTTGAGGGCCGTTCCGCTCCTTGTCGCGACGCGACCGAAGACAAGTTTCTGGAGCTGGCGGTGAACGCGTGGCGGGGATCGGCGGTCAGGCCACGCTGAAGCCGCCGTCCACCAGCAGGTTGGCGCCATTGATGTAGCTCCCCGCGTCGGAGCAGAGCAGCAGCGCCGCCCCGACAAGGTCCTCCGGCGAGCCGAGACGCCCCAGCGGAATGCGTTGCTCCGTGCGGTGCGCTGGGTCTGACAGACGCGGGGCGTTGCGAGCGGTGAAGATGACCCCGGGAGCGAGGTTGTTGATGGTTACGCCATGCGGCCCGACATGACGGGCCAGGTTGCGGACCCAGTTCATCTGCGCCGATTTCGTGCCGGCATAGATCAGCATCTGCGGATGCGGCTTCAGTTGCTGGACGCTGCCGATCGCCAGCACACGGCCCCAGCCGCGTTGTTTCATATCGGGTAGCAAAACCTGCACCAGTTCCAACGGCGCACGCAGGTTCACCGCGATCTGCCGATCGAAGCTTTCAGTCGGGATGGCTTCGTACTCTTCGAGTAACTCGATCGACGCGTTCAGCACGAGAATGTCGATATGTCCGAACGCGGCTGTGACCGCGGCGGCGAGCCGTGCACCCGAACCGGCATGTTCGAAATTCTCGGCGAAGAGCTGGGCCGTGCCGTTGCGTTCACGGATCTCCGCCAGGACGGATTCGGCGTCTCGCTGCTCCTCGTTGGTGTCGGCGTGGTGGATGGCGACAGGCGCGCCCTGCGCCGCGAACGCCAGGGCGATGGCGCGCCCGATTCCTCGGCGTGCTCCGGTCACCAGGGCCCGGCGGCCGGTGAGGTCGAACATCGCTATCGGTAAATGGTCGGGACGCGGGGTCATTTCGTACCCTCCTGTCAGGGCTCGGGGGCGGAGCAAGTAGCATCAGGACCCTACTGATTTTGATGCGTCCGGCCAGTGCTTCCGCGTGGGTGAGCCGGCCTGGCACATTGCTTTGGTCGTGCACTGCCCTAAATGCAGTAGCGACCTCGCACAACGATTCGGTGAGAATCGTGTCCGCATCGCCCGAACCGATGCCGCAGAACCGGCTCTATGGAAAGTCGGCCACAGAATCCCATTTATGGTAGCCTGCGCCTGTGGGACGGGAGCACATGAACTTTCTTAAGCGCCTTCAGAAACGGAAACGGCTGGCTAACATAACCGTATATTATGTGAGCGCCGTTGTTGACGGTGATGTCAAAGCCTCACCGCTCGGCATTGCTCCCAGATTTTCCGACGACTACGAAGATGAAATCAGAAAGAAGCACTGCCCAGCGGCTTCGGCCTACATCAATGAAACATTAAACGGGGTGTCGGTCATTCTGTTTTGAGCAGGCAAGGGGATAGACGCGATCAGCTTTCTATCGGCTGACGACGCTCGCGCATTTCCTGACTTCAAGGCGTTCCCCGCAGATGATCTTACCAAGCTCGATAGCGTCCTTACCCATTTTCCGCGCTGATATAAACTGGCGGCGGGTTCATGAAGCCGGTGTTTGCCCGTTGGAGGAAATGCGGTGTTTGAGGTGATCTACGTTGGACCTCCAACCAAGAAGCGCTTGTTCAGGCCATCGCTAATTCCTGTCAAAATGAGAGCAACAGCTCCAATGGCCTGCGAGTATCTTCGCCGGTCGTTTGAGGGGCACGGGCACTATTCAACCCAAACCTACAGGGCGGATTTCAGAGAAGGTGATGTTATCACCCTCTACGTTCATGGTTGGGAGATGATCGCTGTGGGAGATCAGCGAAGTGCCGAGTCTCTCGCGGGCCAGGGCTATTTGGGGGGCTACTTTCGAATGGTTGCAACGACTGGATGACTTAGCCGGGGTCGCGTCTGCGGCCCGCAGAATATGGAGTCTGAGTAGCAACGGAACAGCCATTCGAACTGCGGTCCGAGTAGCAGGGCTCATCGCAGAATCTGTTCCAAATCGTGCAGTATCGTCAAGGTCAAGAAGATCAGCTCGGCGCGCTCGGCCTGATTGTCAACGTCATCGTGCTTTGGAATACGATTTACATGGATGCTGCGCTCCGGCAGCTTCGTCAGGAAGGCTTCGAAGTCAGGGACGAGGATGTGGTCCGGCAATCGCCCCTTGGCCATGAACACATCAACATGCTTGGCCGTTACACCTTCACGCTGCCCCAGCGGATTGCACGGGCAAGCTGAGGCCCCTTAGAAACCCGGCTCTGCTCGACGAGGCGGCCTGAATCCGAATGGCTGTTCCGTTGCTACTCGAAGCCCGAAACTCAGGGCCGGAGCGTAGGGGCTTGTCCTTCAAAACAACCGGCGCCCCAGCAAACTCCGGCTAATGCTCTCGACGTAAAGGTGAAAGGCTGAGGCGATTGCGTCCGCCTGCCTGTCGGCGAGGCTTATGGGCGGCCATGCAATAAAGCTCTCCTTTGGAGGAAAGAGCGGAACTAGTAGTGGGGCCGTCCGAGGTAGCATGTCCGCCCACTTGTTGATGTTCTCCGGATCCACGGAACTCATCACGTGAACGTAGAGACGCCCGACGACGAACGTTGTGACTTGAGTGTTTGGCAAAACATAATCGGTGCTGTTCTCGTCACGTATTTCCTTCGCTTCGAGGATTGGCAGTGTAAGATGCACCCATTGCGCTGGCCACTCGTGGCGCTGATAATCAGCTAACCAAATGCGCCAGCCTGGCGGCACAGTCCCGTTATTCATCAGCCAATCCCGTTGGCTTTGTGGAACTGCGATGGTGTTTGGATCTCTGTCGATAAACTCGGCGGTCATGGTTGCCATGGCACACCACGCGGCTGTCCGTTGCTGAGCTTCAAATCCGAAAGCGGTTCGGTCACCCCGAATGAGCGGAATCAAAAAGGGTTTTGCCCTGTTTTGAATGTCGCTGAGCCACTGATTATTACAGTCAATGCAGACAACCTTAACTTTGCTGCGCAAGGGATCGCCTGCCTTCAGATGGATATTTCCGGTTGTCTGTTCGTTGGGACGATTGATCCGCACGGCCTGCATGGTGTGCTTATTCATTGTAGGCGGGATGTATGCTTTGAGCCACTTGCCCCAGATGTGCTCATCGCTCATTCGCTTCGGCAGTTGGCAGAAGATGCATTTCTTCGGCGCACTGGGCTGCTTTGCAGCACGACGGGCGGCAGTCATACCCCAAGTCTTGAAATCGTGCTGTGGTGGACGGCGTAGCTGCGAGCAATGTCGCGGATCGGCTCGCCGCTTTCCCGCCGTTTGATCGCCTCCCGCTGCTGGTGAGGGGTGAGCTTCGGTCGACGTCCAAGCCTCACGCCCCGCGCCTTGGCCCGCTCACGGCCTCCCGCCGTGCGCGCCCGGATAAGATCGCGCTCGAACTCGGCAAGCCCGCCTAGCACGGTCAGCATCAGCCGCCCGTGCGATGTGGTGGTGTCCGCCCATGCGTCGCCCAAGGACCGGAAACCGGCCTTGCGGTCGGCAATGGCTGCGAGGGTGTTCAACGGGTCGCGGGTGGATCGCGCCAGCCGGTGGAGCCGCGTCACCAT
Source organism: uncultured Pseudomonadota bacterium (assembly GCA_963708245.1). Lineage (GTDB taxonomy): Bacteria > Pseudomonadota > Alphaproteobacteria > Acetobacterales > Acetobacteraceae > CAVYXK01. The sequence continues at coordinate 7,352,643 of OY970201.1, read as the reverse complement.
CAGCACGTCGCCGGGGCCGAGTTGACAGATCACGCGGCGAAGCTGCCCCCGGCCGGTCTTGGCTCCGCTCACGTGAACGTCGCGGAATACCTTCTTGCACCCGGCCTTGGTCAGTTGCCGCACCTGGGCGTCAACGCTCTCGCTCTTGCCGCCCGGAGATACCCTTGCGTAGCCGTATTTCATGCCCCCGAATTATGTCGGCGACTTATGCAAAGGAAAAGCCCTTTGTTTTCAGGACCCCGCCGGCGTTGAAAACGAGGCCGCCAACAGCGGCGTCGCAATTTTCCGTCGCGTGTGATCCTATGCCGACGCGTGTGATCCTGTGCCGACACGAAAGATTCGAGACGGGCCCTCCGCGACGTGGCAGGATTGCTCGTTGCCGTTACGGCTCAGAATTTTCACACGGTCTGCTTGGTTTATGAACAGCCCACGGTTCGTCTAGACGCTCGGCAACGCCAGATGCCAGGGCGCACTGAGTTTTGGCCAATATTGTCGTGGCCTTCTGGTCTAGGGTTGCTCAGGTTTGGCGTCGCTCTTACTCGTCCTTGTTACGAGCGTCGCACAGAAGACGGTGAATGGTCTGCATTCGGTTCAAGCGCTCTAGCCACCGCTCCTCCGGAGGTCCAACGCGAACATTGTTGCTCATCAGAAGAAAGGCTGTGTTATCATCCAAAAGTATGTCGACGTCGGACGGATTGATCCTATGCTGCGCTATCGCAGTCGCTATGTCAATTGCATAAGAAGCGATGCGACCGCCCTGCTCTGGCGAGCCAGGCCCTGCGCCTAACCGACATACAGTCTGTGCAGACGCCGATTCCCAAACCGATCTGCTGAAATGCCGAATCCCGTTCGCCCCATCTCAACCGAAGTTCACAAAACCGCGACATAATCTGCATTGCGCATGAGGCCGCCCTTTCGACGTGATTCCTGCCAGAAAAGATAATCTTACTAATCAGTCAGTAATATAGGCTACAGATGGTGCCCTGAAGAAAGCTCTGACCATTGCCGGATGGTCCTTGACAGCCTGCAAGTCGGCCTCGATGCGGTCTTGCAGAGCCTCCCCGGAGGCGAGTGGGCTCTTGGCCGTGCCGGTGCGCTTGACGTAGTTCCACACCATCTCGTCGGGGTTCAGTTCTGGCGCATAGCCAGGCAGGAAGTGCAACTCGAGTTTGCCATTCGTCGACGCGACGTAGTCCCGCACCATCCTCGCCTTGTGAGCAGGCAGGCTGTCCAACACTAAAAACAGCGGCTTTCTGCGCCCGCGCATGATGTGTTTGAGCAAGCCGACAAACAGCTCCGCCGTCATCCCGCCCTTATAGGTCGCAAACCAGAAGGCGCCCTTGGCATTGACCGCGGACGCCGCCGAAACCGATTGTCGGATGCCTGGCACCTCAACGACCGGCGTGCGCCCCCTGACGCCCCAGGTCCTGCCTTGGACGGCATCGGCACGAAACCCGGATTCATCCCAGAAATAGATCTCCGCCCCTTCGCGTTTCGCCCGCGCCGCCAGGCGCGGATAGGTGGTCTGCTTCCAGGCCTCAATCGCCTCTGGATCACGTTGGTAGGCGCGCATCAGCGGTTTTTGCGGCGTCAATCCCAGCTCCGCCAGCAGCTTGCCCACCGAGGCGAGGCTGAGTTCGATGCCAAACCTGTCGGCAATCAACTGAGCCACGATTCGCCGCGTCCACAGACCAAAGTCGAAGCCGTACTGCCGGGGATCCTTGCCGTTGATCCAACGGAATACCTGTCGTTTTTGCTTCTTCGTCAATTTACTCGGCCGACCGGTCCCCTTGCGTGAGCGGAGAGGATCACCGCGTCCGCCACGCTTCAGCTTTTTCAGCCATTTGTAGATGGTGGTGCGGCAGAATCCATAAGACGCGATCACCGCGCTGGGCGCCTCGCCCTCCTGCACTCGCTCAACCGCCATCCGCCGGATCTCCTCCAGCGTCTTATGATCTAATGTCCTGCCGTCTCGAACCATGCTCGTGATATAGCAGAGACCGATGCGAAGTACAACCTGCTTTGTAGTCTAAGTTCCTGACCTATTAGTAAAGCCATTGCCTTGATCTTTGAAAATGCCATCAAACGAGTCCGATGTGATGTTGGCCGCCTCGATGAACTCGAAAAGAAAGGTTTCGCTGAGCTCGTCCCAGACAGTCTTGCCGAGCATGCTAAGGTTATGGATATCAGCGTGCAGCACCGACATCACTCGGTGTTCGACGCGCACGCCGCCAGCAAGAACTTGCTGCGTCTCTCCCCTGCGCGTGGCTACCATCTCCCAGATGGCTATGATCGATTCTGTAATCTTTGCATCGCTTCTAAGGAGCGCAAGAATGTCTGGGCGAGACATGCGAATCACCGTTGCCTTCGCAGATACGACCTGAACAGTGGCAGTGCTGCGTTCCTGGCGCTGGAGAATCGCCGTCTTACCGATCAAGTCTCCATCAAGGCGCAGGGCAATCGCACGCTCTCTGACGCTTATACTAACAACTCCCTGCTGGATTAGAAAAAACTCCGTAATCTCGGCACCTTCCTCGATTATGCGGTGTCCCTCATGGAATACCGCGATGACGTGTGGATTACGCTCAGCGAATCGCAGTATAGCGGTCTTTAGTTCCTCCAGCGTGCGTGCCAACTCGTGGCCTTCCCGCAACGCGGCGCGAGCCTCATCGAATTCGCCCTGATCAATCAGGTTAGATGCGTGGGCGCGGACCGCTGCGCACTCTCTAGCGCGTAGGCTGGCCAAGCCAGCTCGCAGCTGGATCAACTCATCTGCAGCGGAGGCCAAACGCCCAAGGATTTCCGCGCTCGGCACGTGCTTTTCACCAAGCTTACGGAGCACTGCACGCAATGGTTTCTCAGGGACGGCTTTGGCCTTGGCGATGGCGGAGAGCTCTTGGCGAAAGACAAGACGGACGCCTTCTTCATCGAGGCCGAAATTGACATCCCGCCCAGCCGCGACATCACCGATCTGAACCCGAAAACCGCGGTCGCGCGGGCTCCCATTCACCGCGGGAGGCGACTCGCCCGCCTCGCCCCCGCTCAAGGTTTTTTTGGCTCTACGGGTCCCGCTGTCAGGTTGGTGAGCGTGGCATCTCCCGTCTCCGCCCGTAGGTTACCCAGTGTGATCCGGCCACTCGCGGCCAGATTGTTCACGAGCACGTTCGCCTTGCCGAAGATGTGGCCCACCTCGATATCTGCGTGGCCTGACGCAGTCGTGCGGGCGACCGCTGCGCGAAGCGCCTCAGCGTGCCGCGTGAGTTCGGGATCAGCGGTAAGATCGCCTTGGAGAGCGCCTCGGCGAGCGCCGCTTGCGCCGTCTCGGAGCGCGGCTCGTCCTCGACGCTTTGCACGGCACCGCCCTCACCGAGCTTTCGGACGATCAAGGCCCGCAAACCGTCGTAGGCGTCCGTGACGGCCCGACCGCCAATGTCCCCGGCCTTGGCAAGCGCGCCGGCCGCGAAAGCCCCAACGACACTTGCAAGAAACTCTACCATCGAAGCATCTACCCCCGCTTTGGCAACCGAACTGTCGCGCAACGGAAAGCATCGGTATAGTCCCTCGCTCGCAGCCCGCGCCCTGCGGCCCCGAAGCGAGCCCCGCACCGGGTTGTCCGGGCCGCGACAGTCGTCCAGCGATTCCAGGCTGGAGGAGAGTTTGAGAGCGGGCGTCCCCGGCGAGATGCGCGTTTATGACACGTCGCCGCGTGCCAGATAACGTCTTTATGGCAACCCGAGCCAGGTACTCGCAAAGTTCCTGCCAGGGTCGCAAAGCAATTCCCGGCCGCCCAGTTGGGCCTCGGGTCGACTTACCGCGATAGTCGCCCTCATCCGCGCCTCTATGCCATTGGGGCCCGCGCGAGAGGCCGATCGCCTGATGAGCCCAGGAAGATACGGCAGACCCGAGCTACCCCTGGCGCGCTTCCGGTGACCTACCGCCTCGTCAACCAGCGCTTGCCGATCCGGCATGCGACCGTGAAGGCGGGGTTGAAGACATTGCCGACATCATACCGGACGACCTGGCCCATCAGATGGCTGGCCGTGCGGGGCTCCAGCCCGTAGTCCTCATTGAGCCAGCGCAGCATCTCGGTCGTGGCGTGCTGCAGCGCCTGATCCAGCGGCCGGGCGTTGCCGACGGTGAAAATATCCTCGGCCGTCTCGCCACGGGGCCAGGTAATCGTCCGCTTCAGGACATGGAACGTCACCTCCATCTCGAAGGAGGTCTCGATGCCGGTGCCGACGATCTCACCGTCGCCCTGGCAGGCATGGCCATCGCCCAGATAGAAGAGTGCTCCTGGCACCGATACCGGGAACCATGCGGTCGTGCCGGGCGCGAACAGGCGATAGTCCATGTTGCCGCCGTTCTGCGCACTCGTCGCGGTGAACAGCGCTTGCCCGCGGGCCGGTGCAACGCCGAAGCAGCCGATCATCGGCTGGATCGCCGGGGCAAAGTTCTCGAGGCCCTGGGGCGGTTCGCGCAGCCGCACGGTCCCGGCATTCGCGTCGATGATCCAGACGACGCGTTCGGTCGACGGGCGATCGGGAATCGCAGCGGGATCCAGGACCGTGAAGGCGAGCGGCGAGAGGGTCCAGCCGGTCGCCCGGCTCGGCGTCAGCCGATCGATGCGGACGGCGAGCGTATCGCCGGGCTCGGCGCCTTCGATGAAAAATGGGCCGGTCATCGGGTTCGGCCGCTCGGCGACCGGTACTTCGCTTGCATCAAGGCCAGAGGCGTCGACCGTGTCGGCGATCAGCGTATCGCCGTCGGCGATGCGCAGGCACGGCTCGGCGGTGCCGATCACGTTGAAATAGCGGGTTGGACGAAATCGGTGCGTGGCCATCGGGCTCTCCAGCCGGGTTTATGGCGAACGTGCAATAGCAGCTAAACATGATGAAGGGCGTTGTCATTCGCAGCAATGGAGGCGTTGGTCGGATTATCCCCTCCCCTCGCCCCACAGCTGAAGCTTTACGTGATCACGACGCGTCCTACAGCCGTTCCACCAACTCGCGCCGGAGCCGAGACATCTCCCGCAGCGCCGCCTCGGGCTCCGGCCGCTCGATGTCAAAATCCACGCCGGTCACGCCGATCTCTTGCATCGCCTTCAGATCGGCCACGATCTCTACATCGCCGCCCGAGAACAGCTTCCGCTCGCCGTCCGATGCGCGCGCCGGCAGCTCGGTGCCGATCCGCTTCACCCGGTACACCACCTTCTGCCGATTTGTGCCGATCGGGTACCACGCATCGCCCAGCCTTGCCGCGCGTCGCAGTGCCGGCGGGCTCTCGCCGCCGACCCAGATCGGCGGGTGAGGTGTTTGCACCGGCTTCGGCTCCAGCAGCACGTTCGCGAACCGGGTATAGGTTCCCTCGAAGTGGGGCCGCTCCTCGGTCCACAGCGCGCGGAAGGCCGCCAGATACTCGTCGGTCACGGCGGCGCCGCGCTCCTCGAAAGGCGGCGTCCCCAGAGCGTAGAATTCGGCCTTCAGCCAGCCGGCGCCGACCCCCACCACCAGCCTGCCACCCGACAGCACGTCGATTGTCGCCAGCATCTTTGCGGTCAGCACGGCCGGTCGGTGCGGCACGACCAGCACCGCGGTGACCAGCCGGATGCGCTCGGTCCGAGCGGCGATCCAGGCCATGTTGACAAGCTGCTCGTGGCGCACGGCGGGATCGCCGCCATAGAACTCGCCGCTCTCGGAATACGGGTACCCGGCGTCTTCATGTCCGGCAGCACGACGTGATCGGTCAGCGTCAGGTAATCGTAGCCGAGTGCTTCGCCCTCCTGCGCGAGACGCGCCATGGTGGCCGGCGCTGATAGAGGGCCGCTGTTCGGCAGGTTGAACCCGATCTGCATCCTCCCCTCCCACGCATGGCTCTACTGCCGGCACTGTGCCCGCCCGCCCCCTCCCGCTCAACTCGTGCTGCGCTATGATCCCGCCGAGGTCGCCGTTGCGATCGCCCACTATGGCGCCATGAAGTCGGCCTTCGCCTTGCGCGAGACCGGCGTGGCAGACGCGAACCAGCCCAGGAGCTGCCCGTGAAGATCGGAGTACCCAAAGAAATCAAGACGCAGGAATATCGCGTCGGACTGACACCGGCCGGCGTGCGCGAACTGGTCGGGCTGGGCCACAACGTGCTGGTTGAGCGCGGGGCGGCGGCGGGCATCGGCATTACCGACGAGGCGTATCGGGGTGCCGGCGGTGCGGTGGTCGATAGCGCCGAGGAGGTGTTTGCCGCCGACCTGATCGTGAAGGTGAAGGAGCCGCAACCGCAGGAGATCGCCCGGCTGCGTCCGGGCCAGGTGCTGTTCACCTACCTGCATCTTGCCGCCGATCGGGCGCAGACCGAGGCGCTGCTTCGCTCTGGCGCCACCTGCATCGCCTATGAGACGGTCACCGACCGGCACGGCACCCTGCCGCTGCTTGCGCCGATGAGCGAGGTGGCCGGGCGCATGTCCGTGCAGGTCGGCGCGCACTGCCTGGAGAAGGAGCCGGGCGGCGCCGGCATCCTGCTGGGCGGCGTGCCGGGCGTGCCGCCGGCCAAGGTGGTGGTGCTGGGCGGTGGTGTGTCTGGCACCAACGCCGCGCGTATGGCGGTCGGGCTGGAGGCCAGCGTGACCATCATCGACAAGTCGCTGCCGCGGCTGAAGGAGCTCGATCTGCAATTCGGCCCGCGCGCCACGACGCAGTTCGCCACCACCGAGGCGATCGAGGATGCGGTGCTGGCGGCCGACCTAGTGATCGGCGCCGTGCTGGTGCCGGGCGCGGCGGCGCCGAAGCTGGTTACGCGCGCCATGGTGCGCGCGATGCGGCCCGGCTCGGTGCTTGTCGATATCGCGATCGACCAGGGCGGCTGTTTCGAGACCAGCCGCCCGACCACGCATTCCGCCCCCACCTATGTCGAGGAAGGCGTGGTGCATTATTGCGTCACCAACATGCCTGGCGCCGTGCCGCGCACCTCCACCTTCGCGCTGAACAACGCCACCATACCGTTCGTGCTGGCGCTGGCCAGCAAGGGCTGGCGCCGCGCGCTGGCGGAAGACCCGCATCTGCGCCAGGGCCTGAACGTGCATGGCGGCAAGGTCACCCACGCCGCCGTCGCCCGAGACCTGGGATTCACGCACACCGACGCCGACACATTGCTGGCGGCATGATCTACAGGGGAAGTGTTATGGCCGATCCGGAAATCGTCGCTCTGAGGGCCAAGCTCGCCACGCGAGTCCGCGCGACGGAACTCGATCAGCGGCGCCGCGATTTCGATACGCGCAGCCAGGAATATCAGGTTGCATCAGATGTAACGATCGCGCCGGTGACGGCGAACGGTGTGAGGGCGGAATGGACCGCCACGCCGGATGCCGCGCGCGAGGCAGCGATCCTGTTTCTGCACGGCGGCGGGTACGTGATCGGCTCGCTGGTCAGCCACCGTCACATGGTGAGCGAGATGGGACGGGCTGCGCGCACCCGCACGTTGGCGCTGGATTATCGCCTGGCTCCGGAACATCCGTTTCCGGCTCCGGTCGAGGATACACTGGCCGGCTATCGCTTCCTGCTGTCGCAAGGCCTGGCACCTGACCGAATTGCGTTGGCCGGTGACAGCGCCGGCGGCGGGTTGGTCGTTGCCGCGCTGGTGGCGATCCGCGATGCCGGCTTGCCGCAACCCGCCTGCGGCTGGTGCATCTCGCCATGGGTCGATATGGAGGCGATCGGCGACAGCATGATCGACAAAGCCGCCACCGATCCGGGCGTGCAGAAGGAGCTGCTGCTGGAGTTGGCGGGGCTCTATCTTGGTGGGGCCGATCCGCGCGCGCCGTTGGCGGCGCCGATCTACGCCGATCTGATTGGCATCGCGCCGCTGCTGATCCAGGTGGGCTCGGTGGAGACGCTGCTTGATGACTCCGTCCGGCTGGCGCGCGTCGCCGGCGCCGCTGACGTATTTGTCGATCTGCAGATCTGGCCCGAGATGATCCATGTCTGGCATCTGTTCCATCCGGAACTGACCGCCGGGCGACGTGCGATCTCGGCCGGCGGAGATTTCGTCCGCAGCATGATGGGTGGCCGGCACAGGTGACGTTCCGCTCGATCTATCGCCACGGCTTCGCCCGGGTTGCCGCCTGCACCATCCCGAGCGCTTTGGCGGATCCGGTGACTAATGCGCAGTCGGTTCTGCGCGTGGCGCGGGAATGCCACGATCGCGCCGTTGCCGTCGCGGTGTTCCCGGAACTGGCGCTGTCGGCTTATTCGATCGACGACCTGGGGCTGCAGGATGCGCTGCTCGATGCGGTCGAGCAGGCGGCTGCGACGATCATCGAGGCGTCGCGCGAGCTGATGCCGTTGGTGATTGTCGGCGCGCCGGTGCGGCACCACGATCGGGTTTACAACGCGGCGCTGGCGATCCATCGCGGGCAACTGCTCGGGGTGGTGCCGAAGGCCTACCTGCCGAACTACCGGGAGTTCTACGAGCCTCGGCAGTTCGCTGCCGGTGCCGGGTGGCGGGGTGCGACGATCAGCATCGCCGGCCACGCAGCGCCGTTCGGGCTGGATTTGCTGTTCCCGGCGGAGGATGTCCCCGGCCTGACGGTTCATGTCGAAATCTGCGAGGATTTTTGGATCCCTGTTCCACCGAGCTCGCTTGCTGCATTGGCCGGCGCGACAGTGCTGGTGAACCTGTCCGGCAGCCCGATCACCATCGGCAAGGCGGACACTCGGCGGTTGCTGTGCCAGTCGCAGTCGGTGCGCTGTCTGGCAGCGTATCTCTACGCCGCGGCCGGCGAGGGTGAGTCCACCACCGACGTGTCCTGGGATGGACAAGCGACGGTGTTCGAGAATGGCACTAGGCTTGCCGAGACCGACCGATTCCCGACCGGCGACCGGCTCGCGGTAGCGGATGTCGATCTCGACCTGCTGCGCCAGGAACGCATGCGGATGGCGACGTTCGATGATAACCGGCGTGCGCTTGCGCCCGGCGAATATCGGCGGATCGGATTCCGCGTCGATCCACCGGCCGGCGATATCGGGTTCGAGCGCACGGTCGAGCGCTTCCCCTTCGTGCCCGCCGATCCGACCCGGCTCGAGCAGGATTGTTACGAAGCATACAACATCCAGGTCTCCGGCCTGATGCAGCGACTGCGCGCCGCGCATATCAAGCGCGCGGTGATCGGCGTTTCCGGCGGGCTGGATTCGACGCAGGCGCTGATCGTCACCGCGCAGGCCTTCGACCGGCTGCAGCGCCCGCGCACGGACATTCTCGCGTTTACCATGCCGGGTTTTGCAACGGGTGACGAGACCAAGGCGAACGCGCATCGGTTGATGAAGGCGCTGGGGGTGACGCATCGTGAGCTGGACATCAAGCCAGCAGCGATGCGTATGTTGGAGGATATCGGGCACCCCTTCGCACGCGGCGAGCCGGTGTACGACGTCACCTTCGAGAACGTGCAGGCTGGGCTGCGCACCGATTACCTGTTCCGGCTGGCTAACCGGAACGAAGGCATCGTGATCGGCACGGGCGATCTGTCGGAGTTGGCGCTGGGTTGGTGCACGTACGGCGTGGGCGATCACATGTCGCACTACAACGTCAACGCCGGCATACCGAAGACGCTGATCCAGCACCTGATTCGTTGGGTCATCAGCTCGGCGCAGTTCGGTCCCGAGGTGCTGGCGACGTTGGACGCGATTCTGGCGACCGAGATCTCGCCGGAGCTGATCCCGGCGGGTGCGGGGGAGAAACCGCAGAGCACTGAGGCCAAGGTCGGGCCGTACGCACTGCAGGATTTCAACCTGTTCTATACGCTCCGTTTCGGATTCCGCCCGTCGAAGATCGCCTTCCTGGCCTTGCAGGCTTGGGAGGATGCGACGCGTGGGGACTGGCCGCCCGGCTTCCCAGAGTCTCGCCGGCAGGAGTACTCGTTGGCTGAGATCAGGCGTTGGTTGCGCGAGTTCTTGCATCGATTCTTCGCCACCAGCCAGTTCAAGCGCTCGGCTTTGCCGAATGGGCCGAAGGTGACTGCTGGTGGCTCGCTGTCGCCCCGCGGCGACTGGCGGGCGCCGTCGGACGGCAATGCCGCGGCATGGCTGGCAGAGCTCGACGCCAACGTACCGGAGGAATGAGGGCGGTGCGCGCCCTATAGGCAAATAGGCGCTGGTATGCGGCAACTGGCCGCTGCCGATCGATAGCATCCGACCCAAGCTCGCTGACACGCCAAGCGAAGTCGGATCAAATCGCCGAATGGCGAATCGGGCGAAGCGCGTTCCGGAGACATCCCTCTACTCTGCCGTCAAAGCGTTTCTGGAGCGTCAGGGCTTCGAGGTGAAGGGCGAAGTGTGCGGCTGTGACATCGTCGCCGTCCGGGACGGCGAACCGATGCTGGTCGTTACCGAGCTGAAGCTGGCGTTCACCCTGGAGCTCGTGCTGCAAGGCGTCGATCGCCTGCGCGCCGCGGACGAGGTTTGGCTGGCGGTGCAGGCCACACGTTGCGGACGTGACCAGGACCGGCGAGTGCATCGGCTTTGTCGCCTGCTCGGGTTCGGACTGCTCGTCGTTACTCCGACGCCTGGTCACGTCGAGATCATCGCAGAGCCGGCGCCGTATCGACCTCGCCCCAACCTGCCGCAGCGGCGACGTCTGCTGAAAGAGCATGCGGCGCGGCGCGGTGATCCGTCGGCCGGCGGTTCGACGCGCCGGCCTATTATGACGGCGTACCGCCAACAGGCGTTGCTTTGTGCCGCTGCGCTTCGGCAGGGACCAATGCGACCGCGCGACCTGCGTCCCGTGGCGCCTGATGCCGGACGCATCCTGCGGCATAATGTCTATGGCTGGTTCGAGCGCGTCGAATTTGGCCTCTATCGTCTGACGGAGCCCGGCCACGACGCGCTGCAATATTGGGCCGGATTCGCCGAGTTGGTTAGCGCGGCGTGACCGTGGCGCTCGAATAACTGGGTCACTATCAGCCTGCTCTGCCGGCGAACAGGGTCAGATTGCCGTCCGGATCGCGCACGATGAAGGTGCGCGCGCCCCATGGCTCGGTGCGAAGGGTCTGGTGAAAGACAACACCGGCCGCCTGGTATTCGAGGAAGAGCGGCTTGGCATCGTCCAGCGTGATCGCCGAAGAGAGCAGATCCTCCTTGTCCCGCCGCTCCGGGTTGAGCGGCCGAGCAAGCTGCGTGGCGCGGCAGCAATCGGCCAGGCGGTCGGCGCCGTGTTGGGCCGGCGCAAGATGGCCAAGCACTTCACGATCGCGATCACCAACGACAGCTTCAGCTTTAGCGGAAACGCGAGGGCACTGGAGCACCGACACCGTCTCACGAATGCGCTAAATGCTGATACGGCGGGCATTTTTGAGACCAACGCGCAACCTAGCTGCTTTTTTTGCTTGCAACGCTGGACTGATACACGCTAGGATGGCAATAAATGGCGAGTGCGACGGGGTGGGGCGCATGAGGACCGGTGCCTTCCAGGGGAGATCGTCCAGAAAAGTGGCCAATCTGTCATTCCACCTTGCGGGAGGGTTTTGATGCATTCGGCATTGGTTTGTGGAACCGGTGGTTTCATCGGTGGCACTTGGTGAAACGTGTGAAACCGGAAGGCATCTGGGTACGTGGCGTCGATCTGAAGCATAATGAGTATGCGGAGATCGAAGCTGATGACTTTGTTATCGGCGATTTGCGCGATCCGTATTTCTGCCGGCATGTGATCGACCGGCGGTTCGACGAGGTTTATCAGTTGGCCGCGGACATGGGCGGGGCCGGGTTTGTCTTTACCGGCGAAAATGACGCCGACATCATGCAACCGCTTTCTGAAGGCGTCGCGATCACCTACGCATGGATCGAGCGTCAGACGCGATCAAACGCGAAAGGGAAAAGCTTGGGCACCATCCCGACAGCGATGCGGCAGGGAGGAGGGGTTGCCGCGGTACCCATGCCTGCCATCCAGTCCGTATAGGCGGCAGCACCACTCATGCATGCCTTCATCACCGGCGCGGCAGGCTTCGTCGGGAGCAATCTCGCCGATCTGCTATTGGCACGAGGTCACACGGTGACCGGTTATGATAACTTCTCGACTGGTATCCGCGCCTTTCTGGGCGAGGCCCAAGCCAATGCGAATTTCCGGCTGATCGCCGGCGACCTCCTCGATACAGAATGTCTCCGCGCTGCGATCGTCGGCGCGGACGTGGTATTTCATCTGGCGGCAAACGCCGACGTGCGGTCTGGCCTGCAGCATCCGCGTAAGGATTTGGAACAGAACACGATTGCTACGTTCAATGTGCTCGAGGCGATGCGCACGAATGGCATCAGGACCATCCTTTTTTCCTCGACCGGTTCAGTCTACGGCGAGGCAACGGTGATTCCGACCCCCGAGGATGCGCCGTTTCCTGTCCAGACGTCACTCTATGGTGCTTCAAAACTGGCGTGCGAGGGGCTGATCGCTGCATATGTCGAAGGTTATGGACTGCGCGGGCATATCTTTCGCTTCGTTTCCGTACTAGGGGAACGTTACACCCATGGCCATGTCTTCGATTTCGTAAATAGCCTACTTTCCGACCCTACGAGGCTGCACATCCTTGGCGATGGCCTGCAACGCAAGTCGTATATGCACGTCGCGGACTGTGTGGACGCCATGCTAACAGCGCTCGAGCGGGCTGACGGCAAGCTCAACATCTACAATCTGGGAACCGACGAATATTGTCGGGTGAACGATTCGGCCAAGTGGATTGCGGCGCGTCTTGGATGCAGCCCACAACTAGGTTATTCCGGCGGAGACCGTGGCTGGATTGGTGATAATCCGTTCATATTCCTCGATACGCAGCGCATCCGTTCGCTCGGCTGGCAGCCCAGATTCGACATCCGGACTGCGGTGCAAGCCACCGTCGACTGGTTGGTCGGTAATCAGTGGGTTTTCCAGCAGAGCAATCAGCACTGAGCCGACATCGATGAATATCGTCCTTGTGGACCATTATGCCTCCCACTTTTTCGGAGTTACCGACGACGCTTCGGTCGATGTGACTCTGTCGATGACCTCCAGACGGAACCCGCTAGCTATCATCACGGGAGCGGGTCGTGGCCTGGGACGCCTGATCACGCTCGAGCTCGCCACCGCCGGCGTAGACGTGCTGATGGTGGGACGCGACGGCGAGATGTTGCGAAAGACGGAAAGCGAGGCGGTGCGGCACGGGCCGGTGCAGGTCCATGTCTGTCAGTGCGATATCGAGGCTCCGACGTCCGTCGCGACAATTCTTACCGCTACCAATGAAGCCGGCGGTGCCGATATTCTGATCAACAACGCGGCAATCCAAGGCCCGATCGGCTCGGCGTGGCAGGTCGATGAGCGCGAATTCGCGCGAACTGTCCACGCCAATTTTCTGGTACCGGTCGCTCTTACGCGAGCGGTATTACCCGGGATGCTCGCTCGTCGCGCAGGCTGGGTGGTAAACGTATCAGGGGGTGGGGCCACTGGGCCCCGCCCGCGGTTTTCCGCCTATGGTGCAGCCAAGACCGCACTCATTCGCTTCGGGGAGACACTCGCGGCGGAGCTCGCTTCCGAGGGTGTGCGGGTCAACAGCGTCGCTCCCGGTGCCTTCGCCTCGAGCATGACGCGCGCGATTCTGGCCAGCGGCGATGTCGCCGGCGAGCGGGAGATAGATGGCGCCGCACGGTTGCTCGCAAACAACGACGATGCGAACGCGGTGAAAGCTGCCAAACTCGTCGCATATCTGGTCGCAGGTGCCGGGCGCGAGATAACTGGTAAACTGATCAGTGCGGTATGGGATCCCTGGAGCGAGCTGCATAGCCACTGGGATGAGCTGCGCGATACGGATGTCTATACACTGCGCCGAATTGTGCCCAGCGATCGTCGGCTTGAATGGGGATAGCGCCAGTGCGTTGGGGAATTATCGGTTGCGGATTGATCGGTCAGAAGCGCGCGGCAGCGGCGCGCGCGCTCGGGCATGAGGTTGTCATCGTCGCGGATATCGCGCGGCGGAGGGCGGACTCGCTTGCTGCTAACGTGGGCGCGCGGGTGGCTGCCGATTGGCAGGAGGTGACCGCGGAGGTTGATCTCGATGCAATCGTGGTCGCCACGTCGCACGACTGGCTGAGCGCAATTGCTATCGGCTGTCTCGATCAAGGCAAGCACGTTCTGTTGGAAAAGCCAGCGGGCCGCAGTCTCGCCGAGGTTCGTGCGGTGTCGGAAGCCGCGGCGCGTAACGGCCGTCTCGTCAAGGTGGGCTTTAATCACCGCTTTCATCCCGCGCTCGGCGGCGCCAAACGCCACGTTGCGGAAGGCAAGATCGGTCCCCTTTACTACATTCGGGGGCGCTACGGGCATGGCGGCCGAATTGGCTACGAAAAAGAGTGGCGCTGCGACCGCACCCTCTCCGGTGGCGGAGAGATGATCGACCAGGGATCCCATCTAATCGATCTGTCGCGCTGGTTTCTCGGTGATCTTGCGCTCGAATATAGCAGCCTACCGACTTATTTCTGGGATATTAAGGTCGAAGACAACTGCTTCCTGGCACTGCGCAGCGACCAAGGCGCCATTGCCTGGCTGCATGCCACCTGGACCGAATGGAGGAACACGTTCTCGCTCGAGATCGTCGGGCGTGATGGCAAACTGACCATTGATGGTCTGGGGGGCAGCTATGGCACTGAGCGACTGACTTTCCACAGGATGCTGCCCCAACTGGGGCCACCTGAGACAACGATATGGGAATACCCGTTTCCCGACGCCTCGTGGCGCGCGGAGCTGGAGAGCTTTGCGCTTACTCTCGCCGGAAATTCCTCGGACATCGCCGATATCGATGACGCGTGCGCCGTGTACGCGATTATCGAATCCGCCTATCGTAGAGCCAGCCAATGATCATTGCTCGCAGTCCCTTGCGTATTACACTTGGCGGTGGAGGCACCGACGTCCCGTCATATTATCGCGATCACGAAGGGTTTCTGATCGCCGCTGCGATCGACAAATACGTCTACATTACTATCCATCAGACATTCGGCGCGGAGCTGATCGTCAAGTATTCGGAGCTTGAGAAAGTGACCGAGATCGATGATCTAAAGCATCCGATTGTCCGAGAAGCGGTCAAGATGGTCGGACTTCCGAACCTCGCGCTTGAGATCACCTCCATGGCCGATATCCCAGCTGGTACCGGGCTCGGGTCCTCCGGTAGTTTCACGACGGCACTGCTGAAGGCGCTCTTTGCACACAACAAGCACCTGATGCATCCGCTTGAACTGGCCGAGCGCGCGTGCGAGATCGAGATTGATCGATTGGGTGAGCCGATTGGCAAGCAGGACCAATATATTGCGGCCTATGGCGGTGTTACCTGCTTTCGCTTCGATCGCAAGGGCAGAGTTGATGCCTGGCCGGCTAGAATTTCTACCGAGACACTCTATAATCTCGAGGATAATCTTCTGCTGTTCTTTACTGGCTATTCGCGCGCGGCATCCTCGATCCTCAAGGAGCAGGACAGCAAGACCAGGCAGCAGGATTTTGGGATGATCGACAATCTGCATTACGTGAAGGAGCTTGGTCAACGCAGCCTGCAAGCGCTTGAGGACGGTCAACTGATTGAGTTCGGCAGCCTCATGCACGAACATTGGGAACACAAGAAACGGCGGTCCAGTTCAATGTCGAATCCGTTGATTGACGAATGGTATGCGCTAGCGATGAATAACGGCGCCGTCGGCGGCAAGCTGATAGGTGCCGGTGGCGGCGGGTTTCTGATGTTCTACGCCGAAAACAAGACACGGTTGCGGCACGCGATGACGCAGGCGGGACTTAGCGAGGTCAGGTTCCGGTTCGACTTCGAGGGCACCAAAATAATCGTGTCATGAGTACGATGCCAGCCGTGGCGGTGCTTGCGGGCGGTCTGGCCACGCGATTGCGACCACTGACCGAGCAGATACCCAAATCGATGCTGTCAGTCGCCGATGAGCCTTTCATCGCTCACCAGCTTCGGATGTTGCACCGCCAGGGCGTAAGCCACGTTATCCTCTGCGTCGGCTATTTGTGGCAACAAATTGAGGCATTCGTTGGCGATGGAAGCCGCTTTGGTCTGTCGGTCGCCTACTCGGTTGATGGACCGCAGCTCCTCGGCACGGGTGGCGCAGTGCGGGCAGCGCTCGCCAAGCTCGGCTCGGAATTCCTGGTGATGTACGGCGACAGTTGGCTCGATGGTGCCTACGGTCCGATCGTCGATGCATTTCGTGAAAGCCGCCAGCCAGCACTCACGACAGTATTTCGAAACGACGGGCGATGGGACCGTAGCAATATCTGGTTCGAAGACGGCCGCATTAGACTCTATGATAAGCAGATATATCTACCGCAGATGCATCATATCGACTGGGGACTCAGTGTGCTCTCCGCCGACATCGTCGCGAAAGCGCAGCCCGCAGATGTGCCGTTCGATCTGGGCGATATCTATCGTGACCTGTCGCGCACCGGCAAGCTGGCCGGCTACGAGGTCACAAACCGCTTTTACGAGATTGGCTCAGTCGAAGGCCTGCGGGAAACTGACGCACTGTTACGTCGCTCTCACAACGCGTAACCGGCGGCCTTCCCATCCTCATAAAACATCTTTACGGTATCTAGCGAATAGTCGGCGAGGTCCTTGCCGATCAGGGCCAGCTTGCTAAGGATATCATTGGTCACGGTGATAACGTGGCAGCCAATCTCATTTGCCTGGATAATGTTGAGGAGCTCGCGTGGGCTTGCCCAGATCAACTGGGTATTGGGCGCATCCCGCAGTCGGGCCACCGTTTCGGCCATGAGTGGGACAGGATCGACCCCCGTATCGGCAATGCGGCCAGCGAACACTGAGACATAGCAGGACGCCCCACCGCGAACCGCGTCGACCACCGCCTGGACCTGATCGAGCGTAAAAATCGCGGTCACGTTGAGCGCAACGCCGTCGTGCGAAAGCTTGCGGACGAGCGGGATCGAGCTTTGCCGTCGGGTATTGGTGATCGGTATCTTGACTGAGACGTGTTTGCCCCAGGCGGTAATGCGTCGAGCCTGCCGTTCCATGTCGGCAAACTCGTCAGCGAATACCTCGAATGAGATCGGTCGATCCGGGATTGCTTCCAGAATGTCGCGGGCAAAGGCTTCGTACTCCACGACATCCGCTTTGCGCATCAGCGTCGGATTGGTTGTGAAGCCTTTGATGTAGGGTTTAGCATACATCTGCAGCATTCCCGCCTTGTCTGCCCCGTCGGCGAAGATCTGCACATTGAGGTCTTTGACGCGTTTCATGCTCATTACTCCCGCTTCTCGGCTTGCGTGAGAATCCAGGTCGCAGCCTCGCTAAGACTGTAGACCGTGACGTCCGGTTGCGACTTCAGGTCTTCGCCATAACCATCGCCGATTAGCACCGTCTGGCACCCAGCGCGGCGGCCGGCCTCAATATCGCGCCACCGGTCGCCGACCATGAAGCTCTTCGTCAGCGCGATCCCGTCGCGCTCGGCCGCTCGCATCAGGAGGCCAGGATTGGGCTTGCGACATGTACACTTGTCTGGGTCGTCGTGTTCGCATACCTCGATCGCATCGAGCGGTAGCCGATCTTGCAGATGCTGATTAATCCGCGCGACCTGCTCGCGCGTGGTGGTGCCACGCGCGATGTCCGGCTGGTTTGTTGTCACCACGAGAAGGTAGCCGCTATCGCGCAGCGCGCTCAAAGCCGCGCCCGCGTCAGGGAAGATGACAAGTTCCTCCAGGCACTGAGGTGGATAGGGTTTGCCGCCACGAATTACGGTCTTGTTCAAAACACCGTCTCGATCGAGGAAGACTGCCTTTGTCATCACCGCGCCGTCGGTTCTGCGACACTCTCCCACTTGGTCTGCGTTGCCTTCAACGCCGGATGGGAGACCAGGAGATGCCACACTATGGCCTGGAATGCCTCAGTGTGCGGGGTTACTGACTCTGGGTTCACCGTTGGAATAATGCAAACCGCGTCGCCGACCTGGGCCGTATATCCGCCGTCCCGGCCGACGACTCCTAGGATGTCTGCCCCGACGGCCTTGGCATATTGCAGTGCACGCACCAGGTTCGGGCTGACGTTCTTCTCCAGATTTCCGCCACCGACCGAGAAAACAAAGACTGCATCCTCCATTCGCAGGCGGCTCACCTTGAGCCACTCGAGGAACACCGTCTCCCAGCCTTCGTCATTGGTGCGCGCGGTCAGCTCCGACACATTGTCGGTTGGCGCATAAGCCTCGATGCCGACGATCTTGCGGAAATCATTGACAGCATGCGAACAGTTGCCAGCGCTGCCGCCGACACCAAGAAAGAACAGCCGGCCGCCTTTCGCACGCAGCGCTACCAACCGGCCCACCATACGATCAATAACCGCAACGTCGAGTAGGTCAATAATCTGCTTCGTTTCTTGCAAGTGGCACAATGAGAACGGCATACAACCCTGCATTGTAGTATCGTTTCCCAGGCCTCGTCAGTCATGGGGGATGGCATCTGATAGACTACCTGCGGCATCGGCTCTTGTCCATAATGAAATGTAGTTACCCCCCGATCGGCAGCCACAGCATCGATAAATTGCGCACTGGGCGAGCGTCTCCTCCCGTTCCGATCCCTGCGAAACAGAAAGGGGCCGAGCCCTCGACCTTCCATCTCCAACGTGTTGAACGGGAAAAGTGAACGTGGTAAGAGTGACCAGGGTTTCTGGATGGACGAGCCAAACGTGTTTCCGGGCAATGCACTACCAATCGGACGCCGGAGCACGCAGGGGTCTAAACACGGGCTGACTGGTCACCGGGCAAAGACGAAGTTTGTATGATGTCACTGGTTTCAGTCGTAATTCCAACGTTGGGCAGACCCCAGCAGCTCTTGCGCGCACTTGCTAGTGTATTCAACCAAACCTATCCGCACCTTGAGGTACTGGTTGTGGTAGACAGGCCTGATGACAGCACCGATGCTGTTCTCAGGTCGGTGGACGATCCACGGTTGCGCGTGATCGTTAATCCGCGACCATTGAACGGTGCGTCAGCGCGCAATCTGGGGATCGACCATGCGAGAGGCGCGTGGGTCGCGTTTCTTGACGATGACGATGAGTGGTTGCCGTCGAAGATCGAGAAACAACTGGAACTTGCTGCCAAGAGCGGCGATGTGCTCATTAGTTGCCTCAGCCGGGTAGTAACGCCATTCTCTTCGTATGTCTTGCCGCATGTGATCTACGATAATTCTACGCCTCTGGATGAATATTTGTTCGACCAGCGATCACCGTTCGCGGCGATCGGCTTTATTCAGACCTCGAGTTATCTGATTCCGAGATCACTGCTTGAGAACTTGCGGTTCGCGGTCGATGCCGCGCATGACGACTGGGATTTCATCCTGCGCCTATCGAAGCAATTGAAGGTGAAGATAGAAACCGTACCGGATGTGCTGGCCATTCTGTATTTCGAGGAACAGGGCAAGACACTCCAAGAAGCCCGCGATACATGGATGAAATCCCTCGCTTGGATCGACAGAATGCGGCCAATCATCACGCGCCGCGCGTACGGGGCTTTTTGCCTGGGTGTCGTGGGGCCGCGGGCGGCCAAGGTGCGCGCCTACCGGGCAATTGCCGTGGTGCTCTATCGGGCGTTCAAATACGGCTCACCCAGACCCTGGCGCGTCTGGGTTTTTATTGGTTTGTGGTTGCTTCCCCAAGACATCTTCCGGCGTCTGAGAGAGGTCTTGAAGAAGAAGTTGTCAGTAACTCGGGGCAACGGAGGTGTCCGCATTGCATAGGAGCTGTGGCTATGCTGCGCCGGACAACCTACTGGAACCTCCTCGGGAGCATAGTCAACCTTCCGGCGGCATTTTGTAACAGCCTCTGGTGCTGGCCAGCTTCGGGCGGTTCCGAGAGTGGGCCGTCCTTGACCGCCGCTGCGCGTGACGGCCGCACCGGCGCGCGGGAAGGGACGGAAGAATGCCGCCGCCAGGCGCCAAACCCAAGAATGCCACGAAAGAGGAGGACATGCCCTCCACCCAGGTAGCCTGATCCGAAACTCTCACCCCTCCACGAACTGGGGCAAGTCCACCAAGTCGACCGCTGCTAGCGGGTTCCAGATCCCCCCGAGTTGAACCGATTGCCCACGAGCGGAGTAAGCCCCGATTCGCTCCCTAAGTGAATTTCAAATGCGAATCCTCTGGCAACAATGGGTTTGTCGCTTGACCCTTTGGCACCAAGTCGGATAGCATCGCGATCCTCGATAAGCGCGGTGAGATCCGCGGGCATGGCCGAGTTTTGCGCCGGTCGCTCGAGAACGGTTCGGCCAGCGGATGTCACTTTTCTGAGCTGATATTAGGACGGGTGACAAACTTGAAAAGCCGTGTGGTTTTTCTTCTCGCGCGGCTCATTCCCAGCTTGCTCGCGGTCGTGACCACCGCGGTGCTGACGCGGTTACTGGCGCCAGCCGAATACGGGTTGTACGCGCTCGGTCTATCGATCGTCTTTTTCCTGACGCTCGGGGTCTTCGAGTGGCTCGGGCTGAGCCTGCTACGGATGGCGCCCGCGACCAAACAGCCTGATTTGTTCTTTGGCACGGTGGTGACGTGCTTTCGCGTGCTCTGCGGGTCGTGCGTTGTCGGCGCCGCGTTGATCCTGATCTTGGGCGGGCTTGGCCGCTACACGGGGCTCGCGGCGGCATGCCTGGCAGCAACCTTTGCTGCAGCGTGGTTTGAGTTGAACCAGCGACTGCAACTCGCCGAGCTACGCGAGACCGATTTTTTTCGGATGAGTTTCGGGCGCGGAGTGGCCACGGCGCTCCTCGTACCGGCGGCCGCATACTTCTACCGGAGCGCGCCCCTAATTTTGCTTGCTCTAGGCGCGAGTTTCCTGTTCGCCGGCCTGCTCGTCCGAGAACCTCGGCTCAATCTGCTTCGCTTTCGGTTTGATCTGGCGGTTTGTCGTACGCTGTTTCGCTTCGGTATCCCATTATCGATCAGCGTCGGACTGGGAACGATCCTTATGTCGGTTGACAAATGGCTGCTGCAAGGGCTGTTGGGCCCACGAGCTGTCGGGCTGTTCACTGCCGCCACCCTGGTCGCTCAAGTGCCGATTGCGACATTGGCAGGAGGTATCGGGACCGCAGCTTATTCGATGGCGGTGCAAGCGGTCGAGTTTGGTTCTCCGGAGGCCGCAAGAGCCCAGCTCTCGCGAAATTTTGTTGTCCTGTTCGGGATCGTCGTCCCCGCGGCGACAGGCATAATCGCATTATCGAACAATCTGGCACACCTGATGGTCGGCCAAGCCTATTGGGACACGGTCGTTCTTCTTGCCCCATGGCTGTCGGCGGCAGCAGTCCTAGCGAGCATTCGATCTTTCTATGTCGATATCGCATTCCAACTCGCCCATCGAACATCGGCTCTCATCTGGACGATGTTGGTTCCGTTGGCCGTCAACGTCGCGCTAGATGTCTGGTTGATTCCATCGCTGGGTGAGCTGGGGGCTGCGCTCGGCAGCTTCAGCGCCTTGTTGGTCAGTCTGATTGTTGCGGCGATTGTCAGCAGACGCGTGTTCCGACTACCAGTCCCTTTGGCCGACTCGGCCAAGATCCTGGCAAGTGCCGGGCTCATGTTTTCGGTTCTCCATGAGCTGACGAGATTCTCGGGAATCTTGGCGCTCGCCTGGCAGATTGTCGCCGGATCTGTGATCTATCTCGGCGGAATGATTGCATTCGACGTTGGTGGCGTGCGCCAATGGCTGATCCAGCATCTGCCCAGTTTCCACGTCAAAGTTCCTCCATGCGGGTACGGGCGCACTGCCAAGGCTCCTGATCGCGACTCCCGATGTTCCACCGATGCCTCGACGCATCCTGCAGCCGATGCTGCAGGATGGCCTGCTACGCCTCGCCGCAGAAGGTGACCATCACGCTTCTTGGCTGCCGTCCAGATGCTGCGAGGAGGCAAAGACGTTCCTATGGCCGCGACCTGTCTTTTCCGCGGCGGCCCCGAGCAGGTCGAACTCTTCAGAATATGGTCGAGCTATGAGTTCATGCGGGACGTGCTGCGAGGGCCCAGCCAAGGCTACCGCTCATGATCTGTCGGCGGACCCGACCTGGGCGAAGTCAAACCAATCCGTCCTTTGGACCCAGTCCAAGGGCGCTCCCCGCGCCGCCCCCGCCACTCCCCGGGGATACTGGCTCCACTGGAGCGGCCTTTGTCGCTACCGGGCTGTCACACGGGTATCTGCGTCGTCTCAGGTAATAATTTTTAGTCCGAACCTAGATCCACTTTCCGGATAATAGGCTGAAAAGGCTAGAAACATCTCAAATCAGCGGCCATGTAACGCCGCAAAATTCCCTTGACCCGACGCGACTCGGCCTGATCCGGTGGGTCCATGCATATCGATGTGGTGCCCAACCGAGGCTCGCCCCCGGCCATCCTGCTACGCGAGAGCTACCGCGAGGATGGCAAGACCCGCAAACGCACGCTGGCAAACCTCTCCGCCTGGCCCGCCGAGCGCATCGAGCAGTTGCGTGCCGTGTTGCGCGGGGAGCGCTTGCTGCCCGCCAGCGAGGCGGTCGAGATCGT
Organism: uncultured Pseudomonadota bacterium; assembly: GCA_963708245.1. Classification (GTDB taxonomy): domain Bacteria; phylum Pseudomonadota; class Alphaproteobacteria; order Acetobacterales; family Acetobacteraceae; genus CAVYXK01. Next base: position 7,330,131 of record OY970201.1, on the reverse strand, counting down.
CCGCGCCCTGCCGCACGGCCACGTGCTCGCGGCCTTGGGCACCGCCCGACGGATCGACCTCGATGGGCTGCTGCCACGGCGGGCGCCGCAGCGGCGGCGTGATCTCGCTCTGGCGCTGATCATCGCCCGACTGCTCGAGCCGGCGGCCAAGCTCGCCACCGCGCGGATGCTGGATACCACCACCGCCTGTCATTCGTTGGGCGAGATGCTGGAGCTCGGCCGTGTCACCGCCCGCGAGCTCTACGCGACGCTCGACTGGCTGGCGAGCGAACAGCCGTTCATCGAAACCACGCTGGCCCGCCGTCATCTCAAAGACGGCACCCTGCTGCTCTACGATGTCACTTCAACCTACCTGGAAGGACGCTGCTGCGAACTCGCGCAGCACGGTTACAGTCGTGACCACCGGGGCGATCGCCCGCAACTGGTGATCGGCCTGCTGTGCGCCGCGAACGGCTGCCCGGTGGCGGTCGAGGTGTTCGACGGCAACACCGCCGATCCGGCGACGCTCGCCTCGCAGATCGACAAGCTCCGTCAGCGGTTCCGCTTGCAACGGGTGGTCATGGTGGGTGATCGCGGCCTGCTCACCAGCGCACGCATCGAGGAGACGCTGCGCCCGGCCGGGCTTGTGTGTTTCGGCGTGCAATTTTGACCCCCTGAGCCCGGGGGATCGGCGTCCAAAATTGACCCCCTGAATTGTGGCTTGTGGGCTGCCTGCTTCGATTTGAGGTGGGCGGTGGGGGATGCTGATTGTGGAGACGATCGGCCGGATACGACGCGAGCATTTGGTCAAGGGCAAGTCGATCAGGGAGATCGCGCGCGACCTGAACATATCGCGCAACACGGTTCGCAAGGTGCTTCGGTCGGGGGAGACGTCGTTTTCCTATGAGCGGGAGGTTCAGCCACGCCCCAAGCTCGGCCGTTGGAAGGTCGAGATCGACCGGCTGCTGACCGCGAACGTCGAGAGCACGGCGCGCGAGCGGCTGACCTTGATCCGCATATTCGAGGAGTTGCGGGCGCTGGGCTACGACGGCGGCTACGACGCCGTCCGACGCTACGCCCGGACCTGGAGCCGGGAGCACGCGGGCCAGGCGGCGGCCGCTTACGTGCCACTGTCGTTCGCGCCGGGCGAGGCCTACCAATTCGACTGGAGCCACGAGATTGTCGTGATGAACGGCGTGACGGTGACTGTGAAGGTCGCGCACGTCCGCCTGTGTCATAGCCGCATGATGTCCGTTCGCGCCTATCCACGCGAGACGCAGGAGATGGTGTTTGACGCCCACGAGCGCGCTTTCGCGCTCTTCAGGGGCGCCTGCACGCGCGGCATCTACGACAACATAAAGACCGCGGTGGAGACGATCTTCATCGGCAAGGACCGGCAATACAACCGCCGCTTCCTGCAGATGTGCGCTCACCATCTGGTGGATCCGGTCGCCTGCACGCCGGCATCGGGCTGGGAGAAGGGTCAGGTGGAGAACCAAGTAGGCCTGGTGCGCGAGCGCTTCTTTACCCCGAGGCTGCGGTTCAAGACCTACGACGAACTAAACGCCTGGCTCACCGATAGATGCATCGCCTACGCCAAAGCGCATCCGCATCCCGAGCGTCCCGAGCAGACGGTGTGGGAAGTCTTCGAGGAAGAGCGGCCGAAGCTTGTCGCCTATCGCGGCCGCTTCGATGGCTTCCACGCGCTGCCCGCGTCGGTGTCGAAGACCTGTCTGGTGCGCTTCGACAATAACAAATACTCCGTGAGCGCCAGTGCGGTCGGCCGGCCTGTCGAGATCCATGCCTACGCCGATCGGATCATCATCCGCCAGGATGGGCGCATCGTCGCGGAACACCGCCGCAGCTACAGCCGAGGCGAGACGATCTACGATCCTTGGCATTACGTGCCGGTTTTGGCCCGCAAACCGGGCGCGCTGCGCAACGGCGCGCCGTTCAGGGACTGGGTGCTGCCGGCCGCGCTGGAGCGGGTGCGGCGCAAGCTCGCCGGGTCCGACGATGGCGATCGTCAGATGGTCGCCATCCTGGCTGCCGTGCTGACGGATGGATTGACGGCGGTCGAAGCTGCCTGCGCGCAGGCGATGTCCGAAGGCGTCCACTCATCTGACGTGATCATCAACATCCTCACGCGGCACCGCGACCCCGGGCCGGCGGCCATCATCCTTACGCCGGATGCGTTGATACTCCGCCATGCGCCGGTCGCCGATTGCGCCAGATACGATCAACTCAGGAGCACATGAGCATGGAGCGAACCGAAGTCCTCGACATGATGGGGGAGCTCAAGCTCTTTGGAATGAAGGGCGCCTATGACGAGACGCTGGCCACCGCGATCAAGCGCAAGCACGAGCCGCAACGCTTTGTCGGCGATCTGCTCAAGGCAGAGATCTCGGAGAAGCAGGCGCGCTCAATCAGATATCAGCTGACGATCGCCAAGCTGCCGCTCGCCAAGGACGTGGACGAGTTTGCCTTCAACGGAACGCCGATCAACGAGAGCCTGGTGCGCGATCTTGCCGACGGCAACTTCATCGCTCAGCAGCGCAACCTCGTCCTGGTCGGCGGGACCGGCACCGGCAAGACGCATCTGGCGATCGCGATCGCGCGGAGCTGTATCCGCGCCGGATCGCGCGGACGCTTCTTCAACACCGTCGATCTGGTCAACCGGCTCGAGGCCGAAGGGCGGGCAGGCCGCCAGGGACGACTCGCCGATCATCTCACCCGTCTGGACTTCGTCGTGCTCGACGAACTCGGCTATCTGCCCTTCGCACAGGCCGGCGGGCAGCTGCTGTTCCACACCGTCAGCCGGCTCTACGAGCGCACCTCCGTGATCGTCACGACCAATCTTGCCTTCGGCGAATGGCCGAGCGTCTTCGGCAACTCGACGCCTTCATGATGCCTCTCCATTGGAGCGGATGGTCTGTCGAGCGCGCGCCCTAGGCGTCGCCACTTGGTCGGGAGATATCGAGATTTGCCACGGCATGCCCTTGGTCAGCTGCTTTCCCTTCAGCCAGCCTTTTCGGAGCCAATCAAAAATGGTCTGCGGTGTAATGCCGATCAGCGCGGCTGCACCCTGTACTGAGTAGCTTCCGTCGGCCCATCGCGGAGGGTTCACCGCGATGCCGTTGATCTTGACGGTCCGGATCCCCCACCGTTTTCGCAGCACGTGAACCATGTTGCCAGAAAATGGTGGTCCGTGCGCGGTCCGAAACCCTTCCCTGTTGAGGGTGGCGGCAATCTCAGCATCCATCTTCTGCAGCCCGTTGAGTTCGACGATACGCCGTCTCAGTTGTTCCTGATCGGCGTGCTGCGCATAGCCTTGCACGCGTCGTTGCAACCAGTGCTCGCTGGTCGCGCCGGTTTGCCAAATAATCCTGATCCAGACGTAGCCACGCCGCTGCTTCTGATCCAGTATGACCTCCTTGATCACCAGTCGAACGATCTGTTTGCGCTCTGCCGCGGTGGTCGTCGCAGCGTGCCACAGCTTCGGCAAGTCCTCGCCCAGTGCCAGAATCTCTTGCCGATCGCTGTCGGAAACCGAGACGGCCTGCTCACGACGCCATGCCTCGTATTCCTGCTCGATTTGGTCCGCCCGCCTCAAGCGCTCTTCCCAGATCCTCTCGAGTGAGCGAGCCACCAAGCGGTTCTCGGGCTCAACGGCGTCGTACTGGCGTCGGGCGCGCTCGGCATCATAGCGGGTCCGCTCGCGCTTGAGCGACCATTGTCGCTCTATCGCACGGTTCTCCACTTCGACCTCACTCACGGCAGCAACCGCCACCGCGATTCGGTCTGGCGTCAGCGCCTCCAGGATCAATCGTTCTACCTCAGCGTCGACCTGGAGGGCTCGCACCTCTTGGCATTTCGGCCCTCCGTCGAAAGTTTGGTCGGCCACGCAAACGTAGACTGGAAAATCGCCATCAGTTCCGGAATAGCGCAGGCACATGCGGCGGGCACACCGACCGCAACTGACGATGCCCTGCAGCAGAGCACTGCCCTTGCGGGGCGCACCGGATCGGCCCGCATCGTAGCGTGCGACATTATTAGCCAGCTGCCGTTGATTTGCCATGAACTCTTCCCAGTCGACATAAGCCGGATGGGCGTCCTTGAGGCAGATCGACCAATCCTCAGGCGGAACCGCCACCGTCCCGATACGATCGCTACCTGGCCGTCGCCGCAGCGGCTCCGGCCGTCGCCGGCCATAGACGTAAGCGCCAGCATAGGCTGGGTTCTTCAAAATGTGGATCACACGAGCATTGTTGGCCACGCGCCAGACGACTTCATGCGGCGCCGAGCCACGAAGCGGTCGCACAGGGAACAGCAGGTTGTGGCGTCGTAGATATCGCATGACCGCCTTGGCACTGCGCAGCTCCCGAAATTTCGTAAAGACCAGCCGGAGCCGCTGCTGTACCTCCTCATCTGGATTGAGGGTGACACTGCCGTCTCGGTTGTGGATCAGGCCAGCCGGAAGTGGTAATCGCAGCTCGCCGCGCGCTGCCTTCTGGCGCTCGCCTTGATGGAGGCGGATTTTGATCTGATGCAGCTCCGCCTCGCTCATGATCCCTGACAAGCCCAGGAGCAGCCTGTCGTGATAGGCTGCAGGGTCATACAGGCGCTCGCCGTCTGCGATCAGCACCCCGAACAGTGAACACAATTCCAGAAGCTGGTGCCAATCTCGGTTGTTGCGTGCCAGCCGAGATGCGTCTGCACTGAAATGTGTGCTTGGCGACTCGATACGGCCAGCTGCTCATGGGCCGTTGCTGCGAGATCTGTAGCGAATCGTGATATAGAGCGCTCTCGGCCGTCAGGCAGCCGGACAACGATTAGCCCCGGCCCGCGCCCTGACAGTCGATCGCTGACCGGAAAACGCTTGCCATACAGAGGATGATGCGGGTCGGTGACCCTGACCTGAGCGACTCGCCTGTCGAGCGTTGTGGCATCTCGACATGGTCGGCGATCCAAAGATGACCACTGCACTACTCGACCGCCTCACTCACCACTGCGATATCGTCGAGACAGGCAACGACAGCTGGCGCTTCAAGAACCGCGCCTGACGCCCACCGCCTCTACCACCCGGGCTTGCACCGGTGGGTCCACAGGAACCCCCCGCGCGCCGCTGCGTCAGCCTCCTCGTGGGGCACTCCGCGGCGCGCGGGTCCCCCCTTTGCACTACCGGCACAAGCCGATATCTGAGGGGTCAATTTTGGACGCCGATCGAGGGTCAATGTTCGACGCCGATTGACAGCTTGATTGGATCACCGCCCTGCGCGCGCCGGCGATCAAGGCGCTGGCCGCCGAGGGCGGGCCGCTGCAGCCCTCGCTGTTCGATGAGCGTGACATGGCCGAGATCACCGGCCCCGACTATCCGGGTGAACGCCTTGTGGTGTGTAAGAACCCGTTCCTGGCCGCCGAGCGGGCTCGCAAACGCCAGGAGCTTTTGGAGGCGACCGACAAGGACTTGCGCCGCATCCAGGCGCGCGTCGAGCGGCCGCGCAAGCCGCTGCGCGGCGCAGCGGCGATCGGCCAGGCGGTCGGCGCGGTGCTGGGCCGGCGCAGGATGGCCAAGCACTTCGAGATCAGGATCACCGATAGCGGATTCGAGTTCAACAGAAACGATGTCGCCATCGCCGCCGAGGCGGCGCTGGACGCCATCTATGTGCTGCGCACCAATCTTCCCGTCGAGCAGTCGGATGCCGCGGCCACCGTGCGGGCTTACAAAAGCCTGGCCCATGTGGAGCACGCTTTTCGCTCATTGAAGACGGTCGATCTCGAATTGCGACCAGTATTCCACTGGACCGCGCCACGGGTGCGCGGACACGTGCTCGTCTGCATGCTGGCCTATTACGTGGAATGGCATATGCGCCAGCGACTGGCACCGATCTTGTTCGATGAGCACGAGCCCGCGGTGCGCGAGGCGCAGCGCGCCTCGCCGGTAGCGAAGGCCAAGCCGTCGCCATCAGCGCAGCACAAGGCGGCTAGCAAACGCACCGATCCCGCTCAGGGTGAGCCGATCCCGGTGCACAGCTTCCATACCCTGCTCGCGGATCTCGCCACACTGACGCGCAATGTCGTTCGCCTCGGCCGCGATCGGCTTACCGCGATCCTCGCCACCCCCACCAAGGTTCAGCGCAAGGCTTTCGAGTTGCTCGGCATCGCCATCGCCGCGTAGACAGGTAGCCAACCCCGAAAACTGCCTAAATCAACGACTTGCGCTCAAAAGTGGGTAAAGTTCAGGTTAGACATCCGGCAACATGAGAGACTCAGGGCACTAGTCCGAACTTAGAGCCTAACAGGCTGACAAGACTGGATACATCTCAAATTCGCGTCCTTGTAGCGCGACAAAATCCCCTTGACCCGACGCGACTCGGCCTGATTCGGTGGGTCCATGCATATCGATGTGATGTCCAATCGAGGCTCGCCCCCCACCATCCTGTTGCGTGAGAGCTACCGCGAGGATGGCAAGAGCAAGAAACGCACGCTGGCAAACCTCTCCGGCTGGCCGGTCGAGCGCATCGAGCAGTTGCGCGCCGTGCTGCGCGGCGAGCGACTGTTGCCAGCCAGAGAAGCGATCGAGATCGTGCGCGCCCTGCCGCATGGCCACGTGCATCGCTCGGGTAGCGCAGCTTGCTGCGGTCGTATCGAGCGCGGTTCTCAGCTGTCTACATGGGGCACCTCGCGAATCAGTGCCGCTATAAACTCATAAGAGGGTCAACCACTCAACAACATTCTTCATCCTGTCGCTAAGCGACGCAAAAAACTCGGAAACTTCCTGGACGGACACTCAGGAACGGCTCGGCCATGGAATTGGTTACGCACGGCGGGCGATATACGGCGCCAGACGGCGCGACACGAAGCGGTTGCCGCAGGCGAAGCGCAACAGTGGGCCGAAGGAGTTCGCCGCCGCGGGTCCAATGAAGAACAATCCGTGTAGCGAGGTTTCGAAGTGCGACGACAGAACGGGTGTGTGCTCGACTGTTCGGATCTGGGCGAGCATCCGCGGCGAGAAAAAGCCGAGGCGCGTGAGGTCCACGCGGTAGCCTGTGGCGGCGATCACGTGATCGGCTTCGAGTTCCTCTTCAACACCGGTATCCCTACGGTGACGACCGCCTTGTCTGAATAGTGGCGGCTTGATTTGCTTCGGGGGATGATAGGAAGCAAGCATGAGGCTGCCAGAGTGGCAGCCACAGATGGCGAGGCAAGCCCACGGATCGAGATCGTGGGAGAGCGGCGTCGGGCGCATGACGCTCGGTTTCGAGCCAAGGTGGTGGGGGAGTCTGTGCAGCCTGGGGTACGCATCCAGGACGTTGCCCGCCGACACGGGATCTGCCCGAGCCTGGTCTATCGCTGGCGTCGCCTCGCTGCAGCCGAGACTGCCTGCGGCTCGGAGCTGCATCTCTTCCCCGCGCGGATTGCGCCTGTTCCGAGCGAGACGCCGGCGGCATCAGAGCCGTTGCCGTCTCGGGTGATAACGCCACGGCGAACGGGGTTGATCGAGATCGAGCTGAACGGCAGCGTGCGCGTGAGTATCGACGAAGGAGTGAGCGTTGCGGCGCTCCGCCGCGTGCTGTCGGTGTTGCGCGGATGATGATGCCACCCTCGGGTATGCGCGTCTGGCTGGCCGCAGGCAGGACCGATATGCGTCGCGGGATGAATGGCCTTGCCCTGCAAGTACAACAGTCCCTGCAGCGCAACCCGCACGCCGGCGATGCGTATGTTTTCCGGGGTCGTCGGGGTGATCTGATAAAGGTTCTTTGGCATGACGGCCTCGGCATGTCGCTATATGCCAAGCGACTCGAGCGCGGTCGGTTCATCTGGCCATCGCCGGCGGATGGAGTGGTTGCGATTACGGCGGCCCAACTCGGCTACATGCTAGAGGGAATCGACTGGAGACACCCGCAGCGAACCTGGCGACCGGAACTGGCGGGCTAAGATTGGACTAGTTGCACAGTTGCCGGGGTTTTTTTGAAGATTTCGCGTGCATGACCACGGGCGAGTGTGATTTCAGTTGTCGGCATGAGCGATTCGGCCGGTACACTTCCGGATGACATCGACGCGCTGAAAGCAGCGCTAATCTCCGAGCAGGCCGCGCGGCGTGATTTTGAGGCTCGTGCCGCTGGTGCCGAGGCGATGGTTGCGCATCTGAAGCTGCTAATCGCCAAGATGAAGCGTGACCGCTTCGGCGCCTCCGCCGAGCGTGGACGCAAGCTGCTCGATCAGTTGGAGATGCAGATCGAGGAACTCGAGACCGCTGCCGCCGAGGACGAAGCGGCTGCCGCTCATGCGGCCACGAACAGGACGAACGTGCGCCCGTTCACACGCGCCAAGCCGGTGCGCGCACCGTTACCGGCGCACCTGCCGCGCGAGCGGCTGGTGCTGCCGTCGCCGACAAGCTGTCCGTGCTGTGGCGGTCAGCTCACCAAGCTCGGCGAGACCACCACCGAGACGTTGGAGAGCATTCCACGGACCTACAAGGTGATCCAGACGGTGCGAGAGAAGTTCTCCTGCCGCTCGTGCGAGACGATCACGCAGCCGCCGGCGCCGTTCCATCCGATTTCCCGTGGCCGCGCCGGTCCGGACCTGCTGGCGACGATCGTCCATGGCAAGTTCGGCGAGCATCAGCCGTTGAACCGCCAAAGCGAGCGGTTTGCCCGCGAGGGCATCGATCTCAGCGTCTCCACACTGGCCGATTGGGTGGGTGCCTGCACGACGGCGCTGTCGCCATTGGTGACGCTGATCAAGGCCCACGTACTCGCCGCCGAGCGCCTACACGGCGATGAGACCACCGTGCCGGTGTTGGCCAAGGTCAAGACCGTCACCGGCCGATTATGGACCTATGTGCGCGACGACCAGCCGTTCGGTGGCGCGGCACCGCCAGCGGCGATCTTCTTCTATTCGCGCGATCGCAGCGGCGAGCATCCGTGCCGACATCTCGCCGGCTACGCGGGCATTCTGCAAGCCGACGCCTATGCCGGGTTCAACGACCTCTACCACCCCGCACGCCAGCCTGGTCCGATCATTGAGGCCGCGTGTTGGGCACACGGACGGCGCAAACTGTTCGTGCTCGCCGAAGTTGCCAAGGCGCCGCTCGCGATCGAGGCGGTGCGCCGGATCGATGCGATCTTCGATGTCGAACGCGACATCAACGGCCTGCCAGCGACCCAACGGCAGGCCGTAAGACAGGTCCGGGTCGCGCTCCCTCGAGAGCTGGATGCGCGTCGAACGCGGCAAGCTCTCGCGTCATGCCGACGTCGCGAAGGCGATGGACTACATGCTCAAGCGATGGGATGCCTTTGCGCGCTTCCTTGCCGATGGACGCATCTGCCTGACCAACAATGCGGCGGAACGCGCGCTGCGCGGAATTGCACTCGGGCGCAAGTCATGGCTGTTCGCCGGTTCGGACCGCGGCGGGGAGAGGGCAGCGGCGATGTATTCGCTGATTGCGTCGGCAAAGTTGAACAACATCGATCCGCGCGCCTGGCTCGCCGACGTGCTCGCGCGCATCGGTGATCACCCAGTCTCGCGGTTGCACGAACTGCTGCCCTGGCATTGGCCGCGAGCTACTCGCGTCGACCGCGCGGCCTGATCAATGGCGGCGCCCAGTTCCGTCTCCACCATCGGCCGGGTGGCCAAGATGCTCGGCGAGGACGAGGACCTCTTGCGCGACATCGCCCTCGATATGGAGCCGGAAGACGGTGTCCTCACCGTCTGGGACATCGACGAAATGTCCACCGTTGCCTTTACCGCCGAAGGTATCGAGAACCTCAAGGAACTCCTCGCGGACCTCAAGAGGTAGGCGACACCAGTGCGTCGTCCGCATGCTTGGTCGACGGCCGTGCAACACCGCGGCACTCGGCGGATGCTTACTCTTCAACACCGTTGGCATCGGCTACGCGGAGTCGCACCTGATCACCGAGCGTCCCAGCCGCGACAATCTGCCTCCCAGGGAGCATGGGCACATGCCCCACCAACTGATCGCGGGTAAACCACCCCGGGGCAGGCCCGAGATGTCGCTTCACCACTAGCAGCCGGAAATCGCGCGGCATCATGTGGAAGATCAGCGGTGCATCTTGAGCCATCCGCGAGGGCCATCCAACGCCTAGGGCAGAGCTCGGCTGCCGCAGCCGCTCCATCATGCGGCGTGGTCTCGGTCGGGGGGGCGTGTGAAAGTCGATTTTCTTGCGGCGCGCGACCAGACGAGCAAAGGCACCAGCGCGGCGCAATAGCACGGCCAGATCGGCCGCCGACGCTCCACCGCCGATGACGATTACGTTGCTGTCCCGGAAGCCATCAAGGTCGGTGTGCTGTGAGCTGTGCGAGAGATGTGGGCCGCATAGCGTTCTAAGTTCGTCCGGCACATGGGCAAAATGACCGACCCCGACAGCGACGACAACTTGCAATGCCACCAGGCACTCCCCATCGTCCAATTGCAGGATGAAACCCCGTCCGTCTCGCTCGACCTGCACTACCTGTCTTCGCTCTATGTTTGGAACGAACTGCCGCTGGAATTCTAGCCCGTATTCCACGAAAGTCTCGACTGGCACAGGTAGATCGATGTCCTGATACGGCATCCCGCGTTGCTGGCAAAAGCTTGCGAGAGAGAACTTCAGCTCAGGGTCAGCGATGTTGGAGGCGAAACCCTCCGACTTCAGCAGCATGCCCCGCGGCATTTGCGACTGCCAACTGTACATCGGCGTACCGAAAATGCGAAATCCGACCCCGCGGGAGCGCAAGTGCGCCGCCAACGAAAGGCCATACGGACCCGCACCTACGATCGCAATCGGTGTAGGAACCAATCCTTCGCCCCTCTATGTTGGAGAACAGGATATCAGTGCATATTAGCAAGATAATGGTGCAGCGCGAGACCGTTCTGACCGTCATCACCATTTGGTGGCCACTTGGCGCGTCTAGGGAGGGCGTTCAAAAAACTCAAGGTTGCGCGTGCAGGCGATCCCGCCTTGCGGAGCGATCCATTCCGCCGATGCGCGCTATCCTTTGTTGCTTCACTTACATGTCCGCAACCCCGCCAGCATTGGGTGATGTCATCGCCGTCGCGGCCTGCCTTGGTCGTACCCCGACAGGGCGGTCCAGCATCTGCAGGAGTTGCACGATGCCAATCCTGGCGGAAAGCAGGCAAACGGGTAAAGGAGTAGGTGGCACACCCATTGAAGTGTTGAATCCATGGCGAGACTCGGTTCGGCCTTGGGCGCGGATTGGGAGGTCTAACGCCATGCCGCTTCACACGCATCATTGGTTAAGCCAACCGATGAGGCCGATCGACCACACCGTAGTCGCCTACGATCGCGGCATAAGGTTCAATCCAGTGCCCCAAAAACCATCTTTGGTACGCCTCCCAGATAGGCGGGATCGGGTCGGTCAAGTGGTAACAGACAAGCGCCCAGTCGCGTGAAGTCAAACGCCACGGGCGTGGTAGTTCTGCGGCTATCGCCTTGAAGGCTCGGACATTCGTGTCCGTTGGCACGGATGAACACAGTTCTGGTGTCGCATGCGGTAAACCGAAGCAGGCAAAATTGAGCCCCGCCAGCATTGAAAGAAACATTTTGTAGAAGACGCGTGGATTGCATTCGAGCCAGTAAACGGTTCCGTCCCGCCTAACTCTCATATCGAAATTGAGGATGCCGCGTACACCCGTCGCGCTTACGATCTTCGTTATCGCGCACTCGATTTCCGTAGAATGAAATGTACGATAGGTACTACGTTTCAGTTGATGTACGATAGCGGCACGGATTTTGCCGTCATCGCAGTAGACGCTTGCGCCGATGTCGTCGCCTTCAATGTATTCCTGCACCAGAATTGGATGATAGCCGATCGTTGCAACCATCTCAATGTCTTTCCGGCTTCTAATCGGGGCGACCCCGCGCGAACCGTCGAGATCGAGCGGTTTCGCGATACATGGCATTGTGGTCTCCCCGGAATTAAGGCGCCGGAGCAATTCGGCTCGGTCGGTCACGAGTTGAGAGCGGGGGCAACGGATTGTCAGCCGTCGGCAGAGTTGCGTGAAGCGCCATTTATCGTTCAGCAGCTCAAACTGATCGAGCTCTGGCATCGGAAAGCAGGGGGCCAACAGCGACGGCTTAAGCGCAAGGAGCGTCCGCGTTGACCAATGATCACCTGCTAGAACAAGGTCAATCGCGAGTTCCTTTATGCACGCATTGATCTCTTCGGTCACACCTTCGCACGATGCAGCAAACCCGAACCGGCTTGCGCGAAAGCTGCGGCAGAACCGCGAAAAGCGGAGGCCAGTCGATCCGGGCCCGCCTAGTGTTGTGACTTTAACGCTTGTCGCCCACGTGCGACCTTCTCGAGGATAGCGGCAGCGGAGGCGGTCCACACGAAGGGCTTGGGATCGGCATTATGACGCTGCAAGTAATCCCGGATCGCCGTGACCAATGCCGCGACACTTTTAAACACGCCACGGCGGATGCGGTCCCCGGTGATCAGGCCGAAGAACCGTTCGACCTGATTGAGCCAGGAGGCCGAGGTCGGGGTAAAATGCATGTGAAACCGCGGGTGTCGCTTTAGCCAAGCCCGGACCTTGGCGTGTTTGTGTGTGGCGTAGTTGTCCGCGATCAGATGCACATCGAGGTGGTTCGGTGTCTCGGCGTCGATCCGGCGCAGGAATTTAAGCCACTCCTGGTGACGGTGACGCGGCATGCACTGGCCGATGACCCTGCCAGTGGCCACCTCCAGGGCGGCGAATAGCGTGGTAGTGCCGTGGCGCTTGTAATCATGCGTCATGGTGCCGCAACGCCCCTTCTTGAGCGGCAGGCCGGGCTGCGTGCGGTCAAGTGCCTGGATCTGGCTCTTCTCATCCACCGAGAACACCAATGCCTTCTCCGGAGGATTAAGGTAGAGGCCGACGATGTCCTGCACCTTCTCGACGAACCGCTTGTCGTTCGACAGCTTGAAGGTCTTTACCCGATGCGGCTTGAGCTCGTGTGCCTTCCAGATGCGCTGGACGCTGGTGTAGCTGAGGCCGCTGGCGGCGGCCATCTTGCGGATGCTCCAGTGGGTGCCGGCCGGCGGCTTCTCGTGCAGAGTCTTGTGTATGACCTGCTGGATCGTCTCGGCCGTCAGCGGCGGCTTACGCCCCGGGCGGGTGGCGTCGCGCCGCAGGCCATCGATCCCCTTGGCCAGGTAGCGCTCCTGCCAACGGCTGACCGTCACCTTGCTCTTGCCGACCGAGCGCGTGATCGCCATCAGGCCAAGCCGCGCTGCCGACAGCAGCACGATCTGCGCCCGCCAGACCAACTTCTGCGGCGTGTTCCGCCCGGAAATCCAACCTTGCAGCGTCGCCCGATCCGCAGGCGACAGCCAGATACATGCCTCTGTCTTGCTCATGCCAACAGAATCGCACGGTCGCGCCGACTTGGGAATCGTCCGTTAGGATCAGAGCACTAGCACGTGGACCGCCGCCCCCCCCGCGTCGAAGCAGCGCATCACCCTATAGGATAATGTGAAAAGATCGCACAGCATGAGCACATTGGTACGTCGGGAGCTGCCCTCAGGTGCTCCGGTGCGACCGACACTCTGTGGCGGTCGGCCCGCGCGTTCCGATAACTGTGACTCGCTATCGACAACGAGTTGGGTCTCTGGGAAGGGGGCCATATTATCAATTCATTGCTAAGTGCGGCTTCGAGAGAGATGTGGTTCTTCACTCCCCGGCGCGGGGCACACTGTCGGAGGCGACGAACCACCAGCGTACTATATACCAACACGTTTCGTTCGGCAAGCTTAAGGAATGGCCCGCCAGCGCAGGGGCCCGATAGACCGGCAGCCCCGACCTCCGCCAAGCCACCAGAGACGGACACTAGGCCGGCGTAGCCGGGTTGGGTACACCCCCAAACTCCGGGAACCGCCCGCCAGTCTTGGCGGTGCCAGCCGAGGGCTCCGGAACTGCCATTCGCAGCGGGTTGCTGGCCGTCGGTCAGCCGGTGCCTGCTGTCATCGCCGAGGTGATCGCGCTCCGGAACGCGCTGGCTCCCCTGGCCAGGTGGGTTACGTCGCGGGAGCGAATACGATCGCAGGGTGTACCTTCCCTGTTATTCGATACCGATAGCAGCAATTGATGCTGCGGCGTGGCGCCCCGTGGTGCCCGTCACCAGGCAGCAGCAATGCGGATCAGTCTGGTATCAGAATGAACTCCAATAAGATGATGATCGTCCGTGACCCAATGGTGACGCTCCGAGCAAGCGCTATCGGAGCACTGCGTTCCGGGGCGCGCTCTAGTCCGTCGTCCCACAGCCTAGTTCTGTCTCGTTTTTTGAGACCGCCGCGTCTAAAATCGCATTTTTGCCTCAAAAATAGCCTTGCCAAGGCTCTGCCGGCGGGGTAGTTGTTCTAGACGAACAAAATGTCGGTTATCGGTAAACTGATGGGACGCGGAGTAGGGATGCGTGCCAACTCGTCAAACCCCTGCGGCTGCATTGGCAAACTCGATCGGTTGCCGCGCAAGGATCGTGCCCGCGTTGCCCTCGCGGGGCGTCGAACCCCGATGAACACGAGCGGGTGGACGTGAACGCTGGCGAGTTGCCGGTCGGTTCGGAAAACGCAGTCGCGCGTTCGACGCCGCAGGCCCGTTTGCTGCACCCGGCGCATCCGACATGGGCCGAAGTCCTGCAGCTCGAACGGGTTAGTCGACATGATGAGCTATTCAGACTGGGCGCCGACTCGATCCGTCTGTTTCTGATAGCCGTCCGCGCTAACCGGCAGGGAATCAACCTCAGCGCGCCAGTTGCTAGGGCATTGATCGGTGGCCGGGCTGGCGGCCTCATTGGAGCGAGTTGCCGGCGGATTATCGGCACGAGCGGCGGTATCGCCCTGGCAGCTTCAACAGTCACGTCACGTCGGGCTGTCGGATTGAACCGAGCCCCGCTGGTGTGAAGCGCAGCGCTGATGTTAGCAGTTAGGCCAAGCCCGGCAGATCCCGATGCTTTCCCACTCTGCTCGCCGGAGCGCGACACCCAGTACCCGGCTTCTCTCGGGCAGCAACGGTTCTGGGTGCTGGACAGGCTCGATCCGGGTAATCCGTCGCTGAATGTCGCTGTCCGCTGGCGGCTTGAAGGGGAACTGTCCGTAGCTCATATCGAAAAGGCGTTCGAGCTCATACTAGCCCGACATGAAACGCTAAGGACATCCTTCGTCGAAGCTGACGGTGAACCGATCCAGATCGTTCAGCCGTTCGCCCCGTTGCGCATTCCATCGATTGATCTGACGGCGATGCCGGAGAGGGACGCCGCCGCAGAATGCGATCGTATTGGCCAAACCGAGGCACAAACCCCGTTCAATCTCGCGATCGCCCCCCTTATTCGCGTGACTCATATCCAGGTGAGCAGCGATGTTGCCGTTCTACTGGTGACGAGCCACCACACGGTATGTGACGGTTGGTCGATCGGTCTTCTCGCCACGGAAATGGGCGAGATCTGCGAAGCTCTGCAATCGGGCAGACCGCCAGTGTTGCCGGAAATCCCGATCACGTACGGGGAGTTCTCGCGTTGGCAGCGGGAATTCATTGAAAGTGGCGGGCTCGCGGGCGATGTTGAATTCTGGTCGCGAAGGCTTGAGGGCATGGGATATTTCAGTCTGCAGACTGACTATCCACGCAGATCTGCACAGGCGTCGGCCGGATCCATCCAATCTTTGCTACTGGAGCGAGACCTCACCGATACGCTCGGCGCAGTCGCTCGTCGGCATGGCTGCACTCTGTTCATGGTGGCGCTTGCAGGTCTACTCACACTGCTGCACCGCTACACGGGCGCCACCGATATTGCTCTTGGCACGCAGGTGGCCGGGCGCGGCTATGTCGAGGTCGAGAACCTCGTTGGATTGTTTATCAACACGATCGTGTTGCGCACCGACCTATCCGATGACCCAAAATTCGCCGAGCTCATGGCACGTACTCGGGACGTCGTTGCGGACGCCCTTGAACACGAGGCAATGCCACTTGAGAAGGTGATTGAGACACTAAAACCGAAGCGCTATCCTGGGTACAATGCTGTGTTTTCGGTGAATTTCATCTTTCAGAGATCGTTTATAAAGAACGCGGACCACGGGAGATTCAGGCTCGTCGACCTCCCGTCCTATTCGGCAGGGGCAATGTACGACCTGAATTTCTTCATGGTGGAGCGGCCGGAGGGCTGGCGAGCGTCTTGCGAGTTCAACACCAACCTGTACGAGGAGGAGACGATCGGTCAATTACTGCGGCACTTCCGCAACATACTCTCATCGGCCGCGGCTCACCCGTCCCTCCGGATCTCCGAGGTCGCGGTTCTGGACGAACAGGAAAGCTTCCACCTGCTGTTCGAATGCAACAAGACCGCGGCGAATTACCCTCGGCATCTGAGCCTCCCGCAACTGTTTGATCAGCAGGCTGCGCGGACACCCGCGGCAACCGCAGTCGTCCACGACGATCGTGCCCTCAGTTATCAGGAAGTGGAGTGGAGGTCGAACGCGCTCGCAGCAAAGCTGTTGAAGCGGGGCATCGGCCCCGGCGCCAGGGTTGGCGTCTTTATCAGAAGGTCGGCGGATCTCGTCATTGCGCCGCTGGCGATCATGAAGGCAGGGAATGCATATGTTCCGCTGGATCCCGCCTATCCTGCCGGGCGGCTGACGCAGATTGTGGAGCAATCTAATCTGTCAGGAATTGTGGCGCGGTCACCCGTATTGCCGACACAACTGTCGGCATCAGTGCCTATCGTTACAATCGACGATGGGCCCGGCAGAGATGACGAATTCGGTGCGGTGACATTGCCGCCGCTCCTTCCCGACGACACCGCTTACGTCATCTTCACCTCGGGCTCGACTGGCCGACCCAAGGGAGTGCAGATCCCGCACCGAGCGCTAACGAACTTTGTTTGGTCGATGAGACAGAAGCCGGGCTTCACTGCCCGGGACACCATCGTCGCAGTGACGACGCTTTGCTTCGACATCGCCGCCTTAGAGCTATTTCTTCCACTCACGGTCGGAGCGAAGGTCGTCATCGCCGGCGAGGACGAGACGCGCGATGGTCGGTTGCTACTCTCACTGCTGAAGCGCTCACGGGCCCGAGTTTTGCAGGCGACACCCACGACATGGCGGATGATAATTGAGGCGGGCTGGCACGGCGATCCCCAGCTCCGGATGCTGTGTGGCGGCGAAGCTATGCCGTGGGAGCTGGCTGACCAGTTGCTGGCGCGGAGTTCAGAACTATGGAATATGTACGGGCCAACAGAGACCACGATATGGTCGTCTGTGCACCGGATCACCGTTGATGATAGGTTGGTCGCGCTAGGCCCGCCGATTGCAAACACTCAGTTTTATGTCCTCGGTCGTCACGATGAGCCCGTACCGCAAGGGGGTATCGGGGAATTGCTCATAGGAGGCGACGGCGTGGCCATCGGATATTGGGGCATGCCCGAGGCCACGCGTGAACGTTTCGTTCCCGACAGGTTTCGCAATTTGCCCGGGGAGAGGTTGTACCGAACGGGCGATGTCGTCAGAATGAAGCGCAATGGGGCGTTCCAGTTCCTGGGGCGTGTCGATGACCAGGTGAAGATCCGAGGCTTTCGGATCGAGCTGGGGGAGATCGAGGCCACACTGCTGCGACACCAGGATGTCCGGCATGCCGTCGCGGTTCCCGGCGAAGGCCCGTCACGAGACACCTCGATATTCGCCTATGTCGAACCAACCGGCGGCAAAGTGGTGCAGCACGATCGACTCGTCGGGGAGTTGCGTGCGCAGCTTGCGCAAGCACTTCCCAGTTATATGCGCCCGACGGCAATAATGGTGCTTGACGCAGTGCCGCGGCTGCCGAATGGCAAGATCGATCGCAGCGCCCTGCCGCGTCCACTTCCCAGTGGACCGATGCCTCAGGCTCGTTCGCAACCTATGAATGAGGTGGAGAAGCGTCTCAAGGAAATCTGGTGCTCGGTGCTAGGACTCGAGACGATTGATGGAGCTGCGGACTTTTTTGACCTCGGCGGCCATTCCCTTCTTGCGGCACGCCTGCTTGCCAGAGTTGAAGCGGAGTTCGGACGCCGGATCAGCCTCTCGGCCTTGTTCGACTCGCCCACCCTCACCGCCTTCGCAAGGCTGGTGGACCGTGTCGACCACCGCGACTCTGGCTTTGAATTCGACTTCCGACAGATCGTGCGACTCCAGCCGCGGAGCACTAAACGCGGTATCTTCGCTGTCAATAACACTGGAATTTTCTTCGCGTTGTCCAGGCGACTCGGGGAGAACCTGCCGATTACGGCACTACAACTTTTTGATCCCTCATTCAAGCAAGACCTTGAGCCTTCGACGATCGAGGAGATCGCTGGGCGATACGTGGAGTTGGTCCGGCGCCTTGAGCCATGCGGGCCGTACGCTTTTCTCGGTTGGTGCAACGGCGGAGTGCTTGCATTCGAAATCGCCCGGCAACTCCAGCAAGCCGGACAGCAGGTGAACTGGGTTATCGTGGTTGACACCTGGGCGCCGGGCTACCTCAGGAGGCTCGGCTGGTTCCGATCGAAGCTGGCAAACTACTCATACAGGTTGCAAATGGTAGCTGCCGACTGGGCCGAGGTAAGGGCCAGGCACAAGTCTTTCTGGGAGTTCCTGACTGACCGGAACACGACCCGGAAACTGCTTCGGCGTCGTCAGGTTGTCAAGATTGAGACGGAGGAAGACTACCTCGCGGCGGAACGCTACGATCAGAACTCTCTTCAAGTATCTCGATGGAATGGTGCACTCCTACGAGCCAAAGCCGTTTGCCGGTCGCATGATGGTAATCCGTAGCTCTCGCGAGCCCATGGGACGGTTTCTCGACAAGAAATTGGGATGGGGGGAGTTTGCGAACGGTGGTGTCGAGCCAGTTGTGATCCCGGGCGACCATTGGTCCGTGTTTCGCGACCCCGGCGTCTCGCTCATCGCACAACACATTGAGGCCGCGGTCCTGGCTGACTTCGGCAATACAAGGCCTTTCCAGGTTGCGACACTGTGGGAGCCATGAGGGGTCGGGCCGCTGCCGATGGCTTGCGTTCACCGGGAAGGTGTATTTCAGTCGGTTTAGTTCGGTTCCGCACGGGCTTTACGGGGGTTCTCGGCAAAGGTGCTTGCCGAGGAGAATTTATTGGTCCGGTCCGTGGCAACGCCGCGACGAGTGATCAACTTAGCCCGTGGACCGGCCCGACCGCAAGTAGAAGCCGCTGAACGCATCGATTGAGTAATCTGGATAGAACGGGATGAAGCAGCCAAGACCGGGATTTTGCCAAGTATCAACCAATGCATACCCAAGGCTCTCGAACTCTCCGAGAAGTTCGGCCCGGTTGAACAGGTGATACGGGCACAACGATGTGCCCATGTTCTGTATCGTCACAGCATGCGGCTGGTCATAAACGGGAATCTTGTTCAGCAGCACATGCGGTGGCAGAGAACCAACGGCCCGAAGCGTCTCGAAGGGGTTCTCGATGAACTGCAAGGCGCCGGCTGACAGCAAGATGTCGGCAGCGCGGAGCCGGTCGAAAGAGGTGGTGAATGATAACCCGGTCGCCTCGTCCTGGGCAGCGATCTGCTGGCCAACATCGAGAACCGCGGGCACGTCGTTGATCACCCAGTCTAGCCCGTCCGGATAGCGCAGGCGATTGCGGAACGCGTAATAGCTAATGCCGACGTTACCCCCCCAGTCGAAGACGACAGCGCCCGGTTTCAGCAGTTGGACCAACCAGAACAGCACGGGATAGTCATAGGATGATCGAAAATGTCGCGCATGTGCGACGCGAGAGGCCGACATTGGGTTGTCGTAGCCAATTGCCCGATTTCGCGGAATAGCGTTTGTCGCCCTGGCAAAATCAGGGTAGATACCTCGAAACAGTCTCCGGTGTCCCGCGGCGCGTTCGAAATACCGCCTGTACAATGGGGAGAGCACTCCGCGGAGCAGCGGGCGCTGAATTGCGCCGAGGGCGAACGACCTGGCAATGGCGTGCATTACTGCCTCTTCGGGAATTTGAGTTTGACAGACGAACGGCCGGGAGCTATTATGCAAATAATATACGTCTGTTTGGACACGAGCAATGATAGAAATGATCCTGAGCAAAGATGCCGAGCGGAGCCGACGACCAATACTTCGACCGGGCGATCGCCTCGATCAGACGCGGCTCCAGGTGCCAGATTCGGGGGCTTGGCGATCGAGAGCTTGGGGATTGTGTCCGTGACAACAAAGCCTCCCCCCGAGGCACCTCCTCGACCAGCGTCCCCTCGATATAGATAGAATATGATGCAGATCGGTTCGGATATGTCCGGAAAGCCGCTGGCCCAGCCGCCAGAGATCCTGATCTTCTTCCACCTTTCGAAGACTGGTGGCAGCACGATGGACGCCATCCTCGGCCGCTGCTTCCCGGGAACCCAGCATTTCGATGGCGCGATGGCCAACAACACATCCGCCCTGTCGATACGGTCCCGCGAGCAGATCGAGGCGAGATATTACGCTTTATCAGACGCCGAACGGCGGGCTATCCGTTGTCTCATGGGGACGATCTACCCGATGGGCATCCACACCATGCTGGATCGATCGGCGAAGTATTTCACCATACTACGCCATCCTGTGGAACGGTCGGCATCGCACTTCTTCGACAACCGCAAGCAGCGGCATCTGCCATTTTATGAGCGCATCAAAAACATGACGTTGAATGAGTATCTTGATAGCGGAGTGGGAATTGAATCGCTCGACTTCCAGGTGCGGGTACTGAGTGGCTGCCCCGAACTGGATGTGCTTCGGGATCCTGCTGGCGGACGGATCTCCGCGCCGCCAGTGGAGCCGCGTCACCTCGAATTGGCGAAGCGTAATATCGAAGAACACTTTATAGCCGCCGCGCCGCTAGAAGAGTTCACCCGTCTCCTGATGGTGCTGCGGGCCCTGTATGGCTGGAAAATGTGGCAGTGTCTGTTTGTGCGCCACAACGTCGGCACGAGGACCGGTCCTGGCTTAGTGCGGCTCAAGCGCCCTTCCCAGATGGAGCCAATCTCGGCGGCGAGCCGCCGGCGGTTGGAGGAGACTAACCGCTACGACATGGAACTCTACAATTGGGCGAAGGTCCGCTTCGCCGAACAGACAAGAGCGATGGAACCTGAATTATCACGTGACGCGCGTCGCTTTGAGATGCTTAACGCTACAACTGAGCGGGTGCGGTGGACCATGCCTAACCCGGTTGCTAAGTCGATCGCTCGTCTGTTGTCTCCCAGCCGCGCGGCATAGGTGGACCCAGCACATACCGAGAGAGCGTCCGGTGACCGGTGCGCTGCGAGAGCAGGGCGACTCTGTTTTAGATCCGCCAGATGAGGGTCTGAGAAAGCGCGTCGTACGGGGTGCGGCCGTTACTTATGCGGCGCAGGCGATCCGACTTCTCATGCAGATCGCTTCAGTTATTGTCATGTCCCGGCTGCTGGTGCCAGCCGACTTTGGGCTCCTCGCGATGGTGACCCCAGTCTATGGCCTGGCGCTCCTGTTTCAGGATCTCGGGCTGACGCAAACGACGATCCAGCGGACCCAGATCACGCACGCACAGATAACGACCCTGTTCTGGATCAATGTCGGGGTCAGCCTTGGCCTAGCGCTGCTACTGATGATGCTCTCGCCGGTGGTCGGCTGGTTCTATGGTGATGATCGGACCGTCAACCTGGCTCGAGGGTTCGCGGCAATCATCGTCCTCGGTGCGATGGCGGCCCAGCACCTGGCCCTTATTAATCGGGCCATGCGCTTTCGCTATCTCGCGGTGCTTGACACTGTGGCCTACGTCCTGGGGTTTCTGGGCGCGGTACTCCTGGCCCTGGTATTGCGGAACTATTGGGCTTTGTTCGCATTGCCCGCCATAGTCACCTTCGTAACCATGGTCGGTGCCTGGATCGGAAGCGGGTTTGTGCCCAGCTTGCCGCGACGGGAGCGCGACATGGGAGAGATATTGCGACTCGGGGGCGGCATCACTGGTTTCAACATCTTTACGTTCATCGCGCGCAACCTCGACAACGTACTGATCGGGCACGCATGGGGCAATACTGCGCTCGGTCTGTACGATCGTGCTTACAGACTTCTGCTGTTTCCGCTGCAGACGATGCACACTCCGATGGTACGCGTCATGTTGCCGGCGCTAGCCAGGCTACAGCACGATGCTGATCGCTACCGGACTGTATATTTGAGGGCGGTTAGCCAACTTCTGCTAGTATTAGAGCCCGGCATCATCTTCACGATCGCTACCGCCGACACGCTGGTGCCGACCCTGCTCGGTAAACCTTGGAGCGGTGCGGCGCCAATCTTCGTGTGGCTCGGCCTGGTAGCGCTGCAGCAGCCAGTCAGCGTGACGACAAACTGGCTATTCGTCAGTCAGGGGCGCGGGCAAGCCTACTTGTACTGGGGTGCATTCAATGCGGCGACCTGCACCGCGGCGTTCTTCGCCGGTCTGCCGTGGGGGCCGATCGGCGTCGCCGCCGCCTATTCCATTACCCAGGTCTGTCCGCGCACGCCGGTGATGTGGTGGATGGCGACACGAAGCGGCCCGGTGCACCTGCGTGATCTTTACAAAGTTGTCACCCCGCACGCCGCAGCGAGCGCCGCGTCCTTCGCCGCGATAATTATCCTGCGGCATGCCGCCATCCCTGATACCATCCCGGGTCTGGCGGCCTGCCTGTGTACCTCGTACGCGGTAGCGTTCCTGGTGCTCGGGCTAATACCGTCCGGGCGCATGACGTTGCGGGAAAGTATGTCGCTCGTCTCCAGCATTCTGCGGGGATCGTGAATACTTTGCGAGCCTCTGCCTGCGAGGCTGGATGCTTCACGGCCGGATCTTAGCGGGGCGGAAAACCGCTCATCGGCCGCATTCTCGCCGCATGCCGAATATCGGCAGAGGTGCCACGGAGGGCCGGTCCGAGGGTCGGAGCTCAGAATGGATACCTGCCGTCACCGTGCGGATCACCGGGCTAATCGCCGCAGGGTCTTGCCGAGCCGCTTGCGCACGGGGATCGCGGCCGCCATCGCCGCTGCCTTCATGGCATCCCGAGCGGAGCTCAAGCCAGGACGCATAGGTTCGATGTGCAGTCGCCGTAGGTAATAGTTGAAAGCGCGCACGCGAGCCCGATTGTGGGCCTCTCGCGTCTCATATACGAACGTATAGGACACCGACCGCGAACCAATCGTCTCGACCCAATGCGGCGAATCCTGCGGCTGATGGACGCCGGTACCAGGCCGCAGCCGGAAGACATGCTCGCCGGACGCATCACGGCGTCCGAGATCGACCTGCCCGATATCGACCGTTGCACGTACGTAGAGTGGTTCGACTTCATCTTCGCCGAGCGCGCTCGGCTCATACAGATGATAAATTTTCTCACCCTCTATTTGGGTGAAGAAATTGACCTCCGGGTCGAAATGGAAAGGCGTAGTGGCCCACGGGGCGCTGATAAATATGGACGATTCCAGACGCACCACCTCGTTACAATAGCCACAGCGTCGCAGTTGCGCTTTCACCTGATCGAACAGAGCATAGAGCAGGTCGCGGAAGTTCTGATCGTACCGCTCAAGCCGCTTCAACAAGATCTTGTACGCCCCGTCTGTCAGCTGGTCGAATGCCTCATGTGGCTTGAGGGGGGTGGTGGGCACCGAGTAGAAAACGGTCGCCGGTGTCGTGGCGCTTCGCGAGACGAAGTAATCTTCTGGATGATCGGCATAGGCCTGGCACAGAGAACGCAGAGCCTGGTCTTTGAACACATCAAGCTGATGCAGATTGTGGCTGAAGCCGAACGGTATCCGGTTATAATCTGTCGCGAAGTCGGCGTCGCCGAGTGCGAGCCGGGGAGTTACCTCGTTTGACGTCATGATGCTGCAACCCGATATCCGTTCGCTGCGCCCACGTCTCCGTTCACCGCTCGACGTCAGCGCCATTTCGCCTCACCGTAGCGAAATGAGCCGAACGTTGCAACAGCCGTTTTTGGTCACACGGTCGGAATGGCTAGTGATGACGACGCGCTCTACTCGCGGTGGTTGAAGCGCGCATTCTAAAGATATGCTGTAGTGGTAGCATCCCCATTGAGCACACGCGCCGCGATCCGTGCAAGTTCCCGTGGAAAGCGTATCGGGAATGTGCTAGCAATAAAAGCATGTTCGCCATTAATCTTGGCGTCAACCGGGATACCAGGGCAACCACACAAAGATGACAGATCTTCCCATCGGGGACGTGACCTGGATCGATTCAGAGGGCGAATTCGCCCGCTGCTACAACCGCCGCAGCTTCATGTTCCGCCATAGTCTGCGGGGTCATCCGCTGTTTCAGGTCCCCAGTCTGCTTGAACTCGCCCGCCGGCAGGGTGACCGGCCTGGCTTTGCTTTTTGGTCGAACGGCACCGTGGAGGTGAAAGACCGGTGGGAAAAGGGAGCCGCCCAGCACCGCCCGTTGGTCGATAGCATCCTTGGGATCGCTGATAACAATTCACTTGTGATACTGAAGCATGCCGAGCTGGATCCGGTTCTGGGCCCAGTGCTGCAAAAGCTGCTGCAGCGTATGGTGGAATTGTCTAGCAACGGTATGCGTGATGATGTCATTATCGGCCGGGTGACGATCCTAATTGCCTCCCCACGACGCATCACGTCGTATCACATTGATGCGGATACGAATTTCCTGTTGCAGGTCGCCGGCGATAAGACGATCAGCGTGTTCGATCAAACCGATCGCACACTGATGACCGAAAATGAGCTAGAAAACTTCCACGGGGGTGACCTGAACGGAGCTGTGTTCAAGGCCTCGCGGCAGAATGATGGCGTCACCTACGCGCTTCGCGCTGGATTTGGTATCCACATCCCAAGTACCGCACCGCACTGGGCACAAAACGGAGACGATGTCTCAGTGGCGTTAAGCTTCAACTATGATCTGCGTTCTGTCCAGCAGAACGGGCGGATCTACGCTTTGAATCGGCGGTTACGACGCCTCGGGATCGATCCAAGCCCGCCTGGCGTGTCTGCATGGCGGGACCGTGTGAAATTGACGACCGCAGGGACGATTCGCACCATGCGGCATCTCGCCGATGGTGCCCGCAGTGCGCCGCAACCGCTGGGGTGGCGGCCCCCCGCCCGTTAGCAGCATCGGCAACTCCACACCACAGCCGCTTCTGATACGCGAAGCAGCCGCACTCTGACCGCTATCAATCCAACATACAAAATCCGAAGCTCATCTTGGCACAGCATACAGCCTCCAACCAGAGATCTTCCGCGGTCGGCACCGTCGTCATCGTCTGCCCGGGTGGGCTCGAGAATGGCGGCGGGATCGGCCGACAGATGGCGTCGTATTACTTCCGTATCGCGCCGCGGTTCGAGACCGGATCGGACAAGTACGGCTGGCTGAATCGCAGCCTCGCGGTCGGGATAGGGTGCCGTCTGCCGACTGGTCCCGTCTATGATGTCTATGAAATCCTATGATGGAAGGCGGAGCGTTTTGTCTCTCGGCGGTGCGAATTACGTCTCATTTTGACTCCATCGCGTCCATCAACCCCCGGATATACCCATAGCAGAACGCGAATGCCGTCCCGGGCGGGTCGCGCCCATCGATCTCCGGCACGTGGTCCGGCATCAGCATGTACGCGTACCCCACATCGCGGTAAGCACGAAGCGAGGCCGCCATATCCATGCTCCCCTCATCCGGGAACACTTCCATAAAATCCAGCCGCTTGCCGCGGATGTTGCGGAAATGCACGTTGAACAGCTTGCTGCGTTCGCCAAACCAACGGATCACCGGCACAATCTCTCGTCCGGGGTCCTCCAGCATTTCGCCCACCGTGCCCTGGCAGAAATTCAACCCGTGATACGGGCTTTCGTGCATCGTCACGAAGCGCTTCAGCCCATCGACGGTACCCAGTACACGCGTCACCCCCTTGTAGCCAGGCGGCGTGTAAGGGTCGTGGGGATGACAGGCTAGCCGCACCTTCGCCGACGTCGCCACGGGAACCACATGGCGCAGGAAATGGTCGATCCGCGCCCAGTTCTCCTCCTCATCCACCACCCCGGCGATGCCGGGCGGCGCCTTCTGATCCGCCTTGCTCCAGCGGAAGGCCGCGTTGCGCGATCCGCCCCTCCCCGTCTCCTTCGCCGTGCGCGGAATCCCGATGATATTGAGATTGTATTTCACCGCCGGGATCCCCGCCGCCGCCAACCGCTCGATCAGCGCACAGATCGAGTCGATCTCCCTCTGCCGGTCCGGCTCGCGGCCCAGCAGGATATTCGGGCTCTGGCCTTGCTCGATCGGGCGCGAGGACAGCGGCAGTTGCACCATGTCCAGCACCAGGCCGAATGATTCGACATGCTCGCGATGGCGGTTCAGGTCATCCAGGCTCCAGTGATGCGGGTTGCCCGGCGGATCGACGCAGACATGCTGCACCCCAAGCTGCGCCCACATCCGATAATCCGCATCATCCCTCGGTGTGATCTGGGTTCCGAGATACATTTCCCCCTCCGTTCCTGCCGGCCATCTTGTATAGGGCCAACGGGAAAGCCCGACGAGGGACCGCTCCATGTCCATCCCGACATCCGATATCGACCCCTACACAGCAGAGTATTTCGAGGACCCGTTCCCCGCCCATGAAACCCTGCGCGAAGCCGGGCCCGTGGTCCGGCTCACCCAGGACAATGTCTGGGCCGTGGCGCGTTACGACGAGGTGCGCGCTGTTCTGACGGACTGGGCCAGCTTCTCCTCCGCCCGCGGTGTCGGTCTCGCCGATTTCAAGAAAGAGAAGCCCTGGCGCCTGCCGAGCTTGGTGCTCGAAACCGATCCACCACTGCACGACCGCACCCGCAAGGTGCTGGACCGCGTGCTGTCGCCCGCCGCGATGCGCAAGCTGCGAGCCGAATTCACGGCAACGGCGGAAACGCTGATTGACCAGCTTCTGGAGCGGCGCAGCTTCGATGCCATCCCCGATCTTGCCGAAGCTTTCCCGCTGACCGTCTTCCCCGACGCAGTCGGCATGCCGCGCGAGAACCGCCGCTATCTGCTTCCGTACAGCAATATGGTGTTTAACTCGTTCGGTCCACGCAACGCCTTCTTTGAAGCTGCCGTCAAAGACGCCGAGCCAGTAATCGCCTGGGTACTAGCGCAGTCGCAGCGCGCGGCGCTCGCACCCAACGGGTTCGGCGCCGCCATCCACGCCGCCGCCGATGCCGGCGAACTCACCCCCGAGGAAGCACCGATCGTCGTGCGCTCCGTGCTGACCGCCGGCGTCGATACCACCGTCAGCGGGCTGGGCGCGGCGATCTATTGCCTCGCGCGCTTCCCCGAGCAGTTCCAGCGTCTGCGCGCCGATCCGGCGTTGGCTCGTGCCGCCTTCGAAGAAGCGGTGCGGTTTGAAAGCCCGGTGCAGACATTCTTCCGAACCACAACGCGGCCGGTGGAGATCGGCGGCGTGCGCATCAACGAAGGCGAGAAGATCCTGATGTTCCTTGGCGCCGCCAATCGCGACCCGCGCCGGTGGGAGCGGCCGGACGAGTATGACATCACCCGCCAGAACGCGGCGCACGTCGGGTTCGGTGCCGGCATCCACATCTGCGTCGGCCAGGTGCTCGCCCGACTGGAAGGCGAGGTCGTGCTGGCCACACTAGCGCGCAAGGCGGCGTCAATCGAGATCGCCGGGCCCGCGCGCCGGCGCTACAACAACACGCTACGCGGACTGGCGAGCCTACCCGTTACGATCAATCCATCGGGCTGACTGAGATCAGCCGCTGAGGCACAAAACTCGAAGCCTCCGCGAACGGCTTGCCGCGCGAGACCGTGCAGCCGGCGTACTCCCCGTTCTCGTCGTGATACAGGTCGCGATGCGCCGCCAGCGACGTCCATTCCATCCCGACCTGATGGTAGTGGAACTGCAATGCGCGCCGCCGCAGCTCCGAGCGGTTCGCCGCGGTGTAGTGATGCGTCAGGCTGTGAAACACCAGGGCATCACCGGGATCAAGCGGCACGGCGACGCGGCGTTCGGCGTGTAGATGATCCGGCCGGATCGTGCACAGGTTGATGTCCTC
The DNA here is from genome assembly GCA_963708245.1 of uncultured Pseudomonadota bacterium. Classification (GTDB taxonomy): domain Bacteria; phylum Pseudomonadota; class Alphaproteobacteria; order Acetobacterales; family Acetobacteraceae; genus CAVYXK01. The sequence continues at coordinate 7,302,128 of OY970201.1, read as the reverse complement.
ATGCGGGATATGCGGGACCGGACCGGCGCGCTGCGAGCCGGGAATTACCTCCATGCATCCGTTCTCGCGGGTTGCCGGATCCAGCGCGATCCAGACGCCGAACATCAGGCCGGGATCGCTGCCGCGGAAATAGGCTGCGTCCTGGTGCCACGGCTTCTCGCCGCCAATCCGCGGCGGCTTCACCAGCGCCATCTCCTGCAGCAACACGCGGCCGCATCCCATGATCTGGTCGAGGATCGCGTCCAGCTTTGCCGACATCGCCGCGCGCATCAGGGCAGGATCGAAATCGGTGAAATTGCCCAACTTGCGGACCAGGTCGATCCGCCGCCCCGCTTCGGCCCGTGCTGGATCCGCCCCTGCCTCCAGAGAGACGAACGCCTCCTCACGACTCTGGCCGGGTGCAACGCCCGACGCCTCGGCAAGCCGGGTCAGCGCATCCAGGCAGGCCGCCACGTGCTCCTCGGTCAGCAACCGGGTGATTACGACATAGCCGTCGCGGCTGTACTGCGCCGCAGCTTCGAAGCCTGCCGCATCGGCCGCCAATCCCTGCACGGGGACGTCCATCTTCGTCTCCTCCTCGCCCTGGAGCAGGGCAATAGCACGCAGTGGCTGGACTGCCGAGCGCGGCTCAGGCCATAACGCGAGCACGATGGGACGTCGGCGTTTCCTGGTGACCGGCGGTGCCGGCTTCGTCGGCAGTCATGTCGTGCTTGCGCTGGCCGAGCGCGGCGACGATGTCGTGGTTTACGACAACCTGCGGACCGGACATCGTGCAGCGATCCCCGCCGGCGTGCGGCTAATCGACGCCGATCTCGCCGACGCCGCCGCGGTCGACGCCGCGTTGTCTGGCGGAGAATGGAACGCGGTACTCCATTTCGCCGCGCTCTCGTTGGTCGGCGAGAGCATGCGCGAACCGTTCCGGTATCTGCTGGAGAACGCAACCAACGGCATCCGGCTGATTGAAGCGTCTGTGCGTCACGGCGTGCCGCGTTTCGTTCTGTCCTCCACTGCCGCCCTCTACGGCACACCGGAGCGCGTCCCTATCGCCGAGGATGCGCCGGTCGATCCCGGCTCGCCCTACGGCGAAAGCAAGTTGATGCTCGAGCGCGCACTTGTCTGGGCCGAGCGCGTGCACGGCCTGCGCAGCGCGTGCCTGCGTTATTTCAACGCGGCCGGCGCGGACCCGGCAGGGCGGCTGGGCGAGGATCATCGGCCAGAGACGCATCTCATCCCGCTGGCGATCGATGCCGCCCTGGGGCGACGCCCGGCCCTGGAAGTATTCGGACAGGATTATCCAACGCCCGACGGGACCTGCATACGCGACTACGTGCACGTGACCGATCTGGCGGACGCCCATCTCCGCGCGCTCGACCAGCTGCGCGATGCCAGCGTGACGTACAATCTGGGCAATGGTCAGGGCTATTCGGTGTTGCAGGTAATCAACGCGGTCGCGGACGTCACTGGCCGCGCCGTTCCGACGGTGATGGCGCCTCGCAGGGCGGGCGATCCGGCGACGCTCGTCGCGTCGGCCGATCGCATCCGGCGCGAGACCGGCTGGACACCACGCTTCGCCAGCCTGCACGTCGTTGTCCGCACCGCAGTGGGTTGGCGCGAAGCCCACCCGCTCGGTTATCCTGCTTGAAGCGGTCGGTGCGCGAAGAGAATTGGGGGTCTGGCTCGCCTGGCATCGGAATATTTCATGACCATCATTCGATCTCACATTGCATTCGCGCCCTGGCGCGCTAGCATGAGCAAGCGTTACCCGGAGCCGCATCGACGATGGCAACCGGCGTCGCGAGCAACCTTTGCCGGCTCAGGGAGTGCTGGGCGACATGACGCTCCGCAAAGACGGTCCCATCACCCCCTTCGCGGCGGCATTTTGCCTGTCGCTCGGACTGTTCGGCTATGCCGCCTGGCTCACGTCGATCGTGTTCTGCGCCGTCGCCGGATTGCGGCCCCTGCTGATTGCGGCAGCGCTGTTCTTCCCTGTCGGCATCGTGCACGGCGTTGGAGTCTGGTTCGGCGGCTGGTAACCCTCGGACGCAGCCATTAGGCGCAGCGTCCGCCTCGATGTGCTGACCCTCTCGCACCTGCTCGTCGCGTTCGCCCTCTGGATGTGCGCCGCCAGCACCGCCGGCGCCTCCGAACCGCTGGCCCCCCACATCGTCGATCCCTGGCCCGATCCGGCCGCGATCCAGGACGTGCGGACGGAGAGTGTCAGCTTCGCCAGCAGTGACCCGTTCTCGCCACAAGATTTCGGTCGCGCACCAACGCGCATGGTTAACGCCCGGCTCTATCTGCCAGCGCAGGCGGCCCGCGGCCAACGCGCGCCGACCGTGGTGCTGCTGCACGGCTCCGCCGGCAACATCGCCGAGCGTGGCGCCACCTACGGCCCGCAGCTCGCAGCGATGGGGATCGCGGCAATGGTGGTCGAGACCTACGCCTCGCGCACTGATCTAGCTACCAACTTCATCGACCGGGTCCTGCACATCACCGAATCGATGTTCCTCGCCGACGCGTATGGTTCTCTCGCCTACTTGGCGGGACGGCCGGACATCGACCCCCATCGCGTGGTGCTCACCGGCTTCTCCTACGGCGGAATGGCTGCGACGTATGCGCTTTATGCCCAGATCGCCGACAAGCTGGCGCCCGCCGGGCTTCGCTTCGCCGGCCATGCCGCGTTCTACGCCCCCTGTATCGCCCGCTTTGCCGACAGCCGCACCACCGGCGCGCCACTGCTGATGCTATATGGCGCCGAGGATGAGCTGATCCGCCACGCCCGTTGCGCGCAGATTGCCGACGATCTGCGGCGCGGCGGCAGTGCGGTGACGATCGTCGCCTATCCCGGCGCAGTGCACCAATGGGATGGCGCGATGCCGCGTGGTCTGATCGGGCGCCAGCTCGCCGGCTGCCGCCTGCGCGTCGAGCGCGACGGCACGGTGCGCGACCAGCGCACCCTGCTGCCGATGAACGGTCCGTTCCTCCGCAAGATTATCCTGGGCCTCTGCACAGAGGCGCGACCCTACCCGATCGGCCGTGACGATCGCATACGGGCCATGTCGAACCGCGATTTTGGCCGCTTCTTGTCCCGAATCTTCACCCAAGACGGCTGAGATCGTCAGCCGCAAGCGTTGCCGCGCAAGGTGAAAGAGCGGACCACGCCCCCGGCAACAGCGAAAGTGGTGTCGCACTGCCACTGCACGACCTCGGGCGGTATGTTGTTCCAGCCGCCCCACCACCATGGACCGCCCCAAACCCCCGGCACGATCTCGACCCGCTTTTCCTCATAAGCGAGGTAGTCCACCCCATCCGCCTTAAAGGTCCGGTTCGGCACCCCGAGCTCCTGGATCAGGTCTGCGACGGGTCGCCCGACCAGCGGCGCAAGTCTGGCCTGGCGTTGCGCGAGCTGATTGGCGCAGGCAGCCGGCACGATCAGCGCCGCGAGCAGCGCCGCGCCACGAATCAGAGGGGCAATGAGTGCCGCCATTCGTGCCGTCCCCGAACCGCGCCTGGTGCCGGTGTGTCACCCGCCGGATCGGCGGGACCCGCGAACGGAGTGTGCCCGTTCAGCGATCCGCTGTCACGGCCTTGCCGTTGACATGCAAGCCGGGGCTTGGTGGCTTGCGGTGACCCGGCCAGGGGGAGCAAGAGCACATGACACGGCGCAGGCTGGCAACGATGTTCACCGCAACGGTCGCGCTTGGAGTGTTGTGCGCGGCGGCCGCGGTAGCCGCGCAACTGCCTGCTGGCCGGCTCGTGCTGTACACCTCGCAGCCGCCGCAGGACGCGCAACACACAGTCGATGCATTCCGTCAGGCAGTACCGGGCGTCGAGGTGTCCTTCATTCGCGACGGCACCACGCAACTGATGACGCGCCTCGGAGCAGAGTTCGCCGCCGGCGCACCGCGCCCAGACGTGCTGCTGATCGCCGATGCGATGACAATGCAGCGGCTGAAGCAGGAGAACCACCTGCTGCCTTATCCCGACGCCCCCGTACAGGGTCTGCCGGAATCGGCCTATGACCCGGACCGCACCTACTTCGGCACCAAGTTCATCACCACCGGCATCATCTACAATACCCGGGCGCGCCGCCCGGTGAGTTGGAACGACCTGATCTCCCCCGCCGCACACGGCCAGGTCGTGCTGCCGAGCCCGCTCTACAGCGGTGCCGCGATGATCTTCATGGGCACGCTCGCCGACCTACCGGAGTTCGGGCTTGGCTGGTTCGATGCGCTGGCGCGCAACGGTGCTGTTGCGGTGCAGGGCAATGGCCAGGTGCTGACCCAGGTGGCCGGCGGCGAGAAGCTCTATGGGGTGATAGTGGATTTCATGGCGCTGAACGCCGAACGGGCCGGCTCCCCAGTGGGCTTCGTCTTCCCTCGGGAGGGCGTCACCGTCGTGACCGAGCCGGTGGCGATCCTGGCAAGCGCGCACAATCAACCGGCCGCTAAAGCGTTCGTGGACTTCCTCCTGTCCGATGCGGGGCAGCGTTTCGCCGCCTCCCAGGGATATCTCCCGATGCGCGCTGACGTCCCCGCGCCCGCCGGTTTCCCCCCACGCGACCAGATCCACCTGTTGGCCCCGCCGATCGCGACAATCCTCAAGCAGAGCACAGTCTATCTTCGACGCTTCGCCGACGATTTTGGGGGCTGAGCCCTGCGGCTTCCCCGGACAGAATCCTGGCTCGGGTGGGCGCTAGCGGCGATCATTGTCTGGCTCAGCCTGCTGCCACTGGCACGCCTCGTCATTGAGGCGTTTCGAGCGCAGGCGATCATCGGCGTTCTGGCCTCTCCGGTCCTGGCGCGCGCACTCCTGCGGTCGGTGGTCACCAGCCTCGGCGGAGCATTCGTCTCGTTACTGATCGGCACCGCCTATGCGCTTGCTGTGTCCGTGACGGATGCCGGCGCCCGCCGGCTGCTCTCGGCGGCGGCCCTCCTGCCCCTGCTCATCCCGGCGCAAATCGTGGCACTAGCCTGGATGCAGATGCTGTCGCCGTCTGGCATATTGTCGCTGCCGCCCGGCAGCGATGCGGCACTGTATTCCGCGTGGGGCATCGCGCTTCTGCTCGGCGTGGAGCACGTGCCCATCGTGTTCGTGGCGGCGCGCGCGGCGCTCGCGGGCATCCCCGGCGAGTTGATCGAGGCCGCCCGCGCCGCTGGGGCGCGCGGCCCCCGCGTGCTCTCCCGCATTGTGCTGCCGCTGGCCAGCCCGGGTCTTGCCGCCGGGTTCGGCCTTGCCACCGTGTCCTGTCTCGGCAGTTTCGGCATTCCGGCCATGATCGGCATCCCGGCGCGTTACACGACACTGGCCGTGCTGATCTATCAGCGGCTCTCCGGCTTCGGCACGGCGCTGCTGCCGGAAGCGACGGTGATGGCGCTCTGCCTCGCTGTCGTTTCGGCAATCGCTGCGGCGGGAACGGGGTGGGTCGCGAGACGGGTCAATGTACACACGATTGGCGGCGCTGCGGGCGGCGCTTCATACCGAATGCAGCTTCGTCGATGGCGCCCCGTGGTTACCGTCGTTTTGCTGGCGCTCGCGGCCGCAATCACTCTGCTGCCGCTCGGCTCGCTGGTGTCCACCTCGTTGTCGCGCGCCTATGGTGTGCCGCTCCGTCCGGCGACCGCGACGTTCGGCCACTACGCAACGGTCCTCGCCACGCACGACACGGCAGGCGCCATCGCCACGTCGGCCGGGCTTGCACTGGCCGCCGCCGCCGCCATTACTGCGCTGGCGATCCCTTTGTCGGTGCTGCGCGGCTGGGGCGGGCAGCGTTCGCTGAAGCATCTGTTCCAAGCGCTCGACCGAGTGATCGATGCTCCCTATGCGCTGCCCGGCATCGTGCTGGCGATCGGCATGATCCTCCTCTATCTCGCGCCGCTTCCGCTGCTGCGGGTTTCCCTCTACGGCACCAGGTGGATCATGTTGCTGGCCTATATCCCACGCTTCCTGCCCCTAGGGCTGCGCCCGGTACAGGCGGCACTGGCGCGGATCGACCCGGTGACAGACGAGGCGGCCCGCGCGCAGGGCGCACGTTTCCTGCATCGGCTCGTCGCAATTACCGTCCCGCTGCTCGGCCCCGCCGCGGCCGGCGCCGGCATTTTGGTGCTGCTGACTGCGTTCGGGGAGCTGACAGTCTCCGCTCTGCTTTGGTCGCCAGGCAACGAAACGATCGGCGTGCTGATCTTCTCGCTGGACCAGGGCGGCGACATTGCCGGGGCTGCCGCCGTCTCGGTGCTCTGCCTTGCTGTGGTATTCGCGCTGGCCGGGCTGACCATGTTCCTGCCTGCACCCGCGCGCCGTGCGTTGCCCTGGGCGGCATGAGGATCGAGCTCGTCAATGTCACCGCCAGCTTCGGCGAGCACCGTGCGCTCGACCAGGTCAGCTTGGACATCGGGGCGGGCGAGTTCCTTGTGGTGCTCGGCGCATCCGGCTGCGGCAAGACGACGTTGCTGCGCGTCATCGCCGGGTTTCATCAACCGAAATCCGGGGAGGTGCGGATCGGCGGACAAATGGTTTCAGGCAGCGGCCGCTTCGTCCCCGTGGAGGACCGCGCCCTTGGCATCGTGTTCCAGTCATACGCGCTGTGGCCGCACATGTCGGTCGCCGGCAATGTGGGATTTGCGCTTGCACGGCAGGGCGTAAGCAGGGCCGAGCAGCGCCGGCGCGTCGCGCAGGCATTGCAGCAGGTTGGGCTCGCGGATTATGCCACTCGCCGTCCGCTCGAATTGTCCGGCGGCCAGCGCCAACGGGTCGCGTTGGCCCGCTGCCTTGCCAAGGCACCCGGCATTGTGCTGCTCGACGAGCCGCTTGCCAATCTCGACCCGACGCTGCGCGGCGCTATGCAAGGCGAGTTCGTCGCCATGCACCAGCGGCTTGGCTCGACCTTTGTGTATGTCACGCACGACCAATCGGAGGCGCTGGCCCTTGCCGATCGGATCGCCCTGATGCGGCAGGGCCGCATTCTGCAATGCGATCCGCCGCGGGTGATCTACGACTGCCCTGCCTGTTCTGCTGTCGCGCGCTTCGTCGGCGGTGGTGCCCTATTGCCGGCGATCATGCTTGCACCGGCAACCGATGGCAGAGCCAGGGTCAGGGCGGCGCATGCCGACTGGCTCGTGCGTGCCGGCCCAAGCACGGCACCCGGCCCGGTCACGCTTTGCGTGCGTGCGCACGACCTTGCGCTCGTCCAGGCAGCCGGGAGTGCACGTGCTGTCGTCCTGGAGCCGCGCTATCAGGGAAGTCACTGGCTGGTCCGCGTCCGACTGGATGACGGGACCGAACTCGAGGTCGTGCACTACGGGGAGCCGCCAGCCCGCGGCAAGTGGGTCGGGTTGCAGATTCTCGATGGCTGGGTGGTGCCCGAACCCATCCCTGTGAGCGAAGCTGCAACCTAACTAGCGTCGCACTTAACGTCCCGCACAACGCCGCTCGACAAGGTGGTTACCTCGGCGGCGGATGCTTTGCTGCTCGCGATGGGCAGGGAGCCCGCCGAGGCGGTGACGAGGATGCCTAGAATTCCTGAACAGGGTCCTTGCGATTCAGCGCGGCGTTTCTCCCGCACGGGAGAGCAACAATTGCTATGGTCCAGGCGATGGTCCTGGCGATCCCGAGCCTACCGCCATGGCTAAGAGCGGGCGGTAGCAGGGCGGGGGAGGGCCGGAGGATGGCCCGCAAAAGAATGTCCGATGCAACTTGCGGGACAATGATATTCTGGGGAATAGCTTGTGACCTTGCACGTCATATGAGCCGACCCTCGGGGTGCCCATGAGCAGGGGGCCGACCTGCTCCTATAGAGGAGAGGAAAGGATGCGACACGCGACAGCCGCGGCGTCCGCGTTCCTGGCGCTAGGCCTCACAGTGGCCACGGGCGCCTACGCACAGACTAAGTCCACGGACTGCTCCCGCCAGTCACCCCAGCTCGCTGAATCAGGCGGCGGCAACGGCGGACGGCAGCCCCAACTCGCCGAGTCCGGTGGCGGCAACGGCGGACAGCAGCCTCAACTCGCCGAGTCCGGTGGCGGCAACGGCGGACGGCAGCCTCAGCTCGCCGAGTCCGGTGGCGGCAACGGCGGACGGCAGCCTCAGCTCGCCGAGTCCGGTGGCGGCAACGGCGGACAGCAGCCTCAACTCGCCGAGTCCGGTGGCGGCAACGGTGGACGGCAGCCTCAGCTCGCCGAGTCCGGTGGCGGCAACGGTGGACGGCAGCCTCAGCTCGCCGAGTCCGGTGGCGGCAACGGTGGACGGCAGCCTCAGCTCGCCGAGTCCGGTGGCGGCAACGGTGGACGGCAGCCTCAGCTCGCCGAGTCCGGTGGCGGCAACGGTGGACGGCAGCCTCAGCTCGCCGAGTCCGGTGGCGGCAACGGTGGACGGCAGCCTCAGCTCGCCGAGTCCGGTGGCGGCAACGGTGGACGGCAGCCTCAGCTCGCCGAGTCCGGTGGCGGCAACGGTGGACGGCAGCCTCAGCTCGCCGAATCAGGTGGCGGCAACGGCGGACGTGCTCCGCAGCTCGCTGAGGCCGGTGGCGGCAATGGCGGGCAGCAGCCTCAGCTCGCCGAGGCTGGTGGCGGCAACGGCGGACAGGCACCTCAGCTTGCCGCGGCTGGCAACCCCTGCCCGTGACGCAGAGTCCTACAACAACATCCTAACTGACGACCGCACGAGCAGCCGGACACTCCCGATCGGAGTGTCCGGCTCGCGGCGTCTCCGGCATCGGGCATTAGTCCGCGACGCGGATGAACGACGGTTGGCGGAGGAGGCGTGATGCTAACCGCCTTCGTCTCGCCATAAGGGCGGCGGTGAGCAGCGCCCGCAACCTCAACTCTCGACATCCTCTCAGTAGCGTTTGGCATCCGGGACAGCGAAGCTCATCCTGCCGACCTTTCGCGCGCGGGGGGAGAACGGGATGCTCGCAGTCGTCAACACGCCGCATAGCCGCGCGCCCGTCGAACTGCGCGAGGTGCCGGAACCCAAACCCGCGACCGGAGAGGCACTGGTCTCGGTGCGGGCCTTCTCGCTCAATCGCGGTGAACTGCGCTCGTTTCGCAACAATGAGGAAGGTTGGAGGCCCGGCCAGGACATTGCCGGAGAGGTGCTGCGTCCGGCCGCCGACGGCAGCGGGCCGCCGGCCGGGGCGCGCATCGTCGTATTGATGGACGAGGCCGGCTGGGCCGAGCGAGCCGCCGTGCCGACGCAGCGGATTGCCACGTTGCCCGATCAAGCCAGCTTCGTGCAGGCGGCGACGTTGCCGGTCGCCGGACTGACGGCATTGCGGACGTTGCGCTTTGGGGCGCCGCTGCTCGGCCGACGGGTTTTGGTCACTGGCGCTGCTGGTGGGGTTGGGCATCTGGCCCTTCAGCTCGCGGTTCGCTCCGGCGCGCGGGTCACGGCGGTAGTCGGCAGCCCTGAGCGCGAGGATGGGCTGCGCGAGTTGGGCGCGGTCGAAGTCGTCCACGGGATCGAGAATGCACAGGGCCGTTTCGCGCTGATCCTGGAGTCCGCCGGCGGCGCCTCGCTGGCTGCGGCGATCCGGCTCGTGGCACCGAAGGGCACCGTCGTAGTGTTCGGCAATTCATCTGGCGAGCCCACGACGCTCGGCTTTGCCGATTTCCGTGGGGCGCCCAACGCACGCCTACAAAGTTTCTCCTACTACACTTCTGAACCTGAAGGGCGGTTCGCGGAGGATCTGGCGTTGCTTGTCGCGCTGGTTGCGGACGGCTCCTTGCGCCCACAGATCGGCGCGCAGCGGAACTGGCGCGAGATCGCGACGATAGCGGAAGACCTGCGCGAACGACGCATCAGGGGAAAGGCCGTGCTGCTGGTCGAGCCCTGAGCGCAGACCGGACCAACCCATGACGGAGTTCCGGGACGCAGCCATCCTGATGGCCGTGCTGCTGTGTGCGAGCGGGCTCGGCCTCGTGGCTCGCCCGCTGCTGTCCGACCGCCATCGCAGTCACGAGACCGCCGAGGTCATGCAGCTCGTCGTCACCATGCTGGTGACGTTCGCGGCCCTTGTGCTGGGGCTATTAATCACCTCCGCCAAGGCATCTTTCGACGCCATCGACACCGATGTCCGTGGCTACGCTAGCGACCTGACAGAGCTCAATCGCCTGCTCAACGAATATGGCCCTGATACGGCGCCGATACGACAGGCACTGCGCAGCTACACAGCAGTGGCGATCGCCAGCACCTGGACCGGGGAGAAGCCGCCGCCGGGCGACTATTATCCGAAATCGGTGCGGCCGGCAGTGACCGACGCGCCCATCGAAAGTTCGGGGCTCGGCGAGATGCTGGCTCATATCGAGTTGCGCCTCCGCGAGTTGGTACCGACCGACGCGATTCACCAGCGCCTGCTCACGCGACACCCTCAACCAGTTCGAGCGCCTTCTGGATCAGCGCTGGAAATTGATCGAGGAGGTGCACGATTCGATTTCTCTGCCCTTCTACCTGGTACTCATGTTTTGGCTCGCCATCGTGTTCGGCAGCTTCGGCCTCATCTCTCCGCGTAATGCGCTTTCGTACGCGACGATCCTGCTTGGAGCGTTGGCGATCGCCTCGGCGGTTTTCGTGATTCTCGACCTCAATGCGCCGTTCACCGGAAACTTGGTCGTGTCCAGCAAGCCGTTACGCGACGCGTTGGCGCATCTCAGTGTCCGTCCGGGAACAAATTGAGTCTTTAGAATCGCTTAGCGGGTCACCCTTGAAGCCATTGAATCGCCTGTGATTCTCTCTCCCCCGAGCATCGATTCGGGGGACTGGATGTGGACCAAGGAGAACCGGACGCGGTACGACCGCACCCGACTGCGCTATGAGAGCGATCTGACTGATGCCGAATGGGCCGAGGTGGAACCATTGATCCCCCCGGCCAAGCCGGGCGGCAACAAGCGGAGCGTTGATATCCGCCAGGTGGTGAACGGCGTGATGTATGTGCTGAGCACCGGCTGCCAATGGCGGGCGATCCCCAAGGACCTGCCGCCGCGGAGCACAGTGCACGACTATCTGGAACGATGGACCTGGGACGGCACGCTGGAGCGACTGCATCACGCATTGTATGTGAAATGTCGTGAGCAGGCCTCGCGAGAGGCCAGCCCGACCGCCGCGGTGATTGATGCGCAGAGCGTGAAGAGCGCCGAAAAAGGGGGGCCTCGATCGATCCGCATGGGTATGATGCGGGGAAGAAGATCAAGGGCAAGAAGCGGCACGTCCTGGTCGATACCCAGGGTTTGCTGCTACAGGCCATCGTGACGGCGGCGGACATCCAGGATCGCGATGGCGGCGCCATGCTGCTGGCGACGCTGTTCGGGATGTTTCCGTTCCTGCTGAAGCTTTATGCCGATGGCGGCTATCAGGGGCGGCGATTCCAGGAGGCGTTGAAGCGTGTCGTGTCGCAGGCCGAGGTGGAGATCGTCAAACGATCTGACCAGGCCAAGGGCTTTGTCGTGCTACCAAAGCGATGGGTGGTCGAACGCACGTTGGCGTGGCTCAACCGATGTCGTCGACTGGGTAAGGATTGGGAAAATCTCAATGTGAAGGCGCGTGCCTTTCTGTTGCTCGCTTCCATCCGTCTCATGGTCAGACGGCTATGCAGGAACTAGCAATGTTCCCGGACAAACTCTCAGCCAGTAGAGTAGAAGGCCGGGGTTCCTCTACGGCCAGGCAGTGCCGAACGTTTCCGGCCCGGCATCCTTGACGGCGAGCGGCTCGCCCGCTCTCAGTTTCTGGCCGTCCCAGCGCAGCACATCGATCTGTCTTGCACCCATGCTCTGCACCAGGATCGTGCGCCCGTCCCGCGAGAAGGCAATGCCTTCCGCCCAGGGTCCGATCGGCGCCTCGGCGACCTTCTGAAGGTGCTCGCCCCGCACGGCGAACAGGGTGAGTACGCCGTGGTCGTGGTGGAACGGGTCGCTCGCCGGCTTGGTCGTGCTCATCTGCGCGCCCACCGCCAGCCACTTGCCGTCCGGAGAGAATTTCAGCGGTTCGGGCCCACTCGGCACGCTGACGGTCTCCACCGTACGCGGCGGTTTGGCGGTCAGATCGATCAGGCTGACCGTGTCCACGTCGCCGTTGCCGCGCCCCATGTTGGACACGGCGGCAAGCGTCCCGGCGGCGTTGCGGTCTATCGTATAGGGCGCCACCCCGGTGGTGATCGGCCGTTCGTCGATCGTCACCTGCGTCCCGTCGATATGCAGGACGCTCACCTGATTGTCGCCGCTACGGGTCAGCAGCGCAGTCCTGCCGTCGTTCAGAAACACGATGCCGCTCGGCAACGAAGCCTTGTTGCCGACGTCGAGAGTGCCGGCCGGCGTTAGTCGCTTGTCCTTCACCGTGAAGACGGAGATTGTGCCGGCGGCCCGATTTGCGATCAGCGCAATCGCGCCATCCGGTGATACGCGCACCGTTGTCGCCCCCGGCCCGGCCGTCAATGACTGAACGACCTTGGGTGGCGAGTTGATCAGATCGATGACCGACACCCGGTCGTCCGGCGAGATGCCGAATTTTCCAACCGGATCGGCCTTTGTGGCCGAGGTGCTGATCGCCCAGGTCTGATCCTTGGATACCCAGATCGCCGTCGGTGGGCCCACCACGCTGCCGGGCGCCTCGATCGTTCCGGCAATTCGGGGCGGGTAGTGGCTGACATCGATCAGCGTGATCGTGTCAGGCATCGGCTGGTTCGGCGCGACAAGGTTGCCCTGCCCGTCCAGCCCCGTGTGACCGTCGTTCTGCGATAGCACGAGATCGGCGGCACGCAACACAGACGGCGATAATGCCAGGACGAGCGTGCCCGCAAGCGCCCATCCCACGCGGATGTTTGTCATGAGGTTTCCTCCCCTTCGCCGCCCGGTTCGGCAGCGACGCAGCATAGCGCCTTGCAACCGCCGCGGAAGCGCCGTCGCGAGCGCAATTCTCCTCCCCCGCTTGCCACCCCTTGCGGGGGGCCGGGGGAAGAGCCCAGATGCCACCCTTATTTCGCGGCGAAGTTCCGTATCATCGAGCCGAAGAAACTATACAGTGCATCGCCGGCGATCACGCCGGCGCCGAACACCTGCATCGTCTCCGGTTCGTCCGGCGTGACCTGCTCCCACACGATCCTGCACAGGATGCCCGCCAATACTGCCCAGCCCGCGAGGGGAAACAGAATCAGCAGCCCGGTCGCAAGCAGCACGCCAAGCTGCCGACGTGGGCCGCCGAGATACTGCACAATCGCGCCGGGAATCGCCCAAAGGAACAGCGACCACGCCACGGCAGGCGATGTGCCAGCCTTGATCGTGGCCACGTACACCCGAGCGACCGGAGCCACCAGGTTGCGGGCAAAGAAGCTTTCGTAGGAGACGTACACTACCACCGCGGCCACCACGAAGGCGAACATCGCAGCAATCAACTGCTGGTGGCGCCCATCCTGCTCAAATGCCGGGTCGGTACCGTGGCCGCGCAGCATGAAACCGGCCTTGAGGTCGTACCCCATGTCGGCAAAGGCTGGCCCGGTTGCCGCCGAGAATCCCACCAGCAGCGCGAGCGCGACCGGCGGGAAGCCGATAACCATGCCGATCACCAGCGTGATCAGCGCCACGGCGAAGGCCGGGAACCACCCGGAATGCATGGCAGCGAGCCCGACGATCAGTTCATGCACCAGGGCAGCGAAGGCGGCATAGACGATGAAGCCGACCAGCATGCCGGTCGGAAGCGCCGAGATGATGCCACCGGCCAGCGCGATCACCACCGCGACCACCACATAGGCCGCGGCGCCAAGACCAAGCGAACGGCGGACTTGCGCCGGCCCCCGCCTGCTGATGACCGAGGGCTCGTTCCGGCTGCGCAGGATGATCACGCCCACCTGCACCAGCGCGACCACGCCGGCGCCCACCATCATGCCGTGCGGGATATAGGCCTTGTTGAGGTCTCCGCCCGGTACCACCGCAGCAAACAGCGGATTGTCGAACAGTAGCTTGGAGTAGCCGCGCAGCAGCAGGCCGACGCCGAACATGGTCAGCGCCCAGATATTGCCGATGAAAGCGACGCCGAAGGCCGACATTGGAATACCGGCCAACCAGTTTCCGACGATGCCGAGTAGGACGCCGACGCCGAGGATGCCGGCCTTGCGCCCGCCCTCGTCGCCGGCCCTGATCGCCTCGGCCGCAGCGGCGCCGGGTGGCCACGCCCCGTCCGCGGGAAATATCTCGGAATCGAACAGCCGGTACAGCATGTAGCCGTCGATCAGCATCGCCAGGAACACGCCAAGCAGCAGCGGCAGGACCAGATCGGAGCGGCCCAGGACGAAGGGAATGCCGATCGGCAGCATCAAGCTGTTGCCCGCTCCAAACGTGGCGGCGGAAATGGCGCTCTGCGCCAGGTTCTGCACGTGGATCGAGCGGTATCGCGCGAACGCCGCCAGCGGCACCCGTGCCAGCGCCATGCCGGCCAGCGCGCCGATCAGCGAGGTGTTCGCGGTGATGCCGAGCGTGACAATAAGCTGCACGCCGATAATCGCGCCGACGACACAGAGCGGCGCGATAAGCAGGAGCGCGGCAGGTTCGAAGAAACGGGGGTGAGTGGCCGGGTACGCGCCCGTCCTTACCCTGTCTGCGGCGATCTCGCTCACTTTGCCCCCTGTGTGTTATTCGGCTGCTCGTCCGGCAGCCTGTTGCAGCCCGTAGTCGCGGTGTGCCGATTCGGCCGAGACGTATCCCTCGGCCACGTCCTGTTCCACCAGCGCTGTCGGGCGCTCGCGCGGGTCACCATAGCCCGCGCCCCCTGCCAACCGCACTTCGACGATCTGGTCGGTGCGCGTCAGGGTCACCAGCTCCCCCGTACCGCAATCATGTACGATCTCTCCGGCCGGATCGAGCACCACGCCGCGTACGCCGCCGCCGGGACGCCCGCCCGCCAACCCCTCAACGGTCACGCCCACACCTTCCGGATAGATCGAAGCCAGCGTGGGCAACCCGTCATCATGCAGCTTGCGCAGCCGCGTACGTACGCCGAGGCCGCCGCGATGCCGGCCGGGACCACCAGAATCGGTCACGTAGCTTTTTTCCAGCACCACCACCGGCGCGCGCACCTCCATCAGCTCCACCGAAGTGTTCGCCGCCGAGGTGGGATAGAGCAGCGCCGACTTTCCGTCGCCGTGGGCTGATCCACCCTGTCCGGCGCCCATGAAGAAATGGTCGGCGTAGACCAGTCCCGCCGCGTCCCGCCCATAGACGTTGATCGCGACAGGAAGCCCGGTGGCCGCCTGCACCCGGTCGGGCGCCGCCTCCGCGAGCGCGCGGAAGATGTTCGGCGCGATATACCACCCCACCCGCGTGCGCAGGTTCACCGAGGCGGGCTTGTTGCAGTTCAACACCGATCCGGCCGGCGCCTTGACCGTAAACGGGCGGTAGCAGCCGGCGTTGCTGCGTACCTCCGGGCTCAGCATGCATTTCATGGGGTAGCAGGAATGCGCGGCCGTATAGCTGTAGGTGCAGTTCAGCCCGCCCTGCGCGAGCTGCGCCGGCGCGCCGGCAAAGTCGAGTTCCACCCTCTCGCCCTGGACGGTGATCTTCAGCGGATACCGCAGCTTCTCGCCCAGCGGATTGTTCCAAATCTCGGAGCGATAGACGCCGTCCGGCAGTGCACGGATGGCGTCGCGCATGGCCCGCTCGGCGCGGCTTTGCACGACCTCGGCCAGCGCGCGCAGGTCGTGCATACCGTACTCATCCATGAATGCGCCGAGCCGCTCGGCGCCGAGCGCATTGCCCGCGACGAAGGAGTGGATGTCGCCGAGCACCTCCTCCGGCTTGCGCACGTTTTCGCCAATCAGCGACAGCAGGTCGTGGTTCGCCTCACCACCGCGATACAACATCATCAGCGGGATCTGGATGCCTTCCTCGTAGATCTCGCGGGCGCGCAGGCTGTCCTTCGTGCCGCCGATATCGCCGACATGGCCAACCGTACCGGTCAGCGCTACCAGCGCACCATTGCGGAACACCGGAGTGACCACGGCGATGTCGAACAGGTGACCAGCGCAGAGCCATGGATCGTTGGTGATCAGCACATCGCCGGGACGCAAGGTGTGCGGCGGGAATTTCTCAAGCAGGGCCTTCACAGCGCGAGGCAGGGTTAGATTGAATACCGGCATCGCCCGCGGCGAATGCGCCAGGCTTTCGCCGTTCGCATCCAGCAGGTCGCAGGCGAAATCCTGCGCCTCGGAGACGATCAGGCTGAACGCAGTGCGGCAGATCGTCTGCCACATTTCCTCCACCACCGTAACCAGCCGGCTCCACATGATCTCGAGTGAAACCGGATCGGCCTCTATCAGTTTCACCGCCTCCGCCAGCGGTGTTTCGGCGGTGACGCGTGCGGCCGGAGCGGCCGGCAGGCCGATATCGATGGCGATCGTGCCGCTGGCATCGATGCGGGCGATGTCGCCCGGCAGGATGACGGTAGTCGCCTCGCGTTCCTCGATGATAGCCGGGCCGGCGATCACCGCACCGCGCGCGAGTGCGTAGCGATCATAGACCGGCGTATCGATAAAGCCGTCGCCGAAATACGCCGGCCTGGACTCCTTCAACGCCCGGCCGCCGCTGCCGCTGCCGGCCTCGGTCAGCGACAAAGCCGGCAGCGGACCGCGGCAGCGCACGCGGAACGAGATCGCCTGCACGCCGACACCCTCATAAACCGAGGTGTAGCGCGCCGCATAAGCAGCCGCGAAAGCTGCGCGAATCTCGGGGATGCGCGCATCGGTGAGGGCACCGTCCGGCAGCGCCACGTTGATCTCATGCATCTGGCCTTCGAGACGCATGTCGGCGGAACGCTCGACAACGATATCAGCGGCATCGACACCGGCCGCCACGAGCTGACCGCGCGCCGCCACTTCCAGCTCATGCAACACCGCGTCCATGGAGACCGCCGCGCCGGGTGCGCCGAGCCGCACTGGATGGCTGCGCACCTGCTCGAACGACAGGGGTGCGGCGAGGAATCCCAGTGCGGACGCTGCCCCTGACGCCGGCGGGATCAGCACCTGACGTACGCCGAGGATGCGCGCGACCTCGGCCGCGTGCGCCGGCCCGGCGCCACCGAACCCCACCATCGCGTAGCGCCGCGGGTCCTTTCCTTTTTCAACGATATGGATACGCGCGGCGGCAGCCATGTTCTCCACCACCACGCGGTGGATACCCCAGGCGGTCTCAACCACCGACAGACCCATCCTTGTCCCGACCGTCTCCAGCGCATGTTCTGCCGCGGTGCGGTCCAGTGCCATGCGGCCGCCCAGAAAAAAGCCCGGATCGTAATAGCCGAGCAGCAGGCTGGCATCCGTCACGGTGGGCTCGGTGCCGCCGCGCGCATAGCAAGCCGGACCGGGATCAGCGCCGGCGGAGCGCGGGCCCACGCGCAGCAGCCCGACGTCATTGATCGCCGCGATAGAGCCGCCGCCGGCGCCGATCTCGATCATGTCGATCACCGGCGCCTTGATCGGCAGGCCGGAGCCCTTCTTGAAGCGGTGCACCCGCGCCGCTTCCATCATCGGCGCCACCTCTGCACGCCCCTGCTCGATCAGGCAGGCCTTTGCCGTGGTGCCGCCCATATCAAACGAAATCACGTCGCTCTTGCCGCATGCGGCGCCGAAGAAAGCAGTGGCGAGCCCGCCCCCAGCCGGACCACTTTCCAGCATGCGGATCGGAAAGGCTCGGGCGGTTTCCGGTGACAGCAGCCCACCCGCCGAGTGCATCAGATACAGCGCCCCGTGAAATCCGCGCGCGTGGAGCTCGCGTTCAAGCTTACCGAGATAACGGGCCATCAGCGGCTGCACGTAGGCATTGGCGCAGGTAGTGGCGGTCCGCTGATACTCCCACAGCTCTGCGACGACCTCGCTGGAAAGAGAAACCGCGAGATCGGGGTACGCGGCGCGGATGATGTCCGCCGCGGCGCGCTCGTGCGCCGGATTGCGGTAGGCATGCAGGAAGCAGATCGCGATTGCCTCCACGCCCTCGGCGACCAGGTGTCGCGCAGCGGCACGGACTTCCGCCTCGTCAAGCGGCACAATCGCGTGGCCATCGCGATCCACCCGCTCGCTGACCTGCAACCGATGACGACGCGCCACCAGCGGTTCCGGGAATTGCAAAAACAGGTCGTAGATGTCGTAGCGCTGCTCGGTGCCCATCTCCAGGATATCGCGGAAGCCGCGCGTGGTGATCAGCCCCACGCGTGCTCCGCTGCGCTCGATCAGCGCATTCGTCACCAGCGTCGTGCCATGCACGATGTCCCCGATATCAGCCAGACGTAGGCCGGCGGCCGCGAGCAGATCGGCCAGCCCGGCGAGCGCGCCGATCGAGGGATCACGCGGCGTAGTCAGGCACTTATGCAGACGAATCTCCGACCGCTCCGCGTCCAGCAGAATGAAGTCGGTGAAGGTCCCGCCAATATCGAAGCCAATCCGATAGCGGCCGTCTGGCATGCGCTCCGTCCTTGTGAACACGAATTTCCGCAACACTCAGGATACCGATAGACGGCTCCGCAGGCGCTCACAACCGGCGTTGGAGAACGCGAGCAGCAGCGAGGCGTTCGCGTCTTCGTCCTCACTCGCCAGAAGCTCACGCCAGAGAGAAGCAAGTGCCGCGCCACTCAGCGGTTCCAGGCCGCCCACAACCCCGCCGGCAAGCGAGAATACTCGTGCCTCCAGCCTAACGAGAAGCTCTCGCAGGGCATCCAGCTCATGCCCCGCCGCGCGGCAAAGGCCGGGACTCAGTTCCATCAAACACAACAGCCGGCCGGCATTTGAACATATCGTTTCGCTTCCACCCTCGAGAATAGCCGGCTCCACGCCCTGCGCATCCAATTTGATGATGTCGAGCCGCCTGCCGCGCCAGTAGTCATCCAACCGGGTAACGGCAACTTCGCGGCTCAATCGACCGCGCGTCGCATGCAAGCGATGATCACCAAGGTTCCCAGCCGCCAGATAAAGTTCGGCACGACCGCACTGATCGGCCACTGCGTACGCCTCCAATACGACGTTGGTGCACCCGTTGAGGATGCAATTAGTCTTGAGAAGCTCGAAATTCCCCGGTTCAGGCTCAAACGCGACAACCCGCCCTGCCGGACCGACGCATCTCGACAGCAGCACCGTGAAATAGCCGACATGCGCGCCGATATCGGCGGCGATATCGCCCGGGGCCACCAAGGTCTGGATCAGCGCCGTCTCGGTCGGCTCCCAACAGCCGCTCCGGCGTATTGCCTCGCCGACCATACTATCCGCGAGATCGGTGATGAGATGCAGGGTTTGCCCGTTCGTCAGCCGGCAGCGCGTGACCGCGTGCGCTGCCACGGCACCTAGGACTCGCGCGCGTGCAGGATTTCGAAATGCGGAAGACCCCAGCACTGATACCCCATATCAAGCGCCATTAGTCCGAGGCCCTCGCTTTCCAATTCGCCACGCCGGCCGCCCAGCAGAGGGTTGTGCGGCCTTGCCCGCGGATGGTCCGGTCCATAGGGAAAAGGCGGGAAGATCAGGCCATTGCGATGGAGATCGGCACGCACCAGCAGCATGGTCGCCCCCACGCTATCGAGCCTGACGAGATCGTCGCCCCCGCGCAAATGGTGCATGAGCGTCCGCCCGCCGTCGCGCCATGCATTGTAGTCGAAGGTCGGGCCGCCGTACTCGGTGACCGGATGCGGGAACAGGATATCCCGCTCATAGCCGAGGAGGCGCTCAATCGTGTCAGGAGGATACTCGATGATATCGACGTCGAGCCAAAGCACCCAGCTTTCCTCGCGCAGGGCTCGAAACAGCAGTTGGTTGCGTGTCTTGGCCAGCACGATCCGGCGCGGAATCTGGTAGACCGGCTCCCACCGAGGACGGTCCGGCGGAATCTGGAAACCAAACGGCAGCCGCCACACGCCCACTCTGCACCGCGCGCGCAGGTCGGGAAGCCTCTCCTGCAGCCGTGCCCAGGTGTCGTCGCTGCTATCGCCTTCCATGAGGCCGAGCGCGAGGTGTGCGCGTGGCCAGGTAAGGCGCTCCAGTCCATCGACGAAGCTGTCGAGATGCCGCGCCGCGTTTTTAATCGGCGTCAGTATGATAACATCAGGGTGCATGCGTTCTCGTAACCATAGCGATCGATGCGGCAACAAGGAAGAGGCTGCCGCTCGACCGCGGCTTCTCTTTGTCGCCCCGGTCATGCCGGCGCAGACGGGCAACGGTCTGGCGATGCGCGCCAGCGTCACCCTCGAAGCGCTGGCAGCGCGCTTCGCCGTCCATCTGCTCGTCGTTCCCGTCGGCGGGCCGGCAACTGAGATCTCCGATTTCGTCCGGCGACATACCTCATCCGTTATTGTCGAGGAGCTGGGGGCGGACCCGCTTGCCCCGGCGTTGCTCACCGAGGATCCGGCCCGGGTGGTGGCGCGCCTGATTGCCTGGCCGACACCAATGCTGTGCCGCTTCGCAAACACGGAGCTGCGCCGGCGTATCGCCGCGCACGTGGCCACCATCGCGCCGGCGCTTATCCACGTAATGCGGCTTTACCTCGTTCCTTATGTCGAAACCGCGCTGGCAGCGTCCGACGTGCCCGCGGTTCTCGACCTGGACGATGACGATGTGCACACTCACAAGCAACTCTCCCAGATCCACGCGATGCGAGGCGACAGTCTTGCGGTCGCCGTGCAAGCGCGCGAGGCCGAGCGCTTCCATGCAATCGAGGGCCACCGGACAAACCGCTTCTCCCGTCTCCTCGTTGCGTCCGAGGCGGATCGCGTCCGGCTCGCCCCGCGCCTGGGCAGCGATCTATTGACCGTGTTTCCCAATGCCATCCGAGTGCCGAAACTGCCGGATCCGCCCACCACACGTGTCTTGCTGTTTGTCGGGACACTCGGATACGCGCCGAACGAGGACGCAGCGCTCGTGCTGCTGGAAGAAGTGCTACCGCGTCTGCGCGCCGCCGGTGAAGATCCAGTCCTCCGTATTGTCGGTGCGGGGGCGAGCGAACGGCTGCGCCGGTCCGCGAGTGCACAGCGCACCGAGTTGGTCGGATATGTCGATGACATCTCAGCGGAATACGTCTCAGCCGGCCTCGTCCCCATTCCTCTCCGGGCCGGTGGCGGCACGCGAATAAAGCTGCTGGAGGCGCTCGCGCACGGACGCCCGGTGGTCACCACGACGATCGGCGCCGAAGGCATTGCCGTCGAGCATGACAGGCATCTGTTGATCGCCGACGAGCCGGCCGCTTTCGCCGACGCGTGCCTGGCGCTGCTACGCGATCCCCCCCGCGCCCGACAGCTCGCGGCAGCGGGTTGGGCGTATGTCCGCCAGCATCATGACCAACAACAGGTTGGCGCCACACTTGCGTCGCTCTACACTACGTTGGCAGGTACCAGCGATGCGCATTCGGGAGACACGCAATGACTACGAAGCCACGGCGTGTTGAGGGTATCGAGCTCGAACAGATCGCCGAAGGCTTTATGGTGCACCAGCCCGAACGCGAACGGGTGCATTATCTGAACCATACCGCGGCGATTGTTCTCGAACTGTGCGACGGCGAGAGAGATGAGGACGCGATCGCGCACGAACTCCAGGACCTCTATGAGCTGACCGAGGCCCCGCACGCCGAGGTCGCCGCTTGCCTTGCATCGCTGCGGGAAGAGCAACTCATTGTCTGACCGCGGCTGCAGCTGCCAAACGCGCGGCCAGCGCCTGCTTCACACGATATTCGAGCTGCTCCGGGTCGCGGCGTGCCGCGGCGGCGAACAGCTCGGCCGCCTCGGCGTAGCGCGCTTCGCCGAAACGGCAGGTCGCCAGTCCGGCGAGAGGCCAAGCGCCAAACAGCCGCACGTCATAGGCAAGGGCATGGTCGATCAGGTCATCGTCCTCGCGCGCAGCAAGCGCAAGGAACCGCTCAGCCGCCGCCGCGAAACGTTGCTCCCTGAGCAACAGGCGCCCCTCGAGCCAGGCCAGGTGTGACTGATCGGGAAACAGCCCGCGGGCCTCGCCCAGCAGCGGACCGGGTGAAGGATCGCCCGTTTCCAGCGCAATAACGGCCAGCTCGACAAAAGGCAGACTGTCTTGCGGCACCAGCGAGGACTTCGCCCGCACCACTTCGATGCCGCTGCCCAGCGCTGCGCGAGCCGCCGCGATGTCGCCCCGCACCCGGTGGATGTGGCCGAGTTGCTGCCAGCAATAGACCGAATCCGGGTCGGTCCGGACCCGTCGCAGGAGCAGTGGGAGATCCCGCGCATGTTTTCTTGCCTGATCGCCCTCGTAGCCGACATGGTCGATGCCGAGGGGCACTCGACCGACGCGTCCGCCCGCATCGTTGATAAGCTGCAGCACGGCCGGCCATATGTTTTCGTGAATAATCCCGGTGAAGCGAATGGCGGGATGGTTGCGGAACAGCCGCAACTCCCAGTACGGCGTGTAGCCAGGCCGCACGTGGAAGCGCACTTGGTGGCCAACAGCGTCTGCGTCGCCCAGCGCCAGTGTCAGATCGTCACGCCCACCGGGACGGACCCGCTCGTCGGCGTCGATGTAGAGAATCCAGTCGCCCGTGCAGTGGGCGAGCGCTTCATTGCGGGCCGCCGCGAAGTCGTCCTGCCACGGGAACTCGAACAATCGAGCCCCGGCTGCCCAAGCAACCTCGCGGGTGCGGTCCCGTGAGCCGGTATCGACGACGACGATTTCGTCGGCAACGCCGTCAAGGCTGGCCACGCAAGCCGGAAGGTTGCCCTCTTCGTCGCGAACGATCAGTGCCGCACTCAGCAGCGACATCCGGATGTTCGCGCGAACAGTCCGCGACGACTATTTGTCGTCGCGGTCGGACTTCTTTCGGCGCAGGCCGACGGCGGCTGCCACTCCAGCAACGCCGACCGCAAGCAGCCCGAGGCTCGCGGGCTCCGGCACGGGTATATTGCCGCCCCCTGGTTGCGCCTCGGCCTCGTTGAAGCGGAGACCTGTGGTTGAAAAGGATGCAACCAGAGGTGCTACGAAGGCAGTACCTACCGCAAGTTTCCGGATGAAGTCGCGCCGCCGATCGGCGCCGCCACCGGGCTGCTGTTCGCCCATGATCTTCTCCCCGTCGAAGGTAGTATTAACCTTTTGACACAATAGAGCGCCACCGTCAACGGTTTCGACCCAGCGGACACGGCCCGGGCAATCACGTGAAACGGAGGCTTGGCCGAGGGTTCGGGCTACAGCCCTGTCGAAGCGCTTCTGGCGGAGCCCGCCCCTACGCCGGTCGCGGCGGCGCGGGCTCCGGCAGCGACACAGGCTGCAGCGTGTCCGGCAATGGCTGGCCCACACGCGCATGCGCGGCACGGCCGTCGCGTTCTGCCTGTTACTCACCAAATTCGTCGGCCGGATTGGGCCGTCATGTCCTCGTTGCATCCCGGCCACGATGAAGCACTAGCTGGAATAAGGACGAGCCCGGCGGCCAGCAACTGTCGGCTCCTGACTGTGTCCTGCATTTGAGCGCAGCAAGCCGCAAGGTCCGGAATCCAGCCCGAGCGGCGGTAGCCGAGCTGCCCACCCGAACCGCCAATCGGTAGAGTCGAGGTGTGGCGCGGTGGCTGTAGGTCGAACATATCTGTTGCCGCCCCTTTCGTTTGGCGGTGCCTCACTGGTCCGGCCGTGGCTCCGTCTCCACACCCCGCTCATCGAACCGGACATGCAGATCTCCCGCATCCGGCTCTCGGACAAGACATCACGCCTTCACCCACGCCACGTCGTGCCCAAGCCGGCTCAGGCGCACGAGCCCGAAGTGCCCGTAGAGGTGCGAGGGTGGATAGCTCCCGCCCCTGCGTCGCCTGACCTTGTGCTTGGAACGCAACCACCGGCGCAACCGCACCGCCGTGTAGCTGTCGAGCGCCCGATACGCCTTGTTGACAGTGCCAACGCTGAAGTAGTTGGCCCATCCGCGTAACGCGCGGTTCAACTGCTCCACCAGCTCTGTGGTCTTCTGCCAAGTACCCGATCGGTCAGTCAGCGCGTGGACTTTGTCGACCATGCGCTTGATGCTCTTCTTTGATGGCCGCTGACCCAAGCGGGCCTTGCCGGTTCTCGCCGAATACATCCGTCCGAACGTGTATCCCAGGAAGTCGAACTCCCCTTCCGGCACCTTGCAGATACGTGTCTTCTCCTCGTTCACCGTGAGCTTCAGCTTGCCCATGATCTCGCGCAGTCGTCGCAACGCCTCGTCGGCGTTGCCCTTCCGGCACAGGATCACGAGGTCGTCGGCGTAAGTCACGATGCGCGTGCCGAGGCGTCGCTCCAGCCCGAGCTTCTTCCAGCCCAGCACAAACCGGCGCATGTAGAGATTCGCCAGCAGTGGTGAGATGGGTGAGCCTTGCGGGATGCCGCACCGCTTGTCCCGAGCCTCCGTCGTGCGTGTCCTCCGCCCTCGTTTGTCGGTTTCTTCCACGGGGCAGTCCAGCCACATCCTGATCAGATGCAGCACACGCCGATCAACGATCCGGCGAGCCACCGACTTCAAGAGGTCGGCATGGGGAATGCTCCCGAAGTAGTCCGCGAGGTCGGCGTCAACCACTTCCGGGTGGCCACGGAACAGCAGTTCCTCCACCTCGATCACCGCCTGTTGGGCGTTGCGCCCGGGACGGTAAGCGTATTGCTCCGGTGGAAGGTCGGCTTCAAAGATCGGTTCCAGCACCAGCATCGCTGCTGTCATGCAGACCCGATCCCGCACGGTCGAGATGCCCAGCGGCCTGAGTTTGCCGTTGGCTTTCGCAATAAACACGCGTCTGATCGGTTCCGGTCGGTAGGTCTCCTGCCTGAGTGCAAGCGCCAGTTCGCCGAGCCACCGCTGCGTCCCATACGCCTCGATGTCCGCGAAGTCCTGACCGTCCACGCCTGGTGCACCCTTGTTGGAGCGGCACAGGGCATAGGCATGAGCCAAGATGTCTTCACGGCTGATCTTGTCGTACAGGGCATAGAAGCGATAGCCAGCTTCTGCCTTCGCTTTCGCGTGCAACGCCATCTGCAGTTTCTGAACACTGTTCGGAGTTGATAGGTTGCCCAATCTCCAGGTCCCTCACTACGTCCTGCGTCTGTCTTGAACTGAGGTCCCTTCCCTCCACCGGCGTTACCCGGCTTCCGCGGTACTACGAACCTCTCCGCCACCCCACGGCGCCCGGCCTGTCCCTCGCGGGCGTCCGGTTGATCATCCCTGACCGCGCCCTGGGGCTTCCCGTGTTGCGTGCGCTTTCCTTGTGTACATGCTGCCGCCACTACCCCGGTGCAGCGGCTGGGCGTACTCTTCGCTCATCCCACCCAGCCGTGTCAGCCTTCCCCGAAAGGGTCGTCGGGTCGGCCTGCGCATCGTCCTTTTCGAGGCTTGCTCGGCGTTCACTCGCGTTGCGGCCTGCACACTCGCGCGGCCACCAATTCGTGACCCGCTAGACCGAAGGCTTCAGCCATTTCGTCACCTCCATGACTGCTCCGGTTGCTTCCGGCTGGAGCGTTGCCGGGTGGGACTTGCACCCACTGGAAAGCGCCGCCTTTCACGGCGCACACCCAAAGCGGATCCCTCCATTTAAGGGGCAGTTGAATCGCGAGTCGGCCTCATTTCTGGTAGATGTGGGCACCGAGCAACGCCGAGTAACCGACGGATACTACCCAATGGCGAGCAAGGACGACCAAGATGTCATTGATTTCCTGACCCTATTCGCAAAACTGAGGGCCGAAATCCGTGACGATCCCTACGATCTGGAGCAGAAGACAGGCAAAGATGACGCGCTCAGGAGACTCTGTCTCGCCGTCAATGACGCGGCAGCCCACCTCAGGTCTTCTGAGTCTTGGGGACGGAGGCGCTTCGCGCACCCGGTCGACCCAGCGTTCATCGAGGCTTGGCATGTCTATGAGGCAGAATATTCCGGTCCGCTTGCCGGCGTCTTTTTTGCAGACATGGGATGGACTTCCGATCGCCTCGGGGAACCCTTCAAGGGAAGTCGAGTGGACCTTGCATGGCATTATGCCGAACAGGAGGCACGAGAAAAAACAAGGGCTATCGGCGCGGTTTTCGTGTTTGCCGAGGAGCAGGTGGAGTTGTTGTCGGAGGGCGATCGCCCTGAAGAGGAAGTCAAGGAGATCGAGAACGGCATCCTCGCGTGGACGCAACTCACGGCAGAGTGTGGCGTTGACGTAAAAGGAATATTTCTCCGGCGCCGCTTGATTCCGTTCACGTTGGTTCCTCGGCACGTTCCAAATCACTATAGTCACCTAGAGAAGCGGTCTCTCCTGACGAATCTGCAGCAGGCCCACGAAGCTTTCATGTTGGGCGTTCCGTTTGCGGCACTGGCGCTTATGCGCTCGATCGCTGAGGCGGTTCTGGAGAAGCACTACGCAGCTGGGAAGTGCCACGCAGCCACGAAGGGCGGGTTGAAACAGCTCATCGAGGGTGCGAAGCCCTTCTTGCCCGACCAACTTGTCGTAAGACTCCAGAGTCTGAAGAACCTAGCGGACTCGATTCTACATATGAACCCGAAACGCGCGAAGATGCCGGCAAACATCGAGCGGGAAATCGTATCCCTACTTCTCGCGCTTCGCAAGCTTATCGAGACGGCCCCACCCGCCTGCTAGCGTTTGAGGCGTCTCCATCGAATGGCCGCTTCCCACCCATTCCGGTCATTGCTCGACGCCACCCCGAACGCCGCAGGAGGGCGGAAACCTGCCGTAGATGATGTGGCCGACAAGCGGCCAAGATGCGCCAGGGGCCGTTATTCGCGCACCGCGGACCGAGGTGCCTCATGATTCTGCAACAAGGCGTGCTGTGAGCGACGGAGCCAGACGCATAAGCATCGGCAGTAGGCGAACCTTGCCCGGCATTATCTCGTCCTTGCCATGCGAGATGTCGCGCATGACCTGGTCGACCAGCGCCGCCGGCGACATCTTCGCTTTGCTGACCGTGCGCGTTGCAGGAGTATCGACTAGTGGTGGCAGTACTTCTACAACGCGGATGCCAACGCCACGCAACTGCCGCCGCAGCGCCAGCGTAAAGGAGCGGAGACCGGCCTTGGTCGCGGAGTAGGTCGGAGCGCAAGTAGCGGGAAGTAACGCGTATCCCGACGTGACCATGACGATCATCGGGCTTCGACCACAACGCAGGAGTGGCAGAAGCCGTCGCGTCAACAGGATCGGTCCGGTCAGGTTCACAGCGATCTCATGAGCGATGCGTTCGTCGCTGACAGACTCCTCCAACAGATCAACCCGTTCCATGATGCCGGCATTGTTGAGCAGCACATCGAGCATGCCGTAGCGGTCGCGAATGGTCTCCACGAGCGCCAGCACATTCGGCCGCGCCGTGATGTCGCATTGAACCGCCTCGATCGTCGGGTGTTCTGTCTGCAGCTTACGAAGTGCCATGTCATTCCGCCCGCAGGCGATGACCTTGGCACCCTCGGTCGCAAAATGGATTGCGAACTGCCGACCGATCCCCGACGTGCCACCCGTCACCACAATGGTGCGGTCGCGCCAGGAACCACCTCCCGAACGCGCGTCAGTGACAGTTCGACCGGCGCTCATTGGGCGGCCCCTGCAGCCTCCAATTTCAGCTCGGCACGCGGGCTATCGAGGTCACGGCCTAGGTCGCCACGGCGAGTTCGGCCGGCGTTCCGGAACGCAACGCGGCAGTCCCGAGCTTCGACTGACCATCGATTTGCAGCGTATCACAGGTCCCAGCATGACCGACATATAGCACTAGCGTATCGTAATGCGCGCTCCAGAAAAACGGCACGGCGTCGAACGGCTCGTTCCAACCAATCGTCGTCCCGGCGAGACGCTGCTGCACGAACGCGTAGCACGCCACGCCGTGATCTCCGAATTGCCTGGCGGATGCAGGGTAGACAGATGGGACCCGAACGAGACCTCAGCTCGGGGCCAGAGTTCGTCGGATCTCATTGAGGGTGCCCTGACCTCGCGTGCATTCGGGGACTTGTTGCGTTCGTCACTCAGGCCGATATCAGGCGGACTGTGCCCGCATCAGCGGTCTTGGAAACGAGTCCATCTGCGAGGTTCAGGCCGTCGTGCCGACGCCCGCGCAAAGCTGACGCGGCGTAATTTGTCTCGGAGCCTGATTGCATGCCTCTCCGCCTTCCCTTCGACAACAGCTACGCGCGCTTGCCCGCGCGCCTATTCGCTCGTCTCGATCCAACGCCTGTGGCGGCGCCGCGTCTGGTGCACTTGAACGCTGGCCTGGCCGCGAGCCTTGGTCTCGACCCCGAGGAGCTGGCCAGCCCCGAGGGCGTCGAGGTCCTAGCCGGGAACCGCGTGCCCGAAGGTGCGTCGCCAATTGCGCTCGCCTATGCTGGGCACCAGTTCGGCCACTTCGTACCTCAGCTCGGCGACGGGCGCGCGATCCTGCTCGGCGAGATCGTGGCGAGGGACGGCCTACGGCGCGACATCCAGCTCAAGGGTTCCGGGCGCACGCCCTTCTCGCGCGGTGCAGACGGGCGTGCCGCGCTCGGTCCGGTGCTACGCGAATACATTGTCAGTGAGGCAATGGCGGCGCTGGGAGTGCCAACCACCCGAGCGCTGGCCGCGGTGACGACCGGACAGCCGGTGCTGCGCGAGACGGCGCTGCCCGGTGCGGTCCTTACGCGCGTGGCGGCCAGCCACATCCGCGTCGGCACCTTCCAGTATATCGCCGCGCAGGGCGATACAGAGGTCCTGCGGCGGCTGGCGGACCATGTGATCGCCCGCCACTACCCCGAGGCTGCGACGGCGGAGCACCCCTATCGTGCGCTCCTGGACGCGGTGGTGGAGCGCCAAGCCGATCTCGCGGCCCGCTGGCTGCTCATTGGCTTCATCCACGGCGTGATGAACACCGACAATACCTCCATTTCAGGCGAGACGATCGACTACGGCCCCTGTGCCTTCATGGATGCCTACGATCCGGCCACGGTGTTCAGTTCGATCGACCACCTCGGCCGCTATGCCTATGGCAACCAGCCGAACATCGCGCAGTGGAACGTCGCACGCCTTGCCGAGACGCTGCTGCCGCTGCTGGCCAACGACGAGGCGAAGGCGCTGGCGGCAGCGGAGGAGTCACTGGGCTCGTTCGCGGCAATCTTCCACGCGGCCTACCTCGGCGGCCTTCGACGCAAGCTTGGTCTTGCCGCGGAGCACGAGGGCGATGCCAAGCTTGCCCAGGACTTGCTGACGCGGATGGCGGAGAGCCATGCCGACTTCACCTTGTCCTTCCGCCTTCTGTGCGCCGCGTCGGCGGACACGGAGGGTGATGCAGCAGTGCGCGCGCTGTTTGCAGACGGCTGCGCCTATGACGTCTGGGCCGCACGCTGGCGACGGCGCATGACGGACGACACCATGGATCCGGATGCGCGCAGCTCCGCGATGCGGGCGGTGAACCCGGCTTACATCCCGCGCAACCACCTCGTGGAGGCGGCGCTCGACGCCGCAGTCAGCCGCCAGGATTTCGCACCGTTCGAGCAACTGCTGGACGTCTTGTCACGCCCGTTCGAAGAGAGGCCGGGCTACGAGCGCTACGCCGCGCCGCCTGCTCCGGAGGAGCGCGTGCAACAGACCTTCTGCGGGACCTGATACCGCCGTATCCGATGACCGCTCCCGACCCATATCAGGCGTCCGAGGGCTAGCCGGCCGTTTCAGATAGCGGACCTCCATACGTCCGACGGCCGGCGGCAACTGCCTTGCGCGAGGCGCGATCGCCGGAACGTCGCCGCCACGGACAAAGCTATCCGACCGCTATGAAGAGGGTTAGCCTCAGAACGAATATTGTGGCCACCGCGCCGGAGACCTACATCATGAACATGGATAGGTGAACGCCGTGCACATTGGCTTGATCGGTGGGATTGGACCGGCCGCGACGGAGTTTTATTACCGCGCGCTCGTGAAGCTCTATGCGCAGGCCGAAAGGCGCATCGCGAACGCTGACGCACGCGAGTTGGTGCAGCATTTGGAAGCCGGCGAGTTGACTGCGCAGGCTAGGATATTCGCCGGATACATCGATCGGCTGAAGGCGGGTGGATGCGCGGCGGTCGCTCTAGCCTCTATGGGCGCCCATTTCTGCATAAAGGATCTCGCTCCCATCTCAAGCCTGCCGCTGATCAGCGGGCTGACGGCACTGGAGGAATATTTTTCCGCCACAGGCATAGAGCGGGTCGGCGTGTTGGGTACACGCGCTATTATGGAGTCTCGCTTGTACGGCCTCTCGACCGTGGAGGTGGTATCGCTTCCCGCGGACGAACTGCAGGCGGCGCACACGCACTACATCGCCATGGCGGTTTCGGGAAGAGCGACCCGTGAGCAACGGGCCTTCTTCGAGAATGCAGCGACACAACTGATCGACGCGCACGGCGCGAAAGCCGTTGTACTCGGTGGAACCGACCTCTTTTTGGCGTTTGACAAGCCTGATTACCCGTACCGCATCGTG
Organism: uncultured Pseudomonadota bacterium; assembly: GCA_963708245.1. Lineage (GTDB taxonomy): Bacteria > Pseudomonadota > Alphaproteobacteria > Acetobacterales > Acetobacteraceae > CAVYXK01. The sequence goes on along the minus strand of OY970201.1, from coordinate 7,271,754 downwards.
GATTGCGCCCAAGTCCATGCGGAGGCGATCGCGCGCGTCGGACTGGGGTAAACAATCGAGAACCGATATCGCGCGACCACGACGCACTTGTGAGGCTGCCGGTGGAGACGGCGTAGTTCAACGCGCGTTCTACAGAGCGGTTAGCGGAATGGTGACCGGGCGGAACGGGGCGGCCTTATGGCAGCAGGTCGAGCAGGCGGCGCGATCCCCGCCCACAGCAAGCCGACTGGACCGCACCTTTCCGAGCTCTCCGCCCAAAACGTCAGTCTCGTTTCGGCCTATGTGGAGCCAGAGGCGGATGTCCAGTTTCGACCACTACTGCCCGGAAGCGGATCGGCCGGGTTCCAGCCAAAGCAGCGGTAGCTGGACCGCTAAGCTCGAACCGGCGGGCCCTCTCTTCGCGTCTTGAGTGCCGCGAGCAGCGGTTTGGCCAGGGCCAAACAATCGGAGCGCGCCATCGCGTAGGTCCGTGGCGTCATGCCGCCCATGGCAGGCTCGGGCTGCTCCAGCCATGCGTCCGCCGCCGCCTCGGACCCCAAGGCGGCCGCCGCTGTTTGTCGCAACTCTCTGATCCTTGCCTCGCCGAACGCCCGCTTAGTGGCATCCCAGTCGGAGTCCGCCCAGGAACCCTGCGCGCCTGCATCTATCCCCCGATGCCTGATCCACCGCTCACAGTCCTGCCGGTCCCGGGCCTCGTACGGCTCTTCCTCGTCCTGGTGGTCCAAGGCCTTCCTGGCGGCGTGCTCCGCGCGCTGCCAGCCGGGGATGTCGCGCTCCGGTTCAGTCCATGGCCGTAATTCGGGCAGCGGAAGGTCCCAGGAGCCAGTAGTCGACGATGGAATGTCGGGTCTGGGAGGCACGTCAAGCTCCACCACCCCGTCCGCATCGCGGCCTGGCCAAAGGCGCGCCATGCCAGGCTCGATGTGAAAGTCGCCAACGACGTGGTGGCAACCGGCCGTTGGGCAGACGAAGGTTATACCGACGCGACTGGACCGGTTCAATTTGGCGGTCGGCCGACCGGTGCGAACCGCATAGTTGGCCAGCGCTTGCGCAACTGCTTCCTGCGGCAAGTCTGCGGTCCACTCGCTCTCAGGCCGCTGCAACGCCTGCGCTTCGTTGCGTAGCAGCCAGACCACTGGCGCGTGGACGAACCGGGCGTTGCATTTGGGGCAGTCGTACCAGTGGCAGACGAGTCGGAACGGGACCTGGCACCGGACCGGCTGGTTCGCTTGCCGCCATACCGACTGGCGGGTGAGAAGCAGCTTTACTTGGTCGGCGACGAAGCCCTCGGCCGCAGCGATGTCACGGGCACCTTGAAGACCGGTCGATCAGGCGCCTCTCCGATCTCTGCTCTCGTCGTAGGCCCCAGGAACCAGCAGACCATTTCAGTGCTCTGGTCGACCCATAGGCACGTGTTGTCAGGCATAGGCCGATGCGCGAAGAACCTGAAGCCAAGGTGTGAGGTTTTGGCGGTTGCCCTCACTTCGCAACAAGGCATCACGAGGTCCCCGGACCGGCTCGCTGCGCGCGCCTCCGACCACACGTCGTCGTCGGCCTCCCATGCCTGGATTATCCGACGACCCTCGCGAAAGGCAGCTTTCTGCGGCATCTCCGTCGCATGCCGGTGGTGCGGGTGATGATACTCGCGCCAAATCACGAATCCAGTCGGGCCGCTCCAACGAACTGGGCTCGACCCATTGCGGCGGTCGGGTGGCAGCGACTGCAACCGTCGGTATCGACCCAAAGCGGCGGCAGGGAACCGGCAGCGCCTACCGCTGGAATCGACCCATCCCGGCCGCGACGCCACTCATCGGGTGATCCTAGTGTTCTGACTTTGACACTTCGATCCCGACCGGGATGGCGGGATCGGCCGCGAACCAGATGGAGGCCGGGGATCGAAGCGATAGGATCGCAACACTAGAAGCGGACGTTCATCGCAACGCGGCGCCGACGATTGTGCCCCAGAGCGGACGACGGTGGTTCCCCTCAAAGAATTGGATCCGCCCTATTGAGGCGGGAACGACCCCTCCACGACAAGTTCGCGCACACGCTGCATTCGTCCGTACATGAGCGCGAGATGATCTGCGATCGCGGCTCGGCCGTAAGAGGAAGCATGACCTCGCCGGATGCCCGCGCCACCAGCCTATATCGCCGGATTGGAACGACATAAGATGGAAGAATGGCGAACGAACGGGGCAAGTGGTTCAAGGTTGGGGGCAAGTTCAATGACCAACCGACTCTACTCATCCCTGGATGAGAGACGGGACTCAGGTCGATCCCAGCTTCATTCTCAAGCGTCGCTTCGCGCCTATTTCTTGGCCGGGCGCGGCATCGGCCTTACCCCGACCTGCTCCTCCGCCGTATACGGCGCTCCATAATACGGGAAGTCCTTGCGAATGCGCCCGCGGTCGGGAGCAAGTCCATCGACAAGAGGCGTGTGGGCCGCCAGCGTCAACATCACATCCAGCGCATCGTCGCCGAGCGCGCGTCCATTGAAGCTGGATACCTCAAATGCGGCGGATGTTCCAAGCTCGTAAGGTAATGTGTTGGGACAAAGCCGTGCAGCGATCAGCTTCCCGTATTCACCCGGGTCCGCCGCCGAACCGGCATAAGTCGTCATCTTCTCCGCAAAATCCGCGATCGACTTCGCGAAGCGCTCTAGATCTTCAGACGGAACCGACGCGTTGAATTGTTCTTTCACCTCTTGATCGCTCGGGTCGTTCAGGAAGAGATGCGTAACCATAGGCAGGCCCCAACGCGAAACTTGTACCTCCGGCGCATGGCCAAAGAGGGAGATCGTCGCCCATGCGTTGATTTTTCCCTTTCCAATCAGTTCGCTCGGCACTTCCAGCACAATCGCTGTAACATTCCGCCTCGCAAAGGGATTCTGCTGATGCAGAACGGCGTCCCCATCGAAGCGCTGGTCCTTATAGAAAGCAGTCATAAATGTGCTGAATCCAGCATTTGCCGCAAATAGCTCTGGAGCAATCCCGACATACGCACGAAGATCCGAATCAGTCGCTACCGATCCGGTTTCACCCTCAACCAGACTCTCTCCGGCGTCACCACGAAGAGCATCGTCACCAGTCGCCTTCCGCACCACAAACGGCTGAATGTGAGTATGCTCGCTGCTATCTCCGTGTCGTGGTTCATCAAACCTGAACTTGAACGTAACCTCTTCCCTCGCATCTCCGTTCAGGTCGAACCGGAACGCGTAGAGCCCTTCTGGATGAAGCGTATCGGGAGCCGATAATCCTACATCCGGATTCACGGTCATCGCCATCACCGTCTTGCCCGAGGGGCCGTCAAATAAATAAAAGTCGCAGAGGTTGAGGCTCGGATCTTCCTTCGCCAGTTTGGTATCGAAGTGATGTGACATGCAGGATCTCCTCGAAACGAACGCAATTAGCTCGCCCTAGGTGACTTGGCGATTTGGCACCGAGTGATGCGGATGTTCCTCCGTCCGTTATGATTTCGCACTCTTAGGCGGCGGACTTTAAATTCCATCGTAGCGTGAATACCCACGCTTTATCCAAGAGTCCGTCAGTTCTTACTCCGTAACCATTCTCTACGGTCAGCCCCGAAGAATAGGGGCTCCGAAGGGAGCGCCCGTCAGTCCGCCATCCACCATCAGCTCCACCGCGTTGATGTACGACGAATTGTCCGACGCAAGAAAAAGCACAGCCTTGGCTAGATCTTCCGGCTCGCCCCAACGGGCAAGTGGAACCGTGGAAGAGAAGAAGTCGGAAACTTTTGCGGATTCCTCTGCCGTGGCATTGGCGCGCACCCCGCGCTTCCAGATGGGAGTCTTTGTCGCTCCCGGGGCCACCACGTTTACGCGAATCTTGCGCGGTGCAAGGTCTGCGGCGATGGATCGCGCCATCGAGACGAGTCCGCCTTTCGTAGCAGCGTAGGCAGCCAAGCCTGGTTGACCGAGATAATTGTGCACTGATCCGTTGAAGATGATGCTGCCGTTGTCGTTCATGAGAGGAGCGGCTGAATTGACGGTAAAGAAGGCGCCGTTGAGGTTGGTGTGGACTATCTTCTCGAAGATGGCTTCGTCGGTCGTGCCAGTCGGCGTCATGCCAGAAATGCCTGCATTAGCGAAGACAATGTCAAGTTTGCCAAAATCTTTGGCGAGTTCAGCGAAAAGCCTCTTGCGGTCCTCCGCAACCGTAACGTCAGCGCGATAGCCGTGCGCTTTCGATCCCAGCTCGGCGACCGCTTCATCCAGTGTCCGTTGGTCGCGACCCGAAATTGCGACTTCCGCGCCTTCAGAGACGAAAAGGCGGGCAGTGGCCAGGCCGATGCCGCTGTTGCCTCCGGTAATGAGAGCCTTTTTGCCTGCGAGTTTCATGATTCCTCCTCGCTGACCGACTGATCGCTATCCTACTCCCTGGCATCGGGACAGTCCAGGCGACGGCCCGTGGTCGAGCGAACGACTGCTCTCGGCCACAACCGGCCCGAGGCGGATGTCCGGTTTGCACGATCCGGGCCCGATAGCCGACAGACCGTATTCCACCCAGAGCGGCGGTATCCGGCTCCTCACTCAAATCACTGGAGCCGCTCGAGAACCAACCCGCTTGCGCGGGAGAGGAGCTGCGCGTACCGCCAGAGCCGGGATGACGCCGGGAGGTAAGTGTGATGGGAGCGGCGTGAGCCAAAGATCGGGGTGTCAACCTCAAGACGAGGAGCACCCCAATGAGCGAGAAGCCCATCAGCCCACTGCGCCAGCGGATGATCGAGGACATGAAGGTGCGCAACTTCATCGAGAAGACGGGCAACGACTATATTCGACAGGTTTGGGGCGGCCTACTTCAGCACCATGCGCCGCCCCGTAGAGATCACCGCCAGATCGTTCATAATCGTCCGCGGATAGGGCGCGCGGCTCGATCGATAGCGGCCTGGCTCGGCTGCACTGCTTGAGGCCAGCACGCGATGCTCGTCGGCCCATTCGAACACCGCCAGGTCCGCCTCGGGCAACAAGTAACGGAGAAGATTATTCATGGCTGAGCCGATTTCGATCGCCGAGTACGCCAGGCTGCACGGCGTGTCGGAAAGGACAATCTACAATCAAATCAACACCGGCGTCATCAAGCAGCTCGGCCGAGGCATCATCGACCGCGAGCAGGCCGATCGGTCCTGGGCCAGCCTGCGGCGCGTGCGCGTCACCGATCAAGACGAGAATGATGCGGGGCGCCGTTCAGCGCAGGCCAAGATCGCTGGCGGGGTCGCCAAACTGCGGCTGATCAGGCATCGCTTCGAGCGCCTGCAGGCCCGGCACCTCGATCGCAAGGAGGCCATGCAAGACATGCTGGCCGACGTGGAGGCAATGCTCGCCGAGTTGCGCCGACTGGCGACGACGGAGGCGGAACCGGTCGCCGCCGCCCTCGGCATCGACACCGCCGTGGCGGCCGATCTGTTGGCCGAGTTCACCGACCTGGTGTTGGCCGAGCTGGGCGACCTCGCCGGCGAGGCCGAGGCGGCCGCGCGAGCAATCTGATGGCGCTCGAAGCCTACGCCGAGACCTGGCTGCGGGTTTCGACCGAAATCGCCACCGCGCGGTTGAACGATATGCTGCTGCGGATCCGCCGCGGCGAGTTGGTCGACGCCTCGAAATTCGACGCCATGATCTACGCCTTCACCCATCGGGTGCGGGATCAGCTCATGAGCGCGCTGGCCCGTCATGCGGCCGTGCTGGCAGCCGAGCGCGGCCTCGACCCCGGCGGCGGTGCTGCTGGCACTGGATGGGGCGGTGCGCCGATAATCTGACGCGGCAGGCCGATCGAGGGGAAATCGCGGGAAGAAGAAGCTTGCTGGAACTTTACAGCTTGGAGCCCTACTGTTTGCGTTGTTTCCCGGCTCGGGAATACGAAAGTGAAGTAATTTTCGCGGCCAGACACTAGCGATTTAACGTCCCTGTTCCCCCCTCACCCCAGGCCCCTCGTAAAAATCCTTTTTTTGTGCCAGGGGGCGTACCAAGGCAGACGGGCGCGTCAGCTTGGCGCTCGGTTGTTGCGCGCTGCAGGCCGTTCAACCCGAGGTAGAAAAATCCTGTGGGAAAGCCGCTGAGGCCCTCGCCGGTCCCCACCGGCTTACGGCACGGGCACGATCTCGACAATGTCGCGACAGGCCAGCCAATAGGGAAGCTGCGTCGTTCGCCCGCCTCGCTGCCAGCTCGGCCGTGGCGCATCTCGGTGACGTTCGACCGCATCGCGCGGCGGCTGATAGTGCTGGTGCAGGACCAGCGGATCACCGAAGGCGTGGATCCCGCGCAGGTGCCGATCGCGCGAGTAGCCCGCCTTGTGCCATTCGATCCAGATCGCCCGCTTGCGCCGCAGCTCGGCGGCAGTGCTGACGGCTTTGTCTTCCGATTCGGCAGGCTGCTTCATGCCGCCTCGGCCGGCTTGCGCCAGCCTTCGGGCATCGGATTGATGTGCAGAATGGCGACCAGCATGTACAGCCACGAGGCGACGTTGGCGCCGATTGGCCGGGCGCCGGCGAGCATGTGATTAACCGCGCCGAGATTGCAGTTCAGCCGGTACGCCAGCTCCTTCTTGGTCCAGCTCAGGTCGCGCAAGGCGGTCGCCAGGTTCTCGCCCGTCATATTATCCGCCCACGGCATATCCCAGGGGTTCTTCGGCGCCTCCACTTCGGTGAACGACGCGGCGAGCAGCTCCAGCCAGAGTGCGGCGACATACGGGATGTTTCGTTTGCCTTTCGCCCAATCCCGCGCAGTGTCGGGATACATCTTGAGGCGGCGGCTCAGCTCGGCCTGCGACCAGCCGATGGCGGCGAGACATTCAGACACGCGCTCCGGTCGCATCGGCAGTTCGACGTTCGCTGAGTCAAACACTTTCATTTGATCCTTTCCGGCGGGATGGCCGAAAACGTGCGCCCGCGCGCATAGCACAATCCGCCTTCGGGTGCAAGGTTATTCCTAGATCGGAACGTGAAACCCCGGCAACGCAGCCCACGAGACAATCCGCCCACCCAGGCGGCCCGCCGCATCCCGCGAGAATCTCCACCTCGGTGGCGATCCGCGCCCCCTGTGGCCCGCCTCATCTCATGAGACCTCTCCCCTGACCTCCCCCAGACCTCCCCCCTGGACCCTCTCCCCCTCTCTTCTGACCCTCCCCTGACCTCCCCTGACCCCCCCTCTCTCTCCTCTCCCCTCTCCCTGACCTCTCCCTTTCAAGTGGAATTACGGCAGGTTAATGCCCCACCTGCCGATTATCCTTGTGGTATCGCGTGCAACTTCTTATATTTACTACTGCAACGAAGGAAGCAATCCCGCTCCCCCTCACGCGAGAGGACCCGCCCATGACCCGCAAAATCGCCCTCGCCACCCGCGCGACCCGCAAGGCCCGCAAGGTCGTTCTGACCCCAGGCCAGAAGGCCGCCGCGACCAAGCGCCGCCTCGGCCTCGACCTCAGCGCGATCGCGCGCAAGGCCGTCGCGACCCGTCGCGCCAACGCTCGCCGCGCGAGCGCCAAGAAGGCCGTCACGACCCGCCGCGCCCGCCGCGCCGCGTAACGCAGAAGGAACGGGCCTCGCGCGAGCGAGACCCGCTCCTTATGCGCTCCGCCAGGACGCATAGTGGCGAGCGATCCCGCTCGCCTCCATGTGTGAAGGGACTTCGATGAACGTCACACTCTCACCCGCCCAGCGGGCGGCCCAGACGCGCGCGGCCCGCAAGGGCGGGCTCGTCTCGACCGCGGTCGGCACCGAGAATACCGCGGCCGCGCGCAACGCCAACGTCACGCTCGACCTCGTGATCAGCGAGACCGAGCGAGACCTCGTGCTCACGTTTCGTTTCGTGCAGGACGGCAACGTGCTCACGCGCGAGGATACCCCCGACCTTGAGCGCGCTCTGCTCGACCTCAGTGTCCGCGCCCGCCTCGAGGATGGCGAGCTTGTCGGTCACGCGGGGACGCTCTTCTGCGGCTCGATCGCGAACGCGGCGAGCCTCAAGGCCGTGCTCGGTTTCATGCAGCGGATCGACCGCTTCCTGACCCTCGCGATCGAGGAGTCCGAGGACCCTAGCTTCGCTCAGACCGTGAACTGCATCGCGGCTCATCTCCGCGCCACGCGCATCGTGCACGTGCAGGAGGATGGCAGCGAGATCGCGTTCAAGCGGGGCGCGGCCTACATCAGCGCGCATCGCATCGCCGAGGCATTCGTCGCCGAGCGCGCCTGAACACGGCCGAGCAGCTCGCTCAAGAGGCCGACCTCTCCGAGGGTCGGCCTTTTCGTTTATCTTCGCCCAGGAGCCCACAAATGGAAGAACGACCTCTCTTCGTGCCGCTCAAGGCGCAGTGGTTCCACGCGTTCGCGAGCGGCCAGAAAACCGTCGAGTGGCGCCGCTACGGCCCGCACTGGAATGAGCAGCACTGTCGACCTGGCCGGCGCGTGACATTGGCACTCGGTTACACGCGCACGCGCATCGAGGGTATCATCACTTCGTTCGACGTTAGGCCGGCCGACGGACCAGCCGCCGAGCTTTACGGCGCGGGCACTCCTTGCGCGGTGATCGGCATTCAGCTCTGCTAGAGAGACCAGCGACTTCAGGCCGGGCCTCTAGCGAGGGGTCCGGCCTTTTTTGTGGCCTGGCTTCGCCCCCCTCTCACGCGCCTCCACGGCCTCCCTCCACACATATTACGTGTTCTTAACGGCCTCTGGCACGGAAATCTCGTGCATAAACCGATATGATATGATATAGTTTCATCATGAGGTCATCGTGACCTCTGCCCAGGGCAATCCCGCTCAGGGGCCGAACGCCAGGGGCAATCCCGCCCAGGCCGGTGACAAATAGGGCGGCGGGCAATCCCGCCCGCCGCCCGCTCCCGGAGTGAACAAAGCAATGCACAACGTAACGCACGCCGTCAAAAACGCCAAGCTCGTTATCGAGATCGACATCTCGCCCGCCGCGATCAAAGCGGCACCGCCATCGTCAACCGGCAAGACCCTGCTGCTCGCGAGCACCGGCGGCGCCGTGTCCGTGCCATCGCCGAACGGCCACGCGATCAGTTTCGCGCTCAACGTCATGTGCAAGCGGAGCGCGTGACATGAGCAGCCGCGATTACGATGACGACCGCTTCCAGTTCGCGGATCCCGGTGGGCGCTCGGCGCTGCGCCGGGCCACGCGGCGCAATCCGCGCAACCTGCCGTGCCCGACCTGCGGCCAGCCGAATCGCCTGACGCCGGCGGATCGCCAGCTCGGCTATCAGTGCGACGAGTGCGCGGATCGCGAAGAAGGCTACGGGCCATGACCTGTTCCTGCGGCAGCGGCCTTTCGCGCGAAGCGCAGCACGACGCGCGCGGCATCTTCCTGACCTTCACCTGCGCAAAGTGCCATGAGCGCAGGATGCGCGAATTTCGATCGGACGTGCTGAGCGATCCTGATTATTGGCACGACGAGCCCATCGAGGACTGCTGACCCATAGGGCGGGCGGGCATCGGCTCGATGCCCGATCCCCATGCGCCAGAGCGCAGAGCTGGCGAGCACACCCGCTCGCCTGGAACCCGGAGAGACTGATCATGAGCGATAACAACGGCACCGCACTCGCGGTGATCGACCACAAGCCGCGGCCGCGCGCGTCCAAGGTCGAAAAGCTGCCACCGGCCGAGCACCTGGTGGTGCCGGGCGCCATCCTACTCGCCGCCGAGGCAGTGAGCGCCCGCAACGACGCCGGCCGGCCATGGCTGCAAGGCGTCTTCCTGCACAGCAAGGATGGGGTCGGCCGGGCGACCGCCACCGACGGGACGCGGATGTTCGTCGCCTCGTTTCCGCTGCCCAAGGACGGCGCACCGTCATGGCTCGCCGGCGGCCTCATCATCTCGAACGACGGGCTGAAGCCTCGCCTCAGCATGATCGCGAAAGAGCATGAGGCGCGTGCGGTTCGCATCTCCTACGCGCGCGGCGCGGCGAAGGTCGAGCTGACCGACGTCACCCGTTCGATCGTCTTCCAGGCCGCGCTGAGCACCGGCACGTTTCCCGATTACGATCGGGTCTTGCAGGCCGATTCCTTCGGCGGGCTCGACGAGGACGGCAGGCCGATCGGCCGCGAGTGGGAACCGGTCGGCATCAACTCGGCGTATCTGAAACACTGCGCCGAGATCGCCAAGCTGCTCGATGCCGGGCTGCCCAAGGACCTTCGATCCAAGAACGGCATGGTCGTGCGCGCGTACAACTCGAACGGCGATCAGGCGGCGCCCATGGTATTCGACTTCTCGACCTGGCCGGGCGCCATCCTGATCATTATGCCGGCCAAGCTCGCCTCGCCAGAAACCTCGAACGAGACGGCGGCGCTGCTGGCGCCTGCGGTCAAGCTCACGGTCGCCGCGTTGCGCGCGCATGCCACGCGCAATCGGGTGTGGGCCGAGCAGACCGACGACCCAGCGGGGAAAGCCAAGTTTCTGGAGAACGCCAAGGTATTCAACGAGCGCATCGCCGAGGTTCTCAAGCGGGCGCCAGGCCTGCCCGCGCTCGAGGACCAGAGCGAAGCGCCCGCGCAAGACGACGCGAGCGGTACCGCGGAATTGAACGAGGTCGAGGACAAGCCGGCCGAGGACGAAGCGGCCAGCGAGGATCAGATACCGGCCAATGACGAACCGAAGGTCACGCGGCGGCGCGTGGCGATCAAGAACCGCGCGCCCAAGCGCAGCGCCTGAGTAAGCGAGGGGAGCGGGCAACCGCTCCCCGCTTTCGTAACGGAGACAACAATGGACGACACTACGCGCCAGCGCGATGCGATGATCGCCCGCATCCGCGCCCTGATGGCGAAAACCGTGGCGAACGGCTGCACCGAGGAAGAGGCGAAGGCGGCGGCCGCGGCGGTTGACCGGCTGCTGGAGGTCTACGAGCTGACCCTCGATGAGATCAGCCTGGAAGAGCAGGAGGTCATCCAGCTCGACATCGCCGTGGCGCGACATCACGTGCGCTTCGCCGTGACGGAGATCGCCCGCTTCACCGACTGCCGCTGCTGGTCGCAACAAGGCAATATAGTCTATCTCGGCCTCGACCTCGACACGCGCATCGCCGAATATCTGACCCTGGTGTTCAAGCGCGCGATCGATCGCGAGGGCACGAGCTACACGATGTTCAACGCGGATTACGCGCTCAGTGATCGCCGCGGCCAGAACGAAATGCTGCACAGCTTCAGCGTCGGCATGGCGAGCCGGGTTGGGGAGCGCCTGCGCGAGCTCAAGTCGAAGCGCGACTTCGCGGTCAAATCGAGCGGGCGTGACCTCATGTTGATCAAGACGCCGATGCTCGACGAGGCGCTGGAGGCGCTCGGGATTGTCATCGGGCGCCCCCGGGCGGGGCGGTCGATCCGGGACGGCAAAGCCTTCGTCGCCGGCCGCAATGCTGCGGAATTGGTCGCGATCAATCAGGGCGTCGGCGGCAGCGCTCATCGGTCAGGGAGGATCAGATGACGCGCGACGAGAAATTGGCGGTTCATCTTGAGCACGTCATTTGGGAAGACTTGCCAGAGGGCACGAGGTTGAGTGCCGCCGAGGTCGAACGCCTCATGACTGCCGCTACAGATGAGCAGAGGCGTCGCGTTTATGAGCGCGCATTGATCCGATCGCCATTGCTCCTGGAGGATGAACCCTCGGAGGAAACATCGTGACAGTCATTGGCACCGGCATCAGTTGGACGAACAGCACGTGGAATCCGTGGGTCGGCTGCAAGGCCGTTAGCGCCGGCTGTGAGCATTGTTACGCGCAGTATCTGGTCGAGCGGCGCTGGCAACAGGACTTCAGCAAGGTGCAATTGCGGCTCGATCGGCTGGATCACGTGCGGCGCTTCAGGCCGATCGTCGACCAAGACGGCCGCCGCGCACCGCACCTGGTGTTCGTGAACAGCCTCTCGGATTTGTTCTTCGAGCAGGTATCGGACGAAATCATCGGTAAGACGCTCGAGGTGATGGAAGGCGCGCCTGATACGATCTTCCAGGTCCTGACCAAGCGGCAGATCAGGGCGCGCAAGCTGCTGGTCGATCGTTATGCCAGCTCCGGTGCGCCGCCGAACATCTGGTTTGGCGTCTCGGCCGAGGACAATCGGGTTGCCGGGCGGTTGCACATCCTGCGCACGATCAAGGAGCGCACCGGCGGAGCGATGACGGTATTCGCCTCGGTGGAGCCGATCGTGGGCCCGACCGATCAGCTCGATTTCAGCGGGCTCGATTGGGTCATCACCGGCGGCGAGAGCGGCCCACAGGCGCGCCTCATGGAGCGCGAGTGGCTGCTGGCGGCGGTCGAGCAGGCGCAGAGCCGCGGCATCGCGATTTGGCACAAGCAGAGCGGGACGATCCGCTCGCATCCGAACGTGACGGCGGCGCCGGAGCGGCTGAACCTGACGCAACGGTTCCGCTGGCTGGTGATGCACGGCTTCGAGCTGCTGCCGCAGGAGAAAGGCGGCGCGACGATCGACAAGCGCACATATCGGGCCTTTCCGCCGAGTTATCATGCGCTGGCCGCCAGGCTGAACGGCTGACCCAGGGGGAAGCCGTCGCCGGCGGCGGCTTCTCTCTGCGCCAGAGCGCGCAGACCGTTGGGCATCCCCGCCCAGCCGCGAACCAGGAGTGACGCACATGAGAACCAAGCCGAAGCGCCAAGCCGCCAAGCCCAGCAAGCGGGCAGTCAGCAAGCCGGTGAACACGAAGCCCGCGAAATCCCAGGCCGCACCGACGCGCGAAAGCCTTCTCGCCGAGATCGCCGCGCGGCTCGATGCCGTCGATACCGCCTGGATGGCGCAGCGGGCCGGCAAGCTGCCGGTCGAACTCGACGGCATGGCTGGGCACCGAGCTAAGCCGCCTGATCGAGCAGCTCGACGAGCTGCGCGATTGGGACGGCGGCGACGGCAGAGAACTCATTGCCCGCCAGCTTGGCGCGAAGCCGGGAGAGATCCCGTCATGGGCCCGGCCTGGCACGTTCCTGCTCTGGCTCGACTACGTGCCGATCCGCTGCATCTGGGGCGGATTTGCGTTCAACGCGAGCATCGTGGCAGCCAATCCCGACGGGCTCTGGGTCAGCCCCACCGGGTATCGCTCGTTTTACGAGGCGATCGGCGACAGCGCGGTCGATGTGCGCGCCTACTTCCGCCAAACCATCGAGCGTTTCACGCGGGACAAAAAGTTCAAGCTGGTGCAGCTCGAGAAAGACGCGGCGGATGAGTGCCGGCGGATTTTGCAGGAGCCCGAGAGCGCCTGGCTGCGCGAGGCCCTGGCGCGCGGCCCGGTCGATCGGATTCCGCTGCCAGCTCATCTGCAGGCCGTGCAGCAACATCTGGCGCTGTGAGGAACCCGTCATGAAAGCACTCTTCATCGACGCCGCGGCGCGCACGATCAGCGAGGTTGATATGCCGGCCTCACCGATCTGCAACGCATGGTTGGCGGCTATATCGAAACGGCGAAAATGTGGGACAGCGGTGACGTCCTGTTCGTTGACGACGGGGGCTGTTCAAGCCGCAAGCTCACTTCTTCCGCATCGAGGGCAATGCGCAGCCGCTCGCCGGCAACGGCGTGGTGGTCGGCGGCGACCGATACGACCGCGAAGGCGAGTATCTCGGCAGTGCCGATCCGATCGTAACGGTCGCCGATGTCACCCTGGGCGAAGGCGCACGCGTCGGAGCAGGATGGCGAAACCGGCAGCGCCGCCGCTGCTGCTATCGCCCATGGCAGCCTGCGGTTGGAGCTCTTGGACAGCCTGCGGCGGTGACACCGGCTGCTCCGCTATCGGCGCCATCGCCGTACCATATTCCGCTGTTGCAATCGCTCCGGTGCCGGCCGCTGCCTGCTGGTCGAGCGCAGCGGCATCAGCATCGCTCAGGGTGCCGGTGGCGGTCTCGTCCTGGGCTCGCTGCCAAGCAGCGAAAGCGGCTCGGGTCGCGAGGCCATGGACGCCATCAAGGGGCGAGGAAGCCGGCAGGAAGTCAAGCGCCTGGAGATCGCGTTGGAGGGCCACGTGCTGATCTATCGGCCGTGTAGCTTCCTGCCGCACCGGGCCGGCCAGGCGGGCAAGCCAGGCATCGCGCTGGCCCTCTCTATGTGGTGCAACGGCTGAACACTAATACAATGGGTTTATCTCATCCGAAACGTTAACGGCATCTCCCTCGTATTCAGACCTCCAGTAGACAACCCGCACCTCGGTGCTGCCCAATTTTACGTTCGCTGGCCAATCTGTGCACAATCGGGGGTCGGGCACAAAATCTCTGATTGGGGGAATGGTGCAATGCACAATCTTATCCCCGATGCGCATGGCCTGACCGACATAGAACTCCAGCACCTGCCCATCGCTTCTCCGAATAGTGAAGGAGCCCGACTGATTCCCGACACCATAATCAAGCAAGGTACCGGTCGCCTTGTTGAGGATGACATCCTTCGGCCGCGCTGGAAAATAGCTCTGCCCCTGTGCCTGTAGGGAACTCACCGACGCGACAACAGCCATGACGGTAGTCATAGCCAGCATAGATTTCTGCCAACGACACATTCTCCACCTCAGCAATGATTGTTGGTATTTTGCTGGTGAGTCATGATGTCTTGCTGATGCTTCTGGACCGACTCCAAATAGCAGAGGTGCTGCCCAGTCGAGCGCCAGTACGTCTTACTGCCGCAAACAGGAATCCCGGCGTTGTACGCTTTGACAGCATCGTCAATGTCACCGTATTTTCTGAAGAAATTCGACAGGATTAGTCCAGCGTAGTCAGTATTGAATGCGGGGACCATCGCGTTCGGGGTGCTTGTGAAACTTGAGTGATAGGTCGAATCTATCTGGAACAGTCCGTAACCATTGCCATCATCTTGGACAACATTTCTTCCCGAATCCTGATCGGGACCTCCAGTCTGCTGCGCTGCCATTGCCGCCAGCAATGTTGAGTCGAGATTGTATTTCCGGGCGGTTGCTACGATTTGACCCCCATAGCGCACGCAGTTTTGCCTGAGACTTGCGGGGGATTGTGAGTTTGCATGGCTTCCAGCCCAGACCGCGACCCAGAGTGCGATCGCAAAAGGCCGTATCGCCGCTCGTCGCAACGAGAAGAAAGCGGTGCGCGAGTTGACTATCACCATCGTTGGCGCCGACCTGGGGACTTGCCTGTCTGATCTCGATACGAATAGTAGCTTGCCCTGCTGGGCTGTCAATGATGGTGTGAACCGTCCTGGGCGCGTCGCCGCTGATCCGGGCGGCAGCATCGACCCCGATTTGTGAGGACCCATGTGTTTCCTGGCCTTCACCACCACGGATCAGAGGCGTAGTTACGTGGCAAGGACAACCGTTCGGCGAGTAGCTTTCAAATCGCCGTGCTCTTGCGTAATCTGCCCGCGTGTTCGGGAGATCAGGGTAGTGCGCGGACGCTTCTTGGCTGCGATGATCATATCCACGGCGATAGCTTCGGCAAACTTGGCGCGGGCTCAGAATGATGCCTTCTTCCCGGAGCAGCCCAGCGGTGCCGATCTCAACAAAACCACCGGAGTTCTTCTGGATTACGGCATTGGAAATAAGTCGGGTGCCTTCTCGATCAGAAGCGCCGACGGCAAGATCACGGACTTCTTTATCGGATCATCTATGCGGATCAATGGCAAGATTGTGAAGTGCACAATCGCCCCAACTCGCACATTCACTCCCGATCCTCAATTATGCAACGACTGGCCTAGCGATGTCCATCTGGGTAGTACTGACGTAGTGGTTACCTATTGGCGATCGGAGCACGAGGGTGAAGTCGCCCTCGTATCTAACCAGATCGACCGCCTTTCCCAACGCGTCGCGCCTCAGACGAATCCTGTACCCCCTCGTATGATCAAGCCAACCGAGGAACCTGTGGTGGCTGACTGGGCGATGCCGACCGGAGATTATGCAAACACCCGCTACAGCAAACTCAGCCAGATCAACGCGTCCAACGTCAGCAAGCTGGAGGTTGCCTGGACTTTCTCGACCGGCGTGCTGCGCGGGCATGAGGGTGGGCCGCTGGTAATCGGCGATGTGATGTATCTGGTGACCCCTTTCCCCAACGTCGTCTATGCGCTCGACCTCAATAATGACGGCACGATCCTGTGGAAATACGAACCCAAGCAGGACCCAAACGTCATCCCCGTCATGTGCTGCGACACTGTCAATCGCGGCGTTGCCTACGGTGGCGGCAAAATCATTCTGCACCAAGCGGACACGAAGCTGGCTGCGTTGGACGCCAAAACTGGCAAGGCCGTGTGGGTGACAACGACTGACGACCCCTCGAAAGGCGCGACCGGCACTGACGCGCCGATGGTGGTGAAGGACAAGGTCTTTGTCGGCGTCTCCGGCGGTGAATTCGGGGTGAGAGGATGGTTCGCTGCATATTCATTGGACACTGGCAAGCAGATTTGGCGGGCCTATTCAACCGGTCCAGACAGCAACCTCCTGGTCGATCCCGAGAAGACGACCATGCTTGGCAAGCCGATCGGAGCCGATACTAGCCTCAAGACTTGGCAGGGAGACCAGTGGAAGATCGGCGGTGGAGACCCGTGGGGCTGGTACTGGTACGATCCGCAGCTCAATCTGATCTACTACGGCTCCGGCAACCCTTCGACCTGGAACCCGAGCCAGCGGCCTGGCGACAACAAGTGGTCGATGACAATTTTCGCCCGCGACATCGACACCGGCATGGCGAAATGGGTCTATCAGATGACGCCGCACGACGAGTGGGACTATGACGGCGTCAACGAGATGATCCTGACCGACCAGCAGATCAACGGTCAGACCTTGCCGACGCTGATGCATTTCGATAAAAACGGCTTCGCCTACACGCTGAACCGCGACACAGGAGCCCTGCTGGTCGCGGCCAAGTACGATCCCGTGGTAAACTGGGCGAGCGGCATCGACATGGACACGAGCAGCCCGAACTACGGCCGCCCCATTCTCGACAAGAAGTACTCGACCGAGATGCCGGACGTGAACCATACTGGCATCTGCCCGGCGGTGCTCGGAACCAAGAACGAGCAGCCAGCGAGCTATGACCCGGACACCAAGCTGTTTTACGTGCCGACCAACCACGTTTGCATGGACTACGAGCCATTCCGCGTGTTGTACACTGCCGGGCAGCCGTATGTCGGCGCGAGCGTGTCGACGTATCCGCCACCCGGTGCAGCCAACAACATGGGTAACTTCATCGCCTGGGATGCGGCCACCGGCAAGATCGTCTGGTCGGACCCAGAGAAGTTCTCGGTCTGGGCCGGTGCGCTGTCTACCGCCGGTGGCGTCGTGTTCTACGGGACGCTGGAGGGCTATCTGAAGGCGGTCGATGCGAAGACGGGCAAGGAACTGTATAAGTTCAAGACCCCGTCTGGGATCATCGGCAACGTGATGACTTACGAGCATGGTGGCCGGCAGTACGTCGCAGTGCTGTCAGGCGTTGGTGGTTGGGCGGGGCTCGGCCTGGCCGCAGGGTTGACCAATCCGCATGCGGGACTAGGTGCAGTCGGTGCCTATGCCGCCCTAAGCAACTACACCACGCTGGGTGGGCAGCTAACTGTCTTTGACATACCGGGACCATAAGGAGGAGACCTGGAGGGTCAGACTGCCTGTGCCGCGGGCTCCCGCCGCACATAATTCGTCCGGTGCGTCGTCATCCGTACCAAGCCCCGAGCCATGGCGTTCCCAAACGCCTTGCGCGCGTGCTTCTCGGTCCAGTCGGCCAGCGCCCGGTCGGCCGGGTCCAGGCCGTTCGCCGCCAACACGATCAACGCCCTCCGATGGCGCCGGAGCTACCTAGCCCTCACCGTCCACCGATCAGGACGCGCGATGCCCTTCCCGACCAAAGGATGGATCGGCAAAGACTCGCCTGCGTAGGCACCTCTGCGCTAGCTTCGAGGCATCGCTGGCGCACTGCTGCATCGGAGTGCCGGCTCCACTGCCTACGTCGGGGGGCGGCGCAAGCGGCAAGGCGAAGCCGTGAGGGCGACAGGAATGAAACGCCTATTGTGGGGGGCCGGCGTAGCTGTCGTCTTGATAATCAGCAATTCCGAAGCGTGGGCGATCGGGCCTAGCTTCGATTGTAACAAGGCACAATCGCCCGAGCAGCTCCTGATCTGTGCAAGCCCGGAGCTGCCCCGGACGGAATTGGAATATGTCCAGGCATATTACGCGATGCGTCAAGAGGTCGGCGAAGCGGGCTGGCAGGCGCTCAAGGTAGACGCCATTACCGCTGAAAACGACGCCTTGAAACGATGTGGCGTGCCACTGAGCGGGCCGTTGCCCCTCGATATCAAGCCCCTGGCAGACTGCCTCGGTCAAGCATTCCAGCAATTGCGGGCCAACTGGATTGCGCGTCTGAACGGGCCAGCGGCCGAGGAGGCACGACGGCCAATCGAGCAGCACGTGGCCCTCCAGCGCGATCTCCAGGCCCTTGGCTACCTGCCAGCTTCGGCAGCCATCGATGGCGTCTACGGCTCCGGGACCCGTGGGGCCATCGCGGCGTGGCAGCAGGCCCAGCATGAGCCGGCCACCGGCTTCCTATCTGATCAGGATTCCCAAGCGCTAGCGGCGCAAGGAGGCAACAACAATCTGAGCAGCCCTTCCAGCCTGCCGGATATCAGCCGCCTCTCCTGTAATGATATCGTCGGCGCCTCCCAGGAAGCCCTAATTCCTATCGTTGGGGCTGAGATCAAATACATGCAGCGGCGCTACCCCGACCTGACGATGGTTTCGGGGTCACTCACGCAGACTTCGACCCCGGAAGCCATTCAAGAAGGTAAGGAATTTGGCGCCTTTGTTAAAGTCAGGTGCAACCAGCCCGGAGAGCAGAATACGCCACTCTCCTATGTTTTGGACTCAGCGGCCGGGCTTATTCGAGCCGGCCAGCTTGAAGCATGGTTGGCGCAGCACCCAGCAAGCCCCGGGAGCCCGCCTGTATCCGCTAATGGTCCTGCCCCATCTCCACCCGGCACGGTCCCACCGGCCTACACCTGCGGTCTCCTCAATGTGTCGGCCCGGCCCGGCAATGAAGGGATGCGCCCGGGAATTCTCGCTCTCCTGGACCGCCAGATTCAGGGCATGGGAGGACTGGAGACTGCCGCTGGGCTGCCGCACGGCACGCCGGCCGAGAGGCAAAAGGCCCGCAACAATGCGATCGGCGGTCTCCTCACCGTGTGCGCCAGCGGCGGAGTAGCGCCAACCGCGCCCCTATCAGTTTGGTTTGCAATGGGTTGGATTGATTCGCTTGCTGCCGCAGAGGGCCGGAAATTGGATGCCACGCTGGAGGCTAGGGCCGTCGAGGCTTGGCAACATGCGGGTGCCACTGCGATTGAGCAACGGGCGCCGGCGACGGCCACGGGATTGCAACAGGCTGGTCCAGGGATGGTCGAGCAGCCGGAGTCACCGCCGCAAGCTTTACCAAGCTCGTCGCCGTCGCAGAGTCTTTCCTCAAATATCCCTCTCCAAGAGGAGGGCGGAACCCTTGTAGTTCCGGTCTTGATAAACAACGCTATCACTCTAAACTTCGTAGTCGATAGCGGCGCTGCTGATGTCAGCATACCGGCCGACGTGTTCCTAACGCTGATGCGTGCCGGCACCGTAGACGACTCGGACTTCCTCGGCAGCAGGACATATGAGCTAGCCGATGGCACTCAAGTGCCGTCTCAGACATTTCGCATTCGCGTGCTGAAGGTCGGCGACCTGGAGATAGATAACGTGACTGCCAGCATCGGGGAGGTCACGAGCACGTTGCTGCTAGGGGAGAGCTTCTTAAGTCGCTTTAAATCTTGGTCTATCGACAACCAGCGTAAGCATCCGCCGAGTGCCGCGGTGTTGCACGGCCGTCGACCAAGCATGCGGACGACGCACTGGTGTCGCCTACCTCTTGAGGTCCGCGAGGAGTTCCTTGAGGTTCTCGATACCTTCGGCGGTAAAGGCAACGGTGGACATTTCGTCGATGTCCCAGACGGTGAGGACACCGTCTTCCGGCTCCATATCGAGGGCGATGTCGCGCAAGAGGTCCTCGTCCTCGCCGAGCATCTTGGCCACCCGGCCGATGGTGGAGACGGAACTGGGCGCCGCCATTGATCAGGCCGCGCGGTCGACGCGAGTAGCTCGCGGCCAATGCCAGGGCAGCAGTTCGTGCAACCGCGAGACTGGGTGATCACCGATGCGCGCGAGCACGTCGGCGAGCCAGGCGCGCGGATCGATGTTGTTCAACTTTGCCGACGCAATCAGCGAATACATCGCCGCTGCCCTCTCCCCGCCGCGGTCCGAACCGGCGAACAGCCATGACTTGCGCCCGAGTGCAATTCCGCGCAGCGCGCGTTCCGCCGCATTGTTGGTCAGGCAGATGCGTCCATCGGCAAGGAAGCGCGCAAAGGCATCCCATCGCTTGAGCATGTAGTCCATCGCCTTCGCGACGTCGGCATGACGCGAGAGCTTGCCGCGTTCGACGCGCATCCAGCTCTCGAGGGAGCGCGACCCGGACCTGTCTTACGGCCTGCCGTTGGGTCGCTGGCAGGCCGTTGATGTCGCGTTCGACATCGAAGATCGCATCGATCCGGCGCACCGCCTCGATCGCGAGCGGCGCCTTGGCAACTTCGGCGAGCACGAACAGTTTGCGCCGTCCGTGTGCCCAACACGCGGCCTCAATGATCGGACCAGGCTGGCGTGCGGGGTGGTAGAGGTCGTTGAACCCGGCATAGGCGTCGGCTTGCAGAATGCCCGCGTAGCCGGCGAGATGTCGGCACGGATGCTCGCCGCTGCGATCGCGCGAATAGAAGAAGATCGCCGCTGGCGGTGCCGCGCCACCGAACGGCTGGTCGTCGCGCACATAGGTCCATAATCGGCCGGTGACGGTCTTGACCTTGGCCAACACCGGCACGGTGGTCTCATCGCCGTGTAGGCGCTCGGCGGCGAGTACGTGGGCCTTGATCAGCGTCACCAATGGCGACAGCGCCGTCGTGCAGGCACCCACCCAATCGGCCAGTGTGGAGACGCTGAGATCGATGCCCTCGCGGGCAAACCGCTCGCTTTGGCGGTTCAACGGCTGATGCTCGCCGAACTTGCCATGGACGATCGTCGCCAGCAGGTCCGGACCGGCGCGGCCACGGGAAATCGGATGGAACGGCGCCGGCGGCTGCGTGATCGTCTCGCACGAGCGGCAGGAGAACTTCTCTCGCACCGTCTGGATCACCTTGTAGGTCCGTGGAATGCTCTCCAACGTCTCGGTGGTGGTCTCGCCGAGCTTGGTGAGCTGACCGCCACAGCACGGACAGCTTGTCGGCGACGGCAGCACCAGCCGCTCGCGCGGCAGGTGCGCCGGTAACGGTGCGCGCACCGGCTTGGCGCGTGTGAACGGGCGCACGTTCGTCCTGTTCGTGGCCGCATGAGCGGCAGCCGCTTCGTCCTCGGCGGCAGCGGTCTCGAGTTCCTCGATCTGCATCTCCAACTGATCGAGCAGCTTGCGTCCACGCTCGGCGGAGGCGCCGAAGCGGTCACGCTTCATCTTGGCGATTAGCAGCTTCAGATGCGCAACCATCGCCTCGGCACCAGCGGCACGAGCCTCAAAATCACGCCGCGCGGCCTGCTCGGAGATTAGCGCTGCTTTCAGCGCGTCGATGTCATCCGGAAGTGTACCGGCCGAATCGCTCATGCCGACAACTGAAATCACACTCGCCCGTGGTCATGCACGCGAAATCTTCAAAAAAACCCCGGCAACTGTGCAACTAGTCCAATCTTAGCCCGCCAGTTCCGGTCGCCAGGTTCGCTGCGGGTGTCTCCAGTCGATTCCCTCTAGCATGTAGCCGAGTTGGGCCGCCGTAATCGCAACCACTCCATCCGCCGGCGATGGCCAGATGAACCGACCGCGCTCGAGTCGCTTGGCATATAGCGACATGCCGAGGCCGTCATGCCAAAGAACCTTTATCAGATCACCCCGACGACCCCGGAAAACATACGCATCGCCGGCGTGCGGGTTGCGCTGCAGGGACTGTTGTACTTGCAGGGCAAGGCCATTCATCCCGCGACGCATATCGGTCCTGCCTGCGGCCAGCCAGACGCGCATACCCGAGGGTGGCATCATCATCCGCGCAACACCGACAGCACGCGGCGGAGCGCCGCAACGCTCACTCCTTCGTCGATACTCACGCGCACGCTGCCGTTCAGCTCGATCTCGATCAACCCCGTTCGCCGTGGCGTTATCACCCGAGACGGCAACGGCTCTGATGCCGCCGGCGTCTCGCTCGGAACAGGCGCAATCCGCGCGGGGAAGAGATGCAGCTCCGAGCCGCAGGCAGTCTCGGCTGCAGCGAGGCGACGCCAGCGATAGACCAGGCTCGGGCAGATCCCGTGTCGGCGGGCAACGTCCTGGATGCGTACCCCAGGCTGCACAGACTCCCCCACCACCTTGGCTCGAAACCGAGCGTCATGCGCCCGACGCCGCTCTCCCACGATCTCGATCCGTGGGCTTGCCTCGCCATCTGTGGCTGCCACTCTGGCAGCCTCATGCTTGCTTCCTATCATCCCCCGAAGCAAATCAAGCCGCCACTATTCAGACAAGGCGGTCGTCACCGTAGGGATACCAACCAGCGGCGGGTTTTGGTGCTGAACCAATGAGGGCGGCGCCCGGATCGCGATCACACGGCCCGACAGCGACCGGCCTCCCGCAGCACGTCCGGCGATGGCCGGCCAAGCGAACCGCTTTGCTGCCTTCCAGGCCGAGCTTGCAGACGCCTTGATAGAACTGCGGACCGAGCCCTACCTGGTGGTCACAGTAGCGGATCGGTCCTTCATGGTTTTCGAATCGGCCAGACCCGCAGCGTGCCCGCTGGCGCCGGGTGCAGCAGGGATGCCGGATCGCCTGGCACCTCGCCAAGCCACACGGGCCAGTCCACGGGCTCAAGGATCACCGGCATGCGGTTGTGCAGTTGGGCCACGTCCGGGCTGGCATCCGTGGTGATGATGGCGAAGGTGCGGGATACCGTGCCGCCCGGCCAGCGGTAGCTTTCCTGCAGCCCGGCAAAGGCCATCGGCTGATCGTCCTGTCGGGCAATGGCATAGGGTTGCTTGCCATTCGCAACCACCTTCCACTCGTAGAACACCTCGGCCGGGACGATGGCGAGAACTTGATGTCTGTCCCGCTATCCGATCGGAAGCAACGGCTTCAGCAACTGCTCGAGGTAAAGAAGGTCGAAGGCGAAGAAGATCAGCGATGAGGTGAGTTGGTTATCTGTGGCGGCTTGCATGAGGCTGAAGGACGTGACGCCATTTTCGTCGACAGCACACAGCTCGCCGTCGACGTACGCTTGTTGAGTGCTGATTGCGTTCAGCGCGTTGGCCGTGGTCGGGTACTTGTCCGGTCCAATCCAACCCAGTGCGCGTGAGCAGCTTGACTTGTCCGCGATCCAGACGGGCGTGCATGCGATATCCGTCCAGTTTGATCTCATGCGCCCACTGATCGCCCTCTGGCACAGTCTCCACTAGCCTCGTGCGTTGTGGCGCAATCCAGGTGGGCAATCCGCTGATCGGGCCGGTGTGGCGCGCTGAACGGTGCCGGCGCCGAGCTGCCATGACGGGGCGTGTCTTGTCAGCCTACACGGCAGCGCGCCGCTGCGTTCTATCACCGCGGACCGTTCTGAGTGGAGCTCCAACCCGTCACACCATAGACGTTCTCGCGCATTTCGGCATGCACGACGATCTGGCCCGGAGCCAGGGGAACCGGCTGTTGTTTGAATGCTGGTGTGTGGGCTGGCGTCACAGGCCTCACGAGTGGCGGGGGCTGCATCGGCACGCTGGAATTGACGACCGATGCTTCGGCCGCCAGCGCCACCCCAAAACAGGCGCCCATCACGGTCGCGATGGCAATCAGGAGCTTGCTTCATTCCTCCTCGCGAATCGGCGGACACCAGAGGTCCCGCTGCCGTAGGGGATTCCTGGCTGCCAGTTTGCACATATTGACGGGCGGCTCGCATCTTCACAACGAGCTGATGGACTCGCTCATGGATCGATAATGGGCGGCTCAGTCTCGATCCTCTCCGACTAGCACCACTACCCACCTTGTCGCGCCCATCCGACCAGGCGTCCTCGCCGCCCCGTCTTCGAGGAGCGCTACGCTGGCTGGGCGTTGCCCGCAGTGCTGGCACCGGAGCTGCACCAGCATGTCGGCGATCGTCAGCCCGGCCAGCCGGCGGTTTGCCGCCATCATCCGCAGGGGGATGTGCACCGAGCGCCCGCAGGCGCACTGCGCATCCAAGCAATAGCGGCGCAGGCTGCGCACCAAGCAGGCGAGTATGACGACGCGATCTCCGGGCGGCTAGTCGGGCTTGGCCGGCAGCGAAGCGGAAGAACAAGCAGAGAACAAAGGCACGGGCTGCGGGTGCGCCGGAGCGTCCGCCCGAGTCCCGCCGCCAGCGTCAAGGTTGCGATCGCCCGGCTTTCGCACCGAGGCAGCCAGCTTGAGCGGCCTGGAAGGCGCGTGCACTGCACCTCGAAAGCCTGTAGCCTCGCGGGATGGACGGTCACTCTCACCTTGTCGCTGCGCTGCCGCAGCCGGAGCATCTCGATTGGTTCGCGTCTGGTGTTCGGCCCGCTGCCCTTGAACGTCTAGGCTTCCGCTATGCCCCGGGAGGCGTCCATCTTTCCAAGACCATGATGCTGGCCGAACTTCGCGCGGTCATGGATGGGGTTGCCACACCACAGCCGGCCGAGATCGAACATGCTGTGATAACTGACAACATCCTGGCCAAAGCGACAGGAACAGCCAGACGGCTTGCACTCTTACGTCTGATCACTCTCTACGGCCTCACGAAGGCATTTCCCGTGCAAGCGGTCGCGCTGCGCCTTTGACATTCAAGCCGACGAAAACTTCGCTATCCTGTCCCTCGTTCACTCGCGCAGTGGGAGGCGAGCCGCCTCATTCAAGGACGGACCTACGGTCTTACTTGGAAACCTCTCAATGGCCATGCAGTCTTTCGGTCTGCTGATAGGCATCCGCGAACAGCACGGAGATCAGCCGGATAATCTGCGGGTTCCAGATGTCGTCATGATCTTTCATGATCGCCGAGTCCACGGCGACCGACCATAGGGGCATATAGCTTGGAAGCCCCGACGTCCCTGGCTGCCACGAAAGCCGCAACCCTGGTCTCGAGGTTTGTGTTGAATTCGCGCTCGTATCCGCCTGAACTCCGGCGCGGAACGGGCAAAAACTGCTGGCGTCGTTCCGGCACTCGTCGTTCGCCGCGCCGTCCGCAGCGGGCGTCAGTGTCAGCGAATGGGTTCGGAAATCTGTTACCCAGCCGATCGCGTTGTTCTTTTCCGTCACTTCCGCAGGGGACAGGGTCTGTTCAAACGGCGTGGTGATCGCCCGAAATATCGGGAAGAAAGTTCCGGTCGCTGTGTCTCCCATGCTTTGCAGGGTGACGATCGAGGGAATTTGCACTTCATCAGCTTGCAGTCCCGTGGTATCCGAACATGTTCCAGGCGACTCCGCACCGAAATAGGGCCCGACGAGGCTAACACGGCTGATCGCGTTGTTGAACAGTCCACGATAGTGCGCACCCTCAAAGGCGGGGTTCAGCAGAATAGTCATGTCACCGAAGCCGAATACCCGATAGCACGGCCGCACATTCAATCCCGATTCAAGTCGTGGAGCGAGCGCACGAAAATTGATCAACGCCCCGAAGCTGTGTCCGATCGAGAGCAGGTGGACCCTGTCACAGCCTGCTCCGCTCAGGCTCTGGTTGGGCCGGGTGCCGTGGCAACTGTTGTCGATGTAAATCTCGTTCAGGAAAGCTAGCAGCTCTTGGACGGAGCCTGTTGATATGGTTTCGGCCGTCACCTTTCTGTCCCACACGTTTAAGGCATTCTTGCTGGCCGAATAGAAGGGAAGCGCCGGCGTCAGGAGTGAGTCTCCCCGCCAGGCGATTTCGATTCCCACGACTCGATGCGGGATTCTTTGGCGCTCCGATGCGTTACCCCGGGTCGCCAGTCGCTTCTGATAGTTCGTCTCGGCAGCCACTATATCCTGAAGTATGGCCTTGAACTCGATCGAATAATCGTTGTCCGCGCGCGCGTTACCGTGCCAACCGTGGGTAAAAATCACGATGTTGATACCTTCGTCCTTGTCGGCTTGCAGCGCGGTCTGGATCGATTGCTCAATCAGATGGAGCTGGGACTGACCATAGGATGTGCCTTTGGCGACGTCGGTAGCCTGTCCTGCGTCATCGAATTCCGCGTAATACAGATCGTAATGCGCCTGGCCATGATGCTCGTAGGCGGTCTGCCAGCATGGCATCATCTCCGGGGAAGTGTGTTCGATGGTGTCTTGCATCGATGTCAGGAATGCGTCGCGCTCCTCGTCGGTCGTCTGAAAGTTCGTAGATATTCGTTTGATGCGCTCGTCGGTGTCTGTGTAAATGTTCTGGCAGTTGTTTTCGAAACCGGCGGATACGAAATCACTCGTGGCGGAGCGGTAAGGCCCACTACCGGCACAGCTCGCAAGGGCCATGGCGATGCCGAAGAATGCAGCCGGACGCACAAGGGGCATAGGCTTTGTCCCGAAACTGGAGGAGAACATTGCCTAAAATGAATTTTCTAGAGCAACATCAGAGGGATCTACCGGCATAAATTTTTTAGCTTTCATCCTGGTGTTCCGGGCTTGACCGCTTTTGCTGGCGGCATCGTAGTGACCATCAAACAAAATTGCAACGGTTCCGCCGAATCTCGGTATGGCCGTGTGTTCGAGGATGTCATCTCCGACCGAAACCGCGATGTCTCGCGGCAGCGTGGAAAGCCAGTAATGGTCCGGCCCGCTCGCGCCCTCCGGCCATTGTCTTTCCCGGTCGTGATGAGGTCGGCAGCGCGCTCCAGCGCCTGGAATTCATCCACGGAGATCCTCGACACCTCTACAGGCCGATAGGCTGCGCCAAATCGGAGTCGTTATTGCGGGCATCGCCGCCGGCATTCCCCCAATTCGTGGGTCGGCCTTGGCTTGGCATCGTCGCACAGACACCCGACTTGCGGCTGTGCTGACCGACAAGCCCGCATCGTCATCGCCAAGCCGCCGCGCCGAGTCTTGCACTGGCCGGTTGTTCGGTGCAGCTCGCCCCACCCTACGACGAGGTGATCGAGAAGCAAACCGATTCGCTGAAGACCGATTTCCTGCGCTTCGTCGCCGAGCGCCAGCGCACGGCCGGCACGCCGAAGGGCTACTACGTTGACCATCAGGCAACCTACGCCGATTTCGCCGCCCGCCTCGCCGCGATGGAACTACGTTCCGAGGATCAGCCTGGCGGCGTCTCCTGCGCACGGGCCGCCGAACTCGCCAAAAGCGTGACCAACGGGATCACCTCGTTCAACCTCGGCAACGCGGTACCGCAATCCGCGGTATCGAATATCGCCGGCAACGTCTGGTGTGTGACCGCGGAGATCAGGAACGCTCAGGACCAGATCGCACGGTTCCGTACTCAAGACGAAAATCGGTGCGCCAAGGGCAGCCCGCCGGTGCAATGCACGACCTTGTTCGGAACGGTCCCGGTCAGCCGCGTCGCCGCCTCGCTCCGTTCCTTGCCAGGCGCGACGGCGGCCGCGACGGACGAAGAGGAATCAACTTTGGTGAAGGCCGTCTTGATATCGCTCGACAATCTCGAGGGGCTCGAGCAGGACCTGAAACCGGCCTCAAGCGGCAAATAGACAGGAGTTCTTCCCTTGGCTGCCATCAATCCCGATGCCGCGTTCCAGACCATCTTTAAAGCCGTTACGGCGCAGGCACGTACCTCGTTCCAGGGCCTCGTTGCGGAACATCGAGCAAAACGTTGTGCCGACCATGGCTTCGATCTCGCATAGCCTGGTCATCATCGGCACGCGGCTGGCCAATGGCACCTACACGAAGGACTTCGCGGACGCGGAAGTGGCTGGGCAGGTTGAGGCGGCAGCATCGGTCATCATCCGGTTCGCCAATGCTGCGCTGAAGGCGGTCCAGGACATCATCAACGCCCTGCTCGCGGCCGTGGCCGGCGTCATCAACGGCGCGCTTAGCGTACGGCTGCTCTGATCCAGCCGGCCATGGCGTCCCGCCAGAAGGCGCGAGCGCGCCGGCAGCGATCACCGCCGCCACCATCGCGGCCGCCGTCTGCTTGGCGGCCTTGCGGAGTGTCGCCTCCGGATCAATCTGGGTTCGTGGCCCACGGCCAGTTGCAATCAATGTGGGCACGAGCGGCGGATGATTGCGAGCCGGTACACTTAGCGTATCACCGTTAAGATTTGAAATCCAGGACGAGAGATGGCGCCATGAAGCCCGAAGACATCGAGGACCTTTACGCCCTTCTGTACAGATAATTGCAAACGAAATTCCAGAGCTCAGGATCGTGGACCAGCCGCTCTGGGACAAGGTTCAGGCCCGGCTGGCCGACATCCGAACAGCCTCTGGGGGTGACGGCCTCCCAAGACCTGAATCTGCCGCGGCCCGGCGCCGCACTTTATAGCTGGACTTCGACGAGAATACCGACCGCCGTCTCGATCGACGTGTAAAGATCCACTTGCATTGGCGCCCGCAGGCTCACAACGAGCGAATACCGGACTTGCCTCTCGGCGCGTTGAAGCGCTGGTTTTTCGCGCCACCAGCCGCCGGTCGGGTAGATCGCAATCGCATGGCGGGAGGCCAGATCGGCAGCAGTGCCTTCCCAAATGTCGGATTGGAGCGAGCCGCGATTGCGGAGCCGAGGACCGAAGAACCACCTGTCATCAGAGCCCACGGCGACAATCGACTCTTCCTCTTCTCGCGCCGCCCTGTTGATCCGCCTGCGGAATTGTCCGAGTGTTTCCTCGCTGCGCTTTACGTCGAAACGCAGCCCATGCGATGAGTAGCGGTGGCGCTTCGTCCAGCCACGCTCGCCGGGATTGGGTTCGATGAAGTAGCTCAATGTCACCTTCATCTGCACGAGTTCTTGTCCGAGCTGTTCCAGCACATCATTCGGCCACGGGAGATCATGCAGCATCATATCTTTCGTCTTGATTTCGCTGCCCGACCCTTCATAGGGCCGCACATTGCCTTCGATGACCATGGTTACGTCGTTGCTGAGACTGCGTATCGCGCGCGTCAGGTCAGGAACGCCGTAGCCGTAACGGCGGATCAACGCTCGCTTGGCGTTCTGCGAAGGGACCGCCGGGAGGTGCCCGCGCATGGCGGGCGTCCATTCGGCGGAATGAACCACTAGAGCACGGACAGTCTCGGGCCACAGGTCGGGGCGATCAGCGAGAATTTGCGCGCCCATCCGCGCGACCTGAGCTGTCGCGGCGCTGGTATCCCCTGTCGTCGTGAACATACGCTCTTGCGGGCGGCGAAACGTCGTCAGCAGGGCAAGGTCATCGATGTCATCTCCATGCTCCGTTGCCGGGTCTATGCCGAGATTTCCACCTTCCAGCACGACATCCGGTTTAATCGGCCAGTCCTGTTGCCATAACACGGAGGTCCGGCTGCGCGGAGACAAGTCGCCTGCGGTGCCCATCGGCTGCCAGCCATTGTACGCGGCGCTCGTAATGTTGCACTTTTCGGTGCAGGCGCCGACGGTGAGGGCATTCCACGCCTGGCCCGGGCTCTCGATCGGTGAAACGTCGTTGCGGTTCAGATAGTCCGTAGCAGGGAGTGCTTCGCGGATATTGCCCGCGGAAACGACAATAAGGCGCTGGTCGGTGCCAGTACCGTAAGCGAGATTATCGAGCGAAGCGGACCAAGACGACGGTCGTCCGCGCCAATGGTCGCCACCGCTTGTCGTCGCGAGGCATACTGCGCGTGGACGTCCAGGAGCATTCACTTCTGCGCGGCTGATAGCTGTCGCTGTGATATGGCCGTACAGATCGGGGTCATTGGCGCCTCGATCCGGAAGGATCTTCACCGACTCCAGCCGGTGCGTCAGTTGCACGGGGCCGTTTTCCGTGAGGAAGGGAACGAGATCGCCGTAAAGCGCAATCCCCGACATTTCAGTTCCGTGGCCGCCATAGGCGGCGCCCACGTCTTCGACGTTCGCGCTGCCATCCCAGGTCTGTTGATCTGCCGGGTTCAGCGCAGGACGAATAAGGGGATGCCGTTGCGTGCTTCCGCTGTCGAGAAGGCAAACTGCCGGCGCATCTTGTCCCGGTGGCACGACGCGTTCGGCGAGTTCGTCGGCCCATGCGCGCTGATCGTCAGGCGTCATTTCCATGAAGTTGGCCGGTGTATCCCGTGCCAACCGAAGCTCTGCTACTGCATCGGTATTGGTGATGATCCGGCCAATCGTCTCGGGAGGGGCAAGAGCCAGAAGAACCTCGCGTTCGGCAAATGAAACAATGTGAGGGCGTAAGACAACATTGAGCTGCTGGGCCGCATGTTCAAACACGGAGCGTGTTTCGGCCCGCAGCCACACCTCCCACCACGCGTTCTGACCCGCTACCGGAAAGAGATCGGGCGCATCTGTGTAAAGGGAACGAGCTTGCGCAAGTCGCACCGTATCGACGGAAGCCACCAATAACTCGTTCTGGGGCTTCCCGCCGCTGGTTTGCTGCGTCCTGTAGGCTTCGACCTTCTTGAGAAAGTTGTCTCGCTTTGAGGTCGGGACGAACACGGTTGCAGCAATCTTGTCCTGCGTCTGTGCCGGATGCACCGATACAAGTTCGATGTGCTGCTTGCCGCGCCTGTCTTCGAGCCGGTCAAGCAAGCCGCCCTGCGAAGTCGGAAGCTCAAATTCCAGATAGAAGCCCTGCGTTCCTCCCGCGATGTTGGCATCACGCTGTGCGATCTGCACGTCTGCGGCAGCAAGGGCCTGTGTCAGCGCCTGCTCCAACGCTGCTGCATGCTGGCCCCGGTCTCGGGGAGGCACCGCCTCTTGCCCGCCGCCGCTCATGGGCGAAGTGAAGGATTCGCTCTCGCCGTGGTCAGGCAGGTAGATATGCCGAAGGGCGCGCTCATCATATTCAGGCATCGCAAGCGCTTTCTAGGTGCGTGCGGGCGCTTTGCGTTCCGCGATTGCCGCAGTCAGATCGTCCTGAACGATAACGGTCCGCTCGGCCAACACGGCGCGTTTGGCTGCCTCGTCAGCGACCCGGGCGAGTTCTGATTGGCTCATGCCTTCAGCGGATGCAACGGCGCCTTCCCAGTCAAGTCGTTCGGTATCGAAGGACGACAAACGGTTTTTCAGGATACGCATTGCAATCTTCTCGTCGGGAAGCGTGTAACGGATCACGTCATCGAAGCGCCTGAACAGCGCGGGGTCCAGCAGCTCCGGGTGGTTGGTCGCGGCGATAATAAGGCCGTCGCTGTCATCCTTCTCCAGCAATTGCAGAAAGGAATTCAGGACGCGGCGTATTTCGCCCACGTCATTGCGTTCTCCGCGCCGGGAGCCAATGGCATCAAACTCATCAAAGAAGTATACGCCGCGCGTTCCTATCATCGCATCGAAGACGATGCGAAGTTTGGAAGCTGTCTCACCCATGAATTTGCTAATGAGAGAGTCGAACACGACTGTAAACAGCGGCACCCGTATTTCGCCCGCGAGGGCAGCGGCTGTCATCGTCTTTCCCGAGCCCGGCGGGCCAAGAAGCAGCAATTTGCGGCGCGGCGCGAGCCCGTGGTTGCGAAGACGGTGCTGTTGCCGCTGCTCCGTCAGAACGCGCTTTAGGCGTTCTTCGAGATCGGCCGGCAGCACCATGCTCGACAGCCGTGTATCGGAGTAACTGACGGATACAAGGCTCGCCAGTTCGCCCTTCGGCTGCGCCAGAGGAACAGGCTTCTTGCCTCGCTCCTTGCTGCGCTGGCGGGCTTCATCCACGAGGTCGCGGAGTTCTTGGGCCAGTTTCCCATGCCCCTGACGCGCTTCATGCGCGGCTACCTGCATTGCGACGGACAGGAAGTGCTCGTCGTCACCATCGATATGGCTCTTGAGTAGGGCTGTGAGGTGACGGCTCGCTGTCATGACTCTGCTTGCGATTGGTAGGCCAATCCGCTTCCTGCTCCTTTTTTATCTGGTGCCGTGACCCCCTCAATCGACTCCGAGAGGGGAATTCCCTGAGTGCCGGCCCCTCAGTGAGTCTATCAAAAATCCGCCCGAAAACCAAACTTTCCGTCACGGCCTTTCGCGCCAGTGAGATAGGGCGAATCGGACGGTCAGGTGCTGTGTACGATTACAGCGCCGACGAGATCAGGGCAACGCTGCTCGATGACCGCCCGAGTGTCGCCCTCGCCATGTTCCCGCCCGAGAAATACAACCGGCACCGTGACCACGAATCTCCTTGCCGCCGACGAGCCTACCGGACTATCACGAGATGCGAAACTACGTCCTTTCGCGACTCACAGACGAGCAAATCAGGCAGGCATGGCGTGCCGCTCAGCAAGAATACCAGCACGAATACGATACGGCGGAGGCCGCCATCCGCAAAAATCAGACGGAGCAGACCGCCGAGCTCGCAAATGCGCTGATGTAGCCTTTAAAGAACGGCATCCGTATCGATGCAGATTGCCCCTAGGGTGGGCACAAAAACCCGGGCCGCTCGTTACCAGCTTATATGTGCTCTACGACGAGTACCTAATGGGCGAGTGTATGCTTGTCACGACGGTACACGAGACCAGGAAAATGGGCTGCCTTACGCCATGAAGCCCGGGGCTGCATCCGATCGAGCTGAACCCTCGTGAGACTGAACTTGACCAACTGGGTCGCGAAGTCGGCTTGTCGCTTTCGCCGCTCGGCCTCGGGGTTCGATGCAGTGCCGTTCATTTCGGGGATCCAGGCCAGGTCGGTGTCGATGAGGCCGTCCGGTCTGCAGAGGATGACGCCACGCTCGATCTGATAGGCGACCGCGTTGCGGGCGACGCCTCGGATCTTGGCGTAGGCTGAAACCGTCATCAGCATCGGTCAGCCTTGCCCTCGGCCTTCGTCGGACGCAACCATTCGTCGATAGCGGGGGAGCGGTGGCAGGTGACCAGCGCGAGCACGACCGGCGAACCGGATGCGCTGCTGACCGCCCTGGCCGGTCTGGTTCCGTTCTATGGCGCTCGAGCTGCGCCGGTGCTGCGGAAGGCCCTCGTCGATCTCGTCGCCTCGGATGCAACGGCCTCACCGGTGCATGTTGCCGGTGACGCCGCGACCAAGGGTCGAACCGGTCCTTCGAGAACCGGAACCGCTCCTTCTCAGGACCACCGCACCATTCGGCGGGCACGCGCGAAACCTGGCTCGGCCAGGTGGGCGAAGTCAAACGGCTCGGGGCCGAAGGGCGGCACCAGACTGGCCGACTGCGCCTGGCAGGACCTTCGTCGCCGCGTGCGCGAGAAGATGACGGCTGATGGCGTAGGATTCGACGATCTTGGCGCGGCGATCGGCAGGGCGGAGAACACGACCAGGATCGCGCTCTGCAAGCGCACACCACCGGCTTCGTCGCTGTCCGAGCTGTTCGTCGCCTTGGCTGGACGGATCGGCGCCCGAGGTCGCCTCGCCGGCGAGCGGGTTTCGCCCCGAGCCCGCAACCGGAGCCGCCGCCACCGCCTGACGTTGTCGTACAGCACGACAATGTCCCTGATCCTCTCGACCGCGATCGTCCTGACACCGAAGCGCCGCCGCCCGACAGCGTGTCTATTTTTGCGACCTCAAACGAGGCAGCGAAAAGTGACATGCCGACGCCGGCCGAGCATGCCGTCCCGGCGCCGCGGACCTGCGCATGGGAATTCGGGATCCCTGGCGATCGGCATTATCGGCGGTGCGACACCCCCGCGCTCCCCGATAGGCCCTGGTGCCGGGATTGTTTCATCCGCTACCAAGTGGGCCAATCCCGCCGCCGCACCGGCCTGCGGTTCCGCGGCATCACCGGTACCGCCGCTGCCAGCCGAGCGCCGTGACGTCCTCGATATTGGCCGCCGGCGGCCAATTTTGACCTGGCAACATCACGCCGAGGTCGCCGTGCTGCCAGCCGCAGAAGCCGACGCCTGATCGCGGCATAGTTGTATGGCCACAACCCAGGATCGAGAAACCCTGTACGAAGGCCCTACAGCCCTTCCGGCCTCGCCGGGCGGCCCCAGCCGCCACCGGCGGGCCCTGGCTGCCCCCGAGGGAGATCAGGCCCTCCAGGCAAACCCACTTCAGGCCGGAGCCACCACCGATTCCCAAACCCTCTCGGGCCATCGGCATTTTTGGGAACAATTATGGGAACCATCCGGCCTGGATGGCACAAGCCATTGAGATAGGCCGATATTCTTTTCTGAAAGGCACCATGAAATGCCGCGCCCAGGCCAACGCCATGATGCGCCAGGCGCACGGCGCGCTTTCGAAACTTTCACGCCTACAGGCCGAGCGCCGCAAGCTCGAAAAGGACGACGAAGCCCACGACCGTGCCACCGCGACCGAGCAGCGCGTCATCAATCTCATGGCCCAGGCGATCGCCGAGCAACCCGTGGAACCGGACGCCGATCTGCTCGAGCAACTCGAACCGGCCGACGAACCCGACCCCGACTCCCTCACCCCCGAGCAGCAAAAAGCCACCATCCACCGGCACAGGTCGGCGCTCATCCGCCGGCTGCGGCAGGCGCTCAACGACCCATCCTTCAACGACGCCGCCGCCCAAGCCGTCGCCGCCGCCGGCAAGTCGCTCGCCGCCGAACTCTACCACCAGTCCGCCCGCCCCCCACCCCGAGCAAGTTGAGGCCGAGCGAAACGACCTAGCCCGCTCTACGGCAGCGGGCTTCGACCCAAGGGTCCCGTCCACCTCTCCCGCCCTGCGGGAGAGAGCCTGCCCCCGGGCTCCGACCCGGGGGTCGCCGCGCATAGCGCGGCGGGTGAAGGTACCGGCGATTCCAGGACTTTTCTCCGCTCCCGCACCCCCACCCCCGCATTGCGGCCGGCCCGAAGGCCCCAACACCACCCAACCACAAGCCCGCCACCTCGATCTCACCGCACGAACCACGTCTCATTCACAGCGAAACGAGACACCGGCGAGACGGACCCCGCCAAGGTCGGCACCGAGGCCTCGCCCACGAAGCGCGGGCATCCCATCAGGATTATTTAAACTCACCCATCGGGTGCGAATGTCCCAGCCGTGAAGCCACTCGCTTTCCCGTCCATCGGGGGTCGCGCCGCGCAGTGCTGGCGACCACTCCCCCCATGAAGCGCCAGCGCGCCGATCAGGCGTTGGTCGAACGCGGCCTGGCCGAGACCCGCACACGCGCACAAGCGCTGATCCTTGCCGGCAAAGTCTTCAGCGGTGACCACCGCGTGGCCAAAGCCGGAGAGCCGATCGCGACTGAAGCACCCCTCGCCGTGCGCGGGCAGGATCATCCCTGGGTCTCGCGCGGCGGGATCAAGCTGGATCACGCGCTGAGCACGTTCGCACTGTCTCCCGCCGGGCGCATTTGCCTGGATGTCGGCGCCTCGACCGGCGGGTTCACCGACGTGTTGTTGGCACGCGGGGCGGCCCGCGTTCACGCCGTGGATGTGGGGGTAGGCCAGCTCGCCTGGAAGTTGCGCACCGATCCGCGAGTGGTGGTGCACGAGAAGACCAACGGTCGCACCCTCACCCCGGCGATCATTCCGGACCCGATTCAGGCGTTGGTCTGCGATGCGAGCTTCATCGGGCTGGCGACACTGCTGCCGGCGCCTCTCGGGCTGTGTGTCCCCGGGGCGTGGGCGGTAGCGCTGATCAAGCCTCAGTTCGAGGCCGGACGCGCCGCCGTGGGCAGCAAGGGCGTTGTGCGCGACCCGGCGGTCCATGCGTCGGTGTGCGAGCGCATACGCAACTGGTGGAGCGGCATCGCCGGCTGGCGCGTGCTCGGTATCGAACCCAGCCCGATTGCCGGCGCCGAGGGCAATCGCGAGTTCCTGATCGCCGCCGTCAAGGAGGCGTGATGGACCGGGGCTCGGCGCCGGAAGCTTGACCGGCGCGGGCCATGGCGAGGTCGCGCTGCGCTATCTCGGCCAACAACGACCACACCCGCGCCGGCTTCATCGGCACGTCGGGGTCGTTCAGCAGACGATCGAGCTCGTCCAACTTCCCGGCGTACTCCGCCTCCGTCATCATCCACGCTCCTTTGCTCGGCCGTCAAATGGGACAAACCTGAGGATGGTGGCAGTGAGATGGCGGCTTCGTGAACGCCCGTGGGTTTTTAGCGAATTCGCCCGATTTCCCGGAGCTTGCGCTCCACATTGCCCATCAGCCCGGTATAGGGTCGCGCGGTCGAGAGGTCGGATAACGTCGGAAACGCCTCCGCGAACATTTCGGGCGTGACAGGCTGCTCGGGATCGAACTGGACCCCTTCGGTCACGAAATACTGCACCCTCGCGTAACCGCCTGCAGTGGCGGCGATGATTTGGCCGGAGACGGTGCACTCCTCGCTGCACAGCCAAGCCACCGCCGGGGAGACCAGTTCCGGCTTCATGTAAGGGATCATGTCAGGCGGCAGCAGCCCCTCGGTCATCCTGGTATGCGCCGAGGGCGAGATGGCGTTGGTCAGGATGTTGTATTTCGCCCCTTCGAGCCGCAGGCAGTTGATCAACCCGACCACGCCGGTCTTGGCGGCGCCGTAATTGCTCTGGCCGAAATTCCCGACCGTGCCCGAGCCCGACGTGGTGACCACCACGCGGCCGTATTTCTGGCCGCGCATGATTGGCCAAGCGGCCTTGGTGCAATACACGGTGCCCATCATGTGCACATCCACCGCAGCCCGGAAATCATCCATGGTCATGTTGTGGAACGCCTTGTCGCGCAGGATGCCGGCATTATTGACCAGAATGTCGAGCCGGCCCCACCTATCGAGCGCGGTGCGGACGATATTCTGCGCGCCAGCCTCATCGGCGACGGAGTTGTAACTGGCGACTGCGCTGCCTCCCTTTGCGGTTATCTCGGCCACCACCTTGTCCGCGACCGCGTGTTCGGAGCCTTGTCCGTCCAGCGCTCCGCCCGGGTCATTGACAACGACGCGCGCCCCGCGTTCCGCCAACAGCAGCGCGTGGCAGCGGCCAAGCCCCGCACCGGCACCGGTGACGATGGCAACGCGGTCATCGAAACGGATTGGCATGCGGGGTCTCCGTGCAGAAAGGACGCGCGACACTGGCATGGAGGTCGGCGGCGGGCAACGCGGCCGCGGTGCGAAAGGAATGCGCGCTGTGGAGCTGCCCAAATTGGAACCGCAGATGCAGACAGCGCGACCGTTGGCCGCGATGCCCATTGCGCGTCGGCGGCGTTTGGCCCGTTCATTATGGATTCAACACGGAGTTAGCCAGCGGTCGCGGGCCGCACCGCCATGGTCTCGTGTGTCTTCCGTGTTGAATTGAAAACGATCGGCCATCGGCATAGCACGATCAGAGGCTTGCAGGAGGCCTCCTAGCTGATGGGGTCCAGCACCACGACAGGAATCTCGCGCGCTGTTTTCTTTTGATACTCCGCGTACGGCGGCCAGAATTCCAGTGCCTTCTCCCACAAACGTGCGCGCTCTTCGCCGGTGGCCGTCCGGGCCCGAGCTTTCATCTTCGCGGTGCCGACCTGAACTTCCACCTCGGGGTTAGCCAGGATATTGCGATACCAGCCCGGGTGCTCGGGCGCGCCGCCTTTCGACGCGACGACGATATAGCTGCTGCCGGTCTTTCCGTAGAAGAGCGGGAACAGAAATTTCTCTCCAGACTTCCGGCCGGTCGTCGTCAACAACAGCGACGGTACCGTCATTTCTGACCGGCCCGGCTGGCTCATTTTGTACATGTGCCCATCGGTGCCGCCGCCTGTGAGATAGCGGTTGGCGTGCTCCCGCATCCACTCCGGGAGGTTGGGAGCGAGCATGGCTTCAGCCATCCTTGATTCTCCTTCTGAACCCTATCTTGAGTTAATCGCAGCTTGCGCTGCGGCGAAAGGCCGGCATCCGTGGGATCGGGAGCCGCTTTACTGCGTCCACCAGCGATCCGGAACGGTTCCGGGGGCGTCTTGACCTTCACCTGGGGAACTGTGTGTCTCAAACAATTGGTCGAACCGATCGACCCGAGCATAGTGCGGAGAATCCGAGGACCTGGCGCCCCGGAAGAACAGCTCGGTATCCGGATTGCGATGGCTGGTGGAACCATCCTGACTATAAGCCAACTGCAATGTGGCGGCAGCTATGCCCGTTGCGACCAGAAGCAATTTGCGCATTTTGTGTCCCTCGCGATGGTCTCGACCAAGCGACCTCCTTCGGTCAACCCCAAAGTAGGATGGGCTCATGGCACGCCGTGAGACGGCTGACGCGAAGGCGCCGCGCCATTCGGCCCGACTGCTCCGCCCTTCTCCTCCCGATTGCGGCGCGGCCGCTCCCCATGGCAGAGACTCCCCATGATTGCCCGCCGCTCCCTGCTGACCTCGATTCCCGTCCTGCTGACCACGCCCGCCGTCGCCCAGACCGGCGGCTTCAGCGCCTTCCTGGATGGCGTGCGCGCCGAAGCCCGCCGTTCCGGCATCTCGTCGGGCACGCTGCAGCGCGCCCTCTTCGGCCTGCAGCCGGACTCCAAGGTGCTGGAGCGCGAGCGCCATCAGCCGGAGTTCACCCTGACCTGGGCGCAGTACCGCGCCCTGCTGGTCACCGATCAGCGAATCCAGGCTGGCCGCGCCGCCTGGCAGCGCAACCGGGCGATCTTCGAACAGGTACAGCGGAGTTACGGCGTTCCCCCCGCCGTGATCCTCGGCATCTGGGGACTGGAATCCAGTTTTGGGGTTCAGACCGGCGATTTCCACGTGGTCGATGCGTTGGCGACGCTCGCCTGGGCGAGCGGCAGGCCACGCTTCTTCCGCTCCGAGCTGATCGCCGCGCTGCGCATCCTCGACGCCGGCGACGTCACGCCCGCCCGCATGACCGGCTCCTATGCCGGAGCGATGGGCCAGCCGCAGTTCATGCCGAGCTCCTATCTGCATTACGCAGTCGATATCCAGGGCACCGGACGACCAGACATCTGGACCAGCACACCCGACGTGCTCGCCTCGATCGCCAATTACCTGATGCAGAGCGGCTGGCGTGCTGGCGAGACCTGGGGCCAGCCGGTGACGCTACCGCCGGCGTTCGACGCGAGCTTGGCAGGGCGGGACAACCGCCGCCCGCTGGCCGACTGGCTCCGCATGGGTGTGCGCCCCATCAGCGGACGCCTGCTGGCTTATTCCAATCAGAGCGCGGCCGTGGTGCAGCCGGACGGCCCCGGCGGCGAGGCATTCCTCGCCTATGCCAATTTCGCCGCCATCCGGCGCTATAATCCGTCTGACTTCTATGCCCTCGCAGTCGGCCTGATCGGGGACGACATCCTGGCGTGAGTTGCGTCGTCGCTCTGCTCTGCGCGCTGCTGCCGGCGGCGTGCGCGCACCACCCTGCGCCACCGTCGCCATCGCCGCACTACGTGCTCGGCGCGCCGTATCAGGCCGGTGGCGTCTGGCGTTACCCGCAGGCGAGCTATGACGCTACGGAAACTGGGGTGGCGATGGTCTATCAGCGTGACCATGCGCTGCTGACCGCCGACGGCGAAGTATTCGACCAGACCGCGTTGGCGGCGGCGCATCCCACCCTGCAG
The DNA here is from genome assembly GCA_963708245.1 of uncultured Pseudomonadota bacterium. GTDB lineage: Bacteria > Pseudomonadota > Alphaproteobacteria > Acetobacterales > Acetobacteraceae > CAVYXK01. The sequence goes on along the minus strand of OY970201.1, from coordinate 7,232,281 downwards.
CTTCCGGCAATTGCGCGACTGACCGACCTAGACACCGGCCGCCAGGTCACCATCCGGATCAACGACCGCGGCCCCGCTACGCCGCACCGGCTGATCGAGGTCACAAGCCGCACGGCCCAGCTTCTCGACTTTCCGGCAAGCGGGGTGGCTCGTGCCAGCCTGCAGGTACTTCCGGCCGAAAGCCACGCGGCGGCCGACGCGCTGCCCGGGGCGCCGGGCCTCGCCATCGCCGCCGCGCCGCGCACGGCGGTGGCCGAACAGCCGCTTGCCGCGCCCCCTGGCGTCGGCCAGGACAGCGCCTCGCCGGCGGCGGCCGTTCCGCAACTCGCGCCGGCGGCGCTGCTGCCCGCTGCACCGCCGTTGCGCCTGCCGGAGACGGTGACCCAAACGACCCCCGATCCGGGCAGCCTGTGGGTGCAGTTGGGCAGCTTCCTGGGTTACCGCTACGCGGCTATGCAGCGCGCCCGCCTGGCGGCCCTGCACCCGCAGATCGTTGCCGGAGAGACGGCTGGGCAGCAGGAATTTCGTGTTCGACTCGGGCCATTTGCGACAATCTCCGAGGCCGATGCGGTGCTGGACCAGGCGATCGGGGCAGGCGTGGCCGATGCCACGATCGTCGTCGAGGGCGACGCGGGGTAAACGTTGCGTACGACGCGCTCACTCGCTGAACAGGAACCTCTCTGGATGATCACACGCCGCTCTGCCCTGCTCGGGTCCGCCCTGGGGGCGGGTTCGTTCGTCGCCACTCGCGCCCACGCTCAACACCGTCCGGTCCAGCACGGACATCCAGGGACACATGGTGGGAAGGAAGATGCCGACCAGCCGCCCACCAGTCCGGCTGACACGCCGCTCGGTCCTGTCGATACTAAGGCGAGATGGGCGTTCATCCAGGACTTCAACACCAGCGCTGAGCTGTTGAACAAGAACGCCGACGACGAGATGCCGCCATCTTCGATGACCAAGCTGATGACGATCTACATCGTGTATCAGCGCCTGAAGGACGGGCGCCTCAAGTTGAACGACATGCTGCCGGTCAGCGAGAGAGCCTGGCACATGGGCGGCTCCAAAATGTTCGTGCAGCTCGGCAGCAGCGTTTCGGTCGAGGACCTGATCCGCGGCGTGGTCGTGCAGTCCGGCAACGACGCGTGCATCGTGTTGGCCGAGGCGATCGCCGGGTCGGAGCAGCAATTCGTCGAGATGATGAACAACATGGCGAAGAAGCTCGGCCTGACCCATACCCATTATGCGAATTGCACCGGCTGGCCTGATCCGGACCAACATATGAGCTGCCGCGACATCGCCACGCTGGCTGCCGATATCATTCGCACCTTCCCCGAATATTATCACTATGACGCGGAGAAGTCGTTCAAGTACAACAATATCGAGCAATACAACCGCAACCCGATGGTCCAGCGCGGCACTGCGGATGGGCTGAAGACCGGCCACACCGAGGCTGGCGGCTACGGTCTCGTCGCGTCCACGTTGCGAAACAACCGTCGCGTGATCCTGGTGCTGAACGGCTTGGATAGCATGCACGAGCGCGCCGAAGAGAGCGAGCGGCTGATGGACTGGGCCTTCATGAATTTCGACGACGTCACCCTGTTCGCCGCCGGCGATCCGGTGGAACAGGTGCCGGTCTGGCTTGGTGCCACTCGCACAGTGCCACTGGTCGGCGCACATGGGGTTGTGGCGACGCTGCCGCGCAACTGGCGCCAGACGGCGAAGATACAGGTGAGCTTCGATGCTCCGGTGCGGGCACCGGTTTCGCTCGGAACGGTGATTGGCAAGCTCACGGTCAGCGGCCAGGGCGTGCCGCAGCACATGGACGTGCCGCTGGTGGCGGGCGCCGACGTGCCGAAGCTCGGGATACCTGGCCGGGCGGTGGCCGTGCTGGAGCACTATGTCCTCGGGAGCTGACCGGCCGCTCGGTCGTTTCATCACGCTGGAAGGCGGCGAGGGGGCGGGCAAGACGACGCAGGCGCGGTTGCTCGCCGAGGCGCTGGCGACGTGCGGGATCGACGTGGTGAGAACGCGCGAGCCCGGCGGCGCGCCGGGGGCGGAACGGCTGCGCGAGCTGCTGCTGGACGGCGCCATGTCATGGTCGCCGGCCGCAGAGACGCTGCTGCATTTCGCGGCGCGCGCCGAGCATGTCGAGCGCACGATCCGCCCGGCGCTGGCGGCCGGACGATGGGTGGTCTGCGACCGCTTCGCTGATTCGACGATGGCGTATCAAGGCTACGGTCAGGGCGCCGATCGGGGGATGATCGCGACGCTGACGCGTCTGGTGGGGATCGTGCCGGACGTAACGTTCGTGCTGGACGTGTCTCCGGGTGTTGCGGCGGCGCGGCTTGCGGGCCGTGGCGGGAAGGCGGATCGCTACCAGGCGATGGATGCCGCGTTCCACGCGCGTGTGGCGGACGGATTTCGCGCGATCGCTCGTGCCGAGCCGAAACGCTGCGTGCTGATCGACGCAGACGCATCGGAGGCGGCGGTTCACGCGGCCATTATGGCGAAGTTGGCGAGACGGAGCGGATCCGGTTAGAGGGATCAGAACCTCGGCCGCGGTGAAGGGATTGACATGCGCGTGCTGGTGAGTGGAAGCAGCGGCCTGATCGGTGGTGCTGTGGTTGAACGCCTGTCGGCCGAAGGCGACGAGGTCGTTCGTTTTGATATTGCCGACGGCCATGACGTTCTCGATGCGGAGGACTATGCGGCCGCGGCTCGCGGATGCGGCGCGATCGTCCACGCAGCAGGCGGGCATCGGCCGGATGCCACAGATCCCGGCGTGCGCTTCATCACGCACAACGTCACTGGCAACTGGAATATGCTGGAAGCCGCCCGCAAGGCAGGCATCCGGCGCGTGGTAACGTTCAGCAGCGTCAATGCGATCGGTGTGTTCCGCGGCGAGGCGGCACCGGATTACCTGCCGATCGACGACGACCACCCGATCCGACCGCCCACTGCCTATGGAATGGCGAAGCGGCTGATCGAGGAGCTGTGCCGCTGCTATACCGCGACGAAGGGAGTCGCGACGGTCTGCTTCCGCCCGCCCGCCGTTTATGGCCCGGCCCGCCGCGCCAAATTCGAAGCGGCGTGCGCAGCCGATCCCGCGGCGGAATGGACGCCGTTTTGGGAGTACGGCGCGTGGATCGACGTGCGCGATGTGGCGGGCGCTGTCTTTGCTGCCCTGCACTGTCCCGGGCTGACGCATCTGACTGCGCTGATCATTGCCGATGACGTGACCTCGCCGATCCCGCCGCGCGAATTGGCGAAGAGGCTTCTGCCGGATGTGCCCTGGCGCGGTCCCGAGCCTGTGGATGAGTGGGCGACGCTGGTACGCTCTGATCGCGCACGCGAAGCTCTGGGGTGGCGGCCGCTGTATCGGTGGCGCGCTGACGGCTGAACGGCGACAATTTATATTGCTGGCTAGAGCACGTTTGGGGTGACTCGAATCGGCAGCGGATCGCAGCCTCGGCCCGGCACCCTCACCCGCCGCGCTGCCGCGCGGCGACCTCTCCCGCAGGGCGGGAGAGGTTGTGCGAGCTCGGCGTTTCCAGTCTCACGGTCGTCTCATTTCGCTGTACGCGAGATAGTTGGATCATGGGATGAGTTCGGGGAAGCCACAGATGCACGCTGACGGACGCAGATGGGCGTGCTTGGGGTGGAAAGGTTCTGCGAGGGTGAGGCTCTCATCCGGTTCGCATCGGGCGGCCCCCGTTCCCCAACCCTTTCCCGCAAGGGGCCCGCGAGCGGGAGAGGCGTATGTGGGCTCTGCTTTTCGGTCGTCATCCATGCGGTCTATTCTCATTGGCGTCTCATTTCGCTCTGCGCGAGACAGTGGGGTCATGAGTGAGATAACTTCGGAGGAAACCACCGATGCACGCTGACCCACACAGGTGGTGCGTGGGAGCGTTCGCTTCCTCCGGGCTCAACCGCTCAGGCTCGGGGAAGCGGTCAGCGCGTTCGCGGGCTGAGCGGGCGTCCGATGAGAGTCGCGCCAGATCACGGCTGAGCTCGACGATCTGCCCCGACAGCCCGGCCAGGATCGCTTGCTCCGTTTGCAGCTTTCGGCGGATGCGGCCAATCAGCTCATCGTCGATGGAAACGATCAAACGGTAGCCTAGACGCGACCCTTCTTTGCCCGCATGTCACGTCGCGTGGAAAAGGACCCTTTTTACCTGCGCCGCCGGCTTGCTCCTATGGTGCTGACACGCCGGGTGCGCGGTGATCGGGATCAGGCTCGATTGTCATAACGCGTCTTATCCAGCAGCGCCGTGTAAATCACCGATAGAAACGTCACCCGCCTCACCGATCAACTCGGCGCTCGTCGCCGCCGTTAGCCGACGAAGCTCAACTGGCCGGTGTATGATGGCAGGTCTGCCCGAAACCTCTTCGACCAACTCTCGGGCAGGAAAACCCGGCGAACATCGTCTAGATCAAATTGCACGTTTCCAGCAATTCTCCACTCACGCTCCATATAATAGTTTCCCTCGTCATCATGGACACGCTTGGCGTCGAAGCACTTTATGTATGTGAACACGTAGTTTAATAGGAAGTCGGCGCACATCCTTACGCTCTTAGCGGCCTGCTTGTTTCCCTTTAAGCTGGATTCCGCTGAGTTTATCTGCGCCTCCGACAGAGCAAATAATGTCGCCAGCCGTTTCTTGAACTCCGCTGCCGGAAAGTTTTTGAAGTAGCGTTCGCCTTCTTCGCAACAAAGCGCCTCAGTGGCCGCTAGGATATCAAAAAGGGCTCTCACCGACGTGTCGAAATAGAGCGCCCTGTCCACCACTCCCTTCGCACGAGCGGCTTGCATCCTGTGCAAAAAGTCGTCAGGCGCGAAAACCTCTGTGACCGGAACAGGACTCTCATTAGCGACGTAGAAGACGGGGCAAGCTCCTCGATCTATAAGAAACTCCTTCCTGAACGCTATGCCGAATTTACTGTATTTCCCTACATGAATTGATAAGTCAGGTTCCGGTATGTCACAGAAGCACACGACCTGATATTTGATCGCTTCGTCCGTGCTGATAGGTTTCGACAGGTCAAGACTGACTCCTCTGGGGACGCTAAGATCATGCGGGGGATGCGTCAGCCAACCTACTTTGAGAATGCTGTTCAGTAGGATGTCGTATTGCTCTGGTTCGGCCTTTCCCCTTCCAACGAAGTGGCTCAACTCGCTCGAAACATAGCGTTGCGCATGGTTCATATCAGTCTCCTAAGCGAGAGCCGGTTGCGCTCATGCCGTCAGCTTCGAAATCGTCTTGTGACTCACGTTGTGCCTACTTTTTGATTGCTGACACAAGACCAATTGCCGCACCTATGAGGCCTATGACAAATGGAACGGTTTTGATGATCAAGTCCAAAAACTCCCTTCGCTCCTTGCGGTAGGATGGTGCCTTTTCGCGCATCTTCGCCTTGAGAGCCTTGCGCGTCTCAAGGGCGAGATACCGGTTGCCGTAGTTGCCTAATACATAGTAACTCGGCGGCTCATGCTCCTCTGGTGGCGGTAGAGGAATGTCGTCGAGGTCGATGTCCATCTTCGCCGCCTTGGCGACTAGCCGCTTATCGTCTATTTCAGCAAGCCACTCGCCCCATTCCCGAAGGTTTTCCTGTAACTCGAACTTGAGCAAGGATCGCTCATCAGCGGGTAGATTCCCGGCGGCCTTCAGTCGGCGTTGGCACTCCTTTTCTGTGCGTCGGAATCCCCTAACGCAGTAGTATCGCGGAAACCACTGGCGAATTAGATTGCCGAAAATCTTCATGGCCTAAGCCTCGAAATTGTCGCCTGTCTGACGTTGTAGCTGCGGGCGATCTCCAACGCGATAGCGGCGCTTGCCATTGTCCCGGCGTCATGCGGCCCATCGCGAGACCCCTGAATATCGTGACGCAATTTGCGTTACGAAAAAAGGCTTTCGCCACGCTCTACGCCGCCCGCACGCCTTCCTACTTGCGCTGAGCCGTCCTGGGCGGCAACCGTTTGCCCGCTCGAAACGGGAAATCACCCTCGTGCACCGCCCCTGCAGACGAGCCGACCGCGCTGCTCGCCGCCTTGTCAGGCCCTGGTTGGAGTGTATGCCGCGCAGGCGACGCCCGTGTTGCGCCGCGCGCTAGCCGAGCTGGTACGTCGAATGCGGCGCCGGTACCAGCGGTGAAGAAACGGATCACCTCGGCCCCGCAGGTTCGTCGTGCCGTGCGACCGACCAAGCGCCAGGCTGTCCGCGAGCGGAAGGACCCGCGCGTTCTCGCAACGAACAGCCGGTTATGGGCGTGCGGGGGCGGAGTGCGCGCAATCCGAGCAAGCTATGTGCGGCGATTCCGGCGCGGGCCGCCTTCGTCGGATGGCGCGAGGGTGTCATTTGGCCCGTCGAATACCCACAGGAATTCGGTTTCATGGTCTTCCGTGGCGGAGGAAGGGCCGCCAGCATTTTGATAAATCAGACGCCCCCAAAGCCAGATCCGCTGCTTCGATGCAAGAAAATCCGCGATCCGCTGAGCGTCAAAGCTATCCTCCATCCAGACCGTCGCGGCGAGAGCGTCCGCGCCGGGTCGGATTACTGGATTTCCTCGAAACTGCTGTTTGGCCGCCTCTTCGGAAGGTGGCGGCCCGCATCGGGACTCGAAAGAGCAAAACAGGGCTGTCATAACGGCAGGTGCTCTTCCATGGTTAACGAAAACAAAATCTACTTCAATCCTCACGGGCAGACGAGCTGGAGTCCCCTCGGCTACCGCCCTCGCCGCCAAAAGCGGTCCCCCTTGCGATTTGATGCGAGACCAGAATTTATCAAGATCAGTTCGCGTTGGGGCGAAGTGGACCCAGGGTCTCTCCAGTTCTGTGAGAGCGCGCTCACTGACGCGTTGCACTCCGACAGTTGCCTTCCAAAGTCGACTTGTAGCTTGCTTCAGGGTCAGGGTGAAATAGGCAATTGCGCCAGTTGCAAGAGCTGTCAGCAATTCGGTATGCCTTTCCAGAAAACTTTCTATGGCAAACAAAAGGCGTTGGAAGATGGCGCAGTCTTCGTAAGTGTAGCTGAGGGTATCTGGCTTGCTTGGAACGCAATTGAGCGTGACCAGCGGCATATGAACATACATCCCGCAGCTGATCAGGAAGATGATCACTGCCATCAGCAACCAAATCAACCACGTTCCGCCTGTTACTTCTCCCTGCATTCCCTACAATTCCTCGAGTTCCATACCTTCACGTCCTTTAAACCTAAATCCGGCAGTTGGGTCCGATCGTCGCCGGTCTGAAGTGACGACCCACAACCTGGGGTAATTGCTCAGGCCGGGCTCAGGCGAAGCGGTGGCTGCAGTTGCCGGCCATGCAAGAAGTAGCGGAGCGCTTCACTGAGGATGCGATACCAGCGTTGCAGCGGATCCAACTGCTCCGCACTTTTTCGCAGCCGGTCAAGAAAGCCGGCGATGCGCAGGTAAGCTTGCCTCGCCTTGTCGCGCGCGCCATGCGCGCTGCTGATCGTCAGCCTCACCTGGCCGGCGTGTTGGGTGCGCTGCGCGATCGCCGACAGCAGCAAGGGTCGGGTGGTGATCGCCTCCCGATGGTGCTCCGGATCAGCCAGCCGGACGAACAGGCTCCACCAGTTGTAGATCAGTGCAACGATACCGGCCAGCAGCCGACACCGCGTGAGGTCCTGTGTCGTGAAACCGCCCCAACCCCATTGGTTCTTCAGCTCGTCAAAAACGTTCTCGCAATCCGCCCGATCGCGATACAACTGCCCCAGCGTCAGGATTTCATCGTCCATTGAGGTGACCAGCGCAGCGTAGTCCCACGCCTCCTGATCGGGGCCCACCTCGACGAAGCCAAGTCGCCGCTGAGCCGGATCGCCATGATCGACGGCCGGCGGACCAGCCAGTTGGCGGCGCAGCAGAATGACTCTCCGCTGCCGGCTCCAGCCCTCCAGCCGCAGGCTCGTCTCCTTGCCCTGCCAGCCCTGGCCGGCATCCTTCCAGTCCGATGCCTGCATCGCCCGTTGCAGTGCCCGCGTGACGTTTTTCGTCATGCGCAGACGGAACAGATACGCCAGCTCCTCCCGCTCGGCCCGCGCCATCACCGGCTCGATGCCCCACGACTTGTCTCCGCGCAGCAGCCACGGCCGCTGCCCCGCTCCGAGATGATCCAGCAACTCCCACAAGCCGCCCGTCGCGTGTCTGACGTTGTGCTGATCGCCGGGCAATACCTCGACCCGTAGCACCAGCCGCAGGTTCGACAGCATGTAGCTGTGATAGCAGTGCGACGGCCGACCCGGCTTGTGCGGATTATAGCCCAGCTCGGCGCCTTCCTGGTGCCCATACAAAGGTTTGATGGTGGTATCGATGTCGAGCACCCACGGCTCGCCGAGCAGCGGAGCGGTGCAATAGTCCAGGTGGTTTTGCAGCCAGGCCGAGCCTTGCGCTTCGTCGATCTTCTCCAGCCCGCGGCGAACCGAGTCCTCGCTGACCACCTTGCGCATGCCGAGCAACGGCGGGTTCACCGGATCGCAGCGCAGCGCGGTCACATGGGCATAGCGCCGGTGACCCGCCAGAACAGACAGCAGCACGGTGCCAAGCAGATCGCGTGTACGCGGTGCATTCGGGCTAGTGAACCGCAGCGGACAGTCGGCAACCCAATTGTCGAACAACCCGGCCTGCTTCAGGTAGTCGATGAAGAATGGCAGTTGGCCGAACGGCGTCACCGGTGCGGCGGCGTCCCACTCCACGTGCACGCGCCCGGCGAAGGTATCGGCAATCGCCGAATGCGGCGCAACTTCCGGTTGCTCACCCGCGGGGTGAACCGCCAGACATCTCTGTTCTGTGCTCATGCCGGCCAAATCTGCCGATTCAGCCGCGGCGCGCAATCACTCAACTGCCGGATTTAGGTTAAAGGCTGTGCGCCGGGCAGTGCCGATCGGGCCGCGCGAGCAGTGGCCGCCGCTGGCAGTAGGAAGGACAGGGGACAGGGCGAAAATTATGCAGCAGCGGCGCGGCGAAGCCGCTCCACCTGGGCGGCAGGCCGAGCCAGGAATGCCGCCCAATCGCGCGCTCAGGTGCACCACCGGTCGAACCTTGGCCACCGCCGGCAGGATCAGGCGCAAATGCCCGCGCCAGCGCGCCACGTTCTCCGCCGTTCGCCATCCCTGGACCTTGGCGAAGTCGAGCACGGCCTCGATCCGCCCGCGGGTACGCGACGCGGTTTCCGGTTTGATGCGCCAGATCGGCTCGAGTACCGCGAGCACGTGCTTGGTGTCGATGTCGCGCACCGGCACGGCACCGATCCCTCCCCCTAACCCCTTCCCGCAAGGGGTAGTTGGTCGGCGAGGTTGGCGTGGTTCGGGGCGGTGCTGGCGGCCATAATGGGCACTCATAGCGTTACTGATTCTCGCTGTCAAGGTAATTATTCCTAATCAGGAGGCCGAGCATCGAACCGGGTGTGGGCCTCACCGTGGGAGAACCCTCACCCGCCGACTCCGCATGGCGCCCGATTTACCGCTACAAGCGGGCGAGCTTTGCAGCGAGGTACGGTGCGACGCGGCGCACGGTGAAGGGCATCATTGGGGCCGGATCGGTGGCCGCGCGACGACGTCGGCGCCGAGTCGAACCTCGAACCACGGGACGGCCGCGTCCAGACCACCCGCCAACTCCGGCACGTTGGGGAAGCGCTGACGCAAGGCGGCCATCAACGTGCCAGTGGGCTTGCCAACGGCGGTGGGGTACTTCAGCACTTCGACGATCGCGCCGAGGAACGCGGTATTGTCCCGCATATGCGCCGCCAGCGCCGCGATGGCACCAGCCCAGGCTTCCGCGGTCTCCTCATACCCGGTGCTGGCAAGATACCTGCGTGCCAGGAGCAGGAGCGAGGGTGCTTGCGCGTCGGTGAGCTTGGCGGCGAGCGCCTGCAGCCCCTGCGCCAGTGGCAGGAGAGCGTCGTGAGAGGTGGCCTTGTTGATCGCCGCGAGGATAGGGTCGATGGCGGCCTGCGCCTGCGCGTCGGTGAGCTTGGCGGGGAGCGCCTGCAGCCCTTGCGCCAATGTCCGGAGATCGTAGGGAGAGGTGGTCTGCTTGATCGCCGCGAGGATCGGGTCGATGGCGGCCTGCGCCTGAGCGTCGGTGAGCTTGGCGGGGAGCGCTTGCAGCCCCTGCGCCAATGTCTGGAGAGCATCGGGAGAGGTGGTCTGCTTGATCGCCGCGAGGATAGGGTCGATGGCGGCCTGCGCCTGCGCCTCGGTGAGCTTGGCAGGAAGCGCCTGCAGCCCTTGCGCCAGTGCCTCGAGAGTGTAGGGATCGGTGGTCTGCTTCATCGCCGCAAGGATGGGGTCGATGGCGGCCTGCGCCTGCGCCTCGGTGAGCTTGGCGGCGAGCGCCTGCAGTACCGGCGCCCGCATCCGGAGATCGCCGGAACGGGTGGTCGCGAGGATGGGGTTGATGGCGGCCTGCGCCTGCGCGTCGGCGAGCTTGGCGGGGAGCGCCTGCAGCCCTTGCGCCAGGGCCTCGAGAGTGTGGGGATCGATGGGCTGGTTGATCGCCGCGAGGATGGGGTCGATGGCGGCCTGCGCCTGCGCCTCGGTGAGCTTGGCGGCGACCGCCTGCAGCCCCTGCGCGAGTGTCCGGAGAGCCTCGGGATCGATGGTCTGGGTGGTCTGCTTGATCGCCGCGAGGATGGGGTCGATGGCGGCCTGCGCCTGCGCGTCGGTGAGCTTGGCGGGGAGCGCCTGCAGCCCCTGCGCCAGTGCCTCGAGAGTGTAGGGATCGGTGGTCCGCTTCATCGCCGCGAGGATGGGGTCGATGGTGGCCTGCGCCTGCGCCTGGGTGAGCTTGGCGGTGAGCGCCCGCAGCCCCTGCGCCAATGTCCGGAGATCGTAGGGCTGCCTCATCGCGGCGAGGATGGGGTCGATGGCGGCCTGCGCCTGCGCCTCGGTGAGCTTGGCGGGGAGCGCCTGCAGCCCCTGCGCCAGTGTCCGGAGCGCCTCGGGATCGGTGGTCTGCTTGATCGCCGCGAGGATGGGGTCGATGGCGGCCTGCGCCTGCGCCTCGGTGAGCTTGGCGGCGAGCGCCTGCTGCCCCTGCGCCAATGTCTGGAGATCGTCGGGAGAGGTGGTCTGCTTGATCGCCGCGAGGATGGGATCGATGGCGGCCTGCGCCTGCGCGTCGGAGAGCTTGGCTGGGAGCGCCTGCAGCCCCTGCGCCAATGTCTGGAGATCGTAGGGAGAGGTGGTCTGCTTGATCGCCGCGAGGATGGGGTCGATGGCGGCCTGCGCCTGCGCCTCGGTGAGCTTTGCGGTGAGCGCCTGCAGCCCCTGCGCCAATGTGCGGAGATCGTAGGGAGAGGTGGTCTGCCTGATCGCCGCGAGGATGGGGTCGATGGCGGCCTGCGCCTGCGCGTCGGTGAGCTTGGCGGGGAGCGCCTGCAGCCCTTGCGCCAGTGCCTCGAGAGTGTAGGGATCGGTGGTCTGCTTGATCGCCGCGAGGATGGGGTCGATGGCGGCCTGCGCCTGCGCCTCGGTGAGCGGCTGCAACCCGAGCGCGCGCAACACGGCCAGGGGGCGGCGCGCAAATCGTTTAACGAGGCCCGGATCCGGTTGCGCGTCGTCGAGCATTTGGAGGTCGATGTCGCGCAGAGATGCGCCAACCCATGCCGCGAATCGCACTGCTGGGCCCCGATGGAAATACCTCCCGGTCAGCGGGGCGAGGAAGCCGTCGCGCTCGTCGCCATTCAGCTCCGTGACCCGCCAAAGCCCATCGACGTCCGACGGTGTCAAAAATGGTTGCGAGAAATCGAGTGAACTCCAGATGCTCCTTCCGAGGGTCTCCCGTAGCCCAATAGTCTGCAAGTAGGCGACGCCGGTCGCGAGGACGGCGAGAAATGTGATGAGGCCGAAGACGAAGGCGAGCCGTCGTGCCCGTCTTACCCGGCGTTGCTCCGTATGCAATCTCGCGTTCGCGTTGAATGCCTGGCGCCAGCGCAAGACGGGCTGACCCAGCACGTCGTGGAACAGCTCGAATGCATCCACGCCATTCGCCTTGACCCGCTTTAGCAGCCGCGTCTCGGTCGGGGTCAGCTTCCGCAGCACCGCCGCGACATCGTCGGCGACCACGATTTCATCGGTATGGCCTCGGCCGGCCTGCTTGCGGTCTTCACTGACCTGCTTGGCCAAATCGTCGGCCGGGTAGGCGATCTTGCTGCCGCTGCTGGTGACCAGATTGCGGAAGATGTCGGCGCAAAGCGCTTGCTCCTCGGTGGTCAGCCCACTCAGGATCCGGTCGACGTGCTCACGCGCGATCTGCTGCACCCCGCCCAGCTTTTTCGTCAGCGTTTCGGCTCGCAACGCCGTCGCGTTGCGGCCGCCTTCGGCAAACCATAGTTTCGTCAGCGTGAGTTGAAGGTACGGGAGTTCAATCGGTTCCCCGCGCTGCGGGCCGCCGACGTCGTCGATCGGTCGTCCACCGATCTGCCGAAGGTCGCGGATAAGGGTGTGGACAAGGGCATCGTCAACGGCGATCGGCGTGGCATCCTTGCGATAGTCTTCGTTGTATCGATCGATCGGGCCGCGAATGGCCTGTTCAACCGCCCCGTCGTTCAGATAACCCAGTCGGACCGTCGTCTCAAGAATTCCAGGAACAATCGCACGCAAGTTATCTAACAGATGCAACGAGTCGTCGCGCAGCGAGATGAGCACGTGTAAATCCAGGTCCCGCCGGGCAATCAGCTCGCTCAGCGCCTTTTCGGCCGAGTTCAGCAGCCCCTCGGTTCTATAAAGAAAGTATTCCTCAAACTGATCGAGTATCAGAAGCAGCGGCTGCCCGGTCGCGCGCAGCGCGCCGACCACCTGACGCGGAAAACGCGCGTGGCCCTGACTATTCTTTATGCCGGCCGGAAGCGCGGCCTGGAGCGCTTCGATGGCGTGTTGTTCGACCGCGTCAGGATCCTGCCAGTCGCGCAGCGTGGCGATCATCCACGGCGCGCGACGGCGCAAGGCGGCGGGTAGGCCGACATTGAGAACCGAACTCTTGCCGACCCCGCTGGCCCCATACAGGACGGTGATCGGCCGTGATACGACGTGGTCGGCGATGACCCGACTGTCCTGCTCGCGCCCGAAGAAGAAGCGTTCGTACGCCTTCTCGAACGGATCGAGGCCGACATACGGGCAGTCACGGGGGTCAGGGATGCCGGTCAAGTTCCGCCACCAGCCGGTCGGAGAATGTCAGTAAGTCCATTGGATAGATGTTAAGACTTTGCGTTTGCCAGACCCTCTGCTCGGTGTCGCTGCGGCCCCGCACGATGGCCCAGCAGCGCACATCGCCGGCCTTGGTCGCGAACAGGAGCTTGCGCAGGATAACGCGGACGTTCCAGTCTTCCAGACTGTAGCCAAGGAATAGGAGATTCTTCCCCTGCATCAGGCCATTGATGTAGGGCGGAATGTAACGGCCCGAATCGCGGCCGAGGTAATCGACGTAGTCTTCCTCGGTGATTAAATAACTGTCATTCTTCCGATCTTTTCGGTCGATGCTGCCATGCATCTTGAAAAGGATCGGCGCGGACGGCTCTCCGGTCTTCGGGTCGGTCAACCGCTGATCGAGATCCTGGCCCGTGCGGTCTATCGGCTCCAGGGTCCCGCTATTCGTGCTGAGCGCCAGTCCCTTTTGCAGCCGATCCACCAGAACGTGCGGGTGGCGCGGCGCCAATGCCCGTTCGAGCAAGTCGTCGTAGTTCGTAGTGACGTATAGCTGGATGCCATCGATAGCGGCGAGCCTTGTGTGGAGCGCGCCCGGCTCCGACGTGACCTGGAATGCCTCGCGAAGTTTGCGTTCAAGAGCCGGTCGTGTGCTTTGGACCTGCGAATAGAAAGAGGCGATCAGCGCTAGTTCCGGCGGTCCGCCGACGTGCTTGTGCAACACCGGCTGCAACGCGGCCTTGATGTCATCCACCGGGACGCCCGGTGCGGCCGTGGCCGCTGCCGCTGCGAGCTCCGACAGCGCGTCTTCGTACGCGGCGTTCGCCGCGCCATAGCTGGCGGCTCGCGCGAGAATTTCCGCGAGCTCGCCGCCGAATGGGAGGAACGGCTTGCCCGGCTCCCACTTCACCTCAGGCGGCCGGTACACAGCCGACGCCGCGGCGCCGAAGAACGGTACGACCGTCCCACTCAACAGCTCATCCGCGATCGACTCGTATGGCGGCTCCAGCTCGCTCATGGCGGTAGCCTCGCGTTCAACGAACCCATCGTCATCCTCCCCGCACCCGCCCCAGCGCGTCCCCGACCAGCGTCAAGAGAACGTCGGGGCGGTGGGTGATGCCGAACGCGCCGGCCGGGGTGCCGGCGTCCGGTTTGGGTTCGCCCACATAAAAGATCACCGGGAGGTTAATCCCCTCCGCTTGGAACGTCACCAGCATGTCCAGGCCACCGCGCGCGTTCGGCGGCGGCACCACGTCGCGGGAGATGTCCGACAGCACGATATGGAAGGGCTGTGCCTGGCCGTTTGCCTCCTTGATCGCGCCAGTCGCCTCGTCCGTCGTGCAGGCGAAGGTGATGAGGGCGCCGAAGCTGCGCAGCATGCGCGATTCGTTACGATTGTTGGATGGGCGGTCGTCCACCCACAGGATCTCGGCGCCCTCAAAGACCTTGCGGCTCGCCTTTGCTTTTTCCAGGGCCTTCTGGCGATCCTGCTCCGTCGCATTGGAGGTCCATTTCGGGTTCTTGGCGGCGATTTCGAAGGCGGCGGTCATAGCCTGCTCTCCCCCAGACAGAGCGAATTTCACGCCCCAGCCCTCGAACCCGGTCAGACGATTGACCACCCCCGTCAGTGACGCCCGCAGCAACCAGACGACGTAGAAGGCGAGGCCGGTCCATACGAGCGACACGACGGCGCCAAGCGCCTTCGCAATCCCTTCCCCAGTCAATTGTCTTGCCCCCCGGTCCGCCACGACCCGGGTACGATACCAGACTGATATGGGATCGTAGATGGGTGGTGGTCCCGAAGGTAGTGGCCCACAGCGGTGAGCGGCGATTGAGTTCGGCCAACGGAGCAGCGACGAATGGCCGGCGACGGTCGAACGCCTCGCTCACCAGCGAGACGTTGCGGCGCCTCACAGTTGAGATAAACAGCCACCGATCTCTCAGCGACTTGATCGCGGTCCCTTAATTCGAGCGCATCACGTCCAGCGTGCTCCGCGACATCAGGGGGTTCTGAGCGCGGAGCTACAGTCGCATGAAGGCTGGTGCGGCAGATGCTGAGGCATCCGCCGCACCGCAGTCGCGTCGCTCAGCTCGTCCGGGCGGATCCAGACTTCGAGGTCGCTCCGACCGTCGGGAGTGATCCAAGCAGGGCGGCGAGTTGGGCGCCGTTCGGGCTGCCGAGGCCTGTGCAGGCATCCCATCCGGAGGTTGCCGCGAAGTCTCCGTTGTTACCTTTGGTGATGTCGCGCAGCGCGTTGGGCGCGGCATAAAGCATCGGGTTGATGAACCCGACCGGACTGCCTCTCATCGCGTTGAGACGCGCGATCAGGCCGGCCCAGAGCGGTGCGACCGCGCTGGTTCCGCCGATCACGGTGTTGGTGCCGTCGATGCGCACGTCGTATCCCGTCTCCGGGTCTGCATCGCCACAGACATCAGGCACACCGCGCATGGTCAGTGCCGAGGCGCCGCCGGAAGTGTGCGTCGCTTGCAGACTATCCTGCCAAGCCGGCAGCGCGAAGACGGTGCTCACGCCGCCGCCGCTGGCGCCGCCCTGCGCACCATCGTTCCACACCGCCTCGCCGGTGATCGCATTTCCCGATGCCTGCAGACTGGTTCCCCCGCAAGCCAGAACGTGCGGGCTCGATGCCGGGAAGTCGACGTGATCGCCGCCATCGGTCGCGCCGTCACTCGATCCGTTATCGCCGGAGGCAATGCAGACGGTGATGCCCATGGCCACAGCCGCCTGGAACGCCGAGTCAAAGGCGGTCAGCGACTGCTGTGTCCAGGACGATTCCGGGCCACCCCAACTGATCGAGATGATCGACGGTTTGTTCGTCGTGTCGTGGACCGCGGTCGTGATCGCGTCGAGGAATCCGGCATCCGTGTTGGGGGCGAAATAGACGGCGATATGCGCCTGGGGGGCGATCGCGCCGACCACCTCGATATCGAGCATCACCTCTCCATCCGGCCCGTTCGGATCGCCGGTCGGATGGTTCTTGCCGTGATCAACAGATACCACGGTGACTTTCGGAACCGCATTGATGCCTAGCCCCGAGAAATAGGTACGCAGATCCGTCGTTCGTTCGCCGCCGCCGAGTTCGATGATCGCCACACACTCGCCGTGGCCGGTGCCGGGTGGGAACCCGTACAGCGAAGCGATCTGCAGGGGGGTGAAGGATGTGGCGCCCCCTCCATTGGCGTGCCATTGCACGTTGCCTCGCGACGGGCGGGCACGGAAATGCGGCTTCGCCACCGGCCTATTGTCGAGCCCGAGCACGGCCTCGACGCGGCCATTCAATTCGTCCGGCAGGTGCACGCTGCCAACCCGCCCGCGATACGATCCGCCGGGATGCTCGAATTGTTGCAGCTCCACGCCGAACGCGGATTCGAACTGCGCGACCGTTCCCGACAACACCACCGTGCGCCGGCCAGCATGTTCCTGGACGACCGCAAGGCCGTGCGCATGGGCGAATTTCCTGACCGCCGCGATGTCCTTGCTGTCGGCGCCGAATTGCTTGTCGAACTCCTCACGGGAGAGAGGACCGCCCGCGCGTTCCCGACGGGCCAGCTTCTGCACTCTGTCCGTTAACGCATCGGCGTTGCTGCGGTGGAGCAGCACGCTAACCTCGAGCCGCTCGGCGGGATCGGCCTTACCGACGGCCTTCGCTCCGGGCAATGGCTGGCGTTCGCTGCCTTTCAGTGGATGTCTTGGCACTTTCGTATCCTCCCATTTGGGGTTGTGGGTTGTTTGCCTGTAGCACGGGACGGTCAGGAAAAGTGTGATGTAGATCACACGAACAACTTTGCAGAGTTCGGGACGTAACGAAACGGTTGGCGCATCCGTGCCCGGAACACAGACCAGATCCGCCGCCTTGGCCTCGCCGCGTAATTGCCCCAGACTCACCTGCCTTGCAGGAGACCGGCTCATGGGCATCACCGCGCAGCTTTCCGAATTCGCCGCCGGCATCACGGTCGACGGTCTGCCGCCGGAGGTGCCGGCACGGGCGCGCCTTCTGCTGCTCGACCTGATCGGGAATATCATTCGCGCCCGGCACGACGCGGAAAGCACGGACTCGTTCCTGAAGGCCACGCGCGCCCTGGGCCTGGCCAACGGCGGCGCCAGCGTGTTCGGGGATGTGGCCCGCTACAGCCCCGTCGGCGCGGCTTTCCTGAACGGCGCGCTGGCCCACTCTCTCGATTTCGACGACACGCACGCTGCCGCCAGCCTGCACCCCGGCGCCCCAGTGATCCCCGCGGCGCTGGCGGCCGGCGAGATGGCGGGCGCGTCCGGGACCGACGTGCTAGCCGCCATCGTCGCTGGCTACGAGGTCACCTGCCGCATTGCTCTCGCCCTGCCCGCCGGGGAACATTACGATCGCGGCTTCCACCCGACCGCCACGTGCGGCGCGTTCGGCGCGGCGGCTGCAGCCGGGCGGGTGTTCGGCCTCGATGGCGAGGGGATCGCCGGCGCACTCGGCACGGTGCTGAGCCAATGCGCCGGCAGCCTGCAATTTCTGGCCAACGGTGCCTGGACCAAGCGCTTCCAGGTCGGGTGGGCGGCCGCCAACGGGCTAGTGGCCGCCACGTTGGTCCGCGAGGGCTTCAAGGGCGCCGCTGAGGCGCTGGAAGGGCGGCACGGCTTCCTCCGCGCCTACGCTCCGAACCCGAGGCCTGAGCGCGCTACCCGGGATCTCGGCCGCGTCTTCGAGCTGATGGCCACCGCGGTGAAGCCGTACCCATCCTGCCGCTACGGCCACGCCGGGATCGACGCGGCGCTCGCCCTGCGCGCCGAACACGGGCTCCAGTCGAACGAGATCGAGTCAGTTACGCTAGGCCTGCCCAAGGCCGGGATGATGTTGATTGGCGAGCCGGCAACAAAGAAGGCCGACCCACGCAACGTGGTCGATGGCCAGTTCAGCGGGCCGTTCGTGATCGCCAGCGCACTGGCGACTGGGCGCATGGGCTGGGACAGCTACGAGAAGCTTTCTGATGCAACGATCCGCGCCCTGCTGCCAAGGATCAGCTGCGGGCTCGACCCGGAGATCGAGGCGGAGTTTCCCGCCAACATGTCCGGCAAGGTGACGATCCGCGCCCGCGGTGGGACGTTTACCCGCAAGGTCTCGGTGCCGAAGGGCGAGCCCGGCAATTTCCTGACCGAAGCCGAGCTTCGGGCCAAGTTCGCCAGCCTCGTTGAGGGTCTGCTGGGCGCGGAGCAAACCAATCGGCTGGCCAACGCCGTTCAGGCGATCGAGGCTTTGCCTGACATCAGTGCTCTGCCTCGCCTCTCCGCCCCGCTTTCGGCGCTGCGGGCCGCCGGGGAATAGCGCATGGATGGCGGCGGGGTAACGCCCGCCCTATCCCGCATCCTCGTAGTGCGGGCGTTAGCCAGCCACTCATCAGCCTTCCGGCAATGCCTGAGACAGCCGTCCGCCCAAGCGCACTGGTTCCACCCGCCGTGCCAAGCCGTTCACGTCGGCGGTCTCCACGAACAGTCCGCAGATCGTTGCTTCGCCCTCCGCCGGGTTCAGCCGCTCGCCCGGTATCTTCTTCCAGAATCGGATCGCCGCCGCTTCCTTCTGCATACCGATTACGCTGTCATAGTCGCCGGACATGCCGACGTCGGACTGGAACGCGGTGCCGCCGGGCAGGATCTGGTAATCCGCTGTTGGGCAATGGGTATGCGTGCCCACCACGACCGACGTTTGGCCGTCGAAGGAATGCGCGAAGGCCATTTTCTCGCTCGACGCCTCGGCGTGGAAATCCGCCACGATTGCCTGCACGCTGCTGCCCAGCCGATATCGGGCGAGTTCCTGCGCCGTGCCGCGAAACGGGCAATCGAGCGCATCCAGATAGAGCCGGCCCATTGCCTGCAGCACCAACGCACGACGGCCGTCCGCCAGCTCCACGACCACGCTGCCGGCTCCGGGCGTGCCCGGCGGGTAATTCAGTGGCCGCAACAGCCGCGGGTGCTCGGAGATATACGGGATCACCTCCTTGCGGTCCCAGGCGTGGTTGCCCAGCGTCAGGACGTCCGCGCCGGCGGCGAACAGCGCATCGGCCATATCCGGGCCGATACCGAACCCATGCGAAGCGTTTTCGGCATTCACCACCACAAGATCGAGCCGCAGCCGCTCACGCAGTTTCGGCAACGCCGCGGCCACGGCTTCGCGGCCGGTGCGCCCCACCACGTCACCGATGATCAGAATGCGCATTCACTTAGTCCCTGAAGAAGATTACGCCTCGCTCGGTGGCCACGGCATCCAGCCGCGCGTCGTACGGTGCCACGGGGACCTGGTCCACCTCCTGCGCGGCATAGGCGCAGCCGAGCGCGAATGCATCGTGCAGCGCCGATAGTGTCCGGTCATAGTAGCCGCCGCCATAGCCCAGCCGGTGACCACAGCGGTCGAAGGCGAGCAGCGGCACCAGCAGGAAACTCGGAGCGTGCTCGTCGCCGGTCGGCCGCATGGTGCCGAATGGCTCGCGCACCAGCACGTCGCCGGGCCGCCAGAGCCGGAAGCTCAGCGGTTCGCCGCGCCTCGGCGTCACCGGCAGCACGATTTGATGGCCGCGCGCATGCAAAGCGTGCAGCAACGGGCGGATGTCGATCTCATCGCCGACCGGCCAGAAGCCGGAGACCACCGCGCCCGCTGGCGGTGCACAGTCGCGCAGAACGTGCTCGATCAGAGCGGTGCCCAGGCCCGGATCGCAACCGGCGCGCAGGCCGCGCGCACGGGTGCGGGCCGTGCGCTTCGCCTCGATCACCCCGGACAGTGAGTGCGGAGCCGCCATGGCCGTTGGCGTCTCATCCTCCCAGAGCCTGCGTTTGCAGGTGGGCGCCGGATACCGAGACCAAGATCTCGGCAGCGCCAGCTCCCGGGAGAATGCTTACTGGCCCCGGGGATGAATAGCCTGACGCACCGGGCAGCCCCGCCGGGTAAATCTAGGGATGCTCCATCCCGGCGGCAATCTCTTCCGCCCGCTTGGCGAGCCGGCTGAGCCGGCGCTCCAGCTTCGGGTCGGCGGCAGACTGCGCCGCGGCCGCGGCGGCTTTGGCGGCGGCATCGGCCTGCTTCTGCGTTTGCTTCAGTTGCTTGTCCATTTCGTAGAGATCGTCGGCCATCAGCAGGGCTGCCATGACCAGCATCCGCGCCTCCCCGCTCTGCCCGGCAACTGCCCTGATGCTCTCGATGCGCCGCTCGACCTCGCCGGCCATCGCGAGCAGGTGCTGCTCCTCGCCGTCCTGACAGCCCACCGTATAGGCGTAGCCATTGATGCGAACGGTGACTTGCGCCATTCCGGGGCTCCTCGTCGTGGCTCAGGGCGTGCTGCCCAGCGCGGCCCGCAGCCGCTCGATCATCGCGTCGAGCCGCGCCGCGACCTCCGCCGTCGGCGGCGCTTCGGCGCCTGTCTCCGGCGGCTTGAGGCGTCCGGCCAAGCTGGCGATGCGCTCCAGCGCCGTCTCCAACCGCTGAGCGGCAGCATCGGCGTTCTCGGTTTCCCCGGCCATGTTCTCCCGCGCGACTCGCTGCCGCTTGAACTGAGCGGGCAAACGCCCGAACGTCAAGCATGCTGCGGTATCCGGCCGTTGTGGTGCACGGGTTGGCCGATGCGCGGATGGCGTTGGCAGAGGGCGCTCCGGTCACACTGATCTCCGCGCCTGGGGCGGCGCTCTACGCGGGCTGCCTGTGGTGGCGGGAGATGGTTGCGCTTGCTCGCCGTGACTATCCATCGACACCGGCCGTCGATGTGCTCGACTGCGCCGACGGCTCCGGCCAGGCATTGGCTGCATTTCGCATTGGTCAACAATTGATCGTGCTCGCCGTCGATGCGCCGGGCTGGGCGGAGGTCGCGGCGATCGCCGCCGAGCGGGGCGGCGCCGTACTGGCAACGCGACCGCCGGCGCTCGATCTGGCGGTGCGCGGGGCAAGTCGGCGCCTGCCGGATTGGCTGCGCGGCGGATGACATAGGACAAGTCGTGGGTTAGTACACGGCAAGGGCATCGCGAACTGGCCGAGAGAGAACAAGCCGACACGGAGGGCGCAGAGTCCCGACGGAGTCCACAGAGGTGAGTCGATGGCTGATGCTTTAGCACGGTCTCATCGTCATGCCTGCGAAAGCAGGCATCCACTGGAGAGCCGTGCAGTTCGTTCCGTCACGCGGGTTCCTGCTTTCGCAGGAATGAAGAGAGAAGCGGTGGCGCTTGGTTATTTTGCAGCACTACTGCCACGATGACGATCATTCCGAACACCGGCGAACGTTGCCGGCTCTATCTGATCACCCCTCCCCGCTTCGAGCTTCCGACCTTCGCCGACCTTCTCGCCTCGGCGCTGGATGCCGGCGATGTCGCGGCGCTGCAGCTTCGCCTGAAAGATGCGGATGATACCATCTGGAAGCGCGCGATCGACGCCTTGCGCCCGGTGGCACAGTCGCGCGGCGTGGCGCTTCTGCTGAACGATCGCGCCGAGCTTGTGCGCGCGACCGGCTGCGACGGCGCCCATGTCGGCCAGGACGACATGCCACCGCGGGCCGCGCGGGCCGCGCTCGGCCCGGAGTTGACGCTCGGCGTGACCTGCCATGCCAGCCGCGACCTGGCGATGCAGGCCGGTGAGGACGGTGCCGATTATGTTGCGTTCGGTGCGTTCTACCCGTCCGGCACCAAGGAGGTAACACGCCTGGCGGATCCGGAGATCCTGCGCTGGTGGTCGGAGCTGATGGAGCTGCCGTGCTGCGCGATCGGCGGCATCACCGCGGAGAATTGCGTGCCGTTGGTGCAAGCGGGCGCCGATTTCCTGGCCGTGGTAGGTTCCGTCTGGAACCATCCCGACGGGCCGGCGGCCGGGGTACGGGCGCTCAACGGGGCTATTCGCGCGGCGCAAGATAACACCAGCCGCTGATGCCGGCCAGGCCTCTTGCTGCCGCCCCCTCGCGCGCCTATCTTACATCTATCTTACCTATGCCTGGAGTGAACAGTGTCTGCCGGGGACGAGCTGACCACGACTTTGTCTACCAAAGGCCAAGTCATCCTGCCGATGGAGATTCGGCGGCGTAGGCATTGGGATGCCGGCACCCGGTTCGTGGTCGAGGACACGCCCGAAGGTGTGCTGCTGAGACCCGCCCCGCTGTTCCAGCCAACGCGGCCGGAAGAGGTTTTCGGTTCGCTGCCCTATAAGGGTCCACCGAAGACCCTGGACGAGATGAAAGCCGGGATCGAAGCCGAGGCACGACGCCGGCATGCTCGCGGTCGATACTAACGTCATCGTCCGCTATCTCACCAACGACCACCCGCAGCAGTCTTTGCAGGCGCGCAGGTTGGTGGACGGGCAGGGCATCTGGGTGCCGACAACCGTTTTGCTGGAAACCGAGTGGGTGCTGCGCAGCGTGTATCGCTACACGCCGGCTCGGATCGCAGTAGCGCTTCGTCAATTTGCCGGGATGCCGCGCGTGGCTCTGGAAAATCCTACCCTCACTGTTCAGGCGCTGGATTGGGTCGGGCAGGGCGTGGATTTTGCCGACGCACTGCATCTTGGCGGCTCCGGCCACTGCGAGGCATTCGTGACGTTCGACGCAGATTTTGCCAAGGCCGCCAAGAAAGCGCGCGCGGGAAACGTGCGAACTCTGTAGCGGAACTTGTCGATACACGAGCCGCAGTACACCGGCTGGGAAGTTCCGGAGCCACCTGAATCAGATTGCCCATCTGGGCCAAGTAACCCGGGGCAATGGCCCTCGGCACTGTGGTTCTGCTACTCTGCCGCGATGGCCCGACTCAGCGTCAACCTCAACAAGATCGCCCTGCTGCGCAATTCGCGCCGCACCGGCGTGCCCGACCTGCTCCGCTTCGCCCGCCTCGCCATCAATGCAGGGGCACAGGGCATCACCGTGCACCCGCGTCCGGACGAGCGGCATATTCGCCGCGCCGACGTACCGGCGATCGCCGGCCTGCTCGCACCAATGCGCCCGCGCATCGAGCTCAACATCGAAGGCTACCCGGACGACCGCCTGCTGGAGATCGTCCGCGAAACGAAGCCCGAACAGTGCACGCTCGTCCCGGACGCCCCGGATGCCTTCACCTCCGAGAAGGGCTGGGAGCTGACCGGCGATCAGATGCGGCTGGCGCGGCCGGCGATCGTCGCGCTGAAGGCGCTCGGCGCCCGGCTGATTCTGTTCATCGATCCCGATCCTACGGTGCTCGACCGCATCATCGAAGCCGGCGCCGAAGGCGTGGAGATATACACCGGCACCTACGCTGCGGCATTCCGGGCGGGCAGTTCAGGAGCGCTGCTCGATGCCTGTGCCGAAACGGCCCAGCAGGCCCAGGCGCGGGGTCTGGTGGTGAATGCCGGCCATGACCTCAACCTGCACAATCTGCCGCCGCTCGTGACCCGCGTGCCGTTCCTGGCGGAGGCCTCGATCGGCCACGAGCTGACCGCCGACGCGCTAGAGATGGGCTTCGCCCCGGCAGTGCGCGCCTATGCCGCGGCGCTGAGGCCCTGAAGATTCGCCACAAATAAGCCGGTGAACCGGGTTCGTCCCTAACCGTCATTTGCGAGTTTCCACCGGCCGGCGGGGGCCCTCAGCCTTCCGCCCACCGCCGCAAGGCGTATAACCTGCCCGCATGCCTTTCGACGTGCGGGACTTCCCCGGAGCGCCCCCGGGCGAATGGGCGGCGAGCAGCCGCAACCGCCGGCTGATCGCCGGCTGGCTGTTCACGATCTGCGGCATGATTCTCGTCATGACGGTGCTCGGTGGCGTGACCCGGCTGACCGGTGCGGGTCTTTCGATCATGGAATGGGCGCCGCTCAGCGGCATCCTGCCGCCACTGAGCCATGCTGAGTGGGAGAAGCTGTTCGCTCTCTACCAACAGATCCCGCAATACAGCCTCCTGCACGCGGGATTCGGATTAGACGCCTTCCAGCGGATCTTCTGGATCGAGTGGCTGCACCGGTTATGGGGCCGGCTGATCGGCGTCGCCTTCTTCGTGCCGCTGGTCTGGTTCTGGGCGAGCGGGCGGATCGAGCGGCGGTTGCGCCCGCGCCTGGTGCTGATCTTCCTGCTCGGCGGAGCGCAAGGCGCTGTCGGCTGGTTCATGGTCGCTTCTG
Organism: uncultured Pseudomonadota bacterium; assembly: GCA_963708245.1. GTDB lineage: Bacteria > Pseudomonadota > Alphaproteobacteria > Acetobacterales > Acetobacteraceae > CAVYXK01. The sequence goes on along the minus strand of OY970201.1, from coordinate 7,208,022 downwards.
GCTTCTTCCCCGACAGCACATCCGTCTCGCCGTACCGGCTGGCCTTGCACCTGGCGCTGGCGTTGATGCTGTACGCCGCGCTGCTCTGGACGGCGCTCGGCTTGGTACAGCCCAATCGCCAGGCAACGGCCGGTGATGCGTTGCGGGCGCTGCTGGGGCTCTGCTGCGTCTTCGTCGCGCTGACCATCGGGGCCGGCAGCTTCGTCGCCGGTACTCATGCCGGCTTCGAATACAACACCTTCCCGCTGATGGAGGGCCATCTGGTTCCGGCAAACTACGCGCGGCTCGCCCCCTTCCTGCGCAATCTCACCGAGAATCCGGCGGCGGTGCAGTTCGACCACCGTCTGCTCGCCACGCTGACTGCCGTCACGACCGCGTTCGCGGCGGTGCTCGCGTCGGTCAACCGGATCCCAGCGACGGCCCGTGCCGCGATCGTGGCGCTCGGCGGTCTGGTCGGGCTGCAATATGTGCTTGGGGTCGCCACCCTCCTGTTTGTCGTGCCGCTGTCACTCGCCGCTGCGCATCAGGCCTGCGGGGTTTTGGTGCTGACCGCGTCGCTGGTCGCCTTGCACGCGCTGCGGCCATTGCCGGAGCGCCACACGCGCAGGCTGTGGCCGGCGCTTGCCGGATGACTTGGCGGCTCCCCGCGTCGCAAGGCGGCGAGCATCGATGCGCCGCCGGCGGTGGAGTTTGCCTGCTGCAATCAACCGGTCGGGACGCCATGTGCTGGAGTCAGGTATCGTTGCGGGAACAGGAGCAGGCATGAGCGCGCTGGCAACCACCGACCGACTGTTCTTCGAGCGCGCGGACGCGGCCCTCGACCGCGCCGCCGCCGAGCGTACTATGAAAGACGCGCTCGCCCGGAGCGATGACGGCGAGCTGTTCCTCGAGTACCGCGAGAACGAGCTGATCAGCCTGGATGACGGGCGGATCCGCACCGCCGGGTTCGACACCTCGCTCGGCTTCGGCCTGCGCGCAGTCGCCGGCGAGGCCACCGGATATGCCCATGCCGGCGAACTCTCCCAGGCGGCGCTGACGCGCGCGGCGGACAGCGTTTCGGCCATCGCGGCTGGGCATTCCGGAGTATTCGCCGAGCCGCCACGGGCGACCAACGCCCGGCTCTACACCGACGAGAACCCGCTGACCGCCGTGGATTTCCCGGCGCGGACCGCGCTGCTTGGAGAGATCGACGCCTACGCGCGCGGCAGGGACCCCCGAGTGAAGCAGGTCATGGCCTCGCTCGGTGGCCAATGGCAGGTGGTCCAGATCCTTCGTCCCGACGGGAGCCGGGTTGCCGATCTCCGGCCGCTCGTGCGCCTCAACGTCTCGGTAGTGGTTGAGCAGGGCGGCCGGCGGGAGACCGGCAGCTATGGCATGGGTGGCCGCTTCGGCTACGAAGGCGTGACCTCGCCGGAAATGTGGCGCGCCGCGGTGGACGAAGCCCTTCGCCAAGCGCTGGTCAATCTGGAAAGCGTCCCGGCGCCGGCCGGCGAGATGGAGGTCGTGCTCGGTCCCGGCTGGCCCGGCATCCTCCTGCACGAGGCAATCGGCCACGGGCTGGAGGGCGATTTCAACCGCAAGAAGACATCGGCCTTCGCCGGCCTGCTCGGGCAACGGATCGCCGCGGCCGACGTCACCGTGGTGGACGACGGCACGCTTCCCGATCGGCGGGGCAGCCTGACGGTCGATGACGAGGGCACGCCCTCCGGCCGCACCGTGCTCATCGAAGACGGCGTGCTGGTAGGATACATGCAGGATCGGATGAATGCGCGCCTCATGGGCGTCCGCGCGACCGGCAATGGGCGCCGCGAGTCATACGCCCATGCGCCCATGCCGCGGATGACCAACACCGTGATGCTGGCCGGAACGGCGACCCCGGAAGAGATGATCAGCTCGGTGCGGCGCGGCCTCTACGCGGTGAATTTCGGCGGCGGCCAGGTCGATATCACCTCTGGCAAGTTCGTATTCTCGGCCAGCGAGGCGTACCTGATCGAAGACGGAAAGGTGACCGCGCCGGTCAAGGGAGCGACGCTGATCGGCAACGGGCCGGATGCGTTGACCAAGGTCACCATGGTCGGCAACGACATGGCGCTCGATCCGGGGATCGGCACTTGCGGCAAGAATGGACAAGGCGTGCCGGTCGGCGTCGGGCAGCCGACCCTGAAGCTGGCTGCGCTCACGGTCGGTGGTACGGCCGCCTGAGGACAATCGTCGTCGGGCAAAAAAAGCGACGACTTGGTTTTTTCGAATGGACGACGGCCTCGGTTAGCGCTTTAAAGAGCGTGTGTGGGGGCTCACTCAATTTTGTGTCACTAGCCGATGGGTGTCGGTCGCTGCCATCCTGTTCGGCGCGGTAGCGGCCCAGGCCGCGAATTCCTGTCCCGCCAAACCCCCGGTGCAGCCGCTCCATTTGCCGCACCTGCGGGCAGCCCTCGCGGCTGGAGAGGAAGGAATTATTGTCGCACTCGGCTCCTCCTCCACCCACGGCACCATGGCATCAAACGCAGGCAGGACCTATCCGGCAGAGCTGCAGCTCGCTTTGTCCGAGGCTATACCGAACCGCCACATCGCGGTCATCAATCGCGGTATCGCCGGCCAAGATGCAGCGGCTGAATTGGCCCGGCTCGAGGCGGATGTAGTGGCTATCCGCCCACAGCTCGTGATCTGGCAAGTCGGGGCTAATGCGGCGCTCCGCGCTTCGGATCCAGAGGCGTTCCGCCGCATTGTCGGCGAGGGGATCCAGCGCTTGCAGAAGGCCGGCATCGACGTCGTGTTGATGGACAATCAGCGCTCGCCGCGCATCCTCGCCACTGGTGAGGACGGAGCGTTCGACCACGCCCTGCTTGATCTGTCGCGCGCCAGCGGTGCCGGGCTGTTCTCACGCGATCGGCTGATGGTAGCGTGGGAGCAGGAAGGCGCCCCGCCTGCCGAGTTCATCGCCGCCGACCATCTGCATCATAACGACCGCGGCTACCTGTGCGTTGCAAAGGCATTGGCCGAAGTGATCCTGGCTGACGTATCGCCACCGGGTCTGTCTGCCAGCCGCTGACTCAGCATCGCGGCATAGGATTCCGCCTGCCCCTTCCTCGACCCCTCTCCGCTCCCGCAAGGAGAGGGGCAGCACAGATCACGCTCTGGACGCGTAGGCGGGGCTTGCGATTTGGCGGAACGATGGTTCGGGAGCCGGGGGCTTGGTGGTCGCCTCGGTCGGCTCGGAGACGTGTGCCCCAAGGGCGCGGGAGAGTTTGGCCGCGGCTTCCAGGACCTGAGGCAGCAGCGAGCGGGGGCGCGGCGCACGCATGCGCATGGAGGGCGCGCTCACGAACAGCTCGGCCACCACCTGCCCGACGGCGTCGCGCACCGGCACGGATAGGGAAACCACCCCTGGATGCACCTCGTCGGCGGTGACCAGATAGCCGCGCGCGCGGATGCGCTGGAGGTCTGCGGCGATCCAGGCGGGGTCTGTGCGGGTCGCTGGGGTAAAGCGCGGGAGCCGCTGTGCCAGCACTTGGGTCTGGATTGCTTCGGGAGCATAGGCGAGCAGCAACCGGCTGGCGCCAGCGTGCAGGGGTCCGCGCGAGCCTGCCGTTGAATACAGCCGCAGCGAGGGTTCCGCCTGGAACACTGCGATGGTCTCGGCCTGCAGCCCGTCACGCGTCCGCAGATAAACATTCTCGCCGAGCGCTTGACCCAGTTCAGCAAGGAACGGCGCCGCGGTAGCGGCAAGCGCTCCCTGATCGTGGGCGGCGCGGCCGAGCACGCCCCAACGTGCGCCGAGTCGCCACAGCCCGCGCGCTTCGTCCTGAATGGCGAAGCCACGCCCCTGCAACGTACGCAACAGCCGGAACGCCGCCGTACCAGGTACAGCCGGCGGTCTCAGCCAATGGGCCAAGCGCGGCCGGACCCATCTGCGCCAGCGCTTCCAACAGGTCGAGGGCGCGTTCAACCGCAGCGATGCTGTAATCCGGGGCTGACGTCTTGGCTTTATCCGGCGTCTTGGGCCGCGCCGGCTTTGCGGCGCGCTTGGCGGCCGCGGCGCGCGGCTTTCGATCAGACTTGTTAGCGCTCGCCATCATTGTCCTCGGTTTGGCCGCATGCGGCGGCACGCGTCGCCAACAAAGGCGCGCGATGCTCCCGTTGATGGCCGGCTTCCGTGTTCACGGTCCTCGCTCGCTCATAGCCTGTAAATAAAGGCGGTCAGGCCGATCGCAACGTGGGCGAGATTGTCACCGCACGTGTGCGCGGTCAAAGGGAGAACGCATTTTTCTGCCTGCGGATGCGGATGACACGCGCATTTGTCGCTGTCTTGTGGTCGGTCAGGAGCTGCGCTAAAGCCCCTGCCTCACACTCGCGTGCCGGTTCCGGCGGCGGGCGTGGTGGAATTGGCAGACACGCCAGATTTAGGTTCTGGTGGCGCAAGCCGTGGGGGTTCAAATCCCTCCGCCCGCACCACGCGACCGCGGAGATTGCCGAAGAACATGCAGGTCACCGAAACGCTGTCTGACGGGCTGAAGCGCGCATACACGGTGGTGCTTCCCGCCGCGGATATCGAAAGCCGGCGCAGCGCGCGGTTCACGGATCTCGGCAAGACGGTGCGGCTGCCCGGCTTCCGCCCCGGCAAGGTGCCGCTGCCCGTGCTGCAACAGCGATACGGCTCTGCCGTCACGGCAGAAGTGGTGGAACAGTCGGTTGTCGAGGCGACGCGTCAGGTACTGAGTGAGCGGGGCCTGCGTGCGGCGGTTCAACCCAAAGTCGATCTCGTCAGCTCCGACCCGGCGAGCGATCTGGAATTTAAGGTTGAGGTGGAGCTTCTGCCAGAGATCGCGCTGCCGGACTTCGCGGCGATCGAGCTGACCCGGATGAAGGCCGAGGCGACGCCGGAGACCGTAGAGAAGGCGCTGGCCGATATCGCGTCCCGCAACCGCGAATGGGTGGAGCTTACTCCAGACGAGTTGGGCGAACGTGGCGCCACGAGCGGCGAGTTGGTCCTCGTGGATTATGTCGGCCAGATAGACGGAGCGGAATTTCCGGGCGGGCGCGCCACCGATGTGCGTGTTGAGATCGGTGGCCAGGGCTTCATCCCCGGTTTCGCCGAGCAGCTCGAGGGGATCCGGCCGGGCGAGACCCGCACCGTGTCCGTCACCTTTCCGGAGGGCTACGGGGCGGCGGCGCTGGCCGGCAAGGCTGCGCAGTTCGAGGTCAGCACCAAGTCCGTCAGCCGCCCAGTGGTGCCGGCGGTGGATGAGGAGCTGGCGCGCAAGCTCGGGTTCGACACGCTGGACGAGATGCGCGAGGTCGTGCGCCACCGGATCCAGCGTGAGTACGACCAGCTTTCACGCCTGCGGGTCAAGCGTCAGTTGCTGGACAAGCTGAACGAGGTGGTCACCTTCGCCTCGCCGGAGAGCATGGTCACGGCGGAGTTCGACCAGATCTGGGCGCGCCTGGAGGCCGACCGGCAGCAGGGTCAGCTCGACGCCGAGGATCAGGCGAAGGACGAAGCGACGCTGCGCAGCGAGTATCGTACAATCGCGGAGCGGCGTGTCCGGCTCGGGCTGTTGCTTTCTGAGATCGGCCGTGCCAACGCGATCAGCGTTGGCAGCGACGAGATGGCACGGGCGATGCGTGCTGAGGCGGCGCGCTATCCTGGGCAGGAGGCGCAGGTGATGGAGTTCTTCCGCAACAACCCGGCCGCAGCCGATACCCTGCGCGGGCCGATCTTCGAGGACAAGGTGGTGGACTTCGTCCTGGAACTGGCCAAGGTGGCCGACCAGGTGGTCTCGCCGGAGGATCTGGCCAAGGAGCCAGGTTCCGCAGAGCCAACAGCCACGGCATAGCCGACCGCGCTCCCCCTCCCCTTGCGGAAGGGGGCCGAGGTGCGATCCCCCCAGCAACCGCCGTAAAAGCCGCTTCCCCGCGCGGCTGGCGACCCCTATCTATGTTCCGTCTGAGGAGTATAGGGTACCGACCATGAAAGAACGCGATCCCGTCGAGATCTACAACAACACGCTAGTACCCATGGTGGTCGAGCAGACCGCGCGCGGGGAGCGAGCCTTCGACATCTATTCCCGCCTTCTTCAGGAGCGGATCGTGTTCCTGACCGGGACCGTGTTCGACCAGGTCAGCGCGCTGATCTGTGCTCAGTTCCTGTTCCTTGAATCGACGAATCCGACCAAGGACATCGCCTTCTACATCAACAGCCCGGGCGGCGTGGTGTCGGCTGGCCTGGCGATCTATGACACCATGCAATACATCCGCAGTCCGGTCAGCACCGTCTGCATCGGCATGGCGGCCTCGATGGGAAGCCTGCTGCTGTGCGCCGGCGCCCACGGCAAGCGGTTCGCCCTGCCCAACGCCCGGATCATGGTCCATCAGCCGTCCGGCGGCGCCCAGGGCCAAGCGACCGACATCGAGATTCAGGCGCGCGAGATCCTGACCCTCAGGAAGCGTCTGAACGAGATTTATGTCCGCCATACCGGGCAGCCGATCGAAGCGATCGAGCACAAGCTGGAGCGCGACACATATATGTCGGCGGAAGAGGCGCGGGATTTCGGGATCGTCGATCAGGTGGTGGAGAACCGCCCGGCGCCAACCGAAGAGCCCGGCCGTACCTGAGCCGCGAGGTGATCCCGTCTGGCCTCTCCCGGGTACCCGGCAGCGGCCAGGACCGTGACCCTCCGCCTGACGGCCGGATGACAGTTCTTGTCCGGCTCGGCAGGCGGGGGTTAAGCTAGCCACGGCGTCCCAGCTCGATCGGGACAGGAGCGCTCATGAGCAAGTCCGGCGATTCCAAGAACACCCTCTACTGCTCGTTCTGCGGCAAATCACAGCACGAGGTCCGTAAGCTCATCGCCGGCCCGACTGTGTTCATCTGCGACGAGTGCGTCGAGCTCTGCATGGACATCATCCGTGAGGAGCACAAGACGCACTTGGTCAAGTCCCGCGACGGCGTGCCGACCCCGCGGGAAATCTGCAAGGTGTTGGACGACTACGTGATCGGCCAGGATCACGCCAAGCGGGTGCTCTCGGTGGCGGTCCACAACCATTACAAGCGCCTCGCCCACGGCCAGAAGAACAACGACGTCGAGATCGCCAAGTCCAACATCCTGTTGGTCGGCCCGACCGGGTCCGGCAAGACGCTGCTGGCGCAGACGCTGGCACGCATCCTCGACGTGCCGTTCACCATGGCCGACGCCACCACGCTGACCGAGGCCGGCTACGTGGGCGAGGATGTCGAGAACATCATCCTGAAGCTGCTGCAATCGGCCGACTACAATGTGGAGCGCGCACAGCGGGGCATCGTCTATATCGACGAGGTCGATAAGATCTCGCGCAAATCGGACAATCCCTCGATCACCCGCGACGTGTCGGGAGAGGGCGTGCAGCAGGCCCTGCTCAAGATCATGGAGGGCACCATCGCCTCGGTGCCGCCGCAGGGCGGGCGGAAGCACCCGCAGCAGGAGTTCCTGCAGGTCGATACCACCAATATCCTGTTCATCTGCGGCGGCGCCTTCTCCGGGCTGGAGAAGATCATCGCCGCCCGCGGCAAGGGCTCGGCGATGGGCTATGGCGCCGAGGTCCGCTCCCCGGACGAAAGGCGGACGGGCGCCATCCTGCGCGAGGTGGAGCCCGAGGACCTGCTGAAATTCGGCCTGATCCCCGAGTTCATCGGCCGGCTGCCCGTGGTCGCGACGCTCGAGGATCTGGACGAGAATGCGCTGGTCGAAATCCTGGTCCGGCCCAAGAACGCCCTCATCAAGCAGTATGGCCGCCTGTTCGAGATGGAAGGGGTGAAGCTCTCTTTCACCGATGATGCGCTACGCTCCGTGGCGACACGGGCGATCGCCCGCAAGACCGGCGCACGCGGGCTGCGCTCCATCATGGAGGCAATCTTGCTCGGAACCATGTTCGATCTGCCGGGGTTGGATGGGGTGGAGGAGGTGGTGATCAATCGAGAGGTCGCCGAGTCGCGCAGCAACCCGCTCTACCTGTACGGCAAGGAGCGTGCCGAGAGCAGCGCCTGAGGGCCTAGGCCTACTTGCCGGCCCGCTCCGATGCGGGGCAGGCGACCGCAATTTCAAGTCCTTGCGTGCTTTGGCCATGCTGCCGATATGCAACCGCGATGACACGGGCATGAAGCCCGAGGAAGCGCGATCTGTGCCGGCATTGGGCAGATGGCGCTGCGACTGTCCAGAAGGAGGTCCAACATGACAGAATCCGATCGGCCGGCCCCGGCTCAGCCGGGACGCCAGCCCGGAGACGGGGACAAGCCAACAGAGGCCAAGCCGAGCCGCGGGGACCTGCTGCCGGTACTACCACTCCGCGATATCGTTGTTTTTCCCCATATGATCGTCCCGCTCTTCGTCGGACGCGAGAAATCGGTCCGCGCCCTGGAAGCGGTAATGAAAGACGACAAGCAGATCCTTCTGGTGGCTCAGAAGAATGCCGCCCAGGACGATCCTGCCGCCGATGACATCTACCGGGTGGGCACGGTTTCGACCATCCTGCAGCTTCTGAAATTACCCGACGGTACCGTGAAGGTGCTGGTCGAAGGCGGCCGGCGCGCAGGGATCACCGGCTTCAAAGAGACCCAGTCGTATTTCGAGGCCTATGTCGAGCCGCTGCCCGAGCAGGTGGGCGATGTCAAGGAGTTGGAGGCCCTCGGCCGCACGGTCGTCTCGCAGTTCGAGCAATACATCAAGCTGAACAAGAAGATCGCGCCCGAGGTGCTGGTCAGCCTCAATCAGATCGAGGACCCGAGCAAGCTTGCCGATACCGTCGCAGCCCATCTAAACCTGAAGATCGCCGAGAAGCAGGAAGTCCTCGAGACGCAGAAGGTCGGCGAGCGGCTCGAGCGCGTGTTCGGACACATGGAATCCGAGATCGGCGTGCTGCAGGTGGAGAAGCGCATCCGCAACCGCGTCAAGCGGCAGATGGAGAAGACGCAACGCGAGTACTATCTGAACGAACAGCTCAAGGCGATCCAGAAAGAGCTCGGCGAAGGCGAGGACGGCAAGGACGAAACCGCCGAGCTCGAAGCCAAGATAAAGAAGACCAAGCTTTCGAAGGAAGCGCGGGAGAAGGCCGTGGCGGAGCTCAAGAAGCTCAAGACCATGAGCCCGATGAGCGCCGAGGCCACGGTGGTGCGCAACTACCTCGACTGGATGCTGGCGTTGCCGTGGAAGAAGCGCAGCAAGGTCCGCAACGATGTCGTCGAGGCGGAAAAAGTGCTGGAGAACGACCACTACGGGCTGGAGAAGGTCAAGGAGCGGATCATCGAGTACCTCGCCGTGCAAGCGCGGAGCCCGAAGGTCCGGGGACCCATCCTCTGCCTGGTCGGTCCGCCCGGCGTCGGCAAGACCTCGCTCGGCAAGTCGATAGCCCGCGCCACGGGACGGAACTTCGTACGCATGTCGCTGGGCGGTGTGCGCGACGAGGCGGAGATCCGCGGTCACCGCCGCACCTATATCGGCTCGATGCCCGGCAAGGTGCTGCAGGGCATGAAGAAGGCGAAGACCTCCAACCCGCTGTTCCTGCTTGATGAGGTCGATAAGCTCGGCGCCGACTGGCGCGGCGACCCGTCCTCGGCGCTACTGGAAGTGCTGGACCCGGAGCAGAACAGCACGTTCAACGACCACTATCTGGAAGTGGATTACGACCTGTCGGACGTGATGTTCGTCACCACCGCCAACAGCCTGCGCATGCCGCAGCCGCTGATGGACCGGATGGAGATCATCCGGCTTCCCGGCTACACCGAGGACGAGAAGGTGGAGATTGCCAAGCGCCACCTGATCGCCAAGCAGTCCGAGGCGCACGGGCTGAAGAAGGACGAGTGGTCGATCTCTGACGAGGCGCTGCGCGAGCTGATCCGCACCTATACACGGGAAGCCGGCGTGCGCAACCTGGAACGAGAGATTGCCAACCTCGCCCGCAAGGCGGTGCGCGAGATCGTCACCAAGAAGACCCAGAAGGTGATGATTACCCGCAAGAACCTCGAGAAGTACGCGGGTGTGCGGAAGTTCCGCTTCGGCGAGACCGAGTCCGAGGACATGGTGGGCGTGGTCACCGGTCTGGCCTGGACCGAGGTCGGCGGCGAGATTCTAACAATCGAGAGTGTCATGCTGCCCGGCAAGGGCAACGTGAAGCAGACCGGCAAGCTGGGCGACGTGATGCAGGAGAGCGTCTCGGCGGCCATCAGCTACGTGCGCAGCCGATCGATCAAGTTCGGCATCAAGCCGACGCTGTTCGAGAAGCGCGACATCCACGTGCACGTGCCGGAGGGCGCGACCCCGAAAGATGGGCCTTCGGCGGGGATCGCCATGGCGACCTCGATCGTCTCGGTGCTGACCGGCATCCCGGTCCGCCGCGACGTGGCGATGACCGGGGAGATCACGCTGCGGGGCCGCGTGCTGCCGATCGGCGGGCTGAAGGAGAAGCTGCTGGCCGCCCTCCGGGCCGGGATTACCACCGTGTTCATCCCCAAGGAGAACGAGAAGGACCTTGCGGAAATCCCGGACAACGTGAAGAAGAACCTGAAGCTTATCCCCGTCGCCGATGTGGACGAGGTCATCGCTCAGGCACTGGCTCGTCGTCCCGAGGCGATCGAGTGGGAAGAACCGCCTGAGCCGCCCGTCCCGGCCCCGCAGCCGGCCGAAGCGGCGGCCTCGCTGACGCACTGACTAGCCGGCACCGCCAGCACGCGAGCTGGGCGTGATCGGATGAAGCCCGCCGGAACGAACTTCGTTCCGGCGGGCTCGAGCGCTCTACACGGCCCCGGGTCCCGGCGACACAATAGGCGCGCTTTATCGTGTGATCGGCATACGGCGCGTTGACGTGGCGGAAATCCGCCATTTACTGTCGGCCGGTCGCCCGGCCGCGACTCGGAGGCCGAGCGCCATCCGTTTTTCTGCTCACCGCGCAGGGGGGATTGCTGTGAATAAAATGGAGCTGATCACGGCTGTAGCTGAGGAGACTGAATTGTCGCGCGCCAAGGCCAGTGAGGTCGTTGATGCCGTGTTCGGTGCGATTGAAGGGGCGTTGAAGAAGAAGGAGGAGGTCCGGCTGGTCGGATTCGGCACCTTTGCCACTGCCAAGCGCAAGGCCGGCACGGGGCGCAATCCACGCACCGGAGAGACGATGAAGATCGCAGCTTCCACCACAGTCCGCTTCAAGGCCGGTAAGGGACTCGAGGACTCGGTGCAGTGAGCGGTCGCTGATCGGTGCGGCCGGCGGGCGGTTAGCTCAGCGGTAGAGCGTCTCGTTTACACCGAGAGGGCCGGCGGTTCGAACCCGTCACCGCCCACCATGGATCGCGATGACGGATGGGCCCTGCCGAGTCGGCCCGCCGAGGAGCGTGCGCAGTCGGTGATTATAGGCCCTCACAGGGGACTCGGGCGCAGCACCCGGTCAGTCTCCCGGGTGCGACTTATTGCTCCAGACCATGGCGCGTGGGAAGCTGGACTGGGCGCCGGCCGAGGCCTGATCCGAGCGGCTTGCCGTCGCGACCCGAAGCACCACGCTGCGCGAGGTGACCTCCACGCTTTTCTGCCCGAGCCGTGGAAGCGGGACCCTGATACGAGAGCAATAGGCGACCAGCAGCGCGGCGAGGCTTTCGGCCCGGAGTTCGGCGACGGGTTCGCCCTGGGGGTCGATCACGCTGATCGCCTCCCGCTCGGGCTGGAATTCGATGCGCGCGATTCGCCCAAGCCGAAGGCCCAGTGCCTCGGTCATCCGAGGGACAGCAGCGAAGGCATGCAGGATCGTTGGCGTATCGAATTCGACTGTCCGGTGCTCCAACGCAGGCACTGCCGCCCCTCCTGGGTTCCGACGATCGAGTGCGCCGTCCGGTAGGTTGATTCACATAATTGACTGAACGAACGGCTAACGGGTGCCGACGTCCGCGTGCCTGCTTTGATAATCACCAACCCGATCGGCGCGTTCACCCTGACTGGAAACGCCGGGCTCTCCCTACACCTCTCCCGCCCTGCGCCGACAGTTCCCCCTTCCTCTTGCGCCCTCCTCGCAGGGCGGTTACCGGGAGGAGCGACGCTGATCTGCGCCTGGTGAGAGCTGCACGACGGCTGGTTTGTCGTCATGGGCAACTCGCCAGCGTGTGATAACAGGCGCCGGCATCCACCGATTGCGGAGACAGGTAGCTTTTTGTCAAACCGTATCCGATCGCCGGACTGCCGGGCTGCAGCGCGAAATTGGCGCCGACCGGCGGCGTTGTTTCGCTTCCCGTGGACGAGTTTCCGACGGTCACCCAGCCCGGGTTTGTCGCGCACTTGTTGGACGAGCACGAGTAGGTGTCGTTCCACATCGGGTTCTCGCCGGTCGGCGGATTCTGGCCGAATGCTCCCCAGCAGCTATTGTGGCCGCCTTGAAGCTGGGTGATGTTGTTGCTGAATACGTCGACCGGCTTGCCGCTCAAGACGCCACCGAGCATCGCGCTGTTGAACTGAGCGAACGGTGGCTTGCCGAAAGCGCATGATCCGCTGGGCGCTGCCGGAATCGCGACGGCTATGTTGTTGATGATCGTGTCGCTGTAGCTGTCGTTTGTGTCTATGCACGCTCGCGCCGATCCTTGGTTGTACGGATCAAGGTAGTTGTTGTAGCAGCTATTATTGGCTGCGGTTACGTCTTCGGAGTAGAAGATGTGAATGCCGCCGCCGCCTGCGTTATACACGACATTGAACGCGATTAGAGTTCCTTGGATATACGGCGTCGCGCCGGCTGTTCCATTCCAGCTCAGCGTATCCGCAATAATGTTGTTCCCGTCGGAATCATAAGGATTGGCGGCGGTGCCGCAACTTGTGGTGGCATTGTTATAAAGCACATTCCACTCGATAACGTTATGAAAAGCTGCACCGATGTTGCCGTAGACCGTGGTATGGGAATCATCGGCCGTGCTCGTATAGCCCGATAAAGCAATGAGGTTGGCGAACGAGATGCCAGAGCCCTGAGCGCTGCATCCGGCATTAGCATTGCCATATATCGTATTATGTATGACAAAGAAGTATTCCCCTTCGTTCATCTGAACGCCAGACTGACCGTACCCGTGGATGACAGAATTTAGGATCCAAACATGATGAACAGACTGGGTAAACGTATTGCTTCCCGCCCACAACTCGATTCCCTGACCGAAGAGTGTCTCGGCCGCCGCCGCAAGCGTGAAGCCATCGATAATGACGTAATTGCCCGTCATCGGCTGCGTCGTGTTGAAGACGAACGAGCCGTTCTCTCCGCCGGCGGCCACGTCCGTTACTATGCATGCATCCATTGTCGTGCAGCGATAGACAACATAGCCCGTCGAGGACGCAACCTTGCCCCCCACGGTGATCGAGACGCCGCTGGAATATGTCCCTGGCGCGACGTTGATGCATGAGCCGGCTGCCGCCCCACCCGCCGGCAGCAAATTGTTGGCATGCTGAAGGGTTCGCCACGGCGTGCTCGAACTGATTCCGTTGTTGGAATCGCTGCCGGTCGTGGCGACGTAGTAGTTGGTCTGGCAGGTATAATAAGGCTTGGCGAACAGGGCCGCACTTGGCCCGGGGACTTGGACAGAGGCTGTCGCGGTAATCGTCTCGGACTGCCCCAAGGGAGTATCATTGCCCTCGGTTGCAAGAATGCAGACCGCATATGTCCCGGCGGCGAGTGTGCCTACCGTCTCCAATTCCGTGCCGGCGATCTGGAAATCAGAGTTGTTTGCGCCGTTGGTCGCAGTGCAGCCGCCACTGCTTGCCGAAAGCGAGAGGCTCCCCGAGAATGCCGGCGATGCCGGCGACATCGTGACACTGATGGCCCCCACCGAGGTGCCAGACGCGGCGCCCCCAGTGAATGTATCCCCGGAGAGAGTGATTCCGACGATGCTTTGGGGTGAGAGAGTGATTCCGACGATGCTTTGGGGTGTCGGGTCGGGCCGCCAGATAGGGGGGGCAGCACCACCGATAATACTAGGGGGGGCAGCACCACCGATAGTCATTGCCAGAAACGCGATAAAGAGGAGCTTGATTCCTCGCATTATGCTGTCCTTCGCAAAAGTGATCGTAACTACGTTGGCACCCCAATAAGGGGTACGCCGATCGGCAACCCCTCCGCATGCCTTTCGGGGGCGAACTTTAAGGATACAACAGGGCGCAAGCGTCTTCAGGCAGGAATTGCACGATTGAATTCCTCAATCTGCACTCAATGCAAGTGTAATACCGGCGCCCTAGTGTTGCGATCCTATCGCTTCGATCCCCGGCCTCCATCTGGTTCGCGGCCGATCCCGCCATCCCGGTCGGGATCGAAGTGTCAAAGTCAGAACACTAGCGAGGGACCTCCGCTCGTCCTTCCTGCACGAGATGGAATCCACGCGACAGCACGGAATCAGGGGCGCTCTGTCGGATTCCTGCTTTCCGCAAGCATGACTGCTGAGAGTCGTTCTCTTGGCGGCCTGGTATAAAAGGCGCACGTCAGGCGATACTCGAAGCGACCCGGCGGAGCTTGACCAAGCGTGCAGCCCCTTGCAAGCAGCCGGCGCTTTGATCGTCGGCGTCACAACAGCAACGGTAGCCCCTCGACACACGGGACGTGCCGTAACCAGTGGCGATCCAAAGCCAGTGTGAATATGTGGTGACGTCATTAGACCGTCCGTACCTCTCGCTTCTTGGGCGATATGTTGCCCGGTTCCTCTCGATCTTCCTCGCCGGGCCCGAACCAAGCGCAGCCGGCCGCGGCAACCGCCCGATAGATGCCTTGACACAGACTGCTGATCAACTCTCTCAAAAGGGGGATCGGCGGGCGGTTGGTTGCCGCTGGCAGGCGGGGACTATCGTACAGCGGTAGGCTGAGGACGATTGCTACATTTAGGCGGCTTGGTCAAGCATGATTCTCGCAACTGGAGAGCCTTTTGAGTGAATAGCTACTAGAGGTGGGGGCCGCCGTAACAACTCAGACGCCGGCAACGGATGCGCCTCCCGCCACACCGGGCGCTTGCGGCGGTGGAAACTCCACCCTTCGCTCCGCCAGGCTATCTCCGATCTGCTCGGAGCGGGTGTCGGCGCGCTCGAGCCTGGGCGCAAGGAGGCCGGCAATATCTATGCCTGGACGCGGTCCGTGATGAGCAACCAGCGCGATAGATGCCGTGTCCGGACGGTCCAATCTCGGTTTGCTGTGCCTCGTCCAGAACCTGAGAGCCTGAACCGCTGTGCACAAATTTCAATAGCAGTTGCGCGGTACGTTCTCGGGGTGCATAATCGTTCGCGCAACGTGAATAGGCAATCGTGCCCAACGTCCCTCGCCTGGCTGCGGTAGGTAATTACATGGAGTTAAGACCAGATCCCACCGCAGTCCGGACGGGGTTAGTCCTCGCTGCCAGTGGGAGCTATGTCAGGACGCTAGATGGGATCGGTACAATCGCCGTTTCTATGGTAGTATGCGCAAATTACGGACTAGTACTTTACACTCCTGGAGTATTTGGTGCGACGTTAGTCTTCTCCCTCAGCGGATATCTGATCACTACATTGCTTTTCTCGGAATATGGCCCGACCCTCAATAGCAACATTCCACGGTTCTACCTGGCTTCGGTTGACACCGCCTCTTATAATCCGTCGTGCCTGCGACGGTCTCTTATTGCCTAATGCCGCAGTGGGCGATCAACCCGGTAACTCTCCTGACAACGATAGCAAACCCGGACCTCTGACATGTCCCGCTGGTATCATTTTGCGTCCGCCTTTTTTGTCCTCCAAGCAATGCAAGCCCTGGGTTTCATCGATCGGCTGATTTATGGGGAATGGGTCGGGAAGGGTGGTGATAGGACCACCCAAAGCTTGAGACCGACCACGCCGATCCATTGGTTGTCTTCGTTGGTTGGATCTGTTCGGAGATAGATATGAAGTCATCGTCTGCTGATGGTCCAGCGGAGGTCTCGGCGGTCTATAGTGGACGCGACGATTCGCGGAGAATTCGCTACGCAATCCTCGCGGATGCTCTTAGGACGCATTCACGTGACCGAATAACCTTATCGGGGATTTTGGTGGCAGCAGCCATCTCGTTGGGCATTGCGATTCGTTTTGTAGCACTTGGACGGCAGTCGCTTTGGGCCGACGAGCTCTTTGCGGTTTTCTGGTCCAGGAGCGGCATAGGATATGTGCTCAGCCATTCGCGCGAGGAGACGACTCCTCCCTTATATTATTTATTATTAAATCTGTGGATGCGCATGTTCGGCGACAGCGAGAGCGCGGTGCGATTGCTTTCCGCTTGTGCGTCCGCGGCAACGATTCCAGTTATATGGGCTTTGGGAAAAAAGCTCTTTAACTGCCGCGCCGGTCTAATTGCTGCCATGCTGTTTGCTTTATCCTCTTGGCAGCTATATTTCGCGCAAGAAGCGCGGTGTTACGCTTTGCTTGACCTGACATTCGCCCTCACTCTGATTTCTATAGCGACGATTACTACCCAACTGCGAAGTGGAGTGTCTATGCTGGGGGCGATTGCCGGTATGCCGGGAATCGCGCTGTTATTGAGCGCTGCTGCGGCCACCTATCTGCATTTTGTCGCTTTTCCCATGTTTCTTGCGATCGCTGGTGCCGTAGCGGTCATCTGGTGGCGTGAATTCAAGTTCGACCAGAAGTATCTTGCGTGCTTTTTGGTTATCGGGATGCTGGTGCTGGTCCTTAGTGCGCCATCCCTTGCTTTGGCGATATCGGAGCGCAACTCACCCGAAATGACGTGGATGCACACGACGCCTCCGACGGTGACAAAACTCCTCGGTATTTTGATGGGGGCGCCGGCCTGGAAAGGAGCGCCCGACTGGACGATCGGCGCGTTCATCTTGATGTCGATAATCTCCGCGGGTGTTTGGGCCTCGCTCTTAGGCTATGGTTGCTGGAGATGCCGCAGTGAGACTGCCTTGGCCCTTGTGTATCTGCTTCCGATCGCCGGTTTGATTATCCTCTCCCTGGCGAGTGTATCCCAGACCTTCTTCTTTATGAGAACGACGATTTGGCTATCGATTCCGATCTATCTTGGTATCGCGGGGGGATTGATCCAACTTTGTGGACGGGCTCAAGTTATAGCGACCGCGCTGGTTATCGTTCTCTCTCTGCCGTTTACTGCCGGATATTTTGCGTTTTCGGTTAAGGAGCCGTGGAAACGCATAGTCCAGAACTACGCGGAGAAAATTACGCCAGGCGATCTTCTTGTACTTGGGGAGCGTACGCCGGCGATAGCGTTCGTTTACTACCAGGGTAGGGTCATCGTTCCGAATTTACGCCGCTGGCCTGATAACGTGGTAGTTGCGGACAGACTTGATGAGCGCATCACCGGGATCAAGCCGATTACAGACGATGAGCTATCCCTGGCTGACCGACGGGGCAGGCTACTCTTTCTATCCCGCGACTGCGCGGTGCCCTCCATGATAGGCCGCGACAGCGTCAATTTACTCTATCGGGGGTGTATTAATCCCGAGTCGGGCGGTTGGTCGCTGATACTTTCATTCATACATTATATCCTATTAAGCTCGCCCTGATGCAGGATTTAGTCGCGCCCGCAGGTTACAATCGCATGCCCCGACACCTGGCTGTGGGCGCGGATACCGCGCTTCCTGGCGTGTCGGCGCAGTTCCTGTACTGAGCGTAATCATGCCTGCCTTCAATGAGAAACCGAATGTCGCGCCGATGATTGCCAGACTAGTTCCGTGCTAGGAGGCGTAGCATGGGAAGTGAAAATATGCTGACGACGATAGCTCTGGCCCAACACAAGAAATCCGCTGGATTGCGTGGACTAATCGATCCTCGATTAACTCTGGGATGTCCTAACTCTAATTATGGGGCATCCGACCTCACGGCATGTTTCATGTCAGGTAGGAGAGTGATGTGACTGGATGGTATAAACTAGCATCATATTTCTTCCTTGCAGAGATTTTAGGTGCATTCGATATCCTGTCTCGTTTTTATTACGGTGATTGGAACGGCGGATTTTCTACGACGACAAAGTTGGCTATTGTTTTGCACCTTCTCTCGATAGGTGTAAGCTTGGCGCTGTTCTGGCGTGGTTTCCAGAGAACAGGAGGAGTAGCGAAGGGAGGATTGCTGGCTATCTTGATGGCCGCATACTTTCTAAGCTCACTGCTCTGGTCGGTCGACCCTTCGACGACTGTACAACGGGGTATCTTTTACGTCATTTTCTTGTTTGGTGTGATTGGTGTCGCCGCTAACCTGAAGGACACCGAATTTATCGAGGCGGTAAATCTCATCTGCGCCCTCTGCGCCATTGCCTCGCTTGCTCTGCTTGTCTTATCCCCCGGCGAGGCGTGGATGCCGCATGATGCACTGGATTCTGGGCCAAACGACCTGCGAGGGATATTCCCTCACAAGAATGTGCTCGGCGAGGTGATGGCTGCAGGGTCCCTGGCTAATGCTCATTTGATACGATCTTCTAAGAAGCGCGTCAGGAATTTTGCCGTAGCAGTTCTGCTGCTGTTTGTGTCGGTTCTCAGCAAGTCGTCCAGCTCAAATATGATTATCTTGTATGTCTATTTCTTTAGCGTCGTCGCTCTCTTATTTAGGCAGGGCGGAGCTGCGCGTGCGGTTGGTGCCGTCCTCGTCATGCTCTTTACTCTAATTGTCATCGCGGTTGTTTCATTCCCCGACTTCTTTCTAGAGATGATTGGGAAGGATCCGACACTTACCGGACGCACCGAGCTGTGGGCTCTCGTCATAGACGAGATTTTGGAGCGTCCCATACAGGGGTGGGGATTTCGCGCATTTTGGGGGCCTGCAAACCCCGTCGCAGCTAGCATTTCTGCCGCCGTTCGCTGGGGAGTCCCGCATGCGCACAATGGCCTGTTGGAAATGCTCCTGGAGGTGGGGGTGCCCGGCACCACCCTCATTCTTGCTTTTTTTGTAAGGGATTTAGTGATATCATTGCGATGTTTGCGAACGCGAGCGAAGGAGATAGGAATAACATCGCTGATATGCTGTGGGGCTATCGTGTTAAGGGGATATACCGAGGTTGTGCTGTTGGATGAGACAGACGCCTTTACCGTAGTTTTCTTTGTACTTGGATTGCTATGCGAGAGAGCGCTTCATCAAAAGCGGCGGCAGCCGGCTCTCATCGTGGAACGACACAATACTGAAGTTGTGCGGTTGGCGGCGGCGCAGCGCTATTCGCCCGCCAGCGCAGCCTGTTCAGCGATCTCTCCGGTGCGCCAGGGAAATCTGGCGCGCGATCCAGCAGGTGCAAGTCCGGCCTCAGGTAAGGGGTAGCGCCCGTCTGGTATGAGTGTTGTGTCGAAGGCGGCGACGCCATCGGCGAAACGTACACAACAATCAATGGGGTCCGCCTCACCGAAAGCCCGAAATAGGGGCACCCAGGCAGCGTCCAGCTCGGCAACCCATCGCTCCACCCCACACAGAACCGCGGGGTCAGCGCGCCCCACCGCCCATCCCCACCGCTTCCCGCCACCCCACCCCCCGGCTATAGCTGGACCAACCAATCCTCCCGGGGAGACCAAAGACCATGCTGACCCGCCGTTCCCTGCTCGCCTCCAGCGCCGCCATCGGCGCCGGCGCCACCACCCTCCGCGCTCCAGCCACCTATGCCGCCACACCCGCCGGCATCGTCGTCATGGCCAAGCAGATCGACGACATCATCAGCTTCGACCCCGGCGAAGCCTACGAGTTCTCCGACAACGAGGTGGACGGCAACTGCTATCGCAAGCTGATCGTCCCCGACCCCAACGAAGGCACGAAAATCGCCGGCGATCTGGCGGAGAAATGGGAGATCAGCGAGGACGGCACCAACTTCACCTTCCACCTGCGCAAGGACGCCCGCTTCGAATCCGGCAAGCCCGTCACCGCCGCCGACGCCGAATTCTCGCTCCACCGCGTGGTCATGATGAACAAGACCCCCGGCTTCATCATCACCCAGTTCGGCTTCACCCCCGACAACGTGCAGAAGCTGATCCGCGCCACCGACGAGCAGACGTTGCAAATGCAGCTTCCCAGCCCGCAGGCGCCCAGCTTCGTGCTCTATTGTCTATCGGCCAATGTCGGCTGCGTGGTCGACAAAGCCACCGCCATGGCGAACGCCACGAACGGCGATTTCGGCAATGGCTGGCTGAAAACCCACACCGCCGGTGCCGGCAGCTTCCGCCTCACCTCCTGGCAGGCCTCCGACCACGTTATCGTCGATGCCAACCCGCACGCCGCGATCCGCCCGGGCGTGAAGCGGATCGTGCTGCAGCACGTGAAGGACCCCGCCGAGCAGTTGCTGCTGCTGCAGAAGGGCGGCGTCGATATCGCCCGCGACCTGCTGGCCGATCAGCTCAAGTCGATCGCCCATAACCCGGAGTTCCGCATCGAATCATCCGGCCAGGGCACGTCGATGTATATCGCCATGAACCAGACCATGCCGGAGCTGGCCAAGCCCGAGGTGCATCAGGCGATCAAGTGGGCGATCGACTACAGCGGGATCGCCAAGAACATCACGCCGATGACCTGGACGGTGCAGCAATCCTTCCTGCCGCGCGGGCTTCCCGGTGCGCTGTCCGAGCAGCCATTCACGCAGGATCTCGGGAAGGCGCGTACCCTGATGGCGCAGGCCGGGCTGCCGAACGGGTTCAACGTGACGATGGACTTCGTCTCGGCGCCGCCCTACGACCAAATCGCGCAGGCGGTGCAGGCGGATCTCGGCAAAATCGGCATCAAGGTGCAGCTCCTGCCCGGCGAGCAGAAGCAGGTCATCACCAAGACGCGGGCGCGCACGCACCAGCTCGCGATGCTGGTGTGGGGGACGGATTATTTCGATCCGAACTCCAACGCCCAGGCGTTCTGTGCGGACCCGGATGATTCCGATACCAGCAAGCTGAAGATCCTGGCCTGGCGCAGCCATTTCAAGAACAAGCAACTGACTCAGGAAGTGGAAGAGGCGGCGAAGGAGGTGAGCGCGGCCAAGCGCATCGCACTTTACAAGACTATGCAGGAGCAGTTTTGGGATGTCGCTCCGTTCGCGATGATGCTGCAGAAGGACGAGGTGGCGACCATGCGCAAGAACATCACCGGCCTGCGTCTTGGGCCGATGCCGGATTATACGAAATACGCGGCTATTCGTAAGGTATAGGGTTTGGCGGCGCGGCCCCCTCCCCCTGACCCCTTCCCGCGAGGGGAGGGGGAATAGTGGCGCGGCTGCGACAAATCGCCGGGACTACGGCCAGTGTGCCGGTGACGCTGTTCGGCCTGATCCTGGTCACCTTCCTGATCGGCCGCGTGATGCCGATTGACCCGGTGATTGCCATCGTCGGCGACCATGCGCCGCCCGATGTGATCGCTCGGGTGCGAACGGAACTGGGGCTGGACCGACCGCTGATCGTGCAGTTCGGCATCTATCTGGCGCGGCTCTTGCACGGCAATCTCGGCAACAGCGTCATGACCACGCATCCGGTGACCCAGGACATCGCCACTTATTTCCCGGCCACGTTCGAGCTTGCCACCACGGCGATCATCCTGGCACTGGTCGTCGGCATTCCCCTCGGGGTGATCGCGGCGGCACGACAGGGCTCGCGCTTCGATCACGTGGTGCGTGTGATCAGCCTGGCCGGCCAGTCCATCCCGGTCTTTGTGCTCGGGCTGATCTTTCTGTTGATTTTTTACGTGAAGCTCGGCATCGCCCCGGGAACGGGGCAGGTCGATGTGATCTATGACGGCATGGTCGATCGCATCACCGGCATGCTGGTGGTCGATGCGGCGATCGAGGGGCAGTGGGACGTGTTCTGGAACGCGCTCGCCCATCTCGCGCTGCCGGCGATTATCCTCGCCTATTTCACCCTGGCCTACATCACCCGGATGACGCGCGCCTTCATGCTGGATGCGCTGGCCGGGGAGTATATCGTCACCGCGCGCGCCAAGGGCTTGTCGGGCACGGCCGTCCTCTGGCGCCACGCCTTCGGCAACATCGCCGTGCCGCTGATCACGGTGATCGCGCTCGCCTATGCGGGCCTGCTCGAAGGCGCGGTGCTCACGGAAACCGTCTTCTCCTGGCCCGGTATCGGACTTTACCTGACCGTCTCGCTGCTCAACGCCGATATGAACGCGGTGTTGGGTGCCACGATGGTGATCGGCTTCGTCTATGTTGGGCTGAACCTGCTCGCCGATATTGCGTACCGCGTACTCGACCCGAGGGTCCGATGAGCGGCGCCACCCTGCGCACCTGGCTGCTGACCGACACACCTGAGTCGCGCCGGCAAGCGGCTTGGGGACGCGCCTATCGCGGCTGGCTGCTGTTCCGGCGCAACAAGCTGGCGATGGCCGGCCTGGTCACCACGATCGTGCTGATTGTGGCGTCACTGGCGGCGCCGTGGATCACGCCGTACAGCCCGTCGGCGCAGGACCTCGCCAACCGGCTGGCCCCGGCCTCGGCCTCGCACTGGTTCGGCACCGACGAGCTGGGGCGTGATCTCTATACGCGCGTCGTTTACGGCGGGCGCATCACGCTCGGCATGGTGGTCGCGGTGGTGGCGCTGGTGGCGCCAGTCGGGCTGCTGGTTGGCAGCGTCGCCGGGTATTTGGGGGGAATTGTCGATAAGGTGATGATGCGCCTCACCGACGTGTTCCTCGCGTTCCCGCGGCTGATCCTGGCGCTCGCTTTCGTCGCCGCGCTGAAGCCGGGCATCACGTCGGCGATATTCGCGATCGCACTGACGTCCTGGCCGGCCTACGCGCGGCTGGCGCGCGCCGACACGCTGACCATTCGCGGCACCGACTACATTGCCGCGGTGCGTCTGACTGGCGCGAGCGCCGGCCGGATCGTGCTGCGCCACGTTGTGCCGCTGTGTCTGTCGTCGGTGATCGTGCGCGTGACGCTGGACATGAGCGGCATCATCCTGACCGCGGCGGGACTGGGCTTTCTGGGCATGGGCGCACAGCCGCCGACGCCGGAATGGGGCACGATGATCGCTTCGGCGCGCGGCTATATCCTGCAGCAGTGGTGGGTGCCAACCATTCCCGGTTTGGCCATCCTGATCGCCTCGCTCGCCTTCAACCTGTTTGGCGACGGCATGCGCGACGTGCTTGACCCGAAGCAGCGCTGATGCTGGTCGAGATCGACAACCTGCGCGTCAACTTCGCCACGCCGAACGGCATTTCCGAAGCGGTGCGCGGCGTGTCCTTGACGCTCGGACAGGAGAAGCTCGGCGTCGTGGGTGAGAGCGGCTCCGGCAAGTCGCTCACCGCGCGCGCGATTCTGAAGCTGCTGCCAGGCAGCGCGATAATGTCGGCCGACCGGCTGACGTTCGACGGAATCGACGTGCTGGGTGCATCGGAGCAGGAGATGCGGCGCATCCGTGGACGCCGCGCCGGGCTGATCCTGCAGGACCCGAAATACTCGCTGAACCCCGTCATGCCGGTCGGCCGGCAGATCGCCGAAGCGTGGCGGCTGCACAAGAGCCGCGCAAAGGGGCGCAGTTCCCGACGCCTGGCCGAGCAGGCCGCGATCGATCTGTTGGACCAGGTCCGCATCCGCGATCCCGCCCGCGTCGCCCGCGCCTATCCGCATGAACTGTCCGGCGGCATGGGCCAGCGGGTGATGATCGCGATGATGCTGGCGCCGGACCCGGAGCTGCTGATTGCCGACGAACCGACCAGTGCGCTGGACGCGACGGTGCAGGCGGAGATCCTGCGACTGATCGAAGACCTGGTGTCGCGGCGCGGGATGGGGCTGATCCTGATCAGCCACGACCTGCCGCTGATCTCGCATTTCTGCGACCGCGTGATGGTGATGTATGCCGGCCGCGTGCTGGAGCGGCTTCCGGCCGGCGAGCTCGCCCGTGCGCGTCATCCTTATACGCGCGGCCTGCTCGACTGTTTGCCCTCGCTCATCCATCCACGCGAGCGGCTGGCGACGCTGGCACGCGACCCGGCGTGGCTCACCGCATGATAGAGGTCGAGGGGCTTCGCGTCCGCTTCGGCGAGACCGAGGCGGTGAGGGGCATATCATTCAGCGTCCCGCAAGGCGGCAGCTTCGGCATCGTCGGCGAGAGCGGTTCGGGGAAATCAACGGTGCTGCGCGTGATCTCGGGCCTTAACCCGAACTGGAGCGGGCGGATCACGATCAGCGGCGATGTGGTTGGACCGAAACGCGACAAGAGCTTCTTCCGCCGCGTGCAAATGGTGTTCCAGGACCCCTACGGATCGTTGCATCCGCGACAGACTGCGGATCGCGCTCTATCCGAGCCGCTGCTGGTGCACGGCATCGGCGATATCGAGGGACGCATCCTGCGCGCGCTCGCCGAGGTGGCGTTGCCGGAATTGGTGCGCTTCCGCTATCCGCACCAGCTTTCGGGCGGGCAGCGCCAGCGACTGGCGATCGCCCGCGCGCTGATGGCCGAGCCTGAGGTGCTGCTGCTGGACGAGCCGACCAGCGCGCTCGACGTCTCGATCCAGGCCGAGGTGCTGAACCTGCTCGCCGACCTGCAACGCCGGCGTGGGCTGACTTATGTGCTGGTGTCACACAATCTCGCCGTGGTCGCGCATCTCTGTCCGCTGGTCGGCGTCATGCAGCATGGTGAGATGGTCGAACAGATCGCCACCGCCGATCTGCGCGCCGGCCGCATATGCCATCCGCACGCCGCCGAGCTGCGCGCGCTGACCGTCGAACTGGAAGACCCAGAGGAAGCGCTCGGGCGAGTGGAGTAGAAAGGTCCGACCGCTTGACCTATCCCACCTATCCCGATCTTGCCGGCCGCACCGTCATCGTGACCGGCGGTGCCAGCGGCATCGGCGCGACCTTCGTCCGCGCCTTCCGCGCGAACGGTGCGCAGGTGGCATTCCTCGATATCCAGACACAGCCCGGCGAGGCTCTGGCCGCCGTAACCGGCGCGCATTTCCTGGCCTGCGATCTGACCGATCTCGACGCCCTGCGTAGTGCAATCGATGCAGTCGGACAGGAGCATGGCCCGACATCGGTGCTGGTGAACAATGCCGCCAACGACCAGCGGCAGAAGTTCGAGGAAGTCGGCGCCGACGAGTTCGACTGGATGATGGCGGTGAATTTCCGCCATGTGTATTTCGCCTCCCAGGCGGTGCTGCCGCAGATGCGCGCGGTGGGGCGGGGCTCGATCATCAACATGAGCTCCGTCGCCTGGATGGCCGGTGGGCCGAGCCTGCAGGCTTACTCGGCAGCCAAAGCGGCGATCGTCGGGTTCACCAACTCGCTGGCGCGCGATGTCGGCGCCGATCGCATCCGCGTCAACGCGATCGCCCCGGGCATGGTAATCACCGAGCGCCAGCGCCGCCTATGGTACCAGGACGAGCGCCGCATCACCGAGGCCCGCGCGCGGCAGTGTCTGCCCGACCCGATCGAGCCGGAGGACATCGCCCAAGCCGCACTGTTCCTCGCCTCCGACGCTAGCCGCGCGATCACCAAGCAGTGCCTGGTGGTGAATGCCGGCGCACGCTGACACGCTTCGGTACCCGCCCACAGTTTGGAACCTCGGCATCCAGCTCGAGGTTTTGGTTCGCCGCTTGAAGTAAGGCATGGACTGCCTTACCTTTCGTCAGTAGGCCGTCCCCACTAAGGACCTCGCGATGGGACTTGAATTGACCATTACCGCCAAGGGTCAGGTTACGCTCCGGCGGGCACTGCTGGATCATCTAGGCGCGAGACCGGGGGAAAAGATCGCTGTATCACTCTTGCCAAACGGCCGGGTGGAGCTGGTCGCGGCAGCAGCCGGTGAGGGCATCAGCCGGCTGCGTGGCGTGCTGCGGCGGCCCGAACAGCGGCCGCTGTCCCTGCAGGACATGCAAGCGGCGATCGAGTCAGGTGATCCGCAGTGAAGGTCGCCGTGGATACGAATGTCCTTGTTCGCTATCTGACGTGGGACGACGAGGCACAAGCTGCCGCGGCGGCCGCGGAGATAGAAAACGCTGACGAGGTGGTCGTCTCCACAATCGTTCTATGCGAACTTGTGTGGGTGTTGAGGCGAGCATATAGATATGCCACTACGGAAATCATAAACACTTTGAGAGAGCTAGTGGAAACTCACAACGTAGAAACAGACCGTGCTGCCGCCGAAGCAGGACTCCGCATGCTTGCACGAGGCGCCGACTTTGCCGATGGCGTCGTCGAGCATGAGGCCGGCCGCGCAAAATGCCATCGGCTCGTCACGTTCGATAAGGACTTTGCCCGGCTGCTCGATCCCGCCAAGGTTTCACTGCTGGGCTTGGCGACCTGAGGATAGACCTCCGCAACGGCTCTCGCTCGCCATTCAGAACGTCAGCATGGCATCCATGCCGATCGTTCACGTCGCGCTCCATGCCGCCGTGTTGGCGGCGAGCTGTGGCCAATGATCCCCGACAACCAAAGTCACAATTGATCCCAGCGTCATCCGTTTGGTCGCGCGCCAGCATCTGCATGTGTCAGGACAGCCTCATCTGCCGCCGGGATCAGCACCACCGCAGCCACCGCGCCGAGCATGGAGGCAACCGCGGCGACCACGTATGTCCCCGGCAGCGACCACGTGACCAGCACGCCCGCAAGCGCCGAGCCAAGCGGGAAACCCGCATTGTTCAGGCTCATGGACACAGAGATGACCCGCCCGAGCCGTGCCGGATCAGTGCGGCGCTGACGCAACGTCAACACCGCGACATCGGTCGGCCCGCTCATCGCGCCGGCAAGAACCAAACCAACGATCAGACCACCAAACCCGAACGTGGTAGCGATCGGCCATGCGGCGAAGCCGGTAGCCAGCATGCCGAGTGCCATCACGCGCCGCTCCCGCCCTCTTACACGAAGCTGCCCCGCCAGCAGCGCCCCAAGCCCGCCGGCAATGCCGACGACGGCCCAGAGAAGGCCCGCCGACAACGCACCGCCGCCGGCGGCGAACCTGCTTGCCGCGAAAACTGGCACGACGACGATCAGGGCGCCCCAGGTGACCTGATTGAGGGCGTAGGACACCGCAAGCCCGCGCAGCGTCGGCTCACGTATCACGCTGACGATTCCCTCTACCGCCAGCAATAGCAGCGATGCGGACGGAGCCGCCGCGTCGTGTCGCGTGCGGGGAATGCCGGCCAGGCACGCTGCCGCCGCCGCATACGCCAACGCGATGACCGCCATCGTTGGCTCGGGTCCCACAAAGTCCATCAGCACTCCGGCCAGCGCCGGGCCCAGGATATCGACCACAGCGTAACTTGCGGTATCCAACGCATTGACCCGATCGAGTGCATCGACCGGCACCAGCCGCGGTAACAGTGTGCGAATGCCTGCCGCGCTCAGCGGGCTGGACAACGAGAACAGCGTCACCAGTCCGATCAAGACAGGCACCGTCGCCACGCCCAACCGGTCCGCCGCGACTAGCGCGATCAGGCAAGTCGCACTCGCTGCCATATCTACGGCGATGGCCGTGGCCCCACCGACCCGGTCGAGCAGCGCGCCGGCCAGCGGGCTGACCAACAGCCCCGGCCCCATCGCGGCAAACGACAGCCATCCGGCGAGTACCGGCGATCCGAACCGCTCCAGCGCATAGAGCACGATGGCCAGCGCGAACATGCGTCCGGCGAGCCGCGACAGACATGTCGCCACCAGCAAGGCTGGAAGCCCGGCGACGTCGAGCAGCCGGCGATACGACACAGGGTGGCCTGTCATGCGTCACGATTCCACAATCTACGGGCTCCCTGTTCACCGCCGGCTCCGACCGCTATCCTGACATGGGTGCAACGCGTGCGCAGGGGAGCAGTGACATGGCGTTCTATGAACTCCGCCAGTACAAGGTTCGGCCCGGAAAAATGGATGAGTGGGTGAAGATCATGGAAGAGGAAATCATTCCCTTCCAGGTCTCCAAGGGCATGGTCGTCTGCGGCAGCTTCCGCGGCGAAACCGACGATTCCGTCTATGTCTGGCTGCGCCGCTTCGACAGCGAAGCCCAGCGCGAGGCTCTCTACAAGGCGGTCTATGAGTCCGATTACTGGAAGAACCAGATCGCGCCGCGCGTTCCAGAATGCCTGGACCGCGAGAAGAACGTCATCACGCGGATCATCCCGACTCCCAGGTCGACCGTGCAGTAACCAAGGGAGCGGCATGTTCTTCGACGGCTTCACCCTGACCAGGCTCGACGTGCCCGGTGGCAGCAGCCGCCTGCGTTACGGCGGCGCCGGCCCACCGCTGCTGCTGCTGCACGGCAATCCGCAATCCCATTGCATGTGGAACCGGATTGCACCTGCGCTGGCCAGGCACTTCTTCGTCGTTTGCCCGGATTTGCGCGGGTATGGCGAGTCGCTGAAGCCACCCGCCTCGCCGGATCACGCGCCCTATGCGAAGCGCGAGATGGCGAAGGACATGGTCGCAGTGATGGACCATTTCGGCCATCGGCGCTTCCGGCTCGCCGGCCATGACCGAGGCGGGCGCGTGGCACATCGACTGGCGCTCGACTTTCCCGATCGGGTGGAAAAGCTGGCAACGCTCGACATCATCCCGACGATCGAGCATTTCGAGCGCACCAACATGGATTTCGCACTGAGCTATTATCACTGGTTCTGGTTCGCTCAGCCGCATCCGTTCCCGGAAGTCTTGATCAACGCATCGCCGGATGAGTGGTTTCACGCGCATACCAGCCGCTCGCCACGTCCGACAGAGTTGTTTCATCCCGAGGCGCTGGCCGACTATCTCGCCGCCGCCCGACGTCCCGAGAACATCACCGGCATGTGCGAGGACTATCGTGCCGCGGCCACCATCGACCTGATCCAGGATCGCGAAAGCCGCGCTGCCGGACAGAAGGTACGCTGCCCGATGCTGGTGCTGTGGGGCGCCAAGGCCCGTGTCGCCAAGTGGTACGACGCGCCGGCGATATGGCGCCAGTACTGCACCGAAGAGGTGACCGGCGGTGCGGTGGACAGCGGCCACTACATCGCCGAGGAAGCCCCCGAAGCAACGCTCGACTGGTTCAACCGGTTCTTCTGAACGGCGTTTCACCCCATTCCCTAGAGATCGATCTTTTCCGACTCGCATCCGCCTCGCTGGTGCTACACTAACCAAATAGCGCCATAAGTTCGGGAGGGCAGCGATGCAGCCCAACATCTGGTATCTCCTTGCCGGCGCCGCTGTAATATTCGTGATCCTTGCGCTCGTGTTCCGTCGCGGGTCGGTGGAGGGAACCCTCGCCGCGCTCGGCGCCAAGATCACGTTCAAGGGCAAGAGCGGGAAAGCGACAAGCAAAGCGGCCCCCGCCGCGAAAGCGACGGTCGAGCCGGGGAGAAGGGTCGAGGCGAGCGGTCCCGGAGCTGTGGCCATCGGAGATTCCGCGGACGGGGCCACGATCATCGCCGGCGTCCAAACAGCATCTCGCCCCAAAAAGACCGGTTGAGCCCTTGCCCATGCTGGCATGGCTGCTGGCACGCCTCGGATGGTTCCAGGCATCTGCGCCGGAACCGGTCAGTGTCGCCGTGGTCCCCAGCGGCGAAGGGAGCGTCGGCATCGGCGGCGCTGCGACGGGCGCCGTCATCGCAGCGGGCAGCAATAACAGGAACTACTTCATCCTCGGTGCGAATACGCTCACGCCGGACCAGATTGCGGCGTTTTAGGCCGATCCCGAAGCGGAAGGCGCCATACCGCTTCCGTTATTGACGCTCGCGGTCAACCGAAAGCCGCGTGACGACGGCCGGCTGGTGATCGAGGGCCGGCGAAACGACCCCAACGAGCCGAACAAGCTGCTGCGCGATGCCCGCGAGGTTGCCGCGCCCTGGACAGAGACGCCACGTTTCGGCCAGGCGCTTCTCGAATTCTGGGATTTGTCGCGCCAGGTGGTGGAAACCGACGCGGAGCGGGCAAAGCTGGCCGCGGCGGCGCGCGACCTCGGCGAGGCGCTGGCGAACCTGCTCTCCCCCGAAGAGAAGCGGCTGCTGATCGATGCAGCGAGCTGGGATCCGCCACCGCCACTTCTTGTCATCGAGAGCGCCGACGAGTTGATTCTGACGTTACCCTGGGAACTGTTGCGCCTCGGGGATGACTTCACGGTAGAGTCCGGCCGGCTCGACATCGCGCGTACCATTGGCGTGCCGAAAGCACCGGTACTTGGCCCACCAAGCGAGCATTTCTCCCTCCTGGTGACGATCGCAGCACCGCGTGCGCCCGGCCTGCCCGAACTGAACTATGAGGAAGAAGCCTTTCTGATCACGAAGGCCCTTCACGAGCAGGTCAGTGTCGTCGTCAACGAGATGGGCGAGATGGAGGACCTGCTGCGCGGTTTGCGCAGCGACCCCGCGCCGCTCGGCGTGCATTTCTCGGGGCATGGCGGACCCGGCGTTTTGGTTTTCGAGAGCGCGACCGGTGCCGCGGACGAGGTCGCGGTTGGCAAGCTCATCGAGCGCATCCGAAAAGAGGCGCCAGGCCGGCTGCCACGGCTCTTTTGGCTCGCCTGTTGTCACGGTGGCGACCCGCCCAGCCTGGACGGCAAGGGCGGGCTCGGTGCCACCGCCAGCCTGCTGCACCGCGATGGCATTGCGCAGGTGGTCGGGTATTTCGGACCGGTCTACGACCAACTGTCGACTGAGGCTGAGGCGGCCTTTTACCGCGAGATCGCCCGTGGCCGGCGCACCCGCGATGCGATCCGTGCCGCCCGGCAGGCAATGACCCGGCCCCTGGACTTGCTGGTTGAGGCCTTGGCCCGCGACTCAGGAACGGGGCGCGGGTGGGCGCGGCAGGCTCCGTTCGCCTGGGCTCAGCTTGTGCTCTACCAGCGCGGGCCCGACTACCCGATCGGCCTTCCGATACAAACCGGCGCGCCGCTGCCGGAAGTGCGGACCACTGTCCGGGAAACCCGTTGGGCGTACGAGAACAGCCGCACGGAGGTGCTGCAGCATGGCTTTATCGGGCGGCGCAGTGAGCTGCACCGGTTACGCCGTCGCATTCGTGAAGGTCGATCGATTCACGTAGTCCAGGGCCTGGGTGGGCTGGGGAAGAGCGCGTTTTGTGCCGAGGCACTCGATCTCTACCAGCGGGAGGGTCGGGCGCCCTTGCCGTTGTGGTGCTTCGATGTAGAGGGGACGCCGGAGCCGGTTGCAGCGCTTTACTCTCAGTTGCAACGGATCATGGGTAGCGTTCTCAAGCAGGATGCCGAGCAGGCGTTGCAGGAAGCCGACTCGATTGTCAGAAACGCGCGTGTCAACGAATTGCCGGCTGCCTGCTTTGTCATTTTGATCCAGGTCGTGCATCAACTTCTGAAACGGCCGCTGGCGATTTACCTCGACAATCTCGAATCCCTCCAGGTTGGGCCGACCGCCGATGATCCGGACGCGCTTGGCACCTGGATTTCGGCCGAAGCCGGCGCACTTTGGCAGGGCTTGGCCGATCTCGCCAGGAGGCAGCCCACGTCGTTCGCGCTGCTCGCTTCGACCCGCTACCGCCATGACGATTTCCGGAATGACATCGTCGAACTCGGGGCTCTGCCGCCCGATGCGATGTGGCGGCTACTTGGATGGCTGCCGGCACTGCGACGTCTGTCCGCACCGACTCGGGCGGCGCTCGTGGGCGGAAATCGAGGAGCCGAGACCGAAGCAGCCCGCGATGGTAGCCTCGATGGGCATCCGCGCTCGGCCGTGATGCTCGATGCCCTGGTCGCCCGCGTGATCGCTCGGGTCGAGGACGACCATGGCCACTTGGGTGCGCTTGCAGAGGAGGGGATTCGAGAGTCGGAAAATTCGGGCTTATCGCGCTCTCAGGCTCTGCAGCGGTGGGCCGAGCGGGAGCAGGATCTGTTGCTTCGGCCGGTGCTGGGCGAGCTGCATGGCAAGATCACCGCGGATCTGCTGTTCGAGCGACTCTGGCACCATGTGCTGGATCAGCCGGCCCGCGAGCTGCTGGTGCGGGCCAGCGTGTTGCGCGGACCTGGAGAGCCCGCTTTGCTCCGGGCCTTGGTAGGCGACGACATCATCGCAGAAAGCGTTGTGGGGCGGCTCGAAAGCAGCTCATTGCTGACTGCGTTCCGCGAGAGCGGTAGCGATCGGAAACGGTTAGAAGTGCATCCGAGCGTGGCCCGGCCGGAGCTGGATCAATTCACACCGGATGAACAAAGGAGGCTGCTCCAGGAGGGTCACCGTCGGGCCGGCGACTGGTTCGAGGCAAAGGCGAAGACATCGCCTTCATGGAACGACAACGTCGAAGCTTGCTTCCACCTCGATCGGATTGGGGAAGCGGATCGGGCCTTCGACGCCGTCATCCCCTTTCTCCGTTGGCTGGCTCAGCGCGGTCGAGTGAGCGATGCCGCTGCTGCTCTCGCGATGCTGCACAACATCGAGAGACTTGAAACACAGCATCAGGCCCTGTTCCAACAATTGACCGGCGACTTCGCCATCGCGCTTGGGAATCTCGAGCGTGCCGGCGGTGCGCACCTGAGCGCGCATGAGATCGTCCGACAACGAGCGAAAACACACCCGGACAACCTGGATTTCCAGCGCGACCTCTCGGTCTCCTGGGGAAGGCTTGGCCACCTGCGCCGCGCCAAGGGCGACCTGGGCGGCGCCGGGCAGGCCTACGAGCAGGCGCTGCGGATCGCCCAGGCGCTGGCGCAGGCAGATCCGAGCAACGCCGAATGGCGACGCGAGCTGTCGCTCTACTGGGACAAACTTGGCGACCTACGCCTTGCCAAGGGGGACCCGGACGGCGCCGGGCAGGCCTACGAGCAGGCGCTGCGAATCGACCAGGCGCTGGCGCAGGCGGACCCAAGCAACGCCGAATGGCAGCGCGACCTGTCGGTCGCCCTGAACAGGCTTGGCTACCTGCGCCGCGCCAAGAGCGACCTGGACGGCGCCGGGCAGGCCTACGAGCAGGCGCTGCGGATCCGCCAGACGCTGGCGCAGGCGGACCCGAGCAACGCCGAACGGCAGCGCGACCTGATGGTCTCCTGGGGCAACGTTGGCGACCTGCGCAGCTCCAAGGGCGACCTGGACGGCGCCGGGCAGGTCTACGAGCAGGCGCTGCGGATCGCCCAGACGCTGGCGCAGGCCGACCCGAGCAACGCCGAATGGCAGCGCGACCTGTCGGTCTCCTCGGAAAGGCTTGGCGACCTGCGCCTCACCAAGGGCGACCTGGACGGCGCCGGGCAGGCCTGCGAGCAGGCGCTGCGGATCCGCCAGACGCTGGAGCAGGCGGACCCGAGCAACGCCGAATGGCAGCGCGACCTGTCGGTCTCCTGGGAAAAGCTTGGCGACCTGCGCAGCTCCAAGGGCGACCTGGACGGCGCCGGGCAGGCCTACGAGCAGGCGCTGCGGATCCGCCAGACGCTGGCGCAGGCGGACCCGAGCAACGCCGAATGGCAGCGCGACCTGTCGGTCTCCTGGGAGAAGCTTGGCGACCTGCGCAGCTCCAAGGGCGACCTGGACGGCGCCGGGCAGGCCTACGAGCAGGCGCTGCGGATCCGCCAGACGCTGGCGCAGGCGGACCCGAGCAACGCCGAACGGCAGCGCCACCTGATGGTCTCCTGGGGCAACGTTGGCGACCTGCGCCGCGCCAAGGGCGACCTGGACGGCGCCGGGCAGACCTACGAGCAGGTGCTGCGGATCGCCCAGACGCTAGCACAGGCGGACCCGAGCAACACCGAATGGCAGCGCGACCTGTTGGTCTCCTGGCACAGGGTTGGCGACCTGCGCAGCTCCAAGGGCGACCTGGACGGCGCCGGGCAGGCCTACGAGCAGGCGCTGCGGATCGCCCAGACGCTGGCGCAGGCCGACCCGAGCAACGCCGAACGGCAGCGCGACCTGATGGTCTCCTGGGGCAACGTTGGCGACCTGCGCCGCGCCAAGGGCGACCTGGACGGCGCCGGGCAGACCTACGAGCAGGTGCTGCGGATCGCCCAGACGCTAGCACAGGCGGACCCGAGCAACACCGAATGGCAGCGCGACCTGTTGGTCTCCTGGCACAGGGTTGGCGACCTGCGCAGCTCCAAGGGCGACCCGGACGGCGCCGGGCAGGCCTACGAGCAGGCGCTGCGGATCGCCCAGACGCTGGCGCAGGCCGACCCGAGCAACGCCGAATGGCAGCGCGACCTGTCGGTCTCCTGGGAAGAGCTTGGCGACCTGCGCAGCTCCAAGGGCGACCTGGACGGCGCCGGGCAGGCCTACGAGCAGGCGCTGCGGATCCGCCAGACGCTCGCGCAGGCGGACCCGAGCAACGCCGAACGGCAGCGCGACCTGTCGGTCTCCTGGGAGAAGCTTGGCGACCTGCGCAGCTCCAAGGGCGACCTGGACGGCGCCGGGCAGGCCTACGAGCAGGATCTGCGGATCGCCCAGACACTGGCGCACGCGGACCCGAGCAACGCCGAATGGCAGCGCGACCTGTCGGTCTCCTGGAACAGGCATGGCGAGCTGCGCCGCGCCAAGGGCGACCTGGACGGCGCCGGGCAGGCCTACGAGCAGGCGCTGCGGATCGCCCAGACGCTGGCGCGGGCAGACCCGAGCAACGCCCAATGGCAGCGCGACCTGGAGTTTATTCGAAGCAGGCTTCAGGATCTGCGTGCCTAGCTTGGCTGTTTCTTTTTCGCTCTGGAGGCTTCCACTCGCTTCCCACCCAGGCCGAGCCAGTCCAAGCTACCGGCGTGCATCAGCCGGCATCTTCTTACATCTGCGCTTTAGAAGCTTTCTTTGCGATGCTGCCGACAGACGATGACGGACGCGTTGGACGAGCCGGCGATACAAAGCCAACGCAGCGAATGCGCGCAAGCCCCGTGCCTATGTCAAGGCGGCCGTTTGGCGAGCGAGGAAAATCGCCGGGTGCGCCTCGTCCAGTGAAAAATTAACCGGACAGCCGTGGTCCCTCGCCGCCTTCCTCGCGCCGCCAACCGCTCCATGCCGGCACGCCCCTGAAAAACCCACCTATGAAAATTTTCCTTGACATCGCCCGCGTTCTATGTTCTTGTTCTGTTCGTGTTCGACGCCGCCACCGACCCGGTCGCCGCCGTCCAACCCGAACCCCCTCGGGCCGTGCCGCCTCGCATCGGCCAGGTCCTCGGCCTCGTCCGCACGCTCATCGCCTACGGCAAGAATCTCGCCGACACGCTGCGTCAGCACGCCGCCGACCCGCATGTCCTCCCCTGCTTCGCCTTCATCACGTCAGTCTTCGCCACCACCGATCTCGCGCTGATCCTCGCCCGCATCGCACGCGGTCTGCTCCGCGCCGCCGCGCTCGAAGCCAGGCTCAGCAAGCGCGCCGCCCGTGGCCGGGACCTGAAGCCGACGCCCATCCGCCTGCCCTCCCCACGCAAGCCGCGCGCCACCAAACCGGCTACCCCGCCCAGCGGGCCGGCCGAGGATCCGTCCCCCGAGGAAATCGTCGCCAAGGACCGCCGCCGCCCGATCGGCGCCGTCCTCGTCGACATCTGCCTCGATCTCGGCATCGTGCCTGGGCAGATGGATCATGCGACGTGGGACGAACTGCGCCGCGATCTCATCCTGTACGGCGGCAGTCTCACCACTCTCCTGTTCAAGCGCGAGGGCAAGCGGCGCTCCGCCGATCCCTTCGCTTTTCCACCTTACGGGAGCGATCCGAGGCTCGTAGGGCGGAAAAGCGACGCGCATTCCGCCACTGAAGACAGCCCAATCCCAAGCCCCAGCTTCAGTCCCATTCCCATCGCCGGCCAGCCGATCATCGCGTTTCCCGCATGGCCGGCGCCATCCCCAACTCCCGCCTGCACCGGCCCGCCCTAGCGCGTGCCCCTCCCCTTGCGGGAGGATCGAGCCGCGAAGCAGATCGATGGGGGGGCCGTGCCAGTGGGGCACCATGGACCCACAGAAGCACGCACGGGGCCGGCCACAGGCCAGCCCCGCTGTCCCGATTCGGTGCGCTGCTCCGCTCACAGCACGACCTATGGTCGCGCGTCCGTTTTGACGGCGTCCGCAATCTTCTCGGCCATCATCAGCACCGGGATATTGAGATTGGCGTAAGGTACGGTCGGCATGATCAATCCGCGCTACGATACGACGATCACCGCAATCGGCCTTCCTTATGAGGATTTCGAGTGGTGGCTTTACCTGGATCGCTGGGTCGATAACTTCACCTTCAGCGGCCAGAACCAAGCGCTCTGGACTAAGTACATGGGCGGCGGCAGGCCGCTTTTGGACATGAACCAGGCGCACTGATTCCGTCGCCCAAGTTCGCCCTTCATGAGCGCGAAGGAAGTTTTGGCGCGCGAGTGACTCCAGTCACAGACAAGAAACCGAGCCGAGCCTAAGCCTGCCTCCCGATCGAACAAGGAGGCGATACGTATGGCCGAGACGAAAGAGCCATGGCTGGTGCCGTGCGTTTGTGCGTGTGGATGCGGACGGCATCACATACACACGATTTTTAGAGTCAAGGACGGCCATCCACATTGGTTCGTGTCTACCGAGCACCTCGCTGCGTACGAGGCATTGCGAACTGGAGAAATCCGCATGAGGTCGGCCGCGATGCGCGACACCCTCACACAAGCGTCGGCTTGTTCAGGTCACGCTGGTTGGGCGGGCGCGTTGAGGCCTTGAGGACCTGCGGCTTCAGCTTGTGGTCCGGCGCCTCCGCCTTCGGGCCCGAGTGCAACTGCCTACGGCCGCGCCTCCGCCTTGACCGCGTCTGCGATCTTCTCCGCCATCATCAGCACCGGAATGTTGAGATTGGCGCAGGGCACGGTCGGCATGATCGAGGCGTCGCAAACGCGCAGGCCCTCGACCCCCAGCACGCGGCCGGACGGGTCCGTCACCGCCATCGGATCGGCGGGATCGCCCATGCGGCAGGCGCCGCACGCATGCCAAGTGCCACCAACCGATCGGCGCAGATGCGCCTCCAGCGCTGCCTCGTCTTCCGCCAGCACCTCGGCGCTGTTCTCGCTTTCCATCGCATAGGCCATGAAGCGCCGGCGCAGATTCGAGCTGCGGTCCATCACCGGCGCCGCGATTGCCATCACCATGGCATTGCGCGGCGACGGACAAGTGAGTGCCCGGATGCGTGAGGAAAAGCCGCTCGGAAACAGGTCGAGCGCGATCCCCTTCAGCGATGGCGCCGATAAAGCGCGCACGCCAAGTCGGAAGGCATCCTTGAGCCGCGCCATGTCGCGCGGATCGGACAGCATGCGGAAGTCGATCTCGGCGGGTGCGTCCGGCTTGGCCGCCAAGCGGATGCGGCCTTTCGAATAGGCCTTGTTCACCCAGAACCCCAGCGCGCCGATGCGCCGGCCGACTGCGTGCCAGGACGCGCGCGCCGCAATCGCCACATGCATGTCCCCGGCCGGCGTTCCCGGCAGGCCCGAAGAGTAGCGTAGCAACGCCTGCAAGTGATGGCCCTCGCCCCATGGTAGCCGCGCCGACGGCGCGAGGAACGCCGAGACGCCGATATTCGGATGCTCCAGCAGGTTCTCGCCCACGCCGGGGCGATCGGCCACGACCTCGATCCCTCGCCCGCGCAGGTGCACACCCGGACCGATCCCGTTGCGCATCAGCATGACAGGAGATTGCAGCGCACCCATGCAGATGATCACCTGCCGCGCTGTCGCGGTAACCGTCTCGCCGCTGCGCTTCAGGCGCACGCCCACCGCCCGCTTGCCCTCAATGACGAGTTCTTCGACCACCGTTTCCGTAACGATCTGCAGGTTCGGCCGTCGGCGCACCTCCGGCGTGAGATAGACAACCGCGGCGCTGGCTCGCCGGCCGGCATCATCGACGTTGTGCGTGGTTGGGATGACCCCATCCGTCCAGACACCGTTCTGGTCGTCCAGCATCGGATAGCCCATCGCGGCGAAGCTGGCCGCAACCGCGCGGGTATAGCCGGTCCAGTCCTCCCGCCGGTGTCGGCGGATGGGCAACGGTCCGGATTTGCCGTGCAGCGGCCCGTCGAAGTCCCGGTCGCTCTCCAGCTTGCGGAAATAGGGCAGCACCTCGGTCCAGCCCCAGCCATGTGCGCCGTGCTCTTCCCACTCGTCGTAGTCGTCCGGGGAGCCGCGATTGGCACAGATCCCGTTGATCGAGGAACCGCCGCCCAGCACTCGTGCCTGCTCGTAGAACCCCACAACGCCCGGGCTGTTGGTACCTGTGTCGCCGCGCGAGGCAGACAGAGTTGGCCATAACCATCCATGGTTGAAATAGGCGCGCCCCGGATACGCCGAGGCAAGCAAGGCAGGAAACATTTCGGGTGTGAGATCACGCCCTGCCTCGATCAGCAGCACACGTGTGCCGGGATCCTCGCTCAGCCGCGAGGCGAGCACGCAGCCGGCCGAGCCGCCCCCGGCAATCAGCACATCAGCAGATTCTGAGAACAAATTCACGTCGTGCGAACCCTCCCAATGGCGCTAGCGCAGTTGCATCATTGTCCCCGATGCTGGACCATATAACCAGGGGATCGGGAGGAACGCCAATGGACCATCCAGCTTCACTGCAACGGCGCGGCTTGCTGCTGGGGACAGCAGCAGGCGTCGCGCTGCCTGCGTTGTTGCCCGTCGGGCGTGCGCGCGCGCAGTCAGGCAGCGTCTTGAACATTGCCACGACCGGCGATCCGGGACCGCTCGATCCCACCCCGGTCACCTCTGATCTGTTATCGGAGATCACTCAGCTTTTCTATGAGACGTTGTACATTTTTGCCCCTGATTTCAGCATCGCTCCGCTGCTTGCGGCATCCCTGCCCGACATCAGCGAGGACGGGAAACGCTACGTGATCAAGCTGCGCAGCGGCGTGCCGTTCCACGACGGCAGCACGATGAACGCGGACGACGTGGTCTCCTCGCTGCAGCGCTGGGGACGACTGTCGCCGCGCGGCAGGACTCCATGGACGTATCTGGACTCGATCTCGGCGACGGATCCGATGACAGTGCAGATCGTGCTGAAGCAACCGTATTCGCCGCTGGTCAACCTGCTGGCATTCCCGAACGGCTCGCCGCAGATCATGCCGAAACGCGTCGCGACCGCGCCCGATCCGCTGAAGGACTTCACCGGCACCGGACCGTTCAAGCTGATCGAATACAAGCCCGATACCTGGGTGCGGGTTGGCAAGTTCCCGCAGTACGTGTCACCGCCCGGCGCGCCGAACGGCTACGTCGGCAGACGTGAGGCGCTCGTCGATGAGATCCGCTTCCTGCCGTCGCCCAATCCGACCACACGCGCCGACGGGCTGCTGGCCGGGCAGTATCACTGGGCGGACAACCTCACGCCGGAAAGCTACAACCGTCTCCAGGGCAAGCCCGACATTCAGCGAGGCACGCTGACGGCGGCCCTCTGGGTGCTGTTCATCATGAACAACAAGAAGGGCGTGATGAGCAACGTGCTCGTCCGCCGCGCCGCGCAGACTGCGATCGACTGCTCCGACGCGCTGGAGGCCGCGTTCGGCGACAAGTCGTTGTGGACGCTGCAAGGGTCGATCTATCCAAAGGGCACCGCGTGGTACGATCCCGATGCACCGGGCTATAACCAGGGCAACCCCGACAAGGCGGCAGGGCTGCTGAAACAGGCCGGCTACAACGGCGAGCCAATCCGGGTGCTGACCAGCGTGCAGTATGACTACCAGTACAAGACCGCGCAAGTGATCCAGGCCAACATGACCGATGCCGGCTTCAAGATCGATCTTGTGGTCACCGATTGGGCAACGATTTTACAGCGGCGGCAGAACCCCGACCTGTGGGACGCTTTCGTGACCGGGCATGGCGTGGTGCCGGAGCCATCCTCGATCACCATCTTCAACCCGAGCTATCCGGGATGGTGGGATACGCCCGCCAAGCACGCCGCACTTGGCGCCTTCACCACCGAGAGCGACCCGGCGAAGCGAGTGCCGCTGTGGCACAAGTTGCAAGCGCAGTTTTATGTCGATGTGCCGACTGTGAAGATCGGTGCGGGATATACGACGTTTGGCGCTAGCAAGCGGATGAGCGGGTACTATCCGGGGATCTGGCCCGCATTCTGGAACACGAAGCTGAGTGCATAAGGTCGAACTCAGCGTCCTCTGCGTCTCTGCGGTTAGACTTCATAAAACTAACCGCACAGACACAGAGGACGCTGAGCGGCATATGAGTGGCGCAAGGGGCTTACGATCCAACGCCAAGCAGCGATACGCCGACAGTCTTCGCAGCGCGGCGCAAATCGCTGTCGAGCGTCGCAAGGGGCAGCGACTGGCGGTGCGCAAGTTCGAGATAAGCAGCGTCATAGATCGTGAGTTGCAATCGCTCGGCGAATTCGGCAGTGGTCGTCCAGGCGTGATGGAGCGTGTCCTCGTCGATCGCGATCGGGAGCTGGCGCAGGAAGCCGGCCAGGCGAAGACGATCCGCCGCGTTGCACCGACCGCGGCGCTGAGCGATGGCAAGCGCATTAAGGACCTCGAGCGGCCAGACCGACGGCGCGAAAGCGGCTTGATCGACGACATGGTTGAGCACGGCGATCGTTTCCGGAGTTCGCTCGTCGGAGAAGCACCAAGTCAGAGCGATCGATGCATCGACAACCAAACTCATCGTCGACCTTCACTGATCAGATCTTTGATCTTGAGGCCCCCGAGAGTGAGGCCGCGGCCAGCCTCAAGCAACTGGTCCGCTATTCGGCGAGCCTTGTCGCGATCGTGCCCGGAACGGGTCGGCACGATCTTGGCCACGGCACGCCCGTGGCGCGTGATCACCACTTCTTCGCCCCGCTCGACCGCATCGAGGAGTTGCCCGAGCCTGCTCTTTGCCTCGAAAGCGCCGATCTCCTTCATCATATCCTCCGGTCTAGACCCGTAATCTAGACTGATCGACCATGATTGTCCAGAGCCCAAGCACAGCCTCATGACCCACTACCTGCTGCGCCGCCTGGCTGGAATGATCTTCGTAATGTTCCTGGTGGCAACGATTGTCTTCGTCATCGCCCATGTCATTCCCGGCGATCCGGCGGCGGTGATGCTCGGCCCGGCAGCGACGGCGGCGGATATCGCCGCGCTGCGCACCAGGCTCGGGCTGGATGCGCCGTTGCCGGTGCAATACGTCGAGTTCCTGCATTCGGTGTTGCGGTTGCGGTTGGGCGAATCGATCTTCCTCGGCCGCAGCGTCACCGAGGCCCTGGCCGAGCGCGCGCCGCTGACTTTGCAGCTCACCGTTCTGGCGGCCGGGCTGGCGACGCTGATCGGCATCCCGGTGGGCGTGCTATCGGCGGTCAAGCGCGGCACCCTGGTGGACCAAGCCGTCACGGCGATCTCGATGGCCGGCGCCAGCCTGCCGAGCTTCTGGATCGGCCTGACGCTCATCGAATATCTCGCGGTGCGCTGGCATCTGCTGCCTGTCGCCGGCTATGGACCGCCGGGTGCCGGCTTCCTCGTGCACCTCACCTATCTGATTATGCCGGCGATCGCACTCGGCATCCCCAGCTCTGCGCTCATTGTCCGCTTCACCCGCACCAGCATGCTCGACGTGCTGCAGGAAGACTATGTGCGCACCGCCCGCGCCAAGGGTCTCGCCCCGCGCACGGTGATCTTCAAGCACGCTTTCCGCAACGCACGCACGTCCGTGTTGACGGTGATCGGGCTGACGGTCGCCGGGCTGCTCGGCGGCGCGATCGTCACTGAGACGGTGTTCGGGCTGCCGGGCGTCGGCAACCTGGTCGTATCAGCAGTGCTGCGGCGGGACTATCCGGTCATCCAAGGCGCTTTGCTGGTGATTTCCGGCGTTTATGTATTGATCAATCTCGGCATCGACCTGCTGTATGCCGTGCTCGACCCACGAGTGCGATACTGATGTCGGACATCGCGCTTCCCGCCGCCGCCGCCCGCCCGGTTTCGCCGGCGATGCTGCTGCTGCGCCGGCTGGTGCGCCGCCGGCTGGTGCTGTTCAGCCTCATCATCCTGCTGGTGGCGGTCGTCGTCGCCGTCGCGGCACCGTGGATCGCGCCCTATTCGCCTCGCCGGATGGACATCGCGCACCGACTGTCCCCGCCGTCTTGGGCGCACTGGTTCGGCACCGACGAGTTCGGCCGCGACGAACTCAGTCGATGCATATACGGCGCCCGGCTGTCGCTGTCGGTCGGCGGCCTGGTCGTGCTGGTCTCGCTGGCCTGCGGCACGTTGCTGGGTGTGGTGTCGGGTTATGTGCGGCGGCTCGACGGGCTACTGATGCGGGTGACAGATGCGCTGATGGCGTTTCCCGACATCCTGCTGGCGATCGCGCTGATGGCGGCACTGGGCGCATCGCTGACCGACGTGGTGATCGCGCTCGGCACGGTGTACACGCCACGCGTCGCCCGAGTGGCGCGCGGCGCAACGCTGGTGCTGCGCGAGCTGCAGTTCGTCGAAGCGGCGGAGGCGCTGGGCGCCAGCGGCCGCCGCGTCATCGGCGTGCACCTGCTGCCCAACCTGCTGTCGCCGCTTCTGGTGCAAGGCACCTTCGTCTTCGCCTTTTCCATCCTGACCGAGGCCGCTTTGTCCTTCCTCGGCGCCGGCGTGCCGCCGACCAGCCCAAGCTGGGGCAATATGATCGCCGCCGCCCAGGAATACATGCAAGGCGCCGCCTGGCTGATCCTCGCGCCCGGGCTCTGTATCGTGTTCACCGTGTTGTCGTTGCAGATGGTCGGCGACGGGCTACGCGATGCACTCGATCCGCGGCTGCGCAGACTGACATGACAGCGCCGCCGCTGCTGGAGGTGGCGGACCTCAAGACCTGGTTCCGCGCTGAGGGTGAGGTTGCGCGCGCGGTCGATGGTGTCAGCTTCACGCTAGATCGTGGCGAGACGCTGGCGATCGTGGGCGAGTCCGGCAGCGGCAAGTCTGTGACGTCGCTTTCCATTATGCGGTTGGTGCCGATCCCGCCGGGCGAGATCGCCGGCGGCACCGTGCGGTTTCGCGGGCGCGACCTGTTGCGCCTGTCGGAGCCGGAGATGCGGCAGGTGCGCGGCAACGAGATCGGCATGATCTTTCAGGAGCCGATGAGCAGTCTCAACCCGCTGCTGACGGTCGGCGAACAGATCGCCGAGGTGGTGCGCCTGCATCGTGGTCTGGGGCGGCGAGCAGCACGGCGGCATGCGGTGGAGATGCTGGCACGGGTGAACATCCCCGACCCGGAGCGCCGGGCCGCGGAGTACCCGCACCGCCTGTCGGGCGGCATGCGGCAACGGGTGATGATCGCCATGGCGCTCGCCTGCCATCCGGCGCTGCTGATCGCCGACGAGCCGACCACCGCGCTGGATGTAACGATTCAGGCGCAGATCCTGGAGCTGATCCGCACTCTACAGGCGGAGATGGAGATGAGCGTGCTGTTCATCACGCATAATCTCGGAGTGGTGGCGCAGATCGCCGATAGGGTGGCGGTGATGTATGCAGGGCGGATCGTCGAGCAGGGACGCGTCGAGGCCGTATTCGCCGCCCCGCTGCATCCGTACACGCGCGCTTTGCTGCGCAGCATTCCTCGCGTCGAGGGCGGCGGGCGCGATCCGGCGAATCGGCTTCTGTCGATCCCCGGCCAGGTGCCAAGTCCGGCGGCGCTGCCCCGTGGATGCAGCTACTCCCCACGCTGTCCTTTGGCCGAGGAGATCTGCCGCAGCACAATGCCGGACATCGAGACGCCGCGTGCGGGACACGAAGTGCGGTGCCATCACTGGGATGCGGCGCTCAGTGCGGTATCCCAGAACCAGGCGCAGCGCGTCACCCGCGATTAGCCTCGGACCATGCTTGGTTTCTTCGGATCGTATGTCCAACCGGCTATGATGTACTGCATCGCGGCTGCGTCGGACCAACTGATACTGGGCGTACCCACCTCAACCAATTCAGGCCAGCGCGCGAAGCAGTACGAGCCCGGCCATTCCCAAGAGTGCCCCACCCAGCGGTGCCGACAGGCGCCGTCCCCAGGAATGGTTTTTCTCTACCGCCATGACCAGACCAAGCAACAGCATCCAGCCCAGGCTACCTGTGCCGACCAGAAACATCAGCAGCATCAATGCCCAGCAACAGCCAACGCAATAAACGCCATGCGCCAGGCCCAGCCGGAACGCCTCGAGCCATGGTCGCGGGCCATGCCAATAGCTGGCGAGGAAACCGAGCGGGGCTCGGCACTTATCCAGGCAATGATATTTCAGCGCTGAGAACTGAAACGCCCCGGCCAAGCTCAGAATAACTGCTCCAGGCACGTAGGGGTGGCCGGCGAGCCACACCCAGCCGACAATGGTCGAATGCAATACCCGATCCAGCAGATGTGCAACGACGCCAAACCCACCCCATACCAGCAGATAGCCGACGACCAGGAGAGCATGCAACGCCGCCCGATCCGGGCGTTCCGCGATCATACGATCGAACAACCGAATCAGTGGCGTGGCGGTCGGCAGCATCATCGCCGCCGACATCAATAGCCAGCCTCCCCCATAGAGAAGGCCCGGAACCAGCCACGCACCAGCGGGCACCGCCGTGCAGATTGTCGCGCCGAAACCGATCGTTGCCCAGTCACCGTGGTGCAGATAGCGGCCATAGGGGCTCGCCTCCCAAATCAGCAGGGTGATCCAGGAAAGTGTGGCGAGCCCCACGGCAAGCGCCGGAAAGCCCGCTGCCATGCGCGCCGGCCGGCGCGCCATGGACGTTAGCCGTCGAACACGAAAGTGCTTTGCAGGGCGTTATAACCCTCAAGGTCGAGATTGTGTCCCAACACGGGATTCTTGCTTTGATAGCGCCTCGCCTTGCCTACGAACACTGGCGCACCAGGCACCGTGGAGAAGATCGTATCG
Source organism: uncultured Pseudomonadota bacterium (assembly GCA_963708245.1). GTDB lineage: Bacteria > Pseudomonadota > Alphaproteobacteria > Acetobacterales > Acetobacteraceae > CAVYXK01. The sequence continues at coordinate 7,163,398 of OY970201.1, read as the reverse complement.
GTCAGCGTTGTAACGGCGCCGTTTGGTCCACGGTACGGCTCCAGTTCGGCGAAGCCGACATCTCCGATCTTCAACGTGCCACTGCCTTCCTGCACGGTGAAAGTAATCGGCACACGTTGAACAGAAACGACCTCGCCCACCAGCTTGGCCAGCTCAGCGGCGGGACCACCGCGCTTGCCCGAATAGACGTCGAGCAGCGCCTGCTGCTGTACGTCGGTGGCGCCATCATCAACATACACTGCGACGCGGAAGCCGCCCTTCAGCACGTTGCCAGGGATGTGGCAGACCATGGCAACTGTACGACCGGCGACATCAGTGCTGTCGATACTGCCCTTGTCGATGTGCCAGGCCTGCATCGAATCACAGGTGCCGTTATCGGGGTCCTCACCGATCCAGCATGGGCACAGCACGCGACAGTCGCAAACTTCCAGAAGACGTCCTTCCAGGTGATACGGCATCGTTTGTTCCTCCATCGGTTCGTATTGTTTTAGACGACACTCGGCCGGTCGTAATGATCGTCGCGGATGGGCGAGACGATGAACGCTTTGGTTCGTCAGCCTATTGACAGATAATTGTGATCCTCAATCCGGATTTTCGCAACAGGAAACCGCACGCGCGCTCTGACAACGATGGCGCCAACACCTGCGGTTGAGTGGCAAGAAGCTGTGGGTGTGGTCTGCCGGAGCGATCACCGAGACTTGGGCGCAGGCAGGCCGCTTAGCCAAAGCGGCGGCCCGCCCGCGGTGGGCCTGAGTGCGTGCAGCCTGCCGACACACGTGCCACCGCGCTTTACATCACCCCATGGCGATGTTCTGATACCGCCATGCAGCCGCTGCCGCGCATCGTCGTTTCCCGAGTTACCTGCAGCATCGGCGGGCCCGGGAGGCGCGTGTGCTAGCGTCCTGCACCGCGCGTGCAACAGGCCCCGCCACAACCGGCCGGGGCCTTTTTCATGTCCCGCCGCTGCGGCCCTTCCCAGGGAGAGCATCGGATGGGTCCTTCAGATATCCTCGGCTTTTTGACCGCCGCGCATGGCGGGCTTCTCGCGTTTCTCGGGGTCGCAGTCCTTGTTATCGTGACGCCAGGTCCGGACACCGCGCTGACTGTCCGCAATGCTCTGCTTGGCGGATGGCGCGCCGGCGTGGCAACGGCCGCCGGCGTGGTGACCGGCCAAGCCATCTGGGCGTTCGGCACCAGCATCGGGATTGTCGGGCTGCTGGCGACGTCGGAACCTGTGTTCGTCGCCGTCAAGCTGGTTGGCGCCGGCTATCTCATGTTTCTGGGCGTGCAGTCGATCCGTGCCGCACTGGTCCATGCGCCTCGGACCGAGCCGCCGGATGGCCGGGTGCAGAGGCGCGCGCTTCCGCCTTGCCGGGCGTTCCGACAGGGCGTGGTCAATGACCTCGGCAATCCGAAGATGGCGGCATTCTTCACCAGCCTGCTGCCGCAGTTCGTACCGTCGCGAGACGTTTCGTTCGCTATGCCCATGGCACTGGGGCTGTTGTTCTGCGCCATGACGCTGGTGTGGTTGATGCTGTACGCAAGCACGGTCGCCCGGATCGGCGAGGTCCTACGCCGGCCGGCGATCCGCCGGGCGCTCGAGGGCGTGACGGGCGCGGTGCTGATCGGGCTCGGCATCCGCTTGGCCGCAGAGCATCGCTGACGCCGACCAGCTCACTCGTTCCGCGGTACCACGTATTCGGCTGGATTCGTTGCCTGGAATTCGGGGCGCGCCTCACAGCGTGCAGACAGAGCTTCGAGCGCCGGATAGCGACCGGTTGGAATGAGATCGAGATCGGTCATCCGAACGTAGCGGATCATGCAGGCGGTGGTGATCTGCGCCTGGTCGAACCGTCCGGCAGTCGGCCACGGCTCGGCGGTGAGGGCTTCGATCCCGCCGGTGGCCTGCGTGCGACAGCGCTCGATCCAGTCCGGCCAGCGATAGGCTGAGGGGCGGATGAGGCGCTCGTAGGTCGCCGCGCCGGCCTTGTCGATCGCCCCGGTCGCCAAGACGATGCCACGAAGAACGCGCCGTCGTTCTGGCCCGGTCGCGGGAACAAGTGCCCGTTCGGGCCCGACTGTCTGGTCGAGCCAATCCAGGATCGCCGCGGAGTTGATCAGGGTCTCCCCGTCGTCGAGCACGAGCGAAGGGATACGGCCGAGCGGATTGACCCGCCGCATCTCATCGAAATCCCCGAACACCGAGCGCGTGTCGTGCTCATAGGCAAAGCCCAGCACTCGGAGCGACACCGCTACCCGGCGGACGAAGGGTGAGTTGTATTGGCCGACCAGGATCATACTTCTTAAAAGCATACACCTTTGCGAGGCTTGTCACCAGTGTCTGGCCGACGCTTGCAGTGCCGCCGAGCATGTTAGCGACACTGCGCGGCCGGTAGTTCCTGCCCCAGACGGCATAGCATGTAAGCCTCGTAGGGCGCGTTATGCCTCCCGTTGCCAGGTAAGGACGGCGCATAACCGGCGGCCGGAATTGGCGGGAGGGCTGACAGCATCGGTCCGAACCGACAGACGATCTCCATCGAGCACGAAATTCCGAGCTTGCTGGGTTCCGATCCAACTCGGATGCCAAGCCGTATCGACCTCCGTAACGAAACGAGCGTCCCCGTCCATCCTAGTCCTGCCGGAATAGCTGACCATGTTGCGCCATTGTGCTGCCGCTTCCGCATCCGTGGTGGGGATCGGTCGATCAGCTGCCGCCCCCAAAGTTATTAATCGTCCCTCCGGTGTCAGGACGAGCCAACCCGTCGGGTGGGGACCCCACGGCTCGACAATTTCGCCAGTATCTTCCATCTCGTACTTCAATGACAGCAACCGCCACGTGCCAATGAGTTTTTCATAGCCGCTCATGGTAGGTACGCCTGGTTGAGGTATCTGCACCTTTCACAGAGTAAACGAATGGCCCCAACCCGGCAATGCCAGTGCCACGCCGAACGCCTCGGCGTTCGGACCCGCCCCGCGAGCGAGTGCTCGCTCAGACACGATTGCGGTGGTCGCGCTGGTCCCGGATGGTCTTGGGGGCGATCGAGGTTTCGCAGTCGTCGAGCACAAGCAAAGGGTTGAACCTAAATCCGGCAGTTGAGTGATTGCGCGCCGCGGCTGAATTGGCAGATTTGGCCGGCATGAGCACAGAACAGAGATGTCTGGCGGTTCACCCCGCGGGTGAGCAACCGGAAGTTGCGCCGCATTCGGCGATTGCCGATACCTTCGCCGGGCGCGTGCACGTGGAGTGGGACGCCGCCGCACCGGTGACGCCGTTCGGCCAACTGCCATTCTTCATCGACTACCTGAAGCAGGCCGGGTTGTTCGACAATTGGGTTGCCGACTGTCCGCTGCGGTTCACTAGCCCGAATGCACCGCGTACACGCGATCTGCTTGGCACCGTGCTGCTGTCTGTTCTGGCGGGTCACCGGCGCTATGCCCATGTGACCGCGCTGCGCTGCGATCCGGTGAACCCGCCGTTGCTCGGCATGCGCAAGGTGGTCAGCGAGGACTCGGTTCGCCGCGGGCTGGAGAAGATCGACGAAGCGCAAGGCTCGGCCTGGCTGCAAAACCACCTGGACTATTGCACCGCTCCGCTGCTCGGCGAGCCGTGGGTGCTCGACATCGATACCACCATCAAACCTTTGTATGGGCACCAGGAAGGCGCCGAGCTGGGCTATAATCCGCACAAGCCGGGTCGGCCGTCGCACTGCTATCACAGCTACATGCTGTCGAACCTGCGGCTGGTGCTACGGGTCGAGGTATTGCCCGGCGATCAGCACAACGTCAGACACGCGACGGGCGGCTTGTGGGAGTTGCTGGATCATCTCGGAGCGGGGCAGCGGCCGTGGCTGCTGCGCGGAGACAAGTCGTGGGGCATCGAGCCGGTGATGGCGCGGGCCGAGCGGGAGGAGCTGGCGTATCTGTTCCGTCTGCGCATGACGAAAAACGTCACGCGGGCACTGCAACGGGCGATGCAGGCATCGGACTGGAAGGATGCCGGCCAGGGCTGGCAGGGCAAGGAGACGAGCCTGCGGCTGGAGGGCTGGAGCCGGCAGCGGAGAGTCATTCTGCTGCGCCGCCAACTGGCTGGTCCGCCGGCCGTCGATCATGGCGATCCGGCTCAGCGGCGACTTGGCTTCGTCGAGGTGGGCCCCGATCAGGAGGCGTGGGACTACGCTGCGCTGGTCACCTCAATGGACGATGAAATCCTGACGCTGGGGCAGTTGTATCGCGATCGGGCGGATTGCGAGAACGTTTTTGACGAGCTGAAGAACCAATGGGGTTGGGGCGGTTTCACGACACAGGACCTCACGCGGTGTCGGCTGCTGGCCGGTATCGTTGCACTGATCTACAACTGGTGGAGCCTGTTCGTCCGGCTGGCTGATCCGGAGCACCATCGGGAGGCGATCACCACCCGACCCTTGCTGCTGTCGGCGATCGCGCAGCGCACCCAACACGCCGGCCAGGTGAGGCTGACGATCAGCAGCGCGCATGGCGCGCGCGACAAGGCGAGGCAAGCTTACCTGCGCATCGCCGGCTTTCTTGACCGGCTGCGAAAAAGTGCGGAGCAGTTGGATCCGCTGCAACGCTGGTATCGCATCCTCAGTGAAGCGCTCCGCTACTTCTTGCATGGCCGGCAACTGCAGCCACCGCTTCGCCTGAGCCCGGCCTGAGCAATTACCCCAGGTTGTGGGTCGTCACTTCAGACCGGCGACGATCGGACCCAACTGCCGGATTTAGGTTGAAGCCGAAGCAGGATCGAGGCGCGGCGCCTTCAATCAACTCGCTACGAGAACCGACCTCCGCTGCTTTTCGCGGGAAAGGTGGGATGGGGTCCGCTACAAATATCCCGTCCCCATCTCAGCAGCGAACTTCGCCGGATCGCCTTCCCACACGATCCGCGCGTGTTCCAGTACATAGACGCGATCCGCATGCGGCAGCGCAAACGTCACGTTCTGCTCCCCCAGCAGCACGGTGATCGGTGTCGTCTCGCGCAACCGCCCCAGCGCCTTCGACAACTGCTCCAGGATGACGGGCGCCAGACCCAGCGTCGGCTCGTCCAGGATCAGGAGCTTCGGCTGCATCATCAGCGCCCGAGCGATCGCCAACATCTGCTGCTCGCCGCCCGACAGCGTGCGTGCCGCCTGGCGTTGCCGGTCGTCCATGATGGGGAACAGGTCAAACAGCCAGGCAAGCTGCGCCTTGCGGCTCGCCGCCGACAGATGCTGTCCACCAAGATCGAGATTCTCCCGCACACTCAAGTCGCCGAACAGCTCGCGCGTCTCCGGGCACTGCACCAGCCCGGCGCGGGCGATCGCAGCCGGCGAGCGACCCCGTAGCGATTCCCCGTCCCAGCGAATCTCGCCCTCGTACGGCACCAACCCCGAGATCGCGTTGAACAGCGTCGTCTTACCCGCACCATTCAGGCCGACAACCGAGACGAACTCGCCCTCGTTCACATGCATCGACAGCTGCTGCAAAGCCTGCGCCTTGCCGTAGCGGACATCGACGCCGCGAACATCGAGGAACGGCTCCACGGTCCGGGCATCGAGTTCCTTGCGCGGGTGCGTCTCGATCGCCCCGCCAAGATACACGCGACGCACTGTTGGATCGCGCATTACCGATTCGGCGCTGCCCTCGGCGATGCGCTCGCCGAGATACATCGCCAGCACTCGATCGACCAGCGCGGCGACACTCTTCACGTTATGATCAACCAGCAGCACAGCGCGACCGTCGCGGCGGAAATCGTCAATCAGCTCGGAGAACATCGCCATCTCGGACGGTGTCAGCCCCGCAAACGGCTCATCGACCAACAGCAGCTTCGGATCGCGTGCCAACGCCTTGGCCATCTCCAGCCGGCGAAGATCGGCAAACGGCAACGTGGGCGGCCGCCGGTCCAGCACCGCACCAAGCCCCACCTGCTCGGCAATCGCCTGCGCATGTCCGTCCACCCAAGGATCGGCCACTAGTCGGAACAGTGAATCGGGCAGCAAGGCGAGCTTGATGTTCTCCAGCACCGTCTGCCGGTTCAGCGGCCGCGAATGCTGGAACACGATGCCGACGCCCTGACGGGCGATGCGATGCGTCGGCCAGCCGGCTACATCGACGCCCGCCAAGGTCACGGTGCCGGCATTCGGCCGCTCGATGCCCATGACCAGCTTCATCACCGTGGATTTGCCGGAGCCGTTTGGACCGATCAGACCCAAAATCTCGCCCGGCCGGACCTGGAAGCTCAGATCCTTCACCGCGACCAGCCCGCCGAACCGCTTGGTCAGGCCGCGCACATCCAGCGCCGGCTCCGAGTTGCGCATTAGCGCTTGTCCGCCCAGCGCAGCGCGTAGCCCAGCACGCCGTCGGGGAAGAACAGGATCACCAGCAGCGCAGCGGCGGACACGACGAAAGTGTTGAGCTGGCCCAGCGGACGCAGCAACTCGTCGCACAGCACGAGGAAGATCGCGCCGAGCACGCCGCCGAGGATGGTGCGTCGCCCACCGAAGACCACGGCAATGATGATTTGCACCGCGATCGACAGATCGACCATCTGATCGACCGAGGCGGTCCCCTGGTAGAAAGTCAGCATCGCCCCGGCAAGGCCGGAAAACAGTGCGCTGATGCAGAACGCCGCCAGCTTGAACTTGGTGACGTTGAAGCCGAGCGCCGCCGCCTCGATCCGGTCCTGCCCGGTTGCCTGCAGGATCAGACCCAATGACGAACGCGACAGAGTGAACAGGATCGTCGCAGATACCACCAGAAAGCCGAGCGCGTACCAGTAGTTCACCACGGCGCTGACCGAGAGCACGCTCGGCACCATCATCCCGATCTCGCCGCCGGTGACGCCGGCAAAGATGACGATCGCATCCAGCAACAACAACACGGCGACCAGCGTGATCAACCCGAAATAGGGCCCGCGCAAGCGCAGCGCCGGCAGCGCCAGCAACAGGCCGCCGACGACCGCAGTGGCGGCGCCGCCGATCAGGCACAGCGGCAGCGGCAGCCCGGCATTGTTCATGAGCCCGGCGCTGTACGCGCCAAGGCCGATCAGGAACGTCGGCCCGAAATTGACCTCGCCGGCGAAACCGAACAGCAGGTCCCAGGACATCGCGAACACGCCGAAATAAAAAGCGACCGTGAACACGCCGAGGAAATACGCCCCCATCCACAACGGCCCTGCGGTGGCGATGGCAACCACGAGAACGGCGATCCACAGGCCCTTGCGGCGCAGCAACCCGGGGGCGCGGCCGAGCCGCGCAGCATCAGGGAAGCTCCGGGCGTCGTTCATCTCATCGCCGGCCGAGCAGGCCTTGCGGGCGGACATAGAGCACCAGCACAAGGATCAGCAGCGCCGGGATCGGCCGCAGGGTCGGCGCGATCAGATAGGCGGTGATCGTCTCGGCATAACCGACCACGTAGGCGGCGATCAGCGAGCCTGGTACGCTCCCCAGCCCGCCCAGGATCACGATGATGAAGGCGCTGGCGGTCAGCGCCCCGGCATTGGCCGAGCTGACGCCAAAAAAAGATGCCAGCAGCACGCCGGCAAGTCCCGCCAGCAGGCCGTAGATCGTCCATACCACCAGGTAGATGTGCGACAGCTCGAATCCGAGCAGGGTCAATCCACGTGGGTTGATCGAGGCGGCCAGCAATTGCTTGCCGATACGCGTGCGATTGACCAGCAGATAAAGCAGGCCGATGGTGGCCCAGCACACCACGGCGATCAGCACCTCATTTCTCGGCGTACGCACACCGAAGATATCGGTCACGCCGGACACCATCGGCTGCAAGGTCACCGGATTGTCGCTGAACAGATAATCCATCCCGACCTGGATCATGATGCCCCACAGGAGCGTGCCGGTCAGGATAAAGATCTCCTCTTCCTCTTTCGGGATGGCGCGCGAGCGCTGCAGCGGCCGCACTACCGCGAAATACGTCACGTACGACGCCGCGAGCCCGGCGACGACGCCGATTGCGGCGCCGCCATACGGCCCGGCGCCATGATTGACGGCAGCCCACCAGCCGATCAGCGCGGCAATCAGCATGATGCCGCCATGCGCGAGGTTCAGCACACCGCACACGCCAAACATCAGCGTGAACCCGACAGCGCCGACCCCATAGAGCGAGCTGATCGCGAAACCGTCGATCAGGATTTGCAGCGCGCGCATCGGTGATCAGTGATCGGTCACGATGATACCCGGACGCCGAAAGCGCGGGTCCTCCCTCGTCATGCCCGCGCAAGCAGGCATTCATATGCCCCTTTGATTTTCGTGCGGTGGCACGGATTCCTGATTGCGCAGGAATGACGATCGCTCATCACTGGTCACCGATCATCACTGACCGGAGGCGAGCTTAACGAAGCTTGGGAACACCAGCTTGGCCGGACATTTATCGCTCGGCCAGACGCAGACCTGCTTGCCGTTCTGCCACTGGATGAAGATGCCAGTCGCCCAGTCCTTGCCGTATCTCAGCGCGTGAGTGAACTCGTCGTTACGGCCATAGAAGCCATAGTGGCCGACCGAACCCTGCATGTCGGTCTTTTCCATCTCGGCCACGATCTTGTCCGGGTCGGTCGATCCGGCGCGCTTGATCGCATCGGCGAAGGCCATCACACCGTCATAGGCAGTGAATGCGGTGAAGGCCGGGAAATTATGGTACTTGTCAACATACGCCTTCTGCACCGCCAGCGTGGTCGGGCTGAGCGCGATGCCTGGCGCCGAGCCCGTCTGCGTGATCACGCCTTCCGTGGCACCGTTGGTGCTCTTCCAGAACGTCTCGTTGCTTGCCTGTGCGCTGATACCGGCCATCGGGATCGGCACCTGCTGCGCGTGCCACTGCACCGTCGGCTGCACGCCGACATGCGCGATCCCCATGATCATCACGTCAGGATGCTTGGCCTCGACTTGGTTGAAGATCGGGGTGAAGTCGGTGGTGTCCGGGTTGAACCGAATATGATCCAGCACGCGCAGCCCGACTTTCGGCAGGCATTGCTCGTACCCGGCGTCGAGCGGGGTGGTCCAGTCCGCGTCCTCGCTGACGATAGCCGCGGTCTTCATGTGCAGCCCATCGACCAGCAGATCCTTCGACGAGTTGCAGACCGACTGAGCAAGGATAGGCGAAGGGAGCCAGCCTTCAAACATGTATTTGTACTGGTCGTATTTGTCGTGCACCTGCTTGCTGATCAGATTGCTGGCCGCGGCCGGCGTCAGCGTCGGCATGTGCAGCCGCGCCGCCCAAGGCTCGATCGCCAGCGCCACCTCGCTGATGAAAGTGGTGACGACAGCGGCCACGTGGTCCTGCTCCGCCAGGCGCTGGAACGCGCGCACCCCGTCGGCTGCCGAGGAATGATCATCGTAGGCAATGATCTCGACCTTCCTGCCATTGATCCCGCCCTGCGCATTGATCGCATCGGCGGCCAGCTCGGCGCCGCGGGCAATCGGCTCGCCGACCACGGCGGAGAATTCGCTCACCACCCCGATCTTGATCGGTTCGTCGGCGCCGGCGGAGCCTGCTGCAAGGGTCGCGACAAGGGCCGCGGTGCACAACGCAGTTCGGCACGTAGCAGAGGAATCCATCAGACGTCTCCCAAGCTTGGTTGAATGTCTATCGTCGCCCGCCATTTGATGTTTGTTCAAAACGGAAGACGCAGGTGCATTTTGCGATCGGACCGACCGCCCGTCAATTCACGCCAGGCGTGTGAAGCAGTCGTTCCCGGCGTCTTGAACCAGGACAGGGAACCAGCCAGCCTGCACGGTCGGTACAGGAGATCGGCATGGGCACACGGGAAGGGGCGGTCGCGCGAGCGCTTGGCGCCTTCGATAACGGCGGCTTCCGTGATCGGCTCGCGGCGTTGGTTGCGATTCCCAGCACCTCGCAGGACCCGAACCATCAGCCGGACGTGCGCCGTTACCTGGAAGATGGCATACTCCCTTGGCTCGAACAGATGGGCTTCGCCGTCGCGATCTATCCAAACCCCCAGGAAGGTTTTGGCCCGATCCTGACCGCCGAACGCATGGAAGGCCCATCGCGCCCGACCATCCTGACCTATGGCCATGGTGACACCGTGCGCGGGCTGGAGGATCAGTGGCGCCCCGACCTCGATCCCTGGCGTCTCCGTGAGGACGGCGACCGCTGGTACGGCCGCGGTACCGCCGACAACAAGGGCCAGCATGCACTCAACCTGACCGCCCTGCAGGCGGTGCTAGCCGAGCGCAAGGGGCGCCTCGGGTTCAATCTCAAGCTGGTGCTGGAGACCTGTGAGGAGCGCGGCTCCGTGGGGTTGCGCGAATTCGTCGCAGCAAATCGAACGCGACTTGCCGCCGATGTGCTGATCGGCAGCGACGGTCCGCGCGTGGCGCCCGAGGTTCCGACCATCGCCACTGGCACGCGCGGCACGTTCCATTTCGGTCTGGTGGTCAATCTCCGGCCGGGCGGGGTGCATTCGGGGCACTGGGGCGGCTTGGCAGCGGACCCGGGAGTGATCCTGGCGCACGCGATTGGCGCCATTATCGACCGCAACGGCCGCATCCTGGTCCGTGATTGGCTGCCACGGAACGGGCTAGAGCCGCAGATGCGGGAGATCCTGGACGGATGCCCGGTCGAGGGCGGCGGCGATGCTGTGCAGATCGATCCGGGTTGGGGCGAGCCCGGACTGACACCGGCCGAGAAAATCTACGGCTGGACCAGCTTCATCGTGCTCGCCATGGTCTCAGGCCAGCCGCAGAACCCGGTGAATGCCGTGGCGCCGAATGCACGGGCGCATTGCCAGATCCGCTACACTGTCGATGCCGACCCGGCCCAGTTCGCTCCGGCGCTCCGCCGCCACCTGGATGCGGCGGGCTTCGGCACAGTGCGGATCGAGAATCCCACGATCCGCATGCCGGCGAGTCGCACCGATCCGGCGCATCCCTGGGTGCGCTTCACGGCCGCCAGCATGCAGGCATCGCTCGGCCGGCGCGTGCAGGTGATCCCCAACTCCTCAGGCGGCCTGCCCGGCGACGTGTTCGCCGATCATCTGCACACGCCGCTCGTTTGGATCCCGCACAGCTATAATGGCTGCAAGCAGCACGGCCCCGACGAACATCTGCTGATTGCGCCGGCGCGCGAGGGGATAGCGGCGATGGCCGGGCTGTGGTGGGACCTGGGCGAAGACGGAACGCCCTAACGACGCACCAGTCATTGGGGACACGAAGCGACGAGGCAATCTCCCGCGACGGTTGCCCACCGCCCATGAGATTGCCTCGCCTTCGGCTCGTAATGACGGATGCCGTCACTCGCTCACTTCGGCCAGACTTTGATCGGGTTCTTGCCGATGCCGAAGGTCTTCGGATCCGCGGAGGTGAACTGCAGCACGGAGCCGTGGAACTGCGAGCACTCGCCGTACGCGTCGCAAGCGATCGGCCCGCTGATGCCGTCGAACTTGGTCGCGAACACCGCGTCACGCAGTGCCTTCTTGCCGATATAGAGGTTGCCCGCCTTATCGGTCTTCGCCACCTTGGTGATCGCCTTGAAAGCCAGGTCCGCGGCGTCGTAAGCGTTAGCGTGGAAGCCCGAGATCGGCCCCTCACCATAGTCCTTCTTGTACTCCTCGACGAAATTCGGATAGCCCTTGCCCATTGCCCCCGGCGACAGGTCCGGGTAGCCGATGCGGAATCCGACCACAGCGGGCCCGGCCGCCTCGATGAAGTCGGAGGAGAGCAGCGATCCGCCGCCAAAGAACGCCGTGTGCTCAAGCCCGGGCACCTCCTTCGACTGGCGAAGGACCTGCGCCGCCGCGGCAGTGAAAATCGGGAAGTAAACGGCATCCGGCTTTTCGCTGGCGATGCGCGTCAGCAACGGGTGCATGTCCACGTCCGTCGGCGCCACCGCCTCGCGCGACAGCACCTTGCCGCCGAGCTTCTCGAAATCGTTGCCCATCACGGTAGCAAGCTGCTGCGCGTAAGGGCTGCCGTCATGCACCGTGACCACGGTTTTGTAGCCGGCAACCTTATACAGGTAGTCGGCGTCGGAGGCACCCTGTGCGGTATCGCTGAAAATGGTGCGGACGAAGCCGTCATACTCCGGCTTGCGATCCGATGCGGTCAGCGACGGCGCGGTGCAAGCGGTGCCGATGTTGACGATACCCGCCTGCCAGAGGATCGGTGCACCGGGCGTCGCCGCAGAAGAGCAGGCGGGCCCTAGCACGATCACCATATTCGGCGTCGATGCCAGCTTGGTCGCCGCGGTCTGCCCGCCCTCGGCGTTGCAGGTGTCGTCCTCGGCGTCCAGCACGATGGGGTGCCCAAGCAGCTTGCCGCCGATATTCTTGATCGCGATCTCGGCTCCGCGCTTCTCATCCAGCCCAAGCGCCGTGTCCGGACCGGACAGCACCCAGTACGCACCGATCACGATCGGCGCGCCCTTCGGGATCCGGATCACCCCGATCGGATCGGTCACCGGCCCCACCGTCGCCGCGCCGGCGAACGGCGCCGCCAGCATCAGTGTCAGGGCCGCCAACATGACCGGCCAGATTCGGCAATTGATACGCAGGCGTGTTTTCACGTCCCCCTCCATTTCTGCCATCCCTGCCAACGCATGCGCGTTGGTCATGAGGAATATGAAACCGGGGGCATCTCAGGTCAACGTGAGCGGAACGGCCGCCAAAGTGGCAGCGGACATTCCACCCGTCAATCCTCTGCTGAACCCGGAGTGATCCTGGAACGTGACACCGACGCAATCAGCGCCTCGATGGCCGGATGGCCGGCGGGACGTGCTGGTCCCGCTATCCTCCCGCCGAGAATGTCGGACGCCAGCGACCACGCCAGCCGCTCGTGCCCGGCGCTTTCATCGATGCTGCGACCGGGGGCGGTGATCACCCAATCGCCGAGTACGACAAGCAAAACCCGAGCCTTTGCACGCAGGCCCTCCGGGGTACGGACGGTCGTCCGAATGAGCGCTTCGAGCGCGAAGTCCCATCGCTCGATCGCTTGATAGGTACGCTCCGCGCACTCCTCTCCCTCGCGATTGATGCGCTCCTGTTCGCGCTCCGCGGCATGAAATTCATCGCACGCCTTCAGCAACTCAGCATCGTCGGTGCCCGCTGCTCGCAGCTCCCGACAGATGGTCGACTCGCTCGCGTCGTGGGATGGCGGCTCGCGACGTGCCGCCCTACCTCTGGACTGGCGCCTCGACCGCTCGTCGGTAAGAATACGACGAGTTTCTTGTACCAGCTTTTGGCTCTCATGAAGCCGCTCCATGAGCGCTTGGCAGTTCGCACGAGAGCGCGCGACCAGCTCCGAAACTCGAATATCGGCAGCCGAATCTGGCAAACCTGCGTCGCGCATGGATAGCGGCCCTCCTCGGCTGTTGCGAGCTACGGCCGGAGGCTGGCGCCCAATAGCATTGCAGGCATGACTATCACAGCAAGCGGCACCCTCGGGTTGACCGCTTCATGCCAGGGGCGGCTTCGGTTTCGCTCCGCTTTTTTATTCGCTATCCGCACGGTCTCATGCAGCGACACGAATTGCAATAGCATAATAATGCCGCGCGCCGAACCGGCGTTCTGCGGGGACTTCGCTGCGATCGCGGCTGCGTGGGTGGTGGGTGCGACAGGGTTTGAACCTGTGACCCCCGCCGTGTGAAGACGGTGCTCTCCCGCTGAGCTACGCACCCATCCGGGACCGGGCCTGTTAAACGCCGCCACGATCGCGGTCAAGCCGCTCGCGCCGCTCGGCACGACGGCGTAGTGTTCACGGCACTTTCACACCACGCCGCACGGCCCTGAGGTTTCTCCCCGCCATGCTGGACTCCCGCGCTTCCGCCCCGTCCGGCCCGGTGCTGGACGTCGAACGTCTGACGAAGTCATTCGGACAGACGGCCGTGCTGGACGACCTCAGCATCACCGTCCCCGGCGGGCGCTTCACCGTGCTGCTCGGCGGGTCGGGCTGCGGCAAGACCACCTGCCTGCGATTGATCGCCGGTCTCGAACAACCCTCCGCCGGACGCATCCGCATCGGTGAGCGGGACGTGACCCCGCTGCCGCCGTCCGCCCGCGGCGTCGCGATGGTCTTCCAGTCCTACGCACTGTTCCCGCATCTAAGCGTGGCGGAGAACATCCTGTTCGGCCTCAAGGCCCGCGGCGTGCCACGCGCCGAGCGCGACCGCCGGCTTGCGCATGCGGTCGATCTGCTCGGCATCCGTCCGCTCTTGTCGCGCAAGCCAAGCCAGATCTCCGGCGGCCAGCAGCAGCGCGTCGCCCTCGGCCGCGCCATCGTAGCGCAGGCGCCCGTCTGCCTGATGGACGAACCGCTGTCGAACCTCGATGCCCAGCTCCGCGCCGAGATGCGACGGGAGATCGTTGCCCTGCAGCGCCGCCTCGGCCTGACCATGATCTATGTCACCCACGACCAGACCGAGGCGATGAGCATGGCCGACCAGGTCGTGCTGCTGCGCGCCGGCCGCCGGGAGCAGGCGGGGGCGCCGGCCGAAGTCTATGACCGGCCGGCCACCACTTATGTTGCTGGGTTCATCGGTTCGCCGCCGATGAACCTCCTGCCACTCGCGCGTAGCAACCGGGGCATGGTGATCGCCGGTACCGAGGACCCCGTGCTCGCGCCGGCCGGCCAGGCGGAGCTGATCGCCGGCCTACGTCCGGAGGCGCTGGCGGTTGGCAGGACCGGCACCTTCGACCCGGTGCTGATGCTCGCGGTGGAGCACAGCGAATATCTCGGCGCCGATACGGTGCTCACCGGCCGTGTCGTTCCTACTACGCATCGTCTGCAGGCGCGGCTCCCCGGCCGCCACGACGCCGTCCCCGGCGAGATCATCCGGTTGGCGTTTCCGCCTGCCTCGGTGCATCTGTTCGACGCCACAACGGGTGCGCGGCTCGCCCGCGAACCGGTCCTTGCCTGACATTCGCTTCCGAGGAGGAAACCAAATGCCGACCATCACCCGCCGCTCTGCCATAGCCGGCGTTGCCGCGCTGGCCGTACCGGCGATCGTTCGGGCGCAGAACGCGCCGCTCGAAATCCAGTTCTTCTTCCCGATTGCGGTGGCGGGACCGATCACCAAGATCATCGATGGCTACGCTCGCGATTTCGAGGCACTGCATCCCGATATCCACATCAAGCCCGTTTATGCCGGCACCTACGACGACACGATCGCCAAGGCGATCACAGCGTTTAAGGGCGGTCACGCGCCGCCCCTGGCAATGCTCGGCGCGATCCAGGTATTCAGCCTGATCGACCTTGATGCCATCGTGCCGATCGACGAGCTGGCAAACTCGGCCGAGGACAAGGCCTGGCTCGACGGATTCTTCCCTGCTTTCATGGCGAACGGTACCGTCGATGGGCATGTCTGGAGCGTACCGTTCCAGCGCTCGACCGCGGTGCTCTACTGGAACAAGGACGCGTTCAAGGAAGCCGGGCTTGATCCCGAAACGCCCCCGGCGACCTGGGCCGAGCAGACCGCTATGGGCCACAAGTTGGTGACCAAGTCTGGCGACACCGTCAGCCGCTGGGGGGTGCAGATCCCGGCCACTAGCGGCGTTTACTGGCTCTATCAGGCCCTCGCCGCGGAAGCCGGCCAGCAACTGATGAACAAGGCCGGCAACCAGACCTATTTCGATTCGCGCGGCGCGATAGAAGCACTGAATTACTGGGTGGCGCTTGGCAAAGAGGGCGTGCAGGCGCCGGGCGTGCTCGACTGGGGCACGACGCCCAATGATTTCGTCGCCGGCCGTACTGCGATGATGTGGACCACCACAGGCAATCTAACTTTCGTTCGCAACAACGCCAAATTCCCGTTCGGCGTCGCCATGCTGCCCAAGGACCAGCAGCGCGGCACCCCCACCGGCGGCGCCAACTTCCACATCTTCAGCACCGCGACGCAAGCCGAGCGTCGGGCCTCGCTGCTGTTCATCAAATGGGTGACCTCGCCCGAGCGCGCCGCGCAATGGGGCATGGACACGGGCTACGTCGCGACGCGTCCGGATGCGTGGGAGACCCCGAAGATGAAGCAGTACGTCGCCGGCTTCCCGCAGGCCGCGGTAGCGCGCGACCAGCTTCCCTATGCTGTGCCGGAGCTCTCGACACACGACAACCAGCAGGTGACCTTGCCGCTGAACAACGCCTTGCAGGCCGCGCTCGCCGGTACGAAAACGCCGAAGTCGGCACTGGCCGAGGCACAAGCCAACGCCGAGCGCCTGCTTCGCCCATTCCGGCGGACATGAAACAATCATCTTCCCCCCTCCCCTTGCGGGAGGGACCGGGGGCCGCGCAGCCTCGCATTCTTCGCCAGCGAGAAACCCTACAAGGCTGGCTTCTCGTATTGCCCGCCGTCGCCCTGCTGGCACTGTTCACCCACTGGCCCGCGCTGGAAACAGTATGGGCCAGCCTGCATTCCACGCCGGTTCCGCACCATCCTTCGCATCTCGATCCAGCGGTGAATTTCGCCGCCATGGCCCAGGACCCGGTGTTCTGGCAGGCGCTGCGCAACAACGCGGTGTACGCCGCATGCACCATCCCAGCCACGATGGCGCTATCGCTGACTATGGCGCTGGCGGTGAACCGACGCTTCCCCGGACGAGCGTTCCTCCGGCTCGCCTATTTCACCCCCACCATCCTGCCAATGATTGCAGTAGCAAATATCTGGCTGTTCTTCTTCACCCCAGGCTACGGCCTGATCGACCGCGCCCTCTCACCATTCGGCTTCGGCGACTGGAACTGGCTCGGCTCGGCCTCTACCGCACTGCCAGCCATGATCATTATCGCCATCTGGAAGATGGCCGGGTTCTATATGATCTTCTACCTCGCCGCCCTGCAGTCGCTGCCACCTGAACTTGGTGAAGCCTCCGATCTCGAGGGCGCATCGCGCTGGACGTTCTTCCGCCGCGTCATCTGGCCGCTGCTGATGCCGACGACTCTCTTCGTCTTCGTCAACGCGGTGATAGACGCATTCCGTCTGGTCGATCAGATCGTGGTGCTGACCAAGGGCGGCCCAGACAACGCCACCGCCATCCTGCTCTATTACATCTACCAAGTCGGATTCCAGGTACTGGGACACGAACTACGCCGCCGCGCTGACAGTGGTCCTGCTGCTGCTGCTCTCCGCCGTCGCATCGCTGCAGTTCGGGCTGCTTGCGCGCCGGGTGCACTACCGATGAGTGCGAGCACGCTTGCCGCCCCGGCCGGCAGGCTGCGGATTCCGGCGCTACGACTGGAATTGCTGGGCGCTTGGATGCTGGGGCTCCTGTGGATACTGCCGCTGCTCTGGGCCACCTGGAGTGCGATCCATCCCGCTTCATCCGTGGCAGGCTTCGACCTGACCGCGCCAGTGACGCTGCGCAATTTCGCCGTCGCCTGGGGCATGGCGCCGTTCGGGCATTACATGGTGAACACCGTGCTGCTGGTGAGCATGGTGCTGGCGGCGCAGTTCGTGCTCTGCACGCCAGCGGCGTTCGCCTTCGCCCGGCTGCGCTTCCCCGGTCGCGATATCCTGTTCGCCGCGGTGCTGTTGCAGCTCATGATCACGCCGGACGTGCTGATGGTGGAGAACTACCGGACGGTCGGCGAGATCGGCTTGGTTGATTCGCTGCTGGGAATTGCGCTGCCATATCTTGGCTCTGCCTTCGGCATCTTTCTGCTGCGCCAGACCTTCCGCACCGTGCCGCAGGATCTGGACGACGCAGCACGACTCGCCGGCCTGGGACTGCTGGGCCGCCTGTGGCGGGTCTATGTGCCGTTGGCCCGCCCGACCTACATTGCTTACGGGTTGGTACTCGTGAGCTTCCACTGGAACAATTTCCTCTGGCCGCTGGTGATCACCAACTCGATCAATGTGCGGCCGATCACGGTCGGGCTGGCGATGTTCTCCACCACCGATCAAGGCACCAACTGGGCGATCATCACCGCCGCGACCCTGCTGTCCACTGCGCCGCTGGTGGTCGCGTTCCTGCTGTTCCAGCGGCAGTTCGTGCAAAGCTTCATGCGTACGGCGCGGTCGTAATATCCATGGATCACAGAACCGCCGTCATTGAATTCTACCAGGATGTCTGGAACCGCCGCGACAAGGCGCGCCTGCCCAGCCTGTTCCACCAGGGCTTCACGTTCCGCGGTTCGCTCGGTCAGGAAAGACGCGGCTATGACGAGTTCTGCGATTACCTCGATGCCGTGACCGGCGCCCTTGCCGACTACACGTGCACCATTCAGATAGTGGTCGTGGAGGCTGACAAAGTGTTCGCGAAGGTGCTCTTTTCCGGCCTGCACCGCGCAGACTTCCTGGGCTTCACGCCGACCGGCAAACGGGTGTCCTGGGTCGGGGCAGCACTGTTCACTTTCACCGGCGAGAAGATCTCCGATCTCTGGGTACTTGGCGACCTCGACAGCCTTCGCAAGCAGTTGGTCGGGAACGCTGCGTCCGCCAGCTTGCAGTCCTGAGTTGCCGGCAATAAGGCTCGGTGACGGCTTAGGCCGCCCGCACCCCAGGACACCGTCATGACCGCTCTCGACCCCATCCCCTACGCCGACGCCAAGCTGCGGCGCATCCTCTCCACCGTGCGAACCATTGCGCTGGTCGGTGCCTCCACCAACTGGAATCGCCCCAGCTATTTCGTGATGAAATACCTGCAACGCAAAGGCTACCGCGTGATCCCGGTGAATCCTGGCCACGCCGGCAAGGACCTGCTCGGCGAACGCGTCTATCCCAGCCTGCGCGAAATCCCCGACAAGATCGACATGGTCGATATCTTCCGCCCCTCCGAGCACGTCGGACCCGTCGTCGACGATGCGATCGCGATCGGTGCGCCGGTCATCTGGATGCAGCTCGGCATCCGCAACGAAGAAGCCGCCGCCAAGGCGGAAGCCGCCGGGATCGAAGTGGTCATGGACCGCTGCGCCAAGATCGAATACGGCCGGTTGGGCGGCGAGCTATCCTGGAGCGGCGTCAATTCTGGTATCATTCGCAACCGCGCCGCCGAGGCACCCACCGACCGGCACGCCAAGCCGAGCCCCCTGCCCTCCCAGAACGTCACCTACGGATTCGAGACCCGGGCCGTTCACGCCGGCGCCCAGCCCGATCCCACCACCGGCGCGCGCACCACGCCGATCTTCCAGACTACTTCCTACGTCTTCGACGACGTCGATCACGCCGCCTCGCTCTTCAACCTGCATACGTTCGGCTACATCTATTCGCGGCTGACCAATCCCACCGTTTCGGTGCTCGAAGAACGTGTGGCCAGCCTCGAAGGCGGACGCGCCGCCCTGGCGGCCGCCTCGGGCCACGCCGCGCAGTTCCTGGTATTCGCCACCATGATGGAAGCCGGCGACGAGTTCCTGGCCTCGCGCAATCTCTATGGCGGCTCACTCACCCAATTCGGGCTGTCGTTCAAGAAGCTGGGCTGGACCTGCCATTTCGTCGATCCGAAGGATCCGGAGAATTTCCGCCGCGCCCTCACGCCACGCTGCAAGGCGATTTTCGTCGAAAGCCTCGCGAATCCGGGCGGCATCATCGTCGATTTAGAAGCGGTGGCGCATATCGCGCACGAAGCCGGCATCCCACTGATCGTCGATAACACGCTGGCCACGCCCTATCTGTGCCGCCCGATGGAATGGGGCGCCGACATTATCGTCCATTCGACGACCAAATTCCTCGACGGCCACGGCAATTCGCTGGGCGGCATCATCGTCGAATCCGGCCGGTTCGACTGGGCGCAGGGCGACCGGTTCCCCTCGCTGACCGAGCCGGAACCCGCCTATCACGGCCTGCGCTTCTACGAGAATTTCGGCGATTTCGCCTTCACCACGAAAGCGCGTGCCGTCGCGCTGCGTGACTTCGGCCCCACCATGGCGCCGATGAACGCGTTCCTCACTATCACCGGCATCGAGACCCTGCACGTTCGCATGGACCGGCACTGCGCCAACGCCCAGCGAGTGGCGGAATTCCTCGAAGCGCATCCCGCCGTCGCCTGGGTGTCTTATGCCGGGCTCGAGTCCAGTCCGTATCACGCACTGGCTCGCAAATATCTGCGCGGCGGCGCCGGCGCCGTATTCACCTTTGGCGTGCGCGGCGGCTACGAGGCCGGCACCCGGCTGGTGGAGAATGTCCGCCTGTTCTCACACCTGGCGAACATCGGCGATACCCGCAGCCTGATCCTGCACCCCGCCTCCACCACGCATCGCCAGCTCAGCGATGAGCAGCGCCTTGCCGCCGGGGCCGGCCCAGACGTGATCCGCCTGTCGATCGGCCTGGAAACCACCGAGGATCTGATCCGCGACCTCGACCAGGCGCTGGAATCCGCCGCGCACTGAGTCTACCTATCGGCGAGTCCCACCGGGTCGCCTCCGCCAGAGCCAGCGCCTCGGTGAGCCTCCTGCTCCAGGGCATCCTGAAGCTCGTTCGCCACCGGCTCCGGCCGGATGAGCCGCCTCATGGAATCTGGTCGCGGATCAGTCGGCCAGGCAGGGCCATTGGCCGTCATGTGGATTTGCCATGAACGTGTCGGTAAAGGGCACCAGCAAGGCCCTGAAGCCAACCGCGATGAACAGCGCTACCCCGCCGATCAGCAAGACTGCGATCATGGGAACATCTCCCTCTGCTGTGTGACCGTTAGACTTCGACTACGCTGCCGCGAGAGCCGGGCTCAAGAACGCGGGCGTCGCGATAGGCGGCGGCTGCGTCGATCGCGGCCGCGCTTGCGCTTGGGGCGGTCCCGCCGACACAGGTCCGGGTCGCGAAAGGCGCTGCTGCCACTGCGATGGTCATGGCCCCGACCACTGCCAACAGAATTTTCCTCATCGCCGCCTCCTGCCGATCGTCGCGCCGGTCGCTTCCCGACGACGCGGATGATCCCTAAAAAATCAGGCGATTTCAGCGAGGTGCGTCACACCGAAACTATGATTTTCGCCACGCCCAGGCTGTGAGCTGGATCACACCGTTGCTGCATTGGATCGGCCGACCCTCGCTACATCGGCAGCTTCCGACGTTCCTCGTGAGTGCTCGACGAGATGTACGCTCAAATGCGATGCTCAGGGGGCGCGGGGCGCAGCAGCCTCTCGGATCCTGTTCCGGGAATCTCAGAGGCCGCGAATTAGGCGGTTTGTTCCCATCGGAAGGAGGCGATCAATGGCGCTCCACTTTAGCCGAGATGAATTCGCTGCCCGCCAGAGGCGCGCCCGCGAGGAGATGGCCAAGAGTGGCTTCGACGGTCTCCTGATCTTTCGCCAGGAGAGCATGTATTACCTGACCGGCTATGACACGGGCGGTTACAGCATGTTCCAGGGTATGTATCTGGGAGCCGACGGTGCTCTGGCATTGCTGACACGCTCGGCTGACCAGCGACAGGCGCGCCTCACTTCAGTGATCGAAGACATCCGCATCTGGACCGATCGCGAGGGGGCGAATCCGGCAGCCGAACTGCGGGACATGGTGGCGGATTACGGTGGTCGCGGTAAGCGAATCGGAGTCGAATATTACGCCTACGGCCTTACCGCACAGCGCGGCAGAATGGTCAATGCCGCGTTTGCCGGTTTCTGCGAGCTGATCGACGCTTCCGACCTCGTCCGATTGCTCCGCCTCGTCAAAAGCCCCGCGGAATTGGTTTACTTGCGCCAGGCAGGCCGACTGGTCGAGGAGGCGTGCGCAGTGTCGCGGCGCATGACGCGTCCAGAGGCCCCCGTCGGCGCCATTTACGGCGAGATGATGAACACGATCATGCGCGGTGATGGTGACCCGAGCGCCAGTCGCTGGCCCTTAGGGGCCGGCGAGGACGCACTTCTGGTCCGCTACCACACCGGCCACGGCACAGTGGCGCCACGCGACCAGGTGCAGTTCGAGATCGCCGCTGCGTACCGCCACTATCATGCGGCGCTGATGTACGTGATCCTGACGGGCGAACCCGACCCGCGCTACCAGCACATGTTCGACGCGTGCGCAGAAGCACTCGACGCCTGCGAGGCGGAGTTGCGGCCCGGGAATACGGTCGGCCAGGTGTTCGCGGCCCATGCCCGGGTGCTGACAAAAGCTGGGCACGCCGGGCATTTCCTCAATGCCTGCGGTTATACGATGGGGGCGACCTACCCTCCGACCTGGATGGACTGGCCAATGGTCTACGCGGGAGAGCCCCAGGTGCTGGCGCCGAATATGGTATTCTTCCTGCACATGATTTT
The DNA here is from genome assembly GCA_963708245.1 of uncultured Pseudomonadota bacterium. GTDB lineage: Bacteria > Pseudomonadota > Alphaproteobacteria > Acetobacterales > Acetobacteraceae > CAVYXK01. The sequence continues at coordinate 7,141,271 of OY970201.1, read as the reverse complement.
GCTCAACAGCGACACCGGGCTGAGCATGTCGCTCGGAGAAACCGCGATCATCACCGAAACCGGCTGCGAGCCGATCAGCCGGGCGCCGCGCCATCTGCTGGTTACGGATGGCTGATACCAATCGGCCTTGCGGCTACACCACGCCCGTAGGGCCGAAAAGCGAAGCGCATTCCGCCAGCTTTCGCCGAGACGACACGCCGCAAAGATCAACATCAAAGCAAACAACTCATCGCGTCAGGTAGTCGTACGCCGAGAGCACGTGCGTGCGAACCACCTGAAAAAAATCTTCCAGGCTCACATGCTCGTCGCAGGAGCCCATGCCGGCCGGTGGCGGCCCATACACGTAAGCCGGAATGTTACGATAGCGCCAGAGACGGGCATCAGTACCGCCCAGGCTCACGATCGGCACCGGCTCGACCCCGGAGAGCTGCCTGGCGTTATTTTGCAAAATCTCGACCATCTCGCCGTACGGATCGCAATAGGATGGAGGGTTGAAGTTGATCTCCTCTGCGGTGACCTCGGGGTAACGCGCAACAATTTTGTGGACTTCCTCCATGATGGTTTCCTTGCCGAGGCCGAGAGGCAAGCGAATGTCGGCCTCGATCCGGCATTGACCGGGGACCATGTTGACCTTCAGGCCACCTGTCATCACGCCGACGTTGAGGGTTACCTTGGGCGCGATGAGAGATGCGCCGGGGCCCATCGCCTGATCGACAGCCGCCGAGGCTCGTTCGAGCGCCCGCACGATATTGTCGGGCGGCGTCGCCGGAATTTCTGTGACCTTCTCGAGGTCGGCGATCAATCGTCCGGCGATCTTGGTAGCACTCGCCGAGAGATGGGTGTAGGCGCCGTGCGCGCTGCGGGTCGTTACAGTGAACGCGGTAGAGTCGAGGTGTGGCGCGGTGGCTGTAGGTCGAACATATCTGTTGCCGCCCCTTTCGTTTGGCGGTGCCTCACTGGTCCGGCCGTGGCTCCGTCTCCACACCCCGCTCATCGAACCGGACATGCAGATCTCCCGCATCCGGCTCTCGGACAAGACATCACGCCTTCACCCACGCCACGTCGTGCCCAAGCCGGCTCAGGCGCACGAGCCCGAAGTGCCCGTAGAGGTGCGAGGGTGGATAGCTCCCGCCCCTGCGTCGCCTGACCTTGTGCTTGGAACGCAACCACCGGCGCAACCGCACCGCCGTGTAGCTGTCGAGCGCCCGATACGCCTTGTTGACAGTGCCAACGCTGAAGTAGTTGGCCCATCCGCGTAACGCGCGGTTCAACTGCTCCACCAGCTCTGTGGTCTTCTGCCAAGTACCCGATCGGTCAGTCAGCGCGTGGACTTTGTCGACCATGCGCTTGATGCTCTTCTTTGATGGCCGCTGACCCAAGCGGGCCTTGCCGGTTCTCGCCGAATACATCCGTCCGAACGTGTATCCCAGGAAGTCGAACTCCCCTTCCGGCACCTTGCAGATACGTGTCTTCTCCTCGTTCACCGTGAGCTTCAGCTTGCCCATGATCTCGCGCAGTCGTCGCAACGCCTCGTCGGCGTTGCCCTTCCGGCACAGGATCACGAGGTCGTCGGCGTAAGTCACGATGCGCGTGCCGAGGCGTCGCTCCAGCCCGAGCTTCTTCCAGCCCAGCACAAACCGGCGCATGTAGAGATTCGCCAGCAGTGGTGAGATGGGTGAGCCTTGCGGGATGCCGCACCGCTTGTCCCGAGCCTCCGTCGTGCGTGTCCTCCGCCCTCGTTTGTCGGTTTCTTCCACGGGGCAGTCCAGCCACATCCTGATCAGATGCAGCACACGCCGATCAACGATCCGGCGAGCCACCGACTTCAAGAGGTCGGCATGGGGAATGCTCCCGAAGTAGTCCGCGAGGTCGGCGTCAACCACTTCCGGGTGGCCACGGAACAGCAGTTCCTCCACCTCGATCACCGCCTGTTGGGCGTTGCGCCCGGGACGGTAAGCGTATTGCTCCGGTGGAAGGTCGGCTTCAAAGATCGGTTCCAGCACCAGCATCGCTGCTGTCATGCAGACCCGATCCCGCACGGTCGAGATGCCCAGCGGCCTGAGTTTGCCGTTGGCTTTCGCAATAAACACGCGTCTGATCGGTTCCGGTCGGTAGGTCTCCTGCCTGAGTGCAAGCGCCAGTTCGCCGAGCCACCGCTGCGTCCCATACGCCTCGATGTCCGCGAAGTCCTGACCGTCCACGCCTGGTGCACCCTTGTTGGAGCGGCACAGGGCATAGGCATGAGCCAAGATGTCTTCACGGCTGATCTTGTCGTACAGGGCATAGAAGCGATAGCCAGCTTCTGCCTTCGCTTTCGCGTGCAACGCCATCTGCAGTTTCTGAACACTGTTCGGAGTTGATAGGTTGCCCAATCTCCAGGTCCCTCACTACGTCCTGCGTCTGTCTTGAACTGAGGTCCCTTCCCTCCACCGGCGTTACCCGGCTTCCGCGGTACTACGAACCTCTCCGCCACCCCACGGCGCCCGGCCTGTCCCTCGCGGGCGTCCGGTTGATCATCCCTGACCGCGCCCTGGGGCTTCCCGTGTTGCGTGCGCTTTCCTTGTGTACATGCTGCCGCCACTACCCCGGTGCAGCGGCTGGGCGTACTCTTCGCTCATCCCACCCAGCCGTGTCAGCCTTCCCCGAAAGGGTCGTCGGGTCGGCCTGCGCATCGTCCTTTTCGAGGCTTGCTCGGCGTTCACTCGCGTTGCGGCCTGCACACTCGCGCGGCCACCAATTCGTGACCCGCTAGACCGAAGGCTTCAGCCATTTCGTCACCTCCATGACTGCTCCGGTTGCTTCCGGCTGGAGCGTTGCCGGGTGGGACTTGCACCCACTGGAAAGCGCCGCCTTTCACGGCGCACATCCAAAGCGGACCTTTCTCGCCGAAACGGATGGTGTTGGTTCCGCTCGGCTCGCCATTCAGCAGGCAGTCGCCATACACCTCTGGGCAGTGCTCGATCAGGTAACGCGCGCCCCATGGACCGAACGTCTCTTCGTCGGAGACACAAGTAAGCGTCAGCTTGCCCTTCAGCTTGTCGCGGATGCGATGCAGATAACGGTACGTGAAGATCGAGGCGCTGGTTCCCGCCTTCATGTCGCACGCGCCGCGCCCGTAAATCTTGCCATCGACCAGATCGCCTCCCCAAGGGTCCTGCGTCCAGCCGATCGGATCGACGGGAAACACGTCGATATGACCGTTGAGCACAAGGTGACGTCCCGGTTGCGAGGCATCGAAGCTAGCGATCAGGCTGGGATATTCCTCCTTCGGGGCCACGGTCCGGAAATCAAGGCCCTGGGCGCTCAGGAATTTACCGATGTAAGCGGCCGCTTCTCGCGTATCGCCAGGCGGGTTCGGGGTCTTGATCCGCACGAGGCCTCGGAAGAAGTCGATGATCTCGTCGCGGTCCCGCTGGATCGCGGAGAGTAGAGCTGCTCTTTCGCTCATGGATATGACTCCCTCTCGTGAGAGTTCTCGCTGGCTGAGAACGATAGCCTCGGCACGGCGCTACCGATTGAGATGCCGCATCACGAAGGCACGGCAGCGCTCGGTGGCGGGATCGGCGAAAATCTGTGCCGGCGGGCCCTGTTCCTCGATGCGCCCGGCGTCCAGGAAGATCGCGCGGTTCGAGACCTCGGCGGCGAACGCCATCTCGTGCGTCACGATCAGCATCGTGCGCCCCTCTTCGGCCAGCCCGCGGATCACCCGCAGCACCTCCCCGACCAGCTCCGGATCCAGCGCCGAGGTCGGCTCATCGAACAGCAAGGCACGCGGGCGCATCGCCAGCGAGCGGGCGATCGCCGTACGCTGCTGCTGTCCGCCAGAGAGATGCGCCGGATAACTGTCGCGCTTGTCGGCAAGGCCCACCTTCTCCAGGATCGCCTCTGCCTCTGCCATCACCTCGGCGCGTGGCCGCCGCTGCACATGCACCGGCGCCTCGATGACGTTCTGCAGCACCGTCATATGCGCCCACAGGTTGAAGCTCTGGAACACGAAGCCCAGAGTGCTGCGGATCCGGTTCACCTGTCCCCGGTCCGCCGGCTCGGCCCGGCCGTTTCGGTGCCGCACGCGAATCGCTTCGCCGCCGATTTCGATCTCGCCGGAATCCGGCACCTCCAGCAGCGGGATGCAGCGCAGCAGCGTGCTTTTGCCGGAGCCGCTGGCACCGATGATGCTGATCACTTCGCCCTCGGCCGCTTCCAGCGACACGCCACGCAGCACCTCCAGCGCGCCGAAGCGCTTGTGCAAATCACGCACGGCAACCGCGACGGTCATGCGCCGGCGCGACGCAGATGCGGGGTCAGCCGCCCCTCCAGCGCGGCCACCCCGCGACTGAGAAGGAAATTGATCAGCAGATAGAGCGCCCCGGCGCAGATGAACACTTCCAGCGCACGATAGGTCTCCGAGATGATCGCATACGCAATGCCGCTGATCTCCATCAGCGTGACGATGCTAGCGAGCGAAGTCGCCTTCACCATCGCAACAAGCTCGTTCCCGTAAGCAGGCAGCGCCTGGCGGATCGCCAGCGGCAGGATGATGCGCCGGTACAGCAGCAGCCCTGACATACCCGACACGCGCGCGGCCTCGATCGCCCCCAGCGGCACCGATTGCAGCCCGCCGCGGATGATCTCCGAGCCATAGGCCGCGGTGTTCAAGGTCAGCGCCAGGATCGCGCACCAGAACGGCTGGCGCAGGAAAGGCCACAACACGCTCTCGCGAATCCAGGCGAACTGACCGAGCCCGTAATAGATCAGGAAGATCTGCAACAACAGCGGCGTGCCGCGCAGCGCGAACACGTAGAACCGCACCAGCCAGGCACCGACCACCACCGAGGCACGCAGCACCGCGAGCAGCACCGCCAGCGCCGCGCCCAGCCCGACCGAGATGAAAGTCAGCTCCAGCGTCAGCGGCACGCCGGCCAGCAGCTTCACCATCGTATCGGCAAGGAACAGCGGATGCATCGCTCAGGCTCGCGCCCCGGCCAGGCGGCGCTCGCCCTTGAGCGACCATCCCTCGGCACCGCGAAACACGAACCCCGAGAACGTGGTCAGCAGCAGATAGAGCAAGAATCCGGTGATATAGAAATCGAACGGCCGATCCGTCGATCCCGCGCCGATATGGATCTCCCGCAAGATCTCGGCCAGCCCGGTGACTGAGATCAGCGCCGATTCCTTCAGCACCTGCTGCCACACATTGCCCATCCCCGGCAGCGCGAAGCGCAGCACGCGCGGGAAGAGAATACGCCGCAGCATCAGCATCCGGCCCATCCCCACGGCACGCGCTGCTTCGATCTCGCCTGCCGGCACCGCCAGATAGGCACCGCGCAGCACCTCGGTCTGATACGCGCCGGACACGATGCCGACGGCCAGCGTGCCGACCATGAAGGCATTCAGGCCCCAGAACCCGCTCTGCCCCAGCAACCGGGCGAGCGCGGTCAGCCCTTGGCTACCACCGAAATAGAACAGGTAGATCACCAGCAGTTCAGGAATGCCGCGTACCACCGTCGTATAGAACTCGGCCACGCGACGGCCGGCGACAGAACCCGATAGTTTCCCCCAAGCGCCGAGCGTGCCCAATACCAGCCCGGCGACATAAGCCGCGGCCGAGACCGACAGCGTCATCAGCGCGGCCAGCAGAAGCTGATCGCCCCATCCCGTCGGTCCGAAGCCGATCAGCCGCAGATATGCCGCCATTTAACACCTCTCCCGCTCTGCGGGAGAGGTCGGTTCGCGAAGCGAACCGGGTGAGGGTCTCGCCCACCGCCCGGCATTTCCGGCCATCACGAACTCACGCTACGACTGCGGGCTGATATCGGTCTTGAACCACTGCAGCGAGAGCTTCTTCACCGTGCCGTCGGCCAAAGCCTCGCCCAGCGCCTTGTCGAACATCGCCCTCAGCTCGGGATCGCTCTTGCGGAAGCCGATGCCGGTCCCCTTCCCAAGCAGTCCGCCGGTGATCAGCGGCCCGGCAAGCTTGAGCTTATCGCCGCCCGGTCTCGCCAACGTCGAAACGAAATAAGACGTCGAGGCCAGCACCGCATCGACTCGCCCTGCCTCCAGGTCGAGATCATGCTCCTCCGTCGTCTTGTACGTGCGGATGGTGACGATCGACTTGAAATACGTGTTCAGCAGATCGTCCTGGATCGTGGCGACCTGCACGCCGACGATCTTGCCCTTCAGCGCCGGTGTCAGCGCCTTGATCATCGCATCGGTCCCCGCCTCGTCGTTGAGCGAGACGCGCACGCCGGTATCCGGCATGTTGGCTAACGGTCCGTCCTTCTCGACCGCAAACGTGGTCGGCGATTGCGTATACGGCCGCGAGAAGGCGATCACCTGCTCGCGTTTCGCGGTGACGCTCATGCCGTCCATGATGGCATCGTACTTGCCCGCGTTGAGGCCCGGAATGATGCCGTCCCAGTCCTGCGCCACCCATTGGCAGGTGATCTTCAGCCGCGCGCAGAGATTGTTGCCGAGGTCAATCTCGAACCCGATCAGCTTGCCGTCCGGCGAGTGCCCGTTATAGGGCATGTAGGCGCCCTCCGTGGCGATCACGACCTTTGTCCAGTCCTTCGCTTGCGCCGCCGGCGCAGCAAGAGTTGCGACGATCGCCAGTGCGGGCAACAGACGCCCCATGTTCATGATCCGCCTCCTTGTTGTTGCTGCGGCGCGCTGCGCCGGGCAGGGATGCCGCCGAAGGCTAAGGCGGCGCGCGGCTTTTGCAAGGCTGGTCCGGCTCTGCCTGACGGCCGCCGCACTCGCCGGTTGCAGCACCGCGCCGGTACCGCCGCCGGGGCCCGCAGTAGCGACCGTCTGGGTGATCGACAACGGCTGGCACACCGATCTCGGCCTTGCCGCGACGGACCTTCGCCCGCCGCTACTGCCGGTCGCGCAGGACTTTCCCGGAGCGAGCTATCTCGTGTTCAGCTTCGGCGACCGCGCCTACCTCCTGTCGCGGCGCAGGATGCTGCCGGATATGCTCGTCGCCCTCTTTCCAGGGCCGGCGCTGATACTGGTGACCGCGTTGCGGGTGCCGCCCTCGGCCGCGTTCGGTGCCACGCACGTGGTCCGGCTGTCGCTATCCTCGGCCGGGGTCGTTCGCCTGGCAGCGTTCATCTGGCACGATCTGGCGAAAGATCGAAATGGACGGCCGCTCAGTCTGGGGTACGGCCCCTATCCGGGCAGTCTGTACCACTCCTCTCCGGCCACCTACGACGCCGCCTATACCTGCAACACCTGGACTGCTACAGCGCTGCGAACAGCCGGCCTGTCGATCGGCGACGGCGGCGTGCTCTTCGCCCGCCAGGTGATGGACCAGGTCAGGCCTCTTTCACAACGATTGCAGTCGGCATCCGGCGACTGACCTCGGGCGGCATCCACCAGGTCATTGGCAGGGCGGCACTGATCCGTTCGGGCACGTGGTGGGCGCGCTCGGCTGCACCACGACCGTGGGCGGTGGCGCTGGCTGCGGGTTACTGCTGCTGAAGCTCAGACAGCCCCCGAGCGCGAGCGGGATCAGCAGGACGAGCAGGCGCATAAGGCTTTCCCTCCGACCAGCGGTCGACGCGCATAACACGCACCGCGCGCGCCCCGCAACGTTCCCCCTCCCCTTGCAGGAGGGGGTTAGTGGTTTCTACAATTATCGGAATTGCGTGAGGCATGAACCGGATGCCCAACTGCCTCGCAGCAGATGGCGCAGCCGCGTCGGCTCGGCCCCAACGCTGGTGCCGCTCACCGAGAAGACTAACAGCCTCGGAGCCAGGCGTCTCAGAATCGGGAGGCGTGGAATCGGACCAATTCCTACTTCGGGGCGACTCCGTGCTGTGGAATCCGGACGCACGAGGTCCGCGGCCACGCGCCCGATTGCGGCAATCGTCCGCGGGCGTTAGTCCTTTCCTTTACAACGCCGAGGAGGCAAATCAATGACCGACCGTGACCTCGCGGCCCTCTGGGAAGCGCATTGCCGCTACGAATTCGAAACCCGAGACGTCGACGCAACCATGGCCACGATGGTGGCCGAGCCTTACGTCAATCACATCCCCACCATGACTGGCGGCGTGGGGCACGACGAACTCAAGCGCTTTTACAAATACCACTTCATCGGTGTGAATCCTCCGGATTTCCGGCTCACCCCGATCAGTCGCACGATCGGTGTCGACCGCCTCGTCGACGAGTTCGTCGTACATTTCACCCACACGACGGAGATCGACTGGATGTTGCCCGGCATCCCACCGACCGGGCGCAAGGTGAGCGTCCCCACCGTGGCTGTCGTGCAGTTCCAGGGAGACAAGCTGGTGCACGAGCACATCTACTGGGATCAAGCGTCGGTCCTCATGCAGATCGGCAAGCTCGACCCAAAGGGCCTGCCAATTGCCGGAGCACAAACGGCGCGCAAGGCCATGGACAAGACGCTGCCGAGCAACGAACTCATGCAAGGCATCTGGCAACGCAGCGCGGCCAAACCCATCTAGCTACACCAACAGTTGCGCGTGAGACGAAGAAGGCTCACGCAAAACCGGAGCCGCTGAGGCCCGCACGGCCCCTCTTGCTTCCAGCCGTCGACACACTCGCCAGCCTCCGTTGGCAGTCCAACGGCTACGTGCCGATCACTCCTCGTCGAGGCCACCGATATGGTGCTGCGCATAAAGTTCAGCGCCCAGTCGGCCAATCAGGTCGAGTTGCGTCTCCAGAAAGTCGATATGGCTCTCTTCGTCCCGCAGCAACTCTTCGAACAGTATTCGCGTCACGTAATCCTTGGCGGCGTGGCAATGCGTCGCGGCTTGCTCGTATAGCGCTCGCGCCGTCAGCTCCGCCTGCAGATCACGCTCGACCACGTCTTTCACCGTCTGGCCGATATGCAGGGAATCCAGCGTCTGCATGTTGGCGAAACCATCCAGGAAGATAATCCGCTCGATCAGTCTGTCGGCGTGCCGCATTTCCTCGATCGATTCCCTGCGCCACTGACCGGCAAGGACCTTGTATCCCCAGTTGTCGAGCAGTCGGTAGTGTAGCCAGTATTGATTGACCGCGGTCAGTTCGTGCCGCAGTGCATCATTCAGATATTCGATGACTTTCGCATCTCCCTTCATGCTCTGCCTCCTGTTGCCTGCTTAAGAGTGCATGATGATTTAGCAGTTCGGATAAGGCGCCCAAACTTCCCCCCACCACTTATCGGTCAGCGCCACCCCGCCTGCAAGATCGGGCAGTACGGCTGATCCGTTACCGTCGCGACGATCCAGTAGGCCCCCTATTTGCGGAAGGAGGCAGAGCAAGGGTCGAGCGGAGGAAGGCAAGGTGAGTGGTGCGTCACCATCCCGTGCACGCTTGGCCGGCCACGAGGCCGCAGTCCAGCCGCTCCTTAGGCGCGATACTGCGTCTCCCGCAGGTAGAGCAGCGTGCCAGCTCCGGACCGCTTCATTCTCAACTTGCTCGGCACCGAGTTCGAGCGTGACCTGATCTGCCCGCGTCCGACCGAGGGGCGAGCCTCAACAGCCCTCACCCGGTGCAGCCGGCGGTGCTGCTACCGCCCGCCAACGCGACCTTCCGGTCAGCCTTCGGCCGACCCGCGGGCGGGCCATAACGCTCAACTCGAGGGCAGACTTTCTTCGACCCCCAGATGAGCGCCGACCAGCTCACCAGACCGGGCCGGAGACAGCTCTCCAAAGCGGGAATAGAATACGCCGCCTCGTAACTAGTTTGGTCTATCGCCCCAGTCGTGCGCAATCCTCCCGCCAAACCTCGGTCAGGTTCACCGCTCCCGCTTCACTTGCTCAGCCAGCCGGACATCGCGGATCTTGTCGGCTCAGAGCTTCGCCGTTACCCACGGTCAGAACACTCATGGTCCGTCTGGCTCCTTGGAGATGTTCGATTCAGGTACGCATTGTTAGATTTCTGAGACGCTTTGGAATCAATACCGGGGCGGTTATTTTTCACTTAACCGCTGGGCATTTTCATTCCGTCAGCTCCGCACCTGCGATCCCCATGGCGCGCCGGGATCGGAACGTGGTATTGGAACATCCAACGCTGTTCTCGCAGCGGACACGAGGAGAGTCCATCGCGGCCGGGGAATGCGGCCTGCGGGAGCCGTCTTTGTGCTGCACAGCCCCACCCCTGCCGCATTACCAGGGAGTAAGACTAAAGTGACGCTGAACCGGGTCCTGGGCTCGTTTCTCATGGCAGCCAGTGTAGGGCTGTGGCCGCTGTCCGGCCATGCTGCCGATTACTTGACCAACGCGCGCAACGCCCTCCAGAAGGGCGATCTGAAGACCGCCCAAATCGAGCTGCGCAACGCAGTCCGCGCAGATCCGCAGAACGCCCAAGCGCGCTTCCTGCTGGCGAAAGTCCAGCTCCAGCTCGGCGATCCCGCCGCCGCCGAAGAGCAGGCTAGAGAAGCGCAGGCACGCGGCTATGATCCGGTGCTGACCACCCCACTGATTGGCCAGGCGCTACTGATGCAGAATCGGTCGGTTGACCTGCTCAAGCAGTTCACGCCGACCGGCAAGAACCCGGAGCTGGACTCCGAGATCGATTTCGACCGCGGCGCTGCTCAGATGACGCTTGGCGAAGCGAATGACGCGGGCAAATCGTTCGCCGATGCCGAACGGCTGAACCCGGCGAACGTCCAGGCCTGGATCGCCGGCGCTCGGCTCGCACTCGCCAAGGGCGACGCCAAGGCCGCCCAGGATCAGGTCGAGCACGCGCTGACTGCCGATCCGAAATCGGTCGAGGCGCGCGTGCTGAAGGCGCAGACTATGGCGCAGAGCAAGGACGTGCCGGGGGCGCTGGCGTTGCTTAATGCCGTGGTGGCGGACAGTCCTCCCGCCGTGCCGGCCCGCCTGGTGCGGGCCAATCTGCTGATTGCCCAGGGCAAATTCAAGGAAGCGAAGGCCGACGATGACGCGGTGCTGGCGGTTCTGCCCAACAATGTCGAAGGCCTCTACCTGAAGGCGGTGCTCGAGCACGAAGCGGGGCAGAACGCCGATGCCGACACGCTGCTGATGCGACTGGCGCCGGGGTTCGACAACATGCCGCGCGGCTACTTCCTCCAGGCGCTGGTGAAGGAGAACCTGGGGCAGTTAAGCTCGGCTGAAGAGGCGGCCCGGAAATTCGTTGGCCATGAGCCGACCGACCTCAACGGCGCCAAGCTGCTGGCGCGTATTCTGCTCGAACGCAACCGGCCGGACCAAGCAATCGAAGCGCTCAACCGGATCGTCACCGGCGGCAAGGTCGATGTGCAGACCTATGACGTCCTCGCGCGAGCCTATGCCGCCGTTGGTCAGCCGCAGCAGGCAATCGACGCGCTGCGCAAGGCCGAAGCGATGGCGCCCGACGATGTCGGGATACGGACCCAGATGGCCTCGCTGCTACTCGACGTCGAACAGGCCGACCAAGCGATAGCGGAACTGGATCACGCATTCGCGCTCGCGCCGAAGCAACCGCAGGTCGCCGAGGCGCTGTTCGTGGCGGCGCTCAAGACCGGCGATTCCGCCAAGGAAGACGCGACGCTCGCCAAGATCCGGGCGGCCCAGGGCGACACCCCGCTGGTGCAGAATCTCGACGGGCTGTTGAAGCTCACGCGGCTCGACGTTGCCGGCGCCCGCACGACGTTCGAGGCAATCCTGCAAAAGAACCCAGACTTCCTGCCGGCAAAGATCAATCTCGCCCGCGCGCTCGCCATGCAAGGCGACGAGGCAGGATACGAGAAGACGCTCACCGCCATTCTGGATAAGGACCCGGTGGCCGAGCCGGCGCTGACCATGCTGACCGGGTCGCTGGTCAGCTCCGGCCGGCTCGATCAGGCGATAACGCTGCTCGAGCACGCCCGTGTCGCCTCGCCGAAGGATATGCGGCTAGCCCAGTCACTCGGCGACCTCTACATTCGCGCCGGAAAGGCGCAACAGGCGCTCGATCTTGTCGCCGCGTCATCGCCAAAGGGCGAGGTCTCGCCGCAGCTTCTCGGGCTGCAGGCCGCGGCACAGATCGCATTGAAGCAGACCGACCAGGCACGAGCCACCCTCACCCACATGCTGGACCTGCAGCCGCGCAACCTGATCGCGCGCCGCCAACTCGTGGCTCTCCTCGTTCAGGCGGGCGACTACGAGGGGGCGCGCAATCTCATCAAGGCCGGAATGGCCGCGATGCCTAACACGTATCAGCTCGATCTCGACTACGCGCTTGTCGATCTCAAGACGGGCGGCATTCAGGCAGCTCTGGCGACCGCGGACGCGCTTTACAGCGAGAACCGTACCTTCACGCCGTTGCTGGCACTGAAGGGCGACCTCTATTTGGCCAACAACCAGCCGGCGGAAGCCGTCAAGGCCTACCAGGCGGCAGGCGCCACCACCCCCTCGGCTATGCTGACGATTCGCGTGGCCGGTGCCCTGGTGCGCAACGGCCAGGCCGACGTGGCGGACAAGACGCTGGCCGACTGGCTCGCCAAGCACCCCGATGATCTGATGGTAGAAGGGCAGCTCGCCAGCCTGCAGATCAGCCAGGAGAAATATGCCGCCGCAAAAATCACTCTCCAGGCCATACTGGCGAAGCAGCCGCACGACGCTGCGACGTTGAACAATCTCGCCTGGGTGGACCAGAAGCTCGGCGCGGGGGACGCGAAGGCATTGGCGCAGCAGGCCTATGCGCTCGGCCCGAGCGCGCAGACCGCCGACACGCTGGGCTGGATCCTGACCACCGAAGGCGACCCTTCGACCGGCGCGATCCTGTTGCGGCAGGCCACCTCAGGCTCGGCCGACCCGCGCATCCAATACCATTTCGCGGTGGCCCTGAAGGACACCGGGCAGAAGGATGAGGCGGTCAAGGTGTTGCACCAGGTGGTCGCGGCACAGGGCCAGTTCGAGGAGAAGGCCGCGGCGGAGAAGCTGCTGACCGAGATGACGAAGGGCTCCTGATCGAGTTCTGGCGCCGCTGGCCGTCGTCCGTGCTGCGCCTGCTGACCTTCTCGACGCTGTTCCCCAACGCCGAGCAGCCGAACCACGGCATCTTCGTCGAGAACCGACTGCGCCACCTTCTGGCCAGCGGCGAGGCCATCAGCGAGGTGGTCGCGCCGGTGCCGTTTTTCCCCAGCACCGCGACGGTGTTTGGGACCTGGGGGCGGTTGGCGCGTGTTCCGCTGTACGAGGTGCGGCACGGTATCGCCGTGCACCATCCTCGCTATCCGGTGATCCCGCGGGTGGGGATGTCGCTTGCCCCGACGCTGCTGTACGGCGCAGCGGCGGCGTTCTTGCAGCGCCGGCTGGCCGGGGGAGTGCACGTCGATGCGATCGACGCGCATTACCTCTACCCGGACGGGGTGGCAGCGGTCTGGCTCGGCCGGCGGTTGGGGGTGCCGGTGGTGATCACGGCGCGAGGGACGGATGTCAGCCTGATCCCGCACTATCGCATCCCGCGCCGGCTGATCCGCGGCGCGATTACCGGGGCGGCGGCGCTGGTCGCGGTCAGCGCGGCACTGAAGGCTGCGCTGGTGGAGCTGGGTGCGCCGCCGGATAAGGTGACGGTGCTGCGCAACGGCGTGGAGACGGCGGTGTTCGCGCCGCCCGTGGATCGTACGGCGGCCCGCGCCGCGCTCGGCTTGACGAGGCCGACGCTGATCTCGGTCGGGCACCTGATCGAGCGCAAAGGCCATCACTTGGTGATAGAGGCGTTGCGCAACCTGCCGGGGTGGGACCTGATCGTGGTAGGCGAAGGGCCGGAACGGTCCCGGCTCGCCGTGCTGATCGGGACGTTGGGGCTGGGTGAGCGCGTGAGGCTACTCGGAGCGCGGCCGCATGCTGAGCTGCCGGCGCTTTATGGGGCGGCGGATGCGCTGGTGCTGGCCTCAAGCCGCGAGGGCTGGGCCAATGTGCTGCTGGAATCGATGGCCTGCGGGACGCCAGTGGTGGCGACCAACATCTGGGGCAATCCGGAAGTGGTGCAGAGCCCTGCGGCCGGGGTGATCGTGGAGCGCAGCGCCGAGGCGATCGCGGCGGGGGTGCGGCGCCTGGCGGCGGAGGCGCCGGATCGGGGGGCGACGCGGGCTTACGCGGAGCGGTTCAGTTGGGATGAGACGACGGCCGGGCAGTTGGCGCTGTTCCGGCGGGTGATCGAGGGTGCCGCAGCCCCGGCACCCTCACCCGCCGCGCTGCGCGCGGCGACCTCTCCCGCAGCGCGGGAGAGGTGAGTTCTACTCGCCGGTCCAGGCTGGGGGGCGTTTGGCGAGGAAGGCTTCCATTCCCTCGCGGAAGTCGCGGCTCATGTAGCACATGAGGATCAGGTCCTGTTCGCCTGATTCTCCGGTTCGGAGGCGGCGCAGCGCCTCTTTGGTGGCGCGCAGCGTGAGCGGGGCATGGCTGGCGATGAGATGGGCCAGTTCGTCGGCGCGGGTGGTCAGGGTGGCGGCGTCTTCTAGTACCTCGCTGACGAGGCCGATGGATTTGGCTTCCTCGGCTTCGATCAGGCGGGCGGTGAAGATGATCTCGGTCACGCGGGCTGGGCCGGTCAGGGCGGCGAGGCGGGCGAGATTGGCCATGGATAGGCAGTTGCCGAGGGTGCGGGCAATGGGGAAGCCGAAGCGGGCATTGCGCGCGGCGATGCGTAGGTCGCAGGCGGTGGCGATCGCGGCACCGCCTCCGGTGCAGGCTCCGGCGATGGCGGCGATGGTGGGTTTGGGGCAGCGCTCTACCGCTTCGAGCACGTGGTCGAGGCGGGCTTCGTAAGCGATCGCGTCGTCTGGCGTGGCGAAGGCGCGGAACTGGGAGATGTCGGTGCCGGCGGCGAAGGCCCTGTCGCCAGCGCCGGTCAGGATGAGGGCGCAGATTTGGCGGTCCCGCGCGGCCTCGCCGCAGATCTCGGCGAGGCGGTCGTACATGGCGAACGTTAGCGCGTTGCGAGCCTCCGGGCGGTTGAAGGTGATGCGGCCGATCCCGTCTCGCACCTCGAACAGCAGGTCTTCGTTCATTACACCCGCCCTCTCGCGTTGGTCTGGTCTCTGCTATGCTCGCGGTATGCCCGACGACACGTCTGCTCGGCCGGCCGCGCCTGAGACGGGGTGGGAGAAGGAACTGGCGGAGCTTCGCCGGCGCGAGGCGCTGGCGCGCGAGATGGGCGGAGCGGAGCGCGTTGCCCGACAACACGCGGGCGGGCGGCTGACGGTACGCGAGCGGATCGAGCGCATGCTGGATCCGGGCAGCTTCCATGAGGTCGGGGCGATTGCCGGGGCTGCGGACTATGGTCCGGACGGAGGGATCGCGGCGTTCCGGCCGGCGAACTGTGTGTTCGGGCGGGGCACGGTCGATGGCCGGCCGGTGGTGATCGCCGGGGATGATTTCACGTTGCGGGGCGGCTCGGCGGATGCCTCGATCAAGGGGAAGCCGCGGCTGGCCGAGCAGATGGCGGCGGAGCTGCGGATGCCGATCATCCGGCTGATCGAGGGCTCGGGCGGCGGCGGGTCGGTCAAGACGATCGAGACCACCGGGCGGGCGAACCTGCCGGGCGGGCTGGGCGAAGGCTCGTCGTTCGAGCTGTGCGTGGCGAATATGGGGCTGGTGCCGGTGGTGGCGCTGGGGCTTGGGTCGGTCGCCGGACTGGGGGCGGCGCGGCTGGCGGCGAGCCATTATTCCGTTATGGTCAAGGACTTGTCGGCCGTCTTTGTGGCGGGACCTCCGGTCGTGGAGCGGCTGGGCGAGCCTCGCGGCAAGCAGGAGCTGGGCGGGTGGGAGATCCAGACGGGCTGCGGCGCGGTGGATCATGCGGTCGATACCGAGGACGCGGCGTTCGCGGCAGTCCGGCGGTTTCTTTCGTATCTGCCGGGGTCGGTGTGGGAGTTGCCGCCTCGGGTGCGGGGGTGGGACGATCCGGCTCGGGCCGATGAGGCTTTGGTTGTTGCCGTGCCTCGGGATCGGAAGCAGGCGTACCACATGCGGCGGATCATCGAGCGCGTGGTGGATCGGGACAGCTTCTTCGAAATGGGGGAGCGGTTCGGGCGGCCGATCATCACCGGCCTGGCGCGGCTGGACGGGTGGCCGGTGGCGCTGATGGCGGGCGATCCGCTGTACCACGGCGGCGCGTGGACGGCGGATGCATGCAGCAAGATCATACGCTTCGTCGATCTGGCTGAGACGTTCCATCTGCCGGTGGTGCATCTGGTGGACTGCCCGGGGTTCCAGGTGGGGCTGGCGGCGGAGAGCTCGGCGGTGATCCGGTGGGGGGTGCGGGCGCTGGCGGCGATCTGCCAGAGCAGCGTGCCGTGGTGTTCGGTGATTGTGCGCAATGTGTTTGGTGTGGGCGGGCTGGGGCATCAGCCTGGGGGGCGGTTGTGTCTGCGGTATGCGTGGCCCTCGGCGAGCTGGGGGTCGTTGCCGCTGGAGGGCGGCGTGGAGGCGGCGTATCGGGCGGAGATCGATGCGGCAGATGATCCGGCGGCGAAGATGGCGGAGATCGATGCGCGGCTGAACGCGCTGCGCTCGCCGTTCCGGACGGCGGAGGCGTTCTGGGTCGAGGAGATCATCGACCCTCGGGATACGCGGCGGCTGTTGTGCGAGTTCGCCGGGCTGGCGGCGCCGTTGCGGACGGTGGGGGTGAGCCGGTTCGGGATGCGGCCGTAGGGCATTATGAATGCGGCCCGGTCTCGTGATCGTCTCGTTTCGTTGTGCACGAGAGGTTGGATCACGGGATGAGATAGCTCCAGCCGGCAATGAGGTTCGTTTCCGGTGAGATGGTTGGCGTGGTCGTCATGATGAGCGAAGGCTCGTCATCGACGACTTTGCGGGTTGTCGGGAAAGCTCCATCGCCTTGCGTGGAGCGAGGTCGGGTTTTGACACGAAGGACGCAAAGGAGGGGAAGGCCGCGAAGGTTGTTTCGGGGCGGCGCGAGGGCGGGCTGTAGCGCGGCCAATACAGCCCGGCGTTCGCGCTAGGCCGCGCGGGTTCCTGCGAAGCAGCGGTCCAGCACGGCGAAAGCAGGCGTGTAGGCGGTGCTGAGCAGCAAATCGCGGGCGGCCGGGCCGGCGACCCGGCCGATGGGGTGGGCCAGCGCGGAGGTCCGCGGAGAGATGGCTGCGGATTGGCCGACAGCGGGAAGCGGGTCAGGCTGCGGTTGCTTCAGGGGTGTGGGTTCCGGCTTCGGCTGTGGTGCCAGTGGTTCGGCGATCGTCGCCGATGCGGCCTGCGGTGATGGCGCTTCCGCTGTCAGACCGATGGTCCTGGCGGCGCGGTCGCCGGCTTCCTGGTTCTTCTCCTGCTTCTGGCGGGTGGCCTGCATGCGCAACAGCATTCTGAGCGCGCCCTGCGACTGGCGCATCATCGCATTGGCCTGGGCGCGGCATTTCATGGCCCACTGCGGTGTAGTGCCTGGTTGCAGGGCGAGACGGAGACAGTGCTTCCATTGCTCGGAGGCGGCGACATAGAGGGCGGCCTGATCGGCCTCGGCCGCGTTGCTTGGGCGCAGTGCGGCGATGCGGGCGATGGCGAAATTATCGCGGCGAGCGAGATCTTCGGGGGAGTCCGTAAGCGGCGAAGGGAGCGTAAGGAAGAGCGTGTGGATGAGGTGGTAGTAGGTGCCGGGCGGGAGCTGGTCGGCGAGGTTGGGATGGTTTGGGGCGGGGGATGTGGGCATGGCGGACGCTTATAGCCGTTAATGCGGTTGCGTGTCAAGCGTTATGGTATCTGATTCCTGCGTCAGGGCTCATGCTCATGCCGGGGGCCGGCTCTGATAGGTGATCCCGAATATTGCGTCGCCGAGCCAGCGGCGGAAGGAGTCGTTGTCGCTCCATTGCTTGAATAGCTCCGTGCTGTCCTTCACGGTGCCAAGGACGGCGTCCCGAAGGGCGCGATCGTGCTCGATCCGGGCGTTTTGCTTATCGTTGTTGCGGATCGCATTCTGGTAGGCCGGATCGGCAGTGACAGCGCGGGGGAGATCCTCGGTGATCAGGCGACGCACCCGGTCACTATCGACCCATTCGATGTTTCCAAAGTGGTCGTTAAATGTACGCAGGATGTTGGACAGGACATCAAGTTCTGGCTCGGGCTTGTGGCCTCCACCTGATGTGGGTACGGGGTCAATTTCGGCATCCTGGTCGGGGAGCTGAATCCGCATGACCGCTTGCTTCTCGACGCGGTAGCTATCCATGTCGATGGCTTCGAGGATGCCCTGCGATAAATCGTCTTCTTTCGGGGCCGGCAGCTTGGGGGTCAGAAAATCGAGGAAGATCGATAGCTTCTCCCATCCGGCATTGGTGTAGGGCAGAATTGTCGCGAGGAAGCTATAGGCGCGGATGAAGATTTTTGCCTTGCCCTTGAAATCGACCTGCCCGTTCTCGTCCAACTCTTTGTATGCGGGCACGCAGGCGTCCAGTATCGGATCAAGCCGATCACGTTGGGCACCGCCGATATACAATTCAACCAGCTCCTCGACCTGCGCTGGCGAATAGACTTGATAGCCATCGAGGGCTGCTTTCAGATCGTGGAGCTTGTTCGGATCTGTCTCGTCGCTAAGGATGGTGGTGCGATAGTAGTCAGCAAACGCGGCCTGGATCGTGGTTGTGTCGTTCTGAAAATCGAGCACGCAAACGTCGTGCTTCTGGGGGTGGGCGCGGTTGAGGCGCGACAGCGTCTGCACGGCCTTTATGCCGGAAAGCGGCTTATCGACGTACATCGTGTGCAGCAGGGGCTCGTCGTAACCGGTTTGGAACTTCTCGGCACAGACGAGGAAGCGATAGGGGTCTTCGACGATGCGATCGGCGATCAGGTTGGAGGGGAAGCCGTTGAGCGAGGATTCGGTGACCTTGGCCCCGCTGTACCTGGTACTCACCGGAGAATGCGACGATCGCCTGATAGCGGCTTTTCCGTTTCTTCAGGTAATCGCGGATGGCGTGGAAGTACTGGATAGCGCGCTCGATGCCGCCGGTGACCACCATGGCACGGGCTTCGCCGCCGATCTTGTTAAGCGCCAGCACCTGCTCGTGGAAGTGGTCCACCATGATTTCGGCCTTGAGGTGGACGGCGTGCTCGTGGCCTTCGACATAGCGGCGCAGCTTCTTCCGCGCGCGCTTGGTGTCATATTCGGGGTCTCCTTCGACGGTTTTTATCAGCCGGTAATAGCTGTTGACCGGGGTATAATAGTGCAGCACGTCGAGGATGAAGCCTTCCTCGATCGCCTGTTTCATCGTATAGCTGTGGAACGGGACGTGCTTGACCTGACCACCTTCGGGAGCGGGGTTACCGAAGATTTCCAATGTCTTGTTCTTGGGCGTTGCAGTGAAAGCGAAGTAGCTGGCGTTGGGAAGCAGCTTGCGTGCTTCCATGATGCGGTTGATGCGATCTTCCGGGCTTTCATCCTCGTCGGCTTCGCTGGCGGCGAGGACTTGCGCCATTTTGCCCGAGGTCTTGCCGCCCTGGCTGGAATGCGCCTCATCGATAATGATGGCGAAACGCCGGCCGCGATGCTCGGTGCCGATATCATCGAGAATGATTGGGAATTTCTGCACGGTGGAGATGATGATCTTTTTGCCGGATTCGATGAATTGGCGCAAATCGCCGGAGTGTTCGGCATGGCCGACAGTAGAGCAAACCTGGGCGAAGCCGCGGATCGTGCTGTTGATCTGCTGATCGAGGATGCGGCGGTCAGTCACGACGATGATGGAATCGAAGACGTTTTCACCGTGGCGGCGCAGGCTGATGAGCTGGTGGGCGAGCCAGGCGATGGAATTCGATTTGCCGCTGCCGGCTGAGTGCTGGATGAGGTACTTGTGGCCGACGCCGTGTTCGCCGGCGTGGGCGAGCAGTTTGCGTACAAGGTCGAGCTGGTGATAGCGAGGAAAGATCTGCTCGCGCTTCTTTCTGTTGGTCTTCGGGTCCGTTTTTTCGACGATCTGGGCGTAGTTCTCTATGATGTCGGTCAGGCCGGCGGGAGAGAGGATTTGCTTCCACAGATAATCGGTCTTGATCCCATTGGGGTTTGGAGGGTTGCCGGCGCCATCGTTCCAACCCTGGTTGAAGGGCAGGAACCAAGAGGCTTTGCCTTTCAGGTGGGTGCAGAAACGGACTTCACTGTCGTCCAGTGCGAAGTGGGCGATGCAGCGGCCGAATTCGAACAGGCGTTCATGCGGGTCGCGGTCACGCCTATATTGTTCGACGGCATCGGCGACGGTTTGCTTGGTTAGGTTGTTCTTGAGTTCGAAGGTGGCGACAGGCAGGCCGTTGATGAATAAAGCGATATCGAGGGCGAGGGCTGATTCGTCGCGGCTGTAGCGAAGCTGGCGGGTGACGCTGAAGCGGTTGAGTGCGTGGAGGTCGTAGGCTTTGGGGTTGCCTGGGCTCGGAGTGGCGTAGAACAGGTCGATATGGTGCGGGCCGTGATCGATGCCGCGACGCAGAACGTCGATGGTCCCGCGCTTGCTGATCTCGCCTTGCAGGCGGGCGAGGAATTTGCGGCGGGTGGGATTGTCATTGGGGAGTTCCAGCGTTTCGGCTGCTATTGGCTGGGAGGCGGCGAGGAAGGTGGAGAGCTGGTGCAGATCGACAGTGTATTCGCGGTCGTAGTGGGCGGGGTCGCCAAGGTGGTAGTGCTGGGGGGCACCGAAGGGGGCTGGTGGTTCGGCCGCGCCGGGATGGGCGGGCATATTGGTGAGAATGGCGACGATGAGGGTTTCCAGCCCACGTTCGGTGGTGTCGGTGGTCATGCCCCTAGCCATATGGTGCGTTGCTGAGGCCATGATAACATCCCAATAGCGCTCCCCCTGCGGGTTCGGGACTGAGGGCATGAAGGAATATAGCTATACTGCCCTGTTCGAGCATGCTGAAGAAGGCGGCTTCGTTGTAATTTTCCCAGCCATCCCCGGGTTGGCGACTCAGGGAGAGACCCTCGACGAGGCGCGCGCGATGGCAGCGGACTGCCTCCGCGCGTATCTCGAGTCACTGGAGAAAGACAGTGAGGCCGCGCCCCTCGCGAATCGCGGCCATTGTTAATCGATCCAGCCCTTTTCACGGAGGATGTCGCGCGCCAGGTGAATTTGTCGGGGAGTGAACTGTCTCTTGCGATCGTTCCAGGCATAAGTTGCCGCGATGACCTCATCCGCTGACCTGGCCTTACCGTGGGCAGTGGCCCAATGCACAGTGGAAAGCAACTCCAGCCCGAAGGGTGTTTCGAAGCCCTGGACTAGGTCGGCTACCCGATCGAATCGGGCGCGAGTTTTCGGATGATCCGCGAGCGCAGCGGTGGCCTCGGCCACGGCCCCGGGTACAAGTTCGAGCTGCTTGTCCGGAGCGTCGCCACCGTCGGCGTAGCCGGAAACGAAGTGACCTTCAACGGCACGGAGAACGTGGGTTAGGTTCTCGGCATAGGGACCGTAAATAGCCTTTGCGAAGCGAAGTTGCAGGTTCTCGCCGGCTTCTTGCATAAAGTACATGAGCTTGTGGACTTCAAGCAGGGTGACGAAGGGATCCATCAAGCCGCCGAGATATCGGTGCATTAGTCCGACGAGAGCGGCGCGCCCGGCGGTCATGCGCGGGACTTCGCGCGGTCTTGTGATGTGCTTTGTATCCGGTGCACGGCTCGGCTCGAAGACGACGACCCGCACACCGGGAAGACCGACGAGCGCGTGCTCGATGTGCGGGCGCACCTCTGCCCAGTTTAGCCCGCCCAGTCCGCTACCAAGTGGCGGGACAGCAACGGAGCCTATGTTGCGGGCGGAGATTTCGGCGGCGAGCGCCTGCAATCCTGCCTCGATGTCGATCATTCGGCTCTTGCCCCGCCAGTGGCGTTTGGTGGGGAAGTTGATGATGTATCGCGGGTTACCGAGCTGGTTCGTAGAGAAGACGAACATGCGGCCAGGCTGCATCTCACCTCGGCTACATGCAGCCTCGTAAGCTTTAAAATTGTCGGGAAAGGCGTTCTTGAACTGGAGCGCGATACCGCGCCCCATGATGCCGACGCAGTTGACCGTGTTGACCAGAGCCTCTGCATCCTCCGCGAGGATGTCGCCGGTCTTGAACTCAATCATACTGACGTCCTCCCTCGGTTAGTAGTACCATCCCGGCAGAACCAAGACGGGTGGCCGGTGAGGCGCTGCTCGGAGAATGTCGTCGATTCGCTGCTTTATCTGCACCGAACGGACGCCGATTCGCGACACCAGCGCCCAGCGGAAATTGTGATGCGCCAGGAATTCGGCCTGTTTCGCCTCTTTCACGGCAGGCGCGCGCCATTGGTTGGCGGAAACCGCCTGCCAGTCAATCTCGCCAAGCTGCGCCATGTCCGACCGGAACTCCTGGTAAAAGGCACCTGCGTTGCCGAGCGAAAACGCCCACCGCATGCCTCGGCTATCGAAATAGGCCACCACGGAGTGCAGGTCGGCTTCGAGGTGGATGATGGGGTCCTGGCCTCCGCGATATGTCAGCTCCTCATGATTGGCCCGGTGCAGCAGGTGGAGCATGACCGACCGGGGACAAAAGTAGAACGGAACGTAGTCGCCGACAAGAGTGCCAGGATGGCATGAGACCGGTAGGGAGAGACGGCGCTGCTTGATCTTGCTCATACCGATGGTGGTGCCGGTTTCCGGACGGCGGCCGATGACGGCGTCGCACCAGAGGCAGCCGTCGGCGAGGATGTGCTGCAGTCGGTCGATATGGACGATGTGATAGATTTTCGCGCGCGCGGGAGGGGGCGACACGTCACTCTAAGGCTTCTTCGAGGGAGGGTTCACTGTCGGCTTCCGGGTCGGTTATTGGGCTATCGGGATCTTCATCCTCGTCTGGGGTTTCCTCGGGATCGGGCGGCAGGCTGGCAGCGGCAGTGCGGACATCGAGTTTGCCGGTGACGACATCGGTGATGAGGCGGGAGCGGTATTCGCCTAGACGGAAGATCTGATCGATGTTCCTCTTCGAGACCTCGTCTAAATGGCGGGTCGCCGAAGTTAGGGTTCGCGCGATCTGCGCCGCCCCATGCCGGGGGGGAATGGCGAACTGAAAGCTGCGCAAGCTCGTGAGTGGGAGATTGTTTGCAAGCCCCTCGGCGCCGCTGATCGCGAGGTCGACCTGGTGCCGGTAGTAAGGGCTGTTCATGGCATAGACCATAAAGTCCGCGTCAACTACGCTGCGAAACACCAAGCGGAAGGTCTTGTCTGACAGGATGAGGGAGTGTTCGAGGGAGAGGACGCGCCCGACCGATCCGACAAACCTTGGAGACCCGCACGCGCGCGAGACCAGAACGTCGCCTTTGTTCACAACCAGATCGGCTGGAATCCCGAAACCAGCCGGCAACCGTTTATGCTCATTCTCGCGAAAAAAGCCGCCGTTTACGCACCCTGACTTCAGGACACCCCAGGAGTTGCCATCTGCAAGGCGATTCTCAGCTTGCGGACTGACACCCTGGTCGATCCGCAATACCAGCGTCTTGAGTCGCCGGATCTCCCAGTGCTCCGGAATGTCGCCGAGCCATTCGATTCCTGAGGGTTTGAGGGGGACGTTGGGGTCTAGGCCGCAGGTGACGGCGCGGTGGATGATGGCCTGTTTCTGCTCCTCCAGCAGTTTGATCAGCTTCTGCTTGGCGCGGATGTAGCGGCGGATGCGACGGTCAGCGTGGTCGAGGTAGCGGATGATGGCGGATTGCTCGGGGACGGGTGGGACCGGGATAAGCACGCTCTTGATGGAACCGTGCGAGAGGCCAAACCGGGTTACGCCGTTTGCCGACACGTGAAATTGGTATGCGACAGCCCTGCTTTCGAGCACCCGGTGGAGAAACGCACCGGTGACTACCTGCGGCTTGGGGCGTAGCACCGCCAGATGGTAGCCATAGACCAAGTCTGGAGCCGCATATTCGACCAGCGCCGGAACGCCAATGTCATTCCAGGTTTCTGAGTCCTTTGTAATTGCGACATCACCTACGCGCAGCCGAAAGTGTTTTGCCTCGTCCGCTGATGCGGTGGCACGCATGAACGACATGCGTTCGGTTATGCGATCGTTCTTGTAGACGTCAACGTAGTTGCAGAGCCGAACGGGCAGCTCGTCCTCCTTGCTGTGCTTATCGATATTGCTGACGAGCATTGTCGTGATTCGTCCCAGGCGATGGGTCTCCCAGTGCGCGGGAATGCGGCCGAGCCAGGGGACGCCAGAGTCCTTCATTTCGGGGTAGGGTTGTGCGTGCAGCCCCCGCCTCGCCCCGGCCCTCTCCACGCCCAGGGGCAGAGAGGGAGATTCGGTGCTGTTCCGTTCCTCTGTGCGTTCGTGCAGTTTCATGATCAGGTCAGTCCGACGATCTCGGCCAGCAGGCCCTCGGTTTCGCCTTCCAGGGCAAGGATGTCGGCGCGGATCTCTTCCAGGGAGCGCAGGGGCTTGGGCTTGTAGAAGTGGCGATTGAAGCTTATTTCGTAACCGATTTTCACGCTCTCCGGGTCGATCCAGGCATCGGGCACATAAGGCAGCACCTCGCGGCGGATGAAGGCGTCGATGCCGCCTGGCTCCTGCAAGGGAATCTGCTCAGAATCGCGAAGATCACTGTCGGGCTCGTACTCCACAATGCATCGTCGGCCGTCGGTCACTGCCTCGAACAGGCAGTGCATTGGATCGGGTTGCAGCTTTCCGGTACGGTGGATCTTGCGGAGCACAGGCGGGGCGGTCTCGTCCACCAGCCCCTCGGCTTTCATGGTCTTGATCTCCTTCGCCGTATAGACGCGGTTCGGGTCGGCGCCGCGCAGGCGCAAGGGGCGCTCCACCGTCACCTTCCAGTAACCAAAGGCGGCGTTGTCGAAGATTTTCGATTGCTCGTTTTCCTCGAAACGGAGGAAGGTATCGCAGATGCGGGCGATGTCCTCCTCGGACAGCCCGCAGTTTTTCTTGCCGAGATTCTTGTGCAGCGGCTTTAACCAGCCGGTCGCGTCGATGAGCTGGACCTTGCCGGTGCGGTGACTAGGTTTGCGATTGCTCAGCACCCAGACATAGGTGGCGATGCCGGTATTGTAGAACATGTTCAGTGGCAGTGCGACGATTGCCTCCAGCCAGTCGTTTTCGATGATCCAGCGGCGGATGTTGCTTTCGCCCTGGCCGGCATCGCCAGTAAAGAGGGAGGAGCCGTTGTGCACCTCGGCGAGCCGGCTGCCGAGCGTGGTGCCATGCTTCATCTTCGACAGCATGTTGGCGAGGAACATCATCTGCCCGTCTGAGGAGCGGGTGATGAGCGAATATTCCGGGTCGCCGGCATGTTCGATGATGAAGCGGGAGTCCTTGATGCCGTCTTTGCCGCCCATGCGCTCCAGGTCGTTTTTCCAGCTTTTGCCGTAGGGGGGATTGGAGAGCATGAAATCGAATTCGCGAGAGGGGAACGCGTCGTTAGAAAGCGTTGAGTGCTCCGGGCCGCCGACGAGATTGTCGGCGGCTTCGCCTTCACCTTTCAGCAGGAAGTCGGCTTTGGCGGTAGCGTAGATTTCGGCGTTTATGTCCTGGCCGTAGAGATGGATGGCGACCTGTTTACCGTGGCTGGCGGCGAGCTCGAGCATGGTTTCCTCGGCGACGGTGAGCATGCCGCCGGTGCCGCAGGCACCGTCGTAAACAAGGTAGGTGCCTGATTCGATCTGGTCGGCGATCGGGAGGACAACGAGGCGGGCCATCAGCCTGACGACGTCGCGGGGAGTCCAGTGCTCGCCGGCCTCTTCATTGTTCTCTTCATTGAAGCGGCGGAGCAACTCTTCGAAGATGGTGCCCATGGCGTGGTTGTCGAGGCCAGGGAGTTTTACCGAGCCGTCGGCGCTGAACACCGGGTTGGGGCTGAGGTTGATGGCGGGGTCGAGGAATTTTTCTACCAAGGTGCCGAGCGCGTCGGCCTTGGAGAGGCGAGCGAGTTGATTGCGGAATTCAAAGTTGTCGAGGATGTCCTGCACGTTCGGGGAGAAGCCGTCGAGATAGGCTTCGAAATCGGCACGAAGCGCCTGCTGGCTGGCGCGGCCACGGAGATCGCGGAGGGTGAAGCGGGAGGTGTTGTAGAAAGCCTGGCCGGCGGCTTGGCGGAGCGCGGCGTCCTGGTTGGTGATTCGAGCCTTGTCGAGCGTGGCCTTCATGTCGATGACGGCCTGCTTGGTGGGTTCCAGCACCGCGTCGAGCCGGCGGAGCACGGTCATGGGCAGGATGACATCGCGGTATTTGCCGCGGACGTAGAGGTCGCGGAGAACGTCGTCGGCGATGCCCCAGATGAAGTTGGTGATCCAGTTGAGGTCGCCGTTTGCCATCGGACTCAATTCCTCCCTTGTTGCCGGTGGGTCAACCTATCGTTTACGGGGTGAGGTTGCTAGTTCATTAAGGGAGGATGTGGTCCCGGGCGCCACGGCCCGAGGGAGACGATGTCGTGGTGATCGATCGGGGAGCCAGACGATGATCCAAACGAGCTATGACCCGGAGGCGGATGCATTCTCCGTCTGGTTCGCGCCGGCTGGGGTCAGTTCGGCAGCCACCGAGGAGGTGGCGCCGGGCGTGCTGCTCGATTTCGACGCGGACGGAACGGTGATCGGCATCGAGGTGTTGGGGGTGCGCGAACGGATGGCGCTGTCGCACCCGGCAGAGGGCGTGAAGCCGGCGGCGGAGTAAGTTCTCCACCTCATTCTCAACCCAGCGATCAGGGCGCGTCGGAAGCGTGAGGCGGCGCCGGCGACTGGGCCTCGGTCTCCAGCGCATCGGCCAGGCGTCCATACGAGGTGCGGATCGAGGTCGCGGCTGCGCCGGTCATAGGCCAGCCGGATCGCGGACTTGTCCTCGTCCCGCATCACCGGCTCGAGCTCCGCGGTGCGGATGTTCCGCCGTTTCGCGCCCTTGTGGCGTAATACCGGGCGCCTTTGATGTTGACCCTTGCACGGCGAAAGGCGGCGGAATGCGCTTCGCTTTTCCGCCGTACCGGAGCGCATTGCGAGTCAGCCGCAAGGGCGGTTGGTTTAACGTCTCAACCTTGACCGCTGACTTTGCCATGCGCTCCATTTCCCTTGGCCGCGTCAGCCCGGCGGTACACTTCGGACGATCACGTTACGCAACTGCTCAGTGCGGGAACTTCTTCGGTCGCCGTCTTCCACAGGATAGCCGTGTCCACGGCGAAGTACGCATGCACCAGACGATTTCTCATCGCAACGATCTGCGGCCAGGGCACCGCCGCTTCGGATTCCCTGGTCTCAATCGAGACCTTCGCCGCGGCTTCGCCGATGATCTCGATCGCCCGTTCCAAGGCCAGCAGCAGCATACGGTCGGTGGAAAGATCGCCGGGTTGGCGGCCCGCGACGAAGGCCTCCACGGCCTCCGCCGCCTCGATCATGTGCAATATGCGGATGTGGTCCTCAGGCGGCATATTGCACCAGGGCAGAATTGATCACCTCGTCGCGGAAAAATCGGCTGAGGTCATCAGCCGTCCGCAGATCGACGCGGCGCGTCCCGCCGATCAGCGCGCTCAGTTCAGCCTCGATCCGCGCAAGCCCAAGCAGGCCGGGTTCCTCGCCAGGATCGAATTCGACAAGTAGATCGACGTCACTGTCCGGTTGCGCGGTGCCCTTCAGAACCGAGCCGAACAGAGCGAGGCGCCGGATATGGTGTCGTCGGCAAAGCGCTGCCAATGCCGGGCGATCCCTGAAAACCTCCTGCACCACCGCTGCCTCCGTGCGAATGCTCGTGTTCCTTACCATGGAGTTCCAGCAATCGCTTTTGCCACGACGCCCCCCCGGCGTATTCAGCGCGCGTCCGCCGTCGGCGGCGGTGCATTGGGCGACGCTGCCTGCGCTTCCAGGGCATCCGCCAAACGCGGGAGGCGCGCGAGCGCCGCGGCGAGCTCCTGATCGGACGGTTTGGGCGGCGGATCCGGCGCGTCCGGATACCGATAGTCCACGCCCCAGTTGGTCCATGCGCGCACCGGTGTCACCAGCGGCGCGAGCGCCGGAAAGGCCGCAAGCACCGGTGCGCCGAGTTCGTCCATGTCATGCGTCTTGCGGAAGTCGATGCCGGCCAGGACGAGGAAGCCCTTCAGCAGCTTTTCGGCCGCTTGTTGGCAGTGATAGGCGGTAACGCCCCGCTCGGGTGGCGCGGCGCTCAAACAAAGGCGCGCCACCTGAATGTCAGCGCGCGCCACCCGAAGCCAGCCGAGCACGCTGCTCCGCAGGTCGGCGGGATCGGGTTCGCTCATGACAGGGGGAACCTTCTCGTAAACCGTGACGCCATCCAGCACGGCCGCGCGCGGCAGCGTGCCGGGGATGCCACAGAGGCGGCGGAAGGTGTTCTCGCGGACGGGAATGATGTCGGCGGCGGCGTGGTAGCCGCGGCGGGATTCGACGCCGGCGCGCGAGGTGACCTTCTCGGGCGGCGTGTCGTCTTCCACGACGACGAGAAGGTCGATGTCGCTGTCCGGTCCGGCTTCGCCGCGCGCGCGGGAGCCGAACAGGATGACCCGGCGAGGGTGGAAGTAGGCCACGACGAGGTCCAGGAGTTCGGGGGGGACGAGGGTGGGGGGCTTTCGGGGCGCAGCACCCTCACGCCCGGCACCCTCACCCGGTTCGCTTCGCGAACCGACCTCTCCCGCAGAGCGGGAGAGGTGTTCTGTGGGGTTGGCGCTTTGAGTCGTCATGCTGCCCGTTTGGTCTTTAGCGGCAGGGCGATGGTCTCCAAAGTTGTCAGGTCTAGCCGCCGGGATGCGTGGTCGATGTCGCACCCCACCACCTCCCCGGCCTCGTCCAAATCGACGCTCAGCCCGTCCGCGACCTCCCGAACCTCGGCGCCTGGTTGCGGTTTCGGCTCGATATAGAGGCTATCGGTATCGGGATAGTAGTGCAGCTTCATGGCATGTCCTCGCGGAATCTTCGATCGAAGAAGGACGTCGTGGAGCGTCTCGCCGTCATCCAGCAGTTAGGGGGGACGAGGCCAGCGCCCTCACCCGCGGCACCCTCACCCGCCGCGCTACGCGCGGCGACCTCTCCCGCAGAGCGGGAGAGGTGATCTGTGGAGCTGGCGCTTCCCGTGGTTATCATGCCGCCACCGTACGCGAACGGATGGCGCTAGCGCACACGGCGGAGCGGGTGAAGCCGGCGGTGGAGTAAGTTCTCCACCTCACCCCAACCCTCTGCGCCCCAATGGGGCGGAGAGGTGCCATTTCGGGATACTCCGGCCACAGAGTGGGAAGGCGTTCTCGGCCGTAGAGGTGGGTCGCGGCAAGGCGTCTGCCTCGGTCGAAGAGGACCGGCGCGTCTTGCAAGTCGGCAAGCGTAACTTCCACGTTGGCAGCGACGTGGTCGCGAGGAGCTTCTGGAGTGAGATAGATCACAGACAAACAGAACGGCAGACCCCATATTCTGCCCGAGGCGGGCCGGTTTTGCGAACGTATCTGGACGCAAGGCCCGTGGAGTGCCGTGCCGCCGGCCGCTCGCAACCGCCACAAGCTGCTGAGGCTCAGATGCAAATCGACCAGTCCAAGCTCGATAATGGAATTACGGTGATTACTGCCCGGCTCCCGGGATTCGACAGCGCGGCCGTCGCGGCGGTCGTGAGGGCCGGCACGCGTTACGAGACCGAAGCGAATAACGGCATCGCGCATTTCCTGGAACACATGGCGTTCAAGGGCACTAAGAGCCGGTCAGCCGCCCAGATCTCAGGCGAGGTGGAGCTGTGTGGCTCGCGTATCGGCGCGTCTACCTCGCAGCCATGTACTTTCTATCACGTGAGCGGGTTGAGGTCGACAATCGCGAACTCGCTCGCGATTCTGGGGGACATTCTGACCAACTCCGTTTTTGCGGAGGCGGACATTGATATGGAACGCAACGTGATCCTTCAGGAGATCAAGCAGATGGAGGACTCACCGGGCCACATGGCGGCACTCGGCTTCAATATGGCCGCCTACCCGAACCAGCCGCTCGGCCGCTCCGTCCTCGGCCGTCCCGAGTTCGTTCGAAATGCCCGGACGAGGGATTTCATGGACTACCTGGAGGCGCATTACCACACTGGCAACGTGGCGGTGGTCGGGGCTGGAGACATCGAGCATACGGAATTTCGAGGCATTGTTGCCGATCATTTCGTTACCATGCCGGTCAGGGAAAGCCGGATTGAGCCGGAGCCGGCGCGCTGGGTCGGTGGGTTCCATGGCGACGCCTCACGGCCCTTCGAGCAGGTCCACGTGTTCCTTGGATTTCCATCAGTGCCGCTGGCCCATCCAGCTCGCTATGCCCATGCTGCGACATGCATCGCGCTCGGAGCCGGTTTGTCGTCGCCGCTATTCCGGGAACTGCGTGAGAAGCGTGGCCTGGCTTACTCGGTCGCTGCCAGCTCACATTACCAACATGACTACGGCGGCATGTCGATCTATGGCGCGACTACGGCTGACAAAGTCGATGAGTTCCTAGAGGTAACGTGTGATCTGCTGTGCCGCGCGGATGCGGTGATTACCGAGCTTGACATCACCCGGGCCAAGAACGCGGTGCTCGTTTGGCTGACAACGGTGAAGGAGATGCCCGGCGGGTTGGTTGGTTTCCTGGCGACACATTTCTCCGAAGGGATGTTGGCGGATCCCGTAGCGGACTGGCGTAAGATCGAGGCAGTCACGCTAGAGGATGTGAGGGCAGCCGCCAGGAGTCTCTTGAAGCGTCCACTCACCTTATCGATGGTCGGCCCAATCGATCCGGAGCGGGACTATTACGCGACCGTCTGCGGCGCGCTGGGAGCGCCGTGGCCAGGCAGCGCTTAGAGCGTCGGGGCGACCGCGGCCCGATCGCCAAGACTGCCGTTCTACCTGGAAGTCGCCCCACCCGGTTAGGTCAAGCGGTGGAATGCCTTTGCCGGCCTGGAGTTCCGCAAGGGACGCTCCTTGGCGTGTGACGGTCCCGTAGGGAGGAGGTGGCGAACTCGCCCGCCTGCAGGACCTGACACCGTCACGCCCGCTATCAGCAGCAGCCGCGAAACCTGCCCTTGTGGAATGCATAGCGGGCGGCCTGACGCTCCCGGAAGAATTCCTCGTATGTCATGATCGGCTGATCCGGATGATTGGTCTGCCGATGCGTGACATAGGTCTGGTAGTCCGGGATGCCCACCATGAGACGGGCGGTCTTGACGACAACCTCGCAGACCAGGCGAGCGCGAGTAGCCATGACCTCAGTCATTTCCGCCTCCCACCAGCGCACCCGCGATACCGATCTCGATCGCCGTGCTCTTTGGATTGGAGAGTGCCTTGCGGCTCTGGGTTACGCCGTAAATGACCATCACGACGACAATTGCGACGAACACGCCGGCCAGTGTCGCGTCGACATAGTCGTTGAAGACGATGCGGCTCATTTCCTGTAAGGATTTGGCCGGGGCCAACACGTGCCCGCCCGCAGCGGCGTCGGCAAATCTCAGGGCGTGGCTGACGAAACCTACCTGAGTGTCCGGGCTGAACACCTTCTCGAGCCCCGCGGTCGTGGTGCAGAGCACGAGCCAGGTCGTGGGCACGATTGTCACCCAGGCGAAATGCTGGCGCTTCATCTTGAACAGCACCACCGTGCAGAGCGTCAGGGCGATTGCCGCCAGCATCTGGTTCGCCGTGCCAAACAGTGGCCACAAGGTCCAGATCCCTCCCAACGGATCG
Source organism: uncultured Pseudomonadota bacterium (assembly GCA_963708245.1). Classification (GTDB taxonomy): domain Bacteria; phylum Pseudomonadota; class Alphaproteobacteria; order Acetobacterales; family Acetobacteraceae; genus CAVYXK01. The sequence goes on along the minus strand of OY970201.1, from coordinate 7,109,729 downwards.
ATGACGCCTTGGTAAAGGAAGTAGCCCCAGAAGGCACAGGAAAGGGCGGACCCGATGATGGTGTTGGTCCACGACTCGGTCGCCTTGAACGCGGGCACCACGTTGCCGACCAGGTCCTGGATCATGAAGCGACAGACGCGGGTGCGGCGTCGACCGTGGTGAGGATGAACAGCGCCTCGAACAGAATGGCGAAATGGTACCAGATCCCCGCCAGCGCCGGACCGCCTAGGAAGCCGGACAGGATGCTGGCCATGCCCACCGCCAGGGTCGGCGCACCACCAGTGCGTGAGAGGATCGTGGTCTCGCCCACCTCGTGTGCGACCCGGGTGAGGACGTCCGGCGTGACGGTGAACCCCCAGGAGGAGATGACCTGGGCCGCGTGCGCCGGGTCGGTGCCAATCAGCCCGGCCGAGCTGTTCATTGCGAAGTACACGCCGGGATGGATCACAGTCGCGGCAATGAGCGCCATAATCGCAACGAACGACTCCATCAACATCCCGCCATACCCGATGAAGCGGATCTGGCCTTCGTTCTCGATCATCTTCGGGGTCGTACCGGACGCGATCAGTGCATGCCAGCTGGACACCGCGCCGCAGGCGATGGTGATGAAGAGGAACGGGAACAAGCTTCCGGCCCAGACCGGCCCGGTGCCGTCCACGAAGCGCGTCACCGCAGCCATCTCCAGGTCAGGGCGCACGATGATAATGCCGATCGCCAGCAGCGTGATGGTGCCGATCTTGAGGAATGTCGAGAGGTAGTCACGCGGTGCGAGCAAGAGCCACACCGGAAGCACCGAGGCGACGAAACCGTAGCCGATGATGATCAGAGCCAACGTCTCGCCGCTCAGGTTGAACCACGCGGCGAGTGAGGGCGTCTCGGAGACGCTCCGGCCTCCGATCAACGCCGCCACGAGCAGGAGTGCTCCGATGATCGACATCTCTCCGACGCGACCGGGCCTGATAAAGCGCGTGTAAACGCCCATGAGCAGGGCAATTGGGATGGTGGAGAAGACCGCGAAGGTGTCCCACGGGCTGCCCATCAGGGCCTTCACCACGACAAGCGCCAGCACGGCGAGGATGATGATGCAGATCAGCAGCACGCCGATCCCGGCGATGGCACCAGGAACCGGACCAAGCTCGGTCCGGATCATATCGCCGAGCGAGCGTCCGTCGCGCCTTGTGGAGAGGAACAGTACGGTCATGTCCTGGACCGCCGGCGAACACCGCGCCGGCAAGGATCCAAAGCGTGCCGGGGAGATAGCCCATCTGTGCGGCGAGGACGGGGCCGACCAGCGGTCCGGCGCCGGCGATCGCGGCGAAATGGTGACCGAACAGCACGTAACGGTTCGTCGGGACGTAATCGAGACCGTCATTGTGACGATGGGCAGGCGTCGGCCGGACGGGATCGATTCCGAACACCTTGCCGGTGATGAAGAGCGCACAGAACCGGTAGGCGATGAAATAGATGCAGACAGATGCGACGACTAGCCAAGCGGCGTTGACCGGCTCTCCCCGACTCAACGCCACGACGGCCAAGGCGACCGCTCCCAGTACGGCCAGGCCGGCCCACGCTACCTTCGCTTGCAGGGTCATCGTTTCGCTCCCATAAACCGCGTTCGTTTTTGCTGGGCCGCGCCGGCCGACCGCCGCGGCTCAGGCCATCAAGCTTGTCCACCACGGGCATTAAATTGGCTATTATATCGCTTCAGTCATACATGCAAGCATCATGACGAGCCGAGCTGTCCCACGCCGGCGCAGGCGAGAACCTCTTGCCGGAGAAGATGCGGTTGGGGGCGGAGCGAATGGGGGTGGTGAAGATGGTCACGGTGTCTCCCCTTACATTACCCGGCCCGAACGCGCGGTGTCGGCGGACGTAATTGCTCTTGAAAATTACGAAATGGGGCGAGAGGCCGAGCTGCTCAAAAGGTTTGGTCAGCGCAGCATAGTGCTCGGCGAAATTGCAAGGCCAGTAGGGACTCACCCTGTTGATCCACCAACAGATCGAGCGCCACGAAGGCAAAGCCCAATCTGCTGATCATCGCAGAACATCAGACAGCGAATGCCGTCAGATTTCGGGTTCAGCAGCCAACCGGGTCTCTTGGGGCAGTTGGCTGACAGGCTTTGCCTCGATCGCTTTCCGGCGTTTGCGGCACTCCGAGCGCCATTCTTAGTAAACCACAGCCGGACGAGAGGGTCCGGGCCCGCGGCGAGTTGAAATGCGTCAAGAGAACGACGACGGACTGCGGCTGGCACTGGGCGTGAGTCGTTATCTTCGATACTAGTTATGTCCGAGGAATAGTGGACAGCAATATAATACCAGGCGCCTTTGATGTTGACCCTTGCACGGCGAAAGGTCGTGTCCCAAGTGATGGTGTAGGAGCTGTGGATAAGTGGCCTGGCGGAGCGACCGCCGAGAGTTTGGCGCCGGCAGGCCACTTATCCACAGCGGCGGCCACCGCGGTGAACCCGGGTAGAATTGGGTTGCGAATCGCAACTCTGACCCAAGGACACCGCGATGACCAACGACAAGATTGCCCTTCAAGGCCTTCTGGAAAAGAGTTCTGACGCCAGCTTGCTGCGCGAGATGATCGGCTTCGCCGCACAGCGACTGATGGAGCTGGAGACTGATGTGCTGTGTGGCGCAGCGCACGGCGAGCGCAGCCCTGACCGCATCAATCAGCGCAATGGGTTCCGTGACCGCGACTGGGAGACGCGCGCCGGGACGGTCGAGCTGCGCATTCCGAGATTACGCAAAGGCAGCTACTTCCCCGGCTTCCTTGAACCCCGCCGCACCGCCGAGAAGGCGCTGACCGCAGTGATCCAGGAAGCCTACGTGCACGGCATCTCGACACGCAGCGTCGATGATCTGGTGCAGGCGATGGGCGGAGCTGCCCAAGGTTCCGGCGGCGAAGCCGCTGGAATGGCAGCGGAGGGTGCGCCGGGGTCTCCAAGAGCCAAGTCAGCCGGCTCTGCGGCGAGATCGACGAGCGCGTGCAGGCGTTCCTGAACCGGCCAATTGAAGGCGAATGGCCGTATCTTTGGCTGGATGCGACATATGTGAAAGTGCGCGAGCAGGGGCGCATTGTTTCGGTTGCCATCACTGTGGCGGTTGCCGTGAACAGTGACGGCCGACGTGAAGTGCTCGGCCTCGCAGTCGGCCCCAGCGAAGCGGAGACGTTCTGGATCGAGTTCCTGCGCAGCCTGGCCCGCCGCGGCCTGCGCGGCGTCAAGCTGGTGATCTCCGATGCCCACGAAGGGCTGAAAGCCGCGGTAGCCCGCGTGCTGCACGCCTCCTGGCAGCGCTGCCGGGTGCATTTCATGCGCAACGCCCTGGCGCACGCCGGTAAAGGTCATCGCCGCATCGTCTCGGCCTGGATCGGCACCGCATTCGCTCAGGACGACGCTGAGGCCGCACGCAAACAATGGCGCGAGGTCGCCGATCAACTCCGCCCTCGGGTGCCGAAGCTCGCCGGCCTGATGGATGAAGCTGAGGCGGATGTGCTTGCTTTTATGGCATTTCCCAAAGAGCATCGCGCTAAGATCCACAGCACCAATCCGTTGGAACGGCTGAATGGCGAGATCAAGCGGCGCACTGACGTGGTCGGCATCTTTCCCAACGAGGCGGCCATTGCGCGCTTGGTCGGCGCCATCCTGCTCGAACAAAACGACGAGTGGGCCGTGCAGCGTCGCTACATGAGCCTGTCGATAGCTAATTAAGTTGTCCGGTTTACGTAGCACATCAGTTGTCCGCTTGTTTCCGGTCCGTTCCCAAGAGGCAGGGACAGAACGGCGGCCGTTCTGGCGGCAGGTCAGGCGGGCCGTTGGCTGGTGACGGGCGCGTCTTCTTCAACTCATGAAATCAATTTCCTTCTTTTGCTGATGCGCCTGTGGAGTTGTGGGCAACGCTCTTCCGTTGCCCAACAAATCCACAGGCGAGCCGGACCCAAGCGCGATCATGCCGCCGCGTCCAACGCCGCCATCCGCAGCGCCCCCTGCGCGTCATAGCGTCCCAGGCAGCGCGGGCCGTGGAACACCGCGTGGCTCCCGTCGTGATATTGCCGCACCTTCACCCGTGCCTTCACGAAATGAGCACGCAGCGGCGACGGTGGTATCTGCAGCTTCATCCGTCGCCACGAAACCGTGTTGTCGCGGTCCACCTGGCGCTCCTCCTGGATACACAGAATTTCCCGCAGATCGACACCAGCAACGGCGACGAAAGCCGATCCCTCCTGCTCCGCCTTCACCGCAAACTGCGCGTTGTGCGCCGGCAGGTAGCAATCCCGAATGAACCGGTTGGCCTCCGCAACCGTCGTGATCCCAGCCAGCGCCAGCTCCTTGACCAGGCGATCCTGTAACGTCTGAAACAGCCGCTCCGAACGACCACGGGCCTGCGGTGAGTAGGCCGCAATGTGCTCCACGCCCAAATGCGCCAGCGCCCGCCCAACCTGTGTCGGCCGCTTCCGGTCAACCGGGCCGCCAAACTCCGGCGTCACGAAGTAGTGGCTGCCCCGATCCGTATAGAGGCTCAGCGGCAGGCCATGCGCGCCAAACACCTCCAGCAGAGCCTGGAACGTCGATTCCGTGCCTTCCTCCGCTACCAAAAACCCCGAGTAGATCACGTTCGTCGCGTCGTCCATCGTCACTATCAGGTCCAGCGTCTCCCGCCCCGCCAGCCATTCATGGCGCGACCCATCCTGATGAAGCATCATTCCAGGCAACGGCCGTCGCGGCCGCTTGCGCCGGTGTGCGCCGCGCCGCGCGGCGCGCTCCAGAAGCCCCTTCGATTGCAGGAACGCCTTGGTCCACGTGTAGCCCCAGCGGAAACCGTGGCGGCCCACCAAGTGCTCGTGAAAGTGCTTCGCCGTGAACCCGCTGTAACGCATACGATACAGCCGCTCGACCTCCTCCTCCCGGTCGACCGGAACCCGCTTCCCAGACGCCCGACCAAGCCGCCGGTCCAGAAGACCGGCCGCCCCGCACTCTTCGTAGCGCTGTTGCCAACGACGGAATGTCCGCTCGCTGATCCCAAGCAGCTCCGCCGCTTCGCACTGGTTGAGTTCGCTCGCTTCATACCGCTCCAGCACGCTCCCGAACTTGATCACTCGCACACCCTGAAGGGCTTCCGACCGGCGCATCCGGGCTCCCAAAAGGAACCATCATCACCGGACAGATCGTGCGCTACCTAAACCGGACATACCGTGTGCTACCGACACGTCGCTACATGAGCCTGGAAACACTCGGCACAATCAGCGATACTATCCCGATCGGTCTGCCTGCCGTGGCAGCCTGATCACGCAGCCAACGCTGCTCGGGAGCACCGCTCCTACACCACGTGCTGGGACACGATCCGGCGAAAGGCGGCGGAATGCGCTTCGCTTTTCCGCCCTACCGGAGCGCATGGCGAGTCAGCCGCAAGGGCGGTTGGTATAATTCCAATCGCGCTTTGCCCGATCCCACGGCCCCCGGCCCCCCTCCCCTGCGGGCTACGGGAGTCGCACATGTCCGGAATGAATAGCCAGTCGCCAGGCGGCGCGAATGGGTTCGAGCCGAAACAGACCATGATGCATGGTCTTTGGTCCCGGCGGCTTGCAGCCCTTCGAGGTATATCCGGACCAACCGCCATTCAGGCTGCGCAGGGCTGGCAAGTCAGCTGGATCGACGGCATCAGTGATCGGCTCCGGTGGTGCCGTCGCGGGCCAGTACAAGCTACATCGAGCGCACCACCGCGATCAGCGCCACCACCGCAAGCTTGGTGAAGTGGCGCGCGTCTTCCGTCTGCGACTGCTCCCCGCAAGGGGAGGGGGAGTGGAGGCGCTACTTGGCCTTCTCGGCCATCGCCTTCAGCTCGTCCATCGCTTCGGTGAACCGGCGGTTCAGCAATTCCAGCGCTTCCTGGTTCGATCGCTGGATCAGGTCGCTCAGCTCCTTCAAGTGGGCGACCGCCCGCTCGTACGCATGCTTCACCAGCTCCGCCTGGCGGGCCGCTCTTACCTGCGGCGACTCTGCCCCGGTCAGTGAGCGCACGGCCTCGCTCATCTCCGCCATCGACTGCTGCATAATCTCCATGTGTCGGCGCGCCACGGCCTGCGCACCTTCCAGCGCCACGCGGTTTGCCGCAGTAAGCGCCTCCATGTTGCGTCGCGTCGCGGTGGTGAACGCCTCCAGGTCGAGCATCGCCGGGAATTTCATGTCGGCGAACATGCGGGTGAAGTCGAAATCGGCGCCGGGCTTCGGACCAGTGGACATAGCAGGCTCCTCCTTTTCTCGCTTCGGGACACGCCGGCCTGCGGCCGGTCGTTTCGGCCCGGTTCCGCTCATGCCAGCGGTTCCGGCGGCAACGGCATCGAAGGCGGCATGGGTGGTGGCGTCGCCAGTGGGGGTGGGCCGGGCGGCGGTGGCACCTCGGGCGGCGGAGGCGCTTCAGGCGCGGGCGGTTCCCCAGGTGGGATCTCCTGCTCGGCTGCTGCTGGTGCCGCCACTGGCCCGGCGCCGCCGCCAAGCCAGCCGGCCAGCCGCTCCGCACGCTGCAGCGCGGAGTCTAGCGCGGACATTGTCTTCGACATGTCGGCCGTCTCGTCCGCCTGCCAGGCCCGCACGGCCCAGAGCCAGATGCCGACCAAGCCGCGGATGCGCAGCTCGCCGCGCACCCCGGCCGTGGAGACGCCGGCGGCCTCCAGCATCCAGCGCATGCTGCGCCGGGTCGCGCAGCCCAGCAGCAGCGTGGTCTCCGGCTGGCATGGCAGCACCCGCAGCAGCGCCAGCACGCCGGCCCGGTGCGCCTGCAACACGTCGATCCGTTGCATCAGCAAGTAAAACAGGCGGTCGCGGACGCTGCCCTCGCGTGGGGGATCAGTGAGCGCGGCCCGGTCCGCCATGCGGCCGAACCGCCATAGGATCGCCGCGCGCCCGGGGAACCGCTCGCGCGCCTGCGCCAGCGACAGCTCAGCCCGCCGCGCTGCCTCCGCTACGTTGACCCGAGACCAGCCGCGCTCGCCCGCCAGCGCGAACGCGGCGCCGAGCAGGGCCCGGTCGAATTCCGCGTCGTCCATATGCCCAACATGGGCGAATCGGGACCGTTTGTCAGCCCGCCAGTTCGCGTGACCGTTGTGTGGCCGCCTCGATCGCCCGACGCATCGCCGTCGGCCAGCCGTCCGCCGCCATTAGCACCGCCAGCGCCCGCTCGGTGGTGCCGCCCGGGCTGGTGACGGCCACGCGCAGCGCCGCCGCGTCTTCCTCGCTGGCCGCCAGCAGTGCCCCGGATCCGGCGACTGTCTGCCGCGCCAGCAGGCGTGCCAGCTCGGGCGGGATTCCCTGTTCTCGCGCGGCCGCTTCCATCAATTCCGCGAGCAGGAACACGTAAGCCGGTCCGCTCCCCGAAACGGCGGTGACCGGATCGAGCAACGACTCGTCCTCTACCCAAGCCACTTTGCCGATCGCCCGCAGCAGCTCCTCGCAGAGCGCGCGCTGGGCGTCGCCGACTCCCCGGCCCGGGCAGGCGACCGTGACGCCCTGACGTACCGCCGCCGGCGTGTTCGGCATCGCCCGCACGATCGCAGCGTCTTCACCCAGCAGCGCACGCATGCCGCCGATGGTGCGCCCCGCCATGATCGACAGGAACACCGACAGCCCGGCAAATCCCGCATAATCGGGCAGCGTCGCCACAGCATTCTGCGGTTTTACCGCGAAGACTACCGCTTCCGGCGTGAAGTCCGAGGGAATCGCCGCCGCCTCGGCAACCACCGTCAGATCAGGTCCCGCCCAGGCCAGGGCGGCTGGAGCAGGATCGACGGCCACCGACGGTGCCAGCCCGCGTTCCCGCCAGCCGGCCAGCATGGCGCTGCCCATCCGGCCGCAGCCCACCAGCAAGATCGGCGGGATCGCCGAGGCGGTCATGCCTCCCCGGCGCACTCCAGCATGGCGGCGTCCAGCGCCTCGGCCGGCGCCTTGCCGCCCCACAGCACAAACTGGAATGCGGGGAAGAAGCGCTCGCACTCGGTGATAGCGATATCCACCATGTCTTCCAGGCTCTCCGACGACGCGCCCGGCGCGCCTCGCAGAAGCACGGCGTGGCGGAAGACCGGCATGCCGTCGTCCGGGTCCATGCCGAAATGACCGATCCACAGCCGCTCGTTCGCCAGCGCCAGCAGCTCATATAGCGCGGTCCGCCGCTTACCCGGCACCTTCAGGTCGAAGGCGCAGGTGAAATGCATGGCGCTGATCTCACTCGACCAGTTGAAATAAAGGCCGTAGTCGCACCAGCGGCCCGGGGCCTCGGCGGCCATCTCGGACTCGCTGCGCCGCTCGAAAACCCAGTCGTTGGCGACGACGATCTGCTCCAGCAGGTCGAGCGGGTTGGAAGCGGTCTCATCCTGGTTCTGGGTGCTGGTCGTGGCGGACATGCGAGGTCTCCCGTCTAGAGGAAGGCCGGGCGGCGGAGATCCCCGTGACGACACGACATCTTGGGGTTCCAGCCCGAGCAAGCCACGAGCCGGACCCTAGGGCCGGTCTCGTCGCGCCGCAAGCTTTGTGCGATTGCGAAGGCACGATTCCTACGAAATTGGGCGAAGGCGGTGGCCTAAGTTGCCGTTTCGTCATCGGCGCGTTGCGCCGTTTCCAGCGCTGCAACCCGAGAACTCCAGTGCGGCGATCCGCGCCAGCACGTCGGCCACGCGGGACTCGGCTTCCTCCTGGGCGGCACGAGCGTTGGCGGCCAGCTCGCGGATCGCCTCCACCTCATCGCGACGCACCAACTCCAGCCGGCGGATCATTTCGTCCAGGCGGGCGCGGAGCACCGCCTCTCCCTCCTCGCGCAGCCCCGCCAGGGCTGAGATCGCCCCTCCTGCCACGCCGGCAAGGTCGTCGAAAAATTTGGGTCGGTCAGTCATTTGTCGCCGTCCCGGTTGCGCCAACCACGAGTGTCATTTGCATCGGTGCCTTGTATAAGCCCGCTGCATGATCATGGTCACCGGCGGAGCCGGTTTCATCGGCTCGGTGCTGCATGCGGCGCTCGCCCGGCGCGATTTCGAGACTATTGTGGTGGACTCGCTGGGCACCGAGGGCAAGTGGCGTAACCTGGCCAAGCATCCGCCGACCCGGCTGATCCCGCCGGAGGAGCTGGACGGGTTCCTCGCCACCCACCCGCCGCTGGAGATGCTGTTCCACCTCGGCGCGATCACCGAGACCACCGCGATCGACGGCGACCTCGCTTGGGCGACGAACGTGGAGTTGCCGCTGAGGCTTTGGCGCTGGTGTGCCGCGCGTGGTGTGCGTCTGATCTATGCGTCGTCCGCCGCCACCTATGGCGACGGCAGTGCAGGGTTCGACGACGACGCCAGCTTGGAAGCGCTTGCCCGGCTGCGCCCGCTCAACCTCTACGGGTGGACCAAGCACGCCTTCGACCTCGCGGTCGCCCGCATGCTGGTCGCCGGGGAGCCCCGCCCGCCGCAATGGGCCGGGTTGAAATTCTTCAACGTCTTCGGCCCCAATGAATACCACAAGGGCGGCATGATCTCGGTGGTCAAGGTCAAGCACGACGAGGTCGCCGCCGGCCTCGCCCCGCGGCTGTTCCGCTCCGACCGACCGGGCCTGGAGGATGGCGCCCAGGCGCGCGACTTCATCTGGGTGGGCGACGTGGTCGATGTGGCACTGTGGCTGCTCGACACGCCCTCGGTGAGTGGCTTGTTCAACCTCGGCACCGGGCGCGCCCGGACCTATCTTGATCTGGCATACGCGGTCTGCGACGCCGCCGGCGCGCCGCGCGGGGTGGAGTTCATCGACATGCCGGAGAAGCTGCGCGGCCAGTACCAGTCGTTCACCCAGGCCAGCACGGAACGGCTGCGGGCGGTCGGCTATGCCGGCCAGTTCACGCCGCTGGAGGAAGGGATTCGCCGCTACGTGCAGGACTATCTTTTGACGGCCGATCCGTACGCATGATCCCGGTCCTGGTCTTCCCCGGATTCGATCCGGTTGCGGTCCAGTTTGGGCCGTTCGCCATACGCTGGTACGCGCTCGCCTATATCGTCAGCTTGCTGATCGGCTGGCGGCTGGCGCGGCGGCTGGTGCAGCTTGCGCCGGCGGTTGCCAGCGCCGTGCAGACGGATGATTTCCTGACCTGGGCGACGCTCGGCGTGGTGCTGGGCGGCCGGCTTGGCTACGTGCTGTTCTACCAGCCGGCGCTCTATTTTGCGCATCCGTTGATGATCGTGCAGCTCTGGAAGGGCGGCATGAGCTTCCACGGCGGAATGCTGGGGGTCGCCGTGGCGATCATCTGGTTCTGCCGAAAGAACAAGGTCCCTATCCTGGGGTTTGCGGATCGCATCGCGGTGTGCGCGCCGATCGGGCTCGGGCTGGTGCGGGTCGCCAATTTCATCAATGGTGAGCTGTGGGGCCGGCCGGCGCCGGCCTGGCTGCCGATCGCAATGATCTATCCGCAGGCCGGACCGATCCCCCGCTATCCGAGCGAGCTGATCGAAGCGGTGCTGGAAGGGGCGTTCCTGTTTACAACGATGCTGCTGCTGGTGCGCCGCCAATCGCTGCGCGAGCGGTTCGGCTGGCTGACCGGCGCATTCCTGATCGGCTATGCGGTTTGCCGGATCATTGCAGAGTGCTTCCGTCAGCCGGATCCGTTCCTGGGCTATATCGCCGGGGTGCTGACGATGGGGCAGATCCTGTCGTTTCCAATGCTATTGGCGGGCGCGGGACTGATCTGGTACGCCATGCGCTCTGCGCGCGCGCCGGCGGCTCCCGCTGGTCCCGCTCACGTCGGGGAGGTGGGAGAGCAGGGCGCGCATCCGAGGGGTGGCTGAGGTTGGAGCGGCTCGACCGCTTCATGGCGCGGGCGAACGCCGCATATTACGCTACCCGCGATCCGTTCGCCGATTTCACCACCGCGCCGGAGATAAGCCAGGTCTTCGGGGAGATCGTTGGACTTTGGGCCGCGGTGACGTGGGAGCTGCTCGGGTGCCCACGCCCGGTGTTGCTGGCCGAGGCGGGTCCGGGCCGCGGCACGCTGATGGCGGACGCGCTGCGGGCGATCAGGCAGATGGCACCGGCGTTCCGTGCCGCTTTGTCGGTGCATTTGATCGAGGCTTCGCCGCGTCTTGCCACAGCGCAGGCGGCTCTCGTGCCGGAGGCGGTTTGGCACGACAGTCTTGCGACGCTGCCGGACGAGCCGGTGCTGTTGGTCGCGAACGAATTTCTGGACGCTTTGCCGATCCGCCAGTTCGTCCGCCGGCCCGACGGATGGGCCGAACGGTATGTGGAGGATGGTCGGTTCGTCGAACTTCCCTCCCCCTCCCCTTGCGGGAGGAGGCAGGGGGGAGGGGGAGTGTCTTACTCCGACGCCCTCTTCGAAGTCTGTGAATCGGCGCTGGCCCTTGCGGCGGTGCTAGGCGCGCGCTTGGCCGCCCGGCCAGGCGCCGCGCTGTTCGTGGATTACGGACCGGCGGAAAGCACCGCTGGCGACAGCCTGCAGGCCATCCGGGACGGCAAGCCCGCCGATCCCTTGGCAACTCCGGGCAGCGCCGATCTGACCGCGCACGTCGATTTCGCTGCCTTTGCCGCCGCCGCTCGCGCCGCCGGCGTCGCTGTCCACGGCCCGATACCCCAGGGCGTCTTCCTCTCCCGACTCGGTCTATTCCAGCGCATCGATCGGCTTGCGCGGGACAAACCGCCGGCGAATGCGTTGGCCCTGATCGAGGCGGCGAAGCGACTAGCCGAGCCTGACCGCATGGGGCGGCTGTTCAAGGCGCTCGCGCTGTGCCACCCAGCGTGCCCGATCCCGCCCGGCTTCGAATCATGACCCCCTCCCCGCTGCGCTCCCCTGCCCTGCCGTTCGCCCATGGATTCTTCACGCGGAAGGGTGGCGTCTCCACCGGCCACTACGCCACGTTGAATTGCAGCCTCTCCAGCGGAGATGCACCTGAGGCGGTGCTCGAGAACCGGGCCCGCGCCGTGCGCGCCCTCGGCGTCGCGCCGGACTTGCTGGTGGGCGTCACCCAGGTGCACGGCGCGACCGCAGTGCGGGTTACCGAGTGCTGGAAACCCGGCGCGGGTCCGCGGGCCGATGCGATGGTCACGGATCGTCCCGGCGTGGCGCTCGGCATCATCACCGGCGACTGCGTCCCCGTGCTGCTGGCCGATGCCCAGGCCAGAGTGATTGGCGCCGCCCATGCTGGCTGGCGCGGTGCCGCCGCCGGCGTGATCGAGACCACGATTGCCGCCATGGCCGCGCTCGGAGCCGTTCCCGCCCGTATCGTCGCGGCAATCGGGCCATGTATCCGGCAGGCCTCCTACGAAGTCGGCACCGATCTCCGGGCGGCGGTGCTCGCCGCTTCCCCTGATGCAGCCGGCCATTTCGCCCCCGGACGGTGCGATGGGCGCTGGCAGTTCGATCTGCCCGGCTATTGCGCTGCCCGGATGGAGGCCGCCGGCATTGGCCGGCCAGACGTGGTGGACGCCGATACCGCCGCCGAGGAGGACCGCTTCTTCAGCCACCGCCGCCGCACCCTTGCAGGCGGAGGGCCGATCGGCCACCAGATTTCCATCCTCGCGCTGGTCGCGTGATGCGTTGGTTGCTGCTCGCATGCCTGATGCTCGCGCTGGCCGGGTGTGGCGACTATCCGGAGCCCTTCCTCGGAAACCCGGGCGCCACGGCCATGCGCCTGCGGCAGCCGCCCGATCCGCGGCTGGCGATCCCGACACCCGGGACGGCGCTGCTGTCCGACGGGGCCAGCCGCCAGTTCGCTGTGGCGCTCGCCCAGCGCCTCCAGGAAGGGGAAGTCCCCGCTTATGCCCAGCCGGCCGCGCCCACCGACTGGCGCCTGCTGGTTTCGGCCGAGGACCGCGGTCCCGAGGTTGTGCCGACCTACACGGTGCTGAACCCGCAGGGACAGCCGCAGGGCTCGGTGCAGGGCAAGCCGATCCAGGCCGCAGCCTGGGCCGCCGCGGACCCCGGTACCTTGACCCAGGCCGCCATGGATGCGGCGCCCGGCATCAACTCGCTGCTGACCTCGATCGAGGCTGGCCTGATGCGAGCCGATCCGAATAGCCTCTATAACCGCGCCGCCAAGGTGGACGTCCCCACCGTCACCGGCGCCCCCGGCGACGGAGACGCGGCGCTGACGAAGGAGCTGCGGACCAAGCTTGCGGCACTCGGCCCACAGGTGCTGACAACCGACGCTGGGGCCGATTTCATCGTGCAGGGCCAAGTGCGGCTGGTGCCGATCCCCGGTGGCCAGCAGAGGGTCGAGATCCAGTGGATCATCAAGACCGTCAAGGGCCGAGAAGCCGGGCGGGTGGTTCAGCTCAACGACATCCCGGCCGGGACGCTGGATCATTACTGGGGCGACGTGGCCATGGTGGTCGCTCAGGAGGCATCCGGCGGGGTGAACGAGGTGATCCGGCGCCAGTCCGGCCATGAGCCGGCGGAACAGGCACAGCCAGCCGCAGCGACCAATTGATGCGGCGCCGGACGGACGGCCTTTCCCTGCCGCTCCCGGTTCGCTAGAACCAGCTAGCGCCCGGGACCAATACGCATGAAGATCGTCGCCTGCAACAGCAACCGTCCCCTTGCCGAGACGATGGCGGCGACCCTGAACCTGCCGTTGACCAAAGCCTCTATCCGGCGCTTCGCCGACATGGAGGTCTTTGTCGAAATTCAGGAAAACGTCCGCGGCGAGGATGTCTTCGTCATTCAGTCCACCTCGTATCCGGCGAACGACAACCTGATGGAGTTGCTGATTACGCTGGATGCGCTACGGCGAAGCTCGGCGAGGCGAGTGACTGCGGTGATCCCCTATTTCGGCTATGCGCGACAGGATCGGAAGACGGCGTCCCGCAGCCCGATCAGCGCCAAGCTGGTGGCCAATCTGATCACCGTGGCCGGGGCCCACCGCGTCCTGACGATGGACCTGCATGCCGGACAGATCCAAGGCTTCTTCGATATTCCGGTCGATAACCTGTACGCCGCTCCGCTGTTCACCCGGGACATCCAGGAACGCTATCACGGGCGCGACCTGGTGATCGTTTCGCCGGACGTGGGCGGCGTGGTGCGCGCCCGGGCGATCGCGACGCGGCTGAATTGCGATCTGGCCATCATCGACAAGCGGCGCGAACGGGCCGGCGTCTCCGAGGTGATGAACGTCATCGGTGAGGTGGAGGGCCGGGACTGCATCCTGGTCGATGACCTGACGGATTCTGGCGGTACGCATTGCAACGGAGCCGAGGCGCTGATCAGGCGTGGCGCGCGCAGCACCAGCGCTTATGTCACGCATGGCGTGCTGTCGGGTGGTGCGGTGGCGCGCATCGCCAGCTCACCGATCGAGATGCTGACCATCACTGATTCTATCCAGGCGACCGAGGCGATGAAGCAGGCGCACAATATTCGTCAGCTTACTATCGCGCCGCTGATGGCCGAGGCGATGCGGCGCATCCACGACGAGAGTTCGGTAAGTTCGCTGTTCGATTGACGCTGCGAGCGCCCCCGAGCTCTGCGTGGCTCGGGGGGTGCCCTCGCTGCCGGCTGCTTACCGACCCGCTCGTTGACGCAGATCAGCAGCCTGGGGCTTTCTTGGCGCATGATGAGCGTCTCGATAGGAGGCAAAGGTGTTCAAGTACATTCTGGTTCCGGCGACCGGCAAGGAGAGCGATGGGCCAGTGTTCGACACGGCCCTTGCAGTCGGGCGCTCATTCGCCGCCCATCTCGCGTTTCTGCATGTCGGCATCGACGTCGAGCAGATTGCGCTCGCCATGCTCTCCGGAGAATTCGCCGGTGGGACCGACGTCGGCGGGGCTATCGAGAGCTTGCGGCAGAGCGCAGCACGCCAGCGGGAGAAGGCAGAGTGGGCGGTCCGTGAATTCTGTGCCCGCAAGGGGCTGCCGATCCGTACTCAGCCAGACGGTGAAGCCGCTTCGGCAGAATGGCTGGTTGAAGTCGGTGCAGAGTCCGATTGGCTCGCTCTGTATGGCCGAACGGCGGACCTTATGGTACTTGGTCGCGCCCGCCAGGGCGAGCAGGTGGCGATGTGGCTGCTGGAAGCAGCTCTCATCGAGACCGGGCGGCCGGCACTACTTGCGCCCCCCGTTGCCCCGTCCCAGGTCGGCCGGATCGTAGCCATCGCCTGGAAGGACACGCGCGAGACCGCGCGCGCGGTCGCCGCAGCGCAGCCCTTCATACGGGCCGCTGAGCGCGTGATCGTGCTGTGCGTCGCCGAGGATGGCAGGACCGAAGAGCGCTCGTACGAACGCCTGCGCCACGCGCTGAACTGGCACAACCCGAATACCAAAGTGCGACAGGTTGAGCGTCGGCAGGAGCACCCGGCGGAAACGCTGCTGGCCGAAGCGGCTGTGGAGGGCGCCGATCTTCTGGTGATGGGGGGTTACAGCCACAGCCGACTGCGGGAGGTCGTGCTTGGCGGGGTGACGCGCCGGATTCTCAACGGCGCCGATCTGCCGGTGTTGATCGCGCATTGAGCAGCGCGGGCAGGGTGCACAGCCGTGCGGCGAACAGTCTGTTCGATATCGGCGCGGCGTTCGTCGCCCCGACAGGAAGCTGAACTGCAGCTCACTTTTCTTGGCACGCGTGGCGAGATCGACCAACGCTCCATGCGCCACAAGCGGCATAGCTCCCTGCTGATCCGATGCAGCGGGTACCGAATCATGATTGACTGTGGCCTGGACTGGCTTGGCCGACTCGGGCATATCTCGCCCACCCACATTCTGCTGACACACGGGCATCCGGATCACACGGGCGGCCTGGCTGAGGGTACGCCATGTCCAGTCTACGCAACGCCTGAGACCTGGCGCCTGATCGACCGCTATCCGGTTGCCTTCCGGCAAAGCATCAGGCCGGGACAGAGCTTCCGTTTGGGACTACTTGCTTGTCGCGCCGTCTCGGTCGAGCATTCGATCCGGGCGCCAGCGGTCGGATATCGCTTCACTTTAGGACAAAGCGCCGTGTTCTATGTCCCCGATGTTGTATTGATCCCCGACCAGCACGCTGCGCTCGCCGGCCTGTGCGTCTATATCGGCGACGGAGCACGAATCACGCGTCCCCTGGTGCGTCGCCGCGGCGAAGTGTTGATCGGTCACACGTCAGTGCGGAGGCAGCTTGAATGGTGCCGGGAAGAGAGCGTCAAGCAGGCGATTTTCACCCATTGCGGTACCGAGATTGTCAGCGGGGATGCCCGTTCGATTGAGTCTCGTATAAGAGTGCTTGGCCGCGAGCGCGGCGTCGCGGCGCGTGTCGCGTTTGACGGCATGCGGTTGGCTCTCCAGCCTGACCCGTTGTCCTGATGCAAGCTGCGGCCCGCCCCGCTCGATCCGACCGGCACCCAGCGCGTCGCCGCAGTAGGTAGGCGCCACGCAAAGAGCGGCTGATGATCTGATCTGCGTCAATGCGCCAGGGGATATTGTTCCTCAGCTTTACTCGCGAACGCTGCGGTAGCTTGCACTGCCGAGCGGATGGCGAAGGGAGGTGCCAGTGTTGCATCCGAGATGGCTTCCTGTGGGCACACAGGTTGTTGCGGTAGAGGACTTTGGTCCTATCGTGAGAGGTCAGGTGGGCATCGTCACCGCCGTCGTGAGAGCCTCCCGCCTCTTTTGGAGGCGTCGTTACATCTGCAGGTTCCTGGGAGACATGTGGGCAGTAGCGTCACCTGATTATATCGCTCGGTTCGATCACGGCCTCACAATTGACCTGCTCGGGGACCGGCTCTGGTTCCTGCGCGGAAGCTGCTGGCGCCAAGCCTATGGTGCAGCGGCCACTTGGCGTGTGCTTCGCTTTGTCGAGCCGCCCTGATCGCCGGTACCCCACGCCCGTTGATTTGGATCAATGACGACTGCAGACAGTGGAGGAATTGAATACCGGTGCGTTGCTTCCCGCGCACCGAGCAACGATTTGTTCTCAAGGATGACCCGGATGATCAAACCTCTCTTTGGTCTCATTGCGGCTGTAGTGGTGGGGACCAGCCTTGCTGGCTGCGCGCCCAGCGCACCTCCGGCCCCCCCGCCGACGCCTGCGGCTGCGGCCGCGCCTCCGCCGGCAGCTCCGCCGCCTGCTGCCCCGGCGCCGCAAGCGATGACACCTGGGCAGCACATTGAAGCGGTGCAGACCGCACTCAATGAGAATGGTGCCCACCTCGCGGTTGACGGTCGCATGGGCGCCAAGACCCGCGCGGCACTACGGACCTACCAGCACCAGCATCATTTGCGGGTCACCGGACGTCCGGATAGCGAGACGCTCAGCGCGCTCGGCATCCAGGGCTGAGGATGTCAAGCGCCATCAGCCTGGTGAGTTCGCGGTTCTGCGCTGCTCTGCGTCTCGGCGGTTTGAAGGAAGACCCCAAGGGCGCGGAGCAAGGATAGATTTGTTGCAGAATTGTGCCAGGCGGCGACCCGTGATTGCGAACCGAAGGCGAGGCAATCCCCCAGTCGGTGCGTGCCACCGCGAGGGATTGCTTCGTCGCTTCGGTCCCTCGCAATGACAGCGAAGGACGAACCCAACTGACGCGCTTATGATCGCTCAACTGATGACGATATGACGCGCGCGTGCTTCGGCCGCCTTGGGCAGGGTCAGTGTCAGCACGCCGTCTTCGAGCTGCGCGCTGATTCGATCCTGGTCGATCTTGTTCGAGAGCGTGAACGAGCGCGTGTAGTGGCCGATGTTGTACTCGGTGTACACCGGCTCCATACCTTCGTATTTTGAGAAATCGATCTGCCCGTCCACTCGTAGCACATCGTTTTCCAACGATATGTTCAAGTGGCTCCGATCGACCCCAGGCATTTCGAGCACGACAGTCAACGCATCGTTTGTCTCGTAGATGTCGGCATTGGGGACGAAGTAACGACCGGGAGTGGTCTTCTCCTCCTTGCCGACCATTTCCCTTTTGTCGCGGACCGTGAGTTCCTGCGAACCTGACATGGTATCCTCCATCTTCTGACCGGTTGGCTCGCTCATGGTCAGTTGACCTTGATCGACTTCGGCTTGTCGCGCTGGGCGCGCGGCAACAGCAGGGCCAGGATGCCGTCCTGGTATTCGGCCTTGACCCCATCCGCGTCGATCTCGATGGGCAAGGTCACGGCGCGATCGAACCGGCCCTCCAGCCGCTCTCGCCGATGCAGGCTCGCCTTCTCGGGATATTTCACTTCTTTCGTTCCGGCCAGTCGGATCGTGTTGCGGTTTATCTGTATATCGAGTTCGGACTTCTTGACCCCGGGCAGTTCGGTGATCAGCACGAAGTCGTCCCCTTTGCGGAACACGTTGAGCGGCGGATACGCTCCGCCGGCGCTCGGCCCGGACCTCAGCCAATCACTGGTGCGGTAGGAGTCCAGCGCCTGCTGCAATCCGACCAACGCATCGAACGGGTCAGGAAACAATGCCATCTCTCACCCTCCTTTATTTGCTCAAGGCAAGGAGCTTTCAGCACGTCGTCCATATGTCGCCAGTCGTGCCGACCCTCTTGTCGGCGGCTTAGCACTCCCTGACGTCGAGTGCTAAGGTTTTGGGGAGCCGGGATGGGCCAGTCAAGAGGGTCCCGGGCCGAAAAACATGAAGGTTTGCAGGCGCAGTTCCTGGGTATGGCCTGGCGTTCTCGGTGATCGCCGGTGGCAGCTACGGCAGGAGTGACGGGATAAGGGTCAGTGTCTCCGCCGCTTGGCATTAGCCTGCGCCGTCACGACCGTGCCCCTTCGAACTGTGGGCCGCCGGTAACGCTGCCGGAACATCCGGACCGTCTCTTCGACCACCTCCTCGGCCGGGATGGCCAGGCTTTCGCGACCCATGATCCAGGGCCAAAGCGATAGCTCGTTGAGCATCCCCATGAACTGGTGAGCCGCAAGCAGCGGATTGCCGCAGTCCAAAACGCCCATCGCGGTCAGATGGGCGAAATAGCGAGTAAGCCGCTCACTTTGCGGCTCCATGACGGAGGCGAACTCCTCGGCGATCCAAGGAAACTGGCGGGAGTCGGCCACCACCATCCGAAGGAACCCGAGATATTCCGGGTTTTTGTGGAGCTCCAGAATCATGCGCGCGATGAGGGGCAGCACCTGCTCGACATCACCTTGGGTTTCGATGCCGGGCGGAAATGCGTCCTCAAGATGAGCCGACACCCTGAGGAGCATCTCTCGGAAGATCTCCTCCTTGCTTGTGAACTGGTTGTAGAGCGTCCGCCGGGCCACGCCGGCGGCCTCGGCCAGGTCGTCCATGCTGACGGAGCCGAAGCCTCGCTGGAGGAACAGGCGCTCTGCGGCCTCGACGATGGCCTCCCGCGACCCGCTGCGCCTATCTTTTGGTGTAGCCTCACTTGAAGCCTTCGGGATGGCTCCATCTGAACCGGTGCGAATTTCCATCTATACCTCTCTCTTGCACTACATGATACAAGGCATTATACTGCACTAGGTAATGTAGGCAAGACCCAAGGAACCGGGAGGCATCCCCGTGCCGCTCGGCCCGGCCTTGCCACCGGAAACCTCAGGTCCTGGGCCGTTCGAAGGCAAGTGCTCATGTTGAAGTCCCAGAACGTAGCCGCCGCCCTGGTCGGGCTGGCCGTCGCCGGCTGCAACAAGCCACCCCCGCCCGCCGCTTAGGTCCGGCCTGTCCGGAGGGAGCGCCTGCGCAGCGTCTCTTCGCCACGCGACCAGCGCTGGCCGCAACAATTTAATCCCGATTATCGCCGCTGTTCGCAGCTTGCTGTAACGACAGACGCTCGTGAAGTGCTGTCACTTGCGCCCGACTGGGTTGTCTCCAGATCGCCGTTCTAGGAACGCCGCACGGCGCGAACAGACACATCCTGCATCGAAGGAGGTGCACATGAGCAGTCCTTGGAGCCGATGCGGTTCCAGCCTTGGGTGTTCGTGTGCCGTTTTGAGGGAAAACTGCTCATGACTCACGCGATCGCTCCCTATGCAGTGGAAGAACGACAAATTCACGGAGATACCTGCTGGATCGCCAGCAGGGCAAGAGGTGCCGATATCGTCCCGCACGAATTGATGCCGCAAGCGTTGCGCAGGTTCAACGATTGCTTCCGGGAATCCGCCGCGACGCGCTTTGGACACCGCCTGGTCTGAAACATTACGAGTGTTATGCGTACTCCTCATTGCACCTATAAGTGCGTATCAATACACTGCACCATGCAGTGCACCTAATATAAGAGGCGGGTAAGGGCAACGATCCCGACTGCCCTTGCAGGCAGAGCCTCCGGTCAACGCCACAGCAAAAGGTAGTGCCAATGCTCAGGTTTCGGCTGGTAGCAGCCGTCTTGATCGCCGCGACTGTCGCCGGCTGCGACAAGCCAGCCCCGCCGATCGGCGGATCCAGACCGTGTCGCTTTGCCCGGTGGATGTCGTACGGTCCGACCCCGGCAAGGTGGTGATCTCGCAGGGACTGCAAACCGGCGAGATCGTCGTCACCGCCGGGGTGCAGACGCTACGCCCAGGCCAAAAAGTCCGGCTTCTGGGAGCCGGCTGATGACACGTTTCAACCTCTCCGAATGGGCGATCCGGCACCGTTCCCTGGTCGCCTATTTCATGCTCCTCATCGTGGTCGCGGGCGTCTGGTCTTACCTCCGCCTCGGGCGAAGCGAAGACCCGGACTTCACCGTTAAGACCATGGTGGTGCAGGCCGCATGGCCTGGGGCCACGCTCAGCGACACGCTCGAGCAGATTACCGACCGCATCGAGAGCAAGCTGCAGGAAACGCCGAGCCCGGATTACCTGAAAAGCTACACGACACCGGGCCAGGCCACGATCTTCGTCTATCTGAAGGATTCGACGCCGACTGCCGAGGTGCCGGACATCTGGTACCAGGTGCGCAAGAAGGTGCGCGACATCCAACACACGCTGCCGCAGGGAGTCGTCCCCGGCTTCAACGACGAGTTCGGCGACACGTACGGCGTTGTTTACGGCTTCACCGCGGACGGATTCACAGAGCGGGAGCTGAGGGATTACGTCGTTGACGTCCGCAAGCAGCTCCTCCAGGTGCCGGATGTATCCAAGATCGACATTCTTGGTGCCCAGGACGAGCGCGTTTACGTCGAATTCTCCACCCAGCAGTTGGCGGGCCTGGGGATCGACCGCTCGGAATTGATCGCCGCGCTGCAGGCGCAGAACGCCGTCACGCCCGCCGGCGTCATGCAGACCGGACACGAGAAGATCCTTGTGCGCGTTTCGGGTGCGTTCCGGTCCGCGCAGGACATACTGGCTGTCAACTTCGTCGCAAAGAACGGCCGGATCATCCGCGTGGGTGATATCGCGCGCGTCACGCGCGGACCTGCCGACCCCGCGCAGCCGATGTTCCGTATCAACGGAAAGGACGGCATTGGGCTCGCGATCGCGATGCGCAAGGGCGGCGACGTCCTCGCCCTCGGCCACAACGTCGCGCAAGCCATGACGGAGATCACGGCGAGCCTGCCAGTCGGGATCGAGCCGACGCTCGTCGCCGACCAGCCGGTGACCGTCGAGCATGCCGTGGACGAGTTCATGAAGGCGCTCTGGGAGGCCGTCGCCATCGTCCTGGGGGTCAGCCTGGTCAGCCTCGGCCTGCGCGCGGGCGCCGTGGTGGCCCTCTCGATCCCGCTCGTGCTCGGCGCGGTGTTCGCGGCGATGATGTTCTTCGGGATCGACCTTCAGCGAATCTCGCTGGGCGCCCTGATTATTGCACTCGGACTGCTGGTCGACGACGCCATGATCACGGTCGAGATGATGGTGACGCATCTGGAGATGGGCGACGACAAGGAGCGCGCCGCTACCTCTGCCTACACCGCGACAGCCTTTCCCATGCTCACCGGCACACTGGTCACTGTCGCCGGGTTCGTGCCCATCGGGTTCGCGCGCAGCGCCGCGGGCGAGTACACGTTCTCGATTTTCGCCGTCGTGGCCATCGCGCTGATCGTATCCTGGATCGTCGCGGTCGTCTTTGCCCCCTTGCTCGGGGTCTGGATTCTCAAGAAGCCCAAGGCGGCGCATTCGGCCGAACCTGGCCCGATCATGCGCACGTTTCGCCGCTTCCTCGTGCTGGCGATGCGGGCACGCTGGGTCACAGTCGTCGCCACTCTGGGACTGTTCGGGGCCGCGCTGTACGGCACGCGCTTCGTGCCGCAGCAGTTCTTCCCGGCATCCGACCGTCCCGAACTGCTCGTGGACGTGCAGTTGCCCGAGAATGCTTCGATCTACGCGACCCAGGATGTCTCAGCCCGGCTGGACAAGCTCCTGAAGGGCGATCCGGACGTAGACCACTGGAGCACCTATGTCGGGCAGGGTGCCATCCGGTTCTATCTGCCGCTCAACGTCCAGCTTCCCAACGACTTTTTCGCCCAGGCCGTGGTCGTCACTAAGGGCGTGAAGCAGCGCGAGCAGGTGAAGGCGAGGCTCGAGCAGGCGCTGGCGCACGACTTTCCGAACGTCGTCGGGCGGGTCTATCCGCTGGAACTCGGTCCCCCGGTGGGATGGCCGCTGCAGTACCGCGTGAGCGGACCCGAGCCGGACAAGGTGCGGGCGATCGCCTTCAAAGTCGCAGACGTTTTGGGATCGAACCCGGGCGCGCAGAACATCAACTACAATTGGATGGCACCGGCCCGTACGGTGCGGATCCAGGTCGATCAGGACCAGGTCCGCCTCCTTGGGCTGAGCTCGCAGCAGCTCGCCGCGTCCCTGAACGCGGTCCTGTCCGGCGTCATAGCAACCCAGGTACGGAGCGGGATCTATCTCGTTGACGTGCTGGTCCGCGCCTCCGGCGAGCAGCGTATGTCACTGGAAACGATCCGCACGCTTCAGGTGCCATTGCCGAACGGGCACACCGTTCCCCTGAGCCAGATCGCTTCCGTCGAGTATGGCCAGGAATACCCCATCGTCTGGCGACGGGACCGCAGACCCACGGTGACGGTGCAGGCCGACCTCGTGCCCGGAATACAGGCCGCCACGGTCGTCCAGGCCGTAGCGCCTGACATCGCGGCGCTGGATGCCAGCCTACCGCATGGGTACCATATCAGCGTGGGCGGAACGGTTGAGGAGAGCATCAAGGCGGAGACGTCAGTCGCTGCCGTCCTGCCCTTGATGCTCGTCCTCACACTCACGGTGCTGATGATCCAGCTTCATAGCTTCAACCGCCTGTTCCTGGTGCTCAGCGTTGCCCCTCTCGGGATCATTGGGGTGGTCGCGGCCCTTCTGCTTGCGGATAAGCCCCTGGGGTTCGTGGCGCTGCTGGCGTGCTCGCGCTCACCGGCATGATCGTCCGCAACTCCGTCATTCTGATCGACCAGATCGAGAAGGAGAAGGAGCACGGGCGCCACCCGTGGGACGCGGTCGTCGAAGCGACGTCGCACCGATTCCGCCCGATCCTGCTCACCTCTGCAGCCGCAATCCTCGGCATGGTCCCGATTGCGCCGACCATTTTCTGGGGACCGATGGCCTACGCGATCGCAGGAGGCCTCGCGATCGCGACGGTTCTGACGCTGATCTTCGTTCCGGCGCTCTATGTCGCTTGGTTCCGGGTGAAGAGACCTCAGCCGGCCTCCAGCCAGAAAATGGATCTTGCGCAGATCGCCAGAGCTCAGCCCCAGACCTGAGTCCCCCAAGCCTGAAAGGATAAGCAAAATGGATACATCCGTTACAACCACATCGCTTGGATCCGCTGGCGACCGTAGGCCGGCCTCCTCCGGTTCGTCTCGGCAATGGCAGGCGTTATCGGCTGATTGGCCAGGCCTCGCCACGTACCAGGACGCGATCGATTACTGGACTGATGCTTGGCAGCGGTCGGTCCTGTTCCTCGACGCGCTGCGCCAACGCGGCAACCAGAACTTCGAGTACATGAACCGCAAGGCTCCCAATGCGCTCAGCTTCGCATTCGAGCTTCTGCTCGACGGCCGCACGTTCGATCGGCCCGTCAACTACGGTCTGGTACGGATTATTCCTCCTGCGGGTGCCAAAATTGACCCGCGGAAACGCCCCTTTGTCGTCTTCGACCCGCGCGCCGGCCACGGCCCCGGCATTGGCGGCATGAAGTCGCCCAGCGAGATCGGTGTCGCCCTCGAAGCCGGTCATCCCTGCTATTTCGTCGGCTTCCTCCCCGACCCAGTTCCAGGTCAAACCATCGAGGACGTTTGCCGAGCCCAGGCCAGGTTTGTCGAAAAGGTCATGAAGTTGCATCCCGATGCCGACGGCAAGCCTTGCCTGATCGGCAACTGCCAGGCGGGTTGGCAGATTATGATGATGAGGGTGCCGTCGCAGAAGTGGTTGAAATTCAAGGTGGTGTAGTCTCCGGCTGAGATAGCGCATCGGGCTTTTGCCGTGGATTCCGGCCCAATAGGAAAGCGGACTGCCGACAAGCGCCAGTGCGATGGCACGAGCCAGGAATGGCACAGCAAGGTGTTGCCACGCTATGCGCGAATGACACGGCAGGTCGAGGCGCTGATTGCCGGCGCCTACTTGTCCGGCAGCAACACGCGCCGGGTGCGGCGAGCGTTAGCAGCGCTGTTCAAAGGTGCAGTTTCGAAAGATACTGTGAGCCGGGTCTGGCGGAAAGTGCAGGCCGCCTGGGAGGCGTGGTGCCGCCGCTCGCTGGCGGAACAGGACGCCGTGCGGCTGATCCTCGATGGCACGGTGGTACGGGTGCGGCTCGACCGCAAGGCGACGTCGATCTCGCTGCTGGTGGTGCTGGGTATTCGCCGTGATGGCCAGAAGGTGCTGCTGGCGGTGCGCAACATGGGTGGCGAGAGCGAGGCGGCCTGGCGCAGCCTGCTCGATGATCTGATCTCACGCGGTCTGAAGACCCCCGGCTTCGTCATCATTGATGGCGCGTCGGGGCTGGAGAAGGCACTCGGTCTAGTGTGGCCGGAGGCTTTGGTGCAGCGCTGCACGGTGCACAAGCATCGCAACCTTCTGGCGCACGCTCCTGAGCGGCTGCATGAAGAGATCTCGAGCGACTACAACGGCATGATCTACGCCAAGACAGCGAAGGAGATCGAAGCGCGCCGCAAGTCGTTCATCCGCAAGTGGCGACTGAAATGCCGCGCCGCGGCGGACAGCCTGGAGGAAGCCGGAGACCGGCTGTTCACCTTCACCCGGTTGCCCGAAAGCCAGTGGCGATCGGCGCGTACCACCAATGCGATCGAGCGGCTGCACGAGGAGTTCAAGCGCCGCATCAAGACGCAGACCGTCCTTCCATCAGCGGAAACCGCGGCCATGCTGTTCTGGGCGCTGTTGGCCTCCGGCCAAATCACCATGCGCAAGGTGGACGGATGGCAGACACTCGCCGAGGCGCCTGCTCCTCAATGCATTCTCGGCGGACTTCTGGGCGGTACGTGGCTGACCTCCCTGGCTGGAGATCTCGGCAACGGCATTTTCGACGGCGCCAATCTGGTCGCCAACTTCGAAAATATGCACCCGTCAAATGCTTTCTGGAAAAAAGACTATAACCTCTATTCAAACATTGATACCGAGACATCCCGGTTCCTCGAGTTCGAGAAGTGGTGGGGCAGCCCCGTCCTGCTAAATGCGGCCGAGATGCAGTTCATCACCGATGAACTGTTCGTTGGCAATAAGCTCTCCGCCGGCGAGATCTTCACCTCGGACGGTATCCGGATCGATCTTCGCAACATCAAATCACCCATCGTGGTCTTCTGTTCCTGGGGCGACGACATAACACCACCGCCGCAGGCGCTCGGCTGGATCACCGACATCTATGATATGGATGAGGCACTGATCGCAGGCGGTCAGACCATTGTCTATGCGCTGCATCAGACCATCGGGCATCTTGGTATCTTCGTTTCCGCGAGGGTCGCCGAGAAGGAACACGAGAAGTTTGCTCAGACGATGGACCTGATCGACGCGCTCCCTCCTGGCCTCTATGAGGCGGTCTTCGTCCCCAAAGACTCGAAGACCGCGCAAGCCGAGCTGGTGGATGGCGATTATGTCGTTCGCTTCGAAAAGCGTAGTCTTGACGATATCCGGGCGCTCGGTGGCAACGACGGAGAAGATGATTGCCGTTTTGCCACTGTGGCGCGTCTTTCGGAAATCAATCAGGGCATGTATCGCACATTCCTCAGCCCCATCGTCCGCATGATGACAAATGAAGTCACCGCGGCAGTGACGCGCGAGCTGCACCCGCATCGACTTCGGTTCAGACTGTTCTCTGACAAAAATCCATTCATGCAGCCGATTGCTGCCTTAGCAGAGAGTGTCCGGGGTGAGCGCAAACCGGTCGCGCGCGATAACCCCCTCTTTGCCAAACAGGAAGAAATCTCGAATCAGGTCGTGAAGGCGTTCGACCGCTGGACTGAACTCCGTGATCGCACGCTCGAGGCTTGGTTTCTAACTCTCTACGGCTCTCCGCTCTTGCAGGCGGTCGCCGGATTTCAGGCGGACTCAACGAAATCAAAATGGAGGGTGGGTCGCGATGTGCTGCGCGAGGCATTGCAGGCCCGGGCTTCCTCGGAGCTGGCTGCGGACGCGCAGGAAGGCGGCCTGGTCGAAGCCGCAGTGCGGGCGTTGGTCTATATTGGCCTGGGCCAACCGCGCCCCGGGGTTGATGAGCGCGCCTTCGCAACCTTGCGCCAGTTACGTGAGCAACTACCAGAGGCCCAGAGCCTGAGCTTGGACCGTTTCAAGCAGATCGTGCGCGAACAGAGCGCTCTGCTCCGGCACGACCAAGAGCATGCTCTGGCAACGCTGCCCCGGCTCTTGCCGACCGATGCAGCAGGGCGGCGGGGGGCCTTGAGAATCATTCAGGCAGCCGTCGAAGCATCAGGCGAAATGCCGGATGAGGTCAGACGGCGCCTCGCGCGCATGGCGGCAATATTCGATGCCGGCCCACCGGCCCTGTCAGCAGCAAAAACCGCTGACCGGAGCAATCCACGTTTGCCGGTGGCGGCGATTCAATTCGCGGGCAACCGCCCCGGCGGCTGACCGCGCCGGTCCCCAGAACCGAGCCCTTTGTGGGCGGATCTTGCGCAGATCGCCAGAGCTCAGCCCCAGACCTGACGCGGGGCTCCCAGTTCACCTTCCAACACGTCGGCTCAACCCCTTGCGCCGGGAGAGAAAGGAGCAAGTTATGAAACATCTGAAACTGACCTTTGTCGGTCTTCTCGCGTTAACGGCCGCAGCATCGGACGCATTTGCCTTTGGCCCACCGCCTCCCCCACCGCCGACGGGTGGTGGGCTACCGGCCCCGCCGATGGGTGGTGGCTTACCGGCTCCGCCGACGGGCGGTGGCTTACCGGGTCTCCCGATGGCGGGCGGTGGTCCGCAGATACCCCCTCAGAGCGGCGGGCCTGGCGGTCCCCTGGGAAATGTTGCCTCCGGGAATATCTCTGGCGGCCCCTTGAACTCCGCGAATGTCTCTGGCGCCTTGAACTCCGGTAATGTCAATGTCGACCGCAGCGCTAATGTCAACGTCGACCGCGGCGGCGGCGGGTACTCTGATGGCGGATACTACGGCGACGGGTACTACGGTGGCTATGGCCGCGGCGCCTATTACTGGGGCGGGTATGCGGCTGGCGCCGCCACCGGAGCCGCGGCGGCCTCGTCGAGCGACAAGACGACGAACAATTACTATTACACGACGCCATCTTACTCTTGTTAGGACTCTTATTATCGGCGCTACTACACCTCTTCCGTTGAATGCCCAGAGAAGAGGCGATGATGATAGCGGTGCGGTGTGGGTCTGCCACATCGCGCCATCATTCAAGAGAGATGGCGTTGCTCAGACCCATGTTAGCCGCTGAAACAGAACAATCCGCGCCGCATCGCGAGCCAAAGCATCGATCTCGCGCACACCGCCACCGTCAGACCACTGACGCAAAGCGCCTCGGCGAGATGATGAAAGGCTTCAGCAGAACACCGCGGATTCTACACAGCGACATTCCTTGGAGGCGACTTTGCAAGTCAATCCAGCTCTCCTAGGCCCGGTTTCAGCGCTATTAGGGGCGCTCATCGGAGCTGGCACATCGCTGCTCGCGGCCAGGCACAACCAGTTCTACCAGAATCGCCTTCAGCGCGTCGAAAAGGAGGTTGCGAAGCGAGAGACTGTCTATGCTGATTTCTTGATGAGTGCGTCGAATATGCTGCTGAACGCTTTTTTACACGACGAGATCTCGCTTGGCGGCGATGAGCAGCGCTTGATCGGGCTTCTCAATCGAATGAGGCTCTTCGCTCCGCCTGATGTCATCAGTGGAGCCGAGGCGGTACTCAGAGCCATTCTCGAGATTGCGCTGAAACCGAGTATCGAGCTCCGGCGCCTCGCGAAAGAGGCATTGTCCAAGAGGCTCGATCCCGATCCGCTTCTGGCATTCAGTTCGATTTGCAGGGCTGACCTGGACGGCGTGAGACAAAGCGCGATGTGAGGCGGACGCGTTTGGTCCGACACCGACGTGCATCAGTTAGCGGGCAGTGAAGAATCCAGCGGCAATTCAGTCTGCCGGTTGGTCAACGAAGATAACGACAGGAGTTCATCATACTTGACGATGTTCAGCTCGCGCTGGTGGAGTTCGGGACGTGCTGTGCAAAAGCGGCCGCGAAACCCGGGGGGCAAATGTGGGCACGAGTCCCGGCAGCGAGCGGGTGTCACGCGATCGTGAGGGGGCGCCGCTGAGCACGATCGAATCACCAATAGGCGAACGCCAGTCCGCTGGTGTCTTTATTTGCATCCGCTGCTGCGCGCCCGGCCTCTTGCTCGTCTTCCGACAGCGGCGACAAGGCATTCCGGCCGTCCCCACGATGCGCGCGGGGACAGGTTGCGGCTCGCGCCTGATCCGGCGAGGCGGCTTGGCGATGACGATGTTGGGCTTGTCGGTCAGCACGGGGCACCGCGACGGCGCCGGGCGGGGAGAGGTGGGCCTGCCACACCCGATCGAGTCGCCTGGGCGGGATAAATCAATCAGTGGTTGAACCGGTTGAGGTTTTGTCCACTCTCCAGAAGTTTTTTCTGATCAATAACATAGTGATGGCAGTTCATGTTGGTAAGGCAATATCGCTGTCCTTTTGTGAGGCCATTTTGCAATATCTCTAATGCGTTAGGGTTTGCCCACTTTGTAGGCAATATCGTCGAATGCCCCGGGAGACTTCGTGTTCACGAAGAACAGATGGCAACTATCCCCAGCCTTGTCCACAGTTTTGGTGGAAAACGTGACCGTTCGATGACTACTCGCGATTGCGCTGACCAACCCGTTGCAGCCCTTCGTTTGCCCGCAGGATTGAGCAGGACAACTGCCGAGGCGCACCAACCACAGCGAGCGGCTAGGGTTACTTTTTGGCGTTCAGCCGCGCCAGGAATTCATTCACCTTGGCGAGCGACTTGGCCACGTAGGCGTCCGCCGCCTTCGTCGCTGAGGTGACAACCGGGCTTTCCCACAGCTTCGCGATCTGCTCCGCGAGGCTTCGTGGCTTCGGTTTCTCGGGCGGTCCCTCGACCGGCGTCACCGCGTCGGGTAGCGGAACCCCAGAAGGTTCATCCTCGGAGGGCGGCGGGAGATCTGACTGCATGGCCATACTCGACTCCTTCGGCAAAGCGCCGGTCAGGGTCCGAACCTGGCTGGCGCTTCCACAAAGTTGATAAGGCGCCGCTTCCACAATACCGATTCGCGGTTGCGCAGGCTACATGCGGCGCCACTAAAGTGTGATTGGTTCGCCCGTGGGCCGCCCGGCGCCCGACCCGTAAGGGTATCAGAGCGAGTATCAGTCCGCAATCGCCTCCATCGCCTCATCGCCTCGTAATAAGTGATTGAAATATCGAGCAAACTAGACGACTAGCGAAGCTGGCGTCCCGTACGGGATTCGAACCCGTGTTACCAACGTGAAAGTTCAATTCTAGGCGTCCAGGCCGGTCGTTTCCTGTCCCGCACGTTGTCGAGTTGTCCCCGCATATATGGGCTTCTCCTGTTGCGCGGGGTCCCCAGGGATGGTAACAAGAGTTGCGGGATAGGATAGGACAGGACAGGCGGGGTCATCCTGTCCCCTGCATGTCCCCGCAGACACCAACCAGGAAACCAACTTTGGACACGGCAGCAGCGTCAAGATGGTAACACGAAGTCACCAATTCGCTTCCGCGTGCTGCGGGAACCCTAACGGCAGGCCGGATCGGCGGGGACAGGCGAATGGGCTTGGCGCAGTGAACCTGTCCCGAGAAGCCCCATGCAGACCAAGCTGACCGCCGCCCTAGTGCGGCGTCACACCGAAGAGGTGCCCCCAGCTCGGGACACCTCATATTTCGATACGGAGGTGCCCCGACTCGCCCTCAGGGTGAAGCCGCGGAGGAATGGAGCGGCAAAGTGGGCGTCACTTTATTTCGTTCGATACACAGCGCCTGGGGGACGCGAGCGGCGCGTCAAGGTCGGCGACCCGAAGACCATGTCGCTGGACGCTGCCCGCATTGCTGCGAAGCGGACATTGGCAAGGGTGGATGCCGGCGGCGATCCGGCTGAGGATCGCGACAAGCTACGCCAGGATTGGACGGTGCGCGAAGCGTGGGCTGCCTATGCTGCCAGTCCCGAGTTCGCCAAGCATACGGAGCGCAGTCAGACCGAGAACGGCGCCACGGCGAGGCTGCATGTCCTGTCACATATCGGCGGCGAAAAGCTGTCGTCGATTGACATCCCCATGGTGCGGCGTTTGCACCGTTTAGTGGAAACAGACCGGCGCACGAACACCCGTAAGCGCAAGCTGGGCGGCCCCGGAGCCGCGCGGCGGGCCGTGCGCGTACTGTCTTCGATGCTGACCTGGGCAGTTGGTGAAGGTCAGCTCGACCGCAACCCGATCATTGGCTCCCTGCGTCTCGACGGCGGCGGTGAGCGAACGACGATCCTGGATCGACCGGAACAATACGCCCGGCTCTTCGCGACAATGGACGGCATGGTCGCTGAAGGAGAACTTCGCCCGCTTGTTCGTGCCTTCGTGGTGCTGGTCGCAGCAACGGGGATGCGACGCAACGAGGCCCGCACGCTTCAGTGGGGAGACATTGATCTAGGCGCTCGACGGGTCGTACTGCGCAACCCGAAGGGGTCAAAGCTGGCGCGCAACGGGGGCAGAACGGAGACTGTGTCCCTGCCACCGATTGCAGCGGCTGCTTTGGCGGCCGTGCGGCCGGAAGCTGCTGCTGACGGTAATGCTGTTTTTGTGCCCCAACGCGGCAAACTGATTGCCGTCAACCTCGACTGGAATCGAATACGGGCGAAGGCGGAGCTGCCCGCCGGGCTCGTCCTTCATTCACTTCGGCACAGCATCGGCACGGCCGGCATCGTTGCAGGCGTGTCCACGGCCGAAGTCGGCAAAATGCTGCGTCACCGCAATCTCGCGGTGACACAGAAATATTTGCATCTCGCTGAGGCCAGTCGGTCAAGATTGCAGGATCGGGCAATCGAGCATCTGATGCCTGGCCGATCCAGCGTTGTAGGCGGCGGCTCATGAAGGAACCATCGGCCAGCCTGCTCGCCCTGAGGCTGGGGCTGGGTGGACGCTTGTGGAAGCGGCGGAGATGTTGATACCGGACGCGATGGCTCGCCCTTGGGTAAGCGACAACGCCGAAGTCCATTTTTCGTTCCTCGGTGCGGAGTTGCTGCGGGCCATCAGAGTACGGGATGATCTTCGTCTGACGGGGCGCGACTGTTCCTTCTTGCCGATCGGGGAGCGGATCGTGTTGCCCCGCGACATCTTCGAGACGAACAGTTTTCTGCACCTGTACCTGCTGGATGGATCCCTCCGCATCCGGCTGCCCAACACGTCAGCGTGGCGTCGGTTGTATGTGGTGCGCGTCGAGCGGAACGACGAGCCGAAGCGAGGTGAGTTGGCGGAACCGAAACGAGGTGAATCAGCGGAACCGCAGTCGGAACCTAAAGCGGCCAGGCCCCCAGCGGAGTCGGAGATAAGGCGGCGCTACAACGAGGCCTACGACGGCGGAATGACGACCAGGCGAGTTGCCGAATTGTGGGCAAAGAGCAATCGGTATTCGACGACTGTCGTTCGGTCCCTTCACCTTGAAAAAGGCAACAAAAAGGGCAGGCCCCGAAAAAACGTAGGCGCCAACTACCGAGCATGAAATTACGGCGCGCCCATTTGCCCATTTCGTCAAAGGGGACGATGCGGGACTAGATCCTTTGCTGCCACGTAGCAAAGGGACTTTGGGGGATGCCCAACGACACCGCGCCGCCCGACGATTGGCCTCCGCGATCGCGGACCGAGCTCGCCGCGAAGTACCTCGACAAGGTGCACGGCCTGCCGCTGAAAGAGAAAACCCTCCGGAACTGGCGCGCAATCGGCCGCGGCCCCGGCTGCGGGTACTTGGGGACGCTGCCGTTGTATGACCGCGGGGAACTGGACAGGTGGGCGCACGAAGACGCGCTGCAGGCACATTCGCCTATGCGCCGCGCGCGGCAGGCAGCGTGACTCGTGCACCGCAACGGCGCAGGGCCTCCGCTGGCACGAAGACGCCCGCCGCGGGCGGTAACTCGCGGACGGGCGCAACTCGAAGACAACGGTACAGGTGCTTCTACAGGGAGCGACAGCAGCACACAAGTCATCACCCTCACCGACCGCGCTTCTTTGGAGCGGGCGTGCGATGTGGCCGGACGTTTGGGATTGCCGCATCTCCCGCTATTGCGCGCCGCTGCCGCCGACATCCTTACGGCTCATCGTCATCGAGGATACGGGAGCAGTCTGGCCCGCGCGACTAGTCGGTAGGCAGCGCCGGCCGACCTGTGTCCTCGTCGGTGCCGATCCGGGTTACGGCGAGCCGGATCCCGCACTCTCTGAATGGAGGTGCGCGCGCCAGCTAAAGTACTGGTGCCGTGCCGTGACTGTGCATGGCACGGCTGGTGAGCGGGATCACTACCGCGCGGCTGTGACAGCCACCATCTCCGCGGGCAGATTAGCGTTTATTGAAACGACCAGCCGGCGCGCGCGTGAGTGGGGCGCGTTCCTCGGGTGCCCGCGAACGTTGTTGATCGTGCCATTCGGTGGTGCCGTGCATCCGGCGCAATCGCGGCCGGAGGCGATTCAGTGAGCGCGCGCGAACCCGATACTGACCAGCGCTTCGCGCAGATCGAAAGCACCCGCTTCGCCAAGTCCGGTGGCCCGCTCACGAAGCGGATCAGCATCGATACAGCGGGCAAGCTGAACAGCGACGGCAGCGCGTGCGTCATGTCGCGCGGCGACGCGTTGCGGATTGTGCTCCCCGATATTGCGCGCTTTGCGGACCTCATCGGCACGCTTGCCTCGCACGAAGCCATCGCGCTTGGTGCGCTGCGACCTGGTCTGCCAGACAAGGTCGAGATCACCACCAAGCGCAACTTAGGCGATGGCGAGGAGCGCCGCGGGGTCATTGCCCGCACGGGTGATCATATCGTCTACCGGCCAGGCCGACCCGCGCTGGCGCTGCTGGATTTCGACACCAAGGGTATGCCGCCCGAGGTTGCCGAGCGCCTCGAGGCGCTGGGCGGGTACTGGCCGGCGCTGGTCTCGGTGGTGCGGGACCCCGCTGGCGTGGCCCGCGTTCTGCGACGCTCGACCAGCGCCGGTCTGTATCGTGTGGATACAGGGGAACGCCTGCCCGGCTCGAACGGCCTGCATGTCTACGTGTTGGTGAAGGATGGTGCCGACATGGATCGGTTCCTGAAATCACTGCATGCGCGCTGCTGGCTGGCCGGGCTGGGATGGCTGATGGTCGGCGCCGGCGGCCAGTTGCTCGAGCGCTCGATCGTTGATCGCATGGTGGGTGCGCCAGAACGTCTGGTGTTCGAGGGCGCGCCAGTGCTTGACCCGCCAGTGGCACAGGACGCGGACGGGCGGCGGCCGATCCTCAAGACAGCCGTTGCATTGGATACCGTCGCCGCCTGCCCACCGCTGACCATCGCCGATCAAGCAAGCCTGCGCGAGATGCACGCCAGGCAAGCGCATCGGCTGACGACGGAGGTAGCCAAGGCGCGGGACGTGTTCGTCACCCAGCAGGCGCAACGCCTCGCGGACCGCACCGGTACAGAGATCGACAACGCCACGCGGATCATCGGCCGCCAGTGCGACGGCGTCCTGTTGCCGGATGTGGCGCTGCCCTTCGACGATGCGGACCTGGCCGGCATCACCGTTGCGGATGTGCTGGCCGACCCGGCTCGCTTCGAGGGAGCAACGCTCGCCGATCCGCCCGAGGGTGTCGAATACGGGGCCTGCAAGGCCAGGATCATGCGCCGCGCGAACGGCACACCCTGGATCCATTCCTTCGCTCATGGTCGCACCGTCTACGAGATCAAGTTGGACTGGCGGGCGGTGCGCGCCGCGGTGGAGCGGTTAGCCCCGGCCACGGGCCGGTTGCCGATGCCGTTACCGTTCGCCTTTCAAACTTCGCATTCACCCCGGAGAACATCCGGCTGCAGGCGGGCAAGCCGGTGACGCTGGTCCTGATCAATGACGCGGGCGAGGGTCACGATTTCAGCGCGCCGACACTTTTCGCCGCGAGCACGTTCCGGCCTGGAACGGCTCCGCCAAGGGACGGCGCCCAAGAAGTGGACCAGCACAGTGAGGTCGAACTACGGTTCACTCCACAGAAACCGGGACGCTACGAGGTGACCTGCACGCACTTCATGCATGAGTTGTTCGGGATGACCGGCAACGTAGAGGTTTTACCGGCAAGCTGACGCATCGGGCGCGGGTGCGGTGGGCCATTCGAGCGGCCGGCGCAGTCTAGCTGATGGCGACCGACTCTCCACGACTTTGCATGCTCTATAAGGAAGACATCGACTCAGAAATCAGCCGCAGAATCAACGGCGCGGGGCACTAGGGCATGCCGGCCGGAATTTGATGCCGCTCTTGCCGGCTACGCGCGACCGTAAACTGATACGATCGCTCCGCTTGTGACCTTGTTCTCGGGAGACGCGAGGAATGTGATCGCTGCGCTGATCTCTTCGGGCGTGGGCCAGGCAGCGTGGTTGGCCTTGGGCATCGCGGCCCGGTTGGCTGGTGTGTTGATTATCGATGGGGCAATGGCGTTGACCAGAATGTTTCGTCCCGCGACTTCGGCGGCAAGTGCCTGCGTAAGCGCGGCAACGGCCGACTTGCTGGCAGTATAGGCCGTGATACCGGATCCGCCCCGCGGCTCCAACGCCGGTCGGGACGCTACGTTGACGATCCGCCCGCCGGGCGGGCCGAAAGCTCCAAGTGCAGCCCGACAACAAAGATAGCAGCTGACGAAGTTCATATTCACCATCTGCATAAGACTGGTCTTGTCAGTGTCCAACAGATCGCCCATCGCAAACCCGCCGGCGAGGTGGATCGAGGCCCACAGGTCTGTCACCCCGTCATAGAGGCGGCTGACATCGGCTTCATCTGTCAGGTCGCATCGAGATACCAGAGTAACTCGGTCTTTGTGCGGAAAAGTATCCACGTCTGCGTCCCGTCTGTACGGGACAAGACAGTGTGCTCCGTCAGCGAGCAGTGCACCGACTACTGCTGTGCCTAGCGCTCCGGTGCCACCGGTGACAATGACAGTCCGGTTGTGGAATTGCATGCTCATCTCCGTCTCAGGTGCGGGGTTCCGATGAAGTCAGCCGCCGCTTCCGATCGAAGCCAGCGACCCATTCCGGTTGAAGCCAGCCGGGGCCACCGAGCTAGCCGAGAACCGGGAAGAGGCCTTCCAGCCGTCGAGCATCCGAAATAGCGCGTACCTGCGTCAATCTGCTGCCGCGTGAACGCACGGCGCCCCAGCTGCGGCCACGACCAGAGCACCCACAATAAACCGGACACCACCTGTAGGCACAGTGCCTGCGACTGCGCCAATGACAGCCACGGTAGCGAGCAGCCAGCAGTAGAATTCAGCGTCCGGATCTCCCGAGGTTGTGCGTTGCTTTGTTTGCCCCGATGTCTTCGCGAGGATGTCCACGCCCTTCTCAACGATCGGGAGGCAGAACCAATCTAACCAGACGCAATACGGGCGGTCAATTGGACGAAGGTATCGGCCGACCTCGTGTAATGGATTCCACGCCTTGTCTGCAGTGCTATAGACCCTATCCCGAGCAACGCGGCGTCTTCGGCCGCTAGCGACGCCTGGGCGACGCGCCCCCCCCCGCAGTGTCTCCTGTAATCGCAGAGAGTCATTAGACCCACCCACAACGATACTTTTGGATATTTGATTTTCCGATTTACGGAACCTGCCAGCTTAAAGGGCCGGGAGCAGGTCACTGTGGGTTCGCCCGCGTGAGCACAGAGTTGTTGGTGATTGTCTGACTGACGCGCACAAACATGCAAGCATAACGCAGCAGGCGCTCGCATGGCTATTTGGCCCAAATTCCGCGGATCGTGCCGAGCCGCCCCTTCAGCGAGCGATACCAAGCGCCCCATGCCAGTGTCGTATCCCTACGGTGACGACCGCCTTGTCTGAATAGTGGCGGCTTGATTTGCTTCGGGGGATGATAGGAAGCAAGCATGAGGCTGCCAGAGTGGCAGCCACAGATGGCGAGGCAAGCCCACGGATCGAGATCGTGGGAGAGCGGCGTCGGGCGCATGACGCTCGGTTTCGAGCCAAGGTGGTGGGGGAGTCTGTGCAGCCTGGGGTACGCATCCAGGACGTTGCCCGCCGACACGGGATCTGCCCGAGCCTGGTCTATCGCTGGCGTCGCCTCGCTGCAGCCGAGACTGCCTGCGGCTCGGAGCTGCATCTCTTCCCCGCGCGGATTGCGCCTGTTCCGAGCGAGACGCCGGCGGCATCAGAGCCGTTGCCGTCTCGGGTGATAACGCCACGGCGAACGGGGTTGATCGAGATCGAGCTGAACGGCAGCGTGCGCGTGAGTATCGACGAAGGAGTGAGCGTTGCGGCGCTCCGCCGCGTGCTGTCGGTGTTGCGCGGATGATGATGCCACCCTCGGGTATGCGCGTCTGGCTGGCCGCAGGCAGGACCGATATGCGTCGCGGGATGAATGGCCTTGCCCTGCAAGTACAACAGTCCCTGCAGCGCAACCCGCACGCCGGCGATGCGTATGTTTTCCGGGGTCGTCGGGGTGATCTGATAAAGGTTCTTTGGCATGACGGCCTCGGCATGTCGCTATATGCCAAGCGACTCGAGCGCGGTCGGTTCATCTGGCCATCGCCGGCGGATGGAGTGGTTGCGATTACGGCGGCCCAACTCGGCTACATGCTAGAGGGAATTGACTGGAGACACCCGCAGCGAACCTGGCGACCGGAACTGGCGGGCTAAGATTGGACTAGTTGCACAGTTGCCGGGGTTTTTTTGAAGATTTCGCGTGCATGACCACGGGCGAGTGTGATTTCAGTTGTCGGCATGAGCGATTCGGCCGGTACACTTCCGGATGACATCGACGCGCTGAAAGCAGCGCTAATCTCCGAGCAGGCCGCGCGGCGTGATTTTGAGGCTCGTGCCGCTGGTGCCGAGGCGATGGTTGCGCATCTGAAGCTGCTAATCGCCAAGATGAAGCGTGACCGCTTCGGCGCCTCCGCCGAGCGTGGACGCAAGCTGCTCGATCAGTTGGAGATGCAGATCGAGGAACTCGAGACCGCTGCCGCCGAGGACGAAGCGGCTGCCGCTCATGCGGCCACGAACAGGACGAACGTGCGCCCGTTCACACGCGCCAAGCCGGTGCGCGCACCGTTACCGGCGCACCTGCCGCGCGAGCGGCTGGTGCTGCCGTCGCCGACAAGCTGTCCGTGCTGTGGCGGTCAGCTCACCAAGCTCGGCGAGACCACCACCGAGACGTTGGAGAGCATTCCACGGACCTACAAGGTGATCCAGACGGTGCGAGAGAAGTTCTCCTGCCGCTCGTGCGAGACGATCACGCAGCCGCCGGCGCCGTTCCATCCGATTTCCCGTGGCCGCGCCGGTCCGGACCTGCTGGCGACGATCGTCCATGGCAAGTTCGGCGAGCATCAGCCGTTGAACCGCCAAAGCGAGCGGTTTGCCCGCGAGGGCATCGATCTCAGCGTCTCCATACTGGCCGATTGGGTGGGTGCCTGCACGACGGCGCTGTCGCCATTGGTGACGCTGATCAAGGCCCACGTACTCGCCGCCGAGCGCCTACACGGCGATGAGACCACCGTGCCGGTGTTGGCCAAGGTCAAGACCGTCACCGGCCGATTATGGACCTATGTGCGCGACGACCAGCCGTTCGGTGGCGCGGCACCGCCAGCAGCGATCTTCTTCTATTCGCGCGATCGCAGCGGCGAGCATCCGTGCCGACATCTCGCCGGCTACGCGGGCATTCTGCAAGCCGACGCCTATGCCGGGTTCAACGACCTCTACCACCCCGCACGCCAGCCTGGTCCGATCATTGAGGCCGCGTGTTGGGCACACGGACGGCGCAAACTGTTCGTGCTCGCCGAAGTTGCCAAGGCGCCGCTCGCGATCGAGGCGGTGCGCCGGATCGATGCGATCTTCGATGTCGAACGCGACATCAACGGCCTGCCAGCGACCCAACGGCAGGCCGTAAGACAGGTCCGGGTCGCGCCGCTCGCCACCTCCCTCGAGAGCTGGATGCGCGTCGAACGCGGCAAGCTCTCGCGTCATGCCGACGTCGCGAAGGCGATGGACTACATGCTCAAGCGATGGGATGCCTTTGCGCGCTTCCTTGCCGATGGACGCATCTGCCTGACCAACAATGCGGCGGAACGCGCGCTGCGCGGAATTGCACTCGGGCGCAAGTCATGGCTGTTCGCCGGTTCGGACCGCGGCGGGGAGAGGGCAGCGGCGATGTATTCGCTGATTGCGTCGGCAAAGTTGAACAACATCGATCCGCGCGCCTGGCTCGCCGACGTGCTCGCGCGCATCGGTGATCACCCAGTCTCGCGGTTGCACGAACTGCTGCCCTGGCATTGGCCGCGAGCTACTCGCGTCGACCGCGCGGCCTGATCAATGGCGGCGCCCAGTTCCGTCTCCACCATCGGCCGGGTGGCCAAGATGCTCGGCGAGGACGAGGACCTCTTGCGCGACATCGCCCTCGATATGGAGCCGGAAGACGGTGTCCTCACCGTCTGGGACATCGACGAAATGTCCACCGTTGCCTTTACCGCCGAAGGTATCGAGAACCTCAAGGAACTCCTCGCGGACCTCAAGAGGTAGGCGACACCAGTGCGTCGTCCGCATGCTTGGTCGACGGCCGTGCAACACCGCGGCACTCGGCGGATGCTTACCCAGTGTCGATTGCGGCGGCGGCGAAGCGCAGAGTCCCCCTAGCTCGCCCCTCGCGCGCGCGTAGCGACGACAGAGCAGGTTAACGCTGCAATCGCGAGGCCGTGACGCGGATTTGGCGATCGTGTTGTCGATGACCCAATAGGGCAACCTTACGCCGAAGGTGAGACGTGGAGTTTTACCGCCATTTTTACTAAGTCGGCGAGCGAGCCCGCTTTCATTTTTCGCATCACCTGACCGCGGTGCGCCTTCACTGTGATCTCACTGATGCCAAGCTCGAAGCCGACTTGTTTATTCAACAGGCCTGAAACGACGAGCGCCATCACCTCCCGCTCGCGGCGGCTGAGGGAGGTGTAACGGTCTCGCAACCCGCGTATTTCCACCTCATGATCAAGCACAGTCCTACTACGCTCGATCGCCTGCCGGACGGCGCTCAGCAGCGCGTCGTCGCAAAATGGCTTGGCAAGGAAGTCGAAGGCTCCCGCCTTCATGGCCTGAACCGTTATGGCAACGTCACCATGATCCGTAACGAAGATGATCGGCATGTCTTTCCGATCGGCTGCGAGTTGCTTCTGCAAATCGAGGCCATTGAGGCCCGGAAGCGCAATGTCGAGAACGAGACAACTCGGCACGAGAACTCGTTCACGACACAGGAAATCCTGCGCGGACTCGAAGGTCTCTGGTTGCCACCCTGCGTTGCAGATCAGCAATTCGAGCGATTTGCGCACGGAGAGGTCGTCGTCAACAACGAACACGATTGGTGTGCCTTGCCACATAGCTGATGACCTCACGCCATCGTGAACCGCAACTCCGGCGTCCATCTTCGTCATGATCCGCGGCATACCCCAATTGGGCACGACCTGATGGATCGTTGGCAGTTCCATGCCCTGAGATTGATCAGTGACAGCCTCCCGATACATCCACCGTGTCATCGCGATCTCCCTGCAAGAAATGTGGAACTTCGGCGTTACACTCCGATCTCAAATGGATAGGGCCGCGCGTCGCTAGCGTCGTCTCACTGAACGCCGCACGATGTCTCATTCAGCGCCGATCCGACCTTCAGGTGCTGAAGCCGCTGGTAGGCTGTTTAGCGGACCGTCGGGGTCTTCCTTGACGCAGAGATTGCTGGGGCCAGCTCAGCCGCGCAGCCGGCACGCGGAGAGGCCGGCCGGCGAAGGCCGGAGGGGCTAAGAGGCGCCGGACGACTGCCTTCAAAAACGGCACGGACCCCAGGTCTCGCGGCTAGCCTTACCCGTGCGGTTAGTTTTAGCTTCCGGGGGCGACCATAGGGATGGCCATGCAAGTCCGGTTTTCAACGGACGACCTGCCGCCGCGCGACCGTGTGCGGCTCTGGTGCGACTTCTTCGCGAGGCAGGCCCATAGTATCACGCCAAGCGAGATCCCGGACCCTGGCACCTTTCGTGCCGAAGCGAGCGGATGGGTTGCGGGCGAATTTGCGCTGCTGGATATCAAATCGGGACTCGAGAGGGTCCAACGCACCGCGGCCGACGTTGCCAAGGACAAGACCGAGGCGTTCTTCATCCGCCGATTCCGCCGGCCGGCGATCTGGAGGATCGCCCCAGGCAGCATGCCGGTCGACCTCATTCTCGAGACCGGCGATTTCTGCGTGAGCTCGACCGAATGGCGATTCAACAGGGAATCGAAAGGCCCTGCCTCGTTCGATATGCTGGTCATTCCGCGGGCCGCGCTCTCGCCGCTTCTGGTGGGGGGCCGATTGGCTCGCCCGTTTCGGTTGCCCGGCGCCTCGCCGCTCGGCTCGCTCCTCGGCGCTGCCATGGATGCGGCGAAGGCGCAGGCGCCGCTCCTTGCCGACGAACTCGGCGAAGCCGTGCTGCGCAATCTCTGCGGCCTTGTGACGCTGGCGTGTGGCGCCTCCGACGAGGGCACCGAGTGGGGGCGGGATTCGCTGCGGTCGGCGCAGCTCGCGGCGGTCAGGCGCCACGTTGATCTGCATCTCGCCGATCCCGGCCTGACCCCCGCCAGCGCCGCCGCCGCGCTGGGCATCTCCGCGCGCCAGCTACACCGGCTGTTCGAGCCGAGCAGTAGCACTTTCGCCCGATACGTTTTGCGCCAGCGGCTGCTCCGGTGCCGCGACACGATCGCCGGGGCGACGGGAACCGGCCGGTCGGTGGTCGACATCGCTTTCGGCTGGGGCTTCAACAGTATGGCGACATTCTATCGCGCGTTCGTGAGCGAGTTCGGCAGCCCGCCCGCCGTGCTGCGGGCAGCGTCGCGCAAAGACGAGTAAGCGGCCCCGGAGGGCGGAGGTGGAAACGTCGTGAATGCCGCGCAGCAGGAACTTGTCCGGACGACCTTCGCCAGGCTGGCTGTGATGCCGGAGGTGGCCGGGGCGCTGTTCTACGAGCGGCTGTTCGCAGCCAACCCGAGTTTCCGGCCGCTATTCAAGAACGACATGCGCATTCAGGGCGTCAAGCTGATGACCATGCTCGCTATGGTCGTATACAATTTGCCTGAGCCGGGTCAGGTTCTGCCCGCGATCCGTGATCTTGCCGTCCGTCATGTCGAGTACGGCGTCAAGCTCGCCGACTACGACGCGCTGCGGGAAGCGCTGCTCTGGACCCTCGAACAGGTGCTGGGAAAAGACTTCACGCCCGCGGTCCGGGAGGCGTGGACGGTGTGCTACGACGAACTCGCCGGTGAGATGACGGCGGCGGCCGGCGTCTGACAACGACCTTCCCGCTTGGCGCTGAATGAGACGTCGCCTGGCGCTCAATGAGACGACTTCGCAACCGCTTCTATCCTAATGCTGTCGTCGCCCATCGAAAATGGCGCACCAAGGAGAAAAACCGTTCCCTGTCGTTGCGTCACGCCCTGCGCGCGCTCGGTAGCTCACCCGCCGTGCTGCGGGGGCCGTCGCGCTAAGACGAGTGAGCGGTCCCGCACGGCAGAGGTAGACACAATCGTGAATGCCGCGCAACAGGAACTTGTCCGGACGACCTTCGCCAGGCTGGCGGTGATGCCGGAGGTGGCCGGGGCGCTGTTCTACGAGCGGCTATTCGCAGCCAACCCGAGTTTCCGGCCGCTATTCAAGAACGACATGCGCATTCAGGGCGTCAAGCTGATGACGATGCTCGCTATGGCCGTATGCAATTTGCCTGAGCCGGGTCAGGTTCTGCCTGCGATCCGTGATCTTGCCGTCCGTCATGTCGAGTACGGCGTCAAGCTCGCCGACTACGACGCGATGCGAGAAGCGCTGCTCTGGACCCTCGAACAGGCGCTGGGGGAAGACTTCACGCCCGCGGTCCGAGAGGCGTGGACGGTCTGCTACGACGAACTCGCCGGTGAGATGAAGGCGGCGGCCGGCCTCTGACGACGATCTCCCCCCTTGGCGCTGAATGAGATGTCGCCTGGCGGAAAACTCCGGGGCGGGCACC
The DNA here is from genome assembly GCA_963708245.1 of uncultured Pseudomonadota bacterium. GTDB lineage: Bacteria > Pseudomonadota > Alphaproteobacteria > Acetobacterales > Acetobacteraceae > CAVYXK01. The sequence goes on along the minus strand of OY970201.1, from coordinate 7,067,214 downwards.
GGAAGGTAACAGGGTGCAGCGCGATTTTCCGCCTACATGCTCTCAATCCGCCAGATCCGCGCGCACCTTGCCGCGAAAAACCCAGTAGGACCAAGCGGTATAGATGAGAATGATCGGTATTAGCAGCAATGTGCCGATCAACAAAAACGCCTGTGTGCTCTCATCTGCGGCCGCCTGCCACAGCGTGTATTGATAGGGAACGATAAACGGCCACAAACTGACGGCAATGCCGAGGAACGACAGCAGGAACAGCAAGACTGCACCGAGGAAAGGCCAGAATTCGTTGTCGCGGTCGAGCGCCAGCCAAATTGAAATGGCCACCAGGGCCGTCAACACCGGGATCGGCGACAGCCAGAACAGGTTCGGCAGGCTGAACCAGCGGTGCGCGACCCGCTCGTTGAGCAGCGGCGTCCAAATGCTGACAGCTACGATTGCCAGCACGACGCCGACGAGGCACACGCGCGCGGCCCGGCGGGACCAGGCCTGCAATTCGCCGTCGGTTTTCATGATCAGCCAGCCGGCACCGAGAAGGCCGTATCCGAACACCAGAGATACCGCAGTCAACGCTGCGAATAGCGAAACCCAGTCCAGCGAAGAGCCGGCGAATTGCCGCCCGCTGACATTAAAACCCTGGATAAAAGTGCCGAGGACGACCCCCTGCGCCAAGGTTGCGATCGCCGAGCCGATGCTGAACCCGGCATTCCAAAAGCGCTGCGCCAACGGGCTTTTGAAGCGAAATTCGAAGGCGACGCCGCGGAACACCAGCGCCAACAGCATGATGATGATCGGAAAATAGACAGCCGGGATAATGATCGTAAAAGCCAGCGGAAACGCCCCCAGCAGCCCCAACCCGCCGAGCACGAGCCAAGTCTCGTTGCCGTCCCACACCGGCAGGATCGAGCGCATGATGATGGGCCGCCAGGCGGCACGCGGGGCCAACCTGTACAGCATGCCGACCCCGAGATCGAAACCGTCGAACAGCACATAATAGGCGACGGTGAACGCGAGCAGCAGCGTCCATATCGGCACCAAGTCGAGCGTCGGCACGGTGGTCATGCGGCGGGACCTCCGATCTGCTGCGGCACTCCGCCGCCCGGGCGCCTGGCGATCTCGGCGATCGGCGTCTGCGGGTGCCCGGCCCCGACCTCGCCGATATCCTCCTCCCCAGGCTGCAATCCGCGTCGGACAAGCGCCGCCATGTAACCAACCCCAGCCGGGTACAAGATCAAATAAACCGCAACATACATCAGCAGCGAAGCGAGCACGTCACGGCCGGTCAGCGAAGGTGTGACCGAATCCGCGGTGCGGAGCACCCCATAAACCGTCCAGGGCTGGCGCCCGACCTCGGTGGTCGTCCAACCCATCAGCACCGCCACAAAACCGGCCGGTGCAAACCATTGGCAGAGGCGCAAAAACCAGACGCTATCGTACAAATTCCCGCGCAATCGCAGTACCCAGCCAACCACCACGACCGCCAGCATCAGCAGGGCTATGCCGACCATAATACGAAACGAAAAAAACACCGGCCATACCGGCGGCCATTGATCGGGCGGCCACTCCTCGAGCCCGCGAACCCGGCCGTTCCAGCTGTGGGTCAGGATCAGGCTGCCGAGATGCGGAATATCGATCTCGTCGTAGTTTTTATGCGCGCCCTGGTCCGGGATCGCGAACAAGGCCTCGGGCATCGGCCCGGCGCTTTGCCACAGCCCTTCGATCGCGGCGAGCTTGGCCGGCTGGTGGGCGAGTGTGTTGCGGCCGTGCAGGTCGCCGAGGACGATTTGCAGCGGCACGATGATAACCAACAGGTTGAGCGCCATGCGCATCATCAGCCGCGCCTCTTCCTGGCGCCTGTCGCCGCGGCGAACCAGGAATGCGCCGACGCCGAGCACGACAAATGCGGTCGTGACAAAAAATGCGGTGTCGTTGTGCAAGAGGCGGTAGGGAAAGGACGAGCTAAAGACGATTGCGAGCCAATCGGTTGGGAAAAAACGCCCATTGAAGACCGTGTACCCACCCGGCGTCTGCATCCAGCTGTTGGTTGCAAGGATCCAGAACGACGAAAATAGTGTGCCCAAAGAGACCATCAGTGCGGCAAAAAAATGCGCCCAGCGCGGCACCAGGGGCCGGCCGAACAATAGGATGCCTAGGAACGAGGCTTCGAGCGCGAAGGCGAGAAAACCTTCATACGCCATCATCGGCGAGATCATGTTGGCGGTGGCGTCGGTGAACCGGCTCCAGTTCGTGCCGAACTGGAATGGCATCATGATGCCGGTGACGACTCCCATCGCAAACGAAACCGCAAAAATCTTGATCCAGAACGCGGAAATCCGGGCGTAAGCCTCCCGGCCGGTGATCAGGTGCAGGCCCTCGAGGACTGCAACGTAGGCCGCAAGACCCACGGTAAAGGCGGGCAGCAGGATGTGCCAGGCAATGACCCACGCCCATTGCAGGCGTGAAAGCAGAAGAGGATCGAGCGCCATCGCCAGTCCCTTGGTGTGATCCGGTCGCAACCTATAACATATAATCGAGCGTTAGCCCTCGTCTAGGCGCTCCGCGAGGCTTGCTATGAAATTGCGCGCACCGCCTCCACAATATGTCTTGCCGAAATGCCGAAGGCGTCAACAAGCTCATCCGGCTTGCCGGAGTGCGGCATCTCCCGCACCGCGATGAGCTGCGACTTGGCAGGGGCGACGCTGGCCGGCGCGAGGGCGGACAGGACCGCCTCGCCTATTCCCCCTTCCGCCCAGTGATCTTCCACGGTGATCAGCCGACCGCCTGTGGCGGCAATCTCCTTGGCGAGCTCTTTTCCGTCGATGGGTTTGACGCAATAAAGATCGATCACCCGCACGGCTGTGCCTTCTGCCTTCAACTGATCGGCGGCCTTTAGCGCCTCGTGTAAGGTGACTCCCGCGCCGATCACCGCCACTTTATCTTGCGGGCTCTGTCGGAGCACCTTGAATCCAGGGATCGGAAACTTCTCGTCCTTCGAGTACAGGATCGGAAATTTCGGCCGGGACGTTCGCAGATAGTTGATGCCTGCACGCCCGACCATGGTTTCCGTAAGCCTCTCGGCGGAGATGGCATCGCTTGGGTAAAGAACGGTCGAGGAATGAACGGCGCGAAATATCGCGATATCCTCCAGCGCCATCTGCGATGGACCGTCCTCGCCGATCGAAACGCCGCAATGCGAGCCGCACAGGTTGATGTTGCTCCGGCTGATGGCCGCCATGCGGACCTGGTCATAGGCGCGGGCCAGGAAGCACGCAAAGGTATCAAGGAAAGGCACCTTGCCGCGCGCGGCGAGTCCTACGCCCGCGCTCACGAGATTCTGCTCGGCGATGTAGCCCTGGTAGAAATGATCCGGGAAGGCGTCGCCAAACATTTCCGAGAAAGTCGAGTTCTTCACGTCGCCCGAAATAGCCACGATGTGCGGATTTACCGCGCCCAGTCGCTTGAGGGCAAATCCGTAGGCCTCGCGCGTCGCGACAGGCTTCGAAGGATCGTAGTCCGGCGGCGCAGGAGCCGGGAAATTCGGAGGTTTAGGCAATGACGTCCTGGCATAGGACTTGCCGGGGTCAGGGGGCAGGTCGATTGCCGGTCCGATTTCCTTGATCGCGGCAGCGAGCTGATCCTTCGGAATCGCCCTGCCATGCCAATGCTCCTTGCCGGCGATGGAGCTTACTCCATGACCTTTAATCGTCCGCGCGAGGATTGCCTGCGGTTGGCCATTCGTCGCCTTGGCGTGATCGAGGGCGGCGAGCACGGCGGCGACATCGTGGCCATCAATGATTTCTGTCGCCCAGCCTTCCGAGTCGAATTTCTTGCGGTAAACTTCCATGTCGTGCCGGTACATTGTCGGTTCGCTTTGGCCCAACGCATTGACGTCAGCCAGAACCGTGAGGTTATCGAGTTTGTAATGTGCGGCGAACGCTGCCGCCTCCCACACTTGGCCCTCAGCCATTTCGCCGTCGCCCATCAGCACGTAGACACGCGTTGGACTCTTATCCATACGCGCGCCGATCGCGAGCCCCGAACCGACAGATAATCCCTGGCCAAGCGAACCTGTCGCGGCGTCGACACCGGGAATACGCGGTGTCGGATGGCCTTCTAGCTCGCTTGAAAATTCGCGCAGCGTCATCAGGCGCGACTCCGGGAAAACGCCTGCCTCAGCGAACGCGGCGTACAGGACCGGCGCGGCGTGGCCTTTGGAGAGAACGAAACGATCGCCATCCGGCGAGTTAGGCTCTTTCGGATCAAACTTCATCGCGTAGAAAAACGTTCCGGCCACCAGCTCTGCCGCGGACATGCAGGATGACGGATGTCCGGAACCAGCCGCGGTTGTCGACATCATCGAAAGAATGCTCAATCGTTTTGCTTTTTGTCTTATGGCCTCGATAGTTGCTGCGGATGGCGCGGTAGCGGTAGTGGCAGTCATAAGACCTCTCCCTCAGGTTCCGACTTCTGATTTTACCCGTTTCACGATGGCTCGGCGAGCGGCTTGTTTTTCTTGCTCGTGCAACGCAAAAGCGAGCTCTGGAACGCCAGCGCCAGGGTGCCGACCGGCCTGTACGCGGTGCTTCCCGCGGGCGAGCAGCTTGGCAATTTTGCTCACTCTTTTAGAGAAGCGATGCAGTCATTCTTGCGGTGCGCGTCGCACGGCACGTGGCGAATTTCCATCCAGCCAATCGACTATCTGTCATCCTTCGGCGTTACTTCCCTCAGCTCGCCGGTTGCCAAATCGTAAACAAACCCACGAATGACCACCTCCGAAGGAATCCACGGGTGCGACCTGAGTTTCAGTACCTGCTTTTGTGTCGCCCGATTCACGTCGGAATAGAAGTGGAATTTATCGGGGGCCACTGCCCACACGCCGCATTGTGTGTGGAGGTGGTTCTCGAACTCCTCTTCCGAGAACATTTCCATTCCGCACCCAGTGTGCCCGATGACCATGACCTCTCGCACGCCGAGAACGTGAATCGAAAACATGAGAGACCGCACAACATCTTCCGTTGCTGCCGTTCCGACGTTCCGAATCACATCCGCATCGGCGGGTTTGATGTGCAGCCATTCGAGCAGTTGGTTCAAACGGGGGTCCATGCAAGTGAGGATTGCAATCTTCGGAGCTGGCTTGTTTGCCAGCGAGGGATCATGGTGTTCTGCTGTCTTGCGGTTTGCCGCAATCGCGTGTTCGATCAAGCTCATTTGGACTCTCCTAAATCGCGTTGCAAGTTCGGGATTCGGTTTGCGACACGCGTCGTGTGATGTTGTTTACGCGGATCCAACTCCCTCGTGCGGACTCTCCGGTCTGATGTCAAAGCTCTGGAGAGGATGAAGTCTCACGGTTTCTAACCTCGTTTCCGGTGGAATTGACCACAATGGGTCGAAGGTGTCGATCGATACCTTCGTCTCATGGAATTCCCACAGCGTTGTAACTCACTACCGCTCAGGGCCGTCGGGGAAGGCCGACATCAACCCAGCGAAAGCGCCGTCATGGGACGCGCTCATTTGCGGGGGCTCACCTCTATGCGATCAAGCGGCTCATCGGGCTCGAACGGCTGCCGCACAAGGCATAAAGCGCCGACCGAATGTGGCCGACGGCGCAGATTTTTTCATTAGGCACTCCTCCGGTATGGGTCCTGCGGCGCTTCACCGGCAAACAATGCGCCGCTTAATCAGAGGTCGTCTATAATACTTTGGTGTCGGTCGTTGGGCGAGGCCTGCGGCATCGATCTCGGAGGCAAATGGGCGACACCTTCGTCCAATAGACGTGCGCTTGGCCTGATTGCAAGTCTCGCAGTGTCGAGGCGGAGCCCGGATCGGTGCCTCAGTGCCGCGCTGGAACACACAGAACAGGGGATTTCAAGTATGGAATCCAGCCGTCCCTTGGCCCCCACGGGCGAACATCTGTCATGGTATTTCTGCGGATTCCGTTCCTTCCCGATGCTGAGCGCCGAGGCAGAGCGGGCTCTGTGTTGTCGCTGGCGCGACCACTACGATATTAGTGCTGCACACCAGCTAGTTGGGAACCACCTTCGCCTCGTTGCCAGAATTGTTAAGGTCTATCGCGGCTATGGCTTGCCATTGGAAGACCTGGTCGGCGAAGGTTACGTTGGCATGATGCGGGCGCTCTGCCGCTTCGATCCGGACCAGGGTGTGCGCTTCGCCAGTTACGCGCTCTGGTGGGTACGCGCTTCGATCCAGGAGTACATCCTGCATAATCGGTCCAATAGGGTGCTTAGAGGCTCGGTGCCAGTAGATGCCTTTCGTCATGTTGCGCTTTGGAATGACGATGAAACCCACCTCGAGGCTACTCGCGATGTCGATTTGGAGATCGCGGATGGGTACTTTTCGATGACCAGCGGGGAGACCATCCATACCGAGAACAGCCTCAAGTATGGTCTGCGAGACGCTAGCGTGCTCTTGCGAGCCGGCGGTTGGTCCCCGTTCGCTGAGTGGGGAGATCAGGAGAAACTCTTCTCACTGATTTTGGCGACGGCAAGCTCCGACCCATCCACACCGTGCCTCTACCAACAAGTCGATGCTCTCCAGAATCATGGAAAGCTGCAACCAAGCCAGGAGTTCGACCTGTAATCTGCAAGGGGCACATAGAGGGCAGAGGTGTGGGATCAACGTGGAACGGGAGTAGTAGGATGGATGAGAATGAGATTCGAGAGGCACTCAACCGACACTGGGCCGCCTCGGACGTAAATGACTTCGACGTTGAGCACGACATATACCGAGATGACGCAGTACTCGAATACCCGCAATCGGGCGAGCGCATCAGGGGCCGGCACAACATACAGGCCTCTCGCGTCGCCCAGCCGAACTCCAAGCGCTTCACGGTGCGCCGAATTGTCGGCATGGGAAACCTCTGGGTCACGGAATTCATCCTCGCCTATGACGGCCAGCCGTCCTTTACGGTGAGCATCATGGAGTTTCTGGATGGCAAGGTGGCCCGCGAGACCCAATACTTTGGCGACCCGTTCGAGCCTGGACCTTCGCGCGCGCAATGGGTTGAGCGGATGGGGTGAAACCCGTTCGCCAGCTTGATGGCAATGAACGAGTAGGATGCCATGCACTATCTGGCTCTGGCGACCGATTACGACGGAACGATCGCTGATGACGGTGTGGTCGACAAACCAACGCTCGCCGCTTTGGAGCGGTTGCGCGGCGGTGCCCGGCGCCTGATCCTCGTCACCGGTCGAGGGTTGACTGACCTGCAGCGGGTCATGCCACGGCTGGACCTGTTCGATCTCGTGGTCGCCGAAAACGGTGCGCTGCTGTACGACCCGGCCAACCACGAGGAGCAGGCGCTTGGTGACGCACCGCCTCCGGCCTTTGTCGAGCGTCTGCGTGAACTTGGAGTGGCACCGTTGTGGGTGGGGCGGGTGATCGTCGCGACCTGGGAACCGAATGAAGGCAAGGTGCTCAGGGCGATTCATGATCTCGGCCTCAACCTGCAGATCACGTTCAACAAGGGCGCCGTCATGGTGCTGCCGGTCGGCGTCACCAAGGCGAGCGGCTTGCGCGGCGCACTGGCGCAACTCGGTCTGTCACCGCTCAATTGCATCGGGGTCGGCGATGCCGAGAACGACCTTGCCTTCCTTGACGTCTGCGGGCTGCCTGTGGCGGTCGCGAATGCCCTGCCATCGGTCAAGGAACGCGCTGCCTTCGTTACCACCGGCACGCGTGGCGCTGGCGTCGCCGAGCTCATTGAGCACCTTCTTGCGACGGACCTCGCCGAGTTCGGCGCCACCGGCGAGCGAGGACGAGTGGCACTCGTCGCGGACGAGCAGGGTAAGCCGCTGCTCTATATGTCGAAGGAGAATGGATCTTGCAGTCGTCATCGTGGCCCAGAGTGGTAGGTCACTGCGCCGTGTTGCAAAAGACAAATGACATGACGGCCGCCATGCAGCCCCATTTCACACCGGCCGCCACCTCGACGACTTCCGGCACCGCGATCCACGAAGGCCATGCGGGGCAGCCTGCCGAGGTTGACGCCACGCTCAGCCGAACGCTCGACCGTCCCACAGACCGTCACCGCGTCGTGCGGCCAAAGATGGCACTGCGGGAGCGCCTACGTCGCCCGCTGTTGATCCTCTTCCCGGTTATGCTGGCCGTCTTCGGCGCGGCGTACTATCTGGCGGAGGCGCCTTACGTTTCTACCGACGATGCCTTCGTCTACGCAGCCAAGGAATTGGTCAACGCCCGGGTTGCCGGCCAGGTGGTCGAAATTGCCGTCGTGGACAATCAGCGCGTCAAGCAGGGTCAGCTCCTGTTCCAAATCGATCCGCAACCATACCGGATTGCCGTCGAGCAGGCCGAGGCACGGCTCGACAGCGCGCGTCTCCAGGTCGACGAGCTCAAGGCCACCTATCGCCAGCAAATGGCCGAACTGCGATCGGCGATCGACACCGTGGACTTCGACGAGCTTGAATATGCGCGACGGAAAGCGCTCGTCACGGACGGTTGGACGCCGCGCGAGGTCTTTGACCAAGCCGATACGAATCTCAGGGTCGCCCGTCAGCACGTTGCATCGAACGCACAACAGATCGCCAACACCGTGGCCGCGTTGGACGGCAATCCAAATATCGCGGTCGATCGCCATCCGTCGGTCCGCGCGGCCAAGGCCCAACTCGACCAGGCCCGGCTCGATCTGTCGTACACGACGGTGGTGGCGCCCGACGACGGCATCGTGACAAGGGTCGATGACCTGCAAGTCGGCGACTTCGTCAATCCCGGAGCAGCCGTGTTCTCGCTGCTGTCGAGTCGACGCATCTGGATCGAGGCGAATTTCCGCGAAACCGGCCTGACCCATATGCGTCCGGGTAAAGAAGCGGTCGTCCACGTGGACGCTTATCCGGATCGCGCGTTCAAGGCACATGTCGTCAGCATGAGTCCAGGCACCGGATCGGATTTCGCGGTCCTGCCGCCGGAAAACGCGACCGGCAATTGGGTCAAGGTCGTCCAGCGTCTGCCCGTACGCCTCGAGCTTGACAGGATCGATCCAACCCGGCCGCTGTTCTCGGGCCTCAGTGTCACCGTGCGGGTCGACACCGGCTGTGGTTACACTTGGCGCCATCCGCTCCAGGTCGTGTGCGCGACGGCGGCGGCCAAATGAGCGCCGCCGTCGCGCCGGGCACCGCAGCCGACGGCCATCGCTCAATCATAGTCGCGGCCCTGATGGCGAGCTTCATGCAGGCGGTCGCCCTCTCGCTGCCCAACGCCGCCTTGCTCTATCTCCAAGGCACGCTGTCGATGTCCGACGACGAGGTCGGTTGGGTATTTACTTCGTATATCGCGGCGAGTCTCATCACCATGCCGATGACGCGTTGGCTCGCGGGCTGCTATGGTAGAAAGACCATATATCAACTCTCGATGGCCACCTTCGCCCTCGGCCTTGTACTCGCGGCGCGTGCGACGAGTCCAATGCAATTCGTCGCCGCCCGCATCGTCCAGGGTGGCGCAAGCGGCACCCTCGCTCCGCTGTCGATAGCGATTCTGCTCGACATTTTGCCGCCTCCACAGCACGCTCGCATTAACCTAGTGGTGGCCGTAACCCTAATTGTCGGCATCCTCAGCGGTCCCAGCATCGGCGGCTGGCTCAGCGAATATCACGGCTGGTCCTCCATGTTTTATCTTCTCCTGCCAATGGCAGGTTTCATCCTCCTGGCGGTGTCGCTCTCGCTTCCGGAGAAGAGGGCCGAGCAGAATCCTCCCTTCGACTTCTTCGGCTGGACGACTCTCTCACTCGGCATGATCGGGTTGCAGATGCTGCTCGACCGCGGCGAGCGCATGGAGTGGTTCAACTCGGCCGAGATCTGGGTAGAGGCGATCGCCTCGGTGCTTGGTTTCTACCTTTATCTTGTGCACGTCCTGACCACGAAGGTTCATTTCCTCGATAAGGCGTTATTCAAGGATCGCAACCTCGTTCTTTCCGCGGTCATGTACTTCGCGTTCGGCTTTGTCCTGCTGCCGACCATTGCATTGACATCGCCGATGCTGGACGAACTGCTCAACTACCCGGCCGACACCACCGGCTACATGGCGATTCCGCGCAGCATCGCGCTCGTGGGAGCGCTGATCTTAGCGGCCCGCGTTGTTCCGGCGCGGATCGACAATCGGCTGCTCCTGGCCGGTGGAATGGCGCTCGTCGTCTACGCCAACTGGCGGATGCTCGGCTATTCACCCGAGATGGACTGGCGGCCCGTTATCGTCGCGGGCGTGCTGCAAGGCGCCGGCCTGGGCATCTTGCTGCCGACGCTCACCAAGACGGCCTCCAGCACGCTCGATCCGACATTCCGCGCGGAAGGCACTGCGCTCTTCAATCTGTCGCGCCTCTATGGCAGCTCGATTGGCGTCGCGTTGGTCCTCTTCTTCTTCTACGACAATACCCAGGCCATGCATCTAGCGCTCGCAAAGGACCTGATGCCCTACCGCGCCGCCGCTCATGTCGCGGGTTCGGTCGCCAGGCCGGGGCTTGCCACGCTCAACGATATGGTCACCGGCCAGGCGGCGTTCGTCGGGATCATCGACCAATTCAAGGTCATGATGATTGCAATGCTCATCGTAAGCCCGCTTGTGCTGTTTCTCCGCAAGCCGCGCCCAGCGCACCAACAAGAAGTCTGAGCATGGCAACCGCCGCTTCGCTATACGAGGATTCCTCTTACGCACGGATCTGGCGCGATGCCCGCGGTCGGGTTTGGCACGCTGATCCCCGATCCTGTCGCGACCACGCAGGCTACGAAAATCGCTTTGGAAGTTGGATTTCGACATCTCGATTGCGCGGAACGCTATCGTAATGAAAAGGCGGTCGGTGACACGATGCAGGCAGCGTTCAAGGTAGGGACGATCCGGCGGGAGGACGTCTTCGTTACGACGAAGCTATGGAACACCAATCATCGTCCTGAACGGGTCAAACCCGCCTTTGACGCGAGTCTCCGGCGACTGCAACTCGACTATGTCGACTGCTATCTCATCCATACCCCTTTTGCCTTTCGACCCGGCGACGAGCAGGACCCGAGGGATGAGCGCGGTCAGGTGATCTATGGTTCCGGAGTGACCTCAATCGAGACGTCGCAGGCGCTCGAGCGTCTCGTCGACGACGGTCATTGCAAGTCGATCAGCTTGTCAGATGTTAGCCTGGAGAAGCTGCGAGAGGTCGTTGCGGCTGCGCGGATCAAGCCCGCCGTGGTGCAAGTCGAATCCCATCCGTACCTCCCTGAATGGGAGCTGCTCGACTTCTGTCGGGAGCACGGGATTGTGCTACTGCGCGTTTGCAGCCTTGGGACACGGCATGAACCCAAGAGTGCTGGATGACCCTGTGATCACCAGCATTGCACAGCGCGTCCACAAGACGCCGGGTCAGGTCGCACTGGCCTGGGCCGTACAACGAGGCGCCGCCTTCCTGACCACCTCGACCACACCGCGCCATATCCAAGAGAACTTTGAGATATCGGCCCTGCCTGCGGGCCGGACAAGGCGGCTTACGTTTATCCGGCGGAACACTACGCCTGGTGGCATGGCGCGCGAACTCACTGCCTCATTCGATGGCGGCCGCCTCACGTCCGATGGGGGTGTGATGCTTCTCGCCGCTGCCGAGACGGGCTAGACGCGTCACCGGAGGATTCCATGATGGGCGTGATCGTTTCGGTTAATGTCGGACTTCCTCAGGACGTCGCATGGCAAGGCAGGACTGTTCGGACGGCGGTCTGGAAGACGCCGGTGACGGGGCGGATTTTCGCCCGCCGGCTGAATCTCGATGGCGACGGCCAAGGGGACCTCCGCGGTCATGGCGGCGAGCAACGTGCGATTATGGTATACCAGCTCGATTCCTACCGGTACTGGGCGAGCTATCTTGGGCGGTCGGATCTCGTGGCCGGGAATTTCGGCGAGAACCTCACAGTGGAGGGCCTCGCCGATAACGAGGTCTGCATCGGCGATCGCTTCAGGATCGGCGGCGCCGTCGTCGAGGTCAGCCAGCCACGCGACACCTGCTACCGGGTCGGCATCAGACTGAACCACCCGGAGATTCCCGCGCTGCTGGTTTCGCACCACCGGCCCGGCTTCTATTTCCGCGTCATACAGGAAGGTGAGATCGGCGCCGGCGACGGCGTCGAGAAGCTCTCTGACGGCCCCGAGCGCATGACGGTCGCTGAGATCGATGCCCTCCTATATTCGGCGGAGCACCCGCTCGAAGCCTTGCGCCGCGCAGTCCGAATTCCGGCACTCAGCTTGGACTGGCAAGGCTCGATGCAGGTGCTGCTCGCCGCTGCCGAAGCCGGAGGCACAACGGGCAACGCTGGCCTTGGACTCGGCGCGTCGGCGCCTCTTGCGTGGCGTGGCTTCCGCCCGGTTGTGGTCGTTGTTTCGCGCGAGGAAAGCGCGGACGTCCGATCGTTCGAGTTCGCTGCCGAAGATGGTTCGCCGCTACCACCGGCACTGCCCGGCCAACACATCGTGGTCCGCATGAGACCGGGCCCGGATGCTCCCGCCGTCACGCGAAACTATTCGCTGTGCGGTCCGCCCGGGACCCCCACCTATCGGATCGGCGTCAAGAACGAGCGCGGCCTCGCAAGCGGCTTTCTCCACCAAAGCGTCCGGGCAGGCAGTCGCCTGGAGATCAGCGCTCCTCGTGGCTCGTTCACGCTCGCTGCCGGTGCGACTCCCGTCGTCCTTATCAGCGCCGGTGTCGGCGTCACGCCGATGTTGGCGATGTTGCATGGTGCGGCCGCTACAAAAGCCGGGGCGTCCCGGCCGGTTTGGTGGCTGCATTCAGCCCGCGATCGGGCGCACCATTCGTTTGCCAAGGAGGCGGACGATCTGCTCGTTACGCTGCGGGCGTCGCATCGCTGTGTGATCTACAGTCGGCCTGCACCAGGGGACATGCTTGGCCAGGACTTCGATCGGCCAGGCCATCTTTCGCTCCAACTGCTCCACGAGTTCGGGATTCCCCAGGACGCTGATTTCTACCTGTGTGGTCCGCCCCGCTTCCTCGAGGATTTCCAGAAAGGCTTGGCGGCATGGGGCATTCCCTGGCCCAGGGTCCACGTCGAAGTGTTCGGGCCCGCGTCCACTCGCACGCCGGGCATCGCCAGCGTCGCCGCGGCCTTACCTCATCGTCCTGACGGCCCCGCGGGCGGCGGACCCATGGTGACGTTCTTGCGAAGCGGTCTCGCCGTGCCATGGGACTCCCGCTTCGTCAGCCTGCTCGAATTGGCGGAAGCCTGCGCCATTCCCGTGCGTTGGGCCTGCCGATCGGGCGTATGCCACAATTGCGAGAGCGGCTTGATTGAAGGCGAACTCGCCTACGCGCCAGAGCCGTTGGACCCGCCAGCCGAAGGCAATGCGCTCATCTGCTGCTCAGCGCCAAAAACCGCCGTCGCGCTCGACCTGTAGTGGGTGCTGCCGCAAAATTGTTACAGATGGCGGGCGGCCCCGGCGGCATCAATATGCCAAAATGCGGATCGCGAGAACCTGCAAAGAGGGAGCCGCCCGCGATGGATATCACCATGATCGGCATGGACACCTCCAAGTCCGTCTTCCAGGTTCACGCTGTCGTGTTGCCGTTAATGACTGGACCGAGATTAGGCAGAACAATGGGGGAGTGGAAAAAGTTGGGCTGGCTAGAGCCGCAAATGTGGCTGGGTTCCCCGTCAGGCGAGGGGTGGCAGGATCGCTACGCGTCATTGACCAGCCGTGAGCACGACGTCATGGCACTGGTTGTCAGCGGTCTGATGAACAAGCAGGTTGGCGGTGAGCTGGGCATCAGCGAGATCACGGTGAAAGCGCATCGAGGTCGGATGATGTAGAAGATGGAGGCGGGCTCTCTCGCTGATCTGGTGAAAATCGCAGCAAAGCTGGGAGTTTACCGGTAGCTTCATCGGTATCCCCGATACCAAGGTGTCTGCGATACTTTCGTCTGATGGATGTGCTTCCGACGATCTGGCTATCTCGGCCGAGCCGGACATTGGCCGGCCCACCCGTCACCGGAGGACACAGATGTGCGACAGTGAACCCAGTAAGCAGATCCGCCTTGAGCGCCGCTCCCCGGCCCACTGGTGCGTTACTTTTGATATCCCGCCACTGAACATCTTCGGTCCGCAGAACATGGCCCCGCTGACCGCGATCGTCGCGGCCCTCGAAACCGACAAGGACGTGAAGGTCGTTGTCTTTGAGAGTGCGATTGATGGTTTTTTCCTGACCCATTACGACTTCCTCGCCAAGCCCGAGGACACGCTGAGCTTGCCGCTCGGGCCCACCGGCTTGCAGCAGTTGCCCGATGCGTTGGTAAGGTTGAGTCGCGCGCCTGTGGTCTCGATCGCCAAGATTTGTGGGCGCGCCACCGGGGTCGGCAGCGAGCTGGCGCTCGCGAGCGACATGCGGTTCGGCAGCCGAGAGAAGGCCATTCTCTCGCAATGGGAGGTCGGTTGCGGTCTGGTGCCGGGTGGGGGACCCATGGCGCGACTGCCCCGCCTCTTGGGGCGCGGCCGTGCACTGGAAGTGCTGCTTGGGGCGGACGACATCCGCGGCGACGTCGCCGAGCTCTACGGCTATATCAATCGCGCCCTGCTGGATGACGAACTCGATGGCTTCGTCGATGCGCTAGCGGACCGGATTGCATCTTTCGAGAAGCATGCAATCGCGGAGACAAAGCGCCTCGCCAACCAGGCTGATCTCCCGTCCGATGCCGAAATTCAACCGGAATGGGACGCCTTCATGGCCTCACTGGCACGGCCGGGTACTCAAGCACGGATCAAGAAGCTCATGGAGAGGGGCTTCCACAAGCCGGGCGATGTCGAGACGCGCCTCGGCTACCATGTCGGACAGCTCGGTCGCTGATCTGGGCCGACATCGCATCGCTATTCCTTCCAGCCAGGGGCTCCCCGCCTTATTGGTGAGGTCGCCATGGCAGGCGCCGCACGGCACGATGTTACGCATCGGCGCCCCGCTTATAACGCTTACATCTCAGTCGGGGCAGCGGCGGTTCTTGCCGGCGCCCGGGCTTTGCTTTTCGGGGCAACTCCGTTCGCGTCTAAGACGAAGGTATCGGCGATACCTTTGTCCGATGGTTTCCAGCCATCGCCAGTGCCAGTTCAACTGCGCTGAAGCACTCGACCCAGGAAAGGAGAGTTTGCCATGAGTGCCGAAAAGAGGGTCGCCGCCGTCACCGGTGCATCTCACGCAATCGGCGCAGTCCTAATGGACGCCTATCGAAGCTGATGGCACTTGGGTGGGCGAGATCACTGATCCGCGGGATGGAAGCAGGTACCGGGCAGAGCTCTGGCTGGATGCAAGCGGCAACCTGCATCTGCACGCCTTCATCGGCATCCCAGAACTGGGCGCAACGGTGATTTGGCGTCCATTCACCGGGCATCTGACCGCTGAATGCGATCTGGCGTGACTGCTGAAGTTTACGGAAGGAGGAGCAATGATGACACACAATATCCCCGCAATCGGACGCCGCGACCTGCTGGGTCTGGCGATCACTGCTTTCGTTGTTCCCATTCCCTGGCGGCCGGCTGGTGCCCAAACCATGGACGCCGCTTCCGCGCGGATGCCGGTCGAGCGCCTTGACGACGCCTTGCTCGTGGCAATGAAGGCGGGCGACCGCACGCCGTTCACCGAGCGTTATCGCGCGCTTGCCCCGGTCGTCGAGCAGGTCTTCAACCTCGATGCCGTGCTCGCCGCGTCAGTCGGTCTGTCCTGGGCAACGCCGCCCGAGGCGCAGAAGGCAGACCTCGCGACGGCGTTCCGCCGCTACACGATTTCCAGCTACGTCTCGAACTTCGACAGCTACAACGGCCAGAGCTTCCAGGTCCTGCCGTCGGTCCGCGCTGTCGCCAACGGCGAAGTCGTGGTTCAGACCCGGTTGGTGCGAGTCAATGACTCGCCGGTGAAGCTCGACTACGTCTTGCGAATCGGCCCCGCGGGATGGCAGGTAGTGGACGTGCTAACGAACGGCTCGATCAGCCGTGTCGCCGTGCAGCGCTCAGATTTTCATGAACTGCTGATTGCTGGTGGCGTCCCGGCGCTGACGGCTGGCCTGGGGCGCAAGGTCGCCAACCTCTCCGGCGGCATGCTGGGATGAGAGATACGGGTTGCTTCCGCTCCGCCTCTTCACGATCGGCGGTGCATCACCGAGGACGGTTCTGTCGCAAACTTCCTGAATGGACGGGTTGGGTCCCGGAGGATGGACTAGCTCAGTCCGCCAGCGAATAGAACTGCTGCGCTGGACGCAATTTGCCTGCGGCACGCAGCTGACCTTTGCGGATCATGTGCATGATCTCGATCCTTGCAAGGGTTACCGCAGCTGACCAGAAGGCTTTGAACCTCAGCATCGGTCCCACCAGTCGCTTGATGGCTCGGTGGTCCTGTTCGACGATGTTGTTAGGGTATTTGAATTGGCGGATTTCAATGTCCGCCTCATGCTATGCATTGTAACTTTCGATCGCTCCTGCTTACCGACCGAACCACAGTTCATCTGTTTGGATTCGGGGCCCCGTATCGCGGCAGCACGCATTTTGACGAGATCTTCCCGGAGTTGGCTTTTGACGCGCACTTTCCGGACTTTGCGCTACTATTGAGTATTCGGCAAGCGAATACTAAACTGATGTCCGAACATTTCGATGTGTTCGCGCGCTACTCCCGGCTTCGCAGTTATGACGGACTTAGCATTGGGGTCATACGAGCCGCCGAGGAGTACCTACCAATTCTAAATGTTCTTAGGAGGTTATAGGGGTTGTCTCTGCTAGGGGATCCGATCCCCTCGACCTACTGACCAGCTGCGCCGCATGGATCCGGAAGAGCAACGTCGACCGAAGCGGCGACGACGGCACGCTGCTTTACTAAGGTACGATAAAGGACTATATAGACTTCCTTTCCCACTATTGCCTTAGCTCGGCAATCCTAGATGCGTCCCTGAGGGAAGCGCTGCCCTGGGAGGAGTTGAAGGACGAGCTTAGGGGTAGGCAGGCGTCCCGCGTAAGACCTATGGTCCCCGAAGTGCCAGCTGGCATGATCCTTCACTTACTGTGGAGCGGTTCGATCATATCTCCGAACTATTCCCCCACTGGACGGGGCGGCGGCGTGGCCACTTCGCTTTTTATCAAAGAAAAGGCGGCGACACCGACATCGGATGGCTAAGCCCCGTTGCCGCCCTCATTCTGCAACTATCGCAGTACGGTATTGAGACCGAAGTGCATTAGAGGAACTCGATCTTCTGTGGTCAGCGGTCCCCTGTGAAACCTTGGCAGAACGCGGGTGGCCCGCGTCCAGTGAACGACAGCTCTCGGGAGCATATGCCTCTTTGCCGGGCTCATTGGACGCCCAATTGCGCTCATAGAAAAACGAGCGCCGCGCCTTCTGAACGACTTTCCGCGACAACCGGAGCTCACAGCAGATTGCCCTGTTTGCCAGACGAAGCCTGCTTACGCTGTGAAACTGCCCGGCTTGGGCAATGTGCTCATCTCAATCAGGTTCGGAGAGGTATCGAGTCCCTCCATGTCCTTGGAGAAGAGCATGGCTTTGTTATTGAGAAACGCACGCGGGTCGAAAGAGTCGTGCGCCATAACGCCGTGGATCTTGCGACGTTGCATACCGATATTCCCGGCATCATAGATTGGGAAGCAGAGCGCCTCCCGCATGTATTTCTCTAATGGGTGGCTCCTGTCGTAACTGTTGACGCCCATGATCCTCATACAGGTGTAGACCACATCGACACAAGTCTCACCACCAAAAATCTTCGACCAGGCACCAGGAACATGGCCCTCACTATCGTAGAAATCGAGATACTGCGCCGCCTTCCATGAAAGGTAGCGCGCCGCCTCGATCTTCATGGCTACATCTGACAGCAGATAACCGACATGCTGGTGCTGGATAATTGGCTGCGTGCCGCCGGCAGTGTCGATAGCTAATTAAGTTGTCCGGTTTACGTAGCACATCAGTTGTCCGCTTGTTTCCGGTCCGTTCCCAAGAGGCAGGGACAGAACGGCGGCCGTTCTGGCGGCAGGTCAGGCGGGCCGTTGGCTGGTGACGGGCGCGTCTTCTTCAACTCATGAAATCAATTTCCTTCTTTTGCTGATGCGCCTGTGGAGTTGTGGGCAACGCTCTTCCGTTGCCCACAAATCCACAGGCGAGCCGGACCCAAGCGCGATCATGCCGCCGCGTCCAACGCCGCCATCCGCAGCGCCCCCTGCGCGTCATAGCGTCCCAGGCAGCGCGGGCCGTGGAACACCGCGTGGCTCCCGTCGTGATATTGCCGCACCTTCACCCGTGCCTTCACGAAATGAGCACGCAGCGGCGACGGTGGTATCTGCAGCTTCATCCGTCGCCACGAAACCGTGTTGTCGCGGTCCACCTGGCGCTCCTCCTGGATACACAGAATTTCCCGCAGATCGACACCAGCAACGGCGACGAAAGCCGATCCCTCCTGCTCCGCCTTCACCGCAAACTGCGCGTTGTGCGCCGGCAGGTAGCAATCCCGAATGAACCGGTTGGCCTCCGCAACCGTCGTGATCCCAGCCAGCGCCAGCTCCTTGACCAGGCGATCCTGTAACGTCTGAAACAGCCGCTCCGAACGACCACGGGCCTGCGGTGAGTAGGCCGCAATGTGCTCCACGCCCAAATGCGCCAGCGCCCGCCCAACCTGTGTCGGCCGCTTCCGGTCAACCGGGCCGCCAGACTCCGGCGTCACGAAGTAGTGGCTGCCCCGATCCGTATAGAGGCTCAGCGGCAGGCCATGCGCGCCAAACACCTCCAGCAGAGCCTGGAACGTCGATTCCGTGCCTTCCTCCGCTACCAAAAACCCCGAGTAGATCACGTTCGTCGCGTCGTCCATCGTCACTATCAGGTCCAGCGTCTCCCGCCCCGCCAGCCATTCATGGCGCGACCCATCCTGATGAAGCATCATTCCAGGCAACGGCCGTCGCGGCCGCTTGCGCCGGTGTGCGCCGCGCCGCGCGGCGCGCTCCAGAAGCCCCTTCGATTGCAGGAACGCCTTGGTCCACGTGTAGCCCCAGCGGAAACCGTGGCGGCCCACCAAGTGCTCGTGAAAGTGCTTCGCCGTGAACCCGCTGTAACGCATACGATACAGCCGCTCGACCTCCTCCTCCCGGTCGACCGGAACCCGCTTCCCAGACGCCCGACCAAGCCGCCGGTCCAGAAGACCGGCCGCCCCGCACTCTTCGTAGCGCTGTTGCCAACGACGGAATGTCCGCTCGCTGATCCCAAGCAGCTCCGCCGCTTCGCACTGGTTGAGTTCGCTCGCTTCATACCGCTCCAGCACGCTCCCGAACTTGATCACTCGCACACCCTGAAGGGCTTCCGACCGGCGCATCCGGGCTCCCAAAAGGAACCATCATCACCGGACAGATCGTGCGCTACCTAAACCGGACATACCGTGTGCTACCGACACTGCGTGCCGCCGGCAGTGTGCCCCTTCGACCATTCCAGCGTATACTCGTAAGCCGCCCTTGCGACCCCGACCGCGGCGATCGCGGCGACGGGACCTGACCAGGTAAATGCCTTGCTGATAACGAGATCGCCGTTGCCCCTGGTGCCGGAGATCGCGTTTTCCTCCGGTACGCGCACATTTTCGAACACCAAGGAGTTGTTCTGGCACAGGCGGTGGCCCATCTTGTCGATGACTTTCTCGACCCGGAAACCGGGCGTGCCACGCCGCACCAGGATGGCACTCAGTCCTTCCTTGCCACCCTTGGTAGGGTCGGTTCTGACAACACAGACATTGACGTCGGCGCCCTGCTTATCCCAACCACCCGCATTGCAGGGCCAGTACTTTCGCCCGTTCAGTAAGTATTCGTGGTTCTTCAGTTCGGCGGTCAGCCCAATACCGACAGGAGATGGCTGCGAAGCATCGAAATTGGCTGTGCCCCCGGGACGTCCCGCTGCCTCGCTCACTACCCAGCCGGCTAGATACTCGCCACGCGGATCGGTGCAGGCCGGGCGGAGCCATTTCTCCTTCTCCGCCGCGTTTCCAAACCATACTACGTTCATCAGACCGAGTCCGTTCACCAAGATCGTCGTGGCGAATCCGGGATCGACGGCGCAAATCTCCTCGGCAACGAGTTGTAGATCAAGATTGCTTACGCTGCCTCCACCATACTCTCTCGGCAAAAACCCCATGGCTAGGCCGCGCTTGTAAGCTTCAACGTAAGCGGGTTTGGTCTTAGCGAAGGCGTCTTGCGGGTCCAGAGATGAATTGGCGTCCCGCACGATCGGCGCCAGTATATTCTGTGCGAAATCCCGAGCCGCGTCGCGGAGATCTTCCTGGTCCTTTGTCAACCTGAAGTCGATTGGCATCGACGTTTCTCCCTCTGGCGTTGCCCAGGGATCGGACCAGCGCCGCGATTCCCCGACCACGATGAGGGTGGCACGGAGCCTTCTGAAGGTCCCAACTCTTTCGGGCAAAGTGCAATTATCGATCTTATACCAAGACGAGCAAATACCCTAGATGCAGTTGCACTAGTGGATAAAAATTTATATACGTGGTTAGATTGAGGGCATCGGCCTGGTAACCAGGGCTCGCTGGCGGCCGCGACCGGGCGAGACTGTGGGCATGGAGCACTCGCCCAATCCCAACTATCGCCATGGTTCTGTCAGCACCGATCAGGCGGTGCCATCTTGGGGCGCGACACCAATATATTTTAACTGATGCGCCATGTCGTCGGCCGGATAGGCGGCGTCGTGTTTGATCTGGAACATGCTGACGTGGCTGCAACACGCCGTCGCAGAAAGATTGATCCCACCCTTCCTGAGCCCAATGTCCGCGAGAATGAGGGATTGTGGTGCCGGCAAGCTCTGCCCGACCGAACGTGGGTAGGCGCAATCATCGTTGCCGTGTCTCTGGGCCCTGCCACAACCACGCCGAAAGTCAGGCGCCACGCAACTCAATCTTGGGGATGACCTGTAGCCCGCTCGTCACGAAGCACTGGGCAGCAGAGCTACCTGTCACCAGAGATCGAGCGGCCGCGGCGGCGGGCGGCGTGCTCAGCTATGACAATGCGCTCGCCTTTCCGACAAGGGCCTGATGAAGAGCTTTTGCCGCCTCGCTCAATGTCTCACGGTGAGTCACGTCGCTAACTGGCATGGCGGCAATCGTGTTCGCAAGGTCGTGGAGGATCTCCGCAAATAGTTCGTAATTGAGATGCATGTGCACCGATTTGCGCGTGTCGGCGTCCCCGGTCCGCTCAAGTATGAGCGAGATGCCTGTTGCGTCGAGATGCGCATCGAACCGCGCTGATCGCTCGAATGTCCCAATATAGAATTTGTCCGGATACTCGAGGGCGACCTCTGCTTTGTCTGGTATGGGCTTTGTCACTTGCCGGCTCCCTTCTGAAACATTGTCACGAATTCTCCCCGCCTGCTGGCCGAGCGTGTCCTGGCCACCTTCAGCCCGAGCGCCACCCATCGCACCCATCAAAGGGAGTGTCCAGAGAGTGGGGGATGGGCGTGGGAACGATGTGGGGTCCGGACACGAAAGAGGGCAGTTCTGCCGACCTTGATCCGAGCAGCAGCTTCCGGGCCGTCCGTCCCTTCATCAGTTGGCGTGTGCGTCGCAACGTCTCCGCCGTGACGACCGGCTTGCGCCCGCCACGTCGGCCGCGTGCTTCAGCAGCTTTACAGTAAGCCCGGCGCATGTCCGCTCACGGATCAGGTCCCGCTCGAATTGTCCGAGCGCGCCGAACACGTGGAAGATCAGCCGACCGCCCGGCGTGGTGGTGTCGATCTGTTCTGTTAGCGAGCGCAGACCCACGCCGCGGCCTTCAAGTCCGCTGACGGTGGCGATGAGATGTGACATCGACCGGCCTAGGCGATCGAGCTTCCAGACCACCAATACGCCGCCACGGCAATGTCAGCTTAGCAGATCCAATATCAGAGGATCGTGAATACCTCATCGGCGAGTTGCCGTCCCTTTGCTGGCGCAACAAGCAGGCCTCATTCCTTTCATCTCGGCCCGAAAGTCTGGGGCGGCTGCGCGGCGGATCGGCGCTGATCACAATCACTTGTACGAGCCTCGAACCGCTTCCTCTATTCGCATCCGGTTTGAACCATTTTTGCTGGCCGACATTATTTGGCCAACAACTTAGAGGACATGGCAATGAGATGGTCGTTCCCTATCGCCCTGTAGGCGGCATCGATCCTGGTTGCGCCTGCCTTCGCACAGCCGCCACCCTCCGTGACAGCACCCGCAGTAGTTCCCGGTGCCCCAGTCGCGCCTTTGGCGGACTCGGGTGCGCGATTCGTGCAGACCCAGATTGAGAACAATATGGCGGAGTTCCATGGGGCTCAATTGGCGCTGCAGCGCAGTCAGAACCAAAACGTTCATAACTTTGCTCAGAAGATGATAACGGACCAGACGTACATGCTGGACACGCTAAACCAGATTGTGCAAATGCATCCTCATCTTCCGTCGCCGGAGACGCTGGCCGAACAAGACCGTGAAATGCTTGATCGGTTGGCCGGACTAAATGGCGCAACTTTCGATCGTGCGTATATCAACAGCATGGTCCACGCAAACTCGACGATGATAGGTGAGCTCAACTCTCAGTTAACCCACGGCTGGGGCCAGCACATCAGCGCATGGGTGCAGAACACACGCCCTATCCTGCTGCAGCACTCCGAGGTTGCCCGACAGGTGCTAGCCGGTCTGCCGCCAACGAGCTGAAGGAGCTCGGGCGGCCGCGGTCCATCATCTCAGCCGGCGTTGCCACAGCGGCAGTCAGGCGGGCTGTGGCGAACAGCCAGCGGGTCCCGGCGCAGGCTTGCGCGATGGATTGCCAGACGTTGGCGACTGGGTGCATCGCTACTCATCGCAGGCCGATGGAAGCTATCTCATTTCCAGGAACAAGCCGGTCGACGGCGTCGCAGAGACCGTTCCGCTCGCCGCACCGACGGATCGAGGTTACAAGACGATGGCTGGTCTCGTCATCGATCGGCTTCGGCGCATTCCGTGCGAGGGAGAGACAATCGATTTATCCGACCTCACGATCGAGGTTGTCAGCGTCAAGCGGGGTGTCGTGAAGACGCTAAAGCTCGTTCCCAAGTAGGGGGACGTGCAATCTGAGGAGTCGATATCCTCGCCGGGGGCTTCACACTCCCTTTCGCCTCGCCTCCGGCCGCGCCTGAACGGCACGTGGAGCCTGTGCTGTCGGGCGGGATCCGGTGATTCCCGGCGCGCTGCTAGCGAGCGCGCGTCACCGCGGGTGCCTTTACGACGCTCGCTCGCTCGGCGAAGAATCACGGGGCTCGGTTATATTAGGCCCCCGCCATCATCATTGGGCACGCATTCGTCATCACCTCGATTCGGGGCGATGGAGTACGGCCCGGGGTCGTGTTACCGTTCGCCGGCCCCTCTTGAAAACGGCTAACGGCTGGCGAATCTCGGCTACGGCCTGCTCCGGCGAGGCCGCATCGATCACTACTATGTCCGCCGGATTGCCAATATTGATGCCATAATCAGGCAGGTTCATCAGGCGAGCCGATCGCTCGGTTAGCATCGCGAAGCAGTCGCGCATCCGCGGGCCTTGGCTGATCTGACAGATATTGGCCTGCAGATTGGCCATGCGCAGCAGGGAACAGTCGCCAAACGGGGTGAACGGGTTCAGCACGTTGTTGGTCGAGATAGAGCAGTTCACCCCATGCTCAACAAGCACGTTCACGTCGACGACGCTACGGCGAACATTGTGGTCCTGATCCCGCCCTCCCACGAACAGGTCGGTCGCCGGCAGCACCGTAACCGCCACGCCGGCCTCTGCGAGACGTCGCGCCAGTGCCTTCAATGCTGGCGGCGGCAGTGCGGCATACTTGCTGCCGTGGCCAATCGCGACGCGACCACCCAGGCCGTATTTTTCCGTCAGCTCGCAGACAAGATCGATATCCATCGCCTCCGCCGAGTTGCCAGAGTCGAGGTGCATGTCGATATCGACATCGAATTCACGTGCCAAAGCAAAAATGCGATGGATCTGGCCGGCATGGTCGGGATCATAGTTGGGCGCCGCCCCTATGACTTTAGCGCCGCGTTTCAGCGCCTCGACCAACAACTGATCGGCCCGAGTATTGTTGGTGAGTCCCTCCTGAGGGAACACGCAGACCTCGATGTCTATTGCCCAGGCGTAATCTCGGCGTAGAGTCTCGATCGCCTCGAAGGTACGCAGCTCCACACCGGCATCCAACTCCAGATGTGTGCGCATGCGCGTCGTGCCATGCTTGAGGCACTTCTCCAGCGTCTGCACGGCGCGCCGATACACGTCCTCGAAGGTAAAGCTGTGCTTCACGGCCGCAACGCGTGCCACTGCGTTGGGCTGACGGCCGGCCTCCGGCTCACAGCGATCTATAATGGCCGATTTGTCGAGATGGATGTGAGTTTCGACGAAGCCGCCGCATACGAGACAACCCTCGGCATCGTATTCTTCGGTAGCGGTCGCCAGCTGTGGGTTGATTGCGACGATCTGGCCGCCAGCAACGCCGATATCGATCGGTGCCGCGTGCGGCGTGCTTGCGAGTCGTGCGTCGCGGATAACGAGGTCCATTGTCACCGTTCCCCCAAACTAGCGAAAGGGCGTATCGATTTGCTACCCCAGCAAGTGCGTCCTGGCCCAGCCGCGGATCGCCTTCGAAACGCATGACGCCCATGGGTTAGGAGGGCCAGGAAAAGTCGACTTTTGGTTGTTCGCAGAGTAAGCAGCCCTGCCAGTTAGAATGCCTTGAGTAGCCGAGTTGTCTCGGGATCCATGAAGCCTGCAACAGTCGCGTCGGTCTCCAATTGCAGCGCACGGTGCAGGTCGAAGGTAGCGGTCGCGTTGAGTGTGCGCTTCATGGCCCGTACCGACAGGGTCGGCAGAGCGGCAAGCTGTTGCGCGGTCGTGCGGGCCTCGTCCAACAGCGTATCATCGGGCACGACCCGCCAAGCGACGCCAAGATCGGCCAGTTCCGGCGCAGTGTAGCGGCGGCCGAGGAAGAGCATCTCGCGCGCCTTGTTCAGCCCTACCATGGCCGGGAGAAGCGCAGTCACTGCGCCGGTCACGAACACGTTGAGCGAGACCTCGGGGAAGAAGGCGCCCGCGCTCTCCGCCCAGATCGGGAAGTCGCAGTTGATTGCCCATTCGAAGCCGCCGCCGACAGCCCAGCCATTGATTGCGCCCACCACCGGTTTAGGACCGAAGGAGATTGCGCGGGTCGCGCGCTGGATCGCCTCGACAACGCCGCGGGCGGCTTCCTCGCTTTCCGGCTGCACATGGTCGTGGCGGTCGTCGCCAGCACAGAAAGCTCGCCCTTCGCCGGTGAAGACGACCGCGCGCGTCGCCGGATCGACATTGGCGTCGTCGAAGGCGCGGGACACGTCGTCGATCAGTTGGCGGTTCATGGCATTGAGTCGCTCTGGACGGTTCAGGCTGATGCGGCGCACTCCCCCCTCCTCGAGGGTGCTGAGCACGGTTCTGTAGGTGAAATCCGTCATCTGTCACTCCTGATCACGCGTTTCGTCTTGCCCTCGGTCACAGGAAAACTGTCGGGTGGGAGCACAGTAACCTCGGCTGTTGCCCCCAGCTTCGCCTTGACCGCGGCGCCGACACGGGCGCGCAGCCCAGGCGTGTCGGGCATGCCCTTCGCCCGCTCCACATGCAGGGGCAGCCGGTCATAGGGCGGCGGGCCGTTGAGCATGATGCGATACTGGCCCGAGAGCTCCGGCATCTCGTTCAGCACTGCCGCCACCATGGTCGGGAACAGGTTTAGCCCGCGCACCACGACCATGTCGTCGCCGCGTCCCACCACACGGAAGCGGAAGCCGGTCCGTCCGCAGCGGCAGGGTTCGATCGCGTCCACGACGATGATGTCGCCGGTTCGGAAACGCACCAGCGGCTGGCAGTCGCGCACGAGATGGGTGAGAACCAGTTCGCCCTCGCTCCCTTCACTGAGCGGCAGCGGCTTGTTGGTCTCAGGATCGATCAGCTCGGGCCAGAGCACGTCGGCCGCCATGAAGTGCAGCCGCGTGTCCTCCTCACACTGCGCGCCGAAATTCGAGAATACGTCCGACACACCGTAGTTTGCGTTGCGTGGCTCCATGCCCCAGGTGGCACGGATGCGCTCACGCAGTGCAGTATCGTCGAGCCCGGCCTCACCGCCGAACAGCCCGAGCTTCAGACCGAGCGCGCGCGGCGCGACGCCGGGAAATTTTTCAGCCAGCACGTGTTCTAGCACCGCCGGGTAGGATGGCGTGCAAGAGATCGCGGTGACGCCGACCTCGCGTATGGTGTGGATCAGAAGCTCGGTGCTGCCCACGCCGAAGGGCACGACCAGCGCGCCCGCTGCCTCTAACGTCATGTGGTCGGTCACGCCGCCCATCCACATCTGGTAGTTGAGGCAATGCACCACAGTATGCCCTGGCCCGAGGCCCGCCGACCTGTGGCAGCGCCCGCCGATCGTCTCGGTGATGCGGCAGTCACGCGCCGAGAGCGCGAGGTTCATCGCCTGGCCTGTGGTGCCGGATGTTCGGTGCAGCCGCGTGGCCATAGTACGGGGGGTGGCCAGATAGTCGCCGAAGGGTGGATGCGCGGCCTGTGACAGCC
Organism: uncultured Pseudomonadota bacterium; assembly: GCA_963708245.1. Lineage (GTDB taxonomy): Bacteria > Pseudomonadota > Alphaproteobacteria > Acetobacterales > Acetobacteraceae > CAVYXK01. Next base: position 7,040,632 of record OY970201.1, on the reverse strand, counting down.
TGAGGTGCGCCTTGTCCGACAGCGGTAGCTCCGGCAAATCGCGGAGATCGCCGGGCGGGGTCCTACCGTCCCAGAGCGCGCGATAGAAGGCTGAGTTTTCTGCCACGTAGCGAGCTTGCTCGCGCCATGCCGCCTGTTGGCCCGGAAGAAGAACGGCCGCACTCGCGAATTCGGCACCGTCGACCGGCATCATGGCCTTATCCCCGTTCCCAGATCAGGCGCAGAGTATCACTTGATGCTCCAGTGCGGTTTGAGTCACGAATGCCGTCAACTCTTCTCCACGTTCCAGAGCGGAATGATCTCCGGCATGCCGATGAACCCCATCACGTTCGAACGGTAGGCGACCGGCTGCTGGTACCTGCCCAGGCAGCACAGCACGGGACCATCATCGTCGACCTGGAGCAGCACAGGGAGCGCCGCTATGCAAGAGCCGACGACTATCGTATAGGAAGGAGCCATGCCAAAGATCCTCTCGCCGGCACAGATCGAGGCGTTCGGCCGGGATGGCTTCGTTGCGCCGGCGCGCGGCATCTCCGAGCAGCGCGCGCTTTACTACCGGCAACGGCTCGAAGCGTTCGAGACCAAGTATCCCGATCAGCGGATCAAGCTCGACCAGAAGGCACATATGATCTGCCCGTGGGTGGACGAGATGATCCGCGAGCCAGGCATTCTCGACGCGACCGAGGACCTCATCGGCCCCGACATTCTGTGCTGGGGCACCTCGCTGCGCGCCAAGCAGCCGGATGGCAGGACCTTCGCCGGCTGGCACCAGGACACCGCCTATAGCGACGTGAAGCCGATCGTCGTGATCGTGGCCTTGGCGCTGTCGCCAGCGCGGCCAGAGAACGGTTGTATCCGTGGCATCCCCGGCTCTCATCGCGGCCCGCTGCTGCCGCACAAAGAGGCATTCGCGACGGACAGTCTGCTGTCGCGCGAGCAGTATATCGACGCACCGTTCGATGAGACGACGGCAGTGGATTTCCCGCTTGATCCCGGTGAGATCGCCTTGTTCAACAACGCCCTGATCCATTCATCGAAACCCAATTTCGGCCGCGACCGGCGTATCCTGTTTTTGCTCGAGATGGTGCCTACACACGCCTATCAGCATTCGCCGCGGGAATCCGCGACACTGGTGCGGGGGCACGATGCGCATGGCAATTTCGATGTTGATCCGCGCCCAAAGACGGAAGTGGGCGAGGCGGAGCTGACCGCCTGGCAGCGCGCTGTGGAGATTCAGGCCAGTGTGCTGTTCCGAGGCGCGCAACGGCCACCACGCGCGCTGCAGGGGAATGACCAGCGGCAGGGCTCCTGGCGGCGATTGATCCGCGACCGTATCGCAGGAGTAGGCAATGTCGGATATAGCAATCCCGGTGCTCCACGCCAGCTACCGTTCGATGGCGGAGGGTACGAAAGAAGACTACGATATCGTCTTCGAGCATTTCAAAAACTTCGAGCGTGGCCTCGGGAGCCGGGTGCTGAAGACGCTGGAACAGCTCGAACACAGTTATCCGGGGGAGCTAGTGAACCGGCTGGTTCATTCATTGCAGACCGCGACCCGTGCTCATCGCGACGGACGCGATGAGGAATACGTCGTCGCGGCGCTGCTGCACGACCTCGGCGACCTGCTCTCGACCATGAATCACTCGGAATACGCGGCGTCGATCCTCAAGCCTTATGTGCGGCCGAATATCTATTGGATGATACGCCATCACGGCCTGTTCCAGGGCTATCACTATTTCCATCATTTCGGTCTGGATCGGAACGCGCGCGAGAAGCACCGGGGCCATCCGGCGTTTCAGATGTGCCTGGATTTCTGCGACAGATACGACCAAGCGTCGTTCGATCCTGACTACAATACCATGCCGCTTGCTGCCTTCGTCCCGATGGTCCACCGGCTGTTTGCCCGCGAGCCCTGGGGCGCTCACACCAAGGAGGACGGCGGCTACGCTGAGCAGTTCTGATTACACTGCTTGCAGTGATCGGTACGCTGAGCACAGCGACGAAGCTTGCCCCGCAGACTTGGTTAGACCGCGTTCAAGATGGTGCACGAACGCCCGGTGGTGATTTGCGGCTGGGGGCTGACCGCCAGCACATCACTTGGATTTGGCGACCACCAAGGAGGCGCGCGGCGACGGCGGCTTCTGACCATCGGGCCAGCCGGGCCAGCTGGCGGGATCGAAATGCCGGCAGGTTCGCCAGCGTGCATCCGAGTTGAACTTGCAAGGTGCCGGCGAAGCTTCCCGGCTGTCCGCGCGCCCGCTACAGGCCGGCTAATTCTCGGGTTCGGATGGACTGTGGGCAACGAGACGTGGACCTTGATAATACCGCGTTGCGTTCTGCTGCGTTTCGCTCATCGCTCCAATCCCTATCGGCGCAATGCCAGGCCCGGCATGTCGTCAGTGCACTGTCTAGGCCAGTGCCGGCAGCGCTGTGGTAAGCGTTGGCCGGATTGCAAGCGGCACAAAGGGGTTGCTCCCGCATCGAGAGCCTCACCCTGCACCAGCTGCAGTGCTGCGGCTATCTCGTGAGAACTTGCCTCATTCGCGTCTTGCGACCGTGAAAGTCGTGGCCCGCTCTCCGATGTGCTGCCAGAGCCGATTTGCGATCGGCCCGTGCGATAGGTTGCGCCGACGCGCCGCCGTGAGTTCGAGCCGGCCGCCCTGGAGATGCCTGCCCGCGATGGAGAGGAGGCGTCCGTCGCGCAGTTCCTGCTCGATCAAGAAGCCATGCAAGTGGCCCCAGGCCGCGCCCTGCATGATGATCTCCTTCTTCATCAGCTGGTCGGCCACCGTCCAGCTCTGCGCGCCTTCGATGATGTAGAAGTTCGGCCGGGCGCTGTGGCGCGCCGTGTCGCGAATCACGCACTGAACGTAGCCACGCATCTGCTCGGGCGTAATCTCCTCCGAGATGGGCATGCGAAGGAATCCCGGCGCCACCACCGGGATGAGCGTGACGGCACAGAGATCAATGAACTCAAGCCGCGGATCGGCCTTGTCGATATGGTGGATGATCAGGTCGGCCTCCCCGTCGAAGAGCCGCTCCCAGGGGCCGGCGATGGCCTCGACATGCAGATGCAGCCGGGTTCCTGGATGGCGATCGAAAAAGGCACGGAGCAGGGCGAGCACCTCGCGCACAGGGCAGAGATCGCCGATCACGACGCAGAGCTCACTCTCCTCGCCCATGGCCAGTTGCCGGGCGTGGTTCTGCAAGCCACGCAGCTCCTGCAGAAACACGCGGGCCCGGTCATGGAAGGAGCGGCCGGCCTCGGTCAGCGCCACGCGATAGCCGCTACGATCGAGCAAGGTCAGACCGAGCTGTGCTTCCAGGTTCTTTACCGCGGCGAAAACCGTGGGCTGCGTGCGCCGCAGCTTTTCGGCCGCGGGCTGGAAGCCGCCCTCCGCCACGACCGCGTCGAAGCACTGCAGCTGGTGCAGGGTAAGGCCTTCAATCATCGATGAATCCTATTAAGATGATCGAAACTTCATTCTTTTTGTCAAATCTCCGATCGCTCATCTAGGGGCGCCAACCAACCTGGAGATTCTGTCATGCGTGCAATTGTCATCAAGCAATACGGCGCCCCGGACGTGTTAAGCGTCGAGGAGCGCCCCGATCCCAAACCGCAACCGGGCCATGTGCTCATCGAGGTCAAGGCCTTCGGAGTGAACCACGCGGAGACCCATATGCGCGAAGGGAAATGGCCGGAGGCGACCGAGATCAGCGGCATCGAGTGCGCCGGGCTGGTCAAGGCTGATCCGGACGGGCGTTTCGCCGCGGGCCAGAAGGTCGTCGCCTTCATGGGCGGCATGGGGCGCAGCATCAACGGCAGCTACGCCGAACTGACCAGCATACCAGCCAGCAATGTGCTGCCGATAAAGACCGAGCTTGCCTGGGACGCGCTGGCGGCGATCCCGGAATCCTACGCCACCGCCTGGGCCGCCATCTATGGCAACCTGGACCTCAAGGCCTGCCAGACCATCGTCATTCGCGGCGCCACATCGGCGTTGGGTCAGGCAGCGGTGAATATCGCCGCCCATGCCGGTGCCCGCGTGATCGCAACGACGCGCGACCCGAAGCGGGCCGAGACACTCGGGACGCTGGGCGCCAAGGAAGTGGTGCTGGAAGCGGCGGACCTGCCGCAGCGCGTGCGCGATCGGCATCCGCAAGGCGTCGATGCGGTGCTGGAACTGGTCGGCAATAGCACGGTCGTCGGCTCGCTCACCATGGTCCGCCGCCACGGCCGCCTTTGCCTGGCCGGCTTCCTCGGCGGCCTCGATCCGATTCCGACCTTCATGCCGGTGATGCAACTGCCGAGCGGCGTGCATTTCAGCTTCTTCGGCAGCTTCATGTTCGGCACGCCGGCGTTTCCGACGTCCGAGATTCCTATGCAGACCATCATCGAGCGGGTCGAAGCCGGCACCTACAAGGCCAAGCCGGCGCGGGTCTTTCGCTTCGAGGAGATCCGCGAGGCTCATCGCCTGATGGAAGCGGGTGCGGCGAACGGCAAGATCGTCGTGCGCTTGTAAGCGGGCATTGCGTCCGGCGTCGCCACCCGTTCGCCACGCCGGACGGGGTCTGGTCTGGGCGACGGGACTGATCTGAACCTTGCACGCAAAGGTGGCCGGGAATCGACAGAAGGAGGGCGTCATGGAACGCGCACCGATGATCCTAAGCGCGTTCTTCTTCAATCCCCAGGGCGAACATCGCATGTCGTGGCGCCATCCGGACGCGCCAGGCCGCGAGATCTTTGATCTCTGCTACTACCGAAATTTGGCTGAAGCCGCGGAAGCGGCATGCAACGTGATTTGGCCGCGCCCAATAGACTCTCCCGTGGATGCCCCGGCCACCAATTCGGATCGCCTTTGGGGGCAATCGCCTCGGCGATGACGCCAGCCAGGATGGGGATGATGGTGTTCGACGTGTCGGCGCCCCCCTCGGCCAGGTCGTGCAGGTCGGGTTCGTGCAGCTCGGGATGGTGATGATGCTGCACCATCCTTCTCCCCGTGCAGCTTAAGGCCTCGGCCAAGTCGTGCCGCTCCCGGATAATGGCGCGCTGGTCCGGCTCTCATGCCGGTGGCGCCGTAGGGCGCGATTCTGGCCGTGCTAGAGCCGACCGAGCCGCACCAGCCCGCCCGGCAGGGCGGCGAGATTGGGGGTCGCCTGCGTCGCTCGGGATGCACGATGACCATCCCGACATGGTGCGGCTTGAGGAAGGGTACGGTTCATAGCTGCCGCCCGCTCTATTGTGGCGATGATTTCGGCACGCCTGAGCTGCCTGGGCCGGCCGGAAGGTCTTCGTCGCATCGCCTGTCCCCAGCCTGTCCTCGGACCACTCCAACTAAGCCCGCAACAGGGAAACATCAACAAGATCAATGGCGTCCCGTACGGGATTCGAACCCGTGTTACCAACGTGAAAGGCTGGTGTCCTAGGCCTCTAGACGAACGGGACGGCGTGGCCCGCTGGTAGCGGAGCTCCGTGGGAAGGGTCAACCTTCTGGTCTCAATCTGCTCCAGCCAAAGGGGAGGAATCGATGCGCGCACTGACGCTGCTGCTCAACATCCTGCTTGCCATCACGTTCTCTGCGTATGCACAGAACGCGCCTCACCACTTACTGATCCATGTTGACAGCGCCGACGCCGAGGTATTGGTTGAGGCACTGCACAACGCGACGAACGTCATTGACACCGTGCGAAAGCAGGGCGGTACCGTCGCAATCGAGATCGTTGCCAATGGCCCTGGCACCTCGATGTTCATCGACGAGCTCTCGCCGGTGAAGAACGAGGTGCAACGCGTCCATGCCGCCTATCCTGATGTGGTCATGAGTGCCTGCGGCATCTCGCTGGCTCACACCGAGGCGGCCGCGAAGAAAAAACTCACCGTGATGCCCGAGGCGCGGGTGGTGCCGTCCGGCGCAGTGCGGATCATGGAACTGGAAGAGCAGCACTGGGCGTACCTGAAACCCTGAAGGGGGGGGTGTGTGTGCAGAGCAGGTTCGACCCGGCCCGAGGCCTGACCCACCGGCAGGGTCTGGTGCCAGACGGTCGGCCGCGATCCGAACGTACCAGCGACTTTCTCGGCCAGTCCCACCCGTCTATGATCGCCGGTCACAGCCCCGATGGGGGCTATCGGGAGGAGATAACCGGATGGTACGTCGCCGCCGCCTGCTTCAGGTATCCGCCGCTCTTTTGGCCGCACCTGCCATAGTCGAGCGGGCCAACGCCCAAGGGACATCGGCATCGACGTTCGACTGGAAGCAGTTCAAGGGCCAGCATATCGAGGTCAACTACCAGCTCTCCCCACGCGGCGATGTGGCTCGCGCACATCTCAAGGAGTTCGAAGAGCTTACCGGGATCAGCGTCGGCTTCGAGCAGATCCCCGAGCAGCAGCAGCGGCCCAAAGTGGCGCTGGAGATGGCATCCGGCCATCCGAGCTTCGACGTGCTGAATATCGGCATGCATGTCCAGAAGAAGCTGATCGAGCGGGCCAAGTGGATGGAGGACCTGCGGCCCTACGTCGCCGATCCGTCGCTGACCGCGGCCGATTTCGACCTGGCGGATTTCAGCAAGCCGTCGATGGCGGTGGCGACCGGCCCCGACGGCAAGCTCAATGTGCTGCCTCTGAACCAGGACCTGTTCATCCTGTTCTACAACAAGGAGCTTCTGTCGAAGAAAGGTTTCAACTCGTCGCCGGCGACGTTCGACGAGATGATGAGCATGGCGCACGCGCTTACTGATCCGTCGAAGGGGGTCTATGGCTTCGTCGGGCGCGGGCTGAAGAACGCCAATGTCGTGCTGTACGACAGCATCCTGCTCGGCTGGGACCAGGAGACGGTCACGCCCGACGGGCGCAAGCTGCTGACCGATACGCCGGCGGCGGTCGAGGCCGGCCAGTGGTATCAGAAGATCATGCGCGAGTGTGGGCCGCCCGGCAATGTCGGTTTTAACTGGAACGAGTGCCAGACCACCTTCGGCCAGGGCCGCGGGACGATGTGGTGGGATGGCATCGGGTTCTCCGCCCCGCTGGTGGATCCGACCAAGACTCGCATCGTGGGGAAAGTGGGCTTCGCTCCGGTACCGGCCGGACCAAAGGCGCACAACTGCGCCACCTTCGTCGACGGCATCGGTATTCCCGCCAATGCCAAGAACAAGAAGGCTGCCTGGCTGTTCATCCAGTGGGTTACCGGCAAGAAGATGATGACCGAGGTGCTGCGCACTGGCTCCGGCACGCCCGGACGGCTCTCCTGCTACGGTCAGACCGAGGTGCTGAAGAGCAGCAGCTTCCCGCCGGAGTGGTTCGACACGACGCAGACCAGCCTGAAGATGGCGCGGTCGGGCCTGCCGGTGATCGTGCCGGTGACCGAGTTCCGCGACACGATCGGCGCCGGGCTGACCGACATCGTGACCGGCGCCGATGTGGCGACCGCGCTGAAGAGGGCCACTGCGGCATTTCAGCCGGTGCTCGACAAGTCGAACGAGGCGTGACCTCTTGCCCTGTGTCTCTGCGGCTTTACGTTTAGGAAAATGTAACCGCGAAGACGCAGAGGGCTGGGGCGGTTGCGCGTAGCGAGACTTCGATCGCCTGCTTTCAGTTGCCGACCGAGACGATCGAGCTGAATGGTACGCTCAGCGCTCCCAGTTCGAGCTGAACGCCGCTACTGCTGCCAGTGCTACTTTGCACACCTGTCGCAGTGCCGCTCACGGTGAAGGTCAAGGGGGCGGTACTGCCGTCGGAGTTCGCCCCGATCACCGAGAGGTTGTAGGCGCCGTCAGGCACCTGGTCGCCGTTGTTACCGGTCCCGTTCCATGTCCACGTGTTCTGCCCGGCCGTCGCGTTCAGCGACACGTCGCTCACCTGCTGTCCGCTCGAGTTGCTGATAGCGATCGCCACCGGTTCGGCGGTCGGGGCAGTGAACTGCACCGAGCCGGTGCCGTTCTGCAGCGGGATCTGGGTCGAAGTCACCGCCACCTGCTTGCCGTCCATCTGCGAGCCTTGCATCACCTCGCCGGCCTGCGTGAGCTGGATGAGCTGGGTCAGGCTGTTATTGGTGTTGATCTGCTGCTCGACGCCGGAGAATTCCACCAGTTCGCTGGTGAATTGGTTGGTGTCCATCGGACTCGTCGGATCCTGGTTCTGCAACTGCGTCATCAGCATGTCCAGGAAATCGGTAAAGTTTCCCGATAGCGCGGTGAGGGCGTTCTGATTGGTCTGCGCAGCGGTGCTTGCGGTCGAATTCGAACTCGAGGTTCCGCTGGTCGTGCTGGTACTGGTGCTGCTCGGTTGGGTCGCCGCGATGGCGGCGGCCATTGCGTTGCTTTGCTGGGTGGCGACGGAGGCCGTGCTCATGGTCGGGCTCCCACGGATCGGGGCGGGGTCATTAGGCGGTGATGTCCAAAGCGACCCGCGACCAGCGCGGCGCGCCGGCGGTCGGGATCGTCCAGATCGTCCGGATCGGCTTGCATCTGCTGTGCCGTGGGCTGGTGGGTGGGTGCCCTTCGGCCTTGGCTGCCTCCCGGATCACCCGGCGTGCCACGCTGATCCTGCGGGTCGAGCTGGAAGCTGAGGGTGCGTCCCTCGGTGGGCACGCCCGCCTGATCCAGCGCGTGCTGCAGGTGCGGCTGGTCGCGCAGCAACAGCGACAGCGTCTCCGGACGCTGCACGTTGATCTCCACCTGCGTCGGCGCGTCCGCAGGGCGTTCGACGCGGATCTGCACGGTGCCCAGCTCGGGCGGGTCCAGCCGGATGGTCAGGCGGTGCGTGCCTGATGCCGACTGCGCCACGGAGATCAGGGGCGGAGCGATCTGTGCCGCCGGCGTGCTGACGGGCGCGGGTGCCGCGGCCTGCACGGCGGACGATTTGGCCGAAGGTATAACGAGCGGCATCGCCGGCGTAGCAGCGATCGAGGCCACAGCCGCCGACGGCGGGGGTGTAGTGGCGGCCTGAGGCGGGGTGGGAGACGGGGCGCCGTCGGGCTGCATGGCCGCTGCAGGCAATTTGGCTTCCGGCGCCATTGCTGCCGTCGGGACGGGAGTCGGGCTTGCCGCTCCGTCCGGCAGTTGGGCGCGGCCGGATTCTGGCGCAGTGGCGCCACCAATGGCCTCAGAGCGCGGGTCGTCGTCAGCGCGACTGGTTACCGCCCGCTCACTCGGCGCTGAAGTCGAAGCAGGCATCAGCGGCAACGCGGTGACAGTCGTATCGCTGGCCGTCGGCTTGGGATCCAAGGGCTGCGGCGCCGGGTCGGCGCTCCGGCTGGTCCGCGCCGCAGCCGCACCTGTAACCTTCGCCACCTTGGCGGGCTGTCGGGAAGACACCGAAGCCGGGGTGCCGGATTCGAGCGTGGGCATCGGCGGTGACTGAGCGAGCGAAGGCGTCTTCTGTACTGGCGAAGAAGCAGCGGCTTTGGGCTGCGGCGGCGCAGCGGCGGTGTTCGTTCGGGGTCCGGCCGCGGAAAGTGTGTCGATCACCTGAGCGAACAGGGCCTCCGCGCCGGTCGATGCTGGGGCGATCGCCGCTGCGCCCGGCAGCGGCGTCGAAGAACTCAACAATCCGACCGGGCCGGTCAGCCGTGCAGCCATGCGGCGTTTCTCCTCGCGCGATCGCTGAGCAAGACTCTTGCCATCCGGCCGAACGCGACACGACATCGCACGACGCTTCCGGCAACCTGATCACCCGGTAGCAACTGCCTAGCCGATCTTGCCGAGCCGTCCGGCCGATGCGCCGGAAGACACGTTCTCCGTCCGCCGCAACGGTGCCTGCACAGTCTGGCACAATTCCTGCGACCCGACGCACGACGAGTGTGCCTGGAGGTCGCAATGTCGCTTTTCGGTGCCCTGACTACGGCGGTGAGCGGACTCACCGCCCAATCCGCCGCGTTCGGCAACATCAGCGACAACGTCGCGAACAGCCAGACGGTGGGCTACAAGGCGGTGGATACCGATTTCATCGATTACCTGACCACCAGCACAGCTAAAGTGAACGAGCCCGGCTCTGTCACAACGCTGCCCGAATACACCAACGAGGTGCAGGGCACGATCACCCAGAGCACCGATCCGCTGGCGCTGGCAATCTCCGGACAAGGCTTCTTCGCAGTCTCCGAATCGGATGGCACGGTCTCCGGCTCGAACGCGCCGACCTTTAGCCCGCAGGCATATTACACCCGCGCCGGTGATTTTCAGATGAACAGCGATGGCTATCTGGTTAACGGCGCTGGTGAATACCTGCAGGGTTGGTCGGTCGATCCCGCAACCGGCGTCGTCAACCAGTCCCAGCTCTCGCCGATCCAGATCAACCAGACGCAATACAACCCGGTGCCGACGTCCGAGGTCGATCTGGCAGCCAACCTGCCGACGACAGCGGCATCCGCCTCAGGCGACTCCTCGCAGGTGGACGTCTATGATTCGCTCGGTGATCAGCAGGCGGTGACGCTGAGCTGGACGCAGAACTCGGCGAACGACTGGACGGTCACGATCAGCTCGCCGAACAACACGCCGAGCAGCACGATCGGCACTGCCGAGGTGCAGTTCGGCACCAATGGGGTCGCGGCCGGCACGATCGGCAGCTTCGGCACGGTGACAGGTAACGTGACGGCAAGCAGCTTCGCGGCAGGCTCCCCGGCGACGCTGACTCTGACTGCGAATTTCGGCAGCGGTAATCAGACGATCGCGCTGAACATGGGGGATTTCGGGCAGGCGAACGGGGTTACGCAGTTCGCCGCCAGCAGCTACAGCCTGAGCAGTCTGAGCCAGAACGGATTACCTGCCGGCGCCTTCACCGGGGTCACCATGACAGACAACGGCGATGTCGTCGCTAACTACAACAACGGGCAATCGAAGACGATCGCGCAGGTACCGGTCGTTACCTTCGCCGATGCGGACGCGTTGCAGCCGCAGGATGGCCAGGCCTTCACCGCCACATCGTCCTCGGGCGATGCGATCGCACAGTCGGCCAACACGAACGGCGCAGGAAACCTGGTCACCAGCTCGGTGGAGAGCTCGAACGTCGATATCGCGACCGAGTTCAGCGACCTGATCATCGCGCAGCAGGCGTATGGCGCCAACGCCAAGATGGTGACTACGGCCGACCAACTGCTGCAGACGACGATCAATATGATCACCTGATCGGACGCTAGCCTGGACCAGCGGCCATGGATCTGGACGCAGCTCTGTCGATTGCAGGAAGCGGCCTGGCCAATGTCAACGCCCAGCTTGCACTGGTGTCGCACAATGTAGCCAATGCCAGCACGCCGAGCTACTCGGTCGAAAGCATCAGCCAGCAGGATCTGACTGCGGGCGGAGTCGGAATGGGCGTGGTGACAGGGCCGGCCACCCGCACCGTCGATGCCGAGCTGCAGGCCGAGCTGATGAACCAGAACGCCACGGTCTCCGGGTTGCAGACGGCACAGACGGCGCTTTCCTCGATCGATGCGGTGAACGGCACTCCGGGCCAGGGCACCGACCTCGCCAGCCTGCTCGGAAACCTCGAGGACCAGTTCTCCACCCTGCTGAACGACCCGGACAATGCGACTCAGCAGAGCCAGGTGGTGGCCTCGGCGGCAACGCTCGCGCAGGGGATCAACACATTGAGCAATACCTACACAGCACAACGCCAGACGGCGGAGAACAACATCGTCAGCGAGGTCAACACGATCAATCAGACGCTCGGCACGATAGGCTCGCTGTCGAACGAGATCATCACTGCCCAGGCTGACGGGCAGAGCACCGCCGATCTTGAAAACCAGCGCGATGCGCAAGTTTCGTCGCTGTCGCAGCTCATCAGCATTAACACACTGGTGCAGCCGAACGGGGACATGCTGATCACCACCAGCTCGGGGACTGCACTGCCGATCCATGGACCGGCGGAGCCGCTGAGCACGAGCGGCGCCAATCTGCAGCCGGGGTCGTACTATCCGGGCGGCGGGGTACCCGCAATCATGCTGGGTGGCGTCGATGTGACGGACCAGCTCCAGGGCGGCTCGCTCGGCGCCAACATCACGCTGCGCGACACCACGCTGCCCACGTATCAGGGGGAGCTCGACGAGTTCGCGCAGAACCTGGCCAGCCGGTTCGCGGCACAGGGGCTCGAGCTGTTCACTGATGCCTCGGGCAACGTGCCCGCCGGGGGCGGGACGCCGGTGCAGTCCGGCTATGTCGGATTCGCTTCCGAGATCCAGGTGAACCCCGCCGTGCAGTCCAATCCGGCTCTGGTGACCGACGGCACTACCGCGATTGCCGGCAGCTCGGCGGGTGCAAGCGCATTCACGCCCAATCCACCGGGCGGACCAGCCGGTTTCACCACGATGATCACGCGGTTGCTGGATTACCCTAAATCCGGCAGTTGGGTCCGATCGTCGCCGGTCTGAAGTGACGACCCACAACCTGGGGTAATTGCTCAGGCCGGGCTCAGGCGAAGCGGTGGCTGCAGTTGCCGGCCATGCAAGAAGTAGCGGAGCGCTTCACTGAGGATGCGATACCAGCGTTGCAGCGGATCCAACTGCTCCGCACTTTTTCGCAGCCGGTCAAGAAAGCCGGCGATGCGCAGGTAAGCTTGCCTCGCCTTGTCGCGCGCGCCATGCGCGCTGCTGATCGTCAGCCTCACCTGACCGGCGTGTTGGGTGCGCTGCGCGATCGCCGACAGCAGCAAGGGTCGGGTGGTGATCGCCTCCCGATGGTGCTCCGGATCAGCCAGCCGGACGAACAGGCTCCACCAGTTGTAGATCAGTGCAACGATACCGGCCAGCAGCCGACACCGCGTGAGGTCCTGTGTCGTGAAACCGCCCCAACCCCATTGGTTCTTCAGCTCGTCAAAAACGTTCTCGCAATCCGCCCGATCGCGATACAACTGCCCCAGCGTCAGGATTTCATCGTCCATTGAGGTGACCAGCGCAGCGTAGTCCCACGCCTCCTGATCGGGGCCCACCTCGACGAAGCCAAGTCGCCGCTGAGCCGGATCGCCATGATCGACGGCCGGCGGACCAGCCAGTTGGCGGCGCAGCAGAATGACTCTCCGCTGCCGGCTCCAGCCCTCCAGCCGCAGGCTCGTCTCCTTGCCCTGCCAGCCCTGGCCGGCATCCTTCCAGTCCGATGCCTGCATCGCCCGTTGCAGTGCCCGCGTGACGTTTTTCGTCATGCGCAGACGGAACAGATACGCCAGCTCCTCCCGCTCGGCCCGCGCCATCACCGGCTCGATGCCCCACGACTTGTCTCCGCGCAGCAGCCACGGCCGCTGCCCCGCTCCGAGATGATCCAGCAACTCCCACAAGCCGCCCGTCGCGTGTCTGACGTTGTGCTGATCGCCGGGCAATACCTCGACCCGTAGCACCAGCCGCAGGTTCGACAGCATGTAGCTGTGATAGCAGTGCGACGGCCGACCCGGCTTGTGCGGATTATAGCCCAGCTCGGCGCCTTCCTGGTGCCCATACAAAGGTTTGATGGTGGTATCGATGTCGAGCACCCACGGCTCGCCGAGCAGCGGAGCGGTGCAATAGTCCAGGTGGTTTTGCAGCCAGGCCGAGCCTTGCGCTTCGTCGATCTTCTCCAGCCCGCGGCGAACCGAGTCCTCGCTGACCACCTTGCGCATGCCGAGCAACGGCGGGTTCACCGGATCGCAGCGCAGCGCGGTCACATGGGCATAGCGCCGGTGACCCGCCAGAACAGACAGCAGCACGGTGCCAAGCAGATCGCGTGTACGCGGTGCATTCGGGCTAGTGAACCGCAGCGGACAGTCGGCAACCCAATTGTCGAACAACCCGGCCTGCTTCAGGTAGTCGATGAAGAATGGCAGTTGGCCGAACGGCGTCACCGGTGCGGCGGCGTCCCACTCCACGTGCACGCGCCCGGCGAAGGTATCGGCAATCGCCGAATGCGGCGCAACTTCCGGTTGCTCACCCGCGGGGTGAACCGCCAGACATCTCTGTTCTGTGCTCATGCCGGCCAAATCTGCCGATTCAGCCGCGGCGCGCAATCACTCAACTGCCGGATTTAGGATTACACGTTCGGCGCCGACGTGCAGGCGGGCGTCGCGCAGCCGGCGTCCAACACCACCGGGCTAGGACCGGCGGGCAACCTGAACGCACCTTATCAATCGCAACCGACCCTCGCGGACACCGCAACCGCCCTGGTCGGCGCGGAATCCTCGGACAGCGCCACAGCAACGAACCAGCTCGACACCGCGCAGACCTTGCAGAGCACGCTGCAAAGCAAGCTTTCTAATGAAACCGGCGTCAACATGGACACCGAGATGTCGGACATGATCGCGCTGCAAAACGCCTACGGCGCCAATGCAAAGGTGATGAGCGCCGTGCAGGCGATGTTCAACCAGCTTCTGGACGCGGTGACCACCTGATGAGCGGTTCGATCAATGCCGCGGGCTCGACCGATTACGGGCTGATGAGCTCCTTGGTCAGCGACGGGGCGGCAATCCGGCAGAAGCTCGACACGCTCACCACGCAGGCGGGCGATGGGCTGGTTGCCGACAACTATGCAGGCCTCGGCTCGGGCGCATCGGTGTCGCTCGACCTCAACCCCGAGATCGCCAGCCTGCAAACCTGGCAGAACAACATCAACAGCGCCACCGGCGGCATGGACGTCACGCAGACGACGATGACGCAGATCCAGGAGATCGCGTCCAACCTCTATTCCCAGCTCTATGGTCTGCAGGGCACCAACGGCTCCGAGGTCTCGACGATCGCCGCCTCGGCGCAGAACGCGCTGACCGAGGTCGCCAACCTGCTGGATACGACAAACGGAAATACGTACGTCTTCAGCGGGGCGGATTCGAGCAATCCGCCGGTGCCGGACCCGGACAATATCCTGTCGTCTGGCTTCTACACCCAGATCGCCACCGCGGTGGGTAACCTGGCCACCGCGGGCGCCAGTGCCACGGCCGCGGCCACGCTGGCGATCGCCAGCTCGAACGCGGCCGGTACCTCGCCCTTCTCCACTTATATGTCGCAGCCGGCGGCGACCCTGCAGGCCCAGATGCCCCAGGTGCAGACCGGGCAAGCACAGACAGTCGCCGTCGGGTTGCTGGCCAGCGCCAACACCTCGGTGGCCTCGACCGGCAGCTCCACCACCAGTTCATACATGCGCGACCTGATGCGCGCGCTGGCGACGGTGGGATCGCTGACCAGCGCGGACCAGAGCGCCCCCGGATTCCAGGCGCTGGTACAGGACACCATGGCCAGCCTGAACGGCGCTATCAGCGCGATGGCCGAGGACACCGGTGTGCTGGGCAACACCCAGGCCGCGCTGGCCACAACCCAGACGACACTCGCGGACACGCAGACCGCAATGACCTCGCAGGTCTCTTCGGTGCAGGACGCGAACATGGCCAGCACGCTGTCGAACGTATCGTTGGTGGAGACCCAACTTCAGGCCTCGTACCAGATCATCGCCACGGTCAGCCAGTTGTCGCTGGCGAAATTCTTGCCGGCGGCCTGATGACTTCGCCGACGTTTCACGGGGCGTTAACTCCAGCGCCCGCAGAATGCAACCGTGCCCGCAAAAGGCGGGGCTATCCCTAACCTCTGTGGGCAAGGAAGATACCATGTCCGGAACACTGAACTCCATCAACACCAACGTCGCCGCGATGGTCGCGCTCGAGTCTCTCGACCAGACCGACACGCAGTTGAATGCTGCACAGAACGAGATCTCGACCGGCTATCGCGTGTCCAGCGCGGTTAACGACGGCGCCGCCTATGCCGTGGCGCAGTCGGTACGTTCTGATGTCAGTGCGCTGACTGCAGCCAACCAGCAGCTTGGCGGCGTGCAGGGCTTGCTGTCCACCACGACATCCAGCCTGAACGACATCTCGAATCTCATGAGCAGCATGCGCGACGTGCTCGTTGCGCTGTCGAATGGCAACACCACGGGCAACCAGCGCACGCAGTATGCGCAGCAATACAACTCGTACCTGGCGAACCTGAAGAGCTACATCGAGGATTCATCGTACAACGGCACGTCGCTGATCGACGACATCGGGGGCAACAGCATCTCCACGGTTTCGGTGATTCGCAACGAGGTCGGCTCGACCTACAGCATCGCGACGTTCAGCGGATCGGTGCTGTATAATTCTCTGGCCTTCACCACCACCCAGCTCAGTGGGGCGGCGACGGTTGCGGCGCTCATCACCGCCACGGGAACGTTCATCAACCAATTCAACAGCGTCGGCACGGAGCTGAACAGCTACGGAGCCGCGACCAACTACGTCACCAACCAGATCAGCTACAACACCGACAAGATCGATGCGCTGAACAGCGGCCTGGGCGCTCTCATTGACGCCGATCTGGCCCAGGAATTGGCGATGCTCCAGTCGCTGCAGATCCGTCAACAATTGGCGACCCAGGCGCTTACGCTGGCTGACCAATCGCCGAGCACGCTGCTGACGCTCGTAAAAAACGCCTGACGCGGTCGCGCCGGGGCGGATGACGAGCAAACGCCCCGGCGGCGGCTCCGCCCTCCGCCTGCGTCGCCTCGCATAGACAGGGGTAGGATGTCGAACCTTGTTCTGGAGCTGCGTCCGGGCGACCTGATGATCGTCAATGGGGCTCCAATCCGCTTCCGCACCAAATCGCGCATCGAGCTCACGGCCCGGGCGCGGTTCCTGTTCGGCAAGCAGATCATGCCCCCTGATCAGGCGCACACTCCGGCGCGACGCATCTATTTCGCGCTGCAGACCGCCTATATCGGCACCCAGGAGGAACGGGCGCGCAGCCTGATCTCCGCTCGGGACTTGATCAGTGAGTTCAAGCAGGCCACCACCTCGCGGCTCGCACGCGAGATCCTCGACGACGCCCTTGCGGCGGCCGAGGCGGATGAGTGCTACCGGGCGCTCAAACTAGTGCGTCGGATCATCCGGCATGAGGACGCCGTAATGGGCGGCGCAGCGAGCACGCGCACGATGAGCGCAGCATCACAAAAGGATGGCATGACATGCAGACAATGATGCAGGCTGCACGCGCCTATCAGGCAGCATCCTCCCACCGCAGCCTTCGCGATCAGCAGGCTGACGTATTCCGTTACGTGAACGGCGCCTTGCGCGCGGCCCGCGCGGCCGGCGCGATCCCTCGTGCCCGCGCACTCGCCGATAACCGCCGGCTCTGGACCACCTTAGTCGGTCTGCTATCCGATCCGGCCAACCCCCTTCCCGCCCCGCTGCGCGGCTCGATCATTTCCGTCGCGATGGCGGTGCAGCGCGTGATGGATCAGGACAAACCCGACCTCGATTTTCTGATCTCGATCAACGAGAGCATCGCCGCCGGCCTGTCCGGCGACGCCTGACATGAGCGGCACGATCAGCAGCTATCTGCCGTCGCTGTTCGCCGGCATCGTCTCGAATTCCGCATCGAACGCGGCAGGCAGTCTGCTTTCCATTCTGGATGGAACCAGCACGCAGGCGACCAGTGCGTCCACCACCAACCCGGTCAACGCCCTGACGCAGGCCCAGAAGGACGAGACGCAGGAGATCAAGACGACATCGCAGGAGCCGGCCGTTCAGCGCGAAATCGCTGCCTTCACCAAAGCAGTGCAGACCGCAACCAGTCCCCAGCAACTGCTCAAGAACCCCACCGTCCTGCAGGTGCTGCTGACAGCGAACGGATTGGGCGACCAGACCTCCTACACCGCACTCGCGCAGCAGGCCCTGCTGTCCAATGTCAACGACCCCAATTCGTTGGTGAACAAGCTGTCCAACACGCAGTGGAAGTCGGTCGCACAGACTTATGATTTTGCCAATGCCGGCCTGTCCATCATCCAGAACCCGAAAGTGATCAGCACGATCGCCAACGGCTACGCCGAGGTGACTTGGCTGAATTCGCTGGACACCACCACCCCAGGCCTGTCGAACGCGCTGACTTTCATCCA
Organism: uncultured Pseudomonadota bacterium; assembly: GCA_963708245.1. Classification (GTDB taxonomy): domain Bacteria; phylum Pseudomonadota; class Alphaproteobacteria; order Acetobacterales; family Acetobacteraceae; genus CAVYXK01. The sequence goes on along the minus strand of OY970201.1, from coordinate 7,022,779 downwards.
GCAGGCATCCTCGATCACCTCGGTCTCCCAAATCGTCAGCAACCCGCTGTTCGACACGGTGGTGAATACCGCACTTGGTATCCCGGAAGAGATCGCGTTCCAGTCGGTACAGGCGCAAGAGCAAGCGATCACGTCGAAGCTCGACGTCAGCAAGCTGCAGCAGCCGAAATACGTCCAGCAGATCGCGCAGCAATATCTGATCGCGGAATCTAACAGCGCGAGCAGCAGCAACTCCACGCCCAGTCTCGAAGCTCTCGCCGTCCAGGCGCAAGGGCTGGTCGTCTGAAGCGCGACCGATCACCGGCTCAAAAGGAGCCTCAATGGAAGCCCTGCTCGCCTCGCCCGACCCGGTTGCCCTGACCCGGCAACTATCAGAGTTGATCGCCGCCGGACGGACCGGCGCTGCCCGCCCCATGCTCGCCGCGCTCCGCCGTCTCGTGCCGTCATCCCCCCGGCTGTCCGATTTGGCGGCGCTGTTGGCGATGCGCGAAGGCCGGCTCGATGCCGCGCTGGCCGAGCTCGATGCCGGGCTTGCCGCCAGCCCGTCCGAGGCCACGCTGTATCGACGGCGCGCGCAGCTCAGGCACCGATTGGGCGATCCGACCGGCGCCGCCCGGGATGCCGCCGAAGCGGTCGTGCTGGATCCGGCTGATCCGGCTGGCAAAGCAATGCTCGGTGCACTGCTGACGGAACTGGGCCGCCCAATCGAAGCGGTGCGCTGCTTGCAGGAGGCGGTGGCTGCCTCGCCCGCCGACCCTGTCTTTTGCCGGGCGCTTGCTGCCGCACAGGCGGCGGCGGGCGATCCGGACGCAGCCGCGGACACTCTGGACGCCGGCATCGTCACCACACCCGGTTCGGCGGAGCTGCGCCACGACGCGGTACTCCTCGCCGTGCGCCGGCGGCAGTTCGAGGATGCGGTGACGCTCGTGGAAGCGGCGCGCCGCGACGGGATCGCCGATGCCTGTCTGTTCGGGCTCAAGGCCCACGCGCTGTCGAAGCTCGGGCGTTGCGAAGAGGCGGCGGAGGCGTACGCGGAAGCGGTGAAGCTCGGGCCAGATGATCCATACCTGCGCCATCTCGGGGCCGCATCGGGGTCGCTGCCCCAGCCCGCGCGCGCGTCCGTCGATTATCTGAAGGCCGTATTCGACGGCTATGCCGATCGGTTCGAAGCGCATCTGATCTCGTTGGGATACCGCATTCCCGGCGCGATCCGCGCCGCTCTGCTGCGCCATGCCGTGTTCCCAGAACATGGCCCGCTCGGCCCGGCGCTCGATCTCGGGTGCGGCACGGGACTGGTAGCCGTCGCCGTATCGGATCTACCCCTCGGGCCGCTGATCGGGGTGGACATCTCCGCCAACATGCTGGCCAAGGCTGCGTCGAAAGGCCTGTACGCCACGCTACACGAAACGGACATCATGGCTTTCCTCGCCCAGGACGGCCCGCCCTTCGCGCTGATCCTGGCAGCCGACGTGCTGTGCTATTTCGGCGCGCTCGACGAGCTGATGACGGCGGCGGCACGACGGCTGCAACCCGGCGGCCTGTTCGTGGCCTCGGCTGAGGAGTTCGTTCCTTCCGCCTCGGCAGACGAGCACGATTGGGAACTCGGCCCGCAGGGACGCTACGCCCACCGTGCAGCGTACCTGACAGCAACGGCCGAAGCGGCCAGCCTCTCCGTCCTGGCGCTAGAAAATCAAATCGTGCGCAACGAAGCCGACAAATCCGTTGCGGGGCTGCTCGCGGTTCTGCAGCGCCGGACCGATGCTCGCTGACCTGGACCGCCTCGACCACGCCGAGGCGCTTGCCTGCCTTCGCGCCGCCTGCGCCCGCGGCGACCGCTCGCCGGTGACGATGCTGAACCTGGCGATTGCCGAGGATCGAGCGGGCGACGGCGAACAAGCACGCCGCCTGATGCGCGAGTTGGCGACGCTGCTGCCCGACTGGGACGAGCCGAAGCTGCGCCTCGCCGAGAGCCTCCGTCGCGCAGGCGACGTAGCGGCCGCCGAACACACCTACGCCGCCGTCCTGGAAATCAACCCCCGGCGCGAAGAGGCACTGGTCGGGTCCGCCGCGCTGATGATCCAGCGCGGCGACGGCGCCGCAGCCCAGCCCCTGTTATGGCGCTGCGTCACCATCAATCCGGACCGCGCTGAAGCGTGGGACGCACTCGGCCTCGCCCTGATGCTGACCAGAGAATGGGAGGCGGCGAGGCCGCATTCGGCGAAGCCCACCACCTTGCCCCCGCGATCCTGAGCTACGCGCTGCACCTGGTCGAGGCGGCCCAAGCCGCCGGCACCCTAGAGGCCGAGTTGGCGCGTCTCGACCGAAGCGCCGAGGCCGACCCGCTCAACCCCGCCGTGCTCACCGCCAGAGGCCTGGCGCTGGAACGACTCGGACGGCGCGCCGAGGCAATCGATGCGTTGGAAACCGCATGCGCCCTCGCACCCGATGCACCCGGCCCGGCGATGCTCGCCGGTCGGCTGCTCGCGCGTGCCAACCGGCTGCGCGAAGCCGAGGCGATGTTGCGCCGCGCCACCGAGCTCGAACCAGCCGACCACGCCCTGCACAACGACCACGCCGCCGTGCTGATGCGGCTGCAGCGCCACGCCGCGGCGCGCAGCAAATTGGAAACGATCCTGCAGGACATTGGCCCCGACCCAAGCGTGCTGTGCAATCTCGCCGTCGTGCTGGTCTCATTGGGCCGCCAGGCCGAAGGGGAAGCCGCAGCCCGCCAGGCGATCGCACTCGATCCGACGATGCCGCTCGCCCGCCGCACGCTGGCGAACGCCCTGGCGTATCGCACCGGAACGAGCGGCGCAAATCTCCTCGCCGCACTTCAAGACTTCGGCGCCCGCCTGCCGCGCGCGCCGATGCCGGAGTTCGCCAACGCGCCCGATCCGGCACGGAAGCTGCGGCTCGGACTCCTGTCCGGCTCGCTCAGGGCACACCCGGTCGGATGGCTGACCATCGCCGGGGTTGAAGCGCTGGACCCGGCGCAGTTCGAGATTGTCTGCCTCGCGCAGAATGCCGCATCCGATACGATCGCGCGCCGGTTCCGGGCAATTGCCGCCGGATGGCACGAGATCGACCTGCTCGACGATCCCGCGCTTGCGCGGCTGGCGCGCGAGCAGCAGATCGACGTGCTGGTCGATCTCGGCGGATACGGAGATTCCGGGCGGATGACGGCCTGCGCCTATCGCCTGGCCCCGGTACAGGTGAAATGGGTGGGGATGCAGACCCACTCCACGGGGCTGGCCGAGATCGACTGGTTCATATCCGACCGATGGGAAACACCGCCGGAGCTGGAGCTGTATTACAGCGAACGGATCCTTCGCCTCCCCGACGGTTACGTGTGCTACAGCCCGCCAGCCTATGCGCCGGATGTCGGCCCGTTGCCGGCCGCAACCAACGGCTTCGTCACCTTCGGCTGCTTCAACAACCTGGCGAAGGTGACGCCCGACGTCATCGGCACATGGGCCCGTATCCTGCACCTGGTTCCGCGTGCGAAACTCGTGCTGAAGACCTACCAGTTCTCCGAGCCCGAGAGCGTCGCCAGGGTGCGCGAGGAGTTCTCCCAACTCGGCATCGGCCCAGAGCGAGTGGAGCTGCGCGGGAGCTCGCCGCATCGGGAGTTCATGGCGGAATACAACCAGATCGATCTCGTGCTGGACCCCGTCCCCTATTCGGGAGGACTTACCACCTGCGAGGCGCTATGGATGGGCGTCCCCACCGTAACACTGCCCGGCGAGACCTTCGCGTCCCGGCATTCGACGAGTCACTTGAGCAACGTGGGCCTGGGGGACTGGGTCGCAGCAGACCTCGAGGATTATGTGAATTTGGCCATCACCAAGGCCAACGACCTTGGAGCCCTGGCGAACCTACGCGCCCGCCTGCGAGCTCGGGTAAAAGCGAGTCCCCTCTACGATGCGCCAAGGTTCGGCCGCAATCTCGGGACCGCGCTTCGCCACGCCTGGACCGACTGGTGCCGTTTTTTTCACCTCTCCCGCTCTGCGGGAGAGGTCGCCGCGCGCAGCGCGGCGGGTGAGGGTGCCGGGGCGAGACCCTCACCCGGTTTGCTGCGCGAACCGACCTTTCCCGCAGAGCGTGAAAGATGAATTTGTGCGCAGCCGAGCCTCAATCCGGCGATCTACATCACCGCACCTCACCGGGAAAGTGGCAGGCGACAAATGGCCGGGCTCTGCCTCTGCCAGCGCCGGCGGCCTCTGCCGCGCAGCGGGGCGCCGCGGCAGGCTAACGACACAATCTATTGGCCGGACCGGAATTTGCGCTCGTTTGGCAAGCGTTTCGGGTCAGCCTCTCAGGGTTGTAGTCAAACCAAGGAATCCTGGGTGATGGCGTCCCGCTTGCGATGGCGATAGCCGGGCAAATTGGTTACGACCTTTTCGCAGGAGCGACGGCACCTTCGCCGCCCAGTATAATGCCGGCCGCCCTGTCCGATGACCGCTTCGGTGGGAACCGGACTTTTGATGACGACTATCGTTCCACAGGTGTTCTTCCGCCGGGGGTCACAGACCTTGGTCAGGCACTGAACACGAACTGTGTCCCGGTATAGGCGCGAAGGAGCTTCTGCGGCATTTCGCGTTGAGCCATCTCCCAGAACGGCTCACCTGTGCAGGGCATTGGCGCGACGTAATCCGGATCGATCTCCTTCAGGCTGGCAATAACTGTCTGGAGGTAATCTTCCTTGTAGGGGGCGAGATGAAAGCCACCGAGCACGGCATGGACCTTGGGCACACCGGAGACGGCCTGCGCCTGCTTGATGGTATTTACCACGCCGCGATGGCTGCACGACGTCAGCACGACCAAGCCGCGTCCCCTCAGGTTGTAGACAGTCGCGATCTCATGCCGGAAATGGTCAGGGATGCTGCCCGCCTTGCGTTCATCCTCCGGGAAGACCTCGGGGTAGCAGCCCAGTCCCTGCTTCATCCCGATCGTCATTCGGCTCGGGGAGAGCAGTTTCTCGAACGTGATCTGTGGCACCTGTCCCGTGGTGAAGGCATGCTCGGCCACCAGCGTCGGCCCTTGCGCGATCGTGATCTTGACCGCGTTCCGTTCCACGGCCGGTCGGTCCAGTACGCCGAAGTCGCCTTGCACGGGTGGCGCGGTCCACTGTCGCGCACAGAAGCATTCCTCGCCACCAACAAGGAGCGGGATGCCTTGCCTGAGCCGACCCTTGCTGGCGTTCAGGAAACCCACCAGCCCGCCGAAATGATCGTAATGCCCGTGGCTTAGCACAAGCGCGTCCAAGGCGGCGGGTTCAATGCCGAGAATTTCCGCATTGTTGTTCAGGGCCAATGCCGTGTAGCCGAAATCCACCAGCGCCTGCCGGGTCACGTCACCGGCACGGGACTCGACATGCATGGAGAGCCCGAATTCGCTGATCAGCGCCGAGCCGGGCGGGTGGTTGCCAATGGGCCACCCGAAGCGGCGAATTTCCACATCGCCTGACTTGCCGCTGGGAGCCACCGCGATCTGATAGTTGTCGATCAGCACGCGCACGGCGACGCGGTCGACGGTTGGCACGGGGCCACTGAGTCCCTCTGCACGCACCGGCGCCGAGCCGCCAAGCATTGATGCCAGCATTGCCTCAAACGCGATGGCCCCACCGCCGCAAAGAACGCTACGGCGATCCAGGGTGACGTCTTTCGTTCTGGTTTTCATGGTCCCCCCCGCCGCGCCCGCGCTGCCGCCTGGGATTGTCCCCATATTTCGGTAAGGGTGCGCCGACACCCCTAGCTCGGTCCGGGCCGTCCTGGAGAGGCTGCGCCATACTTGCCCCGATGATCAGGAAGATTGTACCGACACCAGCCTGGGCCACCAGAGTCTGCTTGGGGTCGACTCCGGCGGTTCGGGTCGGCGGGCCGGCTACCGCCGCTCGGGGTGATGGTGTGGACGCTGTTTCGCAAGCGTCTGACGCGAGCGAAGCTGCTCGGGTTCTTCGCAGCGCAATCGCCCTGCGCTGTTGCGATGGAAGCCTGCGCCGGTTCGCACCACTGGGCGCGTGAGATCAGCAAGCTGGGGCACACGGTGCGCCTGATCCCACCTGCCTACGTCAAGCCGTCACCCAAAGCGTGCTGGAAGCACTGTGGAAAGCCCTGGTTTTCCCGATTTGGACCCGGCCCGCGAACTCCCATACAGGCCAGCAGCAAACCCATCGCTGCATCACAGGCCGGACAGATGGCAGCATCCGACTACGCGCCACCACAATCCCGAAGTTTTCTCTTGCCACGAAGGGGGCGTCCACAGATGGAAAGCGGACCGGTTGCATGTTCGACCGGGCGTTGTGGCAGCCCCTTCGTCGGGATGATCTAACCGGCCCGGAGTTTTATTTGCTATCCCCTGCGAACACTTGATAAATATTCAAAACGGCTTTCCATAGGGAATTATGCGGTAGCGACACGGGGCTGCCTAGCAGCCCCGCTCGCACCAAGTTATCCGCGTATGGCGTTCTCAAAGCCAGCATTGGGGTGCTCTATGCCCTGAGTGACGTACTCCAAGACATAGCCTTCACCCATCTGCCGATTGACCGTCGCCTCGCACTGTGCGGCGGCGTGAGGTTCATCGGAATGAGGCGTAAAGCCAAGCCAAGTGGTTCCTGGCAGCCAATCGGCTTTTGAGGCCGTAACCGGTCCGGTCAAATCTCTGATGCGAAGTTCCGCCATTCGCCAAATCCTAATGACCAAATCCTAATGAGAGGTGGCTCTTCCAAGGGGGTGGATTTCCAAAATCTGACTGGGACCAGAAGGATCGAGGCAATGTAAGGCTGGTCACGGTGTTCGCGGTAGGGACGGCCATTGCTGACCGCCCCCCGCACAGATCCGGACATGCCCAATTTAAGGCATCCGGCTCTTACCAAGGGTATCTGGCGCTAGGCCGTGGATCGTCGCGGCTTGACGCACACGGTCCAGCGCCTGTGACACGCTTTCCCGGTTCTGTGCCCGGCACGTGCTTTGCTGGTTCGTGTTCCTCCCGGTCCCCGCCCTTGGCTCCACCCGCTCCGCCACCAGTCGCCCGGTTTTGTTCGGTGGCTTCGTTGCTACTATGGCGGAGTCAGACTTCTCGGGTTCGTGCATCATCGGCTTCGACTCCTCGTCTTCCCGATGGGGACCCGCGGTATTCCTCCGCTGGCCGAACCCGAGATCTCCCGATTCCCGCGCAAAGAGCATCCACACATGCCAGGGTCTCCGACCACGCCGGGTTGGGCGAGCGCTCGCGATGACGCCCCCGTCCATTTCGCCTTCCGTGATTCTGACCACGTCGGCACCCGAGACTATCTTGCTTTCGCGGCTCCATGGCTGGCCTGGTGCGCTCCCCTCCCGACACTTCGCCGACATCCTCGCGGGTGCCAGCGCACGGCTCGGGGCCGATGCGGTTCGCTACTCCTTCACCGTGGGGGACTTTCATCCCCTACTCTTTGCCGGGTTTGATCGGCGCACCAAAAATCAAGACTCGGGAGCGCCCGCCGTGCCCACACCACAGGCAATATGGAGATCGGAAGGGATCATAGTGCGTTGCGGCGTGCTCGAAACTGGGAGAGATGAGCGTTCCATCCCGCCATCACTTAAGGCCCCACCAAAGCGAGAATTTCACTAGGGGGGCTTGAGTTTGTGTGGGACAGTCTCGCGTGAGGATTTGCCCCGCAACTCCTTGATAAAGTCTGCAAAGTCGCTCAGGAGCGTTTTGGTATTTTCGGGTCTAGAGCTCTCCTCAGATCGTATCGAATTAGAAACGCCAGTGAGTTCTGCGAGATTTGTTACATGAAGTGCTTGTAACAGAATAAGTAACAAAGCGAACACAATGGCGCAAACACCAGTAGCCTTGAGCCAACGAAGATTCACACTGACTTTGCTGTCCCCCATCGATGCTACAAACCAAATAAGTCCTGCTCCCCCTATACACGCACTAAGCAAGAAAACTACCCACTGGCTGGTGGAGTTCACCTTGTTGGTGGTCGCGGCGTAACCTGCCCAGAGGAAGCACGGGACAGACACGAGGGCGGCGGTCCACGTCTGCCGACGCCTGCTTGTCTCGTCGCCTCGATCCGGCCTCGGGTCGATCTCAGGCGTCATTAGTTGGTGGAGCCCTCCCTGACCGACGTTGCTACGCGGCACGGTAACACACCGATCCTGCTCCGGGGAGGGCCATCGCTTTCGCGCCATTGCGTAAATCAAGAAAAACGCACACGGCAAAATGCGGCTGCTCGTCTTGAACATTCCCGCCCTGTTCACGGCGGACGCTGACCTGCCTCAGGTTATGCTTTTGGCTCGGCCGATTTCGTGGGTAGCCACGTTTCGCTACCTCTGGGCGGCGACCACGTGCGCTTGCATCTTTCCAGATACAGGACCGTCGCCGTATTTTCTGGCGATCGCATCGGTTGCAAGCTGGGTGACGGCATCCAGTGCTTTTGGATTGCGAGCCTCGATCTCGTTACGCAAGGGAGTGCCCTGGCAATAGGCGATTGCCGGGATGCGAGGACTTGGCGCAGTGCTCCTGCGTTCGACCGTCTCAATGACAATGTCGGAGAAGCCGGCTTCCCGTAGTTCAGCCTCGATCCGTCGGACGTCGTGGTAGCCGTGTGGCGTCCGGGCGAGAAACAGAGGCGGATCGGCCGGGAAGAACGCGTAGGCGGCGTGCGTCACCTCGCGCGCGAAGTCATTGTACTCAATACTGTCCCAAACACTGAAATGGAACCGGCCGCCGGGCCGGAGGACCCGAATCACCTCACGAAATGCGGCAACGCGATCGGGAAAGAACATAACTCCGAATTGACAGCAGACCACGTCGAAGGCAGCGCGCTCGAAGGGCAGGTGCACAGCGTCCGCTTGACGCCAGGCAATGCGAGGGTCCGCGCCCTGCCGACTGGCAGCCCATTGCAGCATCGGCTCGTTGAGATCGGAGACCACGTAACGGGCAGTTGGAGCAAGCAGCGGAGCGAGAGCCCTCGTCAAGGCACCGGTGCCGGCCGCCGTTTCAAGCACGTGGCCAGGGTTCGATTCGCAGACCCTTTGTGCGAGGTCAGACGCATATTCCTCAAAGTTGAGGGGAACAATGTAGGCGTCGTAGATCTCAGGAATTGATCCTGCAAAGACCTTGTCCGAACCCGACATTCCGATGCTCCCGTGCAGGCCGTCGTCAAACTTGTATACCGAAACTACCGAACCAGTTCCGCTCGTCCAGGAGTCGATATGGTGAACGGCATGGCTGACAATGTGCGCTTTTCGCCGTTCGCGAACGTCGCCGTGCCTTCTCGCGTCACATTGTCGCCGTCGCTTGCAGTCCGACTATCGGTCGTCTGCCACAATATGTTTATTTGTTCGCCGAAGGCTTCGCCAGTCGCAGTGCCGATGGCTGCAAGGCATATAACCGCCAACGGTAGCGCCCGGCGACTGTTCCGCGGAGTAGACATCTGCGACTCTCCCCCTTTTGGCTTCGCCGCTCGCAGTTATCATGGTTGGCTTCCCCATACCACAAGAAAACTGAGCGGCGGCTAACCACCCACTGCCGACCTTTGGTGCAGATCTCAAGATATCTGCATCAAAGCCGGGCCATTGAAAGGATTGGGCTTTTTTGATGCAGACTTCTGATGCACAATGAAAGCATGATTTACGGCTACGCCCGCGTCTCGACCCGAGCACAAGACCACACCGGCCAGCTCGCACAACTGAAGGCGGCGGGATGCGCGAAGGTGTTCCGAGAAGATCACCGGCACCACCACCAACCGCCCCCAGCTTCGCAAGCTGATGGCCGTTCTTACCCGTGGCGACGTGGTGATAACCCCGGCGGTTGACCGCCTCTCGCGCGACACTACAGACCTACTCATCATTGCCCGCGAGATGCAGCGAGCGGGAGCAGGTATCAAGTCACTGGCCGAGCCGTTCCGATTTTGTAGAGATCATCTTCGCGATCCTGGGCGTTGCCACGAAGCTCGAACGCCGCCGCATTCTCGAACGCACGGCGAGAGGGCCGCGCCGATGCCGGGTCTGCCCGGCGGACCGACGGTGGCACGGCGACGAGAGAAAGAATGCTTGAGATGAAGCGAGCGGGCGCTCGCTTCGCGCAGAAGGGTCCGCGCAGTGCTCGCGCGCCTCAAGGAAAAAGCCTTGCCGTGCTCGCCATGCTCGCGCCCCCTGACAGGGGAGCAAAAACCGCGATCGTGCGGCGCTGCGCGTGGCTCCGCTCGGCCGCGTTTTTTCCTTGACCCGCGCTACGCCTGCCAGAACGGAACAACGAGGCGAACGCGACCAGCGCCCACGCGTCTTGCGAATGGCGGCGATCGCGTCCTCAAGACCCGGTTGGGCCGCGTCAGATCCCCCAGCGTAGGAGGCCTGAAGGTCCCAGGTTCGGGGCCTTCCCAGATAACAATATTAACCTTGACAAGCATAAAGACTAATGCTAGAAGCGCAACCATGTCCGTCAGCACCGCACCGAACCACACCAACCTCGCCGACCAACTCCCGGCCGACACCTACTACCAGCTCGTCCACACGCTGCTCCTCACGCTACCAGCGCCCCTCACCGACAGCCCTGAAGACCTCGCCCGGCGAGATCAGGCCGCCATCGCCCGCATCGCCGCGCTCTGTCCGGCCAACGCCGCCGAGGCCGATGTCGCCGCTCTCTATGTCGCCGCCTCCGAACAGTGGAAAAATCTCCTGCGACTCGCCCAGGAAGCGGACACAACGTCGTACTGGGCACAGAAGTGCCGTGCCCAGGCCAACAGCATGATGCGGCAGGCGCAGAGTGCGCTCAGACTGCTGCTTCGCATGCAGGCCGCCCGACAGAAGCTGGAGAAGAACCAAGAAGCCCGCGACCGTGCCGCCTGGATCGAGCATTGCGCCCTCGGCCTCATGGCACAGGCACTGTCACCACAAGCGACGCCCGCGGCGGTCGCCGAATCACCCGCGCCGTCGCCGGTGTCCCAACCGCAACCGGAACCCGAGCCGGTGCAGCAACCCCAGCCCGCCCCACTCGTCGCCACCCAGAACGACAAAGCCATCTCTCCACGAAGGGCCGACCTGCTCCGCCTGATGGAGAGATTATCCGGCCCGCCCGACGACGACTTGATTCAGTCGCTCATCACCGCGCTTCTCCCACCTCCCACCACGCCGGACCGCCAATCCGCCGCTTAGTCCCCCTCCCCTTGCGGGCATTGCAGGAGGGAGCCGCCCATCCCGAACCGGTTGAGGGCCTCACCCAGGCAGAACCCCACGCGCCCTCTGTGCGCGTCAACGTGCATCTGTGGTCTCCTCTGAAGTTATACCACCCGCTCTTGCGGTTGACTCGCCATGCGCTCCGGTAGGGCGGAAAAGCGAAGCGCATTCCGCCGCCTTTCGACATCAAAGGCGCCTGGTATTATCTCACCACATGATCCAACTGTCTCGCGCGCCACGAAATGAGACGACGATGAGAATAGACCGCCGGCCATGATGACGGGAATGCCGGGCCCACATACGCCTCTCCCGCTCGTCAGCCTTTGCGGCAGGAGGCCGGCGACAGGATACCGCTCTACCTGCGTGCCTCAGCCTGCATCCGCAGCTTCCCCCGAGGCTATCTCACCGCATGGTACAACCGTCTCACGGACAACGAAATGAGACGGCAATGAGAATAGACCCCATCGTGGATCACCGCACCGCCCCGGGGAAATGGCACGCCACGAAATGACCCGGTTCTGCCTCTGCCAGCGCCGGCGCCTCGGCCGCACATCGAGGCGCGGCGGCCGGACAGCGCGTGCGGAAGCGGCACCCACTGGGCGGGTCGATCGCGCTAGGCAGCTCACCCTGCAGGATGATCCGCCGACGTGTCCGTTCCACCGCCGCATCGGGCACCGGAACGGCGGAGATCAGCGTCGCGGTATAAGGGTGCAGCTTGCGGGCGAACAACAGCGCCGCCGGCGCGGTCTCCACCACCTGGCCCAGATAGAGCACCACGATCCGGTCGGAGATGTGCCGTACCACCGCAAGATCGTGTGCAATGAACAGATAGGTCAGGCCCAGCCGCTCCTGCAACCCGATCATCAGGTTGATGATCTGCGCCTGGATGTTCACATCCAGCGCCGAGATCGGCTCGTCGCCAAGCACGAATACCGGCTCCACGGCAAGCGCGCGCGCAATCGAGATTCGCTGGCGCTGCCCGCCCGAGAACTCATGCGGGAAACGCGCCGCGGAGGCCGGAGGCAGGCCGACAAGGTCCAGCAACTCGCCAACTCGCGCCCGCGTCGCCGAAGCCCCGTCGGCCAACCCATGCAACCGCAACGGCCCCGCAAGAATCTCCCCCACCGTCATGCGCGGGTTGAGCGAGGCGTACGGGTCCTGAAAGATCATCTGCATCCGCCGCCGCAGCGGCCGGATCCGCGCTTGAGATTGATGCGAGATGTCAGTTCCGTCGAACACAACGGTCCCCTCGGTCGGCTCGTCCAGCCGCATCACCACGCGCGCCAGCGTCGATTTCCCACAACCGGACTCACCCACCAGACCGACGGTTTCACCCGGAAACACCGTCAGATCGACTCCATCGACCGCGCGCAGCACACGTCGAGGCTCCAGAAAACTGTCGCGCGCCAGCACGAAATGCTTCCGCAGCCCCCGCACCTCCAGCATCGGCCGCGTTTCATTCGCAGCCACCCGGACCGCCGACGTGCCTGCTGCCGTATGCGGCGGCGCCAGCCGAGCACCGCCCTGCGTGACCCAACAGCGTGCACTCCGATCCGGCCCCACCGCCAAAAGGGACGGGTGCTGCGCGCATGCCTCAACTGCGAACGGGCACCGCGCGCGGAAGCGACAGCCCTCCGGCCAGGCGCGTGCATCGGGCGGCTGCCCCTCGATAGTGGCGAGCCGGCGCTCGCCCGCCATCGCCTGATCGAGCCGCGGCGCCGCATGCAGCAGCGCCCATGTGTAAGGGTGGCGCGGGTCCGACAGCAGGTCTTCGGGCGTGCCCTCTTCCACGACTTCGCCCGCATACATGACCAGCACACGCGAACAGAGATTCGCGATCACCCCCAGATCGTGGCTGATCAGGACCACCGCGGTACCCAGATCGTCGTTCAGCCCGCGCAGCAGATCGAGGATCTGCGCCTGAATGGTAACATCCAGCGCGGTGGTCGGCTCGTCGGCAAGGATCAGCGCCGGCTCATTGGAAAAACCCATTGCCAGCATGACGCGCTGGCGCATACCGCCCGAGAACTGGTGCGGCCATCCCCGCAGCGCGCGCTCCGGTCCGGCGATGCCCATCCGACCCAGCAGCGACGCCGCGCGGCGGCGAGCCGCGGCGCGTCCGAAGCGGCGGTGCGCGGTCATCGTCTCGATCAACTGCCGGGCGATGCGCAGCACCGGGTTCAACGAGGTCATCGGGTCCTGGAAGACCATCGCGATCTCGGCGCCGCGGATCTCGCGCATTTCCGACTCGGACAGTGCAGTCAGCTCGCGTCCGCGAAAGCGGATCGTACCGGCGACGATGCGGGCCGGTTCCTCCAACAAACGCATAATCGACTTCGCGGTGACGCTCTTGCCCGACCCTGATTCACCGACGATGCCAAGCGCCTCGCCACGATGCAGGTCGAAGCTGACGCCATCCACCGCGCGTACCACACCCGCATCGGTGAAGAACCAGGTGTGTAGGTCTTTCACTTCCAGCAGGGGCGGATCGCTGCCCTCACGCGAGGCGCCCGACTCCACGGCCGGAATGGCGCGGCGATCAACGACGCCGGGCATGCGGATCGAGCCAGTCGCGCAGGCCGTCGCCCACGAAGTTGAAGCCCATCACCACAGACAGGATCGCCAGGCCCGGGAACGTAGCGACCCACCATTGCGATACCAGCTCGCGCCCTTCGGAAACCATCGAGCCCCATTCAGGCGTCGGCGGCACCACCCCGAGCCCCAGGAACGACAACCCCGCAAACACCAGGATCGCATTGCCGAGGTCGAGCGTAACCAGCACGATCAGCGGCCCCACCGCGTTCGGCACAATCTGGCGCATCAGGATATGCGTGGGACCAAAGCCGACGGTCTGCGCCGCGGCGACATACTCCTGCGCTCGCTGGCCGATCACCACGCTGCGGGCGAGCCGGGCGAATTTCGGCCACCACACCACCAACATGGCAATCACGGTGTTCCGCGTGCCGATCCCCAGTGCCGCGGCGATCGCCATTGCCAGGATGATCGGCGGGAAGCAGAACATCAGGTCGGTGGCGCGCATCAGCCCCTCCTCGGCCCAGCCGCGGACATACGCGGCCACGGCACCAAGCAGCGAGCCGAACGCGCCCCCCACCAGAACCACCACAAACCCGACCGTCAGCGAGGTGCGCGCGCCGTACAGCACGCGGGTAAACACATCACGTCCCAGCTCGTCAGTACCCAACCAATGTGCCGCCGAGGGGGCCGCAAGCCGTCCGGCAACATGCACCACGTCGGGCGAATACGGTGCGATGCTGGGCGCGAACACAGCCGCCATCATCCAGAAAAGGATCAGCGCCCCGCCGGCAGCCGCCAGGCCATACCGGCGCAGCCACCGTCGCCGGCGTCCGGCGACAGAGCTTTCGGCCTCGCCAGCCAGCAGCGCGAGGTCGATGCCGGCCGTCGCACTAGCGGGCACGCGCGAGGTCATCGTCGCATCACCCGCGGGTCGAGCAGCGCATAGGATAGATCGACCAGCAGGTTGACCACCACATAGACCACCGCGACCATGATGGTGACCCCCATGATCGCCGGAAAGTCGAGGAACTCCGCACTCTGGAAGGTATAGCGGCCAAGCCCCGGCCAAGAGAAAATAGTTTCAGTCAATACCGTCCCGGTCAGCAACTGCGCATACGCAAGTCCCCCGAGCGTGACCACCGGCAGCATCGCATTGGGCAGCGCGTGGCCCAGCATAACCGCCCGGCGGACCAGCCCCTTGGCACGGGCGACGCGGATATAGTCTTGTGACAGTGCGTCCAGCATCGCCGCGCGAGTGGTCCGCGTAATCAGCCCAAGCGTAGCGGACGCCAGCACGATCGACGGCAGTACCAGATGCGCCACCGCATCCCAGAACGTGTCCCACTGCCCGGCAAGCGGCGCGTCGATCAGCATGAACCCGGTGACCACCGGCGGCGGGAACTGGTCGGCGCCGATCTGCCCCGGTCCCGGAGCCCAGCCCAGCCAGCCGTAGAACACCGCCAGCATGATGAACGCCAGCCAGAACGTCGGCGACGAGACGCCGATCAGCGACACCGCACGAGCCAGGTGGTCGACCCAGGAATCCCTCTCGATCGCCGCGATCACCCCGAGCGGCAGGCCAACCACCAGCGACAGCAGGAACGCCACCGTCGAAAGCTCGACCGTTGCCGGCGCGTATTGCGCGATGTCATCGAGCACCGGTCGCTGCGAGGAGATCGATATACCGAGATCGCCATGGAACAGCCCGACGAGGAAGATCCAGTAGCGGTCCCACATCGGCAGATCGAGCCCCCATTTGTGCCGGTATGCGGCGACAATGACGGGATTGTTCGCGGCGATGTCACCCAACTGCGTCAGCACCGGGTCGCCCGGCACGATGTTGGCGATCAGGAAGATCACCAGCGTGGCAAGCACGACCATTACGGCCGCAATCAGCAGGCGGGAGGCGATATAGCGCAGCATGCGTCCCCTTCCCTTCCGTCTGCTCTCCCTTGCGCGACTATCGCCGATCAGCCGCCGACCGCCAACTTGTCGGCGCGAGGCCGCCAGGTATGATGCTCGCGCCTACAAGAACACACGGGAGGTCGTCGTGACGGGAGCGGATTGGCGCGAGATCGGTTGGATCGGTCGGCGGCAGGCATTGCGGCTGCTCGGTGCGGGCGGCGCAGCCCTGGCAGCGGGACTGCCGGAGCGGGTGCATGCCGCGGCGAGCAAAACCACGCTGGTCCTCGGTATCGACATCAGCGACTCGATCACGTTCGATCCGGCGCGCGAGGCGCAGTACACGGCGCCAATGACGCTGAACGCCGCCTACGACGCGCTCATGACGATGACTCCCGGCGACTACCTCAACGTCAAGCCTGCGCTCGCCACCGAATGGGCGCGCACGCCGGACGGGAAAGGCTGGCGGTTCACTCTCCGCCAGGGGGCGCAGTTCAACAGCGGCAACCCGGTTACAGCCGACGACGTGAAATGGTCGATGGACCGGCTCATCAACCTCAAGGACCAGCCGTCACAATACGTCGCCAACGTGGCGCGGGTGGAGATCCCGGATCCCGGGCACGTCGATGTCATCCTGACTGATCCGACGCAGCCGCTGCTGACTGTAATCTGCGGACCGAATTTCGGCGTCCTGGAACGGAAGGTCGTGGAGGCGCACGGCGGCACCAGCGCCTCCGATGCGAATTCCACCGACAAGGCGACGCAGTGGCTGAACCAGAACTCGGCCGGCGCCGGCCCTTTCACGCTGGTTGGCTGGACCCGCAACGCGCAAATCCTGCTGACCCGCAACCCGCACTACTGGCGCGGCCCAGCCCATTTCGAGCACGTCCTGATCCGCCATATGAGCGACAGCGCCACGCAACTTCTGGCGATCAAGCGAGGCGACATCGACGCGGCGTTCAACCTGATCCCCGAGCAGATCGCCACGTTGAAGGGCAATCCCGACGTGCGGGTCGAGGGACTGGAGAGCCTCGATTTCGTCTATATGGCCCTAACCTGCGAGCCGGCCTTCAACAAGGCCCTTGCCGTGAAGGCAGCGCGCCAGGCCGTCTGGTACGCCATCGACTATGACGGCATCATCAACGACCTGCTCGGCGGACACGCGATCCGCGGCGCCAGCTTCATCCCGATCGGGCTGTATGGCTCGACCCGCGAGATCACCAAGGAGATCGGCTACCACCAGGACCTGGAGAAATCGAAGCAACTATTGCAGCAGGCCGGATTCCCCGATGGTTTCGAGTACAAGCTGAGCTACGGCGATGCCGCGGTGTCGGGACTATCGTACGCGGTGCTGGGGCAGAAGCTCCAATCGGACCTGGCGCGAGTGGGGATCAAGGTGGTGCTCGACCCGATGGACCAGGTGAACCTTCGCACGCAGTACACCACCGGCAAATCGACTGCGGTGCTGACCTTCTGGAACCCGTCGGGAGTGGAGGAAGACGGCTGGACCTCGGCGACTGTGCAACGGGTTGCCAAGCGCATCCACTGGACCCCGCCGGATGACTTGGTGAAGCTGGTGCTGGCGGCCGCCCAGGAGACCGACCCGGAGAAACGCTCCGAGCTTTACGTTAAATATTCGAAATTTATGATCGACCAGGCGAACCTGATCGTACTGTTCCAGCCGATCTATCAGTTCGCCGTGCGCAACGTGATCAAGACCTTCCCGCTGACCGCGGCAGGGTGGGAGGTGCAGTTGGACCAAGCGAGCGCCTGAGGCTGCGAGGCTGCCGGCGGAAGGTCGCGGAATCCCGCCCTACTGCTCTTGTTACCGACTGTTAGCTTGAACGGCCCAGAGAATTGGGGGAGTTTCCCGAGTCTCAAAATCTGGGGCAGTGGGTGCCGAACGCGCGAACGGATATTCTCGGGGTGGTCGACGTGCAGCCCACCTTCATGCCGGGGGGCGAGCTGGCAGTACCCGAGGGCGCAGCGGTCCTTCCGGTGATCAACCGTCTGCTTGCCGGACCGTTCGCCCATGCTTTCGCAAGCCAGGACTGGCATCCGGCTGGCCACCTGTCATTCGCCAGCGCGCATCCCGGCCGGCGCGCCTACGAGTTGATCGAGCTGCCATATGGTCCCCAAATCCTATGGCCGGACCACGCCGTGCAGGGCACCGCCAATGCCGCGCTGCATGCCGGGTTGGACACGTCGCGGATCGAGGTGATCATCCGCAAGGGCTACGACCGCAACATCGACAGCTACTCGACGTTCTTCGAGAACGATCATCGGACCACGACCGGGCTCGACGGCTGGCTGCGCAGCCGGGGCATGACGCGCATTTTCCTTGCCGGCTTGGCGACCGATTTTTGCGTCGCCTGGTCGGCCGAAGATGCCGTGCGCCTGGGCTTCCAAGTCATCGTCATCGAAGATGCCTGCCGCGGCATCGGCCTCCCCGTCGCCGACGGGCGCACCACACTCGACGAGGCAAGTGACCGGCTCGCGACACTCGGCGTCCGCTTCATCTCCAGCATGGATCTTTGAATGGCAACATATCTCGTGACCGGTGGGGCGGGCTTCATCGGTTCGCATCTTTGCGATGCGCTGATCGGACGCGGCGACCGGGTTCGCGTGCTGGACGATCTTTCGACCGGTCTGCGCAGCAACCTGCCGCAACGGGCCGAGCTGATTGTGGGCGACGTTGCGGATCCCGCGGCGGTCCGCGATGCCGTCGCAGGGATCGACGGGTGCTTTCATCTCGCCGCCATCGCTTCGGTCGCCCGTGGCGTGGACGACTGGCTCGGCACACACCGCACAAATCTCACCGGCATCATCGCAATCTTCGATGCGCTGCGCCGGCGGCAGACGAAGGTGGTGTATGCCTCAACGGCGGCCGTATACGGCGACTGCCCGACTCAGCCGGTCACCGAAACGGCCCCGACAAGGCCGCTCTCTCCCTATGGCGCCGACAAGCTGGGGTGCGAGTTGCATGCGCGCGTGGCGGCACACGTGCACGGCATTCCCACCGTCGGCCTGCGCTTCTTCAACGTCTATGGGCCAAGGCAGGATCCGGAATCTCCGTACTCGGGCGTGATTTCGATTTTCTGCGATCGTGCCCGCAGCGGAGCGGCGCTCGACGTATACGGCGACGGGCGGCAGACCCGGGACTTCATTTATGTTGCGGACGTGGTAGCGGCGCTGCTTGCAGCAATGCAGCGCACGACGGACGCAGCCTCTCTGTTTAACGTGTGCACGGGCGTCGCGACGGAAGTGCAGGAACTGGCACGCACGATTACCCACTTAGTCGGTCGGGAGCCTGAGATTCGCTACCGGTCACCGCGTCCCGGAGATATCCGCGCCTCGCTCGGTTCGCCGGCGGCGGCCCGGGCTGCGCTCGGGCTGAGGCCTTGCCTGGCGCTCGGTGAGGGGCTTGCGCGGGTGCTGCGCTGGCTCGATCGGTCGGGTTGAGCGGCTCTGCCGCACTTTCTAAGGGCATTCCTCACGTTCCTGGCGGTACCGCCGCCGAACCTGGTGCTCGTCGCCGCCGCGGGGCTGCTGCTGATGCGCCGCCGCCCTCGAGCCGGGACGATTGTGGTCGCAGCGTCGCTGGCACTTCTGCTGATCCTCTCGTCGCCGATCGTGAGCCAGGCGCTGCTCGTTTCGCTCGAGCAAGGCTTACCGCTTGAACCACCCCGCGACGAGCCACCCCAGGCAATAGTCATTCTTGGCGCCGAGATGGAGCATACGCTCGGCAATGCCCCAGACGACGTACAAGTCGGCCCGTTGACCTTGCAGCGCCTGCGCGCAGGAGCCGCGCTGCAGCGGCGCACGCATCTGCCGATCCTCGTCTCGGGTGGTGAGCTGGAGAAGGATGAGCCGTCGATCGCGTCGCTGATGGCCGATAGCCTAAGGAACGATTTCGGCGTCCGGGTGCAATGGATCGAGGGCCGATCTGGCAACACCTGGGATAACGCGAGGGACAGCGCGGCGATCCTGGAACCGCTCGGCATCCGCTCTGTGTACGTCGTCACGCATGCCTGGCACGAGCACCGGGCGATGATCGCCTTTCGACGCACCGATTTGAAGGCGACTGCGGCGCCCGTGCAATTGGACGATATATCAGCCGGAGTGCTGCCGAGCGTGAATGGCTGGTTGCACAGTTATTTCGCGCTGCACGAGTGGATCGGGCTGGTGTGGTACTGGCTGGAAGATCACCTCTGGCGGTCGAACAAGGCCGCATACGCCTGGAACATCGTCTCCTGGTCGTAGTCGTGGACTGCCTTGGCGCGGTTTGCCGCACCGATGCTCCGCCGCAATTCAGGATCGCGCAGCAACGCCAGTAGCGCGCCAGCCAGCGCGTCATCGTTCAGCGGGCCAATCAATGGCGCGTTCTCCGGCGCCAGCATCGTGCGCACGTCGCCCACATCTGTACCGGCGACGGCTAGCCCAGCAGCCATCGCCTCGATCACCGCGATCGGCATCTGCTCGGTATCGGAAGACACCGCGAACAGGTCGAATGTGCCATAGAACGGTGCCGGCGCGGCGACGTGGCCGGCAAAATACATACGCTCGGCAATACCGAGCTCGGCCGCCAGCCGCTCGAGTGCTGGCCGCTCGGGACCATCGCCCACCAACACAAGCCGCGCCGGCACGTGTTGGGTCGCGATCCGGAACGCACGCAACAAGCGAGGGAAATTCTTCTCTGGCCGCAGCGCCGAGACGGCGCCGATGATCGGGCCGTCTCCCGGCATGCTTGCCCGCAACGACGCATTGGGCGGAGCGGCGAAGCGGGCCAAATCGATGCCATTCGGAATATACCGCACCCGTCGCGCCGAGAGCCGCCAGATGCCGGTGGCGATCCGCTCCAGGTTGCGCGACGGCACCACAAGGGTGCTGCGGGCCAAGACCACTCGGCGCGTCAGGACCCGGCGACGGAGTTGGACCTGCTGCTCCTCCGGCCCGAAGCCGTCCTCGATGTGCAGGTGGCGGCAGAGCGGCGGCAGATTTGCCATCGCCCATTCGATCGAGCCCCAGTTGCAGGTCACCAGCAGGTCCGGGCGCCACTCTCGCAGCGCCGCGCGGAATGTGTGGCGATTGGTCAGCGTGGCTCCCTTGCGGATGTCGATCGATGGGAATGTCACGTCGAGCGCCGGCGCCAGCCGCTCGCGCGCCGCCGTGACGCCGTCCATTGCCACGATCAGGTGCCGGTAGCGGTCGGGGAAGCGGTTGGCGACGGCGGCAAAACGCACCTGCGGCCCACCTACACCGAAAGTCGCGAACACGGTCAGCAGCGTGCGCGGTGCCTCCGCCATCAGGCGGCGTGAACGGCGATCGCGCGCGCGTTGAACGTCGCCGGATCGGCGACCGGTTGCCAGCACAGGTCGCGCTTGGCATCCGTGCAGTCGAACCGCGCCTTCATCCCGCGCGACAGCAGATCGCGCAAAGACGGAACCGGCGGACGCCGCCCGCCGACGCGCTTGATTCCCCATTTGCCAAGCTCTGCCGCCCAGAGCGTCAACGCCGATTGCGGATGAAAGCGCAGCGGGCGATGCAATGCGGCGCCGAGTGCCGCGATGTACTCGCGCGCGCTAGGTCGCACGTCGCCCACAAGGTTGTAGCAGCGTCCCTCGATCCCCTCGGCGCGGGCAGCGAGCAGGATGGCTTCGGCCACGTCTTCAACCAGTACGAACGGCAGGGGGTTGCGCCCGTCGTTCCAGCCGATGCAGTGCTGATCATTGTTGAAGAAGCCGAGACCGCCGTGCAGAGGCGGTCCGCCTTCGCCGACCACGACGCCAGGGCGCAAAATCACAACCGGCAATCCGTCGCGCGCGTGGAGGTCGAGCAGGGCGCGATCGCACACCGCCTTGGCGCGTGCATAGTCCGCCCGCCGTTGGGCTTGTGGGTCCGGCGGAGTAGCGCCGGTGACCAGCTCCGAGCCGGGGCCTAGATAGAGCCCGGCGACCGAGCCTACATGCACGAGCCGATGGACGCCGCGCACAAGGCAGACGCGCGCAACAGTCTCGGCGCCTCCCACCATGGCAGCGTGCAGCTCGGCCCATGTGCCGCCACCGCCGCCATGCGCCAAGTTCACGACCAACTTTGCGTCCCCTATCGCTGCATCCACGGCCGCCGGATCGCGGATGTCGCCACGTTTCAGGTGCACACGGGGACGGTGAAAGAGCTCAGGCAGCCCGTGCACGGAGCGCGCCATTACCGAGACGGTCAGCCCCTCGTCGAGGCACCGTCGCACCAAATGCGTGCCGATGAAACCAGTGCCCCCGAGAATGGCGATGTCGGGTGCGGTATCGCTCTCGATCGGGGCGGCGGGAGCGGACGCCGCTGCAGGTGGCGCCGGGAAGGCAAGCTCCCGCATTTGCTCGCACGCAGCCACCAGCATGGTGCCGAAGCGCCCGTCGAGCTCCGGGGCTCGGCCGTTATCCAGCGCCGCATGGAACGCGGAGATGCTCGCTCGCATGCTGGCGAAGAATGCGTCGCTGCGTGGCCGCAACCGCAGCAGCGACAAGCCGTAATCGCCGGCATTGCGGGCGCTGGCGGCGGCCATCGCGACGCCTGTTCGCGTCGCCGAGGCAACGCCGTCCAGCGTGTCCAGCCAGCGCGTCCGGCGCTGCGCGTAGAACCGATTCGCCAGGATATCGGCGACAGCCACGCCGTCGTCGCAGATCACACTGACCTGCCAGAACGGAAACGACCGCCCCACCGCAAAGCGCAAACTCGCCGGCAGATCAGCGCAGGCGAAGATCGCGTCCAGCGTCGGCGTGATTGCCTGACCAGGTGCGATCGGCAGCGGCGGCCCGGCCAGCACGCGCATCTCCCGGATCGATCCCGCCAGCGCAGCTATCTGCGACAGTGGATGCACAGCTTGCTCAAGCAACAGGTTGCCAGGTGCGGCGAACATCCAATGTCCAAACTGTCGCGCGTCTATCTGGCGCAGCGGCACGTTATAGATGCAGGCAACGTGGGTGGGCCGCCCGAGCTCACAGCCTTCTACCACCTGGCGCAGGCGCACGAAGGCGGGGTGATGCACAAAATTCTGGTTCACGCCGAGGGCAACACCGGCCGCCTCGGCCTTCCCGACCAGCGCTGAGCAAGCTTCCGCCGTATCGGCGAGCGGCTTCTCCACCAGCACCGGCTTGCCGGCGGCAATCAGCGCCGCGGCGACGGCGGCATGGCGCTCGGGCGGGACCAGTACGTGGCCGCAGTCGAGCATGTCGGCGGCCAGGGCATCTTCGAGCGAGGCAAATACGTGCGGGATCGACCACGCGCGGGCGAGGTTCTCCGCGTTTGCCGAAGCAGGATCGACCACCGCCGCGATCCGCACGCCGGGAACCAGGAGCAACGCCTCGGCATGGACGCGGGAGATGAACCCAGCGCCGATGAGGCCGACACGTCTCACCGACCTCTACTCCGTCCCGGTTCCCTGCGCCGGTGTCACCCTTGCTTCGGAGGTGCGCGCTATCGCCTGCGCCAGCCCGGGCTGACGTTGCAGATACGCGTGGATCGCGTCCTGCGCCTCCCTGGAGCCTCGCTCGTCGGCCGTCGGGAGATCGGGATCGGGAGCCACCACCATCAGCACCGGAGCGGCGCGTCCGCCGACAATGCTCCTCCAGCCCTGCACAAGCCGTAGTTGCAGCCCGAGCGTGGCTGGTTTGCCGCCCATCCAAAGGGCATGCGCCGCGATCTTGACGGGCTCGCTGGTAGCAATCATGCGCCACGTCACGCCATGGACGATGAAGCGGGCGGTCTCGACGCCCTCCCCGGGCAGACCGAGCAGCCGCCGCTGCTCGGCGACGATCGTGCCTGGATCGGCGCGTGGCGAGAACAACTCTGTGCGTACCGCCACGCCGTGATCGCCGCAGGAAAGACGGAGAATGAGAACGCGACCGGGAGCATCGGAAAGCGACCGCTGAGCGGGCGCTGTTTCCTTGCAGCCATCCGCCAGGACGGAGGGCCACTCGCTTGGCAACGAAGCGGCGCTGGCCTGATCGAACCCTGCGGCAACCAATGGCGTCATCACGGCCACCGCCACGACCCCGGCGACGCTCCGAAACCCCGCCAATCCATTTGCCGGCGGTGTGGTCGGACCGGGTTCCAGCGGAACGTGCGGTCGGCCATCCTCCCGGAATGGCAGCCCAAGAACCACGAGCAGCAGAATCACGATCGAGAAGAACATCCAGCCATAGAGGACGTGATCAGTTGCCGCTGCCTCCGCGCTGCCCAGGATGTGGCCGAGCACGACGATGCCGAGCGCACGAAATCCGTTAGCGATCACCGGGACTACGATAGACACCAGGATGAACAGGCCGCGCCGCAGTGGTGAGCGGTACATGAGCAGGGCGTAGAGGCAGCCGAAGGCGATCGCGGCAATCAGAAAACGCAGCCCGGCGCATGCCGCGGCAATGACGAACGAACCCTCGGGGATCTCGATCATATAGCCGTCCGAGTAGTTCGGAATGCCGAGCAGGTCGAGCCCGTGCGTGGTGAACGCCGCGGTGATGTCCTGAAGCTGCGGGGTGATGAAGGCGCCGAACGGGACCAGGAAGAACAAATAGAGCAGCGGTCCGAGCAACGCGCGATAGAGCCGCCAGCCGAGCACGGCGAGAAGCAGCAGCTCAACCAGGCACATCGCGGCGAGCTGACGGCCCTCCATGATGCCTACTCGGTCTGCGAGGAACCAGACGACGCCGACCGGCAGGGCGAAGATCGCAGCGGCCGGCCACGGTCGCGGCACTTCGCCGGCGAGGACGGCGCGACGGTCCCAAATCAGATAAGCGACGATCGGAAGCACCAGGAAGCAGTGGTTATAGGCGGTGGACTCGATCCACACGTTGATTGCTGCCACAGCTTCCGCATGAAAAATAAGGCCAAGCACCACCAGACCAACAACGAGCGGGGGGAACGCAACCCACAGCTCACGCCAGGACGCTGGCGCACTCGGCTTGGCGATGATGTGTGTGCTCATGCCTCAGCCGAGCCCACGCACGATATGGGGCCCAATAGCATTGGCGAACGGCAGCGGCAGACGCTTCCATGCCGCGATGAACAGCCGGTATTTCGGATTGAGCGGATTGTGGTCCGGAATAGCCTGACCCGGTCCGAGCTTATACCGGTAATGCAACGGCACCGGCTGGAAGCCCCAGTTGCGCTTGAAGGCATACGCCCCGGTGCCGAGCTTGCTGCGACCGAAGTCGAATAGACGGCAGCCGCGCGTGGCAGCACGGCGCATCACTTCCCAATACATGAAATCGTTGCCGGCACGCTGGCGAGCCTCCTTCGTGCCCCCACCGTAATAGGGCAGCACCTCGTCGCGATAGTAGAAATTCATCACTGCGGCGACCGGCTGGTCGCGGTCGAGCACAATCACAATGTCGCAACACCCGCCAAAGGCTTCCGCAAGCAGGCGGAAATAGCGCGGGGCGAACACCGGCGTCCCGAGATTGCGGACGCTCTCGGCGTAGACGCGGTGCAGCACATCTGTCTCCCCGGTGACCACGGACACAAGCCCGTTCTGCATGCCCTTACGTACCATAGCGCGCTGCTTGCGGGGGATCGCCTTCAGGTTCTTCTCCGCGTCGGCATCGATCGGTTTACGGAACGTAACGTAGAGCTCCGGCCGTTCGATCCAGCCACTGTCGGCGGGATCGCGATGGCGGAACTCAATGGCGTGCGCCCCGGTGCTCTGCATGAGCCCATCGGCGTTGGCCTCCAGCGCCGCCGCGGTGTCGGCATCGACCGCCAGAGGGCCACCATAGACGCAAAACGGCAGAGAAACCAACGCATTGCCGAATAGCAGCGTCTTGACGTGTGCCAAGGGCAGGATTCCGACGATGGCACCGTCCTGTTCGGCCACCGTATAGTGGGTGGGATGGCCGAAGGCGCGCTCGATCACCGCGCGCCAAGTGCTGAGATGAAAGAAGGTGCCGTCAGGTCGGGAGCGGACGAATTCGTCCCAGGCGCGTGCGCCGGCGGGTTCGAGCGGCCTTAGTACCAAGCCCATGCGATCGTCCGCTTAGGCCGGAAGCGCGGCAATCGGATCGCGCCGGACCGGCGCACTGTCGTGCAGCAGATCGGCGAACACCTGGTCCATGCGTCCCCAGGCGAAATCGTGCAGCAGCCGGTCGAGCCGGCCGCTCATGCGCTCAAGGTTGGTATAATGGCGCAGCCGCGACTTCCAGCTGGCGTCGGCCACACGCGGCTGGGCGGGATCCACCTCCCAGGGATGGAAGTAGAAGACACCCGGACGGCCCTCGGCGCGGTTGACCCGACGGAGTCCAACGCGGAACAGACGGTAGGGGAGCAACCGGAAATAGCCGCCGCCGGCGCAGGGCAGGTTGTGTCCGGCAAGGCGAACCGTCGTCATGGGTATTTCCCACAGTGTGGCGCTCTCCGGCCGGAACGGAACGCGGGGAGCTTCCGGCATGCCATAGAGATCGTGACGGATAGGGTTGATGCTGGAACTGTAGCGGTAGCCCTCGGCCTCGAGGACGGAGAAGGCCCAGAAGTTGCGCGCCCCGATCGAGAACGTGGCAGCTCGATAGCCGGCCACTGGCACACCGCCGATATCCTCAAGAGTTCGGCGGGTGCGCCCGACATCGGCGCCAAACGAAGCCGGATCCTGAGCATCAGCCCGCGTATGGTCCCAGCCGTGGCTGGCCAGTTCGTGACCGGCGGCAACGAGTTGCCGGACCATGCCCGGATGGCGCTTCGCTATCCAGCCGAGGGTGAAGAACGTCGCTTGTACGCCGGCGTTAGCGAACTGTTCCAGGATTTGGTCGACGTTGGCCTCGACCCGAGGATCAATGGCATCCCAGTCGGTGCGGGGGATGCAGTCGGCGAAGGCCTGGACCTGGAAATAGTCCTCCACGTCCACGGTCAAGGCGTTGCGGATCGAGCCGGACGAAGTGGCGTGCGGCACAGGTCCCTCGGCGGTCATCGCGACGGGGAGTGGTAGCCGCCGAGCAGATCGATCAAGCGGCGGAAGATCCGATCCTGGCGTGCCATGCCGTGCTCCAGTGCGGACACGCGGGCCAGCAACCCATCCTGGCCGGCGCCGTTCGTCATCATGGGGCCGGCGCCATTCGTCGTCATGGGCGGTCGCGGCGCGATGCTCCCGGCGCCCAGGTCCTGCTCCAACTCGCCGGCAATGGTCTGCACCATCTCGCTGTCGACTTCGTGCGCTTCCTCCAGCGCGCCATAGAGCAGGATGCGCGTACAGAGTGTGTTAATCCGGCGCGGGATCCCGCCGGTGAAGCGATGAACAAGGGAAAACGCAGACTCGTCCCAGTGCGGGTCATCGACCCAACCGACCGTCCGCAGCCGGTGCTCCACATAGCCCTTTGTCTCGGCTTCACTGAGCGGACCCAAATGATACGAGGCGAGTACGCGTTGACGGAGCTGCTCCAGCTCCGAGCCGGCGAGCATCGGCCGGAATTGCGGCTGGCCCAGGAGGATGGTCTGTACCGATGCGCGCGAGTCGACGGTGATATTGGACAACATCCGCAGCTCCTCGAGCGCGGCAACCGACAGATTTTGCACTTCATCGACGACCAGAAGGCAGCGCCGCCCGATGCCGCGCTGCTCGCGGACCATTTTCTCGAACCTCCGCAGCAGGGTGGCCTTGTCTGCCCCGCGGTCGTCGATGCCATAGCTGGTGACGATCAGCCGTAGCAGATCATCGCCGGAGACCTGGGTGGTGACGACCCGGCCGAGGATGTAGGTCCGACGATCGAGCTGCGACCAGAGCTGCTCGACGAGTGTCGTCTTACCAGCCCCGACCTCGCCGGTGATGACAATGAATCCCTCCTCTTGGGCGAGACCATAGACAAGGTGCGAGATCGCCCGATTGTGCCCCGTGCTACCGAAGAAAAAGCGGCTGTCAGGAGTAAGCTGGAACGGGATGCCGGACAGCCGATAGAATTTCTCGTACACGCTCAGAAGGTCCGGGTAAGACCGACAAGGACGATATTATTGTAGAATGGCACACCCGCGACATCGGATTGTCGGTTGAAGTAGCTATACGTAGCGTAGCCAGTGAGCTTGTCCGAGAACAGGTAGTGGAGCGACAGGGTGGCGCTGTAGAACTGTTCGCTCTGGTTCGCCGGAACGGTCTGCAATGAGCGCGTGCCTCCTTGGACAGATGCCGTCAGGCTCATCCGTTCGCTGATCTCATGGCGCTCGCTCGCGGTCGCGGCCAGCGACGTGTTCGGGACATTGGGCGTCACGCCACGGGCGGAAGCCAACGGACTCAAAGACGTACGTTCGAAATTGAACGAGATCGTGTCGCGGTCCAGCAGCGTCAGTGCGGTGACGGTCAGGGTTCGGGTAGTGTTCACACCGTTGTTGACGCCGTTGATGTAGTTGATGATGGACGCGGGGGCGCCGGTATTGAGGTTGATCGGGTTGCCCTGCGGATTGACCGTGAGATTCGAGACCTGGGTCGCGATCTGCTGCAGGTCGCTGAGGACGCCGGCACTGTAGCTCGCTGTGACCACGGTTCGCGGAGTGACGGCATAGTGGGCAAGGGCGCGGAACGACGTGGTGCCCTGGAAATGGCCGTACTCCATCGTGATCTCGCTATCTACGTTCGGCCGCAGGGTGGTGCCGATACCCCACACACCGTCCGTGATGTAAACCGGCGGGGCGGCGTTCGGAAACTGGAGGGTTTCTACACCGAGATCGCCGAACACCAGGATGGCGTGGCTGATTGCATAGCCCAATCGATTGTCAGCGATGGCCCTGGTGGCGCTTGAGTCCAC
This sequence comes from uncultured Pseudomonadota bacterium, assembly GCA_963708245.1. Taxonomy (GTDB): domain Bacteria; phylum Pseudomonadota; class Alphaproteobacteria; order Acetobacterales; family Acetobacteraceae; genus CAVYXK01. The sequence continues at coordinate 6,994,410 of OY970201.1, read as the reverse complement.
CCCATTTCCGCTACTCACGGCCGCGTCGATCGTGCCGATATAGACGAAGTGTCCCAGGTCCTCGCCGGTCTGGAACTGCGCGATCGCCTCGCCGGTCTCCGAATGCAGGGAGGGGCCGGCCGGCGAATTCAGCGTCGCGCCGTTGCTGCTGCTTGAGTAGGTCTGGGTGAGATTGATACCGGCCCGGCCCGTTCCGGCGTCGCCGAAGCGACGCACCAGATAGGGGAAGACCCCGGCACTTTCTGTCTGCGTAAGATTGCTTCGGTTTAGAGTGGTCCCGGCGCCTCCGCCGAAGGTGCCGAACCCCGTGTTGCCAACTGCCGGCACGCCGAAATTAACCGTACCAAAGCCGCCATTGGTCGGCACCTGATCCGCGAACACGTGGGCATTAACATAGAACTCGTCCGGGATGACGATGACGTTGGCGACGCCAACCGCCTGCTGGCCGACGGAGTCCTGCGAGGATGTGTGGGCGTAAATCCGGAAGATCGGGTTGTAGTTCAGCCTCAGGGTCACCCGTGGCGTATCACCGGTGACGGCGATCCCCGGTGCGATCAGGGTAATCCAGTCAGATTGACGGTGGCTCTCGGTCTCGAAGATATTGTCGTTGTATTCCTCAAACACGCTGAGCCTTGGCACGAAGGTCCATCCGATCGAGGGCAGGGCGCCTATAGCCGGCTCGAGATTGGTCTGGTACTGGAAATTCGGCGCTTCGGGAGCGCCGAGCGTGGCCGGGAAAGGGTTGGCGAGCGGTGCTGCGCCCGGAATTCCAATGGCGGCTGGGTTCTGAGGTGCGTTTTGCGCGAGTTTCGTAGGACTCTCAGGCGCGTTCTGCGCGCGGCCGCCCGAGGTGGCCGCTAGCACGCCAAGCAGCGCCGCTCCGGGCAGTCGCCATGCACCGCGCTGCGGCGTGGTTCCGGCTCCTCCCATCTGCTCTGCCCCGCCGATGCCCGCTCATGATGTATAAGCATAAGAATACACGCCAAAGCTGCGTGGTGTCGACATTCTTACCTTGTTCAGCAGCAGCGTGATGGTCGGGCAGGTCTGGATCAGGTCGAGCGATGCCTCGACCTCGTCGCGTTGGGTGCGCTCCGCCTCGATGACAAACAGGATCTGGCCGACCACCGGCGCCAGGGTGGCAGGATCGCTGGTCGAGAGGCAAGGTGAGACATCGAGGATGACGAGTCGGTCGGCAAAGCGACGGCCCAGGCTTTGCATGGCGCGAACCATCTGGTCGCTGGCGAAGAGTTCCGGCCGCTCGCCGCGGTGATGCCCGACGGGAAGAAACGAGAGCATGCCGATCTCGGTGGGCCGCAGGAACGGCAGCGGGTCGAGCAGGGGCGCCAGCGCCAGATCGAGCAACCCGGGTGCCTGAGAGAGGCCGAGTGCGTCGCACAACGATCCATGCTTGGCGTCGGCATCGACGAGCAGCACCTGCCGGTCGCCCTGGCGTGCGATGCTAGCCGCGAGATTGAGAGCTGTGAACGTCTTGCCCTCTTTCGGGCGGGCACTGGTCACCATGAGCAAGTTGGTGAATCCCGCCTCGCCGCCGGGCTGTGCGAAGGCGGCGCGGAGCACCTGGCTCTGGACCAGGCGGAATTCCTCGCTTACCCGGTTGCGGGCGGTCTTCCCCTCGATCAGCCCTGTCTGAACGAGGGCGGAGGCGGCGATCAGCGCATGGCCTGCAGATGCCGACGCTTCGCCCACGAGCGACGATGCCGGCGGTTTGCCCAACGGCGGCACGGGCTCTGCCCCGACTGGCTGAGCGCCGCCAGTCAGATCAGGCGCAGAACCAGATCGGAGCAGCCGTTCGGCCGCCCGCTCAACCAGGTGTAGCTTGTTGATCGTCGTCATTCAGACCGCTGCGGAGGCACGTAGCAGACGTATCATCAAGCCTCCGTAAAGACCGATCAGGACGATCACCGCAATCGCGAAGCTGGTGACCGCCATGAGACGCCGTCGCCACGAGATGGAGGCGAGCATCGAGATGCCACCAAGCACCGGCAGGCCGAGGCTGCGCAGGTCCTCCACCACCCAGAACGAACGATCGAGTTGTGAGAGCAGCATCGGTATCGCCAACCCGGCGATGAGCCCCACGGCTAGCACGGCGCTCACCAGCAGCAGCCGGTTAGGCGCATACGGGATGCGCGGTATTTCCGGCGGGTCGATAATCCGGATCTGCACCTGGTCAGCCTGAGTGTCGGCCGCCTCGCCGATATTCGCCGACTGCAGGCGGGCAAGCAACTCATCATAGTTCTTACGCAGGACGGCGTAGCCGCGATCCAGGTTCTGGTACTCCGCGACCAAATTTGGTCGCTCACGCTGAAGCTTTTCGAACTTGGTCTGCTGGTCCTGCAACTCGCTCAATTGGCGCTTAAGCGAGGCAATCTCGGCGTTGATGTCGATGACCTTGAGCTTCAAGCCCTCATAGGCCGGGTTCGGCGGCGCCCGTCCTGCGGCGCCGGCGCCACCGTGGCTGGCGGCAGCCTTGAACGCATCCACCTCCTGCTGGGCCATAATCACGCCTGGAAACTGGTCGGTGTAGCGCAGCCGCAACATGGCCAACCGCTCCTCGGCACCGGCGAGAGTCGTCGGCGCTCCTACTCCGCCGATCGCGGCGGTTTCCGGCAGTGTCGGCGGCGTGCCGTCGAGCTCCTTTTGCAGTGCAGCAGCGAGCGCCGTCTTGTCCTGGAGCGAGTTCTGGACGTCCAGGATTTTCGACTGGAAAGCAGTCAGCGGGTTGCCGGCGTCTGCGCCGCCGGCGTCGGTTTCAACGACGGAGACGCCCGGATATTTAGCCCGGAACTCGGCGCGACGTTCCTCGGAGCTGCGGAGTTGCTGCTCGTACGACGAGATCTGGTGCTCAAGGAAAATCCTCGCGTTCTCCATCTCGCGCCGATTGCCGCCGGTGGCGTTGTCGATGAAGATAGTCAGCAGCGTCTGCACCACATCACGTGCCAGTTTCGGGTTCGGATCACTGTACTGAATGGTGAATACGTTCAGTCTGGGATCCGGTCTGACCGTGATAGCGCTCAACAAACTATTTACCAGGGCATCCCGTTGCGCGGGGCTGGAGACTGCCAGATCAAGGTCGGTCTTCGAGATCAGCGTCTCGACGTTCGGTCGGCTCAACAAGGTGGCTTGCAGCACCCTGAGCTCTGAGTCGGGCGAGGAATTGACGGCGAGATCCTTCAGCAGCGGCGTGAGCACCGCGTCAGTGTTGACATAGAGCCGCGCGCTGGCTAGGTACTGATTGGGCATGATGCTGACCCCGATCCAGCCCAGCAGGCAAACGACCCAGGCAATTGCGACACCCAGCCAGCGACGTCTCCAGGCCGCCTTCAGGGAGCGCCGGATCAGGGTGAAAATTGCGCCCATAGCGTCCGGTCCTCAGAACCAGGTCTGCGGGATGATCAACGTGTCCCCCGGTTGCATCCGGACATTCTGACTGAGATCTCCGTCATTGATCAGATCGCTGAGATGCACGTGGATCTCCTCCTCCTTGCCGGTGCTGTCGCGGCGAACGATGATCGCCCGGTTGCCGGCGGCGTATTTGGTCAGCCCCTTGGTGTCGATCATGACATCGAGTAAACTCATGCCGTTTCGATAGGGGATCGCCTGCGGCTCAGTAGCTTCGCCGATCACTCTGACCTGCCGGTCGGTTGGGCCCACGAAGCCGCGCACGATCACGGTCACGATCGGGTTCTTGAGGTACTGCCTCAACCGCTGCGTGATGTTGGTCGCCAGTTCCGGCGGGGTGAGACCAGCAGCGTTAATATCCTGCACCAGCGGCATCGAGATCTTGCCGTCCGGCCGGACGGTAATTCCCTGATCGCTCAGCTCAGGCGCCTGATAGACGAAGATGCTCAAACTGTCTCCGGGGCCGATGACGTATTCGCCGGTATCGGTCCGCTGTGGCACCGCGGGCACTCCCGCGACTGTCTTGCCGTACTGAGGGTTGGTACAGGCAGCGAGCACGGTGCAGCCGGTCAGCGTTGCCAAGATAAGGGCAGTCGGCTTCAGCACGGCGGCAATGTCCTCAATGTGGTCGGGTCGAACGGGAGCCGACGGACGGGCACAGCCAAGCCGGTAGGCGCGGAAGGAGTTGAACCCCCGCCTCTGCCGTGTATGGGCAGCGCTCTACCACTGAGCTACGCGCCTCCCCATAAAGGCTGCCGGCTGCCGGGGCCGGCAGTTCCTGCTCCCGTGCCGCAGCCGTCTTGTTACCACAACGGTTCCCATCACTCAATCGGCCGGACAGGCCGGATGGCGGCTGCCCCACCGTCCGGCCGATCGTCCCATGGGACGCGACAATCGCTCCCTCTCGGCATGCTTCATCGAAAGCCGCCGCCGAATCAAGCACAAAGAAGTTCTTGACGGTTGGATCGGATTGTAGAATTTTGCACGAGGCTTCTATTCTGAGACCGGATCGGAACACACCATCCCCTCCTGATGGGAGGGGCGGATAAGGTATTCCGTGCGGGCGATCTGTCCGCGCGCACGGTGGCGTTCGTGGGGCCCGATTGCCCGGGTACCCGGGAGTGGTTGAGATGACGCGGATTATCGGCCGCTACGTGCCGGTCGAGATGGCGATCTTCTGGCTGCTCGAACTGCTGCTCTCTTTTGCCGTGATCTACGCGATGCTCGCTGCCCGCGGCGTGCTCGGTCCGGGCGAGCTACCGCCGATCGTCGCCGCTTGGCACGCAGTCAATCACGCGGCTTTGCTGGCTGTCACGATTGGGCTGTGCGCGGTGACAATCGGGCTCTATCGGCCAGAGATTTTTTTCGATCGCCGCCGCTTGGTGCTGAACGCCGCCGTTGCCGCCATCCTCGCTTTCCCAGCGGCCCTCATCGTGAGCGGCCATTTCAGCGCAGGGCTGAGCCGCACCTACGCAATCTGGCTGGTTAAGGTCTTGGCGATTTGGCTGGCCGTCGCCGTGGTCAGCCGATCGATGTTCAGTGTCGCGCTGCGCCAGAAGCCGTTCGCGCGCCGCGTGCTCGTGCTGGGGCGGAGCACCTCCGCTGTGCGGACGGCAGAGGCGATCCGCACCGGCCGCGGCAATCTGTTCGAACTGGCAGGGGTCAATTTCGGTCCAGCGGATCTCGCTCGGCTGACAATCGATCTCCTTCACGAGCGGCACATTTGGGGGGTCGTGGTCGCGTCGGACACATTTAATGGGGGGGACCCGACAGATGATGCCTTGCGGGAGCGCCTGATTGACCTGCGATTGCGCGGCCTACGGGTCTGCGACGATATCGCGTTTTGGGAACAGCATCTAGGCCGGGTCAACCTCGATCGCATCGACGTCGGATGGTTCCTGCACGCCGAGGGCTTCAGCAACGGCCTGCTCTCCCGGGCTATCAAACGGGCGATCGACATCACGGTCAGCCTGTTGCTGCTCACCCTGACGCTGCCTCTAATGCTGGGCGTCGGCATCCTGATCAAGCTCGACAGCCGTGGACCGGTGCTCTACCGCCAGCAGCGAGTCGGCCGTTACGGCCAACATTTCACCCTGCTGAAATTCCGCAGCATGCGCGTGGATGCCGAGCCCGAGGGAGCGCCCCGCTGGGCGGCCAAACGAGACCCGCGCATCACCCGCGTCGGGGCCTTGATCCGCTCCACCCGTATCGACGAACTGCCCCAGCTTCTGAATGTTTTGCACGGCGAGATGAGCCTGATTGGGCCCCGCCCCGAGCGACCGCACTTCGTCGCCCAGCTTGCCCAGGTCATCCCTTTCTACAACGAACGGAATTACGTGAAACCGGGGATCACCGGCTGGGCGCAGGTGAATTTTCCCTACGGCGCCTCGATCGAGGACGCCCGGGAGAAGCTGTCTTACGACCTTTATTACGTGAAAAACCGCAGCACATTCCTGGACCTGTTGATCTTGGTGGCGACGATCCGGGTGATCCTGTTCCGCGAAGGCGCACGTTGACCCTCAGCCTGCCAGTGATTGCCGACGCGGCGCGATCCGTATTTCGGGGCGATCGAGAGGTACGGAGCCGGCTTCCGGCCCGCCCCTTTGCGCGTGCGACATCTGCCTGGCAGCGGCGAGGCCGGACTTCGCTCAACGAGCTGCGGCGTCCAGTGCTTGCGCGAGATCTGCGATGATGTCGTCGATATGCTCCAGGCCGACCGACAGGCGGACGTAGCCCGGGGTGACCCCTGTGGCGAGTTGTTCCTCCTCGGATAGCTGGGAGTGGGTCGTGCTGGCCGGATGGATCGCCAAGCTGCGGGCGTCGCCAATGTTCGCCACATGGTAAAAGAGCTCTAGCGCGTCGATGAACCGGCGTCCGGCTTCCGCGCCACCAGCCAACTCAAAGCCGACCAACCCACCCTGGCCATGCGGCAGGTATTTCGCCGTCCGCTCGGCGCCCACCCCCGTATGGTACGCCGGGTGGATCACCCGCGTGACGTCCGCGCGAGTCGCCAGGAAATCGGCGACCGCGCGCGCGTTGCGACTGTGTTCGCGGATACGCAGCGGCAAGGTCTCGATACCCTGAAGGAACAGGAAAGCGTTGAACGGGCTCAGAGCAGCGCCGAGATCGCGCAGTAGGGTCACGCGCATCTTCAGGATGTAAGCAATCGGCCCGAGCGGTTTGGCCGCCTGCGACCAGACCGCGCCATGGTAGCTAGGGTCGGGTGTGTTGAGGGCCGGCTGGCGGGCCGGATGCGCCTCCCAGTCGAAATTGCCGCCGTCGATGACCACGCCGCCGATCGAGGTGCCGTGGCCGCCGATGTATTTGGTCGCCGAGTGCACGACCACTGCGGCACCGTGATCGAACGGCCGGACCAGGATCGGCGATGCGGTGTTGTCCATGATCAGCGGGATGCCAAAGTGCCGGCCGATGGCCGCGACCTCGGCAATGGGGAATGGGATCAGTTTCGGATTGGGCAGCGTCTCGGCATAGTAGGCACGCGTGCGATCGTCGGTGGAGCGGGCGAATGCCTCGGGATCGGTCGGATCGACGAAGCGCGTCTCGATGCCCAGGTCCTTCAACGTATTGCCGAACAGGTTCCAGGTCCCGCCATAAAGATCGGTCGAGGACACGATGTTGTCCCCGGCGCGGGCGAGGTTCAGCACCGCAAACGCCGACGCTGCTTGGCCGGAGGCGACGGCTAGTGCCGCCGCCCCGCCCTCGATCGCGGCGATGCGTTTCTCGAACACATCGCAGGTCGGGTTCATAATGCGCGTATAGATATTGCCCAGCTCCTGCAGGGCGAACAGATTGGCCGCGTGCTTGGAGCTGTCGAACTGGTACGATGTCGTCTGGTAAATCGGCACGGCGACTGCGGTGGTCGCCTCGTCGCGGCGCCAGCCAGCGTGCAGCGCCAGGGTTTCCGGGTGCCGGGTCTGGTTCGTCGGCATCGGTGCTCTACTCCCGTTCGGTTTCTGGTTCGCGACTATAAGGGACTATAAGGGAAGTCGTGGTGGGCCGCGCAGCGGGGTCGGTGCCGCATCGGCTAATTGGCCGGTCAAGGCATGCGCTGAATATTGAGAGCAAGGGTCATATTTTTGACATATAATCAAGCGGCCAGGTTCGCGAGTATGTGATGACCGCGGCGTAACGCCTCCGCCATTTCGCCCGCTGGCAACGCGCCTGAGAACAAGCCATACCCGTCCAGGAAGAATGACGGCACGCCATTGACCCCGGCCTCGCGCGCGGCACGGTCTGCCGCGAGCATCTCCGTCGCTGCTTCCGTTCCCGCAAGAAACGCGGCCACGAGGGTGCGATCGAGCCCAGCGGCGGCCCCGCACTCGACGAGAACGGCGGCGTCCCCGATGTCGCGACCCTCGGTAAAGTAGGCGGCGAACAGGGCCTCAACCGCTGCGTCCTGGGCTCCGTGGCGACCAGCCAGCCAGACGAGCCTATGCGCGTCCAGTGTGTTCGGCGTGCGGCGGATGCGGTCGAGGTGGAATTCGAGCCCGACCGCGCCGGCCGCCTCGGTCACGTGCTCATCAAGCTCGCGAGCCCGCTCCGCGCTGCCAAACTTGGCCGCGCGGTAGGCGGCGCGCTCGACACCTTGCTTCGGCATATCGGGGTTGAGCTGGAACGGGTTCCAGCGCACGGAGAAGTGTAATCCGTCCTGCGCCAATATCACCAGGGCGCGCTCAAGCCGGCGCTTTCCGATATAGCACCAGGGGCAGATCGCGTCGGAGACGACATCGATCTGTATGTGCGTCCGATGATCTTCGTCCATGATCCGGCCCTTCTCTGAGCGGTCAGAATGCATCCGGCGCCGCCGGTGCGCCATGGCTGAGATCGCCTGAAGGCAGCGGCGAGGCGCGATAGGCAGCTCCTACCAGTTCTATGGTCGCCGCCATCTCGGCAAGGCCGGCGACTGGCGGCTCCCTCCGTTCCACGCGGCGCAGCACATCGGCGACAAAGCCGGGATAGAGCGGCGCATTGATAGTCGGCATTGCCAGCACGCGCCGGCGCCGGCTCATATCCACGATCTCCACCGAGCCCGCGTCTCGCACAGCGATATAATGCCGCTCGGTGCGGATGCTGTAATGCAGGTCGAAGACCGAGTTCGGCGCCGGATAGAGATAGCCGGTCTCCACCATGCAGCGGGCGCCGCCACCACGCAGCAGCACCACCGCATGATCATCGATATCGAGTCCGGCGGCGGCGTTCGACAGCGCCGCGCCGCTCACTGCCAGGCGCGCATCGGGGAGCAGCACGCGGCAGAGATCAAGGAAGTGCACGCCGAGATTGATCAGCGCGCCACCGCCCGCGGTTGCGCGGCTGAGCATCCATTCACAGCGTGCCTCGCGATAGCGGTCTACCATGCCACCGATAAACTTGAACGACGCGACCTGCACGGCTTCACCAGCTGCAGCATCGCGGATTGCGTCCAGGAGGGGAGACTGACGGAACACCAGCGGTACGGCAGCGAAGATCCCGGCGGCTTCGGCGCGTTCGGCTAGGTCCGATACCTCCGCGGCGGTGATTCCGCAGGGTTTCTCGACGACGAACGGGATCCGCGTATCGATCAGGAATCGTGCGGTCTCAGCCATGTCGCAGTGTCTGCCGAGCACGAACGCAAAATCCGGCGCCGCCTCCGCGCACATGGCGCGATGGTCTTGCCAGGCGCGAGCGCCGGCGCGAACCGCAACCTGCTGCGCCCGGCCCAGGTCCGGATCGCTGACGCCGGCCACGGCGACGTGCCGGAGTGCCAGTGCCGGGTCCAGATAGAACGGCGTGTGCCAATGCGATACGCCGATAAGCACGATGCGCATGCGGCTCGATCATCCGTCTCGGTCCGCGGTTCACTTCCGCGGCAGGCTGGACAGATGACGGGCCTGCCACATGCCGCGTCAAGCTCAGCCGTGGTTACGCCGGGATGCTTCGCCGGTACAGGGTGTGATCTAGTTCACAGCACGCGATGGTGATAGCTCGAGGCTGGCCCGATTGTCCGATCGGGTCGGCGCTGCGATAACCGAACATGCCGCTACCGACGACGGTTATGACGGCGCTCACAGCCGATCCGCGAACTGAGACGGTCGGCACCCGCGGCCGGCGGCACAACGCCAAAAACCCGCCGTGTCAGGTCACAGCAATTGTCCGCCGTCCACGACGATTGTCTGGCCCGTGACCCATGAGGCCAGCGGCGAGGCGAGGAACAGCACGGTGTTCGCTACTTCTTCCGGATAGCCTAGCCGGCCGAACGGGATCGAGCGGAGGATGCGGTTGTAGAGGTCGGGATCCTCCCCCTTTCGCCGGGCCCAAACGCCACCCGGGAACTCGATCGATCCCGGCGCGACGCCATTTACGCGTATGCCGTCACGGGCATACATCGCCGCCTGGGTGCTGGTATAGTGAATTACCGCCGCCTTGATGGCACCGTAGGGCGGCTGCCGTGCCGCCGGACGCAACGCCGAGATCGAGCTGGTGTTGACGATCGCACCCTTCGACGCCTTGAGCGACGGCAGTGCCGCGTGGCTCGCGTGCACGATCGCCATCATGTCGATCGCAAAGCTTACGTCCCATCCGGCCTGGTCATCCGAATTGCCGAAGCCGGAGGCGTTGTTCACCAGCACGTCGATGCCACCCAACGTCTGTCCGGCATCAGCAATATAGCGTCGGATCGTTGCTGCATCGCCGAGATCGCAGACCCCTGCATGCGCGCGGTGGCCGAAGCGGGCGATCTCCGCACGGGTCGCCCCAAGCGTTTCGGCGCCGCGCGCGCAGATCGACACCGCAGCGCCGGCTTGGGCGAAGCCGAGCGCGATGGACCGACCGATGCCGCGGCTGCCGCCGCAGACGACGACGCGCTTTCCGCTGAAGTCGAACGCCATGGGCTTTCTCCGGCGACAGAAGGCCGCCACAGTGCTGGCGTTCACGCCCCGGCGCAATGCCGCGGCTGCTAGGCCGGACAGGTCAGGTACCGGCGAGTTGCTTGCGCAGCATGTGCGAGGTAGCGATGCGGTCGTAGCCAAGCTTGGCATAGAGCGCGTCGGAGTCGTGGCGGTCTATCCGTGACGTCAGGCTGACCGACGGCAGGCGGCGCTCGCCGGCCCAGCGCTCAGCAAGCGCCATCATCTGCCCGCCGATCCCGCTTGCGCGGCATCTTCGGTCCACGACCAATGCCCGCACTACGGCTTCCGACGGCTTTTCCAGTGCCGCACGTTCGAACACGTGCAGCAGCGCGACCGGCTCTCCACTCAGCTCGGCAATGAAGACGCCGTGTTCTGGCGCCGCCAAGGCTGCTATCATCCCGGCATGCGCGAGTTGTTCACCATCGGCTATGAGGGCTGCACCATCGCGGACGTGCTGGGCGCGTTGCGACAGGCACAGATCGGGCTGTTGATCGACGTCCGGGCCGTGCCGCAGTCGCGCAAGCCCGGATTTTCCAAGCGCCAGCTCGCGGCGGCACTGGATGAGCAGGGCATCCGGTATATCCACCTGCAAGCACTGGGCACGCCGAAGCCGGGACGGGACGCTGTGCGCGCCGGCCATCCGGAACGAATGGAGGTGATCTTCCGTTCTCACATGGAAGGAGACCGCCCGCAGGCCGAGTTGGCGGATGCGACCGAGTTGGCTTGCAGCGAGCGCGTCTGCCTGCTGTGCTTCGAGCACGATCCAATGCACTGTCATCGCCGGATTGTGGCGGAGATGATATTATCGCGCCTTGTAGAGACGCCCAATTTGGCGGCTCAGAAGCGCAATGCGAGACTTCCGCTCCGCAAGAATGCCGCCGGCAGTACCGGCGCTTCCGCGGAGCCGTATGAGGCTTCCAGCGTTGGGGTTCATGTCCCGACATGCAGTGCTCCCGGACCAACCGCGTCGCTGTCGAGGAAGGCGGCGCGGTCCCCCCAATCTCTGGACACCCCGTTCGCGAGAGTTCTCACATCTAACCGCGGTCACCTTGCCGAGACTGGCTTCAGCGAACGACCATTCTTAGAAGGCAACAATCTTGGGGTGCTCGGCGATCACCTCGAGATGAGCAAGGAAATATCCGCCATCGACGGTGAAGCGCTGATCGAAGGGTGAAATAAGGCGCCCGCCGGCCAGATCATCCGCGACCAGACTGAGACGCGCGAGGGCGACACCCTGTCCGGCGAGGGCAGCGCCAATCGTCAAACTAGCCGAGTCGAACCTGATGCTCTTAACACCCGCTGTCATCGGCACACGCGCGGCCGAGAGCCAGCATGCCTAGTCGATGCCCTGCTCGGCCAGAGCTCTGTCGTCATGCAGCAGAACCACGTTCAAGAGGTCGTGCTCCGCTCCGAGACAATGCTGTCTCAGGAAGTCCGGGCTGCAAACCGGGAACACCTCGTCGCCGAGCAGCCGTTCGGCCACTACTCCGGGACAGCGGAAGCGCTCTTCCGGCCCATAGCCGATCGCGATGTCGACCTCGGAATTAGTGAGATCCGGAATGTCGCTCGTCGTCGAGATGCGCAGCTCGATCTTCTCGAAATCCTTGTGGAAGCGCCCAAGGTGCGGGATCAGCCATTTGCGCCGTCCTGCTGGAAGCAGGCTTCGATCAAGCGCTGGTCGACGGACTGCGCAAGAGAGGCCACGAGACCTTGCTCCTCGGACCTGCGGAAGAGATCATGGGGCACGCACAGGTCATCGCCGTGGAGAACACGGGGGCGCTCGTCGGTGCGGCGGACGGCCGATCGGATGGTCAGGTGGCAGGCTGGTGAGAACGCGGGAGCGACCCGCGAGAGGTCGCCGGATTGAAGCATTGCATAAAAGGAGGGACCCATGTCCGATGCAGAATGGTTCACAGCTTTAAGGAAGAAGTATGCCAACGCGAAGGGAAGTGATGTCTTCGATCCCGAGTTCAAAAAGGTCGTGTCGCTCGTCTTCCAGAACAGCGGCAGTCGAAAGCTAGCCTACTCCGGCGTGTCAACATTCCTCGGCGCACCTTATCGGCCGGAGGCCGCGGAGCAGGCTGATTTCGGCCATCTCGATGTCGCCCTCATTGGAATCCCCATGGATCTTGGCGTCACCAATCGGTCTGGCGCACGGCTCGGCCCCCGCGCCGTCCGCGGGGTCGAGCGGATCGGGCCCTATAACCACGCGCTCAAAGTGGTTCCACTCGCGGAGTGCCGTGCTGCCGATATCGGCGACGTACCTCTGCGCTCACGCTATAGCCTCGAGAGCTGTATCGAGGACATCGCCGCATTCTACAAGCGTGTTCAAGCAGCAGGCGTGCGGCCGCTCTCGGTTGGCGGCGACCATTCGGTCACCTACCCGGTTTTGAGAGCGCTCGGACACGAGCGCCCGGTTGGTCTGGTCCACATTGACGCGCATTGCGACACCGGCGGAGAGTACGACGGTTCCAAATTTAATCACGGCGGCCCGTTCCGTCTGGCGGTGCTCGACGGCGTGCTCGATCCTCGGCGTACCATCCAAATCGGCATCCGTGGTCCTGCGGAATTCCTGTGGGAGTTCTCCTATGAGTTCGGCATGACCGTCCTCCACATCGAAGACGTCGAAAGGCTCGGCACTGAGGGCGTGATCCGAAAAACCCTCGAGGTCGTGGGCGACGGGCCGACCTACGTTTCCTTCGATGTCGACGGTCTCGACCCCGCCTTTGCACCGGGCACTGGCACACCCGAGACCGGCGGCCTCACCCCCCGCGAGGCTCAACAGATCCTTCATGGGCTGCGCGGCATCGACGTAATCGGCGGCGACGTGGTGGAGGTAGCACCGCAATATGACCCCACCACCAACACCGCGATGGCCGGTGCCCAGATGTTGTTCGAGATATTTTCCCTGATCGTGACCGGCAAGCGATTCGAGCGGCGTTAGGGACGGTGCGAGAAGTTCCGAGCGGACAGCTGGCAACGACTGCAGACGCCGAACGTAGCCTTGCTCGAGGACGGCTGGCTGGTTGTGCACAGCAAGGACCGCTTCTCCCGGCCGCCCGCTGTCATTCCGCCGCCACCAGCTTCCGAGGCGGAGTCTGCACCACTGGCTCGAGCGCCGGCGCATTGTACGACGCCGCCCGGCGTTTCGGGTTCACCGGCCGATACAACGTATCCCTCTGCATCGGGATACGTCCGATGGAGCGGATGAGCCGGTCCATCGCCTCGGGCGGGAATTCCTGGCCGTGCTGGGTGCCGGCGGCACGCGAGATGCTTTCGTTCATCAGCGTGCCGCCCATATCGTTGGCACCGGCATTCAGGCAAGTCGCAGCGCCTTCCGGCCCCATCTTCACCCACGACGTCTGGATGTTGGTGACCAGCGGATGCAGCGCAAGCCGCGCGACCGCGTGCATAAGCACCGCTTCGCGGAAGGTCGGGCCCTTGCGTGCCTGGCCGCGCAGATACATCGGCGCCTCCATGTGCACGAAGGGCAGCGGCACGAATTCCGTCAGGCCGCCAGTTTCGAGCTGAAGGTCGCGTAGCGCCAGCAGATGCCGTGCCCAGGACAGCGGCCGTTCGACATGGCCGTACATGATGGTCGATGTGGTGCGCAAGCCGAGCCGGTGCGCGGCTCGCACCACATCGAGCCACTGGCCGGTGCTCACCTTGTCCGGCGCGATGACTGCTCGGACTTGGTCGTCCAGGATTTCGGCTGCGGTGCCCGGCAATGTACCGAGGCCAGCCGCCTTCAGCTCAGCAAGGAAGGCGGGGACGGGCAGGCCAAGCGTTGCCGCGCCCTGGGTGACTTCCAGGGGTGAGAAGGCGTGCACGTGCATTTGCGGCAGCGCGTCCTTGATCGCGCGGCAGATGCCGAGATAGGTGCGGCCAGTGTAGTCGGGATGAATGCCGCCCTGCAGGCAGACCTCGGTGGCGCCGCGCTCCCACGCCTCGACCGCGCGGCGGACGATCTCGTCGAGGTCGAGATCGTAGGCGGGACCGCGCAATGCCTCGTGCGTCTTGCCCTTGGAGAAGGCGCAGAACTTGCATCGATAGGCGCAGATATTGGTGTAGTTGATGTTTCGGTTGACGACGTAGCGGACGACGTCGCCAGAAACGCGCCGCCGCAATGCATCGGCGGACGTGGTGACGTGGTCGTAGTCGGCATCGCGCGCGGCGAACAACCGGACGATCTCGTTCTCGGTCAGGCGGCGGCCGGTGGTTGCCTTTGCAACTGTGTCGGCGATAGCCGGGTCGGGGCGATCGAGCAGAATGGGGCGCCTGCGCGGGATCGTCGTCAGGCCGGGCGCCCAGGCATCGTCGCGTGCCCAGCCATCCGCGTCCGTCGCGCGACGCACTGCGGTCGCGAGGGCGGGCGCGAGCCACGCGTCGGCAGCGAAAGCGTAGGCGGGATAGACCGGGAGGCGCGGCACGAGGATCTTGCCGGCCGACGCGGTGCGCGCCGCCAGCGCCTCGATCTCGGGCCACGGCGCTTCGGGGTTGACGTGGTCGGGCGTCACCGGGGAGACGCCGCCCCAGTCGTCGATGCCGGCCTCGATCAGACGCTGATAGACGCCGGGCGAGAGATTAGGCGGCGCCTGCACATGCACCTCCGGCGGCAGGATTAGCCGCGCCGCGGCGATGCTCCAAAGCAGGTCGTTCAGGTCGGGCTCTGCCGCGCCGGCCCGCTTCGTGCCGGGCTTGGCGCGAAAATTCTGCATGATCACTTCCTGGATATGCCCGCTAGACCGATGCAAGTCGCGGATCGCGATCAGCGACTCAAGCCGCTCCGGCCGGGTCTCCCCGATACCGATCAGGATGCCAGTGGTGAACGGGACAGCAAGCTCTCCGGCGAGACGTATCGTTTCTAACCTCCGTTCCGGCAGCTTGTCGGGCGAGCCGTAATGCACGCCGCCGGGCTCGCACAACCGGGCGCTGGCGGATTCCAGCATCAGCCCCTGGCTGGCGGATACTTCGCGCAGCGCGGCGATCTCCTCGCGCGTCATTACGCCCGGGTTAACATGCGGCAGCAGCCCGGTTTCGCGCAACACGAGCGCGCACATCTCGCGCAGGTAGCCGATCGTGCTGCCGTAGCCGAGGGCCGCCAGTGCCTCGCGCGCGGCGCGGTAGCGCAGTTCCGGCTTGTCGCCCAGCGTGAACAACGCCTCCGTGCAGCCGGCAGCCGCACCCGCGCGCGCGATCGCCAGGACCTCATCGGGCGACAAATACGCCGAGTGCCCGGCGCGGGGTCGTTCGGCGAAGGTGCAGTAGTGGCACACGTCGCGGCAGAGCTTGGTCACCGGGATGAACACTTTCCGCGAATAGGAAACGATGCGTCCGTAGGTCGCATCGCGGATCGCACTCGCCTCTGCCATCAACTCAGCCAGTGGAGCACCAAGAATCCGTTTCGTCAGTACGTTATCGGTCATCGGCTTGCTGCTTCTTCTTCAGTGCACAGCAGGGATCACGTCTTCGGCGAAGCGCTGCAGGCGTTCGAGCGTCTCCGCGAGCGTCGGCGCCTGCAGCAGCACCACGAGATGACGCACGCCAATACGGGCGAGTGCCGAGGCGTCCTCGACCATCTGCTCCGAGCTGCCGGCGAACAGGACGCGCCCGCCACCCGATGCAGACTGCTCGGACCATGTCACCGGCTTGAACCAGAGATAGGCGATGTCGATGGAGGCCGGGTCGCGTCCCGCTGCCTCCGCCGTCCGGCGCAGGCGTTCGATCCCCTGTGCGAGGCGTGGCAGCGTATCGAGAAGGATCTGCTGATTGTTCGAGACGGGGTACCAGGCATCGGCGAAGCGCACGGTTCGTCGCAGCGCAGGCGCGCTCTCGCCACCGACCCAGATGCGAATGCGTCGCTGGACCGGCTTGGGGCGGAAGATCACATCATTGAACTTGACGTGATCGCCGCGGAAAGCGGGCGCATCGTCCGCCCATAGCGTGCGAAAAGCGGTCAGGAACTCGTCGGTCACGGCGCCGCGATGGTCGAAGGGCGCTGCGCCCAGAGCTTCGAATTCCTCCCGCATCCAGCCGGCGCCAACGCCGGCGATAACACGGCCCCCCGATAGCACGTCGGCCGTTGCCAGCATCTTGGCCGCGGTGACGGCAGGCCGGTACGGCACCACCATGACCGAGCTGAGCAAACCGATCCGCTCGGTGCAGCCAGCCAGGAAGCAAAGCGTACCGACCACGTCGAAGCATTCGCCGGTGGGCGTACCCGGCCAAACGCCGTCTTCCGTGTACGGATAGCGCGTCGCCACGTCACGCGGCAGCACCAGGTGGTCCACCATCCCGATCAGCCGGTATTCGAGCGCCTCCGCGCGCTGGGCGAGCGCGATCAGATTGGTGCGCTCGGTCAGCCAACCCTGCGCGCGGACGTGGATGCCGAAATCCATCTCCGGCTTTCCTCCTCGTTTTCCCTCAGGTGGGTGGCGGCGCATCCTGTGCTACCGTCCTGTCCGAGGCAAATCGGCCGGCTCCATCAACCCGGCGAGTGTGACTCGTCCACTTGGCATCGTGTGATAGCGTCATTGCCGGCGGAATTCGAGCGGAGGAACAAATGCAGATCGGATGCAGTGCGCCCACCAGCGGCCCGTTGACAGGCGTCGACACGTTGACCCGCATCGCCACCGAGGCGGAGATGCTCGGGTTCGACTACGTCACCGTCAGCGATCACCTGCTGATCCCCACCGACATCGCCTCGCGCTATCCTTATACTGAAAGCGGCGAGTTCCCCTCCGGCGCGCGCGTCGATCGGCACGAGCAGCTCACCACGGCGACGTGGATCACCGCCAAGACGTCCAAGCTGCGGATCGTTACGTCTGTGATGGTCGTGCCGCACCGGCCGGCGGTGCTGACGGCGAAGATGCTGGCGACTCTGGACGTGCTGTCGAAGGGCCGTCTCACGCTGGGGATCGGCGCCGGATGGATGCGGGAGGAATTCGAAGCTGTCGGCACCCCGCCTTTCGCCGAGCGCGGCGCAGTGACCGACGAGTACATGATGGCCTGCAAGGAGCTGTGGGAGAAGGACGATCCGCGCTTCGAGGGCAAGTACGTGAAGTTCGCCAATGTAGTATTCCAGCCGAAGCCGGTGCAGCAGCCGATCCCGATCTGGGTGGGCGGCGAAAGCGGTCCGGCGCTGCGGCGCACCGCCAAGTACGCCGATGGCTGGTATCCGATCGGCACGAACCCGCAATTTCCTATGGACACGCTGACACGCTACAAGGCGGCGGTCGCGAAGCTGCGTGAACTGACGGAGAAGGCCGGGCGCAATCCGGAGCTGATCACGCTGGCCTATCGCGTCTCTAGCAACCCTGAGGCCCAGCCGAAGGGCACGGTCGATGGCCACCGCAAGCTGTTCACCGGCGGGCTGGCGGACTACGTGGGCGACATCCGCGCGCTGGCCGAGGCCGGCGTGCGCGCGTTCGATTTCGGGCTGTTCGGTCCGACGCTGAAGGCAACGCTCGACAACATGGCCCGCTTTCGCGAGCAGGTCATCGGCAACGTGCGGTAGGGAGGGCGATCCATGCAGCTCGGTATTACCGTCGATATGTCTGGGGCGCATCCGCGGCTCGACATGGAACGCGTGCTGGAGGCGGAACGGCTCGGCTTTGCCGAGGTGTGGGCCGGCGAGGCCTATGGCACGGATGCGGTGACGCCGGTGGCGTGGATCCTGGCGCGCACGACGCGGATCAAGGCCGGCACCGGCATCATGCAGATCCCGGCGCGCACGCCGGCAATGGCGGCGATGACCGCAATTTCGTTGCAGCACTTGTCGGGCGATCGCTTCCTCTGTGGCGTCGGTGTGTCCGGCCCGCAGGTGGTGGAAGGCTGGCATGGGGTGCCATACGGCAAGCCGATGCTGCGCACGAAGGAGTATATCGCCATCATGCGTCAGATACTCGAGCGCAAGGCGCCGCTCGAGTTTCACGGCGAGCATTACGAGATCCCGTATCGCGGACCGGACGCAACCGGCCTCGGTAAGCCGCTGCGCAGCATCGCGCACGGCAATCCGGCGCTGAAATTCTACACCGCGTCGATCACACCAGCCGGACTGCGCACTGCGGGCGAGGTTGCGGACGGAGTGTTGCCGATCTTCTACTCGCCGGAGCAGCCGAGGATCGTGACCGAGCCGCTGCTGGAGGGGATGCGCAAAGCCGGCCGCACTCCAAGCCTGGATAAGTTCGACGTTGCGCCGTACGTGCGGTCGAAGATGGGATCCGACGTGGCGGCGTGCCGCGATGCAATCCGACCGGAACTGGCACTCTACATCGGGGGGATGGGGGCGCGGTCGAAGAATTTCTACAACGACGTAGCGCGCAAACTTGGGTATGAGGACGCGGCAAAGAAGATCCAGGACCTTTATCTGGACGGGAAGAAGAACGAGGCCGCCGCATTGGTACCGGATCGGCTGATCGATGAGATCTCGCTGGTGGGGCCGGCGGAACGGATTAAGGATCGGCTGGCGGCGTGGAAGGATGCAGCCAAGGGCGGGCACGTCCGCACCATGGTGCTGAAGGGGGCGAGCGTCGAGGTGATGCAGGTCGTGGTGGAGGGAGTGGCGTAAGGGCTTGCGCGGCCGGCGCTTCGCGCCTGCCGCGACAGACCAATTGCCTACTCGTGTTCAGCCATAAGTCGGGGGATTTGGCGTCAGCCCGTTCGGCAACGGCGCCGGTGCACGCGACGTCGCCGTACTACCGTCGGACGGCGCGAACTGAAGCAGAACCATAGTCGGCGACTTGCTCGATTGAGCGCCACCGCTTTGTGCATAGGCGGCGAGCGGTGCAGTTAGCATAGCCAGCATGGAAGCAAGTAGTAAGGTTTTTATGACTGCTCTCCTGTTCTTCCGTTGAGCTTGAGATGGTTGCCGGCCAGGGCCTTCGGCCGAAGGATCTCAGGACGGGTTCATAATTGCCCCATTCGGGCGTGCGTGTCTGTGTTCCAAGTCACAACGCGGCTCATTCGGGCCGATTTAATTGACTAGCCCCGCACTCAGCCGCACGCGGCTCTTTCGCCACCGGCGATAAAGCTACTTACGACCACGCGGGTAGCCGGCCGGTCACGATATGGCCGCTCGACGTGCGCCTGTCCTGCTGGTCAACGCCGGCGTCTGTCCGCGGCAGTCTGCCCGAATGAGGTCGGCGCCGTGGACGTCCGCTCGGCCGGCGCATAATCTTCCTCCACCAACGGGAAAAGAAACGCCATGAGCGATGCAGCACTCGTCGACCTGAGCCGCGATGGTGAGATCGGCGTCATCACTGTGAACAACCCACCGGTGAACGCGCTCAGCCCCGGCGTGCCGGAGGGCATCATCGATGCCATCAAGCAAGGCAACGCGGATCCGGCGATCCACGCTATGGTGCTGATTGGCGCCGGCCGCAGCTTCATCGCTGGCGCCGATATCCGCCAGTTCGGAAAACCGCGCAACCGATTGCCGCTCGGCCAGCGCGTCTATGACATCCTGGATGCCAGCGAAAAACCGGTGGTCGCCGCGATCCACGGCTACGCACTCGGCGGCGGCCTGGAGATCGCCATGGCCTGCCACTACCGCATCGCCCTGCCATCGGCGAAGGTCGGGCTGCCGGAAGTGCTGATTGGCATCCTGCCCGGCGGCGGCGGCACGCAGCGCCTGCCGCGGCTGGTCGGCCCGAAGATTGCACTCGATATGATCGTCTCCGGCCGCCACGTCCCAGCGCCGGAAGCGAAGCAGCTCGGCCTGATCGACCATCTGCTGCCCGAAGGCGCCGATCTCCGCGCGGCGGCGATCGCCATGGCGACGCGCATCGCCGCGCGCCGGCCGCTGCCGCGCGTGCGCGACCACAACGAGAAGCTGCGCGAGGCGAAGGATGATCCAGGCATGTTCGATGCCATGCGCCAGTCGATCGCCCGGCGCGCGCGCAACCAGAAAGCGCCCTATAACTGCATCGCTGCAGTCGAAGCAGCCTGTTCGCTACCTATCGACGAAGGTCTGAAGCGCGAGCAGGAACTATTCGCCGAACTGGAAAACTCCGACGAAGCTCGCGCCCTGCGTTACGCCTTCTTTGCCGAACGCGAAGTCGCCAAGCTCCCCGACATCCCGGACAGCATCAAACCACACGACTTCAGGACGGTCGCGGTGGTCGGCGCCGGCACCATGGGCGGCGGCATCGCCATGAGCTTCGCCGACGCCGGCTATCCGGTACGTATCATCGACGCCACGAAGGAGGGGCTCGATCGCGGGCTGGAACGCGTCCGCGCCAACTACGCCACATCGGTCCGCCGCGGCAGCCTGACCGAAGACGAGGCCCAGCGCCGCTTCGCCCGCATCCAGCCGGTCGGCGGCTACGATGAGATCGGCGACTGCGATATCGTCATCGAAGCAGTCTTTGAGGAAATGGACGTCAAGCTGCCGGTATTCGCCAGCCTGGATCAGACGATGAAGCCAGGCGCGCTGCTGTTCTCCAATACTTCGGCGCTCGATATCGACCGCCTCGCCGCGGCGACCAAACGGCCGCAGGACGTAGCCGGCACGCATTTCTTCTCCCCCGCCAATGTGATGAAGCTGCTGGAAGTGGTGCGCGGCGCGCAATCGTCCCCGGAGACGTTGGTCACCGCCATGCAGATGGGCCGGCGTATCGGCAAGATCTCCGCGATGGCAGGGAATACGGATGGTTTTGTTGCTAACCGTTCGCGGGCGCCGTTCAACACCGAGATGGTGATCCTTCTGGAAGAAGGCTGCCTGCCCGAGCAGGTTGACAAGGTGATGGTGGATTTCGGCTACCCGATGGGCCCGTTCGCGGTCGGCGACCTCGCCGGACTGGACGTGGGCGCCGCCGGTCGTCGCCGCCGCGCCGCCGCCGACCCGAATTATCGCAAGCTGCCGATCGCCGATCGCATCGTCGAACTCGGTCGTTACGGTCAGAAGACCGGCGCCGGATGGTACCGCTATGAAAAAGGCGACCGCACCCCGCACCCCGACCCGGAAGTCGCCCGCATCATCCGCCAGGTCGCCGGTGAACTCGGCATTCCCCAGCGCAGCTTCACCGATCAGGAAATCCTGCACCGCCTGTTGTTCGCCTCGGTGAACGAAGCATGCCGCATCCTGAGCGAAGGCAAGGCGTACCGCGCCAGCGACATCGACGTCATGTGGCTGCACGGCTTCGGCTTCCCCCGCTATCGCGGCGGGCTGATGTTCTGGGCGGACGGTATAGGCGTGCGCTCCGTGTACGAGCAGAACCAGGCATGGCACCAGCAATACGGCACTCGCTGGGCGCCCGCCCCTTTGCTGCGCGAGCTGGCAGAGACGAACACCCCGTTCCGCGAGGCGAGGCCCGCTCATATGCCATGATTGTGACCGTGCAACGACTGGCACCGCTCACCGATTGACGCTGGCCGATCCGCCGGCATAATCGCCAGCGGAAACCATAATGTGTGCGTCCGGCCGAACCGGTCCGCAACCTGGGAGGGCTGTACGACCTTGGCGGATGCGCTGCGCCTGCTCCAATTGATTGTGAACGGCGCGGCCGGCGGCTGCATCTACGGTCTGATCGCGCTCGGCTTCGTGCTGATCTATAAAGCGACAGAGCTGGTCAATTTCGCCCAGGGCGACATCATGATGCTGGGCGGCTTCGCCGCCTTCAGCTTCATCACCTGGCTCGGCTTCAACTACTGGATCGGGGGCCTGTGCGCGATCGCAGTGACCGCGGCGTTCGGCTTCCTGCTCGATGTACTGGTGATTCGTCGGGTGATGGGCCAGCCGCAATTCGCGGTGGTGATGCTGACGCTCGGTCTCGGTTTCATCTTCCGTGCCGCGGCAGGCATCATCTGGGGCTACGACTCGGTCGGCTACGAGACGCCGTTCACCAACAAAACGGTAAACATCCACGGCTTCGTGCTCGGGTACGACAGCCTGTCGATCATCGGCGGCACGGTGCTGCTGTGCGCGGTCCTCTATCTGTTCTTCAACCGCACGCGGCTCGGTGTCGCCATGCAGGCGGCGTCGCAGAACCAACTCGCGGCCTATTACATGGGCATCCCGGTGCGTACGATCTTTTCGTTGATCTGGGCGATCAGCGCCGGCGTGTCAGCCGCTGCTGCGATCCTGCTTACGCCAGTCTCGATGATCGATGTCAATATGGGCTTCCTCGGCATCAAGGCGTTCGCTGCCGCGGTGCTCGGCGGATTTGGCAGCATCCCCGGTGCACTGGTCGGTGGCGTGATCATCGGCATTGCCGAGCAGCTTGCCGGATTCTATTTGCCGGCGGGGTTCCAGGACGTCACCTCTAACGTCGTGCTGCTGGGAGCGCTGATCCTGCTGCCGCAGGGCCTGTTTTCCGAACGCATCGTCAAGCGGGTCTGAGTCTCGGCATGCGCTATCGTTTCAAGACCAGCTATCGCCAGGACCTGACGATCTGGCGACACAACGGCGACCTCTTCTGGTACGGGCTGCTCTGCGCGACGCTGCTCGTGCTGCCAGCAGTGCTGGGCACTTTCTATGTCGGCGAGCTGGGCGCGGTGTTCATATACGCAATTGGCGGAGTCGGGCTGATGTTGCTGACCGGCTATACCGGTCTGGTCAATCTCGGGCACGCGGCGTTCCTGGGCATCGGCGCCTATACCAATGCGATCCTGCTGACCGCCGGCTGGCCCTATTTGGTGACTCTGCCCGCCTCCGGCCTGCTCGCGGCGGTGGCCGGGGTGGCGATCGGCATCCCAACCCTGCGCATGAGCGGGCTGTACCTCGCCATCGCCACGCTGGCATTCGGTCAGATCGTCGGCACTGTGCTGCAGAAATGGGACTCGGTGACGCACGGCTTCGACGGATTGCCGGTGCCGACGCCGAGCCTGTTCGGCATCCAGATAGAGGGTGCCACCGGCGTTTACTACGCGTCCCTGGTCGTGCTGGTACTGGTTCTCTGGGTCGCCAACAACATCTTGCGCACACCACTCGGCCGCGCCATGGTGGCGATCCGCGACAGCGAGATTTCCGCCCAGAGCATGGGCATCAACCTCGCGCTCTACAAGACGATCGCCTTCGCGATATCAGCCGGGATCACCGGCCTTGCCGGCGCGCTGTTCGCGCAATACGTGAACTTTCTCGCGCCCGACTCGTTCGACATCCTGCTGTCGATCCAGTTCCTGACCATTGTCTTTGTGGGTGGCGTCGGGTCACTGCAAGGCGCCATATTCGGCACCCTGTTCGTCAGTCTGCTGCCGCAAGCGATCGCCATCGCGCGCGACTGGCTGCCGGCCAGGATCGGCCATCTGCCAGGGCTGCAGCCGTCGGTGTTCGGCCTCGTGCTCGTGCTCTGCATCCTGTTCGAGCCGCGCGGCATCTACGGCCGTTGGGTCAAGACCAAAGCCTATTTCCAGACATTCCCCATGCACCGGCGCGCGGCATTCCGGCGGCAGAGATCGTATGCCCGCTCGGAGCGGGTGCGATGACATCTGATGCCGCCGAAAGCGCAACTCTGGTCCGCGTGCCGGATGCCGCGGCGCCTATCTTCCGGGCAGAGCATCTGTCAGTCTATTTCGGCGGCATCCGCGCGGTCGATGATATAAGCTTCGACGTGCGACGCGGCGAGGTGTTCTCCATCATCGGCCCCAACGGCGCCGGCAAGACGACGATCTTCAACCTGATCAGCCGGATCTACACGCCGACCGCCGGCAAGCTCTTCTTCCAGGACCGAGACATCACCGCTATACCGCCGCACCAGATCGCTCGGCTGGGCATCGCCCGCACCTTCCAGAACATAGAGCTCTTTGCCAACGCGACGGTGCTGCAGAACCTGCTGATCGGCTGCCATTGCCATGTGCGCTCCAGCATTCTGTCCCAGCTCGCGTTTCTTCCATCGGCCCGCCGCGACGAGATCGTTCACCGTGAGAAAGCCGAGGACGTGATCGCCTTTCTCGAATTGCAGCGCTACCGCGATTCGGTGATCGGCGAACTGCCGTACGGCGTGCGCAAAGTGGTCGAGCTGGGCCGCGCTTTGTGCGTGGAGCCGCAGCTTCTGCTGCTGGACGAGCCATCCTCCGGTCTGAATGTCGAAGAGACCGAGGGCATGGGGTTCTGGATCGAGGACATCAAGAAGGACCTCGGCATCACTGTCGTCATGGTCGAGCACGATATGAACCTCGTGCGCCAGGTGTCTGACCGAGTGCTAGCTCTGAATTACGGGCGGGTGATCGCGCTTGGCACGCCGCAGGAGGTGCAGACGCATCCGGAAGTGGTCCGCGCATATATCGGCGGCGTGACATGAGCAGCGACCCGTTGCTCCGTCTCGGCGGGGTCGAGACCTATTACGGCCCGATCCAGGCGATCAGAGGGATCAGCCTGGAGGTCGATCCCGGCCAGATCGTCGCCGTGCTCGGCGCCAACGGCGCCGGCAAGACGACCGTGCTGCGGACGATCTCCGGTGTGCTCGACCCGGAGCGCGGTTTCATCCGCTTCGAAGGCGAAAACATAAGCGGCCTCACCCCCGATCAGGTCGTTCGACGCGGCATCTGCCATGTGCCCGAGGGGCGGGAGGTGTTCCCACTGCTCAGCGTGCACGACAACCTGATGATGGGTGCCTACACGCGCCACGACCGCACTGCGACCGCCCGCGACCTGGAAATGTGCTACGGCTATTTCCCCGTGCTGAAAGAGCGGGCGCAGCAACGCGCCGGCCTGCTGTCCGGCGGCCAGCAGCAGATGCTGGCGATCAGCCGCGCACTGATGGGCCGTCCCAAGCTGCTGCTGATGGACGAACCCTCGCTTGGTCTCGCGCCACTGCTAGTGACTCAGATTTTCGATATCATCCGACGCATCAACACGGAACAGCGCGTCGCCATCCTGCTCGTCGAGCAGAACGCCCATGTCGCGCTGCAAACCGCCGATTACGGGTACGTGCTGGAGGTCGGCCGGATCGTCATGCAGGACGCCTGCGCAGCGCTGATGGAGAAAGCGGACATCAAGGAATTCTACCTCGGCCAAAAAGACGCCGGCGTGCGCGGCCACAGGCGGTGGAAGCGGAAGAAGCTGTGGCGATGAACAGCATCCCGGCAATGGTCTGCCAGCGCGCCGCCGAGCGCGGATCGGCCACCGTTTTCCGCCGGAAGGATCGCGGCATCTGGAAAGCCATAAGCTGGGCGGAGTTGGGCGCGCGCATGCGCGAGATGGCCCAAGGGCTTCGCGCAGTCGGCTTCCACCCGGGCGACGTGGCAGCGGTGCTGGCTGAGACTCGCCCCGAATGGGTCTATGCCGATCTCGGTATACTCGGCGCCGGCGGTGTGTCCGCCGGCATCTATGCGACCGACGACACCGCGCATGTCGCCCACGTGCTGTGCGACTGCGGCGCACGCATCCTGTTCGTGGAGAACGAGGAGCAGCTCGACAAGGCGCTGGCGGCCCGCACCGAATGTCCGACGCTGCAACGCATCGTAATCTTCGACATGAAAGGCCTGCGCGACCTCGCCGAGCCGATGTGCGAGAGCCTGGCCGACTTCGTGGCCCGCGGCGCCGAGCATGATCGGGGCCATCCGGGAAGTTGGGAGGATGGGCTGGCGGCGATCGAACGCGATCGCCCAGCCGCGCTGGTCTATACCGTCGGCACGACAGGCACACCCAAAGGCGTGACGCTCAGCCATCACAACATCCTGTTCCAGATCGAAAACGCCGCCCGGCTGCTGGGCATTCGCGACGGTGACGAGCGGCTTGCATTCATGCCGATGGGGCATGTGATGGAGCGTGTGCTCGGCGTCTACCTCTCGCTCCATGCCGGCGTGGTCAGCAACTATGTCGAAAGTCCGGAGACGGTCGCTGAGAACTTGCAGGAGGTGAAGCCCACGGTGCTGATGGCGGCGCCGCACGTCTGGGAGAAATTCCATTCGCGCGTCGCTGTTGCCACGGCCTCCGCAAGCCTGTTGCAGCGCCTATTATACCGCTGGGCATTGGCAGCGGGTGCACGTGAAGCCTCGGCACGACTCGCCGGCCGTCGCCCGCCCGCCTTGGTTTTGACGGAAGCCTGGATCCTGCGCTGGCTCGTGCTGGGAAATGTGCGGCGAGAGCTTGGGCTCAGCCGGCTGCGGCTCGGGCTGGTCGGCGCCGCGCCGGTCTCGCCAGATCTGATCCGTTGGTTCATGGCGCTCGGGATCGATCTGATCGAGTTCTACGGTCAGGCCGAATGCGGTGGTCTCACCGCCGTGATGCCGGTCGCTGCGCCGCGGCTCGGCATGGCCGGCAGACCGGTGCCATACGGGGAGATTGCGCTGTCAGCCGAGGGCGAGATACTGGTGCGAGGTGAGCACGTCTTCATCGGGTATTGGGGCCGCCCGGAGACCACAGAGTTGACCTTGCAGGACGACTGGCTGCGTACCGGCGACCTCGGCGCCATCGAGGACTCCTACGTTCGCATCGTCGGGCGTAAGCAGGAGCAGATCACGACAGCTTCCGGCCATCAGGTCACCGCAGCCGAGATCGAGGCAGCTCTGAAGCTATCCCCCTATATCGCCGACGCCGCGGTGTTCGGCGACGGACGTGCCTTCCTGTCCTGCCTGGTGATGCTGGATCATGAGAGCGTCGAGCGTTGGGCGCGGTCCAACGGTGTGGCGTTCACCAGCTTCGGCAGCTTGGTTCGCTCCGAGCCGCTGCAAACGCTGCTAGCCAGCGAAATCGAGCGGACCAATGCGCAACATCCGGTCGGGATCCGCTCATTCCGGCTGCTCGAAGAGCGGCTGGAGCCAGAGGATCCCGAGCTGACACCAATGATGAAGCTTCGCCGCGGCTTCGTGGGCGAGAAATATCGTGCCCTGATCGAGGAGATGTATTACAGCCCGTGAACGCCGACCCGGGCTGTCGGCGAGGTCCGCCGTCGCATCGGCGACACAATAAAGGGCGACACAATAAAGGAGGGAAACGTGCGACAAGTCTTTCTGGCTGCGGCACTGGCCGCGCTGCTCGCCGTTCCGGCCACGGCCGGCGAAACCCAGGGCGTCACGCCCGACAAGATCACGATCGGCACCTACACCGATCTGTCCGGCGTCACTGCCATGTGGGGGGTGAACAACTCCAACGCCTGGCGAATGGTGTTCGACGACGCCAACAGCAAGGGCGGCATCAACGGCCGCAAGATCGACTACATCGTCGAGGACAACCAGTACACCGTGCCGCGCTCGGTGCAAGCCGAGAACAAGCTGCTGAACGAGGACCACGTGTTCGTCGAGGTCGCCAATGGCGGCACGCCGATGAACAACGCCACTATGCCGACGCAGCTCAAGGCCGGCGTGCCGAACGTGTTCCCGCTGACCTCGGCCCGGTCGATGTACGAGCCGCTGAACAAGCTGAAATTCGGGCTCGGCTCCAGCTACTACGACCAGATCCGCTCCGGGCTAAAATACTTCGTCGAGCAACGGCACAAGACTCGAATCTGCGCCGCTGCGGAGGATACCGATTTCGGACGTGACGTGATGGACGGCGTCAACGACCAGCTCAAGGCAATGAACTTGCAGCTGGCCGCCAAGACGCTGCACAAGCCGACCGACACCGATTTCAGCGCCGCGGTCGCCAAGCTGCATGACGCCGGCTGCGATCTGATCGTGTTCGGCACCATCGTGCGCGACACCAACCAGCTCATCACCGCGGTGCGCAAAACCGGCTGGAACGTCGATCTGCTCGGCCAGGCAGCCAGCTACGACCAGGCGGTGGCGAGCCTGCCAGGTGGCGCCTCGGAAGGCTTCTACTCGATGACGCCGATGCTGTTTGTCCATCCAAACGACGAGCGCCCGGCGGTGCACGCGTTCGTGGAAGAATACCGGCAGCGCTTTGGCCGAGACCCGAACTTCGCCGCTCAGTTGGGCTATACCGGCGGACAGATTGTGCTGCTCGCGCTACAGCGCGCGGGCCGCGACCTGACCACGGACAGCTTCGTGGCAGGCTTGGAGAGCATCAAGGACTACCGGGACATCTTCGGCTCGCCGCCGTTCAGCTTTGGGCCGCAGAAGCACCAGGGATCGAATGCGTCCTTCCTGTGCGTCGTGCAGAAGGGCCAGTGGGTGCCAGTCGATACCAGTCCCCTGAGCTACTGAGCGCGGCGCAGCGCCAGGCCGAACTCGAACCACGCGGCGCCGTGGAAGATCAGCTCGACCGCGATTAGGGTCCCGAGGACCCAGAGGCCGGACCAGGGCAAAGTCACGTAGAGGGCGATACCGACGATCGCGCTGATCAGGCCACCGAGCAGCAACAGGCCGGAGCCGCCCATGTGCCAATGGCGGACCGCGATCACGATCCGGGCGATGCCGGCCACGACCATAACCACCGCGATCACGATGGTTATGACCAACGTGCCACGGATCGGCTCCGCCATAATCAGCAGTCCGGCGATCACGTAGAGAATTCCAGCCAGGACCTGCAGCAGAAAGCTACCCCACGAACGGTCCATGAACGCATGCACGACCTGAAATATCCCGCCCACCAGTAGAGCGGCGCCGATGAAGATCGTGCCGGCAAGCGTGACCGCCACCACGTCGAACCAGGCGAACACGCCCAGCAGCATCATGGCAATGCCGAGCGCCACGAACCATCCCCAGCCGGTCTTGGGCCGGGTCGCCTGCCCCGCTTGCATCGGAATGTCGCTCATTGGCTGCCTTCCTCTCGCTCTGGTGACGACGAATTAATATCAGCGAGCCGAAGCCGCGACTACCCGCCTCGGCCTGCCTCGCAGCCAAGCTGGCAAACGGAAAGGATCCCAGGTTCAGGGTGGGGCGATAAGATGGCGGGCGAGCACGGTCGCCAATGTCTCGCAACCGGCTTGGTCCCCGGCGTCGAAGCGCCCGAGTCGAGGGCTGTCGAGATCAAGCACCCCCACCAACCGCTCGGCGCTTATCAGCGGCACCACAAGCTCGGAGCGCGATGCCGAGTCGCAGGCGATATGCCCAGGAAAGGCAGTAACATCGGGTACCAGGTACCGACCGTCGCTCAGCGGCGGCAGTCCCGCAAACGCCGCGCCCGAGCGGGATGCGCGTGCAGGCGGGACGACCCTGAAACGGGCCGACCACGAGTTCGGTCCGGCGCAAGAAGTACACGCCCGCCCAGTTCAGATCGGGCAAGCTATAGAAAATCGCCGCTGTCGCGTTGGCGGCGTTGGCGATCGGATGGGCCTCCCCCTCTAGAAGGGCGTCCAATTCCGTTGCCAACTCCGTATAGTGCGGCGCCGGCTTGGCCCTGCTGCTCCAGGGCACTGGCCGAGAGACGTCATGCACGGCCCTGCAGGCCGCCCCTCAGTGCGCCGCGCGCATCTCGGCTGCACGGGCGCGGCCGGCCAATCCGAGGTCGGCGCCGAGCCTCATCCCGGCAGCTGCGTCGCGGAGAATAGTCCGCAACTCGCGCAGGAATCCCATCCCTGCTGGGGTGCGCTGCACCAGCACGCTGCGCCGGTCGAGCGGATCGGTCTTGCGTTTCACCAGGTCGAACTCGGTCAGACGGTCGAGCGCGCGAGTGATTGCAGGCTTGGAGACGCCGAGTCGCGCGGCCAGGCCGCGCACCGTCTGCGCCTCGGTCTCCAGATAGCAAGTCAGGAAGACACCCAACTGTCGCGCTGAGAGGTCAGGACCATCCCGACGAACCAACTCTACGATCGTGGTGCGGAGAACACCGGTGAGACCGTCGTTCGCATCATTATTGCTGCTGCTCATGTCGTACCTTTCATGTACGGGCGCCGGCCCGAGATTTGGGGACGGGAGCGAGGTCTCCAGGCCATCGTCTTCCGACTGGCCCATTCCATCGCAACGCACGCTATCCTGCTGGTAGATACGCGCGTTCCGTTCAATCGTCCATCCCGCCTCGCAATCTCGTCGCTCTGCATCGCGGCATTGATCTGCACGCTTGCTCACGCCGCCGTCAACTCCGCAGGGCAGGCCGAAAACCCTTTGGCACCCCTGCATCTGCCAACGGCGAAACGGGACTTTGGTTTCATGAGCCTCACACCATGAATGCCGGCAAATTACTGCTCCGTCATGGTTGGTCCCGCGACGCGCCCGGTCCTGGATTTTCAACGCCGCATCGTTGACGGCAGAGGGTCAGCGCGATGAACCGGTTGCCCGTTAGCCTGTGAGAGCCGCAATCCAGCCGAGCCTTGCTTTGTTGCTGTGTGGTCAGAGTGCTTCGACGCTGACGATGCGAAATGACAGCTCGCTGCCGTCGGGGCGGCGGAGCGTCAGGTACTCGCCGGGCCGAAACGTCCCTCCGTGCAAGTCCCACAGCGGCTCGTCTGGGTCGTCTGCGCCGCGCATCGCCCAACGATTCTGATTGTGAGAGACAAGTAACCCGTGCCAGTCCGGCCGGTTGCTCCAGAACCGCCGTACGCGCCACGGTTCGCCCGTGTCGCAGGCCAGCGGGTCCGGTTGGCTGTCCGCGGTCAGGCAGAGCACGATTTCCATCCCGCACCGCGTGTCCCCCTGCGGTTGTCGCGCGCTGCTGGCGAGCAGCGCGGTGACACGGCAGAGACGAGAGCTCGACATGCGGTTCAGGTCCCGGTTTCGAACGACCCGGTCGCCGACCAACATCGGTGTCGGGACACTCGCCGTTCGTCCTCGATCGGCTGCTGATCGGGCGGTTCGCCGCGAAAGGCTGCGAACACAGGTCCCAGCCGCCTAAATTGCCACACGGACCCCGAGTTCCACCACGCGATCCGATGGGATCCCGAAGAATTCGGTTACCGGCACGGCGTTGCGCGCCTGCAACACAAACAGCCAGCGCCGCCATAGCGGCATCTTCGGCGCCATCGAAGGCACCATCACCTCGCGGCTGAGGAAATAGCTCGCCTGCATGGGATCAAAGCCAATCCCGCGCTCCGGCAGGCGCTCCAGCGCGCGCGGGATGTCAGGGCTTTCCATGAAGCCGTACCGCAAAATCACGCGGTGGATCCCCGGCGCCAGCTCCTGGGCTTCCATCCGCTGCTCCGGCTCGGCTTCGGGCACATCCAGATTCTGCACGGTGACGAACAGCACGCGTTCGTGCAGCACCTTGTTGTGCTTCAGATTATGCAGCAGTGCCCCCGGCACGTAATCGGGGTTGCCGGTCAGGAACACTGCCAACCCGGGCACGCGCAAGATCCGCGACTGCGGCAGGCGCGCCAGAAAGGGGGCGAGCGGCAGGCTGTCCTGTCTCCAGCGCTCAAGCAGCAGGTCGCGTCCGCGCTTCCACGAAGTCATCAGCGCCATCAGCGCCACCGCGAAGACCAGCGGCACCCAACCGCCCTCCACTACCTTCATTGTGTTGGCCGCGAAGAACGTGATGTCGATCAGGAAGAAACCACCAAACACGGCGAGCGCCGCAATGCGCGGCCAGTGGAACTGGCGGCGGAACACCACCGCAGCGAGCACAGCGGTGCAGGTGAACGTGCCGGTGACCGCGATGCCGTAGGCCGAGGCGAGGCTGTCGCTGGTCTTGAAGCCGAGCACCAATGCCAACACACCGACCGCCAGCGCGAAATTGACCTGCGGGACATAAATCTGCCCGGCCTCGCGGGAGCTGGTGTGGCGCACAGTCATGCGCGGCAAGAAGCCGAGTTGCATGCATTGCCGGGTCATCGAATAGGCACCCGAAATCACCGCCTGGCTGGCGATGACGGTGGCCGCGGCGGCCAGCACAACCAGGGCCAGCCGAATCCAGTGCGGGCCGGCAAGGAAGAACGGGTTGTCGATTGCCGCAGGGTCGCCGAGCACCAGGGCGCCCTGGCCAAAATAGTTCAAGACCAGAGCCGGCAGAACGAAGAAGACCCAACTCACGCGGATGGGATGGGCGCCGAAATGGCCCATATCGGCGTACAGCGCCTCGGCCCCAGTCACGCACAGCACGACGGCGCCCAGCACAATGAAAGCCATCGCCTTATAGACGATACAGAGCTCGACCGCGTAGCTCGGCGACAACGCCAGCAGGACATGAGGATGCAAGCGGATCTGGTTGATCCCAAGCAACGCGATGCTGATGAACCAAACCGCCATCACCGGACCAAACAGCCGTCCCACGCTGCCGGTGCCGCGATACTGCACGGCGAACAGCGCCAGGATCACCAGAGTACTGATTGGGAGTACATAGGCTTGCAGGTCGGGCGAGGAGACCTCCAGCCCTTCGATCGCGGACAGAACAGAAATTGCCGGGGTGATCACCCCGTCGCCGAAGAACAGGCAGGCTCCGGCAATTCCCACCAGCACGATGAAAGCGCGCATGCGCGGGCCGACGCAGACGCGCTGCGCCAGCGCCATCAAAGCGAGCACGCCGCCTTCACCATGGTTATCGGCGCGCATCACCAGCATCACATATTTGACAGTGACGATCAGCACCAGCGACCAGAAGATCAGCGAGAGAATGCCCAGCACTTCCACGTCGGTGATCGCGATGTGCCGGAACAAGTCGAGGCTGGCCTTGAACGCGTAGAGCGGGCTGGTGCCGATATCACCGTACACCACGCCGAGGACCGCGAGCAGCACATTAAACTCCGGCGCTCGAACGCGCTCGCCGGCCGCTGCGGCGGCCACCGACATTCCTAGATACCCCGTTCGAAAAGCGGCGGACGCATACGCCGGGCCCAGTCCCCATACAAGCGGCCCAGGGCTCTGGTGGTTCCGGCCGGCGGCGTCACAGGCCGAACTCCGCCCGGATAGCGGCGGAGTGCTCTCCGATAGCGGGAACCGGGCCGAGCCCCCGCGCCCCGTCATCTTCCACCACCGGTGGGGCAGCGAGCGAGACCGCGCCGTTCGGGGTCTCCACGCTTATCCGGCGCAATGCCGGGTGGCGCGCGAGAGCGGCGAGGTCGTTGACGAAGCCGTAGGCCGTATTGGCCGCTCGCAGCCGGGTGGCGGCGTCATCGCGCGAGAGGTGGGCGAAGGCAGCGGCGATATGCGCATCGACCGCCGCGCGGTTACTGACGCGGGCTACATTCGTCTGGAAGCCCGGGCGGGCGGGCAGGTCCGGCTCGCGCAGGAAGTGTTTACAGAACTCGGCCCATTCGCGCTCGTTCTGGATGGCGATCAGGACCAGCGAACCGTCAGCCAGCGCGAAGGCGCCATAGGGGCAGATCGATGGATGCGCGAGGCCCATCCGCTGCGGCGCTCGGCCAGTCCCCTCGTAGTACAGCAGCGGCACGTTCATCCAGTCGGCCATGCCGTCGAACAGGCTGACCTTTAGCGACTTGCCCTGGCCTGTGATGCTGCGGGCGATCAATGCTTCCAGGATGCCGGCATGCGCTGCCATCCCGCAGGCGATGTCGCAGGCCGATACGCCGACCCTGCCGGGACCCGCCGGATGGCCGGTGACCATGGCCAGCCCTGATTCCGCCTGCACAAGGAGATCGTACGCCTTCATTGTGGCGTACTCGCCGCTGTCACCATAGCCGGAGATGTCGACCGTGATCAGCCGTGGGTATTGCCGCCGCAACGCCGCCGAGCCGAAGCCGGCACGGGCAGCGGCTCCGGGTGCCAGGTTTTGAATGAACACATCGGCGCGGCCGAGGATACGTCGCAGCAAGGCGGCATCGCTTGGGTCCTTGATATCGGCGACCAAGCTCTGCTTGCCGCGGTTGAGCCACACGAAATAGCTGGAAAGGCCGTTCGCTGCCGTGTCGTAGAGGCGAGCGAAGTCGCCTTCGGGGCGCTCGATCTTGATCACGCGTGCGCCGGCATCGGCTAGGCGCGAGCTGGCATAGGGCGCGGCGACCGCCTGCTCGAGCGTCAGGACCAGGAGTCCGGACAGGGGTTTCGACGCGCTCATATGCATAACCCGGCTTCTCGCGGTCACGACAGACTGCATGAGACCGGCGATCGGCGGAAGCTGGGCACGCCGACCTTCGTCTGCCCGAGGTGAACGGCACTGCCGGATCGGTCGCTTTTCCGCTCGCGGTCGACGACCCGCTGGAGCTGTTCCCGCTGCATTTGGCGGAAAGCCGGGGAGTGAGTGCCGTGCCAATCAGGAAGCTGCACGAACTGGCGAAGACGATTCGTAGCAAGAACGCCGGGGTGGATAAGATCACTTTCGATGTGATCTTCCGCGACCGCGACACCTACGACGCAGTGCTCCGCGCCCACGTATTAACGCGCGAAACCATCGCCGCGCTCTATTACATTGCTGACTCCCGCAGCCCCGATTTCGTCGAATACGACTCCGGCTGCGCGATCAAGTTCGCCATCTATCGCGATCGCCCCAGCGTCAGTCCCGGCGATCCGGACATTTTCGGGGCGCAGCAATATGCTCCGCTGCTCGACATCGAGGCGCCGATCACGACCATGTGAGCGCGCCCGCTCAGCGCGCATCCGTCATCCGTTCGGCGCCTATCGGTCAAGCGCACAGCAATGGTAAAGAGGTTGGACGAGGAGAGGCGGTGTTGTGCCGTGGCCGGCAAAGGCCGGCTATCCACGACTGTTCTGACGGTTGGGGCTGGACCGGCGTCCCAGTCCGAGGGAGTAAAATGGCCACGCGACCGAAGATTCGCCGCCGCCGCCGCACCAAGATCATCGCTACGCTCGGCCCGGCCAGTTCCTCGCCCGAGGTGCTGGCGCGCCTCTTCCAAGCTGGTGCCGACGTGTTCCGATTGAATTTCAGCCATGGCACCCACGAAGACCATGCCGCCCGCTTCGCGATGATCCGCGAGCTGGAGGAGCGATTCGACCGTCCCATTGGCATCCTCGCCGACGTGCAGGGACCCAAATTGCGGGTCGGTCGGTTCGGCGGGGGACGTGTGCATCTGCAGAGCGGCCAGCAGTTCCGGCTCGACCTCAATCCGACGCCCGGCGACGCCAGCCGCGTCAACCTGCCGCATCCAGAGATCATCGAGGCAGCCTCGATCGGCGCCATGTTGCTGCTGGATGACGGCAAGCTGAGGCTGCGTGTTGCCCACAAGCGGGAGGATGCGCTGGAGACGGAGGTGGTAGTCGGGGGACCGCTTTCCGACCGCAAGGGCGTGAACGTGCCCGACGTGGTTCTGCCGATTCCGGCGCTGACCGAGAAGGACCACGCCGATCTTGCGTTCGCGTTGCAGCACGGCGCGAACTACATCGGCTTGTCCTTCGTGCAGCGGCCGGAAGATGTAGCGGAAGCAAAGCAAATTGCCGGCGGCCAGGCCTGGATCATGACCAAGATGGAGAAGCCGCAGGCGGTCGAGAACCTGGATGAAATCGTGCGCCTGTCGGATGCGGTGATGGTGGCGCGCGGCGATCTCGGCGTCGAGTTGCCACCGGAAGAGGTGCCGCTGGTGCAGAAGCGCATCGTGCGCGCAGCTCGCCACCTTGGCCGTCCGGTGGTGGTTGCCACACAGATGCTGGAGAGCATGATCAACGCCCCGGCGCCGACGCGCGCCGAGGCGTCGGATGTCGCGACCGCCGTGTTCGACGGCGCGGATGCGGTGATGCTGTCGGCTGAGACAGCCGCCGGCCAATATCCGTTCGAAGCGGTAAACATCATGGACCGCATCGTCGCCCGGGTGGAGCAGGACCCGGATTGGCGCGCCATTATCGACGCGAGCCGCGCTGAGCCCGAGTGTTCCGCGGCAGACGCGATCGCGGCGGCGGCCCGCCAAGTCTGCCACACGATCGGTGCCGCGGTGATCGTGGCATTCACCGCCTCGGGCGGCACCGCCGTGCGGGTGGCGCGTGAGCGACCGGAGGCGGCGGTGATCGGCTTTACACCAAACCTGGAAACGGCACGGCGACTTGCGGTGGTGTGGGGTGTTCACGCGGTGATGACGCCCGACGTGCATTCGCTGTCGGAAGCGATCACGCGCGCGGTGCGCGCGGCGCAGGCCGAGGGATTCGCACAGCAGGGCGACGAGATCGTGGTCGCAGCCGGCGTGCCGTTCGGCCAATCCGGCACGACCAATACGCTGCGGGTCGCTGCGGTGGTGTAGTGCGGTCGCTTCCCCTCCCCTTGCGGGAGGGAGAACGCTACCCTCTCTGCAACGCCGGCATCACGTCACGGGCGAACCAGCGAAGCTGCTCCTCGAACTCGTTGGGGCCGAGTCCCTCGGCCCAGTGGATCATGAAATCCTCCAGGCCGGGATACTTGGCCTGGATCGACTTGATACCGTCGATCACCTGGCCGGGCGTGCCGCAGAACCAGGCCCTCTGCTGCACCCCGTCGCGCAGCGACGGGATTCGCGACGGCGCGCCGGGCGTGCCCCAGGTGCGGCCCTGCTCGTCGGCGTAGCGCACGAAGCCGAACGGTGCGAACCACTTGTAGCGCTCGTCATGCGACGGCTCGACGCGCCGGATCGCCTCCTCCTGGCTGCCCGCAAGGTATAGTCCGGCGCCCCAGATCACATCCTGCCCAAGTTGCTTCTGCTGGCCGTGTTCCGCGCAGGCGACCTGATAGGCACACACCACGTCGTCCAGGATCTTTTCTCCGTTCAGAGTCACCATCGCCTTGAGGCCATATTTCGCCATCATGCCGATGGTCTTCCCACTGGCGATCGGCATCCAGATCTCGACGGGCAGATGCTTCGGTCGGGGCACCATCGTAATATCGCTCAGGCGATAGCCGCGGTAATCAACCATCGGCGGGCATTCATAATACTTGCCTTTGAAATGGAATGACTCCTCATTGAAGCAGGTCAGCAGCAGTTGGAGCTGTTCTTCGAAATAGGTGCGGTTCGCCTCCGCGTCGATCAGCGGGGCGCCGAATGTCTCCACCTCGCGCGTATGATAGCCGCGGCCGACGCCCATGATGATGCGCCCGTCGGTCACGATATCGGCCATCGCGTAATCTTCCGCGAGCCGGATCGGATGCCACATTGGCAGCACATTGAAGGCGCAGCCGAACTTAAGCCGCTTGGTCTGGGTGGCGAGCCAGAGCCCGAGCTGAATCAGGTTCGGCAGGCACTCGTAGCCTTCACGCTGGAAATGGTGCTCGGCGGTCCACAGCGCGTAATAACCGAGCTCGTCCATTGTCTGGGCGATGCGGCGGGCGGTCCAGAACACCTCCGCAAAACGTTCGTTGGAATAGCGCCGTTCGTTTGCCGGCGTGCCATCCAGACCGATATTGTCGAGCTCGATCTGGCCGACATAGAGGACGTGGAACCGTTTGATCATATCGCTGCCAAGCCTCTTTCTGCTTTACTGCCGGGCCGGGCTGACCGCCACCTGCGGCTCTTGCGTCGCCGATGGCGGAGCGCCTATCCCCGTCGACGGTTTGGTACTCCCAAAATACAACGTGATCCAGCGCGGCTCATGCTGCCCGCCCACCAGCATGGCCACCACGCGACCCTGCGATCGTGCAATCTGTACGAGATTGTCCACCTGGTCGGGTGAGGCGACCGGCGTGTTCTCGACTTTTAGAATGACGTCGCCGGGGGCAACGCCTCGGTCGTACGCCTCGGTCTCGGTATCGACCCCGGTGACCAGCACGCCCTGGGTTGCCGCCAGCGAATACTGCTTGCGCTCTGCCTCGGTGATCGGTGCAAGCTGCAGTCCGAGGCTCGGCGGCCGCGCGTTCTGCGCGCTGTCGGCATCCGCCGTCATGGTGCCGCGCTCCTCCTTCAGATTCGGCCACGCGCGCACTTGCACCGGAAGCTCGATCTGCTGACCATTCCGCCAGATGAGCACGGGGACATACTGGTCAAGCGGCATAACCAGGATATCCCGCAGCAGTCCACGGGTATCGGAGGGCTCCAGCTCGCCGAAGCGAAGGATGATGTCACCGGTCTGGAGTCCGGCCGCTCGCGCGGGTCCGCCCGGGTCGGTACCGGTTACGATGAAGCCGCGCGGCTGACTCAGGCCGAACGCCCGCGCCAGGTCTGACGTGACGTCCTGCAAGTGTGCGCCGATCCAGCCCGGCATGCTGGCATTCGGGTCGAGCAGTTTGCTGACGACGTACTTCGCCTCGTCCGATGGGATCGCATACCCGATGCCGATCGAGCCGCCTTCCGGCGCCAGCGTGGTCAGCGCCGTATTTACCCCGATCACTTGGCCGTAGCGGTTGATCAGCGGGCCACCGGAATTGCCGTGATTGATCGCTGCGTCTGTCTGAATGTCGTCGTCGAACGGGGTTTCCATGATGTCGCGATTGAGCGCGCTGACGATCCCGGCGCTGACCGATACACCCAGGCCGAGCGGGTTGCCGACTGCCAGAACCGGATCGCCAATTCGCACGACATCGCTGTCGCCGAAGCTCAGATATGGCAGCTTCCGACCCACATCGACCTTGAGCACCGCGAGGTCCATCAGCCCGCAGGCAGCGATGAGCTGAGCCTCGGCCTGGCTGCGGTCGGTAAAACCGACGCTGATCCAGGCCGCGCCATCAATGACGTGCCGGTTAGTGACGATGATGCCGTTGGGACCGATGACGAACCCGGAGCCGAAGAACGTCTCGCGCCGACCTCTGCCCCCATTGGTCTCGTCGTGAACGATCTTCTCCACGGTGATGTTGACGGTGGCCGGTAGCACGCGTTGGGCGAGTTGCGCATCACTCCAGCTCATCATCGGCGTCGACGCTGGCGCGGCGACAGCGACGGGCGCCCCGAGGAAGCTCAGGGCGAGGGCTGCGGTGACAACGAGTGACGTACGGTTCATTAGTTGGCTCGCGCTAATCGGGGATGGGGGCCCCGGATGTCGGAGGTTGTAACATGAGCGCAGCGCGCGCCGGCGCAAGGCCGGGGTCAGGCCGGCGCTGGGCGGGGTCTCACCCTGGTTCGGCAAAATACCGCTGCAGCGCCGCCCGCACCGACTCTACCACGGTCTCCCAACCGCCCCCCGTGCCGCGGCGAAATAATCGGGCTGTCGGATACCACGGGCTGTCGTCGCGGCCGACAAACCACCGCCAGTCAGGATTGCGGCGCAGCATGATCCAGACCGGCCGCCCGATCGATCCGGCCAAATGCGCAACCGACGTGTCAATGGTGACCACCAGATCCATCAGCGCGAGCAGCGCCGCCGTCTCGGCGAAATCTCCCAGCGCCGCGTCGTGTCGAACCAAGCCGCCGTGTTGCGCGAGCCAGGCAACGTCGGCATCCGGAATTTCTTTCTGTACGGCGTGGAATTCGATGCCCCGCAAACTCAGCAGCGACGCCACATCCGGCAGCGTCATCGATCGCTCCGGGATGTGCTGCGAGCCCCACCAACAGAGGCCGACTCTAGGCCCCGCCGGCGGACCAAGCCGCTCCTGCCAGGCGGCCAGTCGGTCAGGGGATGACCGCAGATAAGGCGTCTGGCAAGGAATGGTCGCCAGCTCGGTTGCGAATGCGAGCGGCAGGCTCAGCATCGCCGCTGACACATCGTGCGGGGGCTCTGGACCGATGTCGTCTATCACCGCATCGACGCCTGGCAGGCTCTGCATCAGCGCAACCAGATCGGCCGGCACGGCGACTGCCACCGTCGCGGCAAGCTCGGCAACGAGGGGAGCATAGCGGCTGAACTGGATGGCGTCGCCGCGCCCCTGCTCGGCGCGCAACAGCACCCGCTGGCCGACCAGCGACATTAGGGTTGGCACGGTTGGCGGCGGCAGCGCGGCCTCGGCGTCGTCGCGAAACCCGGGCAGCGCCCAACGACTCTCGTATTTCGGCAGACCTTCGGCAAAATGTCCAAGCGTCAGCAGGGCCAGCGCCTCGTGCCATTCGCCCCGCTTGTCCTCGGGTTTCAGCGCGCAACGGGCGCGACAGACCTCCAGCGCTTCGTCGTAGCGTTCGAGTTCCATCAGCGTCTGGGCGAGCGCATCGTGCACTTCGACCAACCGGTCGGTCGGCGGCGGATCGGATCGAATGACAAGAGCGGTGCGGAAGCTCGCCACCGCTGCCTCTAACGCGCCGCGCTTCGCCAGAGCGAGGCCACAGTTGTAGTGTGCTGGCGCGTAATCTGAACGCAGCGCCAGGGCGTGGCGGAAGCTGGCTTCTGCCTCATCATCCCTGCCCTGCGCGCGCAGCGCCGTGCCGAGATTGTTGCAGGCATCGACGAATCCGGGGGTGAGCGCCAGCGCCCGGCGGAACCGCGCCTCCGCTTCGGCATGACGCGCCTCGGCTGCCAAGGCGTTGCCGATGTGATACTGCAGGCGGGCGACATCGGGGTTTTCCCGCTCCGCTAGGTGCAGCCATTCGAGCGCCGCTCCTGTCTCGCCGCGGTCGGTGCAGATCACGCCCAACAGGTGCGGTGCCTCGGCGTGGTGCGGCTCGCGGGCGAGCACTTCCCGGCAGCAACGCTCTGCCACATCGAGCCGGCCGGCGCGGTACGCGGCTCCGGCCTCAGCCATCGTGGCACCGGCGAGCGCCAGCGGTCGGCCGGTGGTATCCACGCTGAACCGATGGCTCAGCCGGTACAGCATGCGGCCGACCTCGCTCAGGTGCGTTTCCCGCGCGTTCCGATCTTCGGATGTCTGGGCGCCGCCGCGCGCTTCGGTTTGACTGGCTTGGCGGCTGCCTTGCCGGCACGCAGCTCGCCGATCGTGGCACGCGTGGTGATTTGCTCGGGGTTCATGCGCAGTTCCAGCACGGCCGGACGGCCGCTGGCGACGGCGCGCCGGAACGCCGGAGCGAAGGCGGCGGTCTCGCTTACAACCTCGCCGTGGCCGCCGAACGCATCGATCAGCTTCGCGAAATTCGGGTTGGTCAGCCCCGTGCCGGACACCCGGCCCGGATAGGCACGCTCCTGGTGCATGCGAATCGTGCCGTACATGTGGTTGTTGAACACCAGCACAATCGGCGCCACGCCATGATGGAACGCGGTCGCGATCTCCTGGCCGGTCATCAGGAACCCGCCGTCGCCGACCAAGCTGACCACCATGCGGTCGGGGAACGCGATCTTCGCGCCGACCGCAGCCGGCACACTGTAGCCCATTGCGCCGTTAGTCGGCCCGATGTAACGCTGATGCTCGCCGAAATTGATGAAACGAGTTGCCCATCCCGAGAAATTTCCGGCATCGGTGGTAACGATCGCATCGCGTGCGAGCAGACGCTCCAGCTCACGCATCACATCGCCGAGATTGAGCGAGCCTTCATAGTCCGGCACCTCGCGTCCGGCTTCGCGGATATCGCGCAATTCGACCGTCCACTCATCCCAGGCGGCGTGCACCGGCTCCATGGCGGCCGCGGCCAGGGCGAATGCATTGAGATCGGCGACGATGCCTACAGCAGGGCGGAACACCCGGCCGATCTCGGCAGCGTCAGGATGTACCTGGATGATCGGGATGTCGCCGCTGCCGGGTTCCAGCAACGTGTAGCCTTGCGTGACGGCGTCGCCGAGGCGCGAGCCGATCGCCAGGATCAGATCGGCCTCCTTCACTTTCGCCAGCAGCGCTGGATCAGCGCCGACACCAAGATCACCGACGAAATTGTCCAGCGTCCCATCGTAGAGCGCCTGGCGGCGGAACCCAACCGTGACCGGGATCGCGTTGCCGTGCAGGAACTCCCGGATCGCCCGCCGTCCGGCCGCCGACCAGCAGGATGCGCCGAGCACCGCAAGCGGTTTGCGGGCACGCCCGAGCATGGTGCGGAACCGGGTCATTGCCGTTGGGTCGGGGCTTGCCGGAACCACCTCGGCGCGCGGCATGTCGACTGCCTCGACCATATCGCGCTGCATCTCCTCGGACAGCGCCACGACCACCGGCCCGGGCCGACCGGAGGTGGCGACATCCACGGCATGCGCGACAATTTCCGGAATACGCTTCGCCTGATCGATCTGCGTCACCCATTTGGCAATCGGGCTGAACATGCGGCGGTAATCGATCTCCTGGAATGCATCGCGTCCGGAATCGCCGAGCGGTATTTGCCCGACGAAGAGGACCAGCGGCGTGCTATCCTGCATCGCGATGTGCACGCCGATCGCGCCGTGGCAGGCGCCGGGTCCGCGCGTGACGAATGCCGCGGCCGGACGGCCATGCAGCTTTCCGTACGCCTCCGCCATATTTACGGCGCCCGCTTCGAACCGGCAGGTGACCAGTTTCACCTTCTGGCGGACGTCATAGAGGCCGTCGAGCACGTCAAGATAGCTCTCGCCCGGTACCGCGAAGGCGTGGTCGATCCCCTGCGCCACCAGTGCACCGGCTACCAGGTGGCCCCCGCTGCGCGGTGCGACGCGGCTTTTGCGTGCCTGTGTCTGGTCGAATGATGCCACGTCCATCCGGTACCTCCCGTGTCGTCTCCCAGCCGCCTATGCTGCCGGTCGTCGCGGCAGGAGGCGGTTCATGAGGGCGATCTTCGTCATGATCAAGTGTGAAATGGGCCAAGCCTACAAGGTGGCGCAGGAGGCCGCCGACCAGATCGAGGAGATGTCGGAGATGTATTCCACGTCCGGGCAGTACGATCTGCTGGGCAAGTTCTACCTGGATCCCTCGCAGGACATCGGATTGTTCGTCACCGAGCGGCTGCAGACCTTGCCGGGAGTGAAGGACACCTACACGCTGATCACATTCAATGCGTTCAGCGCGGGGGGATGAGAGGGATTGCATGCTGGCCATCTTGCACGATATTCTGTGCAAAGCGGCACGGAGCGGACGTGGTCACGGCGGCAGCAGTTGAAAAAGTGTTGGGCGGTCTCCGCAGAGCGCCGCGTGGGGTAAGTCGTGACCTCGCACTGGCGCGCGCGGTTCGGGATGGTCTGCCATACGCAGCCCTTGAGCACCTGATCGCCGACGGCGTAATCGACGACGATGAGATCGAAACCTATTTCATCCCACGCCGGACCTTGTACGCCCGCCGCCATAAGGCGACGCTGTCGCGCGAGCAGAGCGATCTCGTGGTGCGGTTGGCTCGGATCCAGGCACTTGCCGACGAGGTCTTCGGACGCCGCGACGAAGCCCGTGCCTGGCTACGGGAGCCAAATGGCGCTCTCGGCGGTCAACCCCCCCTTGCCCTGCTCGACACCGAAGAGGGCGGAAGGCTGGTGGAAGCGGTACTCGGCCGGATCTCGCATGGCATCGTCGAATAGGTGCGGTTCTGGCGCTTGGCGCTCAGTCGCTATGCGTCCCTCGATGGCGAGGGAGCCAGGCTGTACGGCGGTCGCTGGAACAGTCCCGGCACGCCGATGGTTTATGCGGCAACAGAGATTACGCTCGCTCTGCTGGAGCAATTGGTGCACGTCAGTCCCGCCCGGCTGCCTGTGAGTTTTCGGGCCTTTGCAGTAACTCTACCTGATGATTCCGAGATTGAGCACGCCGCTCTCGATCTAGCGGTCCATGACCTCGAGGCGACGCGACGTGCGGGGGATGCCTGGGCGGCATCGCTTCGCTCGGCCGCGTTGATCGTACCGTCGGTGATCGTGCCAGCAGTTCTGGACCCCGGCCGCATTACTACGATAGAGCGCAACGTATTACTGAACCCGCGTCATCGCTCAGCCCCCGCTTGGACGTCAGTGGAGACCTCTTTCAGGGTCGACCCGAGGCTTCGGCAGGCGGGCGACAGGATATAGCAAAGGTGACCCCTATCCCGGTTTCGCTGCCACGATCGCCTGCCAGACCCTCGCCGGTGTCGCTGGCATGTCGAAATGCCGGACCCACACCTGGTACAACGCATCGTTGACAGCGTTCATCACCGCGGCCAGCGCGCCCACGGTGCCGGCCTCGCCGACGCCTTTGGCGCCGACCGGGTTCACCTGTGTTGGCACCTCGCGCAGCGCCAGCCGAAATTCCGGAACGTCGGCCGCGCGCGGCATCTGATAGTCCATGAACGACGCAGTCAGCATCTGCCCCGAAGCAGCATCGTGCACGATCTGCTCGCCGAGCGCTTGGCCAAGTCCCTGCACCACGCCGCCATGAATTTGCCCGGCGACCAGCATCGGATTGAGCACGCGCCCAAGGTCCTCGACAGCAGTATAGCGCACGATCTCCGTGACGCCGGTTTCCTTGTCGATCTCCACCTCGCAGATATGGGTCCCGTTCGGGAAGGTGACCGCGGTGGCCTGGAACGCACCCACCTCGTCTATCCCTGGCGTCTCGCCGGGCGGCAGCCGGGCCGGGTCATGCGCGGCGCGCGCCACTTCTGTCAGATCGACGAAACGGTCGGTTCCGGTGATACGAAAGCGCCCGTCCTCGAAGGTTACGTCCGCAACCGCTGCCTCCAGCAGCTCGGCGGCGATGCGCTTGGCTTTCTCGATCACCTGATCGGCCGCCACCGAGATCGCCGATGCACCGATCGGCATCGCGCCGGATCCGCCGCTGCCGCGGCCGAACGGCAGCAGGTCGGTGTCGCCCTGTAGGTACTCGATCCGTTCCACCGGTACCCCCAGCCGCTCGGCGACAAGCTGTGGGAACGACGTCTCAAGCCCCTGCCCTACCGACATGGTTCCCGTGCGCAGGATCACCCGCCCGTCGGCGGTCAGCGAGATGGCTGCATTGTCACGGCCAGGCCGAAGGAACGGGCCGCCGGCCACTTCGATACAATTGCAAATACCCAGGCCGCGCAGCTTGCCGTTGCGTGCCG
Organism: uncultured Pseudomonadota bacterium; assembly: GCA_963708245.1. Lineage (GTDB taxonomy): Bacteria > Pseudomonadota > Alphaproteobacteria > Acetobacterales > Acetobacteraceae > CAVYXK01. Next base: position 6,949,742 of record OY970201.1, on the reverse strand, counting down.
AAGCCTCTCGGCGTGCGGAGAATCCGACCATGTCGGCGAGATTGGCGGCCTGACGCATGCCGGCTTCGAACTCGCCGCAGTCATAGGTGAAGGTCAGCGCCGTCTTGTACGGCATCGCCTCAGGCGGGATCAGGTTCAACCGTCGCAGCTCGAACGGATCGATGCCCAGCTCGTGTGCCGCCACATCCATGATTTGCTCGATCGTATAAGTGGCCTCTGGCCGGCCGGCGCCGCGATACGCCGCGGTCGGCACGGTGTTGGTCAGCACGCCGCAGACTTCCGCGGACATGTGCGGAATGCGATACACCCCTGCCGTTCCGCCGATATTGCCGACGCCCCAACCGGACCGGCCCGACACATAGGCACCCAGGTTGAGGTTCCAGCGCAGCTTGAACGCGGTGATCCGATGCGCCGCATCGAACCCCAGCTCCGCGTGAATTTCGATTTCGCGCGCCTGCTCGTCGGTCAGGAACCCTTCGGTGCGGTCCGATTCCCACAGCACGGGGCGATTGAACCGGCGCGCAGCCCAGGCGACCAGCACGACCTCCTGGTGCAGGCCTGATTTCATGCCAAACGATCCGCCCACATCGCCGATCACGACGCGCACGGCGCCCGGGTCCTGCTGCATCACCTGCGCCACGCCACCGCGCAGCGAATGCGGATTCTGGTGACTGGCGGTCAGCGTCAGGCGCCCGTCTGGGCCAATGACGGCGAACGCGTTGCGTGGCTCCATCGAATTGGCGGTGACGCGGGAGACCACGAAATCGAGCTTCGTCACGTGGGCAGACGCGCACAACGCGGCGTCGGTGGGCTCGGCGCGCCCGCCCCGCCAGAGATAGCCGACATTCCCCGGCGCAATATCCCACACCTGCGGGGCGCCATCCCTCAGGGCGACGGACGGGGTAATCACCGCCGGCCGTTCCGCGTACTCGACAAGCACCGCCTCTGCTGCCTCCTGCGCGGCGGCACGACTCTCGGCGATGACGGCGGCCACCGGCTCGCCGACGAAGCGCACGCGGCCCTGGGCAAGGATGGGGCGGTCGGTCTTCGGCGCCGGCGAGCCGTCCGGTCGCGGGAAGCCGATCCCGCCGGGAATTGGCGCTACGCCGTCGGCCGCCAGTTCCTCGCCGGTGACAACCGCGATCACCCCCGGCATGGTGCTGGCGGTGCCGACCTCGATGTTGGTGATATCGGCATGGGCGTGTGGCGAGCGCACCAGAACCACATGCAACAGGCCGGGCGGCCTGATATCGCCGGTGTAGCGACCACGACCAGTGAGCAGCCGCGGGTCCTCGCGTCGCCGCAGCGACTTCGCCTCGATCACCGCCATGGGCCTCTAACCTCCGTAAGAAACTCGCGCCGATGAGTAGCGAGCGAGCCAGGCACCCTCACCCCGCCACGCTCCGCGTGGCGACCTCTCCCGCAAGAGCGCGGGAGAGGTGAATTTACCAGAACCGACCGTCAGCGGCGTGGCAGCGGCGGCTGCTCCACCACCCGCAGATAGGGCTTCAGCGTCTTGAAGCCTTGCGGGAAACGCTGCCTGGCCTCTTCGTCCGATACGCTGGGAACGATGATCACCGGCTGCCCGTTGGTCCAGTTAACCGGCGTCGCAACCTTGTGCGCATCGGTGAGCTGAAGACTGTCGATCACCCGAAGGATCTCGTCGAAATTGCGCCCCGTGCTCGGCGGGTACGTGATGATCAGCCGGACCTTTTTGTTCGGGTCGATGATGAACACGCTGCGCACCGTCACCGCCGGATCGGCTTCCGGATGCACCATGTCGTAGAGATTCGACACCTTACGGTCGGCATCGGCCAGGACCGGGAAGTTCAGCTTCTGACCTTGTGTCTCCTCGATGTCCTTCTCCCAACCCTTACGGCTGTCGGCGGGATCGACTGAAAGTCCGATCGGTTTGACGTTGCGTGCGTCCCACTCCGACTTCAACCGCGCGACTTCGGCGAGTTCGGTGGTGCAGACCGGCGTGTAGTCTTTCGGATGGCTGAACAGCACACCCCATGAGTTGCCGAGCCATTTATGGAAACTGATCCGACCTTGCGTACTGTCCTGTTCGAAATCGGGCGCAACCTGCCCGAGTTGGATCGCCATGTCATCCTCCTTGTCCGGTCGAGGAGATCGAGCCGCTGATATGTGCGAACGACGCGCCGGCGGCAACCCTGGCGCGCTATGACGAGTTCATGCCAATAGCCACACCGCCGAGCTTCGCGAAAGCCTGCTCCGGCACCGAAGCAAGAAAGAAGGAATAACCCTGAATGCGGCGAAGGACGGGGAAGATTCTGCTTTCGTCGGACGCCGGGCGATGACGGCCCCGACACTACATCTCGCCGCAGCGTCCCTCTTGCGGCAAGCTGATTTGCCGCCACCCGCGAGGAGCCAGCCATGCGCCCGCCCCGCCCAGCGATTCCTATTCTGCTTGCTGTGGCCCTGCTTGCGCTGACGCCGGTGATCCCGGCACTGGCCAGCGGCACGCTGCGCATCGGCCTCAACGAGGACCCGGACGTGCTCGACCCGGCGCAGGGCGGCTTCTTCGTCGATCGCATCGTCTTCGCCGCGACCTGCGACAAGTTGATCGACACCGACGCGAAGAGCGATTTCGTCCCGCAGCTCGCGACGGGCTGGCAGTGGTCGCCGGACGGTATGTCGCTGACGCTGACCCTGCGCGATGGCGTGCGGTTCCAGGACGGCGAGACGCTCGACGCCGATGCTGTAAAGGCGACCATCACGCGCAATCAGACCGAGCCGGAGAGCGTGCGGAAGGGCGAGCTGAAGCCGGTCTCGGCAGTGGAGGTGGTCGATCCTCATACGGTCCGGTTTGTGCTCGGCGCGCCGTATGCGCCGCTGATCGCGGTGCTGGCCGATCGCGCCGGCATGATCCTGGCGCCGCAGGCGATGGCGCGGCTCGGCAAGGACGTGGCCAACGAACTGCCCTGTGCTGGTCCGTTCAAGCTGACGCAGCGTATCCCGCAGGACCGGATCGTGGTCGATCGCTTCCCCGGCTACTGGAACGCCGCCGCGATCAAGCTCGATCGCATCATCTATCAGCCGATTCCCAGCACGACGGTACGGTTAGTGGATCTGAAAGCGGGTCAGCTCGATATGGTGGAGCGGCTGCAGCCGACCGACATTGCCGCGGTGCGCGCCGATCCGAAGCTGAAGCTCGTCACCACCACCGCGCTTGCTTACGAGACAATCTCGCTCAACGTCGCACATGGTCCCCAGGCCGCCACGTTCGCCGATCGGCGCATCCGCGCGGCGCTGGAGGCATCGATCGACCGTTCAGCGCTCAACCAGGTTGTCCTGGCGGGACAATTCGTTCCATCCAATCAATTCGAGGCGCCGGGCACCCGCTATTGGGATCCCGAGCACCCGGTACCGCCGCGTGATCTGTCGAAGGCGCGGATGCTGTTGCAGCAGGCAGGCGTGGAGCACCCGTCCTTCACTTTGCAAGTCGGCACCGACCCGGTGGCGCAGCAAGCCGGACAGGTGATCCAGGCGATGGCGGGCGAAGCCGGATTCGAGGTGAAAGTGCAGGCAATGGAAGCGAACGCCGCATTGGCCACCGAAGAGGCCGGCAACTATCAAGCAGCGCTGGTGCTGTGGAGCGGCCGGCCGGATCCAGACGGCAATGTATCGATCTGGCTCGCCTGCAACGGGTTCCTGAACTGGGGGAAATACTGCAATCCGGCATTCGACGAATTGCTGGCCAAGGCGCGATCAGTCAACGACGTGTCGGCTCGGCAGGCGCTGTACCGCAAGGTGGTCGATATGTATCTTCACGATGTGCCGCACATCGTGCTGTATCACTACAAGTGGCTCTGGGCGCTATCTGCCAAGGTGAGCGGGTTCACCCCGACGCCGGACGGACTGATCCGCCCGCAAGGCATCGACATCGCCCCCTAGACAGATCAACTGGTCCGCAAAAGCAGGAGACCGACCATGGCTCGCGGATTCGACGCAGCAACCCTCGATCAGTTACGCACGACCCAAGAGGTGCGGATCGTCGCCGGCGAGCGACAGGACAGGACAGCGGTCATCTGGGTCGTCGTCGCTGATGAGGACGTGTTTATCCGTTCTGTTCGCGGCCCCAAAGGTCTCTGGTACAAGGCTGCTGCTGCGGAGGGCCGGGCGACGCTCGAAATCGGCGATCGGACCATCCCGGTGCGCGTGACCGCGGCCACGGACTCGGCATCGATCGAGCGCGCCACCCGGGCATTCCTCGCCAAGTACAGCCCGAGCCCATACGCGCAGATGATAGTGCGACCTGAAGTCCTGATGACCACGCTGCGGCTCGAACCTCTGTGAGCGGAGGCTCGACCGCCGACATGGCGGATCGGTGGCGGATCGGGATCGACATCGGCGGAACGTTTACCGATCTGGCGGCTGTGGAGGAACGGACTGGCCGCGTGGCGGTATGCAAGCTGCTGACCACGCCAGACGATTTCACCGCCGGCGTTGTGACAGGGCTCCGTCAGGCTCTAGCAGACAACCGCATCGGCCCGCGCGATGTCACGGTGCTGTCGCATGCGACCACCGTGGTCACCAACGCGTTGCTGCAGCACAAGGGGGCCCGCGCCGGACTGATCACGACACGCGGCTTTCGCGACGTGCTGGAGCTGCGCCGCTCCTCGCGCGCCGATCTGTATGACCTGCTGCAAGACGCCCCCGCCGTCCTCATCCCTCGCCGCCACCGGTTCGAAATTACCGAACGCATCGACGCACAGGGCAACGTCGTCACCCCGCTTGCCGAGCAGGAGCTGCCGGCATTGGTCGCGGCAATCGACGAAGCGGGCCTAGAGACCGTCGCCGTGTCGCTGCTGTTCTCGTTCCTCAACGATGCGCATGAGCGCCGGGTCGCTGAGGCGCTGCGGGCAGCGCTTCCGCATGTCACGGTGTTCCTCTCCTGCGACGTGCTGCCGGAAATCCGCGAGTTCGAGCGCACCAGCACAACGGCGGTTTGCGCCGTTGTCGGGCCGCTGCTCGCCTCCTACCTGCACCGGCTCGGCGACGCAGCGGCAACGCTCGGGCTGCCGACGCTGCATGTCATGGGCTCGTCCGGCGGCGTGGTCGATGTGGCCGAGGCGTTGCGCGTGCCGGCTATGACGGTGGAATCCGGACCCGCCGCCGGGGTGATCGCCGCGGCGTTGGCCGGACGGCAGCTCAGTCGGCCCAACCTGATCAGCTTCGACATGGGCGGCACGACGGCGAAGGCGAGCGTGATCGTGGGCGGCGAGATCGCCGTGACGGCAGAGTATGAAGTCGGCGGCGGCGGTCACGCCAATCGTTGGATGCACGGGACCGGGCATCCAATCCGCGTCCCGGTCATCGATCTGGCCGAGGTCAGCGCCGGCGGCGGCTCCATCGCCTGGGTCGATCCTGGGGGCGCGCTGAAAGTGGGGCCGGACAGCGCCGGCGCCGATCCCGGCCCGGCGGGATACGGGTGCGGCGGGACGCGGCCGACTGTCACCGACGCCGACATCGTGCTGGGCTGGCTGAGCCGCGATGCGCTGTTGGGCGGCGATCTCCGCATCGACGCCACTGCCGCCGAAGCGGCGATTGCTGCGCATGTCGCCCAGCCGCTCGGCCTGTCGGTGCCCGAGGCGGCGGCGCGGATCGCCGAAGTGGTGAACGCCAATATGGCGCAGGCGCTGCGCATCGTGTCCATCGAGCGCGGTCACGATCCGGCGGAGTTCAGCCTGATCGCATTCGGCGGTGCCGGCCCGGTCCACGCTGCTTTCCTTGCTGCTGAGCTGGGTATCCCTGAGGTGATCGTGCCGCCGGCCCCCGGTGCATTCTCCGCCCTTGGGCTGGTTGCAAGCGATATCAGGCGCGACTGGTCGCGCACGCTGTATGCGGGCTTGGCCTCGCTGGCGCCGGAGCGACTGGCAGAGGCGATCGCCGCGATGGAGCGGGCTGGCCGAGCGTTCCTGGCCGATGCGCAGGTTCTGCCCGAGCGTCAGGTGCTGCTGCGTCAGGCGGATCTGCGGTATAGGCGGCAGGCTTACGAGCTGACGCTCCCGATTGTGGAAGGGCCGATCACGTGCGCGACGCTGGACCGGCTGGCCGCCGATTTCCATGCGAAGCACGAGCAGACCTATGGGCACGCCAATCGAGACGAGCCGGTCTATCTCATCAATTTGCGACTCACCGCATTGGGACAGCTCCCGACAGTGGCTTTCGCGCAGGCGCCCGAGCCGCACCGTCTGAGCGAGCACAGCCGGCACGTGTGGTTCGCCGAGACCGGTCTCGTGTGCACACCGGTGCTCTATCGCGGCGGGCTGATGCCGGGAGTGACGCTGCACGGGCCGATCGTGATCGAGGCGCTTGATTCGACGGTGGTGTTGCCGCCGGGCTGGGGTGCGGACGTGAATGCAGCAGGCTTCATTCGCATGACCCGGAACACCGGCTGAAGCATCCAGAGGGCGATTATGGCCAAACTCGATCTCTCGGTGGCGGTAGGAGATTACGACCGGACGAGGCCGCTGGTGGATGGCGCCGTGCGGATCGACGGTACCGACCCCGTGTTCATGCTGCTGGAGCCTGAAGAGATCTTCTTCCGCGCTTTTCGCCACGCCGAGTTCGATATCTGCGAACTCTCGCTCTCGAGCTTCGTCGTGAAGCTTGCGCAGGGGGACAATCCCTATATCGGCGTGCCGGTGTTCCCGTCCCGCGCTTTTCGTCACAGCTCGATCGTGATTCGCCGGGATCGTGGCATTGCGTCCCCGGCCGACCTGCGCGGACGGCGGATTGGCACGCCGGAGTACCAGCTCACCGCCTGTGTTTGGGCGCGTGCGCTGCTGGAAGATGAGTACGGCGTGAAACCATCCGAGGTCGCCTGGGTCTGCGGCGGCTTGAGCCAGCCGGGCCGGGTGGAGAAGATCGCGCTGTCGCTGCCGCCGGAGATCAGGATCGAGTCTGCGCCCGAGGGCGCCACCCTGAACGCCATGCTGGTTGCCGGCGAAATCGACGGGATCATCGCCCCGCGCGCGCCCGCCGGGCTCGAGCAGAACCCATCGATCATCGGCTGGCTATTCTCCGACCCGATGCACGCGGCCACTGAGTACTTCCGCCGGACGAGTATCTTTCCGATCATGCACCTTCTTGGCATCCGCCGCAGCCTGGCGGAGCGGCATCCGTGGTTGCCGTTTGCGGTGATGAAGGCGTTCGAGCAGGCGAAAGCGCTCGCGTTGGCGAAGCTTTCGGACCCTGCCGCACCCAAGGTGACGCTCCCGTTCCTGGAGGAGCAGGTGAAGGCGTCACGTGCCCTGATGGGCGAGGATTTCTGGCCATACGGCGTGGCTGCGAACCTGTACGGTCCTGGAGACTTTCCTGCGGCATCACCACGCGCAGGGTCTCTCCGCCCGGCGACTTGCGGTCGAGGAATTGTTTCATCCCTCGACATTGGAGGTCCACAAGATCTGACTCGCCCCGGTGGGTTCGCCGCAAACCGCCGCCGGCTGCGGCACCGGTCCACCTTTCCAGCGAGCGGGGGAGGCGTATGTGGCTCGGCTTTCCCGTCATCATGCAGGCGGTCTATTCTCATCGCCGTCTCATTTCGCTGTGCGCGAGACAGGCGGATCGCGTGTGAGATGGCTTCAGAGGAAACCACGGATGCAGGCTGACGGACCCAAGGTGGCGTGTCAGCGTATCGACTGTTTTGGAGCGCCAATCAACCGGGAGCGGACGTCTGGGGTGGGCGCAGATCAGCTCCAATGCCTCCTCGTAGCGTGGCGGACAGGCGTCGACCACGTCGTATCCTGCGCGTGATAAGGCATCCGCGGCTCGTCGCACCATATCGGACACCATCGAAGCAACGTCGCCGCCGGGCGGCGCCGGCGCGAGGATGGGGCCACCTCAGGTCTTGCGCTCAGTTCGAGCCGGCAAGCCATCGAGGAACGCGACACTGGTCTCCGTCAACTCGCGGGGCTCCAACCGGGAGCGAACCAATCCTCCCCCAATTCCCAACAGTAGGACTCACCCAGACGCCAGAATCGCTCACTGGCTCGCCGACGGGAGCCCCCGGCCGCTTCGCGGCAAATGCGCCTACTCGCGAATGCAACCGTCGCAACTGCTCCAGAAGTTACGGCTTTGCCGTGCCACCGCCGGCCTGCTCGTGCTCGCTGCCCGGAGGTGGCGGCACGAAGTTGATCCCTTTGCGGGCGGCCTCGAGGCTCATTTCGTTCAGCGCGTCGATGGTTTGTGGCTCTGGCACCGGTCGCGGATGCTTCATATAGCGTGACGGAGTCACTTTGTGGTGCGGCACAGACGGCTGGGGTCCCCGAGTGGCCGGGGCACTAGTGGTTGTCCCTTGGCCCGTGCTGGGAGCAGTGGCGCCTTGCGCGAGCGCCGCGCCACTGGCGAGCGTAAGCGCGACCACGGCGGCCGCCGTGATGATCGTTATCCGCGTCGTCACTTTGCTTCTCCTTTCAATTCCGTTGCCTGTCCGCATTCGACCTGGCCTGTCGTGTCCTGCAGCGTGGTAGTGGTATAGGAGCGGGGCTCCTGAAAGGGGCCTAGCTGTCCGTCGAGCTACGATTGCTGCGGTCTCACGGCCGCATTGTCAAGGAATGTGCCGAGAGTCTCAAGGCTCTCACAGCGAGGCTAGACCGCCGGTTCTATCAGCGCTCGCGCCAAAAGGGTCCCGATCGCAATTTTCTTGCAGGTTGACTCGGTGTGTATAGCCCCAAGCGGACCGCTGCAACCGCCCGGGCAGCGCACGAAAGTTGCTCGTTCGGGCTAGTGGCGCGACCGCTGACAGAACCCATGACGTGGCGCAACTTCGGGTCGCCCAGGCCATCTGCATCGTCCGGGTGGCCGCTATGCACGGCGATTATGCCAGAGTTCACCCCCACGCCATGCCTAAGAGGCTGGCGAAATCACCTTTGGAGACAGTCTCGGGGCGGCAGGGCCTGCTGCCCTGAAGGGACTTAGTCCAATGGATGGCTTGGGCGGTCTTGTGGCATCCTCCGCAATGCCGCGCAGGGTCTCCGTGCTCTGGGCGTTGCTTGCCTGGGCAACAAGCACTTCGCTCCCGAAGGCCCGAGCGTCGTCGTTGACCGCGAAACCGGCAGCCCGGCCGACCCCATCCTGAGCGACCGCAACACCGGCAAGATCATGACCCCGGAGACGTTCCGCAGCGCTCCGGGCCCTGTGCCGCCCACCGCGGCCAAAGACGATGTCGAGCAGGCGACTGGCACTTCCGGCAAACCGCAACTCCGGAGTCTCCATGAGTAAATCCTTCGGCCCAGCCGCGGACGAGCGATGGCGTTCGCCTTCGTACTGCTCGCCATCGCGGCATCTCCGGTCCTCGCGCATTCCCAGGCAGTGGGCGGCGCCGGCGGCACGTTCCTGAACGGGCTGCTGACCTGGGTTCAGTCCAACGTGCTCACCACGTCGGGACCCTCGCCATCATCTGAGGTGGGCCGGCGCGCTGGATTGGTCGCATTCTGCTCTGTCGGGGCGCACACCCGATGAGGCATACAGACGGCAGCTCGGCGAGGCGGAGTTAGAGCGAGTGGCGGCCTGACGAAACCGCAGCGTAGCACGCGGCCGCCGATCTCCGAGATGCGCCGATGGCTTCGCGTCACACGCCGCTATTCGCCGCCCCCAGCCGTCCGAGCGATCCAACCCTCCGCGCTCATACGCCAGAGCTGCCAGGCCCGATCGACCTGAGTGTCATTGGTCGCGGAGGTCGCCGCAGCTTCGCCCGCTGACAGATACGTCACCTCTCCAAGGTGCAGCGCCTCGGACTGCAACCGCGCATTCACCTCGGTATAGACAGCACGGAACACTGCTTGACGCAGCCCGTTGCCGACCACTGTGCTGCCGTGCCCACGCATCAGAACGACCGCATCCGCGCCGAGGACTGTGGCCAGAGCGGCGCCCAGACGGCGGTCGCGGATCAGCATGTCGCTGGCATCCCCGGCGGTATGGCGGATCTCGAAGACGGGGGCACCGGCACCCAAAAAACCGCTCATGTGGAAGATGGCCCGCAGTCTCTCCCCGCTCACCACCCCGAACGGTACCACCGAAGGAGAGTGACTGTGCACCACCGCCATCACATCAGGACGCGCCCGATAGATCTCACTGTGAATGAACCGCTCCAGGTACGCACCACGACCGGCAGCATCGCGCGGCTCGCCGTCGGGACCGAAAATCAGGATGTCGTCAGGCGTAACCAACCCCGGAGCCATTCGGCGCGCCAGCAGGAAATGATCGGGGCGCAGCGGATGGCGCACACTGACATGGCCGAACCCGTCCACCACACCCTGCTGGAACAGGATCCGGTTGGCGATCGCTAACTCCGCCAGCAGCTCAGGCGGCGCGGCATCGATTGGTGGTCCGCGGTCTGGCGCGACCGTGCCGGAGCCGTCCTCATTGCCCGATGCGCACATCTGACACCGTCCTTTCTGGGTCTTCTCGACGACGGGCGGCGCATCAACGCTCCCGCCACCCAGTATCAACCAGCGCCCGGCGAACGTCCGATCGCATTAGCCATCGCCGGCGTGTAGCCTGGCGTCACCCGCACATCGACCACGCCTACTCTGCCGCGCTCTACCGTAGCGATCGCATCGCGGAACACCGTGGGCATCTCCGCCGCGTCGCGCACCGGTCCGAAGCCGTCGGCGCCTTGTGCGCGCGCAAGCTGCGCCAGATCGATCTCCGGATCGCCGATATGCTGTCCGATCCACTTGTTCTCCACCAGGCGGTTCCGCATGCGCGCCATCCGCTCCTGGTGCACTTCGTCGTTGAAGAAGCTGCGGTTGTTGGCGACCACCAGCATCAGCGGGATGCGATAGTGCACGGCGGTCCACAGGGCGGTGACCCCCATCAGGAAGTCGCCGTCGCCGCAGATGGCGATCGGCAGCCGGCCGCTGCCACGCAACGCCAGCGCCGCGCCGACCGCGATGCCTGGCCCAGCGCCGATCCCGCCGCCGCCATCGGAGCCCAAATAGTCGAGCGGGTGCCGGAACGGCCAGATTGCAGCGTTCCACGAGATCGGCAAGTGAAGCAGCGAGGCATCGCGCCCGTCCACCGCGCGACGCAGCGCGCGACCCATCTGCTCGACGGAGACCGGCCCGGAAGCCCGAACCTCATCGGGAATCGGGGCCGGATGACGCGGCTCCGGGATTGCACCCTCCGGGCGCAGCATCTTCAGCATCGCTGTCGCCACGGCATCCGGATCGGCCGCCAGCATGAGGTCAACTGGCGGCAGACCCTGATAGTCCATGCTCCAACCGTTATGCAGGTGATGGTCGAGGGAGACCTGGATGACCCTGGCGGCAGGTGCTGCCGCGCCGCAGGCAGTGTGAAGCGTCCCCGCCAGATCGACCCAGTCGAGGCTCAGGATCGCGTCGGCATCGGCGATGGCGCGCGTCACCTCCGGCGCGGCAAACACGCCGGGCACGCCGGCATGTAGCGGATGGTCGGTGGGGAACGCGGCGCCCGGCTTGAGATCGGTGATCACCCGCGCGCCCAGTGCCTCGGCCAGCGCGATGCGCGACGCCCACGCTGCCTCGCTGCGCGAGACCCGACCCATCAGGATCAGCGGACGCGCCGCGGCCTTCAGCAGTGAGACCGCCTGTGCCACGAGTTCGGGGGATGCGGCCGGGGCGACGGCCGGAACGAACCGCGCCGCCTCGAGGGGCGGCAACGGCTCCGACAGCGCGCTTTCCTGCATCTCCGCGTCGAGATTGACGTAGACAGGCGCCATCGGTGGCGTCGCGGTCAGCCAGGCGGCGCGCAACAGCGCCTCGCGCGCCGCGGCAGCAGAAGCCGGCTGGTCGTCCCATTTCACATACGGTCGGACAATCGCCCCCTGGTCGCGTGACGTGTGGATCCAATCGATCCAAGGTCGCCGGCGAACCGCGTCGACCGGCCCCGTGGCACCAAGGATCAGCATCGGCATCCGGTCGCACCAGGCATTGAAGATCGCCATGGTCGCGTGGAAGAGGCCGACATTGGCGTGCACGGCGACGGCCAGCGGCTTGCCAGTCACCTTGGCCCAGCCCTGCGCTAGGGCCACCGCGTGCTCCTCGTGCAGGCAGAGCAGCATCTGCGGCCGTTCGTTGCCGAGGTGGTTCACCAGACTATCGTGGAGGCCACGAAAACTCGCCCCCGGCGTGAGCGCGATATACGGAATGTCGAGCGCCCGCAGAGTCTCCGCCACCACATCGCTGCCGAACATCGCGTTGCCCGCGGCGCTGCGCACGGGCCGCTCGATACCGGCAGCTCCGAGGGGGTCCGGCAACGAATCGTGCATCGTTCGTATCCTCCGCATTAGTTCGCGCCTGCGGCCGCGCGAGACCTTTGGGCCGCTAAGGCGACCGGAGGCCATCGGAGCCGTGGCGGTTCGTGCCCCCGGACTATTCGACATTGGGAACGTCATATCCATGCTTTGACGAGCACCCCGATACCTTCCATGGCATACGAGCGGATTGGTATAAGCCCGGCCATGGAGCAGATTCGATGACCAGCCGCTGCCGTGCCGTTCCCGGCCCCACCCTGATCGTCCTGGCGCTGCTGGCCGGGTGTGGCGGATCCAGCGACAAGAAGGCCGATGCTCCGCCGGCTCCGGTCGAGACGCTCTACAATAATGGGCTCGATGCGCTGAACGCCGAGCGCTACACCTCGGCCGAGGATCAGTTCGACGCCGTCGAACAGAACTATCCCTACTCCGCTTGGGCCTCGAAAGCGGAACTCATGCAGGGCTACGCGCAATACCTGCAGAACCACTATACGCAGGCGATTGGCACGATCGACCGCTATATCCAGCTCCATCCGAACAGCCCTGACACGCCCTATGCCTATTATCTGCGCGCGCTTTGTTATTACGAGCAGATCGGGGACGTGCAGCGCGACCAGCAGGACACGGCGCGAGCTATGACGGCGCTCCAGCAGGTCGTCGACCGCTACCCCACCAGCCCCTATGCCCAGGACGCCAGGTTGAAGATCGATCTCGCCCGTGACCACCTGGCCGGCCACGAAATGTCGATCGGGCTCTGGTACGAGCACCAGCACCTCTACGAAGCGGCACTCGGCCGGTTCCAGCGAGTTGTCGCCGACTTCCAGACCACCAATCACGTGCCCGAGGCGCTGCACCGGATGGTGGAAATCTATCTCCGGCTGGGTATGCGCGAGCCGGCGATGCGGACGGCGGCGGTGCTCGGCTACAACTACCCCGGCAGCGCCTGGTACGCCGACACGTACGCCGATCTTTACAATGTCGGCCTGATCAAGGGCCTGCCGCCGCCGACCGGGACGGGCCACGGCATCCTCGCGCGGGCCTGGAACTTCGTGTTCTAAGCCAGCAGGCGGATGCTCACCGCTCTCTCGATCCGCGACGTGGTGCTGATCGAGCACCTGGACTTGAGCTTCGGAGCCGGACTGACGGTGCTGACCGGGGAGACCGGGGCGGGCAAATCGATCCTGCTCGACAGCCTCGGCCTCGCGCTTGGTATGCGAGCGGATGCTGGGCTGGTGCGGACCGGCGCTGAACAGGCAAGCGTCACCGCCTGCTTCGTCTTGCCCGACGAACATCCGGTGACGGCACTGCTGGCCGAGCAGGGCATCGAGGCCGAAGACGAGCTGGTGCTGCGCCGCTTGCTTGGCCGCGACGGCCGGTCGCGAGCCTTCATCAACGACCAGCCGGTCGGGGTGGCGCTGCTGCGCCGGGCGGGCGCCCTACTGGTCGAGGTTCAGGGCCAGCACGAGCAGTTGGGCCTCGCCGATCCATCGAGCCATGCCGGGCTGTTGGACGCATTCGCGGTACCGGCGGATTTAAGGGAGGCAGCGGCAGACGCCTGGGGGCTCTGGCACAACACCGTGGCGGCGCTCGCCAAGGCCAGAGCCGCGATCGCGGCAGCCCAGCGTGACGAGGACTGGTTGCGCCACGCGGTCTCCGAACTCGCTGCCCTCGCGCCGCGTGAGGCGGAGGAGGAGGAGTTGGCGGCGGAACGCCAGCGCCTGCAACAGAGCGAGCGCCGCACTGAGGCCGTCGCCGCGGCGTTGGCCGAGCTCAACCCCCGGGATCGGCGCGGCCCGGCTCCGGTCGCGGCGCTGCGGGCTGCTTCGCGCGCCCTTCAACGCCTGGTCCCCCCTTCCCATCCCGAGACTGCCAATCCCGCCACTGGCGCGCTCGCTGCCTTGGAACAGGCCGAGGAGGCAGTGGTCGAGGCCGAGGCGCTGCTGATCCGACTGGCTGCCGACTTCAGAAGCCGACCCGCGCCGCCTGGAACAGGCCGAGGAACGGCTGTTCGCGCTCCGCGCTACCGCTCGCAAGCACCAGGTCGCTGTCGCCGAGCTGCCAGCGTTGCATAGTACTCTCTGCGCCCGCCTGGCGGCGCTCGATACGGGTGCCGGCGAGGTCAAGTCGCTGGAGCAGGCCGCCGACCGTGCCCGCCAAGCCTACATCGAAGCCGCCGCCGCACTGTCTGCTGCTCGAAGGGTTGCCGCCGCACGTTTGGAGCGGGCGGTGGCAAAGGAGCTTCCTCCGCTGCGGCTGCAAAAGGCGCGGTTCAAGGTGAACATCGCCCCACTGACGGAACCCGAATGGGGACGCGGCGGCGCCGACGCGGTCAGTTTCCTGATCGCGCCCAATCCCGGGCAGGAGCTTGCTCCGCTAGCCCGCGTGGCGTCCGGCGGCGAACTGTCTCGGCTGATGCTGGCACTGAAAGTGGTCCTGGCTGCCGGCTCGCCCGTTCCTACGCTGGTGTTCGACGAGGTCGATTCGGGGATCGGGGGCGCCACCGCCGCCGCAGTCGGCGACCGGCTGGCGCGGGTGGCCGCACGGCTGCAAGTGCTGGTGGTGACGCACAGTCCACAGGTCGCGGCTCGTGGAGCAGCGCATCTTCTGGTCGCCAAGGCTGCCGCCTGCGGACGGGCATCGACTCTGGTCGGGCGTCTCGACGCCCCGGCCCGACGCGAAGAGATCGCCCGCATGCTGGCCGGCGAGACGATCACCGAGGCGGCCCGCGCGGCTGCCGACGACCTGCTCGGGACTGCGGCCTAGGTATCAGCGGCGCGTGACGGCGCAGACCGGATGTCGCCGGTTGATTTCGGTTGACCGGCGCGCGCGCGGCATTCCACCCTGACGATCGCTTTGAAAAAGAGAGAGGCCGAGATGAAACGGTTCCTCCTTCTCGCCGCTTCCCTGCTTTGCGCCGCGCGGCTCGCGCACGCAGCCCAGACGGTCGACGTCGCGCTGGTCCTGGTCGATGACGTGTCGGGCAGCATCAATGACGACGAATACAAGCTGGAGAAGCAGGGCTACTACGCTGCCTTCACCAATCCCGGCGTCATTGCGGCGATCCAGGGCGGCCCTATTGGCGCAATCGCCGTCGCGTTCGTCGAATTCGCCGGCGAGGGCCAAGTGGATAACGTGATCGGTTGGACGGTGATCCACGACGCCGAGTCGGCCCGCGCATTTGCGCAGAAACTGCAGGATGCACCCCGCTCCTCCTGGGGTCACACGGCGATCGGAGAGGGCGTCACGCTGGCGATGCAGGATCTCGCCGATAGCGGACTGCAAGCGACGCGACGGGTGATCGATGTGGCCGGGGACGGCACCAACAACTCCGGTCGGCCCGTCGAGGATGCGCGCGATGAGGCGGCGAAGCAGGGCATCGTCATCAACGGCTTGGCAATCGCCAACGAGAGCGACATTCCGTGGCTGCAGCGGCACACGCATCCGCCCGGTGGGCTCGGCAATTATTACCGGCACAGCGTGACCGCGGGCGAAACGAGCTTCGTGCTCGAGGTGCACGACTATCAGAGCTTCACCGAGGCAGTCACCCGCAAGCTGGTGCAGGAAATTGCCGCCACCGCACCGCCCGACCGCCATAGCTGAGGCGGCGACGTGGTGCACGGTGCTGGAGGACTTCAAGATCTCGACGAGTTGCGCGCGCAATTGAAGCATGGCGACCGGCGGCGCGACAGCGTGCCAGCGGCGCGAGCAACCAGCGAATGTTGGTCGCAGTTGATGGCTTGACCGCTCAAGCCTCCCGCAGATCTTGGAACAGCGACGGGATGAATTCCGCGACCGTCGGATGGATGTGCATCGCTCGTTGCAGCACCGGATACGGCGCTTTCGCATACATCGCGTCCAGCACGCAATGCACTGCCTCGTCGCCACTGGTGCCGAGGAATGCGGCGCCCAGGATCTCCCGCGTCTCGCCGTCGACCACGATCTTCATCATACCGAGCGTCTCGCTCTTTTCATACGCCCTGGAAACGTCCTCCATTGCGATTGAGCCCACAAGGACATGCTGCCGCGCCGCCTTCGCCTCGGCCACCGTCATGCCGGCGCGACCGAGAGGTGGATCAGTATAGAGCGCATACGCGACAAACCGGTCCCGCACGCTGCGGCCCGCGTTCTCCAGAAGATTCGCCGCGACGATCTCTCCATCGTTGTAGCTCGTATGGGTGAAGGCGCCGCGGCCGTTACAGTCTCCGAGTGCCCAGATCCCCGGCACATTCGTCTGTAAGGTTTCGTCCGTGACGATAAACCCCCGCGCATCCAGTGCGACACCCGGGTGCTCCAGGCCGAGATCGTCGGTGTTCGGCCGGCGGCCGGTCGCCACCAGCAGGTGCGAGCCCGTTGCATCGCCGCCGGTAAAGCGCAGCCGCAGACCATCGCCGCGCCGTTCGACTGACAGCGCGGACGCGCCGAGCACCACCCGGATTCCCTCGGCCTCGAGTATCCCCTTCACCGCCTCCGAGATATCGGCGTCCTCGCGGGCGATCAGCCGCGGTGCCACCTCCAGGACGGTCACCTCGGCGCCGAACCGGCGGAACATCTGCGCGAACTCCAGGCCGACGTAGCTGCCGCCCAACACCAAGAGGTGCGCCGGCAGGGTGGCGATATCCATGACCGTGTCGCTGGTCAGATAAGCGATGGTTTCGAGCCCTGGGATCGGCGGCGTAGTCGGACGGCCGCCGACATCGAGGAAGATCCGCTCGCTCTGCAGCACGCGCCCGCCAACGCTGACCTCGTGCGCCGAGACGAAGCGCGCCGAGCCCTGGATCACCGTAATGCCTGCAGTCTGGCGCAGCGAGCGCTCCACCCCCGCGCGGCTCGGCGCGACGATCGCATCCTTGCGTGCCCTGACCCGTGCCCAATCCACCGTGATCGGCCCGCCGGCCGAGAACCCGAATTCGGCGCCGCGGCGCGCCATGTGGATGGCATAGGCGCTGGCGACCATCGCCTTGGTTGGCGTGCAACCGGTATTGACGCAGGTGCCGCCGAAGCGTCCCCGCTCGATGATCGCAACCCGTCGGCCGGCACCCGCGAACCGCCGCGCCAGCGATGGCCCCGCTTGGCCGGTGCCGATCACGATCGCATCGTAGCTCTCCATGCCGCCTCCCGCTCCGCAACCTCATCCCGCGCGCGGCATGGGGTTTATCATTTCAGAAACCAAGGAAAGAAATTTGCAGACGGGGATGTAGCCCGGCACACTTGTCAGCCCTGCAGCACAGTCATTTGGGGTCCTCGCCGGCCAGCTGCACAAGCGCCCGTCGCGCATCCCCCGCAAGGGCGGGCAGACGGTCTCGGGCGGTGTTCCATACGATATCGAGATCCAGCCGGTCATAGGCGTGTCGCAGCCGGTTCCCCATGCCGCGGATGTCGCCCCAGGGCTGGCTTGGCATTAGCTCCGCCGCGCGTCCGCCCAAACGATGCGCGGCTTCGCGAATCCGTTCCAGGCAGCGCTCAACGGCATCACGCGTCTTTCCGTCGCGCTCAAATGCCTGCCGGTCCATGCCCGCCAGGTGGATTTCGAATCGCTCGGCGTTCTCGATGATGTCGGCCAAGCTATCGGCTGGATCGTACTTAGAAGGCACGCCGACGGTCCCGATCGATGTTGGCCCGCAGGCGCAGCTTCTCGACCGGTTCGGGCAACAGGTCCACACGGCGGCCAAGAATTTCCGTAATCCGCCGCTCCAGCGCTGTCAGGCGAAACAGGTCCATGCGAGCGGCAGGATCGAACTCCGCAGCGAGGTCTATATCGCTGGCCGTACCGGCGTCACCGCGGGCAATGGAGCCGAACAGCGACAGATGGCGGACACCAGCACGGCGCAGATCGGCCTCGTGCGCCCGGAGGATGCCGAGGATGCGCTCGGCCAGATCGGTCGTGGTAGCTGTGCTCATCGCGCCGTCGTGCTCCAGGCCAAAGGATAGCACGAAACCGCCACGCCGCCTGATGCCGCGCCAGGAGGGGGGCCGTCGAGGCTGATGGCCGCCATCGCGCCCCGTGCACAGCCGGTCACGCCTGGTCACAGCCGGCGGCTATCATGGGCAAGGGCCATTCAGTGAGCGGGGACCAGGCGTCTTGCCATTCCGCGATGACGCCTGTCGGAGCGCCCGCGGCGCGATCCGCGTGCTATAGTTGCACCAGAACCGCCCGCATCCGGAGGAAACGATGGACGAACAGGCCCGCCCCGCCCCCGGCGAAGTCACCGACCGGAACCTCGCACTTGAGCTTGTCCGCGTCACCGAGGCCGCGGCCCTCGCTGCCTCGCGCTGGATCGGCCGCGGCCAGAAGAACGAGGCCGATGGCGCCGCCGTGGAAGCCATGCGCAAGGCCTTCGACACCGTCGCCATCGACGGCACGGTGGCGATCGGCGAAGGCGAGATGGACGAGGCGCCGATGCTCTATATTGGCGAGAAGCTCGGCCAGGGCGGCCCGGCCATGGACATCGCTGTCGATCCGCTGGAAGGCACCACGCTGACCGCAAAGGGCGGGCCGAACGCCATCGCCACGGTTGCGATGGCAGAAAGGGGCGGATTCCTGCATGCCCCCGACATCTATATGGATAAGATCGCCGTCGGCGGCGGGCTACCCGACGGCGTCATCGATCTCGACGCACCGGTCGGGGAGAACCTGCGCAACCTCGCGCGTGCGAAGCGTCGCGACGTCTCCGACATTGTCGCCTGCATCCTCGACCGCGACCGGCACAAGGAGATCATCGCCGAATGCCGCGAGGCGGGGGCGCGCATCATGCTGATCAGCGACGGCGACGTGGCGGGCGTGATCGCGACCGCGATGCCGGAGAGCTACGTGGATATTTACCTGGGATCCGGTGGAGCGCCGGAGGGCGTGCTGGCGGCAGCAGCGCTGCGCTGCATCGGCGGGCAGATGCAGGGACGGCTGTTGTACGAGAACGATGCGCAGATCGAGCGCGCCCGTTCGATGGGCGTCAGCGATCCCAGGCACAAATACACGATTACCGAAATGGCCAAGGGAGACGTGATGTTCGCCGCTACCGGAGTCACGCCGGGCGCAATGCTGCGCGGGGTCCGCCGCTTCGGGGACGGCGCCGTCACGCATTCGATCGTCATGCGCAGCAAGTCCGGCACCGTCCGCTACATCGAGGCGCATCACAACTTCACCACCAAGACCTGGGTCCCGACCTGAGCCGGCCGCGACTCGTGCGCGATCAGGTAAGGCGAGCGGAACCGCACCCCAGCCTCGCCGGATCCGCCATATGACAGAACCAGTTCTCGGAGTCCTCCACAGCCTGACCGGGCGACGATGGGTCTGGCGCCTGGGCGAGGAGCGCGTGGGCCTCGGCATTGCCCAACGTCTCGGCGTGCCGGAGATCGTCGGCCGGCTCCTGGCGGCCCGCGGCATCGATGTCGAGGCCGCCTGCCACTTCCTCGAGCCGACCATTCGCGCGTTGTTGCCAGACCCCTCGGTGCTGCTCGATATGGACGCGGCGGCCGAGCGGCTGGCGGACGCGGCCACGCGCGGCGAAACAGTCGGTGTGTTCGGCGACTATGACGTGGACGGCGCCTGCGCCTCGGCGCTGATGATTACGCTGCTGCGCGGGCTCGGCTGCACCGTGCTGCATCACGTGCCCGATCGCATGACCGAGGGCCACGGGCCGAACGTGCCCGCCCTGCTCGGCCTGGCACATCGCGGCGCCACGCTGGTCGTGTGCGTCGATTGCGGCACCGCGGCGGGCGAGGTTCTGGCGGCCCTGCACGGAAGAGCGGATGTGATCGTGCTCGACCACCACAAGGCGGACGGCCTGCCGCCTCCGGTGCTGGCAACGGTCAACCCCAACCGGCTCGACGATGCCTCCGGCCTGTCGATGCTGTGCGCTGCAGCGGTCGCCTTCCTGGCGGCAGTGGCGACGGTGCGGGCGCTGCGCCGGCGCGGGCTGTTTGCCGGACGGGCGGAACCGGACCTGCTGGGGCTGCTCGATCTGGTTTCGCTCGCGACGGTCTGCGACGTGATGCCGCTGACCGGTGTGAACCGGGCGCTGGTGTGTCAGGGGCTGAAGGTGATGGCCCGCCGCGCCCGGCCCGGGATCGCGGCGTTGCTGGTGGTGGCGCAGACGCGCGACCGGCTGACTGCCGCGACCTGCGGCTATGGGCTGGGGCCGCGGATCAATGCCGCCGGACGGATCAGCGAGGCGGATCTGGGCCTACGATTGTTGCTGTGCGAGGACCCGGCCGAGGCAGCGGTGCTTGCCGAGCGCCTGGAGGTGGTGAACCGGCGACGCCAGGAGGTCGAGGCAGCGATCCTCGAGGCGGCCTTCGCCGCTGCTGCGCTGCAGGCCGAGGCCGGCCGCGCCGCGCTGGTTGTCTCGGGCGAGGGCTGGCATCCTGGGGTGGTCGGCATTGTGGCCGGCCGCATCAAGGAGCGTTTCAACCGGCCCACCTGCGTGGCCGGAATTGCGGAGGGCACGGCCAAGGGCTCCGGCCGGTCGGTACCGGGGATCGACCTTGGTGCCGCCGTGATTGCGGCCCGCCAGGCGGGGATCGTGGCCACCGGCGGTGGGCACCCGATGGCGGCGGGCTTCTCCTTGGCGGCGCCAAGTCTGGCAGCGTTCCACGCGTTCCTCGATGAACGGCTGTGTGCTGCCTCGGCTCTGCCGTCGGCGGCAGACTTGGCGGTCGAGGGCACGCTGGCCGTGCCTGGTGCGACCGCTGAATTGGCGAGCCATCTGGGCCGGCTGGCGCCATTTGGAGCCGGCAACGAGGAGCCACTCTTT
This sequence comes from uncultured Pseudomonadota bacterium, assembly GCA_963708245.1. Lineage (GTDB taxonomy): Bacteria > Pseudomonadota > Alphaproteobacteria > Acetobacterales > Acetobacteraceae > CAVYXK01. The sequence continues at coordinate 6,928,730 of OY970201.1, read as the reverse complement.
GTGGTGCAGCGGGCACGTGTGGTGCGGGCCGACCGGGTGGGACGCGAAGGTGCAACTATCCGCGCCTTCGTGGAGGGCGACGGTGGTGGACCGCGCCTCAAGGCGATGCTGTTCCGGGCCCGCGACGGGAGGCTGGCGGATGTGCTGCTGGGAGGCAGCGTGCCGCTGCATCTGGCGGGGTATCTGCGCGCCGAGGAATGGAATGGCAGCATCGGGGTTGGCTTCGCGGTTACTGACGCGGCGCCGGCGTGAAGGCTGGCGGTGTGAATGACCTCGGATAGTCCTGATGCTATGTTGCCAGCGAGTGGATAAGGATCACCGCCTTGAACGCACTCGTCGAGCGAATTTCCATCGATCCTGCCATCTGCGGCGGGAAGCCTTGCATCAGGGGTACGCGCATCTGGGTGGCGCTTGTCTTGGATTTCCTGGCGAGCGGGATGACCGAAGGGGAACTGCGAGCCGAATATCCCCAGCTCACTCATGAGGATATAATGGCGGCTCTCGCCTATGGCGCCGAGATGTCGCGCGAGCGAATTCTGCCGCTCCCGCTCGGCCACGTCGCGTGAATGAAGATCAAGCTGGACGAGAACATCGGTCGGAGAGGTGCCGACCTGCTGGTCGCGGCCGGCCACGACATGATGACGGTGAGAGAGCAGAACCTCCAGGGAGCGCGCGACGAAACGGTCTTCAAAGTTTGCGCCGACGAAGGTCGGGTCCTTATCACTTTGGATCACGACTTTGGTCAGGTCCTTAGATTTCCGCCGGAGCAAGGTGCTGGACTTGTGATCCTGGAACTCGGGGGGCGGATTACGCCACAGTCGTTGTTGGATCGTCTCCGGGATTTTCTGGCTCTGGCCGAAATTCGGTCGCCAATGGGTGCATTATGGATCGTGGAGCCCGGTCGAGTTCGCATCCATCTGCAACGCGATGACTAAAGATTTCGCGGTGCCGGCGTGAAGCGGCCGGGTTGACCCTGGCCGGGGCCGCTCCACCGCTACTATTGCCGACTGGTCCTTCTAGCTAATGCACCGACTCATCCCCATCCCCGCTCGTGGCGCCGCTGCCATCCCGTTCTCTTCGACATGGGAGTGACAGTGGCATATAGCGATTTCATCGGCGCGGCGTGTTGTGAGATCGTTCGCGGCGCGGCGCCTTCTCGAGCCTATCATGCCCGCAGGGAACAGCCGCCTTGACCAAGCAACGCGTCCTTCCAGTCATCCTGTCCGGTGGCTCCGGTACTCGGCTCTGGCCAGTGTCGCGCGAGAGCTTCCCCAAGCAACTGTGGCCGCTCACCTCCGAGCGCTCCTTGTTGCAGGAGACGGCGCTGCGGGCGAGCGGGCCCGATTTCGCGCCGCCGATGGTGGTGTGCAACGACGAGCACCGCTTTCTGATTGCCGAGCAGCTCCGCGCCGCCGGCATTGCCGGTGCGCGCATCGTGCTGGAGCCGGTGGGCCGCAACAGCGCGCCGGCCATTGCCGCGGCGGCGCTGCTGGCGGCCGAGGACGATCCGGCAACGGTGTTATGGATGATGGCAGCCGATGCCTCGATCGCCGATACCGAAGCGCTGCACCGTCTGCTACAGCCCGCGGTCGCCGCTGCGCGGGCCGGCCGCATCGTCACCTTCGGCATGCGCCCGAACGCGCCGGAGACGGGCTATGGTTATATCGAGCTCGGCGCAGCGCTGCCCGATATCCCCGACGCGTACCACGTCGCCCGTTTCATGGAGAAGCCCGACGCTCCCACCGCCGCCGAGCTGATCGGCTCCGGCCGGCATCTATGGAATTCCGGCATGTTCGTCTTCACGGCTTGCATCTTGCTCGACGAAATGGCCAAGCACGCGCCGGAAGTGATGGAAACCGTTCGCGCAGCGGTAGCGGCACGCCGCGCCGATCTAGACTTCATCCGGCTGGGCGCGGCGGAGTTCGCAGCTTGTCCGTCGATCAGCCTTGACTATGCGGTTGCAGAGCGCACGACGCGCGCCGCCGTCGTGCCTGCCGATCTCGGCTGGTCCGACGTCGGAAGCTGGACCGCGCTCTGGCAGCTCGGCCCGCAGGACGCCCGCGGCAATGTCGCGGTCGGCGACGCGATCCTGGAGAACGCAGAGAATTGTTACGTGCGCAGCGACGGCATGTTGGCTGCCGTGGTCGGCCTCACGGACGCGGTCGTAGTTGTAACTGAGGATGCGGTGCTGGCGGCTCATCGCGGCTACGCGCAGGACGTGAAGAAGCTGGTCGATCGGTTGAAGGCAGCAGGTCGGTCGGAGGCTGTCGCACACAACCGCACCTATCGCCCCTGGGGTTTCTACGAGTCGCTGATCCGCGGCGACCGCTTTCAGGTCAAGCGGATCGTTGTAAATCCGGGCCAGAAGCTGTCATTGCAAAAGCACTACCACCGCGCCGAGCACTGGGTCGTGGTCAGCGGCAGCGCGCTGGTCACGCGCGGCGGCGAGCAGTTTCTGCTGCACGAGAACGAAAGCGCCTATATCCCGCTCGGCGCGGTGCACCGGCTGGAGAACCCGGGCAAGATTCCACTGGCGCTGATCGAGGTGCAGTCCGGCCCTTACCTGAACGAAGACGATATCGTCCGGCTGGAGGACACGTACGGACGGGCCTGAGCCCGCTCAACCTGATCCCATCCGGTGGCACCGCGACAGACCCGAAACTGCTGCGCGATGCGAAGCGCGAAGCCGCCGATATGCGTCTCGGCCGGCAGTCGTGTGCCGTGGAACAGTACCAGCACCACAACCACGACCGCGGCCACCCAGCGCGCCCGCAATCCCTGCGGTGGCGGGCCGGCCAGCCGCGCCAGCAGCGACGCACCGGCAATGCCGACGGCTCCGCCGATCAGGACCTCCGGCACCGAATGGGCGCCGAGCAACAGGCGCGACACACCGACGACAACGGCGGCCAGCACGGCCATGAATAACACCCGGTGCGGGCGATCCCGCCGCCCCACGATCAGCGCCAGCCCGCCACAGATCACTGCGGCGGCGGCGGCATGCCCGCTCGGCGTGCGCAATAGAGGCGGTCCACAGGCCCAGCCGGCCACCTTCAGCACCAGCATCACCGCGAGCGTGCCGCCCACCGCCAGCACCCAGGCCGCGGCGCCGCGCCGCCAGCCGAGCGCCAGCAGCACCAAGCCGACCGCCAGAGCGAGCGGCAACACCACAGCCTCATCGGCGAAATCGGTCAGGAAGGTCACGGACAGGTACGGATCAGGCGCCGGGCCGACGCGATCGCGCGTGAGCAGGGCCGTGCGGGCACTTTGTATTCACGCGGGTTCGTCCATCGCGGCGAACCACCATTATGCACGCAAGCGGCGTCGGCAACCAGCCATTGTGAGTCTCATTGTCGGTAGCACACGGTATGTCCGGTTTAGGTAGCGCACGATCTGTCCGGTGATGATGGTTCCTTTTGGGAGCCCGGATGCGCCGGTCGGAAGCCCTTCAGGGTGTGCGAGTGATCAAGTTCGGGAGCGTGCTGGAGCGGTATGAAGCGAGCGAACTCAACCAGTGCGAAGCGGCGGAGCTGCTTGGGATCAGCGAGCGGACATTCCGTCGTTGGCAACAGCGCTACGAAGAGTGCGGGGCGGCCGGTCTTCTGGACCGGCGGCTTGGTCGGACGTCTGGGAAGCGGGTTCCGGTCGACCGGGAGGAGGAGGTCGAGCGGCTGTATCGTATGCGTTACAGCGGGTTCACGGCGAAGCACTTTCACGAGCACTTGGTGGGCCGCCACGGTTTCCGCTGGGGCTACACGTGGACCAAGGCGTTCCTGCAATCGAAGGGGCTTCTGGAGCGCGCCGCGCGGCGCGGCGCACACCGGCGCAAGCGGCCGCGACGGCCGTTGCCTGGAATGATGCTTCATCAGGATGGGTCGCGCCATGAATGGCTGGCGGGGCGGGAGACGCTGGACCTGATAGTGACGATGGACGACGCGACGAACGTGATCTACTCGGGGTTTTTGGTAGCGGAGGAAGGCACGGAATCGACGTTCCAGGCTCTGCTGGAGGTGTTTGGCGCGCATGGCCTGCCGCTGAGCCTCTATACGGATCGGGGCAGCCACTACTTCGTGACGCCGGAGTCTGGCGGCCCGGTTGACCGGAAGCGGCCGACACAGGTTGGGCGGGCGCTGGCGCATTTGGGCGTGGAGCACATTGCGGCCTACTCACCGCAGGCCCGTGGTCGTTCGGAGCGGCTGTTTCAGACGTTACAGGATCGCCTGGTCAAGGAGCTGGCGCTGGCTGGGATCACGACGGTTGCGGAGGCCAACCGGTTCATTCGGGATTGCTACCTGCCGGCGCACAACGCGCAGTTTGCGGTGAAGGCGGAGCAGGAGGGATCGGCTTTCGTCGCCGTTGCTGGTGTCGATCTGCGGGAAATTCTGTGTATCCAGGAGGAGCGCCAGGTGGACCGCGACAACACGGTTTCGTGGCGACGGATGAAGCTGCAGATACCACCGTCGCCGCTGCGTGCTCATTTCGTGAAGGCACGGGTGAAGGTGCGGCAATATCACGACGGGAGCCACGCGGTGTTCCACGGCCCGCGCTGCCTGGGACGCTATGACGCGCAGGGGGCGCTGCGGATGGCGGCGTTGGACGCGGCGGCATGATCGCGCTTGGGTCCGGCTCGCCTGTGGATTTGTGGGCAACGGAAGAGCGTTGCCCACAACTCCACAGGCGCATCAGCAAAAGAAGGAAATTGATTTCATGAGTTGAAGAAGACGCGCCCGTCACCAGCCAACGGCCCGCCTGACCTGCCGCCAGAACGGCCGCCGTTCTGTCCCTGCCTCTTGGGAACGGACCGGAAACAAGCGGACAACTGATGTGCTACGTAAACCGGACAACTTAATTAGCTATCGACAGCCATTGTGAGTCTCATGATTCGCGACAGCGCCCGAGCGGATTATGCTGGCCGGCGAATGCATAGGCAGATGGAAGGACCGACGCCATGGAATTCGGGATTGCACTGGGCAGCGCCGCCTACTCCTGGAAGGTGGTGCAGCGCGCCGAGGAGCTGGGCTTCACCCATGCCTGGTTCTACGACACGCAAATGCTATGCGCCGACTGCTTTGTGGCGATGGCCGCCGCAGCGGTGAAAACGTCGCGCATCCGGCTTGGCACCGGCGTGCTGATCCCGTCCAACCGCATTGCCCCGGTCGCGGCTGGCGCCTTTGCGTCGCTCAACGCGCTCGCGCCTGGGCGCATCGATTTTGGCGTCGGCACCGGCTTCACCGGCCGGCGCACCATGGGCCTCGGAGCGATGAAGCTGAGGGATATGGAGGAGTATATCCGGGTCGTCCTGGCACTGCTCGACGAGGAGACCCCTGAATTCGAAATCGAAGGGCAGCGGCACCGTATTCGCTTCCTGAATCCCGAGCTGGGGCTGATCAATACCCGCGATACGATACGGTTGCATGTCTCCGCCTACGGGCCGAAATCGCGCGCGCTGACCGCGAAGCTTGGCGCCGGTTGGTTGAATTTCATCGGCATGCCAGGTTCTGGAATTACCGAACTCGAGGCGATGCAGCACGAGTGGACCGCCGCCGGGCATGAGCCGCGCGAGCTGTCGGCGACTGCCTTCGCTCTAGGCTGCGTGCTGGATGAGGATGAGCCGTACAATTCCCCGCGCGCGCTGGCCCAGGCCGGCCCACGTGCCGCCGTGCTGCTGCACCGTGCGGCCGATCAGGCGCTGGCGGGGCTGCCGAACACGTCGGTCGTGCCGGAGACCGTCGGGCAGGAGGTTGCGGGCTATATCGAGCGGGCCCGCCGGTTCGAACCGGCGGACGCCCGGTATCTGCAGAACCATCGCGGCCATCTGCTGTTCCTCAAGCCGGAGGAGCGACCTTTCGTCACCGCTGAACTCATCCGCCGAACCACCTTCACCGGCCCTGCGGCGATGTTGCTCAAGCAGCTCGCGGCGCTGCGCGATGCGGGCTACACGCAGTTTGCGATCCAGGTGGTCCCGGGGCAGGAGAGCGCGATCGAGGACTGGGCGCGGTTGATGCGGGCGGCTGGGGGTTCGTAGCGAGCCGGCGCAGGAATGAGGTTCCCTGGGCCGCTCGGGACAGTAATGGTTGCTTGCCGGAGCAACAAATGCCGGTCAGGATGGGGGAGACCCAAAGAGCGACGCAGGCATGTCCACCAGTACCGCAGACCCACGATTGACCCGCGCGCGCACGGCGCCCCGGCGCAAGTTAAGGCTGAGCTGGTCGGACCCGCGCGTCCGCAATGTTGTTTGGCAGGTGGCGATCCTCGGTGGCATCGCCGTGGTGGTGTGGTTTCTGGTCGGCAATACCAATCGCAATTTGGCGGCACGCCACATTGCGACGGGCTTCGGCTTTCTGTTTCAGCCGGCCTCGATCCCGATCGGCGAGACCCCGATCGCTTACACCGCCTCGGTTTCCACTTACGGCCGTGCGCTGCTGATCGGCATCTTGAACACGATCCGAGTTGCCGTGGTCGGCATCGTGCTCGCCACCCTTCTCGGCACCTTCGTCGGCATCGGCAGGCTGTCTTCCAACTGGCTACTGGCGAAGATCACGGCGGTTTACGTGGAATTCGTCCGCGACATTCCGCTGCTTTTGCAACTCTTCTTCTGGTACGGGCTATTGCAAGCGTTGCCGGCGCCGCGCCGGGCGTTTCATCCGATCGGCGGGGTGTTCCTGTCGAATCGCGGCATCAAGCTGCCGGTGATCGACTGGGCCACGGCACACTGGCTGGCCCTGCTCGCACTTATCGTCGGGAGTGCCCTGACGGCGTTGTGGTCGCGATTCGCCGACCGCCGGCAGGCGGCGACCGGCAGGCGGCCGCTGGTCTGGCCCGCGGGGGTACTGCTGATGATCGGGTTGCCGGTCGCTGTCTGGGCGCTGATGGGCGCCCCATTTCGGCTCGACCTGCCGGTACTGCACGGCTTCAACTTCCAGGGCGGCGCTACCGTCACACCTGAATATGCCGCACTGCTGATCGGGCTGGTGGTCTATACAGCGACCTACATTGCCGAGATCGTTCGTTCCGGCATTCTCGCGGTGCCGCACGGACAATGGGAGGCGGGCGGCGCACTTGGCCTGCATCGCGGCCTCGTGCTGCGGCGCATCGTGCTGCCCCAAGCGCTGCGCGTGATCATCCCGCCGCTAGCGAGCCAGTACCTGAACCTGATCAAGAACAGCTCGCTCGCGGTCGCCATCGGCTTCCAAGACATCGTCTCGATCGCCGACACCACACTGAACCAGACCGGCCAGGCGATCGAAGGCATTGCCATCATTATGGCGGTCTACCTCTGCTTCAGCCTGTCGATCAGTGCGTTTATGAACTGGTACAATGCGCGCATTGCGCTCAGGACCCGCTGACCGATGCGAGCGGTAGCCTGGGCACGGACCAACCTGTTTGGCACCTGGTGGTCAAGTGCGATCACTCTCGTGCTGGCCTATGTCATTCTGCGCGCCGCTTGGGGTTTCATTGACTGGGCGCTGGTGAACGCGGTCTGGAGCGTGCCGCAGGGTCCGAACGGTCCGAACACCGAGGTCTGCAGGGCGGCGCAGGGGATCGGTGCCTGCTGGGCGGTGATCCGCGAGAAGTATCGTTTTATCTTCTTCGCGTTCTACCCATTCGCCCAGCAATGGCGCCCGGCGATCTGTATCGCGCTGTTCATCCTGCTCTATGCCGTCTCTGCCATGCGCCGCTTCTGGCGCAAGGAGCTGGCGCTGTTCTGGATCGGCACGCTGGTGGTGATCGGCATCCTGATGTGGGGTGGCGCGTTCGGCCTGCCCTACGTGCCGCAATACCGATGGGGCGGGCTGCCGCTCACGCTCATCCTGGCGACTCTCGGCCTGGCAGCGGCCTTCCCGCTGGCGGTCTTCGTCGCCCTCGGCCGTCGCTCGACCGAAATGCCGGCCGTCAAGCTGCTCTGCGTCGTCTACGTGGAGCTGATCCGCGGCGTGCCGCTGATTAGCTTGCTGTTCATGGCCACCACGATGTTCCCGCTGTTCATGCCGCAGGGGATGAACATCGACAAACTTCTGTGCGCTCAGGTGGCCATCATCCTGTTCGCCGCCGCGTACCTCGCTGAGGTGGTGCGCGCCGGGCTGCAGGCGCTGCCGCGCGGCCAGGCCGAGGCGGCAGATGCCCTAGGGCTGAGCTATTGGAAGAAGACCTCGCTTGTCATTCTGCCGCAGGCGCTGCGGCTGGTCATCCCGCCATTGGTCAACACTTTCATTGGCTTCTTCAAGGATACCTCGCTGGTGCTGATCGTCGGCATCTTTGACCTGCTGAAGGCCGGGACAACGACGGTGGCGGACCCGCCGTGGCAGGGTTTCGGCAACGAGATCTACGTGCTGCTGGCGGTGATCTATTTCGCCTTCTGCTTCGCCATGTCGAAATACAGCCATGGGCTGGAACGCGAGCTTGACCGCGGCCGCCGCCGCTGACAGGAATTGATGCCATGAGCACAACATTGAGCCAGCCTGCCACGACGATCGAGGCGAAAGCGCCAGCGGCCATCGTCCTGGATAAAGTCAACAAGTGGTTCGGGCAGTTGCACGTGCTGCGCGACGTCTCGCTGACGGTAGCCGAGAAGGAGCGCGTCGTGGTCTGCGGGCCATCGGGCTCCGGCAAATCCACCATGATCCGCTGCATCAACCGGCTGGAGGCGCACCAGGAAGGCCGCATCATCGTCGATGGCACCGAACTGACGGATGACACGCGCGCGCTCGACCAGATCCGCCGCGAGGTCGGCATGGTGTTCCAGTCGTTCAACCTGTTCCCGCACCTGACCATCCTGGAGAACTGCACGCTGGCGCCGATCTGGGTGCGCAAGATGCCGAAAGCCGAAGCCGAGGAACTGGCGATGGGTTTCCTCACCCGCGTGCGCATCCCCGAGCAGGCAAAGAAATATCCCGGCCAGCTCTCCGGCGGCCAGCAGCAGCGCGTGGCGATCGCCCGCGCACTTTGCATGCGGCCGAAGATCATGCTGTTCGACGAGCCGACCTCGGCGCTCGATCCCGAGATGATCAAGGAAGTGCTGGACGTGATGATCGAGCTGGCGGAATCCGGCATGACCATGGTCTGCGTCACGCACGAGATGGGCTTCGCCCGGCAAGTCGCCGACCGGGTGGTGTTCATGGACCGCGGCGAGATCGTCGAAAGCGGCACCCCGGCGGCGATGTTCGGAAACCCGCAGACTGACCGGCTGAAGCTGTTCCTGTCGCAGATTCTGCGGGGACATTGAGCAGTCCCGCGGGCTGCAGGGGCGGAATATATCCTCTCTCCGGTTAGGCTTGTCCGCCCGCGGGCCCGATGCGAATGTCTGCCGCCGATCGGGCCGGCATGCGCCACCCGCCCCGCTTGCGTGAGGACAGAATGGCAAAGATCAAGGTGAAGACCCCCGTCGTCGAATTGGACGGAGACGAGATGACCCGCATCATCTGGGGGTTCATCAAGGACAAGCTCATTCTGCCCTACCTGGATATCGACCTCAAATATTTCGATCTCGGCATCGAGTACCGCGACAAGACCGATGATCAGGTTACCGTCGATGCGGCAAAAGCGATCGCGCAGTACGGCGTGGGGGTGAAATGCGCCACCATCACCCCGGACGAGGCGCGGGTGCGCGAGTTCAATCTGCGGCGCATGTATCGCAGCCCGAACGGGACCATCCGCAACATTCTCGACGGCACCATCTTCCGCGAGCCGATCATCTGCCGGAACGTGCCGCGGCTGGTGCCACACTGGACACAGCCGATCGTCATTGGACGACACGCCTATGGCGATATCTACCGCGCAACCGAGATGAAAATACCGGGCCCCGGCCGAGTCACGCTGACATACCAGCCGGCCGGCGGCGGCACGCCACAGACGCTCGATGTGCACGAATTCACCGGCGCCGGCGTGGCGATGGCCATGCACAACACACGCGAATCGATCGAAGGCTTCGCCCGTGCTTCTTTCAATTATGGGCTGCAGCGCGGCTGGCCGGTCTATCTCTCGACCAAGAACACCATCCTCAAGGTCTATGACGGCTATTTCAAGGACCTGTTCCAGGAGATTTTCGACCGCGAGTTCAAGGCAGAGTTCGACAAGCGCAAGCTGATCTACGAACACCGCCTGATCGACGACATGGTGGCGCAGGCGCTGAAGTGGAACGGCGGCTATGTCTGGGCCTGCAAGAACTACGACGGCGACGTGCAGTCCGACGTGGTGGCGCAGGGCTTCGGCTCGCTCGGGTTGATGACGTCGGTGCTGATGAGCCCGAATGGACTCATCGTGGAAAGCGAGGCGGCGCACGGCACGGTGACCCGCCACTATCGCCAGCACCAGCAGGGGAAGCAGACCTCCACCAACCCGATCGCCTCGATCTTCGCGTGGACGCGCGGGCTTTCCTGTCGCGGGCGGTTCGACGACACGCCGGATGTCACGCGCTTTGCCGAGACGCTGGAACGGGTCTGCGTCGAGACGGTCGAGGCTGGCTCGATGACCCGGGATCTGGCGGTGCTAATCGGGCCGCAGCAGCCCTGGCTGAACACGCAAGACTTCCTGGCGAAAATAGACGACAACCTGAAAGCGGCGATGAGGTAGTCCTCTCGGCGGACTACATGGGGTCAGAGCGCCCCATACCCTCCCCCGCCCGGTGTCTCGATGACGAATGCGTCGCCAGGCTGCGGCTCCGCGCTGGCGGTGCCGGTTAGCATGGTGATGCGACCGTCGGCGTGCTCCACCCATTGTCGCCCGGGAGTGCCCGGCGCCCCACCTTCCAGGCCGAACGGCGGAACGTTTCTGCGCGACGAGACGATCACCGCCGTCATTGGCTCCAGAAAGCGGATGCGGCGCACGGCGCCGTCACCACCAGGCCAGCGACCTGCACCGCCGGACCCGCGGCGGATGGCAAATTGTTCCAGACGGGCGGGATAGCGCAGCTCCAGCACCTCGGGATCGGTCATTCGCGTGTTCGTCATGTGCGAATGGACAGCGGAAACTCCGGCAAATCCTGGCCCGGCACCGGTACCGCCGCAGATCGTCTCGTAGTATTGCCGCGTGGCGTCGCCGAACAGGAAGTTGTTCATCGTGGCCTGGGAGCACGCGATTGCGCCCAACGCACCGAACAGCGCGTTGCACGTGGCCTGCGACACTTCAGTATTTCCTGCCACTACGGCCGCACCAGGGCGTGGCGAAAGAAACGTTCCGGGTGGAATGATCAGCTCGATCGGCTTCAGACAGCCGTCGTTGAGCGGGATGTCGTCACCCACCAGGCAGCGGAACACATACAGCACTACCGCCTGCGTTACGGCCGGCGGTGCGTTGAAGTTGTTATGGTCGCGCTGCGGTGCAGTGCCGGTGAAGTCAACTGTGGCTCGCCGGCCTGCGCGATCTACCCGCACGGCTACACGCAGCAGTGCGCCATCGTCCATCGTGTAATCGAACGTGCCGTCGCGGATGCGGTCGATCACCCGACGGACGCTCTCCTCGGCATTGTTCATCACGTGACGCATGTAAGCGGCAACGACTTCCCAGCCATATTGCGCCACTACACGCTTCAGCTCCTGGACGCCCTTCTCGTTAGCGGCCACCTGCGCCTTGATATCGGCGATGTTCACGTCCGGGTTGCGGGCCGGATATTTTGCCTCGCCCAGCAGTGCGCGGAGTTCGGCTTCCCGGAAATGTCCGCCGTCCACCAGCAGGAAGTCGTCGATCACCACGCCTTCTTCTTCCAGTGTGCTGGAGGCGGGTGGAGTGGAGCCCGGCGTGATGCCGCCGATATCCGCGTGGTGCCCGCGGCTCCCGAGAAAGAAGCGGATGCGCATGCCGGCATCGTCGAACACTGGAGTGATGACAGTAACATCGGGCAGGTGCGTGCCGCCGTTGTAGGGGTTGTTCAGCACGACCACGTCGCCCGGTTTCAGCGTGTCACGCCGATTGGCGAGAACGGTGCGCACGCTTTCGCCCATCGCACCGAGATGGACGGGAATATGCGGCGCATTCGCAACCAGATAGCCTTCGTCGTCGAACACCGCACAGGAAAAATCGAGCCGCTCTTTAATGTTGACGCTCATCGCAGTATTTTGCAGCACTGCCCCGGTCTGCTCGGCGACATTCATGAAAAGGTTGTTGAACAGTTCCAGCAGTACGGGATCGGGACGATCGCTGCCGGGTGCAACGCGTGTCGCGAGCGGTGTGGTCCGACGTAGAATCATGTGATCAAGCTCGGTGATCTCTGCCGTCCAACCGGGCTCGACGACTGTCGTGGCATTGGCCTCTCGGATCAGCGCCGGTCCGGCAATACCGTCTCCGGCGAGCAGAGCCGCTCGGTCGAAGACCGGCGCGGCATGCTCAGCGCCGTCGGTGAAGATGCGGACCTGATCCACGGCGGTCGGCGCCCCCTCGGTGCGGGACTGCAGCTTTGCCTCCTGCACTGGCTCGCCCGCCGCTACCGCTTCCACCGCCAGCGCCTCCACCATCAATGCGCGGTCCAGGGTGACGAAGCCGAAGCGAGCCCGGTGTGCAGCGGTGAAATCGGCAACGATGCCAGCGTAGTCCGACAACGGCACGATCAGCGCCGCTTCAGTACCGACATAACGAACGTGCAACTGCCGGTGCACGACCACGCGCGATGGCTCAGCCCCTTGGGCAACGAGCGCCTCGGTCGCTCTCTGCGCGAGCGTCTTCGCCAACGTGGTCAGCGCCGGCAGCGCATCGGGCGTCAAAGGGATCTCGACTGCCTGCTCACGCAGCGCGGTCTGATCGGCGAGCCCCATCCCATAGGCCGAGAGCACGCCGGCAAAGGGGTGGATGAACACCGTCTCCATCCCCAGCACGTCGGCGACGAGGCAGGCGTGCTGTCCGCCGGCACCCCCGAAGCAGTTCAGCGCGAAGCGAGTGACATCGTGCCCCTTCTGCACCGAAACCTGTTTGATCGCATTTGCCATATTGGCGACCGCGATGCGCAGGAAACCTTCCGCCACCTGCTGAGGCGTGCGCCGCTCTTGCGTGGCCGCCGCGATTTCATCGGCAAGTGCCGCAAATTTCGCGTGCACCGTCTCCGCGTCCAACGGCAGGTCGCCATTTGCGCCGAAAATCGCCGGAAAATGCCGCGGCTGAATTTTGCCCACGCAGAGATTAGCGTCGGTGACCGTCAGGGGTCCGCCGCGGCGATAGCACGCCGGACCGGGATCGGCGCCGGCACTGTCCGGCCCGACCCGGAGGCGCGCGCCATCGAAATGCAGGATGGAGCCGCCGCCCGCCGCAACGGTGGTGATCGCCATCATCGGGGCCCGCAGGCGCACGCCTGCTACCGCGGTTTCGAAGGCACGCTCGAACCCGCCGGCGTAGAGCGCGACATCCGTCGATGTGCCGCCCATGTCGAAGCTGATGATCCGCTCCAGCCCCGCCCTCGCCGCAGTGCGCGCCGCGCCGACGATGCCGCCCGCCGGCCCTGAGAGAATCGCGTCCTTGCCCTGGAAGGAGTGCGCCTCGGCGAGCCCGCCATTCGATTGCATAAAAAACAATCGTCCTCCCTCAAGCTCGCCGGCAACATGATCGATGTAGCGGCGCAGAATGGGCGAGAGGTAAGCGTCCGCGACCGTCGTGTCCCCGCGCGGGACCAGCCGCAGCAGAGGACTCACCGCATGGCTGGTCGAAACCTGCACAAAGCCCGCCTCCCGCGCCAGCTCTGCGAGACGCTGCTCATGTCCGGGGTATTTCCACGCATGCATCAACACGATCGCGCAGGCGGTGATGCCTTTCGCGCGCGCCTTCGCAAAGGCTACGCCCGCGCCCGCCTCGTCTAATGTCTCGATCTCGGCGCCGTCGGCCCCTACGCGGCCGCCGATCTCGACGACCTCCTCATACAGCATCGAGGGAAGTTGGATCGAGAGATCGAACAAGCGCGGTCGTGCCTGGTTGCCGATACGCAATATGTCGGCGAAGCCGCGGTTGACGGCCAGCAGCGTGCGTTCACCCTTGCGTTCCAGCAGGGCGTTGGTGGCGACAGTGGTGCCCATCTTCACGCTATCGATGAGCCCGGAGGGAATCGGTGCCGTCGACGCGAGACCCAGGATCGTGCGGATGCCCGCCAACGCGGCGTCACGATAGCGACCGGGGTTTTCCGAGAGCAGCTTGTGGGTGGAAAGCCGCCCCTCGGGATCGCGGGCGACAATATCGGTAAAGGTGCCACCGCGGTCAATCCAGAACTGCCACCTGTTGTCCGCCATGGTTTCAGGATCGCGCAGGAAGCACCGACTGGATGTCGGTGCGGGTCAGGTCGATGAGGGTGCCAGCATGTATCAAGTGGTCAGGTTCCGTCTCGAGTACAGCGGAGCGGCAAGTTTCGACCGGAACCACCCGACGCCGAACCAGCCGCACAGCGTGCCTTAATCCTGCACCGGTCCCAGCGGTGGCAGCGGTGCTGGTAACGGCGGCGAAGGCGGCGGCGGTGTGGTTGACGGCGCCGGCAAGGCACCGGCCGGTGGAGGCGCCTGGGGTAGAGCCGGCATGGGTGACGGCGGTGCCGTGGTCGGTTGTGGCAGCGGGACGGCCGGTGGCAGGGGATAGGGCAATGGCGGTTGTGGTGCTGCCATCGGCTGCGGCCCAGCCGGCGGGGAGTAGGGGGGTGCCGGCTCCGGCATCGGCTGCGGCGCAGGAACCGCTGGCGTAGGCGAATAAGAGGGCGCCGGCGTCTGCATCGGCGATGGCACCTGTTGCGGTACTGGCGGTGGCGTCGGGCCCGGGGATACCAGCCAATCGTGCAGAGAGCGGCGGACTTGATACTCGAACTCGACATTCATCTGCTGCATGAGCTGGCTGGTCAGCGTGTAGAGCGCGGCTGGCAGGTTCTCGCCCACATTGGTCATCTGGCGGGTCACCGTTGCCTGCGCGAAACCGGCGCGCACCCCGGCAGAGGTGTAGATATTCAGCGTGACCGAGAAAGCGCCGGTGATCGTATCGCCGTTCCGCACCAGTGCCGCATCGTCGATGACGAACACCGCGCGCCCGGCCGAACCCACCGGTTTCAACCGTTCCGTCGCGATGAGCCGCAGCGCCTCCACGGGCGACACTGGGTCATATTCGCTGACATCCGGCGGCCCCGGCGAGACGTACTGGGACTGCACCTCTAGCCCCTCCACGTTCAACGGCAGCGGCGGGAGGTAACTGAAGTCGAGAGGCGGAAAACTCTGCGGAGCCGGCTGCTCCGACCCGCAAGCGGCGAGCAGCAACGCGAGCAGCAGGGCGACGGCAGGGCGAAACCAGACGCGCGTGGGCATGCTGGGGATCATGCGGTCACCTTCGACCCGTCCGGGCGGCGGACAGCAGCAAACCGCTGCCGCCCGGTCAATGCAGCCCGGCCCGCCCACGCACGTCCCGGCGGGCGAAGCGAAAATCGAAATTACAGAACTCGCACGTCATCACGATCTCGCCCCCCGCCGCCATGTGATCGAGGTCATCAGGCGGAAAGCCCTCGAGGATTCCTGCCAGGCGCGCGCGTGAGCATCGGCAGCCATAGGACAAGGCACGGGCACGGTCGGCGGCGACGCCTTCAGTGTGGAACAGCCGGTAGAGCAACCGCTCGGGAGCCAGCCCGTCGTCGAGCAGTTCAGAGTCGGTGACCGTGGCCGCCAGCGTCGTGGCCGTGCGCCAGCTCTCCTCCTGCTCCTGTTCCGACATGTCCGGATCAACCCCACCGGCGCCCGCAATTTTCTCAAGGATGAGCGCCGCGGCGCGCCAGCCGAGCGCGGTCTTCTCGCAGGCAAGATGCAGTGCGCAGCGAAGCTGCTCGGAACTGCGAAAATAATGCTGCGCCATATCGGCCAGGTTGGTGCCCTGCATGGCGACGATGCCCTGGTGACGGTGCTGGTCGGGACCCTGATCGACGGTGAAGGCCAGATAGCCATCACCGAGCAGCCTGTCGGCGGCGGGCGCCGCGCCGGTCCCCAGTAGTGCCGCGAGCCGGTCTGCATCGGCACGAGCGTAGCCGCGCAGAGCGCCGTCATCCGTGCAGTCGACCAGAAGCATCGGCACCGGGCCATCGCCTTTGGCCTGCAGGCTGAACGAGCCCTGGAATTTGAGCGCGGCGGCAAGCCCGGCGGCAAGCGCCAGCGCCTGGCCTAGCAATCGGCGGACCGCGCTGGGGTTGGCATGCCGGGTGAGCAGAGCATCAGCAAGCGGACCAAGCCGGATCAGCCGGCCGCGCACCGGACGCCGGGGCAGGAAGAACGGCACGATGCCGCGCGGCACGACCATGTCCGGCACAGCCGGTCGCTGGCTGTCGAGGAAGGCAGGAATTTCGGCCATCGCCCCAAGATAGGCGCCGAAGGGCGGAGGCACTACCGTGAGGCATGCAAGTCGTGCTTCGCCCGCTGTGCCGGTCGGATGCGGAGGCCGCGGCGGCATTGATCCGTGCCGCCTTTGCCGCACAGCCTGTCCCTCTGGATCCTCCTGCCTCCGCCCTCGGCGTCACCACGGATACGCTGGCGACCCATCTGGCACGGGGTGGCGGCACGGTCGCTGAGTCCGGTGCCCGGATCATCGGCGTGGTCCTATGGGAAGCGGGCGGCGACGAATTGCCGATCAGCCGCCTGGCCGTCCATCCGGCGGCTCGGCGGCAGGGCATCGCGCGGGCGCTGCTTGGCACGGCTGAAGCGGCTGCACGCCAGCGCGGGCTCGCGCGACTCAGGCTGGGCACGCAGCTGGCGCTCGCCGGCAACCGGCGACTGTTCGCGAGCTGCGGCTTCGTCGAGATCGGCCGGCACGCTCACCCCGGCTATGCCGAACCTACCTGGGTGGAGATGGAGAAGCGGCTGTCCTAAGCTGCCGACCCGAGGAAACGATGGGCACTCGCGCCTGGACCATACTCGCGGCGTTGGTGCTGGCGCGCATCGGCTTCGGCTACCAGTTCCAAACGGTCGCCAGCCTCGGCCCCGAGTTGATGTCCCGCTTTCGCCTCGACTATGCCGGGCTTGGCTCGCTGATCGGCGCCTATATGCTTCCCGGAGCGTTCGTCGCGTTGCCGCTCGGCCTGTTGGGGCGACGGTTTGGCGATCGCACCGTTCTCGGGACCGGACTCGCCCTGATGACTTTCGGCGGGTTCATCAGCGCGGCGCATGGCGACCTCCGGTGGATCGCTGCCGGGCGGATGGTCTCCGGGATTGGCGCGGTGGCGATGATCGTGCTGGCGAGCAAGGTCATCGCCGACTGGTTTCATGGTCCCCGTTTCATGCTGGCGATCGGAATTTCGGTGGCCGCTTACCCGGTCGGCGTCGGACTCAGCCAGTTCGTCGGTCCGCCGCTGGCTCAGCGTTTTGGGTGGCCAGCCGCGTTTCTGTTCGGCGGGCTGGGGATGGGGCTCGCCACTTTGCTGTTCCTGGCGGCTTTCCACGCGACCGAAGGATCGAATGCCGTCCCCCGCACCTTCTCCGTGCCGAGCGCGCGAGAATGCCTTCGGCTGCTGGTCGCAGGGCTGATCTGGACCGCTTACACTGCGGGCTATACCGGTTTTCTCTCGTACCTCCCTTCGTTGATGGCGGAGCGTGGCGAAGGGCTTGGGATGACGGGGCTGGTGGTCGGGATCGCGACCTGGGGCAGCGCGCCCGCAACGCTGCTTGGTGGGGCGGTTGCCCCGCGTTTCGGCGCCGGGCGAACCTTCCTCGTCGCCACCGCTTCGCTGGTGGTCGGCATGGCCGGGTTCGGTCTGCTGGACTGGCCCATGGCGTGGGGGGCGCTTGTGGGCGTGCCGGGATCGTTGCACGCAGGAGTGATCATCGCGCTCGGCACATTGTCGGCGCGGCCGCAGCATCGCGCGGTCGGAATGGGTATATTCTACACCATGTACTACGCCGGCGGCGCGGTGGTGCCGGCGCTATGCGGCCGCGCCGCAGACCTCTACGGCAGTCCGGTGGGCGCGATGTTCGCCGCGGCAGCGATCTCGGCTCTCGCCGCGCCGATGTATCTGCTGCATCGCCGGCTGGCCGGGCAGGAGTTGGGGCCGGCGCCGTCGTGACCACGCAGCGCGCAGCGTCACCGATGCATCATCAGGGGTATAGCTGCGTGCTCCAATACGTGCCGCGTCACCCCGCCCAGGATCAATTGGCGCAGCCGTGAGTGCGAGTAAGCCCCCATCACCAGCAGATCGGCCCCGAATTCGCCCGCTGCCGCCAGCAGGCCCGCGCCGACGACGTTGTTGACCGATCGAAACATCATCCGGTCGGAGATGATCTCGTGGGCGGCTAGGTAGTCCTCAAGTTCCGGCGCCATTGGCCCCCGCCTTTGGTAGTCCTCCGACCAGAGAATGCGCACCGCCTCCGCCCGCCGCAGCCAGGGCAATGCCGCCAGAACGGCCGAGGCGGACTCGGCTGACCCGTTCCAACCCAGGCAAATGCGGGTGCCGATCTCCCTAGGGGCGGTTCGCGGTGCGATCAACACCGGCTGACCAGAGTCGAACAGCACGGCGTGCAGCGCGTCGGAGGAAGAGACGTCTTCTCCGCTTGCCGGATGCGGGACGACGGTCAGATCGGCAAGCCGCGCCTCATAGGCGACGGCGTCTGCTTCCCGGCCGGGAGCGACGTGGAAACTCGCGGTCGGAAACTCGGCGTCCGGCGCTGCCGCCGCCACTTGAATGGCATTATCAGCAACGAACCGGTCGAACACCGCCTGCATCTCGGACTCGCGCCCGCGGGCTGCGACCACATGCAATACGGCGAGATGGGCGTCCCACATCCGCGCTGCCATCAACGCGGTGGAGAGTGCCGCCGCGGCCGTGGCAGTGGTTTGCAACGGGAGCAGCAGCTTGCGGATCGCCATGAGTCCCCCTGTGTCGGCAAGAGACGGCTCGTGGGCCCACTCCTTCGGCCGGAGAGTATCCGCGCCGAACGGGCGGCAGGGCGCGCCAACCCAGACCGTCATACGTTACCTCAGGAGGATAGATCGGGGGACAGATTTCTGAGGCGGCCCCTCGCTGCGCCCGGCCTTCGCACCGGACTCACCGCGACGGCCAGCGCGCCAGCGTGTTGGCCAGGATGCTAGCGAGCTGCCGGTCGACGCCGAACAGCTCGACATTGTGCGCAAGCTTCACCCCATCCGCCGGATTGCGCTTGGCCGCGGCGATCCAGTCGCACAGCATCTCGACAACGTCGAACAGGTCCATCCCGGCAATGCCGGCGGCGCCGTAATACTCGGGATGGTGCGAGTTGCACCGGTAATGATGATCGAGCGCAGGCTGAGCCTGCTCGATCACTGCGTCCCATTCCGGCGACCCGTACGCCACCCCTTCCAATAGAGGAAACACCTGGTCGAAGACCGGCTTCTCCTCCGGATCCAGCTTGCTTGCGTCGTGCACCCGGCCTCGTTCCAGCAGAGCCACAACGAAGGTTTCCAGGTTGTCGCGCACTGCATGAATGTGCGCGAGCGTGTCGGCGCGGCTGTCGTAATCGGTCATCTCCACTCAGCCCCGTCGCAGCCAGTGCAGGATGTCTTCCGCCTTATCGCGCTCCGTCAGCAGGGCACGGGAGGCGATCGATTGCGTAAACCCCGCACGCGCCAGCATGCCTTGCTCACGCCGGCGCAGCGTCTCGTCAAGGGGGGTGTCCGGTCTGCGAAACGGCCCGATCCGTCGCCGCGCGGCGAGAGACAGGGCAGCCGCGAGCTCCGCATCGTCCTCGGAGGGCAGCGCGGCGCGGGCGATCTCGCCGGCCACCCCCTTTGCGGCCAGATATGCCGCCACGGCGCGCCGCGAGCGGCCGGCGCGACTCAGGCTGCGCGCCCGCGCAACGGCGAACGCGGCATCATCCACGGCGCCGGCGGCCGCCAGCCGCGCAATCACAACGCGTACCAACCGTCGCGCTTCCGCCAGTTGACCAGCGTCCGCCGCGTCGCCCTGCGCACGCGCCCATCGATCAACCCGGCGATCGAGGACGCGCCGCAGCGTCGCCTGGGTCGCGGCGTATCGGGCAAGATAATCGAGCGCCGCCTCATGCAGCGACGCTTCGTCAGGTGGATTGGCGGGGCGGGCCGCCGGCATGCGCCGTCAATCGCCCGCCGGGACCAGGGCGGGAGCCCGATCGCGCGCCAGCAGCCGCGCCGCGGCGTTCAGCACGGCGCCGACCGAGAGCTCATGCATCGCGGAGGCAGGGGCCACCACCGCCTGGGCTCGCCGGCCGGCTGGTGCGTATTCCGCGGCTGGGGTCGGGCCGAATAGGCCGAGCGTCGGCACGCCCGTGGCTGCCGCCAAGTGCATCAGTCCAGAATTGTTGCCCACGAATAGGGCGGCCCGCGCGAGACACGCCGCTGCCTCGGCCAGGGTCAGGCGGCCGCAGAGATCGATCGCGCCCGGCAGCGCCGCCAGCAGTGGTGCAGCCATGGCGCGCTCCTGCTCGCCGGGTCCGGCAAAGACTGCCGGACGAGCACCCGGCAGAGGCCCCGCTTCGAGACGGCGGAACAGCATGGCGAAATGTTCGGCGGGCCAAGCCTTCGGCGCCCAGTTGGCGGTCGGACCCAGGGCAACGATCGGCCGGCCCCCCGGCAGCAGCGTCGCCGCCCGGGCTCTGTCCTCTGGACCGGTCCAGGCCACAGGCAGGGGCGGGTCGCGCAGCCCCAATACCGCCGCGAGCTGCACGGTCTTGTGCCCGGGTCGGCGCCGCATTACAGCGCGGCGCTTTGCCCAGACCATGAACGCCAGCGCCGAGCCGCGGATATCGACCACAAGGTCCCAGCGGTGCGACGCTGCCCATGCCCAAAGCGGCAGCCAGTGCAGGTCCCATGGCTGCTTGTCGATCACCAGTGTGCGCTCGCGGTTCGGCATCTGGGCGAACACGCCAACAGCGGGGGGGCCGCAGGCGACGGTGATGCGCGCCTTCGGATGTGAGCGGATCAGATGGTCGAGCAGTCCCGTCGAGAGGACCGCGTCGCCGACCCTGTTGGAGGTGACGAACAGG
This sequence comes from uncultured Pseudomonadota bacterium, assembly GCA_963708245.1. Taxonomy (GTDB): domain Bacteria; phylum Pseudomonadota; class Alphaproteobacteria; order Acetobacterales; family Acetobacteraceae; genus CAVYXK01. The sequence goes on along the minus strand of OY970201.1, from coordinate 6,907,824 downwards.
ATGCGCATCGGCTGGTCGCATAGCCGATACGTCGGGTGAGCGAAAGCCGGGCCGGTGCTAGCGCAGGGCGGCGATGTGTGTCTGGCGTTAGGGTTCGTTCACCGGTCGCCGCTCCCCCGCGCCGCGCGCGCGAGCGGGTGGTGTTCTTCGACGAGCCGCGCCAGCCGCTCGGCTAGCACGTGTGTATAGATTTCCGTGGTCGAGATATCGGCATGGCCGAGCAACATCTGCAGGCTGCGCAGATCCGCGCCGCGTGCCAGCATGTGCGAAGCGAAGGAGTGCCGGAGCACGTGCGGCGACACGCGTGCGGGATTCATGCCGGCCGCCACCGCCAGTTGCTTGACCAGCAGAACGAAGCCCTGCCGCGTCATCGCGCGGCGGCCGTCGCGTCCGGGGAACAACCAGGCGGAGCCGGTGCCAATCACGCGCGTGAGGGCGGAAGCGGCCTCTTTCGCTTTGGCCGATAACGGGACGATCCGTTCTTTTCCGCCCTTGCCTCGGATCAGCAGCGCCTGCGCATCACCGGTGAGTGCGCCGGCGCGCAGGGACAGAAGCTCCGAGATCCGCATCCCCGTGGCATAGAGGATTTCCAGCGCCGCCAGCGCCAGCACGCCCGCCGGCCCCGGGCGTTTGGCGGCAGCGGCCAGCAACGCGTCCACTTCCTGCTCGGTCAGGCATTTAGGCAGCAGCTTCGGCAGCTTCGGCGAGTCGAGCAGCGCGGTCGGATCGTCCGCCCGAACCCTCTCGCGCAGCAGGAAGCGATAGAACTGGCGGAGTGCGGAAAGCCGGCGTGCCGCCGTCCGGGCCGATCGACCGGTGGAATGCAGGTTGGCCATATAAGCTTGCAGGATCGCCGCGTCCGCCGTCGCGGCAGCGGCGCCACGGCGAGAGGCGAAAGCAGCGAAAACACGCAGATCGGCCGCGTACGCTGCCAGCGTGTTGGGCGCCGCCCCACGCTCAGCTGCGAGCATCTCGAGGAATGCCTCGATATTGTGGTCGACGGACTGCGGCATAGTGGGCTGCCCTATTGTCCCTTGATTTGCTCGTTCGGCACGGTGTGCTCGACGTGATGTTCGGCCGGGGTGGGCGGGAACGCGCCCAAAATCAGCGCCGCGAGCGCGACCACGATGAGGCCGGCGGCGAGCACGATCAGGAACATGCGGCTCATGAGGCGGCTCCAGCTCGGTCGCGACTCCCGGGCGTTTGGCCTGGGGCTCCGCCGGTGTGCTAGCCTTCGCTTACCATGTCACGCAACACCGCGCTCAAGGAAGCGGCACCGCTGCCGGATGCGCTGACCGGCCGCAGCATCGTCCTTGTGGGCCTGATGGGCGCGGGCAAGACCTCGATCGGGCGGCGCTTGGCCGCGCGGCTCGGTCTACCGTTCCGCGACGCCGACACCGAGATCGAGCTGGCCGCCGGCAGTACTATTCCGGAGATTTTCGAGCGGTACGGTGAGCAAGCGTTTCGCGATGGCGAACGAAGGGTTATCCGGCGCCTGCTGTCTGGCGAGCCGATCGTGCTTGCCTTCGGCGGCGGCGCCTTCATGGATCCCGGCACGCGCGCGCTGGTGCGTGGCGGGTGCATCTCGGTTTGGCTGCGCTGCCGGTTGCCGACGCTCGTGCGGCGCGTTGCCGGACGCGACCACCGGCCGTTGCTGGCCGGCGGCGATCCGGCTGAGATCCTGCAGCGTCTGATGGACCAGCGTGCCCCTATCTATGCCGAGGCGGACGTGATCGTGGATTGCACCGACGAACCACCCGAGGCCACAACCTCGCGCGTGCTGGACGCTGTGCTGGCTTGGCGCGCTCTGCGGCGGCTGGCGGTGACGCTGCCGAGCGCGAGCTATGACGTCGTGGTGGGCGACGGATTGCTGAACCGCGCCGGAGCACTGCTGGCCCCGGTACTGCCGCAGAAGCGCGCCATCGTGGTGACGGACGAGGTCGTTGCGGCTTTGCACCTGCCGGCGCTGCTGGCAGGGCTGGCGGAGACCGGCGTCGCGGCGGAATCGATCACCGTCCCGGCCGGAGAGGCATCGAAGAGCCTGGAAGGGTGGGCAGCACTGGTCGATCGGTTGCTGGAGCGGCAGATCGAGCGAAGAACGACGGTCATTGCGCTAGGCGGCGGGGTGGTGGGGGACTTGGCGGGGTTCGCTGCCGCGACCACTTTGCGCGGGCTGCCCTTCGTGCAGGTGCCGACCACTTTGCTGGCGCAAGTGGATTCCTCGGTGGGCGGGAAGACCGGGGTTAACACAGGCCGTGGGAAGAACCTGGTGGGCGCGTTCCACCAGCCGCGGATGGTGCTGGCGGATACCGGCACGCTGACGACCCTGCCGATGAGGGAAAGACAGGCCGGATACGCCGAGATCGCCAAGGCGGGGCTGATCGGGGATGCCGGGTTCTTCGCCTGGTGCGAGCAGCACGGAGAGGCGGTGGTGAACGGCGACCGCGACGCCCAGGTCGAGGCGATCCTGCGTGCCTGCGCCTTCAAGGCCGCGGTTGTGGGCGATGACGAGCGGGAGGAGAAGCCGTCGGACGGCCGCGCCCTGCTGAACCTCGGTCACACCTTCGGCCATGCGCTGGAGGCGGAGATCGGTTACTCGGGCGGGCTGCTGCACGGCGAGGCGGTAGCGGTCGGAATAGGGTTGGCGTTCCGGTTGTCGGCGCGACTCGGGCACTGTGCGGCTGATGATGCCGAGCGCGTCGTGTCGCACCTTGCCTCGGTCGGGTTGCCGGCGGAGCTGCACCGGCTGAACCGCCGGTTCAACGCCGAGGCGCTGATTGGTCGGATGCGCCGGGACAAGAAGGTGCGCGACGGCGCGCTGACCTTCGTGCTGGCGCGCAGCATCGGCCAAGCCTTCACCGCGCCAGATGTGCCGGCGGAGGCGGTGGCGGAGCTGCTGCGCAACGAGGGGTGCGTGTAGGGCGGGCGAACAGATCTTCTCTCCGCGCTGAGAATCAGATATGCTGTCAATCGCAGCAATGATAGCACAGAGACGCCGATGGCTACACTCACGGTCCGCAATCTCGAGGAAGACGTCGTCCGCCGGCTTCGGATCAGGGCGGCTGAACATGGCCGTTCGGCAGAGGCTGAGCACCGGGAAATCTTGCGCTCGGTGTTGGCGGCGGAAGCCTCGGAGGCCCGTCGCCAGCAGGCCGCCGATCGCCTTGCAGAGTTCCGCCGCCGGACCGTTGGCCGCGGATCGGCCTCGGTTTCCGAACTTCTAGAGGAGTTGCGCGCCGCCCGGATGCGTTCTCTGACTGGCTCGTCGGAAGGAACCTGACCTGGCCCTCGTCGTCGATGCCTCGGTCGGCCTCAAATGGGTGCTGCAGGAGGCGGACAGCCATATCGCCCAGGCCCTGGCCGTCAGCGGGGAGGAGTTGCTGGTCCCGGACTTCTGGCTGAACGAAGCCTGCAATGTCCTGTGGCTGCAGGTCAGAAGGCAGGTGTTCACACCGGAGGAGGCCCGGGAGGGCTTAGCCTTGCTTCGCGCCCAGGTCCAGCCAACACCGACCGCGGAACTGGGGCTGCATGACGTCGCCCTGGAGATCGGCTTGGCCATTGGTCATTCGCCATACGACACCTTGTATCTGGCCTTTGCCGTCGCGACGGGAGCCCAGAAACTGGTGGTGGCGGACCGCAAGTTCGTAACCGCGATAGAAAACTATCCCGCCCTGGGCCTCTCGGACATGCTCATCTTGCTTAGCGAGTGGGGAGCAGCCCGCGACGTTTGAGACATGCCGGGATAAGGCGCCGTTTTGCAGGGAGGGTACCGATTTGGCCATCGACTATGTGAAGCGAGACGGGATCGCCACCATCACGCTGAACAATCCCGCCAAGGCGAACATCCTTGACAAGGCCATGTCGGACGAGATCTCGGCCGCCTGGATCGATCTGTGGGAGGATCGCGACATCCGCTGCGCGATCGTGACCGGTGCGGGCGAGCGGCATTTCTGCGGCGGACACAATCTCGCGCCGCGCCCGAACATCACCGAGGAAGAGCGCGAGTACCTGCGCACCAAGCGCATCTTCTGGCCGCTCGCCGCTACGGTGCATGGGCAGAAGACCGGCGTCGATGGGCGGATGGGCGATCATTATCCGCGGGTGTGGAAACCGGTGATCGCGGCGGTGAACGGTTGGGCGGCCGGGGCGGGGTTCTATCTGCTGCTGTCCTCGACCGATATCCGCATCGCCAGCGCCGAGCACGCACGATTCAAGTTCGCGCTTATCTCGCAGGGCTGGCTGGGGCACGGACCGGGCGCCACTCTGCTATCGCGCCAGCTTCGCTACATCGACGCGATGAAGATTCTGCTGACCGATGAACCGTTCGATGCGGCGGAGGCGCTGCGGATCGGGCTGGTCAACGAAGTCGTGCCGCATGCCCGGCTGATGGAGCGGGCGCAGGAAATCGCCCGCCATATCGTGATGCTGCCGCCAGTCGCGGTGCGGATGATGAAGGAATTCGTGGTCCGCTTCGGCGAGTTGCCGATGGACCAGGCGTGGCATGTGCAGACGTTGATGAACTCGCTGCTGATCCAGGCAACGATGGACGGCGAGGAAGGGCGCCATGCGTTCAATGCCAAACGCCCGCCGGAGTTTACCGGTGCGTTGCGGCGCCGCGGCGAGGCGTGGGAGGAGCCGACGGGGGAAGATTCGCAGCGCCTCAATGATGCGTATCGCAGCGGGGAATTTTAATGTCAGGCCGCACCCCATGGCACAACGTGCTATACTGCCGGCCATGAACATCGCCCTTCGCAAGCCGCGGATGAGCCGCGACGAGTTTCTCGCCTGGGTCGAGACCCAGGCTATCCGCTACGAGTTCGACGGCTTCGGGCCGGTCGCCATGGTCGGGTCATCGGTCAACCACAACCGTATCGTCCGAAATATCCACGCCGCCTTGCGCGGCCGCCTCCGAGGCAGCGGTTGCGAGCCCTTCGGGCCTGACGACGGACTTCCGACCATTGGTGATATCGTGCGGTACCCGGACGCCTTCATAAGCTGCACGAAAGCAGATGGACAATCGCGCCTCGTCGAAGGCGCCGTTATTGTTTTCGAGGTGCTCAGCCCCGGCAATAGCGCAACTGATCGGATCATCAAGGTCCGCGAGTATTTGGCTGTTCCCACCATTCACACCTACGTCATCGTCGAGCAGAACATAATCGGTCTCACCCTGCTGCGCCGACGCGACGATGCGTGGATCGCCATAACTCTCACCGCCGAGGACATGCTGCGATTGCACGACCCCGGGATGGAGATCCCGATGCCAGAGCTCTACGAGGGTGTGGATCTGCCGAGCGCCGAAATAGCCGGCGCTCCTGCTCGGAGCCATGATCAGAATTGAGTTGGTTGCCGGGGCTGTGCCCGTGAGCGCGGTTAGCCTGGGTCTCACATCACAAAACACAGGACTAAGGCCAACAGCGCGCAAGATGTGCTAAAGGTGGACGCCATGTCCGACGCGCCGCACCGCTTCTTCCTGCAAGCCCTCGACCCTGACCACGGCTGCCCCGTTCTGGAGGTTGCGTTCTATGTTGTCGATCTGAGAGAACTTCGCGACGTGCTCGGCTTATGTGCCAACGGTGGTCCCGAACTGGGATACTCCTACACTATCGATGCCGGCGAGTTGGCTGCGATCAACAAGCGCTTCGGCGTCGCGTTCGACCCGGGCGGACGCGAGGTCCGCCTCGGCTGCCGGAACGGCCTACGTGCAATTCCCTATCTCGTACACACGAATTATGAACTGCCCCTGCCCCTGGACGGCACGAAGCTCTTTGCGCGGATGGGCGATGTGTATCCGCCACACCTCCATGATGGGGAGGAACGGTTCGACCGATATGTGGCACAGGGCTTGCTGCACAAAGAGGTCTGTGTCGAACCGTTTCCCAAACCCTACCGTTTGAAGGATGGCCGTGTCATCGCGGGAGTTCGGGAGGTTTATTATGATAACACCCCAAAGGGCGAAGAGTGGCGCATCCAGGCCTGGAAACTGATCCACGCCGCAGCGCGAAAGTGCGGTTGGAATGACGACTTCGAGCGTCTTGAGGGCATGCTCTTCGGATACACGGATTGGCAGATGGACTGGTGGATTGCCCACATCCGTAAGCGGCGGACATCCTTGGCCATCGACGCTGACCCGTCGCGGTCGCCAGCGGAGCAGAATCGGCATCTCGGGAGATGCAAGCTCGACAATTCCCACGTGCAGGGATCTTGATTTTGCAACGGCGGTGCCGCTGCAAGAGGATATTAGGGCAAGTTGCTTACGTAATGCCACCCGACTTTGATTTGAGATTGACCTTTGTACGGCCAACGATGGCGGAATGCGCTTCGCTCTTCCGACCTACAATTACGGTGGGGCGCTGGAGTGTTGGTGGTAGCGTGAAAGGGGGGCCGACCATGTGGGGTCGGCCCCCTCGCCCCTCCCCCTGCCCCCTCCCGCAAGGGCTACGGCGGTTCACACATGCGCGAAACAATCGCCAGACCTCGACGAGGTCACAATCCGGCAAGGGTTCACACGGAGAACACAGGAGGACTCACGGAGCGCCACGAAGGCGGTCATGTTGCTGGAGGGTATAACCCCTCCGTGGCTCTCCGTGCGGTCCTCGGTGGTCCTCCGTGTGAACCCCTTTTCACGAGACCCCATTCGTTCCGAGGATATGTGAAATCCTTAGCCCACAAGGGGCGGTAAACCGTGCATGCTCATAGCCCGCCCCATACCTCTCGCGCCACTTCGATGCACAGCCGCAGCTTCGCCCATTGCTCTTCCTCGGTCAGCAGGTTGCCCTCCTCGGTCGAGGCGAAGCCGCATTGGGGACTGAGCGCAAGCTGTTCCAGCGGCAGGTATTTGCTCGCCTGCTCTATGCGGCGCTTCAGCTCGTCCTTGCTCTCGAGCACTCCGGTCTTGCTGGTCACCAAGCCGAGCACGACCATCTTCCGCCCGCGCGGGACGAAGCGCAGCGGCTCGAATCCACCGGCCCGGTCGGAATCATATTCCATGAAATACGCGTCGGCATTGATCGTGTTGAATAACACCTCGGCCACCGGCTCATAGCCCCCCGAAGCAACCCAGGTTGAGCGGAAATTGCCCCGGCAGAGATGCATGCTGATGGTCATGTCATCCGGCCGGCCGGCGATCGCGCGATTGATCAGCTTGGCATAGATGTCGAGCAGCCCCTCTACATGCTCCCCCCGCGCCTTGAGTTCAGCGATCTGCTCCGGGTCGCAGAGATAGGCGATATACACCTCATCGAGTTGCAGATACCGGCACCCCGCCGTGGCGAAAGCCTGGACCGCGCTGTGATAGGCCTCGCCCAGATCGGCGAAGAACGCCTCAAGCTCGGGATAGGCGGCGCGATCGATAGCGGCACGGCCGCCACGAAAATGCACCACCGACGGTGAGGGTATCGTCTGTTTCGGCACCGCACTGCGCACGTGGTCCGCGAGGAACCGATAGTGATCCACCATCACAGGCTGCCGATAGCGGATGCGCCCGGTCACCCGCAGCGCTTGCGACAGGGTAGCGCCCTTGAACTGGATCTTCTGCTCCGGTTCGTAGATTTCGACGCCATCCAGTCCGGCGGCGAAATCGTAATGCCAGTAGGCACGGCGGTACTCACCGTCCGTGGCGGCGTGCAGCCCGATTTCCTCCTGCCGGCTGATCGCAGCCGCGATGCACTCGTCTTCCAGAGCGCGCAGGCGCTCGGACGACAGGGTTCCTGCCCGCCAGTCCGCGCGCGCCGCCTGCAGCTTGGCCGGGCGCAGCAGACTGCCGACGTGATCGGCACGGAACGGCGGAAGAGCACGTGGTGACATGGGGCCTCCTTCAGTGGCGACATTCTGCGCCTCTGTCGCCATGCCTCACAATCTCCGGCGCACGCGCGCCGGCCGCATGGACCCGCCGGTGGGGAGCGACTATCACCGCCGCCTATGTCGCTCCAAGCTCTGCTGGTCCACGTGGCCGACACCTGTCGCCGCCACGCCTTTGCGGTCGTCGCAGCAGGCGCGCTGGCCGCCGTGCTGGCGCTGGCGTACGCCGCGGGCCATCTCGGCGTGACCACCGATACGTCCGAGATGTTCTCGAGCAAACTCGCATGGCGGCAACATGCCGTGGAGATGGCGCGCGACTTCCCGCAATTCGACAATCTGCTGGTGGTCGCGATCAAGGCGGCGGAGCCCGAGGAATCCGAGGCCACTGCCGCCGCCCTGGCGGATCGATTGGCCAAGGACCATGCGACGATCCAGGACGTTACTCGGCCGGACGCCTCACCCTTCTTGCGGAAGGAGGGGCTCCTCTTCCTGGACACCAAGAAGCTCACCGACCTGATGAACCAAGTCATCTCGGCGCAGCCATTTCTGGGACAGCTCGTCGCCGATCCCTCGGCGCGGGGCCTGTTTTCCGCGCTCGCCCTGCTCGGCGTCGGGGTGACCAAGCAGGGCACCGATCTCTCGCCCTATTTTCCGGAGCTGCGCGCCTTTCACATGGCAATGGAAAGGGCGCTGGCCGGCCGGCCGCAGCCGCTGTCCTGGCAGTCGCTGTTGGGCGGCGGCCTGACCGACCTAGCGGGCCAGTACCGCTTCGTCCTGGTGCACCCGAAGCTGAACTACGGCTCACTCCAGCCCGGCGGTGCTGCCACTGCTGCCATTCGTGCCGCCGCCGCCGACCTGCCGTTCGTGAAATCAGGCGAGGCCCAAGTTGCGATCACCGGGCAGGTGGCGCTGGCCGACGAGCAGTTCAAAACCGTGGCCGAAGGCGTGGTCGTCGGCCTCGCCGGCAGCATCGTTCTAATTGCGTTCTGGCTCTATTTCGCCGTGAAGACCTGGCGGCTGATCGTGCCGATCCTGCTCACACTAGTACTTGGATTGGCGTTGACGCTGTGCTTCGCCGCGGCCGCTGTCGGCACTCTGAACCTGATCTCGGTCGGGTTTGGAATTTTGTTCGTCGGCATCGCCGTTGACTTCGCCATCCAGTTCTCCGTCCGCTTTCGGGAACGGCGCTACGAGTTCCAAGATTTTGGCGAGGCGATCCGGCAGACCGCGGCCCGCACCGGCGTGCAAATCCTCGTTGCCTCGGTCGCCACGGCGGCTGGGTTCCTCGCCTTCGTGCCGACCGCCTTTAGCGGCGTCGCGGAGCTCGGATTGATCGCCGGCGTCGGCATGCTGATCGCCTTCGTCTGTACGATTACTTTCCTCCCAGCGGCGATTACCCTGCTGCATCCACCCGGTGAGAAGGGGCTGGTCGGATTTGCCTGGGCGGTGCCGCTGGATCCGCTGGTGGCGCACTGGCGCAAGCCGATCCTGCTGGTCTTCGGAGCGCTGGCGATCGCCGGCATCGCGCTGTCTCCGACGCTGACGTTCGATGCCAACCCGCTCGACACGAACAATCAGAACACCGAGGCGATGCACACGCTGAAAGAGCTGATGAACTCGCCAATCACCAACCCCTTCACGATTGATATTCTGGCGCCGAACGTGCAGGCCGCCACGGCGCTGGCGGCGCGGATCAAGCCGCTCTCCACGGTCGATAGCGTGCGTACGATCGCGAGCTTCATCCCCGATGATCAGACGCAGAAGCTCGCCATCATTGCCGATGCGCAGTCCATCCTGGAGCCGACCTTGACCGCACCGGCCTCCGCGGCGCCGGTAACTGCCAGTCAGATCCGTATGGGGGCGAAGACCGCGCTCGAGCAGATCGAACCAGCCTTGGCCAAGCTGGCGCCTAACAATCCGTTGCGGGCCATCGCCGGCGATCTGGCGAAGGTCGAGACCGCATCGGACGCCACCGTCATGGCTTTGAATACGGCGCTGACGCAGTTCCTACCGCTCGAGCTGCAGCAGCTCGACCTCTCGCTCAACGCAGAACCGGTGACGCTGAACACCATCCCGGCGGACATCAAACGGCAATGGATGCTGCCGGACGGGCAAGCGCGCGTGCAGGTGCTGCCCAAATTCGCGGACAGCAATATCAGCAAGGGGCTGGCGGAGTTCGTCCGTGAGGTAACCGCGGTGGCGCCGAATGCGGGCGGGTCGGCGGTCACCATTGAGGCTTCCAGCGCCACTATCGTCGGTGCTTTCCGCACGGCAGCCACCTATGCGCTGCTGGCGATCACGCTGATCCTGTTCATCTCCCTCCGCCGTGTGCGCGCCGTGGCGCTGGTGCTTGCGCCGCTGCTGCTATCGGGGCTGATGACGCTGCTGATCATGGTTCTTCTGTCGCTGCCGCTCAATTACGCTAACATCATCGCACTGCCGCTGCTGCTCGGCGTCGGCGTGTCGTTCAACGTCTATTTCGTCATGAACTGGCGGGCTGGCCGGACGGCGCTGCTTGGGTCGGCCACCGCTCGGGCGATTGTCTTCTCGGCACTGACCACCAGCACCGCGTTCGGCTCGCTGGCGCTGTCGCATCACCCCGGCACCGCGAGCATGGGCAAGCTGCTCCTGATCAGCCTCGGCTGCACGCTGCTGGCGAACATGGTGTTCGTCCCCGCGCTGCTATCCAGCCTGCGCCCGCCAACGCCGCGTTAACTCTGTGGCATCATGCTGGCTGGCATGCGCGGCTGGTTGCTTTCCGCTCTGCTGGTCATGATTCCACCGTGCGCCAGCGGGCAGCAGACCGACTGTCCGCCTGCGCAGCCCGGCGGCCCCGGGCTGCCGTTATCGATCGACCTTGCTGGCCGCCCCGGTGTCCCGAGCGGCCTGACCGGTCAAGTGTATATTCAGGTGCCGAGCGATCCGCCGGCAACGGAGTCCTGCCGGACCGAGCGACCGCCGCCACGCGACGTCCTTGGCGGTGAACCAGGGGACGTCCTGCGCGGTCCGCCATCGGCCGATCTGCTGCGCGGCCCCGGCACCCCACACGTCGAGGTGGAAGCGCTACCGCCGACGCGCTGATCTGAGCGGGGTGAAGCATTAACCTAAATCCGGCAGTTGGGTCCGATCGTCGCCGGTCTGAAGTGACGACCCACAACCTGGGGTAATTGCTCAGGCCGGGCTCAGGCGAAGCGGTGGCTGCAGTTGCCGGCCATGCAAGAAGTAGCGGAGCGCTTCACTGAGGATGCGATACCAGCGTTGCAGCGGATCCAACTGCTCCGCACTTTTTCGCAGCCGGTCAAGAAAGCCGGCGATGCGCAGGTAAGCTTGCCTCGCCTTGTCGCGCGCGCCATGCGCGCTGCTGATCGTCAGCCTCACCTGGCCGGCGTGTTGGGTGCGCTGCGCGATCGCCGACAGCAGCAAGGGTCGGGTGGTGATCGCCTCCCGATGGTGCTCCGGATCAGCCAGCCGGACGAACAGGCTCCACCAGTTGTAGATCAGTGCAACGATACCGGCCAGCAGCCGACACCGCGTGAGGTCCTGTGTCGTGAAACCGCCCCAACCCCATTGGTTCTTCAGCTCGTCAAAAACGTTCTCGCAATCCGCCCGATCGCGATACAACTGCCCCAGCGTCAGGATTTCATCGTCCATTGAGGTGACCAGCGCAGCGTAGTCCCACGCCTCCTGATCGGGGCCCACCTCGACGAAGCCAAGTCGCCGCTGAGCCGGATCGCCATGATCGACGGCCGGCGGACCAGCCAGTTGGCGGCGCAGCAGAATGACTTTCCGCTGCCGGCTCCAGCCCTCCAGCCGCAGGCTCGTCTCCTTGCCCTGCCAGCCCTGGCCGGCATCCTTCCAGTCCGATGCCTGCATCGCCCGTTGCAGTGCCCGCGTGACGTTTTTCGTCATGCGCAGACGGAACAGATACGCCAGCTCCTCCCGCTCGGCCCGCGCCATCACCGGCTCGATGCCCCACGACTTGTCTCCGCGCAGCAGCCACGGCCGCTGCCCCGCTCCGAGATGATCCAGCAACTCCCACAAGCCGCCCGTCGCGTGTCTGACGTTGTGCTGATCGCCGGGCAATACCTCGACCCGTAGCACCAGCCGCAGGTTCGACAGCATGTAGCTGTGATAGCAGTGCGACGGCCGACCCGGCTTGTGCGGATTATAGTCCAGCTCGGCGCCTTCCTGGTGCCCATACAAAGGTTTGATGGTGGTATCGATGTCGAGCACCCACGGCTCGCCGAGCAGCGGAGCGGTGCAATAGTCCAGGTGGTTTTGCAGCCAGGCCGAGCCTTGCGCTTCGTCGATCTTCTCCAGCCCGCGGCGAACCGAGTCCTCGCTGACCACCTTGCGCATGCCGAGCAACGGCGGGTTCACCGGATCGCAGCGCAGCGCGGTCACATGGGCATAGCGCCGGTGACCCGCCAGAACAGACAGCAGCACGGTGCCAAGCAGATCGCGTGTACGCGGTGCATTCGGGCTAGTGAACCGCAGCGGACAGTCGGCAACCCAATTGTCGAACAACCCGGCCTGCTTCAGGTAGTCGATGAAGAATGGCAGTTGGCCGAACGGCGTCACCGGTGCGGCGGCGTCCCACTCCACGTGCACGCGCCCGGCGAAGGTATCGGCAATCGCCGAATGCGGCGCAACTTCCGGTTGCTCACCCGCGGGGTGAACCGCCAGACATCTCTGTTCTGTGCTCATGCCGGCCAAATCTGCCGATTCAGCCGCGGCGCGCAATCACTCAACTGCCGGATTTAGGATTAACCATTGCCGCCGAGGATCGCGGCCGTTTCGCCCGATCCACGCATGGCCCTTTCCGCTCCGCAAGCTGCTGCCCCAACGCTGATCGGCGGCCAGTACTTCGTCGATACTGCGCGTCCTCTGCCCGGCGCCGGTGGAGGGCTGCGGGCTTTTGTTGTCATCGACCGGCGTGCCGGTCGGGGCGACCTGATGGCGGTGCAGGTCGAGCGCCGCTTCCCTCCGCGCGCGCGTGCGCTGCAGGCACTTGCCGAGCCCGTCGAGGGGGTTCTCAGTCCGCTCGCTCATGGCCCGGCGCCGGATCCCGCAGGCCAAGGCGGCTACTATATCATCTCTCCAGCTCCACCCGGACCGGCGGTCGATGCTCGAACCCGCGTATGGTCGGAAGGCGAACTGCTTGAGCATCTGCTCCGCCCGGCAGCGCGGGCGCTCGACCGCCTGGCCTCGCGCGGCGTCACGCATCGGGCAATCCGACCCAACAACGTGTTCCAGGCCGCCCCGGGCCAGCCAGTCGCCCTCGGGACGGCCTGGGCAGCGCCGCCTGCCCTGCATCAGCCGGCAATCGCCGAACCCCCTTATGTTGCGATGTGCCTGCCAGCCGCGCGCGGGGAGGGCAGCATCGGCGATGATGTCTATGCGCTCGGCGTGCTGCTGCTGACACTGGCGCTTGGTCGACCTCCTCTGGCCGGGCTGGACGACGAGGAGGTCGTGCGACGTAAGCTTGACCAGGGCTGCTTCGCGGCGCTGGTCGGCAACGGGCGCCTGCCGCAGGCAATCGCCGATATCGTCCGCGGCATGCTGGCGGACGATCCGGAACACCGCCCGCATCCGTCACTGCTGATGGAGCCCTCGGCGGCACGGGCGAGGCGGCTTGCCGCACGCCCGTCGCGTCGTGCATCGCGCCCGCTGCAAATCACCGGACATCAGGTCTGGAATGCGCGCTCGCTTGGTCACGCACTCGCCTTCGCGCCTGATGTCGGCTTGCAGGCTTTGCGCAACGGCGTAGTGGACGACTGGCTGCGCCGCCACCTTGGGGATGCCGGCCTGGCGATGCGGCTCGAAGAAACGATCCGGCCGCGCCTTGGGGAAACATCTCGGGAGACCGCCCCGGCAAGCGACGCCCTGCTAGCGATGACGGTGGTCACCCTGATCGATCCCCTCGCGCCCCTCTGCTGGCGAGGCCTCGCGTTATGGCCCGACGGAATTGGCCCGGCGCTCGCGGCAGGAGGGGACCAGCAAGCGATGGAGCACCTCGCGGAAGTCGCCACGACCGAGGCCCTCGGCTCGTGGGCGGGCATGCACGCCGATCGCTACGACGCCCCGATGCTGCGGAGCGAGGCCCGCCTGTACAGGGCTTGGCTGGGAACTCGCGGACCGGCCGGTGGCACCGAGCGGCTGCTCTATGGGCTCAACCCGCTGCTACCGTGCGCCAGCCCGCTACTGGGCCGGAGATGGGTGGCCCGACTTGCCGACCTTTTGCCCGCCTTGGAACTAGCCGCGGCCACTGTCGATGCCGCGACCAACCGGCCGGTCGATCGGCACGTTGCCGCCTTCATCGCCGCCCGGTCGGAGCGTCGGTTGGAGGCAGAAGTCGCAGCTCTCGGACGCAGCGGCGATGAGCCAGCGGTGGCCGAACTGCGTCTTCTCGCCACGCTGCAGATGCGATTCCATCAGACGCCCATGCCGGTGCTCGCCAAATGGATCGTGACACGCTCCGAGGAGCTGCTGGCAGGCTGGCGCAGCCGGCCCCGGCGCGAAAGGGCATCTGCGCGCCTGAAAGAGCTCGCGGAGGAGGGGCAGCTCGCGGCGATCCTCGTGCTGCTTCAGGATGCGTCGGAGCGGATCGCGGACCAGCGGGAGGCGCAGATCGCCGCGTCGGAGCTGGCGCGGATCGATGCGGAACTCACTGCACTGGCCGACAATGCGCCGGAGCGCACCGCCATGGCGCGGCGCTGGGGTCAGGAACTGGCCGCCGGGATCGGCTTGGTAGGCGCGGTGGCTGCCCTGCTCATCGCAACTTTGGGCTGAGCGATGACCGAACGTGTCCCTGAACGCGAATCGTCGCTGATCTGGCTGCAGGGGTTGCTGTGCGGCGCACTGGTAGCTGTTGCCACGCCGCTCGCGCTGATGCTCGCCGTTCTGCTGGCTCCGGCGGGCGCGGCGATGATGTTCGACCGACTGCCAGGTCGGCCGACCGTGCGCGCGGTGTTGCTGTGCGGGATCAGCGCCTGCATGCAGCCGCTGCACCGTCTCTGGGCGGGCGAGCACACCATCGCGGCGAGCCTAGCGATCCTCGGCGAGCCGCGAGTGATCGCCCTGGCTTGGACGGCTGCGGCGGGCGGTTGGATGCTGGCCGAGCTGGCGCCGCTCGCCCTGTCTCTTGCGTTGGAGGCAGCCAATCGCACTCGTGCAGCGCGGCTGCGCGCCCGCCGCGAACGCCTGCTGGAGGAATGGCCGGGGCTCAAACCTGGCTGATTATGGCCGTGGGTTGCGGGATCAGCGGTGCTCCCTGGCAGTCGCTGGGTCGAATCCGGACCCGCAGGCGACTCCAGTGACTCGTGAGGCGCGGAGCGGCCCGGCCACCACGCATTGACAGAGCAGTGACCCGCCGCTAACCCGCGCCGCGCTTCGCGCGGAGGAAATTCCCTCGCCCATGCCAGTTCACGCCTTCGTCTTCCCCGGCCAGGGCAGCCAAGCCGTCGGCATGGGCCGCGACCTCGCCATGGCGTTCCCCGTCGCCCGCGAGGTGTTCGAGGAAGTGGACGAGACTCTGAGACAGAACCTCTCGCGGCTGATATTCGAGGGACCGTTCGATGAGCTGACGCTGACCCAGAATGCGCAGCCGGCGCTGATGGCGACCTCACTCGCCGTGCTGCGAGTGCTGGAGAACGAGGGGGGCTTCACTCTGCGGAGGAAGGCGGCCGTGGTCGCCGGGCACTCACTTGGCGAATACAGCGCGCTGGCGGCGGCCGGCAGTTTCACGATCGCCGAGGCGGCGGCGCTGCTGCAGCTGCGCGGGCAGGCGATGCAACAGGCGGTGCCGGCCGGCGAGGGAGCGATGGCTGCGCTACTCGGCATCGAGATGGCGGAAGCACAGGAGATCTGTGAGGCGGCTGCTCCCGTTCCGGAGAGCGAGACCAACGAGACGCAGGTGATAGAGCCTGCCAATGACAACGGCGGCGGGCAGATCGTGGTGTCCGGCCATCGCGCCGCGGTCGAGCGGGCGGTGGAGATTGCCAAGGACCGCGGCGTGAGGCGCGCCATGATGTTGCCGGTCTCTGCCCCGTTCCATTGCTCACTGATGGCGCCAGCCGCGGAGGCGATGGCCGAGGCGCTGGGGTCTACGCGACCGCGCGCGCCCGTTGTTCCGGTGGTGACGAATGCTTCGGCGGCAAAGGCGACGGATCCCTCGCAGATTGCCGAGCTTCTGGTGCGCCAGGTTACTGCTACGGTGCGCTGGCGCGAGAGCGTGCTGGCGATGACAGCGCTCGGGGTGGACAGCTTCGTGGAGCTGGGCGCCGGCAAGGTGCTGAGCGGGCTGATCCGGCGGATTGTACCTGATGCCGCTGTTGCCTCGGCCGCCACGCCAGCCGAGGTCGAGGCAGTGCTGAAGGTGCTAACGTGAGGTTGTTACGCGGCGAGACCCTCACCCTGCTTGCTTCGCAAATCGGCCCCCGGGTCGGAGCCGTGGGGCAGGCTCTCTCCCGTAGGGAGGGAGAGATGGTTGCCCGCGTCCCTTCACGTCTCCCCTTTGGTCTCTAGCCGCATGTTCCGCCTGGACGGGAAAACCGCGCTGGTCACTGGTGCCTCGGGCGGAATTGGGGCGGCGATCGTCCGTGCCCTGCACGGTCAGGGGGCTGTGGTTGTGCTGTCCGGGACCCGGACCGAGGCGCTGGAGGCGCTCGCCGCCGAACTGCGCGACCGGGCGTTTGTGCGTCCCGCCGATCTGCGCGACCCGACTGCCCCCGAAGCGCTGGTCACAGCCGCCGAGGAAGCCGCTGGGCCACTCGCCATCCTGGTCAACAATGCCGGCTTCACCCGCGACATGCTCGCTTTGCGCATGGACGACGCCGACTGGAACTCGGTGCTGGAGGTCGATCTCACCGCGCCATTCCGGCTGGCCCGCGCGGCGCTGCGCGGCATGCTGCGCCGGCGAGCCGGGCGGATCATCAACATCTCTTCGATCGTCGGTGCGACGGGCAATGCCGGCCAGGCTAATTATGCAGCGGCGAAGGCCGGCCTGATCGGGCTGTCGAAGGCGCTGGCGCAGGAGGTTGCGTCCCGCTCGATCACGGTGAACGTGGTCGCACCCGGTTTGATCGCCACGCCCATGACGGCGGCGCTTTCCGAACAGAACAGGGCGCGGGCGTCGCAGGCGATTCCCCTCGGGCGGATCGGCCAGCCGGCCGACGTGGCGGCGGGGGTGGCCTATCTGGCCTCGGACGAGGCCGGCTGGGTCACCGGCGCCACGCTGCACATCAATGGCGGGATGGCGATGTTGTGACTGCGACCCGCCGGTTGGCCATGCCCGGAAACCATGCTAATCGCCGATTCGATTGTCCCGCGCGGGTTCAGCGGCACCGGACCCTTTCGAGGGATTCCGCAACACAGCAGATGCAGGAGTTGCCGAGCCGATGAGCGAAATCGCTGACAGGGTCAAGAAGATCGTCGTGGAGCACCTTGGGGTGGACGAATCGAAGGTCACGCCCGAGGCATCGTTCATCGATGATCTCGGTGCCGATAGTCTGGACACCGTCGAGCTGGTGATGGCCTTCGAGGAGGCGTTCGGGGTCGAGATACCGGAGGACGCTGCCGAGAAGATCAGCACCGTTAAGGACGCGATCGACTACATCGAGAAGCAGAAAGCCGCCTGACCGCGAGTCGCACGGGAGTCGCAAGATGCGGCGCGTCGTAGTGACGGGCATGGGCATCGCCAGCCCGCTCGGCCTGGGAGTCGAGCACGTATGGCAACGCCTGATCAATGGTGAGTCGGGAATCGGCGCGATTCAGGCCTTCGATCCGAAGGACCTGCCGTGCAAGGTGGCCGGCCAGGTGCCGCATGGTACCCGGGTCGACGGCAAGCTCGACATTGCCGAGTGGATCCCCATCAAAGACCAGAAGAAGATGGACCGGTTCATCCATCTGGCGGTGGTCGCGGGGACCGAGGCGGTCGAGGACTCCGGCTGGAGACCGGAGACCGAGGACGAACGCAATACCACGGGCGTGATGATCGGTTCGGGGATCGGCGGGCTGGAGACGATCTACGAAGCCTCGATCCAAGTGCATGAGGGGCGGGCGCGAAGGCTGTCGCCATTCTTTATCCCTTCGGCGCTGGCCAATCTAGCGTCTGGTCAGGTTTCGATCAGGTACGGGTTCAAGGGGCCGAATCATTGCGTGGTCACCGCCTGCGCGACTGGTGTGCATGCGATCGGCGATGCGGCACGACTGATCATGCTGGGTGACGCGGAGGTGATGGTGGCGGGCGGGGCGGAAGCCGCGGTCTGCGAGCTGGGCATCGCCGGATTCTGTGCATCGCGCGCGCTATCGACTGCGTTCAATGACACGCCGGCGGCTGCCTCCCGCCCCTGGGACAAGGACCGTGACGGATTCGTCATGGGCGAAGGCGCCGGCGTGTTGGTGTTGGAGGAGTACGAGCACGCCCGCCGGCGTGGCGCGAAAATCTACGCCGAGATTGCCGGGTACGGGATGTCCGGCGATGCGTATCATATCACGGCACCGGCCGAGAATCACGCGGGCGCGGTGCGCTCGATGCAGGCGGCGCTGCGCAATGGCCGGCTGTCGCCCGGCGACATCCAATACGTGAATGCGCACGGCACCTCGACGCCGCTCGGGGATGATCTTGAACTGGAAGCAGTGGAGCGGGTGTTCGGATCGGCCGCACGCGGATTGGCAATGTCATCGACCAAATCGGCGATCGGGCACTTGTTAGGCGCGGCAGGCGCGGTCGAAGCGGTGTTCTCGATCCTGGCGATTCGCGATGGTGTGGCGCCACCGACGCTGAACCTGGAGCACCCGAGTCGGGACAGCGTGATCGACCGGGTTGCGAACGTCGCACAGGAGCAACGGATCAAGTATGCGCTGTCGAACAGCTTCGGCTTCGGCGGGACCAACGCGAGCATCATCTTCCGCGCCCCCTGCTGAGCCGCGCCCAAGCCCTGGTCAGCCACAGGAAGAGCAAACCATCGAACAACAGCGCGGCAACGACCGGTCGCTGCGCAAACGATACTGCACGCTTCGTGAACGAGTGCGCAATTAACCACCAAGCGCCGGCGGCATCCCACGCCCGAGTGTCGGGCCTGGACAGGCGAGCGCAATCAGGAAAGGCGGAGATGGCCTGGTAGTCAGGCGCTGAGGCCGCCGGCGCGCTCCACGAATGCGGCGATCTCGGTGACACCCTGCCCGGCGCGGATATTGGCGAACACGAACGGCCGCTCGCCGCGCATGCGTCGCGCGTCGCGGTCCATGACATTCAGGTCGGCGCCGACCAGCGGTGCAAGATCCGTCTTGTTGATTACCAAGAGGTCGCTGCGAGTGATTCCTGGTCCACCCTTGCGCGGGATCTTATCGCCGGCCGAGACGTCGATGACATAGATAGTCAGGTCCGCCAGCTCCGGGCTGAACGTCGCGGCCAGATTGTCGCCGCCGCTTTCGATCAGAATCAGGTCGAGCCCTGGGAAGCGTCGGCACAGCTCGGCCACGCCGGCAAGATTGATCGAGGCATCCTCGCGGATCGCAGTGTGCGGGCAGCCGCCGGTCTCGATCCCCATGATCCGCTCTGGCGCGAGCGCGCCCGCACGGGTCAGGAATTCGGCATCTTCTTTCGTGTAAATATCGTTGGTGATCGCGGCGATGTCGTATCGCGCACGGAAATGCTTGCAAAGCGCGTTCATCAGCGCAGTCTTGCCGGTGCCGACCGGGCCGCCGATGCCGACGCGGAGCGGACCATTAGAGCTGGTCATGTGCGGAACAGCCTTGTGTGCTGGGTTTCGTGGCGCATCGCGGCAATCTCGGAGCGGAAACAGGCCCCTCCGAGATCGTCCAGGGTTGCGGTGCGAGTTTCGGTGGCGACCGCCGCGACGGTGGGCTCCAGGGCGACGAGCACGCGCAGCCCGGCGGTCTGGCCAAGCGGCACCAGCCGCACCACGGCCGAGATCAGGTTGGTGGTGATGGCCTGCAAATAGGCGGCGACGGTCGCGTCTTCGTCGATGCCGTGATCAGCGGCGAGCGCGCCGACTGCAACGGGATAGGGCAGGTCGTTGCCGGCAAGCGCCGCCAGCCGCTCGCTGCGCCACGCCAGTGCAGCGCGGGCGAATGCCCCACCTTGCGCGAGCGTCTCGATCCGACGTTCGCGAGAGGGGGCGAGGGCGCTGGCCAATTCAGACAGCTCTGCGAGCGCGGCCACATCCGCAGCGCGTTTTGCGTGGCGGAGGAGGATTGCATCCGAACGGCCGGCGCCGTGCGTCAGAATGTCCGCCAACCAATCGCGCAGTGTGGTCTCATCCGAGATGTCGCCGCTCTCGATTGCCCATTCCAATCCATGGCTGTAGGCGAAGGCGCCGGTGGGAAAGGCGGGTGACAGCCATGCGAGCAGGCGGAGGACGGTTTCAGTGTGCGTGGTCGTCGTGCTCATGGCGATGACCTAGATGGCTGGTCGCATAGGCACCGGCTTCGGGATCGAACGCGGCTTCGATGCTGTCGATATGACCGCCGAGCCCCTGCACCATTTCGGCAATAACGTGATCGGGACGGATGCGGATGCGGTCGGGCAGAAGCTGAACTGGCAGATGCCGGTTGCCGAGATGCCAGGCGATGCGCACCAGCGTGCCGGGATCGTGCGCGTGGATCTCGAGCAGGGGTTCTGGCTTTGCCCGCACGCCCACAACGCCGCCGCTTTCCAACACCAACCCGTCGCCGTCCCGCAGCCGTACGGTGCGTGGCAGGTCGAGCAGCAAGTCCGCACCGGTTTCGGTGTGCATCATCAGCCGGCGGCGATGGCGGAGGTCGAATTCCAGCAGCACGGTATCCGTAGCGCGCGCCGCATCCCACGAGCCGGCGGGCAGGACAGAGGTCGCGCGCATCAGAACAGGAAATATCGCTGCGCCATTGGCAGCAGCGTGGCCGGCTCGCAGGTTAGCAACACGCCGTCGGCACGCACCTCATAGGTCTCGGAATCGACCTCGATCGTCGGCAATGCGTGGTTGTGGATCATCGATCGCTTGCCGATCCCGCCTCGCGTGTTGCCAACCGCAACCAGCCGGCGGGTCAGCTTCAACGCATGCGCGATGCCCTCATCCAATGCGGCGCCTGAGACGAAGGTGACGCAGCTTTCTGGCAACGCACGGCCGAAGGCGCCGAACATCGGCCGGTAATGCACCGGCTGCGGCGTCGGGATCGAGGCGTTCGGATCGCCCATCAGCGCCATGGCGATCGACCCGCTCTTGATCACCAGATCGGGCTTCACACCGAAGAAGGCCGGCGACCACAGCACTAGATCGGCCAGCTTGCCTGCCTCAACCGAACCGACCTCGTTGGCTATGCCTTGCGCAATCGCTGGATTTATGGTGTATTTAGAGACGTAACGTTTGACTCGTGCGTTGTCGTGATTGGATCCATCGCCAGGCAAGGTTCCGCGCTGCAGCTTCATCTTGTGCGCGGTCTGCCAGGTGCGGATGATGACCTCACCGGTACGGCCCATGGCCTGCGAATCGGACGACATCATCGAGATCGCGCCGAGATCGTGCAGGATGTCCTCGGCGGCAATCGTTTCCTTGCGGATGCGGCTCTCGGCGAAGGCTATGTCCTCGGCGATCGACGGATCGAGATGATGGCACACCATCAGCATATCCAGATGCTCGTCGAGAGTGTTGGCGGTATAGGGGCGCGTCGGATTTGTCGAGCTTGGCAATACGTTCGCCAAGCCGGCGACCTTGATGATGTCGGGCGCATGACCTCCGCCAGCGCCTTCAGTGTGGAAGGCGTGGATGGTACGGCCTTTGAATGCCGCGATGGTATCTTCGACGAAGCCGGATTCGTTCAGCGTATCGGTGTGGATCATCACCTGCACGTCGAAGCGGTCGCCGACCGACAGGCAGCAATCGATGGCGGCGGGCGTGGTGCCCCAGTCCTCGTGCAGCTTCAGGCAGGCGGCGCCGCCGCGGATCATCTCCTCCAACGCAGCGGGGCGCGAGGCATTGCCCTTGCCGGCAAAGGCGAGGTTGACCGGCAGCTCCTCAGCCGCTTGCAGCATTCGCGCGAGGTGCCATGGGCCGGGCGTGCAAGTCGTGGCGGCCGTTCCGGTCGCCGGTCCGGTGCCGCCGCCGATCATGGTGGTGATGCCGGAGGCGAGCGCCTCCTCCACAAGTTGCGGACAGATGAAATGAATATGCGAGTCGATGCCGCCCGCCGTCACGATCTTACCTTCGCCGGCGATAATCTCGGTGCCCGGGCCGATGATGATGTCGATATTGGGCTGGATGTCGGGGTTACCGGCTTTGCCAACTTTCGCGATGCGTCCATGCAGAATGCCGATATCGGCTTTCACGATGCCCCAATGATCGATGATCACGGCATTGGTGATCACCGTATCGACCGCGCCTTCCGACTGCGCGGCCTGGGATTGACCCATGCCATCGCGCACTACCTTGCCGCCGCCAAACTTCACCTCCTCGCCATAGGTGGTGAGATCGCGTTCCACCTCTATGAACAGCTCGGTGTCGGCAAGCCGGACGCGGTCGCCGGTGGTGGGGCCGAACATCTCGGCATAGGCGGCGCGCGGCAGGTGGGCCATCAGCCGAGCTCCCCCATGACGGCACCGCGGAAGCCCTGAACTACGCGCCGTCCGCGATAGGGGATCAGCGTCACGGTGCGGGACTGTCCGGGTTCGAAGCGCACGGCGGTGCCGGCGGCGATGTCGAGGCGCTTGCCGTGTGCCGCGGTGCGGTCGAACAGGAGGGCGGGGTTGGTTTCGGCGAAATGATAATGGCTGCCCACCTGAATCGGGCGATCGCCGGCATTGGCGACAATGAGCATGGTCTGTTCAAGACCGGCGTTCACTTCGATGTTGCCGGGGAGAGGAATGATTTCTCCTGGGATCATCGGATGGGCTCGTGTACGGTCACCAGCTTCGTGCCGTCCGGGAACGTGGCCTCGACCTGAACGTCGTGGATCATCTCGGCAACTCCCTCCATCACCTGCTCGCGGCTAACGACATGCGCGCCTGCGTCCATAAGATCGGCGACGCCGCGCCCATCGCGCGCGCCCTCCACCACGAAATCGGTGATCAGCGCAACCGCTTCGGGGTGGTTCAGCTTTACGCCGCGTTCCAACCGCCGGCGCGCGACCATTGCGGCCATGGCGATCAGCAGCTTGTCCTTTTCACGCGGCGTCAGGTTCATCCGTGACCACCCTCAGATCATCCACACCCGCGGAATTGGCCGCGTCCCGCGCAGCACCGCAAGAGCAGAAACGACGGCTGCGCGCAATTTCGCGCTGTCCGGGGAAAGGATGCGCGCGACGAGCAGCCCGTCCCATCCGCTGGCACCCGCTTCCACCGCAGCAAGCGCATCCCGCACGGAATCCAGCCGCCCCTCGGCGTCGGGCGCGACGTGCACCAGCAGCGCCGTCGCGCGGGCGCCGGCCGCGATGGCCGGGCGTTTCAGCCGTGCGGCCACAGCGCCATCAAGCCGGATCATATCCTGCAGCAGCAGCCGCCCCGATCGGCGGATGCGGATGCGGTCGCGGATCGAGCCCCGCTCCACCGTCTCGCCCATTGCCGCGCGTCCGAACACCAGCATCTCGACCCCGACGAACCAGGCATTAGCGCCCAGATCCACATCGAGACGCCGATCGAGCGCGCAACGGTCGAACAGGATCGTCTCCTGGGGCAACCATTCCACAGCAGCGCTATCAGCCACCTCGATCGCAGTGCGAACGCGCGCCAGCTGACCGCCTGGCAGAGCACGATAGAACCGCTCGGCCGCCTGCGCTGCGATCACGACCCGGGCTCCCGACGCTGCGCGGAATCGGCTGTCCAGCCGGTCGCCGCCGGCGATCCCGCCCGAGCTATTCAGCGTGACAACTTCGGCCCAGCCGATCGCGGCGCTACGCGGGAAACGCGCCTTCAGGCATCCGGCCTGGCGAAGCTCATCCAACACGGTTGCGCCGTCGCGGCATCGAAAGCTTACATGCAGCTCGCCGACGGCGCGCTGGAGCGCGGCGGGCTCAGACAGACAGGCGGCGTCGTACATCCGCTTCGTCAAGCGCGTCCCGCCGGCCGGACAGCACGATATCGCCACGATCCATCACCGCGATGGTCTGAGCGAGATCGCGGGCGAAATCAAAGTACTGCTCGACGAGCAGGATGGCGATGTCGCCACGCTGGCGCAACAGCGCGATGACACGCCCGATGTCCTTGATGATGCTGGGCTGGATCCCCTCGGTCGGCTCGTCCAGCACCAACAGGCGCGGCCGCATCACCAGCGCGCGGGCGATCGCGAGCTGTTGTTGCTGGCCGCCCGACAGATCGCCGCCGCGCCGGCGCAGCATCGTCTTCAGCACGGGGAACAGCTCGAACACGTCGTCGGAAATGCGGCGATGACCGCGCGGCAGGACGGCGAAGCCGGTCTCCAGGTTCTCGCGCACGGTCAGCAGTGGGAAGATGTCGCGACCCTGCGGCACCCAGGCGATGCCGCGGCGTGCGCGCTCATAGGTCGGCAGGTGGGTGATATCTTCGCCGTTCCAGCGAATCGTGCCGGCAGTGATCGGGTGAACCCCCAGGATCGCTCGAAGCAAACTCGTCTTGCCGACGCCGTTGCGGCCCAGCAGGCAGGTGACGGCGCCCGCTTCCGCGGTGATCGACACCTGCCGAAGTGCGATGGCGGCGCCGTAGTGCAGATCGACATTAGCGACTTCGAGCATCAGCGCCCCAGATAGACTTCGATCACGCGAGGATCGTTGCTGACGTGGTCGATCGATCCCTCCGACAGCACGGAACCTTCGTGCAGCACCGTCACCTTCACGTCCAGCGCGCGGACGAAGGCCATGTCGTGCTCCACCACGACGACGCTGCGGGTGCGGTTGATCTCGCGCAACAGTTCGGCGGTCTGCTCGGTCTCCGCGTCCGTCATCCCGGCGACCGGCTCATCAACCAGCAGGAGCTGCGGCTCCTGAGCCAGCAACATGCCGATCTCCAGCCACTGCTTCTGCCCGTGCGACAGGTCGGCGGCGCGACGCTGCCTTTCGGGCGTGAGGCGGGTGATGCGCAGTATCTCCTCGATCCGCGCCCGCTCGGCCGGTGTCTCGCGCGCGCGCAAAGTGAAGCGCGGGCTGCGGTCGCCGGCCAGTGCAAGCAGCAGATTGTCCCAGACGGACAGCGGCTCGAACACGGTCGGCTTCTGGAACTTGCGTCCGATCCCCAGCGCTGCGATGGCCGGCTCGTCGAGCCGCGTCAGGTCAGTGTCGGCGCCGAACACGACACGTCCGGAATCGGGGCGCGTCTTGCCGGTGATCACGTCCATCATGGTGGTCTTGCCGGCGCCGTTTGGACCGATCACGGCGCGCATCTCGCCTGGCTCGAGCACCAGCGACAGGCTGTTCAGCGCGCGGAACCCGTCGAACGAGACGGTCACGCCGTCGAGATAGAGCACCGAAGTGGTGGTGCTGGTCATCCCGTCACCTCGCGCGCTGCGGCCGCGGCAGGTGTGGCCGGTTCGGGCAGCGCGGCGGGCCGGCGCCAGCCGAACAGCCCCATCAGTCCACGCGACAGGAACAGCGTCACGAAGATGAACAACGCCCCCAGCGCGAACAGCCAGAACGCCGGAAGCGCGCTGGTGAACCAGGTCTTGCCCAGGTTCACCAGCACCGCGCCCAGGATCGCGCCGGCCAGCGTGCCACGCCCTCCGACCGCGACCCAGATCACCGCCTCTATCGAACCGGCCGGCGAGAACTCCGACGGGTTGATAATGCCGACCTGCGGGACGTAGAGCGCGCCGCCGATGCCGGCCATCACCGCCGACAGCACCCAGACCAGCAGCTTGTAGGATTCCGGCCGATAGCCAAGAAAGCGCGTGCGCTGCTCGGCATCGCGCACCGCGACGAGTACCTTGCCGAAGCGCGAGCCGGCCACGGCGCGAGCGAGCAGGAATGCCGCGCAGAGAAAGGCCGCGGTGATCACAAGCAGCCCGGCGCGCGTCGATTCGGCGGCCAGCGGAAACCCCAGCAGGTCCTTGAAGTCGGTCATGCCGTTATTGCCGCCGAACCCCATGTCGTTGCGGAAGAAGGCAAGCATCAGCGCGTAGGTCAGCGCCTGGGTGATGATCGACAGATAAACGCCGGAGACGCGCGAACGGAAGGCGAGCCAGCCGAAGATAAAGGCCAGCAACCCCGGCACCAGCACCACCATCAGCGCCGCGAAGCCGAACCAGTCGAAGCCGGTCCAGTACCACGGCAGTTGCTGCCATCCGAGGAACACCATGAAATCCGGCAGCTTCGCGTTGCCGTACACGCCGCGCGCGCCGATCTCGCGCATCAAGTACATGCCCATCGCGTAGCCACCGAGCGCGAAGAACGCCGCGTGACCCAAGCTCAGTATCCCCGCGTAGCCCCACACCAGGTCGAGCGCCAACGCCAACATCGCGTAGCAAAGATATTTGCCGGCCAGGGACACCACGTAAGCCGACACGTGGACCGGCGAGCCTGCCGCGGTGGCAAGATTGAGTACCGCCAGCAGCACCGCGCCGCCCAGCACCAGCGCGGGCGTCAGCCAGAGCGAACGGTCGAGCGTCATGCCTCGGCCGCCCGGCCCTTGAGCGGGAACATCCCGCGCGGCCGGCGCTGGATGAACAGGATCAGCCCCACCAGCACGACGATCTTGCCGAGCACCGCACCGGCGAAGGGTTCGAGGAACTTGTTCACCACCCCGAGGGTGAGCGCACCGAGAATAGTGCCCCAGAGATTTCCGACGCCGCCGAACACGACCACCATGAAACTGTCGATGATGTAGCTTTGTCCGAGATTGGGGCTGACATTGTCGATCTGGCTGAGCGCCACGCCGGCCATGCCCGCCACGCCAGATCCCAGGCCGAATGTCAGCGCATCGATCCACGGCGTACGGATGCCCATCGCTGCTGCCATCTCGCGGTTCTGCGTGACGGCACGCATGCGGAGGCCGAGCGGCGTCCATCGCAGCGCAGCCATCAACGCCGCCATAACGCAGGCGGAGAAGATCATAATGGCAAGGCGATTGAGGGTGATCGTCAGTCCGGCGAGATGTACCTCCCCGCTCATCCAGCCCGGTGTGTCGACGTCGAGATTGTGGGCGCCGAAGATGGAGCGGACCGCCTGCTGCAGCACCAGCGACAGCCCCCATGTGGCGAGCAGGGTTTCCAGCGGCCGACCGTAGAGCCAGCGAATCAGCGTGCGCTCGATGGCGATGCCGATCAGGCCAGAGACCAGGAAGGCGAGCGGGATGGCAATCGGCAGGCTGGCGCCGTACAGGCCGGGGGCGACGGAGTGGATCGTCTGCTGCACCACGAAGGTGGTGTAGGCCCCGAGCATCACCATCTCGCCGTGCGCCATGTTGATGACGCCCATGACGCCGAAGGTGATCGCCAGTCCAGCGGCAGCCAGCAGCAACACGGAACCGAGCGACATCCCGTAATAGACGCTCTGCGCGACGTTCCACAGCGCGATGACGCGGTCGATCGCCCGCACGCCGGCCTCGGCCGCGGCAGCGACCGCAGGCGGCTGGCCAGAGAGGGAGGCAAGCAGGCTGCGCGCGTCGATATCGCCGCGCGCGCGAATGGTGGCGACAGCGGCGAGTCGGTCGCCGACCGAGGGAGATGCGGAGAACAGCAGCGCGGCAGCACGCGCCTGTTGCATGTGCAACTTCACGCTCAGGTCGGTTTCGGTTGTTATGGCTTTGTCGAGGGCGGGCAGGGCGTGCGGGTCGTGGGCGTGGAACACCGCCTCGGCGGCAGCGGTGCGCACGGCGGGATCGGGTGAGAACAGACGCAGTGCACCGAGCGCATCATTAATGCGCTCGCGGACCGGGTTGTTGACGCGAACTTTCTTCAGCGCATCGGCAGTCACGTCAGGGGCTGGCTTGCCGGTGACGGCGTCGAGGAAGGCTCCGGTATGATCGCGAATAAACAGTGCACCGTCGGGGCGGACATAGAGCTCGCCGTCATGCAGAGCGGTGATGACGGGCAGTGCGCGCTTGTCGCCGGAGTAGGCGAGGGCTTCGACGCCTTGGCGGATAGCGTCGAAGCTCGGTGAGGCGAGCTTGGCGAATGCATCGGAAGCGGTGTCGGCGCGGGCGGGGAGTGGTGCGGTTGAGATGAGGATGAGCAGGAGTGCGAGGAGCCGCATGGCTCCTCGCCTCACTCCCGCGGCACCCTCCCACCAGCCCCCTCCCGCAAGGGGAGGGGGGGCAACGCGCGCCATTGCCTCAGGCTTTCTTTGGGGCACCGCCGCTGCCGCAGGTCCCGGTCTTGACGTTGAACGCGCCGCAGTAGAGGGGCTTGCGCCAATCGCCGATCAGCTCGGCGGTCTCGGCGACGTAGGGCGACCATTCCTGCGCCACGACAAGACCGGGGGTCTGGGAGACGATGTTGAACATCCCGTCGTCCTGGATCTCGCCGATCAGCACAGGCTTGGTGATGTGGTGGTTCGGCATCATCGCCGAGTATCCGCCCGACAGGTTCGGAACGGCGACGCCGATCATCGCGTCGATCACCGCGTTCGGGTCGGTGGTGCCGGCCTTCTCGACACCCTTCACCCACATGTTGAAGCCGATGTAGTGCGCCTCCATCGGATCGTTGGTGGTGCGCTTCGGGTTCTTGATGAAGTTGTGCCAGGTGTCGATGAACGTCTTGTTCTGGGGCGTATCGACGCTTTCGAAATAGTTCCACGCCGCCAGGTGGCCGACCAGCGGCTTGGTGTCCATGCCGGCCAGCTCTTCCTCGCCGACACTGAACGCCACCACCGGGATGTCGGTCGCTTTGACGCCCTGGTTGCCGAGCTCCTTGTAGAAAGGCACGTTGGCATCGCCGTTGATCGTGGAAACCACGGCGGTCTTCTTGCCGCCGGAGCCGAACTGCTTGATCTGCGAAACGATGCTCTGCCAGTCGGAGAAGCCGAACGGCGTGTAGTTGATCATCAGATCGGCGGGCGTCACGCCCTTTAGTTTCAGATAGGCCTCCAGGATCTGATTGGTGGTGCGCGGATAGACATAGTCCGTGCCTGCCAGCACCCAGCGCTGCACCTGCTCTTCCGACATCAGGTAATCGACTGCCGGGATCGCCTGCTGATTCGGCGCGGCGCCGGTGTAGAACACGTTGCGGCTGCACTCCTGACCTTGGTACTGCACCGGGTAGAACAGGATGCCGTTGAGCTCCTCGAACACCGGCAGCACGGATTTGCGGGAGACCGAAGTCCAGCAGCCGAACACCGCGGCGACCTTATCGACACTGAGGAGTTGGCGCGCCTTTTCGGCGAACAGCGGCCAGTTGGACGCCGGATCGACCACCACGGCTTCCAGCTTGCGGCCCATCAGGCCGCCTTTCTTGTTCTGCTCCTCGATCAGCATGAGCATGACGTCCTTCAGCGTGGTCTCGCTGATCGCCATGGTGCCGGAGAGCGAATGCAGGATGCCGACTTTGATCGGTTCGCCGGATGCGGCGGGAGCGGCGGTGGCGGTGCGCGTGATGGCAGGAAGGGCGCGCAACCCCGTGGCGGCGGCGGCAAGTCCGACGCCCAGCGTTCCGAGATGTCTGCGGCCCAGCGAAATCCGTTTGGAAGTCATATGAAGCACTCTCCCCCGTTGGTCGGTTGGCGCGCCGGACAGCCGGCAGCGGGGCGCGTTCCGGCACCCATTGCCGGGTCAGCAAGCGGCGTGCCATGCGAGTCGGCCTCGATGCCAATCCGGCGTGCACAGGATTGCCCGCCTCATGGGCAGAACGGACTTTTCGCACAGATATTAGGCGACCTTGCTGACATCTAAGAATGCCGTGGCCGCCGCCCGCCCCAGTAGTCGGTCCGCGCGACCGTTCTCGTTTGCCGGGACCGATCCCGCTCGCGGTTGAAGGCGATAGCGATTGTTCTCGTTACGCCGCATGTGTCTGACGTCAGTCGGTTATGCACATCCAGCCGTGACGGTTTGACCACAGCCAGTTTGTCCGGAGCAGTCGCCGTCGTCCGTCTTGACGCCAGGCACATGATCGCGGCCAGCTTTTCCGGCCAGCGACGGAGACATTGCGATGAGTGGAACGGTTGAGCTTCGGATTGCTGCGCGGCAGGAATTCGCCGGCGGATACGTATTCGGAACGGCCGGACCGTATGAGCGACTCGTCGGGCGGGCACATTTCGCCGTGGACCCGCGCGCGCGGGAAAATGCCGACGTGGTCGATCTCGACAAGGCGCCGATCGATCCGCACGGACGGGCAGAGTTCGTCGCCGATTTCATGATCCTGAAGCCGGTCGATATGGCACGCTCGAACCGGCGATTGTTCTTCGATTACGGCAACCGCGGCCACAAGCGCGCTCTGCAATTCTTCAACGACGCGTCGGCCAGCAACGACCCGCTATCGATTGAGGATGCCGGCAATGGATTCCTGATGCGGCGCGGCTATGTGGTCGCCTGGCTCGCGTGGGAAGGCGACCTACTGCCGGGCAATGGGCGGATGGTGATCGATCTGCCGATTGCGACCGATCACGGGCGGCCGATCACTGGCTTGGTGCGCGTTGAATACATCCAGGACCAACCCGGGACCTCCACGCTCCCGCTGTCCGGCAAGGTGGCGGCGCGCAGCTATCCGACAGTTTCGCTCGACACCGGCCGGGCGCGCCTAACTCGCCGCCGTTATCCGTACGACGAGCGTATCCTGATCCCACCCGACGCCTGGTGCTTCGCCCGCACTGAGGGCGGCAGCGGCGGCGAGACCGGCGAATCGGAGCGCGCGATCATCCCCTCGGCAGCGCATATCCATGTGCCTGACGGGTTCGAGCCAGGCTGGATCTACGAGCTGGTTTACACGGCGAAGGACCCGCTGGTGCACGGGCTCGGCCATATCGCGGTGCGGGACTTCGTGAGCTTCCTTAAGCACGCCGAAGCCGGCAATCCGGTACAGGGCGTGCAGAAAGCCTATGCCTGGGGCCGCTCGCAGACCGGGCGCTGCCTGCGCGATTTCGTCTATCGCGGCTTCAATGCCGACGCCGAGGGACGGCGGGTGTTTGATGGCGTGATGCCGCATGTCGCTGGCGCGGGGCGGAAATGGCTGAACCACCGGTTCGCCGGCCCGATCGTGTCCGGCGGCCAGCAGTACGAAGACCATTTCAACCCGGCCGACAGCTTCCCGTTCTCCTACGCCTTCAGCACTGACCACCTGACGGGCCGGCGAGATGCCATCCTCAAGCGGCCAGAGACGGATCCGCTGGTGATCCACACCCAGACGGCGACAGAGTATTGGAACCGCCGCGGCTCACTGGTGCACACCGACACGGAGGGCAACGACCTGCCCCAGCCGGACTGCGTTCGTATCTACGCCTGGGCCAGCTCGCAACATTTCGGCGACCCGCACGCCGTGGCGGCGAAGCTTCCGGCGTGCCAGGCCTATTCCAACACGGTCGCCACCTCGGCGCTGTTCCGCGCCGCACTCGATGCGATGGACCGCTGGGCCACCGACGGCACGTCGCCACCGCCGAGCCGCATCCCTACACGCGCCAACGGCACACTGGTCACCGCGGAGGAATGGCGGCGGCAGTTCCCGCCGATCCCCGGCGTGGCAACGCCTGTCGGGCCCAACGAGCTACCGCTGATGGATTTCGGCGAGGAAACGCCCGGCATTCTGACCAAGGAGCCGCCGGACCTGCCGCCGGGCAAGAGCTACGTCGTGCTGGTGCCGGCGGTCGATCGCGACGGCAACGACCTGGCAGGCGTCCATGCGCCGATGGTCGCGGCGCCGCTCGGCACTTATACCGGCTGGAACCTACGCGCCCGCGGCTTCGGGCACGGCGCCCTCTACCGGTTCGAAGGCAGCTATTTCCCCTTCCCCGAGACCGCCTCGGACCGAGCCATCACCGGCGACCCTCGGCCCGCCATCCTGGAACGCTATCCCGACCAGACGGCCTATGTGCGGGCGATCGGCCAAGCCGTCCGCGAGCTTGCGGCGGTCGGCCTGATGCTGGAGGAAGACGTGGAGCGCGCTGTGGCAGCGGCGGCGTCCTGGGGCCGCCCGAGACATGTTGTGGCTTTGCGGTAACGGGGCCGAAAATCCTCACCAGACGAGCGCCGTCAAGTCAAAAGAGACGTTGACATTTTCGTGAGCTATGAATTATGTCACCTTTGCGGCGACGGGATGGCGCTTTCTTGTTGCACCGACTCGTCGCCGGTCTTTAGCCCTGCCTGCGTCCCGAAGGAAGTTAACTATGTCGCACGCCGTCGGCCCCTATTCCGTGGAGGAGCGTTTGGTCCACGGCGAAACTCGCTGGATCGCCATTCGTGCGCGCGGGGCCGAGTGGTCCTGGCTGACGCCTGAAGAAGCTGCGGCGATCGGGCGGGCCTGGGTGGAGAAGTACGGCAACGAGGGTCAGCCCATGCCGAGGATGGTGGCGGCGGAATAGGAGAGGGGCACGGTCGCTGACGACCTGACGCGGGTCGCACATCGGAAAAGACGTTTTGCCCCAGTATCTGGCTAATAAACCATCGAGGCAGGTTGGGCTTATTCCAACGAAACGAATTCCGGGGCTGCACTTAGTGGACGATTTTTCACAAATCGTGCGATGACCCGCATGAGGGCCGCGTCCTTCCGCGCAGGAATTTAACTTTGTAGTAATGGCTTAGTCCCGCTACGTCACGTTCCCACGTGGTTTAGATTGCTTCGCTGCTTCCAGTGAAGTGGCCAAGGCGGGGGAACGTCGGTGCTGCATCAATTCCGCCTGCGACGGCTTGGCGCCTGGATGATCGCCTGCCTCGTCGGACTTCCCGCTCCGGCCCGCGCAGCGGGTCTTTGCGCAGATGAGCAGAAGACGCCGCAGATACCGACGGATCCGGCGCTGTGCGCGAAGCTCGATCCGGTCGTGCGCAAGCCGAGCGCCCTGCCGCTCGACCAGTACGAGACTGCGCTCAACACCTATGTCACGGCGATGTGCCACCGCAATTTTGCGGCGGGCTGGCAGATGGACAAGACGGTGCGCGACACCGGGCCGTACATCGCCACCCTGGGCAACGGATCATGGTCCGGCAGCTATTACGGCACGCATTCTCCGGTACTGATCTGGTACTCGCCGGAAATGATGGCGTGGCTGCGCGCCAACCGCCCGAGCGATCCGGCAAAGACTCCGGCGCATCCCGCGCCGATCCCGGAAGGCGCGATCATGGTAAAGGAGATGTACTCTCCGCCGCCGGCCTCGGCCTGTCGCATTCCGGACTTGCTGAAGCTGCGGCCGAACACGCAGGGCATGGCGGTGATGGTGCGTGATGCCGCCGGCGCGCGCGACGGCTGGTTCTGGGCCGCGGTCGGCTGGGCGGGCTGGACGCCCGACTGGCCGCCGCCCGCCAGCAATTCCCCGGCGCTCGCCGGCTTCGGCCGGTACTGCATCAGCTGCCACGGCTCGGCGCGTGACAATCAGACCTTCGCCAGCCTGGACAACATCAAGGGCGAGCCCGGCAGCTACCTGAGTTTCCTTAGCGAGGATTTCTTCCAGAACCAGTCGGACCAAGTCTTCACGCGGTTCTCGCAGGTGCTGCAGCACGAAAGGCTGCGGCTGGAGGAGGAAGCCGTAGTGCTTCGCCCGCCCGCCACCGCGACGCTCGCCTTCCTGCGGTCGCTTCGGCCGCCCCCAGCGGCCCCGCTGGCGCCGCCGGCGACCCTGCACATGCCGTCGCAATCATTCGACCACACCTGGATTCCCGGCGCCGGCCCGAACGCGCAGAGCGCCTTTGTCACGTCGGATCAGTGCGTCGGCTGCCACAGCGCCGGCGGCACCGGCCTGCAATACGAGATGACCGCGCCGAGCCAGAGCGGCAAGGTGTTCAACCTGTCGGCCTATGGCACCTGGCGCACCAGCCCGATGGGCTTGGCCGGCCGCGACCCGATCTTCTTCGCCCAGCTCGCCAGCGAGACGCAGACTTTTCACCCGGCGATCTCGCCCAAGGTGCAGGACACCTGCCTCGGCTGCCACGGCATTCTGGGGCAGCGACAGGCGGCGATCGACAGCGCGCCGGCGCCCACCTGCCCTGATTTCCTGCGCGAGACCTTGAACGCGGTGCCGTATCCGGACGGCAATCCGACGGCGCCGCATGCGGCGCTGGGCGCGCTGGCGCGTGACGGTGTCTCGTGTACCGCCTGTCACCACATGGTGCTCGGCAAGGCCGAGACGGCGAAATACCAGGACGCGCCGCAGAATCGCTGCGTGGCGCAGCGGCAGGCATATCTCAATCCGGACAACTCGGGTTTCGCCCGCACCTTCACTGGCAGCTTCTTCGTCGGCGCCACCGACCAGCTTGCCGGACCGTTCGAGGACCCCAAGAAGGTACCGATGCAGCACGCCATGGGCATCACGCCGGAGGAGAGCGCCACCGTGACCAGCCCTGAGCTGTGCGGCACCTGCCACACGGTGCACCTGCCGGTGCTGCGGGGCACGCAGGAGCTGGGGCATACCTACGAACAGACTACTTATCCGGAATGGGCGTTCAGCGCCTATCGCACCGGGGAGACGCCGGACGGCAAGCTGCCGTTCGGGCCTGGCTCACTGGCGCAGTCCTGCCAGAGCTGTCACATGCCGAACACCGATACCCAGGGCAAGCCGTTTCGCAGCAAGATCGCCAGCATCCAGGAATATAGCGATTTCCCCCAGGTGGAGGACGGCCTACCGGGCAGCGACATCGACCTGCCGGTGCGCGAGGGTTTCGCGCGGCACACGCTGGTCGGGCTGAATGTGTTCCTGATCGACATGGCGTCGCAGTTCAGTGACGTGCTGGGTATCGCCAAACAGGATCCGATGCTGGGCAGCATGGGCGAGCCGCCGCTCGCCTTCACCCGGCAGGCGATGTACGATCAGGCGGCGAAGCGCACGGTGGCGATCAGCGTGACCGGCCCGGAGGTCACCGGGGGAAAGCTGAGCGCCGCGGTGACGGTCAGCAACAAGTCGGGGCACAAGTTTCCCTCGGGCGTCGGGTTCCGCCGTGCCTTCATCGATTTCCGGGTGCTGGATGACAACGGCAAGGTGCTGTGGGAGTCCGGCCGGACCGATGCCGCCGGGGTGATCCTCGATCAGCATGGCCAGCCGATCGCCGGCGAGCTGTGGTGGAAGCCGGACTGCGCCGGGCGGGTAAGCCCGGGCAGCAACCGGCACCAGCCCCATTATCAGGTGATTTCGCGGCAGGACCAGGCGCAGATCTACCAGGAACTGGTCACGGCGCCGCCCGCAAGCGGCGCCGCGCAATGCGGTCCCAGCGCGCCGCCGATGGGCGAGCTGACCACCAGCTTCCTGTCGATCTGCGGCAAGCTGAAGGACAACCGGCTGCTGCCGAGCGGTTTCCTCTCGTTGCCGCAGCGGATCGAGATATCGCGCGCGCTGGGGGCCGGCTCGGACCTGGCGGAGGACACCAGCCCTGTCGGCGTCGATGGCGATCCCGCCTATGAGAGCGGCGGTGGCGACACGCTGAGTTATGAAATTCCGTTGGCCGACATTGCCGGGCAGCCGGCGGCGGTGGAGGCGGTGTTCTATTATCAGGCGACGCCGCCGTTCTTCCTGCAGGACCGGTTCTGCACCGCGCAGGGCACGGATCGCGATCGGCTGGCGTATCTTGCCAGTGCGCTGAGCCTGGCGCAGACGCCGGCGGAGGACTGGAAGTTGTTCATGGTGAGCACTGGAAAGGTGGCGGTTCCAAACTGATGGGCAGGAAGTATTCGCCGCATCGGTCACCGGGCGATCATGTGGGAGACAGGTCGCCCCAGCTTGTGACCCGCTCTATCCGTAGGGCGATGACCGGCAGGGGGGCCAGGTCCATCGCCATGAGCTGCGGATAGCGGGCGCGGAGCAATGTCTGGGCGCGGGTGTGTTCCGGGCCATCGTGCAGAATGTCGGCGCGCCCGCGTAGCATGACCCAGCCAAGCCGGGTCCAGTCCTCATCGTAGCGATCCATCATGACTGCGATCGCGGGGTTCTCGGCAACGTTGCGCAGGCGCTTCAGGGGAATGTCCCCGCGTTTCGGCTTCTCATCCACCGTAATGTAAAGCCTGGACCCCGACAGGACATAGCAGACCGGCACGACATGCGGCGCACCGTGCCGGTCGGCCGTGGCCAGATGACCGACCCGGCGCGAGTCGATGAACAGCCGTTCGCGGTCGGAGACCATTGGCGCGCCTCTCCAGGTGGTACTGTCGCAAGCTCCCGCATGCGCGAGCAGAACCCGCGAATATGGACTGGTTTACCCCGGGAGAGAATAAAACTGCTGCGCTGGACGCAATTTGCCCTGTCAGGGGGAGCTGTCCCTTTTGGATCATGTGTATGAGCTCCCGACCCCCAGCAGCCATTTAACCTGGAACTTGCCGCTCGGTCTGAACCTGTGCTTGTAATCCCGCGGGATCGCCACACAGCGCCACACGTTTGTTCGAATCATAGCTACGCAAAGGCTCTTATTCTAGGAAGCGGGAGAGGGCATTGGACGAAACCGAATCTTCGTTACACGCGAAATCAGATGGGTCGGAGGTTAGTGGAGCTTCGCGGGAACCGCCGTCTCCTCCACGAGCGGACACCGAATACTTTCTCCCGTTCCAGCGCATCCCCATCCCCGTGCACTCCATGGGGCCGGACGGTCTACTGCTCGAGGTGAACGAAGCTTGGGTCGCGTACACCGGCTATACCAAAACCCAGGCGATCGGCCGCTCCTTCGCCGAATTCCTCGATCCGCCCTCCGCAACACTCTACCGTCAGAAGGCAGTTCCAGAGCTTATCGACACCGTACCGGCGAGGGAAAGCCGGTCGGTGGAGTACCGCCTGATCAAAGGCTCGGGAGAGGTCGCCGATATCGTCCTTACCGCGCGCCCTGAACGCGATCCCGCTACCGGACGATTTCTACACAGCCTTACAGTAATCAACGATATCACCGCGCGCAACCGCGCCGAGACCGCATTGCGCCAAGCGCAGAAGCTGGAGGCGCTGGGCAGCCTGACAAGCGGGGTCGCACATGATTTCAATAACTTGCTGATGATCATCCTCGGCAACCTGCAACTGCTCGCCAGGCGCCTATCCCCGGAGGATGCACGCGCCGCCCACCTGGTGAACGTCGCGCTGCAGGGCGCCGAGCGCGGCGCAGCGCTCACCAGCAGGTTGCTGGCCTTTGCCCGCCAACAGGAATTATCCCCGCTTCCACTCGATGCCCGCAAGCTTCTCACTTCCTTACGTCCTATGCTGACCCAATTGCTTGGTCCCGACATCATTATCGAGGAAGATCTTCCCCCGGATCTCTGGAACTTCCGGGCCGACCCGAACCAGCTCGAGCTTGCGCTGATCAATCTCGCGGCGAACGCGCGCGACGCCATGCCTGACGGCGGCCGCTTGCACTTGGCCGCCCGCAACGCCACCGTCGCTGCTACGGACAGCACGTTTATCGCCCTCCGCACCCAGCCGGCGGCGCCCCCGGGAGAGCATGTCGTGCTTACTGTCAGCGACACCGGCGCCGGCATGGACGAGACCGCTCTGGCACGCGCGGCTGAGCCTTTCTTTACCACCAAGGCTCCCGGCAAGGGCACCGGCCTTGGCCTGTCCATGGTGCACGGCTTCGCGGTACAATCTGGAGGCGCGTTGCTGCTGTCCAGCCGACCCGGCGTGGGCACGACTGTTGAACTGTGGCTACCGCGGACGACCGAGCCCTTACGCGAGACCGAGATCGACAAGGCTTCGACCAACGACGCGACCTTACCCGTCGGGCAGAGGCTGCGCATCCTACTGGTCGACGACGATCCGCTGGTTGGCGCGGGCACTATCGGCATGCTAGAGGAACTCGGCCATGACGCGATCTACGTCGCGTCCGGCGAGGAGGCGCTGGCCGTGCTCAGCCAGGACGGCAATTTCGATCTCCTGCTGACCGATCACATGATGCCCGGCATGTCCGGCGCGCAACTGGCCGCCCAAGCGCGGGTGCTACACCCGTCCTTGCCAATCCTGCTTGCCAGCGGGTTTGCCGAGCTGGACGGACTCACCGGCACGGAGTTGCCGCGGCTGCGCAAACCCTACAGTCTGAGCGACCTTTCCGCCGCGCTGGCGGATCTGCGGGCTGTTGCGCGATGAAGCGACCGCCGCCGACATGAGCGTCAGCCAAATGGACGGCTGCGAGTAGAATCCGAAGGACGGTGTGGTGATGCTCGCGTCCAGCGTTGCTCCCGATTGATCGCTGGCTGTTCGACCTCATCGACCGGTTTTGCACGCGCGTCCTGTCCACGCACGATAATCCGGCACCAGCACGATCATACAAGAGGCATGCGACAGCGAAGCCTCGCGACAGAACCCTCTCCAGGTTGCCGGCGGTCCGCGCCTGTGCTGGCGTGAGCCATCCGGCCAGAGGCAGTACAAGGAGCAGACGATGGACGTCAGTCTAGCCGGCCGCAGCGCGGTGATCACCGGCGCCAGCAAGGGCCTCGGTCTCGCCATGGCGACGCAATTCGCGGCCTCGGGTGCGGATGTTGCCATTCTCGCGCGTCGGCCGGAGGTGCTGGAGGAGGCCAAGGCAGATATCGGCAGGGTGGCTCCGGGCCGCGTTGTCGCCCTCCCCTGCGATGTGTCCAAGGCCGAGGAGTGTCAAAGGGCCTTCGACGCTGCCATGAGAGCTTTCGGCAAGGTCGATATCCTGGTGAACAATGCCGGCACCTCGCGGGCCATGCCGTTCGAGCAGATCACTGACGAGATCTGGCAGGAAGACCTAGATCTGAAGCTGTTCGCGGCGATTCGGCTGGCCCGGCTGGTGTTTCCGCAGATGAAAGAGCGGCGCTGGGGACGGATCATCAACGTGCTGAACATCGGCGCCAAAGCGCCGCGCGCCGGCGGGGCGCCGACTGCGGTCTCGCGCGCCGCCGGAATGGCGCTGACCAAGATCCTTGCGGGCGAGGGCGCGCCCCATAACGTGCTGGTCAACGCGCTGCTGGTAGGTCAGATCGTGTCCGACCAGTGGGTACGCCGGCATCAGGCGCAAGGTGCCAACGTGCCGTTCGAGGAGTTCATCGGTAAGCTCGGCACTGGGATTCCACTGGGGCGCCTCGGTAAGGCGGAGGAATTCGCCGCCATGGCGTGCTTCCTGGCGTCCGATCGCGCCGGGTTCACCACCGGCACCGCCATCAATATGGATGGGGGTGCGTCGCCGGTCGTCTGATAGATAAATTCACCTCCCCCGCGGAGCGGGAGAGGCGGGGAAGATGGAGTTGGACGACATGCCGCTCCGACCAGTTCGCCTCGCTGCGGTCGCGCTGGTGCTGGCCGCCCTTCCTGTCAACGGCCGGCTTCAGGCCGGCGATCACATGTCGGGGGACCAAGTACGGACGGTCGTGACATCAGTGCCGCCCGGCGGCAAGATCGATCTGGCCGGCAAAGACTTAAGCGGCGACGATCTGACCGGGCTCGACCTGACCGGCGCCGACCTGTCGCGAGCCAATCTGTCCGGCGCCAATCTGCATGGCGTCAAGCTGGTTGGGGCCAACCTGACCGGGGCCGACCTGTCGAAGGCGGACCTGACTTTTGCCTGGATCATTCGCGCCGACTTCAGACGTGCCGACCTGCATCGCGCCGTGTTGCAGACCATGGTTACGTCAACGGCGCTCTCGAACACGCAGGCAGAGGCGGCGATTTTCGTCGCAGCCGACCTGTCCGAGGCGTCGATGACAGTGCATTTCAGCTTCGACGACATGCGTGGCGCCGACTTTTCCGGCGCCATGATGAGCGCCGATATGCGCAATCAGTCCATGGGGCTACTTCGCACTGAATTCGAGAGCGCCGACCTGGTCGGTGCGAATTTTGCCGGGGCCGGTTTGGGACACGTGACTTTCCGGTTTGCCAAGCTGAACCGGGCGAACTTCGCCGGCGCCGATCTGCGCGATGCGGATTTCACCGGAGCCTACCTGGCGGGGGCCGATTTCACCGGCGCCAAGTTGGAAGGCGCGACGTTCGGCGGTGCCACGCTGACCGACGTCACCGGGCTGACGCATGTCCCCGGAACGGGAAGCGCGAGATAGCGCCGAGTTGCGCAACCGTCGTGGCCGGCCTTGTGCCGGCCATCTCCTTCCCAATTTGGCACGCCAGTGAGTGGCAAAGCATGAGAGGCGCACGCTGATGGTTGCCAAGATCATCCCGGTCGCGGTGTTCGATTTTGTAGTGTTCGGCGCCACCGGTGATTTGACGCTGCGCAAGCTGCTGCCCGCACTGTATTGGCGCTTCCGTGACGGCCAGATGCCGGAGCCCTCGCGCGTGATCGGTGCCGCCCGCTCCGATCTGGATGATGAGGCGTTCCGCCAACGCGCTGCCAGCGCTCTCGAGGAGTATGTCGAACCCGACGCTCTCGAGTCCTCGACAGTGCAGCGCTTCCTCAGCCGGCTTTCATACTGCCGGCTGGACGCGGCGAAGCCCGACGGCGGCTGGCCGCGGCTGGAGGCGGCGCTCGATCCCGAGCGGGTGCGGGTGTTCTACCTGGCGACCGCGCCCGACCTGTATGGTCCGATCTGCCGCAACATCGCTGCTGCCGGCCTGGCAAGCCCGGCATCGCGCGTCGTCCTGGAAAAGCCGATCGGCCACGACCTCGCTTCGGCGCATGAGATCAACGACCAGGTCGGTGAGGTGTTCGCCGAGAAACAGACCTTCCGCATCGACCATTACCTTGGCAAAGAGACGGTGCAGAATCTGCTGGCGCTGCGTTTCGCCAACTCGATCTTCGAGCGTCTGTGGAACACCGACGTGATCGACCACGTGCAGATCACCGTGGCCGAAACAGTCGGGCTGGAGGGGCGTGCCAACTACTACGATCGCGCCGGTGCGCTGCGTGACATGGTGCAGAATCACCTGTTGCAGTTGCTGTGCCTGATGGCGATGGAGCCGCCGGTCTCGCTCGACGCCGACCGGGTGCGCGATGAGAAGCTGAAAGTGCTGCGCGCGCTGCGGCCAATGCAGCCGCACGAGGTGGCCGCGCTGACGGTGCGCGGGCAATACGGGTCCGGCGCGATCGAGGGCCGGCCGGTGCCGGGTTATCTCGCCGATCTCGGTGATGGCGCCAGCAGCACGACGGAGACTTTCGTTGCGTTGAAGGCGGAGGTGCGGACCTGGCGCTGGGCCAACGTTCCGTTCTATCTGCGCACCGGCAAGCGGTTGCCGGAGAAAGTGTCAGAGATAGTGGTGCAATATCGCGCGCTGCCGTTCTCGATCTTCCCTACCGAGATCGCGCCGCTCGATCCCAACCGGCTGATCATCCGGCTGCAGCCGGAAGAGGGCATGCGGCTCGAGATGATGACCAAGGAGCCGGGGCCTGGGGGGTTACGGCTGAGCGCCACCGCCCTCGACATCAGCTTCGAGAAGACCTTCGGCATGCGCTACCCGGATGCCTATGAGCGGTTGCTGATGGACACGGTACGTGGGAACGCGACGCTGTTCATGCGCCGCGATGAAGTGGAGACGGCGTGGAGTTGGGTGGAGCCGATCCTGGAGGCGTGGGCGGCGCGACCTGATCTTCCGCGGGCCTATGCCGCCGGAAGCTGGGGACCGACTGCCGCGATCGCGCTGATCGAGCGCGACGGGCGCACCTGGCGCGAGGCGGCGGGGTGAGTTGCGGCCCAGGGGGATAGATCTTACGATTGGGAAACAGTGCGGATCAGGTCGCGTTCCGCCCCGAAGGCGGCGCGCAGCGCCGACATCCGATTCTACGTATGTTGTTCTCCTCAATGACCAGCCCGGGCCATACGCGCGCCATCAGCTCGCCTTTCTGACGATGGCCCCGCGCGTCTTCGATCAGAGCCATCGGCACATCAAAGGCGCGACCGCTAACCCCGATCGGCTGGTCGTCGGCAACAAGCTCGCGGCGGCGCGGCAAAACCTGGAAACGGCCGAACACGATGCTCGTGGCTGGCCGAGTATTAGCGGACAGTGTCAAGAAGCGCCTTTGCGGCTCTAAGGTCGGCCGTGTCGAACCCCTCGGTAAACCGGTCGTAGATCGGGTGGAGAAGTGCCGCCGCCTCAGCGGAGCGGCCCTGATCGCGCCGCAGCCGGGCGAGGCTCGTCGCTGTGCGCAGTTCCCAAGATAGAGCGCCCTGCCGATGTGCCAGGTCGAGGGATCGGCGGAAATGGTCTTCTGCCGCATTCGTATCGCCTTTACACAACAAAAGGACTTCGCCTTTGATGCGGAGCGCTTCAGGCAACCACCACAACGCATTGCTGCGTTCGGCGCGCTGCACCGCCTCATCGGCTGCGGCGAGACTCTCTTCGAGCTGCCCCGCTGTCATCAGCACCTCGGCGAGGCCGGTGAGGAATATGGTGTAAAAAGTCTCGTTTGGGTTCTGCTGCAAAATCTTCAGCCCGGCGCGAAGCAGCCGCTCCGCGGCCACGACGTCACCTTGTTTCGCCGCGAGCTGCCCCTCAAAGCATAGGCCGTGCGCATGGTCGCCGCTTAAACCGTAGCGTTGGGTAAGATCCTGGAGCCGAGCAATCGAACGCTGAGCGGTCTGAAGGTCGCCGCGCCGAAGCGGAATCATGGATCCACAGAAGGCTAGCGCCATACACAGCGAGAAAGGATGGTTTCCAGCTTCGGCGTCGGCCAAGACATTCTGAGCAATCTTGGCCGACCGATCAGGCAGGCCCTGCGCCCAGTAAATGATCGCCATAGTACAGCCTGCGGAGATAGAGCTGTCCCTCCCCAAACGTATGACTTGGGCCCGCCGTACGGCCGGTATCGCGGCACGAACATAATTTCGCTGGGCGCAGGTCAACGCCTCGGCATACTCTCCAAGGAATTGAAGGGAGGAACCAAGAATATAATCCACGGTTGCCAGAGCGATTGGATCGGACGAACCCTTGACGACTTCCTCGGCTCGGCGCCCGAGAGCAACGGCGCCCTGAAAGTCTTGGAAACGTTGGTGGATGGCAGCCAGCCCTGCCAGGCTCCGCAATCGGTAATCGAAATCCGCATGGCGCTCGGCCAGCTCGCTTGCCTTTGTCAGCGCCGCATATGCCCGATTGTTCATTCCTTGTGCGAACATCAGCGAGGTGCCAAGGGAAAATTGCAGAACCATCTCTACATTCGGTCTTGAATCAACTGCATCGAGGACGCCGAGAGCCTTCTCCATCCAGCCGCGACATTCAGTGAGCAATGACATCTCGAACCAGATCGGCACCGAAGCCGCCGCCAGCGCCACGCCAATCGATGTATCGCCCCCGGAGGCAAAGGCCCATGTTAACGCCGCCCGAATGTTGTCGATCTCAGCCGTGTAAGCGGCAGGCCGATCGTCAATGGCCGCCTTATCCTCGGCGGCAGTTTGAAGCAAGTCTCGATAGCACTCGGCGTGGCGTCGTCTAACGGCGTTGACTTCGCCGCTCTCGTCGAGCTTCTCGAGCGCATAAGCGCGGGTCGTTTCGAGCAGCCGCAGGCGAGGTTCGGTGTCACTCACATCTGTTGCCACCAGCGACTTGGCGACCAGCTCGGTCACCTGGTCGATGACGTCACATTCCGGGTGGGTGGCATCGGCGATCACCGCCCCGGCGGCGCTTAGCGTGAAGCCGCCGGCGAAGATCGCAAGGCCGCGCAGCACGAATTGCTGAGCCTCGGTCAGCAGGCTGTAACTCCAGTCGAGCGTGGCTGCCATCGTCCGATGTCGCGACAGGACGGTGCGACGGCCGCCTAACAGCAGTCGGAAACGGTCGCCCATGTGCGCCGCCAGCCCCGGCACGCCGAACGCCTCGACGCGCGCGGCCGCAAATTCGATCGCCAGCGGAAGTCCGTCCAGTTTGCGGCAGATGTCGGCAACGATCGGAGCATCCGCATCGCTCAGTTTGAATTCGTCCGTGGTGGCGGTTGCACGCTCGACAAATAACTGGACCGCCGGATAGCGGAGCGCTTCGGCGGCGCTCGGCAAGGTTCCCGCAGGCGGACTCTCCAACGCCGAAAGACGATACACATGCTCGCCCTGTGCACGCATCGGCTCACGGCTGGTGGCGAGGAGCCGTATGCCAGGAGCGCCTCTCAGCACCGCAATCACCAAACTTGTGGCCACCTCGATCACATGCACGCAGTTGTCGAGCACCAGCAGCATCTGCTTGTCTCTCAGGGCAGCAACCACGCCCGGGAGCGGGTTCTCGGAGCGGATCTCAAGCCCGAGCACCGACGCAACCG
Organism: uncultured Pseudomonadota bacterium; assembly: GCA_963708245.1. Taxonomy (GTDB): domain Bacteria; phylum Pseudomonadota; class Alphaproteobacteria; order Acetobacterales; family Acetobacteraceae; genus CAVYXK01. The sequence goes on along the minus strand of OY970201.1, from coordinate 6,863,888 downwards.
CGCTCGGCACAAGCAACGGGTCGTCAAGGGGTGCCAGGTCGATCAGCCAGACCCCGTGTTCGTAGGCGCCGATCAACTGCTCGGCCACCGCGAGCGCGACGGAGGTCTTGCCGATGCCGGGGGGGCCGGTGATGGTGAGAAGGCGCGTGTGTTCCAACTGACCGGCTAGCCGGCTGACGATGTCCGCACGTCCGATCAATCGCGTCAGCTGTACCGGCAGATTGTGCCCGTGCGCGATGACGGCTGGTTGCGATGGGGCTGGCCTTGGCGTCTCGGCAATCTTGATCGGGGCGGCAAAGCTGTAGCCCCGCCCCGGGATCGTAACGACATACCGGTTGCCGTCGTGACCGTCACCCAACGCCCGGCGCAGAGCGGCCATATGGACCGGAAGATTGCCTTCCACGACGACGGTATCGGGCCAAACGCGGGTCATCAGCTCCTCCCTGGAGACCGGCTCGCCGGGCCGCTCGATCAATGCGATGAGGATGTCCCAGGCACGACTGCCGAGACGCACAAGCTTATCGCCTTCCAGCAGAAGTCGCTGCTTCGGAAAGACGTGGAACGGTCCGAACAAGATCTCACGCTCGGCCGGCTCAACCACCGCTCCCCTCGCCTTGGCTCGTCAAAATCACCCTAGACCCGGGTATCCCAATAGCCAACTTGGACCCACCGGCGCGCGTGCCCCGTTGTGACACTTCAGCACGAACCGCCAGGAGATGGCCGGTACAAGCCCTGCCACAACCGTGGGTGTGAGCGCCGCCAGCCATGACGCAACCGTTCGTCAGGGCTCGATAGCTGCATTTTCGGGGGTTCCGGCTGCCTTGTCTTCGGCCATCCAGGCTTGCAACAACGTGTAGGTGACGGCGAGCACGGTAGGGCCGAGGAAAATGCCCACCAACCCGAAAGCAGTGACACCGCCGAGCACCCCTGCAAGGATGAGCAAAAGCGGCAGATGCGCTCCTTTTTTCATGAGTACCGGTCGTAGTAGGTTATCAAGTACGATGACGACGATGGTGGCAGCCAGAAGGAATGTCGCCCACGTCGCGTCATCTTGCCAGTACATCCAAATAACGGCGGGGATCAGCACGATACCGGGCCCGATCTGTGTCACACAGGCCATGAACATCACGGCGGTCAGCAATGCGGCGAACCGCAGGCCGGCAGCCGCCAATGCCGCGCCGCCGAGTGCCGATTCAATCAGCGCCGACACCACGATCCCGAGCGCGACGCCGCGGATGGCATGGGCTACCAACCGCACGGAATCCTCGCCGCGATCCCCGGCGAGACGATGCCCGAATTGTCGGGCGAATACCGCCGCACGCTCGCCGTGCACGTATAGAATCGCCGCGACGATGATCGTGAGCAGGAATTGCACGAAAGCCATACCTAGGCTGCCGACCGCCGAGACCAACAATCTCGCTGCTTGTCCGGCATAGGGGGTCAAGCCCGGTGCGAGGTCACGAATTCCCATGTAAGCGGCGCTGGCCCAGGTCTGCGCCGCCGCCGTACCGACGATTGGAACCGTACTCAGCCAGTCGGGAGCCGGTGGCACCCTGAAGGAAGCCAGAGACTCCGCGAAAACAAGCATTCTCCCGGCATTCGCGACGATCGTTGCGATTGCGAGCCAGAATGGGACGATCACCACGAGCAGTAGCGCGACGGTCATGACGATCACGGCGAGCCAGCGGCGACCCCACAGCCGCCGCTGTACTCGCAGCATCAGAGGCCAGGTGGCAGTAACAAGCGTTGCAGCCCAGATGATCGCCGCGAGGAACGGCCGCATGACCAAAAATGACGCAACGCCCAGCCCGCCTATGAACATCACGGCAAGAGTGGTGCGGGTCACGTCACGTGGAATCGGAGCCATAGTGCCTTCCGTCAGGCGCGGGTGGGCCGGGCTGTTCACCCCAGCGGCAGTACGCTAGCGCGTGAGCCATCCGTTGTCTCGGCGCAAGTCCTCACCGTCATGACCGGGCTTGACCCGGTCATCCACGTCTTTTCGCGACGCCATAGATGACGTGGGATGGACTCGCGCACAGTGCGGCGCCAGGATGCTTCTAACAATATGGAGAGGCGTGGATGTCCTGGCGGCCACTATCATTTTTAATCGCGGGTACGCTCGGCGTGGCTATGTCGGTGGCGGCAGCGCAGGCACCGATGAAGGTCCTGCACGTGGTGCCCAGCGCCGATTTGCAGGAGCTGGATCCAACTCGGGCCGCCAATCAGATCGGGCGCATCTACTCGCAGATGGTGTTCGATACGCTCTTCGCGCTCGATCACACGTTGTCGTCCAAGCCGATGATGGTCGAAGACGAGACCGTCAGCCCCGACCACCTCACCTATCGCTTCACCCTGCGCCGCGACTTGAAGTTCCATGACGGCAGCCCGGTCACGACGAAGGATGTCGTCGCGTCTCTGCAGCGATGGATGGACGGCACCTCTATCGGAGGCCAGCTTAAGTCGCGGCTGGTCTCGACGAGCACCATCGACGACCGCAGCTTCATACTGACGCTGAACAAGCCGTTCGGCCTCGTCGAATACATCCTCGCCGGACCTGGCGCGCCAATTGCCGGGATCATGCGCGAGGCCGATGCCAAGCGCCCGAACAACGTGCCGCTGACCAACCCGATCGGGTCCGGGCCATTCCGTTACGTTGCTAGCGAACGAGAAAGCGGCCATCGCGTGGTGTTCGACCGCAACCCCGACTATCCGCCCCGCGCCGAACCGCCAGACGGCGCTGCTGGGGCACGCATAGTGAAAGTCGATCGGGTCGAGTGGGACATCATACCGGATCCGACCACTGCCGCTAATGCGCTGGCCACTGGAGAGGCCGATTTCTGGGACACGGTGACGCCTGATCTGATTCCGTTCCTGAAAGAACACGGCATCATCGTCCGCCGCACTGCCTCATTGCCCGCCGCCGCATGGATGCGGCCGAATTTCGAGCTGCCGCCGTTCAACAACGAGAAGGCACGCCAGGCCCTGGCGCTGCTGTTCGACCAGAAGGAATTCATGGAAGCAGTGGCTGGCGCCGCGCACTGGTCCACCTGCTACAGCTTCAGCGTCTGCGGCTCCATCCTGGGCACCGAAGTCGGCTCCGAGCCGTACCGCAAGTCTGATGCCGCGCGGGCGAAGCAGCTTCTCGCCGAAGCGGGCTATACCGGCCAGACGGTCATCATTGTCGGCACCCCGCAACTTCCGATCGTCAATGCGCTCTCGCAGGTCATGGCGCAACGGCTGCGAGACATCGGCGTAAAAGTCGATCTGCAGATGGGCGACTGGGCAACGGTGTTCAAGCAGGTTGAAACGCCGGTCGCGAAGGGCGGGCGGCCCTGGAATCTGGTCGGCATCTATGCGCTGGGTGGCACCTGGTTTCATCCGCTAACCAACGTCCTGCTGGATACGAGCTGCGGACCGACCGCAACGGCGTCCATGGGCATGCCCTGCGATCCAGAAGGCGAGGCGCTGCGTCAGGCAATGCTCGCCACCCCGGATGACGCTTCCCGCAAGGCGGCCTTCGAAACGTTCCAGAAACATGCCTGGCAGTTCATCCCTTACATCCCGGCCGGCCAGTTCGACATCAACAACGCGTATCGGAAGAACATCTCGGGCGTACTGGATGGATACGTAATCAACTACTGGAATATGGAGAAGAACTGAACCGGGCCGGAACGCAGGAGAGAAGAACGTCCCGCATGAACGCATCGGCTAGGATAGCAAACGGCATTGGCCAGCCGGTCCGACGCAAGGAAGATGTTCGTCTGCTCACTGGCAAGGGCCGGTTCGCCGACGATCTCGCTCTGCCGGGCTTAGCGCACGCGGTGATCGTGCGCTCGCCCCATGCGCACGCACGCCTCGTCTCGGTGAACAAGGTGGCGGCGGTCGGGATGCCAGGCGTGCTCGCGGTACTGACGGGTGCGGACTATATAGCCGATGGACTCGGACCGATCCCGCACAATGCGGGCATTCTCGCTCCGCCTGACGTGGCGGTGAGGCCCAGGGGCCTAGCGCCGCTCGCCACTCCGCATTGGCCGATGCCACACGAGACGGTGCGTTTTGTCGGCGAACCGGTTGCGATGGTGGTGGCCGAAACGATCGCCGCTGCCCACGACGCAGCCGGACAGCTTGAGATTACCTATGAGCCACTGCCAGCCGTGGTGCGCGCCGCGGGTGCGGTGGAACCGGGCGCGCCGCGTCTATGGGACGAAGCACCGGACAACGTCTGCATCGACATCGAGGTTGGTGACGAGACGGCGACCGCAAACGCGTTCGCATGTGCCGCCCACATTGTGCGACTTGAGACCTGGGCACAACGGGTCACCGGCGTGCCGCTCGAGCCGCGCACGACGATGGCCGAATACGATGCGACGAGCGGGCAATATACGCTTCACACCGGGAGCGGTCGGGGCGTTCTCAAGGCGAGGTTGGACCTCGCGCAGGTGCTCGGCGTACCGGCAGAGCGGGTGCGGTGCGTCTGTGGGGACATGGGCGGGAATTTCGGAACACGCAACTTCTTCTATCCGGAATACGCACTGCTTCCCTGGGTGGCGCGTCAGGTTGGCCGGTCGGTGAAATGGACGGGCGAACGAAGCGAGTCGTTCCTGAGTGATTATCAGGGGCGCGATCTCACGGTTGAGGCAGAGCTTGCTCTCGATAAGAACGGGAAGTTTCTCGCCGTGCGCGGCACCAATTTAAGCAATCTCGGCGCGTACTCGGCCTCGTTCGTGTCGCTGCAAAAGGGAATCGCGCTGTTGTCCGGGGTCTATCACGTCCCTACAGGCTATGTGCGCGGCCGCGGTGCCGTCACCAACACCGTGCCGACCACGCCCTATCGCAGTGCCGGCCGGCCCGAGATCATCTTCGTGATCGAGCGCCTGATCGACCTCGCGGCCGATCAGCTAGGCTTCGATCCCGTGGCTCTGCGTCGGCAAAATATGATCCCTGCCGGCGCTCAGCCCTACCGCAATCCGCTCGGCATCACATACGACATCGGCCGATACGAGCAGGCAATGGACAGGGCTCTGGCGCTTGCCGATTGGAGCGGGTTCCCCGCACGGCGCGCGGAAGCGCGGCGGCGCGGCAAATGGCGCGGAATTGGTATTGCCAACTATGTCGAGATTACCAGCGGCGCGCCGCGGGAGCGGACCGAGATCACGGTGCTACCTGAAGGCAGGGTCGAGCTGGTGATGGGCACGATGTCATCCGGGCAGGGTCACGAGACCAGTTTTGCGCAGCTTGTCACCGAATGGCTCGGCGTGCCGTTCGAGAGCATCGACTATGTTGCTCATGATACTGACCGCGTCAAGGCCGGCGGCGGCTCGCATTCGGGGCGCTCGATGAAGCTCGCCGCCACGATCGTCGGCAAGGCAACCAACGAGATCATCGACAAGGGTCGCAAGATCGCCAGCTTTTTGCTGGAGACGGAGGGCGCGGACATCGAATTTGCGGCCGAGCGATACCGGGTCGCGGGGACTGATCGAGAGATCGGTCTCTTCGAGGTTGCGGCCGCGGCGGCTGCGCGCGACGACCTGCCGTCCGACCTGCAGGGACCGCTTGCCGGCATCGGCGACGAGACGCTGCCGGTCGCCAGTTTTCCCTACGGCGCGCACGTCTGCGAAGTCGAGGTTGATACTGATACCGGTATGGTCGAGATCGTCGGCTATATCGCGGTTGACGATGTCGGCCGCGCGATCAATCCGCTGATCCTGCACGGCCAGACACATGGCGGCATCGCTCAGGGCGTCGGACAGGCATTGTTCGAAGACAGTCATTACGACCGTCCAAGCGGACAATTGCTGGCGGCTAGTTTCATGGATTACGCGATTCCGCGCGCCGATACGTTGCCGCCGCTGGTGACCGCGCTCAGCGAGGTGCCGTCACCGACCAATCCGCTTGGCGTCCGCTCCGGCGGCGAAGGCGGCACGACGCCGGCGCTCGCCGCGGTGATCAATGCCATTGTTGATGCGCTGAGCGAGCTGGGAGTGCGTCATATCGAGATGCCGGCGACACCCGAGCGGGTCTGGCGTGCCATCCGGGCAGCACGCGAGCTTGCGGGTGAGGGCTTCGCGGGTAGAACCCCGAAGTTAAGCAGCAGAGCATAGCCTGTCGCTAGCCGGGTAGGCGAGGATGTTGCCACCCTCGCCCCCCACAGACCCGGACGTGCCGATTTCCAGCATCCGGTTCCTCACGCGAGAGCTTCGCTCGCGGTGGCGTAGCGATGGACGATCCGGACTGGTGGAAGCGGGTGTTGTCTGAGGTACTCATCGAGGCGAGACCACAGGAACGCGCCCTTGCCGCCGCGACGCGACAGCCATTTCTTCCAAATCCGCACGATCTGATGCGCATACCAGCTCAGCCGCCGGTTGTTCCCCGTGATGCCGTAATAGGCGAAGTGCCCACGCATCATGGATGACAAGTGTGCATGCTGCGCGCGCGCATCGGCTGGTGCCGATGGTGCTTGCACCAGTCGATGACGGCCGTCACCGCCCTGGCGTAACGGCTCTTCGTCGTTACCTGCCGGACCACCATGCGGCCCTTCCGCGACCCTCCCCCAGACATGGGTGAAGCCGAGAAAGTCGAACGTGGTCCCACTCGTCCCCGACGACTGATCGGCCTCCGGCCGCTGCGGCCGGAAGTCGACGAAGCGCGTGGCTCTCTCAGCGCGGCGTCCCCCTTCCCTCCACCGGGTCCCGGCGAGCCCGGTTCCCCGACTTCCGCGGGACTATGAGGGCGCTACGGCTTCCCGCACCCGCCTTCCCGGTCGCTTATTGTGTTCGCTTCCAGGCTCCATGCCGCCCCTCGATTGCTTCGTGTCTCGCCGCAGCGCTCCTGGCGGACCCGAGGGCGTCCGCCAGGCCAGGGAGGTTGTTCGACCGGTACGGCGCATCGACGACAAACTGGCAGGCCTGCAGCACTGTCCCCAACACCAAGCTCCCGCTATGCCCTGATCCAGGCGAACTGACGGCGCTTTACGCCACCAGCGCCGAGCGCTCGGCGGCGGCACGCGCCCATGCGGCGTCGGCATCCTCGTCGAACAGCTCAGTCAGCTTCTTCATCATCGTGCCGCCCAGCTCCTCGGCATCGACGATGGTCACCGCGCGGTGGTAGTAGCGGGTGACGTCATGGCCGATGCCAATCGCGATCAGCTCCACCTGCTCGCGATTCTCGATGTCGCGAATCACTTCGCGCAGGTGCTTTTCAAGGTAGTTGCCCGGGTTCACTGATAGGGTCGAATCATCGACCGGCGCGCCGTCGCTGATCACCATCAGGATGCGCCGGTGCTCGGTGCGGGCCAGCAGCCGGCGATAAGCGAACAGCAGCGCCTCGCCGTCGATATTCTCCTTCAGCAGACCTTCGCGCAGCATCAGGCCCAAATTCTTACGTGCCCGCCGCCATGGCGCGTCAGCCGCTTTGTAGATGATATGCCGCAGATCATTGAGCCGCCCCGGATTGCGCGGCTTGCCGTCCTGCACCCATTTCTCGCGGCTCTGCCCGCCTTTCCATGCGCGCGTGGTGAAGCCCAGGATCTCCACCTTCACCGCACAGCGCTCCAGCGTGCGTGCCAGGATGTCACCGCACATCGCCGCCACCGTGATAGGCCGCCCACGCATCGACCCTGAATTGTCTATCAGCAGCGTCACCACGGTATCGCGGAACTCCATCTCCTGTTCCTGCTTGTAGGACAGTGCCTGCAGCGGGTTGACTACCACCCGCGACAGCCGTCCCGCGTCCAGCAGGCCTTCGTCGAGATCGAACTCCCAGGCCCGCTGCTGCTGCGCCATCAACCGTCGCTGCAGCCGGTTGGCGAGCTTCGAGATGACCCCCTGCAGATGCTGGAGTTGCTGGTCGAGCTGCTGCCGCAACCGGGTCAGCTCGTCCGGATCGCACAGATCCTCGGCGGCGACCTCCTCATCGTACAGGCGCGTGTAGGCCCGATAGACGGCACTGTCGTCGGCGTTGGGGCGTTCGCGCCGCGGCTGCGGGCCTCCGGGACGTTCGTCGCCCTCGGCAATGGCGGCCTCCTCCTCGGATTCGTCGCCGCTGTCGTCGGCCGCCTCGCCCTCCATCTCCTCGGGCTGGGCGCCGAGCGTGCTGTCGGACTCCGACTGGTCCTGGCCCTCGCCCTCAGGTGAATCGTCCTGGCCGGACTGCTCCCCCTGCTCGCCTTCTTCGGTCTGCTCGTCGGGCTCGGCATCCGCCTCGGCCTCTGCCAGATCAAGCGCCGCCAGCAGCTTACGGGCGGCACGCGCGAAGGCGCGCTGATTGTTCTGGGTGCGGCCCATTTCCGCCAACGCCGCGTCGGCCTCCTCGCCCAGCGAATCGCGCCACAGCCGCAGCACACGGCGCGCCGGCTCAGGTGCGGCCTCGCCCGACATATGCTCGCGCGCCAACAGCGGAAGGGCCGCAGTGATCGGAAGTTGGTCCTTCCGCGTCATGCGGTCGTAGCCTTCGGCCTCGCATTCTTCCGATAGTTTGAACCGCAGATTGGCGGCGACGCCGGCCATGTGGCGAGACCCGACCGTCTCCACCCGAGCCTGCTCCAGCGCATCGTAAACGTCACGTGCCTCTCGCTGCGCGGGCATTCGCGCATTGTGCACAGCGTCGTCATGGTGACGCAGCCGCAGGGCGATGGCGTCGGAGGCGCCGCGCAGCTTGGCCATCTCCGCCGCCGGCAGCGCACGGGTCGGCAGCGGCAGCCGGGCGCGCTTGCCCGACAGGCCGGACGGGCCGGGTTGGAAATTCACTTGCACGTCGGGTGTTTCGGCGAGTGCGCGGAGCGCGCCCGCGGTGGCACGCTTGAACTCCTCGCTGCGGGTGTTGTCCTTGTTGGTTCCGCTCATCTCAGCACTAGTACGCCGCCTTCGCTCATCCCAGTTTGCGTGGCAGCACGCCGGTCGGGATCTCCTCGTTGAAGCAGCGCTGGTAGTACTCCGCGACCGTGGATCGCTCCGCTTCATCGCATTTGTTCAGGAACGTCATGCGAAAGGCGAAGCCCACATCACCGAAAATGCGCGCGTTCTCGGCCCATGTGATCACGGTGCGCGGCGACATCACAGTAGAGATGTCGCCGTTAATGAAGCCGGCGCGCGTGAGGTCAGCCAGCGCCACCATGCTCTCGACCCGTTTCTTCATCGCCGTGTCATGTTGATCCACGCTCAGCTTTGCGAGCACGATGCTGGTCTCGAGCGCATGCGGCAGATAGTTCAACGTGGCGACGATATTCCAGCGGTCCATCTGCCCCTGGTTGATCTGCTGAGTGCCGTGATAGAGCCCGGTGGTATCGCCGAGGCCCACGGTGTTAGCCGTGGAGAACAGGCGGAACGACGGATGCGGGCGGATCACCCGATTCTGATCGAGCAAAGTGAGCTTGCCCTCTACCTCCAGCACCCGCTGGATCACGAACATCACGTCGGGCCGGCCGGCGTCGTACTCGTCGAACACCAGCGCGCAGGCGTGCTGCAGGCACCAGGGCAGAATCCCTTCGCGGAACTCGGTCACCTGCTTGCCCTCGCGCAACACAATGGCGTCTTTGCCGATCAGATCGATCCGGCTGATATGACTGTCGAGGTTGACGCGGATGCAGGGCCAGTTCAGCCGCGCCGCCACCTGCTCGATATGCGTCGATTTGCCGGTGCCGTGATAGCCCTGGATCATCGTGCGGCGGTTGAAGGCGAAGCCGGCGAGGATCGCCAGCGTGGTCTCACGGTCGAACTTGTACGCCTCGTCGATGTCCGGGACGTGCTCGGTACGCACGGAGAACGCGGGCACGACAAGGTCGGTGTCGATCTCAAAGGCCTCGCGCGCGACGACCTCGGTGTCCGGCAGGTCGATCGCGGAGGTGGGTCGGATTTCGGCGAGAGTGGCGACCTTGTTCATCAGGCGATGTTTCCTGTTCGTACTCGAAAATTCTAGACCGGGCGGCACGCGTGTAAAAGTACGTGCCCGGCCGGTCAGCTCGCGGCGGCCATGCGCGGCGTGGCGACGACGCGGGAGCGCAGCGTCGCATAAGCAAGATTGATCGTCTTCAGCCGTTCCTCCGCCGCCCGGTCGCCGCCATTGGCGTCCGGATGGTGGCGCTTGGCCAACTCTTTGTAGCGCGCCTTCAACGCCGGCAGCGTCAGCGGCCAACTCAGGCCGAGCGCGGCGAGCGACTCGCGTAATTCGGGCGGAGCGGCATCCGGGCGCCGGTCGGCATCGGGGCGGAGCCGCCCTGCGGCCAGGATATGCAGCGGATCGCGCGACCACTCAGTCTCCCATATCGCGGACCCGAGCCGGCCGAGCGGCCAAGTCGGGCGCTGCCAGGCGGTATCGCGGCGTAGTTCGGCCTCGATCTCTGCTTGGCTCATGCCTTTGTAGTAGTCCCACGCAGCGTTGTAGCTGCGCACGTGTTGCAGGCAGAACCACCAGGTCCTGCTTCAGGTTCCGCCTGGATTTGGGTGCGCGGTACTCGCCGGGCGCGCCGCAGCCGGGCATGTCGCACGGGTGGCCCGGCGCCGCCGGGTCAGGGGCGAAGGCCCGCGGTCGCGAAGCGCGTCGGGTCATGGTGCGTGCTATGTGCGCCCCAGTGGTCGGCTTGGCAATGCCGGCTTGGCGGGCGATGGTCGATGACCGATATGTCTCGCATGCAGCCGACGAGCCGAGCCGCCAGGCTTGAATCCGTGCTGCGGGACCTCTTTGCCCCGGCGGTCCTGCAGGTGACCGATGACAGTGCACGCCATGCGGGCCATGCCGGCGCAAGGCCTGGTGGGGAAACGCATTACACCGTGCTGCTGGTGGCCGAGGCGTTCCGGGGCATGAGCCGGGTGGCACGCTCGCGCGCGGTGCACGCCGCGCTGGCGAATGAATTCGCCAGCGGTCTACACGCGTTGGCGCTGACTCTGCGCACGCCGGAGGAGCAGGCGGCGGCTGGGTCTTAATCCTTCAACAGGCCGTGCTCACTGCCCGGCCCCCTCCCTTGCTCCCTCGCGCAAGGGGAGAGGGAGATGGGTCTTCTTAACTTCTCCGCTGTACCAGCGGCGACTTAGTCGAACGGCCGCCGGGCGGGCCGGCATCCGTTCGACCACGGCGGCGGTCAAATGGTGCAGACGAATTTCTCGGCCGGCTCGGCGTCGGATCTGGCGTCGGATATCGGGCTGATTGACGCGGGCGGGGCCGATTCTGGCACTGGCCAGTCCTATTCCATCACGCTCACCGCAAATATCGCGCTGAACGCTGGACTGCCGGTCATCAGCCTCCCGAGCGGCTCGTCGTTGACCATCCTCGGCCAGGGATACTCGATTGATGGCGGCACCGCCTACAGCGGCCTGTTCCTGAAGGCAGGCAGCCTTCTTCTGCAGGATGTCACCATCGAGAACATGCTCGCCCATGGCGGCGCGGGGCAGAGCGAGACCGGCAACGCCGGCGCGGGTGGCGGCGGCGCGGGACTGGGCGGAGGCTTGTTCGTCGCGTCCGGCGCGTCGGCCACGCTGAGCAATGCCACCTTCCTGAACGACGCCGTGATCGGCGGCGCCGGCGGCAACGCGACGCCGACGACGGTGTCAGCCGGCACGCCGGCGGGTGGCCTGCTCGACGGCACTGGTGCGCTGTCCGGCAGCTTTGGTGATGGGGGGGCAGGCGCGACTGGACCGAGCATCCCGACCGCACCTCTCGGGCTTGGTTCCCCCGGCGGGTTTGGCGGCGGTGGAGGCGGTGGTGAGGGGACCGGCACGCTGGGCGCGTCTGGCGGCTTCGGCGCGGGAGACGGCGCGGCGGTCTCGACCGGGCTGGGACTGGGCGGTGGCGGCGGGCTCGGCGCCGGCGGGGACGTGTTCGTTCAGCAGGGCGGCAATCTCACTATTGCCGGCGGCACCCTGTCCGGCGGCACCGCATCGGGTGGGACCGGCGGCACGACCGTGTCGAACGGCAGCACATTGTATGCGGCCGACGGGCTCGGCCTCGACGGCGGCATTTTTGCCCAGGGCAACAATACGATCACACTGGCGCCGCCTTCGGGCGATACGGATGTCATCGCCGATCCGATCGGCGATGAAAGCGGCGCGGTACTGCCATCCGATGTTGGCACCGGCAGCGGTAAACTGGCGCTGGTCATTGACGGCGACGTCGTGCTGCAAGCGGCCAACGACTACACCGGCGGCACGACGGTAGAGTCGGATGGCACGCTGGAGCTGTCGGGATCGGGCAGCGCCGGGTCGGGCGCGATCACGCTAGACGGCACCGCCACGCTGCAGCTCGACGGCGGGATCAGCTTGGGTACTGTCACTATTACCAATCCCGCGACCATATCGGTGAACGGCACCAACGCTATCACCGGTGTGCTCAGCGGCTTCGGCTGGCTGATGGGGAACGGGATGCTGCAGCTCGATCAGAGCGCGGCGGCAGCAACCTGATCGTTTCGTATGGCGTCACGCTGCAGTTGGAGAACGCAGGGATCATTCCGGGAGGCGATCTCCTGGATTTGTTTGACGGCACGCCCGACCTTAATGGGTTCTCCCAGACGATCAGCAATCCCGTCGGCTTCGGCACCGTGCTGCTCGGTGGTGCGACCCTGACAGTGGGGGCGCCTCCAGTGCCGGCGGAGCTTGATTGGGCGTTCACCGGCCCCGGTCTGGTGGTCGTGCCGAGTAATCTCGCGCTGACCCTTGATGCTCCGCTGAGCGTGCCGATCGAACTCAATCAGGGCAGCGCTCTGATCCTGGCCGGAGGTGCCACCGCTGGCGGCACGATCGAGTTCGCCGGTACCGGCGCCGTGCTGACGTTCGACCTTCAGACAGGCACCCAAATCGCCGGAGCTATCAGCGGTTTCGATAGCACTGATACGATCATCGTGGCCGGTACGGTGACCGCGGTGAACAACACCGATTCCGGCTTGGTGCTGCAGGATGGCAGTACCGTCCTCGGTACGCTCGATCTCCTCGGCAGCGATAGCGGTGACGGCTTCCTCACGGTTCCGGTCTCCGGCACCAGCACCGAGATTGTGCTCTATCAGGCGAGTATCGACCTCAACAGCGGGACCGCCACTGTTGCCCCTGTCCTTGGTGCCATGGTCTCGCTCGATCAGCTCCTGAGCGATCCGAACATTGCCCCCGATGGCACCATCAGCGCCCTGACCGTCAGCGGCCCCGGGACAATGGAGGCCACCGGCACCGTCACCATCAATAATCTCGAGGCCGGTGCGGGAAGCACCGTGCTGCTCGACGGCGGGATGATTGCTACCGACCCGGTGACGATCGATGCGCAAGGCAATATCACCGGGTCCGGGACCCTGACCGGCGTCGGCACGGTGAACGGGACGATTACGCCGCAAGGCGGCACGCTCGTGATCACCGGCTCGGATATCGAGCTTGGGGTGACGCCGGGAGCCAATGCCCACATCCTCGTCACCGGCTCCGGCAACGCGCTGGACACGCTAGGCAGCCCACTCTCCCTCGGCGTAGCCGGCAGCGGCAGCCTAGTGGTCGAGAATGCGGGGACGTTCTCCTCCACCGGCGGCACGGCAGCGGCAGGCGGCTTGGCGCTCGGCACGGCAACCGGCGGGTCGGGCAACGTCACAGTGACCGGCACCGGCTCGGTGCTCGACAACGCCGGCCCGTTGGTGATCGGCGGCAGCGGCATCGAGACCGGCGGTACGCCGCAGCCGGGCGGGCTCGGCGCCCTGTTCGTCACCGCCGGCGGGCTGGTCAGCACCAGCCTGACCGGCGGCGTCACCGGCCCAGCCGCCGACATCGCCGCCGACCCCGGCAGCGATGGCTCCTCGGCGACAGTGACCGGCCCCAACTCCACCTGGAGCATCAGTGGCAGCTTGGTGGTCGGCGACCTCGCCGCAGGCTCGCTCGCCATCACCGCCGGCGGCAGCGTCAGCGCCACCGACCTGACGCTGGGCAATACCACCAGCGGGGTCGGCGACCTCTCCGTCTCCGGCACCGCCAGCCTGCTCTCCCTCAGCACCCAGTTCCTGGTCGGCGCCGCCGGCATCGGCGACGTGGCGATCAGCAACGGCGCCACCATCGCCGCCGCCTCCGGCACCATCGGCCTCGATGCCGGCGCCTCCGGCGTGGTCGACATCGAGGGCCCGAACAGCACCCTCTCCCTCTCCGGCGATCTCGACATCGGCGAGGCTGGCACCGGCGTGCTGATCATGGGCGTGGGCAACACCACGCTGTCGGTGGCCGGCAATCTCAACATCGGGGCGAGCGGGCAACTGACGCAGTTCGGCGGGGTGATCGACCCCGCCAACCTCACCAACCACGGCACCGTCGGGGGCGCCGGCACGCTCGATGTCACCGACACGCTGACCAATGACGGGGTGTATTACGCCCAGAGCGGCACCTACGAGATGAATGTCGGGGTGCTGATCAATGGCACCGGCACGTTGGCGGTGGATGACGGCGGCGACCTCGTGGTCAATGCCGGCTCGGTGGCGGATACCGAGCAGGTGTCGTTCAACAACGACACGGTGGCGGCGGTGCTGACCATCGGCACGCTCGGCACGTTCGGCGGCGTGCTGGACACGTTCGGCACGCTGGACTCGATCGTGCTGGCGGGCACCACGGTGGGGAGCGACGCGTATGCGGCGGGGGTCGGCGGGTCGGACGGAGCGCTGACGCTGTATGCCGGGGCGGGGCAGAGCGGGGGCGTGCTGGGCACGCTGGCGGTGTCGGCGGGGATCACAGCAGGCGATCTGGCGGCGCTGGAGGTGGTGAGCAACGGCACCATCGGCGATCCGCCGTGCTTTGCCGCCGGCACGCGGATCGCGGCGGAGCGGGGCGAGGTGGCGGTGGAGGCGCTGCGTCCGGGCGATCGGGTGCGCGTGCTGGGGGATGAGGGCTGGGTGCCGGTGGTGTGGGTGGGGCGGCGGCACGTGGTGTGTCGGCGGCATCCGAGGCCACGCTCGGTCTGGCCGGTGCGGGTCGCGGCGGGGGCGTTCGGGCCGGGGCGGCCGGGGCGGGATGTGTTCCTCTCCCCCGACCATGCGCTGTTTCTGGAAGGCGTGCTGATCCCGGTGAAGCACCTGATCGACGAGGCGGCGATCGTGCAGGTGGCCTGCGAGGAGGTCACGTACTACCACGTGGAGTTGCCACGGCATGCGGTGCTGCTGGCCGAGGGGCTGGCGGCGGAGAGTTATCTGGAGGCGGGGGACCGGGCGAATTTCGCCAATGGCGGGGGCGTGGTGGCGCTCTATGCGGACTTCGCCACGCTGCGCTGGGAGGCGCAGGGCTGTGCGCCGCTGGTCGTTACCGGCAGGGAGGTGGAGGCGGCTCGCCGCTCCGTGGTCAGGCCTTGCGAGGCCGGTTCCTCGGCGGCCGGGTAACGCGCCACGGGTCAGGCATCGGCCCGGCGGGGATCTCGATCACGGCCGGCAAGTCGGCACGAAGGGCCGTTCGCAGTGCCTCGCGCAACATCTCGGGCGAGGTCGCCCGCAGCGCCAGCGCGCCGAAGCTCTCGACGAATTTCTGGAAATCCGGATTGCGCAGGTCGCAGCCGATCAGCCGGTTGCCGAACTGATCGGCCTGGATGCGGCGCACGTTCCCATACGCCCCATCGTTCACCAGCACGACCACGATGGGAATGCGGAACTGCACCGCCGTCGCCAGCTCCTGTGCAGTGAACAGGAAGCCGCCATCGCCGGACACTGCGACCACCGGTACATCCGGCCGCGCCACCTTCACGCCGAGCGCAGTCGCCACACCCCAGCCCAGCGTCCCTTGATAGCCAGGCGATAGGAACGTGCGTGGCCGATAGACCGGGAAGGTCATCCGGCCCACGTAACCGAGTTGCGTCAGCTCATCGACGAAGATCCCGTCCTCCGGCAACTCGGCACGGATCGCCTTCAGATAACCGATCTGCGGCTCGAGGAACGCAAGCTGACGGTCCGTTTCGGCGTGCAGACCGAGCAGCTCGTCCCGCCGCGACTCGCGTCGGCGGTTGAGCTGCGGCAGCGCATCCAGGACCGCTCGCAGCACCGGCGCCGCATCGCCGATGATGCCGATTGCCGGGCGGGCGATGCGGTCGATCTCCTCCGGGTCGGCGTCGATGCGGATCACCTGCAACTGCTCGTCGGTGCCCCATTGCAGCAGCGGCGTCGCCAGCCGCGTGCCGACGGCGAGCACCACGTCGGCGTGCTCCCAGAGCCGCCAGCCGGCCAGCGTATTGACGGCAAGCGGGTTGCGCCGATCCACCACCCCCTGACCCATGCGATGCGCCACCACCGGCGCCTGCAGGATCTCAGCGAGCTCGGTGACCTCAGCGCTGGCATCCTGCGCGCCGCCGCCGACGATAATCAGCGGTCGCGACGATTCGCCGAGCAGTTTCGCCGCGCGGGCCGCCGCATCGGTATCGACCGGCGCAGTGTCCGGCTCCGCGGGGCCGCGAAGGATGACCGGCGCGGCACGTGACCAGACGTCAATCGGGCACTCGATCGCTGCCGGCCGTTGGCGGCCCGAGCGCATCTGGCGGAATGCCTCGTTGATCTTGGTGGGTGCTTCGTATGGCGCGCGAATGCGGTCGGCCCATTTGGTCAACCCACGCATCACCGCAAGCTGGTCCGGTATCTCGTGCAACTGCCCGAGGCCCCGCCCGATCGTCGCCGCCGCAATCTGGCCGACCACCGCCAGCACCGGGGCGTTCACCGCATAAGCGGTGCAGAGCGCGGCGGTGGTATTGAGGAAACCCGGTCCCGGCACCACGGCATAAGCGGACGGGCGCCCGCTCGCCATCGCCGCGCCGAGCGCCATGTATGCAGCGCCCTGCTCGTGCCTGGTGTGGATTGGACGGATGCGGTCCTGGGCCTTGTGCAGAGCATCAAACAGGTAGTCGTTCTGCACGCCGGGCAGGCAGAAGACCGTATCGATCCCGTTCGCCGCGAGCGCCGCCACGGTCGCCTCACCGGTCGTCATCCGCTGCGCCGCGCCGTCCATCCCTTGCGTCTCCCGTCCGTGCCTTCGTTTGCGCGTACGCTAGGCGCGGTTCCGGCGGTTGACAATCGAGCCGGCCGATGTGACGGCGGCAGCATGAGCGAGCGCATCGCCACGCGGATCGGCAGCCTTGCGCTGCCCAATCCGGTCATCTGCGGATCCGGCGAACCAGTAATGACCGAGGCCGGCATCCGTGCGGCATTGGACGCGGGCGCTGCCGGCGTCATCGCCAAGTCGGTGAATGAGCAGGCAGCAGCGGCCAGCCAGCTCGACCGCGCGGACTACACCTTTCTGACCGCCGATCACCGGCCGGCGAAGGCCGGCGTGTCGCTGTTCTGCCGTTCCGGCCTCGCGCAGCGGGACGCGTTGGAGTGGTTCAGCTCAATCGCCGCACTCGACCGAGAGGCTCAGCGCACGGGGCGCTTTGTCGCCGCCAGCGTCGTGCTCGGCACCGCAGAGGGCGCCGAGCATTTGGCCCACCTCGCTCGCAAAGCCGGGTTGCGCCTGTTCGAGCTGAATGTCGGTGCGCCGCACGCCACTGAGGCGGCACCGGGCGTGATCGCGCAGGAGACGGATCCGGCCAGCCTCGGCGCGCTGGTGCGGCGCGTGCGGGCGGCGGCGACGCCGGAAATGCAGCTCTGGATCAAGCTCACCGGCCTGTCGGCCAATCTTCCGGCGCTGGCCCTGGCAGCGTCGCAAGCGGGTGCCGACGCGGTGGTGATGATGGGCCGGTTCATGGCGATGGTGCCCGATCTCGATGCGCTGGCGCCGGTGCTGGGCACGTCGGCCGCCTATGGCGGCCCCTGGGCGCTGCCGATCGTCTGCCGCAATCTCGCGCTAAGCCGCCGCGCCGTCGGCCGCGAGTTCCCGCTGCTCGGCACGAACGGCGCGCGAAGCGGCGCCGACGTGGCGCGGCTGGCATTGGCCGGCGCCTGGGCCACTGAGGCGCTGTCGGTCGTCATGCATGAGGGGTTTGCCGCGCTCACCCGCATGATCGGTGAGCTGGACGAGTTCCTTTCAGGGCGGGGGCTGAAGTTTGCAGAGCTGATCGGCAGAGCCGCGGATCAACTCGGCAGCTACGCCGAGCAGCCTGAATCGACGGGGCGCTGGCGGGATTTCGTGCCGCCAGAGGCGATCGGGCGTACCGGCGAGAGACCGGCACAATGCTGAAAGCTTAGCCAACGCTAGCCTCACACAGCGTACTGTTTAGTCAGGACCGCCGGATATCCGGCAAGTGTGCACGTCCTGCGGCAACTACGAACGGCGGTTTGGCCCTGATTGGCGCAAAGGCACGGTTATTGCTGCACCTCCTCGAATAGCCCTCACCTAGGGGAGGTTCCACATGCTGGTCCCATCACCAAAATGGCTGGATTCCGGCGACAACGCCTGGCAACTCGCAGCCGCCACATTCGTCGGCCTGCAGAGCATTCCAGGTCTCGTCGTGCTCTACGGCGGGATCGTCAAGAAGAAATGGGCGATCAATTCCGCCTTCATGGCGATGTACGCCTTCGCCGCGGTGCTGCTGGTCTGGGTCCTGTTCGCCTACAACATGGCCTTCGGCCCGCAATTGCTGCCGTTCTTGGGCGTGCCGATGCCGGCGCTCGGCGCGTTGTTCGAGACCGGCCAGGCGAGCGTGCCGGCGGCGGCATCCGGGATGCCGGAACTGGCCTTCCCGATGGCGACGATGACCTTCTTCCAGTTCGTCTTCGCCGCGATCACCGTGATCATTCTGGCCGGCTCGCTGATCGGACGCATGAACTTCAAGGCCTGGGTGCTGTTCGTCCCACTCTGGATGACGTTCGTCTATACGGTGGGCGCATTCAGCCTGTGGGGCGGCGGTTGGCTCGCCAGCATGGGCGCAGTCGACTTCTCCGGCGGCTACGTGATCCATCTCGCTGCTGGCACGTCGGGCTTCGTTGCAGCCGCGGTCATCGGCCCGCGGCTGCAACGCGATCGCGATTCATTCCCGCCGAACAATCTGCTGATGGCGCTGGCCGGAGCCGGCATTCTGTGGCTGGGCTGGAACGGGTTCAACGGCGGCGACCCTTATTTCGCCAATGCCGATGCGGCCGCTGCCGTGCTGAATACCAACATCGCCACCGCGACCGGCCTGCTGGTTTGGACGGTTGTCGACGCAATGGTGTATGGCAAGCCGTCGGTGGTGGGTGCGATCAACGGCATGATTGCCGGGCTGGTGGCGATCACACCCGGTGCCGGTTACGTGAACGGCTGGGGCGCCATCATCATCGGCATCTGCGCCGGCATCATTCCCTGGTTCAGCATGAACGTGCTGCAGAAATCGACCTTGATGCACAAGGTCGATGACACGCTCGCGGTGTTTTCCACGCACGGCGTGGCCGGGCTGCTCGGAGGGCTGCTGGTCGGTATCCTGGGCAATCCGGCGATGCTGGAATATATCGGCACCGAGAAGGATGCGCCGGGGGTCAACGTGACCGGCCTGCTCTACGGCAATCCCCACCAGTTCATGCTGCAACTCTATGCAGCGCTGTTCATCATCGCCGTGAACGTAGTTGGAACCTATGTCATCCTGAAGGTCGTCTCGCTGTTCGTCGCGTTGCGCATGGACGAGGCGACGCTGTTGATCGGCGACGACGCCGTGCATGGCGAGGAGGCGTATGCCCTGGACGGCGACGGCCAGCGGGCTGGCGGCCTGCCGGCAGGAGCTGGCGTCGCGGCGGGGGAGTAAGTTAAGCGGTTCTGCCCCCATAGGGGTTTGCGCCGATCACTAGCCGGATCGGGGTTCCTCAGGCGCAGGGCCTGGGAACCCCGATTGCATCGACGAGCCAGCCCTCTACAAAGTGCTGCGGACGATCCTAAGTCGCGTTCTGGCGGACAACCATCTTTGATCCGATTACCGCCTTAGCGGTGCTCATTTCTAGGCTGGCTTGCTGTCAGCAAGAGCTAACTTGCGCTGTACCTCTGCCGCTGCCGGGAGGGGACGCCACAGGACCGTCATCTCTTGAATCAAGCCTGCCTCGTTGACGCGCCAATAGTCCATACCGTCCAGTTCGATAGAACCGACCGCAACCCTGAAGAACGAAGATACATGCTCAGGACCCTGCATGATTTCGCGGAAGTCGAACGTATCGACCACGCCAAGCAGCGGTTCGACGACTGATCGTATTGCTGCCTTGCCTTTGAAAGGCTCGGCGACGAGCGGAGTGTTGAGGATGACGTCGTCAGCCATGTGAGTCAGCATGGTGGCCAGGTCTTTGCGCTGCATCGCGACGGTGAAGGCGTGGATATGGGTCAGGTCCATGGATCGCTCCTATTTGACAGAGTACTAGGCTGGTGAAGTTCGGGATGGCGCCGCGACGACCCCACAGGACGCAATGTGGGGGAGCAGACCCGGGCAGAAATGCCAATTCTCCCTCGTTTCCCGCCAAACGGCCTCACGTGATTGAGCCATTCGTCCTGGATGAGTGACGGCCTCATTCAGCGGCCACTACGGGAACGGCGATGCCGAGGTTGGCCGCCACGCGCCGAGCGGTTGCTTCCCGCTGCGCCGTGATGCCACGCATGGATTGCCGTGCCTGCTCAAGTATCGCGGGCGGGGCGGTCTCGGGCTTGCCGCTGTCGAACGGCGGCTCCGGCGCATATGCCATGTTAAGCTGGATGAGCTGCGCGGCCTCGTTGCCGCGTAACTCGGCCGCGAGACGCAAGGCGCCGTCGATCCCGGCCGTCACGCCGGCGGCAAAGACCCAGTTTCCGTCCACGACCACCCGTTCGTTCACCGGGATCGCACCGAAGAACGGCAGCAAGTGAAACGAAGCCCAGTGCGTCGTCGCCCGGCGTCCCCTCAGCAGCCCGGCCGCGCCACACAGCAGAGCGCCTGTGCACACAGACAGAATGCCACGCGCGCCTGCCGCGTGTTGCCGGATCCACGCGAGCACCTCCGCATCCTCCATCAAGGCTTCTTGCCCGAAGCCGCCCGGCACATGGAGGACATCGAGAGGCGGGGCTTCGGCCAGGGTAGCGTCCGGCGTCAGCGTTAAGCCATTCCGGTCCCGAACGGGCTCGGCCACCTTGCCGTAGATGCGACAGGTCGCGTTCGGGATACGTGACAGCACCTCGAATGGTCCTGTCAGATCCATCTGATCCAATCCGTCGAATAGCAGAGAGCCGATATGCAGGTGGGTGTCATGCGGGATCACGTGCATCTCCTGGTTGGTGGTCAAGGCTGGACAAGGCCAACATACCCGGCCACGCTCTGGCGGAAGTGCCAAAGTCCCCTCGCTTTCCGCCAGACGCCGTCCGCGTCATCGAAGTGTTGGCCTATCCTTCGGTGCAGTTGCTCGATGTCACCGGGCCGCTTCAGGTATTCGCATCCGCCAACGACCTGGCTGCCGAAGCAGGGAGAGTGCCGCCATACGCGCTTTGCGTCGTGGCGCAGGGCGGCCAGGGCGTTACCGCTTCGGCCGGGCTGGGGCTCGCGGCGGATCCGCTCCCGCCCCCCGGAGCGGCATTGGACACGCTGATGATCGCCGGGGGCCGGGGCGTCGAAGCGGCGGCCGCGGACCCGGCGCTGGTCGATTGGTTGAGGGCGCGAGCCAGGCGGGCGCGACGCGTCGCCTCGGTCTGCACCGGCGCGTTCCTGCTGGCCACGTCAGGCATGCTGGATGGCCGGCGGGCGGCCACGCATTGGTCATTATGCGCTGAGCTTGCCCGGCGCTTCCCCGCCGTGCGCGTCGAGCCTGATCCGATCTTCGTGCGCGACGGCCCGGTTTGGACCTCGGCGGGAGTGACGGCCGGCATCGACCTGGCACTCGCGCTCGTGGAACAGGACCTGGGCCGTACCATGGCGCTGGACGTGGCTCGCTACCTTGTTGTCTTCCTCAAGCGTCCGGGCGGGCAGGCGCAGTTCAGCGCTGCTTTGTCCCTGCAAACGGCAGAGGACAGGTTCGGGGCCCTCCATAACTGGATCAACGAGCATTTGGCCGACGATATCTCGCTTCCGGTGCTGGCCCGTCAGGCCGGGATGAGCGAGCGTAGTTTCAGTCGGTACTACGTGGCGGCGACCGGGCTGACGCCGGGCCGGGCTGTAGAGCGGCTGAGGGTGGAAGCGGCGCGGCGACTGCTGTCGGAGTCACGCCTGCCGGTCAAGTCGATTTCGCGGCGTTGCGGCTTCGGTTCCGAGGAGACGCTGCGCCGCAGCTTTCTGCGCCTGCTTGCGGTCACACCGCAGGACTACCGCGCCCGGTTCAGCTCCTAAGGCTCATAAGAAGCAAGGAAACCGCTGGCCGCAACGCGGGATGCGAGCAAGATATTGCCGATGTGGCAGCCGTGCGGCGGCGGAGCGCGACCTTGTCGAGGCCCCTGAACGCGAAGCTGATTACGATTGGCGGCAATGGAGATCATCCGCCAGAGCCAATCGGAAGACCCCTCGCTCGGCGATCGCTCCGGTGCAACGCTGCCACATGATGGCAGCCGCAGCCGGGACGAACACGGCCGCGAAGACGACTACGAGAGCGAGACTAATCGCCGTGGCTGCCGGACAGAGCTGGGCACGCCTGACAGCCCCGGCCTTTGGTGCTATCATAGGTGCATGAATGGTCAGGAGATCATCGCCAGGCTACGGGAGAACGAACCGGCCTTGCGCGCGCGAGGGGTCAGTCACGCCGCGTTGTTCGGCTCGCGCGCGCGGCGACAACCGGCCCGACAGCGACATCGACATCATGGTCGAATTTGACCCTGCGGCGCACGTCACCGTCTTCAACCTATGCTGGTTTGAAAGACTACATTGCCAGCCTGTTCGACGGCCCGGTTGATGTTGTCAGCCGTGAGGGACTCAAGCCTTACGTGCGCCCCGCCTCCACGACCGACGCCATTTATGCCTTCTGACGCCGCGCCCGCCGCCTTGCGCGACATCGCGTATCACATCGACCTCGCCACCCACTTCACGGCAGGCTTCGACAGCGATTCATTCAAGGCTGACCTTCGCACAGTCTATGCCGTGACGCGCTGCCTTGAGATCATATCCGAAGCGTCCCGCCGTCTGCCGGACGAGATGAAGGCCCGGCATCCGTCAATCGCGTGGAACGACATGGCCGGGGCGGGCAATATCTATCGCCCTGACTATGAGGACGTTGCCGCGCAGCACGTATGGGATGCGGTGCAGATCGACTTGCCGCCCTTTGCGCGTGGTGATCGAGCATGAGCTGGCGGGCATCGGTTAAATCTCGCGCAGCGTTTCGAAATTCAAGAAATTTGAACGCAGCATTACGCTCACATGGCTTGTGTGCTAACCATTCAGTTGAGGGTCGCACACCAAACATACCGAGGCGCGTGCGAGGAAGGCAGTGCGCAATGCTGATATTGGCGCCCCAAGCCGCCGGTGCAGTGGCTTTGATCGCGCTTAATATTCGGGGCAAGGGTGATGCAGCTTTGGACACAATTCTACGCCGCAATCGGCGCCGCCTCTGCAGCACTCCTCGGCCTGTTATTTGTCGCGGTCTCAATCAACGTCTCGTCCGCACTCGGCCCTGATGAAGCCGTTTCCCGACGACTGACCGAACAGGCCTTCCAAAATTATCTTGCGGTAATGATGGTGGCGTTTCTGGCACTGTTTCCCGGCATCGACCCGACGACCTTCGGCATGGTGATCCTGATCACCACTGCGGGTTGGTCAGCCTGGGTCGTCATCAGATTCTGTCAGACGTTCACCCAACGCCTGGAACGGCGATCGTGGATCTACTCCGTGCGGCGCCACGTATCGTCCCTGATCGGATTTGGAATCCTGCTTGTCTCGGGGTTTCGTATGATGCTGAACTGGGGCGGGGCATACAATTGGCTGGCGGCCTCAACCCTAGTCTTGCTGTTCTCGGCGACCACGGTGTCCTGGGAATTGTTGAGGCGGATCGCAAACCGTAGTTCCGGATGACACCCACGTTGTAGAGGCGAGGATGGGCGCGGTAGCTGAGCCATGTGGCATCGCCCCGTCTCCCATCCCCGCTCATCAAACCGGACGTGCGGATTTCCCGCATCCGGCTTTCCGACTGGTTTCATCACGGGCACACGGCGGGTGGTCGATATGAGCGTCATCCATATCGCCACGCTGCCTTCGCTCCGCGACACAGCTTCCTCGGAAGGCTTCTGATCAGAACTAGGTGTTTCGAGGCACATGGCCAATCACCTCGTCCTCGCCAACTTCGAAAGCGCACCAGAAGTCAGGGTCCTTTGTCACGAGGCTTCGATCCAGCCGGTTGCCCGACCGAACCGCTCGTCAGCTACCAGAGCAATCGACAACTCTCTGGGTGGAACCTCCCTCCACTGGTGATCCGCGCCGTCGGGGCGCACTGCAGAAGTCAAGAAATCCGCACCACGGGAAGTCGTAGGTTTTACCTACGAAGGTCCAAAATGATAGGAAATTGGTCTCCGCTCAGCGTGATTTACCGGAACTCGATGTTATGCGGTCGCGCCGGAAAGAAACGGGATTGAATTGGCTTGTTGCTTTGCTCGGTCATGTCGGGCGCCCGTTGCAAGGGAACGACACGGAGCGAATGGCCACTACTCGTCCTGACCGGAAAGAGACCTCGGCCGCCCGTAGGAGTCGGCGCATTCCGGCGGGCATCCTCGAAGAAAGAATTCATCAGTGGCGCGCCCGGTGGCCCAGGCTGCCAGTCACGAGGACATCTCTGATTGCCGCGCAGGGTCGAAAACAACAATGCGCGATTTGGTATCGGCATGGTTCAATCGATTCCGATCTGCACTTCCGACGCGGCGCCTTCGAACCCATTGAAGGGTCTCCAGTCATCGACAAGGGAGGTGAAACCATGAAGATAGTCGTCATCGGCGGCACCGGCCTGATCGGCTCAAAGACCGTCCCCATTCTGCGCCAGGGCGGCCACGAGGTCATCGCCGCCTCGCCTCAAAGCGGTGTGAACACCATCACCGGCGAGGGGCTCAAAGAGGTCATGGCCAGCGCGCAGGTGGTGATCGACCTCGCCAATTCGCCCTCATTTGAGGACAAGGCGGTGCTGGAATTCTTCGAGACCTCCGGCCGCAACCTTCTTGCGGCGGAGGCCGCGGCGGGCGTCCGACACCATGTCGCGCTCTCCATCGTCGCAATAGACCGGACGGACAATGGCTATTTCCGCGCCAAGGTCGCCCAAGAGAGACTGATCATGGCCTCCGGCATCCCCTACACCATCATTCGCGCGACCCAGTTTCTGGAATTCCTCGGCGGCATCGCCGCTTCAAGTGCGGATGGCAACGTGGTCAGGCTTCCGCCCAGCCTGTTCCAGCCCATCGCGGCGGACGACATTGCTCCCATCGTCGCCGAGGTGGCGCTCGCGGCGCCGCGAAACGGCATCGTCGAGATCGCCGGCCCGGAACGAGCGCCGTTCAACGAAATCATCGCCCGCTATCTGAAGGCGGTAGGCGATCCGCGCGAGGTAGTGTGTGACCCCGAGGCCCGATACTGGGGCGGCCGCGTCGAGGAGCGTTCGCTCGTGCCGTTAGGCGAGGCGCGCCTCGGCCGCATCGGCTTAGACGAATGGCTCCGCCGCTCACAGGCAGGAGCCTGATCCCGCATCCGCCAGCCGTCCCTGGTAGAGTCGAGGATGGGCGCGGTAGCTGAGCCATGTGGCATCGCCCCGTCTCCCATCCCCGCTCATCAAACCGGACGTGCGGATTTCCCGCATCCGGCTTTCCGACTGGTTTCATCACGGGCACACGGCGGGTGGCCGCTTGAGCGGCCATCCTTGACCGCCGCTGCGCGCGGCGCTTGCTCGATGGATGGCCGGGACGAAGAAACGGCGCTGCTTCCAGCCGAACAAAGAAACTGGATTTATTTAGCAGAACGCGGTGGCGTCTACCGCACCCCGGGTGACATTTCTATCGGGGAGAATTTGGGACTTTTCTAACGGGCACCGGCACAGACTGTGGCCGCCATATAGAGATGACACCCCTCTGCAAGATAGAGGTGACACTCCCCCGGGTTGTGGGGTCCCGGGAGGTGCGCCGTGGCGGTGGTGTCGATGAGCGGGCAGGAGTTCAGCCGGCTTGAAGTCACGGGCATCGCCCTCGATCATGTCTGCTCCCGGGGAGATCCAGGGCGCGGGCCTTCGAGCGAACCAGGGCAACGACGGAATGGCCTTTCGCCAGGGCGTCGCGGACGATCAGCCGTCCGGTTCCGCCCGTTGCACCCAAAACAAGAACCTTCATGTTCGATCTCGATCTTCCTTGGTGTGAACGTCGCGGTTCACGCCGTCACGGCCTTCTGGGCCGCCGCGAAGACGTCGCGTGCGGACGTCGTACCCGCTACGTGCTCCGTACCCCCAACTCCGAGGTCCATCCATCCTGCATTCACGGCCTCAAACATTTCTTCGGCAGGTCCGGTGTGGCCCTCCGGGATGCCGGATTGTTCGAACGCTTCCGCCCACCCTGCACGCGGGACTGCAAAGGCTTTCACGTCGAGACTCAGGACTTCACCCAATTGCTCCGCGACTTCATCCGCGCTGACCATCGAACCAAGCTCGACGACGCGCTGTCCTGACCAGGCTGGCCCGGTCAAAAGGGTTGCGACTTCCGCGCCGATGTCGTTCGTCGCGACCATGGTCGATTTCCGGTTTGTCGGATTGTAGTAGACCGGTAGGGTTCCGCCCTGGGCGACCTGCAAGCCGTACAGGAAGTTTTCGAAGAAGCCGCCTGCGCGCGCAAATGCGATTGGGGATGTCAAGTTGCGAAAACCTTGCTCCAGAAGCGACAAGGCCGTGATCATCCCGAGCCCGCTGGTTCTGTTCGCACCCATCGACGAAAGCGCAACCACTCGCGGCGGCGCTGCCTTGGTGAGCGCCTCGACATAGTTTGCAATCACGACCTTTGCTTCTTTGTAATCGGGCGAGGGCGCCCAGACAGCCGGCAACATGACGAACGCGCCTTCGACGCCTTTGAGCGCTTGCTCGATGGCTGCCGAATCATTCCAATCGCCGTTTACCAGTTCCACGCCCTGGTTCGCCCAGTTAGCCGCCTTCTCGCGATTGCGGACGAGCGCCCGTACCTCCTTGCCGTGCGCCAACAGATGTTCTGCCGTTGCGCCGCCAACTTTTCCCGTGATTCCCATTACTAAAAACATGCCTTTTTCTCCTGATCTTGAGGGACCGAGCACTGCCCCTGTTGGTTCAACGGATGAGCGGCAGAATCGCCCGGATACGGGGATCGCGCGCGTAGAGGCCGCCCCATGTCATCGCGCCCAGAAGCAGGGAAACGATTTCCGGCGGCGACCCCAACTCACCAATGCGGACATGGGCGCAGATTGCGCCTCCCAGAAAGCCAGTCACCAGGATCGCGCCGAGGACGGAGGTGGCCGGGATGGCGTAAAGGATGGCGCAGGCGAGTATGATCGGACCCACGACACGGGTCAGGTCCATCGCGAACCCGGTCTCGTGTAACATGCTCGCGATCTGTGCCGGCGCGAAAAGCTGAATAGTGCCGTCTGCCACCAGAGCGATAACGACAATCGCGCTCATTATCCGGCCGGCCCACAGACTGTGATGCAAGGTCATAGCTTCAGGCACGTGATGCAGGTTCATAGTTTCGGACACTTGTCATTCTCCGATGGGGGGGATCCCCATATTCAGGAGCTTACTGTGTCTCTTGGGTGTGATAAATACCGAGAAAATGAACTCACTGTTCTCTTTTTGGTGAACAATACCGAGGCACGAAAATGCAGAATCTCGAACCCATCCTCATTTTCATAACGGTAGCGGAAATGGGGAGCTTCACCCACGCGGCCGATAGCCTGGGCATCCAAAAGGGGAGGGCCTCAACGGCGATCCGGAAGCTGGAAGAAGATGTCGGTGTCAGGCTTCTGCACCGGACGACGCGCAGCGTGCAGTTGACCGAGGACGGACGCGCATTTCATGCCCGTGCCCGCGATCTGCTTGCTGAAGTCGATGACCTACACTCGATGTTCGCAGGCGATCGCGTGGCACTTCGCGGGCGTTTACGGGTCGATCTTCCGACCGAGGTGGCGCGCACAACGATCGTGCCGGCCTTGCCGGATTTCATGGCGACTCACCCCGAGTTGGAGCTGGAGCTGTCGAGTACGGATCGGCAAGTCGATCTGGTTCAAGAGGGGTTCGACTGTGTATTGCGGCTTGGACCCATACGGGACGAGACGCTGATTGCCCGCCCACTGGGCCTGTTGCGCATGGTCAACGCTGCCAGTCCCGCCTATCTAGCGCGCTATGGCCTCCCTCGATCGCTAGAAGATCTCCAGCGTCAGGAACATCGGACAATTCATTTTTCGACGATGCTGGGCGCAAGACCCTATGGATGGGAATATCCGGACGGCGACAGCTACGCGACGCTTCAGTTGCCAGGTGCGCTACACGTCAACAGCGCGCAGACCTACGAAGCCGCTGCCCTCGCCGGCCTTGGCCTGATTCAGGCGCCACTCTTGGGGATTGGCCGATACTTAGAGAGTGGAGCGCTTGTGGAGATCATACCCGATTTTCGTCGCCGGGCGCTCGCCGTGTTCCTCGTCGTAGCACATCGGAGCAATCTGTCGCGCCGAGTCCGCGCATTCATGAAATGGATCGAAGATGTGCTGACGCCGTATCTGGAATAGCGAGACGAACATCTTCGTCCGGCCTCGAAATAAACATTCTGAGTTATGTCCGTGGGCGGCGGTTGCAACTGTGGGTCCTAAACTCCTCCCGTGGCCCCTCCCCGCCCCGTGTGGTTGGCGAGCGAGGCAAATCAAGCTTGCGCCTCGTCCGGCGAAAATTAAACGCACAGCCGTGCTCCGCCGCCGTCCCGCCTCACGCACCCCGATCCCACCCCACGCGGGCGCGCCCCTGAAAAATTCGCTGCTGGAAAAACTTCCCCTGAAAATATTCCTTGACATCGCCCGCGTTCCATGTTCTTGTTCCGTTCATGTTCGACGCCGCCACCGCCCCGGTCGCAGCGGTCCAACCCGATCCCGATCGGGCCGTGCCGGGGCGCATCGGTCAGGTCCTCGGCCTCGTCCGCACGCTCATCGCCTACGGCCAGAATCTCGCCGACACGCTGCGCCGGCACGCCGCCGACCCGCATGTCCTCCCCTGCTTCGCCTTCGTCGCCACAACTTTCGGTACCAGCGATCTCGCGCTGATCCTCGCCCGCACCACCCGCGGTCTGCTCCGCGCCGCCGCGCTCGAAGCCAGGCTCAGCCGGCGCGCCGCCCGTGGCCGGGACCTGAAGCCTGCGCCCATCCGCCTGCCGTCCCCACGCAAGCCGCGCGCCGCCAAACCCGCCATCCCGCCGGGCCAACCGGCCCAGGCTCCCTCCCTCGACCGCCTCCCCGCGCCCGAGGAAATCGTCGCCAAGGACCGCCGCCGCCCGATCGGCGCCGTCCTCGTCGACATCTGCCTCGATCTCGGCATCGTGCCTGGGCAGATGGATCATGCGACGTGGGACGAACTGCGCCGCGATCTCATCCTGTACGGCGGCAATCTCGCAACTCTCCTGTTCCGTCGCGAGGGCAAGCGGCGCCCAGCCGATCCCGGGAGCGATCCGAGGCGCGTAGGGCGGAAAAGCGAAGCGCATTCCGCCACTGGAGACAGCCCCAGCCCAAACCCCGGCGACAGCCCGAGCTTCAATCCCATTCCCCTAACCGGCCCTCCCATCTTTCCCCCCTGGCCGGCGCCGGCCCCGCAATCCCCAGCTCCCGCCTGCACCGGCCCGCCGTGAACGGGCCGCCCTGACCATGAAGCCGCCACGCACGGGGCCGGCCGGGCCAGCCCCGCCGTCCTGATTCGGCGCGCTCCGGCGAGTGGTCAATCCGGCTATGCGGCGATCTCCTACTTCATGCCGAGATCTTACGTTCCCATCTTATTGGCATGTTAGAGTCTGCTCCCCTCTTCCTCCTCGACCAATCCGATGACCGTCCCGACGTATCTCCGCCGACCCTCGAGCCCGCCTCGGATGCAACGCTCCTCGATGCCTACTCGCGCACAGTATCGGGCATCATCGACCAGGTCGGGTCCGCGGTCGTACGCGTAGAGGTCCCACGCGCGGGCCGGCCAGATCAGCGTGGCGGCGTCGGTTCGGGTGTCGTCATCACGCCGGACGGCCTTATCCTCACGAACAGCCACGTCGTTCGAGGTGGCCGACGGCTCCGCGTCGCGACGCCAGAAGGACGCACGCTGAATGCAGAGCTCCTCGGCGAGGATCCCGACAGCGACATCGCCCTCCTCCGTGCCGACAGCCCAACTGCGATGAGCGCGGCGAGGCTGGGGAACTCGAAGGCCGTCCGGCGCGGCCAGCTCGTCGTTGCCATCGGCAATCCGCTCGGCTTTGAGTTGACCGCAACCGCCGGGATTGTCTCGGCCATCGGACGGTCGCTGCGATCGCGCACGGGTCGGCTGATCGAGGATATCATTCAGACGGATGCGGCACTGAATCCTGGCAACTCTGGCGGACCGCTGCTGGATTCAAATGGCGATATCATCGGTATCAACACAGCCATCATCATGGGCACGCAGGGCCTGTGCTTCGCCGTTGCCAGCAATACCGCGCAATTCGTATTGCTCGAGCTTTTGGCTCATGGCCGGGTTCGGCGGGCCTCGATCGGCATCGCGGCACAGACCGCACCGCTTCCTCGTCGCACCGCGTATGCGGCCGGGCTGAATCAGGCGACCGGGGCGCTCATCGCCTCGCTGGACCCCGCAGGTCCGGCGGCGCGCGGCGGACTGGCCGATGGTGACATGATTATATCTGTTGACGGCGTCCGCATCACGGGAGTCGACGACGTCATTCGCATTCTCGACGCCGGCCGGATCGGGAAGACGCTGACCGTCGAAGTCGTGCGGGGCGGAGCCAAGCATGATCTCGTGGTCGTACCGACGGAGCGTGCTCCACCGAAAGCTGAAGACGCGCCAGGCAGTCAGACCGACCGCCCTTGAGAGCGACCCGTACCCGCTGTGCCCTCGAAGCATGTCTCTGCTAGGGCAGTAGTCTAGTCGTTTCAAGGCCGCCCGGGAGTGGGGGCAGCCAGCATCGTCTCATCCGGATCGGCAGGGTCCCGGCGCTTATATTCAATCTCGTAAGGGCCGATGCGCAGCACCGCACCGTGCTCCAGCCGGACCGCCCGATCCATCAGCCGGCCGTCGAGCAACGTGCCGTTGGTGGAGTTTAGATCAGTCGCGGTGACCGCGCCGTCCACCACCACGATCCGGCAGTGTGTGCGCGAGACCTGTGCGTCCGTCAGCACCACATCGCACTCTGGCGAACGGCCGAGCACGAGCGGGGCTGTGCCGACCAGCACCTCCCGATCCCTCTCGCCTGGGCGGCTGACCACCACGACGTGCCGCGACTCCCGCCTGGTCCGTCGCTGTGGTGGTCCAACAATGGTGCCGCCCTGTTCGTCGGCCACAACGGCCGGCTTCGTGGCGACCGGCGTTGTGGCCTCTGGCAACCCCGCTTCTCGTAATCCGGCGAACAGGCGATGGGCGATCGGCCCGCGTATTCCGAAACGGAGTTTGATCGTTTCAATCGAACCGGCTGGGTCCAGCTCCAGCAGGCGACGCAGTGCCGCTCCGGCGTCGTCGGCGCGACGCGAAAGCATGAGCGCCGCCGCAAGCACGCGGAACGCGTCAGCGGACTCCGGATCGTGCTGCGCTGCGCGCCGCCCGGCCTCGATTGCCTCCGCATCCCGCGCCAGAGCAAGCAACGCATACCCGATGCCAGTCCAAACTACGGCTGTGACGGGATCCGGCACTCGCAGTCGAAGCGCACGCTCGAACAGGTCCAGCGCCTGCTCGGCGCGACCAACAAGGAGACAGGCATAGCCGGCGCGGCTCAGAACCGGCGACGAGTGCGGATTGATGGCGACCGCCCGCTCGGCCAGCGTGATTGCTTGCTCGTCATCACGCGTGGTCGCAGCGGTCCGCAACGCCAGAGCCGCGAGCGCGTCTGCGTCATCTGGCGCGAGCTGAACTGCCACCCGCGCGTGACGAAGGGCTCTGGAGAGGGCGGCGGGCAAAACGTCCAGTGACAGCCATAGGTTGGCGACCGCAGCGGCGCAGCACGCATCCACCAACAGCAATGCCGGAACGAAATGCGGCTCCAGTCCCAGCGCCTGATCGAGCAGCCGGAGCGCCTCCTCGTTGCCTTCGCGTGTCCGGCTCCGACGCGCTGCCAGGGCGTGCAGATAAAGATCGTAAGCGTCCAGCCTATCGCGCGGCTTGCGCCGTGCGCGCTCGATCTCCGCGCGCCGCACGGTCGGAACCAAAGCACTGACGATGCTGCCGGTCATCTCGTCCTGCAGCGCGAACTCATCGCTGAGGTCGCGGTCGAAGCGCTCGGCCCAGAGGCTGGCGCCGGTCTCGGTCTCGATCGCCTGGCCGGTGATGCGCAGGCGGTTCCCGAGCTTGCGCACACTGCCTTCGACGACGTAGCGGGCTTCGAGCTCGCGCCCGACCTGGCGAACATCGACGGCGCGCCCCTTATAGGTGAACGCGGAGTTGCGGGCGATCACGAACAGCCAGTGAAAGCGCGAAAGCGCCGTGATGATGTCCTCGACCATCCCGTCGGCAAGACTGTCTAGCGCAAGATCACCACTCAGGTTGTGGAACGGGAGCACCACGATCGAAGGCCGTTGCACCTGCGCCGGGCGCCGGATCGCCCTTTGTGTAGGAGCCGTGCCTGGCAGGACGCGAAACAAGCGAACCGGGCGGGCGATGTGCTTCACCTGTTGCGTGCCCAGATCCTCGAAATCGCTGGGCACACGGCCCCGTACGTTCTCGTGTACGGCGTCGGAGACCAGGATTCCGTCAGGCGCCGCCAGGTTCTCGAGGCGCGCAGCGATGTTGACGCCGTCGCCGTAGATGTCACGGTCCTCGACGATGACCTCGCCGATGTGGATCCCGACGCGGAAGGCGAGCCGCCGCTCGGCGTCGTCGTTCGCTGTTATGCGGGCGATCGCATCCTGGAACTGCAGCGCGCACTGAACCGCTTCAACCGCGCTGGCGAATTCGGCGAGGAAGCCATCACCGGTGCTCTTTACGATGCGTCCGCCGTGCTGGGACATCGCGGGCTCGATCGCGTCGTTGATGATTTCGGTGAAACGCGCGTGCGTCGCTTGCTCATCTTCGTGCATCAGGCGCGAGTACTCGGCGACATCGGCGGCCAGGATGGCGGCAAGGCGGTGGGTCATGCGGAGCTCCTCAAGTTGCTCCGGGTGGCGTCGTTGCGGTCGTCACGTACCGTGCCGGCGTGGCCGCACGGCGACAATGCGAGGCAGATCACGGTGCGCGCGCGCCGTGGCCTCTGGATCCGGCGCACCGCGGTGGCGATATTCCAGCCGGTACGGGCCGACTTCCAGCACCGAATTGGCCGAGAGCGCCGTCGTGAACTCGAGCGGCCTTCCATCCAAGAGTGTCCCATTGGTGGAATTGAGATCGGTGGCGGTCACCTTGCCGTCGGCAAAGGCAATCCGGCAATGCATGCGCGAAACCTCGACGTCAGGCAGGTGAATCCCGCTGCCAGGCGCGCGGCCGATCACCAGCGGCTCGGGTCCAATCGGTACCTCCCAGTCCGGCTCGCCGGGGCGGCGGATCAACAGCAGGTGCTCCGCCTCCCGATCCGAGTGCTCAAGGCGCCCTGCCGCCGTCTGCTCGACATCAATGTTACGCACGGACGGGCGGCCGAGGAGAAGCGGCAACTCCTCCGTGGCCTCGGCCAGCGCGTGATCGAACTGCTGGCCGGCTGACTCGGCCAGTGCCACGCGCAGGGCACGACCCGACCGGCGCTCCAGCAGGCCGAGCTGAATCAGGTAGCCGATGTGATCGCGCGTGGTCTGCAGGTTCTGCCGGATTTGCGTGAGCAGAGCGGCGGCCATGCGATCGGCCAGGATGCCATCGCCGTCTTCCGGCACAACTGGATCCCCGTAGCGATGGCAGAGCGCGATCAGGATCAGGCCCCAGTGCGAGGAAGACAACAGATGCCGCTGCGCATCCAACCGTCGCGCACGCGAGAGCCTGGTCTCATCGAAGAACCTGTCGAGGGCACTGACGACATGGTTGCGATAACGCTCCACCACCGCCAATACGCCCCGCCGGTTCTCGCCATCAAGCGGTGCGCCCCCTCTGCCATGGCAGGATGCGTCGGTCGCCCCTATCTGGCACAACCGAGCCGCGAGCTCGCGCACATAGTCGTCGAACTCAGAGAGCAGGCGCTGGCTTGGCACGACGATGGTCCGCGCCGATGGGGCGACGTCCGGCGGGTCGAGCTCGCAGAGACCGAGCCCCACCATCTCGTTGATCCGGTCGCGAATGGTGGCATCGTCGAGCAAGAAGACTTGCTTGACGATGCCGGACAGCTCGCCAACGGGTGCGCCGGAACGGTCGGCGATGCAGAGACGGCTGACGATGTACCACTGGGCGCGCCGGCGCAGCGCGGGGAACCGGTGATGCCAAAGCTCCTCGCAGTCCCACAGAAAGCGAACGATCGTGCGCTGCCCTTGCACCCCGGCCCCCAACCGGTTGGTCCTCGGGAACGACACTACGCGCAAATCAGCCGGCTTGTCTCGTTACCCGGAGACGAACCGCTCCAACCAATGGACCGTGATGTCACCGGCCTGGAATGCGAGGTCGTCGACCACGCGCCGGTGCAGCGGGATACTGGTCTCGATCCCGACCACGGCGAATTCGTCCAGGGCGCGGCGCAACCGAGCGATCGCCTCCGGGCGGGTAGGCGCGTGTACGATCAGTTTGGCGATCAGGCTGTCATACTCGGATGGCACAACACAGCCGGCGTAGAGCGCGGAATCGACCCGCACACCCAGCCCGCCCGGCGCGTGGTAGAGCAAGACCCGTCCTGGCGATGGCAGAAAGCTGTCGGGATCCTCGGCGGTGATGCGGCACTCGATGGCGTGGCCGGAGATCCGGATGTCCGACTGCCGGTAACCCAACCGATCGCCGGCGGCGATGCGGATCTGCTCGCGCACAAGGTCGATCCCGCACACCATCTCGGTGACCGGGTGCTCCACCTGCAGCCTCGTGTTCATCTCGATGAAGGCGAACCGGCCGTCCTGGTAAAGGAACTCCACGGTCCCGGCGTTCCGGTATCCCAGCGTCGACAGTGCCGCCGCAACGGCGGAGCCGAGCTCGTCTCGCTGGGATACCGAGAGGGCGGGCGAGCCTGCCTCCTCGAGCAGCTTCTGATGACGGCGCTGCAAACTGCAGTCGCGTTCGCCGAGATGGATCACCTCGCCATGTGCATCGGCCAGGACTTGGAACTCGATATGGCGGGGCCGGTCGAGAAAACTCTCGAGATAGACGGCGTCGGCGCCAAAGGCGGCGCGAGCCTCCGCGCGCGCGACGCGCAGCGCGTCTTCCAGCTCGGCCTGGCTCCGCGCCACTTTCATCCCACGCCCGCCACCACCGGCGGCCGCCTTGACGAGCACAGGATAGCCGATGCGATCTGCCGCCTTGCGCGCCGCCGCCAAGTCGGTCACGGCGCCATCCGAGCCCGGCACCAGCGGCACGCCAAGCCGCGCCATCGTAGCTTTGGCCGCGATCTTGTCGCCCATCATGCGGATATGCTCGGGCGAGGGGCCGATGAATGTCAGGCCATGCGCCGCCACCATCTCGGCGAAGTTTGCATTCTCCGACAGGAATCCATAACCCGGGTGGATCGCATCCGCCCCGGTAATGCTGGCAGCCGACAGAATCGCAGGGATATTCAGATAGCTGTCCTTGGCTGCGGGCGGGCCGATGCAGACGCTTTCGTCGGCCAGCCGCACATGCATCGCCTCCGCATCTATCGTGGAGTGCACGGCGACCGTCGGGATACCAAGCTCGCGACAGGTGCGCTGGATGCGGAGTGCAATCTCGCCGCGATTGGCGATCAGGATCTTCTGGAACAAGGCGTTACCAGGCTCACGTCCACCTCTCCCGCTCTGCGGGAGAGTGATGACGCTCGGCGTTTACCGTCACCACGAAATCACTCTAGCTCTCGACAATCATCAAGGGCTCGCCGTACTCGACAGGCACGCCGTTGGCGACCAGGATTCGTGTCACCGTGCCCGACTTGGGCGCCTTGATCTGGTTGAACGTCTTCATCGCTTCTATCAGCAGCAGGGTCTGACCTGCGGAGACCGCCTGGCCAAGTGTGACGAAGGGAGGCACACCAGGTTCAGGAGAAAGATAGACCACTCCCACCATCGGGCTGAGGATCGCACCAGGGTGCGTCGTCATCGCATCGGTAACCGGTTCAGCAGTCTCCGCCACCGGCAGCGGTGGCCGGGCGGGCCTGGGCGCCAGCGCCGGTGCTTCGGGTGCGGCGACCGCGGCACGCACCACACGGATCCGGCTATCCTTCTCCGCGATCTCGATCTCCGTCAGGCCGGTCTCGTCGAGGATGCCGGCAAGCAGACGGATCGCGTCGGGATCGAGCGGAATGCGACTCATGCGGCATCCTCCAGCATCGCGGCCAGGGCGGTCAGCGCCAGCGAATAGCCTTGGATGCCGAGCCCGCATATCACCCCCACCGCGACCTTGGAGACATAGGAATGCTGGCGGAACTCCTCTCGCCGGTGAATGTTGGTGATATGCACCTCAATCACCGGGAGCTCGACCGCGAGCAGTGCGTCCATCAACGCAATCGAGGTAGTGGTGTAGCCCGCCGGATTGATCACGATCCCCTGCGCGCGGCCACGGCATTCCTGGACCCAGGAGACCAGCTCGCCTTCACCATTGGTCTGCCGGAAATCGATCGCCAGCCCGAGCCGCTCTCCGGCTTCAGCGCAGAGCTGCTCGACGTCGTCGAGGGTGGCGCTGCCGTAGAGATGTGGCTGACGCAGGCCGAGCATGTTCAAGTTCGGTCCATTCAGGACCGCGACCAGCGGGCGGGCAGAGTCGGACATAAAAGGGCGCGTAGCATGGCGGAGGGCCACGGTCCATGCGACACTGCGCCGCCGAGGCAGGGAGGCAAGGGTGCAGGTTCCGCAACGACAAATTCCGGGCGTGTATCATCGCCGGGTCGGCGAGGTCGTGGTGACCGCATTATCCGACGGCTATCTGGACGGTACCGTGGAGGTGCTGCAGAACATCGACCACGGCGAAGCCGCCCGGATGTTGGCTGCTGCCTTTCGGCCCGGCCGCCGTACCTCGGTGAATTGTTTCGCGATTTATTCTGCCGGACGGCTGGCGCTGATCGAGACCGGATCGGGCAACTATCTTCAACCCACGGCAGGTAAGCTGCGGCCCAACCTGGCAGCGGCCGGGATCGAAGCTGAGGCCGTCGAGGTCGTGTTGCTGACCCATATGCATCCGGACCACTCAGCGGGTTTGACCGACCCAAAGACGGGACGCCGACTGTTCCCGAACGCCGAACTGGTGGTACACGAGAACGAGCCGCGGCATTGGGACGACGATGCCGCCATGGCGCGAGCCAGCGAGCGGGCGAAGAAGCTCTATTTCCAGGCCGCGCGGGAACAGATTGCGCCGTACCGAAACCGCCTGCGCCTGTTCAGCACCGGTAGCGAGTTGTTTCCAGGCGTGACGGCGCTGCCGCTGCATGGCCACACGCCGGGCCATTGCGGATATATGATTTCATCCGGATCGGAGTCGCTTCTGGTCTGGGGGGATATCATCCACGTGCCGGAAATCCAGGTCCCGCGCCCCGAGGTGACCATGGAGTTCGATACCGATCCTGTCGCGGCCGCGGCGACACGACGGCGCACCTTCGGTATGGTAGCGAACGAGCGGCTGTTGGTCGCGGGGATGCATATTCACTTCCCCGGCTTCGCTCATCTGGTGCGCAACGCCGATGGCTACGTGATGTTGCCGGAGCCTTGGGTGCAGGCTTTCTAGTTTTCCGTCGAAATCACCCATCGATTACCTGATGACCTAAGAAATGAACACGTTCTTCGAGCAAATCGGGCTGATCACCGGCCTCGCCGCCTGGCACGAATCAGGATGGCGGGACCCCCGTGCGGTGGCCCCGTTCATTGCCTCGGACATGCGCCGGATTCGGCGCGCGATCCCTCAGGGCGGGCCGGTACAGGCGGCGTAATAAAGTCTCCACGGCGGCGGCAGGCATGGCAGCCGGTCGCGCACGCCTCGGGGGAAAAGTGTGCGGCAGCAGCGGACGGGGCGGCGGCACCAGCGCGCAAAAGATTGTGTGGAGGGACGGAACGATCGGCCAGAGTTGGACAATGGCCGGCTTCCGTGCACGACAGGTGCGGATGGGGCAGCGATGTCTGGCGTGGTCTGGGGTGCCGCGGCGGTGATCGTGGCGTCGGCCGGGTGGTCGGAAGCTGACGGGCCAGACAGCGGTACCGGCGACACGCGCGGCGCGTCTTTTTCCCACGAGTTGGTCGGCCCCGTCGGCGGAGAGCGCGCCGGCCGATGCGGCGATAGGACCGGCGCCTCCGGCACGGCATCCGTCGCGGTGACGGGCGCTGCGTCCGGTGTTGCGGGCAACGAAGTATCGGCCTTGGTGTCACCGAGCGCGGTGCTCAGCCGCTGCCACAGGTTGGGAAGCGTTGCCTCGAGATCCGTCATGCGCGATTCGGGCGACATGAGATCGCTGATGTGCTGGGCGAGCGCGGAAAACAGCAGCTCCAGGGTCTTGGGATCGCATTCCTTGAGCGGCGTGTTGAGAACCGCACAGGCTTTGGGGCTGAGTTGGGGAAATGCCTCCGGGGTGAAGGGCGCGTCGCCCTGGTTGAGACGTGCGGGGTGGCTGACGGACGCGAACTGGCGATGATGGCGGGTGAGCAGACACGCGAGCCAGCGCGGCAGGAGCAACGGGGCAGGGAGAGCGGCGCTCGGCCGGCGCGGAACACGCGCCCGCCGGGGCGCGGAGGTTTCCGGGTGTTGTGCCGCGGCGTGGTCGCGGCTGGGTTGCGACACGGCCGGGCGGCGCAGGGCGCCGGCGAGGCCGATGCCGCTGACAATGGCGCTCCGCACCGCGCCGCCGAGGCGGCGGACGAGGCGCGCACCAGCCCCTTGGTGGGATTGGGAAGGAAGGTCGGCGGTGTGGAGCGCGATCGGCATCGGAGGAGAGTGTAATAGGAACATTATCCTTTTTCAAGGACGATTAGCCTGATGGAATGATTTTTTCCTTGAACAGCTCGTGGACCGCCCTTGGGTGTTTGGGTCGCGCTTACCGGAGGGTTGACCGGGAGCGCCTGCGATCGCCCTTGCTCTCGCCACCGCAAGCCGCCTCGATCCCGCGGTGACAGCGCTCGGAACAGCCGCTTCAGGTTTTCTGCCGGTCTGCTTGCGGGCGAGCAGGCGCCGAAATCGGACGTTCGGTCGACAACGATTGTGCCGTCCGGTCTGAGCGATCAACACGCGCCAGCGGACATTCGTATCGGTGCTACACCCACCACGGGCATTCCAGTCAAATCAACTCCGGACCCTGGGGCCAACTCCGCCATGCATGCCCCCTTGTGGCTGGTCGGGCGATGATATAGAACAAACGCGGAACAATGGACAGTGCCGCGTCTAGCAGGATGTAGGTTATCCTAATGGCTCACAAACCGAGGGACGTCCGGCTTACGCCTTCCGGAGAAGGTGAGCGCCGTGCGCAGCGTGGCTACCAGCAACAATATGCTGCTTCGGCGCCGCTTGTTTACTCAAGCTTGAAAAATGACGAGTTGGAGTGGGTCGGTGTCGCGGATCGCAACGCCGGTGTGCTTGATGATCTAGTTCTCGGGTTGGCTGGACGCGTTGTTGGCCATCAATTCAAGTCGTCGCAGTTCGACCAGCGCTTCACGATTGAAGGTCTCCTGCTGGGAGCAGACGACCTGTTAGCCAAACTAGCAGCCTCATGGTCCCTGTTATGCAGCCAATTTCCCGACGCAATTGTTGAACTTCGGCTTGTAGCGGTGAATCATTACCCAAGTTCGGACGACGCGCTCATTGAAGGAGCCAGTCATCGACATACATCGGCGTTTGTCAGAGAGCTACGCGAATTTGGAGCAGCCCGCTCACTGTCTGAGTGGCAAACCACTCCCTGGCGGCCCTTGATTGAGCGATTGACTGCAAAGAGCCGGCTCCATAATTCTGAATTTGAGCGATTCCTTCAAGCGTTTCGACTTCTCCCCAACCCTGTTGCCGCCATCTTGGCTGGTGAGCATCTAGCACTGCGTGAACAGCGTCAAGTACATGAGATAGCACGGACATTATCTGAACTTGTTACCGACAACGCGGATCGCGATCGCTGGAGTCGAGAAGAGCTCCTGGCGAGACTCGGATGGGTAGACACGATCGGCAATTTACGACGCTCGCATCAGTTCCCAATTGGGACATATGTACAACGTAACATTGTTACTGAGCAAAAGCTTCTTGAAACTCTCGGACGAACGACACAAGGTTATATCTCGCTGTTAGGTCCGCCGGGGACCGGAAAGTCCACGCTATTGCAAACGGCCGTTCTCCCAGCAGAAGGCATGTCGGTCGTCCGGTATCTTGCTTTCATACCGAGCCAGTGCGGCGGCTCCGGTTTTCTGGACAGCGGGATAAGCTTAGGGCTGACCGGTTCCATAAGAGGCGAGACGTGGGTGTAATGAGGAAGCAGCACAGCGCGGACTTCAAGGCGCGCGTGGCGATGGCGGCGCTGTCGGGGGAGAAGACCCTGGCGGAGCTGTCGTCGGAATTCGGTGTCCATCCGACAATGATCAGCACCTGGAAGCAGGAGCTGATGAAGCGTGCGAGTGAGCTGTTTGCGCGTGGCCACAAGGCGGCGGGAGCCGAGGACACACAGAAAGTGATCGACGATCTGCACCGCAAGATCGGTCAGTTGCAGGTCGAACGCGATTTTCTTGCCGGGCAGCCCGCCATCTCCCGACTGCTGAGAGGCGGGCGATGATCGCGCCGGAGGCGGGGCTGTCCGTAGGCCGGCAATGCACGCTGCTCGGGATCGCGCGCAGCAGCTTCTATTACCAGCCTCGGCCGATCTCTGCGCCGGAACTCGGTCTGCTGAACCGGCTCGACCGGATTTTCACGGAACATCCAGTGTATGGCAGCCGGCGGCTGCAAGTGGCGCTGTCGCGCGAGGGGATTTCGGTGGGGCGTCGGCGCGTCCGACGGCTGATGCGCAAGCTGGGGCTGTGCGCGATCAGGCCGAAGCGGGACACCAGCAAGCCGCACCCTGAGCATAAAATCTATCCGTATCTGCTGCGCGACAAAACGATCGACCAGCCGAACCAGGTGTGGGCGAGCGACATCACGTACATCCCGATGCGCCGGGGATTTCTGTATCTTGTTGCGATCATCGATTGGGCGACGCGGCGGGTTCTGTCCTGGCGGTTGTCGAACACCCTGACGACCGGGTTCTGCGTCGACGCACTCAATGAAGCTCTTGTCCGGTACGGCAAGCCCGGAATTTTTAACACGGACCAGGGCTCACAGTTTACGAGCGACACGTTCACGCGGGTGCTGTTGGATCATGGGATCGAGATCAGCATGGATGGGCGCGGGCGCTGCCATGACAATATCTTTGTCGAGCGCCTGTGGTGGACGGTGAAGTACGAATGGGTCTACCTGCGCCCGGCGGCCAACGGGCTTGAGCAAAGGCGCAGCTTTGCTGAATTCTTCGACTGGTACAACCGGCGACGCCCGCACCAGGCGCTTGGATGGCAAACACCGGACGAGGCCTATTTCGGCAACGCCGGGCCGGCTGTGGCGGAGGCGGCATAACGCGATGGCACATCGACGCTGTGGATTTGTGGACAGTCGGCTGCGCCGATGCCCGCCTGACCGCGCGAGCGCGGTCCCC
This sequence comes from uncultured Pseudomonadota bacterium, assembly GCA_963708245.1. Classification (GTDB taxonomy): domain Bacteria; phylum Pseudomonadota; class Alphaproteobacteria; order Acetobacterales; family Acetobacteraceae; genus CAVYXK01. The sequence goes on along the minus strand of OY970201.1, from coordinate 6,822,240 downwards.
CATGGACAAGCCGGGGAAAACGCTCTGCGTTTCCCCCACCTTGCCCACAGGTCGGCGGCTGTCCATAAGCTCTACAGCGCACCAACAACAGCAAGGATTGAATTTGATTCCGGGAAAGGTGTAACCTTCAACCGGCAACCAGCCTTAGCTTATTCTTCCCGGGACCTGTCCAAACAACCGGGACCACCGCACAGGGCCCGGATCTCGGCCGCGCCGAAGCAGAAGATTTCTTACGAGATCTAATCATTCAATTCCAGAGGGCGGGACTGCAGCCGCCTCGGCCGCATGTCGAAGGCATACACGAGTCACGTGAGCAGTTCGAAAGATTGCTCGCGGCTGCATCGGCCCGATTTAAGGAACGTGATGTACGAACGATCATAGTTATCGACGGCCTTGACCATATTCCGCGAGAAGAGCGGCCTGTTCGCTCTCTACTTTTGGAGCTGCCGAAACCGGAAAACGTTCCCGACGGTGTGGTCTTTGTACTTGGAAGTCAGACGCTTAATCTCCCCGACTTACCTCCCGGAGTACGCGACCAAGCTGGCTTGGTTGGCCGGACCGTTTCGATGAAACCCCTTTCGCGCGCAGCTGTTCATAGATTCGCTGACGATGCGGGTCTCCACCGTGACGTCGATCGAGATGTAGTCTGCGAGTTGAGCGGCGGGCACCCCCTCGCGCTGCGCTATTTAGTGGAGCTACTAAAGCGAGCCCCCGATTACACCGCCAGACAATTAATCGTCTTAGGAGATTTCGCTTATGATGGCGATGTCGTATCCTTGTATAATCGCGTGTGGCATTCATTCGAAACTGACTCCGAGGCATCGCGCGTGCTTGACTATGTCGCCCGCGCCGAAGGTCCTATAGATCCTAATCGCATCACTACCATTATTTCGGCGGATGCGGTAGATAGAGCATATCGTGCCGTGCACCATCTATTGGCGGTCGACGCTGCCGGTCGCTGGCAGATTTTTCATAATAGCTTCCGACTCTATGTGCTAGACAAGCCGCACACCCGTTTTGGAAGACCTGACGAGACATTTGGTCAACGCGTTTATGGCGAACTTGCAGACTTGGCGCGAGATGCTCATCAGGACGACCCACAACATTGGCTTGAACTACGGTATCGGGCCAGAGCCGGTGACCACGATGAAGTAGCCAAACTTGTGTCGCCGCAGCGGTTTCGCAGAGACCTAGAGGAGGGACGATCAGCAGCAGATATTCAGGCGGATATCAGGCTCGCCTTCAACTCCGCCTACGCACGCCACGATGTCGCTGGATTGGTTGGGCTATTTTTCTCCCGTCATGAAATCGACCGCCGCGCGGAAGTGTTGGCCAATGCAACGTCAATTGTAGATGCGTATCTGGCGCTTGAAGATTTCAACTCCGCGATTGGTATTTCGAAAGGTAATCCCAGTTTTACTAAGCGATATGAAATTGTCGATGCTTTGGTGGATGCGGGACGCATTGATGATGCAAGGCGCGAATTCGATGAAATTGAGCCTTTAGGTAAGTTGTTCGGGACAGACATAGTGACATTTGGCAGTGCCGAAGAAGAGCTATTCGCTTGGGCACGGCGGGCTCATCGTTTTCGCGACCAAGACCAGATCTTGGCGGCGATCAGCCGTCTAACAGGAGATCAGCGCTTCCCCACTGAATCGGCGGATTCCGTGGAGCAGCTACGCCGAGAACTGCGCTATGAGGTGGCGCAATCTGCTCTAGCCGCCGTACCAGAGGCCAGTCTCGACACAACGATTCGGGAACTCGCGGTGGATCAGGCTGACCGACCGTCTCTCTTGGTTGAAACTGCTTGGGCGGCTTATCGCTCCGGTGATCTGGCCTCTGCATCGGCCTATGTGGAGGAAGTCGATGCCGCTCTCAGTGCCGGAGGCACAATTCCACAGCAGTTAGCTCTCGATGTGGCGTGGCTCAAAATGCATCTCGGAGATATGGATGGCTGTCGCCGATACTACGGCCGCGTGCCCCCTCCAACAATGGCCAGCGCCAACAGCGTCTATACCGAGCACGGCGTCCGCCGTCTTGCTCGCCAAATGATAAACCATGCTGCGCTCGCGACCATTCTTGGGGACGCTGCTGCGGAGCCTGTTGTCCCAGATAGCCGTCTATTGCGCGCCTTGCAAAACCGTCTGCGGGCATTAGGCCAGGCGATAGGCAAGGGACAGATCAGCCGACCAACACCAGCCGAAGCCGTCGCGCGCGAAACTCAGAAGGTTCTGTCGTTTTTAAATCAGGCAAGACCGGAATCATCCGAGTTGTTCTACCATGCACATCAAGTGCGATATTGCGCTCCCGCAATAGGTGAGGCCATTGTTGATGCTGCCTTGATTCATGGACGGGAAGCCTTCTATTTGGTCATGCAAACTGTGGATACCGCGCTCAGTGATTCTACGTCAGAAATTTCTAAGTGGTCTGAGCTTCGCCGTCGGATAGCCTTGCGAGCATACCATTTTGACAAAGATAAGGTCGTGGCAACCGCCCGTTTAGAGGCTTGTCTCGCGGCCCTCAGTAAGGCAAGGACACCCGACGAACAGGTCGATGAATTAGCGAAGATGGCCGAGGCCTTCGCGATCGTTGGTCGAGCCGAACGCGCGCGCGAGATATTGAAATTACTGCATAACGACACTCTTGGATATGCGCTAGCTCCCAAGAAGGACCCGCAGTACGCGTTTTGGCGAGACGTGTTCGAGCGTGCATGTAATCAGGATCCTACGGGTCGATCCGCGCGCGTTGAATTCTTCGCTCGGCTGATTGCCGGTATGGGTGAGACAGAAGGCAGAAACGCGGGTGCCGTCGCAGAAGTGGTTGAAATTCAAGGTGGTGTAGTCTCCGGCTGAGACAACAAGCCGACTCGGCGGTGAGACGCCGAAGGAGACCACACCATGGACAAGGATAGCAGAAACGCCGCCACCGAGTCGCGGACCTTCCTCGGCGAGGCGTGGTTCGATCCGATCGAGCTGGGCATCCGGGAGCGCATTCGCGGCTTCATCGAGGTGCTGGTGGATGAGGAGCTGAACGACGCGCTGGGCCGTGCACGCTACCAGCGGCCGAGGCAGACAGTGGACGCCGAGCCGGCGGGGGCGAGAGTCGGGTATCGCCACGGTCGGCGGAAACGCCAACTGCTCGGCTCATTCGGGCCGGTGACGATCAGCGTGCCGCGAGCGCGGCTGACCTGCGACGATGGCACGAGCCAGGAATGGCACAGCAAGGTGTTGCCACGCTATGCGCGAATGACACGGCAGGTCGAGGCGCTGATTGCCGGCGCCTACTTGTCCGGCAGCAACACGCGCCGGGTGCGGCGAGCGTTAGCAGCGCTGTTCAAAGGTGCAGTTTCGAAAGATACTGTGAGCCGGGTCTGGCGGAAAGTGCAGGCCGCCTGGGAGGCGTGGTGCCGCCGCTCGCTGGCGGAACAGGACGCCGTGCGGCTGATCCTCGATGGCACGGTGGTACGGGTGCGGCTCGACCGCAAGGCGACGTCGATCTCGCTGCTGGTGGTGCTGGGTATTCGCCGTGATGGCCAGAAGGTGCTGCTGGCGGTGCGCAACATGGGTGGCGAGAGCGAGGCGGCCTGGCGCAGCCTGCTCGATGATCTGATCTCACGCGGTCTGAAGACCCCCGGCTTCGTCATCATTGATGGCGCGTCGGGGCTGGAGAAGGCACTCGGTCTAGTGTGGCCGGAGGCTTTGGTGCAGCGCTGCACGGTGCACAAGCATCGCAACCTTCTGGCGCACGCTCCTGAGCGGCTGCATGAAGAGATCTCGAGCGACTACAACGGCATGATCTACGCCAAGACAGCGAAGGAGATCGAAGCGCGCCGCAAGTCGTTCATCCGCAAGTGGCGACTGAAATGCCGCGCCGCGGCGGACAGCCTGGAGGAAGCCGGAGACCGGCTGTTCACCTTCACCCGGTTGCCCGAAAGCCAGTGGCGATCGGCGCGTACCACCAATGCGATCGAGCGGCTGCACGAGGAGTTCAAGCGCCGCATCAAGACGCAGACCGTCCTTCCATCAGCGGAAACCGCGGCCATGCTGTTCTGGGCGCTGTTGGCCTCCGGCCAAATCACCATGCGCAAGGTGGACGGATGGCAGACACTCGCCGAGGCGCCTGCTCCTCAATGCATTGATCTCGCTGCATAACGCGATAAGCTGAGCCCGCCGGAGACGACGCTACGCAAATTTCCACCAACTCTGCGACACGACCGAAACGCGGCGTACCGATTGACTCCGGCTGTCTTGCAACACGCGGCTCTTGCCAGTCCTAACCTTGGCGCTCGTGTCGCATCGTTGTTCGAGACAAAGGGATTGACCGACTGGGCGGAAATGGTGAACAGTCTGCTGCTTGGACTTGTCGAGCGGCGACCGGAGCTAGCGTTAGTAGCGACCCACAGTTGGGCGCGGTTGGTCCTACCATATTACCGCAAGCCCCATTACACGACGGACGGCGCAAGGAAATTCATACAATCTGCATTGGAACTTGTTCCAAAAGCCCAGGTGCGAGAACTCAGCGAACTTCTTCGCTTCCGCATCGCATCTGAGAGCTCAATCACATCACGTGCCGCATTGCTTCGATCTCTGCTCGATGCGACCCGCGCGCGACAGGGAGATGTGGCCGCATTGGAGCGTTCCGTAGCCCGATGGCAGCCTGAAGCGCCGCCTGATAGTGAAGACCGATCCGATTCCTCGCCCGATCCATTTGGCAATGTTCAGTCACTGCTGGAGTTCAGCGAGCAACTGAGTTCCGACATTCCGCCTGAAGCGCAGTACCGGGCCTTCGAAGCGGTCTTGCGCTTACTGCCCACAGCCAAACTCCTCGATGCACAGAGACTTATTCGTCAGCATCCTGAGCTACTTGGCGACACCCGCGTAGCTCTCGCTGTCGCTCGACTAGCTATGAGAGAGAACCAAGCCGCATACGCACGAGAACTGTTAGGTAGGCACCGACCGAGCCAGGGTGAACGCGCTTACTGGGATACCTGGCGTGGCGGAGTTAAGTTGGACTACTATCGGTGTCTGATTGAGCTGGAGGGTGATCTCGCCCGCGGGCAGGCATTTAAAGAGCTAGCGAAAGATCTGAGCCAGGGTCGTGAATGGACTTGGTCGCTGCTAATTGAATTTCCGGATATAGTAGACTTGCTTGCACCTTCTACGGATTGGGCTGCGATATGGGCGCTACTCGCGGAGCAACTCGAAACCTTCCGCGACTATCGAGCGAGTAGTTCAAATATCCCACCGTTGGTTTATCCGACTACTGATGAGGAGTTGCTGGCGCATCTTTATGAAGTAGCGCTGGTGCTTCAGGTTCCAGAGCTGTCGCGACATGCTAGAATCGGAGCATTTTTCGGACGCACTACCCCAGGTGGCCGCACCGTCTTGTTTGCATTGTTGGAACGCCTATTCAATCAGAGCGGTGATGGCCCGTGCGAAGCGCTTGCATTGATCCGAGCAGGAAAAGACGATGAGGAGATCAAAAACCGCTACGAAGGCGTTTTGCAGGACTGGATAGCTCGGGCGGACCTAGCGTTCATCGAGAGTGCGAAGGAGTTGGCCAAATCATGGGGCAAATCGATAACTTCACCGCGACGCCCACCGCCAGCCTTTTACACCATCGTTCTTGAGGACAATGAGGAAGCGGAGCAATTCACGCCTCCTATCGGTTACGGCCCACAGTGCAAGGGTCTCACTTCTGACGGCGTGTTCGATTGGACCTGGGCTTTTGAGAGGCCGCTGCGTATACTATCCAAAGCGACAGGAGTAAGTCTGCCGCAATTGCGCCGTCGCTGCCATCAGTTCATGAGTGAAGAGGGTGGGCTACTTGCCTTTGGATCAGACGCTCAGTCGGCGATAGTAAGCCGTCTCGACCGTCTAGAACTCCGCCTCAGCTTCGATCTTCCCCACATGCGGGCGGCCATCCGCGCGCTCCGCCGCGTGGTGGCAGAGCTCATACAGTCAGGCCGACTGGAGCAGAGCAGCATTCCGATACTCCTGTATGAGCTTGGTGCGCCGGCAATTGGCGAGCTGATGATTGAGCCTACCGCGCGTCCGGCACCCATCCCTCGACCTGATTTGAGCAACCTCGGCTATTCGGCGAGGGACTCATTGTGGCTCGATGCCGGATCGTGGGATGCTAGGCCGTTGCAATTTGGCGAGGAAACCGTGTTGCTTGAGATCTCGTATTTCGAGCGCGATCCCTTTGGCAAGCGAATCGCAATTGAACGTGTCGCAGCACATGCTGGCGCTCATCTCGATCGTGGGTCGGTCGAAAGGGCCGTGGGAGGAATACCCAGAGCCATCGACTTCGGGACTCCCGTCCCAATTTACCGCAGACCAAGCAGACATTTTGTCGCGCTGATGGACGGAACGGTCGTACCAACGATCCCGAAATATATGCCAATAGTATGCCCTTTATGGTCGACGCGACTTAGTTGGTCGCCACACCCGGCAAGCCGGTTCGTCTACCGGGATGGTGCTGGCACCCCTGTTGCTCGGACAATATGGTGGCGCGACGGAGGACCGCGCATTCTACGTGACGACGGCGCGCGCGGCGAAGGATTTCTGATCTTACTCACCCGCGCCGGTCGATTGCAGTTGGAAAGCCTTGCAGGGCAACTCCATGTCGAACCTCTCTGCTGGCGTTCGGTTGAAAGCGAGCGAGAAGACGCCGAGCCTATGATCCGCCATGTCGGACCGCCAAACCTCCACTGAGCCCGACTAACAGTCATCAAGTTAGGATTCCTCAGGTTCGCCGCCAAGAGCCTCGTGGGAGTATCGGCTTCCTGGACCGCCTGGCAGCCGAACTATGACCCTAAATCCGGCAGTTGGGTCCGATCGTCGCCGGTCTGAAGTGACGACCCACAACCTGGGGTAATTGCTCAGGCCGGGCTCAGGCGAAGCGGTGGCTGCAGTTGCCGGCCATGCAAGAAGTAGCGGAGCGCTTCACTGAGGATGCGATACCAGCGTTGCAGCGGATCCAACTGCTCCGCACTTTTTCGCAGCCGGTCAAGAAAGCCGGCGATGCGCAGGTAAGCTTGCCTCGCCTTGTCGCGCGCGCCATGCGCGCTGCTGATCGTCAGCCTCACCTGGCCGGCGTGTTGGGTGCGCTGCGCGATCGCCGACAGCAGCAAGGGTCGGGTGGTGATCGCCTCCCGATGGTGCTCCGGATCAGCCAGCCGGACGAACAGGCTCCACCAGTTGTAGATCAGTGCAACGATACCGGCCAGCAGCCGACACCGCGTGAGGTCCTGTGTCGTGAAACCGCCCCAACCCCATTGGTTCTTCAGCTCGTCAAAAACGTTCTCGCAATCCGCCCGATCGCGATACAACTGCCCCAGCGTCAGGATTTCATCGTCCATTGAGGTGACCAGCGCAGCGTAGTCCCACGCCTCCTGATCGGGGCCCACCTCGACGAAGCCAAGTCGCCGCTGAGCCGGATCGCCATGATCGACGGCCGGCGGACCAGCCAGTTGGCGGCGCAGCAGAATGACTCTCCGCTGCCGGCTCCAGCCCTCCAGCCGCAGGCTCGTCTCCTTGCCCTGCCAGCCCTGGCCGGCATCCTTCCAGTCCGATGCCTGCATCGCCCGTTGCAGTGCCCGCGTGACGTTTTTCGTCATGCGCAGACGGAACAGATACGCCAGCTCCTCCCGCTCGGCCCGCGCCATCACCGGCTCGATGCCCCACGACTTGTCTCCGCGCAGCAGCCACGGCCGCTGCCCCGCTCCGAGATGATCCAGCAACTCCCACAAGCCGCCCGTCGCGTGTCTGACGTTGTGCTGATCGCCGGGCAATACCTCGACCCGTAGCACCAGCCGCAGGTTCGACAGCATGTAGCTGTGATAGCAGTGCGACGGCCGACCCGGCTTGTGCGGATTATAGCCCAGCTCGGCGCCTTCCTGGTGCCCATACAAAGGTTTGATGGTGGTATCGATGTCGAGCACCCACGGCTCGCCGAGCAGCGGAGCGGTGCAATAGTCCAGGTGGTTTTGCAGCCAGGCCGAGCCTTGCGCTTCGTCGATCTTCTCCAGCCCGCGGCGAACCGAGTCCTCGCTGACCACCTTGCGCATGCCGAGCAACGGCGGGTTCACCGGATCGCAGCGCAGCGCGGTCACATGGGCATAGCGCCGGTGACCCGCCAGAACAGACAGCAGCACGGTGCCAAGCAGATCGCGTGTACGCGGTGCATTCGGGCTAGTGAACCGCAGCGGACAGTCGGCAACCCAATTGTCGAACAACCCGGCCTGCTTCAGGTAGTCGATGAAGAATGGCAGTTGGCCGAACGGCGTCACCGGTGCGGCGGCGTCCCACTCCACGTGCACGCGCCCGGCGAAGGTATCGGCAATCGCCGAATGCGGCGCAACTTCCGGTTGCTCACCCGCGGGGTGAACCGCCAGACATCTCTGTTCTGTGCTCATGCCGGCCAAATCTGCCGATTCAGCCGCGGCGCGCAATCACTCAACTGCCGGATTTAGGATGACCGGCCTGGGTCGTCAACCGTCATTCCGGATCCGCTGCACCGGAGCGCGAGAAGCTGATCAAGATCGGCGCCAAGGTCGTCAGCCACAGTCGCTATGTGACATGGCTGTAGGCGCAAGGAAGCGCGGCGTCAGATGGAATACCTCGATGACTCGGTCGGCTCGACCCGAGTTGGCCGGGACTGGAAGCTCAGCCCGGCGTAGAGCGCCCGCAGTGGCAACCGGACGTCGATCCGCGGCAACTCCAACTCCGCATCCAGGCCGGCGAGCCTGGTGCTTGTCCAGCTCCAGTCAGGCAGGCGGCTGAAGAGGCGCACCTGCGGGCAGTCTGGATCGACCAGCACGATGTATTCCAGCGTCGGGACGGTCTTGTACTCCTCGACCTTCTCGAAGCGGTCGAACTGGCGGGTATTCGGCGACAGCACCTCCAGGACCATGGTTGGCCTGTCCGCGTCCATCGACATGTCATCGGGCGTCCCGCAGTCGACGCCTCCATCCGCCTGGCGGCGGTTGCCAGCCGGGATGACGATGTAAATCTCGTTGGAGAACGGCTGGCAGGGGTGGCCGTCCAGATGATTGCCGAGGTAGCGCATTGCGTTCCGTATGACCCGGTCATGCCGATTGGTGGCGCCCGCCATCATCACGGGCTCGCCGTCGACGAGTTCATAGCGCCCTTCGGTCTGGGTCCTGACCCAGGCGTAGAACTCGTCGGCCGTCATTTGCGTCGTGCGGCCTCGCTCATGGCCCTGCCCTGCTGCAGGGATTCTAGGGCCTGTCGTCAAATCCCGACCAGTGGTTCGCCAGTTAGAGCGGGCTTGGTGAGTCCGGATTGCAACACCGTTCGGTAATCAGCAGGAGATGGCGAGATAGCCGATTCCGGCGCGACGCATTCTTCGATTCGTAGACGGTCAGCTTTGCAGGAGCTGACCGATGCGCCGCTACGGACTTCGCGACGACCAGTGGGACCGGATCAAGGACCTTTTGCCAGGCCGCAAGGGTTCGGTCGGCGTGACCGCGGCGGACAACCGCCGGTTCGTTGAAGCGGTGCTCTACCGCTACCGGGCCGGCATTCCCTGGCGCGATCTGCCGGAACGCTTCGGCGACTGGAAGAACACCCACCGGCGCTTCAGTCGCTGGGCGAAATCCGGCGTCTGGAAGCGAGTGTTTCAGCATCTTGCCGTCGATGCCGACAACGAATACGCGATGATCGACAGCACCATCGTGCGGGCCCATCAGCACAGTGCGGGCGCCCAAAAAAAGACGGCGAGGACCAGGCCATTGGGCGCTCGCGCGGCGGACTGAGCACCAAGATCCATACCATGGTCGATGCGCTGGGCAATCCGGTCGGCTTCCACCTGACCGGCGGCGAGGCACACGACCTGGTTGGTGCCGACCACCTCTTGCCGGACATGCAGGCCGACATGCTGATCGCCGATAAGGCATTCGATGCCGACGAGCGGGTCATCGAGCCGTTGGCGGCAGCGGGCAAAACCGCGGTGATCCCGCCGAAGGCCAACCGCCGGGCGCCGCGGGCGTTCGATCGGCATCTCTACAAGGAACGCCACCTGATCGAGAACTTCTTCGCCAAACTCAAGCAGTTTCGCGCCATCGCCACACGTTATGACAAGACCGCACGCAACTTCCTGGCCGCCATCTACCTCACCGCCAGCGCGATTTGGCTCAATTGACGACAGGCCCTAGTGCCTCGCGTCACCATTTCGCGGTGAATCTCTGGATGGGTGCCTTCGCCCCAGCCGGGACTCTCGGGTTTGGATCCTGGGATCGACACGAAGGCCACCGAGCGGCGTGAGAGATCGCCGGAATCATGTAGGCGGCGAACCACGGCATTCGATGTTTCCGAACAACGCTGCTGAAATTCATCGTCAGGCCGAGACTCGCAGCCGGATCAGCACCGAATCAGAATGGCGTGGCCGGCCTCGCTCGTGGTGGGTGTGTGTGTGAGGCGCTGTGGTGCGCTACGGGCCGGCCCCCTCCCCCAAACCCCCTCCCGCAAGGGGCCCCGCAAGGGGAGGGGCCGTTCGGGGGACGCCCGCCGTGCGGGACATGCGGTGAGGGGCTGCTTCGTCAGCGTGGCGGAATGCGCTTCGCTTTTCCGCCCTACGACTCAGGGCACTAGGCCAACCGGGGCGGTCCTGCCATGATTGGCTACCGACGGTCGGCTGCACCCTCCGGTGGCCCGGCCACCCGGGTTAGTCGAACTCGATCCCCTCGTAGATCTCATCGAAGGTCAGGGAGATGCCGAATTCGGGGATCTGGAGAGGCCCGTTGCTGTCGAAAGCCTCCCGGCGCCACTGGCGCTCTCCAGGCTGCCGCCAGAGCACGCGGGTGCCGCGACTTTCGGACTCGACGATAACGTAGCGGAGGATGGAGGGCACCGACTCGTATTCGTCGACCTTGTCCTCTTCATCCCGGCGCCGATTCTCCCGTCCCGGTGACGAGACTTCGAACACGATGACCGGGGCGGAGATAGCCACGGATCGCAGGTGCTGCTCGGAGCAAGCGATGAACGCGTCCGGTTCGCGGAGTGCGCCGCCGACGGTCTCGATCGGCTGTTGTGGGCCGTAGGGCCTGCACCCCATGTCTTTGGGCAGCCTGCCGCGCAACTGATCGCGGATATTGCGGCCGATGTCGTTATGCGCAAGCGTCGCCGGGGCGATTGGCACCGGGCGGAAGCCGTCGAACTCGTAGCGGACATTATCGGTACGCGTTTCGACCCAGGCCAGGAACCGCTCCTTGGTCCAAACCTCCGGGTCGATGCGGCGCGCCACCACCGTCATGGGCTACCTCCTGCGGGCGAAAACTTAGTGCTCACTGAGTTGCGGCGCAATCGCGTTAGCCGCACGACTGCTGCCAATCTCGCCATCACTCTCCGGCTCCGGACTGAGCCGGCAGCCCGGTTTGACCGCAGGGGCGGCACGCGTCAGCGCAGCGCCGTTTGGTGAGCCTGGCAAAGAAGCACTTGACCGCATTCAGTTATGGCGCCGAGGTTGGCGTGAAATGGAAGGTCCAGCGCGCGAGCGGAAGGTCCGCGCTTTGGGTCGGAACCGGCTCTCCGGTAGAGTGTCTCACCGGGGCGGGCAGATGGTCCGGGTAGCGAAGGCGCTTGTCGATGCTCTCGGCTCAGCGGACCGTTCGAGCTGACCTACGAGGGCCTTTGCGCAAGGAGTTGAGAAATCGGCTGTGATGGTTGCGAGCGGCTTACAAGGCCTCGTCTGCCAACCCGAGGATCAGGTTTCAAAGGGAGTATGCTGTCATGCCGATTGGATTTGTTCACCCGGAGTACCTTGTCGAGACTGACTGGCTCGCCGACCACCTGGGCGATCCGGGGGTACGGATCTTCGATTGCACTACGCATTTGATCCCCGACCCGAAGATCACATATCAGGTCGTTCCCGGTCGCGCCGATTTCGAGAAAGCGCATATTCCGGGCGCCCAATTCATCGACGTGCAGGCCGACGTGTCGGACACGTCGCAGAAGCTGCGCTTCATGGTGCCGACAGCGGACGCGCTCGCCGTCACGATGCGTCGCTTCGGCGTCAATAACGACAGCCGTGTCGTACTCTATTCCGCTGCCAACCCATGGTGGGCGACGCGCGTCTGGTGGCTGCTGCGCATCTTCGGCCACGACAACGCCGCAGTGCTGAACGGCGGTTTACAGAAATGGCAGCGCGAGAACCGCCCGCTTGAAACCGGCCCGGCCTCACCCGCCGCGCCCGGCGATTTCACGGTCCGCGAAGTCCGCGACCTGGTGGTCGGCAAGGACGAAGTGCGCGCCGCGATCGGCGACACCGCAACCTGCACCATCAACGCGCTGCTGCCGGAGCAGCATCAGGGCACGGGCGGCAACAGCTACGGCCGGCCCGGCCACATCACCGGCAGCGTCAATGTGCCCGCGGCTCACCTGCTCGACCCGACCACCAATACGTTTCTACCACCTGCCGAGCTGAGTGCGCGTTTCGCTCGGCACGGCGCGATGGATAAGCGTGTCATCACTTATTGCGGGGGCGGCATTGCAGCCAGCGCCGACGCATTCGTGCTGGTCATGCTGGGCCATGACGACGTGCGCCTTTACGATGCGTCGCTGTCCGAGTGGGCCACCGATCCATCTCTGCCGATGGAGACTGGCGGTTAGCCGCGTGCTAGACCTGCTCCATCGTAAAACCGGCCGGAGGAGACAAGCGTGACCAGCCGAATCAATCGCGCCATCGAGCTGCTGCAGCAGGATCAGGCCATCTACTACACCGGTCATCATACCGGCCATGTGCTGACCTACGAGGAAGGCAAGAAGGACGCGCATACCTGGGCCGACTACATCAATGTCGGCATGGAGCACGGGGCGTTCGACCTCGCCGGCCTGGAGCAGTACATGCGCGGCCTTGTCGATGGCGGGCCGACACGGTCCGGTCACCGTACACCCACGGTGATCGTCGAGATGCCGGTGAATGGACTCGACGAGCAGATGGTGCGCCAAAACGCATGGCAGGCTCGCCAGATTCTTGGGCGCGGCGTGCACGGTTTGCTGCTTTGCCAGGCTGAGTTGGCTGAGGCGGTCGCCGCTTTCGTCGAGTCCACGCGGTATCCGCATCACCTTGCGGGGGTAAACCCGGAGCTTCCCTCCCCGCTCGAGCGGATGCGAGGTGCCCAACGGCCAACGCAGCGTGCGCGTTCCGGCGGGCGGTTGCTGCTCGGCATCGGCATGCGCGGCCGCGGCTCGGAGATGTCGGCCGCGCCGATCTGGGGCCTCTCGCACGAGGAATATCTGGAGCGCGCCGACCCCTGGCCGCTCAACTCGAATGGCGAGTTGATGCTCGGCCTCAAGCTGGAAAGCCCCGAGGGTATCGCGGCGGCCGACGAATTGCTTGCGGTGCCCGGCATTGCCTTCGCCGAGATGGGCCCGGGCGATCTCAGCCTGTCGCTGGGCTCGACCAAGTTGCTGCGCGATCCCTATCCACCGGAAATGCAGGAGGCGCGGGACAAAGTGTTCAACGCCTGCCGTCGGAATGGAGTCGCGTTCCTGGAAGGCAGCAACCGGGCGAACATTGCCGCCCGTCTCGACGAAGGGGTGCGTGTAATCGGCGGGCACGACGAGGAGCTGGCCCGAATCGGTCGCGCCCATCAGAAGCGGAAGATGCCGGTCTGACTACCTGACGGCCGCCAGCTCCGGTTCGGGGCTGGCGGCCACCGGCGCCATTGCACCGAAAAAAGTCCCGAACGGCGGCAGCCGGACGTCATCGTCAAGCACCTCCCCCGGACAGCCGCTTTCGGGCATCGGCAGGAGCGCGCCGAACGGTGCCAGAGATGCGGTAACGGCCGAGTCGGACAGATTGAACAGAGCGAGGATTCGCTGATCCTCCAACTCCCGGACAAAGCCGACCAGCGGTTCCGCCAGCTCAAGCGGCTCGAGCCAGCCTCGAACCATCGCCGGTTGCTGTCGCCGCCAAGCCAGGAACCGGCGGAACGCGTGCAGCAGTGCGGTCTCGTCCGCTTCCTGCCTGTCCACCGCCAGAGGCCTGTGCGACGCCGGCACCGGCAACCAAGGCTCGGCGTTGGTAAACCCGCCATGCGGGGCATCCGACTTCCATGGCAGCGGGGTTCGGCTGCCGTCGCGACCTTGAAATTCCGGCCAGTAGGCTTTGCCAAACGGGTCCTGTAGCTGCTCCCATCCCAGTTCGGCTTCGGTCAGGCCAAGCTCCTCGCCCTGATAGAGGTTGACGCTGCCGCGCAACGACAGCAACAGCGCCATGAGCAGACGGGCGAAAGCCGGGTCGGGATCTGCCACCCCGCGGCACGGGTTCCAGCGGGAGATGGCCCGTTCGACATCGTGGTTGCTGAAGCACCAGCACGGCCAGCCTGCCTCTCCGGCCGCTGCGAGGTCGCGGATCATCGCGGTGACGGTTCGCCAGTCGAAGCCCTGGCGGAGCGGACGCAGGGTGTAGGCCATGTGCAGCCGCTGATCGCCGGCCGTGTATGCGACCACCCGGCCGAACGCGCCGGGCTGGCTGGACACCTCGCCCATTGTGACACGATCGGGGTAGCGATCCATCAGCGTGCGGATTCGAGCGAGTAGGCTGCCGATGTCGGGCTGCAGCATGTCATGCCGGTGAAGTTGCATGCCGAATAGCTTGGCCGGGATCTCTTTCGGCGTAGGTGCCGGCGGGTTCGGTCGCAGGGAACAATCGTGTAGCAGAAAGTCGATGGCATCCAGCCGGAACCCGTCGACCCCGCGTTGCAGCCAGTGCTCTCCGCCGGCGAGCAGCGCCTCCATTACGTCCGGGTTGTGCAGGTTGAGCGCCGGCTGATGCGACAGGAAGTGATGCAGATAGTACTGCCGCCGGCGCGGCTCTCAACTCCAGGCCGGACCACCAAAGACCGACAGCCAGTTGTTGGGCGGCGTGCCGTCCGGCGACGGGTCGGACCAGACGTACCAGTCCGCAAGGATGTTGGTCCGGCTTGCCCGGCTTTCCGCGAACCATGGATGCCGGTCCGACGTGTGGCTCCAGACTTGGTCGATCAGGACTTTCAGGTTGCGGACGTGCGCCGCGGCAAGCAGCTCGTCGAAGTCCGCCAGCGTGCCGAACAGCGGATCGACGGCCATGTGGTCGGCCACGTCGTAGCCGAAATCCTTCTGTGGCGAGACGAAGAACGGGCACAGCCAGATCGCGTCCACGCCAAGTCTTGCCACGTAGTCGAGCTTAGCAAGCACGCCGTGGAGGTCACCCACACCGTCATCATTGCTGTCGAAGAAGCTGCGGGGGTAGATTTGGTAGATTACCGCGCCTCGCCACCATTCGGCCCGCGTCATCGACGACCTCCTTACGCGCCGGCTTATCCGATCACCGGTCCGTGAGGTCGCAAGCATCTTTGGCGATTTTGAGACAGGCGCAGAAAATCTTCGGCGGTGTCCACGTCCTGCAACACCCGCAGCAACGCGACGCGGCGGCCCGGAAAATTGCGAAGTGTATCAGCCAGTGCGTGTTCGCTGGACCAACGGACGCTGGCGAACGGGCGAGCCGGCCGGCGCGGCCCGAGTGCCACGAGCCAATAGCCGCCATCCTCGGCGGGCCCAAACGCCGCGTCGGCGGTACCGAGCGCGCGGAAGGCAGCGGCCAAGTCTGCCGGGCCTGCGTCTGGGATGTCGGCGCCGATGATAGCCGCCCGTCCCCGCCGGAATTGGCGGAATACGCAGTCCATTCGCCGGCCTAGATCGCCGCTGCCTTGGCCGATGCGTCGGACCCTCGGCGGCACTGCGAAACGCGCCGGGTCGGGGCTCATCGCTAGCACCGTTTGAAAGCGCCGATCGGCCGCCAGTCCTTGCAGCAAGGCAATCAGCGTCGCGCGGTGGAAGCCGAGTGCCGCCCGATCGCCGATAGCCTGGGCGAGCCGGCGCTTGACCCTCCCGAGCCGGGGGGCCCGAGCAAAAACGATCGCCGAATCTCTCATTTATAGAGCCGCAGGAGCTCCCCGGGTGGAACGCCGGCGAACCAGAGAGTGAGGCAGAGCAGATTACGCAGGGAGCGCCGGCGCCACCCGTCCCGCTCCCATTTCTCCGCCGAGGTAACTGCATCGGCCGGAAGGGCTCTCAGCCGGCGCCGGCCGAGCCGGCGGGCCAGATCGACATCTTCCATCAGCGGTAATGGTCGTATTCCGCCGACCGCGCGCAAAAGGTCGCGGTGGATCAGCAGTCCCTGGTCGCCATAAGGCAGCGCGAACAGACGACACCGCCAAGCTACCGCCTGTTCCAACCAACGCGCCCGCGGATCGGCGCTCGCCAAGGCGAAGCGAAAATATCCCGCTCGCGCCGGGCCATTCGCGATATGGGCCTTTGCCACAGCCACCCACCCGGGACCCAGCGTGGTGTCAGCGTGCAGCAGCAACAACCAAGGTTGCCGCGCTATCGCGACCCCCGCTGCGAGTTGGACTCCGCGGCCCCGGGACGCGACGATCACGATCGCTCCGGCCGCGCGAGCCCATTCTCGGGTCCCATCGATGCTGCCGCCATCCGCCACCACAATCTCATCGGCGGCGCGCACCGCCGCTAGGGTGAGGGGCAGGGTGCGGGCGGCATTCAGCGTTGGGATGACTACTGCGAGCAGGGGGCCTCTCTATTTAAGAGATATTCCAAATACTGGTGGGTTAGCCGAGATCGTCTTTGCGCCATCAGGCATCTCCCGTGTCAACCGGCGTCCATGACTGACGCCGCGACCTATGCAATGCACGCCTGCACGGTCACCCAACTCGCCGCCAGCAGCGGCGCTCGGAACCTCCAGTCGCCGGCCCGGCAGCGCGGGCGGCAGATCCGAGGGCGATACCTAGCGGGCGAAGGGATTCTTGGGACCTGCAGCCTTCCCGAACATGCGGCTCCAGGCCGCCTCGCGCAGCAGTCGGCGCATCTCGGTATCCTGCTGCGTCGCAACTAGCGCGCCCTGGCCCACCCGGACCTGCGGCATCGGCTTGCGTACCGAAGCTTCAGGTTTTTCGTTCTTCAGAGCCATGCCTCACCTCCCCGTCGCCTTGTTTCCGACAGCGCATAATACCATCAGCAGCGCGTGAAATTCCATCGGGCGAGAGGTGGTCGCACCTAGACTAGCTTCAGGTCAGGGCTGCTCGAAGCCCGGCGATCCATCCGCGCGCCATCGCGATGCATCGCGAAATTGGCGCCGCTGCCGTTCGTGCAGGGCGCCGGCGGTCGACGGCGTCTGGCGCAGCGTCGGCTTGGCCCGTCAGCAGCGTATCGATTGTCCGGCGGACGCGTCCACGCGCCCGGTGCAGCAGGACGCGCTGGTTCTCCGCGCTGATGGCGAGCAATGCGCAGGCTTCCTCGGCGGAGCGACCCTCCATATCGCGCAGAATGATCACCGCCCGCTGACCGGGCGGCAGGGACTCCACGACGGCTTGAACGTGGTCCCAGAGCTGACGCCCGGCGACGATCCGCTCAGGGTCCAACTCGTCCCATAGGCGCGGCGCCTCTCGCCAGTGGCCATCGGGCTGGAACTCGGCAAGCGGGACTGCACGGTCGGCGCCGATACCGCCCGTTTGGACACCGTCCAGCAGAGCGGGCAATCCGACCAGCCTCCCCTCCCTGCTCGCCCTGGTGCGAGCCCGATTGAGCACGATGCTGAACACCCACGTGGTGAGGCTCGATCGGCCTTCGAACGCGCCAATGCCGGAGAAGACGGCGAGCCACGCGTCCTGCACAACCTCTTCGCCCTGCGCTCGGCTGCCTATGATCGAGGCGGCGACGCCAACCAGCGAGCCATGAAAACGCCGGATCAGTGCCCGAAACGCCGCGTGCTCGCCACGCCGAAGGCGAGCGAGGAAGGCCGGATCGTTGAACTCGCTGTCGCGCATCGGAACGCTGTCTCGGGCTGACGAGGCTCCTCGTCTTCGCTACCATGTAGCCGGAACCTCCGCCATGCTAGTCTGCCGAGACGTGACTGAACTGGTGAGCGACTACCTGGAGCGCGCCCTGCCGGTGCGGCGCCGCTTGGCTGTGCGGCTCCATCTGCTCCGCTGCGAGGCCTGCAGTCGGTACATCGACCAGATGAGAAAGACGCTGCGGCTGCTGGCGCACGGCCAGCTTGGCTTGCCCCCGCTTGAACTGGAGGACCGGCTGATTGCCGCTATAGGCCAAGCACCGCCGCCGGCGTAGGCGCTGCTTTCCCCGGCCGAGTCGGCAATGGGATCAAGACGCGGCAGCGTACTCGCCAACTCGAAGACTGGGGCCGCTCAAGGAATTGGCAGTAGGCGCCCGCCTTTCTGGCAAGGCATCGCGGTCACACGCTGTTAACCAGAGATTAGGAATACTCGGATAGTCTGCACACATCGGCGCGGGGCTCTGACCGCTGCCGACGGCAGCGGAGACGTGCGGCATGGAGCACCGTCCCGACAGCGCTCTTCCTTCGGGTGGCACGGCGAGACTGTCCTCCATCACGATGCCTCGAGAAAACCTGGGGATTTTGCTTGCGGGAAGCCACGATTCGACCATATTCTGGAATGAACGTCGTCTGCTGGCAGCCAGGCATGCTGGCCCGCCGCAGTCACGCGGTGCTGACGGGAGACAGGCCGCGTCACGGTTGCGCGCGCTGGCTGCTTTGCCGGTGTTTCGCGACAATTCGCCACAAAGCAACCACAACGTCTCCCTTGCTGTCTTAGAGCACAGGGCCATTGTCGGGAAAGGAGGTCCACCATGGCGGGGCTGCCTCACTTGGAAAGGAATCCATCGTGCCGATCCCGTCACGGCAAAAAAAACTTCACGCTACGCTGGACTGATCCGCTACGCTTGCCCCTATCTTGCATAGGGGCGCTTAACCCCTCACACGGAGCGGCCGATGCAGACGGTCGATGACCTGTTCACCACCTACGCGCGAAGCTTCGAGTCGACGCGCGAATTGGAGATGTCGCTCGCCGAGTACCTGGAGGCGTGCCGCGACAACCCGATGATGTACGCGACGGCGACCGAGCGCCTGCTCGCCGCTATCGGTGAACCGGAAATGGTGGACACGTCCAAGGACGCCCGCCTTGGCCGCATCTTCATGAATCGCACCATCCGGGTCTATCCGGCGTTCAGCGAGTTCTACGGCATGGAGGAGACGATCGAGCGAATTGTCGGCTTCCTGCGCCATGCTGCCCAGGGACTCGAGGAGCGCAAGCAGATCATGTACTTGCTGGGGCCCGTTGGCGGCGGTAAGTCCTCGCTCGCCGAGCGCATCAAGGCGCTCATGGAGGTTTATCCGGTCTATGTCCTGAAGGCCGGTGATCAGGTCAGCCCGGTGTTCGAAAGCCCGCTTGGGCTGTTTTCGTCCGAGCGGATGGGGGACCTGCTGGAAGACCGGTACGGGATCCCCCGCCGGCGTCTGACTGGTCTGATGAGCCCATGGTGCATCAAGCGACTCGATGAGTTCGAGGGAGACATCTCCCGCTTCCGCGTCAAGCGCATGATGCCCTCCCGGTTGCGTCAGATTGCTGTCGCCAAGACCGAGCCGGGTGACGAGAACAACCAGGACATTTCCTCGCTCGTGGGCAAGGTCGATATTCGTAAGCTTGAGCTGCACGCCCAGAACGACCCGGACGCGTACAGCTACTCGGGCGGCCTCAATCGCGCCAACCAGGGCGTGCTTGAGTTCGTCGAGATGTTCAAGGCGCCGATCAAGATGCTGCATCCCCTGCTGACCGCGACGCAGGAGGGCAACTACATCGGCACCGAGAATATCGGCGCGATCCCGTTCGGCGGCATCGTTCTGGCGCACTCCAACGAGGCGGAATGGCAGACCTTCAAGAACAACCGCAACAATGAAGCCTTCATCGACCGCATCTATGTGATCAAGGTGCCGTACTGCCTGCGCGTCACGGAAGAGCAGAAGATTTACGAGAAGCTGGTGAAGGGCTCCGAGCTGGCCAAAGCGCCCTGCGCGCCATCGACGCTGGAGATGATGGCTCGCTTCTCCGTGCTGACACGGTTGCGCCGACACGAGAACTCTACGCTGTTCGCCAAGATGCGCGTCTATGATGGTGAGAGCCTGAAGGAAACCGATCCGCGCGCCCGCAGTCTGCAGGAATACAAGGACGCCGCCGGCGTCGAGGAGGGCATGGACGGCGCCTCCACCCGATTCGCCTTCAAGGTGCTGGCCGCGACGTTCAACCACGACACCACTGAGATCGCAGCCGACCCGGTGCATCTGATGTACGTGCTGGAACAGGCGATCCGCCGCGAACAGCTCCCGGCCGAAACCGAGAAGCGCTACCTGGAATTCATCAAGGGTGAGCTCGCGCCACGTTATGCCGAGTTCATCGGCAACGAGATCCAGAAGGCCTATCTCGAGTCCTATGCGGACTATGGCCAGAACCTGTTCGATCGCTATGTGGCTTATGCCGATGCCTGGATCGAGGACGTTGACTACAAGGACCCCGATACTGGGCAGTTGCTCAACCGCGAGCTGTTGAATCAGGAGCTGACTAAGATCGAGAAGCCGGCGGGCATTGCGAATCCGAAGGATTTCCGCAACGAGGTGGTCAAGTTCAGCCTTCGTGCGCGGGCCAACAACGGCGGCAAGAACCCGTCATGGACCTCCTATGAGAAGATCCGCGAAGTGATCGAGCGGCGGATGTTCTCGCAGGTCGAAGAGCTTCTGCCGGTGATCAGCTTCGGCTCGAAGAAGGACAGCGACACCGAGAAGAAGCACGATGAGTTCGTCGAGCGCATGACCGACCGCGGCTACACCGAGCGGCAGGTCCGGCGGCTGGTAGAGTGGTATATGCGGGTGAAACAGGCAGGGTAGGACCGCGACCCCAACAGGACAACAGGCTCATGCATATCGTTGACCGTCGCCTCAATCCCGGCGGCAAGAGCCTCGCCAACCGGCAGCGCTTCATGCGCCGCGCGAAGTCGCTTATTCGCAAGGCCGTGCACGAGAGCACGACAAGCCGAAGCATTAAGGATGCCGACGAAGCCGGCGAAGTGTCGCTGCCGGCGCAGGGGGTGCACGAGCCGTCGTTCCACCGCAACGCAACCGGCGGGATTCGCGACCATCTGCTTCCCGGCAACAAGCAATATGTCGAAGGGGATACCATTCCCCGCCCACCGGCCGGTGGCGGGGAAGGCGGTTCGGAAGGCAGCCCGGACGGGGAAGGGCAGGACGATTTTCGCTTTGCCCTGTCGCGCGACGAATTCGTCGATCTGTTCCTGGAGGACCTGGAGCTTCCGGATCTGGCGAAGCGGCGCGTCGTGGATACCGAGAGCATGAGCTGGGAACGGGCCGGTTACTCGGTGACGGGCTCTCCCGCCAACCTCGCGCTGATGCGGACCGTGCGGAACGGCTTGGCCCGCCGGCTGGCGCTGCGGCGCCCGAGGGCCGACGAGTTGGTCGCATTGCGGGAGCAGATTCGCGCACTGGAGGAAGGCGACCCGCGCCGCATCGAATTAGAGGAGGAGCTTGACCGCAAGCTCCGTCGAGTCACCCTGATCCCGTATATCGACCCGCTCGATGTGCGGTACCGGCGGTACGAGGCGCATCCGAAGCCGGTCGCGCAAGCTGTCATGTTCTGTTTGATGGATGTGTCCGGTTCGATGACCGAACACATGAAGGACCTAGCCAAGCGCTTCTATGTGCTGCTCTACATCTTCCTCCGCCGCAAGTACAAGCACGTCGAGGTGGTGTTCATCCGTCACACCCACCAGGCGGCTGAGGTTGATGAGGACACTTTCTTCCACTCACCCGAAACCGGCGGAACAGTAGTCTCGACGGCGCTCGAAGAGATGCGGCGCGTGGTGTCCGAACGGTTCAGCCCGGACGCCTGGAACATCTACGCCGCGCAAGCATCCGACGGCGACAATACGGCCTCGGACAACGAGCGGACCGCCGACCTGCTGAGCAATTGCATCCTGCCGGTCTGCCAGTATTACGCTTACCTTGAGGTTGGCCGCGATTCGGAGCACTTCCCGCCTGGCTTCATCCGCCGCGACAGCGATCTGTGGCAGACCTACACAGACATCTGCCGCACCGGCGCGCCGATGGCGATGCGCAAGGTGAGCCACCGGCGTGACATCTATCCGGTGTTCCGTGAGCTGTTTGCCAAAAGGGAGGCGCCGGTCGGAGCCGAACCCGCATGAACTACATCAATCCCAACGCTGTGCGTCCGCTGTTCGAGGGGGCCGATTGGGAGTTCTCGACCGTCCAGCGTGCACATGACGCGATCGAGGCAATCGCCCTGGGCGAGCTCGGGCTGGACGTTTATCCCAACCAGATCGAGGTAATCGGCACCGAGCAGATGCTCGATGCCTATTCTTCGATCGGCATGCCGCTGTTTTACAAGCACTGGTCGTTCGGCAAGCATTTCGCTCGCAACGAGGCGATGTATCGCGCCGGCATGCAGGGTCTCGCCTACGAGATCGTTATCAACTCCAACCCGTGCATCTCCTACATCATGGAGGAGAACACGGCGACGATGCAGACCTTGGTGATCGCCCACGCGGCTTTCGGACACAATCATTTCTTCAAGAACAACTATCTGTTTAAGCAGTGGACCGATGCTGACGGCATCCTGGATTACCTGGAGTTTGCCAAGGGCTATATCGCCCAATGCGAGGAGAAATACGGCGAGACAGCGGTCGAGCGGCTGATCGACGCGGCCCATGCGCTGATGAGCCATGGGGTGCACCGCTATCCGCGGCGGCGTCCTGCCGATCTTCGGTCTGAGGAGCTGCGCGCCCGCGAACGGCGCGAGCACGAAGAGCGGGTGTTCAACGATCTCTGGCGCACAGTGCCGCAGAAAGACGGCGGCAAGCCGGACAACTCGGCCGAGGAGCGCCGCCGCGCCCTGCTGCAGCTTCCGCAGGAGAACGTCCTATACCTGCTTGAGAAGATCGCCCCGCGTCTGCAGCCCTGGCAGCGGGAAGTCCTGCGCATCGTGCGGAATATCGCGCAGTACTTCTACCCGCAGAGCCAGACCAAGATGATGAACGAGGGCTGCGCCACCTACGTGCATTACCGGATCATGAACCGGCTGCACCAGAAGGGCTTGCTCACCGACGGCGCCATATTCGAGTTCCTGCGCAGCCACACCAACGTGGTGTTCCAGCCGGACTTCGACGATCCGCGCTATGCCGGCATCAATCCATACGCGCTCGGCTTCGCGATGATGCAGGACATCGAACGCATCTGCACCGAGCCGACGGCAGAGGACCAGCAATGGTTCCCGGCCATTGCCGGTAGCGGCGATGTGATGGCGGTGCTGCGCGACTGTTGGGCCAATTATCGCGACGAGAGCTTCATCCTGCAGTTCCTCAGTCCGCGCCTGATCCGGCACTTGGGCCTGTTCCACGTGCTGGACGACGCCAACGAGCCGAACCTGCGGGTCGAGGCGATCCATGACGAGCGCGGTTATCGCAAGATCCAGCGGGCCCTGGCACGGCAATACGATATCGCCTGGACGCTGCCGGACATCCAGGTGGTGGACGTGAACCTGGAGACGGACCGGCGGCTCATTCTACATCACCGGGCGCTGAACCGCGTGCTGTTGGAGGAGCGCGATGCCCGGCTTGTGCTGCAGCATCTGGCCGATCTCTGGGGCTATGATGTGCTGATGAAGGAGGTCGATCCAGCCACCGACTCGGTGCTGAAGGAGCACGCGGCAAGCCCGCGGCCGGGTATCTTGCAGCCGATCTAAATCGCCCCGCCCCGGTTGCGGGAGAGAGCCTGCGCCGGACTTGGGGTCGGTTCGTGAGGTGAACTGAGTGACGGTCTTGCGCCGATTCCCTTTACTTCCAACTGCTCAGATAAAACCGCGGCAACTCGTCCGGGAACGGCGTGAAGTTCAGATTAGAAACAAAACCATATTGCGTCACTGATGTGAACATCGGCAACCAGTACGCCTGCTCGGTGATCCGGTGGATTGCGTCGGCATAGTGCTTGGCGCGCTCTTCCGGGTCCATCACCAGTCCGCCCTCTGCGACCAGCTTCTCCACTTCGGGATCCCGGGAATAGTCGTTCGACCCGCCGCCGAAGAAATACGGCAGAATGGCCGAAACGTCGTTGATCGAGTAGCTGCCCCAGGTCCCGAAATTGGTCGGCGCCCCGCCGGCATTTACCTTCTGGACCTCGGCACCCACCTGCAACTGCTGAATTGTCGCATTGATCCCTATCGCCTTCAGATAGTTCTGCACCGCCGCACTGAACGACGGCAGAAAGTAGGTCACGATCGTAGTGGAGAACCCGTTTGGATATCCTGCCTCTGCCAGAAGCTGCTTCGCCTTCGCCGGATCATACGGATAGTCAACCGCCGCCTTCTGGTCGCAGCCGAACTGCGTCGGATAACAGGGTGCGGCGATCGGACGGGAATCGCCCTGCACAAGGTCATGAGCGATGGCGGTGCGGTCGATCGCGTAGCAGATCGCTTGCCGAACCTTCTGTTTGGTCAGCGGGTTGTCCTTCCCGGTGCGTCCGGCCGCATCCATCTGGATATAGCCGATCCGCATCGATCCCGCCCGCAGCGCCGTCTTGCCCGGCAGCGCTTTCAAATTGTCGAACTGGTCCGGATTGTACTGCCATATCCAGTCGGCCTGGCCGCTGACAAACGCGGTCAGCTCGCCGGTCGCATCCAGCACCTCCGCGATCCTGATATTCCGGATCGCCGGACGGCCCTTGGGACTACCGGCGTAATAGCCTTCGAACCGCTCCAGGTCGATCTCGCTCGAGCCGTTCACGCGAGTGATGTGATAGGGGCCGGTGCCGACGGGCTTCTGCGAATACTGATCCGGCCCCACCTTCTCACGATAGGTCTTCGGATAGATCGGCAGCACCATCGCGAAATACTCGAGCGCTGCGGGAAACACAGTCTTCGTCTTGAAGCGCACCTGCTTCTCGCCAAGCTTCTCCACGCTGGCAATGAAGGCGAAGTTGCTCGGTACCAGAACCTTCGGATCGTGCATGATGCTCTGCATCGTGTACACCACGTCATCGGCGCCGAACGGGTCGCCGTTATGGAACTTCACGCCGTCCCGCAAGGTGAAATCCAGCGTCGTCGGATCGGTCCATTTCCACTCTGTCGCCAATGCCGGCACCAGCTTGAAATTGGTTGGGTCGCGATAGACCAGCGTGTCCCATGCCTCGTGCGCGACGATCAGGCCAGTGCGCAGGCTGTTGCGGTACGGATCGACATCGGGGATCGCGTCGCGCCAAGTGATGCGCAGCGTGTCACGCGCTTTCTGCGCCAGCGCGCTCTCCCGCGCCGCCGGCAGGGCCGCCGCTACCACCGCCGTGCCCAGGAATGTCCGCCGCTTCATGTCCTGTCTCCCTCGTTTCGAAACCACACCGCAGATTATGCCTGTGCCAGGTGACATTCCACTGTCGCCCGCGCGGGCGCCTCGGTCCGGCAGCGGGGGATCGCGATCGGACAGCGCGGATGAAAACGGCAACCGGGCGGGATATTGGCCGGATCCGGATAGCCTTCGCCGAGCGGCACGTCCGGAATCCCAAGGCCAGGGTCCGGCGTTAGCACCGAAGCCAGCAAAGCGCGGGTATAGGGATGGCGCGGCGTGCCGAACACCGCATCGGCCGCCGCGTGCTCGACGATGCGGCCGAGATACATCACCGCCACCTCATCAGCGATATGCTCGACTACGGCCAGGTTGTGGCTGATGAACACCAGCGTCAGGCTGAACATCGCCCGCAGCTCGGCCAACAGGTTGAGGATCTGCGCCTGCACCGATACGTCCAGCGCGGAGGTCGGCTCGTCGCAGATCAGAATGCGTGGCTCTATCACCAGGGCCCGCGCTATCGCCACCCGCTGGCGTTGCCCGCCGGAGAGCTGGGCTGGATAGCGCGCTGCTGTGGCGGCGCTCAGGCCGACCCGCTCCAGCACCGCCATCACGCGCTGCCGCCGTTCGCGACGGGTCACACCTCCCGCCGCGATCAGGGGCAACGCCACAATGTCGCCGATCCGTCGGCGCGGGTTGAGCGAACTCATCGGGTCCTGGAACACCGGCTGGATCAGGCGCGCGCGCTCCCGCCGATCCATGGAGGCAAGCGACCGTCCATCGATGCGCACAGTACCGGCGCTGGGCGGCAGCAACCCCAACATGATCCGCGCCAATGTCGTCTTCCCGCAGCCCGATTCGCCGACGATACCCAGTGCGCTGCCGGGTGCGACGGACAACGAGACCTCGTCCACCGCAACCACGCGTCGGGACGAGTTGAAGGCGCCGGCTCGCTGCACAAAGCTGCGCGATAATCCGACCGTTTCGATTGCCGGCGTCACGCCGCCTCGCTCCAGGCGGGATCGAGCCGGCAGCGATACCGGTGTTCGTCTCCAACCTGTCGCGGGGGAATTGGCGCGGCACACGAGCCGATCGCCCGCGGACAGCGCTCGCGGAAGGCGCATCCGACGAAGTCCCGGCTGATCGCCGGTACGATTCCGGGAATGCTCCCCAGCCGCTCGCCCCGGCGCACCTTGCCCGGCACGGGGACGGAGGCAAGCAGGCCGCGCGTATAGGGATGCGTCGGCGCGGCGAACAGCTCCGCAACTGGTGCCTGCTCGACGATCTCGCCGGCATACATCACCGAGACGCGGTGCGCGGTGCGGGCGACAATGCCGAGATCATGCGTGATCAGCAGCACGGCCAGCCCCAGCTCTCGCTGTAGCCCAGCCAGCAGCCGAAGTATCTGCGCCTGCACCGTCACGTCCAGCGCCGTGGTCGGCTCGTCGGCAATCAACAGTTCAGGCTCGCAGAGCAACGCCATCGCAATCATAACCCGTTGCCGCAGTCCGCCAGAGAGCTGGTGGGGGAATTGTCCCAGCCGCATCTCCGGAGCGCCGATGCCCACGCGTTCCAGCATGGCAGCGGCGCGGGCCGCCGCCTCGCCGCGGCTGGTCCCGCGGTGTCGGCGCAGGACTTCGGTCATCTGCGAGCCGACCGTATAGGCCGGGTTCAGGCTGGTCATCGGCTCCTGGAAGATCATCGCCATCCGATCGCCGCGCAGTCGTGCCAGCCGCCGTTCGGACAGCCGGCAGAGATCGGTGTCGCTGAACATGATGCGCGCCGCGCTCCATTGGGCGTCGCGCGGCAGCAGGCCCATGACCGACAAGGCGGATACCGACTTGCCGCAACCCGACTCGCCCACCAGGCAATGAGTCTCGCCCCGATGCACGGTCAGACTGATGCCGCGCACCGCCGCCAGCGCGCCGAAACTGACGCTGAGATCCTCAATCTCCAGCACCGCGCTCATCGCTCGGTTTGTGCGCCCAGCGCGTCGCGCAGTCCGTCGCCGAGCAGGTTGATGCCGAGCACCAGCACCAGCAACGCCAGCCCCGGGATTTCGATCACCCAGGGCTTGAAGAACATGTAATCCTTGGCTTCGGCAATCATCAGCCCCCAGGACGGCAGCGGCGGTGGCACGCCCAACCCTAGGAAAGACAGAGCTGCCTCAAGCAGGATGGCGATCGCCATGTCGATCGTGGCGATGACGATCAGGTTATGCGCGATATTGGGCAGTACCTCGCGCAGGATGATCCAGCTTCGCGAGCATCCGGCCGCCCATGCCGCGGCGACATAATCCAGCCCGCAGACCTGCCGCGTCGCCGCCCGAGACACCACGGCGAAGCGTTCCCACAGCAACAACCCCAGCGTCAGCATCACCACCGCGAGCGAGCTTCCGATCAGCCCGACGACCGTCAACGCCACCAGGATCAGCGGAATCGCCAGCCGGCAGGAGACGATGAACATCACCACGCGATCGACCGGCCCGCCGAAATACCCGCCCAGCACGCCGAGCGTGGTCCCGATCGTCCCTGCCATTAAGATCGTCGTCGTGCCAATCATCATCGAAATGCGCGCACCCATGATCAGTCGCGAAAGATAATCCCGCCCGATCTGGTCGGTGCCGAACAGGTGTGCGGTCGAGCCGCCCGGCAGCCACGCCGGCGGCAGGAAGCGCTGCGACAGGTTCTGAGCGAAGGGGTCGTGCGGCACCAGCAGCGGCGCGAAGATCGCGACCAGCGTCGTGAACCCCACGATCACCGCACCGATCCACAGCGACACGCGATGCCGGCGCATCAGCGCGCCCGGAGCCGCGGGTCCAGCGCCGCGCCGAGCAGATCGGCGAGCAGCGTCAGCAAGACGAAGATCACCGCGAACAGCAGTACCACCGCCTGCACGATGGGGAAGTCGCCCTTCTGGATTGACTCCCACCCCAGATAACCGACGCCGCGGATGTTGAACACGACCTCCACCACCACCGAGCCGCCCAGAATGAAACCGAACTGCACGGCGGCCACCGCGACCACCGGCATCGCCGCATTGCGGAACGCGTGCTTCAGCACGATGGAGGCACGTGACAGGCCCTTGGCGCGCGCGGTGCGCACATAGTCGGACCGCATCGCATCGACCATGCCGCTGCGTGTCAGCCGCAGTACAGCCGGAATGGCAACGAAGGCCAACACAAAAGCCGGCAGGATGAAGCCAGTCCAGTCATCGACGCCCGAGATCGGTAGCCAGCCGAGATCGACGCCGAACCAGATGATCAGCATCAATCCAAGCCAGAAGCTTGGCAGTGCCTGCCCGGCCAGCGCCACCAGGCCGATCGCGATATCGACCCCGTCGCCCTCGTGCAGCGCCGCCAGGATGCCGAGCGGTAAGGCGACCGCGAGAGCAATGGCGATCGCGACGATCCCCAACGCGAACGTCACCGGCGCGTTCGTCGCGATCAGATGCGACACTTTCTCGTGGAACAGGAACGACTCGCCAAGGTCACCGTGCGCCGCCCGATCCGCCCAGTCTAGAAACTGCACCGGCAGCGGCCGGTCGAGCCCAAGCTCATGTTGGAGCTTGGCGATCGCCTCTGCCGAGGCATCCGGCCCGGCAAGGTTGATCGCCAGATTCCCCCCGACATGCGAGAGAGTGAAGCTGAGAACCAGCACCGTCAGGCAGACGAGTAGGGCGAGCAACAGGGATCGCAGCAGGTAGCCGAGCACGCGGTCAGCCTAGAAGTTTGGCCCGAGGACGCGCAAGCTGCGCGCCGGCCGCCCCGGTCATGCCGGACGGCCGGTGCAGACGAAATGCGGATTGGCCCAATCGGGCTTGCCGTACAGAAGCGGCTCGCCCTCCATTGTGCGCACGGTACCGCCGGCAGCCTCCAGCAGGGCCTGGGGCGCCGCCGTATCCCATTCCATAGTGCGGCCGAAGCGCGGGTAGAGATCGGCCACGCCTTCGGCCAGCCGGCAGAATTTCACCGCCGAGCCGAAATTGATCACCTTCACGATCCTTCGTCCGGCCAGGAATGCCTCCAGCCGCGCATGGTTGCCGTGGTAACGGCTGGCCAGCACGGTCAGCCCCTCGCTCGGCGGTGGGCGGGCGCTGATCGGCACCTCGCCATCTCCGCTCGATTTCCAGGCACCGCGCCCGATGATGCCGCTGAACAGCTCGTCCATCGCTGGTACGCCGACCACGCCGAGATAGGCGCGACCGCTGCGGACCAAGCCGATATTCACCGCGAACTCGTCGTTGCCGGCGGTGAATTCGCGCGTTCCGTCCAGCGGATCGACCAGCCAATACTGCTCCGTCGGTGCCGTGACGCGGCCGGCCGCCACTTCTTCTTCCGCGATGACCGGGATATCGGGGGCAGCCGCGCGCAGGCCGCGCACGATGATGGCCTCGGACGCATGATCTGCCGCGGTGACCGGTGACGCATCGTCCTTTCGCTGGACATCGAAGCCGCGCGCACGCACGTCAAGGATTGCCTCGCCCGCTTGCCGGGCGAGGGCCCGTGCAAGCGAGAGCAGGGCATCGTCATCCATACGGTCAGGTGTAGCCTCCGCTGCGCCTGACCACAACGATGACGCGGGCCCGCGTGTTCAGCGCGGCGTCTTGTCGTCCGGCGGCTCTGCCGGTTCGCGCTCGCCGCGTCGTCGCTCCCGCGCCGGATCAGTCTCGCTTTGCTTCGGCGGCGGCTTGGCGGGGCTCGCCGGGGTGGTGATCACGTCGAAGTCGAACTCGGAGAAGCGCATGGCGGCCTCCTTTGTTGGGGCCGCTCCACTCAGGCGTCTCTCTATGAAGTTAGCGTGTCAAAAAGAAAGCCGCCTGGATGGGGCGGCTTGGGGTCTTGCGTTGCGTGCGCGAGCCTAGGCCGCCGGTATGGGATACCAGCGGTACCAAAATCGGTTGCTTGACGCGCGCGTGCTTCGCATGGTCGACACTTAGCGCGATAGCAATGCCGATGCAAGCCGATTGCTTCGTGACGGCCGGCGAAGGCCGGCCATGACGCGAGGACCAAGGCCGCCCCCAGCTTCGCTTGACGGCCTGTATGCCCGGCCCTAAGTGCACCCGCAGAAGCTGCGGGTGTAGCTCAGTTGGTTAGAGCGCCGGCCTGTCACGCCGGAGGTCGCGGGTTCGAGCCCCGTCACTCGCGCCAGCGGCCGCAGTGGCGCCCCAGCGGTCCTTCGGTTCCGCTCCCGCGGCTGGCGCGCCTATGGCACGTTGGTGCTGACACGGCTAAGGTCCCGCTGCTGGAGGCGCGTGCGTCGGCAGGCTGGCGTCGTGGCCGGTCCGCGCGTGCTCGGCGGCCGGAGTGGATGAAGGGGTCACGGTATGCCTTATGTGCTTCCGGAATACCTACCAGTCCTGGTCTTCATCGTCATCGCCGGAGCGATCGGCACGGCAATGATCCTGGGCTCGTTGCTGGCAGCACGGCAGAAGCCCTACCCGGACAAGCTGTCGGCCTATGAATGCGGCTTCGAGGCGTTCGACGACGCACGCCGCCGTTTCGACGTACGGTATTACCTCGTCGCCATCCTGTTCATCATCTTCGATCTCGAAGTGGCGTTTCTGTTCCCATGGGCGATCAGCCTCGGCAACACCGGGCTGTTCGGCTTCCTCTCCATGCTGGGCTTCCTCGCCGTACTGACCGTCGGCTTCGTATATGAATGGTGCAAGGGCGCCTTGGAATGGGAATAGCCACATGAACGATACGACCACTGCTCCGCCGATCGCGTGGAACCGTCAGGTGCTTCCGCCTGGGCCGGAGCAGGATGCGGTCATCAAAGGCATCACCGGCGAAGTCGAGCACAAGGGATTCGTCGTCGCCAATCTCGACCGGGTGGTGAACTGGGCTCGCACCGGCAGCTTGTGGCCGATGACGTTCGGCCTGGCATGCTGTGCAGTGGAAATGATCCACGCCTACATGCCGCGCTACGACCTGGATCGGCTGGGGATCATTCCGCGTTCCTCGCCGCGGCAGAGCGACGTGATGATCGTGGCCGGCACCCTGACCAACAAGATGGCGCCGGCACTGCGCAAGGTGTACGACCAGATGCCAGAGCCTCGCTGGGTGATCAGCATGGGAAGCTGCGCCAACGGTGGCGGCTACTACCATTTCTCGTATTCGGTGGTGCGCGGATGCGACCGGGTCGTGCCGGTCGATGTGTATGTCCCCGGGTGCCCTCCCACGGCCGAGGCGCTGGTCTACGGCATCATGCAGTTGCAAAAGAAAATCCGGCGGACCGGGACGATCCTGCGTGGCTGAGTCCGAAACTGCAACCCAGACGCTCGCGCATGCGGTCGGCATGCTCCCGGGCGTGCGTGCAGTGCGCAGCGAGCGGGAAGAGGTGATCGCCGATGCAGAGCGCGACATGCTGGTCGCGCTGATGACCACCCTGCGCGACGATCCACGCTTCGCCTTCGAGCAGCTCATGGATCTCTGCGGTGTCGATTGGCCGGATCGATCCGAGCGGTTCGACGTGGTGTACAACCTGCTGTCGGTGTCGTTGAACCAGCGTTTGCGGGTGATCGTCGCCACCGACGAGAGCACGCCGGTGCCGTCGGTCTGCAGCATCTGGCCTTGCGCCACCTGGTGGGAGCGTGAAGCTTGGGACCTGTTCGGCATCCTATTCGCCGGCCAGCCCGATCTGCGACGGATCCTGACCGACTATGGGTTTGAGGGACATCCACTCCGCAAGGACTTTCCGCTCACCGGCTACGTCGAGGTGCGCTATGACGAAGACCGCAAGCAGGTCGTCTATGAGCCGGTGAAGCTGACCCAGGACTGGCGCAGCTTCGACTTCATCTCCCCCTGGGAGGGCGTGACCACGCTCCCCGGCGACGAGAAGGTGCACCAGGAACGCACCAAGGTGACCCGCAACCCGCCGCAGCCGCCCCCCGCCGAGAAAAGCTGAGCCGATGAGCGACAATATCCTTCCCGGAAGCGAGGCGAAGCGACAGCACGTCATCGAGGTCGACAGCCACGCCATCAACTTCGGTCCCCAGCATCCGGCGGCGCACGGGGTGCTGCGGCTGATCCTGGAGATGGACGGCGAGGTGGTGGAGCGGGCGGACCCGCATATCGGCTTTCTACATCGCGGCACCGAGAAGCTGATGGAGTACCGCACGTATATCCAGAACGTGCCGTATTTCGACCGACTCGATTACGTCTCGCCGATGTGCGAGGAGCACACTTTCGTTCTGGCGGTCGAGAAACTTCTCGGTATCGTCGTCCCCGAGCGAGCGCAGTGGATCCGCACCCTCTTCGCCGAAATCACCCGCATCCTGAACCATCTGCTGAACGTCACCACCTATGCATTGGATGTCGGCGCCATTACCCCTAGCCTATGGGGGTTCGAGGAACGCGAGAAGCTGATGGAGTTCTACGAGGCAGCCTCCGGCGCGCGGCTCCATTCCAACTACTACCGTCCGGGCGGAGTGAACCGCGATTTGCCCGCCGCGCTTGTCGAGCGGATTGCCGAATGGGCGGAAGTATTTCCGAAATTCATCGATGAGCTCGAGGAGCTGCTCACCGCCAATCGCATCTGGAAACAGCGGACGGTTGATATTGGCATCATGTCAGCCGAGGATGCGCTGGCCTGGGGCTGGTGTGGCCCCTGTCTGCGCGCATCTGGCGTGCCGTGGGACCTGCGACGCGCGCAGCCCTATGACAAATATGCGGAGGTGAACTTCCAAGTACCGGTCGGCCGCAACGGCGACTGTTACGATCGCTACCTGGTGCGGTTGTGGGAAATGCGGGAAAGCGTCAAGATCATCCGCCAGTGTCTGGCGAAAATGAAGCCCGGCCCGGTAAAGGTCTTGGACAACAAGTTCTCCCCGCCGCGGCGCGCCGAGATGAAGCGATCGATGGAGGCGCTGATCCATCATTTCAAGCATTTCACCGAGGGTTTTCACGTTCCGCCGGGTGCTACCTATACCGCGACCGAAAGCCCGAAAGGGGAATTCGGTGTCTATCTGGTCGCCGACGGCACCAACAAGCCGTACCGCTGCAAGATTTGCCCGACCGGCTTCGCCTTCCTGCAGGCGATCGACGTGCTGGCCAGACGGCACATGCTGGCCGACACTGTGGCGATCCTCGGATCGCTCGATGTCGTCTTCGGCGAGATTGATCGATGAGCGCACCTGCGCAGGATCTGGACCAGCCGGCCACTTTCGCCTTCGACGCCGAAAGCGAAGCGGAGGTTGCCCACCACATCGCCAAATACCCACCTGGTCGCCAGGCCAGTGCGGTGATCCCGTTGCTGTACATCGTGCAAGAGCAGATGCGGCGCCAGACCGGCAGCGCCTGGGTGCCGCTTGCCGGAATGAACGAGGTGGCGCGGCGGCTCGATATGGCGCCGATCCGCGTTTATGAGGCGGCCACGTTCTATACGATGTTCAACCTTCACCCGATCGGCAAGTGGCATCTGCAGGTTTGCACCACCACGCCATGCTGGCTGCGCGACTCCGATGATGTCGTGCGCGCCTGTCGCGAAGCGACTGGCATCCGGGGCTGGGGCGAAACCAGCGCCGATGGTCTGTTCACGATGACCGAGGTCGAGTGTCTTGGCGCCTGCGTCAACGCGCCGGTCCTGCAATTGAATAACAGCGATGTTTATGAGGACCTGGA
Source organism: uncultured Pseudomonadota bacterium (assembly GCA_963708245.1). GTDB lineage: Bacteria > Pseudomonadota > Alphaproteobacteria > Acetobacterales > Acetobacteraceae > CAVYXK01. Next base: position 6,788,367 of record OY970201.1, on the reverse strand, counting down.
TGCGGCGCTGACGACGAAACTCCTCGAGGCGCTGCGACGCGGCGAACCGCCGCCGTCCGGTTCCATGACCGGGCGACAGACATCAGCGCCGGAGGGTGGCCCGAACACTCTGACGACACTGCATTTCGAGCCGGAGACATAGGTGCGATGCTTGCCGACACCGATCGAATCTTCACCAACCTCTATGGCCAGCACGACTGGTGCCTGAAGGCGGCGCGCTCGCGGGGCGATTGGGACGGCACGAAGGAGATCCTGGTCAAGGGACGGGATGCGATTATCGAGGAGATCAAGGCTTCCGGTCTGCGCGGCCGGGGGGGCGCCGGGTTTCCCACCGGTCTCAAATGGTCCTTCATGCCCAAGGATTCGGATGGCCGGCCCCACTATCTGACTGTCAATGCTGACGAAAGCGAGCCCGGCACCTGCAAGGACCGGGATATAATCCGCCACGACCCTCACAAGCTAATCGAAGGCTGCCTGATTGCTTCCTTCGCGATGGCCGCGCACACTTGCTACATCTACATCCGCGGTGAATTCTTTAACGAAAGTCGCGTGCTGGAAGCGGCGATCGCCGAGGCCCGTGAGGCTGGGCTGATCGGGCCGAACGCCTGCGGTTCCGGGTTCGATTTCGACATTCACGTGCATCGCGGCGCCGGGGCGTATATCTGCGGCGAGGAGACCGGGCTACTGGAAAGCCTGGAAGGCAAGAAGGGCATGCCGCGGCTGAAGCCGCCGTTTCCGGCAGCGGTCGGGCTGTATGGCTGCCCCACCACGGTGAACAATGTCGAAAGCATCGCGGTCACCCCGACCATTATGCGGCGCGGCGCGGCATGGTTCTCCTCCATCGGCCGGCCGAGGAACACTGGCACCAAAATCTTCTGCATCTGCGGCCACGTGAACAAGCCGTGCAACGTGGAAGAAGCCCTCGGCATCCCGTTGCGCGAACTGATCGACCGCTATGCCGGCGGCGTGCGCGGCGGATGGGACAACCTGCTGGCAGTGATCCCCGGCGGCGCTTCGGTGCCTGTCATCCCAAAGTCGGTCTGCGATGACGTGCTGATGGATTTCGACAGTCTGGTCGCCGTGAAGAGCGGACTCGGCACTGCCGCGGTGATCGTCATGGATAAATCAACCGATATCATCCGCGCCATCGCTCGCCTGTCCGAGTTCTACAAGCATGAGAGCTGCGGGCAATGCACGCCGTGCCGAGAGGGCACGGGCTGGATGATGCGGGTGATGAATTGGATGGTGGCCGGGCGCGCTGAACCCGAGGAGATCGACACGCTCGAGCAGGTGACACGGCAGGTGGAGGGCCACACGATTTGCGCGCTCGGCGACGCGGCAGCTTGGCCGATCCAGGGCTTGATCAGACACTTCCGCCCGGTCATGGAAGAGCGGATCGCCGCCTACAAGCGCCGCACCGGCGTGCCGCCCATGCCGCTGGCGGCGGAGTGATTCGGTAATGCCCAAACTCACCATCGACGGCATCGAGGTCGAAGTGCCGGTCGGCTCCTCCGTCCTGCAAGCCGCCGAGGCTGCGGGTATCGAGATACCTCGGTTCTGCTACCACGACCGTCTGTCGGTTGCCGGCAACTGCCGTATGTGCCTCGTCGAGATCGAGAAGGCGCCGCCCAAGCCGATCGCTTCCTGCGCCTGGCCCGTCGCCGACGGCATGGTGGTGCACACCGACAGCAAGATGGTACGCGACGCGCGACGCGCCGTGATGGAATTCCTGCTGATTAACCACCCGCTCGACTGTCCGATCTGCGACCAAGGCGGCGAATGCGACCTGCAGGACCAGGCGCTGGGTTACGGGATGGACCACTCGCGCTACGAAGAAAACAAACGCGCGGTGAAGGACAAGTATCTCGGTCCACTGGTGAAGACCATAATGACGCGCTGCATCCACTGCACGCGCTGCATCCGCTTCATCAGCGAGGTGGCCGGGGTGCACGATCTCGGCGCCACATCGCGCGGCGAGAACATGGAGGTGGGCACCTATGTGGAGAAAGCGCTCAGCTCCGAGCTATCCGCCAACATCATCGACCTCTGCCCGGTCGGCGCGCTGACATCCAAGCCGTACGCCTTCGTCGCACGCCCGTGGGAGCTTTCTAAGATCGACAGCGTCGATGTGCTGGACGCGGTGGGCACCAACATCCGCGTCGATGCGCGCGGACCCGAGGTGCTGCGCATCCTGCCACGCCTCAACGAGGACGTGAACGAGGAATGGCTGGGCGATAAGTCGCGGTTCGCGTTGGACGGGCTGAAGCGGCGGCGGCTCGATCAGCCCTGGCGGCGCGACAACGGCAAGCTTGCGCCCGCAACTTGGCCCGAGGCGTTTGGCGCCATTATCGAGCGGCTGCGCGGCGTGAAGGGCGACAGGATCGGCGCCGTCGCCGGCGATCTCTGTGATGCAGAGAGCATGTTGGCGCTCAAGGATTTCATGACGGCGCTCGGCTCCGCCAATCTCGATTGCCGGCAGCGTGGTGAGCAGATCGATCCGTCGCGACGCGATTTCTACCTGTTCAACACCAGCATTGCAGGGATCGAAGAAGCCGACTCGATCCTGATCATCGGCTCGAACCCGCGCCGCGAAGCGCCTGTGCTGAACGCGCGAATCCGCAAACGCTGGCTGGCGAACGGTTTGCCGATCGGCCTTGTCGGGCCGTCTGCTGATTTGACTTACCCGGTCCAGCATCTTGGCACCGAGCCAAGCGTGCTGCGCAGTCTGTTCGATAGCTCTCACGAATTTGCCAAGGCGATGAAGGGCACGAAAAAGCCCATGATCATCCTCGGCGCCGGCGCAACCGCGCGGCCGGACGGGGCGGCGATCCTGGCAGCTTCCTGGAAGCTTGCCGCCGACCTGGGCGCGCTTTCGCCGGATTGGCACGGGTTCAACATGCTGCACACCGCTGCGGCGCGGGTGGGTGCGCTCGATCTCGGCTTCGTCCCCGGGCCGCGCGGCAAAGAACTGGCGCAGATGATGGGGGGCGGCGTTGATGTGCTGTGGCTGCTCGGCGCCGATGAATTCGAAGCAGCGCGCCGCATCGGCCCCGATACTTTCGTGATCTATCAGGGCCACCATGGCGATCGCGGCGCGGCGCGGGCCGACGTGATCCTGCCGGGCGCCGCCTATACCGAAAAACACGGAACCTACATCAACACCGAAGGTCGCGTGCAGCGCGGCTCCCTCGCCGTCTATCCGCCCGGCGAGGCACGCGAGGACTGGAAGATCATCCGCGCCCTCAGCGAGCTTGCGGGTCACACCCTGCCTTATGACGATATCGAGACGCTCCGCGCACGGTTGGAGCAGGTGAATCCCGTGTTCGGCCGCGTCGGCTTCCTGCCGCGGTTCGGCTGTTCGGACCAGTCCGGTCCGCCGGGCGACCCCGCTTTGCTGGCCGATGTTCCCTTCGCGCCAATCGTCGAAAATTACTACCAGACTGATCCGATCAGTCGTGCCAGCCCTACGATGGCCGAGTGCACGGCCACCTTCGTTACGCCTGTGCGCGTCGCGGCGGAATAGACGATGAGCAACGAAAGCGTCTGGCAAACTCCACTCGGCCATGTCGGTTTGGTGGTCGGCGAGACGCTCGTGCTGCTGGTCCCGCTTTTGATCATGGTCGCCTATCTGACCTACGCCGAGCGCAAGGTGCTGGCAGCAATCCAGGTGCGCAAAGGGCCGAACGTAGTCGGCCCGTTCGGCCTGTTGCAGCCCTTTGCCGACGCGCTGAAGATGCTGATGAAGGAGACGATCATCCCATCAGGGGCGAATCGCTTCCTGTTCCTGATCGCGCCGATGATCACGTTTGGCCTGGCGATGATCGCCTGGGCAGTGATTCCGGTGAACGCCGGCTGGGCGATTGCCGATATCAACGTCGGTATTCTTTATCTGTTCGCGATCAGCTCACTCGGCGTCTATGGCATCATCGTCGCCGGCTGGGCGAGCAACTCGAAATACGCCTTCCTCGGCGCGATGCGCAGCGCCGCGCAGATGGTGAGTTACGAAGTCTCGATGGGCTTTGTCATTGTCTCCGTCCTGCTGTGCGCCGGCAGCCTGAACCTGTCGCAGATCGTGCTGGCACAGCAGAAGATATGGTTCTTCATACCGCTGTTCCCGATGTTCGTGGTCTTCTTCGTCTCCGGGCTGGCGGAGACCAACCGCTCTCCGTTCGACCTGCCGGAAGGCGAGAGCGAGATCGTCGCTGGCTTCTTCGTCGAGTACAGCTCGTTGAGCTTTGGGCTCTTCTTCCTCGGCGAATACGCCAACATGATCCTGATGAGCGCGCTGACCACCATCCTGTTCCTCGGCGGCTGGCTCGGCCCCTTCGGACTATGGCCGGCAATCGGTCCGATCTGGTTCATCCTGAAGGTTTGCTTCTGCCTGTTTGTCTTCATCTGGGTGCGTGGTACATTTCCGCGCTACCGTTACGACCAGCTCATGCGGCTCGGCTGGAAGGTGTTTCTGCCGGCCAGCTTGGCGTGGCTGGTGATCACCGCCGGCGGGCTGCTTGCCACCGGGTTCGTGCCGACCCCCGCCTGATAGGTTCGCGCCAATGGCCACTCTCGATCGCACCGCCCGCAGCCTGCTGCTCTCCGAGTTGGTCGAGGGCATGTGGTTGACGTTGCGCTATTTCTTCAGGCCCAAAGCCACCATCAATTACCCGTACGAGAAGGGCCCGCTCAGCCCGCGCTTCAAGGGCGAGCACGCATTGCGCCGCTACCCGAACGGCGAGGAGCGCTGCATCGCCTGCAAGCTCTGCGAGGCAATCTGCCCGGCCCAGGCCATCACCATCGAGGCCGAGCCGCGTGCCGACGGCTCCCGCCGCACGACGCGCTATGACATCGACATGACCAAGTGCATCTATTGCGGCCTGTGCGAGGAATCCTGCCCGGTTGATGCGATCGTCGAAGGGCCGAATTTCGAATTCGCTACCGAGACCCGCGAAGAGTTGTTCTACGACAAGGAGAAGCTGCTGGCGAATGGCGACATCTGGGAAGCCGAGATCGCCCGACGCCTCGAAATCGACGCGCCGTACCGGTAGCCCACCATGACGATCTTCCCGACCGTCTGCTTTTATTTCTTCTCGGTACTCCTGCTAGCCAGCGCCGCGATGGTGGTCAGCGCGCGCAATCCGGTGCACTCGGTGTTGTTCCTGATCGTCGCCTTCTTCAACGCCGCCGCACTGTTCCTGATCGCCGGGGCCGAGTTCCTGGCGCTGATCCTGGTCATCGTCTATGTCGGCGCCGTCGCCGTGCTGTTCCTGTTCGTGGTCATGATGCTGGACGTCGATTTCGCCCAGCTTCGCAGCGGCTTCCAGCGATACCTGCCGGTCGGCACCGCGATCGGCGTGCTGCTGCTAGCCGAATTGGTGTTCGTGATGGCCGGCTGGCAGTTCCATCCGGCGGTGCCACAGCTGCGTTCCTCTCCGGCGCCTGCAGATGTGACCAATACTGTCGCCCTCGGCCGGCTGATCTATACCGACTACATACTTCTGTTCCAGACAGCCGGCCTCGTGCTGCTGGTCGCGATGATAGGCGCTATCGTACTGACCTTGCGCGACCGCCGACGGTCGCGACACCAGATCATCCGAGTCCAGACTGCGCGCGATCCGAAGGAAACGCTGGAGCTGGTCGAGGCAGGGCTCGGCGTCGGGGTGAAAGTGCTCGGAGTCTATCGTCCGCTGGCGACCGAGCCCGGCGACATCGACGAGGATCCGCTTGCCGCCGCCGTTGAAGCCGTTGCCCACTACCCGACGGGCGCGCATCACGCGCCGGAGGGACGCTGAGATGGAGGGGCTGCAGCAGGTCGGTCTGGTGCATTACCTGGTGGTCAGTGCCATTCTGCTGGTGCTAGGCGTGTTCGGCATCTTTCTCAATCGCAAGAACGTCATCATCATCCTGATGTCGATCGAGCTCATCCTGCTCTCGGTCAACCTCAACCTGGTGGCGTTCTCGGCCTCGCTCGGCGATATGGTCGGTCAGGTGTTCGCCATGTTCGTGCTGACCGTGGCGGCGGCCGAGGCGTCGATCGGCCTCGCCATCCTGGTGGTGTATTTCCGCAACCGCGGCTCGATCCAGGTTGAGGACGTCAACCTGATGAAGGGCTGAGAGGGTCGAGCATGCTTTTTATCGCGGTGTTCGCGCCGCTATTCGGCGCGATGGTGGCGGGCCTGTTCGGCCGCTGGATCGGCGACCGCGCGGCGCAGGCGGTTTCCATCCTCTGCATGCTGCTGGCTGCCGCCTGCGGGCCGTTCGCCTGGGTGCAATTGGAATGGGGTGGCGCGCCATCCGGCTCGTTCCCGCTCGGCCCCTGGATCTACGCCGGCGACTTCCAGGTCGATTGGGCGCTTCGCTACGATGTCCTGTCGGCCACGATGGTAGCGATGGTTACTTTCGTTTCGATGCTGATCCACGTGTACAGCATCGGCTACATGGCGCATGACAAGTTCAGGCGCTATCGGTTCTTCGCCTATCTCAGCCTGTTCACCTTCAGCATGTTGATGCTGGTCACCGCCGACAATCTGCTGCAGCTCTTCTTCGGCTGGGAAGGCGTCGGGCTCTGCTCCTACCTGTTGATCGGCTACTGGTACGACCGGCCAGCGGCCTGTGCCGCGGCGATCAAGGCCATGATCGTCAACCGCATCGGCGACCTTGCTTTCGCCATCGGCATAGCGCTGACGTTCCTCACCTTCGGCTCGATCCAGCTCGATGCCATCTTCCAGGCCCTGCCGCAGCACCAGAACGAGATCTACTCGTTGTTCGGTATTCGTGTCTATGAGCTGATCGGGGTGCTGCTGTTCGTCGGTGCGATGGGCAAGTCGGCGCAATTCATCCTCCATGTCTGGTTGCCGGATGCGATGGAGGGTCCCACGCCGGTCTCGGCATTGATTCATGCCGCCACCATGGTGACTGCCGGTGTATTCCTGATGGCGCGCATGTCGCCGCTGATGGACGACGCGCCAGCAGCGCTGACGCTGGTCACGGTGATCGGCGGCACCACCTGTCTGTTCGCGGCAACCATCGGCTGCGTGCAAAACGACATCAAGCGAGTCATCGCCTATTCCACGTGCTCGCAGCTCGGCTACATGTTCCTGGCTGCCGGCGTGCAGGCCTATCCCGCTTCGATCTTCCACCTGCTGACCCATGCCTTCTTCAAGGCGTTGCTGTTCCTCTGCGCCGGCTCGGTGATCCATGCGATGTCGGACGAGCAGGACATGCGCAAGATGGGCGGGCTGTGGCGGAAGATCCCGATCACCTATGTGACCTTCTGGTTCGGTGGCCTCGCGCTGGCCGGCATCTTCCCGTTCGCCGGCTACTACTCGAAGGACGCGATCCTCGAAGCCGCTTTCGCCGCGGGTAGCGGCGCCTCGCTTTACGGCTGGATTGCTGGGGTGGCGGCTGCCTTCTGCACCGCCTTCTACACCTGGCGCATCATTTTCATGACATTTCATGGCACTAGCAGGGCGGATCGGCATGTGCAGGAACACATCCACGAAAGCCCCTGGGTCATGACGGTGCCGCTGATGGTGCTGGCACTCGGCGCTTTGACCGCGGGCTTTCTGCTGCACGGCCAGTTGATTGGTCCGGACTGGGACGCGTATTGGCGCCATTCGATTGTGATTTCGCCGGACAACCACGTGATGCAGGCCATGGAAAATGTGCCGGCCAGCGTGAGCTCCCTGCCGCTGATCGTCGGACTGGCCGGCATCGCCATCGCCTACTGGTTCTACATGGTGAACCCGATGATCCCGGTGCGGCTGGCCAACACGTTCCGGCCGATCTACCTGCTGCTGCTCAACAAATACTATTTCGACGAGCTCTACGACTTCCTGTTCGTCCGCCCCGCCTTCCGTATCGCTCACCTGCTCTGGCAGACCGGCGATGCCACCCTGATCGACGGCGTCCCGAACGGACTGGCGGAACTTGCCGTCGATGGGTCGAAAGGCGCGGTCAGGATCCAGACCGGCTCGATCGCCGTCTATGCCTTCGTCATGCTGATCGGCCTTGTCGCGCTGGTCGGCATCTTCCTGATCTGGCGGTGAAGCAATGAACGCAGCCGGCTTCCCCGTCCTTTCGCTGATCACCTGGCTGCCGCTGGTCGGCTGCGCGGTGATCCTGTCGGTACGCGGCGACGAGGCGACGGTCGCCGCCAATGCCCGCTGGACAGCGCTCTGGACCAGCCTGATCGTGCTGGCGCTGAGTCTCGTGCTGTGGGTGGATTGGAATCCCAACGAGCCGGGCTTCCAGTTCGTGGAAACGGCACCGTGGCTGCCGGATTATGGCGTCGGCTACAAAATGGGCGTTGATGGCATCTCGGTGCTGTTCGTCCTGCTCTCTGCCCTGCTCACGCCAATCTGCATCCTGTCGAGCTGGGAGGTGATCCAGCGCTACGTGCGCGAATACATGATCACGTTCCTGGTGCTCGAGACGATGATGGTCGGCATGTTCTGCGCGCTCGACTTCGTCGTGTTCTACGTGTTCTTCGAGGGCGTGCTGATCCCGATGTTCCTGATCATCGGCATCTGGGGCGGCGAGCGGCGCGTCTATTCGGCGTTCAAGTTCTTCCTCTACACGCTGACCGGCTCCGTGCTGATGCTGCTGGCGCTGCTGGCGATGTGGTTCTACGCCCACACCACCGACATCACTGTGCTGCTGCACACGCACTTCCCGGCCCGGATGCAGTTTTGGTTGTTCCTGGCCTTCATGGCCTCGTTCGCAGTGAAGGTGCCGATGTGGCCGGTGCACACCTGGCTGCCGGATGCCCATGTGGAAGCGCCAACCGCAGGCTCGGTGATGCTGGCGGGCGTGCTGCTGAAGATGGGCGCGTACGGGTACCTACGCTTCTCCGTCCCCATGCTGCCGATTGCCTCGGTGCATCTGGCACCGCTGATCTACACGCTGTCGGTCGTCGCTGTGATCTACACCGCATACGTGGCGCTGGCGCAGGAGGATATGAAGAAGCTGATCGCCTACTCCTCGGTCGCCCATATGGGCGTCGTCACCATCGGCATCTTCACCTTCGACGTGCAGGGGATCCAGGGTGCGCTGTTCCAGATGCTGTCACACGGCATCGTTTCCGCCGCCCTGTTCCTGGTTGTCGGCGTGATTTACGACCGGTTGCACACGCACGAGATCGCCCGCTTCAGCGGCCTGGTCGATCGCATGCCGCTCTACGCCTTCGTCTTCATGGTGTTCACCCTGGCCGCGATCGGCCTGCCCGGCACGTCGGGCTTCGTCGGCGAATTCCTAGTGATGATCGGCGCGCTGCACGTGAATTTCTGGCTGGCGCTGCTCGGCAGCATGGGGATGATCCTCGGCCCGATGTACATGCTGTATCTGTACCGCCGCATCATCTACGGCAGGCTGACCAAGATCGATCTGCAAGGCATCCTCGACCTCTCGCCGCGTGAGATTGCCGTGTTTGCCCCGCTTGTCGTGCTGACGATGTGGATGGGCGTCTATCCGACGAGCTTCACCAGTTTCTGGCAGGCGACCGTCGCGCAGATGGTAACCCAGCATCAGCAGGCGATGATGCTGCCGCAGCCGGGCGTGCAACTGGCAGAGGTGGTTCGCCGATGAACTGGACGATTGCGCTGCCGGAGATCGTGCTCTCGGTCCTCGGCATGATGATCCTGCTGTTTGGCGTGCTGCGCCGGCGGGATTCAACGCAGATCTGCACCATGATGGTGCTCGGCGCGTTTCTGATCACCGGACTGCTGGTCGTCACCCGCGTCGGCGGCGTCGGCTATCTTGGACAGTTCACCGTCGATCAGTTCGCGGTGTTCATCAAGGCCCTGGTACTGGCGGGCGCCGCGCTCGCGCTGATGCTGTCGCTCGACTACAACCGCGAACAAGGAATTGCGCGGTTTGAATACCCGGTCCTGATGCTTTTCGCTGTGGTCGGCATGATGGGCATGGCCTCGGCAACCAATCTGATGACGCTTTACCTTTCGCTCGAGCTGCAGTCGCTGGCGCTCTATGTCATGGCCGCCTTCGCCCGCGACGAGCTGCGCTCGTCCGAGGCCGGGCTCAAGTATTTCGTGCTCGGCGCGCTGGCCTCAGGTCTGCTGCTCTATGGCATCTCGCTGGTCTATGGGTTCTCCGGCTCCATGGATTTCCGCGTACTGACGCGCGCGCTGGCGTCGCCGGCCGAGGCATCACCGGGCATGATCGTCGGCATGGTGTTCGTGATCGCCGGACTGGCTTTCAAGACCGCGGCCGCGCCGTTCCACATGTGGACGCCGGATGTGTATGAAGGCGCGCCCACGCCGGTGACGGCGTTCCTGTCCACGGCTCCGAAGATCGCCGCCATGGCGCTGTTCGTGCGCGCTATGATCCAGCCGTTCGGCCACCTGCTGATCTCCTGGCAGTTGCTGATCCAGATCATTTCGATCGCCTCGATGATCCTCGGCGCCCTGGCGGCGATCGGTCAGACCAGCATCAAGCGACTGATGGCCTACTCGTCGATCGGCCATGTCGGTTATGCGCTGATCGGGCTTGCGGTCGGCACGGAGACCGGCATTCGTGGCCTGCTGGTCTATCTGATCGTCTATATTTTCATGAGCGCCGGCATCTTTGCGTGCATCATCGCCATGCGGCGGCGCGGACGCGCGCTGGAAAAGATCGACGACCTCAGCGGACTTGCCCGCACCGATCCCGCCCTGGCGCTGGCGATCGCCGTCTTCATGTTCAGTATGGCCGGCATCCCGCCACTCTCTGGTTTCTTCGGCAAGCTGTATGTGTTCCTGGCCGCGGTGCAGGCGCAGCTCTGGGCGCTGGCGATCATCGGCGTGCTCAGCAGCGTCGTGGCCGCGTACTATTATCTGCGCGTCGTGAAGGTGATGTATTTCGACGCACCAGCACCGGCATTCGACCGCCGCCCCAGCGCGCTGTCGTTCGTCGCTGCTGTAACCGGCCTGTTCACGCTGTTCTTCTTCGTGTTCCCTGGCCCGCTCGTCGCTGCCGCCGGTTCAGCTGCCGCAGCGCTCTTCGGCTAGGACCCTGGAGACAAACGCAGCGTGGGGACCGTTTATTCAACAAAGAAAGCGCCGAGGTCACAGAGAAATACTCAATGGGATAAGACCTGGGCGGCCCGACAGAGCAGGGCATTGCTTGTAAATGCCAATCCCACTGACCTCAGTGCTCTCGGCGGCCTCTGTGTTGGCGAAAAACCAATCTACTTTGCAATGAGACGCGCCCAATGCGATAGTTCGCGTGGAAGTCTGGTGCGTGGACCTGCTGGAGAGCGCACCCGATGCTGCTCGTAGTCGATGCCGGCAATACCAACATGGTGTTCGCGGTTCACGACGGCAGAAGCTGGCGCGGCAACTGGCGCATCCGCACCGATGCCCAACGCACCTCCGACGAATACGCAGTCTGGCTTCTCGCTCTGCTGGACCGCGCCGGAGTAAAGCGCGACACAGTCTCCGCCGCCGTAATCGGCACCGTCGTGCCCGCCGCGCTCTACCATCTGCGGCGCCTCTGTCGCGACTGGTTCATGATCGAGCCGCTGATCGCCCGCGCCTCCCTCGACTGGGGGTTCGAGATTAAGGTGGACAACCCCGAAGAAGTCGGCGCGGATCGACTGCTGAACTCGTTGGCCGGGCACCGGCGCTTCGGCGGACCGCTCATCGTCGTGGATTTCGGCACCGCCACGACTTTCGACGTGGTGGACCAGGACGGCGCCTATCTCGGCGGTGTGATCGCGCCCGGGATCAATCTTTCTCTCGAAGCTCTGCATCATGCGGCGGCGCGATTGCCGCGTATCGGCATCGGCCGTCCGCAAGCCGTGATCGGCCGCTCGACCGTCCCCGCCATGCAATCCGGCATTTACTGGGGCTATGTCGGGCTCATCGAGGGGCTTGTCGCCCATATTAAGGCCGAGTACGGCGCGCCCATGAAAGTGATTGCGACCGGCGGCCTCGCGCCCCTGTTCGCGGAAGGCACGCTCGTTATTGAGCGGATCGAGCCCGACCTGACCCTTGACGGCCTTCGAATGCTGGCAGAGCGAAATCCGGCGCCCCAATTGCCGCGTGAGAGGCTACGCCCGAGCGAGAGCGAATGAACGGTCCTGATGCGGATCTAGCCTTCCTGCCCCTGGGCGGGACGGGCGAGATCGGCATGAATCTCAATCTCTACCGCTGCGGCGGCAAATGGCTCGCCATCGACTGCGGCATCGGCTTCGGCGGTGCCGAGTATCCCGAAGTCGAGATCATGGTCCCCGATCCGGCGTTCATCGCGGAGCGGCGGGACCGGTTGGTCGGCTTGGTGATCACCCATGCGCACGAGGATCATATCGGCGGCGTGGCCTGGCTTTGGCCGAAACTGCACTGCCCCGTCTATGCCACCCCGTTCGCCGCCGCAGTGCTGCGGCGGAAGCTTGCCGAAGCGCAGCTTCTCGCACAGGTGCCGGTGCATGTCGTCGCCCCAGGAGGCGCCATCGAGCTGCCGCCGTTTTCGTTGCGTTTGCTGCGCGTCGCCCATTCCATCCCTAAGTTGCAGGCCCTGGCCATCACCACCCCCGCCGGCATCATCCTCCACACCGGCGATTGGAAGCTCGACCCAGACCCGCTGATCGGCCCACCGACCGACGAAGCCGCATTCGCCGCCCTCGGCGAGCGGAGCGTGCTGGCGATGGTCTGCGACTCCACCAATGCGATGGTGGAAGGCCATTCCGGTAGCGAGAGCGAAGTGCGGCGCAGCCTGACCGTGCTGATCCGTGGCCTGCGCGGTCGCGTCGCCGTGACCTGCTTCGCCAGCAATATCGCACGTATTGAATCGATCGCGCTCGCGGCACGCGACGCCGGACGCAGCACCGCCCTAGTAGGGCGCAGCCTGCGCAACCTGGAAGCAGCCGCCCGCGAATGCGGTTATCTGCGCGGCGTCCCCGAGTTCGTCCCGGAAGACGATGTCGGCTCGATCCCCGACGACAACCTGCTGATCCTGATCACCGGCAGCCAGGGCGAGCCACGCTCGGCACTTGCCCGCGTCGCGATGGACACGCATGCCCGGGTCGTGCTGGGCGAGGGCGACACCGCCATCTTCTCCAGCCGGGTAATCCCCGGCAACGAACGCGCGATCGGCACCGTACAGGACAATCTGGTGCGCCGCGGCGTCAACCTGATGACCGACATGGACCATCTGGTCCATGTCTCCGGCCATCCCGCCCGTGACGAGCTGCGGCGGCTCTATCGGCTGGTGAAGCCTCGCTACGCCGTACCCGTGCACGGCGAATGGCGGCATCTCGCGGCGCACGCGGAGCTGGCGCGCGAGGCCGGCATCACCCCGCTGCTGCTGGAGGACGGCGACATATTAAGCTTGGCGCCAGGCCGGCCGGAGGTGGTGGATAGCGCGCCCGTCGGCCGGTTGGTCCCCGATGGAGGCAGGCTGGTGCCCCTGACCGGTGGCGTCATGGCGGCACGCCGGCGGATGCTCTTCAACGGCGTGGTGCTCGCCAGCCTGGCGGTTGACGGCGCTGGACGGCTCTGCGGCGAGCCGCAGGTCAGTGCCCCGGGCCTCTTCGAGCCGGAGGATCCCGAGACTACGCGGATTGCTGGGGAGTTCGCCGCCGCGGTGGCAGACCTGCCGGCGCTGCTCCGCCGCGACGACGCGGCATTGGCCGATGCGGCGCGCGCCGCGCTGCGTCGGGCGCTTGGACGGCGCCTCCAGAAGCGGCCGCTGGTCGATGTACATCTGCTGCGGATCGGCACCCGATGACCCCGTCCTCGCGAGCGCAGCGAAACATCTCTCTGCACCTACACACTGGCCTTCCCGCTGGCGGACCTGCGCCGAAGTGCTCTAAATCCACCAGATGAACTGGTTCACCAGTCTCGTTCTTTACGTACTCATATGGTGGACGGCCCTGTTCGCCGTGCTGCCGTTCGGCGCCCACGCACCGCCCGAGCCCGATCCGCAGACCGGCTGGCGCGGTGCCCCGGCGCGGCCGCGGTTGCTCGCGAAGGTGCTGGCGACCACCCTGGTCGCGGCAGTGATTTGGTTCGGAGCGTGGCTCCTGATCCGCAGCCCGTATCTCAGCTTCCGCCACGGCTGGCTGGCGCTGTCCGATTAACGACCATTCTGCGAGCATTTGCTCATGCCCTTGCCTAAAAAAGTGGCAAAACGCATCCTTCGCGGCAAAATTCTCACCGCGCGACGCCAATTTAATATTGCGGAATTCTATGAGACACCTGCATCATCACGGCGAGGAAGAGGAGATTCTCCTCGACCTGCCGTGTGACTGGCGTTTCCTCCCTAAACCTGGGCTCGCAGGCTCGACCTGCGGGCCCTTTCTTTTGCTATCGCGATCGTGGCTGAATGTCACGCGATTTCTATCCGAAAACGCTTGAATCCTGCTGTTGTTCTTTCGTGAATGCCTTGTGCAACGCACAATTCTGTCTCGACTCAGTAACTTCACCAGCATTTGGCACGCACCTTCAGGACGTTTAGGGTCCGGCCCCTGACGCACGCCGCAACATGGACCATTTCGCAGATGCGCCTCTCCCGCAGCCTGATCCCGACCCTTAAGGAAACCCCGGCGGAAGCCCAGATCGCCTCACATCGGTTGATGTTGCGGGCAGGTCTGGTGCGGCAGACCTCGGCCGGTATTTACGCCTGGCTACCGCTCGGCTTTCGCGTTCTGAAAAATATCGAACGCACGGTGCGTGAAGAACAGGACGCGGCCGGTGCGCAAGAAATCCTGATGCCGACGATCCAGCCGGCCGAGTTGTGGCGCGAAAGCGGCCGCTACGAGGATTACGGCAAGGAGATGCTGCGCATCCGCGACCGCCACGATCGCGAGCTGCTCTATGGCCCCACCAATGAGGAAATGATCACAGACCTGATGCGCCAGTCGGTGCGGAGCTATCGCGAGCTGCCGCAGATCATCTATCATATCCAATGGAAATTTCGCGATGAGGTCCGGCCGCGGTTCGGTGTTATGCGCGGGCGCGAATTCCTGATGAAGGACGCCTACAGCGTCGATACAGACCATGCCGGCGCGGTCATCAGCTACCGCAAGATGATGCTGGCCTATATGCGCACCTTCCAGCGGCTCGGGTTGAAAGCCATACCGATGGTCGCCGAATCCGGCCCGATCGGCGGCGATCTCAGCCACGAGTTCATCATCCTGGCGCCGACAGGCGAGAGCCAGGTCTTCTACGACCGCGGCTTCGAGGACATCGACTGGGTCAATGCGCAATACCGCTACGATGACCCGGCAGACCTGGAATTGTTCTTCGGCCTGATGACCAGCATGTACGCCGCGACCGACGACAAGCACGATCCGGCGGTTTGGGAGAGCGTGCCGCAGGAACGCCGGCGCGAGGGGCGCGGCATCGAAGTGGGGCATATCTTCCACTTCGGCACCAAATATTCGCAGCCGATGGGCTTCGCCGTTACCGCCGCGGACGGCAAGGCGGTCAACCCCGAGATGGGCAGCTACGGCATCGGGGTAAGCCGTCTCGTCGGCGCGGTGATTGAAGCCAGCCACGACGAGGCCGGGATCATCTGGCCCGATAGCATCGCACCGTTCCGCGCCGCCATCCTGAACCTCAAGCCGGGCGATCCCGCCTGCGATCGCATCTGTGAGAACCTCTATCGCAGCCTCGGCGCGGCGGGGCTGTACGACGATCGCGAGGAGCGCGCCGGCGTGAAATTCGCCGACGCTGACCTGATGGGTCATCCTTGGCAGATCGTGGTCGGCCCACGCGGGGCCGCGGCCGGCACCGCCGAGCTGAAGCGCCGGGCCAGCGGCGAGCGACACGAGCTTTCGCCAGAGAGCGCCCTCGCCCGGATCGCGTAAGCATGTTCAACGCCTTCGAGCGTACAGTCGCCGGTCGCTACCTGCGCGCTCGGCGCGGTGAGCGATTCGTCTCGGTCATCGCCGCCTTCTCCCTGATCGGCATCGCGCTCGGCGTGGCCACGCTGATCATCGTGATGAGCGTAATGGGCGGCTTCAAGGTCGATCTGCTGAATCGCATCCTCGGCTTCAACGGCGATCTCGGCGTGTACGGCGCCGGCGGCCAGCTCACCAACTATCAGGCGATCGCACAACGGATCGACAAGCTCCCCGGAATCACCTCGGCAGTGCCCGTGGTCGATGGACAGGTGCTGCTGACCGGCCCGCGGGGCGCCTCCGGCGGCGGGCTCGTGCGCGGCATCAGCCCCGCCGATCTGAAAGCGCAGCCGCTCGTAAGCAGCCACATCATCGCCGGTACGCTTGATGATTTCAGCGGAGACGACGCAATTGCCATCGGCGCCGGCCTGGCACGCCAGTTCGGCGTCTGGCTGAACGACAGGATCACGCTGGTCTCGCCCCAGGGGGCGGCAACCGCTTTCGGCACCATTCCCAGGGTGCGCGCCTATCGCATCGTCGCGATCTTCAACGTCGGCGAGTACGCCTATGATTCAAGCTACGTCTTCATGCCGCTGCCAGCGGCGCAGGTGTATTTCCAGAGGCCGGACGCGGTGACCCAGATCGAGGTCGCCGTGCACGATCCCGAGCGCGTCGCGGAAGCGACGGCCGAAATCCGGCAGGCATTGGCGGGCGTGCCGATCACGGTAATCGACTGGCAGCAGAGCAACAACAGCTTCTTCACCGCCGTCCAGGTCGAGCAGAACGTGATGTTCATCATCTTGACGCTGATCATCCTGGTGGCGGCGTTCAATGTTATCTCGTCGTTGATCATGATGGTGAAGGACAAGACCGCCGACATCGCGATTCTGCGAACGATCGGCGCCGGACGCGGTGCGGTGATGCGCATCTTCCTGATGTGTGGGGCCTCGGTCGGCGTGGCCGGCACCCTGGTCGGGACGGTTTTGGGCCTGCTGGTCACCTGGAACATCGATCGCATCCAGGATGCCGTCCAGCATCTGACCGGCGTGAACGTCTTCAACCCGGAGGTCTACTACCTGACCCATCTGCCGGCGCGGCTCGACTGGAGCGAGGTCCTGAAAGTCGTCGTAATGGCGCTGCTGCTGTCGTTGCTGGCGACCCTCTACCCGAGCTGGCGCGCCGCGCGCACCGACCCTGTCGAGGCGCTGCGGCATGAGTAGCGCGCCGCCGCTGGAACTGCGTGGCGTCCGGCGCACCTATCAGAGCGGCGGCGGCACTCTCCCGGTGCTGCGCTGCGCGGATCTCATCCTGGAAGCAGGGGAAATCGTCGCGCTGGCAGCACCCTCCGGCGCCGGCAAATCAACACTGCTGCATCTCGCCGGCCTGTTGGAAAAGCCAGACGGAGGTTCGGTTGTGATCGAGGGGCGCGATGCCGGTAGTCTGGCCGACGCCGAGCGCACCGCAATCCGGCGAGACACCATCGGTTTCGTTTATCAACTTCATCATCTGCTCGGCGAGTTCTCGGCGCTGGAGAACGTGGTGCTGCCGCAGATGATTGCCGGGCGCACCCGTCGCGACGCATCGCAACGTGCGATGGCGCTGCTACGCGCCTTCGGTCTGGAGCCGCGCGCCAGCCATCTGCCGGGAAAGCTCTCGGGCGGCGAGCAGCAGCGCGTTGCGATCGCCCGCGCGCTGGCCAATGCACCCAAAGTGCTACTTGCCGACGAACCGACCGGTAACCTAGACCTCGATACCGCCGATGTGGTGTTCGGCGAGCTGCTGACCGCAGTGCGGAGCCAAGGCCTCGCGGCATTGATCGCCACCCACAACCCCGAACTGGCTGCGCGGATGGACCGCACCGTCACGCTGCGCGAAGGCAGGGTCGTGCCGATGTGACGCCAATCATGGCCGGCCATGAGAGGGGGGAACCTCACCCATCATTCCCGCGCAAGTACCTGGCGAGGCTCGCGCTACGGCCCCCTTCCGCATAGAAACGCAAAAACATCGCCACTGGCGCGTCCAGCAGTGCCAGTTTCTGGCGCAGCACCAGCCGCGTCTGGCACAACGCAAAGAATTGCTCGGCGGCGAAATCCGGATCGGTGACGATCAGCCGTCCGCGCCGTGTCTCCTCGGCCAGCCAGTCGGACAGTTGCTGGATCGCCCGAGCGGGCCCCGCCTCGAAGAAGACGTGCGCCAACTCGGGTTGGACGAGGCCGGCATGCCGCACGATCCGCTCCGTGCCCTGGCCGCCCCGGGCCTGCCGCACGTCTGCTCGCGCGTGGCGGCTCTGGCGCGCGAGCATTTCCAGGCCGCTCGCGACGCAATGCGGCTTTGCGACAGGTAGGCGATGCGCCCGGCGCGGCTCATGGGTGCCACGTACGCGGCGCTGCTGGGGCGGCTGGAACGGCGGGGTTGCGAACTGCTGGATGCACCGGTTGCTCTGTCGAAATGGCAGAAGCTGTGGCTGGCAGCGCGCTATACGGTCGGGTGACGGTTACACTTGCGGAGGATTTAGTTAGTTCTGTAACGCACCCGTCGAACGCAGGCAACGCGCGAGCGCAGTAGCGACTTCCGTACTGTCCAGGGGTCGTCGCAGGATTTCGGTAATTCCGGCATCCGCCAGCGCATCTCCGCCAATGTCCACCGTGGACGCTATCGCGAGCAATATGGGCGTTCGCCACGCGATCTCGTGCAGCGCTCGGGCCAGATGAAGGCCGCTCGGATCGGACGACACGTTGCAGAGCACAACTGCATCGAATCGCTCGGGCGCGGCTCGGCACGTTGCAAGCGCATCGTCAGGACGCTCGAACCCGACCGGCTCGTATCCCAGCGCGGCTACCATTTCCTCATCCCGCAGAAGCCGCTCGCGCGCGCTTTCGATGATAAGGATCGTTTCGCCGCGGCCGAGCGGTAGCACAACTCCCTCGCTTGAAGCTGGCGCTTCTCCCCCGTCGGCAGCCACAGCCGGGAACCAGGCTTCGAAGCGACTGCCGACGCCCAGTTCGCTGCGCACGCTCATCGCTCCGTCATGGTCACGGACGATCTCCAGCACGCTAGCAAGCCCAAGCCCCGTTCCACCCGTGCGAGTGGTGAAGAATGGTTCGAACAGCCGCGGCCCTACAGTTTCGTCGAACCCCCGACCGGTGTCGCTGACCGCCAGACACACATAGCGCCCCGGCCCGAGCTCGCCGTGCGTCAGCACAAGCGGAACGAAGACGTCACGCTGCTCCGCACTCACGCGGACGCATCCGCTGCCGTCCATCGCATGTGATGCATTGTTACAGAGATTGAGGATGACCTGCTGCAACTGAGCTGGTTTGCCAGATACTGTCAGGTCCGGTGGGAATACCTTGATCGCCAATTCGATGCTTCCAGGCAGAGAGGCGCGCAGCAGCGACGCGGCCTCGTCGAGCAGGAGCTCCACTCGGACACGTCGGACGTGCGCCTCACCCTGGCGCCCAAAGGCGAGAATGGTGTCGATCAGATCGCGTCCGCGCTCCGTTGCACGTCGAATCTCATCGATATGCTTTGCCAGTTCGGTATTGGGCGCGAGCTGCGCTTCCGCCATCTCGGCATAGCCGACAATAGCAGCGATGATGTTGTTGAAATTATGCGCGATTCCGCTTGCGAGCTGGCCGATGGTTTGCATGCGTCGGGCTCGTTCGAGCCGAGTTGCGAGTTTTGCCCGGTCGCGCTCGAGAAACTCCCGCTCCAGAGCATTGACGACGGCGTCGCCGGCGAGCCGCACCACGGGCAGCGGGAAAACCACCCGCCAAGCCGGCTGAAAGGAGTCGAACCCCAGAATGCCGCGCACTCGGCCCGCTCGGATAAGTGGTACGAACGCCCAGCCGTGTACGCCAACCGCAGCGAGCCTGTCCCTGACTTCGCCAGGCGGCAAGGCGTCGATATCCGGCACGGCGACGATGTCCAGCCCGGCCGTACCGAGCCGCGCTGACAGTGCCAGTGCCTGATCCGGCCAGCCGGCCGGGTACGCCATCCCGTCCGCGCACCAGCCAATTACTCGAACGGGGATGTCATCGAGCACCACATAGGCGCGTTCGAGACCCATGCCACGGCAGAACTCGCCGAGCACCTGCCTGAGCCGCGCTTCGGTGTCCGCCGGCGGACAATTGATCAGGCGTGTCGAGCTCTCGGCTATGACATGCTCGAACGTCGCCCGCCGTCGCAGCGCAAGGGTGCGAGCTCGCAGCCGCAGACCCATGCGCACCAGCAAAACGAGCAACAGCAGTGAGACCAGGTACAACAACAGCCGAAAGCGCAGCTCAGTTGCCTCGATGGCCGCGTGGCGATTTTCGAACAGCGTGCGCAGAGCTTCCATGGGCGGCTGGTTTGAGCCGGCGAGAAGCGCCTTCAGGGTGTCATCGACTTCCGGCAGGAGACGGTGTAGCAGCCGCGCGTGGGCGAGCAAGGCCTGGGTCACCTCCGCGTCGGGTCCCGTCGTAGGTGCCTCCGCCGCAAGCTGACCAAGCCGATCCTGAACAGTCTGCGCGGACTCCGGTGACGCGTCACGAGTCAGATGCAGGATCGCTGCCGCTAGTGCCCCTGCCGCTCGTGCGAGCTGCGTGTCCTGGCCGCCGTAGGCCGGATTTGCGCTAAGAAGACCGAAATAGGAGAGCGAGTTCTGCAGCAGCGCGTTGCTGGTCTTGAACCGCTCCGTCAACGCCTCTTGCTCCGCGACCGCCGCGGCCAGGCGATCGACCGTTGCTGCATCGACGCCCTCAGCGCGCGCGCGAAACCGGAGCGCTGCGACCGCGCCATCCATCTCGTCAGTTGCCTTGACGAGTGGGTCATAGTTTCGAAGCAGGCCGGCTCGCGCCTGCAGAACATCCCGCTGGAGAGAGGCCTCTGCCAGCGCGAAATCGTTGAGGGTCTGGAGTATCAGCGCGTACTCGCTTACATCGGTCCCGATACTGCGCAGCAGCAGCCAGGTGAGCAGCAGGAGTGACAAGAGTACCGCGGCAGCAGCGGGCAGCAGCTTCATGGGGGCGCTTCTGCGTACGGCTTCTCGGCGGCGGGCGTGACAGCTCTGTCGCGGTAAGTCCCGGTCAGGGTATCGAGGAAGGCTACAATGGCAGCAATTTGCTGTTCAGTCAGGGTAATATCGAGCTGGGCATAGCCCATCGCGTGCACAGCATCCGCGAGCGTGGGCGCGCTGCCGTCGTGGAAATAGGGCGGCGTGGCCGCCACATTCCTCAAACTGGGGACCCGCAATATCTCAGGTTCCGGAGACGCCAGGGGATGGAAAATGCCGTGCCGCTGGTAAAGATTGCCGCCGACGTTGACGCCTTGATGGCAGGAGATGCAGCCCAAGGATTTGAACAGTTGATAGCCCGACCGTTCCTCTTGCGTGATGGCCTCGGCATCTCCGGCAAGCCAGCGGTCGAAACGGCTGCCAGGCGTCAGCAGCGACCGCTCGTATGTAGCGATTGCTTCCGTTAGCCCCGCGATATCCGGCTCGCGTCCGTACGCATCACGGAACTGCTTCACAACCTGTGGGTCGGCGCGCAGCTTTTTCAGGACCTCGTCCGAATTCGTCGCCATAATCTGCGGATCGCGCAGCGCCTCCTCGCATTCGCGCTCAAACGATCGGATATCCCCTTCCCAATGCAGGCGAAAACTTAGGGCAGCATTGAAGACGGTCGGCGTGTTGAGCGCGAGCGGCCGTCCGTCGGGCGTCAGATCGTGGGCTCTGGGACTGGCACCATTGGATCGTGTATCATGACAGGAGTTGCAGCTCCGTGAATTGCCGTGCGACAAGCGCTTGTCGTGGAATAGCCGGTCCCCCAGCGCTACCCGGCGTGGGTCCTGGGTCGGAGGCGCGGGGATAGGTGTGATCGGCTCCTCGGCGGCGGGGTGTTGCGAGGCCGGGGCCTGTGCGTGAGCCGGGGTGGCGGCGCCAAGGCAGAGCGGAACCAGTAGAAGCCACACCTTCCGGCAGCCACGCCCGGCCGCGGTTGCTATCGGCGGGTGCGTAGGGAGGCGGTCGCGTGGGCGGGACATCGTCGAGTGCTCTGAGCGTTCGCGGTAGCGGACGGCCGGTGAGCGTTCTCGTCGTCGAGGACGATCCGGCCTTGCAGCGCATGATCGCAGGCTATTTCAGCGAGAATAACATCAGGACCGTAATCGCGGCCCGCCGCCAGGACATGGTTCATCAACTTGCCGTGACCGACATTAGCCTGGTGATTCTCGATCTACGGCTCGGTCAGGAGGACGGTTTGGACCTGCTTCGTGAAATCCGTTCAAAGTCCGATATGCCGGTCATTATCATCACGGGTCATCGCCGTGATGAGATAGACCGGGTTGTCGGGCTTGAGCTCGGCGCCGATGATTACGTCACCAAGCCTTTCAACCTTCGCGAATTGCTGGCCCGTGTCCGCGCGGTCCTGCGAAGAGTAGAGAGCGGGCGTGACATGCCGTCCCGGGATCGCGACCGTGGCGGTTGCCGGTTTGCCGGCTGGCAGCTCGACCGAAGGGCGCGGCGGCTTACCGACCCGAACGGCGTGCCGGTGACCCTGACGAAGGGAGAGTACGCGCTGTTACTGGCGTTCGTCGACGCCCCGCAACGTCCGCTCACGCGCGAGCACCTGCTGCAGGCCACGCGGCTGCACGAGGACGTCTTCGATCGCAGCATAGATGTGCAAATCCTCCGCTTGAGGCGGAAGTTGGAACGCGATGCCAGTGCTCCGCGCATGATCCAGACCGAGCGCGGCGTCGGTTACGTTTTTGCGGTCGCAGTCGAGCCGGTTTGAGGATCGATCGAATTGTGTTTGCTGGATCCAGGCATTCGATGCGCGTGTTACCAGCGTAACCTAACTCGTCGGGATTGAAATCGTCGCGTAGCGCCCCACGCGCAATTTATGCGTCGGACGCGTCGCCGTCCCACTTATTCGGTAGGACCGCGACGGCGTGACCGAGGCTCGACCTGCTCGAGAAATCCTCAGGGCATCACCAGGCCGATAACATTCATCACCGATTATCACCCTGATGAGATAGACCGGGGTCGTCGGGCTCGAGGTAGGCCGATAATTGTGTAACCAGACCGTTCATCTTTGCGAACTACTGGCCCCACCCGCTCCACGTATTACCTGCGTAACCTGATTCTCCCGGACTGAAATCGTCGCATAGCGTCGTACGGTTATCTCTCCAGCCACCAAAGGCAAGGAGATCCGGTGCCATGACGGTCATGACGTTCGATCGGCAAACCGATATTGCCATACGTTTTGCCTCGGGAATTCCGTTCCAAAAAACAAGATGGCAAAGCGGTAGGCGGAGGGAGGCCACTGTGATGAAAATCATGTTGGCGATGATTTGGACACTGAGCGTCGTGTTCGCGGTCGGGCGCCTGCCTGCCGCGACCCGCCCTGCCGGGATTACTCAGAGCGCGGACACCGCCCGGATCGACGTCACCGTCGGATATAGCCAAGCGCGTGTCCTTGAACCTGGGTCGCGCGGCAGTGTCGTTGAGATCTGAAAGTCACGGAGAAAAGGTAAAGGAGGACTCTCCATGATTCTAGTCATCCTGATCGGTGGGGTCGCACTACTCCTCACTACCGGCATTGGCGCCTTGGTGGTGCATCCGTCCCAAGCGTTGACAGTGAGCCCGGACGCCTGGCCATGGGAATATCTGCCTGCCGATCTCGTGGCCGGGGATTCCAGGAGGTGGTTCACCGAGCCGACCTCAATCATGAACCAGTCTCAGGGTGGTCCCGGAGCGGAGGTCGATCTGGCAATCCTATAGAAGAAGTGTTACGCGGAACGCGACATAACCGGTTACGTTGTTCTGGCATTTACGCCCGCGACAAGCTCAGTCAGCCCATCTACCCGGGTGTCTTAGTCAGTGGCTCGTTGGGGTCACGCCATAGAGGGAGCCAAGTGCCCGCAACCCCGTGATAGGCGTCGATTGTGTACCGTTCCTCTGCCTTGTCGCCTATGCGTCGCAGGAGACCGGTTCATCAGTTTTCTGGCCATGTCCGCTTGGCTGCTGACTCCGAAAGTGCGAATGTAGCCTCAATTCGGGTCGGTTGAGCTGAGTTGGGTCCAATCGCCGTCCCGTGAACAATGAGATTTCAGGGATGACGCCCATGGCTACCGTTGCAGGAAGCCCACCGCGACGACTAGCGAACGGCATGACTGCCGAGGAGCGCCTCGTGATCTTTGCCTCTGCGCTCGGTACCATCTTCGAGTGGTACGACTTCTATATCTACGGTGCCTTAGGTGTGTTCCTCGCCCAATACTTCTTTACCGATGTTGCCCCAACTGTTGGCTTCATCTTCACCCTGCTTGCCTTTGCTGCGGGCTTTGCGGTGCGTCCGCTCGGCGCCTTACTGTTCGGACGGATCGGTGACATCGTCGGTCGGAAGTACACCTTCCTTGTCACGATGACGCTGATGGGTCTCGGTACATTCCTGATCGGCGTCCTGCCCTCCTACACGACAGCCGGCATTGTCGCGCCAATAATTCTGATCGGTTTGCGCCTCGTCCAAGGTCTCGCGCTGGGCGGAGAATATGGAGGAGCCGCAATCTACGTCGCTGAACACGCCCCACACGGAAAACGCGGCTATTACACTTCCTGGATTCAGACCACCGCGACGCTCGGCCTGTTCATGGCGCTGCTGGTCATCCTTGGCATCCGGAGTTGGATCGGCGAGGAGGCGTTCGGCAGCTGGGGCTGGCGCCTGCCGTTCCTTTTCTCGATCATCCTGCTTGTTGTTTCGATATGGATCCGCTTTCAGCTTCAAGAGTTGCCCGTCTTTCAGCGCATGAAGGAACAAGGCGAGGGTTCGAAAGCGCCGCTGACCGAAGCGTTCGGCCGTTGGGAAAATGCCAAGATCGCGATCCTGGCTCTATTCGGCGCCACGGCTGGCGAAGCCGTCATCTGGTATGGCGGACAGTTCTATGCGTTGTTCTTCTTGACGCAAACCCTGAAGGTCCCCGGCGCGACCGCGCAGATCTTGGTGGCGATTGCGCTCGCGATAGGTACTCCATTCTTCATTCTGTTCGGCTGGCTCTCAGATAAGATCGGACGCCGGCCAATCATGCTGCTTGGCTTTTTCCTCTCGATTGTCACCTACTTCCCCCTGTTTCAAGCCATCACGCATTTTGCGAATCCCGCCCTTGAAGCAGCTCTTGCCAAGGCGCCGGTCGTTGTTGTCGCCGATCCTGCCGAGTGCCATTTTCAGTTCAACCCGCTGGGTACGACAAGGTTCACCTCATCCTGCGATATCGCCAAATCTGCTTTGGTCAGCCGCTCGGTGAACTATGAGAACGAGGCAGCACTACCCCTTACGCCGGCGAGCGTCAAGGTGGGTACAGAGATCATCTCGACCACGGCGCCAGATTTCGCAAAAGCGCTGAGCGATGCGATCACGGCCCATGATTATCCAGCCACGGCCGACCCATCGCAAATAAACCATGTCATGGTGGTGGTGACGATCACAATCCTTGTGATCTATGTCGCCATGGTCTATGGACCGATCGCCGCTTTGCTAGTGGAACTCTTCCCAACTCGCATCCGCTATACTGGATTGTCGCTTCCCTACCACGTTGGTAATGGCTGGTTCGGTGGATTCCTGCCGGCCGCCGCGTTCGCTATTGTGGCCGCGACCGGCGATATCTATTCGGGTCTTTGGTATCCGATCGTCATAGCCGCGATGAGCTTTGTTGTTGGTTTGATCTTTCTCCCGGAAACGAAAGATCGAGACATCACCTGCTTATGGCGGTTCTCCTCGGCGCTGTCGATCGATCCTTTCGAGGATTTCGGCTGAAGCGATCGTTTACGTGACCTACCGCACTAACGGCGCCCCTCCGCATAAAAACGCAAAAACATCGCTACCGCCGCGTCCACCACAAACTCCACCTCGCCGGGCCCGGGGGCGTCCAACAGCGCAAGCTTCTGGCGCAGCACCAGCCTCGTCTGGCACAGCGTGAAGAACTGCTCGGCCGCGAAATCCGGGTCGGGGACGATCAACCGTCCGCGCCGTGTCTCCTCGGCCAGCCAGTGGGACAATTGCTGGATCGCCCGCGCTGGTCCCGCCTCGAAGAAAGTGTGAGCCAGCTCAGGGAAACGGCCGACCTCCGAAATCACCACTCGATAGATCGTCCGCCCGACCGGCGAGATCATGAGCTCGACGAACCGCCGCCCGAGTGTATGCAGCACTGCGGCGGGCTCCCCGTCATGATCCGCGCCGGCAAAGATCCAGGCCAGGTTGCGGCTGCATTCCTGGCCGACATAGGCGGCGAACAGCGCCGCCTTGCTGGGGAAGTGGTTGTACAGCGTGCCCTTGGAAACGTTCGCCTCGGCCGCGATGCGCGACATGCTGGCGCCCTCATAGCCGTCGGCCGCGAAGACGCGCGCCGCGCCCTGCAGGATCTGCGCCCGCTTCTCGGGGGACAACGCCTCGGCCACCGACATCGTGATTGAACCCTCTCCCTATCGTGCAACTTGACCGTGGGCCACTCTGTGCTAGGTGTCAAAACTCCTGACCGAACCGTTCGGTCACCATTGTGTTCACGCCCCAGGGAGCGCCGCCATGGACTATGATCCGCAGCGTCGCGCAGGAGCGAAAGGCGACGTCGCCGAAGCGCGCCGGCCCCGCGCCGATGCAAGGTGGCAGGAGCCAACCAGCGATCTCGATATTCGGCAGCGCGACGCCGACCGGCCAGAGACCCCACCGGCGCCACACCCCCCGGCCGAGCGATCCCGCGGGCGATTTCGCCGGTTGGGGCTGATCGCTACCGCTGTCGTGCTCATCGCTCTCGTGGTTGCCGGCGGTGTCGCCTACTGGCTGAACGCCCGCCATTACGCCACCACAACGGATGCGGAAATCGACGGCAACGTCACGCAGATGGCCTCGCAGGTCGCCGGCCGGGTGGTAGCGATCCGATTTGCCGATAATCAGCACGTGAATGCTGGCCAGACGCTGATCGAGATCGACCCGCGCGACTATCAGGCCAAACTCGACGATGCGCTGGCGCAGCAGCAGAGCGCGAATGCTCAGGTACAGCAGGCGAAGGCTCAGCTCGACGTACAGCAGGCGAATCTCGATCAGGCGCAAGCCAATGTCCTGGTGGCGCAGGCAGACCTGACTCAGGCGCAGCAGGACTACAACCGCTTTCACCGGATCAACCCGGAGGCGGTCACGCGCCAGCAGATCGATCAAGCCGACGCCGCCTTCCACTCGCAGACGGCGAAGCTCGCGGCCGCGAAACAGGCGGTCGAGGGCGCCCGTGCGCAGATCGAGTCGGCCAAGGGTCAGGTTGCAGCGGCCGAGGCCTCGCTCCGCCAAACTGACGCCAACGTGGAAACCGCGCGGCTGCAGCTTTCTTACACCACGATCGCGGCGCCGGTCGCCGGCCGCGTCACGCACCGCACGGTGAATGTCGGCGACTACGTGCAGCCCGGACAGGCGCTGTTCGCGCTGGTACATGACGATCTCTGGGTCACCGCCAACTTCAAGGAGACCGAGCTGGCCGATATGAAGCCGGGCCAGCCGGCGACCATCACGGTTGATTCGGTGCCTGGCGTCACCCTCCGTGGCCGGGTCGACAGCTTCGAGAGCGGCACCGGTGCCGTGTTCAGCGCGCTGCCCGCCGAGAACGCGACCGGCAACTGGGTGAAGGTAGTCCAGCGCCTGCCGGTGAAGATCACCTTCGACGGCGACAACTATCGGAAGTACTTCCTCGCCCCCGGCATGTCGGTCGAACCCAGCGTCAGGGTACGCTGATACCGGAGGGGTGATGGCCGACTATCTACCCCGCTCGGCGGCCGGCGATCGCAGCCCGTGGCTGATCGCCGTCGTGGTGTCGATCGCAACTTTCATGGAGGTGCTCGACACCACCATCGCCAACGTGGCGCTCCGTCACATCGCGGGCAGCCTTGCGATCAGCCTGGACGAGAGCACATGGATCCTCACGAGCTATCTGATCTCGAACGCGATCGTCCTGCCGATCAGCGGCTGGCTCGCCACCGTGCTCGGCCGCAAGCGGTTCTACATGAGCTGTGTGGCAGCGTTCACCGCCGCTTCGGTCGCGTGCGCGATGGCGACATCGCTCACCTGGATGGTGATAGCGCGACTGCTCCAGGGTGCCGGCGGCGGTGGCCTTGCGCCGACCGAGCAGGCAATCTTCGCCGACACCTTCCCGGTGCGGCTGCGCGCCCAGGCCTTCGCGCTGTACGGCCTCACTGTGGTCTGCGCCCCAGCGATCGGGCCGGTGCTCGGCGGATGGCTTACCGATAATCTTTCCTGGCACTGGGTGTTCCTGATCAACCTGCCGATGGGCCTGTTGTCGCTCACGCTGGTGCACTGGCTCGTGACCGAGCCGCCGGCGCTGGCCGAGGACCGGCGGCGGATGGTCCGGGGCGGCTTGAGGATCGACTATATCGGCTTCGCGCTGGTCGCGCTCGGCTTTGGCACATTGCAGGTCGTGCTCGACCGGTTCGATATCGACGACGGCTTCGGCTCAAGCATGATCACCGAGCTCACCCTGGTGTCCGGCGTCAGCCTGGTCGCGCTGGTGGTCCGAGAGTTGCTGATCGAGCAGCCGATCATGGACTTGCGTCTGTTCGCCCGCTCGCGCGGCTTCGCGATCTCCTGCGGGCTGATGTTCCTGGTGGGCTTCCTGCTGATCAGCACCACACAGCTCCTCCCTCAACTCACCCAGACACTGCTCGACTACAACGCCTATCAGTCCGGGCTCACGCTGGGTGTCGGCGGTGTGGTCACCTTCCTAGCAATGCCGGTGGCCGGTATAGTCACCGGGCGGCTCATCCAGCCGAAATGGCTGATCCTGGTTGCGTTTGTCGGCACCGGCTTGGCGCTGATCTCGGCCTCCTCGCTCGACCTCGACATGTCTTTCTGGACGGTCTCCTGGACCCGCGTCCGCCAGGTGATCTGGCTGCCCTTCCTGTTCATTCCGATGACCGCTGTTTCGTACATCGGCGTCCCGCCGGACAAGAACAACGCAGCTTCGGCATTGATCAACTTAATGCGCAACCTCGGCGGTAGCGTCGGTGTGTCGTTCGTCAACACGCTGCTCGACTGGCGCACGCAATTCCACCATGCACGGCTTGCCGAGGCGGTTACGCCGTACAACGGATACGGCTTCGGCCACTCGCTGAAGCAAATCGCGCAGGCCGTGCAGAGTCAGGCGAGTATGATGAGCTACCTTGACATCTTCTGGCTGCTGGGTGTGATCGCGCTCTGCGTCTGGCCGCTGGCGTGTTTCCTGCCTCGGATGCCAAAGGGCGCAGCGCTCGCTCACTGACCGGGAGAGTTGGATGCCGATACGGGTGCTGGCAGGGGCGGCGGCGCTGCTGCTGGGCGGCTGTACGGTCGGGCCGAATTTCTCGCCTTCGCACTGGGCTAACCCGGTGTCCTGGTTCTCCGGCCAGCCCAAGGTCACGCATCTCGAGCCAAGCGAGCCGGTGGCGACGCCGATCCAGGTTGCCTGGTGGAACATTTTCCACGATCCAGAGCTGACCACGCTGGAGCGGCAGGTCGCCGCCGACAATTTCGATGTGCGCACAGCCACCGTGAGGCTGGCGGAGTCGCGCGCACAACTTGGCATCACTCGCGCCGGGTTATTCCCCAACATCAGTGGCAATGCCTCGTACACTCGCGAGAAGGCGAGCAATGAAGGCGTGTTCGCGAACCTGAGTCCCAGTGCCCAGGGGGCCGGCACACCGCCGGGTCAGTCGGCGAATGGTGCGTTCGGAAACACCGCTGGGGGGATAACCGGCGTCAACATCCCACCTTTCGACATCTATCAATACGGTTTCGACGCCTCGTGGGAGCTCGATCTTTGGGGCCAAGTGCGGCGTTCCGTTGAATCCGCCAAAGCGAGCGTTCAGGCTTCTGCCGACGCTCAGCGCGCCGCACTGATTTCCAGCCTTGCAGAGGTGGCGCGCGATTATGTCGAGCTGCGCGGGACGCAAGAGCAGCTTCGCATCGCCCGCGAGAACGTCAATACCGCGGCGCAGGGGTTGCGGCTGACGCAAGAGCGGGCGGCAGCCGGCGTGACCACTGATCTCGATGTGGCCAACGCCTCCGCGCAATTGCGCACGACTGCTGCGCAGATTCCTACCCTGCAAAACCAGGAGCACCAGCTCATCAATGCGCTGAGCTTCCTGCTCGCAAGGCCGCCAAATGCGCTGACGGCGGAACTGGCCACTCCGAAGCCAGTACCTCCCGTGCCACCGCGCGTGCCGGTGGGCCTCCCCTCGGAACTTGCTCGCCGGCGACCCGACATACGCGAAGCCGAGGCGAACCTTCACGCCGCCACCGCCAATATCGGCGTCGCGGTTGCGGCGTTCTATCCGCAAGTCACGCTGAACGGCAGTTTCGGCTTCCAGTCGCTGCAGTTCGGCAATCTGTGGGAGTGGGGGGCACGCCAGTATGCACTCGGCCCTGGTGTCACCATTCCGATCTTCGAGGGCGGCCAGCTCCGAGAAACTGTCGTGCTGCGCAAGGCTCAGCAGCAGGAGGCCGCGATCTCCTATGAGCGGACCGTGCTGCAGGCGTGGCACGACGTGGACAATGCACTGGACGCGTATCGGCGGGAGCAGGAACGGCGTGATCAGCTTATTCAGGCGGTCGAACAGAACCGACGCGCGCTGGTGCTGGCACAGAGTCGCTATCAGGAGGGAGTATCGAACTTCCTCGATGTGCTGACCGCCGAGACCAACCTGCTCTCGACCGAGCTGCAGCTCGCCACCAGCACCACCAACGTCTCCGACAACCTGGTGTCGCTCTATCTGGCGCTGGGTGGAGGGTGGGAGGACACCTACCCGGTGGCTGCTGGGAACGGAATGTAGGCTGGGTGGTGACCAGACCGCTCGCGCTGCTATTGGTGGTCATGGCCGGTGGACTGCCGGTGTCCGGATGCTGGCAGCCCAGCCGCGCGGCGGAGACGCGGTTCGTTTGCCGCAATCCGAGCAGCGGCGCGACATGGGACATCGAGATCGACGAAGAGCATTCGCTGGCCGATTCGTATCCCGCCAGGATCACAGACGATAGTATCACGTGGCACGATACGCGTCACGGTGGCTTCTACGAGCTGGACCGCCGCACGGGTGCACTGACGGTGCGATATGCCTCCAGCACGGGCGGGTACGCCCTGCACGATGTCTGCGTGGCAGAGCACCGGTCATCGCTGCCGGGTATAACACGCTGAGAAAGTCCCGTTCCCTTGGGCATCGCTCTTGGCAGTTGGGATGTGAACCCGCGTTCCGAGATTATAACGTTAATAATCCCCCATTATTGCTATCGGACGTCAGAACGTCGTGAGGGGCTCACCGTAGCAGAACCCTAACCCGCCGCGCTGCGCGCGGCACCCTCGGGTCGGAGCCAGGTCGGAGCCCGAGGGCACGCTCTCTGCCGCAAGAGCGAGAGAGGTGTTCGCGGGACTCCGCGTTTCCGGTCGCGATGAATGCGCCCGTGTTAGCTGAACAGAATGAGAAACCCGGTGGAGCAGCGACAAACGGGGCAGTGTTCGCCGGATTTCTCCGCCTGTTTCCGCTAAAATTGGCGGGCAAAGATCGCTCTAGCCGAGTGCGATCGCACGCGATACGGGACGCGTGCTCCTTCGCCCCGAAGGAGCATCGAAGAGGCGGCCCAGAGCCCCACCCGGGTCGCTTCACTTGGTACACCGGGGCGCACCGGGCATGTCCAAGCTTGCGCCAAAACCCGGTGCTGCGACCACCTCCTCGGTTCGCATGGCGGCCCCGGTGTGCCTTCTTTCTAAATCTAAACGAAAGAAACGGTTCGATGGATGGTCAGGCCGGGTGCAGCAGCACGTCGAGCTTGCCGGCACGATCGAGCGCCAATAGCTCTTCACTGTCGCCCACATATTGGCCGTCGATGAATATCTGCGGAACCGAGCTGCGCCCGCCCGACCGGCGGATCGACTCTTGTCGTTCCGGTGTCCCGTGCGGTGCGTCGATCTCCTGGAAGTCTACCCCCTTATCAGCGAGGAGGCGCTTCGCCCGCGCGCAATAAGGGCACCACGGCTGAGTGTAGATCTCCACTTTCGGCATCATTCTCTCCGGGCTTGTAAGCGTCAGCCGCCGGCAGAAAGGCGGCTTAGCATGGCATGTCTCTGCTTTCGCGTGATTCCAACGACGTAACTCCGATCGCGTTCGACTAGGCGACCCGCCCTTCCGCCGCGCGCGCCCGCCGCGCCAGCACAAGCACCGCGTTGCGGCAGATCACGCCGTCTGGTGCGCCGGTCCGCTTGCAAGCCCGCTCCGCCTCGGCGATGGCCGCCATCGCCGCCATCAAAGCGGCTGCCGGCCAGAGCGTCAGCGCTCGTGCGAAAGTGCCGACCCGGCGGAAGAATACCGGGGGCCGTGCTGCCTTCGCCGCTTCCGCCGCGCTGATCCCGCGATCCATCGCCAAACGCGCCCGATGCAGCCGCTGCATATGCATCAGTGCCGCCCTCAAGACACCCACCGCCGTCGCGCCCTCGGCCATTGCCAACTCCAGCGCGCGGTCGGCGGTCGGCACATCGCCGGCCGTTGCCGCGAACAGCGCGTCCTCGAGCGACAGCCCGGCGATGTCGCCCACACAGGCGGCGGCAGCCTCCATATCCACGCGCCCGCCGGACTTCCCGTCGGCGGGGCCGACGTAGAGGGCCAGCTTCTCGAGTTCCCGCCGCGTCGCCGCGCGGTCGGCACCAAGCTGCCCCGCCAGCCAAGCCAGCGCCTCCGGTTCGACCGACACCCCGGTCTCGGCCAAGGTGGCGCGGATCGTCTCCTCCAGCGTGCGACCTTCGTCGGGGTAGCAGCCGATCGCCACACCATCGGTCGCGGCTTCCAACGCAGCGCGCAGGCGCGAGCGGGCCGGCAGCCCGGTACCTTCCAGGACCACCAACGCCGGCGCCGGCCCGGACAGCACGGCTTGCACTGGTGCCAGTGCCGCCTCGCCAGCCTCGCGCACCCGCACCACGCGACGTCCGCCGCTTAGTGGCAACGATGCCGCCTCTGCCGGTAGAGTGCCGAGGTCCTCGCGTGCCAGCTCGACCACGCGAAACGGGTCGTCCAGGAAGCCTGCCACCGCGCGGACCAGCGCATCCGCCCGCTCGTGGATCAGCCCAATGTCCTCGCCAAACAACAGAACCACCCGACACGAGCCGGGGTCGCGCAGAAAGGCCGGCACACGGCGTGCGTCTATCTTCACCAGTTCAGCCGGTCTGGCCGGCCTTGTTACGAAAGAAGATGGCCAGCCGCATGGTGATCTGGTCGGCCAACGCCTGCGCCAAGTAGCGATACGCCGCCTCGGTCTGCAAGTCGGCCGAGAAATATTGCTCGTCAATGACGTTCACGGCATCCTCGGCGCGCGAGAACCCGCTCGTGATGACGGTCTGGCCCGGGTCACGCCCTCTCAGCGTCCAGTTCGCATTGCCGAACATCCGGATGCGTGTGGTTGAAGTGTCCGGCTGGATGGCGATCCCCTCACCCGTCGTCCAGTAGTTTACGGTAAGAGTATAAATCGGCTTGGGGTCAGCCCCCGTCCCTTCAAGCCGTTGCTGCAGTGCCTGGCGCAGCTCCTGACCGGGGCGGTCGGGAATGATGGCCACGTAGATAGCCGCCAGCTCGCGCTGCGCCACACCCGGTTCGCCGCCAGCGCTGGGCATGTACACAGGGTGGAATCCGCAGCCCGCCAGCGGGAGTGTAGCGCCGGCGCCAAGCAGGGCGCGCCGGGACAACATCATCCGGTGACCACGAAATTGACGATCCGGTTCGGCACGTAGATCTCCTTGGCGATACGCTTGCCCGCCAGCATCCGAGCCACGTTCGCCTCCGCCTTGGCGGCGGCGATCGTGACATCGCGCGGCGAGTTGGGCGGGACCGAGATCGTGCCGCGCAACTTGCCCATCACCTGCACCGCGATCGTCACCGTTTCAGCCGCAACCAGAGCCGGATCCGCGTCCGGCCATGGCAGCTCGGCTACCAACAGCGCGCCGGGGCAAAGCCGTGCGTGCATCTCCTCGGCCAAGTGTGGCATCATCGGGCCGATCAGCCGGGTGAAAGTCTCCATCGCTTCGCGCCGTGCCCAGGCCAGACCGGGCTCGTCGGGAATGCGCTCCGCCTCGCCGATGGCATTGGCAAGTTCGTGAAGCCGCGCCACCGCGACGTTGAATGCAAACCCCTCCACCGCCTCGGTCACCGCGGCGATGCACCGATGGCTGGTGCGCCGCAGCGCCTGTGCCTTATCGGCAAACTGCTCGGGCATCGGTCCCGCCGGCACCTCGTCAAGTCCGGTCGCCAGGCGGAATACTCGCTGAGTGAAGCGGAACGCGCCTGCCACCCCCGCCTCGGTCCATTCCATGTCACGCTCCGGTGGATTGTCCGACAGGATGAACCAGCGCGCCGTATCGGCGCCGTAGCGGGCGATGATCGCCTCGGGATCCACCGTGTTGCGCCGCGATTTGCTCATTGCCTCCACGCGGCCGACGATAACCGGCTCGCCTGTATCGCGATGCACGATGGTGCCGTCCGGTTGCTTGACCACCTCATCGGGATAGAGCCAGACGCCATTCGGCCCCTCGGCGGTGCGATAGCTTTCATGCGTTACCATGCCTTGGGTGAACAGGCCGGCAAACGGTTCGTCCATGGAAAGATGCCCGGTGTCGCGCATGGCGCGGGTAAAGAAACGCGAATAGAGCAGGTGCAGGATCGCATGCTCGATGCCGCCGATATACTGATCGACGGGCATCCAGTGATCGACCGCTGCGCGCATCACCGGCTCCTGCGCGTGCGGGCTGCAATAGCGGGCAAAATACCAGGAACTGTCCACGAAAGTGTCAAACGTGTCGGTCTCCCGCTGCGCAGGTCCGCCACAGGAAGGGCAGGGCACGTGCTTCCAGGTCGGGTGGTGATCCAGCGGATTGCCCGGCCAGTCGAAGCTCACGTCCTCGGGCAATTCCACCGGCAACTGGTCCTCCGGCACCGGCACGACGCCGCAAGCGTCGCAGTGGATCACCGGGATCGGGCAGCCCCAGTAACGTTGGCGGGAGACTCCCCAGTCGCGCAACCGCCAGTTAACCTCACCCTGACCGAGACCGCGCTTCTCAAGCTCTTCGATCACGCGGCGCTTCGCCGCGTCCACATCTAGGCCGTCGAGGAAACCAGAGTTGCAGATCGTCCCAGGTCCAACATAGGCCGTGTCGCCGATCGTGAAACTCGCCACATCCGCACTCGGCGGCAGTACCACGGGCACGACGCGCAGGCCGTATTTGCGGGCGAACTCGATGTCGCGTTGGTCGTGCCCGGGGCAGCCGAAGATCGCACCGGTGCCGTATTCCATCAGGACGAAATTGGCGATCCAGACC
The DNA here is from genome assembly GCA_963708245.1 of uncultured Pseudomonadota bacterium. GTDB lineage: Bacteria > Pseudomonadota > Alphaproteobacteria > Acetobacterales > Acetobacteraceae > CAVYXK01. The sequence goes on along the minus strand of OY970201.1, from coordinate 6,753,185 downwards.
GGAAACGCAGCGTCAAGGAACGGGTGCCTGACTGTCAGGCCGGTGTCGTAGCCGCGTTTCTCTGCCGTCTCGATTGCTGCCTCGCTGGTGCCCATCCGCCGGCACTCGGCAATGAAGGCGGCAGCCTGCGGGTCGCGCTGGGCCAGACAAGCGGCCAGCGGATGCTCCGGCGCTAACGCCAGGAACGACATGCCGAACAGCGTGTCCGGCCGTGTGGTGAACACCTCCACCTCGGTGATATCGCCGCAACCCTCGTTCAGCGCGAATCGCACTCGCGCGCCCTCGCTGCGGCCGATCCATTTCTCCTGCATGAGCCGCACGCGCTCCGGCCAGCGGTCCAACCGCTCGAGTGCAACCAAAAGGTCCGGCGCGTAGTGCGTGATGCGCAGGAACCACTGTGCGAGCTTCTTCTTCTCCACGGGAGCGCCGGAGCGCCAGCCGCGCCCGTCGATCACTTGCTCGTTCGCCAGCACGGTGCCGTCGACCGGGTCCCAGTTGACCCAACTCTCCTTCCGCTCTGCCAAGCCGGCGCGCAGGAAGTCGAGGAAGAGCTTCTGCTGCGGGCCGTAATAGGCCGGGTCGCAGGTGGCGAGCTCGCGCTCCCAGTCGAGCGACAGCCCCATGCGCTGGAGCTCGGTGCGCATGGCGTTGATGTTGTCCCAGGTCCATTTGGCCGGGTGGATCTGACGTTCGCGGGCGGCGTTCTCAGCCGGCAGGCCGAACGCGTCCCATCCCATCGGGTGCAGCACCGAGAAACCGCGCGCTCGCTTGTAGCGCGCCAGCGCGTCGCCCAGTGTATAGTTGCGCACGTGTCCCATATGGATCTTGCCAGACGGGTAGGGGAACATCTCGAGGGCATAGTATTTCGGCTTATCGTCGGCCGGTACGTCGACGACGTGAAAGCAGCCGCGCGCGGCCCATGCTGCCTGCCAGCGTGGTTCCGCCGCCCGGAAATCATAGTGCGGGCCAGTTTCGATCGCTGTATCGTTCATTCATCCACCTTGGGCCGCCTTATCCGTCCGCGGCTCGCACCGCGCAAGGCCGGAGCCCGTACCCTCACTCCCGAAACTCCTACTTCGTCCAACGGAGCACCATCGGATCGAGCCGGCGGGCGATCTCGATCAGACCGGCGCGTACAGTCGGATGCATCGGTGCCAGCGGGTGCCGCGGCGCATCACAGCCGATGATCCCACCTTCCCGCATCAGCGCCTTGCAAGCCAGCAGACCGCATTGCCGATTCTCGTAGTTGATCAGCGGCAGCCACCGTTCGTACCGCGCCACGGCCTGGTCGCGCCGGCCGGCGAGGTAGTCGTCCAGGATCCGCCGGAACGCGTCGGGATAGCCACCCCCGGTCATGCTGCCCGTCGCACCGGCGTCGAGATCGGCGATAAGGGCGATGCCCTCCTCGCCGTCCCAGGGGCCTTCAACCGCCGCGCCGCCCAGGCGAATGAGCTCCCGCAGCTTGGTGGCCGCACCTGCCGATTCGATCTTGAAATAGGCGACATTGGCGATCTCGCTTGCAAGCCGTGCCAGCAAATCCGCCGAGAGCGGCGTGCCACTGACCGGCGCGTCCTGGATCATGATCGGGATGTCGATCGCCGCGGCCACCGCGCGAAAGAAATCGAAGATCGCGGCCTCGCCGACGCGGATCGTCGCACCGTGATAGGGCGGCATTACCATGACCATGGCGGCGCCGGCGTCCTGCGCCCGCCGGCTGCGCTCGGCGCAGACCTGCGAGCTGAAATGGGTCGTCGTCACGATCACCGGCACGCGCCCGGCGACGTGCTCCAGAATGGTTCGCGTCAGATCCTCGCGCTCGTCGTCGGCGAGGGTGAACTGTTCGGAGAAATTGGCAAGAATCGCCAGGCCGTTCGAGCCGGCATCGATCATGAAATCGGCCGCCCGGCGCTGGCCGGCAAGGTCGAGACCACCCCGTTCGTCGAACACGGTTGGGACGACGGGGAACACCCCGCTATAGCGGGGCCGCGCGGCAGGGTTGCTCATGGGTTCCTCCCGGGTGGTCGCGATGATGTCATGTCGCCCGACGCGCGGCTTATTGTCCATCGGTCGCCGACCGGTGAGGATCGACGGTTACCCGATCCTGCGGGAGACTGGCAGCAGAGCCATCCACGCCGGGCAGAAGGAGCGGACCATGATCGAGCAAGACGTCATCGTAACGACGAAGCATGGGCGGATGCCGAGCTTCCTGGTCACCCCGGAAGGGAACGGCCGGCACCCGGGTATTATCTTCTACATGGACGCGCCCGGCATCCGCGAGGAGCTGCGCAATATGTGCCGGCGCATCGCCAAGGCCGGCTATGCGTGCCTGCTGCCCGACATGTACTATCGGCTCGGGACGATCCGCTTCGATATTCCGCGGCGCGACGACGCCATGTCGGCGGTGATCAGGCCGGCGATGAACAGCCTGACCAACGGGCTGGTCGCCGATGATACAGCGGCGATGCTGGCGTTCCTCGACGCCCAGGACGCGGTCAAGCCGGGCCCGGTGGGCTGCGTCGGTCATTGCATGAGCGGGCGCTATATCACAACCGTGGCAGCCCGTTTCCCGCACCGCATTGTCGCCGCAGCGTCCCTCTACGGCGTCGGCATCGTGACCGATGCCGAGGACTCGCCGCACAAGCTGCTCGGCGATGTGAAGGGCGAGCTCTATTACGCCTTCGCCGAGCACGACCAGTCAGTACCGGCACACGTTATCCCGGCGCTCAAGTCGGCACTGGAGAAGGCGGGCACCACACACACGCTGGAGGTGTATCCGGGCACCCATCACGGGTTCTGCTTCCCCGAGCGTCAGGTGTACGACCCGCTCGCCGCCGAGGCGACCTGGGAGAAGATTTTCGCCCTGTGGGCGCGGCACCTGGGGTGACACGGCGCGGCCGGTCGTTATAGGAGCAATGCCCGAGCCGCCGGTCCATTTCGGGAGCACCGCCAAGTCTTGAGCCAAGCACATGAAGTTGCGGGCCGACCGCGAATGATCGAGGCGCGGCGGGCACAGGCGGTGTCATCTTGCCTGATTTCGGGTGGGCGGCCGGCAGACGCCATTCCAATTTCTGGTCCGTCCTCGATCGTCCTCGGTCGTCTCGGCTTCGTGGTGGTCTGGACCCTCTACGGCAGCATCAGCAGCACGGGCTTGTCGCTGCCTGGCGATATGGCCGAGGCGTATGTCTGGGGGCAGCAGTTCCGCTTCGGTTACAATCAGCATCCGCCGTTCTGGGCCTGGATTGCCGGGCTCTGGTTCCTGGTGTTCCCACACCGGAACTGGGCCTTCTTTCTGTTGGCCGTGCTCAATTCGGCGATCGGCCTTATCGGCTGCTGGCGATTGATCGGATGGTTCGCCGTGGGATGGGAGCGGCGCGCGGCGTTCACACTGCTTCTGCTGACTCCGTTCTATACGTTTCTCTGCTACAAGTACAATGCCAACACTATCTTTCTGTCGATCTGGCCGTGGACGCTGTATTGCTTCCTGGCGTCGATGGAGAGCGGACGGCGCCCGCAGGCGATCTGGTTCGGCGTCACGATGGGGCTGGCGCTGCTGTCGAAATACTATGCGCTGACGCTCGCCATCACCTGCTTCGCCGCCTCGCTCGTGCATCCAAGACGCCGCGATTGGTACCGTTCGGGCTCACCCTGGATTGCTGCCCTGGTCTGCACGGTGCTGTTCTTGCCGCATGCAGTCTGGCTGATCCAGTCCGACGCGCCGCCGATCGGTTACACCTGGAGCCTCACCGGAATCGGCCTGTGGCAGACGATCGGCTTTGATGCGCAATTTGTAATCTCGGTCGTGCTATTCCATGTAGTTGTGGTGGGAGTGATTGCGGCAGTCGCGCTGGTGAGCGGACGTCTGCGGTGGAACTGGCATCTCTCCGCTGCCGATCGGGTGCTGGCGATCCTCGTGTTCACCCCGGTGCTGCTGACTGTGATCTTCGGACTGATGTTGGAGTTGAAGGTGTCCTCCAACATGACGATCGGCGCGTTTCCGCTGGCGCCGCTGTTGGTCATGCGCGTGCTGCAGGGAGCTGATCCGCGCCGACTGTTCCGGTGGGCGTGCGCACTCGTTGGCGGGGTGAGTGCCGCCGCGCTGCTCGCATCTCCCCTGATCGCTCGAATCCTGTTTTTCAACCATGACGACCCTGACGCGGTCGAGCCGCGGCAGGAGCTGGCGCAGTTTGTCACCTCGTTGTGGCACAAAGAGACCGGCACCAGGCTGCCTATCGTTTCAGGATCGGACCCCTACGAGAACGCTATCGGATTTTACAGCGTTGATAGCCCCCCAGTGTTCATCGCGATGAGCACCCAGCGCGCACCGTGGGTCAATCGTACGTTGCTCGAGCGCGACGGGTGGCTCTCGGCGTGCGTGCACGAGGATGTGGGGTGCGCGATCAGGGCGAAGTTCTATCAGCCGCCATCGACTCGGACCTTCAAAGTCACGCTGAGCCACAAGTTTTGGGGGTACGAGAACGCGCCGGTTACGTTCGACATTTATCTTGTCCCGCCAGCGCCGGCGGATGCGGGGCCAGACCAGTCGGCCGCGAGCATGACGGCGGTTCCCCACCGGCCGGGATAGGGCTACCCTGACGGGGATGCCATATCCGACGCATCTGCTGCCGACCACGGTGGTGGGCAGCACCCCACAGCCCGACTGGCTGGTGGACCGAGCCACGCTGCACAGGCACGGCGTGCCGCGGACCCATGCCTCCGATATCTGGCGGGTTCCGGAGCCGCTCCGTACGTCGGCGCAGGACGATGCGACCATCCTGGCGATCCGCGGCATGGAACGCGCCGGCATCGACATCGTCACCGATGGTGAAATCCGGCGTGAGAGCTACTCCAACCATTTCGCGCTGGCGCTCGACGGCATCGATGCCGAACATCCGGCCTCACTGCAACGGGGGAATCGCGTGACGCCGGTGCCGCGCGTGGTCGGCCGCATCCACCGACGTGGCCCGGCGGAAGTGCGCCACGCCGAGTTTCTCCTGCGCAACACCGATCATGCCACCAAGGTCACCTTACCGGGTCCGTTCACGCTTTCGCAGCAAGCGTCGAACGACTTCTATTCCGACGAGGCGGAGATGGCGATGGACTACGCCGTGGCGGCCAACGAAGAGCTGCGCGAGCTCAAGGCCGCTGGGATCGACGTGGTGCAGCTCGACGAGCCGTGGGTGCGCACGGCACCCGAAAAGGCGACACGCTGGGGCGTCGCCGCGATCAATCGCGCGCTGGAGGGGATCGAGGGTCCCACGGTCGTGCATCTTTGCTTCGGCTACGCGGCGATGGTGGCGGACAAGCCGAGCGGGTATACGTTCCTGCCGCAGCTCGCCCATTGTGTCGCGCAGCAGATATCGATCGAGGCGGCCCAGCCGAGGCTTGACCTTGGGGTGTTGGCCGAGCTGGCCGGCAAGTCGATCCTGCTCGGCGTGCTCGATCTTGGCGACCCGGCGGTGGAGACGGTGGAGGTCGTGGCCGCGCGCCTCCGCGCCGGGCTTCGCTACGTTGCGCCGGAGAAGCTGATCGCGGCGCCGGATTGTGGCATGAAATATCTGCCGCGCGAGACCGCGTTCGGGAAACTCAAAGCACTGGCGCAGGGAGCGGCGATTGTGCGCCGGGAGCTCACCGGTTGAGGAAAGGGGGCTGTCCAAATGTCGGCAACCGATACCATTTCACGCCAGAAGCTCTTGACCCGACTGCCGGAGCGGCTGCATCACCACGCCTATGTGGTGCGAGACCATGAGGTCAATCGTCGGTTTTTCGAAGACGTTCTGGGCATCCCGCTGGTGGCGACATGGTGCGAGATGACGAACCATCCCGCATTCGGCCGCCCGGTGGCGATGTGCCATACCTTCTTTGGAATGGCGGATGGCGGCGCGCTGGCTTTCTTCCAGTTCGCCGATCCGGATATCCACAAGCTGTGCGTTGCCGAGCGGCCGGCGGCGATCGGCAGTTTCGATCATGTCGCGTTCAAGGTCGATCAGGGGACGTACGATGAAATCATCGGCCGGCTGCGCGGCGCCGGCGAAGCGTTCCGCGAGAGTGATCATGGATATTGCAAGTCGGTCTATGCCACTTCGCCGGACGGGCTGATCGTGGAGTTCACGGTCGATCCGCCGGACGCCGCAGAGATCGAGGTCGCGCGGCGCGCCGATGCGCATGCCGAACTGGCGCGCTGGTTGGCGGGCGATCACCGGGTCAACAACGATCTGCGCCCGCACACCTGATCGCGGCCCCTACATCGTGGGTCACGTCTCGGACGAACAGCGGCGGGAATTCCTGGCGCTGATCAGAAGCTTGGCAGGCTCAGCGGCTTGCGTGCCGAGATCGCGATGAAGCAGTTATGGCGGCCCGTGACCCCAAGCGGCCGTCCGTGCGCTCCGTCCGTCAGTTCACGCCCTTTCTGTTGCGGTCGCGCGGATTGTACCCGATTGTTGCGCCATGGGAGAGTTCTCGCCCGACAGGATCTTCATCTCCTACGCGCGATCAGACGGCCGCGCCTTCGCGGAGGCGTTCGAACAGCGGCTGGAGCAAGAAGCCGGCATCCGATCCTGGCGTGACCTGAAGAGCGTCGGCAGTGGGGACATTCTGTCGCAAGTGCTGCGTGCAATCGAAAACGTCGAGCACCTCGTGCTGATCCTGTCGCACCGCGCCATCGTTTCGGACTGGGTGAAGCGCGAATGGACCCATGCGCGCATGTCCGGCCGGACGGTGACCCCGGTCCTTGCTGACCCAAGCCTCAAGCGCACCGACCTGCCCGCCTGGATGCGACGGGAGGAAGTGTACGACATCGCCGAACGAGAGCGGTGGCGGAAGCTCGTCCAGGTGCTCAGCGGCCCAGGAAAGGCGCGCCGCGTGCCCTACATGTCCGGCGACCTATCTGAAAATTTCGTGCCACGCCCCACCGAATACGCGCAACTCAAGCAAGCAGTCCTCTCCGCCGGCACAGACAAGGCAGTCGCATTGACAACGGCGCTAAGCGGAGCGGGCGGCTACGGCAAGACGACACTCGCGAATTACCTGTGCCGCGATCCGGACGTTCGGTTCGAGTTCACCGACGGCATCCTGCGGGTCGAGATCGGCAAGGAACGGGACGCCGTCATCGGCCTGATCGTCGATCTGATCGAGAAGCTCGATCCCGAAGGAAAGCGGCCAGGGTTCCAGGACGTGCAAACCGCCGCCGAAGATCTGGCGGAACGGATCGGCGAAGCACGGCTGCTGCTGGTGATCGACGACGTCTGGCGGGAAGCACAACTCCGCCCGTTCCTGCGCGGTGGACCCAACTGCGTCCGGCTGGTGACGACACGCCTGCCGCACGTCCTGCCGCCCTCCCACATCCCCATCCGGATCGACGCGATGCGCGACGCGGAAGGGCTGGAGCTCATCTCCAGGCATCTTCCTGTCGCGGACGCAACGGCGGCGCAGAGCCGGTTGGCGCCACTTGTGGACCGGCTCGGCGGCTGGGCGCAGATGCTCGGCATCGCCAACGGGTGGATACGGGAGCGCCTCGCTACGGGGGAACCGCTCGCGACCGCCATCGAAAAGTTTGAACGGCGATTGTCGGCACGCGGACTAACTGGTTTCGATCCTAAAGACAAGACGCAGCGTAACCGCGCGATCGGCGTCTGCCTCGAAGCAAGCATCGAGGATCTGCGAAAGGAGGAGCTTGACCGCTTCGGTGAGCTCGCGGTTCTGCCAGAGGACGAGAGCATCCCGCTCCGGATTGGAGAAGCACTCTGGCATGCGACTGGGGGTTTCGATGCATACGAGGCCGAAGATCTCATCCAACAACTGAATAGACTATCGCTGCTGCAGGAACTCAATCTCGGCACGCGCACGCTGCGCTTACACGACAACACGATGTGGTATCTGCGGGAGCGGATCGGTGCGGAGGGCTGCCGCCTTGCGAATGCGGCGATGGTCCATGCCCTTCGCACACACTGCGAGGCAAAGTGGGAGACGCTTCCCGCGGACGATCTTTATGGCTGGCGATTCCTCATCCGGCACCTGCGCGGAGCGGGCCAGGACAACGAAGCCGATCATCTTCTGACCGATTACGCCTGGATCAAAGCGAAGCTCCACGCCTGCGGGCCACGCGATCTCTTCGACAGCTATTTGTCCGAAAGCGAGGACGAAACGGCGCGCCTCGTCGGGCGGGCGATAGCGCTGTCGTTGCCGACGCTAGCGAGTTCTCCTCGGGAGCTGCCCCGCCAGATTTTTGGCCGGCTCGGGATGCTTGCAGGCAAAGCAGCGGTGATCGCCGCCGCCGCAAAGCAGGATCCGGACTTCCGCCCCGCGCCGCGCTGGCCCGGTCTGACGCCGCCCGGTGCCGAGCGCCTACGTCTGATGGGTCACACGGACGATGTGAACGGCGCGTCGTTCTCCACCGACGGGGGGCGCATCGCCACCGCCTCCTCTGACCGCACTGCACGTGTGTGGGACGCGCGCACCGGCCAGGAGATCGCCGCGCTGCGCGGCCATGAGGGCGCTGTGAACAGCGCGTCGTTCTCCGCCGACGGCGGGCGCGTCGTCACCGCCTCCGACGACTGCACGGCGCGCGTGTGGGACGCACGCACCGGCAGTCAGATCGTTACGTTACGTGGCCACAAGGACAGAGTGCTGAGCGCGTCGTTCTCGGCCGACGGGGTGCGCGTCGCCAGCGCCTCCTCTGACCGCACGGCGCGGGTGTGGGACGCGCGCACCGGCCAGGAGATCGCCGCGCTGCACGGCCACGAGGGCTGGGTGCGGAGCGCGTCGTTCTCCGCCGACGGGGGGCGCGTCGTCACCGCCTCTCGGGACGGCACGGCGCGTGTGTGGGACGCACGCACCGGCAATCAGATCGCCGCGCTGCACGGCCACGAGGGCTGGGTGCGGAGCGCGTCGTTCTCCGCCGACGAGGGGCGGGTGGTAACCGCCTCCGATGATGGGACGGCGCGGGTGTGGGACGCGCGCACCGGCCAGGAGAACGCTGCGCTGCGCGGCCACGAGGGTTGGGTGTGGAGCGCGTCATTCTCCACCGACGGTGGGCGCGTCGTCACCGCCTCCTATGACCGGACGGCGCGGGTGTGGGACGCGCGTACTGGCCAGGAGGTCGCCGCGCTGCGCGGTCACGAGGACGATGTGAACAGCGCGTCATTCTCCGCCGACGGTGGGCGCGTCGTCACCGCCTCCTCTGACCGCACGGCGCGGGTGTGGGACGCGCGCACCGGCCAGGAGATTGCCGTCCTGCGCGGCCACGAGCATTTTGTAAACAGTGCGTCGTTCTCCGCCAACGGTGGGCGGGTGGTCACCGCCTCCACTGACCGCACGGCGCGTGTGTGGGACGCTCGCACCGGCAATCAGATCGCCGCGTTGCGCGGCCACGAGGACCGGATGCGGAGCACGTCGTTCTCCGCCGACGGTGGGCGCGTCGTCACCGCCGCCGATGACCGCACGGCGCGTGTGTGGGACGCTCACACCGGCAATCAGATCGCCGCGCTGCGCGGCCACGAGCACTGGGTGCTGAGCGCGTCGTTCTCCGCCGACGGCGGGCGCGTCGCCACCGCCTCCTCTGACCGCACGGCGCGTGTGTGGGACGCTCGCACCGGCCGGGAGATCGCCGCGCTGCGCGGCCACGAGGACTGGGTGCTGAACGCGTCGTTCTCCGTAGACGGCGGGCGCGTCGTCACCGCCTCGTCTGATGGCACCGCGCGTGTTTGGGACGCGCGGACCGGCCACGAGATCGCTGATCTGCTCGGCCACGAGGACGATGTGAACAGCGCGTTGTTCTCCGCCGACGGCGGGCGCGTCGTCACCGCCTCCGATGACTGCACGGCGCGTGTGTGGGACGCGCGCACCGGCAATCAGATCGCCGCGCTAGGCAACCACGAGGACTGGGTGCGGAGCGCGTCGTTCTCCGCCGACGGGGGGTGCGTCGTCACCGCCTCCTCCGACAGCACGGCGCATGTGTGGGACGCGCGAACCGGCCAGGAGATCGCCGCGCTGCGCGGCCACGAATTCGCTGTTAACAGCGCATCGTTCTCCGCCGACGGGGGGCGCGTCGTCACCGCCTCCTCCGACAGCACGGCGCGTGTGTGGGACGCGCGCACCGGCCAGGAGATCGCCGCGCTGCGCGGCCACGAGGACTGGGTGCGGAGCGCGTCGTTCTCCGCCGACGGGGGGCGCGTCGTCACCGCCTCTCGGGACGGCACGGCGCGTGTGTGGGACGCGCGCACGGGCCAGGAGATCGCTCGGATCGTATTGGATGCGGCTGTAACAACCGCTCTCGACGTGTGTGGCGACGCAATCGCCCTCGGCGATGCGCTCGGTCGAATCCACGTGTTCGACGCCGACGAGTTCCTGAACGCCAAGGGTTCAGCCGGTGGCTGACGAGAAGGACCCGAAGCTGGCGCTGTTCGAGCTTTACCTCGCAACAGCCGAGAAGGTCAGCGACCGCCGCGCCCAAGCCAATTCGTGGATGCTCAGCGTGAACAGCGCAATCGTCGCGCTCTACGGCTACCTGCCAGCCGACAAAGCCGCCGTCAGCGGCGCGCAAAAGGCAGTCTGGCTGTGGGCGATTCCCGCCGCCGGCGCCCTCGTGTGCCTGGCCTGGCCACGCTGCTGACGTCCTATCGCAAGCTGAACCGCGCAAAATTCGAGGTGTTGATGGAGATAGAGGAGGCCCTGCCGCTCTCACTCTTCACCCGCGAACAAGAACTTTACCACCGTTATCGACGCCGCGCGCTCTCTTATCTCGAGACCCTGATCCCCGGCTGTTTTATCCTACTCTATATCGCGATGCTCGTCGTCGCCATCGTAGCCAGGAATGCGTGACCTCGCTACACATTCACCCTGTCCGGCCTCGGGGGATTAAGTCACAGCGCCTTACGGGCTTGCTTGGGTTCCGTCTGCTCTCGCACCCGGATTGACATCCATTGGTAGATAGCTTCCTCACCATTCGCGGGATACTCTCGGAATTCTGCCTCCACGCGATAGCGCCGGTATTTCTTCACGATGGTAGCTATCCCCGCAGATTGACCCGATGAAAAGACGAGCTTCTCTGCGCACTGAGTTACAAGACGATTGATCTCTCTAGCCTGTGCACCAGTGACTTTCCTGTGGGCGATCTGGCCCTGCGGCGGGGACCTGATTGCCTGAGGCATCGTAGCCTCGGTTAGGTTGCCGACGTGTCGGTGGTACGTCACAAATAGACAGAGATTGGGCGTGACCGGTAGGTAACGGCTTGCTGGCCCGAAACTCGGATTCAGAATCGTAACAGGATTGTCGCTCGTTATGAATGGACTTGCCGTGTCGTTGTGAAGGACAATCCAGTCTTGATTGTAGGCTGCCCACGCGCAGTCGATCATCTGCTTGGTGGCGACAGCCTTAACGTAATCAGGATCGGTATGAATCGTAATTTCACCTCTCTCGATCATCGTGATCGCTTCCACGGGAAGCTTGTCGTTTCCGCCATGCTTCTCTCGCATCTTTTTTGCGAACGATAGATGGCTTCGCAAACCGTGATTGTACATCTCGACGCCCACTCGCCTCCACGCTGGCGTGGTGGTCATGAGGTTCGCCATGTATCCGGCAATGGCGAACTTGTCACCAGCAGTGACAGAGTTCGAGCACAGCTTGTCGACGGCGAGATTCCAGACTGGCTCAAATATCTTCCGCAGATCGCCGAGCAACTCCGGTCGATCGGTGATGAATTCTGGATTTAGGTCACCGTCCCACTCATGACAAACGTCAGCGGGCCAGCACCGGAAATATACCTGATCCGTTTTCCTCTAGGCGTGCAACATCCCGCCCTTGTCGGGATCGCCGAAGGCTTTGAGGTAAGTTCGGGCGACGAAGTGGTCGCGCGTCATCGAGCTTCTCAGGAGCGCCTGTCTCTTGTCGCAGTGTCTGCGGGGGTGGGCAACCATCGCGTTGGGCTGCCACCTGCCCCGGTCTCTACCACACTCCGCCGATCGGAGCGTCGTTCGGCACGATCTCCTTCCCGATCGGCCACAGGGCCAGGCCGGCGAGCTTCAAATGCGCCCACGCGAACGGCAGGCCGATGATGGTGATCGCCAGCAGCACCGCTTCGATCAGGTGTGCCAGTGCCAGCCACCAGCCGGCGAGCAACAGCCAGATCACGTTGCCTAGGCAGCCGAGCGGGCCGGCACCGATATCCTCGTATCCGGTCACCCAGGTCCGCGGCACGGCGCGATGGCCAAACGGCAGCAGCGTATAGAAGGCAATGTTGAAGGCGGCACGCGCCCAGGGGATGCCGATGATCGTGATCACCATGATCACTGCGGCCACCAGCCAAGCCAGCGCCATCCAGGCACCGCCGGTGATGATCCACAACAGGTTCAGCAGTAAGCGCAACAAGGACATCTCAGTCGTGCCTCAGCGGTCGAGGTCGCGGAAACGGCGGCGCAGGTCGAATTCGTCCGATGTGACCAGGGCCTCGGCGCGGGCGAGCCGACGCTCCAATCGGCCGAAGCGCTCGCGGATGCCACGCAGCGCGCTGCCCGGATCGTTGCGCAGGCCACGGAAGAACGACTCTTCGTCGGCGCTGGCGAACAGCGCCGGCGGCCTGGGCTTCAGCACCAGCGCGAAGGCGACGTACGCCACCAGGGTCGGCAGGAAGAAGAAGATCAGGCACAGCACGGCGGCTAACCGCACCAGCATCGGGTCGACCTCGATATGATCGGCGATCCCGACGCAGACGCCGGCAATCCAGCCGCGCGCGGGGTCGCGGTAGATGCGCGTCCGGTCCCAGGGCGGCACGTTCGGGCCCGACGGGCCCCCGGCGCCACCGGCATGCGGACCCCAGGCCCACGCATTCCAGTTGCCGGGCCCCCTCCCCGTCCAGCTCATGGCGTGGCCTCCGTCCAGGGACCGGCCTTGCTGCGCCATCCCGGTGCCTCGACATCCAACAGGCGCTCCAGGCTGTCCATCCGTTCTTCCATCCGGCGCGCGGAATCGTAGAGCTCGGCAAGGACCCGTTCGTGATCCCGCGACAGCGTGCGCGCCGTGCGCCAGCGAGTCGCGTAATGCGCGACGATCCAGATCGGCGCGACCACGACCAGGAACAGGATGCCGAGCAGGGTTCCCATGACATGCATCTCAGGGTTTCACCGATTGTGGTACGGTGGTCGGCGGGATTCGATTGCCTAGCCGCGCCTTCAGCCGCTCCAGCGCCTCCTGCACCGACGCATCGGCTTCCATCTGGGCGAACTCCTCATGCACTCCCGGTTGGCGGCCGAGATCGAACGCTTCGACCTTTCCCTCGGCCTCGTCGAGAGCGCGCTCGACCTGTTCGAAGCGGGCGAAGGCATCGGTGATCCGTTCGTCGTAAAGCTTGGTCTTCAGCTTGATTCGGTTGGCAGCGGTCTTGTGGCGGGCGACAATGGACCGCTGGCGCGCCTTGGCGTCGTTCAGTTTCGCCTGCAGTTTGCCGATGTCCTCGTTCTGCCGCGTCAGAGCTTCGACGAGCTGGGCGAGTTGCATCTCGGTCTCTTGCAGCGTCTGGGAGACGCGGGCTTTGGCGTGCAGCGCGCCACGGGCGAGGTCGTCTCGCCCTTTGGTGACCGCAAGTTCTGCCTTGCGCTCCCACTCTTCTTCGTCGCGCTTCAGACCGGCGGCACGACGCTCCAGTTCCTTGCGTTCGGCAATAGTCCGCACGGTGGCGGAGCGGACCTCGACCAACGTGTCCTCCATTTCCTGGATGATCAGGCGGATGATTTTCTCAGGGTCCTCCGCCCGCGCCAGGATGGCGTTGAGGTTGGAATTCACGATGTCGGTCAGCCGCGAGAAGATGCCCATGGTGCGTAGTCCCCTTCGGTTCAGCTCGGGCAGGTGCAGGCGTCGTGCCAGAGGCTAACCTGTTGGAATTGCTAGCTACGCTGTTGATATCTCTAGCGGGAATCGCTGATTAATGGTGTAAATCGCCGTACTATGGCGCTTTCTCCCACCCCACCGACACCGATCGGGCAAAGCCCGGCGTTCCTGGAAATGCTGGCCCATGTCTCGCGCCTGGCGCCGCTAGACCGGCCGGTGCTGATCGTAGGCGAGCGCGGCACCGGCAAGGAGCTGATTGCCAGCCGGCTGAACTATCTCTCTGCCCGCTGGGACCGCACATTCGTGAAACTGAACTGTGCGGCTCTGCCCGAGGCGCTGTTGGACTCCGAGCTGTTCGGCCATGAAGCTGGCGCCTTCACCGGCGCCGTTCGCCGGCGGGCCGGGCGGTTCGAGCTGGCGGATGGCGGGACGCTGTTCCTCGACGAGATCGCCACCGCCTCGCTGGCAGTGCAGGAGAAGGTGCTGCGGGCGATCGAGTACGGCGCTTTCGAGCGCGTCGGCGGCAACGCGACATTACAGGTCGATGTGCGGGTGATCGCGGCGACCAACGCCGATCTGCCGGCGTTGGCGGCCGCGGGAAAATTCCGCGCCGACCTGCTCGACCGCCTGGCCTTCGATGTGGTGCGGCTTCCGCCGTTGCGGGAGCGGCGCGACGACGTGTTGCTGCTGGCCGAGCATTTCGCAACAAAAATGACAGCGGAATTGAAACGCGACTATTTTTCTGGCTTCGCTCCAGGCGCGACCGAAGCTCTGCTGGCACACGACTGGCCGGGCAATGTCCGCGAGTTGCGCAACGTAGTGGAGCGCAGCGTGTGCCGGATGTCCCGCCCGGATCGTCCGCTCGAGACCGTGGTGATCGACCCGTTCGGGTCCGGGCCACCCGCTCCCCCCAGCCCCCTCCCGCAAGGGGAGAGGAAGTCAGCCACGAAGACGGCTAATTTCCGCGCGGTCGTGCGCGACTTCGAAGCCGACCTCTTGCGCCAGGCGCTAGTGGACGCGCGATTTAACCAACGGCGCGCCGCCGGTTCTCTCGGGTTGACCTATGATCAGTTCCGCCACTTGCTGAAGACGCACGCCTTGCTCCCCCAGGACCGACACGCCTGATCGATCGGCTGCGGCAATACCGAGGGGCATTGAATCGCCGCCAGAGCTTCGCAGGTGTAACATGACGCCTCGCCGGTGTACCGGCGATGCCCCAGGGAGGCGCAGCCGATGGACATCGCACGCTTTCTGCCCTCGCGCGATCAATGGCGCGCCTTGTTCCAGCGCCACGCCAAGCAGGCCGTCAACCGCGGCATGGGCCTGCCGCCGCACAAGGACAAGCCGTCGAAAGAGCAGGTCGGCGCACATTTCGGCTACTGGCTGCTCGCGCTGATTGCAATCATGCTGTTCCAGAACTGGTGGATCGCGCATCAGACGGTCGAGACCATCCCGTACAGCCAGTTCCTTCAGCTCGTGCAGGAGCACAAGGTGGAGTTGGTCGAGGTGGCAGGACAGAGCGTCACCGGCAAGCTGAAGGAGAAACTGCCAGACGGGCGGATCCTGTTCTCAACGACCGCGGTCTCGCCGGATCTCGCTGATATGTTGCGCAAGAATGGCGTGACGTTCACCGGGGTGGAGACCAATGGCTTCCTGTCCAACCTGCTCGGGTGGCTGCTGCCGACGGTCGGCTTCTTCGTATTGTGGGCGTTCTTCTGGCGCCGCGCGGTGGGCAACATGGGCGGCGGGCTGATGTCGATCGGCCGTTCGCGCGCGAAAGTGTATGTCGAGACCGACATCAAGACGACCTTCGCCGACGTTGCCGGCAATGACGAGGCGAAGGAGGAGCTGCAGGAGATCATCTCCTTCCTGAAGGATCCGGCCGGCTACGGGCGGCTCGGCGCGCATGTGCCCAAGGGGATTCTGCTCGTGGGGCCGCCCGGCACGGGCAAAACGCTGCTCGCCCGCGCCGTGGCGGGCGAGGCCAGCGTCCCGTTCTTTTCGATCTCCGGTTCGGAGTTCGTCGAGATGTTCGTGGGCGTCGGCGCGGCCCGGGTGCGCGATCTGTTCGCCCAGGCGCGGGCGCAGGCTCCGGCCATCGTCTTCATCGATGAGCTGGATGCGCTCGGCCGTGCGCGAGGCGTGTTTGGCACCGGCGGCGGGCACGATGAGAAAGAGCAGACGCTCAATCAGCTCCTGGTCGAGCTCGACGGCTTTGATCCGCAGTCGGGGGTGGTGCTGCTGGCGGCGACCAACCGGCCAGAGATACTGGACCCGGCACTGCTGCGCGCCGGGCGCTTTGATCGGCAGGTACTCGTCGATCGGCCCGACAAGCCCGCGCGCGAGGCGATCCTATCGTTGCATTTGAGACGAGTGAAGGTGGCGCCGGACGTCAACCCGGCGCAACTCGCCGAACTCACCACTGGGCTGACCGGTGCCGACCTTGCAAACGTGGTGAACGAGGCGGCGCTGCTGGCCACGCGCCGGCACGCCGATGCGGTGACGATGGCGGACCTGACCGAGGCGGTCGAGCGCGGCGTCGCCGGACTGTCGCGGAAGTCGCGCGTGCTGTCGCCCGAGGAACGGCGTACCGTGGCTTATCACGAGATGGGCCATGCGCTGGTGGCGTTGTCGCTGCCAGGCACCGATCCGGTGCACAAGGTTTCCATCATTCCTCGCGGGGTCGGCGCATTGGGATACACCATCCAGCGCCCGACAGAGGACAAATTCCTGATGAGTCGTGAGGAGCTGGAGGCGCGCATGGCGGTGCTGCTCGGTGGCCGAGCGGCGGAACGGGTGGTGTTCGGCCGAGCCTCCACCGGAGCTGCGGACGATCTGCAGCGCGTGACCGATATAGCCAGGGCCATGGTGACGCGCTACGGGATGGATGATGAGATCGGACCGATCAGCTTGGAGCGCGAGCCTCACAGCTTCCTCGGCACTCCGATGCCAGAACCGCAGCAGCACAATTACAGCGAAGCGACGGCGCAGGCGATCGACCGTGAAGTGCACAACCTTGTGCAGGCGGCAATGGACCGTGCGACCGGCATTCTGACCGAGCGGCGAGCCGTCCTGGAGACATGCGCGCAGGCACTGCTGCGGAAGGAAACGCTGGACGCGGACGAGCTCGCCGCGTTGGTCAGCAGTCCGGTGAAACAGACTGTGCTGGCGCAATAGCTTCTGCGAAGGAGCAAGAGACGAAGATTCACCGCAGGGCGCAGAGACCGGAGAGTATCTCTGCGCCTCTGCGGTGAGCACAGCCCCAGTTACGGCGTCGGGGGGTAGGGAATTATCCGCACCTTGTCGCCGTCATTCAGATTGACGGGGGGTTGCAGAATAACCTTGTCACCGTCTTGAACACCCTCGCTGACCTCGACTTCGGTCCCGAAGTCCGTGGCAATCGTAATCTTGTGAAGACGGGCGATGCCGTTGTCGACCACCGCGACCTGCATGCCGTTCTGACCTTGTCGGACCTGCTGTGGGCGGCTTTCGGCATCAATCGGCCAAGCGGAGACCGCACCGCTCCCTATTGGCGCCATGTCATGGTGATCGACATCTTTGCCGCGATGGCCAATGGCGTGTGGCTCTACGAACCGAAGACGCACAAGCTGCTGCCGCACCTTCCGGACGACATCCGCGCCCAGACCGGTCTCCAGGGCTTTGTGGGCACCGCCCCTCTCAATCTGGTGTATGTCGCGCACGGGGAACGGATGACCGATGTCTCGCCCGAGGACCGACGCCTTTACGCATCGGTCGACACCGGCTTCATCGGCCAGAACGTCTATCTGTTCTGTGCATTGGAGGGTCTTGCGACAGTCTTTCGCGGCTCGGTTGATTACCCTAAGCTTGCGCAAGCGATGCGACTTCCTGATCAGCAGTTCGTCACATTCGCCCAGACAGTTGGGTACCCGCGCGGCTAAGCTGACGAGGTCCCTCGGCAGGTCTCGAGGGGCTGTTACCCGGGTAGGAGAGCGGTTCATGACCACGCTTCGGTTCAAACAGGGAGATGTCCTGTTCCGGCAGGGTGATGAGAGCGACCGCGTGCTGTGGATCAGTCGCGGCGAGATTGAAGTTCTTCGAACCGTCGGCAGCGATCACGTCGTGATTGGCCATGTCGGCGAGGGCGATTGGCTCGGCGAGATGGGGGTGATCGAGAATCGCCCGCATGGCGCTACAGCGCGCGCCGCCTCGGATTGTGAGATCCAGGCGCTGACTGCTCGCGAGTTCTTGGATCGGGTGAGCAAGGATCCGAGGCTGGCGCGTGGTTTGCTGCTGCGCCTTTGCGCCAAGCTGCGGAAGGTCGATGACGAGGTCACCCGAGACCTGATTGCTGCAGTGCATGAGCGTCACCCCGATGAGCCGGAGGGGACCCCGGCGGTTGCGGTCCTTAAGCAAGCTGCTACCATTTCTCTCAGCGCTCAGACCGATGTTCTACGCGACCGAATGGGCTCGACGCCGATCGAGATCGGCCACTTGCCCTACGTCGTTGGCCGGGTGCCAGCACCGGGCGAACCAGACGCGGACCAGCCACCCGATCTGCTGCTGGAGGACGAGGCGCCGTTTCACCTGTCTCGCGAGCACTTCAAGATCATTCAGAGTGGCGGTCAATTCCTAATATCCGACCTTGGGAGTCACTTGGGAACGATCGTAAATGGCCAGGCGATCGGCCACCATTTCACGCATGATACGGCTGTTCTGCAGCCTGGCAAAAATCGAATCCTTGCCGGCGGTCTTAGTTCGCCCTTCAAGTTCGCTTTATCCGTCGGCTAGCGCCCCGCGATCCGGGTGCCGCAGGCTTTGTCGTGCGCTCCCGATCGCGTTGTGTTCATGGACGCCGGACCTATCGTGGAGGAGTTGCCGGCGGAGAGCATCTTCGAGTGCGCGCAGAGTGAGCGGGCGGCGCTGTTTCTGTCGCGGATATAGCGGCATCGACCGCGAGGACTGCCCGGTTGGCGATTTTGGTGCTATATAAGGAACTTATGAACCGCCAGGACATCATCGCCCGGCTGAGGGAGAACGAAGCGGCACTGCGCGCCCGCGGCGTGACGCACGCAGCCCTGTTTGGCTCGCGCGCGCGGGGCGACGAACGCCCGGACAGCGATACCGATATCATGATAGAGATCGACCCCGATGCGCCGGTCGGCGTCTACGAGTACGTCGGGATCAAGGAATTCATCGCGAGCCTGTTCGAAGGGCGCGTTGATGTCGTGGATTGCGAGGGGTTGAAACCCTACGTCCGGCCAGCAGTGACATCCGATGCCATCTATGCATTCTGAGTTTAAAGCAACGCGCCGATGGCTCAATGACATTCAGCACCACATAGCCATGGCCGAAGAGTTTGTCGCCGGCGTGAGCTATGAGACGTTCAAGGACGATAATCTACGGCTTTACGCCGTGACAAGATGTCTTGAGATTATCTCCGAGGCGTCCCGCCGCTTGCCGGACGAGTTGAAAGCCCGGCATCCGTCGATTGAATGGCGAGAGATGGCGGCCGCCGGAAACGTCTATCGTCATGAGTATGGGGGCGTGGCAGCTCGCCGCGTATGGCGCACACTTACCCTCAGCTTGCCGTTGCTACGCGACGTGATCGCGCATGAGCTGGCAACGTTGGACCGGCCGGCCTGATCAGAGGCGCGCAAAGTCAGATCAATCGACCGCGCTCGCCAGGGAGGCAATTGCGATGAACATCTGCATGGTGGGCTACGGCATGATGGGGGTGTGGCACTCCGAGGCCCTCAAGCGGACCGACGCCGTGCTGCACACCGCCGTGGGGCGGCGGCCGGAGGCTACGGAGGCATTCGCGACGCGCTTTGGATACCGCAACTGGACAACCTCCTTCGCCGCCGCGCTTGCCGACCCCGAGATCGATGTCGTGGTGCTCGCCACCCCGAGCGAGCAGCACGAGGAGCAGGCAACCGCCAGCCTCGAGGCCGGCAAGCACACGCTGATCGAGATCCCGATCGCGATGAGCCTCGCCGGCGCCGAGCGCGTGGTGGCGGCCGGGGAAAAGAGCGGAAAGGTGTACGGGCTCAGCCACCCGATGCGCTTCCGCGCTGAGCGGGAGGCGCTGCGCGCGCGGCTGGCTGCTGGGGAGGAGACCATCCGGCACATCGCCGGCCGCTTCTTCATCCCGCGACTGACGAATGTCGGCGCGACCGGTTACGCGCGGAGCTGAACGGATAATATCCTTTGGCACCATTTCTGCCATTTCGTCGATCTCGGGCTGTTCCTTTTCGACGGCACGCCGCTCCGGCGCATCCAGAGCCATCTCGGCCCTTGCCACGAACGGACCGGCGTCCCGATGGAGTGCATCGTTCTGGTGGAGACAGAGCGTGACGCAACCTTGCTCGTGCACGGCTCGTACCACGCGTCCTACCGGTTCTATGACAAGCTGATCGTGACCAACCGCGACACGTATTTCTTCGATATTCTGGCAGGCACGCTCCGCACCGCTTCGGGCACGGTCACGATCGAGCCCGAGCAGGAGAATGCCGCCCGGGTCATCTTCGATTTTCTCGATTCCGTGCGTGCGGGCCGTCCACCGCGCGCGTCCGGCCCCTCGGTCCTGCCGACGATGCGCGTTCTCCAGGCAGTACAGGACAAATGGGACGAGCGGTACGGAGCACGCGCCATTCCCGGCCGGCCGTTGTGATTGCGATCACGGAAGGGTGAGGTTGCGCGGACCTTCAGCGCCGTGGCAGTATTCTGGCTGGTACGAGGGCAATCGGTCGAGGCCGGGGCGCGCGTCCCTTAGCGCATTGGCCTCGCGGGAGGACCACGATCATGGCCAATGACAAGATGATGGCGCAAATGTCCAGCAAGCCCGGCTTCATCGCCGCGCTGGACCAGAGCGGCGGATCGTCGCCCGGCGCCCTGCGCCTGTATGGCATTCCGGACAGCGCCTATAGCGGCGAGGCCGAGATGTTTCGGCTCATTCACGAGATGCGCGTGCGCATCTTCACCGCGCGGCCCTTCACCGGCGATAAGGTCATCGGGACCATCCTGTTCGAAGGCACGATGGACGGGGAGGTGCGAGGCAAGTCCGTCCCGACCTACCTGTGGGAAGATCGAGGCGTCGTCCCGTTCGTCAAGGTTGATAAGGGGCTGGAGGAGGAGAAGGACGGCGTCAGACTGATGAAGCCGATGCCGACCCTCGACGCGCTGTGCGCCCGCGCGGTGAAGCTGGGCGTCTTCGGAACCAAGATGCGGTCTGTCATCGAGCGGGCCTCGAAGGACGGGATCGCCGCCATTGTGAAACAGCAGTTCGAAGCGGCGTCGCAGATCGCCGAGCACGGGCTGATGCCGATTATCGAACCGGAAGTCTCGATCAAGAGTCCGGACAAGGCGGGTGCGGAAGCTATCCTGGTTGCGGAACTGACCAGGCGCGCCGATGCGTTGCCAGAGGGCCGTCAGGTGATGCTCAAGCTGACGCTGCCGGAAAAGCCGGACCTGTATTTAGGGCTGGTGGACCATAAGCGCGTCGCCAGGGTTGTCGCGCTGTCCGGTGGCTATACGCGGGCCGAGGCCTGCAAACGCCTCGCCGCCAATCACGGCATGATCGCAAGCTTCTCGCGGGCGCTGGTGCAGGATCTGCGGGTTTCGATGAGTGATGCCGAGTTTGAGGCGGCGCTGGTGGAGGCCATCGACGAGACCTACCGGGCATCGACCGTGAAGCATTGACGCCGGCCGGAGCAGGGCGCGGCTGAAGGTGGGGGGCGCTCCTCACCCCTCCGCGAACCTGGAGAAATCCATGCGCGCGCGTGGTAACCTCGCCTCATGAACGTCCCGCTCCGCAAGTCCTGGACCCAGGGGGAGTTCTTCGCCTGGGCCGCCTCCCAGGAAGGCCGCTTCGAGTTCGACGGCTTCCAGCCCGTCGCCATGACCGGCGGAACCCTGGGTCACGCCGTTATCATGCAGAACGTCCATGCCGCTCTTCGCACCAAGCTCCGGGGAAGTGGGTGCCGGCCCCTCGGCCCGGATGCGGGCGTCGTAACCGTCGGCACGGCTGTCCGCTATCCTGATGCCCTCGTTACCTGTTCGCCCTTTGATCGCGACGCACTGACTGTCCCCGGCGTCATCGTCGTGATCGAAATTGTCAGCTCCAACACGAGCCGCACCGACCGCATCCTGAAAGTCCGCGAATACGCTGCGGTTCTCTCGATCCGCCGCTACATCATTCTCGAATCGACCAGCGTTGGCCTCACCGTCATGGAGCGGGGACGATCGGACGAGGCATGGAGGGTCAACACCCTCACCGGCGACGACATCCTCCGCATGCCCGAAATCGGAATCGAGATCCCCGTCGCCGAGCTCTACGAGGATATCGACTTTCAGACCGAAGCCGCCGCCAGACCGTGAGCGACTCCGCTGCGCCTCCCCGGTGTTGCCGGTGTGGAAGGCGGTGACAACCCGGATCTTCTTCTGCGCCACTGCCGCTATCGCGTTGTGGAACACGACCTGCCTCGGCCGTGCCTTGGGACGATCTCCATCCCGGAATACGTCAGACGGCAGAATGCTCAGGCCGGAAGTCGGTCAAGATATTGCTGCACAAAATCGCAGCCGACCTCGGCTATGTAAGCTTCGATCAATCGCTTAGTAATAGGTCCGGCACCTTGCCACTCTGACGCGCCAACCGGCTGCCCATTAAAGTTGCTAACCGGGAGTATGCACAGACTAGTTGCAGTTAAGAAAATCTCATCCGCATTGGCGGCATCGTACAAGTCGATGTCGGTTTCATCGCACGATATGCCGAGTTTTGCCGCCAACTCGATCGTCATCTGTCTACTGATACCAGGCAGTACATAACGGACGCGAGGCGTTCGCAATTTACCGTTCTCAACGAGAAAAATGTTGCTTCCCTGGCCTTCTGCCAGGTTTCCGTTCTCATCCAGCAGCAGTGGCCAAGCCTGAGTGTCCGTCCGGGAACAAATTGAGTCTTTAGAATCGCTTAGCGGGTCACCCTTGAAGCCATTGAATCGCCTGTGATTCTCTCTCCCCCGAGCATCGATTCGGGGGACTGGATGTGGACCAAGGAGAACCGGACGCGGTACGACCGCACCCGACTGCGCTATGAGAGCGATCTGACTGATGCCGAATGGGCCGAGGTGGAACCATTGATCCCCCCGGCCAAGCCGGGCGGCAACAAGCGGAGCGTTGATATCCGCCAGGTGGTGAACGGCGTGATGTATGTGCTGAGCACCGGCTGCCAATGGCGGGCGATCCCCAAGGACCTGCCGCCGCGGAGCACAGTGCACGACTATCTGGAACGATGGACCTGGGACGGCACGCTGGAGCGACTGCATCACGCATTGTATGTGAAATGTCGTGAGCAGGCCTCGCGAGAGGCCAGCCCGACCGCCGCGGTGATTGATGCGCAGAGCGTGAAGAGCGCCGAAAAAGGGGGGCCTCGATCGATCCGCATGGGTATGATGCGGGGAAGAAGATCAAGGGCAAGAAGCGGCACGTCCTGGTCGATACCCAGGGTTTGCTGCTACAGGCCATCGTGACGGCGGCGGACATCCAGGATCGCGATGGCGGCGCCATGCTGCTGGCGACGCTGTTCGGGATGTTTCCGTTCCTGCTGAAGCTTTATGCCGATGGCGGCTATCAGGGGCGGCGATTCCAGGAGGCGTTGAAGCGTGTCGTGTCGCAGGCCGAGGTGGAGATCGTCAAACGATCTGACCAGGCCAAGGGCTTTGTCGTGCTACCAAAGCGATGGGTGGTCGAACGCACGCTGGCGTGGCTCAACCGATGTCGTCGACTGGGTAAGGATTGGGAAAATCTCAATGTGAAGGCGCGTGCCTTTCTGTTGCTCGCTTCCATCCGTCTCATGGTCAGACGGCTATGCAGGAACTAGCAATGTTCCCGGACAAACTCTGAGGCCGTGCTGCCTTTATTGGTTGCCCCGCCACAATCATGTTGAGATAGTTGTTCATCTTCGCCCTCGGGCTGAGCATGCTCGGTGCCGTCCGGCGCATGGTGGTGGTCATTACCTCAGCCCCGTCCCGGTACATTATGGCGCGCGACGCGAGCGGCAGAGGTGTAACGTCCACGACCAGGTTCGGACCAGTATGCTCCCATCCTTCATCGCCGACCGCATCGACCCCACGGCTGACGCGCTGGCACACCCACCAATCCCCGTGCGGTGCCCGCAGGTGCTCATTGAGTGCGACGACTTCCTCGCTGGCTGCTATCATTTCCTTAGAGTCTGTCCGGGAACATTGCTAGTTCCTGCATAGCCGTCTGACCATGAGACGGATGGAAGCGAGCAACAGAAAGGCACGCGCCTTCACATTGAGATTTTCCCAATCCTTACCCAGTCGACGACATCGGTTGAGCCACGCCAACGTGCGTTCGACCACCCATCGCTTTGGTAGCACGACAAAGCCCTTGGCCTGGTCAGATCGTTTGACGATCTCCACCTCGGCCTGCGACACGACACGCTTCAACGCCTCCTGGAATCGCCGCCCCTGATAGCCGCCATCGGCATAAAGCTTCAGCAGGAACGGAAACATCCCGAACAGCGTCGCCAGCAGCATGGCGCCGCCATCGCGATCCTGGATGTCCGCCGCCGTCACGATGGCCTGTAGCAGCAAACCCTGGGTATCGACCAGGACGTGCCGCTTCTTGCCCTTGATCTTCTTCCCCGCATCATACCCATGCGGATCGATCGAGGCCCCCCTTTTTCGGCGCTCTTCACGCTCTGCGCATCAATCACCGCGGCGGTCGGGCTGGCCTCTCGCGAGGCCTGCTCACGACATTTCACATACAATGCGTGATGCAGTCGCTCCAGCGTGCCGTCCCAGGTCCATCGTTCCAGATAGTCGTGCACTGTGCTCCGCGGCGGCAGGTCCTTGGGGATCGCCCGCCATTGGCAGCCGGTGCTCAGCACATACATCACGCCGTTCACCACCTGGCGGATATCAACGCTCCGCTTGTTGCCGCCCGGCTTGGCCGGGGGGATCAATGGTTCCACCTCGGCCCATTCGGCATCAGTCAGATCGCTCTCATAGCGCAGTCGGGTGCGGTCGTACCGCGTCCGGTTCTCCTTGGTCCACATCCAGTCCTCCGAATCGATGCTCGGGGGAGAGAGAATCACAGGCGATTCAATGGCTTCAAGGGTGACCCGCTAAGCGATTCTAAAAACTCAATTTGTTCCCGGACGGACACTTAGGGGAAATGCCGGGATCGATGCGCAGGTAGCGGAGCGAGCGATAGAACCTCTCGATGTGCTCCACGAGGCGGAACGGGACGCCATTGAACGTGCGAGTCATGTCGAAAGCGCCATCGCCCGATTTCCAGCTTCGATCCCGATAGGGGATGAGTATCTGGCCTTCCGGCATGATTGATCCATTGAACCAAGCGACGCGCGTGTTCGCCAGCATCATAGCCTCCGTGTTCCGGCCCACTGCTGGCGCTTACAGCCTGGCACGTGATGGGGCAAGTGTTTGTGTGCTCGCATTTAAAGATCAGCCTTCGGCGCGGTGTCTGGATCGGGCCAGCAATCTTGCGGTCGGGATTGCACCCGTGCACTGATGACGCCGAACCACATGGGATGATCGGGTAGATTGAAGACGAGGCGGGGAGACCGAGATGAGCCTGAGTAACCCGGCTGATGGCAAAAGTTTCGACTTAGCCTATCTAATGCTGAGCGGCACAACAACAGCGGGACGCTGTCCCGAGCTTCTACGCGGCTTGGTCGGCCTTGGCTTTTCAACCGTAATCGCGATCCCGACACCGAATGCTTCGCGCGTGATCGCGCCACGCGACCTGGCGGATGTCGAGGGGGTAAAAGTGGTCGAATTGTATTTCGATCTGGCCATTCGTCCACGGCCGCCCTATGGGGTGGTGCTATTTGCACCGTGCAGCTTCAACTCGCTGAATAAGCTCGCACAAGGCATCGCTGATAATCTAGCGCTGTCCGTGGTCGCCGAGGCAATAGGACGGGGCACGCCTGTAATCGTGGCCCCATCACTCAACGAGCCGCTGCTGCGCCATCCCGCGACGCAAGCATCGCTGCGGATGCTGTCCACCTGGAAGGTGACCATCGTAGCCCCAGTCGACGAAGGCGAAGGGCCGCGCCTGGCCCCGTCCGCGCAGTTGATTGACGCGGTTCGTCCCTTTGTCCGGCGAGGCTGATGCCACACGGGACAAATCGCCGAAGATTGCACCGGTGCCGGCCGAGTGGCAGGTAACTCGGCCACGCATTAGCGAAAGCGTATACCTGCAGGGAAAGGAACGAACGTGCCCCGAGTTATAGACCTCGAAATGAACCTTCCCCGCAGCGAGGAAGAGCCCGGCTATTGGGACGCGATGCAAGGGCGTCCCGGCAACGCGGTCGCGGACCTTCAACCCCGCCCCCAGGGCTACGGCTTCGACAATTACCGGCACATCTTCAAGGGTCGTCCCCGGTCCGATGAGCAAGCCCCCACACCGGCTGACGACGGCGGCTTGTCTCGCCTGATCGCGGATATGGACAGTGCCGGCATCGAGATCGGCGTGCTCGGCTCCTCCAACGCCACGCTGGCGCGCATCTGCACGACCCATCCCGACCGCTTTATCGGCCTTTCCGCCACCAGCCCTCTCGATGGCATGACCGGCGTGCGCAACTTCGAACGCCTGGTGCGTGAGCACCATATCGGTGGCCTACGCGTCGTCGCACTCTACAACGCGGTCCCCGCCAGCGACCGTCGCTACTACCCGCTCTATGCCAAATGCGTCGAACTCGATGTACCGGTGCGCATTTACACATCGATGAACTACGCCAACGACCGTCCGTACGATCTCGGCCATCCACGCCATCTCGATACCGTCGCGATCGACTTTTCCGAATTGCGCATCGTCGCCGGCCTCGCCGGTTGGCCCTGGGTGAATGATATGATTGGCCTGCTGCGCCGCCACCCTAATCTCTACTGCGACACAGCCGCCCATCGGCCACGCCATTTCGCTACACCGGGCTCCGGCTGGGAATCCTTCTTGCAGTTCGGCAACACGCTGCTTCAGGACAAGATCATGGTCGGCCTGTCTCGGAGCACATTAGGCATGCCCTTCGAACAGCTTATTGCTGAATATGAGGCACTGCCGCTCAAGAGCGCAGTGCTGGAGAAATGGCTCTACCGTAACGCCCTTGCTTTCCTGCGCCGAGGTTGACAGCCCCATGCCGCGCAATGTCGGCGCTATCATGCGGCCGCACACCGTCGCCGTGATCGGTGCCTCCGCCACTCGCACCGCTCAGGGCAACCATGTTATTGGCAACCTGCAGCGCGCCGGTTTCGCTGGACGCATCATTCCGATCCACCCCACAGCCGCTGAGATCAGTAACCTACCGGCCGTTAACAGCATCGCTGCCCTACCCGCCGGTATCGATGTCGCAGTGGTGGCTATCCCCGCTGCCAGAGTTGCGACGTGCCTTGCCGAGTTGGAACAGGCCGGCGTGCGTTCCGCGGTCGTGTTTAGCAACGGCTTCACTCCAACACAGGAGCAGGATTTCCACCGCGTTTCCGACAGCAGCGCCATGACCATCCACGGCCCCAACTGCATGGGTCTAATCGATCTTCATGAGGCAATGCCGCTCTACCCCGCTACCATCACGGCGAAGGTCCGGCCAGGCAACGTCGCGCTCATCGCGCAATCCGGCTCCGCCGCGATCTCGTTGATGAACTCCTCCTGCTTTGGCATCTCCACCGTGGTCACCGTAGGCAGTGAATTCCAGGTGACCGCCCCCGATTATTTACGCTTCTTCGCCACCGACGACCGCACGGCGGTGGTTGGTATCGTACTCGAATCCATCCAACGGCCGGCAGAATTCGCCGATGCCGTCAGCCAGATTTACGCCGCTCGAAAATCACTCGCTGTATTGAAGGTTGGACGATCGGAGGTCGGCAATCGCGCGGTGCAAGCGCATACCGGCGCCATGATCAGCCGCAGTGAGGCCTACGCTCGCTTCTTCGCCCGCCACAACGTACCTACCGCGAGCGATTACGATGAGCTGATCGCCACCCTGGAATGCCTCAACACGACGCCGCGCACGGCGAGCGGCAGCCGCATTGGCATCGTTGGCATTTCCGGTGGCGAAACCGCACTCGCTTGCGATATAGCGGCCGACATCGGTATCCCGCTCGCCAAGTTCGGCGCCGAAACCCGTGCCCGCATCACTGCCGCCCTGCCCGGCGCGGCCGGGATCAACCCGCTCGACCTCGGTGCTACGGTCAACCACACCCCAGAGCAAGACCGCCCCGCCATTCGCGCTATCCTGGACGAGCCCGAGGTCGACGCTCTGGTTTTCCTTCAGGACGCCCAGGCTACGCTCACTCCGACGATGCTCAATAACTACACGCCCAACATCATCGAATACGGCAAGCACGCCGGACTGACGGAAAAGCCCGTCGTACTGATCTCGCCCAGCGCGGAGAACACCCATCCCCGCATCCATGAAATGCTGGCCAATGATGGGGTACCTGTCCTGCGTGGTCTGCGGCCCGGACTTGTTGCTTTGCGCAATCTCGGCATCATTGGACAGCGACGTCTGGCGAAAAACCAGCAGGAGCCGGCACACCGGTTCCATGTCGCCGCAAAAGAAATCCGCAGCGACCTCGCTGGACTTTCCGGCCCGCTCCCGATAGGTCTCACTCGCAAAATTCTCGCCGCCTACGACATTCCCATGGTTCGCGCAGCGACCGTCCCAGACGCCGACACCGCCCTGTGGGAGGCCGCCAACATTGGCTACCCGTTGGTGGTGAAGATCGCCTCGCCCGATATTCCTCATCGTTCGGATATCGGGGGCGTGGAACTTGGCGTCACCGATCCCCGCTCGCTACGCGCGGCGCTCGCTCGCATTAGCGCTCGCGTCGCCGCTACAAAGCCACACGCCCGGATCACTGGTTTCGAACTGCAGGAATATCTCGTTGACCATATCGAGGCCATGGTCGGATTCGTCGCCGCCCCGCCATTCGGCGCCCTCCTCACCGTTGGCACTGGCGGCACCATGGTCGAATTGCAAGGCGACCATTTTGTGGACCTTTGCCCGCTCACGTCAGAGCGTGCAACCGAGATGATCGCCGTCACCCGTCTCGGCGCTGTTCTCAGCGGCTACCGCAATCTCATTCCCAAGACCGACACCACTGCCCTCGCCCGCCTCGCCGCCAACCTGTCGCAACTTGCGGCCGATCTATCGGGCCATATCGCCGAGTGTGACCTCAACCCCGTGCTCGTGCGCAAGGGTACTGGCGAGGCCCGGGTTGTCGACGCTCTGCTGGTCGCAAGATGCTGATGCCCGATCCGCCTGCCTCGAGCTCAACAACAATGTCCATGAAATCGGATACCGACGCACTTTATGGCTTTATGGGGACCGGAGTCCCACGGCTTTCTGTAAGCTGTCGGTATTTCTTTCGCCGGGCATTACCAAATTATATTAACCGTGGCTGGCAGATGGACCGGGGTTAGGCCAGGCTGGCCGCATGACCCACAGAGGCAGCGTGGGCAATACCGTGCCAGGTGATCGATGTCCGCTTAAAGTCGAGCATGGTCATAGGATGAATCGGCGCACATAACTTGTAACGCTTAGCCACTCTACCCCTCAATCCAACGTCTCCCGATACGACCACATCGCCACCACCCCCACCACCACGGCGAACAACGCGATCGGCCAAAGATCCGGCAGGATCTCATGCAGCCCATTGCCCTTCAGCAGAATCCCGCGGGTGATCCGCATCACATGCGTCAGCGGCCAACACTCGCCGATCGCCCGAGCCCAGACGGGCATGCCCTGGAACGGGTACATGAACCCCGACAGCATGAACGACGGCAGCAGCGCGAACTGCGCCAATTGCTGCGCCTGCATCTGCGTCCGTGCCAGCGTGGAAATCGTAAACCCCAGCGCCAGATTGCACGCGATGAACAGCCCCAGCACCAGCAGCAACAGCACCACCGACCCCCGCACCGGCACGCCGAACACCGCCACCGAGACCGCCAGGATGATCGCCACCTGCACGTAGCCCAGCCCGACGTATGGGATGATCTTGCCCAGCATCACCTCGATCGGCCGCACCGGCATCGCCAGCAGATTCTCCATCGTCCCCGCCTCGCGCTCTCGAGTAATCGACAGCGCGGTGATGATCAGCGTCGAGAACGTCAGGATCAACCCGATCAGCCCCGGCACGATATTCAGCGCCGTGATCGCCTCCGGGTTATAGCGAGAATGCAGCACCACCTGGAACGGAGGTCCCGCCGCCTCGTCCGCCTGCATATTCGGCGGCAAATCCCGCGTCAGCACCCCGGCATTCAGCGCCGTAACCGCCGCGGCTGCATTGCCGATCGCCGTAGGATCCGTCGCATCCGCATCCATCAGCACCGACGGGTGCTCCCCGCGATCCACGTCGCGCGAGAACCCCGGCGGGATATTCAGCACGAACAGCACATCGCCGCGCGCCAGCGCCTCATCGGCAGCACGCTCCGTTGCGAACGTGCGCAAGTCGAAATACCCAGTATTCACCAGCGCCGCTTCCAGCGTCCGCGTATAGACCGACTGGTCCGCCGCCAGCACGCCCGTCGGCAGATGCCGAGGATTGGCATTCAGCGCATAGCCGAACAGAAAAAGCTGGAGCAGCGGCAGCGCCACGGTCAGCCCGACCGTCGCCCGATCGCGGCGCATCTGCGTCCATTCCTTGCGCAGCACCGCCAGCAGCCGGGCGAAAGAAAAGCCGGTCATGCCCGACCCTCCTCGTCGTTCAGCAGATGGATGAACACGTCATCCAGCCGAGCCGGCACCTCGCGCCACTCCACGCCGCCAACACCACGCAGCGTGCGCTCCAACACAACCCGATCCATCCC
The DNA here is from genome assembly GCA_963708245.1 of uncultured Pseudomonadota bacterium. GTDB lineage: Bacteria > Pseudomonadota > Alphaproteobacteria > Acetobacterales > Acetobacteraceae > CAVYXK01. Next base: position 6,722,543 of record OY970201.1, on the reverse strand, counting down.
CACAACCCGCAGATCGCGCCCGAAGATCGCAGCGCTCTCCAGGCCCGGAGCACCGCGCAGCCGCCGCGCCAAAGCCTCCAGCCCATCGCCACCAGCCTCGAACACGACTAGGCGCGCGTCCCGCACCACCTCATCGACGCTCCCCTGCACGATCAGCCGCCCCCCGGCGAGATACAACACGCGCCGGCATCGCTCCGCTTCGTCCATGTAATGAGTGGACACCAGCACCGTGATGCCCTCCGCCGCGAGATCGTTGATCAGGTCCCAGAACTCACGTCGCGCCTTAGCATCGACACCGGCGGTCGGCTCATCCAACAGCAGCAGCCGAGGCTGATGCAGCACGCACGCCGCCAACGCCAACCGCTGCTTCCACCCGCCCGACAGTTGCTCCGCCGGCTGCTGCGCACGATCTGCCAACCCCATGCGCTCCAGCACCGCCGCCACGGCCCGCGCCCGCTCAGGCATGCGATACAGCCGGCCAACAAAATCCAAATTCTCCTCGACCGAAAGATCGCCGTACAAACTAAATCTCTGTGTCATGTAACCAATCTGCAGCCGCAACTCCGCCGCCTGGCGCACCACATCGAAACCCAGGCACGTGCCGCCCCCCGCATCCGGCTTCAGCAGCCCGCACAAAAGCCGGATGGTAGTCGTCTTCCCGCTGCCATTACCGCCCAGGAACCCGCAGATCTCGCCCTCCGGCACCTGCAGATCGAGCCCATCCACAACCGAGTGACTACCAAAACTCTTCCGCAGCCCCCGCACATCGATTGCGAGCGAAGTCACGACTCCCCCTCCCCTTGGGGGAGGGGGCCGGGGGGAAGGGGCCGTGCCACCACGCGAGAAGCGTGCCCCACACCCTCACCCACCGGCGTCACACTGACCGGCTCCCCCGGCTTCAGCACCATGCTCTGATCGCCATTCGGCCGAGCCTCGATCAGATAAACCAGCTTATCCCGCGTTTGTTCGCTGAAGATCACCGGCGGCGTATATTCCGGCTGCGGCGAAACAAACGAAACATCCGCGGTCAACCCCACCGGACACGTATCGCAACTCACCCCCAGCCGCTCCCCCACATGGATCCGCGGCAACTCAGTTTCCCCCACAAAGAACCGGACCAGAATATTCGCCGGCGGCAACAGCTCGACGACAGGCGCCCCCGCACCAACCGTCTCACCAGGCCACGCATAAACATCGGCAACCAACGCCGACGTCGGCGCATCCACATGCCGCTGATCCATCCGCCACTGAGCCTCGGCCAACTGCGCGTGCATCTCATCGACCACGGCTTTCTGCGCCGCGATCTCCTGCACCCGCCCTGTAGGCGACCGCTCCTGATCCAGCTTCGCCTGCGCCGCCTGCACCTTGGCGGTGGCCGACAGTGCGTCGGCATTCGCCTGATCGAGCTGCTGTTTCGTGCCCGCAGCGGTCTTCACCAGCACCTGGGCGCGCGCCAAATCCTTCTCCGCTCGATCCCGCGCCGCGATCTGGTCAACCAGATCGGCCTCAGCCTGAGCGATCTCCGTCGCGCGGCTCGCCGTCTCCAGGTTCGTAAGCTGCGCCTGCGCCTGAGCCAGCTTGGCCGCCGTCTCATCCCGCGCCGCACGGTCATAGGTATCGTCCTGCGCAAACAGCGGCGCACCGGCCTTCACGCTGTCACCGCGCGAAACAGACAACGACGTCAACAGCCCCTGCTGCGTCGGCGCGACCTTGACGTAGTCGGCATCCACATACCCCTGCCACGCAGTGACGGCCGGCGCCTGCCCCAACCGCCACGCCGCCACCCCAGCCCCTCCGATAACAACCGCAACAACAGCCGCCACGGCACGGGCGCGCGTCACGACTTCTCTCCCGCGCTCAGCCCCCGCAGAAAAACATCCAGATGAGTTTCGATCACCTTCCGCGGATCGAACTGGATATCCGTGTGCTGACCCAGCGACTGTCGCCACAGCGCCATCACCAGCAGGGGCCCGCTGAACAGCGGCAACAGCGAGTGAGGATCAAGCCGGCGAAACTCGCCACGCTCCATCCCGCGCGCGAAAATACCCTCCATCAGCGCCATGCCACGCCGCGCCACCTCTTCCGCATAAAGCCGAGCAATCGCCGGAAAATTGCCGGACTCAGCCAGAACCAGCTTGGGGATCGCGGTAATATCACTCTCAATCAATTGCAGCGCGCGTTCAGCGATCCGCCGCAACAGCTCCGCACTCGAACCCGTATGTCCCGCAACCATCGCCTCGATCGCGTCCAGATTCGGCACCAGACGCTGGCGCACAACCGCGCGGAACAGCTCCTCCTTTGTCGGGAAATAGAGATAAATCGTTCCCTTCCCGATCCCCGCCCTTAGCGCCACGTCCTCCAGCTTCGTCGCCGCGAAGCCGCGCTCCGTGAACAGCGCCAGCGCCGCCTCGACGATCTCGGCGGGGCGGGCCTCCTTCCGGCGGGAACGCCGCCTCGGGGCGGCAGCGTCAATCTGCATGGCACCCTACTTACCGACTGGTCAGTCAGTATCTAAGCAGACCAGCCCACCACTACAACCCCCTTCTGCCCAGCCGCTTTCCCACCCACCATCTTCGGCGTAACCTGCGAACCCGATCATCCGTCCCATGGAGAAAAATCACATGGACGACATCGTCATCGTCTCGGCCCTCCGCACACCGGTCGGCAGCTTCAACGGCGCTCTGGGCAGCCTGCACGCGCACGAACTCGGCACGGTGGCGCTGAAAGCCGCCATGGAACACGCCAAAGTCGAGCCCGGCGACGTGGACGAGGTGATCCTCGGCCAGGTGCTAGCCGCCGCCGAGGGCCAAAACCCCGCCCGCCAGGCCGCCCGCGCCGCCAGCCTGCCGGATGCGAAAACCGCCTTCGGCATCAACCAGGTCTGCGGCTCCGGCCTCCGCGCCGTCGCCCTCGCCGCCCAGCAGATCCGTACCGGCGAAAGCAACATCGTCGCCGCCGGCGGCATGGAAAGCATGAGCCAGTCGCAGCACGCCGCCTATCTGCGCGCCGGCACCAAGATGGGCGCCGTCGAGTTCACCGATACCATGCTGAAGGACGGGCTGTGGGACGCGTTCCACGGCTACCACATGGGCAACACCGCCGAGAACGTAGCCCGCGCCTATCAGATCACCCGCGAGGAGCAGGACGCCTTCGCCCTCCGCTCACAACAGAAGGCATCGGCCGCGCAGAAATCCGGCCGCTTCAAGGACGAGATCGCGCCCGTCACCGTGAAGGGCCGCAAGGGCGACACGGTCGTCTCCGATGACGAATACATCCGCCACGACGCCAGTGCCGAGGCGATGGCCAAGCTGCGGCCTGCCTTCACCAAGGATGGCACCGTCACCGCCGGCAACGCCTCCGGCATCAACGACGGCGCCGCCGCGCTGGTGCTGATGACCGCATCTGAGGCAGCAAAACGTGGCCTGAAACCGCTCGCCCGCATCGTCGCCTTCGCCACCGCCGGCGTCGATCCGGCGGTGATGGGCACTGGCCCGATCCCAGCCACGCGCAAGGCGCTGGCACGCGCCGGCTGGAAGACCGACCAGCTCGATCTGATCGAGGCCAACGAAGCCTTCGCCGCCCAGGCGATCGCAGTGAACAAGGACCTCGGCTGGGACACGTCGAAGGTGAACGTGAACGGCGGCGCCATCGCGCTCGGCCATCCGATCGGCGCATCCGGCGCGCGCGTCCTGACCACACTGTTGCACGAGATGCAGAAGCGCGACGCGAAGAAAGGCCTGGCGACGCTCTGCATCGGCGGCGGCATGGGCGTCGCGATGTGCGTGGAGCGATAAAATAATCAAGCCGACACGGAACTGCACGGAGCGTTGACCGAGTTTCGCGAAGTTGTCTTGCATGCCCGCGCTACTGCGCGAAGCGCATAAATTCTTTCTCCGTGAAGCTCCGTCTGCACTCTATGAGCTCCGTGTCCGCTTGATTACTTTGTGACAAAACCAGCGGAGATCTCGGGCAGGAATCCCAGATGGCCGGGCTCTATTTCGAACAATTCCACGAAGGCCAAGTGTTCGAGCACTCCCTCTCGCGCACCGTCACCGAGATGGACAACGTCCTCTTCAGCTCCCTCACCATGAACCCCCAACCCCTCCACCTCGACGCGGAGTTCGCCAAATCGACCGAATTCGGCCGCCCCCTCGTCAACAGCCTCTTCACCCTAGGCCTCCTCATCGGCATGACCGTCGGTGAAACCACCCTAGGCACCACCATCGCCAATCTCGGCATGAGAAAGGTCGAGTTCCCCAAGCCCGTCTTCCACGGCGACACAATCCGCGCCCGCACCATCGTGCGCTCCGTGCGCGCCAGCCGCTCGCGCCCGGAAGCCGGCGTGGTGGAATTCGAGCACCAGGCGATCAACCAACGCAGCGAAATCGTCGCCACCTGCCTGCGCGCCGCCTTCATGAAACGCCGCCCGACCGCGTAGGCGGCACAGATGGCCGAAAGGGTCGCGCGGCTGCGACCTCCTTGCCAAATTTTGCCATGCCATGTATTTTCGGGCCATGGGTACGATGAATATTTCGCTCCCCGATTCGCTCAAGTCCTTCGTCGATGAGCAAGTGGCCCGGCGGGGATACGGCACGAGCAGCGAGTATGTCCGCGAGTTGATCCGTGCGGATCAGGATCGTCAGCGCCTGCGCAAGCTACTGCTCGATGGTGCGGCGTCACCGGCGACCACGGCGGCGGACGAGGCCTATTTCAGTGACCTCAGGGATCGGGTCTCCCGGGCCAAGACCGGTTGAGCAGGAAGTCGGTCCGTCTGCGCGAGCTGGCCCGTCGGGACGTTGAAGCCGCCATTAAGTACTACGTGCGCGAAGCAGGGTCCGATGTCGCCCAGGGATTTATCGACGCTCTGCGGCGGGCCTACCGGACCATCGCCGACCATCCGGCCGCCGGTTCTCCTCGTTACGCGCATGAACTCGCTCTTCCGGGACTGCGCGGCCACGGCCTGAAGCGCTACCCCTATCTGGTGTTTTATGTCGAGCGCGACGACCACATCGATGTGTGGCGCGTGCTCCATGCCCATCGCGACATTCCGGCCTGGATGCAGGAGCCTGAAGGTTGATGGCTCGGAGAGAGCCGGTTTGCCTGGCTTGGCCGGGGCCCGAGTTTTGCTCGCAGCGACGGTCGCGTTATACGTTCTGCGTTGAATAGTCTGGGACGAACATGCGGGCGCCGCCTTCATGAAACGCCGCCCAACCACATAGGGGCACGCCCAATGACCAAGCTCCGCCTCAGCGAACTCACCGCCGGCGAGGCGCGCGACGAAATGGCCCGCAACCCGGTGATCCTGTTGCCGATGGGCAGCCACGAGGACCAAGGCCCGCACGCCCCCATGGGCGACTGGATGCTGGCCGACGCGATCGCCGAACGCATCGCCGGACGCGCAACGGAGCGCGGCACGCGCACCTTGATGGCGCCGACGCTGCCGTTCGGCGGCGCCGACTATTTCGGCTCCATGCCCGGCGGCATCGCGCTCGGCCAGGCGACGCTGCGCGCGGTGATCAGCGACATGCTGGCCTGCCTGCTGCGCCACGGCCTGACCCGCATCGTCGTCATCAACGGCCACGGCGGCAACGTGCAAGCGATCCACGACGCGACGCACCCGATCTGGGTCGAGCGGCGCATCCTGATCCCCAGCCTCTATCTCTGGCGCATCGGCTATTCGCTGCTGCCCGGCATCGTCGGCGCCGAGCGCGCGGCGAAAGTCTCGGGCCACGGCGCCGATCCGCTGACCAGCATCGGGATGCACCTGTTCCTCGCCCTGATGCGCCCCGACCTTGTGCCGGCACCGCTACCACGCCAGCAGGTGCTAGGCCTGGAGCTGACCGCCTTCGGCGTCGCCCGCTTCGAGGGCGCCGAAGTCGCCGTGCCAGTCGAGTACCACGAAGTCTCGCCCGACGGCGTACGCGGCGGCGATCCGCGCCTGTCCTCGGCCGAGACCGGCGCCGCGCTCGTCGAGCAGCTCACCGAGATCGGCGCCCGCTTCGTGCAGCATCACGCGAGCCACACCGGCTGACCGCACCGCCATGCGCAAGCCCCTGATGCGCGCGTTCAGCCAGCTCAACGTCTGGGTGTACCGGCTGAGCGGCGGCCGATGGCTGGGCCGCTTCCCGTCCGGCGCGCCGGTCTGTCTGCTGACAACAGCCGGCCGCAAATCGGGCCAGCAACGCAGCGTGCCGCTGCTCTATCTGCGCGACGGGAACGACCTTGTTGTCGTCGCCTCGCAAGGCGGCGCACCGCAACATCCCGGCTGGTATTTCAATCTCCAAGCCAATTCGAAGGCCGAGGTGGAGATCGGTCGCTCACGCTTCGCCGTCATCGCCAGGCCCGTCGCCGAAGATGAACGAGCCGCACTATGGCCCCGTCTCGTCGCGATCTATCCGCCCTACGACGACTACCAGCGTCGCACCACCCGGCGCATTCCCGTAATGCGGCTGAGCCCAGTCTGAAACGAGCCCCGAAACCACGGCACAGTTGGTTGTCCTGCCGGTCATGCAGCACGCGTCCCTGCTGCAATCAACGTCCATGCCTGCCAATAACGACGCAGGCACCGATCTCGACGGGCGTGCTACAGGGCCCCGGCTACCTACGATCCGGAGCGCGGTTACGCTCGACAGAGATACGGGGCGGCACCCGGCGGATGCCGCCCCGTTGTTGGTCGAGTCTTCGCAGACGAGTTATCCGACCTTTCGCCGGCGCGCCAGCCCGAGGGCCGCGAGACCGGCACCCAGAAGCACAAGCGAAGCGGGTTCCGGAGTCGGAACCGGAGTGCCGAACGACACCGCAATCGCGGCAGAATTGGCGCCGAGATCGGGGTACGCGCCGTTTTCGGAGCTCTGGGTCGACACGATGTAAGCAGCCCCTAGCGCCTTCAACTGGGCATCGAGACCGTTCACGGTCTCACCCGTATCGTTGATGGCATAGAGATACGAGAACGAGTCGGAAGCCCCGGCGACAAGAGTTCCCAGATCGAGCTTGATCCCCCCGCCCAGATCTCCGGTGAAGTTGCAACCCGCGGCACAAGAACTCACCGTACGGCACTGTCGGGTCGGGGTTCTCGAACCCGTAATAGGTGCTATCGGTGATCTTGCCGCCCGGAACTGCACCCGCAAAGGTATTTTCGTTGAACTCCGTCGGGTACACGTCCCAGTCGATATCACGTTGGAACAGGACGGATTCCGCAATACTGCTGGTGTTGGTGACCGTGGTGGCGATCTTCAGCACGTTGGGCGCCGCAAAGCTGTACGTTTGCGTCACCGACAGCGTGCCAGCGAGTACATTGGAGCTAATGGTCCCGCCATTTGCCCCAAAACTCTCGGTAGAGCTGATGCCGGACGTGCCATAGTACACGTAATCGGCGTAAGCGCCGGTACCGTTTGCCGAGATGCCCCAGGAGTTGCGGGGGCTCCCCGGCGCCAGCGGATCGTAGCCGTCGGAGACGCGGCGGAAGCCGACACCCGTAGTCGTATCGAAAAGCTCGCCATCCGGGCCGACGCCGACCAGGAACGTGCCGGCAGTGTTGCTGATGGTCGCGTTCGCCAGCGCGGAATGGCCTGTAGCCATGGTGAGGCCCGCGGTCGCGGCCCCCGTCAGCAGTAGTGTCCTCAGTCTCATATCAATTCTCCAATTAACCTGTGTTAACCATTTAGTATGATGATCGGTTCGCTGTCAACATTTTCCTTAGGGGGAATGTTCATGCGCAGCGGTCATACGTGCGCATTCGCAACGGGGATAGCAGCCGAACGTACTTTTCGCGGTGCCGTTGCGTCTTCTGATCCACGGCACAGGCCTCGTGGCCGACAAGGCTCCCGCCGCCGGCGGGGTGTTTCAGTTCAGTCCCCGCTGAACGCCTAGGCGTGCGAATGCATCAGGCCGTCGTCATAGCGTTCCGGCTCGGCGGGCGCGCTGCGAGCATGGAACTGCACCGCCTCGGTGCTGCCCGACAGCGCGGTGAAGAAGTCCGCCCGCCGATCGCAACGTGCAGGCCATCCACGATGCGACGCACCCGATCTGGGTCGAGCGGCGCATCCTGATCCCCAGCCTCTATCTCTGGCGCATCGGCTATTCGCTGCTGCCCGGCATCGTCGGCGCCGAACGCGCGGCGAAAGTCTCGGGCCACGGCGCCGACCCACTAACCAGCATCGGGATGCACCTGTTCCCCGCCCTGATGCGCCCCGACCTGGTGCCGGCACCGCTGCCACGCCAGCACGTGCTCGGCCTGGAGCTGACCGCCTTCGGCGTCGCCCGCTTCGAGGGCGCCGAAGTCGCCGTGCCCGTCGAGTACCACGAAGTCTCGCCCGATGGCGTGCGCGGCGGCGATCCGCGCCTGTCCTCGGCCGAGACCGGCGCCGCGCTGGTCGAGCAGCTCACCGAGATCGGCGCCCGCTTCGTGCAGCACCACGCGAGCCACACCGGCTGACGGCACCGCCATGCGCAAACCCCTGATGCGCGCGTTCAGCCAGCTCAACGTCTGGGTGTACCGGATGAGCGGCGGCCGATGGCTGGGCCGCTTCCCATCCGGCGCGCCGGTCTGTCTGCTGACAACAGCCGGCCGCAAATCGGGCCGCCGCCGCAGCGTGCCGCTGCTCTACCTCCGCGACGGGAACGACCTTGTTGTCGTCGCCTCGCAAGGCGGCGCTGCAACATCCCGGCTGGTATTTCAACCTCCAAGCCGACCCGAAGGCCGAGGTGGAGATCGGCCGCTCGTGCTTCACCGTCATCGCGCGAGATGTTGGCGCAGACGAACGGGTTGCGCTGTGGCCCCGCCTCGTCGCGATCTATCCGCCGTACGACGATTACCAGCGCCGCACCACCCGCCGCATTCCCCTCGTGCGCCTGAGCTCGACCTAGGATCTGTAGTATCAATACCTGTGCCGGTGACGGCCAGTGCGGAGAGCGGTCATTTCGCGAAGGTCCTGCCAAGTCGAACGCGATCGAAAGGGTTGGTGAAGGGAGGTAATAATTTGGCATCCACCGGGTTGGATTTGCGGCGATCAGATTGGTATTCTGCGAATAGTTGAAATCTCTTTCCATAATTCGCGATTATCCGGCAGGAGGAGTGTCGGCGCAAGGTAGAAATGTCACTCGGCGCGCAAAGTAGAAATGTCACCCCCAGGCTGCGGCCGGCCAACCCAAAGAGCCGCGCATTCAATGCCTTCCTGAATACCCAATGCCCTTTGTTCGACCCGCCGGAGGCGTGGTCGAATGGTCGGGACGCCCTTCGTTCTTTAATCGCGGACCTCTTGGCAAGTGGGGAATCGACGAAATGTTGTCGCGCCTGTAGGTCGGCAATGGGTGGATTCCGGACCCAGTCGCCCGCCACCATTGCAACGCTCAGCCACCTTCCGGCGACAGGAGGGGTTTTACTTTGCCCGCCGCCAGTATTCACTTTTTTCGCAGGAGGAAGGGCAGTGCAGGGATCGCTGGGGGAGAAGATCGGTGAAGGCGCGTTCTCGGACGTCCACGCCTGGGCGCCCGGTCAGGTGGTGAAGCTGTTCAAGGACGGCCGACCGCAACGGCTCGCCCGGTACGAGGCCCACATCACCCGCGCCGCCTTCGCCGCCGGCGCTCCGGCGCCAGAGGTGCTCGGCGAGGTGACGCTGGACGGGCGCTTCGGCATCGTGCTGTCGCGCCTCGACGGACCGACCCTGAAGCAGCTTTCGCGAAGCGGCGCCATGACGAACGGACAGGTGGGCTCGATCCTCGCGACCCTCGCCCTATCCGTCCACAAGACGCCCCCGCCGCCAGAGGTGCTCCGCCTGCGCGACTTGATGGCGGGCTCGTTGCGCGACGACGGCGGCCGGATTCCGGAGCACATCGCCGCCGGCATCCTCGCCCTGATCGACCGCCTGTCGCCGGGAGACGGGCTGTGCCATGGCGATCTTCACCCCGACAACGTGATCATGACGGCGAATGGTCCAAGATTGATCGACTGGCTAGGTATCGTCCGCGCGCCCGCCGCCCTCGACCTTGCTACCAGCCACATTATCCTTGCCGAACTCACCGCGGACGTCGTTGCCGATCCGGAGCGGCCGCGCGCCTACAATGCAGTCATGCAGTCCGAATACGCGCGGCTGGCCGGCATGTCACAAGCGGCGCTGACGGCGGTGATGGAGCCCTACCTGTCCATCATCCGCGTCCGCGCCCTCCTCGCGGGGTGGTGTGGGCCCGCCCAGCGGGAGCGGTTGATTCCAGCGCGTCGAGGCGACCCTGCGCTCGGAGAGCTGATCGGTCAGCCCCGGGTCCGTCGCCCGCACGCTTGCGCACTGGATTGCCCAAACCAGAGAATGTCGCGGATAGTTTCTTTGTTCGGCTGAAGCGCCGTTTCTCCGCCCCGGCCTGCATCATCACACTGCGCCGCGCGGAGCAACGGTCAAGACTGGCCGCAGGCCACCGCCGGAGGCGGCGCGAAGCGGTCTTGACGGCTGCGAGCACGGCGTAACGCTCGATCAGGTTGGGGGCTACTGTCCTGCCGGGTCATGGTTCTTTCCGCGGTCTGTTGTCAGCCGCAACGTGGCGTCGGGGAGGTCGGCACCCCTATGTCCCGAACGCGGTCACCTCGAAAGGGCCGCAACGAAGGACGCGGGGTTGCCGGGCCTCGTCCCGGCTGGGACATGCTCCCGCCTCGATCAGGCGGATCTCTGTTCGCGAATCCGGGGGCTCGCCGCGCTCATGCGGCGGCCACTGCGTCACCCCAATCGAAATCGCGGTCATCTTTCCAGACGCGGTGCATGATCACGCCCAGTTTGCGGGCAACCGCCACCTTGGCGCGACGCATGCCGATCCGAGCGGCAAGGCCGAGTCCCCACGTCCTGAGCTTCGATGGCTTCGGATGGCGAACAAGCAAGACGTTCGCTGCCTCGAACAGGTAGGAGCGGAGCAATCCGTCACCACACTTCGATATATGACCGGCCTTGTCGACCTCGCCGGACTGATAACGTCGCGGCGTGAGACCGAGATAGGCCCCGACTGACGTTGATTGTTTGAAGCGAGAGGGATCGTCGATCACTGCCATATATGCGAGGGCAACGATCACGCCGACGCCCGGCACCGACATCAGGCGGCGTGCGGCGGCATCGGCCTTGGCTCTCAGCACCACCTGACGGTCAAAAATCGTGACCTGATCACGGATGGCCAGCCAGGCCGCAAGTAAAGGTTCGATGATCGCCGACAATGCCTGGTTATCGCCGATCGCGTCACGGACGCGTATCGGGAAAGGGCCTTTGCAGCCACGGGCAATGACATGGCCGAACGTCTTCAGCAGACCACGTATATTATTGGCCACGGCCTGACGCTGCGAAACCAATTGCGCTCTGGCCATCAGCAACATGCGCAGGGTTTGTGCGTCCATGCTCTTGATGGCGACCTCGCGGAACCATCCGGTTCGCACGACCTGTGCGAGGCCAAGTGCATCGTTGGCATCGGTCTTGTTGACTTGCAGGCTAAGTGCCGCCTTTGCGTGGCGGGCGTCGAGGCAGACGACCGGCAAGCCGCGCCGCCGCAATCCGAGGGTCAGCCAATTAGAGAGCTGGCCGGTCTCCAAACCGAATCGCGCGAGGGCCGGGGCCTGAGCGCGGACGATCCGGCAAATCGCATCGGGTTCCGTGGCACACTTGCCTCGCCAAACGACAGCGCCGTTGCTGTCGATGACGCAGATCGAGGTGGTCTCAAGCGAGACGTCGAGTCCGACGTAGTGTTGCTGATCCATGGCGTTGCTCCGTGTTGTGGTCACGGAGGGCTACCCGGTGGTCGGTTCCGGCTGTCCTTCGCGATTACGCCATGTCCCGACAACTGCCACCAGCCGAGGCGCGCAGAGGAGCGGTCAAGAATGCCGAAGGCACCGCGAAGCGGCGGGCGCTGCAGGCGACCGTCCTTGACGGCTCCGAGCACCGGGGCCCTTGCTGACCGGTCAGGCCGGCAGCGTGGTGATGTCACGCCGTGACGGGCGACCTTTGGACGGTAAGCCGGGCGCTTCGAGATTGTTCGGTGGCCGCTGCCGGGCAGGGTGGTGGCGGCGTCGGTTGGGCGCATAGGCTCCCTGCTGCGCCTGCACGTGCGCCAGCACCTCGGTCAACCGCTTGTTCTCCACGATCGTGCCCGGTTCGACCGTGCGGATCTTGTCGAACACCCGGAACGGCAGGTCGCTGCCGTTGGACCGGACGGCGAACCGACCGTCCGGGTAGTTCACCACCTCCACCGTCTTGCGCGCCAAGCTACGTGCCAGCGGCGTCGGTTCGAGGATCAACATCATGCGATCATAGTGCAGTGTCAGGTTGTTGGTAACAGTCCGCTTCTCTCGCCAGGCCAGGATTTCATCAAGATCATCCCGGGGCGATAGGCGCCGATGGAGATCCGTGCCGTTCAATGGCTCTCGACCAAAGCGCTTGTTGTAGTCGGTGATGAATCCCGGCAACCAGGCGTTCGCTGCTTCGATGCCGGCAATGTTGGCGAGCCGCAACTCCTTCACCAGCCGGTCTTGCAGCGTGCCAAATGCACGTTCCACCCGACCCTTGGCCTGCGGAATGTTGGCACAGATGATGTCGATGTTCAGCTCGGCCAGGGCCCGCCCGAACTGCGTGATCCGCTCGCCGCCGATGGCATCCTTGTTGTTCACCCGGAAGATGCTGTGCTTGTCGCTATACAATGCGACCGGCTTGCCGTGTGCCTCGAGATAGCGGCGCATCGAGCGAAAGTAGTCGAACGCCGATTCCGATGCCGCGAAGCGCAGTTCCATGATCCGGCTGGTCGCATCGTCGATGAAGGCGAGCAGCGTGCAAACCGCACCACGGTCCTCGAACCAGGCGTGTTCCGAACCGTCAATCTGCACCAGCTCGCCGAGACACTCCCGCCGGCGTCGTGGTTGATGCGGGCAGGGCAGGCGGTGGCGCCGGTCGACCCACAGCCCGTCGGCGATCATCCATTGCCGCAGCGTCTCGTGCGAGACCGTGCAGCCGTGCAGCTTTGCCAGCTTCTCGGCCGCCAGCGTCGGCCCAAAGTCGCGATACCGCTCGCGCACGATCGTCAGAGCCAGGGCCCGGACCGCGTCCGGCAATCGGTGGTTGCTGCGCCGACCGCGGCGCTTCGAGACCAGGCTGGAGGCGCCCTCCTGGCGCAGACCGCGCAGTAACCGCAGTGCCTGACGCCGGCAAATCCCGATCAGTCTGCAGGCATCCGCGATGCGCAGCCGCCCGGACTGGACGCCAAGCAGAACTTCCAGCCGGCTGAACTCCTGCGTGCTCATCGACATCACCGCCATGGCACCGCTCCCGGGACCCCAAGACCCCTGAGGGTGACATCTCTATTTTGCAGAGGGGTGACATCTCTATATGGCGCTTACAAAGGAGACCGCAAAACGGTGATGGACTACGTATCATCTCGCGCTGCGGCGGCCGAGGTCCCATTGCGCGAAAATATCAATGATGACGCGAGCACGATATGATAAACGTGCCGTGAGGCGATGGTTCGTCTGCGGGGAGCGTTCAAAAAATGAGACTAATGCGCCACGCGCTGCTAGTAATTGCGACCGTATTCGGCGCGATTGCGTTCGCCATCGTTTTGCCCGGTGCATATCCACGACTAATAGCAATGTTAGCCGGCGTTGACGCTAAGTCGGCGCATTATGTGTGGGGAATGACCGATCAATCACACGAGGATGCCACAAAGCAAACCGAGTCTCAAGCCCAACAAGAGAGTGAACATCTTCAGAGACTGAAGGAAAGATTAGCCCGATATCAAAGCGAGCTAGTGTTCTGACTCTGACACTTCGATCCCGACCGGGATGGCGGGATCGGCCGCGAACCAGATGGAGGCCGGGGATCGAAGCGATAGGATCGCAACACTAGCAAGGCGAGTGTCTTCGCCAAATTCTGTCCCGTGCAAGGGAGGCGACCCGTGGCCACCATCAAGCGTCTGCACGGCAGACCTAGAAGGATTAGTTAAGAGCACTCCTGCGCTTATTTCACAGTCGGAAGAGAATGCTGTCCGAACACGTGACCGACTTATGCAACTAGAGGCTTACGAACTAATTAGGGACAAAAGAAATTCCTTGCCCGAGAAAGACGTAAGGGCGCTCAGCCTCATGGTGATAGCTGCCGCTGCTGGACTGATGGGCTCTTTTCTGCGTTACATAATGGTCTTGCCAGCCGATATTGAGGCAGATCGGCGGGACCCGACGCCGGACGGGGTGTGGTTCCGAAGAATGAACAGAATCTGCGTAATAGTAATTGGACCTTTGCTCGGGATCGGCGTATTCTGGCTACTTGAGTCAAACTTTCTAATCCCGCTCCTTTATAAAGGAGCCGCAGACTCTCTTCAACAGGCGACGGTTACATGGCAGGGGATCGGGGTTACGTCAGCGTTGGCGGGGCTCTGGGGAGGCGATCTACTCTCACGCGCAGTCAGTCTAATCACTCGATCGAGTCCACTCGCCAGTCACAATAGTGTGGAGATACCAACTAGCCGGCGCGCAACCGCGCGGAAGGGCTAAACATTAGGGGGGCCAACTTGCCGTTCAGTTAGCCAGCGATCATTGTGCCGAGGGACGTATCTTGACGGATTTGCTACCTCTTTGTTGCGGAATTCATATGTGGACGACCCCCGCGTGCAAGGGTTTTCGAGGCGGTTTTGGCGAAATGGTTAGGCGCAGTCATATGTCCGGCCCTTTGGTGCGGTGCATCTGACCGCTGGCCCTGATGGAGTTCGCTGATCGGGTCCCAATCAAGACTACGCGCTACGTTGCGCCTTGAATTACCCGGGTCCTCCCGATCTGCGGCTCGACCGCTCGCCATCACGTCCTCTTCACCCTCGCATGCTGTGCAGGCTTGCGGCGACTATGCCGCGTCCCCGAGAACCTGCTTCACGCGGTAACCATCTCCGCGCATCATCACCGCCCAAACGATGCGAGCGGTCTTGTTGGCCAGCGCGACCGCAGCGAGCTTGGTCGGCTTGCGTTCCATCAGAGCGCGAACCCACTCGCCATCTCGTGTCGATCGATTGCGCGCGTGGCGCAGCACGGCGACCGCGCCGGCGATCAGCAGGCTGCGGATGTATTTGTCGCCGCGCTTGCTGGTGCGTCCCAAGCGTTCCTTGCCGCCGCTGGAGTTCTGCCGAGGCGTCATCCCCAGCCAGGCAGCGAACTCTCGGCCTGACCGGAACAGCGATGGATCGGTGACTGTCGCGGCAATCGCGCTCGCCCCCATGATGCCGACGCCGGGCACCGTCGCCAGCAACTGGCCCAAACACAGGCCTCTGATGCGATCGGGCTGTCGATAGCTAATTAAGTTGTCCGGTTTACGTAGCACATCAGTTGTCCGCTTGTTTCCGGTCCGTTCCCAAGAGGCAGGGACAGAACGGCGGCCGTTCTGGCGGCAGGTCAGGCGGGCCGTTGGCTGGTGACGGGCGCGTCTTCTTCAACTCATGAAATCAATTTCCTTCTTTTGCTGATGCGCCTGTGGAGTTGTGGGCAACGCTCTTCCGTTGCCCACAAATCCACAGGCGAGCCGGACCCAAGCGCGATCATGCCGCCGCGTCCAACGCCGCCATCCGCAGCGCCCCCTGCGCGTCATAGCGTCCCAGGCAGCGCGGGCCGTGGAACACCGCGTGGCTCCCGTCGTGATATTGCCGCACCTTCACCCGCGCCTTCACGAAATGAGCACGCAGCGGCGACGGTGGTATCTGCAGCTTCATCCGTCGCCACGAAACCGTGTTGTCGCGGTCCACCTGGCGCTCCTCCTGGATACACAGAATTTCCCGCAGATCGACACCAGCAACGGCGACGAAAGCCGATCCCTCCTGCTCCGCCTTCACCGCAAACTGCGCGTTGTGCGCCGGCAGGTAGCAATCCCGAATGAACCGGTTGGCCTCCGCAACCGTCGTGATCCCAGCCAGCGCCAGCTCCTTGACCAGGCGATCCTGTAACGTCTGAAACAGCCGCTCCGAACGACCACGGGCCTGCGGTGAGTAGGCCGCAATGTGCTCCACGCCCAAATGCGCCAGCGCCCGCCCAACCTGTGTCGGCCGCTTCCGGTCAACCGGGCCGCCAAACTCCGGCGTCACGAAGTAGTGGCTGCCCCGATCCGTATAGAGGCTCAGCGGCAGGCCATGCGCGCCAAACACCTCCAGCAGAGCCTGGAACGTCGATTCCGTGCCTTCCTCCGCTACCAAAAACCCCGAGTAGATCACGTTCGTCGCGTCGTCCATCGTCACTATCAGGTCCAGCGTCTCCCGCCCCGCCAGCCATTCATGGCGCGACCCATCCTGATGAAGCATCATTCCAGGCAACGGCCGTCGCGGCCGCTTGCGCCGGTGTGCGCCGCGCCCCGCGGCGCGCTCCAGAAGCCCCTTCGATTGCAGGAACGCCTTGGTCCACGTGTAGCCCCAGCGGAAACCGTGGCGGCCCACCAAGTGCTCGTGAAAGTGCTTCGCCGTGAACCCGCTGTAACGCATACGATACAGCCGCTCGACCTCCTCCTCCCGGTCGACCGGAACCCGCTTCCCAGACGCCCGACCAAGCCGCCGGTCCAGAAGACCGGCCGCCCCGCACTCTTCGTAGCGCTGTTGCCAACGACGGAATGTCCGCTCGCTGATCCCAAGCAGCTCCGCCGCTTCGCACTGGTTGAGTTCGCTCGCTTCATACCGCTCCAGCACGCTCCCGAACTTGATCACTCGCACACCCTGAAGGGCTTCCGACCGGCGCATCCGGGCTCCCAAAAGGAACCATCATCACCGGACAGATCGTGCGCTACCTAAACCGGACATACCGTGTGCTACCGACACTCTGATGCGATCGGGCTTTTCCGATGCAGATTTCTGATGTACAATCGGGACATGAGTTACGGCTATGCTCGCGTCTCGACCGTCGCCCAAGACCTTGCTAGCCAGCTTGCCCAACTCAAGACGGCGGGATGAAAGAAGGTGTTCCGCGAAAAGATCACCGGCACGACCGCCGAGCGACCGCAGCTTAGGAAGCTGATGGCCGGCCTCGCCCCCGGCGACGTGGTGATAATCCCTGCCGTTGACCCCTATCGCGCAACACGACGGACCTTATGGTGATCGCCCGCGACATGCAGCGCGCCGGGGCGGGCCTCCTTTCGCTGGCGGAACCCGTGCTCGATACCACGGGCGACTTCGCGGAGCTTGCGCTTGCCATGTTGGGCGTGGCCGCGAAGCTCGAACGCCGCCGCATCGCGGAGCACACGGCAGCCCGGCGCGCCGACGCTAAGGCGAAGGGCGTGAAATTCGGACGCAAGCCGATCCTCGCCCGCACCACCAGCAGAAATCACGGGCGCGGGTTGCAGCCGGAGAACCACAGCGCAGTGTCGCTCGCAGCTACAACGTCAGTCAGGCGACGATTTCACGGCTGACGGCGTGAGGGACATGAATGCTAACGTTTATGGATCGGCGAAGGATCGAAGCGGAGGAAGCGCTCCGGCACAAGATAGCCATCACACCGACTGAAACGTCGGCGATATGGCGTGTTGCCAACAGCCCGTTCGTGCTGTTGCTCCTTGGAACACTCGCGGTTAGCATACTGGGTGGCATCTACACAACCGAGCAACAATGCAGCGTTGAGGCGGCCCAACTCAGTACCCAGTGGGACCGCCTGCGAATAGAGATAATTTCGCGGCTGAGGGGACTTTACGCGGCAATTGACAATATGAAAACAAAGACCGATGCTGATAGGGTGGTCGTATGGCGCTCAGAAAAGTCCGAGCTACGTGTTTTTAGAATTCAAGGACCGAACGCTCGAAGATTTAACTCAGCAATTCTATCGGATTGGCGACAGTATTAGCATTAACTCGATCTCGATTCCAGCAAGCATGTACGGCGCGAGCAACGCTTGGAGTATGCTGCAGGATCTGCGAGACGACCAGCACATAGCCGAAATCCGTGCGCAGGCTGGAAGAGAGAGAGATGCCGTGGAGCGCTTCGCGGTGAGGGCACTGGTCACGCAGCCCGGATATCATTGCGGCGTGACGGATGTGGTGCAACGCTTTGTTGGACGTACCGTGCCGATCGTCACGGTTCCGCTGCCGGGAGCAGTCCCGATAATTCAGGAGTAAAGGGTGAAACGTGCTAAGTTTGTTACTCAGAGCGGGGATGATCCTGTTGGGGCTAACACTGAGAGCTGAGGCGCAGGGAGCGCAGGGCAACCATTTGTGGGCTCCCGGTCAATTCAATTGGCCGAATTATGCTCCAAGCTGCGCAAGCTGCTTTGTTCAAGTCGTCGAAATGCACGCGCCCCACGCTACAGCCGCAATCGGCAACGCCAATCCGTCCTGCGGACCGAAAGATATCATGAGCTTCACGGATGTGATACGGTTTCGGCTAGCTGAGCGGATCAGTAAAGAATCGTCTGGCAATCTAATGCTTATTGCGAGGCAGGAATTCTCGGACCCGCAGTCGCTTGGTGGAAACTTCGGCGGATTCTTTAAAGAGAACGACGCCCTTTACGGAAGCTGTGTGCCCCTCCTGGCTGCCATCCCAGCCTCTGCAACTGTGGTGGCGATCCATCTAAGCGCGTGGGACAGTGCAGTTGGTGAAGCGCCATGCGGGCCCATACCGTCAGAGTGTGGGATTGGTTGGTCGAGGTTTATGTTCACGCCGGAGTTGATGGCTGCGACAGGAACCAGCTTTCAAACAATGTATACAGTATTTAACAATTGGGCAATGGATAGAGACCGAATTGCGCGCCTCTTTATCTCATATCAAATGCCACCGGGGGTGACTCCGGTCCCTTTGCAGTAACGTGCCACGGACACTGGCTGAAAGCCTGCCCGCACTTGCAGCGGTGCAAATGGGCGTCAGTATCATCGGACGATTGATCAAAGGCCAACGGTTGCGGCGGCCCTCCCTCGAATACCACCCAATTAGCACGTGATAATCCGGTTTATCGCCCCCATCTGCCTGGTCTCGTCAGCAGATCGAGCCCCTTACTACCATCTCGCACAGCTTCCGCTTCACTAGATGCGCCAGTGCGTCGGTGTTCGCTAAGCGCACCACCTCGGCCGTCGTTATGACGACAAGCCTGCGCTTCTCCCGTAGGGCTGCGGCGACAACGGAATGCGCGCGCGTTAGATCGTCGGCATTGCCAGTTATACCTTTAGTGGCGAGCAAAATGCCGAAATCGAGGCCCCGGCCCCGGAGCTTTGAGTCGAACCAACTGACCTCTTCGCTTCCGACATTGGTGGACCAATTTTTGCACTCAACAAGGATCAGATCAGGCAGGAAACCGAAACCCGTGGAATGCTTATCGTTCCACAGCGCGACATCGATTTCTTCGGTGCTGAACACATTCATCGCGTTACGATGGGTAATAGTGATGCCCGGAACGCGGCCGAAGACGTAGCAGATCAGGTTCTCAAGCGCCTTGCCCTTCTCTGTCATCGTGGCGGCATTTGTGCCTGCCTTGATGTATGCTTGCATTTTCGCGTTATCGAGTGTCGGCATCAGCTGCGATCCCGCTGTGCACGCGCAAGTTCCTTAATCTACGAATGATATCGACGAAGGGCGTCACTCGCATCTCCCGGATGAGTTCATCTATTGAGATCGCGAGGACTGTTGGTGCGGTCGTTGACCAGACTTTATCTTTACTGCTGAGCCCCTCTCCGTAAATTAGCAGGCTCCATGTAGAGCCTGCGGCGTGAGCAGAACGAAGACATTGTTGTAGCGCTGCCCGAAGCTCACTTGGATTCTCCAACCGCAGCTTCAATTCGATCGGCAGAGGATTGCCAACGAGTGGCTGGAGGGTATCTGACCAGATAGCGAGATCAAAGCGACGATCGTCGATCGGTGCTTCTGCGACCACCTCAACACCGGAAGAGCGGATGGCACATGCGACCAGCTCTTCAAACCTGCGTCCCTGTCGTTCTGCGACTGCCTCGCGGAGTTTAGGCAGCAGCTCGTCAACCTGAGGGCCGAGCCCCCTGCCTTCCTCCTTCTTTCGCAGATATCGGACCTCCTTCTTTCGCAGATATCGGCCGCCTTCCGTGCGCCGCTTGCCATCGTCTGAGACGCGCTCGGGCGCAGCGAGAACTTGGTCAAGCGCAAACGCGATTGCCTCCCGATTTGAAAGGTTGATTCGCAAGGTCAGAAAGCGCTGCAAGTTGGTCGGTAATATGTCGCTCTTCGGAGGTGCGAAGACCACAATTTGCTTGCCCAGTGCGACCGCTTGCCCAAGCTCGAAGAGAACCCATTGCGATCTGCGCTCGCGCGTGAGGATGCCGATTACCAGATCGGCCTGAGACATGAGACGCGGGACGTCGCTAACGACTTCCGTGTAAGAAGCCGAATCCTCAGGGACAAGGACACGTATGCCGCGCTTTGAGAGTACGCTTCTAATATTGTCGAGGTCGGTGCCCGCTGGCGCTGAGATATAACAGGTTCCTAGTCTGCGAGTCATGCGTGCGTCCTTCGGCACTTTGGGCTCAGGGAGCCAGGCAGGTGCAGGTATAGCAGTTTGAAGCTACTGCGGTTCAGACCCGATCGAGGATGCGGCAGGCCGACCGTCTGGCTCGGCCGAGGTATATATGATAATGTCCTTTATCATATTTAGGAAACGGGGTAGCATGCCTCATGCCCGAGGCCCCTCCCATCGAGCCGTTCTACCTGATCGTCGCCGACAATCATCTGCGCATCCTCTCGGTGGAAGGCCCGATGACCGACGATCAGCCCTGGCAGTCGGCCGCCCGCCATGCCCGCAACCGCCAACAGCGGCAGGTGGTGTGCGGTCCGACCGGCCCGTATCGTGACGCGCTCGCCGCCGAGTGTCAGCGCGTTCACAAACTCGCGGGCGTTCCGCCAGGCAGCATCGTGAGGCCACGTCAATGACCGGCCAGCTCCCTGCGATTGCCAGTCCGACCAAGATCACCGCCCGCTTGCGCGCGGCGCATCCCGTGCCAGCGTTGATCGCAGCATCCGGCGAGCGTGCCTCTGTGCGTTTCCTGGAATTCTTCGCGGCCAACATCCGCAACCCGCACACGCGGCGAGCCTACGGCCGCGCTGTGGCGGAGTTTCTGGCCTGGTGCGACGAACAAGGCGTGCCGTCGGTCACGGCCGTGCAGCCGCTTCACGTCGCCGCCTGGATCGAGTTGCAGCAGCAGGAGCGTGCAGCGCCGACCGTCAAAGCGCGGCTGGCCGCGTTGCGCCATCTGTTCGACCGGCTGGGTGACCGCCAGGTGGTCTACGCGCACAACGCAGCTCTACGATCGCCGGCGCGAGGAACTCGGCCTCGACGAGGTGGAAAGGATCAGGGTGTGACCCCAAGCGACTGCGCTCAACTTCTGCCTATGCACAGCAAAGATGTTGTCGAGCAATTCTGCAATCTCTGCGACTGGGTGCTCCAAGCATGGCAAACGCGGAAATATCTGTTCGACGAAAACCCGGACGTAGAGAACCTGAAGATGCCTCATTACGAGCATTTTTTCGCTCGCTTAAGCTACATCCTTCAAGAATACTGGATTCAACAGTTAGCTAAGCTTCATGACCCTGCGATTCAGGGCGGACACAAAAACCTGTCGATTGACCATATCATCG
Source organism: uncultured Pseudomonadota bacterium (assembly GCA_963708245.1). Lineage (GTDB taxonomy): Bacteria > Pseudomonadota > Alphaproteobacteria > Acetobacterales > Acetobacteraceae > CAVYXK01. The sequence continues at coordinate 6,700,997 of OY970201.1, read as the reverse complement.
ACCACGGGCAGTGGGATGCGACAACAAAAGCAAAGCTCATGGGGTTGCGAGACAGGATGATGACGTTCGAGAGAAAGATACGGGATGCACGCAACAAGCTCATTGCCCACAACGACCTTTCTACGATCCTGCAGGCGCAAGACTTAGGCGGTTTTGACAGAGGAGACGACACCGAGTATTTTCGGAATCTGCGAGAATTCGCTTGCATCGTGCGTGAGACTGTCCTCGGGGAACGCTTTCTGCCAGATGACCTTGTGAGAAATGATGTTGCGATTTTTATGAATTGTTTCAACCGAGGAAGCCTACCTTAGGATAGGTGATGCCCGGAGCGAGTTTCCATAAGAATTTTCTGCGGCATTTGAACTGACAGGACAGACAGAGCCGGCATCCGACTATGCGATGCCCACCTATCCTGGCTTGCGCCAAGTCAGGAGCAACGCCACGTTCCCGCCGAACATCTGGAGCATCGCCCATGTCCGACTCAGCCGAGTACACACCACCGAAGGTTTGGACCTGGACCAAGCCAAGTGGCGGCCGGTTCGAAAACATCAACCGCCCGATCTCAGGGCCCACGCATGAGAAGGCACTGCCGGTCGGCCGCCATCCGCTCCAGCTCTATTCCCAGGGCACGCCGAACGGCGTGAAGGTCACCATGATGCTGGAGGAGTTGCTCGCACTCGGCCATAGCGGCGCGGAGTACGACGCCTGGCTGATCAGGATCGGCCAGGGCGATCAGTTCGGCAGCGGCTTCGTCGCGGTGAATCCCAACTCCAAGATACCGACGCTGCTGGACCGCAGCGGTCCGAAGCCCATCCGGGTCTTCGAGTCCGGCGCGATCCTGTTGTACCTCGCCGAGAAGTTCGGTGCGTTTTTGCCAACCGAGCCCGGCGTGCGCGCCGAATGCCTGTCATGGCTGTTCTGGCAGATGGGCAGCGCGCCTTACCTGGGTGGCGGATTCGGCCATTTCTACGCCTATGCGCCGATGAAGATCGAGTATGCCATTGATCGATATGCCATGGAGGCGAAGCGTCAGCTCGATGTGCTCGATCACCGGCTGGCGGACAACGAGTACCTGGCGGGCGATGTGTATACGATCGCCGATATGGCCGTCTGGCCCTGGTATGGTGGGCTGGTGAAAGGCTGGCTCTACGGGGCGGCCGAGTTCCTTTCGGTGCAGGAATACAAGCATGTCAACCGCTGGGCCGATGCCATCGGTGCACGGCCGGCGGTGCAGCGTGGGCGGATGGTGAACCGCACCAGCGGCGACCCATCAACCCAGTTGCACGAGCGCCACGACGCCGGCGATTTCGAGACGAAGACGCAGGACAAGCTGGCGCCCGCCGAATCATCCGGCTGACCGGCCCCCGCCTGACACCGGTAACACCCCCTCAGCGGGCAGAATGATGGACGACAGCACCGACGCCACGGTGCTGTCGTGGCGGCTCTGGCCCCGCCACGCCGAGGTATCGCCCCCCAGCCCCTCGTCGACCACTGTCGCGCTTGACAGCCCTGCCATCAGCGCGATCAACGGCGCCCTCGGGCGCGACTTCGCGATTGGCGGGACGGTCAACACACTGGTACCCGAGCCGATGACGCTATCGGTGCTTGGGGCCGGTCTGGTTGGCCTCGGCCTGGCGCGGCGGCGTCGGAAGAGCTAACCAGCTTCCTCATAGCGCGGGAACTCTCGGGAAGTGGCACCTTCGGGCGCCGCTTTTCTATTCTGCAGGCCCGGGTCTGTCGCAACCCGGGGAAGCGGCTATAATCGGTCTTCGGGATAGCGTGCTCCGGTGGCGACAAGGCGACATGGCATACAGTATCGACGGCTCGACAGGCGCCTGGGAAGTGGTGATCGGCCTGGAAGTCCACGCCCAGGTCATCAGCAAGGCGAAGCTGTTCTCGGGCGCTGCCACCGATTTCGGTGCCGAGCCGAACACGCAAGTCAGCTTCGTCGATGCCGCCTTCCCCGGCATGCTGCCGGTGATCAACCGCGAATGCGTGGCTCAGGCGGTGCGCACCGGGCTTGGCCTGAATGCACATATCAATGTGGTCAGCCGTTTCGATCGCAAGAATTACTTCTACGCCGATCTGCCGGCTGGCTATCAAATTAGCCAATACCAGCACCCGATCGTCGGCGAGGGCACGGTCGAGATCGAGCTCTCTGACGGCAGCACGAAACCGATCGGCATCACCCGCCTGCACCTCGAGCAGGATGCGGGGAAATCACTGCATGACCAGCATCCGACGAAGTCGCTGATCGACCTCAACCGCGCCGGCGTGGCGCTGATGGAGATCGTCAGCGAGCCCGACCTGCGCAGCCCGGAGGAGGCCGGCGCCTATCTGCGCAAGCTGCGGACCATTCTGCGCTATCTCGGCACCTGCGACGGCAACATGGAGGAGGGCTCCATGCGCGCCGACATCAATGTGTCGGTGCGAAAGCATGGCGAACCGTACCGCACGCGCTGCGAGGTGAAGAACGTCAACTCGGTCCGCTTCGTCATGCAGGCGATCGAGGCGGAGGCGAAGCGCCAGGTCGAAGTGTGGGAGTCGGGTGGCACCGTGGAGCAGGAGACTCGCCTGTTCGACGCTGTGCGGGGGGTGACGCGGAGCATGCGTAGCAAGGAGGATGCGCACGACTACCGGTATTTCCCCGATCCCGATCTGCTGCCGCTGGTGCTCGATGAGGGCTGGATCGCAGAGCTGAAGGCTGGGCTGCCGGAGCTGCCGGACACCAAGCGAGCGCGCTTCAGGCAGCAGTATGGCTTGCCGGGCTACGATGCCGGTGTCCTGGTAGCCGAGCAGGCGACGGCCGACTTTTACGAGACGGTGGCGGCTGGGCGCGACGCGAAGCAGGTAGCCAACTGGGTCATGGGCGATCTCTTTGCTGCGCTGAACCGCACCGGCCGAACGATTACCAACAGTCCAGCGAGCGCGGCAAATCTTGGAAAGCTGCTCGACCTGATGGCCGACGGCACGATCAATGGTCGTATCGCTAAGGATGTATTCGAGGCGATGGTGCAGACCGGCCAGGACCCGGCGACCATCGTTGATGCCAAGGGCCTGCGCCAGGTGACCGATGCGGGCGCGATCGAGGCCGCAGTGGAACGCGTGCTGGCGGCGAATGCCGACAAGGTGGCCGAGTACCGATCAGGCAAAGATAAGCTGCTCGGCTTTTTCGTCGGCCAGGTAATGAAGGCGATGGCGGGGAAGGGCAATCCGGCACTGGTGAACGAGGCATTGCGGCGGAAGCTGGTGTGATATGATACCGATCTGCGGCCACCGGTTCGAACGCCCTCATTTCCTCTGGAATCGCCGACTCGCTTCAGAGGTGATCTCCGGCACGACGGTCGCCGGCTGTACAAACGCTAAAGCGAAGACACCGTGCCGAGCGGGTCGGTAACACCGACCGAAGGCCCCTCCTCCGCCCTGCTGCGTTCAGCAGGGAATGCGATGACGTCGCCCTCGACCGACAGAGCGACTTCCGTCCCAGGCTGAGGGCTTGCATGTCCGGCAACGCGGGCAACGACTCGTCTCGCCGGCCGGAGATCCGACAGCAACAGACTGACGCTGGCGTCATGTCCATAGAAAGTCACGCTGCAAACCCGCGCACGCACCCCTTGCGCATGATATCCGGGAACGACCCGGATCTGCTCCGGGCGCACCAGCACATCGACCGGTCCCTCGTGCACAGCAGACGCAAGCGGAAGCTGCCCCAGCGCGCACGTCGCGTGCCCGTTCGCCGCGACGCCCGGCAACAGCACCGCCTCGCCGACGAAACGGGCAAGGTCGGCGTCCTCGGGGTAACGGTAGAGCGTCACCGGGTCCGCCACCTGCACGAGCCGGCCCTGCCGCAGCACGGCAACCTCGTGGCCCATCGACAAGGCCTCGGCCTGATCGTGGGTCACCAGCAGCGCCGTGGCACCGGCAGCAGCGAGCGCGGCCGCCACCGCCTCGCGGGTCTCGACGCGTAGGGCGGCATCCAGGGCGGAGAACGGCTCGTCGAGAAGCACCAGCTTGGGGGACGGCGCAAGCGCACGCGCGAGCCCCACGCGCTGCTGTTCGCCTCCGGACAGCGCTTGCGGCGGCCGCTCGGAAAACGAGGCTGGCAGTCCGACCAGTTCCAGCAGCTCGCCAACCCGCTGATGCGTCCGTCGCAGCCGGCGCGGCAGGCCAAAGACGATGTTGTCGGCCACGGAAAGGTGCGGGAATAGCGCGCCTTCCTGGGCTACATAGCCGATCTGCCGCTGCTCGGGCGGCACATGCAAGCCTGGCCCGGAGACAACTCTCGCATCGACCTCGATCGTCCCGGAATCGGCGCGCTCGAATCCGCAGATCAGCCGCAGCAGCGTGGTCTTGCCGCTGCCAGAAGCGCCGAGGATCGCGATCAGCTCGCCGGATGCGACCGTCAGGTTGACGTCCGACAGAACTCGATTGCCGCCGAATGCCTTAGCCAGTCCCGCAATGCGGAGAGTCGCCATGCTGCGGCACCCTCACCCGCCGCGCTGATGCGCGGCGACCTCTCCCGCAGAGCGGGAGAGGTGTGAATCGGCGAACCGCCGGGCCAGCAGCCAAGTGGAGAGAAGCGACAACATGGCCATCAGCGCGGCGTACGGCGCTGCTGCGGCGAAGGCCAGCGTCGAGGTGTCAGCCCAGACTTGCGTTGCCAGAGTCTCCGTGCCGATTGGCGCCAGTAACAGCGTAGCAGTGAGTTCGGTCACGACGGAGACGAACACAAGGGCCGCGGCCGCCCCCAGCCCCGGACCGGCCAGCGGCAGCACCACCCGCCGCGCCACCCCCGCCCAGCCCAACCCGAGCGAACGAGCCACCTCCTCCAGCCCCCGTTGCGCCTGCATCAGCGCCGCACGCACGCTGATCAGCGCCAGAGGCAGAAAGACGATGGCGTAGGCCGCGATCAGCAGTACCGCTGTCTGGTAAAGCGGATGCACGGCGCGGACGGTCAATGAGATCAACGCAAGCGCGACGACGATGCCGGGAACCCCCTGCGCCAGATAGGCCGCCCGTTCCAGCAGCGTGATCAACCACCCCTGATAGCGCGAGGCCAGGAACCCGAGCGGCAAAGCCAGAGTCACGGTGACTGCCGCACCGGCCAGACCCAGCCACACGGAAGCAAACGCAGCGTCAAGCAATCGCCCGGCGGATGCCTCGGCTGGTGAGACGGCGGCCGAGCCGTGCTGCGTCAGCCAATACGCGATCATCCCGAGTGGAACCCCCAACGTCGCCGCGACTAAAGCGCCGAAGGCGGCAAGGACGAGCAGTTTGGTCCAGCCCAGCTCGTTGAGTGTGGCGCGGCGGCGTGTCCCGGGGCCCAGGCGGGCATAGCGGGCGCTGCCCCGCACTTTCACCTCTGCGACCAGGCACACCAGGCAGAGCAGCAGCAAGACGACCGCCAGCAGCGATGCGCCGGGTCCGTTGAAGCCGGTCCGATATTCCACATAAAGCTCGGTCGTGAAGGTGCGGAATCGCAGCAAGGCGAATGCGCCGAACTCGACCAGCACGTTCAGTGCCACCAACAGCATGCCGCCCAGCAATGCCGGGCGAAGCTGCGGCAACACGACGCGGAAGAAGCAGCCCCATAGTCCTTGGCCCAGCGATCGGCCACTCTCCTCCAAGGCGGGGTCCAGGCCGCGCAGGGCAGCCGCGACCGGCAGATAGACCAGCGGGTAATAGGAGCAGGTGACCACCAGCCAGGCACCGGCGAAGTCTTGTAACGCGGGGCTCAGCGATACCCATGCATAACTGCTGATGAAGGGCGGTATTGCGAGCGGTACTGCGGCCAGCACCGCCCAGATCTGACGGCCGGGCAAGCGTGTGCGCTCCACCGACCAAGCGGCGGCCGTGCCGATGACGGCAGCGGTGGCCGTGGTCGCCAGCAGCAAGCCGATCGTGTTGATCAGCAGTTCACCAACCAGTGGCCGGAACAGCAGCTCTGTTACCTCGGCACTGGTGGCCCGCGTCGCCTGGAACACCGTGAAGGCGAGCGGCAGGACCACGAGCAATGGGCCAATTGCGGATGCCGCGAGCAGCGCGATGGGCGGGCGCCCCCGGGACGCCGCGGCCAAGCGAGTACCGGCGGCGGCGACCGCTTCTGCCATCAGATCAGGCCGGCCTGACGGAGCAGTTGCGCCGCCTCCTGGTCATCGCCGAGTTGCGCCATGCTGATCTGGGGCGGTTGCAACTGATCGAACGGCTTTAACAGCGGATTGGGCGCCACGCCCTTGGCCAGCGGATACTCGAAATCGATGTCGCTCTGGCCGAGCATCTGCTGCACCGGCTTGCTGACGAGAAAGGCCAGGAAGCGCTGGGCCGCTTCGGGGTGCTTCGACGATCGCAGCACCGCGGCGCCCGAGACGTTCACCAACGCGCCGACATCGCCATTGGCGAAACGGTGGATCTGGCTGTGCACCTTCTGGGGACCTTCCTCGGTACGCAGCCGCGCCCAGTAATAGTTGTTGATGATGCCTGTCGCGACCGCACCCCGATCCACCGCGGCCACGACGCCTTCGTCGTCATCGAAGATCTGCGCGTTCTGCTTCAGGCCCTTGAGCCAGTCCAGCGCCGCCGGCTTGCCCTTCAGCACCACGACCGCTTCGACCAGCGGCAGGAAATCCGCGTCGCTCGGCGCGATCGCCACCTTGCCCTTCCACTCGGGTTTGGCGAGATCGAGGAGCGAGGCCGGCAATTGGCTTTCCTGGATCATGGAGGGGTTGAAGGCCAGCACGTTCTCGCGTGCGAGCACGCCGACCCAGCTTCCGTCCGCAGCGCTGTATTTGGCCGGGACCTGCGCCAGCGTCGAGGGATCGACCTTGGCCAGTAAGCCCTTCTCGTCGAGCAGCGTCAGCTCGGGCGAGTTCTCCGTGAAATATACATCGGCCGGCGACTGGGCGCCCTCCTGCGCGATCTGATTGGCGATCTCCGGTGCCTCGCCGGAATGGACGCGAACCTGAATGCCGGTCTGTTTGGTAAAAGTCTGCGTCAGCAGACCGACCATCTGATGGTGCTGGGCGCTGTACAGGGTGAGCACGGTGGGACCTGCTGCCACTGCCGGATGTGTCGCCAGGGTTCCCAGGATCAGAGCGGCAGCGGAAAGGTTTCCAAGCGACCGAAGCCGGCGCATAGAGCTTTCCAGGCAAGAGCGGAAGGGCACGCGGGTTCTCCTGGCTTTAAGGGCAGCGGCCGCTATCTGCGATCGCTTCTCAATTGCATTTCTATCGCTACACCCGCCCGGTTCGTCCGGTCAACTCGGCTCCTGCGGGCCTTTGCGGGGCTCATGGATTCAGGCTTTCGCAGGAACGGATGATCGACCCCTGGTGCGAGACTCGTGCTTCAACCGCGATGCGGTGAGGACCATATTCCCTTCAGGTTTGACCGCCTGCTCCACGGACCCCTCGGACCCCGGCCCGCGTCCCCGGGCGGCCAGAAGCCAGTGTTTCGGGTTCAGGGAGGGCCGAGATGCTCATTTCGGACGTGTTGCACGCAAAGGGTCGGCACGAGGTCATCAAGATCCGCACATTCGATTCGCTGGCCGATGCCGTAGCCAAGCTGTCGGCGCACCGGATCGGTGCGCTGGTGGTCGAGGATCGCTGGCTGAAGCTAGTCGGCGTCTTCTCCGAGCGCGACCTCGTGAACGCGATCGCGCACCACGGTGCGGAGGCGCTCCATTGGGAGGTGCATAAGGTCATGAGCACGCCGGTGGTCTCCTGCCGGTCGGACGATCGGATCGATGCGGTGCTCGCGCGAATGACGGTGTCGCGCTTCCGGCATATGCCTGTCATCGACGACGGGCGGCTGGTCGGCATCGTCTCGATCGGGGACTTGGTGAAGCACCGGCTCGACGAGAAGGAATTGGAGACGAGTGTGCTGCTGGAATTGTCGCGGTTGCGGACGTAGCCGAAACGCGCGGGGGCGGGCTTTCAACGAGAACGGCCCACTTCCGACCCCTGCCTCTCCCCCCTCCCGCAAGGGGAGGGGGGAACTAGCCATACCCTCATGAACGTCACGATGATCCGCCATCCCGCCTTCAGCGTGCCACGCAGGGTACCAGCGACTTTCGAGCGGCCGACAATCCTCCGGCGATAGGGCAGGGGCACCTCGAGCACGCGCAGCCCGGCCCTGGCGGCACGCATCTGCATCTCGAGGTTCCAGCCGTAGGTCATCTCGCGCATCGGCAGCGCCGTCAGCCGGTCGAGCCGGATGGCTCGGAACGCGCTCATGTCGCTGTAGCGAACGCCGCAGGTGATTCCGATCGCGTGGCCGAGGAACCGGCCCGCCCATACCTGATGCGGCCCCATGCTGCCCGGCTCACGGGTGCCGTCGGTCCGCGTCGCCAGCACGAAATCAGCTTCATCCGCCAGCACGGGGCCGACGAGACGCCCGGCCTGCTCCGCCGGGTCCGCTCCGTCGCCGTCTAGGAACAGGGCCACTTCGGCGTCCAGCTCGACCGCCCGCCTGGCACCTAGGGCACAGGCGCGTCCATAGCCGGGGCGCGTCTCGATCAGGACCTGGGCTCCAGCCGCCCGTGCTTCGTCCACGGTGCCGTCGCGACTGCCGCCATCGACCACGATCGTCGCGCCGACGACGTCGCGGGGTAGGGAGGCGATGGTGGGACCGATCGCTCCTGCCTCGTTCAGCACCGGGATGATCGCGACGACTCGCGGCGGCACCTGGGACCTCTGCAGAACATCTGACATGAGGTTGACCCAGAGCACAAAGGCACGGAGCCTGTCTTCTCCGTGCCTCTGTAGTTGCGCTTTTCTGTCTTCAGCTATGAGGGCAGCAGCGCCCTCATGCATAGGGCGAATCTGGGGTGCGTCGAATACTCTGCCTTAGCCAGCGCTGCGCCGACGCCGGCGAGTCACCGCGAGACCGATCAGCCCGGTGCCCAGAAGCACCCACGACGCCGGCTCGGGAGCCGGGGTCAGGAAGCCGATCGTGTTGCCGGCGCCGTTCACGTAGAAGCCGACGATCTTGCCCTTGTCATTGATCCCGTTGGCGGTGACCGCCGTTGAGCCAAACGGATCCAATGTGGTGAACACGCCACCGTTGTCGAGGAATCCGAACATGTTGCCGTTCGCAAGTGTGTAGTCGCCGACTATCTCACCAAGGTCGTTGATTCCGAGCGCCTGCGTGGAAACCACTCCGGAGAAGGGCGCAGTGACGCTGCTTATTACGCCACCTTTGTCCTCGAATCCGTTGAAGGTGCTGCTGGTCGGCTGATAGAATCCAACGACCGTGCCGGAGTTGTTAACGCCGGTCGCTTGGCTATTGAAGTTCGGACCGAACTTGGTGACGAGCAGGGAGTTGATATTGGTGTAGGTGCCGGTGCTCCTGATCAGCGAGAATGCCTCCTGCCCTGTCCCCCCGGTGGGATCGGTGAACGACGAGTAGCCGGCGATTTCGTTGCCAGCCTGGTTGATGCCAAGCAACTGATTGAAAACCGAGCCGGGTTGATTGACAGTGGTGAACGAGCCGCCGGCTGGCTTGTAGAAGCCGCTGGTGGTTCCAAGGGCAGGATTAGTGACGTAGAACCCTACAGTATCGCCAGCGGCGTCGATGCCGACCACCTGGGTAAAGAGCGTTGACGGCGGCGGCGAGGGGTTCGGAAAATTCTCCCGAGTGAAGGTGCTTGGCAGCGTGAGCACGAAACCATCGAAGTTGGGCGTGGCGCCGGTTTCCCCGTAGCCGACGATGGTGTCGGACCCGTTGATCCCCAATGCCTGGGTAAAGGTCGTGTTCGCCGGATCGATTATGTTTTGGAACTCCGCATGGGCGGTGCTGGCGGCGGAAAGGAGTACTGCCGCGCCGACGGCTGAACCGATGTGTTTCATGGCTTCTTTCTCCTCACTGTGATCGGACAGCGCCGAAGGGGACCCGTTTTGGCTCTTTCGACCTGCCTTCACGTGAAGGCAGCCCGAACCGTATCGCGAGGAAGACCAGATCCGGTATGACTCGAGTCACATCTTGAGGTGCGTTCACCGGCTTCCCCAAGCGGCCGCGTTTGTTACGAATAGCCACGGATGCCTAGGTGGGCACCGGACTAGTCCCGGACAGTTTTTACGGTAGTTGTCTCTTCGAGCACTTATTATCGCCGGAACCTGCGCTTGAGGCGAGCCGCGGATTACCGAGAGGTAATCACGTGTGAGTGAGTGGCGAGCCGGAGCGCTCCGTGCAGAGGGGCCCGCTCTCGAAAACTGAACCGGGTTCGCGAGGCACGAAACTCCGTTGATGAATGTCAAGTATCCGTAGTTGAGACATGCAATCAGTCGTTGTGCACAATGCGATGATAAGCGCGCGCGTAGTAGATCAGCCCCTCATGCGCCTCGCCTAATCGCACGGCCTCGACGATGCAGAAGAACACATCGTGCGTACCCACCTCGACCGCCTTGTCGATGTAACAGTCAAAGGCGACCGCCGCGTCCTGCAGCACCGGCGCGCCGGTGATCAGCGTGTACCAGCCGCCGAAGTCGAAGCGCTGTTCGACGGAATGGGGGGTCAGGCCAGCAAAGACCGACGACAACTCCTGCTGGCCGGCGGTCAACGTATTGACGCAAACCACGCCGTTGGCCTTCAGCGCGGCATAGGAGTTGTTGCTGCGGTTGGTGCAGATCAGCAGCGTGGGCGGCGTGTCGGTCACGCTGCACACGGCGGAGGCCGTAAAGCCGGCGCGGCCGCCCGGCCCGGCGGTGGTAATCACGTTCACCGCCGCTCCGAGCCGCGCCATGGCCTCGCGGTAGGCTTCCTTGCTGACCGGCACGTCGGGCTCCCTCGGCCAGGGACGGTACCGAGTAGTATGGCCCGGCGTCGTCCGAGGCGTCGAGGCTCGCGCCAGACAGCAGGCGGGTCGTTGCCGGTGGTGACTACGGGTTGGTTGTGCCGCTGGGTGGCGCCGCGCCGGCGGCGGGAGCGGTCGAGCCGGTCATGGGGGCGCCGGCATTCGAGCTCATGCTTCCGCCGCCCATGCCATTCATGCTGCTGCTCATGCCGCCGCCGATGTGCATCGCCGAGAGCGTTGCGTCGTCGAGTTGGCCGGTGGCCTGAAGCCCGTTCTTCTGTTGAAACGCCATGACCGCGTGCTCGGTCATCGGTCCCCACTTGCCATCAATATGGCCGCGGTAGAGGCCGTCATGCTTCAAAGCGGTCTGCACCTGACGCAGCGTGCTCGGCGCCATCGGGTTCACCGCAGGAGCGGGCGGCGGCGGGGCAGGCGCGGGTGCCGGCGGTGGGGCGGCCGGAGGCGTGGCAGCGGCCTGCTGGTTCGAAGAAGAACAGCCGGCCAGCCCGATCAGAGCGCCAGCCACGACCAACGGGGCAATGTTGCGGAACTTACTCATGTTGTTCTCCTGTCGACTTCCACTCCGAACCGGCTGCGCCGCGGCAAAGACCGCGCGCGAAGCGTGATTTCGCCAGTGATCCCATTCGGCCCAGGCTTGCAACCCGTCGTTCCGTGGATTCCCGCCAGAAAATGCGGCCTCGCGCGAGCGTGATCATGCGGCCGACGTGCCGTCTCCCGGCGTCGCTTCGGAAAATTCGGGGACGGTGAAATAGACCCAGACCAGGTTCGCCAGCAGCAGGCCGGCGGTGACCAGGAACACCCAGCGGAGGCCAAGCGCCGCCGCCACGCCGCCACCGGTCAGCGGCCCCAGCGAGTTGCCGAGGAAGGTTGCCGAGGCGGTCACCCCATAAACCGTGCCGCGCTGGGCGCGCGGGACGATCCGGCCGACCAGCGCGTTCGCGGTCGGCAGAATCCCCCCGATGAAGCAGCCGACGCCGAACCGCTCGGCCACGAACATCCAGTAGCTGTGCACGAAGGCTTGCGGAAGACTCATTACGGCGGCACCGAGCAGGCAGATCAGCAGCACGCGACGATAGCCGATCTGGTCGCTGCGCTTACCCAGGAACGGTGATGCAACCAGGTCGCCAACTCCGGTCACCGAGAAGGCGATGCCGGCCAGAGTCGCCAAATTTGCCGGATTGCCGACAAGGTCCTGCACGAACAGTGTCACCACCGGCTGCACTGTCCGCACGCCGAATTGCGCCAGCAGCAGCACAAAGAAGAGTGGCAGCAGCCCGGCAGAGCGGGTCAGCAACGCGAGGCTGGACAGCATCGAACCTTGCCGCCGCCCGTGGCGCGGCGGGGTGAAGCGCTCGTCCACTATCGCCCAGGCCAGGACCATCGTGATCAGGCAGATCGCCGAGGTGCAGTAGAATGGCACACGCACGCTGCCGGTCGCGTCACTGACGGCGCCTCCGAGTACCGGACCGACCAACCCGCCGACGAGTTGGCCGGTGCTGAGCCAGCCCAGCGCATAACCGAGCCGCTGCTCCGGCACCTGGCTCGCCACCAATGCAATCGCCGAGGCCGAGAACCCGGCGAAGGCACCCATCAGTGCGCGCGCGGCGAAGAACTGCCAGACATTCAGCGACAGGCCCATCAGTCCCGTGAAGAAGGCGATCGCGAAACTCGAGCGCAGCAGCATGAGCTTGCGTCCTCGCCGGTCAGCGACGCGGCCCCAGAGCGGCGAGGCGAACGCGGCAATGAAAGCGGTGGTGCCGTTCAGAATGCCGGCCCACAGAGCGATTTGCGCTGGCTGCGTCACGCCGAGCTCTGGCAGGAAGAGCGGCATGATCGGGCTGAGGATGCTGAATGACATGGTCATGATGAACTGGATGCTCACCATGGCCCACATGGTTCGTTGCCAGTCCGGCAGCGCGGACTCAGCCTCGTCGCGCGCCGACGCGCGGCGTTCGTCATCCATGGACGCGAAGGATCAGCGGGCGGGCAGCGGTTGTAAAGTGCGGGCGCCCTCGCTATCCGGTGCCGCCGGGAGCTCGACGCGAAGATGAATATGGAGCGTTACCGCGTCCGAGATAATCGCCTGATCAGCCACCATGCCGAAATCCGAGCGTTTCAGCCGGCCGGTGACATCAAAGTCGGCGGTTTCGACGTGGCGGAGCTTGTCAGCCGTGCGGTTCAGCAGTAGCGCGTCAAGTGGCTGCGGGCGTGCCACGCCGCGAAGCTGCAGCGTACCGGCGATTGCATAGTGGTGATCCGGGCGTGGGGCAACTGAAGTGCTAACATACGAGATCATCGGGTAGCGGCCGACGTCGAAGACGTCGGGCCCGCGCACTATCGCGTTCTCCGGGCCCCAAGGCATGGCAACCGATGTGGCATCGATGTTGAAACGGAAAGCAGTCTGCTGGGGTTGGTCGAGGTCGAGGTTGAGGCGGCCGGTGAAACGTTCGAACCGGCCTTCTGACGAAAAGAGTCCGAAATGATTGACGGAGAAGGTGATCGAGCCGGAACGCTGGTCAACGGAATAGACGAGCCCGTTCGCGCCGGAGGCACCGATATCGATCGTCGCCAATCCGAGCGCGAGCGCACCACGGAACAACATGCGGCTCAGCGCATTCATCCGGTGCCGAGCTCGGCCCGTATCTTATCGGCCACGCGATCGAGCTCGTTGTCAGGGAGCGCCGCTACCACCGCGTAGCCCATGCCTTTGGCGATCCACGCGCAGCCGGAGATCTCGGCGTGTTTGATATCAGTATCAGGCGCCTTCAGATCGGGCGCCATCGGACGCAGCAGCAACGACAACCGCTGGCCGGCGGCGTCGCTGTACATGAACAGCGCCGCCGGTGCGCCGCGCTCGGTGGCGAGCAGCCGGCCGCCGATGAGCTGGTAACCGAGCGACGAGAGGTCCGGGGGCGCTACCTGATGCCCCAACCGGTTGGAGAGCCACTGCTTGAGATGCGGCTCGTCGGATGCGCCGACCTCGATCGGATGGCGGCGATCGGAGGCATAAACGACATGGCTCGCGAACGCCTCCTGTTCCAGCAGCTGCATCGCGAGGGCGGTCCGCCCAGGTGCCGGCGGTCGGTGCAAAAACCATCCGCCAGCGCCGCCGATACCGAGCGCCAGCGCGATCGCCGCAGCGATGCGCCAGCGCGCGAGTTGGCGGTGCCGCCGCTCTTGCAGGATGCGCGCGAGGTCGAGCTGCGGCGGCAGTGCCTCGGTCTCTGACGCCATAAAGACTGCCCTGAGCGCCGTCCGCTGCGCCTGATAGGCAGCCACTCGCCGGGCTGCGTCGGGATTAGCGTCGAGATATCGCTGCAACGCAATGCGCCTGTCTGGCGCGAGCTGGCCGTCGACGAAGGCGTGCAGATCGTCCTCGTCGATGGAGCGGGAGGGGTCGCTCACTTGACCCTCCTAAGCGCCGGCGGCGCATCGCCTTCCGTCATAAGGCGCAGACGCTCGCGCGCGCGGGACAGGCGTGACATCACGGTACCGATCGGAATGCCGAGCACTTGGGCGACCTGCGCGTACGAGAGGTCCTCCACCGACACCAGCAGCAGCACGCTGCGCTGCTCTTCGGACAGGCCGTCGAGGGCGCGCAGCAGGTCGTGCATCTGCATGTGCCCCTCCTGAGTTGGCCGCATCGCCAGATCGTCCTGGTTCACGTCTTCGAGAGAGACCGTTCGACTTCTCACTTTATTCCGGCGCGCACGGCTGACAAACAGATTGTGCATGATGGCGAACAGCCAGGCGCGCATGTCGCCGTCGTCGCGACGGGTGTGGAGCTGGTCGAGCGCGCGTACGAGACAGTCATGCACCAAATCGTCAACCTCCTGGCGGTCGCGCAGCAGCGAGCGGGCATAGCGCCGCAGCGCCGGTACGCACGCCTCCATGCTCGCCATCACGCCCGGCATCACCGGCTAGCGCCGCCCCTCCTGGCCCAGTGCCGTACACGCAAGGTATGCCGGTTTATTCCTGACCGCTCGCCTTAGACCAGCAAAAATTGCGCCCGGCATGCACAGGAATAACGCCAGGGGGTTGGCGTCTTCCCCTGCAACCACCCGAGGTGGACTTGGCGAGGAGGAGGAATTTATGGTGCCATCCGGAACGATTGCGGCCGCGGCTGCACTGGGCTTGACGCTGGTCGTTACCGCGGGCTCTGCACAGGCGGGATTCGAGGAACTCAGCCAGACCAACCTGGTGACAGACGGATTGCCCGGAGATCCCGTGACGGCGTCGCAGACCGATCCCGCTCTTATCAATCCATGGGGCGTGTCGTTCGGGCCCGGCGGCCCGTTCTGGATCTCGGAAAACAATGCTGGGCTCGCCAGCATTTATGCTGTCACCAGCAGCGGCGTGAAGATCAATGCCATTCCGGCTGTCACCATCGCGACGCCGCCCGGTCAGACACCGGGCACCGCGGCGCCCGACGGACAGGTGTTTGTCGGCGGCGACGGCTTCAATGTTACTGGGAACGGCAAGACCGGCGCGGCGGTGTTCCTATTTGCCACCGAGGACGGCACCATCTCCGGCTGGAGTCCCACCGTCAATAAGACCCAGTCATTCCTGGTGGTGGACAACTCGCTCGCCGGCACGGGCGCCGTTTACAAGGGCCTGGCTGTGGCGACGACGAGCAGCGGGACGCTTTTGTACGCTTCGAATTTCAGGGCCGGCACTGTCCAAGTGTATAATACCGCGTTTCAACTCGTAAACACCATTACCGATTCTTCCGTGCCCAAGGGCTACGCCCCGTTCAACGTGCAAGTGCTGAATGGCAAGCTCTATGTCACCTTTGCCCTGCAGGACGCAGCGAAGCACGATGACGTCGCCGGCCCCGGTCACGGTTTCGTTGACTCATTCAACCTTGACGGCACCGGCATGCAGCGCATTGCCTCGGGCGGGCAGCTGAACTCGCCGTGGGGGTTGGATATCGCGCCAAGCAGCTTCGGCGCTCTAGCCGGCGACTTGCTGGTCGGGAATTTCGGCGATGGCACGATCAGCGTGTTCGACAAGACCACCAACGCCTTCCTCGGCGATCTGCGGGATCTTTCGGGGCGCGACATTCGGATCGGCGACCTGTGGGCACTGGTGAACGGCGGTGGTGGTTCGGACGGCATGCTGGACACACTCTATTTCACGGCGGGCGTGGTGGACGAAAACCACGGCCTGTTTGGCAGTCTGACGCCGACCGGCGTCTTCGCGGTTCCCGAGCCGGCGTCTGCGGCGATCTTGTTGTCCGGCCTCGGAACCATTGGCTGGTTGCGTCGGCGTAAGAACGGGCGCGCGAACCCGGCCTGACGACCAGCCTCGCTCTCCGCCGCGCGAGCTCCCCCCTCCAGCGCGGCGGAGAGCCCCCTTTCCCTTCCTTTTAATCACCGGAACGGCAGGAGAGAAGCCGATGCCCGGACTGCGTTTGCTCGCCGCGGCGACTGTCGCAGCGTCGTTTCTGCTTGTCGCGATAACGCCCGGGCATGCACAGGATGCGGCCGCCGGCCGCCGGGTGTTCCAGACCTATTGCAGCGTCTGCCACACAGTGCAGCCCGGACGTAACTTTATCGGCCCCAGCCTGTTCGGCGTCGTCAATCGGCCTTCCGGGCATATCCCCAACTTCCACTACTCGGACGCCAATCGCAAGTCCGGATTGACCTGGACGGTCGCGACGCTCGACCGCTATCTGACCGCGCCAGGGCAAGTGGTTCCCGGGACACTGATGACGTTTCCAGGTTTGAAGGACCCGAAGCAGCGGGCCGACGTCATCGCCTATCTCGCCACCCTGCACTGACCGGAAGTATCATGCGACACTGGAGTCGCCTGGGGGATTGCTGCTGGTCGCGTGGGTGACGCTGATGGTGCTGCGGGCGGCGCCGGCGCAAGCAGTGCCGGCTTTCGCGCAGCAGACCGGGCAGCCGTGCGCGGCATGTCATATCGGCGCTTTCGGCCCGCAGCTCACTCCCTTCGGCTGCGCCTTCAAGATCGGCGGCTATACGCAGCAGGGCGACACTGGGCTGGTTGCGAACATTCCGCTCTCGGCCTTTGTGCTGGGCTCGTTCACTCATACCGAGGTGCCGCAGCCTACGCCGCCGGCAGCCGGGTTCAACACCAACAACAATCCGGCGCTCGATCAGGTCAGCCTGTTCGTTGCCGGGCGTGCCAGCGACTTTGCCGGTGGTTTCATCCAGGGGACCTATTCCGGCACCCAGCGCGCCTTCTTGCTCGACAACACCGATCTTCGCCTGACCACGCCGCTTGATCTCGGCAGCACCGAGCTGCGTGTCGGCATCTCGATCAACAACGGGCCCACGGTCCAGGACCCTTACAACTCGACCTTCGTCTGGATTTTCCCGTTCGCGCAATCCGCCCTGGCTCCAACGCCGACCGCTCAACCCCTGCTGGCGAACGGGCTGGTGGGCAACTCGATCGGCGTCACTGCTTACGCCTGGTACGACCAGCGGCTTTATCTGGAAGCCGGCGGATACGAAACCTACGGCCCCAGCCTGCTGTCGGGGTTCGGCACAACCTATGGGCCCGGTAGCACGGCCAACATCGCCCCGTACGCGCGTGCCGCCTATCAATGGCTATGGAACGGGCAGTCTGCCTATGTCGGGGCGCTGTTCCTCGGCGCCAGCATCAACCCCGCGATCGGGCCGCGCACTGCAAGTGGCTCACAGGGACAGAATCAGTTCATCGACTACGGTATCGATGGTGGGTATCAGTTCCTCGGCGATGGCACGCATATCGGGACGCTGAACGGCATTTTCGTGCACGAGCGGCAGAACCTGCAGGGCTCGTTCAACATGGGGACTGCCAGCCAAGTGGGCAACTCGCTCAATCAGATCCGTGCCAATGCAACGTATTACTATCGGAATACCTACGGGCTGACGGTCGCCTGGCAGTACACCTGGGGCACGCCCAATCCACTGATGTTCCCGGCGCAACCGGTGACGGGCAGCGCCAACGGCAAGCCGGATAGCAAGGCGTTCATCTTCGAAGCGGACTGGGTTCCATTCGGCAAGACGGATTCCTGGGGGCGTCCCTTCGCGAACCTCAAGATCGGGTTGCAATACGTGCTGTACACGCTGTTCAACGGCGGCAGCCGAAATTACGACGGCTTTGGTCGTAACGCGAGCGATAACAACACCATCTTCCTGTACGCGTGGACCGCATTTTGATCATCGTCGCGAACGCAAAATCTACCCCGCTGCGGGAATAACCCAGCGGGACGGTCCCCTATCGGCTTAGCTCCCGCGTCATAAGATCGATCCCGGCGAGCGTCAGCGGGAACATGCGGTCCCCCATGAGCTGGCGCGTGATCGCGGTCGAGTTGACGAATTGCCACGATCGCTCCGGCACCGGATTGAGCCATGCCGCGCGGTGGAAATGCGACGTTAACCGGTCGAGCCAGATTCGTCCCGGCTCCTCATTCCAACGCTCCACACTGCCGCCAGGCATGGTGATTTCATACGGGCTCATCGCGGCGTCGCCCACGATGATCAGCCGGTAGTCGGAGCCGTACGTGTGCAGCACCTCCAGGGTCGGCGTGACCTCGTCATGGCGGCGGCGATTTTGCTTCCAGAGACGTTCATAAGGGAAATTGTGGAAATAGAAGAACTCAAGATGCCGAAACTCGGTGCGACAAGCGGCAAACAGCTCTTCCGATAGTTTCACGTGCTCGTCCATCGAGCCGCCGACGTCGAGGAGCAGCAGGACCTTCACCGCGTTGTGCCGCTCGGGCCTCAGCTTCAGATCCAGCACGCCGGCGTTGTTGGCGGTCGAGCGGATCGTATCTGGCATGTCGAGCTCGACCGGCGCGCCCTGGCGGGCGAAGCGGCGCAGCCGGCGCAATGCGACACGGAAATTGCGTGTACCCAGCTCTACATCGCCATCCAGGTCGCGAAACTCCCGCCGATCCCACACCTTCACGGCGCTGCGGTGGCGTGACTCCTGCTGGCCGATTCGCACGCCTTCGGGGTTGTAACCATAGGCGCCGAACGGCGACGTGCCGGCCGTTCCGATCCATTTGGAGCCGCCCTGATGGCGGGATGTCTGTTCGGCGAGCAGCTCGCGCAGACGTTGCATCAGGGCCTCGAAGCCGCCTAGCGCTTGGATCTCCGCCATCTCCTCAGCAGTGAGCAGCTTCTCGGCCAGCTTGCGAAGCCATTCGTCCGGCAGCTCGCGCGGGGTTATCCCCTCGGGGGTCTCCAGCCCGTTGAAACACATCCCGAAGACGCGATCGAAGCGGTCGAGATGGCGTTCGTCTTTTACCAGGCTGGCGCGGCTCAGATAGTAGAAGTCCTCGACGCTATATTCGGCGAGCCCAGCCTTCATTGCTCCGATCAGCGTCAAGTACTCAGTGATGGAGACCGGTAATCCTGCCTGTTTGAGCGACAGCAGGAAGGTCGCGAACATCAGCCCCTCGGGTGGCTGCCCTGGCGGGCCAAGAAGGCGATGCGCTCGAACAGGTGCACGTCCTGCTCGTTCTTCAGCAGGGCGCCATAGAGCGGCGGGATCGCCACTTGGCCGTCCTTGCTGCGGAGCGCCTCGGGCGGAAGATCCTCGGCCATCAGCAGCTTGAGCCAGTCGAGTAGCTCGGACGTCGCCGGTTTCTTTTTCATGCCGGGAAGCTCGCGCAACCGGAAGAACACATTGAGCGCCTCGCGCGCCAAGTCGCGACGGATATCCGGATAGTGCGCCTGGACGATGCGCTCCATGGTTGCACGGTCGGGGAAGCGGATATAATGGAAGAAGCAGCGCCGCAGGAAAGCGTCCGGCAGCTCCTTTTCATTGTTCGAGGTGATGATGACGATCGGCCGGTGCTTTGCCTGCACGGTTTGGCGCGTCTCGTAGACGAAGAACTGCATCCGGTCGAGCTCCAGCAGCAGGTCGTTGGGGAACTCGATATCAGCCTTGTCGATCTCGTCGATCAGCACCACCACTGGACCGTCCGATTCGAAGGCATCCCACAGCTTGCCGCGGATGATATAGTTGGAGATGTCATGCACCCGCGGGTCGCCGAGCTGCCCATCGCGCAGGCGGGATACCGCGTCGTATTCATAGAGTCCCTGCTGCGCCTTGGTGGTCGATTTGATATGCCACTCGATCAACGGATGGCCGAGGGCAGCAGCGACCTCGTGCGCCAGCATGGTTTTGCCGGTGCCGGGCTCACCCTTGACCAGCAACGGCCGCTGCAGCGTGACGGCGGCGTTGACCGCAACCTCGAGATCGCGCGTGGCGATGTAGGTCGCGGTACTCTTGAAGGTCATCCCCCCACCTTTTCTTCGGAATTGACCCCGAGCTGCTTCAGCTTGCGATGCAGTGCGCTGCGCTCCATCCCGACGAACTGCGCGGTGCGGCTGATATTCCCACCAAAGCGCAGCAGTTGCGCGTGCAAATACTGTGTCTCGAACAGGTCGCGCGCATCGCGCAACGGCAGCGCCATAATATCGGCGGCCGGATCGATGGTCAGCAGCGCCGGTGCATTGGCGCCGATTTCGGGCGGCAGCATATCCGGCCGGATTGGGTCGGCCGGTCCGCCGGGAGCCATAATCAGCAACCAATCGACCACGTTACGGAGCTGACGGACATTTCCCGGCCAGTCGTAGGCCTGCAACGCGGTCATCGCGTCGGCCGACAGCTCGCGTGCCGACATGCCGGAGGTTTCGGCGGAGCGACCCAGCAAGTACTGCGCCAGCAGCGGGATGTCCTCCCGCCGATCCTTGAGCGATGGCAGTTTCAGTGGAACGACAGCAAGTCGGTAATACAGGTCCTCGCGGAACCGCCCCGCCGCAATTTCGGTTTGCAGGTCCTTGTTGGTCGTCGCTAGCACGCGCACGTCCACCTTCACCCGATGCGAGCCGCCAAGCCGCTCGAACGCCTGGTCCTGCAGCACGCGCACGATCTTGCCCTGGGTCTCCAGCGGCATGTCGGAGACCTCGTCGAGCAGCAGCGTCCCACCATGCGCACGTTCCAACACGCCTGATCGGCGCGGATGCGCTGCCGGGTCGCTGCCGGCCTCGATCCCGAACAACTCCTCCTCGAAGCGACCGGGGGCGAGGGTGGCGCAATTCAACACGACGAAGGGGCCGCCGGCGCGGCGGGAGCGGGCATGAATCATGCGCGCCGCCACCTCCTTGCCGGAGCCCGCCGGACCCTGGATCAGCACGCGCGAGCCGGTGGGCGCCACCCGCTCGATCTGGGCGCGCACCGAGGCGATGGCCGCGCTGGTCCCGGTCAGCGACGTCTCCGGTCCGGCACGCAACCGCAGTTCAGCATTTTCTCGCGCCAGTGCCGCAGCCTCCAGCGCGCGGCGAACCACCAGCAGCAGTCGGTCTGATTCGAACGGCTTCTCGATGAAATCATAGGCACCGCGCTGGATCGCCTGCACCGCCAGTTCGATCGTGCCATGGCCGGAGATGATCACCACTGGGACCTGCGGCTCCTCGCGGTGGAAGGCGGTCATGATGCCGAGCCCGTCCAGCCGCGATCCTTGCAACCAGACATCCAGAATGGCGAGCGATGGCCGGCGTGCCCGAAACGCCGCCAGCGCCTGGTCGGAATCGGCAGCCTGAGCGGTCTCGTAGCCCTCGTCGCGCAGCACGCCATCAATGAGCAGGCGGATATCCGGTTCGTCATCGACGATCAGGATTTCATGCGGCATCGGCCATCCTCGCCGGCAGGACGAGCGTCGCGACGGCGCCCGGGCCGTCTGCCCGGTCGTCGAGCACGAGCCGCCCGCCATGGTCCTCCATGATCTTCTTTACGATCGCCAGCCCGAGTCCGGTGCCTTTCGGTTTGTGCGTGACGTAAGGTTCCGCCAACCGGGCCCGATCCTGCTCCGGCAAGCCGACACCATCGTCCGTCACAGTAATATGCACTTCGCCGGCAACAACGCGCACGGCGAGCTCGATCCTGCCGGCGGCTTCCCGCATCGACACCGCATCGGCGGCGTTCTGCAGCAGATTGGTGAGCGCCTGGCGCAGCATGCGCCGGTCGCAGGCGGCAACCGGGCCCCGCTCAGGGATATCGCTGCGCCAATCGATCTGCGGCCGTGCGGCCTTCTGCAGAACCAGCACCTCGCGCGCGATGCGGCCCACATCCTCTGACTTGATCACCGGCTGCGGCATGCGAGCGAAAGCAGAGAATTCATCGACCATACGGCCGATATCACTGACATGGCGCACAATCGTCTCGGCGCATTGGGCAAAGGTATCGGGGTCAGAGGTGATCTCCCGGCCGAACCGGCGCTTCAGCCGCTCGGCGGCGAGCTGGATCGGGGTCAGCGGGTTCTTGATCTCGTGCGCGATGCGGCGCGCCACGTCGGCCCAGGCGGCCTTGCGCTGCGCGGCCTGCAATTCGGTGATGTCGTCGAAAGTCACGACGAAGCCGGCGGCACGCTCGCCCGAAAGCTCGGCGCCGATGCGGGCGAGCAGCGTGCGCCGGTGGGCCGCGGGACCGATCTGCACTTCCGCCATATGCGCGCGACGCGGATCGATACGTGCCTCCGCAATCAGACCGGCGAATTCCGGAGCCACCACGGCCAACTCCTGGCCGGTGGCCGCGAGAAGGTCGGTTCCCAGCAACTCGTCGGCGGCGCGGTTCGGCAACTCGATCCGTCCTTTCGAATCGAGGCCGATCACGCCGGCCGAAACGCCGGCCAGCACGGTCTCGGTGAAGCGCCGGCGCTCGTCGATCTGGCGGTACGCGTCCATCAGCTCTCCGCGTTGGGCGGCGAGCTGTCCGGTCATGCGGTTGAACGCGCGCGACAGCCCGGCGATCTCATCCTCGGTCGCGCTCTCCGGCACCCGAACACTCAGATCGCCGCTGCGCACCCGCTCGGCCGCATGGATCAGCCGCCCGATGGGCCGGGCGATCTGGTTCGCCATCAACAAGCCGATCAGCACCGCCGCCGATAAAACAAGCAGAGCCACCAGGGCGAAGATCCAGGCAAAGGCGATCTGCAGCCAGGAGCGGCTTGCATCCAGCCGCTTGTATTCGTCGACAGCCCGCTCGGTGCGGTGCATGTAATTCAGGATTTCTGGATCGACTGGGCGCCCGATCATGAGCAGCAGCGGCGGGACGGAATTGAGCTGCACGACGGCACGCACCCTGGTGCCGTCGGCCGAATTCAGCACGACGACCTCGCCGGTACGTGCCTGCACATTGGCCCAGGCCGGCGGCGGCTCGACGCCGAGGCCGCCCAAAAGGCCTGCCGAGGCAAGCACTTGGCCGGTCACCGGCTCGTAGATCACCGCTTCCGTCAGTCCACGTAACGTGGTCTGCGTGGCCAGCACTTCGGCGAAGGAGTTGGGGTCGCCGGCCAGTACCGCGCCGGCGCGGGTCAGGTCGTTGGCCATCTCCAGTGCGACGGCGCGGATGTTGTTGCGATGCTCTTCGAGATAGCCACGGGACACCTGCAACAATTCGGTGATCGCCGTGCGAACCGGATCGTTGAACCAGCCCTGAATCCCGAAATGGAAGAACGCGACGGCGAAGCCGGCAACGGCGATACTTGGCGCCACCGCGACACCGGCATACAGCAACACCAGCCGGACATGGAGCCGCGAGCCGGCCGAACCCCGGCGGCGCTCCGCCCAGACCCGAGTGATCCGTCCTGCCAGCAAGGCGCCCAGCAGCAGCAGGACCGAGAGATTGGCCAATACGAGCGCAACCCCAGCCCCGGGCGCGACGCCATATGGCGTGCCGCGCGCCAGTATCACGAAGGTGGCGATGCCGACGGCTAGAGCCAGCGCCACCAGGACGATGGTGGCTGCCTTGCCCAGCAGGACATCGCCCAGGCGACTCATCCGGGACCGCACCGGCGGTTCCGGTGCAGGCACGATGCTGTGGAGCTGCGGCTCGGCGTTCACGAGCTCGCCTTCACATGATCCCCCGCACGACGGGAATATCCAGGTCGCGGATCTTTTTCCGCAGCGTGTTGCGGTTGAGACCAAGCATCGCCGCGGCCTTGATCTGATTGCCCCGTGTGGAGGCAAGAGTCAGGCGGATCAGCGGCCGTTCCACTTCGGCGATGACACGGGCGTACACGTCCGAAGGGGCCAAGCCGCCGTCGTGAGCAGCCAGGAATTGCTTGATGTGCCGCTCGACCGCGCGAGCCAGCGGCTCCGGACCTGCCGGCGCGGTCGGTTCGGCGGTCGGGGTGGCCTCCGCCAGCTCCGCTTCCACCGCTTCGGCCGAGATCGTGTCCGCCGGACAGAGTGCAGCGAGCCGGCGCATCAAATTCTCCAGCTCGCGCACATTGCCGGGCCAGGAATGCCGCTTCAGCCGCTCGACCGCGGCGGGGTCGAGCAGCTTTGCCGGCAGTCCGTCCTCGCGCGCGCGCTCCAGCACGTGATGCGCCAGCGGGCCGATGTCCTCGGTGCGTTCGCGCAGCGGCGGGATGCGGATCGGCACCACATTGAGCCGGTAAAACAAATCCTCGCGGAATAGGCCGTTGCGAATCGCCGCGCGCAGGTCCCGATGGGTGGCGGCTATAATGCGGACGTTCGCCTTGATCGGCTGACGCCCGCCGACCGAGGTGAACTCTCCTTCCTGCAGCACGCGTAGAAGCCGGGTCTGCGCCTCGGACGGCATGTCGCCGATCTCGTCGAGGAACAGCGTACCGCCATTGGCCTGTTCGAAGCGGCCCTGCGTGCGCGCCAGCGCGCCAGTGAAGGCGCCGCGTTCGTGCCCGAACAGCTCGCTCTCGATCAGCTCGCGCGGGATCGCTGCCATGTTGATCGCCACGAATGGGCCGCTGCGCCGTTTGCCGTAGTCGTGCAGCGCGCGTGCCACCAGCTCCTTGCCGGTCCCCGATTCACCGCTGATCATCACTGTCAGGTCGGCAGTGGTGAGCCGCGCGATCGTGCGATAGATCTCCTGCATCGCCGGGCTTCGGCCGATCAGCTTTAGCTGCTCGTCGGCGTCGCGGGTTTCGGCAGAGGGTGGCGGCGCGTCGGCCGGGGCGGCCAGCGCGCGGCCGACGACTGTCAGCAATTCATTGAGGTCGAACGGCTTGGGCAGGTACTCGAAGGCGCCGCGTTGGGCCGCCTTCACCGCTGTCATCAGGGTCGATTGTGCGCTCATCACCACCACCCGCAGGTCCGGGCGGACACGATGGATGCGTGGGACTAGGTCGAGCCCGTTCTCGTCCGGCATCACCACGTCGGTGATCACAAGATCGCCTTCGCCGTCCTCAACCCAGCGCCACAGCGTCGCGGCATTGCCGGTGCTGCGGACCTGATAGCCCGACCGGCCCAGCGCCTGGGTCAACACGGTGCGGATGGAACGGTCGTCGTCGGCCACGAGCACGGTGGGAAGCGTCATCTGGAGCTCCTCAGCACGCAGAATTGTCATCACCGAAGACAGGCAGATGCAGGCGGAATTCGGTGCGACCGGGCCGGCTGTCGACCTCGATCAGCCCGCCATGGTCGCCGACGATCTTGGCAACCAGCGCAAGCCCCAGGCCGCTGCCGGAGGGTTTCGAGCTGACGAACGGCTCGAAGAGATGGGGGCGGATGTCCTCGGGAATGCCCGGCCCGTTGTCGCGCACGGTGACGAGCAGCGGGAGGTCGAGCCGCCGCGACGAGCCGGGCACTGCGATACGCACCCCGTGCTGATAGCCGGTGGTGAGCATGATTTCGGGGTTCGCCTGTGCGCTCACGGCTTCGGCGGCATTCTTGACTAGGTTCAGCACCGCCTGGATGAGCTGGTCGCGGTTGCCCCAGGCCGGCGGCAGCGAGGGATCGTAGAACTCCTGGAAACGCACCGCCGCGACGAAACCTGTTTCCGCCAGCTTGCGCACGTGGTCCAGCACGCGATGAAGGTTTACTGCACTCCGTGCCAGCGGCTTCTCGCCGAAACTCTCCATACGATCGACCAGCGCGCGGATGCGATCGGCCTCGTCGCGAATCAGTATGGTGAGCTCACGATCCTCCGGGCTGACATTCGTTTCCAGAAGTTGCGCCGCCCCGCGAATGCCGGAGAGCGGGTTCTTCACTTCATGCGCAAGCACTGCCGCCATTCCGGTGACGCTGCGCGCGGCGCTGCGAAATGCGAGCTGCCGATCCAATGCGCGCGCCGTCGATGCGTCCTGCAGCACCAGGAGCACGGCACCTGGCTCCTCGGGCAGGGGCGAGCCCTGAACGGTGATACCCTGCTTGTGAATGCGCGGGCTTTCCAGCGTCATTTCGTGATCGGCGATACTGGCCTCGGTCTCGCGCACCTGCCGGATCAGGAGGAACAGCGGGTTGTCTGATGGAATGATGTCACCAAGCGTAAGTTGCGCGAGCTGGGCCATGGAGATGCCGAGGAACTGCTCGGCCTCCTGGTTGGCGTAGCGAAACCGGTTGTCGGGGTCGAGCAGCACCACCGGGACCGGTAGCGCGCTCAGGATGTGCCCGGCGTCGGGCTGGCGCTGCCGGTCCTTGGAGCGGCCGATGGCAGCGAGGAGCCGATGTGTCTTGCTGCCGCTCATGCCGCTTCGGCCAGTTCCGGCTCGTCGCGGCGCGGCGGGGCGCGGCTCGCCCCTGCCTCGATCAGCCGGTCGTAGAAGTCGTGGATCAGCCGTATCACCGCGCGGGCGTCGGGCAGGCGGGTGACCGTGGCGCGGAACTCGGCCGATCCCGTCAGGCCGCGCGAGTACCAGGAGACGTGCTTGCGGGCCAGCCGCAACCCGGCCTCGGTTCCGAAATGGCTGAGCATCGTGGCGTAATGGCTGAGCACTACCTGCTTCTGCTGCGCCAATGACGGCTCCGGCTCCCGTCGGCCGGTCCGGAGGAAGCGTGCTACCATCGCAGGGAACCAGGGCCGGCCGTAGCAGCCGCGCCCGATCATCACGCCGTCCGCGCTCGACCGGGTGAGTGCCTCGGCGGCATCGTCCTCGGTCAGAATGTCGCCGTTGGCGATCACCGGGATGCGCACGGCCTCCTTTACCTTAGCGATGAACGCCCAGTCAGCGTGGCCCGTGTAGAACTGCTGTCGGGTGCGCCCGTGCACTGTGATCATGCGGATGCCGGCATCTTCGGCGATGCGGGCAAGGCGCGGCGCGTTCAGGCTGGAATGGTCCCAGCCCATCCGCATCTTCAGCGTCACCGGCACCGGCACCGCTTTCACTGTCGTTTCGAGGATGGCGGCGGCGGCCAATTCGTCGCGCATCAGCGCCGAGCCTGCGGATTGTCCGACCGCTACCTTCTTCACCGGACAGCCGAAATTAATGTCGATCAGGTCGGCGCCGCGATCCACTGCTAGCCGCGCTGCCTCCGCCATCGCCGCCGGCTCGCAGCCGGCGAGCTGCACCGCGGAGACACCGCCGGCGCCATCGACTTCGGCCATGCGCAGCGTGGCGCGGTTCTCGCGGATCATCGCCCAGGAAGCGATCATCTCGGATACCACCATGCCGGCACCCTGTTGTTTGGCGAGCCGGCGGAATGGCAGATCGGTGACGCCGGACATGGGCGCGAGGATCACCGGTGTGTCGATGCGAATACCCGGACCGATCTCGATCGGCGGAATTGTGTTGGCGGAACGACAGTTGCCCATGATTTGGGCAGATTAGAGCCACAGCACCCTGGGCGCAACGGCATGTTGCCGGGGATAGCGGCCGACGGGCCACGGCCATATTAAAATGGACGCTCAGCCAGACCGGAAATGGCCGCGGGCCGCGCCCCGTCCACCTCTGCCGCGAGCGGAAGAGGCGGATGTGGGCTCGCCGTTCCCGTCATCGTGGGATGCGGTCTATTCTCATCACCGTCTCATTTTGCTGTGCGCGAGACAGTTGGATCAGGTGGTGAGACCCTCACCCACGCAGTCACCTTACCGCATCGCCCGTTGCACCGCCTGCTGCGCCCGCGGATCGAGCAGCGTCGTCCAATAGCCGACCGCACATCCAACCTCCGCGGGCAGCGCCGGGTAGCGCTGCTTCGCCTGGGCCGCAGCCAACCGCCCGTCCGACAGCGGCTCCAGATAGATCCGCGCCACTGCCCACTCTATTGCGCGCCCGGGGCGCTCGAGGGGCGCAGCCGGAGCGGCCATGGCGATAACGCGCCGTTCCAAGGCCTGGCACGCGTTTCCCGCGTGCTCGTTCACCAGCGGATAGCCATACCCCACCCCCGCCATCAGCACTGCTCCGAACAGCAGCTTTCCGATCATGTTGAGACCTCCCAGCGTTGCCAGCACCGGACCTTTCCGCCATCTACCGGTGAGTAGCACACCGAGGACGCGATGGCCTTCCTGACTGAACCCAAGCCGCCGCGCGGCACGGTGCTGCCGGTGCTGCCCGGCATCAGCCGCATCGTCGCCGCCAATCCCGGGCCGATGACGTATCACGGCACCAATACCTACCTGATCGAGGCGGCGGATGGAGCGGTGGTTCTGGACCCCGGGCCGGACCAGCCGGAGCATGTCGAGGCGGTGCTGCGCGCAACTGGCGGCAAGGTCGATCTGATTCTGCTGTCGCATTTCCATCATGATCACACGGGGGCGGTGCCGGCCCTGAAGGCGGCGACCGGTGCGCCGGTCGTCGCGTTCCACGACGCCGCGATCGAGGCGTTTGTACCTGATGCCGGGGTGAACGACACCGACGTGGTCGCCGGTTTGACGGCGATCCACACGCCGGGTCATGCATCGGATCATCTCTGCTTTGCGTTCGGCGCGAGGGACGGTACCGCGGTGCTGTTCAGCGCCGATCATGTAATGTCGTGGAATTCGAGCGTCGTCAGCCCGCCGGACGGCGACATGCGGGCGTATTTCGCCAGTCTGCGGCGTGTGCTCGACAGAACCGACGACGTATTCCTGCCGGGGCACGGGCCCGCCTTGCCGGAGCCGCGCAAGCTCACGCGGGCACTGCTGTTCCACCGCATGGAGCGCGAGCGGAGCATTCTGGCGCGGCTGGCGAAGGCACCCGCAACCACGCTGGCACTGCGCGATGCGCTCTACTCGCAGACGCATCCCCGGCTGCAGCGTGCGGCTGAACGAAATGTGCTGTCGCATCTGCTGAAACTGGAAGCAGAAGGGAGGGCCACCCGCGACGGTGAGCTCTGGCGCGCGGCCTAGAGGCGGGTGTGCCGAAGAGGTGATGTGACGGTCAGTGATTTAGCGCGCGGCCGCGTGTTGCTCACACGCTGATCCTCGCGAAATATCGCGACGACGGCAGCTTCGATCATGCGACCGACGACCGTCGGCCGGCAGAGAACCAGAGACTGCCTGGAAGAAGTACGCACGAGGACCAATCCAATGACAAAGCGCAGGCGTCGCGGATCGACCTTTCTTCCCCTCAAGATGCTGGAGTTGACGCTCGCCTCCTGGGAGACGATCGGCCACCGTACCCTGATGATGGCACGCGGCACATGCTCGCCGGCGGAGTATGCCCGGATGGTGCAGGAGAAGGCTGCGGCATTCGGGCGGTCGACCGCGCTTCTGAGCAGATCGAAGCCGGCGACACTGTCGGCCCTGATCGAACCGTGGCACAGGAAGGCGACAGCAAATGCGCGCCGACTGAGGCGTCGCTCCGGCTGATTGTCGCACCGGCAACGACTGCGCTTGCGCCACTATCAGGACGCCGACACGACTGCGCAGTGGCAACGGCCGTATCCGATGGTACAGACGATCGCGGATGATTGATCCGCTGATCGAGCCTACTCCGGACGGCGCAACAACCTCTACGAGGGACCTGTGGCGATGCACGGATTGCGGCTCGGGGTCCGCGGTGCAAGGGGGATTATTCGACACGGCTGCGTACTTCAAACTGGTACGGACTGGCACTCCTTGTCAGGGGATCGAGCGCGAGCCGGTGCTCCAGAGGCGGGAAGGCGCGGCTGCGGCAATCGGGGCGATCGCATAGCCTGCATGACAACCCGATGCCGACTCGGGCGCGCTGGAGATCCAGGCCGTCGGCATAGATCACGTCGGCGGCATGTGTGACGGGGCAGCCGATTGCCACGACGTGCGTTGGCCTCGGCTCGCTCCAACGCGACGCAGGGGCTTCGACAGTGCGGGCGAAGCACAGGAACGCTGCGCCGTCTGGCAATTCTGCGATCTGCACCTGCACCTCGCCCGGACGGGCGAAGGCGGTGTGCACCACCCAGCGCGGGCATGAGCCGCCGTATCGCGCGAACGGGAACCCGGCGGCGGAGAACCGCTTTGAGACGTTCCCGGCGGGATCGACGCGTACGAAGAAGAACGGCACACCGCGTGCGTTCGGGCGTTGCAGCGCCGACAGCCGCTGGCAGGCTTGCTCGTAGGAAACGCCGAACCGCGCTGCCAGGGCCGTTACGTCGTGACGTAGTGCCTGGGCGCTGGCGCGGAATGGCGCGTAGGGCATCAGCAGCGCTGCGGCGACGTAGTTCAGGAGGCCTATACGGATCAGCATTGCCGCCTCGGTCGAGGAGGGGGCGGCTGCCTGGACGATGGCATCGACCGGCTCGCGCGCTTCCAGCAGGGCGAGTTGGAACGCCATTTGGAAGCCGCGGCTCTCGCGTGGGAGTGCCTCCGATAGGGCGAGGCTGCGCGTCGCCGGATCGTATCGCCTGAGCGCACCGGCCAGCGGCTGTACCGTGACGGTCAGGCCGTGCGCCCGGCGCAGCCGCTCGGCGACGGCGTGGTTCATCTCGTGGGGGGGAGCCGCGAGTTCGGCGGCGATCGTCTCCGCTGCTGTTTCCAGGTCGGGGAAGTGGTTGGCGTGTTCGTCGAAGACGTCGCGCGCTTCCTCATTGGGCAACAGGATCCGCCGGCCGGATGGGAGCGCGACACCGCCAGCGTCCTCGCGCGCAACCCGCAAGGCGCGATACAGCGTCAGAATGGCACGTGCGGCGTTTGGCGCGGTACCGGCGAGTTCGATCACCTCATTGTCCGGTACCCCGTCGGCGCCAAGCAGGGGGTCTGCGAACACCTCTCGCAGGCCGGCCACGAGCTGTCGCTCGGTGTTGCCGGAGAGGGTAGCCAAATTCGCTTGCAGCGTCTCCGCGAGCTTGATCAGCAACGAGGCGGTGACCGTGCGCTGGTCGTGCTCGATCAGGTTGAGATAGCTCGCGGAGATGCCGAGCCGGGCGGCCAGCGCCTGTTGCGTGAGGTCCCGTTCCGTCCTCAGGCGTCGGACGGTTCGGCCGATCAGGGCTTGGGGCATCTTTACAGCCTTTACTGATTATCGGCGTGGCGTGTGAAAGGCGTGACGCCTTTCTGCGGCACGTTAGCCGATAGTGGCTGTCATTCGCATCCGCAATGTCAATAATTAACGCTTCTGTTTTCTAGTCAGAGGTCCCCTCATGCGTTCCGTTCCCACAGAGTGCCGTGCCCCCGATGGCAGCCAAGGTGGCTTCGGCGATCCCGAGCGCTTTGCCGGCATCCGGCGCGACTACACCGCGGCCGATGTCGAGCGGCTGGCCGGGTCCTTCCGTATCCGGCACACGCTGGCCGAGAGGGGGGCTGCCCGCCTCTGGCACCTGCTGCGCACCGAGCCGTATGTCGCGACGCTCGGGGCTCTGACCGGCAACCAGGCGCTGCAGCAGGTCAAAGCGGGGTTGAACGCGATCTATCTGTCCGGGTGGCAAGTCGCGGCCGACGCCAACACAGCCGGACAGATGTATCCCGATCAGTCGCTCTATCCAGTGGACTCCGTTCCCAGCGTGGTGCGGCGGATCAACGCTGCGCTGCGCCGCGCGGATCAGATCGCGGTGAGCGAATGGAGCGGCGACGGCACGTATTGGATGGCGCCGATCGTGGCGGACGCCGAGGCGGGATTTGGCGGGCCGCTCAATGCCTATGAGCTGATGCGGGCCATGATCGAGGCGGGCGCCGCCGGCGTGCATTTCGAGGACCAGTTGGCGAGCGAGAAGAAATGCGGCCATCTCGGCGGCAAGGTGCTGGTGCCGATCGCGCAGCACATCCGCACGCTGAACGCGGCCAGGCTGGCGGCGGATGTAGAGGGGGTGTCCACGCTGCTGCTGTGCCGCACCGATGCCCAGTCGGCGCAGCTTCTGACCAGCGATATCGACGAGCGCGACCGGTCCTTCATCTCCGGCGAGCGCACCGCTGAAGGTTTCTTCCGTATCAAGCCGGGGCTTGGTGTGGATTATGCGATCGCCCGCAGTCTGGCTTATGCGCCGTATGCTGACCTGCTGTGGTGGGAGACGAGCGAGCCGGATCTGGGCGAAGCGGAGCGCTTTGCCGAGGCGATTTATCGCGAGTTTCCGGGCAAGATGCTGGCCTATAACTGCTCGCCGAGCTTCAACTGGGCGAAGAAGCTGTCGCCGGAGCGGATTGCGGGGTTCCAGCGGGATATCGCGGCGATGGGGTACCGGTTCCAGTTCGTCACGCTGGCCGGGTTCCACAGCCTGAACCATTCGATGTTCACGCTGGCTCGCGGTTATCGGGATCGCGGTATGGCTGCGTATTCGGAGCTGCAGCAGGCGGAGTTTGCGTCGGAGGCTGCCGGCTATACGGCGACGCGCCATCAGCGCGAAGTGGGCGTGGGGTATTTCGACGCTGTCGCGATGGCGATTTCCGGCGGGCGGTCTTCGACCACTGCGCTATCGGGTAGCACGGAGACCGCGCAGTTTCGTGCTTCTGGCGGGCACGCTGAGCCGGAGGGCTATGACGATGGGCTGGTGCACGCACATGCCTGGGCGGCGAGTGGGGATTAATCCTACTGCGTCACTCATCATGCCGCGCTTAAGGGCTGGCGCCTATGCCCGCAGCAGGGACATCGCGGCAGTGCATGGACGAAGGTACGTGCGAGACGGATGCGCAGCGTCGCAATCGAGTTCGGCACATGACGCTGCGAACGCAGCGGCAGCTCCTCTGGGTCGGTAACCTGCGGGAACGGCAGGTCGCTGGCCGCGCCAGGCGCGGGCAAGTCCTGAGGGGGGAATTGTCGCCTTCTCGGAGACCAGGAATCCGTAGGCCGCAATGCATAGGCTTGCGTGATGGTGAAAGCCCCGCCAGCCGCGGCCTTCGTAATGGCCGAGCCCGACCTCCTGCTTCAGATCCAGATAGTCGCGTTCGATCCGCCAGCGCAGCTTGGTGAGATCCACCATCCGCTCGAACGTGATGTCCGACGGCAGCGTGGAAAGCCAGTAATGGTCCGGTTCGCTCGCGCCCTCTGGCCACTCGATCAGCAGCCACTCTTCCGCCGCAGGTTCGTTGCGTTTGGTATCATCGTGTGCCGGACGCACCCGCAGGCGGGCAAAGCGTGAGCTCAGTGCCGTGTTGCTGCCCTCTCGCCAGGTGATCGGCTGCCAGGCGTCGGCGGCCAGCTCGATCGCCAGCTGCTTGGCCGAGACCGGCTGATGCGCATCATCACGGCGCGGCCGTTTGGGCGGCCGGCCGCGGCCCGACCATGCCGGGGCTGGCACTGCTGCCTCGCCCGGCCGCCAGACTGCTGTGGTGGGTAGGATGCCGGCCACGTAGGGCTGTCCGAGTTCGCTGATCCCGCCACGCAGCGTAGCGTTGTTGCCATAGGCTGGGTCCATCAGCGCCACTGCCGCCGGCAGGCCATCAGCGTGGGCTTGGCGCATTTGCCGCAGCGCGATCTCCGGCTTGGTCTGGAACGTAACCTCCGCCGGCACGCCCGCGGTGATCCGCCGCACCGGGTCGTCAGCCCAGTCCTGCGGCAGATACAATCGATAGGCGACCGGCAGGCTGGCCTGGTGGGTGGCCACCGAGAGGCTCACCGCCACCTGGCAGTTCTCCTGCTTGCCAAGCTGCCCGCAGTATTGCCGCGCCACGCCGACCGAGTGGTGGCCCTTCTTGGGGAACGCCGTGTCGTCGATGATCCAGGCCTGGATCGGCTCATCGCCGGTGATGGATGGCAGCACCAACTCGCGCACCCGGGTCAGCATCGCCTGGTCCGACCATGGGGCTTGCGCCACCAGATGCAGCAGCGACTGGTGCTGGGCCGCGGTCCGCTCTGGTGCGGTCACCGCCGCCAGCGGTTCGACGCTCTTGCGGCCCTCGGTCGAGATCAAGCCGATGCAGTAGTCTTGAAACGGTGCGACCCGGTCGGCATGGCCGAGCACCGAGGCCAAATCCGCCGCGTAGGCTCTGAACCGGGCTTCCGTGCCAGACCGATCGCGAAGATCCATGCCGCCCTCCCCGAGCGGTTCGAATCTTCACCCGTACCATAGCGCGACCGCGTCGCAGCAAGGGCTAAATCAGGCCGTCAGCCCGTCCGGTTTGCGACTCAGTAGGATTAATGTTCTGTTCTCATCGCCGTCTCATTTCGCTGCGCGCGGGATGTCGGATCATGTGGTGATCACGATGCACGCTAACGCGCAGGGATGGCGCGTGGTTGGGTGAGGGTCTGCCAGGGAAGGCCGTTGCTCGGTTTGCATGGGGCGGCCTCTCCCCTCCCCGGCCTGCGATAGACCCCCGGCCCGGCAACAGAAGCGGCGCCCGCGGGCGCCGCTTTCCGACAGCTCTGCGAGTTTGTGACGAGGAGTGTCAGCTCTTCCGGCGCCGGCGTACCAGGCCGAGGCCGACCAGGCCGACGCCGACCAGCGCCAGGGAGGCAGGTTCGGGAACTGATGATGAGAAGGTCACGCTGTCGACCCCGAAGAGCCAGCTATTGGACCCGCTGGGTGACCCGGTGTTGTTGTTGAGGACCAACGATTTGATGCCGGTGCCATAAGGTAACGAAATGTCATTGGAAAATCGTTCATGCCGCCGCAATTTTTTCTTCATCCTATGCGAGAACAAAATATATAGACTCAACCCTGGGTAGAACAGGCGACCGCTGCCGTGCTGGAAAAGCGTTTCGCTCTGTTGATGACCTAAGCATGGACTTATCAGGTCCGAGCGGCTTGGCGGCGATACCACCCCCGATCACAGGCCGCCGTGCCCTCGCCCGGGTTCGCTTCGTGAACTGGCCAGTCCGAAAGCGGGAGTGGCGGACGGGACGCTGGCCGGGGGCACGCGCTCAAGCCAGCCCGGCGCGGATCGGCGGCAGGGCGCCGAATCCGGCGGAACGCTCGATCGCGCCCGAAACGGT
The DNA here is from genome assembly GCA_963708245.1 of uncultured Pseudomonadota bacterium. Lineage (GTDB taxonomy): Bacteria > Pseudomonadota > Alphaproteobacteria > Acetobacterales > Acetobacteraceae > CAVYXK01. The sequence continues at coordinate 6,666,216 of OY970201.1, read as the reverse complement.
GAACACCGTTTCCTCGTCGAACGGCTTGCCGATCACCTGCAGCCCGATCGGCAGCCCGTTCGCATCCAGCCCGGCCGGCACGCTGATCGCCGGTACGCCGGCAAGGTCCGCCGGCACGGTGAACAGGTCGTTCAGGTACATCTTGATCGGATCGTCCATCTTCTCGCCCTGCACGAACGCCGCCGAGGGCGCGGTCGGTGTCAGCAGCGCATCAACGCGCGCGAACGCCTCGGTGAAATCACGCAGGATCAGCATCCGCACCTTCTGCGCCCGCAGGTAATAAGCATCGTAATACCCGGCCGACAGCACATACGTCCCGATCAGCACGCGCCGGCGAACCTCGGCGCCAAGTCCCTCGGCGCGAGTGCGCTCATACAGATCGCGCAAGTCCTTGCCGTTCGCCCGCAGCCCGAAGCGCACGCCGTCATACCGCGCCAGGTTGGACGAAGCCTCTGCCGGCGCGACGATATAGTACGTCGCCAGCCCGTATTTCGTATGCGGCAGCGACACGTCGACCACCTCGGCGCCGGCCTCGCGCAACCAGTCCACGCCCTGCCGCCACAACGCCTCGATGTCCTCGGGCATCCCATCGGCGCGATACTCGCGCGGCACGCCGATCCGCATGCCCTTGACCGACCGTCGGCACGCGGCCGGATAATCCCCCAGCGGCACATCGGCGCTGGTGGAATCCTTCGGATCGTGCCCGGCCATCGCGCCGAGCAGGATCGCGCAATCCTCCACCGTGCGCCCGAACGGCCCCGGATGATCGAGCGACGACGCGAACGCCACCACGCCCCAACGACTGCACCGCCCATACGTCGGCTTCAGCCCGACAATGCCGCAGAACGACGCCGGCTGCCGGATCGACCCGCCCGTGTCCGTCCCGGTGGCGCCCAGCGCCAGCCGTGCCGCCACCGCCGCCGCCGAACCGCCGGACGACCCGCCCGGCACCAGCACGGCGTCGGCATCCTGCCGGCGCTTCCACGGATTCTCCACCGGCCCATAGGCCGAGGTCATGTTGGACGAGCCCATCGCGAACTCGTCCATATTCGTCTTGCCGAGGAACACCGCGCCGGCGCGCAGCAGATTGGCGCTGACAGGTACTCTCATACGGCGGCACGAACGGCCCCAGGATCCGGCTGCCGGCGGTGGTGCGCACGCCCTCGGTGCAGAACAGGTCCTTGATCGCGATCGGCACGCCGGTCAGCGCCCGGTCGTCGCCACGCGCCAGCGCCGCATCGGCAGCATCCGCCTGCGCCAGCGCTCGCTCGCCGGTCACGGTGATGAAGGCATTGAGGCGCGGGTTCAGCGCCTCGATCGCCGCCAGATGCGCCTCGGTGAGCTCGCGCGACGTGAACGCGCGCTCGCCCAAGCCCCGGCGTGCCGCCGCCAGGGTCAGATCCGTCAGCGTCATTCGACGACCTTCGGCACCGCGAAATACGCGCCGATGCGCTCCGGCGCGTTGGCCAGCACCTCGTCCTGCATGCCGCCGTCGTTCACCACGTCCTCGCGCATCTTCAGCGCCATGCGCGCGGCACCGGTCAGCGGCTCGACGCCCTCGATATTCACCTCGTTGAGCTGCTCGATCCAGCCGAGAATGCCATTCAGCTCGGCCTGCAATTGCGGGATCTCCGCCTCTTCCACCCGGATCCGGGCGAGCGTGGCAATGCGGCGAACCGTCGCGGGATCGAGTGACATGGGCGGGCGCTGTCCTTGGCTGGAGAAACGCCAAGGACCATAAGCGCCGCTATGGCCCTGTTCAACCTGACGGACCTGCGCAGTCAGTTGCGCAAGAACGAGCGGCTGATCGGCATCGATCCGGGCACCAAGACGATCGGCCTCGCTCTGTCGGACGTGCTGCTGCTGCTGGCCACACCCTATGGCAGCCTGCGACGGGGCAAGCTCAAGGACAATGCCGCCGAGATCACCGACATCGCCCGGCGAGAAGCCGCCGGCGGGCTGGTGGTGGGACTGCCGCTGTCGATGGACGGCACCGTCGGGCCGGCCGCGCAGGCAGCGCGCGACTGGACGTCTGCGCTGTCCGAGGCAACCGGGCTGCCGGCGGCGTTGTGGGACGAGCGGCTGTCCACGGCAGCGGTAAACCGCATGCTGATCCACGAGGCGGACCTCAGCCGCGCGCGCCGGGCCCGGATGGTGGACCGCATCGCCGCGACCTGGATGCTGCAGTCAGCGTTGGACGCCAGTCGCTGATGGGCCAGCGGGCTCGCCGGCCTGGACCCCGCCACCGATCGCCCATCCTGACCCAGCGCGAGCCTCAGGCTGAAGCTGAACGAAGCCTGATCGACGCTGGTCAGGCTCATAACCTGAAGGTCCCAGGTTCAAATCCTGGCCCCGCGACCAAGATATCTCAATATTTCAGTCTATTGTGCGAAGCCACAATCGTCTGGATCAGGGCTTCCCGATTTGTGTCCGTTCCATGTCCGGAAAACGCTTGTCAGCGAGTGTCCGCCTGACTACCGAAATCAAGAGGGGGTCCCAATCGGGCGGCCGCTCCTGGCCTCGGCAATGAAGGAACTCGCCGGCAGCAGGAGCAGCGGCACTTGAGGGGCGGGCGCTGCCACGGATCGACGGATCGCCCAACCTGACCCAACGCAGACAACGACCCGCGGGTGGCTTCTTCGTGTCCATGCGGGGGTAGAATGCCCCGTGCCCGAGCCCCCTCCGACCGAGCCGTTCTATCTGATCGTCGTCGATCATCGTCTCGGTGTCTTCTCGGTGGAAGGTCCGATGACCGACGATCAGCCCTGGCAATCGGCCGCCCGCCACGCCCGCGACCGCCAACAGCGGCGCGTCGTGTGCGGTCCGACCGGCTCGGATCGTGACGCACTCGCCGCTGAATACCAGCGATCCCACAAACTCGCGGGCGTTCCGCCAGGCAGCATCGTGAGGCCACGTCAATGACCGGCCAATTCCCCGCCATCGCCAGCCCGACCAAGCGGCCCCGACCGTCAAGCTGCAAGGGGCGTCATTGGACGCGCGCCGCCGCGACCGGCATCGCGGTGCCGATCGGCAATCATCTCTTTTGTGCGACCGGCATCACGAACTTTCTTGAGAACGGCGGCTCGCTGGAAAACGCTCAGGAAATGGCCGCGCACGAAAGCCCGCGCACGACGAAATTCTATGACCGAACGAAGGAGCGGCTCACCCAAGACGAGGTGGAAAGGATCAGGGTGTGACCCAACCACCGGCGCCGGATCTTCTGCGGCCCGGCGCTCCTCGACCTCCTCGCACCGCGGCTCGGCGAGCCGCGCCGCCTTGGGTATTGCGGTGGTCGCCAGCGCTGGCCAGCGGCAGTTTCACGCGCGCTGGTTCATGAGTTTTGAAATGCGTGCCAAAAGGATGGAGGATTGCCGCAAAGAGCGGCATTCACAGGGTCCTCCGGTTATGGTCGCTGCGTGCTCAAGACGGGAGCAGTTCACCAACATCGCAGCCATCGATGCAACGAACGGGAATAGCGGCCTAGAGGACTGGGGCACTCATGTCTGATGCCGACGGAGGAGCGGGCTCCTTCCAAGTCATTGAGGCCGTGTACCCGTTTGAAAGCTTTGTCGCCTTGCATGTACGATGGCCTGGCAATCGCCTAGACAGCCGATTTCCGCTCAATCTGCTGCTTGAAGTGGAGGAACACCACCTCACTATCCGTCTCCGGCCTAACTTTCTTAAGCGAATCGGTCAAAATCTCATTGGACAAGCTGGCCCCGTCGAACGCGCCATACGGCTTCGTGTACGCCTCAGTCATTGTTATATACGCCACAGATCCAAGACAATCGATGTTATCGCAAGCAGCAAATATGAGAGCACGATCGTCGAGGGAAAGTTTAGCACTCGTGCATCCGAAAAAGCGCGGACACTTAAAGGATCAAAGTTAGCTGCAGGAGTAGGTAGTGAGGCCGTGCTATCTCTCTCGAAAATCACAGCGTCCCTAGACATTCGCGGGAATGCCAAACTGGCTAGCGAGAAGAATATCTCGTTCGAAGCGGCGACCATGGCGACGCCGGAGATTCTTGAGGTACGAGCGGTACCAAATGGCTGGCGCACCGGCCATCCAGACTACGGCGATCCGACCAAGCCATCACGTTGCCTAGAAGGCCGCTACTTTGACAGGATCGTACCTGAGTTTCCCTACAGCTGCGAAGCAGAGTTTTTGAAAGGCGAGAATAGAGGGGAGCTAGTTTTTTCGGTCATGGTTCGAGATGGCATTCGGGTTGAAAGAGCCGATGGTAACGATGCCGGAACCAACGAGAGAGTCACGGCAGTTGCCGCGATGCGCGATCGAATCGCGGCAATAAGGCTCGAGCGTCACTTGGCAACGCACGATAGCAATTTGCCAAGAGCTGACGACGAAGTGCCCCTTGCCGTTGTCACCTGCGAGGCTGTACGCGCAACTGACGACAATGACTCAGCAAGTAATTCTTCGCCGTCAGACAGTGCCGTTCTTCCATCAGCGATCATCACTCCACCGTTTCGACGGACTCGGAAGCGGCCGTGAAGCCCGCGCAGCCTCGCCACAAAGCCGACGAAAAACTCGATCAGGATCTTGGCGCACTATACGCCGAAGAGACCAGATTGTTTCACCTACTTGTCGCGGCTGCGGGTCTCGATTCGAAGAGTGACTTTATGGGACGCGATCTTCGAGGAATGCACTTCGAAGGAGCTGATTTGCGGGGATTCGACTTTTCGGGGAGTGATCTGCGTGGCGCGTCTATCCGATTAGCGAGTCATCTGGATACGACGACCCGCCTGGAAGGAGCACAGATCGACCACGCCGACCGGTTGTGGCTGATTAATCGAGTTCACCCTTTGGGCAAGGAGGAGGGGGGAGAGCGATCCTCGATAACGAGCACGGGTGAGGCCACTTCGAGGACATACATTCCCTTTAACGTACGAATTATTGGTTCCTCTCGTGGTACGCATAGAGTGATAGTATCAGCATCAGCCAAGGGTCAATGGGAGGGTGAATCCAAGCTGGATAAACGGACGATCCGCAGCCTAGAAAGAAGTCTTTCGGGTTGGCAGAACCCTCGGCTCCTGGTGGCACGGACCCCTAGACAGGATTCTGCGGCTCTAGCTAGAGAGATAGGAGTGGAGCTTTTCGCCCTTGCCTTCCCGCTGGACAGTAGTGCGTTCTTTCAAGCGAGTATGCAGAATGCTTTGCAAAGCGGCACGGGAATTAGGATTCGATTGAATATTGGTCCTGCCCCTCTTCGTTGTCTTCCATGGGAACTGCTCTATTTTAGGGAAGACCAGAGATTTCTTGCTTTATCTCGTCTCACTCAAGTTGTTCGCAGCGTCGATAATGTTCCTCGGCGAGCACCGGAGACCATCTTGCGTCGACCCCTCCGCATTTTAGTAGCGTTTTCCTCTCCAGCGTCGCTACCCGAGCTCGACATCGATTCAAAGCGCGAGGCACTTTCGACTGCCGCAGGTGAAGCAGCGATCATGAACTTCGTGCCAGAAGATATAACACTTGCGTCACTGGACCAGCACCTGGCAAGGAATGATTATGATATACTGTATTTTTTTGGGCACATCGTTTCTGAGGATGGATACCCGCAGGTCGCGCTTTCTAGCGGCGGATCTCCTTCGGTAACTTTTGTACGGGCTGATCGACTCGCAATGGTCCTGCGCGATCAACGAAGTCTCCGTCTGACTATTTTGGAAAGTTCAGGCAGGTCATCGAACGTCGAGATGGCCCTTAATCTTGTATCTCTCGGTGTCGGTCCAGTTCTAACAAATCAATTCGAGGTCAGCGATTTATCGAACGTAATTATGGTTAAGAGGGTTTGCGAGTCGCTGATTGAAGGAGCCGGGGTCGATATGGCTGTCGTAGAGGCTCGCTGGGCGCTCTTTGCAGAGCATGAAACCGATTGGACCGCTTGGGCCGCGCCAGTGTTGGTTTCGCCCTACTAAGCGAGAGCTACATGAAGTCGCGTGCAGCTTCACCGGGAGTGATGCCGCCCAAGGCAAGCGGTGGCGGGATGCTTACGCCGTGTTCGCTTGGTTGATGGAGATACCGTACAGTTCCGGGAATTGGATGTTCAGAAGCGGGCTAACGGCGCGCTACACTTCGCCAGAATGGCCTCGCCCCCTCCCTCCGACTGTTTATTCTTGATAACAGATTTTATCAATGGCAGGATCGGGCATGTCCGCCCACCAGCTCCCCGCCCAGATCGCCCCCGGCAACCGGCTCCTGACCTCCGCCGAGTTCCACCGGCTGGCCGACGTGCCGCCCGAGGTCGAGTGGTTCGCCAATCTCAGCAACCCGAGCACGCGGCGCGCCCACGAAAACTCGGTGAAAGATTTCATGCGATTCACTGGCATCGAGCGACCCGAGGAGTTTCGGACTGTGACGCGTGCCCACATCATCGCCTGGCGCGACGAGCTGGTGCGGCGCGGGCTTGGCGGCAGCACGATCCGGCACCGGCTGGCCTCACTTGCCTCGCTGTTCGAATACCTGTGCGAGAAAAACGCCGTCACCCATAACACGGTGAAGGGCGTCGAGCGACCGAGGACGGAAAGCGGTGAAGGCAGGACCCCTGCCCTTGGCGATCATCAGGCGCGCAAGCTGCTGGACGCGCCGTCGGACGACACGATCAAGAGCAAGCGGGACCGCGCCATTCTCTCCACCCTGCTGTTCCACGCGCTGCGGCGCGAGGAACTGTGCAAGCTGAAGGTCCGGGACTTCCGGCACGCACGGAAGGCGTGCCGCATCTCAGGGTGTCCGGCAAAGGCGAAACGACGCGATATCTGCCGCTGCATCCCGGCACCAACGGGCTTATCAATGACTACCTCGACGTGGCGGGACACGGCACCGACGACAACGGCGCGCTGTTTCGATCTGTCAGTAACAACCGCACCGGCAAGGCCGAGCGCGATCACGGCGGACGGCGTTAACAAGCTGGTGCGGGGCTACTCTGCGCAGTTGGGGTTTGAGATTGGGGCGCATGCGCTGCGGGCGACCGCCGCGACCAACGCGCTCGACCACCAAGCCGATATCGCCAAGGTGCAGGAGTGGCTTGGCCATGCGAACATCAGCACCACGCGAATCTACGATCATCGCCGCACGCGGCCCGAAGACAGTCCGACTTTCAAGGTGGCATATTGATGCCAAAGCTCACGCCGCAGCAGCAGAAGGAAGCCCTCCGCCGCCGCGAGCGTGGCGAGGAGACGCTTGCCGAGATCGGGCGCAGCTATAACGTCAGCAGCTGGACGATTTCGCGGCTGGCGGCGTGACTGCTTAACAACAAAGGACAGCGATCTCCGATGGCCAGCCGATACAACGAGGGCAAAACGATAGATGCAGTCCTGCGGCGCATCGAAGCGCGCGACAATACCATCCGTATGAATGACGGTCGGTCCCCCGATGACCTGCGTGACCCCGACCCACTTAGGAGAGTCGACTACGTCTGCACCGTCGGACACACGCTCTATGCGTTCGAGCACACGGGCATTGAGCCTTTTGCCGACCAGATCGAGTTAGGGGTGCATAACCAGAAGCTTTTTGGGCCACTCATCGAGCGCTTCGATCATCGGGCAGATCAAGAGTTCTGGGAATTTCACGTTCCTGTTGAGGCGTCTGCCGGGTTGACACTCGCCCAAGCCAATCGCGTGCGAGATGCCCTCATCGAATGGATTGATACAAACTCAGCACGGTTTCCAGTTACTCAGCTCTATGACAGGTATGCAAATCCTTGTCTGGGCGAGACTGTCTCCGGCGTTCCATTTCCTTTTTCTCTGCATAGGGGGTCGCTTGCCGGACCCCATTTCCCGCCTGAAAGCCCCCTCTGTGGCCGGTTCACGGTGAAATACTGGGCGCCCGAGAATCTTGAACAAGCCCGCATGGAGCGCCTACGGAAAGCGTGTGGCGGCAAATATCCCAAGCTTGCTAGGTGGAAACAGGACGCGGGCGCACGAACCGTGCTTATTTTGGAGGAGAACGATCTCTCGCTAACTAATCATCAACGGGTAACCGACGCACTGTTTCCTGCTGAGGCGACCATGCCAGACGCAGCCGACGAGGTTTTTCTCGTCAGCACTCATATTGCGGACAGGTGGTGGGTCACCTGTCTGCGGAGGGCCGGAAAGACATATTATGACGACGGAGAGCGGTTTCACGAGGTCGCTCCGGGGGAACTCACTCAGCTCACCTCAAGGTAGGTAGGTAAATCCGCAAGCCCGACCGCCCAACTTTCGATAACGCGTCTTCTGCGGCACGTGTATGTAAGCGCCATATAGAGATGTCACCCCTCTGCAAAATAGAGATGTCACCCTCAGGGGTCTTGGGGTCCCGGGAGCGGTGCCATGGCGGTGATGTCGATGAGCACGCAGGAGTTCAGCCGGCTGGAAGTTCTGCTTGGCGTCCAGTCCGGGCGGCTGCGCATCGCGGATGCCTGCAGACTGATCGGGATTTGCCGGCGTCAGGCACTGCGGTTACTGCGCGGTCTGCGCCAGGAGGGCGCCTCCAGCCTGGTCTCGAAGCGCCGCGGTCGGCGCAGCAACCACCGATTGCCGGACGCGGTCCGGGCCCTGGCTCTGACGATCGTGCGCGAGCGGTATCGCGACTTTGGGCCGACGCTGGCGGCCGAGAAGCTGGCAAAGCTGCACGGCTGCACGGTCTCGCACGAGACGCTGCGGCAATGGATGATCGCCGACGGGCTGTGGGTCGACCGGCGCCACCGCCTGCCCTGCCCGCATCAACCACGACGCCGGCGGGAGTGTCTCGGCGAGCTGGTGCAGATTGACGGTTCGGAACACGCCTGGTTCGAGGACCGTGGTGCGGTTTGCACGCTGCTCGCCTTCATCGACGATGCGACCAGCCGGATCATGGAACTGCGCTTCGCGGCATCGGAATCGGCGTTCGACTACTTTCGCTCGATGCGCCGCTATCTCGAGGCACACGGCAAGCCGGTCGCATTGTATAGCGACAAGCACAGCATCTTCCGGGTGAACAACAAGGATGCCATCGGCGGCGAGCGGATCACGCAGTTCGGGCGGGCCCTGGCCGAGCTGAACATCGACATCATCTGTGCCAACATTCCGCAGGCCAAGGGTCGGGTGGAACGTGCATTTGGCACGCTGCAAGACCGGCTGGTGAAGGAGTTGCGGCTCGCCAACATTGCCGGCATCGAAGCAGCGAACGCCTGGTTGCCGGGATGGATAGGGCGAGGGTCGCGAGGATCGAGCCGGCGACGAAAGCCGATCCCTCCTGCTCCGCCTTCACCGCAAACTGCGCGTTGTGCGCCGGCAGGTAGCAATCCCGAATGAACCGGTTGGCCTCCGCAACCGTCGTGATCCCAGCCAGCGCCAGCTCCTTGACCAGGCGATCCTGTAACGTCTGAAACAGCCGCTCCGAACGACCACGGGCCTGCGGTGAGTAGGCCGCAATGTGCTCCACGCCCAAATGCGCCAGCGCCCGCCCAACCTGTGTCGGCCGCTTCCGGTCAACCGGGCCGCCAAACTCCGGCGTCACGAAGTAGTGGCTGCCCCGATCCGTATAGAGGCTCAGCGGCAGGCCATGCGCGCCAAACACCTCCAGCAGAGCCTGGAACGTCGATTCCGTGCCTTCCTCCGCTACCAAAAACCCCGAGTAGATCACGTTCGTCGCGTCGTCCATCGTCACTATCAGGTCCAGCGTCTCCCGCCCCGCCAGCCATTCATGGCGCGACCCATCCTGATGAAGCATCATTCCAGGCAACGGCCGTCGCGGCCGCTTGCGCCGGTGTGCGCCGCGCCCCGCGGCGCGCTCCAGAAGCCCCTTCGATTGCAGGAACGCCTTGGTCCACGTGTAGCCCCAGCGGAAACCGTGGCGGCCCACCAAGTGCTCGTGAAAGTGCTTCGCCGTGAACCCGCTGTAACGCATACGATACAGCCGCTCGACCTCCTCCTCCCGGTCGACCGGAACCCGCTTCCCAGACGCCCGACCAAGCCGCCGGTCCAGAAGACCGGCCGCCCCGCACTCTTCGTAGCGCTGTTGCCAACGACGGAATGTCCGCTCGCTGATCCCAAGCAGCTCCGCCGCTTCGCACTGGTTGAGTTCGCTCGCTTCATACCGCTCCAGCACGCTCCCGAACTTGATCACTCGCACACCCTGAAGGGCTTCCGACCGGCGCATCCGGGCTCCCAAAAGGAACCATCATCACCGGACAGATCGTGCGCTACCTAAACCGGACATACCGTGTGCTACCGACAGTCCGAATGTGTGGCACTTGACAGGGGTCTCCGTTTGCATATATATAAACACGTGTTCATGGGTTGAATGATGCTCAGCACGGATCAGACCACCGAGCTAGCGGAGCTGTTTCGCTTGTTGGGCGAACCCAACCGGCTTCGGATTGTGGCCAACTGCCTCGGCGGGCCGCTGAGCGTGGGGGAAATCACGTCTCGACTGGACCTCAGCCAATCGCTCGTCTCCCATCATCTTCGCCTGCTCCGTGCCGCGCGTCTGCTGAAGGCGGGCAGGCGTGGCAAGCAGGTTTTCTACAGCCTTCCCGAATGCCACGTGCGGGAGATGCTGACGAACATGATCGAGCATCTCACCGAGCCGCATGAACAGGAAGACGAGATCAACATCGAGCAAGGAGTAAAAGCATGAGTGTCACAGTCGAACGCGTCAAATGCGCCTGCAGCGATTGCGTGTGCGTTGTTGACATAGACAAAGGGGTGAAGCGGGACGGGCGTGTTTATTGTGGTGATGCCTGCGCGGACCATCACAAGAGTGGCGCAGGGTGCCAGCACGCTGGCTGCACCTGTCACGGCTGAGCGGTACAGGTCGCATTGAAGGGACCGCCTGGCTGCCCAATGAATTGGATTCGGTGGCGCCCGACGGTTCGATGCTCCGGTATCACGGGTAAGCCAGGCACGGCGTTAGTACGGTTAGCCCCGACTGTACGCTAGTCGAGCGCGAAGCCCTGCCGGTTACCGCCTGCATGGCGAGGCCGAGGCCTGATGCGCCTCGGTCGCTCCCCAATCACGCAATACATTGGCGCGTGACCCAGCAGGGGATCGGCTCGGCAATCGAAGGTCCGATCGAGCAGAGTGCCGGTCAACTGAATACCACATGCTCCATGACCCCACAGTCCAAAGCGGCGCGATAGATCGCTGCGGCAAATCGTGCGTCTTCAGCAACACGCCCGGGATCGGGATGCCGGCAAACGCGGCCATCAGTCAGAACGTCTTCGAGCATCGGCCGATCGACCGGCACGACGACGCCGCTCGTGATGGCGAATTGGTCAGCGTCGTACAGCCGACTGGCAAAGCACATGCCGACCGCGCCGCTCATCTCCAGCCCCTCATCGACCAGCCAACTCTCCGCCTCGCGGAGCAGGTCATTGACCACCAGCCCGCATGTGTCATGTCGGCGTGCGATTCTCCAGATCGAGAACCGCGAGCGGCACATCGCCTCCAGTATGAGCATATCATCCGAGTCGGATTGCAGCCGCGTTGCTTTGGTATAGCGATCAATGGCTCGACTTCGGCCCTCTTTGGCGGTGTAGATCGCCAGGTCGAACATCAGCGTCAGCTCCTCCTCGCTGGCCGTGATCACTGTTTGACCTTCCAGCAATCCCAGGTGTTTCGCGTGTTCCAGCATGGCCGGTCGAGCCACAAACTTCAGCACGGCACTGTGGTGGCGCCTGCCAATCGAGCGCAGGTGGCGATACCGCGCCAGCACATCCTGTCGGGTCATACCGCTCGGTCCTCCTTTGCTGTCTCTACTGCACCCCGGTCGCCGACCACTGCGAAATGGCGACGCCGAGTCCGACATCACGGTTTCGACGGCGTCGAATCGAATGGGTGGCCCGATGGATTCGCCGCCGGCTGGTTGCTGCGCGTCTGCCCCAGAACGCCGATTCGGGGAAATACTGACCAACCCCAGGTTTGGACTGGCTGATATACCCTCTGCTCAGAACCCCTGGCTCGGTGGCGCCGATCAACCGGAACTGATCGGTGATCGGGGCTGCGAGCTGCTCGCGGTAGATGCCGAGGTTGCTCTTCAGCTCGCCGGAGACACCGCGCTTGATGCGGCCGAAGGCCGGTGGCCTTTGTGGGCCGGGCGCATGCCATCGACAAAATATAACGCTGCAGCTCGCCAGCCTGCGCCATCATCGGCGCGAGCGTCTCGGGGAGAAACTGCTCCTGCACCGCGGCGTCAGGTCGCGACGCGACCTCCTGGTTGATGGAGCGTGGGGAGCGGCTTTACGAATAAACAAACACGGCGTCGTCGAGGTTGGTGGCAGGGATTGCGTCCTTCTCGGCCCAATAGTCCTGAGTGTGCGCCCATTCAGGTTTGTCGCCACGTTTGGGCAGAAGGTGCATGCCGCGCAGCATGTAGCCGGGGTTGAAGTTCTCCTCGCCGATCCAGGGGAGCATCTGCATGTCCTTGTCCTCGGGCCGCAGGGCGACTTCAACCTTCTTCGCGCCGCGTTGTTTCATGTGCTTCAATAACCGGCAGACGAAATCGGCGACAAGGTCGGCTCGCAGGGTCCAGCTCGCGCGGAAATAGCCGAAGACCCAGACCATATTGGGCACTCCGGTGAACATCATGCCGCGATAGGTGATGGTGTCGCCGAAGTTCAGGCGCTTGCCATCGACGACGAAGTCGATGTCTCCGAGCACGCAGAGATTGAATCCCGTGGCGGTAATGATGATGTCGGCCCGAAGTTCCTTGCCTGACTTCAGCAGCACACCCTTCTCGGTGAAGCGCTCGATTTCATCGGTGACGACCGAAGCCTTGCCTGACCGGATCGCCTGGAACAAGTCGCCATCGGGGATGAAGGCGATGCGCTGCTGCCAGGGGCGATAGCGCGGCGTGAAATGTGTGGCGATGTCGTAGTCGGGACCGAGCTGCGCGCGTGCCACGGCGAGGAGCTCCTGGCGAACTTTCTCCGGCTCCTCGAACGTGCGCTTGGTAAACACCGCCTGGTCGAGCAGGATCCGGCGGCGGACGATTTCGTGGATCCAGGCCTCGTCGATCTGCAACTCCCGGAGTTCCTCGGCGAGCGGGATGGCGTTGCGGCCGGAGCGGAACCAGGTGGGCGAACGCTGCAGCATGGTGACGTGGCCGCAGTCGGGCGCCATAGCAGGGATCAGCGTTGCGGCGGTAGCGCCGGAACCGATCACCAGGACGTTCTTGTTCTTGTAGTCCATATTCTCCGGCCAGGTCTGCGGATGCACGATCTGGCCTTTGTATGACTCCATGCCGTCCCAGTGTGGGGTGTAGCCCCGATCGTGCCGGTAGTAGCCCTGGCACAAGTAGAGAAAGTTGGCAGTGAAATGGAATGGTGTGTCGATGCAGGTGCCCTCGATCGTCCAGCGATTGTCGCGGCTGGACCAGGTCGCGCCGGTGATTTTGTGGCGGTAGCGGATGTGCGGGGCGAGGCCGTTCTCCTCGATCACTTCCCCCATGTAGTGCAGGATTTCTTCGGCGGTGGCGATCGGGACGCCTGTCCATGGCTTGAAGCGGTAGCCGAAGGTGTGCAGGTCACTGTCGGAACGGATGCCGGGATATTTGTGCGTGATCCAGGTGCCGCCGAAGGTTTCTTTCAACTCCAGCACGACGAAGCGGGTCGCAGGGCATTGGGTGGTGAGGTGATAGGCGGCGCCGACGCCCGAGATGCCGGCGCCGACGATCAGGACGTCGAAATGCTCGGTTGTGACTGAGGCGGCGCGGGTGAGCGCGGTGGCGTCGTTCATGCGGGTACCTGGCGGTCAGAGGGGTTGGTAGAGCGTAATGGAGACAGGAGCTACTCGCCAGTAGCATCCGCCCGTCTCTGAGGGATTGCGCCAGATCAGGGCGCCTCCGGCCGGGTCAGTCAATAAGTGGGCTCTCACCAGGAGTGCCGACGGCCGCCAACTCGGTTGGTGCGAGTAGGCCCCAACGCGGATTCGGCCGAATGACAGCGAACGCGCCTCGGAACGAAACAGGAACGGAGTAGCTCAGCCCGACAGCTGCTCCGGGTGGATTGCGGCCATTGACATCGAACCGCCCGAACGGCGGTGGTACACCAATAGCTGCCGTTTGGTCGTCACAGAGAATGAAAATGTGACTTCTCCAAGACTTGAACCGAGCTGATGTGCTGAGTTTTACCCATATTTACCGGCGACGTTTTCGCACCAACAGCTTGGCGGCCCGCAACGCGGATTCGGCGTAGCTGCGATCGCCATGGATAAGGATCAGCGCCACTGCGCCCTCGACAAGCAGTGCGACCTCCCGCGCACGCTCCGACGGTGAGGCGACCTTCGCTTTTGTAAGCAATTCGGTATACCAAGCTTCAACTGCTGCCTTGTGGCGACGCGCGATAGCATGGGCGGGATGACCGGGCCGATCGGCGAGCTCCATTACAATGCGCGTGAATCCAGCCCCAACAAATCCGGGTCTCGCGGTCCATTTAGCAAGCTCTGAGAACGGTCCTCCGAGGATTTCCTCTGGCTCTCCGTGATAGCGATCCTCGTATTTGCGGATATGCGCCAGGGCCAGGTCGTGCTGAAGATCGAGCACCGCCGCTAGCAGTTCGTCCTTGCTGTCGAAGTGATAATAGAGCGAACGCTTCGTGATACCGGCGGACGCAGCAATCTCATCGACTCCGACCCTGCTGAACCCCTTAAGGTAGAAGAGTTCATACGCTGAATCGAGAATGCGGCGCCTAGTCTGTCCTGCGTGTCTCGGCATACGCCATGATAGCTCCGGTGAATGTATACTGACTAGTGAGTTTACAAATCGTTCGTTCCGCTATTTGGTGGCTACGCTATGGGAGAGGTAGGGGCAGGACAGCCTCAAAGGGCCTGCTCGCACCGGTCAGCGCGAGCGCCCCTCCAGCCTCCGAGAGCGGGGCGTGCCGTGCTCAGAGTGTCCGAGACAAACGTGCTTAGCGTATCCGAAACAAAAGAGAACAGGGAGTGAAGCCAATGGATCAGCTTAACCGGCCCACAATCGATCGCCGTACCGTCCTGAAGATTGCCGCTGGCGCTGGCGTCGCGCAAGTTGCAGCGCCGTTTGTCATTTCGGCCCGTGCAGCCGAAACCATCAAGATCGGCCTCGATGATCCCTTTACCGGCACCTATGCGGAGCTCGGCAAGAACGAGCAGATTGGCTGCGAGCTGGCGATTGACCAGATCAATGCCAAGGGCGGCATCCTCGGCCGACAAGTCGAGCTATTGGCCGAGGACTCGACCAGTGCCAACACTGGCACGGCGGTTCAGAAGGCACATAAGCTAATCGATCGCGATAAAGTAACGTTCTTGCTCGGCAACGTGAATTCGGCCATGGCGATAGCCCTCGGCGAGGTCTCGAACGCGGCGGGTATCCTACACATCGTCACCGGCGGCCACACCGATTCCGTGACCGGCACGGATTGCCACTGGAACGTGTTCCGCGTTTGCAACACGACGCGGATGGAGACCAACTCAGTCGCCGCCACGCTGTTCAAGAAGTATGGCAAGAAGTGGTACTTTCTCACGCCCGACTATGCGTTCGGCCACACCCTGCAACAGGGCTTCGAGGCAGCGCTGAAGGAGTACAATGGCACCGAGGTCGGCGCGTCGCTGACGCCGCTCGGCACGACCGACTACTCGTCGTATCTCATCAAGGCGCAAGCGGCCAACCCGGACATCATTATCTTCCTCCAGGCCGGAGAGGACGCGGTCAACGCGCTGAAGCAGGCGGTGCAGTTTGGTCTCGACAAACGGTTCCATATCGCCGGCGCGCAGCAGGAACTCGAGGTTCTCAACGGCCTCCCGCCGGAGGCGCGCATCGGGACCTGGGTCTTCGAATGGTACTGGAAGCAGCCCAACGTGCCGCACGTGACGGAATTCGTCGCCGAGATCCGCAAGCGGACCGGCGGCAAGGTCCCCACCGCGCGTCATTGGTTCGGTTATGTGTCGGTCTGGACATGCGCGCTCGCCGCCGCTGGCACGAAGTCGCTCGATGCGAGGACGTTGGCCAAGTACCTGCAGAACTTCAAATTGCCGCCCGAGGTTGCGTTGATGCCCAACGACCCGTTCTACCGCGAGGGGGACAACCAACTCATGCCGACGCTTTACGTCGGCCATGCGGTGGCGAAGGGCGAGGACGATCCCGAGGATCTCTTCGTGGTGGACGAGGAAGTGAAAGGTGCGAAGGCCGCGCTGCCGGTCGCCGAAACCGGCTGCAAGATGAAGTGGCCAGGCTGACGGCGACTTGAGGGCCGGGCGCCGTCGAAGTGCGACGCCCGGCGCTCGACAGATCAACGGAGACCTTGGCTATGGTCGGTTCGTTGGTCTCGACCCGGCCCGCGCACCTAGTTGGCGGGCCATTTTGATTTAAGGATGGAATCGCCTTAATGACGCCCCTCGACGAATGACACAGCTAATCCTGTACAATATCTTCAATGGCCTCATTATCGGCGCGTTCTATGCGTTAATGGCGCTTGGCCTGTCGCTGATCCTCAACCTCTCTGGCATCATCAACTTTGCCCACGGCGGCTTCCTCGCTGTCGGTGCCTACCTCGCTTACGTGCTGATCCCATACATCGGATTCTGGGGTGCGCTGCTGCTGTCCCCACTCCTGACCGCCATTATCGGCCTGCTCATCGAGCGCACGCTGATCCGCCGGCTCTATGGTCGCGACCCGCTCTACAGCCTGCTCTTCACCTTTGGGCTCGCTTTCGTCCTCGAGGACGGAACACGGTTCATCTGGGGCCCGGCGACTCTGCCGTTCTCGGTGCCGGCCTGGATGTCTGCCCCGCTCAGCGCCCGGTTCTTCTTCCTCACTGGTTACCGCCTGTTCATGGTTGTGCTGGTCACTGTCACGGTGATCGCTCTGTTCTGGATCCTTACCCGGACCCGCATGGGCACACGCATCCGCGCCGGCACTCTCGATCTCGAGACGGTTTCGGCGCTTGGCGTCAACGTGCGTCTGCTGCGCAACCTCAACTTCGGCATGGGCATCTACCTGGCCGGCCTGGCGGGCGTGCTCGCAGCCGGCATGTTGGGATTGCAGCCTACGATCGGCAGCGACCTCATCATGCCGAGTTTCGTCGCCATCATCATCGGCGGCCTCGGCAGTCTGCCGGGTACGCTGTTGGGCGGGCTGCTGATCGGCGTCGCCTCGGGTATCACAACCGTATTCTTCCCGTCGGCGTCCGAGGTGGTCATCTATGTCCTGATGGGCCTTGTCCTGGCGATACGCCCGCGCGGCCTCCTGGGGGAGGAGGGCCGCTTCTGATGTTTCGCCTCGACAAGCGCCTAGGCGACGCCGTTGTCTGGGCGCTGTTGGTCACCATGCCGTTCTGGCTCAATGCGGTCGGCGGATACACGCAACTCGGCGTCCGCGTCGTGATCCTGGCGCTGGCGGCCATGTCACTGAATTTCCTGCTTGGCTATACTGGTGTCTTGTCGTTTGGTCATGCCGCCTATTTCGGCCTGGGCGCCTACGGGACCGGCCTCACCATCAAGTACCTGGTCCCGAATACGCTTGTCGGCATGGCGGTGGGCGTGCTCGCCGGCATCGTGGCGGCCGCCGTTATCGGGCTGGTGATTGCGCGCAGCAGAGGCATTTATTTCGCTATGGAGACGATTGCCTTCGGCCAGGTGTTCTTTTTCATCGCCTATCGGTGGAACAACGTTACCGGCGGCGACGATGGGCTGTCCGGCTGGCATCGGCTGCCGATACATCTCGGCTTCACCACCTTGGACATCGTCCACGACGACAAGGCGTTCTACTACCTGGTACTGGCGTTCTTCGCGGTTGCCATCGGCATCATGGCCGGACTGCTACGCTCGCCCTTCGGCCGCACGCTGCTGGCGATCCGCGAGAACGAGCGCCGCGCGCTTTTTCTCGGCATTCCCGTGGACCTCCACATTTGGATATCCTGGGTGGTCTCTTGCACCTTCGTCAGCCTCGCGGGCACGCTCTACGGGCTGCTTAACAATTTCGCCGACCCCCACGACCTGCGCTGGGACCAGTCGGGAGATTTCGTCATCATGGCGGTGCTCGGCGGCATGCGGAGCTTCTGGGGGCCGCTCATCGGCGCGGCCATCTTCGTCGTACTCCAGGACTACATATCGAGCCAGACGGAGAACTGGATGTCATTCATCGGGGTATTCTTCATGGTGATTGTGTTATTCTTCCAGCGCGGCCTGCTCGGGATGCTGCGTCGGAGGGACATGAGCATGCTCGAGGTGCGCGATGTGTCGAAGTAGCAATCTCGTCGCGGTGCATGACGTAATCGCTGACCGTGGCGCACCGAGTGAACTGCGCGCCATCATCGGCCTGAACCACGCCGGCAAGACCGCATTCTTGGACACGCCATATGTAGGTCCGAACCGGATCAGGATCGGTCGTTCGATGGTGTGGGCGCGAACGGCCGAGTAGGTCAACTCCGGCCGTTCGGCTCGGCCAGCCCGGCAACCGCTGCTTCGGGTGGATTCCGGACCTTCATGGCTGCTCGCGATCTCGTCGGAGCAGGCCGTCATTCCAGAGCAGGTCAACAGCGTTCGGCCGACGCAGCCGGTCGTCAGTGCGCGGCGAGGACAACCCTGGGCGGCTGCCAGGTGCCCTCGCCGCGCGGCAGGATGGAGGGCGACGATTCTTTCGGCCAGTATAGGCGCATCACCAGATAGATCGGACCGGCAGGGGGGCAG
Organism: uncultured Pseudomonadota bacterium; assembly: GCA_963708245.1. Taxonomy (GTDB): domain Bacteria; phylum Pseudomonadota; class Alphaproteobacteria; order Acetobacterales; family Acetobacteraceae; genus CAVYXK01. The sequence goes on along the minus strand of OY970201.1, from coordinate 6,647,580 downwards.
TCAGTCGGCCCCGCGGTTTGGATCGAGGGTCTTGTTCTGGATGTAGAGGGTCAACTAGCCCTCATACCCGGGGGCATCGGCGTGTCCATGAGGTAGCAGTCGAGCGGATTCTTGATCAGCAAAGTGCGTCTTGCCGTCGAACATGATCACCAACCAGGACGCGTCCACCGGTGGAAGCTGGCGGAGGGGTTGCTTGTGTAGCTGTGCCTGCGGCCATCCGCTACTCGGTGCTTTCTTTGCGGGTGAACGTATGCATCGCCTCTTCCGGGCTGAGCAGCGGCCCGCGCTGACGGTAATGCTGGGCAACATAGGCTGGACCCCTGTGCGCGCGAAGGCGCTGCTGCTGACCGATGCAGTGTACTATCCGAGCAGGTTCGCCATCATGAAACAGACGGCGCGTGCAATGAAGACCTACAGCGTTGTCACCGTGACCGGGTGCACTGGTCGCGATGTACGCCTCTATCCACAGCCTCGGTTCCGCCGGTGCGCCGATATGAGCCCTCCTGCTCTGGGAGATGCCCACCCCTGTATAGTTGGTGCCGGCGCTATGCACCAAGACGGCGCCGCGCCAGCGCCGCGCCCCGCCCTAAAGCCACTAGTTTCGCCGCCGCTATATCGCGCGACATCGGCGCCATGCCGCAGTTGGTGCAGGGGAACAGACGCTCGGGCGGGACGAACTCCAGCGCGTCCTCGATTACCGCGGCGACCTGTTCGGGGGTTTCCACTGCGTCCGTCGCGACGTCGATCGCGCCGACCAGCACGTCCTTGCCCGCCAGCAGCGTCAGCAGTCGCAATGGGACCCGGGCGTTGCGGCATTCCAGCGATACCTGGTCGATCCGGCTGGCGGCGAGCACCGGAAAGGTTTGCTCGTACTGCCGCCACTCGGCGCCGAGTGAGCCCTTCCAGTCGATGTTGGCCTGAATGCCGTAGCCGTAACAGATATGCACCGCGGTGGTGCACCGCAGGCCTGCCGCGGCACGTTCGAGCGCACAGATGCCCCAGGTTGCGACCTCGTCGATGTAGACGTTGAAGGCCGGCTCATCGAACTGGATGACGTCGACGCCGTCTTCTTCCAGGGCGCGCGCTTCCTGGTTCAGCAGGTCGGCGAAGTCGCTCGCCAGCGCAACCTTGTCGCCATAGTGCCTGTCGGCGATCGTATCGACGATGGTCATCGGGCCTGGCAGGGTGAATTTCAGCTTGCGCATCGTGTGGGCGCGGGCCAAGCGTGCCTCGGCGGCGTGCACGCGTCCATTGAGCCGCAGCGTGCCGGTGACCGTCGGCACCATCGCCTTGTAGCGATTGTTACGGATGCCCATTTCGATTTTTTGGGCGAAATCGATACCCTCGATCCGTTCCAGGAAGCCGTGGACAAAGTGCTGGCGCGACTGTTCACCATCAGTGACGATGTCGATGTCGGCGTCTTCTTGCAGCTTCAACCACAGCAGCGTGGCGTCGCGTTTGGCCGCTTCCAGGGCGGCACCCTCGGACTTCCATGACGCCCAGAGCTTGTTTGGCTCAGCCAGCCACTCCGGCTTCGGAAGGCTGCCGGCGATCGTTGTTTGCAACATCCCGCGTTCCCCTGCCCTTTCCGGGTGTATCCGGTTACTTTCCTTCAGCCGGGCGTCCGCCGCAGCGAGCAGCCGGGCCATGCGGTCCATCCACATGACCTAGTATAGGAGTATAGACCCGATGGAGGGCGGCCGCTACGCGCGCGCGGCGATATGCTCCGCCAGATGCGCCGCGTCGTGTTCGACACCAAAGATGAAGCTCGACGCCCTTCGGGACAGCCAGCTCAGCCCAAGAAAGTACAGTCCGGGCACAAAAGTTATGCCGCGCCGATGCACCGGCGCACCGCGTTCGTCAAAAGCGTCGACCTTCAGCCAGCCGAAATCGAGCGCGTATCCCGTCGCCCAGACGATTGCGGCTATTCCGGCGTCTTGGAGGTTTAGCTGTAGGATGGGATCGGTGACGCAGGGTGGATCCGGTTCGATCGTTCGTGCCGCTGGCTCCTCGGGCAGGTCAAGGCCTTCCCGAACAGCATAGGTATCGGCCGCGTCGAGCAAGGACAGGTAGGACGCATCGCCTCGCGCGAGATTGCTCGCCAGGTCGGGGGAGAAGCGCATCACACCATCGCCGAAGGCTTCCGCCCTCCCCAACAGCATCACTCCGCGCGCCGCAAGGCGGCGAAAGTCGATGGTGTAGCCGCCATAGGCGCCGCTGACCGCGATCGTGACGTGCTTGACTGACGGGTCGGGGGGCGTGGCGTCCCACAGGCCGAGGACACCCAGCCACCAGCAGAAGTCACGCCCGCGATATTGTCTGGGAGGCCGCTCATGCCGGCCGACGGACAGATAGACGCGCCGGTCCGCGCGCGAAAGTTCGTCGGCAATCTGAGCACCCGAAGAACCGGCTCCGACCACTAGCACCGCGCCCGCCGGCAACTGACCGGGATTGCGGTATCGGTTGGAATGCATCTGCACGATCCCGGCTTCTGGCGGCACGAAGGCCGGGATGATCGAGCGTTGAAACGGCCCGGTGGCCGCGACCACGTTGGTGGCTTCGATCACGCCCTCCGACGTTTCGGCGCGGAAGCCGGTCCCGCCGGTCTTCTTGTGCAGCGCCGTTACCGCGACGCCGCAGCGAACGGGTGCGCCGATCCGTTCGGCGTAGGAGACAAAATAGTCCACCATCTGGTCGCGCGTCGCGAACCCGTCGGGATCAACGCCGGCGATCAGTAAACCCGGCAATCTGTCATGCCAGGCGGGACCGTTGGCGTGCAAACCGTCCCACCTTTCCGAGCGCCAGCGTTCGGCAATCCGATGCCGTTCCACGACGAGGTGAGACAGGCTGCGCTTGCTGAGTTGCTCGCTCATCGCCAACCCGGCCTGGCCGCCGCCGACAATCAGCGTCTCGACTTTCTCAACTGACACGTCGACACCCTATTTTGATTGGGCAAGACTCATGCACAGGGAACACTGGTACACAAGTTGAACAGGGTCGCGTGATCGCGATGGAAGAAGGGCCGCAAGCGGACAGTCAAGATGACACGACACCTGTTCCTACAGTCGGGCGCGCCGATCCGTGCCCAATCCGTTCGGGTCGACTGCGACATCGCCGCTCGTATTGGGAAATCCGGGATAGAACGCCGAATGACCGCCGGTATGGTTCGCCATCGCCGGACGGGTGAGGCAGCCGCGTGGCGCAATGAAACTATCGATCCGCCGTCGGGGGCGCTCATGCCAACCGATATTGAAGGCGGCGAGTTTAGGGAAGAATTCCAGATGGCTATACGGCAGATGATCGTGGATCCGCCACGCCATCGCCCGCCAGTCGGCCCCACCCCGGCGTAGCGGTCGGCGAACCATGGTACGACCACGCAGGCGAAGGTGCGCGGGTCACTGTCGGAACGGATGCCGGGGATATTTGTGCGTGATCCAGGTGCCGCCGAAGGCCTCTTTCAACTCCAGCACGACGAAGCGGATAGCAGGGCATTGGGTTGGTGAGGTGATAAGCGGCGCCGACGCCGGAGATGCCGACGCCGACGATCAGGGCGTCGAAATGCTCGGTCGTGACTGAGGCGGCACGGGTTAGCGCGGTGGCGTCGTTCATGCGGGTACCTGTTGGTCAGAGGGTGATACAGCGTAACGGGGACAGGAGCTACTCGCCAGTAGCATCCGTCTGCCTCTGAGGGATTGCGCCAGATCACGGCACCTCCGGCGGGGTCAGTCAAAAAGTGGGCTCTCACCAGGAGTGCCGACTGGCCGCCAACCCGGTTGCTGCGAGCCTCGTGTCCCCTTCGATAAAGCAAACCCACGCCATACGCCGTTGAGCAGCGTGCTACCGCAACGTCGCCAGCAGATGTTTGGCTGCCTTCAAATCTGCCGTATTCAAGCCTTCCACGAACTCCTCGAATATCGGCTGTAGAACCGTCTGGGCGCGTTCCCGTTGTCCCTGAGCGGCCCACAGCGATGCCAGATCGACCGCAGTGCGCAATTCCCATAGTCGCGCACCTTGGCGACGGCTCCAGTCAAGCGACTGGATAAAGCACGTTTCCGCCTCATGAGGCCGAGACTGCGGCATAGAGAGAAGAACACTTCCCCTCACACGGAGCGCCTCCGGCATGTGTACGAGGTCGCCGTTCGCCTCGACCAGCCTGATCGCCTCGTCAACGAGCATTAGCCCTTCCTCGAATAATTCGATCGCCACAAGGCCGTGAACGAGAGAGAGCTTGAATTCCGTGTTGAGCATTCTGTAGCGCATCGCATGGAGTTGTTGCAGGCAGCCTTGCAGATCCTCGACCCCTAGACTTGCGTTGCCCCGCCGGATTGCCAATGCACCTTTGTAGCCGCGTGCGACGGCGAGATACGGTCGCAGCGAGTGGGATTCAGCGTGTGAGAGCAACCAGTCCGCGTGCTCTTCGGCGCTCTGGAGATCGTCGATCCAAAGGGATATCCCCGGAGCCCATGACAAAGCCAGCCCAAGCGATGCCGGATGGCTTTTGCTTTCGGCATCCTTGATGGTCTGGTGTAGGCGTTCCGTGGCCTGAGCAGGATGGCCTTGCAACCACAAATTCCGTGCCAGGCCAATACCGACCAAAATATGATGATCCAAGCCGAGATGGACCTCGCGGGTCTGCGGCGAGCGGGACCAGTACCGAAACGAGGCCTCGAGCTCCACACGAGAACCGCTATGGTCGCCTACAAACTGCAGCGCGCGTCCCAAGATGGAATTTGCCAAGGCCAGTGCCGCCGCATTCTCCACGATGCCGTCAACGGTCCGGCTGAGCTTCGCGTAATGCAGCGAGGTTTTGAAATCTCCGTCGCGGACATCGAACATCGACAGCATGCCGAGCAACCCCACTTGGTTGAGGACGTCACCGCGTGCTTCGGCAATCGCCAGGCTCCTACTCAAGGCTACACGCGCCTCATCGCTTTGGCCGTGCATCTGCATCGACGAAATACCGAGGCTTGCCAGCAGATGCATCTCCTCGACCCCGCCACGAGTAGCATCGTCGAGAGCGAATATCGCTCGCTCCGACCAGCGGTGGCATTCAGGGAGCAGGGACATTGCCAAAAAAACCGGCGCCGCAGCGGCGGCCAACCCGACGCCTAGGGCAAGGCTACCGTTGGCGCCGAAGCACCATTCCAAAGCCGCACGAGCATTGTCCACGTGGGCAGGAGCTGTCAACCTCTTTTCCCACTCATGCTCAATTCTGTCGAGTAATACTCTATAATATTCGGCATGCCGCCGTGAGAACTCTTGCAATTCGCCGCTCTCGGTGAGTTTCGAGAGCGCATAAGCCCACGTTGTCTCTAGTAACCGAAAATAGCCCGCATCTCTGGCGAAATCCAATGTCACCAACGACTTCGCGACCAGGTTTGCGACAAGATCGGCAATCTCTGCTTCCGAAGCCTCACCGCGATTGGTGACTGCGTTGATGGCATCGAGTGAGAAGCTTCCTGAGAATACCGCCAGGCGCCGCAGCAAAAGGCGCTCGGTATCGGATAGAAGCTGATAGCTCCAGTCGAGCGTTGCCCGGAGCGTCCGATGTCGTGGGAGCGCAGTGCGGCGTCCGTTTGTCAACAGCGTAAAACGATCGCGCAATCCTGCGGCTACCCGCTCAATTCCAAGTGTCGCAGCTCGGGCCGCGGCGAACTCGATGGCGAGCGGTATGCCGTCGAGGTGGCGACAGATTTCCGCAATCATCGTCAGGCTGTCGGTGTGTGACGAGAAGTCCGAACCAAGCTCCTTGGCTCTGGAAATGAAAAGCTCCGGTGCGCTGTGGCCTAGAATCTGGCTGGCATCCACTTGCTCAATTGTCGGCGCTTCAAGTGGCAGCACGCGATAGGCGTACTCGCCCTCGATCCGCAGAAGCTCGCGGCTCGTCGCCAGCACTATGGTGCGCGGGCAGAGCCGCACGAACGTTTCAGCGAGGGTCGCCGCGGGGTCGATGACGTGCTCGCAATTGTCGAGAACCAGCAGAAGGCTTCTGCCGGCTACGGCGCGGGCAACGGCTTCGGCAGAGATGACGTTGGATTCGAGCCTCAGCCCAAGCACCCCGGCCACCGCTGATGGCACGAGTTGCGGATCGGACAACGACGCCAACTCGACAAGCCACCCGCCGTCACGGAACTCGCTGAGTACGCGGCGTGCGACCTGCAACGCAAGGGTCGTCTTTCCAATGCCGCCTGGTCCTGTAAGGGTCACAACGCGGTAGGCAGAAACGAGATCCTGCAACCGCTGCACGGCTGCCGATCGGCCAATGAGGCGCGTACCGGTAGCCGGGAAGTTGGTCGCCGGAGGCTCCGGGGTTATCCGTATCTGCTGGCGACCGACAGGAGGCTTTGCTGCGTCGTGACGTCGGACGGTCCACTCACCGAGCAAACGATAGCCGCGGCGGGATTCGGTCTTCAGCAAGCCCCGATACGGACCGAGCGCCTTGCGCACTGCCGCTGCGTGAACATGGAGCGTGGCTTCCATAACAACGGCGCCGGGCCAGACGCTGTTCATCAACTCGTCTTTGGTAACGAGTTCGCCGGCCGACTGCGCCAGCACTTCGATGATCTCGAAGGCACGCCCACCAACCGGTACGGGAGATCCGAGCACGCGAAGTTCTCGGCGAGCAAGGTCAATCTCGCACTCGCCTGACGCGTAAACCAGTCGAATGCCCTCAGCAAGCATGCCAACGGTCCTCAGAAATCGAGTATCCGGTTCCATCGCAGCGTCAACTGAGGTCAGCACGGCGTCATCGGCCGCAATGGAATCGCGCGTTCGTGATTACAAAGACCTCGGATGATGCAGGCTCAGAGGTCGCCTTTAGAACTTTTTAGAATAACCCCCAGGATTCGCAATCGCTCGCGGATAAACCTGATCGCGGCCCTGCCTGACGGGCAAGTTCCCGTCGACCTCAAGCGACCGTGAAAGGAGATGAACGTGAGTAGTTCCAAGGGACAGGCCAGCGTCGTGTTGGTTCACGGCGCCTGGGCTGACGGGTCAAGCTGGAACGACGTTATCGGGCCATTGCTGTCCAGGGGGCTCCATGTCTTGGCAGCTCCGATCCCACTGACATCGTTGTCAGATGACGTCGCCGCACTCGACCGCACCCTGGAGCGCACGGATGGACCCGTGATCTTGGCAGCCCACGCTTATGCCGGCGCGGTGATAGGCGCCACAACCAATGAGCGAATTCGATCGCTGGTCTTTGTAGCAGCGTTGGCGCCCGACGAGGGCGAGACGGTCGCGGACGTGTTCTATCGCGGGCAGCCCCACCCGGAGGCACCCCAACTGGCAGCATTCAAGAAAAGGCGCTGAGACCGAATTGGAAGGTGAAGCCGTCCTGGTACCTCGTTGCCGAGGAAGACCGAATGATCAACCCGGCCACCCAGCACTTCATGGCGGAACGCATGGGCGCGCGAATCCGATCGGAAAAGGTCGACCACACGCCGTTAATCAGCGCGCCTGAACCCGTCATCGAAATCATCCTCGAGGCGTCCCGTTCGCGCGATGGGGGCCGTAACGGCAGTGAGCTAGAGAAATCGAGTTATTCAAAAAGGAGCTCGGCAAATGACTGAGATCACCTACCGGCGGATGCCAGTTGATGGCATCGAAATATTCTATAGGGAGGCGGGTCGTCCGAACGCTCCTGCACTCCTCCTGCTGCACGGCTTTCCGACCGCGAGCCACATGTTCCGCGATCTCATCCCGCAGCTCGCGGACCAGTTTCACGTTGTTGCGCCCGACTTGCCTGGGTTCGGCCAATCCGACATGCCTGACCGAACAAAGTTCAGCTACACATTCGATAACATCTCAACGGTTATCAACCGCTTCACCGAAATGAGCGGACTGGGCCGCTTCGCCATCTATGTCTTCGATTATGGCGCACCGACTGGCTTCCGCCTTGCGATGCGGCATCCCGAACGCATCACCGCCATAATCTCGCAGAATGGCAATGCATATGAGGAAGGCCTCAGCGATGGCTGGAACCCGATTCGTGCGTACTGGCAAGACGCGTCCAAAGCCAACCGTGAGGCCCTCCGTACCTTCCTTTCGCCAGAGACGACGGTCTGGCAGTATACCCACGGGGTTGCCGATCCGTCCTCGGTTTCCCCGGACGGATATTCGCTCGATAATTTCTATCTGGCACGCCCCGGCGCGGATGAAGTGCAGCTCGATCTCTTTGGCGACTACAAGAGCAACGTCGCGCTTTATCCCAACTTCCAGTCCTATTTTCGCAAGCACGAGCCGCCGTTTCTGGCAGCTTGGGGCAAGAATGACCCGTTCTTTCTGCCGCCGGGCGCCGAGGCGTTCAAGCGTGATATTCCAGGCGCGCAGGTGCGCTTCTTCGACACTGGCCACTTCGCGCTTGAGACGCACTGTAACGAGATCGCCGCGATGATCCGCGACTTCCTCCCCCGCTGATCTGTTGGAGTGCGATGATGCGCGCGATCGTTCTAGAAAAGTTCGGCGGCCTGGACAGTCTAGTTTATACAGAGCTTCCGAAGCCGGAGCCCGAGATCGGTCACGTCGTGATTGAAATCAAGGCCTTCGGGATCAATCACGCCGAGATGCATATGCGCCGCGGCGAGTGGGCCGAGGCCGCCAAGGTGAGCGGGATCGAATGCGTCGGCCTCGTGGACGCATGCCCAGGTGGTGAATTCCCCGTGGGGGCCAAAGTGGCTGCACTCATGGGTGGCCTCGGTCGTACCATCAACGGCAGCTATGCCGAATACACACGAGCCCGGGCATCGAACGTGGCGCGCATCGACTCTGACTTGTCGTGGGCCGAACTGGCCGCGATCCCCGAGACCTATGCGACGGCCTGGACCTGCCTGTTCCGTAACTTGGAGATCACAAAGGGCCAGCGCCTGGTGATCCGTGGGGCGCGCTCCTCATTCGGCCAGGCCGCTGTCAACATGGCGGTCAATGCCGGGGCGCGGGTGATCGTCACCACCCGCACGGGCGAACGCTTCCCTCTGCTCGAAGCACTCGGTGTCGACCGTGTCGAACGGGAAGGCTCGGATCTCTCCAAGCGCATCGTGGAAGCCAAGCAAATCGACGCGGTGCTTGACCTGGTTGGGAACAGCACCATTCTTGATTCTCTCTCCATGCTACGGCGGGGTGGCCGGGCATGCCTGGCGGGCTTCTTGGGTGGCCTCGCGCCGATCGCCGAATTCAACCCGCTGCTGCAAATGGCCAGCGGCGTCTACATGACGTTTTTCGGGAGCTTCGTATTCGGTACGCCCGAGTTCCCATTGTCCGATGTGCCGCTCCAGGAAATAGCACAGCAAGTGGCGGAGGGCCGCCTTAAGGCGAAGCCTTCGCGCATCTTTCGCTTCGAGGAAATTCGCGAAGCACATCGCGTCATGGAGGCCAACGAGGCCGGCGGCAAGATGGTCGTGGTGGTCGACACCTGACGGCTCATCTCATTAAGAAAACGAGAAGAGATGCGATGCCGAAGTCAGATGCATACCATGGAACAAGAGGAACCTGATGAACGCGCTCATTATTCGCCTGTCTAAAACCGGCCTATTCAGCGGCGACCTGGCCAATCACTTAGTTCGTGCCTCCATGGTACTTACATTCATCATATTTGGCTACCAGAAGTGGTTCAGTTTTGAAGCTCATCAGATTACCCCGTTCATCAGTCATAGCCCACTGGTCTTCTGGACGATCCCGGCCTTCGGTGTTCGAGGTGCGAGTTTTTTCCTCGGCACAACAGAATGGACATTCGGTACACTGATCTTCCTGGGCTTCTGGAACCGCAGGCTCGGTATTCTCGGGGCACTTGGCTCGATCGTCACCTTTCTCGGCACGGTCACCATTATACCGCTCTTTCCCAACGCGTGGGCAACAGAAGCGGGTGGCTTTCCAGCCATGTATCTGCCGGTCGCATTCTTGATGAAGGACGTCGTACTCCTCGCCGTCTCGATCTATTTATTGAAGCAGGATGTGATGCAGGTTGCGCTGGAGCTAGAGCACGACGGCTATGGTGCGATCTATGAGGGCCAATCGACTGTGCTGACGCGGTGAAACCGGGAGCTGTCCGCGATGGGCAAGTTGGCAAGCCGCGAAGAGCCGTTTTCGGTCGGCACTTTGGTCATCTCGGTTAGAAATGGAGGGAGCTCATGTCTAAATCAGAGCAGTTTGACGTTCTGATTCTGGGCAGTGGCCAAGGTGGCAAGCTGCTCGCCTGGCATATGGCGCGATCAGGGAGGCGCACAGCCGTGGTCGAGCGGCGCTATATCGGCGGCTCCTGCCCCAACATCGCCTGCATGCCCAGCAAGAATGAGGTCTGGAGCGCGCGGGTCGCGCACCTGACGCGGCACGCGGCGCAGTTCGGCACGATGGCCGGGACCGTGACGACGGACATGGTAAAGGTGCGGCAACGGAAACGCGAGATGGTCGAGCACGAAGTCGCCCTGCATCTGCAGAACTACAAGGCGACCGGCGCTGGGCTGATCATGGGGAGCGGACACTTCGCGGGGCCGAAGACGCTCGAGGTCCAGTTAAACGAGGGCGGCACGCGCGTGCTGACGGCCGAGCAGGTGTTCATCGACGTCGGATCGCATGCGGCGATTCCGAATGTTCCCGGCCTGGAGGCCGCCCGACCACTGACCCATGTCGATCTGCTTGAGCTGGACTATCTGCCCGAGCATCTGATCGTGCTCGGCGGCGGTTACGTGGGCGTCGAAATGGCACAGGCCTACCGTCGCTTCGGCAGCCGCGTGACGGTCATCGAGCCCGGACAAGAGGTCATGAGCCGGGAGGACCCGGATGTTTCAGATGCTATGCAGCGGATCCTGAGCGACGAAGGCATCCGGTTCATGATGGCGGCCGAGACGCTGAGGGTGCGTGGCCAGTCCGGGCAAGGGGTCACCCTCTCGGTGCGCTCGCCCTCCGGTGAAGAAGCGATCGAGGGCAGCGACATCCTGGTCGCGGTAGGGCGCATCCCGAACACCGCCGGGATCGGGCTGGAGAAGGCCGGGGTCGACCTGGACGCGCGTGGCACCATTCGCGTCAACGAGCGGCTGGAGACGACGGCGCCCGGTGTCTGGGCGCTGGGGGAATGCGCCGGCAGCCCGCAGTTTACGCATGTATCCGTGGACGACTTCCGAATCATCATGGACAACCAGGCCGGCGGGAAGCGCAGCACGCGCGACCGGCTGGTGCCGTACTGCGTCTTCACTGATCCTCCGCTTGCCCGTGTGGGGCTGAACGAACGCGAGGCGCAGCGTGCGGGCGTTGCCACGCGCGTCGCAAGTCTCCCGATGGAGGCTGTGCTGCGCACGCATACGACAGATGAGACACGCGGCTTCATGAAAGTGCTCGTCGGCGCCGGCGACGATCGCATTCTGGGCTTCACGATGATTGGCTCAGAGGCAGGCGAAGTGATGGCCGCAATGCAAACGGCGATGCTGGCGGATTTGCCCTATCCGAAACTCCGCGACGCTGTCATTGCGCACCTCACGATGGCCGAGGGGCTAGGGCCGCTGTTGGCGAACGTGCCGCAGCGTTGAGGGCAGCGACCGTCTCACCTCGACGGAGGGTGGAATAGCCAGCTTTCGAACAAAAGGAGCCTGATGACATGGTAGACCTTCCTCTGATCGTCTTTGATGTCAACGAGACACTTCTCGATCTTCAAACGATGGAGCCGACTTTCGAGCGCATCTTTGGCGAGAAGAAGGCCATGCGCCTTTGGTTCGCTAACTTCATCATGTATTCTGCGGCCTTGACTGTGGCCGGTTGCTACGTCCCGTTCACAGATATCGGCGCAGCCGTGATGAAGATGTTGGCGGATACGGAAGGCATCAAAATTGGAGATCCGGACAAGGACGAGCTTAAGGAGAAGTTCTCGACAATGCCGCCGCATCGGGAGGTGCCGGCCGCGCTACGCAAGTTGCGCGACGCAGGTTTCCGGCTGTTCACCCTCACAGACAATCTGCTCGAGGTTCAAACCCGCCAGCTTGAACATGGCGGCATTGTCGATCTATTCGAACGGCGTTTCAGCGCGGATGGCGTGAAGCACCATAAGCCTTCGCGCCAGGCGTACGCCTATGTCGAGAGGGAGCTTGGGGTGGAGCCCTCGCAGCTCTGTCTTATCGCGTGCCATACATGGGACACGCTTGGCGCCGTGGCGGCCGGCTGGGAGGCGGCGCTGATCAAGCGCGTCGGCAACGATGTTTTGGGAGTCGGCCCTCAGCCGCAGATCGTCGGCGACGATCTGAATGACGTTGCCGATCAGCTCATCACGCGACACGTGGGACGGCGCTAGGGTCAGGCGTCGAGCGCGGAGGGAGCTCATGTCTTGACGTGACCTCAGCCCGCCCTAATCCGGTCGCGCCTGATCAACGCAAGTCCCTCCGAGACGGACACGAACTCGCCCCCAGCGGAGACGCGCTCCGGTCCGAAGCGGCGCAAAAAGAGCGCCCGAACCGCCGGCACGAAGGAGGTGCCCCCCGTAAGAAACACACGATCAATATCATTTGCCTTAACTCCGGCGGCTTTGAGCGCCGCATCGACGGCTCCTCCGAGCTGACTCAGATCCTCGGCGATCCAATTCTCGAATTCGATGCGGCTGATCGGCGTCTCGATCACGAAACCTGCCTCGCGGAAGCGCAAAACGGTTCGTTCTTCATGTGAGAGCGCCATCTTTGCCGCTGCCACGGCTTCGTAGAGCCGGTAGCCGTGCTCGCCCTCTATCAATCGGATCAGCGCCTGAAGCCGCTCGGGATGCGCGGCTGTACGCGCCACCGAACTGATGTCGCGCAGAATGCGTGGCGTACGCATCATAGAGAGCCGATGCCAGCGCGCGAAGCTCGAGAAGTACTCGGGCGGGACCGGAAGCTCCTTGCCCATTATCGCGTACGTGTCGCCTTTGCCAAGCTGCGGCGAGATCACGTGATCGATGATGCGATAATCGAACACATCGCCGGCGATTCCAACCCCGGCGTGCCCGAGCGCCGCGATGCCCCGGTCGGGCGTAAAGCGCAACACCGAGAAGTCGCTCGTGCCACCGCCAAAATCGCCGATCAGCACCGTCGCCGGTACAGAAAGCCCACGCACGAAGCGCCATCCGGCCGCTTCCGGTTCGAGCACGACGTCGAGGACAGGGAGCGACGCCTCGGTATAGGCGGCTCGCAACCGCTTCTCGCCAAGCGCATCATCCGCGCTCTCGCCGGCGAACCGCACTGGACGTCCAGCCACGATAGCGGCTCCGTCGCCGACCTCCGGCAGGAGCTTGCGCAGGAACATCGCCACCAGTTGCTCAAGGGTATGGATGCGTCCGAAGATGCGTGTGCTTTCAAAGCTTCGTTGCGCCAGGAACGTCTTCATCGAGAGAATCAGCCGACTGTCGAGAGGATCCTCGAGATAGGCTTGGATCGCCTCTGAGCCAGCCGCATAGCGAAACCGCTGGCTGGCGCCGAATGGCTCCAACCAGAAGCAGAGTACCGTGCGTGACAGCGTAGTCCCACCCTCATTGAGCACGGTGACCACACTGTTGCTGATGCCGAAGTCAACCCCAATCACCCGCACTGTCGCCCTCGCTGACGGACCCCAAGGTTGGTATGCTGCCCATCCGCGTGTCGGCCATCATTTTTCACCGCGACGCCCCTTGCCCCGCACCATCTCACGCACCGTCACCAAAGCCAGACCGAATGCGCAGGCCCCGACCAGCGCAGCGAACACCGCTACCGCCAAGAACAAGCCGGCCGCCTGCGCGCCGAACCCAACCCCGATCACCGGCAATGCCACGCCGACATAGGTAACGACGTAAAATGCCGCGGTGACGTCGCCCCGCCGCCGCTCCGGCGCAATTTGGTTGAGCAGAATGAGGCTGCCCATGAACGCCAGCCCCTGCCCGAGGCCGACGATAAGTGTCGCCGCGAACAGCAGCAGCGCCGAGTGCAGCGGCACTGCCAGCACGATACCGCCAAGCCCCGGTATCAGCGCGCCAAGCCCCGCTGCCATGCCGGCGCGCGCCGACAGCCGGCGCAGCACGGTCTGCGCCAAGGCCGAGGCGCCGAGCATCAGACAGACAACGCCGCCGCCGATCGCCAGGTTGGCCACGCCGAGCAGGCTGGCGACGTAACTCGGCGCCAGCGTTAGATAGAGCGCCGTCGCCGCCCAGACGGTGAACGACACTGCGGCCGACAACCAGAACTCCGGTCGGATCTCACGAGGCACCTCTGGGTGGCGGAGCTCGAGCATGAATGGCCGACGCGCGGTAACGGTCTCCGGCATCGCCGCGAGCCCAATGATTGGGAGCATGAGCAGCAAGTGGGCGAGGTAGGGAAGCACGAGCGGCCACGGCGCGTACTGCGCGAGCACCCCGGCGAACGCCGGGCCGATCGCCGCCCCGCCGACATTCGCAAACGACGCCACATAGGCGGCTTTGCCGATGTCGCCCACCGGTTGCAGCTCGGCCAGTGTGGCGGTGGCGGTACCGGCGATCAGGCCGGTGGCAACACCCTGCAAAATGCGCGCGACGAAGAGCGACGCCAGCCCGCCGCCCACCGCGAACAATGCGGATGCGCCGGCAGCAGCCGCAAACCCGGCCAGCAGCGGCGGACGTCGGCCGATGCGGTCGGAGATGCGCCCTAGCACCAACAGCAGCGGCAGCAGCGTGAACACATAGACCGAGAACAGCAGCGTCAGGACGCCGGAGGAGAAGTGCAGCTCCGTCTGATATACTCTATAGAGCGGCGTCGGGATGGTCGTCCCGACGAACAGCATAAGCACCGCGTAGCCCAGCAGCCGGTATGCTGATGACCGGCGGCTGACTTGCATGCGCTGAAGGCGCATCGACATGCGGACGTCCTTTCGGGACTGGTGAGTGCCTACCGAACTAATGCCCGCCGGGGTGGGATGATGCACAAGAATGCTTCGGCCGAGACCGAAGCATGGGCCCGAGGCTGGCGGCAAACCCGGGCCTGCGATAAGGTCCGGATGACCGCAACGGCCCTCTCCCCAGTGGCCAGGAGAATGATCGTGTCACTCGACGAACGCCCCAGCGTCTGCACCTTCGATTGCCCGGACACCTGCAGTCTGACCGTGACGGTCGAGGACGAGCGCATCGTCAAGGTGCGTGGATCGGATGCGGCGCCGTACACGGACAGCGTCATCTGCAACAAGGTGGCGCAGGACATGGCCGGCTTCGTGCACGGGCCGCAGCGGCTGCTGTATCCTCTGCGCCGCACCGGGCCGAAGGGCTCAGGACAGTTCGAGCGCATATCGTGGGACGCGGCACTGGATGAGGTGCACCGGCGGGTCCAGGAGGTGATCGGCCGTTTCGGTCCGCAAGCGGTGATGCCGCTCAACTACGCTGGCCCGCACGGTTTTCTCGCCGGCGACAGCATGTCGATGCGGTTCTTCCATCGGCTGGGCGCCAGCCAAGTGTACCGGCGAGGCCTATGCGGCGGCGTGCGCAGCGAGGCCTGGGCCGGCACCTACGGCGCGGTACCGGGATGCCCGCCTGAGTTTGCCGAGCAGGCGGATCTGAACGTTGTCTGGGGCAACAACGCGACGGTCACCAACCTGCACCTTGTGCGCTGCATCCGCCATGCGATGCGCAAGGGCGGCCGTCTGGTGGTGGTCGATCCGCTGCGCACCAAGATCGCCGAGCAGGCGGACCTGCATCTCGCGCTACAGCCCGGCACGGACGTGCTGCTGGCCTTCTCGCTCGCCACCGAACTCGAGCGGGCGGGTGCGTTCGACCGCGACTTCATCGCCGGTCACGTGCTTGGCGTCGAGGAGTTCATGGCGCTAGCGCGCGACTGGCCGGCGGCTCGGGCGGCCGAGGCGTGCGGGTTGCCGGAGGAGCAGATACTGACTTTGGCGCGCTGGATGGCCGAGGCCGAGCGGCTGGTGTTGTCACCTGGCAACGGGCTGGAGCGCGGGCGCAATGGTGGCAGCGGGATTCGCGCCTCGATCGCGCTGCCGGCGCTGCTCGGCAAGCTTGGCGCGGGCAGCGGAATCGTGGTCGGCGCCGGCAATGCGTTTCCGAAGACCGCCGCGCGGCTGCAGCGCCCCGACCTGGCGCCGGCGGGTACGCGCACCCTCAACCTGATCGATGTCGGTCGGCATCTCGCGCTCGACGACATAGACCCGCCGCTGCGTGCGTTGTTCATCTACAACCACAACCCGATCGTCGTGCACCCGGAACAGAACCTGATGCGGCGCGGGCTGGCGCGCGAGGACGTGTTCGCCGTCGGCATCGAGCTGGCGATGACCGAAAGCATGACGCATTGCGACGTGGTGCTGCCGGCGGCGAGCCATTTCGAATGCGACGATCTCTATCCGTCCTATGGTCATCACTGGCTGCAACGGGCCGAACCGGTGATCGCGCCGGTCGGTGAGACGCTGCCGAACACTGAGATTTTCCGCCGCCTAGCGGCGCGGTTCGGCTTGGACGACCCATGCTTTGCGGCAACCGACGCCGAGCTGATGGATGATGCCGTCGATGCCGCCGACCCACGCCTGGGCGGTATCCGGCCGAGCCGCATTCCGACGACGCAGGCGTTGCAGATGAAAGGACCGGACGGCAAAGACCTGGTGCTGTTCGAGAACGTGTTTCCCGCTACACCCTCCGGCCGCATCGAGCTGAAATCCGAATCGCTTGCGGCTCGTTGGGGCGCGGCGGCCCTGTTGCCGTCGTGGCGGAACGGGCCCTCGGAGCTTCCGCTGAAGTTGATCTCGCCGGCATCGGACAAGCGTATTTCCTCGACGCTCGGGGGCCTGGCGCCGTCCGCCGCGCCGCCCGTCCTGCGGATGCATCCCCAGGATGCGGCGCCCAGGGGGCTTCGCTCCGGCATCGAAGTGCGCATTTGGAACGAGCTCGGCGAGGTGATCCTGCCGCTCGCCGTCACCGATGCGGTGCGCCCGGGCGTAGTTGCTTGCGAGAAAGGCGCGTGGCTGTCCACCAGCCGAACCGGACAGACGATTTCGGCGCTGGTCTCGGCGGAGATGCGCGCGGACCTGGCCGAGGGGGCCTGTTTCAACGATACGCGTGTGGAGGTCGGACCGGCTGCCGTTGCGGGCGACCAAGCCGGCTTCTCTGAACGAGGTCGGAACGGAAAAGCTCAGCCGATAGCCGCTTTGGGTGCGAAGTCTCCGGTTTAGTCCGGCCCGCAGGCGGCCGCGCCGGCTCCAAAAGCAGACGTCCGTCGGGCAAACCCCAAGCACCGACCGCTGGCCGGACCTGGCCGGAAGCTGCGAGTTTGCTTTCGGGCGTGTAAAGCGGTGAACCGGACGCCGATGGCGTCGAGGATGGCCGGCGCAGCATTGACAACAACCTGGCCGAGCGGCTGCTGAGAGATATTGTCGTAACACGAAAGAACTATCTGTTCCTGGGTTCCGATCGTGGTGGGGAAGGAGCAGCAGCGATTTATACCATCATCGAGTTGGCAAGGCTCAACCGACTCAATCCGGAGGCACATCTCGCCTCCGTCCTCGATCGAATTGCACGAGGCCAACCCAGCCACCAATCGTTGCAGCGTGAGGTAGAGCAGAGCCAGGTACCTGCGTCATCGATCTTGTCGATGTCGATCTCCACCGTCCCGGCTTCCAGCAACTCGCGCCAGCAGAACCGTCACGTCCAACAATCCGATGCGTCAACCCCTGCTAATAAGCTGACGCTTACCGATGTATTACCTCTCCGCGTCAGCCGACCCGCCTCAGCAGAGGTTCATCGATCCGTTCAACGAGCGCTACCCGACGCTGCCTTTCCATGGTACGCCGGCGGGGATTTCGGCTGGCTTACCCCGTCTGCGCTCTCGTGCGGCGCTACGCGCTGCTCGGCGCGTGCTGACCTGCAACGCGAAGTCTCGATTGCATGCAGGGAGCAAGGTACAAATGCACCACTCTCTACCGATACGTTAATCCGCCTTTGGCGGCAAAATGTCTCGTCCAGCCTTATCACGGAAAACCATCTTAACGAACTGTCCGTTGGAATCGTAAAGCCATTGCTTTGTAGACCAGTGTTCATCGATGCGATCGACGGGTTGGTCAAATTCGTCATAGGACCTTTCGAACACTTCCAAGTTGGTACGATCGTAAGTCGTCCGGACTATACTGCGCCCGCTGTCGTGAGCTTTGACCGCCTTGTTATTAGCATCTAGAAATCGCTGCACGGTTTCTCGTCCTGCAGGATCAAATTCTCGCAGAACCACTGCTATTCCATTAGGGAGTGCAATTGGCTTTCCATTTATCCCGAAATAAGCGGTCTCGATCTCGTTTCCACGTTCATCGAATTTGGCACGCCATCCCGAGTACCCATCTTCGCCCAGGATTAGCCGGCCATCGGTGCCGAGATATGCAAATTCGATCCGATTTCCATGCTCATCGAATTTGGCCTGCCACGCGGCGTAGCCGCCCTTGCTCAGGGTTGGTTGGCCGTCGATGCCAAAGTACTTGTCCTGTATTTGATTGCCATCTTCGTCAAATCCTGCCTCCCACTCAGCAAAACCGTACTTACTCAGGAACTGACTGGCCGTTAAGGCCGAAGTAGGCGCCCTCTATCTGATGTCTGGCCCCATCAAATTTGGCGTGCCACCCCGCGTAGCCATCTTTAACCAGGATTGGCTGGCCGTCGGTACCAAAATACGAGATCTCTACTGGATTGCCAAACTCGTCGAATTTGGTGTGCCACCCTGCGTAGCCGTCCTTGCTCAGTATTGGTTGGCCGTCGACGCCAAAATACGAGGTCTCTATCTCATTGCCACACTCGTCGAATTTAGAATCCAATCCAGCATATCCGTTCTTGGTCAGGACCGGTTGGTCATTGGTGTCGAAGAAAGCACTCTCCACCTGATGCCCGTTTTCGTCAAATCGGTTACGCCAACCAGCTACCCCTTGTTTCTGTGCGATCGGCCGACCGTCAACGCCAAAAAACGAGACCTCGATCTCGTTTCCGTGTTCATCGAATTTTGACTGTCGCTTGGCAATACCGTCGCTATTCAGAATGAGATTGCGATCGAGGCCAAAGTAGGCAACCTCTATTGCGTTACCATAATTGTCGAACTTCGTTTGCGCCTGAGCAAAACCGTACCTGCCTATGACGAGCTGATTGTCGACGCCATAGAATGTCAGCTCTATTTGGTTGCCTCGGTCATCAAATTTCGCGCGCCATGAGGCGTCCCACTCGTTGTCCAAAACTGGATTGCCGTCGGAATCAAATGACGCCGCGCTAGATTTCTTGTTTGCATCGGTGAAAGTAAAGCGCGTGATTACGGCACCCTCCACGTTAGGCACGGGCTGCCTATCTACCCCGAGATATCGCTGCTCCGCATTGTTACCGCGATCGTCATATTTTACCAATAGGAACGCGTACCCTCGCTTCCCAAGCTTGGGTTCGCCGTTGGTACCGACGTATGCGGTCTCGACCGGATTTCCACGGCTGTCGTACTGAGTGCGTACACCAGCATATCCCTCCTTGCTTATAATCGGCTGGCCATCGACGCCAAAATACATGTATTCGATCTGATTTCCGCGCTCATCGAACTTGGCGAGCCACCCCGCGTACCCGTCTTTGCTAAGGATTGATTGTCCTTCATTACCAAAGTAGTCTCTTTCCATCCTATTCCCATGATCGTCAAATCGATCACGCCAACCAGCGATACCGGCAGTGTGCACTGTGGGTTTACCCTTGAGGTCAAGAAAGCGTATTCCGGTCAAGTTGCCCCAACTATCGTACGACATATCCTCCCTAGCAAAACCCTCCTTATTCACAGTCGGACGTTCGTCCGGTGCGAAGTAGGATCTTGATGCTTCCAAGTGTTTGTCGTTGTAAGTGGATCGTACAATAGCAAATCCGTCGCTGTTGACCCAGTTCTCAGCGTGCGGACCCAGCGTCACTGTCTCAATTGTATGGGAGTCAGCATGGTACCTTAAATCGCCACCCGAAGCTTTCTTCATCGTTTGGCCTTGGTTGGTGGTCTTTATCGAGAAAAAGTGCGACTTTATCGAGTCCCTTGTAGGGTCCTGGTTCAAGCAGTCTGTATTGAATCTCACGAATTCCAGAGCGTCCTCGGTCACACGGGAAGACAGCAAAGAATTCTCCTAGCAGCGGAGTAGGGTACTGCAGATCTTCGAGAACATTATCAAACTGATCGTATATCCGTTTGTGAGTAACGGCGCCGCTGTCATCGTAGTTGAACTTTACGGTGCAGGCTCGCGCCACCGAACACGCACCAGAAAATCGGTCTCCTGCAGCGCCAATAAAGCCGCCCTCCGAGCAAACACCAGACCCGTTCCTACTACGTACCTCCGATGGACGATCGGAGCCGTTATGGAATAGGAATTCATAAGACTTTGCCAAATGTGCCGCTTCTTCTGCTGAGATTTCGTCGACACCTTTCATGTAGCCATCTTGTAAAGCGAAGGTTCTATAGGTTTTCGTGACCTTTATGCCCGATGGTGGCTCAGATGCCGAAGCAGTAGGAGTCAACGACGGAGCCGTACCGCACTGTGTTCCCGTTTGCTCGATCAGTGGCTGAACACCGAATAGCGGTGCTAGCAAGGTACGCTTCTCCGCGTTGCCTATCCCGCCCTTGATCAAACCGACGACTGCACCAGCTTGGTCATAAAAGGGTCCTCCGCTCATCCCGGCGAGTGCCGGTGCAGTGGTCGGATACTCGTCGAAGGCTGTTAGCCCTGAGCTAATTGTTCCATCAGCCTTCTCCCATTCTAAACGTGGGTCGCCAGGCCACCCCCTCCCGAATATCTGTTCGTCCTGATTCAGCTTCCGACAACTGATAGCTGGAAAGGACGTAACACCTGCCACGGCGAGATCAGACCCTGATACTTTAAAGATGCAGATATCGACGCCACCGTTATCGGGATCGCCGCTAGGACAGGTATATGACTGGACCTTGATAGGGAGCGCGCTGCGTGCTCCGAATCGGATTTCTATTTCCTGGCTCGTTGGATTGAAGCTGCTTAAAACATGCTTTGCGGTAAGAACATAGCCATCTCGGTCAAATGCTACGCCCGAACCGACGGGTAGGTGCTCGCCCGTCTGACTATTCCAGAGTTCGATAATCGCGACATCAGCCATGTTAATTGCCGGTGGGAGACTCTGAGCCGTCGCATCGTCAGGTGAAACCAGAGCTATCCTCGCCAGGAGTAACCACGAAACCACGCCAACGCTTGCAGAAGACTTTGTTTTCATGCCCGATAAACCCCAGCGAGACACTTGAAGTCGCGATCAGAGATACGGGTATTCAGCGGAGTTACAAAACCATTCTTCGTCCAAGATGACGGTACCTGGTACAACATGATCGAATTGACGTTAAATCCGGGATCTCCCGTGCATGCATAGCGAGAGGAAAACTTATTTAGCACTTGGCGCCGAATATATTCAGGTGACCAGCTATTCGGTGGCTTTGACAGGTCGGCGATCACAGCCTCTTCATTCCATACAATGCTGCTGGCAGGGCTCGACTGTTCATGTTGCAGTCCCAGGGCGTGCCCGAATTCATGCAACACAATGTAGTCCTCCAGATTCTGCAGATTCATCGTGTGGGCGTCTTTAGGGACCTGGAGGTTAGTGCGCCCTATCTGCGAGTTATTCCCAAGTGTGGGACTGAATCGGACTCGTATTTGCGCTTCATTTGGCGGAACGTCGAATCTGAACGCGATGCGATTCCGAAGAGACGTGTCCAGAGTCCCCACCATAGGACCATCCAGCCATCGCGGTGCGGCGTTGCGAACGATGCTTTCTTTTTCCGGATCCTTATCGAGGAAGGCCACGCCGAGCGTGATTAGGCCACTATTTGGTGTAAGCCCATCGCTGTGGCGCCACCTATCATCGAGGAGCTGCGTGCCATAGTCAGTGAGGTTGAATTCCGCTCTAGCTCTAGCGAGGGCCGTGGCGTCTGCGCCGGTTGTTGCGGCATAATTCTGGATTGTAAACCCTGATCGTCGCGGCGGATCGGGGGTCGTACAGATCCAGCCGCGGCCCTGCTTGGACACCATTGGGGACGATTGGGCTTTCACCATATGGACGGTTACGTAACAGCACGCGCTTAATCCTAACGTGCGGCGCGTAAGCACTAGCATTGCCCCCCGAGTCAGTCGAGCCTATCGCGCATACACTCACAACGCGGAGCTCGCGCCATGCGGGTGTATCACTGAGTGGGGCTAGTTGCCAGTCTTGATTCGATTTATCATATCGGTGGTGCCGGCGTGACGGCCTCTGGCGTCCTCTGCGCCAACTCAGCGGCTCGGCGTAAGATCGTAGGCCGGACGGTGAGGAGGCTTCACTCATCAGATTTTCGACTCAGTCCTTCGTTCTATATCGCCAAGTACTTGTGTTTCATTTGCATGTGCCCTTCAGTGCTATTCTTCCTACCCCTGTAATACTTGCGAATCCAGTTTTGTGGAGGTTCTGCTCGATCTGCGGAAGATTGCTTCTAACGGGTCCTAACTCATTGCACATCGCCCCGGCGGGGCTGAGATATCCGCTGAATATCTTACCATAACCACGATCTGTTCTTCACGCGACAGCCCCGTGTGGGCGCCGTTTTATGCTCACCTTGCCAAGGCGCCGCCTGGACCTATCCGGCCGCTTAACCCGGTTGTGTCCCAAGCGATGGTGTAGGAGCTGCGGATAGGTGGCCCGTCGGCGCGACCGCAGGCCACTTATCCACAGCGGCGGCCAGGCCGGCAGCTATGGGCGCGAAGCGGCCGGCCCTACCGACCGAGAAGCTATAGCGGCTGTTTCGCTATCATTCAGAGACAGGCCCTAAGCGATGCGGACACCCTTAGCCGCTAGCTGTGACAACCAGCCCCGTCCGTCCACCTCTCCGGGGGCGGGGAGGTGTAGCGGCGCGCTACGAAGCGAAATGCGCCATCGCCGCCTCGACGCCGCCCTTGCCGTGCGGCACGCCGTTGCGCCGCAGGCTCATCTCCACCGCGGTCAGCGCGCCGAGCACCATCGCCTCATTCAGGTCCCCCATGTGGCCGATGCGGAACACCCGCCCATGCAGCTTGCTGAGCCCCCCGCCCAGCGAGACGTTGTAGCGAAACCGAGCCGTCCGCCGCAGTTCCTCGGCGTCGTGCCCCTCCGGCATCAGCACCGCAGTGACGGAATCCGAATATCGTCCCGGATTGGTGCAGAAGAGTTGCGGCCCGTTATTGCCGGCCCAGACATTGACGCAGCGCCGCACTCCCTCGGCCAGGTAGTGGTGGCGGGCGATCACGTTCTCCATGCCCTCCTGCTCCAGCAGCCGCAGGGCTTCGCGCATCCCGTAGAACGCATTGACCGGCACCGTGCCGATGAAGCTCTTGCCGGGCCGCTTCAGCATCATTGACCAATCGAAATAATAACGACCGAGCTTCGCCTGCTTGTTCGCCGCCATGCCCTTCTCCGACACGCCGGTGAAGCTCAGGCCGGTCGGGCACATCAGCCCTTTCTGACTGCCGCCCACAACGCCATCGATCTTCCAGTCGTCCATGCGGAACTCCAAGCTGGCGAGCGAGGAGATCGTATCGACCAGGAACAGCGCTGGGTGGCCCGCAGCGTCGATCGCGGCACGCAGCTCCGGCAAAGGAATAAACATTCCGGTGGCGGTCTCGTTGTGCACCACGCACACCGCGCGGATCACGTGCCTGCTATCGGCGGCGAGCGCCGCCTTCACGGCGGCGATCTCGACACCGTGCCGCCAGTCCGCCGGCACCGTCTGCACCTCCAGCCCGTGCGCCGCTGCCATGCGGCCCCACTCGTCGGAGAAATATCCCGACTCGAGCAGCAGGATCGTATCCCCCGGCGACAGCAGGTTGGTGAGCGTCGCCTCCCATGCCGCATGGCCCGACCCGGTGTACATGAACAGGTGATGCTCGGTGCCGAGCACGCGCTTCAGCGCAGCGAAGGCGGCGTCGTACACCTCGACGAAATCGGGGTCGTGGAAGTCGATGGTCGGCCGATCGATCGCCCGCAGCACCGAATCCGGGATGTTGGTCGGCCCCGGATTAGCAAAGAACTGGCGGCCGCGAAGGACCTTCGGCGAGGTGGCGCTCATGCTCTGGGCGTGCTCCTGTTATTATTCCGTTCGGTTTGCAATGCCGGTCTGGCGCGGGATGTGTCCTCCCGCGCGGGTTTTTTGTCGAGGGTCCCCTCCGACAACCGTGTGTTAACCCGCGGCCCGTTTGATGCGCCGGACACAGCGACCGGAAAATCCCGATGCCGCACGGCGAGCCACCCGCTTGGTTGGCCGACAAGGTCTGGCTGCTCGTCGGCGATCCTGCCGGCCCGCGCGAGGCACAGCTCATTCCACTGCCGAGCGGGCGGATCGGCGGCGCCTGGGGGACCGATTTCATCCGGTGGCAGGCGACGGACGAGCATCTCGGCCTGATCGACGCGCTCGGCCAGGCGCGTATTGCGTTCCCACTCCCCGCAGCGCCGGCGTCCGTGCTGGATGGTTGGGCCGTTCCGGGGGGCCAGCCTTGCCGACTGTTCTATCTGCGCGACGTCCCGGTGTGGCCGGCGACTGCTGCATCGGGGGAAATACCGCCGCCTAGCGGGCGACAAAACCTGGTCATCCTGCGGGCCGGCCCGGACTTACTGCATCCGGCTTGGCTGCGGGCCTGCCCCGAGGGCGCACGCACGTGGGACCTCTGCCTCTGCACCTATGGCGCTGGCACGACAGAAACAGCGGCCGAGTATCGTGCGCATTATTCCGGCAGCAAGTTCCAAGGCCTCGCCCGGTTGCTCGCCGACGAAAATTTCTGGCGCGGTTACAATTACGTGTGGTTCCCTGACGACGATCTGCTTGCAGACTGGCAGACGATCAATCGGATGTTCGAGCTGTGCCGCGCCTACGGCCTGGCACTCGCGCAACCCTCGCTCACGCCCGACAGCTTCATCAATCATGCGATCACGCGGCGCACGGACGGTGGTGCGGTCCTGCGCTTCACCTCCTTCGTGGAAATCATGGCCCCGGTCTTCTCCCAGGCCGCGCTGCGTCGGGCTGCCGCTACCTTTGCTTTGAACCTAAATCCGGCAGTTGAGTGATTGCGCGCCGCGGCTGAATTGGCAGATTTGGCCGGCATGAGCACAGAACAGAGATGTCTGGCGGTTCACCCCGCGGGTGAGCAACCGGAAGTTGCGCCGCATTCGGCGATTGCCGATACCTTCGCCGGGCGCGTGCACGTGGAGTGGGACGCCGCCGCACCGGTGACGCCGTTCGGCCAACTGCCATTCTTCATCGACTACCTGAAGCAGGCCGGGTTGTTCGACAATTGGGTTGCCGACTGTCCGCTGCGGTTCACTAGCCCGAATGCACCGCGTACACGCGATCTGCTTGGCACCGTGCTGCTGTCTGTTCTGGCGGGTCACCGGCGCTATGCCCATGTGACCGCGCTGCGCTGCGATCCGGTGAACCCGCCGTTGCTCGGCATGCGCAAGGTGGTCAGCGAGGACTCGGTTCGCCGCGGGCTGGAGAAGATCGACGAAGCGCAAGGCTCGGCCTGGCTGCAAAACCACCTGGACTATTGCACCGCTCCGCTGCTCGGCGAGCCGTGGGTGCTCGACATCGATACCACCATCAAACCTTTGTATGGGCACCAGGAAGGCGCCGAGCTGGGCTATAATCCGCACAAGCCGGGTCGGCCGTCGCACTGCTATCACAGCTACATGCTGTCGAACCTGCGGCTGGTGCTACGGGTCGAGGTATTGCCCGGCGATCAGCACAACGTCAGACACGCGACGGGCGGCTTGTGGGAGTTGCTGGATCATCTCGGAGCGGGGCAGCGGCCGTGGCTGCTGCGCGGAGACAAGTCGTGGGGCATCGAGCCGGTGATGGCGCGGGCCGAGCGGGAGGAGCTGGCGTATCTGTTCCGTCTGCGCATGACGAAAAACGTCACGCGGGCACTGCAACGGGCGATGCAGGCATCGGACTGGAAGGATGCCGGCCAGGGCTGGCAGGGCAAGGAGACGAGCCTGCGGCTGGAGGGCTGGAGCCGGCAGCGGAGAGTCATTCTGCTGCGCCGCCAACTGGCTGGTCCGCCGGCCGTCGATCATGGCGATCCGGCTCAGCGGCGACTTGGCTTCGTCGAGGTGGGCCCCGATCAGGAGGCGTGGGACTACGCTGCGCTGGTCACCTCAATGGACGATGAAATCCTGACGCTGGGGCAGTTGTATCGCGATCGGGCGGATTGCGAGAACGTTTTTGACGAGCTGAAGAACCAATGGGGTTGGGGCGGTTTCACGACACAGGACCTCACGCGGTGTCGGCTGCTGGCCGGTATCGTTGCACTGATCTACAACTGGTGGAGCCTGTTCGTCCGGCTGGCTGATCCGGAGCACCATCGGGAGGCGATCACCACCCGACCCTTGCTGCTGTCGGCGATCGCGCAGCGCACCCAACACGCCGGCCAGGTGAGGCTGACGATCAGCAGCGCGCATGGCGCGCGCGACAAGGCGAGGCAAGCTTACCTGCGCATCGCCGGCTTTCTTGACCGGCTGCGAAAAAGTGCGGAGCAGTTGGATCCGCTGCAACGCTGGTATCGCATCCTCAGTGAAGCGCTCCGCTACTTCTTGCATGGCCGGCAACTGCAGCCACCGCTTCGCCTGAGCCCGGCCTGAGCAATTACCCCAGGTTGTGGGTCGTCACTTCAGACCGGCGACGATCGGACCCAACTGCCGGATTTAGGTTGAACCCAAGCGGCTACGGGCTGGATCACCTATGGCAGGCGATCATCGACGCGCCGCCGACGGCAATCGCCATTCTCGATGCCGTGTCCGTGGTGCACACGCGCCCGATCGGCGCCAGCTATGACCGAAGGCGCGCCGCGCAGGACGGATGGGCGATAGAGGACGGCTTCCACCAGGTGAACCGCTACGAAGTCCGCGGCTTGGTTATGGCCCGACCGCTCGGATACGCGAACCGCCACGGCATTGTTATGGCTCATCAAGCCACAGCGGCAGCATCAAGCCACAGCGGCAGCATAAGGACCGCCGTGCCGCCCCCTACCCCGCTCGAGGCCGGCGATGTCGGCCAAGCCGTCGCCGAACTGCGGGCCGCGCCGATCGATCTGCTGCTGAACGAAGACTGGCTCGAGCGCGAATTCCTGCTGCGGCTCGGGTTGAACGACGAGATGCTCGAAGAATTCCCGGCCGCTCTCTATCCCTGGTGCGGTCGGGGTGTGAAGTCCTGGCAGTACCCGCGGCAGTTCAGCCGATATCTCCGCTTTCTCGCTGACAAGCAGATACAGTCCTATGTTGAGATTGGCAGCCGGCACGGCGGGACCTTTATCATCACAGCCGAATATCTCGATCGCTTCGCCGGGCTGCATCACGCGCCTGGGTCGTGTCCCAAGTGATGGTGTAGGATCTGTGGATAAGTGGCCTGGCGGAGCGACCGCCGAGAGTTTGGCGCCGGCAGGCCACTTATCCACAGCGACGGCCACCGCGGTGAACCCGGGTAGAATTGGGTTGCCAATCGCAACTCTGACCCAAGGACACCGCGATGACCAACGACAAGATTGCCCTTCAAGGCCTTCTGGAAAAGAGTTCTGACGCCAGCTTGCTGCGCGAGATGATCGGCTTCGCCGCACAGCGACTGATGGAGCTGGAGACTGATGTGCTGTGTGGCGCAGCGCACGGCGAGCGCAGCCCTGACCGCATCAATCAGCGCAATGGGTTCCGTGACCGCGACTGGGAGACGCGCGCCGGGACGGTCGAGCTGCGCATTCCGAGATTACGCAAAGGCAGCTACTTCCCCGGCTTCCTTGAACCCCGCCGCACCGCCGAGAAGGCGCTGACCGCAGTGATCCAGGAAGCCTACGTGCACGGCATCTCGACACGCAGCGTCGATGATCTGGTGCAGGCGATGGGCGGAGCTGCCCAAGGTTCCGGCGGCGAAGCCGCTGGAATGGCAGCGGAGGGTGCGCCGGGGTCTCCAAGAGCCAAGTCAGCCGGCTCTGCGGCGAGATCGACGAGCGCGTGCAGGCGTTCCTGAACCGGCCAATTGAAGGCGAATGGCCGTATCTTTGGCTGGATGCGACATATGTGAAAGTGCGCGAGCAGGGGCGCATTGTTTCGGTTGCCATCACTGTGGCGGTTGCCGTGAACAGTGACGGCCGACGTGAAGTGCTCGGCCTCGCAGTCGGCCCCAGCGAAGCGGAGACGTTCTGGATCGAGTTCCTGCGCAGCCTGGCCCGCCGCGGCCTGCGCGGCGTCAAGCTGGTGATCTCCGACGCCCACGAGGGACTGAAGGCCGCGGTTGCCCGCGTGCTGCACGCCTCCTGGCAGCGCTGCCGGGTGCACTTCATGCGCAACGCTCTGGCGCACGCCGGCAAGAGCCAGCGCCGCATCGTCTCGGCCTGGATCGGCACCGCATTCGCTCAGGACGACGCTGAGGCCGCACGCAAACAATGGCGCGAGGTCGCCGATCAACTCCGCCCTCGGGTGCCGAAGCTCGCCGGCCTGATGGATGAAGCTGAGGCGGATGTGCTTGCTTTTATGGCATTTCCCAAAGAGCATCGCGCTAAGATCCACAGCACCAATCCGTTGGAACGGCTGAATGGCGAGATCAAGCGGCGCACTGACGTGGTCGGCATCTTTCCCAACGAGGCGGCCATTGCGCGCTTGGTCGGCGCCATCCTGCTCGAACAAAACGACGAGTGGGCCGTGCAGCGTCGCTACATGAGCCTGGAAACACTCGGCACAATCAGCGATACTATCCCGATCGGTCTGCCTGCCGTGGCAGCCTGATCACGCAGCCAACGCTGCTCGGGAGCACCGCTCCTACACCACGTGCTGGGACACGATCCACGCCTGCGCGGTTGATATCGAGGAAAGTCCAATCCTTGCTCGCTACCGGCAGGAATTTCGCGCCTTCGACTATCGCATCTGCTCCAGCACATCCGCTGCCGGGCGCGAAATTCTGCGCGCCGCGAGCTGGGATCTCGCGCTGATCGACGGCGAGCATTCCCGCGCCGCCTGCTGGTCGGACTATCAGTCCCTCAAGGACAACACGCGAATCATCGCGCTGCACGATATCGTCAACGAGAATTGCTCGGAAATCGGCGAGGTCTGGCGGCACATCCGGAGCATCATGCCGTCCGGTCGCGTCTTCGAGCAGACTGATCAGTACCGCGAAGTATTTGAACGGACCGGCAAGCGTTTCCTTGGGATTGGCGCGGTTGTCCTCGCTTGAACGCTCGCGGCGCGCCACCCCGGCCTGTCACGGCTATAGGATCTAAGCGGCTCCGGTTGCCGACGAGTCCGCGGCGCCGTCAGCCGCCGGGATCGATGGTGTTGGCGCAAACCCTGGTCGGGGTGGCAGCGGGATGTCCCACCAGCGGCACGATGTCGATGCCGGCGGTGGCGACGCGGCAAGGCGCGGCGGCGAGGCCGCACCCCGACAAGAGGAGGGGAAGAACCAGAAGGACGAAACGGATCATCCGGGTGGGCGAGCCCAGTTTTCTCTGCTGAAGAACCGCTTCGGCCGATTTTAGAACCAGACCTCGCAACGCTTTGATCCGACGGCAGATGTCGCGGCCGGACCGTAATGATAAATCTGCAACGTCGCGCGGCCGAAGGCCCGCCAACGTCAAGTTGAATACCGACGGGCCCGACCGGTGGCAGAATTGCGGCGCTATGGCCAAGGCGGCCCCGGGAGTACCGCCGGCAGGGCGACAGGGGGACAGAACCAAGGGCGATGAGCACGGCCGAAACGCGACTGACGCCGGTGGGATCGCGAGCATCGACAGAGAAGAGGTCGAAGCGGATCCTGCTGGTGGAGGACGACCTGCACGTGGCGGAGACCCTGGCCGAGTTGCTGGAACTGGAGGGGTATCGTGTCACGGTACGGCATGACGCCCTCGCCGCATTGGAGCAGGTAAGGCGCGACGCCGCCGACCTTGTGCTGTGCGACCTGACGCTGCCCGGCGAGATGGACGGGTTCGGCTTCGCCCGCGCCTGTCGTGCTGACTCGGCGCTGCGCGGCCTGCATTTGCTCGCGGTTTCTGGATACGATCGGCCAGAGGACCGTCGCAGGGCCCGGGCCTCGGGCTTTGATGGGTTGGTGGGCAAGCCCGTGGACAT
Organism: uncultured Pseudomonadota bacterium; assembly: GCA_963708245.1. GTDB lineage: Bacteria > Pseudomonadota > Alphaproteobacteria > Acetobacterales > Acetobacteraceae > CAVYXK01. The sequence goes on along the minus strand of OY970201.1, from coordinate 6,617,534 downwards.
CGAGGCTATCCACGCCGCGGTCGGCGAGGGCCGGCAAGCCGCCTGACGCCGGGCTTGCGACCGGCGTATCGTGCGCCTCCGTTGCGGGAGGTGAGTGGCGATGCGGGTCTCGACGGTGCTGCCGGTAGCGGATTGGCGGAAGTGCGGCCCGGCGGCGCTGAGTGCCGAGGAGGACGGGTTCGACAGCGTCCAGGCCAACGAGCGCCAACACGACCCCTTTACGCCGCTCGCCTTCGCGGCGCTAGCGACCAGTCGGGTGCAGCTTATCTCCTCAGTCGCGATTGCCTTTCCACGCAGCCCGATGGTCATGGCGGAGCAAGCCTGGGGCCTGCACCAGCATTCCGGCGGCCGGTTCGTGCTGGGGCTGGGCAGCCAAGTCCGGGCACATAACGAGCGGCGCTTCAGCGTGCCGTGGGTGGCGCCCGCCGCCCGCATGGCGGAATACATCGAAGCGCTGCGGGCGATCTTCCGGTGCTGGGAGTTCGGGGAGAGGCTGAACTACCAGGGTCGGCACTACAGCTTCACGCTGATGACGCCGGATTTCGCCCCCGAGCCGGTTGGGCTGCCGCTGCCGCCGGTCGCGCTCGCGGCCGTTGGGCCGTACATGCTGAGGGCCGCGGCACGCCACGCCGACAGTGTCCGGCTGCACGGGTTCGCTACGCGGCGCTACCTGGAAGAGGTGGTGCGGCCCATTCTGGCCTCGGAGCTTGCCGCTGCTGGCAAGTCCTTCACGCAGTTCGAGGTTGCCGGGGGCGGCTTTGTCGCTACCGGTCCGGACGAATCCGCGGTGCGGGCGGCCACCGAGAAGCTGCGTTACCGGGTCGCCTTCTATGGCTCGACGCCCGCCTATCGCGGGGTGCTGGACCTGCACGGGTTGGGCGATCTGGGGGTGCGGCTGAACGAGCTCGCGCGGGCGGGGAAGTGGGGCGAGATGGCGCCGCTGGTCTCGGACGAGGTGCTGGATCTGTTCTGCGCGCGAGCGCCCTATGAGGGGCTGGCCGAGGCGGTGGCACGACGGTTCGGCGGGCTGACCGACAGTATCACGCTCGAATTCCTGCCGGGCGATGCAGCGCCGATCCGGCGACGGGTGATCGAGGAAATTCAGCGGATTCCTCACAGTTTCCGGGGCTTTGCCGCGGAGTCTGGCTCAGGCGGCGCTGGCAAGGGACAGGGCTGAGGCGGATCGTTCGGCGCGTGGCGGGAATGCCGGCGACCAGAGGCCGCCCGGATGGCGGCCAAGGTTGGGGTTATGAAACGGGTCCTCGGCACAGACCGGACCCCAGCGCGCCAGCATGCGGGCGCGATCGGCGGCCGCCCGTGCCTGCTCGCCGGCCGCGTAGTGTCGGCCGTAGGTGAGCGATTCGTGGTGGATCAGCTCGGCCTCGGCGGCCAGGACCACGCCGCAGCCGGCGGCGCGGGCGCGCAGGCAGAAATCGATGTCGTTGAAGGCGCTGGCGAAACTCTCGTCTAGGCCGCCGAGGCGGTCGTAGAGGTCGCGGCGCGAGAGCAGGCAGGCGCCGGTCACGGCTGAGACCTCCTGGCTGAGCTTGGCCCGGAAGGCCGGTCCCGGAGCGGTTCGCCGCAAAAAATGATGCGAATGCTCGCCGGTACCGTCGGGACGCAGGATGATGCCGGCGTGCTGGACGGTGCGGTCGGGATAAAGCAAGCGAGCGCCGACGATCCCGATTTGCGGGTCCTCGAGGTGCCCGACCATCGCCGCGAGCCAGCCAGGGCTCAGCGGAGCGACGTCGTCGTTCAGCAGACAGACGTGGGTGCCTTCCGCCAGTTGCACCGCTGCGTTGTTCGCTGTTGCGAAGTTGAAATGGTCCGTCTGCAGGAGCAAGGGGCGAACCCGGCGGTCGGCGCCGAGACGCGCCAGGACCGATTGCTGGCGGTGATCGAGTGGCAGGGGGCCGGCCACGACGACGATGATTTCGAAGGCCGCGTAGTCGGTGCGGGCGAGTATGGCACGCAGGCAACGGACCACGTGTGGCGCGCGGCAAGCGGACGGCACGACCAGGCTGACCAGCGGCTGGCGGCCGCGCGGCGCGGCGATGCGGACGTGGAGGGGGCGGGCGGGCTGGACGCAAGCTGGGAAGCCGGTGCGGGCGAGGTGCTGGCGGACGACCGCAGCCAGAGCGGCGGGCGGTGCGGCCTCGGCGTCTGGGCGGCGGTGAGTAAGGATGTGGGGGATGCGGTGGGAGGCGGCGGCGTGGGCGGCCTCGTGCAGGCGGAGCCAGGCGTCGAGGCGCAGCGTCTCGGCCCAGGCCTCGGCGCCAGGGGTGGGGTGTTCGAGTAGGGTGCGGCGGACCAGCCAGACGCCGCCGGCCTGGGTGCCCGACAGCATCAGCGTGCGGCTTGGGGCGGGTTTAAAGATCGGACTGTGGCGGTGGCCGTCCGGTGCGAACGCATCTTCGTCGGCGAAGAGGATCTGCGGCCGGCCCAGCGCCGCGGCCTGCTCGGCGAGCAGGGGGAGGGCGTGGGGGGGAAGGACCTCGCCGGCCTGGACGAGGGCGATGTACTCGGCGGTGGTTCCGGCCAGTGCCGCGGCAAGGGGGGTGCCTGTCCGGATGAGCCGGTGTGGAACACGGAGGGGGCAGCGATCGAGCGCTTCCAGCGTGGCGGCGAGCGGCGCATCGGGTGCTGATGCCGCACGGAAGACGAGCACCGCTATCTCCGGCCAGTGTGGGCGGGAGGGCGAGCGGACCAGCTCTTGCAACTCCGACGTGGTCCAGCGGTCGAACAGATCGGTCCATAGCGCGTAGGACGGCGCGGCGCCGGATGCCAACGCGAGCGCGCCGAGGTCGCGGCGGAGCTTGCCGAGGGCGGCGGATGGGCCGCTGAGGGCGGCGCGAGCCAGGGCGCGGGCGGCATGAGCCGGGTGGCGCCAAGCGGCGGCGAGGGCCGCCTCGGCGTAGGAGATGGGGCGGCAGGATAGCGTTGGGGGATGCGGTGGGGTGGTACGGCCGAACAGGTGAAGGTGGATGGTGGTAGCATCGGCTGGGATGAAGGCGATGGCTGTGTGGCCGAACCGGGGGTGCGGCCATCCAGCGGGCGAGAGCCGGGCCTCGGTGGCTGAGGTGTCGCTGGCCGTCTGGCCAATCCGGAGGGTACAGACGCGGGAGGGGTCGGAGACGGGCGCCTCGATCCGGCACCATCGGCCGCGTAGCTCCGCGGGGATCGGGGCGACGAGGCTGCCATCGGGGCTGAGTTTTAAGGCAAGTCGGTGGCGGGTGGCGGGCGGACTTGCCGAGGATGCTACGTTCGGCTGGTAGGTGGTTGCCCGCATCTGGGCGAGTGAAGCAAAGGCGGGTTAAGCAAGGGTGTGGACCGGCTGGGGGCCCCGGTCGATGTACATCGGAAGGTTGCCCAAAAAGCTCAGTTGTGCATCTGGCCTCGGATGGACCTCGTGTGTTTCGGCTGGGATCGCGCCCGTAACCTCGGATGAGACCTTCTGGAATGCTGCTTGCGAGGGCGAAAGGAGTACACGCCGATGACTGGAAAAGGTTCAGAAGAGCCGCACTGTGGCAATGAGCCATGCGGTCAGGGAATCCTGACGGATACTTGCTATACCCGAGATTACTATGAGGAACATAAAGACGCCGGACTCGATTACCTGGTGTATGGAGAGTGGCATCGCTCATACGCTGAGGCCATCACGCGGGTGACTCTCCAGGAAACTTACAAGGCTCCGGCTGTACTTGATGTCGGATGCGCGTGCGGAGCGCTTCTCAAGGGCTTTGCCGAAATTGGCGTCTATACGAGGGTTCTCGGGATCGATCTGTCCGATCATATGATCAAACTAGGAAGGCGCCATTTTGGGTTCTCGAATTGACAACTTATTGTCGCACCAGCAAGCCGTATCCCGTTAGCCGATGACGCACTCTCCTTGGTTCACTCTGGCCAGGTGCTTGAACACATCCCTGACGATCAGGTGGACGCTACATTTGCAGAATTCTACCGCGTGCTTCGCCCAGGCGGACGCATGTTCCACAATCTCGCTGCCCTAAAGCACGGTGACCCGCCGAATTTGCACGATGGGGACCCGACACACGTCAACGTCCGCCCGACATTGTACTGGGCGGAAAAGGTGGCTCGCGCCGGATTCCTTCCGGATTTTGAAAGCTATGATCGATTTGCTCGCTCCCCCAATGCCCCCGGAGCTGGGTGGCCGAGCTTCTTCGTTAACTACGAGATTTGGACGAATTTAGCTTTGATCAAGCCCGTCATGTCTCATTCCGGGCCGCCCGCCGGTCTCAACGTCAAAGGCTGGCTCAGGCGCCTGCGGTTTAGGTAACCGGCGCCAAGACTTCTGTTCCCTTGGTGTAAGGTTGGACGCGGGCGACTCTAGCGTCGGCCTGCCCGACTGCACAGAGATGGAAGCTTTATCTGGGTGGCGGGCGATCAGCGCATGCGCCACCTCCACGACCGCTTCGACTGACAGCGTATCGAGGCAGGCGCTTCGCATTCCTCCAGTCACAAGGCACGGGATTGTTTCGTTCCGCCAACATGGCATGCATGCAAAGCTCAATCTTTGATCCAGCACTTGCGCTTTTGGATAAAATTTCGTCGCCAACCTCCCGTCGGTTGGGCCGAAGATTGCGATGCAGGGGATATCCCGCGCTCCAGACAAATGAACGAACGCCGAGTCCGCTGCGACAATTAATCGCGATTCGCAGGCGATTGCTAATCCTACGCCTAGCGGCAGTCCGAATGCGCAGTACACGTTCGGCGTGTCGTACCCAAGAAGCGCACGATCATGAAGAGCCACAACCGGGTGCAACTTGGACAGTGTCTGAGCCACCTCTGGCATCCGGTCATAGCGCTTATAGGCCTCGGCTGGTTCCGCCTGAACGGCGATGAACTCTCCGGCTGAGAGACCCCGCTCGCGCAGCCAAACTTCGGCAGCGGCCGATTCATCTGGTGTCGGCTCGTAGAATGGCCGCTGTCCGAACCGCCGGAGTTCTTTTCGACGGATCCCCAGTGCTGCTGCGAACAGTTCGATGCGGCCGCTCCTGACATCCGGGACAGTCGCTGATTCGCCCCTAGCAGCAGGACAGTCAGTGAGATCAAGAACTGGTCCTTCAAGCAGCCAATCGACGCCCTGCTCCTCGAGCGAGCAAAGTTTCACTTGATCATTGGATTCGAACAGCGAGGCAAAGCGGCGCGGGACAGCAAACTGCACCTTCTGGCCGGATTTCTTGGATAGAGCTCGTATTCCAGGGGTCATAGTCAGCAAGTCTCCAACGCCCCCCATCGCCCGGATCGCGCGCGGAGGGGCGGCGCGACCGCGCTTTGCCGCTTCCCGTGACCAGATTTGACTGAGCACCAGTGAGAAAAAAAGCCGATTGGCGTTATTTCGGAATCGCCGCGGTCTCAACCTAACCGCGAACCAATTCCACAGGGTTAGTGCCGTCGCAGAATAGACCATCCCCATAGCCCGTACGGCAGCACGCCGACGAAGAATGGTCGCGAACTGCCGGTACATCTCAGGCAGACATACCCATTTTCGATGGGACCAGGAGAGCAGATAGAGCAGCACGCGTGTTCCGTCGGCAAACCGTCCGTTTGCCGTACAAAGGTCGAAATAACGCGATGCCATCTCCGCACGGAGCTGACTCGACTGGACGCTGAGGAACACCGCGTACCGTTCAAGTTCATGCAACGCCTCGGCGCTCCGCCCAGTCAGGCTGAGCACCTCCGCCCTCACCAGCCGCAGCAGATGAAAGCTGTCCATTGAAATCGTGGTGAACTGCTCGAAATCACCCAACCTCACATCGACCCGCTCGAGTATGCGCAGGACTACAGGTGAAACTGAGGGCCAACGGCCACGCAGATCGTTGTCCACGGAGTTCCGCAACTGAGTCACGCCTGCCGATAGCAAGCTGCTCCGCTCGATCGGCAAATAGGTCCGCTCCAGTGCAAGTCGCATCCGGCGAGTGAGCACAAGAAGCCGCGCGGCCGCCCGGACAGCCTCCTGCTCCGGGGTTCGCGGCGACACACCAGGGCGGAACATCAAGCGTGCGCCTGAGCGATCAGACCGATGGAGGTCGCCGGAAATCCGTCTACGCTGAGGCGGAGATGCGGCGGGTCCGGATACTGAAGTCGGATGCTGTCTTGATGGCTGAATGGTGGAACATCGATGAACTGATCAAGAACACCCTCTCCCGTATCGTACTCGATCTCATAGAGACGATGCCCTTCTACCGTAAGCCGAGTGGCTAGATCGTCTATGTGCTGCTTCTGAAAGAGAACAGTGGCCCAATTGTCGATCGTATCGCCTGTCCCATCGAGGTTGAATTCGGTCGTGTGAATGGCAATGCCACCCGCCTTCAGGCAGCGCATCGACTCCATGAAGAATGCAAGCCCTCGCTCGATCGAGCCAAGATGCTCGAACGAGCAGATCGACCAACAGAAGTCGAAGCCGCCATGCAAATCAGCCGGAATTTGATTCATATCAACTGACTGGAATCGGCAGAGCTCATTGAAGCGCTCGCGCCGCAGCAGGTCTTTCCTGAATAGCGAGTTCAGCCCATCCGCATGCTGATTCGTGGAACGCCAGCCTGCCGCCCGCGAGTCCTCGGCGCTCAGGTCGGTCGCCAGCACACTAACCCCGGTGCTCGCCAGGTACGCCGGCAGGGGTTCAGTGCCAACGGCAAAGCCCAGCCCGCTTCGGCCAGCCCGCAACATGTCGTGCTCCCACAGCACCTGCAAGACGAAGCAATCCTCCCATACTTTCCGGTGATAGAGCGGAGCCGTCCGCAGTTGACCGCACCAGTAGCGCAGCCAGTCCTGTTCGATGTCCTCCTGCGTACAAATCTTGCTGGATAGACCGACCCGGACTGGCGCAGGCGGTATATGCGCCAGGGGACCCGCGATCTTCGATTCGTACAGCATCCGCGCCAGCTCCGAACCCAACACCTTGGTGTTCCAGAGCGCGTGGCGATTATCCCGCAAGTTCACTGACAAAGCGTGGGGGTTGGGGTTCGCCTGCGCATTGGTGCGCCGGCTGAGCTGATCCACGCACCGCGTCACGATATCCCTGATCGGGTTCGCCTCATTGTCGGCATCGCGACGAAGCTCCTCAATATATCGGGATACGATCTCCCTGATTCGCGTATCGAGAGCTTCGATCATGTCAGCTCCATAAGGAAGCTTGCGTAACAGTCTGGGATTCAACATCAGTGCTCCACCAAATGCGGGCGACGGCGAATTGACCTGCGGATACCCCTACAGGGGGTCAGCGGCGAAAGTCTAGCCGGCGCACCCGCGTACCAGATGCCCTGCCTGGCAGGCTTCCGGTCCGCAGTTGAACTCCTCGGGGCCAGCCGAGACGGACAGCTCCCCCCTGCCCTTCGATTTCGGACGAAGCGAGGGCGGGATGAGCGGCAAATGCTCGCTGCGGGCAATCGCGTCCCGGAACGCATCCAATCCGAGCCGCTGGTGGATCTGTTCGCGTGCCGCGTTACCGATCCTGCCTCGCAGAGTCGGATCCAGCAAGCGCCGCAGCCAGTCCGACGCTACTTCGACGGAAGGCTCCGCCCAGACGCCGCGAACGCCTCGATAGACGGAGCTGGAGGCGCGGACATCGACGAGTGTCGCCGGTACAAGACAGGATGTCCCGTCAGTCATGAAGTCCAGATTGCCCGACCAGGCGGTCGCGACAACCGGCTTGCCCCGTGCCATCGCCTCGGCAAGGGGTAGGCCGAATCCTTCAGCGCGATGCATCGAGAGTACCACGTCCGCGCTTTCCATCAGGCCGATATGCGCCTCCCGATCCAACGCCTGGTCGATGATCCGGACGTTGTTCATTTGCGCCACTGCTGTCGCCAGCGCTGCACCCGAGTTGTCCGCTGGGCGCCCGCGGGTCTTGATGACAAGCTCGACGTCCGGACGATCACCGAAAGCACGTCGAAATACCGCAAGCGCAGCGAGCGGATTCTTTCGCTCGAGGTCGGAATCGTAGGCAAAGACGGTCAGCACCCGTAGCGTGGGGGACCCGGCGGCGGGCCGGGGCGCGGCTCGGCGCGGCGGCATCCGAACCGGATGCGGCACGACCCTAATCGGCGTCCGGCAGCCGGAGTCCTCCAGCGCCGCGGCGACAAAACGGCTTGGCACCCAGATTTCGTGGGCGAGCCGGAATGCCTGACGCCAGACCGCGGGTACGCGGTTCATCTCCCAGGCCCAGAATGCGATCAAGGGCCGGCTCCGCCCAGAAAGACGAAGCAGCAGCAGGGCCAGTTGGAAATGCGGCGGATTGAGGTGAACGATCAGCGGACCGCCCGCATCTCCTTCGATAAACACACGCCGGCCCTTGGGAAGGGGCACGTCCGCCGGCAAGCGCAACAGTTTGGTGACGTCGAGCCGTCCGACAGTGAATCCAAGCTCGGCAAACGCATCGGCCGCCAGCCGCATCCCCTCCCCGATTCCCGTTGGGGAGCGCAGCGGACCGACGAGAGTGATGCATGTCCCCTGCGGCCGAGGCAACCACCCGGCGCTCGGCACGCATAGACGCACGGAGACGTCTCGCATCAATGGCCGGAGCCACACGGGCGTGGTTTTGCGGACAGCCGCGCGAATCCTCTCCCTCGCCAGCGTCATGATCGTCCGCCGGCCAGGACGGCCTTATTCGATTGACTGCAGCGCATCCAGCACCTCATCAACCGGCCCGTCTGCGACGATACTCCCACTGCTCAGACGGATCGCGCGCGTGCACCAAGTCCTTACCGTCGCCATACTGTGGGTGGCGATGACCAAGATCTCCGCGTCCGCCACCAGGCTTTCCAAACGCTTCTGCGCCTGTGCCATGAATTCAGCATCGCCGGCCGCGAACCATTCGTCCATCAGAAGAATTTCGGGCTCGATCATCGTCGCCATAGCGAACGCCAGCCGCACCGACATTCCGGCGGAGTAGGTACGCACCGGCACGTCCAGGAACGGTCCCAGCCCGCTGAACGCGGCAACACGTTCGACCATATCCGCCGTATCGACGTCGTGCAGACCCTGAAACAGGCAGCGAAGTTGGACGTTTTCGCGGCCGGTCGATTCCGGATCCATGCCCGCGGCAGGATCGATCAGCGATCCTATCTCACCCTCTACGATCAATTTGCCCGACACTGGCTGATAAATTCCGGCGATTGTACGCAACAGCGTCGTCTTGCCGGCGCCATTGTGGCCAATCAGCGCCACACGCTCACCGGGGCCGATCTCGAAGGATAGATCGCGCAGTGCCGCCACGACGACCCGATTGGATTCGTCGGTCCGCATGCGCAGCGGCGAACGCGCCAACAGCCGTTTTTTCAAAGAGCGAGCACCAACATGGTACAGCGGAAACTCGATATCGAGCCGCTCAGCAAAAATATATGGCATCGCTCAGACCCAGAAGGCGATGCGGCTTCGGAAGCGCACGAAAAACACAAAGCTGAATCCAAAGGCGATCAGAGTATAGACAACTGCCGAAGCCCATATCGGCGTTGCCATATCTGTGCCGAGCAACGGTCCACGAACGACCTGGATAATGACGTAAAATGGATCGAACGGCAACCAGACTGCATGTCGCCCCAGCGACTCGGGCTTCCACAAGATAGGCGTCATGAAGAAAGCGAGTTGCATCACGCTTGCAACGATCGGGCCGATATCACGAAATCGCGCGCACAGCATGCCCAGGAAAAGAGCCGCCGCAAAGGCGTTGAGCGCCAGTATGACCAGACCCGCAATCGACAGGAGGGACTCCGCTCCAGGCAAGACGCGACAAACCAGTACCACTGCCAGAATGAGCGGCAGATTGTGGGCGGCAATAACCGCGTTCCGGAAGACGCAGCGCAGCGCGTGTATCGAATAAGGAAGCGGCATCTGTCGAATTATGCCCTCGACCGAGGTAAGGCTTGTGCAAGAATCGTTGACGATCTGCGATATCAGGTTCCAGACCACCATGCTGACCGACAGGAATGGCAGGTATTCCTTTATCGTCATGTGGAACAGGGCAGAATAGAGAAGCCCAAGCCCCGCAAGCATCAATGCGGTTGATAACGTCAGCCAGAGAGGACCGAGCACAGACCCGCGATACCGATTCCGAATGTCCAGCCGGGCCAGGGCGACGGCAAGCCGCCACTGTCGTGCAGCGTCAGTTAGATCCTGCACAGCCCGCTCAAGACGCCGCGGGTCAGCGGCATCCTGAACCAGTCTTCTCATCGCCGGCCGGCCTGCACCCTGAACGGCCGCGAATCCGCTGAGTTCAGCGCGTCGAAGCATCATAGCGGGACGTATAGCTAGTTCGTCCACCGCACACCAGTCTCACAGGCGACGGAGCATGAGCCCGCTTGTCTCTAATGCCGGACGGCTAACACCGAGCCGTCGTGGCCGGGTTGATCTGGCCCATCCACGTACCGATCGGCGGCGCAGCGGCAAAACGCGGGTGGCCGCGTCAAGCTCAGCCATGACGATGGGCTGGCCGGCTGCGTCGGATTACCGCAACTCCTGGTGAGACTGGGGCTCGACCTCCCACCGGCGAACCGGACGGCCGGTGGCTGCGTCGATCTCCCAGCGACAGACCAGGTTCGGCCGCGGCGATCGAGATTGCGGCTCCCCGATCTCGGTAGCCATTTCTTGCAGGCGGGACTGGGATAGCAGCTCGGTCATTGCGTGTCCTCCGGTGTCGGTGGACGGCATCGAACACGAGCATCGTTTGGGGCGCTGTGAGGTGAGTCACCCTAAATCCGGCAGTTGAGTGATTGCGCGCCGCGGCTGAATCGGCAGATTTGGCCGGCATGAGCACAGAACAGAGATGTCTGGCGGTTCACCCCGCGGGTGAGCAACCGGAAGTTGCGCCGCATTCGGCGATTGCCGATACCTTCGCCGGGCGCGTGCACGTGGAGTGGGACGCCGCCGCACCGGTGACGCCGTTCGGCCAACTGCCATTCTTCATCGACTACCTGAAGCAGGCCGGGTTGTTCGACAATTGGGTTGCCGACTGTCCGCTGCGGTTCACTAGCCCGAATGCACCGCGTACACGCGATCTGCTTGGCACCGTGCTGCTGTCTGTTCTGGCGGGTCACCGGCGCTATGCCCATGTGACCGCGCTGCGCTGCGATCCGGTGAACCCGCCGTTGCTCGGCATGCGCAAGGTGGTCAGCGAGGACTCGGTTCGCCGCGGGCTGGAGAAGATCGACGAAGCGCAAGGCTCGGCCTGGCTGCAAAACCACCTGGACTATTGCACCGCTCCGCTGCTCGGCGAGCCGTGGGTGCTCGACATCGATACCACCATCAAACCTTTGTATGGGCACCAGGAAGGCGCCGAGCTGGGCTATAATCCGCACAAGCCGGGTCGGCCGTCGCACTGCTATCACAGCTACATGCTGTCGAACCTGCGGCTGGTGCTACGGGTCGAGGTATTGCCCGGCGATCAGCACAACGTCAGACACGCGACGGGCGGCTTGTGGGAGTTGCTGGATCATCTCGGAGCGGGGCAGCGGCCGTGGCTGCTGCGCGGAGACAAGTCGTGGGGCATCGAGCCGGTGATGGCGCGGGCCGAGCGGGAGGAGCTGGCGTATCTGTTCCGTCTGCGCATGACGAAAAACGTCACGCGGGCACTGCAACGGGCGATGCAGGCATCGGACTGGAAGGATGCCGGCCAGGGCTGGCAGGGCAAGGAGACGAGCCTGCGGCTGGAGGGCTGGAGCCGGCAGCGGAGAGTCATTCTGCTGCGCCGCCAACTGGCTGGTCCGCCGGCCGTCGATCATGGCGATCCGGCTCAGCGGCGACTTGGCTTCGTCGAGGTGGGCCCCGATCAGGAGGCGTGGGACTACGCTGCGCTGGTCACCTCAATGGACGATGAAATCCTGACGCTGGGGCAGTTGTATCGCGATCGGGCGGATTGCGAGAACGTTTTTGACGAGCTGAAGAACCAATGGGGTTGGGGCGGTTTCACGACACAGGACCTCACGCGGTGTCGGCTGCTGGCCGGTATCGTTGCACTGATCTACAACTGGTGGAGCCTGTTCGTCCGGCTGGCTGATCCGGAGCACCATCGGGAGGCGATCACCACCCGACCCTTGCTGCTGTCGGCGATCGCGCAGCGCACCCAACACGCCGGCCAGGTGAGGCTGACGATCAGCAGCGCGCATGGCGCGCGCGACAAGGCGAGGCAAGCTTACCTGCGCATCGCCGGCTTTCTTGACCGGCTGCGAAAAAGTGCGGAGCAGTTGGATCCGCTGCAACGCTGGTATCGCATCCTCAGTGAAGCGCTCCGCTACTTCTTGCATGGCCGGCAACTGCAGCCACCGCTTCGCCTGAGCCCGGCCTGAGCAATTACCCCAGGTTGTGGGTCGTCACTTCAGACCGGCGACGATCGGACCCAACTGCCGGATTTAGGGTCACAGCTCTGTCATAATTTTTGGGTGGGGGTCTGCCGGTGCGGGCAGCGGCTGGCCGACATCCACCTCTCCGCTTGCGGCCTAGGAGGTGGGGTTCGTTAGCGGACCGCGCCGGCGAAGCGCAGCGCGGCGACCCGGTCCGGCGAGTAGCCCAGCCCGGCCAGGATCGCATCGGTGTGTTCACCGGCCTCCGGCGGTTGGAGACGAAGCGGCGGCGGGCCGTCGTCGAAGGCGATCGGCAGGGGCGGCAGGCCGGCGGTGGTGCCAGTGGGCATGCGGATAGGCAGCGCGTGGGCCTGTGCCTGCGGGTCGTCGAACAGATCCGACGGCCGGTTGACTGGCGAGAACGGGATGCCGGCCTGCTCCATCATCCGCGCCAGCGCCGCGATGTCACGCTCGGCGGCGATCGCGGCGACGATCTCGCGCAGGGCCTGCCGGTTCTCGACCCGCGCGGCATTGCTGCCGAAGCGCGAATCGGCCAGCAGATCCGGCAGGTTGAACGCGGTGCAGAAGCCGCGCCAGTGGTTGTCGGAGGTGATGCCGATGAACAGCTTCTCGCCCGATTTCGTGGCGAAGGTCTCGTAAATTCCCCAGGCACTGCTGCGCGCCGGCATCGGCGGCGAGGGCACGCCGGACGCTGCCTCGCCGGCCATGTGCTGGCCGACCAGGAAGGCCGAGGACTCGAACAGCGCGCTGGTCACCCGACGCCCCTGCCCGTCCCTCTCGCGCTGGCGCAGCGCGGCCAGGATCGCCACGTCGCCCATCACCCCGCCCATGATATCGATCACCGAGGAGCCGGCGCGCAGCGGTTGACCGGGTGGACCGGTCATGTACGCCAGCCCGGTCATGAACTGCACCACTTCATCCAGCGCCGGCCGGTGCTCGTACGGTCCGGGCAGGAAGCCCTTTAGCGCGCAGTAGATCAGCCGCGGATTGATCTCGCGCGTCTGCTCCCAGCCCAGTCCGAGTCGTTCCATGGTGCCGGGCGCGAAATTCTCGATCAGCACGTCGGCACGGGCCAGCAGGTCGCGCGCAACCTCGTGCCCGGCCGGCGATTTCAGGTCGATGCAGATGCAGCGCTTGTTGCGGTTGAAATAGGCGAAGAATCCGGTGGCGAAGCCGTGCAGCCGGCGCGTGCGGTCGCCGTCGGGCGCCGGCTCAATACGGATCACGTCGGCGCCGAGATCCGCCAGCACCACGCCGCACGTCGGCCCCATGACGGTGTGCGAGAATTCGAGGACCACGAGCCCTTCGAGCGGCAGGACCGCCATCGCGGATCTCCCTTCAGTTGCGCACCAGGTATTTCTCGATGATCTCTGGGTTTGGCTCGACGCCGAGCCCGGGATCCTGCGGCAAATGCGCGACCCCGTCTCGGATGGTGACCGGATGCTTCGCCAGGTGCTGCGAGATCTCGCTGGGCTCGACGCAGTATTCCATGACCAGTGGGTTGTCGATGGCGCAGAGGAAGTGCAGCGACGCCGCGGTGTTGATGTCAGTGGTGAAATTGTGGTTGCAGGCTTTGCGCCCGCGCCTGTGGGCATGGGCGGCGATGCGCATGGCCTGGGTGAAGCCGCAGCGCGTCAGGTCGATCTGCACGATGTCGATGCCGCCCTCGTCGATCAACCGCTCGAAGCCGACCACGCTGCATTCCTGCTCGCCGGCGGCGATGTGCTGGAGGCAGCCGCGCGAGACTTTCGCGTAGCCGGTGTAGTCGTCCGGGGGCAGCGGTTCTTCGATCCAGAACAGGCGATAGGGCTCGAACAGGCGCGCGCGCTGCAGCGTAGTCTTGGCATCCCAGGCCAGCCCCACGTCCAGCATGAAATCGTTGGTGTCGCCGATCGCGCGGCGGATCGCCTCGACATAGCGTAGGTCGGTCGCGGCGTCGCGGCCGAACGGCTCCCAGCCGAACTTGACGGCGGTATGGCCCGTGTCGATTGCGCGTTTGGCCCGCTCGACCGTGGCTTCGATGGTGAATTGGAACATGTTGGAGGAATAGACGCGCATCGTGTTCCGCTGCGCACCGCCGAGCAGGGTCGCGATCGGCTGGCCGAGCGCCTTGCCCTTGATGTCCCACAGCGCGATGTCGACCCCGGCCATCGCCTGGATCGTGGCACCGCTGCGGCCGAAATACAGGGTCGATTGGTACATCTTGTTCCAGAGGCGGGTGGTGTCGAGCGGGTCCTCGCCCAGCAAGATGGCGCGTAGGCCATTGACCTGGGTGTGCGAGTAGCCGGCTTCGATCACCGCTTTGGCGACCAGGGGGCAGCCGTCCACCTCGCCCCAGCCGACCAAGCCGGCGTCAGTGCTGACCTTGACCAGCAAGGCATCCTGCGAGCTGTCGGTGCGCTGCTGGATTTCCGGCAGCCGCAGATAGATGGCCTGCACGTCGGTGATTTTCATGTCGGTGCTCCTCCGGGTCCAGGGTTGGTGACCATTAAGCAGCCGGGTGCCGCTTCCGCAAAGAGGAGGAACTCACCGCATCAGGAATGTTCGCGCTTGGCAATGGTCTTCCGTGCCAGTTGCGGTAGCCGGGCCCGGTGCTACGGTACGCTCGCCGCAACAACAGGGGAGGCTTCTATGTTCCGTTCACCGCGAATTGCTATTGCCGCCGGCTTGGTCCTCGCGCTCGCCGCATGTCCTGCGCTGGCGCAGGAGTTGAACTTCTACGTGGAAATGAAGCCGGATGTCGCGAATTGCGGCGATCCGTCGTACGAAAACGCGGTCAAGAACGGAATCTCGCTCGGCTTCAATGTCAACCCGCCCGAAGTTTACCAGGACGCCAACAAGCAGCCCACCGGGATCGACTGGGACATCAACAAGGCCGTGCTCGACGTGCTTGGCATCAAGAAAATCAACGTTGTCTGGATGCCCTGGGAATTGGTGATCCCCGCGCTGCTGTCGCGACGCATCGATGTGATCGGTGCCGATATCCACGTCACACCGGAACGCATGAAGGTGATCAGCTTCTCCGGCCCCGCCTGGTGGTATGGCCCGGTACTGATCGTGCAGAAGGGCAATCCGCTCAACATCACGAGCTATGACCAATTGAAGGGCAAGAGGGTCGGCGCCATCACCGGCGCCGCTGCGGACTTGTATCTGCACCGGATCGGCGTGCAGACGACCGAGTTCAAGCAGGAGGTCGATGAACTACAGAGCCTCAACCAGGGGCGTCTCGATGCGGTGCTGGAAGACGATGTCGTCTATAGGCAGTTCGACAAAGAGAATCCGAATAACAACCTCGATCCCCTGTGGAGCATTCCAGTACCCACCAACATCATCCAGGGCGGCGGCTACGGCATGGCCCGCTTTGGCATCCGCAAGGAGGATTGCTCGCTAAGGGCTGCCTACACCGGGGCTCTCGGAGAAATCCGCGCCAGTGGAGTGGTCAGCTCTATCCTTAAGAAGTACGGACTTTCCGATCGCAACCTTGTCATGTTCACGCTGCATCCCTGACGCTATGGCCGCCGGGGCGGCAATACCCGCCCCGGCGAGCTGTTGACGGCCAGTGTTTCAACTATTCAACCCGCAAGTCGCGCTCGAGAATATCGGGCCGTTGCTCGGCGGCCTGCTGATAACCGTCGAGCTGACGCTTGTCGTTATTGTTCTCAGTCTGGTCTTCGCACTCTTCGTGGCACTGGCGGGGATGTCGCGCATCACGCCGCTCCGCTGGCTGATGAAGAGCTATCTTGAGGTGATGCGGGGCACCCCGCTTTTTCTGCAGCTTATCTACGTGTACTATGTGTTGCCTTCGATTGGCATCCGGCTTGACCCTTTCTCGGCGGGCGTTCTGGCGTTGACGTTGAACTATTCGGCGTATATCTCGGAAGTCTATCGCGGCGGTATTCAGGCGATCTCGCGCGGTCAACATGACGCAGCGGCGGCGCTCGGCATGACGCACGCGCTCGCCATGCGACGCATCATCCTGCCGCAGGCGATCCGCATCATCATCCCGACTCTCGGGAACTACTTCATCGGCCTCTTCAAAGACACGGCGCTGGCCTCGGCGATAAGCATTCAAGAGCTGTTGTACACCGCACAAGTGAAGGCCGCGCTGAGCTATCAGTACTTCACGCTCTATACCGTTGTCGGGGTTATGTATTTCGCGGTGAGTTTCCCAGCGGCGCGGCTGGTCGGCTATCTCGAGCGCGTCACCCGTGCGGGATACGGACGGAGGCGGCGGGCGCGATGAACGATCCCTCTTCCCCCCGTGACCGGCCGATGATCGAGGTGGAGGACCTGCATAAGCATTTCGGTCTGCTGCATGTCCTCGACGGCATCAACCTCTCAGTCGCGACGGGTGAGGTGGTATGCGTCATCGGCCCATCGGGCAGCGGCAAATCGACACTGCTGCGCTGCATCAACCACCTTGAGGTGCCGGAGTCCGGCCGCATCCGGATCGACGGCAAGCTGGCTTATCGCGACGAAGAGGGAGGTGTGTTCAAGGCACATTCCAATCGGGCGGTGGCTGCGGTACGCGCGCAGGTCGGGATGGTATTCCAGCACTTCAATCTGTTCCCGCATCTGACCGTCATGGGGAACCTGATCGAAGCCCCGGTCCATGTGTTACGGCAGCCGCGAGCAGCCGCCCGGCAGCGTGCCACGGCGCTGCTCGAGATGGTCGGCCTGGGTGACAAAGCGGATGCCTATCCCGAGGAACTGTCCGGCGGACAGCAGCAGCGCGCCGCCATCGCCCGTGCGCTGGCGATGGATCCGAAGGCGATGCTGTTCGATGAGGTGACGAGCGCACTGGACCCGGAGCTGGTCGCAGAGGTGCTTGCCGTCATGCGACGTCTCGCCAGCCAGGGGATGACGATGTTGGTCGTCACGCATGAAATGAATTTCGCGCGGCAGGTGTCGTCGCGCGTTATATTCATGGACCATGGACGGATCGTCGAAGAGGCGAGCCCCGAGCAGATATTCGGCGCACCGCGCGAACCCCGCACGCGCGATTTCCTGCGGACGGTGCTGGATCGGTAGGAGGACCAGGGGGCTCCGCCCCATACGCGCTAAAATAGGTGGTGGACCGGATATCGGATAGCGGGCCTTCGTCTTCGCGGTGCGTTAGCGAGGTGACGATGAACGATTGCTGGTGCGGCCAGGAAGCTGGCGAGAGAGATTGGACCGAGGATGATGGCAATCAGCACCATCAGCACGGTCTTCTGCACGGCCCAGAGGGACGGGACATAGGCCGCGTCGAGCACGTCCTCAGGGGGAAGATTCCAGGAACTCCTGGCTGAGATCGTCACACAACAAGGCAAGGATGAGGTGGGCATACAGCTAACTTCGCGATCCGCGTTCGGTCCACGTTGGCAGCTGGTCGATATGCAGCAGAGACTTCAGGCGCTTGAACGCGAGTTCGATTTGCCAGCGCAGCCGATAGACCGAGAGGACCGCCTTTGCGCTATATCCGCTCTTCGGCAGGGATGTCGCCAGGATCATGAATTCCGCCGCGATCAGGCTGCGCGTGTCGAGCACCTTGCCCTTTCTGGCTGCGGCACGGCGCAGCACCACCCGTGTGGCTTCGGCCGCCTCGGGCGTCTTGCGCTGCACGATCAGCCGCACCGCCAACGCGGGCTCATCGCGGCTGACCGGCGCGCGCAGGTTCACCTCGTGCGGGCTCGAACCGGGCGGCAGACATTGCAGATAGCCGATCAGATCGAACGGTTTGCCGGCCGGGTTGGTCAGTTGCAGCGCATTCCAGCCCAGCCGCACGATGAAGTCGGCGGTGGCGCCGCTCTGCACGCGGAAGCGCCGCAACACCGGTGCTCGGGCGTAATTACGATCACCGATGCGGATTTCGCCCGACCGCGGAGCGCCCCGCTCCAGCGCTTCGGCGCCATGTTGGTCGGTCAGTTCGAGATGCGCGAACCCGCCGCGTCCGAGATCGAACACGCCGTGGACGCGCCAGTCGGTACCGGTGCTGCCGGGTTTGCTCACGCAGCTGCCGTCGGCGAGGCGCAAAGTACGACCGGGCCAACGCAACTCCGCGCCAGGGGCTTTCGCCGCCAGCAGGCGTTCCACCAGGGCTGCGAGAAAGTCCGTCGCCTGGTTCAGGCGGTATTTGACGGCCGGGTTGCTGAGTTCGGCGATCCCCAGCATCGACGCCCAGGCCGAGGTTTGCCGCAATGACAGTCCGCCCGGTCCGCGTGCAAGGGCGATCCGCAACAGGCTCGCGCCATCGACAACCTCACGCCTGCGCTGGATCGCCTTCGTCTCCAGCGCCAGACGATCAAGGTCGAGGCCCGGCGGAAGTCGCGCCAGCAGATCGGAGAACTGGTCGGTCAGGACAGATGCGGCGTCGTGCATCTGCCCCCAGAATCAAGCCGATTCGCGTCGGGTCAAGCATTATTTTAGCGCCTATGGGGCTCTGCCCCCTGCACCCCCGCCAGGGGACAAGTCCCCTGGACCCCTCGGACTTGAGTCTGGACCCGACCGGCCCCAGTTCCCTCCGCAGGGGCATGATCAGACCCCGGAGCGGAGGATACGTCCATGCCAACCTACGTGATGCTGGCGAATTGGACCGACCAGGGCATCCGCACGATCAGCGAATGCCCGAAGCGCATCGACGCCGCCAAGCGGCAGCTTGTGGAGATGGGCGGGCAGGTGAAGACCATCCTGATGACTATGGGCAACTACGATGTGGTAGCTATCTATGAAGCGCCTGATGACGCTGTCTCGGCGCGGTTCACCTTGATGCTGGGGAAGCTCGGCAATGTGCGCACCACCTCGATGAAGGCGTTCCCCGAAGAGGCGCTGCGCCACATTGTCGAATTGATAGACTGACGCGACTCGGCAAGTCGGCGCAATCGGCGGATGGCGAACGCCACAGCCAGGGGCCAGATTGCGCCCATGACATACGAACGCCCCACCGACCTGCCGCCGTCCGAAATGCTGTGGGACAAGGTCCTGCGCCGGGAGCCGGGAGATTTCCTGTACGCGGTCACCACCATGGGCGTGTTCTGCCGCCCAGGCTGCCCGTCGCCGCGACCGCTACGGCGCAATGTGCGGTTCTTCCGCACCATCGAGCAGGCTGAGGCCGCGGGCTTCCGCGCCTGTCGCCGCTGCGATCCCAAAGGCGAGCGCGCCCGCCTGGCGCAGGAGGTGGTGCGCGACGCCTGCGCCTTCATCGAGGCGGAGGAGAACATGCCCTCCTTGGAGCGGCTGGCGGCACGGGCAGGCTATTCCAAGTTTCACTTCCTTCGGATGTTCCAGGCGCATACCGGGCTGACGCCGCGCGGATATGCCGAAGGGGTGCGAGCGCGGCGCCTGCACGCCGCGCTGGCCGCCGGGGAGCGTGTGGCCGATGCGGTAGCCGGGGCTGGCTTCGGCTCCGAAAGTCGGGTCTACGAGCGTACCAGCGAACTGCTGGGGATGACGCCCGGCGCCGCCCGGCGCGGCGGTACCGGCGAGGTGATCCGCACGGCGTTCGCCGACTGCCCGTTCGGCCGGCTGCTGGTGGGCGCGACCGAGAAGGGCGTGTGCTTCATCGGCTTTGCCGAGCCCGACGAGGCGCTGCTCGGCGAACTCTCCCACCGCTTCCCGCGGGCGCAAATCATCGTTGATGATGCCGGTTTGGCCCAGACCGTTGCCGCGGTGCTCGAGTTCATCGAGGAGCCGCGCGAGGCCCTGGCGCTGCCGCTCGATTTGCGCGGCACGGCATTCCAACAACGTGTCTGGGCGGCGTTGTGCCGTATTCCCCCAGGCGAGACGCGCACCTATGGCGAGGTGGCGGCGATGCTGGGGAGCCCGCGGGCGGTCCGCGCCGTAGCGCGGTCCTGCGCCGACAACCCGGTAGCCCTTGCAGTGCCGTGTCACCGGGTCGTGGGCAAGGATGGCAATCTGACCGGGTATCGCTGGGGCGTGCCGCGCAAACGGGCGATGCTGGAGCGCGAACGCGCGGTGCACGAGGCATAATGTTGCTGCAGCGCACCCTCGCCCGCCGCGCTTAAGCGCGTCCGCCTCTCCTGCAGAGCGGGAGAGGTGGGCGGCCGCCTCAGCCCGCCGAGCGACCCATCAGGCTTTGATAGATCTGGTTCACCTCGTCGTCGGCCGCCCGCTGCACCTGGGCGGTCGCGGCGTGGGCGGGCCCGCGGCTGCGCACTTCGGCCTCGGTCGGCTGATGCGCGCGCCAACCCCATATATTGTCGATCCGCGACGGGGTTGCCTGTGGAGCGTGCTGGGCCACGGCCGGCGAGAGGCCGACCGCGAGCACCACTGCACAGATCGCAACTGCCTCGATGGCAGAGGCAACAATCTGGCGCATATCAGTATCTCCTGTTCCGATTCGGATTGCACGAGAGCCGTCACCCGCGGCCGTGGCCACCACCACCGTGGAAGCCACCACCATGAAAGCCTCCGCCAAAGCCGCCGGCGTGCAAGCTGGCGACCCGCATCCCGCCAGCCATCGGATGGCTGAAGGCCGGACCCGCATGCGGCACGAAATGCCCGTCGTGCCAGTCATCCCACTGGTGGTGATACCCGCCGTCGTAGAAGCCAGGGCCCCAGTACCCATAGGAGCCGTCCCACGGACCGTAGTCATAGCTGTAACCCAAGCTGCCGCCGTCCGGGTACGAACCGTCAACAGCGCAACCGACCAGCGTCAGCGCCAGCGCGGCGCTGGCGACAGCGCGCAACAATGTCTTTGTCATGATCATAGCCTTTCCACTCTCCGGCGCACCGTGAGAGCACGACGCGGCGCGTCACCCGCGAGCGGGCCCGGCGACGTGGAACGTTGCACCTGCCCGGCCGCAATTCGTCACGCCTATCAACTGGGTACCGCTGGCTATTGCGCAAAGTCATTCGCTGCATAACGACATGTCACGGGCGCACACGAGAAGTCGCGGCGCTGCGATTTTGCCAAATGCGATGATGCTTTGTTGGTCGGCCCGAGGGAGTCGATGGATTGCACAGCGGCATCACTGTGCTGCAACATGGCGATAAGCCGAGTTTTGCTGCGACTTCGCCACAACGGACCATAGGGAGAAGCAATCAATGCCACACGACCCGGCCGCGCCCACAATCGGCCGTCGGGACACATTGCGCCTCGCTGCGGCCGGAGCGGCGGTTGCGCTAGTATCGCCCGGCGCCAGCGCCGCGCCAGCCATGCACGAGGCGCCGAGCCTCGCCGTGCTGGCGCAGCAAGGGAAGCTACCGGCGGTGGCGCAGCGCCTGCCGAACAACCCTGAAATCGTACAGCCGAGCAGCAAGGTCGGCCACTACGGCGGGGCCATGCGATCGGCGGTGCGCGGCGATGCCGACCACAACGCCATTCTCCGCCTGGTCGGCAACATGGGGCTGACGCGCTGGTCGCCCGACTTTGCCAAGGCGATCCCCAATGTGGCGGAAAGCTGGACCACCAACGCGGATGCCTCGGTCTATACGTTCAAGCTGCGCCAGGGCATGCGCTGGTCCGACGGCCATCCGTTTACCGCCGACGACATCATCTTCTTCACCGACGACCTGTTGCCGGACACCGCGTTCTACGCCGCGCCGCCGCCGCAATACGTGATCAACGGCAAGCTGATGCGCGGCGAGAAGGTGGATGACTACACCGTCCGGCTGATCTTTGCCGGACCCTATCTGACCTTTCCCGAACGTCTGGCTGGCCCGCTCGGCCAACATCCTGTGCTGTATGCGAAGCACTATTGCAGCCAGTTCATGCCGAAGTACAACCCGGACATCAGCAAGCTGCTGGCCGAGACGCATCAGCCGGACTGGGCCACGCTGTTCCGCCAGCATTGCGGCGATATCGAGACCCCGGCGCGTTGGGCGAACCCGGCACGCCCGGTGCTGGATCCGTGGGTCGTCTCGACGCCCTATACCGGCGGGGCCACCGAGGTCGTGCTGACGCGCAACCCGTATTTCTGGCAGGTCGATACTGCGGGGAACCAGCTTCCCTATCTCGATGCGATCAACTTCAAGGTCATCTCCGACATCCAGTCGATCGTGCTCGCCGCGGTGGGCGGGCAGATGGACCTGGAGCTGCGGCATGTTGCGTTGATCAACAACAAGCCCGTCCTGGCGCAGCACGAGTTGTCGGGCTCCTACCGCCTGATCGAGCTCGCCACGACCGACGTTTCGGCCGCCGCGCTGTTCCTCAATCAGACCGACAAGAACCCGGCGCTGCACGCGCTGCTGACCAACCATGAATTCCGTCGTGCCCTCTCGCATGGGATCGACCGCGACGAGGTCAACGACATTGTCTTTCTGGGCCAGAGCGCGCCCTGGCAAACCAGCCCGCTCGAGCAGGACCCGTTCTATAACAAGCAGCTTGCGACCCAGTATTTGGACTACGACGAGGACAAGGCGAACGGCATCCTCGACAAACTTGGCCTCACCAAGCGCGACAGCGACGGGATCCGCATAATGCCGGAAGGCGGGCGGGTCTTCCTGACCGCCGATGCGGATGTGGAGAACCCGCAACTCATCGACGTGCTGCAGCTTGTGAAGCAGCACTGGGCGAAGATCGGCGTCGATCTGGCGATCAAGCCGATGGAGCGCTCGCTGTTCTACGAGCGCGGGCAGAACAACGACTACGATATCGACATCATGGGCCTGCCGGGCGGGCTGCATCCCTATACCGACCCGCGCGCCTGGCTGTCGGTGCAGCCGCTCGAACTCGCGGCAAAGCCTGCCGTGGGTGCATTGGTATCAGAGCGGCGGGAAGATGGGCGAGAAGCCGTCGGCCAGCATGATCCAACGGCTGGTGCTGTGGGATCAGTGGAAGCAGGCGCCCAACCAGCAGCAGGCCGACGCGCTGCTGCGGCAGATCCTTCAGCTCGCCGCCGATGCGTTCGAGGTGATCGGCATCTCGCGCGGCACCACCGTGTTCGGCGTGTGCAGCAATCGGCTCAAGAACGTGCCGGCCAAGATGCCGATGGGCTGGGAATACCCCACGCCGGCGCCGACCTTGCCGCAGCAATACTGGATGGCCGAGACCTGATGGCACGCTTCATCATCCGCCGCCTGCTCGGGATGATCCCGTTCACCCTGCTGGTGTCGTTCACCGTATTCGTGCTGATCAAACTTCCGCCTGGCGACTTCGTCTCGAACTATGCCGCCAACCTGTCTGCGTCGGGAGAAACGGTGAATGAGGCGACGCTGATCCAGATGCGCCAGGAATTCGGGCTCAACGCCCCCTTTCTGCTGCAGTACTGGCATTGGATCTGGGGCGTGGTGCACGGCAATTTCGGCTACTCGTTCAAATGGCAGCAGCCGGTCAGTGCGCTGATCGGCGAGCGACTCGGCCTGACCTTGATTCTGTCGGTCGCGGCGCTGCTCTTCACCTGGGCGGTGGCGCTGCCTATCGGCGTGCTGAGCGCGGTAAGGCGCCATTCGCTGGTCGATTATCTGTTTACATTCGCAAGTTTCCTCGGTCTATCGGTGCCCGGCTTCCTGCTTGGTCTCGTGCTGATGTATATTGGCGTCACTGTCTTCGGTGAGAATCTTGGCGGGCTGTTTTCGCCGCAATACCTAAATGCGCCGTGGTCGCCGGGGCGGGTGCTCGACTTGCTGCGCCATCTCTGGGTCCCGATGGTGATTCTGGGCATCCAGGGCTCGGCGAGCCTGATCCGCATCATGCGGGCGAATCTGATCGACCAGCTTCATCAGCCCTATGTTGATACCGCACGGGCGAAGGGTCTGCGCGAGATAACCCTGCTGGTGCGCTATCCGATCCGGGTCGCGCTCAACCCGTTCGTCAGCACTCTGGGTTGGGTGCTGCCCAATCTCATCTCCGGCTCCGTGATCCTGTCGATCGTGCTGAACTTACCCACCGCCGGCCCGATGCTGTTCGATGCTCTGCTGGCACAGGACCAGTTCCTTGCCGGCGCCTTCCTGCTGCTGCTGTGTGCGCTGACGGTGCTTGGCACATTGCTGTCCGACATCTTGCTGGCACTGCTCGATCCGAGGATCCGCATGCAATGAGCAGCAGCGTTGTTGACATCGAGGACGGGCCTGCCGCCGCACTGCCGATCGCGACCGCATCAGAAGGGCGCCTGTTCTGGTTGCGCCTCCGGCGTCACCGGCTCGCTGTGGTGGGGTTGGCGGTCACGCTGCTGCTCTATCTGATCGCCGTGTTCGCCGAACCAATCGCGCCGTTCGACCCCAACCACAGCAGCGCGCGGCTGGTCTATCATCCGCCACAGGCTATCCACTGGCTCGATGACGGCGCGTTACGCCCGTACGTGCTCGCGTTCCGGCTGGCGCGCGACCCGGTCACGTTGGCGGCGACGTATGTTCCTGATCCGCACAGGAAGGTCCATCTCGGCTTGTGGGTGAAGGGCGACAGCTACAACCTGTGGGGCCTGTTTCCCGGTGATCGCCACCTGTTCGGGCCGATCGATCCGCACCAACCCGTCTTCCTGTTCGGGGCCGATCGGCTGGGACGCGATATGCTGAGCCGTATCGTCTATGGCGCACGCGCCTCGCTCTCGATCGGCATCGTCGGGGTGACGTTCAGTCTGCTGCTCGGGATCATATTCGGTGGTATCTCCGGCTATTATGGCGGCCGCATCGACTGGGCGGTGCAGCGCGTCATCGAGTTCATCATCTCGCTGCCCACTATCCCGATCTGGCTCGCGCTCGCGGCGGCGCTGCCGAAGCGGTGGTCGCCGCTTACTACCTATTTCTGCATTACGCTGATCATTTCGCTGATCGGGTGGACCGAGCTTGCGCGCGTGGTGCGCGGACGCTTCCTGGCGATCCGATCGGAAACGTACGTCACCGCGGCCTGGCTGGATGGTTGCAGCCAGCCGCGTATCATTTTCCGGCACATGCTGCCGTCGCTCACGAGCCACATCATCGCGTCGGTGACGCTCGCCATCCCGCTGATGATCCTGGCGGAGACAGCGTTGAGTTTCTTGGGTATTGGTCTGCAACCGCCGGCGATTTCCTGGGGTGCGCTGCTGAAGGAAGCGCAGGACGTCAATTCGCTGGCCGAAGCGCCCTGGCTGCTACTGCCGGGCGTGGCGGTGGCGATCACTGTGCTGGCGCTGAACTTCCTTGGCGACGGGCTGCGCGACGCGGCCGATCCGCATGCCCACTAGCCCGAGCGACGACACCGGCCCCCTGCTGGAGTTGCGCAATCTTCTCACCGTGTTTCCGCTCAGCGGCGGACGTGTGCTGAACGCAGTCAATGGTGTCAGCTTCACGTTGCAGGCGGGGCGCACACTCTGCATCGTCGGCGAGAGTGGCAGCGGGAAGAGCATCACCGCGCGCTCCATCATGCAGATCGTCGGGCCGCCCGGGCGCATTGCCGGCGGCGAGATCATCTATAGACCGCGTGCTGGTAAGGCCGCTGTGGATATCGCTCGCTTGCATCCGCGCGGTGCCGCCATGCGGGCGATCCGCGGGCGCGATATCGCGATGATCTTTCAGGAGCCGATGACCTCGCTATCGCCGATCCATCGCATCGGCTGGCAGATCGGCGAGCCGCTGCTGGCGCATCGCCTTGCCGACCGGAAAGCGGCACATCAGAGGGCGATCGAGCTGCTGCGCCAGGTGGAGATCCCGCACCCAGAGACGGCGGTTGATCGCTATCCGTTCGAGTTCAGCGGCGGCATGCGCCAACGGGCGATGATCGCCATGGCGCTCGCCTGTGGGCCGAAAATCCTGATTGCTGACGAGCCGACCACGGCCCTGGATGTCACGACTCAGGCCGAGGTGCTGCGGTTGCTCACGCGGCTGCAGCACGAGGACGGGCTGGCGCTGCTGTTCATCACCCATGATATGGGTGTCGTGGCACAGATCGCCGACGACGTGCTGGTGATGCACCAGGGCGAGGTCGTCGAGCATGGGTCGGTGGAACACATCTTCCACGAGCCGCAGCATCCCTATACGCAGCGTCTGCTCGATGCGTCGAAGAAGCTTGGCATGGCGGCGCCGCCGGCGCGGCCTGTCGTCACCGCGCAACATCCGCTGTTGCAGGTGCGCGACGTCACGCTGACCTATCCGGTCCAGGCGTCGCTGTTCCGCAAGCCTCGGGTGCCGCCGCCGGCGGTACGCGACGTGACCTTCGATCTGTACGAGGGAGAGAATCTCGGGGTTGTCGGAGAAAGCGGGTCCGGTAAGACGAGCCTGGGCAACTGCCTTATTCGCGTGCTGCGACCGGGCACCGGGGAGATCGTGTACCGACGTCGCGACGGGACCGACGTGAATCTTGTTACGCTCGATCGGCAAGCGTTGCGGCAGGTGCATCGCGAGATACGGATGGTGTTCCAGGACCCGTTCGCATCTTTGAACCCGCGGATGACAGTGGCGCAGGTGATCGGCGAGCCGCTGCTGGTGAATGCCGTTCTGTCCGGCCGAGCCTTGTCGCAGCGGGTGACCGAATTGCTGGCGCAGGTGGGGCTGCCGGGCGATGCTGGGCAGCGCTATCCGCACGCGTTCAGCGGCGGACAGCGGCAGCGTATCGTGATCGCGCGCGCGCTGGCGCTCAATCCGCGGTTGATCATCGCTGACGAGGCGACCTCGGCGCTCGACGTAACGTTGCGCGGGCAGATCCTCGATCTGCTGTTGGAGCTGCAGCGATCGCTCGGACTGAGCTTCGTGTTGATCAGCCACGACCTGGGCGTGATCCGATATTTCTGCAACCGGATCGCGGTGATGTATCGTGGAGAGATTGTGGAGATCGGTGCTGCCGACGAGATCTGCTTCAGGCCGCGCCAAGCCTATACACAGGCGCTGCTTGCCGCGGTGCCGGAGGCCGATCCTCGCCGGCGAAATCTGCTGCATGCGGCCTGATGAGCGAGGAGGATGCCAGTCATGAAGATTGCGGCCCTGAAGACCTTCATGCAACGTGTCGGAGACCGGCCGCGCCTGCTGATGAAGATCGAAACCGATGTGGGAATTGCCGGATGGGGCGAGGCGTATAATCATGGTCCGGATCATGCACTGCGCCCGTTGCTCGACTATTTGTTCGAGCAAATCAAGGGCATCGATCCGCGGCGCATCGAGTTCATCGTGCTGAAGCTGCTGCAGTCGTCGCGATTCCCGCCGGGGGCGCTTGGGCTAGCGGCGATCTCGGCGATCGACCATGCGCTGTGGGACATCTCCGGAAAGGCGGCGGGACTTCCGGTTTATATGCTGCTGGGCGGCAATGTGCGCGATCGGGTGCGGGTTTATTGCGGTGTTTATACCGCGCCCGATCCGTTCGAGTGCCGCGATCTGACTGTGGCGCTGAACGAGCGATATGGGTTCACCGCGTTTAAGCTCAGCCCGTACCGGACCGATCTGCATGCGGGGCGTTGGGGCCAGCTCTGCGATGCGGCGGGCGCATATTTCGGGCAGTTGCGCGAGGTCTGTCCGGCGCATTTCGAGTTCGCCTTCGACGCGCATGCAAAGATCTTCGAGCCGTACCAGGCGATCCAGCTCGGTAATGCGCTGGCCCCGTTCGATCCGTTATTCTTCGAGGAGCCGATCCGACCCGAGTATATCCCCGCCTGGGGCCGTCTACGATCGCAGCTCCGCGTGCCGTTAGCGACGGGGGAGTGCCTGTATGCGCGATTCGAATTCCTGGCGCTGATGGCCGCCGGCGGGGCCGATATCATTCAGCCCGATATCTGCGCGGTCGGAGGTATTACCGAGATGCGGCGGATCGCCGCGTTGGCCGAGGCGCATTACGTGACGGTCGCGCCGCACAACCCGATGGGGCCGCTCGCCACAGCGGTGAACGTGCATTTCGCCGCGGCGCAGCCGAACTTCAAGATTCTTGAATACAAGCTGCCGGAGAAGGTGTCGTGGGCGATCGATCCTTATCTGCCGAAGGACGGCTATCTCGAGCTACGCGATCGCCCCGGTTGGGGTATCGATATCGACGAGCGCGTGCTCGACCGCGATGACTATGTCCACTGGGAGCGCAAGCTGCCGATCCGGCCCGATGGTTCAACGGGATATATATAATATCGTAGCGCGTTGGCACGCTAGAGGAAAATTGCCTGATGGAACAGACTTGGCGCTGGTTCGGCCCCGATGACGCGGTTCGCCTGCCCGAGATCCGTCAGACCGGCGCCAGCGGGATCGTCACCGCGCTGCACCACATCCCCTATGGTGTAGTCTGGACCGAGGACGAGATCGGCCGGCGCAAGGCAATGATCGAGTCCGACCCCGCGCTCGGCCTACGCTGGAGCGTGGTGGAAAGTCTTCCGGTTGCAGAGCCAATCAAGCAGGCGCAAGGCGATCTCGCCTCGCTGTTCGACAATTATCGGCAGTCGCTGCGCAATCTCGCCGCGTGCGGCGTGAAGACGGTCTGCTACAATTTCATGCCGGTGCTCGACTGGACGCGCACCCAGCTTGCTGCCCCGCTTCCCGGCGGCGGCACCGCGCTGCGGTTCAACGCCGACGAATACGCGGCGTTCGACTGCTTCATTCTCGCCCGCCCCGGCGCCGAGGCAGACCATCCGCCGGCGCTGCTCTCGCGCGCCCGCGCCTGGTTCGACCGGGGGTCCGAAAGCGACAAGGACCGTCTGCTAGCCAACATCATGGCCGGGTTGCCTGGTGCCTACGATCGTTACGACGTGCCCGGTCTGCGCCGCATGCTTGACCGCTACGCCGACATCACGCGGGAAGGGCTACGCGAGAACCTTGCGCGTTTCCTGCGCGAGGTCGTTCCCGCCGCCGAAGAAGCCGGTGTACGCCTCGCCATCCATCCGGACGACCCGCCCCATCCGCTCTTCGGGTTGTCGCGGATCGTCTCGGATGCCAACGACCTCGATTTCATCACCCAGGCAGTGGACAGCACGGCCAATGGCATCACCCTCTGCACCGGCTCGCTCGGCGCCGGCCCGTCGAACGACTTGCCGGCAATTGCCGCGCGGTTTGCCGACCGCATCCATTTCGTCCACCTTCGCAACGTCATCAAGGAGCCGGACGGATCTTTCATGGAAGCGGATCATCTGGACGGCGATGTCGATATGGTCGCGGTGATCGCTACGCTATTGCGCGAACAAGCCCGCCGGCGCGATGCCGGCGAGCCCAATTGGCGCCTGCCCTTCCGCCCCGACCACGGCCATGAGCTGTTGGACGACGCGAACCGCAAGACCCATCCCGGCTATCCGCTGATCGGCCGGATGCGCGGCCTGGCTGAACTGCGCGGCGTCATGACAGCGCTCGCCGCGGTTCACCACCTGCCACTCTGAGTAGTGTCCTGGCTTTATTGCTACCGTGTTGCGTGCTACGCTTCTCGGAAATGCCGACAGCCATGCCGGTTGCGCTAGCCAGGGGAGCGTCATCAAGGCTTAACAAACAGCGACGGGCATCTCTGCCAAACGTCCCGGCTCAAAAGGGGGGAGTACCGAGGGGAACAGCATGCTGATGCTGGAGGGGCTGACGAAGGCGTTCGGTGAGACACGCGCCGTGCAGGGCGTGAATCTGACCATCCCCCCGGGCCAGTTCGTCGGAATTATCGGCCGGTCGGGAGCCGGTAAATCGACCCTGCTGCGGATGATCAACCGGCTGGCCAAGCCGACCGAAGGCCGGATCGTCTGGCGCGAGACAGATGTGACCGCGCTGTCCGGGCGGAAGCTGCGGGAATGGCGGCGGCGCTGCGCGATGATCTTCCAGCAGTTCAACTTGGTCGAGCGGATTGATGTGCTGAACAATGTCCTGCTCGGTCGGCTGGGATACGCACCGTTCTGGCGCGCGGCGATCAAGGCTTGGTCGCGTGACGATCGCAGCTTAGCGCTCGCGGCATTGGATCAGTTCGACATGGCTGCACTGGCATCGCGCCGAGCCGACCATCTGTCCGGCGGCCAACAGCAGCGCGTGGCGATCTGCCGGGCCTTGGTGCAAGAGCCGGAGATTATTCTGGCGGACGAGCCTGTGGCGTCGCTGGATCCACGCAACGCGCAGATCGTCATGGATGCGCTACTCCGAATTAACCGGCATTTCGGCCTGACCGTGCTGGTGAACCTGCACTCGTTGGATCTCGCACGCTCCTATTGCGACCGCCTGGTCGGGATGGCGACCGGTCGCGTGGTCTTCGACGACGTGCCGGCGGGGCTAACCGATGCGGCGGCGCGCGAGCTCTACGGCATGGAGGCCAATGAGGTGGTTGGGGGCGAAACGGCCCTACCACCGGAAGGCGCGGCGGTACCTGTCGGCGCCTGAAATCTCGTTCAGCAATAACGTTGGGAGTAGTTACATGGTCAATCGTCGTACTATCCTGGCGGGACTCGCCGGCAGCGCGCTGGCGCCTGCAGCGTTCGCGCAGTCCTGGAAGGCGAGCTATCCGGAGCTCGTCTACGCGGTGGTGCCGGCCGAGAATGCGTCCGGCGTGGTCAACCGGTTCACCCCGTTTACCGCTTATCTGACCAAGGCGATCGGCACCAAGATCACGCTGCGCGTAGCGAACGACTATGCAGCAGTGATCGAGGGTCAGCGCGCAGGCAACATCCACATCGCTTACTATGGGCCGGCGTCGTTCTCCCGGGCGCTCATGACTGGCGTGAAAACCGAGGCATTCGTGATCGACGTGAACAGCGACGGCACGAAGGGCTATTATTCGGTATTCTACGTCCTGGCGAAAAGCCCGTACAAATCGATCGAGGATCTAAAGGGCAAAAATCTCGGGCTGGTCGACCCGAATTCCACGTCCGGCTACAACATGCCGCTGTATACGCTGGATCAGCGCTACCACATCGAGGACGCCAGCAAGTATTTCAATAAGGTACTGATCACCGGCAGCCATGAGAATGCGGTGATCGCCGTAGCGGACGGCACGGTCGATGTCTGCGCGAACTGGTGGAATGCGGATGACGATTCCAACCTGACGCGCATGCTGAACAAGGGCATGCTGAAGAACAAGGATGGCAGCCCGATGAAGAAGGATGATTTCCGGATCGTTCTGAAGTCATCGTTGATAATCAACTCGCCCACCGCCATGCTGGCGAGCCTGCCGCCGGATCTGAAGCAGACGATCCGTGAAGCGTTTCTGAATGCCGCGACAGCGGACAAGGCGGCGTTCGATCGGCTATCCGATGGCAAGAACCTGCCGTGGCAGCCGATCGACAACGCAGCCTACGACGACACAATTAAAATGGTTGCGTTCGTCGACCGCCTGCGCCGCAAGCAGACCTGACGCGATACCGCCGTGAAACAACTCGTTGCGGTTCTGCCCGAGCCGCAGCGCGACGCGCTGGTTGCCGCCTATGACAAGGCGGTAGCCGCGCGGCGGCAGCAGTTCGCCTTGGGCATTGTGGTGTTCCTGCTGCTGCTGCTGATTTGCGGCTTCGGTGCGGAAGTCTCGCCGGCGAAATTCTGGAACAACCTAGGTAATTTCACCAGTTATTTTGACCGGTTGATGAAACTGGACACCGGCGCGCGAGTTTGGACCGATCCGTCCGACTGGTTCTGGGGGATAAAGCGCTGGCTGCGCCTTCTTGGCGAGACGATCATGATCGCCTATGCGGGGACGCTCAGCGGCGCCGCGATCGCCTTCGCCGCCTGCTTTGTGGCTAGCCGCACGATGGCGCAGTCGGGGATAGTCACGGTAACCGTGCGAAGGCTGTTGGAACTGCTGCGCACGGTTCCCGACTTGGTGTTCGCGATGCTGTTCGTCGTGGCATTCGGGCTGGGGCCCTTGCCGGGCGTGCTGGCAATCATGCTGCATTCCGCGGGCACGCTGGGGAAGCTGTTTACCGAGATCGTGGAAAGCATTGATCTTCGTCCGGTCGAAGGAGTGACAGCGGCCGGCGGAGGCTGGCTGGCCCGGGTTCGCTTCGGCGCGGTGCCGCAGGTACTGTCCAATTTCGCGAGCTACACGCTATTGCGCCTGGAAATCAACGTGCGAGGCGCGGCAGTGATCGGGTTCGTAGGCGCGGGTGGAATTGGCCAGGACCTGCTGGTTGCGATCCGCAAGTTCTACTACTCCGACGTCAGCGCGATGCTGCTGCTGATCGTGGCGTGTGTCATGCTGCTGGACATGCTGTCGGAGCGGCTGCGGCACGCACTGTTGGCGCTGGAGACCACAAAATGAGCGGGCTGCGGAACAGTTTGCTGGGGCGTTCCGCGGCGCTGCCTCCGCCGCCGCGGACGTTTAACGCGATGGGCCTGGTCCTGACCGGATTGGTTGCCGCCAGCTACTTTTTCGTCATGGGCTGGCTGGGGGTGACCCCAGGACAAATCCTGGCGGGACTGGGCAAGTTCTGGAGCATCATGCTCCTGATGCTGCCGCCGTCGCCGGGCAACGCCGATCATTTCTGGACGTATCTCTATTCGCTCTGGCAGACGATCGCGATCGCCTTCGTGGGCACTACGGCGGCAGCGGTATTTGCTCTGCCGCTTGGGTTCGTCGCGGCCCGGAACGTGGTGGCGGGACGGATCGTGCATTTCTTCGCGCGCCGCGCGCTGGATTGCGTGCGCAGCATCGATACGCTCGTTTGGGCGCTGATCTGGGTGAACGTGGTGGGGCTGGGGCCGTTTGCGGGCGCACTCGCGATCGCGTCGACGGACGTCGCGGCATTGGCGAAGCTGATGTCGGAGGCGATCGAGACAGCCTCTAGCGGGCCAGTCGAGGGGGTGCGCGCCTCGGGCGGCAGCCGCCTGGCCGAGATCCGCTTCGGACTGCTGCCGCAAGTGCTGCCGGTGTTCGCCAGTCAGTGCCTCTATTTCTTCGAATCGAACACACGCTCAGCGACGATTATCGGGATCGTCGGCGCCGGCGGCATCGGGCTATATTTATCCGAGATGATCCGCGTGCTTGAGTGGCAGCAGGTGGCCTTCCTGATCCTGCTGGTGCTGATCGCAGTGGCGGCGATCGATGCAGTTTCCCGCCGGCTGCGGGCAGCGATCATGGGTGCGCCCGGGTCCTGATGCAACCTGACCATATCCTGGTGTTCGAATACGGCGATCATCGAACAGCGACGCTCCCCGTCACGGCCGGCCTGGTGGCGTCGGTGGCTTCGTGAAGGCTGTGTGGAGGCGTCACCGCGCGGATGGCTGCTGATGCTCCACCGGCGCCGCATAGCGCGTGGGGCAGAGGGTGACGCTTCTGACGGCGAGGAATTCTTTCACCAGGCGTTCGTGCTCGCCGGGCTGGAGCGGCGGCAGGGCCTTGCACCGGCGCCGATGAGCGAAGGCTTCCTCGGACTGCTTTCTGAACGTGATCGGGTTGCTCTGCATATCGCCGTCCCCGCTGGTGGATCACGGGGTCGTGAGTTAGCTTAAAATCCGTAAATATGCAACTACAAATTGCACCTGGCTTACTTCCGGATGTTCACTTTTTGTTGCCACGCCCGCCCCCTTTTGCACCCGGCATGTCCCGCGCAGCGGCGCGTTGGCCGTCGCCGGAATACGAATGCGGTCAGGTCAGATGGCCCGAGGCTAGAGTCTTTTTATTCGAGACGGGGAACGCGCGATGGACAGGGGTGGGCCACGGAGGCATCCGCAGGCCCTCGAGCGTCAGAGCGAGCTCGGGGCGCGGATGCTGGACCCTCACCGTCGGCGTCGCGTGCGGTCATACCGTACAGCCTGCACCGGCGCGTGCGTCTGGCCGTCGGCATAGCGCGTTGCGCAAAATCCAGCCATAACGCCCCTGGGCCGCCCACCGGGCGCGGCCCAGGAGTGAAATCATGCCCCCGACCGCCACCCCCTGGACCCCCAACTCGTGGCACGACCGCCCGATCCGCCAGGCACCCGCTTACTCGGATGCCGCCGGGCTCGCGGCCATGGAGCGCAAGCTTAGTAGGTATCCGCCGCTGGTCTTCGCCGGCGAGGCGCGGCGGCTGAAGGCCGGCTTGGCAACCGCTGCCGATGGCAAGGCATTCGTCCTGCTCGGCGGTGACTGCGCCGAGAATTTCGAGGAATTCACCGCCAACATCCTGCGCGACACGTTCCGCGTGCTGCTGCAGATGGCTGTGGTGTTGACCTTCGGCGCATCCCTGCCGGTTGTGAAGATGGGCCGCATGGCCGGGCAGTTCGCCAAGCCCCGCTCGTCCGACACCGAAACCCAGGACGGTGTCAGCCTGCCCAGCTACCGCGGCGACATCATCAACGGCCCCGATTTCACGCCGGACGCCCGCGTGCCCGACCCAGCGCGCCTGGAGACTGCGTATTTCCAATCAGCCAGCAAGCTCAACCTGCTGCGTGCCTTCGCCTCGGGCGGCTACGCCGACCTGCACGAGGTGCATCGCTGGAACCTGGGCTTCGTCGAGCGCTCCCCGCTGGCCGAACGCTATCGCGACCTGGCGCACCGCATCGACGAGACGCTCTCCTTCATGGCGGCCTGCGGCATGACCGGCGCCACCACACGCGACATGCGCGAGACCGATTTCTACGTGGCCCACGAGGCGCTGCTGCTACCCTACGAGCAGGCTCTGACCCGCATCGACTCAACCACCGGCGACTGGTACGGCTGCTCGGCGCATTTCCTCTGGATCGGCGACCGCACCCGCCAAGCCGACGGCGCCCATATCGAGTTCCTGCGCGGGGTGAAGAACCCGATCGGCATGAAGGCCGGCCCGACGCTCGAGCCGGACGATCTGTTGCGCATCCTCGATACGCTGAACCCCGCCAACGAGACCGGGCGCGTCACGCTGATCAGCCGCATGGGCGCCGACAAGATCGCCGGCCGGCTGCCGCCGTTGGTGCGCGCGGTGGAGCGGGCCGGGCGCAAGGTCGTGTGGATCTGCGACCCGATGCACGGCAACACCATCTCCACCGCCGCCAACCTCAAGACCCGCAGCTTCGATGCGATCCTGTCGGAAGTGCGCAGCTTCTTCGACATCCATGCCGCCGAGGGAAGCTGGGCCGGCGGCGTGCATGTGGAGATGACCGGCCAGGACGTCACCGAATGCACCGGCGGCGCGCACCGGCTGACCGAGGCTGACCTCTCCGCGCGCTACGAGACCACCTGCGATCCACGGCTGAATGCCGAGCAGTCACTGGAACTGGCGTTCCTGGTGGCGGAGGAGCTGAAGCGACGGCGCGAGACGCCCGGAATTCAGGTTGCCGCCCAATAGCGCCAGGATGACCGACGGCGCAGTCACCGCGTCCAGGCTGGCGGCCGACATCGCCGCCCGCACCGACGTGTATTTCGACCGCACGCGGCAGATCGTCGCGCGGTTCGGGGACAAGCGCGTGACCTATGCGGTGTTCCTCCGCCGTCCGGTGATCTCCGCCCCGCGGCTGATGATCGAATGGCTCGAGCAGGTCGCCGCGTCCCGCCGCACGCGTTTCGAGATCGATGTGGTCTATCCCGAAGGCACCTGGGTCGGGGCCGGCGAGCCGGTCATCTATCTAACCGGCAGTTTCGAGCAGCTTTCCGACCTGGAAACGATCTTCCTGCAAAAACTCGGCCCATCCTCGGTGGCAGCACACAATGCGTATCAGATGTGCCTGGCATTGCCCGAGGCGGCATTCCTGGCCATGGAGGCACGCCACTGCGCCGGCGCCGAGATGCAGGAGATGATGGCCTACGCTGCCTCGGTCGGCAGCGCGGCCGCGCAACGGGAAGGCGCGCGCGGGTTCATCGGCAACGCCAATGACGGCACCGCGCACTGGTTCGGCGCTGACCGCGGCGCCGGCACCATGCCGCATTCCCTGATCGGCTACGCCGGATCGACGGTCCGCGCCGCGGAGATGTTCCACGAAACTTTTCCGGACACGCCGCTGACGGTCCTGGTCGATTATTTCGGGCGCGAGATCACTGATTCGCTGGCGGTGGCCGCACGCTTCCCTGATCTCGCTGCAACCGGGAACCTGTCGGTCCGGCTCGATACCCATGGCGGACGTTTCCTGGAAGGCCTTGATCCCGCCGAGAGCTACGCCGTGCTGGAGCGATACGTGCCTGGGGCGATCCGGCGTTATCGCAGCGATCTGGAGCTGCGCTTCCTCGTCGGCACCGGGGTCTCCGCCGCGGCCATCTGGCGGACGCGCGAGGCGCTGGACGCGGCCGGATATCCGAAGGTGCGGATCGTCGTTTCATCCGGCTTCTCGGTCGAGAAGTGCCGCGTGATGGCCGATGCCAAGGCGCCGATCGACGTGGTCGGCACCGGCAGCTTCATCCCCGACGCCTGGCACGAGACCTATGCGACCGCGGATATCGTCGAATACGACGGCGTGCCGATGATAAAGGTCGGGCGAGAGTTCCTGCTGCGGAAGAATGGCGAGAGGCGGAAGGGAGCGTGACGAGCCCCGCTACCGTGGGCGGTTACCAGATTCGAGCAGGTTCATCGTAACTGGAAACGGCGAGCGAACGCCCCACCCCCCACCTCTCCCGCTCTGCGGGAGAGGTCGCCGCGCGCAGCGCGGCGGGTGAGGGTGCGGCCAGTCTGGCTGAATGCGCTGAACATCTTCAGGCTGAGTGGAAACGCCGGCCCCCGTCCACCTCTCCCGCTCTGCGGGAGAGGTCGCCGCGCGCAGCGCGGCGGGTGAGGGTGCGGTCAGTCTGGCTGAATGCAATGCGCTGAACATCTTCAGGCTGAGTCGAAACGCCGGCCCCCGTCCACCTCTCCCGCTCTGCGGGAGAGGTCGCCGCGCGCAGCGCGGCGGGTGAGGGTGCGGCCAGTCTGGCTGAATGCGCTGAACATCTTCAGGCTGAGTGGAAACGCCGGCCCCCGTCCACCTCTCCCGCTCTGCGGGAGAGGTCGCCGCGCGTAGCGCGGCGGGTGAGGGTGCCGGGGATCCCAGTCAGCCTGAACGCGCTTTAAAATTCAGACCGACATTCTCCGCTTGCTCGCCGAACACCGTAACCCCGAAACCTACGTTGCCGGCGCCTCACCGCTCATTCGGGACGCCCCGCGCATCTCCGGCGACATCTGCCACTTGTCCCACCCACCACTGCTCCCTTCCTCATTGGCCACTTCCGCCGCCGGCCCAGCGCCGACTTCGCGGGGG
Organism: uncultured Pseudomonadota bacterium; assembly: GCA_963708245.1. Classification (GTDB taxonomy): domain Bacteria; phylum Pseudomonadota; class Alphaproteobacteria; order Acetobacterales; family Acetobacteraceae; genus CAVYXK01. Next base: position 6,580,332 of record OY970201.1, on the reverse strand, counting down.
GTGGCGGAAAGCCTCGGCTCGGGCATCCTTTGCAAGCGACCGCAGGCAGGAGGGACCGCGTGGAACAGGACCAGCTCTTTGAGCGGCTTTGGAGCGGCACCGCGCCAATGGAAGAATGGACACAGGCCGTATCAAACACCGCCATCACGACGGTCGCTGACAACATCGTCACCGTCCACTCGACGTATTTCTGCGGCAGTGTCACCGCCATACGCACCCCGGCAGGGCTGGTGCTGATCGACACGGCCAATGCCGCACTGGCGGCCCAGACCTTCGCCGCGGTTCGGCGCTGGAACGACAGCCCGGTTCATACAGTGATCTACACCCACGGCCACATCGACCACACCGGCGGCATCCAGGTCATCGACGAAGAGGCAGACGCGCGAGGCGTCGCCCGGCCGCGCATCGTCGCCCATCGCGACGTGCGGCGGCTGCAGCGCTACCAGACGACGCAGGGCTTCAACAGCATCGTGCAGGGTCAGCAGTTCAACGACCCAAACTACACCTACCCCGTAGGCCAACGGCAGCCGGACGAGGTGTATGACGACACGCTGTCGCTGACGATCGGCGACGAGCGATTGGAACTGTTCCATGGGCGGGGGGAAACGGACGACGCGACAGTCGTCTGGCTGCCGCAGCGCCGCGTGCTGGTGAGTGGGGATTTCGTCATCTGGATGTTCCCGAATGCGGGCAATCCGCGGAAGGTGCAGCGCTACGCGGCAGAATGGGCCGCGACGTTGCGGCGGATGCAGGCGCTCAAGCCCGAGGTCCTGATTCCCGGCCATGGGCCCGTGATCTTCGGCGCGGCTCGCGCCGAGCAGGTGCTGGATGATGGAGCGACGCTGCTGGAAAGCCTGGTGGGGCAGACGGTGGCGCTGATGAATTGGGGATGCACGCTGGACGAGGTGCTGCACAGCGTGTCGGCTCCGGCGGAGTTGCTGGCGAAGCCCTATCTGCGCCCGAAATACGACGATCCGGAGTTTGTCGTGCGTGCCATTTGGCATCTGTACGGCGGGTGGTTCGACGGCAATCCGGCGAATCTGAAGCCGGCGCCGGCGGCGGAACTGGCGGCCGAGCTGGCAGCGTTGGCCGGCGGCGCGGAGCGGTTGGCCGAGCGGGCGGCGGCGCTGGCCGAGGGCGGTCGGACGCGACTCGCGGCACATCTGGCAGAGTTCGCGGCCGGTGCGGCGCCGGACGACAAGGCAATCCAAGCGACACGGGCGATGGTGCTGGCGCAGTGCATCGAGCAGGAGACATCGCTGATGGGCAGGGCGTTCCTGGCCGTCTACCAGCGCGACGCGAAGGCGCGATCGGAAGACTGAGTGCCTGGTTGCAGAAATTAAGACATACGAAACGAGCCGCACCTATGGTTAAGGTCGATTTATACCAAGCGCCCCTGTAGTTGACTCGCCATGCGCTCCGGTAGGGCGGAAAAGCGAAGCGCATTCCGCCGCCTTTCGCCGTGCAAGGGTCAACATCAAAGGCGCCTGGTATTAGCCGCTCCGTGCGTGGTGTAAGCGCCATATAGAGATGTCACCCCTCTGCAAAATAGAGATGTCACCCTCAGGGGTCTTGGGGTCCCGGGAGCGGTGCCATGGCGGTGATGTCGATGAGCACGCAGGAGTTCAGCCGGCTGGAAGTTCTGCTTGGCGTCCAGTCCGGGCGGCTGCGCATCGCGGATGCCTGCAGACTGATCGGGATTTGCCGGCGTCAGGCACTGCGGTTACTGCGCGGTCTGCGCCAGGAGGGCGCCTCCAGCCTGGTCTCGAAGCGCCGCGGTCGGCGCAGCAACCACCGATTGCCGGACGCGGTCCGGGCCCTGGCTCTGACGATCGTGCGCGAGCGGTATCGCGACTTTGGGCCGACGCTGGCGGCCGAGAAGCTGGCAAAGCTGCACGGCTGCACGGTCTCGCACGAGACGCTGCGGCAATGGATGATCGCCGACGGGCTGTGGGTCGACCGGCGCCACCGCCTGCCCTGCCCGCATCAACCACGACGCCGGCGGGAGTGTCTCGGCGAGCTGGTGCAGATTGACGGTTCGGAACACGCCTGGTTCGAGGACCGTGGTGCGGTTTGCACGCTGCTCGCCTTCATCGACGATGCGACCAGCCGGATCATGGAACTGCGCTTCGCGGCATCGGAATCGGCGTTCGACTACTTTCGCTCGATGCGCCGCTATCTCGAGGCACACGGCAAGCCGGTCGCATTGTATAGCGACAAGCACAGCATCTTCCGGGTGAACAACAAGGATGCCATCGGCGGCGAGCGGATCACGCAGTTCGGGCGGGCCCTGGCCGAGCTGAACATCGACATCATCTGTGCCAACATTCCGCAGGCCAAGGGTCGGGTGGAACGTGCATTTGGCACGCTGCAAGACCGGCTGGTGAAGGAGTTGCGGCTCGCCAACATTGCCGGCATCGAAGCAGCGAACGCCTGGTTGCCGGGATTCATCACCGACTACAACAAGCGCTTTGGTCGAGAGCCATTGAACGGCACGGATCTCCATCGGCGCCTATCGCCCCGGGATGATCTTGATGAAATCCTGGCCTGGCGAGAGAAGCGGACTGTTACCAACAACCTGACACTGCACTATGATCGCATGATGTTGATCCTCGAACCGACGCCGCTGGCACGTAGCTTGGCGCGCAAGACGGTGGAGGTGGTGAACTACCCGGACGGTCGGTTCGCCGTCCGGTCCAACGGCAGCGACCTGCCGTTCCGGGTGTTCGACAAGATCCGCACGGTCGAACCGGGCACGATCGTGGAGAACAAGCGGTTGACCGAGGTGCTGGCGCACGTGCAGGCGCAGCAGGGAGCCTATGCGCCCAACCGACGCCGCCACCACCCTGCCCGGCAGCGGCCACCGAACAATCTCGAAGCGCCCGGCTTACCGTCCAAAGGTCGCCCGTCACGGCGTGACATCACCACGCTGCCGGCCTGACCGGTCAGCAAGGGCCCCGGTGCTCGGAGCCGTCAAGGACGGTCGCCTGCAGCGCCCGCCGCTTCGCGGTGCCTTCGGCATTCTTGACCGCTCCTCTGCGCGCCTCGGCTGGTGGCAGTTGTCGGGACATGGCGTAATCGCGAAGGACAGCCGGAACCGACCACCGGGTAGCCCTCCGTGACCACAACACGGAGCAACGCCATGGATCAGCAACACTACGTCGGACTCGACGTCTCGCTTGAGACCACCTCGATCTGCGTCATCGACAGCAACGGCGCTGTCGTTTGGCGAGGCAAGTGTGCCACGGAACCCGATGCGATTTGCCGGATCGTCCGCGCTCAGGCCCCGGCCCTCGCGCGATTCGGTTTGGAGACCGGCCAGCTCTCTAATTGGCTGACCCTCGGATTGCGGCGGCGCGGCTTGCCGGTCGTCTGCCTCGACGCCCGCCACGCAAAGGCGGCACTTAGCCTGCAAGTCAACAAGACCGATGCCAACGATGCACTTGGCCTCGCACAGGTCGTGCGAACCGGATGGTTCCGCGAGGTCGCCATCAAGAGCATGGACGCACAAACCCTGCGCATGTTGCTGATGGCCAGAGCGCAATTGGTTTCGCAGCGTCAGGCCGTGGCCAATAATATACGTGGTCTGCTGAAGACGTTCGGCCATGTCATTGCCCGTGGCTGCAAAGGCCCTTTCCCGATACGCGTCCGTGACGCGATCGGCGATAACCAGGCATTGTCGGCGATCATCGAACCTTTACTTGCGGCCTGGCTGGCCATCCGTGATCAGGTCACGATTTTTGACCGTCAGGTGGTGCTGAGAGCCAAGGCCGATGCCGCCGCACGCCGCCTGATGTCGGTGCCGGGCGTCGGCGTGATCGTTGCCCTCGCATATATGGCAGTGATCGACGATCCCTCTCGCTTCAAACAATCAACGTCAGTCGGGGCCTATCTCGGTCTCACGCCGCGACGTTATCAGTCCGGCGAGGTCGACAAGGCCGGTCATATATCGAAGTGTGGTGACGGATTGCTCCGCTCCTACCTGTTCGAGGCAGCGAACGTCTTGCTTGTTCGCCATCCGAAGCCATCGAAGCTCAGGACGTGGGGACTCGGCCTTGCCGCTCGGATCGGCATGCGTCGCGCCAAGGTGGCGGTTGCCCGCAAACTGGGCGTGATCATGCACCGCGTCTGGAAAGATGACCGCGATTTCGATTGGGGTGACGCAGTGGCCGCCGCATGAGCGCGGCGAGCCCCCGGATTCGCGAACAGAGATCCGCCTGATCGAGGCGGGAGCATGTCCCAGCCGGGACGAGGCCCGGCAACCCCGCGTCCTTCGTTGCGGCCCTTTCGAGGTGACCGCGTTCGGGACATAGGGGTGCCGACCTCCCCGACGCCACGTTGCGGCTGACAACAGACCGCGGAAAGAACCATGACCCGGCAGGACAGTAGCCCCCAACCTGATCGAGCGTTACGCCGTGCTCGCAGCCGTCAAGACCGCTTCGCGCCGCCTCCGGCGGTGGCCTGCGGCCAGTCTTGACCGTTGCTCCGCGCGGCGCAGTGTGATGATGCAGGCCGGGGCGGAGAAACGGCGCTTCAGCCGAACAAAGAAACTATCCGCGACATTCTCTGGTTTGGGCAATCCAGTGCGCAAGCGTGCGGGCGACGGACCCGGGGCTGACCGATCAGCTCTCCGAGCGCAGGGTCGCCTCGACGCGCTGGAATCAACCGCTCCCGCTGGGCGGGCCCACACCACCCCGCGAGGAGGGCGCGGACGCGGATGATGGACAGGTAGGGCTCCATCACCGCCGTCAGCGCCGCTTGTGACATGCCGGCCAGCCGCGCGTATTCGGACTGCATGACTGCATTGTAGGCGCGCGGCCGCTCCGGATCGGCAACGACGTCCGCGGTGAGTTCGGCAAGGATAATGTGGCTGGTAGCAAGGTCGAGGGCGGCGGGCGCGCGGACGATACCTAGCCAGTCGATCAATCTTGGACCATTCGCCGTCATGATCACGTTGTCGGGGTGAAGATCGCCATGGCACAGCCCGTCTCCCGGCGACAGGCGGTCGATCAGGGCGAGGATGCCGGCGGCGATGTGCTCCGGAATCCGGCCGCCGTCGTCGCGCAACGAGCCCGCCATCAAGTCGCGCAGGCGGAGCACCTCTGGCGGCGGGGGCGTCTTGTGGACGGATAGGGCGAGGGTCGCGAGGATCGAGCCCACCTGTCCGTTCGTCATGGCGCCGCTTCGCGAAAGCTGCTTCAGGGTCGGTCCGTCGAGGCGCGACAGCACGATGCCGAAGCGCCCGTCCAGCGTCACCTCGCCGAGCACCTCTGGCGCCGGAGCGCCGGCGGCGAAGGCGGCGCGGGTGATGTGGGCCTCGTACCGGGCGAGCCGTTGCGGTCGGCCGTCCTTGAACAGCTTCACCACCTGACCGGGCGCCCAGGCGTGGACGTCCGAGAACGCGCCTTCACCGATCTTCTCCCCCAGCGATCCCTGCACTGCCCTTCCTCCTGCGAAAAAAGTGAATACTGGCGGCGGGCAAAGTAAAACCCCTCCTGTCGCCGGAAGGTGGCTGAGCGTTGCAATGGTGGCGGGCGACTGGGTCCGGAATCCACCCATTGCCGACCTACAGGCGCGACAACATTTCGTCGATTCCCCACTTGCCAAGAGGTCCGCGATTAAAGAACGAAGGGCGTCCCGACCATTCGACCACGCCTCCGGCGGGTCGAACAAAGGGCATTGGGTATTCAGGAAGGCATTGAATGCGCGGCTCTTTGGGTTGGCCGGCCGCAGCCTGGGGGTGACATTTCTACTTTGCGCGCCGAGTGACATTTCTACCTTGCGCCGACACGACACGACACGACACGACACGACACGACATGCGACAGCGCCCCCTACGACCCCGCGGCGGCGGCGTGGGGAGAAGGGACCGTCGGCTTCTCCCGGGGACTCGCATCCCCTCGATATAGCGCCGATATGCATCGCCTGGCGCGGTCAAGCGCTTCAATATACAGTAATGTCTGGAAGCCATGCCCGACCCCAGCACATCCCACCCTTTGCCCAGCATCGACGACATCGCCGCGATAGCTGAGCGAGCCCTGGCCGAGATTCCCGAAGAGCTGCGCAACCATCTGGATGGCGCGATCATGGTCGAGGACCGCGCCGATGACGAGACACTCCGAAGAATGGGCATCGCATCGCCCTGGAATTTGCTCGGCCTCTATCGTGGCGTGTCCCTGCCTCGCCGCAGCGTCATGCAGATCGCCCGCTATCCGGATCAAATCTCTCTCTTTCGTGAACCAATTCTTCGGATGTGGCAGAGAACAGGCGAGGATCTTACCCGGATCGTTCGTAACGTGCTGATCCACGAGATCGCGCGCCATTTCGGCTTCAACGATGAGGAGATCCACGCACTGGAGAGAGGGTCCGACACGGGCGCCATGGAGTGACGGCCCGTCGTCCGCTGCCGCGACAGCCGAGAAGCTGGTCCTCGCCGGCATGATCCGAGGCACGGCGTTGTTCGCGGCCGACGCCACCATCGGCGCCTTGTTCGCGAAACGTTGCGGCTGGCATTGACGTGTCCCGCTTTGCAGGAGGGCTGAATGGTCAAGCTATCATAAACCCATGAACAATCTCTACTTCAGGGCCATACGAGCGACGCTCGTCGGCACCGTCGCGTTCTTCGCTATCATCTTCATTCCCGCATGGACGCTCGATTATTGGCAGGGCTGGGTGTTTGTCGGGACGCTCTCGGTCTCGTCAACATTTGTTACCATATACATGGCGCTCTTCGACCGGAAGCTCCTCGAGAGTTGCTTGCGCGCAGGTCCGACAGCCGAAGCGACGTCTGCACAGAAGGTCATTGTGGCAGTAGGCTCGTTGGTCTTCGTCGCGGCGATCATCATCATGGTTCTTGATCACCGATTCGACTGGTCACCCCCCGTTCCCGCCTACCTCTCGATACTCGGGGACGCGTGCGGCGTGCTCGGACTCCTCATTTACTTCCTGGTGATCAGAGAGAATCGCTACGCCGCTTCGACGGTAAAAGTCGCCGAGCATCAGGCGGTCGTCTCGACCGGCCCCTACGCGATCGTTCGACATCCCATGTACGCGGGCGCCATCTTGGTGTGTGTCGGGGCGCCGCTCGCGCTCGGTTCATGGTGGGGCCTCCTCGCCACACCGCTGTTCATCGCCTGGTTCGCCTGGCGGCTCTTGAACGAGGAGGAATTCCTCCGCACGAATTTGCCGGGATATGAGGACTACACCCGCAAGGTGCGCTACCGCCTGGCCCCGCATATTTGGTAGTGCCGGCAGTTTGAATTTCGGCGAGTGTGAGCAGCATTTCCGTCCCGACGCGCGCGCCGTGCCTTGCACGAAGGTCGCGGGCGGCACGATAGGGATGCCGCGAAAGGGGCTCAGCGCGAACAGATCGGCGTCGCCGGACACGATCACATCGGCCTTTCCGTTCACCGCCAGTTCGAGAAACTTGTCATCTTTGGGATCACGGCACGCCGCGCCGCCGACCGACGACAGCCCCCTAGGGTTGAATGATCTTTCGTACAGGACGGAGTTTCATATACGCGTCACCAGGAACGCCTCCACTCATACCAACCGCCCCTGTAGTTGACTCGCCATGCGCTCCGGTAGGGCGGAAAAGCGAAGCGCATTCCGCCGCCTTTCGCGACGGCGGCGTCACCGTACCGACGACAGTGCATAGCGAGCTGCTGCACCCGGGGGCGCCAGAGCCGTGCGAGGATGGGCCACCGCACCGCCGGCATGGCTGACGATTGCGCCGGCGCCGGCCCCTAAGAGACCGTTTGAGAACCCATTCAACGGCGGGTTCGGGCGTGATTCAAGCTTGGGATGTGGACCCCAGCGACGCGTGGCCGGATGGCCGAATTTGAGAAGAAGACCAAGCGCCACTCGCGGAAGTTGGACCGCGCCAGAGTCCTGACGCCTATGTATGTGGCGCGGTAAATGACTCTGACCCCTATTCTCTCTGCTCCCGCGAGCTGCTGCCGGCCGAGGTCAGTCCTTCGTGACCGCCACGCAATCGACCTCGACGTCGAAGGGCCCGGTCCACTCAGGCACGCAGAAGAAGATGCGGGCTGGGGGGTTTTTCGGGAAGTAGCGCTTGTAGACTTCGTTGAAGGCCTTGAACCGGTCCGCCGAGATGCACAGCACATTGCACTTCAGCACATGGTCGAGGTCCGACCCGGCGGCCTCCAGCGCCTTCTTCACCTGCTCCAGGATCAGCTCAACCTGGCGCTCGAACGGGGCGTGGACGAGGATCTCGCCGGTCTCAGGATCGAAGGGCGGCATGCCCGAGACGAACACCATGTTGCCGGCGCGGGTGCAGGTGGACACCGGCGCGCCCCACTTCTCGAAATTGCTGTCAATCGGCTCGACCCGGATGATCTCTCGTTGCATGCGTCCGTTCCTGGTCCATGTGTCGCCAATCTAAGGTCTTAGAGACCGTTGGAGAACCCATTGAACGGCAAGTTCGGGGTAAGCATCCGCCGAGTGCCGCGGTGTTGCACGGCCGTCGACCAAGCATGCGGACGACGCACTGGTGTCGCCTACCTCTTGAGGTCCGCGAGGAGTTCCTTGAGGTTCTCGATACCTTCGGCGGTAAAGGCAACGGTGGACATTTCGTCGATGTCCCAGACGGTGAGGACACCGTCTTCCGGTTCCATATCGAGGGCGATGTCGCGCAAGAGGTCCTCGTCCTCGCCGAGCATCTTGGCCACCCGGCCGATGGTGGAGACGGAACTGGGCGCCGCCATTGATCAGGCCGCGCGGTCGACGCGAGTAGCTCGCGGCCAATGCCAGGGCAGCAGTTCGTGCAACCGCGAGACTGGGTGATCACCGATGCGCGCGAGCACGTCGGCGAGCCAGGCGCGCGGATCGATGTTGTTCAACTTTGCCGACGCAATCAGCGAATACATCGCCGCTGCCCTCTCCCCGCCGCGGTCCGAACCGGCGAACAGCCATGACTTGCGCCCGAGTGCAATTCCGCGCAGCGCGCGTTCCGCCGCATTGTTGGTCAGGCAGATGCGTCCATCGGCAAGGAAGCGCGCAAAGGCATCCCATCGCTTGAGCATGTAGTCCATCGCCTTCGCGACGTCGGCATGACGCGAGAGCTTGCCGCGTTCGACGCGCATCCAGCTCTCGAGGGAGCGCGACCCGGACCTGTCTTACGGCCTGCCGTTGGGTCGCTGGCAGGCCGTTGATGTCGCGTTCGACATCGAAGATCGCATCGATCCGGCGCACCGCCTCGATCGCGAGCGGCGCCTTGGCAACTTCGGCGAGCACGAACAGTTTGCGCCGTCCGTGTGCCCAACACGCGGCCTCAATGATCGGACCAGGCTGGCGTGCGGGGTGGTAGAGGTCGTTGAACCCGGCATAGGCGTCGGCTTGCAGAATGCCCGCGTAGCCGGCGAGATGTCGGCACGGATGCTCGCCGCTGCGATCGCGCGAATAGAAGAAGATCGCTGCTGGCGGTGCCGCGCCACCGAACGGCTGGTCGTCGCGCACATAGGTCCATAATCGGCCGGTGACGGTCTTGACCTTGGCCAACACCGGCACGGTGGTCTCATCGCCGTGTAGGCGCTCGGCGGCGAGTACGTGGGCCTTGATCAGCGTCACCAATGGCGACAGCGCCGTCGTGCAGGCACCCACCCAATCGGCCAGTGTGGAGACGCTGAGATCGATGCCCTCGCGGGCAAACCGCTCGCTTTGGCGGTTCAACGGCTGATGCTCGCCGAACTTGCCATGGACGATCGTCGCCAGCAGGTCCGGACCGGCGCGGCCACGGGAAATCGGATGGAACGGCGCCGGCGGCTGCGTGATCGTCTCGCACGAGCGGCAGGAGAACTTCTCTCGCACCGTCTGGATCACCTTGTAGGTCCGTGGAATGCTCTCCAACGTCTCGGTGGTGGTCTCGCCGAGCTTGGTGAGCTGACCGCCACAGCACGGACAGCTTGTCGGCGACGGCAGCACCAGCCGCTCGCGCGGCAGGTGCGCCGGTAACGGTGCGCGCACCGGCTTGGCGCGTGTGAACGGGCGCACGTTCGTCCTGTTCGTGGCCGCATGAGCGGCAGCCGCTTCGTCCTCGGCGGCAGCGGTCTCGAGTTCCTCGATCTGCATCTCCAACTGATCGAGCAGCTTGCGTCCACGCTCGGCGGAGGCGCCGAAGCGGTCACGCTTCATCTTGGCGATTAGCAGCTTCAGATGCGCAACCATCGCCTCGGCACCAGCGGCACGAGCCTCAAAATCACGCCGCGCGGCCTGCTCGGAGATTAGCGCTGCTTTCAGCGCGTCGATGTCATCCGGAAGTGTACCGGCCGAATCGCTCATGCCGACAACTGAAATCACACTCGCCCGTGGTCATGCACGCGAAATCTTCAAAAAAACCCCGGCAACTGTGCAACTAGTCCAATCTTAGCCCGCCAGTTCCGGTCGCCAGGTTCGCTGCGGGTGTCTCCAGTCGATTCCCTCTAGCATGTAGCCGAGTTGGGCCGCCGTAATCGCAACCACTCCATCCGCCGGCGATGGCCAGATGAACCGACCGCGCTCGAGTCGCTTGGCATATAGCGACATGCCGAGGCCGTCATGCCAAAGAACCTTTATCAGATCACCCCGACGACCCCGGAAAACATACGCATCGCCGGCGTGCGGGTTGCGCTGCAGGGACTGTTGTACTTGCAGGGCAAGGCCATTCATCCCGCGACGCATATCGGTCCTGCCTGCGGCCAGCCAGACGCGCATACCCGAGGGTGGCATCATCATCCGCGCAACACCGACAGCACGCGGCGGAGCGCCGCAACGCTCACTCCTTCGTCGATACTCACGCGCACGCTGCCGTTCAGCTCGATCTCGATCAACCCCGTTCGCCGTGGCGTTATCACCCGAGACGGCAACGGCTCTGATGCCGCCGGCGTCTCGCTCGGAACAGGCGCAATCCGCACGGGGAAGAGATGCAGCTCCGAGCCGCAGGCAGTCTCGGCTGCAGCGAGGCGACGCCAGCGATAGACCAGGCTCGGGCAGATCCCGTGTCGGCGGGCAACGTCCTGGATGCGTACCCCAGGCTGCACAGACTCCCCCACCACCTTGGCCCGAAACCGAGCGTCATGCGCCCGACGCCGCTCTCCCACGATCTCGATCCGTGGGCTTGCCTCGCCATCTGTGGCTGCCACTCTGGCAGCCTCATGCTTGCTTCCTATCATCCCCCGAAGCAAATCAAGCCGCCACTATTCAGACAAGGCGGTCGTCACCGTAGGGATACGTTCGGGCGTGATTCAAGCTTGTGATGTGGACCCCAGCGACGCGTGGCCGGATGGCCGAAATTGAGAAGAAGACCAAGTGCTACCCGACGGATTTGACCGACGAGGAGTGGGCGCCACGACGCTAATCGTGAAAATCAGACGGATGAGTCCCGGCTGAACGGCCTCACCAGCGCCCAAATCCCCCGCGCGGCTGGATAGCCGCGCTAACAAGCATTGACAAGCACACAAACTTATGCTATACGCGCAACATGTCCGCAGCCGACCCAAACCTCACCGCCCTCGCCGACCGCCTGTCGGCCGACGCTTACTACCATCTCGTCTACACTCTCCGCGATATCCTCCCCTCGCCGCCCGACAACAGCCCTGAACACCTCGCCCGCCGCGACAATGCCATCATCGCCCGGATCGCCGCGCTCACCCCGGGCAACGCCATCGAGGCCGAGATCGCCGCCGACTACATCGCCGCCTCCGAGCATTCCCGGGACTGCCTGCGTACCGCCGTCGCCCCCGAGACCTCGCCGCACTGGGCAATGAAATAACGCGCCCACCCTCCCGCCCCCATCCGCCTCAATCCACCCAGTCCAATGATTTCAATGTATTACCGGCATAGACATGCCGCCGCCATCAGCCTACATTCGCCCCTCCGGCTGGGGAATTTGGGAATGGACTTTGGGAACAGAATACCGCCTCCGCAACGGGCCACCGGCCAACGAGAGGCAAAAACACCATGGGTTTGTCACGCACCTTCATCAAAGAGCACCGGGTGCCAGGAAAGTACCGGGATGATAACAATCTCTATCTGGTCATCCCCAAGGAGCGCCCGGCCGGCGGCACCTGGCAGTTCATCTACATGCGGCACGGCGTCTCGCACGCCATGGGTCTCGGCAAGCGGGGCCGCAACCCCAAGAACGTTCGTGCGGACGCCGACGCTGCACGCGAACTGCTCGAGCAAGGCATCGACCCGCTCGATCACCGCGACGCCTCGGCGGCGGCCGAGGAACAGCGACAGGCGCACGCGACGACGTTCAGCGCCGCCGCGGCGAGCTATATCGCCGCGCACGAAACCGGCTGGCGCTCCCAGGTGGTGCGGCGGCAATGGCGCCGCAGGCTCGCGAAGTACGCCATGCCCCTGATCGGCGAGAAGGCGGTCAGCGCGATCACCACCGAGGACATGCTTGCCATCCTCACTCCGCATTGGAACCGAGCGGTGGATACGATGGATCACGTGCGGCTCGGGATCGAGCGCATCCTCGACTACAGCAAGGTGCTGGGCTGGCGCGATGGACCGAACCCAGCGACCTGGCGCGGGCATCTGAAACTGCTGCTGCCCGCCAAAGGGAAGCTCAAGGTGGTGGTGAAGCATCACGCGGCGTTGGATTGGCGGGAGGCTCCCGCTTTCATCGCCAGCTTGCGCGAGCACGAGGGAATGGCCGAGCGGTGCCTCGAATTCGGCATCCTTACCGCCGCCCGCAGCGGCGAGGTGCGCGAAGCGACCTGGGATGAGATCGATATCAAGGCGGCGATCTGGACGCTCGCGCCGCAGCGCATGAAGGGCGGCCAGGCGCATCGCGTGCCGCTCTGCGCCGCCGCGCTGGCGCTGCTCGATCGCGTCAAGGCCACCCGCGAGCTCGGGGCACTGGTGTTTCCCTCGACGGTCGCGCCCTCCCGGCCGATGGCCGACAACCGCCTCATCGGTGTGCTGCGCGGCATGGGGCAGGACGTGACCGTGCACGGGTTCCGCAGCACGTTTCGGGATTGGGCGGCAGAGGCGACGCATCACCCGAATCACGTGGTTGAGCAGGCGCTCGCACACGTAGCCGGCGACAAGGTGGAGCGCGCCTACCGCCGCGGCGATCTGTTCATCAAGCGTCGCGCGCTGATGGACGACTGGTGCATGTATCTCGCGAGGGCGGAAGTGGTGCAGCTCATTCACTCGGCATAGGCTGCGCCGTGGCCCGGAGACTGTCACCTCTCCGCGCCACGGCTGACCGTGATCATGGAGGAAGCCCATGTCACCGCTACGGCCAGATATAAGCTGGCCGTATACAGCTCGCATCTGGGATCGCACCGACGCCGAGGGCCGATGCCTGATTATCCTGCGCGGCGTGCACGGTGGCATCGAGATCGACCGTCTGATCGGTTCCGATCTCAGACCGCCGCGTCTGTTGTCGGGTAGACAGATCTACATATTGGCGCTCGGCATGCCGGGCCATCCCGACTTCACCGGCGGACCTGGCCTGCCACTCTTCGATTATCTGATGCGCGATCTTGCCGGGCCGATATCGGCCTTCCTGGACGGCGAACAGCCGCGACACATCGACCGGATTCATGTGGATCGAATGATGGCTTTACTGCAAGACGCTGTGCTCAATAGTGAGGTCGGCGTCGTCAGCAAGCCCTGGCCGCTCGTGCCGGGCTCGGATTATCGGTCGTTGCGGGCCGACGAATTGAGCACATTGCAATTCAACGTGGCCACCAACTTCGCCTGCCCGCGCTTCAATCCCGGCACCGTCGGATGGTGCGATCTGCGTGTCACCCCGCCGCCGCGCCGAGCGGCCGATGCCGAGACATCGAGCGGGCGACCTGTGCAATACAACTGGGATCAGTTCCAGTCGGAGTTACAGCGCATAACCAAAGAGGGAAGCGGGGTTGCGGACTTGCTGGAGCCGATGAAACGCTGGTGCCAGAAGCGGGTGAGCAGGGGAGTATGGTCGAAGGTGCCGGGCGACAGCACCTTGCGGGCGAAGATAAGGCAGCACCTTTCGAAATGATGGCGGAATGCTGCTAATTGCTAGAAACCTATTAGCAGCAGCGGCAGCCCGCAGAAACCCACTGCCCTTTCGCAGCCCCAATGGATTCTGCTAATTAGTTCCTGGCAATTAGCAGCAAAAATCTTCGTCTGGGGTGGTTCTCAACGCTCACGAGATGTGTATTTGGAACGCCTCGATATGCATCATCGAGGGCAGGACAATGTTCGAAGGTGTCCCGCATTTCGGCTCGCTTCGCGTCTGGTGTAACGTTTCGGGATTGGGCCGTTCATACTCTCTCGAATTGATCGAGGCCGGGGTCCTGCCGACCGTCGAGATCGAGAACCGCAGGTGGATCGATGTCTGGGCCGGTCTTCGCCTGCTCCACGAGGCGGCAGAGACGAAGACGCCAGTCGGCATCCCCTCCGCGCTCCGTCAGGCGGAGCTGGCGCGCAAGAGGGGGCTGCGCGAGGACAAACGTGCGGCGGCACGTGCGCTGCGGCCGCGGCGCCGGCGAGGTGTGCCCAGAGGATCCGCTCGGGGCGAGGAGAACCCGACCCCATAGGCCGCCGCCATGGCCTCCGACAACGGCCGGCTGAAACTACTGGACTGGCGACGCCAGCGGCAGGGCACGCTGCGCGGTTTCGCCAGCATCAGGCTCGACCCGCCCGGCCTCGTTATTCACGACCTCCACGTGCACAAGAGCGGCGAGACCTGCTACGCGCTGCTCCCTGGCAAGCCTCAAGTCAGCCAGGCCGGTCAGGTGCTTCTCGATGATCGAGGCAAGCGAAAATACACGCCGATCGTCGAGATACCCGACCGCGACGTACGCGATCGGATCAGCACGGCGGTCGTCGTGCTGGTCAAAGCTCGCGAGCCCGAGGCACTCGCGTCGTGACCACCGCCCTCGACCCATGGGCTGAGGCGAAGCGATGGGTCGCGTGGCACACGGTTATTCGCAAGGGCAAGGCGACCAAGCTTCCCGTTGGCGATCGCGGATACGCCGCCGAGTCCAACAATCCAGAGACCTGGTTGACGTGGATCGACGCCGAACATCTGCGCAAGCTCCGGGCCTATGACGGCGTCGGCATCGAGCTCGGCGATCTTGGCGACGATCGATACCTCGTCGGCATTGATCTCGACAGTTGCTTCGACACCGCCCGCAACCCGCTCCCCTGGGCGCAGGCGATCCTCTCTCTGCTGCCGACCTATGCGGAGATTTCACCAAGCGGCGGCGGCATCAAGCTGTTCTTCTACATCGCCACCAGCAACGTGCGCCCGTTCCTCCGCCTGATCGGCGTGGATGAAGACAAATGGGGCTGCAAGCGCTCGATCGGCAGCAACGGCGCCGAACACGGGCCGGCCATCGAGTTCTACGCCGCGGCGAGGTTCTTCACCACCACCGGCGACCGATGGATGGAGAACCCCAACGAGCTGGCACTGATCGACTTGCTCACTTTGAACCAGCTTGCTCGGTTCTTTCCGTCTCCACACAGCGGCAAAGGGCCGCCCGGGGCACCTGCAGAACCCGATCAGCCCATTGATCGAGCTGAACTGCAGAAGAAGCTCGATGCCGCGCTCAAGCGCCGCAAGCGCTTGCGCGAGCGCTATGAAGGCGGTGTCGAGCATCTGAAGGATACTTCGCGCAGCGCACGCGATTTCAGCCTGGGCGCAATGCTGAAAGCAGCCGGCTTTACCTACGCCGAGATGCGCACGGTGCTGATCGAATGGGAGCACGGCGCCGGACGGGAGAAGGCGGACGCCGGCGATGAGCGGTACTTCGAACGCCTCTGGTCGCAGACCGCAGTCACAGACCCGGATGTGCCGCTGCGCTTCAGCGAGAACGCGCTCGCCCACCTATTCACCGCCGAACACCCCGACCTGGTCTATGTGCACGAATGGGGCATGTGGTTGAGCTGGCGGGCCGGGCGCTGGCGCGAGGATCATGCAGTAACTGTATTCGACGCTGCCCGCGCGATCTGTGCTCGCGAAGGCAATGTCGCGATCTCTATGATACCGAGCGGCGGTTACAAGATCGCTGCGATGATCAACAAGGCTGCGGCGGTTGCGGCGATCGAGCGGCTGGCACGCCACCATGCGAAGCATGTACTTCCCTCGGCCGTTTTCGATGCTGACCCACTGCTGCTGAATACGCCTCTCGACAGTTGCGACCTGCGAGATGCGATTACACCAAGCCGATCCCATCACAAGGAAGATTACGCGACTCGGATGACGACGGTTGCGGCGGCGGAAACCGCCGACTGTCCGATCTGGTGCAAGTTCCTTGACCGCATCATGGCCGGCGATCCGCAGATGGTCGCCTATCTTCAACGCGTGTGTGGCTACATGCTGACCGGCAGCGTCGAGGAGCATGCGCTGTTCTTTGGTTTTGGCACCGGCGCGAATGGCAAAGGGACCTTCGCAAATGTGCTGCTCGGGATCTTGGGCGTCGGCCCGGCCGGCTATGCTGCGGTGGCGCCCATCAGCACGTTCACAGCCAGCCAGACGGAGCAGCATCCGACTGATCTCGCCATGCTACGCGGGGTGCGTTGCGTAATTGCACAAGAGACCGAGGAAGGCCGTTCCTGGGCGATCTCCAAGCTGAAGATGATGACAGGCGGCGATCTGATCACCGCGCGGTTCATGCGGGAAAACTTCTTCACCTATGCGCCGCAATTCAAGATCATGATCTGCGGCAATCACAAGCCCATGCTGCGCGGTGTCGATGAAGCGACCCGGCGGCGATTCCACCTGATCCCATTCACCGTGACGATCCCACCTGCGGACCGCGATCCCAAGCTCGGCGAGAAGCTGAAAGCCGAATATCCGGGCATCCTCCGCTGGATGATCGACGGATGCGTTGCCTGGCAGCGCGATGGTCTCAACCCGCCGAAGACGGTGACCGATGCCACGGCGGCTTACCTGATCGACGAGGACAGCCTCACCGCCTGGCTCACGGAATGCTGCTGGGTGGGCAAGTCCTACTACGACACCCTGGTCAACCTGTTCGCCTCCTGGAAAGCCTGGGCCGAGGCCAACGGCGAACGTGTCGGCCAACGCAAGGAGCTGGCCAAGGCGCTTGACGCCCGACCGGAGCTGACCCGGCGGATGGCCAGAACCGGCCGCGCCGGCTGGGATGGGCTCGCCGTCATGTCGCCCCAGCCGCCCCCATGGATGCCCCCATGACCGGGGGGTGCAGAGGTACGCAGAGGCAGCGGGGGTATATGGCCGTATACGGGCGCGCGTACGCATACGGTGATTTACCCCACCAGCCTCTGCGTACCTCTGCACCTGCCTCTGGCACCGCACCCAAACTGCCCGCCGCCTGCCCCCGCCGCGCCCTCCCCCGGTCGACCTGGTGGCGACCATGACGCCCGAGGCTCCTGTCACGCCCAAGGTCGGGACTGACCACGGTGAGTTGCCCGGCTTGAACGTGACATCGCCCGCCGGCCCGCTCTCCGCCGCCGAGCGCAAGCGGCGCCAGCGCGAGCGGGAGCGGAATGCCGAAGCGCTGATCTATGAACGCTCCGACTGGCAGTTGTTCTGTGATCCCGCCAGCCTGCCGCAGAAAGCGGGATGCCTGCCGCATGAGATCGCCGTGGTCGTGCTCAAGGAGCTCGTCGATAACGCGCTGGATCATGATCCCGATGGCGAGGTCGAGCTTCGACACGAAGGCAAATGGTGGATCGTGACTGATACCGGTCCAGGCATCGCGCCTGAGCAGGTGCCGAAACTGTTCTGTGTGAATCGGCCGCTCTTGTCGTCGAAGCTCCGACGCCTGCCGCTGCGCGGGATGCTTGGGAACGGCCTGCGCGTCGTCATGGGCGCCGTTGCCGCTACCAATGGGAAGCTGGTGGTAGAAACACGCGGTCATCGCTTCGAGCTGGGGGTGGACCGCACCACCGGCTTGACCCGTATCGTATCGGATGCGGACGTGCCGGCGCGCCCAGGCACGATCGTGCGCGTCAAGCTTGACAACGACCTGGGCGGGACAGACCGCGCCGCTCGCATCGCGATCTGTCTCGCACCACACGGGCGGCACTACGACGGCCCGTCATCGCCGCACTGGTACGGACCTCGGGATTTACTCCGGCTGTTCGCGTCCGTGATGCCATCCGAGACGATGGTCGGTGAGGTCTGCCGCGATCTCGGCTTCCCGATCACCGATAACCGCTGTGCCAAAACTCTCACGCTCAACCAAGCGGCCGGCGTGCTGGATCGGCTGCGGAGAGAGCAGCCGACGATTCCGCCTGGTCGCTTGGGGTTCATCGGACCCGACGCATACGACATGGCTTATTGTCGTCGCGAGGGCGAAGGATCCATCTCCGGAGCCCGAATTCCATACGTTGTCGAGGCGTGGGCGGACTGTGACCATCCATTGTCACGAGGAAACGGCAAGCTGCGAATCTCGCTTCTGCTCAACCGGACGCTTGCCATTGCCGCGCATCTTGTGGGCTCTTCCGACGCAAGCGGCATCACCGTGCGCGGCTGTGGTATGTTGCGCGGTGCGACTGCCCCGACGGGCGATTACCAGATCATTCTCAGTTTGATCGTCCCGTATGTGCAGCTCACCGGTGACGGCAAGACCCCTGACCTCACACCGTTCGGCGCAGCGATCATCGAGTGCGTCCGTCGCGCGTGCAGCCAGGCGCATCGCCTGATGGACCGTCCGGCGGACAAGTTGAGCATCAAGGATGCCGCCTGGCAGGTGATGGCCGAAGCATACCTCGCTGCCAGCGCAGGCGGCACATTACCCGCCAACGCACGGCAGATCATGTATGCCGCTAGGCCACGCATCCTCGCGCTGATCGGCAAAGAGAAACTCAACGACAAGTACTTCACCCAAACCCTGCTGCCCGATTATGTCGAGGAACACCCGGACGAATGCGCCGACTTGGAAGTTGTCTTCGATGCGCGCGGCGCGTTCGCGGAGCCGCACACCGGGCGGGAAGTCCCGCTCGGCACCATCGAGGTCCGCCAATATCTGGGTCAGCGCCCGGCTTTCGGTCGAGCCGTCGAACTGAGGGGTGATCGCTTGTTTCCGACCTCCGGACCCGAGCATCGCTATCGCAATGTGCTCTTCGTCGAGAAAGAGGGGTTCGGTCCATTGCTTGCTCATGCGAACATCGCGGCAAAATTCGACATAGCGATCATGTCAACCAAGGGAATGAGCGTCACCGCCGCGCGGTTGCTGCTGGATCAGATCGCGCCCCATCTCGATCGTGTGCTGGTGCTGCACGACTTCGACGTGACGGGTTTCAGCATCTTCGGCACCCTCGGTACCACCGGCCGGCGCTACACATTCGAGAACGACGTGACGCTAATCGACCTCGGGCTGCGGCTCGCCGATGTCGAAGCGATGGGGCTGCAATGCGAACCGGTCGAGGTCAAGGACTTCGACGCGCGCATCGACACCCTCGCCCGGCACGGCGCGACGCCGGATGAGATCGAATTTCTAAGAGAGGCTCGGGTCGAGTTGAACGCGATGGATTCGCGGCAGTTCATCGACTTCGTTGAACGGAAGCTGACCGAGAATGGCGTTGCGAAGGTCCTGCCTGACCAACCCGTGCTTGAACAATGCGCTCGCCGCGTGCTGGAGCGGATTGCGACCGAACAACTGGTCGAGTCGGTACGTGCGGAGATAGAGGCCGATACCGAATCGCGCGACTTACCTGACGACCTGCGGGCGCGCGTCGCTGCGGCACTTCAGCGCGACCCGACGCTGCCCTGGGATCTGGCTGTAGCGGACTGCATCCGCAGCACGATCGATGAGGGAGGAAACACGCGATGACTGACACGCCGTTCGACACGACCCCGTCTTCCGAACACATCGCGGCAAAGAACGCTGTGGAAGCTGCTAGTCACCAATTCCGCCAAGCGCAAGAGAGCGCGCACGCCCGCGGTGTCTGGCCGATCAATGACCCCGACTGCATGCGGGCCAGTCAAATGCTGGACACCGCATGCAAAGCCCTGAACGCGACACCCGAACAGAAATTCCTTGATGAAGTTCAAGCCGCGGAAGACGCTGCGACCGATCAGTTTTTTAATGATGAACTTGTCCGGCGCGGCCGGCAAATAACTGCGCTATTTTTTGACACGGACTTGAGCAGATATGCAACGATGGAGGCCGCATTGGATGCAACAGGACTCAGCTATCGCATGATCGAGCCGCTACGTCACACCACGATAGAAGCTTCGACCGCAGGACTTTCTCCGCTCACCGTGCTTGCTGACATGCGCCGGCTCAGCGCTGCGCAATTGGTGCGGATATTGCGCTGGATGGCCGACGAGATCGTTGAAAATGGAGTGGCCGTCTATAACGGGCCTGCCCCGAGCGAGAAATTCTGCCCGGACTGGTGGGCTCATGAGTTTCCGAACGGCAAGCTTCACCACGTCTGTTATCCGAGGCCGAAGGATGGCGATGATTGATCGCCCGCTCCGGTGTCCCGACTGCCGGATCGACACCTCAATCGGCGATTACTACATGGTGCACGAGGAAGTCTGGCAGCGCGCCTGCCGTGCCACGCGCGGACGCAAGCCGCGCTACCTATGCCTCGATTGTCTGGAAGGCCGCCTGGGCACGTGGTTGCGCGAAGCCGATTTCGTTCTGACGCCGCCGGAACTGGCAGAGCGGTTAGCGCGCGGTGAGCAGACCGTCAAACCGCCGGACGAACGGCAAGCCGACCTTGCGTCATGGCGGCGGTGGATCAAGGGACGAGAAGATGCATGATACGCTTGGGATTGCGACCTATCCGACGCTACCTACGCCTCTGGGCCGCGTTGGCGGGTGATTGCTCGGCCGATCGGGCTCTAGCCAGGCGAGGTCCACCATCACCGGCGCATGGTCGCTGCCTGCCGCTATGCCCTCCTTGTAGAGGTGCTCGATGTGCCGCACGACCCAATGGCGGCTGACCCAGACAGAATCGAAGCGTCGTCCCGTGCCCGGCGAGTTCTTCCGTCGCCCGGTCCGGTGGGTGATGGCAAGAGGCCCGGACGGCTTAGCCCGAAGCCTGTCCATTTCGTCGGGATGAAGGTCGAGCCAGCGGCGCAGCGCGTCATCGAGATCGTGCACCTTGCAAGAGCCGAACAGACGATCATCTCCAGGCTAGCCTTGCAGGCGCGGGCGGCCAGTATACCAGTGCGTCCGGGTATTGGCGAAGTCGAACGCATCAATCAACGGCGTGTTGGCGTCAGCGCCGAACAACAACGGCCCATTCTGTGTAGACAACCAGGTAGCGAAGGCGACTGCCTGCCGCGGCTTGGTGATTCCCCAGCTCACGCCTGGCGGAGCGTGATAGCTCACCGCGATAAACGGCGTTCCCTCCGTCTGTGTCTCGATGAGCAGGATCCGCTCGGGCAGCCGAATCTCATCGAGCAGCCACGAACGGCTGGGACGCAGCCCGTGGCCGGCGATGGCGACACCGCGCCGCCGCACGCGGGAGTCGTCCGGCTCCGGGGTGCGCAGATCGATGGCCCTGACCATCCAGTCGGCACCAGCGGCATCACGGAGGACCTCCGACGAGCCGGGATTGAGCTCTTGCAGCAGCATCAGGTCCGGGGCGAGTTCGTGCAGCAGACCCCCTTGCCGTCTCGCTGCCTCGGGGCCGCGGAATGTTATGTTCCATGAGACGACGCGCACTTCGCTTTGGTACTAACTTTCAAAGTGAGGCGCAACCAGGGTCGAATCGGGGACGGCAATGAACGAGGGTGCGAACAAGATCTGTGCAGCCGACTACCTACCCAAGTCTGCCGACGACACTGAAAGCCGTCGGCTGCGATGAGTACTGGCTGTAAAATTGGATTATTGCTGATCCAACACGCCTCGGCCTTGGTCAAGTCACCATCAAGGCGAAGGAGCTCCATCAACACGCCTCGAAGGGTGGGCGACTTGATATCTTGGCTTACGATGCCGCCCTCGACACCTGTTACGAGGTGGAGGCCATGCTTGGTGAGTGCGATGCCGATCACGGCTTCCGTGTTCTCGACTATTGGGCACGCCAGCGCGTCCGCAGTCCGAACGCCCGCCACGTTGCTGTCATTGTTGCCGAAGACCTGTCCGGGCGTTATCGTACGGTGATCGAGACTTTGGCGCAGCAGCTACCGTTCATCGCGATCGAAATCAGAACACTATTGGTAAAGTCTGACCCACTAGTGGCAACGAATTTTCCGATCATCTTCGCCCAGCCTGACGATTTGGTGCTGCGTCCAGCGGATGAGCCTGAAGGCGAAGTCAAGTCAGCGGGACCTAACGAAGCTGGCAGGCCGACCATGTTGCGGACGCGATTACCTGCCATGCTGATCGCATTCGGCGCACTCGCATCCGCGTCCGCCAATGCGCAGACGTTGCACGCTCGGCAGGGTCAGACCATCGCCCTCGGACCGGCCGAGGGCTCCGAATCGCGCGTCCTTTCGTACCGACACGCGCATTTCTTGATCCGTGGCTAGCAGGTTTAGGCTTGCGTCTCCGACAGCGCGAGAGGGATTCGCCATGCAATTCGACCTGACCCCGGAGCAGACCCTCCTTCGATCTCGGGCGCAGGAGCTGGCACGCGAGGTGATCCGCCCTCGCGCTGCGGAAATAGACCGGACAGAGCAGTATCCCTGGGACAATGTCGCCGCGCTACGCGACGCTGGGTTCATGGGGTACACGATCCCTCAGGCCTACGGTGGAGCCGGCGGATCGTTTCTCGATATGACGTTAATCATCGAGGAAATGGCAAAGGTTTGTGGTGTCACTGCACGCATCGCTGTCGAAGCGAATATGGGTGCAATCTCCGCGGTCATGCTCTACGGCAGCGACGCGCAGCGGCGTCTGGCGGCCGAGCTGGTGCTCGCCGGCGACAAGCCTGCGATCTGCATCACCGAGCCGGAGGCCGGATCAGCCGCGAGCGATATGACCACCCGCGCAGACCTTCGGGGTGACCGCTTCATCCTCAACGGCGCAAAGCACTGGATCACTGGCGGGGGTGTATCGAAGTTACATCTGATCTTCGCGCGCACATTCGATGAGGGCGGTGCCGAACTCGGCATCGGTGGTTTCCTGACGGTGCGCGGTATGGCGCCCGGCCTTCGCATCGGCAAGCGCGAGCCCACCATGGGCCTGCGCGGTATCCCGGAGACCGAGATCATCCTGGAAGACCTGGAAATCCCCGAGGAGATGGTCCTGCGCACCCCGGGCGGTTGGCCACGCAGCTTTGCCGCTCTCATGGAGGCTTACAACAGCCAGCGTGTGGGTGCTGCGACCGTTGCTATGGGACTGGCACAAGGCGCGTTCAACGAGGCGCTGGGCTTCGTCAAATCTCGTCGGCAGTTCGGCCGGCCGATCGGAGAATTCCAGGGGCTGCAATGGATGCTGGCCGACATGGCGATCGGTATCGACGCCGCACGGCTGATGATCCACCACGCAGCGGCCAGTGCTGCGCCGCTGCCCGACGCCCTGCTGGCCGCCCAAGCCAAGGTGCTTGCCGCCGAGACGGCGATCCGCGTCACCAACGATGCATTACAAATCTTTGGTGCTCGTGGTTATTCACGCGCGTATCCGCTTGAGCGGATGGCGCGAGACGCGCGGATGTTCACGATCGGCGGTGGAACCGCGCAAGTGTTGCGGACTTTGGTCGCAAGCCGATTGCTCGGTTGGAAACTGCCGCAGCATCGCGGCGCCTACCTCGATCGACTATGATAGCGCCTTTGCGGCGTTAGCCCAGGACGCCGCAAAGGGACCTGTATCGCCGAACGCTGGCTTGTTAGGTCTCGATACGGAAGTGCGCCTCGGTCGGCTTCCCAGCGAGCCCGTTGATAGGCAGCAAGTCCATCCGCAGTCTAATGTAGCGGTTGCGCGTCATGCCGCCGAGCGCCACGGAATGCAAGGCGGATGCAGCGATCCGGATTCTACTAGACAAGATGCCTCGCCGACTGCCTGCCGTCAGCGACGCTTCGGTGTGTGGTGTGAAGCGCTTCACTGCAACGCACCCACACCAACCAGCAACGCGAACATGGTCGGCTCCAGTTCAGCCCCAAGAGGGGCGGCACGGAGGTGATGGCGAGGCGGTGTTCCTGGCGGTGTTCGTCAGTGCAATCCTCGGGCCGCGGTGGTCCCACACCGGGGGCGCCTGCGAACGCACGCGCGCCGACGATGGAAGCGACGCGTCTATTCGCGGGGTCTCCGCGTTCGCGCGGCGGTTCGCGACGGCACTCGTCGGCCGCTCCGCCGGCATCAGTGCGGGTCGAGATGATAACCGACATTGCCGGCAGTGCTTCTGGTTGCCGCATGAATACCGGCTTTGGTTCCGCATGGAGCGACGGGGCCCGCGCAGTGTGCAAATAGACGAATGCCGCCTGGTGCCCTCGCAGGTGACGCCGCTTGCGGGCGAGGGCCTGGGATCGGGCCGAGCCAGGTCTCGCCTGCCAGCGGCTTGTACTCGAGGCCGATGAATCGGGCGTGACGTTGAAGCGGCGGATGCGGCGCCGTCAGTATCGCCCGCGCCGCAGGTTCTCGTCGGGCTCGAATTGAGGGTAACAGTACTTTGGCGCGGGCTCATCGAAGCGTCATGCGCTCATCCGCTTGGCGGATGACAGTGCCACGGGGCCATTGGCGCGTTACGCCTGGGGGTCCGGTTTCCATCTGTGGACGCCCCCTTCTTGGCAAGGGAAAACTTCGGGATTGCTGTGGCGCGTAGTCGGATGCTGCCATCTGTCCGGCCTCGCAAGCCGACAGTCTCGGACTTCGGGCTGTGTTTTGCGGTTAGCATGCTGTCGAGGCCTGCACGCGTGCCGGATTGCCGAAGGCAGTAGTCCCGGCAGGCACATCACGGGTAACCACGCTGCCGGCGCCGATCAGCGCATTATCACCGATGGAAACGCCTGGCAGTATGATCGCTCCCGCTCCGATCCAGACGTTGTGCCCGATGCGGACCGGGCGGCCAAACTCCAGGCCAGAGGCTCGCCCCGCCCTATCGCGCGGATGGTCGGCCGCCAGGATCTGCACCCCGGCCCGATCTGCGTGCGGTCACCGATGGTGACCTCAACGACATCGAGGATCACGCAATTAAAGTTCAGGAACACGCCAGCACCCAGGCGAATGTTGAAGCCGTAGTCGCAATGGAACGGCGGCCGGACACGGCGCCGTCTCCGACAGCGGCGAAGCGTTCCACCAGAAGCTTGAGCCGCTCGGAGGGGACCATGTCGAGTGCAGCGTTGTAGCGCGCGAGCCGCCTGTGCGTCGCCGCCAAATCTGCCTGGATTTCGGGCGCGTTGGCATCATACAGTTCCCCGGCAAGCATCTTGTCCCTCTCCGTGCGCATCATGCATCCCCTGCTTGCGGTCCGCCCTGGCAGCTAACCCGGCTCCTGTGGCGCGCCCTGTGCAACACCAATGTCGGCTGCCCATCGGATCCGGCCATTCGAGCCCGGGCCGGGCCGAACGGCCGCATTCGGTAAAGTCGAGGTGTGGCGCGGTGGCTGTAGGTCGAACATATCTGTTGCCGCCCCTTTCGTTTGGCGGTGCCTCACTGGTCCGGCCGTGGCTCCGTCTCCACACCCCGCTCATCGAACCGGACATGCAGATCTCCCGCATCCGGCTCTCGGACAAGACATCACGCCTTCACCCACGCCACGTCGTGCCCAAGCCGGCTCAGGCGCACGAGCCCGAAGTGCCCGTAGAGGTGCGAGGGTGGATAGCTCCCGCCCCTGCGTCGCCTGACCTTGTGCTTGGAACGCAACCACCGGCGCAACCGCACCGCCGTGTAGCTGTCGAGCGCCCGATACGCCTTGTTGACAGTGCCAACGCTGAAGTAGTTGGCCCATCCGCGTAACGCGCGGTTCAACTGCTCCACCAGCTCTGTGGTCTTCTGCCAAGTACCCGATCGGTCAGTCAGCGCGTGGACTTTGTCGACCATGCGCTTGATGCTCTTCTTTGATGGCCGCTGACCCAAGCGGGCCTTGCCGGTTCTCGCCGAATACATCCGTCCGAACGTGTATCCCAGGAAGTCGAACTCCCCTTCCGGCACCTTGCAGATACGTGTCTTCTCCTCGTTCACCGTGAGCTTCAGCTTGCCCATGATCTCGCGCAGTCGTCGCAACGCCTCGTCGGCGTTGCCCTTCCGGCACAGGATCACGAGGTCGTCGGCGTAAGTCACGATGCGCGTGCCGAGGCGTCGCTCCAGCCCGAGCTTCTTCCAGCCCAGCACAAACCGGCGCATGTAGAGATTCGCCAGCAGTGGTGAGATGGGTGAGCCTTGCGGGATGCCGCACCGCTTGTCCCGAGCCTCCGTCGTGCGTGTCCTCCGCCCTCGTTTGTCGGTTTCTTCCACGGGGCAGTCCAGCCACATCCTGATCAGATGCAGCACACGCCGATCAACGATCCGGCGAGCCACCGACTTCAAGAGGTCGGCATGGGGAATGCTCCCGAAGTAGTCCGCGAGGTCGGCGTCAACCACTTCCGGGTGGCCACGGAACAGCAGTTCCTCCACCTCGATCACCGCCTGTTGGGCGTTGCGCCCGGGACGGTAAGCGTATTGCTCCGGTGGAAGGTCGGCTTCAAAGATCGGTTCCAGCACCAGCATCGCTGCTGTCATGCAGACCCGATCCCGCACGGTCGAGATGCCCAGCGGCCTGAGTTTGCCGTTGGCTTTCGCAATAAACACGCGTCTGATCGGTTCCGGTCGGTAGGTCTCCTGCCTGAGTGCAAGCGCCAGTTCGCCGAGCCACCGCTGCGTCCCATACGCCTCGATGTCCGCGAAGTCCTGACCGTCCACGCCTGGTGCACCCTTGTTGGAGCGGCACAGGGCATAGGCATGAGCCAAGATGTCTTCACGGCTGATCTTGTCGTACAGGGCATAGAAGCGATAGCCAGCTTCTGCCTTCGCTTTCGCGTGCAACGCCATCTGCAGTTTCTGAACACTGTTCGGAGTTGATAGGTTGCCCAATCTCCAGGTCCCTCACTACGTCCTGCGTCTGTCTTGAACTGAGGTCCCTTCCCTCCACCGGCGTTACCCGGCTTCCGCGGTACTACGAACCTCTCCGCCACCCCACGGCGCCCGGCCTGTCCCTCGCGGGCGTCCGGTTGATCATCCCTGACCGCGCCCTGGGGCTTCCCGTGTTGCGTGCGCTTTCCTTGTGTACATGCTGCCGCCACTACCCCGGTGCAGCGGCTGGGCGTACTCTTCGCTCATCCCACCCAGCCGTGTCAGCCTTCCCCGAAAGGGTCGTCGGGTCGGCCTGCGCATCGTCCTTTTCGAGGCTTGCTCGGCGTTCACTCGCGTTGCGGCCTGCACACTCGCGCGGCCACCAATTCGTGACCCGCTAGACCGAAGGCTTCAGCCATTTCGTCACCTCCATGACTGCTCCGGTTGCTTCCGGCTGGAGCGTTGCCGGGTGGGACTTGCACCCACTGGAAAGCGCCGCCTTTCACGGCGCACACCCTTTCCGGACATTCGGCGCGGCGTAGTGAAATTGACTACAACCCGGAGGGACGCCGGGCGTGGCCGTTTTCGGCCAGCAGACGTGCGGGCTCTTGACCGGCTTTCGTGACGCTGAGTGATCCTTCGCGTGAAAAAGCGCTTCATAGGCCAACAATTAACCTCAGCGGGTTTGGCCTCTCACCTATGCCAAACACAATCTGTTTTGGATCCAATGTGTCAGGATCAAGATATGTTCCAAAAAGACGGTCCCAGAACGTGAAGATGTTGCCGAAATTAAAATTGTAGTGATCTGGATTACAGCTGTGATGAATATGATGGTATCTTGGCATGACAATGAACCA
Organism: uncultured Pseudomonadota bacterium; assembly: GCA_963708245.1. Taxonomy (GTDB): domain Bacteria; phylum Pseudomonadota; class Alphaproteobacteria; order Acetobacterales; family Acetobacteraceae; genus CAVYXK01. The sequence goes on along the minus strand of OY970201.1, from coordinate 6,552,599 downwards.
TTCCAACCACCTTGCCCGCCATGACACATTCAGGTGCATCCAATCACTAGCAAGATAACCAAAAATTACGACCCCGGTATAAACCCACCACGGGGCGGGATATAGAATTGGCGTCAGGAGCAGAAAAGTGACAAGAATAAAAAATTCGTGCGGTACTGTCGCTCGACAACCCGCCAGCCAGTACATATATGTTGGATAGTGATGCCATCTATGAGTTCGCCATAGAACCCCTGTGTGCATGAGTTTATGGCCCCAATAGTAACCAAAATCGCCGATCAGGAAGTAAAGCCCTATACGAAGCAGGATCGGAAGATCCTGTATTACCTGCGGTAACGGGTGATCAGCAAACAAGCGTCCATAAAGATATAACATTATCGGGCTTACTACAAACACAACAAATGTCTGGGCCACGAAATCCTTTGCCGCCACCTGACGATATGGCACAGACCTCGCGCGCCAGAGGTTTTCGACCCACCCCCACAAGCCAGCTCGAAACAGAAACAAAGCGCCGAAAAACAGCACCGGACTATTGACGATATGTATCAAAATTGATCGAAACATTCAGATGCTCCGAGCTTTGCGGATATTTCCCAATGAGCCGTCCCCTCGGCCGCCCAACGCATCTTCCGCGATTTCACGTCGAGCGGCGACGTGGGCGCAACGAGCCAAGCGAGCGCCAACAAGGTCACCGCCGCTGTCGAGCGCCGCGACGCAGCCCCTGACCGAGCACGTTCCGTCGCGCCCCCCTTCGCCGGAGAGGGCTTCGCCGTATTACTGCCCGCGGCACCAGAGCGGAATGCGGCCTGCACAACGGCCGGAACTTGATGCTGTGCTGCTCGCTGAGCCACTCGCGATCGTGCCGTCGCTCGATTTGTGGAGCGCCAGGCGCCGCCCCTACTCGAGGAAAAAATTGCGGGGCCTGATGAGGAGAATATACCCCGCCGCCGACGAGGCGTCTAATTAACGTGCGAGAGCAGTCCGATGCAGACCCCGCCTCGGTTGCGCGTTGGCAAAACTTGCGCAGAAATCTGGTGCGCATGTCCGCTTTCCCGAAACCTCGCCGCGCAGGCCGCCTTCCGCTAACGCCAGGACGCATAGGAGACAGGTCTTGGGGGTTCATATCACGTCTCGCAGTATGCAGGCAACGAGGGTCGCGCCGGATTGGCCGGTGCCGAGCCTCATGGCAGGAACAACCACTTAGCTCGCTCAGAAAGTCCGCTTTCCACCCCGAGCGGCCGTGGCGGGGCCGGCCACCCGAACAGCCGGAGTCGGCCCTTCCCGGCCATTCGCGCTTGGCTGGACCTTCGACCGTTGCCCCGCGATCTGCCCACCGGCAACTGGTGCTCTTGATCTCAGACGGACATGCGGCGTCTGCTCATAATCACGTCGCAACCTCCTCCACGCCACGAGCCTCGACGCCATTGCCGCGAAATACCAGCAGCCCCGTCGCCGCGGCCGCGATCAGCGCGAACAAGCATGCGCTCAGGAAGATGTGCGGCGGTGGCAGGCCGAGCGCCAACAGGTACCCGCCCAGTACCGGCGCGGCGATGCCGCCGAGCCGCCCTATGCCGAGTGCCCAGCCGAGGCCGCTCGTGCGCATGCGCGCTGGATAGAGCTTCCCGCAGGTCCCGTTGGCGCCGGTCTGGCTGCCAATGATCGTCGCCCCGGCCAGGAAGGTCATCAACAAGAGCATCGCATAGGGCAGCGCGACGAGCGCGATCACCGCGATGAATACGGCGCCGACGGCGTAGTGCAACGCCAGTGTGCGTTCGGGCCCGATCCGGTCAATCGCTAAGCCGAGATACAGTACCGCAAAGATCGCGCCCAGGTCCCTCAGGCTCGAGGCGAACACCGCCTGTGCCGGGCTCAGGCCGATCAAGTTCAGGACCGTCGGCATCCAATAGGCGAACAGGAACAGGTTCAACAGGCTGCAGAAGTAAACAATCCACAGCAGTATCGTCTGCAGGGCATAGCCTTGGCCGAACACCATCCAGATCGGGTTGCCGCGCGCGACGTCGACGACATTACTCGGCGCCGGAACGATGTCGAGGTGCTGAAGCAAGGCGTCGTGGCGCGGTGACCGGGTCTGCCTGGCCGCCAAGAACCGCGGTGATTCCGGCAACCACAGCGCCAACACCGACACCAGAACCAGCGGGAACACGCCGCCCAGCACGAAGATCACCGGCCAATCGAAATGCGCGAGCAGCAATGCCACGATCTGGCCGCCGACGAAGCCGCCTATGGGCGCGCCGGTGAACGTGGCCATGATCATCGTCGCGCGCAGGCGGTGTGGCGCGTAGTCGCCGGTCAACGCGGCCGCCCCTGAGAACCCACCGCCGATGCCAAGCCCGGTGAAGAAGCGCCAAAGGCTCAGCATGCCGAGCGAGCCGGCCGAAGCGCTGAGCAGCGAGGCGACCCCGAAGATCGTGAGACTGGCGAGCAACAGCGGCCGACGACCGAAACGGTCCCCGATCGGCCCTGCGGAGAGCGCCCCCACCAGGATGCCAATGCTCGACCACAGGAATGCCGTTGTGAACATCGGCGGCGGCAGGTGCCAGGCACGGATCAGCGACGGCACCGCCCAGGCAACCGAATTAAGGTCGTAGCCGTCGCAGATCTGCACGAGTGTGCACAATGCCGCGACACGAAGCTGCAAACCGCCGATCCGCTGATTTTCGAGTGCGGCCTCAACCGCCGACATCGCCGCTTCCGCCATTGTGGCCTCTCGACGTGTTCTTCTCCCAGAATGTGTGTCATGCGCAGCGGCGCTGTGCAAGCCGCAGTGCGAAGCCTGCTAGCTTGGTTTCTCGGCAATTTTACGGCCGCCGCCAGCTTTGTCCGTTAGCTTATGGAAGCCAGGAGGGACCCCAGGCGACTGCGATCCTAACGCGTCATGTTCGATCGGCAGTTTTGGCACGACTTGTTGCTTGAACAGCCCCGTCCAATGACTGGTAACCACCCGTATGAGACGATGGCTCGGGTGGGATCATTTCCTCGACCGCATCTGCCGTTTAATTCAGCGCGGGGTGCGGGGGCCTCTCATGTCTGAGCCACGACATTCTCGAGCGCCTCGCCGCGAACGAGGCGGTCGAGATTGCCGGCCACCGAACCCCAGCGCCGTTCGACCGTGCCGTCGGTGAAGCCCGAGCAGTGCGGCGTCATCAAGACGTTGGGTAATTCGTGGAACGGGTATTCCGATGGCCGCCGCTGTGGCTCATCAGACGTGGGCTCGCGCGACCACACGTCGATCGCGGCGCCCCCAAGATGACCCTCCTTGAGCGCCGAATACAACGCCGCCTCGTCGACGATCGGTGCACGCGCGACATTGATCAGGACCGCACCCGGTTTCATCAGCGCCAGGCGGCGCGCGTCAATCAACCCTTGCGTCTCCGGCCCGAGTGCGCAGGCGATCAGCAATATGTCACACTCGGGCAGCATCCGGTCGAGGTCGGCCAGTGGATAGATCCGATCGGCCGGTCCCGCGACGGCGACTGGGCTGCGGTTGGCGGCGAGTACCCGGCATTTAAGCCCAGCCGCGCGCGACGCCACCTCACGGCCGATGCGGCCGTAGCCGACGATACCGAGCGTGCGGCCCATGACCTCGCCGCGCGGCTTGCCACCGTTCATCTGACGCGCGGCCCACGAGCCGCCGCGAAATTCACTGACGAGCTCGAACAGTCGATGGGTCAGAACCAGCATCGTTGTGATCGCGTATTCGGCGATCGCTGGCTCATGGCCGTAGACGTTGCAAACCGTGACCCCTTTTGGGATCGCGGCAAGATCGACCTGGTCGAGCCCGGCCGACACCGATTGTAACACGCGCAGCCGCGGCGCAGGTGGGTAGTCGGTGCGCCAGATATGGCCGACGACGATCTCCGCCTCGGCGAGCAGCGGGATCAGTCGCTGGTGGTCGCGCTCATCGGCGAGGATTTCGGTGTCGAGCCTCGTCGTGACCCTGGCGAGGATGCGCGGCGCTACCGCGACGGCAAACCCGCCGAGAAACAGGGTTTTCATGGGGTGTTCTCGTTCGCTTCATTCGATGGTGTCAAGGAGGTTCGAAATGTTGCTGGATATACCGCCGCCGTTCCGCGGGAGCGAAATTTGGTTGGTTCAACCCAACGGCTACATTGCATGTTCGTCCGGCCGGGCCGCGCAGCTTACTGGCTGCTCGCGTCGCGCAGCACCTCTATGTGCACTCGGTCGGTGTGGAGGTGGCAGGTCGCAGAACCGCCGCTTTCTACCCAAAGCGGCCGTCGGCTGAGCTATTCCGCTCCGGCTGCATTCAGAGACAGGCTCTCAAACATACGATACGACTATGAAACGGGGATCGTATGCGGCGAGGGACAACCAATTCCATTGCGCCAATCCGATAGCTACAGTGGCAACCTTCGATCAGCTCGGCGATGAGCTCTGCGTCTCTGCGGTACAACTTCTTACCGATTGAAGAGGCAAGCCGCTGGATATGGTGGGCGCACGTGGGATCGAACCACGGACCTCCTCCGTGTCAGGGAGGCGCTCTCCCGCTGAGCTATACGCCCCTCGTGCAGGGCCGCCGCTTCTAGCCCACCCGCCCTGGACCGGGCAAGGCAGCATGGTGACAGCCGCCTCGGCGCCCGCTTCAATAGACGCATGGACCTACCCGTCCCCGAGACGATCCTCCCGGCCGATCCGCCGCTCATAGTCCGTCGCCCGGTCCGCCAGACCGTCCCCATCGTCTTCGCCTCACCCCATTCCGGCACGCTCTACTCGCCCGATTTCATCGCCGCCGCCCGGCTCGATCCGATCACCCTGCGCCGCAGCGAAGACAGCTTCGTCGATGAACTCTTCGCGGACGCCCCCGCGCACGGTGCCCCCCTGCTCACCGCCACCTTCCCTCGTGCCTTCTGCGACGCCAATCGCGAGCCCTGGGAACTCGACCCCGCCATGTTCGAAGGCGAGCTCCCGGCCTGGGTCAACACCACCAGCCCACGGGTCGGCGCCGGGCTCGGCACGATTGCCCGCGTAGTCGCCTCCGGCGAAGCCATCTACCGCGACAAGCTGCGCTTCCCCGAGGCTGAGCGGCGCATCCGCCTCTGCTGGCAGCCCTATCACGACACGCTGGCCGCACTGATCGCCGGTACCCGCGCGGTCTTCGGCTCCTGCCTGCTGATCGATTGCCACTCGATGCCCGCCCATGGCGTCGGCGGGCGCAGCGGTAACGGCACGGAGTTCGTTCTGGGCGACGCGCATGGCACCGCCTGTGCCCCACGCATCACCCGTTTCGTCGAACAGAGTCTGACCTCACTCGGCTATGTCGTGCGGCGCAACGACCCTTATGCCGGCGGCTACGTCACCCGCCATTACGGCCGCCCGCGTGACGGCGTGCACGCGTTGCAGATCGAGATCGCCCGCTTCCTCTACATGGACGAGGGCCGGATCGAGCGGCTGCCGCGCTTCGCCGCGGTGCAGCGCGACCTGATGGCGCTGATGGCGCGCCTCGCGAGCGAGGCAACGCGCCTGCTGGCAATCTGAGTTGTTGCCGCCAGCCTCGGCTGGTCATACGGTTGCAATCGATGGGGGATGTATCGCACTGGCGGGTCGGCCTGCGTCCCACGCTGATCGCCGCGTCGGCGGCCGGGGTGGTGGGCGCCGTGACGATTGCGCTGCTGTATCGCACGCCGCTCCCGCAAGCTCCTCCCCCGCCCACTCACGAAGCTCTGGCGCCAGCCCACGAAAGTCCCGCACCAACCGAAGTCAGCCCGCCGCCACGCGCGCAAACAGAAGTTACGACACCAGCGCCCCCGGCCGCTCCACGGTTCGACATCGTCCGCATCGCGCCGGACGGCCAAGCGGTAATCGCCGGCCGGGCCGAGCCGGGGGCGAAGGTGGAGATCCAGGATCAGGGCAAGACGGTCGGCGAGGCCCAGGCCGACTTGCAGGGTAACTGGGTCTTCGTTCCCCCGGTGCCGCTGCCGCCCGGCCCGCGCGAGCTCACTTTGACCGAGCACGCACCGGGCGGGGCGACCGTCGCCGGTACGGGCTCGGTGCTACTGGTGGTGCCCAACGGACCAGCCGCCGCAGCGCCGGCCATGGCGGTGCTCGCCACACCCAATGCTGCGCCGCGCGTGCTGCAGCCGCCTGGCACTCGAACGCCAGGCAAGTTGGCGCTCGATGCGCTGGACTACGGGCAAGGCGGCGACGTGCGGCTCGGCGGCACCGCGCACGCCGGGAGTACCGTGCGGGTCTATGTGGACAACGCTCCGGTCGGCGAGGCGCGGACCGGCGCAGACGGGACCTGGTCCCTGACGCCGCAGAAACCGGTCGCACCCGGGATGCACAAGCTCCGGCTCGATCAGCTTGGGGCGCACGGCAAAGTCACCGCTCGCGTTGAAGTGCCGTTCACCCGCGAGGCCGTCCCGGAGCGGGCGCTGGCCGCCGGCAGCGTGATGGTCCAGCCGGGAAACTCGCTCTGGCGTTTTGCCCGGCAGGCCTACGGTACCGGCGTGCGCTACACCGTGATCTATCAGGCCAACCGCGAGGAGATCCGCGACCCCAAGCTGATCTATCCGGGCCAGGTCCTGACCATTCCTCCCGCCGCTCCTTAACTTGCTGGGAACGGATGGAGGCTGCATAAGCCCGCCGATGGAAGCTGCCGACACGCTCCGGATGGCGCTGGCCCCGCCGCACCGGGCGGGCACCCCGTTCATCGTCGGGGGCATCGCAGCCTTCGTTCTCGGACTGCTGATCGCACACTGGCTGGCGTGGCTAGGCCTGTTGTTCACCCTGTTCTGCCTCTATTTCTTCCGCGACCCCGAACGGGTGCCGCCGGGACGTCCCGGTGCGCTTCTCGCCCCGGCAGATGGCAAGGTAATCGCACTCGCTCCTGCCATCCCGCCGGTCGAGTTGGGGCTCGGCCCCGTGCCGCGCTGGCGCATCGGCATTTTCCTCTCGCTCGTCGATGTGCACGTGAACCGCGTTCCGGCAGATGGCACAGTGACGCGTATCGCGTACCGCCACGGCGGGTTCGCCAACGCCAGATCAGACCGTGCCGGCGAGGGGAACGAGCGCAACGCCATCGCCATTCGCCTGCCGGACGGGCGCGAGATCGCGGTGGTGCAGATCGCCGGGCTGCTGGCCCGACGCATCCTGTGTGACCTGCGCGAGGGTGACGCAGTACACGCCGGCGAGCGCTTCGGCATCATCCGTTTCGGTAGCCGGACCGACCTCTATTTGCCGGAGGGCGTGCGACCACTGATCGCTGAGGGTCAGACCATGATCGGCGGAGAAACGGTCATAGCAGAACTAGCGCCCGAACGGATCGGACCATGAACCGACCGGATTTTCTGCGACCCCACCGTGAGGGTGCAGATGAGCCAACCGCCCCGGGAGCGCGCGTCTCGCCGATCCGGCGGCTGCGGCGCCTGCGGCCGCGAGCGAGGCCGCGCTACAAGGGGCCGTCCTTCAACCGGCTGATCCCCAATATCCTGACCTTGGTCGGATTGTGCGCGGGCCTCACCGGCATGCGCTTCGCACTGGACGGAGCGTTCGGACCCGCCGCCGTCGCAATCGTGGTGGCAGGCGGCATTGATGGCCTGGATGGGCGGATCGCGCGGTTGTTGAAAGTTACCTCCCGGTTCGGTGCCGAGTTCGACAGCCTGACTGATTTCCTCTGTTTCGGGGTGGCGCCCGCTTTCGTTATTTATCTGTGGTCGCTGCAATGGCTCGGCGGTGTCGGGTTCATTCCGTGCCTGATGTTCGCGGTCTGCATGGCGCTGCGTCTGGCCCGCTTCAATGCCGCGTTGGAGGGCGCCCCGGCCCCGGCCTATGCGTACAATTTCTTCACCGGCGTGCCGGCTCCGGCCGGCGCAGGGCTGGTGCTGTTTCCGTTGTTCGTGGGGCTAGAGGGTCGCGCTTTGGACGCGACCTGGCTGGTGATCGTGGCGCAGAATCCGCTGTTCTGCGCTTTGGTGCTGGTGGGCACGGCGCTGCTCTGCGTCAGCACCTTGCCGGTGTGGAGTTTCAAGAATTTCAAAGTGCCGTCGGAATACGTGCTGCCGTTGCTGCTGGGTGTCGGCTTCTATGCCGCGGTGCTGGTAGCCGAACCATGGGCGGCGCTGGCGGCGGGGGGAGTAATCTATTTGGCCATGCTGCCGTTCAGCGTGCGCAGCTTCCGGCGGCTGAAGCGCGAGGCGGAAGAGGACACGGAGTAGCAAGGCCAGTTCGCCTCAGCGGGCTCACCAGTAAACATCCGGACTGCCCCTGAAGCCCGCTTGTCCCGACACCACCGTTTCGCTGGCGATAAATCGCTTGTTAATCCTCCGTTGATAGCCTCCTGGTCTGGAGGTGCACCGATGCCCGAACCTGGTCGCCCCGGTGCGGAAGCCCGGAACATACTCCCGCAAGAATTGACTGATCGTCGTCGACCGGGCCGCGTCGAATACAATAATCAGCACGTCATCGCGATGATGCGCGACCCGACCGCACTCGACCCGGCCACATTGGCGGATGTCTCCGTCCCGTTCGATAACTCGGGCGACGAAAGCGACGAAAGCGACAATCTGGCCCCAGCCAGAGGCATCCTGACCGGCCTCCTTCTAGCACTTCCGTTCTGGGCGTTGATTGGGGCGGGGGCTTGGTTCTTCCTGCGCGGTTGACGCACTAGCCGCCACCCCTCGCATTACGTGCCGAACGACCGGCATCGCCTTATTATTGCACAGTTCCCGGTCCCTGTAGCGGCACCACTTTGCCGCTGAGCACATTTCCGCTGAGCTGCGCCGGGTACGGCGCCTCGTTGCGCACAAAGATCGTCTCGTGCTCGTTGTCGTTGGTGAACTTGTTGTTGCGGATGATCAGCCCTTTCGAGGGCAGGGGTCTGCCGCCTTCCTCACCGATCGCGATCACCGTACCCCAGTTCTGCGCCTGCGGACCCTTTTCGATCGTATTGCCCTGGATCAGCACGCTGCCACCGTTCGGAGCATCGATCTCGTAGCTCGCCGTCCCGTCCGGCCCGTCTTCGATGCGATTGCCGACCACCAAAGTGGTAAGCGCGCGTGATTTCACGTGGTGCCCGACCTGCTGGTCGAAGAAGCGAGAGTTCTCGACGTCCAACTCCTGGATATGGCCGACATACACCCCGTGCGCACAGCCGCTACCCGCGCATGTGCCGTTCCGCTCGAAATCGCTGTTGATCACACGGATCGTGCTACCGCGTTTGTCGCCGGCCAGGATTCCCTCATCATTATCGAGGAAGCGCACATTATCGACTGTAAGATTGACGCCCTCGGAGCGGATGCCCGCCCCGTTGCGATCACGCACGGACGCGCGTTGCAAAGTCAGATTGCGGATCGTGATGTCCTCGCCCCTGGTGACCAGGATCGCCTTTCCACCGCAGGTTTTGCTGGTCAGCACCACCCCGGGACCGGCGCCCTGGATAGTGACATCGCTGCCTTTGACCACAGCACAGTCCGCGTAGACGCCTGGATCGATGAGCACGGTATCCCCGGACGACGCGTCGGAGATCGCTTGGCTCGGCGACTTGACCTCTCGAGTTGGCCCAACCTCGATGATCCCCGGCGCACAGGCCGAGAGTGCCGCTGTGACGGCCAACCCGAACAGAATAGCTGTCGTGCGCCGCGAATTGCCGGCTCGGCGGTTGGCGGACTGCGGCGGTCGTGACTTTGGTCGTCGGTCAGTAGCGGCCATCGGCTCCTCGTCATCCGGGGGCGGAACCGCATAAGCAGGATTCCCGCACATGGTCCGATCCGGCAGTGTTTAGCGGCCAAGCGCAGCGCGGGCCAGCGACGAAGACCTGGCGACCCGCCGCTGTCCCGCTTTCATTGGGTCTCTACCCAATCAGGGCACTGGACTTTCTGAAACAAGTCGAATAGTGTGGCATGCTCGGAACTAAATCACTTAGAGCGCGGGTTTCCCCGATGGATATTGCCACATCGATCGATACCGCCAGCATCCTGGTGGTCGAAGACGACGAGTTGGTCTCCGAAGTGGTGGCTGAGGCACTCCGGAGCCGCTACCGCGCGACCCCGGTCGGCAGCGCCATGGCGGCGCTGGAACGGCTCGGCGACCGCGGGTTCGACCTGGTCCTGCTCGACTGTCTGATCCCTGGGGGCGGCGCCAACTCGGTCATCGATCGAGCCGGGCGTCTCGGCATACCGGTCGTGTTGATGAGCGGTGCTGCGGATCGCGCGGCTGCGGCCAGCGCGGGCCGGCACAAATTCATCACCAAGCCGTTTACCATCGACGAGCTACTGCGCACCATTGAGGCGACGCTACCGACCTAGTGTTGCGATCCTATCGCTTCGATCCCCGGCCTCCATCTGGTTCGCGGCCGATCCCGCCATCCCGGTCGGGATCGAAGTGTCAAAGTCAGAACACTAGCTGTCCCCAAGCTACCTCGGTTCGGAGACGCGGTGGTCCGCCGTCTCTTGCGCTCTCGCGCGACAAAACTCGTAGGCGAGCAGATGCGCGTAGGCGATGCGGAGCAGCGCATGTGAGGTCGGCGGGTCGCCCCCGCGTTTCAGCAGGTCCCCCAGCACATGGATCAGCTTCGGTACGAGCATTTCGCTGAATGTCGCGCAGCATGGAGGCGGTCAGAACGGAGCCGGCGGTTGTGAACATGGCCCGGCTTCGCTGAAGGACGGCCTCGCTCGGCGGAAACCCCTGCCGGGTCGCTGGCCTCCCAGGACCGCGGCGGGACCAAAGCGCTGTTCGAGCAGATCGACGTGCCGCATGCCGTTGAGGACTGGCAAAATTACCGTACGTGGGCCGACGGCGGGTGCGAACGACTCCGTGGCCTCGGGCAGATCGTAGGCTTTGCAACTCAGGAGGATCAGGTCGGCGGGATCACGAAGGTCCTCGGATAGTATTATCGGCGCTGGAGCATCGAAGTTGCCGCGCGGACTGCGGATCGACAGCCCTGTGCGGCGGAGCCGCTCAGCGCGGCGGGACCGGACGAGGAACGTGACGTCTCGTCGCGCTTCCAACAGGCGTCCACCAAAATATCCGCCGATTGCGCCGGCGCCGACGACCAGGATACGCATGCCAGTCACGTCTGGTAGCGTGCGGCAGGATGCGCCTGGCGGAAGTTCGGCAGCATAGCCAGCCGGACGGCGGAGAAGGCGTTCCACTGTCCTTCGTCAGGCAGGGATGGGATAGTGATAGTTTCTCTGCGATCAAAACCGATAAGCGCTGCATCAACGAGTTCCCCAACATCCATCACGTTGGGGATGGCATCGACATTTCTACCGGAGCGCTCCCAGATCTCAGTCCGCGTCGCGGCCGGGAGCACGGCTTGGACGTAAACGCCGCGCGGGCCAAGCTCGGTCTGCAGCGATTGCGAGAATGTCAGGACGAATGCCTTGGTGGCCGAATAAACCCCTGGCAGAAGCTCGGGCGCGAGCGCCAGTGTGGAGGAGATGTTGATGATCGAGCCGCCGCCCCCGGCGACAAAGCGGGGCACAACGGCGCCGGCGAGGCGCATAAGCGCGGTTACATTCAGGCGAATCAGCTTTTCGGCTGCGTCAAGATCCGGGTTTGCGAATCCGCTGAAGTCCCCCGCGCCGGCGTTGTTCACGAGCAGACCGATGCTCGAGTCTTCGCGAAGGCGCGCCTCCACGCGGTTAAGATCGCTCTGATTCGTCAGGTCTGCGGGAAGCACATCGACGACAACGCCGGCCTCGGCGCGGAGACGGGCGCCGATCGCGTCCATCCGTTGCTCGTCGCGGGCGACAAGGACAAGGTCGTGGCCCCGCCGGGCGAGACGGTCTGCGTAGGTCGCGCCGATGCCGGAGGAGGCGCCGGTGATCAGCGCGGCGCGCAGGGACGATGTTTGCATATTCAGTCTCCGGGGTCAGTGAGATTCGGTTTGTGGCGATGTCTGCGCCGCTATCTTGCGCATGAACGGCACCAGCAGAGTGGCAACGATGAACGCCAGCATGATGGCGCGGAACGCGTCCGCATAGGCCAGCGTCGATGCCTCACGATACGCGAGCAACCATAGCTGCTTGAGTGCCGCTGCACGCCCGGCATCCAGGCTACCGAGAACCGCTGCGTATCGCTCCGTAACGCCGTGCACAAACTGCTCCATCGCATTATTCGCCGGGGTGAGGCGCGAGGCGATCATCAGGAAATGAAAATTTGTCTGATCGTTGATGATCGCGGCGCTCACGGCGATTCCCACGGCCCCGCCCAGATTGCGCATCATGTTGAACAGACCGCTGGCGAACTTCAGCCGCTCGGGTGGCAGGCTGCCCAGGCCGAGATTCACGGCCGGTGCTACCGCGAATACCTGCGGAAAGCCGCGAAGCACCTGCGGCAGTAAAAGCTGATCTGCGCCCCAGTCATGGGTGATCAAACTATAGAACCACATGGCGGCACCGAAGCTTGCCAATCCGAACATCATCAGCCAGCGCAGGTCGTACTTGCGGGCTAGCAAGATATACACAGGCACGCCAGCCAACGAGGCGACTCCCGTCGAGAAGATCGCGATCCCGGTCTGCCAGGCGCTGAACCCGCGCACATAGCCAAGGAATAGCGGCGTCAGATAGATGGTGGTGAAGATGCCGATGCCCGTGATGAAAGAGAGCAGGCAGCCCAGAGCAAAGTTCCTGTTGGTCAGCGCGCGCAGATCGACAACCGGATTGTGGAATGTCAGGCTGCGGCCCACGAACAGAATAAGGGAGATCCCGGCGATCCACGCACAGGTGCGGATGGTGTCATCGCTGAACCAGTTCCACCGCGTGCCCTCCTCCAGCACATACTCCAGGTTGCCGAGACCGAGCGCCATCAGGACGATGCCGGGATAATCGGCACCTCTCAACAGAGAGAGGTCCGGCTCGTCGATACGGACCATAATCGGCACCAGAATGGTGATCGCGATGCCTGGCACCAGATTGACATAAAACAGCCAGTGCCAGTTCAGCGTGTCGGTGATCCACCCGCCGATGACCGGTCCCAAAACGGGCGCGACGGAGGCGATCGTGCCGACCACCGCGGCTGAATAAACCCGCCGCTTGCCAGGGAAATAATGGAACGAAGAGGTGAAGACGATTGGAATCATGGAGGCACCGAGCATTCCCTGCAGGGCGCGAAACAGGATCATGCTCTGGATGTTCCAGGCTACCCCGCACAGCATGCTGGATGCGGTGAAACCGGCGGCCGACATCGTAAACAGCCAACGCGTGGAGAAAACGCGGGTCAGCCAGCCGGAAAGTGGGATCATGATGATCTCGGCGATCAAATAGGCCGTCTGCACCCAACTGATCTGATCCTGTGCGGCGGACAAGCCACCGCCGATGTCCTGCAACGACGACGCGACGATCTGGATGTCGAGCAAAGCCGCGAACATTCCGACGCACATGACGGCAAACGGGAGGATGTCGCTCAAGGCACTCATTTGGCTGAGTCCCGGCGTGTATCGACGCTGACAATGGTGGAAAGGCCTGCGCGGAGGAGCCCAAGGTCGCCCCCATCGCCGTCAAGCAAGATGCGAACCGGGACGCGCTGCACGATTTTGGTAAAGTTGCCGGTCGCATTCTCGGGCGGGATGATGCTGAACACCGCGCCGGTCGCCGGCGCGAGGCTCACGACATGACCGTGGAACGTACGGCCGGGCAGCACGTCCGCCACGATAGTGGCGGGATCGCCGGGCTTCATCCGAGCGATCTGGTCTTCCTTGAAATTAGCGTCCACCCAGAGGCCTTGGGCAGGGACGACGGACAGCAGATCGGTGCCGGCGGCCACGTAGGCACCGACCTGGGCGGAGCGGTCGCCGACGTAACCATCGATGGGGGCGGCGATATCGGTATAACCCAGATTGAGCTGCGCCGTACGCAAATCGGCGTTGGCTTCCGAAACGCCGGCTTCGGCGGCGCCGATATCGGTGTCGATGACGGCAAGCTGCTGTTTGGCGGCTTGCAGTGAGGCGGCGGAGGAGAGAACGGCGGCGTGGGCCGACTGGTCGGCCGAGCGGGCCCTCTCCGCGTTCTGGCGCGATCCGGCGGGAGTGCTCTCGAGAGCGCTGTAACGCTGATCCTCCTGGGCGGCGAAGACCGCCTGCGCCTGTTTGGCGGTGAGGTCGGCCTGGGCCTGGTCGATCATGTCCTGCTGGAGGACGCGTTTGGCGACGAGGTTGGCGAGGTCGGCTTGGCGGGATTGCAGGACGGCTTCGGCGTGATGCAGGGCGGCCTGGAAGTCGTTGGGGTCCAGGCGGATCAGGGGCTGTCCGGCGCGGACATATTGGTTGTCCTTCACCAGGATCCGGCTGACGAACCCGGCGACGTGGGGCGCGATCTGGGTGACGTCACCACCGACATATGCATCGTCGGTGGTCTCGATGAAGCGCCCCGTGGTCCACCAGTCATAGCCGTAATCCGCGGCGCCCAGCAGGGCAGCGAGGCCAAGAGCCGCGAGGGCGGGACGTTTGTAGGAGCGGCGGGCGCGCAGGGCAGCCGGCGGGGGAGCGAGGGTGTCACGCTCCATGACGTTTGTGGCGCTCATGAAGCGTGCTCCGAGGTGGCGTCTTTACGGTATCGGGCGCGGGTGCGCTCGTCGGCCGCGGGGCCCGGAGCGCTGCGGAACGTCTCCGGGGTCATGATCTTGCCGGTATTGCGGTCGACGAGGACGGGGTCGGCCGGGCTGCCGGTTTCGCTGTCAACGACGACGACGCTCGGGCCCTCGGGTGCGAAGTGCTTGTTGCCCCAGGCGAGCAAGGCCCAGAGCACGGGCCGGAAATCCCAGCCGCGTTCGGTGAGGACGTATTCGTCGCGCGGCGGGTGTTCGCTGTAGCGGCGGCGTTCGAGCAGACCGGCCTCGACCAGGGCGTTGAGCCGGCGGGCGAGGATGTTGGGCGCGATGCCCAGGTTCTTCTGGAACTGGTCGAACTGGGTGAGGCCCTGGGCGGCGTCGCGAAGGATGAGGATGCTCCACCATTCGCCGACGCGCTCAAGGCTGCGGGCGATGGGGCACTGCATATTGCCGAAGCTTTTACGCTGCATGGCAGGTCGGTGTGCGCTGGGTCGATTGCATGACGCAAGCCACTATGGGAAGGTGGATAGCGTAATGCAAGTCCCCCTGCTCGCCCCCCAAAGGCAGCGTCCATTCCGCTGATTGGATTGAGGGACCTTCCTGAGCGGCACCCAAGGCGGCGAGACTGGCCCCTAGAGCGATTTCGCCAGCCCGATGGGCACGGCGAGGGGTGAACTCTGCCATAATCCCCGTGCAGAGCGGCCATCCGCACAATGCAGATGGCCTAAAGCGAAGGGGGACCAAGCGATGCCGGCACGGACCGGGCGGCAATATCTCGACGGGCTGCGGGCGCAGGAGCGCGAGGTGTGGCTCGCCGGCGAGCGGGTGCGGGACGTAACGACGCATCCAGGGCTCGCCCGGGGCGCGCAGGCGGTCGCACGGCTGTACGACATGCAGCATGACCCCGAGCTGCGCGACGTCATGACCTATGCGTCGCCCTCGAGCGGGGAGCCGGTCGGTCGCTCGTTCGACACGCCGAAAACGCGCGAGGCGCTGGAGACGCGCCGTCGCATGATGCTGAACTGGGCACGGGCGACCTGTGGCATGATGGGTCGGTCGCCGGATTTCATGAATGTGACCTTCGCGGCCTGGGGCGCCGCCGCCGATTATTTCGGCGAGAAACGTCCCGAATTCGGCGAAAACATGCGGCGCTACGTCGAATATATCCGCGAGAACGACATCACCCTGACGCATTCGCTGATCAATCTGCAACGCAGCCGCAACCCCACCGGCATGTTCAACCTGGAAGAGGGCACCGCGCTTCAGGTGATGCGCGAGACCGATTCCGGGATCGTCGTTCGCGGTGCGCGCATCCTGGCGACGCTCGGTCCGTTATCGGACGAGATCGCAGTTTATTCGCCGCGGCTGGCCCGCCATAGCGAGGGCCAGGACCGGTTCGCGGTCAGCTTCGCGATCCCCTGCGGCACCCCGGGCCTGAGGTTCCTCTGCCGCGATAGCTTCGACCTCGGGCGTTCGCATTTCGACCAGCCCTTGAGCTCGCGCTTCGAGGAGATGGACTGCATCGTCTTCTTCGACGACGTGCTGGTACCGTGGGAGCGGGTGTTCCTGCTGTACGAGGTCGAGCGGCTCAATCGGGCACCGCACGAGACGCATTCGAATGCGCATGCGGCGCATCAGGGTGCAGCCAAGAACCTCGCCAAATGCGAGTTCGTGCTGGGCATCGCGCTGTTGATGACGCAGGCGCTGGGGAACGCGCATCTGCCGCACACGGAAGAGCGCATCGGCGAGCTGATGCTCACCACCGAGATCATGCGGGCCTGCATGCGGGCGGCCGAGGCCGATGCGGCGATCGACCGCTGGGGCGTCATGTGTCCGGCAGTCGTGCCGGCGGAGTGCACCCGAAATATCTTCATGACTGCCTATCCGCGGATGATCGAGATCCTGCAGCTATTGGGATCGAGCAGCTTCCTGATCACGCCGAGCGAGGCCGATTTCGAGGGACCGCTGAGGCCGGCGATCGAGCAGTACCTCGCCACCGATGCGATCGGGGCGGTTGATCGGACGAAGCTGTTCCGGCTTGCGTGGGACGTTGCCGGCAGCGCCTTCGGCGGGCGGCAAGTGCTGTATGAGCGATTCTTCGCCAGCGACCCATTGACCCGCGCCCGCGCGTTGGCGGCGATCTATCCGAAGGGCGAGGTGATGGAACGTGTGCTGACGTTCCTGGGTCGGAGCGATGAGGGGTGGTAGGGCACGGCGATGGTTGGCGCAGTAGGCAATTACGGGTGTGTCGAGAGCTACAGCCGCCTGCCGCTGCGCAGTGCAGTCTGCAGGGTTTCTACTGCTTGATCCACGGGGCTGCGAGGAACCTTACCGAAATCGATACCGGCGGGCGACAGGGAGCGAACCAGCCGATAGAAGCGGGCGTCGATCGAGGGGGCGGTTCGGGCCACGGTGTGGGAATCCACGGGCCTGGAAATGGTGCGGCGTGGCGCGCTTGGCGATCAACTGGCAGGCGCAGCTTGACCTAGCTAGATATTGTGCCGCCGCACTCCTAGTAACAAAATCCCACACCAAGTATTCAGAGGCGCCAAGCCCGCCCCGCAAACCCAATCGTGGCCGGTGGGGCCGCAGAGTTTCATTTGACGCATGCTGCGGGGACTTTGGTGGATACTTGAAAAAAGTTGACACAATGGGCCTTATGCGACAATTGTTTGGGTTGTGTGACACGCCGGAGACACAAGATATCGCAGTGGGATAACAGAGGTGAGCCGGGGCGTGACACCCGCAGCCACAACGAGCAGCCAGAAGGAGGGACTCAATTGCAATGTCCACACTGTTCGACTCATTTCCATGAAAACTGGGACGAGAGGCGGCTTGCGTTCGACGGGACCTCGATAGATTGGAAAAGTCGAATAGCGCTTTGCCCCGCCTGCATGGCGCATACAATAGAACTCTGTTACGTTAACAACACCACCGCTGAACAAGGCGGATTTGAACCATTCGAATGGGTCCAAGTCTATCCTGTCGGCTCAAATCGCGGGCCGGTTCCTCCAGAGGTGCCCGAGCATATAGCACGAGATTATGTAGAGGCAGGCCGGGTTCTCCCATTCAGTGCAAAGGCATCGGCTGCGCTATCACGCCGCTGCTTACAGGCGATCCTCCACGAACACGGATACGAAGCCCGCGACCTCGCGAAGGAGATCGATCTGCTTCTGGCCGAGACGGATCCGAAAAAGGGCATTCCTGAATCTCTTCGATTGACAGTTGACGCTATCAGGAACTTCGGCAATTTCTCCGCTCACCCGGTTACAGACCTTACCACGCTACAAATTATTGACGTTGAACCGGAAGAGGCAGAGTGGTGTTTGGAGACTATCGAGGAGATGTTCCAACATTTCTATGTCCGTCCCGAGCAGGCTAAAGCACGGAAAGTCGCTCTTGACGCCAAGCTCTTGGCAGCAGGTAAGCCACCGTCGAAAGAGTGAGGGGCGTGCAGCCTCTACGGAATGAACTGAGCCGCCCCATAGTGTTTCTCGAAATTCAAGACTTTCGGGAACTTTTCTTGACCCTGCTTTGTCAATGGGTTAGGCTGAAGTTGGACGCTTCCCGCAAGATATGACCGAAAGCAAACCGCAAAACCGGCCCCTCGGCTATGCCCGCGTGAGCACCTACGGGCAGACCCTTGACGCGCAGCTTGAGCAACTACGCAAGGCCGGATGCACGAAGATTTACCGGGAGAAGGCAACGGGCGCGCGGCCCGACCGGCGGGAACTGCTGAAGATGCTGAAGGCCCTCGCCCCCGGCGACGTGGTGACGGTCACACGCATCGACCGGCTGGCGCGTTCGACCTTCGACCTGTTCGCCATCGTCAAGCAGATCGTGGACGCCAAGGGGCAATTCCGATCACTGGCGGAGCCGTGGGCGGACACCGCCACCAGCACCGGGCGGCTTATGATTGCCGTTCTCGGGGGGCTGGCGGATGTGGAACGCGACCTTATCCGCACACGCACGGCGGAAGGCAGGAGCCGGGCGAAGGCACGGGGCCAGCATATGGGCCGTCCCCCGAAACTCACGGCGCAGCAGCAGAGAGAAGCACGGCGGCGGCGGGCGCAGGGCGAAACGCTCAAGGAACTGCCGAAGAGCTACAACGTCGGCAAATCGACGATTTCGAGGCTGTCGCTGTGAAAGGTGGAGACCGTCAGGATCGGCAAGCCGAGGAGAACCGATGGTCGCGGCATTTCGACTTGAGATTCATGTTCAATGGCTTCGCTGTTATATTTCTTGTGATAGAGGGCTATCTTCTCCTGTTTCCCGGAGCATGGTCTTCAACGCGTGGAGCAGCGGCAATCGTGTGTGCATTTTTTTTGCGCCCTGATTGGTAACATAGACAAGCTAGAATCTCTGAAGGCAAGCGCCACCGGGTTTGAGGCAAAGACGCGCGAAATTGCTCAAGTGATCGATGAAGCGCGCGTCACAATAAAGGAGTTTTACGAGCTTGCAGAGATGACCGGGAGCATCGTCATAGAATTGATGGCCCGTAACGGGCGCATAGGCGGCACCCCACCCAATGTAAGTGATCGATGGCGTTCCCGTGTTCTTGATACCTTGTCTAATTTTGGTCTCTCCCCCGCAGCCATAAAGCGAGTCAAATCGTCAGATACCTATCTAGTGATGACTGACTATGCCTTCGGCATCTTGCAAGGAATACTAAAGTCGGAGTCCTGCTCGCCGCAATTGAAAGCTGCGGCACTTCAAATGCGCAACAACTGGTCGGAAGGCGACGATCACCTTACGCCAGAGAATTTTGATAGACTTATATCTGGCGGTTCTTGCACAGACATCCACATCTTGGAGCTTGTCAAAGATTATAGGTATTACCACGAAAGTGGCGAGCACAGGCGACGTGACGTGTGGCTCGCCCGACGTAACTGGCCGAGGTAGTATGACATGGACATCCTCAGCAGTTTGATGCGAAATTCGGGAGCCGCATGCATTGCCTTGGCTGTCGCAGCAGCCTGCCTCTGGACTAATGGATCGACCGCGCAGGATGAACAGCCGACCCTTGCGGATACGCTCGCATGGATGGATAGCACTTTTAATCCACACATATCCGAGGGCGGGTCATTCGGCTACGGAGTAGAGGAGGACTATCTTAAAGGGTAGCTCACTAAGCGAAGGACCGAAACATTTAGCCACGCCGATTGCGTGATGAGCTTGCATGTTGAGGATGATCCGAGTGCGCCTCTATACAAACAGATGTATAGCTCAACAACCTATACTTTTAATTTGCGTGATATTGATCCAAACTCAATCAAGACGTGGCAGCTTGACTCACAGCACGGCGGACTGTCCTGCAACCTCGATCCCAATGGCATGACCTGTGATCTTGAGAACATGGAATTCCAGACACGCAATAAGGCACCGCTCATTGACGAGGCTTCGCATACTGTATTTCCTAAGCTACAGGGTCGCGACCACGAAGCGGATCGCAAGACAAAGACATTCGTCGCGGTGTTCTTTTTTAACGATGTGGAATATGCCAGCCGCTTTGTTAAGGCATTCCGGCACGCGGTCACACTTTGCGGCGGCAAGCCGTCACCATTTTAAGCACCAGGGCCGAGCCGATTATGCGGCTTTGACTTTCGCTGGAGAGTGCACAAGAAATGCAGTTTATCGGATTCTCGGGAGGAAGCCTTGGGGAGTTTTCTAGCCGTCATTCTCGGTGCCGTAGTGTCAATGGGAATCGCGATCCTCATCGAATATCTCCGTAGGCCAAGCCTCACCCTAGAAATAGACCAGCCAGTTGACTTTCAGGCCAGCGACGCCACCGCGATGCGATCCCTTCGTGTCAAGCTCTCCAATAGGACGCTACCGCTTTGGGCCAGGTGGACACTGCGTGCTCCGGCATTACAATGCCGCGCAGCGATCACATTCCTTAGCTCCGATAATAGGCAGGATATCTTTGGCAGAGCGATGGAGGGACGGTGGGCCAACTCCCCAGAACCGATGAGATTACCGAGCTTGAGTTCTGACGGCCAGCCAATGCCCGATGCTCCGCCATCTGTTGTTTTACTGCCGAGCTTCCGAGGGGTTGTTGTCTACCCTGGTGAAAGTGAAATCCTCGATATTGCTATCCGCATTGACGGTGACGATAACTGTTACGGCTTTAACAATGAAGCATACCTTTGCACACCTATCTGGCGCAGCCCGAATTGGAAATTGTTGCCGGGTGCTTATCTGGTGAAAGTCGTCGTGACATCCTCCGGGCAAAAGTGCATCCGCTGGTTCAGCCTTATCAATCAGGCGTCCGCCCGCACAGCCTTTCGTTTGGAACCCCCGTCGTGAGCCCGATCAACGGGGCCAGCGCCGACTTTCGATAACGCGTCTTCTGCGGCACGTGTATGTAAGCGCCATATAGAGATGTCACCCCTCTGCAAAATAGAGATGTCACCCTCAGGGGTCTTGGGGTCCCGGGAGCGGTGCCATGGCGGTGATGTCGATGAGCACGCAGGAGTTCAGCCGGCTGGAAGTTCTGCTTGGCGTCCAGTCCGGGCGGCTGCGCATCGCGGATGCCTGCAGACTGATCGGGATTTGCCGGCGTCAGGCACTGCGGTTACTGCGCGGTCTGCGCCAGGAGGGCGCCTCCAGCCTGGTCTCGAAGCGCCGCGGTCGGCGCAGCAACCACCGATTGCCGGACGCGGTCCGGGCCCTGGCTCTGACGATCGTGCGCGAGCGGTATCGCGACTTTGGGCCGACGCTGGCGGCCGAGAAGCTGGCAAAGCTGCACGGCTGCACGGTCTCGCACGAGACGCTGCGGCAATGGATGATCGCCGACGGGCTGTGGGTCGACCGGCGCCACCGCCTGCCCTGCCCGCATCAACCACGACGCCGGCGGGAGTGTCTCGGCGAGCTGGTGCAGATTGACGGTTCGGAACACGCCTGGTTCGAGGACCGTGGTGCGGTTTGCACGCTGCTCGCCTTCATCGACGATGCGACCAGCCGGATCATGGAACTGCGCTTCGCGGCATCGGAATCGGCGTTCGACTACTTTCGCTCGATGCGCCGCTATCTCGAGGCACACGGCAAGCCGGTCGCATTGTATAGCGACAAGCACAGCATCTTCCGGGTGAACAACAAGGATGCCATCGGCGGCGAGCGGATCACGCAGTTCGGGCGGGCCCTGGCCGAGCTGAACATCGACATCATCTGTGCCAACATTCCGCAGGCCAAGGGTCGGGTGGAACGTGCATTTGGCACGCTGCAAGACCGGCTGGTGAAGGAGTTGCGGCTCGCCAACATTGCCGGCATCGAAGCAGCGAACGCCTGGTTGCCGGGATTCATCACCGACTACAACAAGCGCTTTGGTCGAGAGCCATTGAACGGCACGGATCTCCATCGGCGCCTATCGCCCCGGGATGATCTTGATGAAATCCTGGCCTGGCGAGAGAAGCGGACTGTTACCAACAACCTGACACTGCACTATGATCGCATGATGTTGATCCTCGAACCGACGCCGCTGGCACGTAGCTTGGCGCGCAAGACGGTGGAGGTGGTGAACTACCCGGACGGTCGGTTCGCCGTCCGGTCCAACGGCAGCGACCTGCCGTTCCGGGTGTTCGACAAGATCCGCACGGTCGAACCGGGCACGATCGTGGAGAACAAGCGGTTGACCGAGGTGCTGGCGCACGTGCAGGCGCAGCAGGGAGCCTATGCGCCCAACCGACGCCGCCACCACCCTGCCCGGCAGCGGCCACCGAACAATCTCGAAGCGCCCGGCTTACCGTCCAAAGGTCGCCCGTCACGGCGTGACATCACCACGCTGCCGGCCTGACCGGTCAGCAAGGGCCCCGGTGCTCGGAGCCGTCAAGGACGGTCGCCTGCAGCGCCCGCCGCTTCGCGGTGCCTTCGGCATTCTTGACCGCTCCTCTGCGCGCCTCGGCTGGTGGCAGTTGTCGGGACATGGCGTAATCGCGAAGGACAGCCGGAACCGACCACCGGGTAGCCCTCCGTGACCACAACACGGAGCAACGCCATGGATCAGCAACACTACGTCGGACTCGACGTCTCGCTTGAGACCACCTCGATCTGCGTCATCGACAGCAACGGCGCTGTCGTTTGGCGAGGCAAGTGTGCCACGGAACCCGATGCGATTTGCCGGATCGTCCGCGCTCAGGCCCCGGCCCTCGCGCGATTCGGTTTGGAGACCGGCCAGCTCTCTAATTGGCTGACCCTCGGATTGCGGCGGCGCGGCTTGCCGGTCGTCTGCCTCGACGCCCGCCACGCAAAGGCGGCACTTAGCCTGCAAGTCAACAAGACCGATGCCAACGATGCACTTGGCCTCGCACAGGTCGTGCGAACCGGATGGTTCCGCGAGGTCGCCATCAAGAGCATGGACGCACAAACCCTGCGCATGTTGCTGATGGCCAGAGCGCAATTGGTTTCGCAGCGTCAGGCCGTGGCCAATAATATACGTGGTCTGCTGAAGACGTTCGGCCATGTCATTGCCCGTGGCTGCAAAGGCCCTTTCCCGATACGCGTCCGTGACGCGATCGGCGATAACCAGGCATTGTCGGCGATCATCGAACCTTTACTTGCGGCCTGGCTGGCCATCCGTGATCAGGTCACGATTTTTGACCGTCAGGTGGTGCTGAGAGCCAAGGCCGATGCCGCCGCACGCCGCCTGATGTCGGTGCCGGGCGTCGGCGTGATCGTTGCCCTCGCATATATGGCAGTGATCGACGATCCCTCTCGCTTCAAACAATCAACGTCAGTCGGGGCCTATCTCGGTCTCACGCCGCGACGTTATCAGTCCGGCGAGGTCGACAAGGCCGGTCATATATCGAAGTGTGGTGACGGATTGCTCCGCTCCTACCTGTTCGAGGCAGCGAACGTCTTGCTTGTTCGCCATCCGAAGCCATCGAAGCTCAGGACGTGGGGACTCGGCCTTGCCGCTCGGATCGGCATGCGTCGCGCCAAGGTGGCGGTTGCCCGCAAACTGGGCGTGATCATGCACCGCGTCTGGAAAGATGACCGCGATTTCGATTGGGGTGACGCAGTGGCCGCCGCATGAGCGCGGCGAGCCCCCGGATTCGCGAACAGAGATCCGCCTGATCGAGGCGGGAGCATGTCCCAGCCGGGACGAGGCCCGGCAACCCCGCGTCCTTCGTTGCGGCCCTTTCGAGGTGACCGCGTTCGGGACATAGGGGTGCCGACCTCCCCGACGCCACGTTGCGGCTGACAACAGACCGCGGAAAGAACCATGACCCGGCAGGACAGTAGCCCCCAACCTGATCGAGCGTTACGCCGTGCTCGCAGCCGTCAAGACCGCTTCGCGCCGCCTCCGGCGGTGGCCTGCGGCCAGTCTTGACCGTTGCTCCGCGCGGCGCAGTGTGATGATGCAGGCCGGGGCGGAGAAACGGCGCTTCAGCCGAACAAAGAAACTATCCGCGACATTCTCTGGTTTGGGCAATCCAGTGCGCAAGCGTGCGGGCGACGGACCCGGGGCTGACCGATCAGCTCTCCGAGCGCAGGGTCGCCTCGACGCGCTGGAATCAACCGCTCCCGCTGGGCGGGCCCACACCACCCCGCGAGGAGGGCGCGGACGCGGATGATGGACAGGTAGGGCTCCATCACCGCCGTCAGCGCCGCTTGTGACATGCCGGCTAGCCGCGCGTATTCGGACTGCATGACTGCATTGTAGGCGCGCGGCCGCTCCGGATCGGCAACGACGTCCGCGGTGAGTTCGGCAAGGATAATGTGGCTGGTAGCAAGGTCGAGGGCGGCGGGCGCGCGGACGATACCTAGCCAGTCGATCAATCTTGGACCATTCGCCGTCATGATCACGTTGTCGGGGTGAAGATCGCCATGGCACAGCCCGTCTCCCGGCGACAGGCGGTCGATCAGGGCGAGGATGCCGGCGGCGATGTGCTCCGGAATCCGGCCGCCGTCGTCGCGCAACGAGCCCGCCATCAAGTCGCGCAGGCGGAGCACCTCTGGCGGCGGGGGCGTCTTGTGGACGGATAGGGCGAGGGTCGCGAGGATCGAGCCCACCTGTCCGTTCGTCATGGCGCCGCTTCGCGAAAGCTGCTTCAGGGTCGGTCCGTCGAGGCGCGACAGCACGATGCCGAAGCGCCCGTCCAGCGTCACCTCGCCGAGCACCTCTGGCGCCGGAGCGCCGGCGGCGAAGGCGGCGCGGGTGATGTGGGCCTCGTACCGGGCGAGCCGTTGCGGTCGGCCGTCCTTGAACAGCTTCACCACCTGACCGGGCGCCCAGGCGTGGACGTCCGAGAACGCGCCTTCACCGATCTTCTCCCCCAGCGATCCCTGCACTGCCCTTCCTCCTGCGAAAAAAGTGAATACTGGCGGCGGGCAAAGTAAAACCCCTCCTGTCGCCGGAAGGTGGCTGAGCGTTGCAATGGTGGCGGGCGACTGGGTCCGGAATCCACCCATTGCCGACCTACAGGCGCGACAACATTTCGTCGATTCCCCACTTGCCAAGAGGTCCGCGATTAAAGAACGAAGGGCGTCCCGACCATTCGACCACGCCTCCGGCGGGTCGAACAAAGGGCATTGGGTATTCAGGAAGGCATTGAATGCGCGGCTCTTTGGGTTGGCCGGCCGCAGCCTGGGGGTGACATTTCTACTTTGCGCGCCGAGTGACATTTCTACCTTGCGCCGACAGTGTAAGTCACCGATGGAAATGTCACCCGCCTCACCGATAGAAATGTCACTGCGGACACTGGTCATCGGGGCGGCCGGAGTGGGCGTGCGATGACGGTGATCCAGGTGAGCGAGCGCGAGCTGAGTCGGCTGCGGGTTATTGTGGGAGTTGGCGGAGGGCGGGCTTCCTCGGCCTGCCCGCGACTTTTGCACATGATGTACGGTCTTTGATTTGTGTTCACAAAATAACCATACATGTTCGAATGAGACGAGACAAAGCGACTCAAAAACAAGGCAAGACGCGGCCTTGATTTTGCGGACGCCAGCCTGATATTCGACGGGTCGCCCGCTGATCACGGCTCCGTCGTTCCGCAATAACGAGGAACGCTTCGTTTCGATAGCCGAGATCAATGGCCATCTCGATTCAGACGTTTTCATTCAGGAGGGTGAGCAATGCCGAAGAAAGGGCGTATCGTAAGGCACACGGCTAAGGAACTGGCAGCAAAGCGGGCGCGCGGAGAAACCGGCTCCGATTGGGCGCGCGCCGAAGCCATGACACGCGCCGAGATTGAGCAGGACGTTGCATCAGACCCCGACGAGGCGGGCATGGTGGTCGATTGGGATAAGGTGTCCGTCGAACTGCCGAAGCCCAAGGCCGACCTGCATATGCGCGTTGATCGCGACGTGCTGGATTGGTTCAAGCGGCACGGCAAGGGTCATCAGACGCGCATCTATGCGGTGCTGCGTTCCTACGTTGCCCGCATGCGCCACCAGTGAGTTTCCAAAAGACCGAACTCCCGCGCCACGGCGCTTGTCGTGCCAGATTAATCCATCGTTGCGTGGGCCTGTCGCTCGGGCTTCGCCCCGAGGGCACGCCTCGGACTTGCTCCGGGGGCCTGGGCGGGCTTCAGCACCGTCTCGGCGATGTCCCGCGCGCGGGCAACCATCGTCTCGTACGTCGCCGTCATGTATGTTCCCCCGCGTTGTGTTTCGCGTCCGTCACGCACGCCGAAGCCGGCCGGCGTCATCGCGAGTGTTGTCTTGCCCGAAGCGCGCCGGCAAGGCCGCGCGAGAAGCGCCAGCCGTGCGGCCCTGGATCGCCGCACCGCGGCCCCGCGGCCCGCGATGACGGGTCGGGATATGCGATGCGAAGGCTGGCGCTTACGCTCCGCCGCAGGAGTGCTCGGAGTCCGGCAGCGTCCAGGAGTCGAGCGTCCTGAGGTTGGTCGCGGTGTAGAATCAGTCCGTTTTTGGCTCTACGAGGAGCACGGGACGAGCGTCCTCTTGCCACACTTCACAGCAGGAAGTTGCTTGTTGCGAATCAACGCGAACAGCTTGGTCCTGCCAAGGCCGAGGCGTCGCGCTGCACCTTCGATGGAGTGCGCCAGCGGCAGCGGATCATGCTGCGCGCTGGCCGAATTTGCCAAAACTTCGGTCGCCATATTGAACCTCTGAGCATTGCTGTGACCACACACCCTCACAATAAATTGTGGTGCAGGTGATGTCCTCTAATCCGAGTCTGCATCAAGCTCTCATTCATGATTAGACAGGAGGTATAGTGCGTATCCTTTCTGCATCGATGTTCGTCGCTGCGGTTATGTCCCCGGGCGCCGCTCTTTCGCAGGCCCCTGCGGCAGTCTGGAGTGGATTTTCAATCGGCGCCGCAGGCGGGGTCGCTTTCTGCAATGCCCATAGCGACATATCGGGGCGGATCGCCACCTTTAGCGGGTTCGGCTCGATCTACACTGACTACAATGTTCAGCTACGAAACGGATTGGTGCTTGGTTTGGCAAGCGGGATCAGTCCCTTTCCAGGGCTTTTTGGGAACGCCTCGCGGCCTTGTCCTGCGGTGCTGTGTAACGGCCTGGAAGCGGTAAACGAGTTCCATACCGAGGTGAGTTGGTTTGCGGATATCCGTTTCCGCTTGGGCTATGCTATGGGGCGATTTCTTCCATATACGACCGCGGGTTTTGGCTTCGGCGAAGGCAAATCCAGCGTCACAACATCCGTGCTCGGCAGCCCAGTCTCGGAGCAGGTGGTTAATAGCAACCTGCGAGGCGCTGTTTTCGGGGGAGGGCTGCAGTACGCTTTGACCGATCATTGGTCGGTCGATGCGCTCTATCTCCGAGTTCAGGCAAGCGCCAACCGTGTTCCGAACGGTGGCATCGGCTCGAATGCAGTGCGTGTTGGTCTGGATTACCGGTTTTGAGGCCTTGAAGTGCACCCAACACGATTACTGCGTTGAAATTTCCCCCAGCTCCAATGCTCGGGCCATCTGATCGAGTCGAGCGGGCCACTGCAATGCTGTTCGGATCCGTCGGATCCAAATCCTGGCTGAGCCGCAGATCGATTATTTAGATGGCGGTAGTTACCCGTTAGGGTTGTAGGATTGTAGAGTTCCACCGTTCTCGCAGTGCCTGTTGGATGCCTTTGGAAAACGTCGGCAATCATTGCTTGCACACAGGCTTGTGATATGCGATTCTGAGTATCATGCCTCGATAGGGGCTCAATCGGGGAACGCACTTCACGCCGGTGAGCCCGTTGGCAGCTACGGGTGTGAAATGACCAGCTGTGCTCGACCGTGCTGCCGTAGGTCAGCAACTTGGTTCGGTCCGCGGCGGAAAACCATTAGCCAATGACGCAGGCCACCGAACACCAACCTCCTGGTGGCGAGGTCAACATCCACCCCGAGCGGCTGCGGACCGCGCTGCAGCAGATCCCTGCCGCTGTGCTGGTGACGGTGGTGAACGCCACGCTCATGACGGTATTGCTTGAACTCGCCGAACCAAACCGGGGTATCTATCTATGGCTTGGATCGTCCATCATTATCGCGGCCGCCCAACTCAGCCTGTGGTGGTTATATCGCCATAATGAGCAGGTTGATAATCACTACCGATTTTGGTCCAGCGCTAACGTGTGCGGCGCGTTTGCAGCCGGTTTGGCCTGGGGCGTGGGTTCAGTGCTGCTGCTGCCTGCTTCCGAGCAATACCAGCTATTTTGGGTTTTTCTGATCGGTGGCATGTCAGCAGGTGCCGCGTCGATCCATTATCCGCATTGGCCAACTGCCGCCTGCTTCATCGTGCCCGCTGGCCTTCCACTAGCAATCCGCTTCGGGCTCGATAGCTCGGAACGTCACGTGGTCGCTGCGGCGATGATTACTGTTTTTGTCGCGGCGTTACTGGTAACCAGCTGGACGGCCAGTCGCAACTTTGGCGAGAAGTTACGTCTTCAACACGCCTTGGCGCAGCGCACGCGCGAGCTTGATATATTAAACGGAAAGCTGCGGATCGAGATCGCCGAGCATCAAGCCACCGCCGCAAGTCTTCACCATGCCCAAAAAATGGAAGCTATTGGCCGGTTAACGGGCGCTCTTGCTCATGATTTCAATAACTTGCTTACGGCTGTGCTGTATCCCTACGGTGACGACCGCCTTGTCTGAATAGTGGCGGCTTGATTTGCTTCGGGGGATGATAGGAAGCAAGCATGAGGCTGCCAGAGTGGCAGCCACAGATGGCGAGGCAAGCCCACGGATCGAGATCGTGGGAGAGCGGCGTCGGGCGCATGACGCTCGGTTTCGAGCCAAGGTGGTGGGGGAGTCTGTGCAGCCTGGGGTACGCATCCAGGACGTTGCCCGCCGACACGGGATCTGCCCGAGCCTGGTCTATCGCTGGCGTCGCCTCGCTGCAGCCGAGACTGCCTGCGGCTCGGAGCTGCATCTCTTCCCCGCGCGGATTGCGCCTGTTCCGAGCGAGACGCCGGCGGCATCAGAGCCGTTGCCGTCTCGGGTGATAACGCCACGGCGAACGGGGTTGATCGAGATCGAGCTGAACGGCAGCGTGCGCGTGAGTATCGACGAAGGAGTGAGCGTTGCGGCGCTCCGCCGCGTGCTGTCGGTGTTGCGCGGATGATGATGCCACCCTCGGGTATGCGCGTCTGGCTGGCCGCAGGCAGGACCGATATGCGTCGCGGGATGAATGGCCTTGCCCTGCAAGTACAACAGTCCCTGCAGCGCAACCCGCACGCCGGCGATGCGTATGTTTTCCGGGGTCGTCGGGGTGATCTGATAAAGGTTCTTTGGCATGACGGCCTCGGCATGTCGCTATATGCCAAGCGACTCGAGCGCGGTCGGTTCATCTGGCCATCGCCGGCGGATGGAGTGGTTGCGATTACGGCGGCCCAACTCGGCTACATGCTAGAGGGAATCGACTGGAGACACCCGCAGCGAACCTGGCGACCGGAACTGGCGGGCTAAGATTGGACTAGTTGCACAGTTGCCGGGGTTTTTTTGAAGATTTCGCGTGCATGACCACGGGCGAGTGTGATTTCAGTTGTCGGCATGAGCGATTCGGCCGGTACACTTCCGGATGACATCGACGCGCTGAAAGCAGCGCTAATCTCCGAGCAGGCCGCGCGGCGTGATTTTGAGGCTCGTGCCGCTGGTGCCGAGGCGATGGTTGCGCATCTGAAGCTGCTAATCGCCAAGATGAAGCGTGACCGCTTCGGCGCCTCCGCCGAGCGTGGACGCAAGCTGCTCGATCAGTTGGAGATGCAGATCGAGGAACTCGAGACCGCTGCCGCCGAGGACGAAGCGGCTGCCGCTCATGCGGCCACGAACAGGACGAACGTGCGCCCGTTCACACGCGCCAAGCCGGTGCGCGCACCGTTACCGGCGCACCTGCCGCGCGAGCAGCTGGTGCTGCCGTCGCCGACAAGCTGTCCGTGCTGTGGCGGTCAGCTCACCAAGCTCGGCGAGACCACCACCGAGACGTTGGAGAGCATTCCACGGACCTACAAGGTGATCCAGACGGTGCGAGAGAAGTTTTCCTGCCGCTCGTGCGAGACGATCACGCAGCCGCCGGCGCCGTTCCATCCGATTTCCCGTGGCCGCGCCGGTCCGGACCTGCTGGCGACGATCGTCCATGGCAAGTTCGGCGAGCATCAGCCGTTGAACCGCCAAAGCGAGCGGTTTGCCCGCGAGGGCATCGATCTCAGCGTCTCCACACTGGCCGATTGGGTGGGTGCCTGCACGACGGCGCTGTCGCCATTGGTGACGCTGATCAAGGCCCACGTACTCGCCGCCGAGCGCCTACACGGCGATGAGACCACCGTGCCGGTGTTGGCCAAGGTCAAGACCGTCACCGGCCGATTATGGACCTATGTGCGCGACGACCAGCCGTTCGGTGGCGCGGCACCGCCAGCGGCGATCTTCTTCTATTCGCGCGATCGCAGCGGCGAGCATCCGTGCCGACATCTCGCCGGCTACGCGGGCATTCTGCAAGCCGACGCCTATGCCGGGTTCAACGACCTCTACCACCCCGCACGCCAGCCTGGTCCGATCATTGAGGCCGCGTGTTGGGCACACGGACGGCGCAAACTGTTCGTGCTCGCCGAAGTTGCCAAGGCGCCGCTCGCGATCGAGGCGGTGCGCCGGATCGATGCGATCTTCGATGTCGAACGCGACATCAACGGCCTGCCAGCGACCCAACGGCAGGCCGTAAGACAGGTCCGGGTCGCGCCGCTCGCCACCTCCCTCGAGAGCTGGATGCGCGTCGAACGCGGCAAGCTCTCGCGTCATGCCGACGTCGCGAAGGCGATGGACTACATGCTCAAGCGATGGGATGCCTTTGCGCGCTTCCTTGCCGATGGACGCATCTGCCTGACCAACAATGCGGCGGAACGCGCGCTGCGCGGAATTGCACTCGGGCGCAAGTCATGGCTGTTCGCCGGTTCGGACCGCGGCGGGGAGAGGGCAGCGGCGATGTATTCGCTGATTGCGTCGGCAAAGTTGAACAACATCGATCCGCGCGCCTGGCTCGCCGACGTGCTCGCGCGCATCGGTGATCACCCAGTCTCGCGGTTGCACGAACTGCTGCCCTGGCATTGGCCGCGAGCTACTCGCGTCGACCGCGCGGCCTGATCAATGGCGGCGCCCAGTTCCGTCTCCACCATCGGCCGGGTGGCCAAGATGCTCGGCGAGGACGAGGACCTCTTGCGCGACATCGCCCTCGATATGGAGCCGGAAGACGGTGTCCTCACCGTCTGGGACATCGACGAAATGTCCACCGTTGCCTTTACCGCCGAAGGTATCGAGAACCTCAAGGAACTCCTCGCGGACCTCAAGAGGTAGGCGACACCAGTGCGTCGTCCGCATGCTTGGTCGACGGCCGTGCAACACCGCGGCACTCGGCGGATGCTTACGCTGTGCTCGGCAGCCTGACCTTGCTGCGAAAACGGCTTCCCGTGGAAGATGCAAAGTCGGCACGTTTGCTCGGAACCGCCGTTCAGGGTGCGGAGCGCGGGGCTGCCTTGACACAGCGACTACTCGCTTTCGGACGGCGCCAGCCCTTGGTGCCGAAAGTGGTTGATCTGTCTAGTTTGGTACATAGCATGGCGTCTCTCTTGAGCAGCGCTCTTGGCGACAATGTAAGTCTTTCGATGAATTTCCCCACAGTGCTGCCCGCTGTGGAGGTCGATATAAATCAGCTGGAATTGGCCCTACTGAATTTGGCAAGCAATTCGCGGGACGCGATGCCGAAAGGGGGGACCTTCAGTATCGAGGCGCGGGGCCAGCAAGTATCCTCGACCGTGGCCGGAAACTCTCGCCCGGGCTCTTATGTGGTGCTAAGCACGAGCGACACCGGTGCTGGCATGGATGAGTCCACGCTCGCCAGAGCGACCGAACCATTCTTTACTACGAAAGGAATCGGAAAGGGCACCGGCCTCGGACTCTCAATGGTTTATGGCTTCGCGGCTCAGTCCGGGGGAGAATTGGTTCTGCGTAGCAAGAAGGGCGTCGGAACTGTCGCGGAGCTCTGGTTGCCTTGCGCCAAGACCGCTCCCCGTCCGGCTGATGCCACTTCTGAGCCCGTCCCGATGCGGCGACGCCGACGTGGTACAGTGCTTGTTGTAGATGACGACCTCCTGGTGCTGGCTAGTACAGCGGAGATGCTTGAGGATCTTGGGTACACCACGATCGAAGCTGTATCGGGTCAGGAGGCGCTCAAAAGGCACGATGAATACCACCAGCTTGACTTCGTGATAACGGATTACTCAATGCCCGGCATGACCGGATTACAGCTTTCGAAGGAACTTCGGCGGATGCGACCCCAATTGCCGATCATTCTTGCAACCGGCTATTCTGATGTGCATGGAAACCTTGCCGACGTCGAGCATCTAGCCAAGCCATTTGGCCAGGCGGAATTAGCCGATGCAATAGATCGGTGCCTTAGTTTCGCTTTTCCCACCGGTCGATGACCAAAATCCGATCACAAATGCCGCCCCCTCCGCGCCACGGCGCTGTCGTGGCGGATTAATCCATCGTTGCGTGGGCCTGTCACTCGGGCTTCGTCCCGAGGGCCCACCTCGGACTTGCTCCGGGGGGCCTGCCCCCGGGCATTGACCCGAGGGTCGCCGCGCGCGAGCCCGGCCGATCCGGCTTCTGCCACGCTGAGGCCTTACCTGATTCGATGTTCGAGCCTGGTAGTGAAATTAACCTTGACAGGTATGGACAATAATGCTACTAGTGCAACCATGTCCGCCAGCACCGCACCGAACCACACCAACCTCGCCGACCAGCTTCCGGCCGACGTCTATTACCAGCTCGTCCACTCGCTATGCCCTACGCTGCCTCCGCCGGTCACCGATAGCCCCGAGGATCTCGCCCGGCGAAACCGGGCCGCCATCGCCCGCATCGCCGCGCTCTGTCCGGCCAACGCCGCCGAGGCAGACGTTGCGGCCCTGCACGTCGCTGCCTCCGAGCAGTGGAAGAAGCTCCTGCGCCTCGCCGAGGAGGCAGACACAACGTCATACTGGGCGCAGAAATGCCGCGCCCAGGCCAACAGCATGATGCGCCAGGCGCAGAGTGCGCTGCGCTTGTTGCTGCGCATGCAGGCCGCCCGCCAGAAGCTCGAGGCGAACAGCGAAGCCCGCGAACGCGCCGCCTGGACCGAGCACTGCGCCCTCGGCCTGATGACCCAGGCGCTGTCACCGCAGCCACAGCCGGCGGAGATTGCTAAGCCACCTGCGCCGCCGCCGGCGTCCGCGGCACGATCGCAACCCAAGCCCGCACAGCAACCCCACCCCGCCCTCCTCCCCGCTGCCGTGCATGACACCACCGTCTCGCCAGAAAGGGCCGCGCTGCTCCGCCTGATGGAGACATTGAACAACCCACCCGACGACAACTTGGTACAAGCCCTCGCCGCCGCGCTAGCTCCCCCTCCCCTTGCGGCAGGGGGCTAGGGGGAGCGGGCCTCGCCAGCGAGGCACCATACCGCGAAGCGCGATACCCTTGCGGGAGGGGCCCCCGCCAGCGAGACACCAAACCAGCAGGCGCGACGCCTCTCGGAGGGGCAGGGAGTGTGCCGCCCCATACGAACCGGGTGAGAAGCCCCACCCCTGCCAGAACCCTCACCCAACCACGCGCCAACCGTGCCCGTCAGCGTGCATCTACGTTCCCCTGAGATCATCTCACGCCACGATCCAATGTATCACGCACCACGAAACGAGACGGCAACGAGAATAAAGCGTATCCGAGCTGAACGTGATCTGGTTAGAACAGCCCGAACAATCCGCGCAGGAAACCTGGGGTGAGCGCGGTCAGCGGGTTGACGACCACGTTGGGGTTGTCGATCGATCCTTGCAGCGAATAGCTGCCGGCAATCACTCCGCCGCCCCGCTCGGGGCTGAACAGCCGTCCCAATACCGGCACCCGGCCGAGCAGCGAGTTGAAGAAATAGGCCGGCACGATGGTGCCATGCAGATCAACCCGCTGCGCGTTCAGATCGAAGTATCCTTTGGCAGTCAGACCCAGCGATGGGCTGAAGGCGCGCGCATCTTCCAATGTCAGGATGCCCTCGCGCCAGTGGAACGGTGCGACCAGCTTGCTGAACTCAAGGCCGGGGCCTCGTAGTGCCTGGACCAAGCCGTACAAAGTCACCGCCTGAAGAAGCTTGCCGACGGCCGGGGCGTTGCGGAGGCTGAAATCATTGATCTCCCCCGTGCCGGCCAGCGGGTGGCCCGGCGCTGCGTCGTCATAGGCCGCCGATATCGCCAGCCGGCCGCCCACCATCGAATTTGTGGCGCCCAGTATACGCAGTAGCGCCCCAGCATCGGCGGCCGAAACGGTCACCACGCGCCGTGGTCCTTCGAATCGGATCGTTAGAAGAACCGGCGCTTGCTTTTGCGTGAAGCCGCTCAGACGGAGATCCCGCAGCTCCCGGCCGTCATCGGCCGCGTGGAGAGCGAGATTGGTCAGCGAGTTGCCGCCGGCCAGGATCACCCGATCGAACCGCGCATCGGCAGTCCAGGAGCGGCCAGGGGGTGATGCGGCCGGAGGTTTGCCCCCGGCGGCGGGGCCGCTATTCGCCTTGGCGCGCGACCCGAACCGCCCGGAGAGATCCAGCACGGCGCCGGAGATGTTGGCCGAGATCGGTCCAACTCCGGATGGAAAATTCACAACGGCCTCTGCGGTCGTCCGGTCCAGCCGAATTCGGTCCGCCCGCAGCCTGGCCGGTCGGCCCTGCTCGAACTCGGCATCCCCCCGCAACTCGAGACCATCGCCCTCGATGCGGATCGGGTCGATCCGGGTCAGCCGGTCGTGATCGAGCATCAGAAGTGCCGTCGCGGTCGCCGGGCGGCCCTCGGGCTTCCGCCAACCGAGCGCTTCGACGGTCAGTGCCGCGGGGGTAAGGTCCGCCGTCACGTCGACCGTGCCGGCGCCGTTGCGCCGTTCGGCCACCTCGGCAGAGAGCGGCACGGGCCCGGCCACAAATTCGCTGGCGTCAAGCCCAACGGCGGCAAGCTCGCGCGCGTCAGGTCGCCCGGTGATCCCGATGCGCTGCACGACACCGTTGGGCGGCCCGGCACGGAAATCCATGCTGGCCTGAAGCTGCACCGGGACGTGCGCCAGCAAAGCGGTGCCGCCGACGCTGAGCCCGTTGTTGCCGGCGGTCAGGTCGAGCGTGCCCTGGTCGAGATCGTTGCCTTCCACAACGTCGCTGAGATGCACCTCGGTCAGATGCGCCTGGGCCGCAATCGCGATCTGGTTGATCGTGACGCGCGCATCGAGCGGCAACGATACCTTCAGGTTGGCATCGACCTGGCCGGCGGGATCGTTCAGCGGCATCGGGTGGCGGGACAGCAGACGCAATCTGGGGTCGCGCAACAGCGCTATCGCGGCAGGAACTGAACCAGCCAGTTCCGTTTTGATCTCCGCCGTCTGGTCGTTGTGCATGAGGCCGGCCACCCGCATTCGCAGGCCGCGAACGGCCAGGCTTTCGCCACCCGGTGTCTCGGGTACCGATCGTCCTGACAGGACGGTGATCTCGAGCGTGTCGGGATCGATGAGGTGCAGGACCGCCTGTTCCTGCACCACGGGGGGCACCGGACGTAGCCAGTACACGGTGAGACCCTCGGCCTCCATCGTGCCACTGGCGCTGGTCAGAGCGAGATCCGAAAGATCGTCCGAGCCCGTCAATGTAAACTCGAAATGGCCGTCACGCGCGGCTCCGGAGGTGACGTTCTCTATCATCCAGCGACGGGCGTCCCCGCCGATCCCGGCGGGCCAGAACTGGGGCAGCTCGGGGAACGAGACGTGGTCGACGCCGAGGGCAAGCGAGGCTTCTATTCGCCTGCTGTCGCGTTGCACCGTGCCGCTCACTTCTATCGTTGAAGGCAAATTCCCGGGGGGGCCCGGCAGTACCACGCGGGCGGTTTCAAGGACCATTCGCTCCGGCGTGCCGGCTGCAACGAGCGTGGCTTGCTTGATGGGCACGGTTCCGTTAGCGATATGAGCCGTCCCGGCGCTGGCCTGCATGGCGAGCCGCATCTGCTGCACCGCCAGATGTGGCCCCACCGTCACCTCGACTTCGCCGCCCACCGGCATGTCGAGGGCGGAGAGCGGCGCCAGGACCGAGACCGCGCGCGCCCATGCCGACGGCAGTACCGGCGAGAGCTGGAGCTGGAGGCTGGTGTCGGTGCCGCCTGGGGGCAGGCTGAGCGACCCAGTCACCTCTGCGCGCTGGTCGCCGACCAGCAGGCTCAGCGCCATCTGCCCCTGCAGTCCGCCTTGCCCCGCCCGTACGAGGTCGAGCCCCGCCCGCGGCACCAGCCAGGTCACGCCGAGCCGGTTGTCGATCAGGCGTAGCGTGGCGCCGTCAATCCGGAGGCGACGAAGTCGGCTGAGGTCACCGGACCGGCCACGGCTTGCGTCGGTTGCCGGCGGCCGGGCCAATTCGGCGAGGATTGCGACGGGATCCACATCCGGGCCGGCGGCGGGAGCCGATATTCCGACGGCAGGCATCAGACTGATCCGACCGTCGGACGACCGCTCGACGACGACATTCGGCTGATTGATGGTGATATCTTGCGGTTCGATCCGACCACCCAGCAAGCCGAGAAGCGACAGGGTGATCTCGGCATCCGGCATCGTGATTTGCGGCGTGCCATGGGCGTCCACGAGCGAGACGCGGCTCAGCCGGATATCGACTGGCGACCCTTGACCCCGATGGAAGCCCTCCCACGCGAGCGCGGAAGAACCGATCTGAAGCCGGAGGGGTTGCGCCTGCTGATTGACCGCCGCCACGATCCGCGCACCGATCCAAGGAATCTCGATGGGCCCTTGCGAGAGTCGCCAAGCCAGCACGGCACTGGCGGCAATGGTTACCACCAGCAGCGCCAGCGCGATTGCACAAAGGCGGTGCGTGACGATCCAGAGGTGGCGCGCAGCTTGACCCGCCAATCGTCTCACGGCCAGCCTGTCGGCTGATGGACAGTTCCGCCTTCCGACTGCCCGCGCACTGGCCGGCGCCTCACGATCCAGCCGCCGGGGAGCGGCTGATCGAGCGGTTCGCTGCGCTCGGGCAGACCGAGGCGCGACTGGCGGCGCGGCCCGACATGGCCGCGCTGCTCGCGGCGCTTGGCGGCAACAGCGAATTCCTTGCCGACCTTGCCCTGCGTGAAGCGGCGTCGATGCACGCACTGGCGACTGACGGCCCGGATGCGGTGGTCGGAGAGGCGATGGCGAGCCTCAGAGCGACGCCGCCCGGTGCCAGCCGCGAGCGCGTCGCGGCCGCCTTGCGGCGGGCCAAGCGGATCGTCGCCCTGATTGTCGCGGTGGCGGATATCGGCGGGGTTTGGCCGCTGGAACGCGTCACCGCCTCCCTCTCTGACTTTGCCGGTACGGCGCTCACGCTTGC
The DNA here is from genome assembly GCA_963708245.1 of uncultured Pseudomonadota bacterium. Taxonomy (GTDB): domain Bacteria; phylum Pseudomonadota; class Alphaproteobacteria; order Acetobacterales; family Acetobacteraceae; genus CAVYXK01. Next base: position 6,515,265 of record OY970201.1, on the reverse strand, counting down.
GGTCGCGCATCTGCTGCTGGCTGCTCACGAGGCGGGCGAGCTCCGCCTTGCCGATCCGGACGATCCCGCGCGGGGCAGCGGCTTCGCTGTGCTTGGCATGGGCAAGCTTGGCGCCGGCGAGCTGAACTACTCGAGCGATATCGACCTCGTTCTGATCTACGACCCTGCTGCTTCGATATACACCGAACGGACCGGCGGCGATGCTCTGCGCGGCTTTACCAGCCGGATCGCCCGTGGGCTGGTGGCGCTGATGGAGGCGCGGGACGCCGACGGGTACGTATTTCGCACCGATCTGCGCTTGCGCCCCGACCCGGGAGTGACGCCGCCCGCGGTCTCATTGCCTGCCGCCATGACCTATTACGAGAGCATGGGGCAGAACTGGGAACGGGCGGCCATGATCAAGGCGCGTCCCGTGGCGGGGGACTTGGTCACCGGCGCTGGATTTCTCGAGGCAATACGCCCGTTCGTCTGGCGGCGGGGGCTGGACTTCGCCGCGATGGCGGATATTCGCGCAATGAAACGGCGGATCGACGCGCACAAGGGCGGCGCCCTGGCGGTGGCGCCCGATCCGGTGGCGCGCGTGGCCGGGCACGACGTGAAGTTGGGCGAGGGTGGCATCCGCGAGATCGAGTTCCTGGCCCAGACGCTTCAGCTTGTCTGGGGCGGACGCGATCCGGAACTGCGCGACCCGACCACGCTGGGGGCGCTTCGCCGGCTGGCAGAGGCGGGGCACATTCCGCGCAACGCCGCCGCGGAGTTGGCGAATGCGTACCGTTATCTGCGCCGGGTCGAGCACCGGTTGCAGATGGTGGGGGACCGTCAGGTGCACGCGCTGCCACAACGAAGGGCGGAGCTAGCGCGTTTCGCAACGTTCATGGGTTATCCCGACGCATCGGGTTTTGCGGGCGAGCTGCTGGATCAGCTTGATCGCGTGCGCAGTCGCTACGCCGAAGTGTTCGAGACGGTTCCTAGCGATCCGGACGGTGATGCCGTTGCGTCCGATCTGGACTTTCGCGGTGACGACCCGTCGCCCGGTCGGACCTTTGCGGCGCTGCAATCGCTTGGTTTCTCCGAGCCGACGCGGATCATCGAAGCGGTACGCGGCTGGCTGTCGGGACGAGTCCGCGCGCTTCGTTCAGCGCGTGCGCGCGATCTGTTGGGCCAGGTGCTGCCGGTACTGCTCGCTGCGTTGGCGCGGCAGCCGCAACCCGACGCAGCGTTCAGCCGGTTCGACATGTTCCTGTCGCGGTTGCCGGCGGGCGTTCAGCTTCTGTCGTTGTTCGAGCGCAACGCCGGGCTGCTTGGCCGGATTGCGGCGGTGCTGGGGGCGGCGCCGTCGCTTGCGGACCATCTGGCGAGTCACCCGGCGGCGCTGGAGGGACTGCTTTCGCCCGAGGACGATGCACCCGACCCGGCTGGACTGCTACGCACGCGGCTTCTGGATGCGCGCCGGCTCGAAGAGACGATCGAGATCACTCGCCGGACGGTGCGGGAGGAGGATTTCGCGATCTCGGTTGCCACGCTGGAAGGCCGGCTTGATGCCGATGTTGCCGGATTTCGTCGGTACTGACGTCGCGGATGCCGCGCTGGCCGAGTTGCTGCCGGCCGTCCTGGAGGATTTTGCGACACGCTACGGCCGGGTGCGCGGCGGCGAGATGGCGGTGGTGGCGCTCGGCAAGGCGGGCGGGCGGGAGATGATGGCTGGGTCGGACCTCGACCTGATGCTGGTCTATGACCATCCCGAGGATGCCGGCGATTCCAGCGGCGGGCGCGAACTGCCGCCCGTGGTTTATTTTACGCGGGCCGCGCATGCGTATGTCGCGGCGGTGACCGCGCCTGGGGCAGACGGCCAGCTCTATGCGGTCGATATGCGCCTGCGGCCATCCGGCAACAAAGGGCCGGTCGCGGTCTCGCTTGGCGCGTTCCGCCGGTACCATGCGGAGGACGCGTGGACGTGGGAACGGATGGCGCTGACCCGGGCGCGGGTCATCGCCGGGCCGGCGCCGCTGCGCGCGCGCATCGAGGCGGCGATCGTCACTGCCCTGGCGAGCGCCGGAGCAGGGGAGCGGGTGCGTGCCGATGCGGCCTCTATGCGGGCTCGGTTGGCGCGGGAGCTGTCGCCGGCCGGACCGTGGGATGTGAAGCTGTGCGCCGGCGGGCTGATGGAGGTAGAGTTCATTGCGCAGACGCTGCAGCTTATCCACGCCGCCGCCGAGCCGGGGCTGTGCCATCCCACCACGCGGATCGCGCTCGGCAATTTGGCGGCGGCGGGTCATCTGCCAGGCGACGACGCAGCGCTGCTGACCCGTGCCGACCGGGTGTGGCGCACGGTGCAGGGGATGCTGCGGATTGCGTTCGGCCGGGCGCCGCCTTCCACGGTGACCGACGCCTCGGCCGGGCCGCTGCTGCGCGCCACCGGCGCGGTTGACGTGGCGGCGCTGCGCGCCAGTCTCGATACGCTGGCCAGACAGGTCCGCGCCGCCTTCGTCCGCCATATCGGGGAGATCACCGCATGACCGCACAAGAGAACGAGCCCGCTCCGGATTTTGAAATGCCGGCGACCGGCGGGCGCACCGTCAGTCTCGCGGCGATGAAGGGGAAGCCGTTCGTGCTGTATTTTTATCCGAAGGCCGATACGCCCGGCTGCACGAAGGAGGCCTGCGCGTTTCAGGAGGCACTGCCTCAGTTCGGCAAGCTGGGGCTCGATGTGATCGGTGTGTCGAAGGACAAGATGCCGGCGCTCGAGAAGTTTGCTGCAAAGTTCCAGCTGAGCTTCCCGCTGGCTTCCGATGCTGCGAGCGGCGTGGCCGAGGCGTATGGCACGTGGGTCGAGAAATCGATGTACGGGCGGAAGTATATGGGGATCGAGCGCAGCACGTTTCTGATTGACCGACAGGGGCGGATCGCCAAGGCGTGGCGGAAGGTGAGCGTCACCGGGCACGCGGCGGCTGTGATGGAGGCGGCGGCTGGCCTCAAATAAGCCCCAGAACCGCTGTACTCATGCCTCGGGAGGATCGAGGTCTTGCCACGACGCCAGCCCAGATCGCCCCCGCAACCCGGTAGAGGAAGCGGATCATGCGCAAACCGTTGTTCTCGGTTCTCGGGCTGGTCAGCCTGATCGTGGCTATGGCATCGCCGGTGCTGGCGTTTCCCGCCGTGCCGGTCGAATCAGCCGGACAATCTGCTGGTGCGATCGTTCGCGCTGACTACTACTACTACGAACATCATCGCTATCATCACCGGCACTGGGACGAACACTACCATCACTGGCACTACTACAACTGACGGCCGGGTACACCATACGTCTCGCGCTTCCGGGTGAGGGCCTCGCCTCCGGCACCCTCACCCGGTTCGCTTCGCGAACCGACCTCTCCCGCAGGGCGGGAGAGGTGGATTTCATCACCCCTTCTGCTGGTCGTCGCCTCCGCCGAGCGGGACGGGGATCCATTGCATGCCGTCTTGACGCTGGATCAGCATCAGCACGGAGCGGCGGTTCTCTTTGCGCACAGAATCTACGTGCTGCTGCACGTCTGCGGGCGTGTTCACCTCGCTCTGCTGCACCTCGACGATTACGTCGCCCGGCTTCAGCCCCTGCTTGGCCGCCGCGCCATCGGGCGACACGTCGGTGATCACCACGCCTTTCTGGTTGTCGCCAAGCCCGTACTTGTCTTTCGTTTCATGTGAAATCGGCGCGAGCTTCATCCCCAGCCCGGATACGTCGCTGGGCGGCGGCACGGCCGGCTGGCCAGGAGTTGCCGCGGCGAGCTGGGTCTTGTCGTCGGGCATCTCGGCCAGGGTAGCCTGCAGCGTCACCTCCTTGCCGTCGCGCCAGACCACCACAGGGACCTGCTTGCCGACCTCAGAATCGGCTACGATGCGCGGCAGGGCGCGCATGTCCTTCACATCCTGGCCGTTGAACTTCAGGATCACGTCGCCGTTGCGCAGGTGCGCTTGGTCGGCCGGACCGCCAGAATTGACACCGGCCACCATTGCGCCGCCCGGCTGATGCAGAGACAAGCTCTCGGCGATATCGGGCGTCACCTCCTGAATTCGCACGCCCAGCCAGCCACGGCGCGGGTGACCGTATTGCCGAAGCTGATCGACATCGAGCTTCGCCATGTTGGCCGGGATGGCAAAGCCGATCCCGATCGAGCCACCCGAGGGCGAGTAGATCGCGGTGTTGATGCCGATCACCTGTCCGTCCATGTTGAACAGCGGGCCGCCGGAGTTGCCGCGGTTGATCGGCGCGTCGGTCTGGATGAAATCGTCGTAAGGTCCTTCGTGAATATCGCGCCCGCGGGCCGAGATGATACCGGCGGTGACTGATCCGCCGAGGCCAAACGGGTTGCCGATCGCCAACACCCAGTCGCCGATGCGCATCGCGCCGGAATCGCCGAACTGCAGGGCAGGCAGCGGTTTGTCGGACTTCACCTTGAGCAGCGCGATGTCGCCTGCGGTGTCACGACCCACGACTGTTGCCTTGAGCGAGGTGCCATCTTGCAGTGTGACAGTGATCTCGTCGGCGCCCTCGATAACGTGGTTGTTGGTCACGACCAGGCCCGAGGCATCGATGATGAAGCCGGAGCCGAGGCTCTGCATCCGCCGCTCCTCGGGCGGCGGCTGGTCCTCACCGCTGCCGGGCGGGCGATGGCGGTTCATGAAGTCCTTGAAGAACTGCTCGAACGGCGAGCCCGGGGGAAACATGGGCATATCCGGTCCCGCCGTGGTCTTCACTTCGGTGGTCGATGACACGTTGACCACCGCCGGCAGCAATTTCGCCGCGAGGTCGGCGAAGCTGTCTGGGGCCGGGCGGGCGATAGCAGGCCGAGCGAGCGGCAGGCCGGTGAACGGCGCCGCGGCCAACGCGGAACAGGCCAGCAGAGCGGCGCGAAGGGTGCGAGAGGCAGGGCGCTTCATGGGGCGAATGGTCCTCTGTCAAGTCGTCGGTTGCGTCCCCTGGATACCTTCCCTGGGCAGGAGACCCGGCGTCACGGCGACGCCGGAACTGGTGGGGTGAGAAGATAGCGCAGGAAATCGTTGTCGGGGGTCAAGATCAGGCGCGTGTGGCCACTGGCGAAGGCGTCTCGGTACGCCTGCAGCGTGCGCCACGCAGCGAAGAAGCCCGGGTCCTGCCCGAACGCGGCGGCGTAGAGCCGGCTAGCCTCAGCTTCCCCTTCGCCGCGGAGCTGATCGGCGGTCGCCTTGGCATCAGCGAGCAGCACGGTGCGGTCGCGGTCGGCGTTGGCGCGGATCTTCAGCGCCGCCTCGGCGCCTTCGGCGCGCGCCTGAGCGGCGACGCGCTGGCGCTCGGACTGCATGCGCGACAGAATCGCCTCGGTGTTCTCGCGCGGCAAGTCGGCGCGGCGGATGCGGACGTCCTCGACCAACACGCCGAAGCCTTTCATCTCCCCGTTCACCTGATCTCGGATGCTGGCCATGATGTGGTCGCGGTCGGCCGAAAGAACATCAGGCAGGGAGCGGGTGCCGAGCTGGCGGCGGATCGCGGAGGCGACGATCGCATCGAGCCGGATCTGGATGCCCTGCTCGCCGGCGCCGACTGCCTGGTAGTAGCGCAGCGGATCGGCGATGCGGAACATGGTGAAGCTATCGACGATGAGCCGCCGCTGATCGCCGAGGATCACCTCCTCGCTCGGCGTTCCGAGATACAGCAGACGACGGTCGAACTCGATCACCGTCTGCACGAAGGGGATTTTGCTGTGCAGCCCGGGCTGTTCGATCACCCGTACGGGCCGGCCGAACTGGGTGATGAGCGCCTGCTGGGTCTGCCCGACGGTGAACAACGTCGAGCTGACCAGGATGAACAAGACGACGAGACCCGCCAGGCCGGCGACCATTCCGCGTCTCATTGTGCGGCTCCCAGTGCCTGCGGCGCACCGGGCGAGGGTGCTATCGGTGACGACGCCGGCGGCGCCCCCGATGGCGGCGACCCGACGGCGGGCGGTGGCGCCGGCGCCGGCGCGCCATCGACCTGCAGGTAGGGCAAAAGGCCCTTCACCTTGTCATCGAGCACGATGGCCGGTGCATGCGTGAGGATGTCACGCATGGTGTCGAGATACATTCGCTGCAGGGTCACCTGCTTGGCAGTGCGATACGCCGCCAGCACGGACAGGAAACGCTTCGTGTCGCCGGTCGCCTGGGCGATCGTCGCCTGCTTTTCGCCCTGGCCGGCGGCCACGATCCGTGCCGCGTCTCCGCGCGCGCGTGGAACGATGTCGTTGGCATAGGACTGTGCTTCGTTGCGCAACCTTTCCGCATCGGTATTGGCGCGCTGCACGTCGCGGAAGCTCTCGATGACCGCGTCCGGCGGATCGACCTTCTGTAGCAGCACCTGGGTTATCTGCACACCGGCGCGATAGGTATCCAGTATCTTCTGTGACTGATCTATCACGTCAGCGGCGATCTGTGCGCGCAGCGGGCCAAGCGCCGGCTGGATTGGGGTGCGGCCCATCACCTCGCGCAGCACGCTTTCGGCGACTGCTTTCACCGTCACGTCGGGATCGCGGGTGTTGAACAGGTAGTCCACGGCGTTATCGATACGCCACAGCAGCGTAAGATCGATGTCGATGATGTTCTCGTCGCCGGTGAGCATCAGGCTTTCCGCCGGCACCTCCTGCCGGCTGGCGGAATTGCTGGACTCGTCCGCCGAGGCACCCGAGCGGTAGCCGATCTCGGTCCGATTGATGCGGGTGACGGCCGGCGTTTCGGCGGACTCGATGGGCCACGGCAAGTGGTAGTTGAGGCCGGGTAGCGTCGTGCGGTTGAAGGCGCCGAAACGGAGCACGACACCCTGCTCATCGGGCTCGACGCGATAGAAGCCGCTGGCGACCCAGAGGGCGATCACCGCGATGCCGAGCAACATGAGGCCGCGGTTGCCGGACGCGAAGCCACCGCCGCTGCGGCGGCTGAACAAGCCGCGGATGGCGGCTTGCAGCCTGGCGATGATCTGGTCGAGGTCAGGGGGCTGGGGGCGCCCTCCGCCGGAACCCCAGCCGCCGGGTCCGCCGCCCGGCCCCCACGGCCCCCCTGGGCGCCGCGGGCCGCCACCATTCCCGCCGTCCCCACCGCCAGTCGGCGGAACGGAGTGCGATCCGCCGGGTCCCCAGGGACCCGGGCCGCCCGAATTGGAAGCCATACCGGAAACAGCTCCTAGCTGGTCGTTGATGGAGCTGCGGGGCGGACATTGGCGGTTGCGCCGCCATGCGCCACATATGCGGTCCATGCTGGCCGCAGCTTCACGACGGCGTCATATCCACCGCCAGGACAAGGTTTGCAAGTGAATGAGCACGGACAGGCAATCGCACCCTTCCTCCGAGACATTGCGGGAGGCGCTGCGGCAGCTCACGGATCCGGCCTCGGGCCGGGACATCGTGGCGGCAGGGCTGGTCGAAGGCATCGAGGTCAAAGGTGGCCTGGTGCAGGTGGCGCTGCTCACTGACCGGGCCCACGCGGCGGCTATGGAGCCGGTGCGGCGAGAGGTGGAGCGGGTCCTGGGCCGGCAGCCGGGGGTGACGAACGCAACGGCTGTGCTGACTGCGCACAAGGCACCGGCCCAGCGGGCTGAGCCCGCTGCCGCGCCAGGCGGGCATAAGCCGGCGCTGCTGCTACCTGAGGTGAAGGCGATCGTTGCGGTCGCCTCCGGGAAGGGTGGGGTGGGTAAGTCCACCGTTGCGGTCAATCTTGCGGTCGCGCTGGCGCGGCGTGGGGTCGCGACCGGGTTGTTGGACGCCGACATCTACGGGCCGAGCCTACCGCGCATGTTGGGCGTCTCGCGGAGGCCGGAGGTTCGCGCCGAGCGGATGATCCCGCTCGAGGCCTGGGGCTTGAAATGCATGTCCATCGGCTTCCTGGTCGAGGAGGAGACGCCGATGATCTGGCGCGGCCCGATGGTCATGGGCGCGCTGGAGCAGATGATGGGGCAGGTCGATTGGGGGCCGCTCGACGTGTTGGTGGTCGATATGCCGCCGGGCACTGGCGATGCTCAGCTCACGATGGCGCAGCGCGTGGCTCTGACTGGGGCGGTGATTGTTTCCACGCCGCAGGATATCGCGCTGATCGATGCTCGCCGCGGCGTGCGCATGTTCGAGCGGGTGCGCGTGCCGGTGCTAGGGTTGGTCGAGAATATGAGCTTCTTTTGCTGCCCGAGTTGCGGTCATCGGGCGGAGATATTCGGCCATGGTGGTGCGCGGCTGGAGGCGGAGCGGCTGCGGACCGAGTTCCTGGGCGAGGTCCCGCTGCTGCTCGACATCCGCACCGCGTCCGACGCCGGCACGCCGATCGTCGCCGCGGCGCCCGACGGAGCGGCGGCGCAAGCATTCGGGGTCATTGCCGAGCGGGTATGGGGGAAGGTTTCGGGTGATATGAAGACGCGCGGGAGCGGACCGCGAATTGTTATCAATTAGCTTTTTCGGGAGGACCGGCCGACGGAGGGCACCTTTCCCGCAGGAGGCGTGGTGGGTGAGGGTCTCGCACCCGGCACCCTCACCCGCCGCGCTGCCGCGCGGCGACCTCTCCCGCAGAGCGGGAGAGGTGAATGGGTAGCGAGCCACTTAACCTGAAAATGAACTAAGCGCGGCGTCGATTTCGGCTGCGGTCGGCATCGTGGCTTGGCTGCCAGCGCGGGTGCAGCAGAGCGCAGCGGCGGCATTGGCGCGATGCAGCGCCAGCTCGAGGGGGATGCCGCGATCGAGCGCCGCCGCCAGCACGCCGGTGAAGCAGTCGCCAGCGCCTGTGGTGTCAATAGCGACTATCTTGCGGCCGGGCACGCGGATCTGGCCGCCTTCGCTTGCCGCTTCGGCGCCTTGCTCGCCGAGCGTGCGAACCACCACAGTGCCAAGCATGCGGTGCAGCTCGCTCGCTTCGGCACGCGTGCCGAGGCGAGATGCCAACCACACGGCCTCGGCCTCATTCAGCACCAGCACATCGATTGCCTGCAACGCGTCGAGATCGAGCGCCGCCGCGGGTGCCAGATTGAGGACGATGCGCGCGCCGCGGGCATGAGCGCGGCGGATCAGTGTGGCGTTCTCAGCGGATGGCACTTCCATCTGCAGCAGCAGTGTCGTGGCCGGCGTCAGTAGCGCGTCTTCCACCTGATCGGAGCGGACTGCGAGATTGGCCCCCGAGCCGACACCGATCACGTTGTGTCCTTCACGATCGACGAAGATGCCGGCGCAGCCCGTGGATGCATCGGTCCAGATCACTCGCGACAGATCAATCCCTGCGTCGCGCAGCAGCACGAGCGCGCCGTCGGCGAGCGCGTCCCGCCCCACCGCGCCGGCCATAATGACTTTCGCGCCGTCGCGCGTCGCGGCGAGTGCCTGGTTTGCGCCTTTGCCGCCCGGCTCGATGCGGACCGAGGGCGCGAGGATGGTCTCGCCGGGCGAGGGTAGCGACGGCAGGGGGAAGATCAGGTCAAGGTTGATGGAGCCGAAAACGAGGATCACGTCGCCGCCCGCCGCCTTTGTGTTATATATGGAGCATGGAGCACTATACATTGGGTTCGCCGATGCGACTCCGGCCTTTCTTCTTCATCGCTAGTCCGCATTTCTCACAGACTCGGCGTCGCAGAGGCCCGGAGGCGTCACATGGCGGCCAAGCTTGAACATGGGCACACTCCCGAGGCAATCCGCGAACGTCTCGCCCGTGCCCCACGCAACAACTACCTCCGCGACTGGATCTACGGCGGGATCGACGGTGCGGTAACCACTTTGGCCGTCGTGGCCGGGGTGGTCGGGGCGCATCTGGCGGCGAGCGTCGTGCTGGTGCTAGGGCTCGCCAATCTCGCTGCCGACGGGTTCGCCATGGGGGCCGCCAATTACAGCGGAACGAAAGCGGAGCGGGACGATTACCAGCGCCTGCTTGCGATCGAGCGAAAGCACATCGCCCTGGTGCCGGAGGGCGAACGCGAGGAGATCAGGCAGATCTTCGCGGCAAAGGGGTTCACCGACAGCGAGCTGGAACGCATCGTTTCCGTGGTCACCTCTGACGAAGCCAACTGGGCACGAACCATGGCGGTGGAGGAATACGGCCTGGCGCCTGCGTCCAAGTCGCCCATAGTAGCCGGGCTCAATACATTCGCGGCATTCGTGCTGTGCGGATTGGTGCCGCTGCTAAGTTATCTCCTGGCCGGCGACTTCGCGCGCTGTGTTATCGCGACGGGCGGGATTTTCTTCGGAATTGGTGCCGTCAAGAGCCATTGGTCGCTGGCGAGCTGGTGGCAGTCGGGCATTGAGACGCTGCTGATCGGAGTGAGCGCCGCGGCACTCGCCTTCGGCGTGGGGTTCGGTTTGCGGTCGGTGCTCAGCTTGCCTACGAACTAACTAACCCTTAGCACCGCTGCCGCAGCCCATTTCCACCTCTCGTGCACTGCACGCGAGAGGTCGGTTCGCAAAGCGAACCGGATGAGGGCCTCGCCCACTGCAGCCCTCCCACCCGCTGCGCTGATGCACGACCACTCTCCGCCAGTGCGCGCGAGGTGCAAACGGTGCTTTAGCTAGCGCACCGCGCACTTCCGTCCATTGATCTACATCAATGCGGCATCTGCGATGCTGCGGGAGTGTGACATCAAGCAGGGGATCGGCGAAGGCGGCAAGGTCCTGCGCATATGGTTCGACGCAACCAAGGAGAAAGCCCTGCGCGATGCGCTTGCCGCGGGTCCGGTAGTCCTCGGGCACGCAAACCTGTCTGATAGGAGACGCTTAATGGTTTCGGTCGATTCTTCGGATCTCAACGACATGCAACGTGCCGTAAGGGATGCGGTGCGGCTTCACTGGCGTCTGTTCCTGGTGCAAGGCGTGATCCTGATCATCCTTGGCATCCTCGCCGTCTGTGCGCCGGTGGTGTCAACGATTGTCATCGACATCTACGTTGGCTGCCTGTTCCTGATTGGTGGGATCATTGGGCTCGTCGCGGTGTTCTCGTTCCGCGACATGCCAGCCTTTGCATGGAGCCTGATCACGGCGGCTCTGTCGGTTGTGATTGGCGTCCTGCTGATCTGGAAGCCGGCCACCGGTGCTGCGTCACTCACCGTCGTGCTGACCGCGTTTTTCATCGCCGAGGGTCTCTTCCAGACCGCGGCGTCGATCGCCTACCGCGACGTGTTGCCGGGTGCATGGGGCTGGATGCTGTTGAGTGGGCTCGCGGATCTGGTGCTGGCCGCGGTCATCATTATCGGCTGGCCGGTGACCGCCGCCTGGACGCTGGGTATCATCGTCGGGATCAATCTGATCACGTCGGGCTTTGCCATCGTGATGGTGGCGATGGCCGGGCGCGATTTCGTCAAGACGCTGACCGATGATTTCCGCGGGATGGCAGCCGGCTGACCGCGTTGTCCCGCGGATTTACCAGAAATCACCACGACGACGGCTGGCATCGCGGTGGCCTCGACCGACCTGTAAGGAGCCGACCGTCCAGGGGCCGGACTGGACGGACGGGATTGGATAGGAATCTGATAGGGGGTTTGCATGGCCTCGGACTCGTCTTCGCCAAAGCAGAACGTCACTGTCTGGTACATCTTCCTGGCCGGGATGGCGATTCTGCTCTTCCAATGGTGGCTGGCGGCCTACTCGCAGATCGAAACCATTCCCTTCAGCCAGTTCGAGCAGCTCGTCGCGCAAGGCCAGGTCACCGAGGTTGCGGTTGGTCAGGACACGATCCAGGGCAAGTTGAAGGACAAGCTGCCGAGCGGGAAGACCGAATTTGCCACCGTGCGTGTTGACCCCGCGCTGGCCGATAAGCTGCAGGCCAAGGGCATCGTGGTCACCGGCGTGCCGTCAGGGGGTCTGATCCCGACGCTGTTGTCCTGGATCCTGCCGGCGGTGATTTTCTACCTGATCTGGATGTACGCGATTCGTCATATGGCCAATCGCCAGGGCTTTGGCGGGCTCATGACGATCGGCAAGTCGAACGCCAAGGTCTATGTCGAAAAAGACACCAAGGTAACCTTTGCCGACGTTGCCGGCGTCGACGAAGCGAAGTTCGAACTTCAGGAGGTGGTTTCCTTTCTCAAGGATCCGAAGAGCTACGGCAGGCTGGGCGCCCACGTTCCCAAAGGCATTCTGCTCGTCGGACCACCCGGTACGGGAAAGACGCTGCTGGCGCGCGCCGTCGCCGGCGAGGCCGGTGTCCCCTTCTTCTCCATCTCTGGCTCGGAGTTTGTTGAGATGTTCGTGGGTGTCGGGGCCGCGCGCGTCCGCGACCTGTTCGATCAGGCGCGTAAGTCCGCGCCTGACATCATCTTCATCGATGAGATCGACGCGCTAGGACGCAGCCGCACCAGTGGTGGCTTCGCCGGAAACGATGAGAAGGAGCAGACGCTCAACCAGTTGCTCTCCGAGCTTGACGGCTTCGACCCGAGCATCGGTGTCATCCTTCTCGCCGCCACCAACCGGCCCGAAATCCTCGATCCGGCACTGCTGCGCGCGGGCCGCTTCGATCGGCAGGTGGCGGTTGACCGCCCGGACCAGGCCGGCCGGCTCGCCATCCTCAAGGTGCATGTGCGAAAAATTCGCCTCGGCAAGGACGTCGATCTCGATAAGGTGGCCGCGCTCACCACCGGCCTTACCGGCGCTGATCTCGCCAACCTGATCAATGAAGCCGCGATCGCCGCGACGCGTCGCAAAGCCGATGCCGTCTCGTTCGACGACTTCGTCGTGGCTCTCGAACGCATCGTGGGCGGACTCGAGCGGAAGAGCCGCGTGCTCAGCAAGGAGGAACGCCGGCGCGTCGCTCACCACGAGATGGGTCATGCGCTGGTCGCGGCGAATCTGCCGGGGGTCGATCCGGTGCAGAAGGTCTCGATCATCCCGCGCGGCGTTGGCGCGCTCGGCTATACGATGCAACGGCCAACCGGGGACCGGTTCCTGATCGCCGAGAGCGAGCTCAAGAACCGACTCGCCGTGCTGCTGGGAGGAAGGGCCGCCGAGCAACTGGTCTTTGCCGGCGACGTGTCCACTGGCGCCAGCGACGATCTGCAGCGAGCGACCGAAGTCGCGATCGAGATGGTCACGAAATTCGGCATGGATCCCACCATCGGCCAACGCACCTATGCGCCGCGGCCGCAAACCTTCCTCGCAGAACAAGATCAGGTGGTCAGCGCGTCGGAGGCAACCGGCCGCGAGATCGATCTGGCGGTCCGCGACCTGATCGAGACGGCCGATCGGGTCGCACGGGAAATTCTGCAAAAGAGGTGGAGCGACTTCGAAGCGGGCGCGGAGCTTCTGATGGCGAAGGAGACTCTGACAGCGGAAGAATTCACACCGTTGCGTCCCCAGACCGAGCAGAAGGCTGAACAGCAGGCAGAGGCAGCAGAGAAAGTCGCGTAAGCGTCCGGTGAGAGCGGCATGGACAAATCGGATATGACAGACACCGGTTCGGAGCAGAGATACTCGGCCAATCTTCGGGGGGAAGTCGACAGCGCGGCGCTCTATCGCACGTTGTCGGCGGTCGAGAAGCATCCCCAGTTGGCTGAGGTGTACCGTCGCCTGGCCGCAGTCGAGGAGACGCATGCCGCGTTCTGGCGGCAGCATATCACCGCAACTGGTCAGCCCGGCGTGGCCATCACCGGGTGAAGCCCAAGCCGATGGTTCGCGCCGTTGCGGCGTCAGACCGTGCAGTGATATAAACCAACAGGACAGGAGACGCCCGATGGCTCCGCGCGATCCAGGTCTCAGCAGCATGCAACGGGCCGTCAAGGATGCACTGAACGCCCACTGGAAGCTGTTGATGTTCCAGGGCGTCGTCATGATCATCCTCGGCGTCCTGGCGATCGTTATGCCGGCGGTGGCGACCGTTGCGATCGCGATCTTTATTGGTTGGCTGTTCCTGATCAGCGGGGTCGTTGGGCTCGTGGCAATCCTCTCGGCTCATAATGTCCCGGCGTTTATGTGGACTCTGATCACAGCGGCGCTCTCGGTGGCGATCGGCGTCATGCTGATCTGGAACCCGGTCGCGGGCACACTGGCGCTCACGCTCGTGCTGACCGCGTTCTTCGTCGCCGAGGGCGTCTTCCAGATCGCAACCTCGATCAGCTATCGCGAGGTAATGGGCAGCCTGTGGGGTTGGCTGCTGGTCAGCGGCATCGCGGACCTGGTGTTGGGGGTGATCATCATTCTGGGTTGGCCAATGACCGCCGCGTGGACACTGGGCCTGCTCGTCGGCATCAACCTGATCACCTCGGGTTGGGCCGTCGCGATGGCAGCGGTTGCCGGGCACAATCTGGCCAAGACGATGACCGATTCTACTGCGGCGGCGCACCGCTGATCGGTGATTATGTTCCACTGACGCCGGAGCAGCTCCCCAGGAAAGCGCTGGCGCAGTGCCGTCGACTTATCCGCTATGGATTTTCCAGGCTGAACATCCGACGCGGGTGATCGTAGGCGAAGCATTCCGCATATCGCCCCCAGCCAATGACGGCACTGAGTGTGTGCTCGGCGTCCTCGGTGCTCAGATGGTCCTCCAGTTCGATGAGGAAGCGGTCACGGGGAGCCGTATGGCTGGGTCGCTCATCGAGTATCCGGCGGATATGCGCCGCCAGCGGGACCGAGCGCAGCAGGTGATCGGCGAACAGGCGCTTGCGGCCTGGTATGTCCGCCTCGGCAAGGGCTCGGCCTGCCGCAGTCAGGTGCAGATCGCCGCCGCGCAGTTCGGCAAAACCCATCATCTGCGTCACCTCTCCCAGGCGAAACAGATCGTTCACCTGAAGATGCAGGCGCGCCGCAAGGGCGGGAAGGTCGGCATGGCCATTGAACGGCGGCTGCGACAACACCTCTGCCATGCCGGCGATCCGCATGGCCGACATGTTTGGCAGCTTGGTGCTGATGCTCGCCATCGGCGCCGGCGGCTTGTTGCCCGCGGTCGGCGCCGGTCCTGCTGTCATCCGGCTGTAAATGTCATCGACGACGTCACGAAACGCAGTCGCGAGCCGCTCGCGCGGGCGGGGCAGTTCGACGGCGAGCTCCGCGGCGATACGGCCCGGGTTGGACGACAGGATCAGGATGCGGTCGCACATGAAGACCGCCTCCTCGATATTGTGGGTCACCAGCAGGACCGATTTGATCGCCAGGTGTTTCGCCGTCCACAACTCGATGAAGTCGCTGCGCAATGTCTCGCCCGTCAGCACGTCGAGCGCCGAGAACGGCTCATCCATCAACAAGATCGTGGGGCGGACAACTAAGGCCCGCGCGAAGCCGACGCGCTGGCGCATGCCGCCGGAAAGTTCTCTTGGGTATGCGCTTTCGAACCCGTCGAGCCCGATCCGATCGATGGCCGACAGCGCGCGCGTCCGGGCTTCGGTTTCGACAACACCGATCGCGTCCAGTCCCGCCTGAACATTCTCCAGCACCGTCAGCCAGGGGAATAGTGCAAAGGTTTGGAAGACCATGGAGATCCCTTCAGCCGGCCCTCGCACGGGCGAGCCGCGATAGAGGATCTCGCCGCTCGCCGGCGGCGTCAGACCCGACACGACCCGAAGCAGCGTGGACTTCCCGCAGCCGGAGCGGCCTAGCAGTCCAACGATCTCGTCCGCGTGCAGGATCAGGTTGATGTCGTCCAGCACCAGGATCGGCTGACCCGAGGGCGTCGGATACGTCTTGCGAATGTGGCGGAGCTCGAGTTCGGTTTCGCCCACAACGCCGCCCGCCTCGGTCGTCTCAAGCACGCTTGTTTCCTTTCAGTCCAGCCGACAGTTGCGCTCGCCATAGGCATAGAGCGGTCGCCACAGGCCACGGTTGAACAAGACCACGTATGCAGACATCACGGCGATCCCGAGCACGATGCGCGGAAAGTCGCCGGCGGTGGTCATCTGGGCGATGTAGGCACCGAGACCGTGGGCGGTGAGGTGATCGGACCCCCATGATGCCACCTCGGAAACAATGCTGGCGTTCCAGGCGCCGCCGGCGGCGGTGATCGCTCCCGTCACGTAATAGGGAAAGATGCCCGGCAACAGGGCGCACCGCCACCACTGCCAGCCATGAAAGCGGAAGGTTTTCGCGGCTTCGAGAAAATCAGTCGGGTAGGCGGTGGCGCCCGCGATCACGTTGAACAGGATATACCACTGGGTTCCCACAATCATGAGCGGGGTGAGCCAGATATCGGCGTTGAGGTGAAACCGCACGATGGGGATGACGAAGAACGGGAACAGCAGGTTGGCCGGGAAGGCCGCGAGGAACTGCGCCAGCGGCTGCATCAGCTCCGCCAGCTTGGGACGCAAGCCGATGATGACCCCGATCGGGACCCAGATCAGCGAAGCTAACGCGACCATGGACGCCACACGCAGCAGGGTGAACGAGCCAAGCTCCAGGGTCAGCCAGACGTCGTCCCAGCCGGCGCCGGTCGCGATGAAGCGCACGATCTCGCTGACGATCCAGGCCGTCGCCACGGCAATACAAACGTACCAGGCCACGTCCAGCAGCCGCCCGGCCCTTGATGGGACGGTCGTCAAATCCCTGGCCGGGACAAGATTGAGCAGCCGGGCTCGAAACAGGCGTCGCATACCAAACTCCGCGGGGCGCGCCGCGAGGTGCATCACGCGGGAATGTCGCAGCAACTGCAGGAACCACGAGTGCGGCGTCGTCTGCGCGGCGGTCTGCTCGACGCGGAAGCTGTCCGACCAGACGACCAGCGGCCGAAACATTAACTGGTCATACACCAGTATCACCAGGGTCATTGCGAGGATGGCCCAGCCGACCCCAGCAAGACTTTTCTGCTGGATTGCCAGCGCCACGTACGAGCCGACGCCAGGGAGCGCAATCTGCTGATTGTTGACCGTGATCGATTCGGATGCGACGACAAAGAACCAGCCGCCGGACATGCTCATCATCATGTTCCACACCAGCCCAGGCACGGCGAACGGAAACTCGAGCCGCCAGAACCGTTGCCACGACGAGAAGCGGAAGCCACGGCTCGCCTCATCGAGGTCGCGCGGCACGGTCCGCAAGGCCTGGATAAAGCTGAACGCCATGTTCCACGCCTGGCTGGTGAAAATGGCGAAGATCGAGGCCAGCTCTGCCCCCAACACGCGATGCGGGAACAGCATCAGGAAGAATGTTACGGTGAACGAAAGATATCCGAGGACCGGCACCGACTGCAGGATGTCCAGCAGTGGGATGAGGACCATCCCGGCCCGCCGGCTCTTCGCGGCCAATGTCCCGTAGGTCAGCGTGAAGACCAGGGAAGCGACCATGGCCGCGAGCATGCGCAATACGGTCCTGACGGCGTACCCGGGCAGCAGGCGGGGATCAAGCGAGGCTGGCTGCGTCTGGATGGCGGACATCGGCGCGAACATCCCGACCATGCCAATTGCCAGGACCGCCACGACCGTGAAAACCAGCGCAACGGTAGCCAGGTCGACCAGCGCGCCACCCTGCCCACCAGTGGCGCGCCGGGTCGGCGTGGGTCCCGCCTTGGTGAGAAGACCGCCTGGGAAAGGCAATGGCTTGAGCCAGACCGGCCGAGACATCCCTGCATCTCTCTCTCATCTGAAGTCAGAGGAGGGCGCTGACCCAGGCGTGATCAGTCGTTGCTCCACGGTCCAGGAGAGCGACGCGGATACTCAAACAGACGCGCAGTGACCGCACCAAAGATCATGCCGCCGATGTGAGCCATGTAGGCCACACCGCCCGACTGCACATCCTGCGCGACGACGCCAAAACTGACAAGCTGGATGAGGAACCAAAACCCAATCAGCAGCGCGGCCGGTATGAACGTGATGCGGACAAACCAGCCAATGAGCAGAATTGTGCGAATCTGATCGCTCGGGTAAGTGACCAGAAACGCGCCCATCACCGCGGCGATCGCGCCACTCGCACCCAGACTGGGAAGCGTGGATCCGGGATCGACCGCGACTTCCGCAAGCATCGATACGACGCCGCCTGCAAGGTAGAACGCCGTGTATCGTCCGGGACCCATGGCGTCCTCTATCTCCGGGCCGAACGCCCAGAGGAACACCATGTTTCCGATAATGTGCGACCAACTCGCGTGCAGGAACATGGACGTCAGGATGGTGATCAGGTGATGGCCAGACGTTATGTCGGCAGGCACCAGCGACCATCGCAGGACAAAATCATCGCCGCCCGCAAGTTCGAGTAAGAAGACCAGTCCGTTCAGCGCGATGATAATCGCGGTGACAATGGGAAAGTTTGCCGGACGTCTCGACGCATCACTGAGTGGGATCATGGCTTCTCTCCCTCTGATCTTGCCCGACCGATGAGGTCACCAGCCTAGTTCAGCCCATAGAGCCTGAAGAACCAACGCTTCACGCCGTAGACGAGGACAAGGTAGGCGATGGTCACCAAGCCCAGCGCACCCATGACGGGAGCGGGCACGGGAACGAATCCGAGCCAGTGCGCCAGCGGTGAATAGGGGAGCGCCACAGCCACGGCGAATGCCAGGAGCGAGCTTGCCACGAGCGCCGGATGCGGCGGATCCCGCAACGGTTGCGCTGTGCGGATGATGAAGATCACCAGGATTTGTGTCGCCAGGGATTCGACGAACCAGCCGGTATGAAACAACGCCTCGTCGGCCCGAAACACCCAGAGCAACAGGCCGAAAGTAAGGAAGTCGAAAACCGAACTCACCGGCCCAAACACGTACATGAAGTTGCGGACGACATCGAGGTCCCAGCGGCGCGGCCGCGCCATCGTTGCGTCGCTCACCCGGTCCAGCGGTATGGTCGTCTCCGACAGGTCATACAACAGGTTGTTGAGCAGAATCTGAGTCGGCAGCATCGGCAGGAACGGGAGGAACAGCACGCCGCCCGCCATGGAGAACATGTTGCCGAAATTCGAGCTCACCGCCATCATGATATACTTGAGGATATTGGCGAAGGTTCGGCGGCCTTCGCGCACGCCGTCCGCGAGCACGCCGAGATCCTTGCGGAGCAGGATCATGGCGGCCGCTTCCTTAGCGACGTCGACCGCGGTGTCCACCGAGAAGCCAACATCCGCGGCATGCAGCGACGGCGCGTCATTGATGCCGTCGCCGATATAGCCGACGACGTGGCCCCTGCTCCGCAAGGTCGCGATGATGCGGGACTTCTGCGGCGGCGTGACCCGGCAGAACAGCGTCGTGCTGTCGAGCCTGGCCACCAGCGCTTCGTCGGTCAGAGTTGCGATTTCCGCACCGGTCAGCGTTCCGGTGACGGCAAGGCCGAGCTCGCCGCAGACGTGCTTCGTGACTTGCTCGTTGTCGCCGGTCAGCACTTTTAGGGCAATACCGAGCCTGGCGAGGGCCGTGAGCGCCTCACGCGCCCCGGCCTTCGGCGGATCGAGGAAGGCCAGGAAGCCGGCAAATGTCAGCTCGGTCTCGTCGGCGACATTGGCGTGCTGGCGGTCGGCATCGACCTCCCGCCACGCAACGCCCAGGCACCGGTAGCCCTCGGTGCCGAGGGCGTTGAGCGTTGCCTCAGCGGTCTTGCGCGCCGCTGCATCCAGCGGCAGCGGCGGCGATCCTTGGTGCTCATAGCGGGCCGAGAGGCGGAGCACGTCTTCCGGCGCGCCCTTCACTACGATGAGACGCCGGCCGCCGCCTTCGATAAGGATCGAAACCCGGCGCCGCTCGAAATCGAACGGCACTTCGTCGATCTTGCGCCAGGCCGAGAGGTCGATCTTGCCGGCCGCGAGGATCGCCTCGTCGAGGGAACTCTTGAGCCCGGTCTCGAACGCGGCGTTGAGCTGCGCCATCTGCATGACTGTGCCGCTGTCCTGTCCCCCGAGGTCCAGCTCGCGGACCAGCTTGATATGCGCTTCGGTGAGCGTTCCGGTCTTGTCGCTGCACAGCACGTCCATGCTGCCGAGATCATCGATAGCGGACTGCCGCTTCACGATCACCTCCTTGCGCGCCATGCGAATCGCGCCACGCGCCAGGGTGACCGATACGATCATCGGCAGGAGTTCCGGCGTGAGTCCGACAGCAAGCGCGAGCGCGAACAGGAAAGATTCGAGCAATGGCCGATGGAACAGGATGTTCACCAGGACCACGAACAGGATGAGAAATACCGTGATCTTCAGGATCATCAGGCCGAAATTCTGAATACCGATGGCGAAGGCTGTCGGCGGTGGTGGCTTCTGGAGTGCGCTCGCGATCGAGCCGAGCTGGGCTTTGCGGCCGGTTGCCAGGACCAGCGCCCTGGCGGTTCCGCTCACGACCGAGGTCCCCATGAACACGAGATTAGGTGCGAATGCACTCTCGTGCGGAGCCGCGGTGGAGCTTGGCGCGGCATCCTTCTCGGCCGGATAGGGCTCGCCGGTAAGGAGCGCTTCATTGACGTAAAGGTCACGCGCTTCGATCAGCCGGGCATCGGCGGGCACGAGATCGCCCGCCGCGAGCAGCACGACATCGCCAGGTACGATCTCGGTCGCGCGGATCTCGACCGGCTGTCCATCGCGCAGCGCCTTGGCGGTATACGAGATCTTCTCACGCAGACGCTCAGCGGCGTTCTGGGCCTGATGCTCCTGCGCCACATCGAGGATCACTGACATCAACACGATGACGGTGATAATGACGAAGCTTGGGACAAATCAGGACCAGCGGATTGCTGAACCGTCCGATGAAGGCGGCTAACAGGCCCTTCGATTTGACGGTTTCGACGCGGTTCGATCCGACCGTCTGAAGAATAGCAGCCGCGTCCGACGCACTGAGGCCAGTCTCGGTGGAATGGAGTGACTGCAAGAGATCGGCGAGCGGTGCGACGGCCAGCTTCGACGTTGCCGGCGCCGCTTGTTGCGGGACGGCCGGTTTGGGTGTGACGGAGGGCGGTTGGTTCATATCTCCTCCAGACGCACGGGTGGGAGACATAGCCGGCTCCGCGCGCTGAGGTTACGCGCTGGAGACGGCGCGCCTGTTGTTCATGCTTTGGAGCCCTGATAGTAATTCACAGTTAGAAACCGAAAGCACTTAATGTCAATGCAGCACGTTATCAGGCCAGCTGTCCTCTGGTCAGGTTCGGTGCCCGGTTGCCGCCCGCAGAGAACTGTTTCTCCGCAAATTCAGTTGATCGTGTCCAAGCTGATGGCGCCGAAGACCCGAACCAGTCGCCCACGTCCGCGATCAGACCACCGGTTCTAATGTCGCTGCTTCGATCACTTCCGGCGCTACATCGAACGCGGCGATCAGCTTGAGCGCGGCACCGTCTGGCTTGTTGCGGCCCTGTTCCCAGTTCTGCAGCGTGTCCAGGTCGAGGCCGAGGACCGCGGCGAACTCGCGCTGTGACAGACCATGCCGTGCACGTACTTGCCCGACCAGATCAGCGTCGGGGCGCCGTCCACGATACACTCGGACGTCGAGTTCCAGCAGGTCGCGGGCAAGCGAGGGAATGTCCGCGCCCTCGGCGATCATGCAGACGGCGACGGCGACCTCGGCCAACCTGTTGATGGTGTTGTGCGCCGCCTTCAGGGTCAGGCCGGCAGCCCGCAGACGCCTCGCGACCGTGATGCGATTATCGAATCGGCCCACGCGGCGTAGCACGAGCGTGACCAACTCGCCGGAAAATGAGGGGGGTGGGTCGGCGTCCCGGACCGGCCCCAGTCGTCCGAGCCGCTCCCGCAACGCAGAGTTCGTCGACATCAAGAGTCTCCATCACCCATTCCACACACGTGAAAATCCCAAACTCGTGCCGAGCGCCCCCGATACAAAGATACCCGAGCATATCGATCTTGTACCAGCCGTTGGTCAGGCGGACCACGACGAGATCGTCTGGAGTAATTTCCAAATCTTCCACGCTCCAAGGCATAGCGCCTCCTCGAATGGGCAAGGAAAAGTTTCGTCAGCGTTCCAGATCGACCCCAATAAAAGATAGATGGCGGCATCTATACGCGAATCGCGGATAGGGTATCAAGCTGACCGCTCAAGGGGTAGTGCGTCACTTTCCGAAATTCAAACTGATGCACTACCGCCCAAGGACGCCCATCAGCTCCGCCCATTCCCGCTTGCTGAGCCCGCTCTCCGCCTGCTCCACCGCCTCCCCGCCCAGCATCCGCCGCACGACCGCGAGCATCGGCGCGGACAGCGTCGCTGCCCCCAGCCGGTAGTCCAGGAAAGCCTGGTATGCGATCGGCACCCAGGCCCGGACCGTCTCCAGCATCGCCTCGGCATACGCACGGATCTCGTACTGGGCATGCGCGTCCGCACGAAGCGACAAGAAATGCAGCAGATTGTGCAGATCGATCTTCCAGTACCATTGTGTGTAAGTGTTCAGCGTCAGGTTCATCCGCGCCAGTTCGCGCGCCAGCCCCTGGCGGGCGGGATCGAGCGCCTCGCCCTGCTCGTCCTCGTTCAGCATCTCGGCGTAATGGTCGTAGCAGCGCCCGGCATCCGTGCGCAGCAGTTCCAGCACCTGCGCTGCCTCCTCGCCGGCGAGCACGGCGCCGCGGCCCTGCCGGTTCACCGCCGATTGCGCCGCCAGGTGCTCGGGAGCGGGAATGTAGAATTCGCGATCCAGCACGGAATAGCGGGCCGAGTATTCGTTCACGTTGGCCGTGCGGTGCCGGATCCACTGCCGGGCGACGAAGATCGGCAGCTTCACGTGGTACTTGATCTCGCACATCTCGAACGGGGTGGAGTGCCGGTGGCGCATCAGGTAGCGGATCAGCCCGGCATCTTCGGAGACGCGCCGCGTACCGCGGCCATAGGAGACCCGCGCCGCCTGCACGATCGCGGCATCGCCGCCCATGTAGTCGATCACGCGGATGAAGCCGTGGTCGAGGACCGGGATAGGGCGGAACAACAGCGCCTCCAACGCGGCCACGGTTGGGCGGAGCGTCTCGGCGCGCTGCCGCCGCGCGGCGTCGATTTCGGCCGCCTGGTCCTTGCTGAGCGTCATTCGCGACTCCACTTTCGGCCCCGGAGGGCCTATATTCTGCCTGCCGGCTTGCCGGCTATGGCGATAAACGGTTCGTGGAATAAGCGTTGTGGACCCGGGGGCAGTACCCGGCGCCTCCACCATTCCCCACCAGGGGGCTTTGGGGGCGAAACAGGCTCGACACGCGCGGTAAAGACGGATCTTTTGCCCGGCATGGTTCCGCCGTTATCGGGCCATTCGACAAGTGCCAACGACAATGTGGCATACGCTGTCGCTGCATAAGCGATAAGCGCGGTTCGGGGGGCACCGGGCAACAGAAGCCCCCCATCCGCTGGCAACTGACCGCCGATCACGGTATTCTCGGCGCGATGACGGACGAACAGCAACCGACAGTCGAGAGCCTGCTGCCCTACGATGAGTGGACAGAAGCGGCGATGCGCCAGGTCGTCGTCCGCGCGCTCGCCCATGTGGCCGCGCACGGCCTGCCGGGTGAGCATCATTTCTACATCACCTTCCGCACGCAGCATCCGGGCGTCGTCATGCCGCCCCGGCTGCGGAGCCAGTACCCGCAGGAGATCACGATCGTCCTGCAGCACCAGTTCTGGGACCTGAAGGTGGATGAGGAGGCAGGGCTGATCAGCGTCGGCCTGTCCTTCGGAGGCGTGCCTTCGACGCTTGTCATCCCCTTGGGCGCGATCGTCGCCTTCGCTGATCCATATATCCGCTACGGGATGCGCTTCCGCCCCGACCACGACCCGGCGGTAGGGGAGACTGAGCCAGAGGAAACGCCAGCCGCGGCGAAACAGGATCCGGAACAGCCGCAGGTGGTCAGCCTGGACGCGTTCCGCCGCCGCGGTCCGCCGAAGGCCTGAGACCCCACCAAGCTTGCGCCGAACGCTGCCCCGCCCACCAAGGAGCGTGCCATGAACGCGCCGATCTCGCCTCCGCCCAGCTTTCTCTTTGCGCCGATGTTTCCTGTGGGGCCGGCGGCGACGGCGTGGAAGAGGCTGGATGTTGCTGGGCCGCGCACGGTTTCCTGCGACGGAGAAAGAGTGCTGCGCATTGCGCCGGAGACACTGACCGAGCTGGCCTTCCAGGCCTTCCGCGACGTCTCCCACCTGCTGCGCCCCGGGCATCTCGCGCAGCTCCGGGCGATCCTGGACGATCCCGAAGCCTCGGCCAACGACCGGTTCGTGGCGCTCGACCTGTTGAAGAACGCCAATATCGCCGCCGGCGGCGCGCTGCCGATGTGTCAGGACACCGGCACCGCTCTGGTGTTCGGCAAGAAGGGCCAGCGCGTCTGGGTCGACGGCGACGAAGAGCAGGCGATCGCCTGGGGCGTGCACCGCACTTACACCGAGACCAATCTGCGCTATTCGCAGATGGCGCCGCTTTCGATGTTCGAGGAGGTGAACACCGGCAACAACCTGCCTGTCCAGTTCGATATCATGGCGGCGCCCGGCAGCGAGCACGCCGAGGAGTTCCATCTGATGTTCGTCGCCAAGGGCGGCGGATCGGCCAACAAGAGCTTTCTCTATCAGGAGACGCGGGCGATCCTGTCGCCCGAGCGGTTGGCGGCTTTCCTTGAAGGCAAGCTCCGCACGCTCGGCGTTTCGGCCTGTCCACCCTATCACCTTGGCATCGTTATCGGCGGGACTTCGGCGGAGCTGACGCTGAAGACCGTGAAGCTCGCCTCCACCCGATGGTTGGACACACTGCCGACCCGCGGCAGCAAGGCCGGGCACGCGTTCCGCGACCTGGAGACCGAGGCGCAGGTGCTGGAGATGACCCGACACATGGGGATCGGCGCGCAGTTCGGCGGCAAATATTTCTGCCATGACGTGCGGGTGATCCGGCTGCCCCGGCACGGCGCCAGCCTGCCGGTCGGCATCGGCGTCTCCTGCAGCGCCGACCGCCAGATCCTTGCAAAGATCACGCCGGATGGCGTGTTCCTCGAGCAACTCGAGACGGACCCGGCGAAATACTTGCCTGAGACCACCGACGCGGAGGTGGGGGACGATGCCATGCCGGTCGACCTGGACAGGTCGATGCCGGAGGTGCTGCGGCAGCTCTCCGCCTGTCCGGTGAAGACGCGGCTCTCGCTCAATGGCACGATGGTGGTGGCGCGCGACATCGCGCATGCCAGGCTGAAGCAGCGGCTGGACCGCGGCGAGGGGCTACCCGACTACTTCAAGGCGCATCCGGTCTATTACGCCGGGCCGGCAAAAACTCCGGAGGGATACGCGACCGGCAGTTTCGGCCCGACCACCGCCGGACGGATGGATAGTTACGTGCCAGATTTTCAGGCGGCAGGAGGCTCACTGGTGATGCTGGCCAAGGGCAACCGATCCCGCGCAGTGAGAGAGTCGTGCAAGGCGCATGGCGGGTTTTATTTGGGCAGCGTTGGTGGACCGGCGGCGCGGCTCGCCCTGGACTGCATCCGCAAGGTCGAAGTGCTGGAATATCCGGAGCTGGGAATGGAGGCGGTCTGGCGCATCCGGGTGGAGAATTTCCCCGCCTTCGTCGTGATCGATGACAAAGGCAACGATTTCTACGAGGGGCTGGAGTGATGCGATTCACCATCGACCGGATCGACCACCTAGTGCTGAACGTTGCCGACGTGGAGATCACTGCCGCCTGGTATCAGCGTGTGCTGGGGATGGAGCGCGAGGAGTTTGGCCCGCAGCGGCGCTCCGCTTTGAAGTTCGGCGGGCAGAAAATCAACCTCCGCCCGGCCGATTCCGATCCCCGCAGTTGGGTCACCGGGATTAACGATGCGCCGGGAGCGGGCGATCTCTGCTTTATCACCGCTGTCGGCCCGGCCGATGTCATCGCCCATCTGCACGACTGTGGCGTGGCAGTTCTGGAGGGCCCGGTGCCGCGCGAGGGCGCGCTGGGGCCGATGCGCTCCGTCTATTGCCGCGACCCGGACGGCAATCTGGTTGAGATCGCATCCTATCTGCCGCGGTGACGGAGCAGGGGGTGCCTGGCCGGATCGGCTTCACGGCCTTTCTCGGCTTCCTTGGCATGATCCCGTTGGCCAATTGGATGATTGGCCATGTCGGGACCGTCTGCGCCGCCGGTCAGCCCTGTCTGGTGCCTGTATTCCCAGGGCTGTTGGCGCCGTCCGGCGTTGTGACGGTCGGCGTGGCGCTGGTGCTCCGTGACGTCGTCCAGCGTTGCCTCGGCAGGGTCTGGGGACTTGGCGCGATCGCCGCCGGTGCGGCGCTTTCTGCATTGATCGCTCCCGCCAGTCTCGTGCTGGCCTCGGCGGTCGCCTTCCTGTGCAGCGAGCTGGCCGATTTTGCCGTCTATACGCCATTGCAGCGCCGCCGGCTGGTGCTCGCGGTGTTCGCGTCGGCCACGCTGGGGCTGGTAATCAACTCGATCGTGTTCCTGTGGCTTGCATTCGGCAGCTTGCAGTTCCTCGAAGGCCAGGTGGTCGGCAAGCTATGGGCGGTACTGGTCAGCCTCCCATTCATCCGGGTACTGCGCCGGGTCGTGCCGAGCCCGGCTTAGGGCCGGGGGCGGGACTCGCCCCCGTGCCGGAACGCCCCTGACCGCCATGGGCCGCGCACCGGCGGGGCTAATAGCCGCTGGGTCATTCCGACTGCTCCGGCGCCAGCCACCAGCAGTGCCGCGAACCAGCAGAAGCGGGATTCGTATCCGCCCAGGGCTATCAGCACGGCGAACAGCGCCGTCAATCCGACCAGCCCGCCGCCCCGCCCGACGCCTCGCTGTTTCGCCAGAGTGCCGAGCACGAGGAACACGACAAACAAGGCGATCGCCGCTGCTCGGACCAGATCGAAGGTTAGCACGGACAGAAAGGCGATACTGTTCACGATCGCCCACTCCGCGCGCGCCAACACGGCGAGGGTCGCACCGACGAAAGAGCCGGGGCCAATGAGGTACAGCACCACGGCCAGCGCGATACCCCCTAACCAGACGAATGCGACGATATTCCGACCCACGAAGTCATCCCCTGACACGAGCGTGCGTCAATGTGGGCGCCCGGTGCGCCGGACGCCAGGGATCGTCGTGTTGGCCAGGGCGAGCGTCAGGCTTACATGCGGTCGATGGACCAAATGGCTCCCCTGCCCGGCTTCGACCCGCCGCGGCTCTCCGATTTCGACTTCGAGCTGCCGCCCGAGCGGATTGCACAGTATCCGGTGCGACCACGCAACTCGGCCCGTCTGCTTGTCGTCGGGGATGTGCTGGAGGATCCGATCGTGCGGGACCTGCCGTACTTGTTGCGTCCCGGCGACGTCCTTGTCACCAACGACACGCGCGTGATCCCGGCGCAGCTCTCGGCACGGCGCGGCTCGGCCCGCATCGGGATTACGCTCGACCGACCGCTGGCGGACGGCAGATGGCACGCCCTGGCACGGAACGCGCGGCGGCTGCATCCCGGAGACGGGCTGAGCTTCGACGGCGCGCCAGAGCTGACAGCGACGGTCGGGGCGCGCGACCCGGATGGCAGTGTGATGCTGGCCTTCAACCTCGAGGGCCCAGCGTTCGCGCAAGCGCTGCGGCGAGCTGGGGCGCTCGCTCTCCCGCCATATATCGATCGCCCGGCCGGCGTCCTGCTGCAGGATGCCGAGGACTATCAAACCATCTTCGCCGCGCGCGAGGGCGCGGTGGCAGCGCCGACCGCCGGGCTGCATTTCACCCCCGCGCTGCTCGCCGCGCTCGATCGACAGGGTGTGCGGCGGGTCAGCATCACGCTGCATGTCGGCGCCGGCACCTTCCTGTCCGTGCGGACCGCGGACGTGACAGCGCACCGGATGCACGCCGAACGCGGCGAGATCACCCCGACCGCCGCCGCCGCCATCAACGCAGCGCGCGCGGCAGGCGGGCGCGTAGTTGCTGTCGGCACGACCTCGCTGCGGCTGCTGGAGAGCTCTGCCGCACCGGACGGCACGATCCATCCGTTCGCCGGCGAAACCGAGCTGTTCATTCTGCCAGGCTACCAGTTCCGCACCGTCGATCGGCTGATGACCAATTTCCACCTGCCGCGCTCGACGCTTTTCATGCTGGTCTGTGCCTTTGCCGGCACAAGTCGAATGCGAGCCGCCTACATGCATGCAATCGCAACCGGGTATCGCTTCTATTCCTACGGCGATGCCTGTCTGCTTGATCGTGTCCATCCTCCACTCGCGGCGTGAGTGGTGCGGTTGATTTCGGGTTCTGAAATGACCAATTTCCCTCGCGATACCCTGAGGCCGGTTCCGGCCGTAAACTCCCGGGGGGCGCGGCTCTGCGCCACCATGGGGGTCCCTCAGGGCTCTTTTTTGTACCTGCGCAGGCGCTTCATCATTGTCTTGAACGCGATCTGCCGGGCGCACGGGCGCATTCTTGTTGGTGGCGATCGCCGGACGCTTGACCGCTGCCCTTCGAAACGAGGGGCGGCGTGACGAATTTCACCTTCCGCGTGGTCGCGGTCAGCGGTGCGGCGCGCGCCGGTCTGCTTGAGACGGCCCACGGCACGGTGGAGACACCGACCTTCATGCCCCTCGCCACCACGGGGACGGTGAAAGCGATGACTGCCGATGCGGTGCGTGAGACCGGTGCGCGCATTGTGCTTGGCAACACTTATCACCTGATGCTGCGGCCAGGGGCCGAGCGTGTGGCCGCGCTTGGGGGCCTGCACCGGTTGATGGATTGGCCGGGGCCGATCCTGACCGATTCCGGCGGCTTTCAGGTGATGTCGCTGGCCAAGCTGCGGACCCTCGATGCCGATGGAGTGACGTTCCAGTCGCATCTCGACGGCGCCGCCCTGCGGCTCACGCCGGCCCGCTCCATCGAGATCCAGCACCAACTCGACGCCACCATCAGCATGGTGCTCGACGAGTGCACACCGTTCCCGGCCACCGAGGACGAAGCACGGCGGTCGATGGAGCTGTCTCTACGCTGGGCCGTGCGTTCCAAGGAGGCGTTCCGTCCGCGCCCCGGCTATGCCCTGTTCGGCATCGTGCAAGGCGGCGTGTTCCCCGCGCTGCGTGCCGCCTCGGCCGGGGCGCTGGTCGAAAGCGGCTTCGATGGTTACGCAGTCGGGGGACTGGCGGTCGGCGAGGGCCAGGCGGTGATGTTCGCCGTTCTGGAAGCCACGGTGCCGAGCCTGCCCGGCGGCGCGCCGCGTTACCTGATGGGCGTCGGTACGCCGGACGACCTGATCGGCGCCGTACAGCGGGGGATCGACATGTTCGACTGCGTCATTCCCACCCGTGCTGGCCGGACTGCCCGCGCCTACACCTCCCGCGGCGTGTTCAACCTACGCAATGCGCGGTTTGCCGATGATGCCGGTCCGCTCGATCCGACCTGCCGCTGCCCTGCCTGCACGCGGCATTGCTGTGCGTATCTGCATCACTTGTTCAAGGCCGGGGAGATGCTGGGCCCGATGCTGCTGACCTGGCACAATCTGACCTATTATCACGACCTGATGGGCGGCCTGCGCGCTGCGATCATTGCCGGCCGGCTGGAGGCGTACGCCGCAGCACTGCGGGCTGGCTGGACGGTGGAGGAACCGCCATGACACGATCCGACGCCGAATCCCCGTATGCCGGGCTGAGTCAGCTCGGGCGCCGGGTCGCGATCCCCGCTAGCCCCGACGAGGCGCAGCTTGAATGCGTGGCCAACCCGTCGCCGGGCAAGCCCTATGTGGTGCGCTTCACCTGTCCGGAGTTCACCTCGCTCTGCCCGCTGACCGGTCAGCCCGATTTCGCGCATATTGTCATCGATTACGTGCCGCGCGATTGGATCGTCGAGAGCAAGTCGCTTAAGCTCTATTTTGCTGCGTTTCGTAATCATGGCGCGTTCCACGAGGCCTGCACGATGCAGGTTGCCGCCCGACTGGTGTCGCTGCTGGATCCGATCTGGCTGCGCATCGGCACTTATTGGTATCCGCGCGGGGGGATGCCGATCGATGTGTTCTGGCAGACCGGCGCACCGCCGGCGGGCGCCTGGATCCCCCCGCAGGACGTGGCGGCGTATCGCGGCCGCGGCTGAGTTCTCGGATTTCCGGTAGAGCTCAAAGCGCCGTAAGATCGGACTGAAGCGCGGAGAGACGACAATGAACGTCGCGTTGCGGCGCCCTCGGATGTCCGTCGAGGAATTCTTGGCTTGGGAGAACCGGCAGGAGGAGAGGTGGGAATTCGACGGCTTTGAGCCCCGGGCCATGGTGGGGGGCAGTTCGCGGCACAACCGGATTACCGGGGCTCTCGAATTTGCACTGCGGCAACGTCTGGCCGGCCGGTGTATAGTTTACCGGGAAACGATGCGACTACGGCTCGAGCACACGGCCCGCTACCCTGATCTGATGGTGGTTTGCACAGCGGTCCCCGATGATGCGCAAGAAATCACGGATCCGGTGGTCGTCATCGAAGTGTTGAGCCCGACCGCAGCGAGGACCGACCGCATCGAAAAGAACCGCGAGTACGAAGCGACGCCCAGCATCCGGCGCTATATCCTGCTCGAACAAGACGCGATCGCCGCCGAGGTCTATACGCGCGAAGACCAACATTGGCTCCGCTCCACCGTCACCGGCGACGGCATACTTGTCATGCCGGAGATCGGCGTGGAGTTGCCGCTCGCCGAAGCCTATGCAGGCGTGGAGCTTGGCTCCGAGCCGAGCTGATCAGCGCGACGCCGGCGCGCTGATCCGCGACCGGGCGTTGGTGCTCGGTTTTGATGCGATCGGCTTCTGCCGTGCCGAGTTGGGGCCGGAGGCGCGCATGCGGCTGACCGAGTTCCTCGCCTCCGGCCAGCACGGGGACATGGGCTGGCTGGAAGCACGTGCCGAGCAGCGCAGCCATCCGCAGGCGCTGTGGCCGGAGGCGCACAGCGTCATCGCGCTCGGCCTATCCTACGCACCCGAGGCTGACCCGATGGAACCGCTGAAGCATTGCGACCGCGGCACCATTTCCGTCTATGCGCGCCATCGCGACTATCACGACGTGATGAAAGGAATGCTGAAGCACCTGGCGCAGTTCATCGTCGCCCGCTTCGGCTCGGACGTGCCCACGGGAGTCAAGGTGTTCGTCGATACCGCGCCGGTGATGGAGAAGCCGCTGGCGCAATCGGCCGGGCTGGGCTGGCAGGGCAAGCACACCAACCTGGTGTCGCGCCGGCACGGTTCCTGGCTGTTCCTGGGCGAGATCTACACCACGCTGAAGCTGCCGCCCGATGCGCCGCACGCCGATCGCTGCGGCACCTGCACGAGGTGCCTTGCTGCCTGCCCGACCGACGCATTCCCCGCACCCTATCGGCTCGATGCGACGCGCTGCATCTCCTACCTGACCATCGAGCACGCGGGATCGATCCCGCACGAGTTGCGGCCGCTGATGGGCAATCGGATCTATGGCTGCGATGATTGCCTGGCGGTTTGTCCGTGGAACCGGTTCGCCCGGGCGACGGCGCACGCCAAGCTGCGGGCGCGGGACGAGCTGAACGCGCCCCGGCTGGCCGAGCTGGCGGCATTGGATGACGCGTCGTTTCGTGCGATGTTCAGCGGCTCGCCGATCAAGCGGATCGGCCGCAACCGTTTCGTACGCAACGTTTTGATCGCGATCGGCAACTCGGGGATGGCCGGGTTGCGCTCCGCGGCAGTACGGTTGCTGGATGATCCCGATCCGGTGGTGGCGGAAGCGGCCGCCTGGGCGGTGGCTCGCCTTTCCGTCCTGGCATGAGCAGCACCAAGCTCCCGTCGGTGCGGTCGTGCCGGCTGGTGAAGCACAGCTTCTCGCTTGCCGGGCATCGCACCAGCGTCGCGCTGGAGCGCGAGTTCTGGGCGGCGCTGTCGGAGATCGCCGCGGCGCGTGCCCAGGCGCTCTCGGCATTGGTGGAAGCGACTGACGCGGCGCGCGAACCGGGCCAGCCGCTCGCCTCCGCGCTTCGCATCTTGGCGCTTCGCGCGTTCTTCCGGTCCGAAGGTCCCGGCGGCCGTTAACCAGCCGATAAGAACACGTCCGCAGTTTGCCTCGCTCCGAACTGCCGCCAAGCGAGGCAACCCCGATGCTTCATATAGTGCCCGAGCCCTTACCAGAGACCCGCCGGCATGAGCCGCTGAGCCCGCTGATGCTAAGCGATCGTCTGATCGGCTTGGCAAAGGACGCAGATCGGGCCGGATTGCCGGCTATAGCCGACCAGCTTATCCGGCTGGCTTGCGAGGTGCTGGAGAGCGGACGGGCGAGCGCCGGCACAGAGGCTGAGTTGCACCATTCGGCAAATGACCGATAGTCTGCAGCGAGCTCACAGGAGCGGATGGGGCGCTCACCTGGGACGAAGCGAAACGGCTCGTGCAGCACGTCGAGGACGCGTTCGGCGCAGCCGATCTGGACGGATCGCGCAGGGCTTCACCGATGACGCGGCGACGCGCTTCGCCGATTTCCCGGAAATGCGCCGACGGGCGGCGATCATGTCGTTCCTCCGGCGCGCGGTTCGGTCGGACCAGAGGCTATCGGGACTCAGAGGCTCAGAGTTTGTCCGGGAACATTGCTAGTTCCTGCATAGCCGTCTGACCATGAGACGGATGGAAGCGAGCAACAGAAAGGCACGCGCCTTCACATTGAGATTTTCCCAATCCTTACCCAGTCGACGACATCGGTTGAGCCACGCCAACGTGCGTTCGACCACCCATCGCTTTGGTAGCACGACAAAGCCCTTGGCCTGGTCAGATCGTTTGACGATCTCCACCTCGGCCTGCGACACGACACGCTTCAACGCCTCCTGGAATCGCCGCCCCTGATAGCCGCCATCGGCATAAAGCTTCAGCAGGAACGGAAACATCCCGAACAGCGTCGCCAGCAGCATGGCGCCGCCATCGCGATCCTGGATGTCCGCCGCCGTCACGATGGCCTGTAGCAGCAAACCCTGGGTATCGACCAGGACGTGCCGCTTCTTGCCCTTGATCTTCTTCCCCGCATCATACCCATGCGGATCGATCGAGGCCCCCCTTTTTCGGCGCTCTTCACGCTCTGCGCATCAATCACCGCGGCGGTCGGGCTGGCCTCTCGCGAGGCCTGCTCACGACATTTCACATACAATGCGTGATGCAGTCGCTCCAGCGTGCCGTCCCAGGTCCATCGTTCCAGATAGTCGTGCACTGTGCTCCGCGGCGGCAGGTCCTTGGGGATCGCCCGCCATTGGCAGCCGGTGCTCAGCACATACATCACGCCGTTCACCACCTGGCGGATATCAACGCTCCGCTTGTTGCCGCCCGGCTTGGCCGGGGGGATCAATGGTTCCACCTCGGCCCATTCGGCATCAGTCAGATCGCTCTCATAGCGCAGTCGGGTGCGGTCGTACCGCGTCCGGTTCTCCTTGGTCCACATCCAGTCCTCCGAATCGATGCTCGGGGGAGAGAGAATCACAGGCGATTCAATGGCTTCAAGGGTGACCCGCTAAGCGATTCTAAAAACTCAATTTGTTCCCGGACGGACACTCAGATCGTGTCCCAGCACTTGGTGTAGTGGTGCTCCCGAGCAGCGTTGGCACGATCAGGCTGCGACGGCGGGCCGGGCTGACCGGAGCAGTATCGCTGATTGTGCCGAGGGTTCCGGACGTGCTCAACACCAAGAGATTTGCGACGAGATCATCCAGGTCAAGAACGACAACGCCCTCTCGTTCTCCCGCCGCGCCGCCAGTGAGGAGGGACTGCTGATCGGAATTTCAGCCGGTGCCGCGCTTTAGGCCGCGAGCGAAGTCGCCAAGCGCCCAACCAGCACCGGCAAGCTGATCGTAACGATCATCCCGGACTTTGCCGAGCGCTATCTCTCCGCGGCCCTCTTCGCCGGCCTCACCGACTGACACGGGCCGTTGGGGGAGGAAACGCATGGGCCTGATCCGAGGGACACCCCATCGCTTTCGCGGTGCAAGCCGCCACTGGCATGAGCCAGAAGATCTTCGGGCAATGCCAAGGGTAGTCAACCACCTCTGGTCTTTCGTGAAAGCGGATATTGGGATCCATTCTGTAAATCGACGTCCAACCCTGACCCCACTCCCAGGTTGGTCTATTGCATTGATAACATAAGAAGAATCGGGATCTTGCCGGGGTCAATATTGGACGCCAGTCGTGACCCATTCAAATCCAGAAAGGCACGTAGTTACAGGTACGTTGGACGCCGATTTACATGTTGGGGTTCCGGGCGGGGGTGATTCAGGAGCGCTAAGCAACGTCCTCACCATGAGTGATTCGAGAAGCGCCTTCGACATTGCATTTCGGCCGGGCGTATTGCCGCCACGGCCAGAACACCCTCGAACAAGACGATGACGGCGTGGCCGTCGGCGCAATTCATCGGGCGAGCGGAGGTACCTCCTGACGCCCGGCCGTGTTAGGCTGGTCGGCAACAATGGGACGGGAGGACGCCCATGTCACCCGACGATACAGACCGCCCAGCTCTCGTGATCGGTCCCCTTTCGGACACGTCACCGGCCGAGTTCGTGGAGACGCTGTTCCGCCGCTCTGCCCGCGAAGACGTGGCGCGTTATACGCCGGTCGATCTCGAGCGGCTGGCGGCGGCCACCCTCAACCACGTGGCCAGGCCGCGACCTGCGGGCCCTGACATTCGCCTCTCCGACTACGAATTCCTGACCGACGGCCGCATGGGCGAGGTCACGGTGCTCGAGGTGGTGAACGACAACATGCCGTTCCTGCTCGACTCCACGCTGGCGGCGCTGGGCGAACAGGGGTGGGAGCCGCTACTGGTGGCGCATCCGATCCTGGCAGTCGAGCGCGACCGCAGGGGGGCGCTGCTGCGTCTGGAAGGTGACGCCGGCGCCGCCGTCCAACCAGGCCTCCAGCGAGAGAGTTCTGATCCACGTCCATCTCAACCGCATCGACGATCCGACCGCCCGGGCCCATCTGGTCGAGGGGCTGACGAAGACCTACGCGGAAGTCGCGGTCGCGGTCGAGGACTGGGCAGGAATGTGGGCGCGCATCGACGAGGTGATCCGCGCCTATCGTATCAGTCCGCCACCGCTTGCCGAGGACGAGGTCGCGGAAGCAGTGGCTTTCTTGCGCTGGGTGCGCAACGACAATTTCGTATTCCTTGGGATACGCGAGTACCGCTTCCCGGATGGCGACACGGCCGCCGATCCCGTGCCCGGAACGGGACTCGGCTTGCTGCGCGATCCGTCGGTGCGAGTGCTGCGGCGCGGGCGCGATCTGGTGGTGATGACGCCAGAGGTCCGTGCCTTCCTCGCCCGCCCGCACCCTCTGATCATTACGAAAGCGAACGTGAAGTCGCGCGTGCATCGACGCGCCTATCTCGACTATGTGGGCATCAAGCTGTTCTCGCCCGCCGGAGCGCTGGAAGGGGAGCTAAGGCTGGTCGGGCTGTTCACCGCCAGCGCCTATACCAGCACGACCGGTGCGGTGCCCTATCTACGCCATAAGGTCGCCAAGGTGATTGCCCGCGCGAACTTCGATCCGGCGAGCTACGCCGGCCGCGCGCTGCTCGCGGTGATGGAGAACTATCCGCGCGACGAGCTGTTCCAGATCGATGAGGACACGCTCTATCGCTTCGCCATGGCGATCATGAACCTGTCAGAGCGCCCACGCATCCGAGCCCTGGTTCGTCCGGACGAGTTCGACCGCTTCATCTCGATCCTCGTGTTCCTGCCGAAGGAGCGCTACGACACACAGGTCCGGCTGCGCGTCGGCGCCTATCTTGCGGACATCTATCGGGGACGCGTTTCGGCCGCCTATCCCGCCTATCCGGAGGGGCCGCTCGCGCGCACACATTTCATCATCGGTCGTGACGAAGGTGCCACGCCGCGAGTTGAGCAATCGACGCTGGAAGCTGGCATCGCGGCGATCGCACGCACCTGGCGGGACGGGCTGCGCGAGACTCTGGCGGTCGAGATTGGCGGAACGCGCGCACGCGAGCTTGCGGCCCGTTACGGAGATGCCTTTTCGGCCGCCTATCGCGAGGCTTTCACGGCGGAACAAGCGGTCGCCGACATCGACATCCTGGAGCGGTTATCGCCCGAGCGACCACGCGCCGTGCGGCTGCATCGCCAGACCGGCGAGACTGACGCGCGCGTCGGTTTGTGCCTGTTCTCGCTCGGCACTGCACTACCGCTGTCGGAGCGCGTGCCGATCCTGGAAAATCTCGGATTCCGAGTGCTGGACGAGCGCACTTATCGCATTGACGTCAAAGATCGTGGCGACGCCGTGCCGACCTGGCTGCACGACATGGAGATCGAACGCGCCTCTGATGCTGCGATCGACGTACCGGCGATCGAGTCATCGGTCGAGGCGGCCCTGCTAGCGCTGTTGCGTGGCATCGCCGAATCCGACGGATTCAATCGGCTCGTGCTGGAAGCCGGTCTCGAATGGCGCGACGCATCGCTGCTTCGCAGCTTTGCGCGATATATGCAGCAGATCCGGGTGCCGTACGGCCAGGACTATCTGGCCGCCGCGCTGACTCGCTATAGCACAATTGCCGCTCGCATCGTCGCACTGTTCTATGCCCGCTTCGATCCGTGCCTCGAAGATGCCGAGCGCGCTTCCCGTGAGAATGCGATCAGGGTCGAGATCGAGGCCGCGCTTGCCGATGTCGCCAGTCTCGATGACGACCGGATCCTGCGCCGGTTTGTCAATCTTGTTGAGGCAGGGGTCCGGACCAACTACTTCCAGACCAGTGCAGACGGCCTGCCAGGCACCACGATAGCCTGCAAGTTCGACTGCCGACGCATCGAGGACCTGCCACTGCCGTCCCCGTTATTCGAGATATTCGTGTACAGCCCGCGCTTCGAGGGTCTGCACCTGCGCTTCGGCCGCGTGGCGCGCGGCGGGATACGCTGGTCCGATCGGCCGCAGGATTTCCGGACTGAGGTGCTAGGCCTCGTCAAGGCGCAGCAGGTGAAGAATGCCGTCATCGTGCCAGTGGGCGCCAAGGGCGGTTTCGTGCCGAAGAAGTTGCCGTCGCCTGCCAACCGCCAGGCCTGGATGGCCGAGGGCACCGAAAGCTACCGCATATTCGTCGACGCTTTGCTGCAGCTCACCGACAACATCGGTCCCGATGGCATCGTGCCGCCACCCGACACAGTGCGTCATGACCCGGACGACCCCTATCTGGTGGTGGCGGCGGACAAAGGCACGGCTACGTTCTCCGACACGGCCAACGCGATCGCCATCGCGCGGGGCTTCTGGCTCGGCGATGCATTCGCGTCGGGCGGCAGCAACGGCTACGACCACAAGGGCATGGGCATCACCGCGCGCGGCGCCTGGGAGGCGGTGAAGCGACACTTCCGCGAAATGGACATCGACATCCGGAGCGAGCCCATCAGCGTGGTCGGTATTGGCGACATGTCGGGCGACGTGTTCGGCAACGGCATGTTGCTGTCACGCACGCTGAAGTTGATCGCTGCTTTCGATCATCGCGACATTTTCCTCGATCCCAACCCGGACCCGGAGGTCGCGTGGACCGAGCGCAAGCGGCTGTTCGACCTGCCGCGTTCCAGTTGGGCCGACTATGACCGCGCTCTGCTCTCGAAGGGCGGCGGCGTATTCCCGCGTAGCGCCAAGTCTATTGCTCTTTCGCCCGAGACGCAGGCGGCTCTGGGCTTGTTCCGCGACGTCGCCACGCCGAGTGAGGTGATGCGGGCGATCCTTAAGGCCGAGGTCCACCTGCTGTGGTTCGGTGGCATCGGGACTTATATACGCGCCTCGACAGAGACGGATGCCGAAGTGGGTGACCGGGCTAACGACGCGATCCGGATCGCCGGCACGGAGGTGCGTGCGAAGGTCATCGGTGAGGGTGCCAATCTTGGCCTTACCCAGCGTGGCCGAATCGAAGCCGCGCGACGCGGCGTTCGCCTCAACACGGATGCGATCGACAACTCCGCCGGCGTCAACACCTCGGACCTGGAGGTGAACATCAAGATCGCGCTCGCCACACCGCAGCATGACGGCAGGCTCGGCGAGACGGCGCGCAATGCACTACTCGCCGAGATGACGGATGAAGTAGTGGAGCTAGTGCTGCGCAACAACTACCTTCAATCCTTGGCGCTCTCGCTCGCCGAGCGTCGTGCGGTGACCGATATGGGCTTGGCTGAGCGGTTGATGCAGCGGCTTGAGCAGGAAGCTCGGCTTGACAGGGCGGTCGAGTTCCTGCCCGACACGGCCGCGGTCACCGAGCGCGGCCTGCGAGGGGAAGGGCTGACGCGACCGGAACTGGCCGTGCTGCTCGCTTACGCAAAACTTGCGCTGCACGACGGTGTGCTGGAGAGCCGCGTGCCGGACGATCCATATCTTGGGCGCGAGCTCGCACGTTACTTCCCCGCCCTGCTGCGCGAGCGTTTCCCTGACGCGATCGCCACGCACCGCCTGCGCCGCGACATCATCGCCACGCAGCTAGCGAATGCAATCATCAATCACGGCGGGCCCGCGATCGTTCCGCGACTTGTCGATGAGACAGGGGCGGACGCGCCGACAATTGCAGCTGCCTATGCGGCGACGCGAGACTCGTTCCATCTACTCGAGCTGAATGCGGCGGTTGACGCGCTGGACAATCGTGTACCTGGGGCCCTGCAGCTCGACTTGTATGGTACGCTGCAGGACCTGATGCTGGACCAGATGGTGTGGTTCATTCGTAATGTCGAGCTGACCAGCGGGACGCTGGATGCGGTCGTGGCACGCTTCCGCGGCGGCATAGCCGAGATCGAGCACGGACTCGATCACCTGCTGCCGGGGCCGGCCGCTGAGGCGCGGATGGCACACGCGGCAGGGCTGACCGCCCAAGGCGTGCCGGAGGGTCTGGCACGGCGGCTCTCGGCGCTGGCGGATCTCGCGACGGGCCCTGACATCGTGCTGGTGGCGAGCCTGTACTGGGCGACCAGCGGTCGAGGTCGCCGCCATCCACTTCGCAGGCGAAGAGACGTTCCGGATACGGGAGATCCTCGACGTGGCACGGGGCATCGCCGTTGCTGACCATTTCGACCGACTGGCGCTGCATCGCGCGATTGACGGAATCGCGGATACTCATCGACGGATGACGGCGCAGGCGGCCGCGGCGGGCGGGACCGGATCGGCGGCGATCATGGCTTGGCGCACAAGCCGCGCTGGATCGGTCAAGCGCATCCGTGAGACGCTGGAGAGTATCATTGGATCCGGGCTTACGCTCTCCAAGCTAGTGGTGGCCGCGGGATTGCTCGCGGACCTCGCCCAGGAGTGAGGCCGGACGGGCTATGTGGGTAGCGACGGTCTCCATCTCAGCATCCGCGCAGCCAGCGGAAGTCGCCAGGGCGATCGGCGCTGATCATGGGCAGCAGTTCCCCGATCGGGGAGCACATCGACCTCTCGATCACCTCGTGGGTCTTCTCATACGAGGTCCAGGACGGGTTGCTTGCCGCCGCTATTGGCCAGCACCCGAAGGCTGGACTTCACGACTTCGTTGCCGAAGTCCTTGGGGTTGGCGATGCCTGCCGGCTTCTCGATCTTGGTCAGCTCCTGGTTGACCAACACGCGATTCAGCAATTGCCCGGCGTGCGCCACATCCGTATCAGCGTATCATGACCCTTCCAGTGATGGTGAAGGGCCGCGGCAGCATGGCCGCCGGCCAGCCCGACGAGCACAATCGCGAAAGTCAGGTGGACCTGGCGAAGCATCCCAAACCACGTCGGATGGGTCCCGACTATGTGCGGCACCGGAATCATGCCGAGGAACAGGGTGGGAATGCGGGCGGGAGCTGTCGCGGCAGTCAAATATCCAAGGCACGGTGTTGCAACCGTAAGCACGAAGAGGGCAGTGTGCACACGAGGGGCGGCGCGCCGTTGCCATATTGGAACGTCGTCGCCCAGTGCCGGGCGGCCGCGGCGCCAATGTAACGTCAACTGAGCCAGCACAAGCAGGAAAACTGTGATGCCGATCGTCTTGTGCAACTGATAGAGAATGAACTTCAGGAGCAGTTGCTGGAGCGGCAGGGTGACCATATAGGCCCCTATCGGTGCGGCAAGCAGGATGAATGCCGCGATGGACCAGTGCAGAGCACGCTGCGCTCGACTCCAGGACTGAGGTGGCTCAGCCGGCATTTGCGGTCGGATTAACGGCCAGGCGAATACGAATCCGGAGGCGGACAGTGTCCGAGACCATTACTCGGTTTGCCACCATGCCGAACGCTGATCGTTTGATCCGGCCCGTGACAACAAAATCGGCAAATTCGATCCCACGCCTCGTGTCCAAATGGCGATCTTCCAAGACTGCATCTATATCCTGGGGCTGCACGATACCGCGAATCTGTAGCGTACCATGGATAAGGTAGTGCGACGGTGAGCGTACCTCGATCGAAGTGCTTACAAAGTGTTCAGTCGGATAATGGGCCGCGTCGAAATACGCAGCCGAGCGCAGAAGATCAACTTCCTTAGGGAGCGGCATTTCGACCGCGTTCGCGTCGATCGCCACGTCGATGTGCGACTGTTCAGGGTGCACGGTATCGAGCAGAAGCTCGCCCTCGAATTGCGGGAAGCTGCCCTGGACATCGAACATGCCGAGAATGCTCACGGAGAACTCAATCGTTCCGTACCGCTGGTCAATTCGGTAAAGCGACGCCGCCGCGGCAGGCAGAGGCGTCCCGAGCCACGCCAGCAGCATAA
This sequence comes from uncultured Pseudomonadota bacterium, assembly GCA_963708245.1. Lineage (GTDB taxonomy): Bacteria > Pseudomonadota > Alphaproteobacteria > Acetobacterales > Acetobacteraceae > CAVYXK01. The sequence continues at coordinate 6,474,863 of OY970201.1, read as the reverse complement.
CGAGGCATATGATCGAGAGTGATCGGCCTTCCTTCTTTCGTGCGGCAATCGGCTCATGCGGTTGCCGACGCATCATGGCCGCACGGCGCTTAGCCATCTGGCATCTTCCTCCGTCCAGTTAGCCTTGACGGAAACCATAACAGACGAACGGTGGGTGGTCACGGGAGCGCAGACCATGCTGCGTCGGGTGGCATGCGCTGGTGCGACGCCGAGCACGAGACCCGCCGTCGCCAGCCGCTCACGGGATTGCGAGCGGGCCGCTTCTGCGACGACTCTACTCCCTCGCCGCTATCGCGTCGCCGATGCGGTTCGCGAGGACTGCCACCGCCGCACGCAGCGCGGCCACGCGCCGTTTCGGGTCGGTGGCGTCGCCGGCCAACGTCTCGATGCGCTCGCGCCTCGTCGCGGCCAGGCGGTCGTTCGGTCCGGCGAGCAGCGTCCATCTCGCATCGAGCAGCGCCTGGCCTGACTCGTTCACGTCGAAGCGCAGCACGTCGAGCTCCACACGCCAGTCGGGCGTCGCATAGTGCTGCAGGGGCGTCGTCATGACATTGTCGGCACCGAAACGGCGCGCGAGATCGTCGACGATGGCGCGCGCGATGAGGTCGGCCGGCGGGTCGCTCCAGACCTCGAATTCGTGGATCGAGACCCGGTTGTTGCCGGTGCGCGTTACCATCTGCGTGCGGTCGAAATAGCCGGCCACGACGGGCTTATCGACGTAGATCAGCGGCCCGGCTCGCGACGGAGAGGCCAATGCAGGCGCGGCTTCGCTGGCTGGCGAGAGATCGAACACCTGCGTCGGCGTCGAGCCGCAGCACCCGAGCAGAAGTGGGAGCAGGAGCGACACCGCAACAAACCGGCGTCGCGTCATCGCCGGTTGTCCGATTTGCCGATGATCAACGCGTTGGGATTGCGTTCGAGATACTCGGCTAGCAACCGCATTGACCGCGCCGCCCCGTCCATCTCTTGAACGAGGCCTCTGATATCGGCCAGCAGCGGCGACCGGTCGCCCACTTGGTGGTCGATCGTGGCGAGCGTCTGGCCGGTACGGTCGATCAGGCGGTTGGTCGATCGCATCGTCTCGCCCAGATTGTTCATCAGCGCATCGGAATGGTCGCCAAACCGTTCCACGACACCGCGCAGCTCGACGGAGGCGGCGCGCAGCTCGTCCAGCGCGCCGCGCAGCTCGGGTCCGCTGACCAGGTCCTTCAAGGCAGTCGCGGATGCCTGCACGTCGGCGAACATCTGGTCGATCGGTGCGTTGGCGAGCTTGTCGATCAGCGGCTGCAGCCGCTCGGCGATCACCTCGCGCGGCGTCGGGCCGGCGGGCAGTTCGGGGATCACCCCCGCACGTCCAAGGTGCGCGGGGGCGGCGGCGGGCTTGATGTCGAGTGTCACGATCGCATCGCCGCCCAGCAGCTGCGTGTAGGAAAGCTGGGCGCGCAGCCCGCGCTGCACCAGCACATCCGCCGCCGCATAGGTCTCCTCGGCCGTGCGTGGGTGCGGACCGAAGGCGGGAAACAGGCTCGGCTGCAGCTCGATCACCACCGGCGCGACGAAGCTGTTGCTGTCGGGCACATATTCGAGCCCGACGCTGCGCACGTCGCCGATGCGGATACCCTGGACCTCCACCGCCGCGCCGAGCTCGAGCCCGCGCACCGTACCGGCGAAGCGAATCAGGAACGGCACGCCATTGACGATGGGTGGTGCGGCCGGCCGGGCTGCCGGCGGCAACTGGTCGAGCTGCGCCGTGCGCACAGGCCAGCTCTCCGCCGCCACCGGCGAAGCCGAGACCATCACGGCCGCTAGCAGTATGGCGCCGGCGAACTCCGTCCAGCGGAGGCAGGATCGGGTCATCTTTTTGCGCATCCTCGCATTATCAACCCGCCTCAGGGAACGAAATTCTCAATCCCGCTCGTCGTGCCTGTTCCCTGAGTGAGCGCAAATTGCCCAATGTCGCGCTGCTCCGGTCTCCGCGCGTGTAAGCTGCTATTGCCGTCGCCCGATCCGCGAGCAGGTCGGTGAGCGGCAGCGGCTCCGATCGGGTATAGTGAAGCAGCGCGTCAGCATAGCGCTCGGCCTCGGTCAGCTCGACATGCTGCAGTGCGGTCTCTATGGCTTCCCGATAGAAGCCAATCGCGTTGTGTCCGACGCAACCATTGCTGAGTAGCGCTTCGCCGTCAGCGAGCAATGCACCACGGGTTGCCACGTTGACCGTGGCACGCGCCAACAAGCCGAGCGCCCAGGCGCCGCAAAAGCCCATCCCGATGTTCCGTGCAATCGCAATGGCCTGCTCGGCTAAGATCGCTGCGTCGTTACGCTGGCCCTCGGCGAGACGACACGTGGCCTGCTGCAGTAGGCAGAGCGATTCGAAGCGGCGGGAGCCAAGCTTTCCGCAAAGTGCCAGTGCCTCGGCATTGAAGCTCTGCGCCTCATCGTAATGTCCCCATTGCGTGAGCAGCAGGCCAATGGACTGACGCGCGAACATCTCCATTTGCGAGTTTCGTATTCGGACCGCCGCGTCTAAGGCTGCCATCATATCGTCGAGGCCGCCCGCAAAATCGAGCAGAAAGTAGCGCGCGTGGCCGACCATCACCCGGTTCGGAATCGCCAATCGGCCCGAGCCCACGCCGCTTGCTTCACAGACCTCCACACAACGCCTGAAGGCGTCGCGTGCGGTGATCATACGTGCTCCGGCATAGTAGCCGTCGCCCAATCCGCTCATTGCGCGCGCGATCCACTCTGGGTCGTTCGCACGCTCGGCTGCTTCCAGCGCTCTTTGGTGTTCCGCGATGCAAAGGCTGGTGTCGCCACGTGCGAAGCGAATCGATCCCCTATAGTAGTGGAGTTGAGCCAACTCGCGGTCATGCGATCCTGCACTCGCGAGGGGCTCCGCTTCGTCGAGCGCCGCAAGCGCCTCATCATGCGCGGAAACGACGCGGCAGCCCGAGGCAACGCCGAGGAACGCCCGGCAGCGGGCAAGCGGGTCTGCGGCCGATTCCAGTGCCGCACGATGCGCTGCAATCGACTCCTCTGCGTGCCCCGTCTCGCGCAGGAGCTCGCCGCGGAGCATCTGCAACGCATACCTGTCGCTCTGGTCTCGAACCACGGATAAGCCGCGGTCAGCCAGGCTCAGGCTGCGATCCAGATGGCACGCCGCCGCCTCGGCCACTGCCGCGTCATGATAGCCTCCGGCCGTCCTCTCATCCTCCGCGCGTTCAAGATGCTCGGCGCGCTGCGTCAGATCATACTCGCCCCACCAGTCGGCCGCTCGCCGATGCAGCTCACGGCGGCGGTGACGCGGTAAGGAGGCATAGACCCCGTCCCGGATCAGCGCGTGAGCGAACCAACACTCTTCTCCATCCCGGCGCAACAGATGCAACGACGTGAGCGCCGCGACATGCGTATCCGCGTCGTCGATCAGTGCCCGCAATAGAGGCATCGGAAGTCGCTGTCCGGCAATCGAAGCGGTTTGCAACGCCGCCTTGTCGCCAGGTGGCAGGCGATCGGCGCGCGCAAGTATCAGACTGCGCAGCGAGTCAGGAAGTTCACGATCGACATCAGATTGCGCCGCGGCGCGGATCAATTGCTCGAGAAATAGTGGATTGCCACCTGCTCGCTCGACACAGCGATGAAGGAACTGTTCGCCGGCGGATACCCGAAGCTCGTTAGCCAGCGACAGGGCGTCGCATGGGTTCAAAGCGCCGAGGTCGATGGTGACGAACGAGCCGCCTTCAATCGACGCACGCCAGGACGCGTCAACCGGGTCGCCGGCGAGACGGGTTGTTGCGACCAGCAGTGCATGGCACTTCGTGGTGGCGCGCGCGAGCGCGGCGAGATAGCGCAGCGTGATCGCATCGGCCCAGTGGACATCCTCGATGACCATCATCAGCGGTCCGCGAGCCAGGCTTATATTGCTCACCAGCGCAGCGGCAGTCTGCTCTCTGCCTCGCATGCGCGTGGTGTCGTCCATCGCATCGAAGATTGTGCGAAGCTCCTGCGGCAGAGGCAGGCCGAGAAGATCGTAGAGAAATGTGCCTTGATCGGTGGCAATGAACCCGTTACGGATGGCGCTATTGATACCTTGTGTGAGCACCGGGGCATCTGCGTCAGGTGGTGCTTCGAGCAGACTCGCTGCCACGGCCCGAAGCACATCGCGCTCCTGACGGCTGCCGAAATCGACAATGAAGCCCGCATGGCAGCGGAAGCCCATCCGTTTTGAGTCACTGATTACTTCGGAGACCAGACGACTCTTGCCGATGCCCGGGTCACCGCGGATAAAGACGACGGCGCCTTTGCCTGACTGAAGACAAGCCTGCAATATACCATTCAGTTGAGCTCGTTCGACCTCGCGATTGACGAACGTCGGCTTGGCCTCGCGGTTCGGCGCCGATCGCATACCGTCGAGACGCCATGCAGTCACCGGATGTTCGATGCCCTTAAGGGTCAGATCGCCGAGCGGTACGCATTCGGCGATGTGCTCGATGGCTCGATAAACCGCCGCATCGATGATTGTCTCGGCCGGTTTTGCCTTGTCCAATAACCTCGCAGCGCGGTTGGCTGCATCACCTGACACGCTGTATTCGCTGTAGTGGCGGCTGCCGAGCACGCTTGCCATTACCTCCCCAGCCGCAATGCCGACATGCACACTGGTGCTGATGGTTTCCGTGTCGCCGAGCCGGCGAACCGCCTGATGGATCGCTACTGAAGCTCGGGCAGCGCGCTCGGGGTCGTTGTCATGCGCGACCGGTGCTCCGAACAGCGCCATGACGTTGTCACCGATATGTCGTGCTACCGTGCCACCGTACTCGCGTACTATGCCGTCCACAACTTCGAAAAAGCCCGCTAGAAACCGGTGGGTTTCTTCCGAACCTAAAGCGGTGGTAAGGCGGGTGAAGCCTGAGATATCCGTGAACAGTACCGTAATTGGACGCTTGTCGCCGCCTGAATCCGCGCCTTCGGACTCTTTCGGAAGTGGCTGTCGCATCGGCTCGGCGCTCTCCAGCACGAGCGCAGCACCGCAATCGCCACAGAATTTGGCCATCGCATGGTTGGCCAGGCCACAGGAGGGACAAACCAGTGGCAAAATCGTTCCGCAGCTCGTGCAAAAGCGATGGGCTCCGATGTTATCTGAGCCGCACTTAAAGCACCGCTTCACTGACCGGGCGGTTGGATTGGTCATTGCGGCGTTTCACACACCACGCGACGAATGTCCACGAGGTTTTGCCGGGTAAATCTTACTGGTGAATGTGATAGAGCACAAGGAGCTCGCCAGCGAGCTTATCGGCTTTTAGCGAGAGACAGGAAGGCCTTGGCACATGTGGGATCGGCAGCGCAGAAATGCCGCCTATGGTCGATCGTCTGCGCCCCGCTCGACCCAGACAAGCGGTTGCTCTGTCGGGGTCGCACTGCTGCGTGATCAGGTGGCGCAGCGTTGCCGCTGCGCATGGGCGGGCCGCCCCCCGGCCGGTCGAGTCACTTGCTATCGGGCAGCGAAGAAGATCCGGGCGAAAATCAACCCTGAGCAGCGGCCTGACCGCCGCGGTTCCAGCCGCGCGCCCGCTCGCCGTAGATCTCGTAGCCGCTGTCCGTCACCGCGGCGGTGTCCTCCAGCTTGATGAATCCCCGGCGCGGATGCTCCAAGGTCGTCTCGATCGACAACACCAACCCTGGCTCCAGCGGACGCTCGGCATCGGACGGCGGATAAGACATCCGCCCGTTGGTCGGAAGCCGCGGCGCCTCGTGGCTGATCATGCCCATCCCGTGCGCCATGAAATGCATGTGGTTATGCTCCGGCAAGGCCCGCAGTGCCGCCTCCGCCGCCGCGAAAATCTCACCGCCCGGCCGGCCCGGCGCGATCGCGCGGAACGCGGTCTGCTGGATCGCTTCCACCTTGCCGAGCAGCTCCTGGAGCTCGCTGTCCGGCTCGCCAAGCACCGCCATCCTTGTAAGATCACCGATATATCCTTCGTAGTTGCCCCCGGAATCGAGCGACAGCGGCGCCCCCATCTCCCAGCGTTCCTTGGACGGCGCCCGATTGAGGCTGGTTCCCGTAGTGATCAGGCAATATTCGAAGTCGAGGCCGCGGCTCACCTCCTCACGCTTGAGCGCCTCGGCGATGTCCTGCTTCGTGGCGCCGGGGCCATGGCTGCCGATTACTGCCAACATCGCATCCGTGATGCGCTCCGATGCCTCGCGCAGCTTGGCCAGCTCGTCGGGCCGCTTCACCGCGCGCAGCCGCTCCAGCACAAACAGTGCCTCGCAAAGCTGTGCCTGCGGCAAGGCTGCGCGCAGTGCCTCCGCGGCATCCAGCGGCAGGAACGGCCGCTCGATGCCGATCCGCCCTGCGCCAAGCCCGAGCTTTTTCACATGCTTGACCGCGTGCTCCATCGCGTCGGTGCTGCCGGACGCGATATTGCGCACTTCCGGCACCCAAACCGGGCTGACCTCCAGCTGGTGGCCCTCGGTGCGATGCCCGATATAGGCTGCCTTCCCGATCGCGCCTTTCGGATAGACCAGCACCGGCAGGAACCGGCTCACGCCTATGGCGTCCATGAAGCTGAAGAACTGCGCCCGATATCCCCCGAGCATGTACCGCACATTGTGCTTGGAGGTGACGAGCAACACGTCGATGCTCGCTTCCTCCATCAGCTGGTCGAGCCGATGATTGTCAAACGGAACCCGAATGGCATCACCGGTCGCGCGCGTTGCCGACAAATCCAGGTCAGGCATTATCGATCTCCTTGTCTTTTCGGCGTGATCCTGTCCTTCGCGCGACCATATCACTGGATGGGCCGCCTTGCCAGCTTCGCCCACCAAAGCCTCGTGCAAGACCGCTCAGGTAGTCATGCTCTAACTCACCGCACACGAGCGATGCGTAACCATCTCCTGCGGATGTCCGATATGAGAAAGGACTTCCGCATCGCCAAACTATCGATCGGAAAAATACATGGGCAGGCTCGCGCATTGATCGCCGACGGACACGTCACCTCGTCAGAAAATTCGATGCATTTAATAGCTTTGTGCTACGCAAGGCCGTACGATCCGCAATGCTGGCAGCTGACGGGTTCCAATAAGTGTTGAACTCCTTGAGGTAGTCCTCGCTTGACTTCAGTCCGTCGAGACTGTCTCGCGAGAACCATGGTGATCAGCGTTGCCAGGGTTTCGGTTGCCGTGCTCCTCAGCCCGAGCGGCGACTGATGCGCAAGGCGGGATAGTGTCGATAGCTAATTAAGTTGTCCGGTTTACGTAGCACATCAGTTGTCCGCTTGTTTCCGGTCCGTTCCCAAGAGGCAGGGACAGAACGGCGGCCGTTCTGGCGGCAGGTCAGGCGGGCCGTTGGCTGGTGACGGGCGCGTCTTCTTCAACTCATGAAATCAATTTCCTTCTTTTGCTGATGCGCCTGTGGAGTTGTGGGCAACGCTCTTCCGTTGCCCACAAATCCACAGGCGAGCCGGACCCAAGCGCGATCATGCCGCCGCGTCCAACGCCGCCATCCGCAGCGCCCCCTGCGCGTCATAGCGTCCCAGGCAGCGCGGGCCGTGGAACACCGCGTGGCTCCCGTCGTGATATTGCCGCACCTTCACCCGTGCCTTCACGAAATGAGCACGCAGCGGCGACGGTGGTATCTGCAGCTTCATCCGTCGCCACGAAACCGTGTTGTCGCGGTCCACCTGGCGCTCCTCCTGGATACACAGAATTTCCCGCAGATCGACACCAGCAACGGCGACGAAAGCCGATCCCTCCTGCTCCGCCTTCACCGCAAACTGCGCGTTGTGCGCCGGCAGGTAGCAATCCCGAATGAACCGGTTGGCCTCCGCAACCGTCGTGATCCCAGCCAGCGCCAGCTCCTTGACCAGGCGATCCTGTAACGTCTGAAACAGCCGCTCCGAACGACCACGGGCCTGCGGTGAGTAGGCCGCAATGTGCTCCACGCCCAAATGCGCCAGCGCCCGCCCAACCTGTGTCGGCCGCTTCCGGTCAACCGGGCCGCCAGACTCCGGCGTCACGAAGTAGTGGCTGCCCCGATCCGTATAGAGGCTCAGCGGCAGGCCATGCGCGCCAAACACCTCCAGCAGAGCCTGGAACGTCGATTCCGTGCCTTCCTCCGCTACCAAAAACCCCGAGTAGATCACGTTCGTCGCGTCGTCCATTGTCACTATCAGGTCCAGCGTCTCCCGCCCCGCCAGCCATTCATGGCGCGACCCATCCTGATGAAGCATCATTCCAGGCAACGGCCGTCGCGGCCGCTTGCGCCGGTGTGCGCCGCGCCGCGCGGCGCGCTCCAGAAGCCCCTTCGATTGCAGGAACGCCTTGGTCCACGTGTAGCCCCAGCGGAAACCGTGGCGGCCCACCAAGTGCTCGTGAAAGTGCTTCGCCGTGAACCCGCTGTAACGCATACGATACAGCCGCTCGACCTCCTCCTCCCGGTCGACCGGAACCCGCTTCCCAGACGCCCGACCAAGCCGCCGGTCCAGAAGACCGGCCGCCCCGCACTCTTCGTAGCGCTGTTGCCAACGACGGAATGTCCGCTCGCTGATCCCAAGCAGCTCCGCCGCTTCGCACTGGTTGAGTTCGCTCGCTTCATACCGCTCCAGCACGCTCCCGAACTTGATCACTCGCACACCCTGAAGGGCTTCCGACCGGCGCATCCGGGCTCCCAAAAGGAACCATCATCACCGGACAGATCGTGCGCTACCTAAACCGGACATACCGTGTGCTACCGACAATGCGCAAGGCGGGATAGCTGACAAAACCGGGCCGAACGTGCCAGAATATCGCCGAGAGGGACAACCATGGGACATGACGGGATCCAGATCGCCTTTGGGCGCGGCTTCCTGCCGGTCAAACTGCCCGGGGGAGCAGCCCCAACCGTCATTCGCAAGGCCGTGCTGCCCAGGCTTCCAGACAGTCGGGCAGCGATCCGCGATGCCCTCGAGCATCCGGTTTCCGCGTGCCCGCTCGGCGCGCTCGCCCAGGGCCGCAGGAGTGCCTGCATCCTTATCTGCGATATCACGCGGCCCGTCCCCAATCACCTCTTTCTCCGGCCTATGATCGAAACCATAGCCGAGAACGGAATTCCGCTGAACCGAATCGACGTGCTGGTTGCGACAGGCCTTCACCGCCCAAACGAGGGCGCGGAACTTGCGGAGCTCATCGGTGATCCCTGGGTTCAGGCGAACGTGCGCGTCACCAATCACCTCGCCCGCCGCACGCAGGATCATGTCGATCTTGGCACGACCTCGACGCGCGGCACGCCCATCCGAATCAACCGCCTGTTCGTGGAAGCCGACCTCAGGATCGCGACCGGGCTTGTCGAACCGCACTTCATGGCGGGCTGGTCAGGCGGCCGCAAGGTCGTGGCACCCGGCGTCGCGGGCCACGAGACCATTCGGACCTTCCATTCGGCACGCTTCATGGAGGATCCACTCGCCGTCCAGTGCAATCTCGTCGACAATCCTCTGCACGAGGAGCAGCTCGAGATCGTGCGGCGGATCGGCGAGATCTATGCCCTCAATACCGTCATCAACGAAAACCGCGACCTTGTCCACGTGACTTTCGGCGAGATCATCGCGAGCCACCTTGCCGCAGTCGCCTCCATCCAGAAGGCAACGGAGATCAGGGTCGGCCGCACATTCAAGACCGTGGTGACATCGTCGGCCGGCTATCCGCTCGACAAGACCTACTACCAGACCGTCAAGGGCATGGTGACGCCACTCGGCATCCTCGAGCCGGGAGGCACGCTCATCATTGCATCGCAATGCTCGGAGGGCTTTGGTTCCAGCGAGTTCCGGGCGGCGCAGACTCGTCTGGTCGCGCTCGGCCCCGAGCGGTTCCTGGCCACGCTCACAGCGAAATCGCTCGCCGACATCGATGAATGGCAAACCGAAATGCAGCTCAAGGCGACGCGGATCGCCCGCGTGCAGCTCTATACCGAGGGCCTCGATGCCGAGGAGCAGCGCATCACCGGCGTCGAGATTATCGGCTCGATCGAGACCGCCATCGCCGAGAGCATTGCGCGGCATGGCGATGCCGCCGTGGCGATCATTCCGGAAGGGCCCTATGTCGTACCGGTGCATTAACGGCTGTGATCGATGACAGCCATCCATCTCGATGCGGTCGGCGGCATATCCGGTGACATGTTCGTCGCCGCGATGCTCGATGCGCGCCCGGAGTTGCGTGAGCGCGTGCTTGCCGAGGCTGCCGCCGTGCTACCGGGGAGATCCGGCGGCCCGGCGTTGACCGAGGCGATGAGCGGAGCGCTGCGCGCGCTCCGCTTCGGCCTCGCCAAGGTGCCGGCGACAGAGCCGGCCCAATCGTGCACTCATAGCCACGACAAGACCCAGCACCACGATCGTCATGCGGTCGAATCCGCCCGAGGCGGCGACACGGCGGGGAGCTTTGCCGACATGCTGGTGCGCATTCGCGGTGCGCGGCTCACCCCCGCCACCACGGATCACGCGGTTGCCATCCTCACCATTCTCGCGGAGGCGGAGGCCGCCATCCATCGCGTGCCGGTCACGGATGTCCATTTCCACGAGCTCGCCGATTGGGACTCACTCCTCGACGTGACCGCGGCGGGAAGCATCGCCGCGGCGCTGGAGGGAGCGCGTTGGACCGTCTCTCCGCTCCCGCGGGGCGGCGGGCTCGTGCAGACGAGGCATGGCCTGCTCCCAGTGCCGGCACCCGCCACCGCATCCATCCTGACGGGTTTCGCCTGGCGAGACGACAGCATTGCCGGCGAGCGTGTCACCCCTACGGGTGCGGCGATCCTCAAGCACCTGGCTGCGGAGAGTCGGCCGGACGCAATGCTCGGACGTCTGGAAGCAGTCGGTACCGGTGCGGGCACGCGCCGCCTGCCCGGCATTCCCAATATCCTGCGCGCGCTCGTCTTCGAAGCGCCGGCGTGCGCTGGGCAGGATCGTGTGACCGTGCTGAGCTTCGAAATCGACGATATGTCCGGGGAGGAGATCGCGGTCGCGGCTGATCGTCTCCGGCAGCTCGCGGGCGTCGTCGATCTTTCCATCGGCCAGCGGTCCGGCAAGAAGGGCCGGCCAATGCACGCCTTCCATCTTCTGGTGCAGCCCGACAGGACGGAGGCGACAGTCGAACGCTGCTTCCTGGAAACTTCCACGATCGGCCTTCGCGTCCGCGAGGAACGCCGGGTCGTATTGCCGCGCGAGCTCGTGCGCGGCAAACGCGAGGGTGTCGAGGTCGGTGTCAAGACCATCCGGCGTCCGGGCTTGCGGACAACCGCGAAGGCCGAGAGCGACGATCTTGCCGGCGACGATCTGGATGCACGCCGCCGCCTGAAACAGCGCGCGGAACAGGCCGCGCTCGAATGATCAATTCCGATCCCGAGATACGTCTCGGCGATGCCCTGCGGCGGCACAGGGCGATCGCCATTGCCGTCAGCGGCGGCGTCGATAGCGTGACGCTCGCGACCTTTGCGCATCGGCTACGTGCTGCCACGGTGACGGTCATCCACGCGGTCTCGCCGGCCGTGCCGCCGTCCGCCACGCAGCGCGTACGCGCGCGCGCGGCTGCCGAAGACTGGCACCTGATCGTCACCGGCGCGGGCGAGTTTGACGATCCCCGCTATCGCGACAACCCGGTCGACCGCTGCTATTTCTGCAAGACGAACCTTTACGAGCGCATACGGAACCTGACGCCGTACGTCATCGCGTCGGGAGCCAATTTGGATGACCTCGGCGACTATCGGCCCGGCCTGACGGCCGCAAGCGAGCACCACGTCGTGCATCCCTTCATCGAGGCGGAAATGGACAAGCTCGCCGTCCGCACGCTCGCCAGGCGACAAGGGCTGGACGACGTATCGGAACTGCCGCCGCAGCCATGCCTTGCCAGCCGCATCGAGACCGGCATCGCGATCAATGCGTCGGATCTCGCCTTCGTCGATCGGGTCGAGACGGCCCTCGCAGGAATGGCCGCGCCCGGATCGACCGTACGCTGCCGCATTACCCGCACCGGCGTCGCGGTCGAGATCGGGCGGCTGATTGGGAACACCAGCGCGATAGCCACGGCAGCCGAGGCGCTTTGTCTTGAGAGCGGGCGTCCGTTCCTTGGCGTCAGGCCCTACCGGCGCGGCTCGATGTTCGTCAGAGGCGCGTAGCCGTGGACTTCCGCATGGATTGGGATCGCGAACGCCGGACCGGCGTGTCGGAGGCGCTCTTCTGCGAGTGGAAATCGGCCGAGCAGATCGCCGCGATCATCGCCACCGCGCGAGCGGAAAACCGAAGGCTGTTCCTCACCCGCCTGAGCGCCGCCGCGTTCTCCTCGTTGGCACGGGATATTGCCGATCTGCTCGACTACGATCCGCTCTCCTCGACCGCCGTTCTCGGTGCCCTGAGCGAGGCGGGCGAAGCGGGGATCGAAAGCGGAATCGGCATCGTCGCGGCAGGCACGTCGGATCTGCCGGTGGCCCGGGAGGCTCTGCGTGCCCTTGCCTTCGGGGGCCATGCCGCGCCGATCATCGCAGATGTCGGCGTCGCCGGGCTCTGGCGCCTGCTTGAGCAAATCGAGCAGATCCGCCGCCTCAAGGTGGTGATCGCTGTCGCTGGCATGGAGGGCGCGTTGTTTAGTGTACTCGCCGGGCTCGTGGCCGCGCCGGTCATCGCGGTTCCGACCTCGGTAGGCTATGGCGTTGCTGCAGGCGGGATGGCCGCCCTGCACGCGGCGCTTGCAAGCTGTGCATCTGGCCTTGTCGTCGTCAACATCGACAACGGATTTGGCGCAGCGGCCGCCGCGCTGAAGATGCTCCGTGCCGCGCGCGTGCCAGGAACAACACCGGGGCCCTAAACCATCCCCTCTGGGGCGGCTGAACCCAGGACAGTGATCGGACCGGGTTGTCGCCGTCATGGCGTGAATCGGCACCCAACCGGGACCACGCCAGTTGGGTGCCGATTCACAATGGAGGCCTTTGGTCCTGCAACGTTCAGTAGTGTGCGACACCGGTAGCGGGTTTAGTGTCCGTCCGGGAACAAATTGAGTTTTTAGAATCGCTTAGCGGGTCACCCTTGAAGCCATTGAATTGCCTGTGATTCTCTCTCCCCCGAGCATCGATTCGGGGGACTGGATGTGGACCAAGGAGAACCGGACGCGGTTCGACCGCACCCGACTGCGCTATGAGAGCGATCTGACTGATGCCGAATGGGCCGAGGTGGAACCATTGATCCCCCCGGCCAAGCCGGGCGGCAACAAGCGGAGCGTTGATATCCGCCAGGTGGTGAACGGCGTGATGTATGTGCTGAGCACCGGCTGCCAATGGCGGGCGATCCCCAAGGACCTGCCGCCGCGGAGCACAGTGCACGACTATCTGGAACGATGGACCTGGGACGGCACGCTGGAGCGACTGCATCACGCATTGTATGTGAAATGTCGTGAGCAGGCCTCGCGAGAGGCCAGCCCGACCGCCGCGGTGATTGATGCGCAGAGCGTGAAGAGCGCCGAAAAAGGGGGGCCTCGATCGATCCGCATGGGTATGATGCGGGGAAGAAGATCAAGGGCAAGAAGCGGCACGTCCTGGTCGATACCCAGGGTTTGCTGCTACAGGCCATCGTGACGGCGGCGGACATCCAGGATCGCGATGGCGGCGCCATGCTGCTGGCGACGCTGTTCGGGATGTTTCCGTTCCTGCTGAAGCTTTATGCCGATGGCGGCTATCAGGGGCGGCGATTCCAGGAGGCGTTGAAGCGTGTCGTGTCGCAGGCCGAGGTGGAGATCGTCAAACGATCTGACCAGGCCAAGGGCTTTGTCGTGCTACCAAAGCGATGGGTGGTCGAACGCACGCTGGCGTGGCTCAACCGATGTCGTCGACTGGGTAAGGATTGGGAAAATCTCAATGTGAAGGCGCGTGCCTTTCTGTTGCTCGCTTCCATCCGTCTCATGGTCAGACGGCTATGCAGGAACTAGCAATGTTCCCGGACAAACTCTTAGGGAGAAAGATGGCAAACCGACCCGGCGACGCGACGACTGAACGAACTTCCAGCAGGGCAGGCACCCCACACTTCCGCAAGCTCTCGCGGTCAATCATTGCCTTTGTCCGCGCCACTGTGGGGAAGCTTGCGGAGCCCCGTGACGGCGGGATGCCCGGGACCCAGCTTGGCTTCCTTCGGGGCCAGCGCGCGATAGCGCTCACGGCTGTTGACCAGGTGGGCGCGCATCGCCACCTGCGCTTGGCGCATCGATCGTGCCTCGATCGCGTCGACGATGCTGCGGTGTTCCGCCTGGAATGTCGCCAGATAGGCGCGCAAGTTAGCGGCACGGATGCGCACGCTGGCACGCGGAATGATGAAATGACCAAGGAAATCCAGGAATTGGCGGAACTGCGGATTGCCAGTGGCGTCGCTGATGGCTGCGTGCAGCGCGAAATCCTCGCCGATTGCGGGTTCGTCGTGTGCAATTGCGCGGTCGATTGCAACCAGCGCGGCGCGGATCGTGCGAAGCTGCGCCCGCGTGGCGCGCTCGGCGGCCAACCCAGCCGCCTCGGTTTCCACTGCGGCGCGCAACTCCATGATGTGCACCACGTCGGTAACCGTGGCGGCTTGGCCGGGTTCGATGCGGAACGGCCCCTGCGCCAAGTGCTCCATTACAAAGGTGCCGATCCCCTGGCGCGTGGCTACCAGCCGCTCGGCGCGCAGCGCCGCCACGGCCTCGCGCACTACTGTGCGGCTGACGCCCATTGCCCGCATAATCTCAAGTTCGGTGGGCAGGCGGGCCGCCGGGGCAAGCCGGCCGCTGGTGATGTCGGCGGCGAAGCGGCGCGCGATCTCTTCCGCCAGGCTGCCTGACTGGCGGACTGGACGCAGCGTGGACAGCTCGGGACTGGGCGATCTCGCCACTTCGGAATGTTCCTAGCTTGCGTTCAGTTGTCAGTCATCGTATGACTGACAACTGAAGTTACGCAAGCCAGAACGAACTCAATAGTAGGGAGGCAACGATGATCGACAGACGTCACGCACTAGGGTTGGGCGCGGCCGCGCTGCTGGGCGGCGCGCTGCCTGCTGCGGCGCAGCAAAAGATGGTGTTCAAGGCATCCGACGTCCACCCGGAGGGTTATCCGACGGTTGCCGCTGTCGAGGACATGGGCAAGGCGCTCGCCAAAGACACCGACGGCCGCCTCAGCATCCAGATGTACGCCGCCATGCAGCTCGGCGGCGAGAAGGAGGCGATCGAGCAGGCGCAGGTCGGTGCCATCGCGCTGGCCCGCGTCAGCGTCGGCGCGCTCGGGCCGGTGGTCAACGATTTGAACGTGCTGAATCTTCCCTTTCTGTTCCGCAACACCGCTCACATGGAAAAAGTGATCGACGGGCCGATAGGGCAGGAATTGCTCGACAAAGTCACCAACAACCCGTCCGCGAACCTTGTCGGCCTGTGCTGGATGGATGCCGGCGCGCGCAACATGTACGACACCAAGCGCCCGATCCGCGACATGGCCGACCTCAAAGGCATGAAAATGCGGGTGATGGGCAACCCGATGTTCGTCGCCATGATGAACGCGCTGGGCGGCAACGGCGTCCCGATGGGCTACGACCAGGTGTTCACTGCGCTGCAGACCGGCGTGGTGGACGGGGCGGAGAACAACACGCCGAGCTTCGTCTTCGACAACCACTACCAGGTGGCGAAATACTACACGCTGACCGAGCATCTGATCGTTCCGGAGATGCTGGTGTTCTCGAAGAAAATTTGGAATCAGCTCTCTGAAAGCGACCAGACGCTGCTGCTGAAGCTAGCCAAGCAAGCGCAGCAGGATGAGCGGGGCTACTGGAAGCAGTACGAGGCGAAGGCGCTGGCCAAGATGAAGGAGGCCGGCATCATCATCGTAGACATTAAGGACAAGAAGCCGTTCCAGGATGCGGAGAAACCGGTCTGGGACAAGTACGCCCCGCAGTTCAAGGACGTGATCACGCGCATCGAGGCGGTGCAGTAGGAAGCAGACACGTGGGTGGCTCGCGTCCATCATCGCCGGTACTGGCCGGCTATCCACGCCTTGCCTTCGTGTCGCGTCGCAAAGTCATGGAAGGCCCTCCGGCGCGGGCAAATGACGGTGAGGTAACCGACGCATGCTGAATGCCTACCGCCGCGCGATGGATGCGCTTTACCTGCTGTGCACGGTCGTCGCGAGCGCCGCGCTGGTGCTGATTTCCCTGGTGATTCCGTGGGGCGTCTTCACGCGGTACGTGCTGAACAGCGCGGCGTCGTGGCCGGAGCCCGCCGCGATCCTGCTGGCCATCGTGCTGACCTTCTTCGGCGCCGCCGCCGGCTATCGCGTCGGGCTGCACATGCGCGTGTCCTTCGTGCGTGACCATTTGCCGCCATTGCCACAGCGCCTGGCGGATCTGGCTGCCGAGTTGCTGATGGCGCTGATCGGTCTCTTCATGACGATTTGGGGCTACCGGCTGTGCATTGTCACGTGGAACGACACGATCGCCGAGTTCCCGTCGCTGTCGGTCGGGGTGACCTATCTGCCGATCCCGATTGGCGGCGTCTGTCTGACGCTGTTCGTGCTCGAACGTCTGTTGCTCGGCCCGCCGCCGGCGCTAGCTCCCGAAGCGCACGCCGCCATGTCGATCGATTAGCGGAATAGCAGTCGCATGGAAGCCCTGATCGTCATCGGCACCCTGTTCGCCTGCATCGCGATCGGCGTGCCGATCGCCTATGCGCTGGGCCTTGCAGCGCTGGCCGCTGGCTGGTGGATCGACATTCCGCCTGAAGCGATCATGCTGAAGGTCTCCGCCGGCGTCTCCAGTTTCGCCATGCTGACCATTCCGTTCTTTGTGCTAGCAGGCGCGATCATGGCGGAGGGTGGGATGGCGCGCCGGCTGGTCGGCTTCGCCAACGCCCTGGTTGGCGTTCTGCGCGTGCGCGGCGGGCTTTCGGTGGTGAACATCATCGCCACCACCTTTCTCTCCGGCATCTCCGGCTCGGCGGTCGCCGACACTTCGGCGATCGGCTCGGTGATGATTCCACAGATGGAGGAGGCTGGCTATCCGCGCGTGTTCGCGACCAACGTCACGATCACGGCGTCGGTGCAGGCATTGCTGATCCCGCCCAGCCACAACGCGGTGATCTATTCGCTGGCTACTGGCGGCACGATATCGATCCTCAGCCTGTTTTTGGCCGGAGTGATGCCAGGGCTGCTGCTGGGATTCTCGCTAATCGTGTTGTGCCTGGTGCTGGCCTATCGAAACGACCATCCACAAGGCGAGGCGGTGCCGCTGCGTGCCGCCGCACGCATGGCGTTCGAGGCGTTCTGGGGCATGATCACGCTGCTGATCATCCTGGGCGGCATCCTGGATGGCGTGTTCACCGCGGTGGAGGCCGGCGCGGTCGCCTGCGTCTGGGCGTTCTTCGTCACCATGTTCATCTACCGCGACTACCGATGGCGCGATTTACCCGGATTGGTGCACCGAACCTTGCGCACGGTGTCGATGGTGATGACGTTGATCGCGTTTGCCTCGGCGGTCGGCTACATGATGGCGCTGATGCAGGTACCGGCGAAGATCACCGCCGCGTTCCTGAGCATCTCGCACAACAAGTACGTGATCCTGATGATGATCAACGTGCTGCTGCTGGTGCTGGGCTGCTTGCTGGACATGGCGCCGTCGATCCTGATCTGCACGCCGATTCTGCTGCCGGTGATGATGAATTTCGGCGTCGATCCGGTGCATTTCGGCATGATCATGATGCTGAATCTGGGTATCGGCCTGTGCCACCCGCCGGTGGGCTCGATCCTGTTCGTTGGCTGCGCCGTGGGCAAGGTGCGGATCGAAAGCGTGATGCGCGAGATCTGGCCGTTCTATCTGGTGATGCTGATGGTGTTGATGCTGGTCACCTACGTGCCGGCGATCTCATTGTGGCTGGTGCACGCGCACGGGTGAGTCTCGGCAAGATCGCGCAGGTTGAGGTTGTAGCGCAGGCGCCAGAGCAAGACGGGCGCGATGACGCCATCCACAAGATCGACCAGCTGATGCCTTGGCAGATGAGCTCGCCAGCCGCAGACAAACCTGCGTAGAAGCCTCGATCCCGAGGCCGAATGGCGGGAGATGGCCAGATAGCTCGTTCCGCTCGCTCCAGCGCGGTCATGACCGCCTGGTGACACGCAGCCTGACAGGCATCAACGGTCGCTACGAAGCCGCTTGGGTGCGAACCGCGGCCTGGAGTAGATACGCGATGTCCAGGAGTTGCCGCATGGGGTCATCACGCGCGTCGGAAGGCCAGAGGATGTGGATCGATCCGGAGATCTGTGACGCGCTTGCCTGGTATCTCGACGTCGCAGCGAACAAGCGCCCTGCCAAGTTCCGGATCGCTTCTACCATCCCGACAAATGTTGATCCCGCATCAGCAGATGAGACCGCGCTTTGGGCCGACCTCGAGCGGCTGACCCCTTGCTTCCTCGCACGCTGGGAAGCCATCCGCGCGGGCGCGCCCTTGCCGAGAGCCGCGGACGGCCCAAGCCTGCTGGAGCTTTGCCGCGAGCTTGCTTACCGCATGCTCACACATTGCGATTTCTGCCGCTGGAATTGCCGTGTCGACCGGCGGGCGGGCAGCAAGCTTGGAGCCTGCAGGCTCAACGCCGGCTCAAGGGTGAGCACCCATTTCCATCACCACGGCGAGGAGCTGTTCTATCGCGGCACCGCTGGTTCGGGAACGATCTTCTTCACCTCGTGCAACATGCGATGCGCCTTCTGCCAGAACGGCGACATCAGCACGGACAAGGATAACGGCGAGGAAGCCGACGCCCGCACCCTCGCTGCGATGGCATGGGTGCTGCGTCGGGAGGGTTGCCACAACATCAACTGGGTCGGCGGTGAGGCGGTGATTCACCTGCATGCCATTGTCGACGCGATCGCGCTGCTGGGCCGCGGCTTCGTGCCGACCCGCGCCGAGATCGACCGGGCGCGAAGCACCAAGGCGGACCGCCTGTTTTTCTTCAGGGAGATGCCAGGGTCCGCTGAGTACGACGCGAGCTTCAATGCGCCGATGCTGTGGAACAGCAACTTCTTCATGACGCCGGAATCGATGAAGATCCTGCGGATCCTCATCGACGTGTGGCTACCCGACTTCAAATTTGGGGCCGGCCGATGCGCCACGACGCTGGCGAAGACACCATGGTACTGGGAGACGGTGACAAGCAACATCGCGCTGTTGCAGGAATGGGGCGAGGACTTCACCATCCGGCATCTGGTGATGCCCAATCACGTTGAGTGCTGCACGTACCCGGTGCTGGACTGGATCAGTAGGCACGCGCCGTCGGCGCCGGTCAACGTGATGGCGCAGTTCCGGCCAGACAATTTTTGCGACCCGGCTAGCTCGAAGTACCGGGACAGATACGCGGAAATCGCTCGCCGCCCGACAGGTCTGGAGTTGAACGCTTCCTGGCACCGCGCGCGCGCATTAGGCCTCAAGTTCGAGGTGGCGAGCTTCGACCGCCGCGATCCGCCGCCTTAGAGCGTGATCGCTTGAAGCCGAATCGGCAGGCGGGGGGATTCCGGCGCGGCAAGGTTTCTGATTGAAGATGCTGGCTGGACCGGAGGCCAGCGATGCATGGGAGCTCCCTATTCACTGGACTTACGCGAACGGGTGGTCGCTGCGGTGGCTGGCGGCATGAGCCGGGCGGAAGCGGCTAAGCGCTTCGCCGTCAGCCACTCCTCGGCGATCCGCTGGAGCAAGCGGGCGGCGGAGAGCGGCAGTCCTGCGGCTTTGCCGATGGGTGGCAAAAAGCCGTTCGCGCTGGCCGACGAGGAGGCGTGGATACGCCTCCGGGTGGTCGAGAAACCCGACATCACTGGTCGCGAACTGCTGGCTGAGCTGACCGCACGCGGCGTCACGGTCAGCTATTACGGCGTGTGGCATTTCCTCGACCACGTCGGTCTCAGTTTCAAAAAAAGCCTGCGCGCCAGCGAACAGGATCGCGCCGACGTTGCCCGCCGGCGCCGGCAGTGGAAGGAGCGACAGGGCACCGTCTCTGCGGCGCGGCTGATCTTCGTTGATGAGACCTGGGCGAAGACCAACATGACGCGCTTGCATGGCCGCTGTGCGCGGGGTCAGCGACTGGTCGCGAAGGTCCCGCACGGACCGCGCAAGACGCTCACCTTCGTCGCCGGCCTGTGCTGCAACGGTTTCGTCGCCCCCTGCGTGTTCGATGGACCGATTGACGGCGAAAGCTTCCTCGCCTGGGTCGAGCAATTCCTCGTCCCGACGTTGAAACCAGGCGACATCGTGGTGATGGATAACCTCAGCAGCCACAAAGATCCGGCGATCCGGCGTGCCATCCGATCGGCCGGTGCCAAGCTGTTCTATCTGCCGCCCTACAGTCCGGACTTGAACCCGATTGAACAGGCGTTTTCGAAGCTGAAGACGCTTCTGCGCAAAGCGAATGCTCGAAGCCTCGAGGAGGTTGAACGCGCGGTCGGTGCGTTGCTGAAGGAGTTGACAGCAGCGGAATGCCGCAACTTTATCAGCGAGGCAGGGTATGCGTCAACCTGAAACGATCGTGCTCTAAGGCTCAGAAAGGCCTGACCGAACAACGGACCCGTCACCTCTGACAGTGAATTCTGCAGCGACCAGAGCGGCAGCCCTGGCGAGCGCAAGACGCTCGTCTTGTAGTCCGGGGTAAGAGCCGGAGGAAGAACAGAGCGGTCGCGCGTGATGAATTCGGGCTGCGCGGGGATAGCCCGGTCGCGCTCCCTGAAACTCTCTTGGCCCCTTATTATTGTCCTCCATTGCTCGACGTTACGCCCGATCTGCGGGACGGAGCGAGCCAGCCGTGGTCACACGCCGCGTTCCACCATCAGCTTCTTGATTGCACTGATCGACTCTGCCGGATTCAGCCTCTTGGGGCAGATATCGGTGCGGTTCATGATCGGTCATCGTTCGAGCACGTAGCTCCCGGGCGCGTCCCCAATCGCCGGATAGGCTGCGCTGCCGATGGTGGGCGGCTCGCCCATGGGCTCCGACTCCTCGGCAAGCCAACCCCGCCAATCTGTCCACCAACTGCCTTCGTGCGCGACCGCGGCGGCGCGCCACGCCGTCGCGTTGGCCAACGCACGACCGCTCTCCTCGGTCCAATAAGTTCCCTTCCCGCCAGGCGGGTTGATCATGCCGGCGATATGCCCGCTCGAAGAGAGGACGAAGTGCACTTTCCCACCGGTCAATTGCGTGATGCGCCACGCCGCTTCCCACGGCACGATGTGGTCCTTCTCGGCGCCGACCGCATAGATGTCGAGCTCGATTCGACCAAGATCGAGCGCCTCGCCCTTGAGTCGGACTTTCCCTGGGACGATAAGGTTATTCTCGACATAGGTGTTGCGCAGGTACCAACTGTGTGCCGCCCGCGCCATTCTGGTTCCGTCGCTGTTCCAGTAGAGCAGGTCAAAAGCCGGCGGCTTATTGCCCAGGAGATAATTGTTGACGACGTTGGCCCAGATCAGGTCGTTGGAGCGCAGCAGGTTGAACATGTTGCTCATTTCTCGGCTGTCGAGATAGCCGCGCTCCATCATCTGCTGCTCGATGAAGTCGATGGCCGATTCGCCAAGGAATACTGCAGTGTCGCCAACCTTGGAGAAATCTTGGAGCGATACCATGAAGGTGGCGGAGCGGAATCGCTTGTCTCCGCGCGCAGCTAGCCACGCCAACCCCATAGCGAGCAGAGTGCCGCCGATGCAATAGCCCATGACGTTGAGCTGGGCGCTGCCGGTGATCTCGCGCACCGCGGCGCTGGCATCGAGAAGACCGAGGTCCAGATAATCATCGATCCCGGTCTCGTCCATTGAGGCATCGGGGTTCTTCCAGGAGACCATGAATACGGTAAACCCCTGCGCTACGAGATAGCGCACGAGGCTGTTCTTCGGCTGCAAGTCGAGGATGTAGAACTTGTTGATCCAGGGCGGCACGATCAGCAGTGGAGTCGCATAGGTCGTCTTCGTCGCCGGCGCGTACTGGATCAGCTCGATCAGGCGGTTGCGATGGACGACTTTGCCCGGCGTCAGCGCCAGATTGCGGCCGGGCGCGAATGCCGTGACGTCGACCATGCTCAGCCGGCCATTTCGGATGTCGTCGAGCAGGTTGCGCAAGCCGTCAGCGACACTCGCACCACCCGTCTCGATGGCGCGATGCAACGCCGCCGGGTTCGAGATCAGGAGCAGCGTCGGACTCGTGGCATCGACGAACTGGCGCAAATGGAAGTCGAGGCGCTGCTTTTCCGCTCCGGTCAGATCGGCCCTCGCGCCCAGTTCCAGCAGCCAGTCGGAGGCGAGCAGGTAAGCCTCCTTGAGAGTGCGGTAGATCGGATTGTCGTGCCAATCCGGGCTCGCGAACCGCTTGTCGGTCAGGCTCGTACTGGTCCCGGCGCTGCGATCGCTGCTGCCGCTCCAGCGCCTCCCGGCCTCGTTCCAGATCTGAATGGCCGAATTCCAGATGGCGGCATTGAGGCGCATGGTCGCTTCCGCCGCACTCGCCGGGTGACCGAGCGAGTGCAGCCAGACCGTTCGGAGCGCCCGCGCGATCTCTGCCCAATCAACTGGCACCACCTCCCGCAACGGATTGGCATTCCACATCTCGTCGATCGCATGAAGCGTCGGATCCCCTGCTATGAGATCGCTGAGTTGTCGGGCGCCATCGGCCAGAAAGTCGAAGACGGCCTCTGACGGGGCACCCCACCAATCCTGTCTCGGATCCGTCCAATCGGTCCCCAATCCGGAGCTGGACTTCAGCCACGCCGCCCAGAGACCGAGCATCGTGTCCGGACCGGGAGGGAGGGCGGCATCCGTATCTGGCGCCCGGCGGTCCTGCACGGCGTTCACGCCTCGGCCAGAGCCGGAGCGACCCGAAATGCCGCCGCGGTCTTAGACCGCACTTCCTCGAGCGTGACCTCCGGCGCAAGTTCCGGGAGTGTCAACCCATCCTTGCCTACCTCGAAGACCGCAAGGTCGGTGATGATCTTCAATATCTTCGGTTCACCCTTCGCCGTATACTCCATCACCATCACCACGCGCGGCACGCCGGCGACCAGAACCGTACTCCAACAGTGTGGCCTTGCAGTCATTGTGCGCATCGCAACGCGATCCTGTGTTGGATATTTCGAGCCCGCTGCGGTTCCGGCATTGCCTCGAAGTCACGGAACGGCTCAAAGACAGTGATGGTCAGCCCGAGATTTTCCGCGATCTTGCGGACTTCCGCAGGAGACCCATTGAAAGTCAGTAGATCGCTCTCGAAAATCTCGACCCCGTCGAAGCCGATCGCCGCAGCCGTCTCAAGCTTCTCCGGCAAGGTGCCGCTCAAGGACACCGTAGCGATCGACTTCGGCAGGCGAGGTAGGTCGGACATCTTTTCAGTGGACGGGAGCAGGGGCCAATTTCAGCATTTCGCGTGCCTGCTGGGCGGTCGCAACCGGCCGTCCATATTGGCCGCACAAATCCGCTACACGCGAAACGAGCTGCGCATTGCTTTCCGCCAGATTGTCCTTATCCCAGCGCACGTTGTCTTCGAGGCCAGTGCGGCAGTGGCCGCCCATTTCCAGTGCCCAGTGATTCACCTCGAGCTGATGGCGTCCGATCCCGGCAGCCGTCCAGGTCGCATCCGGGAGCAGCGTCTTCAACTGGACGACTTCGAAATCCAGGATCTCGCGCCGCGCCGGAAGAGCGTGCCTCACGCCGAACACGAACTGCACGTGCGGCGGCGGTGCAAGCAGCCCATCGCGCACAAGATCCGCGGTGTTGTACAGCATCGCGAGGTCGAAAATCTCGCTCTCAGGCTTGATGCCATAATCCAGCATTGTCTTCGCCAGCGAGCGGATGAAATCGGGTGGGTTCTCATAGACGATGGTCGGGAAGTTGACCGAGCCCGTGGCAAGCGAGGCCATATCCGGCTTCAGATACAGCATGCTGCCACGCTGATCCAGGGCGCGTCCGCGCCCGCCTGTAGAAAACTGAATGATGATGTCGGGGCAGTGCTTGCGGATCCCCTCCTGCAGACGGGCAAAGCGCTCCGGGTCAGAGCTGGAGTTTTCCTGCTCGTCGCGAACATGGACATGGACCAGAGCGGCTCCGGCTTCGTATGCCGCATGGGTGGACTCGACCTGCTCCGGGACCGAGATCGGCACCGCTGGATTGTCCTTCTTACGCGGGACCGAACCGGTAATGGCGACGGAGATAATGCAGGGCTGGGACATATAGCTCTCCTGTCAGCATCCCGGCAGCCGGGCATCGGTTGCGCCGATATCGTGGATGGTGTCGCGGACCTTGGCCAGCACGCGATCGATGAAGATCGACGCGCTGCCGAGATATGCCTGCGGATCGGTCAAGCGGTGGATCGCATCGGCATCCAGTTGGGACGTTACGGCAGGGTCGCGATTCAGGACCTCGGCCAACGGGACATGTTCCGCTAGTGCCGTGGCGACGTCCCGCTGCACCACGTGGTGCGCTTCGCCACGACCCAAATAAGGTGCGAGGCCCATCATCACCGCTTCCGCGAGTATCAGCCCGCCGCTGCTATCGAGGTTGCAGCGCATGCGCTCCGCATCCACCACCATTCCATCCGCAATCGTGCGCACATGCAATGCGGCGCCGTGCGCCAGCACGAAGCTCTGAGGCAACGCAAGCAGCTCTGCCTGCCAGGGTCCTGTCGCGCGCTCGTGGTCTTGCGCCATTGTGCCCTGCATGACCGGCACCAGAGCCTGCACCGCACGCGCCGCCGCAAGGATGTATTCCGAAGCGATCGGGTTACGCTTCTGGGGCATTGTGGAAGAGGAACCGCGGCCTTCCACATACGGCTCGGCAACTTCGCCGACCTCCGTCTGCGCGAGCAGAATGATGTCGGTGGCAATCTTGGCGAAGCTGCCGCAGAGGAGTCCGAGGAAGCTCACTGCTTCCGCCAGCCCATCACGCGCGACATGCCAGGGCGCTGGCGGAGCAGAAAGACCAAGCTCTTGGGCGAGGCCCTCCATAACCGCGAGCCCCTGCTCCCCAAGAGATGCAAGCGTGCCGGCCGCGCCACCGAACTGGACCAGCTCGACCCGGCTGCGCAGCTCATCCAGCCGTTGCACGTGCCAGATCAGCGGCTGCAGCCACATCGCGCACTTAAGGCCAAAAGTGATCGGCAGAGCGTGCTGCAGGTGCGTGCGGCCGGGCATCACCGTGTGCCGGTATGCGTCCGCCTGCCTGGCAAGCGCGTAGATAATTTGCGTCAGCTCCGCGCGGATCAGGGTCAGGCCATCGCGGATTTGCATCACGAGCGCGGTATCCATGATGTCCTGGGTGGTG
Organism: uncultured Pseudomonadota bacterium; assembly: GCA_963708245.1. GTDB lineage: Bacteria > Pseudomonadota > Alphaproteobacteria > Acetobacterales > Acetobacteraceae > CAVYXK01. Next base: position 6,449,586 of record OY970201.1, on the reverse strand, counting down.
GCGCCCCAGTGCGTCCAGCGTCCTGCCTCGCCCGCTGCTTGGCTCAACCCCTTCACCACGCCAACGACAGGATAGCCGACATCGCGCGTGCTGGCGGCAAGCTGGGAAAAATCCAGATGCTCGACTTTGGCCGCCTGGCTGATTGCCGTGGCTGCTTCGGCTGGGATAATGCCGAGGCGCGCCTGCACCCGCGCCAGCGCCGATTCAACATCCAGCAGGCGCTGGAAATACGCCCTGTCGTCGAACACGGCTCGCATAGCGTCTGAGCCATAGAGCGTACCGAAGACCTGGCTATCGACGGGATTGATGGGCATCGCAGCAGCTCAACCACCGCCGGCGAGGCGATGCGCCCGAAAATCCCAGACGCACAAAATCGTGCCGATCGAGTGCAACAGCAGTAATGCCGGTGCACCGACCGGGCCATCGACCTGCACGTGATTTGTCTGCTTGTCGCTGCCAACGAACACGATGTGATCATCCCGGCTGAGAAAGACTTCGTGGGCCGTGATGAACTAGCGGCGTGGCGCGGTTCATCGCGAGGCGCCCAAGCGGTTCGGCACTGAGCCGGGACAGAAGAGGCGTCGGGCAAACCAGCGCCACTGACGGCACCCCAAGCTTCGTTTCGTTAGCCCACACACCGCGACGGCGCTTGTGCACGAGCAGGGCACGGCCCTCCCCACCGCATTTAATTGATTGGAGGCTGCGATACATATCTTGCGGTGTCAAGCAGACTAGAGCATTTTCTACTCCGGGAGAAACCCCACGGTACCGCAAACCGGTCTCAGGTTCCGTGGCAATCGGCGAACGCAAGCCAACAACTTGCGGAGGGGGAGGCTCTGCTCTGCCGCGATGACACGCGTAGAACTCCTGGGTTCCTGCTTTCGCGTTCCGGTTTCGTGCCGTATTTCCAAATCCACTATGTTAAAATATTGGAGGCGATCCAGTTTCTATCAGCGAGCGGATTTCCTAGAGGTCGTGCCGAACAACCGATCACCTCCGGACCTTGATGTGAAGGTGACGACAAACGCCGGGACATAAAAGACAACTCCTACATCACGAGGGTAACCGAGCTATGGATATGCAGATCGATTCTGATCCGATTGAAACCGCAGAGTGGCGAAGCGCCCTTCAATCGGTAGTGGATTTCGAAGGATCGGAGCGGGCTGCCTTTGTGCTACAAGACCTGCTACAGGAGGCGCGACGCAAGGGCACCCCCGTTCCATATTCGGCCACCTCGCCCTACCTGAATACAATCCCACCCGAGCGAGAGACACGTCATCCCGGCGATCGTGCGATCGAGCATCGGATCCGCTCACTGATCCGCTGGAACGCGGTGGCACTGGTGATGCGCGCCAACAAGGAGTCCTCGGAACTCGGCGGTCATATAGCAAGCTTCCAGTCAGCGGCTACGCTTTATGATGTCGGATTTATGCATTTCTGGAACGCACCGACGGACAGCCACGGCGGCGATCTTGTGTACATGCAGGGCCACTCCTCGCCAGGTATCTATGCGCGAGCCTTTCTGGAAGGACGTCTGCCCGAGGAGCGGATGAATAACTTCCGTCAAGAAGTCGCCGGCAATGGACTGTCATCCTATCCGCATCCATGGCTGATGCCGCAGTTCTGGCAATTCCCCACTGTATCGATGGGATTAGGACCGCTGATGGCGCTCTATCAGGCGCGCTTCCTGAAGTACCTGCACAATCGAGGACTCGCGCAAACGGCAAACCGCAAGGTATGGGCGTTCCTTGGCGATGGCGAAACCGATGAACCGGAGAGCCTGGGCTCCATTTCAATGGCTGGACGCGAGCAGCTCGACAACCTGATATTCGTTGTGAACTGCAACCTACAACGGTTGGACGGACCGGTCCGGGGCAACGGAAAGATCATCCAGGAACTGGAAGCGGTGTTCCGCGGCGCCGGTTGGAACGTGATCAAGGTGATCTGGGGCGCGGGATGGGATCCGCTGATTGCAAGCGACAAGTCCGGCATTCTACTGCAGCGTATGGAGGAGTGCGTTGACGGCGATTATCAAGATTTTAAATCCAAGAATGGCGCCTATGTGCGGGAGCATTTCTTTGGGAAATATCCCGAGCTGAAGGCAATGGTTGCCGGCATGTCGGATCAGCAGATTTGGGCGCTCAGCCGTGGCGGTCATGATCCCAACAAGGTGTACGCCGCCTACGCCGCGGCGGTGGCACACAAGGGGCAGCCCACGGTCATTCTGGCCAAGACCGTCAAAGGCTACGGCATGGGCGAGGCCGGCGAAGGGCAGAACATCACCCATCAGCAAAAGAAGATGGGGGAGGCCGCGCTGAAAGAGTTCCGTGATCGCTTCAGCCTGCCGATCACCGACGAGCAGTTGAAGGAAATTCCCTTTGTTCGGTTCCCGGATGACAGCGTGGAGATGCAGTATCTGCGCACCCGCCGGGCCGCATTGGGCGGCTATCTCCCCTCACGGCGTCCAAAATCGACGTCGCTTCCAGTGCCCCCGCTTTCGGCTTTCGAAGCGCCGTTGAAGGGCACCGAAGGGCGCACGATCTCCACCACCATGGCGTTCGTTCGTATTCTGAATACGCTGCTGCGCGACAAGGGAATCGGCAAGCACATCGTTCCCATTGTGCCCGACGAGAGCCGAACCTTCGGCATGGAAGGCATGTTCCGGCAGTTCGGCATCTACAGCCAAGTCGGGCAGCTCTATCAACCGGAAGATGCCAAGCAGCTCATGTTCTACAAGGAGGACCAGAAGGGTCAAATCCTGCAGGAGGGATTGAACGAGCCCGGCGCGATCTGCTCCTGGATTGCCGCGGCTACCTCGTACAGCTCAAGCAATCTACCGATGATTCCGTTCTACATTTACTATTCGATGTTCGGCTTCCAGCGTGTCGGGGACTTCACCTGGGCAGCAGGTGACATGCGTGCGCGCGGCTTTCTTCTTGGTGCCACCGCTGGACGCACCACACTAAACGGTGAAGGATTGCAGCATGAGGACGGACATAGCCACATCCTGTCATCCACGATTCCGAACTGTATTTCGTACGATCCCACCTTCTCCTATGAGGTGGCGGTGATCATCCAGGATGGACTACGCCGGATGTGCGCCGAGCAGGAGGATATTTTCTATTACATCACGCTGATGAACGAGAATTACGAACATCCGGCAATGCCTGAGGGCGCGGCATCAGGCATCATAAAGGGAATGTACCTGCTGTACGAAGGTGAGCCATCACCGGGCCCGCGTGTCCAACTTCTCGGCAGTGGGACGATCCTACGGGAAGTCATCGCCGCAGCAGACTATCTGAAGGAATACGGTGTGACTGCCGATATCTGGAGCGTGCCAAGCTTCACAGAGCTCCGGCGCGAAGGGTTGGAGACGGAGCGGTGGAACATGCTGCATCCGTCCGAGGGGTCGCGGCAGACGTTCGTCGGTGCCTGCCTTGCCGGCCGGCGGGGACCGGTGATCGCATCGACGGATTATATAAAAGCATTTGCTGACCAGATCCGGCCTTTCGTCCCTGGTCAGTATCGGGTTCTCGGCACAGATGGATTCGGACGTTCCGACTACCGCAGGCGCTTGCGCGACTTCTTCGAAGTGGACAGGCGATGGGTGACCCTTGCCGCGCTTACCGCCCTGGCGCAGGAAGGTGCGATTGACCGAAGGCTCCTTGGGGATGCGATCAAGCGGTTCGATATCAATCCCGAGAAGCCGAGTCCAGCGCGCTCGTAAATGCGCATTCGGAGGGAAAGAGAACCGTGTCAGCAGTGAGCGAAGTGCTAGTTCCCGATATCGGCGATTTCAAGGATGTGCCGATCGTGGAAATCCACGTTCAGGCGGGGGATAAGGTAAACGCCGATGATCCTCTGGTGACGCTGGAGTCTGACAAGGCGACGATGGACGTGCCCGCGCCGCGCGAAGGTACGATCGAAAAACTGCTGGTCAAGTTGGGTGACCGCGTCGGTGAGGGAACGCCGCTACTCGCACTGCGCGGGGATGACGACGGCGCCATGACGCAACCGCCATCACTGTTACCCCAACAGGAGCCCGCTCCTGTCTCGGCGTCTTCCGCGGCGCCTAGTGCGCCGCCGACCGCGGTCGATGTGGCAGTCGCCGTCGAACCCAAACAGAGGGTTGCCGATTTCGGCGAGGTGCACGCAAGCCCGGGCGTGCGTCGGATCGCCCGCGAGCTCGGTGTGGATCTGACGAAGCTTGCCGGCTCGGGCGAAAAGGGGCGGATCACGAAAGACGATGTGCTCGCGTTCCTGCGCGGCCCCCCTGCGGCGCCAGCGCAGCCTGCCGCGCCGATGGGAGCTGGTATTCCCGAGATCCCGCCACAGGACTTCACCAAATTTGGACCAGTGGAGGCGCGGCCACTGTCGCGCATCAAGCGAATCTCCGGACCGCACCTTCATCGCTCCTGGCTTAATATCCCGCATGTCACGCAGAGTGACGAGGCCGACATCACCGAGACGGATGCCTACCGCAAAGATCTGGACAACGCCGCAAAGGAGAAGGGCTATCGCGTGACCCTGCTGGCTTTCCTGATGAAGGCGAGTGTGGCGGCGCTGAAGCAACATCCTGAAGTGAACAGCTCGCTTGCGCCAGACAAGGACGCGCTGATCCTGAAGCGCTATTACCATATCGGCGTCGCCGTCGATACGCCGGACGGGCTGGTCGTACCAGTCGTGCGCGACGTGGACCGGAAAGGCATCCACGAGATCAGTCAGGAACTCGGCACTATCTCGAAGAAAGCGCGTGACGGCAAACTGTCGCCCACCGACATGCAGGGCGCCAGCTTCACCATATCGTCACTCGGTGGCATCGGCGGTACCGGCTTCACGCCGATCGTCAATGCACCGGAGGTGGCGATCCTGGGGGTGGTTCGCTCTAAGATGGTGCCGGTGTGGAACGGGGACAGTTTTGTTCCTCGATTGATGCTGCCGGTTTCGCTGTCCTATGACCATCGGGTAATCGATGGGGCATTGGCAGCCCGCTTCACGCGATTGCTGTGCCACACTCTCGAGGACGTGAGGAGGTTGGTGCTGTAGCCATGGCCGTCGAGATCAAGGTTCCGGATATCGGCGACTTCAAAGACGTGCCGATCATCGAGGTGCATGTCGCTGCCGGGTCGTCCGTTAGCGTGGAAGAGCCGCTGATTACACTCGAGTCCGATAAGGCGACGATGGACGTGCCAGCGCCACAGGCTGGCACAATCGTGGAACTGCGTGTGAAACCAGGAGACCGCGTCTCCGAAGGCAGCATGATACTGCTGCTGGAGCCCACCGGTGCGGCAGCCACGCCCCCGAAGCAGACCGTGGTGCAGGAGGCGGAACCAGAGCCGACGACTCCGCCGAGTTATGGCTCTCCGAGCGGTGTATACGATACGATTGAGGTTGCCGTCCCGGATATCGGCGATTTCAAGGATGTGCCGATCATCGAGGTGCATGTATCGCCAGGCGCCAAGATCGCAGCCGACGACCCGCTGATCACGCTCGAATCAGACAAGGCGAGCATGGAGGTACCGTCACCGGCCGAGGGTACGGTGGCTGAACTGCGGGTCAAGGTCGGCGACCGCGTTTCGCAGGGCGATGCAATCCTTACGTTGAGAACCGGTGCCACGCAGCGTGTAGAACAGGCGACGATGGCCATGCCGCCCCCGGCTCAGGCGGCACGTCCGCCAAGCACGACGCGCGGCGACATTCATGCCGAGGTGCTGGTGCTCGGCGCCGGACCCGGCGGCTACACCGCGGCGTTCCGTGCCGCAGATCTCGGTAAGCAGGTGGTGCTGGTCGAGCGCTGGCCCACATTGGGTGGCGTCTGCCTGAACGTCGGCTGCATCCCGTCCAAGGCGTTGCTGCACGCCGCCCGTGTGATCGAAGAAACGCGCGAGATGGCAGCCAATGGGATCGGATTTGGCAAACCTGATATCAACCTAGACAAGCTGCGTGGCTGGAAGGACGGCGTTGTGAAACGTCTGACCGGCGGTCTGTCCGGGCTTGCTCGCCAGCGAAAAGTGACGGTGGTGGAAGGTGTCGGACGATTCGCGTCGCTTAACCAGTTGGAGGTGCAGGCGAACGGCAGCACGAAGACCATCAGTTTCGAACAGGCGATCATCGCTGCCGGATCCGAGCCGGTGACGCTGGCGTTCATTCCGCATGGCGATCCGCGGGTGATCGATTCCACCGGTGCTCTCGCCTTGGAAAGCGTCCCCAAGCGTCTGCTGGTGCTGGGAGGTGGCATTATCGGGCTGGAGATGGCGACCGTCTATCACGCACTCGGCAGCAAGGTGACCATCGTCGAGCTGATGGATCAGATCATCCCCGGTGCCGACAAGGACATCGTGATGCCGCTGATGAAGCGGATTCAGAAGCAGTATGACGCGATCCACCTGAAAACAAAGGTTACCAAAGCGGACGCGACTCCTGACGGACTTGTCGCGCATTTCGAGGGCGGGAATGCACCGCCCACGGATACGTTCGATCGCATGCTCGTCGCTGTCGGCCGACGGCCCAATGGACGAACAATCAGCGCCGAGAATGCCGGAGTGCGGATCGACGACCGCGGCTTCATCCCTGTTGACAAGCAGATGCGCACCAATGTCCCGCATATCTTTGCGATTGGCGATATCGTCGGCCAACCGATGCTGGCGCACAAGGCCACGCACGAGGCGCGGGTCGCCGCGGAAGCGGCAACAGGCCGCAACAGCTTCTTCGACGCCAAGGTGATCCCATCCGTTGCCTATACGGATCCTGAAGTGGCCTGGGTCGGCCTCACCGAGAACGAAGCGCGGGCGAACGGCAAGAAATATGGCAAAGGCGTCTTCCCTTGGGCCGCCAGCGGTCGATCGCTCTCGCTCGGGCGCGATGAAGGGATGACCAAGCTGCTGTTCGACGAAGATACGCATCGGTTGCTGGGCTGCGGCATCGTAGGACCGAATGCAGGAGACCTGATCGCCGAGGCAGGGCTGGCCATCGAGATGGGCGCGGACGCCGAGGATGTCGGGCTGACGGTCCATCCACATCCAACGCTATCGGAAACAATCGGCATGGCTGCTGAAGCCTTCGAGGGAACGATTACGGACTTGTTCCTGCCCAAGCGGAGATAGGGGACGCGACGCCCAAGACCAGTTGGCACGCGCGGTGATCGAGTACCATCGCTACCTGACACCGGTCACCAGCCCATCTTCATCGCGCGCAACCGGAACGGCGAGTTGAACGCATTCATCAACGCCTGCAGCCACCGTGGTGCCATGCTCATGCCGCTATAAGCGCGCCAACAAGGCCACCTACACCTGCCCGTTCCACGGCTGGACCTTCAACAACTCCGGCAAGCTGCTGAAGGTGAAAGACCCCGAAGGCGCGGGTTATCCTGAGCAGTTCAACAAGAACGGCTCGCACGATCTGACCAAGGTGCCCCGGTTCTAGAGCTACCGCGGCCTCCTGTTCGGCAGCCTCAACCCTAACGTCGTGCCACTCAGCGACTATCTCGGCGAAGCCGCGAAGATCATCGACCTGATTGTCGATCAGTCACCGTGCGCCTGCGTTCAGATAGTCGGCTGCTCGGCTCCCGGCTCGAACAATGCCGCGGCGTCGATCTCCGGCTGCTCGTCCGTCTCCTCGGCGCTGATCCGTTCACCGCGCGCCTGCTTCTCGGCCTCGTCGGGGCTGCGGGCGACGTTCACTGTCACCGGGATCGATACTTCCGGATGCAGCACCACGCGTACCTGCGACAGACCGATCGACTTGATCGGGTGACCCAGCACGACCTGGCTGCGGTCGATCGTGAGCCCGGCGGCAGTGGCCGCATCGGCAATGTCGCGCGCTGAGACGGAGCCGTACAGGCTGCCGGATTCGCCAGCCTGGCGGATGATGACGACCGACAATCCGCCGACTCGCTCGGCGACGCGCTCGGCTTCCTCGCGGCGGCGCAGGTTCTGCGCCTCGAGCTGGGCTCGTTGCTGCTCGAACCGTTCGCGATTCTCCTTGGTGGCGCGCATTGCCTTCTTCTGCGGGAGCAAGAAGTTACGCGCGTAACCGGGCTTGACTTTTACCACCTCGCCCATTTGGCCGAGATGCTCGACGCGTTGCAGCAGGATCAGCTCCACGGCGGCCATGGCGCGCTCCGTCAGGTGACGATATAGGGCAGCAGCGCCAGGAAGCGGGCGCGCTTGATCGCGAGCGCCAGCTCCCGCTGCTTCTTGGCCGAGACCGCGGTGATGCGGGACGGCACGATCTTGCCGCGCTCGGAGAGGAAGCGCGACAGCAGGCGGACGTCCTTGTAGTCGATCTTCGGCGCGTTCGGACCGGAGAACGGGCAGGACTTGCGACGGCGATAGAACGGCCGGCGGGCGCCGACCGCGGCGCGACGCGCGGCCGGGTTGATCTCCGCCGCGTCGGGGACGGTCTGCTGCTCGCCGCTCATGGTTCTTCTCCACCCGGACGGAAGTCTTCCAGCACCCCTTCGCGGGCGCGGAATTCTTCGCGGTCGTCATAGCCGCGCCGGCGCCCACTATCGAAGCGCCCGGCTGGGCGCGGACCGCGGAAGCTGCGCTCGCGATCATCCGATTTGCGGCTGAGGATGGCCGACGGGCTTTCCTCGATCTCGTTCACCCGGATCGTCATGTAGCGCAGCACGTCTTCATTCAGGCCGAGCTGACGCTCCATCTCGGTGATGAAGGCCGGCTTGGCATCCAGCCCGAGCAGCATGTAGTGGCCCTTGCGGTTTTTCTTGATCCGATAAGCGAGGCTGCGCAGGCCCCAATATTCGCGCTTTTTGAGCGCGCCGCCCTCGGTTTCGAGCTGGCTGGTGATCCCATCCGCGATGGCATCGACCTGCTGCTGAGTCACGTCGTTGCGCGCGATCAGCACGCATTCATAAAGCGGCATGTTGGCTCCCTCTGGCTGGCTTCGGCCCCTGGCCCGAGCCGGGCCGCATTCCACCATGGAATGCCGGGCATAGCCGGGGGCGGCCGTCGCCCCCGGCAGGGAAGCCGGGGCGTAAAGCACGGTTTGCGCCGCGAGGCAACTGCCAAAGCCTCAATTCCCGCTCGCCTTGCGGGAGGGGCAAGGGGGGGTTACCGGGTAGCGCCGTGCTCAGCCGCGTTTTGGCGGATGCGCGCGGACGCCCGCCTCGTTCACATCGACTCCCCAACCGGGGCCCTTGGGCACCAGCATGTCCCCAGCCTCGATCACCATCGGTGCGGTGAACAGTTCGTCGCGCCAGGCAACGCTATCGACGTCCGTTTCCATCACCCGTAGGTTCGGCACCACGGCGCAGAAATGCGCGCTGACCGCCGAGGCGAGGTGCCCGTAATAGTTGTGCGGCGCAACGTTCACCTCATACGCTTCCGCCATTGCCGCGATCTTCAGCGATTCCAAGAAACCGTTCCACACCACGTCGACGATCGCCACGTCCATCGCATAAGCATCGAGGAACGGGCGGAAGGCGCGCCGGCCGGTCAGCGATTCACAGGACGCGATTGGACATGGGGCGGCACGGCGAATCACCGCCAGCGCTTGCGGGTCCCAGGTGTCAGTCTCCAGCCAGCTCATGTCGAACGGCTCGACCGTCCGGGCGACTTTGATGAATCCCTCTGTCTTGAAATGATAGTTGACGTCGAGATGCAACCCTAGCTCCGGCCCTCCGCCGGCGCGAAACGCGGACAACAGGTCGTGGATCGCGGTCAGCGTGCGGCGATCGGCGTTCAACTCGGGGAAGCCGGGGGTACGGCCGAAGCCGGGCCCGAAGTTCGTCAGCCGACCATCTTGCATCGGCAGCACGTTGGTTTTCAGCGCCTTGAAGCCGCGCCGCTTCACCTCCGCCCCGAGTGCCGCGACATCGTCGTATGTGCGTAGCGGCGGCGTATTCACCAGTGCCGCGTTGCGGACGCGGTAGGAGCCGCAATGCGACCAATACACGGGGATGCGCTCACGCACTGGGCCGCCGAACAGCTCGTACACCGGCACGCTGAGCGCCTTGCCCTTGATGTCCAGCAAGGCGAGCTCGATCGCCGCGATGGCACGGCTGTTGACACCCTGCGGCGCCTGCACCGAGCGCACGTACAGCGTCGAGACGACACTCTGCACCGGGCGAGGGTCCTGGCCGATCAGTGGCTCCGCCATCGCGTGGATCACCGGAGACAGGCCGCGGCTGCCATCGGCTTCGGTGAATTCCGACCACCCGACCAGGCCGTCGTCGGTGGTGATCTTGAGGAAGGAGAAGGTCCGCCAGCCGGCATCGGCGTGCAGGTCTTCGATCTTGGCGATTTTCATGGCGTTTCCTCCGGCTGGCTGCGTCCGTTTATGTCCAGTTTGCCGGACAGGAACGTACCTGGCTACAGGGCCGGCTCCGAGATCGGCACTGTGCGCGTCTCGCTGACCAGTTCGAGCTGCCCGACCGTTTCCTTACCGAACAGCAGCGGAACACAGGCACCGGCCGCCACCACCACCGCGATCGTGCCGAAGAAGATCGTGGCGGACCCCGTATATGGTTCCAGTAGGAACGGCGTCAGCACGCCCGAGAAGATGCGACCGGTCGCCTCGCCGAAGAAATGCCCACGGCCACGCAACTCGGTGGGGAATTGCTCGGAGAGATAGACCCGTACCGCCGTGAAGGACGACAGCACGGTTGAGCCGGTGATGATCGCTCCCGCGGTCATCGCCACCGTCGCCAACGAACCCACGTTATGCGCCACTGCCATCAACGCCAGACCGGGCACCGAGCCGGCGAGGCAATAGGTGATGGTCCAGCGGCGGCCGATGATCTCCATGATGAAGCCGGTAAAGAACTTGCCCGGGATCGTCACCATGAACAGCAACGTACCCAGCCCGAAGCTCAGGCCGACAGCAGCGCCTTGGTCCACCAGGGCCTTCGGCAGCAGGATCGCCGAACAGTAATACGCCGTGGTCGCGGCCGCGTAGCAAAGGATTCCCACCACCGTCCATTGCAGTTGCCCCGCGCGGAACAACGCACCGAACGGGGGAAGCTCCTCATGCGCCTCTGCCAGATTCGGGCCGAGGTCTGACACAGCCAGCTTCGGCACGCGGTTGCCGCATCGTGCGATCATCCGATTGACCGTCTCGACCGCCGCCTGCGGGTTGCCCCGGCGCAGATACCAGCGTGCGCTCTCCGGCAGGCCAAAATGCACGAGCAACGGCACGACCCCCAATGTCAGGCCGCCGGGCAGCGCGATCAGTCGGAAACCGTTCGGGTTGCCCGCAAGCAGGAAGCCGACGAACGGCAGCAGCGTAAAGGCGCTCGCCAGCATCACCTCATAGATCGCGCCGTAGGTGCGCCGATGCTGCTTCGGCATCAGCTCGGCCGCGATCGGGAACGGCGCCGAGATGGCAAAGCCCAGGCCGATGCCGGTGAGCACACGGATGACGAGCAGTTGGGTGCCGCTTTGCGCCAGCGGTATCAGCAGGGTGAAAAAGGTGCTGATGACCACCCCGATCTGCATCACGGTCTTGCGGCTGACGCGATCAGACATTGCCGAGGCGATGTACCCGCCGACGACGACCAGCAGGGTGGGGGCGACCGCCAGCCAGCGAACCTGCGCACCGGTCAGATGCAGCGGTTGCTTGGCCAGCACCAGGAGCGACCCGCCGAGCGCCAGATCGTACCCTTCGACGAAGCCAACTGCGCCGAGCACTACGATTATCAGCACGTGGTAGGCGCTGAACGGAATGCTGTCGAGCTTGCTGCCGAGCACATGGCTGGCCGGAGTCGACCCGCCGACGAAACCGGTCGTGTTCATGTCGTTTCCTAACTGGCCAGGTCTTCGCCCGGTCCGAGCACAGGTTAGCCATTACCGCGAGCAGTTTGCAATGATCGAATTGCCTCGCGGCGCGCGGTGGGCCGTTTCGCCGGGCTCGACGCTGCCGGAGAGAACGCGGTCGGAGGTTATTATGATGGGATTGCACACCGAAGGCTGACGGGTAGAAGGTGGGATCGTGATGCCTAACCTGCTTCCTTCACCTGACCAGGGAGATCCCCAATGAAGCTGCCAAGTCCTGCATATTCCGGGTTATCGGTCCTTCTTCTCGTGGCTGCTTTCATTGCGTATCCGCCAGTGATGGTCCGTGCCGATGCGCTGGCGGACATCAAGAAGGCCGGCGTTCTCAATGCCGGCGTGTTCGAGGATTTTCCGCCCTTTGCCTCGGCCGGACCGGATATGCGTCTGCACGGCTATGACATCGACGTGGCGACCGCACTTGCCGCGGCGATGGGGGTGAAGCTGAACCTGGTCGCGGTGACGGGGCAAAACCGCATCCCGTATCTCGAGGACCACAAGGTGGATATTCTGCTCAGCGTTGGCGACAGCCCCGAGCGGGAGAAGGTGATCGACTTCACGGCCGCTTACGCGCCCTACTACATCGCGGTCCTGGGACCGCATGCCTTGAAGGTGACCGGCCCCGCCGACCTGGCCGGCAAAAGCATCGGCGTGAATCGTGGCACGCTGGAGGATACATCCGTTACCTCGGCCGCGCCTCCGACTGCCGATATCAGGCGTTTCGACAACTATAACGGTGTGATCACCGCATTCCTGTCCGGTCAGGTGCAATTGATCGTGGTCGGGAATGATGTCGGTGCAGCCGTGCTCGCGCGCCACCCAACGATCGAGCCCGAGGAGAAATTCGAGCTTCTGACCTCGCCCGACCATATCGCGTTGAACAAAAACGAGCCTGCGCTGAAAGCCACCCTGAATGACGCGATCGCCAAGATGAAGAGTGACGGGAGTCTGAACGAGATCAGCGTCAAGTGGCTGCACAAGCCGCTGAACGAAAAGGATCTGTAAGTCAGGGATGGCGGATAGCCTGGGCTTCGCCTGGCTGGAGGTCTATGGCGTCGCGCTTTTGAGCGGGGTGGCGACGACGATTGAGCTGATTGTCGTCACCACCCTGTTCAGCAGCGTGTTGAGCGTACTGGGAGCGGCCGGCCGGCGCAGTGACATTGCGTGGTGTCGTGCCGCAGTCGGCGGGTATGTCGAGCTTATCAGGAACACGCCGTTCATCGCGCAGCTTTTCTTCATTTACTTTGGCCTGCCGAGCCTCGGCCCCCACCTGAACGCGATCACCGCGGCGATCCTGGCGATGACAATCAATCTCGGCGCCTACGGAACCGAGATCGTGCGCGCGGGTCTGGATGCCGTCGCGCCCGGACAGAACGAGGCGGGTCGCGCCCTGGGCCTGCGGCCGTGGATCGTCTTCCTCCGTATCGTTCTACCCCAAGCGATGCGGGCGATCTTTCCAGCGCTGGCCAGCCAGATCGTCATCACCATGCTGGAATCCTCGGTGGTATCCGTCATCGCCGTGCGTGACCTGACGTATCAGGCAGACCTGATCCAGTCGCGCACGTTTCAGGCCTTCAGGACCTATCTGCTCGCCACGCTGATCTACCTCGCCCTGTCGATCCTGCTGCGCCGAGTGCTTGGCTTACTTGCCCGGCGATTGTTGGGTGCGGAGGTTGGCTGATGGAATTCACCTTTTGGGACATTCTTCGGAACCTGCTGCTGGCGACGCGCTGGACGGTCGTGCTTTCGATCGCCGGGTTCGCGTGCGGAGGGGTCGCCGGGCTGCTGCTGATGGTGTTCCGGATAGCGCGCAGCTCGGCGATCAGGACAGGCGCCAGGCTCTACATCGAGCTGTTCCAGGGAACGCCGCTTTTGCTGCAGCTCTTCCTAGTCTTTTTCGGCTTGCCGCTGATCGGGGTGAACGTGCGACCGTGGCTCGCCGCAGGGGTTGGGTTGACGCTCTCGGCCAGCGCGTACCTGGCCGAGATCTGGCGTGGCTGCGTCGAGGCACTGCCAGCCGGCCAATGGGATGCGGCCGCTGCCCTGGGTCTTCATCGCCGGCATCAGTTGCAACTGGTAATCCTGCCGCAAGCGCTGCGAATCGCCGTCCCGCCGACTGTCGGCTTTCTTGTGCAGTTAGTGAAGAGCACGGCGCTAACCTCGATCATCGGATTTGACGAACTGCTGCGCACCGGCAACGTGATTACCAACGCGACCTTCGCGCCGTTCACAGTGTACGGCGTCGTGGCACTGATCTATTTCGCGCTCTGCTTTCCGCTGACTTCGGTTGCCCGATGGTTGGAGCTTCGGTTATCGCGGCGAGCCGCTTGACAAGGGGCGGCACCAACGCCGAGACCAGCAGCAGGCTTGGAACAGGAAGCCGGCGATGAAGTTCATGTTCTTCTCGGAAGCCGAGACGCTGCCCGGCGCATCGTACCAGACGCGCTATCGGGAGCTCGTCGAGCAGGTCATCCATGCCGAAAAATGGGGCTTCGACTCGTTTGGCGTTTCGGAGCAGCAATACGCGATCGGCGGCATTGCCACGTCCTGCCCGGAAGTGCTGTTCGCCTATCTCTTCCCGCTGACCAGCACTCTGCGGTTCGCGCATGCAGTCACGCTGCTGCCGCGCAAAATGAATCATGCCCTGCGCATCGCCTCGCGCACCGCGGTGCAGGACGTGTTGTCGAACGGGCGTATCGAGCTCGGCGTGGGCCGCGGCAATACGACGCTTGCCCTCCACGCGTTCGAGGTCGATCTGGAGACAAACCGGGACGAGGTGAACGAGGGCATCCAGGTTCTGAAGAAAGCCTTCACCGAAGATCCCTTCATGTTCTATGGCGAGCACTACCGGATCCCGCCGCGCTCGCTGGTACCGAAGCCGGTGCAGACGCCGTACCCGCCGATCTATGTCGCCGCGACCAGCCCGGAATCGCACCGGATGGCAGGCGATCTCGGCGTTGGCGTGTATAGTTGGTCAAATTTCATGGGTTGGGACGCGCTGGCCGAATCGGTCGCCGCTTTCCGCAAGGCGTCGGATGCGACCAGGGCGCGTGGCGAGCACGTCAGCGCCGAAGCCGGTGCCTTGCTCCAGGCCTATTGCGCCGAGACAGACGAAATTGCCGCAGCGGAGGCCGGCACCGGGAACATCAAGTGGCTGCGCATTGCGATCGACGGCTATCCCCGGCTTGCCCGGGCGGCACAAAGCTATACCTACATGAACAAGATCACCGAGGTCGCCCGCAAGACCGAAGATTTCGGGTATTTCACAGACGCATCCGGCGCCGCGGTGTTCGGGTCGCCGCACAGTTGCATCCGGGCGATCGAGCGATTCCGCGAATGTGGAGTCGACCAGTTGGTGATGCGTATCGACAGCGTGCCGCACGAAAAGATCATGAAATCGATCGAAATGTTCGGACGCTACGTGATTCCGCATTTCAAGAACCCGCGCAATTTCATGCGGCCGGCCGAGGACGTGATGGCCGATATCCGTGCGATGCGCGAGAAGGCGCGTGCCATGGGCCTCTACGCCGAGGCTGGCGGTGAGCGGCGCAAGGCACCTTCCGCCTCAGCAGGGGAATAAGTGGATGGGCAGGATCCTCGAATTCATCACGGTCAATGTCGCAACGCGTGATCTTGACGGCACGGTGGCAAAGTGGCGGGCACTCGGCCTGCCGAGCCTGCCGGCCGTGCATTTGCCGGACCCGCCTGCCGAGATCACCGACGTGACGCTGTCGGTCGGTCCGGCCGCCGCTGTCTCGGTGATCGCTCCGACGGGGCCCAGCTCGGCGCTACAGCGCTTCCTTGATCGGCGTGGTGAGGGCACATACTCGATAGCCGTGCGCGTTGACAGTCTGGCCGAGGTGATGCGGGAGTGGGCGGCGGTCGGCATGCAGTGGGCGCTGGCCGAACCGTGTGAGTTCCCACCGGGCAGCCCCGCCGGGCGCTATACTCCGGAGCGGCTCAAAGCCAATTGGGTGAAGCCGTCTTCATTAAACGGCGTCATGCTCGAAGTCTTCGAGTTTGTCGGCCCGGTAGAACACCGCTGAGAGGTACCGGCGATGGGCAATGTCGAGCAGCGACGCAGCGACCTGAATTTCGGCACGATCTTCGACCTTGCTCTGCGTGCGTGGCCCGAGAAGGAGGCACTGATCTACGGGCCACATCGCGTGACCTACGCCGAGCTGGAGCAGCGCACCAATCGTGTTACGAACGGGCTGCGGGCGCTCGGCATCGGAGAAGGCGACCACGTCGCGGTGCTGGTCAAGAACGACCACCGCTTCGTCGAGACGCTGCTCGGGGCGCTGCGTGCCGGCGCGACCGTCACGCCGACAACGACACGTGCCCATTACAACACGCTCGCGCATATCCTTGCGGATTCGCAGGCGCGCGTGCTGTTCGCCTCAGCCGATTTCGCCGATGAAGCCGGGCGACTGGTGGCGGAGCTACCAGGCCTACGGCATGTCTTCGTCATGGATCAGGGCGTTGCTGGTACCGGGCTGTACGACGAATGGCTCGCGGCGCAACACGAGGCACGATTCATCGCGTCGAAACGTGCCGCCGACCTTGCCTTTATCTCCTACACCTCCGGCTCGACCGGCGTGCCAAAGGGCGTGCTGCTGACCCACGGCGCGATCGCGTGGGCGACGCGCAACCTGCGCCGTGCGCTGCTGTACGGGCCAGACGAGCGCTGCCTTCTCGCCGTGCCGATGTTCCATGCCAACGGCATGTTCGGCGGGCTGTTCTCGATGCTGGAATGCGGCGGTTCGGTGGTCATCTTGCACGACGTCAATCCCGCCGAAATGATCCGCGCGATCGAGCACGAGCGCTGCACCTATACGACCGGGGTGCCCGCCATGTACAAAATGATGCTACGCGAGGAGGCACTGCTCGCCGCGTCCGACTGTTCCTCACTTCGCTTCGTCATCTGCGGCTCTTCGGAGGTGCCGGAGGACCTGCTGGAGGAATTCTCCCGCCGCCTGGCGCCGATGCTCGAGGCCTATGGCCTGACCGAATGTGGCTTCGTATGCAACAATCCGCGCTGGGGTATCCGCAAGAAGGGCACCACCGGGCTCCCATATCCCGACGTGGAGCTGAGCATCGTCGAGCCCGAGCATGGCGATCGCGATGTCGGCCCAGGCGAGCTCGGCGAGCTTCTCGTGCTTTCGCCCGGCAATCTGGTCGGCTACCACAATCTGCCGGAGATCACGGCGGAGCGGCTGCTGCCGGACGGCTGGTTCCGCACGCGCGATATCGTCCGCGCCGATGAGCAGGGCTATATCGAAATCGTCGGCCGCATCGACGACCGCATAAGCTGTGCCGGCGAGACCATCTATCCCAAGGAGGTGGAGAACGTGCTGATGGACCACCCCGACATCATCGATGTCGCGGTGGTCCCGACGTCAGACCCGATCAAGGGGGAGGTGCCGGTCGCCTTCGTCGTCGCCCGCGCGCAGGATGTGCTGACCGAAGACGGCGTGAAGCGATTCTTCCTCGACCGGGGCGCACCCTACATGCATCCGCGCCGTGTGTTCTTTCTCGACGAGATGCCGCTGACCTCGGCGAAGAAGGTCGACCGAGCCGCGCTCAAGGCGATGGCGACCCCGGGGGCCTGGGACCCACCTGCAGGCGGAACAAACTCTAACTGAACCAGTGGTTCGGATCCGAGGTACTGGTAGGTGTAGGTCGGTGGGTTCTTCGCCAGATCGGCATAGGTCTGCACCTTGGTCACCACGCACACGATCCGCCAGCAGCCGGCACCCGGATCGATGCTGCCGGTGTCCAGATACGGACCGTTGGGGGCAGCATTGACGTTGGCATATTTCAGCAACTCTTGCACCCAGTAGCCCGCCGGCAAATTGGCCGGATTACCGGGGGTTGGATCGGGCAGATAGAATAGCGCGAAGGTGTAGGCCGCCACCACTTGCTGGAACCAGTTAGGATTCACCAAGTCGTTCTGCGCGACTACAGCCGGGTCGTCCGGCGAGCCCCAATAGGGCGGTCCCCAAGTCGTCGGTGGCGTGATGCCCCATTGTGACTGATTGCTGGTGGTCCATTTCATGCCACCGTCGCCATAGGCACCCACCGACCAACTGCCCTGCCACTGGACACTGGCGACCAGCGGGATCCCCCCATCCATGCCCCAGGTCCAGCCCGCCGAAACCGAAGCGGACACGTTCCAGCTTTGCGTCGTCGTGCTGCCGCTGATGAACTGATAGGTGCCGCCCGTGGTGCGGCCGTTCGCCCAGGAGAACTGCATGTAAGGCCGCTGATTTCCTGTCGCGTCCATCAACGACTGCGCCGAGGGGTAAATAATCTTCTCGAAGTAGTTCTCTATTCCGGCGAGCTGCGCCATGCGTGCGTCGATACGTTCCGGCGTGTAGGAAAGAAGGTCCCCCGGATCCACCATATAAGCGACGAACGACGTCGCGGTCGCCACGCTGGGATCCATCACCGGCGCCACGCTCGCCTGAATCATGGCGGACGCGGTGTAGTCGGTGGGACTCATGCTGCCGTTCGAGATCGTGGCGCCATTGCGGGCGGTGAAGGCAAAGTTGGTCAGGCTCATGCCGCCGACACCGGTCAGAAAGACGTTCCCCTGATTTTGTGCGCCGAGTCCCTTCATCGATACCGAGTTGACGTCCGCAAGCGAGGTGAGAGACGCGCTCTCTCCGGCCATTTGCTGTGTCATGTTGCTCCAGTCCCTGCCGTAGCCGGCCTTGACCGAGGCGGAGAAGGTGAAGCCCGATTGCATATCCTCGACCCCAGGAGCCCCCTCCACAGAGCCGATAGTCATGGAGTAATTGAAGGTGGCCCCCGCGTTGAAGTAGTTTTCCGTCGTACTGGTGGACTGATAGTTGTAACCGTAGATGATCGGCATCAAGTCATTGTTGGTGTTCTCGAACTGCCAGCCGCTGATGTTCGCCGCCGGCATCGGCGCCGCCGTATCGAAGATGCCGACCGTAAACTGCCCGCCCGCGCCGGACGGGGCGGTGAGCGTGACAGGATTGACGAACTCGATGCTTTGCGCCGTGCCCCAGTTCAGAAGCTGCATGTACTGCCCGCCATAGACCACGAGGAGCAGAATCGGGATCGTCGTGGTCGTGGTCGGTTGTCCGCTCTGTGCGTCCGTTCCCGCAGTGGTCGTCGTGTTGGCGGTATCGAACACACAGAACAGGGCGGGTGGGTCCCTATTGTCGGCATTACTGGTCGGCTGCGCATAAACCTGATTACCGGCGCCGCCGGCGCCGGCCGGCAAACTCGCGGTACCCATCGCGCCCAGGAACACATAGTCGGCGGGATTGCCCTTCAGCCAGGGCGGCTGGCGCCAGGACTGGCCGCTCTGGAAGCTGGAATATGCGGTCGCCACCTGCCCCGAGGGATCGGTGATCGCGACCACGTTCGACTTCGGCAGCCAACCGGCAATCCACATGTTCTGCGGCTTCGGTTGACCCTCGATGCCGCCCGGCTGAGCCACGCCATTCGGATCCAACGGCACGATGAACGACATCGGCCACCAGAACCAGTGGTTCACCCCGGTCTGCGTCATATAGACGGTCAGGAAGCACTGCGCGTTCAGCGCCGGCGTGGCGTTGCCGCCATTGCTGGCCGCGGTGACCGAGGGCAGCACCACCACACTTGCGGTGTTGCCGGTGTCGTTGATCTGCACCCCAGCCTGCTGATTGACGCCGCCCCACTGGCTGAGCTGAGCGACAGGGATGATGGCGGAACCATCGGCCTTCCACTTGCTGAAGGTGCCGGCCTTCATCGTTATGCTCTCGGTGGTCTGACCGGCCAATGAATAGGTACCGAGATACACCGCGCACTGATTGTCTGCGGGAAGGATCGGGAAGGCGACCAGCGCCTTCTGCAAGCCGATCGACGCGGCGCTGATATCGCTGCCGTCCAGGCCGCCGCTCTGCCGATGATGGCCGGTCGGCACCTGCATGTTGCCGTTGCTGTCGCACAACACATAGCCATTGCCCCAGTTCGGCCAGCCAGAGGAATTCACGCCATCGGCGACGACGCCCATCATCCCAATATCGGTTTGATTCCAGAAGAACAGCAGAGTCTGCGACGCCGAGGCGACGCTGGTGCCGCCGAGCCACAGCACGACGGCGGCCGGCATGTCGGCCGTTTCCGGCGCGAACGACTGGCCGATAACCAATTGCTGGGTCGCCCCCCACGAATGCGGATTGGTGATATAGGCCGCCGAATAGCCGTTATTGCAGTCGTAATTGCTGCACCAAATCTTGTTGTTGTTCGATCCGATCACCTGGATATAGCCGAAGAACTGCGCCAGCGCATTGCCGCATTGCCGGCCACCGATGCCGGGGTTGAACTCGGCGATATCCGAATCTGTTCCGCTCATGGTTGCCTCGTCTCCTCTGATGTGTTGGCCCAACGACCCGTGTCGCGCCCTAGCCGTACCGTAACGTCGTGAACATCCCTGCCTCCAGGTGATACAGAAGATGGCAATGGAGCGCCCACCATCCGGGATTGTTGGCATCGAATGCAACGACAACGCGCGCGTCCGGCGGAACAAGCACTGTATCTCGCACCGCCCCGGCGAGGCGCTGCCCGTCGATTTCGACTACCTGGAACTCGTGGCCGTGCAAGTGCATCGGATGCGGCATTGGGATCTTGTTCACGAGAACAAGCTCCACCCGCTCGCCACCAGCGATCGGCAGCGGCGGCACATCCTTGGTCCACGGCACGTTGTTAATCGACCAGACGTAGTTCGCCATGTCGCCGGTCAGGTTCAACGTGTGGACGCGGTCGGCTCGGCGCGGAGCGAGCGGCTTGGCTGCCCGCAAACTCCGTTCGAGGTCCAACGAAAGCGCTGGGGAGGGTTGCGGCGCCATCTCGGGGATACGTGAAACAGTGGCTGCGCCAGCCTGTAGCACGATCCCAGTCTGTCTCGCGCTGCCTTCCAGAACTGCAAGCACCGGATGGGCTGCCACCTCGCGGGGAATTGCGAGCCGGATGTCGAGCCGCTGCGCCACGGCGATCGGGAAGCGCCGTGCCGTTACGGGCCTGACACGGAACCCATCGACTGCGATCAGCTCGCCGCTGCGCGCACCCAGATCGAGATGGAAATTACTCATCGACGAACTGTTGATCACGCGCAGCAACACGCGGCCGCCCGGCTCCACCTTGATTACCTGGGGGTCACCAAGCGTCCGGTCATTTGCCAGGAATGCATCGTATTTGACGTCGTTCAGGTCCGGTGCGGCCGCCTCGCTCGCCTTGGCTTGCGTCGCCATGCCCGACATTGCTTTGCGGGATGAGGGCTTGCTCCCCATTCCGGCCATGTCGGCCGACTTTTTCAGCATCTCGTAGATCTGCTCCGGCGGCGTGAAGCTAAAGTCGGCCAGCATCAGCACCACCTCCTGCTGGCCCGGCTGGTCGCGCCCGTCGTGAATGATCAGGGGTGCCGACATCAAAAGCTGTTCCTGGAAGCCCTCGTGCGAGTGCATCCAGAACGTGCCGCCGAACCGCAGCGGGAAGTCGTAATCGGCGCTCTTGCCGGGCGGTATCGGCGGTCCTGAAATCCCCGGCACTCCGTCCTGCTGCCATGGCGGGGTCAGGCCATGCCAGTGGATCAGGCTCGGGGCGTCGATCTGGTTCTCGACGCGCACGCGGAAGGTGGTGCCGACCTTGGTCGTCAGTCCCATTGTCCCGTTCGGCTGGCGGATGCCGAAGACCGAGGCCGGCTTTCCGTTCACCTCGATACCGCGCCGCTGCAGTTGAAGGACGGTGACCGGCGTCGCGTCGCCGGCGGCTCTGGCCGAGCGTTGCCTGGCCGCTGCGGCGGCAAGCGTGGATGCGAGCAAGGCGCGACGCGTTACGGACATCGGCACCGCCTGCGACAAACGTGTTACACCAAGGACGGGCCGGCCGGGCTAGTTTTCCAGGGATTCTGCGACCCGGCGATGAGCCCGCCTGTCGGGCAGGCGAGAATGCTCTGTTCCAGAACAGAAGACTTTAAGATTCCCTTGATTTACCCTTAAGATGAGCCTGTCTTTCCCTTGAGAAACGCCCTCCCGGGCCAGGCAAGAGGAGCACGTGGTCTTCCAGTTCGACAACTACCTGCTTGATATCGACCGGCGCGAATTACGCCGCGGGAACGAGCTGGTCTCTCTCGAACCTCAGGTGTTCGACCTTCTGGTCTATTTAGTACGCAATCGAGACCGGGTCGTAAGCAAAGATGATTTGATTCACGGGGTCTGGGGCGGGCGGATCGTCTCGGACTCGGCCTTGACCACTCGTGTCAATGCGGCGCGCAGTGCTGTCGGCGACAGCGGTGCGGCGCAGCGCCTGATCCGTACCGTGCACCGCCGGGGCGTACGCTTTGTCGGCGAGGTCATCGAGGACGGCAAGCTGGCGCCGCGGGTTGCGGCTTCACCCGCCGCTCCCGCGCCGCCGGCTGCGCCGCGCCTGTCTATCGTCGTGCTTCCTTTTGCTAATATGAGCAACGACCCCGCGCAACAATATTTCGCCGATGGCATCACCGAGGATCTCACCACTGATCTGTCGCGGATTCCGGGGATGCTCGTGATCTCGCGCAATACCGCTTTCACCTATAGAAACAAGCCGATCGACACCAGACAGATCGGGCGAGAGCTTTGTGTTCGCTATGTGTTGGAAGGAAGCGTCCAGCGGTCGGGGAACAAGGTCCGCGTCAGCGCCCAGTTGATTGATGCCGAAACCGACGCGCATCTGTGGGCGGAGCGATTCGTCGGGGAGACCGCTGATCTGTTCGCCCTGCAGGACGAGATTACCAGCCGGATCGCGGTCACGGTAAGCCTCGAGCTGGTCGCCGCCGAGGCTGCCCACCCGACCGAGCACCCTGACGCGCTGGACTACATTCTGCGAGGACGCGCTGCGCGGCTGGGGCCGCCGACAATTGAAAACCACACAGAGGCGATTTGCCTGTTCGAGCGCGCATTGGCGCTCGATCCGCGATCCGTCATGGCGCAATGTTGGTTGGCCATCGAGCTCGCATCCCGCGTCCTTGACGCCATGAGCGCAACAGCCACGGCTGACATCGCGCGCGCGGAACACTTGGCCGAAACAGCTCTGGCCGCGGCGCCTCGCAGCCCGCTTGCACATTTCGCCAAGGCCAACGTGCTGCGCACGCAGAATCGATTCGAGGAAGCGATTCCTGAATACGAGACAGCAATCGCGCTCAACCGCAACTGGGCCAACGCGCACTCCAATCTCGGCTGGTGCAGGTTCTTGGCGGGCGAGATAGAGGCGCTTATCCCGGCCCAGGAGCAGGCCATCCAGCTCAGTCCGCGCGATCCCCTAATCGGCATGTTCTACGGCCGGATCGGGCGTGCGCATTTGCTGCAATCACGCATTGACGAGGCGATCGTGTGGCTCGAAAAAGCACGCAACGCCAGCCCGAGCCACTCAATGTACCATGCCCTCCTTGCTTCCGCTTATGCCCTCAAAGGCGATACCGCGCCCGCCGCCGCCGAGCTCGCCGAAGCACGCAGGCTAGTTGTTGATGACCGCTATTCCTGCATTGCCCGGTCGCGGGCCCTCGTATATTCAGGTTGGGGTGCGCCGAAGATTCGCGCGCTGGTCGAAGCGACTTATTTCGCCGGTCTGCGTAAGGCTGGGGTACCGGAGGAATGAACTCTCGGTTTGGTTGCGACGACGCCGAGGTCCGGGTCGCATCAATCAAAGGAAGAACACAACCGTCAGCAACACGAAGACTGGCAGCAGCATCACCGCCGCCATCATCATGAACCCGAAGAAACCCGGCATGCGCACGCCGCGATGCGCCGCCACGCCGCGCAGCATCATGTTCGGCGCATTCCCGATATAAGTGAGTCCGCCAAAGAACACCGCGCCGGCTGACAGCGCCGTCAGCTCGCGCACTTGTTCGGGCTGGAATGCCGGATGGAGCCCGGCCAACTTGAAGAACACGAGATAGGTGGGCGCATTGTCCAGGAGCGCCGACAGGATGCCGGCCAGCCAGAAATAAGCGGCTGGCCGAGGATCGCCGGCCCCGTCCAATGTCAGTCGCAGCACCCAGGCAAGCGGTCCATGCAGTCCCGCTTCAAGCATTCGCAGGACCGGTTCGATGGTGATGAAGATGGCCAGGAACAGTTTGCCAACTTCCATCATCGGCTCCCAGGCGAACTCGTTGGCTCGGCGGATCGCGAGTGGCGTCAATGTCGCCGACAGGATCGTCACCGCGACAAACGCAACGATCGCCACGAGCCGTGTAACCGCGACCTGCTGCCCGAACAGCAAGACCTCGCCCCCAGTCGTCGCGTTTTGCGCCAGGACGACCGCTCCCGTCAGCAGGATCAGCACGGCATTCCCCCAGCCGCGGATCCGCAGCCGCGCCGGCGCGGGGGCAGCGCGCTCGCCGGCCGCCAGCCGGCGATCAACCAGATAGAACGTCGCCAGCAGCACACCGGCCAGCAGCAGCAGCGGCAGCACCAAGTGCCGCGTAGTCCAGAAGAACGGCACGCCCTCAAGGAAGCCGATATAGAGCGGCGGGTTGCCCAGCGGGGTCAGCGCGCCGCTGGCATTGGCCACCAGGACGATCACGAACAGCACCAGGTGCACCTTGCGCCGCCGATGGGCGTTGGCGTGCAGCAACGGGTTGATCAGCACCATCGCCGCGCCCGCCTGGCCCATCACCATGCCAAGCACCATACCCGCCGCGAGCATCGCGGTGTTGCCGGCCGGCCGGCCGGCCGGGCCGCCGCGGATCAGCACGCCTCCTCCGGCGGCATACAGGGCGAACAGCAAGGTGACGAAGGGCAAGTATTCGATCAGTAGCGCGTGCCACGCCGAGGCGGCTGCCGATGCCGGACCGGTGGCGACCGCTTGGCCCAGCAGCAGACAAGCGATCCAAAACCCGGCCACCAATCCCGCGCGGCGATGCCAAAACCGCGGTACCAGCGCCGGCAGGACGGCGACGGAAGCAAGCACGCCGAGGAACGGCACAGCCCAGATCAGGCCGGGGGCCGTGATCTCGGTCGGTTGCATGGCGGGGACCCTGCAAGTAACGTCCGCCGCGCGCAACGGGGACCGCAGATTTATGGATATGTCCGGTGAACGGCGCATCCCGGCACCACGCAAAATGGTGTGGGATGCCCTGAATGATCCCGATGTTCTGAAGACCTGTATTCCCGGCTGCGAGAAGCTGGAGGCCTTATCCCCCACCGAGCTGGCTGCCGTCGCCGCGGTGCGGATCGGTCCAATCGCGGCCCGCTTCAACGGCAAGGTCCACCTTTCGGATATCGACGAGCCGAACGGCTACACGATCAGCGGCGAGGGCCAGGGTGGGGTGGCCGGTTTTGCCAAAGGCGGCGCCAAGGTGCATCTGGCCGAAGAAGACCCGACCGCCACGCAGCTCACCTACGAAGTGCAGGCGCAGGTCGGGGGCAAAATCGCCCAACTCGGTGCCCGGCTGATCGATGCGACCGCCAAGTCGATGGCAGACGCATTTTTCGACAACTTTACCAAGGAGTTGACGCTGAAGATGGGCCCGAGCCCTGAACGAGCCTTCCCCTCAGCACCGGGTGAGGCGGTGATTCCCGTCAGGCCGGCTGCCGTGCCTCACCCGGCGGCCGTCAGCCTCTGGGCACTCATCCCGCGCCAGCCGATGGGCTACCCCTTGGTGGCGTGGATCGGCGGTATCATCTGGATCCTGGTGTTCTTCCTGATTATCGGACCGCTTCTCTAGTGCCCTTCCCGTCATCCTATTTGCCGACCACCGTCGGCGACACCGCACGGCTGCTCGACGACCACGGCTACATCGCCGATCGCGAGCTGGCGACCACGGTGCACTTGGCCCTGTCCATGCAGCGCCCGCTGTTCCTGGAAGGCGAGCCCGGCACTGGCAAGACGGAGATCGCCAAGGTACTGGCCGCCGGCCTCCGGCGGCGGCTGGTGCGCCTGCAATGTTACGACGGCATGGATCTCGCGGCCGCCGCCTATGAGTGGGACCACGCCCGCCAGCTCATGGCTATCCGGCTGGCAGAGGCGGCCGGCCAGACCGACCGGGACGAGCTGGCACGCGACATCTACACGCGCGAGTTCCTGCAAGCCAGGCCGCTGCTCTCGGCGATCGACCCCGATCAGCCGCCGGCGGTGCTGCTTATCGACGAGTTGGACCGCGCCGACGAGCCGTTCGAGGCGTTCCTGCTCGAGCTTTTGGCGGATTTCCAGATCAGCGTGCCGGAGCTGGGCACGATCCGGGCGAAGACGCTGCCGGTCGTCGTGCTGACCTCCAACCGCACGCGCGAGGTGCACGACGCGATCCGCCGCCGCTGTCTGTACCACTGGGTCGATTATCCGGACGCAGCGCGGGAGCGGGCGATTCTGCGCCGCAAGGCGCCGGAGGTACCCGCCTGCCTGTCGGCTCAGGTGGTCGCCTTCGTTCAACGTCTTCGTCAGGAGGATCTGTTCAAGCTGCCGGGAGTGGCGGAGACGATCGACTGGGCAACCGCCTTGCGACACCTGAACCAGAACGAACTGAAGCCTCAGACGGTCGATGACACGCTCGGCGTGCTGCTGAAATACCAGGACGACATCGCCAAGGTCCGCGGCGCCGAGGCCGCTCGCTTGGTCGGCGAGGCCCGCCAAGCTGACGAGGCGGCGTGAGTTGCGTCGCCGAAGGCGCGCGCCGAGTAATGGCGGAACCTACCCTCGCCGCTCTGACGCAATCATTGGCCGACCCTCGGTGACGGATGACTCATCCAGTCTTCTAGCCGCCAACGTAATGCACTTCGCGCGGCTGCTGCGGCGCGCCGGACTGCCGGTCGGGCCGGCCGAAACGCTTGCCGCACAGCAGGCCCTGATCCGCGTGGATATCGGCAACCGAACCGAGGCGCGTACCGCGCTGCGCACCACGATGATCCACCGCCATGAGCAGCAGGAGGTGTTCGATCACGCCTTCGATCTGTTCTGGCGCGACCCGACCATTGCCGAACAGGCGGCGACGATGGCGCTGCTCGAGGCGCAGAAGGATATCAGGCCCGAGCGTCCGCCGCCGGCGGCGCGCCGTGTCGCTGAAGCCTTCTTACCCCCGCGTGAGGCCGAACACCGGGACAACGACGAGCAGCCGCCCAGCCTCGACGTGGCGATGACCGTGAGCGAGCGCGAGCGGCTTCAGCAGATGGATTTCGAAGCGATGAGCGCGGCAGAGATCGAAGAGGCCAAGCGCGAGATCCGCCGACTCACCTTGCCGCTGGACGAGCGCCGGACGCGTCGCCGCCGACCCGATCCGCTGGGTCCCACCGCCGATCTCCGGCGCACCATCCGCGCCAGCCTGCGCAGCGGCGGCGAGATCGTGCAGATCGCGAAAACCCGCCGGATCTCCCGACCGCCACCTCTGGTGGTGCTGTGCGACATTTCCGGCTCGATGGCGCGCTATGCGCAGATCCTGCTGCATTTCTTGCATGCGGTAAGTAACGACCGCGCCCGGGTGTGTGTGTTCCTGTTCGGCACCCGGCTGTCGAACGTCACCCGCCAACTCCGCCATCGCGACCCCGAGGTGGCGTTTCAGATGATCGCCCACGCCGTTCCAGACTGGTCTGGCGGCACGCGTATCGGCGAGGCGCTGGCTCGTTTCAACAAAGTGTGGGCCCGTCGTGTGTTGGGCCAGGGCGCCGTGGTGCTGCTGATCACCGATGGGCTGGACCGCGAAGGCGCCAGGGGACTGGCCGAGAATATGGATCGCCTGCACCGCTCCTGCCGCCGGCTGATCTGGCTTAACCCGCTGTTGCGCTGGGCGGGCTTCGAGGCGAAATCACAAGGCGCCCGGGCGATGCTGCCGCATGTCGATGAGTTCCGGCCGGTGCACAATTTGGCGAGCCTGCGGGCGCTGGTCGATCTGCTGTCGCGACCCGCGCCGCGCCGGCCGATGCTGGAAAGGATGGCCGCATGAGCACCACTTCCCCCACCTCTCTGGGCGAGATCGAAGACGTGCTGACCCAGGCCGCGCAGTGGCGCGCATCGGGCGAGGAAGTCGCACTCGCCACGGTGACCGAGACATGGGGCAGCTCGCCGCGCCCGGCCGGCAGCCAGATGGCGGTGACCCGATCGGGCAAGATGGCAGGCTCGGTGTCCGGCGGTTGCATCGAAGGCGCGGTAGCCGACGCGGCCATGCGCACCCTGGACAACGGCACGCCGCAGCTTCTCGATTTTGGCGTGACCAACGAGCGCGCTTGGGAAGTCGGACTCGCCTGCGGCGGCAAGGTGAAGGTGTTCGTGGAGAGGCTGGCGTGACCCCCGCCCTTCTGGCGGCACTGACCCGCGCGCGGCAGGACGGACGGCCAGTCGTGATGGCGACGCGGCTGGCGGACGGTGTGCAGTCCTTGCTGCCCGATCCGGCCGAGCCGGCCGAGCTCAATCAGGCGGCCGAGCGAGCGCTGGCCGAGGACCGCAGTCAGACAGTCAGGATCGGCGAGGCCGACTGGTTCCTGCACGCCTACAATCCACCGCTGCGGCTAGTCGTGGTGGGGGCGGTACATATCGCCCAGGCGCTGGTGCCGTTCGCGTCCCAGGTGGGCTTCGCCGTGACCGTAGTCGATCCGCGCCGTTCCTTCGCCTCCGACGAGCGATTCCCGGACGTGACGGTGCGCACCGACTGGCCGGATGAGGCGATGGATGCGCTCCGGCCCAACTCGCGCACAGCGGTCATCACGCTGACTCATGACCCAAAGCTCGATGACCCGGCGCTGGACCGCGCGCTGAAATCGCCGGCCTTCCATATCGGCGCGCTGGGGTCGCGACGGACCCACGCCGCGCGGCTCAAGCGCTTGCGCGAGCTGGGCCATGACGAGGCGGCGCTGGCCCGCATAAAGGGTCCGGTCGGGCTCGATATCGGGGCGGTCACCGCGCCGGAGATCGCCCTCTCGATCGTTGCCCAACTGGTCGCCGCTCGGCGAGGGGCGCTGGTGCGCCCGGCGGAGAAGGAGAAGCAGGCGGCATGAAATTCGGGCCGGTCCCGCTGGAACAGGCACGGGGCGCGATCGTCGCGCACTCCCAGCGGATCGGAGAGCGGATGATCCGCAAAGGCTCGGTGCTGGACGAGGCGGCGCTCGCGGCGCTGCACGAGGCCGGCCGCTCCGAGGTGATCGCGGCGCAGCTCGAGCCGGGCGACGTGCCGGAGGACGTCGCCGCCGACCGACTTGCTCAGCCGCTGGTCTCGCCACTGCTGTCGCGCTCGCGTGCCGCCACCGGGCGGGTCAATCTGGCGGCCGACGTGCCGGGGCTGCTGCGTGTCGATGCGGCGAAGATCGACCGCATCAACGCAGTCGATGAGGCGGTGACGCTCGGCACGCTCGCCGACTACGCGGTAGTCGCGGCCAAAGACCTTGTCGCGACGATCAAGGTGATTCCCTTTGCAGTGCCCGGTGCCGTGTTGTCAGTCGCTGAAGCGATCGCGCGCCAAGGTGGCCCGGCGCTGAAGCTCCACCCGTTCCGGGCGCTGAGAGTCGGGCTTGTGGCGACCGAACTGCCCGGGCTGAAGGAAACCACCACCGAGAAGACGATTGCGGTGACGGAGGGACGGGTCAACCAACTCACCGGGACACTGCTGCCGCCAGTGCGCACGCCCCACCAGGAACAAGCGGTCGCGCAGGCGCTTGAGGCACTGATGCGGCAGGGTGCCGACCTGCTGCTGGTGGTCGGCGCGTCGGCCGTGGTCGATCGGCGCGATGTCGGGCCAGCTGGGATCGTACGCGCCGGCGGCGAGATCCTGCATTTCGGCATGCCCGTGGATCCCGGTAACCTGATTTGCCTGGGGCGGATCGGCGAGCGGCCGGCCTTGGTGCTGCCCGGCTGCGCGCGTAGCCCACGACCCAACGGGATCGACCTTATTCTGCCGCGGTTGTTTGTGGGGCTGCCGGTCGGGCCAGCCGATTTCATGCATTTGGGCGTAGGCGGCTTGCTCAAAGAGACCGATGCACGGCCTCTTCCGCGAGAGAAGGCGCCGATGGAGACGCGCACCGGCGCCGCCCCGCGCAGTGCCCCGACCATCGCGGCGGTGGTGCTGGCGGCCGGTCGCTCGCGCCGCATGGCGCCGCACAACAAGCTGCTGATCGCCGACCGGACGGGCAAGCCGATGATCGCCCGGGTGGTCGATAATGTTTTGTCCAGCAAGGCGCGGCCGATCCTGGTGGTGACCGGGCACCAGCCGAGCGAGCTCGAGCATGTGCTCGGCGGCCGGCCGGTGCGCTACGTGCATGCGGCGGACTATGCCGAAGGACTGTCTGCCAGCCTGAAAGCGGGCATCGCTTCGGTGCCGCCGGAAGCCGCCGCCGCGATCGTCTGCCTGGGCGACATGCCGCTGGTCACCGGGCGGATGATCGACCGGCTGCTGGAGGCCTACGATGCCGACGAGGGCAGACTGATCGTGCTACCCACGTTCCGCGGCAAACAGGGCAACCCGATGCTGTGGGACCGCCGCTTCTTCCCCGAAATCCTCGAAATCTCCGGCGATTCCGGTGCCCGCTTCCTGATCGGCAAGCATACGGAGGACGTGGCCGAGGTGGAGATGGCCGACGACGCGGTGTTGCGCGACTTCGATACCACCGAGTCACTCGCCGAGCTGCCACAGCGGCTCCGCCCGAACCCGCTTCCCGCCGGCTGATGCCGATCTGCGAGGCCGATCCCTGGCGCATGCAGTATTTCGAGGGCGTCGCCTGCCCGGAGGAGGTCCGGATCTCCACCGAAGATGCCGATTCGTGGGAATGGTATCCGGCACAACGCTGGATCTACGACAAGATGGCAGTGGCGTTGTCGCAGGGACTTGAAGCGGCGCCGCATGGGGTGATGCCGCCCAGCTTTCCGGTGTTCTCGAAGCCGATCATGAACCTGCGCGGGATGGGTACGGGCAGCCGGGTGATCGGCTCTGCCGCCGAATACAAGGCGGCGCTCACGCCGGGACATTTCTGGTGCACACTGCTGCACGGGCGGCATGTCAGCTCGGACGCCGCGCTGGTGAACGGGGTACCGCAGTGGTGGCGGCATGCCACGGGGGCCACCACGGCCGGTGGCACGTTCGATCACTGGCACATCCACGCCGAGCCGATCCCCGAGGTGGAGGAGTGGTGCGGCAACTGGGCGTGCACGCACCTTGCCGGCTACACCGGTATGGTGAATTTCGAAACCATCGGCGGGCGGATCATCGAGGCGCATCTGCGTTTTGCCGACCAGTGGCCGGACCTGTACGGGCCCGGCTGGGTGGAGGCGCTGGTGCTGCTGTATCAGACCGGCGTCTGGAGCTTTGCCGAGAGCGGACGAACGGACGGGTTCAGCGTAGTGCTGTTCGGTCGGCACGGCCCGCGCTATCGCCACCCGCCGGCCGCGCTTGTAGAGGAGGTGCGACGGATGCCCGGCATCTCTAGCGTGCAGATCACCTTTCACGAGGATCGCGAGCCGGAGCACCATGCCATGCCGCCTGGCGGCTTCCGGCTGGCGATCGTGAACGCGCACGGGCTGGAGGCGGGTCAGGCGGGGCGCGCCCGGCTTGCGGCGGCACTGCTGCAGGGTGTGGCGGGGACAGACACTATGAAGCGGAGCTTGCGCGGGTCCCAGAGCGCGAAGGGGGCGCGCTAATTGGGGTCGGACGGGCCTGCCCTGGACCAGCCTCGGCCGCCCTTCGCCGGAGCAAAAAAAGCGCGCGTCCGGGAGGGGGCGCGCGCCAAGGCTGCAAGGGAGGAAACGCCGTGGGAGCACGGCGTCGGGAACACCTAATGCCATATCACGAGCTCGTGATCAACCTTAAATTGTATGCCGCATCAAAAGCACCCGCTTCTAGCGGACAGGTTGGGGTGGTCGAAACGCCGGTAAGTTGCACACCCGCGCACGCCTTCTTTCAGATAGGGCCGGGTTTACCAGGAGCCAGACGGCGTGCCGCCTGAGATCAGCAGCTAAGTGCCCTGCGGGCCAGCCGTGCCACGAAGCATGGCATCGCTCGGTGGAACGAACGGAGCAAGACCACCGGTCCGGCGCTATGGCCCGCGATGGCCAGCGCAATCACCGGCGCGGGTGGGGCCCTTGCAATGACGACCTCACTCACCAAGGTAGCGCGTATCCATCACATTGCCGCGGCGGAAACCCCTTGGAGGTGGATGATGTCACCTTTCCGGCGCGCTATAGTTGGGACGGTGCGAGATGCCACACTATCGCATTTACCTGTTGGACGCTCAGAACCACATAACCGCCGTCCGGCAAGCCGAGTGTGCGGACGACGAGACCGCGCTTGCGCGAGCCGACGACGTCATCGATGGCCACGCCGGGGCAGAGGTTTGGCAAGAGGCGCGTCTGATCTGATAGGCTGCGCGCCGCCGCGGCTGCCAGACCCTGGTGTGGTGACGCGCGGGGGTTGAGCTAGCGTTTCGCCTGTCGTCCCGGGCTTCACTGCATACGTTTGATCGTCTCTAATTCCGGTCCGCGAGCTGACGCAGTTCGTTGGGCATCGTGGGCGGTGACGCAATTTGAGGTCAGACCGGATCCGTCGCGTTCGCCTCAAGCACAGTTGCCCGCGTCTCCAGCTCTTCCGCGAATTTCCGCAGCCGCTTTCTGTCTTCCAGACCGAGGAGTTCTCGCGCGAGCCAGCGCACATGCTCCGCACGCCTGCGCACATCACACCACCGGATGGGAGCAGGCTCGCCAGATCGGCGAGGTGCTCCCGTAATCATCAAAACTCGGTGCCGAAGGCGCCCGCCGATTAAAGCCGCGGTCGTTCTTCCCTCGTTCGCTGCTTGCTTTGAGCGATGTCGCAGGCTTCCTGCTCGTATTCCATGGCCATTTCGAGCGCTGCGGTTCGCACCTCATCGTCCTTGACCACGCGTGCGATCTCCCGCAACTGCGTCGCGCGTTCCCGGAGCTGTTGGGCATCCATCGTGTTGTGCCTTTGCTTTGGGATCAATGCCTTCTAAAACGGCAGCCGTGATCTCGGTTTTTTCAACTGTGCGCGTGCGTAAGAGCATGGCAGCGGAATGCATGAATGCCGCTGCCAGCGCGAGGTATAGTGCACAAATTCCTCCTTAACTTGGGCCGTTCCACTGGGGCGGCTCTTCTGCTTCTAGAATTTTCTCTTTGCAGAATTTGTACCGGAACTTACCAGCTAGAGCCGTGCCCCCTCGGTTTGTTTGGAAGAACCGATCTGCCGCTGCTCGTCGGTCGTCGCAGCCGGCTTGCGGGCCAGGGTGGGCGGGCTTGACCCGGGCGGCAGGCTACTGAGCCCCGGCAGCATGGCGTCCGCCCAATACACGCGGGAAGCAGCGCCGTGGGGCGCTGCGCCCGCCAGGCGGGTATATACCGCCGCCTATATGCCCATGTCGTTCGAGCGGGCTTCAGGGCCACTTCCCGCCATCGCGTGGTGGATTCACTGGTTCGCCCCCGGGGGGTTGTACGACCTCAGATTGGCGATAGGATTAAAGTGTAACTGAGCGTTGGCGCAGCCCTCGCCCGACATAGTTGCGACGACCGCCCCATTAGCAGATTTCTCTCCGGCAACGGTGCCAACGGGACCCTGTCCGTTTGAGGAAGTCAAAGTCAGGTGGAAGTGCCCTTCTTGGTCCATTGTCCCAGTAGCCTGGCTGACTCCGGTCATATCGGAATAGTAGAAGATTCCGGTGATGTCACCGTTGTCGTGCCGCGCAAGGCGCCAGATAATGTAAGGGCACCCCGCTACACTTGACTCCACCTGCCCACTGTAGCCGACCACCGGTGGCGCTGCAGCTGCCGGCTGTCCAACCACAGCCCCGGCAGCGAGCAGAGTTAATGCCGATACGACCGATGCTACGCGCCTCATGTTCTTCCTCCACTCTTATGCGACCCCGCCTTTTGCGGCAGCCGAATCCAACATAGCGGCAAACGCGGGCGATGCAAAATCGGCAAAACCGGCCTCCGTTCCGGGCACGGCCAGTGTATCAGCAAGCGCCTCTGCTACGGTGCTTTGGTCACCGACGCGCGGGCGGCGGCGGCCTTGTCGGCGTCCACGAGCAACGTACAGGCAACGTAGTACTTGTATATGTTTCGCACATAACGGACCTTTTCCTGCCCAACCTGCTGGGCGCGGTCGCGACCATGAAATTTGCAAAGCGGACCAAATGATCATCGAGGACAAGCCGAGTTGTCAGCTCGATAGGATTGAAGCCTACCGCGAAGAACAACATTGGCGGCAGCTGCCGGGTTCAGGTTAAGGTGCATGTTGACGCAGCTATGCATTTTCAGAGAGCCACGCTCGCGGTCTTGGCGATACAGTAGCGCCCTGATCGGCGCCCCCGCACGTCGAAGCCATCAGACATTGAGCGGATAGAGCCAGTTGAGCCAGGCATGCGCGCGGATGGTGATCTTCCGCAGCACGGCAAACCCGCCGCCGCCGGTGTAAATCGCCGCCACGCCATGCGCGCCGATCGGAAACTTCTCCAGGTCCTTGTCATCGAGCTGGATCTGGACGGCAAACTGGCCGAGCGCCTGGTGCGGATCGGTCGCGTCGAACCCCGGCAGCACATCGCTTGGCAGGTACTGCCCTGCCGCGTTCGCCCGCCAGATCTGCTCTACTGTCGCCTTGAAGATCTGCCCCGGATAGGGATCGAGCGCGACCTCGACGGGCTGGCCAGGTCGGACATATTTCAGGTTCTCCTGGTAGTACGTCGCTAGCACGTAACGGTTGTTATCGAGGATGAACGCCGCGATGCCGCCGATGCGGTAGATGCCAGACACCATACCGGGGCGCACCTGCAAATTGACGATACGGCCGTCTGCCGGCGCGACCAGCGTGGTGTTGTCCAGGTAGTAGCGCGCCTGCTGGAGTTGCGCTTCCACCGAGGCGACCCTGGTATTCACGCCGCCGATTTCGGCCTGCAATTTGAGGACAGCACGCTTGATCTCAGCGTCGGTTTCGTCTACCGCCGCCGCGTCCCGGTGTGCCTCGGCGTCCCACTGGTCCGCTTCCAGCACTGTCCCGACATTCTGCACTTCGAGGGTCTGGGCGGCGTGCTGACGGTACCGCGCATAGGCAAGATTAGCCTCCGCAGCGCTCTTTTTGCCTTCGGCCAACGCGACGTCGGCCTGCAGGACATCGACGTTCTGCTTCGCCTCGGCGAGGTCCGCCTCGAGCTGGTGAACCCTGGACTCGTAGACCGTCCAGTCGAACTGAAACAGCGTCTGGCCTTTTTTCACATGCGTGCCTTCCTCCACCAGCACGGCGGTCACCATGGTCGGCTCGGGCAACCGGGGAATGAGCTGGATGGTGTACTGAACCACCTTCGCGTCGGTCGAGCTGGGCGTGACGAACCGCAGGCCGATAAGGAAGATGAGAAGAATGTGCGCGCCGAACAGACCGGAGATGATGCCCCACCCGGGTGTGAATCTGATCAGCTTGAACCGGAAGAAGACCAGCCAGACGGCGGTGCAATAGAGGGTTGTAATCAGCAGTCCGGCGACCATTCCAGCGCGCTCCTATTCCTTGTGCGGCTCGGGCGGCAGCGTTTTCGGCGGAGCCGCCTCGGGGATGGGCTTGCCGGTAAGCCGGGCGATTTCCTCGTCGGTGGCGCGCCTTGTGTCACGCGGCAGGTTGCGAATATCGATGACGTCGGTCGGTTTGAGCGCCCAATGAAGGCCTGCACCCAAGGCACGACGGCGATGAAGCCGAGCCAGCCCATCATGTTGACCACCTCTGCCTCGGGGTGCCGCCGGGCGATGGCAATCCGGCCCGGCAGGCCCAGGATCAGGTAAATCAGGACGATGAAGGCAGCACCAATGACGAACAGCGAGGCAAAGGTCGCGTAGTCCCAGGCGTCGAGTGGAAATCCCAGCACCGACTCCATTTCAACCCTCCATCGTCCTGTCAACCCACACCATTCCTGAGTGGGATCTCCTGCCGCGGACTAGGCCGCCGCGCTCGCTGCGGTGTGCGCCGCCAGCGCCCGGCGCAGCGCCGCTTCCTTCGTCTCGTCGAGGGAGGTGCGCAACACCGTGCCGCCCTCGCCTCGCAAGGCGGCCAGCACCTTGTCGCCGGTCACTTTGCGGATCAGCACGAACAGCGCGGCGTTGCCGGACTGCAACGTCTGCGCCGCATCCTTCATGAATTTGTCGTTGATCCCGACATCGGAGAGTGCTCCGCCGAGTGCGCCGGAGGCGCGCCGATCGCGACCCCAGCCAGGGGCATCATGAAGATCAGCCCGATCAGCAGGCCCCAGAACGAGCCGCTGGCGGCACCGGCCGCGGCGGGATGGAAGATCTGGTTGAGCTTGACCCGACCGTTCGGCTGCTTGACGGCAATGACGGCATCGTTAAGTTCGATCAGGTACTCCTTCTGCAGGTCGAACAGCTTGTTGCGGACCTCTTCGGCCTTGGCTTCGGACGGGAAAGCGATAACGACCAGGTCGGACATGTTGGTGATCTCCTTGTTGGAAACGGCGACATTCGTGGTTGGAGTTCAGGGAAGCAGCGTCAATTTGTTCTCCCCTGCCTTGGGTCAACATTTCGCATTCGGTCGGCGACACATTCTTCGAATTAATGCTCCGATCGACCCGCAGTTCGGTGGTCGTGGTAAGGATGGGGCGGCCGCGTTGCGGCTGGCTATGCAAATTCTGAAGATATCAGGCCGTTGATGCGATTCAGTTCTGTGGGCGCCGCATCAGGCGAGCGCCGCAGGGTCGTGGAAGGCCGCTCGCCGAACAACGCTCGGTAAGCCACAGCGAACCGCCCAAGCTCCCAAGAAACACTGCTCGGTGGCGACTTGTGTCACAGTCGTCGTCGTTGGGTCGGCGGACGCGAGCGCGCTACGGGCCAGATTGAGCTGGCGCAACCGGAGGTCGCGATGCGCGCAGCGGCAATCGCATTGATCTGGATCAAGGCCGCGTCGGATCATCAAGGCTTCGGCTGGTTGGGCATCGGTGATCTCGCGCCGAGAGCTTCGGCGCAGGTGCGTCGTGCTATCTCGCTAGGACAGGATTTTCCAAGCCCCGTCACGTGTCTTGCACCAGTTGAGCACGATGTTGTTTGACTGAGGCACGCCCTGCGGATGGGTCTCGTAGCGGAGCTTATGACAGAGCATGCCCTCGCGGTGAAACGTGGCTGTCACTTGGATCGTTCCCTTCGAGCCGGTCTGACTGTTCGCCCAACTTGTCATGGTGCCGTTTGGCAGGGGCGATCGAAGCAACAAGCCGTTCGCTGCATCGAACAGCATGGAAAAATCTGCGCTGTTGAGCGAGTTTCCTTCCAGCTCGTAGAAGGGATTGACTTGGCCGTGGCCTGACGCCAACGGCAGAACCGCTAAACTGGCGATCAGAACGTGCCTAGGGATGCATCGTAGCATGATATTCATATCTCCAGTCGCGGCGCTCCCGGTTTCTGGGGCGGCTGCATGAACCGCCCATGGTCACCTACCAAGCGGGGGCGCCCCTCGCGTTCGTCTGCGCCCCACGAGAGAACATAACGTCTCAGTTCGCTGGACGTCGCGCCCACATCGGACGGCGCTTTGCGGCAAGATAAGCCAAGCCAGCCCGGAGCCGCTATGCAAATCTGGCAAAACGACGGCTCCAGCCGGCGATCTTCAGGTAGGGTATCTGGAGCAGGAGGCCCGCGATCGTCGTCAAGAGGTATCGCAGGACGATCGCCCCGGCGGTGCCCAGAACGACCGCGTTGCGGACATGCGCGGGAGGCAAAGAAGCACAGCACATCGCGATCAGGAGCGCGTTGTCCGCGCTCAACATCAGGTCGATGACGCTGATTTCGGCCAACGCGCCGGCGAACTGGAGGCCTGTTGCGGGTTCCAAAGCGATCGGTGCCTTACCTTTGCATCGTTTGTGCACTCAGGAAAAGCGGCCCCATCGGACGCTACATCAGTCCTGCGACGCCGCCATAAAGTCCCACTGCGATAACGACGACCGAGACGCCGATCAGGGCCCAAAGATAGAGCCCCCGCGGGCGAAGCGGAGCCGGCAGCGCGTTCACCGCCAATGCGACGAGGAAGCCGATCACCAGCGGCAGCAGGAAAGCATTCAGGACCTGCGCCGCGATGGTGAGCCAAATAAGGTCCGGCACGAGCCAAACAACTGCCGCGGAGCCGACGACGCAGGCCGCATAGACGCCATAGAACCATTTCGCCTCGAACGGATGATTTTCCAGCGAACGCCGGTAGCCGGCGACCTCGCCGACACCCCAGGCAAGCGCCAGCGAGCAAACGATGGCGGCCACCAGAGAGGCGCCGAGGACGCCCGCGCTGAAAACCAGGCGCCCGACGCTCTCCCCGAGGAGTGGCGTCAGCGCATTGCTGATCTCGCCGACGCTGCCGAGGCCCGCCGACGCACTGCCGGAATAAAGCTTCGCCGCCGCCGCGACCAGCACCGCGCCTGTCAAGCATTGCGTGAGAACGGCGCCGAACGCTGTGTCCCAGCGCGCGGCCGCAAGATCGTCGGGCTGGAGCTTTTTATCGGCGATTGCGGATTGCTGGTAGAAGATCATCCAAGGATTGAAGGTTGCTCCGATGACCGCAGCAACCAGAAAGGTAAAGCCGCGGTCACCGAGGGGCAGGTCGAAGGCGTCTTTCGCCAGAATCGCGAGGTTCGGATGCGCCGCCCAGGCGACCGCGAAGAAGGCGAGTTCAAAAAGGCCTATGACGATCGCTGTCCGTTCCACGCGCCGATAGGAGCCCGTGGCGACGACTGTGAGCAAGGCCGTCGCGGAGAGGGGCAAGGTCAGCCCGCGCGACAGGCCATAGAGTTCTCCGATTCCCGCCACGCCCGTGAATTCGGTAATCAGCGAGCCGATCACCGCAGTCGCCAAGCCCGCCGTCGACAGCCACGCCCAGCCGACGCCAAACTGGTCGCGGATCAGTTCGCCGTGACCGCGCCCGGTGGTGAGCCCAAGCCGCACTGTCAATTCCTGCCACATGTAGAGCATCGGAATCAGCAGAAGCAGCAGAGGCAGCAGCCGATAGCCCCATTGGGCGCCTGCCTGCGCGCCCGTCACCACATTGCCGGCGTCGGTGTCGGCCAGCATCACCAGCAAGCCGGGTCCCCAGACGGCAATCCATCCGAGACGGGCGATGATTTTCGCTGGCGGTCGGGCGACGCCGTCCATGCCGCGGCTCTCTCTTTCGAAGTCTATCAGGATCGAATCCAACTTAAGCAAGTCGAGCCACCGCTGATCCGATCGTTGCCGAGGTGTGGCCGTCGGCGAGAACCTTCCGGCCTCCGGCCGGATTCCGAGGCGAGGGTCCGTGGGCTCACGGTTCGAACGCGAAGATGCGCTTCCAGTCGTTCTTCATGCTGATGATCGCCCAGCCCTGCTGCTTCGCCATGTCATACATGTTCTGGCTCAAGGTGCCGATCTTGGTGTCGGGCAATCCCTGTGCCGGACCGTACGCATACTCGCGGGTCGCATCGTCGTGCACGACCAAACCCGACAGCCTCCTACCAGTACCTGCCTTCACGTACTCTAGCATCTGCTGGTCATCGGAGGAGGAATTACCAAAGGCCGCATAAGGACGGCGCCCGTACATCAACCAGAAATTCTCGATCTTTCCGGCTTCCAGGTTATCCAGCACCAGCTTCGGCTCCCGGGTGAGGATGGGCCGGTGGTCCTTGTCATAGCCGTACTTGAACGCCTGCTCGGTCCCGGCGACCTGCTCGGGGAGGATGCCGTAGACCCTCTCGGAGTATTCGCGCACGAAGCCCGCGCTGCCGCCGGTCGCGATAAACGTCCTGTAGCCGTTGGCACGCAGGTAGTGCAGCATCTCCTGCATGGGTTGATACACCAGTTCGGTGTAAAGGCGGTCCCAGCGGGGGTGCTTGGCGGCAGCTAGCCACTTTCTCGCATCTTCCCTGAACGCCTCCACGGTCATCCCGCTCTGGGTTGCGAGCACAATCTCGAAGAAGTCCCGCATCGAGAGCTTCGCAATGGCCTCGCGGTTGCCGGAAAGCACGGTCTTGAACGGCTCGCGGTCCCTTAACTCCGGCTTCGCTTTCACCAAGGCGTCAACATGGTCGAGGCAATAGACGACCTGCGTGTACACGGGATGCTCGACCCAGAGCGTGCCGTCCTGGTCGAATTCGGCGATGCGCTCCTCCGGCGGCACGAAGCCCGGGTTTGTCTGGTCGGTCGTCACACGCACGAAATCGAGGATCGCCCGCTTGGTCGGCCCGTCATTCCAGGACGGAAGCGGATCCCCAGATGCTGGCGTCTGGGCCTGCGCGGCGGTGATGTCGAGAAGCGCCGGCAGGGCTGGCGTCGCCGCGAGCGCGCCGAGCAGAAAGCGCCGGCTCGGGTCATTGGAAGGGGAGGATGGCATGATCACCTCCAGTAAGGATGGTATGATTAGATCCTTTGGAAACGAGCGGCTTTTTCAAGCCGCCCGCCCCCTCTTCATTACGGACCCATCCTACCATCAGTCGCTGTGCGAGTGGTTGGCGCCGGCCGAGACGAGTTTCTCGATCTCGTCGAGGTTGTAGGACTCGGGGATCTGCAGCGGCGGGAATTTTCTGTAGGTCTCGAGTTCCTTCATCCACATCAACTGTCCGATCGGCAGCATCTGCCAGTCGTAGAGATACGCCGTGCTCGGGGCGGTGATCGCGCCGGCGAGGGAGAATGCCGACTTTTGGATATCGCCGACGTTCTGCTCGAACGGATCGCGCATGAGGTTGGTCATTTGCGTCCAGGCATAGGTTTCGACGCCTTTGAGCGCGCTGGCAGCGGACGAGCCCTCCATCGCGTAGTACATCTTCCAATTCTTGTACCGGACCGCCGACGGAGTCGTGCCCGTGTAGTAGAAGAGGTGGTCGCGGGCGGACGGCCCCTTTCCTTCCAGCAGATCGCGCTGGTCGAAACCGTCGAGCGTCGTCTTCAGGAAGCCGGGATATTCGCCCGCCTCGATCTGCTTCTTCAGCCCGTCGCCCTTCGGGCCGCCGGCGATGTCGACCAAAGTCGGCATCCAGTCGAGCATCGAGATGATCTCGTTGTTGACCGTGCCCGGCTTGATGTGTCCGGGCCAGCGGACGAGCAGCGGAACGCGCATGCCGCCTTCCCAAGTCGTCAGCTTGTCGCCCTTGAAGGGGGTGATGCCGCCGTCCGGGTAGGTTTGGGTCTGGGCGCCGTTGTCAGGGGTCCAGATGATGATTGTGTTGTCGAGCTGGCCCATGTCCTCGAGCTTCTTGAGGACATAGCCGAGGTTGTCGTCCATCTGCTTTTCGCCGGCTTCGTTGATGCCCCAGTCCTTGCCGCCCGTCTCGCCGAGCATGTCGAGGTATTTCTGCGGCAGGAACGTGTCGACATGCATCCTGACCGTGTTGTAGTAGGCAAAGAACGGCTTGCCGGTCTTCTTGGGATCGTTGCGGTCGAGCATGTCGATCAAATGAGTGGAAACTTCCTCCTCCAGGGTCGCCGAGCGCTTGTCCGTCACGACGCCCTCATCCTTGCAAGTCTGGTTCGCCTGCGTGCCGTCGGAGGACGTGCACCAGAGCACCGGGCGCGGCGGGGTCAGACACGTCGTCGTCGCCGGGTCCACGGCGTTCGGGTCGTCGGGGATGCCGGGGATCGACGTCGCCTTGCACGGTGGGGCAACGGCCATCCGCGGTGGGTTCGTCTTCTGATCATAGACATCCATGAAGCTGACCTGCTGCATCGCGTCCAGGTGGTAGAGGTAGCCCCAATATTCCTCGAATCCGTGCGCGGTCGGCAGCGCCTCGACGTTGTCGCCGAGATGGTTCTTGCCGACCTGGAAGGTGGTGTAGCCGAGATCGTGCAGGACCTTGGCGAGCGACGGCGTGCCGGGCCTGAGCCAGCTCGGGCTCCCCGGCAATTGCGGCACGATGAGCCCGGTGCGCAGCGGGTTCATGCCGGTCATGAAGGCGTTGCGCCCGGCGGTGCAGCTCTGCTCGGCGTAGGCGTCCAGAAACTTCATGCCTTCGCGGCCGATGCGGTCGATGTTGGGGGTTTCGCCGACCATCAGGCCCTGGTGGTAGATGCCCGGTGTCATCCAGCCGACGTCGTCGGTCATGACGAACAGGATGTTCGGCTTTTGCGCCGGCGTCTGGTCCTGCGTCTGGGCCTGCGCCCGGGCAGTGGGTGTAAGCAGCAGCAGCGCTACCAGCGACATGACGGCCGCGAGTGCGCCCATCATCCATGACTGTCTTGATTTCCTACGCATTATTGCTTCACCTCCTCGGTCCCTCTCGTTGACGATGTCGCACACTCGTTTGCGACGCAGACGCGCCGCGCCGCACTGACCGGGTTCAA
This sequence comes from uncultured Pseudomonadota bacterium, assembly GCA_963708245.1. Taxonomy (GTDB): domain Bacteria; phylum Pseudomonadota; class Alphaproteobacteria; order Acetobacterales; family Acetobacteraceae; genus CAVYXK01. Next base: position 6,407,566 of record OY970201.1, on the reverse strand, counting down.
CCCGGCGCTCCCGTCGATGGGCAGCCGAGCGCGTCAGCACGCGACCTCGTCCCGCGGGGCTCGCCGTCGTGTGCGCTGCCAACGCGTCGGGCAGCGCCAGCGTCACTTCGAGCCAAGCTCGACAAAGCTTTATCCCGAGCGGGGCAAGCCTGGAGGATCGGTCCGCCACCGCCTATGCATTTCGTGAACCTGCGGAAGATTTCGTCACTCGTCGCAGGCACGCCGCAAGGTGGTGGAGGGGTCTCACCGCGGGTCGCCCGTGTGCTGCGAGGCGAGACCCAGCTGGGTACAGCCACCCCCCGCACGCAGCCTGCATCTTGACGGAGGGCCGGATCAGCGGTCCGCCCCGTGGGTATGGACTAACCATTCCATTCCGAGACCGCTATGCAAATTCTGAAGATATCAGGCCGTTGGTGCAATCCCATAGAACTGACTATGCACTTTATGAACCGACGGATGCTGCCATCACATTTCGCCGGCCCGCCGCAACGTGGTGGAGGGCGTCTCGCCGAAGGCGGCACGGTAGAGTGCTGCGAAGCGGCCGCGCTGGGTGAAACCACCGCGGACGGCAAGCTCGGCGATCCGCGCCTTTTTGGGATCTGCGCGAACGATGGCAGCACGCACCCGCGTCAGCCGCCGTAGTTGCATGTATCGCCAAGCGCTGACCCCGAGGACTGCTGCACAGCAGTTGCGAAAGCTGCGATCCGAGACACCGATCGCCGCGCACAGTTCCGGAAGGTGCAAGCTTTGATGCAGATTGGTTGCGAGGAAGTCCTCGAAGCCGTTCATGATCCTGGCGGCGCGCCGCATGGCGCCGGTTTCGATGCGCACCTTGCAGTCTGTCAGGCAGGCAACCAGCACATCAGCCAGTTCCTGTTCCATGGCTCGGACGACCTGCGGGTGGCCGAGAATGTGCGGCCTGGTCCCGGCGAGATGAGCGGCCTCTGTAAGCACGCGCAGCAGGTGCCTCCGATCCCGCGCGGTGGGTCGCAGGATTTGCCCCGACACCGGTGGCGCCAGTGCGCTGCCGGTCAGCACCTTGCCAAAGGTGGCAAGCGATGCCGGCGGCAGTGAGATGAGGCCCCAGCAACTGACCCCGATAGTGCGCTGATGCAGGCGCTCGCCCCGGCTGTGCAGCATGATCTCACCCGGCTCGAGCGTCACTCCGCGCCAGACAAGGGGCAGAGCCGGGTCCGCCGAGAAGGATACGAAGACCAGCTCCGGTGGCAACGCGACGTAGGCGACGCGCGACAGAGTTTCCTGCGTCCGCAGAAGATGAAGGTGGCGGAGCGTGATCCGCGTCATGCGGGCACTGAACGCACCCCGCTGCGTAACGACGAACTCGGTGAGGATGTCGCGCAGGCTGGCCTGGTAGTCGTCGGCATCGGCGAAGCTACTCGTGGCGCTACCCGGCATTTGCCCTGCCTCTCGTCGTGGCCCGGAGCAGCAGTGCTTTGGGACCGTCGACTGAACTCCGCAGTTAGGCGGGAACGATGAGGATGGGGCGGCCGCATTGCGGCTGGCTATGCAAATTCTGAAGATATCAGGCCGTTGATGCGATTCAGTTCCTTGGGCGCCGGATCACGCCGCAGGGTCACGGAAGGCAGCTCCCCGAACAACGCTCGGTAAGCCACAGCGAACCGCCCAGGCTCCCAGAAGCCCTGCGCGGTGGCAACCTGCGTCACAGTCGTCGTCGCTGGATCCGCCGACGCAAGCGCCCCGCGTGCCAGATTGAGCTGGCGGAACCGGAGATAGCGATGCGGGCCCATGCCCAAAGCTTCGTGACAGCATGTGATGAGCGTGCGGTTCGAGACGCCGATCTTCGCGCAAAGCTCCGGAAGGTGGATGACGCAGCCGGGATTCGCTTCCAATATCTCATAAAACTTTCTCATGATCATGGCATGACGACGGTTCCCGGATTCCGACGAATGGCTGTCCGTGGTGCAGAGGCAGTCAGCCATGGCGGCGATCAGCGCCTGTTCCAGGCCGCGTGCCGCATCGGGGCTGGCGATAATCTCGGGGGCGTGCTCAGCCAGATGCCCAGCCGCCGCGTGAAGTCTCTGAAGCCTCTCCATTGCGGTAGGTGACGGGATGACATTCAGCGGCTCCTTCGGTGGCGTCACGTCGCATCCGCAAACGGTCGCTCCGACAGCTTCCATATCCGCGATTGGAAGCGACATGCTGCCCCATTGCGCCGAACCGGTGGTGCGCTGGAAGCCGCTATGACCGTCGCAGTGCCGTAGCATCGCGGTAGATTGCACCTCGACGCCATCATACAGAATGCCTCGACCGGCCTGCGTGGGGAATGAGAGGATGGCACGGCCGGGTACGGTATCGAAGTGTGCAACCCGTGGGAGGGTGTCGGAGAACCGCTGCATCCACAGACGGTGCAGATCGATGCGGATCAGCTTCGCCGCGAAACGCCCGGCTTCCGTTACCGACAGGTGGACGTTCGTCGCCCGAATGTACGACGTGTATTCGTCCGGATCGGCGGACCGCCGAACCATGCTTGCTGGCATGCAATCCACCCCCAGGCATTCGCCTTGCGATTGAGAAGCGGTGTATCGACGCTTTACACGAGCATTCCATTGATCTGGATCAAGCCCGCGTCGGATCGATCGCTGTTCGGAAGAAAGAAGCCGAGGTCATTGTCAAAACCGCATAGCGGGCGCAGCGTGCAGCCTCTATAATAGAGCGAGTTCGCTGGTCCGCGAGACTAGACTAGTGCCCTGAGTTGTTCATACTGCGGGGTACAATCTCTCTCCGTCGCGCTCGCTGGCCTGTGTGTCGGTCCCCAACCGATGCCGCCGAAGTCCGGCTCCGCCGCTGCCACCTCAAGTGCTGCGATCCCACGCCTGCACACTCCTAAAAATGCCTCCCAGGAAAACTGTCCTTGACATCGCCCGCATTTTGTGTTCTTGTTATGTTCGTGTTCGACGCAGCCACCGCACCGGCCGAAGCCCTCCAACCCGATCCCGATCGGGCCGTGCCCCCTCGTATCGGCAAGGTCCTCGGCCTCCTCCGCACCCTCATCACCTACGGCAGGAATCTCGCCGACACGCTGCGCCAGCACAGCGCCGCCCCGCATCTCCTCCCCTGCTTCGCCTTCGTCGCCACCACCTTCGCAACCACCGATCTCGCGCTGATCCTCGCCCGCACCACACGCGGCCTGCTCCGCGCCGCCGCGCTCGAAGACAGGCTCCGCCAGCGCGCCGCCAGCGGCCAGGACCTGCAGCAGCCTGCGCCCCATCCGCCTGCCGTCCCCACGCAAGCCACACGCCGCCGCACCGGCCACAAGGCAGCACGACCCGGCCGGCGATCCGTGCCTCGCCAGCCCGCCCACGCTCGAGCAAATCGCCGCCGAGGACCGCCGCCGCCCGATCGGCGCCGTCCTCGTCGATATCTGCCTCGATCTCGGCATCGCCCCTGGGCAGATGGATCGTGCGACGTGGGATGAACTGCGCCGCGAGATCATCGAGTACGGCGGCAGTCTCATCACTCTCATCTGCAGCCGCGAGCGCAGCCAGCTCTCCGCCGATCCCGCCGCCGGCGCCGACTTCGGTCCCATTCCCATAACCGGCCCGCCCATCTTTCCCCCCTGGCCCATACCGCCTGCCCCCTCCCCTTGCGGGAGGATCGAGCCGCGAAGCGGATCGATGGGGGAGGCGGCGGTGCCAGTTGCGGTACCACGGATCCACACAGCACCACGGGACCGGCCCACGCCAGCCCCGCCGTCCTGATTCGGCACTGCTCCAGCTGGTGGCGCGCGCCCCCCTGCGGGACGGCGGCCGGCTGCTGCTCACTGGCGTGTTTCGAGGTCGCGCACCAGCGCTCGTACCTGCGGGTCGTCCGGTGCGAGTGCCGCCAACTCCCGCGCGTAACGCAGCGCGGACGGCAGATCCCCCTGGTCCCGCGCGATCGAGATCAGAGCGACTAGCACCTCGGTGTCCGTTGGATGCTGCCGATGCGTCCGCTCCAGCAGCGCCATTGCCTCCTTCGCGGCCCCGGTCGAATTCAGCGCGACGGCATAGACGTACGCGTAACGTGGGTTGTCAGGCGCCAGTTCACTCGCCTGGCGCAACTCGGCAAGCGCGCCGGTGTAGTCGTGCTGGCGCACGAGCAAGAGCCCGAGCGCATGATGCACGTCGGCGTTGCCCGGCTCTATTCCCGTCGCGGTGTGCAGCAGATCAATGCCTTGCTGGTCCTGCCCACGCATCCGGTCCAGGTCGGCGAGGTTCACCATAGCGGGAACGAAACGAGGATCGAGCCGAAGCGCCGTGCGATATTCCGTCTCGGCCGCGGCAGGCTGCTGGCGCCGCACGTCCAGTAGCCCGAGATTGAGATGCGCCTCGGGCCGCTCCGCATCGACGAGTTCCGCCGCGACCATCTCCATCGTCGCGGCGGCAAGTGCCGTTTGCTGCTCCGACGTCAGCGTACGCGGATCGACGCCGGCCAGCGCGCGGGCGGCTTCGAGGCGCACTGCCCGAACTGGGTCATGCAGCAGCGATGTCATCCCCTGAAGTGTCGTCTGGGATACGGATGGGAACAGCGCCCGTGGAGCTGCCGCTCGCACCAGCGGGTCTGGATCGGCAATCGCCGCTTGCAGAGCGGAATCCGAAGCGGCGGTGGCTAGCTTGGCAGCAGCAGCAAGGCGCTTCCCCGCGCGATGGCAGGCTGGTTCTTGTCCAGGATCAGCCGATCGAGCTGTTGTTCCGCGTTGGCAGTGCCGGCACGGCCGGCATGCAGCGCAGTGCCGTACTGCGGCAGCGTTTGCCGTCCATGCGGAAACCACTCTGACACCGCCTGCGCTGCCCACTCCGCGCTGCGCCCGGTGTGGCACGTGGTGCACGCGTTCGGGGTGCCAATCGCAACCGACAGGTCGGGCCGCGGCACGCGGATGCTGTGATCCCGCCTGGCGTCCACCACCATGTAGGTCTTGGTCGGCATGTGGCAGTTCACGCACTGCGCGCCGGCGCTGCCGGGGTCGTGATGATAATGCGACGGCACGTCGAATTTCGCCGGCATGTGGCACTGTGCGCAGAGTGCATTGCCCTCGGCCCGCAGCTTCAAGCTGTGCGGGTCGTGGCAATTCGAGCAGGTGACGCCCGCCGCATGCATGCGGCTTTGCAGGAACGAGCCGTATTCATACACCTCCCCATCGATCTGCCCATCCGCGTGATAGAGGCCGGGCTCAAGATAGGCGGGCAAATTGGCGTCGAGGAACGGCGTTCCCGGTGGTTGGTTGGCGGCGATCACCTTGCGCCGGGAGTGACACGCGGCGCAGCCGTCGAGCTCCGCCGAAACCAGCGGGGCAGTGCGCCGGGCAATGCCGGTATCGGGGTTCATCTCCCATTGGCCGCTGTCGGTCGGCTTCAGCCACGCTGTCAGGCCCATGTGGTCCGGCGCATCGTACGCGCCCGCGCTGCCATGGGTCTTCGCCCAGGCGATATGGCGGGAGCCCGGGCCATGACACGCCTCGCAGGAGACGTCGATGTCGGTCCAGGTGGTGGCGTAAGTGTTGGTGGCGAGATCGAAATTCCTTCGCAGATTGGTGGAGTGGCAGTCGGCGCACATGTAATTCCAGGTCTGGTCACGCCCGGTCCAGTGCAGCGGGTCGCCGGCCGACAGCTTCTGGTCGGGATAGAGGTGGAACCAGCGCTGACCTCCCTGTTCTTTCGGGCGGCTATCCCAGGCGATACCAAGTGCCTGATAACGGCCGCCGGGGAAAGCAACCAGGTATTGTTGCAGGGGATAGACGCCGAAGGTGTAGGCGATCTGATAATCGTGCAGCACGCCGTCGGGTCCGTCCGTGCGCACCATGAATTTGTCGCCGTCGCGGTGAAACGTGGTGACGACGCCAAAATGATCCAGCTTCGCGTCGGCGAAATTGCCAAGCACGGTCGTCGGAGTTGCCGCTTGCATGGCGAGCGCGTGGTGCGAGCCCTTCCAGCGCTGCGTCTCGGCAGTGTGGCACCCCGCACAGGCCTGGCCACCCACAAAGGCCGCGGGTTCGTCGGCATGCAACGGCCCACCCCAAATGATGGCCAGCAGTGCTACCCATTGAAAAAATGCGAACATCCACGGGGCCCGACCGCCTATTCCCTGGACCCTAGACCGAAGCGACTCAAGACGATACGAGACCGACGGGCCAGCCGAGCAGGCCAGCAGCAAGATTCTCCTGGGGAGTCCCCCGCCGGCGTAGCCCCAGACCACCGGAGCGGCAACGGCCCGCCTTCCGACAGGTTTCGAACGCGACGACGTTCAGCACTGAAGCCCGTCATGTGCCTCGAATCAGGAGTAACGGCCCCATCGTCGCGGCACGATCCCGAGGCAGGGACGCCGTCATCTACCATCCTTCCTAATCGCTGCCCTGGGTCTTCATTAGCATGTCCAGGGCCTGCTGTACCGAGAAGGTGCCCGGCCGTTGCCGCGGCGGAAACTCCCGGAACGATTGCAGGTGCTGCGCCACGATCGCCTGCGCCGGAACCAGCAGGAAGACGTGCTCGATGAACCATCTGGTGTAATCGCCCGCCTCCTGTTCCGCACGCTCGAACGGATCGGACCGGAGATTGAACAGCTTGGGGGCGCGCAACGGGGTCAAGGGCTGAAGCCAGACCTCCAGCCCGTGCGCCTGCTGCTCCATGAACACCGCCTTGTATTGGTCGTAACGCAGGCCCGCGAGGTCGCCGTCATCGGTCCAGTAGAAAAACTCATGGCGCTGGTCAGGACCCTTGCCGGCGAGTACGTCGCGCTGGTCGTAACCGTCGAGGTGCACCTTGAAGGTCTTGTCGCCCGCGCTGAAGCCTTGCAGGAGCTTCGCCTTAATGTCGGGCTCACCCGCCGCCGCCATCAGGGTTGGCACCCAATCCTCCGCCGAGACAATGTCGTTGATCTCTGTGTGCGGCTGCACCAACCCAGGCCAGCGCACCAGTGCGGGCACGCGATAGCTGCCCTCCCAGTTGGTATTCTTCTCACCCCGGAACGGCGTGGTGCCGCCGTCGGGCCAGGTGAATGTCTCGGCGCCATTATCGGTCGTGTAGATGACGATCGTGTTGTTGGCGATGCCGAGGTCATCGAGCTTGCGCAGAAGCTGACCGACCTGGCCGTCATGTTCCACCATGCCATCGGGGTAGATGCCGAGTCCGGTTTTTCCTTCAGCCTCTGGTTTGAGGCGGGTCCAGATGTGCATCCGCGACGGATTGAACCAGGCGAAGAACGGCTTGTTATCCCGGTGCGCTCGGTCGATGAAGTCCAGCGTGGCCTTGAGGAACTCCTCGTCCACCGTCTCCATGCGCTTTTTGGTGAGCGGTCCGGTGTCTTCGCAATTCTGCTTACCCCATTTGCCGAACCGCTGATCTTCGCCGGGCGTCTCGGCGATGGTCGCCGTGCATCGCAGGACACCACGCGGGCCGAAGCGCAGCCTGAAGTCCATTCCCTTGGGATAATCCGGATGTTCCGGCTCGTCCTCCGCGTTGAGGTGGTAAAGATTACCAAAGAATTCGTCGAAACCGTGGACGGTTGGCAAGAATTCGTTGCGGTCGCCTAAGTGGTTCTTGCCGAATTGTCCGGTCACGTAGCCGAGCGGCTTGAGCAGCTCGGCGAGCGTCGGGTCCTTGTCCGACAACCCTTCCTTTGCCCCCGGCAGGCCCACCTTCAGCAGACCGGTCCGCATCGGACTCTGACCGGTGATGAACGCGGCGCGGCCGGCGGTGCAGGATTGCTGGCCGTAATAGTCGGTCATGAGCGCGCCTTCGTTGGCAATGCGGTCGATGTTGGGCGTGTGGTAGCCCATCATGCCGCGGTTGTAGGCGCTGATGTTCCAGTAGCCGATGTCGTCGCCCATGATGACGAGGATGTTGGGCGGCGGTTGTTGTGCCCTGGCAGCCGGCTGCGGCAGCATGACCGCAAGCGTAGCCCAGGCGAACACGAGCGTGCGGCGGAACAAGGACGCCCCCGCTGCCGCACAAAGTGCAGTCCAAGCGGGCCGCCGAACAGGGCGATCCGGCTCTTCGGCATGAACGATGCAAGTCATGCGACGCCTCCCGGGTAATGGGCAGAGGATCTGGGTGAGTGGGATTCGCGGCTGCCGGGTCGAACCAAATTGCGGACGCGGCGCGTTGCAGGATGGTTGCGCGCGACGGCTGCCTCGGCGGGCAGATCATCGGCGCAAGGACGGTCTGGCCATTCCGTAGAACACCGCCAGGCCGTTGCCGCCACAGTCGGTGGACAGGCTTCGGGTGGCTTGACAAAGCAAAAATCGCCTTGATCCACCCAGTTATCCACCGCCCAGATATTAGTTGATGAACGAAGTTGATACCGTCCGGCGGTGTCAGCGGCTGACCGCCCAGCGCCGCCAGCAGGGCGATCGCGGGGTTGTTTCCGCCCGCCTTGTTAACGGTGGGTTCTCCGCCATTGGCGATGAGATAGAGGATCGTATAGCCGCTTGGCGTCTGATCGGAGGAAATGGCAAATCGACCATCAGCGCGGGTAATGCCTTGCGCTAACCGCGCGGGCGCATTGGCGCTTGCGGCCCGAAGGCTCACCGTGGATCCGCCGACGGCGCCGCCGCCCGCCTGGACCTGCCCTTCGATGCGCACGGCGGCCGCTGCCGGGCCAGCTTCTCGACCCGCAGCGACATCGCGGCCCGGCAGGATGCGGTCGACAAACGCCGGTAGAACTCCTCGCTGTCGCCGTGCCGCACGATATGTGAGGGCTGAACTTCCACACCGTTCCACAGGTTCGACCCGGGCCGCGTCCAGAACGAGATGACTGCGCGCCCGGGCTCGATCACCGCCTATATGACCGATGCCGTTCGAGCAGGCTTCACGGCCACTTCCCACCATCGCATGGTGGATTTCACTGGTTCGCCCCGGAGGGGTTGTACGACCTCAGATTGGCGATAGGATTAAAGTGCAACTGGGCGTTGGCGCAGCCCTGGCCCGACATAGTTGCGACGACCGCCCCATTAGCAGATTTCTCTCCGGCAACGGTGCCAACGGGACCCTGTCCGTTTGAGGAAGTCAAAGTCAGGTGGAAGTGCCCTTCTTGGTCCATTGTCCCAGTAGCCTGGCTGACTCCGGTCATATCGGAATAGTAGAAGATTCCGGTGATGTCACCGTTGTCGTGCCGCGCAAGGCGCCAGATAATGTAAGGGCACCCCGCTACACTTGACTCCACCTGCCCACTGTAGCCGACCACCGGTGGCGCTGCAGCTGCCGGCTGTCCAACCACAGCCCCGGCAGCGAGCAGAGTTAATGCCGATACGACCGATGCTACGCACCTCATGTTCTTCCTCCACTCTTATGCGACCCCGCCTTTTTGCGGCAGCCAGATCCAACATAGCGCCAAACGGGGGCGAAAGCTATGCAAAATCGGGAAAATCAGCCTCCTTCCCGGTGGCGGCCAAGTTTTTCAGCAAGCACCTCTGCTACTGTGCTTTGGTCGCCGACGCATGCGCAGCGGTATCGGCCATCTGGTCAAGCCCCACGTCCTGTGGTCGCCAGAAACTTTGCAACGGAGAGCTCTAGATTGATCGGATGCTGCTCTAGATAGTCTGGAGCTCGAACACGTTGATCTGCCACGGGGCGTGGTCGATGTAGAGACCGTGCACGACCAAATCGCTGCCGTCACGCTTGTAAATCTCGCTTCCCATCAGATCGGTGAGAAGCACCTGCCTCTCTCGGAGTTCAGGGAATGGCAGAAGCAGATGACACTGTCCCTGATTTCCGGCGTAGTTTACTACCACAACGTAGCGTCTTCCGTCCGTCCCGGTCCAGGCATAAGCAACGAAGCCCTCCGAGCTCCAGTTACCCGGCCAGGCCGGCAATGGCTCAATCTGAGACCAATCGCCGTTCCGAAAGGCGTCTGTGTCTTTCAGCACCGGCAACAGCTTGGCATAAAACGCGGCGATCGCCGGGTTGATGGGCTCGACAGGACCGCGACCAAGATGCACTGGCACTCGCACCCGTGCACCCTCGAACTGACCCTGGTGGAAGAAGCGCAGGCCGGGCGACAGGAAAGTAATCGCTGCCGCTGCCCTATACTGCGGCCATTGGAATATGGACGCCGCGCGAGGTTCGTCATGGTTCTCCAGGAAACGGGCGAGCTTATCCTGATAATCGAGATCGGCGTGCAGGTGTTCGCGGATGGATCGGACGTTGCCAGATTGCAGCCGGTCGTACAGTCTCTTGTCGTAGCAATAGTCGAAGCCTTGCTGCTGGAGCGTCCATTCCAGGTCCCAATAGACCTCGGCCATGAAAATGAAAGCTGGATGTGCCTCGCGCACCGCCGCCATCGCCTTTGGCCAGAACAGCTCGGGGGTGATGCCCCAGGTGCGCTGGAAAACCTCGGGCAGTACCAGCATCGCCATGTCGCAGCGAACACCGTCGCATTTGCCGGCCACGGCGATCAACTCATCGATTCGCGCCTTCTGCAGCGCGGTATTGGCATAGTTGAGCTGCAGCGTATCGGGCCAACCAGGATAATTGGGGTCGCGGCCATATGCCAGGATTCGCGGCCCCCGAACGGTCTCGACCCGCATGTAGTTCTGCGGTGCGCCACCAAGCAGTTCCTCACTGCCTTGCATGTAGTAGTCCGGCTGGGTCTTCACCCATGGATGATCGGGGGCCGTATGGTTCGGCACGAAATCCAGCATCAGCCTGATACCGCGTCGCGCCAGTCTTTCGCGAAACTGCGCCAGCGCCGCCTCTCCCCCAAGCTCCTCGCTCACCGTATAACCGGTAATCGCAAAGCCTGAGCCGCAGATATCGTCTTCGATGAGGTCGGGAAGTACGGCGTTGAACTCGGCGCGCCACTCCGGCTTGCTCCGCGAGACCGCCCGGCCAGCAGGACCGGTCTGCCAGACGCTCAACAACCAGATCCAGTCGAAGCCGCGCTGCGAGAAGCCGTCAATCGTGGCGTCGTCGATATCGGCCAGGGTGACCCGTTTGCCGCTCTCTCGAGACAGGCGTCTCAGCCAGACACGTGTGTTGATCTGAAAAAGTGACGGATAGCGCGGAGCGGCAGTCATGCACGCCCTGCCGTCGCTGACGCTGACTCGCGGACGGCCGCGGGCCCCACTTCCTTCGCAGGGCCAAAGGCCTCGGCTATACCGCCTTTCAGGAGTTGATGCGCATCAACCCGCCCAACGATTTCGATCAGCTTCGCCACGAACCCGGTCCACCCGGTCTGGTGGCTGGCGCCGATGCCCGCGCCGTTGTCGCCGTGGAAATACTCGTAAAACTGCAGGCAATCCTGCCAGTGGGGGTCCGTCTGGAACCTTTCGGCTCCGCCGAACACTGGCCGCCGCCCAGTTTCGTCGCGGAGGAAGATGCCGGTCAGCCGATTAGCGATCTCGCGGCTGACCTCAAAGAGGTTCATCCACTTGCCCGAGCCGGTGGGGCACTCGACCTTGAACGTGTCCCCATAATACAAATGGTCCTGCAACAGGGCGCGAATCAGCAACGCGTTCACCGGCATCCAGACCGGACCACGCCAGTTGGAGTTGCCGCCGAACATTCCGCTGTCCGACTCGGCGGGAAGGTAATTCACACGGTATTCATCACCATGCACAGAGAAGACGAATGGATGCTCGGCGTGATAGCGGGACAGCGCTCGGATGCCGTGCGGGCTGAGGAACTCTTTCTCGTCGAGCATTCGCGAGAGGATCCTGCGCAACCGGCCCTGGTTCACCAGCCCCGCGATTCCGCGCTCGCCCACACCCAGATGGCCTGGCCCCGTCGGGTGAATGCTGTCGAGCAGGTCCGGCATCCGCCGCAGTCGCTCTCTAAATATCTCCGTCATCTTCGGAACGCGATCCCGCTGCGACGGCTCGATCACCGTGATGGCGCACAGGGGCAGCAAGCCCACCATGGAGCGAACCTTGAGGCGCGTTGCATGACCGTCCGGAAGGCGCAGGACGTCGTAGTAGAATCCGTCCTCCTCGTCCCACATGCCATCCGGACCTGCCCCGTTCATCGCGCGACCGATCCACAGGAACTGTTCGGCGAACTTCGTCGCCATCTCCTCATAGGCCGGATCGCGCCCCGCCAGCTCCACGCCAATCTCGAGCATGTTCTGGCAGAACAGCGCCATCCAGGCGGTGCCGTCAGCCTGCTCCAGATATCCTCCGGTAGGCAACGGCGCACTGCGGTCGAAGACGCCGATGTTGTCCAGGCCGAGGAAGCCACCCTCGTAGAGATTCTTGCCGAACCGGTCCTTGCGGTTCGTCCACCAGGTGAAATTCACTGACAGTTTGGTGAAGACGCGTGCGAGGAAGTCCAGATCAGGTTCGTGGCCGAGCGCCTGCTCCGTCCTGTGCAGGAAGATCGCGGCCCAGGCATGAACAGGTGGGTTGACGTCGCTGAAGTTCCACTCGTAGGCGGGCATTTGTCCGGTGGGATGCAGGTAAAACGACTCCAGCATCAGATCGAGCTGCTGCTTCGCGAATTCGATATCGACCGTCGAGAGTGCCATTGTGTGAAACGCCAGGTCCCAGGCGGCGTACCACGGGTATTCCCATTTATCCGGCATCGAAACAACGCCGTCATTTATCATATGCGCCCATTCGCGGTTCCGTGTCGCCCGGCCCCCCATCCCGCTCGGGTTGGCGCCATGCTCCTCGAGCCACTTGACCAGGTCGAAGAAGTAGGTACTGCTTGCTCCACAGCATACCCGCCAACGCCTGCCGCATGACGTTGGCCGCGTCCTCACCGACGCCGGCCGGCGTTGTGGCGCGGTAGAATTCGTCGGCCTCCTGCTGACGCGCCGCCATGATCTGTGCGAAGCGGCTACCGAAGGGATCGCCAACAGCGTCGGGCGCGGTCTTGGAGAGCCGGAGGCGAACCATTGCCGTCTGGCCCGGCCCCACGTCGAGTCGGTAATGCGCGGCGGCCTTCGTCCCCTCCTGCCGCGGGTTGACGGCTTCCTGCCGGCCGGCGACGACGAAGTCGTTGATCCCGTCCTTCACATAGGGCCCCACGTTCGGCGAGCCGAAGAGCCGCTGATTGTTGGTCTCGTTCTCCGTAAATAGCAGCGACGGCTTTCCCTCACAGTACAGGAAATAGTCGCCGAGTTCGGCATCGGAGGCCGCAATGACGGCCATACCGCCTTTCGTCGCGACCGCCCGCATAGAAGGCTTTGGCGTTTCGGGCCACCACGTCCAGATATTGCGGAACCAGAGCGTGGGCAGCACATGAACCGGGGCCGCATCAGGGCCCCGGTTGCTGAGGCTGATCTGGATGAGGATGTCGGTGGGTGTCTGTTTAGCATATTCCACGAACACGTCGAAATAGCGATCCTCGTTGAAAACGCCGGTATCAAGCAGTTCGTACTCCATCTCGGTTCGACTGCGCCGCCGGTTCGTCTCAACAAGATCGCTGTACGGATATGCCCTCTGCGGATATTTATAGAGCAACTTCATGTAAGAGTGGGTCGGCGTACTGTCGAGATAGAAGTAGTACTCCTTGACATCTTCGCCGTGATTGCCCTCGCTGTTGGTCAGGCCGAACAGGCGCTCCTTGAGGATCGGGTCGCGGCCGTTCCACAACGCCAGGGCAAAGCATAGCCGCTGCTTTTCATCGCTGATGCCGGCGATGCCGTCCTCGCCCCAGTGATAGGCGCGAGACCTGGCCTGATCGTGGTTGAAGTAGTTCCAGGCGTCACCGTTCTCGCTGTAGTCCTCCCTGACAGTGCCCCATTGGCGCTCGCTCAGATACGGTCCCCATAGCTTCCAGGGGATCCCTTGGTCGTGAGTTTCTGCGAGACGCGAGCCTTCAGCCGTCCTCGCAGGTTCGATGGCCGGATTTTCGGGCATGGTGTGATCCTTCGGTCACGTGTTAGCCGGGAGTTCCACAGATGGGCGGCGTGAACAGCCATCCTGAGAGACACTCCAGCATCTTCGGGATTGGCCGGCAACGTTGATGTTTTGCCTGAGAGCATGCTAGAGCGCTTCCCAGGGGTGGCTTTCACAAACACCTTCTCACTCCCAAGCCTGCATTGACCTGGATCAACCGGAGGCATGCAGATGTTGCACTTTTGTGAAGGAGGACAGGTGCCGCCGTCAAGCGCCGTCGTGGCCGGGACCCTGGACGGGTTTGTCGGCTCTCGCGCCAGCGAGCCTTTCGGGGCTGTCGCAGACCGTCACCGTTCTCGCAGAGACCGGAAGAACGCTTTGCTCCCCCGTTGTCGGCCGTCAGGGAACGGCTGATAGCATCAGAAAATCTGCGAAGATCACCAGGTGAACGATGCCTTGAAGGACGGTGGTACGGCCGGTACCTAGGGTCAGCACGCTCATGAACAGAGTGAGCAACAGCAGTGCCATGTTCTCGGTGGAGAGCCCGAGCGCAAGCTTCTGGCCGGCGATCAGCGATACAACGGCGACAACCGGAATAGTCAGGCCGATGGTGGCGATCGCCGAGCCGAGCGCAAGGTTGAGGCTGTTTTGGAGCCGGTTGAGGACAGCGGCGCGGACGGAGGCGAGTCCCTCTGGCAGGAGGACGATGGCGGCGATCACAACACCGACCACGCTGCGCGGCAGTCCCGCGGCCGCGATTGCGCGCTCCAGCGGGTAAGACAGCATCTTGGCCAGAAGAACCACCGACGCCAGCGCGACCACCAGCAGCACGACGCTCGCTGCTGCGACGCCGCCGGACGGCTTGACGGGCACCGTGTCCAGCGCATCGTCCCCATCGGAGGGGATATCGAGGAAGTAATCGCGGTGGCGGACGGTCTGGACGAATACAAAGCTGGCGTAGAGTACCAGCGAGATGGCCCCGACATAAATGAGCTGAAACGGCGAATAGTACGGACCGGGAGTCTTGAGCGTGTAATTGGGCAGCACCAGCGCCAGCACAGCCAGTGGGCCGAGCACGCTGAGCGCCGCGGAGGCGCCGTGCAACTGAAAGCTCTGCTCTCGGTACTGGCTCGCGCCAACCACTAGACACAGTCCGACGATGCCGTTGAGGACAATCATCACCGCCGAGAAGACGGTGTCTCGGGCGACGAACTCCCCGCCTTCGGCGCCCGACAGCATGATCGAGACGATCAGGCCGGCCTCGATCACGGTGACGGCGATGGCAAGGAGGATCGAGCCGAACGGCTCGCCAAGCCGGAGCGCCAGCACCTCGGCGTGGTGGACGGCGGCGAAGACCGTGCAGCCGAGGAGGATCGCGGCCCCCATCTGCGCCAGCACAGCATCCGCGGACACGACGTGGGCAAATTTCAGGGCCAGCAGCAGGCTAGCGAGTGCGGGCACGAGCCAGGTCCAAGTTGGAACCGTATCGTGGTGCGGGCTGGACATGCGTTGGACCGTGCCGACGTGGTTGCTCTGCCTTACTGCACACCTCTGGCCGCGGCGCAATTGACAAGTGGCGCCACGCTGCGTAGCCACGTTTCAAAAGGCCGAACTCGACTACTTCGTCCACTCAGGAGTTCGGCCTGTGCTTCGGGTGGTGCACCAAAGCGCTCAACCCTGCCTCCGTTCCTGCACAGTTTTATGACGATTCGATGTTAAAGACCCGTAGCGTGGCCTTCGGGATTGATCTAGGTCAATCCGAAAGTGTACATGCCGGATGCAAATGCGGCATTGACTCGAGGAACTGCCTCAAGGGAGACGCGCGTGCAGACGATCTCTGTTGAAGAGGCAGTTGCGAAAATTCCCGACCATGCGAGCTTGCTGATCGGCGGCTTCATGGGCGTGGGGACACCAGAGCGGGTAATTGACGAAATCGTCCGCCAGCGGAAACGTAGCTTGACTGTCATCGCGAACGACACTGCATCTCCTGGCATTGGCATTGGCAAACTGATCAGCGAAAAGGTAGTCCACAAGGTTGTCGCCAGCCACATCGGCCTGAACCCCGAGACCCAACAGCAGATGATGGCCGGCGATCTGCAGGTGGACCTGATCCCGCAAGGTACCCTCATCGAACAGATCCGGGCCGGGGGATACGGACTCGGCGGCGTGCTCACCCCAACGGGGCTCGGCACCGTAGTTGAGGAAGGAAAGCAAAAGATCCAGGTGGACGGCCAAACATACCTGGTCGAGGTCGCCCTTCGCGCCGATTTCGCCCTCGTACACGCCTTCCTTGCAGATTACATGGGCAATTTAGCCTACGCCCTGACTGCACGGAACTTCAACCCGATCGTGGCGATGGCGGGCGATACCGTGATTGCCTGTGCCGATCATATCGTGCCCGTGGGGGTCATCGGACCCGATCACGTGGTCACGCCCGCCCCAGTCGTCGACTACCTGATTGCCAATCAGTGAGATTGCAATGAACCCCCAGACCGTCATCGCGCGCCGCATCGCCCAGGAACTGAAGCCGGGCATGCTTGTGAACCTCGGCATCGGCATTCCGACACTGGTCGCGAACTACGTGCCGGAAGGCATCCAGGTCTACTTCCAGTCGGAAAATGGGCTCATTGGCACGGGCGCAATCCCGGCCGAGGGCATGGCGCACCCAATGCTCACCGATGCAGGTGGCCGCCCCGTTACGGCACTACCGGGCGCAAGCACATTCGACAGCGCGATGTCCTTCGGCCTGATCCGCGGGGGCCATCTGGACGTCACGGTGCTGGGTGGTTTGCAGGTGGATCAGGCCGGCCACCTGGCAAACTGGATGATTCCAGGTCGGATGGTGCCCGGCATGGGCGGTGCCATGGACCTTGTAACGGGCGCAAAGCACGTGATCGTCGCGATGCAGCATAGCGCAAAGGGCCGATCCAAGATCGTCCGCGAATGCAATCTTCCGCTGACGTCTATCCGGCCGGTGAACCTCGTCGTCACCGAGCTGGCAGTCATCGGGTTTCCAAACGGCCGCGCGACGCTTCAGGAAACCGCCCCTGGCGTGTCGGTCGAGCAGGTGGTCGGGGCCACAGAGGCTGAGCTGGTCGTGCCCGCGAATGTACCCGAAATGCAACTATGATGCCGGACCGATGTCCAGGCTGGACTGACGCGGACTGATAGGTAGGGGGATTGAAGGATGCGGACCTGGCCTGATTTGAATGCGGTCGGAGAATACTGGGTGGATGCATGGCAGCGCTCCATCCTGTTCCTTGATACTTTGAGGGAACGGGGAAATATCTACCTCGAGCATAACGCGCACGAAGTGCCCCATGTCCTGCATTTCCAATCCGAGCTTGTGCTTGACGGCCGTACGCTGGAACGGCCGGTAAATTACGGCCTGGTGCGGATCATCCCGCCGGCCGGCACAAAGGTCGACGCGGCGATGACCCCGGTCATCGTGGTTGATCCTCGCGCTGGACACGGGCCCGGCATCGGCGGAATGAAGCACGACAGCGAGATCGGCGTGGCGCTGGCGGCCGGCCATCCCTGTTACTTCGTCGGCTTCTCGCCGGCACCAATGCCGGGTCAGACGATCGAGGATGTCTGTCGTGCCGAGGCGCTATTTGTCGAGGAGGTCGCAAAGCGTCACCCGGACGCAGAAGGCAAACCCATTATCATCGGCAACTGCCAAGCTGGATGGCAGATCATGATGATGGCGGCGATCAAACCGGATCTGCCCGGCCCAATCATGTTGGCCGGCTCGCCCTTGTCCTATTGGTCCGGTGTACGAGGAAAAAACCCACTTCGTTACCTCGGCGGCGTCTTGGGCGGCACCTGGCTGACAGCACTTTCCGGTGACCTAGGGAAGGGCATTTTCGACGGCGCGCACCTTGTTTCGAATTTCGAATCGCTCAACCCGGCAAACACGTATTGGACGAAAGCGTACAACGTCTACTCGAAGATCGACACTGAACGCGAGCGCTTCCTCGAGTTCGAGACTTGGTGGGGTAGCCCGGTTTTGCTGAACGCCGAGGAGATGCAATGGATCGCCGACAATCTGTTCGTTGGCAACAAGCTAGCAACAGGACAAATACTTATGTCCGACGGGGTCCGCGTGGATCTCCGAAATATTAAGTCACCTATCATTGTGTTCTGTTCCTGGGGAGATAACATCACACCGCCCCAGCAGGCTCTGGGTTGGGTCCTCGATCTGTACAACCACGAGCGCGAGATCATCGCCAGCGGTCAGACGATCGTCTATACGTTACACGAAAGCATCGGTCACCTGGGGATCTTCGTGTCCGGAAAGGTCGCCACCAAGGAACACGACCAGTTCGTCTTCTGTATGGATTTGATAGACGCCCTGCCGCCGGGCCTCTACGAGGCGGTGATCACCGAGGTGGATGAGAACACCGAAAACCCAGATCTGGTATACGGCCGATATATTTTCAGCCTCGAGGTCAGGACGCTTGATGATATCCGGGCGTTGGGCGGCAATGATGTGGCGGACGATATGCGCTTTGCCACGGTGGCGCGAGTCTCGGACATCAATCTGGGCCTCTATCGAACCCTCCTCGCCCCGGTTGTGCGGACGATGGTGCCCGAGGCTATGACCGATGCGCTGCGCGCGACGCACCCCAGCCGCATGAGCTTTGCTATGTTCTCCGACCAAAATCCGATGATGCAACCGGTTAGAACTCTCGCGGACTCTATCCGCGCAGCGCGGCAGCCGGCAAGTGCAGACAATCCTCTGTTGGCCATGGAACACGCGGTATCGTCGTGGATCACGTCGTCGCTGCAAGCCTACTCTGAAATGCGGGACGCGATGATTGAGACGGTGTTCCTTAACACCTACGGCTCCCCGATTCTTCAAGCGCTTGTTGGTTTGGGTGCGCAGGAAGCTGAAACCCCCCGCCATATCGAGCGCGACCTGCTGCGAGAGGCAACCGAGGCTGAGCTTCGTGCGAAACTGGAGCATCGGTTCGAGGAAGGCGGCGTGCAGGACGCAGTGATGCGTGCGATCATCTACGTTGCCCTGCCCGAGGGCCGTGTCGATGAACGTGGCTTCGCGATGCTCAAGCTTATCCATGCATCGCGCCCCGCAAACAAGCGGTTGAGCCTCATGCGCCTGAAAGAAATCATCAAACAACAGTTCCTGCTGGTTTCCCTCGACGAAGAGCGTGCGCTTGAAACCCTTCCCAAGCTATTGCCTCCGGATCAAACCGAACGACGGGAAGCAGTCGATGCCCTGCATCGCGTCTTCATAGCCCGTGGAGCTTTATCCGGGGAAGGTCAACGTCGTCTCGCACGCGTAGAGGCATTGTTCGGGGTCAAACCGGACAAACCCCGACTAGCGGAGGCCGCCAATGCCTGACATACCTGAGCCGCCGACCACAGTGGTGCACGAAAAATATGAGCGACTGGTCAAGCTCGCGCAGGCCAACCCGACCATCAAAGTCGCCATCGCGCACCCCTGCGATGACGTGTCGCTGCAAAGCGCGGTTGAGGCCGCGCGGTTGCACCTGATCGAGCCCATTCTCGTCGGTCCTGCCGGTCGGATCCGGAGCGTCGCCTCGAAGAACGGTTTCGACATCAGCGGCATGGAAATCGTCGACACCCATTACAGCCATGAATCGGCGGCCAAGGCCGTCGAACTTGTGACGGCCGGCCGGGCCGAAGCCCTGATGAAGGGTAGCCTTCACACTGATGAGTTGATGGGGGCGATCGTGTCCCGCCAAGCCGGTATCCGGACGGCGCGACGGATCAGCCACTGCTTCATTATGGACGTGCCGGGCCACCCTGATGCGTTGATCATCACCGATGCTGCCGTGAACATCGCCCCAACGCTTGACGATAAAGTGGACATCGTACAGAACGCCATCGACCTCGCTCATGCGCTGGGAGCGCCCGAAGTCCGAGTTGCCATTCTGAGCGCGATGGAAATGGTGACAGCGAAAGTGCCCTCCACGATCGAAGCAGCCGCCCTCTGCAAGATGGCAGACCGGGGTCAGATCACCGGCGCGCTGCTCGACGGACCCCTCGCGCTGGACAATGCAATCAGCCCTGAAGCGGCTGCCATCAAGAACATCAAGTCGCCCGTGGCGGGGCGCGCGAACGTCCTTGTCGTACCGGATCTCGAAGCAGGCAACATGCTTGCCAAGAGCTTATCCTTCCTGGCGAACGCGGACGCGGCCGGTATCGTTCTCGGCGCCCGTGTTCCCGTCATACTGACCAGCCGCGCCGACTCCCTGCTCACGCGCCTCGCGTCATGTGCGGTTGCTGTCCTAGTCGCTGCGGATCGGCACAAATCCGCTTCTGCTTCCATTCGCTGAAAGAAGCCCCCAATGAGCGAACAAATCATCAGACCTGTCCTTTCCGGACAGAAGGCACTCGTCGTCGGCATCGCAAACGATCAATCCATTGCCTATGGGTGCGCAAAGGCATTCAGAACGGTTGGCGCCGACGTCGCGATCACTTGGCTGAACGAAAGAGCGCGCCCTTACGTCGAGCCACTGGCGCAGGAGCTGGAAGCGCCGATCACCGGCGTGCTGGACGTTTCGGTTCCAGGCCAGCTGGAAGCGATCTTCGACCGCATCCGGTCCGAGTGGGGCAAGCTGGACATCCTTGTCCACTCCATCGCCTTTGCGCCGAAGGACGATTTGCAGGGCGGCCTGCTCAATTGCTCGGCAGCGGGGTTCGCAAAAGCAATGGACATCTCCTGCCACTCCTTCGTGCGGATGGCGAAGCTCGCGGCGCCGCTGATGACCGAAGGCGGCGCCATGTTTGCGATGAGCTATTTTGGCGCCAATCGGGTCATCGCGAACTACAACGTGATGGGGCCGGTAAAGGCCGCTTTGGAGGCATCGTGCCGCTATCTGGCCTACGAGCTCGGTCCGCAGGGGATACGGGTGCACGCAATTTCCCCCGGTCCGCTGAAGACGCGCGCGGCGTCGGGGCTGAAGGATTTCGAGCTGCTATTGAACGAGGCGGAGCAGAAAGCCCCTCTCGGTGAACTGGTCGATATCATGGATGTCGGCTTCGCGTGTGCCTATCTCGCGACCCCATTCGCCAGGCGGATCACCGGCGGAACCGTCTATGTCGACGGCGGCGCGCACATTATCGCCTGAGCCCAGCTATAGACACAGAGTCCTGAGGGATGGCCATGTCCAGCTGCGTCGCCGCCATCAATGCTGGATCATCCAGCATCAAGTTCGCTCTCTTTGAGGCATCGTCGACCAATCCGGAGATCCTGTTCCGAGGTCAGATCGACGGCATTGGCGTCGCTCCCCACCTCGAGGTCAAGGACAGTCGGGATAACGTCGTCGTCGATCGGTCCTGGGCAGCAGCAGGGTTCGATCAGGATGCGGCCACCCGCGAAGTGCTCAAGACCGGCGCGAGCCTGATTTCCGGAGCGCCGGTCGTGGGCATCGGACATCGCGTTGTCCACGGCGGCACCCAATACGATGCTCCCATCCGCCTGAACCGCGATGTGCTGGCCTCGTTGGAGGAACTGACGCCGCTGGCGCCGCTTCATCAGCCCCATAGCCTAAGACCGATTCGAACCATCCTTGATTCGGCCCCTGATCTGCCCCAGGTGGCCTGCTTCGATACCGCGTTTCATCGTAGCCAGACGCATGTCGCCCAGTCGTTCGCAATTCCCCGCTACCTCACTGAAGCCGGGGTTCGGCGCTACGGGTTTCATGGTCTCTCGTATGAATCCATCGTTTCGCGACTTCGCGAGTTGTCGTCGGAAATCGCCTCGTCGCGCCTTGTGATCGCGCATCTCGGTAACGGCGCCAGCCTATGCGCGGTGAAGAATGGCCGAAGCGTCGCAAGCACGATGGGTTTCACCGCGGTTGACGGCCTCATGATGGGAACCCGCTGTGGCGTCCTTGATCCCGGCGTCATCCTCTATCTGATGCGCGAACATCACATGGACGAAGCAGCCATTGAAGACCTCATATACCGGAGGTCCGGTCTGCTCGGTGTCTCCGGTATCTCTTCGGACATGCGCGCGCTGCGCGCCTCCTCGGACCCGGCCGCGCGTGAAGCGATCGCTCTGTTCGTCTATCGCATCGTGCGTGAGATCGGGTCCATGGCGGCCGCGTCAGGTGGAGTTGACGCGATCTTTTTCGCGGGCGGAATTGGTGAGAACGATGCATCCACACGGGCGGAGGTCATCGAAGGATGCGCCTGGCTGGAAGCGATTCTTGATCCTGAGCGGAACGGTGCCGGCGAAGGCAGAATCAGTGCCGCAACCTCACGCGTCTCAGTCTGGGTCGTTCCCACCGATGAAGAGAGCATGATCGTCCGTCATACGATGGCCGTTCTGGCGCGAGATTCGCTGTGACCTTGGGAGCTCCAGGTGCCGTACGTGACGGCCAAGCACGGGTTGGAGTGAGTAACAACGCTTTGACCCGCCAGTCCATTGTGGCATGCCTTCGCTCCGAGGACCTGCAGCTCCGACCGCGGGCAGGGTGTGCGGGAGGGTAAGTCGTGTTTGACCCACGAAGCTATGTCGTGCGAGAGACCCTGAAGAATGGGATGGTGGTAATCGTGCGGGCGGCCCGACCCGGTGATGGCGACAAGATTTGCGAGGCGTTCAAGAATTTGGAGCGCGAGACTGTCTACACTCGTTTCTTTGGGTTCAAGAACGAGGTCACCGACGCGGAACTCGAACGGATCACAGGCGCGGACTTCAATCGGGACGTCGCGCTGCTTGTCACGATCGGTTGCGGCGAAGCGGAGACCGTTATCGGCGGGGCGAGTTATTTTACTATTGATGAAGGGCCAGATCGCACTGCGGAGCTCGCCTTTACGGTAGAAGAGGACTATCAGGGGTTCGGCATCGCCAGCATTCTCATGCGGCACCTCGTTCGAATCGCTCGGCAGAACGGTCTCTCTCAATTGGAGGCCAGCGTCCTGACACGCAACCTGTCGATGCTGGCCGTTTTCCGGCGCAGTGGCCTGCCGATCACGCTACGGAACCAAGGTGACTCGGTACACGTGACACTCTCCTTGCTGCCGCTGGCAGGATGAACGCGTGCTGTCCGGCGCATGATCGCCTCAATTCACCTGCGACGCCAAGACTGTGCCAGGCCGTTCACTACCGACGAGGCGCCGATCTGGGCGATCTTGCTAGCGTCGCGGTCGGGAGGATCGTCACCACCATGGCGGTCACCGCCACGTGATCGATGCGTTTGAGGAGGGAACACAATGCTCGCCGCCCTGGCCGCGCCCGGTACGCCAGTCGCGCCTGGCACCGAGATAGCGACCTCCGCCTCGAGCCAGCTTGCCACCGCGCTCTGGATCGACGCGTTCAATCCTACAGCCGAGGAAGCTGCCGCGGTTGCGGCGGCGACCGGAATTACGTTGCCGAGCGAGAGCAACCTTACTGAGATCGAGACATCGAGCCGTCTCGTCGATCGCGATGGAACGCTCTATCTGAGCCTCCCGCTCGCGCATCCGGATCCCGACGGCAGGGTCTGCGCGACACCACTCGGTTTCATCCTGACCGCAGACCATCTACTGACCGTGCGTTTCAACAGAATTCCGGTTCTGGATGCCTACGCCGAGGCAATGGCTCAAGGTCACGACACGGCGCAGAGCGGTTGGCACGCGCTCGTCGGGCTGCTTGAGCGAATCGTCGATTCGCTCGCAGATATGCTAGAACGCAGCCGAACCGAACTCGACGCCGTCTCGCGGCGCATCTTCAGCCAGAACGCTGAGCCGAAGGGTGGCGGCGCGGACCTCCGGGCGGTTCTCCAAATGGTCGGTCGTGCTGGCGAGGACGTATCGGAGGTACGGGACACATTGCTCGCGCTCGGGCGGCTTGTGCCATTCGTCGCGCGCGCCTGCCCGGCCAAGATGCCGCGTGATCTCGAAACGCGGATCAAGCTGCGTGGGGACATTGCTTCGCTCAGCGACTACGACGCGCATGTCGGCCAAAAGGTACAGTTCCTGCTGGATGCGATACTCGGGCTGATCAGTATCACGCAGAGCAATATCATCAAGCTGATGACCGTGGTGGGCGTAGTCGGTGTGCCGCCGACGTTGATCGCCAGCATCTATGGGATGAACTTCGAATCGATGCCAGAGCTGCACTCACGCTTCGGCTACCCGATTGCACTGCTTGCGATCGTTGCCAGCGCTGTGCTGCCCGTCTTGTGGTTCAAGCGTCGCGGGTGGCTGTGAGGGTTTGCGAACTGGCTATGGATGGTATGGCTAGCAGAATGAATGCGTGCTGCCCGGCGCATGATCGCTTCAATTCACCTGCGACGCCAGGACTGGGTTAGGCGGGTCACCACCGACGAGGCGCCGATCTGGGCGATCTTGGCCACCGTCGTGGCTGCCAGGATCGTCACCGCCATGGCGGCTGCCGCGCTCGCTTGGCCGGCCTCGTCCATATGCACGACCGCGACCGATGCGGGCTTCGTGTCGGGTCCATACAGGAAGATCACCGCGGAGACCGTCGTCATAGCGTTGACGAAGATATAAATGGCGATCTCCAGAATCGCCGGCAAGCAGATCCGCACCGTAACCCGCAGGAATGTCCGCCAGACCGGCACCTTGAGCGAGACGCTTGCCGCCTCGAACTCCCGGTCGAGCTGCCGGATCGCCGCGGTCGCGGCCAGGTGGCAGACGGTGTAGAAATGCGTAATCGAATTGAGCACGAGTATGCCAATGGTTCCGTACAGGAAGACCAGCGGGTTGGATGGCTCGTTGAAGAACAGGATGTAGGCCAGGCCGAGCACCAGTCCCGGTACCGCCAGCGGCAGGCTTGCAGCGAAACGCACGAGCGAGGGCAACGGGCCGCCTTTCGGGCCGCGCTCCAGCAGGTAGGCGACGATGAACACCAGTACCGTGCCGATCACGGCCGCATAGCTGGCCATCTCCAGCGATACGGCGAACGAGTGCCAGCCCGCCGCATCGAAACGGGAGAACTCGTAGTTCCGTAGGGTCAGCGCCAGGTTGTATGGCCAGAATCGAATCAGCGAGCCCCAGATCGCCACGCCGACGATGCCGACCAACACCAGGGCGACCACGACGCACAACGCCAGCAGC
The DNA here is from genome assembly GCA_963708245.1 of uncultured Pseudomonadota bacterium. GTDB lineage: Bacteria > Pseudomonadota > Alphaproteobacteria > Acetobacterales > Acetobacteraceae > CAVYXK01. The sequence continues at coordinate 6,382,719 of OY970201.1, read as the reverse complement.
GGCACATCTCGCCGGGAGCGTGGCCGCGGAACGTACGGCACGGCACGGCCAGACAGCGCCGAGGATTGCCGCTTCTGCGCCCAATGCTCGAGCAGGTAGGCGATCACCGCCGGCACCAGCAGGATCATGCCGACCACGGCGCCCATATTGAAGTTCTGCTGGCCGACCACTTGCTTGTAGACGTCGGTGGCCAGCACGTTGAACTGGCCGCCGATCACCTTCGGGATGCCGAAGTCGGTCACCACCAGCGTGAACACCACGACGGACGCTGACACCAATCCGAATTTTGCGGCTGGCAGCGTCACCGTGCGCAGGATCCGGGCGCGCGACGCCTTCAGCACTTCGGCAGCCTCGAACAGCCGGGCATCGGCGGCCGAGAGGGCAACGCCGAGGATCAGCACGGCATGCGGAAATGTATAGAATATCTGCGCGACGACGATGCCCCACGCCCCGTAGATCGGGCCGCCGATCAGCGGACGCAGGAAGCCTTGGTTGCCGAACAGGTAGATCAGTGCCAGCGCCGGCAGCAATGACGGCGCGAGCACCGGGATCAGCGAAATGGCGCGGAACACGGCCTTGGCCGGAATGCACGACCGATGCAGAGCGTACGCGTAGCAGAATGCGGTCGGAACTACGACGACCGCGGTGAGCGCCGCCGTCCAGATGCTATTCCAGATCGATGAAGCCAGCGACGGGGTGGTTAGGTACGTGACGTAATTGGCCAGCCCGACGAAAGCGCCGTCGGGACTGAGAAAGCTGCGCCACAGCAGCACCCCGAGCGGCAGCACCAGCGCGACAGTCAAGAATAGCGCCGCCAGGATCAGTCCAGCCTGCATGAAGCGATCGTCGGCGGACACGACAAGCCGCACCGGGACTCCGGGGAGTCCTAAGCGCCGGCTGACTGCTTCAGACATCGGAGGGGAACACCAGGAGCCGTTCGGGCGGCAAGAGCAGCGGCAGGCGCTGCTCCTCAAGGGACTCTTCGCTCCGCAGGTGTTCCGATGCAATGTCGGCTTCGACCATCAAAGGCCCCGCCTGCAGCGACAGACGGCAAATCGGACCAAGGAACTCGGTGGAGGCCACGGTCGCCTCGATCGCCGCGGGACGGCCCTGCGCGTCCCGTCCCACGACGACGTCCTCGGGGCGAATGAAGGCTCGCACAGGCGTGCCCGCCGAGAATGCCGATGCGGCCGCGGCGGTGATGCGCAGGCCTTTAGCCTGCAGCACGCCGCCGCTCTCGACAACGGCGTCGAACGCGGTGCCGCGGCCGACGAAAGTCGCGACGAAGGCGCTGGCCGGCCGGCGATAGATCTCCTCGGGCGTGCCGACCTGCTCGATCAGGCCGTGGCTCATCACAACGATCCGGTCGGAGACGGAGAGCGCCTCCTCCTGGTCATGGGTCACCATGATCGTGGTCACGCCGAGCCGGCGTTGCAGGGCGCGAAGTTCCGCGCGGAGATGTTGCCGCACGATGGCGTCGAGCGCGGATAACGGCTCGTCCAGCAGCAATAACCCCGGCTCATTGGCAAGCGCACGGGCCAGCGCAACACGTTGCTGCTGGCCGCCGGACATCTGCGCCGGATACTTGTCCGCCTGCTCGCGCAGGCCGACCGTCGCGATCAACTCGGCCACCCGCTCCCGGCGGCGGCTGCGCGGCCAAGCGGCGCCGCGCAGACCGTAGCCGACATTTTCGGCCACCGTCAGGTTCGGGAACAGGGCGTATGACTGGAACACGATGCCGAAATCGCGCTGCGCGGGTGGCAAGCCGGTGATGTCACGGCCAGCCTGCAGGATTTGCCCACGGGTGGCGGGATCCAAGCCGGCGATGGCGCGCAGGAGCGTCGTCTTCCCGCAACCCGAGGGCCCGACAAAGGTGACGAATTCGCTGGTGCGCACGCTGAGCGATACATCGCGCAACGCGACGAAGGAACCGAAGTTCTTCCACACTCCTTGTACGACCAGATAGCCGCCGTTCTCGACCGCGGCCGCCGGGACTGCCGCATGTGCCCCGTCAGCCGCCGGCCGGGTTACGTCCGCAACCGGTTGCATACCGGCCTCTCCTTTATTTCTTCGGTGCCGACTTACTGTCGAACTTCGCCGACCACTCCTTCAGGATCCGGTCGCGGTCGGCTGCGACCTGGGTGAAATCGGCCTTTACCATCCGCTCCTCAAAGTCGGCCGGATAGCCCTCGACCGCCGGCTTCACGCCGGGCAGGCCGAGCAGGGCGTAGAATTTGCCATACATCTCCATGGCCGGACTGCTGACGGCAAAGTCGGCCAGACGCTGGGCGGCCTCCAGGTTTTTTGTTCCCTTCACGATGGCGGTGCCTTCCAAGTCGAAGCCGACGCCGTCGGTCGGGACGATGATGTCAATCGGCGCGCCTTGGTTCTTCAGTTCGACGCTGCGCATGTCGAAGGAAAGGCCGACCGCGTACTCGCCACGCGCGGCGTTGCTGCATGGTGCCGAGCCGGAACGCAGATAGGTGTTTATGTTGGAGTGCAGACTGGTCATGTAGTCCCAAGCTTTGGCCTCGCCCATTTCCTCGATCCAGCCGGCGACTGTCAGGAAGCCCGTGCCGGATGAGGCGGGGTTCGGCATGACCACCTGGCCCTTGTAGACCGGATCGAGCAGGTCAGCCCAGGTCTTCGGTGTCGGCAGATTCTTTTGTTTGGCGACCACCGTGTTGAAGCAGATCGCCGAGACGAAGGCGTCCATGCCCGTCCATGTCATGGGGTCCCGGTTGGATCGAAAGGCCGGCTTCAGTTGGTCGGCGCCCACCGGTGTGTAGGGCTGCAACATATCCAGCGCCTGCAACTGCAGCAGGCTGTAGACCGACAGGCCCCAGATCGCATCGGCGCGCGGGTTCGACTTCTCAGCGATCAGTCGCGCCGTGATGACGCCTGTGGAATCGCGAACCCAGGCGATTTCGACATTCTTCAGCGCCGCCTCGGCCGCCTGTTTATACGGTTGCAACTGCTCGTTCTCGAGCGCTGTATAGACGACCAGTCGGGTCTTTTTCTGCGCGGCTGCCGGGACGGCCAGCAGGCAGGCAAGGATGATCACGACGAAACGGCGCATGGCTCATTTCCGCCCTTGTTTTCACTTTGAAGCCACACCGTATGCCCGGGACAGCGCGCCGACACGTGACCGTTTCGTGTCAGCCGCTAGGGGCGGCAAGGCGATCGACGTACAGGCGCCACAGTTTATGCTACCCGCCCAGTATTGCGATGAGAGGGTCGTATAATAATGGCAACGATATGAGGGGCGCTATCACACTGCACTTAAACCAGCGAGTCCCGAATAATGCAATTTTACTGTGGGCGTTGCAACAGATCGGCCTGTCAGTCCGTGCCGGTGAGGATATTTTTGACGACGAGCTCGACCGGGTTCGACAAGACGCAGGTTAGCGAGGATGGACCACATCGCCATGCCTGCCTGGGCGAGGGCGCTCACGGGTCGGAACGGCCGGTAGGGCGAGCCACCGAAGAAGCGGCCGAACTCGGCGATGGCATGCGCATACGATCGCCGGGTCGCCGGCGACAGATTGCGGACCGTCACGTCCTCAATCACGCCGCGGCGCAGCGGGCTCATCTTGGCCACCGGGGATCTCCCGTCCCAGCGCTGGGGTGCAGCACCCAAACCTTGGGCGCCGTCATGAGGCAGCGACGATGGAGGGAGGCTCGGCCAGGTCGCAACCGAGCGGTAGTGACCCGGCTATTTCTGACGACGAACTGGCACCCCTGCTCGCTCAGGCGCACGCAATCGCCGCCCGCATGGCTGAGACACGGCGGCCGACATTGCGGACTGGGTCCGTTGTGAGCGACGCGCAGCGGCTCGCCGGGCCGGAGTTGGACGGCATTCTTGACGATCCACGCTTGGATAGCCTGTCGGATCACCGAGCGACGGGCGTTGTTGCCCGGCTGAGACGGAGCGGCCACCAGGTGGGAAGGAAGAGAGGGCGCCCCTGCGGCGCCCTTTTTCGCTGTGGCTACGGCCGGCGCCGTTCCGCCACTACGGCTTTCATCTCTTGCCACAGCCGAGATGCCCTGCGTCCAATCGAGCTGAATATCGTTCTCCCAGCGGTTGGCCCCTAAATTGAGCACCCTGCCTTGCTGTCGTTCAACCACGATGTGTCCATAACCGGTGGTTTCTGCTGGGGCCGTGCCCTGTTTGAGCAATCGCCGGAGCCTGGTGGACGCCGCCGCCTTTCCTGGCAAGGACTGTTCCGGCCGGGGCTTGATCCGGCGATGACGGAGGGGGCCGTGGAGGACGCGTTTTCGCTTGACAACGAGGGCCCTCATACAAGAGTTGTAGCCGTGAGTGCTGCCGCTCCTTGCCTTCAAATAGGCAAATAGGGCGAGGCATAGACATGGCTGATTCCCAGCCGCGCAAGATAAGGAGCGATCCCCACCGCGTCCGCAAAGCGGAGCCCATCGTGAACTGAAGCCGGTATGTGGCGGGCGGAATCATGTTCGACTATCGGGCGGATTGTGACATGGGCAATGCCTGAGCACTAGTTTAGCGTTCGGGCACGTGGTTTTTCCGCTTTGGAAGAGTGTCTTCCACCTTATCAGGTTCGCCGTGAATGCTGGCAGGACCGTTCTCTCGCGGAGGCCAGACCTGTCGTTTATCGATCTTTAGACCCCTCGAGGACATCGCAGATGAGCGCATCGGACTTTCGCGTGTGGCCCGGCCGACCTGGTCCGATGGGCGCGACATGGGACGGTTCGGGCACGAACTTCACGCTGTTCTCGGCCCACGCCGAGAAGGTCGAGCTCTGTCTGTTCGACAGCGGCGGAAGGACCGAAATCGCGCGGCTTCGATTGCGGGAATACACGCATGAGATCTGGCATAGCTACCTGCCCGACGTGCGGCCGGGTCAACTCTATGGTTATCGAGTGTATGGACCGTACGAACCGGAGGCGGGCCACCGCTTCAACCACCATAAGCTGCTCGTTGACCCCTACGCCAAGGCGCTTAGCGGCGCGCTCGAATGGGACGACGCTCTGTTCGGCTACAGGGTGGGCGACGACGCGCAGGATTTGTCCTTCGACGATCGCGACAGTGCGGCTTTCGTTCCGAAATGCCGGGTGATCGACTCTGCCTTCACCTGGGGACGGCGGCCGGATCAGCGTCCGTGGCACGAAACCGTAATCTACGAATTGCACGTCAAGGGGTTCACGATGCGCCACCCGGGGGTCGGGGACGCCGTGCGCGGCACGTTTGCCGGCCTCGCGGCGGCACCGGTCGTGACATATTTGCACGACCTCGGGATTACGGCGGTCGAGCTACTCCCTGTCCATGCGTTCATCCAGGACCGCCATCTGCTCGATCGCGGTTTACGCAATTATTGGGGCTATAACACGATAGGGTTCTTCGCACCGCATCCCGAATATCTCGGAGAAGAGGGGCTCGGCGGGTTCAAGGCGTTCGTACAGCAAATGCACGATGCCGGCATCGAAGTCATCCTCGACGTTGTCTACAACCACACCGCCGAAGGCAACCAGTTGGGGCCGACCCTCAGCTTTCGCGGAATCGACAACAAGTCCTATTACTATCTCATGCCTGGGGCAGAGCGGTACTACAGCGATTTCACCGGCACGGGGAACGCGCTCGAGCTTGGCCACCCCTATGTGCTGCGCATGGTAATGGACAGTTTGCGCTACTGGAGTAGGGAAATGGGTGTCGATGGTTTCCGCTTCGACCTCGCGACGACTCTTGCGCGCGTCAATGGCGAGTACACCGAACATGCCGGCTTCCTCGACGCGATGGCGCAGGATCCCGCGCTGTCAGCGGTCAAGCTGATCGCCGAGCCCTGGGATAGCGGCGCGCGCGGATACCAGGTCGGCAGATTCCCGCCGGGCTGGGCGGAGTGGAACGACCAGTATCGGGACACCGTACGCAGGTATTGGAAGGGTGACGAGGGCCAGCTCTCGGCCTTCGCCTCGCGGTTTTCCGGATCCGCCGACATGCACGGTCTACGCGGGCGCCGTCCCTGGGCCAGCATCAACTTCGTTACCGCCCATGATGGGTTCACGCTGCGCGACCTCGTGAGCTACAACAAGAAGCACAATGAGGCGAACAAGGAGGACAACCACGACGGGTCGGACAATAATTGCAGCTGGAACTGCGGCGCCGAGGGGCCGACGGACGACCCCGAAATCGTGCAGCTCCGCAGGCGACAAATGCGTAATTTCCTGGCGACGCTGCTCCTGTCGCAGGGGGTGCCCATGCTGCTCGGCGGCGACGAATTCGGCCGAAGCCAGGGCGGCAACAGCAACGCCTACTGCCAGGACAACGAAATCAGCTGGCTTGACTGGGAGGGCATGGGCGACGAAGGCAAGGCGCTGCTCTCCTTCGCCCGCAAGCTCATTCTGCTTCGGCGCGCACATATTGTCTTCCACCGCCACCGCTTCTTCCTCGGCCAGATCATCCCCGGCACCGAGGTCAAAGACGTCGTCTGGTTGCGCCCGGACGGCGCAGAGATGTCACAGGAGGACTGGGGAGACGCGCAAGCAAAGGCGCTCGCGGTGCGGCTCAGCGGCGAACCCGGGCTCATGCATCTAACCGAGCGCGGCGAGCAGGAACCGGATGACACATTCCTCATTCTCCTGAATGCATCGCGTGATGCCGTAACGTTCCGGATCCCCGCAGACCCGGCCGGCGCAAGCTGGGAGGGCGTGGTGGATACCGCTGCCGAGACGGACGCGAAGATGCCACAGAAGCATGCGGCCGGCGGTGAAACTTCGGTCGATGCAAATTCTCTCCGGCTTCTTGTGCTGCTTGACCAAGTGGATGGATGAAGACGACGCGACCGAAGGAACCGGCCAGCAACCGACCGTCGCGCCGACCGCCAAAGCCCCGAGGATTTCCGCCGCCGCGGCGGCCGCGATCGTCGTGCTGACGATCATCGCCGACGGCGGTGACAAAGCCGCGTGCCGTTTCCTGGAGTTTTTCGCCGCGACGTTACCGCGCTCCGCTGCGCAGCCATCAGCGCTGAAAGTTTTTCGATCCACTTTCATTGCCGTCACCCGGGGTTCAATCATTCTAAAATGGAGATAGAACAGATGGTCGAGCCGATGATCACTGCCGAGCCCTCAACGATCCGCCCGATCTCTGCCGCTGCGCTCCGAATGCGCGTGGCTCGCCAGCGCCGCCGGGATGGCAATCGCGTGGTCGAGCTGGAGGTGCTTCCTACCGAGATCGAGGCGCTCGTGGCGGCTGGCTGGCTATCCGAGACGGCGCGCGCCGACCGGGCTGCTATCGCCGATGCGATTGCTGCGATGTTCGAAGCGGCGTTCACGGGGACAGATGGGCGCGTCAGATTTCCCACAAAAGGAGCCCGAGTTTCGCTGGGAGAATCCTTGCGGTCGCTGCTTGGCGTGTTCTGACCACCATCGCGGGTCGGCGGATTCCAGCCGCGTTGCAAGCAATTTTGTCGTTGCGGAACGCCCCGAGCGGGGGCTAGGAGGGGCTGCGGCTGGAAGACCTATGGCGGCGCTCGGATCGCCTTTGGGCCTCATCGAATCCGCATAGGCTCGACGGGGAAGCAGGTGCCGTCGAGCATATAGGTATCTTCAATCTTGAGGCTCGATTTCAGTACCGTATTTGTTGTTCAGCATCCCGGTCGTGCTGCTGAGTAAATCGTAGCCTCCCCCCGACGGGCGAACTCTGTCGCACTCTGTGCCGCCCATCTTCGAATGAAAACAGAGGACGTCTCCGTTGATGTCCCAGGTGAGCGGGTCCCGGATGACTCCCGAGTAGACGAACAGGCCGGTTCCATCGGGATCCAGGCGCATCGTGTAGGGAATGCCCCTATGCGATTTGCTGTAGAGCGTCTTTCCGACTGCCGCCTGCCGCAACTCAGGACCGCTCAGGTAGGCGGCGGGCGCCCCCTGCGCTGCTGACGCGGCCTCAGTAGCCACCCCGGCTGCAGGCTGCGTGCAGGCTCCAAGTAGCGCGCAGAGAAGAACCGAAGCCACAGCTTTACTATGCATCCATCGCAACCTCCCCTTTTGGGGAAACCTATGCGATACCGTTGCAGCGGGGCAGCCGATCGCCCAAATTGGGCAACGGGAAATAGCAACCGAGTAGCAGATGCCACGCAGCAGCAAACCGGGTGAGCGTCGCGGCGGCCGGAAGAAGGGGAGCCACGCTCGACCAGGTCCTGCATGCCGTCATAGCGCCGGCCGAGTATCTGTCGAAGCCCTACCGGCGTGCTAAGTACCGATGATCCAGAGTTCCTCGGTACGGGCCATCTATCACCGGTACGCCGCTGGTTCGATGGCAATCCGGCGCATCTGAAGCCTGCCAGGGCAGCCGATCTAGCCTTGGAATTGGCGCGGTTGGCGGGCGGTGCCAACAAGCTTGCCGAGCGGGCGCCGTTCTAGCTGAGGAAGGCAACACCCGCCTCGCCGCCCATCTCGCCGAATTCGCCAGTGAGGCAGCCCCTGACGATAAGTCCGTCCAGGTTTACCCGTGCCCTCATTCTACGGAAGTGTATCGGCCGCGAGGGGTCGCTGATGGGTAAGGCTTTCTTGGCCGTCTACGAGCGTGAGGCAGAGCAGCGGTCAAAAAACTTGACCGGCCGAACCGTTCGCGTCCCACCCAGTGCTGCCGATCCGGGGATGCCAGCGGGTCTCGACCCACAGCAGCCGTTCGCTCCCAGCGGTAGCAATGCCGGCTCATGCCCCAAGGCGGTCCTCCAGAGCGTTTCCACGAATTGTGCGGGACCGCCGAAATGCCGTCAATAATGGTTTGCGGTGACACTTGCACTGAGAACTCTCGGTTGCGCGCTGCTTGCAAGTCGGAGTTCGTGTTTCTATCTAGTTCTTGAAATGCAAATCGGAGCGAAGCTCATGACAGGCACACACAATAGATTTCTTGGAAATCGCGCACTCTCACCGGAAACCCTAATGATGGGCTATGGCTACGACCCGTTTCTGTCCGAGCGCTCTCTCAAGCCGCCGGTCTTCCACACGTCGACTTTCCTGTTTCGATCGGCTCAGGACGGGAAGGAGTTCTTCGAACTGGCCTACGGCTTGCGGCAAAAGCGCCCGAATGAAGAGCCGGGATTGATCTATAGCCGGATCAACAATCCCGACCTCGAGATGCTCGAGGATCGATTGGCCATCTGGGATCAGGCCGAAGCCAGTCTCGTCTTCGCCTCGCGTATGGCGGCGATCTCGACCACGCTCTGGGCCTATGCGCGCCCAGGCACGGTGATCATCCATTCAGGTCCCGTCTATGGTGGCACCGATTTCCTGCTCAAGAAAATCCTGCCGCAATTCGGTGTAACCTCTATCGGCTTTCTTAGCGAGGGCGGCGACAAGGCGATGCAAGAAGCCGTCGAGTCGGCGCACGGCAAGGGGCCGATTTCCGCGCTTTATATCGAAACGCCAGCGAACCCCACAAACGGAATGGTGGATCTCGAGCGTGCGCGGAAGATCGTGTCCGACCTCCACGGTCCGAACGGCAAGCGGCCGGTTATCATCGTCGACAATACAATGTTGGGACCGATCTATCAGATCCCTTTGGCACATGGTGCTGATCTGGTCGTTACGTCACTTACTAAATATGTTGGCGGTCATTCCGACCTGATCGCCGGCGGATGTTCGGGAGCGGCCGCTATGCTCGAACCGATCCGTGGCATGCGCACGATCCTGGGCACGATGTGCGATCCGCACACCGGTTGGTTGCTGATGCGCTCACTCGAGACCCTGACGCTCAGAATGGCGGCCGCAGCGGAAGGCGCGCGCAAGGTCGCAGCCTTCCTCAATACTCATCCGAAGATCGCGTCGGTCTGGTATCTGGGATTCTTGCCGGAGGGCCATCCCGATCGTCCAGTCTTCGAGCGCCAATGCAAGAGTCCAGGCTCCACTTTCAGTTTCGAAGTGAGGGGAGGTGAGGCCGAAGCCTTTGCCGTCCTGGATCGGCTTAAGGTGATTAAGCTCGCGGTGAGCCTGGGTGGTACTGAGACGCTCGCTTCGCATCCTGCGGCGATGACCCATTCGGACATCCGGGGAGAAGAACGGTTGCGCCTGGGTATCACGCCGGCGCTTATTCGCATCTCGGTCGGGATCGAGGATCCTGACGACCTAATCGCGGATCTGAACCAAGCATTGGGCTGAGGTCTCATCACACTCGCAACCGCGAGCTTGGTTCCGGGATCGACCCAATATAGCCGTAGGGCGCCCTACTGCACCAGCAACAGCGTGACCACCGGGGGCGCGAATAACAGCACGACAACCACGAGCACGAGTTGCCACAATTAGCGTGCGCGCTGCGTTCGAAGGCTTCCGGCGTACGCTGCACCTTGTGACCGCACAAGGCCGGGAATGAGCGGTGGGTGTGCCGGACGGTCACTCCCAAAGGCGGTTGTTACTAGGCGCCTTTGATGTTGACCCTTGCACGGCGAAAGGCGGCGGAATGCGCTTCGCTTTTCCGCCCTACCGGAGCGCATGGCGAGTCAACCGCAAGGCCGGTTAGTTAACACTAACCGCCGGCGCCCATTGGCGGGGGACGCGACTCCGCGAACCACTGCGCCAACGCGGATTGCTCGCGCTGGGACAGGCGCAGGCCCAGCTTGGTGCGGCGCCACAGCACGTCCTCGGCGCTACCCGCCCACTCGGCGCGGATCAGCCAGCTCACCTCCCGCTCGGTCAGGTCAGCGCCGAAGGCGCAGCCAAGATCTTCAGCGCTCTGCGCGTCGCCCAACATCTCGGAGGCAAGCGTGCCGTAGCTGCGCACCAGCCGGCGCGCGGTCGGTTCCGCCAGGAACGCGTACCGACGCTGAAGCGCGGCGCGGAGAGCGGGCGCGCCGTCGAAGGGAAAGTCGCCGCCGGGCAGCGGTGCCGCGTTCGTCCATGACCCGCGAAGTCCGGGAAAGAAAGGTGCAAGCCGCGCCATCGCTGCCTCGGCCAGCCGGCGAAACGTAGTGATTTTGCCCCCGAACACCGACAACAGCGGCGGCTCCCCCTTCAGGTCCAGCCCGTAGTCCCGCGTTGCCTGCTGCGCGCTGCTGGTGCCGTCATCCTGCAACGAGCGCACCCCCGCATAGCGCCACACGATGTCCGATGATGTCACCGGCCGGCGGAAATAGTCAGACACCGCGGCGAGCAGATACGCCTCCTCCTCCGGCGTGATGGAGACACAAGCGGGATCGCCCGTATAATCCTCGTCGGTAGTGCCGATCAGAGTAAAATCGTCCTGATACGGAATCGCGAAGCAGATGCGGCCGTCGGAGTTCTGAAAGATATAGGCGCGATCGTGCTCGAACAGCCGGTGCGTCACGACGTGGCTGCCCTTTACCAGCCGGATGCGCCGCGGCTCGTTGTCGCCGACCACGTCCTGAAGCACGTGCACGACCCACGGGCCGGCCGCGTTGACCAGCACCCGCGCGGCCGCTTCTCGTGTCTCTCCGACGGCCTGCAACGAAAGCCGCCACGATCCGTCCACCCGCCGCGCCGCCGTGCAGCGCGTCCGGGTGCAGATCTCCGCTCCACGCGCCGCCGCATCGCGGGCGCACAACACCACCAGCCGCGAGTTGTCCACCTGACAGTCGGAATACTCGAAGGCGCGCGCGTAGCGCGGCTGCAGCGGTGCCCCGGCCGGATCGCGACGCAAATCCAGGGTGCGCGTAGGCGGCAGGATTCGCCGGCCGCCCAGATGATCATACAGGAACAGCCCGGCACGCAGCATCCACCAGGGCCGCAGTCCTGCATGGTGCGGCAGCACGAAGCGCAGTGGATGAATGATGTGCGGGGCGGCGCGCAGCAGTACCTCCCGCTCCGCCAGAGATTCGCGGACCAGCCGGAATTCGTGGTACTCCAGGTAACGCAGCCCGCCGTGGATCAACTTGGTGGAAGCGGACGAGGTGCCGCTGGCCAGATCGTTCTGCTCGACCAGAAGCACCGACAGGCCGCGCCCCGCCGCGTCGCGCGCAATGCCGACGCCGTTCACACCGCCGCCGATCACGGCCAGATCATAGACGCTCGTCGCCATCATCCCTGCTTGACCAGCCGGTCCAGCCGCAGGCGCTGACGGTCATCAGTCAGGCGCAGTGCAGCGAGGTACACCACCGCGACCGCCGCCAAGCCGGCGCCACCCGACAGCAGGAAGATCAGCAGGATCTGATACTTCGCCGCCTCCAGCGGGTCCATTCCGGCGAGGATCTGGCCCGTCATGATCCCCGGCAACGTCACCACGCCGGCGGCCGACATCTGGTTGACGATCGGCAGCAGCGCACGGCGCACCGAATCACGGATCAGGCCTCGCATCGCCTCCCAGAAGCTTGCGCCGAGCGCCAACTGTGCCTCGATCGCAGCCCGCTCGCGCACCGCGCCGCCGAGCACCCCGTCCAGGCCCAGGCTGGCGCCGTTTAGCACGTTGCCCAGCACGATCCCGGCAAGCGGGATAGCATAGCGCGGATCGTACCAGGGCGTCGGCCGGATCGCCGTGGTCAGCGCCAGGATCGCGGTAAGAAAAGTGGCGAACGCAACCGCCGAGGCGCCGACCGCCAGATTGCCGAAGTGCGTCAGTCGCTGCTCGGGCCGCGCGGCCACCTCGCGCGCCGCGATCGCCACCATCACCAGGATCACCACCAAAGTCAGCGCCGGCGAGGCCACCGCGAACACCGCCCGCAAGATCAGTCCGACGGCGACGAGTTGCACCACCATCCGCGCCGCCGCCCAGGCAAGCTGCCGGTGCAGCCCCAAGCGCAACCAGATCGACAGCACGCCATCGACCAACAGAAGCACGGCAGCGATGCAGAGGTCGGGCCAGGTGAGCAGGATCGGCGTCACGCAAACACCAATCGTCGCGCCACCATTTGCGCCTGCCGCGAACCGACCCGCCGCGCCTGCTCCGGGTTGTGCGTCACCATCAGGATGGCGGTGCCGGTGGCCAGACGCTCGGCCAACATTTCCTCGACCAGGGCAGTCGAGTCCTGATCAAGCGCGCCCGTCGGCTCATCGAGCAGCAGCACCGGGGACTCGACCGCGAGGGCGCGGATGAGCGCCATACGCTGGCGCTCGCCGGTGGAGAGCTGCACGACCGGTGCATCGAGCAGGCCGAGCGAGAGATCGAGGAGTGGCGCCATCTCGCGGGCGCGGCTCAGGGCCGGGCCGGGAAAATGCTCGCGGACACGGGCCGCCCACCAGCCCGGTTCGGCGGCGTTGTAGAGCACGTGGCGGCGCCATGCCGGCGGCGTCCAGTTCTGCCGCTCGCGCCCGTTCAGCAGCACCTGGCCCTCGCCCGGGTCGAGATCGGCGATCAGGCGGAGGAACAGGCTCTTGCCGGCGCCGGACGCACCGGTGATGGCGACGCACTCGCCACGCTCGAGCTGCAGATCGAACGGGCCGGCCAGGTGGCTGCGTAATCCGATCAGTTCGAGCAGGGCCATGGCGGAGCAGCCAGGACCGGCCAGTCCCGGCGTTGCTCAGACGCCGGCCGCGAATTTTGCCAACAGTCGCGCGTGCGAACGGATGCCGCGGTGGAAGCAGCGCTGCTCGAACTTCTCGTTGGGGCTGTGCACCCGGTCGTCTTCCAGGCCGAATCCCATCAGCAGGGAGTCGATGCCGAGTATGTTCTTGAACGATGAAACCACCGGGATCGATCCACCGCAACCGATCAATACCGGCGGTCTGCCGAACTCTTCGGCGAGTGCCGCCTGTGCGGCCTTCAGCCAAGGCGAGTCAGCAGAGATTTCGATCCCGGGGCTGCCACTGAACGCCTCCACCTCCACTTTTGCGTCGGCCGGCACTCGCTCGGCGAGGAACCGGCGGAAACCTTCGACGACTTTCTGCGGGTCCTGGCTAGGGACCAGTCGGAATGACACTTTTGCGGCGGCTTCCGCGGGGATCACGGTCTTGGAACCAGGGCCGGTGTAGCCGCCCCAGATTCCGTTGATATCGGCCGTCGGGCGCGCCCATAGCCGTTGCAGCGCCGGTCGTCCGTGCTCACCCACCGGCACGCGCAGGCCTATATCGCCGAGGAACGCCGCCTCATCGAAGCCGAGCGAGTCCCATTGGGCGGCCTGTGCGTTGGTGGGCTCCTTCACAGCGTCGTAGAAGCCGGGGAGCTGGATGCGCCCGTGTTCGTCGTGCAACTCGCCGAGGGCACGGCAGAGCGCATTGATCGGATTGAGCGCCGAGCCGCCGTACATGCCGGAATGCAGGTCGCGGTTGGCGGCCCGCAGGGTAACCTGCGTGTACGCCATGCCGCGCAGCCCGGTGGTAATCGCCGGAGTGTCGATGTCCCACATGCCGGTGTCGCTGATCAGCGCCAGGTCGGCACGAAGCTCGTCGCGATTGCCTTGCAGGAAGGGTTCGAGATTGCGGCTGCCGACCTCTTCCTCGCCCTCGATCACGGCGGTGATGCGCGCGGGGATCCCGCCGGTGACGTTCTGCCAAGCGCGCAGAGCTTCGATGAAGGTCATGGTCTGGCCCTTGTCGTCCACCGCCCCGCGGGCGACAAAGCGCTTGCCGCGCGGACCATCGACGAGCTGGGGCTCGAAGGGTGGGCTGGTCCAGAGCTCCAGCGGCTCCGGCGGCTGCACGTCGTAGTGGCCGTAGAACAGAATATGCGGGCCGCGATATCCATCCGGGCCGGGATGGTGCGCGACGACGACCGGATGGCCCGGGGTGTCGCGGAGGCTGGCGATAAAGCCAAGGCGACCGAGCTGGTCACGCAGCCATTCGGCGGCCAAGCGGCAGTCTTGCCGGTGTGCCGGCTGGGCGCTGATCGACGGGATGCGGAGCAGAGCGAACAGGTTTTCGCGGGACTGGTCCAGCCCGGCATTCACCTGGCGCAACACGGCTTCGAGGGAGTTCGGCGGGGAGGCTGGCATGCGGGACCTTCTGGTGTCTGGGTTGTTGCAGCGGAGTGTGCGCGGCTGGCGGGGGCGCCTCAAGGGGTTGTGGTTTGGCGAGGGATTTGTTATCGTTCGACCAGTTGAAGTGACCAGTCAGAACGTGCGCGAAGTTCAGGCCTCAGTGTCCGTCCGGGAACAAATTGAGTCTTTAGAATCGCTTAGCGGGTCACCCTTGAAGCCATTGAATCGCCTGTGATTTTCTCTCCCCCGAGCATCGATTCGGGGGACTGGATGTGGACCAAGGAGAACCGGACGCGGTTCGACCGCACCCGACTGCGCTATGAGAGCGATCTGACTGATGCCGAATGGGCCGAGGTGGAACCATTGATCCCCCCGGCCAAGCCGGGCGGCAACAAGCGGAGCGTTGATATCCGCCAGGTGGTGAACGGCGTGATGTATGTGCTGAGCACCGGCTGCCAATGGCGGGCGATCCCCAAGGACCTGCCGCCGCGGAGCACAGTGCACGACTATCTGGAACGATGGACCTGGGACGGCACGCTGGAGCGACTGCATCACGCATTGTATGTGAAATGTCGTGAGCAGGCCTCGCGAGAGGCCAGCCCGACCGCCGCGGTGATTGATGCGCAGAGCGTGAAGAGCGCCGAAAAAGGGGGGCCTCGATCGATCCGCATGGGTATGATGCGGGGAAGAAGATCAAGGGCAAGAAGCGGCACGTCCTGGTCGATACCCAGGGTTTGCTGCTACAGGCCATCGTGACGGCGGCGGACATCCAGGATCGCGATGGCGGCGCCATGCTGCTGGCGACGCTGTTCGGGATGTTTCCGTTCCTGCTGAAGCTTTATGCCGATGGCGGCTATCAGGGGCGGCGATTCCAGGAGGCGTTGAAGCGTGTCGTGTCGCAGGCCGAGGTGGAGATCGTCAAACGATCTGACCTGGCCAAGGGCTTTGTCGTGCTACCAAAGCGATGGGTGGTCGAACGCACGTTGGCGTGGCTCAACCGATGTTGTCGACTGGGTAAGGATTGGGAAAATCTCAATGTGAAGGCGCGTGCCTTTCTGTTGCTCGCTTCCATCCGTCTCATGGTCAGACGGCTATGCAGGAACTAGCAATGTTCCCGGACAGACTCTCAGAGGCCAAAATCCATCTGCTTCAGCTTCTCGATGAAGTGGAGGACGGTGAGACACTCGTCATTACCCGGCATGGCCGCGCCATTGCCCGGATCGTTCCCGAGCCGGCCCGACGTCAGGAGGAGATTGATCGAGCGATCGAGGGCATCAAGCGGCTTCGCCAGCGTACCGGGCGGATAACGGTCGAGAGCTTCTGTCTTCCCGCCACGAGGGGCACAAATACTGATGCCATTCGTCCTTGATGCCTCGGTCGCTCTCTGCTGGGCATTCGAGGACGAGGGCCATCCCGCGGCAGGTCTGGCGCTTCGCCGGATCCGCACTGATGAGGCGGTTGTGCCGGCGCTTTGGTGGTTCGAGTTGCGCAATGCGCTGCTCAGCAACGAGCGGCGGGGTCGGCTGACAGAGGCAGAGTCTGCGGGCTTTCTCCGTGATCTGTCGCGATTGCCGGTGACAGTGGATGCCGCGCCCGACGAGGTGGGCTTGCTCGGCGTGGCCCGACGACGTCGGCTTTCAGTTTATGATGCAAGCTATCTCGATCTGGCGCGGCGAACGGGATTGGCGTTAGCGACGCTCGACACTGATCTGGCCCGGGCGGCGCAGGCGGAGCACGTGCGTCTGCTGGCAGACGAGGCAGATTGAGCAGGGTTTTGGTTCGAATGAAGCCGCCGGACCGTTCGGTCGCCCCTATATCAGTGTCCGCAGCGTTTCCAATTGCTCCGGCGCATCGAACGGGCAGACCAGTAGCGCATCATCGAAGCCGAGTTGTTCCACCCGGTGCAGCCGGCGGCGCGCTTCGGCAGGCGGACAATACAGTGAAATCCTGGCTCGTGCGGCGGTGGGATTGGGCTCCGGCTCCGCCCGGAGGTCGGTGAAGATGTTCGCCAGCAGGGCACGTTTGCCGCCGGCGGCGCGGTACTTTGCCAGGCCCGCTTGCAGGTCGTCCCATTCGGAAAAGATACCCGACGCGATCCAGCCCTGGCACGTCTCGGCCGCCAGCCCGATCCAGCGTGCGCTGCGCCAGGCCCCCAGCAGGACAGGCGGCCCGCCTTTGGTGCCGGGCCAAGGGGTCAGGGCAGGGCCGAACACGGGCTCGCCGTTCCAGATGCGGCGCATGATGTCGAGATAACGCGGTAGCGTTTTGAAGCGGGCATCATAGTCGGCCTCGACCGCATCGAAATCCGCCTTCGTCGAGCCGGCGCCCACGCCGAAGCGAAGCCGGCCTCGGGAGAGGAGGTGCAGCGACTGCACGCGGTGGGCGTGCTCGACCGCGTGGCGCAGCGGGATTTGCACCACGCATGTCCCGAGCTCGATTACCTTTGTTTCAGCGCAGACGGCTGCGAGGAGGATGAGCGGGTCCAGCGTCGGGCGGCCGCGGGCGAAAGAATCCGTCACCCACAGGCCACTGAACTGCAGCGCCTCCACCCGACGGGCGAACTCGATGACCCGGTCGATGACGCTGCCGTCGTCCGTGGGTCGAGGGATCGTCACGATGCCAAGTCGCATGGCAGCCTCATTGCTGGGGTGGCTTCTTTGGCATGGTAGCCGGAGATTGCCCCGGCTTCGCAAATCCGGACGGGATAGGATCCGGTCCACCGCCGCCACATAAGGGGAGTGCTCTGCGATGACCGGTTCGACAGTGGCGTCCGAATTGCCACGGGACATCGAGTTCTGGTTCGAATTCGGCAGCACCTATAGCTACCTGAGCGTCATGCGGATCGAGGACGAGGCGCGGCGACGCAGCGTTCGGATCGCTTGGAAGCCGTTTCTACTAGGACCTATATTTCGCGCTTTGGGCATGGAAACATCCCCCTTCGTGCTGCAAAAAGACAAGGCTGCCTACGTGTGGCAGGACATGGTGCGTCAGTGCCGCAAGTACGGGCTGAGATGGATGCAGCCCAGCACGTTTCCCCGATTGCGGTGCTTCCTTCGCGAATAGCGCTGTTGGGGGCCGAAAAACCTTGGATCGGCGATTTCTGCCGACAGGTGATGGAACTCAATTTCGTGTTGGACGAAGACATCAACCAGCCCAGCCATATGGCGAGGATATTGACGGAACTTGATCTCCCGGCCTCGGACATTCTGGATCAAGCCCAGTCCGAGCCCACCAAGACACGCTTGCGCCAACAGACGGAACAAGCCCGTGCTAAGGGTATATTCGGCGCCCCTACCTTCTTCGCCGGAGCGGAGATGTTCTGGGGCAACGATCGCCTGGACGATGCTCTTCAACTTGCGTTGGAGCGGAACCGGTGTTGACTGAGTCCTTTTGGCTGGACAATGGCGGCGGTGATCGTAGGCGCTGACGGCGCGAACAGCGAAATGAGCCAAACACACGCTACCTCCCATGAGGGAACGCCGCCTCGAGCCGTGAAGGCGGTCGAGGTCCGCGCCTTCGGCGGGCTGGCGGCGATCCACCACACAGACGCGCCGGTCCCTAGCCCGGGCGATGGCCAGGTGCTCGTCCGCGTCCTCGCCGCTGGGGTTGGGCCATGGGACGCCTTGGTGCGAGAAGGCCGCAGCGACCTTCGGCAACCGCTTCCGCTCGTGCTCGGCTCCGATCTGTCCGGCGTCGTGGATTCGGTTGGCCCGGGTGTGAACGGCGGGATGGAGCCTGGCGAAGAGGTGTATGGCGTCACCAACCGCGCGCTTCACCGGCGCCTATGCCGAGTTCGCGGCCGCCGAAGCGGCCATGATCGCCCGTAAGCCGGGGCGCCTCAGCCACCCGGAGGCAGCCTCGGTGCCAGTGGTTGCGACCACTGCATGGCAGATGCTATTCGACGGCGCTCATCTGGAGGCCTCGCAGCGCGTGCTGGTGCACGGGGCTGCCGGAAACGTGGGCGCCTACGCGGTGCAGCTTGCCCATTGGGCGGGCGCCGAGGTCACGGCGACCGCGTCCGCGGAGGAGGCAGCGTTGGTCCGGGCGCTGGGCGCACGCGAGGTGATCGACGGCCCGCGTGCTGACGCGTTCGCGCATCTCAAGCGCCAGTTCGACGTCGTCATCGACACAGTCGGCGGAGCGACTCTCGCGCTGTCCTTCGGCCTTATCCGGGCGGGTGGCGTCGTCGTCTCCGCCGTGAGGTGCCTGACCAGGAGTTGACCAAGACATACGGGGTGCGTGGCGAGTATCTGATCGTCGCGGTGACGACCAGCCTGCTCGACCGCCTCGCTGCGCTGATCGTCGTCAAAATATTGCGGAGCGTGTGCGTGCGGGACTAGCTTGCCGCAGCGCCAGCAGTCGCGAGGATGACCTGCCCACCGTAACTGTGACGCGCCTGGAGGGTGGCATGCTCACCAGCAGTGGAATGGGACGGCACTGGGTGGCGGCGGTCGCTCTGAGCCTGCTGCTGTGGAGCAATATTGCGCTGTCGGGCGAGCCGCCGGCCCAGCCGCTGCTGCGGCTGGAGACCGGTATGCACATGGCGGAGATACCGCGCATCAGCGCCGACGCGCGGCGTAAGTTGCTGTTGACCGTCTCTTTCGACAAGACGGCACGGCTGTGGTCGCTGGACGACGGAAGGCTGATTTGCATACTCCGCCCGCCGATCGGCAGCGGGCATGAGGGTGAGCTGCAAGCCGGCGCGCTGTCGCCCGATGGCGCGATCGCCGCGGTTGGCGGTCGGACCGGGTGGGAGTGGGACGGCTCCGCCAGCGTCTACCTGTTCGACACCGGCTCGGGCAAGCTGGTGCGGCGGCTGGTTGGGTTGCCGGGAACCATCAATTCATTGGCATTTTCGCTAGTGCTCTGATCCTAACGGACGATTCCCAAGTCGGCGCGACCGTGCGATTCTGTTGGCATGAGCAAGACAGAGGCATGTATCTGGCTGTCGCCTGCGGATCGGGCGACGCTGCAAGGTTGGATTTCCGGGCGGAACACGCCGCAGAAGTTGGTCTGGCGGGCGCAGATCGTGCTGCTGTCGGCAGCGCGGCTTGGCCTGATGGCGATCACGCGCTCGGTCGGCAAGAGCAAGGTGACGGTCAGCCGTTGGCAGGAGCGCTACCTGGCCAAGGGGATCGATGGCCTGCGGCGCGACGCCACCCGCCCGGGGCGTAAGCCGCCGCTGACGGCCGAGACGATCCAGCAGGTCATACACAAGACTCTGCACGAGAAGCCGCCGGCCGGCACCCACTGGAGCATCCGCAAGATGGCCGCCGCCAGCGGCCTCAGCTACACCAGCGTCCAGCGCATCTGGAAGGCACACGAGCTCAAGCCGCATCGGGTAAAGACCTTCAAGCTGTCGAACGACAAGCGGTTCGTCGAGAAGGTGCAGGACATCGTCGGCCTCTACCTTAATCCTCCGGAGAAGGCATTGGTGTTCTCGGTGGATGAGAAGAGCCAGATCCAGGCACTTGACCGCACGCAGCCCGGCCTGCCGCTCAAGAAGGGGCGTTGCGGCACCATGACGCATGATTACAAGCGCCACGGCACTACCACGCTATTCGCCGCCCTGGAGGTGGCCACTGGCAGGGTCATCGGCCAGTGCATGCCGCGTCACCGTCACCAGGAGTGGCTTAAATTCCTGCGCCGGATCGACGCCGAGACACCGAACCACCTCGATGTGCATCTGATCGCGGACAACTACGCCACACACAAACACGCCAAGGTCCGGGCTTGGCTAAAGCGACACCCGCGGTTTCACATGCATTTTACCCCGACCTCGGCCTCCTGGCTCAATCAGGTCGAACGGTTCTTCGGCCTGATCACCGGGGACCGCATCCGCCGTGGCGTGTTTAAAAGTGTCGCGGCATTGGTCACGGCGATCCGGGATTACTTGCAGCGTCATAATGCCGATCCCAAGCCCTTCGTGTGGACCGCCTCCGCTGCCGCTATCCTCGAGAAGGTCGCACGTGGGCGACAAGCGTTAAAGTCACAACACTAGATGGCAGCCTGCTCGCGGCAGGGCTGTACCGTAGGAGCGGCGTGCGGGTCTGGCGGACCGGTGACTGGACAGTCGCCTGGAGCGATGTCCGCTACGACGATACCGTCTACGGACTGGCGTTTCGCAAGTCGGGCGAACTGGTTACCACTAGCTTCGACGGGTATCTGCGGAGCTATAATGCACAGGGGCTACCGCTGCTCCCCAAGGTGAGGGTCCCCGGCAGGGCGTATGGGGTGGCGGTCTCGCCGGACGGCGAGCGCGTTGCGGTGGGATACTATGGTAGCCGCCGGGTGGAGGTGCTTGCATGGCATGATCTACGGCCGCTGGTGACTCCGGATATTATGGGCACCAATGATGACATGGCGACAGTCGCATGGTCGGCGGACGGCAGCGAGCTGTTCGCAGGGGGGAGGGCCGATAATGCGGGGCAAATGTTCATCCGCACCTGGTCGGACGGCGGACGCGGCGCGTATAGAGACCTGTCGGTGGCAAGAGATACAATTCTTAGTTTGATGCCTTTATCGGGTTCGGATGTGGCGTTTGGCTCGTTTGAGCCGAGCTGGGGTGTGCTGCGCGACGCGGGCCGCGTCGATCTGCTGCACACCGCGGCGACGGCAGATTATCGCGACATGGGTGACGGATTCGAACTCTCACCTGACGGCAAGGTGGTGCGGTTCGCATTCGCCACACTCGGGAAGCAGCCGGCCATTTTCGCGCTGGCGGAGCGGCGCGTGATCAGCGCGCCAACCGACAACGCCAACATGACGGGCCCCAATCTGTCCGGCCCCAGTATGGAGGTCCAACACTGGCAGGACGACCGGGCCCCAACGCTCAACGGGAAGACGCTCCAGCTGGAGCACGACGAACTATCGCGCGCAGTAGACGTCGTCGGCGAGCGCCTACTGGTTGGCGCTGATTGGAGCTTACGCCTATTTGACAAGGACGGCTCGCAAATCTGGGCGCAGGACGCTCCTGGCGTCGCTTGGGCGGTGAACGCCACCTCGGACGGCAGGCTCGCGGTGGCAGCGTTCGGCGACGGCACGATTCGCTGGTACCGGCTGCGCGACGGGGCGGAGCTGCTAGCGCTGTTTCCGCATGTTGACGGCAAGCGCTGGGTGGCATGGACGCCGCAAGGCTACTACGACGCAAGCGCGGGGGGTGACGAGCTGATCGGCTGGCACGTCAATCACGACAAGGACCACGAAGCGGACTTCTTCCCGGCGAAACAATTTAGCGAGCAGTTCAATCGGCCGGACATCCTAGCCCTGGTGCTCGATACGCTGGACGTAGACGAGGCCGTGCGGAGGGCCAACGCGGTGGCGGGACGCAAGTCGCCGGCATCAGTTGCCAGCCTATTGCCGCCGGTAGTGAGGATCCTGTCGCCCCCCGATCTGTCGTCGATGGCTACGTCGCCAATCGATGTCACATACCTGGTCCGCTCGCCGACGCCTGTGACCGGCGTCACCGTTCTGGTGGACGGCAGACCGGCGATAACGCCACCCCCAACCCCGATCACCTCGGGCACCGACGGCACCGTAGCCAGCGTGTCGGTGCCGATGCCACAACACAACGCAGTAATTTCGCTGGTGGCGGCAAACGCGCAGACGGTGAGCGAAGCGGCGGTCGTGCATGTCGGTTGGCACGGCGAGAAGGACTGGTACAAACCCGACCTTTATGTACTCGCGGTCGGGGTAGCGCACTACAAGGACGCAGGCCTGAATTTGAAGTACTCGGCCAAGGATGCTGCGGATTTCGTCAGCTTGGCGAGGGAGCAAGAAGGCGGGCTGTACAACCATGTCGAGGTGCGCGACCTGGAGGATGGGCACGCCACCCGCGAGGATATCCGTAAGGGGCTGAGCTGGCTGGAGAAGACCCCGGCACGCGATGTCGCGATGCTGTTCCTCTCCGGACATGGCCAAAACGATGCCGGCGACCACTACCACTATCTGCCGTACGATGCCGACCAGTCGGATCTGGATTTGACGACGATCCAGGACTTCGAGATTGAGAACTTCCTCAGCAAGGTGCCGGGAAAGGTGATCGCGTTCCTGGACACCTGCTTCGCCGGCGGGGCAGGCGGCACGAAAGGGCCGACGCAGCCGGACGTCGACCGGCTGGCCAACAGTCTTGCGTCGGCGGAGAAGGGCATCGTGGTGTTCACCTCATCTACAGGGCGACAGTTCTCGCAGGAGAGTGACAAGTGGCAGAACGGGGCCTTCACCAAGGCCCTGGTAGAAGCGCTCAAGGGCGGAGCCGACTATCAGCATGACAAGAGGATTTCGATAGCTGAGTTGGAGGTATATCTGTCGCATCGCGTGCAGGAGCTGACCGACGGCGAACAGAGTCCGACGTCGGCCAAGCCGAAGACGATCCCGGACCTCGTTATCGCGACGGTGGTGCCATGAACCGGCGGCGGTGGCTGTTTGGCGCCTGCGTCGCGGCGTGCGGGTGGGTGGGGCGGCCGAGAGCGCAAGTGCCAGACGAGGGTATCCGCGTGCTTGCGCGTGAGAGGTCGCTGGCGGAACAGTTCATCGCCATTCTGAACGACTACGGCCGCAAGGATGCCGGCCAATATGCCGAGGGGGTGACGCTATATGCCGAGGCGAAGGCTGACTTCGACGGGTTGATATCCGAGCTGGAACACGAGCTGGAACGGACACGGCCGCCGGACCAGTCCGCAGCATTCGAGGCGGCGCTAAACGCCGCGGTCGACAAGCGGGTGGCGTTCACCAATTTCGTGACCGGGACTATCATTCCGCAGGGCAGTGGGACGCCGAAGGGAATTGGCGACTTCATCAAAGTGGTGCCTGAGCTGGTCAAGGCGCTGACCGACGCGGGGATTTCTATTTGGCGGGAGTTCCGTTCAGCCGGCGAGGCGCGACGGAACGAGATTCGGCAGGAGCTGGAGGCGTTGCGGTGGCCTGCATTCAAGCCATGAGCGGCATCATCGGCCAGTACGCCGTTCGAATCATGGGGCGTGCTGTGCGGATGTTGACGCTAGCCGCCGTGGCCTAGCCATGGTGTTCTAACGGTACCCTTCGTTTGGGTGAGCGGGAGCCAGCACCCGCATCCTAGGGGCATCCCGGCCGTTGCGCGACCCGGAACCGAACGAGGCCGACTCACAGACCGAGCCGTTAGCCCCGGGCCCCAGCCTGGCGCCACTTTACGATCGCGCTTCTCCAAGCCAGAACCGCAGACGAACTGTCGTGCGCATGGAGAAGCGGCGAGATGACCAATCTTCCGGCTGCGACGATGGCTGCTGCCAGCGATCCGCTGGTCATAGCCCTTGTGGCTATTGCCGCGGGCGCGCTGCTGACGCATCTGCTGTTTCGCAAGCATCCGCTCGGCCGGGCGATTGCACGGGTGATTTTTCTGATCGCTCTGACGATCGTTTTGGTCAAAGCTGATGTCGTTCCCTATCGACCCCTAAAGTCGACTGGCATACCATTCGAAGATGCGGTCCGCCGCGCCTTGGCGATCGCGTGGTGGCTGTGGGCCGCATGGTTCCTGGTTGCTGTCGTGCGCGTCTTTGTCGTCGCCGAACACCGGCCACGCGAGGGCAAGCTGGTCCAGGACCTGCTCGCCGGCCTGATTTATCTCGCTGCTGTTTTGGCCGTCATTGCTTACGTCTTCGATCTTCCGATCCAGGGGCTGCTGGCGACATCGGGGGTGATAGCCATCATCCTAGGACTGGCCCTGCAAAGCACAATGAACGACGTATTTTCCGGCATTGTCCTCAATTTCAGCCGGCCCTATCGGCCCGGCGACTGGATCAGCATTGAAGGCGGTACCGACGGCCGGGTTATCGAGATGAACTGGCGCGCGACGCACGTGCTGACCGGGAAGCGGGATCTGGCGATCGTGCCGAACAGCACGATCGCCAAGTCAAAGATCGTGAATACCAGCTCGCCCTCCGGCGTTCATGGGATGACCGTGACGGTCCAGCTCGACCGCAAGGCAACGCCCGCAGCCGGCGTCAAAATCCTGGAACAGGCGCTTCTAAACAGCCGGCTTGTCCTGACGCGGCCTGCCCCCTGGATCACGGTCAAGTCGATTAGCGGGCCTGGGACCGAATTCGAAATAGGGTTTTTTGCCGAAGACCTGGCTCACGCGACCGACGCCCAAAACGAGCTGCTCGACTTGATTTACCGACACGTGGCCGCTGCGGGCGTAGATTTAGCAACGGTCGACAGGCCGGTATCGACGGTCCCTGAGACCTACACGTTGCCGAATGCGGCAGACTGTCCTGAAAGGGCACTGAACCTGGTTGTCATCTTCGCCAGCTTGACGCCGGACGAGCGGCAATCGCTCGCCGCAAAGATGAAGCAAAAAACAGTCGATAAAGGGGAGATCCTGCTTGAGGCCGGGGTGGTTCTGCAATCGCTGTTCATTATCGGAGCAGGGGTGCTGTCGCTGACCCACGTTGTGGGCGGGAACGAGATCGAACTGATGCGGCTAGGTCCAGGCGACCATTTCGGCGAGATCGGTTTGCTAACTGGGGCGCCGGCTAAGGCCAGGATTTCGGCTCTGATGCCGACAACGATCTATGAGCTGACAAAAGACGATCTGGCGCCGATCCTGGAGGCCCGCGCGACGGTCGCGCAGGAACTAGGTCGCGAACTCGCGCGGCGCCAGGCCGCGGGTAAGTTGATGGCCTCGCCTGAGATGGACGGCGCAGTGCCGCTCAATCGCGTCGCCAGTTGGTTCGCCGATCGGCTGCACAAGCTGTTCGATCTTGCAAACGTCTCGTGAGCGCTCCGCGCCGCGCATCCGGGCGACGATGTACAGGGTGCGCCGGGATACAACGTGTCGCAGGCGGTGCCGCGTGACGCGGCGGCGCGCCAGATGCAGGGCCGAGGGTGAGCGGGTTCGCACTGATCTGCCGACTACATTACCGGCGCCCGCTGCCAATCAGAACTTCCACCTCGATCTCAAACGGTCCGTCGTTGCTCAATTGAGGTAGGCCACGACGAACCTCTTCGCGAACCGCGCGACGAACGTCGTCGGGAAGCTGGATGTATTCCTGTCCGCTCACTGTCGCACCCTTCTCGATCCCGCTAAAATAGTCATCGAACGACTCAAACCGGCTCTTGCGCGTCTCGCTCTCCACCGCAACTGTGCGGAAGCCTGCGCTGTCGAATAGCGTACGCAAACGCCCGGCATCGCGAATGGAGAAAGCACGCCGGAACATCTCAGCCTTAGCAGGAACGTAGTCGGCGATCACGACGCCAACGCGGAGGAAGAGCGAACGCTCAGGCGTGGAATTAACGCTGACGGCTGCATATCCGCCTGGCCGCAAAACCCGAAGAAATTCCTTCAGCGCGGACTCCGGGTCCTGGAAGAACATCAAGCCGAGTTGACAAAGAACGGTATCAAAGGAGCCGTCGGGGAAAGGCAGTTCCTGGGCGTCGAGTGGCAGCAGCGTGATCGGCAATCCCCGCAAGTTCTGCCGGGCAATCGCCAACATATCAGGTGAAACGTCGCCGGCAATCACCGAGCCCGACGGTCCCACGGTCGCCGCAGCGGCTTCGGCGGCAGCTCCGGTGCCCGTCGCGATATCCAGCACGGTCTGGCCCGAATGAAGGTGTGCGGCCTGCAGCAACGCGGGCAGGTAGGAGCGCGTGACCTGCCCGAGGAGCGAATCGTAGCCGACGGCCCCCGTATTGTATAAAGGTTCACTCATGACGTTTGCTCCGGCGACCGCGGCCATCAATCCTCAAGCGGTCGACCCTTCGTCTTTGGGCCAAACCAGATCGCGACCATGCCGACCAGATAGATCCACGCCGCCATCAGCCCAGCCGAGTACACCGACCAGGAGGCGCCGACCAGGGGCGAAGGGACGCGCGAAACGGTCAGCAAAAATCGGCGGCGAGTTGTCGAGACGATAATGGGCGCCCCGGAGCATCGCAGTCACGACTGCGGTCCGGCTCGGGCCTCGATGCTCCATGACCTGCTCCCTTCCCGCAGGCCCGCGGCCGCCGTCATATCCCTTGCAACAGATACCACCAGGCGGGTAGCGTCGCAAATGACAAGGTGATGCCAATCCCCACCATCAGCGTGATCAGCGTGGGGTTGAGGTCATGTTGGATCGCCACGATGGCGCCGCCGATCTGCGGGCCCATGGCGGATTCGAACAGCGTGATCTGCATCGTCTGGCCGCGCGCATGCAGCCACCAGACATAGACCAGCGCCAGCACCGCCGGACCGATCAGCAGCTTGAACGACAGGCCGGTGGCAAGCGCCGAGATGTTGCCGCGAAGCTGATCGAGATGCAGTTGCATCCCGACCGAAACCAGCGCGAGCGGCGTCAGCGTGCCGCCCAGCGAGCGCAACACGTCGGTGACCCAGGCGGGATACTCCGTCCGCATCAGGACCAGTGCGAGCATCAGCGCGATCAGTGGCGGAAAGCCCACGATCCGCCGCAGCACCGCGCCGGCCCGCGTCGAGCCGTGCGAATAGAACGCAGCTATCGTGATCCCGAGCGTGCTCAGCACAAGATACGTGCCGAGCTGGTCGATCAGGATCCCTGTCGCCATGCCGCCGCTGCCGTAGAAGGCCTGGATCATCGGCAGTCCGACGAACGACGTGTTGGCAAGCCCGCCGGCCAGCATCAGGCCGCCGGTCGTGGCGGCGGAGAAGCGCATCGCGCGGCCGAGCAGCCAGAAGAAGCCGCAACCCATCGCGAACAGCAGCCAAGGCATGGCGACGGAGTAGAGCAGGTCAGGACGCAGTTGAATGCTGTGGATCTGCAGCAGAATCAGCGCAGGCAGCGAGACGTGCAGGATGAAGGCGTTGAGCGAGAGATGGGCGCCCGGAGGGAACCGTTTCGACCAGCCGAGCGCCATACCCAGCAGCAGGCAGGCGAAAAGAAGGATGATGTTGCTCATGGAACCGCCTCCGCCGGCGATTTCAGTCGGTGGCCGGCGCTATTCGCATTCCCGTGGCGACACCGGCCACGACCTCGTTCACCACATCGGCGAAGGGTCGCGGATGAATCTCGCTCATTGTGCGCCGAACGTCCGGCGCCGAGACAACCGCCGCCGCCGCGGAGAGTAGCAGAGCGAGGACGATCTGCAGGTTCGCGCATTTCGATGCCATTCCGGGCTCGCATGTCGGCACCGCCATGCTCACACCGCCGATCGGCTTCAAGGTGTGAACTACCTCACACTCCGTGGTCACGGAGCCGTGACCCGCGACCACCGCGGCTATTATTCGTTGGATACAATCTAGGCGGACGGCAGCACTTCTAGCCTCACAGGCGCAACACGCGCCGCATCGCCGCCAACGCGGCCTCCACATCCGCGGCGGCGATATCGAGATGCAGGCACGCCCGCGCCCGGTACGTCCCCGAGGTTGAGATCAGAACGCCCTCGCCGCGCAGCCGGGCTGCAAACTGCGGCGCCGTCATGCCGGTCCCTACTGTGTCAAAGAAGATCAGGTTGGTTTCCGGCGTCTCCACCTCGATTCCGGGAAGCTGCGCCATGCCGCGCGCGAGTGCCCGCGCATTGGCATGGTCCTGGGCGAGCCCTTCCACATTGTGGTCGAGCGCATAGAGGCAAGCCGCGGCGCAGATACCACCCTGCCGCATGGCGCCGCCCAGCCGCTGTTTCCAGCGCCAGGCGTCGCCGATAAACGCCTTCGATCCGCACAACACCGCCCCGAGCGGCGCGCCAAGCCCCTTGGTGAAATCGAGCCAGACGCTGTCGTAACCCGCTGCCTGCTCGTTCGCCGATACACCGAGTGCCACCGCGGCATTGAGCAGCCGCGCACCGTCCATATGCGTCACCAAGCCGTGCGCGTGCGCGCAATCGGCGACAGCGCGAAGCTGCTCGGCTGGCCAGCAGGATCCGCCGCCGCGGTTGGCGGTCTGCTCCACTGCGACGAGTTGCTGCGGCGGGGAATACCGGCTGGGCCGCCGCAGCGCCGCCTCCACCGTCTCGACCGTGAATTGCCCGCGCGGGCCGGTCAGCCCGCGCACCATGACTCCGGCGATCGCCCCCGGGGCGCCGCCTTCGCTACCCAAAATATGCGCCGTCTCGTGCGCCAGCACCTCATCGCCCGGCCGACAATGGGTCGCCAGCGAGACCTGGTTGCACATCGTGCCGGAGGGCAGGAACATCGCCGACTCCTTGCCGAGCAGCGCCGCGACGCGGTCGCACAGCGCCCAGACGGTGGGGTCGGAGCCCGCCTGCTCGTCGCCCACTTCGGACGCCGCCATTGCCTCCTTCATTCCGCGAGACGGCTTCGTCTGCGTATCGGACGACAGATTCACCCGGACCGGGATCGAGAAATCGAACCGCTGGGGCTCGTAGCTCATGGGCGTCGTCTCCGATTGCGCGCAGTCCATCCGGTGTAGCACCAGGCCCCTGCCCTCCCAAACCTCCGGCAGTGGCCTAAATGACGGCGGCATGTAAAGTGCGGCGATCTTTTGGCCTGGAGTTGACAACATGACGGTGAGTGAGACGCCAACCACGGACGCTGGGCGCGATTTTATTCGCGACGTAATCCAGGCGGATATCGAGGCTGGGCGTGTCACGCAGGTGGTCACCCGCTTTCCGCCGGAGCCGAATGGCTATCTCCATATCGGGCATGCAAAGGCGATCTGCCTGAATTTCGGTATCGCCGAGCAGTTCAACGGCCGGTGCCATCTTCGATTCGACGATACCAATCCTAGCAAGGAAGAGCAGGAGTTCATTGAGGCGATCAAGCGGGATGTGCGTTGGCTGGGTTTCGACTGGGGCAAGCATCTCTATCATGCGTCCGACTATTTCGAACAGCTCTATCAATGGGCCGAACACCTTATTCGCGAGGGTAAGGCATTTGTGGACGACACGCCGCCCGATGAGATGCGGACGATGCGCGGTACGCTGACCGAGCCGGGGCAGAACAGTCCGTACCGCGACCGGCCGGTGGAGGAAAATCTCGACCTGTTCCGGCGCATGCGGGCGGGCGAGTTTCCCAACGGCGCCCGGGTCCTGCGGGCGAAAATCAGCATGGCTTCGCCCAACATCAACCTGCGCGACCCGGTGCTTTATCGTATCCTGCACCTCGAACACCCGCGCACGGCCAATGCGTGGTGCATTTATCCGACCTATGACTTCGCGCATGGTCAATCGGACGCCATCGAGGGAGTCACGCATTCGCTGTGCACGCTGGAGTTCGAGGACCATCGGCCGCTGTATGACTGGCTGCTCGACAACCTGCCGGTGCCATCGCGGCCCCATCAGTACGAGTTCTCACGGCTCAACATCGCCTATACCGTCATGTCCAAGCGCGTGCTGACCCGGCTCGTGAGTGAAGGTCGGGTCGAGGGATGGGACGATCCGCGCATGCCGACACTGGCCGCCATGCGGCGCCGCGGTGTGCCGCCGGCCGCGATCCGCGATTTCGTGCGTCGCAGCGGCATCACCAAGGTGAACAGCGTCGCCGAGTTCGCGGCATTCGAGCATTCGATCCGCGAGGTGCTGAATTGGACGGCCCCGCGGCGGATGGCGGTGCTCCGCCCACTGAAGCTGGTGATCGAGAACTATCCCGAGGGCAGGACGGAGGTGCTCGAGGCGATCAACAATCCCGAGGATGCGGCGGCCGGCACGCGGCCGATCACCTTCGGACGTGAGCTCTATATCGAAAGAGACGATTTCATGGAGAATCCGCCCAAGAAATTCTTCCGGCTGTCGCCCGGACGCGAGGTTCGTCTGCGCTATGGTTATTTTATCACTTGTCGTGAGGCAGTAAAGAACGAAACCAATGAGGTAGTGGAGCTACGCTGCACATACGATCCAGCTACGCGTGGCGGCAATGCACCAGATGGCCGGAAGGTGCAGGCAACGGTGCATTGGGTGGCTGCCGCGGACACGGTGCCGGCTGACGTTCGGCTGTACAACTCGTTGTTCACGTGTCCCAATCCGGGAGCGAGCGGCGATATCATGGCCGATCTCAATCCGAACTCCCTCGAAGTGCTGAAAGGCTGCTTGTTGGAACCGACGCTGGCCGCTGCCCCCCTCGGCGAGGCGGTGCAGTTTGAACGACAAGGGTATTTCTGCGCTGATTCCAGCTCGATGCCCGGCGGGCTGGTGTTCAACCGTGTCGTCGATCTGCGTGACACGTGGGCAAGAGTTCAGGCGGGCAGCCGGCAGCGTAATCTGCCGCCCTGAAGCAGTTTCCCTGTAGATCAGACCTTAACCCGGACCCCGGAGACAGACGCGCCGGGCAGGATCGGCCTACCCGGCGCTCAGCGAGGAGCGAAACGATGAGCAACCATCGTCAGCTCCTGCCGTTGATTATAGTGAAACTGACCATCAGGGTCAAGATCACTATTACTCGGCTGTCGATAGCTAATTAAGTTGTCCGGTTTACGTAGCACATCAGTTGTCCGCTTGTTTCCGGTCCGTTCCCAAGAGGCAGGGACAGAACGGCGGCCGTTCTGGCGGCAGGTCAGGCGGGCCGTTGGCTGGTGACGGGCGCGTCTTCTTCAACTCATGAAATCAATTTCCTTCTTTTGCTGATGCGCCTGTGGAGTTGTGGGCAACGCTCTTCCGTTGCCCACAAATCCACAGGCGAGCCGGACCCAAGCGCGATCATGCCGCCGCGTCCAACGCCGCCATCCGCAGCGCCCCCTGCGCGTCATAGCGTCCCAGGCAGCGCGGGCCGTGGAACACCGCGTGGCTCCCGTCGTGATATTGCCGCACCTTCACCCGTGCCTTCACGAAATGAGCACGCAGCGGCGACGGTGGTATCTGCAGCTTCATCCGTCGCCACGAAACCGTGTTGTCGCGGTCCACCTGGCGCTCCTCCTGGATACACAGAATTTCCCGCAGATCGACACCAGCAACGGCGACGAAAGCCGATCCCTCCTGCTCCGCCTTCACCGCAAACTGCGCGTTGTGCGCCGGCAGGTAGCAATCCCGAATGAACCGGTTGGCCTCCGCAACCGTCGTGATCCCAGCCAGCGCCAGCTCCTTGACCAGGCGATCCTGTAACGTCTGAAACAGCCGCTCCGAACGACCACGGGCCTGCGGTGAGTAGGCCGCAATGTGCTCCACGCCCAAATGCGCCAGCGCCCGCCCAACCTGTGTCGGCCGCTTCCGGTCAACCGGGCCGCCAGACTCCGGCGTCACGAAGTAGTGGCTGCCCCGATCCGTATAGAGGCTCAGCGGCAGGCCATGCGCGCCAAACACCTCCAGCAGAGCCTGGAACGTCGATTCCGTGCCTTCCTCCGCTACCAAAAACCCCGAGTAGATCACGTTCGTCGCGTCGTCCATCGTCACTATCAGGTCCAGCGTCTCCCGCCCCGCCAGCCATTCATGGCGCGACCCATCCTGATGAAGCATCATTCCAGGCAACGGCCGTCGCGGCCGCTTGCGCCGGTGTGCGCCGCGCCGCGCGGCGCGCTCCAGAAGCCCCTTCGATTGCAGGAACGCCTTGGTCCACGTGTAGCCCCAGCGGAAACCGTGGCGGCCCACCAAGTGCTCGTGAAAGTGCTTCGCCGTGAACCCGCTGTAACGCATACGATACAGCCGCTCGACCTCCTCCTCCCGGTCGACCGGAACCCGCTTCCCAGACGCCCGACCAAGCCGCCGGTCCAGAAGACCGGCCGCCCCGCACTCTTCGTAGCGCTGTTGCCAACGACGGAATGTCCGCTCGCTGATCCCAAGCAGCTCCGCCGCTTCGCACTGGTTGAGTTCGCTCGCTTCATACCGCTCCAGCACGCTCCCGAACTTGATCACTCGCACACCCTGAAGGGCTTCCGACCGGCGCATCCGGGCTCCCAAAAGGAACCATCATCACCGGACAGATCGTGCGCTACCTAAACCGGACATACCGTGTGCTACCGACAGATCACTATTACTCGGCGGTAGGGGATTGGGCCAGCCCTTTCCGGGCTGGCCCGCCCCTCGGTGGCTAACTTCGTTCGGTGCGCAGCTTGGCCCACCAGGCGAGGCGTTTGGCAATCTCGCGCTCGAAGCCGCGGTCGCGCGGCTGGTAGAAATCCTGCCGGCGCATGCCCTCCGGAAAATAGTTCTGCCCGGAGAACGCGTCCTCTGCCTCATGGTCGTATTCATAGCCGGCGCCGTAGCCGAGATCCTTCATCAGCCTGGTCGGCGCATTCAGCATATGCGCCGGCGGCATCAGGCTTCCGGTCCTCTTGGCCGCGGCTCGCGCCGCCGAATAGGCCTCGTACACCGCATTCGATTTCGGTGCCGTGCCGAGATAGACGACCGCCTGAGCGATCGCCAGTTCCCCCTCAGGGCTGCCGAGGCGCTCGTACGTCTCCCACGCCGCCAGCGCCTGCCCCAATGCCGCCGGATCAGCCATACCGACGTCCTCAGCGGCGAAACGGACCAGTCGGCGGGCGACGTAGCGGGGGTCCTCACCGCCGGCCAGCATGCGAGCCAACCAGTAGAGCGCCGCATCGGGATCCGACCCCCGCAGTGATTTGTGCAGCGCGGAGATCAGGTTGTAATGCTCCTCGCGGTCCTTGTCGTACAGCGCCGCGCGGCGCGCGAGCAGCTCCGCCAACCCCGCCGGATCGAGCGGAGCCGTCTCGGTCGGCAGCGCGGCGAGTTGCTCGGCCATGTTGAGCAGATATCGCCCGTCGCCGTCGGCCATGGCGCGCAACGTAGTGCGGGCATCCGCTGTCAGCGGCAAGGCGCGCCCCAGATCAGCCTCGGCGCGTTCCAGCAGCTTCTCCAATGCGGCGTCGTCCAGCCGACGCAGCACCAGGACCTGGCAGCGGGACAGCAGTGCGCCATTCAGCGCGAAGGACGGATTCTCGGTGGTGGCGCCGATCAGGATGATCGTTCCGTTCTCGACCACCGGCAGGAAGCCGTCCTGTTGGGCACGATTGAAGCGATGAATCTCATCGACGAACAGCAATGTGCCCTCTCCGGTGCGGAGCCGGCGCGCCGCCTCCTCGAACGTGCGCTTGAGGTCAGCGACGCCGGAAAACACGGCGGAGAGCTGCACGAAATGGAGGCCGGCACCGGCCGCGAGCAGCCGGGCGATGGTGGTCTTGCCGCTGCCCGGAGGTCCCCAGAGGATCAGTGAGGCAAGCGAGCCGCGTTCGACCATGCGCGTGATCGCCCCATCCGGGCCGACAAGATGGTCCTGGCCCACTACCTCATCGAGTGCGCGCGGGCGCAGGCGGTCGGCCAGAGGACGTAGCCCCGCCGCCGGCACTGTCCCAGTCGGGGACGGCCCAGGCTCGAATAGATCACCGGGTGTGTCGGCCATTTTGGCTACCATGCTCGCAGCATAACGCCGAAGCAGGCCTGCGCGCTCCCCCTGCGATCCGGAGCCCAGCACTTGGTTGTCCCCGGGGGCATCGCCACCTACAACCCGTCCCCCAAAATCCAAGGCCAGGAGAGCCCCGCCGGATGCCGAGCTATCAGTACGTCTATGTGATGAAAGACCTGACCAAGACCTTCCCGGGCGGGCGGGAGGTATTCAAGGGCATTACCCTCGCTTTCCTGCCGGGCGCCAAGATCGGCGTGCTCGGCATCAATGGTGCGGGGAAATCCACCCTGCTCAAGATCATGGCCGGCATGGACACAGAGTTCGGCGGCGAAGCCTGGTCAGCCGAGGGCGCGCGCGTCGGCTACCTACCGCAGGAGCCGCAGCTCGATCCCGACAAGACGGTGGGCGAGAACGTCGAAGAGGCATTCGCCGAAGTGAAAGCGGCGCTCGCCCGCTTCAACGAAATCTCCATGAAATTTGCCGAGCCGATGAGCGACGAGGAGATGAACGATCTCCTTACCGAACAGGCCGACCTGCAAGCCAAGATCGATGCCGGCGATGGCTGGGAGCTCGATCGCCAGGTGGAGATCGCGCTGGACGCGCTGCGGTGTCCGCCGGCCGAGGCGAGCGTCGCCACGTTGTCCGGCGGCGAGAAGCGACGCGTCGCCCTCTGCCGGTTGCTGCTGGCCAAACCCGATCTGCTGCTGCTCGACGAGCCAACCAACCATCTCGACGCCGAGAGCGTCGCCTGGCTGGAGCGGACGCTGCGCGAGTATGCCGGCACAGTGATGCTCGTCACCCACGACCGCTACTTCCTCGACAACGTCACCGGCTGGATCTTGGAAATCGAACGCGGCCGGGGCTACCCGTACGAAGGCAACTACTCGGCTTGGCTGGAGCAAAAGCGAAAGCGTCTCGCCCAGGAGGAAAAAGAGGAAAGCGCCCGTCAACGCGCACTGGCTGCCGAGCAGGAGTGGATCGCATCCTCCCCCCGCGCGCGTCAGGCAAAGAGTTGCGCCCGAATCCAGCGCTACGAGGACATGTTGGCTGCCTCGCAGGAGCGGGCGGCCGGGGTGGCCGACATCGTCATCCCGCCCGGCCCGCGGCTTGGCAACGTGGTGATCGAGGCAGAGAACCTGCGTAAGGGATACGGCAATCTGCTGCTGATCGACGAGCTCGATTTCAAGCTGCCACCCGGCGGCATTGTTGGCGTGATCGGTCCGAACGGCGCCGGCAAGACTACGCTGTTCCGCATGATCATCGGTCAGGATCAACCGGACGCCGGCACCTTGCGCATCGGCGAGACAGTGCGGCTCGGCTATGTCGATCAGTCGCGCGATAGTCTCGATAATGACAACACGGTTTGGGAGGAGATCAGCGGCGGAGAGGACGTGATCTATCTCGGCAAGCGTGCGGCGCCCTCGCGCGCCTATGTGGGCGCGTTCAACTTCAAGGGACCCGATCAACAGAAGAAAGTCGGCATTCTGTCGGGCGGCGAGCGCAACCGGGTGCACTTGGCGAAGATGCTGAAGACCGAGCACAACGTCATACTGCTCGACGAACCGACCAACGACCTGGATGTCGACACGCTGCGCGCGTTGGAAACCGCGCTGACCGAGTTCGCCGGCTGTGCGGTGATCATCAGCCACGACCGCTGGTTCCTCGACCGGCTGGCGACGCACATCCTGGCCTTCGAGGGCGACAGCCATGTCGAATGGTTCGAAGGGAACTTCCAGGACTATGAGGAGGACAAGCGTCGCCGCCTGGGTGCCGACGCCACCGAGCCGCATCGGATTAAGTACCGCCCGCTGGCACGGTAGGGGGTTGCGCAAGCTACGCTACTAGTGTTCTGACTTTGACACTTCGATCCCGACCGGGATGGCGGGATCGGCCGCGAACCAGATGGAGGCCGGGGATCGAAGCGATAGGATCGCAACACTAGCGTATCTCCGCGGTGGAGCTCGAGTGGGATGAGGCGAAGCACCGCCGCAACCTCGCGGAGAGGGGACTTGGGTTCGACTATGCGAGCGAGGTTCTGGAAAGCGACAGAATTGAATGGGTGGACAAGCGCAGGGACTACGGAGAGATCCGGACCTGCGCGCTCGGTCAGGTCGGTCCGGACATTCTGCTTATCGTATATACGATGCGCGGCAAAACGTGCCGAATCATCTCGGCCCGATTAGCAAATCGAAAGGAACGGCTGCGATGGCAATCACGCGAATGACGACGGAACAGATCAAGGCGCGCCGGCCGAGAGTTGATCGTGCCAAGCTCGATGCCACGACGGAAGAAGACATCCGTCGCCATATGATCGAAGACGGCCAGGATCCGGACGAGGAAATACGAGACGAGGACATCATCTCCCCTTGGTTCATCCGCCGCCGCCTCGGCATGTCGCAGACCGAGTTCGCCGAGGCACTGCACATCCCGGTTGCCACCCTGCGCAACTGGGAACAGAACCGCGTCGCCATGGACCCGAGCACCATCGCCCTGATGACCATTATCGCCCGGGAGCCAGAGGCCGCGCTCAGGGCATTGCGACGACGGGCCGCCTGACCACGGGCGGGTGAGCCCGTCCTGGACCATCCGCACCGCACGGCTGGTACTGACCCCGGTCGCCTGGACCGACCTTCCCGATCTTCAGGCGCTCAAATCCGATCCGCAGGTCTTCGCCATCATGTTAGGCGGCATTCGCACGCCGGTCCGGGCGGCCGAAGAACTCGCCAAGGACATCGCCTTCTGGGCCGCCAACGGCTGCGGCATGTGGGCGGTGCGCGATGCCGAGACCCGTGCCTTCCAGGGCATTACCGGGTTTATGCAGCGTCCAGACGGTCGTGGCATAGCCCTACGTTTTGCATTCTGGCCGCACGCCCGCGGCCGCGGCTTGGCCCGCGAGGCGGCTGGTGCCGCCCTGCAATTCGGCCACGAGCGCGCCGGTCTTACCCGCGTCCTCGCGGCGGCGCGGGAGAGCAATATTGCCTCCCGCACGGTGCTTGGCGGCATCGGTATGGTCGAGAGCGAAACGTTCTTCCACGAGGGGCACCAGATGGTGCTCTACGAAAGCATCCGGACCACACACGACGTAACCAATCGAACGACCACCGAGTGATCCCAATCGTCCTTACGTTTGGGTGCTCCGATATCGGATTCCCTGTCATGCCCGGAGGACAGAAGCAGCTTGGTGGAATTGCTGTAACTAGCCGCTGAGCTGTCGCTTCATCGCATCAAGCAGCGCCTGGACGCTCTGGTTGTTGTGCATGAGGAAGGAAGAATAGTCGCTGCGCTGAGTCACCTTGAGTGATGTTCCCTCGGCGATCACATCAACGATTTCGGGGGAGGACCCAGCAATATCCTGCACTACCCAATCCACGTTGGCGGGTGGTTGATTCGGCCGCTTGATAACCGTGGAGACCGTCTGACCACCCTCCGTCGGTATAGTACGGCCGATCGTGAAGGTGACTCCCCGGTAGTCTCCCATTTTCGTGTCGATATTGAACACCAGCATGCGATGGAACAGGTTCAGATACTCCTTTTGCTGCGCCGGGCTCGCCTGTCGCCAGAACGGACCCAGGCAGAACCTGGCAATCCCGTTCACATCGACGCGCTGATCGATAATGTGCGCCATGGCTTGCGCTTTCTCTTCTTTGGGCGCGTTGCCGTTCACCACTTGCACCATCGCATTGCCGATCTCGCGAACGAACGCGGTGGCTTGGCTGGCGGTCTGCGCTCCCGCGGGTTGCATCAACACGGGGCCGGCGATCAGCGCGACCGTGGCGACACTCAGAAGGAAACGGCGTGGCTGCATGGGTTCAACTCGCTTTTCGGTCATCAGGGCGTGGGGGCAGCGGCCGGCTGAGGATACCAGGCCGGGATCGTGTGCTCGTGGAAATTGCGGATATCGTTGATCTGTGCCTCGCGGTGCTGGCGATAGAGGCTGCGGAACGTAGCGTAGGGATCGAGCGCTGTTCGCTTGATCGAGGCGATGTCACCGAGTACGCGCGAACGGGCATCGACGACATCGACGGCCCAACGACCCCAATCGAGGCCGGTGACAATCGCACCATGGCCGAACCGGCCGAACGGGTCGGCGTAAATGCTCACCCCTCGGCCGACGGCGTCGCGCGGATTGGAGGGACCCAGGAGCGGCAGGAACAGGAACGGTCCTTCCGGCACCCCCCAAATCGCGAAAGTAAGCCCGAAATCGTTGTCGTGGTCTGGGTATCCCCAGTGGCTCGCCGGGTCGAACAGCCCGGCACCCCCCACCGTGCTGTTGATCACGAACCGCATGAACGAGTTGCCGGCCAACCGCGGCTCACCCTCCAGCATGTCATTGCCAAGCTTCAGGGGAGTGGCGAGATTGTTCAGCGCGTTGTGGATCCCATTGCGCACCGCATCGGGCAGGACGTCGCGATAGGCGATCGCGACCGGGCGCAGCACGTAGTCGTCGAGCGCGTTGTTCACCCGGTAAAGGAACCGGTTGGTCGGCTCCAGCGGGTCGTTCTCCTGCCGGAACGCCTGGACGGCGACGGTATCAGAGGCGGGTGGCGGCGTTGCGCACCCCGCCATGACGATGACGAGGCCAAGCGCAGCCAGAAGAAGGCGGGAACCAGGCACGGCGCGCATCATGCTCCTCACAACGGCAACGGCGGATCAGGCGGGCGCCCGCACCACACGGTGACGATCGCCTCCATGACAGGATTGTCCGCGGATTGGAACACAGGAGGGTTAAGCTTTCCGTGAAGCGGTTGTAGCATGCGGCGAATTGTCCGCAACGTACCCTCGGGGCCGCACCGCGCGGCGAAAGCGAACCGATGACCCACGAGCCTCCCCGGCATCGCCCCACTCTCGAGCGTTGGCTGACCAGCAAGCGGGTCGAGGGCCTGCCCGCGCCGCTGTCTCATCCCGAGCCGCCGCTCCTTTCCTTCGAGTTCTTCCCCCCCAAGACCGAAGCGCTGGAGACTCAGCTTTGGGGCTGCATCCGCCGGCTCGAGCCGCTGCGCCCGCGTTTTGTCTCAGTCACCTATGGGGCCGGCGGCAGCACGCGGGCGCGGACCCACGCAACGGTCGCGCGAATAATCCAGGAGACGGCGCTGATCCCCGCCGCGCACCTGACCTGCGTCGGTGCAAGCCGAGCCGAGGTCGACGAGGTCGCCCGCCAATACTGGGATGCAGGGGTCAGGCACATCGTAGCTCTGCGCGGCGATCCGCCGCCGGACAGCGTCTATGAGCCGCACCCGCAGGGCTATCGCTATGCCGAGGACCTTGTCGCCGGGCTGCGGCGGGTCGCCGAATTCGAGATCTCGGTGGCGGCCTACCCGGAGACCCATCCGCAGGCGCAGAGTCCGGAGGCCGATCTCGACAACCTCAAGCGCAAGCTGGATGCCGGGGCGACCCGTGCGATCACCAATTTCTTTTTCGACACCACGGTGTTCTTGCGCTTCCTCGACCGTTGCCTCGCCGCTGGAATCACCGCCCCGATCGTGCCCGGCATCATGCCGGTCACCAACCTTGCCGGGCTACGGCGCATGGCCGCCTTGTCCGGGATCGAGGTCCCCGACTGGCTGGTCCGGATGTTCGAGGGAACCGATCAGGACCAGGAGATCCGCCGTATGGTGGCGGCGATTGTCACGGCCGAGCAGGTACGGTTGCTGCAGGCCAACGGCGTGGACGAGTTCCACTTCTACACCCTGAACCGGCCGGAACTGACCTACGCGATCGCCCATATACTCGGGGTGCGAGCGGTTCCAACCATTCCGACCTGATGACCGACTACCTGGCCCGGCTCAATCCCGAGCAGCGCGAGGCGGTGGAGACCGTCGATGGGCCATTGCTGGTGCTCGCGGGCGCAGGCACCGGCAAGACCCGGGTGCTGACCACGCGTTTCGCGCATATCCTCGTCACCGGCCGTGCATGGCCGAGCCAGGTGCTGGCGGTGACCTTCACCAACAAGGCGGCGCGGGAGATGCGCGATCGGGTCGGCGCCATCCTCGGTCGGCCGCCGGAAGGGCTCTGGCTCGGCACGTTCCACGCGCTCTGCGCCCGCATGCTGCGCCGGCATGCCGAATATGTCGGGCTGTCGCCGTCGTTCACCATTCTGGACGCCGACGACCAGCTTCGCTTGCTCAAGCAGGTGATGGAGGCCGAGCGGATCGACTCGCGGCGCTGGGCACCTCCGGCAATGATGGGACTGATCCAGCGCTGGAAGGATCGCGGGCTGACCCCCACCCGGATCACGCCGGCGGATGACACCGATTTCGCCGACGGCCGCGCGCGCGAGGTCTATGCCGCCTACCAGTCCCGGCTCGCGTCATTGAACGTGGCCGATTTCGGCGACCTGCTGCTGCACATGACGGAGATCATGCGCACCCAGCCGGATGTGCTCGCGCAGTATCACCGCGCTTTTCGTTACATTCTGGTCGACGAGTACCAGGACACCAACTTGGTGCAGTATCTCTGGCTGCGCCTGCTGGCGCAGTTGCACCGCAACATCTGCTGCGTCGGCGACGACGACCAGTCCATCTATTCCTGGCGCGGCGCCGAAGTCGAGAACATCCTGCGCTTCGAGCAGGATTTTCCCGGCGCGAAGATCGTCCGACTGGAGGCGAACTACCGCTCGACTCCCCCAATCCTTGCCGCCGCATCGGCGCTGATCGCGCATAACGAGGGCCGGCTTGGCAAGACGCTGCGCCCCGGCCGCAACGACGCTGCTGGCGGCGAGAAGGTCAGCGTCGTCGCTTTGTGGGACTCCGACGAGGAAGCCCGCATGGTCGGCGAGCGCATCGAGTCGCTACGTCGTGACGGCCATCCCCTGGCCGAGATGGCCGTGCTGGTGCGCGCCGGGTTCCAGACGCGCGCCTTCGAGGAACGGTTAATTGTGCTCGGCATTCCGTACCGGGTGGTCGGCGGCCTGCGCTTCTACGAGCGCCAGGAGATCCGCGACGCCATCGCCTATCTGCGGATCGTCGTACAACCGGCCGACGACCTCGCCTTCGAGCGTATCGTCAATGTTCCCCGCCGAGGCGTGGGCGAGGCGGCGCTGCGAACCATGCACGAAGCCGCGCGCGCCGAGCGGATTCCACTGCTGGACGCGGCCGCGAAGCTCATTGCCGACGGCACGCTGAGAGGCAAGGTGAAGACTGCCGTCGCCGACCTGCTGCGCGGCTTTGTGCGTTGGCGCGAGATGCTAGATCGCGAGGGTCATGTGGTGACCGCCGCGACCCTGCTGGACGAGAGCGGCTATACGGAGATGTGGCAGAAGGACAAGTCGCCCGAGGCACCGGGGCGACTTGAGAACCTGAAGGAGCTGGTCCGCGCGCTGGCAGATTTCGAAACCCTGGCGGGTTTTCTCGATCATGTCTCATTGGTCATGGAGAACGAGGAGAACGCCGAGGGCGACCGCGTCTCGCTGATGACGCTGCACGGCGCCAAGGGGCTGGAGTTCGACACCGTCTTCCTGCCGGGCTGGGAGGAGGGTCTGTTCCCTAACCAGCGGGCGCTCGATGAATCCGGCTTGAAGGCGCTGGAGGAAGAACGGCGCCTTGCGTATGTAGGGCTCACTCGCGCCCGCCGCCGTGCTGTCGTCAGCTATGCGGCGAACCGCCGGATTTATGCGAACTGGCAGACCAGCATCCCGAGCCGCTTCATCGACGAGCTACCGGACGCAGAGATCGAGCGCACCGGATCGGCAACTCTGGCCCGCGAGGCGCGGCTGACGGCGCCCACCGTATTCACCGGACAGTTCCCGCTCGTCGCCCGGCGCACGCGGGTGGTCGAAGCATGGGAACAACCGTCCCGCCCAGCCCGGGACGAGGCCATTCCGGTCGGCAGCCGCGTGTTTCACCAGACATTCGGCTACGGCACCGTCACCGCCGCCGAGGACGACCGGCTGGACGTCGCCTTCGACCGCGCCGGCGACAAGCGGGTCCTCGATCGCTTCGTCGAGCCGGCATAGACTCCCACCTCTCCCGCCCTGCGGGAGAGGTCGCGGCGCGAAGCGCGGCGGGTGAGGGTGCCGGGCGCGAGGCTCTCACCCGGTTCGCCGCGCCAACCGGTCCCCCTGTCGTAGCACGGGGATGGGCTCTCTCCCGCCCTGCCGGAGAGGTAAATTTGTCCGCGCTTGATGCCTGAGCCCTTTTGGCCTATCGCTGGCACTCTCATATGAGGAGTGCTAACAGCGGCGCGGCCGGGGCGATCCCGCCCGCGACCAGTCAATCACCTAACGCAACTGAGGGAGTGATCTGCATGAAGTTCCGTCCCCTGCACGACCGGGTGGTCGTCCGGCGCATTGAGGCCGAGGAAAAGACCTCGGGCGGTATCATCATCCCCGATACGGCCAAGGAGAAGCCGATCGAGGGTGAGGTCATCGCCGCCGGCCCCGGCGCACGCAACGAGCAGGGCCAGTTGGTGGCCCTGGATGTGAAGCAAGGCGACCGCATCCTGTTCGGCAAATGGTCTGGCACAGAGGTCAAGCTCGACGGCGAGGAGCTGCTGATCATGAAGGAGTCAGACATCATGGGCATCGTCGAGGGCACCCCTGCGGCCCGGCAGAAAGCCGCCTGATCGGCTCGGTTCAACGCGACAGAGAGGAGACACACAAGATGGCTGCGAAGGAAGTTAAATTCGGCGGCGATGCACGCCAGCGCATGTTGCGCGGCGTGGACATCCTGGCCGACGCGGTAAAGGTCACGCTAGGCCCGAAGGGCCGCAACGTCGTGCTCGACAAGAGCTTCGGCGCCCCGCGGATCACCAAGGACGGCGTCACCGTCGCCAAGGAGATAGAGCTCTCCGATAAGTTCGAGAACATGGGCGCGCAGATGGTGCGCGAGGTCGCCAGCAAGACGAGCGACGTTGCCGGCGACGGCACCACAACCGCGACCGTGCTGGCTCAGGCAATCGTGCGCGAGGGCGCCAAAGCGGTCGCCGCCGGCATGAACCCGATGGACCTTAAGCGCGGCATCGACAAAGCCGTGCACGCGGTTGTCGAGGAGCTGAAGAAGCACTCGCGGAAGATCACCACGCCCTCGGAGACTGCCCAAGTCGGCTCCGTTGCGGCCAATGGCGATACGGAGGTCGGCAAGATGATCTCCGAGGCGATGCAGAAGGTGGGCAACGAGGGCGTCATCACGGTCGAGGAAGCCAAGAGCATCCAGACCGAGCTCGACGTGGTCGAAGGCATGCAGTTCGACCGCGGCTACGTGTCGCCCTATTTCATTACCAATGCCGAGAAGATGACCGCCGAGCTGGATCAGCCCTACATCCTGATCCATGAGAAGAAGCTCTCCGGCCTGCAACCGATACTGCCGTTGCTGGAAAGCGTCGTGCAGTCCGGCAAGCCGCTGCTGATCGTCGCCGAGGACGTGGAAGGCGAGGCGCTCGCCACGCTGGTGGTGAACAAGCTGCGCGGCGGGCTGAAGGTGGCCGCGGTCAAGGCGCCCGGCTTCGGTGATCGGCGCAAGGCGATGCTCGAGGATATCGCCATCCTGACCGGCGGGCAGGTGATCAGCGAGGACCTCGGCATCAAGCTCGAGAATGTCACGCTGAACATGCTCGGCAAGGCGAAACGCGTGCTGATCGAGAAGGAGAACACCACGATCATCGAAGGCGGCGGCAAGAAGGACGACATCAAGGGCCGCTGCAACCAGATCCGCGCGCAGATCGAGGAGACCACCTCGGACTACGACCGTGAGAAGCTGCAGGAGCGGCTGGCGAAGCTGGCCGGCGGCGTTGCCGTGATCCGCGTCGGCGGCGCCAGCGAGGTCGAGGTGAAGGAGCGCAAGGACCGCGTCGACGACGCGCTGCACGCGACGCGCGCGGCGGTCGAGGAAGGCATTGTGCCCGGTGGCGGCGTCGCCCTTGCCCGTGCCAGCCTGATCCTCGCCAAGCTGAAGGGCGACAACGACGACCAGCGCTTCGGCATGGACATCATCCGCAAGGCGCTGCTGACGCCGCTGCGCCAGATCGCCGAGAACGCGGGCGAAGACGGCGCGGTGGTCTCCGGCAAGGTGCTCGACAACCAGGAATACAACTGGGGCTTCGACGCTCAGGGCGGCGAGTTCAAGGACCTGGTGAAGGCGGGCATCATCGATCCGACCAAAGTCGTGCGCACGGCGCTGGAGGACGCGTCCTCGGTGGCAGGCCTGCTGGTCACCACCGAGGCGATGGTGGCCGAAAAGCCGGAAAAGAAGACT
The DNA here is from genome assembly GCA_963708245.1 of uncultured Pseudomonadota bacterium. Classification (GTDB taxonomy): domain Bacteria; phylum Pseudomonadota; class Alphaproteobacteria; order Acetobacterales; family Acetobacteraceae; genus CAVYXK01. The sequence goes on along the minus strand of OY970201.1, from coordinate 6,338,461 downwards.
CCACCGATGCCTCCAGGTGGCGGCATGGGTGATATGGACTACTGATCGATCAGGTGAGGCCGCGGCGATATCGCCAAGGTCTCCGCGCAGCGGCACCCTTCACTTCACCTCTCCCGCTCTGCGGGAGAGGTCGCCGCGCAGCAGCGCGGCGGGTGAGGTGCCGGGGGGAGAGGCGGACGGCGGTCCACCTGGCGGCCCCAGAAGAAGCGGATTTTGCGGCGCTCAGCCGGGCGCGACGAACGGGGTTGGGTCCTTGAAGCGGGTGAGCACGTTCGTCGTCAATCGGAACAGGTTGTTGTCGAACCCGCTCCAGCCCAGCGATCCCGCATAGGCGATCGAGCCGGTGGAGAAAACGGCGCCGCCGTTCGGTGTTTCGAAGAACGTGATGTCGGCGTGGATCTCGGGGTTGATGATCGCGTCCGTGGCGCCGTGCGGGACCAGTACTTCCTCGGCAACCAGCTCGTAGGTGTTGGAGTGGTGCTCGCTGCGGGCCATCACCAGCGCGTGCGGCGGGGTGCCCAGGCGCGGATCGGCAGCGTCGATCTCCAGCCCGGCCGCGCCGTCCTGCAACACGCCGAAATTGCCGATCACGTCTTCATCAATGCCGGCAAACATCCAGTTGGCACGCGGATCGTCGGCCTGGGCTGTGCGGCGGTAGTAACTGCACTTGTCGAAGCCCTGGCTTATGAAGCCGACACCGACGAGACGCTGCGGGGCGCGCGCGTTGCGCCGCCACAGCCCGCCATACTCGCCGGTGAAGCTGTGGAAGGCCTCGCCGGGGTCGGCATCCCAGGCGCGCACGCCGCCTTCGGCGCGTCGCACCTCGATCACGCCGCGACGCGTCGGATGATGCGCGATGCGCCAGTAGAAGCCGTTGCCCCCCATGTACATCAGCCGCCCGCCGCGGCGGAGGTATGCTTCGAAACTGTCCAGCATGCCGGCGGAATCGTATTCGGGATGCGAGCCGGTGATCACGACGCGATAGGGCGCCAGCAGGCCGAGGCCCTCGTGTTGGAGGTCTTCTTCGGTGATCACGTCATAGTCGCCGCCGAGCTTTTCCAGCCAGTCGATGATGAAGAGGTCGATGTTGAAGTTCCAGTGCCGGCCCGTGGGCCTGACGTTCTGCACCGGACGGTGCCGGCTGGAATAGGCGACGCCGCTGCCGTCCGAATGTCGGTCGTAGAGGGACAGGCCCATTTCGGGGTGCTCGATCAACAGCGCGTCGATATGGTCGAGCGTCATCAACCGGCCCTGGTAGAGCTCGGTTGCCAGCGACAGAAAGCGGCCGACATTGTTGAGATAGGCGGTGTAGGTCGCGGTCGATGCTAGGAAAGCGACGGGCGATCGTGTCGTGCCGCGCGGCGGGCGGACGAAGAACGGCACCCAAAAATCTAAGCCGTCGGCGCTCAGGTGGGCGGCATAGACGCCTGAGCGCAGCGTCTCGGGGATGGTGAAGGCGAAATCCGGCTCCCAGCAGGCATCGACAAGATCGTCATCGTGGAAATGGATGGCGCCATATTGGGATGGAGCGTGCATCCAGCAGGTTTCGCTTCCGTCCCAGTTCCATCCGGGGACCGCGCGCGTGGGTTGGTTGACGATCACGCCGTCGAGCTTCCAGGGGCCGAGATCGCGAATGATCTCGGTCGGGATATCGTGGCCAAAATCCCAAGCGCCGATCAGGTCAGCAACGGCGGCTGATGTGGGTGCGGTCGCCAATGCCTCGGTGCCGGCGCGGTCGAGCACGCAGCCGGCCACACGCGGGCTGTCGATCCGGCCATTGAAGTGACAGATGAAACCGAGGCCGCCCCAAGCGGATGGCGCGGATTGCGGGCCGGTGCTCCAGGCGGCGAACGTCAGCGGACCGCCGGCGGTCGGGCGAAGGCCGGTGGTCGCGGTAGCTGTGGCATCGGTTTCGCCATGGAAGAGGTGGAGCGACACCGGCTGCTGCCGGACGGTCATTGTGCCGGTTGCAGAATCGAAGCTGGCAGCGACGAAATACCAGCGTCGCGCGGAGAGTGGGCGCTGTGTGGAGATGGTGGCGACGCGGCCAGTCCCGGCACCGCAGCGGAAAGTCAGGGTGCCGGTTGCGTCGATTTCCAGGCCGAAGCCTGTTTGCGTGTCTTCGCGCCAGGTTCCCATGATCGCCTGGCGGGATTTGGTCGGCGTGGTGGGGAACAGGTACGTCGTCAGGGTGAAGCTGCCGGGTGGCGCCAGCGCGGGATGTTGCGGCACCACAGCGAGAGAGCCGATCGGGATCCGCTGATAGCGGCCGGCGTGGATGTCGTTGCAGGGCGCTTCGACAGGTTCGGGCGCGAATTTCGTGGCGAGCGGTCCGGCGTCCGGCTGCTTCAACCGGACGATCTGTGCCGTGTAGCGATCGCCCTCGAGGCAGCTCACCATGAAGCGCACCGTCTCGCCGGCGGCGACGCTCCAGCGGTCGCAGTATCCCATGACCTTGGTCATTCGATCGGAAGCTCCTCGCCCGCCAGTTGGGCCCAGCGTAGGCGGAAGACGTGCCATTCCGCCTGTTTGAGGTCGGCGAAGACGGTATTGGTGCGGCGCGGCGGTTTGCGCTGCCCGGGCTCCATGATGCCGAGTGTCCAGCGTTCGCCTGCTTTGTCGATGAACAGCACGTGGAAGGGAGCGGTGCGGGCGGTGCGCATCAGATTGAGCAGATATTGCAAGTCTGGGCTGTGCTCGCCCCAAGGGTTGGCGCGGAATTCGCGGGCGAGATCGAGGCGTGTCTTGTCGAAGCGGTACATGGTCGGGCTTTCAGGTGGGCAGAGTGGCGACGATGCAACCGTCCAGGCGGTCCGTTATTGGGAGATTGCTTTGTCGCATTCGCTCCTCGCAATGACATGGTGAACCAGGGATTTCGACGGTAGAGTATCTTCGAGGCAAGGGGAACCAATGGGATGCGGAGCGAAGAATGAGCGGTCCGCTAGCGAGCGTGCGCGTGATCGATCTGACGATCAACGTGCTGGGGCCGATGGCGACGCAGGTACTGGGCGATGCCGGCGCCGACGTGATCAAGATCGAGGCGCCGGGCGGCGATCCGATGCGCAAGCTCGGTCCGAGCCGCACCGCCGATATGGACGAGTATTTCCTGATCCCCTAAAAAGCGCCGGTAAAACCCAGCGTCAAAGCTCTGCCGACGCCCGGGTATTCAGGACCTGGGCGACCCCACCATCGGCGAAAAACTCGACACCATTGACGTAACCGCTGTCATCGGAGGCCAGGAACACCGCTACCTTGGCCATATCGTCCGGCGTCCCGAGCCGACCCAGCGGCACATTGCCGACAGCTCCCGCCTTCTGGCTGTCGTCGAACAACACAGACAACCCGGGCGTGTCGATGTGCCCCGGACTCAGCACGTTGACGCGGATGTTGCGACCCTTCAGGTCTACGATCCAGGTCCGGGCGAACGACCGCACCGCCGCCTTCGAGTCGTTGTAGACACCAAACGCCTCGAATCCTTTGATCGACGCGATCGAGCCGGTCAGGATCACCGACGCTCCTTCCGCGAGCAGCGGCAGCGCCTTCTGCACGGCGAAGAGCACACCGCGCACATTGGTGTCGAAGATCTTGTCGAAATGCGCCTCAGTGATCTCACCCAATTTTCCGAATTCATAGACACCAGCATTCACGAACAGCACGTCGATATGGCCGGCGCTCTCTTTGACAGTGGCGTAGATCCTATCGATGTCCGCAAGCTTCGATGCGTCACCCTGGACGCCGATCGCACCGCCGCCGATCTCGGCGACCGCGTGGTCCAGCCTGACGCAGTCGCGGCCGGTGATGAAGACGCGGGCCCCTTCTTGGGCGAAGCGCTTCGCCACTCCAAGGCCGATGCCCGCGCTGCCGCCAGTGACGACCGCGATCTTGTCTGCGAGTTTTCCGCTCATCGGTGCAATCCTCCGATCACCTAAATCCGGCAGTTGGGTCCGATCGTCGCCGGTCTGAAGTGACGACCCACAACCTGGGGTAATTGCTCAGGCCGGGCTCAGGCGAAGCGGTGGCTGCAGTTGCCGGCCATGCAAGAAGTAGCGGAGCGCTTCACTGAGGATGCGATACCAGCGTTGCAGCGGATCCAACTGCTCCGCACTTTTTCGCAGCCGGTCAAGAAAGCCGGCGATGCGCAGGTAAGCTTGCCTCGCCTTGTCGCGCGCGCCATGCGCGCTGCTGATCGTCAGCCTCACCTGGCCGGCGTGTTGGGTGCGCTGCGCGATCGCCGACAGCAGCAAGGGTCGGGTGGTGATCGCCTCCCGATGGTGCTCCGGATCAGCCAGCCGGACGAACAGGCTCCACCAGTTGTAGATCAGTGCAACGATACCGGCCAGCAGCCGACACCGCGTGAGGTCCTGTGTCGTGAAACCGCCCCAACCCCATTGGTTCTTCAGCTCGTCAAAAACGTTCTCGCAATCCGCCCGATCGCGATACAACTGCCCCAGCGTCAGGATTTCATCGTCCATTGAGGTGACCAGCGCAGCGTAGTCCCACGCCTCCTGATCGGGGCCCACCTCGACGAAGCCAAGTCGCCGCTGAGCCGGATCGCCATGATCGACGGCCGGCGGACCAGCCAGTTGGCGGCGCAGCAGAATGACTTTCCGCTGCCGGCTCCAGCCCTCCAGCCGCAGGCTCGTCTCCTTGCCCTGCCAGCCCTGGCCGGCATCCTTCCAGTCCGATGCCTGCATCGCCCGTTGCAGTGCCCGCGTGACGTTTTTCGTCATGCGCAGACGGAACAGATACGCCAGCTCCTCCCGCTCGGCCCGCGCCATCACCGGCTCGATGCCCCACGACTTGTCTCCGCGCAGCAGCCACGGCCGCTGCCCCGCTCCGAGATGATCCAGCAACTCCCACAAGCCGCCCGTCGCGTGTCTGACGTTGTGCTGATCGCCGGGCAATACCTCGACCCGTAGCACCAGCCGCAGGTTCGACAGCATGTAGCTGTGATAGCAGTGCGACGGCCGACCCGGCTTGTGCGGATTATAGCCCAGCTCGGCGCCTTCCTGGTGCCCATACAAAGGTTTGATGGTGGTATCGATGTCGAGCACCCACGGCTCGCCGAGCAGCGGAGCGGTGCAATAGTCCAGGTGGTTTTGCAGCCAGGCCGAGCCTTGCGCTTCGTCGATCTTCTCCAGCCCGCGGCGAACCGAGTCCTCGCTGACCACCTTGCGCATGCCGAGCAACGGCGGGTTCACCGGATCGCAGCGCAGCGCGGTCACATGGGCATAGCGCCGGTGACCCGCCAGAACAGACAGCAGCACGGTGCCAAGCAGATCGCGTGTACGCGGTGCATTCGGGCTAGTGAACCGCAGCGGACAGTCGGCAACCCAATTGTCGAACAACCCGGCCTGCTTCAGGTAGTCGATGAAGAATGGCAGTTGGCCGAACGGCGTCACCGGTGCGGCGGCGTCCCACTCCACGTGCACGCGCCCGGCGAAGGTATCGGCAATCGCCGAATGCGGCGCAACTTCCGGTTGCTCACCCGCGGGGTGAACCGCCAGACATCTCTGTTCTGTGCTCATGCCGGCCAAATCTGCCGATTCAGCCGCGGCGCGCAATCACTCAACTGCCGGATTTAGGATAAATGGGCGTGACGTCGTTTCGCAAACACAATCGGGAAGATGCAAACCGGGCGGAGCTGGCGCGGCGAACTAAGCTTCATTCTTGTTAGGAATGGGCCTGCGCAGTTCGGCCTCCACGAACGCGGCAAAGGCGCGTGCCTTGGCGCTGGGCATCCGACCCGCAGGATAGACTGCCCAGAGATCGATGGCCGGCAGTGACCAGTCTGTCAGCACCTTCTTCACTGCGCCCGACGCGAGCTCCGGGCCGAACATCCAGGCCGAGGCGATGGCCAGCCCCATATCCGCCAGGACGGCGGCGCGCACGCCCTCGGCCGAGCTGACACGCACAGGGCCTGACACATTGACGGACACCTCTGTAGCACCCTGGCGGAAGCTCCAGGTATCGCCTTCGGGTGCATAGATGACCGCCTTATGCGCGATGAGCTCGGCTGGCGTCGCCGGTACCCCCGCTCGAGCGAAGTAGGTGGGGGTGCCTACAACGTAATGTGGGGCGGAAGCCAACCTTCGCGCGGTCAGCGACGATGAGTCTCGCAATGATCCCATGCGTAGCGCGACGTCCACACCCTCCTCGACAAGGTCAATCACCCGATCGTCGAGAATCACGTCCATGGTCAGGCCAGGATGCGCCGCCAGGAACTTCGGCAGGTGCGGCACGACGTGCAGCCGCGCAAAGGTGACGGCGGCGCTGATCCGTAGCCGGCCTGTCAGGCTGGCGCCCGCGCCGCGCGCGGCGAGTTCGGCTTCGTCCACCTCCTCAATGGCCCGTCTGGCGCGGTCGTAAAAGCTCTGCCCGGCTTCCGTCGGCGACAGGCCGCGCGTGGAGCGCATCAGCAGGCGCACCCCGAGGCGCTCCTCGAGCTGCGCCACTGTCTTGGAAACGGCCGGCTGGCCGACGTTCAAGAGCCGTGCCGCGGCTGAAAACGAGCCGGTCTCGACAACGCGGACGAAGGCTTCCATCGCGGCAAGCCGGTCCATCGGTATTCCTCCGAGGAATGAAGCTTATCACCCCGACGCGTCTGCCGCGCCAGCACCCCCCGGATCAAGTTTCGCACGTGGCAACGCTCAGTGGTCGCGCACGGATCAGGAGAAACAATATGTCCCTGCAAGCCAAACTCGATGCATTCAAGGCGGATTTCGAGGCCGGCAAGCCGCCCTACAACGCGCCCCGTTCTGTTATCGACACAATGCACCGTGCGACAGCGGAACTGGTCGCTTCGGGCGCGGCGACGCGCGCGCTGAAGGCCGGCGACCCAGCGCCCAGTTTCGTGCTGAACGACCCGGAAGGTCGGCCCGTCTCCTCCGCCGAGCTGCTTGCGCTGGGGCCGCTGGTCGTCAGCTTCTACCGCGGGGTCTGGTGCCCGTACTGCAATATGGAGCTACAGGCGCTGCAAGAGACATTGCCCGCGTTCCACGAACTGGGCGCCAACCTCGTCGCCATCTCGCCGCAGAACGCTGTCAACAGCCGCAAGTCGATACGCACCAACGGTCTCGAATTCCCGATCCTGTCCGATCCGGGCAACGAGACGGCAGCCGCCTTCGGACTGCGCTTCGCATTGCCGGACTACCTGATCGAGCTGTACAAGAGCTTCAAGAACGACTTGCCCGCCTTCAACGGCGACGCGAGCTGGACGCTGCCGATGCCGGGCCGCTTCGTGATCGGCCACGACTGGGTGATCCGCTATGCCGAGGTCAACCCGGACTACACGCACCGCCCCGAGCCCGCGGACATGCTGCCTGCCCTGCGCCGCCGCGCGGTTCGTGCCGCGTAGCGCTGCCAATCGGGGGAATGCGGTCTCAGATGCCACTCCTGGTCACCAGCGCAGCCGATACCAACGGCGATGGATACGGCGCGCTTCTGGCGTTCGATCTCGACGGCAATACGCTCGGCGCTTTCAGCGATGACCGCCGCATCGCCGATCCACGCGGACTCGGTGTCGATTGGAGTGAAGGGCTGCTCTTTGTCAACAGCGGCGCAAACCGTATCCTCGCGCTCGACAGAGACGGGAAGGTGGTGCGCGACACCGGCCCAATCGAGGGGCTGAACCCAGGCGGTGGTAATTTCGGGCCGGACGGCCGTTATTACGTCGGACTGCGCAACGCACGAGCGATCATGGCTTTTGCGACCAGCCTCGATGGCGTTGGGGAGCATGTCCTCCCGACCGGAGTGGTGCCGTTTCCACGCGGCTTTGCCTTTGGTCAAGACGGTACGCTTTTCCTTGCCTCCGGTATCGGCCCGAACGGCGAGGGTGACAACACCATTGTCTCGTTCGCTCCGAACGAACGCACCCGGCCCACCCGCCTTGTAAAGGATCCGGAACTCAGTCCGCTCGATCTCGCCATCGCGCCCAACGGTAACATCCTCGTCAGCAGCGAACAGCCCTTCGGTTCGCCGGATGCCGTGACCACCGTTCGGGAATATGATGCCATGGATGGTCGTCTCATCCGCGTCTTCTCGCCACATGGATTGGCCGAATTCAAGAAGCCACGCGGGCTTAGATTGGGACCGGACGGGCATTGCTACTGTGTTGCCCAGGACGAAATCGTCGCTTTCGATCTCACGACCGGCGAGTGCCTTGGCACTGTCGTCACCATGCCCGGCCTGAATGGTCAGGCGCTCATGTTCTTTCCCTGAGACTGCACCCTCGAGGTGGGTCTGCCCTCACGAAAGGAGCCGCTTATGACAAAGTTCACCAGCTACCGCGACAGCTTCCCCAACGCCCGCCTGACCCGCTCCAAAACTGGTGTGTTGGAAGTGGCGCTGCACACGAACGGCGGCATCCTCGTATTCAATGGATATACCCATGAGCAATTCGTCGATCTCTTTCACGCTATCGGCTCCGACCCCGATAATCGCGTGGTGATCCTGACCGGCAGCGGCAACGCGTTCATGGAGTCGCTCAGCCCGGAAGGCTTCGACTTCTCCAGCCCGCGGGGCTACGACAAGATTTATCGCGAGGGCAAAAAGGTCCTCATGAACATTCTTGACATCGAGGTGCCGCTCATCGCCGCGGTGAACGGTCCGGTGCGGCTACACTCTGAATACATCCTGCTCTGCGATATCGTGCTCGCCACCCCCTCGACCGTATTTCAGGACAAGCCGCATTTCGAATTCGGCATCGTGCCGGGCGACGGCGTCCATCTGCTCTGGCAGGAAGTGATCGGCACCGTGCGTGGCCGCTACTTTATCCTGACCCGCCAGGAGCTCGACGCCGAGACAGCCAAGGAGTGGGGCGCGATCAACGAAATCCTACCCCCCGACAAACTACTCCCCCGGGCCCACGAAATTGCCGAAGGGCTCGCCAAGCTGCCACCGCTTACCTCCAGCTATACCCGGATCGCGCTAACCCAGAGGCTACGGCGCATCATCGACGAGGGCGTCGGTTACGGCCTGGCGTTGGAGGGTATCAGCGCGCAGGTGTCGCGCGCTTAAAGGCAAAGGAGGGTTGATCAGTCCAGGGGGGAGCAGTCAATCGAGGGAACGCGCGGAGAATGTTGCGCAATGGAGGAAGGAATGAACCAACCGGAAGGGTTTGAAGCCCTGATCCTCGGCAGCGGACAGGGTGGCAAGCTGCTTGCCTGGCACATGGCCCGATCGGGCAAACGCACTGCGTCCGTGGAACGACGTTGGATCGGCGGCTCCTGCCCCAACATCGCCTGCATGCCCAGCAAGAATGAGGTCTGGGGCGCGAGGGTCGCGCATATTACACGTCACGCCGCGCAGTTCGGCACGATAACCGGCTCGGTCGCGACCGACATGGCGAAGGTCTGTCAGCGCAAGCGCGATATGGTCAATCGCGAAGTTGCCTTGCATTTGGAGAACTACAAGACCAGCGGCGCCGAATTGATCATGGGCAACGCGCGCTTCGTCGGACCAAAAACGCTCGAGGTGCACTTGAATGACGGCGGCAGCCGTGTGCTGACGGGCGACCAGGTGTTCATCAACATCGGAACGCATGCAGCAATCCCGCCGATTCCCGGCCTCGAGGCCGCCCGACCGCTCACACACATCGAGCTCCTGGAGCTCGACCGCTTGCCGTCACATCTGATCGTCCTCGGTGGTGGGTATGTCGGCATGGAAATGGCGCAGGCCTATCGTCGCTTCGGCAGTCGCGTGACGGTTATCGAGTCCGGTTCCCAGATCATCGCTCGCGAAGACCCTGATGTCGCGGACGCAATTCAGCGGATCCTGACTGACGAAGGCATTCGCTTCGTCCTCGCAGCCGAAACCCTCAACGTGCAGGGCCGCTCCGGAGAGGAAGTCAGCGTCGTCGTGCGCACACCCTCCGGCGAGCAAAATATCGACGGGAGTGACATTCTGGTCGCCGTCGGGCGCGTTCCGAACACCTCCGGGATCGGGCTCGATGAGGCTGGCGTTGAGCTGGACAGTCGCGGCTATATTCGCGTCAACGACAGACTGGAAACGACTGCGCCCGATGTCTGGGCATTAGGGGAATGCGCCGGTAGCCCTATGTTCACGCATGTATCCGTAGACGACTTCCGTATCATTCGAGACAATATGGCGGGAGGAAAGCGCAGCACGCGCGATCGGCTGGTGCCAAACTGTGTGTTCACGGACCCTCCGCTTGCCCGCGTGGGACTGAGCGAACGCGATGCGCAACGTGAAGGCCTCAATGCCCGCGTCGCAACGCTGCCAATGAGCGCTGTGCTGCGGACGGAGACGACGGACGAAACACAAGGCTTCATGAAGGTTCTTGTCGGTGCGAGCGACGACCGCATTCTCGGCTTCACCATGATTGGCGCGGAAGCGGGCGAGGTCATGGCCGCGGTGCAGACGGCGATGCTGGCAGGCTTGCCGTATCCTAAGCTGCGTGACGCTGTCATCGCGCACCTGACGATGGCGGAGGGACTTGGCTTTCTCCTCTCGAATGTGCCGCCTCGGGCGGAATAATTGGCCGTGCGGAACGCGGGTCGAGACCGCCGCCGGTAGAACCGACGACGCTCAACCGGACTGGACACTGATGCGGCGCATGCGGTTATCTGGCGAAAAGGCGAGGAAATCGGGCTTGAACTGGTCGCCGCGCTGATGTCCACCGGCACGATCCGGTATTCCAGCCGAGCCTCCTCCGTGGTCTTATGACCGTTGGGCGTCGGCCAGTAGTAAAGATTGGTCATCATCCGTCTCCTGTGCTGCCGCGGCTTCAGGCTGCCTGTTGGCGGGCGGCGTCTTGCAGCGCGGGCATCACGTCTCGGGGTCGGGGCGGCGGCCGTAGTCCGGATTGATCTCGGCGTACGCGATCACCCCGTCAGGCGCGATTACGAAGCGACCCGGCATCGGCAGGGTTCACGACGGCTCTCCGTTGATCATAGGCAAGTTGTTGCCAAAACTCTTGTATGTCTCGATCAGCTCCTCAGGCAGCCGAAACCGCAGGCCAAACACCGCGGCAACCTCGCTGCCCCGGTCAGTCAGGATCGGAAAGGAGATGTCATTTTGCCGCACGGATTTGCGGCTGTTGGCCACCGAGAATTTAAGACTTGCCAAATCTTCCAGAATGGATATCATTTACATTGCCTGTGATTTGACCGTCCGAGAAATATCGGATTGCGGAAGGGCGGCCGCGCCCGCCCTCTCTGGGCGGTTTGTTGACGCCAGCGCTGACTCGCGATCGACGTTTCGCAAATTGCACGATAGCCGCTGAAGTTGCTGAGCCGAAGAAAAACAATCAATGCAAATATGGGAGCGCAAGTGATGTCCGGAATAGGCTTCAAGAAGCTAGACGCGGCGTTCGGCCCGTAGCAATCGTCGGGCGGCCGATGATCGTCGCCGTGACCAAATCGGGGGAATCCCGGTCTAGCAAAGGGAGATGGCCATGACAGAACGGCTCGGCATCGCGATCCTGCCCGGCACGGGGTGGCGCGCCCGCGAAATCGAGACCATTGCTCGCGAAGCTGAAGGCGCGGGCTTCGAGGCGATTTTCAACGCGAGGTCAACAATGACGGGCTGGCAACCGCCCAGCTCATGGGAGCCGTCACCAACCGCATCAAGGTCGGAACATGGATTGCGAGCATCTACTTGCGCCATTCTTATCTCTGCGCTCAGTGGGCTGCACTAATCGCCGACGCCACCAGCGGGCGCATGATTCTCGGACTCGGTGTCAGCCATCAACCGGTCAACACGACGCTGGGTGTCGATATGGGATCGCCGCTGGCGGCTTTGCAGCGCTATGTGACCGAGGTGCAGAGCTGGTTGCGAGGCGAAGGGCCAGCGACCCACCTACCGCAGCGTCCCGCCCACTGTCCGGTGCCGGTTTATGTGGCGGCCCTGACCTCGAAAGCGGTGGAACTCGCCGGGGAGGTGGCCGATGGTGTCATGCCCCTGTTTTGGCCCGTGTCACGGGTCGAGCAAAGCAAGGTTTGGATAGCGCGCGGCCGGGCCAGGGTGCCCGGGCGCGACAAGCTGGATCTCACGCTCGGTCTGCCCACCTTTGTGGGCGACGATCTCGAGGCGATGCGTGCCGCCGCCCGGCAGAACCTCGCGTTCTACACCACTCTGCCGTTCTACCAGCGTCTGTTCCGTTTGAGCGGCTTCGTCGAAGAGGCAGAGAAGGCGTGCCCTCGTGACTCGCTTCGAGTAGCCCGCCATGAAGCACACCGGCGGTCAGAAAGCTCCGGATGAGCCGAAGCACCCGCCGGTCGGACACGCGCGCGGCCACCGCAGCCATTAGCCGGTCGTGATCGACTCGGTCGAAGAACTTCGCCAGGTCAAGATCGACGACAAACTGAACAGGGCCGTGCCGATGAGGCGCTCAGCAGCCGCTTGCTTGATGCGGTGTGTCTCACCGGGCCCATGGCCCGGTGCCGGGAGCAGCTCGCGGCATTTCGGGCCTCGGGGGTGGATTTGCCGATCCTGAATCCACCGACCGGCGTTGAAGCGGCACGGGCTGTCATCAAGGCGTTCCAACAGTGATGGAAGAATGCCGCCGTTTCTAGCTGTAGCGAACCGCAATCATCGGCGGCTCAGATCACAATCATCGACCGGCCGCCAAGGCGGCGCGCCGTGGTCTGGCGCTGGCGCTGGAGGTGGCGCGCCAACGGCAGCGACACGCCGGAAGCATCGTCGGCAGCATGGTCCGGCGGCGATCGGCACGGCCTGTCTTTGTTGCGCTCGATCGCTCCCGCGGGGCAGGACTGGCATCAAAGCGAATATCGGCTGACCGACGCGCGCAGCGAGATATCGATCCGGCCCTCGCGCAGCTCCCATTTTCTGAGGTCGAAGGTGCGCAGGCCGTGCTTGACGAGCGGCTCCTCTCCCATGGCTTGGCACGCCTCTTCGATCGTGCTGGTCGACAAGATCGTCAGGCCGTCGCCGACGAGGATCCCTTCCTCGATGAATGGGCCGGACGCCCATAAGCGCCCCTCCGCCTACAGGGCGTTCATGTAGTCGAGGTGCTCGGCAACGAAGGGCTCAATCGAGCTGGCGGGCGCAACACGCTGCAGTTGCGGCAGTTCCGCGCGCCGCCGGCCCAGTTCCGGACGGCCGCCACCACGGCGGCAATGAGGCATGAACGGGTGGATCCCTCGACTTGGCCGCGCAATTGGTGCCTAATCCAGCACCGGTACGGGGAGGATTGAACATGTTGAACCGAAGAGACTTCGCCCTCTTGGCAGCGACCTCGCCGCTCGCAGCGTTGCTCGGGCGAGCCGCGAACGCCGCGACGCCGAAGGACACCGTGGTGTTTGCGAGCCAAATCGACGACGTCATCACCTGCGATCCTCATGAGGCGTACGAGATTTCGGCACAGATCTTCCTGTCCAGCGTCTATGACCGTCTCATGCGCTACGAGGCAGAGGACATGACCAAGCTGGTCGGCGGCGTCGCCGAAAGCTGGTCATTCACCGAGGACGCCAAGACCTACACCTTCAAGCTTCGCACCAACCAGAAGTTCCAGAGCGGCGCGCCGGTCACCGCGGATGACATGGCGTTCTCGCTCCAGCGCGTCGTCCTCATGGACAAGACGCCGGCCTTCCTGTTCAACCAGATGGGTTGGAACAAGGACAACGTGCGCGACCTCGTCAAGGTGCTCGATCCCCACACATTGCAGTTCAAGATCACCGCAGACCTCGCGCCGACGCTGACGCTGAACCTGATGGCGACGGTGGCCGCTTCGGTGGTGGAGAAGAAGGTGGCGCTGGCCAACGAGGTGAATGGCGACCTCGGCAATGGCTGGCTGAAGACGCACTCGGCGACCTCGGGCCCCTACAGGCTGATCGCGTGGAAGCCCAACGAGTCGGTCTCGATGGAGGCCAACCCGGGCTATCATCTCGGCCCGGCCAAGACCAAGCGGGTGGTCATCCGCCACATACCCGAGCCAGGTTCGCAGCGGTTGCTACTGGAAAAGGGCGACATCGACATCGCGCTCACGCTGCAGCCGGATCAGCTCAAGGCGCTCGCGGGCAACAAGGATGTAGCGGTCGAATCCTTCCCCTACTCCGGCACCTGGTATATCGGGCTCAACTGCGCCGACCCACACCTGAAGAACCCGAAAGTGCGGACCGCGCTGAGGTATCTGGTCGACTACGAGGGCATGGCTAACACCTTCCTCAAGGGCCGTTTCAATGTGCACCAGACGTTCCTGCCGATCGGCCTGTTTAGCGCGATCGAGTACGATCCCTATAAGCTCGACGTCGCCAAGGGGAAGGCGCTGCTGGCGGAGGCGGGTTATCCGAATGGGTTCGATCTGAGGCTCAGCACCGCAAACATCTCGCCGCAGGTCGACATGGCCCAGTCCGTTCAGCAGACCATGGGCCTGGGCGGCGTGAAGGTGAACATCGTCGCCACCGACCAGAAGCAGTTGATTACCGAATTCCGCGGCCGCAAGCACATGGCGACGCTGATCAGTTGGACACCGGACTATCTCGACCCGCACACCAACGCCTCGACCTTCGCCTTCAACGACAACGACAGCGATGACGCTCCGCATCCGCTGGCCTGGCGCTGCCACTATATGGACCCTGCCGTAAATGCCAAAACGATGGCGGCGGTGAAGGAGATCGACGTCGCCAAGCGCAAGGCGATGTATGAGGAACTGCAGAAGATCATCACCGACGAAGGGCCGTACATCCTGATGTTCCAGCCGGCCAACGAGGTCGCCTCGCGCACCAACGTCAAGGGCTACAATCCGGGGTTTGTCGAGGATCTCTACTTCTTCCGGACGATCACGAAGGCCTAGGGCTGTAGGGGTGAGCGCCACTGCCACCACGGCGACGATAACGAATGACGGATGGGTCCGGCGGGTCGCGCCGCCCATTCGTCGTGTCGCCACCGTGTTGTTCTCGGTGGCGCCGAGGGGCCGATGATGAGCAATCGGGCAGATTGGTTGAACTTCCGACGTGGATCGCATGGGAGGTAGGATGAACGACGCGACCGATCTGCTCGCTCGGCGCAATGCCGCCCTGGGAGCGGGCGCACCGCTGTTTTACGAGGTTCCGCTGCATATCGTCCGCGGGGACGACGTTTACGTGTACGACAACAGCGGCCGCCGCTACGTGGACATGTACAACAACGTGCCCTGCGTCGGTCACGCGAATCCGCATGTGGTCGAGGCGATGGCGCGCCAACAGGCCACGCTGAACGTCCACAGCCGCTACTTGCACGAAGGTGTCGTCGAATTCGCCGAACGTCTCGCCGCGCTGCACGGTCCACAGATCGAGAGTGTCATTCTGAGTTGTAGTGGTACCGAGGCGAACGAGGTGGCGCTACGAATGGCCCGCTTCGCTACCGGAAAGCACGGTATCGTCTGCACCAATGCAACCTATCACGGCAACAGCGAACTGGTCGGATCGCTGACCCGCCTCGGCCAGCAGCCGAGAGTAAACGCCGCGGTGCGTGCCTTCCCGTTCCCCGAGAAGTACCGACCGATTGCCGGGAATCTCAGCGAGTCCGCGCTCTGTGATGCCTATCTGGAAAAACTCGACGAGGCGATAGCGAGCCTCGAGGCCGCTGGCGAGGGCGTCGCGGCGCTTATCGTCTGCTCGATCTTCGCCAATGAGGGGCTCCCCGACGTGCCGGCCGGCTTCATGCCGCGTGCGGCTGCGATGGTGCGGGAGGCAGGTGGCCTGATGATCGCCGACGAAGTGCAGGCTGGCTACGCGCGGACGGGGAACTGGTGGGGCTACCAGGTAACCGGCTTTACTCCCGATATCGTGGTCACCGGCAAACCAATGGGGAACGGACTGCCTCTCGCTGCCACCGCGGCGAGCCGTGCGCTGATCGAGACGTTCCGTGCGAAGACACGCTATTTCAACACCTTCGCTTCCTCGCCGCTGCAAGCCGCTGTCGGGATGGCCGTGCTGGACGAAATCGAGCGCCGCGGCCTGCGTGCCAACGTCGCCTCGGTCGGCGGCGCGCTGAAAGCGTCGTTGAGCCAGCGCAAGGGCGCCAGCGACGCGATCGGCGACGTGCGCGGCCACGGCCTGTTCATCGGCGTCGAACTGGTGAAGCCGGCGGACAGGTCGCCGGACATGGAGCTCGCCAAGCGGGTGATCAACCGGCTGAAAGACAAAGGCTTCCTGACCAGCAACGCCGGCGCCTTCAGCAACGTCGTCAAGATCCGGCCGCCGCTTACCTTCTCGCATGAGAACGCGGCCGAATTCCTGGTGGCCTGGGACGAGACCATCGCCGAACTCGCATGAACTTGTTTGAGCGCGCGATTCAGACTTCCGGCGGTACCGCCTCCAGTCATCACGCGCTAGCGGCGGAGCAGGCGTACGCACCGGCTGCGCAGCAGGCGCTGGCGTCGTTCGGCGTTGCGCCGGCGGATCTATGTTTCGTGCATCTGAGCGAGAACGTCACCTTCAAGGTGACCGATGCGCGGGATGGGTCCCTGCTGGTGTTGCGGCTGCATCGCCCCTGGTACCACGACATCGTGGCTCTCAGATCCGAACATCTCTGGACCCGCGCCCTGGTTCAGGCGGGCGTGGCGGTGCCCGAACCATTGCTGACACCGGACGGCGCGGACTTCGTGCAAATCGAGGTACCGGCGACCGGAGAGCGACGCTGGGCCGGCCTCGCCCGTTGGGTGGAGGGCGAACTGCTGGCCGATGTCGTGGCGCGGGAAACCGACGTGGCCGAAAACGCACGCCATTTTGCCCGACTGGGGACGATCATCGCCACGCTGCACGAGCAGGCGACTGGCTGGATGCCGCCTGCGGGATTCAAACGCCATGCGCTGGACGCGGATGGCTTGATGGGACCGGCGCCGTTCTGGGGGCCGTTCTGGGACCACGCGATTCTCTCGCCCGCCGAACGCAGTCTGCTACTGAGTACGCGCGACACGCTGCATGGCGCGTTGATGCGCTACGGCAGGCCGGCGCGGACCTTCAGCCTGATCCATGCCGACCTGCATCCGCGCAACGTGGTGATCGACGGCACGCATGCGGCGGTGATCGACTTCGATGACACAGGATTTGGCTGGCACCAGTACGACCTGGCTGTCGCGCTTGTCTCGTATCAGGACCATCGCGAATTCCCAGCCTTCCGCGACTCCTGCATTGCGGGATACCGGTCTGTGCGCGCGATCGCGGAGCAGGACCTCGCATTGCTGCCGATGTTCCTGCTGATCCGCGACATGGTGCAGATCGGCTGGTTCCATCAGCGACCGGAACTGCCACGCTCGCCTAATCTGCTCCGGCTGAAGGATCGTGTGTGCGGCACGGCGGCGCGGTTCGTGCCGGTGTGGTGACAGCCATTAGGGGAATGTCGGTTCGGTTTGTTTTCGGATAAATACCAAGAAACAGGGAGGATGCGACATGGTGAAGAGACGGGGCTTTAATGGCGTCGGCACCGCCGCCTAACCACCGAGGGCATCCCCATGGGCACCCGTCTCGCTGACAAAGTTGCTATTGTAACCGGCTCTGGCCAGGGTATCGGCCGTGCCATCGCGATCGCCTTCGCGCGCGAAGGCGCCGCCGTCGTCATTGCCACTCGTACCGCCGCACATGGCGAGGAAACCCTCCGCCTGATCGAGGCTGAAGGCGGCAAGGCCATCTTCCGGCAGGTCGATATTGCCGACCATGAAGCCACCCGCGCCATGGTCGACGAGGCTGCCGCCGTGCTCGGCCAGCTCGACATTATGGTCCACAATGCCGCCGCCTTCGGCCGCTGCACCATAGAGGAGATGGACCACCTAATCCTCGATCGGCTTTTCAATGTCAACGTGAAAGCCTGCTTCACACTAACTCAGGCGTCGCTGTCGCATATGCGCAAGCAAGGCGCGGGACGCATCATCGTCACCTCGTCGGTCACTGGTCCTAAGGTCTCGATGCCGGGTTCTGGCGCCTATGCCGTGTCCAAAGCCGCGGTCACCGGTTTCATCCATACTGCGGCCATCGAACTGGCGGCAGACAACATCACCGTGAACGCCATCGAACCCGGCTACATCGATACGCCGGGCCTGTCAGGGCTGAAAGCCCGCTTCGGGGCCGAACGGATTTCCCACTTCATTCCGGCCAAACGTCTCGGTCGCCCGGAGGAGATTGCCGGCCCGATGGTGTTCCTCGCAAGCGACGAAGCGAGCTATATCACCGGCGAAACCATCGTCGTCGACGGCGGTGCCCGCCTTCCAGAAAGCCCCGTCTTCGCCGGCTGACACCGTCAATGACGCAGGCTGGAAGTGCTTGCGGGTTTGCTCGTTCTTCGGTGCTTCGCGTGGCGCTTCGCAAGGGCCTTGGGTTCCTGGCTCGCGCCCGTTTCTTCACACGGTCTGCTTGATTTCCCCATAGTTGCAAAGGGTAAAGGGGCCGCGGTCCACCCGGTCCGACTGTTCGAGCTGGGGTCCAGCCGATCGGCCGGATTCGACCCATGTCAGCCAATGGACTGCCTGCAAGGCGATCCCGGAACCAGAAATTCAGCATAGCTGGGCGCCAGCCGCTTCGCGCCCAACCCGGTCGTTCAGCCGGTACGGTTCGCTTCTCGAGAGCGGCCATAGACCCTTGGCGCTGCGTACGGCTTTTGGCCTTAGAGGTGGTCGAGCGCAAGGTGGAAAAATCATAATGCGAGCATACTAAGCCGGACTGCCGGTGAGGAGACCGGGCCTCCGCGCGTGCACTGCTGCACTTTGCCTCCGATTGGGCGGTATGACTGGGATAGCAATCTGAATGCATTATCTCGGTCGGTGGGATAGGATGCTGCCCACAAAAAGGGAAGAAGGCTGCCATGAAGCGGCGGACAATTTTTCGCCTGGGTGGTGCCGCCGCGATTGCGGCGGCATCGCCACGAGTTGCCATCGGTCAATCGACCGCGGCAACCACATTGAAATTCGTACCGCAGGAAAATCTGACGTCGCTCGACCCGATCTGGACGACCGCCTCGGTGACGGCGAACCACGGCTACGCGGTCTACGACACGCTGTTCGCGGTGAACGCGAAGCTGGAGCCGAAGCCGCAGATGGCCGAAGGCTATACCGTGTCCGACGACGGCCGCGTCTACTCGATCACGCTACGCGAGGGGCTGAAGTTCCACGACGGCGAGCCAGTGCGCGCGCAGGACTGCGCGCCGAGCCTGGCACGGTGGGCGGCGCGGGACACAATGGGCCAGACACTCGCGACGTTTGTCGATAGTTGGGGCGTGCGGGACGATCGTACCATCAAGATAACGCTGAAATCACCGTTCCCCTTGCTGATCGACGCCCTGGCCAAGCCAGAGGAAAACGAACCCTTCATAATGCCGGAGCGGGTTGCCAGGACCAGTCCGATGCAGCAAATCAAGGAGACTGTCGGCTCTGGCCCGTTCCGGTTCCTGTCGAACGAATTTGTTTCCGGCAGCGCCGCCGCTTACGCGAAGTTCGACGGCTATGTGCCACGGCAGGAGCCGCCGGATCGGGCCTCCGGTGGCAAGGTCGCCATCTTCAGACGCATCGAATGGCACATCATTCCGGACGCCGCCACTGCGTCGGCAGCGCTGCAAGCAAATGAGGTCGACTGGTGGGAGCGGGTGGAACCCGATCTGGTGCCGCTGCTGAAGCGCGATAAGAAGCTGGCGCTGGGACTGGCCAATCCCACTGGTTATCTTGGGGTCATGCGGTTCAATCACCTGAACCCGCCATTCAACGACGTACGAATTCGCCGTGCGGTCCTGGTCGCGGTTAATCAGGACGACTACATGCGCGCCGTGACCGGCGGCGACACCACCGCCTACCAGGAATGCAAGGCGCTATTCCCCTGCGGCACGCCGTTCGGCACCCAGATCGGTGCCTCAGCGATGCAGGGCGACCTGAACGCGGGCAGGAGGCTGCTTAAGGAAACCGGCTATGCCGGCCAGAAGGTGGTGATCGTCAACCCGACCGACAACGTCATCGGCCCGTGCGGCGAGGTGACCTATGACGTTCTGAAGAAGCTCGGCATGAACGTCGACTTGCAGGAAACCGACTGGGGCACGGTGCTGCAGCGCCGGAACAATCGAAAGCCGGTGGACGTCGGCGGATGGTCGATCTTCCATACCGTTTGGCCGAGCGATGCCATCTACACACCGGTTACGTCTGCGATCCTGCGCGGCCAGGGCGCCAAGGGCTGGCCCGGTTGGTTCGCCGACGAGAAGATCGAGCAGCTCAACGCCGATTTCGTCACGGCTACGGATCAGGCTGCGCGGCTGAAAATTACCGATGCTATTCAGCAGGAGGCGTTCGCGCAGGTGCCGACGATACCGCTAGGTCAGTTCTATATTCGCTCGGCCTACAGCTCGGATCTGAAAAACATGGTAGAGGGTCAGGCACCGTTCTTCTGGAGCGTACGGCGCGTGTAAGCAGGCGGAAAATCGCGCCCTCATCAAAGACATATGCCTGCACGAGCAGCGTCTGATTTTCCAACGAGATGTCTGCGGTCGATTTGTAGCAGCATCACTTGGAGCGGACGCGAATGTCGGCTCGGGCGTCCCAAAGGTTAGAAGCAGACAGGCAGCTTCCGGCCAGATCGCGCCGTATGTCGAATGGCCGTCGCGTTGCAGCATGCCGACCGGAAGCGGACGGACCGAAATCCACCCAAAGCGGGCACCCCGTCGGCCTGACCGGTCACGACGCCGCTTCGACGATCTCCGCCCCGCTGCGGTCGAAGCCGCGGTTGGCGCGCAGCAACTGCTGCGTATAGCGGTGCGTCACGCTCCCCGACCCCAGCGCGTCCGCCGTGGTGATCTCGATCAGCGCGCCGTGGCTCATCACGCCGATGCGCTCGCAAAGATGCGCGATCACCGCAAGGTCGTGGCTCACCATCACCGTTGTCAGGCCGTGGTCGCGCCTCAGCCGCGCGAGCAGGTTTAAGACCTCAGCCTGCACCGACACGTCCAGCGCCGAGGTCGGCTCGTCCAGCAGCAAGATGCGCGGCTCCAGGATCAGCGCCCGCGCGATCGCCACGCGTTGGCGTTGGCCGCCGGAAAGCTGGTGCGGATAGCGGAAGCGGTGCTCGCGCCCCAACCCCACCTCGGTCAGCGCTGACGCCACGCGCCGATCGACGTCGCCGAGCTTGTGGATGGTCACGGGCATGTTCAGCGTCTGGTCCACCGTCTGGTTCGGGTGCAGCGAGCCATAGGGGTCTTGGAACACCATCTGGACCATCTTGCGCGCGGCCTTGCTGCGCGCGCGCGGCATCACCTGCCCGTCCAGCGAGACGTTTCCTTGCGAATTCCGAATAAGACCGGCGATCGCGCGCAAGACCGTCGACTTCCCCGAGCCGGACTCGCCGACAAGCCCGAATGATTCGCCCTCGCCGACGCCGAAGGACACGTCGTTGACCGCCATGATCCGCTGTCTGCCCATGCCGTAGCTGACCGTGACGTGGTCCAGCACGATCACGCGTCTTCCTCCGCCCAGGCGGGATCACGCTGCAGTTGCGGCAGTTCCGCCCGCCGCCGGCCCAGTTCCGGCAGCGAGGCCAGCAGGCCGCGCGTGTAGGGGTGGCGCGCCTCGCCCAGCTCCGAGGCGACGCAGGTCTCCACCACGCGCCCGGCATACATCACCAGCACGCGGTCGCAGAACGAGGAGACCAGGTGCAGGTTGTGGCTGATCAGAATAAGCCCCATGCCGCGGCGGCGCACCAGATCGTCCATGATCGCCAGCACCTGCTGCTGCACGCCCACGTCCAACGCCGAGGTCGGCTCGTCGGCGATCAGCAGGTCCGGGCCGGCGATCAGCATCATCGCGATCATCGCGCGCTGGCCCATGCCGCCTGAGACCTGGTGGGGATAGAGGGCATAGACACGCTCGGGGTCGTGGATGTGCACGGCAGCCAGCATTTCCAGCGCGGCCGCGCGCGCCGCCTTGGCGCTGCTGCGGAAATGGTAGCGATGCGTCTCGGCGATCTGGTGGCCGACGCTCATCACCGGATCGAGCGAGTATTTCGGATCCTGCAGCACCATGGCGATGCGCTTGCCGCGCAGCTTGCGGAAGCCGCGTTCGTTCAGCCGCAAGAGGTCGGTGTCGCCAAGCCGCATCTCGTCGGCGGTGACGCGCCCCGGTTCGGGCACCAGGCCCATGATCGCCCGTCCCGTGGTGGACTTGCCGGATCCGGATTCGCCGACGATGCCCAGCCGCTCGCGCCCCAGAGTGAACGACACGTTGCGCACGGCGGCGAAGTCGCCTTCATCGCCGGGATAGACCACGCGCAGGTTACGCACCGTCAGCAGCGGCGCGTCGCTCATGCCGAGCGGGCGTCCGCCACGTCGCGCAGGCCATCCCCAAGCAGGTTGAAGCCGAGACTGGTGACGAAGATGGCGAGGCCGGGCACGGTCGCGACCCACCACTGGTCGAGGAGCACCTGCCGGCCGGTGGAGACCATCGAGCCCCACTCCGCCGCCGGCGGCTGCGCGCCCAGGCCGAGGAAGCCCAGTCCCGCCGCGGTAAGGATGATGCCGGCCATGTCGAGCGTCAGGCGGACGATCACCGAGGACAAGCACAGTGGCAAGATTTGTGTGAGCAGAATGCGAAGATGCGAGGCGCCCTGCAGTTCGGCAGCCTCGATGAACTCGGCGCGTCGGCGTGTGAGCGTCTCCGCGCGCGCGAGCCGCGCATAGGGCGGCCAAGTGGTGAGCGCGATGGCGATCACCGCGTTCTCGATGCCCGGCCCCAGGGCGGCCGCGAAGGCCAGCGCGAGGACCAGCCGCGGGAAGGCGAGGAAGATGTCGGTGATGCGCATCAGCACGGCATCAATGACGCCACCGAAATAGCCGGCCGGCAGGCCGAGGCCGAGGCCGACGGGGACCACGATGGCGGAAACCAGCGCGACGATGGTGAGCGTGACGCGCGCGCCGAAAAGGATGCGCACCATGATATCGCGGCCGAGCTCGTCGGTGCCGAACGGGTGCGCCCAGGATGCCGGCTGCAACCGGTTCTCGAGCACTTGCATCGTCGCCGCACTGGGATCGAAGATGACAGGGGCGAGGATCGCCATGACAATCAGCGCCAGCACGATCGCCAGCCCACTCATCGCCAGGCCATTGCGACGGAATGCGAGCCAGGCCCGGAACCAGCGGCCCAGCCGCGCCTGCCCGCGCGACGCCGGCGCGGGGTCCAGGAGCCAGCCGCGCCAGGCGACGGCGTCGCTCACGACGACGACCTCGCGCGCGGATCGACCAGTGGGTAGATCACGTCGGACAGCAGATTGAGGCCGATATACACCACGCCCACCAGCATGGTACCGCCGAGCACCGCGTTGAGATCGGCGTTGAACAACGAATTCTTCATGTAGAGCCCCAGTCCCGGCCAGGCGAACACGGTTTCCGTCAACACCGCGCCCTCGAGGAGGCTGCCGAAGGTGAGAGCGATGACGGTTACCAGTTGCACCCAGACATTGCCGAGCGCGTGCACCCAGACCACGCGGAACGGCGACAGGCCCTTGGCCAGCGTCGCCAGCACATATTCCTGTTTGAGTTGGCCGAGCATGAAGCTGCGGGTCATGCGCGCTACATAGGCAAGCGAGAGGTAGCCGAGGATCGAAGCGGGCAACACGAGATGGCTGACCGCATTCCAGAATACGTCGTACTCGCCTTCGATCAGGCTGTCGACGGTGATCAGGCCGGTGATCGGCGTCACGATATCGTCGTAGGCGACGTCGACCCGCCCTGGACCCGCAACCCAGCCGAGCTTGGCGTAAAAGGCGAGCAGCCCGATCAGCCCGAGCCAGAAGACCGGCATGGAATAGCCCAGCAGTGAGCCGAACCGGATCACCTGGTCCTGCCAGCGGCCGCGATGGGTGGCGGCGATCACGCCAAGCGGTATGCCGAACACCACGCCGATGAACAGCGCCAGCAGCGACAGCTCCAGCGTGGCCGGGAACACGTGCAGCATGTCCTGCAGCACCGGATGCGAAGTGAGCACGGAGTTGCCGAAATCGCCGTGCAACACCTTCACGAGATAGCGCCAGTATTGCACGTAGATCGGCTTGTCGAGGCCGATTTCGACGCGCACTCGGTTGTACGTCGATTGCGACGCCTTGTCGCCGACGATCGCGAGCACCGGATCGATGGGTATGACACGGCCGATGAAGAAGGTGACGCAGGTCAGGCCGAGGAAAGTGAGCGACACGGAAAACAGCAGGCTGGCAACGCGGCGGATGGGCCCGGCAATGCGCCGGACCCATCCAACAGGCACGTATGCCGCCACAGTGGTGGCTGACATCAGGCCCTCGTCCCTACGTCTTGGTGGCTGTGCGGTAGTTGTCGTAGTCGACCGACGCGTAATAGCCCTTCAGATTGGTCCGGAACGCCTCCTGGAAGGAGTTCTGGAACATGATGATGAACGGACCCTCGTCGGTCACCTTCTTCAGCAACGCCGCATAGTCGGCCTTACGCTTGTTGGCGTCCAATTCCTGGGCAGCGGCGGCCATCATCTTGTTGACCTCGGGATCGTACCATTCGTTGCGCCACGCCAGCGGATGCGTCTTGGCGGTGTCGCTGTTGTCGTCGTTGTGCGCGAAGCTGTCCGCGTTGGAGTGCGGGTCGAAATAATCCGGCGACCAGTTGATGATCACCATCTGGTGCTTGCGCGCGCGATAGCCGGTGAGGACCTGTTTCAGGTCGGCGGTCACGAGGTTCAGCTTGACGCCGGCCTCGCCCATGGTCTGCTGCACGGCCTGGGCGATGTCGGGCATCGGGGGCTGCGTCGGCACATTCAGGTTGATTTCGAAGCCGTTGGGGTAGCCGGCCTCGGCCAGCAGCGCCTTGGCCTTGGCGACGTCGAGCTTCCACGGGTTGTACGTGATGGCAGCGAACAGGCCGAGCGGCCAGAAGGTCTGCTGCACGGTGCAGCGGCCCTTGAGGAACGTGTCCACCATGCCGTCATAGTCCACCAGCATCTTCATCGCTTGGCGAACCTTCGGGTTCTTGAAGTGCTCCTCGGAGACGTTCATCGCCATGTACCAGGTTTCGGCACCGGGGAACGACTCGACCTTGATCGCCTTGTTGGACAGCAGTGGCTTGATCTGGTCTGCCGTCAGATTGATGGCGATATCGGCGTCGCCTTTCTCCAGCAGCAGGCGCTGCGAGGACGGCTCCGGCACGTGGCGCAGCACGACCCGCTTGATCAGCGGCGCGCCGAGGTGGAAGTGCGGATTGGCCTCCATGGTCACGGACTCGTTGGCTTTCCAGGAAATCAGGCGGAACGCACCCGAACCCGCGGAATTCGTCTTCAGCCAGGCGTTACCCATGTCGCCGTTCGTCTCGTGCGCCATGGCCACCTTCTTCTCGACGGCCGACGTGATGCCCGTGGTCATCACGTTATAAACGAGCGACGGTGCGAAAGCGTGGAGGATCTTGAAGTGCAGAGTGCCCGGGTCGGGCGCGGTGATCAGATCCTTGACGTTGTCCTTGGTCCAGCCGAACTGCTCGAGCAGGAAGGCCGGCGTCTTGTCCAGGATCACGCCGCGCTGCAGCGACCAAGCGATATCGTCGGCGGTCACCGGCGCGCCGCTCTCGAATTTCATCCCCTGCCGGATCTTGAATGTGTACTCCTTGCCGTCCTCGCTGGCGCTCCATGTCTGCGCGGTGCCGCCGATGATCTTGGTGACGTCCTTGGGCTCGTAGCGCAGGATCGAGTCATAGACGGCGATGACGACCTCGCTGCCGGTGATCTCGTAGCACTCCTGGGGGTCCATCGTAAGGATGTCGGATATATCTTTGGCGACGACCAAGGTGCTCTTCGGGGTCGCGGCGTAAGCGGCCGAGCCCGCGAACGCCAGCGGCGAGGCCGCCGCCAAGAGGGCAAAGTCTCTACGTTTCAGCATTGTCCTGTTCTCCCTGTCCCAGTCCGCGTACTAGGCGCCAACCGGAGCGCTGATGGCAAGATGCTTTCGTTGAGGGCGTGGGCGGCCGGTCCGCGGCGTCAAAGCGCCGCCATCGCCCGCTCGCGCTCGCGCCCGAACCCCACCGGCGCCTTCGATTGCCAGCGAGGCTTCCAGGACGGCACGTTCGGCGAATTTCGGGCCGACCACCTGCAAACCCACCGGCAGCCCCTCCGCGGTCAGGCCGCAGGGCAACGACGCCGCAGGCAGGCCAATGAGGTTGAATGGCAGCGTGTACGGGATGACGTCGCGTCGACGGTCATAGCCCTGGGTGTGGTACACCGTGTCGGCCGGCGGCGCTCCGTGCGGCGTGGCCGGCGTCAGCAACAGGTCGTGCCGGCGGAACAGCGCGGCGAAACGGCGGTAGAGGTGCCGCGGGGCCCGCTTCTGCCGCCAGCACCGCATCGAGGCCGATCGCCATGCCCTGCCCGGCGATGCCGACATAACCGGGATCGACCTCGTCCCAGCGCTCGCGGGGGATGCGAGGAACCGGCAGGCGACAGCGAGGACGCACCTGCCTCGCATCTACGCGGGACCCACAAGCGCGCCGGCCCGCAGCCGGATAGCGCTGCAGCGCCGTGAAGTCGTCATTACATGAGATGTCTAATATCGCACGCTCAGAGTGCGTCCAGGATCATTCGGTTTGTCGATAACTTTCGGAGCATGAGGCGGATGGGGCCTCAGCGTAGGAAGGCGAGTGCGCTGCGGTTCTGACACTCCCGGGCCTCAGCTTGACGGCGGTATTGTTTCAACTGTTGAGAGTCCAGAATGCACTACCTCCGGCCACATGATTTGCCCTCCCAGCGAGGTTCGCGGTAGGGACGGTCATTACTGACCGCCCCCCGCACAGATCCGGACGAGCCCAATTAAGGCATCCGGCTCCTACCAGGACTATGTGGCGACAAGCAGCACAACGTTGCGGCCCATCGCACGCGGCCCAGCGCCTGTGACACGCTTCCCCGGTTCTGTGCCCGGCACGTGCTTTGCTGGTTCGCGTTTATCCCGGTCCCCGCCCTTCGCTCCACCGGCTCCGCTGCCAGTCGCCCGGCTTTGTTCGCTGGCTTCGTTGCTACTATGGCAGAGTCAGACTTCTCGGGTTCGTGCATCATCGGCTTCGACTCCTCGTCTTCCCGATGCGGACCAACGATATTGCTTCGCTGGCCAAACCCGAGATCTCCCAGTTCCCGGGCGAGGAGCGTCTGCACATGCCGGGGTCTCCGACCGCGCCGGGCCGTCCAGACGCTTGCGATAGCGCGTCTGTCCGTGTTGCCTTCCACCAGCAGAACGGTGTCAGCACCCGAGTTGGCGTGGATTTCGCGGCTCAATGGCTGGCCTATGCGATCCCCCCCTACCGACGCTTCGCCGATGCCCTCACGAGCATCGCCGCACGGCTTGGGGCCGACGTGGTTCGCTACACCTTCGTCGCAGTGGACTTTCACCTCCTACTCCTCGCCGGTCTCCTGGCGCACTCCGCTTTCCACCTAACCGGCGGTAGCCCGGGCCTCCGATAACCCTTAACAATAGCGGCCCGGAGGACCCTCCCAATGGAACGCCCGCTTTTGGATGAGCAGCGACAATCGGCTGAGCGACCGACGTGGGCGTCATCGTGCCGGCAAAACAAAGGAGCAATCGCGTGAAGATAGAGTCCGTCGAAGCCTTCCAGGTCCGTTGGGCCGCCGATGACAGGCCCGCGCAACGAAGCGCCTTCGTGCGCATCCGCGCCGAAGACGGCCTGTTCGGCATCGGCGAGGCATCGCCCATGCAAGGCGGCCTCGCCTCGCTCGGCATCATCGTCCACGACGTCGCACTGCGGCTGATCGGACAGGACCCGCTCGACCATGCCGTGTTGCTCGACACGCTGTTTCACTCGCTGGTCAAGCTCGGCCCCGAGGGCGCGCTGACCGGCGCGCTGGCAGCACTCGACATCGCGCTATGGGATCTCAAGGGTAAGCTCACCGGCTTGCCGCTCTACAAGCTGATGGGAGGCGCCTGGCGGACGGCACTCCCGTTCTATGCCTCGATCGGCGGTAACGGCGATCGCAAGCTCGACGACGTGCTGCGTGTCGTCGAACAACGCCTGGCGGACAAGCCGGCGGCGGTGAAGATCCGCTTCGACAACGACCGTACCAGGCTCGATGCCGACATTCCCGGCGACATCGCCAAGGCGCGCGCGGTGCGCAAGCTGGTGGGTGACGGCTTCCCGCTCGCCTTCGACGCCAACAATGGTTACACGACCGGTGGCGCGATCCGGGTCGGCCGAGCCCTGGAAGAGCTCGGCTACTGGTGGTTCGAAGAGCCGGTGCAGCACTATCATCCGAAAGCAATGGGCGAGGTCGCCCGCGCGCTCGACATCACCGTCTCGGCCGGCGAGCAGACCTATACGTTGCCCGCCCTGGCCGAGCTGATCGATGCCGGCGTCCGGATGGTGCAGCCGGATATTGTGAAAATGGGCGGGATCACCGGCCTGATGCGTTGCAATGCGCTGGCCCATGCGCACGGCGTCGAGCTGGTGCCGCACCAGACGCAACCGACGATCGGCCACACCGCGAGCCTGCACCTGGCCGCAACCCAGCTCCACGCGACCAAGCCGTGCGAATGGAACGATCCCTCGTCGCGCACCCATGCTGTGTTCGAGAATCCGCCGCGTCCGGTTGAAGGGCTGTTTCACCTGCCGACTGGGCCGGGCCTTGGACTGAAGGTGAACGAGGCGGAGCTGGCCAAGCGCCGGATTGCGATCGCCTGACGTTTACTTCTCGAGCAGACGCAATGCGTCCTCGGGTCCGGCGAGCAGCTCGACCATGCGCACCTTGTCTATAAGCGCGAGTGCCACACTGCCGTCCTGGGCGATGTCCTTGGCGGCACGGCGAAGCATCGCATCGTAGACCTTGGCGCCGCCGATCCGGCGCGCCTCCGTCTCGAACCGTCGCAGGTCGCGGGCGGTTGCCTCCAGCAGCTTGATCGACGCTGGCTCCGGGTTTGCCGGCAACTCATGCAACGGCTGCATCAGCTCAGCAGACAATCCTGCGGCGAACCGGTTGCGGCAGTTGGCGTCAACCTCCTGCCGGATCGCTCCGATCACTTGCTGCCGTTGCGGGCCGGCGCGGTCGCCCAGCCCTTTCAGCAGCTCGGCAAGCTGCTGGACCTGCACCGTCGCCGATGCGAGGCCGACATCGCGAATCGTGGTTCCGCCGTTGCTTTCGGCAAGCTGTTCCAGCACCGCCTCGACCGTCTTCTCGGCAGCAGCGCGCACAGCCGGCTGCGATCCTGCTCCGACATCTCGCATCAGTCGCAAGACCAAACTCGGCTCGGGCAAGCTGCGCAGTAGCACGGCAACCGTAAGGCTCCAGCCCTCAGGAGAGTCGGACGCCGCATATTCGAGCATCTCGGTGATCGGCTCGGCAGGTGGCGCTAAGCCTGATGCACTGTCGGCGAGCAGGGCCAACAGCGGTACCGCCCTAGACAGCACGCAAGCCACGCCCCGGGCCACAGGCGCGAATGCGTCCCTCGCCAGGGCGGCGCCCTCCCAGGCGGGACCGATCGGCGCCGCCGCCGCCGTCTTCAGCAGACGCGCCGCCGGCGGCCACAACATGCCGCCCGCCTGGCGAACGGCAGCGACGTCCGCTTGCGATCGGCCCTGAATCGCAGCCTCAATCTTTCGCGTATTCTCGCCGAGCCCCCGTTGGACGATCTCGAGCAGCGGAGCAAGCGCGGGACGCGGCACAGCAGGCATTCCCAGGCGCCATCTCGGCCCGTCCACAATAACCGGATCGAGCGGAAGAAACAGCAGGCGACCGAACCGCAACGGCCGATCTGGCCGCAACTGCTGTAGACGTGCGCGCAGTGGCGCGATCAGGGCGTCTGCCGTGCCCCGCTGCTGCATCGAATCGATCAGAGCGACGATCTGCGCCACCTGTGCATCGCCCGCGGTGGCAAGCTCGCGCGCCAGCTCGCGCAGCGGCGCGCCCGCTGTCATGCCGCTAGCGCGCGCAGCTTTTCGTTGCGCGCGATGCGATCGAAATGCGCGCCGGTACGCCAGTCCTGGTTCAAGCTGACCGTCTTGCGGAAGCGCATCACCATATCGCCGTCGATCTTCATGCCGACCCAATCGGACGCCTCTTTCGGCAGCACGGGCATGAGCAGCGCCATTTCCGCGAGCGCGGCTCGCCGGGCGGCGTCCCCGTCGGCGCAATGCCAGATCAGACAGATCTGCTCCCAGCCGTCCAGCAGCCATTCCGGGCGAGCCACGCGCTGGGCTAGTCGGTCGGGGTTAGCGCCCCACTCGCGCAACAGGCCGGCCATATCATTGGTTAGACCGTACGCCTCTGCCAGCGTCTTGTCGGCACAAGCGATCGTCAGGTCGGCGACGGTCGCAACCATCCGCGCCTGGCCACCGCTGTCGTCATTGTGCTCGCGCGCCCAGACGTCGGCATCCTCGCGCGTCCGGCGCAGCGCCTCCAGCAGGCGGAGGATGCGAGCCGGCGGAGATTGTCCAGGCACCCCGATCCCGGCAAACACCGCCGCCAGTTCCTCCAGTCCGGTGGCGATCGCCTCTTCCGGACGGCCAAGCTTCGGCGCAATTCCCGCAACGGTGCGCTTGGCCCGCATCTCCAGCTCCGCCGTGTGCACCCGATTGGCAGGAACCTTGCCGAGACCGGCGGGATCGACTTGTTCGACCAGCGCCAGCAGCAGGAAATTGGTCAGCAAGCGGTCCTGGTATTCGGTCGCAACGGCGGCACTGGCAGCGGCGCGCGCATCCTGGCCGGCCAGCCCCTCGGCCGCTACTTCGCGCGCAGCCTGACGGATCGTGCCCGGGGTGACGCTGCGCAAGGCGGCGACCGCCTGATTCAGTCGCGTGTCGTGGACCGTGGGGCGACAGAGCTGACACACGCCCCCCCACGGCAGGATGTACACCCCTCGGCCCCCCGACGGATTCGGCACGATCAGCTCGGTGCCTCCGCGCTCGGCCGGACGTGCCCGCGCGCCAGAGAGCATCGGCGTGGTGAACGGCACCGCCACGCCGCGTTCCAGGAACGTGGTCGGATGGTAGGCCTGCACCATTGGCAGGTTGGGTTCGGCCGGCAGGTCCATGCGCCCATATCGCAGCCAACCGGTGAAGAATTACTTGCCATTCACTCGTCGCGACAGCCAACGGCTGACAGCGTGCCAATCAAGCGCCCGCCTTGATCCCGGCGGAGCCGGGATCAATCAGAGGCGCACCGAAGCGACCGGCTAGCCGCCAGTTCCGCTAGCCAGTCCGGGTCAGCCGTCCGGTCTTGGTGTCCATCGAGAAGCGGGCGATCACCGTGTTGTCCGGCGCCGCATAAGCAAAGCTCACTTGGCCGTCCGACGTCGGAGCTACGTCGATCACCTTCCAGGTGTGATTGCCGTTCCACAACAGGAACGCCTCGGCGATCTTCTGCACGTCGGGCGGCGTGAGCTGGCGGTCGGCCGGACGGAAGAACAACGCAAAGGTGCGCATCCTGAGCGCGCGGCGGCGCGCCATGCCCTCGCGCCACTCGCCGGCGCGTTGCCGCCACCCCCCCTCAGCCCCGCCTGCTTGCGGTTGGGGCGCCTCGATGGCCGGGCCGTCGGGGGCAGGGCCAGGCGCCGCCGGCTGGCCGTACGCAATGAGGGCGCCACCTCCGGCGGCGATGGTAAGCGCCATAACAGCGCCGAGAACGGTTTTTCGCATGACCAGCCTCCTAAATTCGTGACGAATGCTCACATAGCGGATTCGGATTGCAGCCATGCAGCCGGGACGCGAAGAAATGCAACCGAATGCAACATGGTCTGCCGTCGCCGTTGTCAATTACCTATGATCCAAGCATGGAACAGACACCGCACATCCTGGTAGTGGACGACGATCGGGAAATCCGGGACCTGCTCGCTCGCTTCCTGGAACGCCACCAGATGCGCGTCACCGCAGTGCGTGACGCCCGCGAAGCTCGCCGCGCGTGGCCATCCGGACATTACCACCTGGTGGTGCTGGACCTCATGCTGCCGGGCGAAAGCGGCCTCGACCTCGCCCGTTGGATGCGAACCCAGTCCGACGTGCCGATCGTAATGCTCACCGCCATGGGCGAGGAGACCGACCGCATCATCGGCCTCGAGCTGGGGGCTGACGACTACGTGCCGAAGCCGTTCAATCCGCGTGAGTTGCTGGCACGCATCCGCGCCGTGCTGCGCCGGGCCGGCGATGGTGCCGGCCAGCGGCCCGAGCCCGGCGCCCGCGCCTTGCGCTTTGCCGGCTGGACGCTGGAGCCCGCCCGACGCCGCCTGCTGAATCAGGAAGAGGCTGAAGTAGCACTGACCGGCGGCGAATACGACCTGCTGCTCGCGCTCGTGGAACGCGCCAACCGCGTGCTGACCCGCGACATGCTGCTCGACCTCTTGCGCGGGCGACAGGCGGGGCCGTTCGATCGCGCCATCGACGTCGCCATCAGCCGATTGCGGCGCAAGCTGGAAGACGACGGCCGCAATGCCCAACTGATCAAGACCGTCCGCGGCGGCGGCTACGTCCTGGCGGCGACTGTCGAAAGGCTTTGATGCGGATCAAGCTGATTCGTCACCGGTCCCGGGCAGGCCCGCTCCTGGCGGGACGCGGCACGTCACAGGTTAGCAGGAACGAGCGCCGTCCAAGACCATTGACATGAGAATGCCCCGCCTGTGGCCGCGCAGCCTGGCGACCAGGACTGCACTCGTCCTGCTGTTTGGCCTGGCGCTGGTGCAAGCGGCTGGCCTCACGATCCACGCATTCGATCGAATGGACGTGCAGCGCTTGGCGCAGGCGCGCAACCTGACGGTTCGCGTGATGGCGTTGTACAGCAGGGTGGTGATGACAACGCCCGATGAGCGCGACCTGGTGCTGCGCGAAATGCGGCATTTGCCCGGGTTGACGGCGGAGCTGAGCAAGACGGCGCCACTGGACCCGCTGCCGGAGGCACCCCTGCCGGTTCAGCGCTTGATGCGGGTGAACCTCGATCTGGTGCCGATGCCGCCAAAACTGCGGCCAGACCGTATCCTCGTGCTCGACGGCCCCCAACGGCATCAGCTCACCATCGGACTGCGCGTGCCGGACGAAGGCGACTGGCTGAACATAGTCGCCGATCTCCCGCCGCCCCGGCCGTGGCATTCGCCGGCCTTTCTTTGGGCATTCGTGCTGATGACGCTGGCGGCCGCGGCGCTGACGGTATGGGCGGTGCGGCGGCTCACCGAGCCGGTGCGCACGCTGGCGGCCGCCGCCGAGGCGCTGGGTCGGGACGTGAACGCGCCCCCGTTGCCGGATGGCGGACCATCCGAGGTTGCGACCGCCGCCGCGGCCTTCAACCTGATGGCCGAGCGGATCCGCCGCTTCGTGCAGGACCGCACCGAGATGCTGACGGCGATCGGGCACGACCTGCGCACGCCGATCACGCGGCTGAAGCTCCGCGCCGAGTTCGTCGAGGACGACGAGCAGAGGCGAAAGATGCTGGCCGATCTCGAAGAGTTGGAGGCGATGGTGTCGGCGACCCTCGCCTTCGGCCGGGACGCCAAGACCACCGAGCCGGTCTCTTCGCTCGACCTGCCGGAGCTGTTGCAAACCGTCTTGGACGAAGCGGCGGATGCCCGCCCGGATGCCGTGGAGCGCCTTACCTATGAGGGACCGTCGCATCTGACCGTACGCGCCCGGCCGCTGAGCCTGAAACGGGCCTTCGCCAATCTGGTCTCGAATGCGTTGAATTACGGCGGCAGCGCGAATGTCCGGCTGGTGCCGCAGGAACGCGGCATGCTGGTCGTTGCCGTGGAGGATTCGGGGCCGGGTATCCCGCCGGCCGAGCTGGAGCGCGTGTTCGAGCCGTTCCATCGCGGCGAGCCGAGCCGCTCACGCGAAACCGGCGGCGTCGGGCTTGGGCTGCCGATCGCCCGCAACATCCTGCGCGCGCACGGCGGGGACGTAACGCTGGCGAACCGGCCGACCGGGGGCGTGCGGGCGACGGCGACGCTACCGGCTTAGGAATTCCGTACACCTCTCCCGCGCTGCGGGAGAGGTCGCCGCGCGGCAGCGCGGCGGGTGAGGGTGCCGGGCCGGTGGCCGCGAATCGCCCCCTCAATCTTCGGACGGTATATCGAACAGATTGCGAAACTGGTGGGGCTGCGAACGAAGGTACTGGTCGGGCGCTTTGACACGCGCACCGAAAAACGCGGCGGCGTGCCACGGCCAGCGTGGGTCGTAGAGAATGGCGCGGGCCAGCGCGATCAGGTCGGCGTCTCCGGTTCCGATAATCGCTTCGGCCTGCTCGTATCCGGTGATCAGTCCCACGGCAACCACCGGCATGTTCGTCGCTGCCTTCACCGCCCGCGCCAGCGGGACCTGATAGCTGGGCCCCACCGGAATCTGCTGGGCCGGCGTGAGCCCGCCGCCTGAGACATGGATCGCGGCGCAGCCGCGTGCCTCCAGCGCCTTGGCGAAGGCCACCGTCTGTTCGATGTCCCAGCCGCCCTCGGCCCAATCGGTGCCCGAAACACGCATCGTGACCGCACAATCGGGCGGCACCGCCGAACGCACGGCGTCCATCACCTCCAGCGGGAAGCGCATCCGATTCTCGACAGAGCCGCCATATTCGTCGTCGCGCTCGTTCGACAGCGGCGAGAGGAACTGGTGCAGCAGGTAGCCATGCGCACCGTGCAGTTGGATCGCCGCGAAGCCGAGGCGCACGGCGCGGCGGGCCGCCTCCACGAAAGCCGTCCGGATGCGCGCGAGCCCGTCGCGGTCCAGGGCCATCGGCGCGGACTCGCCCGCCTGGAACGGAACCGCTGAAGGCGCCACGGTGCGCCAGCCGTTCGCATGGTCCGGCGCGATCTTCGCGCCACCCTTCCAGGGCAGCTCCCTCGAGGCTTTGCGGCCCGCGTGGTTGAGCTGAATGGCAATGGGCATCTGCGACCAGCGGCGGATGCTCTCCACGGTGCGCCGCATGGCCGCCTCGCACGCGTCGGAATAGAGACCCACATCGGCGTAGCTGATCCGGCCTTCCGGCGTCACAGCGGTCGCCTCGATCGTGAGCAGCGCCGCGCCGGAGAGCGCCAGGTGGCCGAGATGGATGAGGTGCCAATCCGTCATGCATCCGTCCTCGGCCGAGTACTGGCACATCGGCGCGATGACGATGCGGTTGACAAGGGTGAGCTTGCCGACCTGCATCGGCGAAAAGAGCTTGGCTGTGCTCATGACGATCTCCGCAGCATCTGCCAGTCTAATACCAGACGGCAGAACAACTGATACCGGACGGCAAAACAACTGACGTACCCGACGCGCGACCGCCTCCCACCCTCATGGCTGGGCTTGACCGGCTTGACCCGGCCATCCACGTCTTTTCGCGACGTTTGGAACCAGATGAGCCATGGAGCCTGCGGAGCAAGAGGCTGCCGCTCACCTGGATCACCGTCATCGCACGCCACTCCGGCCGCCCCGATGATCAGTGTCCCGAGTGACATTTCTATCGGTGAGGCGGATGACATTTCTATCGGTGACTTACAGCGTTGTGCCGGAGAAACCGGATTATCACGTGCCAATTGCGGGGCATCAGACATGGGGCAGACACCCCTCGCAAGCCGCAATGCCGGGCGGCAGGGGGAGGCGGGGCATTACAGGGAGACGTGATGGGGACCGGAGGATGAAAGCACGGGGTGACGGAGGGAGGAGTGCCGTCGAAATGGTCAATCAGCAGCCCAGCGTGCTTCAAACTGTCCAGGCGGGAGTTTGAGCTTCGCCAGCAACGCCGCGCCACCAAGACCGGGGAGCATACCAATTATCGTGCTCGCAACGAGCTTCTGTCCTTCAAAGCTTGCATTGGTCTTGCACCAATTCTGATGGCTGAAGACTCTTCCCGCTAGGTCCGCATCCCGTTTGGCGGTCTCCATTGCGGTATTCACACAGCGGGCGGCCAGCGGAAGCAGTTCATGGGCGCTTGCGGAAGCAATTTGCGCTGTCATTTCCGGCTTTGGCACCTTTCCGCCTTGCCCGCTCGCCTCGGAGATAAGCGCAGAAACCGAGAACAGGATATGGTGCCTCACGTAGCTACGGCCAGCGGACAAAGCGTCATTGAGGTTCAGAGAATTCCAGTTGTCCCCGATTTTGTTGTTCCAGCTTTGTAAAGCGAGCACCGCAGCCGGGTTGTAGTCGGGCCGGAAAATGATCTTGTAATACTCATCGAAAAGCCGCCGCTCATTGTATGCGATATTGGGACGCTGGCACTGCC
Source organism: uncultured Pseudomonadota bacterium (assembly GCA_963708245.1). Taxonomy (GTDB): domain Bacteria; phylum Pseudomonadota; class Alphaproteobacteria; order Acetobacterales; family Acetobacteraceae; genus CAVYXK01. The sequence goes on along the minus strand of OY970201.1, from coordinate 6,302,364 downwards.
ATGCCATCACGTTTTTGGCGAACTCTGCACAGTCAATAACCTTGGTGGCATCTCTATCGCCCGGGACAACCGTCCCCCGCTGAGTGATAAACATCCCGTCTCGATACGTAGCCTCGAATGCTCTCTTGATGCTGAGCATGACCTGGTCATTGCTGCGAAGGTCCCTTGGCTTAACTGCACTTTGAGAGTTGGTGAAGACACTAATGCGGTCGGCTAATGCACGTTTCGGAATCTCATAAAACCTAAATAGAATATAACCACCGTCGCCAGGCAACGTTCGGATGCGCTGAGAGCACTTGTAGATCGTTGTGATAGATTGGCATCCATTCACGATACTCAGGTCTTTAACCGCCAGCTTTGTCCCCCCGTCCTGTAGATCAAACTCTTTGCACAGAGCGGTCACACCGTTGTGGTAGAAAAAGAAGTCCTCAACGTCGTCGCTTTCGAGCGTTTGCCGTATGCCCCGATTAACTTTGTTGGACAAGCCAAGGGATTGGCGGACGTTCTTTCGAAAGAGGCGGCCATCGACTACGCCGGGGAGATTCAGACACTCTCGCAGTGGCAGAGCCGTTACAACACACCGAGTGCCTCCAACCTCCATGCTTATTGTCCTGGCCGGTTCAAGAGTCAGAGTATGCGTCAGAGTCGGAAGATCCCGCGCTTCGGCATCGGCGAGACGGGTCTCCAGAACCTGCGAATTGACAAGCGTCAGACTTGCATCGAATTCGTCACTCTTCTCAATCTGCTTCTGGTAGGCTTGAAAGTCATCTGCCGCCGCCTGCGTAAGTTCCCCCGTGGTTAAGACCTCAAACTCGACCTCGTATTCGTCGTCAAGCGCTTTCCGAACAGCCTCAAGCCGTTCCCTCAACCGCTCATTTGCGTCCGTCTGTAGGGCTGCTAGGTCGTGGAACCTAACCCATGCACCGAGCACCTCTCTCAACACGGCCCCGTCGATTGAGCCCTCCGAAAAGAATTTTCCCTGGATCACTATGACCCGGCGACCGTCCTCGTCGATGACCAATGCGTCAATCTGCTTGTCATCCTGTCCATCTGTTATTTCCAGGCGCGTTGATGCCGGGTCCCTCAACAGCACCCTTCGAAGATACCACGCAACGAATTGTTGCCCCTCATTCGAGAAGAACTGACTGTAATAAGAGTCAGCATGGATCTCGGTCTTGATTTTAGTGAGAAGCCCACTCTCAGACATCCGCATACCTCCTCGCAGCGTGCTTGTCATAGCACGAATGGCTGGGACCTCAAAATCTTCCGTCTAAGGGCTCATGGGATCTTCTTGGTGCAGAGGTCGGCCAGCGACGCCCCAAGCTGCCTAATGCAATAGGCATCAAGCGCCGCAACCAAGTCGTCGTCAGCCAACATGCCACTGAACTGGAAGTTGGTGCTTGGCCAGATGCCAGACTCTTTCATCGCGCCGCGCCAAATAAATGGCTCTTCCTTGCTCCCCCATCGGAGATTGGCGAACAGGACGGGGTATTCCAGTCGGTCCTTAATCCTACTGCGTCACTCATCATGCCGCGCTTAAGGGCTGGCGCCTATGCCCGCAGCAGGGACATCGCGGCAGTGCATGGACGAAGGTACGTGCGAGACGGATGCGCAGCGTCGCAATCGAGTTCGGCACATGACGCTGCGAACGCAGCGGCAGCTCCTCTGGGTCGGTAACCTGCGGGAACGGCAGGTCGCTGGCCGCGCCAGGCGCGGGCAAGTCCTGAGGGGGGAACCGTCGCCTTCTCGGAGACCAGGAATCCGTAGGCCGCAATGCATAGGCTTGCGTGATGGTGAAAGCCCCGCCAGCCGCGGCCTTCGTAATGGCCGAGCCCGACCTCCTGCTTCAGATCCAGATAGTCGCGTTCGATCCGCCAGCGCAGCTTGGTGAGATCCACCATCCGCTCGAACGTGATGTCCGACGGCAGCGTGGAAAGCCAGTAATGGTCCGGTTCGCTCGCGCCCTCTGGCCACTCGATCAGCAGCCACTCTTCCGCCGCAGGTTCGTTGCGTTTGGTATCATCGTGTGCCGGACGCACCCGCAGGCGGGCAAAGCGTGAGCTCAGTGCCGTGTTGCTGCGCTCTCGCCAGGTGATCGGCTGCCAGGCGTCGGCGGCCAGCTCGATCGCCAGCTGCTTGGCCGAGACCGGCTGATGCGCATCATCACGGCGCGGCCGTTTGGGCGGCCGGCCGCGGCCCGACCATGCCGGGGCTGGCACTGCTGCCTCGCCCGGCCGCCAGACTGCTGTGGTGGGTAGGATGCCGGCCACGTAGGGCTGTCCGAGTTCGCTGATCCCGCCACGCAGCGTAGCGTTGTTGCCATAGGCTGGGTCCATCAGCGCCACTGCCGCCGGCAGGCCATCAGCGTGGGCTTGGCGCATTTGCCGCAGCGCGATCTCCGGCTTGGTCTGGAACGTAACCTCCGCCGGCACGCCCGCGGTGATCCGCCGCACCGGGTCGTCAGCCCAGTCCTGCGGCAGATACAATCGATAGGCGACCGGCAGGCTGGCCTGGTGGGTGGCCACCGAGAGGCTCACCGCCACCTGGCAGTTCTCCTGCTTGCCAAGCTGCCCGCAGTATTGCCGCGCCACGCCGACCGAGTGGTGGCCCTTCTTGGGGAACGCCGTGTCGTCGATGATCCAGGCCTGGATCGGCTCATCGCCGGTGATGGATGGCAGCACCAACTCGCGCACCCGGGTCAGCATCGCCTGGTCCGACCATGGGGCTTGCGCCACCAGATGCAGCAGCGACTGGTGCTGGGCCGCGGTCCGCTCTGGTGCGGTCACCGCCGCCAGCGGTTCGACGCTCTTGCGGCCCTCGGTCGAGATCAAGCCGATGCAGTAGTCTTGAAACGGTGCGACCCGGTCGGCATGGCCGAGCACCGAGGCCAAATCCGCCGCGTAGGCTCTGAACCGGGCTTCCGTGCCAGACCGATCGCGAAGATCCATGCCGCCCTCCCCGAGCGGTTCGAATCTTCACCCGTACCATAGCGCGACCGCGTCGCAGCAAGGGCTAAATCAGGCCGTCAGCCCGTCCGGTTTGCGACTCAGTAGGATTAAAGCCCTCCTGAGGATCTCCCGGCAGACGGTGGCCGAAGGCGATAATCCCCGGGCGGATAAGATCGGCCTTCCCTGGGGTTGGTCCGGCCCGATACAGCACGACCTGGTCGTAGGGCTGACTCTTGTGATTATAGAATGTCCAATGCCGCTTTACGGAGCCGTCGTGGCGGAAATCCTCTGCGCATTGGTCAAAGTAGGCGCGACGCATGCCGCCTTCCGTTTCGGGCCTGGCCGGATTTCCGGTCAGAAGATAGGTGTCCATTTCTTTCCTCCGAAAGCGGTGACCACCCCGCTTGGCATGAAACTCGGCGCTGCCGCAGAATACGCACTATGGAAACTCGGCAGGGCAGATGTCGAGTGCAAACGCCCCTTTGCGCTCCTTTGCCTCGTATAGTTTGATGCGAGGCCGCTTAGTCTCGACAGCGCGTTTCACGCGGAGCTTGTCGTTGGTGGGTGTCCTACAGCCGAAAATGATTGCGACCAGCGCAGCAGGAGGGAAATCATACTCCCCGCATTTCTCTCCGAGTGCTCGCCACTCCTTCTCATAGGACCAGCCACGATGCTTGGTGAGGTTCACGGCACGGACAAGTTCTGCGTTGTCAAAGCGGCTCTTGGTTATGTTGACAGGGATTCGGTGCGTCGAATAGTCCACGGGGAGAAGCGCTGAACACATGTCCGGCCAACTCTTCAGCGAGAACTTTAGGCAGATACCTCGATGACTGTCGGCATAGTGCGACCACATGAGTATATTGTTACAGGCGGCACATAGACATAGCACGGTGGAAGCGTTGACTTTCTCCTGAACACTATCGAGTATCCCATGAATCTCACTCGTCTCCTTGTTATTCAAAGGTGCGTTAAGTTGTTTTAGTTCTTCCGGCGTTCTCAGCCGCGCCCCGTAAAACTTTTCGAAGATTTCATGATGTTCGTCGGGTTTTGCCCGTCGCGCTACGATTAGATACCGCGCAAAGCTTGGTTCGACTGAACCGAGTAAGCTGACCTTGCAGTCGAACGGGTCATTGAATGTTGTCGGATTCGGACGGTAGATTTTGCTAGTCGCGATCATGCGAAGCAATCTGTCCCAGTCTTGGTCATTCGCCAGTGGTCGATATTTATAAAGGAACCTTGGTGGTTTTCGCCTGAGCGATGTTGCATTCGCCATCGGTGGGCTTGACTCCGTTTGCTACGGGATATGTGTGTTTATGCCATGAGACGCGAAACGGTCGCTTGACTGGCGTTGTGAACTGCGCGCAAGACGGCGCTGCGTTTCGCCCTTTCCCCCTCGGGTCGAGGAGCTTCTCAACCTCCCGTCCATCTGCGCGGCGGGCTTTTGACCGGGAACGGGCCAAGATCGATAAGGGCGTCGGCTAAACCCAAACACCTAGCCGCCCAATGTCGAAATCGTCGCCCTGACGCTGCCGCACACCTAACCACACGGCACGAATTGCCCGTCTTGGTAGTACGTGCCGTAGGCAAAGCTGACGTGCCAAGCTTGACGATAGCTCTCCGGTAGCAGTCCGATGGTTAGCGGCATTCCCGCAAAAGGCTGAACGCTCTTGCTGCACATGTGAACAACGATCATTTCAAAAGTGTCCAGCAGCGCCTTCGTCGCCTCTCCCATGAACCATGATATGGGACAACGATCGTGAGAGCTTTTCCGAAAATCTATTTCGATCGAGGGGAGAGATATCGTGCCATCTGGTTGAGGCTCAAAGTCACTGGTCTTCACGCCCTTCAAGTTGCTGTGCTCAAGGCAATCGCGGGCATTACGAACCAGTTGTAAAAGAGGAGTCGCTAGCTCCAACACCTTGCAAAAGGGGTCGTTCTCGCCGTATCGAGATTGCACTAATTTATGGAAGTCGTCCCAGCGCTGCGCCTTCGTCTCGGGGAGAACAGGCGGACGATCCCTGAGAGCGATACAACAAAGTGGTCGGCCTTTTGCATGAACGTCTTACAGTGTCCGCGAACGTTGCCCACGGCGGGGATTGTCTGAGACGCATCCCTTCGTTCGAGGTTGTTGGCTTTCTCGATCGCCACCTGTTCCATTGACTTAAAAGTCTGAGCGGTCTCGTGCATCGCTACAAGGTCGCTCAATGGATCGAAAGAAAGCTGCATCGCACGGTTGGTATCGATTAACTGGAACTCCTTCCGAAATATCACTTTGGCCTGCAAGAAAGTCCGGCATAGCAGCTCGGAACTTGTGCCATGGTCGAACAGCTTTTGGTGGAAGTTATGTGGCAGAGCTGGGTTATTACGACCGGGATCGATCTGATCCGCGACCTGCACCCGGTAGGTGCATTTCTCAGTGATCATGAGAAGTCCGCTGTCAAGCCTGAACATCTCCGTTATGGCCGTGCCGTCATCGGGATTGTTGAGCCTGAAGGTCCCGCCCGAATCGCGGATAGGAATTAGTGGGTGCTTTTTGACGTGGTCAGTTTTAGCCGTCTCGTAGTCGGGCTTCATGCCGCAAGCCGCGAAATCGTCGTGTGACTGACGTTGTAGCTGCGCGCGATCTCCATCAGCGTTTCGCCTTTGTCCCGGCGCTTGATCGCTTCTTGCATTTGATGCGGGGTGAGCTTCGGCTTCCGCCCCATCTTCACGCCCCGCGCCTTCGCCCGCTCCCGGCCTTCGCCAGTGCGGGCGCGGATAAGATCGCGTTCAAACTCAGCAAGGCCGCCCAGCACGGTCAACATGGGCCGCCCGTGTGATTGTGGTGGTGTCGGCCCAGGCGTCGCCTAGCGACCGGAATCCGGCCTTCCTGTCGGTGATGGCGGCCAGGGTGTTCAACAGGTCGCGGGTTGATCGGGCCAGCCGGTCGAGCCGTGTCACCATCAGCACGTCGCCCGCCTCAAGCTGGTCGAGCAACCGGCGAAGCTGCGCCCGGTCGGTCTTGGCGCCTGACCCCACCTCGCGGAACACCTTCTTGCATCCGGCCTTGGTCAGTTGGCGCACCTGGGCGTCAACGCTCTGACCGTCCGTGGATACCCTCGCGTAGCCGTATTTCATGGGGTCAATTATGTGCATATATTACGCACAGAAAAAAGCCCCTGTTTCCAAGGCCCTGGTTTTTGAACGAAATTCTTGACTTCCGGTTCCCTAAGCTCAGTTTGAAGGACGGTGAAATCGGTCGCGTGGTATCTCTGCGACGGCGGTTATTTCAACGACCAAGTCGGGACGATATAACCGCACTACCTGAACAGTCGTCGTGATCGGGAATGGCGTGTAAAAGAATTCCTGGCGAATGTCCTCGGTCTTCATGAACTGTTCTATATCTGTCGTATAGTGAACAAGCGATACCACGTCGCTCATTTTGCCGCCCATGCTTGCGAGGATATTTTGAATGTTTCCCAGAACTTGCCGAACCTGTGTGCGCATGTCATTAGCACCCACTACCCGACCACCCAGATCAAGAGAAACCATGCCCTTTAGGTGATCTATTTGTCCCTCGCCTTGAATGACGGCCATCGAGAACGCTCCAAAAGGCGTCCAAACACCGGCCGGATTGACGGCATCCACCATCGCGCGTCTCCACAAGCACGCCCTATGCGTGATGCTCCGGACCATGCCCCAACTTCCCGACGAGTGCCAAGGTTACCGCGACACTGACGGCCGGAAGAAGGTCGAGCAAACCTTACGGAAAGTCCGGAACTCTTGATTTAGGCTCGGCGGAACGGAAGGGCCGCGCCCAAGCGGCCTAAAAATGGAGCAACCGCGTCGCGCCGTCCCCATGCGGTTTCCGCTCCGTGTAACTCTGGCTCAGCCGCCCCGGAATAAGTCAGAACGTCCGTAGCTCCTCGCGCGCGAGCCCGCTGAACTCCCTTAGCACATCGAGCCTTTCGCCGCCCCCTTGCTTCATCATGTCATGCACCTCGCTGATCGTCTTGTTCGGCGCGAAGTAGGTGTCGAGCGTTACGCGCAGGACGTTATCAGCGCATGCGACAATTTGCGGCGAGCACCGGACGCGCATCCTGCTAATCATGGCGTAAAGGGCGACTATGTCCTGAATCTTCGGATCGTTGCTCGTGAGAGCTTCGCCAGTCGCTTTCGACGCCGCGAGAATGAAATCCGTGAAGAGTTCCTCTAGCCGCGCCTGATCGTGGGCGCGCTTCCCGACCACCGCCTGCGCGCGTTGGCTCAGCCAGGTGGCGACGCCCGATATCAGGCCGCCGACCACCGACCCGCCAAGCGCCGAGAACGCCGAGACGTATGCGACATCCATGCATTGATCGTGGACCCCCGTGCGTTGAGCGTCCATGCGCAAGGCTCGGTTTCCCCGCTCGCGTCGCCCTGATGGCCGCTTCCACGCACGGGCTGCGGCCATGTCGCGTGGAGCCGCAGAAGGCGTATTGGGTTCCAGCAACGAATACCCGGAACCGGCGGACACAATATCTAGGAACACAGGGGGCGTGCCTGATGACCATCCTTCTGCCCGCCCTGCGGGAGAGGCTTGCCCTCGGGCTCCGGCTCGAAGGGGTCGCAGCGCGACGGGTGAGGGTGCCGGGCCGGGGGTGCGACACACGGTCCGCAGGGGTCAGGGCTCCGCCACGGTGCGCCCTTACCGGGCTCGATGTTCGGGCCGTCCTGATAGCAAAAAGACACTTGATAATGGAAGGACTAGATTCCTATAGTCCGACCATGTCCGCCAGCACCGCACCATACCGCACCAATCTCGCCGACCAACTCCCGGCCGCCGTCTATTACCAGCTCATCCACTCGCTGTGCCTAACGCTGCCGCCGCCCGTCACCGACAGCCCCGAAGACCTCGCCCGGCGAAACGGCTTCGCCATCGCCCGCATCGCCGAACTCCACCCCACCACCGCGCTCGAGGCCGATCAAGCCGCGCTCTACGTCGCCGCCACCGAACAGTGGAAGGACTGTCTGCGTCTCGCGCAGCGGCCCGACACCTCGGCCGACCGGGCAGCGAAATGCCGCGCCCAGGCGAATAGCATGATGCGCCAGGCGCAGGGTGCGCTCAGGCTGCTGCTGCGCCTGCAAGCAAAGCGACAGAGGACCGAGGCGGATAGCGAAGCCGGCGACCGCACCGCCCGGGCCGAGCATCGTGCCATTTCCCTGATGACCCGGGCCCTGTCACCGCGGCCGGCGCCGGCGGCGAGTACCAACCCAGCCGCCCCGCCGGCGCCGCAGTCAGAACCTGCGCTGGCGGCGAAACCCCAGCCCGCCCCCCTCGCCGAGGCCAGGCAATCTGCTGCCATCTATGCCGACCACGCCCCGCCGCTCGGCACCACAAGACCACTACCCGGCGACTTGTTGGCAACCACCGTCCTTAACTCTCCCCTTGCCGCGCTGGAGCACCAGTTCCCTCGAGCCCGTGCGGCATAGCCCGCATTCGTGGTAACCCACCCGACCTCTCCCGCTCTGCGGGAGAGAGCCTGCCCCCGGGCTCCGACCCGGGGGTCGCCGCGCATAAGCGCGGCGGGTGAGGGTCCCCCCATTCCCGTCAGCGGTAACGTGCTCTAGCAGGCTGCGGAAAATCACGAAAGTTCCGAGCGGCTTGCTTTCCTGGTGGCGATCGGAACACGCTTTGCACATCGATTTTGTGGATTTCTGCTGTGCGGGCGGGCAAAACTCATGCCTTGGGACAAACTCCTGGCACTGCTACGCCACGCCGGCCAGCAGCTTCGGGATGCGCACCGCATTGTAGGCCACCGCCGCCAGAGTAAACATCCAGCCGACGCGGGCGGTGCCACGGTGACGTGTCTTGCGTAGACCGCCCACCGTCTTGATCCAGCCGAACACCTCCTCGATGCGCTTGCGCCTGCACTGGCTGATCGCGTAGCCGGCATGCCGCGTGGTGCGGCCATCAATGGCGGAGCGACGGTGCTTGTTGTTCTGTGCGACGTGTGGCGTCACCTTCAGCGGCCGCACCTCGGCGACAAAGCCCTGGGTGTCATAGGCCTTGTCGGCGCCCAGCGTGATGCGCGGGCCGGCCGGCAGGCTCTCGATCATCGCAATCGCCGCCTCGCGTTCCGCCGTGCCGGTGGCGGTCGTGGTTTGCGCATCCACGATCAGGCCATTGCGGTTCTCCATCAGCACGTGCCCCATGTGGCACAGCTTGGCCTCCTGCCCGGCCGATTTGCGATACAGCCGGGCGTCCGGGTCGGTGGTCGAGGCGTGCGTCTCGTTGCTGCGCTGTTCGCCGTGGAAGTCGCGCTCGCCGTTGCGCCCCGCGGCCGGCGGCTGATCGCTGCCGTCCTTCGCACGGAAGCTCTTCATCGACGCCCAGGCCTCGATCAGCGTGCCGTCGACCGAAAAATGCTCGCCAGAGAGCAGCGGCGTGACCTGCGGATCGGCCAGGATCGCCGCCAGAAAGCCGCGCGCGATGTCGCCTTCCAGCAGGCGATCGCGGTTCTTGGTGAACACCGTTACGTCCCACACCGGGGTATCCATCGCCAGCCCGACGAACCAGCGGAACAGCATGTTGTAGCTGAGCTGCTGCATCAGTTGACGTTCCGAGCGGATCGAGAACAGCACTTGCAGCAGCAGTGCCCGCAGCAGCTTCTCCGGCGCGATCGATGGCCGGCCGCCGTCAGCGTAGATCGCCGAGAATGCTGCCGACAGCCGATCCAGCGCGGCATTCACCAGCCGCCGGATCGCCCGAAGTGGGTGGTCAACGGGGACCAGGCTCTCGGGGCTCACGTAACTGAACAACTGAGCAGTCTGTCGATCCTCGCCGCGCATCCTCTGCCGCTCCTTGCCGGGGCGGCAGGCACAGAATCAAATCGATTCCGAGCCGGTCAAGCGTTTTTCCGCAGCCTGCTAGTCCAGCCCGCTGCCCGACGGGCTCACCCCATCGCCCTCATTGAACGTTGCGCCATAGATTCACCGCTAATCTCATTCCTCGCTCGAATTATCTCACCACACGATCCAACGTCTCGCGTAAACGCGAAATGAGACCGCACCGAGCATCAACCGCCCCGGTCATATCGCCACCTCCCGCCCAATCTCGACCACCGTCTCAGCCGGCAACCGGAAATAGTCCGTAACATGCACGGAATTGCGCTGCAGGAAGGCAAACATGCGCTCCAGCCACCGCGGCAATCCCTTCCCATCCTCGCGCGACACCACCGTCTCGTGACCGACGAAATAAGTCACATCCGACAAATCCACCCGGCAGCCTATCGCCTGGGCTCGCTCCAGCACTGCCGGCACGTCCGGCCGCTCCATGAAGCCGAACCGGGCCCGCGCGCGCCACACGTCCGGCGCTATCTCCTCCACCGAAATCCGCTCGCCTTCCGCGACCCACGGCACCGACTCGGTCGTGACCGTCAGGATGATCACCCGCTCGTGCAGCGACCGGTTGTGCTTGAGGTGCCACAGCAGCACCGGCGGTGCATCGTGGTCGGTGCGCGTCATGAACACCGCTGTGCCGGGCACACGGGGAATGCCACCGCGCGCGATCCGCTGCATCACCTCTCCGATCGGCACCACCGAATCGCGCATACGCGCCGTCACCGCTGCCGCGCCGGTGTGCCAGACCAGCATCACGCCATAAACCGCCGCCGCCAACAGCAGCGGCACGTAGCCACCTTCCGCTATCTTCAACAGGTTCGCGGCCAGGAACGCGGAATCCACAACCATCAGTGCGCCGGCGACCGCGGCCGCGGCAAACACATTCCACCTCAGGATCTCACGCATGGCGATGAACAACAGCACGCTCGTCATCAGCATCGTCGCCGATACCGCGATGCCGTAGGCGGCCGCCAGATTATCGGACTTACGGAAGCCGATAGTCAGCGCGAGCGTCACCAGCATCAGCATCCAGTTCACCGGGCCGACATAAATTTGCCCGTAGCCCTTGGCCGAGGTCTGCGTGATCGGCAGCCGAGGCAACCAGCCGAGCTGGATCGCCTGCCGCGTCATCGAGAACGCGCCGGTAATGATCGACTGGCTGGCGATGACGGTGGCGATGGTTGCAAGCACCACCATCGGCACCAGCAGCGCCCCGGGACACAAGCGGAAGAAGATGTTATCCGTGGTAGGTGCGCCAGCCAGCACTATCGCCGCCTGCCCGGCGTAATTCAGCACCAGGCTCGGGAACACCAGCGCGTACCAGGCGAGCCGGATCGGACGAGCACCGAAATGGCCCATATCGGCATACAGCGCCTCGGCGCCGGTGACGCACAGGAACACCCCACCCAACACCAACAACGCGGTGAAGCCGCCAGAGAAAAGATAGCGCAGGCCAAGCCACGGATTGAGGGCCACCAGCACGGCCGGATGCTGCGCGATGCCCCACAGGCCGAGCAGCGCGATCACCGCGAACCACACTGCCATCACCGGTCCGAACAATCCGCCGATGCGCGCGGTGCCCTGCCGCTGCACGGCGAACAGAGCGAGCAGGATCACCACCGCTGCCGGCAGCACATAGCGCTGCAGCGACGGCGCGACGATGTTGAGTCCCTCCAGCGCCGACAGCACGGAGATGGCCGGCGTGATCGCGCCGTCGCCGTAGATCAGCGCGGCGCCGAACAGTCCCACCAGCACGATGATCGGCCGCCGATGCCACTTGACGCCGAGCAGCGACATCAGCGCCAGGACGCCGCCCTCTCCGTCGTTGTCCACTTGCATGGCCAGCGCCACGTATTTCACCGAAGTGACGATGATCAGCGTCCAGACGATCAGCGACAGCGAACCGAGCGTCGCGGCCGGCGGCGGGTGGGCACCGGTCGTATCCAGCACGGTCTTCAGCGTGTAGAGCGGGCTTGTGCCGATATCGCCGAACACCACCCCAAGGGCAGCGAGGGTGAGCACTGGCAGACCGGAGTGGGCAGCAGGCGTCCTGTACACCTTGTCGAGGGCTATATCGGGCAAGGTGAACCTCCTCTGGCCGGCAGCCGCACACCGTGGGGACCTTTACGCTTCTTATATTCAGCGCACGCGCTACGGTTGGATGAAACCCGGCCACGCAGCATTCCCAGATCACGAACCACCGGCGACAACAGCGGGTACGAACTCCGCCCTGCGATCGGGAAAGGAACGAACGTTACCCGCCGTAGAATACGTTTTCCCCGAGGTCCTTCATCTCCAGGATCGCCGCATCGGGACGGCCAGTGATCGGATGCGGCAGATGCACCTCCGTCACCTCCGCCACCACAACGTGATGGTCGCCTTCCTCCACGATCGTCTTCACCTGGCATTCCGCTGCGCCGATCGCTGCATCCAGGATAGGAGCACCATTGTCGCCCGCTCGGAACGACTGGCCGGACAGCTTGCCGCCTTCCAGTTTTGCCGGCTTGAAGAAGGTAAAGGCGAGACCTTTGGCGTCCTTGCCGAGCATATTGAGAGCGAAACGGCGCGTCGACTTCACCACCGCATAGGCGCCGGAATCAGTCTTCACGCCCACTGCGACCAGCGGCGGCGCGAACGACGTCTGGGTAACGAAATTTACGGTCGCAGCAGCCACGCCGCCCTTTCCATCGTCCGCGGTCAGCACGTAGATCCCGTATGGGATCATCCGCAGCACGGTCTTCTTCGCATCGGCATTCATTGCGCCCCTCCCGACAGCAGTTCGCGCGCCAACGCTTCCCACTCCGCCTCCAGCGGGCCCTCTGCCGGAGCCCGGCCGGCGCGGCGGTACCATCCGCTCGCATTGGACATATCGCCCTGTTTGCGATGCAGGTAGGCATGCACCATCGAGCCGGTTTTCCCCTCGTCGCGCTGTGCACATCCGTGCGCCAAGTGCCAGTCGCCTTTCGCGTCCCACCACAGCGTCTGCAGTGCGAGACTGAGTCCCGGCGGGGGCGAAGCGCCCGCCAAACTCGCGCGGAAACCGTTCAGGTCCATCATGGTAACGTCTCCCCACGTTCGTAGCGCCGCCAGGCGCTCATCTGGATCGCCGAGGTCAGGCAATGAACCACTACCGACCTGGTCTTAACGGCGAAGGCACGAGCGATCCCGTCCGCCACTTCGGATTCGTCCCGGATGGTAATGCCCTCGGCGCCGAACGATCGTCCCCACGCGGCAAAGTCCGGGTTGGTCAGCCGCGTCGCCGCCATGAACGGACGGTCCGGATACCGCACGTAGCTGTGCATGCCGATCGTGCCGTACATCCGGTTGTCGGAGATGATCATGATCGGCGTCGCACCGTACTGGCAGGCGGTGGCGATTTCGTTGCCCATCATCAGCGCCCCGCCGTCGCCGACGAAAGCCACCACCTGCGTGCCCGGTCGCCGCAGCCCGGCCGCCACCGCCATCGGCATGCCCGAACCCATGGCGCCGACAACCGAGGACAGGAACACCTGCCCCGGCTTGAAGTCGAGATAGCGGTGCACGTAGCTGCCGAAATTACCGGCATCCGAGGTCACCGCTGCGTCCGTCGCCAGGTGCTTATTTACCTCGGCAACCACCGCGGCGAAGTTCAGCCCGTCCGGCGCAGGGTCCCACACCGGCTCCATCAGGCTGCGATGAATGGCATGGAGTCCGTCAACCCAGGCCCGTCGCTTCTCGGCACCTGCCGGCGCACCGCGAGCGAGCAGCCCCTTGATCACCTCATGCGGCGAGCAGGCGATGCCGAGATCGACGTGCCACACCCGACCGATCTCATTCCCGTCCGGCCACACATGCACCAGCGGAAGTTGCGGCTGCGGCGCTTTCGGATAGCTGTACGACTGACTGACCGTGTCAGTCAGTCGCTCGCCGAGCGCCACCAGCAGGTCGGCGCGCTTCATGTCCGCGATCAGCTTCGGCGGCACACGGATGCCCATATAGCCGCCGTAGTTCGGATGCTTCGAATCGAAAAGCTGCGGCCGGCGATGAGTGGGCGAGATCGGCAGCACCCATTGTTCCGCCAGGCGGCGCAGGTCGTCGGTAGCGGATGCGTCGTAGAGCGAGTCCGTGACCAGCGCACCGCCGACCAACACCAGCGGCCGCTCGGCTCGCGCCAGCATCTCGGCCAGCCGGTTCAGATCTGCCGCACGCGGCCCGGCCAGCACGCGTGGACGCGGCTGGTCCAGAGGCGCATCGGTGGTCTCGTCGAAAATATCCTCTGGAAGGACCACCGCGACCGGTCCAGGCGTGCCGCTCTCCGCCAGATGGAAAGCGCGGGCGATCGCCTCGGAGCCCTGCTCCGGCTGGTTCACTTCGATCACCGATTTGGTTACGTCCGACAACAGGCGCGAATAGTTCTGCTCCTGCAGCGCCATGCGGCCGAATTCCGCCCGCTCCACCTGGCCGATCAGCATCACCATTGGCGTGGCATCGTGATAGGCGGAGTGCAGCGAGACCATCGCGTTGGACAGACCCGGTCCGCGCGAGACCATGCAGACGCCGGCGCGCGGGCGCAGCCGGCCGTCGGCTGCTGCCATGAACCCCGCTCCGCCCTCGTGCCGGCACACCACGATCCGGATCGCGTTCATCTCAGTGAGAGCGTTGGTCAGCCCAACGTAACTCTCCCCTGGCACGCAGAAGATCTGATCGACATCATGCACTTCCAAACTCTCGGCCAGCAGGCGGGCAACAGTGCGGGGCACGGTCTCAGCCTCCTGGACAACGGACCAGCGGGAACGGGAAGTCGCTGCAGCCTGGGAAGCGAATCTGGTTCGAGGTGATGCGTTGCACGTGCAGCACATCCGAGCTCTCGCAGCCGAACCCGCCTTCGCCACCACCGGTAAAGCCGGGCAAACCCGGCGCGGCGGCAGGCGCCGCGGCCGCGCTGAAACGGAAATCCACCCCATTGCCGGTGCCGCGCGCGGTCTCGATCAGCCGCTGGACATAGAATGCGTCGGTGAGGGTGGCACGCATCACCACGTCGCGTGTGAAGATCACCGTGGGCTGTGCCAGGCATTGCGCGGCCGAGAGCAGGGTAGGTGTAGGAAACAGCCCACCCGTCCAGGCGCCGAGCAAGAAAGCCTGCGGCGCCCCGCCGGATGGCTGGCAATTAGTATGCGAGGTGCTGCCGACGAGGGCCGCCACGACGGCCAAGCCGGCGACTATGCGGGAGGACCCCTCCCCTAACCCCTCCCGCAAGGGGAGGGGGAGGGGGACGTTGATGCGGCGCATGCGTCTCCTCGGCGAGAATTGCCAGCGGCACGATAGGGCGGCAGCACCGATCAGGCAAAGCGCGCCAAACGCACCGCAGTGTGGCCGCGGCTAGGGTGCAGACTGGGCATCACCAGCAGACACTCATCATGCGGCGTGCGGATTTGCTCGTTCCCATCGATGGCAATCAGCGTGTTGCGCCGGGCGATAACGTCTCCGCCTCGCCACGGCTGCACAAAGGAAAATCCCGACGTCGCCGCGGTGACAGCACGCGTCACGGTGGCGAAGCGCTGCGGCCGGCGCATCGGCGCAGGAAGGCTCGGTGGCGCCATATCCAGGTAATTCAGCAGTCCGGCGACACCAGCCAGTGCGGTCTCGACCGTCGCCGGTACCCAGTGCTGGCCAGCCTCGATGAGATTAGCGGCGCACGGCGTGCCCGGATCGCGGAAACGCGTGTAGTCGATGAGCCGCCGCCCGCCGGCGTGCCCCTCGTCCGACACCACCAGCTCCGGCACCCCAATCCCGGCTGCAAGCTGCCGCCCCTTGTCAGAGCCGCCGCACAGCATCAGCGGATCGGACGGCCACAGCATCGAGTGCAGGTCGAGCAGCACATCGACCGTATCGATCAGCGACCGCATCTCGCGCGCGCGGGCGAGCTCGGCCGATCGGCGCGCACCGTCCAGCACCGCCTCGTCCCACACCCGGTTGATGTCTTCATCGACAAAGCGCGAGAGCGTCGGCCGGTCAGGATCGAAGCGGTCGAATGCGTCGAGGTTGACAAAGCCGAAGGTCAACCGCCCGCGTTTGGGACGTATCCCCTCGCGCAACAGTCGATCGAGCACGATGGCGCCGGCCAGCTCGTTCCCGTGCGCCAGCGCGATCAGCGCGACATGAGGCCCGGGGCGGGCGGCATCACAAGTGATGAAGCCGCGGATGCCGTGGCTGCCCTCGCGCCAGGGTCCGAGGTCCGGCACCTCTAGCCGGACATCGAACTGCGGCAGCGGTGGCTGCACCTGCTCAGGCATCGGATTACGTCGCGACGCGATCGACCAGCCGGCGGATGAAGCTGTCGCAGGCCGACAACTCGCTCTCGGCGATCCACTCGTCAGGCTGATGCGCCTGCGCGATGTGGCCGGGGCCGCAGATGATGGTTGCGATGCCGGCATGCTGGTAGAAGCCGCCTTCGGTGCCGTAGCTGACCTTTCCCGCGCGGTTGGAGCCGGTGAGCTGACCGATCAGCGTCGCCAGCTCGTGCCCCGCCGGCAGCGACAACCCCGGCATCCGCACCAACACCTCATAGGTGAAGCCAGTATCGGGATGCACCGCATGCATGGCGGGCTCGATATTAGCTGCAACGAAATCGCCGAGACGCTCTAGCTCGCGTTCCGGATCATCGCCCGGAATGTGGCGCCATTCCATGTGGAACTCAGCGTGTTCGGGGATGATGTTAAGAATGGTGCCGCCGGCGACGGTACCGACATGGATGGTGGTGTAGGGCGGGTCGAACCCTTCCTCGAACGGACCGACCTTGGCGCGGCGGCGCGCCTCGGCGGCGACATAGGCGATCGCTTCGCCGGCGGCGTGCACGGCGTTGACGCCCTTATCGGGCTCGCTGGAATGGCCCGGCAGCCCGCGCACGCGAACGAGGAGGTTGAGCTTGCCCTTGTGCGCCAGGATCGGCTGCATCCCCGAGGGCTCGCCCACCACGCAGAGCGCCGGCTTGAGCCCCGATTGCTCCAAATCCTCGATCAAGCGGCGAGCGCCGAAGCAACCGACCTCCTCGTCATAGCTGATGAACAGGTGCACCGGCTTGGTGAGCGCGCGTAGCCTGATGTCTGGCACGGCAGCGAGACACGCGGCGACGAAGCCCTTCATGTCGCAGGCGCCGCGGGCATAAAGGCGGCCGTCCTTGCGCCGGAGCGTGAATGGATCGCCGCTCCATGCCTGACCATCGGTCGGCACCGTATCGACATGGCCCGACAGGGCGATGCCGCCCGGAACCTGCGGTCCGATGATCGCGTGGAGGTTCGCCTTCGTCCCTGTGGGATCGAGGCTGACCCGGTATGGCACCTGCTGGGCGTTCAGCCAGTCGCGGACGAACCCGATCAGCCCCAAGTTGGAGTTGCGGCTCGTGGTGTCGAAAGCGACCAGCCGAGCCAGCATGTCGGTCGTTGTGGCACCGGCGGCGGCGATCGTTGGTCGGTTCATGGATGGCAGTCTATATGGGCCACAGCGGGCGGCAACTAGCGGGCGAGGCGCTCGGCTCATATTGCAACCATGGAATGAATGGCATTTGCGAGTAAGTGATGTCCCGTCCCGCCTGTCATTGCGGCACCGCGCCTGGCGATTGCTGCCAGCCCAGGGCCGTCGGCGCTTTGCGGTCTCGGCGGCGGCGCTGTTAGCACCTCGGCCCACCAAGCCGGCGCCTCCTGTTTCGGAGGGTATTGTGGTGGCCGGCGAGTTCACCCGCGCGTCCGGGCTCGGTGAGGGCGCGCGGCTGATGTTGCTGGCACTGCAGCGCCTTGGCGTGCCGTGCTGGAAGCTGGATATCGGCAGCCTGCTGCCCGCACACCGCGACGATCTGGCGGCCTCGGTCCCGGTCGAGCCACCGGCGGGAGCGGCGCTTGTCCTGCACGTCAATGCACCGCTGATTCCGATGGTGATGCTGCGGCTGCCCCGCAAGCTAACGCGGCGGCGGCGCATCATCGGCTACTGGGCCTGGGAGCTGCCGGCGATGCCGTCCGACTGGCGAGTCGGCTCGCGCTCCGTGCACGAGGCCTGGGTCCCGTCTGGTTTCACCGCGGCGGCGGCGGAGTGCGTGCTGCCCGGACGAGTGCGTATTGTACCGCATGCCGTAGCCGCGGCGCCCCCGACGCCAGCGCCGCTGGATCGCGCGGCGTTTGGACTACCGCACGATGCCGTGGTGGTGCTGACCGCGGCCAACCTGGCGTCCTCATTTGCTCGCAAGAACCCGCTGGCCGCGGTGGCGGCGTTCCGCGCGGCGTTCGGCGGGCGTGCCGACCGCGTACTCGTGCTGAAGCTCGGTAATCCCGGGCACTTCCCCGCCGACTTCGCCCGCATCCGCGCGGCGGTGGCAGGTGCGCCAAACATCCGGCTAGACACGCGCACGCTGGCCGCTGCGGAGTCGCACGCCCTAACCGCCTCTGCCGACATTGTGTTGTCGCTGCATAGGAGCGAAGGCTTCGGCTTGGTGCTCGCCGAGGCAACGCTGCTCGGCAAACCGGTGGTCGCCACGGGTTGGTCGGGCAATATGGAGTTCATGGACGAAGCGAACAGCATGCCGGTGCCCTACCGGTTGATCCCTGCCCGCGATCCGCGGGGCGTGTACGAGCTGCCCGGCGCCCTCTGGGCGGAGCCCGATATCGGTGCAGCGTCGGCCATGCTGGTCCAACTGGCCGACGATCCAGCCTTGCGCTCGGCGCTAGGCGAGCGGGCGAAAGCTACCGCGGCCGCAAGGCTCGGCTTAGCACCGCTGGCAGCGGCAGTCAGCTCGTTAGGGCTGCGCCCGGGCACCGCGTGAGAGTGCTGGTCTGGCAGTGGGGGCGTTACGGCGCCGGACCCCGTTTCGCCGCGCACCTCGCGGGGGCCTTGAGCGAGCTGCCGGGCGTGGTTGGCCTGCTCTCCCTGTCGGCTGATGCGGAAATCCTGGTGGGCGCCGATCCGCCGCACTGCGATCTGCCGGTGCGCACCTATACCAGCATCACCGGGCTGGCTGCACGGGTGCTGTGCGGTGCGTCCCTGATGGCGGCGCTCACCCGGGAACTCCGTGCCTTACGCGCGGATCTGGCGATCTGCGCGATGCCCGGCCCGCTTGATCTGCTGTTCCTACGGGCGCTGCGCCGTGCCGGCGTGACAGTCGCGGTTATCGTCCATGACGCGGAGAGGCACCCGGGCGACGGTTTTCCGTTGTTGATGTGGCTGCAGCGACGCCTCATTGCCGGCGCCGATGCCGTTGTGGCGCTTTCCTCGCACGTCGCGACGCGGCTGAGGGTGCGGGCGATGCTGCGCCCAGGCGCGAAGCTGATCGTGATGCCACATCCGCCATTTGATTTCGGCACCGTGCCACCGACTTTGGCGCATGGCGGGAGCCCTCGCCTGCTCACCTTCGGCCGGTTGCTGCCTTACAAAGGGCTCGATCTCCTGGCCGAGGCACTGATCCGGCTAGGTCCTCGCGCCGATCTGCGGCTGCGCGTGGTGGGCAGTGGGCCGGAGAGCCGGACATTACGCCTGCTGCGCCGACATCAGGGTGTCAGCGTGGAGAACCGCTGGGTGCCGGAGGCAGAGATCGGCGCGCTTATCGGGTGGGCAGACGCACTGGTGCTGCCGTATCGGGAAGCGAGCCAGAGCGGGGTTGCCGCTGCAGCCCTGGCAGCGGGACGCCGCGTGATCGCTACGCGGGTTGGTGGCTTGGCCGAGCAACTTGCCGGCGAAGAGTTGGCGCAGTTGTGCGATCCGGACGCCGCAAGCCTGGCGGCAGCGATTCAGGAGATGCTGAACGCACCTGATCCGCCAGTTTGCCATCCGCTCCAAGACCCGACAGTCGCCTGGCGCGCTTTGGCCCGCCGCGTGGTGGACGAGCTCGCTTCACCTCTCCCGTTTGTCGCAAACCCGCCTCTCTCGCTTGCAGGAGAGGGCGCCATGGGCAAGCATGGCGGCTGAGGGTCTCGGCCCTCACTCGTTGCTGTTTGCGCCGCACCAACCCCGGATCTGATCGGGAGCAAGCTCTCTCCGGCAAGATGGAGAGATGTTCTGTAGGTGAGACTACTCATGCCAATCCGCATCACCGACGTTCGCGAGATAACCAAGCCGATCAGCTCGCCGATCCGAAACGCCTACATCGATTTCAGTAAGATGACCATCAGCTTGGTTGCGGTGGTGACAAATGTGCAGCAAGCCGGCAGACCGGTCATTGGTTACGGGTTCAACTCGAATGGCCGTTATGGACAGGGCGGGTTGATCCGCGAACGCTTTGCCCCGCGTATCCTCGAGGCCGATCCGGCATCGCTGCTTGATACGACAGGCGAGAATCTCGATCCGGACCGCATCTGGGCGGCGATGATGACCAACGAGAAACCCGGCGGGCACGGCGAGCGCTCGGTGGCGGTCGGCACGATCGACATGGCGGTGTGGGACGCCGCGGCGAAGATCGTCGGCAAGCCGCTGTTCCGGTGGCTGGCCGAGCGGCACGGGCGGGAGGCGGACCCGCGCGTCTTCGTCTATGCGGCCGGCGGATACTACTATCCGGGCAAGGACGTGGCGGCGCTGCGAGCCGAGATGCGGAGCTATCTCGACCGCGGCTACACCTTGGTGAAGATGAAGATCGGCGGCGACCCTATCGAAGAGGATCGGCGGCGGATCGAAGCGGTGCTGGCCGAGATCGGAAACCAGGCGCGGCTTGCCGTGGATGCGAATGGTCGCTTCGACCTGGAAACCGCGCTTGCTTATGCGAAGATGCTGCGCGAGTACGATCTGTTTTGGTACGAAGAAGCGGGCGATCCACTCGATTACCGGCTGCAGGCGGCGCTGGCGGAGTTCTATCCGGGGCCGATGGCGACCGGGGAGAACCTGTTCAGCCATCAGGATGCGCGCAACCTCATCCGTTACGGCGGGATGCGCCCGGACCGCGACTGGCTGCAATTCGACTGCGCCTTGTCATACGGTTTGTGCGAGTACCAGCGGATTTTAGCAATGCTGAAGGAGGCAGGCTGGTCCTGGCGCCGCTGCATCCCGCATGGCGGTCACCAGATGTCGCTCAACATCGGCGCCGGTCTCGGGCTCGGCGGCAACGAAAGCTACCCTGACGTGTTCCAGCCCTATGGCGGCTTCCCGGACGGCACGCGCGTGCAAGACGGGTACGTGACGCTGCCCGACCTGCCGGGGATCGGATTTGAGGCGAAATCCGATCTCTTTGCCGAGATGCGGGCACTCGCTGGCTAGCCTGGGCTGTCTTGGTGGTCCGGGCGTTGCTATGACAGGCTACGTCGTGTCCGTCCGGTAGGGGGCTATATTTCCGACGCAAGACTTCGCTAAGCTCACCGGCGTGCCCGCAACAAAACAGGAGGGGAGAATCATGTCGTGGATGCGTCTCGGCTGGACCGCGTGCGGTCTGGCCCTTGCCGGGGTGTTGGCGTGTGCCGGCACCGCATCGGCCCAGGAGCAGCTAAAAAGTCCGACCATGGACGCGATCAAGCAGCGCGGCCAGCTTGTCTGCGGCATTGACACCGGTATTCCCGGCTACGCCTTCCAGGATTCGAAAGGCGAATGGCAGGGGTTGGATGTCGCCTATTGCCGTGCCATTGCCGATGCCCTTCTTGGCTCGCCGACCAAAGTCAAGTTCATCGGCACCACGTCCAAGGTGCGGTTTTCAGTCCTGCAGTCAGGCGAGATCGATGTACTCATCCGTGACTCCGAGTTGACCTTCGTCCGCAACACGCAACTCGGGCTCGATGAGCCGACGTTCAATTTCTACACCGCCCAGACCTTCATGGTTAAAAAGAGCCTTAACGTCTCACACGCCAAGGACTTGAACGGTGCGACGATCTGCCTGCTAACAGGCACCACACTGGAAACCAATATCGCCGACTACAATCGGGCGAACAACATCAAGATCAATACGCTGCTGTTCGACAAGCCGGAGGAAGCTTTCGCCGCCGCTGATGCCGGCCGCTGCGACGGCTATACCGACGACGGGGGATCGGTCGCCGCAGCTCGCTCCACGATGAAGAAGCCAGACGACTGGATGTTCATTTCCGAAACGATCGGTGGCCTGCAGCCGCTAGGCCCCTTCACACGTTTAGGTGATCAGGGCTGGTCGCGGCTCGTGAGATGGGTGCAGAACGCGATGATTGAAGGCGAGCTCCTTGGCATCACCAGAGCGAATGTGGATCAGGTGAAACAGTCGACCAAGGATCCGGAGGCGCGGCGCTATCTGGGCCTGGAAGGTGATTTCGGCAAGCTGCTCGGCGTCGATAACGACTGGGCCTATCGCATCGCCAAGGATATCGGCAACTACGGCGAAGTCTATGATGCCTACTTCGGCGAGAAGGGGTTGGGACTGCCGCGCGGCATGAACAACCTCTACTTGAAGGGGGGCCTGTTCGTTACGCAAAGCTGGAAGTGACGCACTGACGTGATCAGGCGACCGTCACCGCACGCCCAAGTCGGGCAATGGCTGCTGCTCGTCGCCGTGGTGGCGGTCGTCTGGTTTCTTGGGTCCATAGCTGTCAGGACTTCGGAGCAGCGGCATGGCGCGCTGGGTTTTGGTTTCCTTGCCGATCCTACGAATTTCGATATCCCGTTCCGCCTGATACCGTGGGCGGTTGGCGACACTTACGGCCGCGCGCTGCTGGTCTGCGTGCTGAATACGTTGCTGGTCTCGGCGATGAGTATTGTCGCAGCGACGCTGCTCGGCTTGCTGGTTGGCATCATGCGGCTATCGACCAACTGGTTGGTTCGCAATATCGCGCTTAGCTTCATCGAGTTAGTGCGCAACACGCCGCAACTCGTGCAAATCATCTTTTGGTATGTGGCGGTGCTGCAGACGCTTCCCGGGCCGCGGCAAAGCATTCCGCTGCCGGGAGGAGGGCTGCTGAATATCCGAGGGGTCTACCTGCCGAGCTTCGTAGCCAACAACTTGGCGGGGACACTTTGGCCGTTGGCTCTCGTTCTGTTGCTCGCCGTGCCGTTTGTCTGGCGAATGCGATTGCGTAGCGTTCCAGTAGGGCTGAAATCGCTGCTGCTGCTGCCGTTAGCGGGCGTTCTATTTGTGGCGGGCATCGATCATACTGAGTTTCCCGGGCTGCACGGCTTCAACATTACCGGTGGTGTGCAGGTGGTCCCGGAGCTGGTAGCGCTATGGGCAGGCCTCTCTATTTACGGCGCGGCCTTCATTGCTGAGATCGTGCGTGCCGCGATTTTGTCGGTGCACAAGGGCCAGCGTGAAGCGGCGCTGAGCCTGGGTTTGCGGCCGCGTCAGGTGTTGTCGAAAATTATCCTGCCGCAGGCGCTGCGCGTGATGATACCGCCGACGACCAGTCAGTATCTCAACATCATCAAATCGAGTTCGCTTGGCGCGGCGGTGGCTTATCCGGAATTGTACGAAATCTTCGCCGGGACGGCGATGATGCAGTCGAATCGCGAAATCGAATCGATAGCTTTGCTGATGGGCGTGTTCCTCTCCATTAATCTGGTCGTGTCGGCGTTCATGAACTGGTATAACCGCCGCGTCATGTTGGTAAGCCGATGAGCGGCGCCGCCGCCGGCCAGCGCCTGCCAATGCGGGGCGGCTTCCTGCCGGAGAGCACCGGCGGAACGCCGTCGCGCGCAATCGAGTGGTTACGACGCAATCTGTTCAGCTCGGTTTTCAACAGCGTCCTCACGATCATTGTCCTGGTGTTGGCGGCCCTCATTCTGCCGCCTCTGTTCCGCTGGGGGGTGACGCATGCCACGCTCTCGGGTCTGACTCGGAAGGCGTGTTCCGGTGATGGCGCCTGCTGGACTTTCATTCGCGTGCGATTTCCACATTTCTTCTTCGGGAATTATCCGAGTGACCAGTATTGGCGTCTGGGTCTTGTGTTTGCGTTACTGGCAGCCTTTTGCATTCAGGCGCTGCGCGACGGGGTAAGGCGCCGCTGGCTTTGGGTGTTGCTGCTGCTGATCGTGTATCCCGCGCTCGCGGCCGTGTTGCTGTGGGGCGGTGTGCTCGGGCTATCATTTGTCGACACGTCGCTCTGGGGCGGGCTAATGCTCAATGTGATCGTGTCGTTCGTCGCCGTGGCGGGCTCTTTGCCGCTCGGGATCCTGCTCGCGTTGGGCCGGCGCTCACAATTACCGGTGGTGCGGACTCTGTCGGTCGTCTATATTGAGGTGTGGCGTGGCGTACCGCTGTTGACCGTGCTGTTCATGTCGGCAGTGGTGTGGCCGCTGTTCCTGCCCGAGGGGTTCTCGGTCGATCGGCTTCTGCGCGCCATGGCCGCGCTGGTGCTGTTCAATGCCGCGTACATGGCCGAAGTGGTGCGCGGTGGCCTGCAAGGCGTGCCGTCCGGCCAAGAAGAGGCCGCGGATTCGCTCGGGCTGAGCTGGTGGCAGATGCAGGCGTTCATCGTTCTGCCGCAGGCGCTACGCATCATTGTGCCCGGCATCATCAATACTGTCGTCGACCTATTCAAGGATACCACGCTCGTGACAATCATAGGTCTGTTTGATCTGCTGGGCGCGGTCGAACAGGCGCTGAAGGATCCGGCATGGCTCGGCTTCGCGACCGAAGGCTATGTGTTCTCCGCCCTGGTGTTCTTCGTCTGCTGCTTCGCGATGTCGGCGTACGGGCGCAGCATGGAGCGTCGTCTGGCACGCGCGAATTGAGCGGCGGAATAGATTCCGCCCTACGGTATGGCTGCACCACGACGCATTCCAGATTGCCCGCTCTCGCGCCGGCCTGCATCGCTTCCGGCAAAGCGGCGAGCGGAAACACAACGGGCGGATCGCGCTGATATCCAGCAATCCGGCTCGCAGCAATCCGATCAGCCGACGACAGGCGCCGGCCGGGTACACGCCGACACCGTTAGTGCCGGGCGTGAGGTGAGCCGTCCCTCCGCATATTGTTTCAGATACGATAATAGCGGCGAGGCTTGGATCCCCATCAGCACGCTGCCGGGTCGCACTTCGGGCACCGGCACGTCCTCAAGAGAAAGCGCTCCGCCCAGCCGCTCCAGTCTCCATGCCTTCATTGCATCCTCTTTCTCTCGGCACGGAATTACTTGTCCGCCTGCCCTCCTCGCTCCACCATTCGCAGGAAGCTCACGCACGCTGCTGCCCCGGCCACCCCCGACGCCACCAGCAGCGTGACCAGCGGGCCATGGGTCGCGACGACGCCGAACACCAACGCTACCACCGCTGCCCCGCTGGTCTGCCCAAGCAGCCGGGCAGTGGCTTGCATACCGCTCGCGCCACCCGTGCGCGAACGCGGCGCCGAGGTGATGATCGCGCGGTTGTTCGGCGTATTGAAGAAGCCGAAGCCAAGGCCGCACACCATCATCCGCCAGGCAATGTCGACGCCCGAGGGATGCGCCGGCAGCGCGCTCAGCAACGCTAGCCCGCCGCATAGCACGGCAAGTCCGCAGCCGCTCAGGATCCCAACCTTGTAACGATCGGCCAAACGCCCGGCGATCGGCGCGATGGCCGCCACCGTCAACGGCCACGGCGTCATGAGCAGCCCGGTCTGCACCTCGTTCCGGCCAAGCGTGTTTTCCAGCAGGAAGGGCAGCGACACCAGCGCCATGCCCTGTGCCATGAACCCGCAGATCGAGGTGGCAACCGATAGCGCGAACAGCGGGATGCGCATAAGATCGACGGGAAGCAGCGGCGCGGTCCGCGTGAGTTGCCGGCCGACCAGCCACAGCCCGATCACCACCGCGACGACGAGCTGGGTGATCACCACCTCGACGTGCTCGCCGTGGCCGAGGCCGTCGATCGCCGTGACCAGCAAGCCGATCGAGACGGCGCTGAGGAGCGCTGACGGCAGGTCGAACCGGGTGCGCGCCCGAGGTGTGAGCGGCAGGGCACGCCAAGCGACCAGCAATGCCGCCGACCCGATCGGCAGGTTGACCGCGAATAGCCAGGGCCAGTGCGCGACCGACAGGATTGCCGCTGCCACTGTAGGGCCCACCGCCGACGAGATCGACCCCACGGTCGCGTTGAGCGCAAGGCCGCGGCCGACGAACCGGCGTGGATAAATGAAGCGCACCAAAGCGCCATTCACGCTCATGATCCCGGCCGCACCGAATCCCTGGACGATGCGCGCCAGGGTCAGGCTGATCAGCGAATCGGACAGAGCGCAGCCGAGCGACGCGACGGTGAACACTGCCAATCCCCATCGATAGACGCGCCGGTAGCCGAATATTTCTCCGGCGGAGGCGAGCGGCAGCAGCGAGATCGTCACCGTGAGCTGGTAGGCGTTCACCACCCAGATCGAATTGGCCGGCGAGGCGTTCACGTCCTTGGCGATGGTCGGCAGCGCCACGTTGGCGATCGCGCCGTCGAGCACAGCGAGCGTCAGTCCGAGCGCGATCGACAGGATCGCCCAGTAGCGCTGCGGGATCGGGATACCGTCCGCCGGCTCCGCCGCCTCCATCGGCAGTGGGCGCGCGGCCGGACTGTCGGCCATCAGCTTGCCGCGGCTGACGGCATCAGCAGGCGTGTCGCCGACGCGAGCACCGGTTCTACCGCCAGGGCGGTGAGGTCGGGGCGGCGCAGCACCTCGACGCGCTGCCCGCGGGGTGCGCATAGCGCCGGGTCCGATGCGCGCGAAAAGAGCACCAGCGATGGACAACCCGCGGCGGCAATCAGATGCATGGGACCGGTGTCGTTGCCGACCGCCAGTTTGGCCGCCCTGGCAAGGCTGGCAAGTTCGCCGAAACTGGTTTGCCCGGTCAGGTCGAGCACCGGCACATGCTCGGCAATCTCGGCGGCCAGATTCCGCTCGGCGGCGGAGCCGAGCACCACCGGTGCCAGTCCACACGCGGCCAGCGCTCTCGCCAACTCGCCGTAGCGCCGCGCCGGCCACCGCTTCGCCAGACGGTGCGCCGAACTGCCCGGGACCAACAATGCGATGGATGCAGGCAGGCCGAACCGCGCAATGTCGCCGCCACTCCAGGAGAGATCGGCATCCGGCACCTCGGGGATCCCCGCTTGCCGGAGCTGACCCGCCTGCCGCTCGATGTCGTGCAGCCGGTTGCGCGCCGGGTCTAGGTCTGGGTGCGAGCAGCCGGGGGCGATCCCCGACCATTGCGGGCGCACGGAGCGGGGAAGAAGCTGGAAATAGCGGCTGCTGCGCGCCGAGGTCTGCAGGTCGTATACGCGGTCGAACCGACCAGCCACCAACTGCTGCCGTAGCCGCAACCAGCCGGACACATTCCACCAATCTGGACGAGTGTCGGCCCAGAGACGGTCGAAATAGGGAGAGCCGGCCAACCAATCGATATAGGGCGCGGTGGTCAGCAGAGTGATCGCGGCCTGGCGGTGATGACGTCGGATCGCCGCGAACGGCCCGAGCGACAGCACCATGTTGCCCAGCGCACCGAGCTTGATGACCAGCACCCGTTCCGGCATCTCAGCCGGGCTTGCAAGCGGGGCACATCCAAGCGTCCTGCGGTTGGCCGCAGCACCTGTCAGGCCTCGGCAGAACGGCACGAGCGGTCTCGGTGGTCATGCGGTGCGTGGATATCAGCGGCGATCTGGGGGAGCAACGGCCGTCGGACCTGCCAACAGCATACCATGGCGTGCGTTGTTAACGCTTCATTGACACTTCAGCCGTTTCAGGTGCATACAGAAGCGTTTCAGGCGGGGAAGGAGTGCTCGGAATGGCCTCTAACAGCATTACCTTCACGCAGGTCTCGCCGCTATCGGGGACGAGCTACGCCTGGAGCGCCGCCAGCAACTGGGTTGGAGATACGGTTCCCGCGCCGGGCCAGGCGGCGATCATCCCGGATGACTCTCCTGGCGTGTCCTACGACAATGTCTCTTACTCACTCACCGCGCCGCTGTTGGACATCCACGTGGGGTCGGGTTCGGTCGTGGAGATCGCTTTGGGCACCACGCTGGACGCTGATGCAATATACAACCTCGGGACGGTTGTGGTCGATGTCGGGGCGCAACTGGCGAATACAACATTCGGACGCTTGGCCAGCAACGATCTGATGGAGGTGGCCGGAACCTTAGGGATACAATACTTCCTGAATATGAGCTCGTCGACGTTCGCGTACGAGGGCCCTTCGGCGGATATATACGTTCACCAAGCGGATGCGACGGGGACGATACTAAGCGACCACGTCGAGAATTTCGGTGTTGGCGACGGGCTGTTTCTGGCCGCGTACGACCTTACGGTCTATCCGGAGTACGTGGCGAGCGTTTCCGGCACCGACCTGCTTGTCGACGGCTTCGACGAAAGTGGCAGACTGCACCAGGTGTACGAGATGATCAATTTCGGCACCGCTACTGGTGTGACGGGGATCGACGCCACAGTGGTGTCGGCGATAGATCCTGTGACCGGAATCACCGGGAACTTCCTCGAACTATCCGCGGTGTGCTTCGTCGCCGGTACGCGCATCGCCACCGAGCGCGGCGAGACCGCGGTGGAGGAGCTGCGGGAGGGCGATCTGGTGCTGACCGTCAGCTGCGGGCGGCGAACCGCACACCCGATCCGTTGGATCGGCGAGCGCCGGCTCGACCTGACAACGCATGCGCGGCCGGAGTTGTTGTTCCCCATACGCATCCGGCGCGGCGCTTTGGGCGAGAATGTGCCTCAGCGAGACCTACTGGTATCGCCAGACCACTGCCTGTTCCTCGATGGCGAGCTCATTCCGGCGAAGCTCCTGGTCAACGGCATGACCATCGTGCAGGACCGCGCGATGCCTGTCGTTCATTATTACCATGTTGAGCTGGATAACCACGACGTGCTGTTGGCCGAGGGCGTCCCGGCCGAAAGCTATCTCAACACCGGCAATCGGGGCTTTTTCGCCACCACCGATGGCCCGTTGACGCTGCACCCCGAGCTCGAGATCGATGCCGAAAGGACGCGCTGGCAAGATCGGCTGTGCGCGCCGCTGCGCCTGCATTCGACGGAGATCGAGCGGACCTGGGAACGTCTCGCCGCGCGCGCCGAGGCGCTTGGCTATCGCCGCCCCTCGCCTGCTGTCACCGCCGATCCGGACCTTCGTCTGGTTGCGTCGGGCCGCGAGTTCCGCCCGGTCGCGGTCGAGGACGACCGCTACGTGTTCGTCCTGCCTTCCAGCGTCTCGGACATCAGGATCGCTTCTCGCTCGGGCGTGCCCGTGGTGGCGAACCGCCACGCCGACGACTGGCGCCGGCTCGGCGTCGCGGTGGGTCGGATCGGCATCCGCGTGGGAGACGAGCGGTTCGACATTCCGGCGGATCATCCGGCGCTCATGCAGGGCTGGCATCCGGCGGAGCGGGACGCCGCTGGCCTGCGGCGCTGGACGGACGGAAACGCGGCGCTGCCACTCGCGCTGTCGACGAGGGACGGCGCAGCAACGGTCGAAATCCATCTGGCCGGCACCACGCCGTATCCTGTCGATGAGGAGACGGCAGCAAGGCTCGCCGCCTGACGCGGGCTGGCCCCGTGGCTCTCGCAAGGAGCGGACGGCGGAACAAATTCCGCCGTTCGCCAATGCGCATTGACCCGCTAGCGGACTTGATCCCGCGCTAGGATAGGCCTTCTTCTGTGGCCAGCCAGGTCAACGGATCAGCCCGGTCAAGGGACTCGAGGGGTCGGCGCCCATCCGGCGCGGCATCCGCCCCGCAAGATACGACAGGCGCCCGGCCTCGACCGCCAGTCGCATCGCCCGCGCCATCCGCGCCGGCTCGCGCGCGTGCGCGATCGCCGAGTTCAGCAGCACCGCGTCGCAGCCGAGTTCCATCGCGATCGCCGCGTCCGACGCAGTGCCCACCCCGGCATCGACCAGGAAGGGCACGGTCGCCTGTTCCCGCATCATCCAGATCATCGCCGGGTTCTGCACGCCGAGGCCTGAGCCGATCGGCGCACCGAGCGGCATGATCGCCACGCAACCCATCTCTTCCAGCCGCTTCGCCGCAACCGGATCGTCGGCGCAATAGACCATCACCTCGAAGCCGTCCTTGATCAGCGCCGCCGCTGCCTCGAAGGTGGCGGGCATGTCCGGATAGAGCGTCGGCGGCGGTCCGAGCACCTCCAGCTTCACCAGGTTCCAGCCGCCGGCCTCGCGCGCCAACCGCAGTGTGCGGACCGCGTCGTTCGCAGTGTGGCATCCGGCAGTGTTCGGTAGATAGGTGTAGCGCTTGGGATCCACATAGTCCTGCAGCATCGGCGCCAACGGGTCCGACAGGTTCACCCGGCGGACTGCAACAGTGACGATCTCCGCGCCGCTTGCCGCGATTGCGGCGGCGGTTTCCTCGAAATCCTTGTATTTTCCGGTCCCGACGATCAACCGAGAGCGGAAGCGGCGGCCGGCCAGCGTCCAGGCGTCGTCCACGGCAGGTGTTCCATCCATCTCAGCCTCCGCCGATGAAGTGCACAATCTCCAGAGAGTCGCCGCCGGCAAGCCAGGTCTCCGCATAAGCCGAGCGAGGCACGATTTCCTCGTTGCGCTCGACCGCCACCTTGCGCGGGTCGAGCCCGAGGCCACCCAGCAGCGCGGCCACCGTCAGCGGCCCATCCACCGTCCGCTGCTCGCCGTTCACGGTCAGGCTCACCAGGGTTCGCATATCCACAGTATGGGGCTGCGACCTTCCGGCGGAAAGTCGGCGGTCTCGGCTGCGCCTGCCCTTTCCGCCGACGGAAAAAAGAGCCCGGCCGATTGCTCGGCCGGGCTTGGAGGAAAAGGTCCGGGTTGACCTGGGCCACCGCGGGCCCAATCGGCTGCCGCGGGTGTTGGGGCAACGTCAGCCGATGGGGCGGTCTTCGCATGCGAGCGTGGGGCAAAGCTGTGAACTGGATCACAGCCGGGGCGGAAAATTATACCGGCCGCCTTTGAGGGTGATACTCCCTGGCCCCCGGCGCCATGCCCAGAAGGGCCGGGGATCTATGTAACCAAACATTGCGGCACCACGCGGCGGATGGCCAAAAGAAGCCGCCATGACGGTCAGGATCGTCTGGCGTAGGGTACATCGATCTCTCTGCCGTCCGCGTCCGACCTTGCTGCCCGAAACCATGCCGCTCAGCTTACCGAGGGGATGAGCCTTGACGTTTGCCACCGATACATCACGGACGCGATTCGTCTGCCCAAGAGACCACGGCAATCTTGATCTCAAAGAAGATCTTCTCCTTTGTACGAGCTGCGGTAGTTCATATCCGATCATCAAAGGCGTGCCGGTATTCATCGTTGATGAGTTGTCTGTGTTTTCTCAGCAGGATTACACTTCCGACAGCGCTTACAAGGGAGCCAATTATGGCACAAACTCAGACGTGGCATCGGGCGTTCGTCGCTCTGTTCGACGTCTGGGCCATCGTCTCGCGGAAAGTAGCACGTCGCTCCGTTATTTCGGTCCCAGCCATGCGATCCGACACACTCTCAGAGAGTTTCCGGGCGCCCGAATACTGGTGATTGGTTCAGGCGGCACTGATTACGGCTCGCCAGAGTGCCGGGTCATTCACACCGATGTGACGTTTGGACCGAACGTTGAGGCAATCGTTGATGGTCACGACCTGCCGTTCGGCGACGGCGCCTTCGATATGGCGATAGGTGTCTCCGTCCTGGAGCATGTGGCCGATCCTCAGAGGTGCGTTGCTGAGATGCATCGGGTCCTTGGTCCAAAAGGCTTTGTCTATGCAGCAACTCCTTTCCTGCAACCGGTTCACATGGGGGCGTACGATTTCACCAGATTCACGCCCCTTGGACACAGACGACTTTTCCGTTGCTTCGATACTGTGGAATGGGGACTGTCCATGGGCCCTGGGAGCATGCTGGCTTACTCGCTTTCCGGCTTTCTCGAATCCTGCGGTCGACGCCGCGGGTTACGGCGGTTCGGTCGATTGATCGGGTTACTGGCGACACCACCGTTGCGCAAGCTCGACCGTTTGCTCGCCCACTCGCCGGCGGCCTGGGATTCAGCAGGCGGAACGTTCTTCTTCGGTCAGCGGCGTGAGCACCCGCTATCGGATCGTGAGATCATCAGAGAATACCGTGGTGGCTACCAAGGTGCAGTGAAAATCTAGCTAAGCTGAGGCAGCGCGAGATCGCCCGGAGCCGCCAGTCGGGCGCTCGATGAGGTGCAGCTGGAGCGCCCAACTCGAAGTCGGTTGGTATTACCGATCACAACTCATGGGAACAAACCACGCACCTGCTTGGCCAGCACGTGGTAAAGCTTGCTCATCACTTCCGCCTCGTCCCAGAAGAACTGCTGCAGTTCCTGCACCCACTCGAACACCACCACGCCGCCCGCGTTGCACAGACGTCGGGGCGCCATCACGTCGATGTGCGGGCCGACGAGGGGGATCATTTCCTGCATGTAGCGGCGGGATACCGATTCCAGCTCGCGCCGGGACAGCGCTAGGGATCGAGGGTGACGCCGCCCTTGGCGCCGCCATACGGCAGGCCGGCTAGCGCGCATTTCCAGCTCATCCAGATCGCCAGCGCCGCGACCTCACCGGTCTCCTTCCCTGCCGCCGCTCCGGCCACGCATCCTCCGGCGTTGAAGCATCTGGAGAACGCGCGTGTCCCTCGCCAACAACCTGGCCCATCAGCCGTTTGACGACGCCGAGGCAATCTTGTGGCACCGGAACAGCGAGCCCGGGCCGCCGCCCCAATGGAACCAGGTGCTGGCGATGCTCTCGAGCCGCGCCTGATACGGACCGTCGCCCTATTGTCACGCGCCGGCGCTCCACGACGGGCTACTGGCGAGTACTTCCCGCAATCCGACAACCGGAGTCGAATGGTGGATTCGCACAAGGATGCCAGCTGGCCTCTCTATGCCCGCCTGGATCAGGCCGATCTCGATCCTGAGGACTGGAGCGCCTTCCGCGCTACCGCGCATGCGGCGCTGGACGGCATCAGGGACTACATCGCCGGGATCCGCGACCGCCCGGTCTGGCAGCCTGTGCCCGCCTCGGTTCGGAACGAGTTGCGGGCGCCGCTGCCCCGCAATGGCGAAGGCATCGCCCAGGTCTGCGCCGATTTCGACCGGCTGGTGCTGCCCTATGCGACCGGCAACGTCCATCCGCGCTTCTGGGCTGGGTGCATGGCGGCGGCAACGCCGCCGGCCTGATCGGCGAGATGTTGGCTGCCGGACTCAATGCCAATCTTGGCGGTCGTGATCATGCCCCGATCGTTCTGGAACGCCAGGTGATCGGCTGGATGGCTGAGGCGTTCGGACTTCCGCCGGACACCGGGGGCCTGCTCGTCACCGGCACCTCGATCGCCAACCTGATCGCCGTGCTGATCGCCCGCACCGCCCATGCCGGCGCGGCAGTGCGGCGCAATGGCGTGAGCGGATATCGGCTGACAGCTTACACCTCAGCCGCCGCGCATGGCTGCATCCCGCGTGCGATGGACATCTCGGGACTTGGCACGACGGCATTGCGCATGATTCCCACCGATGCCGACGGACGGATCGAGCTGCCGGTACTCGCGGACGCGATCGCTCATGACCGAGACAGCGGGTGCACGCCGTTCCTGGTTGTCGGGACCGCAGGGACAGTCGATGTCGGCGCGATCGACGACCTGATTGGCCTGGCGGAGATCTGCCGGAGCGAGGGACTCTGGTTTCATGTCGATGGCGCATTCGGCGCATTGGCTGCGTTGTCGCCTCCACTGCGACATCTGCTGGCAGGACTTGAGTACGCCGATAGCGTCGCCTTCGACTTCCACAAATGGGGCCAGGTTCCGTACGACGCCGGCTGCATCCTGGTCCGCGAGCCGCAGCTTGCCGAGCAAGCCTTCGCGACCCCGGCCGCCTATCTGCGGCGCGAGGCGCGGGGACTGGCGGCCGGCGCCCCCTGGCCGTGCGATATAGGCCCCGATCTCTCGCGTGGGTTCCGTGCTCTGAAGGTGTGGTTCACGCTGAAGACGTGGGGCGCCGACCGCATCGGCGAGGCGATCGCGAGAAGCTGCAGGCTGGCCCAATATCTCGCTGAGCGGATCGATACCGAGCCTATGCTGGAACGCATGGCACCCGTGGCGCTGAATATTGTGTGCTTCCGCTATCGGTTTCCACGCGACGCCGACCGGCAGAATGCCGAGCTCGTTGCGGACTTACAAGAATCCGGGATAGCGGCGCCGTCAACGACCACGATCGACGGACGGCTGGCGATTCGCGCGGCGCTCGTGAACCATCGCACGCAGGCCGAGGACGTGGATGCGCTGCTCAATGCGGTTTTAGTGATCGGGGAGCGCCGCTGCGCGGCCATGTAGCTAACCGGATCGGCGGCCTCATGGCTGGCCAGACAGCCCGTTCTGGCGCGCCTATCGCTATGGCCGCTCATCTCGGTTGATACGATCGCCTGCGCGACGGTAAGCACATCGCCTAGCTTCCTGGTTGAAGTCCTCAAATTGCGTGAGCAGGCGGGTGATGGCCCGCGGCCCCCACCTAGTCGTTCACTCACACCGTCCCCTGCAACGCAAGCTCCTCACGTCGGCAGGCGCTGAAATGGCCTGCGGATACCTCGCGCAGCGGCGGCACCGCATCGGCGCAAGCCGCCTCCGCATAGCGACAGCGCGTGCGGAACCGGCACCCCGAGGGCGGATGGATCGCACTCGGCGGATCGCCTTTCAGCACGATGCGCCGGCGGGGCCGATCAGGGTCCGGCTCGGGGACTGCTGACAGCAGCGCCTCGGTATAGGGGTGCTTTGGCGCACGGAACAGGGCGTCAGTCGGCGCCAGCTCGACCAGCCGGCCCAGATACATGACTGCGACCCGGTCGGAGATGTTGCCAATCACGGCAAGATCATGCGCAATGAAAAGGATCGACAATCCCAACTCAGCTCGCAGCTCGCGCAGCAGATTCACGACTTGCGCCTGGATCGACACGTCCAGCGCCGAGACCGGCTCGTCCGCCACCAGCAGCTCCGGCCGCAGGATCAGTGCCCGTGCGATCCCGACCCGCTGGCGTTGCCCGCCGGAGAATTCATGCGGATAGCGATCGGCCATGCCGGGCGACAGCCCCACCATATCAAGCGCGGCGGCCACCTGCTCCCGCCGTTCGCCGCGACCAAGCTGCGGCCGATGGATCAATAGCGGCGCGGCGACGATGCGTCCGATCGTCATGCGCGGATTGAGCGAGGCGAATGGATCCTGGAAGACAAGCTGCATGTGCGGGCGGATCGGCCGCAGGGCACGGCGCGACAGATGCGTGATGTCGCGGCCGCGGAAGCGGATGCTGCCGCCGGTCGGCGGGATCAGTCGCAGCACGGCGCGCCCGACCGTCGTCTTCCCTGAACCCGACTCTCCCACCAAGCCGAGCACCTCGCCCGGCTGCATCGAGAAGGAGACGCCGTCCACCGCCTTCACCGTCTCACGTGGGCCGAACGGCAGGCGACGGGGCAGCGCGAAATGGATGCTCAGTTCCTCGGCCGCGAGAATGGGCTCGGTCTCGGCCACGGCGTCAGGCAGCGATCTCGCGCCAGCGGGCGCAGCGCACCAGATGCTCCGCCTCGGCCGCATCAAGCGCCGGCAGCGCGGCATCGCAGATTTGCGGCCGGGCGTGGGCGCAGCGGGGGGTGAAGGCGCAGCCGGCAGGCAGGTTCGATGGATCCGGCACATTGCCCGGAATGGCGGCGAGCGCCACGTGCCGCTCGGCCAGCGTTGGAACCGATCGCAACAGCCCGCGCGTGTACGGCATCAGCGGCGCACGGAACAGCCGGCGCAGCGGCGCCTGCTCCACCACACGCCCCGCATACATCACCATCACCCGGTCGGCGATCTCCGCCACCACGCCGAGATTATGCGTGATGAACAGCATCGCCATTCCGGTGCGCACCTGCAGCGATTTGAGCAGCTCCAGAATCTGCGCCTGCACCGTCACATCGAGGGCGGTGGTCGGCTCGTCGGCGATCAGCACGTCGGGATCGCAGGCAAGCGCGATCGCAATCATCACCCGCTGGCGCATGCCACCCGAAAGCTGGTGCGGGTAGCTCGCCAACCGCTTGCGCGGCTCGGGGATGCCAACAAGTTCTAATAGCTGCTCGGCCTCCGCTAGCGCCGCCGCATGCCCGGCATTGCGGTGATAGCGGATCGGTTCGGCAACCTGCTCGCCAACGGGCAGCACCGGGTTAAGCGAGGTCATCGGCTCCTGGAAGATCATGGCAATGCGGCTGCCGCGCACCTCGCGCATCGCCGCCTCTGGCAGTGCCAGCAGCTCGCGCGACATCCCGTCGTTGCCGCGCAGCATGACGCGCCCCTGCACCACGGCAGCAGGGGGCGGCGGGGTGAGACGCATGATGGCCAGACTGGTGACGCTCTTGCCGGAGCCGGACTCCCCCACCATGGCCAGCGTCTCGCCGCGTGCCAGCGTGAAAGAGACGCTGTTCACCGCGGGCACGATGCCGGCATCGGTGTTGAACCGCACCGTCAGGTCGGCAACCTCCAGCACCGGCTCGGTCATCGGACGTCGAGCCGGGGATCGAGTGCATCGCGCAACCCGTCGCCCAGGAAATTGAATCCGGTCACCGCTAGCGTGATCGCCGCGCCCGGAAGGATCGCCAACCAGGGCGCGGTGGTCAGGTACTCCTGCGCGTTGTTCAGCATGTTGCCCCAACTCGGCACCGGCGGCTGGATGCCGTAGCCGAGAAAACTGATATAGGATTCGAGCAGGATCGCCCGCGCCACGTTCAGCGTGGAGGCAACGACGATCGGCGCGAGCGCATTCGGGATCAGCTCGCGGAACATGATGGTGCGGTCGGGCGCGCCGAGTGCTAGTGCGGCCACCGCGAAGTCGCGGTCGCGCAGCGAGCGTATCTGCGCCTCGACCAGGCGGGCGACTTCCATCCAGCCGGTGGCCGCGATGATCACGGTGATCGACAGCAGGCTGGGCTGCACAAAAGCCGCAAGCGCCAGCAACAGGAAGATCGAGGGGAAGCAGAGCATGGCATCGACGAACCGCATCAGTGCCGCCCCGACCACGCCGCCGTAATAGCCCGCCAGCACGCCCACGACGGTACCGGTGATCGTGCTGAGCACCATCGCTGCGCAGCCGACGGTCAGCGAAATGCGTCCCGCCATCTCCAACCTGGCGAGCATGTCACGTCCGAGCTGATCGGTGCCGAGCAGATGCGGCCCGGAGAACGGCGGGCCGAAACGATGCAGGATGTCGATATGCAGGTCGTTGAACGGATCGAGATACGGCCCCACTGCGGCGACGAGCGCGAGCAGGACGATCGTGGCGAACCCGATCAGCGCCAGACGGTGACGGACGAAGCGTCGCACTCCCCGGCCGCCGCGCCGGCGCGGCAGGGCAGCAGGCGGCAGCGCCACCTCAGTCGAGGCGGATGCGGGGGTCATAGACCGCGTACAGCAGGTCGGCGCCGAGATTGCCCAACAGCACCAGCAGCGCCGTGAACATCAGCAGCCCCATAATCACCGGGTAGTCGCGATAGCCGATCGAATCGAGATAAAGGCGCCCCATACCCGGCCAAGTAAACACGGTCTCGGTGACCAGGGCGCCCCCAAGCAAAGTCGGAAGCTGCAACCCGGCCAGCGTGATCATCGGCAACAATGCATTGCGCAGAGCGTGGCGCATGACGACGACGCGGCGGGGCA
Organism: uncultured Pseudomonadota bacterium; assembly: GCA_963708245.1. Taxonomy (GTDB): domain Bacteria; phylum Pseudomonadota; class Alphaproteobacteria; order Acetobacterales; family Acetobacteraceae; genus CAVYXK01. The sequence continues at coordinate 6,265,045 of OY970201.1, read as the reverse complement.
GCCCCTTGGCGACCGCGGTGCGCACATAGTCCTGGCTGCTCACCTCCAGCATGGAGGAACGCATGTAGCGGCTCCAGATCGCTACCGTGACCAGCGCCAGGACCATTGCCGGGGCAATCAGGTGGTGGATGTAGTCTCCGAACGAGCCATCGCCGATCGTGTACATGCCGCCGACGGGCAGCCAATCGAGCTTCACTGAGAAGGCGTAGATCACGACAAGGCCGAACCAGAAGGTGGGGATCGACAGCGCCACCATCGCGCCGACAGTCGCCAGGTAATCGAACAGCGAGCGCTGCCGCAGAGCCCCAAGCACTCCCACCCAGGTACCGAGCAGCACCGCGATCAGGCTCGAGCTCACCATCAGTTCGAGCGTGGCCGGCAGGTGTCCGCCGATCACGGTGAGCACCGGCTGGTTGTCGCGGTAAGACCGGCCCCAGTCGCCGGCGAGCATGTGGCGGAGCCACTCCCAGTATTGCAGCGGAAGCGGTCGGTCGAGGCCCATCTGATGCGCGATCCGCGCCAGATCGGCCTGCGTCATGCCCGGGGTGAGCGTGAACTGCGCCAGCGGCCCGCCTGGCGCGAGATGCAGGAGAGCAAAGCCTATCATCGAGACGATCCAGAGCAGCAGCAGGCTCTGCCCCAGCCGACGCAGCAGATACGCGCTCACCGGTCAGCGACAGCGTCCACCTCTCCCGCGCTGCGGGAGAGGTCGCCGCGCGCAGCGTGGCGGGTGAGGGTGCGGCGAGGTATGAGGACCCTCACCCGGTTCGCTTCGCGAACCGACCTCTCCCGCAGGGTGGGAGAGGTGATTGGGGCTCGTTGCCGCGCTACGACGCCCAGTACCACTGGCCGATATTCCAGCAATTGGACGACACATAAACGCTCGGCCGGTAGCCGATCAGCTTGTCCTTCACGCCCTCGATGCGTGCGTATTGGAAGATCGTCAGCATGGGCAGGTCGCCCCGAATGATCGTCTGCAGCTCACGATAGATCGCCGCCCGCTTTGTTTGGTCGAGCGTCTCGGCGCCTTGGGCCAATAGCTCGTCCACCTTCGGATTGACGTATTCCATCGTGTTCTGGCCGGCGCCGCCCTTTGCCGGAATTGCCTTGCTGCTGTAGTAGATCGTCACATCCGGATCGGGGCCGGTCATCTCGTCCTGGCCGACCATCACGGAATTGTACTGCGAGAGATTGTAGTAATCGCCCCAGATTACCGCGGCGGGCATGTTCTTGATTTGCATATCGGCGCCGATGTCGCGCCAGGTCTGTTGCAGCAGCTCTTGCGCCTGTTCGCGTACATGATTGCCGGCCGTGGTGGAGTTGGTGAAGGCCAACCGCACGCCGTTCTTTTCGCGGATGCCGCCCGCGCCGAGTTTCCAGCCGGCTTCATCCAGGATTTGTTTTGCTTTGGCCGGATCGTAGACTTGCTTGGGGAGATCGGGATTGAACGCCCAGGTCTGGCGGGGCAGAAAGCTCTCGGTCGGCGTCGGCAAACCGTAATAGATAGCCTTGATGATTGAATCCTTGTCCATCGCAGCATACAACGCCTGCCGCACCGCCGGGTCCTGGAACACCGGGCGGCTCAGGTTCATGGTGATGCTTTCGACGAACGCAGCCGGGCCGGCAGTGACCTTGCGCCCAGGGATTTTGATCGCCTCGTTGTAGTGATCTGCGGTGATGCCCTGGATGCTGGTGTGATCGATCGCGCCGGTCTGGAATTGCGTGAACAGCACCGTCAGGTCGGGGATGTATCGGAACACCAGACGCTCGAGATAAGGGCCGGTGCCGAAGAAATGCTCGTTGGCGACCAGCGTGATGTGGTCGCCCGCCATCCGCTCGCCCCAGCGGAACGGACCGGTGCCGACTGGCGCATTGTTGAACGGCGCGGTGTTCGGATCGTCCGCCTTGGCCAGGATGTGCTGCGGGACAATAAACGTCCAGGACAGGATCGACGGATACGGCGCATAGGCCTTCTGCATGCGCCAGCCGATCTCGGTCGGATTGATGACCTGAATATCGCTGACCAGCTCGTGACCGTTGCGGCTATAAGCACGGAAATGCGGATTGTTGATCAGCTCCAGGGTAAATTTCACATCATCCGCGGTGAACGGCGCGCCGTCGTGCCAGGTCACGCCAGAACGGAGCTTCAATTTCCAGGTCAGCCCGTCTTCCGAGATGCCTCCGTTCTCTACAGTCGGGATTTCGGCGGCGAGCTGGGGCGTGAAATTACCCTTGTCATCGACTCCCCAGAGTGGACTGAACAGGTTCCAGTGCACGCCCTGATCGACCTCGATATGCGGCAGAAGCGGATTGAACACCGTGGGTTCCTGCGACAAGCCCACGATCACCTGACCGGTGGGCTTGGCGGGTGGCTGGGGGGTCGCCTGGGCCGCGGCCCGACCCGGCCGGACGCCCCAGGCGGCGCCCGCTCCCAATCCGAAAGCCAGCGCAGTGCGGCGTGAAATTGCGCGTCCGGTGGTGGTTGGCGTCCATAGTCCGCTTCTCATGTGCAGCCTCCGTTTTGATGTCACCAACGCTCCCTCTCCCCTTGCGGGATGGGGCAGGGGGAGGGGTCAAGCACGACTACGACGCCCAATACCACTGGCAGACGTTCCAGCAGTTGGACCATACATAGACGCTGGGGTTGTAGCCGATGAGACCGGTCTTCGTGCCCTCGATACGGGAGTACTGGAACATCGGTAGCATGGGCAAATCGCCGCGGATGATCGACTGCGCATCGCGATAGATCGCCGCTCGTTTGTTTCGATCTAGTGTCGTTGCCCCTTGCGCCAGCAGCTCGTCCACTTGCGGATTGACGTATTCCATCGTGTTCTGGCCAGCGCCGCCCTTGGCCGGAATCGCTTTGCTGCTGTACCAGATCGTGACATCCGGATCGGGGCCGGTCATCTGGTTCCAGCCGACCATCACCGAATCATACCGGGACTGACCATAATAGTCGCCCCAGATGACCGCGGCGGGCATGTCCTTGATCTGCATATCGGCGCCGATGTCGCGCCAGTTCTGTTGCAGCAGCTCCTGCGCTTGTTCGCGCACATGATTGCCGGCGGTGGTGGAGTTGGTGAAGGCAAGCCGCACCCCGTTCTTCTCGCGGATCCCATTCCCACCCGGCTTCCAACCGGCCTCATCCAGGATCTGCTTCGCCTTGGCCGGATCATAGACATGCTTCGGGAGATTGGGATTGAAGGCCCAGGACTGGCTGGGCAAGAATGTCTCAGTTGACGTCATCAGGCCGTAATAGATCGCCTTGATAATCGAGTCCTTGTCCATCCCGTAATAGAGCGCCTGCCGCACCGCGGAGTCCTGGAACACCGGCCGGCTCTGGTTCATGTGGATACTTTCAAAGCTTCCGGCCGGTCCGGCGATCACCGTGCGGCCGGGGATCTTAATCGCCTCGCTATAGTGGTCGGCGGTAATGCCCTGAATTCCTGTGTAATCGATCGCGCCGGTCTGGAACTGCGTGAAAAGCACCGTCAGGTCGGGGATGTAGCGGAACACCAGCCGTTCGAGATACGGGCCGGTGCCGAAGAAATGCTCGTTGGCAACCAGCGTGATGTGGTCGCCCGCCATCCGCTCGCCCCAGCGGAACGGGCCGGTGCCGACCGGCGTGTTGTTGAACGGAGCGGTGTTCGGATCATCCGTCTTCGCCAGGATGTGCTGCGGCACGATGAACGTCCAGGACAGGATCGACGGGTAAGGCGCATACGCTTTCTGCATGCGCCAGCCGATCTCGGTCGGGCTGGTCACCTGGATGTCGCTGACCAGCTCGTGACCGTTGCGGCTGTAGGCACGGAAATGCGGGTTGTTGATCAGCTCCAGCGTGAACTTCACATCGTCCGCGGTGAACGGCGCGCCGTCGTGCCAGGTCACGCCAGGACGGAGCTTCACCTTCCAGGTCAGCCCGTCCTCGGAGACGCCGCCATTCTCCACACTCGGGATCTCGGCGGCGAGCTGGGGGATGAAATTGCCTTTATCATCGACCCCCCAGAGCGGGCTGAACAGGTTCCAGTGCACGCCCTGATCGACTTCGATATGCGGCAGCAGCGGATTGAAGACCGTGGGCTCCTGCGACAGGCCGACGATCACCTGACCGGTCGGCTTGGCCGGCGGCTTGGGCGTGGCCTGGGCCGCGGCAGGGTCGGGCCGGGCGCCCCAAGCAGCCCCGGCCGCCAGCCCGAGCGCTAGCGCAGTGCGGCGTGAAATCGCGCGTCCGGCCCGGGCCGGCGTCCATAATCCGCTTCGCATGTCCAGCCTCCGTTCTGATTGCGGGCGCTCCAGCGCCCGTCAGCTCTCCCGCGGGGAGACTACTGCGGTTCCGCCTCGCCAGGGAACGCCGTACCGGCGGGCCGGGCGGCCGCTTTCGCCCGCAGTGCGCGCACCTGCTCCCAGCCGCGGCGCAGCAGCCGTTCCGCCCGTGTCATGGCAGTCGGCCGCTGGATCAACAGATAGACGAAATCCGGACCCGGCGTGCCCAGGTTGCTCTTGTAACGAGCCTCCCCGGCAAGAAAGTCGTATACCGAGGCGCCTTCGCGCAAGTGCCGCTCGATCGCCAGCGTATGGCAAACCAGGCCCGGTTTGAGCCGCTTGTCCTCCTCGTAGAGGAACCCGCTTACGAAGGCCAGCACTTGGCCGCGCAGAATAAGGTTGTACACATAGCCGATCGCCTGCTCACCGCGAGATACGCACAACAGCTCGATCTCGCCTCGAGGGATGCAGTCCGCAACCAACCGGCGCTGGAACCGCTCGAAGAACGGGAAGGCGAAGCCGCCTGGCTCACCGCGCGCCTGCCATTGCCGTTGGTGCAGCTCTTTGAGCCCGTCGAGCCAGCGAAGCCCGGTCGGCACATCGGTCGCGCGCGTGGCCGAGAGCGTGCCCGCTTCCTGATAAAGCCGCATCGAACGGCGGATCTGCTGGCGCGTGTTGGCGCTCAATGTGTCGAGGTAGCTGTTACCGGACGCGCGCACCGCGTCGAGGTCGATGCGCCAGGACGGCTTACGGTACGGCTCCTGCACGAAGCAGCCCGGCGGCACGAACGTCGTGCGGTCGCGTTCCAGCATCCCGACGATGTGCAGCTCGTCACGCCGGCGTCTGGCCACGATCGCCCGGCGGAGCAGCCAGGCGACTGCTTCGGTCTCGACGTGCCCTGCCCAGGCGCGATCCACCAGGAACCCGTTGTACTCGATGGCGATGCAGTCCTTGCCGCGTTCGCCGGTCGTGTGCAGGCGCAGACCATCGACCCGGATAACCCCGGCGTCGCGCCGCCGCTGCGGCACCACCACGCCCAGCAGCACCAGCGCGCCGCCAGCCTCGCCGAACAGCACCGGCGGGCAATGACCCAGCTCGGCGATCCAGGCTCCGATCCAGCTCCAGCTCAGGAAGAAGGTAATGTCGGCGCGGGCTTCCAGGTCGCGCCAAAGCAGCCCGAGATCGTTCACCGACAGATCGGTCTGTATGTGGAAGCGAACTGGTTGGGCCATGCGGCGCGATACCTAGCGGCTGACGGCGAAAAAGCCAGGGGTTGAGTGGAACGCGGGGCCGGCGCCAGACTGGCAGTCTCCCGCATCCAGGAGCTGCCGCATGATAAAGGTTTTGTCGCTGCTGACCCGCAAGGACGGCCTGACGCACGAGCAATTTGTGAAGTACTGGCTTGAGGTGCACGGCCCCCTGGCGCTCGTGGTCCCGGGAATCCGCCGCTATATACAGTCGCATATCACCGGAGCGCGCACGCGCGCGGACATCGTGGAAACCGAAGTGGCGATCGATGGCATCGCCGAGCTGTGGTACGATGACGAGGATTCGCTGCGTCGCTCGGCCGCCACGCCCGAGGCGCAGCGCCTGTACGCGGATGGGGCAACATTCATCGGTCGAATCAAGACCTTCATAACCGAGGAGAAGGAAATCATTCCCGGCCGGCGATAGCACGCAATCCTGTCATCAGGCCTAACCACGGGGCGGCTCGCATCGTCATAACCGGCCGTCGCCGGCCACAAGGCAAGAACGCGCCGCCAGAATGGCTTTACAACGATGTCAGCGCCCGCGTAGGGTTGACGCGTTCGGCCCGGCAACGTCCAAGCGTTCGGGTTGGCTAACAAAACATCCGCTGGTGGGAGGATATCATGGCTAGACGTATCAGACTCGCCGCTGTCGGGGGCGCCGCCGCGCTCATCGCCCTCGCCGTCACCCAAACTGGCAAGGGGCAGGAGACCGCACCGCCTCGCTACGGTGATCTGTCCGTTGTCACGCAGGATCTGCTGGACGGTGCGGCAGACGATGGCAACAACTTTCTGCTAACGAATGGCAACTACGCGCAAACGCGGTTCTATCCGAACCGGCAGATCAATATCCGCAACGTCTCGCGCCTGCGGCCGGCGTGGATTTTCCAGACCGACGTTCAGGAGTTGATGGAGACCTCGCCCATCGTAGCGAACGGCATCATGTATATCACAACCTCGTTCGATCATGTCTATGCAGTGAACGCACGTACCGGCGAGCAAATCTGGGAGTACGTACAGAAGCTCGGGCCGATCAATATCTACTGCTGCGGACCCAATAACCGAGGCGTCGCGGCGTACGGCGACAAGGTGTATCTGGCGACACTGGATTCCAAGCTGGTGGCGCTAGACGCCAAAACCGGCAAACCTGCGTGGGAGATACAAATCGCGGATCCAACGCTCGGCTACAGCGAGACGATGGCACCCACCCCCGTGGATGGGAAGATCCTGATCGGCACCAATGGCGGCGAGTACGGTATCCGAGGCTTCGTGCGCGCTTACGATGCCGAAACCGGCAAGCTGCTCTGGAACTTCGACACGATCCCAGAGAATTCGGTCGGCGTGTGGGCGACCACCGACGCCACCGGGCGTGACCTGCACCGGGATATCGCTGCCGAAAAGGCGGCGCTGGCGCAGAATGGCGACCCGTACAAACGCCTAGGTGGCGGCTCATGGCAGAACCCGGCGGTGGATCTGGTACATCGCCGGATCTACTTTGCAGTAGGGAATCCCTCGCCCGATCTGGACGGCGCTGTTCGCCCTGGCGACAACCTCTACACCGACTCGCTCGTCTCGCTAGACCTCGATACCGGCAAATATGTTTGCCACTTCCAGTACGTCCCGCATGACGTCTGGGACCTTGACGCGGTCAGCCCACCGGTGCTGGTGCCGGTGCGCGACAACAATGGCAATCTGGTCTATGGCGTACTACAGGCCGGCAAGACGGGACATGTCTATGTGAACAAGGCGGATGACTGCAGTCTGATCCGCTTCTCGCAGCCCATGGTCCCGCAAAAGAACATGTGGGCGCTCCCCACCCCACAGGGCACGGTCATGCTGCCCGGCGCCAACGGCGGCGTTGAATGGTCGCCGATGGCGGTAAACCGGATCTTTGGGCTCGCCTACGCTATCAATCTCCACCAGCCTATGACCTACACCGTAACCCCAGCGCCCTACCCCGACGGCAAGCTGTGGCTCGGGGGAGCATTCAAGGTGATCCCGGGTGCCGAACAGTGGGGCAACATTACCGCAGTCGAGTACAACACCGGCCAGATCGCATGGCAGGTGAAGACCCAGCAGCCGATGATCGGTGGAATTCTCGCAACTGCGGGCGGGCTGGTCTTCGCCGGCGAGGGTAACGGCCTGTTCAAAGCGTATGACGCCGCAACGGGAGCCGAGCTATGGCGCTTCCAGGCAGGCGCCGGTGTCAACGCCCCACCCTCGTCCTATACGGTTGATGGCACGCAGTATGTTGTTGTTGCAGCAGGCGGAAACACGCAACTCGACTACAAGCGCGGCAACGCGGTCGTCGCTTTCACGCTCCACTGATCGCTTGTATGCAGGGGCGGTCCGCCAGGCGGACTGCCCCTGCCGCCGACGATCTCTGCATCCGATCACCTGATGACAATGGAGCGGGCAAATCGCCTGCTGCTGGTGGGCTTGGTCCTGGGCGTACTCGCCGCCCGGGAGGCGTATGCCCAGACCGGGGCGGCCGGCCCGATTGCGCAGAAAGCAGCGGTATGCGGCGTCTGCCACGGAACCAACGGGATCCCGATCAGCAAAGACGTCCCGGTGATCTGGGGCCAGCACGCCGGCTACATCTTCTTCGAACTGCGCGATTTCCAGACCGGCGCCCGCAAGAACGAGACGATGGCGCTGATCGCCAGGAACATGACAAGCGCTGAGATGCTGGCCCTCGGCGAGTATTTTGAAGCCAAATCTTGGGCTGATCTCGAGCAGCCGCGAGCGCCAGCGGATGTCGCAACCGAGGCCCAAGGGCTCGCGGCATCCGGCCAGTGTCCCCAGTGCCACCTAGGTGGCTATCTCGGTACGAGCACGACCCCCAGACTCGCCGGACAGAGTATCGATTACCTGCGCCACGCGATGGAGGACTTCCACACCGGAACACGCGGTAACAATCCGTGGATGGCGGCCTTGCTGAAGACGTACTCGGACGCGAATATCGGCGCGCTGGCGCTATATCTGGGCGGGCTGTGACTTCGGCTGCGACAAGCGCGTTTCAGAGTCCGCGGCTTGATGTCAGCTTTCCGTCCTCACGCAGCCCACGGGTCGATCACTCCCGTTTCCAGATCGTCGTAGTGTTTGACGTTTCGGCTCGCCACGAGTGCTCCCCGGCTGAGAGCGATCCCGGCAACTAACGTGTCGTGCACGTCCACGGGGCGGCCCGCTGCCTCACGCCGCGCCACGAGTTGGCCGGCAGCCTTAGCCGCGGCGCGGTCAACTGGCGCAATTCGGCCACCCATATCCTCGCGCAGCAAGCCGTCGAACGCCGCCTCCAAGGCCGCACGCCGGCGTCCCTCGGCCATGCGCGCCAATCCGAAACGGACTTCGAACACCGTAACCACGCTGGTCCAAACGTCTTCGGCATTCTGTTTGTCCAGCCAGGAAACAACGGCGGTGTCCAGCGGGTCGCGCATGAGAGCCGAGACCACGTTGGTGTCAAGCAGGATCACGCCGCCGCGAAGTCGGCGGGACCGCGCAGTTCAGGCAACTCCTCCCGAAGGCCGAGGCCCGCAAAGCGTTTAGCGATCCGTGTTCCGAGCCCGGCACCCGGTGGACCGGCCTCGTCCCGGTCGACGGCCGAGCGCAGGATCTCACGCACTTCCTCCTCCATGCTCCGGCCGCGCCGGGCGGCGCGGCGCCGGAGGCGCTCCTTCACCTCATCATCCAGGTTGCGGACAAGCAATTGGGCCATAGGCTGTCTGATAACCTCATTGATAGCGTGATATCGCATTCACTGGCTAAGGCAACAAGGGCGAATTCATCTCATCAGAACCGCCGCTCGAACACGGTCACCACGTCGCCCGGCTGCAGTGCGGTCTCGCGGCTGGCTCGTCCCTCGAACGTCCGTCCATCCTGTGTCCGCACCACCGAAGCGGACGTCTCCACCGCGCGGTAGGTGAACCCCCCCGCCAGCGCCACCGCGCTCAGCAGCTTCATGCCCGGCTGGTATGGAAACTCGCCCGGCTTGTTCACTTCGCCCAATACGAAGATCGGGCGATAGCGGATCACCTCCACCGACACCGAAGGGGCGCGCACCAGCCCACCCCGCTGCAGCGCTGCACCGACTGCCGCACCGAGCGCCTCGGGGCTGAGGCCGCCCGCCTGCACGCTGCCCACCATCGGCACCGCGATCCCTCCGGAATCGTCCACTGCGAACTCGCCGGTCAGTGTGTCCTCGCCCACTGTGATGATGCGTACTTCATCGCCTGGCCCCAGACGATAGGCGCCGGAGGCAACCGGAGGCAGTGTCGGCAGACCGCGCCCCGGCGCACAAGCGGCGATACCAAGTGCCAACGGCAGCATCGTGCACAGCACGCGAGATCGGATCGGTATCATGCACCCTAGCGTCGGGCATACAACTGTCCGAATCGTTAACGACCCCGCTTTAGTCTTCTCTTAGTCTCCGCTCCGGCAGGATGGGCTTGGCGCTTTGCGGGCCAAAATGGTCTCAGCGCCGGCTCCGGCTCTGCCGCCATGGGTAATCAATGCTCGACAAGCCCGCTGGACCCGCCCATGCCCGGCCGCTGACCGGACACGGACGTGACTTCGACGGCGGCCTTGAAACCGGCGCCGGCCTCGGGGTGCGCGCAATCCTTTCCATCCTGCGACGGCGCAAGACAACGCTGATCGCCTGCGCGCTGCTGATCCCGGCGCTTGCCGCGGTCGCGCTCAGTCGGATGACGCCGCTCTACACTGCGACCGGTGCGCTGATCTATGAGCCGGACCAGTTCAAGCCGCCCGAACTGCAGAGCATCCTCCAGGTCGATCCCACCACCGATGCGGTGATAACGAGCCAGGCAGAGGTGCTGCGCGGCCTGCGCCTGATCGAGCCGGTAGCCCAACAGCTCAATCTGTTCGCAAACCCGGAGTTCAACGCAGCGCTGCGGCCGTCGCCTTGGTATTCCCGCCTGCTGCGGGGCGCATCGACACTGTTCGAGGGCGCACCTTCCGAATTGGAGGATGCGGCGGGGCCACCTTCCGCCTCACCCGGTGGATCGGTCCTGCTTGCCGTCCAGCGGGCACTCGATGTCCGTACGGTGAACGCCTCACACGTGCTGGAGGTGTCGTTCACCGCGAAAGACCCGATGATCGCGGCGGCGGTCGTCAACAACCTGATGGACGCGTACATCAAGGCGCAGCTCGCGGCGAAGTTCAATGCCGTGGACAAGGCCCGCACCTGGCTGGAAGGGCGCGCTAAAGAGCTGCGGGCCGAAGTCCGTACCGCCGAGGACCGCATTGCCAACTACCGCGCCGCGCATGGGTTGGTGCGGGGCGTACACGCCGGGGTCGATACCGAACAGATCAGCCAGATCACCGAGGAGCTAGGGCGTGCCCGCGCCGATCTCGCCGCCGCCGAAGGCCGACTGGATGCGGCGCGCAACCATGCCGGTGCCGCAGCGCTGGCCGCGGTCGCGCCGAGCGTCGAGCAATTGCGCGAGCAGGACAGCAGTCTGGCTGCGCAGCTTCAGTCGCTGACCTCGCGGCTGGGCCCGAACCATCCGGAGGTCTTGGCGCTGCGCCGCGAGAGGGAGCAGGTGCAGCGCGACCTGGCCACGGAGACCGGACGGGTGGTGGCGGCGAGCGATGCTGAGGTGAAGGCCGCACGAGACCGCGCGACTGCGCTCGAGCAGGATCTCGCGCGTGCCGAGGCGCATGTCGATCGCAGCGAGCAGTCGGAAATCCCGCTCAACGCATTGGAACGCGACGCTGACGCCTCGCGCACGCTGCTGGCCGCGGTGCTCCAGCGCATCCAGGAGACGGCGCAACGAGCCGCGGTGGAGACGGTCGACGCGCACGAGGTCTCGCTCGCGCTGCCGCCGGACTCACCTAGTTTTCCGCGCAGCGGGCCGATGCTGGCAGCGGCGGTGGCGTTCGGGCTGCTGTTCGGGCTGTTCGCGATCTATCTGCAGGAGCTGGCGGACACCAGCCTGCGCAGCGGCGAGGACGTGCGAAGTTCGCTTGAACTGCCGTGCTTTGCGCTGATCCCGGAAGTGCCGCGCCGGCGGCTCGGGCGGCTGAGGGTCGGGGATTATGCCGTTCTGAAGCCGCTGAGCGTCTTTGCCGAGCAGGTGCGGGCGTTGCGCGCCGGCCTGTGGCGCGGCGGCACAGCGCGACCGCGGGCGATCGCCGTCACCGCGGCACGGCAGGGCGAGGCGAAGACGACCGTGGCGCTGGCGCTTGGCCGCATCGCCGCGATGACCGGGGAGCGGGTCATGCTGCTCGACTGCGATCTCCGCCGCCCGGAGCTGGCCCGGTTGCTCGGCGCCGAGGGACGGCCTGGGCTTGCCGAGTGCCTGCTGGGGAAGGAGAGCCTGGAGTTTGTCATTAGGAAGGACCCGTTAACTTCCATGGATTACATCCCGGCGGGCGCCGCCGGATCGGACACGGGCGGCTTGTTCATGTCGGAGGCGATGGCCCGTTTGCTGCAGACATTGCGCCAGGAATACGAGCTGGTGCTGATGGATGCGCCGCCAGCTCTGGCCGTCAGCGACACCCAGATGATCGCGCATTTTGCCGACGCCACGCTGTTCTGCGCCAGATGGCGCCGCACTCGGCGAGAGGCCGTGCGCAACGCCATTGAGCTATTGGAGGAGGCCCAGGCCAACGTGGTCGGGGTGGCACTGACGCGGGTGGACGCCCGTGCACATGGGCGTTCCGGCTACGCCGACGCCGAAGCCTGCCACCCGCATAACCGCATGTATTTCCGGGACTAGACGATGCGCTCCGCCGGAGCGGTGGCGCTCGCCGCGTTGCTGTTGCTCTGGCCGGCCTTCGTCAACGGCTATCCGCTGGTGTTCTCGGACACCGGCACGTATCTGTCGCAGGCGATCCACCATTATCTCGGCTGGGATCGGCCGGTCTTCTACAGCCTGTTCCTGCTGCCGTTGCACATGAAACTGACCACTTGGCCGGTGGTAGTGGCGCAGGCCTTGCTGACGGCGCACATGCTGCATCTGTTGCATCGGGTGCTGCGGCCGGATCTGCCGGACTGGTGGGTGGTGCCGTTGGCTGGCGCGCTGGCGGTGGTGAGCCCCCTGCCCTTCCTTGCCGCGGAGCTGATGCCGGACCTGTTCACCTCGCTTTTGGTGCTGGCGATGGGGTTGCTGATTTTCGTGCCCGAGCGCCTGTCCCGTGGCGAACGATTGTGGTTGGTCGGGCTCGCGGCCTTCACGATTGCGGCGCATCTCTCCAGCCTGCCACTTGCCGCCGTCCTGCTGGTCGGACTGGTGCCGCTGCGTCGCCGGCTCGGTGCCGCTGTCCCGCTGGAGCGGGTGGGGCTGACGCGACTGGTGGCGGCGCCGGCGCTGGCGGCAACGGCAATGCTCGCGGTGAACGTAGCTGGTTATGGCGCTCCATCGCTGGCTCCGTTCGGCAACGTCTTCCTGCTGGCACGCGTGCTGTACGACGGGCCGGGGATGGACGTGTTGGCGCGCGACTGCCCCAAGGCGAGGTGGCTGCTCTGCGATTATCGGGGCCAGTTCCCGGCGGATGTCGATGACTTCCTGTGGCAGCCGGACAGTCCGCTGATCCGTGCGGGCGGGGCGAAGCGGGTCAGCAAGGAAGCGAACGCCATCATCGCCGCGGCGATCCGTGCCGAGCCCGGCCGCGAGGTGCTGGCCATGCTGGCCAACGGCGCGCGGCAGTTGGTGCTGTTTTCAACGGGTGACGGGCTGCAGCCCTGGCCTGTGTCGGTCACGCCGTGGATCGAGCGCGATTTCCCCGCTTTCGAGCGCACCGAATACGAGCACGCGAGGCAGACCGAAGGACGCCAGGTGCTGCCCGCCTGGATGCCGACACTGCATGCGGCGGCCTCATTGGCGGGACTGGTTGCGTTGCTGGCGCTGCTGCCGGGGGCGCTCCGCCGGCGCCAGCCGCTCGCCGGGTTTGTCGCGGTGGTGCTGCTGGCGCTATTGGGCAATGCGCTGATCACCGGTGGACTGTCCGGCCCGCATGACCGGTACCAAAGCCGGCTGATGTGGCTGCCGTTGGCGATCGCGCTGTTGGCCACGCCACCGCTTCTGGCAGAGCGCAAGCGCTTCGCCGAGCCGTCTACCGTCCGTCCGGTGCGCTCGGTGATGCCGGAGATCAGCTTCGCCGGATCCAGGTGAGGACGCGACCAGCCCAAGACGTGTTGTGGCTGGGGGTGGAGGCGGCGGCCTCAGCCGGCTTCTCGGTGGTGTCCGCCTTCGTCGTTGCCCGCCTCGTCGGGCCGGCGGAGGTCGGCATCGGCGCCGCCGCCGTAGCGGTGCACGTGCTGCTGTGGGTGGGTGTGAACGCGCTGTTTGCCGACGCCATCGTGCAGCGCGCGGCGCTGGACGAGACGGCGGCAGCAAGTGCCTTTTGGGCCTCATCGCTGGTCGGGCTGGCGGCGGCAGCGTTGCAAGTAGGCGCCGGTTGGCCGCTGGCCTGGGCACTGCAGGATCCGCGGCTGATCGGCATGTCGCTGGCTTTGGCAGCACCGCTGCCTCTGGTGGGCGCGGCTGGAGCGATTGCCGGACGGGTCACGCGCGACCGGCGATATCGGCTGCTGGCTTGGCGTGCTTTGCTGGGTCAAGGGACGGCGACCGCGGTGGGCATCACTTGTGCGGTAGGGGGCGCCGGGGGCTGGTCGCTGGTCGCGCAGCAGGCAATCGGCTCGGCTGGTGGGGCGCTGATGTTGCTCTTGGGCGCTGGGTGGCGGCCGGCGGTGGCGTTCCGCTGGGAGCCCGTCGGCGAGATGCTGCGCGTCGGGGTTCCGCTGACGGCGAGCACATTTGTTCTGCACGGGCGATATCGGGTTTTCGCAGTGCTGATCGGCGGGACCGCGGGGCCGGCTGCACTGGGTGAGGTGCATCTGGCGTTTCGCTTGGTCGATACCCTCCGCGAGTTGGTATCGACGGCACTGTGGCGGCTGATGCTGCCGCGGATGGCGGCGTGCCAGGAGGATCCGGATGCACTGCGCGCCGCGGTGGATCGCTGGCTTGCGGCATCCGGGCTGGTGCTATTCCCGCTCTGCGGCGCGATGCTGGCCTGCCTGCCGCTGCTCACGCAACTCGTGCTGGGACCGGTCTGGGCGCCTTCCGGGCGGGCGACAGTGCCGCTGACCTTGTTGGCGGCGTGGCTGTTCCTGGGATTTCCCGCGGGTGTCGCAACTGTCGCACGGGGCGTGACGCAGTACGTCTTGCGCATCAACGTCGCCAGCAGTGTCGTGCTGGTGCTAGCGGTGGTGGTGCTTCAGCCGCACGGGGCGGTGGCGGCGGCGGGGATCTGGGTCGCGGCGCAGGCGCTGGTCGCGCCCTATACTTGGCTGACGAACGCACGAGTGCTGGGCACGCCGGTCCGGCGCCTGTTGCGCGCCGGGCTGCCGTCGCTGGTGCTAGCGGCGCTGGCAACGGGGGCGGCTTTCGCGGTTCCGTGGCTGGCCGGAGGGCCGGCGCAGCCGGCGGCAATGATTGCGGTACGGCTGGTGATTGGGGCTGCTGTCTGTGGGGTGGGGATCGTGCGGCTGCGGCCCTGGAAGCTGCCCGAGTTCCGGCGCGGGGAAGCGTTGCTGTCCTAGCTGGCGGGTCCGCGCCAGCTCTGCGACGGCCGGGGCTTTCCGGAAAACTAAAACACATCGGTGCCGGGCAATCTCGATCTCAGCCAGGAACGCCAAGCTCTTCGCGTCATTGTTCCGTCCGGTTGGTAGCCGGGTTGGATTGAGAAAGGCGCACATGTCCAGGAGCGGCTTTAAGCTGCTCGGCAGGATGGATGCCGGCACGCGCATGGCAGGCAGTGCCATGGCAGCGCGAGCCGTGCCATCCCCGACGCTTTCTCGTAACACGGCAAATCATCCTGTCTATCCAAACCGATCCTACGACGCTGTGAACTAGATCACAGCGTCGGCACTGCGGTTCTGCTCTAATAACGCCGTCTGAGAAAGTGCGCGGACTGAGAGACGCAAGCCGCAAAACGCCACTCGAGGAGGAACCCAAATGTCTGTAATTCAGGTCGGACTGGTGGACACGACGGGCAGCATAAACCCTGATCTCGTCCAGGCGGCCGCTGCCGCGCTCAACGTGCAGGTCACCCGCGATCTGCCACAGTTCTGGAGCGTGCAAGCCACAGTTCAATACCTGCCGCACGCCAGCAAGATTCCAGCGGGGGTGTGGCCGGTGCAACTGGTGAAGCAGCTTCCCCCAGGGGAGGGCGGCTTTCATCTCGACAAGCATAACCAGCCGTACTCCAAGGTCATAGCCGCCGCGGACGACGATAGCTGGACCATCGACGCCAGTCACGAAACGATTGAGATGCTGGTGGATCCGTATGGCAACAAGATGCAGTCCTCGGTTGCGATCGAGATCGTCAAGGGCAAGGTCCAGGATGGCACGGGCCAGTTCAACTATCTGGTTGAGGCCTGTGACCCATGCGAGGCCAACGGTTACGGCTACGCGATCAACGGCATCGTGGTATCTGATTTCCTGACCCCGCACTTTTACGACCCGATCGTCACACCAGGAACTCGCTACAGCTTCACCGGGGCACTGACCAGGCCGCGAGAGGTGCTGCCTGGCGGCTACATCTCCTATGTCAATCAGGAGAGCGATGAGTGGCAGCAAATATTGTATGTCGATCCGAACTCACCGCCCACGATCAATAATCTTGGCCCGGCTACCGGAAAAAGCTTGCGAGAGTGGACAGATTCGGAGATAGCGAAGTCAGAACATCACGCGAAGCTGCTTCACGCAATCCGCCATGTCGCGCCGGAACGTGTGAGGCACGAGAAACAGCGTCGCGAGAAGCTGGACAAGATCGCGGCGGTACGAGCGCGGCTCTACGGCCACGGTCACTGACTCGGGCATCCGGAATTGCTGTTTGTGGGCCAGCGGCTCGATGTCCGCTGGCCTATTCCGGCCATATGCGTGCGTCATGAGCATCGGCGGACGCAGACATTGACATAGGAGCGACACATGGCGCGCAGCTTCAACGTCGACGATGTCATCCTCAATTTCGATCCGGCGGCGCCGCAACGTCGCTTTCACGCTGCTGGACTGGAGGCCGCCCTTGCTCCGGTCGGCGCCGCACTGCCGGGCGCCATTCCCTGGCCTGCGGGAGCCGCCCCAAGAGCTGCACCGCTCGCCAACGCGCCTGCCGAGACCGACGATCTCTCGCGCTTTCAGGGCTACGATGCTGTCGTTGTCACCTGGACCGCGGCCGAGGCGTCTGCGTTGGCAACTCTGTTTACCCCCGACTATCCCATCACCGCGTGGTACGAGTATCGTCACAATATCAATACGTACATCCCCCTGGTCACCGGCAACAAGGCACCGTTCAATAGCCGCGAAACCGATATGCGTCGGTATTATCACAGCCTTGGCCTCTATTTCCCCTGCACAATCGGGACCGCCCGCGTGCTGCTCTTCAAGTCTGGCCTGCATCTTGACTATGACGGCCCAGCCATCCCCGTACGCCGCCTGATCACCGAAATCGCCAGCACGGTGACGCCGAAACTCTTCATTACGACCGGTACCGGGGGCGGCATTGGCGTCGATGTCAGCCTCGGCGACGTCGTTATCGCCGGTACTGTCCGTTTCGACTGTAAGACGCAGTTCCGCAACGAACCTTGGGCCGCTGCCACCTATCGCGCGGCCGCCCTGCCGTCCGGCGCGCTTGACGCGATCACGCCGGCGCTGACCAGCGTCAATGCCCGCCGGATCCCCCAGGCCAGGCCGGTGCCACAGATTTTCTCGGCAGTGACGGATGCCGTCGTTACCACTGATTTCTTTGCCTTCGACGACTCCACGGATCATTATGGCCTGCAGGGACTCGGCCGCGCCTGTGACATGGGTGACGCAATGATCGCCAACGCGCTGCAATCGCTTCCCGGCATCACCTGGTATTCGATCCGCAACGCGTCCGATCCTCAGATTGCCAATCCCACCCACGACCTGACGAAGGCAAGTCAGGAGGCGGCGTCGATCTACGCAAGTTACGGCGGCCTCACCACAGCCGCGAGCGCCATCGCCACATGGGCGGTGATCCACACTGCCTAGTTTTGCTCCACCCGACGCTTTGCTTCATCGGGCATCAGTTCGGGAGCTTGGATGTGCGCGGCATGACATGCAAACGATGCCAGCGACGACTTGAGTGCGGCATGCCCCTCCCGCCAGGCGAACTTGTGCCGCGACGGCACGCCTGGTGCTAGGCCAGCGCAGCGACCGCTGCGGCGAAGCGCACCACCTCCTGTTCGGTGTTGTAGTAGTGCACGGACGCCCGGACGAGATCGGGCAACCGACGCGCCCGCGCATCGAGCTGCGCCGGACCGGATCGTGACCTGTGACAATTGATGTGTTGCTGGCGGAGTGCGGCGACGAAATCCCGCGCCGGTTTTCCCTCGACCGTGAAGGTGACGATGCCGCAGAGCTGGCGCCCGCGGTCACGGATGCGGACGCCGGGTATTACCGCGAGAAGCCGCCGCAGCTCGGCGGCCAGCGCCTCGATGCGTCCGGCGATGTCGGCGAGACCCCACCCGAGCGCGTAATCGACCGCGGCGCCGAGGCCGAGCAGTGCCGCGACGTTGCGTTCCCAATTCTCGAAGCGGCGGGCGTCCGGACGCATCTCGTAGCGGTTGGGCTCGACCCAGGTCGCCGCCTGCAGATCGAGAAAGGGTGGCTCAAGCCGGTCGAGGACAGTGCGCCGCACATAGAGGAATCCAGTCCCGCGCGGCCCGCGTAGATATTTTCGCCCCGTCGTGGACAGCATGTCGCAGCCGATCGCGGCGACGTTGATCGGCATCTGCCCAACCGATTGGCAGGCGTCGAGCAAATAGAGGATGCCGTGGGCGCGAGCGATGCGCCCGATCTCCGCCGCCGGATTAACAAGACCGCCGTTGGTCGGCACATGCGTGATTGCGATCAGCTTGACGCGCCGATCGATCATGCGTTCGAGCGCCGCGACGTCGACCTCGCCGGCTTTGTCGCTCGGCACGATCTCGACTACGGCGCCGCTGCGCCGTGCGACCTGCATGAACGCGATGTAGTTGCTAAGGTATTCGGATTCGGCAGTAAGGATGCGATCGCCGGCCGCGAAGCCGACGGAATAGAACGCCATTTCCCAGGCCACGGTTGCGTTCTCGACGAGCTCCGCGCGGTCGGCGTTCAGAAGTCGCGCGATCGAATCGTAAATAGCTTCGATCCGACCGTCGACTGCCGCGGCGGCCTCGTAGCCGCCGATGTCCGCTTCGAGCTGTAGGTGACGGAACTGCGCCTGCAGCACTGGCGCCGGCATCAGCGCTGCGCCTGCATTGTTGAAATGCAGGACCTGGCTCGCGCCCGGCGTGTCCCGGCGCGCCCGCTCGATGTCGATGGACATGGAAGTCTCCGCCGCATGCTTGGGGGAGGTCAATACAAGCCAGGGTGCGGCGCCCGGTTGCGGCCGTCAAATGCGCCCCTCCCCTTCCCCTCCCTCTTCGGCGATCAACTCGCTCGTTGCAGATGGACGGCAGCCGCGGCTTCCTCCTCGGCCATCGACTTGACGATGGCAACAGTGGCTTCG
Organism: uncultured Pseudomonadota bacterium; assembly: GCA_963708245.1. GTDB lineage: Bacteria > Pseudomonadota > Alphaproteobacteria > Acetobacterales > Acetobacteraceae > CAVYXK01. The sequence goes on along the minus strand of OY970201.1, from coordinate 6,245,999 downwards.
TCAGCCGGGAACAGCATCTCCAGGGCGAGCTCCGATAGGGTCACATCGGTTGGGGTGCCGAAGATCGTGGTGGTGTTCAGGAACGAGACCGTTCCCAGACGAGTGGCAATCCGGAGCGGCGTTGCATAACGCTGCGGACCATCGCTGGTCGCCAGCGCGATACCGCCGGCCGGCGCCGGATAAGACATGACCTCTGTCAGCAGGGCCTGGATCACCGGATCGGCCCTCGTCTCTATCTGCTGCCGCAGAACGGTGATCGTGTGTGCGCGCCACTCGATAAAGTTCAGGATTCGCGGCCCCATTCCCAGTGGGTGAAGGACAAGGCGGATTGCGTTGATCGGCTGGCGCAGCAGATCGGGGGAACAGCCCTCGTATAACGGGGGCAGCGCGCTGTTCGACAGCACGACATTCCAGTGCCGGTCCAGCGCAAAGGCCGGATACGGCTTGTGCGCCTGAAGGACTTGCTCGATCGCCACGCGGGCTGCGGCCAGTTCTGCAAGCGAGCGTTCCTGGAAAGCGGGGGCGAAGCCCACGGCCAACAGCAGCGCATTCTGGTCCCGCAGCGGTATCTCGAGATGTTCGGCGAGGCGCAGGATCATGTCTCGGCTGGGCTGCGCTCGTCCGGTTTCCAGGCAAGAGAGGTGGCGCGTCGAGCTGTTCGCGGCAAGCGCGAGGTCCGCTTGCGTCATGCGCCGACTTACCCGCCAACGGCGGAGGAGCACACCGAACGGAAGCTGCTGGGCGATCATGGATGGAGAGTAGGGGGACTGGCGCCCCTCCGCCATGACCTCGCCGGTCAAGTTACCACGCTGAGTGGGGTCTTCTTTGACCTTTCGGGGCATCGGCCTCCACCCGTAGTCGGTCCAACATTGCGAATGCTAAGCGCGACGATACGGGATGTCGCCGAGAGCAGTCGGTGATCTCTGCTACGATAATCCGGTCCCGACTGCCGGCTTTATCATGTTTCAACACGGAGGAAGGGCGAGGGCCACGGAGCTTCAGTTATGCGTCTTGCGGGGACCCTTACCGCCCTGCGTTGTTGGCGGCGTTCTATTCCCTCACATGGCAGGCGACCCAGTGCCCCGCTTTGCCTTGCCGGAGTTCGGGCACCTCGCTGGCGCAACGCGCCTCAGCGAGCGGGCAGCGGGTGCGAAAGTGGCAGCCTGACGGGGGGCGGATCGGATTGGGCACATCGCCTTGCAGCACGATGCGTTCGCGCTTCACCTTCGGGTCCGGAATCGGCACCGCTGACAGCAGCGCCTCGGTGTAGGGGTGCCGCGGGTTGTCGTACAGCTCGCGCGCCGGCGCTATCTCCACCACGCGGCCGAGATACATCACCGCCACACGATCGCTGATGTGCTCGACGACCGAGAGGTCGTGCGCAATGAAAAGATAGGTCAGGCTGAGCTTCTCCTGTAGATCCTCGAGCAGATTGATCACCTGCGCCTGGATCGAAACATCGAGCGCGGAGACCGGCTCGTCGCAGACGATCAGCTTGGGCTCGACCGCCAGCGCGCGGGCGATGCCGATGCGCTGGCGTTGGCCGCCGGAGAATTCGTGCGGGAAACGTTGCATATGGTCGGCCTGCAGACCCACCGTCGCCAGCAGGTGCACGACACGCTCATCCAGCTCCCGACGGCTTTTGGCCAGGCCGTGAATGACCAACGCTTCGCCGATTATGCCGCGGACCGTGTGCCGCGGGTTGAGCGAGGCAAACGGGTCCTGGAAGATGATCTGCATGTCGCGGCGCAGGCTGCGCAGTGCTTCGCCGTGCAGGCCGGTGACATCGCGGCCCTGGAACCAGATTTCGCCGGAGTTGGGCTCGATCAGCCGGAGAATGCAGCGTCCGGTGGTCGATTTGCCGCAGCCGGATTCCCCCACCAAGGCGAGCGTCTCCCCGGCGGCGATGTCCAGGCTCACGCCGTCCACCGCGTGCACGCGATCCACTTCGCGCGCCAGCAGTCCGCCCTTTACTGCGAAATACTTCTTGAGATCGCGGACGGAGAGCAGAGGCGACCGGTCGCTCACAGGATGCAGGCCACCTTGTGCTCGGGGCCCACCCTGCGCAGCGGCGGCTCCGCGCTGCAACAGGCAGCAGTCACGAACCGGCAGCGAGGGGCGAAGCGGCAACCCGGCGGCGGATCGAGCAGGCTCGGCACGGTGCCGGGAATCTGCTCGAGCCGCGTCTTGCCCCGCATCCGCGCATCGACTCGCGGGATCGACCGGATCAGTCCCTGCGTGTAGGGATGGCGCGGGTTGGCGAACAACTCGTCTACCGGCGCGTCCTCAACCACTTTGCCGGCGTACATCACGACGACCCGTTGTGCGTTTTCGGCGACCACGCCCATCGCGTGAGTGATCAGCATGATCGCCATCCCCAAGCGCGATTTCATATCATTGAGAAGATCCAGAATCTGCGCCTGGATGGTGACATCCAGCGCGGTGGTCGGCTCATCGGCGATCAGCAGCTGGGGCTTGCAGGCGAGCGCCATGGCGATGACGACGCGCTGGCGCATGCCGCCCGAGAACTGGTGGGGATAGTCGCCGACGCGACGCTCCGCATTAGGAATTTGCACCAGCCGCAACATCTCCGCCGCGCGCTCGAGCGCCGCCTTGTGCGATAGGCGCTCATGCGCGCGCAGTGCTTCGGCAATCTGCTCGCCCACCGTATGGACGGGATTGAGCGAAGTCATCGGTTCCTGAAACACCATGCCGATCTCGCGGGCACGGATCCGGTCCATCTCGGCCGACGTCAGCGGGATCAGATCCCGACCACGCCACAGGATTTCGCCGCCCATGAAGCGGCCCGGCGGCATATCGATCAGCTGCAGCACGCTGCGCGCCGTCACCGTCTTGCCGCAGCCTGACTCGCCGACGACGGCCAGTGTCTCGCCTCGGTTGATCGACAAGTTCACGCCATCGACGGCCCGCAGCATGCCGTCATCGGTCCGGAACCAAGTCTTCAAATCGCGGATTTCGAGCAGTGGCTCCGTCATCCGCTACAGAACCCGGCGAGCGTCCAGCGCATCTCGCAACCCGTCACCGATGAAATTGATGGATAGTACCGCGAGAAAGATCGCCGCACCGGGGAACAACGCCCAGTGCGGGGCAATATCCAGATAATCCTTGGCATCGAACAGCACCCGCCCCCAGGTCGGGATGTCAGGTGGAAAGCCGAGGCCAAGGAACGACAGCGTGGATTCGGCGATGATGGCGTTCGCCACCTCGATGGTGCCGGCCACAATCACCGGCCCAAGCGCATTGGGCAGGATGTGCCGCACCACCAGGCGCAGCCGCGACGCCCCGAGCGCGCGTGCCGCCTCCACGAACTCCTTCTCGCGCAGCGACAGGAACTGGGCACGCACCAGCCGCGCCAGCGGCATCCAGCGCAGCCCGCCGATCACCACGACGATCAGCACGAACACGCCGCCCTCGGGCCCGAGCGCGCTCCGGAGCGAGTCGCGGAACAGGTAGATCACCAACAACAGCAGCGGCAGTTGCGGCAGCGACAAAAAGAGGTCGGTGAGCCACATCAGCGCGGCATCGAGCCGTCCGCTCGCCATGCCGGACACCGCGCCGATCACCACCCCCACGCACACCGCCACCAGCATTGCGGCGAGCCCGACCGCCATCGAGATCCGCCCGCCATAGATCAGCCGCGCCAGCAGATCCTGGCCCAGATCGTCGGTACCGAACGGGTGCGCCCAGGATGGGCCTTGGAGCTTGGCGGCGAAGTCGATCTCGTTGATCGGCACCGGCCAGAGCCAGCTCCCGGCAACCACCCCCACAATCATCAGCGCCAGCACCACCATGCTCGCCACGGCGAGCCGGTGCTTGCGGAACCGGCGCCAAGCCTCCCAGCCCGGCGAGATCAGCGCTGCCGGCCGAGGCAGCGCCGCGCCGGCGGACGCCGCCACCTCAGCGGAAAGCGATTCGGGGATCGAGCCAGACATACAGCAGATCTGCGATCAGGTTGAACAGTACGACCAGGCAGGCGAACACGAAGGTGACGCCCATCACGACCGGCGTGTCGTTGGCAAGGATCGATGAAATCAGCAAGGAGCCAATACCGGGGACACGGAAAATCTGCTCGGTGATGATGGCGCCGCCGAAGACGATCGGCATCTGCACGGCCACCAACGTCACCACCGGGATCAGAGCGTTGCGCACCACGTGGCGCACCAGGACCCGGCGTTCGCCGATGCCCTTCGACCGCGCCGTGGTCACGTAGTCGAGCTTGATCACATCCAGCACCGACGAGCGCACGTAGCGCACCAGAGAGGCGCCCTGAAACAGGCCGAGCACCATCACCGGCATGATCGACTGGCGCACATTCTCCCACCACCAGTCGAGGCCGGTGGCCGAGAGATCGGAGCGAAACACGAACGGCAGCCAATGCAACTCTACGCTGAACAGCAGGATCAGCAACAGCCCGGTAAAGAAGGTAGGCAACGAGAAGCCGACAAAGGCCAGTGTGTTGGCGATCTGGTCAAACAGGGAATACGGCCGCGCAGCAGCCAGTACACCCACGGGAACCGCAACCAGGATCGCCAGAATCTGCGCCGCACCGAGCACCGCGATCGTCACCGGCAACCGCTGCAGGATCAGCGTATCGACGTTGATCCGGCTAACGAAGGAGAAGCCCCAGTCGCCGCGCAGCATGGCCAGCAGCCAGTGCATGTAACGCAGCCAGATCGGGTCATCCAGGCCGAACTTGGCGCGCAGCGCAGCCGCAACCGCGGGTGGTACGTTTGGGTTGGTGACCAGCTCGCCGAACGGATCTCCCGGGGCTAGCGCGAGGATGGAGAACAGCACGACGCTGATGCCCAGCAGGCTGGGGATGGCCAGAAAGATGCGGCGCAACGCATAGGCGTGGGACATCTACACCTCTCCCGCTCTGCGGGAGAGGTGTAGATGCAGGCACTGCTGGCGAACAGTCGGCCAGGCAACGCGAGTGTGCAGAGCTACTAGGTCTCCTTGTACCAGTCGCCAAGATTCCACGTGTCATTGTCCCAGCCACTGATCAGCGCCTGCAGCCCGTTGACCGCCGCCGCAACGCTAAGACGATAGATTACCGGGATGACGACAATGTTGTGGATTACAAGGTCATTGCACTTGATCAGCAAGGCGGCACGTTTCACCGGATCCAGTTCGATGTCCGATGCGCCCCATGTCTTGTCGTATTCCGGATTCTGCCAGCGCGTAATGTTGCGCCCCTGCCACTTGTTCGCCTTGCTCGCCACTTCCGACGACAGGAAGGATCGCACCCACCAACCGGGATCCGGTCTTCCCGGATTGGTGGTGTACATCTGCAGATCGGTGTAAAACTTCGTGTAAGTATCGGGATTGGCAACGTCGGACGAAAAATAGACCGAGGCGACGACTTCTTTCAGGTCGATCTCGATACCCGCCTTCTGACAGGCCTGCTTGACGATCTGCTGTGTCTCCTGTCGCGACTGATTGATCGACGTTTGGAACACGTATTTCAGCTTCTTGCCGTCCTTGGTGCGAATGCCGTCAGGTCCTGGCTTCCAGCCCGCCTTCTCGAGGATGTCGATGGCCTTGCCGACGTTGAATTCCCAAGACGTATCCTTGGAGACAAAACGCTGTGGTCCGCCGATGTAGTTGGCGATCGCCGTACCGGTGCGGCCGTAAATGTACTTCTGCACCCCGCCACGGTCTACCAGCAGGTTCAGCGCCTGGCGGACCGCCGGGTCGGTCAGCGTCGGATGCTTCGTCTTGATGCTGGAGCGCTCGCCATCGACCTCGGTCCAGGGATCGGTGTTATTCAGTTGGATGTGCTCGATGCTGCCGCTCTCGGCAAATAGCACCCGCCCCTTTTGGTTGGCTTCCATCCGTTTCAGGATATCGTCTTCCACCTGCAAGTTCCAGGCGTAGTCGTATTCGGCCGTCTCCAGCACGGCGCGTGCAGCCGAAACCGCATCGCCGCCGCCTTTCATCTCTACGGCATCGAAATAGGGGCGGTTGGGCCGGTAATAATTCATGTTGATTTCGCCGGTGACCAGGTCGCCGGGATGAAAGTCCTTGAATTTGTAGGGGCCGGTGCCGACTGGCTTGAGGTTGTTCGGCGCATCGCGCGACTTCGATCCGATATATGGCTCGAACAGGTGCTTCGGAACAAGCAGTCCGTTGGAGCCAACAAACGGGTCAGCCCAGAATGGCGTCGGGACCGGAAACCGCACCCGCACCGTGTATTGGTCGATTTTTTCGGCGGTGTTGTTGATGTAGCTTCCGGAGGTCACCGCGGCGGTCGCCGGATCGCGCGCATAGGCCCAGTTGAACACCACGTCGTCGGCAGTGAAGGGCTGGCCGTCGTGCCATTGCACTCCCTGCTTGAGCTTCCACACCACCGACTTGCCGTCCTCCGACAGCCCGCCGTTCTCGATGCTTGGGATCTCCGCCGCCAGCAGCGGTATGAGATTGCCCTCGTGGTCCCAGGCGGCCAGCGGCTCATAGAACAGGCGCGAGCCGTCCTGATCCTTGGTACCCACCGCGAAATGCGGGTTAAGCAGGGTTGGGCCCTGCCACCACAGCAGTTTCAGCGTGCCGCCGCCGCCGCGCTTGGTTGGCTTGTAGGTGGATGCCGGTTGCGCCATCGCCACGCCGCCGATCGCGAGAAGCTGCGTCGCCATTGGCGCGGTCAGGCCCACCGCCGCCATGCGCCGGATGAACCCACGACGAGAGAGACGCCCCTGCTTCACCCGGCCGATCAGGCGCCGAAGATCATATTCGTCCATTGTTGCCCCCTGTGACAGGATGTGGCTGCGCCCGCCTTCGTGCCGAGCGGCGCTTGAAAGCCCCTGCTAAACAGAGAAGTTAGCCAGCCCTCCGCTCCATGGTCAATGCTTGCTTGCGCAAGGAGCAGGGTTGGACTTGCGATCCGAAGCTGAAAGAACGCGGTAACACCGATCGTGGCCGCGGGAAGCCATATAATGCCACCGTGAGCGAACGGTGGCGCCAGTCCCTCAGAACACCTCTTCGCCCTCGCCGAACGGCAGCGGCTCGGGACGCGGGCACCCGCTCTCGATAATGACATGCCTTCCTTCTACCGCCGCGCGCTCGATCGCCTCCAGCACCTCCAGCACGTGCAGCGCCAGCTCGCCGCTGGCGCGGTGTGGCCGGCCCTGGCGGATGGCAGCGGCCATGTCGAGCAGCCCGATGATCCGATAATCGGCAACCTCGGCGCCGGAGCGCAGGCGCCGATTGCTGGCCCCGAACGGATGCCGGCTGATGTCCAGCGCCTGCCACTCGCCATCGCGTGCCGATACCAGTGGTTCGCCGCCGAAGAAATTTGGATCGGGCACCAGCATGCTGCCCTCGGACCCATAGATCTCGATCGGCACGCGGCGATGCTTCCACACGTCCCACGACTGGCTGAGCGCCACATTGGCGCCTGAGGCGAAGCGCAACGCGGCGTTCACCGTCGTCGGCACCTCCACTTCGATGACTTGGCCGCGCAGCGGTTCGCTGGTCACCGTGCGACGCGTGCTACCCATCGTCGCCTCCGCGGTGACGCGCGCAACCGGGCCGAGCAGGTTGATAAGTTGCGTGACGTAATAAGGACCCATGTCGAGCATCGGGCCGCCGCCGCGCTGGAAGAAAAACGCCGGGTTGGGATGCCAGTGCTCCATCCCGTGCGACAGCACCGCTGCGCCGCCGGCAACTGGGGTCCCGATGCGCCCCGCATCGATCGCCCGCCGGCACGCCTGATGCGCGGCGCCGAGGAACGTGTCAGGCGCGCAGCCGATGCGCAGCCGCTTCGCCGCGGCGGCCAGCACCAGCGCGTGCCCGTCGGGCAGGCGCGTCGCCAACGGCTTCTCGGAATACACGTGCTTGTCGGCCTCGATCACCGACAGGCTGACCGGCCAGTGCGCCTGCGGCACGGTCAGGTTGATAATGATCTCGATCTCGTCGTCGGCCAACAGCGTCTCGATCGGCACCGCTTGCACGTGGAACTCTGCGGCGCGGATTGCGGCCGCCTCGGCGTTGAGATCGGCGACCGACTTAACTCTAACCAGCTTCGAGCGGGTCGCGCCTTTCAGATACGCCTCGCTGATAACGCCGCAGCCGATGATGCCGATAGCGGTAGGACGCATCGGCTCAATCCTCGATCGTGCTGAGGAAGGCGAAGCTTCGCCGGGCGCAGCGAGCCGGATCGGCGGGCTTGTCGTGTTCCACTACCATCCAGCGCACGCCCGCGGCGCGGCAGCAGCGCCACAGATCGCGCCAGTCAAGCACCCCGTGCCCGACATCCGCCCAGCCGTCCTCGTCCAGCGCCTGGCCGGCTGGGGCAATGTCCTTCACATGGGCCGAGACGACCCGGTCCTTGTAGCGGTCGATCCAGGTTTTCGGGTCGGCGCCGCCGCGCACCAGCCAGGCAACATCGACCTGCCAGGTCAGCGGACTGCCGGCGGCAGCGCCAAACAGCAGATCGAGCGCCGTCTTCGCCCCTTCTTTCGGCGCCAGCTCCCAATTGTGGTTGTGGTACCCGAGCGCGATCCCCTCGCTTCTGAACCCTTCGGATAGCGCCCCCAGCTCCTGGCCGAGCGCGGTCCACCCGAGTGCCGACATGTCGCGTTCCGCCGGCGGCACCGACGGCATAAAGAGCTGCGCGATGCCCAGCGTGCGACAGGCCGCAATGATCGCCTCCGGCCGCTCCCGCAGTGCCGCCAGCGACACGTGCGACGACGATGCCGTCAGGTCGCGCCGCTTCAGCTTCGCCGCCACGTCGGCGGCGTTGTCGAGATGCGAGCCGACCGTCTCGACATGGCGGAAGCCGGCGGCCTGCGCCGTGTCCAGTTCGCGATCCACATCGCCCAGCGCGCGGAGTGTATAAAGCTGGATGGATATCACATCGATCGCATGCATCATCGTGTCCTGGCCGGGGCCCCCAAGCAGCGATCAGGACGGAAATGGCGTCAAGCCCCGGTGCCGGTTGAGCCCGACCCTCCCTGCAATCGTGGCACAATCGCATCACATCGCCGGCCATTTTGCCTGACCGGTCCCGATTCCGCTTGCGGAACCTGAAACGAAGTTGCTCCGGCCGATTCGTTAGCGCACAAGGACAGCCGTCTGATTCGGGTGTCGGATCGGGTGGAGAGCCGGATGCCTGTTCGGAAGCATCCCGCAGCAGCAGCCACGTCGTGGCCGCGCCGGCTGCGGGCGGTTCTGCCGATTGTCCTGCTATGCGTGCTGGCCGGCTGCGCGACGCAGCGGGGCGGGGGAACCTACGGTTATCGATTGCACAGGACGCCGACCCACTACTATCCGCCGCCCGGCCCGCCGAACGATCCGTGGGGGCCGTATATTCACGAGGCCTCCGGCCGGTTCGGCGTGCCCGAGCTGTGGATCCGGGAGGTGATGCGCCAGGAATCGGGCGGCGACGAAACCGCGGTGTCACCGGCCGGGGCGATGGGCCTGATGCAGGTGATGCCCAGCACCTATGAGACGTTGCGTGAACAGTACGGGCTCGGTGGCGACCCGTTCGAGCCGCGCGACAACGTCCTGGCCGGCACCGGGTACATCCGCGAAATGTACGACCGTTACGGCTCGCCGGGCTTCCTCGCCGCGTACAATGCTGGGCCGCAAAGGGTAGACGACTATCTCGCGACCGGCGATCCGTTGCCCGACGAGACGGTCGGCTATGTCGCTTCGATCGCTCCCCGGATCGCCGGTACGACGCCTGAGACTGGGCCGCTCGCCGTGTATGGCGGCCAGGGTGGGGTGCGATACGCGGCCGCGACCGGCGCGCCGACGAGTGTTGGCGGAGCCTGTGATCCGGACGTAGCTTACGATCCGTCCCGGCCCTGCGCGCCGACCCCGACAATCGCCGTTGCGGCGTCCTCCATCCCAGCCAGTCCGGCGCCACAGCCCGCTCCGGCGACGAGCGGATCGATGATCTATGATCCGAATGCGACCTACTCGGCCCGCCCACCGCAGGCTGTAGTGGCACCAGGCGGCGGCACCGCGGTCGCAGCGTTCGCTTCCTCGGGTGGCTGCGATCCAGACGCCGCCTACGATCCGGCCCGGCCCTGCGCGCCCCAGCCGACGCTCGCCGTCGCATCCGGGCCCGCCCCGGCAACGAGCGGTGCGCCGATCTATGATCCGGGCGTGGCCTATGCTGCCGCCCCAGCTCGCACCACCGCGGCGCGTGCGGCGATATTCCCGACCGCCGCTCCAGTCCCGGGCGCCGGCACCGGCCTGGGTGATTGGGCCATCCAGGTTGGTGCGTTCACGACTCCTGACCTCGCCCGGACCGCGGCGGACCATGCCCGCCTGGCGGCGCCCGACCTGTTGCGGGCGGCACGGCTAGAACTGCCGCTGACCGAGCCGTTCGGCACCACCGTCCTGTATCGCGCGAGGCTCACGGACCTCTCCGCACGCAGCGCCAGCGAGGCATGCACCAGGCTCATGCAGCACCAGCTCGCCTGCATGGTGGTCGCCCCCGGCCACGGATAAGCCCCACCCAGACACATGCCGCCATCGCTGTAATCGCATAACGGGAAATTGTGATCGCCATTGGCGGCTTGAACACGGCCGCGTGTGACGCACTTCACAGCCATCCGCACCACAGCGGCATAAAAGTTCGTCGCCGCTGTTTTTATGACAGCGGCTTCCCGGAAGCGCTGGTCCGACCGGCCGCCGGGCAATTCAACGGAGGGACAGGATGAGCGCATTCCATTCCGGCGCCTCGGCGCCGTCGATCCTGCTTAATCGGCGGGCTGTGCTGAGCCACTCAGCGGCCGCCCTTGCGGTTGTGACCATGTCGTGGGCTTCCCCTGCCGCCTTGGCACAGGATGCAAGCAGTCCCACCGCCCCGGTCCAACAGCTCAATGCCGCGCTCCTGGCCGCCATGAAGGCGGGCCAGAATGCGCCGTTCGCGCAGCGCTATGCGATGCTGACCCCGGCGGTGGAGCAAGCATTCGACCTGAATGCCTTGCTGCGGGCCGCGGTGGGGCTGAGCTGGGATACTTTGCCAACCGACCAGAAGGCGGCGCTCGCCGGGACCTTTGAGCGCTACACGGTCTCCAACTATGCGGCGAATTTCGACAGCTATAACGGCCAGAGCTTCCGCGTGCTGCCCCAAACTCGCAGCCTTCCCAACGGCGAGGTGGTGGTGCGGACTCAGATTGTGCGGCGAAACGATTCCCCGGTGGAGATCGACTACGTGATGCGGCAGACGCCGGCGGGCTGGAAGGCTGTAGATGTACTGTCCGACGGTTCGATCAGCCAGGTCGCGGTACAGCGCTCGGACTTCCGCGGGTTGCTGGCGAGCGGCGGCGCTCCGGCATTGCAGGCCGGGTTGCAGCGGAAAGTCGCGACGCTGTCCAACGGGGCGCTGGCGTAGCGCATCGCTTCTCTCTTGGCGCGTGATCGGCGGCCCGACGAGCGTCGGGCCGCGACGGGGCAGCGGCGCTGAACAATGGACCTGGACAGGTCACACCTCTCCACAGGAGGCGCGCGGGTAGTGGGTCAGTTTGAATTTCCCCAAAGGCTGGGCAGCAGACGTTCGCGACCCGGTGCCTGAAGCAGCAACCAAGGCCGGGAACTGGGACTCAGTCCTGAAGCGGTCGGCCTTCGTCTGGGGACCGAGCCAGCGGACTCGTGCTGGGGCCGACCACCAACATCGGCAGCGTGATCAGCACAGGCGCCGGTGCGACAATGCGGCCCGTGCATCGGCCTTCAGCCGAAGTAGCGCAGCCAGGCTGCACCTTTGCCACAGAGCTACTGTCTGACCTCGTTGACGTGGATCAATGCAACGCTCCTTGCTGCCCGCACGGTGATCTCCAAGATGCGAGGGACGCGAAATGGCGAATGCTGCTGGGGTCGGCGCTGGTGTCGCGAGGGTCCGCCTCGCGGTGGCCGCGTTTGTTGCGGTCGCGGCAATTGCTTGCGCTGCCCATTCACAAACGCTGGCCGCGCAGACGCCCGCGGCATCGGACTCAAGCGAGCGATTCGCAAGATCGACGCCCAGTCCGAGGCGGAATGGTATTACTCGGTCGGCGTCCAGAACTATGTCTTCGCCCTTCCCCTCACGATGCTGGAGCGGGAGCGGAAGTTGCGGCTGGATCCTGCCGCGCTAGAAAAAGCGAAGAAGTTTGCGCCGGCCGCGCCCATCAATCAGATCGGTCATATGCGGACGCTCGCGACCGCCGACGACATCATGCCCTACACACCCAACAACGACACCGTCTACAGCGGCGCCTTCCTCGAGCTCGCCGATGGGCCCATCATCCTAACGGCACCAGATATCGCGGACCGCTATTGGTCCGTGGAAGTCGCAGACGCCTACACCAACAACCTCTTCTACATCGGCACGCGCGCGACCGGCGGGAAGGGCGGAAACCACGCGTTTGTGGGACCCGACTGGCAAGGCACGCTTCCGAAGGACGTGATCGAGCACCGCGTGCCGACCAACACCGCCATGTTTGCCATTTGCATCGGCGTCGTTCCGCAGGACAACGAGGATTTGCTGAAGGTCAATGCTCTGCAGGAGAAGTTCCACTTGACCTCGCTGAGCAACTGGGGCGATGCGAGCAAGTTCGGCAAAGCGGCGATTCCCCACCTCGCCAAGCGTCCAAATTACCAGGGAGACTTGGCCTATTTCCAGACAGTCGCCGATCTGCTCGCCGAGAACCCTCCCCCGAAGGACCAAGAGGCTGCCGTAATCCTCCTCGGCCGCGGCGGAATCGATGTCGGCCAGCCCTTCGATGCAGCCAAGCTCGACGAGGCCGCCCAGCGAGGACTCGCCCGGGCAGCGGAGATGGGCCCGCAGATCATGAGGTGGAAGGTGAAATTCCGCGGCACGCCCTATCCGACACGCTGGAATAATCTGCGCCCTCGCGACTACGGCTATGACTATTTCGATCGCGCGGCAGGCGCTCTCGAAGGCCTGTTCGTTCATGACCGTGAAGAGGCGGAATACTTCAGCACGTATGAAGATGGCGACGCCCATCTGTTGGACGGCGCGACCAGATACGTCGTTCACTTCAACAAAAACGAAATCCCTCCCACCATGACTAACGGCTTCTGGTCCTTCACAATGTATGGCGCGGATTTCCAGTTGGTGAAAAATGCCATCAACCGCTTCTCGATCGGCGATCGAACCAAGGGTCTGACCTACAATCCGGATGGTTCGCTGGACATCTATATCCAGAATCAGGCGCCAGCCGGACACGAGGGTAACTGGCTCCCGTGCCCGCAGAGCGGGCTGTTCCGTATCAATTACCGGATCTATCTCCCAACGAAAGACGCCCAAATCCGGCGACACTGGGCAAATATTTGCCGCCGATCAAAGCTTCCAGTTGATTGCGCCCTTGGCGCTCGTCCGATAGAGCCCGAGCAACGCACCGCTGATTACGGCCGCGTTACTGGCTGCCCCTCGCCGGTGAGTTGCGATCGCTCCCGCGATCCTCGGCCGCTTACTTCGCTGCGAGGAGTGGCGTCGCGTAGATCCGCTGTGGGTCGAATCCGGCGGCTCGGGTGGGCAACGCGGCCACCGCCGCTCGGGGTGGTGAGCGCACCTAGAGCCTTGGCCTCATGCTTGAACTGCCTTGCTCATGTGGGCGACAAACCCACCCTTGAAATCCTCCTCCCGATCAACTCCATAGCCCAGCTTCTGGTAGAACTGTACATTCTTTGCAAAGAGCTTGTTGGTGTAGAGCTTGGTTTCAGAGTGCCCCAGAGACGCGGCTACCTGCTCGGCATGAGCCATTAGCTTTCGGACCAAGCCATTACCCTGAAAACCCGGAGATACCGCTACATTCTCGATGAGAAGATGGTCGGCCTCCAGAATCATCTCGATGAGAGCCACTAGCTTGCCATCTAGATACAGTAGGTCGATGCGATGATTCTTCACGGCCTCCACATAGTCGGCTGTCATCGGCTTGGGCTCACGTCCGATAACTGGCACCCATTTGGAATATGCTTCCCGTGTGAGAGAACGGATGGCGTCAGCATCCTCAGCGATCGCCGGCAGAAGTGACAAGAGTTCGCTCACCGTTTGGCCTCCTGGACGTTGTAGCATAAGAATAACGTGGAAAGGCGGCGACGGCGAGAGTCCGAGATGGGTCAGAACCGGCTCTTCCAAAGCGCCTCACCCCGCCGGGCTGAATAGCGGTCGTACCAGCGGGCCTGCTGAAATGAAAGTCCTCGTCTGCGGTGGCCGGTTCTACAATGATTGGCGCGCACTGTCCGCCACGCTCTCGTCGATCCACAACGACCCGCCCATCAGCGAAATAATCCACGGGGCCTGCCATCTCGGTGGTGCGGACGAGATGGCAGGTAGGTGGGCCAAGACGAACGGCATCCCGGTGCGGGAGCTCCCGTTCATGCACGCCATTGATGGTCCGTGGCCCGCGGCCGGGAATATCCGGAACGGCCGCATGCTGAGAACCACAAACCGGATCTCGTGGTGGCGTTTCCCGGCGATCGTGGCACGGCCAACATGGTCGAGCGAGCGCAGAATGCTGGGGTCCGAGTGATCGAGGGTGACGAAAGCAAGAAGGAAAGAGTGAGCGCATGCTCTACCCTGACCGGCTGATCGTGAAGCGCCTGCGCCAGCAAGACCCGCACGGCATTCACTCGAATGCTGAACTGGAACGCACGGCGCTACTTGAGCAGTTGCGCATGGTTACCGGGAACGTGCAGGACCGGGTCTTGCAGGACATCCTGGAGACCTTCGTCAGCCTTTTGTAGTACCGGTTCGATGGCCGATCAGCGCGGCTGATTCGTGTCTCAGTTTTCATTCGCTTATTTCCTATCGGATGTTGACGCTGTCCGAGCGCGACCCCATGTGCCAACTGTTCATTTTCCCATGAACTCGCGCCGGTCGGGCATTACCCTCAACACCATCCTGGCCGGCGTCCTTTCACTAAATCGTGCCGCCGGTTCTTGGTCACGCAAAGAGACAGGGAACGGGTAGCGGAATTGGATGAGAGTGCCTCTTCGCGCTAACCACCCGCACGCGAACCGGGCCTGCGCTCTGACCTGCGCGCAAAGAGCACGTTGCTAGTGAGCAATCTCGCCTAAACTCGGAAACCAGGAGGATGCGATGCCTCACTTCATGATTCGGTGGCAATTTACCAGCACATCGGCCAAGGCTCTTGTCGGCAAGCCACACGATCGCACCGGCGCAGCGAAGGCACTCGTCGAAGGCTTCGGCGGCAAACTAAATAGCTACTACCTCGCCTTAGGCGAGTTCGACGGTCTTGCGATCTGTGAATTTCCGGACAACAAATCAGCCGTCGCCTGCTCGATGTCGGCTACGGCCACAGGCGGGTTTTCCCGTTTCGAGACTACAACGCTGCTGACGGCTCAGGAAGCCGAGGCGGCGATGAAGCAGGCCAACCAGACCAAGACCGAATACAAGCCTCCACACGCCTGATTGCGGGCAAGCCGCGCTGCCAGCTCAAGGGCGCCGCGGACGTTACGGCCGCGGCTCCTTTGACTGTGAACGGCGGTCGCCTACGCTAGCGCACCGGGGTTTGGGGTGTGCAGCTGGTCGACAGGTCCACCGCCGTCCGCGCCAGCGTTCGCAATGACTGGAACGGGTTCGACTCAGGCGGTGCCATGTCGGGCCGGTCGAGCGTTATGGTGAAGGAGAAACGAAGGGCTGCCACGGCGGCATTGATGCTCGGCGGGCGTACGCCGGTTTGCGTCTGATGCAGTTGGAAGCGGCGCAGATCCTCGGGCGTCGTGGTATCCGGCGAGCGGCGAAGGAATGCAGTGAACGCCCAGACCTGACGAATATAGTCGTTGCGCGTCTTCTCGATGAAGTTGCGCACCGCCATGTCCTCGATCATACGCTGACGCAGCGGGCTGATGGGCTTCTCGCTCATCGGGGTGCTCCTCATCTTGAGGTTGACAACACCCCGATCGTCGGCTCACGCCGCTGCCATCACACTCCCTTTCCGGTCGTCATTCCGGCCCCGGCACTACGCGCGGCGCCCTCCCGCGCAAGCGGGCTCGTTCTCGGGTCGTGAGCGGAAATTCAAACTGGCCCACTACCGGCACGCGACATGCCTCGCCGCCTGAAATGCGAAAAGTCGAACTTTTTTATCATAGCAGAATTGCTAAAGGCTCCATCGCAGCCCACAGCCCTGGCAGGGCTTCGGCGGCATGTCGCTCAATAGGGTGGAGCGGAACTGACGATAGGCAGGTCCGTTCCAAATCTCTCGCAGGCTCTCCTGCGTCGCGTCGCCCAGCGTATAGTTGTCGTAGCCGCGCGCCGAGAACGGCGCGATGCAGCAGGGCAGCGCGCGACCATGCGCGGTGAAATACATCAGCGACCATGGCCGCCGGCAGAGGGACCAGGGCTGATCCTGTCGTGTTCGCTTGAGGCTCAGCCCCGGCTCGGTGGCGCCAGACGCGTCCAGCGTCACGCCGAGCCCGGCGCCCAACGCCACTGCCGCATCGATCGCCGCCTGTTCCTCGGCTTGCATGCGCTCAAACAGAGACGAGTCCGGCCGCGCCATGCCGTAGCTCTGCTCGTCGAACACCAGCCGCTGAAGGTGCACCTCCCACACGCCGATCGATGCCGCCAGGCGCACAAAGTCGGGAAGCTGTCCCACCGTCTCCTTGAGCCCCGTCAGCCATAATGAAACCTTCGGTCGCGCGTGCCCGTGCTCCCGCTGGAATTCGGTGAACCTGCCGACATCGCGCACGATGCGGGCGAAGAAATCCTTACCGCGCACCTGCCGATAGGTCGCCGCATTAGCCGCGTCCAAGGAGACACGCAGCTCATCCAGCCCGGACTCGACCAGCCAGCCGGTCTTCTTCGGCGGCATCAACGTGCCATTGGTGTTGAACAGCACATAGACACCCCGGTCTTTTAGGTAGCGAACCATGCGCGGCAGCTCGCGCACCATCATCGGCTCGCCGACGCCGTGCAGCACGGCGCGCGCCAGGTTAGGCACCTGATCGACAATACGGCAGAACAGTTCCCAGCTCATGTCCGCCGGCGGTTCTAGCGTCTCGAAGGTGCGCGGACAGGTTTCGCACAGCAGGTTGCAGCGATTGGTCACCTCCAGATAGACGCAGACTGGAGGCGCTTCGGCATGTTCCGAGCGGGAGTCCGGCACGGATTCGAAATAGCGCCGCGGATCTTTCACGATCGAGGCCGACATCAGGGGCTCCTTCCAACCGCGTCGGGGGACCGTAGAGACACAGGCGCGGTGGTGCGAGCCGAGCCGCCGGGACGGAAATCGCGAAAGCCGAGCGCAATCGCTGGTACGAACAGCAGGCAAGGCCAGAGGAAATGCTCGTTGAGCGGATTGATGTCGAGCAGGAGAGCCGCCGCCGAAAGATAGATCACGCTGCGCCACGGGCAAAGGCAGCAGGGCAGCGCCAGCCAGGCATAGTACCATGAATAGTGGGGGCTAAGCGCCAGCATGGTCGCGGCGGCCAGCAGCGCAGCATCCCCGCCGACCCGGAGCATGTCGGCGCGCGACCCATTGGGCTCGGGCCGGGGACGGAACGCGATCCAGGCGGCGAGACTAACCAGCGCGCAGGCGGCGAGCACCGCGTAGAGCCGAGCCGCAAACGCCGGGAGATGGACGACGTCGTCCAGTCCCGCCAGCAGCCAATATCCGTGGCCATTGTCGAGGCCCTCTTCGCGCGCGTAGCCCGGCAGGAAGCCCAGAACATGCCAGCCCACATCAATGTAGCAGGCGTACAGCGCAACGATCACGACCGCTGCCGCAACCGGTAGCCGCCAGTCCCAACGCGGCCAGAACGCCGGTGCGACCGCACCGGGCAGGAACTTCACCAGCGTTGCCGCCCCCAGCAGCGCGCCGGTCAGTCCGTCGCGTCGGGCTGAGCGGGCAAGCAGCGCCAGTCCGATCAGCCCGATCGCGATCGCATCGGCGTGCCCGTTGCCGGCGAAGGACCAGACTGTCAGCGGACTCCACGCATAGATCAGCACCCTCTCGCGCGGCAGGCCCACGCGCCCGAGGACCGCGATAATCGCGCCGATCCCCAGCAGCTCGAACCCCAGCATTGCGGATTTCATCGCCAACACGGTCGGGCTGATCGCGGCCACCGCGCGAAACACGAGCTGCGCTGCCGGCGGATAAATGGTCCGCGCATACCCGACACGGCCGATATGCGGATAGGCCGCGGCGTCGCGCAAATTCGCCAGGGCCGGATCGTTTGGGATGTAACGGTACGGGCTAATGCCCGCGTTTTGCACCTTGCCGTCCCAGACATAGCGATACATGTCGCTGGAGAGGAACGGAGGCGCCGGCAGCACCAACGCCCGCATCGCCAACGCGACGCCTAGCACCAACCACACCGTACTGCGCGGCATTGGCCGGCGCAGTACCGTCGCGACGGCAGCGAAATACACGCCGGCGGCCACCGCCGAGATCGCCACGAAGATGTGAGCGGCGTGGCCTGATGGCAGAGTGATCGCACCTGGCCGATGCAGCGATAACCCCGCCAGTATCAGCGCAATCAGCAGCGCGCCGAGCCCGGCGAGCAGCCACATGCCAACGGCCTCTGTTCTGCTCTGCTGGTAGCTGCCGACGTCAAGCATCTTCGGCACCGTCCACCTCTCCCGCGCTGCGGGAGAGGTCGGTTCGCGAAGCGAACCGGGTGAGGGTGTGGGGTGCGAGGCCCCCACCCGCCACGCTTCGCGTGACCACCGCTCCCGAAGAGCGGGAGGGGTGAAGTTGGGTTCGCAACGCCAGTTTTCTCACGCATGTCATCGTTGCTGGGGCTTGGTAGGGCTGCGGCGGTCGCGCCGCCGGTGCGTTCAACCCGGTCAGCAAACGCACCAGCCCATCGCGATCATCCACGTCGTACCACGCTGGCAGGTCCAGCAACTCCAGACCAAGTGCCCTCGCCCTTTCCCGGGTCTGCATAGCGACCCGATCGGTGCTCCAGTCAATGTCCTCGAACAGATGCGCGTGCGGCGCTTGCATCCCGAGCAGATAATACCCGCCATCCTCGGCCGGGCCGAGCACGATACGTTCGCCCGGTGCGAGCAGCGCCGTCGAAGCATCGCAAAGAAAACTGGTGGGCAGCGTGGGACTGTCGGAATTGAGTAGGCAGACCCCAGCATAGCCGGCCGCCAGCAACGACTGCACGGCGTGCAGCAGCGAACGGCCGAACCCTTGTACGCCCGGCGGCATCGGCGGGCTGCCGTCGGCCAGCAACAGGGATGTGCCATCCGCCAATACGCCGTCGAACGAACTTTCCGCCCCTGCCGGGGCATAGGCGACGAAGCATGCGAGCGGCACATCTCGCGCGGCCAGCACGATGTTCTCAGTCATGTCGCGCAGGAACGCCGCGCTGAGTGCCGCGGCCTCGGCCCGATCGAGCGGCGGCACAAGCCGTGTCTTCGAGCGGCCTGCCTCCGGCGCTTTCGCCATCACCGCGACGGCGACAGTCTCGCCCGGGTCGGTTCCCTCCACGCCCTGCTCTCGCCCGTTTCAGTTGCCGCTGAACCAATTGTAGCCGCGATCGGTCCAGAAGCCGCGGGGCTCCCGGTTGGTCACGTAGATTGTAGTCACGAATTTCGGGTTCTTGAACCCAAGCTTGGTCGGGATGCGGATCTTGAATGGGTAGCCGTACTTGACCGGCAGAATCTCGTCCGCAAGCCGGAACGCCATGATGGTCTGCGGATGCAGTGCACTCGGCATGTCCATGCCTTCATAATACCCGTCGGCGCATTCGAACCCGACATATTTTGCCGTTGTATCGGCACCGATCCGTTCGAGGAACACGCGCAGCGGCGTGCCGGTCCATTTGCCGATCATGCTCCAGCCCTCGACGCAGACATGACGCGTGATCTGCGTCTGCTGCGGCAGGGCATAGAGCTGTTCGACTGTCCACGGCCGCTTGTCCGCGATCAGGCCGGCGAGCTGCAGGCGATAATCCTTCGCGTCGAGACGTGGCGCCTTGTCGGGCCCGTACCAGGCATTGTAGCGGAAGTCCTTCACCGCGAGCCGTTCGGGAAAAGTGGGCGCGAGCCGCGTCGGGCTGAACAGCGCCGCCTGCACCCGGTCGTTCCAGCGCGACATCGCGGCCAGCACGCCTTGCACCGTATCGTTGTCGCTGACGTCGCAGCCGGTAAGCAGGGTCAAAGCACCCAGCGAAACCGGCAGGCGCAAGCCGCCGCGCAGCACGCCACGCCGCTCGATCCCGCTCATCACTTATCCCCCACATGCGCGGGCTCCGACGCATGGCCGATCACCATCGCGACAAACGTCTTCGGCACCAGCACGACGAGTATCACGTGCACCACCAGGAACAGCGCAAGCACCGTCATGAAGATGAAATGCACCAGCCGCGCTCCCTGGAATCCGCCGAACAGCGCGGTCAGCGGGGCGAGCTGCACGGGTTTCCAGATCGCCAGGCCGGACAGCAGCATTATGATCACCGACAACAGAACGCCCCAGTAGAAGACTCTCTGGACGGCGTTGTATTCCCCCAGCTTGTGCGCGAGCCGAAACCGGGCCGCGGCGATGAAGTCAGCCAGGAAACTGCGTGGTGTCACCGGCAGCCAGTCTCGCCGGAAGTGGCCGGAGAAGACGCCGTAGCCGATGAGCAACAACACTGCTGCGAAGAACAACCAGATCGCCGCGAAATGCCACGCGATCGCGGTCGCCACGCCGGGATCGTTGTGCCAAGCCAACGCGATATCGACATCGCCGCCCAACGTCGCCCAGACCGGAAAGCGGAACGGAAAGATCGGCGACGCGTTGTAGATGCGCCAGCCGCTGCCGATCAGCACCACGACCGAAAACGCGAGTAGCCAGTGGGCAATGCGTAGCACCAGCGGATGGCGGAGCTCGTCACGTCCGGCGATCTTGGGCGCGTTCACGCCACCGCCTCCAGGCCCGCAGAGGTCAGGCGCGACGTAGCGTCAGGCGTGTGCAGGAAGTCCATGAACGCCTCTGCATTGGGCCGGCGCGTCAGCACGGTGATCGCGGCGGCGTAAGGAACCGGGGATTCATCGGGCAGCAAGGCGACCGGGGCGAGTCCGGAGCCCGCTTGCGCCTCGGTGCGATACAACAGCCCGAGTTTTGCGGCACCGGTACGAATCAGGAAGGCGACCCCCTCGGTATCGATCGCGCCAACGGTCTTGAAAGGGAGGGGATCGCTGAAGCCGAGGCGGGCCAACGTCCCGGCGCTATCGACTGTTGTGCCGGTGGTGGGATCCGGGATGGCGACCGGGCCGGCCCCGATAAGCCTACGAATTGCCACCCGATCGGTCAGCGGGAGCGCCGTCGCTTGGCCGGAAACTGCCAGTACGAGCCGATTGGCGCCGAGCGGCATCCGTGTGGAGGGCTTGATGAGCGCGCGGCGCACCGCCTCGTCCATCCAGTCAGCCTGGGTCACCAGAACGTCGTTCTGAACCACCCGCTCGATCTGCGCCAGCATCAGCGTCGGCGCGGCGCAGAACACGTTGACTCGCGCTCCGTTGCTCGCGGTGAACAGGCGACCGGCATCCTCGATCGCGGCGCGCAGCGCCGGGTCGCAATACACGATGACATTGGGCGCGGGGCTGGTCTTCGCGCGGGCCGGTGGTGGCAACATGGAAGCCACCGCGGCCAGCGCCGCAGCCTGCCCGAGGCCGCGGCGCCGCAGAGCATGGCTCTCCCTCGCCTTGCGGGAGGGGGCTGGGGGGAGGGAGCGCTGCGGAGATTCGAGAATCATCAATCCACCCCACTGGTATCACGCCGTGCGACCCGGCAGATGGCAAGCCGTTACGCCGGGTGGTGGCCAGAGCAACCGACCGCCCGACGCACTACCAGCCGCCTATCCAATGACCGGCTCGGGTGGTGAGCAAACTCATAGCACCAAACCTTAGAGCCCCAGTTCGCTCAGGCCTGGGTAATCCGCCGGCCGCGGTCCGAGCTGCGACCAGAGGAACCGACGGTCCTCCGCACGGATTGGCACATCGTTGATCGACGCCTCGCGCCGACGCATCAGGCCTGATGGTGCGAACTCCCACTGCTCGTTGCCGTGCGCGCGGAACCAATCGCCTTGGGCGGTGCGGTATTCGGTACTGGAACCGTACGGAAATGCGGTTGCCCGTGAAGGCCCAGAGCTCCTTGATCAACCTGTAGTCAAGTTCCTTCTCCCACTTCCGCGTCAGGAGGCCGACGATGGCGGCACGGCCGGTGACGAACTCCGATCGATTTCGCCACACACTGTCCAGCGTGTAGCCAAGCGAGACGAGCGCCGGGTCGCGGCTGTTCCAGGCATCCTCCGCCTTCCTGACCTTCTCGACTGCGCTCTCATGTGTGAAAGGCGGCAGCGGCGGGCGGCTTTCCGGGGCGTCGGTCATTGATCGGTCTCCTTTCCGCTTGTGATCCCGAGCCCAATGACGATAGCTCGGGATCGCTGTCCACCGGCGGCGCAAACCACCGGTGGACATATTGGTCATGCCGCTTCGACGGCGCGGACGATTGGAAAATCTATATCGGTCTCGGCGACGTTGTTGACGAAGTTGGTCAGCACATTCTCCGCCACCACGGCTACGATCTCGATGATCTGCGCGTCGGAATAGCCGGCGGCCTTCACCGCGTCGAGATCGGCGCTGCCAACCTTACCGCGCGTCTCAGCGACCCTGGCGGCGAAGCGAACAGCGGCGTCGGCCTTCGGATCGGACGAGCTGCCCTTGCGGTTCAGAGCAATCTCGGCGCCGTCGATCTTGGCGAAATTCAAGCCGAGATAAGTGTGGGCCGACAGGCAATAGTCGCAACCGTTGACCTGCGCGACGGCGAGGGCGATGCGTTCACGGGTCCTGACGTCCAGGGCCTTGGTCAGCGCGCTGTTGAGGCCGATAAATCCCTGCAACGCGGCTGGGCTCAGCGATATGACGCGGAACATGTTGGGCACGACGCCAAGCTGCTTGTTGACGGCGTCGAGCAGCGGCTGGGACGCGGCGGGCGCAGCTTCCCGGCAGCGGTGACACGCGCGGTCGCGCTACTGGAGGATCAGCTCGGCCTCATGCTGCTGAACCGGACAACGCGCTCGGTAAAACTCACCGAGCGCGGCACGTTGTATCTCGAAGCCTGCAGACAGATCCTGACCGACATCGAGGAGGCCGATCGCAGGGTCAGGGGCGAGGACGCGGCGCCGCGTGGTTCCATGGCGATTGCAGCGCCCATCATGTTCGGCCGGTTGCATGTGTTGCCCATCGTGATCCGCATGTTGCGTGAACATCGTGATCTGTCGGTGAGGCTGACGCTTTCGGATCGGCTGGTACATCTGGTTGAGGAAGGCATCGATGTGGCCGTGCGCATCGGCCAACTTGCCGACAGCGCCTTGATTGCCTTCAAGGTCGGCGAGGTGCGGCGCGTGTTGGTCGCAAGTCCGGATTATCTCGCTGCCCGCGGCACGCCGGCGACACCGGGGGAACTCGCCGGGCACGATCTGATAGCGTTCGAGGGCGTCGAAGCCACCAACGACTGGCGCTTCGGGGAGACGGACAGGACCAGCGTGCGGGTCGAGCCGCGGCTCGCCGTCAACACTGCCGACGCAGCTATAGCAGCGGCCGAAGCCGGACTCGGGATCACACGCACGCTGTCTTACCAGGTGCACGCTGCGCTCGCGGCAGGTCGCCTGCGCTTGCTGCTGGAGAGCTTCGCCCCACCGGCAGTACCGGTGAACGTCCTGTACCCCTCACGACGTCTGGGGTCAGCCAATATCGCCGCCTTCGTAAAATCCGCGCGTGAGTATTTGCGCACGCTCCCGATGATCGCCGACGCACGTGAGAGCCGTTGAGCCTGCCGCATGACGATGACAAACCGCGTGTGGCCAAGATCGGCGTGGGATCGGCAGCCGACATTCAAACTGACCCACTACCAAAATTCCGTGTATGTTGCGCGCGGCGCAAGATGTAGACGATGGTCCGTCGTCCCTATGACGAGAAACTGAAGAGTACAGCCCGCCAGTCCACCCGCCCGGGTCCACCAACTGAATAATCGCCGACGAAATGGGAACCGTCATGACCAAGATCATCGATCCTGCACTGCTGACACCGGTTGTCGGCACCCGCTACCCGTCGCCGTTGGACGTTCCATGCCGAGCCCGGCAACGCCGCAAGCTGGGTGATGCCGCCGGGCTGACCCAGTTCGGCATCAATCTGTTGACACTACCGGCTGGCGCGTGGTCCAGCCAGCGCCACTGGCATACCGAGTCCGATGAATTCATCTACGTGCTGTCCGGCGAAGTCACTCTCGTGACAGATGCCGGCGAGGAACTCCTGCACACCGGCACCGCCGCCGGCTTCAAGGCCGGCGATCGCAACGGGCATTGTCTGCAAAACCGCTCGAGCGCCGATGCGCAGGTGCTCGAGATGGGCACGCGCGTCGCCAACGATGCCGCGGACTATCCGGGCATCGACATGGTCGCTCCGCCCGGCGGCAAGCCAGCGATCTATACCCATCGCAACGGCACCCCGTACACAGACATCCGGCGCCGCGGCCCCGACGCATAGCGCGGATCGCATAAACCCTGATGAACGGAGAAGGGACTGACGGGTCAGCTCGCCAACCCCTTTGTCCTTGGCGGCCATCGCCGTCCCCGGCTGCACCGCACGCTCTTGGACGATGCCGGCTTGCCGTCATCGTCGGGGTGCAGTGTGCTATCGGCCGCCGCCAGCACCGGAACGGCCCGGCCGAGCAGGTGGGCGGTCTGCCGCCGCGGCGTTAACTCGGCAGCCCGCGCGCGGCGTTCCTCAGGCTCCTGCGGCTATTCGATGATGCCCAGGCGCGAGGCCTTGGCGCGGGCGCTGGCCCCGCCACGAACCGGCCGACGGTCAGGACCGGGGGCGGTTGACGCGGATCGGGCGGGGGGGCCATGGGCGCGGAGCGTCGCTTGGCGCGCGGATCGCGAACACGCCCCGGGACGCAGCAGCCTCCCTATTTGGGACGGCGATGAACGCCTCTCGCTGAGCGAGATGAGCGTGCTTGCCGAAGAACTGCAGTCTACCCGCCGCATGCGCGGCAATCAGCTTCTCCAACATCAAGTGCCGGAATAGCTTGGAGAGCACGAAGACGGGCAGCCGAGCCGGCAGGCGATCCAGCGCTGGCCATCCCACGAAATGCCGCCCCCGATCGCTCGTGGAGCCGTCAGTTGGGCGTGGTCGTTCTGATCTACGGGCAGGGCGCGGTCTCGGCGAACTGAGGCTGCCGCCCGCCATTGCCGCCACCCGCCTCGGCGAACTGAGGCTGCCGCCCGCCGTTGCCGCCGCCGGCCTCCGCGAACTGAGGCTGCCGCCCGCCGTTGCCGCCACCCCACCAGCCATGCCGCCCGCCAGACACTCGTCGGTCAGTCCGCGCGGAATGATCACGATCACCGTCGCAGATAACCACGATCGGTCGGAATCTATGCTTACGATGGCATGAATTCGCCATAATGGAAATAGCTGCCAGATAGTGTAAACCGTCGCCTCCGTGCCCGCCCTTTTCATGGCAACCTGGAAGAAACGCCCCTTTACGGATTCCCTCGCATGAACAATCATATCCCGGTTTCATCCGCCCAACGGATGCTCTGGCTGTTCGAGCAGGCCGGACCGGACGAGCCGGCCTACAATCTACCGCGAGCTCTGCTGATCAAGGGCAAGCTCGACATCGATGCGCTGCGCGATAGCTTTCGGACCCTGGTGCGCCGGCACGACGCGCTTCGCTCGAGCTTCGTCGAACAAGACGGCGAAATAGTTCAGGCGACGGACGAGAATGTAACAATCGACCTGCCTGTCCGGGATTTGACGCATCTGCCCAGAGATGAGCGCATGACTGAGGCTCTTCGGCTGGTGGCGGCGGAAGGACGCGTGGCGTTTGATCTCGCTCGTGCGCCGTTGCTGCGCATTGTCCTGCTCCGGATCGACGACGATGCGCATGTCCTGTGCCTCGTCGTCCATCACATCGTCACCGATGGCTGGTCGATGAGCATTGTTTTCGACGAAATCGCCGAAATTTACCGAAGCCGCATCGCCAACCAGGCTCCGGACCTTCAGCAACTCACGTTGCGGTATGTCGATTACGCCCGTTGGCAGCGGGACCATCTGACGGAGGCGGCTCTGGCCGCGGATCTCGCCTACTGGCGGGCGACGCTGCATGACTGCCCGGCATTGCTGGAAATCCCCACGGACCACGCCCGTCCGGCGATCCTGTCACACGTCGGATCATCCCACCGCTTTCGCATTGAGCCCGATGTGACTTCCCGCCTCAAGGAGGCGTGCAAGCGCGCGCGGGGCACGCTCTACATGGGCCTGCTCGCGGTCTTACAGATCCTGCTCGCTCGCTACACCGGTAGCCAGGACATTCCGGTCGGAACGCCCGTGTCGGGCCGCAATGATGGGGATCTTCGTGATCTGATCGGCTGCTTCATCAATACCGTAGTAATGCGGACAGACTTGGCGGGCGATCCCGGCTTTTCCGAGGTGCTCACGCGAGTGCGCGAAGTCGTTCTGGGTGCGCTGTCCCACCAGGACGTTACCATAGACCAACTTATACGGCATCTGCGGCCGGAGCGTCACCGTGGCCATGCGCCGATCTTCCAGGTCATGCTCATTCTTCAGAACATGCCAAAGCAGTTGCCACGGATGCCTGGCCTTGACGTTGAGGAACTGGAGTTCGACCGCGGCATGGCGAAATTCGATCTGACGCTGGAGGTGGTTGAGCAAAACGGCGGTCTCAATTGCGAATTCGAATACCGCGCGGATCTGTTCGAACCGGCGACAATCGCGCGTATGGTTGGCCATTTCCTCCACCTGCTCGCCGGCGCTCTCGACACACCGGACGTCCCTCTCTCCCGGCTGCCGCTGCTGGATGATCGGGAAAGGTCCCGGTTGCTCATCGAATGGAATCGGACCGCTGCCGATTACCCGCGGGACTCCCGCATCGATGAAGCTTTCGCCGCCGTGGCACGGAGCAGTCCGCATGCGATAGCACTCAGCCAAGCGGGCCAAACCGTTCACTATGCCGAACTGGACCATCGCTCCAATCAGATCGCGCGGGCCCTGATCGTGAGGGGTATCCCCGCTGAAGCCCCGGTCGGCGTGTATATGCCCCGCTCAGTGGACGCCTACGTTGCCATTCTGGGCATATTGAAGGCAGGCCATCCTTACGTGCCGCTCGACGTGAGCCAGCCAACGGCCCGGCTCCACCGTTTGGTCGCCGACTGCGGTTGCGGTCAGATTCTGACCCGGCGTGACCTGGCCCGCGCGCTGCCAGCAACCACCGAAGCGATCCTGGTGGACGCGGACTCCGCGATTTGGACCGGCTCGCGCGACACGCCGCTCGCGCCCAGGCCGGGTAGCGAACTTGCCCATGTCATTTACACCTCTGGCTCCACCGGCGATCCGAAGGGCGTCATGGGCACCCATCGTGGGTGCATGAACCGACTCGAGTGGATGTACCGCGCCTGGCCCTTCCTGCCGGGTGAGGTCTGTTGCCAGAAGACCGCCCTGGGCTTCGTGGATTCGATCTGGGAAATGTTTGGCCCGTTGCTGGCGGGCGTTCCGGTCGTGATCGCCAGTGACGACGATATCCTCGATCCGGAGAGGCTACTGACACTGTTGGCCGAGGCCGGTGCGACGCGCCTGGTTCTCGTGCCGACGTTGTTGGGCGCGCTGCTCGATCACGCACCCGATCTGGCGGCGCGCCTGCCGCGACTGCGGCACTGGACAACGAGCGGGGAGTACCTGTCGGCCCACCTGGCGGCGCGATTCAGGCAAGCCTGTCCCGGTGCCATCCTGCTGAACCTCTACGGTTCGTCCGAAGTAGCGGCTGATGCCACCTGGCACGAGGTGCGGGAACTTGATGACAACAACCCGGTGCCTATCGGCAGGCCGATATCCAACACGCGGGTCTACATCCTCGACAGTCATTTGGAGCCCGTTCCGATCGGCGTGAAAGGCCAGATTTATGTCGGTGGCGACTGCCTCGCGGCCGGCTATTGGCGCAGCCCCGATTTAACCGCGAAACGGTTCGTTCCAAGTCCGTTTGAGCCGGAAGCCAGCCGCCTGTTTGCGACCGGCGACCTGGGTCGATTTCTCGCCGACGGCAGCATCGAGTATCTTGGCCGCCTCGATCACCAGGTGAAGGTCCGCGGCTATCGCATCGAGCCGGGCGAAGTGGAGATGCATTTGGCGGCGCATCCCGACGTGCGGAAGGCCGCCGTGGTCGCCACCTCCGGGGCGCTGGGGGACGTACGGAAACTCGTGGCATACGTCGTGGGGCGATCCAACCTCGCTCCCTCGGCGGAGGAATTGCGTGCGTTCCTCAGGGCACGGCTGCCACAATACATGGTGCCCGCCGACTTCGTCGAAATGCACGAATTGCCGTTGTTGCCGAGCGGCAAGGTTGACTTTCGGGCACTACCGCCGCCTCGCGACAATGCGAACGCGTCACCCCGTCTGGTCGGGCCGCGCACCCCGACTGAAGCGAAGCTGGCCGCGTTCTGGTGTGAGCTCCTGGAAGTCCCGGAAGTCGGGGTGACTGACGATTTCTTCGACGTCGGCGGTGATTCACTGCTCGCAATGCAACTTCTCGCGCGGATTCGTAAGCAACTGGAAGTTGACATCCCGGTCCGGAGCCTGTTCGATACCCCAACGATCGACCGCCTGGCGCTGGAGATCGAGACGGCGAAGGCCAACGGGCGCACCCCGCGCCGCGATGAGATCCGGCCACAGCCCACA
This sequence comes from uncultured Pseudomonadota bacterium, assembly GCA_963708245.1. Lineage (GTDB taxonomy): Bacteria > Pseudomonadota > Alphaproteobacteria > Acetobacterales > Acetobacteraceae > CAVYXK01. The sequence continues at coordinate 6,217,318 of OY970201.1, read as the reverse complement.
CGAGAGCCAAATCTGGACCTGCTCGCGGCGGAACTGGGCAAGCTCTCGCCGGAGCAAATCGAGTTCTTGTTGCGCCAGGTACGAGCGGTCTGACCGGCCGAACAGGCTATAGGTACCGGCGCCCCAGGGGAAACCTATGAAGACCATGCATGGCGGGACCGAAGCCCAGGCGGGCGTGGTCAACGGTGCACAGGTGTTTCCAATGGCGTCGGCGCAACTCGGGGTTTGGTTCACCGAGCAGTTAGTCGGCGCGTCGGCGGCCAACAATCTTAGCTTCGCTCTCCGGCTGAGCGGTAAGCTGGACATAGCCGCGCTGGAATTCAGCCTCCTGACCGTGGTCCTGCGCCACGAGACGCTTCGAACGACGTTCGACCTCATCGAAGGCCGCCCGCTACAGATCGTGCGTCAAGAGCCTCCGAATGTCCTGACCCGCGTGGACGTGAGCCGGGCTTCGGAACCAGAAGTGGCGGCGTATGCCGCCGTATGCCAGGTCGCCCATACTCCCTTTGACCTGACCAGAGGGCCGTTGCTGCGGGTATTGTTGGTCGAGCAAGGCCCGGAGCAAAACATCCTGTGTTGCGCGATGCACCACATTATCGCCGACGGATGGTCGTTCGGCCTGTTCATGAGCGAACTCGCCGCCTGCTATGACGCCGCCAGCGATGGGAGGCAGCCAACATTGAAGCCGCTCCCTCTTCGGTACGCTGACTGTGTCTTTTGGGAACAGGAGTGGCTGTCATCCGAAGATTTCCGGATCCAATTGGCGGACTGCGTTCGCCCATTGACTGGCGCACCGCCGCAGCCCCCGCTCGCCGAAGCCACCGAGTCTGACGCGAAGCCGTCGGCAGCGGGCGCGAGCCGCGCCGTGAGGCTTGCTCCAGAACTGATGTCCGCGATGAAATCCGTAGCGCAGCGCCACGGTACGACGGCGTTCGTGCTGTCGCTGGCCGCCTTCCAGGTCCTTCTCTGGCAGATCACCGGCCAGGAGGATGTGGTCGTGGGCATCCCGGTCGCTCGGCGCAATCGGGTCGAGGTTGAAAATATCATCGGTCTGTTCGCCAATCTCGCTGCGGCCCGGGTCGTTTTGTCCGGTGACCCGGAATTCGCGGATGCTCTGGCGTATGCCAGGGATGCGACGCTCAATGCGCTCGCGCATGAGGACGTGCCCTTTCAGCGCGTGGTGCAAGCACTGCACCCGGCGCGGACCATCGAAGGCAACCCGATATTCCGGACACTTTTCGCGTCGGTTCCAGTGGTTTCGAAGTCAGAATGGTTTGGCGCGCTGCGGGCCACCCCGTACGTCGTCGCGGCGGGAGGGGCTTTGTACGAACTCAGCTTCAGCATGATCCAGGATGGGTCGGGTGGCGTCTGGATCCGCGCCGAATACCGCACCGAACTGTTCGAGGACCGGCAGATCGCCGACCTGTTGGACCATTACGTCAGCCTGTTGACGCAGGTTACCGCACGGCCCCACGGGCGAATCTCGTCACTCGTGGTGTTGCCCGGATCGTGGCTCGCACGTCGACAGAGGACTCAGGGGCCGGCCCGGATTGCCCCGCCGCCGCCGAAGCCTGCAGAGACAACCCCGTCCGATCTGGCATTCGAGGAGGTCCTGGCTCGCATCTGGCGAAAGGTGTTGCGGTGCCGGTCGCCAGAGCGCGACGCGAACTTCTTTGATCTGGGAGGCGATTCGTTGCACGCACTCTCGATCGCGCACGAAATCGGCAGCGTTCTGGGACAGCCGATTCCGGTCTCGCTGGTATTTCGCGAACCGACAATCCAGGGAATGGCGCGGTGGCTTCGCACTGAGGGCCGCGCCCCGTCAGGCGTGCTACCGATCAGGCTCGGTGTGACACGACCCCCGCTGTTCGTGGGCGGCGATTCGCCGGCGCTGCGTTCCCTCGGCCGAGCACTCAGAACGGAGCAGCCATTCTACCTGCTTGATATCTTCGCGTTGCAGGAGCAGCGGTTGCTCGGTGGCCAATCGCTTTTGGCGACGCTCCCCGAGATTGCCGCGCGATTTGTCGGCGACATCCTGGCGATTCAGCCGGCGGGCCCATATTTTCTCGCGGGTCAATGCGAAGGAGGCATCCTCGCCCTGGAGATCGCCTTGCAATTGCAGGCGGCTGGCCACCAGGTGGCGCTGCTCGCCATGCTGGACACGCCGGTGGACGGCTATTGCCGGTTACTGCCCTGGGCACGGCGACTTGGCAGCCTCCGGCTCGTGATGGCGGTGGCACTGGTGCGCGCCGGCAACGTCGCGGAGATACTCCGGCGGACGAAAGAGTATGTGTTGCTCCGCCGGTTGGTAAAACATGTGCGTGCCAGGCGCCGGCAAAGTACGCCCGAGGAGCAGCGTTCCGACCAAATCTGGGCCGCCATATGGGATGCGGTGCGCGGCTATCGGCAAAGCGCGCGTTTTGCCGGAGAGATCGAGTTCTTCCGCGCCGAGGACCCTATCAGAATCCAGGAAGATGCCGCGCTTCGCTGGGACAGTCGTTCGGAGCGGGTCCGAGTTCAGGACGTGCCTGGCGACCATTCCAGCTACCTTCTGGAGCCCGCCACCCGGCAGCGGCTCACCGAGGCGATCGAACGGGCGTTGGCGCGCACAGGCTGGCCGAGACGCCGAAATGAACAGTGATACAGCGTCACCGCTCCGCCCGAGGAAAGTCATCCGCCGAGAGCGCCCCTTCCTCGCCTCTGTTCCGGGCGACCTGAGATCTCTGGCTTCGTACCGCAATCTGTTCAGCGTGATGACCGCGACCCGGCTGAAAATCCGTTACCGGCAGTCGGTACTGGGCTGGCTGTGGGCGGTCCTTCAGCCTCTCGCACTGATGGTGCTGTACGCGGCCATCTTCTCGCATGCCGTCGGGTACGATACCGCGCCGGTGCCCTACCCATTGTTTCTTATGGCGGGCCTGCTGCCGTGGAGTTTCTGTTCCACGGCGTTGAGCACCGCCACCACCGGCATGCTCACGCACCATTCACTGATGGCGAAGGTGTACTTTCCTCGCGAGATCGTGCCGCTCTCCTATGTGGCGGCCGCGCTGTTCGATTTGGTGATTGCTTCCCTCCTGCTGCTGGCGATGATGTTGATCTACCATGTGCCAATTTCGCCGGTCGCGCTGATCGGAGTACCGATCGCCGCGATCCTGGCGCTGCACACGGGGGCGACCTGTCTGTTGCTCGCATCGCTGCAGATCCATGTGCGTGATATCAATGTCGCGCTCCCGCTGGTGCTCCAGGTGTTTATGTTCACCGCGCCGGTCGTGTATCCAGCGATGATCGTGCCGCCGTCCGTTCAGGCATTCTACTGGATGAACCCGCTGGCGATCCTTATCAGCGACTTCCGCCTCGCGGTGCTGGGCCGCACGGTGCCGAACGCCGGAGGTCTGCTGTACTGCGTGCTCCTGGGCCTGGTGTTCTTCCTGTTCGCTTACTCGATCTTCAAATGGCATGAATTGAAGATTGTCGATGAAATGTAACCGCTCGCTGGCAGCAGTATGGGTTTCCAAAGCATGATCGACGTGCGGGTCGCCAATCTTTCCAAGCACTACCGTTCAAGGGTACGCGGCGCGCGGCGGCTGTTCGATCTCCTGCCGCATCGTGAAACGTCTTGGGCCTTGCGTGATGTCAGCTTCGAGGTACAGAGGGGCGAGGCACTGGGCATCGTGGGTCCAAACGGCGCGGGAAAAACCACGCTGATCAGGCTGCTTTCGGGCATCACGGCGCCGAGCGCTGGCGAGGTCGAGATCGTTGGACGACTTGCATCGCTGGTTGAGGTCGGCGCCGGTTTTCAGCCTGATCTCACCGGGCGTGAAAACGTATTTCTCAACGGCGCGATCATGGGAATGGGCCACCGGGAGATCACGACCAAGCTGCCGAGGATTATCGAATTCGCTGAAATTGGCGATGCGCTCGATGCGCCAGTGAAGCAATATTCTTCTGGCATGTTCGTGCGACTGGGCTTTGCCATCGCCGCTCACCTCGACGCCGATATTCTGCTGCTGGACGAGGTTCTCGCGGTTGGTGACATCGCATTCCAGGCGCGGTGCTTCGAACGCATCGAAGAACTGCGGCACGCCGGCAAGACCATTTTGCTGGTTTCGCATGACCTCGCGGCCATGGAACGAGTTTGCGGACGGGCCTTGCTGCTCAATCATGGTGGAATTGTCACGGAGGGCGATCCGCATGAGGTCATCGAAGTCTACGTCACATCGACTCAGGCGGCATTCCGCGCTCGCCAGCGGGACGAACCGGAGGGGCCGGTGATTGTAACCGGCCTGACTATGGGCGCGATCGACGCCGGAGCGGTCCGTACCGGGGAGCCCTTTCGCTGCTGTGTGTCATACCTCGCGCGGACTCCATTGGAGGGTGTCATGGTGCGGGTCTCCTTCAACTGGCCGAGCGGATATTTGTGCACCGAATTGGTCTCGGACCCCAACCTGCGACTGGAGTACGGGCCGGGGCAGGTCGAATTCGACTGTCCGGTGCTAACGATGCAACGCGGCCTCTACAGTGTTGATCTGTGCATCGAGCGACGCGGCGAGATCCTCGAACGGCTGCCGCGAGCCGGGCTGCTGCGCGTGGGTGTCGGAAGGATCGTCCAAGGCGATTTCTACATGGCGCACAGCACCCGTGTCCGCGACGGTTCCGTTGCGGAGAGCCACATTGAAAAGGCGTAGCCATCCACCCGCGGCAGACATATGGGCAGCTATCACCGATGTGGACGAACGTCGGTATTCGAGTGAGGGCAAACCGGAGTGCGATGACCGCAATGGTGAAGGGTTCCGGACGCCGGCGGCGAGGAGCGAGCCGTTGGCATGGGGCGGCGTCCGGAAGCCTCCCAAGAACGAACCCGCGGGGGTGAGCGAAGGGGCACGCGATCCATCGCTGGCCATTGCACGAGATGCCGCCGCCGATCGCTCGTGGAGCCGTGAGTTGGGCGGGTCGTTCTGATCTACGGGCAGGGCGCGGTCTCGGCCAACTGAGGCGGCCGCCCGCCATTGCCGCCACCCGCCTCGGCGAACTCGGGCGACCGCCCGCCATTGCCGCCACCGGCCTCGGCGAACTGAGGCTGCCGCCCGCCGTTGCCGCCGCCGGCTTCGGCGAACTGAGGCTGCCGCCCGCCATTGCCGCCACCGGCCTCGGCGAACTGAGGCTGCCGCCCGCCATTGCCGCCGCCGGCCTCAGCGAACTGAGGCTGCCGCCCGCCATTGCCGCCGCCAGCCTCGGCGAGCTCGGGCGGCCGCCCGCCGTTGCCGCCGCCGGCCTCCGCGAACTGAGGCTGCCGCCCGCCGTTGCCGCCGCCGGCTTCGGCGAACTGAGGCTGCCGCCCGCCATTGCCGCCGCCGGCCTCAGCGAACTGAGGCTGCCGCCCGCCGTTGCCGCCACCAGCCTCCGCGAGCGCGGGCGACCGCCCGCCATTGCCGCCGCCGGCCTCCGCGAACTGCGGCTGCCGCCCGCCGTTGCCGCCACCGGCCTCCGCGAACTGCGGCTGCCGCCCGCCGTTGCCGCCGCCAGCCTCCGCGAGCGCAGGCGACCGCCCGCCGTTGCCGCCACCGGCCCCGGCGAACTGAGGTTGCCGTCCGCCATTGCCGCCACCGGCCTCAGCGAACTGAGGCTGCCGGCCGCCATTGCCCCCTCCCGCGTCCGCCAACGTCGGGCGGCCGCAGTCGGTGGACTTGCTTTGCGCGTAAGCACCGGTAGCCATTGCCAGGCCCAGCGCCAGGAAAGCGTGCGCCGCAACCGTCGCGTGTCGCATTCGTCGTCTCCCTCTGTCAGAGCGGGTCCGCCCCCCGCTCGTGGGGCATTCCGAACTCGGCTTATATGATGGGCACTGTCACTGAGCTTGTTAGAGGAACATCATTATCCAGCAGGTTGTATCGGACATTCCTTTCGAGGTGTCCTCCACTGACGTTCCGACCCATGCCGCCGGCTGGGCCGCGCGCGTGTCTGTTACGGCATCTCATCTTCTCCCTTGGCCAGGAGATGCCCTCCCACTCGCGGCCTTGAAAAGCAGCGGCGAGGAGGGCTGGTCCCGGCCCCTCCGTGCCCCCAGCAAAGGGAGTTGCGGTGCCCCCCGCGGGCTTACCAGTTCGTATGCGCGAGCACGTTCTCAAGCGGCCGCGCGGACCGGGGGCACGTGCCGGCCGGACAGTGAGGCGGCTCACGCCCTCCGGCGCCTTGGCTGGCTGGGTTGCAGGGGGCGGCGCAAGCCCTTGGCCATAAAACTCGTCGAACTCCGCGCGGCCTACGGCCGCTTGGGGTGGACTCCGGTCGGTCCGCTTGAGGGGACTGATCCGAAAATCGGCCATTCGTCTTGTGGGTTGGTGTGGCCGGGAGCGGAATGGGCGGTTTCGGTGGTGCAACCGCGAAAAGCAGACGCTCGTTGATGGTGATTGCGAAGGGTGCCGAGGGCAGTTCCCGACCGATGCTGTTGAGAAACTCATACTCCTGCTAGGCGACGGCGATATCGGGATCGGCAACAGTGGCTCAATGATTGTTGCGTGAAAATGTGGCATGGTCAGTGTCCGTCCGGGAACAAATTGAGTCTTTAGAATTGCTTAGCGGGTCACCCTTGAAGCCATTGAATCGCCTGTGATTTTCTCTCCCCCGAGCATCGATTCGGAGGACTGGATGTGGACCAAGGAGAACCGGACGCGGTACGACCGCACCCGACTGCGCTATGAGAGCGATCTGACTGATGCCGAATGGGCCGAGGTGGAACCATTGATCCCCCCGGCCAAGCCGGGCGGCAACAAGCGGAGCGTTGATATCCGCCAGGTGGTGAACGGCGTGATGTATGTGCTGAGCACCGGCTGCCAATGGCGGGCGATCCCCAAGGACCTGCCGCCGCGGAGCACAGTGCACGACTATCTGGAACGATGGACCTGGGACGGCACGCTGGAGCGACTGCATCACGCATTGTATGTGAAATGTCGTGAGCAGGCCTCGCGAGAGGCCAGCCCGACCGCCGCGGTGATTGATGCGCAGAGCGTGAAGAGCGCCGAAAAAGGGGGGCCTCGATCGATCCGCATGGGTATGATGCGGGGAAGAAGATCAAGGGCAAGAAGCGGCACGTCCTGGTCGATACCCAGGGTTTGCTGCTACAGGCCATCGTGACGGCGGCGGACATCCAGGATCGCGATGGCGGCGCCATGCTGCTGGCGACGCTGTTCGGGATGTTTCCGTTCCTGCTGAAGCTTTATGCCGATGGCGGCTATCAGGGGCGGCGATTCCAGGAGGCGTTGAAGCGTGTCGTGTCGCAGGCCGAGGTGGAGATCGTCAAACGATCTGACCAGGCCAAGGGCTTTGTCGTGCTACCAAAGCGATGGGTGGTCGAACGCACGTTGGCGTGGCTCAACCGATGTCGTCGACTGGGTAAGGATTGGGAAAATCTCAATGTGAAGGCGCGTGCCTTTCTGTTGCTCGCTTCCATCCGTCTCATGGTCAGACGGCTATGCAGGAACTAGCAATGTTCCCGGACAAACTCTCAGAGCCTTTCAACAGTATCGACCAAAAGCTGCCGTTCTCGGTCACGCGGAATTGCCGGCGGGATTGTGCTGTCGTCGCGTCACCACTCGTCCATTCCGAGCGCAGTTTCTGGTAGTCCTGCCACTTCCCAGTAAGCATCCGCCGAGTGCCGCGGTGTTGCACGGCCGTCGACCAAGCATGCGGACGACGCACTGGTGTCGCCTACCTCTTGAGGTCCGCGAGGAGTTCCTTGAGGTTCTCGATACCTTCGGCGGTAAAGGCAACGGTGGACATTTCGTCGATGTCCCAGACGGTGAGGACACCGTCTTCCGGTTCCATATCGAGGGCGATGTCGCGCAAGAGGTCCTCGTCCTCGCCGAGCATCTTGGCCACCCGGCCGATGGTGGAGACGGAACTGGGCGCCGCCATTGATCAGGCCGCGCGGTCGACGCGAGTAGCTCGCGGCCAATGCCAGGGCAGCAGTTCGTGCAACCGCGAGACTGGGTGATCACCGATGCGCGCGAGCACGTCGGCGAGCCAGGCGCGCGGATCGATGTTGTTCAACTTTGCCGACGCAATCAGCGAATACATCGCCGCTGCCCTCTCCCCGCCGCGGTCCGAACCGGCGAACAGCCATGACTTGCGCCCGAGTGCAATTCCGCGCAGCGCGCGTTCCGCCGCATTGTTGGTCAGGCAGATGCGTCCATCGGCAAGGAAGCGCGCAAAGGCATCCCATCGCTTGAGCATGTAGTCCATCGCCTTCGCGACGTCGGCATGACGCGAGAGCTTGCCGCGTTCGACGCGCATCCAGCTCTCGAGGGAGCGCGACCCGGACCTGTCTTACGGCCTGCCGTTGGGTCGCTGGCAGGCCGTTGATGTCGCGTTCGACATCGAAGATCGCATCGATCCGGCGCACCGCCTCGATCGCGAGCGGCGCCTTGGCAACTTCGGCGAGCACGAACAGTTTGCGCCGTCCGTGTGCCCAACACGCGGCCTCAATGATCGGACCAGGCTGGCGTGCGGGGTGGTAGAGGTCGTTGAACCCGGCATAGGCGTCGGCTTGCAGAATGCCCGCGTAGCCGGCGAGATGTCGGCACGGATGCTCGCCGCTGCGATCGCGCGAATAGAAGAAGATCGCCGCTGGCGGTGCCGCGCCACCGAACGGCTGGTCGTCGCGCACATAGGTCCATAATCGGCCGGTGACGGTCTTGACCTTGGCCAACACCGGCACGGTGGTCTCATCGCCGTGTAGGCGCTCGGCGGCGAGTACGTGGGCCTTGATCAGCGTCACCAATGGCGACAGCGCCGTCGTGCAGGCACCCACCCAATCGGCCAGTGTGGAGACGCTGAGATCGATGCCCTCGCGGGCAAACCGCTCGCTTTGGCGGTTCAACGGCTGATGCTCGCCGAACTTGCCATGGACGATCGTCGCCAGCAGGTCCGGACCGGCGCGGCCACGGGAAATCGGATGGAACGGCGCCGGCGGCTGCGTGATCGTCTCGCACGAGCGGCAGGAGAACTTCTCTCGCACCGTCTGGATCACCTTGTAGGTCCGTGGAATGCTCTCCAACGTCTCGGTGGTGGTCTCGCCGAGCTTGGTGAGCTGACCGCCACAGCACGGACAGCTTGTCGGCGACGGCAGCACCAGCCGCTCGCGCGGCAGGTGCGCCGGTAACGGTGCGCGCACCGGCTTGGCGCGTGTGAACGGGCGCACGTTCGTCCTGTTCGTGGCCGCATGAGCGGCAGCCGCTTCGTCCTCGGCGGCAGCGGTCTCGAGTTCCTCGATCTGCATCTCCAACTGATCGAGCAGCTTGCGTCCACGCTCGGCGGAGGCGCCGAAGCGGTCACGCCGGCGTCTCGCTCGGAACAGGCGCAATCCGCGCGGGGAAGAGATGCAGCTCCGAGCCGCAGGCAGTCTCGGCTGCAGCGAGGCGACGCCAGCGATAGACCAGGCTCGGGCAGATCCCGTGTCGGCGGGCAACGTCCTGGATGCGTACCCCAGGCTGCACAGACTCCCCCACCACCTTGGCTCGAAACCGAGCGTCATGCGCCCGACGCCGCTCTCCCACGATCTCGATCCGTGGGCTTGCCTCGCCATCTGTGGCTGCCACTCTGGCAGCCTCATGCTTGCTTCCTATCATCCCCCGAAGCAAATCAAGCCGCCACTATTCAGACAAGGCGGTCGTCACCGTAGGGATACACTTCCCACGCGTCGCCCTCGCCGACGAGGCACAATGCCAAATTGTAGCCCTTGTGTCGCGTGAGCCGGGTGCAGCGCCCCACACGCCAGACTAAGAAGGTGATCTACCTCAAGACCTTCTAGAGCGCTTTCGGGTCAAGTTGAACCGAAAGCGCGCTAGCTCTTTGTTTGCGGTGGTCCCGGTTGTTTGGACAGGTCCCGGGAAGAATAAGCTAAGGCTGGTTGCCGGTTGAAGGTTACACCTTTCCCGGAATCAAATTCAATCCTTGCTGTTGTTGGTGCGCTGTAGAGCTTATGGACAGCCGCCGACCTGTGGGCAAGGTGGGGGAAACGCAGAGCGTTTTCCCCGGCTTGTCCATGGGGGACCGCGCTCGCGCGGTCAGGCGGGCATCGGCGCAGCCGACTGTCCACAAATCCACAGCGTCGATGTGCCATCGCGTTATGCCGCCTCCGCCACAGCCGGCCCGGCGTTGCCGAAATAGGCCTCGTCCGGTGTTTGCCATCCAAGCGCCTGGTGCGGGCGTCGCCGGTTGTACCAGTCGAAGAATTCAGCAAAGCTGCGCCTTTGCTCAAGCCCGTTGGCCGCCGGGCGCAGGTAGACCCATTCGTACTTCACCGTCCACCACAGGCGCTCGACAAAGATATTGTCATGGCAGCGCCCGCGCCCATCCATGCTGATCTCGATCCCATGATCCAACAGCACCCGCGTGAACGTGTCGCTCGTAAACTGTGAGCCCTGGTCCGTGTTAAAAATTCCGGGCTTGCCGTACCGGACAAGAGCTTCATTGAGTGCGTCGACGCAGAACCCGGTCGTCAGGGTGTTCGACAACCGCCAGGACAGAATCCGCCGCGTCGCCCAATCGATGATCGCAACAAGATACAGAAATCCCCGGCGCATCGGGATGTACGTGATGTCGCTCGCCCACACCTGGTTCGGCTGGTCGATCGTTTTGTCGCGCAGCAGATACGGATAGATTTTATGCTCAGGGTGCGGCTTGCTGGTGTCCCGCTTCGGCCTGATCGCGCACAGCCCCAGCTTGCGCATCAGCCGTCGGACGCGCCGACGCCCCACCGAAATCCCCTCGCGCGACAGCGCCACTTGCAGCCGCCGGCTGCCATACACTGGATGTTCCGTGAAAATCCGGTCGAGCCGGTTCAGCAGACCGAGTTCCGGCGCAGAGATCGGCCGAGGCTGGTAATAGAAGCTGCTGCGCGCGATCCCGAGCAGCGTGCATTGCCGGCCTACGGACAGCCCCGCCTCCGGCGCGATCATCGCCCGCCTCTCAGCAGTCGGGAGATGGCGGGCTGCCCGGCAAGAAAATCGCGTTCGACCTGCAACTGACCGATCTTGCGGTGCAGATCGTCGATCACTTTCTGTGTGTCCTCGGCTCCCGCCGCCTTGTGGCCACGCGCAAACAGCTTACTCGCACGCTTCATCAGCTCCTGCTTCCAGGTGCTGATCATTGTCGGATGGACACCGAATTCCGACGACAGCTCCGCCAGGGTCTTCTCCCCCGACAACGCCGCCATCGCCACGCGCGCCTTGAAGTCCGCGCTGTGCTGCTTCCTCATTACACCCACGTCTCGCCTCTTATGGAACCGGTCAGCCCTAAGCTTATCCCGCTGTCCAGAAAACCGGAGCCGCCGCAGTTTGAGAGCGTGATTCACGCGTCATTGGCGATTCCGCCTGAAGCGATCACGCTCTAATGTCTCGCCGGTGACCGCTGGCGAGACAAAAAGAAAGTGCTCCTGGCCAATCCAGCTACACGTCAGAAAATCGAATTTTGCGCCGCAAAGTAGCTAGATCGATCATCGCGCAGAAGGTTCGGCGCGAGCTCGCGCGGATACCGCGGATATCCGCGGATGATGTCGGCCCGCGTCCGCGGCCAGGCCGGCAAGAGGACTATCAACGTGGACATCAGCGGCGTGAACGAACCTCATCCGCCACGGGTCGCCATCTGCGGGCGTCAGCCGCCATAGACCGCCTTGCGGTACTCCAGCCAATCCTCGGCAGTCATCGGCGCGAATTCCACCGCCGGTCCCTGGCCCGGGGCCGGTGGCGGTTCGCCGGGGAACAGGCCCTCCCAGGTCAGGAACAGCAAGTCGCGGACCTCTTCCTCCGGCATCATGCGCAGGGATGGGGAGATCATGCTGATCTCGGCCTCGCCGTCGGTGAGCAGGTAGCCGAGGGCGATCTTGAGCCAGGGCAGGTCACCCGATGCCTGCGCCACCGCACGCATACTGCGCACCGCATCGGCGACGTCGTCCGGCCCCTGCGGCGGCTCGGCGTGGTCTTCATACCAACCCGAGGTCACGTAGCCGAGCAGTGCTTTCACCATTGTGCTGCTGATCTTCATGCACGCGCTCCCTCGGCTGCGTTCGCCCCGCGATCAATCACTTGAGCGACGGCTCGGGGACCGGCGCGGTATAGCACTGGTTGACGTTGTCCCAGTCGTCGGCCTCGGGGAAATGCTGATGCAGGACCCATTTGCCCGGTGGCGCCTTCCACTTGAATACCGAGCGCGTCCGGGTCAGGCCCGTCCAGTTCTCGGCCTCTTCGTACTTGTTGTCCGCAACCGCCTCGTGCTTCTGCGGGCCTGTTTGTTTCCGCACGTATTTCGGGCAGAATCCAGCCGCGCAGTTGCCGATCGGTCGGCCATTTTCGATGATGACCCGCAGTTCCGTCACCGGGTCGGTGCCGATCGTATGAACGGTCCCGGTGATGTCGATCCCGTATTTTGCTTGCAGTTCGTCCGCGGCGAGCTGGCGTGCCGAAAGGAAGGCCTCGTCGGAGCCCCAACTGGTCGCGGTCTGCGTCGGCATGGTTACCCCGTCCGGACGCGTTCCGGTCCTGATCCGGTTTTCGTGACAACCGGGATTATTGTTGGTCACCACGAAGCCATGCGCGGCGCGGCTGTGGCCGCTATCGGCGGTCTCGAGCGTCTGCGCCTTCGCCGCGCATTGCGCTTCGAGATTGGTCGCCAATGTCTTGAGCTTGGCGATCGCGCCAGTGAAGTTCGCGCCGCTGGCAAGCATCTCGGCGTCGGTGAGCTCGGCCGGCTTGGCCACCGGCGGCGGGGGCAACGCCTTCAGCGCCGCCGCTCTCGCCTCGTGCAGCCGCGCATATTCGATCGCCAGCTTCAACTGGGCTTCCGCGGTCGCGAGCTTCGCCTGCGCATCGCCCGGGTTGTGATTGGTGTTCAGCGCATCGTCGGCGGCCTTCACCAGCGGGTCCAGCGGCACGGACAACACCGCCAGCAGCTTCACCGCCTGCTGCTTCGAATCTTCCGCCGCCGCGAGCCGCTTCAGCGCGTCGGCGACCTCAGCGTCCAGCGCCGATACCGCGTCGACCTGGCGCAGTTCGTTCAATGCGGCGAGTGCGCCGTCGGGGTCCTTGGCGCTGACCAGCGCGTCCGTGCGCTTGACGAAGGGATCAATCTCGCCCTGCTGCGCGGTGCTTGCCGACTTGACCAGTTCATCCACCTGAGTCCGCCGGGCCTGATAGGCGACCCACTTGCCGAGGGTCGCGGTGGCCGCGGTTATCTTCACCAGCGCGTCCGTGAAGTCGTTCGTGGCGACCGCCTTGTCCGCCTCCGCGCGCAGCTCGGCGACCAGGGTGGGATCGAGCGATGCGGCGGATTGTTTGAACAGAGCGGCGGCGGCGCGGAAATCGAGGATCGCCGTCAACTTCGGCTCCAACACGCCGATCGCGGCGGTCGCGTTCGCATAGTTTCCAGCCGTCGCCTCCTTGGTCACCGTGTCGGCGAATTCCTTGGTTGCGAACGCGGTGCCCACGATGCCCGTGTCGGCGCCAATCGCGGCAAGGCTCGGCGCGATCTTGTTTTGCGCCGCGAGATACGGCTTGACGTCGGCCGGGAACAGCGCGAGCGCCTCATTAAGGCGCAGGATCGCCGTCGCGATCGGCGTCGTCGCGGTGGTGGCCGCCGCCTTTTTGGCCGCAATCCGCGTCGTCCACACCGGGGTCGGGGTGACGCCGCTCATCGCCAGATATTCGGCGCTGCCGGTCAGCCGACTCAGTTCGTCCATCCTCGCCTGATATTCGGCGAACTCATCGACCTTCGCTGTGAGGGTCGTGATCCGGTTTTTGGCCGCCAATACGTCGGCGGGTTGAGGATTGGCCGTCACCACCGGATCGCGCGCCAAGGCCAGCTCGTTCTCCAAGCTCTGCCTGTTGAACCCCGGCGGATTGACCGCCGCGATCCTGCTCATGGCGCGCCAACTCGGCGAGTTCCGGAACGTCTGGAGCGCGCCGAACACTTCGACGATCTTCGCCGCCGGTCCGGCTCCCTTGAACGTCGTCAGCGTGGTGTTCGCGGCGGCGAAGTCGCCGCCATTCGCCTGCCCTGCAGCCATCGCCAGCGCCTGCGTGAGTGGATTGGTCGGGTCGGTGTCAGCCAGTCCCGAGGCGGTATCGAAAATCGATCGTCCGGTCGCCAGCTTCGCCCGCTCGATGCCATAGGTCTTTGCCGCCTGGGCCACGAGCGCGAATCCGTCGGCATCGGCCTTGACCTTCTGGAATTCGGAAACCGTCTTCGCCGTCGCGAACGACGCCGGTGCCGTCAGCTTGGGCGTCAGGACCATCATCACGGCGGAGGTGCAGTTGTCCTTCGCCGCGCGCAGCGCCTCCTGCGCGCGCGCCAGCGCCTCCTCCGCCCCGCTGCGGGCGGCGATCTCCTTCTTCACCTCGTCGATGACCTTGCCGAGATCGACCAGCGCCGCCGCCGCCTTTTGCAGTTCGGGCTCGCTCGGTACCGCCGGCAAAGTCTTGATCTTCTGGCGCTCGGCGCCGATCCGTTTGATCTGGTCGGCATTGGCCTTGGCGGGATCGGGGAAGGCCACGCATTGCGCGACCAGTTTGCCGCGCTCCTTCGCCGCGATCTCCTTTGCGATCACGGGAATCAGCAGGCGCAGCTCTTCGACGGCTTTGCGCCCGTCGTCCAGCTTGCTGTCGTCAGGCTCGGCCGGCAGGCCGTTGATCCGGTCCGTAAGCTTCTTGATCCGGTCGAGCTGGTCGGTATCCGCCGCCGGCGGAATGGCTTCCTTGCTGAGTTCCAACACCAGTTCGGCACGCGCCGCGGTGCGGCGTTCGGCGATCTCCTGCTTGATCGCCTGGATCAGTCCCGGCAGCTCGGCTAGCGCCTTCTCGCCTTGCTCCAGCTCGGCCTCGGTCGGCGCTTCCGAAAGCCCGGTGATCTTCTCACGCTGCGCCTTGATCCGGCCAAGCTGTCCCACATCGGCGCCGTCGATCGGCTCCTCCGTCGGGCATCGGGCGATCAGCTCGGCCCGCGCCTTTTTGCGGCGTTCGGCGATCTCCTGCTTGATCGCCTGGATCAGTCCCGGCAGCTCGGCTAGCGCCTTCTCGCCTTGCTCCAGCTCGGCCTCGGTCGGCGCTTCCGAAAGCCCGGTGATCTTCTCACGCTGCGCCTTGATCCGGCCAAGCTGTCCCACATCGGCGCCGTCGATCGGTTCCTCCGTCGGGCATCGGGCGATCAGTTCGGCCCGCGCCTTGGCGCGGCGTTCGGTGACCTCTTGTTTGATTGTCTGGATCAGTCCCGGCAGGTCCGTCAGCACCTTCTCGCCTTGCTCCAGCTCGGCCTCGGTCGGTGCATCCGGAAGCCCGGTGATCTTCTCACGCTGCGCCTTGATCCGGCCGAGCTGTCCTGCATCGGCGCCGTCGATCGACTCCTCCTTCGGGCATCGGGCGATCAGCCCGGCCCGCGCCTTGGTGCGGCGTTCGGTGATCTCCTGCTTGATCGCCTGGATCAGGCCCGGCAGGTCCGTCAGCGCCTTCTCGCCATCGGCGAGCTGTTCGGCGGTCGGGGTCTCCGGAAGGCCCGTCACCCGCTCGCGCATCGCTTTGACGCGCTGCAACTGCTCCGCGCCGGCGCCGTCCAGTGTGACCTCGGGGGGAAGCCGCGCGACAAGATTCCTGCGGTCGTCGCGTGCCTTCGCCCCCGCGATCGCGCTTTGGCGGGTTGCGACGTAGTCATCCATCAGGACCGGCAACTGCCCCAGAATCTGCTCGGTCGGAGCGGACGTCAAAAGCCCAGTGATCGTCGTGCGCGCCTCACCCAATTCGGCGATCTCGTGCTCGTTCGCGCCCGGCGGGTCGCCCTGCGGCATCTGATCCCAACGAGCCTGGAGTTCGGCAAGGCGCTGCCCCAGCGGGTCGGGCTGTTCCTCCGGCTCGTCATCAGCGCCGGCTTCCGCCCCGGGAATGACGCCCACCCCGGCATCGAAGCCAGCGAGCATCACTTCGTGCCACTGGGTTTCACTCATGCCCTACTCCCCGTAAAACCGCCGGCAGGCTGCTCAACCGGCGCCGTTCAGGACCGGTTCGAGGCGATCCAGCCCGCTGCCATAGGTGTTGCGCAGGCTGATGGGAACGGTCGGGCATGCATCGCAGGCGGCGATCCTTTTGTCGGATTCGAGGAACCGCCGCAGCCCGCCCACCGCCGAGACCGCCAGCGCCGCCAGCTTGGGACGCTCCGCCGCCGATGCCTCCGCGACGTCCCGCAGGGCCGTCTCAAGCTCAGCAAAGGGCGTGCCGATCATGCCGTCAAGCCCGGATTTGGCGATGCCGTGCAGGGCCGGATCGTTTGTCGCCAGCAGCAGTTTCCTCACTGCTTCGATCTGCCGGCCCGCCTCTGCCCCCGCCTCGCGCCATGCGGTCAATGCAGCCTCCAACGCCGAGGGCTCGGCCCTGCGCTGCTCCTCGACCTTCGCATCGTCGGCCCCGCCGCCATCGAATGCTTCGCGCAATTTCCTGATCGCCTCGGCCTTGCCGGCCAGATTCTCTTTCGGGATCTTGTTGGCGGCGTTGGCGAGCGTCAGCAAGGTGTTGAACAGTGGCGTGCCATGGGCCGATGCACTGGGAATGCGCTGAATGAGCGCCCGCAGTTCGGCGGCTTGGGCATCGGCATCCGGCGCGGCGTTCGCGGTCTGGGTCGCGTCTGACTGAGGCGCGGCCCATCGAAATCCGAGAACACGCTCGACCCATTGGTTCTGGGCTTGGTTGGCCGGCATGTGATTTCCCCCATTCAAGCAATCGGTCGAGCGGGTTCGAATACTTCGGTTCACATGATAAATGGTGACCTCATCGATCTTTAATCTTAAGGCCTCTTGAGGACCAGGGCCGTCAATATCGGGCGGGTGCACCAACGACGCGAGGGTGATGCATCACGTGATCCATGTAACGGATCAATCACGCCAGAAATGTCTGGTTTCCCGTCCAGGCGCCTGAAAGCGGACCGGCGAAAATCCACCCATCCCCGCCGACCAAGCGGCGTAGAGGAATGTCCGCTTTCGGGGCGTCGGCCGCGGCGCTTGGATGATCGCCATGGGCGCGAAGCCGCCGGTCCTACGACCGAGGAGCTATCGCAGCTTCTATTTCCTAGACCTGACCTTGGTCGGCCGGCTCCGAATGTCGCAGTTGAGCGGTCATCCGATGCGATCGCTACGGGCGCGTTCATCCCGACTGGAAAATCCGAGCCTGCGGGCACCCTCTCGCTTGCGGCCTTGGGCTGCGAAGCAGACCAAGGCCTGCTCCGGACTTGGATCCCTAGCCTGTCCTAGGGCTCCGACCCGAGGGGGCGCCGCGCGCGAGCGCGGCAGGTCTGGCTCCTGCCGCGCTGAGGCTTGATGTTCGGACCTCCGGATAATCCACAATAACGCTGTCGATAGCTAATTAAGTTGTCCGGTTTACGTAGCACATCAGTTGTCCGCTTGTTTCCGGTCCGTTCCCAAGAGGCAGGGACAGAACGGCGGCCGTTCTGGCGGCAGGTCAGGCGGGCCGTTGGCTGGTGACGGGCGCGTCTTCTTCAACTCATGAAATCAATTTCCTTCTTTTGCTGATGCGCCTGTGGAGTTGTGGGCAACGCTCTTCCGTTGCCCACAAATCCACAGGCGAGCCGGACCCAAGCGCGATCATGCCGCCGCGTCCAACGCCGCCATCCGCAGCGCCCCCTGCGCGTCATAGCGTCCCAGGCAGCGCGGGCCGTGGAACACCGCGTGGCTCCCGTCGTGATATTGCCGCACCTTCACCCGTGCCTTCACGAAATGAGCACGCAGCGGCGACGGTGGTATCTGCAGCTTCATCCGTCGCCACGAAACCGTGTTGTCGCGGTCCACCTGGCGCTCCTCCTGGATACACAGAATTTCCCGCAGATCGACACCAGCAACGGCGACGAAAGCCGATCCCTCCTGCTCCGCCTTCACCGCAAACTGCGCGTTGTGCGCCGGCAGGTAGCAATCCCGAATGAACCGGTTGGCCTCCGCAACCGTCGTGATCCCAGCCAGCGCCAGCTCCTTGACCAGGCGATCCTGTAACGTCTGAAACAGCCGCTCCGAACGACCACGGGCCTGCGGTGAGTAGGCCGCAATGTGCTCCACGCCCAAATGCGCCAGCGCCCGCCCAACCTGTGTCGGCCGCTTCCGGTCAACCGGGCCGCCAGACTCCGGCGTCACGAAGTAGTGGCTGCCCCGATCCGTATAGAGGCTCAGCGGCAGGCCATGCGCGCCAAACACCTCCAGCAGAGCCTGGAACGTCGATTCCGTGCCTTCCTCCGCTACCAAAAACCCCGAGTAGATCACGTTCGTCGCGTCGTCCATCGTCACTATCAGGTCCAGCGTCTCCCGCCCCGCCAGCCATTCATGGCGCGACCCATCCTGATGAAGCATCATTCCAGGCAACGGCCGTCGCGGCCGCTTGCGCCGGTGTGCGCCGCGCCGCGCGGCGCGCTCCAGAAGCCCCTTCGATTGCAGGAACGCCTTGGTCCACGTGTAGCCCCAGCGGAAACCGTGGCGGCCCACCAAGTGCTCGTGAAAGTGCTTCGCCGTGAACCCGCTGTAACGCATACGATACAGCCGCTCGACCTCCTCCTCCCGGTCGACCGGAACCCGCTTCCCAGACGCCCGACCAAGCCGCCGGTCCAGAAGACCGGCCGCCCCGCACTCTTCGTAGCGCTGTTGCCAACGACGGAATGTCCGCTCGCTGATCCCAAGCAGCTCCGCCGCTTCGCACTGGTTGAGTTCGCTCGCTTCATACCGCTCCAGCACGCTCCCGAACTTGATCACTCGCACACCCTGAAGGGCTTCCGACCGGCGCATCCGGGCTCCCAAAAGGAACCATCATCACCGGACAGATCGTGCGCTACCTAAACCGGACATACCGTGTGCTACCGACAATAATCCACAATAACGCTTGACAACAGGCCCGATAACTCCTAGGATTACTGTCATGTCCGCCAGCGCCGCACCGAACCACACCAACTTCGCCGACCAACTCCCGGCGTCCACGTACTACCAGCTCATCCACACGCTGTGCCTCACGCTGCCACGGCGGCTCACCGACAGCCCGGAAGACCTGGCCCGACGCAACCATTCCGCCATCGCCCGGATCGCCGCGCTCTGTCCGGCGAACGCCGCCGAGGCCGATGTCGCCGCGCTCTATGTCGCTGCCTCCGAGCAGTGGAAGGACTGCCTCCGTCTCGCCCAAGAAGCAGACACAACGTCATACTGGGCACAGAAATGCCGCTCGCAGGCCAACAGCATGATGCGCCAGGCGCAGGGTGCGCTCAGGCTTTTGTTGCGCATGCAGGCCGCCCGACAGAAAACCGAGGCGAACAGCGAAGCCCGCGACCGCGCCGCCTGGACCGAGCATTGTGCCATCGGCCTGATGGCACAGGCGCTGTCAGAGCAGGCAGCGCCCGCGCCGATCGCCGAACCACCGCCACCAGCGTCCAAGCCGCAGCCGGAACCCGAGCCGGCGGAGGAACCCCAGCCCGCCCTCCTCGCCGCCACCGCGTATGACACAGTCGTTTCTCCAAAACGGGCCGCGCTGATCCGCCTGTGGAAGGCATTAGACGACCCGCCCGAAGGCGACTTGGTTCAGTCGCTCATCACTGCCCTTACCCCACCTCTCGCCACGCAGGACCACAAGTTCGCCGAACCCCCCAGGGCATAGCCCGGCGCCCCAGACCGCGGCGTGCCCAAAGTCGTGGATGACACCCTGCTTCGCCCGCCATGACGACAGCGCGGGCCCCGTGTGATGATGACAGCCACGAAGGCGGCGAGAAGCAATCTCCCGTAATTCTGCGCAATCCCACCCAACCACGCGCCACTTGTGTGCGTCAGCGTGCATCCGTGGTTTCCTGTGAAGCAATCTCACCACGTGATCCAACTGTCTCACACATCGCGAAATGAGACGGCAATGAGAATAGACCGCATCAAGGATGAGGGGAAAGCCGAGCCCACATCCACCTCTCCCGCTCGCGCGAGAGATGGACGGGGGCCGCGCCCGGCAGCCGTTTCCGGTCTGGCCGAACGTGCTTTACGCCGAACTGGCGGTCATCGCGTCGGGCAGGTCGGCTGGTGTAACGGCGGCCGGTCCTGCTAGACGGACAGGCAGACCCGGATCAGGCGGCAATCGGATGCAGCGGACGGCGGCAGCACAAAGACAGCGGCCCCGAGGCAAACCTCGGCGTGTGATCGCGCCCTGGCGTGACCGGCAGGGACGGTTCTCCTGGCTGAAGGCGGGAACCCTTGCCGGATGCATCGCACCAGGTGCCACGGTCGCGTTCTGGCTGGCAACCGGCACGATCGGCGCCCGCCCGATACACACCGCGATCCAATGGATCGGCCTGTGGACCATCCGATTCATCATGATCGCGCTGGCCATCACCCCGGCGGCGGCAGTGCTGGATTGGCCGAAGATCCTGCTGGTGCGGCGGATGGTGGGCGTCACCGCCTGCGCCTACGCGCTGACGCACTTCTCCCTTTACATCGTCGATGAGAATTTCCGGTTGCTGACCGTCGCCTCCGAGATTGCGCTGCGCTTCTACCTGACCATCGGATTCACCGCGCTGCTCGGGCTGACGGCGCTGGCGGTCACCTCCACCGACGCGGCAATGCGGCGCATGGGACCCTGGTGGAAGCGGCTGCACCGCGCCGTCTATGCGATCGGCGTGCTGGCGCTGCTGCATTATTTCATCCAGTCGAAGGCAAATGTCAGCGAGCCGGTTGTCTTCGCCGGTCTGTTCCTGTGGCTGATGCTGTGGCGCCTGATGCCGAAAGGCTGGCGGCGAAAGATCGCAGTGTATCCGGTCCTGGCCGTACTGTCCGCCGTACTCGCGGCCGGCGTCGAGTTCACTTGGTACGCGCTGGCGACGCACATCAATCCGTGGCGCGTGCTGGCCGCGAGCGAGACGCTGCACTTCGGGCTGCGACCGGCCCATTGGGTGCTGTTGGCCACGCTCGCAATTGGGGTCGTCGCGATAGGAAGTAAGGCCAAGGGAGCTCTGCCCCCCTGGACCCCCCGCCAAGGGCATCGCCCTTGGAACCCTTCCGCTGCTAGAGCTACATCGCCATGAAGCCGCCATCGACGTTGTAGCAGGCGCCGCTGACATAAGAGGCGCGGTCCGAGCACAGCCAGGCAACCATCTCGGCGATCTCCTCGGGCTCGCCCATGCGGCGGAACGGAACCAGCGCCAGGATCTGCTCGCCGCGCCGACGCATCACGTCCTCGGTCATCCGCGTGCGGATGTAGCCAGGGCACACCGCGTTGACCCGGATCTTGTCCGGCGCGTATTCGATGGCGGCTGTCTTCGTCAGCCCGAGCACGCCGTGCTTCGCCGCAACATAGGCCGACGAGGTCGGCAGCCCCGTCAGCCCGGCGACCGAGCCGGTATTGACGATCGCCCCCCCACCCTGCGCCTGCATCTGCACGAGCTCGTGCTTCATGCACAGCCACACGCCCTTCAGGTTCACCTCGATCATGCGGTCGAACGACTCTTCGGACCACTCCGCGGTGCGTTTGCCGGATGCATCCACCTGATAGCCGGCGATGCCGGCATTGTTGAACGCACAGTCGACCTGGCCGTATGCAGCGACCACGCTACGGATCATCTCCTGCACCGCGGCGTTGCTGGTGACCTCGCCGGACAGCGACATCGCCTGGCCGCCGACGGCGTTGACCATCGCCACCGTGTCCTGCGCCGCGTTCAAATCGAGGTCAGAGACCGCAACCCGCGCGCCCTCGCGGGCGAACACAAGTGCCGTCGCCCGTCCGATCCCGCCCCCACCCCCGGTGATCAGCGCCGACTTGCCATCCAATATGCCGGGCATGCGCCATCCCTCCTGCTTCTGCTGCCAGGCCGGAGTTTGACAGGCCAGGCGAGATTCTTCAAAACCGAACCGGGCGTCTGTAGCATCCTGCCATCATGAGCAGCCCCGAGGAGCGAACGCACGGCGAAATCCAGGCGTCGAAGCGCGAGCGCATCCTCGAGGAAGCAGTCGCACAGTTCTACGCGCGCGGCTTTACTGCCACCACGCTGGATGACATCGCCGCTGGGCTCGGCGTGACGAAGCCGTTCATCTACGCCCATTTTCGCAGCCAGACGGAGCTGCTGGCCGCACTCTGCACGCCGACCATCGAGCTGTCCCTGGCGGCGGTAGCGAACGCCGCGAACGGACGCGGCGCGCCGACCGAACGCTTGCGCCGCGCGATGATCGACTTCGCAAAGGTGATACTGAGTTGGCAGGCCAATATCGCCATCTTCTTCCATGAAGAAAAAAGCTTGGAACCGGCAGCGCTGGCCGAGATCGACGTGCTGCGCAAGCGCTTCGATCGAGTGCTCTCAAAGCTGCTCACCGAGGGCGTAATCGCCGGCGAGTTCCAGATTTCCGACGTGAAGCTGGCGGCGCTGGCGATCGGCGGAATGATCTCCTGGGCGTACACGTGGCACAGGCCGAGCGGTCGGCTCGGCATCGACGAACTGTGCGAGCGGATGGCCGAGCTGACCCTGCGAATGGTAGGTGCACGGACGCTGCCCGAGACCCACACGGCCTGTCCTTAGCTGACGCGGTTCATCTCCAACTGATACGAGCACAGCCCCCGCGGGGTCTGGACCGTGCCCTGGAAACGGGTCCCCTGGAATTGCCCGAGGAAGGTTTGTGGCCCAAAGACCATCTGCAGATGGCCATCAGGCTGGACCCATCCAGTAACGCTGCCGAACTCCACATGGCCGCCGGCAACCTTCATCGGTGTGACCGTAAAACCGGTGGGGCAGCCTGGAGCTGAGGAGTAGCCAGTGCCTTGATACACGCCGTCGAATGCCGACGTTGTCGGTCCGTGGGCTCCCTCGCAGGCGCTCAGAAGCACGCACGAGGCGACCAGGAAATTTCGGACGGCTCTCCGCATGGCTCGGGATCTCCTTCGCGTGGCTAGCAGCCTGAACTCGGGCCCCCTTGATCTCCCATCTCGCTGCCGCACGGCTTGCGACCATGCTGGACCTTTACACCTCTCCCGCACTGCGGGAGAGGTCGCCGCGCGGCAGCGCGGCGGGTGAGGGTGCCGCCGCCGGGGCTGCGCCTCGTTGCCGATTCCGGTCACCCCCACACGTGCTCTAAGACCCGCGTCTCATTGTGCGTGTGCTGATCCCGCGGCTTCGGCTTTTGTGTCTCCGCCCAGGTCTATCAAGCGCTCCCTGGCTTGCGGCTCACCGAGCGCAAGCCCCTTACGATACCACGCTTTCGCCAATTCTGGATCGGCCAGCGAGCCCAGCACACCGTGTTCCACGAGGAAGATTGGATTGTAGGTGTCTCCCAGCGCGACCGCGGCTTTGCCACTTCCGGATTTGGCGGCGCGCGCGAACAGGAGTTTAGCCGCTGAAATATCTCCGATCGACAGCATGGCGTCGCCATGCTCGAGCAATGCACCGATCATAGGCTGTGATAGTAGAGGGGCGAGGTTTGGTTCAGGTGTTCTGGCAGCATCGTGAGCAGGTAGCGCATTGGCCTCCGAAGCGGGCGGCAGCGTTGCGACTTGCGCGGTCCCAGGACTCTTGGAAGATCCGACCTCCGACGGCGCGTTTGGAGACTCGTGAGAACTCAATCCTGGAACGGGTGGCGGGACTTGCTGAATAGTAGGCTTGGTCTGGAGCGGTACCGTTTGCACCTGGGGCGCGACATTCATGCTTGCTTTCGAAGGCGCCGGAGTACCGGAAGCCCCTGAGTCTGCGGACGTGGCACTCCGGCCATGATCGTCCCCGACAGCTTCATCGGATTGCCTCGTTGCCGTTGTAGCGGTTTCCTGCTTCACAGAACCAGTTGTGCTGGTCGTATCAGGCCGAGGCTCAGCTTGAGGCAGCGCCGTGGACTGCGTGTTCGGCTTCGCATCTCGTGAGCCGAGGATTGACGACACCACCTCAGCAAAAATTTCATACCGCATGCTGATATCAGCGTGTCCTGCTGCTTGCTCCGCGTCGGCTTGTTTCTTCAGGACCGACGGGAAGTTCGCCATTGCCTGAACTCCCTCCGGCGATGCGAAGGAAGAGACGATAAGTGCCCGACTGAATGTGTCGGATGCATTGCCGCCAGCAGGTGACGTGACATGTCCCTCATAAAGCAAGGCTTCGACCTGCCCAAGCAGGGAAGCTATCTGTTCGTCCGCCTCTGGCCGAGAGAGTGGAGGGCTAGTCTCAACTGATTGCTGGGCTTGGACGGGCTGCGACGGCAGGGTCGACAGGACAGGCATCAGTGCCCAGACCGCCGCCGGAATCCACGCCGCCCGGGCCGCGCAAGCGCATTCCCGACCTTGACGTCGCATATCCCCCTCCGTTTCGCTCCCGCAGTACCTGCGCAAAGGTTGAGCCGTCGCACCGTCTCGTTTGCAGTACCTGATTAGTTCGGTCTGAGCGGTTTTTCTTAGAGCAAATCAGTTTGGGTTGTATCCCGTAACCCATCCCAAAAAGAAGCTCTTTCGTATTTTGGAGAAAAGCCCGGCGCGTTCACGATTTTGTGAGCGCGTCCCTGCTTCGAGCCGAATGTCGCAGCCAAAGCTGCCGTGCAGCACTGAATATTTGTTGCTGATAGGAGATGACAGGCGCAGAGCCGCCACCGAGAGCGGAACTCACCGTGTGGAACGCGGCTCATGGGGCGTGACGGCGCGAGCTTCCGAGTGGCAGTAAGCCCGGAACGTATGCGCAGTTATTTCGCCATTGGGACTAGCCATAACGATCGCCTCACAGAATGAGTTCGCCTGAACTGACCTGGACCCTCGCAGCTTCAGAGTCTTCGGTCCACGACGGTGACAGATCCGCAAGCTTGCTGCTGGTGGCGGCGTATAGATGCCGCGATCGACCGCCACGCACGTCCGGCTAATGTCGAAACGTTCGAGCAGCCCCATTGGCACGGCCCAGCCGCCATGACTTCGGCGGGGGTAGCGGCTCGCCGAAGAAGCGCACAACATAAGGCAGACGGAAAAGGAGGGAACGAGGCCATGAAGCGACGCATGCTGCTCACCGGCACGGCGGCCGCGTTGGCGACTGCGCCGCTGGCGCGGCCACACGCGCAGAAGACCGTGACCGTGAGCTGGTGGTACCATTTCGACGATCCGAAGGCGACGCCGCACGAAATGATCGCTGCCTTCGAAAAGGACAATCCCGGCATCCATATCGAAGCGGAGAACATCCCCTGGGGTGGCGGAGGCGATTACGACAACCGGCTCTACACCTCGATCATTGCTGGTAGCGGGCCGGACACCGCAATGGTCAAGTTCAACAACCTCGCGCGCTTGATGGAAATGGACGCGCTGGTCGGGATGGACAAATGGATCGACGCTTGGCCGGGGCGCACCGACATCTCCGAAGATCTTTGGCGGCTGCATACAGCCCCGGACGGCAAGCGCTACTACATGCCGCTGCAATACGTTGTGCTGTATCTTTATGTCCGGCTCGACCTGCTGGCGAAGCACAACCTGCAGCCGCCGGCGAATTTCGACGAGTTCCTGACCGTGGCCAAGGCGCTGACCGAAGGCGAGCAGTGGGGCTTCGGGATGCGCGGTGGGGCCGGTGGGCACGACCCCTGGATGACGTTCGCCTTCGGCACCGGAGCCCGCCCGGTGAAGGGCGGTTTCGTTTCCGCTCCGGCCCTGGCACAGAACCGGTACTTCATTGACCTGTATCGCACCCATAAGGTCTGCCCACCCTCGGCTCCGGCCGACACCTTCCCGCAGATGATGAACAACCTGAAGGCGGGGAGGACGGCGATGACAATTCACCATATCAGCACCGCGAACGATATGGCCGCTACCTTCGGCGAAGCGATCACCGCCGTGGTTGTGCCGCGCGGCCCGGACGGCAAGGGCTGGGCGACCTATGGCGATGGATCCAATGCCATATTTAGCGCCTGCAAGAATCCCGAGGCGGCATGGAAATGGGTGTCGTGGCTGTCCACGGCGCCGAACAACGTGATGTACAACAAGGCAGCCGGGCAGATGACGGTGACGATTTCGGGTGCCAGGAACTGGACGTTGCATCCGAAACGCTTCGTGGATGCGACAGTGCAGTCGCTTCCGATAGCCGGCGTGCTGCCGAACCTGCCGCAGACCGCCGATTTCACCCGCGTGGTGTGGCCGCAGAACACACAGAAGGCGCTGCTGGGGCAGATCTCGTCCGATGACATGATGGCTGCGTTTGAGAAGCTGTTCTACGGTTGATGCGAAGCCGCGCCCTCGCCCCCCATGCCGGCCGCGCGCCCCCACCCTCTCCCGCGCTGCGGGAGAGGGTGCCGAGCGCAGCGAGGCGGGCGAGGGTCATCGGGCCAGCAGCGACGCCATGGCTGATGCTCGCCCCGGCACTCACTGCCGCTGGGCTGCTGGTGATGCTGCCGGTGGCCGACACGCTCTGGCTGTCTCTGCACAAGGTGATCCTGTACCAGCCGCGCAGCCGGCCGTTCGTCGGGCTGGCCAATTACGCGGCCGCGCTGGCCGATCCGGTATTCTGGAACAGCCTCTGGCATTCGCTGGTTTGGGTGGTGTGCGCAGTGTCGCTGCAATTCTTGCTCGGCCTGACGGCGGCGCTGCTGCTGAACCGCAGCTTCGCCTGGCGTGGGTTGGCACGCACGCTGGTGGTCGTGCCGTGGGCGTTGCCGAGCGTGATCATCGGGCTGATCTGGACCTGGATGCTGGATTTCAATCTCGGCGTGCTGAACCAGATCGGCATGCGCCTCGGCATCCTCTCGGCCTCGGTGCCTTGGCTCGCGCAGCCCAGTACCGCGATGGCCGGAGTGATCCTGGCGATCGTCTGGCAGGGCTTTCCCTTCTTCGCCGTGACTCTGCTTGCCGGGCTACAGGGGATCCCTCCCGAGCTCTACGAAGCCGCATCGATCGACGGCGCGGGGGTGTTCGCCAAGTTCCGCTACGTGACCCTGCCGGGCCTTGCCGGCGTGATGGCGACGGCGCTGCTGCTGCGCATGATCTGGGTGGCCAACTCGCTCGACCTGATCCTGGTGATGACCGGCGGTGGGCCGGGAACGGCCACGCAGACCCTGCCGTTGCACGCTTTCCTCACGGCTTGGTCGGGCGGCGATTACGGCAGCGGTTCGGCACTTGCGGTGCTGCTGACCTTGCTGCTGCTGGGCGTAGTGGTGGCCTACCTCTGGCGCAGCCGCGAGCGATGACGCAACGCGGGACATCGCCGGGGCGGGTGGTTGTGCGCCTGCTGGGTACCGAGCTGCCAGTCGCGCTGATCCTGGCTTTCGCGCTGCTCCCGTGGGTGTGGATGATGCTATCCTCGGTGCGGCCTGACTCCGAGATCACCCATTCGCCCATCGCTCTCTGGCCGCACACGCTGACGCTGGCGCACCATATCGAGCTGCTGCGGCGGACGAGTTTCCTGCAGAACCTGCGCGATAGCCTGGTGGTTGCGAGCGGGGCGCTGTCGCTGGGGCTGATCCTGGCTCTGCCGGCGGCGTATGCGTTCTCGCGCTTCCGCTTTCGTGGTCGGGCGGCGCTGCGCACGCAGTTCCTGCTGATCAACATGTTCCCGGTGGTGATGCTGATCCTGCCGCTGTTCATTCTGATGCGCGAGCTCGGACTGCTGGATACGTATTTCGCGCTGATCGCCGGACATGCGACGTTCACGCTGCCATTCGCGATCTGGCTGCTGACGAGCTACATCGACGGCATCCCGCCGGAGCTTGACCACGCCGCGATGATAGACGGCGCGACGCGGCTGCAGGCGTTGCGCCTGGTGGTGCTGCCTCTTGCCATGCCAGGTGTGGTAGCGGTCGGCATCTATCTATTCATCGCCTCTTGGAACGAGTATCTCTTCGCGCTGATGTTTACCGGGCGGAATGTGCGCACGGTGACAGTGGCGTTGCAGCTCTTCATCGGCGAGAACCAAATCCAGTGGGGCTTACTGATGGCGGGCGGGACGCTGGTGGCCCTGCCGGCGACCATCCTGTTTCTGTTCGCGCAGAAGCGGCTGGTGGGCGGGCTGACAGGAGGGGCGGTGAAGGGGTGAGCGTCGTGTAAGGATCTCCCGATCGCCATTGTGCCGCGAGACCACCCTGGCTGCTGCGATGCGCGCAACGCTCCACGACCGCCCCTTTCTCCGCTATGGCGCGGGCTTGCCGTAACGCTCCAGCATTGCACTGCTGATCTCGGGCGAGGAGGGCCAGTGGCCGCGCCGCGCGCCGGGATGCGTCGTGTAGGCGTCAAGTTGATCGGGATCGGGCTGTACCGCTTTGCCATCTCTGAGAAACAATAGGCCGACTTTGCCAGTCGGCATTCGCCGGACAAAGGCATCCGCCTCTTCGAGCGCTTGCCGCAGACGTCGCATAATCTCGATAGCATCCACCGGAGGCTTGCTGGCAACCCGCCGAAAGTCGGCCTCCGTATAATGCGCGAGGCGGCGCACTTCATTGATCAGGCCCTCCGGGGTGAAGCCGAGAGCCTTTCCTACGGCCGCCCACGCAACCGCACCCAAGGGCAGAATCTCGTCGTGGATGGCCACGAGATCGACAACATCGCGCGGCTCGCGCCGACCGGCAGCCGCCATGATTTTGTTGGTAGCCAGGTCGATCGGGTGAAGCACGTAACCAAACTCAGGATCACGTATGATAGGGTAAAAGCGGAAATCACTATCCTGAGCCCATTCGAGTTTGGCGCTCTCACCATCCTTGGAAATGAGCGCCTGATAGAAGGCCGCCTCGCGCCGCTCCCACCGGACGCCCATCGCCGCGGCCTGGAGAGTCGCCACATCCTCCTCGGCGGCGCGGGCCACGCGCTCCTCGCGATCATGAAAGATGTCGATGTCATCGGAGTATCGCGAACCGCGGCGTGTAAGATAGGTGCTGCCGGCGATATAGCTCTCCGGATCGCGGTGGGCCGCCAGCAGCAGGAGGATCTCGCGTTGTAGACTAGAGAGCGGCACGGCACAGCGCCTCGATCCGCTCGGCAAGCCGCCGAGCATCGAGATCCCCCTCAACCCGCAAGCTTTCGGTGATGGCGAGGGCGTCGGCCGGCGTCGGTTTCTCGACCGGTCGGCTGCTCCATAACGCGACCGCTCCGTACTCGGCAAAGGCCCGCCGGTAGAGGCGCTCGATTTCCTGCTGTCGTTCGTGATTGTCCATGCTTCTACGTTACCACTGGGTCCAGTTAGAGGCATACACGGGCGACCGCCAGGTAATCCCGGCTGGCCTCGCGCCCTACCGCCGGGTCTCTGCGCCCGGAGGCAAGCTCAAGCTGCGGGACCCCAGCACCTGGCCAGGCGGAAAGTGGCGGGGAGGCGACTTGCTGGATTGCGGCGCCTCGCCGCATGATAGAGAGCGAGCAAACCAAACGTCGGGGGAACCTCCAATGGCCGATGGCGCGAGCCTCGACACCCGTACTGCGCGCGTCTCGGCGCAAGAGGCGCTGGCACTGCACGCCTCTGGCCGACCAGGCAAGCTGGAGACCCGCATCACCAAGCCGATCACCACGGCGCGCGACCTCTCGCTCGCCTATTCCCCCGGCGTGGCCGAGCCTTGCCTGCACATCGCACGCGATCCCGATCTGGCCTACGACTACACCACCAAGGGCAACTTGGTCGCGGTGATCTCCAACGGTACCGCCGTGCTCGGGCTGGGTAATCTCGGCGCCGTCGCCTCCAAGCCGGTGATGGAAGGCAAGGTCGCGCTGTTCAAGCGCTTCGCTGACGTGGACGGCTTCGACCTCGAGATCGGCACCGAGGACGTGGACGAGTTCGTCGCCGCGGTGCGCCATCTGGGTCCCGGCTTCGGCGGCATCAATCTCGAGGACATCAAGGCGCCGGAATGCTTTGTCATCGAGCAGCGGCTGCGCGAGCTGATGGATATCCCGGTGTTCCATGACGACCAGCACGGCACCGCGATCGTTGCGGCGGCCGGGCTGATCAACGCCTGCCATCTTACCAACCGCGAGCTGCGGGAGACGAAGCTGGTGGTGAACGGCGCCGGGGCGGCGGCGATCGCCTGCGTGGAGCTGCTGAAGGCGATGGGCATGCGTCCCGAGCACGTGACGCTGTGCGACACCAAGGGGGTCGTTTATCAGGGCCGGCGCGAGGGCATGAACCAGTGGAAATCGGCGCACGCGGTGGCGACCCGCGCGCGCACGCTGACCGAGGCGATCGAGGGCGCCGACGTGTTCTTCGGCCTGTCGGTAAAAGGCGCTCTGACCCAGGACATGGTGCGCAAAATGGCGGAGCGGCCGATCATCTTCGCCATGGCCAATCCCGACCCGGAAATCACGCCGGAGGAGGCGCGCGCCGCCCACCCGCACGCGATCATCGCCACCGGGCGCAGCGACTATCCGAACCAGGTCAACAACGTGCTCGGCTTCCCCTATATCTTCCGCGGCGCGCTCGACGTGCGTGCGCGCACAATCAACGAAGCGATGAAGATCGCCGCCGCCGAGGCCCTGGCGAATCTCGCCCGAGAGGACGTGCCGGACGAAGTGCATACCGCCTCCGCCGGCCGGCGACTGACCTTCGGCCCCGAATACATCATCCCCAACGCCTTCGACCCGCGGCTGATGTCGTGGGTGCCGCCGGCCGTCGCCAAGGCGGCGATGGATAGCGGCGTCGCCCGCAAGCCCTGCTCCGATCTCCGGCTCTACACTCGCGCGCTATCCGGACGGCTCGATCCCACCGCCGGAGCGCTCGACCGCATCATGGAGAGCGTGCGCGCCAGCCCCAGGCGCGTGGTTTTCGCCGAGGGCGAGGAGGAGAAAGTCGTACGCGCCGCCGTCGCCTTCCGCAACGCCGGCTACGGCACGCCGGTGCTGATCGGCCGCGAGGAACGGGTCCGTGCAACAATGGACAGCCTGGGCCTCGGCATCGCTGAGGGAATCGAGATCCACAACGCGCGGCTCTCCGGGAACAATCCAAAATACGTCGAGTTCCTTTACCGGCGCCTGCAGCGGCGCGGCTTCCTGCAGCGCGATTGTCAGCGAATGATCAACCAGGATCGCAACGTGTTCGCCGCCGCCATGGTCGCGACTGGAGATGCCGACGCAATGGTGACCGGCTTGACCCGCTCCATGCAGGTCTGCCTGGAGGATGTGGCGCACGCGATCGAGCCCGTGCCGGACGGCACGGCGTTTGGGCTGACCCTGCTGGTGGGTCTGCGGCGCACGCTGTTCATTGCCGACACGATGATCCAGTTCCGCCCGAACGCCCAGCAGCTTGCCGACATCGCGGTCGGTGCGGCCCAGGCGGCCCGGCATCTCGGCCACGAGCCGCGGGTGGCGCTGGTCTCACACACCACGTTCGGCGCATCGATGCATCCGGCAGCGACGGTGATGCGCGAGGCGATCGAGTTGTTGGATCGGCGCAAGGTGGATTTCGAATACGATGGAGAAATGAGCCCGGACGTCGCGTTGGAGCCCGAGCTGCGCGCGCTCTATCCGTTCTG
Organism: uncultured Pseudomonadota bacterium; assembly: GCA_963708245.1. GTDB lineage: Bacteria > Pseudomonadota > Alphaproteobacteria > Acetobacterales > Acetobacteraceae > CAVYXK01. The sequence continues at coordinate 6,185,910 of OY970201.1, read as the reverse complement.
CCGGCTTACTGGGCCCGCCAACGTGTTGATCATGCCGGGGCTGCACTCGGCCCATATTACGTCGCGGCTGATGCCAAATATGGTAGGCGGCAACACGATCGGACCGCTCCTGATCGGGCTGACCCATCCGGTGCAGATCATGCAGATGGATGCCGGGGCGAGCCAGATCGTCGATATGGCGTGTCTCGCGGCGTATCAGGCGGGGCGATAATCCGCTGCGCGATAGGTCCAGCCATGGCGGTGGGTGTGGTCGCCGCAATGATTACCGCAAGTGACATGCTACCAAATGCCCGGCCGCGCTCTGTTTCAGTACCGGCAATTCCACCCGGCAACGCGGCTCGGCATAGGGGCAGCGCGGATGGAAATGACATCCGGAAGGGGGACGCACGGGGCTCGGTACTTCACCTTGCGGCACCCGCTCGTCGCGCTTCACTCTTGGGTCCGGCACCGGAACGGCAGCCAGCAATGCCTCCGTGTAGGGATGCTGAGGGCGGGTGAACAACGCAACCTTGTCGGCGTATTCGACGATGCGGCCCAGATACATCACGGCGATGCGGTGGCTGATATGCTCCACCACGCCGAGATTGTGGGAGATGAAAAGATACGACAGGCGCTGCTCTCGCTGTAGATCCATCAGCAGGTTGATCACCTGCGCCTGGATCGATACGTCGAGCGCGCTCACCGGCTCGTCGGCCACGATGAAGTGCGGCTCGAGCGCAAGCGCCCGCGCAATCGATACCCGCTGCCGCTGACCGCCGGAGAATTCGTGCGGATAGTTGCGCATCTGCGCCGGACGTAACCCGACCCGATGGAACAGCGCCGCGACCCGCTCCTCGCGCGCCCGCCCGCGGGCGATGCCGTGCACCTTCAACGGCTCGCCGACGATTTCGCCCACGGTCATGCGTGGGTTCAGCGACGAGAACGGGTCCTGGAACACGATCTGCATCTGCCGCCGATACGGCCGCAACGCCTTTCGCGACAGCTTCGTGATGTCTTCCCCGGCGAGCCGGATCGTTCCTGCCGTCGGCTCGATCAGCCGCATCACCGCGCGGCCGAGCGTCGATTTCCCGCAGCCGGACTCACCCACCAAGCCGAGGGTCTCGCCTGTTTCGATACCGAAGCTCACCCCATCCACGGCGAACACGTAGCCGCCAACGCGGCGCAGGAACCCGCGGCGGATCGGGAAATGCTTCTTCAGCCCTTCGACTTCGATCACGGCCATTTCAAGCGTCCGTGTGCCAGCAGGCTGCGAAACGCGCCGGGCGTTTTTCTTCAAACGGCGGGTACTGCGCCTGGCACAACGCATCGGCGCGCGGGCAGCGCGGGGCAAAATGACAGCCGACGGGCAGCGCATCCAGCGGCGGGACAATGCCGGGAATCTCAACCAGCCGCTCGTCTGACGTCGCTTCACCGCGCAACAGCCCACCGCGCGGGATCGAAGCCAGCAGCCCAAGCATGTAAGGGTGCAGCGGCTCCGCGAACAGCGCCTCGACCGACGCCTCTTCCACCTTGCGCCCGGCATACATCACGATCACCCGATCCGCCGTCTGGGCCACCACACCCAGATCATGCGTGATCAGCAGCACCGCGGTTCCCGTCTCCTGCTGCAGCTCGACGATCAGCCGCAGGATCTGCGCCTGGATGGTCACATCCAACGCCGTGGTCGGCTCATCTGCGATCAGCAACTTCGGACTGCACGCCAGCGCCATGGCGATCATCGCCCGCTGCCGCATCCCGCCGGAGAGCTGGTGCGGATACTCGCGCGCCCGCTGCTCGGGCTCGGGGATGTGCACGCGGCGGAGCATCTCCACCGCGTGCACCAGCGCCGCGGCACGCCGCTTCCCCTGGTGCAGCTCGACCGCCTCGGCGATCTGGCGTCCGATCGTCAGCACCGGGTTCAGCGAGGTCATCGGCTCCTGGAAGATCATGGCGATCTCGTTGCCGCGCAGCCGGCGCATCTCGGCGGGAGGAAGGCGGAGCAGATCGACGTCGCCCAGCCGCACCACGCCGCTTTCGATCCGCCCCGGCGGCTCCGCGACCAGACGCATGATCGACAGCGCAGTGACGCTCTTGCCGCAGCCCGATTCGCCCACGATTGCCAGCGTCTCGCCGGGATAGAGCTCGAACGAAACGTCATCGACCGCCTTCATCACGCCGCGCCTGGTGTGGAACCAGGTGCGCAGCCCTTCGACGGAAAGAACCGGCCTGGTACGGGCAGAGTTAGTGTCGGGCATCCAGGACGCGGCGAGCGATCACCATGCGGTGGATCTCGGTCGGACCCTCGTAGATGCGCATGACGCGGACCTGTTGGGCGAATTGTTGCAGCGGCAACTCCTTCGTCATGCCCATCGCACCGAAGCCCTGCATTGCGTGATCGACGATCTCGCCAGCCATTTCGGTGGCGAACACCTTGATCATCGAGGCCTCGGTGCGCACGTCCTGCCCGGCATCCTGCTTGGCGGCGGCGTCCATCACCATCAGCCGGCAAGCGTGGATCCTGGTGGCCGCGTCGGCGACCCACCATTGGATCGCCTGCCGGTCGGCTAGCCTCGCGCCGAACGTCACGCGCTGCCGGGCATGCTCGCACAGCATATCGAGTGCGCGGCGGGAGATGCCGATGCACCAGGCGCCTATCTGCAGACGCCGCACTGTCAGCCGCAACTGCATTGGCGCGAAGCCGTGGCCGAGCTTGCCCAGCACCTGGCTCTCCGGCACGCGCAGGTTCTCAAACACCAGCTCGTAGGTGCGGCGCCCGCCGATCATCGCGATTTCGCGTTCGATGATGAAGCCGGGCGTGCCGCGCTCGACGATGAAGGCGCTGATGCCCTCGTGGCGCTTGCCTTCGCCGGTACGGGCCATGACGATGACGAAATCGGCCTGCGGCACGCGGCTGACCCAGATCTTGCGGCCGTTGATCACCCAGTGGTCGCCGTCCTTCACGGCTCGGGTGGTCATTCCCGCCGGATCGCCGCCGGCACCGGGTTCCGAGATGGCGATGCACGATTTCGCTTCGCCGGTGGCGTAGGGCTTCAGGTAGAGCTCGCGCTGGCGCTCGTCGGCGACCGCCAGCAGCATGTGCAGGTTCGGGCTGTCGGGCGGGAAGGTGAAGGGCACGACGGTGCGGCCCAGCTCCTCGTTGATCGGCATCAGCGCGACGGTGGGCAGGTTGGCGCCGCCGAGCTCTTCCGGCACGTCGAGCGCCCATAGGCCGAGTTCGCGGCACTTAGCGAGCAGCGGTACTTCTTCTTCCTCGGTGAGGCCGAATTTCCCTCCGTGCGCCTCCCGCGCCAGCACGGCACGCTCGAGCGGCATCAGGTCGCGATCGACGAATTTTGCGACGAGGTCCTGCAGCATGCGGTGCTCTTCAGCCAGCTCGACCATCACGCTCTCTTCCAATGGGCCGAGGAGGCTAGACAAGCATGGAGGCGGCGTCCATCGGGGTGGGTTTTGGTCATTCAGCCGGGGGACGCAGCTCAATCCTCGTCACCGGGCGTGAACGCATCGCGTGCCCCGTGACGGATGTGCAGCATGTGACGACGCGGCGGCGCTCATCGATCGCATAGATAATCCGATAGACGTTCCGCCTGCGGCCGTAGAGCAGGTGACGGAGATGAGCGTCCTCGAGAATGACCGAGCCTCTGGCCGGATTTTCATCGAGGCTCAGAATCACCCGCTCCAACCCATTGAACCACGCGTGGGCCTGCGAGAAGTTCTCCGCGTCGATGGTCCGGTATAGCTGCCTGAGGTCTCGGGCTGCCCGCTCGGTCAGGTCAACGCGGTATGCCATGCTCGGTGCGGATTTCGTCAAACACCGCCTGCGCGGTGCTGCCGCGGCCGTTCCTCAAATCCTCCAATCCTTGCCGAATGCCCTCGGCTGCGTTGGCCTCAGCCGCAAGGTCGAGTAGGTGCTGGTAGGCTTCGGCATCCTGCACCACGGCCGCCGCCTTACCGTTCACGGTCAGAATCACCGGGCGCTTGCTACGCTTGAGGTGCTGCATAATTTCCGCCGAGTGATTGCGGAAGGTGGTCATCGGCTGGATGTCTTTGGTGATGTCCATACGACACGTCCTGGGTGAAAGAGTACCTAATAAGGTAATATCATCCCTGGGCCGATCTCGGCAAGCTAGACGTATCAGTTAGCTACTGGCCTCGCCGGATGGCAGCCCGACAAGCAGGTCGAGGCCGGCCTAGCTGCCGAGCACAGCAGTCCACTCGGCGGCCCTGCAGGCGGCGCCGCGGAATGCTCAGATCTCGCCGAAGTAATGTGGTCGATTGAAGAAAGCGGCGCGGACAGTGCGGTCGTCACAAGATCGCGTGGGGTCGTGCACGGCACGAATCAGGCGGACTGATCTTAGGAGGTGATCGCCGGCCGCTGGCGTGCTGTTCTGCGGGGCTCAGGGGAGCGGAGCCATGCGAGCGAGCCTGCCGATGTACAACCTGCCCGAGATGCGTTCGGCAAACGCTGCCTTCTGGGCGGCGTTGCGCCACGAAGCGGGGCGTCTTGGTGTGACCAGTTTGCCGGCGCGGCTGGACGACAACCGACCCGCCGTGCCCGCGGCGCTGGAAGATGACTTGATCTTCTCGCAGGTGTGCGGTTATCCGCTGCAAACGATCTTCCGCGGCCAGGCGATCCTGCTCGGCGCGCCGTGTTACGCTGCCGCGGGCTGCGAGGGTCCCACCCACACCGGCGTCTTCATCGTCCATCGCGATGCTCCATTCCGGACGCTGGCTGACCTCGCCGGATGCCGTTTCGCCTTCAACAGCATCCATTCGAACTCAGGCATGAACCTGCCGCGTCGCGCGATCGCCGAGTTCGCCGGCGGGCGGCGTTTCTTTGGTTCGGTCGTCGAGACCGGCGGCCACCCCGCCAGTCTCGATCGGATGATCGCCGGCGAGGCGGATGCCACCTGCGTCGATTGCGTCACCTATGCTTTCTGCTGCGACTACCGCGACCCCGTGCGCGAGCGGACCCGCATCCTCGCCGCGACGCTGCCAAGCCCGGCGATCCCGTTCGTGACCAGCGCGGCGACGCCGCCGGATGTCGTCGAGACGCTGCGGGCGGCACTCTCCCGGCTCGGCGCCGCACCCGAGCATGCCGGCGTCAGGGCGGGGTTGAAGCTGCACACGATTACCCCGGCGGACCCAGCGGCCTATCCGCGCCTGCTGGAGTTGGAACAGCAAGCCGCAACGCTCGGCTACCCGACGCTAGAGTGAACTGCTCCACGCTGATGCCGCTGATACTGCATTTCCTTACTTCTTTGGCGATCGCGCTCTATCCCGCTTCGGCCAGCGCCGGTGGATATGCGCGGCCACTCGCGCCGCGAGACCGGGGATGAGTGCAGCAGGATGTCGCAGTCGCCGCTGGTGGTGGTTGCTTCGCAATTGGCGCAACCGGCGCAACTCCGCGCGGTCTGCCTCTACCGCAACCTCCACCATCCGTGATGGCCCCTGATTTTCGGGGCCCGGCAGGCTGAGTGCGCCGAGCAGGTCAGGAGCGGCGGCGACCCGTGGTGTCGGCTCCGGGCCGAGTTCGAACAAGCGATGCAGTGTCGCGATAATACTGGTATGGTCGAACGGCGGTCCATCCTGCGGCGGTCGGATGATGCTACCCGCTGGTATCCAAGGTGAGGCAATCACCGCCGGCACCCGCACCCCGAACCGGTCAAACCGGAACCCGTCCGGATATGGTGGCCCAGGCGGGGTCGCAGGTGGAGGCGCCACGTGGTCATAGCAGCCGCCATGCTCATCGAAGGTCACCACCAACAGCGTGCGATCCCACGCAGGGCTGGCTCGCACCGCGTTGTACACAGACGCAACGAGCTGCTCGCCGTACAGCAGGTTGTGCGGCGGATGTTCATCGTTCGGCGGTACGCCGTCAATCAGGCTCGGATAGTAGCGCGGCTCAACAAAGCTGTAGTTCGGCAGCCGCCCAATCGCCGCGTCCTTGGCAAAATCGTCCTCGAAAAAGCGGAAATGTGTCGGAATGCGCGTCCACAGGTCGGCTAACGCAGCGGTCTGCGGCATGTCGTAGAAATACACTTGCCAGGTGCGCCCGAAGCGCTCTAGCGTCCGGAACACCGTGTGAAGGAATAGCGGGACGGGAATCGCCCAGTTATCAGCCCGACCTCCGGCCGTACCGGCATGTGCGAACAACCGGTTGGGCCAAGTCTGACACGGCGCCGAGGCGAACCACCGGTCACTCACGCCGAAGGCACGCGCCAGCGCGCTCATGACCGGCACTTGGTCAGGGGTAAAGCAGTGCATGACTTGGCTGGGATCGCGAGGCGGCGGATTCTATCGCGCGTAGTTATCGACGAAACCGGACATGGTGGGAGGGTCGATACCCGGACGACCATTCACTCCGAAAATCTGCATGTTGATGTCGGCGAATAATTCGCCCGGGTCAGGGTCTGGCATGCGGACTGTCTCTGGTGCCAGCTCCGGAGAAGTCCAGACCGATACGCAACGCTCGCCGACACCGGCTTCGGTCAGAGGATTCGCCTCATCACCCGAAAGTCCATCGAAGTCGGTCCGGCCGGGGTAAAGCCAACCCAGCATCGTATCGAAGGAACGATTCTCCAGCATGAGAACCACGACATGTTCGATCGGCGGCATGAGCCGCGAACGTCCGACCTGCCCCTGGAGTTGCCGCAAGTGCCGAAACGCCACTGCGTGATCCGCCCGGGGCCAATGGCCCGGCCAAGGCGCATCTTCGCCACCCGCGACCGTTCGTCCCTGACACACAAAATCGCAACGTCGTGAACAGCCTTCGGAGTTCAGTAAACCTCAGCGCCGAGTTTATCAGCGACCCGCCGGCAACACACCCCAGCAACTGCTGCGGCCCTTCCCGCACTCCCGACCCACGGCTGTCCGGGCTGAGCCAACCGCCACTCGATCGCCGAGCTCGCCGGCGGGCGGAGTTTCTTCGGTTCGATATTGAGCACGGGGGACTCCCACCAGTCTGGATCGGTTAGTCAGGGGCGAGACCGACGCCACCTGGGTCGATTCCGTCCCCAACGCATTCTGCTGCAATCGTCGCGACATTGTGAGCGAGCGTACGCGCACCCTCGCCGCGACGCAGCCGAGCCCGGCGATCCCGTTCGTGACCAGCGCGGCGACGCCGCCGGATGTCGTCGAGACGCTGCGGACGGCACTCGCCCGGCTCGGCGCCGAACCGGAGCATGCCGACGTCAGGGCGGGTTTGAAGCTGATTGCCGTCACGCCGGCGGACGAGACGGCCTACGCGCGGCTAGTGGAACTGGAACGGGAGGCTGCAGCGCTCGGCTACCGGACGCTGGCCTGAACCGACCCACGGTACCACCCGGCTCGATGTGCAATGGTTGCGAGGAATCCATGGCGCGCCTGATCGTGGAGAGTACGTGTGATGACTCATGCCAGGGGCCCTCGCGACACCTAAGGGTCACGCGAGTTTCGCACAGAGCTGTCCCGCTTGATGCATATCACGCAAAAAGAATGGACCCCGGTAGGGGTCAAACGCCACGCCGATCCACATCACCTGTGATTGCAAGTGAAGGATATTGCGTTACGATCTTCCGCGCGAGGCCAAGTGCCGCAAGGAGTCGGATCGTTAGCCACGTCACGTCCAATTCCCACCACCGATGACCGAAGCGCGCCGAACGCGGGGCGGCGTGATGATTGTTGTGCCAACCTTCGCCGTTGCTGAGGAAGCCAATGATCAGATTGTTGCGACTGCATTCATCGGTCTCGTAGTTGCGATAGCCCCACATATGCGTCACCGAATTGACGGACCAGGTGACGTGCCAAACGAGGACCGTGCGAACGAACACTCCCCAGATCAGCACGCTGAAGCCGAATTGAATTGCCTCCAATGCGCTTCCTCCTAGAACCAGTTCAACGAGGAGCGCGCTGGCAAAGAAAACCAGCCATGACATCAAAACCACCCGGACCCAGCGGAAGTTCTGCTCCAGCTTGGCGTAGAAAGGGTCCCGCATAACGTCCTTGGCATAGCGCGAGACCAACCTCATGCGGGTTAGCTCCCGGTTTCTGAAGAGCATCCAACCGATATGCCCCCAAAGGAAGCCGGCAAGCGGACTATGAGGGTCCGGCTGTTCGTCGGCATGCTCGTGATGCCGCCGGTGTATGCCGACCCAGCGAGCTGGGGTGTCCTGGACACAGCACAAACCAAGGATGGCAAGGGAGTGTTCCAACCATACAGGGCAGACGACGCTGCGATGGGTCAGCATACGATGAAAGCATAGGCTGATCCCGAGCGTGCCGAATACATAGAGCCCCAGAAGTGCCAGGACTACTCCGGTCCAGCTAAAGAGCCAGGGCACGAACGCAAGCAGTGCGATCAAGTGGATCGCCGCAATCCCTGTCGCGTCGATCCGGGCCAGACGGAAGGGCCGGGCCGACTCCGGAATGTCCAATCTGCGAGTGGCATCCACCCGTCCAGCATCGGTAATTCTGGTATGGCGTGGAAAAGGCATCTGCAATCTCACTCGTGTTGACAAGGCCGGGCGAACATGCGCGCGCGGGATTACCGCCCTGATGACCCGCTTCCCGCAAGATGCGGGCTTTGGGTGATGGGGGTCGGATTTGAATCTGGCACGTTGCGCTGCAGATTCGAATTTGTGCGACTCGATCGCATCCTGCTCTCAGGACAAGGGATTTGATGACTATCAGGCGCGTGCAGACCAGTCAATCCCTTTGCTCTGTCTGCATCCACCTTGATTGTTCAAAGTCAAGTAGGACGATTTGCGACCAAAATTGTTGTGCCTGCGTGAAGCGGAGATCAACGTACTTTTCAGGTGTTTGTTCGAAGCCATCGAAGTGGGGAACCCCCTTCCCTATTAAGCAATCGCTCTAATGCGGTATCTGTGCGAGGCACACTGTGATCAACGTCTCGTACGGTCGCCGCCGCCGTGGTCCTTGTCCGGCATCGTGTTCTCGGGCTAGGGGACTCCATGGCCGCACCGCAGCCCAACATCCTCTTCATCCTCGCCGACGACCTCGGCTATGCCGACGTGTCGTGCTACGGCCGCCGCGACTTCGCCACACCGAACATCGACCGCATCGCAGCCGACGGAATGCGCTTTCCCCAGGCTTACGCTAATTCCGCGGTGTGCACGGCCTCGCGCACGGCGCTGATGACCGGGCAATATCAATACCGCCTGGCGATCGGGCTCGAAGAACCGCTCAGCAGCCGCTCGCAACGCAAGATCGGCCTGCCACCCGAACATCCCACGCTGCCGTCGCTCCTCAAGGCTGCCGGATACCACACGGCCCTCATCGGCAAATGGCATCTCGGAAAGCTACCTGAGTTCGGGCCGTTGCAAAGCGGGTACGAGCAGTTCTACGGCTTTCGCGGCGGGGTCCTCGACTACTACACCCATAAGTTCGGGCCCGCCGACACCGACACCGAGGACCTCTGGGACGATGACACCCCGGTGCACCAGCAGGGCTACCTCACCGACCTCCTGGGCAGCCGCGCTGTCGCCACGATCAAGCGCTTCGCCCGCGCCGACCGGCCGTTCTTCCTCAGCCTGCACTTCAATGCCCCGCACTGGCCCTGGGAGGCGCCCGGTGACGAGGCCGAAGCATTGCGCATCAAGAGTCTCTTCCATTTCGATGGCGGCACGCAGCGCACCTATCAGCGAATGGTCCAGCGTATGGACCTGCAGATCGGCCGTGTGCTCGAGACGCTCGACAGCGCCGGCATCGCCGATAACACCATCGTTGTCTTCACCAGCGACAATGGCGGCGAGCGCTATTCAGATACCTGGCCCTTCACCGGGCGAAAGTCGGAGTTGCTCGAGGGCGGGTTGCGCATTCCGGCAATCGTTTCCTGGCCCGCTCGCGTGCCGCGCGAGTCGGTGTCGCAGCAGGTGATGATCACCATGGATTGGTTGCCGACGCTGCTGGCCGCCGCCGGCACGACGCCCGACCCGTCCTACCCGAGCGACGGCATGAGCTTGCTACCCTGGCTCACCGAGGGCGCCGCACCGGTGCCGCGCAAACTCTTCTGGCGCTACAAGAACCATGCTCAGGAAGCGGTTCGCGACGGCGACTGGAAATACCTCAAGATCCGCGGCAACACCTTCCTGTTTGACGTCGTGCAGGATCCGCTGGAGCGCGCCAACCTGAAGGACCGCTATCCCGATATCTACCGCCTCCTGGCCGCGGAATGGCAGGACTGGAACCGGACGATGCGCCCGCTCGACCCGGAGAGTTTCACCCTGGGCTTCACCGGCGCCGAACTCGCCGACCACTTTGGTGTCGAATGCAAGACCCGACAATGCTAGCGTGGTGATGTGAGGACTATACCCAATGAAGGGGGGCATCATGTCATCGATCACAGAGACGGCGGCCGCGTTCTTCGCCGCCTGCGAAACCGGCAAGGGATGGGAGGGGTGTAGCGTTTACTGCACGCCCGACGCAACCTTCAGCGCGCAGGCCGAGCCGCTGGCGGAGATCAAAACCCTGCAGCAATATACTGACTGGATGAATGGCATTACTCAGGTCCTGACGGACGCGACTTACGAAGTGAAGTCCTTTGCGACCGATCCGGTCCGCAACAACGTGTGCGCCTATGGCGTGTTCAAGGGCACGCACCTGGCAGGCGGTCCGTGCCCGCCAACCGGCAAAAGCACAAGCACCGACTATGTCTATGTCATGCAATTCGACAACGGAAAGATCACGCATATGCAGAAGATCTGGAACTCTGGCATGGCGCTGAAGGAACTCGGGTGGGTCTAGCCGTCTGTTGTCACGCCGCCCCGCCATCGATCGTCAGAATCGTCCCGGACGTGTACCCGGACCGCGGGCTGGCCAGAAACGCCACCGCATAACCGATCTCGGCCGGCGTGGCCGCACGCCCGAACGGCATGCCGGCGAACAACTCCTGCCAGCGCTCAGCGTCGCCCAGCGTCTTCGCCGCGCGGTCTCGCTGCAACATGATCAGCCGGTCCGTCGCGACTGGTCCGGGATTGATCCCGACCACCCGCACCCCATCCGCCGGCGCCTGACGCGCCAGCGCGCGGGTAAAAGCCATCAACGAGGCATTGCCGGCCGCCCCGGCGATATAGCTCGGCGGAAACTTCTCGCCCGCCGCGCCCACCACGTTCACGATCACGCCCGCTTTCCGTGCCGCCATCCGGGGATACACGCTCCGGCAGAACGAGATGAACCCGAATACCTTGAGGTCCCAGGCGCGCCGCCAAGTCTCGTTATCAACGGTAAGGAGATGGCCTGGCGGGATAGCCCCCGCATTGTTCACCAGGATATCAACGTCACCAGCCTCGTCAGCGACCCGCCGCACTGTCTCGTCCGAGGACAGATCCGCCGGGATCACCCGCACATTCACCTGTCGCCGCGCCCGAATCGCCGCCGCGGCCTGCTCGAGCAGCGCCGCGTCGCGGGCCACCAGCGTGACATCGCACCCCTCGTCAGCCAGCACCTCGGCGGTCGCGCGACCGATACCCTTCGAACCGCCGGTGATCAGGGCGCGCTTGCCGCCGAGTTGCAGGTCCATTTCAGGCCGCCTCCCTCAAACCCGACCGAAAGCGCCGGCAGGCTTCGCCGAAAGCGCCGAACAAAGCCAGGCTCGCCGGATTGTCGGCGTAGCCCCACTCCGGATGCCACTGCACGCCGATCGCGAAGCCGGGCGCGGTCTCGACCCGCACCGCCTCGATCGTGCCGTCCTCGGCACGCGCCTCGACGACAAGGCCCGGTGCCGGGCGTTCGACCGCCTGGCTGTGCAGCGAATTCACCGTGATCTCCCCGGCACCGATCAGCCGCGCAAGCCAGCCCGACAGCATGACCTTGTGCTTCGGCCCATATCGTTCTTCCACCGTGCCGGAGCCGCCGCGATGGTCGCGCCGACCATCCAGCTCGTGGACAAGCTGGTGCAGCGTGCCGCCCAGCGCGACGTTCAACTCCTGGATGCCGCGGCAAATCGCCAGCACCGGCAAGCCGCGGGCAATAGCGGCGCGGATCAGCGGCAAGACGGTGGCGTCGCGCTGATGATCGTGTTGCTCAGGGGTGAGGCTCTCGCCGCCCTCATAGTGGCGCGGATGGACGTTGCTGGGGCTCCCGGGCAGCAGCAGCCCGTCCAATCGGTCCAGTACCGCGACCTGTGCCGGACCCATCGGCGGGATCATCAGCGGCAGTGCGCCGGCCGCTCCGAACACCGCGGCGGCATAGCGCGCTGGGGTCTCGTGCCACAGCAATGCGTTGCGGGTCCACTCACAGGCGGGAATCCCCACGACCACCGTCATTCCATGCATCCTCGTCCGATCGGCCGACTATGGCCGCGGGCGAAGCCGCTCGGCAATCACCATTCCTGCAGCCCCGACCAGCATCAGCGCGGCCATGCCGCGTGCCGTGCCGTCGGTGAGCAGGCCGACCAACAGGCCACTGACAGCGCCCAGCAGGAACTGCCCCATGCCCATCAGCGCCGATGCGCTCCCGGCATGCGCGCCGTGGCGCGACAGCGCGCCAACGGTGGCGTTCGGGTTCACGAAGCCCTGGCAGCTCACGAACACGAACAGCGGCACGTACACGGCGGCGAACCGATGCACTCCAGCAAAAGCCAGCCCGGCGAGCACCGCCATCGCGGCGAGATCGATGCGCGCCACCACGTGCAGGATCCTGGATGGGCCAAAAGGGCGGAGGATGCGAGCGTTGATCTGCGCCGCGCTCACCAGGCCGAGCGCGCAGGAACCGAAGAGCAGCGCGAATCCAGACGGCGTCCATCCGAACCCATCGATGAAGACCGGCGACGACCCGCCGAGATAGGCGAAGAACGCGAAAGTTGCACAACCGCCCAGGGCGGCATGTGTGACGAACCCTCGGTCGCGCAGGATATGAGCGTAGCGCTCCAACTGCTCGCCGAAGGAGAGTCGCGTCCGCCGCTCGGGCGGCAGCGTATCGGGCAGAGCCACGCAGACCAGCGCGAAGCAGCCCGCGCCGTACGCCGTCAGAATCCAGAAAATCCAGCGCCAGTCGGCAAACGCCAGCACCGCGCCACCGATCGTCGGAGCAAGGATCGGCGCTGCGCCCATCACCAGCATCAGCCGCGACATCAGCACGGCCGCCTCGTGCCCGTCTGCCAGATCACGCACCACCGCTCGCGGTATGACCATGCCTGCGGCCGCCGCCACCGCGGATAGGAAGCGAAACCCCGAAAGCACCGCGATGCTCGGCGACAGCGCACACGCCGCGCAGGTCAACGTGTAGAGCGCGGTGGAAGCGATCAGCGGCCGGCGCCGCCCATAGCGGTCCGACAGCGTCCCCTGCGTGATCTGCCCCACCGCGAGCCCGGCGAACCACGCGGCAAGCGAGAGCTGCGCCGAGCCGGGCGGCTCGTGCAGCGATGCCTCGATGGCCGGGAAGGCCGGCAAATACATGTCGGTCGAGCCCGGCCCAACCGCGGTCAGGAGGCCGAGCAGGGCGGGCAGCCACCAGGGGACGCGCATGATCCCCTCATGACAGACGATGGTACCGCCGCCCAGGGCAGAGCTCGCATGGTGCACGCCGGCGCACCGACTGACTGTGGTCTCCCTCTTGACGGAAAGCAGACACGCGGCTGGTCGAGCGAGCCGCAACCAGAAAGTCCGACTGCCGCCGTATCGAGAGGCCGTTGGTGGTCGGTAATCGTGAGTCACCAATCCTGCGGTGAAAGATCAGTTTCCGGCAATCCGTTCACCTCCCATGCCTCGCGCCCGCCGCGGTACCAGTAAACGTGGGTGTAGCCGAGCGCCACGAGGCGCAGCGCCAGGTTGCGTCCGCCGAAACGTTCTGAATTCCAACCCATCGAGATGATCGGTGTCGAGAGATCGCCCTTCGTCAACTCCCGCATTTTCCTCCGCAAACGATCCTGCAGCGCGTCGGTGAAGGTCCCTCCCCAGAACGCATCCTTCAGCCCGACCGCACCCGGGATCGACCGGCCCCAGAAATACCCCAGCGAATCGATGATAATCGGCGGTCGCTCGGCAAGAAGCCGCTGAAGCTCGGCGGTGCGGATCGTCGTGGCACCGGGCACCGTCGTCGGCGTCAGGCCGACGAGCTGCTGATGCAGCTTGTCGTCGGATGCCACGCCGAAATCGGCATCTTCCTCCGCGTGATCCCGCAGCCCGGCAATGCGAAGCGCCACCTGATAGCGCTCAATTTGCCCGGCGTACACCTGGTTGGAGGGATCCTGGTCAGGCGCGTGACCTCGGACGGTGTCGTAAGGCCAGATCCGGTTTGCCTCCGCGACGGCCCGATGTGCCTCGTTGAGATGTCCAAGCCGGGCATACGCCGCGGCGAGGCGGAGGTTGAATTGTGCGCGATTAAACGCAGTGTTATTTGGATTGGCTGCTAGAGCGCGTTGCGTCCAGACAATCGATTCGTCGTTTCTGCCAAGCAGCAACAGCGCTAAACCGAGATTTTCATAACGACTCCAATTGTAGGGGCTTCGTGGGTCTCGCCGGATCGCGGTTTCGATCATCGGGATCGCTTCGTCCGCCCGGCCGGTGACGACCAGGCAATACCCTATCTGATTATAGGCAGACGCCATGTTCGGATATTCGTCCAGCAGGCGCTGATAGGCGGAGACTGCCTCGGCGTAGCGGCCCTGGGCAAACAACAGGAACGCCGTGTCATTCAGAACAAAGACATGGCTAGGATTGATCGCCGCTGCATCGCCTATGAGCTTCGCCGCTCGATCGAGGTCGTCCTCCATCGTATCGTAGCCGAAGAAGCTTCGACGGATAAGTGTCCGTCCGGGAACAAATTGAGTCTTTAGAATTGCTTAGCGGGTCACCCTTGAAGCCATTGAATTGCCTGTGATTCTCTCTCCCCCGAGCATCGATTCGGGGGACTGGATGTGGACCAAGGAGAACCGGACGCGGTACGACCGCACCCGACTGCGCTATGAGAGCGATCTGACTGATGCCGAATGGGCCGAGGTGGAACCATTGATCCCCCCGGCCAAGCCGGGCGGCAACAAGCGGAGCGTTGATATCCGCCAGGTGGTGAACGGCGTGATGTATGTGCTGAGCACCGGCTGCCAATGGCGGGCGATCCCCAAGGACCTGCCGCCGCGGAGCACAGTGCACGACTATCTGGAACGATGGACCTGGGACGGCACGCTGGAGCGACTGCATCACGCATTGTATGTGAAATGTCGTGAGCAGGCCTCGCGAGAGGCCAGCCCGACCGCCGCGGTGATTGATGCGCAGAGCGTGAAGAGCGCCGAAAAAGGGGGGCCTCGATCGATCCGCATGGGTATGATGCGGGGAAGAAGATCAAGGGCAAGAAGCGGCACGTCCTGGTCGATACCCAGGGTTTGCTGCTACAGGCCATCGTGACGGCGGCGGACATCCAGGATCGCGATGGCGGCGCCATGCTGCTGGCGACGCTGTTCGGGATGTTTCCGTTCCTGCTGAAGCTTTATGCCGATGGCGGCTATCAGGGGCGGCGATTCCAGGAGGCGTTGAAGCGTGTCGTGTCGCAGGCCGAGGTGGAGATCGTCAAACGATCTGACCAGGCCAAGGGCTTTGTCGTGCTACCAAAGCGATGGGTGGTCGAACGCACGCTGGCGTGGCTCAACCGATGTCGTCGACTGGGTAAGGATTGGGAAAATCTCAATGTGAAGGCGCGTGCCTTTCTGTTGCTCGCTTCCATCCGTCTCATGGTCAGACGGCTATGCAGGAACTAGCAATGTTCCCGGACAGACTCTAAGCTCTCCAGCAAGTCCTGTCATCGCGAGAACTGAGGTAGGATCGAGCTGGAGAGCCTTTTCATACAAGACAAGGCGTTCCGCGTGCTCCCTGGGTCCCATTGTGTGGAGTCCCAGTGACTGCGCGTGGAGAATGAGGTCGAACCCGTCCGGATTGGTCGGTCGCTCCCGTTTGCTGCGAGCGCTTTCGATGTCCGTCAGGGCGACGCTCATCGCTTGGCCAATTCGCTCGACAATCTCCTCTTGCCCCATGCCGAGCTCGTTCACCTTCTCATCGAAGCGATCTGCCCAGAGTTGAGCACCGGTTTCGGTTGAGGCGAGCTGGACATTCACCCGCAAAGTATCGTCCAGCTTGTGCACGCTGCCCTCGACTACGTAACGGACGCCGACGCCCGCACCAACCCTACGCACGTCCATCGCGTCGCTTTTGTACGCATATGCGGTTTCCCGCGCGATGACGAACATCCCGGGCACAGCGGAGAGATCGGTGGTCAGGTCGTCGGTGAGGGCATCGGCGAGATAGTCCTCCTTTGGGTCGCCACTCAGATTCTCAAATGGAAGGACGACGATGGAGAGCCGAGGGGGCACGGGCGTCCTGGAATGCCAGCCGCCGTGCCAGGCCATGATGCTCAGTACCGCAATCGCGACTCCGCTCGATCCCACGGCGGACCAGAGCCGGGGTCGACGCCGCCACAACAGCGGTTGCGCTGCCTCAAGCGCTGCAACCGGGTTGGCAGTCGGCAGTGCTGCCGGAACGGCGTCTGCGTTCTGGGGTTGTGTCACCGGGAGGGCGAACCGGTAACCGCGGCCAGGGACGGTCCGGATGCAACTTCCCCCTTGTCGGCCTGTGTCGAGGATGCGGCGCAGGGTCGATATTTGGACGGTAAGGTTCGCTTCCTCGACCACCGTCCTCGGCCAAACCGCCCTCATGATCTCGTCCTTCGAGACGATGTCCCCACGCCGTTCGATCAGGACGCCGAGCACCTCTAGGGCGCGTGAGCCGATCGTGACGGGGACGAGTTGGCCAGTGTCGGAGCATCGGGACAGGCCACCGCCGCGGCGATCGAGGCGGAATAGGTCGAACAGCAAGACTTCGGACGAACTATGCGCATCCATTGGCTGCTCCCGCGCGAGCGATAGGCCGGGAAGGAGACAGCTTAGCGCCGCGGCCGGTTTCGAGTCACAGCCCCCCACTCAAAGCCTAGAGATCGCCGCAAGTCATTGATAGCAATCGCTTTTGGAAGATTTTGGAGGAATTTGGGGTCAGCTTGTGGCGCAATTCCACCAGCCACCGCTAATCGCTGGCGGCCGCCTAAAAGGGAGTCGTGTTATGTTCGCGAAGATTGCGTTCCTCGTGTCAGCCCTTGGATTATCGGCCGTCGTGGCGCCACAGGCGAATGCCTCGGTCATTTACGAGGTCTTCAACCCGAGCGCGAAGTTTGTCTTCTTCGTATATGATTCGCCGAAATTCATCACGACGGACACACTCGTCCCCGCTTCAAGCCTCGCCTTCAACAATTCGGTTCATCCGGCCACGTTTGTCGATTTCATCATATCGTCTCCCCTGGATCCGGGGTACGCGGACGTGCAGATCACAATAAACCCGACTGCGGGCGTTCCCACCGTCCAAGACAAGTTCGTCCCCGCAGCAGATCTGGCGCGAGATGGGACTTACCAATTTGCAGTCGGGAGCTATGGCTATCCGCATTCATATTTGCTGGTGGCGGCTCCCGAGCCCTCCACCATCGCATTGATGGGCACGGGCCTGACCGGGTTGGTCGGTTTGCTCGGTCTCCGCCGCCGAACGTAGGAGATCATGCCGGCTATCTCCCGCAAGTTGCTACAGGCACAGCGGAACGTGCGGGAGATGGGCCGGGACAGGGCCCGGCGATGACGAGGTCGGTCGCCTGCTACCATATTGGCACATCGGCCCTTACCCCACGAGAGAGGAGGGCAGCCTTGCCAGCGCGAACTCCCGCCGCAGCATAGCGGTGATCATCGCCAAAGCTGTCGCAGAGGTGCGGATGATCTTCCCCATACTGACGAAGCCGTGCATCTGATCCGAGAAATTCACGTGCGCGACGTGCACGCCTTCTCGCTCCAGCCGGTGCGCGTACTCGATCCCTTCGTCGCGCAGCGGGTCGTTGCTCGCCGTGATCACCAGCGCCGGCGCGGTCCCGGCCAGGCTCACCGCGCGCGCCGGCGACGCGCGCCAATCCAACCGGTCCGCCGGGCTTCGCATGTAATGGTCGATGAACCATTTCATGGTTGCGGAGGTCAGCGGCACGCCCTCTGTTATGATCTGATATGAAACCGTCGTCATGGTCATGTCCGTTGCCGGATAGATCAGAAGCTGGAACATCAGAGGCGGCAGCGTACCATCTCTCGCCATCAACGCCATTACTGCGGCGAGATTGCCGCCTGCGGAATCGCCACCGGCCGCGATCAGCCCAGGCGCGATCCCAAGCTCGGCGGCATGCTCCGCCGCCCAACGCGTGGCCGCAGCACAGTCCTCCACTGCGGCAGGGAACTTATGCTCGGGCGCCATCCGGTAATCGACCGACAGCACCGCGCAGCGCGCCCCATTGGCGAGGATGCGGCAAATCCCGTCATGCGAATCCAGCCCGCCGAGCAGCCATCCACCACCGTGGTAGAAAACCAAGCCCGGCAGGCGTTCAGGAGCAGCTGCGCCGAGCGGCCGATACAGCCGAAGACGAATGTCGCTAAGCGGCCCCGGACAGGACAGCTCGCGCGTTTCGCCGACCTCCTCCGGATCGGGCTGCAGCACCGCCCGGCTCTTCATGTAGGCGTCGCGCGCCTCATCCGGCGTCAGCTTCTCGAAGGGAGGCCGCCCCGAGGCGCGTATCATCTCCAGGACAAGAAGATTGTCGCGATCGAGCTGCATCATCGCCACCTAAGCGGTCCAGCCGAGAATGGCCTCGGCCACCTCACGCGGCCGGTCAAGCTCCGCCAGATGGCCAGCCCCCTCAATCACACGCAACTCTGTCCCAGCACCGATCCCGCTGCGGAATTTCTCCGCATAGCCGCGCGGCATTATACGGTCCTCCGCGCCCCAGATCAGCAAGGTAGGCGCCTTGATCAGCGGCAGCCGCTTCTCGAGCTTCGTGTTGCCGAGCGGCCAGAGCAGCCGCGCGGCAGCTTCATTGGCGCGGGTCTGCTCGATCGGCCATTCGATCGAATTGGCCCCTTCCGGCACCGCCTTGAGTGCTTTCCAAACCTCCGGATCGGCGCACAGCAGCCCAGGGATAGCGTCGGCGCGCTGCGCCCATGGATCCGTCGCCGGATCCTTCTCGTCGAACAGGCCGAACGGAGCGATCAGTGCGATGCGGCGCACCTCATTCGGCCAGACCGCGGCCACATCCGCCACCAACGAGCCGCCCACCGAGCTGCCGACAAGATCGGCGCCCAGCAGCTCCGCCTTCGCCAGGGTTTCGCGCACTGCGAGCAGCCAATCGAGATGCGCGTCCAGCACCGTGTGACCGCGATCCCCGCCAGGGAAGCCCGGGAGCGACGGGACGATCACTGTGCGACGTTCGGCAAGCGCATCGAGGAACGGCACCCAGCGCGGCAGCCCACCATAGCCGGCCAGGAAGCCCAGCTTCGGGCCCGAGCCCTTGCGCCACACGCGTGTCGGGAAGCCGTTGACGTCTATGGTCAACGTCTGAGGTTCGGTCACGGTCGGGCTCCTGGTTTCATTCGGGCGGGTTGGCCCCCTCCCCTGCCCCTCCCGCAAGGTGAGGAGGTTCGGTTACTCGGCCGCCAACCTTGGCACGAAGGCCGGCACCTCGGCTCGCTGCGTCTGGGCCATCGGCTGCGGCCACCAGCGATCCTCCCATTCGGAGAACACGTCCCTGAGCTTCGGCATCACCTGCTCCGCAAACAGTTTCGTATTGTACCGACAGAGGTCCTTACCCATGTTACCGAACTGCAGCAGCATCATCAGATGACCGACATTGAGGTTGTGCGCAACCTCGCGGATCTGCTCGGCCACCTCGTCGGGCGAACCGATGATCACGTAGCCCTTATCGACTATCGCATCCATCTCGCGCGCGACGCTGGCGAAGCGGGTGCCGCTGGTCGAGCCGAGCACACCGGCCCCGGCGGCCTGCTGGATCTGGCTCTGAATGCCGAGCCGCTGGCTGGCTTCGGAGACATAGCCGGGCGGCATCGCCCAGCGCGCATCGACATGCAGGCAGCGGCCGTAGAAATACTCCGCGGCCTCGGTGTAGAGGTCGAAGGCGTGCTGGCGGCTCTCACCTACGCCGACGAACTGCAGGAAACCCGCGCGGTACGGATTACGATCCTTCCCGAGCCGCGCCATTTCGTTCCAGAACCCGTCCATCGTCGCTTGGCCGGCCTTGTAGCCATAGTAAGACAGGTAACAATAAACATAGTCCATCTCGGCGCACCACTGCCAGGTCTCGACCGAGCCGCCGCCGGGGATCCAGATCGGCGGGTGCGGCTTCTGCACCGGGCGCGGCCAGATATTGACGTAGCGTTGCTGATTGTAGCGGCCGTTGAAGGCAAACGTGTCGCGCTCGGTCCAGGCGCGCAGCACAAGGTCATGCGCCTCGTGGTAGCGCGGGCGCAGCAGCGACGGGTTCTGGCCGTAGGCGTAGCAGGTGTCCATCGGCGTCCCGACCGGGAACCCGGCGATCAGCCGCCCGCCGGAGATCACGTCGATCATCGCGAACTCCTCCGCGACCCGCGTCGGCGGATTATACAGCGCCAGCGAGTTGCCCATCACGCAGATCGCCGTATCCGTGGTGCGGCGTGCCAGCGCCGAGGCGATCAGATTGGGCGAAGGCATCAGCCCATAGCCGTTGGAGTGGTGCTCGTTCACGCAAATTGCGTCGAACCCGCAATCGGCGGCGTATTCCAGCTCGTCCATGAAGTCGTTGTACATACGATGTGCGCGCTTGGGGTCGAACAGCGACGAGTGGATATCGACCCACACCGACGGATGCTTGTCCCGGAAATCGTCCGGCAGTTCGGTGTACGGCATCAGATGGAACCACATCAGCTTCATGGACAGGTCTCCGATCGGCGTCCGACACAGGCTTGGCTACTGGTGAGTAGCATGCCTCGCCACCCGGTCGTCAACCGTCCGGCGATCCGCAACGCTCCTGTCGTCGTGGCCGGCGACGGCAGCAAAGGCCGGCCATCGACGTCTTTCCAATCACACACCGAAGCCTTCGCCGGCCATGACGGGAGACAACCGGGCTCTACCGGTCGAGTTGCCACCGATCGCCGGTCAGCGGCACGAACGCAACCGGCAGGACCCGGCGCTTGTTGACCATGCCCGCATCATCCTTCTCGATCAGCATCAGCTCCTGCTCGGCATGCGGAGCGCCAATCGGAATCGCCATCCTGCCAGGACTCCGAAGCTGATCGACCAGCGCCTGCGGCACGTCCGGCGCCGCCGCGGTGACGATGATTGCGTCAAAAGGCGCATGCTCCGGCCAGCCGGCCGCACCGTTGCCGACCCGAACTTCCACATTGGCGATACCCTCCGCCGCCAAAGCGGCACGGGCACGCTCCGCCAGCTCCGGGATCACCTCGATTGAAAAGACCTGTCGCGCCAGCTTCGCCAGGACTGCCGCCTGGTAGCCGGAGCCGGTGCCCACTTCCAGCACGACATCTTCCGGCTGCAGCTCCAGAAGATCGGTCATCAACGCGACGATGAAGGGTTGCGAGATCGTCTGTCCGTGGCCGATAGCTTGCGGCCGGTTCTCATACGCGCGCCCGGCGGCGGCCGGAGGAATGAACGCCTCGCGCCGCACCGCGCGCATCGCCTCCATCGTGCGCGGCGCGAGCGCCTCCCGACCGGTCCACTCCGCCGTCTCGCGCGCGTCGGCCTCGATCGCCGCTATCATTCGCTCGCGCGGGTCCACTGTCTGCCCCCTGCCTGCCACCCAGCATATACGATCGAGCGGCGCCGCGGTGCCGGCGGTGCTTTGCGCCCGGCACCCCCCAGTGTAGCGTCCGGCGCCATGGATGTGCGGACACCCGATCTTCCCGCCCCGGCCTTGCCGCAGGCGACGGCCGACCACGTAGCGAATGCCCGCGCCCTGACCGCGCTGTTGGAGCAGGCCGGCCCACGCATCGACGACGCCCGCGAGCTCCCACCGGATGTGCTGGACGCGATGCATGCGCGGCAGATGTTCCGCTTGCTGGTGCCGCGGTCGCTCGGCGGCGCGGAGCTCGATCCCGCCACCTACGTCCAGGCAGTCGAGGCCATCGCGATCGGCGACGCCAGCACAGCGTGGTGCATGAACCAGGGCTCCGGCTGCTCGATGACCGCCGCGTATCTTGCGCCGCGCGTGGCCTGCCGCGTGTTCGGCGGCGAGCGCGACGTATTGGCCTGGGGGCAGGCGCGCGGCCGGGCGCGCGCGGTGAAGGAGCCGGGCGGCTGGCGCGTCACCGGCACGTGGCTGTTCGCGTCCGGCAGCCGGCACGCGAGCTGGCTCGGCGGCCATTGCCCGACCTTCGAGCCGGACGGCACGCCGCATTACGAACCAGACGGCAGCCCAATCGAGCGGACGATGCTGTTCCCCCGCTCGGCGGCCAGGATCGATGACGTCTGGCAGGTGATCGGGTTGCGCGGCACCGGCAGCGACACCTACTCGGTCGACGACATGTTCATCGCCGACGAATATTCGGTGACCCGCGACAAGGACGAAGAGCGGCACGAACCGGGGCTGCTCTACCGTTTCACCACGACCAACATCTACGCCGCCGGTTTCGGGGCAGTCGGCCTAGGCGTGGCACGAGGCATGCTGAACGACTTCCTCGGCCTGGCCTCCGATAAGACCCCGCACCTGGCCAAGGCCATGCGCGAGAGCGCCGTGGTGCAGTCGCTGATTGGGCGGACCGATGCCCGGTTGAAGGCGGCACGAACATTGCTCGCGCACGTGCTGGCCGAAACGCAGCACTCCGTGGCTGCCCGCGGCTGGATGACGTTGGATGAGAAGATCGCGATCCGCCAAGCTGCGACCTTCGCCATCACCGAGTCCCGCGAGGTGGTCAACGCCTTGTGGCACGAGGCCGGCGCCACGGCGATCTTCGACGCGCAGCCGTTCGAGCGGCGGTTCCGCGACATGAACACCGTCTCGCAGCAATTGCAGGGGCGGGCCAGCCATTTCGAAACAGTCGGCCAGCACCTCTTGGGGATGCCGGCGAATCTACGCTGGGTGTAGCGGCGGGAGAACCCGCCGTCGGGAATTGCTTCCAACTGCATCAAGCGCAAACCGGCATACGCCCGCCGAGCATCAATGCCGCAGTAGCAGCCCTTCGCTTCTTCTTCACCGTAACCCTCGACCGGCCCGACATGCACGGCACCTCACGGTCGTGCGCGAGCCGCTGCGGATACCGGCCGTATTGAGCCCGGATGAAGTCGTGCGCCTACTCGAGCCCGCGCCCGGGCCGAAGTACAGAGCGGCGTTGAGATCAGCCTCTTGCGGTCAAAGATGGTGGGCCGCCTGATAGGAGCTTCAGCAGACTGGTCGTGACGCACAGGAATGGTAAGCTCGCTCAAAGGCCCGTCGAGCGTAACCGTGAGGTCTCAATGGTCCAGCCGCGTCGATCGACCCCGCGTTCCGTGCTTGGATCGCTACTGCTGATCGCCGTTGTCATTGGTGGCGCTGCTGCTGCCTTCGCCTATACGGCGGGATGGTTCTCGCCCCAGCGCCTCACGCCGGACGAGATGGTGGATGCGTTCACGCCGCCAGGTGACAAGCCGCCGCTCGGCTATCGCCGGAACCATGCCAAGGGCATCTGCTTCACCGGTATATTCGAAGCGAACGGGGCTGGGTCGGCGCTCTCGCAGGCTCAGGTTTTCACGCGCGGCCAGTATCCAGCCCTCGGGCGTTTCAATCTCGCGACCGCCGACCCGAACGCGCCCGATGCGACGGTCCGGGTGCGGGGCATGGGACTGCAGATCTCGACTCCGGACGGGCAGGAATGGCGCACTGCCATGATCGATCCCCCATTCTTTCCGGTGTCGACGCCACAAGCCTTTTACGAGCTGTTGGTTGCCTCGGCGAGCAAGGACCCGAACGCGATGAAGACATTCGCTGGCGCGCATCCGGAGATCGCAGCATTCGGTGCCTGGGCTGAGAGCGCCCCCTGGACGGGCAGCTACGCGGAAGAGCGGTACAACAGTCTCAACAGCTTCGTCTTTGTCGATAATTCCGGCGCCGAGCACACGGTGCGATGGTCGCTCCTGCCGGCGGCGCAACCAGTCTCGGTCTCGCCCGACGATCTCGCTAAGCGCGGCCCCAACTTCCTTGAGCAGGAGATCGCCGAGCGGGTCCGCGGCGGGCCGCTGCACTGGACCATGGCGGTGACCGTCGCCAATCCCGGCGATCCCACCGCGGACCCAAGCAAGGCCTGGCCGGACGATCGCCGTACCATCGAGGTCGGCACGCTCACCGTGCAGCAGATCCAGCCCGAGCGGGACGGCCCTTGCCGCGACATCAACTTCGATCCGACCGTCCTGCCTTCCGGCATGCGGACGTCGGACGACCCGTTCCCGGCGGCACGGTCGGCCGCATACGCGAAGTCATACGACCGTCGCACGGCGGAGGCCAAGGACTATCCCCGAACTGCAACGGAGTCCAAGCCATGATCGGGGACCGCCAACATTTCACCCCGCTCCAGCGCCTGCTGCACTGGCTCATGGCGGTCTGCATCCTGGCCATGCTATTCATCGGCGTGGGAATGGTGTCCACCATCGAGCCGAAATATCTGACGCTCGTTTCGATTCACAAGCCACTTGGTATCGCCATTCTGGTGCTCGCGCTCGTCCGCCTAGCGGTGCGCCTGCGCTATGGTGCGCCGTCGCTGCCGGCCGACCTGCCCGAGCCGATGAAGCTCGCGGCCCACCTGTCACATTACGCGTTGTACGTCCTAATGATCGGTATGCCGCTGATCGGCTGGGGGATGCTGTCGGCGGCTGCCTACCC
Source organism: uncultured Pseudomonadota bacterium (assembly GCA_963708245.1). Classification (GTDB taxonomy): domain Bacteria; phylum Pseudomonadota; class Alphaproteobacteria; order Acetobacterales; family Acetobacteraceae; genus CAVYXK01. The sequence continues at coordinate 6,161,217 of OY970201.1, read as the reverse complement.
GGTCGTGCTGTTCGGGGGCGTGCACCTTCCAGTGATCCTACCGCAGAGCGACAGCCTGCATGCACTCCTCTGGGATGCGCACTTTTACCTGGCCTTCGTATTCTTTGCCCTGATCCTGTTGCATGTCGCGGCGGCGCTCTTCCATGCGCTCGTCCGACGTGACGGCGTATTCGAGGCGATGGCACCCGTGTCAACTCACGGCGAGGTCGCGCCCGCCGAATAATAGGCTGTTCTGGGGGCGCAGGGACCGCTTTCCACCCCGGGCGGCGGTAGCCGGGCTGCCCACCCGTACCGCCGGAGTCGACCCAAAGCGGCGGTAGAGCCGGGTTGCCAACCCGACCCTCGGAACCGACCCAGAGCGGCGGTAGCCGGTCTGCTCGCCCGAACCGCCGGAGTCGGTAGAGTCGAGGTGTGGCGCGGTGGCTGTAGGTCGAACATATCTGTTGCCGCCCCTTTCGTTTGGCGGTGCCTCACTGGTCCGGCCGTGGCTCCGTCTCCACACCCCGCTCATCGAACCGGACATGCAGATCTCCCGCATCCGGCTCTCGGACAAGACATCACGCCTTCACCCACGCCACGTCGTGCCCAAGCCGGCTCAGGCGCACGAGCCCGAAGTGCCCGTAGAGGTGCGAGGGTGGATAGCTCCCGCCCCTGCGTCGCCTGACCTTGTGCTTGGAACGCAACCACCGGCGCAACCGCACCGCCGTGTAGCTGTCGAGCGCCCGATACGCCTTGTTGACAGTGCCAACGCTGAAGTAGTTGGCCCATCCGCGTAACGCGCGGTTCAACTGCTCCACCAGCTCTGTGGTCTTCTGCCAAGTACCCGATCGGTCAGTCAGCGCGTGGACTTTGTCGACCATGCGCTTGATGCTCTTCTTTGATGGCCGCTGACCCAAGCGGGCCTTGCCGGTTCTCGCCGAATACATCCGTCCGAACGTGTATCCCAGGAAGTCGAACTCCCCTTCCGGCACCTTGCAGATACGTGTCTTCTCCTCGTTCACCGTGAGCTTCAGCTTGCCCATGATCTCGCGCAGTCGTCGCAACGCCTCGTCGGCGTTGCCCTTCCGGCACAGGATCACGAGGTCGTCGGCGTAAGTCACGATGCGCGTGCCGAGGCGTCGCTCCAGCCCGAGCTTCTTCCAGCCCAGCACAAACCGGCGCATGTAGAGATTCGCCAGCAGTGGTGAGATGGGTGAGCCTTGCGGGATGCCGCACCGCTTGTCCCGAGCCTCCGTCGTGCGTGTCCTCCGCCCTCGTTTGTCGGTTTCTTCCACGGGGCAGTCCAGCCACATCCTGATCAGATGCAGCACACGCCGATCAACGATCCGGCGAGCCACCGACTTCAAGAGGTCGGCATGGGGAATGCTCCCGAAGTAGTCCGCGAGGTCGGCGTCAACCACTTCCGGGTGGCCACGGAACAGCAGTTCCTCCACCTCGATCACCGCCTGTTGGGCGTTGCGCCCGGGACGGTAAGCGTATTGCTCCGGTGGAAGGTCGGCTTCAAAGATCGGTTCCAGCACCAGCATCGCTGCTGTCATGCAGACCCGATCCCGCACGGTCGAGATGCCCAGCGGCCTGAGTTTGCCGTTGGCTTTCGCAATAAACACGCGTCTGATCGGTTCCGGTCGGTAGGTCTCCTGCCTGAGTGCAAGCGCCAGTTCGCCGAGCCACCGCTGCGTCCCATACGCCTCGATGTCCGCGAAGTCCTGACCGTCCACGCCTGGTGCACCCTTGTTGGAGCGGCACAGGGCATAGGCATGAGCCAAGATGTCTTCACGGCTGATCTTGTCGTACAGGGCATAGAAGCGATAGCCAGCTTCTGCCTTCGCTTTCGCGTGCAACGCCATCTGCAGTTTCTGAACACTGTTCGGAGTTGATAGGTTGCCCAATCTCCAGGTCCCTCACTACGTCCTGCGTCTGTCTTGAACTGAGGTCCCTTCCCTCCACCGGCGTTACCCGGCTTCCGCGGTACTACGAACCTCTCCGCCACCCCACGGCGCCCGGCCTGTCCCTCGCGGGCGTCCGGTTGATCATCCCTGACCGCGCCCTGGGGCTTCCCGTGTTGCGTGCGCTTTCCTTGTGTACATGCTGCCGCCACTACCCCGGTGCAGCGGCTGGGCGTACTCTTCGCTCATCCCACCCAGCCGTGTCAGCCTTCCCCGAAAGGGTCGTCGGGTCGGCCTGCGCATCGTCCTTTTCGAGGCTTGCTCGGCGTTCACTCGCGTTGCGGCCTGCACACTCGCGCGGCCACCAATTCGTGACCCGCTAGACCGAAGGCTTCAGCCATTTCGTCACCTCCATGACTGCTCCGGTTGCTTCCGGCTGGAGCGTTGCCGGGTGGGACTTGCACCCACTGGAAAGCGCCGCCTTTCACGGCGCACACCCATTGCTGACATCCGACTTGCTGGCTAGCGTTCGTTGATGATCGGTCCAACCGACTACGACGCGATCGCGGAGCGCTACGCAGCGGGCATAGACGAGAGGCCGTGGAACGCGCTGTATGAGCGGCCCGCAACATTGGCCCTTCTGCCCAAGGTCGCCCGCAAGGACGTTCTCGACGCTGGATGCGGCCCCGGTTGGTATGCGGATTGGCTTGCGCGCAAGGGAGCACACGTTGTCGCCGTTGATCGTAGCGCACATATGGTTGCGCTCGCGGGCGAACGCTTACGCGCCCGCTGTCGCGTAATCCAGGGAAATGTGAGCGATCTGCGGGATGTTGTTCCGGATCAAGCTTTTGATGTCATTCTGTCCAGTCTTGTGCTGCACTACTTGGCGGACCTTTCGCAAACCTTCATTGAATGGGCGCGCATCCTCAGGCCGAGCGGAACGCTGGTCTTTTCCACCCATCATCCCGTCCAGCAAGGCAGCCTGCTTGACCCGGGCTACTTGCGGGCGGAACTGATCGAAGAGGAGTGGGGCTGGCTCGGCGAAAAGATGCGCTACTATCGTAGGCCGCTGCGCGATTTGACTGAGCCCTTGGCCGCGGCCGGCTTTGTGATCGAGCGGATTAGTGAACCGACCCCCAGTAAGGCCCTGCAGGCGAAAGACCCGGAGGGATTTGAACAGTTGAGCCGCCTTCCCGCTTTCATCTTCTTCCGAGCGCGGAAGCTGATGGCTTGACCTTGCAGACCGGAACGCCCGCTCCGTTGAGCATAGATTTCCCTCTAGCACTCTCGTCGCGGTGTCGGCGCGATGTCCGCTCTCCACCATTGCGGACATTCGCCTGAGCCGTTGACGGTTCCGCATCCTGCAGCACGAACGAACCTAGACCCTAATCACCGTCGCCACAGCGACGCGGATATCCTCAATCGAAGCAGAGGGTTCAAACGCTCTGCCGAGCACGGCGAAGTCTTCCGGCTTCTCACTCTTCAGAAAAGCCAGGCTCCTCTTTGGGCCTAAATACCATCGCCCTCGAAGTACAAAATAGTCCTCCAGCAGGGCCATTAGAAGCCAGTGTCGGCGGTAGTTTCCCTCGGGATCGCCCTTTTCAGCACGAGCCAGCATTTTCTCGGACCAAAGATGTCGCGTCTGTCTGTCAGTGACACTTAATGCTTCGGGACCGGCAGCGAACATCGTCGCGACGGCAGCTAAAATCTTGTCCCCGCCCTGGCCACGCTGGAAAAGAACCTTGCCACCGTGGACTCTCAACCAATCAGGTTCCGGCTTAGTCGCAGTCGGATAAAGAAACAGGTCGAGAAAGAGGTTCTGCCATCGGTGGGCAACGTGCGCCGCCTCGCCGCCGTCATGGAACGCAATGACGTCGATGTCACTGGAAGCGTCCAAGTCGCCCCACGCTAGTGAGCCATACAGAATTGCCGTGTGGCAACCTAGGTGCTCCTGCAAATATTTGCACAGGAGGTCGAGCAGCTTCTGCTGGTCCACGCTCGGCTCCTGTTTCTTCATGATCGTCTGCTCTGCCATTCATCCCGCGTAACGCGATCAGTCCGCCTCGGCGGTCCTGCCAGCGGCCCGCGCTGTCCGTGCATCGCGCCGCCCCGTCAGGTCGTCGCCGGCGCTGCGCGGCATCAGCAACGCAATCGGCGCCGCCGCCAGCGTGAACAGCGACACCGCCAGGAAGCCCACGCTGAAATCCCAGGGTCGCGCCGGATGATTCCCAGTGAGCGCCATCGACGCCTCCAACGCCACCGCCCCGGCCGAGATGCCGAGGGTCGCGGCAAGCTGCTGCGCTGCGGTATAAAGACTGGTCGCGGCGCTCATCTTGCGGCGCGGTACGTCGCCATAGGCCAGCGTGTTGTACGCGGTGAACTGCAACGACCGGAAGAATCCGCCGATCAGCAGCGCGGCGTAGATCGCCGCCGCCGGCCAGGTGGGACGGAATGCCGCACAGATGGCAATCATCGCCGCCGAGATAAAGCCGTTCCACACCAGCGTGTCGCGGAAGCCGAACTGGCGCAGCGCCCACTGCGCCACCGGCTTCATCACCAAGGCGCCGGCCGAGCTGGCGAAGGTGATCATCCCGCTTTGCACCGCCGAGACGCCGAAGCCGACCTGCAGCATCAGGGGTAGCAGGAACGGGATCGCGCCGATGCCGATGCGGAACAGCATCATCGCCGAGATCGCCACGCCGAAGCACGGCAGCCGCAGCAGCGAGAGGTCGAGCAGCGGTGTCGGATGGCTGCGCGCATGCAGGAAGTAACCGATGCCGGCAACCACTCCCGTCGCGACCAGCGTCGCCGTCAGCGCCGGCGGGACGACGCCGCGACCGGCCGTTTCCAGCCCGAACATCAGCCCTGACAGTGCGGCAGCCGACAGCAACAGACCGATCACATCGAACCGGCCGGGTGGCGGCTCGCGCACGTCTTCCACGAAGAGGCTGACCAGGAGGATGCCGAGCAGCCCGATGGGCACATTGATGTCGAAGATCCAGCGCCAGGAGAAATAGGTAACGATGAAGCCACCGACCGGCGGGCCGAGCACCGGGCCGACCAGCGCCGGCGTTGTCAGCCAGGCCATGGCGGCCACCAGCTCATTCCGCGGCGTGGTACGCAGCAGCACGAGGCGCCCGACCGGCACCATCATCGCCCCGCCGATGCCTTGCAAAATACGCGAGGCCACCAGAAACCAAACGGTATTGGCCCGCCCGCACAGCACGGAGCCAATCGTGAACACCAGGATCGCGGCGCGGAACACCGTGCGCGTGCCGAACCGGTCGGCGATCCAGCCACTGGCCGGGATGAACACCGCGACGCTGAGCAGGTATGCGGTCAGCGCGACGTTCATGTGCACCGCGTCGGAGCCGAATGCGCGCGCCATGGTCGGCAGCGCCGTGGCAATCACGGTCGAATCGAGATTCTGCATGAATAGCGCGCAGGCCACGATCATCGCGGTGGTTCGCGTCCGGCGGCTGGTACGGATGCGGCCCGGCGGAGGGGTCCCGGGAGTCGTCATGTCCCAAGCATGATGCCAGCGCCTTGCTTGGGAAAGTCCCGTTGCGTCACGCCCAGCACCCCCACCCGGTTCGCTTCGCGAACCGACCTCTCCGCAGTCCGGGGCAGAGCGGGAGAGGTGGGCTCGCGCCTCATCCGCCGTCCGCGGCATCTGTTGTCGTGCTGCACCCTTCTTGGCGGATGAAGCCGTTGGCCGTGCGGTCTTGTGTCCGCACCTGCACCGAGAGCTGCAACAGATGGCCATCTGCAGACACCCAGGCCTCGGCCGTCGATGGCCGGTTCGTGCCGAAAGCGGGGTAGCGGACAGAGGTTGCCCAGGGCTGTGCACCGTTACTCGGTGGCCCGGCCGGGCCGATCGTCAGGGCGACGCTCTTATCCTTCTTGAAGCCTGGCAGGAACACCGTCGCGACCTGGCCTGTGTGCGGCAGTCGTCGGGCCCAATAGAATGCCAATGCCAGCGGCGAGCGAAGATCCGGCACCGCTGACGAGGCCGGCAGATCGAGGTCGCGACGCCGTTCGGGATTGGCACGCCAAAAGTCCTGGAGCCAGGGCTGCCCGAAGGTCGCCGGGTCCGCGTGCTCGGCGAAGGCAGGGTGCTTGCCGCGAAGCTCGTCAGGGGTCCTGGCTTGCAGCCGGTATGCGTCCAGCCCGTCCCTGCCGCGCACGAACACGTCCCAGAGCTGGCGCACGACACGGCTATCGACGCGATAGCGGCTGTTCACAGCCAGGCTTTGCAACTCTGTCGCTTTCCAGGTGCTGATCTCCTGCATCAGATAGTTCGTGTGCACGAAAGGCATCGGTGTGCCTTTGAAGCCGAGGCGGACGTCCACAGTCGTTGTTCCGACCGCGGCGTTCGTGCTGGTGATCGCGGTGACCACAACGCGTCCATCGTAGTCGCTGGTACCGGCGAAGCGACAGACTTCACCGGCCCAGGCATGGATGGCGCAGAGATATGCCGCGATCAGGCATGCGGGCCACAGCTTGATGACAGGTCTCCTTTCCGATCGCCGTTGATGTACGCGGGATTTGCTTTCACGGCAGGCCTGCCCATCTTCCGGGAGCGACGTGTGCGGCGCAAGCCGGAGCCCGCGGCCCACCCGGCCAGATATTCAGTTCTGTGCTGCATGATGTCGGCGAGCGATCTCGCCGGTGAGGGACAACGGATCGATGACGGGGGGACGTACGTTGTCGCTGCGGGCGGCAAGCGTGAGCGGCGCACGCAGCCGTCCGGGATACGCAAGTCGCAGATAGCGAACGCCGCCCAGGCGGATGTCCTGCATCGACGCCGGCAACTATCGGGATAATATTCGCGGTAAGGAAGCGCTGCGCGCACCGCTGATCGCTACCAGCCGTTCACGCGCGGCCAGATCGCGACGATCTCCTCGGTCCCGTCCACGACGTGGTAGCGGTCGTGCGCGGCGGCGGTCATGCAGGTGTGGTTGGGCGCGATGCGCAGCTTCGCCCCGATCGGCAGGTCGATCGGGAAGGCCGGGTCATGCACTATCATCCCGTGCTCCTGATAAGCACGTCTCACGATCGCGTGGCCGTAGGTCCGTCGTCCGTTCCGGTCCAGTACTAGGCCAAAGCCATAATCCTTGGGTGCCGCTTCGGTGCTGCGATCCTTCGACAGCGCCAGCCCGCCGGCATCGACGAGCAGCGCCCCGGGACGGCGGCCGATCACGCTTGCCAGCACCGTCACGGCGATGTCGTCGAGCCCCTGCGTGCCGATCTCTGCCTGAAAGAGATCGCCGAACATATAGACGCCGGCGCGCACCTCGGTGACGCCTTCGAACGAGCCGCCGTGCAGCGCGGTCGGCGAGCTGCCCATAGAGACGATCGGTATGGGATAGCCGGCGGCGCGCAGCCGCTCTGACGCGCGCACCACGCCGGCTCGCTCGGCCTCTGCGATGCGGTGCATGTCCTGGTGGGTGCGGCCAGCATAGCTGTGCCCGGCGTGCGTCATCACGCCGGCCAGACGCCGGCCGAGCCGGGCAGCGACCTCGGTCAGACGGTCGTCATCGGGTGCCAGGCCGCCGCGTGCCTCACCGGTGTCGATCTCGATCAGCGCGCGTGGCGGCGCCGGGTGCGCGGCGATCGCTGTTGCCGCGTCGAGGTCGTCGGTGATCACCGCGATGTCCGCACCACCGGCATTCAGGCGCGCCACATGATCCAGCTTCTGCGGCGTGATGCCGACGGCGTAGAGGATGTCAGCGATGCCCTGCGCGGCGAAATATTCAGCCTCGGCCAGTGTGGAGACTGTGATTCCACCGGGCTGCCCGTCCAGCGCCAGCCGCGCCACGTCGATCGACTTGGCGGTCTTCATGTGCGGTCGCAACGGCACGCCGTGGCGCCCAAGCGCGGCCGCCATAGTGGCGATGTTCCGCCGCAGGATCGTGCGGTCGAGCACCAGGCACGGTGTCGGCAGGTCGTCGAGCGTCATGCCATGGGTGCCGCGAGATAGTTGCGTGCGTTCACGGCTGAATTCCCAGAAGCTCGCCGATCCGCGGCGTGGCCTTGAGGCCGCTGCCGGTCAGCACCAGCACCGTCGTCTGCGCGGCTGTGATCGTCCCGGCCTCAAGCAGCTTGTGAAACGCCGCAGCAGGCTGCGCCGCGGTCGGCTCCACATAGACGCCGATTCGTGCCAGATCGAGCGTGGCCTGAGCGATCTCCGCCTCACTCAGCATTACCGCGCCGCCCTGGGTTTCGCGCAGTGCACCCAGCACCTCATGCAAGCGGATCGGCGCGGCGATAGCGGTGCCTTCGGCGATAGTGGGCTGCACCTCACGCGCCGCCGCCGCTTCGTCGCCGGCGAGGAAGGCGGCGGCGATCGGTGCGCAGTTCGCCGGCTGCACGGCGAACAGGCGTGGCATTGCGGCGATCTGATCGGCGCGCAACAATTCGGAGAAGCCAATCTCGCAGCCGAGCACGTTGGAACCGGCGCCGCACGGCACGATCACGTTGTCAGGCGAGCGGAAGCCAAGATCTTCCCACAGCTCATAGGCCAGGGTCTTGGTGCCTTGCAGGAAGAACGGATGCCAGTTGTGGCTGGCGTAGAACACGTGCTCGGCACGCCGCAGCGCTTCGTTCGCCGTGTCCTGGCGGCTGCCCGGAACCAGCTCGACCACGGCCCCGTGCGCGCGCATCTGCACAGTCTTGGCCGGGCTCGTTGAGGCAGGCGTCAGGATGGTCGCGCGCATCCCGCCGGCGGCAGCGTACGCGGCCACCGCGGCGCCCCCGTTGCCGGAACTGTCCTCCAGCACCTCGTTGATGCCCTGGGCGCGCAGCAACGAGAGCATGACGCTGGCGCCGCGGTCCTTGAAGCTGCCGGTCGGCATCATCCACTCGCATTTGAGCAGGGCAGCCGCGTTGCCGAGACTGCGACGGATCAGCGGCGTGCATCCCTCGCCCAAGCTGATCGGCATCTCCGGCTGCAGCGGCAGCGCCGCACGATAACGCCATAGGCTGCGCGTGGCGGTGTCGATCTCTGCCGCGGTGATCCCGGCAAGCGGGGTGAGCAGCAGCGGCACGTGCTCCGGCCCACACCAGCGTGGCGTGTCGAGCGGAAACGTCTGGCCGCTGCGCGGATCGAGATAGGCTGGGGTCATTGCGAACGCCCTGATAGATACCAAAGCACCGACCCGAGCACGAGACCACCGCCGGCAAGCGCCGCCTGGCCCGGCTGTTCTCCGAAGACGAGCCAGACCCAAAATGGCCCAAGAACCACGTCGAGCAACCCTATAAGGCCAGCCTCACCCGACGGGATATGGCGCCCTCCTAGCAGGAACAGAAGATAGGCAAGAGCGGTCGTCGTCACCCCGAACAGCGCCAGAACAATAAGGTGATATAGGCCGGGACTTCCACCGGCCGTCAAAGGCCAACAGGCGATCGCGCACACCGTGGCGGCAAATGCATTGATGACTGCCATTTCGAGCCAAGGATATCGGCGCGCCATGACCAGTTGCACGCCAAAGGCAACGGTCATGAGAAACGCAACGGCATTGCCGGCAATATCCTGCGGGCGCGTGGCGGAACCGGCCAGAATGACGATGCCGGCAAGGGCGATCGTGCTGGCCAAAAGGACACGGGACTTGCTTCTCTCTCCGATCCAGATGAAGGCGATGCTGGCGGCAACGAACGGCACCGTCGCGTAGATAATCATAACATTTGCGACAGTGGTCAACTTGAGAGCCACAACATAGCTGCCCATCGAAATGACCGCGATGGGTATAGCCACAAGTCCCGGCCATCCGATCGCACGCACAGCCTGTATCGTGTTCCGTCCATGCTGAAATACAACCGCCAGAAAGAGCGCGGCGGCGGCGAACAGAGATCTCCAGGCGAGCATCGTCCAAACGTCCAGGTCGAGCAGACGAACAAACAGCCCGCCCGTACTCCAAAGCACGGCCGCTGACGTCACCAGCGCCGCACCGTACGCGCGGGCCGTCATCTCATGGCTGGCCACGGATCAATAGACCGGCGCGGTCATTCCACCAGCGCCCGCAGCTCCTCCGGCCGCAGCAGGATCAGGTAGCCGGCGTCGATATCCACCACCCCATCGTCGCGCCAAATACGAAGCTGTTTGTTGACGCTCTCGCGCGACGAGGCGACCAGATTGGAAAGCTCGCGCTGCGACATCTTCACGCCGATGCGGATGCCCTTTCCGCACTGGCGCCCGTAATCCGAGGCGAGCTTCAGCAGCACCCGGGCGAGCCGCGCCGGCAGGTCGAATAGTGCCAGCTCCTCCAGCGCCGTGCTGGTCTGCCGCAGCTTTTCGCAAAGCCCTGCCAGCAGGCGGAGATAAAGGTCCTCATTGCGGCGCAGGAAAGGCAGGAAGTGTCGCCGCTCAAGCACCAGCAACGTCGTCTGCTCGATCGCGCTGCAATCGGCGCTACGCGGCTTACCGTCGAGCAGAGCAATCTCTCCTAACACCTCGCCGGGATTGATGAACCTGAGCGTGATCTCCTTGCCTTCGACAGAGACCGAACTCACCCGCACGCGGCCGACGAGCACTGCCATCATGAAGGAGCCGGCGTCACCTTTCTGAAACAGCGATGTGCCGCGGGGGACCCTACGCTCAGAAGAGAGCCTCAGGATCTCGTCGAGTTCGTCCGGCTTCAGCGCCTGGAACAATGGATTGCTGAGCAGCGCCGCACGCTTCGCATCACGATCAAGCCTGACAGGCCTTGCCACCGTCCCCATTTCGCCCCCCGGCAGGGGCACTGTACCACGCGATCCGAAAGATAAAACCCTGCGGCGAGTCGAAGTCCAGCAGGGAACCTCAGGCCTGCTCCACCGGTGGCTCCCCCGGCACCGGCGTGCCGCCCAGATCGACGATCAGCCGGCTCACTTCATTGATAGCATCCGCCAGACGCGCGGCATTGGTTCCCTTCGCAACCACCGCCACCCCGTTCCCGGACGCCCGATAGAACGGGTAGCTGCCCAGCTCGAGCTCCGGATAGCGCGCCTGGATCTCGCCCAACCCCTGTGCCAGCACCCCCTCGCCTACCCTCGCCACATGCACAGCTTCGGAACGGATCGGCGGCCCCCCCTTCAGCAGCGGTGCGACATTCTCGAACATAGCCCGCATGATCGACGGAACCCCCGCCATCACATGCACATTGCCGATGGTGAACCCGGGCGCGGTAGAGATCGGGTTGTCGATCAGCGCCGCCCCGCGCGGCATGGTCGCCATGCGCTGACGGGCCGCGTTGAACTCACCCGGCTTGTAGGCCCGCTCCATCCGGGCCCAAGCCTCCGGATGCGGCTCCCAGGGCACGCCAAACGCCGCGGCCACGCATTCACTCGTGATGTCGTCGTGGGTCGGCCCAATGCCGCCAGTGGTGAACACGTGGTCGTAGCGGGCGCGCACCTCGTTGATCGTCGCGACAATCATCGCGGCATCGTCGGGGATGATCCGCACCTCGCGCAGCGGGATGCCGAGCTCGCCGAGCCGCGTGGCGATATGCTTGATGTTGGCGTCCTGAGTGCGCCCCGACAGCACCTCGTTGCCGATCACGACCAGGCAGGCGGTGGGAGCAGTCTTGGCCATCCTGCGATGCCCTCAAAGAAAGTCGCGCAGCAGCGGGATCAGCGGCTTATCGGCTGGCGGCATGGGATACTCCCCAAGCTTCTGCGGCCGCACCCAGGCCAGCGTCTGCCCCTCGTTCGGCCGCACGAGCCCGCGCCACCGGCGGCAGAGATACAGCGGCATCAGCAAATGGAACCGTTCATAAGCGTGCGAGGCGAACGCGAACGGCGCCAGGCACGCCACCGAGACATCGATCCCCAGCTCCTCCTTCAATTCGCGGATCAGCGCCGCCTCGGGGGTCTCGCCCTCCTGCAGCTTGCCGCCGGGAAACTCCCACAGGCCCGCCATCCGCTTGCCCTCCGGGCGGCGAGCCAGCAGCACGCGGCCATCGACATCGATCAGCGCACACGCGGCGACCAGCAGCAGCGGCTTGGCGGCGGGGTCGACGGGCGGCGCGACCTCTGTCTCGGTAAACAGGTCGTCGCGCGTCGCCTCGAAACGCCGCACCGGATGCTCGCCGCCACGAGAGACGAACAGCTCGGCCCCGAGGCCGGTCTCGCGAAAGCCGATATGCCCCAGCACGGCGACCGAGGCCGGATTGTCGGTGGCGACATTCGCCTCCAGCCGGTCGAGGTCGAGATTGGCGAGCGCCCAGCGGGCGAGCCGGCCGGCTGCCTCGGTGGCCACCCCATGCCCCCAAAAGCGCCGCCCGACCCAATAGCCGAGCCGCCCGGAGCGTGCCTTCGCATTCACCCGCAGCCCAACCACGCCGACTAGCAGCTCATCGGCGCCGTCCTGGCCAGTGATGGCGAGATGATAGGCGGTGCCCGCCTCCAGCTCTCTCGCGGTGGAGGCGATCCAGTCGTCGGCGAGCTCGCGCGGATATGGAAACGGGACAGCGGAGAGTGTCCGCGACACCTCCCAATCGTTCACCAGCCGGTGCAGCGCCTCGGCATCGCCGGCGAGCAGCGGGCGAAGCGTCAGCCGCTCGGTGGTGAGCGGGGCGAATCCCGGCGGGGCCGCGCGCGAGGCGCGCTTGCGCCGGCCGCGAATCGGCGGCGCCTCATCCTCGGTGATCATGCCACCATCATCGCCCGCCTGGGATGTTGAAGGCCAGGGGGCAGGGCCTCACGGGAGCTCATTCAGAGCGAGCGGGCCTACCTGTTGAACTTCCTACCCGCAATAACCGGCGAAGTCCTGAGCCCGCCCTTGCTATTCGCTCCTTACGTCAGCGCGAAATCGCTGGCATGAAGCGACGAGGGATCGACACCCGACAACAGCAGCGAACTGCCGTTGCCCAGGTTGATCATCGCCCCGCCGGCGGTCGCAGTGGTTGCTGCCTCCACGGCAGCAAAGCTCGGGAACTGCGCTCCATTCAGCTCGATCATGTCCTGCACCGGGTTGAATCCGGCGATCGTGTGTGCGCCTGCCGCAAAGCTGGTAAACAGGAACTCGTCCGGCGTCGTCGGCGTCGCGTCCAGTGTCTCATTGGCCGCCATGCTCTGGATGAACCGCATCGGCTCGCTGCCCACGATGTTCCAAGCCGTGCCAGGATTTCCTATGGGTGCGCTGGAGAGGATCGTGGTGCCGTTCATCTCCCAGACCGCGACGCTGCCGTTTTCGTTCTGGAAGACGATGTCGGTCTTGCCGTCGCTGTTGAAATCACCCGTGCCGACGATGTGCCATGTTGGCCCCGGGTTCGACGCAACGACGCCGGATTGACTGATCGTGGTGCCATTCATCTCCCAGATTGCGACTGCACCGCTGTCATTCTGCCATAGGATATCGGTGTGGCCATCGCCATAGAAGTCGCCGGTGCCTTTGATGCGCCATGTTGGCCCCGGGTTCGCCGCGACGAGGCCGGATTGGCTGATCGTGGTGTGATTCATCTCCCAGATTGCGACTGCACCGCTGTCATTCTGCCATAGGATGTCGGCGTTACCGTCGCCGTAGAAGTCGCCGGTACCCTTGATGTGCCAGCTTGGCCCCGGGTTTGACGAGACCAGGCCGGATTGGACGATCGTGGTCCCGTTCAGGTCCCAAAGCGCGACTGCACCGCTGTCATTCTGCCACAGGATGTCGGTGTGACCATCGCCATAGAAGTCGCCGGTGCCCTTGATGTGCCAGGTGGGGCCGGGGTTGGACCCCACGATGCCATAGTTCAGAAGGGTGGTGCTTTGCACTTGCCACAGGGCGACCTGGCCGTTCTGGTTCTGCCACACGACATCGGAGGTGTCGCCGGTGAAGAAAGCCCCGGTGCCCATCGCGAACCAGCTTGGGCCGGGGTTGGGGCCGACGGTACCGTAGGCGGTGAGCCCCGGCGGCGCACCGCTCACCTGCCACAGTGCCAACTGGCCGTTGGTGTTCTGCAGCAGAATGTCCGTGTTGGGGTCGCTGACGAAGCTGACTGACAGGTCGCTGGTTACTGGGGCGCTTGTGGTGGTGCCGTTGTTGACTGACCAGGTGATTGTGCGGCTGGTGTCGTTGCCGCCCTTGGTCGGGTCACTGGGGGAGAAGGCGTAGGCGACTGAGTTGAGCGCGGCCTGATAGGCAGCCAGGCTCGCCGTGCCGGACAGCGTCAGCACGCCGGTCACCGGGTTGTAGCTGGGGGTGATGCCGGCCTCGGCCGTGCCAAGGCTCAGCACATCACCCGTAAGGAAGCCCGCGCTGATGCTGACCGTGGCACCGGTCAGCGTGGGCGATCCTGTATCCGTGACGGTCAGTCCGGCCTCGAGGATCACGCCGGCGTCCCCGGCCACGTATACGGGGCTGGGACCGGCGAGGATGGTGATACTCGGCGGAGCCGCGGCGATGACACTCGTATTGCTGTCGGTGGCAGTGGCCCCCGCCGTATCGGTGTCCGCGATGGTAAAGGTTGTGGTGGCAGTCTGGTCTGGCGTGAACACCAGGCCGTCCAGCGCAGCGGTGACTTCGGCGGCGGTGCCGCTGTCGGTATAGACCCCGGTAGCGGCGTTGTAGGTGCCGCTGTTCACGATCGATAGTGTACCGTTCGCCGCATCGGACAGCGTGACCGTCAATGTCTCGGTCTGGCCGGAATTCCCATCCATGATCGTAACATTCGAGAACGGCGCGATGGTTCCCTGATAGGTCACCGGCTGACCCGCGACGGTACCGGTGATCGTCGGATGGAAGGTGAGCCCGGTGCTGCTCAGTTCGTACACCGTGCCGTAGGTGTTCGCGCCACCCGCGAATGTCGTGCCGAAGAGGTCCCCGTTTGCGTCGGCGATCAGGCCGCCGTACGGGCTTTCACCATTGGTGCCATCGAAACTGACCAGCGTGGTCGGGGTGCTGGCGTAGCCGGTTGCGGTTTTGGCGATCTCGAACACCGTGCCGGGGACGCTGGTACCGTGTCGATAGCTAATTAAGTTGTCCGGTTTACGTAGCACATCAGTTGTCCGCTTGTTTCCGGTCCGTTCCCAAGAGGCAGGGACAGAACGGCGGCCGTTCTGGCGGCAGGTCAGGCGGGCCGTTGGCTGGTGACGGGCGCGTCTTCTTCAACTCATGAAATCAATTTCCTTCTTTTGCTGATGCGCCTGTGGAGTTGTGGGCAACGCTCTTCCGTTGCCCACAAATCCACAGGCGAGCCGGACCCAAGCGCGATCATGCCGCCGCGTCCAACGCCGCCATCCGCAGCGCCCCCTGCGCGTCATAGCGTCCCAGGCAGCGCGGGCCGTGGAACACCGCGTGGCTCCCGTCGTGATATTGCCGCACCTTCACCCGTGCCTTCACGAAATGAGCACGCAGCGGCGACGGTGGTATCTGCAGCTTCATCCGTCGCCACGAAACCGTGTTGTCGCGGTCCACCTGGCGCTCCTCCTGGATACACAGAATTTCCCGCAGATCGACACCAGCAACGGCGACGAAAGCCGATCCCTCCTGCTCCGCCTTCACCGCAAACTGCGCGTTGTGCGCCGGCAGGTAGCAATCCCGAATGAACCGGTTGGCCTCCGCAACCGTCGTGATCCCAGCCAGCGCCAGCTCCTTGACCAGGCGATCCTGTAACGTCTGAAACAGCCGCTCCGAACGACCACGGGCCTGCGGTGAGTAGGCCGCAATGTGCTCCACGCCCAAATGCGCCAGCGCCCGCCCAACCTGTGTCGGCCGCTTCCGGTCAACCGGGCCGCCAAACTCCGGCGTCACGAAGTAGTGGCTGCCCCGATCCGTATAGAGGCTCAGCGGCAGGCCATGCGCGCCAAACACCTCCAGCAGAGCCTGGAACGTCGATTCCGTGCCTTCCTCCGCTACCAAAAACCCCGAGTAGATCACGTTCGTCGCGTCGTCCATCGTCACTATCAGGTCCAGCGTCTCCCGCCCCGCCAGCCATTCATGGCGCGACCCATCCTGATGAAGCATCATTCCAGGCAACGGCCGTCGCGGCCGCTTGCGCCGGTGTGCGCCGCGCCGCGCGGCGCGCTCCAGAAGCCCCTTCGATTGCAGGAACGCCTTGGTCCACGTGTAGCCCCAGCGGAAACCGTGGCGGCCCACCAAGTGCTCGTGAAAGTGCTTCGCCGTGAACCCGCTGTAACGCATACGATACAGCCGCTCGACCTCCTCCTCCCGGTCGACCGGAACCCGCTTCCCAGACGCCCGACCAAGCCGCCGGTCCAGAAGACCGGCCGCCCCGCACTCTTCGTAGCGCTGTTGCCAACGACGGAATGTCCGCTCGCTGATCCCAAGCAGCTCCGCCGCTTCGCACTGGTTGAGTTCGCTCGCTTCATACCGCTCCAGCACGCTCCCGAACTTGATCACTCGCACACCCTGAAGGGCTTCCGACCGGCGCATCCGGGCTCCCAAAAGGAACCATCATCACCGGACAGATCGTGCGCTACCTAAACCGGACATACCGTGTGCTACCGACACGGGGACGCTGGTACCGTTCCCGAGTACGGCCGCAAGTGTTATACTAAAAAGGTCGCCATTGGCGTCGGCGATCAGGTTACCTGGGGAGCCTTCGTCGTCGGTGCCATTGAAGTTGACCAGCGTGGTCGGGGTGTCGGCGTAGCCGCTGGCGGTCTTCGCGATCTCGAACACCGTGCCATCAAAGTTTGCGCCGCCCGCGGTTGTCCCGCCGAACAGGTCGCCGTTGTCGTCGGTGATCAGGCTGCCGTTTGGACCGAAACCGTTGGTGAGGTTGAAGCTAACCAGCGTGGTCGGGGTGTCGGCGTAGCCGGTGGCGGTCTTCGCGATCTCGAACACTGTGCCGTCGTTGCTCGCGCCGCCACCCCCTGTCGTGCCGAACAGGTCGCCGTTGGCATCGGTGATCAGGCTGGCGGACGGGTAGGAACCGTTGGTGACGTCGAAACTGACCAGAATGGTAGGCGTGCTGGCGTAGCCGTTGGCGGTCTTCTCGATCTCGAACACCGTGCCGTCGTCGTTCACGCCGCCCTCGTATGTTGTGCCGAACAGGTCGCCGTTGGCGTCGGTGATCAGGCCGGCGGACGGGTGGGAACCGTTGGTGACGTCGAAACTGACCAGTGTCATCAGCGTGTAGCTGCTGCCGCCGCCGTTGTTCACGAGTTCGAACACCGTGCCGTCGTCGTTCGCGCCGCCCTCGTATGTTGTGCCGAACAGGTCGCCGTCTGCGTCGGTGATCAGGCTGGCGGTCGGCGCATAACCGTCCATGCCGTTGAAGCTGACTAGCGTGGTGGGGGCGCTGGCGTAGCCGGTGGCGGTTTTCGCGATCTCGAACACCGTGCCGTCGGGGTACTCAGGGCTCCCCACTGCCGTGCCGAACAGGTCGCCATTGGCGTCGGCGATCAGGCCGGCTTCGGGGCCGGCACCATTGGTGTTGTCGAAGTTGACCAACGTGGCGAACGTGGGGAGGACCGCCGTGACGAGTGTGTTGCCATCGGCATCTGCTGTGAGTACGAAATATTCCTCGGTATAGTTTCCAGACAATTGCTGCGTGTACGTCTCGCCTCCCTCCGAGACCGTCAGCAGGTCGCTCGAATTCACGCCCGCAGACCCGCCGCTAACATAAGGCAGATACGCCACGTCGATCGCACCGCCGCTGGCCAGCGCAGTGCCGCTGGCCGTGCCGCCGGAGGACACGATCTCGGTGCCACCGTTGCTCACCGTAGTGCTGATAGCGGTGCCGCCGGAGGACACATATTCAAGGCCGCTGCTGTTCACTATGGTGCTGATGGCTGCGCCGCCGGGGGACACAACTTCGGTGCCGCCGCTGTTCACGGTGGTGCTGATGGCGGTGCCGCCGGAGGACACGTACTCGTAGCCAACGCCATTCACCGTGGTTCCGCTGGCCGTGCCGCCAGAGGACACAACTTCGGTGCCGCCGCCGTTCACAGTGGTGCTTATGGCCGTGCCGCCGGAGAGTACGGTCTGGCCACCGCCGTTGTTCACCGTGGTGCCGATGGTCGTCTCTCCCGAGGATACGTACTGAATACTGCCACTGTTCACAGTGGTGCCGCTGCCCGTGTATGCGGCCGCTGCGGCGACCGCCTTGTTCGCTTGAACAAGCCCGAATCCTTCGCCAAGGGATGAACTGGGGTTCTTGTTGTCAACGAAGCGCAAGGCGTTCTCTTCGAGCAGGAGATAAACTTCGAGTGGATTAGATTCCAGCGCAGGGTTCGCCTTCATCATCAGAGCAGCAACCGCGGCGACTGCGGGTGCTGCCGCAGAAGTGCCGAAAAACGGATTGTAGAACCCCACTGTCGCGGGGTTTCCCAATGGAAGACCGGTCGCGCCGCCATCGGGGCCTGTAATAAAGTTGCCAGGTTGCGTGTCGCTAATCGCTTGATCTGAAGAAAGCTCCGTTTGCGTTGGAATATAGTCGCCTACAGCGAGGTTGGGTGTCGCCAAAATATTCATGGCCCCAACGATAAGCGCATTAGGATCCAGGTCATGACCGGAAACACTGCCATAATCGTTCCCAGCCGCCGACACATACGTGATACCAGCTGCATAGGCGGCGTTAATTGCAGGGATGACGAACAGGGTATCGAGCACTGAGCTGAGCCATGACGAAAAACCGACATCGTCTACGATAATGTTGCACCCGTTACTCTGAAGCGTATTAATAGCGCTTGCCATCTGAAGTGGAGAAGTATCGCCTTCCATGAATTCCAGAGATGCACCTGGCGCGATATCGCTGATAATTTGCCCGATCGCAGCGCTTTCGCCTGTAGGGTCTTGGCTCGGGATCGGGCCTGATATAATGCCAATCTTTATCCCAGTACCCGTTAGGCCAGCAGGCACGCTGACTGCAAGCACAATTGGGTTGCCTTGTGCCAGCGTAAGAACGGTATTGGCACCACTTTGGCTAACTTGGAAATATTCATTGGAAAAGTTGCTGCTACCAGACGCCTGAATGGCGACAAGAGCGGGAGTAGATAGATTGGGATCAGCCGTATCAGTCTCGTCATCACCGATCTCGAGCATACTTGTCCCGTTATAACTTCCGATTGTTGCGTACACAATGCCATTTACGACACCGGGACTTCCCGACCATCCGGTGTCCGGAAGAACTATTTGGTCGCCAACAGAAAGGTTTGTTACCATGCCAGAAAACTCGGTGGGATGGTCCAGAATAAGCGTGCCCGGGCCAACCCCAACGAAGTTCACTGTTCCACCTGCGGCGAACGAGCTAGTCAGTTCCAGCGTCGCATCGTCGTCGATTTGTGCAACCCCGGTGCCGTCTACCGCCCCGCTAATAACCAGCGTACCGCCATTAGCAATAATCTGTCCGTCGTTTTCGACCGGAGCATATACGAGGCCGTTTCCATACAGGGTGCCACCTTGACTCACCGTGGTGCCGCTGGCCGTGCCGCCGGACAGGATCTCGAAGCCGCCGCTACTCACGGTGGTGTTGATTGCCGTGCCGCCAGATAACAATTCCTCGTAGCCGCCGTTGTTCACTCTGGTGAAGCTAGCCGTGCTGTCAGACACGTACTCGGTGCCGCCGCTGTTTACTGTGGCGCTAATGGCCGAGCCGCTGTAGGATAGGTACTCGGTGCCGCTGCTGTTTACCGTGGTGCTGATGGTCGTGCCGCCGAACTGCACAGCCTCGAAGCCGCCGCTCAATACGGTGTCGCTAGTCGTGCCGCCTATCACCCACTGTATGCCGCCGCTGCTCACCATAGCGCCGCTATCCAGGCCGCTCGTGTAAACGCCCTCGATTCCGCCGCTATCCACCGTGGTGTCGGTGGCCACACCGCCTGCGAATACCTGCAGACCGCCTAACGCAACATCACTCCCGCTAACGGATTTGATGCCACTGGCGCTTATGGTAGTACCGGTGGCCGTGCCACCGGACTCCACATCCTCGTATACGCTGCCGCTCACGGTAACGCCGACGGTCGTGCCCTCGACCGTGAAGTCGCTGGTGACCATCAGCGACGCGCCCACGTTGACGGTCAGCAGTGTGCCGGACCCAATATCCCCGCTCGACGCAGACAAGGTTCCGAGCAAAGTGTACGCACCGCCGCCCTGCATGGAAAAAGAATCGCAGAACAAGTCGCCAGAGAGGGCCCCGCCCACCTCCACGGGTGTCGTCTGGTACGGCGACGGTAATGGTACTCCGAAGGCAACATCGGGGCCGGCAGCGCCATAGACAAGATCTAGATACTGATCGGTGGTATAATCGTAATTGTAACCGATGATCCAATTATCAGACCCAAGATCGCTGGTGCCGGCTGGCAAGTAGCTGACAGGGAAGAGGACCTCCTCAATTTCATCCGACATGGCAGAACTCCGATATCCGACCCCTTGTGCAAGCTCTTATCGTCGCCGTTATTCAGATTGCTGCCGGCTGATTTTTAACCGGCGATGACGCCATTAGATGCTCATGGCGTGTCTTCCCCCGAGTTCCTGGTCACAGGCATCGGCGTATGCACTCCCGGCATGGCCCGTTCGATCAGCCCTGGGATGCGCTTCAGCGTCGCAATCACCTGTGCGGCGGTGATCAGCCGTGTGCATTCGAACTGCCGTGAGGTGCCCGCATGGCGGGGGCACCACAGGTAATCCTTGTGATCGAAACGATGCCGTACATCGTTCCAGCAACTGTTGCAGGCGTGCCAGTTGATCACCCGGTACGGGGTGGCGAACTCGTTTGTTGGATGGGTGAAGCCGCTGATCAGCACCACCGGCGTGCCCGCCGCCCAGGCCAGCCATGACAATCCGCTGCTGAGCCCAATGAAAGCCGCGGCATGGCGCAACCAGCGCGCCCGCTCCGCCAGGGGATGGTCGCCGGTCTCGTCCTCCGCGCCGTTGGGAATGTGGTTCCAGACCATGCCCGTGCCGTGCACCGGGCTCTTGTCGATGCAGATCACCCGGTAACCATTGGCCTTTAGGAAGGCGATCACCTCACGCCAGCCGTACGGGTTCGTCCAGTTCTTACTCTGTGTCGAGCTCTGCACGCCGATGCAGACATAGGGCTCGGTGATCGGCCGGCTTTCATCCGGCAGCGCCAGGCGCGGCGGTTCCTCCGCCGGATCAACCCCCAGGATGTAGGCCGCGGTGCGATGCAGCCCGACATGGCGGAAATCGGTCGGCTGATGGATGAAGTCCGTGTCGTCGAAAAACAGGCCGAGGCAGTAGGTCGCATATGCCCGGGAGGGCAGGTCCTGCTCTACCAACTCCTCATGGGTGACGAAACGGATCGCCGGGTAGGTGTCGCGCAGCAGCGGAATGATCAGGCCGGACATCGCGCAGGTCAGCCGGCAGCCATGCACCTCACCGAACCGGGCGGCGTAGGGAAACCAGGCCAGGATGTCGCCCAGCGTGCCGACCGGGAACTGGATCAGCACGTCGCGGGCGCGGGCGTCGTATTCGTGGGCCAGCACCGAGGTAGGCGTTCCGGCCTCGTCCAGCTCCCACACCTCGACGCTGAAGCGGACAAACCAGCGCTTGGAGGAGCTGACGAAGGCGCCCTGGTTCTCGGTCTGGAACAGGATGTTGCCCGTATCCAGGTCGCGAAGCCACACTCGCCATTTGCCGGTGGCCCGGTTGGGCAGGACAAGGCGCGCGCCCTGGTTGAAGTCGAACCGGATGCCGCGCGGGCCCGATTGGGTCGGCGAGCTGGCCGGCGGGGGGTAGGGGCGGTTTTTGGTCTCGGGCTCGCCCGCAGGTTGGTCCGCGGCCGAAGCACTCTCCGGCTGCGGGGCGGAAGGCTTGGGAGCCTGGAGGTTTGTGGTTCCGTCCACTCGCTTGTAGCTCCCTCGCACTGACGGCGGACCAGGGTTGACCCGGCATACGTCATTTGGCTGGACCGAACGATTGGCCGGCACCCGCATGAGCACGAACGTCAGCGTTACCGGCTGTCGGCCCCCGGCGATCATCGGGAACGGCACATTACGGAGAGCGAACCCTAGGCTGGCATCAACCGGAATACAATCGGAACTATGGCATCAACGACACCGTCCCGTATCGAAACAGGTTCACCTTTGTCAGCAGTTGAATCCGATCCCACCGGTACCGACGGATCCCAGCGTCAGAGACGACGAGGTGTTCTCGTCCAGCCTGTAGAGCGAGCAGCCGATCTGCCTGCACGGCAATCCCCCCAGTCTGTCGTCGGCGTACAATGCTAGCTGAACGTTCCAGACATCACTGCCAGGATGCCGAACTGAACGCGTGAACCGAATACTGTCGGGAGAATAGAAGGGGAGGAACACCGCCCAGCGGGTGAGCCGAGGCTAAGGCTCCCATCCGTACAGCGGGAACGTCCACCCGAGCTCGCGCATGATCAGCTCGCTCATCTCGGGCGTGAAGGTCGAAGGCCAGTCGCCGACCACCCCCTTGCGGAAAAGCGATCCGTCCTGCACCACGCCGGCAGGCCGGCCGCCAGCCAGCGCCGCGAAGGACGTGCGGGCGACGCACGGGGCGACCTCATCGCTGTCGGACACGCCAAGGAACCTGAAGAGCTGCGCCGCGATCCGCGCAGGCGCCTCCAACATGCGTTCATAGGTCACGACCATGCAGTCGGACGGGTACTGTTCAGTCAGTGCAACCGTCGCGCGCGCGCCCTCTTGCAGGGACGGGAGCGCGAGGCGGATAAACGCGACCTTTGCCGCCGCCTCATCACCGATGACCTTCGGTTTTTGAAAGAAATGCCAGGCGGAGCTCAGCACGTCGCGTGGATCCCGCGCGATTCCGATGAACTTCGCATTGGGAAACAGGCGCTTCAGGCGTGGGAAGAAGAACACATTCTCCGGCGTCTTTTCCCCGACCGCTCGATACGTCGTCCCGGCGCATTGCCGGTCCAGGGCTAGCAGAATAGCCGTCCCGATCAGGTGTTCGGTGTCGTCGCCGTCTGGCAGCGGAAAACCGCCGGAGTGGCGGAACAGGCTGTCGTTCTTGGCCTGCAGCACCTGCCGCCGTTCCGTCATCGCTTTGCCGAGCGGGTCCGCAAGCTGCTGCTGGAACAGCCCTTCGCCGCGGCAACAGACATCGGGATGGCTGTCGAGCAGATGCTGCAGCCAGGTCGTGCCGGAACGAGGCGCGCCGCCTATGAAGAACAATTGGCAGTGTGCGAGACGCGCGACTCTCCTTTGATGCTCGGTCCAGCTTGGCACGGATCGCTTTCGTTTCCCAATGATGATGATTGGTGAGGCGGCCGAGCTCTCGCCATCTCCGCCTCCAGTCGTCTCAACTCAGCGCGAAATCACTGGCATGCAGCGACGAAGGATCGACACCCTGCAACAGCAGCGAACTGCCGCTGCCCAGGTTGATCATTGCCCCGCCGGCGGTCGCAGTGGTGGCAGCCTCCACGGCGGCAAAGCTCGCGAACTGCGCTCCATTCAGCTCGATCATGTCCTGCACCGGGTTGAATCCGGCAATCGTGTGTGCCCCCGCCGCAAAGCTGGTGAACAGGAACTCATCCGGCGTCGTCGGCGTCGCGTCCAGCGTCTCATTGACCGCCATGCTTTGGATGAACCGCATCGGCTCGCTGCCCACGATGTTCCAAGCCGTGCTAGGATTTCCTATGAGTGCGCTGGAGAGGATCGTGGTGCCGTTCATCTCCCAGATCGCAACGCTGCCGTTGTCATTCTGGAAGACGATGTCGGTCTGGCCGTCGCTGTTGAAATCACCGGTGCCGACGATGTGCCATGTTGGCCCTGGGTTCGCTACGAGACCCGATTGACTGATCGTGGTGCCGTTCATCTCCCAGATTGCGACCGCACCGTCGTCATTCTGCCATAGAATATCGGTGTGGCCATCGCCGTAGAAGTCGCCGGTACCCTTGATGCGCCATGTTGGCCCCGGGTTCGCCGCGACGAGGCCGGATTGGCTGATGGTGGTGCCATTCATCTCCCAGATTGCGACGGCGCCGCTATCATTCTGCCATAGGATATCGGTGTAGCCATCGCCATAGAGGTCGCCGGTACCCTCGATGTGCCAGCTTGGCCCCGGGTTTGACGCGACGAGGCCGGATTGGACGATCGTGGTACCGTTCAGGTCCCAGAGCGCGACCGAACCGTTGTCGTTCTGCCACAGGATGTCGGTGTTGCCATCGCCATAGAAGTCGCCGGTGCCCTTGATATGCCAGGTGGGGCCCGGATTGGACCCCACGGCGCCATAGTTCAGAAGGGTGGTGCCTTGCACCTGCCACATGCCAACCTGGCCGTTCTGGTTCTGCCACACGACATCGGAGGTGTCGCCGGCGAAGAAAGCGCCCGTGCCCATCGCGAACCAGCTTGAGCCGGGGTTGGAACCGATGGTACCGTAGGCGCTGAGCGTCGTGTTGTTCACCTGCCACAACGCCAACGGGCCGCTGTCGTTCTGAAACAGGATGTCAGTGTTAGGGTCGCTGAGGAAGGCGACTGAGAGGTCGCTGCTGGCGGTGGCGGTGGCTCCCCCGTCGTTGACTGCCCACGTAATGGTGCGGCTGGGATCGGCTCCGCCGCTGGTCGGATCGCTGGGAGCGAAGGAGTAGGCGACGGAGTCAAGCTCCGTTTGATAGGTGGCTAGGCTTGCTGTGCCGGAGAGAGTGAGTGTGCCGTTCGCCGTGTCATAGTTGCTGATGATGCCAGATTCCGGGTCGGAAACGCTCAGCGTATCGCCCGCAAGGAAGCCCACGCTGATGCTGAGTGTGGCACCGGCCAGCGTCGACGATCCCGGATCGGTGATGGTCAGTCCGGCATCGAGGGTCACGGGCCCGCTTCCGGCCTCGTAGCTCGCGCTGCCACCGGCGGTCAGGACCGGCTCCGTAAACGGGCCTGCCGTGGCGATGACACTGGTATTGCTGTCGGTGGCGCTGGCCCCCGCTGTGTCGGTATCCTGGATGGTAAAGGTGGTGGTTACCGAGTTGCCTGGCGCGACCTGATAGGGGGTGGGCGTGAATACCAAGCCGTCCAGCGCAGCGGTGACTTCGGCGGCGGTGCCGGTGTCGGCATAGACCCCGGTGGCGGCATCGTAGCTGCCGCCGTCCAAGTTCGACAGCATGCCGTCCCCCGCATCGGACAAATTGACCGTCACGGTCTCGGTCTGTCCCATATTGGAATCTGCAATAGTAACATGCGAGAACGGCGCGATGGTTCCCGGATCGGGAACCGGTTGACCCGCGACGGTGCCGCTGATCGTAGGGGCGACGACAGCGACGCCGCTCAGTTCGAACACAGTGCCATCGCCGTTTGCCCCGCCGTCGGCTGTCGTGCTGAAGAGGTCGCCGGCGGCATCGGAGATTAGACTAGCATACGGGTTTGCCCCGTTCGTGCCGTCGAAGTTGACCGGTGTGGTCAGCGTGTAGCTGCCGCCACCGTTGTTCATGAGCTCGAACACCGTGCCATCGCCGTTTGCCCCACCGCCCTCTGTCGTGCCGAACAGGTCCCCGGCGGCGTCGGAGATTAGACTAGCATGCGGGTTTGCCCCGTTCGTGCCGTTGAAGCTGACCAGTGTGGTCGGGGTGTAGCTACCGTCGCCGTTGTTGACGAGCTCGAACACCGTGCCATCGCCGTTTGCCCCACCGCCCTGTGTCGTGCCGAACAGGTCCCCGGCGGCGTCGGAGATTAGACTAGCATACGGGTTTGCCCCGTTCGTGCCGTCGAAGTTGACCAGTGTGGTCGGCGTGTAGCTACCGCCGCCGTTGTTGACGAGCTCGAACACCGTGCCATCGTTGTTCGCGCCACCGTAGGCTGTCGTGCCGAACAGGTTCCCGGCCGCGTCGAAGATCAGACCGGCCTGCGCGATTGCTCCGTTTGTGCCGTCGAAGTTGACCAGTGTGGTCGGCGTGTAGCTGCCGCCAGCGTTGTTCATGAGCTCGAACACCGTGCCATCGTCGTTTGCCCCACCGACCTGTGTCGTGCCGAACAGGTCCCCGGCGGCGTCGGCGACCAGACCCGCATCCGGGTATTGCCCGATGGCGCCGTTGAAGCTGACCAGTGTGGTCGGGGTGTAGCTACCGCCGCCGTTGTTGACGAGCTCGAACACCGTGCCAGCACTGTTCGCCCCGCCGGCGTTTGTCGTGCCGAACAGGTCCCCGGCGGCGTCGGCGACCAGACCGGCATACGGGTATTCCCCGTTGGCGCCGTTGAAGCTGACCAGTGTGGTCGGGGTGTAGCTACCGCCGCCGTTGTTGACGAGCTCGAACACCGTGCCAGCAACCCCGCCGTCGTTTGTCGTGCCGAACAGGTCCCCGGCGGCGTCTGCTATTACCCCGGCGTCCGGGGTTTCGCCGTCGGTGCCATTGAAGCTGATCAGCGTCGTGAAGGTCGGCATTCTGAATCTCCCCTGAGCTGTTGCCAACGTATGTTGTCAGACGGTGGCAAGTATTCGTGGCGGACACGGCATGCCGGCATGGCGGGACATGATAGGTAGTCCTTGTGGTCGAAGCGGAGCCGCACGTCGTTCCATCAAGAGTTGCAGGCGTGCCAATTGATGACCCGGTATGGCGTAGTGAACTCGTCGGTCGGATGGGTGAAACCGCTGGTCAGCACCGCCGGCGTACCTGCCGCCCAGGCTAGCCACGACAATCCGCCGGCGGAGCGGGTGCGCTGGTTGCGCCATACGCGCGGGCGTCGAGCTGGTGGAGTAAACGGCGAAGCTGCGCACGGTCGAGTCTTGGCTCCGCTTGCCACCTCGCAGAACACCTTCTTGCATCCGGCCTTGCAGTTGGCGCACCCGTGCGTCAACGCTCTGCCCGTCCGTGGATACCCACGCGTAGCCGTAGATCACCCGGCGCTTCCCTTCGAGTCGAAGAGGGATTTTGCACTGTAATTACGCGCCAGAAAAGGGTAATCTCTTCAGGACTCTAGTTTTGGTGCGAAATTCTTTAGACAGCGCGAAGGTCGTCCGTCATGGCCGCTGGGTTATCTTTTACTGTAAAATGGGCGAGGTCACGATGTCGCGGCGGATGTTCGCGAAAATTCTGTCGCTGGTCGCCCGGCTGCGGGCACCGCCTCCGCCGGCATGAGGGTCGCGGGTCAGATGCGACAGGGACCACGGGAGAGGTGCCCCTTGATGTAGGCGGAGCAGCGGGTTTCAGCGCCTCGGCGCGCACCAACCGCGTTGTCGGCCGCCGCAGCGCGATTTTCCCTTGCTAGGGGCGCCCGGCCGGGCGATCGTGGCCCCCCGACGAACCCGTCGTCTGGGGAATATCGGCTCAAACCGGTCGTGTGGGGAAAGCATCATCCGGGGTAGAGAGTGCCAAACCACATCCGGCAGAGGACGAGGCTCTTCAGCAGGCGGGGATGTTGTTGCGGTTCGCGGCCGAGAACGCGAAGGATGTTACCTGATCCAACTGTCTCGCGCACCGAACAGACCGCACGCATGATGACGGGAAAGCCGACCCCCCAATATGCTTCGCGGCCGGCGGCCAGTGCGGTAGGGCTGCACCTGCAACGAAGCGTCTCCGACCTGGCAATAACGCGTGCCTCAACCCCGGGCAATCATCGCGCAGCGAACCCTGGGCTTACGACCGATAGGACCCGTTGATATCGATGTACCCGTGCGTCAGGTCGCAGGTCCACGCCGTCGCAGCGCCACGCCCCAGCCCGAGATCGATCTCGATATGGATCTCCCGCCCGCGCATATGCGCCACCACCGGCGCCTCATCATACCCCGGCACCACGCCCCCATCCCGAGCCATCCACACACCACCCACGGCAATCGACAGACGATCGCGATCAGCCGGCTCGCCGGCCTTGCCGACAGCCATGACGATGCGCCCCCAGTTCGCGTCCTCGCCGGCAACCGCGGTCTTCAGCAAGGGCGAATTCGCCACCGACATGGCGATCCGCTTGGCCGAGCGCGCGGTGGTTGCACCCGATACATCGATGCGGATCAGCTTCTGCGCCCCCTCCCCGTCCCGCACCACTTGCAGCGCCAGGTCCAGCAGCAGATCATCCAGCTTCTCGGCGAAGTCGCGCAGCACCGGGCCGCCCTCGGCCGGTACCCGCGCATGCTTCGCCGCACCGGTTGCGAACAACAGCACCGTGTCCGAGGTGGAGGTATCGGAATCCACCGTCGTGCAGTTGAAGCTCCGGCCCACGCCCTTCCGCAGCAGCGCGTCGAGCACCGGGGCGGGGATTTTCGCGTCGGTGGCGACGAAACAAAGCATGGTCGCCATGTGGGGTGCGATCATGCCGCTGCCCTTGGCGATGCCGTTGATCCTCACCTCGGTCTCGCCGATTCGGGCAACTCGGGTGGCACCCTTGGGGAAGGTATCGGTCGTCATGATGGCACGCGCGGCGTCACCCCAGGCGTCATCGCGCAAACCGGCGTGCAGCGCCGGCAGAGCGGCGGTGAGTTTCTCGTGCGGCAGCACTTCGCCGATCACGCCGGTGGAGGCGATGAACACCTGCTTCGGCGGGCAGCCGACCAATTCGGCGGCCGCAGCGGCGGTGGCGGCGCATGCCTCGCGCCCTGCCCGGCCGGTGAACACGTTGGCGTTGCCGGCATTGATCACCACCGCCCGAGCCCGCCCGCCCTTCACCGAGGCACGGCACCAATCGACCGGCGCCCCAGGGCAGCGACTGGTGGTGAACACCCCGGCGACCGTGGTCCCAGCGGCCAGCTCCATCAGCACAAGATCGGTTCGGTTGCGATAGCGGATGCCGGCCTCCGCCGCACCGAGCCGCACGCCGGCAACCGGCGCCAACTCTGGAAACTGAATGGCGAGCGGAGAAACCTGCACGTCCATCAGCGATACCCCTCAGCTTTTGCCGGCATAGCTCTTGGCCATGCCCTCGGCCGGCTCGGCCTGCGGGCCGAACGGCATGATCGGATAACGCAGCCCGGCCCTCGAGAGGCCCTGCAGGCCGGTAACGCCGCGCGCCAAGTCCTCCGGCGGGCAGGCCATCAGCAGCTCGTCATCGGCAACGGCGCCATAGCGGCGTTCCGCGTAACACGGGATCGACAGGCTCACCTCCCGCGTTTTCAGCGCATGACCCCAGCTATCGGCGCAAGCGCTCTCGCCGGTGATGCTGAAATCGTAGCGACGATAGTTGCGCCACTGCAGCCCGTTGATGAACAGGATCATCTGCGCCGGATTGGCATAGAATAGGCAGATATCGGGCGGATCGAGCCGCCCGGTGCGCAGCGGCGAGACCACCAGCCCGTGATAGCGGCCGGGCGCCACCCGCGGCATCTGCGCCTGATGCGCCGCCGCTGCTTCCCGGTTCTCGAACCACACCCCCTCCATCTTGCGTCCTGAGGTGTAGATCTCCCCGGGCGCGTCGAGGCCGATCACGCTCGAGCAGCTCGAGAAAGACGGAATGTTCTCGGTGGTGATGCCAAGCGTGAAGCCCGCCATGCGCGCTTGCGTGACGAGCTGGCACGTCGAGAAGATGCGGCCCTTGGGCGGGCGGCGCAGCCCCGGCACCCGCGCCATCTCGTCGAGGTCCTCGAACAGCTTCATGCCGATCGGCAGCGTGCGTAGCCGCAGAAGCTGGGAGAGCTGCTCGCCCAGCTCAGCGATTGCCTTGCCGTCGAGCGCGTCGGCACCAGCCGCGGGAGCCTCGGCTGCAGGGGTCGCGTCAGTCATGCGGTTTCCTCCGGGTACCGGCGAGAGAAACCTTGTGGGCCGGCAGTGTCAATCGGCGAAACGGCAACACGCAACGATCGGCTTACGCGGGCGTTCACGTCGGATGCAGTCAGGGGAACGCTTAGATGGACCGAGACCAGGAACATCCGGACATGCCGGCCGGGACGCTCGCCCCGGCGGTGTTTGCGTTGATGCCGACCAGCGCTGTCCTCAACGAGGCCATCAAGCAGCTAGAGACGGCGGGATTCGATCGCGCGGATCTCAGCCTGCCGGAGATCGATCCGCCGCCCGAGCGCGCCACGCCGGAGGCCGGGGCCAAGGAACCGGATACCGGGGTCGAGGCACAGCAGTCGCGCTTAGTACATAGCGGCGTGGGGGGTGCGATCGGCGCGATGATGGCGGCGACGGCGACGGCGGCCACCGGCGGTGCGGCGGCGGCTATCGCGGGAGCGGCAATCGGCGGCGGGCTGATCGTCGGCGGTATCGCCCACGTGATCAGCCGCGGCGCGAGTGAGGAAGAGCAGGAGGACCGCGACCGCAAGGCAGCAGCCGGCAAGCTGGTGCTGTCGGTGCGGGCGCCGACCGCCGAGCGGCGCGCGCGCGCCGTCCAGGTGCTGCGCGCCGTGGGGGCGACCCGCCTGTGGTGATCAGCGCGGAGCGGCGTACTTACCGCTGATCTGCGGGGTGGGCGTGTCGAACCCCTTGTTCTGGCGGTCAAGCCGGGTCTCCCGCGACCAGCTCCGGTTCAGCTCGTCACGGATGCGGATGTGGAGGCGGCCGAGTCCCTCGGTCTCCAGCTCCACGGCGTCACCGTCCTGAAAGGCGCTGAGGCCGCGGTGGTTGGTGCCTGTTGCGAGGATGTCGCCGGGCTCGAGCGTGTGGATGGAGCTGACCCATTCGATGCAGCGCGGGATCTTGTGCGCCATGTCGCTGGTGTTGAAGTCCTGCTTGATCTCGCCGTTGACCCACAGCCGCACGGAGAGCTGGTGAGGGTCTGTGACCTCGTCGGCGGTGACGAGATAGGGGCCGATCGGGGCGAAGGTGTCACGCGACTTCATCTGGAAGAACACGTTACCCGGCGGCGGCAGCCCGCGCGCCGACCCATCGATGAAATTGATGTAGCCGAACACGTGCTCCATGGCCCGTGCCGCCGGGACGTTCGAGGCGCGCTTGCCGATCACCACCGCCATTTCGGCTTCGCCTTCGAAGATGGTGGCAGGCACGTCCGGCAGCACCATGGTGTCGCCGTCGCCGATGATGGCGCTCGGCGCCTTGTGGAAGGCGTTGAGGGGTGCCGGCTCCTTGCGGGTGCCGTCCTCCATGTAGTTGACCGCCATGCAGACGATGTTGCCGGGCTTCGGCAGTGGCGGTCGGATGCGAAGTCCGGCGAGCGGGATGGTCTGGCCGCCGGCTGCGGCCTGCTGCAACTTGCTGCGGTAGTGCTCGAAGCGGGCGATCAGGCCAGTGATGAGGTCGTGCGGACCGGTATGCGGGATATCCTGGACCGTGGCGGATACATCCACCACGCCATCGCCTTTGAGGACACCAAGCCGGTAGTCGTTGAAATAGAGCAGCTTCATTGGGACCGATCCTCGCTTTCTGACGGCACCGGCCTGCTTGGTCGAATGGAAGGCGCTTCGACTTCGCGCGGGCGGGCGCTGTCGGCATCCCAGTCCGCGGTCGCGTGGGTGTCAACATATTGCGACGGGTGCACCGGCTGCGCGCCTCGTCTGGCTTGGGATACGTCCGGTAAACCGGAAACTGCCGGTGGCCGCGGCCCTGTCCACGTCTGCCGCGGATGGAAGAGGGGTTGTCACGCGGGCTGAGCTTTCCCGTCGTCGTGGGATGGGTTCTATTCTCATCGCCGTCTCATTGCGCGGTACGCGGCATGCCAGATCATGTGGTGAGATAATCGAAGGTGAACCACAGATGCACGCCGACTGGTGCAGATGACGCGCGGTCGGGGTGAGGATTCTGCCGGGAGGAGACTCTGAACCCGTTCGCATGGGGGCGGCCCCTTCCCGCAGCCCCTCCCGCGAGGAGGACCGTCGGTGTGCCAGCCGCGACCGGTCCGGCCCCTCCCCCTAACCCCCTCCTGCAAGGTCGTCGCGCATCGCGGCGTGGTGCCTCCCTGGCGCGACCTCCTCCCCCTAACCCGCAACCGCAAGGTGAGTGGGAGCTAGGCCGTCGGGGATGAGGGCGGTGATGAGCGACTGAACCAAGTTGTCGTCGGGCGGGCCTGATAATCTCTCCATCAGGCGGACCAGCGCGGCCCTTCGTGGAGAGATGGCTTTGTCATTCTGGGCGGAGACCAGGGGATCGGGCCGGGGTTGCTCCGCCGGCTCGGGTTCTGGTTGCGGCTTGGACGTCGGCGGCGGAGCCGGTGGGTTCGGCGGTCGGCGCTGGTGCCGCCTGCGGCGAGAGTGCCTGTGCCATCAGGCCGATGGCGCAATGCTCGGTCCAGGCGGCGCGGTCGCGGGCTTCTTGGTTCTTCTCCAGCTTCTGTCGGGCGGCCTGCATGCGCAACAGCAGCCGCAGCGCGCCCTGCGCCTCGCGCATCGTGGCATTGGCCTGGGAGCGGCATTTCTGTGCCCAGTACGACGTGGTGTCCGCTTCCTGGGCCAGACGCAGGCAGTCCTTCCACTGTTCGGAGGCAGCGACGTAGAGGGCGGCGATGCGAGCGATGGCGAAATGGTTGCGTCGGGCGAGGTCTTCCGGGCTGTCGGTAAGCGGGGCGGCAGCGTGAGGCAGAGCGAGTGGGATAAGCTGGCAGTATACGTCGGCCGGGACTTGGTCGGCGAAGTTGGTATGGTTTGGCACGGGGCTGGGGGATATAGCGTGCAACCATAGTAGTTATACTAGCGCCTGTCAGGCGTTATTCTGGTTATCTGGACGGCCCTCAGAGTCTGTCCGGGAACATTGCTAGTTCCTGCATAGCCGTCTGACCATGAGACGGATGGAAGCGAGCAACAGAAAGGCACGCGCCTTCACATTGAGATTTTCCCAATCCTTACCCAGTCGACGACATCGGTTGAGCCACGCCAGCGTGCGTTCGACCACCCATCGCTTTGGTAGCACGACAAAGCCCTTGGCCTGGTCAGATCGTTTGACGATCTCCACCTCGGCCTGCGACACGACACGCTTCAACGCCTCCTGGAATCGCCGCCCCTGATAGCCGCCATCGGCATAAAGCTTCAGCAGGAACGGAAACATCCCGAACAGCGTCGCCAGCAGCATGGCGCCGCCATCGCGATCCTGGATGTCCGCCGCCGTCACGATGGCCTGTAGCAGCAAACCCTGGGTATCGACCAGGACGTGCCGCTTCTTGCCCTTGATCTTCTTCCCCGCATCATACCCATGCGGATCGATCGAGGCCCCCCTTTTTCGGCGCTCTTCACGCTCTGCGCATCAATCACCGCGGCGGTCGGGCTGGCCTCTCGCGAGGCCTGCTCACGACATTTCACATACAATGCGTGATGCAGTCGCTCCAGCGTGCCGTCCCAGGTCCATCGTTCCAGATAGTCGTGCACTGTGCTCCGCGGCGGCAGGTCCTTGGGGATCGCCCGCCATTGGCAGCCGGTGCTCAGCACATACATCACGCCGTTCACCACCTGGCGGATATCAACGCTCCGCTTGTTGCCGCCCGGCTTGGCCGGGGGGATCAATGGTTCCACCTCGGCCCATTCGGCATCAGTCAGATCGCTCTCATAGCGCAGTCGGGTGCGGTCGTACCGCGTCCGGTTCTCCTTGGTCCACATCCAGTCCCCCGAATCGATGCTCGGGGGAGAGAGAATCACAGGCGATTCAATGGCTTCAAGGGTGACCCGCTAAGCGATTCTAAAAACTCAATTTGTTCCCGGACGGACACTCACATGGAAAACGGCGAGAGCCTCATCGTAGCGGAAGCCAGACACGCCAAGCTCAATGCGGCGACCCTCGGGTCGAAGTGCGGGGCAGGCCCCGGCGTCGGAGCCCAAGGAGAGGCGTTGGCCTGCTTTGCGGCTCAAGCCACTCAAACGGGAGAGTGCAGCCGGCCCGGCGTTTCCGGGTTAGGATGAACCCGTCCTAGGCTGCGCGCCAAGCCGATTCAACATTGCCGATTTAGGGTAGCGCCGGCCGGCGGCGGGGGTTCCCAAGGACAGCCGGCGGCTGCTATAGCGCCGCCCCGGTCGGACGACCGCACCTGATCGGTTCCGGCGGGCGCATAGCTCAGTTGGTAGAGCAGCTGACTCTTAATCAGCGGGTCCAAGGTTCGAGTCCTTGTGCGCCCACCAGCACAAGCCATTGAAAAACTTCAAGAAGAAGGCCCACGTCTCGGAGTAAGGCCTGTCACGAATCTCGCATAAACAGGACATTGACAGGACAAGGCGGGCGAAAACCTTCCCGCGTAGGAAGGCACGGCGCTCCGATGTGCCTATCGTCCTGGAGCCGTTGGAGCAATCCGCGCCAGCAAACCCCGGACGACGCGCCGCGGGGCACGTGCCGCCCCCCGAAAAAAAGCGATCGAGGCAGACTACGGCGTGTCGTCAATTGAGCCAAATCGCGCTGGCGGTGAGGTAGACGGCGGCGAGGAAGCTGCGTGCGGTCTTGTCATAACGGGTGGCGATGGCGCGAAACTGCTTGAGTTTGGCGAAGAAATTCTCGATCAGGTGGCGTTCCTTGTAGAGATGCCGATCGAACGCTCGCGGCGCCCGTCGATTGCCCTTTGGTGGGATCACCGCGGTTTTGCCCGCTGTGGCCAACGGCTCGATGACCCGCTGGTCGGCATCGAATGCCTTATCGGCGATCAGCATGTCGGCCTGCATGTCCGGCAAGAGGTGGTCGGCACCAACCAGGTCGTGTGCCTCGCCGCCGGTCAGGTGGAAGCCATCCGGTCCCACTGGTCGTCGCGAAGTCCATAGCGGCGCATCGGTCAGCTCCCCAAAGCGTCGCGCCGGAATCGGCTATCTCGCCGTCTCCTGCTGATTACCGAACGGTGTTGCAATCCGGACTCACCAAGCCCGCCCTAACTGGCGAACCACTGGTCGGGATTTGACGACAGGCCCTAGTCCTACTGAGTCGCAAACCGGACGGGCTGACGGCCTGATTTAGCCCTTGCTGCGACGCGGTCGCGCTATGGTACGGGTGAAGATTCGAACCGCTCGGGGAGGGCGGCATGGATCTTCGCGATCGGTCTGGCACGGAAGCCCGGTTCAGAGCCTACGCGGCGGATTTGGCCCGGTGCTCGGCCATGCCGACCGGGTCGCACCGTTTCAAGACTACTGCATCGGCTTGATCTCGACCGAGGGCCGCAAGAGCGTCGAACCGCTGGCGGCGGTGACCGCACCAGAGCGGACCGCGGCCCAGCACCAGTCGCTGCTGCATCTGGTGGCGCAAGCCCCATGGTCGGACCAGGCGATGCTGACCCGGGTGCGCGAGTTGGTGCTGCCATCCATCACCGGCGATGAGCCGATCCAGGCCTGGATCATCGACGACACGGCGTTCCCCAAGAAGGGCCACCACTCGGTCGGCGTGGCGCGGCAATACTGCGGGCAGCTTGGCAAGCAGGAGAACTGCCAGGTGGCGGTGAGCCTCTCGGTGGCCACCCACCAGGCCAGCCTGCCGGTCGCCTATCGATTGTATCTGCCGCAGGACTGGGCTGACGACCCGGTGCGGCGGATCACCGCGGGCGTGCCGGCGGAGGTTACGTTCCAGACCAAGCCGGAGATCGCGCTGCGGCAAATGCGCCAAGCCCACGCTGATGGCCTGCCGGCGGCAGTGGCGCTGATGGACCCAGCCTATGGCAACAACGCTACGCTGCGTGGCGGGATCAGCGAACTCGGACAGCCCTACGTGGCCGGCATCCTACCCACCACAGCAGTCTGGCGGCCGGGCGAGGCAGCAGTGCCAGCCCCGGCATGGTCGGGCCGCGGCCGGCCGCCCAAACGGCCGCGCCGTGATGATGCGCATCAGCCGGTCTCGGCCAAGCAGCTGGCGATCGAGCTGGCCGCCGACGCCTGGCAGCCGATCACCTGGCGAGAGCGCAGCAACACGGCACTGAGCTCACGCTTTGCCCGCCTGCGGGTGCGTCCGGCACACGATGATACCAAACGCAACGAACCTGCGGCGGAAGAGTGGCTGCTGATCGAGTGGCCAGAGGGCGCGAGCGAACCGGACCATTACTGGCTTTCCACGCTGCCGTCGGACATCACGTTCGAGCGGATGGTGGATCTCACCAAGCTGCGCTGGCGGATCGAACGCGACTATCTGGATCTGAAGCAGGAGGTCGGGCTCGGCCATTACGAAGGCCGCGGCTGGCGGGGCTTTCACCATCACGCAAGCCTATGCATTGCGGCCTACGGATTCCTGGTCTCCGAGAAGGCGACGATTCCCCCCTCAGGACTTGCCCGCGCCTGGCGCGGCCAGCGACCTGCCGTTCCCGCAGGTTACCGACCCAGAGGAGCTGCCGCTGCGTTCGCAGCGTCATGTGCCGAACTCGATTGCGACGCTGCGCATCCGTCTCGCACGTACCTTCGTCCATGCACTGCCGCGATGTCCCTGCTGCGGGCATAGGCGCCAGCCCTTAAGCGCGGCATGATGAGTGACGCAGTAGGACTAGTCGTACCAGCTAGCCTGTCCGGTGACCGCTCTCCCTTCGCAGGGTGACCTTGAAGAAGAAGCGTAGCGCCGTCATGGCGGCGTTCACGCTGGGGACGCCGAGGCCGCTTGATGCGAGGCTGAGCTGATAGCGGCGGATGTCTTCGGGGCTCGCCCGCTGCGGCGAACGTCCAAGGTAGAGGGCAAAGTTCTTGACGGCCCGGATGTAGCCTGCCTGAGTCTTTGGCCCAAGCTTGCGGATGGTCATATCTTCGATCATGCGCCGGCGCAGTGGGCTGATGGCCTTGTCGGTCATAGGGGGCTCCTGTCTTGGGTGAGGTTGTGAAGCCCCTCCATCCCAAGACGGGACCCTTGCCGCACTTCCGACAGCGGATGAGACTCAGGCATCACGCCAAAGATGAAATGGCGCCAAATTTACGCGGATTCCCACCGCCATCGACACTTGTCCACGACATCCTTCCATTCGTCCGAAAAAGCCGGCGGCTCATTGAGCTAGATCAATGCAATTGATTCGCAAGCCAGCTATTCGGTCTCGCAAATCTGGGAAAGCTGTGGCTGCCAGCGGTATTGAGGAGCGCTTGCGTAATGCGGTTGTTTCAAAACGTGGGGGTATACTTCCGCGCCACTATTCTTGTCGCTTGCGCCCTTGCGATTCTGTGTTCGCAAGCGGCCGTCTATGCGCAGACCGGTCGCATAGATGATGAGCCAGACTTAGCAGTGGAAATGGGCCATCGCGGGATTATAGAAACAGCAACGTTCTCCCCCGATGGGCGGTTTGCGCTGACCGGCAGCAACGACCGCACCACAGTGCTGTGGAATGTCTCAACAGGCCGAGAGGTCCGTCGCTTCGAAGGGTGTCCCTTTGCGGTGCAAGACGTTGCCATTTCGCGTGATAGTAGGTACGTAGCAGCGGCCTGTTCAGACGCACGCGGGCCTGTGATCATTTGGGAGTTCTCGACCGGCCGCAAGGTTATGGAGTTACCCGTGCCGTACCCAGCGGTCGCGTTTGCGCCCGACTCTCATTATCTGTTAACCGCTGGTGGTAGCCTGGGCTACTACTCAGTCCAACTATGGGACCTACGGAATTGGCAATCGATGTCGTTTCCTAACCACCTTTCCCAGCTGGTGAGAGCAGTGGACTTTTCGCCCAATGGGGAAAAATTTCTCGTCGCAAGTCAAGATCACGTTCTCATATTCGATATGCTAACAAATAAACAAGAGTTGGACATCCCAGTTTCTGACGGGCTTACCGACGCCCTGTTTTCTCCCTCTGGGGGATATATCCTCATTACAAGCAATCGGACTGCTCAGCTGTGGGATGTGGACACAGGCAAAAAGATCCGTCGCTTTGCCGGCCATTTCCGGACAGTCAGGGCTGCGGCCTTTTCTCCTGACGCCAGTCAGATTGCTACCGCAAGCTCGGATGGAACGGGAGCCCTCTGGGATGTGAAAAGTGGCCAACTACTCCATGTATTCAAAGGGCATGCTTCGGAGGTGTCAGCCGTAGCCTTCTCCCCTACGGGAGAATATGTGCTGACCGGTGGGTGGGATGCAGTTGCGATCCTTTGGGACGCGCGAACGGGAGACAAAATCAGGCGATTGGAGGGCAACGCGTCTCCTGTACAAGATATCGACTTGTCAGAAGATGGCCGGCTATTAGTGACGGCAAATACAGATAACGGTGCCTCAGTATGGGACCTTGAGGCCGGCAGGAGACGTCAGAAGCTCAAGATGTCTAACGAACGGGTTCTGTCTGTAGCATTCGATCCGCGCGCCAAGTTCGTAGCGACAGCGAGCAATAACTCAGCAGTGCGTCTATGGACTCTGGACAGCGGCCGGATGGTTCATCCATTTATAGGTCACTCTGGACCTGTGAATTCAGTCGCATTCTCCCCAAACGGAGAATATGTCACGACCGCGAGTGAGGACCGGACCGTGCGTGTGTGGGACACAAATAGCGCACAAGAAAAGATGTCTCTTGAGCACAAACCGTGGCCTGCGCTGTTCGGAGTTAGGTCAGCAAAATTCTCACGGAATGGGCACGATTTGCTGACAGTGATTGGTCATGGGAAGGCGGCCATCTGGAATATTGACTCCGAGCAAATGAAAACACACTTCGCGGAGGATTCGAAAAGAGACTTCGAGGAGGGCTCGATCGGCTCACGCGCTCTCGAACTGATGTCTGCTGCATATTCTCCAGACGAAAGGTTCGTCGTAGCGGGCGCCTGGGATGGGACTATCCGTCTCTGGAACGCCGAGACCGGCAAGAGAATCGGAGCAATTATCAAAGGACATTACCCTTGGTCTGTTAATGCAGTTTCGTTCGCAATTAGGAACTCTCTGTTGATTACGGCCAGCTTTGATGGAACAGCTGGATTATGGAATCTCAATACTGGTCTTGAGATCCGGAGGTTTAGTGGTCATAGCTCAGGTGTGAACTCCGCGAGAGCCTCAAGCGATGAAAAATTCTTATTCACGAGTGGGGATGACGGAACCGTTCGGATTTGGAATTTTGAAACAGGGAGCGAACTCGCCAAACTCATGGACTTCAAAGATGATACTTGGGCGATCGTAACCCCCGACGGCCGTTTCGACACTAACAGCTTGGAAGGAATAAAGGGCCTTCATTGGGCGATGCATGACGACCCACTGTCGTCACTTCCAGTAGAGATCTTCATGCGGGAATATTACGAGCCTCGGCTGTTGTCGCGTCTGTTGAGTTGCACCCGTGCGGAGCAATTGGATCCAGATGCATGTAAGCAACAGTTTACGCCTGTTCGCCAACTGTCCAAACTGAACCGCATCCAACCAGAAGTAAAGACTTTGAAGGTTCGCCGTGGGGTATCGGCTGATGAGGCGCTAGTCGACGTTGGGGTGGCGGGGAAGGCCGACCCAACTCAGAAGAATGGTAAGATGCAGACGGCGGCGTATGACCTGCGGCTGTTTCGGGATGGTCAGCTGGTCGGCCAGTGGCCGGAGCCGCGAAGCGGAGCGGCGGCTGCTCGGGATGATCTGAGCCTGTGGCGGCAATCGGCTCTGGTTCCGGGAACCGACGGAGCCGGCAAGGTGACCCACACCTTCGCCGTGCACCTGGCGCACCGCGACCGTGGCCAGCCGGTCACGCTCACGGCCTACGCATTCAACGAGGACCG
Source organism: uncultured Pseudomonadota bacterium (assembly GCA_963708245.1). Classification (GTDB taxonomy): domain Bacteria; phylum Pseudomonadota; class Alphaproteobacteria; order Acetobacterales; family Acetobacteraceae; genus CAVYXK01. The sequence goes on along the minus strand of OY970201.1, from coordinate 6,122,076 downwards.
GGTAAAGAGCGAGACAGCTCCGGCGAGCTACACGGCGCCATCGGACATGTCGCAGCGCATCCCTCGGGCTTACGTCGTGACCATCGGCATCAATGGCTATCAGAACCCGAAGCGGAACCTCGAGTTCGCGGTCAACGATGCCGAGGACATGGCTGCAGCGCTGCAGCACATCGCCGGCCACGAGGTCGTGCCCGTGTCGTTGGTCTCGGAGGCTCCTGGAGCGGCAAAGCCTGTAAACGAGGCGACCAAGGACAAGATCCGGGCGGTTCTGATGCTATTGGCCGGCGAGCCGGTGGATCAGACGATCCTTGGCGGGATTGCCAATGCCGACAGGCTGGCCAAGGCGACCCCCGATGATCTCGTGATCCTGACCTTCTCGGGTCACGGTTACACCGAGCAGGACGGCGCCTTCTACCTGCTGCCCTCGGACTCGGGGACAGAGGACAGGATCACCAAGGCGTCAGTGCCGAAGTTCATCTCCAGCGAGGAGCTGAGCGAGTGGCTGAGGAAACTGGATGCCGGCGAGATGGCGATGGTCATCGATGCCTGCCATTCAGCGGCGAGCGTCGAAGCAGGAGGCTTCAAACCGGGCCCGATGGGCGATCGTGGCCTCGGACAACTGGCGTACGACAAGGGCATGCGGATCCTGGCCGCGAGCCAAGCGGACGATGTCGCGCTGGAGGTCAGGAACCTTCACCACGGACTTCTCACCTATGCTTTGGTGGACGAGGGATTGCAGCCCGGGAGCGACGGTAGGCTCCGGGCCGACCTGAAGCACGACGGGGCGGTGACCCTGGGGGAATGGCTCAAATACGGCGAGGAGCGAACGCCCTCGCTCTACGAGGACGCGCGGGCCGGCAGAGTGCGGCTGATCTCGCGAGACTCCACGGTCAATGCCGCCTTCATTGACGCCACCGCCACCCACGCCCAAACCCCAGCACTCTTCGATTTCAACAAAGCCAATGATAACGTCGTGGTAAGCAAACAATGAGTCGGACGGTTTCTCTCGCTGGTCCAATGTTTTGCCTGGATCGCGTTCTCCTCCTCCTACAGTAATTCTGGCTACCCTTCACGGAGGTGCCGCAGGAGGGCTCGCGACTGGCTGCAGCGGATTGCACCCCGACGCACCTTCTTAGCTCGACTTTGCCGACTGCTGTATCGCGCGTCCGGAGTGCAACCTGATACACCGAAACCGAGGCACTGCAACGCCTCCAGACAGTGGGTAGTCCCGTCGCGCCCCGGACTCTACAGGCAAAATCAGGGCGGTTGCCCAAAACACCGGCGTCAATCCGGCGTCAATCACCCGGCTCGACTCGCATACCCAGATCCCAGCGCTGTTCCGCCACTCAGGCTGGGTCAAGAGGTAGTCGTCGCTAGTCCTACTGAATCGCAAACCGCGCGAGCTGGCGCCTGATTTTGGCCTGTTTTGGCCTTGCCGCGACGCGGTTGCGATGGTACGCTGTTGGAACCGTTCGAGGAGGTCGGCATGGATCTTCGAGGTCGGCATGGATCTTCGCCACGGGTCGGGCACGGAAGCCCGGTTCAGAGCCTACGCCGCGGGTCTGGCCTGGTGCTCGGCCATGCCGACCGGGTCAGACCGTTTGAAGACTACTGCACCGGGTTGATCTTGACCGAGGGCCGCAAGAGCGTCGAACCGCTGGCGGCGGTGACCGCACCGGAACGGACCGCGGCGCAGCACCAGTCACTGCTGCATCTGGTGGCGCAAGCCCCATGGTCGGACCAGGCGATGTTGACCCGGGTGCGCGAGTTGGTGCTGCCACCGATCACCGGTGATGAGCCGATCCAGGCCTGGATCATCAACGACACGGGGTTTCCCAAGAAGGGCCACCACTCGGTCGGCGTGGCGCGGCAATACTGCGGGCAGCTTGGCAAGCAGGAGAACTGCCAGGTGGCGGTGAGCCTGTCGGTGGCCACCCACCAGGCCAGCCTGCCGATCGCCTATCGATTGTATCTGCCGCAGGACTGGGCTGACGACGACCCGGTGCGGCGGAGCACTGTGGGCGTGCCGGCGGAGGTTACGTTCCAGACCAAGCCGGAGATCGCGCTACAGCAAATGCGTCAGGCTCACGCTGATGGCGTGCCGGCAGCCGTGGCGCTGATGGACCCGGCTTATGGCAACAACGCCACGCTGCGTGGCGGGATCAGCGAACTCGGACAGCCCTACGTGGCCGGCATCCTACCCACCACAGCAGTCTGGCGGCCGGGCGAGGCAGCAGTGCCAGCCCCGGCATGGTCGGGCCGCGGCCGGCCGCCCAAACGGCCGCGCCGTGATGATGCGCATCAGCCGGTCTCGGCCAAGCAACTGGCGATCGAGCTGGCCGCCGACGCCTGGCAGCCGATCACCTGGCGAGAGGGCAGCAACACGGCACTCAGCTCGCGCTTTGCCCGCCTGCGGGTACGACCGGCACACGATGATCCCAAACGGAACGAGGCTGCGGCGGAAGAGTGGCCGTTGATCGAGTGGCCCGAGGGCGCAAGCGAGCCAGACCACTACTGGCTTTCCACGTTGCCGTCGGACATCGTGTTCGAGCGGATGGTCGATCTTACCAAGCTGCGCTGGCGGATCGAACGCGACTATCTGGACTTGAAGCAGGAGGTTGGGCTCGGCCTTTAACGAAGGTCGCGGTTGGGCGGGGGTTTCACCATCACGCAAGCCTATGCATCGCGGCCTACGGATTCCTGGTCTCCGAGAAGGAGACGGTTCCCCCCTCAGGACTTGCTCGCGCCTGGCGCGGCCAGCGACCTGCGGTTCCCGCAGGTTAGCAACGCAGGGGAGCTGCCGTTGCGCTGCGGCATATACGCAAGCCATCACCGCGGCGCAATGAGTGACGCAGGACTAGGACGCCGCTGAAAGTGAAATGTGTTGACAGCGTTCTCACTCAGCCGTATGAACCTGCGACCGGTATTTCTCATCTTGATAGCCGTGATCGCGGCATCCCAGGTCGGATGCACCGAGATAAGAGTGTTCGGGGGAGACAGGGTTCAAGTCAGTCGATGGTTCGGTATAACGTCCATCTCTGTTACTTCATCGACGAACCCTAGCTTTACGGAGATCAAGGGGGCTGGGGTAGTTATGGGTGCAAATCACCTGACCATTGGCTGGATGAAGGAGCAGTTGGCTGCTTTTCCCGATCCAGGCCGGTGCGCCGTTCTTATAGTTGAAAATACGCCTGAGAACGTGCAGAAGATCGAGCGTTTTCTCGAAGTGCGTGGCGAAGATCTCACAAAGGTATGCGTTGTGGGAGAGGGGCGGTGAGAAGAGGTGTTCTTAGGCTGCGCTACGTTGTCGCCCTCGCATCCCTGACGAGTTGCTCCGAGCAACCTCTATTATTCAGCTCGGCTGAGACGTATGGGGTTGGCATAAGCGTCTCGACGGCGTCAAGCAATCCGCTTGATCTAACACTCGGATATAGAAGTATCGATGCATCCTTTGTACCAGTAACTAGCTTCGATCGTTCCGGCGTCTATCATGCGATACGCGGGTGTTACAACACTGCAATCGGATCAAGGCAGGCGGCGGTTTGTAGCACAGAAACAGGCACCGGCGCGGTGCAACAACGGCAACACGAGGATGGAACGAGCACTCTACAACCCACGGCCCGCCTTGCAATCAGACCTGGACAGGTCCGTGTGCTGGATACCCTAGCGGCAGCACCGATCATCTCCCCTCCAGCAGCACCTTCAGGGGGTGGAACATCTGCGCGTGCATTGCCAATTCAATCAGACGGAGCTAACGGCTCCGTTTCGGGCACTCCGATAGACCAAAGCCAGGGGATGATCGACTCGCTGTCGGTGTTCAGTTCATTCAATGCGAAAGCTGGTGCGTCGGGCAGCACCATCACAGGTGTTGGCGCTGACGTGGGACTTGGCAAGGTTTTCGCCACAGGGGTAGCCGCCCAACAATTAACGGAAGGGCAGAACTATTATCTACAATACGCGGGCCAAGCCCTTATTAATTCCGTTGCTGCATGCCTCGAACGCCTTACGAAAGCGCTTGGAGCTGGGAACGTGAAATCCACAGATGCCCAGATCTGCAGTAGAACTAGCGCCGGGGGAGGGTAGCTCCTTACCTGGGAGTCGATCTCTTAAGAAGGGGGAAGTGTATGCACTTAGCGTGGCTTCGAGAATTCTCCGCGATCGCAGGTGGCCCGACCATTGGTCTCAAGCCACGACCACGACGATGCGCACGGCGGCACTTTAGGACGAGAATGCGCCCGATCGGCTGGGCTTGGCTTCTGGTCGCTGCGACGGCTATCAATATTGCGATACCGCGAGCCTTTGCCGAGGACCTTGAGCGGTTCGCCCTATTGGTGGGGATTGACAAGTATGCGCAACCTTCTGACCGCGCTTCCCGTTTCGAATCCTTGAAAGGTCCTCCCAACGATGTTGCGCTCGTCCGGAATCTCCTGGTTGCCCAATATGGTTTTAAGGACGATTCGGACCACATTGTTACCTTGATAGGGCCGCAGGCGACCCACTCCGCGATCGCGAAAGCGTTTCGGTCCCACCTCATCGGCAACGCGAAGGCACACCGCGACGCGATCGTAATCTTTTATTTCAGCGGACACGGTTCACAAGCTAACCACGTCGCTGATGGCGATAGTAGTTGGCACGACACCCTTGTTGCTTACGACAGTCGCGCTAAGGGTGGTAGAGACATTGTAGATAACGATATTATTGACTGGTTCGATCAGCTGAGACAATATACTTCGAGCGCAACGTTTATCTTGGATAGTTGTCATTCTGGGAGCGCTATCAGAGGCATAGAAACCCTGGTGCGCCGCCAATTACCGCCGAATCCGGCACAAAGCCAACCCATTACGGTAAATTCGCGCGACCTCTCCGCCACTCCAGACGCAGACCGTGTCCTGACTCGCCGGCACCAGTTTACCTTGCTGTCGGCAGCACTTGCTGACGAGAGTTCGTATGAGGATAGGATCCCGACAGCAAGCGGATTGAAGTATCATGGTTATTTTACCTACTATCTCGATCAGACGCTTCGACTGAGACCAAGAATAACAGCTGAGCAGGCAATACAAGACACAACTGTGGCGTTGAGTACGGCGCGGCCGCACCCTCCCAGCCAACATCCCCAGGCAGTTGGCGACATCGAACGAGTTATGTTTGGTGGACCATCAGACCGCGATGATCCGTTTATCCCCATCATAGCTCCACCTGCGGGCAAGGCCTTCCAGATAGGAGCGGGAGCTGTGAACGGGCTTCGTAAAGGAGCTTTCTTGGCTGTCTATTCAGCGGGGACCAGGCATTTGCTCGGTGAAACGGGCAAGATTGGAAACGCAATAGTGACCGAAGCAGACGCGGCGACTTCTATGGCGGTGCTATCGGATGAGCCTAAAGCCCCGCTTACCCAGGCGTCCAAAGTCGTTATAGTAACACCGTACTTTGGTTTCGAGCCGCTGCGGGTACGGGTGTCCGATCTCCTCAATCAGGAATTGACAGATGATGATCATCACCTTCTTCAACTCCTTGCCGGAGCACTAGCCACAAACCAGCTTGTGAGTACGACCGCCAGCGGCGGTGGATACGATCTCGCGGTGCGGCGAGGTTGCGTGGGCGCGACACAAGAGCTCATCCTTGCCACTGCCATGGCAGAAGTGCGTAGCCCACCATGCACGAGAGCAGCATATTATCTGACTGACGTGCTCGGCGACCAGCCGCTCTTCGCGTTTTATGTTGCCGCAAATGACCCGCATGGCCCGGCGAACCTTGCCGACCGAGTGGTGCGCCGTGCCAAGCAGGTAAATCTGCGTGGGTTGACCAACTCCCGTTCCGCACTGCAGGGAGATGTGCGGGTCAGCCTAATCGAAGTGGAACTAGAGCGAAATCCCGCGAATGGGGCGATGAATGTCCGACCCGTTGGCGATGCGGACCGAGGTAATATTTTAGTTTGGAGAATTGGAGAACACTTCCAGATCAAGATAGAGAATGAGACGGATAGAGATCTCTATGTAGGAACCCTTATGCTCGGCAGCAGTGGATCCATCGAACTGCTCTCGACCAATCCGCACGGGGATCTTATAAGATCACATACTAGCATGGTGATGCACTCTCCCCGAGATGTGGGCGGACCGTTGGGTATTGAGACCTACAAGGTGATAGCCACAACGTCCGACAACGTCGACTTCCGGACTCTTGAACAGCCGGGAGGAAGAAAGTCGCCGACCGAGTCTCCGATCGAGTGGCTGTTGAATCAAACAACGAACACGACGTCGAGAGACTCTAGCCCTACCCAGAACGTCAACATCAGTGATTGGACGACGGCCAGTGTCGATATGAAAATAGCTCCGAGGTCGGAGGCACGTTGATTCAGATGGAGCTGGAGGAATGGCGATGACACTGTACTACAGCAGGATATCATCAGGTGCACCTCTGTTAACTGCACTGGTCCTAGCCTTAATTTCACTCGTTGGACTAACGAGACAGACCTGGGCAAAATCAACTAGCGTACCCACTTTGAACCGCTTGGCTCCGGGAGAGTTATTAGACTTGCTGGAGGGCAGGGAAAAAGCCGTGCTGCCGCAGGGCGTCCAGCTCCGCGCCGTTTACCCTCGCGGTATTAGTGTCACGAAAGCAGCAGAGGGTTGGGTTCCGCACCTCTACAACGACGCAGTTCACTACTGCACCATCGGCTATGGACATTTACTCGGTAAGGCTCCTTGTAAGGGAACGGAACGCGTCGAGGTCGCGCCAGGCACATCCATTCAGGCACGGCGCGGCCTTACGGAACCACAGGGCTCGTTCGTCCTTGACGACGATATGGCTACGGCCAAGTACGTTGTTATGACTGCGGTCAAGCCTCAGCTCACCGATGGCCAATTCGCCGCCCTCGCCGACTTCGTGTTCAACGTCGGAGGGCAGAACTTTCGGAATTCTGGCCTCCTCCAGGTCGTTAACAACGGCCAGTTTGACCGCGTTCCTGCTCAATTTAGACGTTGGGTGCTCGCAGGCGGCAAACGATGGCCCGGTCTCGTGTCACGCCGCGAGCAAGAAATCACCGTTTTCTTCGACGGCTTGCCGAAGCCGAAAGCGGTGCCACCCCTGCCGGGCGAGAAGCTGTCCCCTGTCGACATTCGTATGGGGGAGTGAGACGCAGGATTCTTCTTGCGCACCCTTGGCCGCCGCTAGCTAGCTATAGCTAGCGGTCGGCCGCAACAGCAACAATCGTAAGCCGAGGAACTTTAGAGGACATATGTTACGGCAGCGAGCGACAGTCACGGGCGCGCAGCCATTTGGGCTCGCGGCTAGAGAAAAGATGCTAAGCCGTTTTATCAAGCTTCTGATCACCAGGATAACCTCTCTGGTGGTCATTCTAATGTATTCGGCTTTTGGCTGTGCTGGACAGCCCGAACCGGAGTTGACTCTGGACCTCGGGGCAGTTGGCGCGGTGAACGTTTTGACATACTCACCCGATGGCCGGTATGCAGCCATAGGTTACGATAGCGATAACTTTGTTTATGTCTGGTATACTAAGACTGGGAGCCAGATCCGAAAGTTTTATAGCCTCGGTAGGCTCAAGGCCGGGTTGCTCTTTTCTCCTGACAGCCAGGAGGTGCTTGTGGGCGATGATGATGGAGACGTCCGCTTCTTTGAATTAGCGTCTGGTATGGAAAAGAGGGTGCTCCACAAAAGCGCGTCGTACGGAGTTACCTCACTATCTATATCTGATGATGGCAATCGACTGCTCACGGGGGGACATGCGCCACCGACACGACTGCGCGAGACGGAAATAGTACCTCAGTTGGGCCTATCTTCGCCACACGAAATGGCAGGGCGGGCGTCGACGCTGTTTACAGCTCAGCCGGCAGTGCCGAACTCGGGCCGTCGCTCCGCACCGACGGTGTCCACAGAGTGGACTGCGGCGGCAGATGCCATATGACGAAGCTACTGACTTATTTTTCTAGGGTATTGCTGATAGCGACAGTCTGTTTTATAGCCACACGTGCCCTAGACCAAACCACTGCCGACGCATCACCGAGTTCAAAAGGCAATCAATTGTATGTGGATCTGTATGTTGAGAGTGGCATTCATCACAGCGCACGATCGGTAGCTCTTTCTAGCGATGGACAACTCGTAGCCGCAAGCAGTTTAGATCGGACTATCAAGGTCTGGGATTTTGCCTCGGGACGTGAATTGGCAACGCTGCAAAGCGGGAGCATGGCGGTCTCTATCGTATTCCTACCTAATCAACCCATTTTGGCCGCCGCGGACGACGAAGACGGCAAAGTGAGTGTTTGGGACATAAGTAGAGAGAAACTGCTCGCATCTTTTAACTGTACCACTGGGCGCTCCCCGTCTCTTGCAGTCGATCGGAGGGCCTCTTTGCTGCTTTGTGCCGACTGGCCAGGCGCCGTCATCCATCGGTGGGCTCTAGCGGGGTTCAATCCCCTAGAAGACCTCGCGGTACGATCAGACGTGGCATCCACGGCGATCGGGTTAGTCGCCGGGGCTTCGCTGATAGCGGTCGAGGCGCCTCCCGGTCAGGTGCGGTTGTTAGATTCGAAGACATTTGGTTCGGTCGCGGCGTTCACGACGCACGTGGGTGGGATCGAACGCTCAGTCTCGTTTTCTTCCCGGGCCAGTAGGGTCGCAATTCCCGATGAGTTCGATTCAATGGATCTTTGGTCATGGCCCGGTCCGGGCGGGAGTAATCCCAGGGAGGTCCGCCGGATATCAGCTCCTGGCATCCATGCCGTGGCGTTTAGCGATGACGGGCAAGAAATCGCCTATGCAGCCGAAAGCGGTGATATTGTGGTCCTGGATGCCACGGGGACTAGGGAGATCAGGAGGCTCCCCAGCTATTCGAACCGGATCGAGAACGCTGGTGTGGCACTCGGTTCATCGGTGCTGGCCATCCAGGTCTGGTATGATTCTCATTTTGCGATAGACTTAAAAAGTGGACGCGCACTTGACAACGCGGAGCCAGTAATCTCATACAAGAACAATGCAAATTTCCTGCCGGAAGCCGAGCTATTTGGACGACCATTCATTGTCCAGAACGGTAACGACTACCTGCGCCTCGAAACGCCTGAGGGCCAGCTGATTTGTACAGTGGTCCTGATGGATAAACTTGGAGTTTGGACGGCAGTGGCCCCTGACGGACGGTTCGACACAAATATGGATCTTAGTAATGTAAAGGGCGCGCACTGGATTGAAGCTGGACAGGTTCTCAAACCGCTGTCGCTTGAGATCCTTATGCGGGACTATTACACCCCCCAGCTGTTACCGTTGCTTTTGTCGGGAGCTGATCTACCACAGATCCGCCCGCTTGGTAGTCTGAACCGCATTCAGCCTCCGGTGAAGATAGTGTCTGTGCAACGAAGCACTGAAGCGGACGAGGTGCTGGTCGAGGTGGAGGTGGCCGGAAGAGAAGATACAACTCAGAAGAATGGTAAGATGCAGACGGCGGCGTATGACCTGCGGCTGTTTCGGGATGGTCAGCTGGTCGGCCAGTGGCCGGAGCCGCGAAGCGGAGCGGCGGCTGCTCGGGATGATCTGAGCCTGTGGCGGCAATCGGCTCTGGTTCCGGGAACCGACGGAGCCGGCAAGGTGACCCACACCTTCGCCGTGCACCTGGCGCACCGCGACCGTGGCCAGCCGGTCACGCTCACGGCCTACGCATTCAACGAGGACCGGGTAAAGAGCGAGACAGCTCCGGCGAGCTACACGGCGCCATCGGACATGTCGCAGCGCATCCCTCGGGCTTACGTCGTGACCATCGGCATCAATGGCTATCAGAACCCGAAGCGGAACCTCGAGTTCGCGGTCAACGATGCCGAGGACATGGCTGCAGCGCTGCAGCACATCGCCGGCCACGAGGTCGTGCCCGTGTCGTTGGTCTCGGAGGCTCCTGGAGCGGCAAAGCCTGTAAACGAGGCGACCAAGGACAAGATCCGGGCGGTTCTGATGCTATTGGCCGGCGAGCCGGTGGATCAGACGATCCTTGGCGGGATTGCCAATGCCGACAGGCTGGCCAAGGCGACCCCCGATGATCTCGTGATCCTGACCTTCTCGGGTCACGGTTACACCGAGCAGGACGGCGCCTTCTACCTGCTGCCCTCGGACTCGGGGACAGAGGACAGGATCACCAAGGCGTCAGTGCCGAAGTTCATCTCCAGCGAGGAGCTGAGCGAGTGGCTGAGGAAACTGGATGCCGGCGAGATGGCGATGGTCATCGATGCCTGCCATTCAGCGGCGAGCGTCGAAGCAGGAGGCTTCAAACCGGGCCCGATGGGCGATCGTGGCCTCGGACAACTGGCGTACGACAAGGGCATGCGGATCCTGGCCGCGAGCCAAGCGGACGATGTCGCGCTGGAGGTCAGGAACCTTCACCACGGACTTCTCACCTATGCTTTGGTGGACGAGGGATTGCAGCCCGGGAGCGACGGTAGGCTCCGGGCCGACCTGAAGCACGACGGGGCGGTGACCCTGGGGGAATGGCTCAAATACGGCGAGGAGCGAACGCCCTCGCTCTACGAGGACGCGCGGGCCGGCAGAGTGCGGCTGATCTCGCGAGACTCCACGGTCAATGCCGCCTTCATTGACGCCACCGCCACCCACGCCCAAACCCCAGCACTCTTCGATTTCAACAAAGCCACCGCTGATGTCGTGGTGAGTAAACAATGAGGCTAACTGTAGGCCCACGAGGTTGGCAGATGAGAATTGCGACCGCCCAGAAGCATCCGCCATCGGCGTTGTTGCAGCAACAACAACGTCGGACGGGCGCGGCTGGAACCTCTGATTGTAACCGGTGCGCACTGGGTTTTGGATTTTGCGGGCGATCCAACCCATGTGGTTGTTCGGTTTAAGGGGATCAACTACAATGGTATTGTCTTGGCTGATCTTGTTGATGGTGACGTTTTCATATTTTGAGACAGGGCCGTTTTGATACTCTGTCGTCCAGGACATTGCCGCTGCGGATGGCGACACGGCCTACATGGCTAAAGCAAGTGCAAGACATGCAGAACAGAGCATGGACTGCGGAAATGTGGAACCCATGATTAATAAGCTGAAGGCTATTCGTTCCCCTTTCGGCCGCCTACCTTGCTGACGCGCAGAACGTTGCTGGCGCTGTTGCCTATGACCTGGGCGCGAAGAGCGTGCTCTGAGCAGTTGTTAGTCAGCCAAGGTCCACCGAGGCGCATTCCTCCTGCACTGGTCGTGCAGTTTGGCCACTCCGGTTACATCTTTGCGGCCGCATGGTCTCCTGATGGCCGTCTTGTGCTTACGGGCGGCGGCGATCATGTTGCCACGTTGTGGGATGCTGCTAGCGGTGCCGAGATACGGCAATTTCACGGCCATACGTCGAGTATCTTCTCGGTTGGTTTCTCTCCAGACGGGAAGCTGGCTATCACGGGGGCTGGTGCCTCGATCGCAACAGAAGATCACAGTGCTCGCGTTTGGGACGTGGCAACAGGGAAAGAATTGTCACGACTGAACGTGCGGGTCGGGAGTGTGCGCGCTGTTGCTTTTTCGCCGAATGGCAAGATGATCGGCACGGCCGGTGGAGACGACGAGGGACCGAGAGACTTCTCCATCCGGGTGTGGGATGTCAGAACGTATAGCATAGTCAAGGAGATCGCTGGGCATGAGCGGCCCGTCCGCGCATTGGCCTTTTCACCAGCAGGAACACTATTGCTTACCGGAAGCGAGGACAACTCGGCTCGCCTGTGGGATGTAAGCAGCGGACGGCTGCTTCGCACCTTCCACGGACACGAGCATGATGTGATGAGCGTGGACTTCTGCAGCGACCGAAAACGGATTGTCACGGGAAGCTGGGATCACACAGCCCGAATTTGGGACATTGAGTCAGGACGAGAGCTTGTGCGGCTTGTAGGCCATAACGACGCGGTGTTTTCTGTTGCATTTTCTGCGGACTGCAAGTCAGTGCTTACGGGTAGCGCTGACAAAACAGCTAAGCTTTGGGATGCAAACAATGGCACGATGATAAGAACATTGTTAGGCCATGCCGATGCGGTCCGGTCAGTCGCGTTTGGGCCGGGTGGAAGCGGGCTGACGGCTGGCGACGATTTACAGGCATTACGGTGGAACTTAAGCCTCGGTACAATAATGTGTCGTTATGTCGGTTCTGCCTCGGTCGTAAACGCCCTAGACGTAGGGCCGTACGGTGACAGCATATTTACGGCAAACGATGATAAGTGTGTACATTTGTGGGACCTGCGCTCGGGTCGCGAAATCCGACGCTACACGGGCCATGCTGAGGGCATCTACGCAGTGGCTATCTCGTCCGATGGCTGTCTCCTTGCTAGCTCAAGTTCGGATAAGACTATACGTGTCTACGACACGACCTCTGCAGGTCTCATCCGCGTCCTGCGTCATGGTGACGGTTTGCGGGCGAACAGCATTGCATTCGCCCCAGGAGGTGATCTCCTGGCGGCTATCCTGGATGTCTTTTATCCCGAGTCAGGGGAGTGGCACGGTGTCGTCCAACTTTGGAATGCCCGATCAGGTGATCGTTTGAAACAAGTCGGATCACGGGTCATATCGGTCTCTTTCTCCCCCGACGGACGCTACATTGTCACTGGATGCGACGACTTTACTACCCGTATCTGGTCCATACAGACAGGGCGGCAGATCCGAATCTTTGTCGGTGCTAGCGCGTGGGCCACCTCGGTCGCGTTCTCGCGAGACGGCATGTACGTGCTAGCTGGAGGCGGGGATTTCTTAAACCGTGATTACGTGGTGCGGGTATGGAGTGTATCGGATGGACATGAAATCAGTAAGTACGAGGGACACACCCGCGACATTACCTCGGCGGTATTCTCGAGAGACGCACGGCTTGGATTGACGGCCAGCCGCGATGGGACAGCGGCGGTCTGGGAAATCGCTTCTGGCCGCAATTTGCTCCGCTTGCGGGGACACTCGGGAGAAGTAACGTCGGCACGCTTTTTGGCAGATGAGCACCTAATCGCGACTAGCAGCTCCGACCAGACCATCATCATCTGGGAAGCCAATAGCGGTGATTCCCTGTGCCAATTGATCTCGCAGAAGGACGGCGGATGGATTGCCGCTACCCCGGACGGTCAATTCGATGCTAGCCAGCTTGACCAAATCACGGCGATCCACTGGCTCATGGCGGACGATCCCCTTACGCCCTTGTCCCCCGAGATTTTCATGCGAGACTATTTCGAGCCCCGACTAGTACCTCGCCTGTTGGCATGCGACGAGGCAGAGGCAAAAGGCGATGATGCAAATGCGTGCGCGAAGGCGTTCAAGCCAGTACGGCCACTCGGAAGACTCAACCGTATCCAGCCGCCGGTAAGGATAACGTCGGTGCATCGGGGCGCCGTAGCGGACGAGGTGCTGGTGGAGGTGGAGGTCGAGAGCAAGGAGGACACCTCGCAGCCAAACGGCAAGATTCGGACGGCCGCGTACGATCTGCGTCTGTTTAGAGACGGGCAGTTGGTTGGCCAATGGCCTGAGCCGCGGGACGGGGTAACGACAGTGGAGGATGATCTGGAGGCTTGGCGGGCAACCACCAGGGTGTCCGGGACCGGCGGAGCAGGCATAGCGCGACACACCTTTGCGGTGCGCCTGGCGACCCACGACCGGGGGCAATCAGTCCCGTTTACGGCCTACACGTTCAACGAAGACCGGGTGAAGAGCGAGACGGTGTCGGCGAGCTACGTGGCGCCTCTGGATATGCCGGAGCGCACGTCGCGCGCCTATGTGGTGACCATCGGCATCAACGACTATCAAGACCCCAGGCGCAATCTCGAGTTCGCGGTCAATGATGCTGAGAGCATGGCCGGGGCGCTACGGCGCATCAAGAACCACGAAGTAGTGCGTGTGTCCCTGGTCTCGGACTCGCCAGGGGCGGCAAGGCCTGTAGACCAGGGAACCAAGGCCAACATCCGAGCAGTATTAAAGCTCCTGGCAGGCGAGGGCGATCTGGTCGCCAACCGGACCGTCCTCGCTAGCGTCGCCGGTGCCGACAGGTTGGCGAAAGCGACCCCCGATGACGTAGTGATCCTGACCTTCTCGGGGCACGGCTACACCGAGCGCGACGGAACATTCTACTTGCTGCCATCTGACTCCGGGACAGAAGATCCCATCACGGACGCAGCACGGCAGAGATTCATCTCGAGCGAAGAGTTGAGCCAGTGGGTAAGGAAGCTAGATGCAGGCGAGATGGCAATGATCATCGACGCCTGCCACTCAGCGGCGAGCGTCGAGGCGGGCGGGTTCAAGCCTGGCCCGATGGGAGATCGCGGGCTGGGGCAGCTCGCATACGATAAGGGTATGCGGATCTTGGCCGCAAGCCAGACCGACGACGTAGCACTGGAGGTCCGCAATCTGCGCCATGGGCTTCTGACCTATGCTCTGGAGGAGGGATTGCAGCCCGGCAAGGAGATGACCCTGGCGCAATGGCTCAAATACGGCGAGGAGCGTACACCCGCGCTGTACGCGGACGTCCAGGCCGGCAGGGTGGTGATGGTATCGCGGGACTCGACCGTCAACGCCCACTTCATCGATGCTGCGGCTAGCCGTGCCCAAACCCCAGCCCTCTTCGACTTCCATAGGGCAAACGACCATGTCATATTCCAAGCTTGATGAGCCAACAGCGTGACTTCGAAGGCAGAACTTCGTGTCGCGCTGGCCTAGTAAGGTATTCGCAGATTTGGTAATGCGAAAGTTCTCCATGGGTAGCATCCACACCTCCAGCTACTGGAAGAGGGCGCCCCGGCTCAAGTTTATGGTTCGGTTTCTATTCACTATCATTACGATGCCGCTTGTAAGCGCTCAGGGTAATCCCCCGTTCGCGGGACCCTACCCACCCCTAGCCTTGCCGACATTAGTCCCGCAGAAGATGTTGCCTTTACTGATCAAAGAAGACTGGCGGCAAAGCGCCTTCAGCTCCAACGCGGGGCTGTTGCTGGTGGTGGATGGGAGCCGCTCGTTCTTCGTTCATGTTGCTACGGGTCGGGAGCTGCGGGAAGTTAAGCTCGACGACGGCGACTTTCTCGTTTCCGCAAGACCCGCTCGAGGGACGGAAGATTGGGTGGGCTTCACCAGCGGAGCACGCTTCGTCCGCATTGACCCTAGGACCGGTCGTGCCACCAGTGTAATTGACCTCGGTGCCGGAGCCCGAACGTCGACTTATGCCGAACCAACCGCATCATTCGAATTGGTGGGCCGGCGAGAGCTTGTTGGCCTGATTTCTATCCAACGTGAAGAGAAAAGGGGAGATACCAAATATCGCTGGAACGACCGAAGTTTGGTACGTGCCGACATTTGGGACGGCCGTATTATCTGGAAACGTTCAATCAATCATGAATGGATCGCTAATTTTGACGGCAGGATGGTACTGAACGAGACTGCGGAGCGAGTTGCCGTCTTTGACCCGCGCTCTGATTATAGCAACGTTACGTTTTGGAAGATAGTAGAGGGTAGTCGGGTTGCTACAGCCGCTGGCGGCCTATCTTTCACCTGCTCCTGGCAGACTGGTTTCGACCGGGTGGTCGAGCTTTTGCCGTTTAAGGATGGCTTCGTAGCCTTCCACCGTAGCGGACGCGCAGAATACATCCTTCCCACGCCATCCAATGGCTGCGGCACACCCAAATCCAAGGTCGCAGCGAAGGCTGCTGCAACAACTTGCACGTGGCAGATCACGGGTAGAAACCAGATGCTGGTTTCTGCTCACCAAGGAAGAACACGTAATGAGGCTGCGATCATCACGAGCGATCTCGATTTCCTCCAAGTGGCATTAACCTTTCCGAGGTGCGGTGTCACTACGCGGTCTCTTGGGAGACTTGGGGATTACGATGCTGTTTGGCGTCTTCAAGACCAACTGCATGCCGAGCGAGAGCTGAAAGACCGATCAGACGCCTTCTTGGCGATTTGGTCTCTGAGCGCGCAGGAATATAAGGTGATATTAGACGGGGCTCTCGTAGCAGTGCCGGAAGGTGGCCATCCTTCACTCGTCGCCGATCTCGTCGGGCACCCGATGGGAGCAGAGGAGCTAGAGGCAGATGGGGATCTACTGCTAGCGTGGCAAGTCCTGGGCCCAGTGCGAACGTTTGATCTCCGCTCGCTCACCTCGGGTAGCATATTATACGATGTCGCCAGCCAGTTCGAGGCAACATATCTCTACAATCGACCCTATACTATAGTTGGCGGAATCCACGCAGTAATGACAGTTGACAAAGACGGAACTGCCAAGTTCCATTCAGCGCAAAGCGGGGCGCTTGGAAGCGATCTTCCCCCAGACCAATTGCTCGGTGTGCAGAAGCCGGTGGGAATATGCAGTGCTGCTGATGGATCGCGGGTCGTCGTGACTTCTGAGGACGGAGACATCGTCGGGTTCGCAAGATCGAGTCTCTCCGCCCCGCTGCATGAAGTCGGCCGAATCAGCGCCGGTGCGGATGTCGGATATCTCTTCAAGGTTGCCTGCGACGAGCGCGGACAGACAGTCGCGATCAGCGACTCGCTGACCGACCATGTCTTCATCGTGGAGAACGATGGAAGGCTACTGAGGCTTGCTCAGCGTATGGACGTGCCTGGGTCGGGCTCGCTACGCAACCATTCACGCCCATCGTTCACCCGAGATGGTCTCTTGCTGGCGATCGGAAGCCGCGTGTACTCGAGGACGTCGAGCGCCCAACCATTCTCGCTAGTAGCATCCGAGCCAAATGTCGACCGCATCGTTTTTGACCAGAGCGGTGACCGCCTGCTGGAGTTGGGCGGCCAAGCGATCGTGCGACCAGTTCAGCGAGATGCCACTGGTCGAACTATGATCGGAGATGCTGTCTCAAGACTTGGCGCTGCCGTGGATGCAGCTTTCGTGGGTTCTAACTCCGCGGCTTTAATCACCCCAGCGCACGATCTGATGCTGGAGCAGATCTCCGGGCCAATAGTGCTCGGCTTGCTCGCGTTCGGCAAAGGGGACACGTGGCTGTTCGCCGACACGGCTGGGCGCTTTGACCTGAAAGACATCGAGGGCCAAAATACGGCAGACTGGGTTATGCCAGATGATCCGTTGAGGCCTCTGTCTCCCACGATCTTCATGCGTGACTACTTCGAACCCCGGCTGCTTCCGCGGTTGGTGGCGTGCCACGAGGCGGAGGCCCGAGGTGACAACGACTCTTGTGCGAAGGCCTTCAAGCCGATTCCTCCACTCGCTGAGCTGAACCGCATTCAGCCTCCGGTGAAGATAGTGTCTGTGCAACGAAGCACTGAAGCGGACGAGGTGCTGGTCGAGGTGGAGGTGGCCGGAAGAGAAGATACAACTCAGAAGAATGGTAAGATGCAGACGGCGGCGTATGACCTGCGGCTGTTTCGGGATGGTCAGCTGGTCGGCCAGTGGCCGGAGCCGCGAAGCGGAGCGGCGGCTGCTCGGGATGATCTGAGCCTGTGGCGGCAATCGGCTCTGGTTCCGGGAACCGACGGAGCCGGCAAGGTGACCCACACCTTCGCCGTGCACCTGGCGCACCGCGACCGTGGCCAGCCGGTCACGCTCACGGCCTACGCATTCAACGAGGACCGGGTAAAGAGCGAGACAGCTCCGGCGAGCTACACGGCGCCATCGGACATGTCGCAGCGCATCCCTCGGGCTTACGTCGTGACCATCGGCATCAATGGCTATCAGAACCCGAAGCGGAACCTCGAGTTCGCGGTCAACGATGCCGAGGACATGGCTGCAGCGCTGCAGCACATCGCCGGCCACGAGGTCGTGCCCGTGTCGTTGGTCTCGGAGGCTCCTGGAGCGGCAAAGCCTGTAAACGAGGCGACCAAGGACAAGATCCGGGCGGTTCTGATGCTATTGGCCGGCGAGCCGGTGGATCAGACGATCCTTGGCGGGATTGCCAATGCCGACAGGCTGGCCAAGGCGACCCCCGATGATCTCGTGATCCTGACCTTCTCGGGTCACGGTTACACCGAGCAGGACGGCGCCTTCTACCTGCTGCCCTCGGACTCGGGGACAGAGGACAGGATCACCAAGGCGTCAGTGCCGAAGTTCATCTCCAGCGAGGAGCTGAGCGAGTGGCTGAGGAAACTGGATGCCGGCGAGATGGCGATGGTCATCGATGCCTGCCATTCAGCGGCGAGCGTCGAAGCAGGAGGCTTCAAACCGGGCCCGATGGGCGATCGTGGCCTCGGACAACTGGCGTACGACAAGGGCATGCGGATCCTGGCCGCGAGCCAAGCGGACGATGTCGCGCTGGAGGTCAGGAACCTTCACCACGGACTTCTCACCTATGCTTTGGTGGACGAGGGATTGCAGCCCGGGAGCGACGGTAGGCTCCGGGCCGACCTGAAGCACGACGGGGCGGTGACCCTGGGGGAATGGCTCAAATACGGCGAGGAGCGAACGCCCTCGCTCTACGAGGACGCGCGGGCCGGCAGAGTGCGGCTGATCTCGCGAGACTCCACGGTCAATGCCGCCTTCATTGACGCCACCGCCACCCACGCCCAAACCCCAGCACTCTTCGATTTCAACAAAGCCACCGCTGATGTCGTGGTGAGTAAACAATGAGTCGGACGGTTTCTCTCGCTGGTGCAATGTTTTGCCTGGATCGCGTTCTCCTCTTTCCAGATCTGGCTGCTCTCCACGGAGGTGGAGCCGTATCGGAACTGCTGCCGTTCACAACCGTGCCGCCACCAAACTCGATCTCGTATTCGGCGCCACTGATGGTCCCGAAATTAGGGCGTGTCGTAAAATGAGCAAAATCGCTGCTGAAGCGAGATAGACGGCGGCAAGAAAGTTGCGGCCGGTCTTGTCGTAGCGCGTCGCGGTGGTGCGGAATTGCTTAAGTCTGGCGAAGAAGTTCTCAATCAGGTGGCGTGACTTATAGACATGCCGATCGAATGCATGCAGAAACTTCGGCATGCTCTCCTTATGCGGTCGTAGGCGTGCCGCAACCGATTGCCCATCCCATGGGGATCTCGCCCCGCGGCTGGTCTGGTATCAGCGCGGCAGTACGCTCGCCCAGGTGGTGGGCGGCTTTACACACAGAGGGCTGCATCGCTCTCCTACACCGCAGTCTCAATGATCGATGCCCTCGGCCATCCGGTCAGCTTCCACCTGACCGGTGGCGAGGCTCACGATCTGGTCGGTGCCGACCTCTCTTGCCGGACATGCAGGTCGACATGTTGATCGCCGATACGGCGTTCGATGCCGACGAACGGGTGAGCAAGCTCCTGGCTGCAGCCGGCAAAGCGGTGGTGATCCCGCCAAAGGCCAACCGACGCGCGCCTCGATCAGATCGCCTTCAGCGGCTCAGGCCCGTTATTCCGTGGGCTGTTCACCCGTCGGTCAATCGCGCGACTTGGGATGCGGAACTGGTCGCTGCACGTCGCGCGCCCGCTTGTCCTCGCGAATCCCCACATACGCGACCTGGCGTAGCAAATTGTCCAATGTCCAGGTGAGGTAATTTACCTCGACAACCAGTTCGGGCCCAATGCACGCGCGACAGCTCAAGCGGGGAGCCAAAGCGGCTAGTACGCGGCGGAGGAACGTCAAGCGGCATCATGCGGCTGACGAGCGGCTGGGTCGCCGGGGCGGGAGAGGAGGAACGATCGTTCCTCCCCCGGGATTCCGCGGACCAGGCCGGGTTGTCCTATACGGTCACGCTCCCGACCATGACGAGTTAGTGTCCGCCTCCTCCTCCGTGGTGGCCGCCTCCGTTGCCCGCTCCGCCGCCACCAGCGGCGTCAACTGCTGGACCGCGCGCAGATGCGCGCCGCCGCCGGCCGGCTCGCGCGGCGCGCACAGTTCGGCCGCGACGCGTTCGCCCGGAGGTCCGTGGCCCGGGCCGGGTCGGTCACATCACCGACCTGCTCCGCGCCTGCCTCGTCGCGCTGCAGGTGCCGGCGGACCAGGCGATCGTCCCGCCCCCGCCCGCCCCACGGCTCTGGCAGGTCACCGACGCCGTGCGCCGCGTTGGCGCGCTGCTGCCGGTGTTCCCCGACGGCAGCCGGCTGGCGGCATTCCTGCCGCCGATCGACGCTGACGCGGTAGATCGTGAGCCGCACTGCCGCGTGGCCGTCGCCAGCACCCTGGTCGCCGGCCTCGAGCTGGCCCGCAGCGGCGCTCTCTCGCTCGGCCAGGGCGATACCTGGACGCCGATTTCGGTGCCCCGGGCGGCCGGGGACCACAACGGACGGAATATCGCGCTCGAGTTCCTCGCCCATCGCATTGGTCTCGACGCGCCGGATCGAGCCAGCGAACACAACGACTGCGCCGCTCTCGACCGCCTGCTCGAAGGTGATCCAAGTGGAGGCATGATGGCCCGCTCTCCCGTCAGGCCATGACGCGGCCATGCGCGCGCGCTTCGGCGGCGTAGGCACTCAGGGTTTTGGTGGCCGGAACCATTTGTCGCGTTCAATGCGCAAACCGCCGGGTCCGCGCAGGGAAGCCAGTTCGGAGAGACGCACCTTGCCGAATTCCAGGGAGCGGAGACGGAGATCGCAGAGACCGAACGCAATATCCGGCTCGTCGGGATCAAGTTCCGTAGGCAGCCAAGTGGCGCCGCCCATGGGCAGAAGAATTTGACGACGGGGCGGAAGTCATCGGTTGGTAAACCCTGCTCAGTTTTAGATTGGTTCCACCGGCCGTTCGCCAGTAGGCGGCGGATTCATGTACAGTTTCGCCTGCTGATCGGTGATGTGTTTGCCGGGCACCGGGATCTCTTCAGGGGTGTTGAGAACCCCGCCATCCCGGCACGTGTCACGGAGTCGCAGGTGCTGCCCCCGTCGGGGGCGGCGCTGACGCTGGGGTCAGCCTACGGTCGGGCTAAGCCCGCCCTCCGGCCGACCCCAGCGTCGTCCATCCTGATCGCACGGCCACCATCCTGATCGTCGCCGCGCAGCGACGGCCCGTGCACGGTGGGCGTCTTGACGGATCCGAGCGGACGCTCGACGCACTCGATGTCGTCGTGCTGCCACAGCCGTTGCGGACCGGATATTGGCTGCGCGAATGGCCGCATTCGGGATGAACTGCTTTAACGTCTGACGGCCGAGATGGCGCAGACTGGCCGAAAGCGGCCTTTCCGCTATTGGAACTCAGCCCAACAGAAGCGGAGGTTCGATCCGACCTTCCAGGACTGGACTTGCGGGTGGCTTTCGTCGAGTACTCAGTCGCGATCTTTTTTCGGCCTGGCTAAGACTCAGCCTCCGATTGAACCCATGACCCGCGCGTTCAGCGCCATCGCGGCATGGCTGCCGCGGGAGACCAAGATGGTCAGCACCGCAAGAAACAGCCCGCGCAACGTCTCGTCCCGCGCGATGCGGCCCCCTTCCTGCTGCCAGCAGGTGTGGAGATATTCGATTACGTTCTCCTCCAGCCCGTACTCCCAATCGTACGTGCCAAAGCTTCTGATAGCTACGGACGTCCATCGTAGTGCTGGAAGCAGGAGCAGCTTTGCGCCCGGCTGGACGGCGAACATCACGAATCCATTAATGATCTTTGGCCTACCGCCCCAGCGTTCGAGGGCACGCTCGAAAGTATCTTCAAGCGTGCCAACAAGCTGGGTGTTGTCCTCGGTTCGGACAATCGCATTCCAGCGCGTATCGAAACACATCAATTCGAACACGATCGCATCGAGCTCGTGCGACATCATGCTGGCTGGATCCCATGCAGAATGTTCGAGCGCGTACAGGATCATAGAGCGCCAAACCTGGACAAAGTCCGCCGCTGACTGCGATGCCGCAAAGCCATCTGTGAACCAATGCCAGAAGAAGCGCTCAACCCATTGATGAGCGGGGGCACCGCGGTCAAGGATTAGCCGCCACAGCGCCTTGGGGTGTTCCGCCGGCGCCAGACAAGGAATTGTTCGTGCCGCCAGCTTGAATGCCCAGTCGTCAAAATCGCTTGGGAGACCGTCGATCTCTTCCGTCAACGGCGAGTCGACTATCGGGATGGACTGTAGAGCGATTCCGAGAATCTCCCTGATGAGGCCTAGCCATGCGAGCCGCTCACCGGACGTTTGCGCGGCGCGAACGTCGAGCCACCCAAACGCGGCTTTCATCACATAGGGATCCAGGCCGAGGCGTTCGGGATATAGCACCTGGCGAGACCGCGTCCGACCACCCGCCCTCCGATGGCGTTGTTGCCTAGCCGTCGATCCCGGGAATTGTTTCTCGTACATTGCGTCGTGGACCGCGCGTGCCTCAGCATTCAACTCTGCGAGATCAGCGATAACCGAAGAGGAGCTGTCGTCCACGAACCCCACAAGCAGGGCACGTTTCCGCGCAAGAAAGCGCTCCCGCTCTTCCGCAAGGGAAGGATCATCCTTTCGAACTTTGAGGGGCCGCAGCGCTGCCCATTGGATGACGAATGCGACCATTTGCTGGAATATATTGCCCAAGCGGCTGCGGGCCATCGCGGCACGGGCCATCGTGAGCGTGGTCGTGTTGTAGTTGAAGGCGAGCAATCCAGTGCCTACCAGCTTCCTCGCGAGGGGGTCTTGGGGATCCGCACTGAGCATCGACACGCCACACTCTGCCGCGAAGCAATCCCAGCGCTCGTTGCCAATCGACACTTCCGTGTCGAACCGCCGTGGTTTCGGTGGATTGTCGATGGTCGCTTGCAGTTTGCGGCGGCACCATGACATGCGGCTGCCTTCCTCCAATAGCCAATCCCGGCTTGTTGACAGGAGGAGCGCAATCCCGCCGCAGAAGACGTCCTCCAGGCTGAGCAGCGGTCCGCTGGGATCGCTCGGTAACTCAGGCGGGTTCGCGTCAAGGGCCTGAAGGAAATCCCAAAGCCATTGCAATTGGTTCGCTGGCAAAGGTGTGCCAGCGTCGAGGAATTGGCGGCAGCGCCACGGCAACTGGCTGATCGTTTGCTGTTCGGCGAGTTTCCGGAGGTCCTCCTCGTTCTCCCGGGCAATCGCCTCTGGCCAGTTGAAATCCACTGGCACAACCTCTGCGCCGCGCCGCTCGAAAGTGTAATTGCTGGGATCAAGGCGCTCGATCAGCAGACTTAGATGCTCGGGGTCGTCGTCCTGCTGGAGTGCGCCTTTCCAGGCAGACCGAACCTCCTCAAAGAAGGCCGCAAATTGTGGGTGCCCCAGCATCGTGCGCGCGATCACACCATCAGGCCAGAGTAGCGCTTCCGAGCGGTGCGGGAGCTGATGCCAGTCTTGGGCCAGCTTAAAAAGTCCTGGCGCTTGTTGGCCCCAATAGCCTGGAGGTTGCCGTTCAGATTGGTGAAGCGTCGCGAGCGAAAAATCCCAGTTCCAGATTTGCCAAGTGAAGAACAACGGTGCGAGAGCGGTGGAAAATAGCGTCGGAGCGCGCTTTCCGACGTCTAGCAACACACCGGCAAACGCCAGCGATTCGCTTTCTGTGAGGATGCGGGAGATCCACGGCTCGACCGCGATTCCTTTGTCGATCTGCTCATAGAGCCATTGCTCGAGCGCCATGAGACCTGACTGGATTTGAGAACCGTGTGACAGCGGCCAATCATGGTGCCAGCGGAAGACATTCGGATCGCCGTACCAGTGCCGGGGCTCACCATCGATCATCACGTCCAGCCAGACGCGGTCGTCGGTATACCGATGTGTGCCAAAATTCGTAAGCTTGATAACGAACGACAGCGCCTGGTCGGGTGCGAGGTGAAAAAACTGTAGAAACGGGCCGCGAAAATAGGCAGGCGGGTCGCCTTCCGGCCAATAGGACAGGCCGCATTCCGGCAAGCTTGACCGCATAAACTCATCAGGTTGCGGCGCCTCAATGCTGACGGCAAGAAGGACTTCGAGCGCGGCATCGGGATCGGCCTTGATCAGGCCTGTGAAGGGGGCTCCAGCGAGGCAAGCTTCCAAGAACTCTCGATCGACCTTTTCGCGCGGTCCAGCCGGCCACGCAGGGCGGCGGCGTCCGCGGGGTATGCCGATCGGTAGGGGCGCCTTGCTGAGTCTGCTCCCTTCTAACTCTTGTCTGCTACGTTCTTCCCGGCGCTTTCGGCGCGCTTCGGTGACACGGGCAACGATTGGGGGTGAAATGTCTTTTCTGCCGGCCAGCTCAAGGCACAGTGCCGCCGCCGCGTCCGGGAATAACGGCGCCGCATAGAGGGCGGCCTCGTAAACGTCGCGATCGCTGCCCGCGGACCAGTAGTAGCCTTCTGCATTCCGCGCCTGAATCTCACGTGCTATATCAAGGGCAAGTTCCGCGGCTTGCGTTCGCCACGGCATAGGCTGATGTGGCCCTAGCTCGTCGGGGGTCGTACGGAGCCAGAGCGCGCAGATCCGCGCTGCGGTATAGGGCGCCAGCCTGACCACGTCGCCGCGGCGCGCATGTAGAACCGTGAGGAGCGGCCCCCAGTAGGGCCAGAACGGAATGCGAAGAAGGTGTTGGAGGCGTGCTGCCCGCTCCGGGTCGTCGGATAAGACTGCAAGACGAGGATCGGGAAGACTGGCGACGAATAGAAATCGATCCAGCAGGCGGTTTAGCAATGCGCCATCGCCGGCCGTGAGCGTGCCCCAGGTTTGGTTCAGGAGCTCGATAGCGTTGGTGTCCTGAAACAATGCGTCTAGGAAGAGGTCGCGCAGAAGAGCTGCTGACGCAGATTCTTCGTTCACGGTTTCAATCGAACGGCGCCATCGTGCTTGGCCGTCTGCGGAGGTTTCCAGGAGGCGTTGGCCAAACAAACGGACCGCCTGCTGCCAACGGGGCGATGCTGCTCGGCTCTCGGTGTTGGACGATGTGGGGTCCTCGGCCACCAGCACCCTCAACCGCGCCCAGTCTCCAAGCAAGTCGTGCGCGAGGAAGACGCGGTCATCACGAATGCGGATGAGGCCGGATCGTTCAAGGCCGCGCAGAGTTTGTTGTTCTGCATGGTCCAGCTGCGTTCGCGCTATGCCGCGTGATAGGGTTTCGGCCTCGGCCGTGGCGAGCTTCATAAGGAACGCCGATCGAGGCAGCCCGTCAGTGGCGCTTTCGGTCCAAAGCTGCCAAAGCTGGTCGATAACAGCAGTGAGACCGACATATTGCTGATCGGCCGCGCGCAAGCTGGGCTGAATGCGCGCGAACCAGTCCAGAACTTTTAAGTTGGTGAGCAGTGGCTGGAGCTGCGGGCGTAGCGCAACCCACTGAAGGTCCGGGAAGGGAGAAAGGAGCTTCAGGATTTCGCCTGGTTCAGGGCGGCCGATCGGCGTGACTTCAAGCAATTCCTGCGGCATTCCAAGCGCCGCCAACTGCCTCATCTTTGTATCGGCGGATTGGAATTGAAGGCTGAATAGCAGATGGACGTGAGTTGAAGCGGACGAGAGAAGCTCCGTCGTGATGCGCGCCGTCAGGCGCGCCGCTCGTTCGGCGTAGGCCTCCACGCCGTCGAAGACGACCAAACAACGCGTAGGAGCCGCCCGCAAGATACTGATGAGTGGATGGCGCAAGCCTACTGCACCCGCGAGATCCACTAGGGACTCATGGTCGAGGAAGCTGGCCGTCAACCATATCGTGCGAGGGTAGTCAGCGAGCGAAATTTCCTTCGCCAGGGCGGACTTGCCGCTCCCCGACTCGCCAACAAGGACGCATACCCCGGTAGAGGTGAGTCTTTGCCCTATGGAAGCACGGTCCTCGGTTCTCGGAAGCTGGACAAGATTGGCGATACGGGTCTCGACATCGGCCAAGGCATAGCGCGTCCTGCGAAGGAGCATTTCCCAATCGGCTCGAAAGTCAGGATGATCGCGAAGGTCGAAGTGGCCTCGCAATGCCGCGAGCAGTTTGTCTAGGTCGAGGAATCCGCCCGCGGGGCGCTTCTCATCAGCGATGGCGACCAGCCGATCCCATAGGTCTTGTGCCTCGTTGGCATCGCCAGAGGTCAAAATGCTCTGGCAATCTGCGGCGGCTCCGGTTTTCTGGACAGCGGGATAAGCTTAGGGCTGACCGGTTCCATAAGAGGCGAGACGTGGGTGTAATGAGGAAGCAGCACAGCGCGGACTTCAAGGCGCGCGTGGCGATGGCGGCGCTGTCGGGGGAGAAGACCCTGGCGGAGCTGTCGTCGGAATTCGGTGTCCATCCGACAATGATCAGCACCTGGAAGCAGGAGCTGATGAAGCGTGCGAGTGAGCTGTTTGCGCGTGGCCACAAGGCGGCGGGAGCCGAGGACACACAGAAAGTGATCGACGATCTGCACCGCAAGATCGGTCAGTTGCAGGTCGAACGCGATTTTCTTGCCGGGCAGCCCGCCATCTCCCGACTGCTGAGAGGCGGGCGATGATCGCGCCGGAGGCGGGGCTGTCCGTAGGCCGGCAATGCACGCTGCTCGGGATCGCGCGCAGCAGCTTCTATTACCAGCCTCGGCCGATCTCTGCGCCGGAACTCGGTCTGCTGAACCGGCTCGACCGGATTTTCACGGAACATCCAGTGTATGGCAGCCGGCGGCTGCAAGTGGCGCTGTCGCGCGAGGGGATTTCGGTGGGGCGTCGGCGCGTCCGACGGCTGATGCGCAAGCTGGGGCTGTGCGCGATCAGGCCGAAGCGGGACACCAGCAAGCCGCACCCTGAGCATAAAATCTATCCGTATCTGCTGCGCGACAAAACGATCGACCAGCCGAACCAGGTGTGGGCGAGCGACATCACGTACATCCCGATGCGCCGGGGATTTCTGTATCTTGTTGCGATCATCGATTGGGCGACGCGGCGGGTTCTGTCCTGGCGGTTGTCGAACACCCTGACGACCGGGTTCTGCGTCGACGCACTCAATGAAGCTCTTGTCCGGTACGGCAAGCCCGGAATTTTTAACACGGACCAGGGCTCACAGTTTACGAGCGACACGTTCACGCGGGTGCTGTTGGATCATGGGATCGAGATCAGCATGGATGGGCGCGGGCGCTGCCATGACAATATCTTTGTCGAGCGCCTGTGGTGGACGGTGAAGTACGAATGGGTCTACCTGCGCCCGGCGGCCAACGGGCTTGAGCAAAGGCGCAGCTTTGCTGAATTCTTCGACTGGTACAACCGGCGACGCCCGCACCAGGCGCTCGGATGGCAAACACCGGACGAGGCCTATTTCGGCAACGCCGGGCCGGCTGTGGCGGAGGCGGCATAACGCGATGGCACATCGACGCTGTGGATTTGTGGACAGTCGGCTGCGCCGATGCCCGCCTGACCGCGCGAGCGCGGTCCCCCATGGACAAGCCGGGGAAAACGCTCTGCGTTTCCCCCACCTTGCCCACAGGTCGGCGGCTGTCCATAAGCTCTACAGCGCACCAACAACAGCAAGGATTGAATTTGATTCCGGGAAAGGTGTAACCTTCAACCGGCAACCAGCCTTAGCTTATTCTTCCCGGGACCTGTCCAAACAACCGGGACCACCGCAATCGCGCAGAGCGTGGGCGCGGCTTTGGGACGTCGGGCTGTTGAAATCGAAGTCGAGGAGTCTGATGTCGTGTAAAAGACGCACGGTCTCCACTGCATCGTGCGAATACTCGTATCGCAGCGGACAAGCGAAGCCGGTGACGATCGCACGCTGCAAGGCGGAAAACTGGGAGCCATCCTGTGCGCTGGAGTTCAAGCGGGATACGATGCGGTCGGCTGTCCCCTGCAGAATTTCGGAGAGGAGAGCCGTCCAATCGGATTTCACACCACTTGGGAGTTCAGCCGTGACAAGGACGATTGCGTCGTGCCCCCTTTGAAAAACTCGGCCCGTCCCCTGGCCTAGCCATTGTCCCCACGCGAGATCGACGAAGTCCCGCGGGAAGCCCCGCGTGCTGACCTGTTGGTTGCTCTTTATAGAGATGCCGACGGACCGCCTCTCATTGGGCGATGGCTCGCAGGTGAGCGCTAGATCGTCGGCAAGCCACCCCGCGTCACGGGCTTGCCAGTCGATCCGTGCAATCCCGCCGAAGCAGGAGCCAAGGCTGTTCCAGCCCGCAAGCATGTCCAGCAGAAAGCGTGCTGAGACAAGGTTTTCGTATCTTGTACCTGCGCCACCGGTCAATCGCACGGGGGCCTTTTGCCGCGCTGGTGCGCTTCGTCTCGGTCCTGAGGCGCGGCTCATCTCTCAACTCCAACTTGGTCGGCTCGATGCAGCCATCGACGCACCGCGATTATGTCTTCTACCGAGCAGCTTATTTTACGGCACCCGCCTCATTGTCCTCTTCTTCCGCCACTTTGAGTCGGGACGCGAGCTCCTCTCAGGTGCAGGTAACGGCAATCTACAAGAGCTTGCCTATATGCGTAAAGACTTGTGCGATGCTTTGGGCAGCACGCCCCAGAAGGGCACAGATTACGGGAGCGGGGGCAAATTTTTGCCAGCCTGCAGTCGAATATCGGATCTTGGGAATACAGTTGGAGCGAACTAGCGACCGACATGGTGAAGGTTTTCGGATGCCGGCCATCACCGGTCGTGCGTTTGGGCATGGGGCCGGCGTACGGAAACCGCCCAAGCACGAACCCGCGGGGCTGCGGCGATGGTCTATGGGGATTTCGAATTTTGCTTGGTTGTGGTGACGGCGGAACCGGCTGGGGCTGGAACCGGCGAGAGCTTGGCGAGTGAGATTTTTCGCCGGGCGAGGCTAGAATCGGGATCTGGCCGGGGCTGATATCCAGCACGTTTGCGCTGGTCTTGGCGAAGGGCGTGCTTGGTGGCATTCGTCGTAACGGTGGTGTTGCGGCGTGAGGTGAGCGCAAGCCGTGCCGGGTCACGACGGGATGCCCGCGGTTGGGGCGGGCGCGTGAGGTGGCGCGCGGGGTAGCCTCCATCGCCCGAAGGTCTCGATGATGGTCATGCGCCCGCCGCAGCAGGGACAGGGTGGCAGCCAATCGAGTGGTTCTGGCACTTCGACAGGCTCCGGCGGCGGTGCCACGGCAAGCAGTTCGCGGGCACGCGCAATACTGGCCTTGCGTGCGGAACTGGCGAGCAAGCCGTAATGACGGATGCGGTGGAAGCCATGTGGCAGGATATGGAGCAGGAAGCGGCGGATGAACTCGTGCGGCGTGAGCGTCATGACGCGCTGTCGCTCGGGACCATCGCGGCGGTAGTCCTTGTAGCGGAAGGTGACGCCAGTCTCGTCGAACGCAATCAGGCGCCGGTTGGAGATGGCGACCCGGTGGGTATAGCGCGAGAGATAGGTGAGCACAGCCTCGGGGCCGGAGAACGGCGGCTTGGCATAGACCACGAAGCGCTTCTTCCTGATCGGAGCGAGATGACGCAGAAAAAGGCGGCGGTCAGCGAGACCGGCCTGGGTGCCGAAGAAGGTAAGTCGTCCCGCCTCATGGAGTTCGATCAGCCGGGTGAGGAACCGGCGGCGGAAGAGCGCGCCCAGCACCCGCACCGGCAGCAGGAAGGCCGGACGCGAAGATATCCAGCGCTGCCCATCGAGCGAGATTCCGCCGCCCGGCACGATCATGTGGATATGCGGATGGTGTGTCATCGCCGATCCCCAGGTGTGGAGCACGGCGGTGATGCCGATGCGGGCGCCGAGGTGCTTCGGGTCAGCTGCGATCGTCATCATCGTCTCCGACGCCGCGCGGAACAGTAGATCGTAGACGATCGCCTTGTTCTGCACGGCGATGTCCGCGACCTCGGTGGGCAGCGTGAAGACGACATGGAAGTAGCCGACCGGCAGCAGGTCGGCTTCGCGCTCGGCCAGCCAGGTGCGCGCAGCGGCGCCCTGGCATTTGGGGCAGTGTCTGTTGCGGCAGCTATTGTAGGCAATGCGCTGATGCCCGCAGTCCTCGCAGGCATCGACGTGACCGCCGAGCGCCGCCGTGCGGCAGTTCTCAATCGCCGACATGACCTTGAGCTGGGTCAGGCTCAGGTGACCGGCCTGGGCGGCACGATAGCTGGCACCTTCAGCGCGGAAGATATCGGCGACCTCGATCGAGGTGCGCAAGCCGCGTCAGCCGCCGTGCTCCTCGCCCTGCATCAACAACGCCAAACGCTCGAGAGGACTGGTCACCGAGCGGATCGTCTTGGTCGCAACGCGCGCATAGAGCGCGGTCGTATCAAGCTTGCTGTGCCCCAGCAGGACCTGGATCACGCGGATATCGACATCCTGTTCCAGTAGATGGGTGGCGAAGCTGTGGCGCAGCGTATGGGGCGACACCCGCTTCCTGATCTCGGCTGCTTCGGCTGCCTCATGGATCGCGCGGTTGATCTGCCGGGTTGAGATCGGATCGGTGGCACTGCGTCCGGGGAACAGCCAGCCATGAGCTAGCATGACGCTGCGCCGCTTGCCTTCCTTCCACCACAGCCGCAACAGCGTGAGCAGCTGGGGTGACAGCATGGCGTTGCGATCCTGGCGTCCCTTGCCCTGTTCGACCCTGATCAGCATGCGTGTGCTGTCGATATCATCGACCTTGAGGCTGGCCACTTCCGAAACGCGCAGGCCAGCGCCATAGGCGACCGAGAGGGCCGCCTGATGCTTGAGGCAGGTGGTCGCGTTGAGTAGTCGCGCGACCTCGTCCCGGCTCAGCACCACGGGCAGGTTGCGCGGATGTACCGTCCGGATCAGCTTGCGGGCCAGGTCAGGCCGGTCGATGGTGTGCGTGAAGAAGAACCGCAACGCCGACACGATGCTGTTCATGGTCGGCGTCGGTACGCCGGCATCGCGCTGTTCGATCTGGAACCGGCGCACGTCATCCGCCGTCGCCGTATCAGGTGAGCGTCCTAGGAACGTTGCAAAGCGCCCCACGTCGCGAATGTAGTTGTGCTGTGTCGCCCGCGAGAACCGGCGCATGTTCATATCGTCGATCAGCCGCTGGCGCAGTGGGCTGATCGCAGCGGTGCGAATGGTCTCGTCCATCGGTCGGCTCCTCTTGGTTGAAGGAAGCCGAAACGCTCCGCCCGCACCGCGCTGCGCTCAATCGAGGCGCATCATCGGGGCCTCTACCCGTACCTCAACATCCGCACCCTCCCGCGAAGCGGGTTCGTTGCGTGCCTAGCATGTTCGATAGCTTGGGGGTGAAAGTCCCCTGGCCAACCTGATGGAGGTGAAGGCTTAGCGAAGCGCAAGGGCATCACCGTGAGGCGGTGTCTGAAGGAAGTGCGGAGCAAAACCGCGACCTGACGAACAGAAATCGGATACGAGGCATCCCTGGCCGGACGAGCGGGCAACGAATCGCGAAGTCCACATCCATCAAGGGCCAGGGCTGTAGATCCGGCAGGGGTGCGGGGAAGGCGATCGAACTTACCTAGGGAGGCCTGCGCCACGTTCCGATCTTGGAACTGAGGAAGCCGAAAGGCGACCTGACCGGGGCGCAGGAGTCAGCAGAGGGCATAATAGGCCATGACTGTCGGCAAGGCTAATTGAGGCACTCCAAGGCCGAAAGGCGGAGAAACAGATAGGCCGAACCGGGAACGAGGGCTGAAGGCCCGAACGATTGGGAGAGGCAAGTAGGACCGGCAACTCATGAGTGGAAAGCGGCAGAAAAGCCAGTACTCGCTGGCCTCAGAACCGACGGGCCGGGGTGAAGCCCTGGTCAGCGGACACCAGAGGGCCGAACCACCCGCGGCGGAGCCGACACCCGAAAGCCCGGCTGGAACGGAACAGCTAATGGAGGAGGTGTGCGACCGAGAGAATCTCCAAAGTGCGTGGAAACGCGTTCGAAGGAACCAGGGCAGTCCTGGCGTGGATGGGATGACCATCGGCGACGCCAAGATTTACCTGCGTGAGCACTGGCCTTGCATACGGTCTCAGCTGCTCGACGGAACCTACCAGCCGCAGCCGGTTAAGCGGGTCGAAATACCCAAGCCGGGCGGTGGGGTCAGAAAGCTCGGCGTGCCTTGTGTCGTCGACCGACTGATCCAGCAGGCACTACTGCAGGTTCTACAAGAACGATGGGACCCGACGTTCTCCGAGCACAGTTACGGGTTCCGGCCGGGGCGCTCAGCCCACCAGGCGGTGGCCCGAGCGCAGCGCTACATTGCCGACGGCTACAACGTCGTTGTTGACCTCGACCTCGAAAAGTTTTTCGATCGAGTCAACCATGACATCCTGATGGCTCGCGTCGCGGCACGGATAACCGATAAACGCGTGCTCAAACTCGTCCGGGCGTTTCTCAACGCCGGGGTGATGGAGGACGGCTTGGTCCGCCCGGTGGATGAGGGGACCCCGCAAGGGGCCCCGCTCTCGCCCCTCCTAAGCAACCTCATACTCGACGAACTCGACAGGGAACTGACCCGCCGGGGTCACCACTTTTGCCGATACCGGATGACTGCAACATCTATGTCCGCAGCCATCGTGCCGGCGAACGTGTCATGGCATCGGTGAGCCGGTTCCTGACCACCAAGCTGCGGCTGAAGGTGAACGAGGCGAAGAGTGCGGTGGCGCGGCCAGAGGAACGGAAGTTTCTCGGGTTTAGCATCTCGAATGACGGGAGCGGGAGGCGCGTCGCGCCGAAGGCACTCGACACATTCAAGGCGCGAATCCGGGAGCAGACCTGCCGGACGCGTGGGATCAGCCTGTCGCGGATTATCGAAGAGCTGACGCCGTACCTCATCGGATGGCGTGGCTACTTCGGATTTTGCCAGACCCCGCGAGTACTCACGAACCTGGAAGCGTGGGTCCGCCGAAGATTACGATCGTATCTTTGGCGGCAGTGGGGGAACGGGCGCAGCCGCTTCAAAGAACTGCGCCATCGTGGCGTAACACAGTTCAGAGCAGCGGTCGCCGCCGGCTCGCCGACGGGAACCTGGCGCATGTTAGAACTGCGCCATCGTGGCGTAACACAGTTCAGAGCAGCGGTCGCCGCCGGCTCGCCGACGGGAACCTGGCGCATGTTAGGACACCCGGCGGTTCAAGCTGCCCTACGCAACCACCACTTCGATTCGCTTGGTCTCCCCCGGCTCCATGTTCCGGCGTCAGCTTAACTCGATCGAACCGCCGAGGTACGTGACCCGTATGCCAGGTGGTGTGGGAGGGGCGGCACCGTGAGGTGCCCCCCTATCCCGATCTCGGGTCGACTCCAGTGATTTGGGTGGGGAGCCGGATACCGCCGCTCTGGGTGGAGAGCGAACATAGGGGCTGGTCGCGCCGAGGTCCGCTCTGCGCCCATGCACGAACCCGCTTCGCGGGATTGGTGCTGCGGGTGAGTTATACCCGGCTCCCGAACCATTGACCGATGCAGCAAGCAAAGTTGGGGTGCTGCCCCAAACCCCGCCAGGGGCCGAGCCCCTGGACCTCAACACTTATGCGCGTTTTCGATGAAGTCTTGAGCGGGGCGTAGTTGCCTCTCGAGCATGGAGTTCCCTTCATCATGAGAGGAACTTCCGATGCCTGTTCCAACTATCGACCGCCCCGTCAGTGCGCTCCGGCAGCGCATGATGGAAGACATGGCGATGCGCGGCCTGCGATCCGATACGCAGCACGAGTATATTCGTTTTGTGCGCGGCTTCGCAGCCTTCCTCGGGCAACCGCCCGATACGGCAACGGCTGAGGATATTCGGCGGTTTCAGGTGCACCAGCGCGAGAGTGGAGTACAACCACCCACGATCAACTGTTCCGTCTCGGCGCTGCGCTTCTTCTTCACCGTAACGCTCGACCGGCCGGATCTGTCGCGGCGCCTGGTCCTCGCGCGCTATCCGCGCAAACTGCCAGCGGTGCTCAGCGTCGAGGAAGTCGGCCGGCTGCTCGAGGCGGCACCGGGCATTAAGTACAAGGCCATACTTGGCACCGCCTCTGGCGCGGGCCTGCGCGTTTCGGAAGTGGCCAGCCTCAAGGTCGATGATATCGACAGCACGCGCATGCTGATCCGGGTCGAACAGGGCAAGGGACGCAAGGACCGCAATGCCATGCTGTCACCCCAGCTGCTCGCGCTGTTGCGGCTGTGGTGGAAGGAAGGCAAGCGGCGCAGCGTCATGCTAGCTCATGGCTGGCTGTTCCCCGGACGCAGTGCCACCGATCCGATCTCAACCCGGCAGATCAACCGCGCAATCCATGAGGCAGCGGAAGCCGCCGAGATCAGGAAGCGGGTGTCGCCCCATACGCTGCGCCACAGCTTCGCCACCCATCTGCTGGAGCAGGATGTCGATATCCGTGTGATCCAGGTCCTGCTGGGGCACAGCAAGCTTGATACGACCGCGCTCTATGCGCGCGTTGCCACCAAGACGATCCGTTCGGTGACCAGTCCTCTGGAGCGTTTGGCGTCGTTGATGCAGGGCGAGGATCCCGGCGGCTGACGCGGCTTGCGCACCTCGATCGAGGTCGCCAATATCTTCCGCGCTGAAGGTGCCAGCTATCGTGCCGCCCAGGCCGGTCACCTGAACCTGACCCAGCTCAAGGTCATGTCGGCGATTGAGAACTGCCGCACGGCAGCACTCGGCGGTCACGTCGATGCCTGCGAGGACTGCGGGCATCAGCGCATTGCCTACAATAGCTGCCGCAACCGGCACTGCCCCAAGTGCCAGGGCGCCGCCGCGCGCACCTGGTTGGCCGAGCGCGAAGCCGACCTGCTGCCGGTCGGCTATTTCCATGTCGTCTTCACGCTGCCCACCGAGGTGGCGGACATCGCCGGGCAGAACAAGGCGATCGTCTACGATCTGCTGTTCCGCGCAGCGTCGGAGACGATGATGACGATCGCGGCCGACACGAAGCACCTCGGCGCCCGCATCGGCATCACCGCCGTGCTCCACACCTGGGGATCGGCGATGACGCACCATCCCCATATCCACATGATCGTGCCAGGCGGCGGCATCTCGCTCGATGGGCAGCGCTGGATATCTTCGCGTCCGGCCTTCCTGCTGCCGGTGCGGGTGCTGGGCGCGCTCTTCCGCCGCCGGTTCCTCACCCGGCTGATCGAACTCCATGAGGCGGGACGACTTACCTTCTTCGGCACCCAGGCCGGTCTCGCTGACCGCCGCCTTTTTCTGCGTCATCTCGCTCCGATCAGGAAGAAGCGCTTCGTGGTCTATGCCAAGCCGCCGTTCTCCGGCCCCGAGGCTGTGCTCACCTATCTCTCGCGCTATACCCACCGGGTCGCCATCTCCAACCGGCGCCTGATTGCGTTCGACGAGACTGGCGTCACCTTCCGCTACAAGGACTACCGCCGCGATGGTCCCGAGCGACAGCGCGTCATGACGCTCACGCCGCACGAGTTCATCCGCCGCTTCCTGCTCCATGTCCTGCCACATGGCTTCCACCGCATCCGCCATTACGGCTTGCTCGCCAGTTCCGCACGCAAGGCCAGTATTGCGCGTGCCCGCGAACTGCTTGCCGTGGCACCGCCGCCGGAGCCTGTCGAAGGGCCAGAACCACTCGATTGGCTGCCACCCTGTCCCTGCTGTGGCGGACGCATGACCATCATCGAGACCTTCGGGCGATGGAGGCAACCCCGCGCGCCACCTCACGCGCCCGCATCAACCGGGAGCACCCCGTCGTGACCCGGCACGGCTTGCGCTCACCTCACGCCGCAACACCACCGTTACGACGAATGCCACCAGGCACGCCCTTCGCCAAGATCAGCGCCACACGACTGAATATCAGCCGTGGCCGGTTCCCGATCCACGCTCCGCCCGGCGAAAAATCTCACTCGCCAAGCTCTCGCCGGTTCCAGCCCCCAGCCGGTTCCGCCGTCACCACAACCAAGCAAAATTCGAAATCCCCATAGACCATCGCCGCAGCCCCGCGGGTTCGTGCTTGGGCGGTTTCCGTACGCCGGCCCCATGCCCAAACGCACGACCGGTGATGGCCGGCATCCGAAAACCTTCACCAATCCGGTCGCTCCGCCGACACGGCCGGCGTCTCGGAAGCGGACGCGCCGGGAAGAGAGGCTGGTGACCGACTTGGTAGAGTAGGGATGTGGCGCGGTGGCGTTAGGTCGGGCATATCCGTTGCCGCCCCTTTCGTCTGGCGGTGCCTTAACGGCCTGACCGTAGCTCCGTTTCCACACCCCTCTCATCGAACGTGGCGTGCGAATTTCCCGCACCACGCTCTCGGACAAGACGTCACGCTTTCGTCCACGACACGCCGTGCCCAAGCCGGGTCAGGCGTACGAGCCCGAAGTACCCGTAGAGGTGCGAGAGTGGATAAGTTCCGCCCCTGCTCCGTCTGACCTTGTGCTTGAAGCGCAACCACCGACGCAACCGCACAGCCGCGTAGTTGTCGAGTGCCCGATACGCCTTGT
This sequence comes from uncultured Pseudomonadota bacterium, assembly GCA_963708245.1. Taxonomy (GTDB): domain Bacteria; phylum Pseudomonadota; class Alphaproteobacteria; order Acetobacterales; family Acetobacteraceae; genus CAVYXK01. The sequence continues at coordinate 6,086,008 of OY970201.1, read as the reverse complement.
TGACGGTACCTACGTTAAAGTAGTTCGCCCAGCCGCGCAGCGTACTGTTCAACTTGTCTACCAGCTCTGTGGTCTCTTGCCATGATCCCGCTCGGTTGGTCAGCGTGTGGATTTTCTCAACCGCACGCGTGATGCTCTTCTTCGATGGCCGGTGCCCCAGGCGTGCCTGGCCGGTTCTCGCCGAATACATCCGACCGAACGTGTAGCCCAAGAAATCGAACTCGCCTTCCGGCACCTTGCAGATGCGTGTCTTCTCCTCGTTGACCGTTAGCTTCAGCTTGCCCATGATCCCGCGCAGATGCTGCAAGGCCTCTTCGGCTTTACCCTTCCTGCACAGGATCACGAGATCGTCCGCATAGGTCACGATGCGCGTGCCGAGGCGTCGCTCCAGCCCGAGCTTCTTCCAGCCCAGCACAAACCGGCGCATGTAGAGATTCGCCAGCAGTGGTGAGATGGGTGAGCCTTGCGGGATGCCGCACCGCTTGTCCCGAGCCTCCGTCGTGCGTGTCTTCCGGCCTCGTTGGTCGGTTTCTTCCACGGGGCAGTCCAACCACATCTTGATCAGATGCAGTACGCGCCGATCAACGATCCGGCGCGCTACCGACATCATGAGTTCGGTATGGGGAATGCTGCCGAAGTAGTCCGCGAGGTCGGCGTCGACGACATCCGGATGGCCACGGAACAACAGTTCTTCCACCTCCACCACCGCCTGTTGCGCTCGGCGCCCAGGACGATAGGCATATTGCTCTGATGGAAGATCGGCTTCGAAGATCGGTTCCAGCACCAGCATTGCTGCTGTCATGCAGACCCGATCCCGCAAGGTCGAGATGCCCAGCGGCCTGAGCTTGCCGTTGGCTTTCGCAATAAACACACGCCTGATAGCGTCCGGTCGGTAGGTCTCCTGCTTGAGCGCAAGCGCCAGTTCGCCAAGCCACCGCTCCACCCCGTATGCTTCGACATCCGCGAAATCCTGCCCATCGATACCCGGTGCGCCCTTGTTGGAACGGCACTGGGCATAGGCACGGGCCAGGATGTCCTCGCGGCTGATCTTGTCATACAGGGTGTAGAAGCGATACCCGGCTTCTGCCTTCGCTTTTGCGTGTAACGCCATCTGCAATTTCTGAACACTGTTCGGAGTTGATAGGTTGCCCAATCTCCAGGTCCCTCATCACTTGCTGCGTCTGTCTTGAACTGAGGTCCCTTCCCTCCACCGGCGTTACCCGGCTTCAGCGGTACTACGAACCTCTCCGCCACCCCGCCGCGCCCGGCCTGTCCCTCGCGGGCGTCCGGTTGGCCCTCCCTGGCCACGCATCGGGGCTTCCCGTGTTGCGTACGCTTTCCTTGTGTGCATGCCGCCGCCACTACCCCGGTGCAGCGGGTGGGTGTACTCGTCGCTCAAAAGCACCCACCAGTATCAGCCTTCCCCGGTCCACTGCCGAGTCGGCCTGCACATTGTCCTTTTCGAGGTTTGCTCAGCGTTCACTCACGTTGCGGCCTACACACTCGCGCGGTCACCTATACGTGGCCGCTATCCGAAGGCTTCAGACACTTCGTCACCTCCATGCCTGCTCCGGTTGCTTCCGGCTGGAGCGGTTGCCGGGCGGGGCTTGCACCCGCTAGAGAAGCGCCGCCTTTTCACGGCGCACGTGGGAAGCGGACGTTCAAAGCGGATGTGGTAACGGCCGGCTGGCAACAAGCTTGGCCAAACGTCTGCCGTCGGCTTTAAACGTTTCCATTGAAGCTACGAGGGCCGCCGCGACGTTGGCCTCTAACGGCGGCGTGGAAACAGTGCCAGCCAGCGCGTCGATGTAATAGACCCGACGGAGAGAATCGGCAGGCTGTTGTCGGGGATGGTGTAGTCATAGGAGACGCACCACTGGCAGTCTCCCCACCCCACCGGACTGCCGGGCGCCAGTTGGTTGCCGATAGACCGGCAAAATGCTCCGAATTCGGAGCGGCGCGTTGAATTTAGCAGTACCCGCGACGTGTTGGAGAAAGCTCTGTCGCCCTCTTCCAATGGGCGGACAGTTCTAAGTGTCCGTCCGGGAACAAATTGAGTCTTTAGAATCGCTTAGCGGGTCACCCTTGAAGCCATTGAATCGCCTGTGATTCTCTCTCCCCCGAGCATCGATTCGGGGGACTGGATGTGGACCAAGGAGAACCGGACGCGGTACGACCGCACCCGACTGCGCTATGAGAGCGATCTGACTGATGCCGAATGGGCCGAGGTGGAACCATTGATCCCCCCGGCCAAGCCGGGCGGCAACAAGCGGAGCGTTGATATCCGCCAGGTGGTGAACGGCGTGATGTATGTGCTGAGCACCGGCTGCCAATGGCGGGCGATCCCCAAGGACCTGCCGCCGCGGAGCACAGTGCACGACTATCTGGAACGATGGACCTGGGACGGCACGCTGGAGCGACTGCATCACGCATTGTATGTGAAATGTCGTGAGCAGGCCTCGCGAGAGGCCAGCCCGACCGCCGCGGTGATTGATGCGCAGAGCGTGAAGAGCGCCGAAAAAGGGGGGCCTCGATCGATCCGCATGGGTATGATGCGGGGAAGAAGATCAAGGGCAAGAAGCGGCACGTCCTGGTCGATACCCAGGGTTTGCTGCTACAGGCCATCGTGACGGCGGCGGACATCCAGGATCGCGATGGCGGCGCCATGCTGCTGGCGACGCTGTTCGGGATGTTTCCGTTCCTGCTGAAGCTTTATGCCGATGGCGGCTATCAGGGGCGGCGATTCCAGGAGGCGTTGAAGCGTGTCGTGTCGCAGGCCGAGGTGGAGATCGTCAAACGATCTGACCAGGCCAAGGGCTTTGTCGTGCTACCAAAGCGATGGGTGGTCGAACGCACGCTGGCGTGGCTCAACCGATGTCGTCGACTGGGTAAGGATTGGGAAAATCTCAATGTGAAGGCGCGTGCCTTTCTGTTGCTCGCTTCCATCCGTCTCATGGTCAGACGGCTATGCAGGAACTAGCAATGTTCCCGGACAGACTCTTAGCAAACTAGGGCAAGAATGAGGATTCTCCGTCTCGCGCTTCAATGCGAATCGACCGCCAGGGCGGATTGTGCCATCCGGAACGCTCGAATGCTATATGTAGTGTGTCATTCCAGCGCCCTCCGTGCACCTTTGACCAAGCCGAGCGTCGGGGCCGCAGTCATTCCTGCCCCCCAAGGGCGAAACAGATGGGTAGAGCCGCCCCATAAATCGCCGTCTAATTCTTGGGATTTTCAAACTGAGACGCGACCGCGCGGCAGAGGATGGAAGGCCAGCCGACAGCGTGACGCGATGGCGCGCGCAAGTGCCTCACTGCCGTCATTTGCCCGGCCCGCCGAGCACCCGCTCGCCACGCTCGAACCCATCCTGCCGAGCTGCCATGGCGCGGCCAATCGCCCCGCCACGCTGCTGTTGCTCAATTCCTAACCGCTGCCGCTCCAACTGCGCCCTCAGCTCTTGCGCTATCTCCGCCCCACCCCGCACCCGAGCCTCCACTGCCCGCAGCACTCTCTCGACAGCCCACGTCGGCGGCGGATGCCTGCCAACCATCCAGTCCTGGATCGTGCGCAATGCTGCTGCGCCACCCAGCAACCGCACCATGCCACGGGCTCGGCCGGGATAAGGATCACGCCCGCGCGCCCGGCTGCTCTGCCATGGCAGCATCCAGACAAGCCCCCGACCTATAGCCGTCAAGGGGCGCGTGCCCTCGAACGGCCGCGCCTGCCGAGTGCCTGTGGGGCCTGTGCGATGACCAGCCGCGCTCTCGTCCTGCCAACCCCCAGACGGCGGCGGCGATTGCGATAGGGCTCGGGACGGCCAGCGCGGCCCGTGGCGCTCCGGCAAATACAAATGCAACATGATTTGCTTCCATAAAGCACCGCCCGTCGCGTCCGCAACACACGTGTCGGCTTGTAGATGGCCAGGCGGAGCTCGGTCGCGGGCGAGGAGGATGGCCGGCGATCTCGGGATCGGGCGCGGCACGGCCGCAGCTCGGCACTGCCCGGCCCTGGCCCCGTGTCAGGGGTGCAGCCTATTACCCTGACAGCCATGACGCGTTGGATGCTTAGACTTTCCTTGATTTGTCAGGGTTGTCAAACTCGTCAGAAGTAGATAAAAAGTTTCTTTTGAGCAACGCAGACGATGGAGAATATGAGCGGCAGTGGTGTCGTCGTCGTACGTCGCCCAAAAAGTTTTTGCGATTTTTCCCCCCGGAATCCATGTCCACCCTGACAAACCCTCGCGGCACAAGCGTTTCTGCGTGTCAGGTGGCATGTGGGTGCCCTGACCTGGCCTCCACTGCCCTGACAGGTGGCGAACCTCATGCGGACTAAGTCTACGCGTCAGGGGTCCTGCCAGTCGATTGGTAGTCCTGTCATGGTCGTGAATGCCGCCCGCGCGGTTTCAAGGGTGCCCAGGTGGTATCCCGGCGGCCGGGGGTGCAACGCGACCTGCGGCTTGCGTGTGGTGCCGTAGGGCGTCTTTACATCGGCGACATGCTCCCCGATCGCGGCGCTGGAAAGTCGCTTCGGCTTGGTCCCCAGGCTTACCATGAAGCAGCCGAAACGCTCCCGGCTAAGCGGATGGCGCTCGCGGTGCCGCTCGGCAAACTCGGTGTAAGACGCATACAGCAGCTCGGTGGTCGCCTCCTCTTCCCACCGGCCGAAGAAGTGCTCCAGGCCGAGGCGCGAGCGAAAGACGTAGCCGCGATGCAGCACGTCAAGCCACCACGCTTTATCGGTGGGGAGGCTCAATTTCTTCTGCTGCTGCAACCCGTCCGTGGTGGGCACGCGCCGGACGTTGAAGGTCGTCAGGTTGATCTGCATGAGGTCGTGCAGCATCGCCTCATATCCGCCGGCCTCCATCTCCTCCCAGATCGCGACGAACCATGCGTGGTCATCCTTGCGCGCGTCGCTCACCTCCAAGACGAAAAAGCGCCTGGCTTCCAGGGAAGCCGGGATGACCCATTCCTCATTGCTGGCCATCATCAGGTGCAGGAAATTCGGGGTCTGCACCGGGTTTTGGTACTTGCCCTCGATTGTCAGGTAAGGCTCGGTGATGATGCTTTTCAGCACGCCCACGTGCTGCCTGTCGCCGTCATAGAACGCCTCGTCCGCGAACAGGAACACGCAATCCCGGAGATGGGCATTGAAATTGCCGGTAAGGTGCTTGCTGTTGGAGATGGCGAGCGCATGCTGCCCGAGGATGCGCGTTATGGCCCGCGCCAGCATGCCCTTGCCGGTGCCCTCGGCGCCGCGCATGACGATGGCCACCTCGGCCTGCTCGGCGAGCCTCTGCACCAGCCTCGCCAGCCAACGCATGAGGTAGTCATAATGCTCCCGGTTACCTCGGCAGATCACGTCGCGGACGTGGATGCGCAATCGTTCCCACGACCCACGCCGCGGCTGGATTGCGAAGCCCTGCCACAGATTCAGGGTGCCTTCCGGCGTAGGCTTTCCTGACGGGTCGAATGTCACGCCGCCGATGAACTGGCGCCGCTCGGCATGGTGCAGCCATATTTCAGCTACCGGCTTCAGGATCGGGTTTCCCCGGCCGTCCTGACCCACCTCGATCTGTTGGTTCAGGTAAAGCTGGCGGAGATCACCGAACCTCATCCGGTCGTAATAGCGGCGATGCAGGATCGGGTCCTCGGCGGGCGCATAGATGATGGTGCGGCCGGCTTCGTTCACCACCATGTATTTGTCGTTGAATTCGGCGACCAGTCTGTCGATTTCCTCCGTCGTTGCGCCCGCCCGATCCCAAATGCGCTTCAGTTCCCGGCTGCCGGCCGCCTCGCCCTTCTCCCGGTACCAGTCCGCGGTTTCCGGGTCGGCGCGCAGCGCTTTGCACATTTGCTCGAATGACTTGCCGGCGCGGCGGTGTGCGATACCCTTGCGGAACGCCACCGCGCTGCGGGTATTGTCCCGGCCGCCTGGCTTCTTGCTGCGCTTCGTCGCTGCGGCGAAAGCCGGCCCGGCATCTCGCAGAAGCCAGATCAGATCCTCCAGCGCGACGTGACGAAGCTCGATCGGCGTGCCCTCATAGTGTTGATCGGTGACCGCGAAATAGCGATTGCCGAGGTGCACCTCGATTGCCGGGGCGTGCTTGCCGTCGCCGTTGGCGAACTTGCGGCCGAAACCGGGCTTGCGGCCCTCTCCGTCGCCGGGCTCGATCAAACTCATCTCGCGGAGCTTATCTAGGGCGGCAGCATCGAAGGTGAAGAACGCCTTCACGCCGGTTCCTGAAGGTGAAACCTCGGAATAGGTGCCGAGGCGTTCGATCACCTGCATGGCCCACGGTGCTATGGCGCCGTCCTTGGATCGGCAGGTATCAAGATCAACTCCGCCGAGGGCCTGGCCGCTTGCGTTGACGGTGAACTCAAGGCCGATGCCGCCCTCCTGGCAGGGCTTCGGCAAGCGTTCGGCCCTTGCCTCAGCCTGGGCTCGCGTACCCCAAGTCCTTGCATCGTCGGCTTTCGCCTTGCCGTTGCCGAACGGAGAGTATGGCACTTTCGTCCGATCGCCATTCCGTTCTTCGCTCTGCCACGCAACCCAGATCGGCGATGCGGCGAGCAAGGCGAGCGTGATCATCACCGCGTCTCCCGTATGCCGAGACGCTTGCTCAGCGCACCGAATGGCTGCAGCTCGATCGGCCCAGGTGGTTGGATCCTCGGTTTCTGCCGGTCGGTCGGTCCGAGGCGTCGGCGGCCGCCTCGCCGCCCTCGCCGCCTGCGGCGGCGGCATCGTTGGACGAGCAAATGTATCTTCGCCCGTCGAACTCATAGATCACCGTGCCCTCTGCCACGACCTCGCCCGCCGCCAGCTCGCGGTAGCGGTAACCGTGCCCGGATGGCTGTTGCTGCGGTTGCTCGCCCGGACTGACCGCGGTCATGACGCCGCGCGCTCCGCTGCCACGGAGAATGCCTCCGGGTATTTCTCGCGCACCGCCGCGACGACAGGCGGGCTGGTGGAGACGCCCACGCCCGGCCGTCGGCGCCACCGACATGGATGGATATTTCGTCGATCACCACCCCGCTCGGGAACCGCACGCGGGCGAAGCCGCGCAGAGTATTCCGGGCCAGTAGGCGGAAGTCCTCGATGACGAGCTTGCCGGCGGGAGCGGGCGCGCTCATCGTACACTATCCTTCGCATGGCGCGCGGCACGGCTTGTTGACGCCTCGCGGCGCCTGGCCAACTCATCGGCCGCCGCCTGCCGATGCTCGGGCGCTGGCTCGCCCGCCGCCGATCCATCGAGATGCCGCCGCATCTCGCCGCGGGCGAGCGCCGCAAGTACGCGTCGCTGCGCGTCCAGCGACCGAGCATGTCGCGGATGGCTACAAGCGAAACCTCATCGCCGACGAGCGCGATGATCTCGCGATGAATGCCAATGGCGAGCGGGCGGGGCCGGTCGAAGACAGTGCAGCCGCATGAGCGCAGCAGCTCGTGCAAGGCGAGGCGCTCGGCGGCCCGCTTGCGCTGGGCGGCCTGTTCCATCTGCTCGGCGCCCTCGGTTGCGCCCGGCACGCGACGGCTGGGCTTGGGGGGCGTTCGAGAGTCCAGACACCCGTCCCGCCCGAGGCGGGCCAACATGGCGGGGGTCGCGGCAAGCTTGTTCGGGGGGCCGGCGGATGATAGAGGGCTCGCGTTCCTATCGTCGCCAAAGGAATTGCACCCCCGTGACGCCGGCCCCCGGTGTCCGGGGGCTTCGCATTTCAGGCAGCCCGCTTTCCGCCCATCATCACAGCGGCTTCGTTGAGCCGCCGCTCGGCCTCGGCAAATAGCTCTGCCGTTTCGCAGTGGGCTTTGCCGTTCAAGCGCCGCCACGCCAGCGGCCAGCGTTCCAGGCTTCGCGGACTGATCTCGAAATAGTACTGCCGCACCAGATCAGCTGCCTCGGGGCGCGGCACGCGAACGGGCAGCGTGCTCAGGTCAGGTCGCGCCGTGCCGCCTTTGAGTGCGCGCTTCTCGATGTCTGTCATTCCCATCTGGGCTGACTCCGCAGGTCTGCTAAGCGAATGCCTGCGGAATTAGGGACGAAGTCCCCCTGTCGCGAATTGTCGATGGTCGGAGTTTGTCGGCTATTTGCCGACTATTTGTCCGGGCTCTCGGAGCGACGCTGAAGCGCTATGTTGCGGGCCTTGCGGACAGTGTCGCGAGATGCTTGGTACTTCGTTCTTAACGTCTCTTCTTTCTCCTCATCCAGCGCGGTAGGATTGGAAGCGTAATCCGCCCACATGCGGGAGACGATTTGGTCTCGCTTGTCAGCCTTCGGCCCGCGTTTTCTTTTCCCCGCTGGCGCATTAGTGCTTGGCTCCGCTGCCCGCTGCACTGAAGGTGGTTTTGCGGTTTTTTCCTTCGGCCACAGTTTAAGCACGTGCTCTCGATCTAGAAGCGGCACGCGCCAGCGATCGCGAGTTGGGTCGAAAACCTTGCCACCGCGGGCGAGCATCTCGCGCCAGAACGCGGGCACTTTCAGTATAGGCGCCCGGTCAATGGCGGGCGGACCAAATACGTCGGCCCCGAGTACGGGCGGGGGCGGGTGCTCGATCTGATAGATGGCGACGGCGAGGGCGGACGTGATCCCTTTCTTGTAAGCGATCTCCGTTTTTCGATAGGCGATCTCGGCAATGGCCTCGATCGTCCGGTCCAGGTAACCGCGAGTTTCCAACTCGGCTCTCTGCGGTTCCCACTTGGCCTGAAACTCGCCAAGCCTAGCTTGATCTATTGCGTTGGCTTTCGCTTCGGCCGGGACTTCCGGTTCCTTTGCTTCCCCTGAGTTTTCATCGGACAGCGGCATGGGCGGCACGGTCAACAAGCTGTACGCCAACGCGCGCGTTCTCTCTACGTCTTCATCCGCCCATTTGACGCGGATTTCACGGTCGGCCAGGGCGTCGGAAAGCTGCTTGCGCGCGCTGTTATGGCTGCATCCTTCATGGCGCCGCACGTGCTTGATCGCATCGGGGAGCGTCATCCATGGCGCGCGCTCGTGTTCGCCTTTTGAGACGTAATGCATTCGTGCGCCTCCGCAGCGCGTCTCCGCCGAGCAAGGTGCGGCGCGGCAGCCCGGTGCGGGGGGACCGGGCATCGGTGATCAGCCGTGCCGCGCCGACTCGGATCATACCGCAGCGCGGCGCGTTCGGGAGGGGGGAGCAGGGGCGGGCTGCCTGCCCCGGACGAGACCAGTTCGCTAGAGACCGCTCCCCAATTCGCTAGCGGCCGGCGCGGGCCTGCAACGGCACGACCTCTGCCCCGGCCGCACGCCATTCGATGGCGGAGAACAGCAATCGCCCCCAGAGCTGCATTGCCTTGACCTGCTCCGGCCAGCGGCTCGCTCTCTGATAGACGCCCAGCACACCGCCGCGTGTCGCACTCTGGCGGTGGTTCAACACGGCATCGGCAACCGCCTCGGGAATGCCCGCCTCGCCCAACGCCGTGGCGAATGAGCGGCGGAAGTCGTGCCAGGTCCACCCCTCCAAAGCAGCGCCTTCCTGACCGCTCTGTGGCTGCGCCGCTTCGACCAGCGCGGCTTTTAGGTCAGTGAACGTGTCCACAACGCGCCCCAACTCGGGGGCGGGGAACACCAGCCCCTTACCGTCGGTTGCTTTCTGGCGCTCGCGCAGCACGTCCAGCGCCAATGGATGCAGATGCAACCGATGAGGGTCGCGGTTCTTGGTTAGCCGCCCCGGTTGGCGCCATTCGGCCGCGGTCAGATCCAAGTGTGACCAGTCCAGCGTCGCGGCTTCGCCACGCCGGCACGGCACCGCGATCAGAAACCGGGCAAGGTCGCGCCAAACAGGCTCGTGGAGCCGCTCAGAGGCGTGCCAGAGCCGGGCAAGCTCGCTGGGTGTCAGATAGTGCGCCCGCGCTTGCGGAGCTTTTGGGCGGCGGCTGCGAGCGATCAGAGCGCACGGATTGGCTGATATGTGCCCGGCCTCTTGGCACCAGTCCATGAACCGCGACAACGCACCGAACCGGGCGCGGGGGCTCGCAGCGCCTTCCGCTCGCGCGATCAGTTGCCGGATGTGTTGGGCACCCAGGCTGGCGACGGGCATGTTTTCGGCTTCCATATCGGCCAGGGCCAGCCGGACTTGGGTGATCTCATCCGCCACATAATCGGGCGTTGGCAGCCCGGCTCCGCGCAGCTTCGGTCGCTTCGGCAGGGCACGGGCGTAGTCATCGGCCAGCCGCCCCAGCGTTGCGGCACGCTGGCGTTGTTCGGCTGCGGCACGGGCTTTCTTCTCTGCCGCCGGGTCAGCGCCGGCCTTCGCTTCGCCCTTGATCCGGTTCGCGGCGATCCGCGCATCCTCGGGCGAATGCGTCTCGGGGTTGCCCAGCGTGACCGTCCTGTTGGGCCAGCGCCGTCTCGTCAGGGGATCGGTCCCGCGGGGGCGATAGGCGTATTCCCACCGCATCGCGGTGGCGCTCACCACCAGTGCCAGCCCGCGGCACTCCTTGTCGCGGACGATCAGCCGATGATCCTTCTTCCGCCTCCGCCAAGCAGCTTCGATGGTCGCCTTGGTGATCTTCGCCGGGCCTTCGCTGACGACGCGCATCTGGTGTCCTGTTCGTTCTGACTTCGGTTCCGTTGGACAGGACATTGACAGGACACAGCGTGCGGAGGCAAGCGGAAAATGGCGTAGGCGAGCGAGAGGCAAAAGTCGTGCTTCTCCTAGCGTTGCTGGGGGTTAACGGGAACCAGTGGGGGCGAGCGGAGGCCAGCGGAACATGGAACCCGACAACTCTTAATCAGCGGGTCCAAGGTTCGAGTCCTTGTGCGCCCATTCAAATCAAGGGGTTAGAGAACCAGGTTCCGACGTTCCGACGGCAGTTCCGACGATCTGTCCACCCCTTGTTCCGCCGCTGCCACCAGGCGGGCGCTGACGCTGCTGGGCGGGCTGATCGAGACAGCCGCGCTCGGCGCCGGCGACCATCACATGGCGCTCGCGCTGATCAGCCGCGTGCACGAGAGCGTGCCGGGCGGGATCTCGGCCGGCTATCTGCGGCCGCTGCTGCGCTGGCAGGACTGCGCCGCCCAGCACATCGCGCAAAACATCGGCTATGTGCCCGGCACCATCGAGCACGCCTGGCACGGTTCGAAAGAGAAGCGCGCCTATATCGATCGGTGGACGATCCTGATTCGCAACGCCTTCGATCCAGACGCGGACCTGATCCGCAACACCTGGGGCGTACTCGAGCTGGCCGGCAACAAGCCGGCGCTCCGGCGCGACATCGACCGGTATTTCCGTAGCCGGGACGAAGACGCCAACTCCAACTGAGGTAATCTCGCGTGAAAATATTCGTTGGGGGCGCGGCGCTCGTCGCGCTCGCGATCCTTGCTGGCTGCACGACGCAGCAGCTGCAAGTGGCCTGCCTGGTGGATGGCGCATTGCAGCCGGTGGCCGCGAGTGTGCTGGCCCAGGCGGGCGCGACCGGCGCCGAGGTGGCGTCGGTTCGTCCCTTGACTCGAATTTCCCGGTTCGTGCTTCCCGGTACGGCCAGCACCTCGGTGTAGTAGCCAACCGCTTCCCACACACTCTTCGACTTTTGGTGTACGGAAACCTCATAGGGCTTCCCGTGCACGGTTACAGTGTGCCTCATGCTCAGGCATCCCCCGCCAGCGGCCTGCCCGAAGGCTGGTTAGGACGGCGCTGCTCCGCGCCGGGGCGGCCGACAAACCCCATCACTGTAGAGAGGCTGCCATGACGGAGCGAGAACAAACGAAGCGTCTGCTTTGGGCCGCGGGGGCCGGCATCTTCGCCGCCCTCGCCGCAGTGCACATCGCGGTGGCGTTCCGGAGCGACTTCGACTGGTCAAGCGCGCATGGGGGGCTCGGCTGGGTTCTCTTCGGTGCGCAATCTGCTGCGTGTGCTGGCGCTCTGTGGCGCTGGTCTTCCGACTATCGGGCCGGCGATTGATGCGATCCCGTAGGGAGGCGTCGGGGGTGGTGACACCCCGTTCTCCCGGAAACCCCCCTGCCAGATCCGAATGAGCGCCGCGGCGCCCCCGGCGCCCGTTACTTCCCGGTCGCCGCCCGCAACCAGCTCGTGCCACAGCCGATCGGCCGCCTCGCCGCGCCGGGCGTGCTCCTCGGCCGTCATGGCCTCCGTCTCGGCGCCCACCACGATGCGCGCGGGCGCTGCGGCGCGCCTGATCCGGCTGGGCGACTCGGCGAAGACAACGCGGGGCGTGTCACTCGGCGCGGCCGGCACGCGCTTGCGCCGTGCCCGCTTGGGCGGCTTGGCGATGACGATGTTCGGCTTATCGGTCAGCATGGTCCGTGACCGCCGATATCCACTCGTAAACAGTCAGCGCGATGTCACCTTCGCTAGAGATGAAAGGCGTAATCTGCGCCAGCGTTGCGGTCGTTGTCGTGATGGTACCGCCTTCACCGACAAGGCCGGTTGCCTCGGCCTGCGCGTAGGCGGAGAAACCGGCACCGGCCGTAATTCGATCCATCTGCCCATCCGTCAAGGGCTGGCCGGCTACGGCGACGCTGGCGACAAATGGCAGCACCGCCAAACCCGCAAGCAACCTGTTCATTCATTCCTCCTTGTGTAAAGATGGTAATGCCGCAGCCGTGGGGCGAGGTATGGTATACGTCCGGGCCTCCGCCGCACATCTACTGCGCTTTGCGCCGGGCTGGTAGGCGTGACGGAAATGGGCGTCGGAACGGAATTAGGGAAATCAAGGGGTTACGAGGCCGCGCGTGTAGCTCTTAATCAGCGGGTCCAAGGTTCGAGTCCTTGTGCGCCCACCAAGAAAACCAAAGACATATCGACCAATTCCTTGCTGACCCGGATACGTAACGAGATTTGCGGACCCCCTGCGGACCTAGCAGGCACAATTTCGTCCGGCAGCCGGGCTCACCCAGCAGCAGGCACGTCGCCGGTGTTGTGTAGGGGCAAGCGGGGTGTCCACCAGCTCCGGTCACACTTCTCGCGCCATCTCCCCGCACTCCCGGATTAGGTTGCGCAATAGCAGCGCCTCATCCCTCGCGGCTCGGCCCCTCGTCCCGTGCTTTCGGGCATTTATGGCGCTCATCGCCTTTCCCGCCTCAGTCCTCGGTCCTGTGGATCGCAGCCACGGCTTCCATTGGCCGATCCGCACCGCTTGAGAGACCCGCCGTTCCGGCGTCCAGCCCTTCGACATTATCCGCCTCCAATAGTTCGTTTGCTGGGTTCGATGGACTGCCCGCGCGCGCACGCGCGGGACACCCGCGCCTGGACGCCTCCCGTTGTTCACTTGCTGAGGGCCGTTGGCAATGACGGATCGGGATTCTTGCCGTCTCGCTGGATTTGACCTGCGGAATCATGGACGTCCCTTAGCCAGGCTACTCGACCGCAGAGCTGGCTGTTGCAATCAAAAATCTTCAAAGCCGAATTCGAATCAACGAGCCACACCCCTTCGGGACCTTCGGCGGAATTCGCGAGCACGGAAATAACCATCAATGATAGGGCTGTCGTAAGGAAGGTCGCGTAGATGCCTCGACGAGACATATATCAAATGCCCTCCCAAACTGAATCGGCCGCATACAGCCACCCAAATTGGTTGATGTAAGACTTCATCGCAAAATTCCACCGCAGCTCCTTGACAATGGTCCCTAACTTATGACGGTTCTCAGTTCTGTCAGGCTGATGTCATATTGTTTCGTATCGAATAACGGACGACTTCGGCCACGGTCCGCGCCCCGATCTTGTGCATGAGAGCTGTTCGATGCGTCTCCACCGTCTTGATGCTGATATCGAGCTTGCGGGCCATCTGCTTGTTGCTGAGCCCTTCTGCGATCATCTGGACGACTTCTCTCTCGCGCGACGTAAGAAGGTCGCTGACTGAGGCACCCGATGCGACTGTGCGCAAGTATCCGTCCAGGATTTCTCCGGAGATGGCTCCGCTGAAGTAGGGTCTGTGTGAGGCAAGCGCTTCGATTGCATCGATCACGAACCGGTCCAGCTCTCCTTTCAGGACAACCCCGTGTGCCCCTGCCGCCAGAACATCGCGTGTCAGCGAAGTTGACTCCACCATCGTGAAGACCAGGATCTCGGTTTCGGGGCTTATACGCCGGATGCCACGGGTCGCCTCCAGCCCGTTCAGTTCCGGCATCGCCATATCGAGAACGGCGATGTTCGGCCGGTGTAGTGCCGCCAGATCGATCGCTTGGCGGCCGTTCGACGCCTCGGCGCAGACACGCCAACCGGGACGCTGCTCCAGCATGGCCCGCAGACCTCGACGCACAACCGCATGGTCGTCCGCGAGCAGGATTGTCAGCGTGGACGTGGGGCACCTCCAAGCGACCAAGACTACACCACTTTTACGCGTTCCGCGGTCGGGTGTTCACCTGACTATTCCAGGGGGTGACTGCCGAGGCCGAGGCCGGCGCCGCAAAGGCAAAACCGATCCTAGCTGCCACACTTGAGCGGACAAGGCGTGCGACCAATCCAGCGGCTTCCAACCCATCTGGACGTCCAAAACAGGCTATCAATCGGGCAGCATGGCTCATCGCGTTGGGTACCAGAATACGGATGCGGCGGTAGGTCTGTATCCACGCCGCCCGCGAGGCGCTTGTCGAAGCGGGTTGGCTGATCCCGCCGAAAGATCGGCTTCGGAGCGGCGAGCAGGATTGCCTATCAGATGAACCCCAAGGGACACAAGGGAGCTGCTCCTGGAACTCCGCGCCAGCGCTCCACAGGAGCCGTCACAGCCGAGCGCCCTGCCGACGGAACCCGGCCAAATCCCCATAGGCATCCGCCAAACTCGTCCCACTTCCCACACGGGTTCGTTCTTGGGAGGCTTCCGGACGCCGGCCTCGTCCAGCGGCTCGCTCATCCCCGCCGGCGTCCGGAACCCTTCACCGAAGCGCTCCGGCTCGCCGGCCAAGTGGCCGGCCCGTTGATGCAAGGCGGTCACTAATTGGGGCGCGGCGGCTTGGCTCCCAGCGCTCGCGGCCCCGATGGATGCTGACGGGCGTCGAAAACCGGCGGGCTGCTGAATCCTCAGTTCGTCCTGACGATCGGCGGCAGATATTTACCGAGCGTCTTGGGGTCCCGCGCTTCCGCCGTCGGCAGATAGATACGGTAGTTGATGCGGAACAGACCCGAGGGCGGCGAGGGCAGCCAGTTGCTCTCCTTGCCGGTAGGCGGGGTCGACTGGATGCAGATGTCCAGTGAGCCGTCCGGCCCATAAACGAGGCCCTTGGTGCGGTCGCCGATCGAGAAGCGGTCGATCGGGTTTTTAACCAGCTGGAAGTTCGACCCATACATGGTGAAGGACCAAAAGCCGTTCTTCAAAGTCGGCGGAATCTGGTCCTTGTCGAAATGCAGGACATAGCGGCTGGCGCCGTCGAGCAACTGTGCATTTCCATCCTCGTAGGTGCTGAAATATTCGGCCTCTTGCCGGTCATGGACGAACAGGCCTTCCAGCGCGCCGGCCGCGCGGTCGAGATAATCGAAGCCGTAATCGCCCGGCCGTAGATTGTTCCAGCGGGTCGGATAGGGCGTGCCGCGGAATTTCACCTTCCATTTCATGATTTCGGGGCCGTCGGCGGCGGCCTGGGCGAGCCCCTTCCGTGTGGGCTCGTCGAGCGCGGCCGGGTCGAATTTCTCGCCGATATGAACGCCGCCGCGTCCAAGCAGAATCTCAGCCGCCTCATGTTCCGACGGCGGGGGATTTTCGGCCAAGAGATCGGCGAGGGTCTGGAAATAGGCGAGATCGCCCTTGTAATCGGGGCGCGCCGCCAATTTTGGTACGGCCGCCTGGCCGTGTTTCGCCGGGTCGCCCCAGTTGCTCAAAGAGGTCAACTGAAACTGGTCCTGCAACGCGTTGACATGGGCGAGGTCTTCCTTGTCGCCAGGCACGACGCCAATGCGGATGGCGAAAATGATCGTATTGGAAGGAACGCGGTGTACGATAACGCCCTCCGGCAGCGTTCCCTTCCAGTTCGGCCCGACGAAGGCGTGCGCGCCGCCTTTGCCGCCGGTGGCGCGGGTTCCGATGTAGAAGAGGTTGTTGGTATAGACGTCGGCGACCTCGACCGACCAGTAGCGGTCCATGATATCAGGCGCGGTCAGAATGATCGGCTCGTCGGCCAGCTCCAGCAGGGCGCCGCTGTAGACGGTGTCGTTGTTCGGCGTATAGGGCATGATGTCGTCGGCGGTGGCCAGGGTCTTCATATGACCGATCTGGTTGATCGGCGCCGCCGGCGCAAACTTTTCGGCCTTTTTCAACGCCTCTGGGTCGAGACGGACCTTGCGTTCGCGCTCGAGGATCATGAGGGGCAGGCCGAAGACATAGTTCTGGACGCCGACCGAATAGGCCCAGTCCTGCTCGTGCTTGGCGTCGGCGGCGCGGATTTCGGCGTCGCTCTGAGCGGACGAGGCGCTCGAGGGGGCGCCGAGCAGCAGTACGGTCGCGGCGCCCGCGAGCAGCAAAGTTCGGATCGTCATGCTTTCCCTCCTCAGCTCAAACAACAATCGTGCGGTCCGATCAGACCGGCCGAACGGCCGGCGCCTTCCATTTTCCGGTAAGGGCGTCGTCCTTCGGCCAGTAAAGACGCAAGGCCAGCATGAAGGGCCCGTCAGGCGCCGGCAGCCAATTCGCTTCCCGGTCCTTGCTGGGCGACTCGTGCTGGACGTAGAGCGTCAGTCCGCCGTCGGGATCGCGCCTGAGATCCGGCAGCATCGGCGAATTGATCAAGTAGCGGTCGATCGGATTCCTGACCAGGAATTGGTCCGGCAGGTTGTACATGGTCAACGACCAGAACGCGTTGGCCGGCGGCTCCTCGCCCTTGGCGAAATGCAGGACGTAATTGTGCGCCTTGGCGTTTAGCGCCGCGCCGGAAGCGTCCTTCTGATAAATCACGTAGATCGCTTCCTGCTGCGAATTCGCGCCGAGCGCGACCTGGGCGGCCAAGGCGCGCAGCACGAAATCGTTGTGCTGAAACTCGCGCGTGCCCCAAAGGTTGGTCAGATTTTCGCCCATCACGGCGCGGCGCGCATCGATCGCCTTCTGGCCATCCTTCATGCCCTCGACGAGCGCGCTCTTCTGAGCGTCGGGGAGAGCCGCGATATCGATGGGCTTGCTCGGCTCGATCCCGATGCGGGCGAAACGCGCGCGCAAGTCCTTCTCCCCGGCCGACGCAGGGCAGAATTGCAGCAAGGCGCTGAGAACGCTGAAAAAGTCCGGATTGGTCCGCTGATCCTCGGGCTTGAGCGGACGCGGCCAGGCGACCGGCGGGGCGCCCTGCGGCACCGGCTTGTTCAGGAAGGCGGAAAGCGGCTGCAACTTGTAGCCGGTCTGGATTTTCTTGACGTTGTCGAGATCGCTCGGGCCGAACAATTGCGTGCGGCCCACAGCATTGACCAGTTCGGTCTCGGCGCGGATCACGCGCGCAATTCCCGCCGGCGTCTCGCCTTTCCATCCGGGTCCGGCGATCAAGAAACTTCCTCCGCCATTACCGTCCACGCGCGAGCCGACATAGGCGAAATTGTAGGTGTAGAGGTCCATGAACTGGAAGGAGAAGTAGCGCTCTTCTTCGATGCGCGGCACGCTCAGGACCATCGGTTCGGTGCGCAGGTCGAGCACCGCGAAGGAATAGGGCGTGTCGGAATTGGGCGAGACGAAAGCCTTGTCGTCAGGGGTATAGACCCTGGCGATATTCAGCATGGAATTGATCGGCCCCTTGTATTCGGGATTGTTCTTGAAGATCGAGAACGCGAACATCACCCGGTACTGGTCGAGGATGGGCGTTCCATAGATGTAAGCCTCGGCGGCGATGGCTCGCGCTTCTTCCGGGTTCGCTGGGCCGGGGCTTTCAACCGCCAGCGCCGCCGGGCCGAAGGCGGCGACGGCGGCCGTCCCCCCGATAAAGGCCCGGCGCGAAACGCCGTTCCGCGTAAGAAGATCGCTCACCGATCCGCCTGCCGCGACTGCGCGCAAGTTTCGATTGCATCGATCACGAATTGGTCCAGCTCTCCTTTCAGGACAACCCCGTGTGCCCCTGCCGCCAGAACGTCGCGCGTCAGCGACGTGGACTCCACCATCGTGAAGACCAGGATCTCCGTTTCGGGGCTTACACCCGGATGCCACGGGTCGCCTCCAGCCCGTTCAGTTCCGGCATCGCCATATCGAGAACGGCGATGTTCGGCCGGTGCAGTGCCGCCAGATCGATCGCTTGTCGGCCGTTCGAGGCCTCGGCGCAGACACGCCAACCGGGACGCTGCTCCAGCATGGCCCGCAGACCTCGACGCACAACCGCATGGTCGTCCGCGAGCAAGATTGTTAGAGTGGACGTAGGGCACCTCCAAACGGCCAAGACTACACCGTTTTTACGCGTTCTGCGGTCGGGTGTTCACCTGACTATTCCAGGGGGTGACTGCCGAGGCCGACGCCACAAAGGCAAATCCAATCCTAGCTGCCACCCTTGAGCAGACAAGGCGCGCGACCAATCCGTCGGCTTCGAACCCATCCGGACAATCTCAATCGCAACCAGCTCTCTACCGCAGTGCGTCCAAAACAGGCTGTCAATCGTGCAGCATGGCTCTCATCGCGTTGGGTGCCAGAATACGGATGCGACGGTACGTCCGTTCAAGCTTGCCGGTCTGTTCGAGCTTTTGCAGGACCGCGTTCAAGGTGGTTCTGGCGACATTGGCAAGCTCAGCGATGTCTGCCTGACTCAGATCGATCTCAGCGGACGACGAGGTCGGCGGTAAGGCCAGCCGGCAGCCGGCCAAGCGCAAGAGGATCGCGATGCATCGCTTGACCGGGTCGCGGATCATCAGGTCGTCGTAGCCTCCCACGGACGAGTCGAGGTGGCCGATCGTTATTGTGGCAAAGAGGCGCCACGCAGCAGGATCCCGGCTGACAATCTCATGAATCGCATGCAGAGGAAGGTGCAGCAGGTCGGTATCGCGCGTTGCCGCTAGTCCAACCCTCCGAGGCTCGTCCGTAATGGCCGCCGCTTCTCCGAACCAGTCTCCTGGCCTCGCGAAACGCGCGACATAGGGTCCCCGCTCCCGCGGCGCGACGAAAATGCCAAGTCCGCCGGCAATCAGACCATAGATGCCGCCAGGCGGATCGCCGATCGAGTAAATCGTCTCTCCCCGAGAGAAATGCTGTGGCCGGCACCGATCAAGTACGTTGTACTGGAACAACGGCGGCGTTCGGCTGAGCCAGCCTTGCTTTAACACGACTTCGTGAGTTTGGGCACTGTGCTGCACTTTTCCCCACTAACTGATCAGGCACGGACAGTCTCCCATCTCAGGTCAGTTTAGTGGTTGACCTCGGTCAATCTATAGCAGGGGTTTAGGTGGGGTCGACGACCGTCAGCACCGATGGACGTTTTTCGGCTGCCTGGCCGGACCCGGCCATCAGTGGTGAGCGCCGCAGGCGCGGCCGGTCCGCATTTCAGAATCCGGCCCTCATCGCGCTCCTCCGCCAACCATCTTCCGTGCCGATCGAGGACGAGCACTGCCTTGAATCGCGGCCGGCACAACCGATCCGGAGGCTCGGAACCTATCTGATCGCCCTCGTGCTGGCTGCGATTCTGCCGCTGGCCGCGTACAGCGTTGGCGTGGCGCTGTGGGCCTCGCAGCTCGAACAGGGCAGGCAGCGTGCCGAATTCCACCGCCTGGCTGCCGCGACCGCCGCCACGGTGGCGACGGACATCGCGCAGGCAACGCTCCTTACGGAGGCGCTTGCCCGCTCGCCCGCGCTGGCGGCCGGGGACCTTGCCGCATTCGAGCGCCATCTGCGGACCGTCACTAACGCGACTGGCATCGCCCTTATCCTCGGCAATCGCGCGGGCGAGTACGTCATCAATACGGCGAGGCCGCCCGGGGCATCATTGCGCGATCTGCTGCCTCGCCCCAATCTGGTGCGGCAGGTTCTGACGACTGGGCGACCGCTCCTCACCGACACCCTCGTGGGCCCTCACATCGTTCGGCCGATGGCGGGCCTGATCGTGCCCGTGCCGGACGGCGGCCCGCAAGCGGCCGTGGTCGCGGCACGGATCGACTCTTCGCGGCTCTTGTCGGTTCTTCCCCGGCCGAGCCCCTGGCCCGGCGCCTTCGTTGTCGTCTACGACGGCGCTGGTCAGCCGTTCGCCACTACCGCCCCTGCCGGCGCCAGCGTGCCATCCCTCCCCCCTGATGTCACGCGGTCCGGCGGCCGTCTGGAGTGGGTCGCGGCGTCCGATCTGCGACTTACGGCGGCAGTCGAGCCGATTGCCGGAACGTCATGGCACGTCGCCATGCTGGCGCCGCAGGAGGCGTTCGTCGGACCCTGGTGGACGGTGATCCTTAGGCTAGCCGGGGCCGGACTTGTGGTGGCCGTGGCGGCCGCCCTGCTCGCGCTGCTGCTCGGTCGCTTCCTGGTGCGCGAGGCGGGGAAGCTTGTTTCTGAGGCAACGGCCCTCGCGGATGAACAGCCGTTGGCTGGCAAACGGTCGTACGTCTACGAGATGGACGTCCTGCGACGCGTGTTACGGACTGCCGCCTCGGCCGCGCGTGAACGCGTCTTCGAGCGGGCCAAGTTCACCAATCTGGCGGAGACTGCGGCACAGCTCGAGGCACGCGTGCTGGCGCGAACGCGGGATCTGGAGGAAACGACCGGGCGCCTGCTGAATGCTCAGGATGAGGAACGCCGGCGAATCGCCCGCGAGCTGCATGACTCGACTGTGCAAGAGCTGGTCGCGGCGTCGCTCAATCTCACGGCGGCACGGGCTGTGACAGAGGGTCGCGGCGCACACGAGCTCGCCGAGGCTCAAGCGGCGCTGGATCGTGCCAAGGAGGACCTTCGGACCGTCTCATTCCTGATGCAACCGCCGCTGCTCGACGAGTGTGGTCTGGCGACGGCGTTGCGCGTCTATGCGGAAGGGTTCGGGCATCGGAGCGGGCTTGCGGTCACGGTCGAAGCACCGGAGATCGATCCGGTTCTGCCGCGTGCCGTGGAGACCGCACTGTTCCGCGTTGTGCAGGAGGCACTGACCAACGTCCATCGCCACGCCAACAGCCCTGTCGCCCGGGTGCGGCTGCAGGTGTCGCCAACAGAGGCGATGCTGGAGGTCGAGGATGAGGGCGTCGGCATGGCGGCTGGCAGCCCGGCCACCCCGGGCGTCGGCATTGCAGGCATGCGGGTACGGGTCCGTCAGTTCGGGGGCAATCTGTCGATCGCGACAGGCGCCGGCCTCACACGGGTGCGCGTCACGGTGCCGCTGACGGCGAAGCCGCAATCCGCGGTGGCTGCATAGGCTAGGCGCCTCAGGTCACGCAGTCCGTAGAACCCAGGTTTCCACCCGATAAACCCGCCCACGACTACCCGCTAAGAGGTCGGCCGGCGACTGACCGAGAACGCGACGGCGAGGTGGCGCACGCCATCGACGTTCTCGAGCTTCCTGGTCGAATTTCGACCGAAACCACCGCTAGCCAGGTCATGCGACAGCTCTCGATCCGTTCCAAGATCATCCTGACACTTCTGCTCGCCGGTTTAGCCTGCTTGGGGGCGGGCGGTTTCATCGGCTACCGGTCGGGCGCCGAGGTGTTGACCCAGTCGGTGGAACGGCAGTTGACAGCACAGCGAGAAAGCAAGCGAGAGCGGGTCGAGGGCTATATTCGCAACGAGCTTCGCTTCACCGAGGAAGTCGGTAGTGCCCCAGAGACGACCGAGGCGGCCAAAGCCCTGATTGCCGCATTCCGCGACATGCACGCCGACGTGCAGGCGGACCCGGCGGGCATGCAGCGCGACAGAGCGGCGCTCGATGCCTGGTACACAAAGGACTTCCTGCCCCGGGTGGACAAGATCGCCGGCAGCCACACCCCGCTCGAGGGACTGATGCCCGCCGATCCTGTCGCCCGGCGGCTGCAGGCTGACTATATCGCCCGTAATCCCTACCCGGTCGGCCAGAAGGATCGGATGATCGCCGCACCGGGCGGATCGCGCTACGAAGCCGCACATGCCCGGTTCCACGCCGAGATGAAGCGCGCGGCAGAGACTGTCGGGTTCTACGACATCAACTTGATGGATGCGACAACTGGGGACGTCGTCTATACGGTCGCCAAGGAAGTTGATTTCGCCAGCAACATGTATCACGGCCCCTTTGCACGATCCGGGTTCGCCCGCGCGGCGCAGCGCGCTCTTGATCCGAAGAACGGTGGCAAGGCCGTGATGGAAGACTATTCGACCTACATGCCGTCGGCCTTTGCGCCGCAGATGTTTGCCGCAGTGCCGATCATTACCGACGGGCAGACGGTCGGTGTGTTCGTCGCGCAGATCGACATCCGCGCGCTCAACAGTCGGCTCACGGACAACAATGGCTGGCGGATCACCGGCCAGGGCGATTCGGGAGAGGTCCAGCTGGTCGGCGAGGATCGGCTGCTGCGGAGCCAGTCGCGCTTCATGACCACGGACCCGGAACAGTACCTCGCGCAGGCGCAATCGAATGGACTGCCGAAGTCTGTCGCCGACCAGATCCGCACACTTGGAACCACGATACTGTACATGCCGGCCAGGAATGATGCCGTTGAACTGGCATTCCACAATCAGACGGGTGTGGGTCGATTCCTCGACTCGCGCGGCATTGAAGTGGTCTCGGCCTATGGGCCCGTAGAAGTGGCCGGTCTGCGCTGGGCGATCCAGGCGAAACAGGACATCGCCGAGGCCTTCGCGCCCGAGGAGCGCCTTAGACGCCAACTGCTCGTCGCTGGGGGGATGGCCACAATCGTGCTGACCTTCCTGGCGTTGGCCTGCGCCGGCCTGTTCACGCGCCCGCTGCGCCGAGTAATCGGGGGGATGCAGTCGCTCGCATCCGGCGGGAGTGCAGGCCCGATCGAAGTCCGCGGCAACGACGAATTCGCCGAACTGGCCCGCGGTTACAACGCGATGGCCGCCACGATCGCCGAGCGCGACAGGCAGATCGCGGCGGCGGAGCAGAAAGCGGACGACCTGCTGCGTAGCCTCTATCCTGCCGGGCTGGCCGAGCGACTGCGGAACGGGGCGGAGGTCACCGCAGAGACTGTCGCCAACGTCACGGTTGCGGTCACCTGGATGGACGGGCTGGACACGCTCGCCGTGGACCGCAGCGCCACCGAGTTGAGCGACATGCTCAATATGCTGCTGGCCGCGATCAACGGCGCGGCGGTAAGCCACGGGGTGGAGCCGGTGCGCTCGCTCGGCGAGAGCCACATCGCGGTCTGCGGGCTGTCCTCGCCGCGGCTAGACCATGCCATGCGCACGCTCGCGTGGACCCAGAACGCGACGCTGGCTGTGCAACGGCTCGGCACGGACTGGGCAAGGTCGATCTCGCTACGCTTCGGCCTGGCGTCGGGTGCAATCGATGTGCTGCTGCTGAATCGCAGTCATGCCGCTTATGATATCTGGGGGCGGACGCTCGGCGTCGCCCGCCGGATCGCGCTGGACGCGGAACCCGGCTGTGTGCGGGTTAGCGAGAGCACCTACACCCTGTTGACAGAGGTGGAGGGATTCCAACCCAGCTCGCCGATAGCGGCCCCGGTGCTCGGGACGCTGCTGAGCTGGACGCGGCCGGCAGTGCCGCGCCCCCAGGCTGGGACAGCCGCGGTGGTGGATGCCGGCCTGCATTCTCAGGCAGCGGAATAGCGGCGATGGAAGGGATGCTGCACTGGCCGGCACTGTCAGGCCATTCCGCCATGGGGATCCTCGTGGTGCTGGGATATCCGGTCCTGGCGCTGGCGGCGCTGGAGGCCGCCCGCGCGGTCGGGGAGCGCCGCCAGTTCGCCTCCAGCATCCTTCGCCACACGGCCTACCTGTTGCTGCCGACCGGGGCGGTCTGGTTGATTCTGCGTGTCCTCGCCGAGCTGCCACCGCACGACTGGGCGGTTCGGACCGCGGAGACCGCGTTCGCGCTTACCGGCCTCTATCTGCTGCTCCGGCTTGCCCAGGCCGCGCTGATGAGCCTGATCGACGATCAGACGCGCGCGCCCAAGCTGCTCCTCGATGTTCTGCGGATCGGCCTGTCGCTGGTCTGGGGCGCCGTGGTCGTGTCTAACATTTGGGAGGTCAATCTCGGCAGCCTATTCGCCGCGATGGGTGTTGGCTCCATCGTGCTCGGTTTCGCCCTGCAGGAGTTCCTGGGCAATCTGCTGTCAGGCCTCGGCCTGCTCTCGGCGCACAAATTCGGCATCGGCGACTGGATCGTCGTCGACGGCACGGCCGCCCAAGTTGTTGAGATGGACTGGCGCACGGTCACGCTGTCCAACGCGGAGGGCGGTCGGATCGTGGTCGCCAACAGCACGCTGGCGAAGAGCAACCTGGCCATCGCGGCTCGGGCCAATGAGAGGGCGTCCATCACCGTACCGCTGGCGTTCGGCACGGACATCCCACCGGAACACGTCCGAGAGGCGGTGCTGGAAGCGGGCCGCGAGATGCCGGACCTCGGCGTAGCGGACGGTGTGAAATGCATTGTCACCGCCGTCGGGGGTGGGGTCGTTAGCTACGATGCGATCCTGCCGGTAGATAATCCTGGAGTCCTATCCGGTCCCCGCGACGAGTTCTTAAGCCGGTTCTGGTATGTCGCCCAGCGCCGCGGCCTTCGGCTGGATGGCGCCGCGTCTCCCGATGCAGCGGCCGTGCCCGGGGTCGACGCCCGTCTTCGGATGCTGACCGCAGCGGGCGCGTTCCATGGCGATGCCGACGCGATGCCCGGGTTCGCGCAGGCCAGTGCCTTTCGCCGCTATCGCCGCGCCGAAGTGCTGCTGGTCGCCGGCGCGCCGGCGACCGAGGCCTTTCTCGTCCTGACGGGCATCCTCGCTGTGTCGGTGCCGAATCCTGAGGGCGAGATCCGCCTCGAATCAGTGGGGCCGGGGCAGCTCTTGGTCATGCACGAGACA
Organism: uncultured Pseudomonadota bacterium; assembly: GCA_963708245.1. Taxonomy (GTDB): domain Bacteria; phylum Pseudomonadota; class Alphaproteobacteria; order Acetobacterales; family Acetobacteraceae; genus CAVYXK01. The sequence goes on along the minus strand of OY970201.1, from coordinate 6,061,157 downwards.
TTGGCGGGCGGCGCAAGTCCGGTGCGGATCCTGGCCGAGCGGGACACTGACGTGCTTGCGATCCCAGCCGAGTCCTTGCACGACGTCATGGAGCGCAATCGGGTGATCGCGCGCGACGTGAGCGCGCTCGTCGAAGCCCGGCGTCTCGCCATTCAACCACTAAGCCGAAGTCTGCGCGCCGTCGCCTCACCGCGACCACACTCCTTGCTTGAGCCACCTCATATCCGGCGGCGGTGGAGTTGCTTGCGCATCCCTGTGGTGTGACCTGCGCTGGTGCGGCGCGAATGGCGTCCCAGAGCTTGTTTGTGGTTGGCGCGGCGGGGTCCGCGCAGGATGGATTGGGGTTGACGAAGGCGTTCTCAAGCGGGTGACGTCCAGAGAATAAAGCCGGACACAACGGAAACCAGCGCCGGTTGCATCAATGGCGGCGCGGATCGCAAAGCCGTGGTGCGCCGGAGGTGTAATCCCGCCTGTAACATATTCGACATAGGCGCGGAAAACATCACGGTTCATTGGTCGTCGAGAACCATGCAACTCGCCAATAGCATGCTCTGCTCGGTCATCGGGTCTTGCAGCAGTCCGAACCCGGGTTTCCACCTGATAAACCAGCCGACGACATCGCGCTAAGTAGTGGCTCGGCGGGCGCTCGAAGACGAAATCAGATGCGACAGGCGCTGCGCTGAGTGGATTTGTTGTGGTCTGGACAAAGTGAGCTGGTCGGTGGATTGCAGCCGAACGATGTCTATACGTTCCGAAGACGATATCGGACGGGACGGCTGTGCCGCCCTATTGGAGGTCGGCGTGGCGAGTGACGGCAAGAACGGTGACGGTGCGCGGCGCACTGCGGATCAGGAACTCGGCGACGAGGCTCCGAGCGAATCCCGGCCCGTCCGTCTCCTCGCCGAGCAGCTCTCGGTAGCTCGAGAGCGCGTCGAGACTGGTCGCGTACCAGTACAGGTCGTTACGCGCGAGCATGAAGAACTTGTCGATGTCCCGCTCGTGCGCGAACACGTCGAGGTCGAACGGGTCGCGGTCAACCGCCCGGTCGATTCGATCCCGCCGACACGTCGCGACGGCGATACCACGATAGTCCCGGTCGTCGAGGAGGTTCTCATCCTCCAGCGCAGGCTGATCCTGAAGGAGGAGCTGCACGTGCGGCTCGTCCGCACGACCGAGCAGCACCAGGAGCGTGTCGTGCTGCGCCGCCAGGAAGCGGTGATCACACGAATTCCGGCCGAGAAGCCGGAGACGGACCCGAAAGGGGAGTAGGCGCGGCTGACGTGATCCACGTCTGTCGGCCGGTGTAAACATAACTGTAACTAAGGAGCACGATGATGGCTTATGAAACGATTGTGGCGGTGTTCGATACCGCCGAGCATGCCAAGGCCGCCGTGGATGCGCTGAAGGTGGGCGGCTTCCACGAGGATGATATCAGCATTTTCGACCAGTCCCGCTTGTCGAGTGGTAATGGAAGAATCACCAAGGGCCTGAAGGAGGCCGGACTTTGGCACCGCCTGTTTGGCGGCGACGTCTACCAGCACGAAGCGACGGTCTACGGGCAGACGGTTGCGGAAGGCGGTACCGTCATATCCCTGCGCGTACTCGACAGCGAAGTGGCACACGCCACCGGGATTCTCGACCTTCATCGGCCAATCGACGTGCACGACCGCGCCGTGACGACTGGCGTGGCGGCGCCTGCGCGAGTGGAGGCTGCCGAAACGGCCATTGCGGCGGTTCCGCTGGCCGCCATGCAGGCGGTGGCGGTGACTCCCAAGGTTGCGGTGACGCACAGCGACATGCTGCGCCTCGCTGAGGAGCAGTTGCAGGTTGGCAAGGAGATGGTCGAGACCGGTCGCACCCGCGTTCGCCGCTTCACCACCGAGCGCGAGGTCGCGCAGGACGTGACGCTGCACGAGGAGCATGCCCAGGTTCTCCGCCGCGCAATCAGCGAGCCCGCGACGCTCACCTCCATCGACTGGGCGGATAGCGAGATCGAAGTGGTCGAGACGGCCGAGCATGCTCTGGTCAGCAAGACTGCCCGCGTCGTTGAGGAGGTCGGGCTCAAGAACGTCGGGACCGATCACATCGAGACCGTGCATGAGAAGCTTCGCCGGCAGCAGGCGGAAGTTCTGCAGTTCGACGCGGCTGGCAAGCCCATGGCGGCTCCCCTGGTACGTTGATCCGGGATGCCCTTGCGGCTGCATGGCCGCAGGGGCGCTCTCCCTGGACAGACGTGACGAAAAACGAGGGTCCCTGGCAGTCAGCCGACGCAGAACTGGTCATCTGCCCTCGAGAAGAAAAAGGACGGCACGAAATCACGTTGAGCTTGGAAGGAAACGACATGGCTCTCTTTGACGCGCTCGTCGGCGATATCGCCGGCCGGTTCGGCCTCGGCGCGAATGCCGGTCCATTGGTGCGTGAACTCCTGAATGTGGTTACCGGTTCGCCTGGCGGCGTTCGTGGCATTCTGGATAAATTCAAATCGGCCGGACTCGGCTCGGAATCAGCGTCCTGGCTCGGCCGCGCCGATGCGCCTGCCTTATCAGCTCAGCAGGTCGACCACGCGCTTGGCTCCACTGTGCTTGGTGGCATCGCCAACAGGCTCGACCTAGGCACGTTAGCGGCATCAACGGCGATTGGATACGCCTTGCCGAAACTGATCGGCGTACTGACGCCGGGCGGTGTGATCCCGACGAACCTGTCGCCGGAGGTGGAGAGCTTTCTGTCGCCGTCCGTCTTCTCGCGCGTCACGGGCCCAGTCGCCCGACAGGGCCTCGCACCGGCTGCGCGAGTCATGGAACAGGTTGCCCCACGGAGCATCAACGTTATCCACGACGAGCCGCATATGACCCGCTGGCTTTGGCCGCTGCTTGGCGCGGTGGCCGTTCTGGGGCTCGGCTCGTATATATTCCTGGGCAACAACCGTGCACCGGTCGCTCCGGCTGCGGTGCAGGAGGCCGCCGTCGCGCCCGCACCGCCAGCGCCGGCGCTGCCGCCGCGCCTGACGCTCAGCAACGATAATGGAGTGATCCACTACTCCGGCTCAGTGCATGACGAAGAGACGCGAACCTCGGTCATCAATTCGCTGAAGGCGGTATTCGGCGCCGACAAAATTCAGGGCGACATCGGTGTCGACCTGAACCGCGGCGCCGCACCGTGGCTGGTCAATTTCCGCACGGCGCTCGAGAATCTCAAAGTACCGGGGGTGCAGGCCGTGTTCGACGGCAACTCGGTCAATCTCGGCGGCATTATCAGCGACGCCGACCGTGACCGGATCTCCAGCTCACTAAGGAACGTGCTCGGTAGCGGTCTGGTGTTCGGCACACTGGCCGATAGGGTGACCGAGATGGTGTCTGGTGCCAATACCAAGGTGGCCGCGGCTCTGACATCGCTGAAGACAGGCTTTAGCGCCAGCGACCTGCTTGGCATTCTCAATCAGTCCGTCGTCAACTTCCCGTCCGGTACATCGGAGGTGCCGGCGGCAGCGGTGGAGCTTTTGCAGAACGCAGCCACTGAGATCAAGCAGTTGCCGCCGGGAACGGTGCTGGAGATTGCCGGCTACACAGACAACACAGGCGATGCCGCGGCAAACGTGACGCTGTCGCAGCAGCGCGCCGATGCGGTGCGCAACGTGCTGGTCCACGCCGGCGTAGAACCGTCCATGCTGGTGGCGAAGGGCTACGGAAGCGCGGACCCGATCGCCAGCAACGATCTGCTGGAAGGCCGGTTCCGCAACCGCCGCATCGAGTATCGGGTCATCAAGACCTGACAAGCCCAGACCGGGGACTCCGCGCTGGGGTGGGAGCAGGTAACTGCCTTACCCCGAGCCGGAGTTCGGGCTGCACAGGTTATACTAATCAAAGAGGAGGATGCTATGTCGATAAGCAACACAATCGGCGGTCCGACCACGCTCGAGACTGTCTCCTACTCGGGCCGGGATCGCAGCCGCATCTCGTGGGGAGCGGTTTTCGCCGGCGCTGTCGTTGCGGTCGCTACCACTCTGCTTCTTAGTCTGCTCGGAGCGGCCATGGGCGCCGGCTCGATCCATGCTTTCGACACCACATCGAGCGATCTCGCTACCTATGGCACCGGCGCCGGGATCTGGGAGATCATCAACCTCGCCCTGTCGCTGGCGCTCGGCGGCTATGTGGCGGCCCGGCTATGTGGCACGCATTCGCACCTGGACGGAGAACTGCACGGCATGACGATGTGGGGCGTCGCCGTGCTGCTCGCCAGTGTGCTTCTCACCCAGGCTGTCAGCGGCATGATCAGCATCGTAGGGCAGGGTACCGGGTCGGTCGCCAGCCAAACGGTTGCCGGCGCAGCCACAATCGCTGGTACCGTCCCGCAGGAGGTCGGCCCACAGGCGATGATCGACCGCCTGCAACAGTCGTTGAGCAGCAGTGGCGATCCGACCACGATGACCCGCGAGCAGATCAGCGCAGAGATCGCAGCGCTGGTCGGCAAGGACCTCACTGGCAACTTGTCGCAAGCGGACCGCAACCGGTTGGTTGCCCTGGTTGCGGCGCAGTCCGGCGTCACGCGGGAGGAGGCAACACAACGCGTGGCCCGAATGGAGAGCGACGCAAAGGCGAGCATATCGCAGGTCGAGCAGAAAGCACGCGTGACAGCCGACGCGCTGGCCCGCGGCGTAGCCACGGCCTCTCAAGTACTGTTCACAGCGCTGGTGCTCGGCCTGCTCGCCGCCTTGGTCGGCGCATGGATCGGTACCCGTCACAAGCGCGCGCTGCATGCCGCGAGCGAGCACCAAGACGCCATGCGCGACCCAGTTTACGCTGCGCACACCGTCTACGGGACTCCTGCCAGCGTGTCCGTCTATGACGACACTGGCCAGATGGTCTCTCAGTACCTGCGGGGAGTCTCTTTCCCGGTGAACAAGCAGGATCTGCTGCGGCTGGCACGGTCAGGCAACGCTGGGGCCGGCCTCCTGCATTCTATCGAGACGATGACTGAGGGCAGCTATGCCAACGCGAACGAGGTGTTCAGGGCGCTCGGTATGGCGCACTAAGAGCCTGTCTCTGAATGTTTGGCCCGCGGAGAAATAGCTGTGATCAGAGATGTCTCCCATAAAAGTCGCCTAGGCCTTGGTGCCCTCTGTGCTGGGCTTGCCGCCATTGTGTTCGTGATAGCGTTTGCCGGCACCGTGCGCGCGCAGGAGCCCAATGCGCCTCCGGACTGGCGAGAGCAAAATGCTTACACTCTAGGTGTTCAAGCATATCTTTACGCCTTCCCCTGGGCGTACATGCCCGATGCCCGATGGAGCCGGACCGAAGCCATCGACAGGCAGGCGGACCGATTTGATCACATCCGAAAACTGGAGGACGCGGAACATCTGAATGGCGGCGCGCCCAACAACGACACGCTCTACTCCCGGGCCTGGGTCTACCTCAAGGACGAACCGGTCATCCTAACCGTTCCGGCAATCTCCGATCGCTACTACACGATGGAGATCGTGGATTTCATGGGCGACAACTTCGCTTATGTCGGTACCCGCGCGACGGGGACCAGGGCCGGAAACTACGCCATCATCGGCCCGAACTGGACGGGGACCCTACCGGCCGGGATCGTGCCACTGCCGCCGTCCGCGACGCCCTGGGCCACCATCCTCGGGCGCACCTTCGTGAAGGGGCCGGACGATCTGGATGCCGCGCACGCGATCCAGGATCAGTACAAACTCACGCCGCTCTCGCAGTGGGGAAAGCCGTCTTCAGGCTCGCCCGCCGGCGCCGTAATCTGGGAAGCCGCGAACCCGAAGACCGATCCCCTTGCTGATTGGAAGTCCATCAACCGCGCGATGATCGAGGTTCCGCCTCCGGCGCGGGACGCGGACATGCTACAACAATTTGCCCGCATCGGAATCGGGGCCGGACTCGGTCTCAACTCGCTTGACCCGAGCACGCGGCGCGGATTGGCCCGCGCCGCGGTGGATGGCAAGAAAATCATCGCCGGCGCGTTCGTCGACGGCTATCTGCAAAAGAGCGTCAACGGCTGGAACTATCCGCCGCCTGCCACTGGGCGGCCGACGCCAACGCGAGACTGGCTGTTTCGCGCCGTTCAGATGCTTGCGGGCTTCGTCGCCAACGACCCTGTCGAGGCGATCTACCTGAATGTCTCACTGGATGGCGAAGGCAAGGCGCTCTCGGGCGAACATCGCTATGTCATCCGCTTCGATAAGGGCGGCCTGCCGCAGGTCAAGGCGTTCTGGTCAGTGACGATGTATAATATGCAGTACAATCTCGTTGCGAACGGGATCAACCGCTATTCCCTAGGCGATCGCAGCGGGCTGAAGGCAGCCGACGACGGCAGCATCACGATCTACGTGCAGCAGGAGTCTCCTGGCGCGGCCAAGGAGGCGAACTGGCTCCCAGCCCCGGACGGGATGTTCTTCCTCATCATGCGCACGTACCTGCCGGGGGAGGATCTGGTGAATCAGACGTGGCAGCCTCCCAAGATAACACGCGTGGACTAATGCAGATGTCTGCTTTCCATCCAAAGCGCTCGTCGGCTGAGCTATTCCCTTCCGGCTGCGTCAAGAGACAGGCTCCAAGCGATGAGTCTGCGTTGTGGAGGCCATCATTGCCGCGATGCGGCTTCCTTTTGGGAGTTTCGAACGAGTGTTGCGGTTGACGTTCGCGGCGGCCTTGGTGTTGCTCGTCGCCATCGGCTCCGTGCATGGGCAGCCGCCAAATCCTCCGGCGGCGAGCAACAGGGTGCTGGTCGTCGGAACAAAGGAAGCTCCGCCCTTCTCGATGAAAGCGGAGGACGGTACCTGGAGCGGCATCAGCATCGATCTCTGGCGCCGCATCGCCGAGGAACTCCACCTCCACTATCGGTTCAAAGAGACCACACTTCAGGGCCTGATCGACGAGACGGCTGCCGGATCGCTCGACGCTGCGGTGGCGGCACTGACCGTGACCAACGAGCGCGAGCAGGTGGTCGACTTCACCCAGCCGTTCTTCGCCACCGGACTTGGCATCGCGGTGCCGAAGACGGCCAAGTTCGATTGGTGGCGCCTTCTCGGCAGCCTCATGTCGGTAGCCTTCCTCGAAGCGCTGCTCGCGGTGATCGGGATCACTATCCTCGTCGGCCTCATCGTCTGGCTGATCGAACGCCGCCACTCGGAGCATTTCGGCGGGGACGTAAAAAAAGGGGCGGTCACCGGCGTATGGTGGTCGGCGCTGACCATGGCGCAGGCTGGCCCCGACCTCGAGCCGGGAACGATCGTCGGACGGCTCATCGCGGTAGCATGGATGTCGGTATCGCTCATCGCGATCGCCGTCTTCACCGCAGGAATAACCTCGCAGCTGACCACCAGGCAGCTCCTGGGCGTTGTACACAGTGCCAAGGATCTGAAATACACCCGGGTCGGCGCAGTCGCCGGAACTGCCTCTTTGGACTACCTGACAAAGCGGGGAATCCGGTTCCGGGCGTACGCGACGCCGAAGGAGGGTTTGAACGCGCTGAAGGCGGGCAAGCTTGATGCATTCGTGTATGACCGGCCGCTGCTGGCCTGGTACGCAAATCAGGAATTCGACAACTCGGTGGATGTGTTGGACGTAACATTTGACAAGCAGAGCTATGCCATCGCGTTGCCGAACGATAGTCCGTTGCGAGTACAGATCAACCTCGTGCTGCTCCCGCTGATCCGCAGCCAGTGGTGGGAGGATATGAACACCAAGTATCTTGGCTCAGAATGAGCCTCCGTTATCGTTTTAGGAGAGCACCGGCATGACATCGCCCGAAAACACTTTGAGCCAGACGGAAGACGTCCCGATGCAAATCGACCGTCTGCGCGAGCAGGTGGAATCCTTGCTGCGCGATCGCGTGTCACCTGCGATGGCGAGTGCACTTGACACCGCCGGAGCCGTGGCGCGCGACGCGGCCACGACCGCACGGCATCAGGCCGAAGCATTGTCAGGGAAGGTGCGCGAGCAGCCCCTGATGGCACTTCTGGTTGCAGGCGTCGTCGGATTTCTTGTCGGTAGATCGCTGCGCTGACGCATGCGCCCGCGCCGCCCCGGACCGTGTCAATTTCTGTCGGAGGCTTTCGATGTCGCTCATCTGGTCGATCATCATCGGTGCGATTGCCGGCTTTATTGCGCGGGTACTCTCGCCCGCACCGAACAATCCCCGCGGTTTCCTGCTTACAACGGTGCTGGGCATCGCCGGCAGCCTGGTTGCCACGTTCCTAGGCCGAGCGTTGCACTGGTACGGGCCCGGTAATGGAGCGGGACTGATCGCATCCGTCATCGGGTCGATCATCGTGCTGATGATCTGGCGCGCCGTGATCCGTGGACAATCGAGCAGCGGCTACCGGTCCCTCTGAGCTGAGGTTGGGTCTCGGTAACATGCGAATTGCCGGTGCTCGTCGCGGTTCGGCGAATGCAGCTCACTTGCGCAAACGCCTGGCGTTGCGCCGAGCCCGCTTATGCCACGGCGCCAGCATCGCAGCCGGATCGGCGCGCCCGCGCATCAGGCTAAGCGCTGAGCCTAAATCCGGCAGTTGGGTCCGATCGTCGCCGGTCTGAAGTGACGACCCACAACCTGGGGTAATTGCTCAGGCCGGGCTCAGGCGAAGCGGTGGCTGCAGTTGCCGGCCATGCAAGAAGTAGCGGAGCGCTTCACTGAGGATGCGATACCAGCGTTGCAGCGGATCCAACTGCTCCGCACTTTTTCGCAGCCGGTCAAGAAAGCCGGCGATGCGCAGGTAAGCTTGCCTCGCCTTGTCGCGCGCGCCATGCGCGCTGCTGATCGTCAGCCTCACCTGGCCGGCGTGTTGGGTGCGCTGCGCGATCGCCGACAGCAGCAAGGGTCGGGTGGTGATCGCCTCCCGATGGTGCTCCGGATCAGCCAGCCGGACGAACAGGCTCCACCAGTTGTAGATCAGTGCAACGATACCGGCCAGCAGCCGACACCGCGTGAGGTCCTGTGTCGTGAAACCGCCCCAACCCCATTGGTTCTTCAGCTCGTCAAAAACGTTCTCGCAATCCGCCCGATCGCGATACAACTGCCCCAGCGTCAGGATTTCATCGTCCATTGAGGTGACCAGCGCAGCGTAGTCCCACGCCTCCTGATCGGGGCCCACCTCGACGAAGCCAAGTCGCCGCTGAGCCGGATCGCCATGATCGACGGCCGGCGGACCAGCCAGTTGGCGGCGCAGCAGAATGACTCTCCGCTGCCGGCTCCAGCCCTCCAGCCGCAGGCTCGTCTCCTTGCCCTGCCAGCCCTGGCCGGCATCCTTCCAGTCCGATGCCTGCATCGCCCGTTGCAGTGCCCGCGTGACGTTTTTCGTCATGCGCAGACGGAACAGATACGCCAGCTCCTCCCGCTCGGCCCGCGCCATCACCGGCTCGATGCCCCACGACTTGTCTCCGCGCAGCAGCCACGGCCGCTGCCCCGCTCCGAGATGATCCAGCAACTCCCACAAGCCGCCCGTCGCGTGTCTGACGTTGTGCTGATCGCCGGGCAATACCTCGACCCGTAGCACCAGCCGCAGGTTCGACAGCATGTAGCTGTGATAGCAGTGCGACGGCCGACCCGGCTTGTGCGGATTATAGCCCAGCTCGGCGCCTTCCTGGTGCCCATACAAAGGTTTGATGGTGGTATCGATGTCGAGCACCCACGGCTCGCCGAGCAGCGGAGCGGTGCAATAGTCCAGGTGGTTTTGCAGCCAGGCCGAGCCTTGCGCTTCGTCGATCTTCTCCAGCCCGCGGCGAACCGAGTCCTCGCTGACCACCTTGCGCATGCCGAGCAACGGCGGGTTCACCGGATCGCAGCGCAGCGCGGTCACATGGGCATAGCGCCGGTGACCCGCCAGAACAGACAGCAGCACGGTGCCAAGCAGATCGCGTGTACGCGGTGCATTCGGGCTAGTGAACCGCAGCGGACAGTCGGCAACCCAATTGTCGAACAACCCGGCCTGCTTCAGGTAGTCGATGAAGAATGGCAGTTGGCCGAACGGCGTCACCGGTGCGGCGGCGTCCCACTCCACGTGCACGCGCCCGGCGAAGGTATCGGCAATCGCCGAATGCGGCGCAACTTCCGGTTGCTCACCCGCGGGGTGAACCGCCAGACATCTCTGTTCTGTGCTCATGCCGGCCAAATCTGCCAATTCAGCCGCGGCGCGCAATCACTCAACTGCCGGATTTAGGCTGAGAGCTGAGCAGCCCGTGCCTTCTCCTGGACCATCCGCCGGTACTCCGCGGCCGAGCATGTGCCGCGAACCATCATCTGCGTTCGCCGCGCGATCGTCTCCATAGAGGCAAGCGTCAGTTCCATCATTATGAACGGTCCACCGAGCCCTTTTCTGCGCCGCCTGCGCATCATCGAATTCCTTGTGCCGAAGCCATGGTGACCGCGATCGGATCTGTCGGACGCGGATCGTGGTAGTGTCGAGCAATAGCAACTTGCTGAGCCAAGCGCAGCGGCTCATATGAGCCGCGTACCGGCATATCAATGCGCGGACGGCCTGTTGATGAAAGCGGGCGTCGACATCACGTGGTTGCATGATACGGTCTCGCTCCCGAGGGTCTGCAATTTCGGCGGCTGTGGGGTCCGGGCTCAGGTTTCGCAGCAGTCGGAACCCGGGTTTCCACCTGATAATCCCGCCGATGGTACCTCGCTATCATGTCATCGGTTTGTAGTGCGGGGTGTGAGCCGCAGGGCAAATACCGCATCCGCCGCCACACCAGACTAGCATCGGCGAGCGACGCGCCCCGATCGTTGATAGAGATCGATGCCGGTATTGCTCGTCGATGGACGTTGTGAGTGTCGATCATTCGGTGGGCGTTTTGGCCTCCCGCCCGTAGCGTGTGTCTCGATCCGGCGAGGCAGAGGAGGTTGACGTTGCAGTGGGGAATTCAGTTGGAATCAGCGACAGTCGGCAGTCGGCAACCCTCCCGCCGGGGCGCCTTAATTCGCCGCCTTGTGAGTGGACTCTGTGCGCTGATGCTCGTGGTTCCGCCGGGAACGATTCCCGCATCGCCAGCGCGTGCGCAACAACCCGCACCTGCACCGTCCCAAGCCGCCGCGCCCGCTCCCGCGTACACGCAGGCCGAGCTTGAACAGGCCTTGGCGCCGATCGCGCTCTATCCGGACGATCTGCTAACGCAGGTGCTGGTCGCCTCCACGTATCCGCTGGAAGTGGTGATGGCGAGCCGCTGGCTCGAACAGCCTGCAAACAAGGATCTGAAAGGTGATGCCCTGGTCAGTGCGCTCGACGGTCAGGACTGGGACGCGAGCGTCAAGTCGCTCGTGCCGTTCCCGGCCGTGTTGAAGATGATGAGCGATCAGCTCGACTGGACGCAGAAGCTGGGCGACATGTTCCTGGCACAGCAGGCCGATGTGCTTGCCGCGGTGCAGGCACTGCGAGGCAGAGCTCAGGCCGCCGGAAAATTGCAGAGCAACGCCCAGCAAACGGTCGTATTGGAATCGTCCTCGATCGCCATCCAGCCGACGCAGCCGGACACGGTGTACGTTCCCGCCTATGACCCGGGCGTGGCCTACGGGAGCTGGCCGTATCCGTCCTATCCGCCGGCCTACTACCCGCCGCCGCCGGGCTATTACGCTGGATCGGCATTGGCGACCGGGCTCGCCTTCGGCGCCGGGATCGCTGTCACCGGAGCGCTGTGGGGCTGGGGACGTCCGAACTGGGGAGCGGGTAGCGTGAACGTCGACGTAAACCGGTTCAACAGCATCAATTCGAACCGGTTCAACAATTTTCACTCCAACCGCGCGGCCATCAACTCCAGCACCTGGCAGCATAATCCCGACCACCGGCGGGGCGTTGCGTATTCCAATCCCCAAGTCAGGCAGCAGTACCGTCCGACCACGGCCAGCAATGTGGCCCAGCGCGATGCGTTCCGTGGCCGCACGACCCAAGGGCCGTCGGCACCGGGTGGCGGCAACCTGCAGGGCAGACTACCGAACGGCGCACAGCCAGGCGGCGGCGCTGGCGGCAACCTGCGAGGCAACCTGTCGAATGCCCAGCGATCAGCCGCAGGTGGAAACGGACCAGCCAGGCCGCAGAACATTCAACGGCCGAGCGGGGGCGCGGGTGGCAACCTGCAAGGCAAGCTGTCGAGCGACCAGCGACCGGCCGCAGGTGGTAACGGGCCAGCAAGGCCGCAAAACATTCAGCGGCCGAGCGGCAGCGCCGGTAGTAACCTGCAAGGCAAGCTATCGAGCGACCAGCGACCGGCTGCGGGAGGCAACGGGCTAGCAAGGCCCCAGAACATCCAGCGGCCAACCGGCGGCGGCAACGTACCAACCCGCCCACAGAACATTCAACGACCTGCCGGAGGCGGCAACCTGCCAGCCAGGCCGCAGAACATCCAGCGAACGGCTGGCAGCGCCGCGGCGTTCCAAGGTGTCGGCAATGGCGCGGCGACGACGCGCGCTCAGTCTGTGCAGGGCCACGCAAGCCGGGCCAGCATGCCCCATGCCGGCGGCGGCGGAGGCGGTGCGGCCCGCGGTGGTGGTGGCGCACATATAGGAGGGAGGCGCTGATGCGTTCGCTGTGCTTGCGGTTTCGGCTGGGCGTCGCTCTGGTCGCGCTGCCACTTCTTGCCGCCGCGCCGGTTGCTACGCAGGACCATTTTGCTTCACCGGATGCCGCGATCGAAGCACTGGTCGCGGCCGTACACAGTGACGACCCGACGAAACTGGTGGCGCTGTTCGGCAAGACTGGGATGCAAGTGGTGAGCTCGGGTGACCCTGTTGCCAATCAGACTGCACGCGAGAAATTCATTGCCGCCTATGATACCAAGCATGCGATCGACGTGAAGGGTGACGAGGCGACGTTGTCGATCGGCGCGGGCGACTGGCCCTTCCCGATCCCGCTGAAACACGCGCCGCAGGGCTGGTCCTTCGATGTGGCGGCCGGCGAGGACGAAATCCTCGATCGGCGCATCGGCGCCAACGAGCTGTATACGCAGCAGGTCATGCTCGCCTATGTCGATGCGCAGAACGAGTACGCCCAGGGCCTGCACGATGGCCACAAGGTGCATGTCTATGCACAGCGCATCCTGAGCACACCCGGTAAGCAGGATGGGCTCTATTGGCCGACCGAGGAGGGCCAACCACAGAGTCCGCTTGGACCGCTGATCGCCGAGGCTCACACCGCGGGGTATCACCCGGGCGAGACCGCCGGTCCCGCGCCTTATCATGGTTATTTCTTTCACGTGCTGAAGGCTCAGGGCCCGCATGCGCCGGGTGGCGCGTATGACTACGTGGTCAACGGCCTGATGCTTGGCGGTTTCGGACTCGTCGCCTGGCCAGCGCGCTGGGGCAATTCCGGCGTGATGACGTTCATCATCAATCAGGACGGTGAAATTTATCAGAAGGACCTTGGGCCGACCACGGCGGGGATCGCCAAGGCGATGACCCGGTTCGATCCCGACAACACATGGCAGAAGGTCGGCGCGCCAGCCCCGATTGCAGGGGAAACAAGCGAGTAGACCAGCGCAAGAAGGGAACGAAGTCGGTCCCGACGGTTGATTTGGCGGAGGATGAACGTGGCCCGCAGGTCATTGGCAGTTGGTGTGGCTCAGGTGGTCCTGTTGGTCGGCGTATTAGCGGTTGCTGGCCTGTCCTACCGGGTCGACAGCGAGAATACCCAGCCGGTCGCCCCTAAAGGTTCAACCGGAACTCTACCGCCGCCCCAGGGTAACGCTCCAACGTCTCTGCCGGGATCGACAATGGCCGCGCCGCCAACCTCACCAGCACTGCCCACGCCCGGCCCGCCTGGCCCTCCAACGGCTCCCTCGGCATCGACCCTGGCCGCGCCGCCAACCTTAGTAACGCCAGCCATGCCCAACGAGGCCAGCATGGCCGAAGCGGACCCGCGGGTGGTCCAAGACGCGCTGCATAGCCTAGGTTACTATCAAGGGCCGGCTGACGGGATCTTCGGACCGTCGAGCCGAGCAGCTGTTCGTCACTTCCAGCACGACATTGGTGCCGAGGTTACCGGGCGCTTGACAGCGGAGGAGGCCAACCGCCTAGGGAGGTGGCGCGTCAGCACGGAGTCTGCACCATGAGGGCGGGCGGTAGTCTGGCCGAATGAAGCACCGGCCCGGACGGTTCTTGCCATACAAAATGGCCGCGCCCGACGACGGCGCGATCGTGCAGGTGTGCACGTCCAATTTCGTTGTCAGCGTACTGGAGTCCGCAGAGATGCGACGTTTCGGTAACTTCAATCTTCCTCTTGTCGGCGCCGCCCTTCTGGCGATCGTAGGCTTGGCATCGGCTACGTCACGCGTCGGCCGCCAAACCATCGAGGACGACGGCCCGCAGGGCGCCGAATGTATGAAGACCTTTAATAGCGAGATACTGGATCGTTCGCTGACCTCTCGACGGCTTCGGATTCAACTATCCACTTCGTGCGCTCGTGGCCGGCCCCTACCGGGGAGGCAACGGCGAGAAGGAGGCGGTGTCATCGCTATGTTACACCGGCGTGCAGAACCGAGCGCAAAATATCACGTGGTCGCCGAAGAAGGCGTGCCGCTCAGGGATATCGCGGAGGTTATTGGTCAACACCTGAAGATACCGGTCAAATCCACGGCCCCGGAAGAGGTTGAAGCCTATTTCGGCTGGCTCGCATTGTTTGCGGGGCTCCACGTCCCCGCCTCAAGCGAGCAAACGCGGAAAAAGCTGGGATGCAGCCGACCGGGCCCGGCTTACTCGCCGATCTCGAACAGATGCGCGTCTCCGATAGCTGAAGCCCGCAAGGACAATCGGAGATGCGCTGCGCTAAGGGCTCCCGGCGGCGGGTGAATGGCCGCCTGCGCCAGGGCGAGCACCTGGAGCTCGTGCACCAGCAGTGGTGACCCGCTCAACCCGACGTCGGGGCCAGCACCTCGCGCCACCAGATGAAGTATCCGAGCTAGCCACGCCCCTAACCGGATGACTCACAATATATTGACTGTCGCACAGTCTGGCTTACTGTTGAAGCAGTCTCAGCGAGATTAGCGTTATGGACCGCTTTAACCTCGGCTCCTACCGGCGTCGCATCTCCACCGCCTCTGCAGAAACACAGCGCTGGTTCAATATCGGGCTCAACTGGTGCTACGGCTTCAATCATGAAGAAGGCATCAAGTGCTTCGAGCGCGCGCTGGAGACCGATTCCACATGCCCGATGGTTCATTGGGGGATCGCCTATGCGGCCGGGCCATTTTACAACCTGACGTGGAAGGAACACGGAGGGGTCGAGGCGCGTGCCGCGACGAAGCGCTGCTTCGAGCATGTGCAGATCGCAAGAACGCATGCTGACCGCGCCAGCGAAGCCGAACACCAGCTGATCAAAGCGCTTTCGTCCCGCTTTCAGAAGCCTCATCCGGTGCCGCTCGCAGAGTTTGAGCAGTGGGATGATGCCTACGCAGCCGAGATGCGCCGCGTCTATCACCGCTTTCCCGACGATCGCGATGTGATGGCGCTCTTTGTCGAAGCGCTGATGATGCGCACCGTGCGCAAGCTGTGGGACCTGAAGACCGGCAGGCCGGCGGCAAATTCGGATGCACTGGAGGCGCTGGCAGTCTGTGAGCGCGCGATCGCTATGGCGGACGAAGCGGGCATGCGGCATCATCCCGCAATTCTTCATTTACATATACATCTTCTCGAGATGTCGGCGATGCCTGAACGCGCTATGCGCTCGGCCAATCTGCTCGGCAGAATGTGCCCTGACGCCGGCCATATGAACCATATGCCGGGGCATATCTATGTGCTGTGTGGTGAATACGAACAGGCAAAACTTGCGAGCGAAAGAGCAATTCGCGCCAACGATCTTTATCTCAGTTATACCGACGAGCCGACTTATTATCTGCTTGGCTGCGGCCACGACCTGCATCTGATGATGTACGCGTGCATGTTCCTCGGGCAGGCGCGGCCGGCGCTGAAGGCCGCCGACGAGGTGCGCAGGCTCATGACGCGCGAGATAATCACTCTACCAGACCGGCCAAAATTGACCCACACTGTGGAAGGTTACCGCGCCATGAAATCACATGTGCAGGTGCGGTTTGGCCTCTGGCGTGAAATCATCGACGAACCGATGGCCGGCGATGCCGGCCTTTACGTTATGACCACCGCGCTACAACACTATGCCAAGGGCGTGGCGCATGCGACGCTCCGCAACTTTGCCGACGCCGAAGCTGAGCGCGAGCGCTTCCATCGTCACCTTGAGACTATCGCGCTCGAGCGTCGGTTTCTCAGTAATCCCGCACGGGCTTCGCTTGAAGTAGGCGCGGCGCTCCTCGACGGCGAGCTTGCCTATCATAAGGGGGCGCATGAAGTCGCGTATGGGCATCTGCGCCGCGCCGTCGAGCTCGACGACAATCTGTCCTACACCGAGCCTTGGGCCTGGATGCACCCGCCTCGTCACGCGCTGGCGGCATTGCTGCTCGATCAAGGCCACGTCGAGGAAGCAGAACAGATCTATCGCGACGATCTTGGCCTGTCCGGAAAAGTACAACGTTGTGCGCAGCACCCCGACAATGTGTGGGCCCTGCACGGGCTGGTCGAATGCCTGCGTCATCGTGGCGAGCGCGAGGAACGACCCGAATTAGAAGGCAAACTTGACGCCGCGCTTGCGAAGGCGGACATGCCGATCACGTCGTCTTGCCTTTGTCGCGTAGGCGTTACGACGGGGATGTGCTGTCACTAAGTACTTCAGTTGCGGTTTGGGCCGTCGCCCAAAATGGGCTTTTCGCGCCTCTGTATCGTGCAGGATGCGCCAATCGCAAGCGAAGCGGGTGGGATCCTTCGTCCGCCGAACCGCTGGGTCTGCCCGGAGGCTCCGAAGGTGGAGCGGTCCGCATGGTCCTCTCTGAATCGACGCGCGCGAGGCACGATGTTATGCCACGAGGGTCTGGTGTGAGTCGATTGTACTCGCTGCTTCTCGCGGCGTGGGCTGGCTCGCGTGGCAATGGCGGCGGGTGCTCTGGCGATGGCGCGGTCTGCCAGGGCAGTGGAGCATGATGTGCCGGTGGAACTGCACATGCGGCTGCCTGCGGCACCGCCGGACCGGCGCGTGGTGGCCGTGACTTTCGATGCCTGCCCTGGTGCGTTCGACATGCGCATCGCGTCCGTTCTTATAGCGGATTGCATTCCTGCTGTGATCTTTGTCACGGCGTTATGGATGCGGCGCAATCCAGAGGGTCTGAAGCTGCTGCTCACGCACCCCGATCTGTTCAGCCTACAGAACCATGGCGAGCGCCATATTCCGCCGGTCCTGGGCAACCGTACCATCTTCGGCATTAGGGCGGCTGGCGATCTCGCGACTATCCGAACCGAGGTGACGAACGGCGCGCACGCCATCAAGGACACAAGCGGTATCGAGCCTCGCTGGTATCGCGCCGCCACTGGCTTCTATACGCCGAGTGTGATCCCGGAGATCGAAGCGATGGGCTTCGCGATCGGCGGCTATAGTTTCAGCGCTGATGCGGGCGCCTCGCTATCGGCGGAGCGAGTCACCGCGCGGCTGACGGCTGCAAAAAGCGGCGACATCATTGTCGGCTCATCGGGCCGGGTCCGCTGGGTCGATGCTGGACTGGCGTCAGGCCGGCCTCCGGGCGTGGCAGGTGGTAAGTTGAGCTGCCGCCCGGACGCGGATACCAGCGGCCGTGTGCTGATGGTCCGATAATTGCCCGCGGGTGTGGATCCGATCCCAGAGGGTGACATCGGAATAGCGCCGTGCCTCAGTGACGCCATCGGGGGTGGTCTGCCGCACGCGCCCGGACCTGCGGCTCGGATAGCTTGCTTCGACCGCTTGAAGGTCGGCTGCAGTATCGCTTTGCCATAAGAGTTGGTGGTGCGCAGTAATGCGCTTCTCGACTTACATCGAGAAGGAGAACCCTATGTGCCGCGCTTTGTTGTCGCTCTTCCTTCTTGCCCTGCCCGCCGTAACCCAAGCGGCAGACCACGTCGAGGTCAGCCCGCCCCCTTGGGGCACCAGAGGGTACGCGGACGTGGTGGAAAAAGTCTTGCCGGCTGTGGTCGGCCTATTGATCATCAAGGTATCTGCTGTGCAATCAGGCCAAGGAAAAATGACGGCTCGGCGCCAGTCCTTCTTTGGCTCCGGTTTCATCATCGACCCCAAGGGTATCATCGTGACCAATCGTCACGTCATACAGGGAGCGGCGGAAATTACAGCGATCTTGGCAGATGACAGCCAGACCCGGGCCAAACTAGTGGGAGTGTCCAACGTCGCCGATCTCGCGGTTCTGACGGTGAATGTGGGTCATCCCTTGCCGGCACTCGATTTCGCCAACAGCTCCCGGGCACGGATCGGCAACGAGGTGCTGGCGATCGGTAACCCTTACGGGCTCGGCATCTCAGTTAGCGCCGGCATTGTCAGCGGGCTGAATCGAGACCTGAGCCAGTCGCCGTTCGACGAAGACATTCAGACCGATGCCGTCATCAATCCAGGCAATTCGGGGGGGCCACTGGTAAACCTGCGTGGCGAGGTGGTTGGTGTGGACACTGCACTCTACTCGCAGACCGGCGGTGGTTACATTGGCATCGGCTATGCGATTCCTGCCAACGACGCGAACCTTATTGTTCGCCACCTGTTGAATCCCACCTTGCCCGCACCCGGCTGGATCGGCGTGACTGCACAGGATGTCACCCCGGAGCTCGCAAAAGGATTTGGCGTGCATCGGCCTGGCGGAGCTGTCGTCATTGCGGTTGCTGAAGGGGGGCCAGCTCGTGCAGCCGGCCTGCGGCCCGGTGACGTGATCGTGGATATCGGCGACAAGTCGGTGCCCGACGCTCGAGCAATGATCCGTACCATCGCCCTGATGGACGTAGGACGTGCGGTCGATCTGACGATATGGCGGGACCACCTCCAGCAGACGCTGACGCTCACTCTCGCAGGATGGCCCAACATGGAATTGCCGGTGGCAACTGCCTTGGCGCCAATGGCTATTGCGGCAATGGTACCAGCACCGGATCAAGGCCTGAAGCTGGCTGTGCTCACCGAGGCAGCGCGCCAAAAGCTTGGCATCCCATCGTCGGTGACCGGCGTGCTTGTCGAACATGTTTTGGACGATACCGAAGTGGATACCCACGGTTTGCAACCGGGTGATGTAATCGTGAACATGGGCGGCTCGCCGGTCACCACACCTGGTGCCGTCGAAACCGGGATCAGAAAGGCGCGCACCGACGGGTTGGAGTATATCCCCTTGCTGGTGTTCGCAAAGGACAGGTTGCGCTGGTCAAGCTACTATACCGGGCTCAAGGAGCCGGAATGATCCACCCAGCTCGTGCCACCCGCGACTTTCAGAGGCTCAGTGAGCATCGCTGGACATTGTCAGTGCGCCATTATGGGTTATCGGCGCCGTCAGTCGTTATCGTTGCCTGCCACTTTGCTCTCAAGTGACAGGGTCGCGGGCTGCAAGCCCCTCCCCACCAGCGGTCGTCACAGATGATGGGTTTGCACAGATGTGCCGCCGGGTTGGCCAGCCGCAGCCCGGCGCGGAGCGCCCACACGTGGTCGTGGGCGGCGCAGAGGCGCCGATTGTAGCCTGTAGTGCGCGGCAGCAAGGTGATCTGCCTCCACGCCTTGGGGTTCGCTCGTGATTCCGCCGGAGGGTTCGCCGATTGCACGCGCCGGGCCTATTAGGACGCTCGGCCACGACTCCTGCATCAGTTCCCAAAGACGAGGTCGCGATGGCGAGTTGCCAGCGCACGTTTCAGTGCGCACGCTCCTGCCTTTGGCGAATCATGTGCACACTGTGCTCGCCTCCACGAATGCGGATCTCGAAGGGCCTCCGTCACGCCAAAGGATTTAGAAACGCCCTCGAGTTGCCTGGGGATCCTCAGTCGTTATAACACGTGATTACCGCCCTTTCCGCGTACGAAAAACTGCACGACGGTCACCCTTTGTCGCGTGTCGTTGTTGCGCAACACAGCCAATTCGGCATCCCAATGCCCGCCGGTCGGCTTTTTCGCGAGCGTCGCGGCGACGTTTTCGGCGGTCATGAACTCAGTGCCGCGTGCGGCAAGAACACGCAGCATATCCGGTGCTGGCGAGGGCAGGCGGCTACACCACGTAGCCAACCGCTCGGCCGCCATTGCTCGACGCCACTGTGACCGTGGCAGTGCTCGGAGTGTTCGTCACTTCAACTGTTCTCCGCCACCCGGCGCCGGCCGTAGTGGATCGCCGAGGAAGCGGCCGCGGAGGGGCGCGGGTGCGTCTGGGAATTCCCGACCCGTGCCGGCCTGATGGGAGCCTCATCCTTTGCTCCGCTTCTCGGACCGGGAAGTCATTAAATACGAAGGTGGGAGAGCCGCTTCGCTCACGACTTACAGAGAGCCAGCAGCAGTCCGTGCAGTCTCCCTTGTTCATCGCTCTGTATCACACGTCTCCACGCAGCTGCTTTGAGAATTCCATGTTGCGACTGCGCAATCCAGGGGCGCTGCCGAATACATAGTGCTTCGACATATCTGGCGAATAGCGACTGGCCGGCGGGCGCCGGCCAAGCGCCTCGGCTATTGCCCGGATATGATGTGGACCGGCGCCGCAGCACACACCGAGATAGCGCACACCGATGCCCCACGCCTCTTTGGCAAACTCGGCAATCTCGTAGCGATTGCATGTGAATGGATCGAGCGCCACTGGAAATGGCTGGTTGCCGGGAATGCAGTCACACGCCGGGTCGGAAAGAGACTGGAAGGTCGGATGTTCCGGTGAGGTTCGGTATGGCACTGGCAGAGCCGCTACGTGGCACTTCACAGCCTCGCGGATCTTTTTAAGCAGCGGCATCATGGTGCGCGGGCCCCTCGCGCAGTTAAGACCGACGACCTCAGCGCCGGCCTGTTCCAGTCGCTTCATCGCCTCGACCGGGTCCATGCCCTCACGCGTCACGCCGTTGGTGAGGATCGCCATCGTGATGACCGCTGGGAGCTTCGCCGCCTTGATTGACTCCAGGCCCGCCAGCGCCTCACCGAAATGCGAATACGTCTCGCCGATGACGAAATCGACCCCCGCATCGACGGCCCAGCCGATCTGCTCGTCAAACATCCGGCGCGCTTCGGTTTGGCTCGCCGTGTCGGCTGGCGCCCAGGTCGTCGTATTACAGATATTGCCGGCCACCAGCGTGCCCGTCTCGCGCGCGACCTTCTTCGCAATCTCCAGGGCCTGCCGGTTCATTGGTTCCAGATCCTGTTCGCGCCCAATCAGCCGCAGCTTCTCCCGATGGCCGTAATAGGTGAATGCCTCCACCACATCCGAGCCTGCGTGGACGAAGGTCCGGTGGAGCTGCTCGACCAAATCGGGATGTTCCAGGACCACTTCGGGAACGAATGCGCCCGCCTGCAGATAGCCCTGACGCTCGAACTCGAACAGGTAACCTTCCGCGCAGATGACGGCACCGGCGGAAAGCCGATCCAGGAGCCCGGTCTGGTCGGCAGGTGACGGTTGTGCGGACATGCCATCCTCCCCTTTCCTAGTCGCATGAAACGGCAATGGGCTTACTTCAGCAAGGGAGCGCAAGGCAGTGGAGCAGTGGTGCGGCGGCGCGCTTGGCGCATCGCCTGAAGGCGGCGAGCGACGTATAGCATTCGATAAGCGGGGAACGCTGGAGTTCACTCAGACCCGCGTCGTCGTACTCAAGCACTGGGGGGAACCGATGAAGATTGCAGAACTCGACACCCATGTCGTTGCAATACCGCCGCCGTACGTCGGCGGGATGTGCTGGATCTTCGTGCGCGTCCGCACTGAATACGGGATCGAAGGCGTCGGCGAGATCTATGCGACCGCCTTCCACGCTCGGGCCATCGTGCCGCTGATCCGGGACGTGTTCGAACGCCACTTGCTCGGCCACGACCCGCACCGGATCGAGCGCTT
This sequence comes from uncultured Pseudomonadota bacterium, assembly GCA_963708245.1. GTDB lineage: Bacteria > Pseudomonadota > Alphaproteobacteria > Acetobacterales > Acetobacteraceae > CAVYXK01. The sequence continues at coordinate 6,039,298 of OY970201.1, read as the reverse complement.
TTGGCGCTCGGCCTATTCGAGCGGCTTCACTCAGTGTCCGTCCGGGAACAAATTGAGTTTTTAGAATTGCTTAGCGGGTCACCCTTGAAGCCATTGAATTGCCTGTGATTTTCTCTCCCCCGAGCATCGATTCGGGGGACTGGATGTGGACCAAGGAGAACCGGACGCGGTACGACCGCACCCGACTGCGCTATGAGAGCGATCTGACTGATGCCGAATGGGCCGAGGTGGAACCATTGATCCCCCCGGCCAAGCCGGGCGGCAACAAGCGGAGCGTTGATATCCGCCAGGTGGTGAACGGCGTGATGTATGTGCTGAGCACCGGCTGCCAATGGCGGGCGATCCCCAAGGACCTGCCGCCGCGGAGCACAGTGCACGACTATCTGGAACGATGGACCTGGGACGGCACGCTGGAGCGACTGCATCACGCATTGTATGTGAAATGTCGTGAGCAGGCCTCGCGAGAGGCCAGCCCGACCGCCGCGGTGATTGATGCGCAGAGCGTGAAGAGCGCCGAAAAAGGGGGGCCTCGATCGATCCGCATGGGTATGATGCGGGGAAGAAGATCAAGGGCAAGAAGCGGCACGTCCTGGTCGATACCCAGGGTTTGCTGCTACAGGCCATCGTGACGGCGGCGGACATCCAGGATCGCGATGGCGGCGCCATGCTGCTGGCGACGCTGTTCGGGATGTTTCCGTTCCTGCTGAAGCTTTATGCCGATGGCGGCTATCAGGGGCGGCGATTCCAGGAGGCGTTGAAGCGTGTCGTGTCGCAGGCCGAGGTGGAGATCGTCAAACGATCTGACCAGGCCAAGGGCTTTGTCGTGCTACCAAAGCGATGGGTGGTCGAACGCACGTTGGCGTGGCTCAACCGATGTCGTCGACTGGGTAAGGATTGGGAAAATCTCAATGTGAAGGCGCGTGCCTTTCTGTTGCTCGCTTCCATCCGTCTCATGGTCAGACGGCTATGCAGGAACTAGCAATGTTCCCGGACAGACTCTCAGCGGCCGGACCCGACGATGATGGGTATCGTTTCGGGTCTGGAAATCGCCTGCTGGGAGATGACGGGCTCGGCCAACGTATCTATGGCGGTATCGGTGTGAAAGCCACTACCAGTCAGGGTGGGTCGCACCACGTCGGTGCGTATGACGAAATCGGAGAATCGCTCGCCATTGTCGCGGCGGGTCGCATAGGCGCGGAACAGCGGCGTGAGCGCTGCAACTATTCCGCCGTGGTCGAGGTCCCTGCGATACAGCTTCGAGAGGCGCGTGCCGTCGAATGCGCCGCCGAGATAGAGGTTGTACGTGCCCGGTCCGGTGCCGACGAGGCCAATTTCGGCCAGATAGGGCCGCGCACACCCGTTCGGGCAACCGGTCATGCGGGCGATGATCTCGTCGGACTCGAGCCCCGTTTGCTCGATTTCTGCTTCCAGCGCGGTAATAAGCTCCGGCAGGTAGCGTTCGCTCTCGGCTAGCGCGAGGCCGCAGGTCGGCAGCGCGACGCAGGCCATGGAATTGCGCCGCAGCGCGCCTGCCGGGGCCGCAAGCCCGTACGCGTTCAGTAGCGCATCGAGCGCCGGCTTCTGCTCCGGCATTACTCCGGCGATGATCAGGTTCTGGTTCGGTGTCAGGATGAAGGCGCCGTCGTGCTGCTCGGCGACGGCACGGAGCCCGGTCAGCAGCGCGCGGCCAGGCAGGTCGCGGACGCGGCCATTCTCGACGAACAGGCAGTAATGCCAGGTGCCGTCGTCCCCCTGCATCCAGCCGAAGGGATCGCCAGAGCGCTCGAACGCGTAGGGACGGGCTGACTCCAACGCGAAGCCGAGTTCGACGTTCAAGTTCCATCCGGAACTTGTCGAGCCCATGGCGTTCGATTGTGTATTTCAACCGCGCATGCTTGCGGTCGGCGCGGTCGCCCCAGTCGCGCTGGATGGTCACCACCTGTTCGGCTACCGCGGTTGCTTGGTCGGGGCGGCAGAAGCCGATCACGTCTCCCAGACGCGGAAATGTGTCCGGCTCCCCATGGGTCATGCCCATGCCGCCGCCCACCGCGACATCGTAGCCGACAATGGCTCCATCTTCGGCGATGGCGATGAAGCCGACGTCGTGGGCGAAGACGTCCACGTCGTTTAGGGGCGGCACGGCGATTGCGATCTTGAACTTGCGCGGCAGATAGGTGCAGCCGAGAATCGGTTCGTCTTCTTGCTCGCCCCCGATGACCGGCTCGCCGTCGACGAAGATTTCGTGCCAGGCGCGGGTGCGCGGCAAAAGGTGCGCGCTGATCGCGCGGGCGAGCGCCAGCGCATCGCCGTGCACGGCGGAGCGGTGCGGATTGGGCGTGCAGATCACATTGCGGTTCACGTCGCCGCAGGCGGCGATGGTATCGAGCATCGCCGCATTGATCGCCTGGATCGCCGGCTTGAGGTTGCTCTTGATCACCCCGTGGAACTGGATGGTCTGGCGCGTCGTGAGCCGCAGCGTGCCGTCGCCGCGCTCAGCCGCCATGTCGTGCAGGGCGATCCATTGGCGCGGCGTCAGCACGCCGCCTGGGACGCGCAGCCTCGCCATGAAGATGAAGGCCTTCTCCATCTTCTTCTTCGCCCGTTCGGGGCGCAGGTCGCGGTCGTCCTGCTGGTAGATACCGTGGAACTTCGTGAGCTGCGTGTCGTCCTCGGCAATCGCGCCGCTGATACGTTCTTCCAGCCCCTCAGCAATGGTGCCGCGCAGGTAGTTGCTGCGCTCCTTGATGGTCTCGTTCCGAGAGAGCGGGGTCATACCTGGATATCCTCGCTGGTAGCGGGCGTTCGGCCTAGATGAATGCCGCATTCGACCTTGCCGCTGCCAGGCCAGCGGCCGGCGCGCTGTGCGTCGCCTGCACGTGTCGCCCGCGTGCACGGAGCGCAGCCGATCGAACGAAAACCCGCCGCGACCAGTGGATGCGGTGGCAGGTCGTATCGAGCGAAATAGGCTTCGGTGTCGGCTGCTGACCAATCAGCCAGCGGGTTGATCTTGACGCGCTCGTCCGGTCCGTACTCCACCGGCGCCAGGTACTGCCGCCCGCCGCCGTGGGCTCGCTTGCGGCCGGTAATCCAGGCGTCGAACGCCGCAAGCGCGGTGTCCAGCGGTTCGACCTTGCGATGCCAACAGCAGCGATCCGGATCGCTCTTCCACAGATCGCCAACCGCATCGACGCGGGCGATATGCGCAGAGTCGGGCCTAGCCACCCGCACATCGGCAAGGCCGAGCCGCGCGGCCACGCTTTTGCGATAGAGCAGAGTCTCAGCGAACAGCTTGCCGGTATTGAGGAAGATCACCGGCGTCGTATGGTCGATCCCGGCAACCATGTGCAGAAGCACCGCGCTTTCGGCGCCGAACGAAGAGACCAGTGCGATCCGGCCCGGGAAGCGGCGCAACAGCGCGTTGCGCAGCAGGGCTTCGGCCCGCATCAATAGACGTCCCGCAGATAGCGGCCGGACTGCTGCATGTCGCGCAGGAACACTGCGGCACCGTCGCTGTCATGGCCCGACTGATCGGCGATGATTTGCAGCAGCATGGCGTGCACGTCCTTCGCCATTGCCGTCGCATCGCCGCACACGTAGAGGGCGGCACCGTCGGCCAGCCAGGCGAACAGCTCGTGCCGCACATCCCACATCCGGTGCTGGACGTAGATTTTCTCCGGCTGATCACGCGAGAAAGCCACGTCCATGCGGGACAACACCCCGGAGGCGAGCCAGTCCTGCCACTCGAGCTGATAGAGGAAGTCGTGCGTGAACTGGCGTGCACCGAAGAACAGCCAGCTCTTCCCACGCGCGCCATCCGCCTCGCGTTGCTGCAGGAAGGCGCGGAAGGGCGCCACACCGGTGCCGGGCCCGATCATGATGATTGGGCGGTCCGGGTCGGTAGGAAGGCGGAAATGCGGGTTTGACTTCGGGAATAGCTTCATGCTGTCGCCCGTCGCGCGCCGTTCCGCGACATCGACCGAAGCGACGCCGTTGCGGCGCCGGCCGTGGCTCTGCCATCGCACCGCGGCGATCAGGAGGTGCGCGTCCTCGCCCACCGCGGCGCGGCTGGAAGCGAGCGAAAAATAGCGCGGTGGCAGCGGGCGCAGCAGGCCGAGGAGTTGCTCCGGCGCCACGCGCGCGGGTGTCGAGGCCAACAGATCGATGAGCTGACGATCGTGGATGAACGCCGCTGCGCGGGCGGAATCAGACGCGATGGCGGCGAGCTCCCGATCGCCGGTTAGAGCCGCATAGGCGCCCACCCGATAGGGCGAGAGCGTAGTGATATCGTGCCGGTCGATCAGCGCCGCGCGCAGCTCGTCGTCGCCAGCAAGCCCGGTGGCGACGAGCACCTCATCCACCAGCGCCGGGTCGTTCCGCGGAAGGAAGCCGAGCGAGTCACCCGGTTCATAGGCGATACCCGATCCCGCAAGCGACAGTTCCAGATGCCACGTCTCGGTGGTGGAGCGGCTGCTGTTGAGGTTGATCCGTTCGATGATCTCGGCCTCGAAGGGGCGGGTGCGGCTGAAGGCACCGGCTTCCTCGGCTGGGGTACGGGCGAAATCGACATGGATAACCGCTGCCCTCGGCGCCGGCGGTGCGAGGGCGGCAAGGCTTGCGTCGATCCACGCCTTTGCCGGACCCTCGTAATCCAGGTCGCACTCGACGCGCGGGGCGATGCGATGCGCACCGAGCGCTGCAAGTCGCTCGTCGATGACACGGCCGGTTTCGCAGAACCGCGCATACGCACGATCGCCCAGCGCCAGCACGGCGTAGCGCAGCTCCGGAAGGCGCGGCGCCGCGTCGGCCATCAGCGCCGCCATGAATGTCTCGGCGCGCTGCGGCGGGTCGCCCTCGCCCCAGGTCGAGGCCATCACCAGCAGGTTCCCGGCGTCGGCAATTTGCTCGGGCGTGGTATCCGCCATGTCGAGTGCCTTGGCGGCAAAACCCGCGCGGGCAGCAACCTTTCGCGCGGCGCCGGCCAACGCCTCGGCGTTGCCCGATTCGGTGGCGTAGAGGATGGTGAGCTTCGGCTTTGGCGCGGCGGGAGCGGCGGGCGTTGCCGCCACCGCTTGGCGTCCGACGGTTGCCACTTGGAAGCCGGCGACGTAGCCGCTGAGCCATTGAAGTTGCTCCGGGCTGGCTTGGCGCAACAACCGGTCGAGCTGGTCGAGTTGATCCCCGGCGAACGGCGCCGCGGCGGGAAGGGCTGCCATCGGATCGGTCTCCCTAGGCGGTAGCGAGGCTTGGTTCGGGCATTGCCGCGACAGTCATCGGCGCAGCCTGCTGCAACGGCGCGAGCACCTCGCGCAACGCCAGCACCGGCCCGAAGACGATCAGGGTCGGCGCGTGCCGCGGCAGGTCTGACGCGACTACGTCGGCCGTACGCAGCGAGGCTAGCGTGACGCGCTGGTGTGCCGTGGTTGCATCCGAGACGAACGCCACGGCTTCATCGGGTGATCGTCCGGCGGCAATCAACCGAGCCGCGATTGGTCCCGCCTGACGCAGCCCCATGTAGAACACCAGCACGTCGGCTCCGCGTGAGAGCGAAGCGAGATCGAGCCCCTCCGGCAGGCCGCCTCGGGAATGGTGGCCGGTCGCAAAGGCGACGCTGCGGGCAAGGGCGCGGTGGGTGAGCGGGATGCCGGCGCCCGCAGTGCCGCCGATGCCGGCGCTGATCCCGGGCACTATCCGGAACGGCACACCGGCGGCAGCGAGTGCCATCGCCTCCTCGCCGCCGCGGCCGAACACCAGCGGGTCGCCGCCTTTCAGCCGCAACACGCGTAACCCCTGGCCCGCCAGCGCAATCAGCCGCGCGTTGATCCGAAGCTGCGGCGTGCGCGTGCCACCCGCGCGCTTGCCTACCGCAATGCGATGCGGCGTGGCGACGAGTGCCAGTATCTCGGCCGGCACCAGTGCGTCGTGCAGCACCACGTCGGCCACCGCCAAAGCATGCGCCCCGTGCAGAGTCAGCAACCCCGGATCACCCGGACCGGCGCCGACTAGCCATACCGAGCCTCGTGTGAAGTCCGGCACGACCAGTCGGGCGGCCGCACGGGCGAGGGCTGGCGCGCTCACCTCAGCCACCCCGCTTGCTCGATCGTCGCCGCGGTGCGTCGGGCGAGTTCCGGAGGGGCATGTCCCTCGGCGCGCCAGCGGCGGCGCGCCGTTCCAAGTTGCGCCAGACGCAAGGCCCATTCAGGGCCGAACTGGGTACTCAGCCATTCGCGGATGCGCCCTGCCAGGCCCGGGCTCTGCCCCCCGGTCGAGACCGTCAGCAGCAGGTCGCCACGCCGTAGCTCCGCGACGCTATGGAAATCGCAGAGCTCAGGCCGGTCCTCGACATTGACCAGCACACCGGCACGCTGCGCGGCGGCGGCCAGCATTGTCGCCAAATCGTGCCGCAGGCCGGTGATCCACAGCAGATCCAGCGCTAGCAGCGCCGCCGGATCGGGCAGGCTCGGGACCGGCTGGTCGCAGAAGTGGAGAATGTCGGCGGCGCCGCCCTCCCGCAGCAACCGCTCTCGGCGCTCCGCGGCCGGGCCATGACCGGCGAGGCCGATTATTAGGCGCTCCGGCGCGAGTGCAATCGGGATCATTGGTCTTGTCGGTGGGATGGCGGGGCGGTTTTGGGTCGGATCGGCACGTTCAGGGCTCGGGAGAGATGACCCCATATATAGAAGGAATTTTCCTCGAATGGGCAATATCGCAGGCTAAAAAGAGAAATCCTTCTACTCTACTGCGAAAGGGCGTCGCAATGCTTCTCTTATGGCGGATCAGGAGAGAACACTCGGGCGGCCCGACCTCTCGACGGCGGTCAAGGCGGCCCTGGAATTGACAGCCGAGTTGCTACGACTCGTGCAGATCTTCATGCCGAGCAGCATGGACGCGACTCCCCCCACCTATCTCGGGCAGCAAGCGCGACGCCCGAAATCTGGCTGATCTGCTGGGCGAGCTTCGTTTCGATGTCATCGTCGACCTCGGTGAGCGGCAGCGTATCGGAGGTCGCGGCGAGCATGAGGATTGGCGAATCCTCCGGATTGACCTTGCGGTAGCTCGGCGGGCTCGGCAGGTTCTTCGGCAATTGCCCGCCGGCGGCGTTGATTGCCGCCTGCACGTCACCCGCCGCCCCGTCGATGTCGCGGGCAAGGTCGAACTGGATGGTGATCGCGGTCGAGCCGAGCGTGCTGGTAGAGGTCATCTGCGACACGCCGGGAAGCTGCGCGAATTGCGTCTCGAGCGGCTGGGCCACGGCGGACGCCATCGTGTCGGGACTGGCGCCGGGAAGCAGCGCCGAAACCTGAATGGTCGGGAAATCGACCTGCGGCAGCGGCGCGACCGGCAATTTCGGATAGGCGACGATACCGGCGAACAGGATGCCGACCATCAGCAACGTCTGCTCCCCTTGAAACCGGAATGCTTGTCGGCTGGATGACATAGGCTTCGACACCACGTGCGCGCAGCCACCGCGCCAGCCAGAAGCCATCACGGCCAGCCTCGAAGGCGACGACGTTGGAGGCAGTTCGCCGACGCGATGGCACGCAGCGGCGTCGTGGCCCTGAGGATGAGGCGTCGGGACTTCGGGGAACAAACGCGCGGTCAGGGCTGACCGGTCGCCCGGATCTCGCCATAGTAACTGTGGAAATGCTTCTCATAGGCACCGTCGACCGTCGTGGATGCATCGTATGGTGGGCTATCCTTGACCTTCTGACGATCGACATCGAGGTTCACCAGCTTATCTGCCCAGACTACCTCTCGTGCAAACCGTGGCGGGATCAGGACCTTCTTTCCTGGCCACCAGTTCTTCGTATCGACGACGAGGTAATGGATGCTCCAATCGGCATCCTCCACGAGGAAGTCCTCGACGTGACCGATCTCGCCGTCACTGGCGTGGATATGATACCCAGTGACCGCTTCGATGCTGCGGAGATGTGGATCGTCCCGGTCTCGCTGATTATCGGCAATAGCATCCTCGCGTCGCCTGGATCCCAGGGAAGGTGACATTGCCATGGCGCCGCCCGCACCCGCAAAGCCATAGCCGCCCATGTAAAAGCCAGTACTACCCCAATACGGGGTCCAGCCGTAGTAATCGTAAATGGTGGTCTCCAGCTGTCGCGACACCGGCCGATCGGTGGCGACATCCGGACTGTCTTTAACTTGCTGCCTGGTCAATTCAACCGAGAACTCGCGTCCGCTTGGATCGAGGCGCCCCAAGACCGAGGGGGTCAAAAGGACTTTGCGACCCGAGAGCCATCTGCCGGTATCGACAACTAGCCAACGAATTGACCAGCTGGCGTCGTCAAATAGAAAGTCGCTAACGGTACCAAGCCGACCATCACTTGCTGCAACGGCATAGCCATTGATAACTGATGCATTCCACAACATTGCACGCTCCTCTCTTGTTAATGTGCCCCGTCAATCGAGGGTACCCAAAAATGGAATGAGCTCGATAAGAGTTGCTGCGGGATCGCGGGCCACACGCACTTGAGTTGGCGATCACCTCTCGTCGTGTGAGGCCCCTCCCTTACACTCCTAATGGAACGTCCTTCACGAGCGGGACATGAGTGCCGCCATTGGCGGCACCAACCGCCTTTGTGGGCCTCTCCAGCAGCTCGAGGAACGGCTTGATGATGTCGATCGGCATCGGAAAGACGACGGTGGAATTCTGTTCGGCGCCGATCTCTGTCAACGTCTGCAAGTAGCGTAACTGCATGGCGGCCGGAATGCTCGAGAGGATCTTGGCAGCGTTGACCAGGGTTTGCGAGGCCTGGAACTCTGCTTCCGCATGGATGATCTTGGCGCGCCGGTCGCGTTCCGCTTCCGCCTGTTTGGCAATGGCGCGCACCATGTTATCCGTGAGCTCGACGGTCCTGATCTCGACGTTGCTGACCTTGATCCCCCAGGTTTCGGTTTGTGCGTCCAGGATGCTCTGGACGTCGGCGCTGAGTTTTTTTCGTTCGGAAAGCATTTCGTCCAGGTCATGCTGCCCCAGCACCGCGCGGAGGGTCGTCTGAGCGAGCATGTTTGTGGCGGGAAGGTAAGACTGAACTTGAATGATGGCTCGTTCGGGATTGACGACGTTGAAGTAGAGCACCGCGTCAACCTTCATCGAGACGTTGTCGTGCGAGATCACGTCCTGGCTCGGTATCTCGATGACCTGGATGCGTAAGTCCACCCGCACCATTTCCTGGATGAAGGGAAGCAACAGCACAAGGCCCGGCCCTTTGACCTTCTGAAAACGGCCTAGGGTAAAGACCACAGCTCGCTCATATTCGCGTAGGATCTTTATGGTCGCCTTGATCAGAAAGAGTGCCACTACCACGACAAGCGGGAGTACGACATACAAAGTTGAGAAGAACATAGCACTTCGCCTTTCAGAACGAAAGAAACGGGCCTTCATTGCGGCGGCTGAGGCGAAGCTGCGGACTTATGCGGTCCGAGCATCCGTCGGCGTCGGCCAAAGCAGATCGAATAGGCTTATTCGACGGCTACGATTAGGCTTATCGACGGCGGCTACGATTAGGCTTATCGACTAGGCTTATCGACGGCTACGATGGCAGAATATCGGCCTTCCGCGCGGCCACGGCTAGGTTCGGAAACTACCTACGGACCATTGGCGTGACACCTCGAATTCATGCGATCAAGTGTTGCCCGCTATCCGCCGGGATGATGGTGCCTGTGCTCCGGCGGGCGCCGTCGGCGCGCGCGAGCGAACGCAACCGGCCCAGTTCGCATGCGCCACGCGTCCTGGCAGCCGGGCGTCTCGTCGTACAGATCGCGCTTCTGATGCACGAGCCAAGTCGGGCGTGGCTACGATCAGTTCCCGATAGGCCCGCCGCGAGGAAGCGTTTGTCACAGGTCGGATTGCTTTCGTCCATCGCCAGCAGGCCCTGACCATCGGCCGTGAGCCGTCTCGCGGGTGTCCGCGAGCGCGTGGGCTCTCACGTGGATGCGCGCCACTTCCAGTTGCGGATTTCCGGCAAGTCCTGGCCGTGCTTGTCGATGTAGTGCTTGTGCTCGATCAGCTTGTCGCGGACCATCTGCTTCAGATACGCACCCTTGCCACCCAACCCCGGCACACGATCCACCACGTCCTGCACGAGGTGGAAGCGGTCGAGGTCGTTCTGCACCCGCATGTCGAACGCCGTAGTTATGGTGCCTTCTTCCTTGTAGCCGCGGACATGCAGGTTGTGGTTGGCCCGACGGTAGGTGAGCCGATGCACGAGCCACGGATAGCCGTGGAAGGCGAACACGATGTGCTTGTCCTTGGTGAATAGCGAGTCATAGTCGATGTCGCTCAGGCCGTGCGGGTGCTCGCCCTGAGACTGCAGCTTCATCAGATCGACCACGTTGATCACACGGATCTTCAGTTCGGGCAGGTGCTCCCGAAGAATGGAGACGGCCGCCAGGACTTCGAGCGTCGGCGTGTCTCCGCAACAGGCCATCACGACATCCGGCTCGCCGCCCTGGTCGTTGCTGGCCCACTGCCAGATGCCCACGCCCTCCGTGCAATGCGCGACGGCGGCGTCCATGGTCAGCCATTGCGGCAGCGCGTGCTTGCCGGCCACCACCACGTTGACGTAGTGGCGGCTCCGCAGGCAATGATCGAAGGTCGAGAGCAGGCAGTTGGCGTCGGGGGGCAGATAGACGCGGACGATGTCGGCCTTCTTATTGATGACGTGGTCGAGAAATCCCGGATCCTGGTGCGTGAAGCCGTTGTGATCCTGCTGCCAGACATGCGAAGCGAGGAGATAGTTCAGCGACGCGATGTTGCGGCGCCAGGGTAGCTCGCGCGTAACCTTCAGCCATTTCGCGTGCTGGCTGAACATAGAGTTGACGATGCGGATGAACGCTTCGTAGCTGTTGAACAGCCCATGCCGTCCGGTCAGCAAGTAGCCCTCCAGCCAACCCTCGCACTGGTGCTCGCTGAGCATTGAGTCGATGACACGGCCGGCCGGTGCCAGGAACTCATCGTCTCCAACCTCCTTGGCGTCCCATTGCCGGTTAGTCGCTTCGAACACCGCGCCGAGCAGATTCGAGAGTGTCTCGTCGGGACCAAAGATCCGGAAATTCCGTTGCGTCTCGTTCTGCGTCACGATGTCGCGCAGGAACTTACCCAGCACCATCGTGTCCTGGGCATCTGCGGCGCCGGGCGAAGGCACGCTGACCGCATGGACACGGAAGTCAGGCATTTTCAGATCACGCAGCAGGATGCCGCCATTAGCGTGCGGATTGGCCCCCATCCGGCGGTCGCCCTTCGGCGCAAGATCGGCCAGTTCGGTGATCAGCCGCCCGTCCGCGTCGAACAGCTCCTCGGCCTTGTAGCTTTTCATCCAGCTCTCGAGCTGGGCGACATGCTCGGGATGCTGCGGATCGACTAGCAGGGGCACCTGATGCGCCCGGAACGTGCCCTCGACCGGCAGGCCATCGACGACTTTCGGCCCGGTCCAGCCTTTCGGCGAGCGAAGGACGATCATCGGCCAACGTGGCCGCGTGGCGTCGCTTTCGCTCCGCGCATGGTGTTGGAAGCGCCGGATATCCTCGATGGCCTGATCCAAGACGCTGGCCATCAGCTCATGCATCTGTTCAGGATCAGAGCCTTCTACGAAGTACGGCGTCCAACCGCAGCCGCGGAGGAACTGGTCCAATTCCTCGTGCTCGACGCGCGCGAGCACAGTGGGGTTGCTGATCTTGAAGCCGTTGAGATGCAGGATCGGCAGCACGGCGCCGTCGGTGATGGGGTCAAGAAACTTGTTTGACTGCCAGGCGGTCGCCAGCGGCCCGGTTTCCGCTTCGCCGTCGCCAATGATGCAGGCGACGATCAGATCGGGGTTGTCGAAGGCGGCCCCGAAGGCGTGGCTCAACGAGTAGCCGAGTTCGCCGCCCTCGTGGATCGATCCCGGCGTGGTCGGCGCGACGTGACTGGAAATCCCACCCGGAAACGAGAATTGCGTGAACAGCTTCTTCAGCCCGGCTTCGTCCTGGCTGACATTCGGATAAATCTCGCTCCAGGTGCCCTCAAGATAAACGTTGCTCACCAGCGCCGGGCCGCCGTGGCCGGGGCCGGCGATATAGAACATGTCGAGGTCGTATTTCTTGATCGCGCGATTCAAATGCACGTAGATGAAATTCTGACCCGGCGTCGTGCCCCAATGACCGACCACCAAGGGTTTGACGTGCTCCAGTTTCAGCGGCTCGCGCAGGAGCGGATTGTCGTAGAGATAAATCTGACCCACCGACAGATAGTTTGCTGCCCGCCAATAGGCGTTCATCCGGTGCAACTCGTCCGAATTTAGCGTGCCTTCCTGGCCGGAAGACGTCCGATCGCCGCTGCTGTCCGCAGGCTCCCTCGCGGATGGGGCTATGTCCATGAGCTTGACTCCTCGTATGGATCGGCTCAACCCCAACGTACGAACAGCACACCGCCGGAATGCGGGCCCAGCCGCGCTCGCGATGTCCCGTCAGAACCACGGGGTGAACGACTGTGGCTATAGGCCTCGGGCTGCTGCCTTGAGCAGGCTCGGAAACTACTCATTTGGGAGGGGCGAAGCTCGGGCAAGCCTCATCGGGGTGAGCACGCCGTCCATGTCGAAGATGGCGGCGGTCAGGTCTTGTCGGCAACCGGCCTGGGGTTTTGCGGGCTGTACTGAGGTCGTCACGGCTGTTGCATCTTTAGATACCGTTCTTTTCAAGTGATCTTAAGCCGGGTGAAAACAGGGCGCTTTACCAGGTCCAGGACGAATGCGAAGACGACCGCGGCGGCGAGAGTACAGGCCACCAGGGACGCCGGCAGCGGCGCCATCGCGACGCCGAGAATGGCCAGCGTCGAGGCGATCACAACGTCGAGGACGGACGATGCGGCGAGCCAAGCGCTCGGACGCGAACCCCACAGTCGCCCGCGCTCACGCAGCGCATAGATCGTCGCCTGACTGCCGAACACCAAGGCAAGGAAGGTCAACCCTCGCATCCCCTCCGTGCCGAAATCCAGCACGTATTTACCGACGGCCAGCACGCCGATGCAGAACGCCAGCAGGCAGATGCCGATGACGACGCCGGCGATCGTAAGCTGCCCGATCAGCCATGCATTCGGCCGTGGCGATGGCCGGACGTTGTCGGTGGTCAGCGACATCGCGAGGAAGTCGCCGGCGATCAGCAGGATGACCATGAGCATCGGGGTCAGGACCGCGTGCCCGGTCATGACCAAGCCGACGATCAGCAGGAGCACCGTCACGATCTTCTTGGTGATCGAGTTCAGCGTGTAGGTCTGGATGCGCTGGAACGTTATGCGACCCTCGCGGACGGCGGCGAGGATGCCGGCGAGTCCAGGCTCGGTCAGGACCATGCCGGCGGCCGACTTGGCCACATCGGTTGCCGTCGAGACGGCGATGCCGATCTGCGCCTGGCGCAGCGCCGGGGCGTCGTTCGCACCGTCGCCGCACATGCCGACGGTGTGGCCGCCTTTCTGGAATGCCTGGACGAGCTTGTATTTGTCCTCCGGGAGCACGCCGGCGAACACCGCGAACGCTTCGGGCCGTACGCCGTCCGGGATCGGTCCGGGCGGGCAGGCTGCGCCGTCGAGCCCGACGGAGTGGGCCACGATCGCTGCTGTCGCCGGCGCGTCGCCGGTCACCATCACTGTGCGGACGCCTAAAGTGCGCAGTTCGGTCACCAGTGCCGCCGAATTGGCGCGAGGCGGGTCGCTGAGCGCGATCAGCCCGGCCAGCTTGATCGCCGCCGAAGGACCGGCGGCCACCGCCAGCACCCTGAAGCCTTGTCCCTCCAACTCGTTCGCCGCCGGGCCCGCGATGGCGCAGGGCTGGGCGCGGGCGATGACGACGGCAAAGGCGCCTTTCAGGATGCGCCACGTCTCTCCGCCCGAGGTTTTCGCCGTGGCTTCGGACATCTTCGTCGCCGGGTCGAACGGCACGAACGTCACGAGTTGCGGCGTGTCGTTGTCCTGCTTGCCCTTGGCGGCGACGCGAATGGCCGCATCGACGGGATCCTGGCCGCCGTCCGAGCTGGCAAGTGCTGCCAGCGCCAGGACGTGCGACGCGTCAAAGCCGGGCAGGGGGCGCACGGTGGCGACGGTCAGCGCATTGCGGGTCAACGTGCCCGTCTTGTCGGCGCACAGCACGTCCATCGTCGCCGCTTCGTCCACCGCCGACAGGCGCGTCGGCAGCACGCCCCGCTTCGCCAGCGCCCGGGCGCCGATCGCGGCCGCCAGGGTGAACGTGGCCGGGAGCGCCACCGGGATCGATGCCAGGATCGCGGTCAGGACGAGCGGAACGATCTCCCGGAGCGGCAGTCTGAGGGAGATGGCATAGGCCGACAACGCGACGATCACAGCCCCGCTGAAACCCGAGAGATTGCGCACGACGTGCAGCACCGCCTTCTGTTGCGAGCTGACCACATGCGCCGTGCGCACCAGTTCCGCGGTACGGCCGAATTTCGTGCGAGCGCCGGTCGCGGTCACCTCCGCCACCGCCTCGCCGCGTCTGACCAGGGCGCCGGCGTAGGTTTGCAGGCCGGGACCCGCCTCGACGGGAACTGACTCGCCCGTGAGCATGGACTGGTCGAGCAGGACCTCGCCCGCGGTGAGACGCGCATCGGCGGCGACAACGCCGCCCAGCGATAACTTCACCACGTCGCCGGGCACCAGATCGGCGGCGGGCACGATCGCCCATTGGCCATCGCGCCGCACCGACGCGTTCAGTGCCAAGCGGGACTTCAGCGCCTCGAGCGTCGCCTGGGCGCGGCTTTCCTGGAACAACCCAAGTGCGGCATTGAACACCAGAAGTCCGCCGACGATCCCGGCTTCCGCGTAGTCGCCCAGCCCGACCTGGAGCACGATCACGGCCTCGAGCATCCAGGGTACCGGCGCCCACAACTTGCTCAGCGCGAGCCGCCACGGATGCACCGTCGTATCGGGCATCGCGTTCGGACCGACAGCTTTCAGGCGGCGCTGCGCCTCGGACGCGGTAAGTCCAGCGGGCAGAGCTGATGCGACGCCGGGTGCGAACTTTGTGAATGGAACGTCGACCGGGGACAGTAGCGCGGTCGCGGTCATGATCTACTCCTCATCTGCTCCTCGCCCGGCGGGAGGGCGAGGCCCTGTCCGTCGCAGACGTCGGCAGCGCGCGTGCCGGACCTTCGGTGCAGGTGTGCTTGGAGTGCCGCATCCTTCGTTCGCACCCTATCGTGCGTCGGCGCTGGGACGGCAGGGTCGGAAACTACTCAGGGTCCGCAGAGGCGGCCGCCGTCAAGCGCCGTCCTTCGGTCTCTCTGCGTGACCACCGAACCCGAAACGCAATGCCGAGAGCAGGCGGTCGGCGTGGTCGGCTTCGCGGCGTGAGCCGAAGCAGGCAAACAGCGCCGCGGAGATCACCGGCGCTGGCACGCTCTCGTCGATCGCCGCCTGCAGCGTCCCACGACCCTTCGCCCGAGTCGGAGACTCGGCCAGCGATTCGATGCCGTTATGCACCATCTTGACGAAGTTCCCGGCGCCGTTCGGGCCGCAATGCAAGCAGCCCAGCTCCGCCCTGCCTGGATCGCCCACCGCGCCCGGAGTGCGGAGCACAGCATTCACGCCGAGCGCGAGCGAGCGGAAGATTGGGGCGCGAGCAAGCGGAAGATTGGGTGGAGATGCTGCACGATGTGAGCTTCGCCACGAGCGCGACAGGCCGGCGGCGCGGTGTCCGCAAGCCATCGACACTGCAACCAGCCAGTCCGCTCCTACCCGCGTCCGCAGCGATGGGCGATTCACGGGGCAATCCTTTGTCACGTCCACAATATCGTGATCTCAACTCTGATCCACAACAAACTCCGCGCTCCTGCGGCCCCCTGTGTCGGGGAGGGGCGCACCTGGCCGCTCAAGTTCGGCCGCCAGCCTAATGTTATTGGTTAGGGCACTGACTATTCAGAGCGCTCCCCAGATCATACCCCACCGGCGCTGTCATTCCTGGATAGAACTTCACCATGTTGGCAGGCACATCAACGGAGCCAGATGGCCCGTTAACTTTGATATCTTGCAAGGCTGACCACGAACCATCGCTATCTCTTCGGAAGTCCGCACATGTCGCGGGACCGGAGGATGTGACGATTGTCATTTGGCTCTCGCACATGGCCACACCCGTCATGCCGCCGGTCCAGATCGTTGCGGCCAGCACGAACGTCGTTATTCTGTTTGTCATAATGAGGCTCCCTCGTAGTTCGCGCCCCGGCAAATTCACTGGGCGCATGAGTGAAGGCAGCATTCCCCTGCGACCCCATTTATTGTTTGAGGCCTAGTCGCTACGCTACTTAAATGGTGCGACTAAGCACCCGGTCAACCGTAATTCTCGTCCGCCAGAACCACCCACCCACCAGCCCGGCGGTCCGATCCTGGGTCCTGGACCAGAGCCGCGACGGCCGAACGACTACTGCCAAAGGCGAGCGCGAATCGCGGTCAGATTTCAGGATCCGGGAGTCCCACTCCTGGTCAGACCTCGATCCTGTCTTTCCTCCTTGGAATGATCTTGGAATGCACCGACGCCACTGTGTCGGCCATCGGGCGGCAGCAATGGGAGCCCCACCACGTGGGCGTGCCGGCTGCACGTTGCTCGACAACAAAAAAGGATGCCGTTCAGCTTGTCTTCGAGCGCCCGACCCACGACCCACCTGGACGCCCCTCGTGTTCCGGCAAAGACTCGGATCAAATGGAAAGATGGTTCGCCGCCCGTGGTGCACCGGTCGCTGCTCTCTATGTCCATGCCAGCGCTTTGGTCTGCCAGGATGGTGGAGCTCGGGTGCACAGCACATGGTTCTGTCGCAAACCTCCTGAAGGGACGGATTGGGACCAGGAAGACGGACTGGTTCAACTCGCGAGCGAATAGAACTGCTACGCTGGACGCAATTTGCCTGCGGCGAGCAACCGACCTTTGGGAATCATGTGCACGATCTCGATCCCTGCAAGGGTTACCGTAGCTGATCAGAAGACTTTGAGCCCCAGCATCGGTCGCACCAATCGCTTGACGGCTCGGTGGTCCTGTCCGAAGATGTTGCTAAGGTATTTGACTTGGCAGATTTCAATGTCAGCTTCATGCTCGGCATTGTAGCTTTCGATCGCCGCCGTGTTGGCGCTGCTCTTGTCTATCGTGATCTTCTCAGGCGCACCATGATGGCCGGTCGCCTTGGGCAAGCAGCGCAACGCAGCCTTACGGTCCCGCTCGGCAGTCGGCAGAAAGTCCATCGTGGCACCAGCCCGTTGTAGCTCTTGGCAAGCTCTTTCAGCGTTGCGCCTTTCGCCCGCCGCCGGCGTGCTTCTTCCTGGCCTTGGAGGTGGCGCGGGCTAATCGGAGTTGTACGACTGGCCCAGCGTGTCCGCCGCAAAAGCGCCACGACGCCCCATCGGTTCGGGAGGCCCCGTCGTCGTGTCGACCCGCGTCTGCCGCTCCATCTCCGCGTTGATCTCCGCCCCCAGCACGACGACGAATGCGGGCAGGTAGAGCCATGTCAGCAGGACCACCATGCCGCCGAGTGCTCCGTAGGTCGCGTTGTAGTCGCCGATATGCGTCACATAGACGCTGAACAGGATGGAGCCGACGACCCACAGAACCGTCGCGGTCGCTGCGCCGGGCGAAGCCCACTGCCACTGCGGTGCCTCCCGATCGGGAGCGTAGCGATACAGCACCGCTATCACCGTCATCAAAAACACCATCAGCACTGGCCACTGCATGATCAGCACCACCCACTTGAAGAAGCTGCCGGTGTGCGTCGCGGTAACCAATGCTGGCAGGACCGCAACCAGGGCGATGGCGACCACCCCGGTCACGAGCAACCCGAATGTTAGCACCAGGGCGATCACGTTGAACCGAACGAAGCTGCGCCGGTCTGACTGGCCATAGGCGATGTCGAGCGCCGACATCAGCCCGCTCATCCCGCGCGATGCGGTCCAGAGCGCAAACAGGACGCCGATCACCGCGCCGAAGCTCAGCGCGCCCCCGGACGCGCTGGCGATCTGGTGCATTTCCGCGCCAATGAGCTGCTGTGCCGACCCGGGCAGCAGTCCGGACATTGCGTTCACCTGGTGCGCAACCTGCGCAGGGGACGAAACCAAGCCGTAGAGCGAGACCAAGGCAATGAGCGCCGGAAACAGCGCCAGCAGCACATAGTACGTCACGCCGCCCGCCACGAGAAACAGGTTCTTCTCGTTCACCCCCTGATAGGAGCGCCAGAGCACATCTTTCCAGCCGGCGACCGGGATGCGATGCGGGTGCTTCGCCTTGCGCCCACGGTTCGCGCCATCGCGCGAGGTCCAATTATCTGCCACGGCCCCCTCTCTCGATCTCGAGCTTGATCCTAAATCGCAACGGCGATGCCGCGTGATAGTCTAGCACAATCGGGGTGGGTGCGCGATCGTGCGTGGGCAAGCCGCTCGGCGATAGCGGCCTCTGGCTCTCCGAAAGGCCCAGACCCAACGTTCGTGTCACCGATTGCAAACTAGAACGTTCGTGTCACCGATTGCAAACTAGCGAGTGACCTGGGATTGTCAGACGCCGTGCAGCGGTAACTGGCCTATGAGGCCTGCCAACATAGGCGGATCGAGATGGCCGGATGGGTTGGTCATCTGGGGGAATTAGATGCCTTAAGGGCGACGCGGAGTGTCGCCGGTGCGTACGGGAACGCGACTTCAGACGGGATCGCCAGATCAAAAGTTAAAGCTATGGATCCCGAAATAGCCTGCAACCAAAAGTATCACGACCACAATGCCAATGATGGTAAAGATGTTCATTTTGCTCTACTCCGACTCCATGATGATGGCGCGCGGTGTGCTCGCGCGCCTTACGTATCCGACTGTACTAAGTTAAGGCGTCATTCCGTGGTGGCTGGCTCGGTTCGACGGAGGCTGAGCGAGTACAAGTCATTGTTATCGCGAGTACAAGTCATTGTTATCGCCACCGCCTATATCCCCAATAGCCGCCCCCTCCGAAGAGCAGAAAGAGCACGAGTACGATAAGAATGAGGTTCATAGCTTCCTCCAAAATATCTTGTGGGAATTTCCCTCCTGACATGTGGGGGCAGAGTGACTAATCGCCACCCTCGGATTCTACCTACTTGCGATTTTTTCGGGTTTATGGGGGAAGGCAGCTGCCGAGATGCCTATGCCACCTGACCTAACAGACCAGGACGGGGTGCCCCGGCCCGCTGCCACGCACCGGTGGATCATAGAAACCGTGCGGCGGATGGAACTGGATTTCCGCCCTACTCCCGAGCAAAGGGCGATTCTGCTGACCGATACCCGGACGGATCTGGTGTGGAGGGAGTTGAGGCGCGCCGTCGCCCTCGACCTCGGACAGCGTGGTCGGCATCTCCAGCACTGCCAGATGTTCTTACCGACGCAACACCCACCAGCCATAACCCAGCCCTGGCCGTCAAAAGTCGGGTCTTGCGGCCGCATCTTCGGCGCCACCTCCCGGAAGCGGGGCGATTTCGTGATGGTAGTCATCGGAATGCTCTACTCGTCGCGTTCCACCGCGACCAGCCGCTCTTGCCATAGCCGATCGGCCAGCGCACGCCAAGCGGCCGGGCATAAGAAGCGTCGAACGCCCTCGCCTCCTTGCCGCCCGGCCGTAGTTCGGTGCCATCACCCACCTGCGCCGGTGGCGGCGGCAGGTCGGCGGCGGACAGATACAGCGGGAGCTGGGAGCGCCACACCTTCGTCCCCTTTGACCTTCTCAAAACGCCCCAGGGTAAACACAACGGCTCGCTCATATTCGCGCAGGATCTTCAAGGTCGCCTTGATCAGAACGGTTGTGGAAGGCGAAGCGTCATGTTCTTCTCAACTCTGTATGTCATACTCCCACTCGTCGTGGTCGCGGCACTCCTACGGACCATTGGCGTGAAACCTCGAATTCATGCGATCAAGTGCTGCCCGCTATCCGCGGTCGTGTCGCAGAGTTGGTGGAAATTTGCGTAGCGTCGTCTCCGGCGGGCTCAGCTTATCGCGTTATGCAGCGAGATCAATGCATTGAGGAGCAGGCGCCTCGGCGAGTGTCTGCCATCCGTCCACCTTGCGCATGGTGATTTGGCCGGAGGCCAACAGCGCCCAGAACAGCATGGCCGCGGTTTCCGCTGATGGAAGGACGGTCTGCGTCTTGATGCGGCGCTTGAACTCCTCGTGCAGCCGCTCGATCGCATTGGTGGTACGCGCCGATCGCCACTGGCTTTCGGGCAACCGGGTGAAGGTGAACAGCCGGTCTCCGGCTTCCTCCAGGCTGTCCGCCGCGGCGCGGCATTTCAGTCGCCACTTGCGGATGAACGACTTGCGGCGCGCTTCGATCTCCTTCGCTGTCTTGGCGTAGATCATGCCGTTGTAGTCGCTCGAGATCTCTTCATGCAGCCGCTCAGGAGCGTGCGCCAGAAGGTTGCGATGCTTGTGCACCGTGCAGCGCTGCACCAAAGCCTCCGGCCACACTAGACCGAGTGCCTTCTCCAGCCCCGACGCGCCATCAATGATGACGAAGCCGGGGGTCTTCAGACCGCGTGAGATCAGATCATCGAGCAGGCTGCGCCAGGCCGCCTCGCTCTCGCCACCCATGTTGCGCACCGCCAGCAGCACCTTCTGGCCATCACGGCGAATACCCAGCACCACCAGCAGCGAGATCGACGTCGCCTTGCGGTCGAGCCGCACCCGTACCACCGTGCCATCGAGGATCAGCCGCACGGCGTCCTGTTCCGCCAGCGAGCGGCGGCACCACGCCTCCCAGGCGGCCTGCACTTTCCGCCAGACCCGGCTCACAGTATCTTTCGAAACTGCACCTTTGAACAGCGCTGCTAACGCTCGCCGCACCCGGCGCGTGTTGCTGCCGGACAAGTAGGCGCCGGCAATCAGCGCCTCGACCTGCCGTGTCATTCGCGCATAGCGTGGCAACACCTTGCTGTGCCATTCCTGGCTCGTGCCATCGTCGCAGGTCAGCCGCGCTCGCGGCACGCTGATCGTCACCGGCCCGAATGAGCCGAGCAGTTGGCGTTTCCGCCGACCGTGGCGATACCCGACTCTCGCCCCCGCCGGCTCGGCGTCCACTGTCTGCCTCGGCCGCTGGTAGCGTGCACGGCCCAGCGCGTCGTTCAGCTCCTCATCCACCAGCACCTCGATGAAGCCGCGAATGCGCTCCCGGATGCCCAGCTCGATCGGATCGAACCACGCCTCGCCGAGGAAGGTCCGCGACTCGGTGGCGGCGTTTCTGCTATCCTTGTCCATGGTGTGGTCTCCTTCGGCGTCTCACCGCCGAGTTGGCTTGTTGTCTCAGCCGGAGACTACACCACCTTGAATTTCAACCACTTCTGCGACGGCACCCTATCCGCCGGGATGATGGTGCCTGTGCTCCGGGGCGCCGTCGCTGACCAGGAAGTTGCTGTCAGCCGGTGCGCCAGCAGTTGGCGGTCTGTCCCGGACAATCAACCCGCCGAGCCGAACGTTGGCTAGGCGTTTGGCGTGCTCATCTATCCCACGGATCCGCCGCCCTGTGCGGTTGTCGCGCCACCTCGTCATCGAATCGCGGGAGGCCCGCCCGGGATTTCTTGCCTCCCGTCGGCGAATGGCGACACAAGCCGCCGCGAGTGTATTCATGCGCTCGCGCTTTTCGCTGATCTGGCGAATTATCCGCCGTCTTGCGTCAGCGGGGTCGATTTACTGCTTCTCGAGCTGCTTGCGGATCGACAGCAATTCCTCGTGGCGTTCCGTGGTCGTCTTGGGATACGCCATGTTGAGTCCTTCAAGCGTATCGAGGACGATTTGGGATACGATCAGCCGGGCGTTCTCCTTGTCGTCGGCAGGAACAACATACCAGGGCACGTCGCTTGTGCTGGTCGCGCTGAGGCATTCCTCAAACACCTTCATATAATTGTCCCAGAATTTCCGTTCCTCAATGTCCGCAAGGCTGAGTTTCCAGTTGTTTTCCGGTTCGTCGATGCGCTCGAGGAAACGCTTTCGCTGCTCCTCCTTCGAGAGGTGGAGGTAGAACTTGACGATGCGGGTTCCGTTGGCGTGGAGGTGTCTCTCCAAATCCACGATCGAACGATACCGGCTGCGCCAGACGTCCGTTTCATCGAGCAAGGCGTCCGGGAGCCCTTCGCCGCGGAGAATCTCGGGATGCACGCGGACGATCAGCACCTCCTCGTAATAGGATCGGTTGAAGATGCCGATCCGCCCGCGTTCCGGCAGATCACGCGTGGTGCGCCAGAGAAAATCGTGTTGCAGCTCGGCGGCGCTGGGATGCTTGAAGCTGAAGACCTGGCAGCCCTGCGGATTAACTCCCGACATCACATGCCTGATGGCGCCATCTTTTCCCGCCGCATCCATCCCCTGAAAAATCAGCAGAACGGCATAGCGGTTGGATGCGTAGTGCAGTTGCTGCAGCACGCTCAGTTGCGCGACATGTTCTTCCAGCAGCTTATGATATTGCTTCTTCGACTTGTAAACGGGATCGACCTTGGTTGGCCACTTCTGAAGGTCGACCTCGTCTCCTTCCCGCACGCGAAAGTCCTTCGAATGTATTTTCATCTTCTTCCTTGCGGCGGTGCTGGCCGCGTGGCTCATGTCGGTTCAGCCTCGCCGCGACCTTCCCGTTCGAATGGTTCATAAGGTCACTCGGCAGCCTTTGGCGTCGAAGCGGACGGCGTCTTGGCTTTGGCTTCAGGCTGAGGCTCGGCTTCGGCTTCAGGCGCGTTCTCGGCCGCGATGCGCGCCTCAGTCTGGATGATACCCTGGGCGATGAGACGCCCGGCATCCTCCGGGTCTTTGACGAGGCCAGCCACGAGGATCTCACCGAACGTCGTATTGAGCAGTGCCGCGACGTCGGGTTTGGCTTCGGACTTAGGCTCGGCTTCTGGCTGGGCTTCCGCTGCAGGCTCGCGATCGGGTTTGGCTTCAGGCTTGGGCTCGACTTCGGCCTCCGTCTTGGCTTCGGCTTCAGGCTTGGCTTTGGGCTTAGGCTCGGCTTCTGGCTGGGCTTCGGCTGCAGGCTGGGGCTCGGGCTTGGCTTCAGGCTTGGGCTCCGCTTCGACCCTGGCGGCGGCGGGTTCTGGCTTTGCCTTGGCTTCAGACTTGGCCTCGGCGTCGGGCTTGGCCTCGATTTTGGTTTCCTGCTTGGTCCCGGCTTTGGCAGGATCAAGAATCCGATACGCGAGCAGTTTGACCGGATCTGTCACGAGGAACCAAACCAAAGCGTAACCCCAAACCATCGCGGCCCAACCCCACCAGAGAGGCGTCACAAGGAACCCGAAAACACAGATCACCGTTGCCGCCGCCTGCGTTCCGGCTATCGCCAGCAAGAGAATCGGCGCCGGGCGTATTGACCACCATGGGCCGCGCGTGCGCGTCTGGAAGATTGTCAGATGTCCAGCCACCGACAGCATCAGATACATCATGGTCTGGATCTGCGGGCGGTCGATGTGAAAAACGCGGTCACCGAGGTAAAACAGCCCAAACGCGGCGATCGGGCCAACGAGACCAAGCACTGTGGCGATTCCCAGAACCACGCGCATGTTCCATGCTTCGGGCTGGTTCCGGTAGAGGACATTGTCGTAGGCGATGGACAGGATCGCGCCGTCGTTAAGTAACGCCAGCATCACGATCATAATCGCCGTCAGGGGATAAAAATTGAAGATGACGATCGCCAGTGTCATGAACAGGAGTACGCGCAGCGTCTCGGCGATGCGGTACATCGCATAGCTGTTCATCCGCTGGAAGATCTTCCGGCTCTCCTTGATCGCATCGATAATCACCGATAGCCCCGGCGCCACCAGCACAATGGAGGCCGCGGCACGCGCAGCGTCCGTCGCGCCGGAAACAGCGAAGCCGCAGTCGGCCTTCTTCAGTGCGGGGGCGTCGTTCACGCCGTCGCCCGTCATGCCCACGATGTGACCGTGCTTCTGCAGCACGTCGACGATGTGGAATTTGTGCTCGGGAAATACCTGGGCGAAACCGTCAGCATCCTCGATCGATTTGGTTACCGCCGCGGTTTCCTTGGTCTTGGAGTCACCGAGGGTGCCACCGTCGAGAATGTTCGTTCCCATCCCCAACGTCTTGGCGGTCTCCCGGGCGATCGCCAGGGCGTCGCCAGTCACCATCTTGATCTTCACGCCCATCTGGGCCGCGGTCGCGACGGTGGATTTGGCATCCTCACGCGGAGGATCGAACAACGGCAACACGCCGAGAAGCTGCCATTTCCCGTCGCCGTCGGCCCGGGCCACACCGAGGGCACGATAGCCGCGCGCGGCGAAGTCGTTGACGGCCTTGTCGACGGCGTCCTTCACGGCCGCAGCATTGGCCGAAAGCGCCAGGATGACCTGCGGCGCCCCCTTCGTCACCTTGAATGTACTTCCGTCCGCCCCCTTGACGGCGGCTTCGGTGCGCTTGTGTACCGGATCGAACGGCTGGAAATGCGTGACCTGATAGGGCTTCAGCGCTGCCTTATCCTTCAGGCCGCCCAGGACAGCGAGATCGATGGTGTCGTCGTTCTCCGCCTGCGAGGCCAGTGCGCCGGCGAGGATGACTTGTTGGGCGGTCATCTTATCCAGGCAGAACGGATCGCCCAGCGTCAGCTTGTTCTGCGTCAGGGTGCCGGTCTTGTCGGCACACAGCACGTCCACGCCGGCCAGTTCCTCGATGGCGACCAGCTTGCTTACGATCGCCTGCCTCTTGGCGAGCAAGCGGGCACCGACCGCCATCGTCACCGACAGCACCGTGGGCATTGCGACGGGGATCGCTGCCACAGTCAGCACAAGGGCAAACTGCAACGTCGTGAGAATCGGGTTACCGCGATAGATTCCAATGCCGATGATCACCGCCACCATGGCCACCGCCAGCATGATCAGGTAGTTGCCGATGCGCAGCACGGCTTTCTGAAAATGGCTGACGGTAACCGCGGTCTGCACCAGCTCCGCGGTCTTGCCGAAATAGGTTTTCCCACCCGTCGCATAGACCAGCGCGTCGATCTCGCCGCGACGGATGATTGACCCGGAGAAGACCGCGTCGCCGGACTTGCATGTTTTGGGCAACGATTCGCCCGTAAGCGCGGACTGATCGACGGACACCTCGTCGCCGTCCAGCAAACGCGCGTCCGCCGGCACGATGTCGCCCAGTCGCAGGCGGATAGCGTCGCCTGGCACCAGTTCCCGCGCGGGCGGGGTGATCCATTTGCCATCCCGCTTGACGCGAGCCTTGATCGCCAGCCTGGCCTTAAGCGCCTCGATGGCATTGCCCGCCTGATGCTCTTCCCAGAAGCCGACGGTGGCGTTGGCCAGCAGCAGCAGCAGAATGATGAAGAAATCGGGCCAGTGCCGGACGATGCCCGACAGCACGACCGCCACTTCGATCATCCACGGGATCGGACCCCAGAAATAGCTGAGGAACTTCAGAAACTCATTGGTCTTCTTTTCTTCGATCTCGTTGGGCCCGTATAGGGTCAGCCGCTTCGCCGCCTCGGCCTGGCTGAGGCCGTCCGGCGACGACCCCAATTTTTTCTCCACTTCCGCCATGGGCAGGGACTTCAAATCGTCGTTCGCATCGGGTTTCGATCCCGGCTTTGGGTCAGGGGCCTTGGGCTGATCGGCAGTGGTGTCCATGACGGGTGTTCCTTCTGTCTTTGCTATGCCTCGGGGTGCTCGCCGTGCCGCCGACACGTAGCCGCCGCCGCGCGCGCCAAACTCCGGCTATGCATGGACGATCGCCAGCGTGTGTTGCGCGATCATCAGTTCCTCGTCAGTGGGGATGACCCAGACGGAAACGCTGCTGTCCGGGGTTGAAATCCGTGGTCCGCCGGACGCGTTCGCCTGCGCGTCCAGCTTCACGCCGAGCCATGCCAGCTTGCCGCATAGTGCCGCGCGTACCGGGACGGAGTGCTCGCCGATGCCGGCGGTGAACACGAAGGCGTCCAGCCCACCGAGTACCGCCGCATAGGCGCCGGCGTACTTCGTCATCGCGTAAACAAAATACTCCATGGCCGTGACCGCGAGCGGATCCGCACTATCCTGCAACACCCGCATGTCGCCGCTGCTGCCGGACAGGCCGAGCAGGCCCGAGCGTTCGTACAGCATCTTTTCCAGCGACGCGTCGTCGAACAATTTGCGGCGCAGCAGATAGAACAATACGCCCGGCGGCACGTCGCCGGAGCGCGTCGCCATGGGCAGGCCGGACACGCCGGCGAAACCCATCGTGGTTTCGACGCTGCGCCCGTCCAGCATGGCGCACATGCTGGCACCGCCGCCGAGATGCGCGGCGATCACCCGCCGCGCCCACGGCGCGAATTTCGGTACCTGCCGGCTGATGTAGTCGTAGGAGATGCCGTGGTAACCCCAGTGACGCGCACCCGCATCGCGCACGTCCTGCGGCAGCGCGTAGGTCTGCGCCACCTCCGGCATCGTGCGATGGAACGAACTGTCGAAGCAGGCGACCTGCGGCAGGCCCGGGAACGCCTCGGTGAGCGCGCGGGCGCCGCGCACGTTGAAGGCCTGATGCGACGGCTCCATCACCGCCAGCGATTCGAGGTAGTCCAGCACGTCGCCCTCGATCCGCGTCGGCGCCTCGAAGCGGGTGCCGCCGAGCACCACGCGGTGACCAGCCGCCACCACCTTCATGTCCGTGAGGTTGGTTTCCAGCCAGGTGATGACGAAATGCAGTGCCGTCTTGTGGTCGACCGTGTGGCCCTCGCCCCATTCGTGCGCGGCCAGCGGCTTGCCGGCGGCGGTCTTGACGACGAAATGCGGATCGCCCTGCATGCTGTCAATGCGGCCGCAGCAGAGCAGGGGCAGCGATCCGGCCGTGTCCACCGCGTAGGCGGCGAACTTCAGGCTAGTGGAGCCCGCATTGACCACGAGAATCGCGTCGCTCATTGCCGATCACTCCGCGGTTTCGGGCAGCAGGATGGTGGGATCGCGCGCCACCGCATCGGCGTACAGCACGGCGGAGGCCGCAGAGAAGCGGCGCGCCGCGGCGGTGTCGGCGCGGCTGGTCAGAATCACCGGCACGCGCGCACCGACGACCAGGCCGGCGACCTGCGCGTCGGCCATGAAGGCAAGATTCTTATAAACCATGTTGCCGGCCTCGATGTTCGGCACGATCAACACGTCGGCGAGGCCCACGACCGGCGACGAAATGTGCTTGATCCGCGCGGCCTCGGCATCCACCGCGGCATCGAGGTCGAGCGGCCCGTCAACGATGCCGCCGACAATCTGGCCACGATCGGCCATCTTCGCCAGGATTGCACCGTCGAGCGAAGCCGGCATTCTGGTCCGCACCATTTCCACCGCAGCGAGCACCGCCACCTTTGGCAGGTCGATGCCAAGCGCACGCGCGAAGCCGATCGCGTTCTGGCAGATGTCGCGCTTCTGGTCGGTATCGGGCGCGATGTTCAGAGCGACGTCGCTGATGACGAAGCGGCGCGCATAGGTCGGCACGGACATCATCACGCAGTGGCTGATCAGCCGCCCGGTACGGAGTTTCGCCTCCTTCTGCATGACCGCGTGCAACAGCACGTCGGTGTGCAGGCTGCCCTTCATCAGCGCCGCGACCTCACCAGTACCGGCGGCCATGGCAGCCTTCAGCGCCGAGTCCTCGGGGCCGCCTGTGGCCACGATCCGGCACTTGGCGAGGTCGAGGTGAGCATGATCCGCGATCCGCCGGATCTCGGATTCGGGGCCGTAAAGAACCGGCAGGATCAACCCGGCCTCGGTGGCCTCCACCGCTCCGGCCAGCGCGTCGGCGCCGCAGGGGTGCACCACCCCCGTGAGCATCGGCTTGAGGTCCCGACAGCGCTCGATCAGCCCTTCGAGCCGATGCTCCACCACCTGGATTTGTTGCCGTGTCGTCGGTGCCAGGACTTCCAAAATTGCCGTGGCAACGACCTGACCCGCTGGATCGGTACACTGGCCGGCCAGCACGACGATCCCTTGATCCGAGCGCTTCTCCCGCACGACGAGGCGTGCCGTCAGCATTACCTCGATCGGCAGCTTGCCCTTGATCTGCAGTGAGGTCGCGCGGATCGAGCTTCCGGGCCCCGGCAGGGCCGAACCGACCAGCGCGGTCAGGATGGCCGTGACGATGCCGGCAGCCACCTGGCTCTCACCTGGACCGGTGAGCGTGCCCACTTCGCCGAAGGCGGCGGACCAGGCCCGCACGTCGCCGGCCTGCAGCCTGCGCTGGGCCGACGCGGTCTCGCCGGGAGCGATTTCATCGAATGTCTTGTTTACAATGGTCCGCATTGCGGCAACTCCTCTTCAAAGCTGCGATTCGCAATCGGGAGCATGATCGTCGCCTGCTTCACGCCACGACGTGATAGCCGGCGTCGACGTAGGCGATGTTTCCGGTAATCGCCTTGGCGGCGTCCGCTCGCCAAGAATGCGCCGTAGGCGCCAACGTCATCGAGCGTCACGAGCATAAGCGATAGAGTGTTGCACGAAGTCGAGGCGGCCCCATTCTGCTGTGCGTCCGCCAGCGGACGCACAGAGAGCTTGCCTTGGTGTTGAGATAGGTGATCGCCAGTTCGGCGCCCGTGGCGCCGAAATGCTAGGCGCAGCCATCGGCAAGGCTGTGCTCATTGGCGATGCCTATGATAAGGCCCTTTTTGCCGCTCAGAGTTGTCATGCCATTCTCCTCAATTGTAACCAGCCCCTGCCAAGGGCTTTTTCTCCCGGGAGCTTGATGACAGCGACGCCATCCTCGGCAGGCCGGCTCCGTCTCAGTGCAACACAGCGTCCGGCTTGGCAGTCGCTCTGGCGTCGGAAGGGCGGCTGACCAACGCCGGCGCCACCTGCTTCTCAATCGGCACAACCAGCACTTGCGACAACCGGGCAAGGCGGTCGCGCTCGGCGGAGGTCAGGGGATCGCCCGCGCTGGCGATCGCCTGCACTTGCTTCAGCAGCTTCTTACGCGTGTCTACTTCCGGCACCAGGGTCGCAAGCGCGTCCACCGCATGCTCATGCTCAAGCTGCAGCACGAAGAACTGATCCCGCACCAGCACCTTGAACGCGGCGAGCGACAACCGCATGAGGTGTTGGCGAGCGACGTTCAACGCAAGCGCACAGCGCTGGTCGAGCATCCGGTCGGCCGCGACGACGTAGAGCACTGCCCGGGTCAGCGCCTCGTCGAACCCGCCGGTCACTAGCATTGCCGCGCAAGCATCCGTCTGGGCTTGTCGTGCCGCCAACTTTTCGGGCGAAGTGGCGGGGAGCGGCCGCACCTCGCTGGCATCGTTGAGGCCCAGAAGTAACTGAACGAAAGGCGAGCCGTAGAAGCCGAAGAACACCTGTTCTGCCAATCTGTCACGCACCTCACGATAGGCACCCAGGCCGGCGATGATCTGGCCCGAGATCTGTGTCTGCAACGCGAGGAACGGGTTGTCGGCCGCCACCGGCTGGCGAGCCTCCGCCACACCTGCGGCCAAATCGCGCACGCCCTTCATCCAGGGATTGCTGTCGGCGAACATCGTGTAGCTGAGCCTGAGAGGGTTCAGGGCTTTCGCCAGATCCGCCATCGGTTGGTTGGCGAGCGCGCGCACCGTGGGCTGCATCATGGTGCGGTAGATCGAAAGGTTCAGTTCCGACAGCCGCGCTACGGCGGCGAAGGCGCGGTCGTCCTCCGGACTGTTGCGCCCGAGTGCGCGGATGTCGTCGAGTGAGCGCGCCTCGAAGCGAGCAATCCAATCGCCGGTGACGAAGCCTCCTACGGGTACCTCCGGCGGCCGCGGCGAAATGACCATCTCGTACAGGCCGGGCGACAGGCAGTCGATGACGTCCATGAGCTGCACGAACTCCTCGTCCTCCTTGGCACCGACCTTGGAGGAGACGAAGAGGGCGAGATGGCCGATCTTGTGGTTCAACGAGTACACGATTGTGCGGCCGGTGGCGCGGATGTCGTCGACGTCCCGGTACAGATCGAGGATCCAGCCAAGCGTCTGCGGCGGTGGACTGATGTTGTCGTCTGTCGAGGTGAACACGATGATCGGCGAAGTGACGTTCCGCAGATCGAAAATCGTGCCGTCGTGTGACTGCAACTGGTTGCGGGTCAACTTGTCGCCGACGAAGAGGTTGTCCACCAGGAACTGCAGCTCGTCACCATTGAGCTGGATGAAGTCGCCCCACCACTTCTCGAACCGGAGAAAACGTTCTGCTCCAGTGTCGATGCCGGAATAGACCTCGTACTGCTTGCCCCACAGCCAATTCGCCGGGTTCAGACTGTCGAAGTTCAAGACCAGCCAGGTCCCGTCGAACGTGCCGTTGGACAGGTCGCTGGTCATCGCGGTGAGCCAGCTTCCGCCGAGCAAACCACCGGAGTAGCGCATCGGGTTCTTGCCGTGCACGCCCTGCCAGTATGACATCGGTGAGCCGGCCACCAGGCAGGGACCGAACAGGTCCGGCCGCAGCATCGCCACCATCAGCGTTTGATAGCCTGCCTGGCAGTTGCCGATGGCGAATGGACGCGGCGCGTCCGGGTGGAGTTCGACCACGCGTTCGAAGAATTTGACCTGTCCCTCGACGACGTCCAGGAACTGCTGACCGGGCGCGGGCGTTGCCCCGAAACCGATGAAATAGACCGGATGGCCCGCATTCAGGGCGTCGCCGATCTCGCTTTCAGCCTTGAAGCCGCCGATGCCGGGCCCCTGGCCCGCGCGCGGGTCCACCACCACGACCGGCCGCTTGCGCGGGTCGATGGCGACTCCTGGCGGCGGCACGATGCGCGACAGCGCGTAGTTGATCCGCCGCGGCAGAGAGCGGCCGTCCATCAGCACCTCGTGGCCGAAGTGCAGCACGGTCGCCATCGGCCGCGCTGTGATCTCGATCTCTTCGTTGCCGCGTTGGCGCAGCAGATCGAGGAAGAGAACGCTGCGCTGGAACGCATCGACCATGTATTGCGGCCAGGTCGCCATAACGTTGCCGGGAGACCCTGCACACGGGTTCGTTGCCAGTGGTGGCTTTGACGTCAATTCGTTTGTCATATTCATGGATTTATCCCATTCATGGATTTGTCCCAGCGAGTTCGACTGGTCGAGACGCGGTTGATATCGCCCGCAATCAGCATCAAGGTGCCACCTTCCAGAGTTGCTGGATCTGTTCCAGCGATTGTCCCTTGGTTTCCGGCACACGGTAATAGATCCAGACCCAGGCGACGCCGCAGAACAACGCGAACAGCCAGAAGGTCAATGAATTGCCGATCGCCCCGATCAGCGACAGGAAGGATTGGCTAACCACGAAGGCCGAACCCCAGTTGACCGCCGTGGCGACGGCGACCGCCCGGCCGCGGATGTGCCCCGGGAAGACCTCGTTGATCACCGTCCACGTGACCGGCCCCATAGAGAAGGCGAAGCAGATGATGAAGCAGACCAGAGCGAGCAAGGTGACGATGCCTGCGGTGCTCGGACCTGTCGCCGCGGCGGCACCTGCGGCGGCCGGCACGATGAAGCGAAAGGCGATGCCGACCACGACCAAGCTGATCCCCATGCCGATCAGCCCGGCAAGCAGCAGCTTGCGCCGCCCCAGACGGTCGATGAAGGCGATGGCAATCAAGGTGGCGAGCACATTGACGCCGCCGATCGCCCATGTGGTCACCGTTGTCTGCGCTGATTGCGTGACAAAGCCGGCGGAGGCAAAGATCTGGTCGGCATAGTAGATGATGGCGTTGATGCCGGTGATCTGCTGGAAGACGGCAAGCCAGACCCCGATCATCAGCGGACGTCGCCATTCGCGCGTGAAGACCTCGCCCCAGGAGGCGCCGTCGCCCTCCTTGCGCAAAGCCGCCTCGATGGCGTCGAGGCGCGGCTCGACATCGACGCCAGGGCGGACCTTGCGCAATTCCGCGGCGGCGTCGGCACGGCGGTGCTGCGTCATCAGCCAGCGCGGCGATCTCGGCGCCGCCAGCGCCACCGCGAACAGCAGCAGCCCCGGCACGGCGGCCGCCCCCAGCATGATCCGCCAGGCATCGGCCCTGGTCAGCCAGCCATCGACCAGATAGGCAAGGAAGATGCCCATGGTGATGGCGAGCTGGTAGGCGGAGACGAAACGACCGCGCACGGCGGTCGGTGCCAACTCGGCGGCGTAGAGCGGGGCAGCGACGGCGGCCACGCCGACCCCGGCGCCGATGATCAGCCGCCCGGCGACCAGGACGATCGTATCGGGTGCCAGCGCTTGCACGAGGGCGCCCAGCGTAAACAACGCGCCGGCGATCAGCACCGTGCGCTTACGGCCGATCTGGTCTGCCAGTTCGCCGGCGGCGAGCGCGCCCAGCAGCGCCCCCAGCGTTACCCAGCTCGTCACCACCTCGACCAGCAGCGCGCTGAGCGAGAACATCGCCTTGATGCCGTGCAGCGCGCCGGAGATCACCCCCTGGTCGTAACCGAACAGCCCACCGGAGAAGAGGACGACGACCAGCACCACCACCAGCCATGGCGTAAGGGTCTGGCCGGATAATGGAAGTTCTGGCTTTGTTGTCTTGCGTACTGCTTCCACGGTCGCGTTGATCGCCGGCTTTGGACGTTCTTCGAGGGCTTCCATCGCCGATGTCCTCTTGTTGTATTGTATCCAGAGCGACCGCTGACGCTGATCGGTCGTTGCCAATTATAGCAACCGCGCAAGCAAGAGCGGGAGGGTCGGAAACTACCCAGGTCGGAGCGCGCGAGGACAGTCTTGGCTGATGAACCAGCCTAGCCTGGGCGGCTTGCTCTCCCAATCGTGAAGGCGTGGCTTCGGCTTGCCGCGGGCGCTCGCCATTATGAGTAGTTTCCGAGTTTGCCCTTGACGCTCTCTCATCGGCTAGGGTGGCGACAGATCATCGGGCTGCTTGCTCCATCCGAGGTGCCCTATCGACCGTCGCGCCCATGCCGCCGCATTGGGTTTGGCGTCCGCTTCGCCGAGACCCGGATAGCCGACCATGCTTCCGATGCGCGGAACACTGTCAGCGGCAACGAAGGTTGAACCGAGCCAAACACGGAGCCACAAAAATGGACGCACCCAATTCAACACGAGAGACCCGGAACCGGAACGGTGGCAGTGGGTCTCCCGACCGGCAAGGGACACTCGGTTCCGACGAGTTGCGCAGGATCAACGCCTACTGGCGGGCCGCCAAATGGCTCGGTCCGAGCGCCCGCCAAGGTCCGCCGGACCGGATCGACTAGTCGGCTTAATTGCTCTTGCTGCTCGGCTTAACTACTCTTGCTGCCGAGTATAGGTCGCCGATGCGGCCACGGTAGGCTCGGAAACTACCTAGGCGTGATGGCCGCAGAGGCCGGAATTCATGCGATCACGCCCCGTTCGACAGCAGCGCGAGGGTGCTGGGTCATGAGAACGACGGCTGTTGCATAATTTGACCAGACCGTGTGAAAACTCCGTGCCGTAACGGCAACAAGCAAACTCGTTGCCCTGTCCCTGCCTGTTTTGAATCATTCGTGCCCGCCTGAGCTTCTGCGCGATCGGAAATTTCGAGCAGCCTCAGCCGCAATCGCGTTTTCACACGATCTGTGACAATTATGCACCGCCGCGAGTGCGGCGCCAGAGGCGTTTCGACGGGAAGTCGCGGCCAAGATGTCGATGGCCTGTCGCACTGCTCCAGGCCGGCGTAGCCGCAAGATAACGAGGTGCGCACAGTCCACCCGCGCCAAGCGCTCTGCCGTTTCCAGGCGACGCCGGCTGCCGCGCTGGGGTGACAGTGCCTATCCACCAAATCTGCTGACATGGAACCACCCGATAAACCGAAGACCCAGAGCCTGACAGAGCGGATCGCGAAGCTGTGGGGGAGTCCGGCAGTCAGCCGGGCCACGAAGGCGGCAGAAGCGAACATAGCCAAGTCGCTCGCGAAACTGAACGAGATGCTGGCGCGGCTGAACGCGAAGAAGCAGCCCACGCCTCCGCCCCCTAGACGCGCCCGCGACCCGAAAAGCTCGCCGGGAGCTAGCCTTTCGGCAGGGATGGGTCTTCGACCAACGTCCCGATCAGCCGCAACAGTTCTTGATGCTCCGGGCCAGAGCCGCCGCTAACGAGAAACTCTCCGATCTCGATATTGGACGTTCGGCCTCCGGACGAAACATTGGGCTCATGCTTGATGAACACATGTCCGGCTTCGGTATCGCGCACCAGATACCACCGATCGCCATTTGCACTGCTATAAAGCCGCCTTGTCTTCAGGGGCATGACTGCCGCTCCCACTTTGCTTGGGGAATCTGCGCGGTATAACCTTGCGCCGAGGGGGAAGGAAGCATGTCAACCGCATCCGAGCTGACCACATGGGCCGCCACATGCCGTTCCGCCGCGGAATCCGAGAGTGATACGGTGGCGAGGACTGCCTACCAGGAACTCGCTACTGAGTTTGAGGCGGTAGTCACGGAGATAGAGGGGCTCGTCGAGGCATTCGAGGCGCTACAGGCACGACGTGCGCCACGGGACCCTGCGACCACTTAGGGACGGGGATACGCGACGCGGTGGTGCGCGGCTTCGGGCGTCAGTCGCCGCCACGCTGGCGGCCTTCCCATAGCATCGCGCCGGGTCTAGCGCGGGCAGACTGACGGTAGGCCAGCCGCCGATCAACTCTGCGTCGGCGCCGATCGCCGGCATGCTCGGCGCGTTGGGCTGCGCCCTGGACCACGGCTCCTGACCTCTGTGGTGTTTAGGGCAAGCCGCAGCCGGGTCCCCCAACCCCGGCTGCGCCGCCGTTCCGGTGTCCCCGCCACTCGTTGCCTGGCCTCGACATCACTGCCCCGCGGGCAGCTCGGAAACCTTTCCGCTCGGGCGGCCGAGCGGGCTTGGCGCGGTCATGCGGCGGATCGGCTGTTCCAGCAGAGGGATTACGGATTGTAGGCATCTTAGGCTCACGCTCTAGTGCGCGCGTTCCGTCACACGATAGCGATTTAGGATTGTCTCTGGGACGTAGGTATGTCTTAGCTTGCGCAGTGCGCATCAAGACCACGGCAGGGGCGCGGTGTGAGATGCCTTCTTTCCCTGATCAGAATGTTCCCGGCACCCCGACTGCAACCGACCGTCGCCGCCCGGGGAGGGCGGAAATCAATAATTCGCACCTGATCGCGCTGTTCCGCAATCCTACAGTGGCCGAGGCGATCTCTGTCGCTGAAATTGCTGATCAAATCGGGTCTCGCCCGCGCGTCGAGATTGATGAACACAATCCCCGGGCCATCGCCAGAGGCATCGCGTTTGGGCTACTCGGCGGCATTGCGCTGTGGGCGGCAATCGTGTTCTGCGCTTGGTACTTCCTGTAGCAGACGCGCCGATCGGCTTTGGCAGGAGATGAAACGGCGCGTGGACGAACAGCGTCGCCGTAGCGCTGTCGCCTAGGTGTGCGGGCGGCGCACGTGTTGACACCGCGCTGCCGCCCGCTGCCCGCGCGGGCTTCTTGCCCCATCGCCTCCCCCGCGATGGGGCCGCGCGGGCAGCGGGCGATCTCGCCGATCGAGGGTAACGTCACGAGGGGGACATCGGTTACGATGTGTTGACTACTGCGCCCTCAGCAGCCGTGGCGCCGTCACTCTCTGGTCAGCATCAAGCGAGCGTTCGCAGTTTCCCGAAGAGAACATCCGCCACCGGGGTTGCCCCGGGGTTGTCCCGCGTCTTGGCCAAGCGATCGAGCACCGCGTCGGCCTGCTCGACCAGGGCCTTACCGTCCTCCTTGGACACGCCGGGTTGCTCGGCCGCCAGCATGAGCTGCCGCCAGGCAACGGCAAGGGCAGCAGGTGTGGTAGCTGGGCTCACCATCGAGTGGGCTGCGGGCGCTGCTTCTTGGTGCTCCATATCGCGACTACGCGGCCATCTGGCGCGCCATCACGCTGGCGGCCTGCGCACTCTCCGCCAGCGCCGCCAGTGCCGCCACATAGTCCGCGGCGTTCGGCCGGTTCCATTCGTCAGCATCGGCATCCCATTCCGCCGGTCCAGACGCCAGCGGCGGTGCTTCGCCGGACGCGATCTGCCTATTGGTTGCATCTGGTACGTAGAGAGACCAGCGGCCGTCACCGGCATCGCTGCGGACGAGGATTAGCCTTGTCATCACTCTACCTCCGTTTCGGTGGCGTCCCCCACCCGCTCACGGGCTTGCTTCAACCGCAAGGCCCAGCCGGACTTGGAGATTGGGCGGCCGTTGATCGCGTAGCGGACGCGGTTGCCGGGGCTCTTGCCGTGGTAGGCGTACTCGACCTGAGTGAACCTCAGGCCGTCCAGCGTCTCGGCGAATAGCGTTCGGTTGCTGGCCAATCAGACCAGCTCATTGAAGACGTAAACGTTGCCGGTGCCGTCGGGCAGGGCGCCCCCGACAAGCTCGCCATCCCAGCCAAGCCGTTTGCAGAGCGCAACAGCGGCGGCGTGGTGGTTCCCGTCGTGCCCGAGCGAATACTCCCAGGGGATTATGACGTGGCCGGCCTGGGCCTTTGCCACCACGCGAGCCCCGTGCTCTTCGGTGTGCCCAACGTAACGCGTAGTGATTGCTTGGCGGATCAGGCCGCCATTTGTGACATTGGCGGCCATTGTCACCACTTGCCGAGCATAGCGCCGGTCAGTGCCACATCGGCGAAACTGAAACGCCGGAGCGCGCCGGCCGTAGCCCGGAGGCGCCTCCCGGTGATGATTGCCCCGCCATCACGTTCGCGGTTCTCAGGAAGAGGATATCCGCCACCAGGGTTGCCTTGGCGTTGGGCAGTGTCTCAGCCAAACGATCCAGCACCGCATCGGCCCGTCCGATCAGCGCCTCACTGTCCTCCTTGGAAATGCCGGGTTCCTCGGCCGCACGCACGAGCTGCCACCAGGCATCGGCAAGGGCAGCGGGCGTGGCCTCGGGCAGAGGGGTATTCTTGTTGAGTGCGGTTGGCTTT
This sequence comes from uncultured Pseudomonadota bacterium, assembly GCA_963708245.1. Classification (GTDB taxonomy): domain Bacteria; phylum Pseudomonadota; class Alphaproteobacteria; order Acetobacterales; family Acetobacteraceae; genus CAVYXK01. Next base: position 6,002,468 of record OY970201.1, on the reverse strand, counting down.
CCAGTCATGCCGCCTCCCGCTCGGGTGGATCACGGCATCGAGAGGTAGCTCACTGACTTACGAAAAAACAAGAGAAATTTACGATTTAGCTACTTTCTCAGAATAAAGACGTAATTTGGGTCTCTTGCACATGAGATGGCGTCGCTGGCTACCTTCCCGCATGCCCGGCGAACCCGACCAGCTCCGCCTCGCCACCCCGGATGAGATTGTCGAAGCCCTGTCCTTCGCACCCGCTATGACGGCCGCACCGCGCCCGCGATGCGGACAGCTCCATGGCGCGGGGCGCGGCGGAGCGGCTGGTAGAGCACCTGCGGTCGCCGGGGTTCGCGGTGATGAAGAAGGCGCCGGTGACGCGATAGGAAGGCTGGGCTGAGGGTTGGTCGGGGTCCACTATGCCGACGACGCGATGGCGAGGATCACGGCAGAGCGGCTGGGTCTATCAACCTGCAAGGGTGGGCTTCGTTGTGATGAAGCGGTCATCGGCGCCACTCTCGCATAGAGTGTTGCTGGAACCATGCGGTCACTCGCATGCTATTGTATGCTGATTGTGGCATCATCATTGACACCACACACACCGGCAGAGTGGAGTTCCAGACGGCATCCGGCCAGAGCTTCGGCACGTTCTCCAGCCTTTTGGCAACCGGTCTTGGCTACCCGCTGCTCGGCGCAGGTCTGGACGATGAAGTCGATCTAAGCGCGCAAGCTGCCGCTGCCAAGGTGTCCGGTATCGTCGCCGGTTCGGTGACATTGAATTTACTGCTGACTGAAACGGGTCTGATAACCAACCCGGGCACACTGCCCTTCGATGCGGAGATTGGTGGCACCATCGGCAAGCGAATGGTGTTGAGCGTATCCCTACGGTGACGACCGCCTTGTCTGAATAGTGGCGGCTTGATTTGCTTCGGGGGATGATAGGAAGCAAGCATGAGGCTGCCAGAGTGGCAGCCACAGATGGCGAGGCAAGCCCACGGATCGAGATCGTGGGAGAGCGGCGTCGGGCGCATGACGCTCGGTTTCGAGCCAAGGTGGTGGGGGAGTCTGTGCAGCCTGGGGTACGCATCCAGGACGTTGCCCGCCGACACGGGATCTGCCCGAGCCTGGTCTATCGCTGGCGTCGCCTCGCTGCAGCCGAGACTGCCTGCGGCTCGGAGCTGCATCTCTTCCCCGCGCGGATTGCGCCTGTTCCGAGCGAGACGCCGGCGGCATCAGAGCCGTTGCCGTCTCGGGTGATAACGCCACGGCGAACGGGGTTGATCGAGATCGAGCTGAACGGCAGCGTGCGCGTGAGTATCGACGAAGGAGTGAGCGTTGCGGCGCTCCGCCGCGTGCTGTCGGTGTTGCGCGGATGATGATGCCACCCTCGGGTATGCGCGTCTGGCTGGCCGCAGGCAGGACCGATATGCGTCGCGGGATGAATGGCCTTGCCCTGCAAGTACAACAGTCCCTGCAGCGCAACCCGCACGCCGGCGATGCGTATGTTTTCCGGGGTCGTCGGGGTGATCTGATAAAGGTTCTTTGGCATGACGGCCTCGGCATGTCGCTATATGCCAAGCGACTCGAGCGCGGTCGGTTCATCTGGCCATCGCCGGCGGATGGAGTGGTTGCGATTACGGCGGCCCAACTCGGCTACATGCTAGTGTTCTGACTCTGACACTTCGATCCCGACCGGGATGGCGGGATCGGCCGCGAACCAGATGGAGGCCGGGGATCGAAGCGATAGGATCGCAACACTAGAGGGAATTGACTGGAGACACCCGCAGCGAACCTGGCGACCGGAACTGGCGGGCTAAGATTGGACTAGTTGCACAGTTGCCGGGGTTTTTTTGAAGATTTCGCGTGCATGACCACGGGCGAGTGTGATTTCAGTTGTCGGCATGAGCGATTCGGCCGGTACACTTCCGGATGACATCGACGCGCTGAAAGCAGCGCTAATCTCCGAGCAGGCCGCGCGGCGTGATTTTGAGGCTCGTGCCGCTGGTGCCGAGGCGATGGTTGCGCATCTGAAGCTGCTAATCGCCAAGATGAAGCGTGACCGCTTCGGCGCCTCCGCCGAGCGTGGACGCAAGCTGCTCGATCAGTTGGAGATGCAGATCGAGGAACTCGAGACCGCTGCCGCCGAGGACGAAGCGGCTGCCGCTCATGCGGCCACGAACAGGACGAACGTGCGCCCGTTCACACGCGCCAAGCCGGTGCGCGCACCGTTACCGGCGCACCTGCCGCGCGAGCGGCTGGTGCTGCCGTCGCCGACAAGCTGTCCGTGCTGTGGCGGTCAGCTCACCAAGCTCGGCGAGACCACCACCGAGACGTTGGAGAGCATTCCACGGACCTACAAGGTGATCCAGACGGTGCGAGAGAAGTTCTCCTGCCGCTCGTGCGAGACGATCACGCAGCCGCCGGCGCCGTTCCATCCGATTTCCCGTGGCCGCGCCGGTCCGGACCTGCTGGCGACGATCGTCCATGGCAAGTTCGGCGAGCATCAGCCGTTGAACCGCCAAAGCGAGCGGTTTGCCCGCGAGGGCATCGATCTCAGCGTCTCCACACTGGCCGATTGGGTGGGTGCCTGCACGACGGCGCTGTCGCCATTGGTGACGCTGATCAAGGCCCACGTACTCGCCGCCGAGCGCCTACACGGCGATGAGACCACCGTGCCGGTGTTGGCCAAGGTCAAGACCGTCACCGGCCGATTATGGACCTATGTGCGCGACGACCAGCCGTTCGGTGGCGCGGCACCGCCAGCGGCGATCTTCTTCTATTCGCGCGATCGCAGCGGCGAGCATCCGTGCCGACATCTCGCCGGCTACGCGGGCATTCTGCAAGCCGACGCCTATGCCGGGTTCAACGACCTCTACCACCCCGCACGCCAGCCTGGTCCGATCATTGAGGCCGCGTGTTGGGCACACGGACGGCGCAAACTGTTCGTGCTCGCCGAAGTTGCCAAGGCGCCGCTCGCGATCGAGGCGGTGCGCCGGATCGATGCGATCTTCGATGTCGAACGCGACATCAACGGCCTGCCAGCGACCCAACGGCAGGCCGTAAGACAGGTCCGGGTCGCGCTCCCTCGAGAGCTGGATGCGCGTCGAACGCGGCAAGCTCTCGCGTCATGCCGACGTCGCGAAGGCGATGGACTACATGCTCAAGCGATGGGATGCCTTTGCGCGCTTCCTTGCCGATGGACGCATCTGCCTGACCAACAATGCGGCGGAACGCGCGCTGCGCGGAATTGCACTCGGGCGCAAGTCATGGCTGTTCGCCGGTTCGGACCGCGGCGGGGAGAGGGCAGCGGCGATGTATTCGCTGATTGCGTCGGCAAAGTTGAACAACATCGATCCGCGCGCCTGGCTCGCCGACGTGCTCGCGCGCATCGGTGATCACCCAGTCTCGCGGTTGCACGAACTGCTGCCCTGGCATTGGCCGCGAGCTACTCGCGTCGACCGCGCGGCCTGATCAATGGCGGCGCCCAGTTCCGTCTCCACCATCGGCCGGGTGGCCAAGATGCTCGGCGAGGACGAGGACCTCTTGCGCGACATCGCCCTCGATATGGAGCCGGAAGACGGTGTCCTCACCGTCTGGGACATCGACGAAATGTCCACCGTTGCCTTTACCGCCGAAGGTATCGAGAAACTCAAGGAACTCCTCGCGGACCTCAAGAGGTAGGCGACACCAGTGCGTCGTCCGCATGCTTGGTCGACGGCCGTGCAACACCGCGGCACTCGGCGGATGCTTACTGTTGAGCTATCAGACTTATGTTGATCCGAGCGATTTGCCGTTTGGTGAGTCCATACTGCTGACGAACAGCGCGTTCCCGAGCAGCGGCCCATTCGCCTGGGGCAGCGCAGCGGATGAATTGCTACACGGCCATTTCTCCGTGACCGAGCTGGTTACCATGCTGTTTCAGCATCGACAGCCGCCACGGGCACCAGCTTCGACGCCTCGCTCTCTGCGACAGCGGTACCTGAACCGGGAACCGCGATGATTCTCGGACTGCCGTTGGGACTGATCGCCATTGTCGTTGCAAGGCTAAATTAAGCCCCGCTGCCAAACCCGCGATGGCCTAGAGCGGTTCTGGAATTCGCCGCAACAACTCTGGCCCATTGTTCCGCGCGCGGCCTACCCGCCGATCCACTGGCCAGGTGTGCAGGGCTGCTTGCCGTCCTCGATGATCTTCGATTTATAGAATACGTCGGCTGGCACGATGGCCCGGGGATGCACGAAAGCACCTGAAGCATTCCCATCAGGCGGTCGTGCCTGATCACCGGCAATAGGCCGCGGGCAGAACTCCACCTAGCCACGTCGCACATAGTCCGGTTCCCCGTACCCACGACTGGAGAACAGTGAACGTGAGCACAATCAAAAGGACGCCGACAGGGAGGGCCAGAAATATGACGATCCGGTTCATGCCGACAGCCCCTCTGAATTAACTGTGTGGGATGCGCTCATTCCGCCTCCAGCGGCAGTGCAGTGTCGAATGGCGGCGATGTAATGAGATCGGTGATCACCGCGACCACCGCTTCGCGATCGAAACCGTTGCGTACGGCCTCGTCCACGAGGGTTTGCAGGCGCGGCTGGAGCCAATCGTGAATTGGTGTGTCGCCGCTGTCGCTCATCCAACACTCCAGGTCCGGGGGCCAGATTGGCGGACCCGCAAGAGATTTAGCTGGGGTGGCTTGCTATATGCAACATCATGCTCACGACTGCCCCACGGCAAGGTATGCCACCGGCCAGACGCGCAGCGTGCTCGCCAGCGCGGATTGCGTCGGCGCCACGGTCCAGCTCGGCTCGATATTCGGCAGGGGGTCGCCGCTGTGCTCCGATGTGTGGGTGTGTTCATTGAGTGTAGAGGCACCGTATAGCAGCGGACAGCGACCTAAGATCGAGCGATTTTGCACCGTCGCTCTATTTCACGAACTCACGGACCCTTGCGATGGTCTGCCAAGCACAATCAGTTTGGTCTGCTATCTGCTTCAGGCAACTTCCAATTTGTTCGTGTCTCCCATGTGCGACCAGCCGGCGACGTAGTTGCTTATTGCAGTGAGCGGCTAGCTGGCCTCGTGGATAAGTGTGGACAAGCCTTGCCCAAGTTCGATCACGCGATGCTGGTGGGCAAGCACCTCCTGTAGTGCGTGAATGCGACGCTCCAGTAAGTCACTCGCGGCCACCTGATTGTCCCGGTCAAGGCCGGCAAGCCGTGCTTTGCATTCGACAAGAAGCCCCTCGATGACCTGTCGCTGATCCTTGCATCGGTCGGCACGAAGAAGCCCGCAACAATCCTCAACATCGGGCCGGATGGTTGGTAGCCGTTCCGTAGAAGACCCCCGCCTGCATCGGAGCCCCTACCCCAAAGCGTGGGAGCACCCAGCCGCGCTTTCACTCGCGCCAAATATCGGCCGTCGTCAAGCCACTCAGAGGGCCACTTGTGCCGAGTTTATCTGCCTCAGGACAACGTGGAGTTGACGAAATCAAGCACGTCTTGGCCATCGGTGGGCTTCTCTAGCACCATTTCGATGCCAAGCTCGGCGGCCCTGGCGAGTATGGCTGGTGACGGATCACCCGTGATCAGCAGAATTGGAATGCCTACTCCGTCGGCACGCAGCTTTTGAGCCAAAACCAAGCCCGTCATGTGTGGCATGTGATGATCCACGATTAGGCACGCCAGATGGTGCATCTCGGATTTGAGGAACTCGGCTGCCGAGGCAAATGCTTCGACGGCGTGTCCTGCAACTTCCAGCAGGAACCGAAACGAGTTTCGCACCGCATCATCGTCATCGACGATGGCTACCTTGCGTGGCTTGGTGTCCGTCACATCTGAGTCCTCGTAATCAAATAAATTATGTTGCCTCCTGCTGAGGACCCGCATTGACATGGATCAGTGGCAGAATTGGAGCAGATTGTGGTGTGGACCGTGGCAGCATATCAGGTTTTCGTTGCAATCGCCGCTCCAGCCCGCTTGGTTGTTGATCACCCCCGTGCTTCGTCGAGCGCGCAACTCTCGTTAGGAACCCCTTCACTCGGGCATGCGATGGTCGCTGGCGCCTCCACGGGACATGGCGTTCCCGCGCGGGGCGAACCAGGAGCCGATCGCTTGCCTGTGCTGGAGACCCGGACGGTAGAGTTCGATGCGCCCGCTATTATGCGTGCCATCGCTGCGGTTCCTCGCATGGCCGAGGCTGCGGGACTGCGCGCGGAGCGAATGCGCAGGATCGAGTTCCTGCCTGAGAAGAACACAGTGGTATTCAGGGATGCCGATGGCATGCCGTCGGCCGAGGTGGGGGCCGAGGGGCTCACGGCGCTCTTGGTCGCATATTGCGGGCGCAGCAAGATTCCGCTGCCTCGGCAGAGCCAGAAGAGTGTGGAGATCACCTCCCGCAGCGTGCTCCTGCGGATCGCAGCCGCTAACCTCGCGGCCGAGCCAGCGAATGGTGTCAAGGCAGACTTGCCGCACGCTATGATCTGGCAGAAGGCGCGACCAATCCTCCGATGGGGCGGGTCAGGGACATTGCGGATGGGGCACCGGGCCGAAAGGGCTCCGCCGAGCCGGACGTTGCTCCGCCAGACCGTGCACCGGTTGCAGGGGGCGTTCGCGGTGCTCGGCAAGCGGGCTTGCAGTAAAGGCTGAACGCATCTGTCGCGCTGGCTTAAGCCGCGGACAGCTTACGACCAAGTCCTGGAATTCCGCGTTCGCTGCAAAATCTACCGTTCCGCTAGCTATTGCAGGATTCCTAAAAGTTATTTGCTTCCGATCCGGGCTGACAGAGGCCCCATCGACTTTTCCGATGGACTGGCCAGATTGACATGGCGCCGCATGATGCGCGCGGCGTGGTCGCGAAAGCGGGCGTGGAAGGCCGCTGTGTTTCGGCGTGCAATTTTGACCCCCTGAGCCCGGGGGATCGGCGTCCAAAATTGACCCCCTGAATTGTGGCTTGTGGGCTGCCTGCTTCGATTTGAGGTGGGCGGTGGGGGATGCTGATTGTGGAGACGATCGGCCGGATACGACGCGAGCATTTGGTCAAGGGCAAGTCGATCAGGGAGATCGCGCGCGACCTGAACATATCGCGCAACACGGTTCGCAAGGTGCTTCGGTCGGGGGAGACGTCGTTTTCCTATGAGCGGGAGGTTCAGCCACGCCCCAAGCTCGGCCGTTGGAAGGTCGAGATCGACCGGCTGCTGACCGCGAACGTCGAGAGCACGGCGCGCGAGCGGCTGACCTTGATCCGCATATTCGAGGAGTTGCGGGCGCTGGGCTACGACGGCGGCTACGACGCCGTCCGACGCTACGCCCGGACCTGGAGCCGGGAGCACGCGGGCCAGGCGGCGGCCGCTTACGTGCCACTGTCGTTCGCGCCGGGCGAGGCCTACCAATTCGACTGGAGCCACGAGATTGTCGTGATGAACGGCGTGACGGTGACTGTGAAGGTCGCGCACGTCCGCCTGTGTCATAGCCGCATGATGTCCGTTCGCGCCTATCCACGCGAGACGCAGGAGATGGTGTTTGACGCCCACGAGCGCGCTTTCGCGCTCTTCAGGGGCGCCTGCACGCGCGGCATCTACGACAACATGAAGACCGCGGTGGAGACGATCTTCATCGGCAAGGACCGGCAATACAACCGCCGCTTCCTGCAGATGTGCGCTCACCATCTGGTGGATCCGGTCGCCTGCACGCCGGCATCGGGCTGGGAGAAGGGTCAGGTGGAGAACCAAGTAGGCCTGGTGCGCGAGCGCTTCTTTACCCCGAGGCTGCGGTTCAAGACCTACGACGAACTAAACGCCTGGCTCACCGATAGATGCATCGCCTACGCCAAAGCGCATCCGCATCCCGAGCGTCCCGAGCAGACGGTGTGGGAAGTCTTCGAGGAAGAGCGGCCGAAGCTTGTCGCCTATCGCGGCCGCTTCGATGGCTTCCACGCGCTGCCCGCGTCGGTGTCGAAGACCTGTCTGGTGCGCTTCGACAATAACAAATACTCCGTGAGCGCCAGTGCGGTCGGCCGGCCTGTCGAGATCCATGCCTACGCCGATCGGATCATCATCCGCCAGGATGGGCGCATCGTCGCGGAACACCGCCGCAGCTACAGCCGAGGCGAGACGATCTACGATCCTTGGCATTACGTGCCGGTTTTGGCCCGCAAACCGGGCGCGCTGCGCAACGGCGCGCCGTTCAGGGACTGGGTGCTGCCGGCCGCGCTGGAGCGGGTGCGGCGCAAGCTCGCCGGGTCCGACGATGGCGATCGTCAGATGGTCGCCATCCTGGCTGCCGTGCTGACGGATGGGTTGACGGCGGTCGAAGCTGCCTGCGCGCAGGCGATGTCCGAAGGCGTCCACTCATCTGACGTGATCATCAACATCCTCACGCGGCACCGCGACCCCGGGCCGGCGGCCATCATCCTTACGCCGGATGCGTTGATACTCCGCCATGCGCCGGTCGCCGATTGCGCCAGATACGATCAACTCAGGAGCACATGAGCATGGAGCGAACCGAAGTCCTCGACATGATGGGGGAGCTCAAGCTCTTTGGAATGAAGGGCGCCTATGACGAGATGCTGGCCACCGCGATCAAGCGCAAGCACGAGCCGCAACGCTTTGTCGGCGATCTGCTCAAGGCAGAGATCTCGGAGAAGCAGGCGCGCTCAATCAGATATCAGCTGACGATCGCCAAGCTGCCGCTCGCCAAGGACGTGGACGAGTTTGCCTTCAACGGAACGCCGATCAACGAGAGCCTGGTGCGCGATCTTGCCGACGGCAACTTCATCGCTCAGCAGCGCAACCTCGTCCTGGTCGGCGGGACCGGCACCGGCAAGACGCATCTGGCGATCGCGATCGCGCGGAGCTGTATCCGCGCCGGATCGCGCGGACGCTTCTTCAACACCGTCGATCTGGTCAACCGGCTCGAGGCCGAAGGGCGGGCAGGCCGCCAGGGACGACTCGCCGATCATCTCACCCGTCTGGACTTCGTCGTGCTCGACGAACTCGGCTATCTGCCCTTCGCACAGGCCGGCGGGCAGCTGCTGTTCCACACCGTCAGCCGGCTCTACGAGCGCACCTCCGTGATCGTCACGACCAATCTTGCCTTCGGCGAATGGCCGAGCGTCTTCGGCGACTCGACGCCTTCATGATGCCTCTCCATTGGAGCGGATGGTCTGTCGAGCGCGCGCCCTAGGCGTCGCCACTTGGTCGGGAGATATCGAGATTTGCCACGGCATGCCCTTGGTCAGCTGCTTTCCCTTCAGCCAGCCTTTTCGGAGCCAATCAAAAATGGTCTGCGGTGTAATGCCGATCAGCGCGGCTGCACCCTGTACTGAGTAGCTTCCGTCGGCCCATCGCGGAGGGTTCACCGCGATGCCGTTGATCTTGACGGTCCGGATCCCCCACCGTTTTCGCAGCACGTGAACCATGTTGCCAGAAAATGGTGGTCCGTGCGCGGTCCGAAACCCTTCCCTGTTGAGGGTGGCGGCAATCTCAGCATCCATCTTCTGCAGCCCGTTGAGTTCGACGATACGCCGTCTCAGTTGTTCCTGATCGGCGTGCTGCGCATAGCCTTGCACGCGTCGTTGCAACCAGTGCTCGCTGGTCGCGCCGGTTTGCCAAATAATCCTGATCCAGACGTAGCCACGCCGCTGCTTCTGATCCAGTATGACCTCCTTGATCACCAGTCGAACGATCTGTTTGCGCTCTGCCGCGGTGGTCGTCGCAGCGTGCCACAGCTTCGGCAAGTCCTCGCCCAGTGCCAGAATCTCTTGCCGATCGCTGTCGGAAACCGAGACGGCCTGCTCACGACGCCATGCCTCGTATTCCTGCTCGATTTGGTCCGCCCGCCTCAAGCGCTCTTCCCAGATCCTCTCGAGTGAGCGAGCCACCAAGCGGTTCTCGGGCTCAACGGCGTCGTACTGGCGTCGGGCGCGCTCGGCATCATAGCGGGCCCGCTCGCGCTTGAGCGACCATTGTCGCTCTATCGCACGGTTCTCCACTTCGACCTCACTCACGGCAGCAACCGCCACCGCGATTTGGTCTGGCGTCAGCGCCTCCAGGATCAATCGTTCTACCTCAGCGTCGACCTGGAGGGCTCGCACCTCTTGGCATTTCGGCCCTCCGTCGAAAGTTTGGTCGGCCACGCAAACGTAGACTGGAAAATCGCCATCAGTTCCGGAATAGCGCAGGCACATGCGGCGGGCACACCGACCGCAACTGACGATGCCCTGCAGCAGAGCACTGCCCTTGCGGGGCGCACCGGATCGGCCCGCATCGTAGCGTGCGACATTATTAGCCAGCTGCCGTTGATTTGCCATGAACTCTTCCCAGTCGACATAAGCCGGATGGGCGTCCTTGAGGCAGATCGACCAATCCTCAGGCGGAACCGCCACCGTCCCGATACGATCGCTACCTGGCCGTCGCCGCAGCGGCTCCGGCCGTCGCCGGCCATAGACGTAAGCGCCAGCATAGGCTGGGTTCTTCAAAATGTGGATCACACGAGCATTGTTGGCCACGCGCCAGACGACTTCATGCGGCGCCGAGCCACGAAGCGGTCGCACAGGGAACAGCAGGTTGTGGCGTCGTAGATATCGCATGACCGCCTTGGCACTGCGCAGCTCCCGAAATTTCGTAAAGACCAGCCGGAGCCGCTGCTGTACCTCCTCATCTGGATTGAGGGTGACACTGCCGTCTCGGTTGTGGATCAGGCCAGCCGGAAGTGGTAATCGCAGCTCGCCGCGCGCTGCCTTCTGGCGCTCGCCTTGATGGAGGCGGATTTTGATCTGATGCAGCTCCGCCTCGCTCATGATCCCTGACAAGCCCAGGAGCAGCCTGTCGTGATAGGCTGCAGGGTCATACAGGCGCTCGCCGTCTGCGATCAGCACCCCGAACAGTGAACACAATTCCAGAAGCTGGTGCCAATCTCGGTTGTTGCGTGCCAGCCGAGATGCGTCCAGGCTCATAACGAGCCCGGCTTTGCCAAGCCCGACCTCCGCGATCAACGTCTGAAAACCGCGGCGATCACGGCTGTAGGCCCCCGACTTACCAAGATCATCGTCGATGACGTGAACTCGTTCTTGGGGCCAACCGAACAAAACCGCACGCTCAACCAGCCGGTACTGTAGCTCGGTGCTTTCCTGATGATGGCGAACTTGCCCCGGCGATGATTGTCGAACGTAAACGTAGGCAAGCTTGGCGCGGTGCGCAGTCGTGATGCGATCATCGCTCAACGACGTCGTCGTCGACACAGTTTCCCTCCTTTGGCTCGGCGGTAAGCGGACGCAGGCGCTGCAAGAGTTGACCCAGGTGCTGGGCCAGCCGCCGCCGTTCCTCGATTGAAAGTTGCGGCCATAGGCGCGGCGCTGTCGCTAACGCCTTGCCTGGCTCTATCCGGCTCCGGATTTGCCGATGGCCGTTCGGGGTGTCGTCCGCCGGCTTCGAGCTCCGCATGTCTCGAAGCGAGCACAGCACGGATGTGATTTGCCAAAGGCAGAAGCGTGTGCACTGAAATGTGTGCTTGGCGACTCGATACGGCCAGCTGCTCATGGGCCGTTGCTGCGAGATCTGTAGCGAATCGTGATATAGAGCGCTCTCGGCCGTCAGGCAGCCGGACAACGATTAGCCCCGGCCCGCGCCCTGACAGTCGATCGCTGACCGGAAAACGCTTGCCATACAGAGGATGATGCGGGTCGGTGACCCTGACCTGAGCGACTCGCCTGTCGAGCGTTGTGGCATCTCGACATGGTCGGCGATCCAAAGATGACCACTGCACTACTCGACCGCCTCACTCACCACTGCGATATCGTCGAGACAGGCAACGACAGCTGGCGCTTCAAGAACCGCGCCTGACGCCCACCGCCTCTACCACCCGGGCTTGCACCGGTGGGTCCACAGGAACCCCCCGCGCGCCGCTGCGTCAGCCTCCTCGTGGGGCACTCCGCGGCGCGCGGGTCCCCCCTTTGCACTACCGGCACAAGCCGATATCTGAGGGGTCAATTTTGGACGCCGATCGAGGGTCAATGTTCGACGCCGATTGACAGGCCGCCTTGTTGGCCTCGAAAATCTCGTAGATGCGGAGCTGATGGATCACGGTCGACTCCTCTGAGAGGATCCGGGCCGTTTCGCAGTGGTGAGGACGCGTCCCAACATAGCGCTGTGATCGCAGGCCCGTCGATCAGCGCATCGGCCAAGGCGGTAGGGGTGGACACCGCCCGCCGGATCGGTCGGCTATGATAACCGTCTGGCGGGCGGGACCGAGCACTTGTTCGGGCGCGCGATTCGATTGGTGCCGTCAGGCCGGCGCCCTGAGCCGCTCTGCGGGAGCGCCGGCTGGCGGCTCAGACTGCACGAGAAAGGCGGCGCGGGCACCAGCCCCGTACCAACCAGCTAAGTGGGCAGCGGGGAGCCCTCCGCTAGCGAACGTAGTGCGCGCCCCCACCAATATCACAGTGAAACCCGTTGGGGATCGCCTGGCAGCCCGCATATGAATAGTCTGGCGCAGGTTCCGCGTCCATGCGCCCCTGCCCGTCGGTGCGGATGACAATCACCTGGGGTTGCGGGGGCGCCTCGGGAGCCGGTGGGCTGACGGCGATCTGGCTATCCCCGGCCCACCAGTCGGGCCACCAATAGCTGCCATCATAGAAATAGCCGGGCTGCGTGAAAAGCTGGTTGCGACCCAGACCAAAGGCATTGAGACGCTGCTGGGAAAGAAACGGGCGACGCGCGAAGGACTGCCGGTGGAATCCGGACGCGGAGTGGAATGACCGCATGGCGCCTCCGGAGCGCCCGAATCCGCCATGAAAACCGCCGCCGAAGCCTCCGCCGCCGCCACCTCGGGCATCGGCATGCGACCAGACCGTCAGGATGCCGAGAAGTATCGTCGAGAACCAAAAGGCACGCCTCATGGCACGATCCCCGCTATTTTTCCAAATCTTACTCCGGGGTGCGCAGGCAGCCAAGCCCCGGGCTTTGGCGTGTCGGTAGCACACGGTATGTCCGGTTTAGGTAGCGCACGATCTGTCCGGTGATGATGGTTCCTTTTGGGAGCCCGGATGCGCCGGTCGGAAGCCCTTCAGGGTGTGCGAGTGATCAAGTTCGGGAGCGTGCTGGAGCGGTATGAAGCGAGCGAACTCAACCAGTGCGAAGCGGCGGAGCTGCTTGGGATCAGCGAGCGGACATTCCGTCGTTGGCAACAGCGCTACGAAGAGTGCGGGGCGGCCGGTCTTCTGGACCGGCGGCTTGGTCGGACGTCTGGGAAGCGGGTTCCGGTCGACCGGGAGGAGGAGGTCGAGCGGCTGTATCGTATGCGTTACAGCGGGTTCACGGCGAAGCACTTTCACGAGCACTTGGTGGGCCGCCACGGTTTCCGCTGGGGCTACACGTGGACCAAGGCGTTCCTGCAATCGAAGGGGCTTCTGGAGCGCGCCGCGCGGCGCGGCGCACACCGGCGCAAGCGGCCGCGACGGCCGTTGCCTGGAATGATGCTTCATCAGGATGGGTCGCGCCATGAATGGCTGGCGGGGCGGGAGACGCTGGACCTGATAGTGACGATGGACGACGCGACGAACGTGATCTACTCGGGGTTTTTGGTAGCGGAGGAAGGCACGGAATTGACGTTCCAGGCTCTGCTGGAGGTGTTTGGCGCGCATGGCCTGCCGCTGAGCCTCTATACGGATCGGGGCAGCCACTACTTCGTGACGCCGGAGTTTGGCGGCCCGGTTGACCGGAAGCGGCCGACACAGGTTGGGCGGGCGCTGGCGCATTTGGGCGTGGAGCACATTGCGGCCTACTCACCGCAGGCCCGTGGTCGTTCGGAGCGGCTGTTTCAGACGTTACAGGATCGCCTGGTCAAGGAGCTGGCGCTGGCTGGGATCACGACGGTTGCGGAGGCCAACCGGTTCATTCGGGATTGCTACCTGCCGGCGCACAACGCGCAGTTTGCGGTGAAGGCGGAGCAGGAGGGATCGGCTTTCGTCGCCGTTGCTGGTGTCGATCTGCGGGAAATTCTGTGTATCCAGGAGGAGCGCCAGGTGGACCGCGACAACACGGTTTCGTGGCGACGGATGAAGCTGCAGATACCACCGTCGCCGCTGCGTGCTCATTTCGTGAAGGCACGGGTGAAGGTGCGGCAATATCACGACGGGAGCCACGCGGTGTTCCACGGCCCGCGCTGCCTGGGACGCTATGACGCGCAGGGGGCGCTGCGGATGGCGGCGTTGGACGCGGCGGCATGATCGCGCTTGGGTCCGGCTCGCCTGTGGATTTGTGGGCAACGGAAGAGCGTTGCCCACAACTCCACAGGCGCATCAGCAAAAGAAGGAAATTGATTTCATGAGTTGAAGAAGACGCGCCCGTCACCAGCCAACGGCCCGCCTGACCTGCCGCCAGAACGGCCGCCGTTCTGTCCCTGCCTCTTGGGAACGGACCGGAAACAAGCGGACAACTGATGTGCTACGTAAACCGGACAACTTAATTAGCTATCGACAGCCCCGGGCTTTGGCGGCGCAAGAGCGCTTTTCGGTTGCTCGCTACTTCGAGTGGGTAGAAAAATCTTCAGGCTGGCAACCGGAAGTTGCGAACCAGCGAGGGAGATAGCGTGCCGCCCTGCCGAGGCTGATCGTAGAGTTCCTGGAAGGCCAGCCGGCACCGATAGGCAACAAACGCAACGATCGAGACTTGCCCCGGTTCGCCGCCCGCACGTCTCACAAGGCGTGGTGAACAGGAGCGGCTAATAAGTCTCCAGCGTCGTGCTTTCCGAAATGCTGCCGCTCAAACCGGTCCATTGCGGCAACAAGAAGCTGAAGTTATACGAGGCCGAGGCGGTGATGGTTGCCACCCCCGCCGCCAACTCGCTGGTCAGCGTGCAAAGGTGACGGCTGCCGCTCGGGCAGCCGTCACCGGCACACCTAATACAACACCAGGCGCGGCTGGCTGAGAGTATAACCGACCTGCTGAAAAGCGCTTGCGACATCGGTGTAGTTGTTGACGCTGCTGCAGCTTGCGTTGGTGGAGTAAAACTTGGCCTGATCGGAAGCTATTGCCTGCAGCGCAGTGCACGGCGTCCACACATTGACGTTTGTGCCATTGGGACTGTCATAGTAAGTGGTGGACGTTTTATGAGATCCGGACCCACCGCTCACGGTCTGGCTTGGGCAGCCCGTCCCCGCGCCGCCCGCATCATAGGCGATCGCATAGACCCAGGTTCCATCTGTCGTCGCGGTCCCAGCGTTTGCGACCGCCTGGTTGCATTGCTGTTCAAGATGCCCGGGGCTGCAAACAGTGCTCGGCGAACAAGCTGTAGACGCATAGGTTGGGTCCATGTCGGACGATGTCGCATTCGCCTCGCCATCGCTGAGCAGAATGATGACATTCTGCGCCGTGGACGAACCCTCGGATTGAAGAGCGGTCTGCGCGGCTGAGATCGCCTGGGCGTAAAAGGTTCCCTCACCTCCTGGGGCCTTGAGACACCCGGTAACACCATTGCTGTTGTCGCCGACCGTCTTAACGAGATCCGACGAGTCACTCAGATGACCGATGGAAGTGGCATAATTCGTATCGAGTGCACTATGAATGGCCTGATAGACGATGCCGGCCTTGCCATAGACCTCGATGTTCGGCGACCCGCAGGGCGTCCACGTGCTGGACATGCCCGGAAACACCATGATTCCCGCTTGATCGCTCTGCGGGTTGAGTTGCTTCAGGATCAACTGGACACCGTACAGCGCGCAAGTGAGCCGGGTGGGCGCGGAAACGCCCGGAACTTTGCAACCTGTGTCGTCGGTTGTTGTGCCCATGGATTTCGTGGTGTCGAGCACAAACATGATGTTCAATGGTTTCGCCGGGCCGCCCGCCCAGGCCGCCGCCGCAGTCGCCGAGACGGTCCAGGAGTTGATGCCGAGGACCTTGGCGAAATAAGTGGGAACGGTCCCGGTCTGATTCAGCGCGACTGCATTGTTGACACCACTCCCGCACGTCGGCAGGCCGGATGTCTGGCTGGCACCGATGCATACAGCGGATGCATTCGCCGTAATACCGCTGACGTTGGGAACGGGATGAGTCGCGTTCCAGGTCTGGGCCGCGCTCAGCGCGGTGGATTGGCTGCCCGTCTGGTCCCATTGATATGCAGCGTCCAGCACCGCGGCGTTTGTGTTGGCTTGCAGTGCTTGTCGCGCATTGAGTGCTACGCCGACGTCAACCGCCATCCCCGCCGCGCCAAACAGTACCGTCGCCATGACTGCAAAGATCAGTCCGCTCACGCCGCGGCGGTCGCGCAACGCCCTCCTGAGTTTTAGAACGATTGAGCCGGTCGATCGATACATTGTTTCCCTCCTTACTGAACGATAGCCGCCGATTGGGTGGAGAGGGTGCACGATCCCCCATTATAGTACGCAAACGTGAGATTGCATGGATAAGTGAGGGCTACCGAGGCGACGGCGCCGGCAGTGAGCAAAGTGCTGCAAGCGCTGTCGCTGCTGCATGACGAACCGCCGATCTGTACGGTCTGGGTGATCGCGGATGTATTGAGATTTGTGGCCGCGCTATCGATAGCGGTCATGGCCGTTGAGTAGGGAGTCGATGTACCGCGGCCCAGGGATAGGGTCTGCGCGCCCTGCTCTGCCGCGTTGGTCAATGTGAGGTAATTGTTAAGCGCGAGCCCGAAATAGATCGTCCCGAATAAGATCACCAACAGGACGGGCGCCAGGAGGACAAACTCGATCGCCACGACGCCCCTGCGACAGCGGACGAGCGAGATGACGGGCCGCGTCACCTCGCGCGCTGCGAATGGCGGACCCGCAGACAGGCGGGCGGATCGCGCAGCTTCACCGGGA
The DNA here is from genome assembly GCA_963708245.1 of uncultured Pseudomonadota bacterium. Classification (GTDB taxonomy): domain Bacteria; phylum Pseudomonadota; class Alphaproteobacteria; order Acetobacterales; family Acetobacteraceae; genus CAVYXK01. The sequence continues at coordinate 5,985,684 of OY970201.1, read as the reverse complement.
TCGCTGGCTTTTTCCGAGCTCTGGCCCAGGTTACGTTCCGGTAATGCGGAGTCGTCCCCATCGCCGCCCGCGACCATCTCATCGGTCGCCAAGCCGGCGAGGCCGATGAACGCGACCGCGGTGACCGCAAAAATGGGCGCAGCCGCACCGCGCCAGTCCCGCGCGAGGCTGGCAAATGTCGCGACCGGCTCATTGTTGCCCCTCAGCATCGGTCCATACTTGAAACGTGAAAGATTCGCTCTTGCAAGAAATATGAGAAAATGCTCAATTCGTCAACAGAGAATTAACAATCGTCTCTGCGGCGAGCCTGGTTCCCAGGTGGTGCGGCAGAGGGATGGGCGGGGGCGTGTTGCCCCGTTACCGGGGGGTCGGATGTTTAGCCATCTTGCCTGCGTCCGCACTCGCCTCGCCGCTGTGGGGGATGACCGGAGGGGCGTGACCGGGCTGGAATAAGCAGTCATCGCTGCGGTTACAGTCGCAGCGACCTCCCTGGCGGTTGCTCAGGTTTCTATAGATCTGGATACGCTCCGGGCTGCTGTTAAGGCCGCTCTGGCGGCGTAACGCAGAGCGGTACGGACGGGCACGACCGCGCCAGTTGTGCAACCGCGCCGTAGCACCGCGGTCAGACATCTTATACCGCAAGTGAGATGGTTCCCCTAAACTGTCGTTCCGGCCTCATGGGAGGCAGACCCTTGTACTCGTAAACAAGGCGTAAAAAAAGAGTTGCTAGAGCGTAAATGATCCGTTAAAACACTCAACAGGCGATTAACCAATCGCCGCTGCAACCGGCTTGGTTCCCACATCGTATGGTGTGGGGGGGAATGCGGTGCAGTGTGTCAACTCATTGATGGAGTCACTAAAATGCACGTCTATCTTCCCTACATCCGCGCTCGCCTCGCCACCTTGCTGGGGGACCAGAAGGGCACTGTGGGTATCGAGTACATTCTGGTTGCGGGGCTGATCGCTCTGGCGTTTGTCGCTGGTGCGGGGGTACTCGGTGGCGCCATACAGACTCAGTTAAACGCCGTTGGGCTATATGTGAAGGGTATCGTGGTTCCGTAATTAGATGCTTCCGGGCAGGAGAGGCGGCCCGCCTCTCCTGCGACCCGGGCGATCGGGTATCGAGCATCACGCCGGGCGTCTCGGAGCGAGTGCGTGAAATTAGGCTTTCATGACCTAGCAACGGGAGTTCAGGTGGGCGGTCTTCTTTTCGCTGCACTGGCAGATCTCCGGGCCCGAACTATCCCGGACAAAGCCGGTGCAATTGTGGCGGTAGGAGGGCTAGCGCTCGCCGGTACTGTCGGACTGCTCTTCACCGTTCAGTCCGTCGGGGCGGCTGCGGGTTTACTGATTTTGCTTGTACCGCTCCATGCCCGCGGCGTTCTGGGCGGAGGGGATGTCAAATTGCTGGCGGCCGCCGCAGTCGGCCAGTCCGTTACAGGTACACTGTACCTGATCGAGGCCACTGCTCTCGCCGGCGGCGTGTTGGCATTGATTCATCTTTTCATGCGACATCTGCCCCGGCCTGCGCTGGCGCCCGCCGGGTCTTCTTCTCTGCGGCGCGTCTATGCCGCGGAACGCTGGCGCATTCTGCGCGGTGCGCCGCTGCCTTACGGGATCGCCATCGCCTGCGGCGGGATCTGGACGATCCTGACTCATACCTGGAGCTGAATCATGTCAGTCTCACTTCGGATGACGGTGGTGGTGTTGATGCTGGTGACCGCCGCCGCCCTGGGGATGATCGGTTTCCAACTGGTCCATCCTGTGCGAGTGTCTTTGCAGGCGCCGACAGCGCCGCCGCCGTTGCAGTCCGGCTACCTTGCCGCCGCGCATCTGCTGCCGGCCGGGACATTGGCGCGCGATGAAGATTTCGCCGTGAAATCCGTGCCAGTGGGGCAGGTACCGGCGAATGCCATTATCGATACGCCTGATGCACGCGCCCGGCTGCGGGGTGCGCTGATCCGCAATTACCTCGATTCCGGCCAGCCGATCACCGAGGCGGACATTCTGAGCCCGCGCGATCGTGGCTTTCTCGCGAGCGTGCTGGGCGCCGGGATGCGCGCGATTTCCATCGGTGTCGATCCGGTTTCTGGTGTGGCCGGGCTGATCTGGCCGGGCGATCATGTCGATGTGCTGTTGACGCAGCAACTGGACAAAGAGCCAGCCGGCAAGCGTGTTCTGAGCGAGACCGTGCTGAGCGATGTGCGGGTGATCGCGATCGACCAGGAGATCGTGCAAGGCGCGCCATCCGGCACCTCGGCGGCTGGCAAGATCGCGCGCACCGTCACACTGGAAGTGACACCCGAGCAGGCGGAGAAGGTAACGGTCGCCAAACAGTTGGGACAGCTGGCGCTGGCGATCCGCGCGGCGGAGGATCGGCCGGGTCCGGCGCTGATGGCCAAGCAGACGACGTTCGGCGCGGATGTCTCGCCGGCCCTGTCACAGACCGACGAACCGGTTGGCCAGACGGTACAGCTTATTGAAGGGATAAGCGGACGGATGTGATGTTCCAATGAGGGTTTGGTTGGATGACGGCAGTGGGGGGAGCATTCCAGCCGTTGTCGCCGGGGACGGTTGTCCTTTTCTTCGCTTTCGCATGAGGGACGTGGATGACCGGGTCAAGCCCGGTCATGACGATGGGGACCAGATCTTCCTGGCTTTGGTGAAAGCTTAATTAGTCCGGTCTACTGATGCGCCCATGGTAGTACATTTGCATAATTTCCGGTGGCTTTGCGTGTTGCTGCTGGGCGCAGCGTGGATGCAGACGGCTCGGGCCGCGTCGCCGGGCTTGCCGGATCAGGCGCCAGGCGTCAAGCCGCTGGAGCAAGTGCTGGGTGGCCAGTCGCTGGCCCAGGCACCGGCCGCTCCGCCGGCGGCGCCCGCACCGGCCCCGCAGCTTGCCATGCCGCTCAACCAGTCACTGTCGATTTCGGCGGGCACCGGCGTTCTGTTGCATCTGTCGCAACCCGCTGCGACCGTGCTCTCGGCCGATCCGACGATCGCACGGGTGCAGCCCGCCTCGCCGACTAGTCTGTTTCTGATGGGCGTATCGCCCGGCCAAACCACGGTGATCACCACGAATCAGGCCGGCGCGGCGATCGTACAGGTACAATATACGGGTCACGCCGGGTGCGGGTCGTCCGGCCGCAGTACCCGCGGGGATTCCGCAGGTCGCGCCGTCCGGCCCCGCCATGGTCAGCGCCGCGACCGCACGGGCGATCGAGGCCAGCATCGCCCAGTCGGTCGCCGGGGCGCAGGGCGTGCGGGTCCGCGCGACGGGCACCGAAGTCACTCTCACCGGCACCGTTCCCAACGCGATGGCGGGGCAGCAGGCGAACGCGATCGCCCGTGCCTATGTCGGCGACAAGGCAGGCGTACTTGATCAGCTCGCGGTACTGGGCAGCATCCAGGTCAATGTCCGGGTGCGCATCGCGGAGATCGACCGGCAGATCACGCGGCAGCTTGGTTTCAACTGGCAGGCGCTGGGCAGCGGCAATGGCTGGCGGTTCGGGCTGCAAACCGGCGCTGCTGCGCTCAGCACGATCACCCCGTTGCTGCCGCTCGGGTTGACGCCGCTTCCGAATGCGCCGGCACCGAACCAGTTCGGCGCCGGCTTCACCTCCGGCAACGGTCTGTGGGACGTCAACAACGTTATCGACGCACTGGCCGCCGATTCACTGATTACGATCCTTGCCGAGCCTAATCTCACGGCGCAGTCCGGCGAAACGGCCAGCTTCCTGGCGGGCGGTGAGTTCCCGATCCCGGTCGCCGGCAACGGCACGAACGGCACGATCCAGATCACCGTGGAGTTCAAGGCGTTCGGCGTCAGCCTCGCATTGGTGCCCACGGTGCTGTCACCCACGCGGCTCAATTTGCGCATCCGGCCGGAGGTCAGCCAGCTTTCCCAAAACGGCGCCATCAACATACCCCTGGGCGGGGGCACGCTGACCATTCCGGCACTCACGGTGCGCCGTGCGGAAACCACCGTTGAACTGGGCAGCGGGCAGAGCTTTGCGATTGCGGGCCTGCTGCAACGCACAAGTACAGATACGACCAATGCGCTGCCGGGGCTTGGAGAGCTGCCGGTGCTCGGGGCGCTGTTCAAGTCGAATGATTTTCAGCGCGGGGAGAGCGAGCTGGTGATCATCGTCACGCCCTATATCGTGCAGCCGACATCGGGGCCGCAGGCATTGCGGGCGCCCACGGATCATTTCCGGCCGGCGACTGACCTCGACCGGATCCTGTTCGGCCGGCAGGTCGCGCCGGCAGCCGGCAACGGGATTGATGCCGGATTCATTCTCAAATGAGGACGCTCATGTCGCGCTGGCCCTGGCTTTTGGTGCTTCTGACCGCTGCCGGTTGCACGCCGGACTATCCGTTGGACAAGCCGGGCACCTGGAGCATCGACCAATATGGTAACTCGAACGACGCCAATTTGCGCGCCATGGTGGCGAACCCGCGTGATCTGGTTGCCGGCTCCGGGGAAAGCACGTCTCTCGGGGCGGAGGCTTCGCCTCCGGTTACGCGGTTGTATTCCGGCCAGCGCACGCCGCTGCCGAACATCGACACGCTCGACGTGAATCTGGAGCAGGAGCAGCCGCAGCAGCCGGCGCAAGGCGGAGGCAATGCTGGACAGTAACGATCGGACCCGCACCGATCGGGATGTCGCCGGGCGGGCGGCGGTGGACCCGATCCCGTCGGTCGCGCTGCGGGGCCGGATCGTCGCTTTCATCAATGACGATGTCAGCGCGGCAGCGCTGCAAACCGGGCTCGAGCAGATCGAGCAGAAACTGGAGATCAAGCGCGGCACTCTGCAGAACGCGGTGCGTTTCCTGGAGAACGATACCGATCTCACCGCCATCGTTGTGGATGTCTCCGGACTCGATGATCCGGTCGCCAGCCTGGAGGCGCTGGCACGGGTCTGCCCGCCGGATGTGGTGGTGACGGTCATCGGCGAGAGCACCGATATCGGTTTCTACCGCCTGCTGGTGAACAGCATAGGGGTAACCGAGTATCTTCCGAAGCCGCTGACGCGCGATGCCGTGCAGACATTGTTGCGGCCGCACCTGGCGGGCAGCGAGGCCGACGCGGAGGCGACGCGCGGCGGGCACGTGGTGGCGATCTGCGGCGCGCAAGGCGGGGCCGGCGCTACCAGCATCGCGGTGAACCTGGCGCTGCAGCTTGCGGATACCACCAAAGCGACGGTGGCTCTGCTCGATCTCCATTTGCAGAACGGCGAAGCGGCGGTGATGCTGGGCGCGCGCCCCGGCCCCGGGCTGCGGATCGCCCTTGAAGACCCGCTTCGCGCCGATACGCTGCTGATCGAGCGCGCCGCGATCGAGGTGGACCAACGGCTTCGCCTGCTTGCCGCCGATGAGGCGATCGACGCCGAGCTGCAGATCACCGAGGCGGGCGTGCGGCATGTGCTGGCGCTGCTGCGGCACAAGTTCAACTATATCGTTATCGACGTTCCGGTGCCGCTGCCGGTGGCGATGCGGCCGGTGATCGCGCTGGCGCGCCATGTCATGGTTCTGCTGGAAGCGGAAGTCACCGGGCTGCGCAATGCCCGCGCGCTACGGGAAATGGTGATGGAGATTGCGAAGTCGAACCGGATGTTCACGGTGCTGAACCGTGCCGACCGCGCGGGCGGGCTGAAACTGCCGATGGTAGAAAAGGGGCTTGGCGTTGCGCCCGATATCGTGATTCCAGATCTGGGCAAGCGCATGACGGAGGCCGTTAACCTCGGTGTTCCCGCCATACGCCGAATTCCGGCGCTCCGCCGGCATCTGGCGCCGATGGTGCGCGAAATTGCCGGCATCCCGACGGGAACGCCCGGTTCCTGGCTGGGAACGTTGTTCAGGTCATGAAAGTATTTGGCAAGCGCGCGCTGGCGCCACAACAACCCGACGAGCAGGTGAACTACGCTGAAGCGGAACCACCGCCGGTAGCGGATACCAGACCGGCTGTCGTCCAGACCGATGTGCGGGAGCGTGTGCTCAAGCAGATCGATCCATCGGCGGCGGCCAGCCTGACGACAGAGGAGCTGCAGCGCGAGATCGAGCAACTGATCCACGAGATCGCCAATCAGGACCGGCTGCAGCTTTCCGGACATGAGCAGGTTCGCCTGGCGGGAGAACTTGCCAATGACATGACCGGATACGGGCCGCTCCATGCCCTGCTGGAGGACGACGGGGTGAGCGACATTATGGTGAACAGCCCGACCATGGTGTATGTGGAACGGAAGGGGATGCTGGAACGGTCCGGCGTGTGTTTCCGTGACGCCGACCATATCATGACCATCGCCCAGAAGATCGCGGCCCGAGTTGGGCGACGGATCGACGAATCCAGCCCGATGGTGGATGCGCGCCTGCCGGACGGCAGCCGGGTGAATGTGATCTTCCCGCCGCTGGCGCTCGACAGCCCGTGCATTTCCATCCGCAAATTCCCCAAGCGCCGTTTCGATCTAGCGGCGATGGTGGAGAACGGGACATTAACGACCGGGGTGGCGCGGCTGCTGGAAATCGCGGCCCGTTGCCGGCTGAATGTGTTGATATCCGGCGGCACCGGCTCCGGCAAGACCACGCTGATGAACGCCATGAGCCGTTTCATCAGTCACAAGGAACGGCTCATCACCATCGAGGACGCGGCGGAGCTGCAATTACAGCAGCCGCACGTGATCCGGCTGGAGACGCGTCCGCCCAGCCTGGAGGGTACCGGACAGGTGACGCAGCGGGACCTGATGAGGAACGCGCTGCGGATGCGGCCCGACCGCATCATCGTGGGCGAGGTTCGTGGCGAAGAAGCCTTCGACATGTTGCAGGCGATGAACACCGGGCATGACGGCTCGATTTCCACTGTTCACGCCAACAGCGCCCGCGATGCGCTGACCCGGGTCGAGAATATGCTGCAAATGGCGAATGTCCATCTGCCGGTGCGCGCGATCCGGTCGCAGATCGTCAGCGCGCTCGACCTGATCGTACAGGTGCAACGGATGCGCGATGGTGTTCGCCGCCTGATCCAGATCACCGAAATCTCCGGTTTGGAAGGCGACGTGATCACCACCAATGACATCGTGAAGTTCGAATTCAAGGAGGACGACAAGGACGGCCGGATCGTCGGCACCTATGCGGCGCCGCATCCGTTCCCGGCCTTCCTGGACCGCCTGACCTATTTCGGGTTTGAGCGCGCCTGGACCGAGGCGACGCGGGAGGTTTAGTTGTGGCGCCGGGTCTGATCGCGCCTGTTGTTATGCTAATGGCGGTGTTCTGCGGCAGCGCGTTTGTGTTGCGCGAGGATGCGCGCCGGCGGCGACTGAATCGCCAGCTTGAGGTCGCGACGCTTGGGGTTCGTGACGGCTCAGCGGCACAGGAGCAGCGCCGCAGTATCCGGAGGCAAAACCTGCCGGACGAGCAGCAGCGCAGCCTGATCTACGCGCTGCTGCGCTATGATCCAGAGGCGTCACTCTATTGGCCCACCTCGCGCGTGGCTATCGTGGGAGTTGCTGCGGCTGTCGTGACGTTGCTGCTGGGGCGACTGGCATTTCCACTTTGGCTCGTCCTGATCGCAGCGCCCATCGCCGGCCTGTTGGTCGTCCGGTTACTGTTCGGCTGGCAGAGGGACCGCTATGCGGACCAGCTCTTGCGGCAGCTTCCCGACACGATCCAACTCGTAGTTGGCGCGGTCCGCGCCGGCATGCCGGTGAGCGAGGCATTCCGCATTCTGTCCCCCGAGATGGAGGAGCCAACGCGCTCGGAGTTTGTCCGTGTCGTGGATGAGGTGGCGCTTGGCCGGCCTGCGGAGGAAGCCCTGCTCGATATCTACCGGCGGACACACGTGCCGGAGTATGCGATATTCTCCGTTACGCTGTCAGTGCAACTCAGGTCAGGAGGGCGCCTCGCCGAAACGATCCAGAACCTTGGCGACACAATCAGAGAGCGAATTGCGATTGCCGGTAAGGCCAGGGCCCTGGCTGGTGAACCGAAGTTCTCTGCCAAGGTGATGGGTGCAAGCCCCTTTGTCCTGGGAATTGCGGTGTCCCTTCTGCACCCAGGCTTCCTCACGCCGCTACTCGAGGACCCTCGTGGCCGAACCATGCTAGTTTTCGGCGCAACCGCATGGGCGTGTGGCGTTCTGACGATGCGTTGGATGATCAAGAGGGGGACAGCGGTGTGACGGCGTATAGGGTGACGCTGGTTGCGAGCATAATGACCGGCATCGTTCTGCTGGTCGGCCTATCCGCGTTGTTGCTGATCCAGGAGGCTCGCAGGCGCGATCTGGAAGCGCGCGTGGTCGAAACGGTTTGGGGACGTTCGACCGCCAGGCTACGCGTCTCGGGGATTTTAGGATACCTGTACAGGCTAGGGGAGCGCGTGCGGCGTGGCGGACGGCTGTATCCGGAGAGTGATATCCAGCAGTTCCAGGATATGATTTCGGCGGCCGGGTATAGTCCTAGGCGGGTTCTACCGCTTCTCATCGGATCTAAGCTTACGCTGATGGTGGTACTGCCGACGATCGCCATCGTGGTCGGATCGTTTCTATCAGCTTCCGTCTTTGCGCTATTCGCTATGTTCACCGTAGGGATGCTTGCCGGGATTTTTGGACCTAATCTGCTCCTATCCATGCTTCGACGCTCTCACGAAGCAGCGCTCCAACGCGGCACGCCGGATGCGCTGGATTTGCTGGTACTATGCACGGAGGCCGGGATGGGACTGGAGAGCGCATTGGAGCGGGTGTCACAGGAGATGTTCCGCTCCAATAGGGCCGTGGCGGTCGCGCTTTCAGGCCTGCTGGATGACCTGCGCGTCCTGCCTGACCGACGAGAGGCGTTCCAGAATTTTGGCCGTCGCAGTGGGGTGGAGGGCTTACAGCGTCTCGCTACGATGCTAGGGCAAGCCCTGCAATTCGGTACCCCACTGGGCCAGGCTCTGCGCGCTGTAGCCAGCGAGCTTCGCCGGGATAGATTGAGCCGGCTGGAGGAGAAGGCGGTAAAGCTGCCTGCCAAGCTTCTCTTTCCGATGATCCTGTTCATCATGCCCTCGCTGTTTATTGTCCTGACCGGCAGCACTTTCCTGCGTCTCCTGGACGCATTGGGTACGGCGATGACTCGGTTACCGACCGTTGTTCACCATTAGAGCGGAACGCATGAAACCATCCTTCTGCTGGCGAAGCATTGCCGCGATCGCAATCTGCGGTGGGCTTAGCGCATGCGCGACAACAACGGGGTCGCAAGGGCCGACGCTCGGCGGCGAGGCCCGTATGCGGGTCGCGCAGGCGGCGGAGGACTCCGGCGATTTTTCCCTGGCTGATTCGATGTATGCGCAGGCCTCGGCCGACGACCCGACCGATGCGTCGGCCCAGCTTCATTATGCCGACATGTTGCTGCGTCAGGGCAAAGTCATGCAGGCGCGCGACCTGCTGCTACGCCACATAAGGACCGTTTCCGACCCAGGCCAGCTTCAGTCCGGGCTCGCCGCGATCTATGTGCTGACCAGAGACGCCGCGAGCGCGGTTGCCGAATACGACAAGCTGCTCGCGACCCGGCCCGACGACATGCGGCTGATCGTGGACAAGGCGGTGGCACTCGATCTGCAAGGGCGACACGACGACGCGCAGGCGCTCTATCGCCGTGCCCTCTACGCGACGCCGGACGATGCGGTGGTGATCAGCGACTTTGCCTTGTCGCTGGTGCTTTCGGGCAAGACGCAGGAGGCGACGGCGCTGGTGGCGCCGCTGCGCGATGCGGACAATGTGTCGCCGCGGGTGCGGAACAACGTCGATGTGGTGCTGGCGGCCAGCGGCAGGTCGGGTACCGCTGTGAGCGACGACGGGAACGCGGCGATCCAGCAGCTTGCGCAGGGACTCAGCCGGGGCGTCGAGAAAGGGCCGGCGAACCAGCCCTGAGCGGGGCCGGGCGCGTTTCAGAGGCGTGGAGCGAGGATTGTCGGACCGAATCGAGGCCGGCCTGCCAAAAACGAGACCGTTTGCCGCGCTCCGGATGTCGCGCGGCTACCAGTTGGGGGTTCGTGCGTTCGGAAGCGTATGGTTTCTTGTATGGGGGATTTTGACGCTCAGGGGCATGGCTCAGAGCTTTCATTCCCACAGTGCGACAGAGATTGGCGTGCATGCCTGGGCTGATCTGGCGTCCAGAGGCTTCACCGCGGCGTACTGGCTGATCCTGTGGGTGCTGATTCTGATCCGTCCGGCCCCGGTCGCTCAATCGGATGGGGTGCTGCCATCCGTGATGGCGTTCCTCGGCACCTATCTGCCGCTGAGTTTCCCGGCGCTCGCCGCCGGCACCGGGTCTTTGCCGCTGCAGATTGCTTCTTCGGTGCTGCTGTTGGGGGGCGGAACGCTGACAATTGTCATACTGCTGCACCTTGGCCGCTGCTTCAGCCTGGTGCCGCAGGCGCGGCGGTTGGTCAGACACGGGCCGTATGGGGTGATCCGGCATCCGCTTTATGTCGCGGAGGAGATCTCGATCTGTGGCGCGGTGCTGCACTTCCTTTCATGGTGGACCGCTGCCCTTCTCGTGGTCCACTGCGCGATTCAGGTAAGGCGAATGCTGTACGAGGAAACAGTGTTGATGCGCGTCTTCCCGGAGTATCGAAGGTACGCGGCATCGACGGCGAGAGTTGTTCCTAACCTCTGGTAAATGATTCATGCTGCCAATCCTGAGCTCGACTCACATGAGGTGTCCCGCGTGGGGTGGCGAAAGCGTTCGCGCAAGACGGTAAGAGGTCGGGTGCTTAGCAGCCAACCCACCTCCACCACCGAGCCGGAAAGCCGCATCTGGCCGCACGAGCGGGGGCGGCTTCGGGTACCACACAGATCAACACCGCGTCGGCACCGAACGCCGGCTTGCCAAGCGCGTTGCGTTCACGCCTGAATCACGGCTCCAGACCTCTGTCGTGTCTCAGGCAAGGCGCAGCCGGTCCCCCAACCCGGCTGCGCCGCCGTTCGGGCAACCGCCATTCCTTGCCCGGCCGTCGCGCCGGATACCGCAAGCCGGCAGCACCGGCGTCGATCATCGGGGGAACAGCGCCGGCCGTAACCGGGATGGGGCGTGCCCGGTGGGATACCCGGGCACGCCCCACTCGCCTCTTTCCGCCCCGATTTCGCAGGTAGGTGGCGAGATGGTCGCACAGCTTTTTGCGAGTGCCAAATCTACAGATCGCTATTTTCAGTTGATCACAGGCTTGTGACATGCCACTATTGGTTTGGGCGTCGTCCCTCCGCGACGTTCTCCTCCCCGTTTGCAACCTGGGCGCGCGCCCTTCCCGGCGCGCGTCATTTTCGTTGGCGCCGGCCAACTCGGCCAGCCAGAGACCTGCGCAAACGGCGCGCTCCCGCCGCATTCTGCGCCACGGTGCCATTTCCCAAATGCCGTCAGCCATCGCCGTGCGCTCCCGGCGGGGCGCGGGACGACGATGAAGCGGCGGACGCCCTGACGCGGCACGCGGCCGAGAAAGCGGGCTCTCTGCCAAATCTCGGCCGCATGATTGTCGGTCGCCGAGGTCATCTTCGGGCGGCTGGTATAAGATCGCCGAACCGCTACCCTTCGCAGGCCGTTATGACGGCGCCGGGTCCGCCGCGCCAACAGTGGGGATGGCACGGATCACCGCCGACTGGCCGGTGCAATACTTGGAGCGGTGGGTATTCAGCGCGCTCGCAGCGGCCGGGCCCGGATCGAGTCGTCCTCAGGCTGTCATCAGCCATGCATGCCACGCCACGCTGAGCGACACGACGCGTGTCGCGCCAAGTTCACCCTCGGATCTGAGTAGGTCCCGCGGTACCCTTCCGGCCACTCAACGAATTTTTTATCTGCTGCAATGCGATTGGCGCGTCACCAGCGGTTGATCACGCCCGCTGCCGGTTCCATGAATGGAGTGCGTGGAACTGCCGACCATCCCGGCCGGCAGTAAGCGCGATTCGCGTTTTTTCCGGCCACCCGGACGTCCGCACATGTCCTCTCTTCCCGCCGATTCGACCTTAGCGGGTGCCCCCCGGGTCCTGCAGCCCGCTAGGGAGGAGTCAGGGCACGATGAGGAGACGCAGGATGGCGCGTCTCGCCGGGACGTTGCTCAGCGCCGGCATCGTCCTTTTGGGTCGGCAGTTCTGCATGCGCCGCAGGTGCTGCGGGCGCTGGTTCGCACCGACGAGATCTGGCTCGTCGTCGTCGCCGCGTTCGTGGGCGCAAGCGCCGGCGTCATCGTGTTCTTCATGACGTTGGCGGCGCAACTTGCCCACGTATTCCTGTTCGGTATCGACATGGACGAGCACCTCAGCGCCACGACCCAGATCGAGCCATGGTGGCGCTCAGTGGTGGTGGTGCCGCTGGGCGGTCTGGTGCTCGGGGTGTTCGGCCTCGGGATTGCCCGGCTCTGGCCGCGCCGGGCGGTCGACCCGATCGAAGCGAACGCGCTGTATGGCGGGAGGATGTCGCTCAATGACAGCATCACGGTGATGCTGCAGACCATCATTTCCAATGGCGTAGGTGCTTCGATCGGGTTGGAGGCCGGATACACACAGATGGGCGCCGGCCTCGCCTCGCGCGTGGGCCGCAGTCTCCGGCTGCGCCGCAGCGACCTGCGCGTGCTGGTGGGCTGCGGCGCCGCCGGCGCGATCGGGGCCGCCTTCAATGCGCCGCTCACCGGCGCCTTCTACGGGTTCGAGCTGATCATCGGCACCTATACGCTCGGCACCTTCGCCCCGGTCGCCGTTGCCTCCATCGTCGCCGTGTCGGTCCTGCACGCCATCGGCCACGCCCCGTTCGAACTGACGCTCGTGCTGCCCCCCCTGGAACCGCAGGACTATGTGCCAATTCTGGCACTCGGCGTGTTCTGCGCGCTGATCGGCATCGCCATCATGCGCGGGGTGACGCTGACCGAGGAGCTGTTCCGCAAGAGCGGCATTCCCGGCTGGCTGCGTCCGACCGTAGGCGGCCTTGCGGTCGGCCTGCTGGCGCTCAACACCCCGGCGGTGCTGTCGTCTGGTCACGGCGCGATCGGTCTGGTGATCGAGACGCCGTTCGCGGTCTGGTGGCTCGGCCTGCTGGTGGTCATGAAGGCCTGCGCGACGGCCATCTCGATCGGCTCCGGCTTCCGCGGCGGGCTGTTTTTCGCCTCGTTGTTCCTGGGAGCGCTGGTCGGCAAGTTCTTCGGCAGCGCGCTGGCGCTGATCAGCACCACCCATCTCGTGCCGCCGGCGAGCATGGCGGTGGTCGGCATGAGCTCGCTCGCGGTTGCGATCATCGGCGGGCCGCTGACGATGGGGTTCCTGGCGTTGGAGACCACCGGCAGCTTGCCGCTCACCATCGCCGTGCTGGGTGCCTGCGTGCTGTCGTCGCTGACCGTGCGCCGTACCTTCGGCTATTCCTTCGCGACCTGGCGCTTCCACCTGCGCGGGGAGGCGATCCGCAGCGCGGTCGATATCGGCTGGATGCGCAATCTCACGGTCGGGCGGATGATGCGGCGGCAGGTCCGCACGGTGCGCGCCGACACGCCGTTGGCGGCATTCCGTCGTGACTTTCCACTCGGCTCGACGCAGCGCGTCGTGGTGCTGGACGCCGAAGACCGTTATGCCGGGATCGCGTTGGTTCCAGAGGCGCATGCGGACGGCGACGACAACCACATTCTGGCGGACGTCCTGCACTATCAGGATACGATGTTGCTGCCGCAGATGAGCATCAAGGAAGCGATCGCGATGTTCGAGAACGCCGAAAGCGACGTACTTGCGGTGGTGGATGGGCCGGAAACCAAGCACGTCATCGGGCTCTTGACCGAGCAATACGCACTTCGGCGCTACAGCGAGGAGCTCGATCGCCGGCGGCGGGAGCTGTCCGGGGAGTGAAGACCAGGAGCTTTGCCCCCTGATCGTCCTCCCTTCTCAAGCCGCGCGCTGGACGTAGCCGTAGCGCAGGTTGCTGCGGGCCGGACCGGCTCGCTCGTACGTCGCCTTGAGAGCGGCGAAGCGGTCCCCGCCGAGCGAGGCATGTTGCTCCGGTTTCACCGCATAGAGCCGTGCCGAGTTGCCGCTGAAGATCGCCGTTTTCACCTGGCCGTCCGCCGGGCCAAGTGGGGTAAACCCATAGCGTGTCTGCATGGCCTCCGGGATTTCCAACCGCCGCAGGCCTTCGATCTGCCATTGCGGTGATCCGGTCCAGACCGCATCGGTGCCCCAGGTGACGTGATCGGCGCCCATGCCCTTGATCATGATGCCGAGCAGCGCCGCCGCCAGCCGCGGCTCGGCCACCGTGCTGTTGGCAAACAACTGGCCGAGATCGCCGTAGACGTTGCTCACGTCGTAGAGCTCAGGGATGTCGGCGAGATCGCTCACCCACGAGACGCGGCCGGTGCGGTCGAACTCGGCCATCGCCTCGGCCGGGTCGGCGCCCTCGCCGACATGTCGATAACCCGAATGGTAGATGATGAAATTGAGCTGCGGCCAGTCCTTCGCCGCCTGCCCCACGTCGCTGACATCGGCATAGCCGCGCAATCGGGGGAAGCGGCGGTCGAGCGACGGCGGGAACAGGCCTTTGTGCACGCACACGTTGCGGATGCCGGCATCCAGCATCTTCCGATAGGCCGGATAGACCGTGTCCGCGTCGTCCATCCGCCACGGATAATGGCTAGTGTCCTTGTGTGTGTTGTCGCCGATCGTGTAGCCCTTGAACGAATCCGGGCCGAGCGAGATGGCGTGGTCCAGCGCCTCCATCCAGCCGGGCTGGCCGGGGGTGAAGATGGCGTGGGCGAACATGCGCTTGGCGCCGGCCTTGGCGTTCACCTGGGCGCGCGCCTGCGCCATCATCTCATTCGTCAGGAACCAGTCCTGCGGGATGTCCGACGGTGCGCTGGAGATCAGCGCAATCTTGGTGTCGCTGTCGAGGTAGATCTCCTTAAAGTAGTTGTTGAACTTCAGATCGTCGATAGTTTGCGGTTTGTCGATCAGCTCGGGGTTCCAACCGGCCTTGCCGACTGCTTCCCGCTGCTTCACGAAACTGTCGAGCCGAGTGTCATCGCGAAGGAAATGCGTGTGCATGTCCATGATGAACTGGCCCTTGAGCGCGTCGGCGCGCGCATCGGCCATGTCGGGCGTGGCAGCCTCGGCCTCGCTGATATCGAACACCCGCCCATAAGTCTGGTTCAGAGCAACGAATCCGGCGGCCATGCCGGCGGCAGTCTGGAAGAAACGGCGACGGCTGATCCCCATCCGCTTCGCCAGTCGGTCGCCGAGGCGCAGCATGCGGGTCTCTGCCTCGCGCTGCTTCGCATTCTGGGCAGCGGGAAAATACTCGTCGCTGGATACGATCTGGGTGGGGATCGGCGTCGGCTCGCAGTGTTCGGCCGGCGTCAGCCGTGCCAGGTCTTCAGCACTCAAGAAGCCCATCTGCCTTGCTCCCTTGCTAGACGGCAACTGCCGGCGGGGTGGTCAGGAAGGCATGGGCCACATGCCAGAACACGGCGCGGTTCCTGCTGGTACCGAGCGCGTGGGCCGCGCCGGGAATCACCGAAAATTGCCGGTCGCCGTTCGGCAGCAATTGGAAGAAATCCCACAGGTCTTCCATCGTCGCGATGCCGTCGTATTCGCCGCGTACCAGCAGCACTGGGCAGGTCACTTTGCGCGGATCGACCAACGGCAGATTGGCGATCATATCGAGATAGGTGCCGGTCGGAACGGTATCGCCGTACACCAGTTCGGCGTTGGCCATGGCGTCCGGCACCGCCCGGTCGGTCGTGCCTGGCTTGTCGCGGGTGAAGATGCTCTCGATCATCGCGCGATCGCGCAGTCGGCGGTTATGTGTCCGGTAGTACTCGAGCCCTTCGGCACGCTTGGCGAGCGTGGGCGAGCCCTTTCCGGTGTAGGTGAAGGCCGACAGGACCAGTCGCTGCACCCGATCCGGCGCTGCCATCGCGAAGGCGCCCGCACGGATGGCGCCGGAGGACTCGCCCATGAACATGTAGCTCTGCTGGCCGGTTGTGCGCGCAACCACTTGCACCGCGGCTGTCAAGTCCGCCACGCCACTGGCGATGTCCGAATTGCCGTCGGTACGGCTCGACTCGCCGTATCCTTCATGATCCATCGTCCACACGTCAAAACCATAGCGGGCGAAGACGTTCATCAGCGAGTATTCACCGTGACCGGGCACGGTGAGATCGAAGCTGGACAGTGCAGCCGCCGAGGAGCCGTGCACCAGAAACAGCACGGGCCGAGGCGGCTCGCCGGGCTGAGGCGCGCCGAGACGCTTGCGGTAAAGAGCCAGCCAGATCTTCTTGCTGTCCCGCCATTTCACGGCCCAGTCGCGGCCGAACCAGAGTGGTCCGTCCGGCGCGGCGGCGGTGGCCGGGACTCCCCCGCCGGCAGCCGACAGCGCGCCCAGAAGAACGCCACGTCGGGCGATCGGAATAGCGCCATGCATGCGTGCGGTCATAGTGCATGTCCCTCCCCGTTCGGCGCTAACATAGAGCCGTGGTGCGGTGCATGCCTCCGCTATTACGGGTGGCGCGGCGCCGCTCGCGCGTGCTTGAAGACGGCGCCGCCGCGGCGGTCAGAACTTGCCGATGAAGTCGCGCTTGCCAAGCTCCACTCCATTGTGGCGCAGAATCGCGTAAGCGGTGGTGACGTGGAAGAAGAAGTGCGGAATCGAGAAGTGCAGAAGATAGGCCCGCCCTTTCATCGAGCGCTGCTGCCCGCCTGCCGTCCAGACGATGTCCCTGTCCTCGGTGCCATCGAGTTGATCGCGGCGGAAGCCTTGGACGAAATCGAGCGAACGCACCACGCGATCCTTCAACTCGGCAAAAGATGTACCATCGACGTCCGGGAACGACGGAAGCTCGACGCCAGCAAGCCGGCCGGGCGCGTTGCGGCCGAAATCGCTGGCCTGCCGCACTTGCCGGGCCAGGGTAAACATGTCGGGATACAGCCGTGCCTGCAGGAACGCGGACTCCTCGAGCTTCTTCTCCGCGGCATGCGCCGCCCCTTTGTCGACGATTGCGGACAGGCTTCCAAGCATTTGCGTGAAAACTGGAACACAGGCATCGTAGATGGAGAATGACATGCGACCGACCTCCCTAGCGCTGGCGGCAACGCCGGATTGCGCGCCTGCCCGGGTCGCAGTCAACCCGATCGGCCGCCGCCAAGCAACAGAGCGGACCGGGACGGGATGTTAGCGCACCATGCCCATCTGCTTGCACATGCCGGCTACGGCGCGATCATGCTGGCAATCTGTGTCGAGAGCCTGGGCATTCCTTTTCCCGGCGAAGCGACGCTGATCGGTGCCGCCATCTATGCTGGTACCACCCACCGGCTCGACATCACCTGGGTGATCGCCGCCGCGGCAGCAGGCGCCATCGTGGGTGGCATCATCGGCTTCTGCATCGGCCGCAGCTTCGGCTTTTGGCTGCTGACGAAATATGGCGGCACGATCGGAATGAATGAACGACGTATCAAGCTCGGCAAGTATCTGTTCCTGCGGTACGGCGGCGCGGTTGTCTTCCTGGGCCGCTTCGTGGCGTTGTTGCGCGCGCTGGCTTCGTTCCTCGCCGGGGCCAATCGTATGAGCTGGCCGCGTTTCCTGATCTTCAACGCAGCGGGCGCGATCGTGTGGGCGACGCTCTACGGCCTCGGCGCGTACGTGTTCGGCAAAGAGATTCATCGCGTGGCCGGCCCGATCGGGTTGGCGCTCGGAGCGGCGGCCCTGATCTCGATCGTTGCCTGCATCGTGTTGCTGCGCCGCAACGAGAAGCGGCTGGAGGACGAAGCCGAGCGCGCGCTGCCCGGACCGGTCAGCGCGCTGCGCTGAGCTGAGAACGCGGAGTGCGGCGCACTCGTGGCCGCTCGATATCGGGCAGCAACACGGTCAAAAGCCCAATCAGCGGCAGGAATCCGCAGATGCGGTACACCGTGTCGAGGCTGGTCGCGTCGGCAAGCTGGCCCAGCAGCGCGGCGCCAAGTCCGCCCATCCCAAAGGCGAAGCCGAAGAACATGCCGGCGATTGTGCCGACCTTCCCCGGCACCAGCTCGGTCGCATAGACCAGAATGGCAGAGAATGCCGAAGACAGGATCAGCCCGATAGCGATCGTGAGCGGAGTGGTCCAGAACAAGCTAGCGAAGGGAAGCGCCAAGCTGAACGGAAACACGCCGAGGATCGAGACCCAGATCACCAGTTTCCGACCGAACCGATCGCCGATCGGGCCGCCGGCAAACGTTCCGACCGCCGCCGCGCCCAAGAACATGAACAAGTGCAGCTCGGCTGTCTGCGTCGAGACGTGGAACTTCTGGATCAGATACAGCGTGTAGTACGAATTCAGCGCCGCCATGTAAAAGAATTTCGAGAAGATCAGCAGTCCAAGCACAACCAGCGCGCCGAGGATCCGTCGGCGCGACAGCGTGGGGCGCAGCTCCATGCCCGCTGCATGGCGGCGCCCGCGATAGGCTGGGGCGTTGGCCCGGTACCAGTGCCCGACCTGCAACAGCACTAGCATCGCCACCAGTGCGGCAGTGGTGAACCAAGCGATACTGCCTTGACCGCGCGGTACCACCACGAAAGCCGCGAGCAGTGGCCCTAGCGCCGATCCACTATTGCCGCCGACCTGGAACAGCGACTGTGCCAGCCCGTGCCGCCCGCCTGAGGCCATCCGCGCCACCCGCGAGGACTCCGGATGGAACACTGACGAGCCCACCCCGACCAGCGCAGCCGCAATCAGGATCATCCCGAAGCTGCCGGCGCGCGACAGCAGGAACAGTCCGAACAGGGTGAACCCCATTGCAACCGGCAGCGAATACGGCATTGGCCGACGATCGGCGGCCAGGCCGACCAGCGGTTGCAGCAGCGACGCGGTAAGCTGGAAAGCCAGAGTGATCAGACCGATCTGGCCGAAATCAAGGCCGTACGAGGTCTTCAGGACCGGATACACAGCCGGCACCAGCGACTGGATCATGTCGTTGAGCAGGTGGCAGAAGCTCAGCGACAGCAGGATCGCAAAGGCTGTCGTCTCGGCCGCCGGGCGGCCGGCGACGATGGCGTTCTCACTCAAGACGTCGTCTCTCGGCACGATCTGGCTGGCTGATTAAGCGTTGAACAACCGCCGCACCACCACTGCGGGGAGAAGGCTGATCTGCGCGGCCGGGCCGCGATCAGCGCCCTTGGAAGCGCGGCCGCCGCTTCTCCATGAAGGCGGTCCTACCCTCACGATAGTCGGCGCTGTCGAAGCAGGCCGCGCCGGCCCGCCGAATCGCCTCCATGTCACGATCGCCGGGGTCCTTCAGCACTTCGTTGATCGTCAGCTTGGACGCGGCAACCGACAGCGGCGCGTTGTCAGCGATGGTGCGGGCGATATCCAGCACGGTATCGTTCAGCTCTTCATCGCTGACCATCTTGTTGATCAGCCCGATGCGCTCGGCCTCATGTGAGTCAATCCGGTTGGCCGTATAGAGGATCATCCGGGCATGGGCCGGGCCAACAAGATGCACGAGGTTGCGGAGCCCATCGAACCCATAGGCGATGCCAAGCCGCGCGGCGGGAATGCCGAACTGGCTATCAACCGCGGCGATCCGCAGATCGGTCTGCATGGCGATCGCCAGCCCACCGCCCAGGCAGAAGCCGCGGATGCGGGCGACCATGGGCTTAGGGAAGCTGTGTAGCTTGTCTCGTCCGGCGCTGGTCAGCCGGTCGTATTCGCGCTGTGCGTCGGCGTTCGAGCGGTTCTTCTCGAACTGGCTGATATCGGCGCCGGAGACAAAGGCCTGGTTGCCCGCGCCGGTCAGGATCACCACGCGAACGTCATTATCCTCGCGGAACTCGTCGAGGATCTCGCCCAGGCCGCCCCACATCTCGATCGACATGGCGTTGCGTTTCTCGGGCTGGTTGAACGTGACCAGCCCGACGCCGTCATCCTTCGCCGCGAGCATCTTGCCGCCGGCGTATTCACGGGTCGCCGTCCCGATGGCGGTATCCATCTCAGATCACTCCCTTGCTGCGCATCGTCGCGATCTCGTCGTCACTGTACCCGACCGAGCGGAGCACCTCGTCGGTGCTGGAACCGGCCTCCGGCGTCGGCAGTCGAATATTCTTTGAGAAGCCGGAGATGTTGATCGCAGAGGCCACCACCTCGGCATCACCGATGGTCGGGCTGTGCATCGGCAGCGCCATGCGCAGATGCTTCACCTGCGGGTCGGCGAAGACCTGGTCGATCGTGTAGATCGGGCCGCAGGGGATGCCGTTCGCCTCGAACAGCTCGATCCAGTGATTTGCCGGCTTGGTGCGGGTGATTTCACCAATCGCTGCATTGATCGCGGCCCGGTCTGCGCTGCGGCCCTTCTGGGTTTTCCACTTTTCATGCTCCTTCCAGTCCGGCCGGCCGATCGTCTCGCAGAACCGCTCCCAGAGCCGTCCGGAGCTGGCCGCGATGTTGATATGCCCATCGCTGGTCGGGAACACGCCGGTGGGAATCCCAGTCGGGTGGTCGTTGCCCGCCTGCTTCGGCACCTCGCCGGCGATCAGCCAGCGCGACGCCTGGAAATCAAGCATGAAGACCTGCGCCTCCAGCAGGCTGGTGGTGACCCAGCGGCCGACGCCGGTGCGCTCGCGATCGAACAGCGCCATCATGATCCCGAGCGCGAGCAGGTTGCCAGCGGTCAGGTCATCGACCGGGATGCCGACGCGGACCGGCCCCTGGCCGGGCAAGCCGGTGATCGACATCAGCCCGCCCATGCCCTGGGCGATCTGATCGACGCCGGCGCGGTGGCCGTACGGGCCATCCTGCCCGAATCCGCTGATGCTGCCATAGACGATGCGCGGGTTGATCTTACGCACGTCGTCGTACGACACCTTCAGCCGGTGTTTCACTTGGGCGCGCATGTTCTCCACCACCACGTCGGCGGTGCGGGCGAGCCGCATGAACGCCTCGTGGCCGGCCGGGTCCTTCAGGTTTAAACGCATCGCTCGCTTGTTACGGTGCAGGTTCTGGAAGTCGAACCCGTTGCGGTTGCCGGCAATGTCCTCCCCGCCGGTCGGAGGCGGCTCGATGCGGATCACGTCGGCACCCCAGTCCGCGAGATGGCGCACGCAGGTGGGACCCGCGCGGGCCAACGTGAGGTCGAGCACAGTCAGGCCATTCAGCGGCAGTCGCGTTTCGGTGCGCAGGTTTCGGTCAGCGGGGCTTTCGGGCATCGCGGCGGTCCTCGTTCGGCGCCGCAGATTGTCGGCCGCAATCGCTGCTGGCTCAAGGGCGGGCGGATCGATCGCGAATCACCTCGGTGGTGCTCACGCCGCAGCGATCCGCCGCCGGATCACGTCGCCTGCCTGCCCTGTTCGATCCGATCGAGGCGGATGCTCAATTGATCGAAGCGGGTGTCGAGATATGCCTCGAAATTGGCGATCCGCTGCATCAGCACTGTCAACCCGCCGCTCAGTGCCTCTCGGATCAGCTTATTTTCGTCCCAGATCGAGCGTTGCTCGGCTTGAATCGAGCGCAACGTCGTGCCGATCCACTCCAGACTTACCGTGTCACTCATAGTTCATGCCGCGGCACACCGCTCCCCAAGATGACCAAATCTATGCCCCATTGTGGATAAGGCAATTGCCACCTTTCCATGCCGGTCCGCGCCTGGAGGTGCCTGCCAGCGCCCACTACGCTTGAATGGGCGGTATGGACGCAGTGGACCTCGCGCTGGTGCTGGCGGTCGATGGCTCGGCCAGCGTCACTTTCGACGAATTCAACCTGATTGCCGGCGGCATGGCGGCGGCGTTGCGCGAGCCGGCGGTGATCCGTGGCCTTACCGGGGGGCCGGCGCGCGCCAGCATGGCAGCGCTGCTACTCTGGTCCGGCGCCGGCGCGCACGACGTGATCGCCGACTGGAGCCGGATCGGATCGGCTGCCGACGCAAGAGCCTTTGCCGACGCGGTCGACAACATGCCACGCTCGGTCCCGGCTGGCGAAACGGCGATCGGCGAGGCCCTGCTGGCCGCGATCGAGCTACTCGCCCGCGCACCGGCCAAGGTAACAAGGCAGGTCGTCGATGTGATCGGCGACGGTCGGTCCAATGCGGGCATACCGCCAGGCCCGATCCGCGATCGCATGGCGACGGCGGGAATCACCATCAACGGGCTCTGCATCCTGCACGAGGAGCCCGATCTGTTGCAGAGCTACACCAACGAGGTGATCGGCGGGCCGGGCGCCTTTGCGGTGACGTGCAAGGACTATGCGGAGTTTGGCGCGGCGATGCGGCGCAAGCTGGCACGCGAAGTGGGCGTGCCGATAGCATGAGAACTCCATGACACCGTGCCTCACGTCGGGCAGGCACGGGCATGTCACAGGCCTCATCGTTGCGGTCGTGATCATCATTGCCGTCGCAATGCGTGCGTACGGTCTAGATGGTCGCTTCGACTACGACAGTTACGACGAAGGGGTATATTGGCAGACTCTGCGATCTATGAGCAATGGTTACAGCCTCTATAGAGAAATATTCTGCTCGCAGCCGCCGGTTTTCCCCCTGTCGATCTATCCGTTTTATGTGCTGTTCGGTTCCACGATTTTGGCGGCTCGCATCGGGGTTGTTATGCTTTCTCTGCTCGGCCTCGCCGGCGCGTATTTGCTCGGCAAGGCACTGGCGGGGCGTGCGGGAGGCATTGCGGCATTGGTCATGGTTGTCGCAGCGCCGTCATACCTGGAAGCGTCGCAGAGACTCCAAGCAGAAGGTCCGGCGACTGCCTTTTTGTTTCTGGCTGCTGCTGCGGCATTCATATGGTGGGACCACCCCACAGGCCGAAGAGGGCTTGCGCTTGCCGCCTCGTGCGGGATCGCACTGTTGCTGGGCACTCTCACCAAGCTGCTTGATGTCACTGCTATCGTTCCCGTCCTGATGCTTGCCCTTGCGCGCGTTTGGCAGATCCGGCGAGAGGCAGGCTCCAGCATTGGGACGATTCTACGGCCGATCGCCGGCGCGATCGTTGCGATCCTTGTCATGTCTCTGATTGTCTTGACACCCTTCCTGAGCTCACTTCCGGCAGTCGTGCAGCAGACGTTGATGTTCCATATTGCGGCGAGAAACGCACTGGCTGTTTGGGAACCGAGGCATACTCTTCTGCTGTACCACTTCCTAGTTGCAAATGCAGTGATCAGCGCAGGAGCAGCTATAGGTATCGTTATCGCGACGCTGAGACGTGATTGGCGCATAATCCCGTTGATTGCGTGGTTTCTGGCCACGGTTCTCGTCCTTCTTATTCAGCTTCCGCTCTTCTCGCGTCACGCCATCGTGCTTATGCCACCGTTGGTCGCGATGAGTGCGTTGGCATGGAACGACCCGTCCGCGGTGTATCGGGTGCGGCAGGTTGTGAGTAGTCCAAGCCGTACCGGCGTCCTTGTCATAGGCTTATTCGTACTCGCCGCCGTTCTCGCCGGGGCTCTATCCGACTATGAATATTATCATGCGTTCAGTGTACAAGCCGGGAGCAGTGAAACCCAACGTGCGGCGCAGGTCGCTGCAGATCTGCAACGCACGACCACACCCGATCAATGGGTCATTACTGATGCCCAGTTCATAGCGGGATTGGCAAATCGCGACACACCGCCCTGGCTGGTAGATACTTCCTCAGTGCGCATCATCACCGGGTATCTCACCGTGGCAGAGCTGATTCAGGCAGCATCCGATGCGCAGGTTCACACCGTGCTATTTGCTACTGATCGCTTGTCCTCCGCATCGCTTGTCGGGTTCCATTCCTGGGTAGCACAGCACTACCATCTGCTCCGTACGTATGGCACGGAAATCGAGCTATGGACACGCTAGAAATCCAGCGTGTGTTCGAATACAGCCGCTCGCCCATCACGGATGGTGACCGCTCAGTTGTCTGCATCCCCGTGATAGCTTACCCGCCAGATTGTGCCGCTCACGTCATCACTCACCAGCAGCGCGCCGTCGGGCGTGACTGTCACGCCGACTGGCCGCCCCCACACCTGCGTATTGGAGACAACGAACCCAGTCAGGAAATCCTCGTACTCTCCGGTCGGACGTCCATCCTTCATCAGCACGCGCACCACCTTCGATCCTGTCCGCCAGCTCCGACTGAATGAGCCGTGCATGGCGACGAAGATCGAGCCCCGGTAGCCGGGAGGAAACTGCCCGCCCTCGTAGAAGGCCATACTGAGCGGCGCCGAGTGCGCCTGGAACAGCATGTCCGGCACAATGACGCGGGCGGCGAGATCGGGCCGCTCGCCACGATGCTGCGGGTCCTCATGATCGCCGATGTAGAACCACGGCCAGCCGTAGAAGCCATGCGGCACCAGCCGGGTCAGGAAGTCGGGCGGCATGTCGTCGCTCATTCCGTCGCGCTCATCACCCGTGCACCATAGATCGTCACCGCCCGGCGTCAGCGCCATGCTGACACAGTTGCGCAGGCCATTCGCGTAATGCACGATGTTATGTCCGTCTGGATCACTCTCGAGCACGGTGGCGCGGTCCTTCTCGGCGCCCCAGGCGGCGCCGATTCCGTCCCGCTGCTCGATCGCGCGTATCGCGTCCGCATCGAGGTGCGGCATCACCGGGTCGCTGGCGCGATCCTCGCCGTGATCGGTCAGTGATCCGACGCTCACGAACAGGTGCCGCCCGTCAGACGAGAATACAATGTCGCGCGTCCAGTGGCCGTCGGTCGGTAAATTCGCGATCACTGTCTCCCCTGCGCCTCGGGCGACGGTATCGCCCACGTGGTACGGGAAGCGGACCACCGCATTCCAGGTGCTGACGTAGACGAACCTTGGGTCGGGCCCAGGTGGCCAGAGCGCGATACCGGACGGCATGAACAGGTTGCTGGCGAAAATAGTCGATGAGTCCGGATGGCTCGGATCCTGCCCCATGCGCAACACGCGGATGCGGCCGGCGTTGCTCTCGGCCACGAACAGGTCGCCGTTGGGTGCGAAGCGCATCGTGCGCGGGGTGGAAAGGCCAGTGGAGAAGACTGCAACTGCAAACCCTTTCGGCACTGACAACGTGGCAACCGGCGGTTGCGGCACGGTGCGGGGGGCGTTGATCGCCGCCGGGGTTGAGAATGGCGGGGGCATGTCGGCCGGTGTGACCCGATGACGCACCCCCGGTGCATCCTGGCGCCAGTCGCTGTATGGGCCGACGGTCTGTGCGGACGCAGTCGCACCGATGAAGAGCGCAGCGATGACCGCGCTCCACGCGAATTTCGGCATGGATTGCTGACCCGTTGTGGTTCCTATCCGGGACCGATGCTGACCCGTTCTGCGTGGCTTGACCACCCCATCGGCGGTAACGATCTGTAAGCAAAAAGACGGAAGCCGCGCGCGCAAGGAAGGGCGAAAGTCGGGGCACGTCGACCAACCAGCCGGCCATGAAGCCCTACCCCTGGGAGAAGCGCGCTGCCGGACAGAACCGGAGCCGGCACCGAGGCACCGGCATATGAACGTTGGCATCGGGCGGAAAAGCGCCGATATTTATCCGGGTGGCCGACAGGGCTGACGCGTCTCACAAGGGACGGGGAAGCGACGGAAACGGCGGCCGCCGGTGTTGGTCGCTGGCGAGGAAAACAGTGGCATGCCTGCCGACTGGGAAATTCCGGCCAACTTGCAGCCGGATCCGAACGACTATCCCTATGACCTCGATCGTGCGCTGAGCGCCGTCGTCGGGCTGCGCGCGTACGTGCCGCCCGATGCGTTTACCGCCGGCACATTGGGAACGGAGCGCGCCGGCAGCGGCGTTGTGATCCGCGAGTCCGGGCTGGTGGCCACGATCGGCTACCTGATCACCGAGGCCGAGACGATCTGGATCACCTCGAGCGATGGGCGCGCCGTTGCAGGCCATGCCCTGGCCTATGACCAGGAGACCGGCTTCGGCCTGGTTCAGGCGCTCGGCCGGCTGAACCTGCCGGCGCTCGAGCTGGGGGATTCCGATTCCCTGAAGGTCGGCGACCAGGTCGTGTTCGCCGCTGCCGGCGGGCGACATCACTCGGTGGAGACGCGGGTGGTCGGCCGACAGGAATTTGCCGGATACTGGGAGTACGTGCTGGACGACGCGATGTTTACCGCTCCGGCGCACCCGTTCTGGGGCGGCTGTGGGCTGATCGGCGCCGACGGCAAGCTGATGGGCGTCGGCTCATTGATCCTGCAGCAGGGCGATCGCAAGGGCCGGCGGCTTGACATGAACATGGTGGTCCCGATCGGCCTGCTGTCGCCGATCCTGGACGATCTGCTGACTTATGGGCGAGTGAATCGGCCGGCGCGACCCTGGCTCGGATTGCAAGCGACCGAGGCGGACGATGCCTTGATCATTGGTGGTCTGTCAGACAACGGTCCGGCTGAAAAGGCCGGGGTCCGTACCGGCGATCGGGTCCTGGCGGTGAATGGGGAGGATGTCGGCGACCTTGCCGGGCTTTGGCGCCGCGTTTGGGCGTCCGGCAGCGCCGGCGCCGAGGTGAAGCTGAGGATTTTGCGGGATACAGGCCCAGTGACGATCTCGGTGCGGTCGGGCGATCGCGCCAAGTTCCTGAAATCGCCCAGGCTCCATTGATCTGATGGGACAATTGAAGGCGGCCGTATTGCCGGTTACGCCATTTCAGCAGAACTGCAGCATCCTTTGGGATGAGGAAACCAAGCGCGCCGTGGTGATCGACCCTGGCGGCGAGGCACCACGGATCGCCGATGCGATCTCGCGGCTCGGCGTCACGGTCGAGCGAATCCTGCTTACGCATGGGCATATCGACCACGCCGGCGGCGCTGCTGAGCTGGCTGAGGTATTGGGCAACCTGCCGATCGAGGGACCGGACCTGCGCGACCGGTTCCTGCTGGACGGACTCGCTGCGCAAGCAAGCAGTTTCGGGTTTGGGGGCGTGCGCAACGTCACGCCGACGCGCTGGCTGCGCGAAGGCGACGATGTGAGCTTGGTCGGGCACCGGTTCGACGTGCTGCACTGCCCCGGCCACACGCCCGGCCATGTCGTTTTCGTGAACCGTGCCGGCCGCTTCGCGATCGTCGGCGACGTACTGTTCAGGGGTTCGGTCGGACGGACGGATTTCCCGTATGGCGATCACGATGCGCTGATCGGCGCCATACGCCACAAGCTGCTGCCACTCGGCGATGACATTGCGTTTCTTTGCGGCCATGGTCCGGGCTCAACCATCGGCGCAGAGCGCCGCGACAATCCCTTCCTGCGGAACCTGGAGACGTCGCAGTGAAGCTCATGTGGTTCCATCTGATGCCGTACACCGAGCTGCCCGACGATTTCCGGGATAAGCATCCGTCGGTGTGGGTCGATATCCACTCCTCGTTGTTCGACCCCAAGCGCGCCCATCACTTGTACAACGACTTCATGGACGAACTCGAATACGCCGCCGATTGCGGGTTCGACGCAATCTGCGTCAACGAGCATCATTCCAACGGCTATGGGATGATGCCCTCGCCCAATCTGATTGCCTCGGCGCTGGCCCGGCGCACCGTCCCGAGCCTGCGCGCGGCGGAATGACCGCGCTCACCGCCCGCTGCTGCATTGCGGGGGGCGGACCCGCCGGCATGATGCTCGGGTTCCTGCTGGCGCGTGCCGGTGTCGATGTTCTGGTGTTGGAAAAACACGCCGATTTCCTGCGCGACTTCCGCGGCGATACGATCCATCCTTCCACGCTCCAGGTGATGGATGAGCTGGGCTTGTTGGACGAGCTGCTGACGCGCCCGCACACCAAGGCGCCGAAACTCGGAGCGCAGATCGGGAGCGAGTTCATCGAAGTCGCAGATCTCACACATCTTTCGGCGCGTTGCGGCTTCATCGCCTTGATGCCGCAGTGGGACTTCCTCGACTTCTTGTCCGTGCACGCGAAGCGCTATCCGAGCTTTCGGCTGATGATGCGCACCGAAGCGACCGGCCTGATCGAGGAAGGCGGTCGCATCGTCGGGGTGCACGCGCACGGCCCGAATGGTGAATTTGAGATCCGCGCCGATCTGGTGGTTGCGGCGGATGGGCGGCATTCCGTTCTGCGGCAAGCCGGTGGCTTCAAGGTGTTCGACCTTGGGGCTCCGATCGATGTGCTGTGGATGCGGCTGTCGCGCCGCGAGGATGATCCAGCGCTTTCGCTCGGGCGCGTCGGCGCTGGTTCGATTTTCATCACCATCAACCGCGGTGAGTACTGGCAGTGCGCCCTGGTGATCGCCAAGGGCGGGATCGAGGAGACCCACGCAAGAGGCCTGCCGGCGTTCCGTGCGCGAATTGCCGAATTGGTGCCCGACTTCGCCGATCGGGTGGACGAGCTGAAAAGCTGGGACGACGTCAAGCTGTTGAGCGTCGCGGTAAATCGGGCCCGCGAGTGGTGGCGGCCGGGGTTGCTGCTGATCGGCGATGCCGCTCACGCGATGTCGCCGATCGGTGGCGTCGGGATCAACCTGGCGATCCAGGATGCCGTCGCGGCGGCGAATATCCTCGCGCCGCCCTTACGGCAGGGCGCCGCCGGCCCGGAGGTGCTGCGGCTGGTGCAGCGCCGACGAGAGACACCGACCCGGCTCACGCAGGGTCTTCAGGTGTTGATTCAGAACCGCATCATCAGTCGCGTCCTCGCCGGTCGGCACACGCCACGAGTGCCCCTGGTGCTGCGCCTGTTTCAGGAGGTGCCACGTTTGCGCCGGCTGACGGCCTTGGCGATCGGCCTCGGGTTCCTACCGGAGCACGTGCGGAACTGATCGGGGCTGTGGCCCCATCCTCGCCCGTCGCGCTGCACGCGGCGACCTCTCCCGCAGAGCGGGAGAGGTGTCCTTGGAGCCGGCGCTATGCTCGCTGGACGAGCTCGATTTTGTAGCCGTCCGGGTCTTCGACGAAAGCGATCACGGTCGTGCCAAACTTCACCGGGCCGGCCTCGCGCGTCACCTTGCCACCGCCACGTCGTACCATCTCACAGGCCGCCGCCACGTCAGGCACGCCGACCGCCAGATGGCCAAACGCAGTACCCAGCTCGTATTTCTCGACGCCATAGTTGTATGTCAGCTCGATCTCGGCGCCGCTCGGGTCGTCACTGTAGCCAAGGAAGGCGAGCGTGTATTTCCCGTCCGGCACGTCGCGCCGGCGAAGCTCCTTCATGCCCAGCAGTTTTGTGTAGAAATCGACGCTGCGCTGCAGGTCGCCGACGCGAAGCATCGTGTGCAGAAAGCGGCTCATGCGATGTCTCCTTCTCTCTCATATGCCGTCCGGATCGAGACCCAGCAGGAATAGCCCGGCCGCGTCCGCCTCTACCAGTGTGGTCTCCCGCTCGGCTAGCAAGGTGCCGCCGGCCTCGAACGCAATTCCACGCAATCCGGCGCTGGCAGCGTGCCGGACCGTCTCGGGTCCGACCGTGGGGAGGTCGGCGCGACGATCTTGGCCGGGCTTTACCAGCTTGACCAGCACACCGCCGGGACCAGGGCGCGCCAGGGCGGCGCAGCGGGCGAGCATGCCGTCGGTGCCCTCGGCCGCCTCGACCGCGAGCACGATGCCCTGCTGGACCACGCAACCCTGCCCCACATCAGCCGCTCCGAGCGCCCGCGCCACCGCAACGCCGCGGGCGATATCGGCCATCGCCAAAGCGTCCGGCGTCGCCCGAGAGAGCAATCCGGCCGGGGCCAGCGCCTCCCGCAGCACCTCGTGGGCGCCGACGACGCGGAATCCTTCCTCGCCCAGTACGCGCACCACGGCCGCCAGCAGCCCATCATCGCCGGCGAAGGCGGCGCGCCCGATGCGGGCCAGAATACGTGTGCCCTCGGCATCCGGGCGCAGATCGAGCAGCGACGGCCGGCGCACCGGCCCGACAAGTACCAGTTCGCCACACCCATTGGCACGCAGTGCCGCCAGGATCCGCCCCGCCGCCCCGATGCGGATGAACTCGTGGGCATAGGGGGCCAGCACGGCACGATCGGCAAAGCCGTCGAGACCGACCAGAAACACGCCGCGCCCGGCCGCGCGAGCGGCGGCTGCCACCCGGCCTGGCATGGCGCCGCCCCCCGCTAGAATCCCGAGCGCCGGCCGCTCGGTTGCGTCCATCGTCGGTTCCCGCAATAACGCCAAAACCGAATTTTCCGCCGATCGGCGATGCGCCGCAACCCGGGCAGGCATGCGGGCGGGACCGTAGCCGTCTCTGGCAATCCCGGACGGAACCGACGATATGGGCTTGCTATAGACCGTCGGCGTGTGCCCAGCCTCGTGCCGACCTCGCCGAAGGACCCTTCCGTGATGACCACAGTTCGCTGGCAGCCGGACCGTGCAAAGCCGCGTCCAGCGTGGCCCATGCCGCCGCTTTTCACCGCGATTGCACGTGGGTTCGGCGGCCATTGTCCGGCCTGCGGCCGCACACACCTGTTCAATGGCTTCCTCAAGGTGGTGCCGGTCTGCCCGAGCTGCGGCGCCCCGCTGGGACTTGCCCGCGCCGACGACGCGCCGCCCTATTTCGTCATCCTGATCACCGGCCACATCATCATCCCACTGCTGCTACTGGTGCAGAAGTTCGCCAGCCCGCCAAGCTGGGAACTGGCAGCGATCTTCCTGCCGCTGACCCTGGCGCTCGCTCTCGCACTGCTGCGCCCGATCAAGGGCAGTATCGTCGGCGTCATGCTGGCACTCGACATGTTGAAGTCCGAACCGAAATTCGAATGACCTCCGGCCCGGCCGGGATGCCAGAGGCACGGCTCATTCGCGTCGAACTGGACGGCGAGCCACTGACCCGGCTCTCCCCGGTACTTGAGGCGGACCGCGCGCAGGCGGTTGCCGACCTCGCCGCGGAGAATCGCTTCGCGCCGCTCACCACCCGGCATGGTCGGTTATCCGGACCTTTCGTGCTGCATCTCTCGATTCAGGAGGGGCGGCTGGTGTTCGACATTCGCCGTGCGGATGACAGTCCGTTGACTGCCATCGGTCTGGCGCTTGGGCCATTTCGGGGATTGATAAAAGACTATGGCCTGCTGGTGGACAGTCACGTCACCGCCGTGCAGGAAGGGCGTGAGGCACGCATCCAGGCGATCGACATGGGGCGGCGCGGACTGCACAACGAAGGCGCGGCACTTTTGGTGCAGCGGCTGGCCGGCAAGATCGACATCGACCTGCCGACCGCGCGGCGCCTGTTCACCCTACTCTGTGTGCTGCACCAGCGGCTCTGAAACAGCGCTCCTGATGCCGGCTCCTGTTTGCTCAAGCGCGATGCCGTAAGCTGCCTGACAGCCAAGGAGGAAGCCGCATGACCCATCCATCATCGCTGATCGGCGAGCCGAAGACGGCGCTCGACACGCCCGCCCTGCTGGTCGATCTCGATCTCATGGAGGCGAACATCGCTCGCGTGGCGGAAACCTGCCGGGCGCATGGGGTCGGCTGGCGACCGCACACCAAGGGCCAGAAGACGCCTGAGATCATCGCCAAGGAACTCGCCGCCGGCGCGATCGGCGTCACCTGCGCCAAGCTGGGCGAGGCGGAGGTGCTCGCAGCAGCCGGGCTGCGCGATATCCTCATTGCCAACCAGATCGTCGGGCCAGCAAAGATGCAGCGCCTGCGCGAGCTTCGCCAGCACGCCGATCCGATCGTCGCGGTGGACAGTCCGGCTCATGTCCGGGAGCTCGGTGCGGCGATGCAGGGCCTCGGGCGCGTGCTTCGTGTGGTCATCGAGGTGGACATCGGCATGCATCGCGCCGGTGTATCGCCCGGCGCGCCGGTGGTGGAACTCGCCACGACCATCACCGCACAGGCCGGACTGCGCTTCGTCGGCGTCATGGGCTGGGAGAGCCACGCGGTGACGATCGCAGACCCCGCGGAGAAGGCGCGCGTCGTGGCTGAAGCCATTGCGCTGTTAACGGCCAGCGCCGATGCGTGCCGGCGCGCCGGCTATCCGGTGGACATCGTCAGTTGCGGCGGCACTGGGACCTTCCCGTTTTGCGCCCAACAGCCGGGCGTCACCGAAATCCAGGCAGGCGGCGCAATCTTCAGCGACATGCATTACCGCACGCACTACCATCTGGACTTCCCCTGCGCGCTCACATTGCTTGCCACTGTCACCAGCCGGCCGACCCCGACGCGCGTTATCCTGGACGCCGGCAAGAAAGCGATGAGCAGCGACGCCGCGGCACCGCATCCGCTGGGAGTGTCAGCGACTGCCGTCCGGCTGTCTGCCGAACACGGCACGATCGAACTTTCCTCACCAAGCGACCATCCGAGGATCGGCGACAAATTGGAGCTGATCGTCGGCTATTCCGACACTACGGTGCATCTGCATGAGGAGATCGTCGGCGTACGCAACGGCAAGATCGAAGCGATCTGGCGAGTAGCCGGGCGCGGCCGGATCAAGTAGTGCTCGGCGGCCGGGAGAACCATACGATGAAGATCGATGGCGTCGCCTATCGCACGATCTGGCTGGACGAAGATGGCTGGTCGGTGCGCATCATCGACCAGACGAAGCTGCCCTGGACGCTCGAGATCATACGGCTGACCACGCTCGAACAGGGAGCGCACGCGATCCGGTCGATGCAAGTGCGCGGCGCGCCGCTGATCGGCGCCACCGCCGCTTATGCTCTGTGCCTTGCGCTTCGTGCCGATCCCTCGACCGATGCCATGGAGCAGGCCGCGGCGTTGCTGGCCGAGACACGACCGACCGCTGTGAACCTGCGCTGGGCGCTGGAGCGCATGCTGGTCCGGCTGCGCAACACCGCCGTTTCGGCCCGCCGGGAAGCAGCTTACGCCGAAGCCGCGGCAATTGCCGAGGAAGACGTCGCCCAGAACATGGCCATCGGCTTGCACGGCCTGAAGCTGATCGAGGCGGCGGCTACCGGCAAAGCAGGCCAGGCAGTCAATGTGCTGACGCACTGCAACGCCGGCTGGCTGGCAACGGTAGATTGGGGCACCGCGCTGGCCCCGATCTATGCGGCGCACGATAAGGGTATCGAGTTGCATGTGTGGGTCGATGAGACCCGTCCCCGCAACCAAGGCGTGGCGCTGACGGCATTTGAGCTGGGCAAGCATGGCGTCGCGCACACCGTAGTGGCCGATAATGCCGGCGGGCACCTCATGCAGCACGGCGAGGTCGATATGGTGATCGTCGGCGCCGATCGGGTCACCCGTACCGGCGACGCGGCAAACAAGATCGGTACCTATCTCAAGGCACTTGCCGCGCACGACAACGATGTGCCGTTCTGGGTGGCTGTGCCATCCGCCACTATCGACTGGACGGTGTCCGACGGCATCGCGGAAATCCCAATTGAACAGCGCAATGCCGCCGAAGTCACGGAGGTGACAGGCCGCGCCTCCGACGGATCAGTGCTGACGGTGCGCGTCGCCCCCGACGGCAGTACCGCGGCCAACCCAGCCTTCGATGTGACGCCGGCGCGACTTGTCAGCGGACTCATCACAGAGCGCGGATGCTGCGAAGCCAGCGCCGCGGGACTGTTGTCGCTGTTCCCGGAACGCGTTCGATAGCGCAAGAACAGCGACGCGATCGGCAACGAATGAGGCGATGATGCGGGGAATCCTGGCTGCGATGCTCCTTGCGCTAGCCGCCTGCGCGGCGCCCCACCCGCCGCCGACCGCGACTCCGAAACCGGCGCTGAACATTTCGCTAAATGCGCACGACCCACCCTTCGCGACCGTTCCCTACCAGCCGATCAGCCGCGAGTTGGTCGTGGCGATCGCGCTCCGCGAATGGCGCCTGTTCGGGCAGCCGGTCGATGACGATCCGCCCGGCACCCGGCCTCCGCTTCTGCCGGACCAGATGCCTGAGCGCATGCCCGGCCTGTGGCAACGCGTCGGCGAATACTGGTGGTTGGGGCAGGATGCCGGCACCACTGCTTCCGCCTGGACGGGCAAGCAGGACGCCGACGGCACAGTGTTCCCTGCCAACCGGGACGACGATTACGCGTGGTCAGCAGCCTTCGTTTCATACGTAATGCGTATCGCCGGCGCCGGGGCACGCTTTCCCTATGCGGAAGATCATTCCTATTACATCAATATCGCCAAAGAGATGGCCCTCGGCGAGACGTACGGCTGGTTGATCACCGCCGAGCGACCGTCCGCCTATGCGCCGCAGCCTGGCGATCTGATCTGCGAGGGACGCGGCAGGGCTGCATCGCTAACTTACGATCGCCTGCCAGCCAGGCATTTTCCTGCGCATTGCGACATCGTGGTAGCGAAAGCGCCGGGCCAGATCTCAGTGGTGGGCGGCAACGTCGATCACGCGGTCACCATGAAGCACGTGCCGGTCACCGCCGACGGAAAGCTCGCGACCCCCGACGGGCAGGTGCTGGACGGGCGCTATCCCTGGATGGTGGTGTTGCGGGTGCTCTATCCCACGCCCGTCTCCTGACCGGCTATTTCCGAGATGGCACCACAGTGATCTGACCACTTCGCTCCAGCGTGGCCAACGCAACTGCGTCCAGGTCAAGAAGATGCGCTCGATGGATCGCCTCGGCCAAATCCAGATGGCTCACACCGCGGCGACGCATCACCCGCGTATCCGCCCGCCCATTGCGCGCGATGACCGTGGCGCGGCCTTTCAGGATGAGACCGACGAAGTCGGATCGCTGCGCTAGTTGGATAGCCACCCAATAGAGGATCACGATCCCGGCGGTTGCGGCCAACGTCGGGAAATATGGCGACCCCGCCGTTAAGGCCCGGCTGAGATTGGAGCCGATGAGAATTGACAGCAAAATGTCGAGGGATGACTGCAAGCCGAACGCGCGCACCCCGGCAACACGGATCAGCACAAGGCCGTACGCAAAGGTCAGGACACCTCGAACTGTCATCTGCCACCAGGTGATTTCTCCCCGGTCCGGCCCGATCACCAGATAGATGCCATCCATGGCCGAGATCCCTCGCCGTTAGTTAGAGGCTTGTCGGGGAGAAACCATGCCACGGCACGCCGAGTTTGTCTGGCTGAGGTCAGGGTGTCTGGGCCCCGCCCATGCCGTCCTGCCGATCGGCCTGTTGCTTCGCCGCCTCCTCACGGCGTCGTTCCTCGACCACTTTCGCGTGGTGATGTCCGATCGCGCACCCGGCGAGGCCACCGAGCACGGCATGGTGACCGGCGAAATGGCCCACGCCGGCGCCGACCGCCGCGCCGCTGAGGCAACCTGCTGCCGATGCGGTTCCGGCAGAAACAGCGAGCAACAGTGCCGAGGCGAAGATCGATTTCATGGCGTCCTCTCTCGCGGGTGATAGCCGAACGGCAACCGGAACGTCGGCGACTAAGCGGCGGTTCCGTCGGCGATCGGCGGGCGAGGTGCGCATCGGCATCTCCGGCTGGACCTATCCGCCGTGGCGAGGAGTGTTCTATCCGCGCGGCCTACCGCAGACGAAGGAGCTGGAGTTCGCAGCGAGCCGGTTCCGCACGATCGAGATCAACGGCACGTTCTATGTCCTGCAACGCCCGCAATCCTTCGCCGACTGGGCCGATCGCACGCCGGAAGACTTCGTCTTCTCGGTGAAGGGGTCTCGCTACATCACGCACATGCTGAAGCTGCGGGATCCAACGATCCCTCTCGCCAATTTTCTGGCGTCCGGAGTCCTGCGGCTAGGGCCGAAACTTGGGCCAGTGCTGTGGCAGTTTCCGCCGCAATTCGGGTTCGCGCCGGAGCGGATCGAACCCTTCTTGCGTGTCCTGCCGCACGACACAGCGGCGGCAGCCAAACTTGCCCGTCACCACGACGCGCGGCTGACCGGACGCGCATGGACAAAAACGGACGCAACCCGTCCGCTGCGCCACGCTTTCGAGATCCGTCACGACAGCTTTCGTACTTCGGAATTCATCGATCTGCTGCGGCGCTATGACGTTGCACTTGTTTGTGCGGACACCGTTGAATGGCCGCGGCTGATGGATGCGACATCGGATTTCATGTACTGCCGCTTGCACGGCTCCGAAGAGCTGTACGCGAGCGGCTATGACGACGCGGCGCTTGACACTTGGGCGAAGCGGGTCGCGGCCTGGGCACGCGGCGACGAGCCGGCAGACGCTGAGCGGGTCGGCGGACCCGGCCGAAGGCGCCAGCGTGATGTGTTCGTATACTTCGATAACGATGTCAAAGTACGTGCTCCCGCCGACGCCACCGGTCTGTTCGAGCGAGTGTCGAAGCTGTTGGGTCAGGATTCGGACTGACGCTGACCGAGGCCCAAGTTCAACTCTCCCGCTCCGCAGTCGCTCACCTGCCGCGCTTCGCGCAGCGATCTCTCTCGGCGGGAGGGGTAGGCCCTTCGTGGACGCCGGTTGCTTGCGGGTCCGGCTACGGGGCAAGTTGAGGGGCTGATCCACCCCGGGGCGGGACGAGGCAACGATGCGGCAGATGACATTGGTCGCCTTCCTGCAGGCGCAGAACTGCTCGAACTTCGTCGGCTCCTGGCGGCATCCGCAGGCGCTGCCGGATTTCACCTCGGCCGAGTACTACCGCCGCATCGGCCGTATCCTGGAAGCCGGGCGCTTCCATCTGGGTTTCTTCGACGATCGGCTGGCGATGCCGGACCGCTACGGCGGCGATCATGCCCATGCGGTCGAGAACGGCATCCGCTGCGTCAAGATGGACCCCGTCACCGTCTTGACGGTTATGGGGATGGCAACCGAGCGGCTGGGCCTCGGCTCGACTTATTCCACGACCTACTACGAGCCGTTCCATGTCGCCCGCGTGTTCGCCACGCTCGACCTGATGACCGGTGGCCGGGCGGCCTGGAACGTGGTCACCTCGATCAACGACGGCGAGGCCCTGAACATGGGCATCGATGCCCATATGGCGCACGACCTGCGGTACGACCGCGCCGACGAGTTCATGGAGGTCGTGCTGGGCCACTGGGATTCGTGGGAGGACGGCGCGCTTGTCGTGGACAAGGCGAGCGGCCTGTTCGCTCATCCCGAGAAGGTGCACCGCCTCGACCATCAGGGGCGGTTCTTCCGCTCGCGCGGGCCGTTCACCGTACCGCGCTCCGCCCAGGGCCATCCGGTGATCATCCAGGCGGGCCAGAGCGGCCGCGGACGGCGTTTCGCGGCACGCTGGGCGGAGCTGGTATTCGTCGTGTATCACGAGCTGGACCGCGCCAAGCGGGACTATGCCGAGTTCAAGCACGCCGTCGCCGAGGCGGGACGCGACCCGGAGCAGGTGAAAGTCACCATGGCGGCCTATCCAGTGGTCGCCGAGACGCGTGCCGAGGCCGAGGACAAGCTAGCTTTGATCGAGACGCTGTCGCGCGACATCGACCGGCTGTCGCTGCTCTCGGAGGTGCTCAATTTCGACTTCGCCCGCAAGGCGATGGACGAGGCGTTCACCGACGAGGAACTCGCCAACATCTCCGGCATCCAGGCGATGCGCGATCGTGTGGTGCAGCAGAGCGGCAAGCGCAATCCGACCGTGCGCGACTTCATGGAGGTCAGCGGCCGCGGGACCATCCACGATCATCCGGTGTTCTGCGGCTCGCCCAAGGATGTCGCCGACTGCATGGAGCAGTGGTTCGCCGAACGCGCCTGCGACGGCTATGTGATCGCCGCCTCGCACGTGCCCGGCGCCTATGAGGAATTTGTCCGCCTGGTTGTCCCGGAATTGCAACGCCGCGGGCTGCACCGACGCGACTATACCGGCGTGACGTTGCGTGAGAACCTTGGGCTATCCCGTCCCGCGGTCGGCGCGTGGCGGGCGGTGCGCCATTGAAGACAGGAGGACACCAATGAAGCTGTACCACTCTCCCGGAGCCTGCTCGCTCGGCATCCATGTGCTGCTGGAGGAAATCGGCAAGCCGTATCAGAGCGAGGTCGTCAACCTGCGCGAAGGCGCGCAGTTCAGGCCGGAGTTCACCAGTGTGAACCCGAAATCCAAGGTGCCGACCTTGCAGCGCGACGACGGCTCGGTGCTGACCGAATTCCCGGCGATCGCCTTCTGGCTCGCCCGCACCAACCCGGACAAGAAGCTGCTGCCCGACGATGCGGAGGGTCAGGTGCGCGCGCTGGAGGCGCTCGATTACGTGGTTGCAACCGTGCACATGCAGGGCTTCTCGCGCCTGTTCCGTCCTGCCAACTACACGCCGAACCCGGCCGATGAGGACAAGGTGAAGGAGCGCGGCAAGGAGATCGTCGAGAAGGGGCTGGCGATCATAGACAAGGCGCTGGCCGGCAAGGACTACGTGGCGGGTGGGTTCTCGATTGCCGACGCGGCGCTGTTCTACGTCGAGTTCTGGGCGGCGGGGCGGATGGGGATCACGCTGCCGCCCAACTGCGCGGCGCATTACAAGCGGATGCTGGCGCGCCCGGCGGTGCAGAAGACGATGCAGGCCGAAGGTCTGCAGGGCTGATGGACGCGACCCCTGAGGAGACCCTCGCGCGCGTTCCGTTCTGGTTCCTGCGCCACGGCGAGACTGATTGGAACGCGCGGGGGCTTTCTCAGGGGAATGTGGATATCCGGCTGAACGCGACCGGGCTCGCACAGGCCCGGTCGGCGGCGGAGATGTTGCGGGGGCGGGGGATCGCGACGATCGTGGCCTCGCCGTTGTCGCGCGCGCGTATCACGGCTGAGATGGTCGGTGACGCACTTGGAGTGCCGGTGCAGATCGGTGATGGGCTGCGCGAGGTAGCGTTCGGCGCGCAGGAAGGCCAGCCGATGACCGAGTGGTTCGTGAAATGGATCGCGGGCGAGTGGACGCCTGAGGGCGCCGAGACTTTCGCCGCTCTGCGTCGGCGCGCGGTTGCGGCGGTGAATCATGCCACCGCGTTGGTCCCGCCGGTGCTGATCGTCGGGCACGGGGCCTTTTTCCGCGCTCTGCGTGCGGCGATGGGGATGGAGCCCAACGTGCGCACCCGCAACGCGGTGCCGTTCTGGTGCGAGCCGGGGGAGGACGGTGCGCTCTGGGAGTTGAAGCCGGCGCTGGAGGGCGCGTCGCTGACGCTGTAGTTCGGCGCATTCGAAAATTCGCCGATTCTCAGCGGCTGCTGTCAGTCGCGACCGCTTCGATCGACCGCAACGGTTGCATCGTCTGATTGCGCAGGGCTACGTCTGATATGATACCAAAACCTCGGGAGGATCGAATGCGCCGCCTGCTTCTGCTCTTGTCACTTTCGCTGCTCGCGGACTGCTATTCCCGCTATTCAGCCGATGCCCAGGGATATGGGTATGCGCCTGGCCCACCGCCGCCACCGGCCGGTTACTATCCGCCTGGCCCACCGCCACCGCCGCCGCCCTCCGCCGGCCGTCCAGGGCCCTATGCTGGCAACCCGGCGTACAGCACGGAGAATTGCGGCACGCCTGACGAGCCAAAGCCTTGCCCACCGATGCCGCGCGTTCCGCTGCAGTACTATCCTGCCAACCGCCCGTAACCCTGCCTGGCTCAGGCACAGGCCGAAGATGATGTCAACGATTGCCCAGGCCGCGCAGGGGTGACCAGGTTACGCAAGCCGACCTTTCTGTCCCGCCAGTGCGCGCCGGTAGGCCTCGCGGAGAAAATCTACGAGCGCCTTCAGCGGCGGTCGCATCTGGCGACGGTTGGGATAGTAAAGGAAGAAGCTGTCCACCCGTGGTTGGACCCAATCGGCGAGGACGGTGACTAACCGACCGGTGGCAAGCTCCGGGGCAACGTACGCGAGCGGCAACTGGATAAGACCCGCGCCATCTATCGCGGCCGTGATTCCGATGCCGGGTTCACTGGCCATCAGAGGTCCATCAACCTGAACCTCAAGCATTCGACGCTTCTTGCCGAAGCGCCACAATACCAGCGCGCCGCTCGGAAGGCGGAAACGAATGCAGGCGTGTTTAATCAGCTCCTGGGGAGTCTTGGGTGTGCCGTGCTGCTCCAGATATGCGGGGGACGCCGCCACCACGAACGGCATCTCGTCGCTGATGCGCACGGCAATCATGTCGCGCGCGACGCGCTCACCAGGGCGTATTCCTGCATCGAAACGCGCCTGAACAATGTCGACGAACGCACGATCGATCGAAACATCGAGCCTGATCTCGGGATATTGCGAGATAAATCGAGCAAGCAGGGGGGCAAGAACGAAGTCGGCGGCCGGCGGCGGAACTGTAAGGCGGAGCGTGCCAGCGGGTTTGGAACGAAATTCGTTCAGCGAGTTGAGCGCCGCTTGATACTCGTCGAGCAGCGGGCGGAGCCGCTCCAAAAGGCGATCCCCTGCCGGGGTTGCGGCGACCGAACGCGTGGTGCGCTCGACAAGGCGTACCCCAAGCCGTTCTTCCAGGTTGCGCACCAATTCGCTGACCCTCGCCGGCGACAATCCGAGCTGCTCTGCAGCCTTCGTGAAGCTCTTCCGCTCGAGTACCGCCACAAGCGCACTCGTCTCTGAGAAGCCGGGTGTAAGCATCGCACCATCCTCTCATTCTTCGGAAATCCAATAAAGCTCGTTCGGATTTCTCGATCTTATCGAGGCCGCCCCCTCCCGTCCATATTCGTGGCCAGGGCGGAACCAGAGGGACCATTCTCAAGAGTTGTTCCGATCGAGAGGAGAACTTCAATGAATACCGAAACTACCGTTCATCCGAAGCTGCAGCACTACGGGCTGACCACGGCCAACCTGGATGGCATGATCGACTGGTACCGCAAGGTGGTGGGCATGACGATCAATCATCGCTCAGCAGTGCCCGCCGGAGCACAGCGCCGGGCGCCGTTCTCGGCCGTCGCGTTCACCAGCAACGATGAGGTCCATCATCGCGTTGTGTTCTTTGAAATACCGGGCGTAGCCGTCGATCCCGACAAGAGCCGCCACGCACGGGTGCAGCACGTCGCTTTCGAATACCAGACACTCGATGACCTGCTGGGCACATATGCCCGGCTCAAGGGCTTGGGCATACTGCCGGCGTTCGCCTTCGAGGAAGGCTTCCAGGCGGCGTTTTATTACCAAGACCCGGACCAGAACCTCGTCGAGCTCAACGTGAACCACTACGGCAACGACTGGACGGCGACGGAACACATGAAGAGTTCGGCCGCTCTGGCTGAACGTCCAGAGCTGGCGCCTGTCGATCCCGACAAGATGATCGCCGCGCGCAAGGCGGGCGCCTCGGCTTGGGAGGTGCACGAGCGTGCCGCCGCCGGAGAGTTCGCTCCGGCAAAACCGTACGAGTTGCGGACCAGCTTCTGAGAGCCTGTCTCTGAACGAAACCGGAACGGAATAGCTCCGCCGACAGCCGCTTTGGGTGGTGACCAGACGTTCGCGGCGGATTTCTGCAATCCAGATTGGATTCTGATCGTGTCCCCGGTGGACGTCGCGTTCCAACGTTGACAGATTGACGTTTCCTAACCAAGCTGCTTGCGCATCTTGCGACGGACCAATGAGCAGCGAGTATGACCGCAACGCGCCCTCGGATTCTGTTCGTCTACTTCACCGTTAGCAAGCAGACTCTCAGGGTCGTCGAGGCCATGACCGATACGTTGCGCAAGCGAGGCTGCGACGTTCATCAGGCGCAGATCGAGTTTACCGATCCTCGCTACTCCGATCGGTTTTCGCGTTTCCCATTCAAGCATCCTTACGTTCTTGTGGCCCGGATGCTTTTACCGCAGCTTTGCCACGCGACCGGACAGATACGCGTCCCGGACATAGTACGAGAAGGTGACTACGACCTCGTCTGCATTGGGTCGCCAACGTGGTGGCTAAACCCTTGCATGCCAATCCGCTCATTCATGGAGTCCGACCTCGCTGGGACGATTCTCACCGGAAAACGGTTCGCCGCCATCGTGGTTTGCCACCGCTATTGGAAAAACAACTTGGCGACCGTGAGGGCGCTGGGAATCAAAAAGGGAGGCAAATTCGTCGATGGCATTCACTTCATCGCCGCCGGTGGCCCGATCGGCTCGATGCTGGCACTGATGAGTTATTTCAAGACGGGCGTGATCAAGGACCGCTATCTTGGGGTAAAGATACCCCCGGCGAATCTGCAGCCGAGCTACGTCGGGGAGTGTCAGGCGTTCGCAGGCGAATTGGCGGATACCCTAGGCTGCGCCAGCCAAAGCGAAGGCGGCACGGCCTAATTTC
This sequence comes from uncultured Pseudomonadota bacterium, assembly GCA_963708245.1. Lineage (GTDB taxonomy): Bacteria > Pseudomonadota > Alphaproteobacteria > Acetobacterales > Acetobacteraceae > CAVYXK01. The sequence goes on along the minus strand of OY970201.1, from coordinate 5,943,752 downwards.
GATCACTCCTATAATCTGAGCCGGCCTTTACAATCGGTCGATCGCCACGGACATTGTGAGCGCGGCATTCGACACCCACCGTGCGGAATGTCGCACAGGCGAGGCCAGGACCGCCCGATCTCGATACGCAGCGATTCAGCCGAGAAATAGCAACCCCAAATCGTTCGTCGACGAAGACCCACCATGGATCGATCCGGGCTATAGCCGCCGTGATCACCCTACCGACGCTTTGAGTGGATTCCGGACCTTCGGTTCGCAACTTAGGCGCCAAATTCCGGCGATCTAACTCTGTCCTGTCCCGAAAACGATCATTGTCAGGACAGCGGCAGGACGGGACCGGAACCACGGATCGACGGCCATCGCCCACACCGTCGAGCCCGGCAACAGGCGCCACCGGGCTGCGGGTCAAGCACTTGGCACACCACAACCGTTGACGGAGGAGCCGACATGCTCCAATCTGCCGCTAAGATGGCGTTCATATGGGAATGTCGGTCCAAAGCAGCGTTACAGTAGTCGTCTTCCGCCGTCATTTCAGGCGACGGTCATCCAGGAGGAACGCCAAATGCCCGCGAAGAAACCGAATATCCTCATAATGTGGGGAGATGATGTTGGGATTTGGAATGTAAGCCGCTACAGTAACGGCCAGATGGGCTACCGCACCAAGAACATCGACCGCATCGGTGAAGAGGGCATCACTTTTACCGACTACTACGGCCAGCAAAGCTGCACGGCCGGCCGTGCCAGCTTCATCACCGGCCAGAACCCAATCCGCACCGGCCTGACCAAGGTCGGCATGCCGGGCGCCACGGTCGGCCTGCACAAGGAAGACCCGACGATCGCTGAGATGTTGAAACCCCTCGGCTACGCCACCGGCCAGTTCAGCAAGAACCACCTTGGCGACCGCAACGAATTCCTGCCAACCGTGCACGGCTTCGACGAATTCTTCGGCAATCTCTATCACCTCAACGCCGAGGAAGAGCCTGAACTGCCCAGCTATCCGAAGGACCCGGCCTTCAAGGCGATGTTCGGGCCGCGCGGAGTCATGCACTGCTTCGCCAGCGATGTTGATGACCCGACGGAAGACTCCCGCTTTGGCCGCGTCGGCAAGCAGACCGTCACCGATACCGGCCCGCTTACCAAGAAGCGCATGGAGACGGTCGATGAGGAGATCACCGAACGGGCCATGGCGTGGATGGAGGCCCAGGCCAAGGCTGAAAAGCCGTTCTTCCTCTGGTACAATCCGACGGCTATGCACTTCCGTACCCACGTGGCGGAGAAGAACATCGGGAAAAGCGGACAAGACCCCTACAGCGATCGGATGTTCGTCCATGACGAGCAGGTTGGCCAGATGCTCGCCAAGCTCGACGAACTCGGTATCACCGATAATACCTTCGTCATGTACTCGACCGACAACGGGCCGGAGAATGATAGCTGGCCGGACGGCGGCAACACCCCGTACCGGTCCCAAAAGGACACCGGCTACGAGGGCGGCTGGCGCGTCCCGTGCGTTATCCGCTGGCCGGGCAAGATCAAGCCCGGGACGTGGTCAAACGAGATAGTCTCACACATCGACATGTTCCCCACACTATTGACGATTGCCGGCAATCCGGACGTGAAGCAGCAGCTCCACGACGGCTGCACGGTGGGGGGCCAGGACTACCACGTCCATCTCGATGGCTTCGACATGGTCCCCTATCTGACCGGGGAGGTCGCGAAGAGCCCAAGGAACACCATCATGTACTTCAGCGACGACGGCGACGTCCTCGCGGTCAGGATCGGCGACTTCAAGTTCCACCTGGCCCAACAGCGCGCCCAAATGTTGAGGCTATGGTCCGAGCCTTTCGTAAAGCTTCGATTGCCCTACATCATGAACCTGCGCCTCGACCCGTTCGAGGCGGCGGAGTTCAACTCGAACACCTACGGGGACTGGATGGTCGATCAAATACCGCAGCTCTACCTGATGCAGTCCGTGGTGGCAGGGCAGATCGCGGAGTTCGCCAAGTTCCCGCCACGACAGAAGCCCGCCTCGTTCAACCTAGACGCCGTCCTGGCCCGGGTTTCCGCCCACGGCAACGGATAATTCCACAGGGGTCTCGCCTGGCGTTGGCAGGCACTTGGCGAGACCCCGGCCCATGCATGGGAAGATCTCGGCCTATGTCACGCAGGCCCTCGTAATCGCCGTCAATCCGGCGTGACGCTCCCCCACGACTCAGCAGCCTCGCGACCCGGGGAACATCCACCCTCAGCCACAAACCGCCCGCGGTGGCGAATGTCCGCAATGGATCGACTCCGGACCTTCCGCCGCAACCGCTGAAAGCGGGATCAATCCCTCTCCCGTATTTCAGCGCGGTAAGCTATCTCTATGGCCGCAAAGACGGGGCAGGAGACCATCGTGAGAATCGAGACCAACGCGAAAGCCACGCTACACCATCGCGCCATGCGCGAACTCAAGGAACTCGTGTTTATTTCAGTCTATCTCTACATCACCCTGGGAGCGATGATCATGATTAAGACCGCGGTGCTGCACACCCAGGGCATCGCTTGGCATCGCTATCGTTAAGGCCGTGGTGCTGGCCAAATTCATGCTGCTTGGCAATGCTATGATGCTCGGCTGGCGCACCACCACTAGCCCGCTGATCTGGCCGACGCTGTATAGGGCGTTCGCCCTCCTAGTACTGCTGATAGTCATGAATACCACCGAGGAAGCCGTCGTTGGCCTGTTCCACCACCAGTCGATCGCTGCCTCGCTCGGCGAACTCTTTGGCCCCCGGCTCCAGGAAACGATCGCCGGCTTCGTCGTAATGCTGCTGGTGCTCATTCCATATTCCGCCTTCATGGTCCTCGACGAGGCGTTTGGCGAAGGCAGGCTGGCACGGATGTTCTTTGTCGAGCGGGAGCCAATGGAGCAGAGGTGACGGAAGTCTGGATGCTCCTGCTAGGAACCGCTGCCCACGGCTTTGCGGCGGGCAAAGAGGCACAACACTCTCATGCGCATCTGTCGCCCTCGCCGGCTTCGGTGATCTTTTAGCGCGTGGAACACGCCGGCGTCTAGTCGGCCCGTTCTCTGTCAAGATTTTTCTCGACCGAATGGCGCTTCCTCAGACGACGGTGAACCTTGCAAGCACCTCGCGCACATCGGGAAATGGGGGCGACTGGCGGGACAGATTCGTGATGACCGCTAAGCGTCTGCGTCCAACCAGCGGTCCACCCAGGCGTGAGCTGCGGCGACGAGTTCTTCCTCCGTATTGGCCTCGACCTGCCCCGGCGGGAAAAACGATCCGGAGTGCCTTATCGTAGCTGTGAACGGCAGTGGCCCTACTACGCGCAATGTAATCTCAAATTCTCGGTAAGTTTGCACTGAGTCGGACATCGGTTTTAGTCCTTGACGGTGTCGGTACGTCTCAACTGCCGCAGGATCACGGCGAGAATGAACACTTTCGCCCATACGGTTGGCTGGGATGGTATGAGGCTTTCTAGTGCCTTGCCCGCAAAGGGACAAGTGGAGCCGGCTGCATTGGGTGCTTTATCCCGCGGCGCGTAGGCTGCCGGACCGCAACGCCATCGTGGACCACGCTAGTCGGAGATGATGAATGAACATTCCCAGTGAACCTGTTGTGTGCGTTCAGCAGGCAGTCCGTGATGAGGTACCGCCGAACGGATCGACCGCACGGACTGGCCGATGAGCTCGCTCCATACACCGCCATGGATCGACGACTGGGCTTGGAGCCTGCCGTTGATCGCAATAACCGTGGTCATCCACGTGTTCGGTCTCGGACTGATCACGGATGAAGTCGGCTCCATTCTGAGCAGGGTAGCAGATCGCCGCCGCTTCGCACCCATATTCGCCTTGGCTATGAGTGTCACCATCACCTTGGCGACCGTCCTCCACGCCCTCGAAGGGGGCGTTTGGGCTGGCGCCTACCGCCTCTTGGGGGCCTTGCCGGACAACAGGTCGGCCATGCTCTATTCCCTCGGTGCCATGACCACCTATGGCCATGAGAACCTGTCTTTACTACCCCGGTGGCAAATGATGGGCTCCCTGGAAGCACTGAACGGAATGCTCTTGTTTGGGCTGACCACGGCGTTCCTGTTCGCCGTGATCCAAAGAGTTTGGCCCATCGGGGTTCTGGGGCGCGGCGAGCATCAGTGACACAGGATGGCGCGACGGGTATGGCCCCCACGTTCACTATTGTCACGACAAACACAATGTGGCGTTTCCATACCGCCGCTTTGGGTCGATTCCGGCGGTTGGGCGGGCTCATCTGCGTGTTTCGGGGTGCATCTGCGGTTGAAATTCTCGTGGAACTGCGTGCGTTTCCGGATTAGCCGGCAGGAGACCACGAGCCAGAAGGTCGTGGTCCGAGATGCGCGGATGGCGTCTTTCGTTGTGGCGGACGGGGCGCCCCCAGGCGAGGGATTGCTTGGTCGCTGTGCTTCTCGCCATGACAGGGTGGCGTGTCCGGTAAGAGTGAAAATGCGCTAGCCGGGACGACTGTGTACCTGGTTCCGTAGGCGACGCGGATACGCGCTCGCTCGCATGAACGCGCGGAACTGGTTGGCGCGGACGTCGCGGTCCGCGCCAACCAAAGTGCGCCCGGCTACAGATCCACGCTTGCCAGCAGCCGGCGGCTGACCATTTCTGAGACCGCATCCAATCCGGCGATGGCTTCATGCACTGCCGGATCATTCATACCGGCTTGCATCACCTTGCCGTAAGACTCCCAGCTCGCACACAGGATGCGGATAACCCAGGTGCCCGCATCAGGACCGGCGACAACGTGGCTGAGCACGACACTCTCGGCGCCGTGTTTCTCCAGTCCTATCTTGAGCTTCCGCGTAGCGGCCGTCATCACGTCTCGCGTCCCGCCTTTGCGGGCCGTCACCATGGCTACCGACATGCCTGATCCTCCGTATGTTGCTGCCCGGAGATGTTCCCAGGAAGCGACCGGGCCCTCTGCCCCCTGCGAAGGTGACGGCCGCCGCGGCTGGCACCGTGGCGGCCGAACCGTGGCCTAGTGACCGGGCGCCTTATAAGACCCCTCGATCTGCTTGGCCTTTTGCCGGATGGCAACCACTTCGTCCTGCACGAACAGACGCATCATCCTGACGTTGCGCACGCCATCGGAGGACGCAGCGATAGCGGTTATCGCCGGTGCCGCAACGGGATCGGCCTCGAAGATCACCATCGCCCCGGGACCCTCGGCAATCGTGGAATAAAACGCGACCAGTTTGCCGCCGGCGGCGTTCACCAGTTGCTCGACCGCGTCGCGGCGGTTGGTGGTCGGGTTTGCCCGCATGGCGGTCAGCGCGTGCGGCATGTAGCTTGCGGTGAGACAGAACAGCATTGCATTCCTCCCTGATTTTTTTGTGTAGCGGCGCTAGGCTACCACACAATCCCGGTAATGCCACATGCCAGCGTTGCGGTTGGTTAAGAAATCATGACCTCCCGCACCCGGATCGGCGAGGGGCGGGCGCACAGGCCTCGCGGGCCGATAGTCTCGATCCGCAACTCGCGATGCGCCTCGCGCTGGATCGCCTTGCCGCTCGGTACGTGGCCCTCGCTTGTGAGTGGGAGACCGAGGAAGGGCGCCTGGGGCTCCGCGCTGACATACGGGTTCGAAGACTCGCAGGGAAGTGCGAGAAGTCGCGACTCGCTCGGCAACGACGTCGTTGTCCGCCCCGGCGGGATCGTCTGGTTTCAGGCCGGGAGCGGCGCCATCCACCATGAGGTCCCGGCGGAAACCGGGCGTGAACTGCACGGCGCTCAGATCTTCGTCAAGCTGAGCGCAAAGAACAAGCTGATAGCGCCGCGCACGTTCTGGCTCGACCGGAACGAGGTGCCGGAGTGGCATAACGACGCCGGTGACCGCGTGCGGGTCGTCGTCGGGTCGTCCGAAGGCGTCTCCTCGCCACTCGTGCCTGCCGAGCCGCTCGACCTGCTCGATGTCGAGCTACGGCGCGAGATCTCCTTGGGTCTCCAGAACGCTCACCATGCGCTCGTTTACGTCCTCACGGGTGGCATCCTTGTGCGTGCCGACGGCCGCGAACGGTATGTGGCAGCCGAGCACGCTCTCGCGCTTTCCGGCAGTGGCGGAGTCGTATCGCTCGCAACCTCGCCTGACGCGCACTTCCTGCTCCTGTCGGGCGCGGAAATCGGCGAGCCGATCGTCAGAGACGGGCCGTTCATCATGAACGATCAGTCGCAGCTCGAGGCCGCCTTTGCGCGCTACAGTGCCGGAGAAATGGGCTACCTGGCGCCGCTTTCGGAGAGTTAAAGATGATCGCACTTATATAAGCATCGATGCTGCTGCTGCCGTTACCACGCGGTCGGCATCGGCACCCGTCAATGCCGGCTGGGGTCGAATGCAGCCGTTCGGCTCGGGCTCCGGCTTGAGCGGCTCGGATCGGGTGGAAAGGTCGTTGCCCCTCCTCGCGCCGAGGCCGACATTCGCGTATGAATTAGTGAGCTTGGCGTAGTTGGGCGAGGCGACGACTCATGGCTTCTGAAGCCGGACTGGCAACGGAGTTCTTTGCCGCGCTCGAGGCTGCTGGGCTTCCTGCGGTGCCCCGAGACTTTTCCGTTGTGCCGCGGAGCCAAATCATCCCCGCCGCCACAATCGGGAAAATCGCTCGCTTCATCGCCATCTTCGACCGGGTGACCGGGCGCGACGCCTGGCAGAGGGCGGTGTGGCGAGACGCGCCGGCAATCGCACAGCCGCAACGCTCAGAGGTTTGCTTCTTTAGTGCCTGGGATTTTCACCTTACCCCGGAAGGCGGCTGCCAGCTCATCGAGTTTAACGATAACGGGTCTGGTTTCCTTTTTGCCGCAATCATCAATGCCCTGTACTATGACGCAGCGAGACTCGGGGAGGAAAAACCGATCGCAACGCCCGCCAGTTGCCCTGCATTCGCCGAATACATTGGGAACTTGGTGGAGCTGGAGGCCAGAGCCTTTTTCCAAGGGCGTCCGACCGGCCTGTTTCTCATCCTCGATGACGCGAAGTCATTGCGCGGCGGTAAGTTCCGCAACGAACATGGGTTGCTTTGTGATCTTCTCCGCCGCAAGGGGTGGCAGGCCGAGGCTGGGTGTCCTGCGGAGACAATCTGGAACGGCCGCCAACTCATGTTTAATGGACAGTCGGTGGCCTTCATCGTCAACCGCTCGACCGACTTCTTCTGGCAATCCGAGGACTTCTCTGCTTTGCGAATGGCCTATCAGTCTGGCCAAGTCTATATTGCCCCAAATCCCTTCACTTACGCCACCCGCAGCGACAAACGCCTGCTGGAGTGGCTGGCGCTGCCGGACTGGGATAGGGACTTGAGCATCCAACCCGAAGAACGCCAGGTCTTGAGCGCCCACGTCCCAGAAACGCATGTGGTGCGTGCCGAGAACGTCGATATGCTGGCGCAGCACAAGCAGGACTTTGTGTTCAAACCCCTTCACGGATTTGCCGGGCGAGGGTTACTCGACCGCTCCGCAGTGGGACGTGCGCGGCTCCGGCGTCTCGTGCAACATGGAGAAGGCTACGTAGCGCAACGTTGGGTCTCGAAGCCTGTGATGGAGGTCGACGGTGTCTCCCTGTGGACGGACCTTCGCGTCTGGGCCTATCGGGGCGAGATCTTTAACGTTTCGGGGCGCGCCTCCCGCCGTCCCGATCGGCTGGATCTAACGCCGCCTGGCGGGTGGCTGCCCACACATACTTCTCGCTAGCAGACTGATAAAAACTGGCACGCTTCAAAGCGCGAGCGGGGGTTCGTTTGGCAGCTTGGTAGCGAGCAAGAATGTGCTAGCTAGACTAACTCGATAGCCGCGGCCCACCCCCGCCCGCCTCGCACCCGCGAGCCACCCCAGGCCGGCGCAGCCCCGTAAAAATGCCTCCCTGAAAATATTCCTTGACTTCGCCCGCGATTTATGTTCTTGTTTCGTTCATGTTCGACGCCGCCACCGAACCGGTCGCAGCCGTCCAACCCGATCCTCATCGGGCCGTGCCGCCTCGCATCGGCAAGGTCCTCAGCCTCGTCCGCACGCTCATCGCCTACGGCCAGAATCTCGCGGACACGCTGCGCCAGCACGCGTCCGACCCGCAGGTCCTCCCCTGCTTCGCCTTCGTCGCCAGCATCTTCGGCACCAGCGATCTCGGGCTGATCCTCGCCCGCATCACCCGTGGTCTGCTCCGCGCCGCCGCGCTCGAAGCCAGGCTCAGCCGGCGCGCCGCCCGCGGCCGGGACCTGAAGCCCACCGCCCTCCGTCCGCCCGCCCCACCCAAGCCGCGCGCCGCCAAACCGGCCACCCCGCCGGGCCAACCGGCCCAGGCTCCCTCCCTCGACCGCCTCCCCACGCCCGAGGAAATCGACGCCGAGGTCCGCCGCCGCCCGGTCGGCGCCGTCCTCGTCGACATCTGCCTCGATCTCGGCATCGTGCCGGGGCAGCTGGATCCTGCGACGTGGGACGAGTTGCGCCGCGATCTCATCCTGTACGGCGGCAGTCTCACAACTCTCGTGCTCCCAAGCGAGCGCAAGCGGCGCTCTGCCGATCCCGGGAGCGATCCGAGGCGCGTAGGGCGGAAAAGCGAAGCGCATTCCGCCACTGGAGACAGCCCCAGCCCAAACCCCGGCGACAGCCCGAGCTTCAATCCCATTCCCCTAACCGGCCCTCCCATCTTTCCCCCCTGGCCGGCGCCGTCCCTGCAATCCCCAACGCCTGCCTGCACCGGTCCGCCCTGAACGGGCCCTCCGTACCATCAACGTGCCACGCACGGGGCCGGCCCATGGCCAGCCCCGCCGTCCCGATTCGCTGCCTCACCAACTAAGGCCAGGCGATCGTCCACCTCTCCCGCTCTGCGGGAGAGGCATGCCCTCGGGCTCCGACCCGAGGGGCGCCGCGCGTAGCGCAGCGGGTGAGGGTGCATGGCCAGCGAAGCTTGTTCCCGCCAAACATGTCCCCGAAAATGCTCTGATGCCGCGCACGAAACTGCGTGTTTGGTCCGGCCCGATCGGGCACGCCAGCGTGACCTCGCCGGAAGCGAACCACCCAGTTATCATTCCTCAGCGTCGGTGTCGGACTGCTTCTCCACCGCGTAGATCTCGTCGTCGTTGAAGCCGAAATGGTGCGCGATCTCGTGGATCAGCACGTTTCGAACAATCCGGTATAGGTCCTCACCCGTTCTCCGCCATTGCCGCAGGATTGGCTCGCGAAACAGAAATATCTGGTCCGGATAGCGGGCGATCTGCATGACGCTCCGGCGCGGCAGGGACACGCCGCGATACAGGCCGAGCAAATTCCACGGCGACGCGATGCCCATTTTTCGCAGCGTCTCGTCGTCGGCGCGGTCCTCGACCATGATCGCGCCGTCCAGGTGATTGCGCAGCTCCTCGGGAAGCTCGGTCAGAGCTCGCTCCGCCATCGCAGCGATATCATCGATGCTGGGCAGTTGCCCCAATGTGCGCGGGTCCGGCATCGCCCACCCACTATATCGAACCACCCGACCGCGCCATCTGCGGCGTACGATGCAACCGGCGCTGCGCGACATCCAACCCCGCCATCGCCGCGGTCACCCCCAAGGCCGGCGCCGTCGCGAACAGGATGATCTGCTGCCCCGACCAGCCGAGCCCCAGGAACAGCCCGCCCAGCAACGGTCCGGCGATCGTGCCGACCCGACCCGCCCCGGTCGCCCACCCCGCCCCAGTCGAGCGAATGGCCGGCGGATAGATCCGCCCGTTCAGCGCGTTGATCCCATGCTGGCACCCGCCGATCCCAACCCCGGACACACCGATGATCGCCGCCAGCAACCCGAACGGCGGATTGAACGCCCCGATCGTGAACACGCACAGCGCGCCAAGGAACAGCAGGCCAGTCAACACACGCTCGACCCCCATCCGATCCACGACCGGCGCCGTGATATAGGCCCCCACGATCGTACCCAGCGCATACGTCGTCGCAGCGAAAATCGCCCACGACGGAGCCACGCCATCCGCTCGCAGAATCGCCGGGAGCCAGAGCAGGATGAGATAGTTGTTAAGCAGATTGAGCAGGTTCATCGCCCAGAGCAGTAATGTTGATGGGGCGCGACCGGCCTGGAACAATGCCGCCACCCGATTGCCGGGCGCGCTGTCGCGGCGCAGTGCCTCGGATTCCGGCAGCCATCGGATCAGCACGCCGACGAGAAGCAGCGGCAGCACTCCGCCGAGGACGAAAATCCACGGCCAGCCGAGGAAGCGCACGATCTGCGTGGCGAGCAGCCCGCCCACCGTGTTGCCGATCGACACGCCCGAGCTCATCAGGATCACCAGCCGCCCTTGCGTCCCCAGTGGGGCGTGGTCGGATGCCAGCGCGATCGCCAGGGGTACGCCGCCGCCGAGCCCAAGTCCGGTCCCGAAGCGCAGCCACGCAAGGTCGGCCGGCGAGCCCGCAAACGCGCTCAGCAGCGAGAACAGGCCGAACGTCGCGACGCAGCCGATCAGCACCGGCCGGCGTCCGATCCGGTCGCCGATCGGTCCGGCAATCAGCGCGCCCAACAGCAGGCCGACATTCCCCGCTGTCAGCACCGACGTGAAAGCGACCGGCTTGATGTGCCAGGCATCCATCAGCGACGGCACCGCATAGGCGACCGAAGCGAAGTCGTAGCCTTCCAGCGTCAGCACGAGGCCGCACAACCAAGTCACCAGCACATGCGGCCGCTCGTCGATGCGCGCGGTGGGTGAGACGCCACCGTTCCTCATCGTCCCCTCCCCGTTACAGCGGCACGTTCAAGGCATCGTACTCGAACGCCCAATCGTAGCGCTGCCGCACCTTGTCCGGCTGCCACTCGCGATCGAGATACGCCGCCGCGCCCGCCGCATCGGCCAGTGCGGGATTATGAAACCGCGTGGTATTGTCGAGCGAGCCGACCACCGCGCGGGTGGTGCGAGCGAGCCGCGCGGTGTCGTACCGGTGCAGCGCTTCGGATGGATCGGCGAAACTTTCCAGGCAGCGCGCCAGCACCATCGCATCCTCGATCGCCATGTTGGCGCCTTGTGCGAGGAAGGGCAGCATCGGATGCGCCGCATCGCCCAGCAGCGCCACCCGGCCTTCGCTCAGACGGGTCAGCGGTTCGCGGCCCAGCAGCGCCCATTTGTACGGCACATCGATGTTGCGGATGATCCGCTGCACGTCCTCGTGCCAGCCGGCGAAGTCGGTCAGGCATTCCTCGGTGGTGCCGCGCTCGGTCCAGGACTCCACCTGCCAGCCGTCGCGCGCGACAGCGGCAACGAAGTTCAGGATCTCGCCTCGGCGCAGCGGATAGGTGACGGCATGCCGTCCCACTCCAACCCAGTTGGCGCCTACCAGGCCTCGCTGGTGCGGCGGCAGCCGTTCCATCGGCACAAGACCGCGCCAGACCATCAGGCCGGTAAACCTTGCCCGACCGGCGCCGAACATCTGCTGGCGGATGCACGAATGGACGCCGTCGGCGCCGATCAGCACGTCGGCGCGGTGCCGATCGCCGGAGGCTAGGTGCAGCGTGACTCCGGTGCTGTCCTGGTCGAAGCCGATGGCCGCGGCGCCGAGCCGGAGCGCGTCCGGACGCGCAGCCCGCACCGCTTCCAGCAGTAAGCCGTGGAAGTCGCCGCGATGCACCGTCCAATAGGGCGCGCCGTAGCGCTCGACGGCGCTCTCGCCGAGGTCGAACAGCGGCCAAGTCTGGCCTGTGCTCCAGAGCCGGATTTCCTTCCCGGCAGCAGGACAGACGATGCGCCGCATCTCAGCATCCAGCCCCAGGCTGATCACCACCCGCGTACCATTCGGCCCAAGCTGCAGACCCGCGCCCAATTCGCGCAACTCCGTCGCCTGCTCAAGGACGGTCACTCGGAAGCCGCGCCGGATCAGCGCGAGCGCGGCGGTCAGGCCACCGATCCCGGCGCCCACGATCAACACGTCGTGCCTGTTGTTCACCATGCGTCGAGTGTCGGGTAATCGGCAGCGCCGGCCAAGGGCACCGGCGCTACATCCACGCATGTGCCGCTCGTAAAATGGAGGGCCTCTCAGCATGCGACATCTGACCTTCGCACTCCTCGCTGCCGCCGCGCTCACTGGCGGTCCCGCATTCGCGAACGTCTGCCAGACCGGCAGATTGATGTGCGCCACCACCATGCCCCTCGACGGGTATTGTGAGTGCACAGCCCACGGCATGACCGAGGGAGGCACGGTGCTCGCCAAGCCTGAACCGCGTGAGCGGTTGAACGCGACTGCGGGCGGTTGCGGTGCACATCCCGATGCGCCAGGTTGCCACGTAAAGTACTGAGCGACGCGCTGGAACGGCGCCCCTCGCCCGAAGCGGTCGTCGGTTCGGACAGTGGGCAGTGCACGAAGACTGGATGATTGGTCCCTGGTGGCGCACCTGCCGCGAAAGGGTGGGACGTGTTGCTAGGGCCCTTAGCCGATTGCGAGCGTCGCGGTGATGATTCGCCTCGCGTCTGCGGTCAGTGCGGGATCTTCGCTGCGCCGGCCCAGTAAATCCGCCCAGGCGAACAGGTCGGCGATCCGCGCGATGTGCAACCAGTCGTCCGGCAGGAAGCCGCCGGCGATGCTATAACCTTGCGCCAAGCCCTGAACGAAGCCGGCCTGCTCTCCGAACGGCGGACGCAGCAGGTTGCCGAAATCCAGCGCAGGCGTTGCGCTCAGGGCGAATTCCCAGTCCAGCACTGCGGCGATACGCCACGCCTCTTCCTCGCAGCGCACCAGGATGTTGCTCGGGTTGAAATCGGCATGGGTCAGGGCCGGCACGCCCAGCCAAGCGTTCAGCCGATCGCCTTCACGTTCCACGAAGGCGAACAGTCGCGCTGTCAGCTCCGCACCGAGCCGCTCGCCGCCTGGCCCGTCGCATAGGCACTGCCATATGAAGGCGAGCAATCCGGCGCGATCGAGATCGATGCCGGCGGGCACGCTGAGATCGGCGGCGAAGAAGCCGTGCCGGTCGAAGTGGAAGGCATGTATCTGTGCCAGCACCGCACCGGTCCGGGCGCCAAGCTCGGCCAGTGCCGCTTCGTCGGCCGCGCTTGCCGCCGCGCCTAGCTGGACGCCGTCGATCCATTGCAGAACCGCATAGGGGTGGCCCGTCACCGGATTGGTTTCATCGAAATGCAGGAACCGCGCCCGTGGCACAACGTCGCCGAGCAGTGCGTCCAGCGCCGCCTCAATCCGCGCCTTAAGTGGCTCGCGCTGGAACAGGCGCAGCAGAACGGTGTTCAGCGGGTGGTCAAGCGTGATCTTCAGGTTGGTGTTGACGAGGCCGCCGGTCACGGGCTGCACAGCGAGGATCGTTGCGTCTCCAATTACTGGCTGCAGGAGTGCGGCGATCTCTGGCGGGTGCAGATCCAGCCAGGCGGCTTTGCGAAGCCAGCCCTCGCGGGAAGGGCCACGCCCACCTCTCCCGCTCTGCGGGAGAGGTGGTTTTCGTTCGCCGCCGCCACTACGCGCCACGCTCTTCGCGCCAGAGCCCTAGCTTTTCCTGCACCGGGCGGTCGGAGAAGCTGAACAGCACCGCCTCGCTCGCAGCGCTGTGGTGATGCCAATGCCAGCTCGGAACCACGAACACATCCCGCGGCTTCCAGCGGAACGTCGTTTCGCCGATCACCGTCTCGCCTTCGCCTTCCACCGCCACATAGACGGTGCCGTCGGTGGAGCGATATGGGGCGGTGACGAAACCGCTGGGGAGAAGCTGCATGAAGGCACCGATCGTGGGCATTGCATGCTCGCCGCTGGCGGGATTGACGTAGCGCAGCTTGTGGCCGTGGCACGCATCGGGCGCATCGTTGCGCGTGAGTGCTGCCAGTGCCTCGCGCGAGCGTTCGTACGGATAGGCAAACACCGGCGAGCTCTTCGTCGTCGGCGTCCAATCGACAGGCAGCATATTCTGGCCGAAGCGGGCCTGGCTGTCGCCCACTGGCCGCGTCACCACCTGCGTTTCTGCATTCGCCGGCTCGGCGAAACCGGCGTCGAACAGGCGCACGATCGGGATGTCGAGCCCGTCCAGCCAGACCATTGGCTGGTCGGTGTCGTTGCCGTGATCGTGCCAGGTCCAGGACGGCGTGATGACGAAATCGCCCGGCTGCATCAGGGTGCGCTCGCCTTCGACCGCGGTGTAGGCACCGCTTCCTTCGATGATGAAGCGCAGCGCCGACTGGCTGTGCCGATGCGCGGGCGCTACCTCACCCGGCAGAATGAGCTGCAATCCGGCGAACAGCGAATGCGTGATGGAGGTCTGGCCGGACAGTCCCGGGTTCTCCAGGATCAACACGCGGCGCTCGGCTTCTTTCGCGGTGATCAGGCTGCCGGCTTGCAGCAGATAGGGCCGCACCACGTTGTCGTAGTCCCAGTACGCCGGCAGCGCAGGGGTGACAGGCGCGCGCGTGACCAGCGAATGCAGCCGCTCCCACAGCGGAGCAAGGCTGTGGGCGCCGATCCGGTCATAGAACTCCTCGCGCTCGGCTCTGCGCGCGGCGGGGGTGTCGTTCATGGCAGTCCTCCTCCCGGGGAGCATCCGGGAGGAGTCTCACGCTGCCAGCCCTGGCCGGCAAGCCGGATTGTGATCGGCTTGGTTCAGGTGCGTGCGGCAGCACGGCCGTGCAACGGGCGCATCGCTTCCTGCGCGACCCGGCCGGCGATCTGCAGCAAGGTCGAGCTGGCCTCCATCGCGTAATTCACGGAGTCCATGCAGAGATCACGCTGCATTTCCGCCAAGTCCGTCATCGACCGGCAACGCAGCAGGTCGCGCGGCTTGTGCGCGCCGCGCTCGGCGGCGTTGTCGAGCATTCGCAGCGCGACGAGCTGCAGTTCCTGGATACCGCGGGTGAGCGACAAACCGCTGACAAACAGTGCCTGCATATGCTCGGCAGTGGCCTCGCCGGCCTCTCGATAAAGCTCCAAGGTGCGCGCGGACTGTTCCAGCGCGCGGTGGCTGCGGCCGTAGCCGACATCCGCCAAGCGGCCGTTCACCCCGGCCGCCGCGCACAGACCTCGCCACATGGCGTCGCGGCCCTGCTCGGCCACCCGTTCTGTTATCTCTAGTGCAACATCGGCCGTGCGGGCCACAGTGTCGGCCACGCTCATACTGATGTCACGTGCATCTTCGGCGGTGTGGTCGAATACGTCTTCGGCACGACCGAGTGTCTCGCGCGCGCCGCGCGTCGCAGAATCAGCAGCCGAATGCGCGGCTTCGCGCGCGTGGTGCACGCCCTCGCGTGCTTCGCGAGTCCCGTGTTGCGTTTTCCTTGCTTCGGACACTTGGGATTCTCCCTTCCAGCTCAATACAGACTGTTGAATGAATCGGAGGCTGGAGAGTTCCATGGGATCGAAATTTAATGCAGGGCCCACCTGTTTCGGGCTTGGCTCTCGCCTTCGGAGGCGGGGTCAGGTGTCGTCTTCGTCCTCGTCGAGGCGGCGGGGATCGAGTGCGCGCCAGTCCCGCTCCTCGGCGCCAGCCGGATGATCGGCGAAATCGCCCAGTTCGGTGGCGCTGCGCCAGCCCGCTTCGCCGGCGTCCGGTACGTCGGCATCCTCGCCGTAGGCGAACCAGGCTTCCAGCACCTCCTTGGTGGTTGCTCCGGGGGTGCGGCAGCGCTCCACCGAATCGCGTACGTAACGGCGCGCAAATGCATTGGCCTGCATCAGTGTCTCAAATCCATCGATCTCCTCGACGACGCTGTCAGGAACGCCGGCCGAGAGATCGACGATGCGCACGCGCCAGCCACCGGGCGGGGCGAAAAGATCGCTCATATCAACGGCCTTCGTGGCCGGATGAAGGTGAACATGGCAGCAAGCTATGATGACAAGTAGATGAAATCAACCGGCGGCGAATGCCGATCAAAACTCCGCGCGGCAACCTTGCTTGTGCTGTCGGGTCCTATGCTGGCACAGCCATGCTGCAAAGCTTCGTCGGCAATCCGTCAGGCGAGAGCCGCCTGGAGCGGATCAACCAGCTTCAAAAGGTCGATCATGCCGGTGCGAGGGTAGCCTATCGCTGCATCTGTGCCAGCCCGGATGAGATTTTCGGTAGGGAGAGGAGAATGTTATTCCTGATTTTCCTCGACCCACCCCTTGAACACCTGATAGGCCAACGCCAGCAACGTCGCCCCGACGAACATGCCAAGAATCCCCGCGGCTGCCATGCCGCCCAGGGCTCCCACCAGGATTATCGGCATCGGCACGTTAACGCCGCGGCCGAGCATAAGCGGCTTGAGTATGTTGTCGGCCATTCCGGAGACAAGGAGCAGGCTGGTATACAAGATCGCCTCAACGCTTCCATAGTTTCCGCGCATCCAGACGTACGCGATCGCCGGCAGGATAACGATCACGGCCGGTACCTGGGCAATGCCGAGGACCAAAACAATCCCCGCCAATGCGCCGGCCCATGGCACCCCGGCGACCAGCAGGGACAGTCCGACGATAATGGCCTGGATGAGAGCCACGCCCACTACACCCTGCGCGACCGCCCGGATAGTCGCCGTGGAAAGCCTCGTAAATTCCTCGCCGCGTTCCAGGCCAGCAACACGCTGGAATATAGCCTGGCAGGCTCGTGCCCCTGGCTCGCCGAACGCCATGAAGATACCTGCGAGGATGAAGGAGCCGAGGAACGACAGCATCGCGCCCGCAATGCTGGCGATCAAACCAAGCCCGGCCCTGGCCAGCTCGCCGATCTTCGGCTGCAGGCTTTGCACCAGGCCGGGCAAATCGTCATGCGCTCGAGACCAGGTTTCATAGAGCTTCTTGCCCACCAAAGGCCAGGCGGCCACGCGGTCAGGCGGCGATGGTATTTCGACAGAGTTGGTCTGCACGCTCGTAATGAAACTCTGAGCGGTGTCGCCCAGCGAATTCATCAGCACAGCCGTTGGCACGACAACGAGTGCAATGCCGAGAAACACCAGCAGGACCGCCGAAATTCCGTTTCTGCCATTCAGCCTGCCGGCGATTGCCCGGTGAAGGGGGTACAGCACCACCGCAAGGATTAGTGCCCAGATTGTCAACGTCAGGAATGGCGCGAACACCCGATAGCAGAGCATCGCCACTGCCAGGACAATGCCGGCGCGGATGAGTACGTCCAGAAGTTGGGAGGCGAACCTTTTTTCGATCGCATGATCGTCAGTCGCGGGCGAGTCCATGGGTTCCTCCTGCGGCGATATCTTTCGTCGGGACGTGACGTCGGCTCACACACCGGCTGGCTACCCGTCCATGAGGCCGCGTGCACAATCAGACGAAGCCGTTTGGTCGAAGCTTCCCTCACGCAGCCTCAGTTGTTACCGAGGCCCGGCTAATTACCTGGCAGTCATGTTAGCCCACGCTCCTCCCATGGCGCACGGCGGGCTTCGTCGCGACTTCCAGCAGATCCTGATCATTATTGCTGCGCTGCATCTGCTCGGGCCGGCACGATCCTGAGAACCGTCGTCCGTGCTGGGTCGGCTTGAACGTTGGCGGTAGACATGCGTCCGCATCCGCCTTCACGGACCAATTTTCCGGCTCGCTGCGGATCATCCACCTCCCGCAAGGCTCTGGCGGGGTTCGTCTGCTCGTTGCGGGGGGAGCGGTGCGCCGGCGCCGCGTGCGCCGCCTTCTGCTCGCCCGCCTGATCAAGGAGCGGAGCGAGCGGGAGGACGGGGAGGACGAGGAGGAGGACGGGGAGGAGGAGGCGGGCAGCGAGGATCGCCGGCTGGTCCGCCTGCTGATCGCGGGCGGCATCGCCCGCCGACGCCGCCTGCGCCGTTTGCTGCTCGCCCGCCTGCTCCGGGAGCGCAGCACCGGAGCGCGGGAGCGCGTGAGGAGGAAGACGAGGACGAAGACGAGGAGGAGGAAGAGGAGGATGAGGGTGGCCGGGATCGGCGCCTCGCTCGCCTTCTGCTGATGGCTCGCCGGCTGCTGTGCGACCAGCACGGCGGGCCATCAGCAGGTCGGCCCGGCCTGCCCGCCTCCCCGTCCTTGAGGCCCCAGTGAGGCCCGAGCGTCATCGCGACCCGGAGCAGGGCTTAGGAACATGTCATAATACGCTGAAATCGTGAAATAATCTGACGGTCGGATGTGGCTTGGCACGGCTTCCGGGAAGAGTCGGACGTGGCTCCGAACTCGCGCACCGAGACGATCGTCGCACTGGCAAACACATGGACGGCCGTTCCTGGCGTCCGATCGGCGGTAAGAGCTGACGAGGGGGTTACGGCGGAGACCTGAGGCCTGTCAGGCAGCCGCCGCCGTTTCACGCATGCGCTCGGCGCTGCCGTCGAACCAAGCGAGCGTTGCGGCGAGCGGCTTCGGGCGATCGAAGTAGAACCCCTGAACCTCGTCGCAGCCTGCTGCCTGCAACTCGGTGAGCTGCTCGGCGGTTTCCACGCCCTCGGCCGTCGTGCTCATCCCAAGTTGCCGGGCAAGCGACGCGATCGAGGTGACGATGGCCAGACAGTCCGGGCGGCTGCCGATGTCGCGAACGAAGGATTGGTCGATCTTGATCTTGTCGAACGGAAAACTGCGCAGGTAGCTCAAGCTGGAGTAACCAGTGCCGAAATCGTCGAGGGCGATGCGCACGCCAAGGGCGTGAAGCTGATGCAGCGTGGACATCACCTTGTCGTTGTTCTGCAGCAGCGTCGATTCAGTGATCTCGATCTCCAGCCGGTGCGCCGGCAGGCCGGACCGCGCCAGCGCGCGTTCCACCGTGGACACCAAGTCGTCGGTGCGGAACTGCATGGGCGAGAGATTGACGGCGATCTTCACGTGCTCCGGCCAGGACCCGGCATCGTCGCAGGCCCGCCGCAGCACCCAGTCGCCGATTGGAGCAATCAAGCGAAGGTCCTCGGCGATGGGGATGAACTGCGCGGGCGAGACCATTCCGCGTTCCGGATGGCGCCAGCGCAGCAGCGCTTCGAAGCCGCTGACGGTCCGGCGGCGAAGATCCAATACAGGCTGGTAGAACACCTCGAGCTCGGTGCGTGCGAGCGCTTCGCGAAGATCGAGCTCGATTGCGCGACGGGCCTGGATTTCGGCATCCATCCTCGCCTCGAAGAACCGATACGTGCTCCGGCCATCGGCTTTGGCCCGATAGAGCGCGAGATCGGCGCATTTCAGCAGCAAATCAGCGCTGACGCCGCTCTCGCTGGCGATCGCGATGCCAATGCTGACGCTTACGATGGCCGGCTGGCCCTCGATTTGGTACGGCTGCCGCAGAGCCTCAACGATCCGCTGCGCCAACGACTCCGCATCACCAGGCTGTTCTTCGGAGAACTGCAGGATGGCGAACTCGTCGCCGCCAAGCCGCGCCACGACATCACCGGTGCGAACGCAGCCGCGCAGCCGGCGAGCGACTGCTTCCAGCAATGCGTCGCCGGCCGGGTGGCCGAGGGTGTCGTTGACGTCCTTGAAATAGTCGAGATCGAGGCAGAGCACAGCCAGGGCGTCGCTGGGCCGGCGGATGCGTTCAAGCGCCGCCTCCATCCGTTCGCGGAACAGCAGCCGGTTGGGTAAGCCTGTCAGCGCATCATGGTGCGCCATGAAACGGATGCGCGCTTCTGCCTGCCGCCGCTCGCTAATATCCTCATAGGTTGCGACCCACCCCCTGTCCTCCATCGGCTGGTGGGAAACCGACAGCGCCCGGCCCGCGGAATCCTCCTGGATGAATCGCCAAGGCCGGCCGGTCGCGGCCAGGGAGAGCTGCTCGAGCTGGATCGTCTCAATGATCCGCCGGTCGTAGCGGCCATTCGCGCGGATAGCGCCGAACACATCGGCGATGGCGATGCCGGGCCGTACGCGGTCGGCGGATAGTCCGAAGAGTTCGAGGAATCGGACATTGCAGACGATCACCCGCTGCTCGGCATCAACCATGCAGAGCGCCTGCGACATATTGTTCAGCGCCGCGTCGAACCGGGCGTTCTGGGTCTGCAACTCGACGTCGCGCGCCCGCAGGTCTTCGCTTGTACGCCGGAGGTCCACATGCGTGCGTTTGAGGATCCGGTTGTGCCAGGACAACAGCCCGATCAGTCCGAACGCGCACAGTACCAGCCCGCCAAGCAGGATCGAGAAGATCCATTGCAGCCGCAGCAGATCGTTGAGGTCGCGGGTAGCAATGTTGCTGCTGAGCGTGTAGCCGGTCGAGGACAGCCGAGCCAGCTTGGGATTGAGCGGCATCAGCAGCGCCAGCACCTGGCCAGCCGTTTCCGGGCGATCGAAACCGCCAGGCAACGCTCGAACCTGGGCCAGCCTGGTGCGGAGTTCGGTGGCGATTCCGTGCAGTTCCGGCTGGTCCGCGATGAACGCACCGACTTCTCCATTGGAGACGACCTGAAGCCGGTTCTCGACGATGTCGAACCAGGTCCGGACGTCGTCCTGATCGATGCCTGTTCCGGGGATCCGCGCGGCGCCGACCATGGCCTCCAGCCGCGCCAATTCGAGCCCTGCCTGGCTGGTCAGCCAAGTAATATTGTAGCGGGCTTCGGAATCCAGCACCGCCTGTCGCTGGGTGATGAGCACCGACGCGTAGAGCGCCACTCCAGCAAGGAAGGCGACCACCCCGGTGAAGATCAGCTCGAGCCGCCAGCCTCGAACGATCTTTGATCCCGCCGGGGTCTTCGCGCCCATTGTCAGATGACCTGCATCCCCGAGACCTGCCAGGCCGAGCGGCTGTAGTAGGTCTGGCGCCGCAACTCGGGATCGCTGTCATAGGGATAAACGATGAACAGTGGTCCCTTATCACTGACCGGCATATAGTTCCCGTCTCGCTTCAGCGCCAGCAGCACGTTGTATCGTGAGAAGTCGGCCAACGGAATCTGCGTTGTGTAATCGTTGATCGCGGTGACCACAAGCGTCTGCCCGGACGCGCCAACCTTCTGCAGCAGCGTTCGCATCAGCACGCCGGCGAACTGCGTCGGCCCGTTGTACCAAGGACACCGCGTCTCGAACGAGCTCCATCCCATGGCCTCGAGCATCGGCCGGTCGAACACGGCATCCGAGCCGCGGTTGTGGCGGGTGACCGCGCCGGTGATGGTCAGAATCACCTTGCCAGTGGGCGGCGGCAGATCCTCGGCCCAGGACGGCGGTGGCAGCCCGCCGGCAGCCAGCATGACCATTCCGCGTGCAAGGGTACGCCGGGTCAGTCGCATTGCAACTCCTATTTACCGTCGATCCCGTAGGATCGGCAGGTAAAGTTAACACGGCGTGACTTGCCGCTCTGCGCTATCGGGCCGCGCCGAGTCGTGATCTGCCCTGCCAGCCCCCGTGCCGTTCGGCGATGATTAGCATGACCCCGGCGCCCAATATCAGGACGGCACCGATGAACACCGGTGGGCGAGGAATATCGCCCCAGACCACGAAACCAAGTGTGAAAGCCCAAATCAGGGCGCCATATTCCAGCGGAGCAGTTACCGAGGCGGGAGCGCGACGCGCCGCCTCGAACAGGCAAAATTGGCCTAGCCCGCCGAGCAGGCCGACCTGCAGCATCAACCACAGCTCCGCCCCGCTCGGCCGATGCCAGGCGAGCGCCGAGGCGAGTCCGGTCGCAACCAGGAAAAATGCATTGTTGTAAAGCATCTGCACAAGTGAGGGCTCATGGCGAGCGATTAGCCGCGTCAGGATTACCCCGACCGCCCACAGCGCAGCAGCTAGCAGGACCAGCACCGCTGCGGGCGACAGCACGAGCCCTACAGGATCGGCTGCCGCGACGGCACCCGTGAAGCCGACGAGGACTGCCGCCCAACGGGACCGCCCCACTGTCTCCTTGAGCAACGGTACGGCCAGCAAGGCCACGATCACCGGGGCCGTGAAATATAGGGTAATGAGCTGCGCCAGTGGCAGGAAACGGGCGGCGGTGAAATAGCAGAACCAAGCTGCCAGCGTGACAGCGCCGCGACAGAGCAAAAGACCCATGATCGGGGTCTGCGCCGCCTGACGGACCAACTCGCGTCGCCGGCCGCAAGGCATCCGGCCATCACGATGCCGCTGCGCAGGAACAGGACCTGCCATACCGGCACCGTGGCGACCAACCATTTCACCGTGGCGTCCTGCATCGCCAGCAGGGAGTACGCGAGCAAAGCCAGCGTCATCCCGAGCGTCAGCCGCTCGAGCGCCGCAGCGGGCGGCTGGGCGGCAGCCGGCACCCGGATTAGCCGCCTCGCTGAAGTCCCAGACACTCCTGCAGGAACTCCCGCTTACAGTCTTCATTGTCGGCAATCGCGCCGAAATACGCGCTGGTCACGGTTCGGCTACGATGGCTGGCACGGACACCGCGATGAGTCTTGCACATGTGGACTGCGCTGATCCGGACCGCCACTCCCCGCGGTGCGGTCCGGTCCATGATGAACTGGCCGATCTGCTTGACCAGCTCTTCCTGGATTTGCAGCCGGGCGGCGAAATGATGCACCACTCGATCGTATTTGGAGAGACCGATGATACGCCCGTCAACCGAGGGTAGCACGCCAATGTAGGCATCTCCGTAGATTGGCATGAGGTGGTGGGCACAAGTCGAGCGGATCTCGATCGGGCCGGTGACGATCAACTGGTCGAATGCCTCGACATTGTCGAAATCGGTCAGCTCGGGCGGGTCACAGTAGCGGCCCTGCATGATTTCCTCGACAAACATACGGGCCACGCGGCGCGGCGTGTCGCGCGTGAGATGGTCGTTGCGGTGATCGATCTGCAGGACGTCGAACAACTCGGCGAGCTTGGTCTCGGCCGAGTTGATCATCACCATCCGCTCCGCCAAACTCAGCGCGCCATCGACCGACTGGTTGGCTTTACCCGACGGGCGCAACCGGTGGACATTGACGCTCACGGCTGCGCTGCCGGCGAATGTGCCGCTACAGGCCGCTCGGTATGGGATCGGATTTGCGCGGAGTGTCTGCGCGAGCATGTGCAACCTTCGACACTGCCCTCGAAGCCGCGGCTGACCACCACCCGATCCACCCCGGCAAGCCTGGTATCGAGCTCCTGCCAAATCCAGCGGGCGACATTCTCGAGCGACGGCACTTCCAGTCCATGAATGGCGTTCAGGTACTTGTGGTCGAGCTGGCTCTTGACCTGTTCGATGGCCGTCTCGACTTCATACAAATTGTGCGACCAACCGAAAACAGGATCGGGCTCTCCTTGCAGGAACACCACAACCTTGAAGGAATGGCCGTGCAATCCGGAGTGCGGAGGTATTTGATGCGCGGCCTCGAATGTGAACTCCTTGAACGTCTCTGTTATCATGTTCCGGAGTGACTCCCAGACCGGATGCGGAGTAGCCAGTGAAACGGAATTATTGGTCTTGAGTCAAGATAAGATCGAAGCTGCCAACTGCGGCTACTTTGAATGAAAAGTTAATAGCGGGTCGCTCTATAGCGAGTGGCGGCTGAAAATCTAGTTTTGCAGACCAAACGACTGTTCCTGGACCGTGCGCCCTCCTCGAGGCCTGCAAGGCTGGACGCCGCTCCACCCCCCGCCGGAGTCCCAGATGTTGAAGGAATCGCGTGGGATTCCCACTTTATCTTGCGTCGACAGCCCTAGCACGCTAGTGAGCGCCTTCGGCCTGCGCGGATTCGGCTCAGGCTGTGACCCTCGGGACGGACCATTTCCTATGGACACATCGCCACCAGGAGCCCAGCAGCATACGCCGGTCCTCGACTTATTGGCGGAAAATCCGGTTTACAAGCCGTTCCGGTATCCGTGGGCCTATGAGGCATGGCTCACGCAGCAGCGCGTTCATTGGCTGCCCGAGGAGGTGCCGCTCGCCGACGACGTCAAGGATTGGCACCGCAATCTCACCGCCGCTGAGCGCAACTTGTTGACCCAGATATTCAAATTCTTCACTCAAGCCGACGTCGAGGTTAATAACTGTTACATGAAGCACTACAGTCGTGTGTTCAAGCCGACCGAGGTGCTTATGATGCTGTCGGCCTTCTCCAATACCGAAACAATCCACATTGCCGCATACAGTCATCTACTGGATACGATCGGCATGCCGGAGGTGGAGTATCAGGCTTTCCTCAAATACAAGGAGATGAAGGACAAGTACGATTACATGCAGAGCTTCTCGGTCGAGAGTTGGCCGGAGATTGCCAAGACGCTGGCCGCGTTCGGCGCCTTCACCGAGGGATTGCAGCTTTTTGCCTCATTCGCGATCCTGCTGAACTTCCCGCGCTTTGGGAAAATGAAGGGTATGGGCCAGATCATCTCGTGGTCGGTGCGCGATGAGACCTTGCATTGTCTGTCGGTGATCCGGCTGTTTCGCACCTTCATCGCTGAGAATCCGGAAATCTGGACCGAGGAGCTGAAGCGGGAGGTCTATGTCACCTGCGCCACCATCACGGAGCACGAGGATGCGTTCATCGACCTGGCGTTCGAGCAAGGCCCGATCGAAGGGCTGACCGCGCGGGAGGTAAAGGAATATATTCGCTATATCGCCGACCGGCGGCTGGTCCAGCTCGGGCTGAATCCGCTCTATCACCTGGCCCGCAATCCGCTGACTTGGCTGGATGAGATGCTAAATGCCGTCGAACACACCAATTTTTTCGAAAACCGCGCTACCGAGTATAGCCGGGCCTCGACCACCGGCACCTGGGAAGAGGCGTTCGGCGATCCCGCCGTCGTTGAGTTGGAGCCGATTGCGGCCGCTCCGGCTGGGACGGTGTTTGGAGACCGCGCCAATGCCCGGATAATCTGAAGATCGATAAAAATTGGGGTGTCCGGGCGGAAATAACGCCTGAATAGCGTGGCAATGACGCACTAGTGATCCTGACCGTCGCAAAGTAGGATGCCGGTGAGCTAATCGAGACGCTACACACGGGCGTGAGGGGGGCGTTGTGAGTCAGACAGAAGCAGAAATCGTTCGCGAGAGCGCGGGCAGCCTGACCGCAGCACCGCGCTACAGCCGCCGCCTGTCGGACAAAATTCTGATCGCGTTTCATCATGCCTGCGATCAGGGCGACCTGGAGGTGTCGGAACAACTTTTGCATGTGCTCGAGATGATGCTAACTCGCCGTCCTTTGACCCCCGACGGAACCCGGCGGCGCAATATGGAAAGCCTTGTCGCGGCGCACGAGCGGCTGTGGCATTTGCGGCATCCGAACAGCAGCGAAGGCTGAGCGGACAGCAGGGTTGGGACGGGTCATCCGAGGTCGAGGCCCGCACCTTCCCGCAGCACGGCATCGGCCTCGGGCGTAAAGCTGCCGTTTGCGGAATGCAGAGTTAGACCGGCAAGCAGGCGGAAAGGGCCGCGGCCGCCCTTCACGCCGCGTAGCAACGCAAGCTTTGCCGCACCACCGGTGTGCCGCCAAAGCGGAAGCAACACCGATGCCGGGCAGTCGGCTGCCGCCAAGGCTGCGATGGCCGCCGGCAAGGCGGCAGCGAGTACGATCAGTGTCAGCGTGGCCCGGCGGTGCAGATAAGCTGTCATGGCTCCCACCCATTCGCCCAACAGTTCGGGTGGGCCCTGTTTCGCCGCTTGGCGCATCGGATCCGGGGATGCCGTTCCGGTTGTCGGGTGGTAAGGCGGATTGGCGAGGGCGTGGTCGAAGCCGCCGAGCGCGCCGGCACCGGCAATCTCAGCAGAGACGAACTCCAGCCCGAGGAAACCGTTCGCCGCCGCGTTGCGCCGTGCCAGTGCCACCAGCTCGCCGTCCCGCTCCACGCCCACGCCGGTGATGCCCGGCACCCGCTCTGCGAGGCAGAGCAGCGCGGCGCCGGCACCGCTGCCGGCTTCGAGGACACGCTCGCCGTTCCGCGCCGGCACCGAAGCGGCGAGGAGGACCGGCTCGATGCTGCTGCGGAAGCCGCGGCACGGCTGGGCATAGCGCACCCGCCCGCCCAGTAGCCCGCCTTCGCTCGTCTCCACTCAGAGCTCGCCGGCCTCGACCAGGACGCGTCGGGCCCGGCTCTCGTCGGCGGCTGCGACGACCAGCCGCCGCTCGATCGCGGTGATGCTGCCTTCCATGACGCTCGCATGCTGGTCGAGCAACAGCGAGTCGATCCCGGCATCCATCAGCAGAACGGTCAGGAAGGACAGCCTCACCGGATCGTTCGAAGTCGCCACGACTCGCATGTCGCGCATGGTCCTTGCCTACTGGGGCGTTCCTTGACCCTGGTTTTCGGGCCGCCGATATGGTGCCGGTGATCGTCAGAGATGCAAGCCGGGAGAACCCGTTGGCCGGTTCCGTCATTGCCCCGTCCCGGGAGCCGGACGAGCCGGACGCCCTCTCCTCGTTGCTGGCTCTGGTGCAGGACGATCTCGCCGCGTGCAATCGCACCATAGTCGCGCGGATGGCGAGCCCGGTGGCGCTGATCCCGCAGCTCGCAGCACATCTCGTGGCGGCAGGAGGCAAGCGGCTGCGTCCGTTGCTCACTCTCGCGGCTGCGCGCCTGTGTGACTATCCGTCGGAGGCCGGGGGCGCCCGCCACGTCGGCTTGGCGGCCTGCGTGGAATTCATCCATACCGCCACGCTGCTGCATGACGATGTGGTGGATGAGAGCCTGCTGCGCCGGGGGCTTGCCTCGGCCAACGCGGTATTCGGCAACAAAGCTTCGGTGCTGGTCGGCGATTTCCTGTTCGCCCGAGCCTTCGAATTGATGGTCGAGGACGGATCGCTGCGCGTGCTCGACATTCTCTCGCGGGCGGCCGCCACGATCGCCGAGGGCGAGGTGCTGCAACTGGTCACCCAGAACGACCTCACCACCTGCGAGTTGCGGTATTTCGAGGTGATCCGGGGCAAGACCGCGGCGCTGTTCGAGGCCGCTTGCCAGGTCGGCGCGGTGGTTGCCGGGCGTCCGCGGGAGCAGGAGGAGGCGCTTGCCGCGTTCGGTCTCAATCTTGGCATCGCCTTCCAGCTTGTGGACGATGCGCTGGATTACGTCGCCGACCAGGCAATTCTCGGCAAGACGGTGGGCGACGATTTCCGCGAGGGGAAGATCACCCTGCCTGTGCTGGTGGCCTATCAACACGGGAACGCGGAGGATCGCTCCTTCTGGCAGCGGACGATCGGTAGCGGCGAACAGGTCGAGGCAGACCTGGGTCAGGCGATGTGCCTCATGGCGTGTCACCGGGCGATCGACACCACGCTGGACCGCGCCGCCGCCTTCGCGGCGGAGGCGAAGACGGCGCTGGGTGCTTTCCCCGACACGCTGTTCCGTCGCGCGCTGCGCGATGTCGCGGATTACACGGTCCGCCGCGCGCGGTGACCGAGCTGGGTCGACCCTCTTCGTGGCGCTCCATGGTGTGAACTCGTTCCGCTCGGCACGGTATCGCCGGCCGGCCATCGTTCCGCTGCGGGATGGCGGAACCCGATGCGCGCTGTGATAGGCTGCGAGGCAAATCCAGGGGGAGGCGCGTGGGATGTCACGTACGGCTTTTACTACGACGGCGGGGTTGCTCGCCGCCGGGGTGTTCGCCTTTTCACCCGCAAAGCTGTCAGCGCAGACCGTCAAGATCGGGCTCATCAACAGCTATACCGGGTTCCTCGCCGAACCCACCGACGAAGCCCAAAAGGGCATCGACCTCTACGTCAAGGAACACAGCAAGGACCTCCCGTCGGGCGTCAAGGTTGAGCTCTTGCGGCGTGACGACCAGTCCAATCCAGAGGTCGGCAAAAGGCTAGCGCAGGAGTTGATCACGCGCGATCACGTGCAGCTGCTGGCGGGCATCATTCTATCGCCGGTTGCAGCCGCGGTGGCACCGCTCACGGCACAGGCGAAGGTGCCGCTGGTCATTACCAACGCGGGCGCCGGCGTCGCGATCCCGCGGATCTCGCCTTATGTCGTGCGCGTTACCTTTACCCTGTGGCAGGAAGCCTATCCTATGGGCAAATGGGCGGCCGAGCAGGGGTGGAAGCGGGCCTACACGGCAGTCACTGACTTTATTGCCGGTCATGACGCCGAGGCGGGTTTCACCAAGGCCTTCACCGATGCCGGCGGCAAGATTGTCGGCGCGGACCGGTTCCCGCCGGCCAACCCCGACTTCACACCGTTCGTGCAGCGCATCAAGGACGCCAAACCTGATGTCGCGTATATCTTCGTGCCCGCGGGTACGCAGGCGACGGCGATGATGCGGGCGATCACCGACCTTGGCCTTCCTCAAGCCGGAATCAAGATCGCCTCCACGCAAGACCTGGTGCCCGACGAGGAATTGCCCAATATGGGCGACACGCCGTTGGGTTTGATTACTGCTGGAACTTATTCTGTCGCCGGACAACGGCCGGCGAATGCCGCCTTTCTCGCGGCCTGGAAGCGTGAATACGGCGATCGAGCCATTCCCGACTTCTTCTCGGTCGATGGCTGGGACGGGATGGCGATGATCTTTGACATGATCAAAGCAACCAAGGGTAATTTCACCGGGGATCAGGCGATGGCGTTCTTCAAGAACTGGAAAGACCCGGACAGCCCGCGCGGCCCGATCGCGATAGACCCTGCCACCCGGGACATCGTGCAGAATATCTATATCCGTCGCGTCGAAAAGGTCGATGGGAAGCTCGCCAATGTCGAAATCTCGACGATCCCGATGGTCAAGGATCCTTGGAAAGAGCTGAATCCGGCGAAGTAAGGCGGAATTCGGCCCCTCGCCTGCACTTTCGCAGCCTGGCGCAGCACATGCACGACACGCTCGCCAGTGCTTTTTCGATCGGCTTTCACGGCATCGCCTTTGCGATGGTGCTGTACCTGATTTCGGTCGGGCTGTCTGTCACGATGGGCATGATGGGGTTTGTCAACCTGGCGCATGGCGTGTTCGCGATGGCGGGCGGCTATGTGATGACAGGGCTGATGAACCGCCACGGCGTGCCATTGCCGCTGGCCTTGGCCGCGGCGGCAGCATCGGCCGCTGCGATCAGTGTGCCAATCGAAAGGCTGCTGTACCGCCGCCTCTATGGCGGCAACGAGCTCGACCAGGTGTTGTTGACAATGGGGCTCGTTTTGATGTCGGGCCCGGTCGCGCAGTACTTCCGCGGGCCGGTGCAGCAGCCGCTGCAACTACCGCCGGATTTGAACGGCGGCCTGCGTCTGGGGTTCGGCGAGGTCCCCGCCTATGAGGCGTTGCTGATCGTCTTTGGCGCCTCGCTGATGACCGTGCTGTGGCTCGGGTTCGAGCGCACCCGGCTCGGCGCCAAAGTCCGTGCCGCGGTTGACAATTTGCGCATGGCGCAATCGATCGGCATCGACACGTCGCGGCTGTTCAGCCTGACTTTCGCCCTGGGCAGCGGCCTTGCCGGGGCGGGCGGCGGGCTTGGCGCGGCGCTGATACCGATTGTCCCCGGTTATGCGCTCGACAACCTTGTGTATTTTCTGATCGTCGTGGCGATCGGTGGGCTCGGCAATATCCGCGGGCCGTTTCTGGCGGCATTGTTGGTCGGCATCGCCGACAGCACCTGCAAGTATCTCGTGCCGCAATTCGGCGCCTTCCTTATTTACGCGATGACGATGGCGATCCTGCTGTGGCGACCGCGCGGTCTGTTCGGGCGAGCGTAGCCGGTGCCAGGGCCGCGCTATCGGCACCGGACGCGGCCACGATCGAGACGTTCGCCTACCGTCACCGCTTTCGCACCTATGAGGCGTTACCCTGGCTCGTGGCGCTTGTCTCCTATTTCATCTTTCCCAGCTATCTACCGCTCGCCGCGCAAATCCTGGCAACGATTCTGTTCGCGTTGTCGGCCGATCTGGTGCTGGGCTATGCCGGTATTGTGACTTTGGGGCAGGCGGCGTTTTTCGGCACTGGTGCGTACACTGCCGGCGTCCTCGCCGCACATGGTTGGGGCGAGCCACTTACTGGCCTTGTCTCCGCGGCTGTCGCAGCGGCGGCAGTCGGCTGGCTGAGCGGTCTCGTGATTCTCCGCAGCACCGGATTGACCTTGCTGATGCAGACGTTGGTCGTTGCCGCGATGCTGGGCGCGGCGGCGAACAAGGCGAGTGCGATCACCGGCGGCGATGACGGGCTGCAAGGGATGCAAGTCTGGCCGCTCTTAGGCCGGTTCGAGTTCGGCCTGTTTGGCCGCACCGCGTTTTTCTATTGCCTAGCCGTGCTGTTCTTGTGCTGGCTGGCGATGCGGCGCATCGTACATTCAGCATTTGGCCGCTCATTGACCGGCATCCGCGAGAATGTCGGGCGCATGCACGCGATCGGCGCGCCGGTGGCCAGGCGCCGGCTTGTCGCGTACACGATCTCGGCAGCGTTTGCCGGGATTTCCGGCGGATTGATTGCAGAGACCACGAGCTTTGTGGGGCTCGACACGCTTGGTCTCGAGCGCTCGGGCACCATTCTGATCATGCTGATCATCGGCGGGGTGGGGCGCCTGTACGGCGCCTTTATCGGCGTGCCGCTCTACATGATCGCACAAGATCGGTTCTCGTCGGTCGATCCGGTCTATTGGTATTTCTGGATCGGCCTGCTGATGGTCGTGCTCGTCACATTCGCCCGCGGTGGCGTGCTGGGCCTCGCGGAGAGGCTATGGCACCGGGACTGGTAGCACCGATGAACGTGCCGGCGCTTGAGACACGATCGCTAAGTAAGAGCTTTGGCGCGCTCGCGGTGGCAAACGCGATCGACTTCCGTCTTGAACGCGGGGCGCGGTACGCACTGATCGGGCCGAACGGCGCCGGCAAAACCAGCTTCGTCAATCTGGTGACCGGCGCGCTGTCGCCAAGTGCGGGGCATATCCTGCTCGATGGTATCGACGTGACTGCTCTGTCCCAGGCTGCCCGTGTCAAGCGTGGCCTTGTTCGTACGTTCCAGATCACAGCGTTGTTTCGCCGGCTGAGCGTGCTGGAGAACGTGACGCTCGCGGTCTGCGAGCGTCGAGGGGTGGGCGGCGACCTGTGGCACCCCGCCGGGGATCACCGTGCGGCGATCGAGGAAGCCTATGCGTTCCTCGAACAGATGGGGCTCGCCGAGGAGGCGCTGCGTCCGGTCGCCACACTCGCATACGGCCGCCAACGCCTGACGGAAATTGCCGTGGCTCTCGGCCTGGCGCCGAAGGTCTTGCTGCTCGACGAGCCGGCGGCGGGGGTGCCCTCGGGTGAGAGCGGCTTGATCGTGGAGGTGATCGAGCGGCTTTCAGCGGACATCGCCCTGCTGATCATCGAGCACGACATGGATTTGGTGTTTCGTCTGGCGCGGCGGATCGCCGTGCTGGTGCAGGGGCGCATCTTGGCCGAAGGGCCGCCGTCGGAAATCGCTGCCGATCCTAGGGTGCGGCAAGTTTACCTTGGCGAGCGGACCCGGGCATGACGAGCGGCGGCCTGGTCCTGTCCGGCGTATCGGCTGGCTATGGCGAGACGATTGTTTTGGAGGGGGTCGCGCTCGATCTGCCGGCGGGCGGCACCCTGGCACTGCTCGGACGCAATGGCGTCGGCAAGACGACTTTGCTGGCGACGATCATGGGGCACACGCGGTTGCGTGCCGGCTCGATCCGCTTTGCCGGCAGTGAGATCACAGGCCTGCGCCCGTTTCAGCGGGCGCGCCTCGGGATCGGCTTTGTCCCACAGGAGCGCGAGATTTTTTCGTCGTTGAGTGTCGCGGAGAATCTTCTGGTGGCGAGTTGACCGGGACGATGGTCGCTCGACCGGATCTTCGGTTTTTTCCCATCGCTTGCAGAGCGGCGCAGGCATCGCGGCAATCAGCTCTCGGGCGGGGAGCAGCAAATGCTGGCGATCGGCAGGGCGCTGATGGGCAACCCATCGTTGCTGTTGATGGACGAGCCGCTTGAAGGGCTGGCGCCGATCATCGTTGATGCGCTGCTCGCCGGCCTCGAGCGGCTGAAGCAGGAGGACGATCTGACATTGCTGCTGGTGGAGCAGCATGTGCGCCTGGCCTTGGTGCTGGCGCAACAGGCGATCGTGCTTGACCGCGGCGCTGTCGTTTATTCGGGACGGAGCTGCGATCTTCTTGCGGTTCCCGAGCGCCTTAACGCGCTGATCAGCGTCGCCGCACGTTGAGACGAAGGCCAATTCAGGGTCAGCAACGGAGGGCGACGGATTGCGGTCCTTGTGATGTCGGTGACCGTCAGCGTTCTCATCATGCTGGTCATCGATCTCAATGACCCCATCGTCGGTTGATCCAGGTGCCGGTCCCGCCTTTGATCGACGCAGCTCGCGGCATTCAGGGATAGGTGGCGCTGAGAGAACGCTCGATGTGGATAGATAACGCCAAGATCATCCGCCGTTATCGGCGGTTCAACCTGAGTGCGCGGGGAGGTTTTTGCATAGGCAATCCCGGAGAAGCTGAGCTATATAGTGGAAGAATTACGGGAGGGATCATGAAACGCAGGACTGTGGCGCTTCTCGCAAGCCTGTGCGCCGGCATTGTCGTGGGCTTGGCGCCGCCTGGCGGCTTGCCGGCCGTCGCCGCTACCCCGCCGAAGCCGGCAATCACCCAGGACGCGCGGTCTGCTCTTGCGCAGATGGGTACGGCACTTCTAGCAAATGAATTCTCGTTCCGGGCACGGACGATCCGAGTCTACTCGAACCAGGACGGCATGTTGCTCCATATCGAGCACGAATTCACGGTTACTGTTCGCCGGCCGGACAGGCTGCTGGTTGATGGAACCGGCGATGATGGGCCGAGAAAGCTGATTTATGACGGCAAGACTGTCGTGCTGTCCCTGGACAACGGCAAAATGTACGCCAGCCTGCCGGTGCCCAATACGATTCAGCAGATGATGTACGTCGTCATGGGCCGCTTCGGCCTCGACTTTCCGCTCGCGGATTTTCTGACCAATGCTCCCGACAAGGCTTTCCTGACAGGCGTAACGTCTGGCCGAGTGGTCAACACCGTGATGATCGATGGCGTTCCGTGCCTCCATCTGGTCTTTTCGCAGCCGCCCGGCCTCGAGCTGGAGCTCTGGTTGCAGAAGAATAGCCCAGCGGTGCCGCGACGACTGATCGTGATCGATAATACGCTGCCCGGCAGGCCGAATTTCGTTGCCGAGATGTCCGACTGGAATTTCGGCGTTCATCCGGCCGATGCGGACTTTACCTTCACACCGCCGGAGGGTGCAAAGCAGGTCGAATTCGGCGCGGTCACTGGCGAACTGCAGATGGGAGGATCGCCATGAACGGTTTAACTCGGCTCTGCCTTGCCGCGGCAATGGGCTTGTCGATTCCCTTACACGCGTTCGGATGGGGAACGGTGACCGGGCCGCACGGCGGCACCGCCACGACTGGTCCAAGGGGTGCCGGCTACGCACAAGGTCCCAATGGCGCCACGGCGTATCGCGGCCCGAGGGGCGCCGGCTACGCACAAGGTCCCAATGGCGGTACCGCCTATCGCGGTCCGGCGGGCGCCGGTGCCGCCTACGGCCCGAATGGCGCCACGGCGTATCGCGGCCCCTATGGTGGAGCCGCTGCGACCGGTCCCTATGGTGGGACTGCATACCGGGCACCGTACGGGGGCCGTGCTGTTTACGGCACTGGCGCGGTCTATGCTGGCGCGGCAGTCCGGCCGTGGGTTGCGGCGCCTTATTACGGAGCTGTCGTCGCCGGCGTCACACTTGGCACGGTTATCGCGGCCACGACTCCGCCTCCGCCGCCGACGCCACAGTTGTGTTGGTTCTGGTCCAGTCCCGCGCACACCCAAGGTTATTGGGACTACTGTGGCTGATAGGAGAGACGGCTCACACCTGTGCGGTCCCGATGGCCGGTGGAGTGACTTTTAGGTCAGGGCCGCGCAAGCAAGCGCCAGAACGGGGGTTCGCGTTCCCGGCGTGACAAGCGCGCGGCCCTTTGAGCTAACTAAGCGCCAGGCATGCTCGCGTTGGTCGGTGCCGGCTGGATCATCTGCGGGCCACCGGCTTCGATCTGGAATACTGCCAGGCCGCGCCGCACCCCGCCGTCCGGAAGCAGCGCGAGCCAGCCATCGGCGCCAGTGAAGCCGGATGCATTGTTGAGCGGGCCCACCCCGGTGCTGACGACGCGCGCGATGGAGGCTGCATCAAAGGCGAGGTCTGCCGGGCCCGGCGGGGGTGCGCCGTAGCGGGCGGTAAAGGCCTGCACGAGGGCGGCGCGCGCAGCGGGGTCGGGCGCGGCATACCAGGCACCGCGAAGCTCACTGGCGCCGCTGCGCGGATCCGACCACAGCGACGGGCCAATGACCTGCACCGCCGGCGGGGTGACAAAATAATATGGAAGCACTGAGGCGAGCTCGGACAGCGCCTCGCCGGTATCGGCGAGCAGCAGGACATTGAAGGTCGGCGGCGGAAGTGACGTATGCGCGAGCTGGGCCGCTTGCTGCCGTCCCGCCGCCGTGCCCTCGGCGCGGGCGGCATTGATCTGAGCCTGGATCGGGGCCCAGCGTGCGTCGTAGTCTGACAGCGCCCGGACGGATTGATCGATTGCCGCCATGCCCTGCGCGTGGAACTGGATGTTGGGAGGCGCCAAGCCGTCCACGGTTGCCGCCTGGCTCAAAGCCGACGCCATCGCACGACCGAAATCGTTGTCCGGGAGGAGTGCCGCCAAGTTGGATTTTCCGACCTGCTGGGTGGCACTCACCAATCGTCGGACCTGCTGGCCGGGCGTAATCCCAAGCACCCAGACGCCGGGCGCGGCCACCGCCGAATTGTTGGAAAAAGCCAACATCGGGACATTGGCGCTGCGCGCGGCCGGCGATGCGGCGGCGACCTCGGGCGCAGTGAGCGGGCCGAGGATCATGGTTGCACCTGCGGCGAGCGCGGTGCGCACGGCGGCTGCGGCGCCCTGCGGTGTGCCGCCGGTGTCCCCGGGTATCAGAGGCGGCGAGCCAGGCGAGGCGAGCGCAAGCTGCGCCGCCTGCAGCATCGGCTGGCCGATATCCGCACGAGAACCGGTCAGCGGCAGTAGGATCGCTACCTTCTGGTTGGACGGAGCAACCGAAGGATGCGCGCCAGACGGCGCATAGCCGGGCGGGCCGCCATAATATGTGGGAGTGCTATTAGGCGCGCAGCCCGCGAGGCCGGCAACCCCCGCAAGGAGCACGAATGCCCGACGAAGCATGCGCCGCACCTCCTCAAGACCAGGGGTCGGGCCGGGCCGGCCACGCTGGTCTTGTGCTGGTTTCTACGCCGATCGGCAACCTCGGCGACCTCACGTCCCGGGCACGTGATGCGCTGGCCACCGCCGATCTTGTCCTGTGTGAGGACACAAGGCACACCGCGCGCCTGCTCGCGGCGATCGGCGTCAGCGCCAAGGCCGAGCCGCTTCATGAGCACAACGAGGACGCGCGGATTCCTTCTGTGCTCGTGGCCCTCCGTGCCGGTCGGCGTGTCGCACTAGTCTCCGATGCTGGCACCCCCTTGGTTTCCGACCCCGGATACCGACTGGTGCGTGCCGCGATCGCCGCCGGGCTTCCGGTGACCGCCGTGCCCGGGCCGAATGCGGCGGTCACCGCCCTGGTGCTGTCCGGGTTGCCTCCCCTGCCCTTTCTCGTTCTGGGATTCCCGCCGCCACGGCAGGCAGCGCGACGGGCTGCGTTCGGCACCCTGCGCGCGGCCGAGCGCGCAGGTCTAGCCGCCACGCTGATCTGGCACGAGGCGCCGCACCGTCTGCGCGAGACGCTGGCCGACATGGCGGATGCGTTCGGCGACCGGCCGGCCGCCGTGGCGCGCGAGTTGACTAAGCGGTTCGAGGAAGTGCGGCGAGCATCACTGCCCGAGTTGGCTCGCCACTATGCCGACACGCCGGCGCGCGGGGAGATCACGGTGCTGGTCGGGCCGCCGGCAGAACAGGATCCCGAGGACCTCGACGGACGTCTTCGTGCCGCGCTGGCCGCACATAGCGTGAAGGACGCCGCCGCCCTGGTGACCGCTGCCACGGGTCTGCCACGGCGGCTGGTCTATGAGCGGGCGTTGGCGTTATCCGGTCGCAATCGGGCCACGTGAACTGGCGACCTTCATCGACCGGGAAAACCAATTGCAGATTCTGACCCCCGCCCTCGACCTCGACGCGTTGTTTGGCCACGTGCGAAGCGCCGACCATCGGGTGCTGTTCCTCGATTACGACGGCACGCTGGCGCCATTCCACGTCGATCGGGCGAAGGCCGTGCCCTACCCGGCGGTGTCGGCCATCCTTCCGTCGCTGCTCCGCTTGCCGCGCTGTCGTACCGTGATTGTCAGCGGACGTCCGATCGCTGATCTCATCAGGCTGATTGGTGTGCAGCCGCTGCCCGAATTATGGGGGTCACATGGGTGGGAACATCTCTCCGCCGACGGGACGTACTCTATCGCGCTTGTCGACGAAGCATCTGTTCTTGCCCTGCGACGTGCTGGGGAAATCCTCGACGCGTTGAATTTGCCCAATCTGCGAGAGGACAAGCCGGTGAGCGTGGCCGCGCACTGGCGCGGGTTGCCTCCCGACGAAGCAGACTCGATTCGTCGCTACGTCCAGCACGCCTGGACCGGTCTGCTTGGGGGCACGCGCCTGCAACTCAATCCGTTCGATGGCGGACTGGAATTGCGCGTAGAGGGGCGTGATAAGGGTTCGGTCGTGACCGAGGTCCTGGCGGAACTTGCCGGCGATGTGGCCGCAGCTTTTCTCGGCGACGATCTGACTGACGAGGACGCGTTCCGGGCAATGGCGGGAAAGGGCCTTCGAGTCCTGGTACGCGCGACATTGCGGGAGACGCTCGCTGACCTTTGGTTGCAGCCGCCCGACGAGCTGATCGACTTCCTTGTAAGGTGGAAGGAGGCATGCGGGCCGACCAGCAGCGGGCAGTGGCCCGGTGAGGGACACGGTTGCAATCGATTTTAGTAATGGACGGGGCTCGTCTGTCACATGGTTGCCTCCGTTGCGGGATCCTGCTTGAGATTAAGTCCATCCGCGAGGCCAGCCGTGACGGCGTGGGACTGGTGCGCCCGAGAGTCAATCTTTTCGGCCGGCTGGTATGCTACGCGCGCTCGCATTCGTCGGCGTCATAGCGAGATGCCGATGATCAAGCTGGGATGTCCGCACGCGCCGCCGATATTGCGCGTAGTCCGAGCATCGTCCGCAACTTTCGGAGAGGAGAATGCTATGATGAAAGCGCTGCTTTTGGCGGCGACCGTTCTCGCTGCGGCTTGTATTTCGGCCTGTTCCGGGCCTGGCTTTCACTTGGTCGCGGACGCGGGCTGTCATCCTGAAGCAGCCGCAAGTCCTGACGCTACGGCGTGCCACGTTCGCTGGGATCCGAGCGAATCCGCAGTTCCGCGCCCAGATGTTTACCTACGACCCATGAGGAGTCTGTATGATGGCGGGGTGGCACTTGTCAGATTTCCACGACATGGGATTTACCGCAGGCACAGCAGCACCGATGAGCACGCCGATCTGCGCTACATCGCCGGCGTCGGCGAGGCGCTCGGGCTGGAGCGATGCGGGCTGCCCGAACGGGCGCTCTACCCTGACGCTCGCTAGACGGCCTGAAAAGGTGGACGATCGCGATGTTTGAACGCCTCACTCCGGTCGCACTTGCGCGCATCCGCGCCCTACTTCTGTTCCTCGGTCTGACTGCGTGCACGGGCTCACCTGCGACTCTCGCGTTGCAGCCTGCATTCGAGGTGATGACACCGGCAGGGGTGGCGAGTGTTAGCATACGCGAGTCGCCGCCTGGAATGACCGATGGAGAATTTACGCAATTAGTAAAGGCAAGCATGGAGCAAGCGTCGCGTGGCAACGTAATCGCCGGTCGCGTCGAGCCACCATTTCCTTCGCAGCGCATCGTCTGGCACGTAGACCTGTCCGCTTCGAGGGGCATCTCACAACTAGTCGTGAATGTCTTCGATGGCGCGAACCCGTACGCATACGAACAGGAGACAGTGGCGAACGACGCGCCGACGGCGGTGATCACGTCCGCTGTCGAGTTGATGTCCGGGCGGCTGCTGGCCGATGTCGCCGCTCATGTGAACATGCCGAATCGGCTCGTTAGAAAAGTCCCGCAAAACGAAACGAACTGATCATCCTGAACGGGCTCGCCTCGGTGCAGGCGCTGAACACGGCTACCTCGCAGTCAGGCGACCGGCGTACTTCAGACAATTGCACCACACGGCCGAGCGGCACGTCCGGCAGTCCACGGCGAAACCCCGCCGCGAATCCCAAGTAATATAAGCCGTATGGTGGCCGATCCGCCTGCCCTCGCGCAGCACTAGGGTGTTGACCGCCTTTAGGGCGCGGGCGTCGTCCCGAGAGCTTACGCAGCAGCGGGATGCGATTCTACTTGCGCGGCGGGCGCGATCGGGACCGCGGGGTTGTCCTTCTTGCGCGGCACCGGGCCGGTAATGGCGACGGCGATCACGATGGTTTGCATCATGCGTACTCCTCCCGCGCTAAATGTCGAAGAAGACGGTTTCCCGCTGTCCCTGCAGGTGGATGTCGAAGGTATAGACCGGCATCCCGTCGCGGATCGTACGCTCCGCGATCAGAGTGCGGCGGCGGGATGCCTGCTCGATGATGTTCAGCACCGGATCAGCAGCATTCGCCTCTTCCTCGTCAGCGAAATACATCCGAGTCGCGAGACCAATATTGATGCCGCGGGCGACAATCCAGACGTTCACATGTGGGGCCATCGCTTTGCGCCCGCGGCGTCCAACGACTGGCCCCGGTTTTATGGTATCAAATGCAAACAGCCCGGTCTGGAAGTCCGTGCCGGTGCGTCCCCATCCACGAAAGCCGGGATCGAGCGGCTTGTCCTGCCGGTCGGCCGGATGGTTGTAACGCCCGGCGGCGTTGGCCTGCCAGATCTCGACCAGGACATCCCGAGCGGCCTCTCCGCTGCCATCAAACACATGGCCTTCGATCCGGATGCGCTCGCCGGGAGTAGCCGGCCTGTATAGCCGGCTCGAGAAGTTGCGTTCAAAAATATCGAAGCCGGCCTGATGCGGGATCAGCCCGATATGGACGTACGGCCCTGCGGTCTGCGAAGGCGTCTCCTTCAGAACCGCAAGGGCGCTAGTGGCGGGCAGCATCATAGTCAATTTCCCTGCAGCTTGTTCTCGAACAGTGTCGATCGCCGTCCGCGCAGCACGATATCGAAGCGATAGGCGAGACAATCGAGCGGCACCGCCGCATCAAGATCGAGCCTGGCAATCAGGCGTTCTACCGCGGATTTGTCGGGGATCGTGGCGATGATCTGGTCGTGCGGGATCAGCGGGTCGCCCTCGAAATACATCTGCGTGATCAGCCGCTGTGCAAAGCCAGAGCCAGACAGCGAGAAGTGGATGTGGGCGGGCCGCCAGCTATTGACGAAGTTGCGGAACGGATAGGCGCCCGGCTTCACCGTGCGGAATGCATAGCACCCGTCCTCATCCGTCAGCATCCGCCCGCAACCCCCAAAATTGGGATCGATCGGCGCGATATACGTGTCGTTTCGGTGCCGATAGCGGCCGCCGGCATTGGCCTGCCACACCTCGATCAGCGCGCCCGGCACGGGTCGGCCGTTCCCGTCCACCACTCGGCCATGCACGATGATGCGCTCGCCGACCGGCTCGCCGTCCTTTGCGTAGTTCAGGATGAGATCGTTGTCCAAGGGGCCGAGTTCATCGGCGCCGAAGACCGGACCCGTTACCTCCGAAAGGGAGTTCTGCAGCGACCAGAGCGGCAGCCGCGGAGAGCGGAGAACGCTCGTCTTGTAGTCCGGGGTGAAGGCCGGCGGGTGTTGCGATCTGTCCCGCTGAATGAACTCGTCGGTTGCCGCATCCATGCGCGCTCTCCTGCTTCCTTTGTCAGACGCAGGTCTGCGCTCGCGGATAGGCTTGCGCCTGCGCCGCGAGACGGACGGCGGCATTCGCCGCCCCGTATTGCTCGTAATTGCCCCTTCTCTGCACAACCTCGAAGAAAAATCGATCTTCGAAGCTTGCCGTATAGGCCTGCAGGTACTCGCCATCGCCGTCGCGGTCGTACAGCAGATTGTGGTGACGAAGCATATCAAGCCGCGAATCGTCGAGCCCGAGGCGCGCGCCGAGATCCTCGTAATAATTGGCTGGAACCGGCAGCAGTCTTGCGCCAAGCAGTGCCATGCGCTCGGTCACGGCAACAATGTCCGACGTCGCGAGCGCGATGTGATGCACGCCGGCGCCGGCAAAAGTCGTCAGGAATCGTCCGGTGGCGGTCTGCCGGCTCTCCGAGCTGTTAAGTGGCAGGCGGAGGCTGCGGTCCCTGCTGACCATCGCCCGGCTCCGTACCAAGCCGTATGGATCGGTCAACTCGAACAATTGCTGGGGCTCGAGTCCGAAGACCGCGCGCCAGAACAGCACAAACGCGTCCATCCGGCCGAACGGCACCGCCTGCGCTACATGGTCGATCACAGTGAGCAGCCCTTCGGTCGGATCGGCATCGGGAAACATCCGAAAATCGTCATCGTAGATGCTGCGCCCGCCGGCATCCGGTGCGACCAGAAAGATCAGCGTGCCGTCGGGCGCGCGCAGCGCCGGAATGCGCCGCTCACCAGGACCGACGCGCTCCTGCCATTCGGGGCAAAGCAGGGCGTGGGCCCGGGCGAGCGTTGCCGCGGTGTCGTCTACCCGGAGCGCCATCGCGCACACGGAAGGGCCGTGCAACTGGAAGTGCTCGGAAGCGGCGCTGTCCTGCTCGGTGTTGAGCACGAAGTTGATCCGGCCCTGACGGTAGAGGTCTACGGATTTCGACCGGTGGCGCCCCACGTGACGGAAGCCGAGCCCGCGCAAGGTCTCGCCGAGCCGCCGTCCGGCGTCCTCATCGACCGCGAACTCCAGGAATTCGACGCCGTCGAACACGGGAGGCGGCGGTAGTTGCGGTCCTCCCGCGGCCGCCTCGACTAGTACCAGCGAGCGAAGCCCGTCGCGAGCGGTCGGGCGAGCGGGAGCCGCGCGGAACTCATCGTTGAAGATTTCGAGCGAGAGCGGGCCGCGATAGCCGGAAGCCAGCACCGACCGCAGGAAGCCTGACACGTCGAGCTCGCCCTGGAACGGGAAGTTACGGAAATGCCGACTCCAGGAGAGCACGTCCATCGCAAGCTTTGGCGCGTCCGCAAGCTGAACGAAGAAGATGCGTTCCGCCGGTACCTCTGCCAGGCCGGCCGGATCATCGCCCAGGGCGAGAGTGTGGAAGCTATCGACGATCAGGCCGAGTGCGGGGTGCGCGGCGCGCTGCACGATCTGCCACGCATGTCCCCAACGCCGCACATGCTTGCCCCAAGCGAGCGCCTCGTAGCCGACGCGCAACCACCGCCGCGCCGCACGCTCCGCCATTTCTGCCAGATCAGCGGCGGCGCGGGCATCGTCGTCGATCGCAGCCTGCTGCACGTTGCTGCAGACCAGCAGGAGATCGGTGCCGAGCGCCTGCATGACGTCGAACTTACGCTCCGCCCGATCCATGTTGCGCGCTCGCTGCGGTTCAGGCATCGCCTCGAAGTCGCGGAACGGTTGGAACAGGGCGATCGCGAGCCCGAGCCCCTCAGCGATTCGCCGCACATCCTCCGGCGAACCGTCGAAAGTGAGCAGGTCGTTTTCGAAGATCTCGACGCAGTCGAAGCCAATTGCGGCCGCCGCTTCCAATTTTTCGGGCAACGGCCCGCTGAGCGACACGGTCGCGATCGATTTCGGTAACGGGCGGGGCTCGTTGATCACCGGATTGCCTCCATTGCGGGAGAAGGCGGCGCTAACGCGCCGCGCTCCGCTTCCCGAGCTGATCGAGCGGCGTCAGGTAAGTCTCGCGTGCCGTGGATGCCGAAATGGCCGAGATGATCGCGGTCACCGCGGTGAAGGCGGCCACAGGGATCCAGCCGCTTGATCCCGTGCCCATCAGTGCAGCGCTGATTGCCGGCGCGAAGCCGCCCAAGAGAAAGCCGATCTGGGTGCCGATCGCCATGCCCGACAGCCGGACCCGGGTGTCAAACATCTCGCCGTAGAGCGCAGGCCAGACACCGTTCGAGGCGCTGTACACGACGCCCGACAGCAGCAGGCCGAAGACGAAGATCAGCGTGATATCGCCCTGGCTGATCGCCCAGATATAGGGCCAAATCAGCACGGCGCAGCCGAGCGCGCCAAAGACGAACACAGGCTTCCGTCCGATCCGGTCGGACAGCGTTGCCCATACGGGGATCGCACCGAGAGCCACCACATTGGCCAACACCAGAACGGTCAACATGGTCGACCGCGGGATGTGCATCGTATTCACGGCGTAGGAGAGAGTAAACACGCTGAAGATCGTGCTGACCACCGAGATCAGCGCGGCGAAGATGATGCGCAGCACGTCGGCCCAGTGCTCCCGGAACAGCACGGCGACAGGCAGCTTCGCGGTTTCGTGCGCCTTTGCCTCCTGTTCGAAGGCAGGCGTCTCGGGCAGCGTTCGGCGGATCCAATAACCGACGGCCACCACGATCGCACTGAGGAAGAACGGCACGCGCCATCCCCAGGCCATCAGTTGACCCTCGGACAACTGCGAGAACGGCAGAAACACCAGCGTCGCAAGGATGAGCCCGCCCTGCGTGCCGCTGAGCGTGAAACTGGTGAAGAAGCCCCGGCGGTTGCGCGGCGCATGTTCGAGCGT
The DNA here is from genome assembly GCA_963708245.1 of uncultured Pseudomonadota bacterium. Taxonomy (GTDB): domain Bacteria; phylum Pseudomonadota; class Alphaproteobacteria; order Acetobacterales; family Acetobacteraceae; genus CAVYXK01. The sequence continues at coordinate 5,901,334 of OY970201.1, read as the reverse complement.
CATCGAGTTGGCACCGGCTTGTTCGCCCGCGGCCGACAGGCCCTGCAGCAACCGCAGCGCGACGAGGAGGATCGGCGCCCAGATCCCCACCTGACTATAAGTGGGCAAAGCGCCAATCAAGAAAGTGGAGAGGCCCATCAGCAGCAAGGTGAAGATCAGCACCTTCTTGCGGCCGAACTTGTCCCCGACATGGCCGAGGATCACGGCGCCGACCGGGCGCGCGACATAGGCAACCCCGAAGGTCGCAAAAGAAGCGATCATCGCGATCTGCGGATGGCCCGGCTGGAAGAAAAGCCGGCTGAAGAACAGCGAGGCAGCAGTACCGTAGATGAAGAAGTCATAGTATTCGACCGCGCTGCCGATCCAGCTTGCGATCGCCGCCTTGTGTGGGGTCCTCTGCGGGCCGAGCACGATCCCGGCGCCTTCATGGGTGGTTGCGGACACTGTCTCCTCCGTGAGTGTTGTGCGGTGCTTGCCCTCGTGCCTGCGCATGACGGCTCGCCCGGGCGGGACGAGCACGGCAGGAGTTGCCGATCAGTCCGGCTGGCCGGTTCCCATCTCGGCGAAGTGGCGCGCCATGCGTTCGGCATCGGGCGTGATTCCAGTAAACAAGCGGAACGCCTCAGCAGCCTGGAACACCGCCATTCCGCCGCCACCGAGCGTGCGGCAGCCGTGCGCGCGCGCCGTGCGCAGCAGCTCCGTCTCGAGCGGGAAGTAGATGATGTCCGCGACCCAGATATTCGGTCGAAGCAGGTCGGCCGGCAGCGGCATTCCCGGCATCTTCGCCATTCCGACCGGCGTGGTGTTGATCAGCCCGTCGGCTTCGGCCATCGCCTGCGTCAGATTCGCAGTCGCAACTGCACGCCCTACGCCGAAGCGAGCACAGAGCGCGTCAGCGACGGTCTGCGCGCGCCATTCGGCGACGTCGAAGATTGTGAGCCTGCCGACGCCCAGCGTCATGGCCGCATGCGCGACCGCCGAGCCCGCACCGCCGGCGCCCAATTGCACCACACGGCCGAGCGGCATGTCCGGCAGGCCACGGCGGAACCCGGCCGCGAAGCCCGACCAATCCGTATTGTGGCCGATCCGCCTGCCCTCGCGCAGCACGACGGTATTGACGGCCTGCAGGGCGCGCGCGTCGTCCGACAGCTCCTGTAGCAGCGGGATAACGCTCTGCTTGCAGGGATAGGTGATGTTCAGTCCGGCGAAGCCCATTCGCTCGGCGGCTGTCAGCAAGTCGGGCAGCGCCTCGGGTCCGAGGTGGAGCTGGTCGAGATCGATCTTCTTGTAAACGTAGCGGAGACCCTGAGCGGCAGCTTCCTGCTCGTGCATCAGGGGCGTGAGGGATGCCTGGATGCCGGCCCCGATGAGCCCGACGACCAAGGACGGCCGGTCCTGAAGATGAGATTCCATTCCGCTTCGTTCCCTTGCGCTGGTCTTTTACGGGGTCTTGGTGCCCTGTGGCGCCGACTAATGGACCATCCGGTTAATCCAGTCAAGCGGTTTTCTTGCCCGGCCTAACCAGGCAGTCCATAAGGGGCAGCGGCCCAGTCCAGGAGCGAGAGAACGATGGAAGCGGAAACGAAACCCCGGTTCGACCGGGAGGGAACGCGTCAGGCGATCCTGGACGCCGCCTACCTCGAGTTCACCGAGAACGGCCTGAGCGGGGCGCGGGTCGATGCGATCGCTGCGCGCACAAATACGGTCAAGCGGATGATCTACTACTATTTCGGCAGCAAGGAGGGGCTCTACCTCGCGGTGCTCGAGCGCGCCTACGCCGGGATCCGCGATGCCGAACGGAACCTAGATCTCGGCAGGCTCGCGCCGGAAGCGGCGGTCCGCAGCCTGGTCGGCTTCACCTTCGACTATCACGAGGCGCATCCCGGCTTCATCCGCCTGGTCAGCACCGAGAACATTCACAACGGCCAGCACATCGCCCAGTCAGACACCATCAAACCGATCAACAAAGCCGCTATCGAAGTGCTGGCGGGTGTGCTGGATCGCGGCAAGCGGCAGGGCGTGTTCCGCGCCGACGCCGATCCCATCGACATCCACATGCTGATCAGCGCATTCTGCTTCTTCCGCATCGCCAACCGGCATACGTTCGGCCTGCTGTTCGACCGTGACCTGACCGAGCCGCGCTTGCGCGCAAGGCACAAGAAAATGATCGCCGATCTGGTGATCGATGCGCTTGCGCCGCGCCACGCGGATGCTGCCAGTGGGCCCTCACCAACAACTGCCAGGCCTGACAGGAACGATCAGCGCAAAAGTTCCGCCAGTAATCGATCGAGCCGCAAGCGTCCCTCGGACGTGGCCCGCAGGCGCCCTCCGGCCCGCTCGACATAGCCCTCGTCGGCGGCGCGACGGAGCACGTCGGCGTCCAGCGCGTCGTCGAGCGGCATACCGGTGCGGCGGACGAAGCGTTCTTCCTCGACGCCTTCGCGCAGCCTGAGGCCCATCAGCAGCATCTCGCGCGCGCGGTCGGCTGGAGCGACAGGCTCCTCATGCGTTGTCCCGTGGCCGGACCGCTCGACCCGTTCTGCCCAGGGTTCCGGGGCCCGATGTCGCCGGGTCGCCAAGAGTGCGCCATTCAGCGTGACACGGCCGTGCGCACCGGGTCCGATGCCGGCGTAATCGCTGTAGCGCCAATAGGCCAGATTGTGCCGGCTCTCCGCGCCGCCGATCGCATAGTTGGAAATCTCATAATCGATCAGCCCCCGGCCCGCCGCTTCTTCCCCTGTTGCCAGGTAGAGCTGGGCCGCTGTCTCGGGATCTGGCAGCACGATCTCGCCCCGCCGATGTAACGCCTCGAACGCGGTGCCTGGCTCGATGGTGAGCTGATAGAGGGACAGATGATCGGCTGCCAGCGACAGCGCCTGGAGCAGCTCTGCCCGCCAGGCCGTCACCGTCTGGTCCGGCCGGGCGTAGATCAGGTCGAAGGAGACGCGGGGGAACAGGCGCCGCGCCGTTTCCAGCGCGGCGATCGCCTGTGCCGCCGAATGCTGCCGTCCGAGCATCCGCAACGCGACGGGGTCAAGGCTCTGCACGCCGAGCGAGACGCGGTTCACCCCAGCAGCGCGAAACGCTGCAAGGCGGTCGGCCTCGACACTGGTCGGATTGGCTTCCAGCGTGATCTCGATGTTATCGGCGGCTTCGAACAGACGCCGTGCGTCGTCGATGAGCGCGGCGACGGTAGCGGACTCCATCAGGCTGGGCGTGCCGCCGCCGAAGAAGATCGAACCCAGCTTCCGCCGGCCAAGCCTTGCCGCTTCCCAGGCCAGCTCGGTTCGCACCGCCGCGGCGAAGCGCGCCTGCGGGATGGTCTCCCGCACGTGCGAGTTGAAATCGCAATAGGGGCACTTGGCCAGGCAGAACGGCCAGTGGATATAGAGTGCGAGCGGTTCCATCGCCCCATAGGTCGTCACGATGCCCCCTTCGGACAACGCCGCCGGCTCGGTCGAGCGCGTGCGCTCGGCCCTGGTCGCCGCCGGCCATCCCGACACCATCACCGAATTTCCCACGAGCACACGCACCGCTGCCGATGCCGCCGCGGCGGTCGGCTGCACCGTAGCGCAGATCGCCAAGTCGATTGTGTTCCGTGCCGCCGAGCGGCCGGTGGTCGTCATCACCTCCGGCGCCAACCGGGTGGACCCGGCGAAGGCGGCGGCCGTGCTCGGCGTGAAACTGGCACGCGCCGATGCGGACTGGGTGCGGGATGTGACCGGGTTCGCGATCGGCGGCGTTGCGCCGGTGGGCCATCACACGTCGCCGCTGCTGTTGCTGGACGAGGACCTGATGGCGCTCGATCCGATCTGGGCCGCCGCCGGCTCGCCGAGCCACGTGTTCCGCACCACGGCCGCGGAGCTGCAGCGAATTACCGGCGCTCGGGTGGCAGCGGTGGCGAGCAGGTGACGTTCAAGCCCCCAGCGAATCCTGCGCCAGGTCGGATTTCTCACTGTCTGAGACCTTTGGCGGCGGCATGAGGGTCTCCCGGAACAGCTCGCGCTTGCGCTCCAGCAACGCGTGAAGGTTCTGATCGAAGGAGCGACGCCCGAGGCACACGGCCAGCGGAATATGCACCGTCACCGGCCGAGTTTGCCCGATCCGCAAGACCCGCCCGGTGCATTGGTCCTCGACCGCGGGGTTCCACCATCGGTCCAGATGGATCGCGTGGTTGGCGCTTGTTAGCGTAAGGCCAACACCCCCTGCGCGGGGCGATAGTATCATCACGTCAAATTTGGAGTCGTTCGACTGAAACTGGTTTACCCGCGCTTGGCGCTTCAAACCGGGCACAGTGCCATTGATGATCATCGGGGGGGCCGCGAGCTTGTATCGCCTCTGAATGAGTGTCACCAGGCGAGCCTGCATCTCGAGATCATCGAGGAACATTAGAGCACGCTCGTTTCGTATTTTAATTTGGTCTAGAATATTGAAGGCAATTCGCAACCGGGCGGATGCCGCAATGAATGTATCATCATCGGATACGGCGTCCGGCGCGGGATGCAGGCTGACGGCGCGAAGGCCGGCGAGTGCTTTCAGTAAGTTGCCTGAGTTTGAACTGCGTGCTGTGTGGATGATCTGCTCATAGGCCTCTTGCTGCGGCGGCGGCATATGTTCCTTGATGACCACTTCCTCGCATGGAGGAAGGTCAGGAAGGTGGTCGCGACGCAGGCGGCGCATCAGCAAAGAGGGACGGCCACCACGCGAGCGGTCGAGCCGATCCTTCAGCACACGCAACTCCGCCGGGTCAGGGCTGCGTTCATACTGCGCGCTGAATCTCCTCAGCTCGCCGAGGAAGGCGGGATGCACGGTATCCACAATGCACCAGAGATCGCTAAGCCGGTTTTCCACGGGCGTGCCGGTCAGCGCGACTCGGAACTCGGCGTTCATTGCCTTGGCGGCATCGGTCAGGCGAATGCCTGGGGTTTTGATCTTTTGTGCTTCATCGAAAGCGATCGCTGCAAATTTAACCCGACCAAAATCGCGATCGTAGTCGCGCAAGGTTTCGTAGGTGGTCAGGACACAGTCGGCCTCCTGCAACGCCTTGGTGCTGACACGGGGCCGGCCGTCCTCGTCAACGTGGCGATAGTCGGCGAGGTCCCTTCCATACGCACGGAGCAACTTTCCCAGTCCGGGTGCGGCTAGATGCTGATCATGCTCCTGCCGCCAGTTCTCAAGCAGTCCGGTCGGGGCAACGATGAGCAGCGGTGCGCGCGCGATCTGCCCCGCCTTCATCCCTTCACGCATCCAGGCAAAGAACGTGAGGGCTTGCAACGTTTTGCCAAGCCCCATGTCGTCAGCCAGCAACACTCCTGGCCGGCCTTCCCGCCATGCCGCTTGCAGCCAGCGCAGCCCATCCTTCTGATGCGCTTTCAGCAGTGTCCGCAGGCAGCCGGGCAATGAACTGTCATGCCATGAACGTGGCGTCCATTGGGCCTCAATCTCTACCTCGTTCTCATTTGGGGCAATCAGCAGCACCGTTGCAGGTTCTGCTTCCGCCGGCCTGCCGGACGAGCGGGTGGGCGCTTGTTCTTCTAGAGCCGCGAGGGCGACAAGCGTCTGCGCGTCAGCCGGAATTATGATCGTACGCCCATTGACAGCGAAAGGAACTACGCGCTCCCCCGCGGTAATCGCGGCTTCCACTCCCCTACGTAAATCCGCCGCTTGTTCCTGGGTGAGCGGAACCATCTCGTCCTGAACCAGTAATCCACGCCGGGGCTTCGTAGCGCCGCGTTCACGGCCACCCGGGCCAAGCCAGTCGTTGCCTCCCAAAGAAACCCACGGGACGACTCGCGCCTGCCACAAACCGAGACCGAGCACGCGCTCGGCATAGGCGGGCGTTTCCCGAACGAGACCGTCCAACAGCGTGGTGTCCGCATCGTCGCCCAGCGTCTGACGAAGGAACGCGCGCGGGGCGGCCAGCAACGCTCGTTTGGTCGCTAGCGGCTCGGACTGGACGCGTCGAACCTCGGATAATGCCGCACGCAACGGGGGCGTGAGCACGACGTAGGCGCCACTGCCCAGCGGATACAAGCCGCGAGCATCGCTAAAGCGGTTGAACTGGTCGTCCCCGAAGATTCGCTGCTGTTCCGGGGAGAGTAGTGGCGCGGGGTCTTGCTGCTCGCCCCGATGAAGGATCGGCACCAGCCGGCTACGCGGACCCTCGTCGGTAAGGTCAAGGGAGAACGCATCCGCGACGGCGATGGTCATTGTGCCGATGATTCCGGAGCTGGTCGCCTTCCCCGACAGCTCGGCGGCCGGGAGGCTCTCGCGCAACTCCGCAATCACGCGCATCCGTGTCGCTGTGTCCGCCGCGGGAAGTTCCGTAAGTTTTTCGATGAGTTCGGCAATCGCGAACAATTCGTGCGGGATCCGATGCCATGTGGTGCCAATGTGCAGCCAGGCTCCGCATCGCTCGACGCCAGCGATCGCCTGCCCGCTTGGCCGTCTCCATGACATTTCGACTTGGAAATCGGGCCTCGTTAGAACTCCGCGCGTGCTGATAACCGCTACGGCGTCCGCCACTTGCGGCAATCCGATCAGCCCGGCCTCGCGCGTGCTTAGTCCGGCGATAGCGGAGTGTTCGATGTGCAGGACCGTTCCGTCGTCAATCGCTGCGTCCGCACCGCGCAGACGCTGGGCCAACCTGATACCGGCTGCAAATGAGAGCGGAGCCTCGATCGCCCAATCGTCGAATGCGATTTCGCCACCTGGTCCGAGCAGACGAAGTTCGGTAAACGGCTTGGTGATCGCGTGCTGAAATCGGTAAGTCATCGCACCTGCCAGTCCGTTGGGAACAGTGTGATGCCCGCATGCTCTGCCAGGAGCGCAGCAGCACGGCGCTGCCAGACCCCGGTTGCCGATCCAACATGCATGAGGCCGGAGTGATCTGAACCGCTCGCAACGGCAAACGGTCGTATAGGGTCCGCCGGGAATGGTAACCCATTTTTAATCAGCTCCGCCCGATGATATGTGCGCTCGTAGAGCTTCGGTGCTCGGTGAACCGGCCATGCACGGAGCTTGCCGTTGTGACTCCACTCGGCCAGAATGATCGGACCAATTCGTAGCAACAGCACCGACTGATCACCGCTACTTCCGGCAAGCTCGCCGAAGGCATCGCCGAGTTGTTTTCGGGCCAGGGCCGAGGCATGCACGCGGGGTCCAAGTGCAAGCCAGGCATCGGCAATTGCGCCTTTGTTCAGGCACGACAACCAGAATGCCTGCCTATATTGCCATGAATCAGGTGCATGCTCAGCGATCAATCGGAAGAAGAGCTGCAATGTTGCACGTGCCAACCAGCCCCGTACGACTGCCGATTCGGCATCTGCCCCAATCCAGAGGTGGGGCTGCAACCGGGGATGCCCGATGTACTTCAACACGAAGTCCTTCACGAGGCCCTGTGCTTCGAGGGATGGAGATTGACGCCCGTCAGTCCATGGCCCAAGCAAGGATTGCGCGATACTACGCCGTGCATCCGGAAAGCGAAGCTGTTTTCCGTGAGTCAATAGAGCGACGGCACAGCCAAACTGATCTGCTACGTCCGGGCCGCGAAGCAGTCTCGGAAAATGAGCCAGGCACTCATCGTGGACCGCCCGCATATATCCGCCAGTCGCGCGCAGTTCGTCAACGAAGCCCAGTGACGCAAGCACCTCCGTAACAGGCCGTTGGTTACCCAATACTGCAGTTACGATGCCCCGAGGCCCTACCAACGGGTCGAACATGTGGAAGCGCGTTTGAGCGTTTCGCCAGATATCCAAGCGCGCATCGGTGTTATTCTGTAGTAGTGCGACGATTGCCAGGCCCGTCTCGCGGACCCCGCGTTGATCCACTGCGAAGTCACGCAGCCAAGCCTCGATAAGGTTACGAAGAGTGCTCCGGCGCTCGATGGCCTGCTTCACGACACGTTCAAGCAGTCCGGGGAACCCAATTGCCTGCGGATTGCCATGCCACAAAATCCAGGGCGCATAGCGAAGGTCCCGAGGCGATTCGCTACCGTCACCTAAGCGGAGACGAACTCCCTCTAGAAACTGGTCAGCGGGACGTGCGGGAGCCGATTGCGCCGCGCCGATCTCTCGCAACATCCGCGCAGTCGCCGGCTCAGGAGGCAAACTCCGGCGACTTGGGAGTGCGATTACTGCAGCTTCAAGAAGTCGCAGCGCCTCAAATGCGTAGCCGCTCATGGTGCTTCGATCGCCTGCCGGATCTGATCGCGCAGGCGTTGCAGTTCGTCCGAGGTGCGGGACGTGAGCACGAAGCGAATATCGATGCGCCGATTCTTGCGGAAGTCGTCTTCAGTGGTGCCCTGCGCGTCCGGCAGCGGACGCCGGTCGCCGTACCCGGCAGCCCCGAGTAGCTGCAGGCCGTCTGTATTACGTAGAGAATCCAGTGCAGGCTGAGCGCGGCGAAGTTCCGCAAAAACCGCCAGGGCGCGCTCAGTCGAAAGCTGATCGTTGTCGCGGAAATGGGACGCTCCATTGAAAGGGCGATGGTCGGTATGGCCCTCGATCAGCACGGTTTCCAGCACGGGCGCGGCGGCATGGTCGCAACCGCCTGGTGTCCCCGCGGCATAGCAGGGCATCGTCGATGCCATCACCTCTGCCAAGGCATGTACTGTCCGAAGCGCGTCATCGTTCAATACAGCGCTGCCGGTTGCGAACAGCAGATCCCCCGCTAACCGCAGCACCCCGGAGCGCCGGTCGATTACGACCTGTATGCCGCGTGCGCTCAGTTGTTGTTGCAGGGTGGCTAAAAGTGATTCGCGTGCGCGCTCGCGTAAATTGATCTCGCGCTCCATTTCTGCTTGTGCTTGCCCCAGAAGCATCTTCAGCTTGTCGTTTTTCGTCTTTTGTCTTTCAGCCTCCTCACGTTGGCGCTCTGCCAGTTGCGTCTGATGACTGAGTGCGCGTTGCGTCTTTTTCAGCTCCTCAAGTTTCACCACCTGATCGTGCTCTGCCTGGTGGAAATTGATTGCGAATACGGTCAACATCAGCAAGAAGACGAAGAGAATCCCGATCATCAGATCGCTGATCGATGCGAAGTAACCCTCTTCCGCGTCCTCATAATCTGCTCGCGTAAATCGCATTCTAAGCTCTCACCACCTTTGCCGCCGCCGGGTGATGGTCTTCAAGCGCTTCCTCAAGTTGTCGGATCGCGCTTCCAAGCTGGGTTGCTGCCTTTGCGAGATTCTGATCGGTCCCGACGACAACTTTCTCGACCTCTTTCGTGAATCCCTGTAAACCTCGGCTGAGCTGCTCAAGAACCTTGCCAAGCTCGCGATCCAAGCCATCGAATTTCTGGGCGGCGGCTGTTAGAGCCAGAGCGGTGGCTTCTGCGCCGTGTTCGGCAGCTTGCAGCCGTTCGGCGGCACCGCCGATCTGCTGGACCGCTGTCGTGACCGTCTGGGCGACCTCGCGGAGGGGTTGCACGCTTGCGAGGGCCGTCTCGCTGGCCGCTCGCAAGTCTCCCGCGCTGGCTAGCAAGGCTGGGGTAGTTTCGCCCGCCGCCTGCTGCAGTTCTCCAATTCTAGCAGCTAGTGTATCAGCCTCGGTGACCAGCTTCACTATAGCGCCTTCGAACTGAGAGGCGGCATCCTTGATGCGGGTCGCCATCTCGCTGCCTGCGTCGGCGCCCGCAGTACGTGTCTGTAGCGCGACTTCGCTGAGAGTTTGCGCCAAGCCATTCATTTGATCCGTGATGCGGGTTAATGCGGCCTCGGCGCCTTCACCCAGACGTTGCGCCATGGCACCGGCACCGTCCGCCATGTGTCCCGCTACATCACGCAAGCCGGTTTCGAGCCCTTTGAGGCTCTCGCCCAGAGTTTCGAGCCGTTCCGCGACACCCTCCATCCTGCTCCCCGCACCGCCCTGGAGGCGCTCGAGGAACACGTCAAGCATCCGCTGCAGCGCGGCAGTATTGTCTTCCGAGGTACGGGAAGCCAGGCGCTCCAGCGCCTCCCGCAGCGGCGCGATATGCTCACCCAGGCGCTGATCGAATGCGGAGTCCAGCTTCTCCCCGATCGCGACAGCGAGGTCCGTCGAGAAGGTCTCCAACTGCGCAAGCTGGCGCTCAGCAACGGTATTGGCTTCCTCCTGCGCCGCGAGTTCAGTGTAGAGAGGGATGCGCTTGTGCAGATCCTGAACGAGGCCGGCTATCTCCCGGTCCACTGCCCGCATGCAGGCTTGTTTCCAAAACAGAGCATATCCAATTGAGAGAGCCAAACCTGCCACGGAGGTTACGAACTTAAAAGACGCCAGGTCCAACAACTGCTGAAGCGCGTGATTGCGATCAGAAAGGCTTACGTTGTCCGCGACGACTGCGCCTGCCTTCCGCAGGGCGAAGGTCAGTCCCAAGAAAGTAAAGAGGAGACCGGCCCCAACAAGAAGGCTCGGCAAGGCTGCGTGGTAGCGGAGGTCGAGGTTCGCGTCCTGCAGAAGCGAGGTGTTGAACCAGTTCTCGGCTGATATGGTGGCGCGCACCGGCCGGCGTCCGGCGCCATCAATCAGAAGGGTCTCGCGAAATACCCGCCACCGGGGACCGATCAGGTCGAGGGTTGCGAGGTCGGCGGAGACTTCCTCGTACTCGCCTGTGAAGGCGGATGGGTCCGGCAGGCGGCTGATCCGCGCCCGCGCCATGCGGATGGCACGCTTCGTGCGCCAGATCCCTTTCAGGGCGAAGCAGCCGGACGCCACGGCCCAAGTGGACAAAACAGCAACGATAGTCCAGAGGGTGGCTGGCTGCTGAATGAGATCGCTGATTGCAAGCACCGGCTTTATAATCCTTAATCCCTCCGGATCGACGCATGGTAGCAACGATGCCTGGGTCACACCTAGCTGAGTTTCTTGAGGTCATCGTTAACGATGGGTCACGGAGCATCGAGACTGCCCGCTGCCGTCCGTTACTCCTGCCGGACGGCCGGTCTGGGGTGCTCTGGAGCGGGCTGGTCTACCCAGTTGGCGAGGCAGGCTCGATCGATATCGACGGCGAGGCGGTCGCACCGGGGCTCTGCAAGCCTGCCGCAGTGATGGGCGCCAGAGCGCAGTTCGCGATCATCGATGGCGAGCAGGACGCGTATTTGCTGCTGGCCGGATCAGCGATTGACGCCGAGGCAGCGGCGGCTCGCCTGCGTGGCGCGGGGATCGCGGTCCACCGAATGGGACGTTACCTCGGCGATCCAGTCGAGGAATTCGCCGCTGACTGGTTCGTTCGGTTTGAAAAACCGGCCCCAGCCGAACCTCTCCGGACCCTACTGGGGCGGCTAATAGGGAATATCCCGGACCATCAAGCCGTTCCGGAGTCCGCGGAGCAAATCCGATCACGCCTATTGCATATAGAGCTTATGGCCGCACGCGAGCGCCAGGCGGCCGTGGAGTATGAGCATGACTCTCTGAAGGATGCCGCTTCGCAGGCTGTTGCAACGTCGCAAGAGCTCAGCGCCCTTAGAGCGGAGTTGGAAGCTGAGCGGGAGGCTCGTTTTTCCGCGGAAGCGGCTACAGCACCTGAGTCTCCGCCAACTCCATCGACCACACTTCGGACTGGGCGGTTACAGAACGAAATTCAAACGGTCTTTGCGATGTTGCTCCCGGAGTTTCGGCTTGCGCGCGATAGCATCAGGGTCGTGGCAATCGAGTATGAGGATCGGGGCCCGATTTACCGAGCCTTTGCGGAGTTGCGGGGACATCCCGGTCGCATGCCACCTGCCTGGAAATCTTTCCAGAGTCTGCCCGCATGGTGGGAGCGGCATATCAACGACGGACGTGACAATACGGGCCGGATATACGCGCGGCTCGACCGCGACAATTCGTGTTGGAAGGTGCTCATCTCGCACAAGAGTGAGCAGGCAAGGGATATCGCATGGTTGCGGAAGAATTAGAGTGCTCAACCGATCGCTGCCGCGATCCGATCCGCCAGTGCTCCGACCGCTTGGCTCATTGCCGGGACGATATCCGCGGCTTTTCCAGATGCGGCGCGGACCCGGATCACCTCGTGTCCACTCCGCAGCACGTCCGTCGAACCGGCTTTCACCAACTCCCAGCCCGTGTTCAGCACCACGGTCCCATCCACGCCGCCAATGAAGCCTTGGATGTTCAGTATCAGTATGCGCAGCCCGCCACCCGGGGCGATGCCGCCCGGCGGGAGCACCGAGCCATCCGGCAATCTTGCCTGCAGATCCGCTGTGAGCGTCTGGCGCACAAGCTGGCCGAGCGGGGCGGCCCACTGATCGTTCGAGGAAACCTCCAGCCGATCATCGCCGGCGCTCAGCACGATGGCGTTGCGGTCGATCGTCGCCGGTACCGCCACCTCAGCCACCTCGATCGGTCCGATCGGGCGGCTGCCCACAATCCGATGCGCTGGCGGCACCGGCGCGAGCGTGTAGAAGTTGGTCGGGGGGCTGCTGCATTCGGCCAGCAGCAGCGCCAATAGCAACGGCAGCACACCCCGCATTGCCGTCTCAGCCCCGGCCACGGATCAGAGCCGAGGGATGCCGATCGAGGTAATCCGCCAATTGCCGCACGGATCGGGCCGCCTCGCTCAGCTCGTACAGAGTCTGGCTCAGACCGGCCGTCTGCAGCCCAGTTGCGGTAACCCCCGACTGGTTGTTCAGCAGCGACCGCGCGGAAGCGATCGTCGCCTGCGCTTGCGTCGCCACCCGGCGCAGCTCTGCCACGATCGCGGGTACCTGAGCGTCGGCCGATGCGGTCAGACGCTCCACGTTGGCGACCGAGCGATCCATGTTCTGCAGAGCCGTCTTCAACTGCGACGACTGAGCCAGCTCTGCCGCGCGTGCGGTGATCGTCCGCACATTTGCGGCGATCTGATCGATCGGCAGGGCGTCCAGCTTGCCGGTGACCCGATTGACCGCAGTCAGGATGTCTTCAATTCCGCCGCCGCCCGACGCACTGGGGATCTCCGGCGGGTTCCCCGGCATCAACGGTGTTTGCGACGGGCCAGCCACGTACGCCAGCTCCACATCCTTTACGCCCACCACCGGCACGAAAGAGCCGAGTTGCGCGCGCAGGCCCTGGCTGACCAGCTTGTCCAGCATCGCGTCCATTTGCTTGCGCGGGTCAGTCCACTCGCCGCTTCCGGTCAGGGCGATCCGGCTCGGTTCTAGCGCCAGCGTGACCGCTTCCTGAAGCTGTCCGCTCGGGGCGTCGTATTGCAACTCACTGCTGACCACCGTGCCGACGCGTTTCCCCGCCAGTTCGACTGCCGCGCCGTCCGACAGCCCACCGGCAGCGGCCTGAAACACGACCCGATAGCGCACTGCATTGGGGCCGGGCGCGTATTCAGCGGCCTGCTTGCTCGAATACAGGGTGAACGTGTGATGCGCCGGCGCCGCACTCCCGCCTGCCGTGCCAGCTGGGGTCTCGAACGAGACGGCCCCCTGGAGCACGGCGGAGACCGATTGAAACTGCAGCTTCGGCCCGTTCGGCTGCATCGAGAGCTGCACCGCCCCGGCATCCCAGAACCGTGTCCCCGTGCGGACGAGGCCGTCGTACGGTGCCTTGACGAAAACACCGATCCGGAAGCTGCCGTCGGCCTGGAAACTGGTCTGCTCAACATAGCCGGCGTTGTCGCCGTGGTAGATGACGGCAGAACCGCGGCCAAGATTGCCCAGCGTGCTCGCGAGCATCACGTAATGCTGACCGGGCACCGTCTGCGGAGTCACCGGCTGTTGCGCCAAGCCTTGAACGTTGTGCTGGGTTTTTCCGTCATGCGGGATCACGCCGATATAGGGACCGGTGATGATTGACTTGAGCGAGGCGAGATTGCCCAAACTGGGACTCTGTCCGGCGATCCAGAACTCGGTCCCGGAGCCGAGATGTCCCTCCATGTCGGCATCCATGCGCAGCCTGACCTCAACTCGCTGGAGGTTTTTGCCGAGATGGACGGCCTCGACCTCGCCCACCTTCACCCCCTGGTATTTCACCTGGGTATTGCCGGCCTGCACGCCCCCCGCGGTCTGGAACGTGACCGTTACCGCAGGACCGCTCACGGCGAGCTGCTTGAACGCCAGATAGCCAACGATGGCCACCGCGGCGATCGGCACGGCCCAGATCCAACCAGGCCAGCGACTGACCTGCTCCTTGGCCGGCGACGGTTCGGGGGTGACCCGGTACGACGCGTCCGCATCATGCTCATGAACGGCGTGGCGCTCGGGTAGGCTTCCTTGGTCGGGGCTCATGCCCGCACCTCCGCACTGTCCCAGAGCAGGCGGGGGTCGAAAACCTTCGCGGCGAACATGGTCAGGACGATCACTGCCAGAAACGCCGGCGCGCCGGTCCCTGGATGCACACTGACGAGGCCTCTGATCTGCATGATCGGGAGGAAGATCGCGATCGTGAACACGTCGATGTTCGACCATCGCCCGATCTCTTCGACGAACCGGTAGAGGCGCGTCTTGCGCCGTAGCGCGGCGGCGGAGCGGCGATGCACCGACCAGAGCAGCCAGCTCAAGCCGAGCAGCTTGCAGACAGGGATCAGGATGCTGGCACAGAAAATTACGGCCGCCAGCGGTAGGAAGCCCGCCTGCACCAGCCGGTCCACGCCATACAGAATCGTCTGGTTGCTCTGCCGGCCAAGCTGGTTGGTGATATTCATCGGAAAATAGTTGGCGACCAGGTACAGCGGGTAGGCCGCCATCACGAGCGCAGCGCAGCGCATGACGGAAAAGGGCTTGCGAGCCGTCAGCCGCGCCGCGCAGCGTGGGCAGCGCTGCCTGGCAAGGCTCCCCGGCAGCACGATATCGCACTCGGTGCAGGCAATCCGGCGACCAGTCGGCATGCCTTCCGGCGCCTTGATCATGCGCCAGACCGAACGAGCGTCGAGCGTTGCTCGAGTCAGCATGGTCAGCATCGCCGCCGCGATCAGCGACCAGCCGCCCGCCCCGATCCTGACCGGGATGAGCACGGCCACGCGGCTGTAGCCGATCAATGCGCCGATCAGGAACACGTCCGGCATGGACCAGAGATCCAGATGCTGCGCCCAGCGGAACACCACACCAGTCCACAGCCCCTGGCGGTCAAGCTTGATCCCGGCCAGCGCCGAGGCCAGCAGGCCAAACCGGAAGAATGGCAGAATAACGCCCTGCAGCCCGACGACTACGGCGAGCAGGTTCCAACCCTGTTGCCACATGGCGAAGACGCCGGAGCCGAGCCGGCTGGAGCGCTCGATGCCCAGGAAATGGATCGTCATCAACGTACTTAGATTGGCCGGGAACCAGACGACGAAGGTGGCGATGGCCAGCGCCAGCGCAGCGTCCAGACTGCGGCCGGCGGTCCTCTCCAGCACCTTGTCGCAGCGGCAGCAGATCAGCCGCCCGCGCGGTTGCAGCGGCGGCAAGCTCTGGATCGTGCCGCAGTCGGAGCAGGCGATAATCATTTGCAAGCCCGCAACGTGGCGCGGCTATTCCGGTTGCAGTTCTCGCCGTGTGCTGAGCGCCTGATGCGGATTGTCGCTCTCGCGCGCCAGGCGCCAGCCAATACGATGAGGCAAAGGCTGGCCATGACGCGGGTGTGAGCGCCGCCAGCCGGGTCATTCTTTCGGGCGGCCGGTACCGGTATGAGAAGAGCGCGTTGAAACGCATCTGACCGGATCGGCAGCTTGCGATTCGTCAGACGTTCTTACCGGGCTGTGACCCACCGCCACGTGGGCCGGCCGATTGCCTCGCGTGCAAGCGAGTGGACCTCGCAACCGCTATGTTATAGCGTTCTGGGCCTATACGCTCTGCCGGCAGGAGGATCAAGACCACGATGTTGTCCACTCAGGCCATGCCCGCCACTCTGCGCGATCTGTGCACGGCGGCGGAACCGAGGAGAGTTGTCCGGGCCCTTATGACCGCTGCCATCTTGGCAGTCGCGACGTGTGGAAGCGCTCTCGCAGCCCCGGCTGTCCAGGGGGCCATCAACGCGGTGGGCGTCGAGAACGAGTATGCCGACGTGATCGAGCAGATCGGCGGCAAGTATGTTCGGGTTACGGCAATCGAGACCGATCCGAATACCGATCCGCATACCTTCGAGGCTAGTCCGAAAGTCGCGGCCCAAATCTCCGCAGCCGAGCTGATCGTGAAGAACGGCCTCGGTTACGACTCCTGGGCGGACAAGATCATATCCGCGACCACCAAGGCTGATCGCAAGATTATCGACGTGCAGCAGCTTCTGGGTCTACCGGATAGCACCCCGAACCCGCATTTGTGGTACGATCCCAAAACGATGCCTGCCGCCGCGAAGGCCATTGCGGACGACCTCTCTGCTCTGCAGCCGGCCAACGCCACATATTTTCAGAGCAATCTGAAGACCTTCGATGCCTCGCTTAAACCGTGGTTCGCGGCGCTCGCCTCGTTCAAGGCGGCCTATCCCAAAACACCAGTCGCGGTCACCGAGCCAGTGGCCGACTACATGCTGGAGGCAGCCGGCTGCGACATACTCACGCCCTACAGCCTGCAAGCCGCAATCATGAACGGCACCGACCCCTCCCCCCAGGACGTCACCACACAGAACGATCTGCTGTCCGGACGCAAGGTGAAGGTCTTCCTGTACAACCAGCAGGTGACGGACACCCTGACGCAATCGTTCCTCGGCCTGGCGAAGAAAAACGGCATTCCTGTTGTGGGTGTCTACGAGACCATGCCGACCCCGGGTTACAATTACCAGTCTTGGATGGTCGCGGAGGTCGCGGCTCTGCGAAACGCCGTCGCGAGCGGGGTGTCCACTGAGACGCTACAAGCAGGACACTGAATAAGATGCTCGCAACGAGAGATGTTCTCGCCGTGCATCAGGTGAGTGTCTCCTTCTCCGGGCGCCAGATTCTAAAGGACGTTGATTTCACACTGGGGCCCGGCGAGTTCTGCGGCCTGATCGGTGCCAACGGCTCGGGCAAGACGGTCCTGCTGCGAACGATCCTCGGCTTCGTCACGCCTAGCAGGGGAAGCATCACCTCGGATGGCCATAGCCGGCTGAGCTCGGTCGGCTATGTGCCGCAGAAAATCGTGCTGGACCCGTTCATTCCGCTGCGTGCACGGGATCTGGTTGCGCTCGGGATCGACGGGCACCGGCTGGGTCTTCCGATCGCCTCAAGAGCACAGCGGCGCCAGGTTGACGAGATACTCGAAGCCGTGGACGCGAGGGCGTTCGCTGACCAGCGGCTCGGCGAACTTTCGGGCGGCGAGCAGCAACGGGCGCTGATTGCCCATGCTCTGATCCGGCGCCCGCGCCTGCTGCTGCTGGACGAGCCGCTCGCCAATCTCGACGTCAAGAGCGCCGCTGGCATCGTCGCTCTGCTGCGCCGTCTCTCGATCGACGAGCAGATAACGGTGCTGCTCTCGGCCCATGACATGAACCCCCTGCTCCCGGCGATGGACCGCATCGTATATCTGGCAAACGGGCGCGCGGCGTGCGGCCGCACGGAGGCCGTGATTCGCACCGACGTGCTGAGCGAGCTGTACGGTTATCACATCGATGTAATCCGGGTGCACGGCCGCATCCTGGTCGTGGCCGGCGCCGAGGCGCCTGCTCTGACAGATCATCCAGTTCACGTGGTTCATATCCCGTAATTCTACATGAACTCTGTTGTCTCGTTCGTGTTCGAGCCTGGCTGGCTCACCAGCACGCCTGTCCAAACGGCGGCGGTGATCGGCGGCGGAGCCGCACTCGTTTCGGCGGTCGTGGGGGTGTTCACCATTATCAGGGGACAATCCTTTGCCGGCCACGCCCTGGCTGATGTCAGCAGTGCCGGCGGGGCTGCGTCATTTCTACTCGGAATCAACCCGCTGCTCGGTTTCCTGGTGATGGGGGTGATCGGAGCAGCCGGCATGGAGCTGGCTCATGTGCGTCGGGCCCGGGAGCGCGACCTGGTGACCGGCATCATGCTGGGCGCGGGGCTCGGCCTGACGGCTTTGCTGCTGTACCTGGACGTCACGTCGAAGAGCACGACCGGGGCGACGATTACCGTGATGTTCGGCTCGATGTTCGCTATTCCTCCGTCGATCATCCCGCTCGCTCTGGCGGTCGGCGCTGGCGCGCTCGTAGAGGTTGTAGTGTTGTATCGCCCCTTGCTGCTCAGCTCGCTCGATCCGGAGCTTGCTGCCGTCCGCGGGGTTCCGGTGCGGCTGGTCGGGGTTCTGCACCTGATCGTGCTGGCGCTGGCGATTTCTTTGTCAGCCATCACGGTCGGCGCCATTCTTTCCACCGCGCTGTTGATCGGGCCGGCCGCCGTCGCGCTGCGGATCGCCGCACGGCCCGGCCGAACCGTCCTGCTTGCTGCCGCGATCGGCATCGCCACGACCTGGGGCGGGATCCTTGTGGCCTACGACAGTTACTATTGGACGGCCGGACATGGCTGGCCCGTCAGCTTCTGCATCGTTACGCTGATTTTCCTGACCTACCTGGTGGCGGGACGACCGCGACGCGGCAGCACGCGGTCAGAGCGTTACCGGCCGGCCGGCGAGGTGCCGCAGGCTGGATCAGTCTGAGCCGTGTTCGCGAGCTTCATGGTCAACACATGGCTGGCGACAACGATCGTCGCGGCGGTCGCTGGCCTGGTTGGCTTCTTCGTCGTGATCCGAGGGGATTTGTTTGCGGCGCACGCGCTGCCGCTCGGCACGTTTCCTGGTGCTGCCGCGGCCAGCCTGCTAGGCATCAACCAATTCGCCGGTCTGCTGGTATTCGCAGGGATCGGCGTGATCGGCATAAGCCAACTCGGGCGGCGCGAGCGGCATGAGGTCGCCACCGCGTTGTCGCTGACCGTGTTGCTTGGACTTGGAGCGTTTTTCCTAAGCATGACCCGCGAATACGCCCAGGCGGTCAATGCACTGCTGTTCGGACAAATTCTTGGCGTCGGCCGCAGCGATCTCGCAGTGCTGGTCGCGGTGAGTGTTGTCTCGACGGTCCTCACAGCGACGCTGTTCCGGCCGCTGCTGCTGAATTCCATTTCGCCTGAGTTGGGCGAAGCTCGCGGAGTCTCCGCCCGCCGGGCGGAGGTTTTGTTTCTCTTCATCGTCGCACTGACGACCTCGGTGGCGTTGCCGATTGTGGGCGCGCTGCTGGTCTTCAGCCTCATGGTGGGGCCGGCCTCCGCCGCACGTGCCCTGACGCACCAACCGCTGCGCGCCGTGTTATTTTCAGTCGCTCTGTCCTTGATGATTGGATGGGCCTCGGTTGCCCTCGCTTTTCTCTCAAATTGGCCAATAGGTTTCTTTGTCGGGAGCCTGAGTGCGCTCGCCTACGGCGCCGGGCGGGCGAGGATACCGTTCGCATCCTCCGGCCGACGCGGCCAATCGGCTATGTGAGTTTCGAAGCGCGCACACAGAGGCCGCTCGGAGATTCCTTAGACCGGGTGGGCGCAGGCGGCACATGTGCCATCGAGCTCGACCGTAGCAGTATCGGTTTGGAATCCGGCGCGCCTCGCGGCGTGCGCGAGCGCTTCCAAAATAGCGGTGTCCTCCAATTCGGCCACAGTGCCGCACCGACGGCAGATGAGAAATTGTGCGCCATGATGGTCATGGTCGGCCTGGGTGCACGGGACAAATGCGTTCAGGCGTTCGATTTTGTGAATCAGCCGTTGCGCCATCAGGAAATCGAGCGCTCGGTAAACGGTCGGTGGCACGGCATTCTTTCGGGTTGCCCTGAGGCGACTCAGAAGCTGATATGCTGTTAACGGCCCCTCCGCTTCCAGAGTGAGCTTCAGCACAAGCCTGCGAAGCTCGGTGAGCTGAGCGCCTTGACGCGAGCAAACCTGTGCCGCCGCCTCGAGTTGGGCCGCTATGGCACGCTTCTTTTTCGAGTTCATCGCTTACCCTCAGCGTCGGGTCGGTCGCGTTAGCGTACTGCCGCCTGGCTCAGCGAGCTAGCTCCCCCAATCTGGCCTGGATTGAAGCCAGCGGGAGGACTTCAGGGCTGGGTAAAAAGCGGCAGACCGGGCCACAGGAGCCAAATGGGATGAAGCCATTTCGTCTCTGCAATATCTCCGTCTTTGGAAGCCGTTTCGCAACGACTGGCCTCTCCGTGATCACTGCTTACCCATTAGTTCCGGCGTCCGCGGTACGGCGCGCGCTCGCCGTTCCCGTGCCGGTGTCCCGCCGTTCAGCGCCAACACGATCAGCCCGATCCCCTCCGCATGCCAGCGCTGCACCGCCTTATGATCGGCGCCAAGCGCCGCGCCGAGGCGGCGCCACGGAAACAAGTGCCGCTCGGTCACCGGATGGACCAAGCTGCGGGCGCCGACGATCCGACGCAGTACGTAACGATCGATCGGGATCAGAGAGAGCCAGCCCATCGCCTCATCCATGCGGGTGATCTCCGCTGCCTGCGGCACCCGCGGGCGCACGCGCTGCTCGGTCCAGCCGTAGCTCTCCATCGCGGTGCGGACGATCTCGAGCGATGACGTGCGCAACCGCGTGGACCATCCGGTCCCCGGCAGCGCAAGCAACGTGGCGCCCGCCTCCTCTAATCTCCAGGTCACGTATGGCGCATCGATGCACGGCTCAGTGTTTCCGTCCATCGGCCAGATCCTTGTTTCGTGGGTCAACGGGGGAAAACCGGCAGCGGGTAGGGAGTACCTTCGAGCACTGTCCCGGCGGTGACCGCGTCCCAACTCCGTGGGTGACCGGCCGGTAGCGGCTCACGCGCCGGATCGTCGGGTGGCGGAACGAAATCGGGTGGGGGAAGGCGTGCGCCGATCCGCCGGCCACGTTCGATCGTCGCCCACCGCGTCATTCCCAGCACCGCGGCGATTGTGTCCCAGGTGGCGCCTTCAGCGCGCAGCCGGCGTATTTGGGTGTCCTGGGCGTTGGTCCAGTTGTGTTTTGCCGGCATCAGCGGTCCTCAATGCTTCTACACTATCATGTTATCATCATGAACTAGTTTTGTCAAGAAATTTAACTGATTGCGCCGAGATTTGAGGCTTTCGCTGTTAGTTGTCCTGACCTATAAGTCGCGAATGACCAAACCGAGCGAAATTGGCGCCCGTATCCGAGAGGCCCGTCGCACGCAGAGATGGACGCAGGACGACCTGGCTGCGGCAGTCGGTGTCTCCCGCAGCGCGGTGGCGCAGTGGGAAACCGGCCGTGCCGGTCAGCTCACGCCGAACCTCACCCGGATCGCTTCCGCGCTCGGTGTGGGCGTGGAATTCCTGATGTTCGGGGTGGACAAGCGGGCGCCCGCCCAGACCAGAAGCGACGAACTGGCGATGCTGCGGCTTTACCGCGACTGTGCGCCGGAGGACCGGCAACTCTTGCTGCGCACAGCGCGCAGGCTGGTGGCGGCCAAAATGTCATCGGGCTGACACTGTCTTCTTATGTGTCACCCGGAACATGCATGCGTTGAGGACGCAACCAGCCGATTCGTCGCGTGCTCACTCTCGTTATCCCCGGCTGCATGCGCCTGCTATCCCCTGCGGCCAAGGGTCATCCAGCCCGTGCCGCCCGGCTAGCTACACACGCGCGTGCGCTGCCGGGCGTCGTCAGCGCATCGGCGAATCCGCTCACCGGCAGCGTCATCATTCGCTATGACGGAGCGCGGCAGCTGCGCGCAGCGATCGCCGCAATGATCTGACGGAAGGACTGGCCACAGCCACCGTCCCTCAGCCGCGGGTGCCTTCGAAGAACTCCTTCACCTTGGCGAAGAACCCTTCGCTTTCGGGGTGGTGCTTTTCGCTCTGCTGCGCTTCGGCCTCGAATTCCTCCAGCAGTTCGCGCTGGCGACGGGTCAGATGCTGCGGCGTCTCGACCGCGACCTGGATGAACATGTCGCCGCGCGCAGCGCTGCGCAGCACGGAGAATCCCTTGCCGCGAAGGCGGAACTGATCGCCGGTCTGGGTGCCGGGCGGTACCTTGACCTTGGCCTTGCTGCCGTCGATCACCGGTACCTCGATCTCCCCGCCCAGCGCCGCCAGCGTCATGCGCAGCGGAACGCGCAGGAAGATGTTGGCCTGCTCGCGCTGGAAGATCGGATGCGGTTGGATTGCCACGTGCACATAGAGATCGCCCGGCGGCGCGCCGGGGCCGCCGGCCTCGCCTTCGCCCGGGAGGCGGATGCGTGTGCCGTCTTCAACGCCGGCCGGTATCGAGACCTGCAGGCTGCGCTCCCGCTGGACCGTGCCGGCGCCGCGGCAGACCCGGCAGGGGTTGCGGATCACCCGGCCGGAACCGTTGCAGGTCGGGCAGGTGCGCTCGACGAGGAAGAAGCCCTGTTGGGCACGGATCCTGCCGGCGCCCTGGCAGCTCGGACAGGTATCGGCGGGACGACCCTTGTCCTCTGACCCGGTGCCGTTGCACGCCTCGCACGCGACGCGAGTCGGAACCCGCAGATTGACCTTCGTGCCGGTGAACGCCTGGGCCAGGTCGATCTCCACCGACTGACGCAGGTCGTTGCCGGCCCTGGCTCGGCCAGGCCCGCCGCGGCGGCCGCCCATCAGATCGCCGAACATCTGATCGAAGATGTCGCCGAGCCCGCCGGCCCCCGAGAAATCGAACCCGCCGCCAAACGGACCGGCGCCGCCACCCTGCTCGAACGCGGCGTGCCCGAACCGGTCGTACGCCGCGCGCTTCTGATCGTCCTTCAGGATGTCGTAAGCTTCGTTGACTTCCTTGAAGCGTGCCTCGGCCTGTTTGTCGCCCGGGTTGCGATCCGGGTGATACTGCATCGCTAGCTTGCGATACGCCTTCTTCAGCTCTTCGCCGCTCGCCTCCCGCGGCACGCCGAGAGTGGCGTAATAGTCCTGTTTGGCCATCTCAGCCCTTCAACACCAGACGCAAAGAGACCGCGCCCGTGCGCTGCGCGGCGCGGGCGCGACCTCTCATGTGACCAACTCCGATCAGGCGGACTTCTTCTTGTCGTCCACCTCTTCGAATTCGGCGTCCACGACCTTCTCATCAGGCTTGCCGGCAGTCCCTGGCCCGCCCGCCGCGTCAGGACCGGCGGCCCCCGCACCCGCCGCCTGCGCCTTGTACATCGCTTCGCCCAGCTTCATGGCGGCCTGGCTCAACCGCTCGGTCGCCTGCTTCAGCGCAGCGTGGTCGGTGTCTTCCAGCGCCGAGCGGGCAGCGCTGATCGCCGATTCCGCCTCGCCCTTCTCCTGGGCGCCAAGCTTGTCGCCGTGTTCCTTCAGGTTCCGCTCCACCTGATGGATCAGCGCCTCCGCCTGGTTCTTGGTCTCGACGAACTCCCGACGCTGCTTGTCGGCCTCAGCATTCGCCTCGGCTTCCTTGACCATGCGCTGGATGTCCGCCTCAGAGAGGCCGCCCGAAGCCTGGATGCGAATCTGCTGCTCCTTGCCGGTCGCCTTGTCCTTGGCCGAGACAGAAACGATGCCGTTGGCATCGATATCGAAGGTGACCTCGATCTGCGGCACGCCGCGCGGCGCCAGCGGGATCCCCATCAGGTCGAACTGGCCGAGCAGCTTGTTGTCCGCTGCCATTTCGCGCTCGCCCTGATAGACCTTGATGGTCACCGCCTGCTGGTTGTCGTCGGCGGTGGAGAACACCTGGCTCTTCTTGGTCGGGATCGTGGTGTTGCGCTCGATCAGCCGGGTGAACACGCCACCCAGCGTCTCGATACCCAGCGACAGCGGCGTCACGTCCAGCAGCAACACGTCCTTGACGTCGCCCTTCAGCACCGCGGCCTGCACGGCGGCGCCGATCGCCACCACCTCGTCCGGGTTAACGTTGCGCGCCGGATCCTTGCCGAAGAACTGCTTCACGGTGTCGATGACCTTGGGCATGCGCGTCATGCCGCCGACCAGGATCACCTCGCTGATCTCGCCCGCCGTCACGCCGGCATCCTTCAGCGCCGCGCGGCACGGCTCCAGCGTCTTGCCGATCAGATCCTCAACGAGTTGCTCGAGCTTCGCCCGCGTCAGCTTCATCACCAGATGCTTGGGCCCGGAGGCGTCGGCGGTGATGAAGGGCAGATTGATCTCAGTTTCCTTGGACGAGGAAAGCTCGATCTTCGCCTTCTCCGCGGCTTCTTTCAGCCGCTGCAGCGCCAGCCGGTCACGCCGTAGGTCGATGCCCTGGTCCTTGCGAAACTCGTCGGCGAGATAGTCGATCACTCGGGCATCGAAATCTTCACCGCCCAGGAACGTGTCGCCGTTCGTGCTCTTCACCTCGAACACGCCGTCGCCGATCTCGAGGATCGAGATATCGAACGTGCCGCCGCCAAGGTCATAGACCGCGATCGTGCCGCTGGTCTTCTTGTCCATGCCATACGCGAGTGCCGCGGCGGTCGGCTCGTTGATGATACGCAGCACTTCTAGCCCGGCGATGCGGCCGGCATCCTTGGTCGCCTGGCGCTGGCTGTCGTTGAAGTAGGCGGGCACGGTGATCACCGCCTGACTGACCGGCTCGCCCAGATAAGCCTCGGCGGTCTCTTTCATCTTGCCAAGGATGAACGCACTGATCTGGCTCGGAGAGTATTTCTGGCCCTTCACCTCGACCCAGGCGTCGCCGTTGTCGCCCCGCACGATGGCGTAGGGAACCAGCCCCTTGTCCTTGGCCACCATCGGGTCGTCGTAGCGACGCCCGATCAGGCGCTTGATCGCGTAGAGCGTATTGGAGGGGTTGGTGACAGCCTGTCGCTTGGCCGACTGGCCAACCAGCCGCTCCCCGCCGTCGGTGAAGGCGACCATGCTCGGGGTCGTGCGTGCCCCCTCGCTGTTCTCGATCACCCGCACGTCCTTGCCTTCCATGATGGCGACGCAGGAGTTCGTCGTGCCGAGATCGATGCCGATGACTTTGCTCATGAGATCTCCTTTTCAGCGGACCCGGGCGGCCCGAAGCACCGCTGGAGTCCCTAGGTGGAATTTTGGTGAGGTGGATGTATTGAGCCGGACTTCCCCAGGCAAGGGCCGACCGCGATTTTCGGCAGGTCTCCTCCGCGCGGCGCCTCCGCGACCGGCTTCAGACCCTGGTGTGCATGCTAGGCTCGGCGGCCGTCCCAATCTCAGCCTGGGGCGCCTTGGCGAGCACCACCATGGCTGGACGCAAGAGCCGCCCGTGCAGGGTCCAGACCGGGCTCCAGGCCGCCAGCACCGTTCCCGGCTTGTGCAGCACGCTTTCCT
Organism: uncultured Pseudomonadota bacterium; assembly: GCA_963708245.1. Classification (GTDB taxonomy): domain Bacteria; phylum Pseudomonadota; class Alphaproteobacteria; order Acetobacterales; family Acetobacteraceae; genus CAVYXK01. The sequence goes on along the minus strand of OY970201.1, from coordinate 5,876,281 downwards.
GCTCGGCCATGGCCTGATGCAGATTGGGATCGAATGCCTGTCCGGTGGGATCTTCGCGGCGGATTCCGTTACGCTCCAGCACGGCCAGGAACGCGCGCTCGATCCCCTCGATGCCCTCACGCATGCGGCCGACGATTTCCGGCTGGCCGGGCTCGGGGCGCGGCAAGCTATCCAGGCCGCGACGCAGATTCTCCGCCGCCTCGACCACGTCGGCGGCAAATTTCTGCACTGCGTATTGCCGTGTCTCGTCCACGTCGCGGCGGGCGCGGGAGCGCACATTGGACATCTCTGCCTCGGCGCGCATCCAGCGGTCCTTCATTTCCGCGACCTCGGCCTCCAGTTCGGCGATCCGGGCGGTCGCGGCCTGCATGAGTTGCTCCTGGGTTTCAGGGATTCCGTCGGGCGCGGTATCGCCGCCCTGGGCACCTTCGGCCCGGTTGATATCGGTCTCGCTGTTCATGAAGCGATCAGTTAGGGCGGTCACAGGCGCGCGACAAGCTGCAATGGTAGGTTGCACGACAGGGTTCCGGAACCTGAGGGAACGATGCTGGCGATCGGCTGTCTTATTCCGTTGCTGCTCGGCATCGGCGGCGGCGTGGCCGGTGCGATGATCGGCGGCACGCGGGCCGGGACCATCGGTGCGATCGCCGGCGTGGTCGTGGGTGCGGCGCTGATGCTGGCGATGTTCTGGGGGTGGGAGAGGATCAGAACTCCACCGGAATAGGACCGGTACCATGACGCCATGGTCGGCCCACGGACGTCACGGCATCCGCCCTGTTGCCCGCCGTGACGGGGACGGCGACAATACCGGAACATGTCAGGAGGAGTATGACACCGATGGCGACAACCCCGCTCGCCCCGGCCGAAACCGCCATGTGGCCGGCCGGCGCCGCTTATATCGACGGCCGCTTCATGCAGGTGGGCGAAGCCGCCATCCCGGTCACCGAGTGGGGCTACCGGCGCTCCGACGTGACGTATGACGTGGTCAGCGTGTGGGATGGCGCGTTTTTCCGGCTCGATGACCATTTGCGGCGCTTCCGCGCCTCGATGGCCGCGTTCCGCCTGCAGCCGCGCGAAAGCGAACAGGAACTGCGCGGCATCCTGCACGAGTTGGTCCGCCGCACCGGCCTACGCGAAGCCTACGTCGCGATGGACTGCCTCCGCGGCCACCCGCCCGCCGGCGCGCGCCGTCATCCGGCCAACAGTCGCAACTATCTGCTCGCCTACGCCGTTCCCTACGTCTGGCTGATGCCGCGCGAGGTCATGGAACGCGGGGCGCATCTGATCATCGCCTCGACCCCGCGCATCCCGGAGGTCTGCGTCGACCCCCGGGCGAAGAATTTCCACTGGGCCGACATGACCCGGGCCCTGTTCGAGGCTCACGACGCCGGCGCCGACAATCCTGTGCTGCTCGGGCTCGACGGCAACGTGACGGAAGGGCCGGGCTTCAACGTCTTCACAGTCACCGATGGTGTTGTCGCCACGCCCGATCGCGGCATCCTGGAGGGCATCACCCGTCTTGCGGCGATCGAATTATGCGCTGAGCTGGGCGTGAAATGCGAAGTCCGCCCAGTCCCGGCGAACGAGCTGCGCGAGGCGGATGAGGTCTTCATCACCTCGACGGCGGGCGGCGTCATGGGCGTGACCCGGCTCGACGAGCGCATCCTGGGCAATGGCAGGCCGGGCCCGGTCACCGAGCGGCTGGGCGAGGCCTATTGGCGGTTCCGCCGGAACGGCTGGCACACCGAGCCCGTCGATTACGGACGCATCGCGGCGGAGTGACCGCGCAACGGCCTCACCGCGGCCGGGTTCTCCACGGGGCAACACGCCCGGGTTCTCGCTCCTTGAAGATTGCCTCGATCCTGCTTGCTTTGGCCGGCGTCGGCCTCGGCATTCTGCTCGTCGTCTGGCTCGGGGCGGGAAAAATAGTCAGGGCCGTGCTCTCGATTGGCTGGACCGGCCTCGCCATCCTGGTCGGGCTGGAGCTTCTGCTGATCGTGGTGATCAGCGTCGCCTGGCGGCTGCTCTGCCCGGGAGCGAAACTCTGGGCCGTCGTTTGGGGACGACTGGTCCGCGAAGGCGGTGTGAACATTCTCCCCTTGTCGGAATTCGGCGGCTTGGCCTTCGGTGCACGCGTCCTTGCGTTGGCCGGGGTGCCGGGGCCGCGGGCGATCGCCTCCACAATCGCAGATGTCGCCGCTGAATTCGTGGGCGAGATCCCGTTCATCGTGTTCGGCGTGGTCATGCTGAGCGCCCGCCAGCCGGATTCCTCACTGGCGCTGCCCCTGGGCGTCGGCGTCGGGTTGTTGGCCGGCGCCTTCGCCGCGCTGATCTGGGCGGAACATCATTGGGCAGCACTCTACCGGGCGATCACCCGGCGAGTTGCCAGTCGATGGCTGCGCCGCGCGGCCGAACAGGCCGATGCGACGCAGCATGAGCTCGACGGCCTGCTCGCCCGGACCCGACGGCTTGGCGCGGCCGCGGCCATCCATCTGGTGGGCTGGACCGGTGGGGGTCTCACCGTTTGGATCGCCTACCACCTGCTTGGCGGTCGGATCGACATCGTCTCTGCAATGGCACTTGAAGGGGTGCTGAGCGGGGCCCTTGCGGTCGCCTTCCTGGTGCCCGCCGGAATCGGCGTGCAGGAGGCATCCTATGTCGCGCTCGGGCGGCTGTTCGGCATGCCGGCGCATTTGTCGCTGAGCCTGTCGCTGCTCCGGCGGGCACGCGACATCGTGGTGGGCGCGCCCGCGCTGGTGAGCTGGCAGGTCGCGGAGGCTGCTGCGCTGCGGAGGTGAAGGGACCGGGTCCTACCGACGCCGGGTTATGGGCTCGGATGCTGTTCTCCTCCTCCCGGCGATGTCAGGCGCACCCAACAACCCAGGAGCCGTCTCCAGAATCCATGCCGTCGAATTGAATTCTGAATTCAATCACATTGACACGCTGAAGGCAGCCGGCCACTCTCCCTCCTGCGGCAACGACAAAAAGGGGGACGGCAAATGGGGAGCCGAACCAGCTATAGCGAGCCCGGCGATGCGGGTAGAGCGGTAGAATCGATCTCTTCACCGTCCCGTCGTCGTTTCGTTGCAAGTGCAGCCATGGCGGCTGCCCTGCCGGCGCTGGTCCGTGCAGGGATTTCCACCCGCCCCGCCACAGCGGCGACACCTAAGACCCTTGTCGTCGGCATGAAAGTCGGTTCGCTGCGCACGCTCGATCCGGACAATCAGAACGAGTACTCGTTCTATATCATCGGCAAAAACCTCTATGACACCTTGGTCACGTTCACAGGACCCACGCTGACGCAGATCGAACCTAGTCTGGCGACCAAGTGGACCGCCAGCGAGGGTGGCCTCGTATACACCCTGGATTTGGATCCGCGCGCAAAATTCTCCGATGGATCACCAGTCACACCAGAAGATGTGGCGTTCAGCCTCCGTCGCGTGCTGTACCTGAAGGGGCCAGGTTCCTACCTCATTGATGGCATCATCAAAAATATCAGCCAAAGCGGCCCCAACCAGGTTCGTTTGGAGCTCGAGCACATATTCGTGGACATGGTACCCACGCTGATCACGCTCAGTCTCGCGATCACCAAGGCTTCTGAGGTTAAGGCCCATGGTGGGACTGATGCGCCGAATGCCTTCTCCACCGATACAGCCACTTCCTGGCTGGATGAGCACTCGGTCGGTAGCGGACCATTCGTGCTGGACAGTTGGGTCAGGGGCAGCCGCGTGCTTTTGAAGCGCAACCCGAACTACTGGGGTCCGCCAGCTCCGGTTGATACGATCATCTTCCAATTCATCAATGATTCGAATACGCAAAAGGACCTTTTGAGGAGGGGCGCCATCGACCTTGCTCTTGACCTCACTCCCGACTTGCTGCCCGGTCTGGAAACCGCCAAGAACGTCAACGCTGTGTCATTTCCTGCGTTTGGTGTGCCATTCTTCACGGTGCACACAAGTCTCAATCCCGTTTTCAAAAATCCGGCGATTTGGGACGCGCTGAAACGCGCGATCGACTACGATGGAATGCAAAAAATTTACCGCGAGGGCGGAGAGTTCACCGGTTCAATTGTGCCGCCGGGAATCCCCGATGCGCTACCGGTCGGCGAACGTCTGACCGAGGACTTGACCGCGGCGAAGGCGGCCCTGAAGGAAGGGGGGTATCCGAACGGGTTTGAGTTTAAGCTCACCTACCCGTCCGATCAGGTGATGGGTATCGTGCCTGCGGCGCCGCTCGCAGAAAAACTGCGGAACGACTTCCAGAGAATTGGGGTGACAGCCAACCTTAACCCGGTTCCGTACACTGAGGAACTGAGCAACTACCGCGCCGGGAAACTCGAAGCGGACCTGCATTTCTATGGTGTAGACTACCCTGGCTGGACCGACTTCCTGCCGCTGTTCGCGCCAGGCGGCGGCATCGCCCGGCCGCGTAACGGCTACACCGCTGATTTCAACGACGCAGCGAGGCACATTGCGGATCTCACGGCTAAAGCAGAGAAGACGCTCGATGACAAGCAACAGGGCGAGTACGTCCTAGAAGCACAGCGCCTTTTGAATGCAAACGGCCCGTTTGCTTGGTTGTTCGCGACAAAACAGATCATTGCTTACAGAACTGATAAAATCAAGCAGCTTTCGGTGAACCCGATCTGGTTACTTTGATGTCATGAAGTCTGAGATATTGTAGTCTTAGTGTCCGTCCGGGAACAAATTGAGTTTTTAGAATCGCTTAGCGGGTCACCCTTGAAGCCATTGAATTGCCTGTGATTCTCTCTCCCCCGAGCATCGATTCGGAGGACTGGATGTGGACCAAGGAGAACCGGACGCGGTACGACCGCACCCGACTGCGCTATGAGAGCGATCTGACTGATGCCGAATGGGCCGAGGTGGAACCATTGATCCCCCCGGCCAAGCCGGGCGGCAACAAGCGGAGCGTTGATATCCGCCAGGTGGTGAACGGCGTGATGTATGTGCTGAGCACCGGCTGCCAATGGCGGGCGATCCCCAAGGACCTGCCGCCGCGGAGCACAGTGCACGACTATCTGGAACGATGGACCTGGGACGGCACGCTGGAGCGACTGCATCACGCATTGTATGTGAAATGTCGTGAGCAGGCCTCGCGAGAGGCCAGCCCGACCGCCGCGGTGATTGATGCGCAGAGCGTGAAGAGCGCCGAAAAAGGGGGGCCTCGATCGATCCGCATGGGTATGATGCGGGGAAGAAGATCAAGGGCAAGAAGCGGCACGTCCTGGTCGATACCCAGGGTTTGCTGCTACAGGCCATCGTGACGGCGGCGGACATCCAGGATCGCGATGGCGGCGCCATGCTGCTGGCGACGCTGTTCGGGATGTTTCCGTTCCTGCTGAAGCTTTATGCCGATGGCGGCTATCAGGGGCGGCGATTCCAGGAGGCGTTGAAGCGTGTCGTGTCGCAGGCCGAGGTGGAGATCGTCAAACGATCTGACCAGGCCAAGGGCTTTGTCGTGCTACCAAAGCGATGGGTGGTCGAACGCACGTTGGCGTGGCTCAACCGATGTCGTCGACTGGGTAAGGATTGGGAAAATCTCAATGTGAAGGCGCGTGCCTTTCTGTTGCTCGCTTCCATCCGTCTCATGGTCAGACGGCTATGCAGGAACTAGCAATGTTCCCGGACAAACTCTTAGACTTTCGAACACTGCAGAGCCTTCTGCTGCTGTCCAACGGCATCGGCACGCGCTGGGATAAGCGATCTCCTGTACAAGGCAGCCGGGAACGACGCACGGGGAGATTCAACAGACTTTGTTGAGCTACATTTTTCGGAGACTCCTGTTTCTGGTTCCCGTGCTGTTTGGGATGACGCTGATCGCGTTCGTTGTAGGACACACGATGCCCACCGACCCTGTTGTTTCAGCGATTGGCGACCAGGCCGCTACACATCCGGCGATCGTCATCGCCTATCGCAAGAAGTGGGGCCTCGATAAGCCGTTGACTGAGCAATACATAATCTACATGGATCACCTCCTACACGGCGACCTGGGTGTATCCATCTATACGCATCGACCTGTAACGGCAGATATTTTGGACTACTTGCCGGCCACTGTTGAGCTAGCAACCGCTGCTATCACAATTAGCATTGTCGTCGCGATCCCAATGGGTGTGCTCAGCGCGGTGAAACAGGGCGGGGTTATCGACTTCGCGGTGCGGATGGTCTCGCTCGTGGGTGTCGCGATGCCCATCTTCTTCCTCGCCCTGCTTTCCATAAGTGTCCTCTACGTCTGGCTTGGGATAGTCCCTTCTCCGAGCCGGCTGAGCCTTATTGCCACGCCACCACCGAGCGTCACTGGATTGTACACAATCGACAGTCTGATCGCTGGACAGTTTTCGACGTTCTTTGACGCCTGCGCGCATCTTGTTTTGCCAGCGTTCGTCCTCGCTAGCTGGAGCATCGGCTTGCTGTTGCGAGTCACGAGAACTGCGATGCTTTCCGTACTGCACCAGGACTTTCTGCGGACCGCGCGCGCCAAAGGTGCACGTGAGTTCTATGTGATCCGTCGGCATGGTCTCAGAAACGCCCTTATCCCGGTCGTTACGATAATCGGGCTTTCCTATGGTGACCTTCTTTCAGGGTCAATTCTTATTGAGACAATCTTTGCCTGGCCGGGTATTGGCCGCTATGCATATACAGCGGCTACGGAGGCGGACTTTCCCGCCATCATTGGTGTCGCATTGCTGGTCGCGTTCTTTTATACCATAGTTAATCTTGCCGTCGATGTCGTCTATGCCTTGCTTGATCCGCGCGTGCGTAGTACCGTTATGGCACTTCGTCGATGACTGCCATTCCTAAACAATCTGGCACCCTATCTTCGTTTGCTTCGTTGCTGGGAGAGAGGCTAGGAGCAGCTGGGCGCCGGTTAAGCCAGCACTTTCGCGATCCGCAATTGGCCGTTGGGTTTGTAATCGTCCTCCTCTACGTGATCCTCGCATTAAGTGCACACTGGTGGGTCGGCGTCGATCCGCTAAAACAGGATTTGGCGATCACCTTGCAGCCGCCGAGTTGATTGCATCCCTTCGGCACGGACGAGCTCGGCCGAGACGTCTTCAGTCGCGTGATCTTTGGCGCCCGGACGTCGATTCCGGCAGCGCTAGCTGTAATTCTATGCGGATCAAGCATCGGCACGGCTCTCGGCGCGTTGGCGGGGTTCGTCGGGGGAGCGGTTGACGAAGTCATATTGCGGATCACTGACATGATCCTGGCGTTTCCCGTACTGGTTCTGACCATCGCGGTAGGGGCAGCATTTGGACCGAGCGTGATCCACGGAGTCATAGCGCTGATCGCCGTGTGGTGGCCGCAATATGTGCGAGTGAGCCGAGGCCTTGTCCTGGACCACAAGACCCGCGATTACGTTGCAGCATCTGTCGCCGGCGGGAGCCGCCCGCACGTGGTTTTGTTTCGGGTTATTCTCCCAAACGTCTTGCCCACGATCGGTGCGATGGCTGCGATCGACGTAGGCCGGGCGATCCTTTTGTTCTCGATCCTCGGGTTTGTCGGTGTGGGCGCGCGGCCTCCCACGCCTGAATGGGGCTCCATGGTTGCAGAGGGAGCGACGGTGTTCGACCAATGGTGGGTCGCAACCTTTCCGGCGCTTGCTATTCTCGTACTGGTATTCGCGTTCAATCTGATCGGCGACGCTTTACGAGATGTGATGGACCCATGGGCGGCAGGCCGCAGTTGATGCAGCGTCTTCGTTCAGATGTGCTGCTGAGGATCGAGGGCCTTGAGGTCGCCGTGGCCAAAAAGCTAGGACACGCGGTCGTGCGAGGTGTCTCACTGGAGGTGCACGAGGGGGAGGTACTGGGAATTGTTGGCGAGTCGGGATCTGGGAAGAGCATGACTGCGCTTAGCATCGTCCGACTCCTTCCACCAACCTTGTACATCTCAGCAGGCTCGATCTCGTTCAAAGGCGAGGAGCTGACGAATGCCAGTGCCAGACGGCTCGCCGAGATCCGGGGACGGCACATCGGCTTCGTGTTCCAGGATCCCATGGCCGCACTGAATCCGGTCATGCAGATCGGCGAACAGGTTCGCGAGCCGCTCCCGTTGCATCACCTGGCTTACCGGGCGAAGGCAATGCGTCACGCCGTAACTCAGCTCCGGGAGGTGGGCATTGCGGCCCCGCTCGAAAGTGCCCGTCGATTTCCGCACGAATTCTCTGGCGGAATGCGTCAACGGGCGATAATCGCAATGTCCCTCATTGCAACACCCGAGCTGATCATCGCCGATGAACCGACCACCGCGCTTGATGTGACCGTGCAGGCGCAGCTCCTCGAGCTCTTCCACCGGCTCAACCGCGACAGCGGCGTCTCGCTTATCCTGATCAGTCATGATCTCGGGGTCGTTGGCGAATTCTGCGATCGGATCGCGGTGATGTACGCCGGCCGCATCGTGGAAATCGGCGAGACGAAAGACCTTCTTTCGGAGCCGCAGCATCCCTATACGCGTGCTCTGATCGCGTCAATGCCGTCGACCCGACTCGCACGAGGCGTTCCGCTTCGCGCGATCGCCGGCGAGCCAGCTGCCGCTGACGCTTTGCCCGGCGGTTGCCCATTTCACCCGCGTTGCGCGCACAGTGTCGAGCAATGTCGTAATGCGGAGCCGCCACTGCTGCGCGTCCGGACGACCCTATCGGCGTGCTGGGTCGCACAACGGGCCGAGGGGCTAGGAAAATTGCCGCAACCCCTCTCCGCCGCCACCGAATTGGCCCAGCCCGAATGTCTGACGACGCACACTGCAGGCGACTCTATGCTACGGGTTGAGAACTTGCGTCGCTACTTTAGGGTCGCAGCGAGACTCCCATGGCAGCGGAGGCGCGAGGTTCATGCCGTTGATGGCGTGTCCTTTACGCTCGGCCGAGGCGAGACCCTCGGTATCGTCGGCGAGTCCGGTTGTGGAAAGTCAACCGTTGCCCGGTGCATTCTGCGGCTCATAGAGCCGGATGAGGGTCGGATCGTTTTCCGTGGCCATGACATAACGTCATTGAGTGGCAACGCCCTGCGCGCCATTCGGCGCCACATACAGCCGGTGTTCCAGGACCCATACGCGTCACTCAACCCCCGCTGGTCGGTGCGCCAGAGCGTCGCTGAGCCCCTCTTGGCCCAGGGCATCCGGGCTGCCAGCGCGCGCCGACGCGTCGATGAGACCCTCGATCTCGTGGGCCTGGGGTCTGGATACAGCGAGCGATTGCCGCATGAGCTATCTGGCGGCCAACGCCAGCGCGTTGCTATCGCCCGAGCCCTCGCGTGCAGGCCGGACTTCCTTGTGGCTGATGAACCATTATCTTCGCTCGACTTGTCAATTCAGGCCCAGATTATTAATCTCCTTCGTGAGATGCAGGTTGCGCTGGGCCTGTCTATCCTGTTTGTCAGCCACGATCTGCGTGTCGTCCGCTATCTGAGCACGACGGTCGCGGTGATGTATCTCGGCAAGATAGTCGAATTTGGGGATACCGAGGCCGTTTGTTCGAGTCCGGGCCACCCCTACACCGCCGCCCTCCTTTCCGCGGTTCCGCCAGCTCCTGGCGATCAGCCGCCCACCGAGCGGATCGCGCTTGCAGGCGAATTGCCCTCGCCCATGGACCCACCGAGCGGATGCCGCTTTCGGACCCGCTGTAGCATCGCGCGACCGAACTGCGGCCTACAGGAGCCGTACCTGACGAATCGCGTCGTAACGCAAGTCGCTTGCCACTATCCATTGACCCAGGCACACGGGTAGGTTCCACCGCGGACGTGCGAGGACCTCATGAGGTTGAGCAAAAAAGTCTGTATGGTAACCGGCGCCGGTTCGGGCATTGGCAAAGCTATCGCGGAGCTTTTCGCGCGCCATGGCGCGATCGTCGTGGCCGGTGATATCGACCTTGCTACCGCTCGAGCGACCGCTCAGGCGATCGAAGAAGCAGGGGGCAAGGCGTCGGCGCAGATGGTCGACGTCACCGATGAAGCGTCGACCACGGCCCTTGCCGCGACAGCCGTCGACGAGTACGGGCGCATCGACGTGCTGGTCAATAATGCCGGTATCAGCGCCGCCGGACGCGTCCATGAAACCTCGCTCGAACTTTGGGAGCGTATCATGCGCACCAATGCTCGCGGTGTCTTCCTGGTCGCGAAGGCCGTGCTGCCGAGCATGATCGCTCAGCGCGCCGGTGTAATCATCAACATGGCCTCGATTATCGCTACCACGGGACTGCCCAACCGCTCTGCCTATGCCGCTTCCAAAGGTGCCGTGCTCGCTCTAACCCGTTCGATGCAGGTGGATTACGGGCCGCTCGGGATCCGCGTTAATGCCCTCATGCCGGGGACAATTTTCACGCCCATGCTCACACCCGTGCTCAAGGCGTCGTTTCCGAGCGAGGCTGAGGCTCTAGCCGCTATTCGAGGTCGCCAACTGACCGACGTGCTAGGCCAGCCGGAGGATGTCGCCAACGCCGCGTTATTCCTGGCGTCGGAGGACGCGAGCTTTGTCATGGGGGCAGAGATTGTGGTCGACGGGGGCATCTCACGTGGTCGACGATGATACGCTTCCATCCCGTAACGACCTGGCATAGTAACCAGCCTAATAGCGAAGGCAGCTAGCATGATTGATTTTGAATGCATTGGCGACCTCCGCCAGAATTTAGCTGAGGGGCCGGTCTGGTGCACCCGTGAGCACGCCCTGTACTGGGTTGACATCAGAAAGCCGGCTGTCCATCGCTATGATACAGCGAAACGTGACGTGACGACGTGGGCGATGCCGGATCTTGTCGGCTCCCTTGCAATTCGCGACAAAGGCGGCGTCCTGGTGGCTTTGCGGGGTTACCTCGCCGTACTCGATTCAGGTTCAGGCAAAGTCGAACCCCTCGTCTCTGTTGAATTAGAGCTACCCGACAATCGTTGCAATGATGGGAAGTGCGACCGACGCGGCCGTTTCTGGGTAGGGACGATGAACAACCTCAGGCGCGGAGATGCGTCCGGCGCGCTCTATCGTTTTGATGCAGAGCACCAGTTGTCGAAGATGGTTGATGGGGTTGAGGTTCCCAACAGTCTTGCATGGAGTCCTGACGATCGGACAATGTACTTCGCGGATACCTTTCGCCGACAGATTTACGCTTATGACTTTGACGTGGAGAGCGGGGAACTCGGCAGTCGGCGTATCTTTGCGGAGTTCGCCGAGGGCAACGGCGCACCAGACGGCTCGACCGTTGATGCGGATGGATTCTTGTGGACGGCCATTTATCGCGGAGGGGCCCTGCACCGCTATGCGCCCGATGGACGCCTGGACAGAGTGGTCCATTTGCCGATGAGCCAGCCGACAAGCTGCGCCTTCGGCGGCGACGCTCTGGATGTCCTCTACGTGACATCGGCCTCTCAGAACATGACCCAGGAAGCGCTTGCTCGAGAGCCTTATGCGGGCGCGATCATCGGGATCGACGTGAGAGCGAGAGGAATTGTCGAACCGCGCTTTGCGTGCTGAGCGGGGCTCTTGCGGTCGCCTTCCTGGTGCCCGCCGGAATCGGCGTGTAGGAGGCCTCCTATGTCGCGCTCGGGCGGCTGTTCGGCATGCCGGCGCATTTGTCGCTGAGCCTGTCGCTGCTCCGGCGGGCGCGCGACATCGTGGTGGGCGCGCCCGCGCTGGTGAGCTGGCAGGTCGCGGAGGCCGCTGCGCTGCGGAAATGAAGCCAGGGATTCGTGCCCCCCGTCACTGATTTTGCGGCGGCTCTCCGAATCGATGCGTCCCGCGCCTCACCAACGAGTGCAGAGATGAAATGAGGGGGCAACTGAATCCCACCACCGGCTCTCTGTCGATCACGGAGCGCCGGCCCGCACAAGTCAGCGCGATTGCGTGGTGCCGAGCGAGCCTATGTTACGAGTGTAACGCGATACCTATGAACTGAAATCCTTGTGCAGCAGAGGGGGTCTAAAGGACCGACCTGCAGATGGCATTGGCAGCCTGAATGAGGAAATCGCGCCGGTCTGAAAAAATCTCCACTGTGCCAGAGAGGACAATTGACATGAACACAACTCTTCTTCGCGCGTGCGGCATCAGAGCAGACGCGCCATCTACGCAGAGTACCATGCACGACGCGCCTCGAGCGGACTTCGCGGAGGACGATCGCGCCGCGAACGGTGTGCCTGTCGTCGGACAGCCGATCAGAACGAACCATATCGTTCGTGTTGGAGCGGTCCTCGGATTCTCGGCTGCAGTCGCACTCTCGGGGCTTTTGGCGATCAACTGGCCCCTCTTCGCTACAGCCCGCTCGCTCAGCAGTCCGCGGGCTTCGATGGTGTCCAGCAGTGCGAGCACGACGTCCGCAGGACCGGCGACGATGGATATCGTGCCTACACCTGTGATTGACCCGAGTTCGGGGCGTTTCGTCGGAACCGGGGATGGAAGTGCCGGCTCCTGGATCCGGCCATGATCTCGCTCGCTTTGCACCACGCGATGATGCCATAATGTGAAGCTGCCCCGGCTCCTGGCGCAATGCTTCTGCATTTCGCCGGCGGATAGCAGCCAGAACGATGCAGGCCGCTGAACAATGCAAACGCTTGACTGCCAGGGGAAAGTCGAGAAAAGTAATTGTAGACGGCCGACGCCCTCATCCGCTGGAAGTGCCCAGGGAAGGCTCCTCGACCCTGCTGTATAGACCGAGCATCGGACGCATTGAGGCAAGGGCTGGGGAGCTATCGCGGTCGCACGATGCGGGTGGATTCTTGGCGCCCAAGCGCCAGCATGCGGTTAAGGACACCGATGGCGAGGGGCACTTTCGTCGCCGAGCGCGTGTCCGTGCGCGACCATAATGTAATGTCCCTCGCTCACTTGTAGCGACTGATATCCGAGCTGTCCGCCTCGTCCTCCGCAACTGAAACTATACGCGCACAAGCACGGGACCGGCGACGAATTCGCCAATCGTGGACGCGTGGGTAAAGCCGTGTCGGCGCACGAGGGCAAGCACCTCCTTTTCTGCCATTGGCGCGCAGGCGATCAGCAAGCCTCCGCTGGTCTGAGGATCGCACAGAATGTCGCGCCCCCAGCCGGGCAGCGTGGGGCTGAGGTCCACTTCGGCGCCGTAGCTGGCCCAGTTCCGCTGTGCGGCACCGGTTCGGACCCCGGCTTGGGCCATCTGGCGCGCGGTCGGAAATATCGGCAGCGTCTCCCAATTCAGCACAGCGCCGAGCGAAGAGCCGCGGCACATCTCAAGCGTGTGGCCGAGCAGCCCGAAGCCCGTCACGTCGGTCATGGCATGAACGCCCTGAACGTCTGGTAGTCGCGCGCCCACTTCGTTGAGTTGTGTCGTAGAAGCGAGCATCTCCGCGTAGGATTGGCTATCGAGTTGCCGGCGTTTGATCGCGGCGCTGAAGATCCCGATGCCGAGACGCTTCGTAAGGATCAGACGATCGCCCGCCCGCGCGGTGCTGTTACGCAGCAAGCGCGCTGGATCGACCGTGCCGATGGCCACCAGCCCATAGATCGGCTCGGGCGCGTCAATCGAATGACCCCCGGCGACCGGAATGCCGGCCGCGGCGCAGACCGATGCGCCGCCTTCCAGGATCCGCCGGATGACTTCCACTGGCATCCGGTCGATCGGCATGCCAACGACGGCAAGGGCAAGGATCGGCGTGCCGCCCATTGCATAGACGTCCGCAAGCGCGTTGGTCGCAGCGATGCGGCCGAAATCAAACGGATCATCGACGATGGGCATGAAGAAATCCGTCGTCGCGACGACGGCGAGCCGGTCGCTTACTTGATATACGGCAGCATCGTCCGCCGTCTGCGCACCGACCAGCAGGTGAGAGAAGCCGGCCGCCTGCGGTGTCGTGGCGAGAAGCTGGGCAAGCACCGAAGGTGCGAGCTTGCAGCCGCAGCCGCTGCCATGCGCGAACTCGGTGAGGCGGATAGGTTCTGCCACGTCAGATACTCCTGCCGCAGATGGCTCGCGCCAGCAAGCGAGGGGCGCACGCCCACCGGTGACGAGCTATCAAGGGAACGCCGTCAGGCCTGCGCCGGCGGAAGGGAATGGGTGTCGAACCCACCAAGGACCGGACTACGGCCCCTCCCGGATTTGAAGTCCGGACGCCCCACCGGGGACGTATCCCTTCCCCACCGCGCTTTCGCCGAAAAGGTCGCGACGAAGCGGGTTGATGCACCGCAGATCGCCGCGACGCAAAGTTACGCCGTGCCGGTCGAGGAACTCAAGGATTTGGATGGCGACCTTGCGGCCGTTGCCAAGCCGGTCCCGTAGATCGGCCGCGGCGAAGCCTGAATTTGGCACGACTGCCGCCAGTTGCTCTGCGACCACAACGACCTCCGCCATCGTCGGACGCAGAAAAAAGTGGTCCTGCGCGACCTCGTCCACCCTTCCGATGCGCGCAGCAAGCTTGAGCAGACGCCGAACCTCGACCTCCGGCACATGCAGCAAGCCGGCGATATCGCGCACCCGTGGCGGCCGGAACCGTTCAGACCCAGAAAGCAACGGCAGTACGCGGCGCCACAGACCTTCCTGTACCGGCGAGAATCGCACCTCGTGCGCGGGCAAGCGAATCCAAGCGCCGGCGACTGCCACCTCTCCCAGCGCGGCAAGCTTGCGCAGCACGGCGGCGAACACGGGCGTCGGCAGGCGCGGCGACAACGCGAGCCGAAGCCGCTCTCGCGGCATGCCCTGCAGGTCGGGATTCGCCTCATGATAGGCACCGAGCGCTTCTGCGGCACCGCGGCGCAACCCAGTCCAGGTGCGCACGGTCAGCGCGAACTGCGCCCCCTCTGCGGTCAGCGCCATTAGGCCGAGGCGAGCGGCGAGGGTAGCGCCCTCCGCCGCCGTCAGGGCACGGTCGCGGGAGAAGGCAGGCAAATCGACGTAGAAGGGCGGTCCGTCCAGCAGCCGGGCAAGGGCTTGGGCGGCATCGTTTTCCGCGCGCGCGGAGAGCTCTTTCAGCCGTTCAGGCGTGCGGCGCCGCCGCGAGGGAGCGCGCAGATCGACGAGAATCCCGCCGCCCAACGTGCGGCTGGCGGTGGTGTCGCGCAGGACGAACCGATCCGGCACCGCCGCCGCGATCGGCCGCTCCAGCACAAGTTGCACAAGGCCTGTGCCGCCGGGCGGCACAGGGTCGTTACCCAGCAGCACGACGCGGGCGCCGACCTCAGTTGCGGCATGATGCAGCCGCACCGGCATCCATTGGCCGACAGGCTTCGCCTCGCCCGGTAGCACGTGAAGCATCGCGTCCATACGCTGCGCCGGCGCGTGCAGGACGGGATCGAGCACCACCTGGCCGCGGCGGACCGTATCCTTGCCGATGCCCTCACCCACTAGATTGAGCGCGCACCGCTCACCGGCTTGGCCGCTGTCCGCGGGGTGGTTTTGCGCGTGGATGGCCCGCACCCGCGCTGTCAAGCCGAGCGGGCTCACGATGAGTCGTGCGCCCGGAGCAATCCTGCCCGAGAGCACAGTGCCGGTTACGATCGTGCCCGCGCCGGCAAGCGAGAAGCAGCGGTCGACGGCAAGGCGGAAGGCGCCGTGGTCGTCGCGCGGCGCGACCGCCGCGGCGGCGGTGAACAGCCTCTCGCGCAATGCCGCGATTCCCTCGCCCGTCACGCTGGAGACCACGATGCACTGCGCCCCCGCAAGCGCGGTGTTTGCGAGCAACGAGGTTACCGCCACCTCGACCTCCGCGATGCGATCAGGTGACACAAGATCGCATTTCGTGAGCACGATCAGACCGTGTGTCACCCCCAGCAAATCGACGATCGCAAGATGCTCGCGCGTCTGCGGCATGATCCCATCATCCGCGGCAACCACCAACAGGACAAAATCGATC
Source organism: uncultured Pseudomonadota bacterium (assembly GCA_963708245.1). Lineage (GTDB taxonomy): Bacteria > Pseudomonadota > Alphaproteobacteria > Acetobacterales > Acetobacteraceae > CAVYXK01. The sequence continues at coordinate 5,860,467 of OY970201.1, read as the reverse complement.
CCGGTGGCACCAGCCAGCATGTTGTGGATGAAGCGCTCGTGACCGGGCACATCGACGAAGCCCATCACCGTCCCGTCCGGACACGGCATGTAGGCGAAGCCGAGATCGATCGAGATGCCTCTCGCCTTCTCTTCTTTCAGTCGATCAGTATCGACTCCCGACAGCGCTCGGACCAACGCGGACTTGCCGTGATCGATATGGCCGGCCGTGCCGATGATCACGGCGAATCCCCGATGCCCGATGGCAGCGCCGAGAGGTTGGCGACGAACCCCGCTTCGTCGGTCAGGCAACGGCAATCAAGCACCAGGCGCTGGTGCGAAATGCGTCCGATCACGGGTACCGGCAGCGAGCGCAATGCCGCAGCGAGCGCGGTCAATGCGGCGCCCGCATGCTCGCGGCGCGTGCTGCGCAGCGCAAGACCGGCGCTCGGGATGGTTTCAACAGGTAGAGCGCCTGAGCCGATCTCACTGAGACAAGCGACGACCTCCACTGGGAAGGCGGTGCCGACCGCCGTTGCCAGCGCCGGCGCGAGCCGCTCCGCTGCCGCCCTGATCTCGTCTACCGGACGGGCCAGCAGGCGCAGCGCCGGCAGACGCTCGGAGAGCCGGTCAGGGTTGCGATACAGGGCAAGCGTCGCGGCAAGCGCGGCCAGTCGGATCTTATCGAGCCGCACCGCGCGCTTGATCGGGTTGCGGTTGATCGCGGCGATGAGGTCATGCCTGCCGACGATCAGCCCGGCCTGCGGCCCGCCGAGCAGCTTGTCACCGGAGAAGGTGACGAGATCCGAGCCGTCCGCGACTGCCTCGGCCACTATCGGCTCGCGCGGCAGCCCATACCTCGCGAGATCGATCAGGACACCCGACCCGAGATCGTGCACAAGGGGCACGCCGCGTTCGCGGGCGAGCGCTGCAAGGGCGGAGGCGGGCACCGCGGCGCTGAAGCCTTCGATGCGATAGTTCGAGGGATGCACCTTGAGAATCAGCGCCGTTGCCGGGCTGATCGCGCCCGCGTAGTCAGCGAGATGGGTGCGGTTGGTGGTGCCGACCTCAACAAGCCGGGCTCCGGCGCGCGCCATGATGTCAGGCAAGCGGAACGAACCGCCGATCTCGATGAGCTCGCCGCGGGAGGCGATTACCTCGCGCCCGAGAGCAAAGGTGTTGAGCACCGCCAGGACGGCGGCAGCGTTGTTGTTGACGGCGGTGGCATCCTCGGCGCCGGTCAGCGACGCGAGCAGCGCGCGCACATGATCGTCCCGCTCTCCGCGCGTCCCCATGGCGAGATCGAATTCGAGCGTGACAGGCGCACGCATGACGGCGACAGCAGCTTCCACCGCGGGCTCGGCAATCTGGGCCCGGCCCAGATTGGTGTGCAGCACGGTTCCCGTCAGGTTGTGAACCGGCTTTAGCGTTGGTGCGGCAGCCTTGGCGAGATCGCAACAGGCGAGGGCAGCCACGGCATCGGTGTCCGCGATTTTGTTCGCCGCAGCGCGCAGGCGCGCCAGCGCTTCGCGCACGGCGGCGGTTACGGCAGGGCGGCCGAATTTGGCAATCGCCGGCGCCAGTGCCGCGTTGCGCAGCACCGCATCGACCGCCGGAAGCCGGTGCCTAGCCGCGGGCGCGTCCATCATGGCCCCCCGGCTCAGAAGCCGAGCAGGAACGGGTTGACACCGCCGCGCGCAAAACCGGTTTCGCGCAAAAGCAAATCGAGACCGAGCGAGGCGATGTCATCCGCCAGTGGCTCCAGCTCCGGGTCCTTGTGCTGGTGCAGGATTTTGACGTAGCGGTGGCAGGATTTGCAGGTCTCGGCTTTGATCGTCCCCGCATCTCCCTCGATCTCTTGATAGGCGATCCCCTTGGTCGATCCGCACAGCGTGCACTTGATACGGACATAGTTCCACAGCGTACCGCAAAGCCCGCAGGCGCAATAGCGGGTGTTGTGGGCGCCCGGCCAACCGACCAGCAGCGAGGCGAGCGGCGGGCTGCCACAGACCGGGCAGGCACCATCGCCGACCGGATGCAGGTGCTGCGCATCCAGACGGGCGGCCATCCGGCTGAAGACGACCTGCAGCGCCGCGCTCAGCAGACCGTACTCGGCGAGAGCTTCAGTGGCAGGGACCAGCCCGGCCAGAACCTGCTGCAAGGCGGCTTGCCTTTGCTCGACATTCCCGGCCAGGATGCGCTCGATCGCATCTTGGGCTAGCGGGGGAATTGTGACTTCCTTCAGCGCCGCGAAGAGTGCATCGGCGGTGTTGAGGACCGGCTCACCGACCGTGAAGCGTGTCCTATCCAGCGGTGGACGTGCGGCGTCGCTTGTATCTTCCGGCGCGGCGATCAAGTGCGGTGCGACGGGTGGGAGGGTCGCGGCCAGTCGCTGTTGGATCTTCGCGATTTCGGCGAGGAAGGTGAGGTACGGGCCGATCGTGTGTCCCTCGGCGAGCGCTCTCAATCGCTGGGAGCGGGTGTTGAACAGTGCGACCGGTTCGGGGAGGCGAACGAAGCTGGGCTCGGCGAATTCGCCGAGTGGGATGGGTTCCCTGCGCGATCGGTTGGACGAGATTTCGCCGGTCATGTCTGGCAGTGATGGGCGCTCGCGCGGGCGAAGGCAAGAACGGCTGCCGTACCGGCGGCCTGGCCGGCGAGAGCGCTCACCCGGTTCGCTTCGCGAACCGACCTCTCCCGCAAGCGGGAGAGGTTATTGGTCTCCCCATACCTCGCTGCCTACGAATGAAATTTTATTCCGCCGGCGCCCGGACGTCGGACTTCCCGTGCTGCGCGGTCGCTACCTGGCGTAGCCACTTTCGATGATGCTTCCACGCCCACCCCCCGGTGACTGTGCCACGCGTCATCGCCCGCAGCGTCCCGGCCTCCCATGTCCCCATATGCACGTGGACGATGAAAGCGATAATCGCGAGAACCGCGGCGATCGAGTGCAATAGCACCGCGACACGTTGGGTGGGGATAGAAGTCAGGGCGCCGAAATAGGCGTGCCAGGTAATGATGCCGGTGACAAGCAGGACGACAATCAACAGCGCCATCGCCCAGAAGTACAGCTTCTGGCCAGGATTAAACTTGCCGATCTCGGGAAGCCCCTCCTCCCGATTCCTCATCACATCAATCAGGCGCCCCATCCAAATATTGTCTTCCGGAGCCGACCAGAGGGAACTGCCGACCATACGGATGAAAAGATAAAGGTAGCCGACTGCAAGCACGAGCCCGATCCACGGGTGCAGCATCCGCGCGGTCTCGCCGCCGCCGAACAGGCCGGTCAGGAAGAAGAGGCCAGGGTAGAACAGCGCGAGGCCGGACAGCGCCAGCAGAATGAAAGAGATCGCGACGATCCAGTGCACGATCCGAACGTCAAGTGCATGGCGCCGGACGGTGGTTTCCGCCGCGGCTGTGGGAGACGTGGCCATTATTTGCCTCCCTCGAGCAGTTCTTTGGCCTTCTTCTCGTCTTCCTCCGAGATCCGGCTCGTCCCTGTGGCGAAGTGATGGGCAACCGCGCCGACGAACACAGCGGCCATCGCCGCGAGGCTCGCATATGTCTTGGTGGCGCCTTTCCACACCTTTACCCAGGGGCTGATGCTCGGGTCGGAGGGCAGGCCGGAGTAGAGCTCGGGCTGGTCCGCGTGCGGCAGCACGTACATGACGTGCGTTCCGCCTACGCCCTGGGGATTGTAGATACCGGCGTTATCGAAACCGCGCGACTTGAGATCGGTCAGGCGACCCGCCGCGTGGTGCAGCATCGCCTCTTTCGTGCCGAACACGATCGCTTCGGTCGGACAGGCCTTGGCGCAGGCCGGGCCGTCACCGACGGCGACGCGGTCGGAGCAAAGGGTGCATTTGTGTGCCTTGGCCGGAGCAGCGGAGATGCGCGGGATATTGAAGGGGCATCCCTTCACGCAATAGCCGCAGCCGATACAGTTCTCGGAAACGAAATCGACGATGCCGTTGGCGTATTGCACGATCGCGCCGGGCGCGGGACAGGCAGCGAGGCATCCCGGATCGGCGCAGTGCATGCAGCCGTCCTTGCGGATCAGCCACTCCAGTTCACCGGTCTTTGGGTTCTCCCACTCATTGAACCGCATCAGGGTGAACATGTGGGGGGTGAGGTCTTCCGGGCTCTGATAGGATCCGGTGAAGTAACCGATCGGCTGGACCTGGTCGTTCCATTCAAGGCAGGCTGCCTGGCAGGCCTTGCAGCCGATGCACTTCGACACGTCGATCAGCTTCACGACTTCGTCGCGGAATGTGACCTCGGCGTTTGCTGTCGCCGTCGCCGAGGTCCGCACCACAGTCATTTCACGTGCTGCGACCATGGCCATCCTCCTTCAGGCCGTCGCCGACGTTGCGGGTGGCGTAGTGGGCTCGATGTTGAGCAGGTATGCCTTGAATTCGGGCGTCTGCGTATTTGCGTCGCCGACGAAGGGAGTGAGCGAATTCGGTCCCCAGCCCTTGCGCGCCACGCCCATGAACCCCCAGTGCAGCGGCACACCCACCACATGCACGGTTTTGCCTTCGATGGTGAGAGGCTTGATCCGCTTCGTCACACAGGCCACTGCCTTGACCGAGCCCCGCTTCGACCACACACGGACCCAACTGCCGTTGGCAATGTTCTTTTCCTTCGCCAGCTCTTCGGAAAGCTCGACAAAGAACTCCGGCTGCAGGGCGGCGTTAACACGGTTGTGCTTGGTCCAGAAGTGGAAGTGCTCGGTCAGCCGGTACGAGGTGCCGACGATCGGGAACTCCTTTGCGTCGCCGAAATCCTCGAGATCATCGGCGAATACTCGTGCCGCCGGATTGCCGCGCACCTTGGGCGCAAGGACGTTGGGCACCGGGGCTTCGAATGGCTCGTAATGGGCCGGGAACGGACCGTCGGTCATCAGCGCGCGCACCCAGAGTTGGCCCACGCCTTCCTGCACCATAATGAACGGCATCACGGTGTCGGGCTTGGCTGTCGGGGCGGTGTCCGGCACGTCGTAGCCGGTCCACATCTTGCCGTTCCACTCGATGATCTTCCGGTTCGGATCCCAGGGCTTGCCAGACAGGTCGCAGGACGCACGGTTGTAGAGGATGCGGCGGTTCACCGGCCAGGCGAATGCCCATTTCGGAAAAAGCCCGGCATCGCCGACATCCGTGTTGTCGCGGCGGGCCATCATGTTGCCCGCCTCCGTGTAACAGCCGGAATAGATCCAACAGCCACTGGACGTAGAGCCATCGTCTCGGAGGAAGGCGAAGGACGGAAGCTGTTTGCCTTTCTCCACTAAGACCTTGGTTGGGTCTGTCGGATCGGTCAGCGTCGCCAGGGCACTGCCGTTCATTTCCCGAGCGAGCTCGTCAGGGGTGGGATTCCCAGGGTCTTTGTACTGCCAGTCGAGATTGAGGATCGGATCGGGCAGCTTGCCGCCTTCTTTTTCATAGAGCGCCTTCATGCGCGTGTGGATCTGCGCCATGATCCATATATCCGGCTTTGCCTCGCCAGGCGGATCGCCGCCGGCCCAGTGCCACTGCAGCCAACGGCCGGAATTGGTCAGCGACCCGTCTTCCTCGGCAAAGCAGGTGGTTGGTAGCTGGATCACCTCGGTCGCGATCTTGGTCGAGTTGACGTCATTATAGACGCCGTGGTTCTCCCAGAAGTGCGCTGTTTCGGTATCCAGCGGATCCATCACGACGAGGAATTTCAGCTTGGAGAGCGCGCTGGTGATTTTGGCGCGATTAGGCGCCGCGAGCAGAGGGTTGAACCCCTGGCAAACATATCCGTTCATCTGGCCGTTGGCCATCAACTCGAACGCCTGCAACATGTCGTACATTGGCCGGTCGAGCTTGGGGAGCCAATCGTACCGATAATTGTTCTCGGCAGTAGCAGCCGTTCCCCACATCGATTTCAGGAAGCTGACGAAGAACTTCCGGTAGTTCTGCCAGTAGCTGATCTGGTTGGGCCGCAGTGGCTTGAAGCCGCGGGTCTTCATGTAGGCGTCGAAATCGGTTTCGTTTTCGTGTGGCAGAGCGAGATAGCCCGGGATCAGCTCCGACATCAGTCCGAGATCGGTGAGCCCCTGGATGTTCGAATGACCTCGCAACGCGTTCATCCCGCCGCCCCGCATCCCGATGTTGCCGAGAATGAGTTGCAGCATCGCCATGGTGCGAATGTTCTGCGACCCGGAGGAATGCTGGGTCCAGCCGAGCGCGTACATCGAGGTCATCGTCTTGTTCGGCGCAGACGTGTCGCTGACCATCGCTGCGATCTTGAGGAATTTCCCTTTGGGCGTGCCACAGACCCGCTCGACCATGTCCGGCGTGTAAGGAGCAACATGCTGCTTCAGGAGGTTCCACACGCAACGCGGATGGTTCAGTGTCTCGTCCACCACCGCGTAGCCGTCCGGTCCAATCTCGTAGTCCCAGCTCGATCGGTCGTAGGCTCGTTTTGCCGGGTCATAGCCGGTGAAGAGCCCGTCGTTGAAGCCATATCCCTCCTTAACGACCAACGCGGCGTTCGTAAATGGCTTCACGTAATCCCACTGCACCTTGTTGTTGTCGATGCAGTACTTGATCATGCCGAGCAGGAAGGTGATGTCGGTGCCTGGACGGATCGGCGCATACACGTCCGCCACGGCCGCGGTGCGGGTGAAGCGCGGATCGACCACGATCAGCCGGGCGCCGCGCTCTGCCTTGGCGCGTGTCACCCACTTGAATCCGCACGGATGCGCCTCCGCGGCATTGCCTCCCATGACGATGACGAGATCCGCGCTGCGGATGTCCGTCCACAGGTTGGTCATTGCGCCGCGGCCGAATGTTGGGGCGAGACTCGCCACCGTGGGGCCGTGTCAGACCCTCGCCTGGTTGTCGAAGACGACAGCGCCCGCCCCGCGCATCACCTTGTAGGTGATCCATCCCGTCTCATTGGTACTGGCCGAGGCGGCAAGTATCCCGGTGGTCGTCCATCGGTTAGCGGTCACGCCACTGGCGTTCGTAGTAACCAAGTTCTTGTCGCGATCATCCTTGAACTGCCGCGCTACCCGGTCGACCGCCCAATCCCATGAGACTTCTTTAAATTCCTTCGCTCCCGGCGCCCGGTAACGCGGCGTGGTCAGTCGCGACGGCGAGCGCACGAAATCGAGCAAGGCGGCGCCCTTTGGGCAAAGCGTCCCACGATTTGTGGGGTGGTCCGCGTCGCCTTCGATATGCATGATTACGCGCTTGCCGCCGGTTTCCGCGGCCGGCTTCGCGTACATGATGATGCCGCATGCCACTGCACAATACGGGCAGGTGTTGCGCGTCTCAACTGTTCCGGCGAGCTTGAACGGACGGATCGCTGCCGCCTGCGCGGCCTCAACCGCACTGAACCCTAACGCCCCTAGCGAGGTGACCGCGAGCGCCGCTCCCGTTCCGCTCAGGAACGCGCGGCGTGAAATTCCATCGGGCATACCCAGCGTCCTCCCAAGGCGGTCGGGTCACCTACAGGCCGGAGCACACCGGCCCTGGAAATCCGAGCCGCGCCGTCTTGCTCGGCTGGCCGGTCGGTTCTCTCGCCCTTTTCCGGCCGCCGGAAGACGAACTTTACGCCCTCATATCTGTTCGTCAAGCCGGCCCCCGAGCGCGGTTGTGCAACTGCGAACACGACCGCAGAGCCGGAAAATCTGAGCAGATCGAGATCACAGGTGCTGCCGGCCTCCAAGGCGGCCAGATCGGCGTCGGAGAGCGCAGCCGCCGCTGGGCAGTCCGGTTAGCCAGCCACCCTTAACCTAAGCCCCCTTGGCCCTGACGGAACCGACGCTGGCTCGGATAACGTGGATGATCGTGACGCGGGCCGCAGTTGCAGCCAGGATTTGCCCCTGAAACGGATGCCCCAGGATCACCCGCCCCCCAGCAACTCTGGACTTCCCCGTGATTTGCTTTGCTCGCACCGGCTATGTATCTGGCGCCCGAAGGGAGGCGACCGTGCCCGATATCTTCGACGAGGTCGAGGAAGAACTCCGCGCCGAACGGACGCGGCAATTCCTCACCCGCTATGCGGGAGCGATCGCCGCGGCGGTGGTGGTCGTGGTCGCCTTGGTGGCCGGCTGGCAAGGGTGGCGATGGTACCAGGCGCGCCAGGATCAGGCTGCCGCCGCGGTATATCTCCAGGCGATGCTCGAGGCCGCCGATACCGGCCCGAACGCAACTGCTGCCCATGCGGCGTCGCTCGCGGCATTCGATCGACTGGCGCAGCACGGCCCGGCTGGCTACCGCACCCTCAGCCGGCTTCGTGCCGCCGGACTCGAAGCCGGCGGAGGACATCTGCCGCAGGCACTGTCACTCTGGAACGAGGTCGCAGCCGACTCGTCGGCGGATCCGTTGCTGCGCGACCTCGCCGGACTGCTTTGGGCGCAGCATCAGATCGACTCCGGCGATCCCGACATATTGGAGGCACGGCTGAAACCCTTGGCACAGCCTAACGATCCCTGGCACGCCATGGCGACGGAGCAGCTTGCCCTCCTGGCCCTGCGCCAAGGCAAAACCAATCAGGCGAAGGATATGCTGACCGCCCTGACCAACGACTCCACGGCGCCAGAAGGGGTGCGACAGCGCGCTACGGCGGTGCTCGCCCAGCTTTCCGGATGAGCGGCGTGTTGCAGACACTCCGGCGAACAGCCCGCCCCGCCGCCTTGTCGCGGCGCGCTGCCCTGGCGTTGCCCCTGGCCTTGGGCGGCTGCGGCCTGTGGGACGACTGGTTCGGGGAAGAGAAGACCCCGATTCCCGGCAAGCGAGAGCCGGTGCTCGCGTCGGCCAATTCCCTGACTGTTGAATTGGGCGCGCCGAAGGTTGTTCTCCCGCCCCCGGTGCGCAACGCCGCCTGGCCGCAGCCGGCCGGCAATCCGGCGCACCTGATGGGCCATCTCCAGGCGCAGCCGGTCATCTCGCAAGCGTGGCGCGCACCGATCGGCGACGGCGGAGGCTACCGACAAAAGATACTGGCGCAGCCGGTGGTCGCGAACGGGTTGGTGTACACCATGGACTCGGCGGCCCGGGTGTCGGCCTTCGATCTGTCCAATGGGCAGCTCCGCTGGCGCATCGATACCAGGTCCAAGGATTCGCGCAGCAACAATGTGGGCGGCGGCCTCGGCGTCGCGGACGGCCTCCTGTACGCGGTGAACGGACTGGGCGACGTTGTGGCGCTGGACGCGGCCAGCGGTAAGCAGAAATGGCGGATTAACCTGGGCGTGCCCGGCCGATCGGGGCCAACGATCGTTGCCGGACACGTCTTCGTCGTCACGATCGATGACCGGGTGGTTGCGCTGGATGCGGGGTCCGGCCGCCAGCTTTGGGAGTACCGGGCGTTCAACGCTGTCACCGCGATGCTGGGCGAGCCCGCCCCGGCCTATTCCGACGGGCTGGTGGTCGCCGGCTTCGCCTCCGGCGAGCTGACCGCCTTGCGGGCGGATTCCGGCACCGTGGTATGGACCGACAACCTGATCTCGGCCGGCGTCGGCTTGTTGGACATTTATTCGATCCGGGGCGTACCGGCGATCAGCGGGAGTCGGGTGTTCGCGATCAGCATGGGCGGGATGGCAGTTGCCAATGACCTGCACTCCGGCCGGCGCCTGTGGGAGCACAACGTCTCCGGCCTGGACAGCCCCTGGGTCGCCGGCGACTGGGTGTTCGTGCTCACGGTCGACCAGACCCTCGCGGCGATCAATGCCGATGACGGCAGCATCGCCTGGGTCCGGCAACTGCCGCGCTGGGGGAATCCGAAGAAACAGCGCGACCCGATCACCTGGTATGGCCCGCTGCTGGCGAGCGACCGACTGGTGGTCGCCGGTACCAGCAAGGCGGCACTGGCTGTCAGCCCCTATACCGGCGAAATCCTGGGCATGCAGAAGCTGCCGGGTGTGGCCTGTCCGTTGCAGCCGGTGATTGCCGACGCAACCCTGCTGCTGATCGCAGATGACGGCCTGCTGACGGCGCTTAGGTAAAGGCCGCCGCGGTCGTTCGCGGTCCAAAGAGCGGGGCTCAGCTGCTTATGCTGCCGGTGGTGGTCATCGCAGGCCGGCCGAACGTCGGCAAATCTACGCTGTTCAACCGTCTGGCGGGACGGCGGGCAGCGATCGTGTCCGACATCCCCGGCGTCACGCGTGACAGCAAGGAGGCCGAAGCCCTGCTGCGCGGCCGGCGCGTACGACTGGTCGATACCGCCGGGCTGGAGGAAGCAGCGCCGGAGAGCCTGGCTGGGCGAACGCACGCTTCCGCGGCGACCGCCGTAGCGAGTGCCGACCTTGTGCTGTTCGTGGTCGATGCGCGGGCGGGGATGACCCCCGCCGACCGTCATTTCGCACGCTGGCTGCACCGGCAGGGCCGGCCCGTGCTGGTGGTCGCCAACAAGACCGAGGGCCGGTTGGCGAACTCGGCCGTGCTCGACGCGTATGAGCTCGGGCTCGGCGATCCGGTGGCGGTCTCTGCCGAGCATGGTGAAGGGTTGGCCGACTTGATGTCGGAGATCGCCGATCGCCTGCCGGAGGGCGCGGACGAAGAGAAGGCTGGCGAGCGCCCGTTGAAGCTGGCGATCGTCGGACGCCCGAATGCGGGGAAATCCACGCTGCTCAATCGGCTGGTGGGCGAGGAGCGGATGGTCACCGGCCCCGAGCCGGGACTGACGCGGGATGCAGTCTCGGTCTTTTTCACGGACGAGCGCGGACGGCGCATCGAGCTGGTGGATACGGCGGGCCTGCGGCGGCGCGCCCGAGTCGAGGCGGGACTGGAGCGAATGTCGGTGGGCGCCGCGATCGGGGCGTTGCGGCTGACGGAAGTAGTGGTCCTGACGGTGGATGCGGTGGTGGGGCTGCACGACCAGGACCTGCAGATCGCGCAACTGATCGAGCGCGAGGGGCGGGCCTGTGTCGTGGCGCTGAGCAAGTGGGATGCGGTGGCCGACCGCGCAGCGACTCGCCGACTGGTGGACGAGCGGCTGGAGATGAGCTTGGCGCAAATGCGGGGGGTGCCGGTCGTGGCCTTGTCAGGGCTGACCGGGGAGGGAGTGGAACGGCTGCTGCCGGCGGTCTGGCGGGCTTACGAGGTGTGGAACACGCGGGTGGGGACGGCGGAACTGAATTGGTGGTTCGAGGCGGCTCTGGCGCGGCATCCTCCACCGCTGGTGGACCGGCGGCGGCTGAAGCTGCGATACGTCACGCAAGCGAAGGCCCGGCCGCCGACCTTCGTCGTGTTCGGCACCCGGGCGGAGCGGTTACCCGAGGACTATCAGCGGTACCTCGTGAACGGGTTACGGGAGACGTTCGGTCTGCCGGGGGTTCCGATCCGGTTGCAATTGCGGGGAACGAAGAACCCGTATGCGGAGGGGTGATCGGGATCGTTCAGATGATCCTCCTGGACGGAGCGCTCGCCCGTCCAAGTATGGCACCGAGCTCAACCAGTGGGTGGGATCGGCGAAGCGTCGCTGCATCGGACCCACGAGCACGCCTTCATGGAGGGCGAAGATCGGAACGTTGCAGGCCGTTGCCTCCTCTTAGGCGAGCTCCTGCAGCCATAACCAACGCCACCATCAGTGCTATTCCCGCGAATTGCGGAAGAACACCCGCGTCGGCAAAGCCCCGGCTCGCCAACCAGGTCCCAACTTGCAAGCTGCCCAGCATAATCGCGATCGGCAGTACCAGGCTGGTGAGATAGGCGCGAATCGGCTCGCCAGCCTCGACCCGCAGCCACAGTGCCATCCATATTACTATCAGCGCGTTTTTGACGATCAACGCTGTCGCGCACCATACCAAGCCGAGCTGCACGGTCGCGAACACGAGGGCGGCGCCGAGGATGCCGGAGACCATCGAAGTGATCAGCAGGTGTCGATTGCGCCGCGACACCGACATCAATGCCCCTGGCACGAATCCGGCGGCACGCACGAAGCCGTTGAGGGCGAGCGCCGCGGCCACCGGCGCCGCAACGGTCCAGTGCGGACCAAAGACGATACGTACGATCGTTTCACTGTTGCTGGCGAAGATGATTGCCGGAAGCCCGCAGGTGAGGGTGACTATAGCCAGTGCCTTGCGTACCGCGGCGTGACGGGCCGCGTACTCTGTGCGGGCGAACAGCGGCTGGAACAGGATGGAGGCAAACGAGCCTCCGGCGCTCACGAACGTCGTCTCGATGCGCTTGCCGAGATGGAAATAGGCGAGCGGCAGGCTGCCGGCCATCGCGGCAACGATGATCTGATCGAGATTGTTGATAACGGCGGCGATGCACCGGACGCCGGTTGACAGGCTTGCCTCCGGCAACATCCGAGACAACGCAGCGGCATGGAAACGCGGCCGCGCCAACGCCCCAGTGCCGGTGATGCAGACCAGAAAGCTGATCACTGACTGGCTTGCCTGGTACGCAGCCGGTCCGGCGATCCCTCCATGCAGCATAAGCACACCGATCCCGACGGTGCCGGCTGCCGCATTGCCGATCACTGAGCGCAACGTCAGAGTTCCGTAGGAAAGCCGATGCGCCAACACCGACTGCGGCTGAAGTGCCGCGAGATCGAAGATGATGCGCACGCCGACGCACGCGAGCGCAGTGAAATTGGCCGCTACATTGGTAATCAAGCCCGCCATGAGCATCAGCAGCGCCAGATAGAGCACCGTCAACCCGACGCCGGCCCATAACAGAACGAACAGTGCCGTTTCCTGGCTTTCCCGTCGCCTGGCAGGCTCCTGCAAAAGGGCCTCGTAGACCCCCGACAAGCCAGCCGTCTTCAGTATCTCGGTGCTGGCGACAGCCACGGCGACCACACCGATGAGCACCGGGGCGACGGTGCGGGCGAAGACGATGAATATCGCCATTGGGACCAGCACGCTTGCGCCAGCATTGACGAGCGCCCATGCCACGCTGGCACGATACCGCGGCTGCCTCACCTTGGGTCCTCAGGCTGTGCCCACGAACTTCGTATCATCCAGTCCGGTACGGGCGAGCGAATCGAGCGCTCCCTCCGCGCGGGTGCGTCCCCACCCCGCAACCAATATGAAACCATCGAAGGTTGGCGACACCATGCGCCTCGACCAATGGGTCATCGGCGGCAGATCGACCACCATATAATCGCACTCCGACTGGAGCGCCACCAGCAATGCCTGCGCCCCGATGACTGAAACATCGGGGGTCATGCGGGCAATGGGGCAACGATCGGATGTTTCGTCATCACGTCGCCGGCATACAAAGGAAGGCTGTCACGGATAATAATTGACCCCCGTATCATCCGGGCGCTACGTTCAAACGAAATCTATCGCAATTCATCCATGATAGCAAACCATATCGCGTCCGGTATGGAAATGCCACCGTACGAGCGAGGCACCAATGTATTCGTCTCGATCATAGTACGGACACTGAACGAGGAACACTAATCCAAGCCTACTGCCTGAGGCTCACGGCTAGTCCAGGAGGCCTGCAGCACACGGGCAACCGCGGCCTTCAGTCCTTCGTGGGAATCCGAAATAGCCAGCTTGACGCCGCGCAGCCCACGACGGGCGAGGCTGCGCAGGAACTCGATCCAAAACGACGGATTACTCGGGCGTTCCCTGACGGCGCTCGGCCAGAGCTGCGTTCGCTTCAGCAAACGCGAGGGCGAGTAGGGCTGGTGCGCCTGTTTCCAAATCCGGCTGCTCGCACGGCTGCGGCAAGGCGCCGGGCCGAGCAGGCCGCCCGCGAGGCGGAGGAAAAGCAGGCCGAGGAGAAGCGCAAAGCGGAAGCCGCCCACCTGGTCGAGGAGCAGCGTAGAACCGTGACCCGCGATTCAATTTGCCTGCTCTCTTTTGTTTTATTTGCTACCATTATTACTTACACTTTCATCTGGTTTTATGTAGAGCGCTTTTGTGCTTTCCCATCCCTGCAAAGGGGACCAACATTGGGCTCACAAAGATAGAGATATTTGATATTGTACTCCCTAAAAAGCGCGCTATAATAATTCTTGGCGCGTAATTCATCGCTATGGTAGCCGGACTGATTATACGATCTCTTTAGCTCGGCACACCACCTCCTCTTTCAGCACCCGTAAGTGCAGACCAAGTATCGGGAAACGGACGCGAGCTTCAGCGTAGCAGATGGCAGTCATAGGCACTCCTGGCTTCAAACGCCCCAGCCGATTACCAAATTCGGTTATCTCTCTATACACCCCCGCAGAAGCGGGAGAGATGCAGGTGAGGACTCGGCGGTCCCGTCATGAAGCCGCCCGCCAGACGCTGATGCGCGCCGCACCATATCTTCGTTCGGCGAGCAACTCTTCGAGCACAGGCGCCAACTCGTCACGTGCAGTTTCCGCGACAACGAGGGCCCCAGGCGCGATCCAGCCGCGTGCCGCAAGACATTCGAATGCCAGCGCTCCTAAGCCCTGCCCATAAGGAGGATCGAGGAATACCAGCCCGCAAGGCGGCCCCCTCGGCGGGTCCAGCGCATCCCCAACCACAACGGTGCACCGCTGCTCAGCCCCGCACGCCGCGATATTGGACCGCAGCGCTCGCAATGCGGCCGCGTCACGCTCGATGAACATCGCAGCAACGGCGCCTCGTGAGAGCGCCTCCAGCCCCAGCGCCCCGGTCCCGGCGAATACATCCAGCACGAACGTACCTTCGATCGCATCACGCCCCGCCCAAGGCGCATGCAGGAGCATGTCGAACAGTGCCTGGCGCGCGCGATCGGCAGTCGGGCGCGTCTGAGTTCCCGCCGGGGCAACCAGCCGCCGACCCCGCCAGGTACCGGCGACGATCCGCATCGGCGGACGGGATCAGGCGCTCGCGTTCTCGCGCCGGAACGTCACCACTAGTACGTCGCGGAAGCCGGGACGGGTCGGGTCCACCGGCTCGACCGGCGTCACGCCGTGCATCACGCGATTGTCGTCAACCAACGCGGCGTCGAGCGGCTCGGCCAAAGTGAAGCTTCCGAGCGGATGACGCGCAAGATCGGTGATGGTGGTGACCCCGCTTTGGATATTCTGCCGCCCGACCAGCAGCACCAGCACGTGATCGACGCCGTCCTGATGGGTGCCCTCGGGCGTCGGACGCCCAACCGCATCGACGCGCGCCTCAATGCGAAACTGGTGCACCTCGATGTGCCAGGCAGGCGTGAGGGTCAGCCGGTCGAACAACGTGCGGCATGTCTGCAGGATCGCCGTCATGCTCGGGCCGGAGCCGATCGCGGGCAGCACCGGATCGAACCAGCGAGCGATGCCGCCGTTCAGGCTGTTATAGTCGCGGCTCTGATAATGCGCCTGGTGCGGCTTGCGGCGGATCCCGCGCGCGTCAGCCGCAAAGGCTGCATGACGGCGCTTCCGGTAGCGTCCGCCATCGGCCATGTAAGTGTCCAGCCCGAGATCGTTCCAACTCGCCGCAAACTCTTTCCAGTCTGCAAGCGAGCCGTGCCGTTCGAGCGTCTCGCGCATCGCCGGTCCATGAACGAACGCGAAACCGTCGCGGGAGACAAGATCGGCGAGCGTGGCGAGATCGGTCATTCTGCGGCCTCCCTAGGACCCGACAGCGCAGGACGTGCCGGTGCGGGTTCGGCGGGGGGAATCAGGTACGCCTGCATGGGGTTGAATATGGTGATCCCGAGCTCCTGGAACCGTATCTTCACCCGCCGATTAAACTCGCGCTGCACCGGCCAGCGTCCCTCGTCCGTGCACACGATCTGGCCGGTCAGCGTCACCGATGCGCCGTCGACCTTGTCCACGCCCCAGAGCTGTAGGTCGCTCAGCATCTTCGGCGCGAAGTCGGGGTCCTTGCGCATCTGCACCGCGATCTCTTGCAAGACCTTACCCACCTGATCGGTATCCTCGGCGAAGGAAACCGTGACGCTGACAGCGGCATTGCCGAGCCCGCGATTGGTGTTGGTCACGCTGGTCACCGAGCTGAACGGGATGATGTGCACCGAACCGTCGCCGGCGCGCAGCCGGATTGTGCGCACGGATAAGTGCTCCACCGAGCCGGAAAGGCCCGAGACGGTCACCCAGTCGCCAACCTGCATGGTGTTTTCCAGCAGCAGGAACATGCCGGTGATCAGGTCCTGCACCAGCTTCTGTGAGCCGAAGCCGATCGCCACGCCGACGATCCCTGCCCCGGCCAGCAGCGGGCCGATGTTGATACCGATCTCGGATAGTACGGTCAGCCCGGCGATCACGACGATGCAGACCAGCAACGTGGTGCGCAGCAGCGGAAGCAGTGTTCGCAACCGCGTCGAGCGGGCCATCTGCTGGCTGCGGGTCAGGCGGGCAAGATGCCCTTCTATCCCAGCGTTTGCCGCTTCCCAGACAATCAGCGCCAGCACGAGCGTCACCGCCGTCGTGCCGAACGCTCCAACCAGGCGCCGCCCCAGGAAGCTGCCCGAGAACCATTCAAACGTTTGGACGCCCCAGAACTCCAGCAGAACTAGCGCGCCCGCCAGATAGACCAGCACACGCGCCACTGCCTGCAGCACTGGGTGATAGGCCTGCAGCCGACTATCCAGGCCAGGATAGCGCTCGGCAAACTCCGGTTCGATCCGCAGCACGCGATCGAGCGAGCCCAGAAGCACGATAAGGATCAGCCGGGTGACGATCGCCACCAGCACAAGCGTGAAAAAGAAATGGAAGATCTTGGCGAGACCATTACGGATCTCGACTGCCCAGACGATCCATGACGCAATCAGGAAGAACAGCGCGATCCAGTGCCATACGGGAGCGATGGCATTGCGTAGACGCGCAACCACTCCACTAGCCCCGGCCGGCGCACGGATCCAGCGCTTCACCGCCCGCCGCTTCTCCAGCACCATGACGGCCAGGAAGACGTGGTAAATCAGCGAGGCCAGCTTGAGCACACCGTCGTGCGCTGACACCGACATCCCAAGGAACTGCCCCACTTGGGCGATGGCGTAGCCGAACACCGCAACGACCGCGATGCGACGGATCCAGTTGGTAGCCCATAGGGCCGTCGCATCCGAGATCCGCGCCAGGCGTAAGCGTTGCGCCTGCGGGGACAGCATCATCCGCGCTACGCAGACGATGGCGCTGCAGATCACATAGGCATCGACCATCCCGACGATAATCAGTCGGGTCTGATCGGAGCCGCCCACCGCCGTTGCGGCGACAATGTGGCCGGCGATCGCGAAACCGAGCACCGGCAGCAAGTCCAACGCAAAACGCAGCAGCACCAGCGGAAGGCGGCGCAGCAGTGTGAGTGCGGCGATATGGCGATGACGGGACGGTTCAGTCTCGCCCTGCTCAGCCAGCGCTTCCGCCGTCTCAGGCTCATCCTGCGAGAGGGCGGGCTCCACCCCCGCCGAACGGCCCTCCAGAACCTGGACTGGGTGGCGGAGCAATAGCCGCACACCCCACTCCACGGCGAGCCCGCAGCCGAAGGCGATCGCCACCCGCCACACGGCCTCCCGCAGCAGGGTCTGTGCAAGAGGGTTGGTCGCCATCACCACGAGCCAGAGCCAGAGCAGCGGGAATCCCCGCACAGCCTGCACGGCCCTGATCGCCTGGGCGGAGATCCAGCCAGCGAAACCGTTTGCGCCCATCAGGACGGCAGCGCCGAGACTGCCGGGTTCCACCGTGACCTTCGAGGTCGTACTGGCCGGTGTTGCGGACGGCGCAGGCGGCGTCGCCTTCGGCCCTGGTGTTGCGGGCGCCGGGGCGGCAGCCTTCGGTGGGGCGCCCTCCGCCTTCACAACGGTCTCGAGGGTGTTCACCACCTCCGCCCGCTTCGCCGGATCGTTCAACACATCTAGCGCCTGACGCGCCTGCTCGGGAGTAATCCCCAGCGCGGGAGGGGAGGCGGCAGAGATCGCGGCAGGGGCGGCGAGCGCCGGGGGGGATGCGCCGCCGGCAAGGGCCAGCCATGCCACGAACAGAACCAGGGCAGGTGGTTTCATCGTGCGGCGTACGACCATAGTCCCGCGCGCACGGTCAACTCCCCGCTGTCGGCAAGGTTACCCCAGCCCACGGGGTGAAATTCCAGCAACCGGCTTTTATCATGGGGCATTCCAGCCAAGGTGAGACGGATGCGGTGGCTCGCCATCCCGGTTGCGATGCTGATGCTGGCGACGCTCGGGGTGCTATTCGCCGGGTTCATCGGGCTTGCGCGCGGCGGCGGCGACCCGGTGCGCTCCAACCAGTTGATGCGCTGGCGCGTCATCTTGCAAGCCGCCGCGTTGCTGCTGTTCATCCTGATGATGAGCTTGTTGCGCGGCTGACCGGCGACCCCGGCACGCTCACTAGCCCATCGAGCGTTTGACAGCGGCTCGGGCCGCCACATATGGTCCGGCCGCATATTGCAGGTGCGAACAGTCCCTCGGGCGAAGCAGGCCTTTGGGGGCGCGCCTGCGTTTCTGGTGGTGGCGCGGTTTTCCCATGAAGATACTCGTCCCCGTCAAGCGGGTGGTGGACTACAACGTGAAGGTCCGGGTGAAGGCAGACGGCTCCGGCGTGGAAACCGCCGGGGTGAAGATGTCGATGAACCCGTTCGACGAGATTTCCGTCGAGGAGGCGATACGCCTGAAGGAAAAAGGCGTCGCCAGCGAGATTGTCGCCATCTCTTTGGGCGTGGCGCAGTGCGCTGAGACGATTCGCACCGCGCTGGCGATGGGCGCCGACCGTGGCATTCTGGTCGAGACTGACGCCGAACTTCAGCCACTCGCGGTGGCCAAGCTTTTGAAGGCGATTGCCGAGAAGGAACAGCCGCGGCTGATCATCCTCGGCAAGCAGGCGATCGACGACGACATGAACGCCACCGGCCAGATGCTGGCCGCCTTGCTCGGCTGGCCGCAGGGCACCTTCGCCAGCAAGATCACGATCGACGGCGATCAGATCACGGTCACGCGCGAGGTCGATGGCGGACTGGAGACCGTGGCCCTACACCTGCCTGCGATCGTCACCACGGATCTGCGGCTGAACGAACCGCGCTACGCCTCGTTGCCCAACATCATGAAGGCCCGCAAGAAGCCGATCGAGATGCTGAAGCCGGCCGATCTTGGAGTCGATCCGACGCCGCGCCTCACGGTCCTGAAGGTGGCCGAGCCGCCGAAGCGCCAAGCGGGACAAAAGGTCAGCTCGGTCGCAGAACTTGTGCACAAGCTCAAGACCGAAGCGAAGGTGATCTGATCGATGACGAGTCTCGTCCTGCTGGAACACGACGCGACCGGGGTCAAGCAGCCCTCGCGTAGCGCCGTTGCCGCCGCTGGTCAGCTTGGCGAGGTGCACGGGCTGGTCGTGGGCAGCGGAATCAGCGCCGCCACTGACGCAGCAGCAAAGCTGCCGGGCCTGACCAAGGTGATCGCCGCCGACCTGCCGGCCTTCGAGCACGTGCTGGCCGAGCCGTTGGCAGCCTTGCTGGTGCAACTGGCACCCGGCTACTCGCACCTGCTCGCCGCCGCCACCGCGGTGGGCAAGAACGTGATGCCGCGAGTCGCTGCGCTGCTGGATCTTCAGCCGATCAGCGACATCTCCGGCGTTGTGGACGCGGACACCTTCATCCGGCCGATCTATGCCGGCAACGCGCTGGCGACAGTGAGGTCAGCAGACCCGAAGAAAGTGATCACCGTGCGCGCGGCGAGCTTCGACCCTGTACCTACCGAAGGCGGCAACACGACGGTCGAGCCCGCGCCCGCCATCGAGTCGCCGAGCGTCTCGCGATTTGTATCGGCCGAGCTCTCGAAGAGTGAACGGCCGGAGCTTACCGCCGCCCGGATCGTCATCTCCGGCGGCAGAGGCATGCAGAGCGGCGACAATTTCAAGCTCTTGGACCCGATCGCTGATCGGCTGGGGGCGGCGATCGGCGCATCCCGCGCGGCGGTGGACGCAGGGTTTGTGCCGAACGATTACCAGGTAGGACAGACCGGCAAGGTCGTCGCCCCGGACCTATATATTGCTGTCGGCATCTCAGGCGCGATCCAGCATCTCGCCGGGATGAAGGACAGCAAGGTTATCGTGGCAATTAATAAGGACGAGGAAGCGCCCATCTTCCAGGTCGCGGATTACGGCCTGGTCGCTGATCTGTTCACCGCGCTGCCCGAGCTGGCAGCCGAACTGGAGCGCTCCTGAATGAACGTCGAAGTCACGCCGCAGTCCGTTGCTGTGCCACTCGCTACCGAAATCCCCGAGATCGCCCAGGTCGGCGTGATAGGCGCCGGCCAGATGGGCAACGGTATCGCGCATGTCTGCGCGCTGGCTGGCCTCCCGGTAACCTTGCTCGACGTCAACCCCGACCAGTTGTCGAAGGCCGTAGCCACCATGGCCCGCAACATGGAGCGCCAAGTCAATCGCCACGTGATCACGGCGGATGACAAGGACGCTGCCCTGGCGCGCGTCACCACCTCGACCGATTACGGGGCGTTCGGCGACTCGGACCTTGTCATCGAGGCGGCGACCGAGAAAGAAGACATCAAGCGCTCCGTGTTCAAGACGCTCACCCCGCACCTGAAGCCGTCCTGCCTGCTGGCCACCAACACGTCCTCGATTTCGATCACCCGCCTCGGGGCCACCACAGACCGCCCCGGCAAATTCATCGGCATGCATTTCATGAATCCCGTGCCGGTGATGAAGCTGGTGGAGATCATCCGCGGCATCGCCACCGATGAGCCGACATTCCAGGCGGTACAGGCACTCGCCACCAGGCTCGGCAAGACCACCGCGGTGGCCGAGGATTTCCCGGCCTTCATCGTCAACCGCATCCTGGTGCCGATGATCAACGAGGCGGTGTATGCCCTTTACGAGGGGGTCGGGTCGGTCAGCGCGATCGATGCTGCCATGCGACTCGGCGCCAACCACCCGATGGGTCCGCTGGAGCTGGCTGATTTCATCGGCCTGGACACCTGCCTGTCGATCATGCAAGTGCTTTACGAAGGTTTGTCGGATAGCAAGTATCGACCGTGTCCGTTGCTGGTCAAATACGTTGAGGCAGGATGGCTCGGCCGAAAAACCGGCCGCGGCTTCTACGATTACAGCCAGTCTCCGCCGCGCCCGACGCGCTGAGGCGCCGGCGGGCAGGGCGGTCCGGCCGTCGGCGGAGAGGTCCGCCGGTGTCAAGCGCAGTCGTGCACCGAATCATTGACAGTCTTGTGAAGGCTTGCCAATCTGGCTACATTCATAGGTATGATACACATCCGTTCCAGGGTAGCGGCGTTCGGGGAACGTGCCGCTCAGTAACGAACAGCAGGAGCGGGCATCCGATCGGGTAGCGGCCAACTATGCTAAGAGCGAAGCGCTTTCTCGCCAGGACTTGCCTAGCAGGCAGCAGCATCGGGATGCTCGCCCTGGCGATATTTTTGCAACTAACGGTGCACGACCCGAGACATGTCTTGCTGACTGCGCTCGGAAGCTGGGGGCTGCTCTCTCTGCCGATCGGTCTCCTGGTAGGTCACTGCGCCCTCAGCGAGGACTAGAACCAGCCAGCCGCCCAGGGCTTGATTCTCACGGGCGACCCTCCGGGACCCGCCGTCGTGGCCGGCGTTGCGCCGTAACGTAGTAGAATTGTACGCGCTCATTTTTCGACAGTTTCTCTGCCCGGCGGTTCCTCTTCCCCCTCCGCCGATCTATGATCTTCTGTGTCGGAGCACTTGAGGGGAACGTCTTTGGAGGGAGTGCAGGCCCTCGGCAAGTATGAAATCCGCGGCACGCTCGGCCGTGGGGCCATGGGGATAGTTTACGACGGCTGGGACCCGCTGATCGCCCGGCGCGTGGCCATCAAGGCGGTGCGGCTGCCCGAACACCCTGAGGCCGAGACCGAAGACGAGATCGCCCGTTTCCGCCGCGAAGCACAAGCCGCCGGACGGCTCAGCCACCCGAATATCGTCGCCGTTTACGATTACGGGGAAACAAACGAACTCGCCTACATCGTTATGGAGTTCGTGGACGGCACCACGCTCAAGCATCTGCTCGACCGCCAGGAGCGCTTCGCCGTCGCCGACACCGTCCGGATCATGCAAGACGTACTGAGCGGGCTTCAATACAGCCACGCGCGCGGCGTCGTGCACCGCGACATCAAGCCGGCCAACATCATGATGACCAGCGCCGGTCAGGCCAAAATTGCCGATTTCGGCATCGCTCGCATCGAGAGCAGCAGCATGACCCAGGCGGGTACGGTGCTCGGCACCCCTGCCTACATGTCGCCCGAGCAGTTCATGGGCCAAGTCGTCACCGAGCGCACCGACGTCTACTCCTCCGGCGTTCTGCTCTACCAGCTCCTGACGGGCGAGCGCCCGTTCGAGGGCAGCGTGACCGCGATCATGCACAAGGTGCTCAACACCGACCCGCCGGCGCCCTCGCAGCTCGCCGTTACGTCTCCAGTCGCGCTGGACGCCGTGGTTCGCCGTGCGATGTCGAAACGGCCGGAGGACCGTTACTCGTCCGCCTCTGACTTCGCCGAAGCCATCGCCACCGCCGTCGCGGCGCGACCGGTACCGGAGCCGGAACCCGAAGCCACGCTGGTATCCGTGCCGGCTCGGCAGTCTCCACCCCCTGCGGCCCCACTTGCTCCATCTCCGCCCGCGCGTGCGTCGAAGCGCTCCGCCATCCCATTGCTCATAGCAGTAGGAGTGGCGGGCATAGCGGTGCTTGCAGCCGGCGGATGGTGGCTCGTACCGCACCCAGCGCCGCCTACCGGCCTCACCGCCGTGCAGCGGCCGGCGGGTGAATCGGCGCCTCCATCCTCGTCGGCCACCTCTCAACCGTCCACCGCCCCCGCCCCGTCGCAGCAAGCCGCCCCTGCCTTGCCGACTGATCAGCCAGCCGCCAGCACCCCTCCCTCCGCGCCCCAGGCGAACGCCACGACCAATGCGCCGCCGGCCGCGGTGCCGCCCGCTGCGGCCTCGGTGCCGCCCGCCGCAGCCTCGGTGCCGCCCATCGCCCCATCAAGTGCCCCTCCGGCAGCCGAAACAACTGCATTGGCCGCACCACCCCCTCCGGCGGCCAGCCAGCCAAAGCCGGAGCCGACACCTCCGCTGTCTGCCCCGCCGCCGCCCGCCGGGGCAGCCGCACCGACCACGGTATCCCCGCCTGCTGGAGGCGCGGCGACGGGTCAATCCACCACTCAGCCAGTGCAGCCCCAACCGCCGGGCAGTTCCTCGACCACAACTGCACCCGAGCAAGTGGCTGCGATCGGACTCGGCTCGCTTCGCCGGCAGATCGAGCGAGTACTGGCCAGCACCCCCTGTACATTGGTCGACAGTACCGTGCAGGACAGCGGGACGGTGACAGTGACCGGCATGGCCGGCCGCTCAGCCGATGACGCGGTGCGCCATGAGGTTACCGACATCGCCGGCTCGCACGCGCTGGATTGGCGCGTGCAGCGGATCGACCCTGTGTTTTGTGGCGCGCTCGCGGCGATCCGGCCGATCGCACCATTAGCCGGTGCGCCGGATAGGGGGCTGCGACTGACCCTCGCCGGCGGCCGCACGGCGCTTCGCGAGGGCGAATTCATCCGACCACGCGTCACTATGCCAGACTTCTCCGGCCGCTTGAGGGTAGATTACCTGGCGCACGACGGATCGCTGGCGCATCTGTATCCAACCGTCGCCGATCCTCAACAGCATTTTGTCGCGGTTCCGCCTCGTGCCCTGCGTGCCGGAGAGACCCTCGAGATCGGCAATGCTAGTGCCGGACATCCGCAATGGGAGGTCGGTCCCCCCTACGGCACCGATATGATCATCGCCGTGGCATCTTCGGTGCCGCTGCTTGATTCGCAGCCGACGCAGAATTTCGAGGATAACGGTACTGGTTATCTCCAGCGACTTGGGCAGGCGATCGAAGCCGCCCGAAACAGCGGTGCCAGCATTGTGGGAACGGTGATGCTGGTCGATACGCTACCGAAGTCGCCCTGATCCTCGCCATGGCCGGTCCACCGGTCCGGCCGGCCATCCCACGACTTTACTCAGGCACGCACTATAATCTCTGCACCGATGCTACAGAAATTTGGTCCCAGAGTTCAGGGCGCTGCGGCGAGCTTATGAATCATGTTGTCCCTGAGCCAAGCCACGTCCAAGCCACGCAGGAACTCCGCCTGAAGTTGTTCCCGCCGCTGATCGGTCATGCCGACGTCGGATGCCTGAAAGAACTGCGGATCCAACGTGAACATCAAATAGGCCTGCATCTCGTTCAGCATCAGCTCCTCGTCGGTCGTGTCATAGTCCTCTGATCCCAAGAAGCGGCGCACACCGGCACGCTCCGCTTCGGTCAGATCGGTCCGCCAGAATTCGCGGACGTAGGCCGCATAGGCGGGATCGCTGAAGAACTCCCCGTGGGAGAGCTCGTGGCGCAGAATGGATGCCCGAGCTGTCATAGTAACATTCGGATCCGCGCCCACACGGGGAATGGAGATTAGTCCGCCTAGCGCGCCGGGAGTAAACCAGCCGAGTTGGCGCACCAGCGCCCGCAGCTTCTCCTCCTGCTCGTTCAGTGCGATGTGCTCACGATCGGCAAGCTCAAAGAACCGGGCCAGAGTCGGGGCCGAATAGTCGTGTCCATAATAAAAGGTCGCGATCGTGTCGCCGCGTTCTCGGATCGCGGCATCGAGTTCGGCATCAGTCAGCACGCGATCGCGCGGCAGGCCTGCCTTCTCCTGCAAGGCCGCAACCCGGTCGAGCATCAGGCCCTGCTGGAGCAGCGTCGGAAAATCCAGCACGATAATGTTTGGGTTCGCGGCAAAGCGGAACACGGTGAGCGCATCGGCCACATGCTCGCGGATCTCGGTTTCGTTTGCTGATTGGAAGGCGAAGGCGGGCGCCGCAGGAGCCGCCGGTGCGGCGACCGGCGCCGCGGGGGCGGGCGCCAGGGTAGTCGTGGCTGGCCCCCGGGGAACAGCACCCGGATGTGGCTGCATCGGGGAAGGCCGCGGCCACAATACCCAGAGCGCCGCAACTACGGCCAGGAGAGCCGCCCCACTGGCGGCCCAGCCCAGCCTGAACAGAACGTGCCCGGATCGAGCCCGGCGCGCGCGCACGCCGGGCGGGATCACCTTGATCGTTTCGTCGCCGTCAGTACCGCTCACGGAGACGCCGCGTCGGTGTCGCGACTAGGCGCCTAGATTGATCACCGCGACCCGCCGGTTGCGCAGCTCCGCAGTCTGCGGAGGCGTGACCACCAGCAATCCTTGCTCGCCCATGCCGACCGCCTGTAGCCGCGACGGCGGAATCTTGAAGGTTTGCTCGAGGTAGGCAGCGACCGCGTCCGCTCGTCGCTGCGATAGCGCTTGGTTATACGCGGCGGACCCGACCGTGTCGGTGTGTCCCTCGATGCGGAAGCGATAGCTCGCCAGGTCTTTGCTGGTAAGCGCGTGGCCGAGCTCGTCCAGGGTCTTCTCGGCCTCCGGCGTCAGAGTTGCGGAATTGGTCGGGAAATCAACGTTGAGGCTGACCGAGGGTGCAGTCGCCTCAGACTGGCTCGGTTGGGACGCCCGCGGTGCCCGCGGTGTAGCCGCCGCAGCCGAGTGACTGGCGGGCGGTGGAGCAGCCGCCGCAGCCGAGTGGCTGGCGGGCGGTGGAGCAGCCGGCGTCGCCGGAGCACCGGGATTGGCCAGCCGGATCCCGCGCGTGCCGCCTTGCGGCAGATTGCCGCTTGGCGTCAGGGACTGGATGATCTGGCTTGTGGACGGGTTGCTTTGGGCGAGCGCCGGCACTGCAGTTGCAGCAACCAGCGGGCCGGCAAGCATGGCAACGATAACTATGCGCACGGCAGTCACCCTTGGATAGTGACAGTATTCCACAGCTTATAAGAGATTGGGCCAGGCAGCGCCATAACGGACTAGGGCCGCTGGAACAATTTCGAGGACCGGCCCCTGATCCCTGCTATGCTAAAATGGCCCCACAGCATTATAGCGAGGCATTGTCCTGGACATGGGCCCCCGCTTGCGCGACACTTAAAAGCAATCAGGAGGAGGCAGTCGGACCCAGGTGGCGACCCTCACGACAACGGCCAGAGGTAACGACGGCCGCGCTCTGGCAGTGGCCGCGAGCGGGGGACCGCTGTCGAACTACGTCGTCGGACGCGCCTGAAGATGCCCCCGCTGGACTCCGGCGCTTGGCTCGCCGCCGTGTCGGATGACTCCTCAACCGGTCCCAACCTGGAATTCGACCCGGATTTCGCCGCACTGGACCGGGCGGCCCAGGGCAAGGTCGAACAGCAATACGGCGATACCATCATCGCCGCCGAGGAGCCCGACTGGAAGGAGGTCGAGGCACAGGCTGTCGCCCTACTCGAGCGGACTCGAGATCTGCGCGTATTGGGCCATCTGGCGGTGGCCAAGCTGCATCTCTCCGGACTCGCCGAATACGCCGAGGCGCTGGCGCTCATCCGCCAGCTTCTGGAGACGTGGTGGGACGAGGTCCACCCACAGCTCGACCCCGAAGACGACAATGACCCCACGTTGCGGGCGAATGCCCTGCTGCGGCTGAGCCACCCCGGCCTGGTGCTTAAATTTATCCGCGACATGCCGCTGGCGAGCTCGCCTCGACTTGGCAACTATTCTTGGCGCGACGTCGGCGTCGCCACCGGCACAATCCCGAGCGATGCACGCAACAAGCCAACCGAAACAGTGGTCCGCTCGGCGTTCCAGGATAGCGACGCGACGCGCCTGTGGCCGCTGCGGGCAGCGGCTGAGACGATCGGGAAAGAGGCTGCCGCGATCTCGGCCGTGTTCGACACCCGAAGCGGCTACGGCACCGGGCCGGACTACAGCGAACTGATCAAGCTGACGGGCGAACTGGCGCGCATGATCGAGCGCTACGCTATCGCGCCGGCGGACAATGAGGCGACCGCGCCAGTTGCGGCCGAAGCCGAGGCAGGTCCCACCGGTACGACGCCGGGACCTGCGACGCGGTCCGCAGGTATCACTGCCGCGGCCCTGGCCGAGGTCACCAGCCGCGCCGACGCGGTGCGACTGCTCGAACTGGTTTGCGAATATTATCGCAAGAACGAGCCGTCGAGCCCGCTACCGCTGCTGATCGAGCGCGCCCGGCGGCTCGCTGAGATGAACTTCCTTGATATCCTGCGCGACCTGGCGCCCGACGGGCTGGGCCAAGCGCAGAACGTTATAGGAAAACTCGACGGATGAGGCACCGACGAATCCCTGGCAAGGTGTGACTTAACTCACATCCCGACGATGTCGGTGCGGACTAAACTTCGTGTCAACCACTAGGGCAGCGAGGCTACCGTGGCAAAAGCAAGCAGTCAGAAATTCATCGCCCGCAATCGGGCGCCGCGCGTGCAGATCGAGTATGACGTGGAAACCTACGGGGCGCAGAAAAAGGTGCAGCTCCCGTTCGTGGTCGGCGTGATGGCTGACCTGTCGGGCAAGCCGGCCGATCCGCTGGCGCCGGTGGCCGATCGCAAGTTCCTCGAGATCGATGTTGATAATTTTGACGACCGGATGAAAGCCATGAAGCCGCGGGTCGCGTTCATGGTGCCCAATACGCTGACCGGGGAAGGTAATATCGCGGTCGATATCACCTTCGAGAGCATGGACGATTTCTCGCCCGCGGCAGTAGCGCGCAAGGTCGAGGCGCTCAACAAGCTGCTGGAGGCCCGCACCCAGCTTTCGAACCTGCTGACTTACATGGACGGCAAGAGCGGTGCTGAGGACCTGATCACCAAAGTGCTGAACGACCCGGCGCTGCTGCAAAGTCTTGCCGCGGCACCGGCCCCGAGCCCTGCCCCAACGGCCCAGAGCACGGAGGAATAATCAATGTCCGGGACCGAAGCCGCACCGCAGGCCGGCGCCGCCGGCGTCGTGACCCAGGAAACCAGCGAGTTCGCATCGCTGCTGAGCCGGGAATTCAAGCCGAAGACCGACCGCGCGCGCGAGGCGGTCGAGCAGGCAGTGCAGACACTGGCGCAGCAGGCGCTGGCCAACACCGCACTGATTTCCGGCGATTCGCTACGCAGCATCGAGGCGATGATCGCAGCACTCGATCGCAAGCTGTCGGAACAGATCAACGTCATCATGCACCACGAAGACTTCCAGCAATTGGAGTCCGGCTGGCGCGGGCTGCACTACCACGTCAACAACACCGAAACCGACGAGATGCTGAAGATCCGCGTCTTCAACATCTCGAAGAAAGAGCTTGGCCGCACGCTCAAGAAGTTCCGCGGCACCGCGTGGGACCAGAGCCCGATCTTCAAGAAACTGTACGAAGAAGAGTACGGCCAGTTCGGCGGTGCTCCCTACGGCGTGCTGATCGGCGACTATGAGTTCGACCACGGGCCGCAGGACGTGCAACTGCTGGGCGACATCGCCCAGGTTGCCGCGGCGGCGCACGCGCCGTTCATCACCGCGGCCGCGCCCACCGTGATGCAGATGGAGAGTTGGGGCGAGCTCGCCAACCCACGCGACCTGACCAAGATCTTCCAGACCCCGGAATACGCCGCCTGGAAGTCGCTGCGGGAGAGCGAGGATTCACGCTACCTCGGCCTTTGCATGCCGCGGTTCCTGGCGCGATTGCCCTATGGCGAGAAGACCGAACCGGTCGATGAGTTCCACTTCGAGGAAGACGTCGAGGGAGCCGACAGCAGCAAGTTCTGCTGGGCCAACGCGGCGTACGCGATGGCCACCAACATCACTCGCTCATTCAAGCTGTACGGCTGGACCACGCGCATCCGCGGAATCGAGAGTGGCGGCTCGGTCGAAGGGTTACCAGCCTATACCTTCCCGACCGATGACGGCGGCGTCGATATGAAATGCCCGACCGAGATCGCCATCAGCGATCGGCGCGAGGCAGAGCTCGCCAAGAATGGTTTCATGCCGCTGATCCACAAGAAGAACTCGGACTTCGCCGCGTTCATCGGTGCGCAATCGTTGCAGAAACCGCAGGAATACGACGACCCGGCAGCAACCTCGAATGCCAACCTGTCGGCACGACTGCCATATCTGTTCGCGAGCTGCCGCTTCGCGCACTACCTGAAATGCATGGTTCGGGACAAGATCGGCTCGACCATGAGCAAGGATCAGCTCCAGGCTTGGCTGACCGGCTGGATCATCCAGTACGTTGGTCCGAGCGACGCTCCTGAAGAGTACAAGGCCACGCACCCGCTCTCGGACGCGGCTGTGGTCCTTGAAGCGAACGAGGAAAACCCTGGCTACTACAGCGCCAAGTTCTTCCTCAAGCCGCACTATCAGCTCGAAGGACTAACCGTGTCGCTGCGCCTTGTGTCCCGCGTGCCCACCGCGTGACAAGCGAAGTATCCGATGGGCAATCCCCAACACAGCTAACCACAGGAGACAATGATGGCGTTTGACACCTACATGCAGTTCCAGGACGCAAGCGGGAACTGGCTCAAGGGCGAGTCGCAGGCAAAAATCTCGAATGACTCGCCGCTCGGCACCGACATCCAGGCGGGGAACATCTTCGAAATCGACGATTTCAGCTTCGATATCGAGCAGGTGCTGAATATCGGAAGCCAGAGCTCGGGCGCCGGCGCCGGCAAGGTGACCTTTAATCCGTTCCAGGTCACACGGAAAACCGATCGCGCCTCGCCGACGTTGTTCACCATGTGCTGCGCGGGTCAGCATTTCAAGCAGGTGAGCCTCTATTTGCGTCGCGCCGGCGGCGGCGGCACGAGTTTGACCGCGAGCGAAGGCTCCGTCACCAGCGGCACGACTTTCCTGAGGTTCGATTTCGCCCTCGTCGCCGTCAAGACCATATCTTGGAGCGGCTCGGACGGCGACGAAGCTTGCAAGGAAGAAGTGCAGTTTGAGTATGGGGCCCTGCAGGTCCAATACGTTCAGCAGGATGAGACCGGCAAGCCGATGAGCGCCAATAAGACCATGGGATCGTGGAACCGAGTCTACAATAACAACTCCTTCAGCGGCATCACGGCCTCCTGACCGAGGACGGGGAAACCGTCGCATGGACGCGCGCGAGCTGCTGCGCTCGGGTGATCCAAGCGGCGCATTGGAGCAGTTGAAGCAGGAGGTGCGGAGCGCGCCGCGTGATGCACGCCTGCGCACCTTCCTGTTTCAACTCTTCTGCTTGTTCGGCGAGTGGGACCGGGCGGTGACGCAGCTCACCGCTGCGGCGGAACTCGATCCGCTCGCTTTGCCGATGGCGCAGACCTATCGCGCTGCGATCCGCTGCGAGATACTCCGCGCCAAGGTGTTCGCCGGCGAGCGCACGCCGACGGTATTCGGTCAGCCGGAACCCTGGATGTCGCTGCTGATCGAGGCCAACCGTGTGCTCGCCTCCGGTCGCGCCGACGAAGCCGCCGGCCTGCGCGAGGCGGCATTCGAGCAGGCGCCGACCGCCGGCGGCACGATCGACGGCGAAGCCTTCGAATGGATTGCCGACGCCGACCCGCGCCTCGGGCCGATGCTGGAAGCCATGGTCGATGGCAAATACTACTGGGTGCCGTTTCACCGCATCCGCACGCTCGATATCGAGGCGCCCGAGGACCTGCGCGACCAGGTCTGGATGCCGGCGCGCTTCGTCTGGGAGAACGGAGGCGAATCGTTCGGCTTCGTACCGACCCGCTACCCCGGCTCGCAAGCCGCCACGGATCCGGCGATCCTGCTGGCACGTCGCACCGAATGGCAGGACCGGGGATCAGACTGGTTCCTCGGCCTCGGCCAACGCATGCTCGCCACCGATGCCGGTGAACACCCATTGATGGACGTCCGGCGGATCGCGATGGCCGAGCAGCCGGCTGCCGTGGCCTGACATGGCGGAGCCGACCGGCCGGGAGCGGCTGCAGCCCTCACTCTTGGATCGATTGACCGACAATGCGCCCGATCAGCGGCGCGAGACCTTCGATCAGCAGACGCTGACGATGCAGCAGCTCCGCCAAGCCGTGCTGCGTGATATCGCTTGGCTGCTCAATACCACCAACCTCGCGGCGACGGAGGATCTGTCCGCCGCACCGCTCGCCGCCAAGACCACGATCAACTACGGTGTTCCGGGCCTTGCCGGGATGGTCAGTTCCGCCGGTGAGCTCAATTCACTGGAGACCCGCATCGCCGACGCGATCCGCGCCTTCGAGCCCCGCATCCGTCCCGAGACTCTGAAGGTGCGCTTGCGCCACGGCTACGGTGAAAGGCCGAACCCCGCCGTCGTGTTCGAGATCGAGGGTGAGCTGTGGGCTCATCCCGTGCCCGAGCAACTCTTCCTGGAAACTGCGATCGACCTGGAAACCCGCCTCGCGGTGGTTACAGATACCGGGATGCGCGGCTGATGGACCCGCGGCTGCTTCGCATCTATGAATCCGAGCTCGCTTTCGTCCGCGACGTCGGCCAGGAATATGCCCGCGAATTCCCCAAGATCGCGGCGCGACTCAACCTGGCGAGCTTCGATGTCGTGGATCCCTACGTGGAGCGGCTGCTGGAAGGCTTCGCGCTGCTCGCTGCCCGCATCCAGCTTAAGCTCGAAGCGGAGTTCCCGACCTTCACGCAGTCTCTGCTGCAAATGGTCTATCCGCACTATCTCGCGCCGACCCCGTCGATGGCCGTGGTGCAGTTCCGCGCAGAACAGACCCTGCGCAGCATGCCGCAAGGCGTGGTGCTGCCGTCCGGTACCGAGCTGCGCAGCCTGCTCGGCACCGAGGACCAGACGAATTGCGAGTTTCGCACCGCGCACCCGGTGCAGCTCCTGCCGATCGAACTGACGGAGGCCGAATATATCAGCTCCTCGGCCGCGGTCGCGGCGCTTGGCCTGCCCGACCAGCGCGGCGTGAAGGCAGCCATCCGGTTGCGGGTGAAAGCGACCGGGGAAGCGCCGTTCGCCAAGCTTGACCTCGAACGGCTGCCGTTGTTTCTCTCCGGACCAGATGGGGCTCGGGTACGGCTCTATGAACAACTGATCGCCAACGTCACTGCCGTCTTCGTCCGCCCGACGGAACGCCCGCTGCCCTGGCAGGAGCGGCTACCCGCCGGCACGGTGCGGGCACTCGGCACTGAGCCGGAGGAAGCACTGCTGCCGCGTGCGCCGGAAACCTTCGACGGCTATCGGCTGCTGCAAGAATACTATGCCATGCCGGAGCGCTTCCTGTTCGTCGAGCTAGGCGGACTCGATCGCCCGGTCGCCCGCTGCGCCGGCAAGGAAATTGAGATCATCCTCCTGCTGAACCGCAGCGAGCCGGTTCTCGCCACGGGATTCGGGCCGGATCAGCTTTCGCTATTCTGCACGCCGGCCATCAACCTGTTCCCGAAGCGCAGTGACCGCGTCAACCTGTCCGAGCGCGAGGTCGAACACCATGTGGTGCCGGATCGGATGCGCCCGCTCGATTTCGAGGTCTTCGGCGTGACCGCGGTCGAGGGTTACGCGATGGATGGCGGAGCGCCGCAGCCGTTCCTGCCCTTTTACGCTGCCAACGATCTCAGTCGGAACCCGGAACACCGGTCGTACTACATCCTGCGCCGGGAGCCGCGGCAGCTCTCGTCGCGGGCACGTCAGCGCGGACCTCGCTCCAGCTACCTCGGGCACGAAGTGTTCATCTCGCTGGTCGATCCCGAGCAGGCCCCGTTCGGGCACAGCCTGCGCCAACTCGGGCTCGACCTGCTATGCACCAACCGCGATCTGCCGCTGTCGATGCCAATGGGCAAGCAGCACACCGACTTCACCATCGCGATCAGCGCGCCGGTCGCCTCGATCCGCTGCGTGGTCGGGCCGACGGCGCCCCGTCCATGCCGCAGCGACGGCGAGTATGCCTGGCGCTTCCTCAGTCATCTTGGCCTGAACTATTTGAGCCTGGTGGATACCGACGCTCTGCGCGGGGCGGCGGCGCTGCGCGAGCTGTTGCGGCTTTATGTGCCATCCTCGACCGCGGTGGCCGCGCGGCAACTCGAAGGGCTGCTCTCCGTGGCTTGCCACCCGATCGTCCGCCGCCTGCCGGGGGCCGGGCCAGTGGCCGCTGGACGCGGGCTGGAAGTCACGCTGACCATCGATGAGACACCGTTCGGCGGCGCCGGCGGCATCGTGCTGGCCACCGTGCTAGATCGTTTCATTGCCAAGTATGTCTCAATTAACGCGTTCACCGAGACGGTGCTGCGAAGCCCCGAACGCGGTGAGGTGATGCGATGGCCGATGCGGATCGGACAGCGGCCGGTACTCTAGAGCGCGAGCCTCCCGGGAACGGACCCGGAGAGTTGCTCGAGCCGGTCGCCGATGCGCGCCGGAGCGAGCCGGCCGGGCACGCGGCCGACCTGCTGGTCAAACTTGCCGCCTCGCCCTGGCGATACGGCTTCTACCAGGCCATGCGCCGGATGGAGGCGCTGTACCGCGACCGGCCGCGCCTCGGGCGCAGCACGCGGCCAGCACAGGACCCGGTGCGGCTGGCGCAAGAACCGTCAGTGGAGTTCGCGCCGGCTACCCTATCCGGTTGGGAACCGGCCGAGGACAACCGGCCGCCGCGGCTTCTGGTGCATTTCTTCGGCCTGTTCGGCCCCGACGGGGCGCTGCCGCTGCATCTGACCGAATATGCCCGCGACCGCCGGCGCAATCAGCGCGACCCGAGCTTCCAGCGCTTTGCCGACGTCTTCCACCACCGGGCACTGTCGCTGTTCTATCGGGCCTGGGCCAATGCACGCCCGACGGTCAGTTTCGATCGTCCGGAAGAGGACCGGTTCGCGCTCTATCTCGGCGCGCTAATCGGGCTCGGCATGGACAGTCTGCGCGATCGCGACGCCATGCCGGACCTGACGAAGCTGCACTTTGCCGGGCATCTCGCGTGCCAGACCCGCCACGCCGAGGGGCTGGCCTCCATCCTCTCCGCCTTTTTCCGTATGCCGGTCCGGATCGAGAGCTTCATCGGAGCATGGCTGTCCTTGCCGCCGGGAGACCGCACCCGACTGGCCGACCGAGCAGAGACCGTCACGCTGGGCAAAACGGCGCTGCTCGGCACGTGCATCTGGAGCCGCCAGCACAAGTTCCGCATCGTCTTCGGGCCGCTCTCGCTGGCCGAGTATCTGCGCCTGTTGCCAGGCGGGTCCAGCTTCCACCGGCTGATCCCGATCGTGCGCAACTATGCCGGCGACACGCTGGTCTGGGACGTCAATCTTATTCTCAGGCGCGACGAGGTGCCGTCGACCTTGCTCGGCCAACAGGGACGCCTCGGCTGGACGACGTGGCTGATGCCGCGCCGGAAACCCGATGACGCCGCCGATCTCTTTCTGGATGCCAGCGCCGACAGCATGGCGCGGGCGATCGACGCCAACCTGCCGCCCGCCAAGGAGACCGTTTCATGACGGAAATCAGCCGCGCCGCGCTGTTCGGCAAGCTCAACCCGATCGCCTACAAGGCGATCGAGGGCGCGACGGTGTTCTGCAAGCTCCGTGGCAATCCGTATGTCGAACTGGTGCATTGGATTCACCAGATCCTACAAGCGCAGGACTCCGACTTACATCGGATCGTTCGGCATTTCGAACTCGATCCGTCGAAGCTGGCAACCGACGTGACCACGGCACTCGATCGACTGCCGCGCGGGGCCACCGCAATTTCAGACCTGTCGCCGCAGGTCGAGGAAGCGGTCGAGCGCGGCTGGGTGTTCGGCACGCTGATGTTCGGTGAATCCCAGGTCCGCACCGGGCATCTCGTGCTGGGAGCGCTGAAGACCACCACCCTGCGCAACGCGCTCTATGCGATCAGCCGCCAGTTCGAGCGAGTGAAGGCGGAGGCGCTCGGCGACGAGTTCCCTCGCCTGCTCGGCACCTCGCCGGAGGCAGCGCTCGCCGCCGCCGACGGCACGCGGGTCGGCGCGCCCGGCGAGGCTTCGGCCGCCATCGCGCCCGCCGCGATGGGCAAGCAGGAGGCGCTGCAGAAGTTCTCGGTCGACCTGACCGAACGCGCCCGCAACGGCGAGATCGATCCGATCGTCGGACGCGACGCGGAAATCCGCCAGGTGGTTGATGTGCTGATGCGCCGGCGCCAGAACAATCCGATCCTCACCGGCGAAGCCGGCGTCGGCAAAACCGCCGTCGTCGAGGGCTTCGCGCTCCGAATCGCCCAGGGCGACGTGCCGCCGATGCTGGCCGATGTCAGCCTGCGCACATTGGATGTCGGCCTGCTGCAGGCGGGCGCCAGCATGAAAGGCGAGTTCGAGCAGCGGCTGCGCCAGGTCATCGAGGAAGTGCAGTCCTCGCCGAAGCCGATCATCCTGTTCATCGATGAAGCCCACACGCTGATCGGTGCCGGCGGCGCGGCCGGTACCGGCGATGCCGCGAATCTGCTGAAGCCGGCGCTGGCGCGCGGGACGCTGCGCACCATCGCCGCCACCACCTGGGCGGAGTACAAGAAATATTTCGAGAAGGACCCGGCGCTCACCCGCCGCTTTCAGGTCGTCCAGGTCGATGAGCCGTCCGAGGAGAAGGCGATCCTGATGATGCGCGGGATCGCCTCGCCGCTCGAAAAGCACCACCGTGTCGTCATCCTCGACGAAGCGATCGAGGCCGCGGTGACACTGTCGCACCGCTACATCCCAGCACGCCAGTTGCCGGACAAGTCCGTCAGCCTGCTCGATACCGCCTCGGCGCGCGTTGCCATCAGCCAACACGCAGTGCCGCCGGAAGTGGAGGATTGCCGTCGGCGCATCCAGGCACTGGAAACCGAGCTGGAGATCATCGGGCGCGAGACCGCGATCGGCATCGACGCGACCGCACGCGACGCATCCGCCCGCGCGGCGCTGGAAATTGAAACGGTACGGCTGGCCGACCTCGAGCAGCGCTGGGCCGCCGAGAAGGCGCTGGTGGACAAGGTGCTGGCCCTGCGCGCCGCGCTGCGCCAGGGCGCCGCGCCGGTCGATAGCGCCGAGGCGGCCGCCGTGGCGACCCCACTCGCCGATCGCGGTGCCATGCTGGCCGAGCTTCGCAAATTGCAGGAGGAGCTCGCGGCGCATCAGGGCGAAATGCCGCTGATCCTGCCCAGCGTCGATGAGCAGGCGGTGGCCGCCGTGGTCGGCGACTGGACCGGTATCCCGGTCGGCCGAATGGTGAAGAACGAGGTGGCCGCCGTGCTGCACCTTGCGGAGACGCTCGGCCAGCGCGTCATCGGCCAGGACCACGGGCTGCGCATGATCGCCGCCCGCGTGCAGACCTCGCGCGCCGGGCTCGACAATCCATCGAAGCCCATCGGTGTATTCATGCTGTGCGGCCCGTCCGGCGTCGGCAAGACGGAGACTGCTTTGGCACTCGCCGAATCGCTCTATGGCGGCGAGCAGAACCTGATCACCATCAACATGAGCGAGTTCCAGGAGGCGCACACTGTCTCCACCCTGAAAGGCGCGCCGCCCGGCTATGTCGGCTACGGCGAAGGCGGCGTGCTGACCGAGGCGGTGCGCCGCAAGCCCTATTCCGTCGTATTGCTGGACGAGGTCGAAAAGGCCCATCCCGACGTGCACGAAATCTTCTTCCAGGTGTTCGACAAGGGAATGATGGAAGATGGAGAGGGCCGGCTGATCAACTTCAAGAACACGCTGATTCTGCTGACCTCCAATGTCGGCACCGACCTTATCATGTCGCTGTGCCGCGACCCCGAGCTGATCCCCGAACCGGAGGAGGTCGCCAAGGCGCTGCGCCAGCCACTGCTGAAGGTGTTCCCGCCGGCGTTGCTCGGACGGCTGATCGTGATTCCCTATTACCCGCTGAGCGATGCTGTCATGACCGACATCATCCGCCTTCAGCTCGGCCGCATCGCCCGGCGCATTACGGAGCGCCACAAGGTCCCGTTCACCTACGACGACGATGTGGTGAAGCTGATCGCCAGCCGCTGCACGGAACCCGAGAGCGGCGGACGGATGATCGACGCGATCCTGACCAACACTATGCTGCCGGCAATCAGCGGCGCCTTCCTGGAGCGCATGCTGGCAGGCAGCGAAGTTGCCCGCGTGCATGTCGGGGCGGCGGGGTCCGAGTTCAGCTATTCGTTCGAGTAATACTTTCCCGTCATTGCTGCGCAAGCAGGAATCCATTGCAACCACCCGGGGCGTTCGGTGCCCCCTGCGCCCGCGTGCCGGCCGACTGCCAGAGTCTTCGCAATCAGACCACCATTGCATCGCAGTCAAACATTTGAGACAACGCCCAACCACCGCGTTTCACGAACCAGACAGGCAGCATTGATGCAATCCGATAGAGAGGCCCTCCCCTACACCGAGGTGCTGGAGAGGCTCCACAAGTTCCTCGCACCGAAAACATATCTCGAAATCGGCACACTGTCCGGAACCACACTGAGACTGGCGCGGTGTGCGTCAATCGCAATCGATCCTAGTTTCTCGATGGTCGAGAAGGACATGCTGTCCGGCAAGCCGTCCTGTCTCTTCTTCCAGATGAAGAGCGACGATTTTTTCTCCCGCTACAGTCCCTCCGTGCTGCTCGGGCGCCCGGTCGATATCGCGTTCCTGGACGGCATGCACTATGCTGAATTCCTGCTGCGAGATTTTATCAATATCGAACGCCATGTCGCGCGCAATTCTCTCGTCATCCTGCACGACTGCATCCCCGGCTCTGTCGAGATGACGACGCGACACATCGAGCTGGGTGCCGCCTGGACGGGAGATGTCTGGAAAGTCGTGCCTATCCTGAAAAAATACAGGCCGGATCTGCGGATTCACGCGCTCGAAGCACCGCCGACCGGACTCATCATCTGCACCAATCTCAATCCGGATTCACGGATCCTGGAAGACAGATACTTTGCAATTCTGGAGGAGTTTGCGAAATTGGATCTCGGCAAAGTGGGAATCTCTGGGCTACGGCAGCTCATCGGCACGGTCGGGACCGATAAGATAGCAAACAACGAATTGATCACGCAGCACTTCTGGCTCTAGACAATCAAGGTGCCGGCCATTGCGCTTCGACCCCTGCCCGATCGATCGAATGACGGCGACAGCGGCGTCCCTGCTGCCGCCGGCGGAAATCGAGGTACCCGGCTGCCTCGCTTACACCAACATTCCCGATTTTGGCTGGGACTTCGGCAATCATCTTCTCCAAACCCTCTACCGGCCACGGATCTGCCGCCTGGCCGCGGTCGAGCTGCGCAGGTTCCCGCCCGACGCGCGCCTTGCCGTCCCAAACGGCGAGGAAATGCTCCCACTCTGCGACGGGCATGTTGCTGCCGAACAGATCCATCCTTCCTGGTCTGACGAGCAGGTTCAACAGGCGATCGCCGGCTGCGAGGCGACTGATGTCGTTGATGAGAGCGTCATCGTTATCGGGCGCTTCGGCATGCGCACCTGGGGCCACTGGCTCGGCGAACTGTTGCCGAAGATCGTGTGCATGGAGGCAATGCAGCCAGGTCGCTACAGATACCTGTTTCCGGACCCCCTGATCAGCGATCCAGTGCTCAGACCGCAACGCGAGTCGCTCGAGTTCTATGGACTGCGGCCGGATCGCCTTCTCCTTCTGCAGCCAGGGCGCAGCTATAAGTTCCGTGAACTCGCTGCGGTCACCTCGGTCTGGTCCGAGCGCATGGTGCATCCAGCCGCAGTCGAGCTTATCCGCAAGTGCGCGAACATGCCCGGCGAAGGCAGCGATCGGCCCGACCGCATCGCGCTTCTGAGGCGAGAATCGAGCACCCGCAACCTCGTCAATGTGGAAGAGATCCAGTGGTTCCTGCATTCGCATGGCTGGAGCATCATCGACATCGGCGAATTATCGTTTGCCGAGCAGGTCGCCACATTCGAAGCGGCATCAGCCGTCATCTCGGTTCTGGGATCAGGCCTCGCCGGCTTGATGTATGCGCCCCGCGGTGTGAAGGTCCTTACGCTCGCCCCCGTCGGCTGGGCCGACGGATTCTTCTTCGCCATGATGCAGAACAGAAACGCCGCGCTCGCGGAAATCCGTGGCCTTAAGTCGCCGGGTGATCCGCGTCCTGTCGCCACCTCGCGCTTCCATGTGAAAGTCGAAGATATCGAGCGCGGGTTGCGCGGACTGGGCCTGCTGCCGGATAGATCCGGCCGGCCGCGGCAGGTCGGATCAGTTCGCGAAGCAGTCGGGTCCTGGTAATGGACAAGCCGGTGGGTATCTTCAGGCGAGTACTGGCAAGCAGGATTTTGGCCGGAGGCATTATGGCGGCTGCGGATATTCCATCTTCCAGTAACGCAGAGCCCCTCGCCGGGGCGGGACGCGTACTGGCCTTGCCTACTCTGATGCAGCCCGGCGGTCTCGCCAGCGTCGATGTGGACGAGCTGGCCTCGGCGCCATACACGATCGCTCTCGTCGATGGCTACTGGGCGCCCGGTGACGGAGGCGGTGGAATATTGCAGTGGACCCCGGCAAGCACGGCGGAGCCGGACGGATTCCTGGTTTTCCCCCCTCCAGGCGCCGCGCCGGACCCGCCACGGGACGCTGGTTGCGCATCGTCGATCCGTCGCAGCTCACGTTCGAAATGGCGGGCGCCAAAGGCGACGGCAAAACCAACGACTTCCCTGCCTGCCAGCGATTGCTCGAGCACGCGGCGCTGCGGTTCCACGCCTGCCGCGTTCGCCTGCAGGCCGGGCGGGCTTATCTGATGGACCACAACAACGGAGGCGTGCAGGCCTGGAACATCAGGCTTGCTTACCCCAATGCCGGAGCGCTGATCATCCCGCCCCACTGCGTGGTGGAGGGGCCGGGTGGAGCGCTGGGTTTCACAGCGCGCGGTGTGCCCCAGCTGCAAAATGCATCGCGCATTGTCCTGCATCCCCAGATGACCATCTTTCTCTCTTATTTCGCCGAACTCGCCGACCTGCAGATTTTCCGCAAGAACATGGGAGGGCCCATTGATAATTTCGAGCCCAGCGGTCCCACCAACCTCGAGCAGATGCAGGCCCAGCTCGACCTTTGGCTCTCCGAGGATGGAGTGAACCCCGCGGTGAACGCAGGCGTGCGCTCGATCGCCATGACCAGCGGCGGCAAGGACACGAAAGTTCGTCGTGTGCTGGTGATGGGCTTCAATACGGCTTACCTCTCGGATGGATTCGAGAGACCAGTAGTAAGCGAGCTCTATTTCGACACCGCTGGGGCCGGGGTTGAAATTACCCGCTCGGCCGACGATGCGCGAGTTGAGGGTTGCTATTCCAACGCATTCTGGTCGAGCAACATTGCGCCGGCGAAGAACGCCAGGGGTGACCACGCTGCCCGCCCGGGGATTGGCTTCAATTTCCACGACCAATGCGACGGCCTGCGCTGTATCGATTGCAGCGCGATCGGTTGGGCCACAGGCTTCCGACTTGCCAATGTGTGGGCCGTATCAATCGTCAATCCCAATGCCGAGCCAGCCGGCCAGCCGGCCGGTCGGGTGACCCAGGGCATTCTGACCGAGCACAGCGTCTCGCACACGACGATCCTGAACCCTCTGATCGACGGATACACATTCAAGATCGACTTTCAGCATAAGCCGCTATCAAGGACGACGCGTACAGGACCCGACGGGCGCCCCGGACCCGGTCAATATTCGACCGCTTCGGTCACCCTGATTGGTGGCTCGTTGCAAGGCAATCCGGGGGACCCGGAGGGTCATCGCGCCATCCGTTTGGGGCCCTACAGCTCGGGCATGGTTACGGACGTCAATTTGGCGGGCTTTTACGTCGTGCCGGCTGTTCTGGCGCAGGCGCACGTCGGGATCTGGAAATTCATCGGCTTAAATCCGAGCGCTGGCGTGCGCCAGCCGACGTTCGAGTTCGAGACGCCGACCGACGGTCGGAACGTTCTCCGCTTCGGATGCGACCCGATCGATGGCAGCGTGCCGGCGCAATGGACTATCTCGGGTGCGGTGGTCTTGAGCGATCTGCCGAAGTCGCCGGCGGGCCTTCCGCCGGGCACTCTCTGGCGCCAAGGTGATACACTTCGTATCGTTTAACCTACGACCCTCTGGTGGCGCCAGCACGCGCGATCCTTCTGGGACCACGCTGCCAGGTCCGCGACGCCAACGCGAGTTCGGATAGGGCCTCCTTGGAGCCGGGAAATGATTTCCATTATCCAAGCGACGCCGTCTGGCGGCTTTATCCTCACGAGGTAGAGCATCATCTCTCTCCCTTCCATTTAAAATCATCTTTCTTCCTGCGATCCTTCTCCTCGTGATCCTTTGATTCCGCGCAGCCAAAAGTCGCCTAGTGCCCCGCATCGTTGATTCTGTGGCTGATTTCTGAATCGATACCTCCGGTAACCCCGGAGATGCGTCCTGACCACGAAACAACTTTTCGTCAAGAAGTACATCGTCAAGGCTCAGTGGCGAGGAGCGTGACCCGCTCAACGCGCTGATCCAAAAGGACAAAGCCACCGCTCGCTAGCTCCTGAACGCATGCACCCTGCTGAAAGCCGACGCCTCGGAGGCTGGTCAGGCGTGGAGTGACAGCCAGACCAGAGATCCTCATGCTCGCCCTACTGCCGGGTCAGCGAGGGCACGTTTATTTTCGAAGATCGGCATAGATGTTTCCGACAATTTCGTCCCGATCGGACGCAGGGCGGAAGTCAGGTACAGCAAAGGGCGAAACCCCATGACTTTTTGTCATAAATGTAACTTCTGTATACCCGACCAGCTCGGCCATTTCTTTCAGGGAAGCCGGAGAAAAAAGCGATTTGTGGCCCCACTGCAGCTCGCCGGTGTATATACCTGTGAAGCCATCTTTGAAGACGGAATGACGTCTCATCGATGTAATTAAGTTGGGCGTGTTTACCCGATGATAGCATCCAGGCTTTAATACACGCCAAGTCTCTGCCAAAAATTGAATTTGCTGAAGTTGCGTAATGTGCTCGATAAAATCCTCGTGGAATATATAGTCGACACAGTCGCTTGGAATGTCCCAAGGCATCTCAGCAAAAGGAAATATGAAGTACTCGTCTGGGCTGGTTAGAAGAAATCTTGGAGCCATTACCGATATGTCGAAATTTAGAAAACCATCGCGCGGTACGGGTCCACACCCACAATGAATTTTTACTGGGTTGCCTTCATTGACTAGTTTCATTACTACAGCGTGGAGTCTTGCGACTTCGCCTTCTATCGATCTACTGGTTTCAAACCTATGCTTTAGTGTAGCCACTGTAGCCTCTGAAACCAAGACGAACGTTTCCCACAAGCTCGCGACCTCTCTGTTCGCGACCAGCGGCCCGCCTCCTGGCTCGGCGCACAAGAACTTCCCATTTCTCTGAAAGCAAACGCCATTTCCTCTATGCGATGCTCTGAATCCTGCCAAGGGCCCTGATTCAATAAGCTGGTCCTCGAGTGTATCCTGAATCTCTACGAAAGTGTGCTGGGCGTCTGGCACAGGATCTACCTGCACCAACTCTGCCGCACCATTGGTGCCGACAAGATGTCCGTGGTGAGTAAGCAAATACATCGGTCCTGTGCCACCTCCGTTACGATCCCTGGCTCCCCGCCCCTTACAAGGCTCCGTAGTTAGGAACACCTTGGAGATCGGCAGTTTGCCGAGCGGCGAATTGGGCGCGCTATTGGCATAATTCGCAGCCATGTGATCCACCCAACACATCGGATCCGGGCTACCATCTTTACGAAGAGGGAGGACGTAACGACTTGCAAGCGTATCGGGCACGTTTTCAAGGCAGAGGCCCATCGAGGCGCGCTCGCGCGCGCCCCAGTCACCGTTAATTTCGCGACTACGCTTCAGGTCGAACGAGCGGGAGGCTAAGTATTCGTTGGCTAGCGCTCTGTTCATGAGGAAGAATGCCTGGTAAGGAAACCGGGGAGATGCAAACGTAGTGCGGGACACAGCGAGCGTATAGGGATCCACGGTCAATTCTGTAGCATCGGTAGCAAATGGCAGACCTTTGGCGTGGCTGAACTCGGTGCGAAGGAATCCTGGGATAAGGCCGCGCTCGCCTAAGCTCGACGCATACTCATTAAAATATTCAAAATTTCTGTTAGTAAATCCGATATCGTCCTCAAGATAGAGAAAATGCGTAAACTCGCCGGGACTTCTTAAGACCGCTAGGCGGAGCGGAGCTTTATGCATCCACGTCAACTCGAGTGGGTCCTGCAGGTTCGGGAAAGACAGCACTTCGAAGTCGTCCGTGTGGGTGGCGCAGAGGGCTCCCACCGGAGCGGTGTCAGCCAAGTTTGTCACAACGCTGATTTGTACCCGCTCTACAGAGAGGTCGCTCAGATTTCTCAGCACCCGATGCAAAAATTGCATTGTATGCGGGCGGTAGTAAAACGTTACAAACGCAGCCACCCGAGCATTCTGGGTCATTGCGGACCGTCCGCCAAGAGTGCGCTTCCTGGGTAGGCTTGCATGGGTTCAATCCTCTCCGTGCGGGGGTTGGCCAAGCCACCGGATCCCGGATTGTCGCGCCACAGCGCGCTGCGTTCCCCCGTCATCCACCGGTAACCGTCCTCACCGTCCGACCAGCCGGAGCCGAGATAGTTGTCGTGGCCGCTATTCCGACCGAAACGAAGGCTCAGGATCAGTTCGCTCGACAAGACGCCCGCTCCTTGCTGGACGGCAAGGAATAGCCCAACCGAAGCCGCGGCCTCAACCTTGTCCGGGGGACGGATGGGGGACGGGCCGCTACCCCACCCGGAACCGTCCCACGGCACCCTCATCGAACTTCAGCCCCCACCCGTGCGTGGTCGGCAAGACGAGCTCGCCCGACTCCACCCGCGGCGTCTCCTCGAACAGTTTCAGCATCCATGGCATGTACTCGACGGTCAGCCCGT
The DNA here is from genome assembly GCA_963708245.1 of uncultured Pseudomonadota bacterium. Classification (GTDB taxonomy): domain Bacteria; phylum Pseudomonadota; class Alphaproteobacteria; order Acetobacterales; family Acetobacteraceae; genus CAVYXK01. Next base: position 5,816,933 of record OY970201.1, on the reverse strand, counting down.
TCGGCACCGCAGCGATCAGATGCACATGAAACTCCGGGATCACGTGGCTCACTACCGGCAGGTTGAACGCCTCGGCCATGCCGGCGACCTTCAGCCACTGCGTCACGCCGCCCACCCGCACCAGGTCGATCATCACGATATCGACCGAGTGCCGCTCGATCATGTGGCGGAACGGCACGATCCCCCAGACATACTCACCCCCCGCAATCGGCGTCCGCAGATCAGCGGTCACCCGCGCGAGACCGGCATAGTCGTCCGCCGCGGTCACATCCTCCAGCCAGAAGAACCCCACATCCTCGATGCGCCGGCCGATATCCACCGCCTGCTCCGGCCGCCAACGCTGGTTGATGTCGCACATCAGCCGAATGTCGGGGCCGATCGCCTCCCGCACCACGCGCGCCCGGGTGATTTCGTCCGTAACCGTAGGCGCGCCCGGCAGCGCTAGCTGCATCTTCATCTCGGTGAAGCCCTTCGCCTTCAACCGTGCCGCCGCTCCGGCCGCCTGGTCGTGGCTCAGTCCCCGCCGCAGCGCGCCCGAGGCATACGTCGGCACCCGCTCCCGCGCCCCACCCAGCAGCTTCCACAGCGGCTGGCCGAGCGCCTTACCCTTGATGTCCCACAGCGCCATGTCGATGGCCGCGGCAGCCAACGTGAAAATGCCGCCCGGCTCGCACCCGCCAGCCGCAGCGCGCAACTTCCGCGCCACTGCCTCCGGCCGCAGCGGGTCCTCGCCGTTCGCTAGCGCGCCCAGCGCACCTACGGCGGCCCGCAGCGCCCCGGTCAGCGCCCCGCCGTAGAAGGTCAGCCCGATCCCTTCGATCCCGTCATCGGTGCCCAGCCGCAATGTGACCACAGGACGCATGGCATTCGGGCGCTCCGGTGCGTCCGCCAACGGTTCGTCTTCCGGAATACTGAGAATATCGGTGTGCACGCGGTCGATCTTCATGGGCGCTCTCCTCGCTGCCGCCGATTGTGGCAGGCTGGCGACTCTTTGCCAGAGCCCCCCGGCAAGCCTCTTGACCGCGCCCCGGTCCATCGACATCACCCGGCCCACCTGAAAAGGACAACTCAAATGGCCGATGCCCCCGGTTGGCCCGGCATCCCCCCGCGCTGGACCTCGAGCGCCAAGACCGGCGTCGGTACCGCGCTGTCGCCGGTCAGCCGCGTCTGGTTCACCCTCAGCCACGGTATCGTGAACGAGACCTACTACCCGCGCGTCGATCAGGCCTGCACACGCGATTTCGGCCTGCTGATCGCGGGGGAAGACGGCTTCTTCTCGGAAGAGAAGCGCGATTGCAGCTTCCAGGTGGAGACGCTGGAAGATGGTGTCCCGGCGTACAAGCTCACCAACACCCACAAGGACGGGCGCTATCGCATCGTCAAGCGCGTCGCCACCGATCCGCGCCACGACACGCTGCTGCAGCACATCCGCCTCGAAGGTACCAGCGAGCCGCTCTGTCTCTATGCGCTGCTGGCGCCGCACCTCATCAACGGCGGCGCGAACAACACCGGATGGATCGGGGAGTACAAGGGCCATCGCATGCTGTTCGCCGAGGGCGACGGCACCTACCTCGCCCTCGGCGCCAACCAGCGCTTCCTCGACTGCTCGGTGGGATATGTCGGCATCAGCGACGGCTGGCAGCAGCTCAACGCGCAGGGCCGTCTCACCGGCCTGTATGACCACGCCGAGAACGGCAACATCGCGCTGACCGCGGAGCTGGCGCCAGCGGACCAGGAGCCGATCGTGCTCGCCCTTGGCTACGGCCGCAGCGCAGCGGAAGCGGCTTTTCGCGTGCGCGCCAGCCTGCATCGCACCTTCGATAACGTGGTGGATGACTACGCCGCCGACTGGCGCGCCTGGCAGGCGCGGCTCCGCTCGCTCGACCGGCGCGTCAACGGCCGCAATACCTATCGGATCAGCACCTCCGTGCTGCGCGCGCACGAAAGCCCGACCTTTCCCGGCGGGCTGATCGCCAGCCTGTCGATCCCGTGGGGCGCCATCAAGAGCGACGACGATCTCGGCGGTTATCACCTCGTCTGGCCGCGCGACCTGGTGCAGACGGCTGGCGCATTCCTGGCCTGCGCCGCCCGCGACGAGGCCCGCCGCGTGCTGCGCTATCTGCGCGCGGTCCAGGAGGACGACGGCAGCTGGCCGCAGAATTGCTGGCTGGACGGCACGCCGTATTGGCGCGGGTTGCAACTCGACGAATGCGCCTTCCCGATCCTGATGCTCGATCTCGCTTGGCGCAACGGCGCGGTGCCGCCGCCGAACCTCGCCGCGTACTGGCCGATGGTGGCCCGCGCCGCCGGTTTCCTGCTGCGCCACGGCCCGGTCACCGCACAGGACCGCTGGGAGGAGGATGCCGGCTACACGCCGTTCACCCTGGCGGTCCAGATCGCGGCACTGCTGGCTGCCGCCGATCTTGTGGAAACCGCGCACCCCGATGCGGTCGATTCGCCGGCCACCGCGGCACTGCTGCGCGATACCGCGGACGCTTGGAACGAGCAGATCGAGGACTGGGTTTACGTCTCCGGCACCACGCTGGCGCAAGCCGCCGGTGTCGCCGGTTATTACGTGCGCATCGCGCCGACGCTGCAAGGCGAGGCACGAGCTACCCCGCGCGACCTGGTGCCCATCCGTAACCGCGAGGGTGACGCCAGCGTGCTGCCGGGCGACGAGCTGGTCAGCCCGGATGCGCTTGCCCTGGTGCGCTTCGGCCTGCGCGCCGCCGACGATCCGCGCATCGTCGATACGGTGAAGATCATCGACCTGCTGCTGAAGGTCGATCTGCCACCGGGCCCGCTTTGGCGCCGCTACAACGGCGACGGCTACGGTGAGAAGGCGGACGGCAGCGGCTTCGACGGCACCGGCATCGGCCGGCCCTGGCCGCTCCTCGCCGGCGAGCGGGCGCATTATGAGCTGGCCGCCGGACACCGTGCCGAGGCCGAACACTTGCTCGGCGTGCTGGAGGCCTGCGCCAGCGATGGCGGGCTGCTGCCCGAGCAGGTCTGGGACGGCGAGCCTATCCCCCGCCGCGAGCTATTCCCCGGGCGGCCGAGCGGATCGGCGATGCCGCTGGTGTGGGCGCACGCCGAGCATGTGAAGCTGCTGCGCTCGCTGGCCGACGGCGCGGTGTTCGACATGCCGCCGCAAACCGTCCGCCGCTACCTGAAGCAGACCAATACGCCACGTTGCCGGCCGTGGCGGCCGGACTGGCGCGCCGACACGCTGCCAGCCGGACGGGTGCTGCGTATCGACCTGCCGGAGGCCGCGACGGTACATTGGAGCGCCGATCGATGGAGCGCGGTCACCGATAGCGTCACGCAGGAAACCGGGCTTGGAGTGCATACGCTCGCCCTGCCGACCGAGGGGCTGGCGCCCGGCACGCGGATCGCGTTCACCTGGCGCTGGCGAAATAGCGGAAGCTGGGTCGGGCGGGATTATCTGGTGACAGTGGAATAAACCTGGCGTCACGTAGATGCCGGTGGCAAAGGTCCCGGGCACGACGGATGTGAAGCTCTACGACACCACCGATGCCTGCATCCGGGACCTTCTGGCCGGACGGCTCGATCTGGCGTTTCTGGATGCACCGACCGTTGCGTATCTGATCAAGGAGAACCCGTCCTGGGGCCTTAAGCAGGTGCCGGTCGAGGGCGACCCGGCATTCCCGATTCTGACCACGAAGCAGAACACCGTGTTTGGGCTGAATGGAGAAAACAGCGATCTCTTTGATGCTGTCGGTGCAGGCGTCGCCTGGCTCTGGAGGACCAAGCTGAACGCGCAGCTTATGGCCAAGTACGGGCTCAGCAGCCCCAGCTACTACGTCCCGCCGAATCCTAACCCGCGGATTGGCGTCGATCGGAGTCCGGAGGGGAACATTCTCGACCCCTTTGCTCATCAGCCGAAGGACTATTCGTCGCTGTTCGCGTGACTGCGGTGAGGAGCGCTCCGCAGTTGTCCAGCCTTTGGGCCCGGACTTCGGCAGCAAAGCGGTGCCGCAGGCCCCTATCGGCCTTCCGAATCCGCTTGCGGACGTTTAACGTTCCTGATATATTCTGAGAATCCCGAGACGCTGCCACAGCAGGTAACTAGGCTCATTGAGATCTTATTCCGCCATCCATACCATACCCCCTCGCTCGATGAGTATGGCCTATTTCACGCTAAGGCCGCAGCACTTCGTTTAGCCGATTTGTCGCGACAAGTTGGCGCCGTGATTACGACCAAGACGGAGAGATCAATAGCGGCGGGTTGCAACGAAGTCCCGAAGCCTGGAGGCGGTCACGTGTGGGAAGGGCGCGAGGAAGATCGGGCAGGAGACCACCGCGATTTCATTATCGGTCGCGATTTAAGCTCACGCATGAAGCATGAAATTCTCGAAGAAGTTTTTGATCGTCTGCGTAAGGCTGATTGGCTGTGCGAGGATCTCGCCTCGATCGAGGCGTCCAAACTTGTGGACAAGGCTCTCTTTTCTCCTGAGCTTCCTGTTCTTGCCGGCACGCGTGCCGCGAGCATAATTGAATTTGGCAGAATTGTTCATGCAGAGATGTCGGCGATCACCGATGCGGCCGGGAGAGGCTTGTCCGTAAAGGACTCTACGCTCTATTGTACAACCTTTCCATGCCACATGTGTGCGCGACACATTATCGCGGCCGGCGTCCGTCGCGTCGTTTACGTTGAGCCTTACCCAAAGAGCATGGCCAAGGAGCTATACAGGGGCTCCCTGGATGTCGATGACGATCCTGAAGCTGATGGTGATGCAGTCGCATTTCGCCCGTTTGTTGGCGTATCTCCTCAACGATATCTCGAATTCTTCGAGATGCGGAAACGGAAGGATGAACGAGGTCATGTGATCGAGTGGGCACCCACAACCGCGACGCCGCGTATCAAACAGTATCCGACGTACCTCGATGTCGAAGCAGCTCATGTGGATCAGCTTTCGGAGCATCGTTTTGACTGGGGTCTGACGCAACTCGAGGCAGGAAAGGAGCAATAGAACCATGAGTGATCGCAACTGGCTGGATGACCAGCTCGACCGAGCAAACCGGGAAGTGCAATCCTGGAACGAGTGGAAGCGGGACGCAATGCGTCGGAAGGCAACGTCGAGTGCGGCACGCCGTGAAGTATCTCGCGGCGACACTGCCAGGGCAGCAGCGGCAACATTGGGTGACGCTCGGTCAAGGCCCACCCCGTCGAAAGAGTAGGCTATTCAGGCACTGAATGAAGAAGCTGAGAGCCCGCCCACCGCCAGCGATCAGCTGTACAAGTCTCTATTTGATCTGACAATTGGTGTGCTCTGGCGGTGATGATCAGGCGGCTTGCTGATGGTTTCTATCACCTCCGATTTGTTTGTCGCGAGCGAGTTGTGACGCATCGAGGAAGGTCTGCATTGGGGTCTTTCCGAAGCAGTATCTGCCCTGGTGGGTACGGTGTTGGTTGTAGTCGGCGAGCCACAGATCAAGATCCGCCTGCAACTCGTTGATTGAGCTGTAGAGCTTCTTGCGGAACGCCACACGATAGAACTCATCGAGCATGGTTTTGTGGAACCGCTCGACGATGCCGTTGGTCTGCGGACTGCGGGTCTTGGTGCGGGTGTGGTCGATGTTCTCGACCGCCAGGTAGAGCTCGTATTCGTGGCGGTCGTGGGCGCCGCAGAACTCGGTGCCGCGGTCGGTGAGCACCCGCTGCAGCGGCACGCCCTGCTCCTCGAAGAACGGGATGACGCGATCGTTCAGCAGATCGGCGGCGGTAATCGGGGTCTTGCGGTCGTAGAGCTTGGCGAAGCCGAGCTTGGAGTAGGTATCGAGGAAGGTCTGCTGGTAGATGCGCCCGACGCCCTTGAGGGTTCCGACGTAGAAGGTATCCTGGGCGCCGCAGTAGCCGGGGCATTCGGTGTCGAACTCGCCGTGCGCCTCTTTGTCGGCCTTGGCCTTCTCCAGGGCGGCGAGCTGGCTTTCGGTCAGGATCAACCGCTCCTGGGCCATTTTGGCTTCCAGCGCCTTGAGGCGGAGCTTCATGGTTGCGAGGTCATGGCGCAGCCAGATGCAGCGCACGCCGAAGGGTGAGACGCTGATGCCGCGCTTGAGCAGTTCGTTGGCGACCCTTGCCTGGCCCCAGGCGGGCTGGTCGATGGCGAAGGCGAGCACGGCCTGCTCGACCTCTGGGGCGACGCGGTTTTTGAGGATGGGCTTGCGGCGGGAGAGCTCCTGAAGGGCGAGTTCGCCGCCTTTTTGGTAGAGTTCCTGGAAGCGGTAGAAGCTATCGCGGGAATATCCCATGAGTTTGCAGGCTTGGCTGACGTTGCCGAGCTGCTTGGCGAGCTCGAGCAGGCCGGCCTTGGCGCCGATGATCTTCTGGTCCTTGGTCATGGTGGTGTCCTTCTGGGTTGACGCCAGCCGACACCCGATGTCAGATTAAGTCAAGACTTCTACAGATCAGCGACCAATCCCATTCAATACGAACCGCGCGAGCGCTCGGCCGACGCACTGGTTCAGCAGGCTGACCGCGGCGCGTTCCTCGGCCGCTGCCGTCCGCTCCAGATCGAGCGTCCCGTTCTCCGCCCAGCTATGCATCAGGTCGAAGCGGCGGAACAGGTTGGCACCGGGCAACTCGGCAGCGGCCGCGATCGCCCGCTCATATGCGTCGATATCGGTGTTGGCGCGCAGAAACCGGCTGAACTGCGGATCCATCAGCACCAAATTACCGCCCTGCCCTTCGACCAATCTCGCGCCATCTTCCAGCACGTCCTGGAGTTCCTCCGGGAGCATCCCGCGCACCGCTTCGACGGTGCCGGTTTGCCAGATCACCAGCGGAATGTGCTGGCGCTTCAGCGCCACTCGCAGATCGTCGAGCAGCTCCCCGGCGGTCAACCCTCGCCCGCCCTGCACGGTGAGACGAAATGTCGTGTGCGGCAGTGCCGCCTCGAGCGACTGGACCATGGCGTAGGGAAAACCCGCCTTGCCGCTCGCCACGGTGCTGGCCGAGCCGAGTGCGAGCACCTCGATCGGACCACCGGTCTTGATCGCCGCGGCCAGGTGGTCGAACGGCTGATCCGGTGTTTCGACATCCGCCGAGCTTGGACAGACGACGGGTGGCGCGCCCTCAGGCCCTGCCAACGCCACCGGCGGACGCACCGCCGACAGCGCGAGCAGTGCCAAAACCGCCCACCACATCATGGGACACTTGCGTAACAGTGCGGGCCGTCGCGGGCAAGGGCGCCGTGGAGCGCGAGCGCGCGCGGCCGCGCTCGCCATACCAGGCCGCGATCCACGCCACCCCGGCCATCGAGGCAATGCCGCCGACATTGACCAGCACCTGCATGGGTGCCGCGTCGCTGGTTTCCAGCGCCATGCGGCCAAAAAAGCCGATGAAGATGCCGAAGCAGAACACCGGCAGCGAGTGCTGCCCCATCAGGACTAGGGGCCCAGCCCAACGTGATTGCAGCCAGCGCGCGTTCGCCGGGACAAGCCGTATCGTGAGCCAAAGCAGCGCCAGGATCGACAGTAGGCGGGGCGGGTCCAGATTTGTCTTATCGATCGACAGCAGCGCGTGGGTTAGTTGCCACGGTAGTGCCGCCGCAAAACGCGGGTACTGCCAGACGCCGAAGATCACCACCAGGCCGCCGACCAGCGTTGCGACCGCGAGCCCATCGAACACGGCGGTCGGCGTCGGCAACCGCCGCGGCGGCGCATAGGCCAGGATGGCACCAATCAGGAACAGCAACTGCCAGGTGAACGGGTTGAAGAACCAGCCGTCGTCGGTCCACGACGGCAGATTGAAGCCCAGTGCACGCACCCCGACATAGGTCGCCAGCGACAGACCGACCAGCACCTTTGGCTGCCGCAGCAGCGGCATCGCAAAGGCGAACATCGCCAGCAGCACGATATACAGCGGCAGGATATTCAGCAGACTGGGCTGATAACGCAGCGTTAGCGCCTCCATTAGCGCCTGATAAGGCTGGTCGGCCAGCACGTTCAGCTTGCTCTCGTCCAGATAATTCAGACGGTCGAGCAGGGTCGCTCCGTAGGAGACCTGAGCGGCATAAACGACGAACAGGAAAATATGCGCAATATAAAGCGTCCAGGCGCGCTTCAGTGCCTCGGCCGCTCCGAATAGGTAGCCGTCGCGGTCCATCACCGCGGCATACGCCTTGCCCGCGCCGAACCCGGCGAGCAGCACAAACACTTCCGCTGCGTCACACAACGCAACGGAATGTAAGCTGTAATTGCCCAGCACATCGCCCGGTACGTGGTCGGTGTAGATCCACCAGAGCGCGAGGCCCCGGAAGAAATCCACTCTCAGGTCGCGGCTGCCACTGCTGCGAATCAGCGTCATAGTTATTTTTACCAGACCGCCCCTGAGACGGCGAAGGAGAAAGCGCGAAGCTCAGCTAAGCGCGCGGCAGACCTGTTCAATGTCCTCTGCCGCACCACAGGTCGGATAGCGGGTCAGCAGCAACGCTTGCCGGCGGATGGTCTCCGGTACCCGTTCATCGCGGCGGATTATGCCGGCGAACCGAGGAGTTTGGCCGAGAAAAGCGGCGCAGGCGCGACGCAGCGTCTCATAGGTGCGCTCGCCCGCGGTGCGATTGGCGGCCTGGTTCACGATCACGCGAACATCTCCCGGATCGTTCCGCTTCGAACGATCGGCAGCGTGCAGCTTGAGCACCGCATAAGCGTCAGTCAGGCTTGTGGGCTCCTCAGTGGCGAGCACCAGCAGCGTGTCGGCGCAAGCAGCCAACCGGCGGACCGGCCGCTCTAGCCCGGCGCCGAGATCGAGCAGCACCAGTTCGTAGGTTTCGGTGGCCTGCCGAAGCGTGGTCAGCACCATGTCGAGCGCAGCCGAATTGAGCCCTGCCAGCGCCCCGGAACCGGAGCGGCCGGCAAGGATGTCGAACCCGCCCTCCTCGTGGCGCAGCACCGCATCGGCTAGGCTGAAACGCCCGGCAAGCACGGCCCCGAGGTCGCGCTCCGGGGTCAGGCCGAGCTGAATATCGACATTGGCCAGCCCGAGATCGCCGTCGAACACCAGGACCCGCCGGCCGCGACGGGCGAGCGCGTGGGCCAGGGTGATCGAGAGCCAAGTCTTGCCGACGCCCCCCTTGCCCGAGGCGACTGCGATCAGGCGGCCTCGGCACGGGGATGTGGATGCGGTCATGGGCGTGATCCGGTGCAAAGTAGGCGGGCGGCGAGGAAAGCGGGGGTGAGCGGCACCAGCCCATCGGCGGCGCCCGGCCCGATCCCAGCCTCGGCAAGCGCGAGGCGACCGGCATGCGCGGCGGCCAGCACCCAGCCCAGTCGCCGTGCCAGATCAAGCCGGGTGGCGATCAGCAGGCTGGCGCCGGCTCCGGCGAAGGCAGCCGCCAGCTCGGCCGCCTCGTCGGGGTGCAGGCCGGCGGGCAGCACCAGCGCAGTCTCTGCTTGGGCGGTGGCGGCCAGAGCAGCAAGCTGCTCTTGCTGGGCCGGGTCGAACGGATCAGTCCCCTGCGTGTCGATAAGCACCGGCACGCCGGAGGGCCGCCGGGCCAGCGCGCGGCCAAGTGCCACTGGATTGGCCACCGCAATCAGCTCCATGCCAAGCACGCGGGTGAAGGCGGCGAGCTGCTCAGCCGCACCCGCCCTCCCCCCATCGGTCGTCACAACCACGGGGGTAACGCCCGCCATCACGAGACGTGCCGCGAGGCGAGCCGTGGTGAGTGTCTTGCCGGCACCTGGAGGGCCGGCAAGCAACAGCGGGCGGCGCTGTTCCAGCGGCAGCGGGGCAAAGGCGATGACCGCCGCCAGCGCGGTTTCCAGCGGGCCGCGCTGGAGCACCGGATGCAGCACTCGTGGAACCGCATGGTATTCGAGCGCCGGCAAACGCGTCGCGTCCGGTTGTGGCTCGTCCGGCTCCGGCTCCAGCGCGGCGGTGATTTCCACCCCGTCGGCAACCGGCCGGGTGGCAAGGATCAGCGCATCAGGCCCCAGCTCCGCGCGCAGACGCGCCAGAGCCTCCGCCATTTTGGGCGCGCGGTACAGCTTGAGGCGCATGCGCGGAAGCTACCAGCGCAGGCATTGACCGCTGGTGAACGGCCAGTCGTTTGGCGGGCAAGTTCGGGGCTTTGGTGTCGTGATGCCTATGCTGAACCGATGCTGCGCTGGCCCAACTTTCAAGTTCCACCTCTCCCCGCACCGCAGGAGAGGTCGCCGCTCATAGCGCTGCGGTGAGGGTGCCTGGGCGAGGCCCTTCGCACGAAAGCCAGCGCCAGGGTCGCCGTGACGAACAGGGCGATGCCTCGCGGCTCCGGCACGCTGGCGTCGAACACGCCGAGTTCGATCAGGTTCGACACATAGCGACCGCCGGCTGAATCGCCCGGCACCACGATCCGCGCGAACCCGTCCGCCCCGTCGGCACCCAACTGGCCCTCAGTGTCCGCATAGGCCACGAGATCAGGCTGATCGCCGAACATGGGGTCGATCTCGCCGAGCGAGATGACCGCCTCGTAGCCGTCGGTTCCAACAGCGACGACATATTTGCGCAGAACGTCGTTCTTGATGGAAGGATTGGTGACTAGGCCTGCCGAGGTGATAAGGGTCCACAAGGACACGCCGGTATAGGTGTCGGTAACTGGCGTGCCGCCAGCAAGATATGTCGCCGTCAAGGTCGTCGCCGGCAATGCTTCCAGGCTGGACAGCGTATAGATGCCAGGGTGACTGACGTCGCCGATCAGCTTGAACTCGGTCGAGAGACCGCCGCCACTGCCGGGAAGCGACGGTGCATTTCCGACATGCAGGGCCACGAGGTTGGAGACGTAACGTCCGCCAGCTCGATCGCCAGGAACCACCATGCGGGCGAAGCCCAGCGGTCCGCCGGGGCCAAGCTGCCCGCCGGTATCGCTGTACGCTACCGTATACGACCGATTGCCGAATTTCGGGTCTATCTCGCCCGCCGCGAACACCGCTTCATAGCCGTCACTGCCGACGGCAACGATGTAGTTCCGCAGGACGCTATTCTTTTCTCCCAAGACAGGCGGGGTGCCGCCCGCCGCATTCAGCAGGGTCCAGAGAAGTGTCCCGGTATAGGTGTCGGTCACCGGAACGCCGGCCGAAAGGTATGTGACGGTCTCTATCGTTGCCGGTAGTGCCGACAGGCTCGCGAGGTCGTAAACACCTGGCGTCGCAACATCCCCGCTCAAAGCGAACTGTCGGGAAATCGGGCCCCGCCAGGCCGGCCCCTGACAGACCTGTCATCGCAACCAGGGACAGTCCGACCAGGCCGGCAATGCGTCTCGGCGGCATCCTGTGCTCCCTTCGTTCCGTTTCGCCGGCCCGCAGCTTGGCAGGCCGCCCTCGCCTACGCTATATCCATCCATTCATAGCGTGACAAGAGCGAAGAGGGGACACATGTATCGCAGCCTGCTGTGGAGAGGCAGCAAATGATCACCGCAGCATCGGCTTCGGTTGCGATCAGGGTCGGCGCCAGCATCCCTTCCGCACCGCCACAGACGATCGCCGTTGCCTCGATCCCTCCTGCGTTGGTGATTCGGAGCGGCATGCCGCCCATGGCCGGAACGGTGCGCCGTACCAAGATCTGGGAATTCAACACCAATCTGCACTGCTCGATCATTGGCACGTTCCTCTCCACGGGAGAACTTCGCCAGCTTCTGAAGAAGCTCGGGCTTGCTCCGCCGGGGAGCACGGATCACGAGCTGCACGGCACTGCGGTGAGTCTGGCCAGCCGTCACGACAAGACGGCGAAGCTGCTGAACAAGACTTTGGATGAACGTCACCGCCTGGCGATCCGGCAATTCGAGAAGGCAAACGCCGAGAGTGCTGTGCGCACGCTCTGGCGCGAGGCCGTGCGGCGCGGCGAGATACCGGGGGCCTATTGGGCGACGCTGACCCACCCTGCCGCGACACATGCCGTCATTCGTGAGGCATTCGGCGAAGTGCATATGCTCTCGCACCTCGTCGGTGCGGTCAACCGCGCCGACATCAGGCGGCTCTGCCAGTTGGAAGCGGACAACGCCGAGTTGCAGGCGCGGCTCGACCGGCAGCAGGCCGCTTTACGCGACGCGGTGGTTACGCGCGACGCGTGCATTCAGGAACTGCGCCGGGCACTCGCGCAGCGTATAGTCGCGGAGGCGCCTGCCTCTGGTCAGGACAATACCATGCTGCGGCAACTGATCGCGGACCTGGAACGGCGCCTCGCGACCGAGACCCGACGCAGCTCGGTGCTGGAGGAGAGGCTTGCAGAAGCGAAGGCGGTCATTGCGGGGGAGCGGTCGGCGCGGACGAAGGCCGAACGGGACTGCAGCGCGCTGCGCCGCGAGCTGAACGTCATCGAGACATCCGTGCTGGCGGGCTGCGGCGACGACAGTTTGGCGCTCACGCCGGAGCCCCAGCTTCATGGCGTGACCGTGCTCTATGTCGGCGGACGCCCGAACCAGGTAGCGCACCTGCGGGCGGCCGCCGAACGCTCAGGTGCTGCGTTCCTGCATCATGACGGCGGCATCGAGCACCACCTGAACCTGCTGGCGGGCCTGACGAGCCAGGCGGACATCGTGGTCTTCCCGGTTGATTGCATCAGCCACCAAGCGGCGCAGGCGGCCAAGCTGCTGTGCCGCCAAGCAGGCAAGCGGTTCATCCCGTTGCGTTCCGCCGGCGCCACCTCGTTGCTCGCCGCCCTGCGGCGGCCGGAGGCGGCCGGCCACGCGGACGCGGCGGACTGATCAGACGCCCACCATCACGTCGGACGCCTTGATCACTGCGATGGCCTGCATGCCGGGCTTCAGTCCTAGCTCGGCGGATGCCTCGTTGGTAATGGAGGCGGTGATCGTCACTGTCGGCGAAACCTCGATGGTGACATGCGTCGTCGTGGCACCTGGCTTTACGGTCTTGATCGTACCGGCGATCTGGTTGCGGGCAGAAAGCTTCATTTGCGGTCACCTGGGAGTTTGAGTGCTTACTTGTCGGAACAGGCACGGCTGAGCGCGAGCAGATGCTTGCGTGCGGCAAGCGCGGTATCCATCTCGATGGCGCGATAGCGTTCCACGACAGCCTTTCCGGCGCGCGTCAGGGCCGCGCCGCCACCGCCGCTGCCACCAGCCGCGGTTTCCACCACAGGGGTGCCGAGGGTGCGATTAAGGTCCTCGACCAGCTCCCAGGTGCGTCGGTACGACATGCGCAAGGCGCGGCCGGCGGCCGAGATCGAGCCGGAACGGGCGATCTCTTCCAGCACGGCGACCTTGCCGGGTCCGATCCGGGCACCGGAGGCCAAGTCGAGCCGGATGCTCAACCGGTCGCTCTTGCCGGTAGCGCCGGTCGGGTGTGTCTTTCGTTTCACCATGGCAGGTATCCCGTGCGCGCCCTGCGTTCGTGAGCCGACATGTAATGCCGGCAGTTGAATAGCCGCAGCGTGGCTTGGTGCTCTGCCGATGACAAGCAGCCCGGCGGCCCCGGGGTCTGGGGTAGCCCTCAAATTAGCCTGGACGGGTCAGGCTCTTCGCCGCGGCGCCCTTGACAGCTCTTCCCGCTATATCTAATCGGCCATATCGTCACGATCAGGGTAAGGTGGCCGCGACCCGGTGACGCTCGGCGCTGTACGCCGTGATTCACGGCCGCGCGCAGAGGACGTCGCGCTCGGCACGCTGTTCGCCGAAGTCATTCCTGCACCATAGGAGGTCCGATTAATGCGCGCCCTGCCGACATTCCGTTCGTGCTTGCATCGCGCACGGCTCGCCGTGCCCGGCTTTGCTATCGTCATCACCACCGTGCTGCTGATGCAGGCTTCGGTCGCGTCGGCAGCGGGAACCGTGAGTGTTCTGTACGCCGGATCGCTGGTCAATCTCATGGAACACAGCGTCGGGCCCGCCTTCGACAAAGCCCGGGGGGATCGTTTTCAGGGCTATGCCGGCGGCTCGAACCTGCTGGCCAATCAGATCAAGGGAAAGCTTCGCCAGGGCGACGTGTTCATCAGCGCCAATCCGAAGGTGAATGCCAGCCTAATGGGGTCTGCGAATGGCGATTGGGTGAGTTGGTACATCGCCTTCGCCCAATCCCCTGTGGTCATCGGCTATAATCCGTCAAGCCGGTTCGCCGCGGATTTCAAGACCAAGCCGTGGTATCAGGTCCTGTCGGAGCCGGGGATCAGGCTCGGACGGACCGACCCCAAACTCGATCCCAAGGGCCAGCTCACGCTCGAACTGATGAAGCAGGCCGAGACGTTCTACAAAGACCCGGATCTGGCGCAGCGTGTCCTTGGCGCGCCGGAAAACCCGGACGAAGTGCTGCCGGAAGAGACGCTGGTCGGCCGGCTTCAGTCGGGTCAGCTCGACGCGGGCTTCTTTTATTCAACCGAGACGTCCGATGCGAAAATCCCAGCAATCAGTTTGCCCGCCCAGATCACGCCGAAGGCGGTCTATACGGTCACAATTCTACGCGATGCACCCGATCCGGACGGTGCCGATCGGTTTGTCGCTTTTCTGCTCGGCGCTGATGGCCGGATCCTGATGCGTTCGCATGGGCTCGATCTGATGAAGCTCGCCCTGACCGGGACGGCGAGCTCACTGCCGACAAGCGTCCGATCGCTTGTCGATAATGCAAAGTGACACGCCGTCTCCCCGCGCCGCTGCTGTGGCTCGCCGGGCTCCTGGCGGTTTACCTGATCGCCCCGCTCATAGCGGGCGCACAGCAAGCGAGGCTTGCTGATTGGAGCTCGATAGATGCCGGAGCACTGCTCCACGCCTGTGCCGTCTCGGTTGCCACCGCCAGTGGGGCAACGCTCGTTATCGCGCTCGGCGGGATTCCCCTTGGATATCTTCTGGCTCGGGTCCCCGGCCGGGCGATGGCGGGCCTTGGTTTTCTCGTTCAGCTTCCTCTGGCGCTGCCGCCGCTCACCAGCGGCATTCTTTTGCTGTTCCTGGTCGGCTATTCCATGCCGCTTGGTCGTCTGTTCGGGGGCAGCCTGACCGACTCCTTCGCCGGAATCGTGCTGGCCGAAACTTTCGTGGCCGCACCGTTCCTGATCATTGCGGCGCGTTCGGGCTTTGCCTCGATCGATCCGGCGCTGGAAGGCGTCGCCGCAACGCTCGGTCGCGGTCCATCCGGCGTGTTCTTCCGCATCAGCCTGCCGATCGCCTGGCCCACCATCCTGTCCGGCCTGCTGCTTGCGTGGCTTCGCGCGTTCGGCGAGTTCGGTGCGACCGTGATGGTTGCCTATCACCCCTATTCGCTGCCGGTCTATACCTACGTGGCGTTCGGAGCCCGGGGGCTTCCGGCGATGTTGCCGGTGCTATTGCCGACGCTCGTGTTGGCTCTGCTGATTATGGCACTGAGTGGCCTTGCAGCCAATCAGCGTAAGTCGCAAAGGGCCTACCCTTCCGGTGTGATCGCGCCGCCGATTGCGTCTCGCAGCTCGATAGCGTCGCACAGGGCTATCAGTTCGGCTGATATAAGCCTCCGACTCGAAAAACAGCTCGGTAGCTTTCATCTTGAAGTCGTGTGGTCGCCTCGCGCGCGCCGTCTCGCGATACTCGGTCCATCCGGATCGGGAAAATCGTTGATCCTCAAGCTGATCGCCGGCCTGGAACGATGCGACAGAGGAAGTGTCATTGTCAACGGTCGTGACCTCGCCGATCTCGATCCGGCAGCGCGTACGATTGCCTATGTCCCGCAGAGCTACGGCCTGTTTCCGCATCTCACCGTGATGGAACATCTGCGGTTTCCCGTCGGCGCCGATCCGGATGTGGCGAACTATTGGATTGAGCGGCTCGGCCTTCACGGCCTCGAACAGCGACGCCCCGCGGCCCTCTCGCTGGGTCAGCAACAGCGGGTCGCGCTGGCACGCGCGCTGACCAGGCCATCCGGCCTGTTGCTGCTCGATGAGCCGTTTTCGGCATTAGACGCCCCTCTCCGGGCACACCTCCGCCGCGAGCTCCTCGCGCTGCAACAGGAGTTTACGGCCACGACAATTCTCGTCACCCACGATCCGCTGGAAGCGGCGCTTCTGGCCGACGAGCTTCTCGTGCTGAAGGACGGCCGGGTACTGCAATCGGGAGCCACAGACCAGGTCTTCAGGCGCCCTGCCAACGAGAGTGTGGCGCGCTTGCTCGGCGCGGACAACGTGGCCGAAGGTGTTGTTGCCGATGGAGACCATATTGTCGTTGCCGGCGGCATGATGGTCAGGGTCGCCGGGCCGGCGCTCACGAGCGGCGAGCGGGTCGGCTGGAGCTTCTCACCGGTGCGCGCCCGGATCACCTCGAACGGACCGTATCAGGGCTTGATCGAGGGCGTTATGTCCTTGGGGATCGGCCGTCAGGTTATCGTCAACGTTGGCGATGCCCGAGTTAGGATATTGGATGGGCAAGCCGATCCCGCGCCTGGCAGTCCGTGCAATTTTGACATCGATCCTGACGCGATCCAGGTCTGGCCTCTCGATCAATGTCATCGCGAGCGCAGCGAAGCGATCCCCGGGTGATGCGCACCGTCCGCGGGCTGAGCCTGGGCGCGACCTGGACCCTCCCGCGTGCCCGCACTATATGCGGTTGCTCACAATAAATGGCTCCATTCCACGCTGTTTGCACAGAAGGCGGTACATCATGTCCGTGACCGAACAGACGCGTCCGCAGATCGCAAACCCGCAACGTCACGCCCGGATGCTGATAGATGGCGCCTGGGTGGATAGTGCATCAGGCTCTCTACTCGACGTGGAGAATCCGGCAAAGCGCCAGAAGATCGCCGAGATTCCACGCGGCAACGCCGCCGATGTCGATCGCGCCGTGCAAGCCGCCGCGCATGCGTTTCCGTCATGGAGCAAGGTGCCACCACGCGAACGGGGCCGCAGCCTGCTGCGCATCGCCGATGCGCTGGAGGCGCGCGCAGAGGAACTCGCCCGCACCATTGCACTTGAAACCGGCAACGCGCTGCGCACGCAGGCGCGACCGGAAGCAGAAACTCTCCGCCGACATCTTCCGCTATTTCGGCGGCCTCGCCGGCGAGTTGAAGGGCGAAACGATCCCGCTCGGCGAGAACGTGCTTAGTTACACGCGACGCGAGCCGCTCGGCGTGGTCGGCGCCATCATCCCCTGGAACGCACCGGTGCTGCTTGGCGCGCTGAAGATCGCGCCTGCTCTGTGCGCCGGCAACACGCTGGTGTTGAAGGCGGCGGAGGACGCGCCGCTCGGTGTGTTGCTGATGGCCGAGGTCTGCCAGGAATTTCTGCCGCCCGGCGTGCTGAACGTGCTGACCGGGCTGGGCGAGGAATGCGGCGGACCGCTCGCGCAGCACCCAGCCATCCGCAAGCTGTCGTTCACCGGCTCGACCGAGGTGGGCAAGATCATCATGCGCGCCGCCGCCGACCGCATCGTGCCGGTCTCTCTGGAGCTCGGCGGCAAGAGCCCGTCGATCGTTTATCCCGACGCCGACGAGGACTGGGTGGTGGATGGCGTAATCGCCGGGATGCGGTTCACCCGGCAGAGCCAGTCGTGCACCGCCGGCTCGCGTCTCTTCCTGCACGCCGACATCTTCGACAACTTCCTCGACAAGCTGCGAGCCAAGACACAGGCGCTGAAGCTCGGCGATCCGCTGGATGAAACAACCGATATCGGCGCCATCATCAACGACAAGCAATTCCGCAAGATCTGCGCCTATGTCGATGGGGGACTGAGAGTCTGTCCGGGAACATTGCTAGTTCCTGCATAGCCGTCTGACCATGAGACGGATGGAAGCGAGCAACAGAAAGGCACGCGCCTTCACATTGAGATTTTCCCAATCCTTACCCAGTCGACGACATCGGTTGAGCCACGCCAGCGTGCGTTCGACCACCCATCGCTTTGGTAGCACGACAAAGCCCTTGGCCTGGTCAGATCGTTTGACGATCTCCACCTCGGCCTGCGACACGACACGCTTCAACGCCTCCTGGAATCGCCGCCCCTGATAGCCGCCATCGGCATAAAGCTTCAGCAGGAACGGAAACATCCCGAACAGCGTCGCCAGCAGCATGGCGCCGCCATCGCGATCCTGGATGTCCGCCGCCGTCACGATGGCCTGTAGCAGCAAACCCTGGGTATCGACCAGGACGTGCCGCTTCTTGCCCTTGATCTTCTTCCCCGCATCATACCCATGCGGATCGATCGAGGCCCCCCTTTTTCGGCGCTCTTCACGCTCTGCGCATCAATCACCGCGGCGGTCGGGCTGGCCTCTCGCGAGGCCTGCTCACGACATTTCACATACAATGCGTGATGCAGTCGCTCCAGCGTGCCGTCCCAGGTCCATCGTTCCAGATAGTCGTGCACTGTGCTCCGCGGCGGCAGGTCCTTGGGGATCGCCCGCCATTGGCAGCCGGTGCTCAGCACATACATCACGCCGTTCACCACCTGGCGGATATCAACGCTCCGCTTGTTGCCGCCCGGCTTGGCCGGGGGGATCAATGGTTCCACCTCGGCCCATTCGGCATCAGTCAGATCGCTCTCATAGCGCAGTCGGGTGCGGTCGTACCGCGTCCGGTTCTCCTTGGTCCACATCCAGTCCTCCGAATCGATGCTCGGGGGAGAGAGAATCACAGGCGATTCAACCTAAATCCGGCAGTTGGGTCCGATCGTCGCCGGTCTGAAGTGACGACCCACAACCTGGGGTAATTGCTCAGGCCGGGCTCAGGCGAAGCGGTGGCTGCAGTTGCCGGCCATGCAAGAAGTAGCGGAGCGCTTCACTGAGGATGCGATACCAGCGTTGCAGCGGATCCAACTGCTCCGCACTTTTTCGCAGCCGGTCAAGAAAGCCGGCGATGCGCAGGTAAGCTTGCCTCGCCTTGTCGCGCGCGCCATGCGCGCTGCTGATCGTCAGCCTCACCTGGCCGGCGTGTTGGGTGCGCTGCGCGATCGCCGACAGCAGCAAGGGTCGGGTGGTGATCGCCTCCCGATGGTGCTCCGGATCAGCCAGCCGGACGAACAGGCTCCACCAGTTGTAGATCAGTGCAACGATACCGGCCAGCAGCCGACACCGCGTGAGGTCCTGTGTCGTGAAACCGCCCCAACCCCATTGGTTCTTCAGCTCGTCAAAAACGTTCTCGCAATCCGCCCGATCGCGATACAACTGCCCCAGCGTCAGGATTTCATCGTCCATTGAGGTGACCAGCGCAGCGTAGTCCCACGCCTCCTGATCGGGGCCCACCTCGACGAAGCCAAGTCGCCGCTGAGCCGGATCGCCATGATCGACGGCCGGCGGACCAGCCAGTTGGCGGCGCAGCAGAATGACTCTCCGCTGCCGGCTCCAGCCCTCCAGCCGCAGGCTCGTCTCCTTGCCCTGCCAGCCCTGGCCGGCATCCTTCCAGTCCGATGCCTGCATCGCCCGTTGCAGTGCCCGCGTGACGTTTTTCGTCATGCGCAGACGGAACAGATACGCCAGCTCCTCCCGCTCGGCCCGCGCCATCACCGGCTCGATGCCCCACGACTTGTCTCCGCGCAGCAGCCACGGCCGCTGCCCCGCTCCGAGATGATCCAGCAACTCCCACAAGCCGCCCGTCGCGTGTCTGACGTTGTGCTGATCGCCGGGCAATACCTCGACCCGTAGCACCAGCCGCAGGTTCGACAGCATGTAGCTGTGATAGCAGTGCGACGGCCGACCCGGCTTGTGCGGATTATAGCCCAGCTCGGCGCCTTCCTGGTGCCCATACAAAGGTTTGATGGTGGTATCGATGTCGAGCACCCACGGCTCGCCGAGCAGCGGAGCGGTGCAATAGTCCAGGTGGTTTTGCAGCCAGGCCGAGCCTTGCGCTTCGTCGATCTTCTCCAGCCCGCGGCGAACCGAGTCCTCGCTGACCACCTTGCGCATGCCGAGCAACGGCGGGTTCACCGGATCGCAGCGCAGCGCGGTCACATGGGCATAGCGCCGGTGACCCGCCAGAACAGACAGCAGCACGGTGCCAAGCAGATCGCGTGTACGCGGTGCATTCGGGCTAGTGAACCGCAGCGGACAGTCGGCAACCCAATTGTCGAACAACCCGGCCTGCTTCAGGTAGTCGATGAAGAATGGCAGTTGGCCGAACGGCGTCACCGGTGCGGCGGCGTCCCACTCCACGTGCACGCGCCCGGCGAAGGTATCGGCAATCGCCGAATGCGGCGCAACTTCCGGTTGCTCACCCGCGGGGTGAACCGCCAGACATCTCTGTTCTGTGCTCATGCCGGCCAAATCTGCCGATTCAGCCGCGGCGCGCAATCACTCAACTGCCGGATTTAGGTTCAATGGCTTCAAGGGTGACCCGCTAAGCGATTCTAAAGACTCAATTTGTTCCCGGACGGACACTAAAACGCAAAGAGGCACGCCTGGTATTCGGCGGTCTGCCACCGAAGGACGGGCCGCTGAGCGAAGGATATTTCGCCATCCCCACAGTCTTTGCCGATGCCTCCAACGACTGGCGGCTAGCGCGCGAGGAGATTTTCGGCCCGGTGCTGGTCGCGATCCCCTGGCGCGACGAGTCCGAGGCGATCCGCATGGCGAACGATAGCCATTACGGTCTCGCCGCCTATGTCTGGACGCACGACATCGGCAGCGCATTGCGGACCGCGCATGCGATCGAGTCAGGCTGGGTGCAGGTGAATCAAGGTCTCGGCCAGCAGCCGGGTCATTCCTACGGCGGCTACAAGCAGAGCGGCATCGGCCGGGAATTCTCTCTCGAAGGCATGCTCGACAGCTTCACGCAGCGCAAGAACGTCACCGTCAATCTCAACACGCCGCGCCGGCCGTGAGAGGCGCCGGCAGCACTTCGCCTCTCCCACAAGCGGGGAGGCGAAGTGAAACGCGGGTTCTATGGGCTGCTGCTACCCCGAGTCCTCAGACCACCGCTCGATGCGGCACGCCCTTTTCCTTCATCAGCCCCTCCAATTCGCCCGACTGGAACATCTCAGTCACGATGTCGCAGCCGCCGACGAACTCGCCCTTCACATAAAGCTGCGGGATAGTCGGCCATTGCGAGAACTGCTTGATCCCCTCGCGCAGTTCGTCGTCTTCCAGCACGTTGGCGGTGTGAAACGGCACCCCCAGATGCGTCAGGATCTGCACCACGCGGGCGGAGAAGCCGCACTGCGGGAACATCGCAGTGCCCTTCATGTAGAGCATCACCGGGTGCTCGGTGACTTCGCCCTGGATACGGTCGAACACGGGCTGATCGGACATTGTCTTTGAACTCCTATTCGGGCGCCGAGGTCTGCAAGGCGAGGGCGTGCAGCTCGCCCCCCATCCGGCCACGCAACGCGGCATAGACGATCTGGTGCTGCTTGACGCGGGGAATCCCGCGGAACTGTTCTGATACAACAGCAGCTGCGTAGTGGTCGCCGTCGCCGGCCAAGTCCTCGACGCTCACCTGCGCATCGGGCAGCGCCGCCTTGATCAGCGCCTCGATCTCGCTGGCCGCCATCGGCATGGCCGATCCCCCCTTCAGGCCCCGTCCATCCAGGACGGAAAGAAGCGCTCATGCGCCGCGCGCAACGCTCGCACCGATATGGTTCCACCGTCCGGCAGTGTCAAATCCTGCCCACCGGAGTGCCCGATGCGCACTGCGCTCACGCCGGCAGCTTCAGCAGCGCGGATCAACGTGCCCGAATCCGCGACCGCCAGTACGTAGCGGCCCTGGTCCTCGCCGAACCAGTAGGCATGCGAGGGGATGTCGCGCGGCCCCGCCGACAACCGCGCCCCCACCTCGCCTGCCATGGCCATCTCGGCCACCGCGACCAGCAACCCACCATCCGAGACATCGTGGCACGCGCGCACCGCGCCGGCCAGGATCTGCCCGCGCACGAAATCCCCGGCAGCACGCTCGGCGGTCAGATCGACCGGCGGCGGCGGCCCGTCCTCGCGCCCGGCAATCTCGCGCAGCCACAGCGACTGGCCGAGCCAGCCGCGCGCCACCCCGATCAGCACCAGGTCGAGCCACGGGCGCAGCGCAACACCTACTGCCTGGGCCGCATCCTCCAGCACTCCCAACCCGCCGATCACCGGCGTCGGCAGGATCCCGCGCCCCTGCGTCTCGTTGTAGAGACTGACATTGCCGCTCACGACGGGGAATTTCAGCGCGTCGCAGGCCGCCGCCATTCCGCGGATGACAGCGGCGAACTGGCCCATGACCTCCGGCCGTTCCGGGTTGCCGAAATTCATGTTGTCGGTCACCGCCAGCGGCCGTGCGCCCACCGCGGTCAGGTTGCGCCACGCCTCGGCCACCGCCTGGCGGCCGCCCGCCTCGGGGTCGGCGGCGCAGTAGCGCGGCGTGGCATCAGTGGTCAGCGCGAGCGCCATAGGCGTGCCCTCGACCCGGATAACCGCCGCGTCGGCCGTACCAGGGCGCTTCACCGTCTGACCGCCGATCGTCGAATTGTACTGGTCCCAGATCCAGGCGCGAGAACACAGGTCGGGACAGGCGATCAGCCGCTCCAGCGCGCGCGTCAGACCCAACCGATCCTCGATGCGCGCAGGGTTCAGCGGTGTCTGCTTCGCCGTCTCGGTGCCCGGCCGGTCATAAACCGGCGCCTCGCCGACCAGCGGCGCGAGCGGGATGTCTGCCGCCGCCTCGCCCTCATGGCGCACCACGATGCGGCCGGTGTCGGTCAGCCGGCCGATCACCGCGAAATCCAGCTCCCATTTCTCGAAGATGGCGCGCGCCTCAGCCTCGCGTTCCGGCTGCAGCACCATCAGCATGCGTTCCTGGCTCTCCGACAGCATGATCTCGTAGGCGCTCATGCCGGCCGCGCGCTGCGGCACGGCGTCGAGGTCGAGCTCGATCCCCACCCCGCCCTTGCCGGCCATCTCGACCGAGGAGCTGGTCAGCCCCGCCGCGCCCATGTCCTGGATCGCCACGATCGCGTCCGTGGCCATCAACTCGAGACAAGCCTCGATTAACAGCTTCTCGGTGAACGGGTCGCCTACCTGGACGGTCGGGCGCCGCTCCGCGGCATCGGCCCCGAACGCCGCCGAGGCCATCGTTGCACCGTGAATGCCGTCGCGCCCGGTCTTGGAGCCGACATACACCACCGGGTTGCCCACGCCCGCGGCGGCCGAGAGAAAGATACGATCCGTCGGCGCGATGCCGACGGTCATGGCATTGACCAGCGGGTTGGCGTCATAGGCCGCGTGGAAATTGACCTCGCCGCCGACCGTCGGCACGCCCACGCAATTGCCGTAGCCGCCGATCCCACGCACCACGCCATCGACGATGCGCCGCGTCACCGGATTGTCCGGGCTGCCGAAGCGAAGTGCATTCAGGTTGGCCACGGGCCGCGCGCCCATGGTGAACACGTCGCGCAGGATGCCGCCCACGCCCGTCGCCGCACCCTGGTACGGCTCGATAAAACTCGGATGATTGTGGCTCTCGATCTTCATCACCGCCGCGAGGCCATGGCCGATATCGACCACGCCGGCGTTCTCGCCCGGCCCGTGGATCACCCAAGGTGCTTTCGTCGGCAACTGCTTGAGCAGGACGCGGGAGGACTTATACGAACAGTGCTCGCTCCACATGGCACAGAACATACCGAGTTCGGCCAGCGTAGGCGTACGCCCCATGATCTCCAGCACTTTGGCGTATTCCGAGGCGCTGAGCCCGAATTCCTGCGCCAGCTCCTGGCTAACCCCGCGCTGCATTCAGGCGCCGAGCGATGCGACCAGACCGTCGAACAGCGGCTTGCCGTCGGTGCCGCCGGTCAGCGGATCCACAAGATCTTCGGGATGCGGCATCAGCCCCAAGACCCGCAAGTTCTCCGAATAAATCCCGGCGATGTTGCGCGCGCTGCCGTTGCGATTGGCGTCCGCCGTCGCCTCTCCTGCCGGCGTAACGTAGCGGAACGCGGCCAAGCCCTCGCCCTCCAGCCGATCGAGCGTAGCCGCATCGGCGAAATAGTTTCCATCGCCATGCGCCATAGGCGCGCGGAACACTTGGCCGCGCTGGTAACGGCCGGCAAACGCCGTGTCGATGCGCTCGACCCTTAAGTGGCAGTCAGCGGAGATGAACCGCAAACTCGCATTGCGCAACAGCGCGCCCGGCAACATGCCCGCCTCGACCAGGATCTGAAAGCCGTTGCAGACCCCCAGCACATAACCGCCGCGCCCGGCGAAATCCCGCACCGCCCGCAGTACCGGCGAGTGCGCGGCCATCGCCCCGCACCGCAGATAGTCGCCATAGCTGAACCCGCCCGGTAGCACGACCAGATCGAGCTCGGGCAGCGCCGCCTCGCCGTGCCAGACCATGCGCGGCTCGTGACCGGTGGCGTGCTCCAGCGCGATCGCCATGTCCCGCTCTCGGTTGATGCCGGGGAAGACGACGATGCCGGCCCTCATCCGCCCTCCAGCGCGACCCGGTAGCCCTCGATCACCGTATTGGCGAGCAACCGCCGCGCCATCTCTTCCGCCGCAGCCTTGGCCTTTGCAGGATTGCTCTCGGCCAGCTCCAGCTCGATCACCTTGCCGGCGCGCACGTCGCTGACGCCAGTGAAGCCCAGCCCGTGCAGCGCATGCTGAATCGCGCGGCCCTGGGGATCGAGCACCTCCGGCTTCAGCATGACCGTGACGATCACCTTCACCGCTACCGCCGACTCATACCGATATAAAAAGGAAAGCATAACCGCAGAGGCGCAGAGGTGCAGAGGCGCAGAGGTTATCCAGCCTTTCTCTGCGCCTCTGCGCCTCTGCGGTTATGCTTTCTTGCTTTCTGCCCCAGGAGCACGGATGCCCACGAGCTGTAACGGTCTTGCCGGTTGGCATCACTGCATCGTCTCCGGGCCTTTCATGTCGCGCGAGCCAGCCTCCGGCAAAATGCCCAGGCGCTTGGCGACTTCCTGATAGGCCTCCTCGACCTTGCCGAGGTCGCGGCGGAACCGGTCCTTGTCCATCTTCTCGTTGGTCTTGCTGTCCCACAGCCGGCAATTGTCCGGGCTGATCTCATCGGCCAGCACGATGCGCATCTCGTCGTTCTCCCACAGCCGGCCGTACTCCAGCTTGAAATCGACCAGCAGGATGCCGACGCCGAGAAACAGGCCCATCAGGAAATCGTTGATGCGCAACGTCAGCGCCACCATGTCGTCGAGGTCCTGCGTGTTGGCCCAGCCGAAGCAGGTGATGTGCTCCTCGGACACCAGCGGATCGCCGAGCGCGTCGTTCTTGTAATTGTATTCGATGATCGAGCGCGGCAGTCGCGTCCCTTCGGGAATGCCCAGCCGCTCCGACAGGCTGCCGGCGGCGACGTTGCGCACCACCACCTCCAGCGGAATGATCTCCACTTCCCGAATAAGCTGCTCACGCATGTTAAGCCGGCGCACGAAATGCGTCGGGATGCCGATCTCGCCGAGCCGCATCATCAGATACTCGCTGATGCGGTTGTTCAGCACGCCCTTGCCGGTGATGATGCCCTTCTTCTTCGCGTTGAACGCAGTGGCGTCATCCTTGAAATACTGCACGAGGGTGCCGGGCTCGGGCCCCTCGAACAGGATCTTGGCCTTTCCCTCGTAAAGCTGACGGCGGCGGGCCATAGACATTCCCTTCAGGCAGGCCCCGCGCCCCAGGGGCTCGGGAACGCGGCGCCGCCCGGAGCTGCGGCGGCGGCCGGGATATAGCAGCGCCCTCCCCCCAGCGCCAAACCCAGGCTGGTGCACCGGAGGCATCGTGAGTCGGCTCTGCGCGCTCTGCGCCTCTGCGGCTAGACTTGCTTACTTACGCCATATCATCCACCTGGCTGCCCAGTCCGGCCAGAAACTCGCCCAACCCCGCCAGACGCGCCGTGCTGGACCGCGCGGCGTGCAGCACGGCGCCGACCTCCCCCACGGTCCGCTCGAAACTGTCGTTCACGACCACGTGGTCGAACTCGGCGCAATGGCCGATCTCCGCCCGCGCCAAGTCCATGCGCCGGGCGATCTCCGCCGGCCCATCCCCGCCCCTGCCCGCCAGCCGTTGCTCCAGCGCGGCGAGCGAGGGTGGCAGCAGGAACACCCCCACGACATCCCCCGGCAGGGCCGCGCACAGGCTGCGATACCCCTGCCAGTCGATGTCAAAGAGCACGTCGCGGCCGGCCGCGAGGGCTGCCTCGACGGGTGCGCGGGGCGAGCCATAGCAATGCCGGCCGAATACGCGTGCCCATTCCAGGAACGCGCCGGCATCCCGCTGGGCCGCGAACTCCTCCTCGCTCAGGAAATGGTAGTCCACGCCATCCCGCTCATCTGGCCGAGGCAGACGCGTCGTGGCGCTGATCGAGACCGCCAGCTCCGGCTCGCCCGCCAGCAGCGCGCGGGCGACCGAGCTCTTGCCGCCTCCGGACGGCCCGGCCAGCACCAGACAGAGGCCGCGACGGCCGATCCCGCCCCCGCTCATTCGATGTTCTGCACCTGCTCGCGAAGCTGCTCCACCGCCGCCTTCAGCTTCAACCCGGTCGCTGTCAGCGCCACCGAGGCCGACTTGGCGCAGAGCGTGTTGGCCTCGCGGTTGAACTCCTGGACCAGGAAATCGAGCCGACGCCCGACCGCGGCCCCCTCGGCCAGCAGGGCGCGGGCCGCCGCGATATGCGCGCCCAGCCGATCGAGTTCCTCCCGCACATCGGAGCGCGCAGCCAGCAGCGCCACCTCCTGCGCGATCCGCTCCTCCGGCAGCGCCGGCGTGGTGCGGAGAAGCGCAGTCAGATTGTCCATCAGCCGCGCGCGCTGAATCGCAGGCTGATCGGCGGCCTCCGCCGTCGCCGCCCCGTGCAGCACAGCGATTTCGTCCAATAGGCTGTCGAGCACCGAACCCAACCGCTCGCCCTCCGCCCGCCGCGCCATGAGCAGCGACTCCAGCCCCGCCTGGAACCCAGCCCGCACCATATCGACCACCGGCTGCGACGGCCCCTCCTCCGTCTCTCCAGCAATCGGACGCAACACGCCGGGCAGCGCCAGCAGCGCCTCGGCGCGCGGCGGCGGGCTGCCGGGAATCCGCTCGGCCAGAGCCAGCACCAGCGAGACTGCCTGCTCCAGCGCCGCCGGATCGGGGACCAGCCGCGGCTCACTCTCCCGCCGGATCGCCAGGTTCGCGGTGACATTGCCGCGCTTCAGCACGCGCCCGGCCGCCACGCGCAGACCCGGCTCCAGCGCGTCCCAACCCAGCGGCAGGCGGAAGCGCAGGTCGAGCCCACGCCCGTTCACGCTGCGCAGCTCCCAGGTCCAGCCGAATCCCTGGCCCTGCCCAGCCGCACGACCGAATCCGGTCATCGAAGCGAGACCCGTCATGCCGGGGCTTCTATCAGCGCCCCGCAGACCTGCAATATCCTCGCACCATGTCCCGCGGCGGTCGCGGATACGGCCTCCGGCGAGATGCTTTTCCACTTCGCGTTGCCGGTTCGCGTCCAGCACCCTCAATTCCGCGATATTTCGGATCCCACGCATAAGATGGCGAGATACCGCGCTGAGGCGCAACTCTGCCACGTGTCGGATTTGACCCGAGTTCGGGGGAATTTTCGGGCCTCCACGCCGAACCGGCTCGCAGCGGTACTTGCGGAAGGCCAACATATTCGTTATCAACCCCAAACAGGCCGCAAATACCGGCGAGCACGCCGCGTCAGCTGCCGGGGGAGCAATGCGCCTGAAGCGAGTTTGGGCAGCCAATTGCGAAACAAATCGCCGGCTGACAGCACTGCTCTGGAGCGCCGGTTTGACGATCCCATTGATGGTGATCGGCCTCACCGTCTCCGTCCCGTTTTGGCGAGCCGTGGTAGCTGATACTCAAGCGACGATTGCGCAGCAGGTGGACTACGAGGATAGTGTCCTTTGCACCAAATTCGGCTTTATAGCGGGCACGGAAAAGTACACCGCCTGCATGCTGGACCTGCTTGATCTCCGCCATAGGCACGAGGAGTTGCTCGCCACCGTCGCGGTTCCCTGATAGCGAGACGTTCTCCAACTCACTGCCCTTTCGCCTCAAAAGACCCTCCGCCGCACTTGCCAAAAGCAGCAGAATTGAGGCTTTCCGCCGTTTGAGCGGCATGTCCCGAGAAGTGCATCAAATCGAGCGTGCGTCTTACGGCGGCGACGGGAGGTCTCATTGGCGGTCAAACGCGTGGTGGCGAACATCGCGGCGAATGACATCGCCGCCGCGAAAGCCTTCTATGGCGACATGCTCGATATGCAGGTCGTCATGGATTTCGGGTGGATCGTCACCTTCGCGGCGGAGGCCTCGGCAACGCCGCAGCTCAGCGTCGCGAGCGAGGGCGGGTCTGGGACTGTCGTTCCCGACCTCTCCATCGAAGTCGACAATCTCGACGAGGTTCATCGGCGCGCCGTCGCCGGCGGCTTCGTCATCGAGTATGGGCCGGTGACCGAACCGTGGGGTGTGCGTCGCTTCTATGTCCGCGACCCCTTCGGGCGTCTGGTCAACATCCTTGCGCACGGCATGACTTGCTGAAACCCGATACACAATTGCCCATAGTGTATCGGCGCGGCACTCTTGAAGTCTCGAAAATCGACGCTGACCCGCGGTTTCGTGCCGCCAAGCAATGAGGTGTCTCAATGAACTTCGCCGAGATCGACGCCATCGTCCTCGACGGCAGCGTGAAGGGCATCCCCGCCAACGTCGCGCGGTTCCCCCTGGCCGAAATCGGCACCAAGCGTTGGAACGTGCTGCGCGAGGATCTACCGCTGCCGCTCGCCGTGCTGCGCCAGTCGGCGCTGCGCCACAACAGCCAGTGGATGCGCGAGTTCCTGGCGCTATCGGGCGCCGTGATCGCCCCGCACGGCAAGACGACGATGAGCCCGCAGCTCTTCCGCGATCAGCTCGCCGACGGCGCCTGGGCGATGACCGTCGCCACCGCGCAGCAACTGCGTATCTGCCGCGACTTCGGCATCGACCGCGTGGTGCTGGCGAACCAGCTCGTCGGCCGCCAGGCGATCTCCTACGTGCTCGGCGAGCTCAAGCGCGACGCCGCCTTCGACTTCTACTGCCTGGTCGATTCCCTCGCCAACGTGGACCAACTCGCGACAGCAGCGCGCGCCGCCGCGCCGGGCCGGCCGCTGCAAGTCCTGCTCGAAGGCGGGATGGCAGGCGGTCGCACCGGCTGCCGTGACATCACGACAGCGCTTGCCATAGCGCGCGCAGTGAAAGCCGCGGCGCCGCATCTCGCGCTGCGCGGCGTCGAGGGATTCGAGGGCTTGGTCCACACCGACTCGCCGGCGAACGATGCCGCGACGGTGTCGCACTTCCTCGATTTCCTCGTCGAGATCGCCGTCGCCTGCGAGCAGGCGCAACTCTTCTCGCCTGGCCGCATCATCATCAGCGCCGGCGGCTCGGCATTCTACGACCTCGTCGTCGCTCGCTTCACAAAGTCCGGGATCGCGCGCGAGTTCCTGGTGGTAACGCGCAGCGGCTGCTATCTCACCCATGACTCGAAGATGTATCGCGAGGCCTTCGCCGAGATCCGCAAGCGTGCGCCGAACCTGGACAATCTCGGCCCCGGCCTGATCCCGGCCCTGGAGGTCTGGGCGTACGTCCAGTCGCGGCCCGAGCCGACGAAGGCAATCCTCACGGTCGGCAAGCGCGATATCTCCTATGACATAGACCTACCCGTGCCACTCAAATGGGTGCGGCCGCGCGCCGGAGTTGACGCACGCGCCATCGCCGAGATCGCCCCCGGTCATGTAGTGACCGGCCTCAACGACCAGCACTGCCACCTGGCGGTGCCGGCGGACAGTCCGCTCGCGGTCGGCGACATGGTGGCGTTCGGCATCTCGCATCCCTGCACGTCCTTCGACAAGTGGCAGGTCATCCCGCTGGTCGACGACGACTACACCGTGGTCTCGGCCATCAAGACGTTCTTTTGACGCGCCGGGGCTCGCCTGCCCTGTTGCAGCGCCAATTACCGATGCGCTCCAACTATCCCGTCGGTCCCGGGTTCGGGGTCCACTTCAGAAGCCTCCGGCCAAGGCGGTTCCGTTGTTGATCGCGGTCCCCTTGCGGATACGCTCTCATTCAGCCACAATCCCGAATGGAAACGTCGACCAGACTGGAGGTGTGGTCGGTTGACATCAGCTCACGCTGTGGCGCTAACGTGGCGCTGCCAAGGTGTGATCCGCTGTCGGACCTTCTTCGTAGTAGCGTGACGGGGGGAGGGAACGTGCCCTGGAGAGGCATCGGCGTGGCAATCGCCATCATCGTGGCCTCCCTCGTCGCGCTGGGAAGTGCAAGCGCCTTTGTGGTCGATTGGGCGTGGTTCTCGACGGTCGGCTATGTCGGCGTCTTCTGGACGGTCTTCGCCACGAAAGCTGTTCTCTTCGTAGCCGTCTTCGCAGCATCGGCCTTGCTGCTGTGGGTGAACGGGATACTGGCACTACGTTTCGCATGGCCGCGACGCCTTCGGCGCCCAGCAGTGCTCGAGACACGCTTGACGACAGTCCGGTCATTACCGGGAACGCCGATCGAGTTGTTTGGACTCACGTCCACGCTGTTGCCGTGGCGTTTGCTCACCCTGATTGTCGCCCTCGTCTTTGGACTGCTGATCGCGCTGGGCGAGACTGGCAAGTGGGACCTGGTTCTCCGGTTCATCCACCAGATGCCGTACGGCCAGAATGATCCGCTGTTCGACAAAGATATTGGTTTCTACCTTTTCTCGCTGCCGGCCTATATTGCGCTCAAGAACTGGATGCTGCTGATTCTGTTCCTGGGCAGTGTTATGGCTGGCGCAGTATACTTCGTGCACGGCGGCATCAATCTGGATCTTCGACCCCGCCACATTTCATCCGCCGCGATCGCCCACGGCTCTGCGCTACTGGGTCTCTATTTTGCGGTGAAGGCCTGGTCCTACGCATTAGACCGTTTCCTGCTGCTCTACAACGACAACGGCGTCGTGGTGGGGGCCAGCTACACTGATGTCCATGTCGAGTTGCCGATTCTCTGGCTGCTCATAGGCATTTCCGCCGCCGCTGCCGTCATTGCATGGGTCAACGTGCAGCTCCGCACCTACCCTCTCGCCGTCGCAGCGGTGGCGTTGGTGTTCGGCAGCTCGTTCTTTCTTGGCGAGGTGTTCCCTGCGCTGTTCGAACGCTTCTTGGTAAAGCCGAGCGAGCTGCAGCTGGAGACACCGTACATTCAGCGGAACATCGCGCTCACCCGCGAGGCGTACAATCTCAGACAGATCACGGTGAAGCCATTCCCCGCTGAACAGGGGCTGAATTTCCAGTCGCTGCAGGACAACCGCGGTACCGTCGACAATATTCGCTTGTGGGACTGGCAGCCCTTGATGGACACCTACGCGCAACTGCAGGAGATACGTACCTACTACAGGTTCCTTGATGTCGACATCGATCGCTACCAGATCGACGGCTCATATAGGCAGGTGATGCTCGCGGCGCGCGAGCTCGCGCCCTCACTGCTGTCACCCAACGCCCAGACCTGGGTCAACTTGCACCTGCTGTTTACCCACGGCAATGGGGTCGTCATGTCCCCGGTCACCGAGAAGTCCACTGAGGGTCTGCCAAACTTCTACCTGAAGGATATTCCACCGGTTGCCTCCGGCGGCCCCGGCATAACTGAGCCGCGCATCTATTTCGGACAGAGCGCCGACGGCTACGTAATCGTGAAAGGCAGCATACCGGAGTTCGACTATCCCAAGGGAAAGGACAACGTCTACGCAAGTTATGATGGCGCGGATGGTATCCCGATCGGTGGGACCGCCTGGAGGACCTTGTTCGCCTGGCACTTCGACGACGTGAACATTCTGCTTAGTCGCTACATCACCGGTGAGAGCCGGATTATGCTCCATCGCAACATCCAGGATCGGGTGCAAACGATAGCGCCGTTCCTGCAACTCGATCACGACCCCTATGTGGTGGTCAGCAATGGTCGGCTGTACTGGATGCAGGATGCGTATACGATCAGTAGTTGGTTTCCGTATGCTCAGCCGCAGCCAGACGGGGACATCGACTACATCCGCAATTCGGTCAAGATCGTTATTGATGCCTACAATGGGACAGTAGCATTTTACGTAGTTGACGCCGCCGACCCCATCATCGCGACCTACCAGCGCATTTTCCCCACACTGTTCAAGTCGTTCGACGCTATGCCGCCCGATCTGCAGAAGCACGTCCGCTATCCCGAGGATCTGTTCAACATACAAGCTCTGCAGTACCGCGCATACCATATGGACGCGCCTGAAGTGTTCTACAATCGAGAGGATCTCTGGCAGTTCCCTCGCCAGCCAACCAGTCCCGATGGCATCAATGGCTCCGACAGCATCAGGATGGCGCCCTATTACATTATGATGCGCCTGCCCGGCGATCCGCGCACCGAATTCTTCCTCATGCTGCCCATGGCGCCGAGCCAGCGGGAGAACATGATTGCTTGGCTTGCCGCACGCTGCGACCCGCCCGACTACGGCAAGCTCATCGTCTACGAATTTCCCAAGGACAAGCTAGTCTACGGGCCGTTCCAGATTGAGGCACGCATCAATCAGAATACCGAGATCTCCCAGCAGATCTCGCTGTGGAACCAGATGGGCTCTCGAGTCATTCGGGGCAATCTTCTGGTCGTGCCGATCGAGAACTCAATCCTTTATGTGTCACCGCTGTACCTGCGTGCTGAGTTAGGCCAATTGCCGGAACTCAAGCGAGTCATCGCGGCATATGGGGATCATGTGGTCATGGCGGATACCCTTCCTGCGGCCCTGGCTGCGCTGTTCAAGGAATCCATCCCGGCGGCCGGCCTACCAACGGCGCCCATGGGAGCTTCGTCCTCTGACATGGTGGCAGAGCAAGCCCGTGAGGCACTTGCGCATTACGACAAAGCAATGGATCGCTTGAAGGCTGGAGACTGGGGCGGGTTTGGTGCCGAACTGAACGCACTGCGCCTATTACTCGAGGAGCTGACTCGACATCCTGTTACGCATTAGGTCAGGTTACGGCAGCATGCAACGGATCTCGGCTGCGCTCGGCAAGGCCAGTCGTCAGCGCCATGCGGAACCGGGCCTCATTCCGCATCATCCTGTCATACGCCTCGGCCGCACGTTCCAGCGGCATCGTCTCGATGGTCGGCCGCACGCCGCTCAGCGCACTGAAGGCCAGCGTGTCTTCAATGCCCCGACAGCAGACAGGCCGCGCGGCCAGTACCAGGCGCACAGCGCCGACCAGCTCAACGCACCGCGTGGTGCGGCACGTCGATAAGCCGGCGGGTGCCCGCGGCGACATCGTAGATGTGGAACGAGTTCATGTTGCGGCCGTAAAGGTGCAGGCTGATGCAGGGCGCGCGGTCCTCCGGCACCCCGGTCATGTGGATGTGGTCGGGGTCGGGCACGAAGCTGCTGACCGAGCCAGGGTTGAGCAGCACCATGCCGCCCCGCCGCAGCACGATGCCCTCATCGGCGATGAGGTCGCCATGCGCGCTCATCAGCGCACGCTCCTCCAGCACGCCTTCGACAATGCCCACCACGCCCCAGCTTCCGTGGTCGTGCACCGGGGTCCACTGGCCCGGCAGCCAGACCAGGGCGAACAGCGAAAGATCGCCGGAAGGATCGATATGGATCGCATTGCGGGCGTAGTGCACGGGGTCACTGCGTCTGTGCTCCGGGCCCAAATGAGGCGCGGCTATCGCGGCAAGCTCGGCCATCAGCGGCGCGATGGCCACCACACGATCCGCGGCATCCGACACGCGTTTGATTTCGGCGCGGCAGGCGGCGACGAAGTCGGTCAACGGGTCGGACATAGCCGCCCTCCGATGCGCGTATGGGTCAGCGATGATTTCCCCGGCAATTGTCAATTCGGCCTCCGAGCGGGCAGGTTAGCCCCCGTTTCAGGCACGTAGCAACCGTGAGATGGCTCGCAGGCCGGCCGGAGGCGGCCCAGATCGGGTCACGGCAGGGACGCCGGCAGAGTTTGGATCGGCAGCACCATTGTCAGAAGATCGAGCGAAGCCTACGGTCCGCCCCGACCCGGCGCGGCCGTCCGCCAGCCGGGAAAATCCCGCGAACAGAAAAACGATCAGGAGGGTTGCCATGTCACTCAGGATCAACTCGGAAGCTCCGGATTTCACCGCTGAAACCACCCAGGGCACGATCCACTTCCATGACTGGATCGGCGACAGTTGGGCGATCCTGTTCAGCCACCCCAAGGACTTCACCCCGGTCTGCACCACTGAACTCGGCTACATGGCCGGTCTGATGCCACAATTCGAGCGCCGCAACACCAAGATCATCGGCCTCAGCGTCGATCCGATCGCCAACCATGCCCGCTGGGCCAAGGACATCGAAGAGACGCAGGGGCACGCCATCACCTACCCGATGATCGGCGACCCCGAATTGAAGGTGGCGAAGCTCTACGACATGCTGCCGGAGGGCGCCGGCGGCACAGCCGAGGGCCGAACCGCTGCCGACAACGCGACGGTCCGTTCGGTGTTCGTGATCGGCCCTGACAAGAAAATCAAGGCGATGCTCACCTACCCCATGAGCACCGGCCGCAATTTCGACGAGGTGCTGCGACTGCTCGATTCCTGCCAGCTCACCGCGAAACATTCGGTTGCGACTCCGGTGAACTGGAAGATGGGCGAGGATGTCATCATTCCGCCAGCCGTCTCGGATGAGCAGGCGAAGCAGAAATTCCCCAACGGCTGGAAAACCATAAAGCCCTATCTGCGCGTGGTCGCCCAACCGCCCGCCTGACCGAGCCCGGCGAGGCAGCGCGCGCCCCCCGCCTGGGTCCACTCCCTGCTGGCGTGGCGGCCGGCGAAGGCGGCTGCCGTTGCACGCGCCAACAAGACCGCCGGCATCGTCTGGGCGGTGATGACGCGCGGCGACGGCTACCGTGCAAAGCATGCTCTTGAGCAACCGGGCATAGACGCCCAAGCCCATTCAGCATGCGAGGGTGAAGGGGGACCTGATGGTGAGATACATGGGATGCAGTGCCGCGCCTGCTGGAGGTTCCCCGGCGGCAATTTCCGATCTTTATTTTGGGCAGTTCGTGATGTTATATCTGCGGCGGGCAACGGAGTGCGGGCCTCACATCGAGACCTGGATTTCATTTACAGGTCGGTCACCAAAGATTACCTGCTCCAGGTATGCGTGACGAAGACGGCGTTGCTGTCTTCTGTTTACAGCCTCTTTTGCTGCCAGCTGGTAGTCATCTGGGAGAACTTTAACGAACGCGTCGAGCCGTTCTTTCATTACTGGGACTGATATCAAAGGGATCGCGGTTACATGGCGATACAGGCAAATTAGCAGCGAAAATGTGTTAGCCTTAGTCTTCCAATACGATCTAGACCCGAAGTTCGCTCTATTAACAATGCCGCAGCACGCCTCGAAAGAGCCTACGATCCGACCGCGATCAGGAACGCCCTGCGCATAGTCTTCAAGATACTCACGTATCCGTTCATTCCTTGAAAAGAATCCGCCGTCTATGGCGGTCGCGAGCAGATTCAGCGCAAACATCAGATGAACTTGGCGGGAAATCTCATACGGTGAGAAGACGCCAGATGTGAGCAGCAGCTTGTGCGTCTGGTCTATTTTCGTGATCGCAACCCAAGCCCAAAACTCTGCTGGAATGCTCGGGTCTGAGTGCGGCGCATTTTGATCGTATCCCAGGTCACTAAACTCGTCGAGGTCGTCGCCGTCCTCAGATTTGGATGGGTTAATCAAGGCTATCCCTGATGGTTGCCTCACCAGTTGCTTCGCCATCAACTTAGCGGTTAGCATGAAGTCAGAAGAAGAATATTCCATTGCAAGCCGCTCGATCTCGGTGAGTGAATACAGCGTTCTGTTAAGTCTCCGAAAGACCTCCTTGATTCGCGGGTCGTCCTCCGGGAAGTCTAGGTCAATGACCGGCACTTCGTATTTCAGGAAATCCTCTTTCTGCTCGATACTAAGATCGCTGAACCTTTTGCCGTCTACCTCGAACTTATCGTTCAGGTATTCAACAATAGTGGATAAGCGCTGCTGCCCATCGACAAGCATTGAAGTGGCCTGCATCCGTTCGACGTCGATCCGGCCTCTGGAAACAAATATTAGAGGGAACGGAAATCCTCTCAGGATTGTGTCGATGAAATCGTGCTTATGGGTGTCTCGCCACACAAGCTCTCGCTGAAAGTAGGGAGACAATATGAGCCTCCCCGATCGGATGTCGCGCGCGAGGTCAATAATGGGCCGAGACTCAACTTTATAGCGCTTGGCTTCCATAATCACTGCCCTTGCCGTGCACGTCGGTATAGACCGAGGTTGGGTCGCTGTTTCCTCTCGAAGAAATACTGCGAGATGAGACAGCTACGGTAACGCTCTTGAACATGTCGGAGTGCCCACTGGAAAGCGCGCGAGATACTCGAAACAATTCTCGCTTTTCCTCACAGTTTGGTAGATGATGCGGCAGGATCATTCCGTAGAGCGCCACATTCTCCATAAACCTGTTGTAAGTACTCTCCCCTCGTATCTCTGGAAAGGCATTTCGCCTTGGTCGCTCTAGTGTGTCGGGCTCGGGAAGGGCTGCTCTCTGCGCGGCCTGCAAGAGCCTCTCGAAATAACGCTCGTTGATCACCGCCAAGTCTAAGTCCGAGTTGGCTGGATCGAAGGGTTTTTGGCTATGGAATGAGTATCCTGTCTGAGCGGACCCGGCCACCCGTATGTCGAATACCGAGAGGCTCAGCAACCTGCTGCAGGATTCCAATATGTCAAAAAACCTTCCGCGCTCGTCCTCAAAAATAGCGGGGTGCTCAACCGAATAAAGTCGTCGGACAATGGCCTCATCGTCTCGGCCTGCTGCCAACTCGGACTCGATAATCTCGTGCTTTTGCATGGGCTTTAGCCGTTCACCTCCGGGTTGGGGAGGGCTTGCGGGATACCTTCGACCGCAGGTTTAGACATCTCCATGGCATCGCTTCACAACCTTGAAATCGTCGTACGGCTGACGTTGTAGCTGTGGGCAATTTCCATCAGCGTCTCGCCTTGTCCCGGTGCCTGATTGCGTCCGCTTGTTGGTGCGAGGTGAGTTTCGGCTTCCGCCCATCTTCACGCCGCGCACCTTCGCCCACTCGCGGCCTTCGCTGGTCAATCCGACTCGGGTCCCCACAATGGTTTGAAAATGACCTGCTCTGCCTTGCGGTATCGCGCACGAATGGGCTTCAAGACGTGCTGTTCAACCCACGCCAGCTTATTAATCCACCAGCTGTGCTCCCCAGCGCGATCTAGACCCTCCTTCGTCCTGCTAGCGCCGACGAAGATTCCTGAGACTGCCACCAATGACACCGCGATGGCCGACGTGAGCAAGACGACACCTGCTATCGACATCAAATCTTCCCCGCTTCGGCAAGGGCGAGGTCCATCTCCACGCCATAGGACAGGTAGAGACTCAAACAACCTGTAACTCCCACCATCGCAAGCCACTTCCAATCCACGTCTTTATCTACCATAGCACCGACTACGGACAGGATGATGACCACCAAAAGGGCAATAATTACATTGACACGGGTTACTGCTATTTTATCCTTAAAGCGGCCGCACAAGAAGTCGACTAGCGTGTTGCCGCAGACTGCAATACACAGGAGGATGACCTGCAAGATCCAAAATGCTGGATGCTGGAACGATACATCAGCACTAGGGAAAGCACTCTGATGGGACGCTATCAGCCCGGCCGTAGCCAGCTGCGCGCCGATGGGAATGACGCCCATGATAATGCCGGAAAGGAATTTGTCTCCCGCCTTGCGTAAGATGGGCTTGTGGGTTGCGTCCACCACGCTATCACCTCACTAGCTTGGGGCTTGTAGCCAAAAGCATTACTGATTGGGACAGTAGCATCACCTGGCGCGCTGATCCATGGCCGCCGGAGACATCACGCTTGAGGTTTGCCAACGGGATCAAAGAATTCTGCTTAGCGCGCTCGCAGAGCTCTCGGTCTTTATCACCGCCCCTCTGCCCGGGAACACGGAGATGCCTAGCCTGCCGCGCATGATGACCGGGTCCTATATCAGCGAGTCATCGTATGGGCAATTGGTATTATCTCACCATGAGATCCAACGTCTCGCGCACAGCGAAATGAGACGGCGATCAGATACGAGCGGCGGCGTGGCTCGCACCGCCCACGCGGACAGGGCCGTCTCGCATTCCGATCAACCTGGGCCGTCGCTTGGCCTTTGCCGGGAGACAGGATTCGAGGGGCCAAGGATGCTGTTGCACCACCCGGATGAAATGAAGGTTCTGAGGGTGCTATCGACGCGAGCTCCGCGGTGCGGTGGCCATGCGGCGCTTGCGAACCGGCTGACCCAAAGTTATATGCCCATATAACCCAAAGAGAGGTCGTCGATGCATACTACGAACCTGCGCAGGGTAGGGGGCTCCGTAATGCTAGCCGTCCCGCCGGCTCTCCTCGACGTGCTGCGCCTAAGTCCAGGTGCCCAGGTTGGCCTCACCGTCGACAACGGCCGCCTTATCGTCGAGCCACACCCCCGGCGGCGCTACACGCTGGCCGAGCTGTTGGCCGCCTCGGACTATTCTCAGCCGCTGACGCCGGAGGAACGTGAGTGGGTCGATGCCCCGCCAGTTGGGCGCGAGCTGCTGTGAAGCGAGGAGACATCTACCTCGTTTCCCTCGATCCGGCGGAAGGTCACGACCAGCGGGGCTATCGTCCCGTGCTTATTGTGTCGCCAACGGAATTCAACGAAGTGAGTAAGCTGCCGGTGGTCTTGCCAATCACCAGCGGTGGTGCTTTCGCACGCCGTATCGGGTTCGCGGTACCGGTAACTGGTATCAAAACGACCGGTATCGTGCGTTGCGATCAGCCGCGAGTGCTCGACCTCAACGCTCGCAACGGCCGCAAGGTCGACACGCTACCGCAATCTATTCTGGACGAGGTGCTGGCCAAGACCATTACGCTTTTCGAATAGGGTTGCGTCTCATTGCTGCCGATTCGTGTGCAGGTTCGGCCACGCTGAGCAGCGACCTGGCGACGTTCGTTCTAGACACACACAATAACGCTTGACAGCACATCTCATAACTTGCTATTAAGCCGACATGTCCGCCAGCACCCCACCAAGCCACCCCACCCTCGCCGACCAGCTCCCGGCCAATGTGTACCACTACCTCATCCGCACGCTCTGCCTCACTCTCCCACCGCCCCCCACCGACAGCCCCGAAGACCTCGCCTGCCGCAACGATTTCGCCATCGCCCGGATCGCCGCCCTCTCTCCGGCCAACGCCGCCGAGGCCGACCAGGCCGCCCTCTACGTCGCCGCCTCCGAGCAGTGGAAAGAATGCCTGCGCATCGCCCACGAACCCGACACATCGCCAAACGGCGCCATGAAATGCCGAGCCCAGGTCAACAGCATGATGCGCCAGGCGCAAGGTGCGCTCAGAATGCTGTTCCGCATGCAGGCCACCCGCCAGAAGCAGGAAGCGAACACTGAACCCCGAAACAACGCCGCCCGGACCCGGCATCACACCATCGACCTGATGACCCAGGCTCTGTCCCCGCAGCCACAGCCGACACAGGTCGCCGCACCACCATCCCCGTCTGCGCCAGCGCAAAAGCCGCAACAGCAACGCGCCCCGGCGCAGCACCCCCAGCCCGCCCGCCTCGTTACCGCCCGGCAGGACACAGCCATCACCACGCAAACGGCGGTGCTGATCCGCCTCAGGGAGACACTGAACAACCTGCCCCACGACGACTTTGGCAGCCTGACTAAAGCCGCCTCCCCTTGCGGGAGGGGGGCGGGGGAGGGGGCCTCTCCAGCGAGGCACCATGCCGCCAACTCGCCCCAACCCGCCAATTAGGGCTTCGTCAGCTCCGTCGCCACGCCCTGCGACCGGCCGTCGAGATACACATGGGCGCCGAGCTGCCGCGCCAGCGTCTCCTTGTCGCGGCCGTCAAGCAGGGGGATCGACCCCCTGTTTCTGCCGTCCCATGGCGGCGACCAGCGGGGTGGCCGTCATGCCGTGCGCGATGACGCTGAACAGAACAGTGCAGCCGGCGGTCGTTGCCACGATGCCTCTGCCGGGCAGTCCCGCGTCGAACACGATCACCCCGAAGACGATGCTGGCGAGGCCGCGCGGTCCGAACCAGCCGATGAACAGCTTGTCGCGCCAGCTCATCCCGGTTCCCGCCAGCGACAGCAACACCGGCAGCATCCGGATCACAGTCAGGCTGAGCACGGCATAGAGCACCATCCGCCAGGTGATCTGCGGCAGCAGCCGCTCGAGCACGGGACCGCCGAACACGACCCAGGTGAGCATCGCCAGCACGTCACCCGTGCTGGACGCACCGCCCAACAGATCGCGGCGGCGGGCGCCCTGCAGCGCGCCGAACACCAGGCCACCAATGAAACAGGCGATGAAACCGCTGCCGCCCAGCGCCTGCGCGGCGGTGAAGCAAAGTGCCGCCAGGGCCACGACCGGGATGTGC
Source organism: uncultured Pseudomonadota bacterium (assembly GCA_963708245.1). Taxonomy (GTDB): domain Bacteria; phylum Pseudomonadota; class Alphaproteobacteria; order Acetobacterales; family Acetobacteraceae; genus CAVYXK01. Next base: position 5,776,611 of record OY970201.1, on the reverse strand, counting down.
AGCCATTCCTCGCTCGTCCAGCCGAGCTGGGAGGCGTGACGCAGGATCGCGACCGCGACGGCCGTCAGTATGACCCCGGCGAGCAGGCCGATGCCGATCTCCTCCACAACGGTCATCGCGATGTACCGGGCCGTGCTGCCTTCGACCTCGGTGCCGATGGCGAATTCTAGCAGGATGACGACGACCGGCACGCAGATGCCGTCGTTCAGGCCGCTTTCCAGGTTTAGCGCTTCGCGTGTGGTTGCAGGCACGGCGGCGTTGGTGACGACCGGTTTGCCCAGTGCGGCGTCGGTCGGTGCGAGAAGCGTCGCCAGCAACGATACTTCCAGCAGGTCGAGCTGCGGGAAGACGAGCAGCCCGATCAGGAAGCCGAGCACGATAGTCAGCGGCAGGCCGATCAGCAGCAGCCGCCCCGGTAGCCTGACGGTGCGTCGCACGACACTCAGGTCGGCGTGCGCGGCATCGCTGAACAGCACCATCGCGAGCGCGAGCTCCGCCATCGTGCGCAGGTCGGCGTCTATCAGTGGCAGGCGCAGCGCGTTGATGCCGGCAGGCCCGAGGATCAGCCCCGCAGCGGTGAAGAGGATGGGGCCGCTCAGCCACGAGCGGCCGATGCGCCCGGCCCCAGCGCTATACAGCAGCACCACGGCGGCAAGGATCGCGGCGTCTTCGTACATGCAGTGGGACATCCACCCGGGCGCAGCATTCTACGACCGATCAAATCGAATCGGATACCGGCGTGCAGCACGCCGGGTGACCCTCCCCTGGAACGCTGCCCGTACGGAGCCAGGGCCGCCCCCCGTCATGCCCGGCGAACCTTGTTCCTGCGAAACGTGTCCCCATGTCCCCGCGAAGGCAGGGAGCAGGAAGCCCGGCATCCACGTCGACAGCGCCAGTCGTCTTGCCAGAAAACGGACCTCATTGGCGGCAGGAGTAATCTCACCCGGTGATGCACCTGTCTCGCGTACCGCGTAATGAGACGACGATGAGACAGTCGCCCCGCTCCCAATCCGGTTCGTGCCCTGGTGGGATGAGTGAACAGATTTCGGCCACGCCATGCCCCAGTTCCGCTCCGTCCTGGTGACCGGCGCCTCTTCGGGCATCGGCCGCGCCCTCGCCGAGGCCTGCGCCGCGCCGAACATCACCCTGCACCTCTCGGGCCGCGACGCCGACCGGTTGGAATCGACCGCCGCCGCCTGCCGAGCAAGCGGTGCCACGGTCCACACCCAGGTGATCGACGTGCGAGACGCCGCCGCGATGGCAAGCTGGATCGCCGCATCGGGACCGCTCGAACTCGTGGTCGCGAACGCCGGCATCGCCCCCGGCGAGGCCGAGAGCGCCCCCCAGACGCGCGCCATCTTCGCCACCAATCTCGAAGGCGTTCTGAACACGGTGCTGCCAGCGCTCGACTTGCTGGCCGCACAGCCACCGGCTCGGACGGGCTGCGCGGCCGGATCGCGGTGATCGCCTCGATCGCCGCCTTCGTCCCCTCCCCGGTCAGCCCGGCCTATGGCGCGCCCAAGGCAGCGGTCGATGCCTGGACTGTGGCCTCGGCGCCGGCCGCGCGCCGACGCGGCGTCGCGCTGACCAGCGTCTGTCCCGGCTTCATCCGCACACCCATGACTGCCCGCTTCACCTTCCCCATGCCCGGCCTGATGTCCCCCGAACGGGCGGCCGCCATAATCCTGCGCGGCATCGCCGCCGGCCGCGTGCGCATAGCCTTCCCCTGGTGGATGGCGATGTGGGCGCGGATCGGCGGCCTGCTGCCACCACGCTGGGTCGCCGCCGTCACCGATCGCCGCCGAAACTGAAGTGCAACCGCAGGGTCCGCCGACCGTTCACCTCTCCCGCCCTGCGGGAGAGGTCGGTTCGCGAAGCGAACCGGGTGAGGGTCCCGCCGCGGGAGAGGCAAACCAGGCCCCAGACAGGAGCAGACTCAACCATGGACCGCCCGCTGGAGATCGCCTTCCACAACATGACACCCTCTGCCTCCCTCGAGGCCCTGATCCGCCAGCGCGCCGAGAAGCTCGAGGCACGCTACCGCCGCCTGGTCGGCTGCCGGGTCTCCGTCGAGGCGCTGCACCGCCAGCACCGCACCGGCAACATCTACGAATGCCACATCGTGCTCTCGGTGCCCGGCCGCGATCTCGCCGTCAGCCGCAGCCCGCACCACGCCAAGCAGAACTACGCGCACCCCGATATCCGCGTCTCCATCCGCGAGGCATTCGACGCCGCTGAGCGCCAGCTCGAGGACGACAAGGACCAGCTCCGCACCGACACCACCCCTCCCAGCGGCTCTGCTCTCGCTGGCGAGGTGATGTTGATCGAGCCCGGTGCCGACCACGGCTTCATCCTCACCAGCACCGGCAGCCAGCTCTATTTCCACCGCGACAGCGTCACTAACGCCCGGTTCGAGGATCTCCGGCCCGGCCAGCCCGTCCATTACGTCGAAGAGCCCGGCGATGCCGGCCCGGTCGCGACCAAGATCCGCGTGCCGGAACCCAAGCCCGCCTGAGCCGCCGCATGCCAGACAGCAGCGTCGGCGCGCTGCCCCCGCGCACCCCCACGGCGCCCTCGCCAACGACCCGCGATCCCCTGCGCAGCATCGCGCATATCCTGCGTACGGCCTGCATCGTCGTCGCAGTCGCCGTCCTGCTCTGGGTGATGGCGGATGCCTTCCTGATCATCTTCCTGGCCGTGCTGATCGCCGCCATGCTGCGCGGCCTCGGCACCGCGCTCGCCCGGCAGACGCGGATCAACGTCACCGTCGCGGTCGCAGTGGTCTTCTTCCTGCTCCTCGCCCTGGTGGCGGCGGCCGGCTATTGGATCGGGCCGCGGCTCGCGGCCGAGGCGCAGCAGCTCTGGACCCAGCTCACCCAGCAGGCCGGGACACTGCAGCAGATGCTACACCGGTTCGGGCTGGGATCGCTGATCGGCGGCTCGACCGGCGAGCTTCCCCACATGGTAAGTCTGGTGGCGACCTCCGCCTTGGGCTTCGCCGCAGCAGTAGTGGTGATCCTCGCCACCGCCGTTTATTTCGCTATCGCACCCAATATGTACATCGACGGCACGATCCGCTTGGTGCCGATCTGGTATCGGGCCCGGGCGCGGCAGATCATCTACGAGATGGGCACCACCCTGCAGGGCTGGCTGCTCGGGCAGCTCATCGACATGGTGATCGTCGGCCTGCTGGTGGGCGGAGGCCTCGCCGTGCTCGGCGTACCCCTCGCCATGGTGCTCGGCGTGATCGCCGGGCTATTCACCTTCGTGCCGTATTTCGGAACCATCGCCTCCATGGTGCCCGCCCTGCTGGTCGGGCTGACCCAGGGGCTGCGGCAGACGCTCTGGATTTTCTTGCTGTTCCTGGTTGCCCACGGTATCGAGGGCTACCTCGTCTCGCCCTTCGTGCAGCGGCGCACGGTGCGCCTGCCGCCGGCGCTGACAGTGCTGGCGATGGTGGTGCTGACCGCGGTGTTCGGCTCCACCGGCGTGCTGATCGCCACCCCGATGGTCGCGGTGCTGATGGTCGGCGTCACCCGGGTCTATGTCGAGGACATCCTCGGCGACCGCACCGTCGTCAGGGGCCCAATCGGGGGCACCGGCTGGTACTGGTTCACACCCCCCGACGAAACAGCGCCGCCAGTTCCGGGGGGGTGAAGCGCAGCACTGTGGGCCGGCCATGGCTGCAGGTGGCAGCGCGCGGCGTCGCCTCCATACGGCGGAGCAGCGCGTCCATCTCGGCCTGACTCAGCCGCCGTCCGGCGCGGATCGAACCATGGCAGGCCATGCGCGCGATCACCGCATCGAGCCGCGCGGACAGCACTGTGGCCTCACCCAACTCCGCCAGCTCGTCGGCGAGGTCCCGGATCAGCGGGGCCGGATCGGGCGCACCGAGCACCGCCGGCAGCGCCCGCACCAGCACCGCCCCCGGGCCGAACGCTTCGAGCTCTAGCCCCAGCGCGGCGAAATCGCCCGCATGCGCCACCAGCCGGGCGGCGTCGGCTTGCGGCAGATCGACCACGGCGGGGACCAGCAGAGGCTGGCCGCGCACCCCGTCCGCCAGCATCTGCTCGCGCAGCGCCTCATGCGTCAGCCGCTCATGCGCGGCGTGCTGATCGACCAGGATCAGACTGCCGTCAGCGGCAACGGCGACGATATATACATCCTGCACCTGCCCGATCGCCGCCCCCAACGGATGGTCGACATGACCGGGCGCATCGGCGACGGTAACCGGGCGCGCGGCCGGAGGAGCCGCCAGCGCGAGCTGCGCCTCGGCCATCCCCGGCAACGGCAGCGCGCGGATCGCGCCGGCGGGCGGCCGCGGTGGCACCAAGGCCAACGCCGGCCGGTGCGCTGGCACCGCGACTCCTGCCGCGCCCGCCAATGCCCGGCTGATCGCGCCAATCACCAGCCCACGCACCGCGCTGGGATCGCGGAAGCGCAGCTCCGCCTTGGCCGGGTGGACGTTCACGTCCAGCTCCTCGGCCGGCAGCTCGAGCCAGAGCGCCGCCACCGGATGCCGCCCCGCCGCGATCACGTCGCGATAGGCGACCCGCAGCGCAGTCCTTAGCACCGGGTCGGCCACCGGCCGCCCGTTCACCGTCAGCGCCTGCTGCGCAGCCGAGGCACGCGTCACGGCGGGCGACGCCACCAGCCCACTGAGATGCAGCGTGCCGCGCCGTTCATCGATCGGCAGCAGCGCCGCCGCCACCTCTGGCCCGAACAGCGCAGCGGCGCGCGCCGCCCGGTCCTGTCCGGGAAGATCGAACACGGTCCGCCCGTCGCTCTCCAGGCGTAGCGCGACGCCCGGGGCGGCGAGCGCCAGACGGCGCAGCACCGTCTCGGCATGCTCGGCCTCGCTGCGTGGATGCTTGAGGAATTTCCGCCGCGCCGGGGTGGCAAAGAACAGGTCGCGCACCGTCACCCTGGTGCCCGGCGGGCCGGCGGCCGGCATCACCGGCGAGACCTGCCCGCCTTCGACCCGAATCGCATGCGCATGCGGCGCCCCGACCGGGCGGGAGGTGATGGTCAGCCGCGCCGCGGCGCCGATCGAGGGCAGCGCCTCGCCCCGAAACCCGAGCGTGGCGATCCGCACGAGGTCATCGCCCGGCAGCTTGGAGGTGGCATGGCGCTGCACCGCCAGCGCCAGCTCCTCTGCATCCATGCCGCATCCGTCATCGGCAACCTCGATGCGCTCGATGCCGCCGCCGTCCAGCGCGACGGCGATGCGGGTGGCACCGGCATCGAGCGCGTTCTCCACGAGTTCCTTCACCGCGGCCGCCGGCCGTTCGATCACCTCGCCGGCGGCGATGCGGTTGACGACAGATTCCGGCAGCAGGCGGATCGCCGGCATCACGCCTCTGCGGTCAACACGCGATCGCGGTTGCGGCCGAGCTGGCGTGATGTGGGCGGGCGCATGGGTTTCTCCACGACCGACTGTAGCCGAATCTCCCCCGCGATGCACTGCCGCCGAACGGGCGGGCATTTCGCAAACCACAGTCGCCAGCGCGGGCGCGCGCCCCCCACAGACCCGGACCTGCCGATTTCCAGCATCCGGTTCCTCACGCGAGAGCTTCGCTCGCGGTGGCGTAGCGATGGACGATCCGGACTGGTGGAAGCGGGTGTTGTCTGAGGTACTCATCGAGGCGAGACCACAGGAACGTGCCCTTGCCGCCGCGACGCGACAGCCATTTCTTCCAAATCCGCACGATCTGATGCGCATACCAGCTCAGCCGCCGGTTGTTCCCCGTGATGCCGTAATAGGCGAAGTGCCCACGCATCATGGATGACAAGTGTGCATGCTGCGCGCGCGCATCGGCTGGTGCCGATGGTGCTTGCACCAGTCGATGACGGCCGTCACCGCCCTGGCGTAACGGCTCTTCGTCGTTACCTGCCGGACCACCATTCGGCCCTTCCGCGACCCTCCCCCAGACATGGGTGAAGCCGAGAAAGTCGAACGTGGTCCCACTCGTCCCCGACGACTGATCGGCCTCCGGCCGCTGCGGCCGGAAGTCGACGAAGCGCGTGGCTCTCTCAGCGCGGCGTCCCCCTTCCCTCCACCGGGTCCCGGCGAGCCCGGTTCCCCGACTTCCGCGGGACGATGAGGGCGCTACGGCTTCCCGCACCCGCCTTCCCGGTCGCTTATTGTGTTCGCTTCCAGGCTCCATGCCGCCCCTCGATTGCTTCGTGTCTCGCCGCAGCGCTCCTGGCGGACCCGAGGGCGTCCGCCAGGCCAGGGAGGTTGTTCGACCGGTCTCCCATCTCCGGTTGCTTCGCCAGCATGGGCGAATGCGGGATCTCATAGGTTCCCAGGCGATCCGTTCCGTACCTTTGCCCCGGCTCCTAACCCCGGCCGGACCAGGGCGCCCTTGCCTTGGCGGTTGCCCCGGTGCTGCCCCCGCTCACAGAGCAGCGAAGGCTCCGGCATTTGGATGATTTCGTGGCCAACTTCCCGCGGCTTCAGTACCTGCTGCCTACGCTTCACGAGTGTCGTTGCCTAACCCGTGCAAGGCTCGCTTCCGGCTGGCTGGCTCGCCTTTGCCGGGAGGGAGTTCAACCCTCTGGATCACGACCAAAGGTTTCCGTCCACTACATGGCCTTCCCCCTTTCCTGAGCTTACCTATCGCGGTCCGCGTCAGCGTGCATCTTTCTTACATCTGCGTTTAAAACTTTCCATCGCGATGCTGCCGGCGGATGCTTACGGGAGTATTGACCGGGCCAAATCTAGCTAACCCCTCGCATATCGCCGGCGGTACTCTGCCGGCGTCACGCCGACGTGGCGGACAAAGCTCCGGCGAAGCGTGTCGGCATTGGCGAAGCCGCATCGCGCCGCCACCTGCTTGGGTGCTTCGCGACCGAGTTCGAGGAAACGCCGTGCCGCCGCCACACGCGCCGCCTCCACCCACGACGCCGGGGTCACCCCTACCTCGTAGCGGAACAGTCGCGCGAAATGCCGCGGGCTCAACCCTGTCCGCGCGGCAAGTCTTGCCACGCTATGGTCGGATGACGGGTGCGCCGCGACGAAACGCCGCACCTCCTGCAGCACCGAGCGTCCCGTAGGCAGCGACTTGCCCTCCCGGCTGAACTGCATTTGCCCGCCGGGGCGCTTGAAGAACATCACGAGCTGGCTCGCCACCTTCATCGCAATCTCGCGCCCGAGGTCCTCCTCGACCAGCGCCAGCGCGAGATCGAGCCCGGCGGTGACGCCGGCTGCCGTGCGCAGCTTGCGGGTCACGCACATGGATCGCGTCCTCATCGACATGGACAGAGGGTAGGCCGCCGCCAGCCGGCCCGCCGCCGACCAATGGGTGGTGGACACGCTTGCCCTCGAGCAGCCCGGCCGCGGCGAGCAGGAACGCCCCGGTGCAGACCGAGCCGTAGCGCCGTGCATGCGGCGCGACCTGACACAGCCAGTCGATAACGACAGGGTCCGGCCGCGCGTCCGCGAAATTGGGGCAGCCCGCGACCAGTAACGTATCGCTTACATTGACATCACCACCGATCGACACAGTTGACCCGACAGGAGAACCGCAATGATGATTGTGAGCGAGCAGCTCAGAATTCCCGACAGCAAGCTGGCGCGGGAAATAACGGAGCTTGTACGGGATACCGAAACGCCGTTGCTCTTCCATCACTCGAGCCGCGTCTATCACTGGGGCGCGCTCACCGGCAAACGCCGCGGCCTCCGCTTCGACTCCGAGCTGCTTTACGCCGGTGCCATGTTCCACGACATGGGGCTCACCCCTGCGCATGCGAGCGCGCATGAGCGATTCGAGGTGGACAGCGCCAACGCCGCCCGCGACTTCCTCCGAAGCCATGGCGTCGCCGAGCAGGACGTCACGACCGTCTGGACGGCGATCGCGCTGCACACGACGCCCGGTATCCCGCAGCACATGCATCCTGTCATCGCGCTCGTCACCGCCGGTGTCGAGATGGACGTGCTCGGCATCGCTTTTTCCGAGTTTACGGAGGCCGAGCGCGAAGCGGTCGTCCACGCGCACCCGCGCCCAAGCCGATTTAAGGAGGAGATCATCCAAGCCTTCTACGATGGCATCCACCACAAGCCCGAGACGACCTTCGGCAACGTCAAGGCCGACGTGCTCGCTGATAAGGATCCGTCGTTCCGGCCCGAGAATTTCTGCCACGTGATCCGGGCCTCCGCCTGGCCCGGCTGAATGCCGCCCAGGCCACACTCCGCTCCACCCAACTCAAGGAACCTCTCTCATGTCAGCAACAAAGCGTTTCAGCAACGCCACCGGCGCGCCGGTCGCCGACAACACCAACATCATGACCGCCGGTCCGCGTGGCCCCGCGCTGCTGCAGGACATCTGGCTGATCGAGAAGATGGCGCATTTCGATCGCGAGGTGATCCCGGAGCGGCGGATGCATGCGAAAGGCTGGGGCGCCTACGGCACTTTCACGGTGACGCGCGACATCACGCGTTTCACCAAGGCGAAGATCTTCAGCGCGATCGGCAAACAGACGCCGATGTTCGCGCGCTTCTCCACCGTTGCCGGTGAGCGCGGCGCCGCGGACGCGGAGCGCGACATACGCGGCACTGCGCTGAAGTTCTATACCGAAGAAGGCAACTGGGATATCGTCGGCAACAACACGCCGGTGTTCTTCTTCCGCGACCCGCTGCGTTTCCCGGACCTTAACCACGCGATCAAGCGCGACCCGCGCACCGGCCTTCGCAGCGCCGACAATAACTGGGATTTCTGGACTCTGCTGCCCGAGGCGCTGCACCAGGTGACGATCGTGATGTCCGACCGCGGCATCCCGAAAAGCTTCCGCCACATGCACTTGTTCGGCAGCCACACCTTCTCGCTGATCAACGCGGCGGATGAGCGCGTGTGGGTGAAATTCCATTTCCGCACGCAGCAGGGGATTGCGAACCTGACCGATGGCGAGGCGGCTGCGCTGGTCGCCAATGATCGCGAGAGCAACGGACGGGACCTGCTGAACGCGATCGAGGCCGGCGAATTCCCGCGCTGGACGCTCTTCATCCAGGTGATGACGGAAGCGCAGGCGAAGACCCACAGGCACAATCCCTTCGATCTCACCAAGGTCTGGCCGAAGAAAGACTATCCGCTGATCGAGGTCGGCGTGATGGAGCTCAACCGCTATCCGGAGAACTACTTCGCTGAAGTCGAACAGGCGGCCTTCTCGCCCGCCAACATCGTCCCCGGAATTGGCTTTTCGCCCGACAAGATGCTGCAGGCACGCCTGTTCTCCTATGGCGACACGCAGCGCTACCGGCTCGGTATCAACTTCAACCACATCCCCGTCAATGCATCCAAATGCCCGTTCCTCAGTTATCATCGCGACGGCAAGATGCGCACCGACGGCAATCTCGGCCGAACCCTGACGTTCAATCCCAACAGCGACGGGCTCTGGGACAACCAGCCTGATTTCACCGAGCCGCCGATGCCGGTGGACGGCAACGGGGCGCACTGGGACCATCGCATCGACGATGACCACTGGGAGCAGCCGGGCAATCTCTTCCGCCTGATGACCCCTTCCCAGCGGCAAGCGCTGTTCGAGAACACCGCCCGCGCGATGGGCGACGCGCGCCTGCACATCAAGGAACGGCACGTCGCCAATTGCCTCCGCGCCGATCCGGCGTATGGCGCCGGCGTCGCCCGCGCCCTCGGCCTGAAGGAGCTCGCGTTCGCTAAATAGGCCGCCGAACGGCGGCCTATCGCCGCTCGAACCGGATCATGGCCGGGTAAAGTCCGGTTGTGGCGGTAAGGGTGCCCTCCGAAGATTGGCTGGCTGTCACGACCAATAGCGCGGCACGCTCTCAGCCCAACTCTTCTGGAAATGTCGCCCGCCATTTACGGTGATCTCCACCTGCGCCGAATGAATGTAGCTTGTCGCATCGCTCGCGGTCTGGCAGGTCGCCACGACGCGGATGTCCAGCGTCGGATGCGGTGCCGTATATGAATAGCTCGAATTGATCACCGCGTGCGCGGGATTGCAGTTCGATACCGTATAAGCCGACCGGTTCGATCCACCGGTACTGACCAGGCTGCAAGTCACGGTGTCGTCCACCAGGTCGTGCGATAAGCTGTAGCCAGGCCGCTCGATCGCATCTGCCGTCGGGATAGGATGCGGAGAGCCGTGGAACGAAGGGGGCGGCAGCGGGTGTCGATCCGCCGCTGCGATCGGCAGGATCACGCGCGATGGATGCGTCCTACCGCGATGCACTGTGTTGTGCGCCGCCACGCCGGTCGGCCACGCGTTCTGGAAATCGGCGCTGCTGACCGCGACGCGCAGGCGATGCCCGGCGGCGATCCGATACGCCGTGTGGCGCAGCTTGATACTCAGTTCGTACACCTCCCCCGGCACTATCGGCTCGGGCGCCTCGTGCGAGCTTCGGTGCGACGCCAGGAGTCCGCCATCAGCGATCAACGCCACTGCGCCATCGGGCGCCACATCGCAGAGGCGCACATGAAAATACGCGGTCTCCGCGGTGGACGAGACGTGCAGCAGCGCGGCCGGCTCACCCAGCAGCGTCACCGGCGCATCAAGTGGAGGCGTTGCGTACAGCACCGAATAGGCGTCGTCCGGTCGCTGGTCGATCGGCATACCGAACGGCGTCGTGCTGCCCAGGCCGCGCCGGCCCGCCGCCAACCCGACCGAGGCGCGGTACTGATAGTTCTCGGCTCCGTCGTTTGCCGGCGGGTTGCGCGACAACGCACCCTGAGCATCGAAATGGAACGCGGTGGGTTCCACATCGGCCGGTGGCCAGGCTGCCTCGTTCTGCCACTCGCCGGCATCTTCCAGCGTCAGCAGCGAAGGCGTCCGCCAATGCCGGACGAACACCGTCACCGGCGGCTCGTCCATCATTCCGGTGTCGATCCCCTTCAGCCAGTGGTCGAACCAGCGCAAATACTCAGGCCGCGTGTCGATCCGTGGCCCGGGGAACGCCTCCGGTTCTTCGGAGTAATAGTGTCCCCACGGACCGATCAGCACTTTCCTCGGCACGCGCAGCCGCTGGTATGCCTCCAGCTCGGCCGAGGCATACCAGTCGGGCCAGCCTTCGATCAGATATACCGGGCACTGCACGCGCTCGAAGCCCGGGGCGAGGCTGCGCCGGCGCCAGTAATCGCCGTGCAGTGTGTTGCGGATATATCCCAGGCTCCACGGGGCGCTGTCCTCCAGGCGCTCCGCCCAGATCGAGGCCCAGCGCGCGCCGGTCAGCTCCGCAAACGGCGGGGCGAAATTAAATGCGTTCATCATCGGTGCGTAGTATTCGAACATCCAGGGACGGATCGCGCCACCGGGATTGGCGAATTCCGTATAGACGTCGTTGTTGGCCGAGCGGACGACGATCGCTTTCAGATGCGGCGGGTTCTGCACCGCGACTTGCCACTGCACCACCGCACCGTAGGACTTGCCGATCATGCCGACCGCGCCCGTGCACCAAGGCTGGGCGGCGATCCACTCGATCATGTCGTAGCCGTCCTGGCGCTCCGCGTCGGCGTAAATGTCCGTCGAGAAGCCAGAAGAGCTGCCGGTCCCGCGCAGGTCATACTGCACGACGACGTATCCGCGTTCGGCGAGATAGCGGACCACGGGCGGATATCCGGGATCATCCGCGGTAGTCGGGCCGAGCCGACGATACGGGTTGTACTCCATCACAGCCGGATACCGCCCCTCGGGCGCAGGGCGCGTGATCCGTAGGTTCAGCCCGACCCCGTCGCGCATCGGCACGCGGACGCCGGACAGCACGACGACGGGTAAGTGGGAAGTCTCGGACGTTCGCATGGCCGGTGCGACAAGGGGCCGGCGGTCACGCCCGCTCGAAGATCGCCGCGATGCCCTGGCCGCCGCCGATGCACATCGTCACCAGCGCGTACCGGCCGCCGCTCCGGGCAAGTTCGTAGAGCGCCTTGATCGCCAGCATCGCGCCGGTCGCGCCGACGGGATGGCCGAGCGAAATGCCTGACCCGTTCGGGTTGGTCTTCTCCGGGTCGAATCCTAGGTCCTTCGCGACCGCGCAGGCCTGTGCCGCGAATGCCTCATTCGCTTCGATCACATCGATGTCGGATAGACGTAACCCGGCGCGTTCCAGCACGGCTCGGGTCGCCGGTACCGGCCCAATTCCCATAATTTTGGGATCGACGCCGGCATGGGCATAGGCCACCAACCGCCCCAACGGCTTCGCGTTGCGCTTCTCGGCGGTGCGCCCTTCCATCAGCACCACGGCGGCGGCGCCATCGTTGATGCCGGACGCGTTGCCGGCGGTCACCGTTCCGTCCTTGCGAAACACCGGGCGCAGCTTCGCCAGATCCTCGGCCGACGCATCGGGCCGCACGTGCTCGTCGGTGTCGAACACCGTCTCGCCCTTGCGACTCTTCAGCTTCACCGGGTGAATCTGGCTCGCGAAGCGTCCCTCTTTGATGGCGTGCGCGGCGCGGCGATGTGATTCCACCGCCATCGCATCCTGTTGCGCCCGGGTAATCTGATGCGAGACAGCCAGGTTTTCGGCGGTTTCGCCCATGTGGATGTTGTGGAACGGGTCGTGCAGCGCCGCCAGCATCATGTCGGTCATCGTGGCATCGCCCATGCGCGCGCCCCAGCGCATCCCGGGCGCGATATAGGCGGCGCGGCTCATGCTTTCGGCGCCCGCGCCCACCGCGATATCGGTGTCGCCCAGCAGGATACTCTGCGCCGCCGACACGATGGCCTGCAGCCCGGACCCGCATAGCCTGTTCAGAGTCAGCGCGGGCGTGTTGTGTGACACACCGGCGTTCACCGCCGCGACGCGGGCCAGGTACATGTCCTTTGCCTCGGTGTGGATCACATTGCCAAACACAACATGACCAACTTCCTCGCCGGCGACCCGTGCCCGCGAAAGTGCCTCGCGCACGACCTGCGCGCCAAGTTCGGTCGGCGGCACGTCCTTGAGCGCGCCGCCAAAATCCCCGATCGCGGTGCGCGCACCGGAGACAACGAAGACTTCGCGCTGCATGGCCGGGTTCCCCCTGGAGTTGTTTGGGCGCCATCCTGCACGCCACCCGCTGGGGTGCAACCCGGAAGTGCGATGCATGACCCGATCAACGAAGCAGGATGGTCCCCGTCGCCTTGGATGTCGCCGCTACGGGACATCGCTGCAATTGGCTGATGCCCGAAATAAAATTTCTGACAAAGTCTGTTGTCACATGGTGGTTTGCATGTCGGCATCGACGCTGATTGCCTGACCGCTGATGGTCGCACCGAACGGGCTCGCGAGATAAAGCGCCATATTGGCGATGTCCTGCTGCGTGACGAAGCAGCGTAAGCTGGTGGTCGCAACGGTGCGCTCAGTCATCTCGTTCTCGGATATTCCCGCAACCGCGGCCTTTGCTTTGATCACCGCTCGGATGCGTGGACCGTCGACCGGGCCGGGCAGGATGGCGTTGACACGGATGCCGTCGGGTCCCAGTTCGATCGATAGCGACTTGGTGAAGCCGATGACGCCCCACTTGGCTGCCGAATAGGGCGCACGTAGCGGAAAGCCGAAGCGCCCGGCCGCGGATGACAGGTTGATGATCGCCCCGCCTCCGGCGACGCGCAGCGCCGGGATGGCACGGCGTGCACAGTGGAACATGCTGGCAAGATCGACGTGCAGCGTGGCATCCAGTTGCTCTGCCGTAACGTTTTCCACTAGCGCTGTGGGCCCAGCGATACCAGCGTTGTTCACCAGCACGTCCAGCCCGCCGAGTTGCTTTACCGCCGTATCGATGAACGCCTCATTGTCCGCGGCCGCGCCGGCGTCGGCGCGCACGCTGGGGTGACCGCAGACAGCGAGCGCTGCCGCATCGATATCAGACACGAACACGCGCGCTCCGCACGCGGCGAAGCTGTCAGCCATCACTTTGCCAATGCCATTGGCGCCCGCACTGATGGCCACCCGTTGACCCGACAGGTCGACAGTCAGCGGGGTTCGAGCGCCGGTTACCATATTACAACATCCCCTTGGCTCGGTTCCCGATGGAGGTCGTGGAGTGCGCCGCTGACAGGATCACACCAACTGTCACGTCGTCCACCTCGTTCGCCAATCCGGCGGTGACGATCGCGCGCAGCCTGCCACTGCTGCAACCGAGCGTCACCCCCGGTTGACCCGCCCCGGCGGTTCCCGCAGAACCCGCCGCATCAACGCGGGACCATCCCATGAGCTTCGAGGACCTTCAGCTCGGCCAGACAGCCAGCCTTGGCAAGACCATCACCGAGGCCGATATCCTGCTCTACGCCGCGGTCAGCGCCGACACCAACCCCGTGCACATCAACGCCGAAGCCGCCAAGGAGTTGGTGTTCGGTGAGCGTGTCGCGCACGGCATGCTCTCCGCTGGCCTGATTAGCGGAGTGCTCGGTACCCGACTGCCGGGTCCCGGCACGATTTATCTCAGCCAGACCCTGCGCTTTCGCACCCCGGTCAAGATCGGCGCCACCGTCACCGCGACGGTCGAAGTCACCGCGCTCGATCCGGCCAAAAAACGGGCCACGCTCAAAACCATCTGCACCGTCGAGGGCAAGACCGTGATCGAGGGTGAGGCCCTGGTGCAGGTCCCCTCGCGCGGCTGATGCGCATCTTCCGCGACTGGCGCGATCTGCCAGACGATGCGCGTTGCGCCACCGTCGCACTCGGCAATTTCGACGGCGTGCATCGCGGCCATGCCGCGGTGCTGCGCGCCGCCCACGCGGCGCGACCGGACGCCACACTGGCGGTCCTGACCTTCGAGCCGCATCCGCGCGAGCTGTTCCGCCCGGACGATCCGCCGTTCCGACTGACCCTCTCGGCCGAGCGGGCGGACGCGCTGGCCGCACTCGGCGTGGTGCTGCTCTACGAGCTGCCGTTCGACCATCGCTTCAGCCTGATGTCGGCCGAGGCTTTCGTCACTGACGTGCTGCACACAGGCTTGGCGGCCAAGCACCTCGTCTGCGGACCGGATTTCGCATTCGGCCACCGCAAAGGCGGTGATACCGCCTTCCTTTCCGCGCGGGCGGAGGCGCTGGGAATCGGGCTCACGCTGGTGCCGCCGGTCGCAGACGCCGAGGGTCCGCTGTCGTCCAGCCGCATCCGCCGCGCTTTGCGCGACGGCTATCCGGAATGGGCCGCGGCGGAGCTGGGACGGCCTTGGGCGATCCGGGGCGAAGTGATGCATGGCGACCACCGCGGCCGGACGATCGGCTTTCCGACCGCCAACATCGCGCTCGGCCGCCATCTCGAGCCGGCCCGCGGCGTCTATGCGGTGACGGTGCGCCTGCCGGATAGCTCGACACTTCGGGGCGTGGCCAATATCGGCCGCCGGCCAACCGTGAACGCCGGAACGGAGAGCCGGCTGGAAGTCAACATCTTCGACTTCGCCGGCGATCTCTACGGTGCCGAATTGACTGTTGCATTGCACTCCTATCTGCGGCCCGAGCAGAAATTCGCCGGGCTCGACGCATTGAAGGCGCAGATCGCCGCCGATGCAGCCGAAGCACGCCGGCTTCTGGCGCGAGACCGCTGAGTCGCCGCCACTGCCTCGCTTCCGAACACGGGCGTTGTTCGTCGCTGCGGCTTCGTTTAGAACCGTTGGACGATTAAGGAAGCGAGTCATGCGCCGTTACATAGGAGTGATTGCGACTGTCACCGGCGCGATGGCCCTGGTCGCCTGCGCTGTCGTTCCTCCCTCCGGACCAACCGTTATGGCGCTGCCCGGACAAGGCAAGACGTTCGACACGTTCCAAAGGGACGATTACGTCTGCCGCGCTTTCGCCCAGCATCAGACCGGCAACCCGGTGGCGACGCAGGCGGCGACCAATGCCGCGGTCGGCAGCGCTGTCGGCGGAACCGCGCTCGGCGCCGGATTGGGCGCGGCCATCGGGGCGGCCACCGGAACCGCAGCGACGGGTGCTGCAATCGGTGCGGGGGCCGGCCTGCTCGCCGGCACCGCCGTGGGGGCCAACAACGCCGCCGGGGTGACCCAGGCCGGTCTGCAGCAGACGTACGACATCGCCTACACGCAGTGCATGTATGCCCACGGCAACTCCGTGCAGTCGCCGCCACCTGTCTATGCTGGCTACGGGCCCGGCTGGGGCGGCTGGGGCTGGGGCCCCGGATATGTCGCGCCGCCGAGCGTCGTCGTCGGCTTCGGTGGCTGGGGCTGCTGCGGCTGGGGCTGGGGCTGGGGCTGGGGCGGCGGGTGGGGCTGGCGCGGCGCGTGGGGCCGCTCGGGCTGGCACGGTGGCGGCTGGCATCACTGATCGAGTGGCGCTTCCTCCGCACTGAGCAGATCGGCTAGGACGCGCCGCGCTAGCGCGCGAGTCACCGGGGCGCGGGCGGCAAGCGACGCCCGATCGAGCCGGGCGACTGCTTCGTGCAACGCCGCCGGCGAGCGCGGCAGGTGTAGCAGCAGCCAATCCTGAACGGCAGGCGCCACCGTCATTTGCCGCTCGGCCAGCAGCCGCGCGAGCAACACGCGCAGCAGCGAGTCCTCGGCGGGCCTGATTTCGACCGCGGTGACCGCGCGCAGCCGGCTGGCCAGGTCGGGCAGCCGCGTCTTCCAGCGCGCGGGCGGCAGTCGCGCTGCGATCAGCACTGGGCGTCGCGCCTCGGCCGCGGCGTTGAGCGTGTGCAGCAGCACCGCCTCGTCGCTGACGGCGTCGGCATTGTCGATCGCCAGGGAGGTCGCCGGCGGTAGCTCTGTCAGGGCCGGTCCCGCCACGAGCTGTGCACCATTGCGGGCGCTCCAGAGATGCAGAAGATGCGTCTTGCCGCATCCTGCCGCACCCCACAACGCGAGCCGCCCCTCGGGCCAGTCGCCGGTACGCGCAAGCCAACTCAGCGCAGCTGTGTTGGATGGCGCCTCCAGGAAATCGACCGCGGCGAAGCCCAGCCGATGAACGAACGGCAATGCAAACTGGTCCGACCGCTCCACGTCAGGCGCACGCACCCCGTCTCCCGCACTCGCGGGAGAGGGGCGGGGTCAAGGCGATCACGCCGGCTGGGGGCCAGCCAACCAGGAGCGCGGGCCGGCAATCACCCGGTCCAGACTCCACGCCCCGCCTCCGGCCACGGCGATGTAGAGAAAAATGAAACAATACAGGATCGCCGCGTCGCCGCCATTGAGAACCGGGAAGAACGATTTCGGCAGATGCGCCATGAAATAGCCGATCGCCATCTCACCCGACATGATAAAAGCGGCAGGGCGCGACAGCAGCCCGATGCAGACCAGCAATCCACCCAGTGCTTCGATCAGCCCGGCGATCAGCAGCAATGTCGGAAGGTGTGCGGGCGCCGCTGCAGGGAACCCGAACAGCTTGGACAAGCCGTGCTCCATGAACGCAAGTCCCGCGACAAAGCGAAGCAGACTTAATACAACAGCCTGCGCACCGGCCCGTGACGACAAGCTTCCCGACATGAACAGTCTCCCTCATCTCTGAGCCGACGGTGGATCCAGGTAAAGTGGGCTGCGCAGATATCGGCGCAGCCAGAACCGGCACAGCACCCCGATCGTCGCCGCCACCGGCACCGCCAGCATCACCCCAAGAAAGCCGAACGCCGCGCCGCCGGCAAACAACGCGAAAATCACCCAGACCGCCGGCAGCTCCACCCGGTCGCCCAGGAAGCGGGGATAGATCACATAACCCTCCAGCACCTGTCCGACCACCAGCACAACGGCAATGCCGATCACGCCCCGCCAGCTCGGGAACTGCGCCGTGGCCAGGGCCAGTGCCGTCACCCCGCCGGTGATCGAGCCGACATACGGGATAAACGACAGCAGTCCCGCTGCCAGTCCCACGATCAGCCCCAGGTCGAGCCCCGCAAAGCTCAGAGCGAGGGCGTAGTAAAGTGCCAGCAACACGCAGCACAGCGCCTGCCCGCGCACCCAGGCCGAGAGGATCCGGTCCACCTCGCGGGCCTGGGCGCGGATCACCCCGGCGTAGCGGCGTGGAAGCCACCCATCGATCATGTGGAGCATGCGCTGCCAGTCGCGCAGCAGGTAGAACGCCACCACCGGCGTTACCACCGCCAGCGTCAGCACGTTAAACAGGGCGAAGCCGCCGGTGATCAACCCGGTCAGCGCCGAGGCCAGGAAGGTCAGCATGTTGCCGGCCTGGCTGCTGACCAAGTCCTGCAGCTTGCCGTTCACCGCCTCGCTGCCGAAATTTTGTTGCAGCTCTGCGACGATTCGGCTCGCCCACTGCTGCAGAAGGTGGACGTATTGCGGAATCCGGCCCAGGAACAGCCCGATCTGCGACAGGATCAGCGGATAGAGCAGCAGCGCGAACAGCAGCACCGCGGCGATCGTCGCCAGGACCATCAGCAGCGCCGCAGCGCCGCGCGGCACTCCGAACCGGTGCAACTGGCTGGTCGGTGGGTCGAGCACATAAGCCAGCACGCCGGCGGCCACGAACGGGGCGAGCACGCCGGCAAAGAGCTCCAGCACCAGCCAGGCGACGACCGCAAGCCCGATGCCGAGCGCCAGTCGCTGGCCGCGCGTAGCCTGCACCGGCCGGGGCGGCGGTGCCTCGAGCGGGACGGGTTCTGCCGCGACCGCCGGCTCGTCCGGCAGGATCGGGATGTCGGCCGCGAGCCCCGGCAGCGGTGCGTCAACGGTGCGGCGCGGCCACCTCATCGTAACCACACCGATTTCCAGACATAGGCGGCGCCCGAAGCCAGGGTGCTGGCTGCGACTGCCCAGGTCAGCGCCAGCCGTGCCGCCTCCGCAGCCGGCGCCGACACCGCGAACCCGGCAACGAAAAGTGTCAGCGCCACGAGCACGATCTGCAGCACGGTGTTCACTTTCGACACGAACAGCGGTCGGATCGTCACCGGCAGGCCCAGCAGGCCCATCACGACCACGCCGCCCACAATGATCAGGTCTCGGAACACCACGAGAATCGCCAGCCAGTCCGGGATCTCGCTCGCTGCTGCAAGCGTCACATACATGGTGACGAGCAGCGCCTTGTCCGCCACCGCGTCGAGCACCGCCCCGACGCTGTTGCCACCACCATTCCGCCGAGCGAGCCAGCCATCCACCGCGTCGGACGCGCCGGCGCAGACGAACAGGCCGAAGGCCGAGGCGAACCAGCCGCCGATCACCAGCCAGCAGGCGAGCGGCACCGCGCAGAGCCGCGCAAAGCTGATGACGTTGGGAAGCGTCAGCAACGTGGCCGACGGCACGCGCTCGATGCTGCTGCCGTCAGGCACCGCTAGACCTCCACGGAAGGGCGCATAGCCGTTGCGCCCCGGCCGGGCCTATGGTTGTTCCCGCCACCCTCCACCCGCCTTGCGCGCCCAGCCTCACCGCGGGACACTGCGTATTGAAGGCCTAGCGTATCGGGGGGCTGCATGACCAGTGGCGATGATGCAACCCGGCCGAATGGGCTGAGCTATGCCTCGGCCGGCGTGGACATCGCCGCCGGTGACGCGCTGGTGGAGGCGATCAAACCGCTGGCGCGCGCCACCACCCGGCCCGGCGTACTCGACGGGCTGGGCGGGTTCGGCGCGCTGTTCGACCTGAAGGCGGCGGGATTTGTCGATCCGGTGCTGGTCGCCACCACCGATGGGGTCGGCACCAAGCTGAAGGTTGCTGTCGAAACCGGACTGCACGACACCGTCGGCATCGACCTTGTGGCGATGTGCGTCAACGACCTGATTGTCCAGGGGGCCGAACCGCTGTTCTTCCTGGATTATTTCGCGGCGGGCCGGCTCGACGTCGGGGCTGCGCGGACGGTGATTGCCGGGATCGCCAGCGGCTGCCGGGAGGCCGGATGTGCATTGGTTGGCGGCGAAACCGCCGAGATGCCGGGCATGTACGCCGCCGGAGACTACGATCTCGCCGGCTTTGCGGTGGGGGCTGCGGAACGCGGCGCGCTGCTGCCGGGCGAGGTGCGGCCTGGCGATGTGGTGCTGGGGCTGGCGAGCGCCGGCGCGCATTCGAACGGCTTCTCCCTGCTGCGCCGGGTGGTCGCAGCGAGCGGCCTCGGCTGGGACGATCTGGCGCCGTTTGGTACCGGCGAGCCGCTCGCGCATACGATGATGACACCGACCCGGATCTATGTCGGCGCAGTGCTGGCCTTGCACCGTGCAGGGCTGCTGAAGGCGGCGGCGCATATCACCGGCGGCGGCTTGCCCGGCAACCTGCCGCGCGTGCTGCCGGCCGGCACCGTCGCAGTGCTGCGCCCGGACTGGCCGGTGCCGCCGGTCTTTGGTTGGCTGGCCCGCACCGGCGGCATTGCCGCGTCCGAGATGCTGCGCGTGTTCAACTGCGGCGTCGGGATGGCACTCGTGGTGGCCGAAACGGATGTCGTACCGGCGACCGCACTGCTGGAGCGTGCTGGCGAGACCGTATTCCATCTTGGCTCGATCGAAGCGGCGTCAGGGCCATCCGGCGTCCGCATCGATCTGCCCGTCGGCTGGCCCCCATGAAGCGGCGCGTCGCGATTCTCATCAGCGGCCGCGGGTCCAACCTCGCTGCCCTGTTGGCGGCGGCGCGCGACCCGACCTATCCGGCCGACGTCGCGCTCGTGATGTCCAACCGCCCGAAGGCCGCCGGGCTGGACCATGCCGCGGCGGCCGGCGTGCCGTCGCTGGTGATCGACCATCGCCCGTATGGGGGTGATCGTGGCGCGCATGAGGCAGCGATCGATGCGGCACTGCGCGACGCGGCAATCGAGATCGTTTGTCTGGCCGGCTACATGCGTCTGCTGACCCCGTTCCTGGTGGAGCTCTGGGCCGGGCGAATGCTGAACATTCATCCGAGCCTGCTGCCGGCTTTCCCTGGTCTGAATACCCATGCGCGCGCATTGGCAGCAGGGGTGAAGGTGCATGGCTGCACCGTGCACCTGGTCACCACCGCAACCGATGAGGGGCCGATCCTCGCCCAGGCCGCGGTACCGGTGTTGCCGGACGACACGCCGGAGACGTTGGCCGCACGCGTGCTGGCGCAGGAGCACGTCATGTATCCGCTGGCGCTGCGGCTGCTGGCCAGCCGCGCCGCGCCACGCCCGGCACCGACCTGGGCGGCCCTGCGCAACCCCTTGCCCGCGGCCGGGGCGCTGGCTTAGAAGCCTGCGTAAGCGACCGAAACGCGATCGAGATGGCAGAGGATCGGATGGCGCGACTTCCCGTGAGTGCAACCGGCCCGGAGACGGAAGAGGCGTTCCTGGCCGACCGTCAGCGCTTCTGGCTGGGCTTCACCAGCTTCACGTTCTGGGTCGTGGTGTTCATAGTCATCGTGTTGATCCTGATGACTATCTTCTTGGTGTAAGACGGACTGTCCACCTCTCCCGCACTGCGTGCGGCTAGGTCCAAACCGGGGACATAGGTAACAGTTCAGACCGGCGAGATGGGTAACAGGCTAACTGGTGGCATGGAGGTGCACCATGCCGTGGCAGAGGACCGAACCCATGGACGAGCGGCTGTCGTTCATCGTGAGCTGGCGGGAGGATGGAGTTTCGATGGCGGAATTGTGCCGCCGATCTGGAGTGAGCCGGAAGACAGGCTACAAATGGGTCGATCGTTACGAGGCGGCGGGACTTGCCGGCTTGCAGGAGCGCAGCCGTGCGCCGCTGCGGCATCCGCATCAGGTGGTGCCGGCGATTGCCGAGGCGGCGCTTGGGGTGCGGCGCAGCCATCCGAGCTGGGGCCCACGCAAAGTGCGGGCGTGGCTGATGGCGCACGATCCGGCGCTGGCTTGGCCGGCGGCGAGCACGCTGGGGGCGCTGTTTGACGAGGCCGGGCTGACGGTGCCGCGGCGTCGGCGCGAGCGAGTTCCGCCGCGGACGGCGCCATTTGCCGGCTGTGACGGGCCGAATGCGGTTTGGACGGCTGATTTCAAGGGCTGGTTCCGTACGGAGGATGGCTCGCGCTGCGAGCCGTTCACGTTGTTGGACGGCTGGAGCCGCTATCTGCTGCGCTGCCAGGCGGTGCGTCGGGCCGACACGGCGACGGTGCGGGGGATCCTGGAGGCGGCGTTTCGCGAATACGGCCTGCCGGAGGTATTTCGCAGTGACAACGGGGCGCCGTTTGCCGGCCGTGGCGCGGGTGGTTTGAGCCGGCTTTCGGTGTGGCTGATCAAGCTTTCGGTGCGGCCGGAGCGGATTGATCCGGGCTCGCCGGAGCAGAACGGCCGCCACGAGCGGATGCATTTGACGCTCGGGCAAGAGACGGCGAACCCGCCGGCGGCAAGCCTGCGGGCCCAGGCGCGGCGTTTTGCGGCGTTCCGTCGCTGCTATAACGAGGAGCGGCCGCATGAAGCGTTGTGCCAGCAGCCGCCGGGGCGGCAGTATCGGGCGAGTGCGCGCGGCTACAGCGGCAGACTGTGTTCCCCGGAGTATCCCGAAGCCGCGACGGTGCGCCAGGTGCGCTCGAACGGCGAGATCAAGTGGCGTGGGGAGCGGGTGTTTCTGGGTGAGCCGCTGGTTGGTGAACCGGTCGGGCTGAGCCGATCGCGGATGGCGAATGGCGTGTGATGTATGGTCCGATCGAGCTTGGCGTGTTGGACGAGCGGGGCCGGCTGCGACAGCGGCACAGGCGGCGGCTGGCGCGCTGTGGATTTGTGGACAACGCAAGTGGGTTGCCCACAACTCCACAGCGGCCAACACCCCAACAGCCGTCTGATTTGATACGATGACGGATGCAAAGTGTTACCCATGTCGCCGGTCTATTCTGTTACCCATGTCGTCGGTTGGACATCGCCGTGCAAAGCGCGGCGGGTGAGGGTGCAGGGAATTGGCCCCGATCACCGCCCGGCACTGACCGTAGCGCCGGGAGGTGGCTCCGCCGGTAGAAAAGCGTTGGTCCAGCCGGTTTCGCCGCCATGATCGGTCATCGTGACCTGCGCCTGCCCCGGCCCGTCCCGCTCGAGAATCCTGATCGCAGTCGGGTCCTGGATCATACGGCAGCCGGACGCCAGGCCACGACCCGTCACAACTTCAGGCCGCGCATCCTGTCAGGACATCGGCGGTCACCACGATGTCGGATCGTGAAAAAGAGCAACGCTTCGCAAGCGGCTCAGCCGACGATCTCTTGCTCGGTGAAAAAGAAGGCAATCTCCGTCTTCGCGTTCTCCGCGCTGTCGGAGCCGTGCACCGAGTTCGCCTCGATATCCTCGGCGAATTGCGCGCGGATCGTGCCGGGCGCAGCCTGCTTGGGATCGGTCGCGCCCATCACTTCCCGGTTGCGGGCGACGGCATTCTCCCCCTCCAGCACCTGCACCACCACCGGACCCGACGTCATGAAAGTGACAAGGTCGTTGAAGAACGGCCGCTCCTTGTGCACCTGATAGAACTTCTGCGCCTGATCCCGGGTCAGCCGCAGCCGCTTTTGCGCGACGATGCGTAGCCCGGCTGCCTCCAGGCAGGCATTGATGCGGCCGGTCAGGTTCCGCCGCGTGGCGTCTGGCTTGATAATCGACAGGGTGCGCTCGACCGCCATGGGGATCCTCTATGCTTCGTCACGATCGGGTTGCTGGTCACCGGCTACCTAGGGCGGATCGCGCTCGGCCGGAAGAGCCTGAGCGGTCTGGCCGAGGGTGAGACGAATGGTGCAGGTGTTGTGGACGGCATAAAGACGCGATGACGCCAGCCGGAGGAACGCATGACCTCTATTCGCCGCGCCACTGTGCGAGACGCACCCGGCGTCAGTCGCCTTGTGGACGCTCTGCTGATGGAACTGAGTGGGCTTCCTTCAAGATATGAGGAGCGTCTGCAAACCGCGAAGCAACTTCTAGCACTCCAAGATCGCATCTTCGGCTTCCTGGCGGTGGAGCAGGAGGAGCCGATTGGGGTGATGATGATCTCTGAGAGCGCGGCGATTTATGCCGGCGGAATGTTTGGAGTCATCACGGAGCTATATGTCGTCCCGAAACGGCGCTCCACCGGGGTGGCTAAGATGCTGATAGATGCCGCGGCTTCTCTCGGGCGCGAGCGTGCCTGGCGGCAGATAGAAGTGGGCGCTCCACATCAGCCCGCCTGGGAACGCAGCCTGAAATTCTATCTGCGAGCGGGATTTGTTGAGGTGGGTCCTCGGCTGAAGCTCCCACTCTGATCAGACCGCGAGGAAAGCAGAGTCCCGGGACCGGGACTTGCGCAAAGCCGCTTCGACATCTCCGGTACATGCTCTCCGAGATGTGCGGTAAAGCATGAAGTGACGTTGCTACGACACTCGTTAAGCAAGAGTCCGGTCACTCGCTGCGACATTTACGAAGGCAGAATACAGTGGCAAACCGCCGGGTTCTTTTTTTGTTGAACCGGGATGCACCTCCGCCTTGGACACCGGCCTTCGCGGGTGTTCGTTCAGAAGGGCGGTGGGCCGACGATCTCCCAGCCGTGCCGTTCGGCAACCCCGCCGAACTCCTGCTGGTTCATCGGGTCCACCGGCCGTTCCGCCATCTCCTCGAACAGTTTTCCGGCCGGGACCAAAATCCGGGCTGGCCTCGTCGAGTTCGGACTGAAGCAGGCTCCGGATCTATCCGCTGCGCACGTGGTGGCGTCCGATCTGTGGCGACATGCTGACGATCAGTCGACCAAGGACGAAGCAGTCGGGCAGTTGTCGGACATGTTGAAGCGTTTCATTCAGCGGGCAGAGAAGCATGGTCTGGCTCTCGCGCCCTTCATTGGCATCGGCTGCCCAGGGCTGATCCGCGATGACGGCTCCATCGAGCGGGGCGGGCAGAACCTGCCGGGGAACTGGGAGGCAGAAGACTTCAACCCGCCACAGCGCATACTCCGGTCGATCCCGTCGATTGGAGGTCGCGATACGATCGTGGTTATGCACAACGATGCCGTGGCTCAGGGGCTCAGCGAAGCTCCATTCATGGATAATGTCGCCCGGTGGGGTGCGCTGACGATCGGCACCGGTCTCGGCAATGCGCATTTTTCGCGACGGCCGGCGACTGACGCCGGCCGTCGCTAAGGATACGATCGATCTTTCGCTCTAGCCGAAGTTAAGCGTCGCCAACGCTCGGTCCAGCGTATCGACGATCTGATCGCACTCAGCCCGAGTGATCACCAAAGGCGGCGACAGCGTGATTGTGTTGCCGTATCGGCGACCGCCGGCGGAGCGCCCCACAATCAAGCCGTTCTCGCGGCAGAAATCCGCGATCGCGGTCATCTGCTCAGGGCTGATCGGCTCCTTGCTTGTGCGATCCTTCACCAGCTCGACGCCCAGCAGCAGACCTTTGCCGCGCACGTCGCCGACCACCTCGTGCCGCATCAAAGTACGTAACCCGTCGAGCAGATAGGCGCCCATCTCGGCCGAGCGGTCGGCCAGCCGCTCTGCTTCCAGGATTTCGATATTGCGTAGTGCGACCGCAGCCGCGACCGGATGACCGCCATACGTATTCACCTGCGCGACCTGGCGGTCTTCCGACGCCTCACCGTAGAAGCTTTGGAACACGGTGTTCTTCACTACCGTCGCGGCAATCGGCATATAGGCGCTGGAGATCCCCTTCGCGATCGACATGATGTCTGGCGAAATGCCGTAGTGCTGAAAGCCAAACATTTTGCCCGTACGGCCGAAGCCGTTGATCACTTCATCGACGTGCAGAAGAATGTCGTACTTGCGGCACAAACCTTCGACCGCGGGCAGGTATTCGTCGGGCGGCACGGCCACCCCGATACCGCTCATGATCGGCTCGATCAGCACCTCGGCGATTGAGACCGGTCCTTCGCCAAGGATCGTGGTTTCCATGTTCTTCACGCAGGCCAGACCGCAGCTTGGGTAGCTCAGGCCGAACGGGCAGCGGTAGCAATACGGGGGGGCGACGTGGACGAAATCGCCGGAGTATGGCTCGAACTTCGCTTTGCGCTCGCCCATTCCGCCAGCATCCAGGGTGGCAAGCGTGGTGCCGTGATAAGCGAAGTATCGGGTGATCGTCTTGTACCGATAGTGCCCGGGATATTCGTGCTTCATGTACTGGCGGGCCATCTTGAAGCCAGCCTCGTTCGCTTCCGAGCCCGAGTTGACGAAATAGGTGTGATAGCCGCCGCCCATCAGCCCGTTGATTTTTTCCGCCAGCGCCGCGGCGGGAGCGTTCATCGCGGTGTGCGGGAAGTACGCCAATTGCCGGAGCTGCTCGGCCGCCACATCGGCGAGCTCGGCGCGCCCATAACCGATGTTGACGCACCATAGCCCGGCCATGGCATCGAGGTAGGTCGTCCCATCCGCGTCGAAGACCGTCGAGCCCTGCGCGTGGGAGACCACCATCTGCTTGTTTTCCAGCACCTTGTGCTGGATAATCGGGTGCAGGACATTGCCCAGGTCCTGCTTCACTATGCCCTGGCGTACTGCGGGGTCGGGTGCATTTGCGAGCGACATGTGTGCCTTTCTGGCTCCCTCGTGGAGGAGCAACGCGGTCTTCACACCCTACACTATGTGTGGCCTCGTAGCAAACCTGAGGCCAGGGCATGGCTATTCAGACTCCAGGTCAGGCGCGGCCCAATATGCCGCGCCTGTGTCCCCGACCTCGTCGAGCTGACGTGGCGATAAAGCCGCCCGATCAGGTCTTTCGCGTTTTGTCATAGCGGATGAAGTCTGATTGCGGGCCAAGGTGGAACCCGACCACGTTCTTGCGCGCCAGCGCGACGTCGTTCTGCTGGAACATGAAGATAATTGGCGACCGGTCCCAGGCTTGCTGCTGCATTTTGTGATAGAGCTCGACGCGCTTCTCGGTATCCAGTTCCGCCGCCGCTTGCGCGACTTCGGCCGTGAGCTCCGGGTCGTGGAAATGGCAGCGCCAGGCGATGATCTTCATCGGGCTGTTGTCGGAATCGTCAGGGTTGGCGTTGAAAGCTTGCGCATTCGAATTTGGATCGAAATAATCAGGGAACCATCCGTTGATGACCAACTGATGCTGGCGCGCCCGCATCTTCGTGAAGACCTGCTTGTGGACGCCGGCTATCAGGGAGACCTTGATGCCGACCTGTGCGAGATCCGCCTGGATCGCAGCCGCGATATTGGCATATGGCTCTTCCGAAAAATGATCGAGAGTCGCGGTAAAGCCCTGAGCATAACCGGCCTGGGCAAGCAACGCCTTGGCCTTGTCCGGATCGTGCTTGAACGGATTGGTGGTCACCGCGCCCAGGATCATCGAGGGTTCGAACCCCTGATTCACGATGTACGTGTCGGGGACGATGTTCTTCTGAATCCCGTCGTAGTCGATCGCCCACTTGAGCGCTTGACGCACCTCCGGCTTGGCGAACGGTGCGTAAGCCTCATTGGCGGCGAGATACATCTGATTGGTTGTCGGTGAAGTGAACCGGTGCAGGTTGGGATCGCCAGCGCTGGCCTTCAGCTGATCGCTGGACAGGTCTCGTGCCATGTCGATATCGCCATGCTGGAGCAGCAGCAGTTGCTCCGCCGGTTCTTTCACGTGGCGAATGAAGATGCGCTTGGTGGCGACGGGAGTGCTCGAGTAGGGATTGGCGTCGAGGATGATATGGTCCTCGGCCTGAAAAGACGTGAGCTGGTAAGGCCCGTTGCCGGCGGAATGGCTGTTCAGCCACTGGTTGCCCAGATCGTTTTTGACCTGATGCGCCAGTGCCGTCTCCTTCTCGACGATGCCGCCGACTTCGGCCGACAGGCAGTAGAGCACGAAGCTCGTCGCCGCGGGCTTTGGCAGCTCCATCACCAGCGTGTGCGGGTCGGTAGCGCGGATCAGTTGCGCGACATTGTCCTTGGTGAAGCCGAATTGGGTCAGAATGAAGCCCGGCGTCAGGTTCATCGTGATAGCGCGATGCAGCGAGAATTCAGCGTCCGCTGAGGTCATCGGCTTGCCCGAGGCGAAACGCGCGTCCTTGATCAGGTAGAAGGTGAATGTCTTGCCGTCCGACGAGACCTCCCAATGTTCGGCGAGATCGGGGCCGATCTTGCTGAGATTGTTGAGGTCAGGCGAGACGATCTTGCGATAGATGTTCACTCCGACTTCGATAGATGTGAACTCGTAGGCTTGCTGCGGATCGAGCGCGACGATGTCGTCGATCTCCTTGCCCATGACGAGCATATTGACAGGCGTGGCAGCGTGGGATCGGCGGGCAGCGACTGGAGCAGTGGCGGCGGCCGCGCCCGCGGCCATAAGCGTGCGGCGTGTCAGCATCATGATTCCTCCCGGACCCAGCGGAGATTAATCAAACGCAGGTCAGAGCGAAAGTCCCCTACCGGTACCGAGCTTCCAGATAATGCACCAGCGGATTGTGCCTGTCGGGCCGCATGAGGTGGCGGAACACGCGGCTGGGGCGGCCGAGATGCCGCCGCCGGTACTCCGCGGCATTGAACCGAGGCGACGGATCAATGTCCTCCAGCATGCCGATCTGAAGATAATGCGCGAACGGATCGCGGTTGGGTCCGAGCGCCGATCCCACCCGCCGCACATACCAGGCCGCATCGAACAGCGAATTAGGGCTATATGCCTGCGTCCGGCGATTGGCGAGATAGTGCGCCAGCGCATTCTCCTCCGCCCCGATGCCGTTGCGCTCCCTGTACCAGGCAGGATCGAAATAGATGACTGGTCGCCGGCTGGCTTTCTCGCCCTCCAGGATGTAGTGAACCAGCGGGTTGATCCGCATCCGTGCGACACGCGGATTGGTGCGCAGATACCAGTTGGTGTCGAAATAGAGATTGGGCTTCCGCCCTTCCCGCCAGCCGAAGCGGCAGAAATGCTGGACCAGGTCAGCCGCCGCCTCGTGCACGTCACTGCCGTTGATCAGGTAGTAGTTGGGATCCAGCAACCCCGAGCCGGCGACCACCGATGCGTCGGGCGACGCCTCCCGGCCCTCCCGCCGCGCGTCCTCCAGAGCACGGACGAACGGGTCTTCGTTCGCCTCCACCGCCGCTCGATACGCGGACAGCAACGGCACGGCATAAAGCTCAGGAGCGGGCGCAAACTGCCCGGTCGTGCGCGACTCGAGAAAGTGACGCAGAGCGCCGTCCTCGTCGGGAATGCCGTACGTGGTCCGATACCAAGCCGGCTCGAAATACAGCATCGGTCGGCGGCCCTCGCGATCGCCGTGCCGCACATAATGAAGCAACGGATTCAGCCCGGCATCGGCAACATCCGGATTGCGGCTCAGATACCATCCGGTATCGAAATAGGGATTGGGATGGCGCCCCTCCTGCCATCCGAACTGCCACCAATGCTCCAGCGGATCGAGCGCGGCCCCTCCGACATCGGGATAAACCCCAAGATACCACTCAGGATCGAATAAACCGGAGCGCGCAAGCTCCGCCATCGCGGCCGCCGAATTCATTCCGCGGCCAGCGTCGCCGCCTTGTCCTTGAGCAGCACCGCCAGCGCCGTCGCCACCTCAAGAATCAGCGCGTCCCACGCGCCCGGCGAGCGTTGACGGAACAGCCGCGCCGTCGGGTACCAGGGGCTGTCGGACCGGTCGAGCAGCCAGCGCCAGTCGCTCGCCTTTGGAAGCATGATCCACACCGGTTTCGCCAACGCACCGGCCAGATGCCCCATCGCCGTATCGACGGTGATCACCATGTCCAGACTGGCGATCAGCGCTGCGGTCTCCTCGAAGTCGGACAGCGCATCGGAAAGATCGGTCAGGCCCGGGAACAACGACAGCGCTGCTGCGTCGGCCACCGGCAGCGGCTTCTGCAATGAGACAAAAACGGCAGGTCCCGCCTGGGCCAGCGGGGTGAGTTGTTCCAGCCGGATCGACCGGCGCCGGTCGTTGGGGTGGGTCGGCCGCCCGCTCCAGGCAATGCCAATGCGTGGCCGCCCGCGCGGAAGCTGCTGGTCTAACCGCTCCGCCCAGGTTGCCACGCGAGCCGGGTCGGGGGTCAGATACGGCACCTTACTTGGAATGGTGTCGAGCCGCGCGTGGAACAGTCCCGCCAGGCTCGACAGCCGTGTATGCGCAGCATGGCCGGGAATCTCGTTCCAGCGGTGGCAGCAGACGCCGACCCCGGGAATGCGGGCAAGCAACGGCGCCATCTCGGCGCTGCAGCCCAGGATGACCTGCTCGCATCGCTCCGCCACAATGGGAATGTAGCGGGCGAACTGGATCGTATCGCCGTAGCCCTGATCGCCGATCAGCAGGATCTTGCCGCCCGGGATCCGCATCCCGTTCCACGGCGCGGAGGTGATCCGAGGCAACTGGCCGCGCCCGGCCTCGGTTTCGTTGCGCCACTCGTATTCGATCCAGCCGGGCTCCAGCTCGCCGCGAGCGAGCAGGTTCTGGGCGAGTGCGAGCCGCGCATCGGCATGCAACGGATTGAGCCCGAGCGCCCGCAGCAGACAGGCGACCGCCCGATTGCGGTCGTCGAGATCGGTTAAAACGAGAGACAAATTCACCAGGTTGTCGGGGCTCTCGGGCCCTAGCCGAACCGCTTCCTGACCGGCCGCCAGCGCTTCCTCCATCCGGTTCATGATCCGGTAGAGCGAGCACAGATTGGCGTGCCAGGCAGCGACGCCGGCATGGCGCTTCACGGCGCGTTCGAGCAGCTCGATCGCGCGCTCCTGCTGACTGGTATGCGCCGACACGACCCCGAGCAGCGCCAGCGCGCCCGGGTGGTCGGGGGACGTGGCCAGCACGTCGTTGCAGATGCCGCCCGCCTCGCCCCAACGTTTGGCCTGGGCGGCAGCCTGCGCCCGGGTCAACGCCTGGTCGGGTGTCTCTTTTGCCGCCGTTGCGGGAGGGCTCGATCCACTCATGGAACCATCGAAAAGCGACTAAGGCCCCCCTCCCCTTGCGCGAGGGGACGGGGGAGGGCGCGGCGACAGACCCGCTGGTATAACACCTTCGTTCGTACGTCGTGTCAGAAAGTCAGCAGGCGGGCGATATCCTTCCCACGTTCCGCCGGAGCGTCAAAATCGATGGCGGGACCAACCGGGACGATACCAGTCGGATTGATGGATTTGTGGCTCATATAGTAGTGTCGTTTGATATGAGTTAAGTTAACGGTCGATGCGATTCCTGGCCATTGGTACAAGTCGCGGGTGTACGCCCATAAATGCCTGTAGTCCACCAGTCGCCGTATATTGCACTTGAAATGGCCTACATAGACCGAGTTGAAACGCACCAGGGTGGTGAACAGACGGATGTCAGCCTCGGTCAGGGCGTCGCCGCCCAGGAACCGTGAATGAGAGAGCCGATCCTCCAGCCAGTCGAGAGTTTCGAACAGAGGCAATACCGCTTCCTCATAGGCCGTTTGAGTGGTGGCGAACCCCGCCCTATAAACGCCATTGTTGAGCGTTTCGTAAATGCGCGCATTGAGTGCATCGATCTCTTTCGCCAATTTGGCCGGATAATAGTCTCCGGGCTTTGCGCCCACGCCATCGAACGCGCTGTTGAACATGCGGATGATTTCCGCCGATTCGTTGTTCACTATGGCTTGCGTGTGCCGGTCCCACAGCACCGGTACGCTGGCCCGCCCGGTGTACTGCGGGTCGGCGCGGGCGTAGATCTCATGCAGGTAGCGGCTGTTGAACAGCGGATCGGGGATAACCCCCTCACCCGGGGTGAAGGTCCATCCCTGCTCGGCCATCAGCCAATGAGTGACAGACACCGACACGATCTCCTCGAGCCCCTTCAGGACCCGCATGATCAGCGTTCGATGCGCCCAGGGGCACGCCAGCGACACGTAAAGGTGATACCGCCCGCGCGCCGCGGCGAAACCGTCATGGCCGGTGGGACCCGGCCGCCCGTCCGGCGTGACCCAGTTGCGAAAGGCGGTCTCCGGCCGTTCGTAGCGACCACCGCTCTTCGAGCGATCGTCCTCGCGATCTTGCCAAACCCCATCAATCAGCAGGCCCATGTTGTCCTCGGTCTGCTCGGCCCCTGGACGGCCGGTGTCGGAACCCAATGAGGCGTAACCGGCGCCCGGCTGGCGGGACGGAACCCGCGCGCGAGGGCGTTTACCTATATGATGAGGGCAGGCAGGGGCGCACAGTCAAAAGAAATCACGGCGGCCTACTGGCTGGCCCACACGATCCGGTGCAGCCACGCCACCTCGCCAAGGTCGAAGCTGTAGTCGGGGTGGGCCGGGTTGAGGCTGCGAAGCTCGATGCGGCGCGCCGACCGACGGGTCAACTGCTTGGCCATCACCTCACCCTCGGTTGTGCGCGCCACGACCCTATCGCCTCGCCGGATGGGCGCGGCAGGGGAGACGATGACCATGTCGCCGTCGCGGTACACGGGTTCCATGGAATCGCCGCTGATCTCCAAGGCGTAGGCATTGGGATCGGCTATCTCGGGCAGGCTCACCTCGTCCCAGCCGCCGCCTACGGGAAAACCACCATCGTCGAAATACCCGGCCGACCCGGCTTGGGCCAAGCCGATCAGCGGGATGCGCCGCATCGGGCCGCGGGCAAGTCCGCCACCGGACAGCGCGCGCGCGCCACTCACCAGGGCGGTGAATGCCTCCAGACTGGCGCCGGTCGCCTGCAGCACCTTCGCCACGCTCTCGGTGCTCGGCCAACGCGCGCGCCCGTCCTGCATGCGCCGCTTGGAGGGATTGAACGTGGTAGGGTCCAGCCCGGACCGTTTAGCCAGCCCGGAGGCCGATAGCCCATTTTCCGCGGCCAGCGTGTCGAGCGCGCGCCAAATGTCGTCGTGCTTCATCGAATTGGGCCTTCCCGGTTAGGCGATCCGCGAATTGGGTCGGGGATCAGTGTCCTAGGATTTCGTGCAGAATGGAATAGGAAAATAGGCAGAAAGCGCTTGCCATTGTATGCAACCTGGGGTTACGTTATTCATCGTTCGTTCAGCCCAAGCGTGCGCAAAAACAGGAGAGATCACATGGCCGTGCTTGCCCAGAGCTATCGGTACGCCTCATCGCAGGATCTGCCCGCCTTCAAACTCCGGGCCGAACCGTTCCGAAGCGCCGAGGAGGCCTGGTTCTGGACAATGGCCGCCCTGACCGCCCGCCACGAGGGCGCGCGCTCCGTCCCGAAAGCCGGCAAGGTTGCCCGCCCCTGCGAACCCGATGACGTGGTGAAATGCCTGGACACGCTCTATCGCAGGCGCCGGATCGAGCTGGTCCATGCCCGTATCCTCCGAATTTGGGGTGAGCGGCAAACCGCGCCGAACCCCGCCTTCGCCGCCGAACGTTGCGACTGGAGACTGTGGCGGGAGGCGCTCGACCGCCTGGAATGGCCGCTCCGGGTGAAGGGCATCGTAGCCTGACCAACCGATTAAAGGAAAATAATCCTTGACTTGCCGGGACACCCCCTTATAAGAGAAAGCCATCAGCGGGCTACACGTGCCCGGTGATCTTCTCCTCCTCCAACTAGGGCCGCTGTCTCAGACAGCGGCCCTTTTCTTATGTACGAAAGGATGCCCAAGATGGCCTTCACCATCGGCAATCTGTCCGTCCTTGCCTACGCCAACGGGTTCACGCTCTGGCATTACAAGGCCGGCACCGACCGCCTGCACGAAGTCGGTAACGAAGGCTTCTTCAGCGATGCCGACGATCTGCTGGCGGGCGGCGACATCTTGATGGTCTCGGCCGCGGACGGCGCTCGCATCCTCAGCATCGCCCCCCGCAACGCTGGCGCCATCACGACGTGGACAATATCGTAACGGCTCAGGTCTTCAGCACCTCCCGTGCGTGCCGCGCCCGGCCGGCATCGTTGATCTCGAAGCGATGGTCCGGCCGCTCCCGCGCCAGCCCCATTCCGGCCAGCCGGCGGAGGCACGGACCATCCTTCTGCTCTCCCGGTCGCCCGGTCGCGCCACACAGCACCAACCGGTGCAGCGCCGAGCGACAGCAGGTCTCCAGGTACGGCTCGTCCCACATCGAACCGAGTGTCGGGCTGGAGCGCCGGTGCGGCAAGCCTCGCGCTTCGGGCAACCGGGCGTTACACGAGGTGCCGGCCTTTGCTTGGTTGAGTTCCTCGACTATCGCCAAAGCCCTGCCCCCGGCATAACGCCGTCCCGATGCGCCCCCAGCTCGCCTCAGCGCTGATGCCTGTTCTGCGCCGGTTGGATCCGGAACGAGCTCACCGTGTGGCCCTGCTCGCGTTGCGCCTCGGCCTTGCCGGCTACGACCGCGGCAATGACGATCCGGCGCTCGCCGTTGAAACGCTCGGCCAGCGCTTCACCAACCCGATCGGCCTCGCTGCGGGCTTCGACAAGGACGCGGTTGCGATCAGGGGACTGAGCCGGCTCGGTTTTGGCTTCATCGAGACCGGCACTGTCACGCCCTGGCCGCAACCCGGCAATCCCAAACCGCGCATGTTTCGGCTCGATACGGATCAGGCGATCATCAACAAACTCGGCTTCAACAATGGTGGGATCGAAACATACTGTCTTCGCCTGCGCGCCGCCGCAGACGGTGCAATACCGATCGGCGCCAATCTCGGGATCAACAAGACGGGCGCCGACGCCGAACGAGACTACCCCGCGCTGATTGCAGCGGTCGCGCCGTACGCCCAATACGTCGTGGTCAACGTTTCCTCGCCCAACACGCCCGGCCTGCGCGAGTTGCAAGAGCAAGCGCGATTGCGCGACATCTTGGCCGCGATCGCGGATCGTGTCCCCAGCCGGCCCCCCCTGCTTCTGAAGATCGCCCCCGACCTGCCGCCGGGCGGCCTCGAAGCCCTGGTGGAAACCTGCATCCAAGCTGGCGTCGAGGGCTTGGTCGTCTCTAACACGACCGTCACCCGCCCGCCCGGGCTCACTTCCCGTCTCGCCGGCGAAGCAGGCGGCCTGTCCGGCGCGCCGCTGCGTCCGCTGGCCACGGCGATGCTCGCCCGGGCGCATCTGCTCGCTCGCGGCCGGCTCTGCCTTGTCGGCGTCGGCGGCGTATTCTCCGGACAGGACGCGCTGGAAAAAATCCAGGCAGGCGCGTCTCTGGTTCAACTCTACACCAGCCTGGCCTACGGTGGCCCGGCGCTGATCCCCCGCCTCAAGCGCGAACTCTCCGCCGCGCTGCGCAGTGCCGGGTTTACCAGCATCCAGGATGCCATCGGCACCGACGCCGAACGGCTGGCAGGAGCCGCGTGATGGACCATCTCCCCGGCTTCGCGCCACTCGCCGCTCGCTACGATGGCTTCGTCCTCGACCTCTGGGGCGTGATCCATGACGGCATTAACGCCTTCCCGCACGCGGTGGACTGCCTGCGGCGCCTGCGCGCTGCCGGTAAACGCACGCTGCTGCTCTCCAATGTCCCGCGTCCGAATGGCCCGGTGCAGGCGATGATGCGCCGGATGGGAATTGCCGAAGACCTCTATACCTATCTGCTGACCAGTGGAGAGGCCGTTCGCAACGCCCTGGCCGATCCGCCGGATCTGTGGTGGGCCGAGCTGGGACGTCGCGTCTTCCACCTCGGGCCGGAACGGGACCTCCCAATTCTCGATGGCCTGGCGCTGGCCCGCGTCGAGACGCCGTCGCAGGCGGATTTCGTGCTCAACACGGGGCCGGACGATCATCGCGATCCGACTGACATCGCCGAGTTCGAGGCGGTCTTGCAGGACTGCGCACGCCACCGTCTGCCGATGATCTGCGCCAATCCGGATCTGGAAGTGATCCGAGGTGGGGTGCGCGTGCTCTGCGCCGGCGCCCTCGCACTGCGATATCAGACGCTCGGTGGCGACGTTCGCTCCCTCGGCAAGCCAGACCCGGCGATTTACCAGCCGGCACTGGAGCGGCTCGATCTCCCTCCTGCCCGCGTGCTGGCCGTCGGCGATGGGCTGCGCACCGACATAGCGGGAGCCGCCGGTGTTGATCTGGATGCGTGCTGGGTGCTCGGCGGACTGCACGCCGCGCGCTTGGTTCGTCCCGACGGCAGCTTCGACACCGCCAAGGCCGAAGCCGAGGCGCGGGACGCCGGCCTCTCGCCCGTGGCGACCGTCCCGCGCTTCGCCTGGTGACGCCGATCAGCCTAGCCGATTGCGCCGAGATATGCCGAGGCCGATCAGACCGGCTCCCAGCAGAGCAAGGGATGCCGGCTCCGGCGTGCTGATGGGAGCAGCGGGAGAAACGATCGTGCCGGAAAGGTTCACCACACCCCTGCCGATCTGACCGATTGCGACCTGGAAAGCGGCGGTGTTGGCGACCAGCACGTGGCTGGTGTCCACCACAGTGCCGAGCAGTTCGAAATCCACAGTCCCGACCGGGTTGGCGCCG
This sequence comes from uncultured Pseudomonadota bacterium, assembly GCA_963708245.1. Lineage (GTDB taxonomy): Bacteria > Pseudomonadota > Alphaproteobacteria > Acetobacterales > Acetobacteraceae > CAVYXK01. The sequence goes on along the minus strand of OY970201.1, from coordinate 5,740,551 downwards.
GTCGTCCGGGTCGCGACCGTCGTCTCTTCCTGGGTAAAGGTGAAGGTGAAGTTCTTCACGACCACCGTCTCGGTCGGAATGGACACCAGGCTCCCAAGCGGGCCGATCGGTATGGCCGCTGGAGACACGCTGGCGAAATCAGCGGTCGCAATATCGGGCGAGAAGTTGCCCGTTACAGCGGTGTTCACGATGTCGAGCGAGGGCAAAGTCACTGAAGTGATCGCCGGCCCGACGCTGCTACCCGGAGCCACGGTGACCTTCCCCACTGGCACGATGCCGAACGAACCGGCGATCTGAGTCGCACCGGCCGAACCGGAAGCCGCGGCGAACCCAAGCGCCAAACCCGCACCAATGATAGTCCGCCGAGCCCAAGCCAAATCCGAAAATCGCATCGCCGAAGCCCTTCACCCGCATCAGACCCGCAAGGTGCTGGTCCGAGGCCAGAACGTTACTGGCATTTAACGGCGAAGGGAAGACAAAAAATTAACAACAGCTAAATTTCTAGAATATCATCGTACTCGGCGTCCGATAAAGACGAATCTCGCTGAATTGCGGGTCGTCATATCACGCTGGCCTTTGTGCCGCCGCTCAGGCCGCGCGTGCCTCCGCCAGCGCCTTCCACACCGTCTGCGGTGTCGCCGGCATGTCGAGATGCCGCACCCCGTCCTCCGCCAGCGCATCGATAATCGCGTTAATCACTGCCGGAGGACTGCCGACGGCGCCCGCCTCCCCAGCCCCCTTCACCCCCAGCGGATTGGTGGCGCAGGGAATTTCCAACAATTCCACCTCGATGTCCGGCAGGTCGTCGGCTCGCGGCAGGGCGTAATCCATGAACGTGCCGGACAGAAGCTGTCCGGAATCCGGATCGTACGCCGTGCGCTCCAGCACCGCCTGACCGAAGCCCTGCGCCACCCCGCCCTGCACCTGCCCACGCACGATCAGCGGGTTCACCGCTTTGCCGAAATCGTCGCAGACGACGTAGCGCACCACCTCGACCTGGCCGGTCTCGGGATCGACCTCCACCTCGGCCATGTGGCAGCCGTTCGGGAAGGTGTGGAAATCGATATTGGCCACTTCCGCCGCATCCAGCGTGGTCGCGGCCTCCCCGCGCGCCGCCTTCACCCGCTGAGTTTCGGCAAGCTGCAGGATGTCGATGCCGCGATCGGTGCCGACGATGTTGAACCGCCCGTCGGCAAAGCCGATATCGGCCGGTGCGGCTTCCAGCACCTCGGCCGCGGCCTGCTTGCCCTTGGCGATCACGCTGTCGGTGGTCACCAGGATCGCCTGCCCCTCGGAATACAGGCTCCGCGCCCCGCCGGTGCCGCCGCCCACCGGGATCGTGTCGGTGTCCCCCTGGCGGATGCGGACACGCTCGGCGTCCACTCCCAGGCGGTTCGAAATAAGCTGCACATAGGCCGTTTCGTGCCCCTGCCCGGTCGATTGGGTGCCGACATACACGTCGACATGGCCGTCTTCGGCGAATCGGATCTCGGCCCGTTCGGTCGGATCGCCGCCGGTGGCTTCCAGGTAATAGGCAATACCGATCCCGCGTCGCTTCCCGCGGGCCATCGATGCCTGCCTGCGAGCGGCAAAGCCGCCCCAGCCGATCTTTTCCAGCCCGGCATCCAGCACCGCACGGAAATCGCCGCTGTCATAGGTCTTGCCCACAGGGGTCGAGTGCGGCATCGCCGACGGCGGCACCATGTTGCGCCGGCGCAGCTCGATGCGGTCGATACCCAGCTCGCGCGCGGCCGCATCGACCAACCGCTCGACAAGGTAGTTGGCCTCCGGCCGGCCGGCGCCGCGATAGGCATCCACCGGCACGGTGTGGGTGAAGACGCCGATCACGTTCGCGTAAAGCGTCTGGAACCCATAGACGCTGGCCAGCACGCTGGTGCCGGCAATGGTCGGGATATACGGCGCAAACGTCGAGAGATACGCCCCCATGTTCGACACATTGCGGGTACGCAGCGCGAGAAACCGGGCGTCCGCATCGAGTGCGATCTCACCGGTGGTGATGTTGTCCCGCCCTTGGGTGTCGCACAGGAACGCCTCGCTGCGATCGGACGCCCATTTCACCGGCCGGCCCAGCTTGCGCGTGGCGTAGCAGGTCAGCACGTGCTCGGCGTAGAGAAACAGCTTCATCCCGAAGCCGCCGCCCACGTCGGGCGTCAGCACGCGGAACTTCTCGCCCTCGACGCCGAACACGCCTTTGATCAGGTCGCGCACCAGCCACCCGCCCTGGGTGTTGGCGTAGAGCGTCCATTTTGCTGCTGCTGCGTCGTACTCGGCGATGGCGGCCCGCGGCTCCATCGACGAGACCACGATGCGGTTGTTGACCACGGTCAGCTTGGTGACATGCGCGGCTTGGGCGAACAGCGCATCGGTCTTCGCCTTGTCACCGATCTCCCAGTCGAACACGACGTTCCGCTTGGCCTCCGACCAAACGAGCGGGGCTCCATCGTCCAGCGCATGAGCCAGATCAGTGATGGCCGGCTGCACGTCGTAATCGACAACGATCGACTCGGCCGCGTCGCGCGCCGCCTTCGGCGTGTCGGCCACGACGAATGCCACCGGGTCGCCGACATGCCGCACCATACTGGAGGCGAGCACGGGATGCGCCGGACTGGCCATGCCGGAGCCGTCGCGGTTATCCAGGCTCACTGCACAGGGCAGCGGGCCGATCCCGTCCGCATCCAGCTCGGCCGACGTGTAGATGGCGCGCACGCCGGGCAGCGCGCGGGCGGCGTTCGCGTCGATGCCACGGATTGCCGCGGCCGCGTGCGGGCTGCGCACCACGACGCCGTGCAACATGCCGGGCAACACGATGTCGTCGGTATAGCGGCCGTTGCCCTTCAGCAGCCGAGGATCCTCGACTCGACGCACGGACTGGGCGAGGCCGAATTTGGTCATGACAGGCTGTCTCCGCGTGCTGTTCGGATGCAGGGAGACAGTAACGCGCCGAAGCCGCAAGCCCCAAGACCACCTCTCCCGCTCTGCGGGAGAGGTCGGTTCGCGGAGCGAACCGGGTGAGGGTTCCGCCCGCCGTGGCAGAGTTGCAGGAAGCACAGGTTCCGGCCGTTTTCGGCCCGTTGCTAGAACGATGAGAACCGCTAGGCGGAGGCCCTCATGACTGCGCTTCCGGCGACAGCACGATGCAGCTCTTGCGGCTGTGCGAGAGGGAGGCACAGGCCCGGACAGCCGACTCGCGCGACAGTCCGGTGAGTCGCGCCCGCCACAGCACGGCGTGCGTCTGGTGCACGGTGGCGACCATCGGGTGGGCGCGGCCGAGCTGGCCATGCGTTTCGGCCTTGGCGAGGCTGATCGCTGCCTGCGCCTCGCCTTCGCGACCGTAAGCGCCGACCTGAATCGCCCAGCCCTCTGACCCCTCTCCGCGAAGCGGCGCCGGCTCGGCATAAGCCCGCGAAATCAGGTGGAAGCCGCCGCGATGCGAGTGCTCGGGCTCGGTGTTGGACGCAACCTCAAGACGACTCTCCGACGGCGCGACTCGCCGCGGCTCAACCAGCCTCGCAACGCGCGTTCCGCTGTGCCACGGCGAGGGCCGTGTGGGCTGGCGGCTGCTGGCAAGCTGCACCCGGCCGTAGCGCAGCCCAGGAGGGATGTCCTCGGGTAATTGGTTCATCGCGTAATCCTCGGCCGCCGAGCGGTGCACCGGCCAGACGCCGCCGATCGCCGGCGCGATCATCGCCACGTAGCGCCGCGTCTCGGCCGGCAGCGGGCGTTCGTTGCTGAGGTAATCATCCAGCCGCCGCGGCCCGGCATTGTACGCAGCCAGGAAGCCGGGCGAGCCGTACATGTCGTACATTTCGCGCATGTACGCAGTACCGGCGAGGATATTGTCGTGCGGATCATATGGATCACCACTGAGGTGGTATTGGTCCCGCAGCTCGTCATAGGTCTGCGGCATCACCTGCATCAGCCCCATCGCTCCGACCGGTGAGGTGATGAGCTGACCGTTCAGGTATTCCTGGCCGCGCGATTCGACATTCATTACGGCGCGAATCCAGAGATCAGGCACATCGAATCGGCTCGACGCTTCCTCGACGTAAGGACCCCACGGGTCCCCCGGCGGACCGGGCGGCGTGTAGTTGCCGCGGGCGTGCGCGGCGTACTGCGCCGCCTCCTGCGATTCGTCGATCTGCGGGGCTTGACCGGCGCAAGCGGCCAACATGGCAAGAACAGCCAGGCAGCCGAGTGCACGAATGGCAGCAAACGAAAGCATCGGGAAGGTAGCACGCTGGGTGCGGGTCATCCGCTTGAACCTCCGTCGTGGCGCGACCAGGAATGGCCGGAGGGCACGGCGGCCAGGACGGCCGTCGCTCAGGTGGAAGGTCAGGAATTGAGGCTAAGCCATTAGCCCCGTTTGCCATTCAGAGCAAGATCATCTCGCTTTACGACTCCGGCCCATGCACGGTCGGAACAATCCACGAACATTGCGGTTGCGTCCGCCCACGACAACGATCCAGCCGTTTGATAACTTCACTTGTGTTAACAGGGAGTTTCGCACGCGGGGGAAAAAATGCCACTCTCGTCTTGCCCGGGTTTGGCCCATGGCCGTCACCGGCTTAATTTGGCTGGGTGAAGCGCACGGTGCGAATTCGGTTCGGTTCCATTGGTCGGCTGCGAATCGGGACACCAGAATTTACTGCGTAGGCGCAGAGCCCACAGACGACATTGCGCAATGGCGACGCCCGTGCTTCAGCAGGATATTGTTGACTTTGATCAGCAGCTCAGCGCGCCGCTGCGGTGGCCTGGGCGAGATCCGGTGCCTGCGGCGTCGCCGCGGTCAGCACCATCGTCACAGCGCCGAACCAGTCGGTTTCGAAGCTCATGCGCACTGGAAGCGCCGGCGCGCCCGGCTGCAGCGAAGCAAACCAGCCGGAACCACGCCGCAGCGTCGAGTGCGGCCGGTCCAGCAGGAAGCCCGCGATCATACGGCCAACGAAGTCGCAGCGCAGAGCCGTACCGGCGAATATCGCGCCGGCGGCACGTCCCAGTGTTTGCAGGCCCACGGTGCTGGCGTCGATCTCGCTCAATCGTCTGCCGTCAAAGACCCGCGCGCTGGTGTTGCAGGAACCGTTGCGTTCGACTTGACGAAGCAGTTGCGCCAGCGCGCTCAGTGTATCCTCGGTGTTGCGTTGCTCGGCGGGCGGTACCAGCTCGCGCTCTTCCACGATCGGCGGTAACAGCTCAAGGATGCCCGGCTGCCCGTCGCGGTAGATGATGTCGAGACGACGCGGCCGACCACGCCACTGGCCGCTGGCCAGATAACGTTGCGGGGCGGCGCGATCGCCCTCCCATACGCCGCTGACCTGGTCGCTCTCCCGGCCCCGGTAGAGAAATCCCGCAAGCCCGATGGTGTGGTAGCTCAATCCGACGTCATAAGTACGCGCGGAGATTCGGATAGAGACTTCCATCTGCATGATCGCGAGGCCGAGCGAGAACGCCTCGTAACGCAGATTGTACGCGATCGGGGGCGGGTCTGCCGCCGCCGGAGTGGCACAGCCTAGAAGCGCGAGAACGAGAAATGCCTGGCGTCCCATACATCCGACCTCGCACGCCGCACGAGGTCGTGACAAGGGCCTTTCGTCCGGCTACTCGCGTGCGCGGAATTTATTCCGCCCTCTTCTGCAACAACGACAAGCCGGCTGCTTGACGCATAAACCCTGCCCTCTCAGGCTTCGCAGGTCGTCGCAGAGGGAGACAAGTGTCCGACGAGACCGACTTGCGCTCGCCGGAGCAGAGCGTGCCGCTCGACTGGACCGCTGCGCGGCTTTACCTGTCCCGGCATGGGCTGACGCTGGATCGTGACCCGCCGCCGCGTCAATTCGCCGGCGGGTTAGCCAATCTGAATTTCCGCATCTCGCTGAACGGCAAGCCCGCCGTGCTGCGGCGTCCGCCGATGGGCGAGCTGCCCGCCGGCAGCCACGACATGGCCCGTGAGCACCGCATTCTGAGCCGATTGCCGGATGCCCTGCCGGTGGCACCGCGCAGCCTCCATCTCTGCACCGACCCGGCGGTGCTTAGCGCCCCCTTCCAGATCCTTGAATACCGGCCCGGTCTGGTGATCCGCTCGACGATGCCCGCCGACCTGGTTGGCCGCCCCGAAGTGGGCGCGCGCCTGTCGGTGGTGCTGCTGGAAACATTGACCGCTATCGGCGCGGTGGATACCGAGGCGATCGGACTGGGCGATCTCGGCCACCCGCACGGATTCCTGGCCCGGGCGGTGGCGGGATGGCGCAAGCGAGGCGCAGCGGCGCAGGAGGATGGAACGGCAACGCTGCACCAGGAGTTGGGTGCGTGGCTCGAGCGCCACCTGGTGCCGGACGGCCCGCCGGCGCTGCTGCACAATGATTTCAAGCTGGACAATCTGATCCTCGATCCGCACGACCTGCACGCGGTGGCCGTGGTGGATTGGGACCAGGGGACGCGGGGCGATGCGTTGTTCGATTTCGCCACGCTGCTGTCCTACTGGGTCGAGCAGGACGACCCGCCGGCTATGCACGACATGGCGCAGATGCCGACGAGCGGACCTGGCTTCCTGACCCGGCGCGAAGCGGTGGCGGCCTATGCGGCGATGAGCCGTCGCGATGTCTCTGACTTTCTGTTCCACCGCGTGCTGGCGATGTACAAGCTTGGCGTGATCTTTCTGCAACTTGGATATCGGTATCGCAGCGGGGCCACCACCGATCCGCGGTATGCCGGGCTGAGCGGAATCGGGACCGGCATTCTGGAGTTCGCCCGCGAAATCGCTCATGGCCGGGCGTTCTGATGGCTGCCGACGGGGTTATTTTACACGAAGGACACGAAGGTCACAAAGGATACGAAGAAGGGATTATGATTGAAACGTGACCCGGAGAGCGCGTGCTGACTTCCCGCGCAAAGCGCCAATTCTTTCTTCGTGTCCTTCTGACCTTCGTGTCCTTCGTGTAGAATTTTCTCTCACCCGCGCGCCGATGCTGGGAGACCGACCCGATGGACTTCTCAATCCCACCAGAACTCGCCGAACTGCAAACGCGCACACGCGCCTTCATCCGCAACCGCATCGTCCCTCTGGAATCCGACCCACGCCAAACCCGCCACGGCCCCGCCGACACCTTCCGCCGCGAACTGAACACCCTCGCCGAAGCAGAAGGCCTGCTCGCGCCGCACGTCTCGGCAGATCTCGGGGGCCTTGGCCTCACCCACATCGGCAAGGCGCTGATCTTCGAAGAAGCCGGATACTCCCCACTCGGCCCACTGGCGATGAACATCGCCGCCCCAGACGAAGGCAACATACACCTGATGGCCGAGGTAGCCACGCCGGAGCAGCGCGAGCGCTGGCTGCGTCCGCTGGCAAAAGGCGAGATTCGCTCCTGCTTCTGCATGACCGAGCCCGCGCCGGGTGCCGGTTCCGATCCGGCCGCGCTGAAGACGCGCGCCGTAAAGGACGGCAACCACTGGGTGATCGACGGCGAGAAATGGTTCATCACCGGCGCCGACGGTGCCGGCTTCGCCATCATCATGGCTGCCGGCGAGGACGGGCGGGCAACGATGTTCCTGGCCGATATGACGACGCCCGGCATCGAGCTGGTGCGTACCATGGACAGTCTCGATCAGAGCTTTCCCGGCGGCCACGCCGTGCTGCGGCTGCACGGCGTTCGGGTGCCGGCGTCCGACATATTGGGTGAGCCCGGCCAGGGCTTCCACTATGCCCAGCTCCGGCTGGCGCCGGCACGGCTGACGCACTGCATGCGCTGGCTCGGCGCCGCCCGCCGCGCGCACGAAATCGCCGCCAACTACGCGCGCCGGCGCAAGGCCTTCGGTCATGTGCTGGCTGAGCACGAAGGCGTCGGCTTCATGCTCGCCGACAACGAGATGGACATCCGCAGTGCGCGATTGACGATCTGGCACACCGCCTGGCTGCTCGATCAAGGCGCCCGCGGCGGTACCGAATCGTCGATCGCCAAAGTATTGTGCTCCGAGGCAATCTGGCGCGTCGCCGATCGCTCGGTGCAGATCATGGGTGGCCAGGGCGTCACCGGCGAGACCCTGGTCGAGCGCATCTTCCGCGAGGTGCGCGGCTTTAGAATCTATGACGGCCCCTCGGAAGTGCATCGCTGGAGCTTGGCAAGGAAAATCCTGCGCGAAGGGCCGAACTGGTGACTCCGGCGCTGTTCGACCTCACCGGCAAAGTTGCGATTGTCACCGGCGCCGGGCGCGGCATCGGGCGTGGCATCGCCGAAGCACTGGCCGCGGCGGGCGCACAGCTTGTGCTGGCAGGACGGACGCAGGCAACGCTGGACGCGGCAGCCTCTGCCATCGGTGGGAGCACCCTGGCACAGCTCGCCGATGTAGCGAATGAGGCCAACGTGCTTGCCCTGCGCGACACGGCACTGGCGCGGTTCGGACAAATCGACGTGCTGGTGAACAATGCCGGCATCAACCCGATCTGGCGCACCATCGAGAAAACCAGTCTTGCCGACTGGCTGGCGATCATCGACGTGAACCTGACCGGCACGTTCCTCTGCTGCAAGCACATCGGCGGCACGATGGCTGCGCGCGGCACCGGCTCGGTGATCAACGTCAGCTCGGTGGCCGGACATGTCGGGCTGGTGCGATCGGCACCGTACTGCGCATCGAAAGGCGGCGTGGAGTTGCTGACCAAAGCGCTGGCGCTCGAATGGGCCACGCGCGGCGTGCGGGTGAACTGCCTGGCACCCGGCTATGTCGATACCGACCTCACGTCGTCGCTGCTGCACCACGAAACACTCGGCAAGCCGTTCCTCGACCACACGCCAATGGGCCGCTTCGGCGAGCCCCGCGACCTGGCAGGGGCAGCGGTGTTCCTAGCCTCGGACGCCTCCGCGTATATGACCGGACAGAGCCTCGTGATCGACGGCGGCTGGACGGCGCATTGAGCGCGCGACGCGCGATCAGGCCCGTTTGCGCACGGTACGCTGCTCGATCAGCTTGTTGATCGTCTGCAACGGGACGATCCGCTGCACGAAAATTCCCGGAGTGACTATGTGGTCTGGGTCGAGCTGACCGTTCTCTTCCAGATGCTCGACCTCGGCCACCGTTACCTTGGCGGCGGTCGCCATCACCGGATTGAAGTTCCGTGCCGTCTTGCGATACACTAGGTTGCCTTCGTGGTCCGACTTCCACGCGTGAACGATCGCAAGGTCGCCGAACAGGGCTCGTTCCATCACATAGGCCTTGCCGTCGAACTCCTTCGTCTCCTTCCCCTCGGCAATCAGGGTTCCAGCGCCGGTCGCAGTGTAGAAGGCAGGAATGCCAGCGCCGCCGGCGCGGATGCGCTCGGCCAACGTGCCCTGTGGGTTGAACTCGATCTCCAGCTCCCCGGCGAGATACTGCTGCGCGAACGTGGCATTCTCGCCGACATAGGAGCTGATCATCTTGCGGATCTGGCGGGTCTGCAGCAGCAGGCCGAGGCCGGCATTGTCGATCCCGGCGTTGTTGGAGACGACCGTGAGGTGCTTGACCCCGGAGTCGCGGATCGCTTCAATCAGGGCGGTCGGGATGCCGCACAACCCGAACCCGCCGGAAAGGATCGTCATCCCGTCATGCAGCAGGCCTGTTAGAGCTTCGCGCGCATCGCGGTACACCTTGTTCACTGCCATCGGCGCCTCCTTATGGGGCCAGGATAGCGTGCCGGGCGAGTGCAGCCCGTCGGTTATGAACCCTTTAACCGGCGGCGTGCCTCTGTGAAGACGACAGCAAGGCTCACTGCAAAAGGCGCAAGAGGTGGATGCGCAGACGGGTCCGGGTGAGGGGATCTCACCGCTGCTCGAGCGCGCGCGGTGGCTCGCGTCCCGGGCAGAAGATGCGGCGGCGAAGCAGGCCTACATCGACGTACTGCGCCGTGATCCCACGCACCTCGCGGCGCTTAAGGAGCTCGCGGCGCTGGCTCATGCCGGCGGTCATCGTTCGGCTGCGCGCACCGCGTATGAGCAAGCCGTGCGCTGGCATCCGCACGATGCCGCCGCACGCGTCAATCTCGGCAATCTGCTTTACGCGGATGGAGAATTGGCCGCCGCCCGCGCGCAGTACGAGGCAGCGCTCGCCGTCAATGCCGGGCTTCCCGAAGCGCATCAGCGCCTCGCGCGCGTCCTGACCCAGCTCGGCGAGACCGATGCGGCCGCTCCGCATTGGCAGAGGGGCTTCGCCGGACATGCGGTCGTGGCGCAACGCTATCGCGGCACTTCGCCCCCCATCCCCGTCCTTCTGCTGGCATCGGTCAAAGACGGCAATATCCCGACGAGCAGATCCTCGACGACCGCATATTCGCGGTCACGGCGCTTTACGCCGAGTACTACGATCCCGCACAGCCCCTGCCGCCGCATGCATTCGTTTTCAACGCCATCGGCGACGCCGATCTCTGCGCGACGGCGCTGGCACGCGCCCAAGTGGTGGTTGCGCGGACGGCAGCGCCGGTGATTAACCCGCCGGCCCGGGTGCGCATGACCGGTCGGGTCGCGAATGCGCGGCGACTGGCGAAAGTGCCGGGAGTTGTGACCGCCGGCACGGGCACGATGACGCGCGTGGCCTTGCAAAAAACCGAGGACCTGCGGTTTCCGCTGCTCCTGCGCACGCCCGGCTTTCACACTGGTCAGCACTTCCAGCGCGTCGAGCGGCGAGAGGATTTGGCACCCGCCCTTGCCGCTCTGCCGGGCGAGGAATTGCTGGTAATCCAATATCTCGACGCGCGCGGGACGGACGGCATGGCGCGCAAGTACCGCGTGATGATTATCGACGGCGTGCTGTATCCGCTGCACCTGGCCATCTCCGCGGACTGGAAGGTACACTACTTCACCGCTGACATGACCGCGAACGTCGCCTATCGCGCGGAAGAGCAGCGCTTCCTCGAAAACATGCCTGCGATTCTGGGCCCCCGCGCGATGACGGCGCTGGGAGGGATCGGCGAGACCTTAGGCCTCGATTATGCCGGCGTCGATTTCGCCCTGTCGGCGGACGGCTCGCTCCTGCTCTTCGAAGCCAATGCAACCATGGTCATCAACCCACCCGACTCCGATCCGATCTGGGACTACCGCCGCGCCCCGATCGAGCGCGTGCTGGCCGCGGTGCGTCGAATGCTGCTGGCTCTGCGCCCTCTGCGTGTCTGCGGTGAACCTTAAACCCGCTCGATAGCGAACCGATCGTCGTTACCCAGCCCAAACAGAGGCGTAACGTCAGCCTTCAGATCCAGCCAGATCGCCCAATCCTGATGACGAAGAACCACCGGCTGGCGATTGTGAAGCCGATCCAACGGAGGCACCGGGTCGCGCATAAGGATAGTGAAGCTCTCGACCCTTCCCGCGTCCGTCGTCTCGCATCGATCCCAGATCCCGGCGAAGCACACGCCATCCTCATGGCGTGGCCGGACCAGCCAACGCATCCGATCCCGCCTCTCCCCGGTGAACTCGAACCAGCCATCCGCCGGCACCAGGCAGCGCCTCCGGGCGAACGAGTCGCGAAACGTGCGCGACGTTGCGATCGTCTCGCAGCGCGCATTGAACGTGGTCAGCCTGAAATCCCTCAGCTTTCCCTTGTGCCACCATGGCACGAACCACCAACGCGCCATGGCGAGCTCGACGCCATCATCCCGCGAACGGAAGATCGGCGCCTGATCGGTCGGCTTGACGGAATCCTGCGGCTGCAGGTTGGGCGCGAGATGAGGCGGCGGAAACACCAGCGGAAGCTTTATCTGCGAAAACTCCCTGGCATAGTCCTGAAAGCCCCTTCGCCGCAGATATTCATTGCACATAGAATCTCCGGCGGTCTCCCGCCATCATGACCACAACACCCCGTTATGGCCGGCCACATGCCGGCCATCTCCCGAGACCCATTACAGTCAGGGCCTGCAACCGCCTCCGAGCCAATCTCGGCTGCTTGGTATGATGCCGGGCGCGCCGACGTCTAGCGTGCCGCATCGGCACCGGCAACTTGGCGGATGACGCTTCGCGCCCACAACCCCACAGCCACTGCATCGAACATGCCGGAGCAAAGCCCAGGCATGACGCGGCGAGGCCAATGCGCCATTCTTCCGGCACGCCAGCACACAGGAGGACGTCCAATGAAGCAACCGAACCGGATCAAGGCCGCCATGCGCGCCGGCCGCAAGGCGTGTGGCTACGGCCTTACCTTCCCCTCTCCATGGGTGATCGACATTCTGGGGAAGATCGACTTCGACTACGTCTTCATCGACGGTGAGCACGGGCCCTTCGACCTGGAACGGCTCGAGGACCTCTGCCGGGCGGCCGAGCGCTATCACCTGACGACCTTCGCCCGGGTGCCCGACATCGGCTCATCAACCATCCTGCGCTATCTCGACCGCGGAATCATGGGCATCCTGGGCCCCCACATCGCCACCGAGGCGGACGCCCGCCAGTTGGTGCGGGCGTGCTATTTCGGTCCGTTGGGTGAACGTTCATTCGGCGGCAACCGCGGCACCGACTACAATGCCGGCATCCCGGACAAGGTGGCGTACTACCGCGAGGCAAACGAACAGATGCTGGTTTGCGCCCTGCTGGAAGACGTGGCCGTGCTGGAGAACCTGGACGCTATTCTCGCGGTGCCGGGTATCGATCTTTACAGCATCGGGCCGAATGACTTCGCGCAGAGCATGGGTTACCCCGGCCAGCTCGATCATCCGGAAGTCGTGAAGGCGAAGCAGGAGATCACGCGGCGCATCCACCAGGCGGGACGCAAAATGCAATCGGACGTGATGAAGTCGGCAGGGGTCAGCGACATGCTGCTTGAGGGCGGGCGACGTATTTTGGAAACGTAACTTAGCCAAAGCGTTGCGTTTCCATCCGTCGGTTATCACGCATGAAAGCGGCACGATCGACCAAGAGCGGGAGGGATTGATCCGCCGGCGTTCGCGTGGGCCAGCGGCAACAAATGCGTCGGCATGTTCGTCAAGAATTGGTTGTGACGACACACAATCACAGTCTTTAGTCCGCATTCGGGCAGCGCAAATACCTGCTGGACGTCTAAGGTGGGCGCTCACCAGCCAGCTTGTCATTCCGCCTTCAGCGGGCGCGTTCGTCGACAGAGACGAAGACAGACCTGAGTTCTTGGTCGAGAACACTAGGAAGTGCAGTAGGTCCAACTCCGAGCCCGCCTCGCCTGGAGAAACTGGCGATGCCATACAGGCGATGGATGCCGCGGCTTGCGCGGGCCTCTGAAGGGGACGAGAGCATGTTTTCGGTGGGACAGAGGGTCTGGCACCGCGACGGCCAGCGCAGCGGCAGGGTGCTGGAGTGCGACGGGGACCGGGTTTTCATCGCGCAGGACAACGGCGCCGAGCTGGATTTTCGGGCGAGCGACCTGACCGCGACGCCGCCGCCCGGCGCGAAGGCACCCGGAGCCAAGCTGAAGGATAGTTGGGAGGCGACCAGGTCGGTGCCCTACGTGATGCCGAACCGCACCCTGACTTCCGGCGATATCACTCCGGAGCACGTGCGGGTGCTGGGTATCGTGCCCGTGCGCACGCTCCAGGCAGTCGCGGCCCTGTTCGAGCGCAGACCCAGGGCCGGGAAGTTCAGCGCGCTTGACGTCGCCCAGAAGTTGAACGTCATCGCGGAGATCACCGCCGTGCCCTACCGCACGATGCGAGAGTACAGCGACCGCCCCGGCGAGCTCAGCCTGCTGATGGGCAAGGGCCTCGCTGACAGCCGGAAGACCGTCTGACCCAGCCGGGTGTCCTTAGCGCCTCGCATGGCAGACGCCGCCGCGGCGGCGTCTGCTAATCGAAGAAGTCGGCATCCCCCTCCGAGAGGTAAGCACGCGCGGCGTCGGGAATCAGGTTCACACCCACCCCCGGGCGATCGGGGACGTCGATCATGCCGTTGCGCACCGGGACACCATCGAAGCCCTCGGTGATCTCATACCAGAATGGCTCGAACCGGGCCGGGTATTCGAACGCGATGAAGTTGTCAGGCAGCGTGGCGCAGACCTGGATCAACGCGGCAAGGCCGAAGATCCCGTTTGCCGTGCCATGGGGAGCCATGGCGATGCCATGCAGGTCGGCGTATTCGGCAATCCACTTCAGCTCCGCAATACCGCCGACGTCACAAGGATCGGGGCCCACCACGTTCACCGAGTGGCCTTCGATCAGCGCCTTGTAATTCTGCCGCAGGTAGATCTGCTCGCCAGTGTGGATCGGCGTGGTCGTGTGCGCGGTCACCTCGCGGTAGACATCCGGATTGACGAACGGAACATAATCGCCCGTGATCATGTCTTCGACCCAAAGCAGGTGAAGGTGTTCCAGCGCCTTCGCAAAGCGCAGCGCATCATGGGCGAGGTAGCCCGGACCGGCGTCGACCGCGAGGCCGTATGCCTCCCCGAGCGTCTGCTTGGCGGCGGCGACGCATTCGACGAGATGCCGAAAACCATGTTCGGTCAACGCGCCGCGGTTGGGATAGGGGAACGGGGCGTCGCTCTGCAGCGCGCCGTAGAAGAACTCCGGCACCTCTCTGACCATTGAGGAGTGAAAGGAGGTCGGCAGCTTGAACATCCCGAATTTCTCGGGCAGCGCCTTGCCGATCTCGGCCCAGCGAACATAATCCTCGATCGTGTGCTTTATGCCGGGCTCGTGATAGAGCGTGCGGTAGGTTCGCACTTGGTCGCGCACCTTGCCGCCGAGCAGTCGATAGACCGGCAGGCCGGCCGCCTTGCCGGCAATATCCCAGAGCGCCATCTCGATGGCGCTGACCGCGGCGCCCCAGGGTTTGAAGCCGCCGCGCGCGCGGATTCGGCGCATCACGCGTTCGACGTTGACGGGATCCTGTCCGACCAGCCACGATTTTAGCTGCAGCACGATCGGCTGCAGGTAGGGCTTGGGTGTCTCGATCTGACTCCAGCCGGTGATGCCCTCGTCCGTCGTGATCCGGATCACCGGACTGCTGGCGATGACGGCGCACTTGATGTCCGTGATCTTCATCGGGAAACCTCCTCGAAACCCCGCCGAACGAAGGCCTCATAGCCGCCTTTCCGCACCCGGTCGATCGACTGTTCAGGTGGGTGCGACCGGCAGCCCGGCGCCGCACGAACGTTTCATGATGGAATATGTTCACGGGGAGACTGAAGACACGCGCACCGTCTCAATTGGCTTCACGTTCTCAGTCGGTGCCGAAGGCAAATCGATTGTGTCAGACCTCTCGTTTCGGGAGGACATGATCACTCTGCAGGAGGAGGATCGAGGCGATTGCGGGCAGTGGAAATAAAGGACCTGGTTCCAGTCAATAACAGTCACCCAGCCTTCGCCGCAGATGGTCTACAAGGGGCGATCGCAGCCACTAGGCGGGACGCGAATGTCCGCTTCAGCGTCGCGGTAGCCCGGAGCAGACCGGTTGCATCCGGCCAGCTCCCGCCCGACAGGCGGCACTGACCTGCCGGAGAAGCCCCGGGGTCTGGAATCCGGGTTACGCAATTTGGCACATCTTGTGATAGCCGACGGGCTCAGGACGCCGGATTGCCGGACATGAAATACAAAAGCATCCGGACAGGGATCTCCCGCCAGGACCTGGCGCAGCACCGCGCCTTCTGGCGCGACCTTCTGGCGCGGCGCACCAGCTTGCGCGGTCTGCCGGCGCATAGCGCGGGGGGTTACCGGAACCGTCGGTTCGCAATCATCCGTGACGCCGCGTGGGTCACCTTGTACCGGGCGAGGCTCCCGTCTCCGCAACTGGGCGTGTTCCTCCGCTGCGCCGGCCTTGCCGGCGAGGCTTTCTTTACGCTGGCCGATCGCGCCCGTCCGGAGATCGAGCCGCGGCTCCGGGCAGAGCTCGGTCCGGACGCGGCGATGGAATGGGGTGCCTCCCACCACCCTGGGATGACCGATATCGCGGCGATCCTGGCAGCCCCGCTGCCCTGGAACGACAGTGCGGCCGAACAGCATATTGCATGGATGCTTCGGGTCGGCGCCGCGTGGTGGAATTGTTTCGCGTCCCTGGCAGGCGGTCCGGAAGTGAACAATACCTTCCCCGCGAAGCGGGGGAGGCATACCCGTGCGAAGGTCGGGCTCGGGGAGCGGAGCGGTTGAGCCACGAAGCAATCAACGGGTGTGGGCTCCGCGCCTTTCGTTTCAGCTGGCGCTTCGCCTGGGCAGTCCTCTCCGCGAGCGGCAGATGTGTCGTCCGCACCAACCCGTCCGGAATGCGCCCATCCCGGCCGGGCATCGCGGGGGCCGGCCTCAGGCATGGCAAGCCAGCAATCCTTGTCCGACAGCGGGCGTCGGCTGGCTCTTGAGGACGGAAGTACCTGGAGACAGACACGATCTCGGATCGGAGCGAGGGATTGAAGTTCCGGCGGGGCCAACCCGTTCGGGCCGCGCCGTGACGTCCAAGGCATCTCAGACAGGCGCAGCCGGCTTTAGCAGGTCCGACAGGCCGACGCGGTGGAGCATCTCGGCACGGACTCGGTCGAGAACGGCGAAGCCGACATCGGCGCCGTCCTCCGTGGGATCGATATGTACGCGAAAAGGACGCTCGCCGAAGGGCTTGCCGACTAACTTGACGATCGCGTCAGCCACCAACGTGGCATCCGCATCGGGCGGCACGATCTCGGCGAATGCCCACCTGCTCGCCAAACCCGGCATAGGGGCCCGCCTCGTACTCGGCGACCACCCCATCATCCGCCGGCTTGCCAGAGTGTGCGAAGTGGTTGGTGCCGCTGGTGAAGGCACCAGGCACGATGATCGAGGTCTCAATGCCCCAGCGACTGAGCTCGCGGGCGTACTGCACCGCGACCGCGTCCATCGCCGCTTTGGCCCCGAAGTAGGGCGCGAGATAAGGCGGCGTTCCGCCCGCCGAACTTGAGGACGACACCCAGACCAGCAGACCCTGCTTCTGCTGCCGCATGTGCGGTAGAACCGCGCGGTTGACCCGCTGCGTGCTCAGGACGTTCACGTCATAAAGCTGGGCATATTGTTCGGGCGTGAATGCCTCGGCGGGGCCGAACACCATGTGGCCGGCATTGTGCATCAGCACGTCGATGCGGCCAAACTCGGCGATCGCCTGGGCGACGCCCTTGTTCACCGAGTCCTGCGACTGGACGTCGATCTCGACGGTGCGCAGGTCGACGCTGCTCTGCTTGGATAGCTTGGCCATGGCTTCGGCGTTCATCTTGTTGCGGTCGGCGATGTCGCGCATTGAGGCGTAGACGGTGTGTCCTGCCTTGGCGAGCGCTTCGGCGGTCAGGCGGCCGAAGCCGCTGGAGGCACCGGTGACGAGGATGATCTTCTTTTCCATGACACGATCCCTTTCAGTCAGCTGTGCGCCGTCGGGCGCGCTGCTTGGGGTGGGCATCAGATGATCCCGCCGTTGGCGCGCAGGACCTGCCCGTTGATCCAGGCCCCGTCGGGTCCGGCGAGGAAGGCGACGGTGTTGGCGATATCCTGCGGTCGGCCGAGCCGCTCGAGTGGAGCAAGCTTGGTGAGCTGGTCGATTACCGCCTGCGGCTTGCCGTTGAGGAAAAGCGCCGTCGCGGTGGGCCCCGGTGCCACGGCGTTCACCGTGATGTTGCGCCCCCGCAGCTCCTTGGAGAGCACGTGGGTCATCGCCTCGACCGCCGCCTTGGTCGCCGCATAGACCCCGTAGGTCGGCTGCAGCAGGCCGGTCACGCTCGACGAGACGTTGATAATCCGGCCGCCGCGGCGCAGGCGCTTCGACGCTTCCCGCAGGGTATTGAACGTCCCTTTGAGGTTGACGGCGATCTGGCGGTCGAAGAGGGCGTCGTCGCTGTCGGCGATCGGCGCCAGCAGCATGACGCCGGCGTTGTTGACCAGCACGTCCACGCCGCCGAACGCCTGCTCGGCCGTGTCGAACAGGCGGGCGACGGCCGCCGGGTCGGAGACGTCCGCCTGGGCGCTCGCGGCCCGGCCACCAGCCTTCTCGATGTCGCGCACCAGCGCCTCAGCGGAAGCGGCGTTTCCGGCGTAGTTGACGACCACTTGGAAGCCGTCGCGGGCCAGCCGTGCCGCGATGGCGGCGCCTATGCCGGCCGAGGCGCCCGTGACCAAGGCGACCTTCTGGGCTTGTTCGGACATTGTCTCGCTCCTCGCGTTGCGCCGGGCGGCGAGTCCGCCTCGGACGGCAAGGAAGTAGGCCTTTCAGAAGACCGAATAATCAGCCACAATTTGGCATCAGAATTCGGAATTCACAAACAAATGGACCGCCTCGACGCCATCCGCGTCTTCACCCGCGTCGTGGAGCGGCGCAGCTTCACCCGGGCCGCGGAGGATCTGGGCCTGCCGCGCTCGTCTGTGACCGAGGCGGTGAAGGGGCTCGAGGCCCGGCTCGGCGTGCGCCTGCTGCAGAGGACCACGCGCCACGTCGGTGCGACGCCGGACGGCGAGGCCTATTATCAGCGGTGCCTGCGCCTGCTCGCCGACTTCGAGGACGCGGAAGGCGCCTTCGCCGGCGCGAAGCCGCGCGGCCCGCTGCACGTGAACGTGCACGGGACCCTGGCCAGCCATTTCGTCGTGCCGCACCTGCCGGACTTCCTGGCCCGATACCCCGACGTCGAGCTACACCTCAGCGAGGGGGACCGTTACATCGACCTGCTGCGCGAGGGCGTCGACTGCGCCCTGCGGGTCGGCAGCCTCGGCGACAGCTACCTCGTCGCGCGCCGCCTGGCGGTGCTCGAGGAGACCACCTGCGCCGCGCCGTCCTATCTGGAACGGCACGGCGTCCCGGTGAGCGTGGATGCCCTGGACGGCCATCGCATGGTCGGATTCCGCTCTTCGGCGACGGGCGGCGTGCTGCCCCTGGAGTTCACGGTCGCGGGCGAGGCGACACGCAAGATGCTGCCTGCCGTCCTGACGGTCAGCGGGGCAGAGGCCTACGCCGCCGCGGCGAGGGCCGGTCTCGGCCTGATCCAGGCGCCTCGCTACCGACTAGAGGCCGACTTCCGCAGAGGAGCCCTCGTGCCGCTCCTGACGGACAATCCGCCCACGCCGACGCCGGTTTCGGCGCTCTATCCGAGGGCGAAGCACCTGTCGCCGCGGCTGCGGGTGTTCATCGACTGGCTCGCCGACCGGTTCAGGACGCTGCGGCAGGCTGGCGGGGCGGCGTAGAATGCATGGCCGGGCAGGGTTTCCCCGGTCACGACGATCATGGCGAGGCCCCCCATCGTCCGGGGAAATTACGCGCGGCAAAAATGATTGCCACGGCAACGTCCTGGTCGGCGGCTGGGCCGCCGAACCGGAACGATAGTGTTACACCAATACCCCGCCGCCGTCGACCACGACAACCTGGCCGGTGCCGTACGTTTGGCGCATCAGGTACAGGTAGGCTTCAGCGATTTCCTCCGGTTCACCGACGTGTCCGACCAGGAGGTTTTGTTCCATCTGGCGATAGAGCGCTTCACGGTCGGCCTCCGGCATGGCCGACCAGAGCGGGGTCTTTACCACGCCAGGAGAGACGATGTTGACGCGGATCGGCGCCAGTTCGACGGCCAGGGCACGGGTGAGTCCCTCCATGGCGCTGGTGATGCTTGCACCCAAGGCCCAGCCGGTGTGGGGCCGCTGGCCGGCGATTCCGGAGGTGAAGACAATCGAGCCGCCCTCGCGGATGCTGCCGATTGCACACTTGGCGGCGAGATAGGCGCCCCAGTAGCGCAGGTTGAAGAACTGGCGGGCGTTTTCCAGGTCGGTGCTCGCCAGGGGGCCGAGTTGAAGGGATTCGCCTGCGGTGAACACCAAGTGGTCGAAGGCGCCGATGCGGGCGAAGAAGGCCTCTACCGCCGCGGCATCAGTGAGGTCCACGGCATAGCCCTCCGCACTGGGGAGTGTGTTCAGGGCCTGCTCCACGCGGACCTGCTGGCTGGAGGCGATAACCACGGACGCCCCTTCTCTTAGCGCTGCCTGGGCCGTCGCCAAGCCGATGCCGGAACTGCCGCCCAGCACCACGATCCGTTTGCCGGTCAATGTCATGACTGTGTCTCCGTCGGTTGCGACCGTCAGGTATTTCGGCGCCTGCCTACTTTGACACCAACGCATTCTGGTCCATTTTACAGTGACTGGAGATCATCATGGCCTTCGATAGCAGACTGCTCGCCGGGATCAGTGTGCTCAGCGCCGTGGTGGAAAGCGGCAGCTTCATCCGCGCTGGGGAAGCGGTGGGTTTAACACCCTCGGGCGTCAGCCGAGCGGTGGCGCGGTTGGAGGGGCGGGTGGGTGTGCGGCTGTTCGACCGAACGCCGCGGGCAGTGACGTTGACCGACGAGGGTCGCCGGTTCCACGCCCAGGTAATGCCGTTGCTGGCGGGACTGGAGGACGCTGCGTCCGAGGCGGCCGGCGCGGTTTCGTCGGTGCGCGGGCGGCTGCGGGTGAATCTTGATCCATGGGTCGCTCGGCTGGTGCTGGCGCCGGCGTTGCCGGGGTTCCTGGAAAAACAGCCCGCTCTGTCCATTGAATTGGTGGTGCGCGACACGCTGGGCGAGTTGATTTCCGAAGGTTTCGACGCCGCGGTTCGGTTCGGCGAACCGGGACTTTCGGGGCTGGTGGCCCGCAAGCTGCTGGAGACGCGCATCCTGACGTGTGCGGCGCCGGGCTATCTCGCCAGGCATGGCGCGCCGGAGCATCCGCGTGACCTGGAACGGCACGAGTGCCTGATGTTCCGAGACCCGGTGACCGGGCGGCCGTTCGATTGGGAGTTCCGTCGCGGTGCCGAGGTTGTCGCGATCAAGGCGCGCGGGCGGCTGGTGGTGAATGACCTGGCGACCAAGCTGGCGTTGTGCGCGGGGGGCAACGGCATCGCCCAGACGATCGAACTCGGGCTGGCTCCCATGCTCGCCAGCGGGGCGCTGGTGCAGGTGCTGCCGGATTGGGCCGAGGAGCGGTTTCCGCTGTACGCATACTATCCGTCCCGGCATCTGCCCCCGGCGAAGGTGCGGGCGTTCGTGGATTTCGTTGTCGAGACCGTGGCGTCGTAACGGATTTACGCCGACTGGCAACGGCTGGGTGCGACATAGTGCACGGGCGTTCCCGACATCCTTGCGGATCTTCGTAAAGCTTCCGCCGCCAAAACCGTATGGTCGCTTCTCGCCCCAGACGGCGCACGTGGGCTCGTCTGCTTTCTTCCCGAAATCGCTGGAAGCAGACCGACAGCTTTCGGCCATTCTCGGACGGTTGGCTGCGGCTACGGAGGGCCACAAAGGGTCGAGGGCGGCCAGCGGTTCGACCCGCAGGCAGTCGGCCCGCCACCCATCCCGGCTCCCTGCCAAGTTTAAGAACCGGCGAGATCGCATTCAGGACGACTGGCAATGCCTGGGCCCCGCCCACCTCTCCCGCTCCGCGACGCCCGCGGGAGTGCTCGCCGCGCACGAGCGCGGCGGGTGCGGTTGCCGCTCGTGATAGGAAAAATTACCTTGATCAGACGTAACGACTAATGCTATACACGCAACCATGTCCGACAGCAGCGCACCGAACCGCCCCAGCTTCGCCGACCAGCTCCCGGCAGGTGTCTACTACCATCTCATCCACACGCTGTGCCTCGCGTTGCCACCGCCGCTCACCGACAGCCCCGAAGACCTTGCCCGGCGAAACCACGCCGCCATCGCCGCGTTGCACCCGGCCAACGCCGCCGAGGCCAATATCGCCGCCCTCCACGTCGCTGCCTCCGAGCAATGTAAAGGCTGCTTCCGTCTCGCCCACCAACCCGAGATGTCGCCAGAGTGGGCAATGAAATGCCGCGCCCAGGCCAACACCATGATGCGCCAGGCGCAGAGTTGGCTGCGGCTGCTACTGCGCATTCAGGCGAGGCGACAGAAGACCGAGGCGGACAGTGAAGCCCGCGACCGCGCTGCCCAGACCGAGCATTGCGCCATCAACCTGATGGCACAGGCACTGTCACCACAGGCTGCCCCCGCCCCGATCGCCGAGCCACCGGCTCCGCCGCCGGCATCACACCCACAACCGGAACCTGAGCCGGCGAAGCAACCCCAGCCCAGGCCCCCTCGCCGCTGCCGACCAACACACCGCCACCTACCCGCACACGGCCGCGCTGATCCGCCGGATGGGGCGAGTGCCCGACAACATCTCCTTCTGCCCGCCCGACGACGATTTGCGTCAATCGCTCCTTACCGCCACCATCCTTACCCCTGCTTTCGCCACGCTGGACCGCCAGTTCGCCGAAGCGGGCACGGCAAAGCCTAAACACCTCTCCCGCCCTGCTGGAGAGCCTGTCTCCGGGCTACGACTCGGGCGTCGCCGCGCGGAGCGCTGCGGGACAGCAATGAGAACAGACCACGGCCGTGATGACGGGAAAGTCGAGCCCACATCCACCTCTCCCGCTTGCGGGATAGTTGATCCGCCATGCGCTCCGGTAGGGCGGAAAAGCGAAGCGCATTCCGCCGCCTTGGCGCCCTCGACCGACGCCCTCACGCCCGCAGTGCCACCCCCGACATCTGCCGCTCCACCAGCCGAGCATAGACCCCGCGCCGGGCGATCAGCTCCGCATGCGTGCCCGCCTCCACCACCCGGCCGGCGTCCAGCACCACGATCCGGTCCGCCCCCTGGATCGTGGACAGCCGGTGCGCCACCACGATCGTGGTGCGGTCCGCCATCAGCGCATCCAGTGCCGAGCGCACCGCCTGCTCGCTGATCGTATCCAGGTGCGAGGTCGCCTCGTCCAGCACCAGGATCGGCGCATCCTTCAGGAATGCGCGCGCAATGGCGATGCGCTGGCGCTGCCCGCCCGAGAGCTGCACGCCCCGCTCGCCCACCCGCGTCGCCAGCCCCTCCGGCAGCCCGGCCACGAACCCCTCCAGTGCCGCCAGCCGCAGCGCCCGCTCGATCTCCGCCGCCGACGCCTCGGGCCGCGCCAGCCGGACATTCGCCTCCAGCGTGTCGTTGAACAGGTAGGTGTCCTGCGCCACCAGCGCGATCCGCCCGCGCAGCCCGTCCAGCGTCAGCTCGCGCAGATCGAGCCCGTCCAGCTGGATCGCCCCCGCATCCGGATCCCAGAAGCGCAGCAGCAGGTTTGCGATCGTGGTCTTGCCCGCGCCCGAGGGCCCGACCAACGCCACCGTCGCCCCCGCCGGCACCTCGAACGACACGCGCTCCAGAGCCGGCCGGTGCCGGCCCGGATACGTGAATCGCACCTGCTCGAAACCGACCGAAGAGCCTCCGGGATGCGAGGGCGGCGTCACCGCCCCATCGACAATCTCCACCTTCTCCGCCTCGACCACATGCAACCGCCGCGTCGAGGCGATGGTATCCGCAAGCTGCCGCCCGACCTGTGCGATCTCGGAAACCGGCAGGAACGCCGCCACCGAGATCAGCACCAGCAGCGGCAGCAGCGCCGGCGCGATCCACCCCGCAAGCACCAGCGGCGCACCCACCCCGGCCACCGCCAGCCCGCCCAGGCCCGTCGCGATCTCCAGCCCCGCCGTCTGCCGCGTCAGGTCCGCAAGCAGGACCAGCCGAGTCTCCCGGCTGCGCCGCGCAATCGCCATGAACCCCGCCCGCCGCCGCTGGGTGGCGTCGAAGGCGGTCAGCTCCGCCAGCCCCTGAATGGTCTCGGTGGTGTGCGCCGCCAGCTCGGCCAGGGCGCCGCGGGCAACCGAGGCCAACTCGTCGATCCGTCGCCTCCCCAGTACGGGCGACGCCCCGGCGTAAGCCAGGAACGGCAGCAGCGCCAATGCCAGCGGCCACACCGTCCACGCCAGTCCCGCCAGCACGGCGGCCGGCACCAGCGCCGCCACGAACGCCGGCGCCACCGTGTGGGCATAGAAATACTCGACCGTCTCGATGTCCTGCGTCGCCAGCGCCACCAACTCGCCGGAGCGGCGCTTGAGCAGATAGGCGGGTGCCAGCCGCTCCAGCGTGGCGTACAGCCGGATCCGGAGCTCGGCCAGGAGTTGGTACGCCATGTGGTGGGCGAGCCACGACTCCAGCCAGTGCAGCAGCGCTGCCAAGGGTGCGGCGGCCAGCAAAGCGATCACCAGGGCCTCGGTCGGTTGCTCGCCTTTGACGGCGCGGATCACCAGCGCGCCAAGGGCGCTCACCCCGATGAAGGCCACCACCCGCCCGATGCCGCACAGCACGGTGATGGAGAATTCGCCCTTCCACGGCCGGATGAACCCGAGCAGCGTCCGGATCGTCGCTGGCCAGCCAACTTCGGCGGCGTCCTCGGCCAGCGAGCGGACCTCCGGGCGCGTCGCTTCGGCAGCCTCCGGAGGGCGCGGCATGCCCGGCAGCTCGTCCAGCCAGTCGCCGGCCGGCTCGGCAAGCTGCGGGCCCATCAGTCGCCGATATGGCCCGTCCCGTCGGATCAGCTCCGCGTGCGTGCCGGAATCGACAACGCGCCCGTCGTCCAGCACCAGGATGCGGTCGGCATCGATTACGCTGGAGAGCCGGTGAGCCAGGATCAGCGTGGTGCGGCCCTGCATCAGCCGGTCGAGCGCGCTTTGGATCACCGCTTCGTTCTCGGCATCGACCGAGGACAGCGCCTCGTCCAGCACCAGGATGGGCGCATCCAGCAACAGAGCACGGGCGATGGCGATCCGCTGGCGCTGCCCGCCGGACAACCGGGTCCCGCGTTCGCCGATCACCGTACGATAGCCCTCCGGCAGCGCCTCGATGAAGTCATGGGCATTGGCAGCCCGACAGGCGGCGACCAAGTCCTCATGCCTCGCCTCCGGCCGTCCGAGCAGCAGGTTCTCCTCGACCGTGCCGTGGAACAGATACGTATCCTGCGCCACCACGGCGATCATCCGCCGGACCGCCGCAGGATCGAGCCTCCGTAAATCCTGCCCGCCGATCCGAATGGTGCCGGTCTGCGGGTCGTGCAGGCGGAGCAACAGCCGCACGATGGAGGACTTCCCCGAGCCGCTGGGTCCGACGATCCCGACCCGCTCGCCGGCGGCGATTGCGAAGCTCAGGCCTCGGTGCGCCGCGGCCCGGCCACCGGGATAGGCGAAGGTCACGTTCTCGAAGACGATCTCCGGCGCCAGGCCGGCGATCGGCGTCGGGTCTGGCGGCGCTGCCGGTGCGGTCACCGGGGCCTCAAGCAGCGCATGCACGCCGGCCGCCGCCGACTGGCCCACCATGCCCTGGTGCAGCACCGTGCGCAGGTCGCGCAACGGGCGGAAAATCTCGGTGCCCGCCATCAGCACGATCAACAGTGCGGTCAGGCTCATCTCGCCGTGCTGCACGCGCCAGGCGCCCAGTGCCAGCGCTGCCGCCGCGCCCAGTGCACAGCCGAGATCGGTGACGCCACGCGTCATCACGCTGGTTGACAGCACCCAGAGCGTACTGTCCGTCAGCGCGCGCGCCTTGGTGGCGAGCATCCGCCCGTAGGCGCCGCTCTGGCCAAACGCCTTCAGCGTCGGCAGGCCCTGAACCACGTCCAGGAATTCCTCGCCGAAGGACTTGAGCGCCCGCATGCGTGCGGCGGAGGCCATGCCGCTCTGGTGATGCGTCACCGATGGCGCCACCAGCGTGAACAGCGCCGCCGCCAGCATCACCCCGGCGACCGGCAGGTCCCAGAAGGCAATGAAGGCGAAGATCGCGATCGGCGCGAAGGCCGCGATGGCCACCTGCGGCAGGTATTGGCCGAAGAAGGTCTGCAACTGCTCGACGCCATCCACCATCGACAGCATCACGCCGCCGGTGCGTTCCGCGCCGAACCAGGCCGGGCCGAGGGCTACGATCTTGTCATAGAGCCGGCCCCGCAGCACCTCCTGCACGTGCGACGCCGTGCGGTGCGCGATCATGGTCCGCACGTCGTCGAGCCATGGGCGCAGCAGGATGCAGGCCGCCGCCCCTGCCAGCGGCACCGCCAGGGCCGTCGCGCCGGCGCCGCCGAACACGCCGGCCAGGAAGCGACCCAGGAAGGCGAAACGCGCGATCCCAATCGCGAGCGCCAGCAGGCCGATCAGCACGGAGGCGGCGATCCGCCCGCGCAACCCGCTTGTCAGTCGCCAAAGCCTCAAGTCGAAATACATGCCTTGGCGTCTCCGCACGCCGATTGTGTCACGCTATCACCCGCCGAATAAGGCGACTCCGCCGCGCCGAGGCAAAGGATGGTTTCTCAACTGCCGTTGAGCTGTACGCAACGCACGATCTGCCGCCCGTTCCGGCACGCCTCCGCCAACGGCTACCGCCGTGCCAGACCCGGAATGTAGTGCTTGCGCGGGAACTCTTCCCAGTATTCCGTCAATCCCTTCCCGCCGAACTCCTTGTAGGGACGTGCGCGCAGCCGTTCGACATCGATATCGATGCCGAGCCCTGGCCCCTCCGGCAGCTCCGCCCAGCCGCTCTGCACCTTGATCTGGCTGGTTGCGATCGCGGTGCACGCATCGCGGAAATTAACGAAATATTCGGCGATGCGGAAATTCGGGATCACCGCGCAGACATGCGCCGTCGCAGCGAAGCCGGCGAGCACGCTGTTATAGTTGTGCGGCGCCATCACCACCGCTTGCGGCTGCGCCATCGCCGCGATGTCAAGCATCGCGCCGATCCCGCCGATCGCGCAGATGTCGGGGTTCAGAACATCGGCCGCGCGCCGCTCCAGCGCCTGGAAGAACTGCTCCTTCGAATACATCGCCTCGCCGGTGACGATCGGGATGGGCACGGCGCGGCGTACCTCGCCCACCAGCTCGATATTGTCGGACAGGCAAGGCTCTTCGTACCAAGTGATACCGAGCTCGACCAGGCGCTGGCCGATGCGGATCGCGTGTGAAGGCGAGAAGCGCCGATGCGCCTCGATCAGCAGTTCGAATTCCGGGCCGAGCGCGTCGCGCATACGCCGCACGAAATTGACGGCATAGTCCTCGTCCTGCGGATCAACATGGGTCCGCCACGGTCCCGGGAACGGGTCGAACTTCGCCGCCGTGAATCCCTCCTGCTTCAGTGCCAATGCCCGCTCGATGTTCTCCTCGATCGAGCTCGCGTGCGACCAACCGTTGGCATAGACCCGCACGTGCGAACGCGAGCACCCGCCGAGCAGATTGTACACCGGCAACCCCGTCCGCTTGCCCAAGATGTCCCACAGTGCGATCTCGATCGCACTCCATGCCGACAGCAGCTCCATCGAGTTGCGGCGGATCGCGAAGTCGTCGAACAGCACCTGGCCGGTATGGCGGATATTGAAAGCGCTGCGGCCGATCACGTGGGGGGCCATGCAGCGCAGGCACTCCTCGATCACCTTCTCCTTGCCGCGGGTGACATAGGCCTCGCCCCAGCCGTGCAGGCCATCCTCGGTCTCTACGCGGCAGAACAGCAGGTTCTTGCCGCTGCCGGGGTGCAGCAGGAAGGTCTCGATGCGAGCGATCTTCATTGCGGTATTCCTCTTGTCATTCAGCAAGACGCACGCCGGTGGCAGCTAGGGCGGTATCCCGCCCCGGAAGGTCCGGCACCGGCTCGATGCGGCCCATCAGCAGGCCATAAAAGCAAACTCCGGCCAGCAACACCGCGGCCGCCACCACGAAGGCGACGGCAAAAGACCCGGTGGCATCTACGATGGCGCCGGTGACGACGGCGGAGACCGAACCGACCGCGGCATTCATGGTGTTCATCACGGCGCCGACCATACCGCTGCCGCCGCGCGGTGCCACCAGCGAGGGGAACGACCAGCCGATGCTCGATGCAGATGTCAGAGCGCTGACCGATATTGTCATCCAGAACAGCACCCAGAACACCTCCCGGGTGAACGCAGCGCCCAGAATGGCCAGCCCGCCCAGCAGGCAGGCGATGATGGTCGATTTGCGCACCAGCGTCTCGTCATGGCCCCGCTGCACCAGCCGATCGACTAGCCAGCCGGCGATAACGAACTGCGCGATGGTGGCGATGAACCACGGCAGCATGGTGAAGCTGGCCGATTTCAGCAGGCTGACATTCATGGTCTGTACGAAATAGGTCGGCAGCCACGAAGCGAACAGCGAGTTGGAATAGCCGTAGCAAGCGAAACCGAGCGTCAACCCCCACACCTTCCGCCGCGTGAGCACATAGCCCAGCATCCGGGCCGTGCCGCCATCCGCGCGTCCCTCCGGCACGGCGCCGCCGGCGAGGATATACTCGCGCTCGCTCGGCGACAGATGCGTATCCTCGCTCGGATCGCGATAGCGGATCCAGAACACGATCAGGAACAGAAAGCTCAAGCCCGCAGTCATCCAGAACGCACCGCGCCAGCCGAACCACACCAGGGCGACGGCGACCAGCGGTACGCCAACCACCTGGGAGAATTTCGCCATGCCGTCGAACATGGCGGTCGCGGTGCTGCGCTCGGCGCGCGGGAACCAGTGACCGACCGCTTTGGAGTTCAGCGGAAAGCTTGGCGCCTCGGCCGCGCCGAGCAGCAGGCGAGCGAGCAGAATGCCGCCATAGCCACCCGATAGCGCGGTGATTGCGGAAGCGACGCCCCACAGCATAATGCCGATGCGTCCGACGCGGGTGACGCCGAACCGGTCGAGGATCATGCCAGACGGAATTTGCAGCACCGCATAGGACCAACTGAACGCGCTGAACAGCACACCGAGCGTCAGCGCATCGAGATGCAGCTCATGACGGAGGGACGGGCCGGCGACGGACAGTGCCAAGCGATCGAAATAGTTGAACAGCACGCTGACGCCGAGGAGCACCGCAATGCCCCAGCGTCGTCGTGGAATTGGCTGCATCGGTCGGCCGTTCATGCGTTTTCCCCGCCATGATCGGTCGCATGCGACCGCCGATTGCGAAGCCTAGTGCAGCGTTCGGGTATCGCCAAATCGGGTCAGGTATCGACGGCTTGCAATACTGAGCGCGGTTGCTATGCCCTCGTCGAGGGAACAGGGCATCGCTTGCGGTCATGCCCTGCGGAGGCCGGTCACCCGCGTCTTAATGTCGGGCACGAAAACGTGAATGTCCCGACTGACCTTGTCCTCGGACCTACTGTTTGCATTCCACGCGATATAAGCACGCCAACCGCGGGCTCCTGGCTGTCACTGTGAGGAGCGAAGCGGCGAAGCAATCTCCGCGATTGTGCGCCCTCCCAGGGGATTGCTTCGCCTTCGGCTCGCAATGAAGCCTGCCGCCGACTGGCGTCTTAACAAGGATGCCTGCGTTGCGGTACCGCAAGAGCGCTGACATGAGGCCTATTGCGATGGGCAGGACACCAATTTACAGTTCGCTGTTCTGGGGAAACGTCAACTCGGAGTCCGGGGATTCGACATGCTAGTGCCGACCATAAAAGGGCCGATTGCGGTCCTGGTCCTGGCGGTCCTTTGCCCGATATCATCGGCAAGTGCATTGGCGCAGACAGATCCCCCGACGGGGCAGGGGTACTATACCAAATTGCAGGCCACAGCCGGGCAGGCGGTCTTCCACCAGACTTGCGCGATCTGCCACGGCGACCAGCTTCAAGGCGGAGCAGGGCCGGCCTTGGCCGGACAGCAGTTCCTGAGCGTATCGCAGTATCAGCAGATCACAGCCGACTACTTCTATCGCTTTATGTCGACCCACATGCCCTTGACTCACCCGGGCAGCTTGACCCCTACCCAGTATCTCGACATCATGGCCTACTTTCTCGAAGTGAACGGCTATCCGTCGGGCTCCCACGAGCTCACCGGGAACAGCGAGGAACTGAAAGGAATCAAGATCGAACCCCAACACTGATGTGCACGATGGAAGAATTGTGCGGTAGTCTTGCTCGCTAACGTCCAATACCAATCGGAGGAACGGCGATGAAGTGTAGAGCAAAGACCTTGGCAAGTACTAGCCTGGTGGCATTGATGAGTTGCATCGGCGCCGGCGTCGGGTACGCGCAGCAGACGTCGACGCAGGCAGCCGTGCAGGCGGCTACGCCGCCGGCAGCACAGCCGGCGCAGCAGAATCCCGGCGCATCGGGCGTCTTGCGCGGTGTCTCGGCACCGATCCCGGTGAATGTCGACGTCACCTATCAGCAGTTGCTCGGAGCCGACCAGAGCCCGAACAACTGGATGCTGTACGGCCGGACCTACGACAATCAGCGGTACTCCCCGCTCGATCAGATCAACCCGAGCAACGTCAGCTCGCTCAGCCCCGTGGCGATCATCCAGACTGGCGTGGCAGCGAGTTTCGAGGTGAGCCCGATCATCGACAACGGGATCATGTTCGTCTCGACGCCCTATGACCATGTCATGGCGTTCGACGCGACCAACGGCAAGCAGCTTTGGTCCTTTACCGCGGACCTCGGCTACAACACGCTCTGCTGTGGTCCGGAGAGCCGTGGCGTCGCGGTCGTGGACGGCAAGGTCTATTTGGCCACGCTCGACGCGCACCTTATCGCCCTGAATGCGTATACCGGGCAGGTCGTGTGGAATGTCCCGGTCGCTGATTCGCGCGACGCCTTCTCCATCACGATGGCGCCTCAAGTGTACGACGGTAAAGTCATCATCGGAACATCGGGCGCGGAGTACCCGACCCGAAACTACGTGGCTGCCTACGACGGCAACACGGGCAAGGAAGTCTGGCGCTTCTACACGACCGCGGCGCCCGGCCAGCCGGGTGGAGATACCTGGAGCGGTGACTCCTGGAAGACGGGCGGCGGTTCGATGTGGAACACGCCCGCCATCGACCCGGCCCGTGGGCTCGTGATCTTCGCCACCGGCAATCCCAATCCCGACAACGACGGCAGCGTTCGGCTTGGCGCCAACGCGTATACCGATTCTATCGTTGCGGTGGACATCAAGACCGGCAAGCTGGCCTGGTGGTACCAGCAGGTTCCGCACGATGTCTGGGACTATGACGCCATGGCACCCGTCGTGCTTCTGACCGTCAAGGACGATCAGGGGCAGGAGGTGCCGGCGGCGGCCGAGGCGGGCAAGGAAGGGCAGCTCTTCATCGTCAACCGGGAGAACGGGCGGCTTATTCGGAAGTCCGAGCCATTCGTCATGCAGAGCGCCACGATGTGGACGCCACCTCCGGACAATGGATACGTCAACATCTATCCGGGTGCGCAGGGCGGCAACGAATGGTCGCCGGAGGCCTATTCGCCGAAGACCGGTCTGTTTTACATCCAGGGCACCAATGAGTCCTGGGAATACACCGCGCACACGGACGAGACCGTCAAGGGGCACCTGCGGCTCGGCGGCGTCCTTCAGCCGATCACGCCGGAAGGGCCGATGGAGCTTGGTGAGCCAGATGCCGGCGGCGCCAAGGAGAACACCGCCGGTGCGATTGAGCCGTCGGGGACGCTTTCGGCGATCGACGTCAACACCGGCAAGATCGAATGGCAGTACCATTCGAACTACCCGATGCTCGGCGGCGTGATGGTGACGGCTGGCAATCTCGTCTTTGCCGGCGAGATGGACGGGCAGTTCAATGCCTTCAATGCCACCACCGGCGAGAAGCTCTGGCACTTCCAGATGGGATCCGGGGCCATGGCATCGCCGGTGACATATCAGGTCAATGGTACGCAGTATGTCGCCGTCGCCGCGGGCGGAAATGCGGCCAACGGAAACAACGTTCTCATGCAGCAACTGGGCCTGAATTTCGGCGACGAGATCGCGATCTTTGCGGTCAACCCGCGCCCTGGCGCTGTTGCGGCCAAGTGAAGCGCGTCGACTGAGTTTGCGGGTGACGCGACGGGAGCGGCCGGAAATAGCCGGCCGCTTCCGGTCTTTGCTGGTGTCGCGGCCGGAGATCATCGGCGCGCTCAGACCGGAGATCAGCGCATTTTCTGGCCTGTCCCGCCTGCTCCGGGCAGCCCCAACCCCAGCAGCAGGTCGACCGCGCCGTCGGCGAGGATATAGTCGCGCTCGATCGGCGACAGATGCGTATCCTCTCTCGGATCGCAGTCGCGGATCGAGAACACGATCAGGAACAGGAAGCTCAAGCCCTCGGTCATCCAGAAGGCACTGCACCAGCCGAACCACACTGCGTTCAACGCGCGGGAGTTCGTAACCGGCCTCAACAATGCCTCGGTTTTCCTCCCCGCACGACACATCACGTATTTGACATGTCCGGAACCATAACGGCCCAAGGATTTATGAGCGCCACCCACAGGGGATTCCAAATCTAACGCACGCGCTCCTCCCCGATAGCACGCAATGCAGCCTCGTATTCCGCCAGCACATCGGCACTGAAACAGGCGAACACCACGCGCTCGATCGTCGGTACCTGTTCCAGGAACCCCGAGGTGCTGCGGACCGCGACGCGGGTCGCCTCCGCCAGCGGATATCCGTAGATTCCGCAACTGATGGCCGGGAAAGCAATGCTGCGCAGACCGTGCTGAACCGCGAGCCTCAGGCTCGCGACGTAGCAGCGCTCCAACAGCTCCGGCTCTCCTGCTCCGCCGCCTCGCCAGCGCGGCCCGACGGCATGGATCACGTGCCGTGCCGGCAGTCGGTAGCCCTTGGTTATCCGCGCATCGCCAGTCGGACAGCCGCCCAGCTTGCGGCATTCAGCCAGCAACTCCGGGCCGGCAGCGCGATGAATCGCCCCATCCACGCCGCCCCCGCCGAGCAGCGACTGGTTGGCTGCGTTGACGATCGCGTCGACTTCCAGCGTGGTGATATCGACCTGCGCCGCTTCCATTCGCGAGCGCATAGGCCGGCCCGATCAGCCCTCCGGGGGCGCCGCAGCGATCGGGATTTCGCGCGACTCCGGCTGCTCGCCGGTACCAGGAGCCGCCGGCCCCTCGCCCTCCTCCGGCTCTGCCGCCACCGGCGGCGCACCGTCCTCCCCGTTATAGGGGCGGCGCTGGAACTGCGGCTGGCCATTCTGCTGGTTCTGCTGAGCCGCCTGATTCATGGCGTTGAGGATGCGGAAATAGTGCTCCGCATGTTGGAAATAGCTCTCCGCCATCACCCGGTCTCCGCCGCTCGTCGCATCGCGTCCAAGCTGGAGGTACTTCTCGAAGAGCTGCTGCGCCGTGCCGCGGATCCTGAGATCCGGGCCGTTGCTGTCGAAGACGTGGTTACGGTTCAGTGGGATCCCGCCTCCGGCATGATGCCGAATTCCGCCGCCGCCACCACCACCGCTGCCACCGTTCCGATGACCACGGCCACGCATGCGTTTCATGTTCATTCTATTGCCGTCGCGCCTTCTTGCTGTGGCCCGCGAGGATGCTGGGGAGCGTACGTGCACCTGCCCGATGCGCTCCGCGGCTTGGTCTCCGCGGCCAGGCTCCAATCCTTCGACGTTGGTTCGGGCCGGCACCTGCCGGGCTGGTCCTAGTTCCAGCCTGAACAAGACACCTCCGGGAACGGCCGCTGTCCGGCGATCCCCTTGCCACGAGTCGGAAGCTAGACTCCCCTTCCCGCTCTGCCAAACGGTTTTTTCATGGCGAAGTGTTACGCAAGACGATCGCTCGGGAAGTCCCGGCCATATCCGGCACCACCGATGTGGTGAACCCGGCATTGGTTGCCAGGGTCGCCACCCCCTCGGCTTGGCCGGAGCCGATCTCAAGCACCGCTACTCCCCCAGCGGCGAGCAAAGCGGGCAGCGCGGGAACCAGCTCACGGTAGGCGTCCAACCCGTCCATCCCGCCATCTAGCGCCGTGCATGGCTCGTGAAGCGCCACCTCGGGCATCAGGCGGGCGATTTCCGGGGTTGCCACGTAAGGCGGATTGGCGATCACCAGATCGAACTGCGCGCCCAACGGGCTGGCCCAGTCCGCTACGACGAATGCCGCCCGGTTGCCGAAACCCAGCATGGCAGCATTGCGTCGAGCGAGGGACACTGCGGCCGGTGAGAGGTCCAGGCCGACGCCGAACGAGGTCGGAAACTCGGCGAGCGCGGCCAGCAGCAGACAGCCGGTGCCGGTACCGAGGTCCAAAATTCGTCGCGGAACGCGAGCACGATCCGGGAACGCCGTGCATGCCGCCTCGATCAGCGCTTCCGACTCGGGACGCGGCACCAGGGTCGCGTCGGACACAGCGAACTCCATGCTCCAGAATTCGCGGCAGCCGAGGATCAGCGCCAGCGGTTCGCGGGCTTCCCGCCGCTGCAGCAACTTCTCGTACCCACTGGTTTCGGCAGTGGCGTGGAGCTCACCTATCAGCGCCTCCGGCGTCATGCCGGTAGCCTGTGCCAGGAGCAGCCGGGCTTCGAGCCGCGGCGTCTCGATCCCGGCCGCCCGCAGGCGGGTCGCACCGTATGCGATGGCCTCGCGCCGGGTCACGTCTCCGCCGCCAGTCTCGCGGCCTGGTCCTGCGCCGTCAGTGCATCGATGAACTCGTCCAGCTCGCCCGCCATCACGCGGTCGATCTTGTAGAGCGTCAGGTTGATACGGTGGTCGGACACCCGGCCCTGCGGGAAGTTGTAGGTTCGGATGCGCTCGCTGCGGTCGCCGGTGCCGACCTGGGCGCGGCGGTCGGCGGCACGCGTGGCATGCGCTGCGGCGCGCTGCTGCTCGAACAGGCGGGCGCGCAGGATCTTCATCGCCTTGGCGCGGTTCTTGTGCTGGCTCTTCTCCTCCTGCATCGCGACCACGATGCCGCTGGGCAGATGGGTGATGCGCACCGCGCTCTCGGTCTTGTTCACGTGCTGGCCGCCAGCACCGGAGGCCCTGAATACATCGATGCGCAGATCGCTCTCATCGATCTGGACATCGACCTCTTCGGCCTCGGGAAGCACCGCGACCGTGACGGTGGAGGTGTGGATGCGCCCCTGGTTCTCGGTTGCCGGGACACGCTGCACGCGATGCACGCCGGATTCATATTTCAGCCGGGCGAACACGTTGCGGCCGGTGATCTCGGCGATTCCCTCCTTCAACCCGCCCAGCTCTGTGTCGCTGTAGTCCAGTATCTCGAAGCGCCAGCCGCGCAGGGTCGCGTATTTCTGGTACATCGCGAACAAGTCGGCAGCGAACAGCGCGGCCTCGTCGCCGCCGGCGGCTGGGCGTACCTCCAGGATCGCGCTGCGTTCGTCGGCCTCGTCCTTGGGCAGCAGCGCCAGACGAATCTCGTGAGCCAAAGCCGGGATGCGATCCTTCAGCGCCTGCAGCTCGGCCTCCGCCAGCTCGCGAAGCTCGGGATCACGGAGCAACCCCTCCGCCTCGGTCTGCGCGCGTTCGGCGGCGCGCAGGTCGTCGATGCGCGCCACCACCGGCTCGAGCTCCGCCAGCTCGCGGGACGCGCGGACATAGGCTTCCCCGGACAGGCCCTCGGCCAGAGTCGCGCGCAGCTCCTCGGCCCGTGCAGCGATCCGGTCCAGCTTCAGGGAAAGGCTCATGTCAGGCGATCTGGTACCTCCGCCAGTGGCACAGCGATCTGCTCGCCGGTCGCGAGGTCCTTCACCTGGGCAACCCCCGCACGAATGTCATCCTCGCCAATGATGACGGCGGCTCGGGCGCCGATACGGTTCGCACGCTCCATGCGGCGGCGAAGATTGCCGCGATAGGCCATCTCGGCGCGAATCCCGGCATGCCGGAGGTTCTGCAGCAGGCAAAGCGCGGCGGCCTCGGCCGCGTCGCCGACCGGCACGACGGCGACAGGGGGTCGCGGCTCGGGCACCGTGTCAATCAGCATGGCCAGCCGCTCAATCCCGGCCGCCCAGCCGACCGCCGGCGTGGGCGGGCCACCCATCTCCTCCACCAACCCGTCGTAGCGGCCGCCGCCCATCACCGTACCCTGTGCGCCGAGCTGGTCGGTGACGAACTCGAATGCGGTATGGCCATAGTAGTCGAGGCCGCGCACGATGCGTGGGTTCTCCCGGTAAGGCACGCCGAACGTGTCCAGATGGCGCCTTGTGTCGGCGTAGAACCGGGCGGCGCCCTCGGTAAGGTAGGGCAGGATAGTGGGCGCGTCCGCGACGATCCGCCGGTCGCGCTCGTCCTTGCTGTCTAGGATGCGCAGCGGATTTCGCTCCAGCCGCGCAAGACTATCCGCCGACAAGGAATCCCGATGCGCGGTGAAGTAGGTGACCAGTGCCTGGCGGTAGGCGAACCGGCTCTCCCGATCGCCCAACGTGTTCACTTCCAGGACGGTGTCCGTGGCCACCCCGAGAGCGACCAGGATGTCCCAGCCGCAGGCGATCACCTCGGCGTCGGCCAGCGGCTCGGCCGAGCCGATCAGCTCGATATCGATCTGGTGGAACTGGCGGTAGCGGCCCTTCTGCGGCCGCTCGAAACGGAACATCGGACCGGCACAGAACACCTTCTGGGGCAGCGACTGAGTAAGTCCATTGCTAACCAACGCGCGACAGATCCCGGCCGTGGCTTCGGGACGCAACGTGATCGCCTCGCCGCCGCGGTCGGTGAAGGAATACATCTCCTTGGTGACTACGTCGGAGGTCTCGCCGAGCGTACGAGAGAAGACGCGTGTATCCTCGAAGATCGGCGTAACCCACTCTTCGAAGCCATAAAGCGATGCCACGCGACGGGCGGTATCGATGACGTGCTGGTGCCGGCGCTGCTCCTCGCCGATCAGGTCATGGGTACCGCGGATGGGTTGGA
Source organism: uncultured Pseudomonadota bacterium (assembly GCA_963708245.1). Classification (GTDB taxonomy): domain Bacteria; phylum Pseudomonadota; class Alphaproteobacteria; order Acetobacterales; family Acetobacteraceae; genus CAVYXK01. The sequence continues at coordinate 5,704,165 of OY970201.1, read as the reverse complement.
GTTGGGTCAATTGTGGGCCTGGGTGAGGAACGTGGAAGCACACGGTAGTCGCGCGAGCTGCTGGGGGAAAGAATAGCCGGCGACAGGCAGTCCTGCTCAGGGCATTGTAGCGCTCCGAATGAGTTTGTTCGGCGGCTACTGCACCACTTCCACCGTCGCCGTTCGGCCGGGCAGAAGTTGGATCCCTGAGGGGACGTGGTCGATTGCGATGCGGACTGGGATGCGTTGGGGGAGCCGAACCCAGGCGAAAGTGGGGCTCACATTGGCAAGCAACGATGGGCTCCCCGAAAGTTGGCGATCGGCGATGCCACCGGCAATACTCTGCACGTGACCGTCGATCACCGCGCTCTCGCCCATCAGATGCACGCGTGCGCGATCGCCGATCTTGATTTTCGGCAGTTTCGTTTCCTCGAAATAGCCATCGACCCGCAGGCTATCGGTATCGATCAAGGCGAACTTGGCGGTGCCGGTCGTCACGTAGTCGCCGGGCCGCAGGCTGAAATTGGTGACGATTCCGTTCACAGACGCGCGCACAGTCGCACGCTCAAGATTGAGCTGCGCGACGTTGCGGTCTGCTACAGCCTGGTCGTACTCAGCGCCTAATTCGGCCGCTTTCGCGGTGGCTTCTTGCTGCTGTTCCGTCGATACCTCCAGGTTCGATAGCGCGCGCATGCGATTCATGTCGCGCACTGCCTGTTGCGCAGAGGCCTCCTTGCCCGCAAGGACTGCCTGGGCCTGATCGAGCGCAAGCTGGTAGCGCGCCAGATCAATCTGGAACAGCTCCTGACCGCGCTTTACAACTTGGTTGTCATGCACCAGCACCTCGGTAACGAGGCCGGATACGTCGGGAGCGACGCCCACCACATCTGCGCGCACCTGGCCATCGCGCGTCCAGGGCGCCTCCATGTAATAGATCCAGAGGTGCCAGCCGATGACCGCAGCGACGGCAACCGCGGCTAGGGTGATGAAAAACCGGCCAAGCTGCCCTTCGAGGATCCTCATTGCGTCGCTCCACGCAGCGCCACCGCCGCAACGCCGCCGAGCACGATCACCAGCAGTGCCAGATCGAAGAGGGGGCGATGCCAGACAAAGCGGTATAGCCCGAGCCATGCGATGAGGTGGCGCAGAATGGCGGCGATGGCGAGCGCTATGACGGTCCAGACCAACATCGGCGTAACGAACAGGCCGTAGACGTTGAGTTCATGGATCATTGCGCGGCCTCCAACGTGTCGGCCGGCGCCGGCACCTTATGAATTGGCGCTTCCGGGAACAGGCTGTAGCGGATGCCGACAAGCTGCATCAGCATCGGTGCGAGTTGACGCACAGGCGTGGCGACAACGGCAGCAATTGCGCGGTCAATCCGGCTGCGTAGATCGTCATCGGGCGGTTCTGGTACGCGGGTGCGATAGTATTCCTCGATGCCGTCGAGCATCTCTTGCACCTGTGACCGCGCTTGCGGAGACAGGTCAGGGCTCTCACGCTCGAGATCCACGACGTTTAGGCCGAGCTGTAGGTCGCGAACCGCGCCCCGGAATAGGATATCCGCGCGCAGGTCCGAGGCAGCGAGGCGGGTCGTGAGGTCCCCGAGCTGATCGAGCATCAGCGCAGCGAGTGCCGGCCGCTCGATCGCTCCGCGGCGAGAGGCGGCACGCGCGATGTCGCGCCAACCTGCTCGTCGGATCCGGCGCGTGCTCCACTCCGCACCGACGGAACGGATGATGGCAGTGACCGTCGCGGCTGTCGCCATGCCGGCAATCGCAGCCAGCGATGTATTGGTAAAATCAGCAAAGTTGGCATCGTAAGTGTCGGTCAGCGCGAGCATGGAAGCGCCGTTTACCGCGATCGCAAGACCCACCATGAAGGTCACGGGCATCGCGATCATCGCGCCGAGGACAAGAAATGTTGGTGCCAGCCCGATGACGAGCATCTCGAAGCCGGTGACCAAGGGCAGGATTGCGAACAGATAGACCGTGTCGATGACGATGGCGATCACGGTCGCGTAGAGGAAGCCAAGAATTGCCGGTACCGGATCGTCCTGCGCGGCAAAGAAGGTGCACAATATCGCGGTCATCATCGCCGCCGTAGCACCGTCTGGCCAAGCGCTTGCGATCCAGAAGCTACACACAAGACCAACGGCAATCGTGACCGCGAAGGCGGATAGCAGTGCCATACCGTAATCTCGGTATCGCGTCGCGTCTGGGGCGATGCCACGTGGCAGCGCGAGCGCCGGAAGGCTCGGGCTGCCCATCATCACTTGGCGGCGCAGCGCGTGGACATCATGCGCGATGTCGGCGAGCTCGCCAAGGCGGAACATCAGGCTGGCCAGCAGGATCGTGCCCCAGTCTGCATCCGCGGTCACGCGCGGTGTCGCACGGGCGATTGTGTCCTGCATCCTAGCTGTCTCCTCCTCCGACTCATCACCGCCAGAGCGAAGCCACGAGACGAGCCGGTCCGAGAGCGCCTGGGTTTCCGACGTGAGCGCACCCAATTTCTGCAGCAGAGCGAGTTGATCGCCGATGCCGACGATAACCGGCAGTAGGAACATCATGCGCCGCTGCAGAACCGAAACAGGCCTCGTTGCCGTCTGCAGCAGCGATGTGTCGTAGGCGAGATGTGTGACCAACATGCCCACCTCGACGGACGCCCCGGCCATGGCGCGACGCGCTGTCCGCGCGGCATCCTCGTCGCGATGTCCCGCCAGGACCGCGCAGATCCAGTCACGCGCGACCGCGAACCAAGCATCGAGCCGCGCGATGATGACCGGTCCGACAGGACGCGGCAGTATGATCATGCCGATGATTGTCGAGCACATGATGCCAAGAGTAATCTCCTCGACCCGCACCAGCGCCGTTTCGAAGATGCCTTGCGGTGCACTGACCGCAGGAAATCCAATGATCGCCGCGGTGTAACCGGCGAGCATGAACACGTAGGCGCGCGGGGTGCGGTCGAGCAGAGCAAAAAACAGACAGACGCCAGTCCAGAGCGACATTGCCGCAACCAGCAGCACCGGCGCGTTCACGAGATTGGCTACCAGCAGGACCGCGGCGATGGCACCGACAAAAGTGCCAATAAAGCGATAGAGGCCTTTCGAGCGCATCGCACCGGTGAGCGGCTGCGAGACCATGTAGGCGGTCGCCATCGCCCAGTATGGCCGGTCGAGTCCGAGGCGCAGCGCAATGAAGAGGGCGAGCATCGCGCTGATGAATGTTTTGATCGAGAAAATCCAGTCTCGCAGCCCGGGCAGCGTCACCCGCGCCTCCCCACTGCTGCCATCGTGGCGCTCCGTTCGGGCAGATGTTATGTTGAGAGTAGCACGACCGGTTGCCATTTGCGACGGTCAGCCACTGTCGGTGGTGGCCCGTCCCGCAATCTCGAACGCACTGTATGGATTACCTTCTGGACTTCGGTTGTCCCCGCCTCGTGCTTAAGTGTCCGCCCGGGAACAAATTGAGTTTTTAGAATCGGTTAGCGAATTGCCCTTGAAGCCATTGAATTGCCCGTGATTCTCTGTGCCCCGAGCATCGATTTGGGGGACTGGATGTGGACCGAAGAGAATCCTCGGGGCGAATCAACATGACCCGCCAATCCCGACCCGGAGCCTGAGACCGGCTCAGTCTTCCGACCAACGCGATCACGTCATGATGTGCACTGTCAGGCACGGCGGCATATGCTTCCAGTCGGCGAATGATCCGATTGCGGTCCACCACGGGCAGCACGGCCATGTCCTTGAGCGCCCGCGGAGTGATAACGAGCTCGAGCGCCTTTGGCACTACTCCGCCGCCACCTTCTCGGGCCCCGCCGCCTTCAGTTCCGTCGCCTTCGCCTCCACCAGCTCCACGATGTGGTCGATCATACGCCCGGCTTCGATCGTGTGGTCGGTCTTGCCCGCCTTGTACACCATATGCCGCCCGGCGCCGCCGCCGGTCAGCCCGATATCCGTCATTAGCGCCTCGCCTGGCCCGTTCACCACACAACCGATGATCGACAGGGTCAGCGGCGTCTCGATATGCGCCAGCCGATCCTCGAGTTCCTTCACTGTCTCGATCACGTTGAAACCTTGGCGCGCGCATGATGGGCAGGAGATCACCTTCACCCCGCGATGGCGCAGCCCGAGCGCCTTCAACAGGTCCCAACCGACCCGCACCTCTTCCTCCGGCTCGTCCGACAGTGAGACCCGCAGCGTATCGCCGATCCCCGCCCACAGCAGCGATCCCAGCCCGATTGCCGACTTCACCGTCCCCATGCGCCTGCCCCCTGCCTCGGTGATGCCGATATGCAACGGGTGGTCGCAAACTTCCGCCAACTGCTGATAGGCGGCAACCGCCAGGAATACGTCAGACGCCTTCACGCTGATCTTGAACTGGTGGAAATCGTGCTGCTGGAGGATATCAGCGTGATAAAGCGCGCTCTCGACCAGCGCCTCGGGGTTGGGCTCGCCATATTTTTCCAGCAGGTGCTTCTCCAACGATCCCGCATTCACCCCGATCCGCATAGAGCAGCCATGGTCGCGGGCGGCCTTGATGACCTCCCTGACCCGCTCGTCGCTGCCGATGTTCCCGGGATTAATCCGCAGGCAGGCCGCCCCGCTCTCCGCCGCCTCGATCGCCCGGCGGTAATGGAAATGGATGTCGGCCACGATCGGGACCTCGACCTGGCGAACGATGTCGCGCAGCGCCAGCGCACTCTCCCGATCGGGGCATGACACCCGCACGATATCTGCTCCGGCCGCCTGAGCCCGGCGGATCTGCGCCACCGTTGCCGCCACGTCGGTGGTCAGCGTGTTGGTCATGGTCTGGACGCTGATCGGCGCCCCATCGCCCACCGGCACAGACCCGACATGGATGCGGCGGGACTTCCGGCGCGTGATGTCCTGGTAGGGGCGATAGCTCATCGGTAGCCTTTCTCGGTGATTGCAAGCGGGGGCGGCTGTTGGCCCCCGGAGAATGGGGAGCGTTGTGGCGAAGTGCTACCGCGATGCGGCGGCGATCGGCGCCAGCCGGCCGCTCTTGACCGCATCCGGGTCGAGCGGCAAGTCACGCCGCACGGCGCCAGGGGTGCCGAGCGGCGACGTGGCCGCCCCGTCCAGCACCAGTTCGGTGCCGCCGGCGTTGCCCGTGGTCAGCATCAGGCCCGGTCCGGGCGGCACCGGCCAGCTTTCCCCGGCATGCAGGATACGGCTGAACAGCACTTGGCCGTTGTGGTCGCGCACCTGAATCCAGGAATCCGCACTCGCCCGTACGGCCAGGCCGGCAGGCGCCAGCGGCGGCACCGGGGTGGCAGCCGCTGCGGAACTCGGCGAGAGGTTAGGATCCGTGGCGGCAGGAGGCGCGGCGGGCGCAGCCCGGTCCGGTGCCGGAGAAGCAATCGTGGCCGGCGGCACCCGTGGCGTCGCAACCGCAACCTGCGCCGTTGGTGCAGGCGCCGGAGCCTCGGCGAGGGGCTCCAGCTGTGCCGGCACCGCGGTGACCGTCTCTGCCGGCAACCGCCCCTCCCCCGACAGCCGGTACCACCCGGCATAGGCGCCCACTACCAGCACCAGACCCAGCAGCACCACTGCGCCGGCCGGCAGCCCCTTTTCGGGCAGAGGTGCCGGGAAGGCCAGTTCGGTTTTGCGGCCCACTTCCGCCGCCTCGGCCTTAAACCGGCGAGACAGCTCATCGGGATCGAGCCCCAGCGCTGTCGCGTAGCTGCGCAGGAACACCAGCGCATAGGCGTTGCCGGGCAGCTCGTCGATGCGGCCCTCTTCCAACGCGGCCAGATACGTTTGGCGGATGCGCAAATACGCTGACATCTCGGGCAGACCGTAACCCAGCCGTTCGCGCGCTTTGGCTAGGTCCGCGCCGACCCGAGGCGCTGTGACCATGGCGGTCGCCGGTTCAACCATGCTCGATCTGCGGCTCAGCAGCACAGCAGCCCGCCCCCATCCGCCGCAAGCCACGTCTCACGCGAGTGACCCGGCCAAACACGCAACCCCCGGCCGCGGCGTCTGCACCGGACCCTTTGGCCTACCGGCATCCTAAACTGCCGTGTCTCGCAGCGTACGTCGACTCGGCGCGAAGCAAAAGACCAAATAATTCCAGAACCTGTCATCAATTGACGCGGCATTGCGGCTACACATCCAGTCCGTGCTCGCGCGCCCAGACAGTGATTGGCTCGCGCAGGCTGGCGGCACCGGCGTCGCGGCGGAGCTCGGTCAGGACGGCACGGAACGCCGCAAGGTCGAGCCCGCCGAGCACGCTCTTCACTGGCATGAAGCTGGATGCCGACATTGACAGTGTAGTCACGCCGAGCGCTGCCAGTGCGATCGCCTCCAGCGGCCGCCCGGCGGCCTCGCCGCATAGCGAAACCGGCACGCCCGCGCCGCCCTTGGCGGCAGCGGCGGCACGGACGATCTGCTCGATCAGGTCGAACACGGGCGCGGACAACAGGTCGTAGCGCCCGGCCAGAGTTGGCGCACCCCGGTCGGCGGCGAACAGGAACTGTAGCAGGTCGTTGGATCCGATCGAAACGAAGTCTGCCTCAGCCAGCAGAGAGTCGAGCTGCCACATCAAGGCCGGCACTTCCAGCATCGTGCCGATCTCCAGCCGCTCGGGCGTCCGCCGGATGCGTTTCGCCTCGGCCAGCAACAGCGCACGGGCAGAGCGGAACTCGGCCACCGTGGCGACCATCGGGAACATCACCGTCAGCGGGCGGCCGGCGGCGGCCAGCAACAGCGCACGAAGCTGCCGGCGCAACACCGCCGGGCGATCGAGGCCGACGCGCAGGCTGCGCCAGCCCATCGCCGGATTGGCTTCCTCGGGCTGCCCGGCATTTGGCAGCAGTTTGTCACCGCCGAGATCAAGAGTCCGGAACACCACCGGCCGATTGCCGGCCGCGTCAAGCACGCGGGAATAGAACGCCGCCTGCTCTGCGATGCCGGGAACCGTGCCGCGCGCCAGCATGGCGATCTCGGTGCGGAACAGGCCAATGCCCTCAGCGCCTGTGCGGTCCAGCTCCGCCAGCTCCAAGGCAAGCCCGGCGTTCAGCATAAGTCGCAGGCGCGCTCCATCCGCCGTCGCGGATGGCATGCGACACAGCCGTTCCCAGTCCGACCGCCGGGCGCTCCGCGCCTTCAAAGCCCGATTATAGGCGGCTTCGACATCGGATTCCGGCCGCAAATAGAGCGCGCCCTCGTTCGCGTCGAGCACTGCCTGGTCGGCGGGCCCAGCGGCTGCCAATGCGCCACGCGCTCCGCCAATTGCCGGCAGGCCCAGGGCGCGTGCCAGGATGGCCGCGTGTCCGGCTGGAGTTGCCTCCTCGATCACCAGGCCGCCGATGCCGCTGTCGTGCCAGCCGAGCAGCTCGGCCGGACCCAACCGGCGGGCGAGCAGGATCGCCCCCGGCGGCACGGGCGGACGCGCCGATGTACCAGCGAGCTCGGCCAGCAACCGTCCCGCCATATCCTCCAGGTCGGCCAGCCGCTCGCGCAGATAGGGGTCGGCAATGCGGCGCATGCGGTCGTGGACCTCGCTCGCCACGCGCTGCACCGCGGCTTCTGCGGTCAACCCGCCGCGAATCACCTCGCCGACCCGATGCAGCCACCCCGCATCGGCGGCGACCAGCCGATAGGCCTCCAGCACCTCGCGCGAGGCAGCGCCCGCCTCACCGACGTCGGGAAAATGTCCGTTTAGCAGCTCGTCGAGCCCGCGCTGCAAGCGTTCCGCCGCGGCCTGCAAACGGTCCATCTCGGCGATCGGGTCGTCGGCCAGCAGACGGCCCGTCACGACGCGCGCTCCGTGCAGCACGACTGTGCCGATCGCGATTCCGCCTACTAGTGGGACGCCGGAAAAAACGCGAGGAACGGTACCGGCGATCCCCTCCTCGGATCCGTCCGCTGCGCCCGCGGCCGCTAACAGCTCAGCGAGCAGCATGGCGACGGTCTCGAGTTCTTCGACCTCGTCGGCCAGGTAGGTCCGCACCTCCCGGCTCTGCACTGCCAGCACGCCGACAGTGCGCCCGGCGCGGCGGACCGGCACCGCAAGGATAGACGCGAAGGGTTCTTCCCCGGTCTCCGGGCGATAGGCGAAACGCGGATGGTTTTGTGCGTCGGCGAGGTTCATCACCTGCGCCCCGGCGGCAACCAGGCCCACAATGCCTTCGCCGACGCGAAGTCGGGTGCGCCCGACGGCGGACGGGTTGAGCCCCTTGGTTGCCGCCAGTTCCAGCATATCGCCGGGGCGCTTGATGTAGATCGAGCAGACTTCGACCGCCATCTCCGCAGCCACGAGTTCGGCGAGTTCCGACAGCTTGGGAGCGCCGTGCGCCATCAGTGCGCGCAATGACCCGAGCACGCGGCGCGGCGGCATCACCGGGACGTCAGCCGGGGCCAGCACGGGCCGCCGCCCCCCTGCGCGCCGCAAGGGCGCCGACGGCTTGTCCGACCAGCTCCTCCAGGATGGAAGCGGTGGACTGCTCGGCGGTGACCATGCCGACCGATTGGCCCGCCATCACCGAGCCGGTCTCCACATCACCATCGATCACGGCGCGGCGCAGGGCTCCGGCCCAGAAATGCTCAATCTCGAGCTGGGCCGCCTCGCGCGTGAGCTCGCGGGCCTGGAAGCGGCGGATCACGTCCGCCTGATGCACCAGGAAGCGCCGGGTCCCCTCGTTCGCCAGCCCACGCACGGGAATGACCGGAAACCTCTCGTCGAGCTGGACCGAGGGCAGGGCGTCACGGGCATTGGCACGGATAAATGCCTGTTTGAACTGCGGGTGCGCGATGGATTCCTTCGCCGCCGCGAAGCGAGTGCCGAGCTGCGCTCCCGATGCGCCCATCTCCAGGTAGGCGACGACCGCCTCGCCGCGGCCGAGGCCGCCCGCCACGAACACGGGCACCTCCTGCAGGTGCGGCAAAATCTCCTGCGCCAGTACGCTCAATGAGACTGGACCGATATGTCCACCTGCCTCCGAGCCCTCGATCACCAACGCGTCCGCGCCTGAACGCACCAACCGCTTGGCCAGCACCAGGGCCGGCGTGAAGGCGATCAGCTTCGCCCCGCCGTCCTTCACCGCGCGCACCGCACCGCCCGGCGGGATGCCGCCGGCCAGCACGATATGGCCGACCCCTGCCGCCAGACAGACCTGGATCAGCTCGTTCAGGGCCGGGTGCAGGGTGATCAGGTTGACCCCGAACGGCTTGTCGGTCAGCGCTTGGGTAGCGGTGATCTCGGCGGCCAGCGCTTCCGGGTACATCGAGCCGCAGGCGATCACGCCGAAACCGCCGGCGTTCGAGATAGCGGCGACCAGACGGCGCTCGCTGACCCAGGTCATCGCCCCGCCCATGATGGCGTAGCGGCAGCCCAGGAACGCGGTGCCCCGCTGCCACAGCCGGTCCAACTCGGCGCGCGCGGGCCCCTCACCCGCCGCGTTGCGTGTGGCAACGTCTCCCGCGAGCGGGAGAGGTGGACGGTCGTCCAGCGTGTCGAATTCAATCGGCATCCAGACCGTATGCGGTGTGCAGAGCACGCACGGCGAGTTCGGTGTATTCCGCAGCGATCAGCACGCTGACCTTAATCTCGCTGGTCGAGATCACCTGGATGTTGATCGCCTTGTCGGCCAACGTGCGGAACATCGTGCTGGCCACGCCCGCGTGGCTGCGCATGCCCACGCCGACGACGCTGATCTTGGCTACGTCGGAATCAGTCAGGATTTCGGCGTATCCGACCTGCGGCCGCGCCGCGTCGAGCGCCCCTCTCGCCCTAGGCAGGTCCGCCTTGCCCACGGTAAACGTCATGTCGGTCGTGCCGTCGGCCGACACGTTCTGCACAATCATATCGACGTTGACGTGCTGCTCGGCCAACGCGCCGAAGATCGCCGCGGCGATTCCCGGCCGGTCCGGGACACGGCGGACGGTCATCTTCGCCTCGTCGCGCGAATAGGCGATGCCGGAGACGGTCTCTTGCTCCACGATCTCTTCCTCATCCACTACCAGCGTGCCGGGCAGGTCCTGGAAGCTCGAGCGCACCTGCACGCGCACCTGCTGATTCATTGCCAGCTCGACGCTGCGGGTCTGCAGCACCTTTGCGCCGACCGAGGCCAGCTCCAGCATCTCTTCGTAGCTGATCCGCGCCAGTTTGCGCGCCCGCGGCACCAACCGGGGGTCGGTTGTATAGACCCCATCCACGTCGGTGTAGATGTCGCAGCGGCCCGCCCCCAGCGCGGCCGCCAGCGCCACTGCGGAGGTATCGGAGCCACCACGGCCGAGCGTGGTCACGCGGCCGTTCGGGCTCACGCCCTGGAAACCGGTGACCACAGCGACCTGCCCGGCCTGCATGCGGCGGATCAGTTCGGCGCCTTCGATTGTGGCAATCCGCGCCTTCCCATGCGCATTGTCGGTGCGAATGGGAAGCTGCCAGCCTTGCCAAGACCGCGCCTCGACCCCGATTTCCTGCAACGCTATTGCCAGCAGCCCGGCCGTGACCTGCTCGCCGGTCGCTACCACCGCGTCGTACTCGCGGGCATCGTGCATGGGCGAGAGCGCCTGGCACCAGGCGACGAGCTGGTTGGTCACCCCCGCCATAGCGGAGACCACCACTGCAACCTCGTTGCCGGCCTCCGTCTCCCGCTTCACCCGGACGGCGACGTTACGGATGTGATCGAGGTCGGCCACCGAGGTGCCGCCGAATTTCATGACGAGGCGCATGCTTCGATGGTCGGGTTGTCAGCCAGACTGGCAAGGGCAGACATAACGAGGCGGTCCGGGAGGGGCAACATGTCAGTGAGGACGGTCTCGGATGCAGAACTCGCGCGGTTCAACGCGATGGCGGCCCGCTGGTGGGACCCGGACGGACCGATGCGTGCGCTGCACCGGATGAACCCCGCGCGGATCGGGTGGATCGTGGAGTGGATCGAGCGCCGCTTTCCCGGCCGGTCAGGCTTGTCGCTGCTGGACATCGGTTGCGGCGGCGGGATCGCCGCCGAGGCGTTCGCCGCGCGGGGCTTTCAGGTACTTGGAATCGACGCCGCTAGAGCGACGATCGGAGCGGCACAGGCACATGCCGAGGGACGCGGACTGCCGCTTGCGTATCGGGTCGCGACCGCCGAGACCCTGCTCGCGGAGGGGAGTAGCTTTCCGATCGTGACGGCGCTCGAGGTGATCGAACACGTGCCCGATCCCGGCGCTTTCCTGGCAGTGCTGGGCGGGCTGCTTGAACCGGGCGGAGTGCTGTTTGTCTCGACGCTCAATCGCACCGTTCGGTCCTTCATCGCCGCCAAGATCGGCGCCGAGTATCTGCTGCGGTGGCTGCCTTTGGGAACGCATGATTGGCGGCGGTTCATTACCCCGGCGGAGTTGGGAACTGGCCTTCGTCGAGCGGGGCTGCGCCTCGCTGACTTGGCCGGGCTGTCGCCCGATCCACTGCGCGGTGGCTGGCGGGTCACTGCGGACCTGTCGGTCAACTATCTCGCACTCGCTCAGGCCCGGTGATCCGCTCCGCCGATTGTGAGCGTTCCAGGGCACGCGGATGCAACCCCTTGGACTGGCGACGGTTGGAGTCATGCCCGCCCGGGCCATCCGGCTCAGGCGGCCCCGATTCCATTCTCATCTCAGGAGTAGGACGACCATGAGGGTACGAGACGCCGCTATCGCGCTGGCCGCCACCGCTTTGATGGCCGCGCCGGCATTGGCGCAGCAAGGCACCTGGAACGGCAGCCAGGGCCAGCAGGGCTACAACCAGGGATTTAATAATCAGGGGACCAGCCAGGGCTGGAGCCAGAACTCCAACTCCGCCGCTGCGGCTACCAACGGCGAGCTGTCACAGCAGACCGTTAAGGATATCCAGCAACGGCTGCAGCAGATGGGGCTTTATCACGGCAACATAGACGGCAATTGGGGGCCCGAGACACAGTCCGCCTTGCAGGACTACCAGCAACAACATGGGATCCAGGGAAACGGGCAGCTCGATTTCCAGACGATGGCGAACCTGGGCCTCTTGGGCCAGCAGAACCAGCAATTCGGCAACAACCAGAATGGCACGCCGAATACCAACGGCAGTCAGTTCGGCAATAACGGCCAGGGCTGGAACGGCTCAGGCATGAACACAGCGTCTACGAATCCCAACTACCAGGGCCAGAACAGCGACAACTCGGGCGCCAACTGGAACGGCAACAGCCGCATGTCCGGTACCAGCGGCTATAATGGGAACGGATCTGCCTACAACAACAATGGCGTGACCGGCACCAATGGCTTCAATAGGAACTACAATACCGGGTCCAATACGGGTTACAATCCCGGATCAACCGGCTACAACGCTAATAACGGAAACTACTCCGGATATAATAACACTCATAACAACATGAACAGCACCGGTACCTACAACACCGGCATGAACAATCCGAACAACAACGGTAACGGCAACAACGGGACCGGGCAGCAGTAAAATCATTGATCGAGCGGGGCCTTAGGGCCCCGCTCCCCCACTCGTCAGCATGTCGACCGCGATGAATCAGCCGTCGGCGCGCGGTACCCACGGTATGCGGGAGAACTCGATGCCGTCTTCGGCCAGCGCCTCGGCTTGCTCCGGCGTGGTCTCGCCGTAGATGCCGCGCTGGTCACTTTCGCCCCGATGCATCCGCCGAGCCTCCTCGGCAAAGTGCTCACCGACATAGGCGCAGTGCTTCTCGACCTCGCTGCGCATGCGCTGCAGCATCGCCCGCACGTGATCGGGCAGCTTTCCGGCGATCGCACCAGGGGGTAGCGTTGGCGGCCCCGGCTGGATCTGCGGCTGCGGCGGCTGAGGCGGGGCCGGCGCTGGGGTCCGGTGCGGTTTGGCAACTGCCGGAGCCATCAGCGCCCGACGGACAGAGGTGTTCCCACAGGCCGGACACTCAATCAGTTTGAGCCGAACCTGCTTCTCGAATGCTGCGCTATCGGGGAACCAGCCGTCGAACTCATGGTCCTCGCTGCATTGCAACTCATAGTGGATCATGTCTCGACCTGCCGACCCGATCTTCAATCCATATCACCAGATCGAAAAGATAGGGTCATCTAGCACTTATTGCAAGCAGTTGCGAGGTAGCGTTGACCTCTGCGTCACGGTGTCAGCGACCCTGGAAGTTCGGCCGGCGTTTCTCGTTGAAGGCGCGGATGCCTTCACGCCGGTCTTCGGTCGGCACCATTCGGTTGTACGCCTCAATCTCGAACATCATTCCGCTGACCAGGTCCATATTGAGCCCGCAATTGACAGCCTGCTTGATCTGCCGCGTCGAAATCGGTGCGGTCGCGGCGATTGTCGCCGCCGTCGCCAGCGCCTCGGGCAGCAGATTCTCGGCCGCGCAGATCCGGTTAACCATGCCCCAGGTGAATGCCTCCTGCACCGAGAAGGGCCGGCCGGTCAGCATGATCTCTTTCGCCCGGCGGGCCCCGACCGCCCGAGGGAGAGTCTGCGTGCCGCCGGCGCCTGGCATGATGCCGAGGGTCACTTCGGTCAGGGCGAAGCGGGCGTGCTCGGCGGCGTAGATGAAGTCGCAGCAGAGTGCGATCTCCAGCCCGCCGGCAAAAGCCGCGCCGTTGACCGCGGCGATCACTGGTACCGGACAGCCCAGCAGGGCGCGGATCGCCCGCTCGAAGATCAGATGCTGGTCCTGCCATTGCGCATCGGTCATGCCGTTGCGCTCCTTCAGGTCACCGCCGGCGCAGAACGCGCGCTGCCCGGCGCCGGTGAGCACGATACAGCGTTGCGCCGATGGCGCAGCGTTGATTGCATCGAAGCAGGCGAACAGATCGCGCCCCATCTCGGTATTCATCGCATTGGCGACGTCCAGGCGGTTCAGGGTGATCAGCTTGATGTGCGGCTGCCGCACTTCGACGCGCAGCGTCGCGAACGTGGCGGACATGGGCACTCTCTCCGGCGGTACTGGCGGGAAGACTGCGCGCGCACAGAGTGGAGGGCAATTCAGGGGCGATCTCTAGCGCTCGAGTTGCCCTCCAACCTCCTGCGAACCTTCGCGCTTACGCCTCCAGCATCTGCCGCAGCAGATCGACCTCTTCGGCAAACACCGGGTCGCGCTCCGTCAACTCGCCGATACGCGCGACAGCGTGCATGACTGTGGTGTGGTCGCGGTTGCCGAATTTACGGCCAATCTCCGGCAGGCTCCGACTGGTGAGCACCTTTGCGAGATACATCGCCACCTGCCGTGGCCGGGCGACATTGCGCGCGCGCCGCGGCGAGGCCATGTCGGTGACACGAATCTTATAGTGCTCGCAGACCCGGCGCTGAATCTCATCGATCGTGACCCGCCGGTCGTGTGCTTTCAGAAGGTCCCGCAGCAGATCCTGGGTGCTCTCCAGGGTGATCGGCTGGCCGCACAGCTCAGCGTGCCCGATCAGACGATTCAGGGCGCCTTCCAGCTCGCGCACGTTGCCGGTGATCTTATGCGCCAGGAGCTCCATGACCCGGCCAGGCACCTCCACCCTGGCATCCGCCGCCTTTGCCCCGAGGATGGACATGCGCAGCTCGAAGGTAGTGGCGTGCAAGTCGGCCACCATACCGCAGCCGAGCCGCGTACGCAGCCGATCCTCGAGGCCGGAAAGATCGGATGGGGATTTGTCGGCAGAGACGACGATCTGTTTCCCGGCTTCCACGAGCGCGTTGAAAGTGTGGAAGAATTCCTCCTGCGTGCTCTCCTTGCCGATCAGAAACTGGAGGTCATCGACCATCAGCACATCGACACTGCGAAGCTCGTCCTTGAAGTCCATGGTCGACTGGCTGCGCAGCGCCGCGATGAAGCGGTACATGAACCTCTCGGCCGACATGTAGGTGACCGAGACGGGACGCGCGCCGCCATTGCGGCAATTCAGCTCCCAGGCGATGGCGAGCATGAGATGGGTTTTGCCGAGCCCGACGCCGCCATAGAGGAACAGAGGGTTGAATCCCGCACACGCCGGCTGCTCCGCGACGCGGCGCGCGCAAGCATAGGCGAACTCGTTGGGTTTACCGACCACGAAGCTCGGAAAAGTAAACCGAGCATCGAGAGCAGCAATGGGATCAGGCCGCAACTCCGCCCGATCATCCTGGTGCATCACAGGGTCCGGCGCTAGAGGTTCGGGCGCGGCGGAGGAAACTTCTTGTGCGGCACCCGTCGAGTGGCCGATCCGAATGTCCACGTGGCGGATCGCCGGGTTCTCTGCCTGCCACGCCGCTTTCAGCGTGGCACCGTAGTGATCGCGCACCCAATCGCGCAAGAACGCTGTCGGCAAGTGCACAGTCACTTCGTCGCCATCTATCCCACCCAAGCTCATGTGACGCATCCAGGCGCGGTAGTTCACCTCGCCGACCGCATTCTGCAGTCGTGCGTTAATTCGGGCCCACTGGGCCGAGAACTCGGTTGGCGTCCTACCCTCCTCCTCGTTGGCGACGGACCTGTCGAGCTCGATGACGTCGCTGTTTGATTCCACTGAATCGCACCTTTATCTGCAGCTCTTTGTGGGCGCTCGACGTGAAACCACTCTCGCCCGCGGGCACCCCGCGGGACAGGGTCAGACAAAACTGAAGACGATTCCGTTACGGTCAGGCTGGCAGTGATGGGTTACGCTACGCCGGCGTCACTCGGCAACAATAATTTACCTTGTCGGGAGGGAAGATAGCAAAACGCAAGAAGATTTCGAGGCTATCGAAAATATTTGCACCTGTGACGAGGACCTGCCGCTAAGCCCTTGATGGCCCCGGCCGGTTATGCAACGGCATTAGCGCCGTGCCTCTTCCACCTTTGCTTCGGCGCTGCACGCGCTGCGGAGCGGGTGCAGGCGCCGCCGGTCAGGTTCCGGCAAGCATTTTGATGCGGGCCGATAGCCGCGACAATTTCCGCGCTACCGTGTTGCGATGCACCACGCCCTTGCTGGCGGCCCGCTGCATCTCGGGCTGCGCCGCACGCAACGCCGCATCCGCGCCTTCCTTGTCGCCGCCGGCGACCGCCGCCTCCACCTTTCTGATGAAGGTGCGCATGCGCGATTTCCTCGCGTGGTTGCGCGCGGTACGCCGGATCGTCTGACGAATGCGCTTACGCGCCGAAGCTGTGTTTGCCATGCGTGCGTCGTTCAAGTGCTGGTGCTGCGACATGCGGCCGGGCCGCATCGAAGAGCGGGGTTCTAGGGAGCCCAGGGGGACGAGTCAAGCTGCCCCCAGCCGCCGTTTCTCAGCTACGACGGAAGGCCGGCTTCCGCTTCTCGACAAATGCCGCCATTCCCTCCTGCTGGTCCGGAGTGCCGAACAGCGACAAAAAAAGCGCACGCTCGTGGCGCACGCCCTCGGCCAGCGTCGTCTCGAAGGCGCGATTCACCGCCTGCTTGGCAAGCGCCACGGCGACCGGCGACAGCGTCGCGATCCGCTCGGCGATCTTGATCGCCTCGGCCATGAGCCGGTCGGCGGGAAAAACGCGGGAGACCAGGCTGGCTCGCTCAGCCTCCGCCGCATCCATCATACGCGCCGTCAGGATCATGTCCATCGCCTTCGCCTTGCCGACCGCGCGGGTCAACCGCTGCGTGCCGCCGGCACCAGGCATCACACCGAGATTGATCTCCGGCTGACCGAATTTCGCGGTATCGGCGGCCACCACGATATCGCACATCATCGCCAGCTCGCAGCCGCCGCCGAGTGCGAAACCGGCCACCGCCGCAATTACCGGTTTTTTCACGCGCAGCACCGTTTCCCACCGCGCGCCGATGAAATCCTCCATCAAGGCGGACGGATGGGTGCGTTCGCGCATCTCCTTGATGTCGGCACCGGCGGCGAAGGCTTTCTCGTTGCCGGTCAGCACGATGGCGCCGATCGCCGGATCCGCGTCGAACGCCAGCAACTGGCGCCCCAGTTCGGTCATAAGCTGATCGCACAGCGCGTTCAGCGCCTGCGGCCGGTTGAGCCGGATCAGCCCCACCGGCCCATGCGTCTCCACCAGGATGGTGTCGTAGACATCGGCCATCATCATCTCCAAGCCGCCAGGAAGCAGGCTTCTAGCTATCGCTGCGTGCGCGAGCAATAGAACGTGCTGCGACCGGCCTGCGTGATGCGTGCAATGCCACCGCACGGTGCGCCGGGGCAGCGCTCGCACGGCTCACCTTCGTGGCCATACACTTTCCAGGCGTGCTGAAAATAGCCCAGCTCACCATCCGGCTGCACGTAATCGCGCAGGCTCGACCCGCCGGCGGCGATCGCCTCGGTCAACGTCGCTTTGATTGCCGGTACCAATCGCACAGCACGCGCGCCTGGCACGGTATGAGCCGAGCGCCTTGGGCTGATCGCGGCGCGGAACAGTGCCTCGCAGACGTAGATGTTGCCGAGACCGGCCACGATGCCCTGGTCGAGCAGCGTCGCCTTGATCGGCGTACGCTTGCCGGCCAGTGCCATCGACAAGACCGCTGGGGTGAACGCGTCGAACAGCGGCTCCGGTCCAAGAGCGGCCAGCAGCCGGTGCTTATCCTCCACCTCCGTTGGCACCAGATCGATCGAGCCGAAGCGGCGCGGATCGATGAAGCCCACGCGCGCGCCGTCCTCGGTCTCCAGCACCAGGTGCTCATGCAACGTGGGCTGGTTCGGTCGTAGCCTGCCGACCACGATGCGCCCGGACATGCCGAGATGCAGCAGCACCGAGCAACCGCCATCCAGGCGCATCAGGATGTATTTGCCGCGCCGTCGAAATCCGCTGACGCGCGCCCCGGTGAGCCGGCGAGCCAGCCCTTCCGGCAACGCCCAGCGCAGATCTGCCCGGTTGGCGACCGCGCGCGCGATCACCCGGCCTTCGAGGCGCGCCTGCAGGCCCCGCATCACTGTCTCGACTTCGGGGAGTTCCGGCATCCCAGTGCGGCAGGTTATAGATCGGACTGGATGAGCGACACCCATACGAGCGGCCCGACCGCCGATTTCGGCTTCCGCCGCGTTCCGGCGGCGGCCAAGCAGGGCATGGTCCGCGCGGTGTTTGACCGTGTCGCACCCCGCTATGACCTCATGAACGACCTGATGTCGCTCGGCATCCATCGCATCTGGAAACGGATCCTGCTCACCGCTCTGGATCCCCGCCGCGACCGCTGCCTGCTCGATTTGGCAGGGGGTACTGGCGATATCGCCTTCGGCTGGCTCAGTGGCGGCGGCGGACCCGTGCTGCTGGCAGACATCAATCCGACCATGCTATCGATTGCCCGCGACCGTGCTCTGCAGCGCGGCATCATCGGGCGCATGGACCTGCTGGTGGCGAATGCCGAATGCCTGCCGCTGCCGGACCGGTCGTTCGACCGCATCGCGATCGCCTTTGGCCTGCGTAACTGCACCGACAAGGTGGCGGTGCTGACCGAGGCGCGCCGCGTGCTGCGCCCCGGCGGACGGTTCTTCTGCCTGGAGTTCAGTCGTTTGCAAGTAGCCGCGTTGACACCGGCTTACGATGCCTGGTCGTTCCGCGTCCTGCCTCTGCTCGGCGGCATCGTTGCCGGCGATGCGGACAGCTATCGCTATCTTGCCGAGAGCATCCGTACCTTCCCCGATCAGGAGACTCTGGCCGCGATGCTGCGCGACGCCGGCTTCGCCCGCGTGTCGATACACAACCTTTCGGGCGGCATCGCCGCGATCCACGACGGATGGCGGCTGTGAATCAGTGGTCAGTTGTCAGTGGTCAGTTGTCAGTGGTTGGAAGCGGGGTATGAGCTTGTCGGCGCAGCGGGTGCTGCTGATTGTTGCCGGGGGCATCGCGGCCTACAAAGCGCTGGAGCTGATCCGACTGCTGCGGGCGCGAGGCTGTGGGGTTGTCTGCGTGCTGACGGCAGGAGGGCGGGAGTTCGTCACGCCCCTGTCGCTGCAGGCGCTAAGCGAATCGAAAGTCTACACCGACCTTTTTTCGCTAACTGACGAGAGCGAAATGGGGCACATCCAGCTTTCGCGCAGCGCGGACCTCGTCGTGGTCGCTCCCGCCTCGGCAAGTCTCCTGGCGAAGATGGCGGCGGGAATTGCCGATGATCTGGCGACGACGCTCCTGCTGGCGACGGACAAGCCGGTGCTGGTGGCGCCGGCAATGAACGTGCGCATGTGGCTGCACTCGGCAACGCAGGCCAATATGGCGCTGCTGTCGGAGCGTGGTGTGCAGGTGGTCGGCCCGGAAGAAGGTGCAATGGCCTGCAACGAATACGGGCCAGGGCGGTTGGCCGAGCCGACGACGATCCTAGCAGCGATCGAGGCGCTGCTGGCACCGCCGCCGCTGCTGGCGCCTCGCCCGCTTGCCGGAAGGCACGCGCTGGTTACGAGCGGTCCCACGCATGAACCGATCGATCCGGTCCGCTACATCGCCAATCGGTCGAGCGGGCGGCAGGGCCACGCCATCGCCGCAGCACTGGCCGCACTCGGCGCCCGCGTGACGCTGGTGACCGGCCCGGTCGGGATTGCCGATCCTGCCGGCGCCAACATCCGCCGCATCGAGACGGCGCAGGAGATGCTGGACGCCTGCCTGGCCGCGCTGCCGGCGGATGTCGCCGTTTGCGCGGCGGCCGTGGCAGACTGGCGGGTAGCCCGAGAGGCAGGCATCAAGATCAAGAAAGTGCCGGGCGCGGAGCCCCCCGCGCTCGAGCTGGTCCCCAATCCCGATATACTCGCCACGCTGTCCGCGCCGGGACCACGGCGGCCGCGTCTGGTGGTCGGCTTTGCCGCCGAAACCGACCATCTGCTGGCGAATGCTGCTGCCAAGCGTGCACGCAAGAGGTGCGACTGGATCGTTGCCAATGATGTTTCGGCGTCGAGCGGCATCATGGGAGGCGAGGAGAACGCCGTGCACCTGATCACCGCCGCCGGTATCGAGGACTGGCCGCGCCTGCCCAAACAGGACGTCGCCCGACGCCTTGGCGAGCGGATCGCCGAGGCGCTGGCGTGACCGTCCCGATCGCCGTCCGCCGCCTGCCACATGGTGAAGGGCTCGCGCTGCCTGCCTATGCCACGGCCGGTGCAGCGGGAATGGATCTGCTCGCCGCGGTTGATGCGCCGGTGATGATCGCACCCGGCGCCCGCGCGCTGATCCCGACCGGCCTCACCATCGCGCTGCCGGCCGGATATGAACTGCAGATTCGCCCCCGCTCGGGCCTGGCGCTGCGGCACGGCATCGTGCTGCCGAACAGCCCGGGCACGATCGACGAAGACTACCGCGGCGAGCTGCAGGTGATCCTGCTGAATGCCGGGGACGCGCCATTCACCGTCGAGCGCGGGGCGCGGATCGCCCAGGCGGTGCTCGCCCCGGTGGCGCGTGCGCGCTGGCACGAGGTGGAAGCGCTGGACACGACGGCGCGGGATGCCGGCGGCTTCGGCAGCACGGGACGCTGACTGTGGCGGTACCGGCAAGCCAAGGAGGAACGGGATGAGCGTGACCGCTCCCTACAAGGTGCAGGCGTACAACACCGCACGGGAATCCGAGAACAAGATGCACGACGACACCGTCGCTCGCCGGTACGGATTCACCGGCGGACTGGTGCCGGGAGTCGATGTGTACGCCTACATGGTGCACGCGCCGGTGGCACGGTGGGGCCGCGCCTGGCTGGAGCGCGGTCGGGCGGAGTGCCGCTTCCTCAAGCCGGTCTATGACGGCGACGAAGCTGTTGTTGAGTCGGCGCCGGAAGGCGATGGTCTGGCGCTGATCGTGCGGAGCCACGGTGAGACCTGTGCGACAGGCAGTGCGGCATTGGCTTCCGCCGTCGCTTCGCCGCCAGCGTTCGCCGTGCCGCCCGCTCCACCAGCGGATCGGCCGCCAGCCGATGAGCGCTCGCTCGCCGTCGGCACGCTGCTCGGTATGCGGCCGACGGTGCTGACGGCGGAATATGCAGCGCAATATCTTGCTGACGTGCGCGAGAGCGACCCGGTCTATGCACAAGAGGGGATCGCGCATCCGGGCGTGGTTCTGCGCACCTGTAATTGGGCGTTGAGCCATAACGTGGTACTCGGTCCGTGGATTCATGTCGGCAGCGCGGTGCAGAATATCGGGCTCGCACGCGTTGGCGACGAGCTGACCGTGCGGGCGCGGGTCCGCGCCAATTATGAGCGCAAGGAGCATCGCTTCGTCGACCTCGATGCGCTAGTGCTGGCGAGTGAAAGGCCGGTGGCGCAGATCGCGCACGTCGCGATCTATCGCCCGCGGCATGTGAGCGCATAGACCAGCACCCGCCCGCGGGGTTAAGTCTCCGGCGACAATCGACGGACCTGCCAAAAGCATCGTCTCGCAGCAATAGCACCCACCATCCCAGGTGCAGGCACGAAATGATGGAATTGCCAGCGCGACGGTTCCACCGGATCGTCTCCGGCGCGCAGGAGACGAGCCGGCGCTTCCGGTTCGAGGCTGACAGAGAAGCTATCGAGCGGCAGAAGCAGTCCGTCGCCAAGCGCCTTCACATACGCCTCCTTGCGGGTCCAGCAGGCGAAGAACGCTTCCGTCTGCTGTGCCTGGGGCAGACTGCGCAGCCGCATGACCTCGTCGGCGGCGAAGAAGCGCTCGGCCACCTCTTCTTCGATCGGACGAATGCACTCTATATCGACGCCAAGCTCGAAGCGCGCCACTGCAAGCGCGGCGAAATCGCCCGAGTGGCTGAGATTGAACGCCAGAGGTTCGGAAACTGCCGGCTTGCCGGACGCCCCATAGCAAAACTGTACCAACTCGGGCGGTTGCCGCAGATAGGCTCCGAGAATGCGGCGTAGCTGCGCCCGGCCGGCGATGAAACGGTCGCGATCTCGCCGAAAATGAAACCGATCGGCTCGCACCCTTTCACAGGACGCCAGCAGTCCGCCATCATCCAACTCAGGCTCAAGCCGAAAAGTCCAGAGATGGACCTCGTCGTCGGGCGGCAGGCCAAGGGCAAATAACATCGTGGCAGCGCTATTCTCACGTCACGCCCCGCCGCAGTCCAGTCGCCCGCGACCAGGCAGCAGGCAGATCATACGAATTGCGACCGCGAGACTGTCCTGCTGACCCCGCTTATCGCCTCGGCCCGGCACCTCGTCTAAGCTACGGGCGACCGATCGGGCACGATCGTGCCACCCTACCGCTGACGCCTGACAAGGGAGAAAGACACGATGCGCATCGAGCCCGTCTTTCTGTTCGACCTCGACGGCACGCTGGTGGACAGCGTGTATCAGCATGTCCTTGCGTGGAAGGAGGCACTCGACGCCGAGGGCATCGAACTCTCGATCTGGCGCATCCACCGCAAGATCGGCATGAGCGGCGGCCTGTTCACCAATCAGCTTCTGCGTGAAACCGGGCCTGAGATCAGCCAGGAACGCATCGACCGGCTGCGCCAGGGCCATGCCGAGGCCTACCGCCGTCAGCCGTGCCGCGTCCGGCCGCTGCCAGGCGCCCGAGAGTTGCTGTCGTTCCTGACGGATGCCGGCATTCGCTGGGCCATCGCCACGAGCGGCCGCATGGAGACCGCCGCGGTCAATCTCGCCAGCCTCGGCGTCGATCCCGAGCGCACGCCGGTCGTGACCCGCGATCAGGTCAAATACGCCAAGCCGGACCCCGACCTGTTCCTGGCCGCGGCAGCGCGGCTGAACGCGCCGATCGAGACCGCCGTGGTGGTCGGCGATAGCATCTGGGACATGCTCGCCGCAACGCGCTGCCGGGCGCTAGGCGTCGGCCTGCTGAGCGGTGGCTACGGGCTGGATGAGCTGCAGCAGTCCGGCGCGATCCGGGTCTATGAGGACCCCGCCGACCTGCTGGAGCATATCGACGAGGTCGGGGGACGGCGCTGAGCTGCCCTGGCGCGACACGACGAAGTATCCCGGCCTTCCGGCCACGTTGCACGCGAGCCGGAAGAATAAACGAAAATCTTCCGTTCAGCCGCGAAGCGACGACGGGCTAACCAGCCCGCCCGCATCCAGCCACTCCCAGTTCAACCCGTCACGGAGTTTTGGTCGGCATGGGCGCGGTCGAGGCGGGTGCCGCGGCTGGCGAGCCATGCTGGATCGAGGCCAGCTCCTTCGCATTAAGGTCATCCGCGCTCATGTCGGCACTCTTGGCGGTCATTTTGGGCATCTTATGGGCCGGCGCTGGGTGCGTCACGTGGCGCGGCTGAACAGTGCCCGGGGCTGGGCTGGGCTGTGCGAGCGCGGTACCCGCGGTGAATGCGAGCGCCGACAAACCAACGATGAGCTTGTAGCTAGACATCGGGTGCTCCTTATTAAAGTGACGAGCAATCCTCGCTCCGGCCTTCCAGCCCCTCTGCCAACCAGGATCGGGTCTTGGCATATCCGTTGCGCGGTGCGGCATAGCAGCTTTACTCATGCAAGTGAATGCTTGTATCGAGCGCGGAGCCACAATCCGCCGCGCTTCGCCATGTCTTGGCTCTCGGTGAAGAAATGTCGCCGCCGCTAGGTTGCCGCGCAAACGGGTCTGCGCGGCGTGCGTAAGCTGCTTGGCGGCCGCAGGTCGGTGGTTCCGACAGTTTTCAATATGTTCCGTCGCCAATCGTCGAGTTCGGGCGCTTCTCTCTGTATCCCCAGGAGAACAGAACAGCATTGATCTCGCTCCGGTCCTTGCCACAGCTCTTCTGTTCGATCTCGACGGCGCGCTGGTCGACAGCGTGTATCAGCACGTGCTGGCCTGGAAGGAGGGGCTTGACGCCGAGGGCATCGAGCTCTCTATCTGGCGTATCCATCGCAAGATCGGATGAGCGGCGGCCTGTTCACGAATCAGCTCCTGCGTGAAACCGGGCCTGATATCAGCCAGGAACGCGTCGACCGGCTACCGCTGGGGCCATGCCGAGGCCTATCGCCGTCAGCCGTGCCGCGTCCGGCCACTGCCAGGCGCCCGCGAGCTGGTGTCATTCTTGACGGCTGCTGGCATTCACTGAGCCATTGCCGGCAGGCTCACTCCGGGTTCTGTATTCCGGAGTTGGGACAATCCGCATTAGGGGGCAGGCGTCACGTGCGATTCATCCCGCCCTTGTGCACCAGCCCGATGCGACCGCCCAGGTTCTCCTAACGTTCTCGTAGTTTGCTGGCGGCCATGTCGGACCAGCCGCCATGGGATCGCGTCGTCCTACTTGCTTGTTCCGTGCGGAGCCTGCGCCCGCATCATCTGCGGCATCATCTTGAGGTGCGGTGCGGTGCCAGCGAGAGATGCGCATCCTGAGTGCTCACGGCTCTGCTCCCGCAACTTCGACCGCTTCCAACGGTGCCGGGCGGGTCGCGTGAAAGCGGCGGAAGTCGATCTTGACCGTGCCGTCGTCGTTCACCTGCAGAACGTCCTCGAAGGCGCGGCCGAACAGGACGTCGGTCGGCGAATAGCCGTGCCTCGCATACACGGTCGAGGACGTGGTGCCGTCGATCCCCGTCAGCACCGCGACAAGCTGGGTGCCCTCTTGCCGACAGTCCTCCGCTCCCATGCCGTAGAGTGGACTGGATTCGTCGATCCGGTGCATGACCGTCCAGGAAAGCGCGAAGAACGGGCTTCTGTCGCGCACCAGCGACAATTCCACCATGCGCCTGTAACGATAGCCTTCCGCGCTTTCGTCGTCGCGCAGCAGCGTCAGGTTTATGCGCGCCTCGATGATCTGGCTGTTGCGGAAATTCACGACGCGGAACATCAGAGTAGGCACGCCATCGAAACGGTGCACGAGAACGTTGCGGCTGAACATCACGCGCGCCATCGGCAGCGTGAACTTGGCGATTATCAGCCCGGTCGCGAGCGGCACCATCAGAAAGCCCACCACAATCTCCAGCGAGACGACGGAATGGGCGTACATCGTCTCGGGGTACATCTCGCCGTAGCCGACGGTCGACATCGTCTCGAGACTGAAGAACAGTGCGTCGAGCAGTGATCCCGGCGCAGCGTTGTGAACCGCTCCGGGACGCAGCGCAAACAGCACGGCGAAGCCGAGATTGAGCAGCAGGTAGAAGCCGACCAAGAGGGCGATGAACACGCTCCACGACTGCACGAGAAAGCCGTAATACAGGTCGCGCCAGCCCCAATACGGCGCTCCGAGGCGTATGATGGGAGGCGTGGCGCTGGGCCTGCGGCGACGGCGGCGTGCGCGGACGGAGCGGACGATCGGCTCCGCATCGGTTGGGGAGCTGGGCAAACCGGGATTCCCCAGATAGTCGCCTTGGCAGAAGCCGCTTCCCTGATGGCCTGGCTGGGGGCCGTGGACGGAAGCGGCCTGCCAGGAACGTGAGCTAAATCAATGGGTTGTCTGTTTGGCCATCACACGTTCTGTATCCCGAAATTGGTGCACTCCGCAAGGGGGCAGCATGCCCGCAGAAGCGTGTCCCGCATCGGCGGCCGGGCCGTGCGGCGTTAGAGACCAAGACGCAATGGCCGATGAATTTGCGCTGGAGCGCTGATAATCGCGGCTCTGCTACTGAGGGTCTTCCGCAATTTGGTTGCAAACACCATATGGCACGTATGCCATCGGTTCCGGAGTTTATTAGCCTGGCCCACGATCCCCGCTACAGAGCTGCTTATGAGCGGGAGCGAAGGTTCAAAGACAACAGGCGCCGTAAAGAAAAATCCGACCGTCGGACAAGCCGCGCCTTCCTTCCCGTTCCCGGTGTAGCCTTTGTGGTAGCGATCTGGTTCCACTACGGCTGGCTTGCAGCGGGCGCTCTGGTCCTCCCCCTCCTGGTTATAGTGAGGTGGCCCCCCTCCTCTGGACAGTTTGGCGGCGGGGTTAAGCTTGGTTCCGGGTTTCGTCAGGCCGCCATTCGCTCCATCTCCACTTCGCCGAGCTGCCGTCTATACGCCTCATCGGGTGTGCGCCCCGATAGAGCGGAATGCGGCCGAGCGGCATTGTAGAACTCCACGCCACAAGACCCACGGTACTGCAGCCGGCGAAGAGATAGCCATTGCCTATTCCTGGCATCCCTGGGCTGGGCGAACTGTTCGTATTCATGAGGTGATCGAGAGGACGACCGGTGCTGCGGCGCGCTGCAGTCTTGTGGATGCGACCGTTGCTCGTGTTCAGGAGATCCCGGTATGGATGTTGGACACGGCGGCCTGCTGTTCGACTCGGCTGTCAGCCGAGCCAACTGTAGCGTTGTCGGCCCTTGCAGCATTGCGAGTCCTGCTCTCGGAAGCGATGCGGCTCGCGGCAACGGAAGCGCCGTCAGATGCGAGGATAGCATCTCCCGATTCCTATCGTGGAGATCGCCATGCAGCAGCTTCGTCGCCGGCCCCGACCGCCACTACATCAACTCGATCTTTGTCTGCTGAGTCCGCTACCGGAATTGGACGGAGCACAGAGATGGAGCGCGCTGCCGGATCAGGCGCGGCAGACGCTGGCCGACCTACTCACCCTATTGCTG
Organism: uncultured Pseudomonadota bacterium; assembly: GCA_963708245.1. Classification (GTDB taxonomy): domain Bacteria; phylum Pseudomonadota; class Alphaproteobacteria; order Acetobacterales; family Acetobacteraceae; genus CAVYXK01. Next base: position 5,677,880 of record OY970201.1, on the reverse strand, counting down.
ATCGCACACGCCGGCGGCGCGCGCCAGGAGTTGGACGAGCCCCCGGAGGGCGACAGCGATGAGCGCTGACAAGATCGGAGCGCAGCACCGGGCGCGCAAGGCTGTGCTCTATATCCGCCAGTCCTCCGCCCATCAGGTTCAGCACAACCGCGAGAGCCAGGTCCTTCAGTACGCCATGCGTGACCGCCTTGTACAGCTTGGCTGGTCGGAGATCGAAGTCATCGATGAGGACCTTGGCTGTTCGGCAGCGGGCGGAACCACGCGCGCCGGCTTCGAACGCATGGTCGCCGAAGTTTGCCTCGGCAAGGTCGGTGCGGTGGCAGCTCGAGAGGTCTCGCGCTTTGCACGCAACAGCCGCGATTGGCAGCAGCTTGTCGAGATGTGCCGTGTGGTTGATACACTGCTCGTCGATCAGGAGGCCGTCTATGCGCCGCGACAAGGCAATGACCGGTTGCTCTTGGGGTTGAAAGGGAGCCTCAACGAGTACGAGCTTGATCTGCTGCGGCAGCGCTCACTGTCTGCGCGCTATGAGAAGGCACGGCGCGGTGAACTCGTCGTCGCGGCGCCTGTTGGCTTCGTTAAGGTGGGCGACCGGCTGGAGAAGGATCCCGACCGTCGTGTCCAGGCGGCGATCATGCTCGCCATCGACAAGGTCGCCGAACTTGGCAGTGTGCGGCAGGCGCTGTTTTGGTTCCTCGAGCACAAGCTTGATTTGCCGACCAGGATCAATGGCGGGCCGATCGAGTGGCGTCGCCCACGGTATTCGACCCTCCACGAGTTCATCGCCAATCCTGCCTATGGGGGCGCGTACGCGTACGGTAAGACGGGCGTCTCGGTGCAATATGGCGGTGCGGGAGCCAAGGCGCGTGCCCGGCGCAAGCCGCGCGCGGAATGGCTGGCGTTGCAGCCGGGTGCGCACCAAGGTTATGTCGATTGGGACCGCGCGGAGACGATCCGGAAGATGGTGAGCGAGAACGTTCCGACTCCCGGAACTCGCGGCGCGCCCAAGCACGGTTCGGCGCTGTTGTCAGGGCTGCTGCGATGCTGTCGTTGCGGTCGGAAGCTCATCGTGCAGTACACGGGGGCCAAGGGTCAGATTCCTCGTTATGCATGTGTTCGTGGAAGACTCGATTGCGGGGAGCCCAATTGCATCGCATTCGGCGGGCTGCGTGTCGATGATGTCGTCGAAGCGGCACTGCTCACCGTCCTACGGCCCGCCGCCGTGCAAGCCGCACGAGCGGCCGAGGCACAGGCCACGGTACAGCGTGACGAGGCGCGGGAGGCCATGGTCCGCGACCTCGAGGCGGCGCGGTACGCCGCCGATCGGGCCTTCCGACAATATGACGCGGCCGATCCCGAGAACCGCTTCGTCGCTGGCGAGTTGGAGGCTCGCTGGAACCGCGCCCTCACCCGCGTGGCCGAGTTCGAGAAGCGGATTGCCGATCATGACGCCGCGGCACAGCCTCGGCTCGACCTCGCGCCGATCTCCTTCACCGCGCTGGCCGAGGACTTCCAGACTGTCTGGTCAGCACCGACGACGGATGCGCGGCTCAAGAAGCGAATCGTGCGCACTGTCATCCACGAAGCCATGGCCGACCTCGATGACGCCACGTCGGAGATCGTCCTGACCATCCACTGGGTAGGCGGAATCCATACTCAGCACCGGCTGCCACGGCGGCGGCGGGGACAGCGCAACAGTACGTCTGCCGACATCGTCAAGGCCGTGCGCGCCCTGGCGTTGATCGCCCGGGACGACGTCATCGCGGGGACTCTCAACCGCAACAGTCTCAAGACAGGTCATGGTAATCGCTGGACCCGGGAACGCGTGACTGCATTACGATCCAGCTATCGGATCCCGGTGTACTGTGAGGCGGCAGACGGCGTTGAACCCTGGCTCAATCTTGGCGAGGCTGCCGCCATTGTGGGTGTTGCGCCGCGCACCTTGCGACTGGCTGTGGAACGGGGCGAGATCGACGCTACGCATCCCCTGGAGAATGGCCCCTGGATCTTCAGCCGCGCTGATCTCGACAGCACCGCCGCCCGCGGCCTTGCCCTGCGCGCCAAGGCCCACCCAAGACACCCCGCGTTACCGGACGCGCTCCAACAAAATCTCTTCTCCTCAACGACATAGCGAAATGTGCGTTGTGATGAGCAATTGTAGTAACCGATCCAGCGCGCCAGCCCAGCTCTCGCCTCCGACCCGGTCTCGAACGCATGCAGATAGACGCACTCGTATTTCAGGCTGCGCCACAGCCGCTCGATGAACACGTTGTCCATCCAACGGCCCCGGCCGTCCATCGAGATGCGCACCGTCGCCGCCTCCAGCAGCCCGGTGAACTGCGGCGAGGTGAACTGGCTGCCCTGATCGGTGTTGAAGATCTCCGGCCGACCGAAGCGTGCCAGCGCTTCCTCTGCAGCTTCAATGCAAAACTCCACGTCCAGTGTGTTCGACAGCCGCCAGGACAGCACCTTCCGGGTCGCCCAGTCCATCACCGCAACAAGGTAAAGAAAGCCCCGATGCATCGGGATATACGTGATATCCGCGCACCACACCTGGTCCGCCCGGTCGATCGCCAGCCCTCGCAGCAGATACGGAGACACCCGGTGGCTCGGATGCGGCACCGTCGTTCTCGGAGGCTGATAGATCGGCGTCAGGCCCATCCGACCCATTAGTCGGCGCATCCGCTTGCGCCCGACCATGCGGCCCTGGCGGCGCAGATGCCGCGCCATCTGTCGGGCACCATACCACGGCGTCTCCAGGAATTGCTCGTCGATCAGCCGCATCAGAGCCAGATTCAGCGCCGTCTCGCCGCGCGGCTGGTAATACAAACCCGAGCGGCTCACCGACAGCAGCTCGCACTGTCGCACCATCGACAGCTCCTGCTGCGCCGGATCGATCAGCCGCCGCCTCCGGTCCAGGCTCATCGACCGGAGGCCTTCGCCAAAAAATCCCGTTCCACCAGCAACTGACCGATCTTTGCGTGCAGCTTCTCGAGCTCATCTTCCCGAGCCGCTTCCGTCGCAGCCTGGTGTCCCGAAAACACCCCGGCCAGCCCTTCAAGAGCCTGCCGCTTCCAGGCCGAAATCATCGTCTGGTGGACACTGTGCTTCGCCACCAGTTGCGATACCGTTAGTTCACCACGCAACGCATCAAGAGCGACCTTTGCTTTAAATTCAGCAGAGTAGCGCTTCCGCTTCCCAGTCATCGGGTCCGTCCTTCTCAGGGCGAACCAAGCTTAACCACCTGTCCGAATTCCGGGGACCACCTCATAGTAGGCGCCATCTCCTGGGGCATCTGGCGTCTGCGATATGAACCCCACGTGCCAGCAGGTTCCGATAAGCCACGTGGGGCGATCTACTCCTAGGGAAGCGGTCACCGGCACCACTGCCGCGCATGCCGCGGGGTAGAGCCAACCGAAGAACCGTAAGCGTGGATGCCGGCCGGGTGGGGGTGGTGGGTCTAGGACTGGGTTGAGATGGCCCCCTCGCCCAGCCGGCGGCATCGACAGCACCGCAGCGCTCGGAGTCGCGTCAAGCTGCCGCCCGAAGAAAAAGCCCCGCACGGGACGGGGCCTAGGTGCTCTTCACAACGGTAAGCTTGCCGGCGCTGTCACCACCGGCGCTCCCGATGTCGCGCGGGGGGGGGCCGGCGGCAGTCAAGCCTTGCCACTGGCGGGTCCATGGCGCGGGTCGCGGCCGAGCCGAGGGTGCCCGCGGCCAAGCACAACCGCTTCATTGGGCGAGAGCGTCAGACGCAAGCGGCCCGCGCGTATTCCCAGCCACGCCGGACCAGCCGCCTGGGGATCGCGCCGTCATACTCGCCTGCACAGTGCGGAGCCTGCGGCGGCATCATCTTGGGGTGCGGTGCGGCTGCCTGCGAGAGATGCACATCCGGTTGCTGAGTGCTCACGGCTCTGCTCCCGCAACTTCGATCGCCTCCAACGGTGCCGGGCGGGTCGCGTGAAAGCGGCGGAAGTCGATCCTGACCGTGCCGTCGTCGTTCACCTGCACAACGTCCTCGAAGGCGCGGCCGAACAGGATGTCGGTCGGCGAATAGCCGTGCCTCGCATACACGTTCGAGGACGTAGTGCCGTCGATCCCCGTCAGCACCGCGACGAGCTGGGTGCCCTCTTGCAGACAGTCCTCGGCTCCCATGCCGTAGAACGGACTGGATTCGTCGATCCGGTGCATGACTGTCCAGGAAAGCGCGAAGAACGGGCTGCTGTCGCGCACCAGCGGCAATTCCACCATGCGCCTGTACCGATAGCCTTCCGTGCTTTCCTCGTCGCGCAGCACCGTCAGTTTCATGCGTGCCTCGATGATCTGGCTGTTGCGGACATTGACGACGCGGAACATCAGTGTAGGCACGCCATCGAAACGGTGCACGAGAACGTTGCGGCTGAACATCACGCGCGCCATCGGCAGCGTGAACTTGGCGATTATCAGCCCGGTCGCGAGCGGCACCATCAGAAAGCCCACCACAATCTCCAGCGAGACGACGGAATGGGCGTACATCGTCTCGGGGTACATCTCGCCGTAGCCGACGGTCGACATCGTCTCGAGACTGAAGAACAGTGCGTCGAGCAGTGATCCCGGCGCAGCGTTGTGAACCGCTCCGGGACGCAGCGCAAACAGCACGGCGAAGCCGAGATTGAGCAGCAGGTAGAAGCCGACCAAGAGGGCGATGAACACGCTCCACGACTGCACGAGAAAGCCGTAATACAGGTCGCGCCAGCCCCAATACGGCGCTCCGAGGCGTATTATGGGAGGTGGCGCGCCGGGCCTGCGGCGACGGCGGCGCGCGCGAACGGAGCGGATAAGCGACTTCGCATCGGTTGGAGAGCTGGGCAAACCGGGATTCCCTCAGATAGGCGTCGATTTCGCCCCTTGGTGGATGACTGTAGTGCCCTCTCAAGCTTCTTCACAAGGATTTCGCCGGTCACGGCCCGGCGCCTCTGCCCTTCCTAGATAGTAGATCGGCCCGAAGACCCCCCCGGCCCCCCTGATGCCGCCGAAAGGTGCCCCGTTGCCGTTCACTCGGCAGCCGCCGCGGCAACGAAAGGCCGGACCCTCAAACAACAATAACAACCAACGAAGCGCCGACTTTGCGAATGGTCCCGAAAAACTCCCGGTGGGTCTTGATGCCTGAATGGGACCCTAATCGCCGCACGTCGCGTGCGTCGCGATCGCAGCAACGATGACCAGCGAACAGCACACAGCGAGCAGCGATGACGCGATGACGACGATACAGCAACGGCAGTGGTGACGGTCTGACCATTGCAGCGGTGCGGCAGACCGTGCGCCCGCGGTGGGTGGCCGTGGTGACGGACGCTCCCTTTCACGAATTAGACAGCAGCGCGAAGTGCTGGGATGTCGCCGGCCTGGGGCGACCTTGCGACCCGGGCACGGTGGTCATGTTCTGCGGACCATCGGCGAAGCGATCCGATCTCGTCAGCGGGCGGCAAGCCATCACACTGTTGAGAGCCGCGGGGCGTAAGCCTCCACTAGTCCCGATTTCAGCCATGGAACACCGCTCACGGTGCTTGGGTTCCGCAGATCAACGAATGGAGGTCTCCTCTCATGTTACACAAGATCGCCCTCAGCCTGATGGCCGCTGGCCTAATGCTGGGCTTGGCCGGCTGCGGCGACAGCCCCGGCACCCGAGCAGTCACCGGCGGAGCACTCGGTGCTGGCGCCGGCGCCGGGATCGCGGCAATCACCGGCGGCAAGCCACTTACGGGCGCGCTGATCGGCGGCGGTGTCGGCGCGCTTGGTGGTGCTTTGACGGCGCCGTAACGCTCGCTGGCTGGGTGTTCGGCGTCGCGGCGTCGGCTCCCATCGACAATCGTGCGTAACGGCCGCACATGGGCGGCAGTGTCGGGCGATTAGGCGGTAGGGAAGTGAATCGAGCGGGGCTGGCGGCGCTGATCCGCCCGGCTGGTGGACCCCGCCGCGGACCACGCCCCGCCATCTCTGCGCTCGCCCCGAAGACACCCCGGCCCTCTGATGGCCCCAAAGGGGACCCGTTGCCGCTTACTCGGCTGCCGCCGCGCCAACGAAAGGCGGGGCCTGAGATCAAGAACAACAACAGCGAAACGCCGACTTTGCGAACCATCCTGAACGACCCCCGGTGGGTCATGGTGGCTGCGATGGAACCATAAATCCGCGTCGCGCGCCGCACGGCGAGCGAACGTGATCGACCCGCCTCGTCCTCCGCCGCGACGCCATCTGACGCAGGGTTCCCGGTTAGCGAGCACCTATGGTCTGCCAGTAGTCATGCGCTGCGCACTTCCCAGCGATTCGAGATCAACACGAGTCACCACCACGCGGTGTGCATAAGGGTGGACCCATGGTGGCGCCATGCTTCGACATGCGTGCTAGCGCCTTGCCGCTCGACTTGGATGCCGCCAGCCCGTGATGAACAGAAGGGGAAACACGATGCACGCGGTCATAGTCGGCTTCTCGTTCGCCGCCGGCTGCTTCTCGTTCGGTATGTTGGCGAACTGGGGAGATCGGCGCCGCGAGCTTCGGCGACAACGGCGAGCCGAGCGCAAGGCGGCACGCCTGCCCGACTACAGGCTCGGCATAGCGAAGCTGGTGGCGAAGCGCGGCAAGATGGCCGGGATCGCAGAAATCGACGCGGCAATCACGCGGCTCTTCTACACCGGCAAGCTCACGGAGCTTCAGGCGATGGCGTTGAAGGCGCACAGCGGACAGCTTATTGGAGCTGCGGGGCGGTGGACGATCAGGACGATCGCCGACGAGATCATCTCGCCGAGCCCGGCAGGGATAGCCGCCGGGCTGCTTTTGGGACAGGCAGCGAGGCAGAACGCTGATCCCTGAGTTCCATTGAAGCTGACGGGCACTCCGAGAGGCACCAATCGTTGCCTGAGCAGTGGGGCGGCACCAAGGGACCCCGCGGCAAAACCACGCCCCCGGCTTCGAGGAGATCGCTGAGACACCCCCGGTGCCCCTGATGCCGCCGGGAACTCATAGATCTCCGCCGGGCCGTTCCCGCAGCGAAGTCCAGGCTTATCCAAGATAACAAACAACAACGAAGCCGGACTTTTGAAACCCGTTCTAAGGCCACCCGGTGGGTCTCTCGCTGAACGGGTCCCCTATTCCACCGGCGCACCGCGCGGATCACCTGTTGTGCGTCGCGTTGTTCCAAGTCAGCAGTTCAGCGCGATGATCCGACGGTCGCAGTTGTCAGCGGCAGCAATCGTGCGACCATGATCATGCTGACCACCGCGCCACTCGTCGCTGCCCACTGGCAGTCGGACAGCTTGCAGGTATGCGCTGCGCACTTCACAGCGATTCCTAACCGACACAAGTCACGACCGCGTGCCATGTGTAAGCAGACTCCTGACGCTCATCCGCAGGTAACTTACATGATGGCCACTGGACGCTTCGTCGCCTACTACCGCGTCTCGACCGACAGACAGGAGCGCAGCGGTCTCGGGCTGGAAGCGCAACGCGCGGCCGTGCTGGCCTACCTCAACGGCGGTAACTGGTCGCTGGTCCGAGAGTTTACGGAGACCGAGAGCGGAAAGCGCGATGATCGCCAGGAGCTTGCCAGGGCGATGAACCTGTGCCGGCTCACTGGCGCCTCGCTCGTAATCGCCAAACTCGACCGGCTCAGCCGCAATGTGGCCTTCCTGGCCGCCCTGATGAACAGCGGCGTCGAGTTCGTCTGCTGCGATAATCCACACGCTACCCGGTTCACGCTACACATTCTAGCGGCTGTCGCTGAGCATGAACGCGCCATGATCGCCACGCGCACACGTCGGCCCTCCAACAGGCGAAGGCACGTGGGGTGAAGCTTGGCGGGTATCACGTGGAGCGCCGAAGATAGACGGCCGGCTGGGGGCAGAGGCAAACCGCAAGCTCGCCAGTGACTGCGCGGCGATGCTTGCTCCGGTGATCGCTGAGCTTCGCTCGCGTGGTCTCAGCCTGCGCCAAATGGCGCAGAGTTGAACGCCCGCAGCATTCAGACACCCCGCGGTGCGCCGTGGTCGGCCATGACCGTCCGCAATGTGCTGCTGCGTCTTGACCAAGCGGCTGGCCCACTCGCGCCGGACGGCACTCGCCATCCCTGCCCGTAAACCAAGCGCATCCCGGACCGAACGCTGACCGCTGCCTGATGGTGCCCGCTTGGCCAGGACAGGCAGTTCCAGCCAAAATGCGAACGCTACAGACCACCACCAGCTTGGCGGGTGCCGCCGCTGGGATACCCTGTAAGATAGCCCCTGGGGTATGTTCTCGATCAGGGAAGATCTCGATCAGGGAACTAGGACGCGCTGCGGCGATGGCAGCCAGTGCGCAGCGGCGTCCCCACGATCAACGGTGCGACCATCCTGAAATTGAGGACTTTGATTTTTATCACGCATGTCTGATATTCCAAAAACTTGTGTGTCGTACGCTGACTGCAGTGAAAGCCGCATAGTTCTAGGCGTAACAACGTCGGTGAACAGCTAAAAGAGGTGCCGCCCATGGTTCGTAGGTCATTGGTTACACTGGCTTTTCTGAGAACGTGCGCGACCCGTCCGCATTGGTAGGGCGCCGGGAGAAGGAGGGGCTCCGCTCCGGCGCGAGGCGTTGAGGCTGAGCAAGAGGCACCTGCGGGCCTGTCGCCGCATTGCGTGCAAGCAGCCTTTCCGCGCGCTTGCGGGCGCGGGCGGCGTGCAACATCTCGGAGCGCACCTTGCCAATCTGATAGGCGTTCATCCGCTCAGCGTGCGCCTTGTCCAGTGCTGGCGTGATCTCGGACAAGGCTTGCAGCACAGCGGTTTTGATCTGCCGAAAGTGCCCAAGGGGCTCGCGGCACAGGCTGGCAAGCGTCACGTCATCGGCAGCAAGGGGCCGGCAGCCGCCTCGCCAGTAGGCGTGGCCCAGGACGATAGCCGCCCGGTACACCGGCCCGCGCGCGGTGGCGAGGGCGGGGGCGTCGAAGATAAGCCAATGTGGCAGGGGGAATCGGGGCGGCTTCATGGAGCGATCATTGCCAGGGAGGCCTGCCGCCCGCCACTCATAGCGGCCTCGCGCCCCGCCACATCCCGGCGAGCACGAGCGCTTGGCGGCGACGTAGCGATCGAACAGGTTCTGGCCGTAGTCGGAATACGACTCGAGATAAGCCTTCTGGATATCGTTGCCGGTGAATTCGGCGCAGCGCGGATGTGCCCCAGCGCGTGCCCCACTTGTGCCCGGCCCGTGACCGGGTCGTGCACGGCTTTTGCCCGGGTGGAATTCTGACAGACGAGGGCATCGGTATGCCGGACGCGTCGCGGCGACGCGCCAAAGCTGGATGCCCCGCTGCGGGCTGCTGATCGTTGCGCATCCATGGATGCCTTGGTCGGTCGAAATCCTACCCGGACGTTAAGCTACACGAAACAAACCTGATCGGATCTCGCCATATCCGCTACGGCGGCTATGGCGGCATCGCCAATTCCACCTTCCAGTCCGCGATGGTCACCACGATTGGTGCGGTTGCCTCTGGGGGCGCGGGCATTGGCGAGCCTTCGCTGATGCGCCAGACGACAACGGTATCGCTTTCGTCTGGACTGCGGTCGGACTCATCAACTCATCCGCATCGCATGGCACCATTCCGCAGTACCAACGGCTAAACCCGCTCCTGTTGTCGACGACATCGCCGTGCACGGGATTCTCGTATATCAGGAAGATCTCGCGATTGCTTCCAGCGACAGCCTCCTCGATACGATCGAGCATCCGTCTCACCATTCGAATCCCGAATGAATGGTAGGAAAACACCACGAGGTTTCCCTCGGGCAGCGGCATGCCGGTTGCGTCGCCTTGGACGATCTCGATCGCGGTTCGCTGAGGATGTTTCTTGCGCACGATCTTGGCGTTGCTCCGGGCAATTGCCGCGAGACCCGGCGACAGCTCCACGCCCACAATACGTTGGAACGGCAATTCCGAAGCCACGATAAGCGCTCGGCCCTTGCCGCAACCGAGATCGACGAAACTGCGGTCCTGGAAGCTGGGTATCGCCTTCAAGGCGGCGCGCAGGCAACTCGGCTGGCAGCCAAGATAGATCGTGGAGTGGGCGTCAGCGGCATCTCCCGAACGGATTTGCCACGGTGGATACATTCCATTTGTCGTTGTGCCGTAGGAGATATCGAGTGGGTGCGGACGCATGGCCGGATGATGCCGTCCACGCGCATTGAACACGGCAAACAGTATTCGCCGCAGAGCCGGGATCCTGTTGGCGGAGCCCAGAACACGATGGACTAGGCTCTCGCTCATTTGTCATGCTCCCGCCGTTCGGCTTGGTCGGAGTCGCTGGGATAGCGCAGGTGGCTGCGGTCGTAGCGATCACGGTTCTCCTGCGTCCACATCCGACTTCCCGACGGTAGCTCCAGGAGCCTGGTATCTATCTTCATCCTCCCCCACCAGTGTTACCGCCCACCCCGGAGCACCAATTGTGCCAAAGGCCCTCGCGGCCCCTTCCTCGAGAGCGCCACCTTAACCGGCCTTTGCCCGCGCTTCTCGCACCCGAGCTACACCACGACATCGGCCATCGTCAGCCCAGCAAGCTGCCGGTTCGCGGCCATCAGCACCAGCGGGATGTGCACCGATCTTCCGCAACCGCACTGCACGTCAAGGCAGCACTGGCGGAGGCTCCGCACTGAGCAGGCGAGGATGACGGCTCGATCTCCGGGTGGCTGGTCGGGCATCGGAGGTAGACAATGGGTTGCCACACCCAGGGGTTGCCACACCCAGGGGTTGCCACACTCGAATAGGAATAATTTCAAAGGCCATTTACTCACGGGGAAAAAGTCAGAGGTGGGCTCCGAATCACTTTCGCCGTCCCGTCGAACCTCGGGGGATGATGGCCGCCGATAGGTCCGCACGGCGCCAGCTTTCGGATGCCTCAGACAGCGGAATTTGCCTCGCGTGCTGATATGGTAGCCGGGGCTTCGCGATCCCGTCCTGCAAGCTCTTGAAATCGTTGGCTGGGGGCCGTGGAATCGAACCACGATTAGCGGAGTCAAAGTCCGCTGTCCTACCTTTAGACGAGCCCCCACTCCGGCCGGCCGCAGCTTTCGCACGGAGGCACGTGCTTTGTCACCCCGCGCCTGGGTCCTGCTTCCCTCCGGCAAGCGGCTCGACCTCCTGGACCCCACGCCGTTCGACTGGGAAGACGCGGATCTGGGCCTCGGCCTCGCCCGGACCTACCGCTGGGGCGGGCATTCGGCTTGGCCGCTGCCGCTCTCAGTGGCGCAGCACAGCCTGCTCGTGCTGGCGATTCGCCGGCAGGGGCGCGAGCGGCTCGACCCGGCGCGCGAGCTGCGCGAATTGTTGCACGATGCCGACGAGGGCCTGCTCGGCTTCGACGCGATCTCGCCGATCAAGCCATTCCTGGGCGACGGCTTCGCGGCGCTGGCGGTGCGCCTGCAGCAGGCGATCTGGCGGCGCTACGGGCTGCCCGCCTGGACGCCGGAGGAGCAGGCGGCGCACAAGCGCGCCGACCGGCTGGCCGCCGCCAGCGAGGCGGTGCACGTAGTCGGCTGGTCGGCGGCCGAGACGCGCGGCAGCCTCGGCATCGCCGTCAGGCCGCTGCAGCGCGATCCGACCCCGCGACCGGATGGGACACGGCCATGGGAGCCGTGGCAGCCCGCGGTCGCGGCCGAGCGCTTCCTAGCCGAGCTGACCCGGTTGCAGCACAAACTGCCGGGGGGCCCCCGCGCTGGACTCGATCGACGGGCACCGTGAGCTTGCATCAACTGTCGGCTTACAGATGTCCGACCGTGATTTCGGGGATATTGCTTCGCCGGGCGTGGGTTGCTATCTGGTCTGACTAGTCAGATAGCCGGAGCTTTTGTTTGAGTCAGTCCCCGAAGAGTTCTCGCCGCGCGACAAGATTGCCTAAAACAGCCCATCGCTCGCTGCCGTCTTGGAAGTTGCAGGACGCAAAAGCGCATTTCAGCGAGCTTGTGCGAAACGCTCGGGCGCACGGCCCACAGCGTGTCACGTTGCACGGCAAGGACGCCGTCGTAGTTTTGTCCGCCGAGGAATACGCCCGCCTGGCTCCCACAGCGGCGCAACCAAGCCTGCATACGCTGCTGTCTCAGTCGCCGCTGCGCGACCTGGACTTCGAGCGCGAAAGCGTCCGCTCTCCGGTTCGCGACGTCGAACTGTGAGAGGCTGGCTACTAGACACCAACGTGATCTCGGAGTTACGCCGACCTCATTGCGATCCGAAGGTGAGGGCGTGGTCGGACGGCCAAGAATTGCGCAGCCTGTTTTTGAGCCGCGTCACGATCGCCGAGATCAGGTTCGGCATTGAGCAGTTGGCCACGGCCGACCCGTTCCGGCGACGGCTCGAGGCGTGGCTCGATCATGAGTTGCGGCCTTGGTTCTCCGATCGGCTGCTCGATGTGGACGAGGATGTATTCCTCGTCTGGCGCCGCCTCGTCGAGAAGGGCAAGGCCATGCGCCATACTTTCGCTCAACCCGATCTATTCATCGCGGCAACGGCGATCCTGCACAACCTTTGCGTCGTGACCCGCAATGCCAGCGACTTCTGGCGGACGGGAGTGCCGGTGCTCGATCCGTGGACCGACATTCATCCGCGTCCAACCCAATGAACGACCCCGCCCTTTCCACGACGGATTAGCCAGCGCAAGATTTTACGATCCGGCTGCCCACCTCCGCCACTCACTGCGAAGCAGCCCGTATATCGCAGTATCCCATCGAGCCTGACCCACCCTGACCGACGATCGGCGGACACCCTCCTCGACGAAACCAAGCTTCTTGTACGTCCGGATCGCAGGATGGTTGAGTGTGTAAACGTTCAGCTCCAGCCGCTCGAACTCCGGCATCCCGAACACGCTGTCTCTGATCTGGCTCAAGAACGGAACCGCCATTCCCCGCCCTCGGTAAGCGGGGGCGACGCAGACGCGGCCAAGTCGTGCGACGCCGTGTCGCCAATCGAGGGCAACCGAGGCGTGCGCAATCACGCTCGTCTCCAGCTCTCCCATCCAGATCAAGCGAACCGGCGGCTGACGCGTGCTTTCCTCCAGCGGGCCTTCTAGTTGTGCTGCATCCAGCGGAAAGCGGACATCAGACCCGCCCCATTGCACCAGTGCCGCCTCGTCGGGGAACCAGGTGAGGATGGTCGCGAAATCCTCTCTCGTCAGCGGACGAATTCGCATGTCTGGATCCGGAAACGATGGAAGCACTGCAAGTCAGCCGCGCGACGCTCTTGTCCAAAGGAACCAAAGCGCAAGCAGCGGCTGTTCCCCTGACCGCATCGCGTGCACGATATTCCGAGGATTATGCACAAGGCCACCGATCCTTGGCTCATGCCATTCACCGCTTCCCTGGCGCCACTCGCCCCCTGAAAGCACCACATACACCTCCTCGGGCGGATGGCGGTGGTCGGGATAGCGCGTATGCGGCGCCAGAAGGCTCACGCCGATCCAAACATCTTGCCGTGCCTCGAGCCCCTCCGAACCAACAATCGTCGCGTTGGCGTGGCTGGTCAGGAACTGCTCCCCCTGCGCCTCAGCCCCAGCTCGGGTCTTCCAATCGAGCCGCGGCTCGATTGCGGCAAAGGCATCCGCCAGAGCGCCGATCGTGCCTGGTTGCAAGCGCGCCTGATCCAGCGCCGTCTCCAGATGGCGACAGACCGGCAATCGTCTCGGCCCGTGCTGGCTGACCACGGTGGACGGCACCCGCAGGGCCGAAAAGATCCGCTCCGCAACCGCGGTCACCGGTCCGGAGCCACCGGACGCATGGCGGATCGCGACCTCGGCCGCGGTAAGGAAGGTCTGGAGATCGGGGGAACGGCGCAGCATCGCGACCCTCATTAGCATGAATAGAGGCGCTCTGCGATCTGCACAGCGTTGAGTGCAGCGCCCTTCAATAGCTGATCACCCGCCACAAAAAGACAGACCGACCGCCCGGAGGGATCGCTGACATCTGTCCGGATCCGGCCCACCAGCACGTCGCCCTGGCCAGACGCCTCGTTCGGCATCGGAAAATGATTAGCGGCGCGATCGTCCGCCAAACGCACGCCTGGCGCCGCCGCCAGCAACCCGCCCACCTCCTCCGGCGACACCGGCTCCTCGAATTCCACCGTCAACGCGATGGCATGGGCGCGCAGCACGGGAACGCGGATACAGGTCACGCCGATCAGCAGCTCCGGCAATCCCATGATCTTGCGGCTCTCGGCAATGACCTTCTCTTCCTCGCCGTTATATCCCGTCTCGGGATTGACCGCGGCATCATGGCTGAACAGGTTGAAAGCGTACGGATGCTTCATCACCCGCGGCGCATAGCTGTCGCCCGCCAGATAGGCAGCGGTTGACGCAATCAACTCCTGCATCGCCGCCGCCCCCGCGCCAGAGGCCGCCTGGTACGTGCAGGCCTGGACGCGACGGATGGCGTGCGGCAGCTGCAGCGGCCACAGCGCTACGACCGCGATAATAGCAACGCAGTTCGGATTGGCGATGATCCCGCGATGCCGGGCGATCTCGGCGGCGTTCACCTCCGGCACCACCAGCGGCACGTCCGCGTCCATGCGAAAGGCCGAGGAATTGTCCACCACCACCGCGCCTGCCTCGACCGCCAGCGGCGCGTACCGACGCGAGACCGATGCGCCGGCCGAGAACAAAGCCAAGTCCACCCCCTCGAAACTGCGCTCGTCTAGCGCCTCGACCCGCAGCATTCGCCCAGCAAACGCCACCTCCCGCCCGGCGGAACGCGCGGATGCCAGCAGCCGCAGCGATGCGAGCGGGAACCCTCTCTGCTCCAGGCAGGCACACAGCTCCGCGCCGACCGCGCCCGTCGCACCGACGATCGCGACAGACGGCAACGCGGCACGAGCGCCGCGCTCGGATAAGGCAGAGGACAAATCATCAGGACGCATGGAACCATCTCCGTTGGACCGGAGCGGCGCGGGCCCTGAATGGGAGAAGGCCCTCGCCGTGACCGGCCGGGCCTTTGGGTGCTAGGTCGGTACGATCACCCCGCGCGCACCCGGAAGGCCCCGCCATTGCAGGTCTTCTTCGTGAACGTGCGCTTGGGGTTCGTAACCGTCATCGTACCGCATGTTACACGACGCCGTTTCGGTTGGCAAGCAACTTGCCGCCCCGTGTCGGTAGCACACGGTATGTCCGGTTTAGGTAGCGCACGATCTGTCCGGTGATGATGGTTCCTTTTGGGAGCCCGGATGCGCCGGTCGGAAGCCCTTCAGGGTGTGCGAGTGATCAAGTTCGGGAGCGTGCTGGAGCGGTATGAAGCGAGCGAACTCAACCAGTGCGAAGCGGCGGAGCTGCTTGGGATCAGCGAGCGGACATTCCGTCGTTGGCAACAGCGCTACGAAGAGTGCGGGGCGGCCGGTCTTCTGGACCGGCGGCTTGGTCGGGCGTCTGGGAAGCGGGTTCCGGTCGACCGGGAGGAGGAGGTCGAGCGGCTGTATCGTATGCGTTACAGCGGGTTCACGGCGAAGCACTTTCACGAGCACTTGGTGGGCCGCCACGGTTTCCGCTGGGGCTACACGTGGACCAAGGCGTTCCTGCAATCGAAGGGGCTTCTGGAGCGCGCCGCGCGGCGCGGCGCACACCGGCGCAAGCGGCCGCGACGGCCGTTGCCTGGAATGATGCTTCATCAGGATGGGTCGCGCCATGAATGGCTGGCGGGGCGGGAGACGCTGGACCTGATAGTGACGATGGACGACGCGACGAACGTGATCTACTCGGGGTTTTTGGTAGCGGAGGAAGGCACGGAATCGACGTTCCAGGCTCTGCTGGAGGTGTTTGGCGCGCATGGCCTGCCGCTGAGCCTCTATACGGATCGGGGCAGCCACTACTTCGTGACGCCGGAGTCTGGCGGCCCGGTTGACCGGAAGCGGCCGACACAGGTTGGGCGGGCGCTGGCGCATTTGGGCGTGGAGCACATTGCGGCCTACTCACCGCAGGCCCGTGGTCGTTCGGAGCGGCTGTTTCAGACGTTACAGGATCGCCTGGTCAAGGAGCTGGCGCTGGCTGGGATCACGACGGTTGCGGAGGCCAACCGGTTCATTCGGGATTGCTACCTGCCGGCGCACAACGCGCAGTTTGCGGTGAAGGCGGAGCAGGAGGGATCGGCTTTCGTCGCCGTTGCTGGTGTCGATCTGCGGGAAATTCTGTGTATCCAGGAGGAGCGCCAGGTGGACCGCGACAACACGGTTTCGTGGCGACGGATGAAGCTGCAGATACCACCGTCGCCGCTGCGTGCTCATTTCGTGAAGGCACGGGTGAAGGTGCGGCAATATCACGACGGGAGCCACGCGGTGTTCCACGGCCCGCGCTGCCTGGGACGCTATGACGCGCAGGGGGCGCTGCGGATGGCGGCGTTGGACGCGGCGGCATGATCGCGCTTGGGTCCGGCTCGCCTGTGGATTTGTGGGCAACGGAAGAGCGTTGCCCACAACTCCACAGGCGCATCAGCAAAAGAAGGAAATTGATTTCATGAGTTGAAGAAGACGCGCCCGTCACCAGCCAACGGCCCGCCTGACCTGCCGCCAGAACGGCCGCCGTTCTGTCCCTGCCTCTTGGGAACGGACCGGAAACAAGCGGACAACTGATGTGCTACGTAAACCGGACAACTTAATTAGCTATCGACAGCAACTTGCCGCCCCGCCCTACTCTGTGCCACCCCGCAACGGCCAGTCTGCGACGTCGATCCGCGGCATGTCGAAACGGTCGGTGGTGCGGGCGTACCAGCCGCGCCCGTGCATGCGCCCGATAAGTCCCAGCTTTGGCGTATCCACATAACAGCGCACCGGGTCGAGCACGAACTCGTCGCCGATATGAATCGCCAGCACCGTTCCCAGCACCACTGCGCGATCAACACCCACCTCGACGATCACCAGCCGCTCGCATTCGAGTGAGACCGGACTGTCAGCGATGCGCGGCGGCCTCACCTTGGCAGACGGCGCCGTGCGTAGCCCAGCCTCCGCCAACTCATTCACCGATTTTGGGAAGTCGATTGCGGTGATGTTCATCTGCTTGGCCAGCGCATCGCTGACCAGATTGACCACGAATTCGCCGGTGCGGCGGATATTGCCCCCGGTATCCTTCACATCACCCGGGGCCCGTCCGCCGATACCGATCACCACCACCGGCGGGTTGCCCGACACCGCGTTGAAGAACGAGAACGGCGCCGCGTTCAGCGTGCCGTCCGTATCCTGTGTGGTGACCCAGGCGATGGGCCGGGGCACGACGGTGGAGATCAGCAGCTTATACGCGTTCTCTGCACCGATCGTGGCGAAGTCGAACAGCATGGGAGTTCCCTTGGCCTGATAGGTCGCGCAAGCTGGCCCGCCTCCGGCCGGCTGTCCAGCCGCAGTACAGCTTTCATCTGGTAGCGCGCCGGCGGCTTATCCGGTCACGGAAACCAGAGCGAGTTGTGCGCAGAGGGTTGTCGCTGACTACTACGCGGGGCCTCCACTGAATGCTTGTTGCCATTGATTCTAATGAAGTCATGGCGGAATCGCGTGACCGTGCTTGAACGCAAACACTCTGCGTTCTCTGCGCCTCTGCGGTGAATCCTCCTTCCTGCCTTGCCGAAGAGGCTCGCGCATGGCTAGTGTGCCAACGGGCGGAGGAACGCGATCAATGACGGAGTGGGACTACATCATCGTCGGCGCCGGCTCGTCCGGCTGCGTACTGGCCAGCCGGCTGACCGAAGACTCAAAGGTCAAGGTGCTGCTGCTGGAAGCCGGGCCAAAGGACGACAACTTCTGGATTCCGATCCCGGTCGGCTTCAACAAGCTGCTCAACCACACGCGCTACAACTGGTGTTTCGCGACCGAGCCCGAGGACAACGTCCGCGGCCGATCGGTCCCCATCCCCCGCGGCAAGACCTTGGGCGGATCGAGCTCGATCAACGGCATGCTGTACGTCCGCGGCAATCCGCTCGACTACAACACCTGGTCCCAGCTCGGCAATCGCGGCTGGTCGTATGACTCGGTGCTGCCCTACTTCAGCAAGTCGGAACATTTCGAGGGCCACGGTGACGATACCCGCGGCAAGGGTGGCCCACTGAACGTCGCGCACATGATCGAGCACCACGAGATCTGCGACGCGGTCATCGAAGCCGCCGCCGAGGAGGGCTGGCCGCGCAACCCCGACTACAACAACGGCCACCAGGAAGGCTTCGGCTACTATCAGGTGACGCAGAAGAACGGTCGCCGCTGGTCCACGGCGCGTGCCTTCCTCGACCCCGCCCGCCGGCGTTCGAACCTGCGTGTCGAGACCGATGCGCACGCCACGGGGATCATCCTGGACGGCAAGCGCGCCGTAGGCGTGCGCTACGTCCGTGCCGGAAACCCCACCGAGGCACGCTGCCGCGGCGAGGTGCTGGTCGCCGCCGGCGCAGTGAAGTCACCTCATCTGTTGGAAATGTCCGGCATCGGCCAACCGGCGCTGCTGGCCTCGCTCGGCATCGAAGTGCGCCATGCCCTTCCGGGCGTGGGCGAGAACTACCGCGACCATTACGCCCCTCGCCTGAACTGGCGGGTAAAGCTGCCGATAACGCTGAACGAGCAGACGCGCGGGCTTAATTTCGCCAAGGAGGTCGCCAAGTTCTTCCTTCTGCATCGCGGGATCCTGACGCTTACCGCTGGGATCGTGTACGGCTTCGTGCGCACGCGACCGGAATTGGAAGAGCCGGACGTGCAATATCATTTCGCCCACGCCAGCTACGCCACGGCGGCCACGCGCATCCTGGATCGCGAGCCGGGCATGACGCTCGGCGTCTATCAGTGCCGGCCGGAATCAAAGGGAACCATCCACGCGAAATCGCCAGATCCGCTGGCCAATCCTGCCATCCGCCCGAACTTCCTGGCCGACGAGCTGGATCAGCGGACCGTGGTCGCTGCCATGAAAATCGGCCGACGAATCATCGAAAACCCGATGATGGACAAGTACCGCGCCTATGAGATGAACCCCGGCCCGCAGGTCCAGACCGACGAAGAATTGCTGGAGTTCGCCCGCATCAACGGTCAGACCACCTATCACGTGATCGGCACCTGCAAGATGGGTCACGATCCGATGGCGGTGGTCGATGACCAGCTCCGCGTGCACGGCATCAGCGGTTTACGCGTGATCGATGCCTCGATCATGCCAACGATGGTGTCGGGCAACACCAACGCGGCAGTGATCATGATCGCTGAAAAAGGCGCCGACATGGTGAAGCAGGCAGCCCGGCAGCCGGCTCGGACTGCCGCGCTGGAGTTAGCTTGAGGCTACGGGGGTGTCGTCACGACGACGCAGTTCGTCCGGCCGGAGAGCAGGCAATCCTCCAGCATCGCTTTGGCGCGCAACTCGCGGACCAGGAACAGGCCAAGCACGATCAGGAACAGCGTGACCGCGACAGCCGCCAAGCTGGCGGTCTGGCGATCCGCCTCCTCGTCGGACTCGTGGAACCAGCCGGTGTCGTCGAACAGGCTCATGAAATGAATCTAGTGCGCTACGTCAGGTTGCACAAATGCCCCCGGTTGCACAAAGCGCAATCGCATGGCGGACTGCGGCTCACGGCGGTGTGATGTCGCGCTTGGCCGTTCGCCATTTGTCGCAGGACGCCGCCTGGGCCGAGTTGATCGCTCGCATCGGACGGCCACACCTACAAGTGGAGCGCGGGCGCAGCCCATATGAGGCGTTGCTGCGGGCGATCGCCCACCAGCAGCTTCACGGCACGGCAGCACGGGCCATTCTGGCGCGGTTCCAGGCGCTCTACGACGCCGGCACCTTCCCATCGCCCGCACAGGTCCTGTCCACGCCGGAGGCGGCCCTGCGGGGCTGCGGCTTCTCGACCGCCAAGATCGCCTGCCTGCGCGAGATCAGCGCACGCGCTATGGATGGCACCGTCCCCACGAGACGGCAGGCCGCGCTTCTGTCCGATGCCGAGCTGATCGAGCGGCTGACCGGCATCCGCGGCGTCGGGCGATGGACCGTGGAGATGCTGCTCATCTTCACACTGGGACGGCCCGACGTGCTGCCGGTCGACGATTTCGGGGTGCGTGACGGGTACCAGGCCCTCTACCAACTGCCCGAGCAGCCGAAGCCGCGGGAGCTGGCTGCCATCGGAGAGGCGTGGGCGCCGTTCCGCTCGACGGCGGCCTGGTACCTCTGGCGCGCATCGGACGAGGCGAAACGGGCGAAGGAACCTACATCGCGCGCGTGAACGCGTTTTGCGCGCTGCCCAGGGGAATGGTAGAGTGGCTGCGCCATCCATCCGAGGGAGAGGCATATGATCAGACAAGTTCTATTGGCTTTGGCGGTCATCTGCGGCGTTGGCTGCGCCACTCTGGCAGTCGCAGGATTTACCGCACATTCCGCAGTGGCTTGCAGCGGGGACAGCGGGGACAGCGCCTACAAGGGGACCTGATTCCACCTCTCCCGCTCTGCGGGAGAGGTCGGTTCGCGAAGCGAACCGGGTGAGGGTGCCGGGGGCTCGCTATCTGGGCCCTCACCCGCGAAGCTCCGCGTGGCGACCCCGGGTCGAAGCCCGGGAATCTCCAGTCAATCGTTCCTACCCCGCAGAATCAGCAGCCCCCGGGCCGGGTCGTAGGCGAGAATCGCACCCACCGTGAACAGAACAGCGCTTCCCACCACGACCGCGAGTGACATCCAGTCGATCTCTTGATAGAGCGCGAAACGAACCAGCTCGATCCCATACGTAAACGGGTTGGCACGGCAAACATCGAACAGCAGTGGGCTCGACTGCTGCACCAGCCACAGCGGATAAAGCGCCGACGAGGCAAAGAACATTGGAAAAATCACAAAATTCATCACCCCGGCGAAATTCTCTAGCTGCTTGACCACCGAAGATAGCAACATCCCCAGCGCGCCCAGCATCAGGCCGTTCAGCACCAGCGCCGGCAGCACAGTCAGATAACCCCAGGCGGGCGCTTCGATGCCATACAGCCAGGCGATCAGCAGGAAGGCATAGACCTGCAGCACCGACACCGAGGTGCTGGCAAGCAACTTCGAGATCAGCAGATACCAACGGGGGAACGGACTGACCAGCAGCATACGCATGTTCCCCATCTCCCGGTCATAGACCATGGAGAGCGAGGACTGCATGCCGTTGAACAACTGAATCATCGCGATCAGGCCAGGCGTCACGTACACCTCGTACAAGACATAAGTCTGGTACGGCGGAATGATCGAGACGCCCAAGATCTGCCGGAAGCCGGCGGCGAAGATGAACAGCCAGACCAGCGGACGCACAAGTGCCGCAACGAAACGCTCACGCTGGTGCAGGAAACGCAGCGCCTCTCGCCAAGTGATGCCGCGCAGGCAGATCAGATACTGCCATAGACTAAAGCCGCGCCATGTCGGCTCGGCTGCAATCGCTTCGCTCATGGCTCGGCTCCCACCAGGGCAGCGAAGGCACCTCGCATATCCGCCGCCCCACAAGCCGCGATGACAGAGGCCACCTCGCCGGCAGCCATCACCTTGCCGCGATGCAAGACCACCAGATCATCGGACGGCTCGACTTCATCCAACAAATGCGTCGCCCACAGCACGGCGACCCCGCGCTCGCTAACCAGGCGCCGAACATGACGAAGGATTGCCCATTTGGACGACACGTCGAGCCCGACGGTCGGTTCGTCGAGCACCAGCAGACGCGGGCCGTGCAGCAACGCACGGGCGATCTCCACCCGCCGCATCTGCCCGCCGGAGAGCTTGCGCGCGGTCTCCCTCGCCCGCTCTGCGAGCTCCACCTCCGCCAGCACCGCTTCCGCCCGACGACGTGCCTCGCGACCAGCAATACCGTGTAGCGCCGCGTGGTAAAGCAGGTTGTCCCGAACGGTCAGGTCGAGGTCGAGCGTGCGCGCCTGGAACACCACGCCGAGCCGGCGCAGCGCTTCGCCAGGCTGGGTGCGCACCGGATGCCCCAGCACGCGGATGCTGCCGGCCCGCGTGTCAAACAACCGCGTGATCAGCGAAAACAGCGTGGTCTTACCAGCGCCGTTCAGGCCAAGCAGAACGCTGAACCGCCCCTGCCCGACAGAAAGCGTAACCTCGTCCAGCGCTTTGCGCGCACCGTAGGCGTGGCTGACATGCTCCACCTCCAGCGCGTGCGGCGCGTCGGTCGCGCTGGAACGCTGCGCCTGCCGATCGAGTGGTGCCGCTGTGGTCGTGCTCATCACCGCGCGTTTTGCGCCGTCCAGTGGCTGCTCGGCAAGGTAGCGGATGGGGATCTAGCTGTCGCGGCCGGAGCTTGTCCTCGGGCCGGCCTTCGGCGGGACCCGCGGGCCGGGCATGACGCGGTAGCGCACAGGGACGGTCAGTCTCAAGGGCGACCGGAGGCCCCTCGATTCGCTTAGTTCAAGGAGCAAGTGCAACACCCCTGGTGGGGTGGCCTTGCAATGGGACGGACGAGTATTCATTCGCGGGCTTTCACGCGCAAGCGACAAGTTTTTAACGCAGATGAAGGCAGATGTGCGCGGATGTACCTAGCGCGACCGAGTAGCCGCAAACTTTCTTCCTTTAGCGATGCTGCCGACAGATGATTGCGGAAGTGGTGACGTGGAGCGCTTCGGACTCGCTCATCAAGTGCGAACTTGACTCCGTGCGCTATCTGTTGCACGGAACTCGATTATCTCGCTCATGTTGTCGTCGATGGCGGCGATACTGCTTGCTGTGCTCCGCATCTCGACGTCATGCCTTGCGTGGCTGCAGCCCGCTCCACTACCGCACCGGCGGTGCCCCTCAACGCGTGCGCGTCTAGTAGAACGGCCCGAACACCCCGGGGAAGGTGCGCGATGGAGTCCTGCTTACGCAGGAATGACGAGGGAAGCGCCTATCTCACGCTTACATCCGTCCCCCATCCACGACCCAGAGCTGTGCCGAGCACATCCGGCTGTCGTCTGCGGCCAGCCACAACACTAATCGTGCGACGTCTGCCGGCACCAGCTTCTGCTTCAGGCACTGCACCTGCGTCAGGTTCTGCTCCGCTTCGGGCGTCAGCCACAGCTTGATCTGCCGCTCGGTCATGATCCAGCCGGGGATCACGCAATTCACCCGAATGCCGTCCGCGCCCAGATCGCGCGCCATCCCCTTGGTCAGCCCCTCCACCCCGGCCTTCGCCGTGGTGTACCCCGGCATACCGCCCTGCAGCGCGTGCCAACTTATCGAGCCGAAATTGATGATCGACCCGCCGCCGGCGGCCTTCATCATCGGCGCTACAGCCTGAATGGCGAAGAACTGGTGGCGCAGATTCACCGCCATCCGGTCGTCCCAATACTCAGGCGTCATCTCCTCCCATTTGTGCCGCTGGTCGTGGGCGGCGTTGTTAACCAGTACGGTGATTGGACCAAGCCGCCGCCCCACCTCGGTAATCGCAGCACGCAACGCCGAGATGTTGGTGACGTCGCAGAACTGGAAGAACGGCTTCGGGTAACCGGCCGCCTCCAGCCGATCGACCAGCGCGCGGAACTCGTAGTCGGCAATATCGACGAATCCGATGCGCGCGCCTTGAGCAGCGAAATGCGTCACCTCCTCAGCACCGATGCCGCTGCCGCCGCCGGTGACGAACACCACCTTGTCCCGCAGGCTCGGATAACTTGCGAACTGATCGTTCATGGCACGAATCCCCGTTGCCGCAACGCCGCAGTCACCGCCTCGACAATCACCGGAGGCGTTGGAAGTACGGATACCACGATCGGATGCTCGTCGGCACCCGGCTCCTCCAGCGTGGCGAACTGACTGTCGAGCAGCGCCGGCGGCATGAAGTGATCCTTGCGCGCCGCCACCCGCTCGCCGATCAGCTCGCGCGAGCCTTGCAAATACACCAGAGGTACGTTCTTGCGCGAGCCGATCAGGATATCGCGATAGGCCCGTTTCAACGCCGAACAGGCCACCACCGCTGACTTGCCCGCCTCCAGGTGCTGATCGATCACCGTGGCGATCGCCCGCAACCAGGGCAGACGGTCGGCATCGTCAAGCGGAATGCCGCTGCTCATCTTCGCGATATTGGCCAGCGGGTGAAACCGGTCGCCCTCGACCACGTCCCAGCCGACCTGCGCGGCCACGCCTTGGGCGATCGTCGTCTTGCCGCTGCCCGACACGCCCATCATCACTAGGACCACGGGATCCGGCACCGACGTCTCCTCCGTTCGGCTCATGGTGCGGCGCGTGTGAAGGCCGGTCAACGGCTCGACGGGCCGGTTCCGCATCGTTAGGATTCCCGCACGCAAGCGGAGGGTAACCTGGGCGTCAGCCAGCCGCAGCGCGTCACGGCGCCGGCTGTGGCGCAAACAGGTCGCCTGGTACGTGGCGGGGAGGCTGCCGAACCAGGTCCGGGGCAGGCACTCTCCGCAAACGGCCCAGGTGGCACTATTCTGACGTCAAGTACGGGAGGACACTGGCCAATGCCGACGCGGATGAACCACTCCCCCCTGGCGCGCTCGGCGATGGCCTATGTGCTGGCCGGCGGGCGCGGCAGCCGGCTACAGGAGTTGACCGACAGACGAGCGAAGCCGGCAGTGTTCTTCGGCGGCAAGTCGCGCATCATTGACTTCGCGCTGTCCAACGCCGTGAACTCCGGCATCCGCCGCATCGGCGTCGCCACCCAGTACAAGGCGCACAGCCTGATCCGCCACATGCAGCACGGCTGGAACTTCTTTCGCCCGGAACGCAACGAGAGCTTCGACATTCTGCCGGCCAGCCAGCGTGTCTCGGAGACGCAATGGTACGCCGGGACTGCCGACGCGGTCTATCAGAACATCGACATCATCCAGAGCCATGCCCCCGAGCACGTCGTGATCCTGGCCGGCGATCACGTGTACAAGATGGACTACGAGCAGATGCTCAGGATGCACGCCGAGCAGCAGGCCGACGTGACCGTTGGCTGCATCGAGGTGCCGCGCACCGAAGCCACTAGCTTCGGTGTGATGCATGTCGATGCCGAGGACCGCATCGTCGATTTCCTGGAGAAGCCCAAGGAGCCACCCGGCATGCCGGACAAGCCGGACATGGCGCTCGCCAGCATGGGCATCTACGTGTTCGAAACGCGCTTCCTGATCGACCAGCTCCGGCGCGATGCCGACGACCCCAATTCGTCGCGCGACTTTGGCCGCGACATCATCCCGCACCTGGTGCGCCACGGAAAGGCGCTGGCGCATCACTTCACCGATTCCTGCGTCCGCTCGGGTCAGGAGAAGGAAGCGTACTGGCGCGACGTCGGGACGGTCGATGCTTATTGGAGCGCCAATATCGACCTGACAGACGTGGTTCCCGCGCTCGACCTCCACGACAGCGACTGGCCGATCTGGACTTACGCGCAGATCACCGCGCCGGCAAAATTCGTGCACGACGTGGACGGGCGCCGCGGCATGGCGATCAGCTCGCTGGTGTCCGGCGGCTGCATCGTCTCCGGCGCCGCGCTGCGCCGCACACTGCTGTTCACCGGCGTGCACGTGCATTCTTATGCCAAGGTCGAGGGCGCGGTCGTCCTGCCGTACGTGCAGATCGGCGAGCATGCCCAACTGACCAACGTGGTGATCGACCGCGGCGTGCGCATCCCCGAGCGGCTGGTGGTCGGCGAGGATCCCGAGCTCGACGCCAGGCGCTTCCGCCGCTCGCCCGGCGGGGTCTGTCTGATCACGCAACTGATGATCGATCAGCTTTGATCCACTCTATCAAGCAATGAAGGCGCTCTCGGTTGCGCCGGAAATTTATCCGCTGATCAAGACCGGCGGGCTCGCCGACGTGACCGGGGCGCTGCCCGGAGCGCTGACGGCCGAGGGCGTGGCGACGCGCTCGCTGGTTCCCGGCTACCAGCAGGTGCTGGAGGCGCTGGGCCCGGCGCAGCAAGCGTTGCGGTTCGACGACCTGTTCGGCGGTCCGGCGCGCGTGCTGGGCGGACGTGTCGCCGGCCTCGACCTGTTCGTGATCGATGCGCCCCATCTGTTCGTACGCGCCGGCGGGCCGTACGGCTACGCCGACGACGCCTCCCGCTTCGCGGCGCTCGGCTGGGTGGCGGCGGAGATCGGCCGCGGCGCGATCGCCGGCTTCACACCCGACGTGGTGCACGCGCATGACTGGCAGGCGGGGCTGGCGCCGGCCTTCCTGCACTATCGCGGTGGGCGCCGGCCCGGCACCGTGATGACGGTGCACAACCTCGCTTTCCAGGGCCAGGTCCCGTCTTATCTGCTTGGCGCGTTGCGGCTGCCGCCGGCGGCGTATTCGATCGACGGTGTTGAATACTATGGTTCGATCGGCTTCCTGAAGGCGGGATTGGCGCTGGCCGACCGGATCACCACGGTCTCCCCAAGCTACGCCGACGAGATTCGCACCGATGCAGGCGGCATGGGCCTGGGCGGACTGCTGCGGGCGCGCGGCGCAGCGCTGGTCGGCATTCTTAACGGCATCGACACCACCGTATGGGATCCGGCGAACGACCCTCATCTTGCCGCCGTGTTCGACGCCGAGCGCCTCGTCGCGCGGGCGGCCAACAAGGCGGCAGTACAGGCCCGGCTGGGGGTGGCGCTGGAACCGGAAGCGCTGCTGCTGGGCGTGATCAGCCGGCTCGCCTGGCAGAAGGGCATGGACCTGCTGGCCGAGGCGCTGCCGGCGCTGCTCAGTGCCGGTGGTCAGCTCGCCCTGCTCGGTACCGGAGAGCCTGCCTTGCAGTCAGCGTTCGCCGCTGCCGCAGCGGCCCACCCGGGGCGCGCCGGCGTGCTACTCGGCTACGACGAGGCGTTGGCGCACCTGATCCAGGGTGGGGCGGACGTGATCGCCGTGCCGTCGCGCTTCGAGCCGTGCGGACTCACCCAACTCTGCGCCTTACGTTACGGCGCGCTGCCGCTGGTCGCTCGCGTCGGCGGCCTGGCCGACACGGTGATCGATGCCAACGAAATGGCCCTCGCGGCCGGCGTGCCGACCGGGATTCAGTTCGCGCCACCCACGCGGGATACACTGGAAGCGGCCATCGCGCGGGCGGCGCGGCTGTGGCGCCAACCGGACGCATGGAGCCGCATCCAGCGCAATGCGATGGCAAGCGATGTCGGCTGGGCACGCCCGGCGCGGCGCTACGCCGAGCTTTATCGTGAGCTGGCAGGTCAGCTCACCGCGAGATAGGCACCGACCACAACCACGCCACCGATCGCCAGCAACGCATGGACGCCGACCAGCGTCGTGGTCAGCCCGCGGCCGAGAACCCGCCTGCGCAGCATGACAAGGCCAATGGCCAGCGCGAGGCACAGCAATGCTACCCCGATCCGCCGGAATCCCCCTGCCCCGGCCTGCGTCGCACCCGCAATGGCTGGTGCCGCCGCCGCCAAAGCGGTGCCACCCGCGCCCAATAGCCCGTGCAGGACGCCGGCCGGCCACGCGATGCACGGCGGTCGGGTGCCGCGGAGCTGCACAATCGCCAGCACGGCCCCAAGCGCAACGGCGGCGAGCAGCACCAGCACTGCATCAATGAGCATGGCTGATCGTACCCCGCCCGAGAGTTCCCCGACACCTGCACGTTTACGTCAACCGGCATGCGCCGCAGAGTTCGCACATTCGTAGCAGCGCGCGGCCAAACCCACCTCTCCCGCTCCGTGAGAGAGGTGGCCGCGCGTGAGCGCGGCGAGTGAGGGGGCCGGAACCGACGGCTTGGATTCCAGTTAATCCGGAAGCGCTCCAGCCCTGGGTGGTGACCGTGCCCGATGATCAATCCTCCCACACAGCCGATGCGAAACGAGGGCGCGAAGCGGAGCGTCCGCAGGACATTCCGGTACTCGGCTGGAAGGACATCGCACGACGGGCCTGGAAAGATTTCCAGGACAAGAACCTGTCGCTCGTTGCCGGCGGCGTCACCTACTACATGATCCTGGCGTTGTTTCCGGGTTTGGCGGCACTGGTCTCCATCTATGGCCTGGTTGCCGACCCCTACCAGATCGAGCAGCAGCTCAATTCCATGAACGGGCTTCTGGAGGGCTCCGCCAAGCGGCTTATCAGCACCGAGCTGCATCAGCTTGCCTCGGCGCCAGGCGGCGCTCTCAGCATCGGCGCGGTCGCCGGTCTTCTGCTGGCGCTGTGGAGCGCATCGCGCGGGATGAGCGGGATGATCACCGCACTCGACATCGCCTACGACCAGCCGGAGCGCCGAGGCTTCTTTCGGTACAACATGATCGCGCTGCTGCTGACCCTGGTATGCGTGATCGGCGGCTTGATCGTGGTGGGTCTGGTCGCCGGGCTCCCGGCAGTGATGGCAGCAACGGGCGCCGGCTCGGCTACAAAGACCGTGGTGCTGATCGTGGAATGGCCGGTACTGATTGTATTCGTCATGACCATGCTGGCAATTCTCTACCGCTATGCACCGGATCGCGATGAGCCGAAGTGGCAGTGGGTTTCGCCGGGCGCGCTCACTGCGACGGTGCTTTGGCTCGTTTCCTCTATCTTGTTCAGCGTGTACGTTTCACATTTCGGCAGCTATAACAAGACGTACGGCTCGCTTGGCGCGATCATCGTGCTGCTGACTTGGCTTTGGATATCAGTATCCGCCGTGTTGCTCGGTGCGGAGATCAACGCAGAATCCGAACGTCAGACCAGGCGAGACACAACCGTAGGCACACCGGAACCGATGGGCCGACGGGGAGCTGTGGCAGCGGATACGTTGGGAGAATCCGCGGACGGGCGATAAAATGAGGTCGGCTCGCGCACTAGGGCCAGACGACTCTCAGGCTGTCGGTATGGCGAGCATCTCGCTCCTCAGCATGCAGTCATATGAGCACGCAACTATTCGTTAACGGATCGATGCGAACTTTTGGACGATATCTATAACAGCGAGACTGCGATCTGGTCGCGAGAGTGGATACGGTTTTCCGGCAGGCAGGGATCCATCGTTGGTGCGGCCCGTCAGGCCCAGCAACCGGGCCTGCTTGACCGGACCGGCGCGGCTGAAGAAGGGCTGGTACTATGGTGTTAGAGCTTGATCAGACCCAAACCGATAACGTAGCCTACACGTTCCCCATTGAGACCACGCTGGACTTACCCCGACATCGTTCCATCCGATGCTATGCCGGAGAATTCACCGCGGCCGAGGTCGTTGTGGTCGAGGCGTGGGCCTACCTCATCCCCGGTGTTGAAAGCTTTCATCTTGGCCAATTCCAGGACGGCGGCGCCTGCATCTGGCTTCTGGTGAGGGATACGGAAGCTCCGCAAACGCTGGCGACGTGGCTCATCTGGCCGGAAGCACAGCAGATACTCGTCAAGACCATCGGCCTGAAGTCACGGCAGAGTGGCCATCGTACACTCAGGTCAGCGTTGCAGGCAGTGACATCCGCCTCGCCGGTACAATGGCACAGTGTGGCCCGGATCGCGGAGGCAAGGCTCGCCTCCCGAAGCGCGCCAGACCGCGCCCAAGCACCCGCCGCCGAACTGAAGGCGGCAGCATAGCAGCGCCAAGAAAATACACGCCGAAGGATCAACGCGAGTAAATGAACCATGGAACAGGTCGTCGCGACAACGGATAGTATCCCGCCGGAAGTCGAGATTTTTCGCCGTGGTCGTCGTGGCATGGGCTGGAGCCAGGCGGCGCTAGCCGAAACCGTTCTGGTACCGGTGGATACGCTGCGGCGCTGGGAGGATGGCGAACTGCCAATCCCCCCGAAGGTGATCGCCTGGGTCGGCCTCTACGCCCGCTCTTGTCCCACCGACGACATATCCACCGCACCTGCGGCGACCGCGCAGTAAGCGCTGAATTCACAGCCTCACTCTAGACGCGCCCCTGACAACCGCGCGCCGTCCGTACGCTCCATCAGCGCGCATCAGCGGTTCCAATTTCTTCCTTTGTTTGCGCAGCACCGTGGCCACATGGCCTGGTCACGCGGGGTGCAAGCGTTATCCGCTGCCACAGGTGGCCGCTTGTCGAACCTGCGCGAGCATCGGTACTAGCGAATGCCGAACAGCGAGGGGAAACGATGCACACAAAAATCGGTCGACGGAAGATAATGCACGGCTTGGCGGCAGCCGGCCTGGCCACGCCATTCATCCGCCCGGCGCGTGCCGCCGAGGCAGTCCAGATGATCAGCCATCGCTTCCCGGCGCTCGAGTACCTGGCCGAGAAGATGCGCAACGCCGTCCCCGGGGTGGAGGTCAACACCCAGCTTATGCCCTTCGACAAGGCGCTGGAGCTCGCGACGATCGCGTTCTCATCCAAATCCAGCACGCCCGATATCGTTTATGCCAATGACAGCACGTTCCTGACCTTCGCTAAGAACGGCTGGATCCGGCCGTTGGACGATCTGTGGCAGAAGTACCGGCAGGAGTTCGAGTTGGACGACTTCACCGAGAAGGTCCGTCAGGAACGCAGCTACCAGGGCCATATCTGGTCGGTGCCATCCACCAGCAACGCGATGCTGTTCTTCTACCGCAAAGACCTGTTCGACAAGGCCGGCAAGCAGCCGCCGAAAACTTTCGTCGAATACCGGGACCTGGCCAAATCGTTCAATTCGCCGCTGCGAGCCGGCACCATCAGTTGCCTTCGCCCGGTCGATGCGGCGCTGAACGAGACGTCATGGTACATCAACGCACTCGGCGACGGATGGTTCGACGAGCAGTGGCGGCCGATCTTCAACGACCCGAAGGGCGTCGCGGCGATCGACATGCTGAAGCAGATCACCCGCTACGCGCAGCAGGGCTTCACCAGCGCCGCAAACGACGAGTGCACGATCGCGCTGCAACAGGACACAGCGGCGATGGGCCTGCAATGGGCGACCCGCGCGCTGTCGATGGACGACCCCAACAAGTCCCGCGTGGTGGGCAAGATCGACTGGGCCGTGCCACCGCAGGGCCACGAGCCATTCGGCGGTGACGGGTACTGCATCTCGGCCTTCACCAAACAAGATCCGGACCTGTTGTTCCGCATCCTGGCGACGGCCACCAGCAAACAGAACCTGCGCGGCGCTGCGGGGCTGATGGTGCCGACCCGGACCTCGCTGCTGCAAGACCCCGAGTTGAAGGCGAAATACCGCTTCTATCCGGCGGCCCTCGCCTCGATCGCAGTTGGCCAGGGCAATCCGCAATTGCCGGAATTCTATTCGGTCGGCGATTTCATCACCCGCGGCGTCCAGCAGGCGGTCACCGGCGAGATGGACGTGAAGCCCGCGCTCGACGCCGCTGCCGCGCAGACCGAAGCATTCCTGAAGGGGCATGGCTATTACCGGTGACGGCCTCGCCGCATCGGCGGCGCTGCCATCCCCGGCACTCACCAGGCGTCGCCGCCCACGAGCCCGCACCCATGCTAGCGCCTGGCTCTTTCTGCTGCCGAGCGCCGCGGTCCTGGCCGCCGTGCTGCTCTATCCCCTTGGCTATGCGATCTATCTGAGCCTGTTCAACTACGATCTCGGCGCCGGCATCGAGCGGTTCATCGGCCTCGGCAATTACGGCGCGCTGCTGTCCGAGGCGCGCTTCTGGGACTCGCTGCAACGCACCGTCGGAATCGTCAGCGCGGCGATAGCGCTGGAGTTCAGCCTCGGCCTGCTAGTGGCGTACGGACTCTATCGCCTGACCTTCGGCGTACGTACGCTCAACCTGCTGATGTTCATCCCGAACATCATCACCCCCGTGGTGGCGGCGCTGTTTCTGCGTTGGATCTTCGTCGGCCGCTGGGGGCTGTTGTCCGGCATCCTGATCAGCCTGGGGATTTTCCCGCCCGACTTCCTGGGCGATCCCGGCTGGGCGCGTGCTACTGTGGTGCTGGCGGATGCCTGGCAGTTCACGCCCTTCATGATCCTGGTGCTGTACGCCGGCCTCAACACCGTCGATCAGAGCCAGATCGAGGCGGCAGCTATCGACGGTGCCGGCGCCTGGACGCTGCTGTTCCGCATCATGGTACCGGCGATCCGGCCGCTGATCCTGTTCGTGCTGGCGATCCGGCTGATGGACGCATTCCGCTTCTTCGACCAGATCTACGTGCTGACCGCCGGCGGGCCGGGCACGGCGACCGAGACGATCACGCTCTACACCTATTCGCTGGCGTTCCGGCTGCTGCAGGTGGGCAAGGCCTCGGCACTGGGTGTGCTGACTCTGCTGATCGTGGCCGGTGCGATCGCAACGATGATCGCCGTGCTCTACCGGCGCGAGAAGGGCAGTTTCTGATGCACCTGCGCCGCCGGATCGAGGTTTCGCTGTTCCTCCTGCTCTGCGCATTCGCTGCGGTGAACCTGACGCCGATCGGCTGGGCAGTGCTGACGTCGTTCAAGCACCCGGTCGATGCCTTCGCGGTGCCGCCCAAACTGATTTTCACCCCCACCTTCGAGTTCCACTACGAAGTCTGGGTCGAGAAGGCGTTCTGGCACTATCTGATAAATAGCGTGATCATCTCGGCCAGCACGGTGGTGGTCTCGGTGTCGATCGGCACTATGGCAGCGTATGGGCTGTCGCGACTGGCCAGCCGCACCTCGCGCGGGGTGCTGTTCGGCATCCTGGCGATGCGCATGTTCCCTCATATTTTGCTGGCGATCCCGTTCTTCGTGCTGGCCAAATGGCTGGGGCTGATCAACACCTATCCGGCCATGATCCTGGCGCTGATCGCGATCAACCAGCCCTTCACCATCTGGCTGATGCGCAGCTTCTTCCTGGATGTCCCAGCCGAGATCTACGAAGCAGCGGAGATCGATGGCTGCAACGCCTGGCAGGTGTTCGCCCGCGTGGCGGTGCCCCTGGTTCGGCCAGGCGTCTGGGTAACGGCGCTGTTCAGTTTGCTGCTGGCCTACAACGAGTTCCTGCTCGGCCTGGTGCTCACCGGTCCGGCGACCAAGACGCTGCCCGTCGCGCTGGCGGAGTACGGGGCCGAGGACATCAATTACTGGACACTGTCAGCCGCTGCCGCAGTTGGGATCATGCTGCCAATCGTGGTGTTCATGATGCTGCTACAACGCCACTTGGTCCGCGGGCTCGCGCTCGGTGCCGTCAAGGGATAAGGCACGCTCTTTCGCCGCTTCGCCGAGCCCACATCCCACCTTTCCCGCGCTGCGGGAGAGGTCGCCGCGCGCAGCGCGGCGGGTGAGGGTGCGGGGGCACGCCGACGGTTCTTCCAGTCGGCGTGAATGCGTTCTAGCTTGCGCTCATGGCCGAACCAGCGCCCTTCTGGAAGACCAAGACGCTCGAGCAGATGACCCCAGACGAATGGGAATCCCTCTGCGACGGCTGCGGCCGCTGCTGCCTGCACAAGCTGCGCGATACCGACACCGAGGCACTGTCCTACACCAACGTCTCCTGCCACCTGCTCGATCCGAAGCGATGCCGGTGCCGCGACTACGCGCATCGTACGAAGCGCGTGCCCGACTGCGTGAGCCTGACTCCGGCAACCGTGCGCGAGGTGGATTGGCTGCCCCCGTCCTGCGCCTATCGTCGTGTTGCGGAAGGGAAAGGGCTCGCCTGGTGGCATCCGCTCGTCTCCGGCGATCCCGAAACCGTGCACCGCGCCGGCGTGTCAGTGCGCGGGCGCGCGATCAACGAGCGGCAAGCGGGGCTATTGGAACACTACATCGTTGATTGGCCGGGCCGCACGCCACGCCCGCGCCGGCCGGAAAAGGAGAAGGCCGAATGATAAAGAACGCGCTGTTCGGCGGCATCAACGCTGCCGTGCTGACGCCGATGAACGCCGATCTGTCGCCGGATCCCGATCGGATGGCAGCGCATTGCCGCTGGCTGCTGGCCAATGGCTGCAACGGCCTCGGCGTGCTGGGCACCACCGGTGAGGCGAACAGCCTAGGCATCGCCGAGCGCATCGCGCTGCTCGATGCCCTGATAGCGCGCGGCATTCCAGCGGCGAAGCTGTTGCCCGGCACGGGCACCACGGCGCTGACCGACACCATCGATCTGACCCGAAGGGCCGCCGCGCTGGGCTGCCGCGGTGCACTGCTGCTGCCGCCTTTCTATTACAAGAATCCCTCCGATGAGGGGCTGTTCGCTTATTTCAGCGAGGTGATCCAGCGCACCGGCGGCGAGATCAAAATCTACCTCTACCATTTCCCACAGCAGGCGGTGGTCGGCTTCGGCGTCGAGCTGATCGGGCGGCTGCTCAAGGCGTTTCCCGGCGTGATAAAGGGGATCAAGGACAGCAGCGGCGATTTCGCCAACAGCCGCGCCTATGTCGAGCACTACGCCAAGGACGGGTTCGAGGTGTTCGCCGGCGACGACAGCCTGCTGCTGTCGTTGCTGAGGGTCGGCGCAGCAGGCTGCATCACTGCCGCGTCCAACGTGAATTGCTCGGTCGGTGCCAGGGTTTATGCAGGCTGGAACACGGCGGCGGGCGAACAGGCACAGCTCACGCTGACGGCGACGCGCAAGGCCGTCACCTCGGTGCCGCTGATCCCCGGCCTGAAGGCGCTGGTCGCGCGCAATACCGGCGATGCGGGATGGCGTGTCGTTCGTCCGCCGCATCTAAAACTGACCACCGAGCAGCAGGCGAAGCTGTTCTCCACGTTCGACGCGTGCGGCGTGGAACTGGCAAAGGCCGCTTGATCCCGTAGGGCGGAAAAGCGAAGCGCATTCCGCCATCCTTCCCCGTGCAAGGGTCAACTCCAAGGGCGTCTGGTGTAAAATAATCGATACCAGCAGTTCGGTTGACATCGGGAAATCTGGTTGCGAGTAAGATCATCATTCGATCCCATATCGACCAGGTGCAATCACTCCATTCGGATCGAGCGCTTGCTTGATAGCCGCGTACGCCCGCCTGACCTCCGGCGTACGCTGGGCGTGATGGAAGGCCTGATACGCGGTCGGAGCCCGGCCAACGGAGATGCCGCGGCCGCGGAATACCTCGCTCATGCCGCGATAGCAGGCGTCAGCGCGCGTGCACTCCTCAGGGTCCTGCCGATCGAACAGAATGGCATGCACGCCGCGTGCGAAGCGTGGGCCGCAGACGAAAGAGGCCATGTAGTCGATCCCCTGCGCGGCGCAAACCGCGCGGCAATCACGCGAGATTGCTAGCGCATCAGACCCGCGCATTGCCAATCCGGGCGTGAACCAGATAGCACCGCCGCCCGGGCGCCAGTGCAACATCTGCAATTCCCCCGCCGCCGGGCGGCCCTGGTTGGAGTTTAGCGCCGCGGCCAGCACGGGCATCGCCTCTGCCTCTCGGTGAGAAATGAAACGGGCGCGGCCGGAAGCCAGGAAGTGTGCACGCAGCCGGTCAAGCGCTGGCGCGGTTGCTGCCTCGCTGGCGCCGTAAAGTGCGCCGGACAGCGTCCACGCGCCGACTCCGTATCGCCCACGAAGCATTGCACGCTGGTCGTCGGACATCGCCCGATTTACTGGCGACGCGGCATCGGTTGGGCTCGGCTCCTGGGACGCCAGCAGATAGAGGTCGCTGGTCACCCGGATCATCGTTGGCACAATCCCGTTGGCTTTGAGTGGGCGGATCAGGTCAATAATCTCCGCCAGGTCGTCATCGTCCGGAAATGTCACGAAGAAGCAGCTTATGTGAGCGGGCCGGCGAGCCAACCACATTCCGGCCCGCGTGACGATGCCGTAGTTGGATTGTGTGAACAGGCCGTCGAGTGCCGGGCCGAAACTATACTTGGTAATGTGCCAGTTCGGGTGCATCGCTGAATTCAGGCCGCCGTCACCGGTACGAATGATGTCGCCGTTGCCGAGGACCACCTCCATGCCGCAGACATTCTCGAAATGATTGCCGAGAGGGCCAGCACCGCCGCCCTTATCCAACGCATTGCCCAGCGGCCCCCCGAGCGGCGGTCCGGCTGTCGGCGATATCATCAATTGACTACCGCGGCGGAGCAGCTCTTCCTGCAGTGCGGTGAAGGTGGCGCCCGGCTCGATCACGCAGTAGCCGAGGTCTTCATCCACTTCCAGGACACGGTTCATGCGACGGCCAAGATCGATGACGACCTGGCCATCTGCCATCGGCGCACGGGTCCCAAGACCGACGTTCCAGCCCGTGCTAATGGGAAACAGGGGCACGTGATGCGTGTTAGCAGCGAGGACGACTTGCCGAACCTCATCGGTTGATGCGGGGAAGACGATGGCGGCTGGCATGCAGTCGGGCACAGGCAGGGAATGCGAACCGTAGTCGGCGATGAGGCTGGGCTCGGTGTTCACGTGGGCCGCCCCGATAGCATCGCTGATTTGGGCGAGGAAGCCGCTGAGTTTATCTGTGAGCCCGATCATCGTACCGCCTCATTTCTTGCGGAAGCGCAGCGAGGCTAGTGCGGGCGCGAATCTGAGGCAACGCTCATGGAGATGCCCACTTCCGCTCCGGCTTGCTGCTGCCCTCGGATTTGTGCAGCCGGTCGAGATCGAGATGCTCCTTGCCGCCGCACGAGCCATCGCGCACAAGATGGCGATAGGGAATCGTCGGGGCGATGGAGCCGAGGAACATGGCCAAAACCACCGAACCGAAGGGACGTGCCAGTGCGGGCGCCGTCAGCCTGAAGGTGACGCTGTGCTACACGCAACCGCCAGTCTGGCGTCGCCTTCTCGTGCCTGGAACGATGACGCTCAAGAACCTGCATTACGCAATTCAGACCGCCATGGGCTGGCACGATTCCCATCTGCATGCCTTCGATGTTGACGGCCAACGCTACGGCCGTCGCGGCACCCTGGATGATGTTGCGGACGAGTCCCGCCTGACACTGAACAGCTTGGTGAAATCCGGGGTCGATCGCTTCAGCTATACTTATGATTTCGGTGACGACTGGGAACACCTCATCGTCATCGAGAAGCGCGAACCGCCTCTCGAGGAAACATCTTATCCGGTCTGCATTGCCGGCGAGCGCAACTGCCCGCCAGACGACTGCGGTGGTTTCCCTGGGTATGAACGTCTGCTCGAGATCCTGGCCGATCCCGCCCATCCGGAGCACGCCGAATTGGTCGAGTGGGTCGGCGAAGGGTTCGATCCGGAAGAATTCGATATCAATAGCGCTAACGCTAAACTCGCCGCGCGCTTCCGCAGAAAATAAGTCGGTTCGATCCGGGGGAGAACGCTGCCGGACATATGGCTCGTCCACACGCTTGGCAGGCGGTGAGAGCCTTATTGCAAGCGCGATACAGGGGAGCGTCATCAAAGCTTCACAATCGGCTCGGGAACCTGCGTATCCGCCACGCATCTAAGCATTCCGGACGGGATGAGGTGCCAACCATGTCGGATATCACCGCGGACGAGCTCGCGCGCTACGACGCATCCGGAGTCACCCGCGAGCACTGGAAGATCATGTTCATCTCTGGCATGGGCTTCTTCACTGACGCCTACGACCTGTTCATCATCGGCGTGGCGATGCGCCTCATCAAAGATGAGTGGCATCCGACGACAGTTGCCGTGGGCCTCGTCACGTCAACGGCCCTGCTCGCCGCCGCGGTGGGCGCGCTGCTGTTCGGGCGAGTGGCCGACATGCTCGGCCGCAAGCGCATCTATGGCTACGAGGTGCTGGTTCTGGCAGCGGGCGCAGTTGCCTCCGCATTCTCGCCCAGCATCTGGTGGTTGATCGGGTTCCGCATCATCCTGGGCCTCGGCATCGGCGGCGACTATCCGGTCAGTTCGACACTGATGAGCGAATATGCTGGCAAAAAGACCCGAGGCATGATGGTGAGCCTGGTGTTCGCAATGCAAGCGGCCGGGCTGATGGTAGGTCCGCTCCTGGCAGCCGGTCTGCTGGCCAGCGGCATCGGCCACGACCTGACCTGGCGGTTGCTGTTGGCGTTCGGAGCGATCCCGGCGCTCGCCGTCTTCCAGATGCGCCGGCGGCTCGCGGAGACGCCGCGTTACCGACTGGCCGCGGCTAAGCGCAAGGAGGCGAAAGTATCTTTCACGGAAGGGTTCCACGCGCTGCTGCGCCGTCAGGACCTTCGCGTGCGGCTGATCGGGGCAAGCCTGGCCTGGTTCCTGATGGACTTCGCTTATTACGGAAACACGGTCAGCAGCCCGATGGTGCTGCATGTGATCGCGCCGAAGCAGAGTCTGCTGACCGAGACGCTGACCCAGCTCATGGTCTTCGCGGTAGCGGCGGTACCCGGCTATTTCGTTGCCGCGGCCATGATGGATCGAACTCGGGCGCAAGGCGATTCAGATCCTCGGCTTCGCCATGATGGCGGTGAGCTTCACGGCGATGGCGCTGATCCCCGGGATCGAGAAGCTGATCTATCCGTTCCTGGTCATCTACGGCATAAGCTACTTCTTCACTGAGTTCGGGCCGAACGCAACCACCTTCGTCTATCCGGCGGAGCTGTTCCCGGTTGAGGCCAGGACCACTGGGCACGGGATCGCTTCTGCGACCGGCAAGATCGGCGGGTTTATCGGGGTGTTCACTTTTCCCATTCTGATGCACTGGCACGGGCTGCTGACCGCCGAGCTCGGCGCAGCCATCGCGAGCGTCCTGGGTCTGCTGTGCACCGCGTCGCTGCTGCCCGAGACTAAGGGGCGCACGCTGGAGGAGCTGAGCCCGGCTCGCACATAAACACCCAGTGCGAGGTTACGACGCGGGTGGCGTCTCGTAATCGGGCAGCAGCCACGCCGCTGGCTCGGCGGCCGCATCCGCATACCAGCGGGCCACCAGGTCATGGTTGCGGACTGCTTGGCAGTAGGCTCGCGTGGCGTCCGAAAGCCCCGGCTGCCAAGTCAGAAACCGAGCAACAACCGGCGCGAACATCGCATCGGCGGCGGAGAAAGCGCCGCCGAACAGGAACGGGCCCTCGCCGCCGAAACGGCTGCGCGCATCGGCCCACATCGCCTCGATTCGCGCGATGTCGGCGCATGCCCCCGGCGTGCGGCCAAGCCCGGCGAAATCGGCTCCGAGATTCATCCACATCGCCTGGCGCAGCTCGCGGAAGCCGGCATGCATTTCCGCTACCATCGACCGAGCCTCGGCCCGAGCCCGCCGATCGGATGGCCACAGCGAGGGCATGCGCTCGGCGCAGTATTCCAGGATTGCCACAGACTCCCAGACGCGCGCCCCCTCTTGTTCGAGATAGGGGACCAGCCGGTTCGGTGACACCGCGGCAATCGCCACAGTCGCGCCGCCGGGAGTGAACGGAATCACCGTCACCTCGACGTCGAGTCCTGCCAGTTGCACGGCGAGCCAGCCGCGGAATGACCAGGACGAATAGCGACGATTGCCGATAAAAAGCCGTCCGTCCGGCATACGCCCCTCCTGATTCCGAACCTTATGCCCGGCCCCTGCGAGGTGGCCCGGTCGGGCGGTAGGCTGCCGCCGCATAAACTCCGCCGCATAAACTCATGGTGAGCCAGCGCCTGGCAACCGGTGTGGGGAGTTTCGGGCAACGGGATGAATCTCATCACGGGTGGTGGGCGCTTGCTATTCGGGACAGCCCTTTGCCGAGCAAGGAAGTTTGGCAAGACGGAGCGTCTGGGACGCTGTTCGTTGTGCACGCCCGGCGAGCCCTCATTTGCGTTGCCGTGGCAATGGCTGACCGGCCGCATCATAGCGGCTCGGCCAAACACGGTGCGGCGGCAGGCCGAGCTCTGCGGCGATGACAGCCTCCATCGCCGGCCATGGGCGCCTCAGCGCCTTGCCGGCGGCAGTCGGATGATACCCGTGTACCACAGAAAGGCCGGCGAGAGTGAGGCCGCGTTTTTTCAGGGCGGCCAGCACGTCCGCGGGATGCCAGTCCAGGAGATGTGAAGTTGTGTTGTCCGGTGCGCTCATTGCATCATTCGAATTCTCTTTAGAGAACCGCGCGAAAGTGGGCGTCACGGTTCCGAACAACGCAGGTGGTGCGGAGGTCTGTCCAGAAAGTGTCGGCAATCTGAATGATCCGTGGATCAATGTCACGTCGTAGGGATAATCATGCCACGTCCCAGAGAGCCAGCGCCGAAAGATGCTGAACCGCCGGGACGCGGCGCGAGCAGGGCGGCCTTCGTAGCCCGCTTGCAGGCGATCCTGCGGCACTGGCCGAGCGCCGACCGGCTGGCCCGCGCGGTCGGCGTGTCGCCGTCGGCATTCCGGAAATGGCTTCGCGGAGAGGCCGAACCAAGTCGCGAGCGCTTGGTGGCATTGGCCGACGCAACCTCGGTCAGTATCGCGTGGCTCACCAAAGGGGAGGGGCCGGAGCCGCAATTTCAGGACGTGCCGAAGACCGAGCGCGGGGCGGCGGCGACGGCGGCTGACGGCACGCTTGATCTTCGCAGGTTCGTGGTGCTGCCCAAACGGACCGAGGCGGCGGCTGCCGGCGCAGGCACGCCACCGCCGCCGACCACTCGGAGCGAGTTCATTGCCTTCGGCCATGACTGGATCCGCGATACGTTCGGGCTGGAGCCGACCGACCTTTTGCTGGAGGCGGCGGTCGGTGAATCGATGCAGCCCACGATCCGCGACAATGACCTGCTGCTGATCGACATCACCGACCGTAAGCTTCGCGAATTCGGCATCTACGTTCTTGAGTTTCAGGGCGAGCGCCTGGTGAAGCGGGTGCAACGCAAGCTCGACGGCAGTCTGTTGCTGATCAGCGACAACGCGATCTACGAGCCCGAGCGGATCCCGTCCGAGCGAGCCCACGAGGTGGCCGTGATTGGCCGGGTTGTATGGGGCGGCGGACGAATTTGAGGCCAGGGCACAGCGAATCGGCGCGAATGCTGTAGCGACACCCAGGTAGTCCCCGAACTGCGCAGACCCGAGTATCGCCGCGCCAGCGACAAGCTTGCGCCACGATCTACCGCTCTATTCCCGCGCACACAGCGGCTGTGAAGCTCCGCCTCGTTACCTAAAATAGATTGTATGGGAGGATAAGAAGGAGTGCTCCAAATGAGAAAGATTATCGCGCCGACTGCCTTGGCGCTCGGTATGGCTCTAGCGGTTACTGGCTGCACCAATCCGTACGACCCTGGGCAGCGCGCCGCGGGAGGTGCCCTGATTGGGGCCGGGACCGGTGCTGCGATCGGTGGCATTGCCGGCGGTGGCAAGGGTGCGGGCATCGGTGCGCTGGTCGGCGGAGCCTTGGGTGCAGTCGGCGGCGCCGCCACCACACCCACCCCCCCGCCGCCCCCGTCCTATGGTTACGCTCTACCGCCGCCTCCTCCACCTCCGCCATACGGGTACTGACGGCACGCCGACTGGCGGGCTCCCCTCCCCTGCCCTCCGGCACGGGAGGGATCATCAGACGGCGTCGTAGTCGATCACGACGCGCGGGCTGAGAGGGCGAGACTGGCAGGTCAGCACGTAGCCGGCATCAATCTCCCACGGCTCGAGCGAATAGTTCGTCGCCATCTCCACCTGCCCCTCGATCAGCCGGGCGCGGCAGGTGCAGCACATCCCGCCCTTGCACGAGTACGGCAGATCGAGCCCGGCGCGCATGCCGGCGTCGATGATCGCTTCGCCGGCGGCGACGGGGAACGTGCTGCGAATGCCCTCGAATACAACCGTGGCCTCGGCTGTGGGAGCTACCTCTGAGGTCTGCCGAATCGGCGCCGGGCGGCCGCCCTCCCCGGGCGTGAAGCGCTCCACGTGCACCTGTTCGCGCGTAAGGCCAAGATCGAGAAGCGCGGGTGCCAGCCCCTCAATCATTGGCTGTGGCCCGCAGACAAATGCGTGTGCGATGTCATTGACCGAAATTACCCAGCAAATCAGTGCACGCAGCTTATCCGGATCCAGCCTGCCATTCAGGATCGGGATGTCCTGCCGCTCGCGCGACAGCACGTGCCACACTGAAAGTCGCGACATGAATCGGTCCTTCAGGTCCTCGAGCTCCGTGCGGAAGATGATCCCGCCGCTGGTCCGGTTGCCGTAAAACAGCATGAACTGCCCTCGCTCGCGCACGAGGACAGTCTTCAGGATCGACAGCACGGGAGTGATGCCTGAGCCGGCGGCAAAAGCCACAAGCGTGCGCTGCGAGCCCCGCTCAATCGGCACACCGAAACGCCCATCCGGTGTCATCACCTCCATCATATTGCCGACACCCAAGCTCTCGTTGGCCCACGTCGAGAAAGCACCGCCTGGAAGTCGCTTGATAGCAACGCGAAGTTCGCCGTCATCGAGCCCCGAGCAGATAGAATAGGAGCGCCGTAGGTCTTCGCCGTCCAGCGTGGCGCGAAGCGTCAGATACTGGCCGGGGGCAAAGCGGTACGCCTCGCGCAGGCGGTCGGGAACCGCGAAGGCCAGGGACACACACTCCGCCGTCTCGCGGCGGAGATCGGCGATTCGAAGCCGGTGGAAGCGGGGGCGGGCCATACGCAATCCCGATAGGGTTGTGGCGGGGTTGAACGCGGTCCAACTGTAGCCCCGTGAAACA
This sequence comes from uncultured Pseudomonadota bacterium, assembly GCA_963708245.1. Classification (GTDB taxonomy): domain Bacteria; phylum Pseudomonadota; class Alphaproteobacteria; order Acetobacterales; family Acetobacteraceae; genus CAVYXK01. The sequence goes on along the minus strand of OY970201.1, from coordinate 5,635,666 downwards.
GGCGCTGCATCGCGTCACGGTCGAGACGCGCGGTCACGGATTTACTGGACTGCTCGCTGACTGGGTCGCGGCTGAGCGGATCGGCCTCGGGCTGTTGACTGTATGGTGCCGCCACACGTCGGCGTCGCTGCTGGTGCAAGAGAACGCCGACCCGGATGTTCGCGCCGACCTGGAGGCATTCTTCCGCCGCCTGGTACCCGAATCAAGTCACTACCGCCATGCCGACGAAGGGTCGGATGACATGCCGGCGCACATCCGGGCGGCGCTGACGCAGACGCAACTCTCCGTGCCGGTGCAGGACAGGCGCCTGATGCTTGGCACTTGGCAGGCAATCTATCTGTTCGAGCATCGTGCGAGTCCGCATCGGCGGGAACTCGTCTTGCACCTGATCGGGGAATAAGGCTGCTCAGGCCGCTATAGGCGCAGCCCGCGCCAAGCCACCGAATAGGTCGAGCATCCGCGACCTCCACGCCGCCAACGGATCATCCGCTGCCAAAAGCTCGAACCGGCTGGTGCAGCGCGCCCACATGAAGGCGCCGAACACAATGTAATCGGCGTAGCTAGGGCCGTCGTCGCCGCCGAACCACCCCTGCCTGGCGAGCGTGGTTCGCAGCGGAGCGAGAGAGGCACGGAATGCGGGCAGCCGCTCTTCTCGCCCGGCCTGGACCTGATCTAGCTTCATCCCGAACCGCTCCTCGCGGGTCTTGCGGAAATAAGGGCGGTCCTTAGGATCGAGTACATCCACGATGTCACGGATAATCAGTCGCGCGATTGCCGGATGCATGACCTCGTCGGTCCAGGCGTTGATGAACAGTGCGTGCGCGTGGCCCATCTCGCAGCCGAACAGGGTCGGTCGGTCGTCGTAACGCTCCTCCAGGTACGTTGCGATGGCCCAGCTATCCGAGACCACCTTGCTGCCATCCTTGATCACCGGCACGCGGCCCTGGCCGGAAAAGGCAAGCGCCTGCTTGTCTGAGAAGCGCCAGGGAATGGTGCGGACCGGCAGATCCTTGTGTGCCAGCGCCATGCGGATGCGCCAGCAGTACGGGCTGAACCGCAGTGCCGGATCGGCCCCCGCAAGCTCGTGCATTACGATTGCCATTCCGCAATATCACTTCCTTTCACCCTCGATTGCAAGCGTGAGATAAACCTCGACTCGGGCCGATTTGCCCGACCTTTGAACGCCGCCCGCGAGGATCGCGATGCGTCTTCCCGCAGCTCTCCATCCGCTGCGCCTGACCGTCTATCGGCGGTTGTGGATCGCCTTCGTGGTGACCTCGCTTGGCACTTGGCTGCAAAACACCGGCGCCGGTTGGCTGATGACCTCGCTCGCCCCGTCGCCGTTCTTCGTGGCGATGGTGCAGGCTGCCACCATCCTGCCCGCCTTCCTGCTGGCCCTGCCCGGCGGGGCGCTGGCCGATATTGTCGATCGCCGCCGTTTCCTGATCGGCGCGCAGGGCTGGACCATGCTGTCCGCTGCGCTGCTGGCTGGTCTGACCCTCGCCCACCAGACCGGCGCCTGGGGTCTGCTGGGGCTGACATTTGCGATCGGCATCGGCTCGGCGCTGACCGCCCCGGCCTGGAGCGCCATCGTGCCGGAGCTGGTGCCACGCGGCGACCTGGTACCGGCGATCGCGCTGAACGGGATCGGCTTCAACCTAGCGCGCGCGCTGGGACCGGCGCTGGCCGGCTTCCTCGTGCTGCTGGGCGGCGCCGGGTTCGCCTTTGCGCTTTATGCCGTTTCGATCGGAGCGGTGATCTGGGCGCTGGCGATCTGGCGCAAGCGACGGCGCGACCAGTTGAGTGCCCTGCCGCGCGAGCATCTGCTGTCGGCCATGCGCGCCGGCATGCGCTTCGTCCGCAACACCCCGGCGATGCAGGCGGCGATGGTCCGCGCGTTCGCCTATTCGCTGCCGGCCGCCGCGCCGTGGGCGCTGCTGCCGCTGGTGGTGCGGGACCAGCTCGGCCTCGGCCCTGGCATGTATGGGTTCATCCTTGGCCTCATGGGTGTGGGTGGCGTGACCTCGGGCATGCTGTTGCCGGCCGTGACGCTGCGCCTCAATCGCGGGTGGACGGTGCTGGCGGCCACGCTTGCCTCCTGTGCCGGCATTGCGCTGCTCGGGCTCGCCCGCCATTGGTTGGTCGCCGCCGCCGGGATGGCGCTGTTCGGAACTGGCTGGGTGGCCGCCTTCGCGGTGGTCCAGGCCGCTGCCCAGCTCGTGGCGCCACCCTGGGTGCGGGCACGGTCTCTGGCGATCTACCAGCTCGCCTATAACGGCGCGCTGACCCTGGGCGCCTTCGGCTGGGGCTGGCTCGGCGACGAGATTGGGCTGTCGAAGACATTGCTTGCCGCAGCGGCGTTTGGAGCCGCAACAGGTGTCCTGGTGCGCGGCTTCAGCCTGGACATGGTGGCCCCGCGGGCGCCCGCCGCCGCCCCGCCGGAGGCGGTTCCCGAGGCACCGGCAGCCGAGTTCATGCCGATGCTGGCGCATGGGCGGGTGTTGGAGACCATGCAGGACCGCGTCGATCCTCGGCGGCGCGGCGAGTTCCTGGACGTGATGGCCGAAGTGCGGCTGGTGCGCGGGCGGGCAGGCGCGGTGATCTGGCAGCTCTACGAGGACGTGGCACATCCCGAGGGCTGGCTGGAAATCTGGTCGATGGAGAGCTGGACCGACCACCTGCGCGAGGCCGGCCGGATGTCGCACGATGATCATGCGGTGCTGGCCCGCGCGGCGGCGTGTCAGCGCGACGCCACGCCGCCGCTTCCATGCCGCTATCTGGCCGTCGATCCAACCCGGTCGCGGAGCCCGGCGTCCAAGCTCCCGCACTCGGTCTCGACGCCGGCCGCCGAGCCCGAGGGGCGCGCATCTCGCTGACAGCGTGGAGGCGTTATGAGGTCATTGAGACCAATGGTCTCTCACTGAGAACAAAAATGGCTGGAGCCGTGCCTATGCGCAACCTCGACGACGATCTGATCGCCAAGCTCAAGCGGCGTGCCGCCCGGCATGGAGGCTCGGCGGAAGCGGAGCATCGGGAAGCCCTTCGTCGAGCTCTCGAATCAGAGATCGAAGCTTCGTTCGAGACGCTGGCCGCCGAATTGCGGAATTTGACGAGCGGGCGGAAGCAGACGCAATCGGAGGTCTTGCTACGCGAAGGTCGCGAGGAGCGGTGAACAGGTTCGTCATCGACGCTTGCGTCGCGCTCAAATGGGTGGTCGAGGAGGACGGCACATGGGAGGCACCGGTACTGCATTAACGAGCCAAGCTGATCACGCCGGGTCAGTTCCCAAGCGTTCTGATTTTAACACGGAGGGAGGGCGAGGGGCACGGTGTGCCACGGAGACTCTCGCCGTCGTGGCCGGGCTTGACCCGGCCATCTACGTCTTTTCGCAGCAGAGGAGTGCATAAATGGCTGGCGCAAGTTAGGCGATGACGGTGAGAGTTTGTCCGGGAACATTGCTAGTTCCTGCATAGCCGTCTGACCATGAGACGGATGGAAGCGAGCAACAGAAAGGCACGCGCCTTCACATTGAGATTTTCCCAATCCTTACCCAGTCGACGACATCGGTTGAGCCACGCCAGCGTGCGTTCGACCACCCATCGCTTTGGTAGCACGACAAAGCCCTTGGCCTGGTCAGATCGTTTGACGATCTCCACCTCGGCCTGCGACACGACACGCTTCAACGCCTCCTGGAATCGCCGCCCCTGATAGCCGCCATCGGCATAAAGCTTCAGCAGGAACGGAAACATCCCGAACAGCGTCGCCAGCAGCATGGCGCCGCCATCGCGATCCTGGATGTCCGCCGCCGTCACGATGGCCTGTAGCAGCAAACCCTGGGTATCGACCAGGACGTGCCGCTTCTTGCCCTTGATCTTCTTCCCCGCATCATACCCATGCGGATCGATCGAGGCCCCCCTTTTTCGGCGCTCTTCACGCTCTGCGCATCAATCACCGCGGCGGTCGGGCTGGCCTCTCGCGAGGCCTGCTCACGACATTTCACATACAATGCGTGATGCAGTCGCTCCAGCGTGCCGTCCCAGGTCCATCGTTCCAGATAGTCGTGCACTGTGCTCCGCGGCGGCAGGTCCTTGGGGATCGCCCGCCATTGGCAGCCGGTGCTCAGCACATACATCACGCCGTTCACCACCTGGCGGATATCAACGCTCCGCTTGTTGCCGCCCGGCTTGGCCGGGGGGATCAATGGTTCCACCTCGGCCCATTCGGCATCAGTCAGATCGCTCTCATAGCGCAGTCGGGTGCGGTCGTACCGCGTCCGGTTCTCCTTGGTCCACATCCAGTCCTCCGAATCGATGCTCGGGGGAGAGAGAATCACAGGCGATTCAATGGCTTCAACCTAAATCCGGCAGTTGAGTGATTGCGCGCCGCGGCTGAATTGGCAGATTTGGCCGGCATGAGCACAGAACAGAGATGTCTGGCGGTTCACCCCGCGGGTGAGCAACCGGAAGTTGCGCCGCATTCGGCGATTGCCGATACCTTCGCCGGGCGCGTGCACGTGGAGTGGGACGCCGCCGCACCGGTGACGCCGTTCGGCCAACTGCCATTCTTCATCGACTACCTGAAGCAGGCCGGGTTGTTCGACAATTGGGTTGCCGACTGTCCGCTGCGGTTCACTAGCCCGAATGCACCGCGTACACGCGATCTGCTTGGCACCGTGCTGCTGTCTGTTCTGGCGGGTCACCGGCGCTATGCCCATGTGACCGCGCTGCGCTGCGATCCGGTGAACCCGCCGTTGCTCGGCATGCGCAAGGTGGTCAGCGAGGACTCGGTTCGCCGCGGGCTGGAGAAGATCGACGAAGCGCAAGGCTCGGCCTGGCTGCAAAACCACCTGGACTATTGCACCGCTCCGCTGCTCGGCGAGCCGTGGGTGCTCGACATCGATACCACCATCAAACCTTTGTATGGGCACCAGGAAGGCGCCGAGCTGGGCTATAATCCGCACAAGCCGGGTCGGCCGTCGCACTGCTATCACAGCTACATGCTGTCGAACCTGCGGCTGGTGCTACGGGTCGAGGTATTGCCCGGCGATCAGCACAACGTCAGACACGCGACGGGCGGCTTGTGGGAGTTGCTGGATCATCTCGGAGCGGGGCAGCGGCCGTGGCTGCTGCGCGGAGACAAGTCGTGGGGCATCGAGCCGGTGATGGCGCGGGCCGAGCGGGAGGAGCTGGCGTATCTGTTCCGTCTGCGCATGACGAAAAACGTCACGCGGGCACTGCAACGGGCGATGCAGGCATCGGACTGGAAGGATGCCGGCCAGGGCTGGCAGGGCAAGGAGACGAGCCTGCGGCTGGAGGGCTGGAGCCGGCAGCGGAGAGTCATTCTGCTGCGCCGCCAACTGGCTGGTCCGCCGGCCGTCGATCATGGCGATCCGGCTCAGCGGCGACTTGGCTTCGTCGAGGTGGGCCCCGATCAGGAGGCGTGGGACTACGCTGCGCTGGTCACCTCAATGGACGATGAAATCCTGACGCTGGGGCAGTTGTATCGCGATCGGGCGGATTGCGAGAACGTTTTTGACGAGCTGAAGAACCAATGGGGTTGGGGCGGTTTCACGACACAGGACCTCACGCGGTGTCGGCTGCTGGCCGGTATCGTTGCACTGATCTACAACTGGTGGAGCCTGTTCGTCCGGCTGGCTGATCCGGAGCACCATCGGGAGGCGATCACCACCCGACCCTTGCTGCTGTCGGCGATCGCGCAGCGCACCCAACACGCCGGCCAGGTGAGGCTGACGATCAGCAGCGCGCATGGCGCGCGCGACAAGGCGAGGCAAGCTTACCTGCGCATCGCCGGCTTTCTTGACCGGCTGCGAAAAAGTGCGGAGCAGTTGGATCCGCTGCAACGCTGGTATCGCATCCTCAGTGAAGCGCTCCGCTACTTCTTGCATGGCCGGCAACTGCAGCCACCGCTTCGCCTGAGCCCGGCCTGAGCAATTACCCCAGGTTGTGGGTCGTCACTTCAGACCGGCGACGATCGGACCCAACTGCCGGATTTAGGTTCAAGGGTGACCCGCTAAGCGATTCTAAAGACTCAATTTGTTCCCGGACGGACACTGAGAAGTCTCCGTAGCACACCGTGCCCCTCGCTCTTCCTCCGCGTAAAGAGATCAAAACCTTCGTGATCACCGACTGTCTGCGTCATTGCCGAGCCGTCCATTCAGACAACCACAGCAAAATCAGCGACATGCGGCACTACCATGCTGCCTGTTGCACAAAAGTTGCTGGTGGCACTATGGGAATGCCACAGCCGCCTCCTGCAGCAGTTTCCGCATCCAATCGGTTGCAGCCGGAGCAATGAATGCCGCGAGCTGTGGACGCGCCAGCACCTCAAAAAGCTGCCCTTCCGTAGCAGCAGATTTCAGCAAGGTTCCGCGCTGGGCCACCACATGCAGAGCAAGCGCGGGAAACGATCTATCTTTCAGGGCCGCACTGACGAAGACGTTGGTGTCAACAACGGCTCTCATCCAAGCTTCGGCTCGACTTCGCGCTGGGCCTGCTTGATGAGCCGGTCAATATCATCATCGGTTAGCCCAGCGGCCACGACGCGCGCGCGATGCGCGGCGTCCAGGGATAAGTTCCCGCCCCGGCTCAATCGTGACGATCACGCGCTCGTCGGAGCTTATCCCGCGCCGCTTCAGTTCCGCCGCGACTTCTCCAGCGGCGACTTCAATGGTCTCTGGCGCTCCGGTCATGGGTCTGTATCCTCATCGTGCAACAGTGGGAAGTTGCATCCCGACGATCTCAGTATAGCACAGGGCATGAACCGGCGCAGTGATGCGCCCGTCACGCCGAACCCCAATCGATCCGCCGCGCTGGTGTTCTCAAGGCCCGCCCTGTGTCGCGAGCCGCCCATCAGAGACGGCCGCTGGCATAAAGCCTGATACTTCGGCCGCGAGCGAAGGATTTATCGGCGGCCCGCCCCGCCGATCGCCTACATGACCGAAAGCACTGGAGCCATCCGCATGAGCGATGTCAGCCATCTCGCCGCCACCGCCGCACTGCTCGGTGACCCGGCCCGCGCCAATATCCTCGCCGCATTGATGGACGGCGGGGCCCTGACCGCCAAGGAGCTCGCCTTCGCCGCGCATGTCACCCCGCCGACCGCGAGCGGGCATCTGGCCAAGTTGACCGATGCCGGCCTGCTGACACCGGACCGGCAGGGCCGGCACCGCTATTATCGGCTGGCATCGCCGCAGGTGGCGGCGATGGTGGAGAGCATCCTGGCACTGGCGGGCCAGACCCAGCCCCCCGCCCGGCCCACCGCGTGGCGGGGCGGCGAGGCGCTGCGGACGGCCCGGACCTGCTACGACCACATCGCCGGCCGCTTGGGCGTGGCGCTCGCCGACCGTCTGGTCGAGCGGGGCCATGTCGTGCTGGCCCCCGATGGCGGCGAAGTGACGGATACTGGCCGGGAATTCCTCGCCCAGTTCGGCGCCGAGCCGGTCCGCATCGGCAGCGCCCGGCGAGTGTTCTGCCGCCCCTGCCTGGACTGGAGCGAGCGGCGCCCCCATCTCGCCGGGCGGGTCGGCGCCGCGCTGGCCAGCCGCTGCTTCGAGTTGGGCTGGATCGCCCGGATGCGCGACACCCGTGCGGTGGCGATCACCGAGGCCGGTCGCACCGGCTTTGCCGAGACCTTCGGCGTCTCGCTGAGCTGACCGTCGCGGCGGCAGGCGGGGCTTGCCCTCGCCTCGGCTTGTGCCAGCTTGATCCCTGTTCCCCGCTGCCCCGGGCGCGGCATAGGGTGTCGCTCACAGCGTCGCTGCACGAGAATCGGAGGGACGACAGCCATAGACACACAAGTCGAGCCGCGGATCGGTTCCGTCACCGAACGGATCGCGCCGATCTCACGCCAAGTCTGGGACCAGAAATACCGCCTGAAGGACGCGCAGGGCACGCCGATCGACCTCACGATCGAGGACACCTGGCGTCGCGTCGCCCGGGCGCTGGCACGGGCCGAGACCGACACGGCGCATTGGGAACACCAGTTCTACCAGGCACTGGAAGATTTCCGGTTCCTCCCGGCTGGGCGGATCCTGTCTGGCGCCGGCACCAATCGGCGCGTGACGCTGTTCAACTGCTTCGTCATGGGCGAGATCGCCGACGACCTCGGCAGCATTTTCGCCCATCTGCGCGAGGCCGCACTGACCATGCAACAGGGTGGGGGGATTGGCTACGACTTCTCCTCGTTGCGGCCGAAGGGCGCACCGGTGAAGGGCGTCGGCGCCGATGCATCGGGCCCGCTGTCGTTCATGGATGTGTGGGATGCGATGTGCCGCACCATCATGTCGGCGGGTGCTCGTCGCGGCGCGATGATGGCGACCATGCGCTGCGACCATCCTGATATCGAGGACTTCATCACCGCCAAGCGTCAGGCCGGCCGCCTGCGCAACTTCAACCTGTCGGTCCTGGCGACCGACGCCTTCATGGCCGCGGTGGAAGCGGACGCCGAGTGGCCGCTGATGTTCGGCGGCATCACCTACAAGACCATCCGCGCGAAGGCGCTGTTCGATGCCATCACCCGCGCCACCTATGATTACGCCGAACCAGGCGTGATTTTCATCGATCGCATCAACACTCGGAACAATCTCTATTATTGCGAAACCATCCGCGCAACCAACCCATGCGGCGAACAACCGCTGCCCCCATACGGCGCCTGTCTGCTGGGCTCGATCAACCTCGCGCGTATGGTCCGACAGCCCTTCACGCCGAAGGCCCGGCTCGTCGATGCCGAGCTCGCCGATCTGGTCGGGGTCGCCGTTCGTATGATGGATAACGCGATCGATCTCTCCGGCTTCCCGCTCGACGAACAACGCCGCGAAGCACTGATCAAGCGGCGGATTGGGCTCGGCATGACCGGCCTTGCCGATGCGCTGATGATGTGTGGCCTGCGCTACGGTTCGGCGGAGGCAGCGGAGACCGCGGCGCACTGGGCGCACCAGATTGAACGCTCGGCCCACATCGCGTCTGCCCATCTGGCTGCCGAGAAGGGCACGTTTCCGCTCTTCGACCGGCAGCCCTATCTCGCCGGCGAAACCGTGCGTGGGCTGGATGACGATGTGCGTGCGTTGATCGCTGAGCACGGCATTCGCAACGGCTTGCTCACGTCGGTCGCGCCCACCGGCACCATCTCGCTTGTGGCCGACAACGTCTCGAGCGGCATCGAGCCGGTGTTCGCGCTCGCCTATACCCGGAAAGTCCTGCAACCGGACGGGTCGAAGATCGAAGAGGAAGTCTCCGACTACGCCCTCCGGCTGTTCAGGACCAAATTCGGCAACGATGCGGCTCTGCCCGCGCATTTCGTGACGGCGCAAGACCTGACGCCGACGGAACATGTGCGAATGCAGGCAGCGGTGCAGCGTCACGTGGACAGCGCCATCTCGAAGACCGTCAATGTCCCGGCAGACATCAGCTTCGAGGAATTCCAGGAAGTCTATCGCGACGCCTACCGCAGCGGCTGCAAGGGCTGCACGACATATCGGCCGAACGAGGTGACCGGGTCGGTGCTGCAGGTAACGCCGTCCGAGGCGCAGGCTGCCGCAGCGCCGCCCGTAGGCGAGCTCCTGGTGCGATCCGAAAGGCTGACGGGCGCCACGTACAAGCTGCGCTGGCCGGACAGCGAGCACGCGATGTACGTGACGATCAATGACATCGATCACGACGGCATTCGCCGCCCCTTCGAAGTCTTCGTCAACTCGAAGAACCTGGAGCACTACGCCTGGGTGGTGGCGCTGACGCGTATGATCAGCGCAGTCTTCCGCCGCGGCGGTGAGGTCGCTTTCGTTGCCGAAGAACTGAAGCAGGTGTTCGATCCGCGAGGCGGCCAATGGAGCAAGGGACGCTATATTCCGTCGCTCGTGGCAGCGATCGGTGATGTCATCGAGCGGCATATGATCGAGACCGGCTTCCTGGTGCGACCAGCCTCGCCAGTGAAGAAGGATGACCCTGCGGTACCGGCGACAACCGCCAGCCCGTATCTTGGTCCGCTTTGTCCGAGATGCAGCCAGCCCGGCCTTGTCAAGGAGGCCGGCTGCCTGTCCTGCATGCACTGTGGGTGGTCGGAATGCAGTTGAAGCGGCTGGGGGGCTTGCCCGAACCTGAGCTTATGTCAGCTTGATCCCTCATGATCGCCTTTGCCGAGCTGCTGGAGCGGCTCGTCTTCACCCCCTCGCGCAACGCCAAGATCGCGCTGCTGCGCCGTTACTTCGAAACCGAACCTGACCCGGACCGCGGCATCGGCCTCGCAGCCATCGCCGGCGAGTTGGCGTTTAGCACCGCGAAACCAGGGCTGATCCGTGAGCTCGCTGCAGCGCGCACCGACCCGGTGCTGTTCGGGTGGTCGTACGACTTTGTCGGCGACCTCGCCGAGACCGTTGCCCTGATGTGGCCGGAAGCGGCGACCAGCGCCCCGCCGCCGTGCTTGTCGGAGGTGGTCGAGGCGCTGGAGAGCGCCCCGAAGCCGGCTCTGCCGGGCATCGTTGCCGGCTGGCTGGATGCCTCGGACGCCTCCGTGCGATTGGCGCTGTTGAAGCTGATCACCGGCGGGCTGCGGGTCGGTGCATCGGGCCGGCTGGCGAAAATTGCGCTGGCGGAGATCGGCGGCGTCGATCCGGATGCGGTCGAGGAGGTCTGGCACGGCCTGGCACCGCCCTATCTGCCACTGTTCGCCTGGCTGGAAGGACGTGCGGAGCGCCCCGACCCCGCGGATTCTCCGGTGTTCCGCCCGCCGATGCTGGCCCATCCGCTGGAAGAGGCGGACCTGGCGACGCTGGACGCCACGGCGTTCCGTGCCGAGTGGAAATGGGACGGCATCCGCGTGCAGCTCGTGGCGACGAAGGGCGGCCGGCGGCTCTATTCGCGCGGCGCGGACGATATCTCGCGCGCGTTTCCCGAGATTATGGAAGCGATGACATTCCGCGCCGTGCTGGACGGCGAGTTGCTCGTCATGCGCGACGGCCCTAACGGGCGCCAGGTGGCGCCGTTCGCCGACCTGCAGCAGCGGCTGAACCGCAAGCTGGTCAGTGCGAAGACGATGCAGGACTACCCTGTCGGCGTGCGGCTCTACGACATTCTGTTCGATGGCGAGGAAGACGTGCGTCCGCTGCCGTTCGATGCGCGGCGGGCGCGGCTGGAGGCGTGGTATGCGCGGGTGCAGCCGGCGCGCATGGATCTGTCGCCGGTGATCTCGTTCGCTTCGCTGGATGAGTTGAGCGCCCTGCGTCTCGGGGCGCGCGCCGCGTCGATGGAAGGGATCATGCTGAAGCGCGCCGACAGCCCCTATGTGCCCGGGCGGCCGAAGGGGCTGTGGTGGAAATGGAAGCGTGATCCGCACACGGTCGATGCGGTGCTGATGTACGCGCAGCGCGGCCACGGCAAGCGGAGCAGCTACTACTCGGACTATACGTTTGGTCTGTGGAAGGGCGATGAACTGGTGCCGGTGGGGAAGGCCTATTTCGGCTTCACCGATGCCGAGCTGTCCTGGCTGGATCGTTGGATTCGCAACCACACCGTGGCGCGCTTCGGCCCGGTGCGGGAGGTGGAGAAGGCGCTGGTGTTGGAGGTGGCGTTCGACGCCGCGCAGCTCTCGGCGCGGCACAAGTCCGGCGTAGCGATGCGATTCCCGCGCATCGCCCGCATCCGTACCGATAAGCCGGCGGTCGAGGCTGATCGGCTGGAGCATCTGATGGCGTTGGTGGAAGGAGCAGGCGTGGGATAGCGGCCGATAACCACCCTGGAAAGCTCCGGTGCCATCGGGTTGTTGACCTGACACGTCAGCCTCCCGCTTCAGTCGGAAAGTAGGCCTCCATGACGGATTTTATGTGGGCCTGTCCGCCTTCTTGGGGATCGCATTCATGCAAGCCTGATGACCGATGGATGACACTGTCACGATAGTTGATCTACATCAAACATCCGCATTGAGTTGAGCGCTACAGGTTGAGTGTGCCTCCGGACAGGGGGTCTTCTAAAGGAGATGGAGAAAAAGCATGACTCGCGGAGCGATATTCGTGTCGGCACTAAGCTTACTTGCCGCTCAGGCAGTGGCCGGAGGGTCGGTAGCGGCTCCCCCACCGCCGGCGATGATCTATACTGGAGAGGTACCGTCGAATGTGGCGGGGTGCCCATACATTGAGTGGCGCATTGCACGCCACCAGGACGGTGCTGTTACCGGCATCTTTTACTATTCCGATATGACCGGAATCAGCTCGGTCACCGGGACCATGGACGACGCCGGACACTTCCAACTGACTCTGAAATCCCGGACGGGAGAAGGACCCGTTGCTACCGTTCTGGGAACGAGGTCTGCTAACGGGGATGTTGACGCAAAGATGGTCGGCGATGGCTGCGCCAACGCGCAGCTGCTCTTCCAACCTATGGCCAATTGGAGGCTGTACAATCCGCCCGGGCAAAATGGGGGGCAGAGCAACGTCCCTGCTCCTACGTATACGCCCCCGTCACCGTGAGGGCACGCAACTAAGGCAAGTTAACAGTCCGCCGGCGAGTTGCTCCCGACCACCTCGCCGTGCGGCGGCTCTAGCTCGGGACGCGCTGATGTGTGCCATGCGGCGGGTGATCCCAGCGACGTCGAGGGCTGCGGTGTCGGTCTCGGCCAGGTTGGCCGGCTGCAACGCAGCGATGTGGGCGATGTTCGCCTGGGGTCGGATGGCTGGTCGGCGAACCCGAGCGCAGCTTCGGCGGTGCCAGTAAAAGCACCAGAGAGGATCATAAATGCGCAACTGCGCTCTGAGTGCGCCTTCAGTCTCCGCTATCAGTGGACGACATGCCGCAGCTTGTCCGGATTGCGCGTAACATAAATTGTGACAATCTTCTTGTCCTCGATCCATAGCGCTGTCGTTTGTAACGTGTTCCCCAGCTCGACCGTCACGAATCCCGGCAAGCCGTTGATAAAGCCATAGCGTACGATCCGCGACATCGTCCTGACGAAGATCTGCGCCAGCGAGGCCTGGAACCGTATGACCTCATCTACCCCGATGATTGGTCGCGTTGCCGCTGGCACCTTGCCGCCGCCATCTGCATATATCGTTACATCCGCCGCCAGAAGCGACCGCAACCGCTGCATGTCGCCGTCGCGCGAAGCGGCGAAGAACGCCGCGGCGATCTGCAGTCCACGCTCTTTCGGCATCTGAAAGCGAGGGCGCGCGGCTCGGACATGGGTCCGCGCACGGCTGGCAAGCTGGCGGCATGTTGCCGGTTCGCGACCGATCGTCTCCGCGATCTCCTCGAAGCTGACGCCGAATACGTCGTGCAGGAGAAAGGCGGCGCGTTCCAGCGGCGACAGGCGCTCTAGCGCCAGCATCAGTGGCAGCGTGATGTCGTCGATCTCATCCTCCGCTGCCTCTACGACCGGTTCCGGCAGCCACGGCCCGATATAGGTTTCGCGCCGGTGTCGCGCGGATTTCAGGTGGTCGAGGCAAAGCCGCGTCACTACGCGGCAGAGATAGGCCTCTGGTTCGCGCACCGCGTTGCGATCGGCATCGAGCCAGCGAAGGAACGCCTCCTGGACCACATCCTCTGCGTCCGCGACAGATCCCAGCATCCGGTAAGCGATGCGGACCAATCGCGGACGCAGCGGATCGAATGTGGCAGCGGCATCCTGGCCGGGCGTCGCCGCCATCAAGCCGCCTGGCGCTCGTGCACGGGATGGACCGCGCGGAAGCCGACTTGAATCCGGTTCCATCCGTTGATCGCCACGATCAGCAAGGTAAGCATCACTTGCTCCTGCTCAGTGAACTGCGCTCGCAGCGCTTCATAAGCAGCATCGGGCGCATGCGTCTCAGAGAGCAGCGTCAAGGCTTCGGTCCAACCAAGTGCCGCGCGTTCCCGCTCGTTATAGAGCGGCGAGTCCCGCCAGGCATCGAGCAGGTAAAGACGCTCCTCGGTCTCGCCCTGCTTTCGGGCAGCGGCGGTGTGCATGTGAAGGCAAAAGGCGCAGCCGTTGATTTGCGACGCACGGATCTTCACGAGTTCCGTCAGATTGTCCTCGAGCCCGCCCTCCAGGATGGCCTTTCCGAAATCCTGCCATGATTGCATTGCGGCAGGCGCGGTGGCAAACGGGTTCAGCCTCGGTGTCATGATTGTCTCCTCCATCAGGGCTATTCCAGAGGACATGACGACGTAGCCTGGCGATGTGTGACACGTAGCCAAGATTTTTGGCGACCGGCGCTTGTTGGCGCGGCCAACACGCTCTACCACGGCGCCCGATCATCCGGCCGGCGACTGCCAGGCGCGCAGGCCGACCGGGGCGCCTGCATCCGGAGCGATCCGCCATGACCTATCTCGTCGCCGCAGACCTTCCCGCCGCCCCCGCCGGCGAGCGGTTCCGTATTCTGCTTTCCCGTTTCGGCATCCTGGAATTGCCCGGCGCGCATAACGGCATGGCGGCGCTGCAGGCGAAGGCGGCTGGGTTTCAGGCGCTCTACCTCTCCGGCGCGGCGATGAGTGCGCAGATGGGCCTGCCCGATCTCGGCGTGATCACCGTCGATGAGGTGTGCTTCTTCATCCGCCAGATCGCGCGCGCCTCGGCGCTGCCGGTGCTGGTCGATGGCGACACCGGCTATGGCGAGGCGCTGAACGTCATGCACATGGTCCGCTGCTTTGAGGACGCCGGCGCCGCCGCCGCACATATCGAGGACCAGATGCTGCCGAAGAAATGCGGCCATCTGAACGACAAGAAGCTTGCCGATCCACACGACATGGCCGCCAAGATCGCCGCAGCCGTGCGCGCCCGCCGGCACCTGTTCGTCATCGCCCGCACCGACGCCGCCGCGAGTGAAGGCATGGACGGCGCCGTCGCCCGCGCCCGTCTCTACTCGCAAGCCGGCGCCGACGCGATCTTCCCCGAAGCCCTGACAAGCGCCGAGATGTTCCGCGCCTTCGCCGAGCAGGTGAAGGCGCCGCTGCTCGCCAACATGACCGAGTTCGGCCGCACCCCGTTCTTCACCGCGAGCGAGTTCGAGCAGATGGGCTACAAGATGGTGATCTGGCCGGTCAGCTCGCTGCGTGTCGCCAATAAGGCCCAGGCCGAACTCTACGCTGCGATCCGTCGTGACGGTGGCCCACAGAGCATGGTCGACCGGATGCAGACCCGCGCCGAGCTCTACGCGACCATCGGCTACCAGGACTACGAGGCGCTCGACGCTTCGATCGTGCAGACCGTTGTGCCGCAGGGCATGCCCCAGCGCTAGCCGTGATGTACATCGCCCGACACACGCCGCCAGCCGGCCAGGAAACAGGAATGCCAGCCCGCATGAACCGCCGCACTCTGCTCGCGCTGCTGGCGCTCGCGCCGGCCGCCGCGCTCGCCCAGTCCGACGAGCCCACCGGACCGCAGCCCGAACTGCCGAAGCAACAGCTCGTCATCGTGACCAAGGACGGCCAGCGGCACGTCTTCAACGTCGAGCTGGCTACCACCCCGGTGCAGCAGGAGACCGGGCTGATGTTCCGCACGAGCGTCCCGCCCGATGGCGGGATGCTGTTCGACTGGGACACGCCGCGGCAGTCTGAGATGTGGATGAAGAACACCCTGGTGCCGCTCGACATGGTGTTCATCGCCGCCGACGGCACGATCGACTCGATCGCCGAGAACACGGTGCCACGCAGCTTGCGCATCATCGCCAGCCAGGGCCCGGTCCTGGCCACGCTTGAGCTGGCCGGCGGCACCACTGCCCGGCTCGGCATCACGGTCGGCGACAAGGTGCTGGCGCCGATGTTCCACGACATGGGGTGATCGTGCTAGGGGCACCCCACAGGGACACTGTCACGGGGCGTGGCGCAGCCTGGTCAGCGCGCGTGTTTTGGGTACACGAGGCCGCCGGTTCGAATCCGGCCGCCCCGACCACTGGTTTGACAAACGGAGCAGGACCGGCCATGCGGGCCCGCATCTACCAGCCGCCGAAGAACGCGATGCAATCTGGCCGTGCCGGCACCCATCACTGGGTGATGGAGTTCGAGCCCGCTGCGCCGCGCCTCCCTGATCCGCTGATGGGCTGGATCGGCAGCACGGATACCCAGGCGCAGGTGAAGCTGACCTTCGAGAACTGCGAGGAGGCAGTCGCGTATGCCGAGAAGCACGGCGTCGCCTATGACGTGGAGCTGCCGCAGGAACGCCGGGTCAAGCCGAAGGCCTATGCCGACAATTTCCGCTTCGGCCGGCGAGAGATGTGGACGCATTAGATCTTCAGATCTTCAGAGCGCGCTTTCAATGTTGCCTAGTGTTCTGACTTTGACACTTCGATCCCGACCGGGATGGCGGGATCGGCCGCGAACCAGATGGAGGCCGGGGATCGAAGCGATAGGATCGCAACACTAGACCCCCGGTTCGCGCCCTTAGCTCAGTAGGATAGAGCAACAGCCTTCTAAGCTGTGGGTCACAGGTTCGAGTCCTGTAGGGCGCGCCCGTGGTTTCAACGGCTTATCGGTAGAATTGCGACTGACCGCCGGACCCGTGCAGCCACAGTGCAACTTCGAGGCGTTCCGCCGGCCGGCCCTGCCGATGCCGCATCAGCAGCTGGCGCCCTTGTCATAGACCCTCGCAAGCTAGCGCTCGTCCTGATTCGGCCGATGGCAAACACGGGAGTTTAGCGGTTCCTAACGGGTAGCCACCCGCGGAGCGCGCTGTGGACCCGGACGAGCCAGTGACCGAGCGAACAGCCGGCATCTTGTCCGCGGATGGATCGACGCGCGTCTAAAGGCGCCAACCGAGCCGTTCAGAGTCCGGCACCCTACACCACCGGCTGCGCCGCCCTCTCCGGCCTTGGCATCGCCACGCGAACACCCGACGTACCCGACGTGCTGATCGACAAGCCCACCATCGTCATCGCCAAGCCGCCGAGGCGGATCAAGCGCAAGCGCAAGCCCGTGGCGCTGGCGTCGATCATCGTTGACAAGTTGAAGCCCGACATGACGGAAGAGGAGCTTCGCCAACGGCGAGAGGCGGCGGATCGGTTGTGGTAGGAAATCGTGCGGGCGGTGGCCGAGCAGCGTCGGCCATAAGGTCAGCGAGCGCAAACGGCGCCCGTCGCGATTTCTTCAGAGATAAGTGCGCAGCGCAATCAATGCTGCCGATGTCGGCTTCCAAGTTCTCGCCGGTGATCTTCCCCGTGATCGAAACTGGCTTCGCGCGGTGGCGCAACTGGTTGGCACCGTCGCTGTGGAATGTCCCGTCAGTGGCCCACGGATCGGAACAGAACTGTGGTGCGGGACTGTGGAAGCATATCGGGTTTTCGTTGCAATCATCGTTCCGACAGGTTCCTGAGGTCCGCTTGGTTGTTGATCACCCCCCGTGCTTCGTCGAGCGCGCAGCTCTCGTTAGGAACCCCTTCACTCGGGCATGCGATGGTCGCTGGCGCCTCCACGGGACATGGCGTTCCCGCGCGGGGCGAACCAGGAGCCGATCGCTTGCCTGTGCTGGAGACCCGGACGGTAGAGTTCGATGCGCCCGCTATTATGCGTGCCATCGCTGCGGTTCCTCGCATGGCCGAGGCTGCGGGACTGCGCGCGGAGCGAATGCGCAGGATCGAGTTCCTGCCTGAGAAGAACACAGTGGTATTCAGGGATGCCGATGGCATGCCGTCGGCCGAGGTGGGGGCCGAGGGGCTCACGGCGCTCTTGGTCGCATATTGCGGGCGCAGCAAGATTCCGCTGCCTCGGCAGAGCCAGAAGAGTGTGGAGATCACCTCCCGCAGCGTGCTCCTGCGGATCGCAGCCGCTAACCTCGCGGCCGAGCCAGCGAATGGTGTCAAGGCAGACTTGCCGCACGCTATGATCTGGCAGAAGGCGCGACCAATCCTCTGATCGGGGCGGTATCGCGCGGCAGCGGCCACCGGCAGAACGTTCCGGCCGGGCCAGCGCCTCAATAGGGCGCAGGAATGCCCGAAAGTGAGCTTACAAAGCTGCGCCGGGAGCGGATTCGCATCCATTAACTCGGCCGGCTAGAGCCGCTATTCGCCGGCTACGGCGCCAAGCTCGCCCGCAATGAGCTGACAGCTCGCGCTGGACGTTCTGCGGGAGGCCGAGCGCCCCGCGATATCGCCGCCGTCATGCTTGCTGCGAAGGGCTGGACCCGGCTGATCGCAAGCGCGCCCGGGTGGTCGAGAAACCCGACATCACTGGTCGGGAACTGCTGGCTAAGCTGACCGCGCGCGGCGTCACGGTCAGCTATTACGGGGTGTGGCATTTCCTCGACCACGCCGGTCTCAGTTTCAAAAAAAACCTGCTCGCAGTTTGGCGTGGGTAGTCACGATACCCTCTTGTCTTGCCGAACCACTCCAACCACCTGCTGATGTTTCTTTGTTCGGCTGAAAGGGGTCGTTTCTTCGTCCCGGCCTGACGACCCGCAGGCGCCGCGCACAGCCCCGGTCAAGGATGGCCACAGGCCACCGCCGAAGGCGACGCGAAGCGTCCTTGACGGGGGCGAGCACGACGCCACCCTCGGACAGGCCGGGCGACGAGAGGCACGACGATGCGCGACACCACCCTTCTGCAACAGGCGCTCGATCTGGCTCCGCCTTGGACAGTGACCCGCAGCGAGTTCGATGCCGCGGCGCAGCGGCTCGACATCGAGATCGACGTCGCACCTGGTAGCCGGTTTGCCTGCCCGAGCTGCGGCGCCACCGATTGTCCGGCCTACGACACTCAGCGAATGACCTAGCGCCACCTCAATTTCTTCCAACACCAGGCGTACCTGAACGCCCGCGTGCCACGTGTCCGCTGCGACCGATGCGGCATCCGGACGGCCAATGTGCCGTGGGCGCGACCCGACAGCGGCTTTACCCTGCTGTTCGAGGCGCTGCTCATGACCATGGTCTCGGCGATGCCGGTCAAGGCGGTGGCCCGGATGGTGGGCGAGCACGACACCCGGCTGTGGCGGGTCGTCCACCATTACGTCGAGCAGGCGCGGGCGCGGACCGACGCTTCGGAAGCGACCCGGCTTGCCATCGACGAGACCGCCGCCCGTCGCGGCCATGACTACATCACGCTGTTTGTTGATATCGACCGTGCCCGGGTGCTGTTCGCTACCGAGGGCAGAGCCGCCAAGCCGCAACCGCGAGCCATAGCGGCCCCCCGTTCTGTTCGCGCCGGCGGGCTACCCTGCCCCGGATGTCCGACGAACCCCGACAGCTTCACAGCTTCGCCCCGCCATCCCGGCCGAGGTCGCCGACGCTATCCTTCGCGCTCCGCTATGACGGCCGACGCCCGCGTCCACCACGCTGACGACGCGATGGCGCGGATCACGGCCGAGCGGCTGGTCTGGCACCTGCGCCGGTCAGGCTTCGTGGTCATGAAGCGGCCGGCCTGACCGGCGCCGCGGGTGCCGGGTGAGGGGCCGATTAGCCGATCTAGGAGTTGGCCGGCCAAGCGGCACGCGCGTCGCCATGCTGACGATTGCCTGCCGCCGGTGCGATCGGCGTGGGCGCTATCACACCGCCTCGGCTGGTCGAGCGCCACGGCGCGAGCTTCACATCCGCCCGTCCGCTGCGGATCGCCCGCGTCAGCGAATACACTCAACCTCCGCGCATGATGCGCAGCAGCTCGCCGAGCAGACTGGCTGGGTCCGGCAGGGGCGAGGGCGCTGGCAAGCCGGGCGGCGCGGCGCGATACGCCGCAAACCCAGCGGCGCGCGGCGGGACGGCACGTTAGCGCGGCGCTGGGCGGCGGGGCGGCTCACGCCTTTCTTGTTCCATGTAAGTCGCTGACCGTGCTCAGCCGGAATGCATAGAAGGATCGGAACCCATCACCGCGTCCTCACGGCTGGCGCCCTGTAATGTACAGCCGAATAGCAGCCCTGTTCGAGCTCGCTCGTCTGCGGCAGACTTGCAAGAAGCAGCAGGGGAACGCGGATGTCTGACACCAACACAATTCCGGCACGTCGAGGCAAAGTGGCTTTTGTCGCGGCGAACCAGGTCATCCGCGTGATCAACACGCATGGCGAACAGGTAGTGGATACTTGGGCGTTCAACCGCCACGACATCAGCGAGTTCATGTCGATGGAGCACAGCCGCTCCTGGTTGCGAAGAATGATCCCGCAAGTTGGCGATTCCCTGGTGAGTAACCGTCGCCGACCAATTCTGACCGTATTAGAGGATACTTCCGGCGGTATTCATGACACCTTGCTCGCGGCGTGCGACCGGTACCGCTACGAGCAACTTGGCTGCACCGAACACCACGACAATTGTACCGATAATCTGGCGCAGGGGCTTGCCGAACTTGGCCTTGCACCGCCGGCTACCCCGAGTCCCCTCAACTTGTTCATGAACATCCCCTGGACGGCCGACGGCTCGCTGTCGTTGGAACCACCCATATCGACGCCAAATTGCTACATTAGGCTGCGTGCTGAGATGGACCTTATCATTGCGTTCTCCGCCTGCCCTATGGACCTGCTGCCGATTAACGGTCTCGCAGGAAAGCCGACCGAGGCCCATTTCCGGATCGAGACGTAGCGGGCGAAGTATCTGCTTGCGAGACTGTCGGCGGGCGCATTGATCGGGACAGCACTCGGAAAGCATCACGTTGCACCTATGCAAATAAGGCTCCGGGAAATCAGCTCTCGCGCAGCCTCCACGGCGCCCTATCACACCAGCGAGAAATGGCCAGAAAATGCACGGATTACTGCCTTTCCTGAAGGATGCCTGGCGTCTCGCGCTGCCCTATTTCCGTTCGGAAGAAAGATGGTCCGCCCGCGGGCTGCTGGGCATAATCATCGTGATGAACCTGGCGCTCGTCGGCATGAACGTCGTGCTGAATTTCTGGAATCGCGAATTTTTCAATGCGCTGCAGAACAAGGATTGGGACGGCTTCATCCAACTGCTCTTTTTCTACCGTCACACCGACAGCGGGTTGATGCCCGGCTTCGTTGAGGTGGTGGTCGCGTTCATCGGTATCGCTGTCTGCCGAAGCTACCTGCAACAATGGCTGCAGATCCGCTGGCGTCGCTGGATGACCGGCCGTTTCCTCGATCAGTGGCTCGCTGACCAAGCTTACTATCGGCTTAGTCTGACCGCCGGAACCGAGGAGGCTGGCACCGAAAACCCAGACCAGCGCATCTCGGAAGATCTACGCGACTTTGTGAACTTCTCGCTGGCGCTCAGTGTTGACTTCATTGCGAACGCGGTGAGTCTGGTCAGCTTTCTGGGCATTCTGTGGAGCATTTCCGGCCCGCTCCGGGTTCTGGGCATGACCATCCCTGGTTATATGGTCTGGGTGGCGCTCTTGTATGCGGTGGCGGGAACATGGCTGACGCACCTTGTAGGGCGCCCGCTGATCGGACTGAATTTCCTGCGTCAGCGTGTCGAGGCGGATTTTCGTTTTGCTCTGGTGCGGCTGCGGGAGAACGTCGAGGGCATCGCGCTCTACAACGGTGAGGAACAGGAAAAGCGCGGTTTGGTGGACCGGTTTGGGCGGATAATCGGGAACTGGCACGCGATCATGAAGCGAACGTTGTTCCTGAACACCCTAATTGTTGGTTACAACCAGATAGCAAACATATTTCCGCTGGTGGTCGCTGCCCCCCGGTATTTCGCCGGCAAAATCCCGCTTGGTGGCCTGACGCAGATTGCTGACGCATTCGGCCAGGTGCAGGGCGCGCTATCCTGGTTCATCTCGAACTACGCGGATACGAGCGGAGCCTCTATCGCGACATGGCGGGCGACTACGGATCGCCTCACCACCTTCAAGCTCGCAATTGACGCGGCACAACACGCCGGCTCGGAAGGAGCGACCATCAACGATGTGCCCGTGGGTCCGTTGGTACTCAAGGGCGTCACGCTCGCGGTGCCGGACGGGACCAATCTAATCGAGAATTTGGATCTCGCGCTTCGGCCCGGGCAGTCCGCTGTGGTGGTCGGCCGTTCCGGCTCGGGCAAGTCGACACTGGTCCGCGCCATTGCGGGGATCTGGCCATTCGGTCGCGGCCGAATAGAACGCCCGGTTGGCAGCCTGTTTCTGCCGCAGCGCCCCTACATTCCGCTGGGGACGCTCCGCCAAGTCGTCGCCTATCCCGAGTCGGGTGAGGCGCACGAGACGGTCGAGGTGGAAGTTGCGTTGCGCGATGCCGGGCTGGCCCGACTGATCCCGCTCCTCGATCAGGAGGACAATTGGGCGCTGAAATTGTCGGGCGGGGAGCAGCAGCACCTGGCCATTGCACGCGCGCTGCTCGCCAAGCCCGACTGGCTGTTCCTGGATGAGGCGACCGCAAATCTCGATCCGGAGGCGGAAGCTTCGCTCTATCGCCTGCTGCGCGAACGGCTGCCCGGCACCACCATCATCTCCGTCGCACACCGGCCGGCGGCGGCCGCGCTGCACGAACGTCGGATCGTTTTTGAGCGGGATGTCGAGGCGGGCGGCCTCGGCCGGCTGAAGGAGGAGGAGACGGTCGGCTAGGTATTTTTACATATGGCCCAGTAGGGCTCCCTTTTGCCTGCCGATTGACACGACGCGACGACGAGAGCGCCAAATGCAGAGGTTCAAGTCAGCGGGACAGGCCCAACAGTTCCTCTCGGCGCATGGGATCATCTACGGCCATTCCCGGCTGCCGCGTCATCTCGTGGCAGCGAGCAGTTATCGGCGCGTTGTGCCAAGGAATTCCGTGTCTGGCGCGAGGAGACGTGCGTCCAAACAGCGGCGTAAAGATAGTTGCCTGCGCAGCGCTGGCCCCGCCGCGTGCGACGCCGATTAATACCAACCGCCCGATCTCTCGACTCTCGAGTGGGGGGCTTCCCCTGACTCGCAAAGTTACGATTCGGTGCCCCTGACATCGATTGGAGTCGAGGGAGGGCCGGATGGGGCAAGCGATCATAATTACCCGCACGAAGCACACGGCGGCGGCGCTGCGTGAGATGGCGGCAGAGCGACGACGGCGCGCAGGTTCGCCGCCTGTTGGCGATCGCCCTGATCCTGGAGGGTCGGTCGTGGCTGCGCAAGTTGGGTCTGACCCGTCTGCAGCCGCGCCCGTTCCATCCGAAGAAGCACGCCGCGGCGCAGGAGGCTTTTAAAAAAACTTCGGCAGTTGCCTGAAGGACCTTCTTCTCTCCACCACGCCTGGTACGCCGATCGAGGTGTGGTTTCAGGACGAGGCCCGTGTCGGTCAGAAGGGCACGCACGCCTATATCTGGGCGCCGATCGGCTCGCGGCCGCCGATGGTGCGGGACAACCGCCACGAGTCCGCTTATCTCTATGGGGCGATCTGCCCCGCTCGCGGCGTCGGCGCGGCGGTTATCATGCCCGCGGCCAACACCGAGGGAATGAATGAGCTACTCGAGGAACTCAGCACTCAGGTCAGCCCTGGTGCGCATGCTGCTATGCTCTGCGACCAGGCCGGCTGGCACCAGCGCGGCAAAAAGCTGAAGGTGCCGGGCAATATTACGCTGGTGCCTCTGCCGCCCTACTCGCCGGAGCTGAACTCGATGGAGAATGTCTGGGAATACCTGCGCGCCAACAAGCTATGCAATCTCGTCTGGGACACCTACGAGGCGATCATTGAGGCTTGCAAGGATGCGTGGAACTTCCTGATCGATGATCCAGACCGCATCCGCTCAATCGGAACCCGCCACTGGGCGTGTGTCAGTGTCTAGGGCGGTTGGTATAACTTGCCAATCCCGGAACCGCCGCACGGATGGCGCGATAGACAGTGTTACGGGAGACTCCGAGCCGACGTGCCGTGCGGGTGACGCTGCGTTCTTCCTCGTGATACATGGCGACGATCCGCGCCCGCACCGACGCATGCAACGTCGTGCCAGCGCTTGCGCCGCTGCGCGCGGTGGATGATCCCGCCACACGCATCACGGCGGCGAGGTCGATCTCGCGGATCGACGCCTCGAGCGTCAGCCGTACTAGAATATTGCGCAGCTCCCGGATGTTGCCCGGCCACGGCAGCGTTTCGAGGTATCCTAGCGCCTCGGGCATGATGGCCGCGCCGGGCGCGCAGTCGGACAGCAGCACTGTTACGAGCTCCGCGAAGTCGTTGCGATCCACGAGGCGCGGGAGATGCACCTCGACCGTGTTCAGGCGATAAAGCAAGTCCGCGCGGAACAGGCCGGCGGCCACCCGAGCCTCAAGATCGGCGTTGCTCGCGGTCAGCAGCAGCACGTCAACGCCGCGAACCCGACCGCCACCGAGCGGACGGACCGTCCAGTCATCCAGCAGCCGCAGCAAAACCGCCTGCAGATCGAGCGGCATGTCGCCTATCTCGTCGAGGAACAGGGTCCCGCGATCGGCCTCCTCGGCCAGTCCCTTTGCGCCGTGGCGGCGGGCACCGGTGAATGCGCCTTCGGAATGACCGAACATTTCGCTTTCGATCAGGCTCTTCGGCATCGCGGCGCAGTTCACGGGAACGAAAGCGCCCGAGCCCCCGCTCACCGCATGCGCATAGCGCGCGAGCCCTTCCTTTCCGGTGCCGGTCGCCCCGCAAATGAGAATGGGCAGGCGCCGTGCGGCGGCCTGTTCGACCTTACGCACCGCAGCTGCAACTGCCGGATCGTCCGCCACGAACCGCGGCGGCCGCAGAGGTCGTGAAACGGGAGCGAGCGATACCGGCCTCGACGAGGGCCGATTCTCGACTGCCACGACAAAGGCGCTGCCGACGACATCCTTCAGCGACAACCGATCCTGGTTGCCCGCGCGATCGATCAGGGTCTGGAACGAGGTACGGAACACGAGGCCCGCGCCGTCGCCGTGATCGCTGCCAACGAGGAGCGGTTGGGCGGAATCGTCGCCGAGGCGCTGGAGCGGATCGGCCCAGCCGGCGTGTTGGCAGTCGAGGAAGGGAGCGGGCTCGAGACTGTGCTCGAACTAGGGCGTGTCGTCAATTGAGCCAAATCGCGCTGGCGGTGAGGTGGACGGCGGCCAGGAAGTTGCGTGCGGTCTTGTCGTAACGGGTGGCGATGGCGCGAAACTGCTTGAGTTTGGCGAAGAAGTTCTCGATCAGGTGGCGTGCCTTGTAGAGATGCCGATCGAACGCCCGCGGCGCCCGGCGATTGGCCTTCGGCGGGATCACCGCGGTTTTGCCCGCTGTCGCCAACGGTTCGATGACCCGCTGGTCGGCATCGAATGCCTTATCGGCGATCAGCATGTCGGCCTGCATGTCCGGCAAGAGGTGGTCGGCACCAACCAGGTCGTGTGCCTCGCCGCCGGTCAGGTGGAAGCCGACCGGATTGCCCAGCGCATCGACCATGGTATGGATCTTGGTGCTCAGTCCGCCGCGCGAGCGCCCGATGGCCTGGTCCTCGCCGTCTTTTTTTGGGCGCCGGCACTGTGCTGATGGGCACGCACAACGGTGCTGTCGATCATCGCGTATTCGTTGTCGGCATCGACGGCAAGATGCTGAAACACCCGCTTCCAGACGCCGGATTTGGCCCAGCGACTGAAGCGTCGGTGGGTGTTCTTCCAGTCGCCGAAGCGTTCCGGCAGATCGCGCCAGGGAATGCCGGCCCGGTAGCGGTAGAGCACCGCTTCAACGAACCGGCGGTTGTCCGCCGCGGTCACGCCGACCGAACCCTTGCGGCCTGGCAAAAGGTCCTTGATCCGGTCCCACTGGTCGTCGCGAAGTCCGTAGCGGCGCATCGGTCAGCTCCTGCAAAGCTGACCGTCTACGAATTGAAGAACGCGCCGCGCCGGAATCGGCTATCTCGCCATCTCCTGCTGATTACCGAACGGTGTTGCAATCAGATGGAGTTCGCACCCCCGAATGTCGAGCGCGATAAGCTGGAGCAGCGTCTCGCCAAGCTGTCGGGCGGTTCGGCGGTCATCTATGCCGGCGGGGCGACGCCGGTCGAACGCAGGCGCCGCGCGCAGCTCGCCGAGGACGCGGTTGCCGCGACCCGTGCCGCGATCGAGGAGGGTATCGCCGCTGGCGGCGGTACGGCGCTGCTGCAAGCCGCCCCGGCGCTGTCGCGGCTCGAAGCCGAACTGAGCCCGCCGGCGTGGCAGGGCGCGATGCTGGTCCGGCACGCGATCAGCCGCCCGCTCACAGTCATCGCCGAAAACGCCGGTCTGGATCCGGATGCTGTCTTCACCCGCGTCAGCGCGGCGCCCGCCGGGATCGGGCTCGACGCGCGCACGCGGACGTTCTGCGACCTGTTCGCCGCGGGCGTGATCGACCCGGCCAAGGTCGGCGTGGTGGCGCTGCGCAACGCCGCCTCAGTCGCGGGCCTTATTCTCACCACCGATACGCTGGTCGCGGACAAACCCGATTACGAGGACCCGACCGCCGGACCGGCACGCGGCGGCGGCGCGGAGCGGCTCGGGATGACGTGACGAGCGGATCGGGAGGAAAGGTGATGTCCGAGAGCCGCCCGCAGCAAAAACCGGGACTCCCGGAGCCCGGATCGTCGCCGGTCGGTTTACCGATCGGAGCGTCTCTGATGAGCCGCGCCGAAGGTAGCGACACCATGCTTGCCTGGGAGCGTTTCCTCGCCGGCGAATCAAAGCGATCACCGACCGTAGCTCGTCAGAGCTGTACGACATTGGGCAGACGAAAGCGGTCGGATTGTCTGGAAAAGTTTTTTCAATGTATGCCTTCGAATTGTTGAAGCGGAAGCCTTGAATGACAAGACGACGCCTCTTCCGTCGTCCACGTAATTCCGCCATCGGGGCAGATCGTCACCTTCGAAGGTGAAGCTTCCGCTGAAAAAGCGAAAATCACGAAACACGTTTGGGGCACTGCCGTCGAGATGACGTGCATCATCTTTCCTACCCTGGTCCCGCAAGATTGCTGTCGCGATCTCTACTCCATGTGAAACCTCGGAAGGATCGAAGGATCACACCGTGATGCCGATGAGCAAGCCCGTCGCTGGGCATATCCACCACCAGCGCACACCGCCGTAACGGCAGGGCGTCGTGACCATCGAAATAGGTAGTGTTGGTTATCGGGGAGCAGCTTGGCACCGCGACCTCGGACCAGCCAACACCCGCGGCAGCAGCGCCGATCACCGTCAGCGTGGATTCGACATTTATCCGCAGCCGCGAACGTGCGCGCCGGCGACCAACGAGGGACGCAGGCGACGCCCACTTCTCATATGGAACGGGACGGAAACCACTCGCGCCGCGTAGCCGCAGCCCCGTGGCGCCCGGGGGAATGGGTCACAACGTCCGTAGCTCCTCGCGCGCGAGCTCGCCAAAGTCCTTCAGCAGATCGAGCCCCCGTCCGCCCCCGCTCTTCATCAAGTCATGCAGCTCGCTGATCGTCTTGTTCGGCGCGAAGTAGGTGTCGAGCGTTGTGGCCAAGATGTTTTCAGCGCACGCGACAATTCGCGGCTCGGACAAAATGCGCATTCTGGTAATCATAGAGTAGAGGGCGACGATCTCCTCAATCTTTGGCTCGTTGCTTATGAGGCCTACGCCATATGCTTTCGCCGCCGCGACGACGAAGTCCCTGTAGAGGTCTTCTCGTCTCAACTTGTCGTGGGCGCGGTCCCCCGCCCTGGTCTGGACGCGCACGCTCAGCCATGTCGCGATGCCCGATATCAGGCCGCCAACCACCGATCCGGCGAGCGCCGAGAGTGCCGAGATGTACGCGACGTTCATGCCTTGATCATGGACGCCCGCGCTTTTTACGTCCATCATTGACAGGTTAGCATCGATGCGCCGACCACGCCGCGGCAGACGGCTGATACGATGTAGCGCCCTCCCGCCGACGCTGCTTGGCCAGGTGACGGCAGGCGACGGGCGGCCAGTTTCGAAAACACAGGCGGCTGTTCACGCGTGCTCAGCACTACGACACGCATCCCCGCACTGCGCACGGGAGACGGCGCCAGACAGACACCCGAGCGCCCGCCGCCGGGTTGCCGACGCGGCCGTGACCTCGCTGCCTCAATCGCGTATTGTAGCAGAAAGCGAAACCACGTGAAGCGAATACTGTCACGTCTTCTCGACGTTCCAGAACGGAATGATCTCTGGCATGCCGATGAACCCCTTCACGTTGGAGCGGTAGGCAACTGGTTGCAGGTACCTCCCCAGCAGCACAGTCGGCACGAAGTCCCAGAACACTTTCTGCATCTGGCGCGCCAGCGCCTTGCGTTCGTCAAGGGTATCGGTATCCGCCCATTTCGCTCGCAATGCCTCGAACTCGTCGCTCTTCGGCCAGCCATACCACCCTTTCGTGCCGTTGGCCTGGAAGGTAGCAAGCCCGATCGGATCGCTGTGGGAATAGTCGCTGTCGCCAGTGACAAAGATATCCCAGCCGCCCTGATTATCCGGGGCCTGCACGGCACGGCGAGTCACCACGCCGCCCCAGTCGCTCGGCGCCAACTGCGCGTCAACGCCTATCTTGCGCAACTGCGCGGCGATCAACTGCTCGGAGTTGCTCATGTAGGCGAAGTTGGTGGCCTGAAGCACAATGACAGGCTCGCCGTTATAGCCGGAATCCTTGAACAATTGTCGCGCCTTGTCCAAATCAACTCCGTGGCGGAACCAGTCGGTGTTCTCGTCGTTCACGTATGGTGTGTGGGTACCAAAGATCGAATCCACCGTGCCGTAGTATTTTTGATTGCCGAACGACGCCTTCATGAAATCTTCCTGGTTCACCAGGTAGGGGATCGCCTGGCGTGCCTTCAACTCGCTGAACGGCTTGTGCAGGAAGTTCATTCGCAGGATGACAATGTTGCCGCCTTTGTCGAACTGATCGATCTTGATGTTGGGATCGCTTTCAAGCTGCCCCAAAAGGTCGATCGGTGGAACCTCATAGAAGTCGATCTCACCCGATTGCAGCGCCGCCATCGCGGTTTGTTGGTCGCCGATGTTCTCCCAGATCACCCGCTCGAGCCTGACCACCTTGCCGCCTGCCAGACCTGAAGGCGGCTCCGACCGCGGCACGTATTTCGGATTCCTGTCATAGACATACTGTACGCCAGGCTTGGCTTCGTCCCGATTCCACAGGAACGGGCCGGAGCCGATATTGGCGCTGACCTGCTCGGTCGGCGGCGTGTTGGCGTCCTTCTCGCGCATCATGAAGCAGTCGCGCGTGATCGGCTTCGCCAGTTGGTCGAGCAACGGCCCGAACTTCTCCTTGAGAGAGATAATGAAGGTTTTGTCGTCCTTCTTCGAAATGTCGTTGACGCGCTGCATCATCGCCTGACCGCCCGCGTCAACGGCTGCCCAGCGACGCAATGAGGCGACGCAGTCGGCGGCCGTGACCGGCGTACCATCATGCCAACCGAGCCCGTCGCGCAGCTCGAAGGTGTAAAGCTTCTTGTCGTCGCTCACGCTCCACTTGCCGACCATCTGAGGTTGCGGAGCAAACTGCTCATCGACCGCAAACAACGTGTCGTAGATCATCGCGCCGTGGTAACCGGTGATGTTTGCGGTGGTCCAGATCGGATCGAACACGCGCAGATCGGCCTGCATCACGGCACGCAGCGTCTTGTTGGCGGGTGGCGCGCCCTGGCCCCTCGCCCACCGCGGCCCGGCAGTTGCAGCAACCGCGCCCGCCGAGAGTCCCGTCTTCAGGACGGTGCGTCGAGTGGCCTTCATCTTCTTCCCCCGTTGTAATGGCGCAGTCCCCATCTGGAACCTGAGACCCCCAGAGGTCAACGCCCGAGCTGCGCTATCACAACGTCGACCCACGCCGCAGCCTATCGAGAACGATCGCCTCCAAGACCCCGGCGCATCTGCTCGCCATTCTCGCGCCACCACCCATGCAGGATGCCGACGTCCCAGCCCATACAGAAGTGCTTCACGCCCATCTCCAGATAGCGTGCGGCCTCCGAGGGCTGCTCAATCTCCACGCGCGGATGGATGCCTTTCTTGAATGCGGTCTCAATCGTGATTCGCTCCGCTTTCAGCACGTCTGGGTGCGTCCACTGGCCGGCGAGTCCGATACTCATAGCGTAATCCGCAGGCCCGAACTGCACCATATCGATGCCCTTCGTTGAAAGAATAGCGTCGATATCCTCCACGCATTCCCGCTTCTCGACCATTATCGAGACAATTGCCTCGTCGAGCGCCTTGACGTACGCGGGAGTTCCGCCTTCGCGTACCACCCCTACATCGCGACGCATCCCAACCCCAAGCAAGCCGCCCGATCCCGGTGCTTCTGCACGCACCGCCCGCACGCAGGCAATCGCATCAGCGACCGTGCGAACGTCAGCAAACAGCACTCCCTGAAATCCGGAGCCGATCGCGCGCATCGCCTGATGCGTCCACTGCGTCTGCTCGATTTTCATCACCCCGGCGAGGTTCACAAGCTCAAGCGCTCGGCCAAGATTATCAAGCTCGTGCAGATCGAACGGCGCATATTCGGCGGTGAATTCGATATAGTCATAAAGCCCGGTATGACCTACGAGTTCCACCAGTGTCGGCCATGTTGACAGCAGATGCGTCCCGAGTGTCGGTTGTCCCGCATCGATAAGTTCGCGAAGGCGGTTCTTTCGCATTGATTTGCTCCTTGAACGTCCAGCACTCCCAAAGGCGGCAGATATCGAATTCGACAAGGCCGGCAGCGCTACAAGTCAGGCAGGCCCACGCTATGCGTTCAGCGGAGCGCCGGTCCAGACTTCGCGGTAGAGCGCCACAATCTCTTCCTTGGTTGGCACGCGCGGGTTGTTGGCCGGGCTGCCGGAGGCGAGCGCCTGGTCGGCCATCAGCTCAAGCTTGTCGTGCCAAGCCGCATCGTCGATCCCGTAGGCCGCTGGGCTCGGCACCGCCAGCTCGTTGTTGACTCGCTCAAGACCGGCGACCAGTTTCGCGGCGGCGGCAGCATCACTGTCCGCAGGCTCGGCAAATCCAACGCGCCGTGCAGCGTCGGCGTAACGGGACTCGGCGGCACCCACCGAGAACCGTGTCACCGCCGGCAGCAGCATCGCGTTGGAAAGCCCGTGCGGCACATGGAAATGCGCGCCGATCGGACGCGACATCCCGTGCACCAACGCCACCGATGCGTTCGAAAACGCAAGCCCCGCCTGCGTGGCACCGAGCATCATTGCCTCGCGCGCGCCGGCGTTGCGTGGCTCGTTATACGCTGTGCGGACGGTCTGCCCGATCAGGCTCATGGCGGACAGCGCCAGCGCGTCTGAGAACGGGTTGGCGCGCTTCGACACATAGGCCTCCAGCGCGTGCGTCAGGCTGTCGATGCCGGTGTCCGCGGTGGTGCGCGGTGGCACGGTGAAGGTCAGTTCGTAATCGACGATCGCGGCCAGCGGCAATGCGCCCAGCCCGGCGATCAGCATTTTCTCCCCGCGCTCGGTATCGGTGATGACAGTGAAGCGCGTGCACTCACTGCCGGTACCAGCGGTAGTGGGAACCGCGATGACCGGCGCCGCACCGCGATCGGCTTGCACCGGCACTTTGTAGTCGCGCATCTTGCCACCACCCGCTGCCAGAATCGCGATCGCCTTGGCAGTGTCGATCGGCGAGCCGCCGCCGAAGCCGATCAGACAATCGACGCCGGAACGGCGGAATTCGGCGACCCCGGCCTCGATCACCGTATCTGTCGGATCGGAGACGGTATCGCTGAACACCGCCGCCTGGATACCGGCACGCTCCAGAGGCTCCAGCACGCGGGAGATCAGCCCGGTGCCGACCATTACCGGGTCGCTGACGACCAGCGGGCGCGACAGGCCGAACGTGCCTAGCAGCTCCGCGATCCGAGCAACCGCCCCACCGCCGACCAACATCTGGCGCGGAGCAGCAAAGCTGGCGTTGACCGTACCCATGCGACCCTCCGTTTCCTCTGTCCCCTTGCTATAAGAATGCACTTGCCAGCTCAACCGCCCCCGCGGATGACCCCCATGAGACGTTCAACGAAGGATTGGGCAGGCGTCGCCCTGGCGTTAGTTCATCTGGCGGCAAGGACGAAGGCGTGCCGCCGCGTCACTCCAGGATCGCGCGCAAATCCGGGCTTGGTCTTACCCCACCCGGAAGTTCCGGAACTGCCAGGGACAGTCCGCATCGACCTCCTCCGGGAACAGCACGCCACGGCCCCGCAGCGGTGTCCAGTCCGAGTACACGCCGCCAAGCTCGCCAAGATAAGGGCGGGCGATCTCCAGCACTCGCGCATGCCCGATCTCATCGGCCTCGAGGATGCCGGCACGCGGGTTCTCCATCGCCCAGATCATTCCCCCCAGGACTGCCGCCGCGACCTGCAGGCTCGTGGCGTTGTTGCGTGGCGCGAGTCGGCGCGCCTCCTCGATGGTCAGTCGCGATCCGTACCAATAGGCGCCCTTCGCGTGGCCCATGAGCAGAACACCGAGCTCGTCCATCCCGTGCGCGATCTCGTTCATCATCAGCCGCTTTGAGGACTGCAACGCCCAGTTCTTGCCGGCCAGCTCGTGCAGCGACAGCACCGCGTCGTCGCAGGGGTGGTAAGCATAGTGCACCGTCGGCCGATAACGAACCGCCGCACCGTCCCGCACAGTGTAGTAGTCGGCAATCGAGATCGATTCGTTGTGCGTGATCAGGAAACCGTGGAACGACCCTTCCTGCGGGGTCCAGCTCCGCACGCGCGTCGAGGCACCCGGCCGCATCAGATAGATTGCCGAATCGCAGCCGAATTCATGCCGGCGCCCGTCCGGCGGCAAGCCTTTCTCGTGCGTGCCCCAGCCAAGCTCTGCCGGTTGGCAGCCCTCGCCGACGCAGCCGTCCACCGACCATGTGTTGACGAACTCTCCACGACGTTTAGCGATGTCCGCGGTCTGCGTGTCGCGCTCTGCGATATGGATCGTCTTGACACCGAGCCCTTCAGCGAGCGCCGCCCACCCCTCGCGCGTACTCGGCGCGGATGTCCCTGCCCCCGTGTCTCGAGCAATCGTCAGGAGCGCCTCCTTCACGAAGTGCGAGACAAGGCCCGGGTTCGCGCCGTGGGTCAGCACCGCCGTCGGCCCACCCCCCACGCCGCGGCGCAGAGCGAGCGCGCTCTCGCGCAGCGCATAGTTTGAGCGCTGCGACGGGCTCAGCGAAAGGTCGGTGTAGCCGCCCGCCCAAGGCTCGATGCATGTGTCGAGATAAAGTGCCCCCACCTCGCGCGTTAACGCGATCAGCGCGACGGAGGACACGTCCACCGACAGGTTCAGCAGAAAATCGCCGACCCCAAGCAGCGGCGTCAGCACGTCCTTGTAGTTGTCCCGGGTGAGCGCCTGGTGGACGAACCGCACGCCATACTCGGTTGCGATGTCGGTGCCGTTCTCAGCAGCACTGATAATGGTAATACGCTCCGTGGGCATGTCGATACGCCGCAGAATCAACGGAAGAACGCCCTGACCGATGCTGCCGAAGCCGAGCATCACCAGCCGGCCGGAGAAAACGAAATGCTTCATCTGTTCCATTCCTTCAAAGCTGGGCGACGGCATCGCCGGACGCCCCACTGGGCCTGGGCCGGTGGGGTCGCTCAGTCACGGAGGTGCTGCGAAGTCGGCTAAGCGGCCTGCGCGAGGTGCGCAGGCTCCGGCACGTGGCCGGGCGTCTCGAGCAATGGCGGGTCGCTCACCTCGACGAGCTGCGCACGGTCGAAACCGTTGAACGCAGTCCGCAGAGCTGAGCCGTACGCGCCGAGCTGGCCAATCTCGATCCAGTCGCCCTCGCGAACGTCTTCAGGCAACAGGAACGGCCCACGCATGCAGTCAGCGCTGTCACAGGTCGGTCCGAACAGTTCGAACCCGCGCTCCGCAGCCGACCCCGAGCCACATCCTTCCGGGCGGATCAGCCGCACCGGAAAACGAAAGCCGGGGGCACCTGCATCCGAAAGACTGCCATAAACCCCGTCGTTGACATAAAGCGCATCGCTGCGGCGAAGCTGCACCTGCACTACCACGGACCCGCCGCTCGCCACCAACGCCCGACCCGGCTCGGCCCAGAGCTGTGTTCCCTCCGGCAAGCGCAGGGCACCAAACCCCGCCTCAATCTCCGCCACGAAGGCACGAAGCGGCGGCGGCGTCATGTCTGGATACCTCACCGGAAAGCCGCCGCCGACATCGATGATTTCCACTGCGACATCTGCACGGCGGATCGCTTCGCCCACCCGCGTGAACGCACGCGCATAGGACTCGGGCTCCACGCACTGCGAACCGACATGGAAGTGCACACCAAGGCGCGCAGCGTGCGGTCGCGCAGCACGCAGCAGGGCCGCGGTGTCTTCGACCGACGCGCCAAATTTGCCGGACAGATCGTACATTGCGCTGCCCTTGGGCATAGCCAACCGCACGAACAGGCCCAACTCTATGCCGCCGCCGGTTTCACAGAGGATCTTGTCAAGCTCATCGGCGGTATCGAGCACGAAGTCGCCTACGCCATGACGCTGCCACGCCTCGCGGATTGCGGGTCGGGACTTCACCGGGTGCATGAAGTGGATCGCCGCGCCGGGGAACATGGTGCGCACCAGCGCGATCTCGGCAGCAGAGGCGCAGTCGAAATGGCGCACCCCGCCCGCCCAAACAGCGCGCAACACCGCCGGATCCGGGTTACACTTTACCGCGTAAAGCACCTCGCCTGGAAAGGCGCGGCGGAACGTGCGCGCATTCGCGGTGATCACGGCCGGGCGTAGGCAGTGCAGGGGCTCATACGGCCGCTCGGCGGTGACGATCTCGTCAACCGTGTGCGGAACATTCTGTGCCCGGTCTAAGCTACGGCGGACGGGCGAAACGGCGGCGCGGGAACGAAATTGGGGCATCGGGCGAACCTTGCAGCGTGACGGCATGCAGGCACGCACCCGACGGCCGGATCACGGCCAACGAAGTGCGTGGCGGAGGAGACCATGACCGGGCGCGAAAGAGCGCGCCGGTTACGGCTCAGGCGATCGAGCGATGTCTGAGTGGACTCATCGCACCTGTGCGATCAGCGGACATATCCGGTTCCCTCAAGGACGCCGGCCCACGGTTGGCCGGCTCGACCCAAAAGGACGCGTTACGTCGTTGCTGTGCCCCTCTTGCGGGCTCATCGGCACGTGCGATTGCGTCAATGCCGTTTAATGTAAGGGACCAAAGGCCGGGGATTCACTCCTTTTCTTCGCTCTGCCCCTGCGTTCATTGATGCTCAGTCCTGATCCCAGGGTATGACGCGCCCTCACCCCGTGGCGCCTACCAGCGAAAGGTCCTCCCAAACAATCGTCGCCGCTGCCAAGGCTGTGATCTCCGCAACGTCGTACGGCGGTGCGACCTCAACCACGTCCATGCCGATGAAACGCACCCCACCCAGCCGGCGCAGGATAGCCTGCGCCTGCCAGGTGGCCAGCCCACCGATCTCCGGCGTCCCGGTGCCTGGCGCGAAAGCGGGGTCAAGCGCGTCGATATCGAAGCTGAGATAGGCCGGCGCTGACCCGACGACTGCGTGAATGTGGGCGGCGGTATCGGAAGCACCCGCTTCATGGATCTGTTGTGCAGTCAGGATCGTGACGCCGCGCCCGACAGTCCAATCCCAGACCTCGCGCTGTACCGGCGAGCGAATGCCGATCTGCACCATACGGTTGGGATCGACGATCCCTTCTTCAATTGCGTGGAAGAATACCGATCCATGCGCGTAGGGCTGCCCGAAATTATCGGGCCATGTATCCACGTGCGCGTCGAAATGAATCAGGCCTACCGGCCCGCCCATCCGCTTCGCTTGCGCGCGCAGTAGGGGCAGCGTGATTCCGTGCTCGCCTCCAAGCGCGATCAGGTGCGAAAGCCCTGCCGCCTGATGCTCGATGGCGGCAAGGCTCGCCGGAATGTCACCGAGTGCGATGCGAAAATCCCCGATGTCCGACAGGGAGAGGCTTGTCGGATCGATCCACGACACTGGGTGCGCACCGTCCACCAGCATGCGGCTGGCCCCGCGGACCGCCTGCGGCCCGAAGCGCGCGCCGGCGCGGTTGGTGGTGCCGATATCGAGCGGGATGCCGGCGACAACGAAGTCCGCATCCCCGTCACCTCGGCCGCGCCCGAGAAATCCGTGTGCCGTAGCGAAGGTCGGTGTCTCGGTAATTGGTTCGTCTCCCTGTTCGCACGAAATGCGCAATCATAATCAGGCAGCGTGGCACTCCAACTCATCGATGGCGCCACCCGGCGTCCTTCGGAGCGGAGGACCGACACCGAACGGGATCGTCTTTGAGAAGACCGACAAACGGCGACCCGTCAAGAAAGCAGCGTCGCAGCGCTCCGGCAAGGTCGATCAGGATTGGGACCCCGATCCCGCGGGTCCATCAAGCCGTCGCTACAAAACCCTGACCACATGTCTAATTTCTACCTAGTACCTCTGCACAGAAGTTTTGACCGGTTGGATGACGGGCTACCCCGGAGTGTCCAGGTCCCTCACTACGTCCTGCGTCTGTCTTGAACTGAGGTCCCTTCCCTCCACCAGCGTTACCCGGCTTCAGCGGTACTACGAACCTCTCCGCCACCTCACGGCGCCCGGCCTGTCCCTCGCGGGCGTCCGGCTGGTCATCCCTGACCGCGCGTTGGGGCTTCCCGTGTTGCGTACGCTTTCCTTGTGTACATGCTGCCGCCACGACCCCGGTGCAGCGGCTGGGCGTACTCTTCGCTCATCCCACCCAGCCGTGTCAGCCTTCCCCGAAAGGGTCGTCAGGTCGGCCTGCACATCGTCCTTTTCGAGGCTTGCTCGGCGTTCACTCGCGTTGCGGCCTGTACACTCGCGCGGGCCACCAATTCGTGACCCGCTAGACCGAAGGCTTCAGCCATTTCGTCACCTCCATGGCTGCTCCGGTTGCTTCCGGCTGGAGCGGTTGCCGGGTGGGCCTTGCACCCACTGGAAAGCGCCGCCTTTCACGGCGCACACCCGAAGCGGTCATTGGACGAGGCGACCTAGCTCGCTTGGCGGTACGGCGACAGCATGACCCGCAAGGATGAGACAAAAGATTTCATCCGCTTCGTGCCATGTAAAGTCGGAGAAGGCGCGTAGCCCCGGAACCCGACTGCTACGCGGCTCGAGGCCCCGTCAAATGACGGCATTCTATTGCGGCGTCGGCGCCCCTCCACTTGGCGCCACGCCCGGCGCGGCCCCCGGGCTGAACCGCCCGACATTGCCCAGAAGCTGCTGCAGGAAGCTCGCTTCGGTCCCCGGCGACGGCGTTGTCCGCGACACGATCGGGACCGACAGCGCATCCCGTTGGTTGAGTGTTTCAACGTGCTGCAGCACTCCCTGGGAGTCGAAGGTCAGCATGATAACTGCCTGCTGCTCCACGCCTTGCGTGCCGCCGATGACCGGGCGCGTCATTTCGCTGATATAGAACCAGGAATTCGGGTCGAAACTGCCTTTCGCGGTAGGCGATCCCAGCACCGAGGTAGCGTCCGCCTCGGTGGTCTTGCCCGGCACGAGCTGTTTCAGCTCATCGGCATCGACCTTGTTGCCCCGCACCACGGTGGGTGGAATGAACAGGCTGCATGCGGCGAGCAGCAGGGCGCCGCCGAGCACGGCGAGTTGCGCGGTGACTGGAAAAGTGTTCGAGCGGGTCACGCTGGTTTCCTCGGCTTGGTGGGCGGCGGCGATCGTTTGACCGGGGCCGCCGTCGCGTTATCTGGGTATGGCGTGTCACGACGGGCTTCGGCCTGTCAATCATTGAGAACAAAGGGGCCCAACCGGGCGGCGGCCATGAGACTTTGGCCAGGATCGCGCAGGAGCCGTTTCGAACGCGCCGGCTTTCGGCTGTATGGCGCCGCGGTGGCCGCGGCGCGCCAACCCTATTTCTATGCCGTGCTCGGCGTCCCGGATACGCTGGACGGCCGATTCGACCTGCTGGCGCTGTTCGCCTTCCTGCTGATCGAGCGGTTGCGGCCCCAGCCCGAGCCCGGACCGGCCCTGGCCCAAGCGGTGTTCGACGCCATGTTCAGCGACATGGATGTGAACCTGCGCGAAATGGGAGTGGGCGACCTGTCGGTCGGCAAGAAGGTCAAGGCGATGTGGGATGGATTCCATGGCCGCTCGATCGCCTATGCCACGGCGCTGGCAACCGGGAACGAGGCAGTGCTCGAAGCCGCAATAGCTCGCAATGTCTGGCGCGGCGCCAGCCCGCCTCCTGGCTCCGCCGCTACCTTGGCACGGCTGGTCGCCGCCGGGCGCGCCGATCTCGACCGCCAGCCACTCGCGGCTCTCGCAGAGGGAAGGGTCAGTTTTCCGCCTCCAGCGGAGACAGTCCGGTGAGGCCGGAGCTTCACCGCCCGGTGGCGCTTGCCGAGATCAGCGAGGCTGGTCTCGACCGTCTAATTGAGGCCACTCCAGCGGAATGCGCAGCACTGACACGGCGGATGGGCGTGCCGGCAGTGCTTTCGTTGTCGTGCCGGTTTCGCTTGGTGCGTGCTCGCAATAACACGGTTGCCGCCGAGGGGCACCTTATGGCGGCAGTGGTGCGCACTTGCGTCATCTCGCTCGACGAGTTCGAAACTGTGGTGGAAGAGGAGTTCCGGGTCCGCTTCGTGCCTGCCGGCACTGAGAGTTACGATCCCGATCCTGACGCTGAGGAAGAGATTCCGTTCACCCGCGGCGTGATTGATCTCGGCGAGACGGCTGCGGAGCAGCTTGCGCTCGCGCTCGACCCCTATCCCCGTAAACCGGGCGCCGAGTTGCCACAGAGCGAGCCGGCTTCGCGCACCCGCCATTGAAGCGCCGTCCGCTCGAACGGACCGTCGAGACGCGGGGCGCAGCCTGCGGCCCGGCTCCCTTGCGAGCCCAAGGCGTGTCTGCTAGACGGCCCGGCTCATATTTGTTCAAGACAGTGACAGCCCATCTGACCCGCCTCGGGCGCGCGGGCGTCACCGAGAGCCGGGAGGCGCGATCCTATGGCCGTACCGAAGAGGAAAACCTCGCCGTCTCGGCGGGGCATGCGACGCAGCCATCACGCGCTGCGGCACGAGGCCCATTCCGAATGCCCCAATTGCGGCGAGCTGCGGCGGCCGCACCATGTCTGCAGCCACTGCGGCTACTACGATGGCCGGGAGGTGGTTCCGGCGGGCGACGCTCTGAAGGGCGCGGTTCGCGCCTGACGCGCCGCTGCGGCGAGGCGACGCGGCAGGTGTGAGCGACACCTTTACGCTGGCGGTCGATGCCATGGGCGGGGATCACGCCCCCGGCATGGTGCTGGCCGGGCTGGAGATTGCCGCCGAGCGGCATCCCGAGGCCCGCTTCCTGGTCGTCGGCGACGAGGCGAGGTTGGCGCCGCTCCTGCGGCCGTTGTGCCGTGCGTCAGTCGTGTGCACGCTGCGGCACGCCGCCGAGGTGATCGGCAACGAGATGAAACCGACCGCCGCGCTCCGGGTCCGGAACGCCTCGATGCGCATCGCGATCGACGCGGTGGCGGCCGGGGAGGCGGCCGGCGTGGTCAGCGCCGGCAACACCGGCGCACTGCTCACGCTGGCCAAGATCGTCATCAAGACATTGCCCGGGATCGACCGTCCGGCGATGGCCGGGATCGGGCTCTCGGCGCGTGGCGACGTGGTCATGCTGGACCTCGGCGCCAACCTAACTTGCGACGTGCGCAATCTGGTCGAGTTCGCGGTGATGGGCGATGTGTTCGCCCGCACTGTGCTGGGCCTGACCGCTCCGACGATCGGCCTGCTCAATGTCGGCAGCGAGGAGCAGAAAGGCGATGAGCGGGTGCGCGATGCCGCCGACGTGCTGCGGCAGAGCCCGATCGCACCGCAGTTCCACGGATTTGTGGAAGGCGACGACATCACCCGCGGCACCACGGACGTGATCGTAACCGACGGATTCACCGGAAACGTCGCGCTGAAGACCGGCGAAGGGGCGCTGCGGCTAACCCGCGAGCTGCTGGGCCAAGTGTTTCGCTCCAGCTTGTCGGCGCGTATCGCGTACTTGTTGGCTCGCCCGGCGCTGGAGCGGCTGCGCGAATGGCTCGACCCGCGCCGCTATAACGGCGCAGTGATGCTGGGGCTGAATGGCGTGGTAGTGAAATCGCATGGTAGCACCGACGCAGAGGGTTTCGCGAATGCCGTTGATGTGGCGATGGACATGGTGACGCACCAGTTCAACGAGCAGATCCGCGAAGGGCTGGCGCGGATGGTTGGAGCCGGCGTGACGCGAGCAAAGAACGGCGGGAGCGCCTCGCGTCTCGCCACTGCGCGATAGCAGCGCCGATGCAGATCCGCTCGATTCTTGCCGGCGTCGGCGGCTATGTCCCTGCGCGCGTGGTCAGCAACGACGAGCTCGCACAACGGCTCGAGACGTCGGACGCATGGATCCGCGAGCGGACCGGCATTCGCCAGCGTCATATCGCCGCGCCGCACGAGACCTGTGCCTTCATGGCAACCGAGGCCGCTCGCGCCGCCCTGCTTCAGGCCGAGGCCGAACCGGCCGAGGTAGACGCGATCATCCTGGCCACGAGCACGCCGGACCAGGCGTTCCCCGCCACCGCTCTCAGGGTCCAGGCAGCGCTCGGCGTGCCGGGCGGATTCGGGTTCGACCTGTCGGCGGCGTGCGCCGGCTTCATCTACGCGCTCTCGGTGGCGGACGGGCTGATCCGCGCTGGGCAGGTCCGCGGCGTGCTGGTGATCGGCAGCGAGGTCTATTCGCGCATCCTGAATTGGCGGGACCGAGGCACCTGCGTGCTGTTCGGCGATGGCGCCGGCGCGGTGTTCCTGCGAGCCGGTAGTGAGCGGTCTGGAGGCGGGATGGACTGCGGCATTTTGTCCACGCATCTGCACGCACAGGGCGCGCAGGGCGACCTACTTTACGTGGATGGCGCAGTTGGGCGGCCCGACCGGCCCGGCACCTTGGTGATGAACGGCCGCGAGGTGTTCCGCCATGCTGTTCTGCGTTTGGCCGAAGCAGTCGATGAGGCTTTGGCGGCGAATGGGCTCGGCCGGCAGGACGTCGATTGGCTGGTGCCGCACCAAGCCAATCTTCGCATCATCGACGCGATGGGAAAGCGACTCGGCTTGGCATCCGACCGCGTGGTGATCACGGTCGATCGGCACGCCAACACCTCGGCCGCCTCGGTGCCGCTGGCGCTGGCCGAGGCGGTGGCCGACGGCCGCATCCAGCGCGGCCACCTGGTGCTGATGGAGGCGCTGGGCGGCGGCCTGACCTGGGGCTCGGCGCTGGTCCGGATGTAACGGTCGGCTTTGACTGAGAGCCGGCTCGCTTATGGAAGCATTGCGCTGGTGGGGCGATCTCAGCAGCACGGTTCCAGTGGAAACGGTCCGACGCTATGGGCGTCACACATCCACCTCCTCGACTGTCCGTGCGCGGTCTTGGATGAATTGGAAGCGCAGCTCCGGCCGCCGCCCCATCAGGCTTTCGACCAGTTCGTTCGTCTTCGCCCGCTCCTCGGGTAGTGCCACCACCTTCAGCAACGTACGCCGCGCCGGGTCCATCGTCGTCTCGCGCAACTGTGCCGGCGGCATCTCGCCCAACCCCTTGAACCGGCTCATCTCGACCTTGGCGCCCGGCTTGAACTCGGTTTTCAACTTCCGTTCGCGATCGGCGTCATCCATCGCATAGATCGACTTCGCGCCTTGCGTCAGCCGGTAGAGCGGCGGCTGCGCCAGATAGATGTGCCCGTGGTGCACCAGTTCCCGCAGCTCGCGATAGAAGAACGTCATCAGCAACGACGCGATATGCGCGCCGTCGACATCGGCGTCGGTCATGATGATGATGCGCCCGTAACGCAGCTTCGTGCGATTGAAGCGCTCGCCCACGCCGCAGCCCAGCGCCTCGATCAGGTCCTTGAGCTCCTGGTTCTGCCGCAGCTTGTCGGCCGAGGCGCTGGCGACGTTCAGGATTTTGCCGCGCAGCGGCAGCACAGCCTGGGTTTCGCGGTTGCGTGCCTGCTTGGCGGAGCCGCCGGCGGAATCGCCTTCGACCAGGAAAATCTCGGTCTCGGCTGCGTTCTCCCGCGTGCAGTCGGTCAGCTTTCCTGGCAGGCGCAGCCGCCGTGTGGGCGATTTGCGCGCGGTGTCCTTGCTTTCCTTGCGCCGCAGCCGCTCCTCAGCGCGGTCAATGGCGAATGCCAGCAGGTTATCGGCCGTCGCCGGATCTCCAGCGAGCCAGTGGTCGAACCGGTCGCGCAATGCTGTTTCCACCAGCCGTCCGGCATCGGCGCTGGTGAGTTTCTCCTTAGTCTGGCCCTGGAACTGCGGATCGCACACGAACACGGACAGCTTGGCCGCCATCGGCCCGAGCAGATCCTCGGCCGTCACGGCGGCGGCCCGGCGGTTCCCGCGATGCTCCCCCCACGCCCGCAGGCCTTTCGCCAGGGCTGCGCGGAACCCGGCCTCATGCGTGCCGCCGAGCGTGGTGGGCACAGTGTTGCAATAGGAATGGATGAACCCGTCGGCCTCTTCGAGCCAGGCCGCGGCCCATTCGACGCGGCCGCTGGCCTCGCCGGGCAGGTCTGCCTCTCCGGCCCATTGCTGGGGCAGCGCCAGAGTGGCGTCGCCAATGTCCTCGGCGAGGCTGTCGCGCAGGCCGCCGGGAAAATGCAGCACCGCTTCCGCTGGCGTCGTGTCGCCCGTTCGAATCAGTGCGGGATCGCACGCCCAGCGGATCTGCACGCCGCGGAACAGATAAGCCTTGGAGCGGCATAGCCGATACAGCCGCGCCGGGCTGAAGGCGTGGGTGCCGAAAATCTGCGGGTCCGGCTTGAATTGCACGGTGGTGCCGCGGCGGTTGTGCACGGTGCCGGCCTTCGCCAGCCGGCTAGTTGGCTTGCCGCGCACGTAAGTCTGCCGCCACAGCACGCGATCGCGCGCGACCTCTACCTCCAACCGCTCGGCCAGGGCGTTGACGACCGAGGCCCCGACCCCGTGCAGTCCGCCCGAGGTGGCATAGGCCTTGCCGCCGAACTTGCCGCCCGAATGCAGCGTCGTGAACACCACCTCCAGCGCGCTCAGGTGCTTGAACTTTGGATGCGGATCGACCGGAATGCCGCGACCATTGTCCCGCACTGTGAGCCAGTTCCCGGCCTCCAGCGTCACCTCGATGAAGCTGGCGTACCCAGCCACCGCCTCGTCCATCGCATTGTCGAGCAGTTCGGCGGCGAGGTGATGGAGCGCGGCCTCGTCGGTGCCGCCGATATACATGCCGGGCCGACGCCGCACCGGCTCCAGCCCTTCCAGGACTTCGATGTCACGGGCGGAATATTGAGATGCGGATGCCTCCGCTTGCTCTTTGGGGGCTCGGCCGGCGCCCCGCTGCCCGTGGAGCGGGCCGAAGAGGTCATTCATGCTGTGTTCTCTGGTGCTGCCCGCGTGCTGGTACCCCGGACCGATGCAGCCGGTTCGGGACGCTAGATCACTGCGTCCATGGCCTACTCATGGCAGGGATTCGAAGACGAATTGCTGCCGCCGGACACTAGCCAACGCGCTTCGCGTCGGGCAAGCGCGGCCCGCTCTGCTCCGTGCGTCTGCTCCGTGCGAACCGTTTCCCAATCGTGAACCCGCCACCGCCGCAGCCCGCCAGGCTCAGAGCGGCACGCCGGCGAGGAAGCGGCTCGTGCGGATCGTCTGCAAGGTCTGCACCCTGCTGACAGTCGGCGAGCCGGTCAGGCGCTGCGTAAGCTGGTTCTCGTGCGCGGTGTCGCGCGCCACCAGCTTCAGCAGGAAATCTCCCC
The DNA here is from genome assembly GCA_963708245.1 of uncultured Pseudomonadota bacterium. Lineage (GTDB taxonomy): Bacteria > Pseudomonadota > Alphaproteobacteria > Acetobacterales > Acetobacteraceae > CAVYXK01. Next base: position 5,592,160 of record OY970201.1, on the reverse strand, counting down.
CGCCGCGAATCATGTGGCACTCGCGCACCTCGGGCCAAGTCGCCACTAGCTGCTCGAAATCCGCAAGGACCGTCTCTTTCTGGCTGTCCAGCCCGACCACCGCAAACACGGTTATCTGCCACCCTAGCTTCTGCGGGTCGGGGTCGGCGTGGTAGCCGCGGATCACTCCCGCCTGCTCCAATCGGCGGACCCGGCGCAAGCAAGGCGGCGCAGAGATCCCGGCACGACGCGCCAGCTCCACGTTCGTTATCCGACCGTTCGCCTGTAGTTCCGCCAGGATGCGGCGGTCGATGGCGTCCAGCATCTGGGTTTCGGCGGTCGGCGCTCTCATGCGTTCCGTGGCGGGGGTGAGTGGCGCAATATTGTTGCACTCGGGCATGGCTGCCAAGCCCGCTGATCGCCCTTCCCAGCGGTTAGCCCGTAGTTAATCCCACCGGCCCAGTCTGTGCACATCATGAGAACGGCTCAGGCGGCGGATGCGGGCAAAACCGGATAAGGGTCGAGGCAACCGGAAAGGCGGCAGCCTGGTGATCCGACGGGAGGAGGCGGCCGCCCAGGAGGCGCACGGCGGGGCGTGGAAAGTCGCCTACGCCGATTTCGTCACCGCAATGATGGCGTTCTTCCTCCTGATGTGGCTGTTGAACGCGACGACCGAAGACCAGCGCAAGGGCTTAGCGGACTATTTCAGCCCGACCAATCTGATGAGCCATAACTCTTCCGGCACCGGCCAGCCGTTCGGCGGGCACACGGCGTTCGACAAAGGTGCGATGGTCTCCGACCGCGGTGCTGTGCAGATCACTGTCGGCTCTCGGCCGGTGCTCGATAATGTCGACGACGATTCCAACGCCCCTGGCACGACCCCGCGCACCGGCTCCGATCAGCAGCCGGACCAGCCGGGCCAGCCGTCGCCGGCCCAACCTCGTGCCGCCGTCGTGGTGCCTCCACACGCCGCACCGCCCCCGACCACCTCACGCCCGGCCACTGAGGCGAAGCCGGCCGACGCGGTCTCGATCGGCAAGCCCCCCAATGCGGCTGGGGCAGCGGAGCGCGCCAACCAGGAGAAACGCGCGTTCGATGCCGCGGCGGAGGAGATCCGCGAGGCGGTACGGAACGATCCCGCGCTGGCTGGGCTCGCCACGCATCTGGCGGTCGATGTCACGCCAGAGGGGCTGCGAATCCAGCTTCTCGATTCGCAGAACCAGGCGATGTTCGCACTGGGCTCGGCGGAACCGAACGAGGCAGCGCGGCTGCTGATCGCCAAGATAACCCCGGTGCTGCTGCGGCTTCCGGAGCAGATCTCGATCGCCGGTCACACCGATGCGGCGCCGTATCCGGGGCCGACGATGACGAATTGGGAGCTGTCGTCCGAGCGGGCCAATGCCGCGCGCCGCCTTCTCGTTGCCGCTGGCTTGCCGGAGCAGCGTCTGCGTGACGTCGCCGGGCACGCCGATCACGAGTTGCTGCTACCCGCCGATCCGCTGGCGGCAGTGAACCGGCGAATCGCCATCGTGGTGCTGCGCGGCACGACCGCGACGGCCAGTCCGACGCCAGCGCCGGCGCCGCAAACCGGCACCGCGCATCCTGGCGGTCCAGTCGCCGGGCCCTGACCGCGGCGTGACCGGGTGGTGACGCAAGACCAATGCTGACCATCGGCGGCTTCGTGTTCGTTTTGGTCTGCGTCTTCGGCAGCTATGCCATTTCCGGCGGCAGCATGGGTGCACTGGCCGAAGCGCTGCCGTTCGAGCTGATCACCATTGGCGGCGCGGCGATCGGCACCTTCGCGATGGCCAACAGCGTGCATTACATACGCCACACGCTGGGCGGCCTGAGCAAGGCGGTCCACGGGTCGGCGTTCGCCAAGCCGGACTACGTCGATCTGCTCAGCCTGCTCTACACTCTGATGCGACTTGCCAGCAGCAAGGGCACGATGGCGCTCGAGCCGCATATCGAGAAGCCGGGGGACAGCGCCATCTTCCAACGATTTCCCAGCATCCTCAGCAACCACTTCGCCCGCTCGATGATCTGCGACTACCTACGCATGGTCGGGATGAATGCCGACGACCCGAACCAGATCGAGGATGTCATGGCGCGCGAGCTGAAGAAGACGCTCGCCGAGGAGCTGCATGGCGCCCACGCGCTGCAGACGATGGCGGACGGGCTGCCGGCACTCGGCATCGTTGCCGCGGTTCTCGGTGTGATCAAGACCATGTCACACATCGATCAACCGCCGGCCGTGCTGGGCAGCATGATCGCGGGCGCGCTGTGCGGCACCTTTCTGGGCGTGCTGCTGGCGTACGGGATGGCGGGGCCGCTTGCGTCGCGGCTACGCACCGTGGTCGAGGAAGAAGCGAAATACTACGAGGTGATCCGCGCCGTGCTGGTCACGCATCTGCATGGCAACGCGCCGCAGGTCAGCATTGAATCGGGACGCAAGATGGTCCCCAACGAGCACATGCCGAGCTTCCAGGAGCTGGAGGAGGCGGTACAGAACGCGAAGTCGGCTTGAGGCGGCCGCATCATTGCGCGGAGCGAAGCGGTGGCTGGGTTTTGACCCTGGGCCCGACGAAGTCGTACCTCAGAGGCTCAATATGCACGCGAAATCGGGCGGCGAACTGATGCAAACCATGATCGGGCGCCGATAGCATACACTGCGGGTTCGTCGTTGAGTCTTCCGCAATGACGCAGTTACGTGCCGACTATGTCAGCAATGCCGAGCCAGTTGCGGCGCGCACCTCGTCCAGACCAATCCCTGACGCCAGTTCGCGCACGCGGAACCCTTCTCCGGCAGGCTCGAACAGGCCGTGATTGGTCGCCACAAGCTTGACCACCCCACGCGCTGTCACCGGGAGCGCACAGCGGCGCACCAGCCGCGGGCGGCCGTCGCGCGTGAGATGCTCCATGATCACGAATACCCGCTTCGCACACGCTGCGAGGTCCATCGCGCCGCCGATCCCGCCGCCCTTCGCGCCGGCAATTTTCCAGTTCGCAAAATCGCCGTTCTCGGCCACCTCGTACGCACCGAGCACGGTCACGTCGATCCGGCCGCCGCGGATAATGGCGAAAGAGTTCTGCGTGGTGCACCACCGCGGCGCCCGGGTTCAGGGTGACGTTCTGGCCGCCGGCATTGACGAGATTAAGGTCTTCCTGCCCTGGCGGTGCAATAGGGCCGTAGCCGATCACACCGTTCTCGGAATGATAGATAATATGCCGATCGCCGATATCGGTGTTGGAGCAGAGCGTCGGCATCCCAACGCCGAGATTGACGATCCAGCCGTCCTGGAACTCGTGCGCGATGCGATCGGCCATTTGCTGGCGGCCCCAGCCCTTGGCTATATCACTCATCGCCGACGCTCCTGCCGCCGGATGGGCCAGATGCCGTCCGGTGGGGGTGGGATTTTCACCAGTCGGTGGATGAAGATTCCCGGCGTGTGGACCTGGTCGGGGTCGATCGCACCGATCGGCAGGATGTCCTCGTCCACCTCCACTATCGCGACCCGCGCTGCCATCGCCATCACCGGGTTGAAATTGCGTTGCGAGCGGTGGAACTGCAGGTTGCCGAACCCGTCTGCACGGCGCGCACGCAGAAAGGCGTAATCGACCGGCAGCGCGTATTCCAGCAGGTATTCGCGGCCGTTGATCTCGCGTGTTTCGCGCCCCTCCGCAAGTTCGGTGCCGACCGCGGTCGGCGTGTAGAAGGCTGGAATGCCGGCGCCGGCGGCGCGCAGCCGCTCGGCGAGCGTCCCTTGTGGGACCAGTTCTGCTTCGACTTCGCCGGATTCGTAGTATTTGGTGAACGGCAGCACGTCCGAAGCGCGGGTCGCGGCGGTGAAGGCACAGATCACCTTACGCACCTGCCCTTGTTCCACCAGCAGCCCGATATCGGGCATGCGGGGCTGTTGCGCGCCGCCGGTGGTGTTGGCGATGCAGGTCAGGCGTTTGGCGCCATGCTCGGCCAGCGCCTTGATCAGATTGAACGGCGTGCCCGGCATGGCGAAGCCGCCGAACGCGACGGTGGCACCGTCCGGGATGTCGGCCACCGCGTCGCGGAAGTTTGGATACTGCTTGCTGCCCATCGTGGTGGCTATTCCCGGTTTGTGCAACGGGAATGAGCGATCAGCAAGTTCTCCCTGTCAACCCGTGCGGGCGAAGCTCATTGCGTCGTTGCTGACCACAGCAGGAAGCCGAAGACGACGACGAACAACACCAACAGGACCGCGAGAAGAAGCTCGGTGGTAATCCCGACGTTGTGCTGGATGTCCTGCTGTTCGATCGACCTGGACAGCCTGACGAATCGATAGGTCGAAGCGGCCATGATGACCGACGCCGCAACGACCAAGGCGATTCCTACGCCCACGCTGAAGCCTTGCACGAATAATGCGAGTTTCGCGATCCCCACGCCTAGGCCGGCAATGGCCAACCCGGTCCTGATCCAGGCCAGGAACGTCCGCTCGTTGGCGGCGTGGTCGCTGAAATTCCTGATCATGCCGTCCTCGCTCGCGCCGTGCGGCGAGGATCGTAGCAGCGTCACCGGGTCGGACGCAGTCCCGCGGCCTGTGCACCGCCAGGCGCCGCAGCACCCAGGAAGGTTGGCAAAATTACCAAGCGCCCGCGAGAGCGACGCCGCGCCGTCATGCCTGCGAAAGCAGGCATCCATTGGAGCGCCCCGAGTTCCGCAGTATCGCGTCGATTCCTGCTTTCGCAGGAATGACGAGAGAGGGGGTATTCTTTCGGGCGTCTGATATTAGCCCTATCCCGGCAGCCCCATGTGCGGATAAAGCTTCATCAGCTCGTGCACATAGGCAGCGTACGCGTCCGCGACCTCCTGGCTCTTTATCAGCACCACGTTTTCCGCGTTCCGCGTTGCATTGGTGGAGAAGTTGAAGCTGCCGCTTACCACGGTGTTGTCGCAGACGGCCAGCTTGTTATGCATGAAATTGTGCGGCGTACTGGCGCTGCAGGGGTGTCGTGCATGAGGTGCGAAGCGGGGTCGATCGGCTCGTCCTGCGCCGGCGGCTCGAGCTCGGCGGTGTCCTCGATCCCCTTGCTCAGCACCGCCTTGTCGAGCAAGCCGACGAAGGTTTCCGAGCCGGGCGGTGCCGGGTCGGCGCCCAAATAGGCGACACTTTCGGGGGTGCGATCCTTCTTCGCGTGGTGATAGGCCACGCGTACATCGACCCCGGCCCTCGCCCGCTCGTTCAACGCCTCGACGAAATCCTTGCCGGCGCCGCCGGCCAGGCGGAAGTCGTAGATCGCGATGTGCAGGCTGAATGTCGCCTTGCGGACGAAATCGGCATAGATGCGGCCGATCGCGACCGCCTGCTCGTCCTGATCGGGCGAAGGTGCCGTGGTGGTCTTTGCCACGCTGCCCACCTGCGTGAGGAAGTGGGCGATGATCTACCGGTTCGGACCAAAGGGCCGTAGCGGCAACATGCAGCGGCCCGGTGACGGTCCGGTGAAGCGGTGATGACGGCTTGTAGCGATGTTCATGGCGTCGGCCACCGGATTTGGAGTATGCTTTTCCCCCGAATACAGGAGGCTTGGCATGGCCAACTCCCAGCAGAAGCCGGAGGTCGAGGGCTTCTATGACCGCGACACCGGTACGGTTACCTATCTCGTCACAGATCCGGCGACGCAGCATGCGGCGGTGATCGACCCGGTGCTCGACTACGACCCGAAAGCCGGACGCACGTCGACGCGCTCGGCCGATGCAATCATCGCCCGCGTCCGTGAGCGCAAGGTCACGGTCGAATGGTTGCTGGAGACGCACGTGCACGCCGACCATCTGTCTGGCATCGCCTATGTGAAACGGGCGGTCGGCGGGCGGAGCGGCATCGGCGATCGGCTGCCGCTGGTGCAAAAGGCGTTCAAGGACGTGTTCGCCTTCGAGCGCGATTTCCATGCTGATGGCAGCCAGTTCGACCACATGTTCGCCGACGGCGAGACGTTCACGCTCGGCACCATAGAGGCGCGCGTCCTGCACACGCCCGGTCATACGCCGGCCTGTGTCAGCTACCTGATCGGCGACGCGGTCTTCGTCGGCGATACATTGTTTATGCCGGATTCCGGTACCGCACGCTGCGACTTCCCTGGTGGCGACGCGGCGACCTTGTACCGCTCACTCCGCCGTCTCCTGGCGCTGCCCCCGGAGACGCGGATGTTCATCTGCCACGACTACTGCCCGGGCGGCCGGCCGCCGGCCTGGGAGACCACTGTGGCCGAGCAGCGCGCGCACAACATCCACGTCCACGATGGCGTCACCGAGGCGGAGTTCGTCGCCCTGCGCACCGCCCGCGACAAGACGCTATCGATGCCGGTGTTGATCATCCCCTCGGTGCAGGTGAACATCCGCGCCGGCGAGTTGCCGCCGCCGGCTGAAAACGGCGTGCGTTATCTGCAGGTGCCGGTGAACGTCCTCTGATGGACGAAAGGTGGACGGTGCGCCCGATCGGCGTGATCAGCACGCCATGGCGGACGTTGGACGAATGCCCACGGAATGGACGCCAACCCGATCCGGCGCCGCTCTGTCGGGCGCGGCTGTTTCCACAGTTCGTGGCTGGTCTGAAAAGCCTGGAGGGCTTCACGCATCTGATCCTGCTCTACTGGCTGGATCAGATGCGCGCGCCCACGCTCACCCTGACTCCGCCGTTCGACGGGACTGAACGTGGCGTATTCGCCACCCGCTCACCGGCACGACCGAACCCGATCGGACTTTCAGTTGTGCGCTTCGAGGGGCTGGAAGCGCCGGACACGCTCAAGGTCGGCTACCTCGACTGCGTGGACGGCACGCCGTTGCTGGACATCAAGCCCTATTTGCCCACCACCGATGCCGAGCCGGACGCGTCGATGGCATGGCTGGAGGGGCATGCAACCAGACGGCGCGCTTGACTGCCTAACAGGACCCTAGCGGTCAAGCGGGAACGCATCGGACAGCTCGATCCCCGGGGGATCGAGACGAACCGGGCCGTCGCGGATGATGCGCGTGCTGATTATCCCTTCCGTGTCGCGCCGATGGTGGATGATCGTGCGGTTCTCCGGCTTCACGATGAGGTAATGCACGACGGAGGGCAGGCGGAAATAATCTTCCAGCTTGGCCCCTGCATCACGGCCGCCGGTCGAGGGCGAGCGCACCTCGACCACGACGATTGGGTCGGTCACCTCCGTCGCATTCGGGTCAAGCCGCTTGCCGCAGCGCACGAGCACGTCAGGCTCATAGACCGTGTCGTCGTCGATCCGTACGCTCATTTCAGACGTGTACACATCGCAACTGAGGCCAGCCGCTTCTAGGGCACTACTCAGCCGATTAACGAGGCGGACCTTTACCAGTCCGTGGACGGACCGTTCGGCGGCCATTGCCACGATCTCGCCGCTGACCAGTTCGTAATGCTCGCCCTCCGGACGCGCCATCGCCCAGGCGATGAACTCGTCGGCGGTCATCTTCTGGCGGACGGGATCGCTCATGACCCGCAACATAGGGCGATCCGTGGCGGCTTCCCATAGCGCGGCTTTCGGTTGACTTGCTTGGGGCGCTTCGCCACGCTCCCGGCCGGCAACAAGAGCGCGCAGGCTCGCCCCGCCAGCAGTACAGGCCACGGGCAGGCCACCGCGCCGGACAGGGCCGAGGGCGACGGATGGGAGCAGACGCGGCGCATCGCCGGCGGATCAGGACGCGACATGACGGCGCCTGGACGATCTGATTCCCACTTGCTTTGCGTGCGCGACGTGGTCATGCGCTTCGGCGGCGTAGTCGCGCTTGCCAGTGTGTCATTCGATGTCGAGCGCGGCCAGATTTGCGGCCTGATCGGCCCCAATGGATCGGGCAAGACCACCCTGTTCAACTGTATCAGCGGCATCTATCGCCACAGCGCGGGCGATATCCTGTTCGAGGGCCGGTCACTTACTGGGCTGCCGCGCCATCGGATGGCCGCGCTCGGCATCGGACGCACTTTCCAGAACGTTGCCCTGTTCCGCCGACTGAGTGTGATGGAGAATGTGCTGGTCGGCGCCCACCACCTCGGCCGCTCCGGCTTCACCGCCAACGCGCTGCGCCTGCCGATTGTGCGGCAGGAGGAAAGCCGGGCGCGGGCAAGGATGCACGAGCTGTTGCATCTGCTGGATTTGGAAACAGTCGCGGACGTCGAGGCCGGCAGTCTCCCCTTCCCTACGCAGAAACGCGTCGAGCTGGCGCGTGCACTGATCGGCGAACCGAAGCTGCTGCTGCTGGACGAGCCGGCCGGCGGGCTCAATCACGCCGAAGTGGACGAGCTGGCAGTGCTGCTGCAACGCATTCGCGAGCCGTTCAACCTGACTATCCTGCTGGTCGAGCATCACATGAGCCTGGTGATGCGCGTCTCGGAGCGGGTCGTCGCGCTGGAATTCGGCCGCAAGATCGCCGACGGGACACCCGAGGAGGTGCGCAATGAGCCCGAGGTGATCCGCGCCTATCTCGGTGAGACCGAGGAGGAAGCACGGCATGCCCGCTTTGCTTGAGGCGCGCGGGCTGCACGCCGGCTACGGCCTGACGAAAGTGCTGCACGGCATCGATTTCGCCGTCGAGCAGGGCGGCGTGACAGCGCTGTTAGGGGCCAACGGCGCCGGCAAGACCACCACCTTGCGCGCCGTTTGCGGGCTGATCCGCGCGCAGGGGGAGATCCGGCTCGGGACCGATCGCATCGACCGGCTCGCGGCCGAGGAGATCGTGCGCCGCGGCGTCGGCCACGTGCCGGACGGACGCGGCACCTTCCTTGAACTAACGGTGGAAGAGAATCTTCGGCTCGGCGCCTACACGCGCTCCGCTCGCCGGGACCGCGCGGCGGTGGCGGCCGATATCGAGCGCATTTTCGGCTATTTCCCGGTGCTGCGGCAGCGGTTGCGCCAGCAGGCCGGCACGCTATCCGGCGGCGAGCAGCAGATGCTGGCGATCGCGCGAGCACTGCTGATCAAGCCGCGGCTGTTGCTGCTGGACGAACCGTCCTTCGGGCTGGCGCCGCTGATTGTGCAGGACATTTTCGCGATTCTGCGGCGGATCAACGCCGAAGAGGGGGTCAGCATCCTGGTGGTCGAGCAGAATGCCAGCCTGGCGCTCGACATCGCTGACCACGCCTATCTTTTGGAGACCGGCCACATCGTGATGGCCGGCGACGCCGCGGAGATACGTCGCGACGAGTTGGTGCGTCGGTCGTATCTAGGGTATTGAAGCGAATGATCGGGCTGGCGCATCAGATCATTTCCGGCATTGCTAATGGCAGCATCTATGCCTCGGTCGCGCTGGCGCTGGTGATGATTTACCAATCGACGCATCACCTGAATTTCGCCCAGGGTGAGATGGCGACGCTATCCACGTACATCTGCCTCACGATGATCAATGCCGGCATACCATATTGGGGCGCTTTCGCGCTCGCAGTGGTGGTTTCGTTCATAATGGGCCTTCTGACCGAACGGATTTTGATGCGCCCGATGTTGAACGCGCCGCCGCTTTCCGCCGTAGGGGTGTTCATCGGTCTGTTGCTGCTGATTAATGCGATGGACGGCTGGGTGTGGGACTATGTCATCAAGCCGTTTCCCTCACCGTTCGGCGGATCGAACGCGGTGCTCGGCGGGTTCATCTCGCCGCACGAACTGGGCGAGACCGCGGTCACCCTGGTGATGCTGATAGCGATCTATCTGTTCTTCCGTTACACCACGCTCGGGCTGGCGATGCGCGCGGCGGCGTACAACCCGGTTTCCTCGCGGCTGTGCGGCGTGCGCGTGAACCGGATGCTGGGATTGGGCTGGGGCCTCGCCGCGGCGATCGGTGGCGTTGCCGGGATCATGGTGGCCCCGATCGTGTTCCTCGATCCGAACATGATGGCGGGCATCCTGCTCTACGCCTTTGCCGGCGCATTGCTGGGCGGCATCAATAATCCGCTCGGCGCGGTGATCGGCGGCTTCACGGTGGGTGTGGTGGAGAATCTGTTCGGCGCCTATGTGGTGGGCACGGAACTCAAGCTGACCGTAGCCTTGATCATCATCGTCGCCGTGCTGCTGGTGAAGCCCGCCGGGCTGCTCGGCCGTACAGTGTACAGCAGGGTATAGGTAATGCGCCACGATGGCATGATCCCGCCGGGCACCGACGACGGTCGTGTGACACCGCGGCAGGTCGCCGGGATTGGTGCGGGGATGGCGGTCATGATCGGGCTGGCCTTCGTCGCCAGCCCCTATCACCTGTTCCAGCTCACCATGCTGGTCGCGTACGCCTGCGCAGTGCTGGGGCTGACGATCCTGACCGGCATCAACGGCCAGATCTCGCTCGGCCATGGCGCTTTCTTTGCGATCGGCTCCTATGCGTCCGCCATCCTGATGGCGAACTACGATTGGCCCTATTGGGCGACGATTCCACCCGCTGCCGTCGCCTCTGCGCTCGTCGGCTTCCTGATCGGCTTCCCGGCATTGCGGCTCGGCGGACTCTATCTCGCGCTGACGACGTTCTCGCTCGCGGTCGCGGTGCCGCAGATCCTGAAGGTGAACGCGCTGGAGGGGTTGACCGGCGGCGTGCAAGGCCTGACCACCGACAAGCCGGACACGCCATTCGGCCTGCCGCTGTCGTCTGACCAGTGGATCTATCTGTTCACCCTGGCGATCGGCGCCGTGGTATTCCTGCTCGGCTGGAACCTCGCGCGCGGTCGCACCGGCCAGGCGATGATGGCAGTGCGCGACCATCCCGTTGCGGCCGAGGCTATGGGCATCAATCTGGCCGCGCTGAAGACCCGCACCTTCGCCGCCAGCGCCATGTTCACCGGCATTGCCGGCGCGCTGAGCACGATCGCGGTGCAGTTCGTCGCGCCCGACTTATTCAACTTCCTTTTGTCGATCACGATTTTCGTTGGGCTTGTCGTGGGCGGCGTCGATTTAATCATCGGTGCGCTGTTCGGCGGCGCGTTCATCGAGCTTGTACCCAACATCGCGAACGACATCTCGAAGGCGGCACCCGGTGCAATCTACGGGCTAATCCTGATCGGTTTCATGTTCCTGATGCCGCGCGGCGTTGCCGGGGCGCTGGCCACGCTGGGTCGGCGCATCGCCGGAGGGCGCCGGCCGCTGGCCGCAGCCGCGCCGACTGCGCTTAGCGTTGCCCCGGCGCCCGACTCAACAGCCGCTCGATCAATACAGCAGCAATGATGATCGAGCCGATAGCGGTACCCTGCCAGTAAGGCGACACGTTCAGCAGGTTCAGCCCATTGCGGATGAACACCATGATGAACACGCCGGCGAGCGTGCCGATGATCGAGCCGCGTCCGCCGAACAGGCTGGCGCCGCCGATCACCACGGCGGCGATCGAGTCAAGCTCCAGTCCCGCGCCGCCGATCGGATCGATCGACAGCACCCGCGAGGCCAGGAAGATAGCGGCCACCGCGCTCATCACGCCCGACGCGACGTAAGCAAGCACGCTCCACAGCGTGATCGACAGGCCGGCGACGCGCGCCGCTTCCACGTTCGAGCCGATCGCATAAAGCGTGCGCCCGCCCTTGGCATAGGTCAGGAACCACCAGCAGAGCGCATACAGCACGACCAGACAGATGAAGTTGACCGGCAGGCCGGCGACCGAACCGCTCGAAATATTAGCGATGGCCGGCGGCAGTTCCGTGATCGAGCTGGCGTTGCTCAGGACATAGGCCATGCTGCGGCCGATCGACATCGTTCCGAGCGTCACCACGAAGGCGGCCACGCCGCCATAGGTGATCACAAGGCCGTTGAACAGTCCGGCCAGCGCACCTACCCCCAGACAGGCTGCGATGCCCACGTACAGGCCCGCCCCCATGGACGTGAGGCCAAGCACGATTCCGGTCATCCCGACCAGCGAGCCGACCGAGAGGTCAATCCCGCCGATCAGGATCACGAGGGTCTGGCCGAGCGCAATCACTCCGACCACGACCGACTGGTCCATCACGTTGAACAGGTTGCTGACCGTGAGGAAATACGGCGAGATCAGCGACAGGCAGGCCATCACCACGATGATCACCAGGATCATCCGGAGTTCGATCTGACTGGCCAGTAGCCGCAGCAGACGACGGTGCACAGCCCGCTCGTGCCGCTGCTCGCTAGCGAGGACGCTCACGCTGCCTCGGCGGACACGGAAAGCGTCGTCTGGATCCGCCGGCAGATCGCCGTCGCGTCGAACCGCGGCGGCAGGCTGGCGAGGGTCAGACCAACCAGCCCCAGACTGTGGCCGCGACGCCCACGGATCGGCGTTAGCAGCGTGTGCAGCGCTCCGTCCCGCACAACACCCTCGCTTTGCTCGTGCAGTGCGCGCGGGATTGCAGTATCTGCAATCAGCGGAAACCCGCCGCCGGTGAAACCAGGTTCCGCAGCCGGGTCCTCGCCCACGCGATCGAAACAGTAGAGCCGGTCCGCCTCGGTCGCGATCCAATAGGCCGTGCCACCGAGCTCCGCGACCAACGCCGCAAGCACCCAATGCGTGCGCTCGGCAGAGCTGCGCGGTGCGGCGAACATCGCAAGCTTCTCGATATCGACCAGACGGCTTGGGATATTGGTCACGTCGGTCCCGTCGCTCAGCACCACGATCCGATCGGTCAGCCCGATCAACTCCTCGAAATCCGAAGAGACGACGACGCAGGCCACGCCCTGTGCGGCAATCCGCCGCAGCAGCGCGTAGATGCTGCTCCGAGTGCCGATATCCACGCCGCGGGTCGGTTCGTCGAGCAAAAGCAGTTGCGGATCCAGCACTAGCCAGCGCGCGAGGATCACCTTCTGCTGCATACCGCCTGAGAACGTGAGCATATTGGCATTGAGCACCCGATGCTGCGGCAGTTCCAGCAGCTGCAGTAACCGGCGCATGGCATCAGTGCACGCACTGTAGCCTAGGCCGAGGCCGGCATGTCGACCGAGATGGGCGAGCAGCAGGTTCTCGCGTACCGAGAAGTCCGGCACGATGCCCTGGCGGCGCCGGTCTTCGGGAACGAAGCCAATCCCGGCGCGGATCGCGTCGCGCGGGGTGCGCGGACGGAAGGGACGGCCCCGCAACTCGATCGTGCCGCCGACAGCGCGTCGCAGGCCGAATATAGTTTCTAACGTCTCTGATCGCCCGGCGCCTACAAGTCCGGCGAGGCCCAGGATTTCCCCAGCATGGACTTCGAACGAGACGTCACGCACACGGGGCGGACAGCTCAGGTGCCGCAGCCGCAGCACCGGCTGGCCTTCGGATCGGGACGCTGCATTGCCCGGATTGGAATAAATGTTGGAGAGCTCGCGCCCTACCATCAGGCGAACCAGCTCGCCCTGGGTCAGAGTTGCGGTCGGCACGCCGGCGGCCACCACCTGCCCCTCGCGCAGGATGGTGACCCGGTCGGTGACTTCGAAGATCTCTTCCAGTCGGTGGGAGACGAAGATGAGCCCGCGACCCCGCGCGGCAAGTCGGCGGATGATCTCGAACAGCCTTTCGCTCTCATGCGGCGACAGCGGCGCGGTCGGCTCGTCGAAGATAATGATGCGGCTGTCCAGCGCCAGCGCCTTGGCGATCTCGACAAGCTGGCGCTGGCCGGTGGACAACTCTCGTACCGGCGAGTCGAGATGCAGCCCGACTTCCTCGCCAAACTCTGCCACAAGCGTTCGTGCCTGCGCGCGCAACTCGCGCCAGTGCAGTGTCCCCGGCATGCCGAGGCGCGGCAGCATGATGTTCTCGAGCACCGAGAGGTCGGGCGCCAGCGAGGTCTCCTGCGTGACCATGACGATGCCGCTGCGGATCGCCTCGCGCGCGCCGGCGTGGCGGATGTCGCGCCCCTCCAGGCGGATCGTGCCGCGATCCGCCTGTAGATGGCCGGAGATGATGCGCGACAGTGTCGATTTGCCGGCACCATTGGCGCCGACCAGGGCGTGGACCTCGCCGGCAGCCAGCTCGAAGCATGCCCCGGCCAACGCCGTGGTGGCGCCAAAGCGTTTCCTGATGTCGGTGAGCGCGAGCAGCAGGGCTATTCGCCGAACACGGTTTTCTGGATGGTGGGCAGGAGCTGCTTGATGTTTTCGCCGGTTACTACTTCGATCGGCACAAGGATTTGCTTCTCCGGCGTTTTGCCCGCCAGGTGCTCGAATATGGCCTGGGCGGAACGCTGTCCCATCAGATAGGGCTGCTGCATGCCGGAGCCGACGATGCTTCCATCCTCGATGAGCTTGACGAATTCTGGGATGCCATCGAACGCGGCGATCAGGATGTCGTTCTGCTTACGCGCCGCCTGCACGGCACGCAGCGCGCCGAGCGTCGGCTGATCAGTCTGGATGAACAGGCCACGCATATCGGGGTGCGCGGTGATCATATCCTGGACGAACTTGAAGGTCTCGTCGGAGGTATAGGTCTGCATCTGCGACAGCGCTGCCTGCTTGATGCCAGCCTCGTCCATCGCTTTCATGAAGCCGCTGGTACGTGCCTTGCCGTTGTTGCGGGCGAGCGAGATCGTCACCAGCCCGACCGTGCCGGTCTGCCAGCCCTTGGCCTCCATTGCCTTGGCGAGCGCCTGGCCGATGCCATACGCGCCCTGATAGTTGTCAGAGATGATGAACGAGATGTACTCGCCCGAGGTGGTGCCGATATCCGCGATCACCACGGGTATTCCGGCCCGCCCCGCGGCGGCCAGCACCGCCGGCGCGGTGGAGCTGTCGGTTGGCGAGATAAGGATGCCATCGACCTTCCGGGCGATCGCGTCCTGCGCGTTCTGCAACTGCGTCTGGGCGCTGTTATGGCTGTCATACGCGGTGGACGAACCGCCGTTGGCCTTCGCCACGTCGTCGATGCCCTTGGCGAGGATGCGCCAGAACGGCAGATCGAGCCCCGGCGTGAGATAGGCGAGGTGCTTGCCCTCGGCCAAGCCGGGACGGGTTCCGGCGGCGAGCATGGCAGTTGCGGCGACAAGGCTGCGGCGTGTGAGAACGGCCCGGCCCATGGTGTTCCTCCTGGTTGTTGGTTGTTGCGATAGCGCGTGCAGCCGACTTTCATCGCCGGGCGGCGGACCGTCAAGGCGCACTACCGGCGATGCGGAGCGTGTCGTACCATGTGGCCGAACTGCGAGGGGGTCACGCATGCGGGATGATTCAACTGGCCTGCCGCTCGGTCATCTGCCGGGGATGCGCTATCCGGACGCGCGGATCACGGTGCTGGACAAGCGGTTCCGGCGGCAGGGCAATGCCGGGATTGAACGAATTGCGACCGGGTTTCGCTGGGCCGAGGGGCCGGTCTATTTCCGCGACCTGGGTTGCCTGATCTGGAGCGACATTCCGAACAACCGGATGATGCGCTGGCTGGAGGAAGACGGGCACGTGTCGGTGTTCCGCGCTCCGTCGAATTATTCTAACGGCAATACGCGCGATCGCGAGGGGCGGCTGATTACCTGCGAGCATGGCACGCGGCGGGTGACTCGCACCGAGCCGGATGGGCGCATCACCGTGCTGATTGACCGGTTCGAGGGCAAGCGGCTGAACGCACCGAATGATGTGGTGGTGGCGAGCGATGGGGCGATCTGGTTCACCGATCCGGGCTATGGGATCGATGGGGAGTATGAGGGCCACAAGGCTGAATTCGAGCTACCGGGGAACGTGTACCGGCTGGATCCACACACTGGCGCCGCACAGGTGGTGGCGGACGATTTCGTGCGGCCGAACGGGATTGCGTTTTCGCCGGACGAGAAGCGGCTTTACATCGTCGATAGCGGACTCACCCATGGCGGCCCGGCGCATATCCGCTGTTTCGACGTAGCGGGCTCACGCTTGACCGGCGGCGATGTGTTCGCTGAGGATTTCGCGCCCGGCTTCACCGACGGCGTCCGCGTTGATGTGGACGGCAACGTCTGGTGCAGCATGGGCTGGGCCGACCCGGCAGAAGATGGCGTGCGCTGCTACGCGCCGGACGGCGAGTTGATCGGCAAGGTGCATCTGCCGGAGACCTGCGCCAATCTGTGCTTCGGCGGCCGCAAGCGGAACCGGCTGTTCATGACGGCGAGCACGTCGATCTATGCGCTGTATCTGAATGTTCAGGGCGCGATGCTGCCGTAAAGGTAGTGTCGACTCGTCGCTCATCATTCCTGCGCGAGCAGGAATCCAATGAGTTTTCGCGTGACCCATGGACGTCTGCTTCCGCAGGCATGACATCCTCGCAGGCTCCTTCAAGAGATGGTCACGCCGCTATCCACCGACAGAACCTGCCCGGTCACCATGCGCGATTCGTCCGAGGCGAGATAGATCGCGGCATTGGCGATATCGTCAGGCTCGATCAGCCCGAGAAGGTGCGACCGCGCCAGTCGATCGATCGCCGCGTTGCCGGCCATCAGCTTGCGC
Source organism: uncultured Pseudomonadota bacterium (assembly GCA_963708245.1). Lineage (GTDB taxonomy): Bacteria > Pseudomonadota > Alphaproteobacteria > Acetobacterales > Acetobacteraceae > CAVYXK01. The sequence goes on along the minus strand of OY970201.1, from coordinate 5,575,846 downwards.
ACGCGGTCGGTCATGGTGGCCGACGGGGCGATGGCATTCACTCGCACCTTCTGCGCCGCGAACTCGACCGCGAGAGAGCGCGTCAGCGCAGCGACCCCGCCCTTGGCTGCGGTGTAGCAGTCGCGTCCGGCGATCCCCATCAGCGCGAGGTTCGATGCCATGTTGATCACCGAGCCGCCGCCCGCGCGGATCAGCTCCGGAATGCCGAACCGGCAGCCCAGGAACGTGCCGAACAGATCGAGCCTGATAACGCGCCAGAACTCCTCGAGCGGCGCTTCCACGACGGTATTGTCCTCCGGCGTCGATCCGCCGGCATTGTTGTGCAGGACGTGCAGCGCGCCGAAATGGTCGATCGCCCGGCGGACCGCAGCTTGTAGGTTGTCGGAGTCGGTTACGTCAGTGCGTATCGCGATTGCGCCATTGCCGGCGAGATGCGCGGCCGTGGTGTTGATCTCCGCTACCGCCACGCTGGCGGCCTCGCGCGCGAAGCTGATAGCGGTGGTACGGCCGATGCCGGCGCCGGCACCGGTGATGAACGCGACCTTGCCCGCCAGACGATCCATGGTGGCTTCCTCCCGAAACTCGAAGTATGAGCTGCCACGCCAGGACGGCAAAGCCGCCCTCATCATTGGTAACGGGCAGTTTGGATGTCTCCAACCGACTCAAACCGAACCCTCAAACGGTTACAACCCACGTGCCTGTCATAGTAAAGGGCGGCACTGAACACTGGGACCAATCCTATTCAATCTCGACGGCCGGGCAGCCGGTGTCCGCCCGCTTCCGCCAGCTTCTCACGCGTGGCGAAAGGCACTATCGTGCCCAAGATCGGTGGTGGATTGCGCGATGCAGTCGATAAAGAATAACGTTGCGAATAAGGCAATTACCCAACTGTTGGAGACCGCGATGCAACTGCCACGCACGCCCTCGTTTCGTCTAGACGGTCGGCGAGCTCTGGTAACGGGCGCGGGTCGGGGCATCGGCTTGGCTTGCGCTTCAGCGCTCGCGCAGGCGATCCATGCCGGACTGCTCCGCCGCCTCGGTGCGCGAGCGACCCTCCAGGATCAGCGCGATCGCCGTGTGCTTCGTGCGGGTGATGATGATCGCTTGCCCCATCCGGTCCTCCCCTCCATCCAAATCGATGTCGGAAAGCACCGAATTGTAACTTTGCGAGTCATGGGAAGCCCCCCACCCGAGAGTCGAGAGATCGGGTGGTTGGTATTACATAGCCATTTCGAACGCCGCGGTTCGCACCTCATGGTCTCACGGAACGTTCACAGGCACCACGCTGATGCTATTGAAGGGCGAGCCATTGATTAACTTTGTGCTGACTACGGTGTAGACAAGGACCTGTTTTTCCTTATCGACCGCGCGATGAACTTGGAAGGTCTTGAAAAACAACGATGCAGACGCAAAGGCGATAACCTCTGACTTGGGGAGACTGGGCGGTATCGTGACCCTGCCAACGGCCCGACAGGCAATCGAGAAGCGGCTGGGGTCTTCAGCCAGGCCCAGGCCGCCCTTCACGCCGCCAGTCTGTGCTCGCGAGAGATAGCACGATACATTCTCCACCTTCGGATCGTCATAGCGATCGACAACGATCTTGTCGTCTGGGCCGAGCCATCGAAAATTGGTGTTAATGGAATCAATACGTGTCTGTGCACTGGCGGGGACCACAGCGCTCACCAGTACTCCAGCAGTCATCAGGATGAGGTTCCGCACATCGGGCTCCTATGAGACAGTCTCCAACCGGCTGAGTTGCATACTCTCGGGCGTGGGGAATGTCAGGATGAAATGCTGGCGTCCATCGTGGGCCGACGCGCGGCGGCTTGGCGTCCCGGCGCTGGCCGCCTCTTCATCACCACGAACCCCCACAGCCGCAGGTTTTTCGTCCGGGTTGGCAGTTGGCAGGGTGTGCTATCCGGCGGACCCACACCATCCCGTTCTCCGGACTCGCCGCGCTCCAGCGCCTCAGCCCGTCTGATCGTATTGCTTCCCCAAATCGATCAGTTTGTCTCGCATCTGGTTGTCGGCAAGCTTTCGGGCAAGCTGACGCAGATGCTGGGCTCGCTGCCGGGCTTCTTCGGTATCCCGGTGTTTCGGTATCCATAGACTGCTCCGGAACGCGGAACGCCGTCACTGGAAGCCGGTTCGATCAATAGGGCGCGACCGAGACGCAACCTTACGTTGTGCATCATGAGCCGTCGGCGTGACAAACCCGCCGTCGGTCCCTCGTGGCGGAGACCGACAGGGAAGCGCGCTCTCGTCCGCGGCAGGCAACTACCAGTGAACCAAGGCCAGCGCCGAGTAGCGCTAACGATAAAGGTTCTGGGACACTTGTACCGGCATTGAATGTTTGGAAGAAGAAGTCCCCAGGAGGAGAGTTGGTTATGAACCTAGAACCAATATTATACGACCGAATCCCTCCGATATAATCGCCTCGACTGGCGCCAAACCAGCCGAGGCTTCCAATATTGGAGGAGGGTACAATTGCGAGTTTCTCGCCGGCCGACACAGGAATCCCGGCGGTGAGGTTGACCATGGTAAGGTCTGACGCGGTTATCGGGGTGTTGAAGCCTGGGATTGAAGTGGGTATAGTGTAAGAAGGAACCATCAACGTGGTTGCCCAACACCGTTCCAGAGGGCACATCGCCGGATGGGGTCGCGATCGTGGTCTCTATATCGACTAAGAGTATCCCCGAGAATCCACCGTCGTAACCGATGGCCAAACCAACTGCCGCGAGCGCACCGGAAATTCCGGCCGTGAAGCTTTGCGCGACAACGGGCGAGCCGACAGCTGGCGCTGGAAGTCCGTCAACACCTTGTGACAGAGCAAGCTTACCTAAATAACTCTGGTCCAGGATAAGGGCTTGAGCCGCGCTCGATAATGTCGTCGCAAACGCTGCGCCGCAAATCATGAGCGACAATCGAGCGCGGCTTGTCCCGATGCGACGCCATAACGGGATGATGGGCAAGGGCAACGGGAGGAGATGGCATGGATGCGATCGGCGTGTTGCACGAGAACTTGGTTTTCCGTCGGCGCACCCGGGTGCTCGCTGAGGAACTGGCCAAGGCGATCCCCGACGATGGCAGTACTGTTCTCGATGTCGGCTGTGGCGATGGAACAATTGATGTTCTGGTAAAGCAGCTAAGACCTAACCTAGTCGCATTCCCGTGCGGAAGTTTGATGGCCAGCACCTGCCATTTTCAGATCAGTCGTTTAACGTGGTCATGTTCGTAGATGTACTGCACCACACCAACGACCCGTCGATTCTACTGCGGGAAGCAAACCGCGTAGTCGATTGGCGGTGGTTTTGAAGGACCACACACAGGACGGTCTGTTTGCCTATCACACGTTGCGTTTCATGGATTGGGTGGGCAATGCCCATCACGGCGTGGCGCTGCCGTGCAACTACTGGCCGGGCGACAAGTGGCGGGGCGCGTTGCGGCCCTCGGTTGTTGCCAGACCGTTGGAATAATTGACTTGGCCTTTACCCATTCCCGGTCTCACTGATCTTCGAGCGCAACCTGCATTTCGTAGCGAGGCTTGCCGTCTTGCGAGCGGCAGCTGGTTCCTGCCGAACCGAAGATTCAAACTGAGGCACTACCCAACATCTGATCCGCTCGACAACCTGAGCCGAACACGTCGGGATTAGTCCGCCCCCAGGCGTGAGGGATAGCATAGCACTCTAGCAGGGCCGTATCTTCGATCAGACAGCAGTCCTGACCGATCCAGCGCCAGTGCTTGGCCGCGGTCATCGATTACCAGCCTATCGGCAACGCTCTGGACTATCGTTCCAGGTGGTCCCGGAGCCCGGTTCTGTCTCACTGCTGAGCACCGGCCTGTTGGCTGTCATGGCGTGGCGGAGACGGTCTCGTGCGTCCCGGACAGCGGTGGCTCCACAGGGCTGATCGGTCTCTCGGGCCAACACAAGGAGTCCCACCGGCTGCCAGTTGAGCGCCGCCATTGCTGCTGCTGTGCCGGGCTCGATGCCCACAACGCTAGGCATCAATGACTAGTACACCGATTCCGTGAAACCGATCAGTTGTGCCGGATTCCCAAGCGACCCCACATCTTGTAGTGTCGCCAGTGCACAGGAATGGCAGGGCACGATGGCGGCACCCCGACGCGTCATTGAGATTCGGTTCCAGGAAGACGAGGTGGCTGAGCTGGAGGCGATCGCACGGTCGCGTAGCGCACCGGCCAGCTGGGTTGAACGAGCACGCATCCTGCTTGCGTATCGCACCGACCCCTCGTGCTACGCGGTGGGCGAGGCCGTCGGCGTGACCCACCAAACCGTACTGCGCTGCCTGGATCGGGCCGTCCGGTTTGGCGTGATGGCGGCGCTCGATGACAGCCCGCGGCCTGGTAAAGCTCCGCAGATCACCTACGAAGCCAAAGCTTGGCTGGTGTCGTTGGCCTGCGAGACAGCCAGGCAGCGCGGCTACCCGCACGAACTTTGGACCACCCGGCTGTTGGCAAGCCACGTCCGCGCGCACGCGGAGGCTGCCGGGCACCCCTGCCTGGCACGCATCGCCCAAGGCACGGTCTGCAAAATCCTCGACCGCCACGAGGTCAAGCCACACAAGGTTCGCTATTATCTCGAGCGGCGCGACGAGGCGTTTGAGGTCAAGATGGCAGACGTGCTCTGCGTCTATCGCGAGGTCGCAATCCTGCAGGAGAATGAGGCCGCGAAACCCAACGTCGCGATCATATCCTATGATGAAAAGCCAAGTATTCAGGCGATCAGCAATACCGCTCCCGACTTGCCGCCAAAGCCCGGCTCTCATGTGAGCTTCGCACGCGACCACGAATACAAGCGTCAGGGGACTTTGAGCCTGCTCGCCGGGATCGATCTGCTCACCGGCAAAGTGCATGCCTGTGTCGAGGATCGCCATCGATCGCGTGAGTTCGTCGGCTTCCTGAAACGACTCAATGAAGCCTATCCCGCAGATACCGCCATCAAGCTGATCCTCGACAACCACTCGGCCCATGTCTCCAAGGAGACCAACGCCTGGCTTGCCGCTCAGCCGCACGGTCGCTTCACCTTGGTGTTCACCCCGAAGCACGGATCATGGCTCAATCTGGTGGAGGGATTCTTCTCCAAGATGGCGCGCTCGATGCTGCGTCACATTCGGGTTGCTTCCAAGGCCGAACTTAAGGCCAGGATCCTCGCCTATCTTGAAGACATCAACCGCGATCCTGTCATCCACACCTGGACCTACAAGATCGCCGAGGCGGCGTGATAGGAGTTGGTTCATGGAAACGGTGTACGAGATTGGTCCCCGGAATCCGAATATACTCCAAACGTGACATGCGGGGCTCGATATCCGGGACGGCCGAGCGAGCCCCTGGGCAGTGAGAGGAGCCCGCCATGAGCCAAACATCTCCACCCCCGCTCTCCCCGGAAGCCGCCCACCTAGTGGAAGCCATGCATGCCTTGGAGGCGGAGAAACAGGCACAGGTCTAGCAGGTTGCGGAAAAACGTTTTCCGGATGAGCGAGGCGCAAGATTGATTCGTGGTTCTCCATCAGCAAGCATTAAAAATTCACGGGCGGCCACACCTCGATTCCCTTTCTTCTTTCATTACGCGGTTATGGGGATTTTTCCGCAACCTGCTAGTGTTGCGATCCTATCGCTTCGATCCCCGGCCTCCATCTGGTTCGCGGCCGATCCCGCCATCCCGGTCGGGATCGAAGTGTCAGAGTCAGAACACTAGGCTAACTATGAGGCCAGTTGTCATGCAGCCACGGGCTTTCGCCTAGCCTCTACCGCAGCCTGCCTGATCGGCTGCGTTGCATCTTGCTATGCAATGTGCCGGTCCGGCAAACCTGGACCTCATGCCTCTGAATGCCTAGGCGCGCGAGCAGGCCATGGCGGATTTCCACTCGGCCGAGAGCGTGGTCCTGCTGGTGGTCGCCTTTTGGTTCATCATCTGGCTCGCTTGCATGGCACTCTCGCCGCTCTATCGAGCAGCCAAGGAGGCCAGCTACACGCCAGAGGGCCGGCAGGCATTGCAGGTCGCCAATGTGGTCGGCCTGTCAGCCCTGCGGCGGCGCTAGTGTTCTGACTCTGACACTTCGATCCCGACCGGGATGGCGGGATCGGCCGCGAACCAGATGGAGGCCGGGGATCGAAGCGATAGGATCGCAACACTAGCGGCCAGGTGATCCTCGCACCCGGACATTGGCTGATGACATTGGAGAGGGATGCGGGTAGTTCTCTGCCGAGGCTGCACCCTAGTTCGGCCTGCAATCCCGGTCCTGGGCGGCTGAAACTTTTCCCGCAGAGGCAAGCCTGCCCGATCAGCGACCCAGGCGAGGCCGTGTGAGCAAGCACCACGTGCGGTGCTCCCGGCCCGCGCGATTCTCGACCAGCGCTGGGGTGATCGGCCTCTTCGGTTTCTATTTAGTCACCGCCCCCGCTTGAGGTACTCATCCAGAGAATCGCATCCCTCGCGATCCAGCAATGTATCCAACCTAGCATCGGCCCGGATGTTGCCCCCAAACTCAGGGCCATATGTCTCTCGTAAGGTACCAATCATCGTATCGCCCCTCTTGCCGATAGGTGGTGCCGTCGAGATCGCGGTAACGGTGGTCAAGCCCGGTTGTTGCGAGGGAGCGGGCCGAGCGCGCGGGCATACACGGAGATTGGTCCATGTAGGTTATACGCTATCGGGCACGGCGGGTGCCAAAGCTAAGCAGGCCAAGCCCCAGCAGCGCCGGTATCAAGAGGGTGAGCGTGGCAGGCTCCGGTACTGGTTTTTTGCCCCCCGTTCCTCCTGTCGACCCGGGACTGCAGGTCGAGTTGGCGGTGAAACTGTTCGCCGCCGCCCCAACACCAGAGCTTTCGGTGTCGCCATTAACCGTCCACTGGCACGTAGCCGAGTACACCGACCCGTTTGAGTTCACCTGAGCTGTTGCCATCCATTCACCGAAGACGGAATGGTCCGTCGCACCTTGAGGTTCGTAGAAATATTCGATATTGGAAACCAAGTTGAGCGTCGCGGTATCGCCGCCGTCGTTCAGTGTCCAGACGAGCTGCTTCGAGTTGACGACGATTGGGTTGTTGGACACGACATCCTGGGAGGCGCCGAACGGCTCGAAGGTGCCTGTTGCCACACTGACCGTCTCAGGCTTCAGGAAGTTCATCTCCGTGGCAGTAGCAGAGAAGTTTCCAATGATCGTCAAAGTACTCCTCGGAGCTATGGGCAATGCGTGGGCGCATGGCAAGTACACACACAGCGCTGCTGAAGCAAGCAAGAAGGTGGCTCGGCTTCACTCCGGCATCCCGTTTGGCTTCACCGCTGGCTTCTTCATGACGACGAACCCCGATAGCCGAAGGTGCTCTACCAGCCGTTGGGGCCGGGGCGTTTGTCAGCTTGACACGACTCGGCGCGCGGCGGTGCGGTCGATTTCGCCGGCTGGGCGGGGGACCATCTCAACCCAGTCCTAGACCTACCACTCCCCCACCCGGCCGGCACCACGCTACGGCTCCTTGGCCTGCTCACCGCCCTCGCCCATAAACTGGCGAAGGACCGCGAGGCGGGCTGGCCGACCCGATCCTGGCTAGGCTAGCTTCAACTACAACCGTACGAAGAACCCTGGCCGCTCTGTCAGGCGGCCATTTTCTTTCCTGAGCGACGACTGTACGGCCAGCGCTACTCGGCCACCGCCCGCTTCATGTCCTGCCATAGCTCGTCGGCCGCCTCCCCGGCTCGGCTGTGCTCGTCGGCAGTCACGGTCGGCTTGCTCTTGTCCACCATGATGCGCGCCGGCTTGGCGTTGGTCTTGCGCCTGATCCGGCGCGGCTGCTTGGCGATGACGATATGCGGGTCGTCGGTCAGCATGGCTCGCAAATCGGGTGTTCGCGTGGCGATGCCATGCCCACTACGAATTGCTGGAATGCCGGCGGCGATGCTGGAAATAATGATACCGATTTGGCGCAGTCTATGGTGCCTCTCTCGCTGCCGCGCGGTCCGCCCCCCAGGCTTTCGTCGGTCAGATCGCGTGATAAATCAATCCGACAGGGGGCGAGATGGGGAATGTGGCAAATCCTATAAGACTGGACTGCGACGCGAAAGCGCGGCGTTGCTCAGCAGCCCTCTATTCGAGGCGATAAAGCCGGATGAACGTATCCCTACGGTGACGACCGCCTTGTCTGAATAGTGGCGGCTTGATTTGCTTCGGGGGATGATAGGAAGCAAGCATGAGGCTGCCAGAGTGGCAGCCACAGATGGCGAGGCAAGCCCACGGATCGAGATCGTGGGAGAGCGGCGTCGGGCGCATGACGCTCGGTTTCGAGCCAAGGTGGTGGGGGAGTCTGTGCAGCCTGGGGTACGCATCCAGGACGTTGCCCGCCGACACGGGATCTGCCCGAGCCTGGTCTATCGCTGGCGTCGCCTCGCTGCAGCCGAGACTGCCTGCGGCTCGGAGCTGCATCTCTTCCCCGCGCGGATTGCGCCTGTTCCGAGCGAGACGCCGGCGGCATCAGAGCCGTTGCCGTCTCGGGTGATAACGCCACGGCGAACGGGGTTGATCGAGATCGAGCTGAACGGCAGCGTGCGCGTGAGTATCGACGAAGGAGTGAGCGTTGCGGCGCTCCGCCGCGTGCTGTCGGTGTTGCGCGGATGATGATGCCACCCTCGGGTATGCGCGTCTGGCTGGCCGCAGGCAGGACCGATATGCGTCGCGGGATGAATGGCCTTGCCCTGCAAGTACAACAGTCCCTGCAGCGCAACCCGCACGCCGGCGATGCGTATGTTTTCCGGGGTCGTCGGGGTGATCTGATAAAGGTTCTTTGGCATGATGGCCTCGGCATGTCGCTATATGCCAAGCGACTCGAGCGCGGTCGGTTCATCTGGCCATCGCCGGCGGATGGAGTGGTTGCGATTACGGCGGCCCAACTCGGCTACATGCTAGAGGGAATTGACTGGAGACACCCGCAGCGAACCTGGCGACCGGAACTGGCGGGCTAAGATTGGACTAGTTGCACAGTTGCCGGGGTTTTTTTGAAGATTTCGCGTGCATGACCACGGGCGAGTGTGATTTCAGTTGTCGGCATGAGCGATTCGGCCGGTACACTTCCGGATGACATCGACGCGCTGAAAGCAGCGCTAATCTCCGAGCAGGCCGCGCGGCGTGATTTTGAGGCTCGTGCCGCTGGTGCCGAGGCGATGGTTGCGCATCTGAAGCTGCTAATCGCCAAGATGAAGCGTGACCGCTTCGGCGCCTCCGCCGAGCGTGGACGCAAGCTGCTCGATCAGTTGGAGATGCAGATCGAGGAACTCGAGACCGCTGCCGCCGAGGACGAAGCGGCTGCCGCTCATGCGGCCACGAACAGGACGAACGTGCGCCCGTTCACACGCGCCAAGCCGGTGCGCGCACCGTTACCGGCGCACCTGCCGCGCGAGCGGCTGGTGCTGCCGTCGCCGACAAGCTGTCCGTGCTGTGGCGGTCAGCTCACCAAGCTCGGCGAGACCACCACCGAGACGTTGGAGAGCATTCCACGGACCTACAAGGTGATCCAGACGGTGCGAGAGAAGTTCTCCTGCCGCTCGTGCGAGACGATCACGCAGCCGCCGGCGCCGTTCCATCCGATTTCCCGTGGCCGCGCCGGTCCGGACCTGCTGGCGACGATCGTCCATGGCAAGTTCGGCGAGCATCAGCCGTTGAACCGCCAAAGCGAGCGGTTTGCCCGCGAGGGCATCGATCTCAGCGTCTCCACACTGGCCGATTGGGTGGGTGCCTGCACGACGGCGCTGTCGCCATTGGTGACGCTGATCAAGGCCCACGTACTCGCCGCCGAGCGCCTACACGGCGATGAGACCACCGTGCCGGTGTTGGCCAAGGTCAAGACCGTCACCGGCCGATTATGGACCTATGTGCGCGACGACCAGCCGTTCGGTGGCGCGGCACCGCCAGCGGCGATCTTCTTCTATTCGCGCGATCGCAGCGGCGAGCATCCGTGCCGACATCTCGCCGGCTACGCGGGCATTCTGCAAGCCGACGCCTATGCCGGGTTCAACGACCTCTACCACCCCGCACGCCAGCCTGGTCCGATCATTGAGGCCGCGTGTTGGGCACACGGACGGCGCAAACTGTTCGTGCTCGCCGAAGTTGCCAAGGCGCCGCTCGCGATCGAGGCGGTGCGCCGGATCGATGCGATCTTCGATGTCGAACGCGACATCAACGGCCTGCCAGCGACCCAACGGCAGGCCGTAAGACAGGTCCGGGTCGCGCCGCTCGCCACCTCCCTCGAGAGCTGGATGCGCGTCGAACGCGGCAAGCTCTCGCGTCATGCCGACGTCGCGAAGGCGATGGACTACATGCTCAAGCGATGGGATGCCTTTGCGCGCTTCCTTGCCGATGGACGCATCTGCCTGACCAACAATGCGGCGGAACGCGCGCTGCGCGGAATTGCACTCGGGCGCAAGTCATGGCTGTTCGCCGGTTCGGACCGCGGCGGGGAGAGGGCAGCGGCGATGTATTCGCTGATTGCGTCGGCAAAGTTGAACAACATCGATCCGCGCGCCTGGCTCGCCGACGTGCTCGCGCGCATCGGTGATCACCCAGTCTCGCGGTTGCACGAACTGCTGCCCTGGCATTGGCCGCGAGCTACTCGCGTCGACCGCGCGGCCTGATCAATGGCGGCGCCCAGTTCCGTCTCCACCATCGGCCGGGTGGCCAAGATGCTCGGCGAGGACGAGGACCTCTTGCGCGACATCGCCCTCGATATGGAGCCGGAAGACGGTGTCCTCACCGTCTGGGACATCGACGAAATGTCCACCGTTGCCTTTACCGCCGAAGGTATCGAGAACCTCAAGGAACTCCTCGCGGACCTCAAGAGGTAGGCGACACCAGTGCGTCGTCCGCATGCTTGGTCGACGGCCGTGCAACACCGCGGCACTCGGCGGATGCTTACGGATGAACTTGACGAGGTCCTGAAGCTCTCCTCCGAACGTCGGGTCCCGCGCGGCACTGCGCTGTTCCAGAAAGGAGACCCCGGCTCGTCGATGATGGCGGTGCTCTCCGGCTGCGTGCGGGTGAGTTCGGTCTTCGCCGAAGGCAAGGAGATTACGCTCAACGTCATCAACCCTGGCGAGGTGTTCGGCGAAATCGCACTGCTCGATGGTAAGCCTCGCAGCGTCGACTGCACTGCCATCGAGGAGACCACGTTGCTGGTGTTGGAGCGGCGGCATTTCCTACCCTTCCTGCTCCGCAACGAGGACCTGTATCTGCGTCTGCTTGCCGTGCTTTGCGAGAAACTGCGACGGATCAGCATGGCGCTGGAAGAGCTAGAATTGTTCGATCCGACTGCTCGGTTCGCCCAACAGACCCGAACGGGCGTGAAGGACTGCTGGATGCGGGCCGAGGCAGAAATGGCCAATGTTCGCGCCCGCCGTGATGCGGACGAGACGCGGCAGCTAGAAAAGCAGGCAACAGTAATGATCGCCACGCAACTACTTTCCTCAATTTATCCTGCTGAAGACGTGCGGACCCTTCTACAGGACCTTGCGGCGAAAGCACCGCTCAGAAGCTTGGCACGCACACCAGCAAAGCCGCGCCTGAGATGGGGAACTGATAACGCCCCGGATGAAAACCCGGCGGCGTTCGCATGGCGAGCCTATCAGGACGAAGCCAAGGCCGGGACTTTACATCGCGGCATCATCGGCCAAGAGGATAAGCCTCTCTCGGTTAAATTGGCGAGCTGGTTGCGCTCGCATCCCATGCCCGAAGGCATCGACATCCCAACCAAGCCGGAGTGGATCGCACGGCGACTGGCGGAAGCTAAGACAGCGCCGCGTCCAGTGCGAGTATGGACTGAGGAAGGACGGCTTTATCAGTCCGCGAGATACCGCGCCAAGAAGGCGGCGGAACGCAAAGGTGACTGGTCTGTAAATTTACTAGGCCAACATTATCATATATATTCTCCGTACCGGCACGACAACCGGTAACGGGAGGCAGTAATGCGAAAAGTCATTTTGATAATGATCGGAATCGTTAGCGTCACGTTCGCAGTGATGCCTCACCCGGTCGTCACCCACCTCGCGGAGGGTTCTTGGAGCGCCGTCGCTCCGGGAATTGATGCCGCCGATTATAGCCGAGTCCTTGAGCCTGGCTCGCGCGGAAGCGTCATTGAGATCTAAAGAGCTATCCCAGCCATGGCATATCGAGAAATGCCCGCAGTCATGCTGATTGGCGGGCTAGCGTTACTCCTCGCCATCTGTCTCAGTGCGTTGATAGCGCCCCTTCCCCTCACGCCGACTGTGAACACGCTCGACCTCCGCGGGCAAAGCCCTGTCGGCATGCCCGCGCCCGATTGTTCCGCTTGCTGTTGAAATAGAAGAGGTGGGCGCTGCCGAATTCCCGATGCCGCTCGCGCCGGAGACCGAACCCAGCAACGAACATGTCACCGCGATGGAGTTGGTGGCCGGGAGCAGCCCAGACTGATGGGCGATGCAATGAGACCAACCGCGCCTCCCTCGAAATTCGCGGACTTCAACGCCAGGGATCGGGCCATCAGCACGAAGGCGACCTGCGCAGAACGATTGCAATCGGTTCTAACCGCAAATGCCTCGCTCACACGGGACCTGTCTCCCGGCCTGAATCCCGTCAGTAAAAATTTCTCGCGCGTGGGGCGGCCGGTGCCATGCGCGATCCGTGCCGCCTCCACCCCCCCCCCCACTGTCGCGCCCCCCTCGGCGCTCGGGCCATCCGCCTGCCTGCGCTAAAATAAAACCGCTATGGAGCGAGATCGCGCGATCATATGGTGCGGAAACCAGTGCATCCGGCCGAAGCACGTGGCTGGGCTGCTCGGCGTCATCCGTCCACACGCTTTGCCGCTGGCGCGGGCGCCGGATCGGGCCGCCTTGGCTGGCGATCGGGCAGCGCGTGGTCGCTTATCCAGTGGTCGGGCTGTACGAGTGGCTTGACGCCGAGCTAGCTAGGCGTGAGGGCATTGCCCGCATGACGGCACCAGGGCGGCTCGGCCATCGGCCGTTGAATGGCCCCGCTGCCCGCCGAGTGCGAGGCATAAGGTGCGTGCCACAGTGTATGCCGCGGTGCAATTCCCTAAGTGTCCGTCCGGGAACAAATTGAGTCTCTAAGATTCGGTTAGCGGATCGCCCGGTAAGAGGGGCAAAATTCCGGGCCGGGGTTGATTTTTTTCTTGCCCCGACGCGGGGCGGTCGATTCCAAGCTCACTATGGTCGTCCCGCCCGACATCGATGGTCTGCCGCCGGCCGAGCTGAAGCAGTTGCTAGTGAAGCTGCTGGAGGAGAACGCCGAGCAGAGACGCGTGATGGCGGAGCTGCGCGACGAAGTTGCACGGCTCAAGGGCCTGAAGTGCCGGCCGCCGATCAAACCGAGCGGTATGGAGAACGCCACCTCGCCGAAACCAGGTGGGAAACGCGCCCGTCGCCGCGGCCGCGGCAAGCTAACGCCGCGGGTCAACGTCGAGGAGCAGGTCCTCAAGGCGGACGTTCCGGCCGGCTCGCGCTTCAAGGGCTACGAGGATTTCGTGGTGCAGGACCTCGAGCTGCGGGGGCGGGTGATCCGCTATCGGCGCGAGCGCTGGGTCACGCCGGATGGGCAGACAGTGATCGCCCCATTGCCGCCCGGTGTAAGGGGGCATGTTGGGCCGGAATTGCGCCGCTTCGTGCTGGCCCAGTACCACCAGGGACAAGTCACCGTGCCACGCTTGCTCGCGCTGCTGCAGGCGATCGGCGTGGGCATCTCGAAGCGACAGCTTGTGCGGCTGTTGATTCGATCCGCATGGGCATGATGCGGGGAAGAAGATCAAGGGCAAGAAGCGGCACGTCCTGGTCGATACCCAGGGTTTGCTGCTACAGGCCATCGTGACGGCGGCGGACATCCAGGATCGCGATGGCGGCGCCATGCTGCTGGCGACGCTGTTCGGGATGTTTCCGTTCCTGCTGAAGCTTTATGCCGATGGCGGCTATCAGGGGCGGCAATTCCAGGAAGCGTTGAAGCGTGTCGTGTCGCAGGCCGAGGTGGAGATCGTCAAACGATCCGATCAGGCCAAGGGCTTTGTCGTGCTGCCGAAGCGATGGGTGGTCGAACGCACGCTGGCGTGGCTCAACCGATGTCGTCGATTGGGTAAGGACTGGGAAAATCTCCACGTGAAGGCGCGTGCCTTTCTGTTGCTCGCTTCCATCCGTCTCATGTGTAGAAGTCTTGACTTAATCTGACATCGGGTGTCGGCTGGCGTCAACCCAGAAGGACACCACCATGACCAAGGACCAGAAGATCATCGGCGCCAAGGCCGGCCTGCTCGAGCTCGCCAAGCAGCTCGGCAACGTCAGCCAAGCCTGCAAACTCATGGGATATTCCCGCGATAGCTTCTACCGCTTCCAGGAACTCTACCAAAAAGGCGGCGAACTCGCCCTTCAGGAGCTCTCCCGCCGCAAGCCCATCCTCAAAAACCGCGTCGCCCCAGAGGTCGAGCAGGCCGTGCTCGCCTTCGCCATCGACCAGCCCGCCTGGGGCCAGGCAAGGGTCGCCAACGAACTGCTCAAGCGCGGCATCAGCGTCTCACCCTTCGGCGTGCGCTGCATCTGGCTGCGCCATGACCTCGCAACCATGAAGCTCCGCCTCAAGGCGCTGGAAGCCAAAATGGCCCAGGAGCGGTTGATCCTGACCGAAAGCCAGCTCGCCGCCCTGGAGAAGGCCAAGGCCGACAAAGAGGCGCACGGCGAGTTCGACACCGAATGCCCCGGCTACTGCGGCGCCCAGGATACCTTCTACGTCGGAACCCTCAAGGGCGTCGGGCGCATCTACCAGCAGACCTTCCTCGATACCTACTCCAAGCTCGGCTTCGCCAAGCTCTACGACCGCAAGACCCCGATTACCGCCGCCGATCTGCTGAACGATCGCGTCATCCCGTTCTTCGAGGAGCAGGGCGTGCCTGCAGCGGGTGCTCACCGACCGCGGCACCGAGTTCTGCGGCGCCCACGACCGCCACGAATACGAGCTCTACCTGGCGGTCGAGAACATCGACCACACCCGCACCAAGACCCGCAGTCCGCAGACCAACGGCATCGTCGAGCGGTTCCACAAAACCATGCTCGATGAGTTCTATCGTGTGGCGTTCCGCAAGAAGCTCTACAGCTCAATCAACGAGTTGCAGGCGGATCTTGATCTGTGGCTCGCCGACTACAACCAACACCGTACCCACCAGGGCAGATACTGCTTCGGAAAGGTAGAGTCGAGGTGTGGCGCGGTGGCTGTAGGTCGAACATATCTGTTGCCGCCCCTTTCGTTTGGCGGTGCCTCACTGGTCCGGCCGTGGCTCCGTCTCCACACCCCGCTCATCGAACCGGACATGCAGATCTCCCGCATCCGGCTCTCGGACAAGACATCACGCCTTCACCCACGCCACGTCGTGCCCAAGCCGGCTCAGGCGCACGAGCCCGAAGTGCCCGTAGAGGTGCGAGGGTGGATAGCTCCCGCCCCTGCGTCGCCTGACCTTGTGCTTGGAACGCAACCACCGGCGCAACCGCACCGCCGTGTAGCTGTCGAGCGCCCGATACGCCTTGTTGACAGTGCCAACGCTGAAGTAGTTGGCCCATCCGCGTAACGCGCGGTTCAACTGCTCCACCAGCTCTGTGGTCTTCTGCCAAGTACCCGATCGGTCAGTCAGCGCGTGGACTTTGTCGACCATGCGCTTGATGCTCTTCTTTGATGGCCGCTGACCCAAGCGGGCCTTGCCGGTTCTCGCCGAATACATCCGTCCGAACGTGTATCCCAGGAAGTCGAACTCCCCTTCCGGCACCTTGCAGATACGTGTCTTCTCCTCGTTCACCGTGAGCTTCAGCTTGCCCATGATCTCGCGCAGTCGTCGCAACGCCTCGTCGGCGTTGCCCTTCCGGCACAGGATCACGAGGTCGTCGGCGTAAGTCACGATGCGCGTGCCGAGGCGTCGCTCCAGCCCGAGCTTCTTCCAGCCCAGCACAAACCGGCGCATGTAGAGATTCGCCAGCAGTGGTGAGATGGGTGAGCCTTGCGGGATGCCGCACCGCTTGTCCCGAGCCTCCGTCGTGCGTGTCCTCCGCCCTCGTTTGTCGGTTTCTTCCACGGGGCAGTCCAGCCACATCCTGATCAGATGCAGCACACGCCGATCAACGATCCGGCGAGCCACCGACTTCAAGAGGTCGGCATGGGGAATGCTCCCGAAGTAGTCCGCGAGGTCGGCGTCAACCACTTCCGGGTGGCCACGGAACAGCAGTTCCTCCACCTCGATCACCGCCTGTTGGGCGTTGCGCCCGGGACGGTAAGCGTATTGCTCCGGTGGAAGGTCGGCTTCAAAGATCGGTTCCAGCACCAGCATCGCTGCTGTCATGCAGACCCGATCCCGCACGGTCGAGATGCCCAGCGGCCTGAGTTTGCCGTTGGCTTTCGCAATAAACACGCGTCTGATCGGTTCCGGTCGGTAGGTCTCCTGCCTGAGTGCAAGCGCCAGTTCGCCGAGCCACCGCTGCGTCCCATACGCCTCGATGTCCGCGAAGTCCTGACCGTCCACGCCTGGTGCACCCTTGTTGGAGCGGCACAGGGCATAGGCATGAGCCAAGATGTCTTCACGGCTGATCTTGTCGTACAGGGCATAGAAGCGATAGCCAGCTTCTGCCTTCGCTTTCGCGTGCAACGCCATCTGCAGTTTCTGAACACTGTTCGGAGTTGATAGGTTGCCCAATCTCCAGGTCCCTCACTACGTCCTGCGTCTGTCTTGAACTGAGGTCCCTTCCCTCCACCGGCGTTACCCGGCTTCCGCGGTACTACGAACCTCTCCGCCACCCCACGGCGCCCGGCCTGTCCCTCGCGGGCGTCCGGTTGATCATCCCTGACCGCGCCCTGGGGCTTCCCGTGTTGCGTGCGCTTTCCTTGTGTACATGCTGCCGCCACTACCCCGGTGCAGCGGCTGGGCGTACTCTTCGCTCATCCCACCCAGCCGTGTCAGCCTTCCCCGAAAGGGTCGTCGGGTCGGCCTGCGCATCGTCCTTTTCGAGGCTTGCTCGGCGTTCACTCGCGTTGCGGCCTGCACACTCGCGCGGCCACCAATTCGTGACCCGCTAGACCGAAGGCTTCAGCCATTTCGTCACCTCCATGACTGCTCCGGTTGCTTCCGGCTGGAGCGTTGCCGGGTGGGACTTGCACCCACTGGAAAGCGCCGCCTTTCACGGCGCACACCCCAATGCAGACCTTCCTCGATGCGTCACAACTCGCTCGCGACAAACAAATCGGAGGTGATAGAAACCATCAGCAAGCCGCCTGATCATCACCGCCAGAGCACACCAATTGTCAGATCAAATAGAGACTTGTACATCTCATGGTCAGACGGCTACGCAGGAACTAGCAATGTTCTCGGACAAACTCTTAGACTATCGTGCTTCTTCAATAGTTTAGTTAGTTATGCCGGCGGATGGGGTGGGATTCGAACCCACGAGCCCTTGCGGGCTGGCGGTTTTCAAGACCGCTGCCTTAAACCGCTCGGCCACCCATCCGGCCGAGCGCCCTCTATACCCCATCCTGCCGTACCGGGAACGCTCCTGCCATCGCCCGCCGACGCGCCGCTCGCACCCGCCCTCTCCCACGCGGGTCCAACACGTCCCGAACCCCCGGCCAAAATCGCAGCGATCACATAGTCCTGCTGGCGCTCGGCCAACACGTAATGCGCCCATCCGACAATCCCGATGACCGCGATCACCTTCCACAGCCCGCGCCCGCTCAGCGCCAACACCGCAAGCGCGATCAGCACGGCAGGCAAGGAAAGCTGGATATCGACCAGCCGCATCGTCGCGCCATCGAACCAGCCGCCACTACGATTGCCGGCGAGCAACCCGGCAACCCCGCCGAGGAACCACGCTGATTGCCACCGCGACGAACCCGACCAGCAGACTCACCCGCAGCCCGAACAGGATGTTCGACAAAACGTCACGTCCCAACCCGTCGCTCCCCAGCGGATAGGACCAGTCACCGCCCGCCATCCAGGCCGGCGGGTCAAGGCGCGACCAGCAGGCTCTGTTCCTCGGGATCGTACGGCGCGATCCAGGGGCTAGCACCGCAAGCAACACGAGCGCGGCTCGGACAGCCCCTTCGCCCGTGCCGTACGCACATAATTCAGCGACAGCGTATCGAGCAGGCTGGTACACGTCAGCCTAGTGAACAGCGCGATGCGAAAAAAGGCCAGCGCGAATGCCGGCATCACGTAATGCTCGGTGCTTCCGGCGCCAGACGCCGGCAACAGGTTCAGCTCCACGCTGAAGGCGAAGATCAGCAGGATACCGAGGAAGAAGGGCGGCACCGAGGAGCCGAGCACGGACACCCCGCGCAGCACACGATCGGCCAGGCTGTCCGGCCAGATTGCGGAGAACACGCCAAACGGAAGGCCGAACAGTACGGCGATCGCGAGCTCGGCGGCCCCATCGAAGATCTTGTTCTTGATCGCCGGTACGTTGATCGCCAACAACACCGCCTCGCGCACACGCGGATCGGGTTCTTCATGCCGGCCGGCAACCACGGCGAACAGGTCTCGCGCCAGTAGCCCATAGCCAGGTACATCGTGCGCTGGCCAGGAGTCAGAGAGATATACGCCCGGCCGCTGTTCTTGACCCGTTCGAGGTCGGACGGGTCGATCTTCCGGGCCACCTGAATCTGGCCGGACAGCAGCCACGCAACCCGGGTCGCACCATCCGGGATGCTCTCCAGATGGACATAGGAGAAGACCGGCTTGGTGCCCCAGAACCCATCCCAAGCTGCGAGATCAAGATGGTCGTCGGCAAGCCAAGAAACGGACTTGTACGGACCGGTCCCGATCGGATGATTCGCGAACGCTTCCCGCCCCTCTTTCTTGATCAGCGCCTCTGGCATCACCAGGATCGCCTCCAGGATGCAGCGGGAATTGCGGGTCTGGCCGACTGAACGTCACATCGATGGTATCTGTCGCACCACCTTGTAGCCGCTCACCGTGCTAGCGTTTTCACGGAATTGCGACTTCGGGTTGCGTCCGGTATCAAGGATCGATTCCCCGACATCGTCCGGGATCATCGGCGTGCCATCCTTGAATTTCACACCTTGGCGCAACGTCAGCCGCCAGGTAGTGGGATCGACGCCCTGCCACTTGACCGCGATGCGCGGCTCCAGCTCACCATGCGTGCCTTCGATCGTAATGGTGTCGAAGATGTGCTGTTGCCAGGCGGTGGTCGTGCTCTCGGCGCGCATGATCGGATCGAGAGTGACGCCGCCCCCGTTGAAGGCGATCACCAGCTGCTGATCCGGGCTGTCGCCGATGGCGGCGTGGGTTTCGGAGCCGCGAGGGCAACGCAGACGGTGAAGCTGATCCCGGCGGCGATGGAACGCATGCGTGCGTCTCCCTGGTTTGGTGTCGCCGACCCCATGGCGCCGTCAGCCGGTGGGCAAATCGGTACCCTCGCCCCGCCCGCCGCGGGCCGGTACCAACCTTGTAAACTTCTCTCGACAGGCTGCGGGCAGGGATGGAAGATTGCGCTCCAGCCGCTTGTGACGGATCACGAAACTCCATGGAACGCCGCACGCTCTTCAACGGCTGGGTCCTGCCGGCTGTCCTGGTGCTGCCGCAGCTTCTGATCTCGATCGTTTTCTTCTACTGGCCCGCCGGCGAGGCCATGTGGTCGAGCCTGACGACCGAGGATCCGTTCGGCCTCGGCTCCGTCTTCGTCGGCGCAGACAACTTCACCGCGCTGTTCGCCGATCCCCTCTACCTCGCCGCCATCTTCCGCACACTGCTGTTTTGCGCTTGCGTGACGGCGCTGTCGATGAGCGTGGCACTCGCACTCGCGGTGTTCGCCGACCGCGACATCAGGGGCCGGGGCATCTATCGTACGTTGCTGATCTGGCCCTATGCCGTCGCCCCAGTGATCTCGGCGATGCTGTGGCTGTTCATCCTCAACCCACAGGTCGGGCTGCTCGGCCGCTGGCTGAATGCGCACGGCATCCCATGGGACTACAACGTCAACGGCGGGCAGGCGCTGCTGATGGTGATCGTGGCCAGCGCTTGGAAACAGGTGAGCTACAATTTCATCTTCTTTCTCGCCGGCCTGCAATCGATCCCGCGTGCGGTGATCGAGGCAGCGCGCATGGACGGTGCCCGGGGCTGGCGCCGATTCGGTACCATCACTGTCCCGCTGCTGGCGCCAACGACGTTCTTCTTGGTCGTCGTGAACCTGACCTACTCGGCGTTCGACACATTTGGAACCATCTGGGCGCTGACCCAGGGCGGTCCAGGGCAGTCCACCGAGACGCTGGTCGTGAAGGTCTATCGCGACGGGGTGGTGAACCTCGACCTCGGTTCGTCTTCGGCGCAGTCGGTGGTCTTGATGGTCGGCGTGATCCTGCTGACCGTGATCCAGTTCCGCTTCATCGGCCGGAGGACGAACGCATGAGCCAGGCGGTCGGGATCGTCGGCCCAGCGCCGCGGACGGCCACTACGCCCCATGAACGACCGGACTGGTTCGCGCATGCCGTGCTCGGCCTCGGCGTGGTGCTGTTCGCCTTGCCGGTATGGCTGGCGATCGCCGGTTCGACGCAGCAGTCGGGAGCGATTCTGCGGGGCGATTTGTCGCTGCTGCCCGGCTCGGAGGGATTCACGGCTTATGGCCGCGTGCTGGTGCGCGGGGCGCTCGGCACTCAGCCGGTCTGGCACATGCTGTTGATCTCCGGCGGCATGGCGGCGGTGATCGCCGTCGGCAAGATCGTTATTTCACTGCTCTCGGCCTTCGCTGTGGTGTTCTTCCGCTTTCCGTTCCGGCGCACCGCGTTCTGGGTCATCTTCGTGACACTGATGTTGCCGGTGGAGGTGCGCATCATCCCGACTTATGCGGTGATGTCTGAGCTGCACCTGATCAGCACTTTCGCCGGCCTGACCGTGCCGTTGATTGCTTCAGCGACTGCCACGCTGCTTTTCCGCCAGATCTTCGCCGCCATCCCGGATGAACTGGTCGAGGCGGCCCGGATGGACGGTGCCGGCCCGCTGCGCTTTCTGCGCGACATCCTAATCCCTGTGTCTGCGACCAACATCGCCGCACTGTTCGTCATCCTGTTCGTCTTCGGCTGGAACCAGTATCTGTGGCCCCTTCTGGTGGCGACCAACCCTAGGCTCGACACCATCGTGATCGGCATTGTGCGAATGATCGGTGTCGAGTCCGAGACCGATTGGGCCGGCGTGATGGCAACCGCCGTACTGGCCTTGATCCCGCCGGTGATCGTGGTGGTGCTGATGCAGCGCTGGTTCGTGTCCGGCCTGACCGAGGGCGAGAAGTAATGGCGACGCTGGAACTGATCGGCCTGGAGAAGAGCTTCGGAGCCACGCCGGTGCTACGCGGAGTCGACCTCGATCTGCCCGATGGCGAAATGCTGGTTATCGTCGGCGCATCGGGCTGCGGCAAATCGACGCTTCTGCGCATCGTCGCTGGGTTGGAGCGGCCATCCGCCGGGCGCGTGGTGCTGGACGGAAAGGACATCACCGCGCTCGATCCATCGGCGCGCGACATCGCCATGGTGTTTCAGAACTACGCGCTCTATCCGCACATGACGGTGTTCGACAACATGGCGTACGGGTTACGGATCCGTGGCCTGCCGCGTGCCGAGATCCGCCGGCGGGTGGAGCAGGCGGCGGAGCTGCTGGGCCTCGGTGCAATGCTGGCGCGCAAGCCGCGCATGCTCTCCGGCGGGCAGCGCCAGCGCGTCGCGATGGGTCGGGCGATCGTGCGCGAGCCCAAGCTGTTTCTATTCGACGAGCCTCTATCCAACCTCGACGCCAAGTTGCGGGTCGCCATGCGCGGCGAGATCAGGCGGCTGCAACGGCGGCTCGGCGTCACCAGCCTCTATGTGACGCATGATCAGGTCGAAGCGATGACGCTCGGGGATCGGCTGCTGGTGCTGGACCAGGGGCACGCGGCGCAACTCGCCACGCCGATGGGGGTCTTCGAGCGGCCGGCGGATACCTACGTGGCCGCATTCATCGGCTCACCGGCCATGAACTTCCTGCCGGCGACGCTCGCAGCCGACGGCACGGCCGCCGTGCTGGAGACCGGCGCTCTGGTCCCGTTCGCGGACGGGCGCCGGGACGGACCGGAGGGACGTCCTCTGACCCTCGGAATCCGGCCCGAGCATCTCGCCCTCGCACCGGACGGGCTGGACCTGATGGTGGAACTGATCGAACCGCTGGGGTCAGAGACGGTCGTGCACGGCCGCACCGCCGAGGGTGATCAGACACTGGTCGTCAAACTTGCGGGGCCGGCGCCGGCGACCGACTGGCTGGCGGTCTGGCCGGTGCCCGGCCAGCTTCACGTGTTCGATCGCGCCACGGGACGGCGGATCGAGCCGATTGGAACCGAAACCACTGCCACCCCGCTTGCCCGGGCGGCCACCGCCGGATAAGGTTTCCAACGCGTTCTAAAAGGCCTCGATCCGCTATGGCAGCGATGCCCGCCAAGCCCGCGCCCTCGGTCAGTCCCGCCGAGATGCAAGCGATGGTGGCGCGTGCCGGGCTGACACTGAACCCCGGCCAAATGGCCGATCTCGTCCTGGCCTGGCGTCAGCTTGCTGGGTTGATCGCGATGATCCCGCGTGACCGGCCGCTGGCTGATGACCAGGCCTATGTGTTCCGCTTGGCTCCTCCAGCCGCCGACCGTGAGCCGGCGCCCAACCGGGCCGGGAAGCCCACCCGCAAGCGCCCCCGCCCCACCCGATGACGGGCGGGCGATGACGGCTGCGGCGCCGTTCCTCACCATTGCGGAAGCGAGCCGGCTGATCGCGGCGAAAAAGCTGTCGCCACTCGAACTGACGCGCAGCCTGCTGGAGCGCATTGAAACGCTCGACCCGCAGCTCAATGCCTTCATTACCGTCACCGAGCGACGGGCGCTGGCCGCCGCGCGCCGCGCCCAAGCAGCGGATGGTAAGGGGCCATTGCGCGGCATCCCGATCGGCTACAAGGACATTTTTCAGACCGCTGGGGTGCCAACCACGGCGCATTCGCGGCTGCTTGCCGAGAACGTCCCGCAAGAGGATGCCGAGGCCGTGCGACGGCTGAGCGCGGCGGGCGCGGTGATGCTGGGCAAGCTGGCGACGCACGAGTTCGCTATCGGCGGCCCAGCCTTCGATCTGCCCTGGCCGCCGGCGCGCAATCCTTGGGACACGCGGCGATTTACCGGCGGGTCGAGCTCCGGGTCCGGCGCGGCGGTGGCGGCCGGACTGGTGCTGGGCGCCCTCGGGTCCGACACCGGCGGATCGATACGGCTGCCCGCGGCTTATTGCGGGATTGCCGGCCTGAAGCCAACGCCGGGTCTGGTGTCGCGGCGCGGCGTCATCCCGCTGGCTCCAAGTCTCGACACCGCCGGCCCAATGGCCTGGACTACGCAGGACTGCGCTATCCTGTTGGATGCGATTGCCGGCCATGATCCGGCCGATCCGGCCTCGGTTCCCGGCCCGCGCATCAGCTATGCGCGCGCCGTCGCTGCACCGGTGAAGGGTCTTCGCGTCGGGCTGTTGCGCCGGTTCTATGAGCATGACGTGCCGGCAGCGCCGGAGACGTTGCGGATGATGAACCGCAGCGTAGCGGTGCTGCGCGATCTTGGCTGCCAAGTGGAGGAGGCGAGCCTGCCGCCGGTGCAGGAGTTCAATGCAGTGGGCCGGGTGATCATCTCGGCCGAGGCTTTCGCCTTGCACGAACCAATGCTGAAGACGCGGTTGGCCGACTATTCGCGTGTGTTCCGAATGCGTGTACTTGGAGGCGCGCTGATCCGGGCCGCCGATTACATTGCCGCGCAGCGCCGCCGTACGGACCTGATCGCCGCTGCGGCGAGGCTGTTCGACCGGTTCGACGTGCTGGTGTCGGCGCCGGCCGCGGATGCGGCGCCGCTGCTCTCCGAGCAGCGGCCGGATGATGGGTTTGCCCGCCCGTTTCTGACGACGGTGGCCAACGTCGCGGCCCTGCCGTCCCTGGTTGTGTGCGGCGGTTTTACCGCAGCGGGGTTACCGTTGGGGATCGAGATCATGGGCCCTGCCTGGGGCGATCATACCGTGCTGCGTGTGGGGCATCATTTCGAGCGGGCGGCGGGGACGCGGGATCGGCGACCGGAGGTGTAGGGCCCAGTCTTCAATGTCGGCGGTGGACCCGTGCGATCCTTCGTGGCGCGATGCGGCCTATTCTCATTGTTGTCTCATTTCGTCGTACGTGAGAGGATGAGTCATCTGGTGGGATTCTCGCCATCGTCTCATTGCGCTGTGCGCGGGATGTTGGATCATTTAATGAGACGATTTTAGGAGAGTCCTCACCGGCCGCATTCGGTGGGCGACCCTCGGGTCGGGGGCCCGAGCAGCCACGCCCGCGCGGCGGTAGAGGTGTTGGCGGGCTTGGCTTTTCGGTCATCGTCACCGCCCTCCAGGGCAATTAGCTTGACCCTCAGGTGTGGCGACTGGCGGAGTTGTCACGGTGGGCGAAGGTGCGCTATCCGCGACTTTGCTGCGCGCACTGCCAGTCCAGGCGCGATGCAGAGCGCAAGGCGATCGCGCGGTTGCATGCCGCTGGGTAGTGCGCAGCCAATGACACGCCGCGACAGATCATTCAGCCTGTCGCGATCTGCGCGCATCATCGTGCATCTTCTTATAATTACATCTGCGTTTAAACTTTCTTGCTTTCGCGCTGCTGTCTGTGCATCACCGCTTGAGAGATTGCCTACTTTGCCGGTTTCAGGGCGGGTGTAGAAGTCGCGTTCAGGCGTGGCGATGTCGCGGCTGCCACACTGGCCGTCACGTCGTCCCAGACGCCGGGCTGGGTCTGACGTAACAGGCGCACGGAGGGGTACCACGGGGTGTCGGAGCGATCGAGCCGCCATCTCCAGTCGGGCGCGTAGGCCAGTAGGAGGATGCCGGCCGACCCGTCGCGCCAGCAAGATGGCCGACTGCGGTATTGACTGTAATCAACAAGTCGAGCGTTTCCAGGATCGACATCATATCGTCGAAATCGACAATTCCTATCCCGAGGTTGAGCAAGGCCGCAGCGCTGATCCTCGCCTGCCGGTGACACGCGAAATCGCGGCATACCAAAAGCACAGCGTCAAACGCTCGCGCCGCCAGGCGTCATAGCGCGGCCAGCGCAGAACCGAGATATTCGAAAGGCGTCAGGAGGCGACGGATGAGTTCGACCGTAAGTACTAATAGCCTACCTCAATGCGTCTGCTTCTGTCAACTCAATTCCACCGCGTGTCGATAGCTAATTAAGTTGTCCGGTTTACGTAGCACATCAGTTGTCCGCTTGTTTCCGGTCCGTTCCCAAGAGGCAGGGACAGAACGGCGGCCGTTCTGGCGGCAGGTCAGGCGGGCCGTTGGCTGGTGACGGGCGCGTCTTCTTCAACTCATGAAATCAATTTCCTTCTTTTGCTGATGCGCCTGTGGAGTTGTGGGCAACGCTCTTCCGTTGCCCACAAATCCACAGGCGAGCCGGACCCAAGCGCGATCATGCCGCCGCGTCCAACGCCGCCATCCGCAGCGCCCCCTGCGCGTCATAGCGTCCCAGGCAGCGCGGGCCGTGGAACACCGCGTGGCTCCCGTCGTGATATTGCCGCACCTTCACCCGTGCCTTCACGAAATGAGCACGCAGCGGCGACGGTGGTATCTGCAGCTTCATCCGTCGCCACGAAACCGTGTTGTCGCGGTCCACCTGGCGCTCCTCCTGGATACACAGAATTTCCCGCAGATCGACACCAGCAACGGCGACGAAAGCCGATCCCTCCTGCTCCGCCTTCACCGCAAACTGCGCGTTGTGCGCCGGCAGGTAGCAATCCCGAATGAACCGGTTGGCCTCCGCAACCGTCGTGATCCCAGCCAGCGCCAGCTCCTTGACCAGGCGATCCTGTAACGTCTGAAACAGCCGCTCCGAACGACCACGGGCCTGCGGTGAGTAGGCCGCAATGTGCTCCACGCCCAAATGCGCCAGCGCCCGCCCAACCTGTGTCGGCCGCTTCCGGTCAACCGGGCCGCCAGACTCCGGCGTCACGAAGTAGTGGCTGCCCCGATCCGTATAGAGGCTCAGCGGCAGGCCATGCGCGCCAAACACCTCCAGCAGAGCCTGGAACGTCGATTCCGTGCCTTCCTCCGCTACCAAAAACCCCGAGTAGATCACGTTCGTCGCGTCGTCCATCGTCACTATCAGGTCCAGCGTCTCCCGCCCCGCCAGCCATTCATGGCGCGACCCATCCTGATGAAGCATCATTCCAGGCAACGGCCGTCGCGGCCGCTTGCGCCGGTGTGCGCCGCGCCGCGCGGCGCGCTCCAGAAGCCCCTTCGATTGCAGGAACGCCTTGGTCCACGTGTAGCCCCAGCGGAAACCGTGGCGGCCCACCAAGTGCTCGTGAAAGTGCTTCGCCGTGAACCCGCTGTAACGCATACGATACAGCCGCTCGACCTCCTCCTCCCGGTCGACCGGAACCCGCTTCCCAGACGCCCGACCAAGCCGCCGGTCCAGAAGACCGGCCGCCCCGCACTCTTCGTAGCGCTGTTGCCAACGACGGAATGTCCGCTCGCTGATCCCAAGCAGCTCCGCCGCTTCGCACTGGTTGAGTTCGCTCGCTTCATACCGCTCCAGCACGCTCCCGAACTTGATCACTCGCACACCCTGAAGGGCTTCCGACCGGCGCATCCGGGCTCCCAAAAGGAACCATCATCACCGGACAGATCGTGCGCTACCTAAACCGGACATACCGTGTGCTACCGACAGTCAATTCCACCGCGTCGCCGGCGCGCCGCTTACTAAGCGACTCGCTCCTCTGCGGCGCGGCCCGCGAACCTGACCAAAGGGATAGCAGGAATATTCGGGAGACGTGGTCTCTCGTGCGCGGCTGCGATGATCTCAGTTCCGAGCCATGACGCGGGGGGCCGCTTCGTCCCAACGCGCGATCACCTTGGTACCCGCACGGAAGGCGTCTGCGTGTTCGCTGGGCAGATCGGCCCAAAGCCCCTGCCCGTCCGGCAGGCCGACCAGCGACAACCGTACCCGGGTCAGAGAGCCGAAGAACGTGGCGTCACGAACGTCGGCGGCCACAGAGTTGGGCGGGATATCCCCGTTCAGCACCTCAAGCCGGACATGTTCCGGCCGGATGAATAGTTCCACGGGACGCCCAATGTCATATCGCTTGGCGTCGCAGGCAGGAAAGACGATGCCGTTCACATGAACCGAGTTGCCCCGTGCAGTACCCTCCAACACCGAGGCGGCGCCGATGAAGCGGGCCACGAAGGCGTCGGCCGGCTCGCGATAGATCGCGGCGGGGACCGCTACCTGGAGCAGCCGACCCTCGTTCATCACCGCGACCCGGTCGGAGATGGACAGCGCCTCCTCCTGATCGTGGGTAACGAGGACGGTGGTCACGCCCGTCTCGCGCTGAATGCGTCTTATCTCCTCGCGGAGTTGAACCCGCACCTTGGCATCGAGCGCCGACAGTGGCTCGTCGAGAAGCAGCACCTGGGGCTGGACGGCGAGCGCTCGTGCCAGCGCCACGCGCTGCTGTTGACCGCCTGACATCTGGTGCGGAAATTTCAGCATGTGCTGGGACAGGCCGACGAGATCGAGCAGATGCCGCGCGCGGCTCATCTGCTCGGGCTTCGGCGCGCCAGCGACCCGCGGACCGAAGCGGACGTTGTCGAGCGCTGTCATGTTAGGGAAAAGACTGTAGGCCTGGAAGACCATGCCCATCCGGCGCGCGCTCGGCGACAACTGGGTAACGTCCTTTCCGCCCACGAGAATGCTGCCGGCATCCGGCTTAATGAAGCCGGCGATGATGCGCAGCAGCGTCGTCTTGCCGCAGCCGCTCGGACCCAGCAGGCACACCAGTTCGCCCTCGCTCATATCGAGGTCGAGCTGTGCCAAGACTTGCTTGTCTCCATAGGACTTGCGGACGCCACGCGCTTCGACTGTCGCCATGTCAGCGTGCACCTCCGAGTTGTGCCCCGCCCCGTCCGGCAAGCAGGACCCCCAACATCGCCACCCATGTGATCAGGAAGCTGATCATGGATAATGCCGCTGCCTCTGTCGCTGCGCTCTGGCCGATTTGGTTGATCATGACAGCGAAGGTCCTGAACAACAGGACGTTAGCGAACGTGAACTCGCCGATGACCACGGTGAGTGTCAGTAGCGTGCTGCCGACCAAGGCAGGTCGCAAATTCGGCAAAACGACGAGCCGAATGATCTGCCCCATGCTTGCGCCGAGACTCAGCCCTGCCTCGGACAGCGTGGTGAGGTCGAGCCCGCGTAGTCCGACGTCAATTGCGCGATAGGCATATGGCATCGTCAGAAAAAAGTAAGGAATCACAAGATAGAACGGACTGCCGATGAGCCAGCCAGGACCGGTGATAAGGGCAGAGAGGCCGGCGACGAGGGCGATCGCAGGCACTACGAACGGAAGCGTGGCAATGATTTCGAACAACGGTCGAAGCCGGGGCGCGTAGAGGGTCATAAAGACCATCGCCGGCACCAAGAGCACGATAAGCAGCGCGACTGTCGCGATACCGAGCTCGATTGATAGCAGCAGCGCCTTGCCCAGTTGCGGCTGGGTCAGAAGAAAGTGGTACGCCGAGAGACCATATTGCCCGTGGCCTTCCCAGAAGCTGAATACTACGGTCAGGATGAGGGGCACGAGGAAATACAGCGCCGCCAGCGTGAGGATGCTCCAACCGCCGAGACCGAGCCGGTTCATCAGGCGCGGTCCCGCACAGTCCAGCGGGCACTACGACGGCTGAGGACCGCGTTCAAGATGAGGACGACGAGCATGACCCCGATCATGGCGACCGAGAGCGCCGCGCCGGTCTGCGGCGACGACGACACGTTGCCGGACAGCACATTGCCGATCTCCGTCGGCAAAAGCCCAATGTTGCCCGAAGTGAGCGCGTATGCGGTGGCGTACGCGGAGAAAGCGTTGCCAAAAAGCAGGATGAATGCCGATAGCAGCGACGGGACGAGCACCGGAAATCCGACCAACCACCAATACTGCCGGGATGTGGCGCCAAGATTCTCGGAGGTCTCTCGCCACTCTCCGCGCAACGCCTGGATGGCCGGCGAAATTATTATCACCATTAGCGGGATTTGGAAATATGAATACACCAGCGCTAGGCCGCCGAGCGAATAGAGGCTGAACCCCAGATCATAGATGTCGAAGCCGATGTTCTTGAGAGCCGTCGTAAGTAGGCCAAGCGTCCCAAGTGTCGAGATGAACGCAAAGGCGAGCGGCACGCCTGCGAAGTTTGCCGCGACAGCCGAAAAGCTTGTTGTCAACGAGCGGAGCCAGGATGGCGCGCCCTGCTTGAGCACCGCATGCGCGACCAGTCCACCGATCACGACGCCCGCGAGTGCGGACGTCACGGAAAGAATGATGGAGTTCTTGAATGCTATGACATAACGGTATTCGAGAAGCTCGTGGAGATACGCAAATGTCAACCCGTGTTCGCCCTCCACGGACTGGACCGCCAACATGAGGGTCGGAGCAACCATAAACACGAGCGAGACGGCAAAGAATAAACCGATAAAAACGAAGGGGACCAGCCGGTTCATCGCCCTACGTCGCGCGTTCGCCTCAGAACTTAACGATCTTGGCCCAATTGGCCTTCAGGTCCGCGGTCGCCTTCTCATACTGATCGGGCGTCGCAAACCGCACCGACTTGTAGGCTTCGGCTGGCGGAAGGGCTCTCAGCATCTCTTCCGACACCTTGCCGGCGGCAACCAGCTTGTTGAACCGGATCGGATGAGCGTAGCCGCCAAGGAAGTCGATCTGGCCTTGATCGGAAAAGAGGTACTCGAGCCATAGCTTCCCTGCATTCGGGTTTGGGGCGTACGTGCTGAGCGCCTGGGCGTAAAAATTCCCGAACGCCGGAGCATCTTCCGCCAACACCGTCCGAATTTCCGCCTTACCCTTCGCCTGGTCGCGACGGGCAAGATTCAGGTAGTCCCAGTCGATGACGATGGGTGTCTGACCGCTGATCAGTGTTGCCGTCGTCGCGCCAACCGGCGTGAAGTTTTTCGCCGCTGCAAGCTTTCCGAAGAACTCGATACCGGGCATGATATTGTCGTAGCTACCTCCATTGCCAAGCGACGCGGCGAACACCGAAGCGAACGCGGAGGCGGAGCCCAAAGGGGTGTTCGTCAGCGCGACCATTCCCTTGTATTCGGGCTTCAGCAGTTCGGCCCAAGTGTTTGGCGCGTTCTTTGCCACTGACATGTTCACGCCGAACGAGACGACGCCGAAATAGCAACCGGTCCAAAGTCCGTCCGGGTCCTTCACAGTGTCAGACGGCGAACTCCAGCTCTGCACTTTGTAGGGCTGAAACAGCTTCTCCTTGGCGCCCGTGATGGCGTAACTCGGACCAACATCGACCGTGTCGGGCGCCCGCGACTGGCGCTTCAGACTTCGGATGGCCTGCAGTTCTTCGGCGGAGCTTCCGTTAGGGTTGGCTGCGTCGATCTTGATCCCGGTCAGCGCGACGAAGTCGTCCATTATCTTGCCATAGTTCGCCCAGTCGCGCGGGATGGCAATCAAGTTGAGCCGCCCCTCCTTCTTCGCTGCATCAACCAAACCCTCCAGCATCGGTGGCATCTGGAGCACGTCCGCGCGCGCGGGACGCGGCAGAATAAATCCACCAAATGACGCTCCGGTCACGCCCAGACTGGCCTTGAACAAGGTACGACGATTAAGCAGCATGGCACTGTTCCCCAATTACATCTTTCCCTGGTGTCGTTTTCGAATGGCCTAGATAGCCATTATGACATGGGTGGCCTCCGGGGAATATGACACAGATGTGGCGATTTCGTTTCATAGTCGTTGCGACGGCGTTATCGCAGAGGCCGAGGCGATGCGACCGCCCTCGCGCTGTAACCGGGTCGCGAACCTCGGTCGCGGGAATCGCGGAAACGGAGGTACTCAGGCGTTTTCACGGTCGGCTCATGTACATCGGGGGTTACTAAGCCGGGCGATGTACATCATGACTTACGAGATTGTTTACCGGTTTCAGGTCTGGCCGTGGAAGTCGCGTTCAGCGGGTGGCGAGCTTAGCTGCCACACTGGCCATCACGTCGTCCCACACGCCGGGCTTGCTCTGCCGGGACAGGCACACGGAGGGGTACCACGGGGTGTCGGATCGATTGAGGAACCATCTCCGATCGGGCGCGTAGGCCAGCAGGACGAATGCCGGCCGGCCCATCGCGCCGGCAAGATGCCCAACTGCAGTATCGACCGCAACCAGCAGGTCGAGCGCGTCCAGAATCGCCATCGTATCGTAGAAATCGACAGTTTCCGCTCCGAGGTTGAGCAACGGTGCGGCGAGCAGCCATCCCCAGCCGGGCGCCTAAGCGAGCACGACGAACGCCGGCTGGCCCATCGCGCCGGCAAGATGCCCCACCGCAGTATCGATCGTAACCAACACGCAAAGACACGGCGGCAAGATGCTGCTTGCCTGATATGCCGCCGCGATCGTCTCCCGGAATTGTAGCTGGGACCGCATGCGCGCGGTAGAATTCAGGCCTGATCGAGTGCCTCGCGGATACACTTCGCCAGGTCGTCGCGGCGGTATGGCTTTAGCAGCAGTGGCACGTTCGGACGATCGGTGCCGGGCCTATGAACGTTCGCGTAGCCTGACGCGAGTAGTGCCCTTAACCCGCCCCTAATAGCGCGCGCCTTGCTGATCAGATCGAAGCCGTTCATCCCACCGGGCATGACAACATCGCTGAACAGCAGATCGATCTGCGGGTCATGTTGAATGATGTCCAGCGCCGACGGCCCATCCTGCGCGCTTAGGACGCGATAGCCCAAGTCGCTGATGGCGGTCCGCGCGAGTTCCAACACCTCGGGGCTGTCTTCGACCACCAGAACGGTTTCGCTCCCGGTTGGCGGTCCCGTGGCTCCTTTCTTCTCTCGGTCGCAGACCCGCTCCACGTGATCGCAGCGGGGCAGATACAAGCAAAACGTCGTGCCAGCGCCTGGTTTGGTATCGACAGTGATGTGGCCGCCCGACTGCTTGACGAAGCCATAGACCTGACTCAACCCGAGGCCAGTGCCCTTGCCGACTTCCTTGGTCGTGAAGAACGGCTCGAACGCATGCGCGGCGACTTCCGGGGCCATCCCTGAGCCGGTGTCGGTTACCCTCACCCGCACATAATCGCCCGCCGTCAGTTCGGCTGTCCGGGCCGCCTCCGCACTGTCGATCGTCACGTTGCTGGTCGCGATCTCCAGTTCGCCGCCCATAGGCATAGCATCGCGAGCATTGACCACAAGGTTGAGGACAGCCGCTTCGAACTGTACCTGGGTCGATCCGGCAAGGCCACAATCCGGATTGAGACCTTAGGTGAAGTGAGATCGGCTCGCCAAGAGCCCTCCGGAGGAATGGCTCATAGCTGACGATGACTTCGTCGAGCGTCACGACATCTAGCCGCAGGGTACTGCGTCTCGCGAAGGCAAGCAATTGTTGGGTGAGCTTGGTCGCGCGGTCTGTCGCGGCTTCGCATCCAGCCAGCAGGCGCAGAATTTTGGGCCGCGGCAGCTCGCCTCCAGCTTCGAATGCCGCACGGATGATCTCCATGCTGCCGACGATAACCGCCAGTAGATTATTGAAATCATGCGCAATGCCGCCGGTAAGCTGGCCAACCATCTCCAGCTTCTGTGTATGCCAAAGCACTTCCTCCGCCCTGCGGCGCTCGGCGATTTCAATTTCCAGTTGACGGTTGGCCTCGGTCAACTCCCTGGTGCGCTCAGCGACCGCATTCTCCAGCGTCTCGTTCGCGCGGCGCAGGGCCTGTTCCGCGCCCCGCATCCTCAGCAGGGCCGTCACGGTCGCCAGCAGTTCCTCGGGCTCAATCGGCTCCACCAGAAAGCCGTCGGCGCCACCTTCCAGTGCCAGCGCGCGGTCGAACGGGCTGGTGATGGCCGCGGAAGTCTGCAGCACTGTGACGCCGGAGACAATAGCCTTGATCTGGCGGCAAACTTCAACGCCATGAATGTCCGGCAACCGCACGTCAAGCAATACCAAGCCCGGTGAGGCGGCTTCGCAATGCCCGATCGCGTCACGTCCGGTTGCCGCCTCTGCGACCTTGTACCCATTCTTTCGAAGGATGTGCGCCTTCAGGTAGCGGCTGCCGGCGTCATCGTCGACGACGAGAACCGCGTTGCTCATTACCCTACCTCGGGCCGAGTACCATCTAGTACACTCTCGATCGTATCGACAAGCGTGTCGGACGAAAGCTCTGATTTAGGCAGAATTGTGGCAGTGTGGCGGTGCAGCAACGTACGTTCGCTCGCATCGAGAACGGCAGAAGTCATTACGATAATCGGAACATTGGGAACTGAAACCCCGGCCCTAATCGCATTCTCGTGAACCCGCTCAAGATATTCGTAGCCGTCCATCTCCGGCATCTTCAGATCGAGCAAGACGACGTCCGGCTGCTCGTCCTGCAGCTGACGTAATCCCTCCCTGCCATTGCTTGCTGAACATAGGCTATAACGGCTCCGTGGCAGCAACTGGCGCACCAAATAGCTGGTCACGTCCTCGTCATCGATCAGTAGAACTTTCGTGATCGGCTGTCGGCCAGTCAGGCGATCGAGCAGCTCGATCAGCATCCTGCCATCCACCGGCTTGGCCAGGTATTCGTCCGCTCCCAAATGGAGCGCTTTGTTCTGCTCGCCTACCGAGGACATGACGATCAACGGAATGTCCGCTAAAGCCTCCTGCTGCTTGAGTTGCAGCATCAGACGCCAGCTCTCGTCGCCCACCAGCACGACGTCGAGCAGGACCGCGGCTGGCGTGACGTGTTGCAGGATTTCCTGGGCCTGCCGTATCGACCTGGCGCAGAGCAGTTGGTATTTTGTGCTGGCGAGCAGGCGCTCCAGAGTAAACGCATCGGCCGGATCATCTTCTACTGCGATCACCGGAATCTCGCCGGCCTCCAGGTTCCACACCGCCGCCACGTCATCGGCAGGTCCGACGGTCTTGGGGTAACATCGCGGCAACGTGACCGAGAAGGTTGACCCTTCGCCAAGTTTGCTCGCGACCGTAATCTTCCCGCCGAGCAGCTCTGCCAGTTTTCTCGCGAGCGGCAAGCCAAGGCCGGTCCCTTTCACGCGGGACTGCAGTCGGTGCGCGACTTGGCCGAATTCCTGGAAGATCAGTTCAAGATCGCTCGTGGCGATACCGATGCCGGTATCGCGCACGTGGAACGTGACAGTGTCGGCTGCCGCGTCCGTGGTCGCCCATACCCGCACTTCACCACGCTCGGTGAACTTGATGGCATTCGAGATGAAGTTGCGCACGATCTGCGAAACCTTGCCTTCGTCGGTGTCAAGCGGCGGCACGTTGGACGCGTCATCAAATACCAGCGTGACGGAATCGCCGACCAGCAAGGGCCGCAGCATTCCGCGGAGGGCCCCGAACAACGAGCTGGGAGCGAACTTGGAGGCTATGACGACAGTCTTGCCTGCTTCGACCTTGGCCAGATCGAGCAAGTCATCCACCAATTCCGTCAGATTCTCTGCCGCCTTCCGAATGTACCGGACCTGCGTCTCCTGCTCTGCGGTCAGAGCACCATCGACATGGTCCAGCAGGAGCCGCGAGAGAGCCATGATAGAATTGAGCGGCGTGCGGAATTCGTGGCTCATGTGCGATAGGAATTTCGACTTGAGTTCATCCGCTCGGCGCAGATGGTCCGCGCGCTCATCGAGTTCGGCATAGAGCGCAACGACGCCCCGGTTGGTGTCCTGCAGTTCCTGATTGAGTTTTTCCAGATCCTCGTGACGCGACTTCAACTCGTCCATCTGCGCCAGGATCTGCTGGTTCTGCTGGCGGATCTCCTCCATGGCATCCGCGGGCCCATCCGCCGCCAACTCTTCCGCGAGCGCCTTGAGCGCCGAGGCCGTGACCAGCGGCGCGCGTGGCGGCAGGAGCTTTCCCAGCCAGACGGTGGTGCCATGGCCCGGTTTCGTGTCTATGTGGAACTCGTCCATCAGGCGGCGCGCGCCCAGCAGACCGAGGCCCATGCCGGTCGCTGATTTGTGCAATCCCGCGAGGATCGTCTGCACGTTGGCGATGCCCGGTCCCCGATCGCGCACGCTTATGGTAAATGTCTGCGGCGCCTTGTCACCGATCAACCGGAACTCGATCTGACCGCCTCCGGCGTATTCGAAGGCGTTGCGGGCGATCTCCGAAACCGCCGTCGTGATCCGCGTCTGATCCTGGGCGTCGAAGCCGATGAGTTCCGCCAAGCGTCTGGTCCGTTTACGGACCAGGACGATGTCAGTCTCCACGCCGATCGCGATCATCAGGAGGCGCGCATTCATGGTATCAACCTACAACAATGCCCGCATGGCGACCACTGATGCGTCGTCGCGACCCCGCCGGTGGTCGCGCAACAGGACGCCGGCGACGAGCGAGGGATGCTGGCTGGCGAGCCCGGGGTAGGAGTCAAGACCCCAGCGACTGGTCAACCCGTCGGAGTGCAGGATCACTAATGGATCGGCCACGAAATCATAGGTGAATTCCCGAATTCGCGGGGCCATATGGCCGGCTGTGCCGTTGTGCGACACCATGTGCCGAACACCGTCGTTCGCCACCAGCACACCGCAAATATTGCCGACGCCGACATATCGCACCGTCCGTGCCACGTCATCAATACGGGCGATAGCCACCGCCGCGCCGCGCGTCGGCATCAGCGCGCGATGCATGCGTTCCACCACTTCCGTGCAGGAAGCTTCGGCGTGCGCGAGAAAGGTTTGAACCGCGGTCTCGGCGGCCCGTGCCGCCTCCGCGCCATGGCCGGCACCGTCCACAAGTGCGATGGTGCGGTCCTGTGCTGTCTCGCTGAACGACCAGTGATCGCCGCAGACCTGCTCCCCCGGATACGGCGCGATGGCCGCGCCGATCAGGGTACGGCGTTTGCCGCGGACTGCATCCTGTAAGAAGCGCACCATGATCGCGCTGCCAAGGCCGGGGCGCGAGTATATCCGCAACTCGTCGGCCAGCCGCGCGACCGCACCGAGGCCGGTACCGGGGCTGCCCGCTGTGGAATACCCGTCATCCATGCAGCGTCCGACGTCGCTCATGCCGTTGCCGCGATCCAGCACCAGCAGTTCCAGGCCAGCGCCTCCATGGTCGTCGTAGCGTGTCGCCAAAATTTGCCCGCCGCCGGCATGCTTGAGCAGGTTGGTTGCCAGTTCGGTGACGACGATCGCCACCTGGGCGGCGCGTGCCTCGACCATTCCGGCGCGGCGAGCAAATTCCCCGACCAGGCGACGAGCTTCCGCGACTTGGCTTGTGTCGGCGACGGCGGTGATCACGTCATTTCCAACGCGCTAAAGTGACCACGGTTCCCTGCCCAGGCGAGGATTTGATATCGAATTCATTCGACAGCCGCTTGGATCCGCTCAGGCCGAGCCCGAGCCCTTTTCCGGTAGTGTACCCATCCTTCATCGCCAAGTCGATGTCGGCAATGCCGGGACCTTGGTCCGCGAAGGTAAGTCGAACACCACGCCGCCGCCCGTCCCGCAGCACCTCGATTCGCAGCGTGCCGCCACCGCCGTAATCAACGGTGTTGCGGGCGATCTCGCTCGCGGCGGTGACAATCTTGGTTTGATCCACCAGACTGAACTCCGCCGCGACAGCCCGTAACCTGACCGCTTGCCGCACCCTCACTACGTCATCCGAGGTGCGTAGTGGCATGGTTTCATCAGTCTCGACGAGCATCCGAGCGCTCAGAATTGTCAATGATGCTCCGGATCAGGGCGAGACCTTTATCCACATTCAACGCTGTGCGAACACCGGTGAGGGCCAGGCCAAGTTCGACCAGCGTAATCGCAACTGCAGGCCGCATGCCAACGACCACAGTGACGGCGTCAAGCACCCGCGACATGGCGGCAATATTGTTCAGCATGCGGCCGATGAAGGAATTGACGATCTCTAGCGCGGATATGTCGATCATCACGCCGCGCGCTCGGTCGGCCACGATGCGCTGCGTCAGATCGTCTTGCAGCGACATGGCCAGGCGGTCGTGCATGTCGACCTGGATCGAGACCAACAGGCAATCGCCGATCTTGAGGATCGGTATTTCGCTCATTCGGACGAAGTCCTGGTCTCCGTCGGTCTGTGCCGATCGACCACCGCTCTGCCGGAACGCCGCAGGGCCAGTCGAAGCGCATCGGCCATGGTCGCCTTTGACACCACGTTCAGCTCCAGGCCGAGATGAACGATCGTCTGGGCGATCTGCGGCCGTATGCCGCTGAGGATACAGTCGGCACCCATGAGCCGGGCAGCCGAAATCGTCTTGATCAAATGCTGCGCCACCAGTGTGTCAACGGTCGGAACCCCGGTGATGTCGATGATGGCGATTTCTGCTCCCGAGCTGACGATGCGCTCCAGCAGATTTTCCATGACGGTCTGCGTCCGCGCACTGTCGAGCGTGCCGATCAGTGGCAACGCAAGGATGCCATCCCAGAGTTCCACCACCGGGGTGGACAGTTCGAGAAGCTCCTGTTGCTGCCGACCTATCACCTCTTCGCGGGTCCGTACGTAGCAAGCGATGGTGTACAGGCCCAGTTGATCGAGCAGGCGGGTGAGATTCCAGATCTGGTCTGCGAGCTGATCCGCATCCGCGGCGAGCTCGCGCCGCAGCATCTCGAACAGCGGCTCCTTGAACGAGAAGACGAAAGTGGCCGTCTCGCTCGGGCTGAATCCCTGCGCCACGCGGGCACGGGAGAAGTCCTCCAGCAGGTCGCGCATTTCGGCCCAAGCCGGGGTGGTGATGTCATCAAACTTCCCGCTCACGGTGCCTGCGTACAGTTGATCGAGGAAGCGCTTGGAGAGATCAGCGTTCGCGGCGTCGACGCTAGGATCGCGTGCACGGCTGCCGCGCTTCTGGGCAACAGCCATCCAACCGCGCAGCAGCATCTGCTTGTGTTTCTCGATCAGTGCGGCAATCACGAGGTTGTTATCGGACATACAGAACTCTCATTTCCCGACCGCCGTGGTCGGCTTTGCGCGCGGATATTGGCCAGCTCCGGAGCACAATGGTGCTGAAGCGGGGGCCCGCGCCTTCCTCCCGGCAGTCCTGGTTCGTTTGATCTTGCACAATTCCGCAGTGGGTCATATACGCCTTCTTTGCGACTCAGGAAAAAAGGAGCGCAATGAGCGGAGACTCGGCAGAGCCAGGTTCGGCGGCCGGCAAGAAGCACATTCTCCTGGTTGAGGACGATGCCCCCTTGGGTGCGGCGCTCGGGGCGTCCCTGCGACGCGCTGGGTTCGAGGTTACCGTTGCGACCGATTTTCGGGTAGCGCTGGAGGTGCTGGACGCCACCCGCCCGGTCGATCTCCTTCTCACCGACCTCGTGATGCCGGCCAGTGTCAATGGTATTGCGCTGTCTCGGATGGCACGGATGCGCCGACACGATATGAAGGTGGTCTATATGACCGGCTACGACATCCCAGGCGTCGAGAAGCAAGCGTTGGGTCCGATTCTTTCGAAACCGATCGACGCTGCCTTGTTGGTCAGCGAGATCGAACGGGCGTTCGCTACGGAATAGCCCCAGCCCGGCCTTCTGAGACATCACCGCATCGGCGATCTGATCGCCGATCGTGTGGACACGCCTGGTCCGCCGGGGATCAGCCCCATCGCCGCGAGCCCGGTCGCGGGCTCGCCGGCGCCGGACTCGCTGATCAGCGCCACCGTCTCGCCGCAGCGGATGCGGAGCGAGACACCATCAACCGCGTGGCTGATTCCCTGATCGGTCAGGAAATGAACGTTCAGGTCACATAAGTCCAGCAGGTGATCCGCCTGCATGCGGTCGTCACGGCATCTCGGCCGTGCCGTCCAGCACCGTCCAGGTGCGCAGGGCCTGCACGGTCCCGGCAACGTCATGGACACGCAGGATCGATGCCCCCTGCGCTACCGCGAACAATCCCGCCGCGAGGGAGCCGGGGAAGCGGTCCTTCGGCTCATCGCCCCCCGGCAACGACCGGACAATCAGCTTCCGCGACACGCCGACCAGGATCGGAAAGCCGAGCTCAACCAGGCGCGGAATCCCGCGCAGCAACGTCGTGTTCTGCTCCCAGCGTTTGGCGAAGCTGATGCCTGGATCGAGCGCGATGCTCTCGCGCCGTATTCCGGCCTGCTCGGCGGCATCGACATGCGCGGCGAGTTCGCGCCGCACCTCGGCGACCACATCGTCATAAACAGCGAGACCCTCCATCGTGTCGGGCCCGCCGCGCATGTGCATCAGCACCACCGGGCAGCCGCGCTCGGCAACCACCGCGCGTGCCCGTGGATCATGGGTCAGGGCGGAAATGTCGTTGACGATCGCCGCGCCGGCATCGAGGGCTTCCGCCATCGTCGAGGCATTGCGTGTGTCGACCGACATGCACAGCCCGCGCTCCGCCAAAGCGCGAATCACCGGCAGGATGCGCGCTTGCTCCAGCTCGGCGGGAACCGCGGACGCACCCGGACGCGTCGACTCACCGCCCACATCGATGATGTCGGCGCCCTCTTCCGCCAGGCGCAGCCCGACGGCAATCGCCTGTGCGGGATCGAGATACTCACCGCCGTCACTGAAACTATCGGGCGTGACGTTCAACACGCCCATGACGCGCGGGCGGTCGAGCGTCAGGCCGGCCCAGTCACGATATGGCCCGGCCGATGCCTCGCCTTCCGTATCATGCGCTCGGGTCGTGCTATTGCGCCTTCTTCTGGCCGTCCGGCCCAAACTGGCTGAGATAGGCGATGACGTCCTGCACCTGTTGCGGATTGTGCAGCCCAGGGAAGATCATCTTGGTGCCGGGCACAACGGCCTGAGGATTGGCGAGATACTTCGTCAGCTCCTCCTTGGTCCAGGTGATGCCAGAATTCTTGTTGGCCGCGGAGTAGTCGAAACCCGGATACGTCCCGGCTTTGCGATCCACAATGCCGTTGAGCGGCGGCCCGACCAGGATCTTGGCGTTCGGCCCGATCTCGTGGCAGGCGCGGCAGATCACGAAGTCCTTCTCACCCGCGGCTGCATCCTGCGCCATTGCCCTAGCGCTGACGGCCACCAGCAGCGCCGCCGCCATCAATGCAATTCGTGCCACGCAATTCCCCCCTTCCCGTTTCATCACTTCGACCGCTCCCCATCTCCTCCCGCAGGGAGGGGGCTCGCTCTACGTTTTCTCTCCCTCGTGCTCCGGCCAGTCGCAGCGATAGCTGGCAATGCGAAGGCCGGGATGCTCGCCGATCCACTGCGCCAGATAAGGTTGCGCCTGCATCATGCAGGCAGTGAGAGATCCATGCGATTCGAACAACAGGTGGCGTTCCTGGCAGGCGCTCGGCGAAGCGAGCGAACAGGCGACGATGATCAAGTCCACGAGGTTCATTGACTAAGTTCCTGTAGCGATGGCTCGGCACCCTCCCGCTGCCGACGGTGACGGACGGTTTCCAACGCTACACGTAAGCCCGAGTTCAACGGAAGGGCCGAGTGCGGGGGCCCGGCACCAGAATCTCCCCTTTGCCCAGGCTCGCCATGTCGCCCATGAATCTGTCCTGCGCCCGCGCGATCAGCCGCGCCGCCCGAGGACTGAGCGGGGTCAGCACCGCAGCCAGCAACCGTTGGAAGGCGATGCTGGCCTCTCCGGCCGGCACAAAGGTGGGCAGCAGGGCCTTCGCGGCCCCAAAGATCAGTGTGCCACGGCGCATGAGGTAGCCGGGCGAAGCGCCCGCTGCGCCGCAGATAATCAAAGTGCCGGCCAGCATACGGCTGCCGGGATACGGCCCGGACCGGCCCTCGATCACGATCAGCCCGCGCCGCAGGCAATCGCCCACGCGCTCCGCCGCATTGCCTCGCACCACCACCGTGCCGCCCGCCATCCCGGCCCGCTCGCCGGCCAACGGGCCACCGAGGAACGGCCCCGCGTCGCCGCCAATCTCCAGATGTCCGTCGCGCAGGCCGGAGGCGGCCCAGCCGCCGACCCG
Source organism: uncultured Pseudomonadota bacterium (assembly GCA_963708245.1). GTDB lineage: Bacteria > Pseudomonadota > Alphaproteobacteria > Acetobacterales > Acetobacteraceae > CAVYXK01. The sequence goes on along the minus strand of OY970201.1, from coordinate 5,534,844 downwards.
ACCCCTGATCTGCAAGCGCCCGCCAGCCATCCGTCGTCCGGCGTAGAGTCCGGCCTCGCCGTCCAGCACCAGTTCGCCACTGCGCATGCCGGAGCCGACCCAGTCAAAACGCGGAGAGCCGCCTTCAATGGCAACGTGTTCGGAATCAGCCATATGCAGCCGGAACACATCGCCGACCAGGCGGCTCGTACGCGCGGTGCCGAGTTCCATCCGTTCGATGGTGGCCTGGTCGAGGCCAGCCAGTCGGTCTGGTACCAGCGGTGAGAGATCGAGCCGCATGTCCGGCGGGGCGCGCAGCTCGAATCGCATGCTGCTCATGGCAGTAGATCGACCAGTCGGAAATGGTGGCGGCCGAGCTTGCCGCCGTAATTGCCTGCGCTGATGCGGGCGGCGCCGCGGTCTGGCCCGAGCGCCAAGGCAGCCGCCAGCCCGGCCCGTGTCGCCGACGCCACCGCTTCGGCGGTCAATCCGTCGATGACGATTTCGAGTACCGAGACGATGTCGGGATCAAGCTCCGACTCCACCGCGCCACGCAGCGTCGGGCAATAGAAATGGTTGGTCGATGCAACCAAGCCTTTGTATTTGGATCCCACTTTGGAGCCGGACCGGGCGATGCCGCCGGGAAATGGGGCGATGGCGCCGCTGACCCCGGCAATCGCTGTCACGACAGCCTCGGCGGCGCGTAGCGTTGCGGCTGCGGAGCGGCCCATCAGGATGAGATTGCCGCCACCAACCGCTTCGCGCGTCAGTCCGGTGGCGCCCTCGCAGACGAATTCGCCATCCATGACCGGGATGCGCCAGTAATGACGACCGCCGAACCGCTTCGAGATCTGCCAGCCGTCGCCGAAATAGCGGATTGCATCGCCCATCCGCAGCGTCTCGGTGCCGGTCAGGCCGGCATAACACGCGGTGTCGTGACAGGTGAGCACACATTGCCCAACCCGCGCCTGCACCTGTTTCTGCAACTCGCCAGTCGAGCCGGCGAACATCAGGACACGCACGCCCGGCCGCCCGTCCGGCGTGGCTGACGGCGGCACCTCGGCGTCGATGCCCGCCTCGCAGCCGCAGGCGATGATCGAGGTCGCGAAGCCGGTCATCGTCACCGCAGCCTGGCGCGCCCAGCGAGCAGCCCCGGCGGTGATCAGCAGCGCGGTGCCGCGCATGTCGAATGCCTCGGCAAAAGTGTCGTCAATGCGGACGCCGCCGCGGTTCACCGTCGACATGCGACGGTCTCGAAGCGATCGGCTGTCCCGAGAACCTCCGGCAGCACGTCGAAGGCGGCGGGAGACGTGCCGAAGACACGCTCGTGCCAAGCGGACAGCCGGGTCTCTATGGCTGCATCGAAGCCCGGGCGCACCGACAGCGTGCGTCCGAACAGCGTCTCGACCGGTGCGCCATGGCGTACTGCAAGGCGTCCGTCCTTGAAGACCAGTTCGGCGTGGCGAAACACCGCCGCCAGGTCCGCGCCGGGACGATAGACGGCGATATCGGCGCGCGCGCCGGGGCCGAGATGGCCGCGATCGGCCAAGCCGAGCAGCCGCGCCGGCGCCGCACGCGTCATGGTGGCGATCTCCGGCCAGGTGTATTCGCGAGCGATGGACGGAAGGATGGTCACCGCCATCGCCTCGGCGGGCACCGTGCCGATCCATTGCGCGCGCAGGTCGCGGCTGAGCAACAGCGCCAGCAGATCCGGATAGGTGGTGAACGGCGCGCCGTTGGGGTGATCTGTGGTGAAGAACACGCGCCAGGGATCGTCGGTCAGCAAGAACAGCTCGAGGCCGGCGGCCCACTGCACGGCGTTGAAGAAATTCGTCGGCCGGTAGCGATACGGCACAATGCCGCCGCCGTTCCCGTCGCCGTCCATGATGACCGACTTGCGCGGATGCGCCTGGCCGCGCGCATTGAACTGGCGCAGCACATCCGACGAGATGGTGACCGTCTGGCCGAACATCACCTGACCGATATCGACGGTGATCCGCTGATGGGCGTTCACTGCTTCGGCGAGGCGGGGTGCGGCCGAGGAAAAGCCGCGCGGCCCGTCCTTGCCATAGGCGTAGAACTGCAGATGCGCGAGATGCACCGGCAGGTCGCCCAGCGCGTCGATTGTTGCCAGGGCAGTTTCGACATTGCCGGGAATGCCAAGATTATTGGAGTGGAGGTGGAGCGGATGCGGTACGCCGAGATCGATCACCGCCTGCTGCAAAGCCCGCGTGATGGCGCGCGAAGACAGGCCGTAACGGGGCACCACGTCGTCCAGGCCGAAGCTGCGAACATTCTCCTTGAAGGCAGCGGCGCCTCCGGGATTGATTACTTTGACGCCGAGCCCATGGCTGCCAGCCAGCATGCGTCCCGCATAATCGGCGACTGCCGTCTTGCTTTCGCCGCTGCGCAGCAGGTCGAGCAGGAAATCTTCGTTACCGAGAACCGTTAGGATCGCCGTATCGATGAACGGGATGGATGCCAGCTCGAGATGCGCCTGGACTGCGACATGCGGCGAGATCGCCGGTTCCACGACCGTGGTGAAGCCCATCTGGATGTAGAGCCGGCCGATTTCCTCGGTCGCCGGTACGGCGGTGAATGCCTTATCCGACTGAAGGTCCGGCAGCAGCAGCCGCGCCGTGTTCACATTCGCGCCGGCAATATGCGAGTGGATGTCGATGCCGCCAGCAAGAACTATGGCGCCGGTCACGTCATATGTGACATTGGGCTGACGATCAGGTTGTGGCGGTGGGATGATAAAGCCGTCCTCGAACCACACGTCCCCCGGGCCGTCGCGATCGTTCACCGGATCTATCACCCGGCCGCCAGTCAGCCGGGTCAACATGGTCGTGGCGACGCGTCGTGCAGCGCGCCGTCTATCCGCCGCAGGATTTCGGCGACGGAGGGAGCCGACGCACTTGGCGTTGCCGGAACCTGCTTGCAGGCCAGTGCACCCAGAGCGAAATCGAACACGACGGAAGGGTGGTCGACGCCGGGGCGGCCGATGCCGATCTCGACCTCCGGCGGCGAGCGAAATTTGGTACCGGATGCAACGATCGCAACAGTCGGCACGGCGCGCCGCCAGGGCGGTGGCTCCGGTGCGAAGGCGGAGATCCACACTGCCATGTCGGCCTCGCCGCTGTCGATCATGCGCGCGGCGTCGAAGCGCCACGGATCGTGCTCGGGATCGTTTTTGGCGAACGCCAGGCGTAGCGGAAATCCCGTCATCCAGCCGCCAACCTGGGCAAGCCCTGCCGCGTTGCCGGCCGGCGGCACCGGCAGACCGGCAAAGCGAGTCTTCGCGTTCAGGTCGTCGATCACCCCGCAGAGCATCTCGATACTCAGCGCATCGAGCCAAGCGGCCGACCACACGACCACGCCGAAGTGGGCCGATGACAGCAGCGACGCGCAGTCGTGCAACGGCTGAAGCAGAGCTGCATCGGAGCGCACTGGACGCCCGGCCAGTACGGCACGCAGCACGCCGAGCGCGATGTGCAGCTCTGCGGGGTCTTCGCCGATCGTCAGCACCGACGTGTCTGCATCGCCACCCGCGGCGGCAGCACGGCCAGGACACAACCTCACCACGTGTCGCGTCTTGTCAGGGAAGAGCGAAGGTGCGTGATCGAGCTGCAACTCGTGCCGATGCTGCGGCCACGCTTCGTCGAGACCCGGCCCCGCCAACAGCACTGCGTCCGCGCGTGCCCGCGCCTGCGCGGGCGTCGTCACCACCCAGCCCGCGCGCCGCATCACGTCGAGATCTCGCAGCGCTGCCTCGGCGTGCGTGTGATCGACCACGCCGCCGATCTGTCGCGCAAGCTTAATCGCCGCAACACCGCCGGCGACATCTGTCGCCAATCCGGCGAAAACAGCGCTGCGACTGCCGGCAATCAGTCGCGCTGCTTCGACGATCGCGTCGCCCAGCGGCACCGCCCGGCCGCGAATGAACGCTCCGGCGCTCACGGACAAGACTCGTCGTCGCGATCAGTCGTCGTACTTGATGTAAGCGAACCTCTGGTCGCCTTGCGGAGTGCCCTCCAGCGCGCCGCCTTCTTTGGCGGGCCGCCACTGGATCACTTCCTCGATTTTCTTTGCCAGTTGGAAATCCTTGTCGGTGATGCCCTTCGCGGTGTGCGTGCTGAGCCGCACCTCGACCCAGGCGTACGACGCGGTGATATCCGGATGATGCCACGCGGCCTCGGCCAAATGACCGACCGTGTTGATCACCATCAACGTACCTTTCCAACTGTTGGTCCGATAGGTGCGCCGGATCCACCCACGCTCCAGCCGCCAGTGCGGCAGCTCACGCTTGAGATGCGCCTCGACCTCCGATTCAGAATACACGTGTTCTGCGGCGCGTTCGGCCATGCCCAGGTCCTCCCATCTGCGTTCGAGACTATATTGCCCCGGAGCAACTCGGTGTTTAGCATAAGCTACAGACGCGACAACGTGAACGGCGCCGTCCGCCGCGCATCACGGATGGGTCCAAGCTGATGGAGAACTCCGTTCACGTCGCCTGCGGTGCACGCCTGCACATGGGGTTTCTCGACCTCAGCTTCACGCTCGGCCGTCGTTTCGGCAGCATCGGCATGGCACTGGACCGGCCGGAGACGCAGATCACTCTGCGCCGCTCCGTCGACACACGCGTTGAAGGACCCGAATCCGAGCGCGCGGCCCGTTATCTTGCGACCCTCACGCGCCGGCTGAACCTTCCCTCCGGCCACGGCTTGACGATCGCCGGAGCCATGCCGGCTCATGCGGGCCTGGGCTCCGGGACGCAACTCGCGCTAGCCATCGCTGCCGGATTGCGGCGACTGCACGGACTGCCGGACGATCTCACGGGCGACGCGCGAACGCTCGGCCGAGGTGCCCGGTCGGGAATCGGCATTGCTCTGTTTCAGCAAGGCGGGTTCGTGCTGGACGGCGGCATCGGCGATGCCGGCGCGCCGCCGCCAATGCTGAGTTGCGTCGGCGTGCCCGAGACTTGGCGGGCCCTGCTCATTCGAGACACCAGGCAAACCGGCCTGTCCGGCGGTGACGAAGTGGCCGCCTTCGCCGCGCTGCCGCCGCTCGATGACGCGTATAGTGCAGAGATCTGCCGCCTTGTCCTGATGCAGGTGCTGCCAGCTCTGACCGATGACGATCTGCGCCGGTTCGGCGCTGCGATCACTCGCATCCAGGAAATCATGGGCGACTATTTCGCCCCGGTGCAGGGCGGCCGCTTCACAAGCCCCCGCCTTGCCGCGGCGTTGTCGCTGCTGGCCGACGCCGGTGCCACCGGGGGCGGGCAAAGCTCCTGGGGCCCGTCCGGCTTTGCCTTCGCGCGCGGTTCGGCAACGGCGGAGCACCTGGCTGAGCTGCTGCGTCAGTCCACACAAGGCGAAGGTCTCGACATTACGATTTGCAGACCACGCAATTGCGGTGCAACCATAGTCGGTCCGAGCTGAACGCCACGCCAGGGGCACACTCCTACCGGCCGGGCAGAGCCTCGATGCGCAGTCAACCGAACGGGACACAGCGCCATGGCTGATAAGTTCATTCTTCATATGCTGAGCCCGCTGCCGCTGGTCAGCCCGTTCGACGCCAACATGGCGCTCGATGCGGGGTTTGACGCGGTGCTGCCGTATGGCGGGATCGCACTCAAAGACGTTACCGGCTTGGTGCAGGACGCGATCTTCTCGCGCCCGCCGAAGGATGGCGCCAAAACCGGCGTGTTCCTCGGCGGCAAGGATGCGATCCTGGCGCTGGATATGCTGGAGGCGGCCAAGCAGGCGATGGTGCCGCCGTTCGTGATCTCGCTATTCGCCGACCCCGCCGGCTCCTTCACCACCGCGGCGGCGATGGTGGCGCGGGTCGAGGCGGCGCTACGGGCGGAGCGGCAGCGTGACCTCGATGGGCTGAAAATCGTCGTGTACGGCGCCACCGGAGTGGTGGGCTTCGCTTCCGCCGTTATCGCCGCGCTGCAAGGGGCGAAGGTGGTGCTGGCGGGCTATGACGGGTCTGCCCGCGTGCAGCGCGCCGCGGCCGAGATCGCCCGCCGCTTCGGCGTAACCGTGGAGGCGGCCGATGCCAGCACGGAGGCGCAGAAGGGCGCGCTTCTGCGCAACGCCGATGCGGCTTTCTGCGCCGGGCGGGCAGGGGTGCAGATATTCGGCACCGGCCTGTTGCGCGCCACACCCGATTTGTTGGTGGTCGCGGACGTGAACGCGGTGCCGCCGGCTGGTGTCGAGGGACTGGACGCACAGTCAGACGGCGCGCCGCTGGCCGGTTCCAAGACGCTCGGCATCGGCGCGCTGGCGATCGGCCGTGTCAAATACCGCACCGAGTTCGGCCTGTTCCGCCGCATGATCGAAAGCGGCAAGCCAGTCAGCCTCGATTTCCGCGACGCGTTCGCGCTGGCCCGTGAGCTGCTTGCGTGACCCGCCCGCGGTGCTGATAGCGGCGGTTTCCGGGCGGGCCCTCGCCGCTGCAGCGCGGTGCGCTGGGTTCGTGCCACTCGTCGCCGACCTGTTCGGCGACCTCGACACGCGGGAGATCGCGGCCGAATCCATTCGCGTGTCGGGCTCGCTCGCGCGGGGGTTCGGGCAGAAATCGCTGCTCGACGCGCTGAGCCAGCTCGCCGACGGGAGACGCACGGAAGGCGTCGTTTATGGCAGTGGGTTCGAGGACCGGCCGGGGCTGCTCGCCGCAGTCGCACGGTGTCACAGGCTGATGGGCACGGCGCCCGAGACAATTGCCCGGGTGAAAGACCCGTTCGCCTTCGCCGAGCTGTGTAGACAGGCCCACATCCCGCATCCGGAGACGCGACGGACCCGCGGCGTGCGTGGCGAGTGGCTTCAGAAACGCGTCGGCGCCGCCGGCGGGACGCATGTGCGTCCCGCCCTACGTGGGCGGTCCGGACAGCGAACGTCCTATTTTCAACGCCGCGTCGACGGACGGGCGATTTCGGCGCTGTTCCTGGCGGATGGGAAACGCGCACTGGTTCTTGGTTTCAGCGAGCAATGGGCTGATCCCACCGTGGGACGGCCGTTTCGTTATGGCGGCGCGGTGCGCCCGGCATCGGCGTCGAATGGGCAGTCGCGGCAGATGGCGCGCGCTGTCGAGCTGCTGGCCGCGAGCAGCGGTGTCGTCGGCCTGTGCAGTGCGGACTTCCTGCTTCGGCCGGACGGGTTCGACCTGCTTGAGATCAATCCGCGCCCCGGCGCGACGCTCGATATCTTTCGAGACGCCGAGGGCTGTCTGTTCCGCCTGCACCTCGATGCCTGCCGCGGCCGGCTGCCTGAGAGGGCGCCGAGCTTTGGCGGCGCGGCTGCTGCGGCCGTCGTCTATGCCGGCACCGCCATCCGCCTGCCCGCCGGTTTCGTGTGGCCGGACTGGGCCGCCGACCGCCAGCCATGCGACGAGCCGGTGCAGGTGGGAGCGCCTCTCTGCACGGTCATCGCTGAGGCCCAGACGGCGTGCCTCGCGCGCCGCCTGGTCGACGAGCGTGCTGCCAAGCTTCTGGCGATGATCAGAGCGCCGACATGATCAGCGTCAATCGCCGTGCGGAGATCTTGATCGAGAGGCTGCGCGCGGATGCTGAGGCGCTTCGCATCGGCATCACCAGCGGGGAGCGGGGCGAAACTCTGATTGATGCCGGCGCCGACCGGCCGGGCGGCATCGCCGCGGGTCTGCGCATCGCGGAAATCTGCATGGGCGGCCTCGGGACTGTGCAGCTTCTCCCCGATGCCGCGATCCCGCGCTGGCCCTGGTCGGTCTCGGTCACGTCGTCCTGTCCTGTGATCGCGTGTCTTGCCAGCCAGTATGCTGGATGGAGCCTTTCGCACGGGGAGAAGCCGAACGCGTTCTTCGCGCTCGGTTCCGGTCCCGCCCGCGCTCTCGCACACAAGGAGAAGCTGTTCGACGAACTGGACTACGCCGACACGGCGGATGGTGCGGTGCTGGTGCTTGAGAGCGCGCGCCCCCCACCCGCACCGCTCGTCGAACAGATCGCACAGGATTGTGGTGTGACGCCGGCGCGGTTGGTAATCGTCTATGCGCCGACGCAGAGCCTGGCCGGCGGTGTGCAAGTGGTCGCCCGGGTCCTGGAGGTGGCGCTGCACAAGGCGCACGCGCTTGGCTTTCCGCTGGGGCGGATCGTCGATGGCATGGGGATCGCGCCGCTGCCGCCGCCGCATCCGGATTTCGTCACCGCGATGGGCCGCACCAACGATGCGGTCATCCTGGCCGGCCGTGTGCACCTGTTCGTCAATGGCCCGGCGGCCGAGGCACGTGCGCTGGCGGACGGGCTCCCTGCCTCCGGCTCGCGCGACTATGGCCGGCCGTTCGCCGAGACGTTTCGCGCATTCAAGGGCGATTTCTACGCGATCGACCTGATGCTGTTCAGCCCGGCCGAAGCCATCGTGACGAGCCTGGAGACGGGAAAGTCATTCCGTGCAGGCCGGATCGACCATGCGCTGCTCGACGCGTCATTCGGTTAGATCGCCCAACGATCTGTGCAGACGCACCAAGTCATCACCTTGCGTTCTCTCCGGCTCCGCCACAGTGTTGTCCGCGCGCAGCGTCTTAGGAATGGACGACCACACGAAATGAGCAAAACCGACCGACTGCGCCTCGGCCGCCGGGAGTGTTTTTCCGTCGCGCTTGCTGGGATGCTCGGCATGACCGCCGCGCAAGCGGCCGCGCAGAGCGCCTCTGTCCGGTTGGGCATCCTGCAGTTCGGCACAGTGCAGTGGATCGCCGATGTCATCCACCGCCACCGGCTCGATGCGGCGCACGGCCTGACGATGACGACGACCGTGCTGGCCAACACGGATGCCGGGCGCGTAGCACTGATGGCCGGCGCCGACGACGTGATCGTCTCCGACTGGATGTTCGCCGCGGCGCAACGCGCGGCCGGCACGAAACTCTGTTTCGCGCCGTTCTCCAATGCGCTCGGCGGTATCATGGTTCGCGCCGATGCGCCGATCCACTCACTTGCCGACCTGAAGGGACGCGCCCTCGGTGTGGCCGGCGGTCCCGTCGATAAGTCATGGCTGGTGGTGCAAGCGGCCGCGCGTCAGACGAGCGGGATCGATCTCGCCACCGCGACCCGCATCGCCTACGGCGCGCCACCACTGCTTGATGCCAAGCTGCAGCAAGGCGAGCTCGACGCCGTGCTGACATTCTGGAACTTCGCCGCCAAGCTCGAAGCTGCTGGTTATCGGGAAGCGATCTCGGTTGCCGATTACGCGGAAAGACTTGGGTTGCCCCCGCAACTCAGCCTCGTCGGCTTCGTGTTCCACCAGGACTGGGCTGAGAAAAATCGCCCGTTGATCGACGGATTCCTCGCTGCGGTCGATCAGGCCGAGCACCTGCTCGCCGCTTCGGAAGCGGAGTGGCAGCAGATCCGACCACTGATGGACGCGCCGGACGACGCTTTGTTCGCCAACCTGCGGCGCCGCTTCATTGCCGGCATCGCCGAACTGTCAGCCGACTCCCAGCAGGCAACTGCCAAGCACGTCTTCGCCATCCTGCACAGCACTGGGGGCACGCAAGCGACTGCCGGCCTGTCCGCGCTGCCGGACGGAATTTTCTGGCGCCGGGCGGATGGCGGCGGCTAGGCAGGCCGGCGGTCATCAGCTCGCCCGCCTGATATCGCTCGCCGGATTTATCCTTCTTTGGTGGGCTGCGGCGCGGCTGGCAGCCAGTCCGCAGCTTTTGCCGGCACCGGAGATCGTCGCCCGGTTTGCCTGGGAGCAGGTGCTCAGCGGTGCGATGCCTCTCAACCTCGCCATCACCATGCTGCGCGTCGCCGCCGCCTTCCTGCTCTCGATGGGGATCGGTGTCGCTGCCGGCTACATCGCCGGGCGCTCGCCGCGCGCCGACGCGGTAATGGACCCGTGGCTGGTGATCGCGCTCAACCTGCCGGTGCTGGTCGTCATCATCCTCGTTTATATCTGGGTCGGCCTCAATGACTTGGCCGCCGTGCTCGCCGTCGCCATCGTCAAGACGCCGACTGTCATGGTGACCGTGCGGGAGGGCGCACGCGCGCTGGACCCAGGATTGGACGATTTGGCGCAAGTGTTTCGCATCGGCCGTCTGAGGCGGCTGCGTCGGATCGTGCTGCCGCAGCTCTCGCCCTATCTTGCGGCGGCGGCGCGCAGTGGTCTCTCGATTACCTGGAAAATCGGTACTGATCGTCGAGCTGCTGGGTCGGCCGAACGGTGTGGGTTTCGTGCTCAACCTTTTCTTCCAGGATTTCAACGTCGCTGGGATCCTGGCCTACGGGTTCGTGTTCGCCGCCGTCATGCTGCTGATCGAGACCGTGCTGCTGCAGCGCTGGGAGCGGAGAGTGAATGACTGGCGCCGCCCTTGAGGTCCGCATCGACGCGAAGAGCGTCCGGGAGCCGGGCGGTGGGCTGCGCCCGATACTCCTTGACGTGTGCTTCGCGGCGGAGCCGGGCGAGTTCCTGGCGCTGTTCGGTCCGTCGGGCACCGGTAAGACCACGACGCTTCGAATAGCGCTCGGGCTCGACCCCGACTTCCAAGGGCTGGTGCGGCGACCGGAGGCGCGGGTGGGCGTCGTGTTCCAGGAGCCGCGGCTGCTGCCTTGGCTGACGGTTGCCGACAACCTGCGCCTGGTCGTGAGCGATGGCTCACCGGTATCCGACATCTCCGGCCTGTTGCGGCAGGTCGAGTTGCCAGGGATGGAGCAGCGGCGACCGCGCGAGCTCTCGCTCGGGATGGCGCGCAGAGTAGCGCTGGCCCGGGCACTCGCCGTGGATCCTCAGCTCTTGGTGTTGGACGAGCCATTCGCCTCGCTCGATCCGGCCCTTGCGGCGCGGCTTGCCGGTACCGTCTCGCGTTGGGCGCGGCAACGGGGCGCGACCGTGCTGCTGGCGACGCACGATGTCGATCAGACGCTCGACATCGCCGGCCGCGTGCTCGTCCTGGACGGCAGGCCGGCGAGGTTGGCAGCCAGTTTCAGCGTGCCACGGCGCTCGGATCCGGTAGGGATCGCAAAGTTGCGCACGCAATTGATTGAGCGCTTTCCGTTCCTGCTCCGTGCCGACGCCGCGAGCTGATGTAAATAATCGAGCTGCCCATCACTTCACGATTTGGTGAGGTGGATCGAATGGTGGAGGATGCTGCTACTGCGTGCCGGTAACGTTTGCGATCAGAGGCACCGAGATCATCCACATACTGTGGCTGTTTTCGATATACCCGACGCGGAATACCCCGTTGATAGGGTGCTTCCCCGGTTTCGTCGGCGTGACCCCGACCTTGAACACTAGCGTGTTGTTCTGCACGGCTCCGGGCACCGAGTTGTCGTCGAACGCAACGCCGTCGTCGAGCGATGAAAAGCGGCTCACATGGTTCGTGTAGTGTTCCAGTACTCTGTAACCCTCCTGCGGCGTGAGCGTGATTTGCATGACCACGTGCTGACCCACCTTGGCCGAGACGTCGCTGACCTCCACTTTGTAGGCATCCGGCGGTTCGGCGGCCCAGGCCATGGCTGGCGCAAGAAATGCACCCAGAAGGACAGCGGCACCTAGGCAGGTGGCCATGGAAACTGATCGGGTAGGCGTCATTCTTTTGTCCCGTGAGGCCTCTAGAAGAAGACTGGGCCAACCGCCGCTACCAGCGGCTGGCCCGAACGAAGTCAAGGACAGTGCAGATGCACCGACCTCTTATTTACTGACGGCAAACACCCACACGACGCCGCCCTGCGGAACGTCCGGGTTCCATCCAAGCAGATCGCCCAGCAACTGCTGCTGACCTGCAGCATCGACGCCGTAGCCGGACTGCACCGCTACGTACTGCACCCCGCCAACCTCGAACGTAGAGGGCGGGGCGATGATGCCGGAGTTGGTCTTGAAGTGCCAGAGCTCCTCGCCAGTGTTGGCGTCATAAGCTCGGAACTCCCGGTCGTTGGTGCCACCGCCGAACACCAGTCCACCGGCCGTAGTCAGCAGCGATCCCCACATCATCGACGACGGGTACAACTGCCGCCAGGTGCGCTTGCCGCTATTGACGTCGTACGCCTGGATTTCACCGTAGAAGCTCGCGTTCTTATCGACGGTGAAATTGAGGTCGGGGATCGCGACGCCGGTCCACCACTGCCCCGGAACGCGTGGCTCGACCTTACCCTCAAAGCTATTGCAGTGGTTTGCGTTGGAGGGAATATAGACCATGCCGGTCTTCGGATTATAGGCTTCGAACGGCCAATCCTTGCCGCCCCAAAGCCCGGGGCAGAATTGCGCCACCTTGCCGGTTCCCGGCTTGTGCGCCAGATCAATGCTAGGCCGGCCGGTATTCGGATCAATGCTGGTGAAGACGTTCTGTGGCACGTACTCTTCGGCTTTGATGAACGAGATGCTTCCGTCAGCGCCACGTCCCAGCCAATAGAGGTAACTGTTGCGGCTCGGCGTCAACAGACCCTTGGTAGTGGTCCCGTCCCTCTGGAAGTCCACCAGCATCGGCGCATTCATCGCGTCCCAGTCCCAAGATTCATTCGGTTGGTACTGGAAATACCCCTTGATCTTGCCGGTGTCGCCGTCGAGCGCGAGCGTCGAGGCCGTGTAGAGGTTGTCGCCAGGCCGCTGATCGCCGAACCACGGCGAAGCGTTGCCCACGCCCCAATACACCGTGTTGGTGTCGGAATCATAATTGCCGGTCATCCAGGCGGCGCCGCCGCCAGTCTTCCAGGTATCAGCTTTTTGCCAGGTGTCGCTGCCTGGCTCGCCGGGGGCCGGAATGGTGTAGGCCTTCCACACCGGCTTGCCGGTCTCGGTGTCGAACGCCGCGACGAAGCCGCGTATGCCGAACTCGCCGCCGGAGACGCCGACCAGGACCTTACCGTGCTCGACCAGCGGGGCCATGGTCATATAGTAGCCGTCCTTCCAGTCGCCGACCGGAGTTTGCCAGACGACCTTGCCAGTCTTGGCATCGAGCGCCACCAACACGCCGTCGAGTCCCGCCGTATACACCTTGTCGCCATACAGCGCGACGCCGCGGTTGGTGTTGTGCAGCGCGCTGAATCCCTCCGGCAACTGCCGCTTGTAGCGCCACAGCAGATCGCCGGTCGCAGCGTTCAGCGCTATGACCTGGCTGTAGGGCGTGCTGACGAACATCATGCCGTTGTTGACGATGGGCGGCGATTCGTGACCCGAATCAACTCCCGTCGAAAGAGTCCAGACCGGGACCAGATTCTTGACGTTGCTGGTGTTGATCTGGTCGAGTGGGCTGTAGCTCCAACCCTTGTAGTTGCCGCGGGTCATGAGCCAGTTTTCGGGCTCCGGGTTGGCGAGCCGCGCATCGGTGACCGGCGAATAATCCGCGGCGTGAACGGCACTCGCGCCGCTGGCCAGCAGCAATGCGGTCAAGCTTGTGTACAGGAACAGGTTTCGCATCCTTGGTCTCCCCCTAAAGCGCTTTACGCGTTGTGTAGCGAGTCTGTAGCCGTAGGCACGCGACCGATCCCTGGTCGCGTCAAATTTGTTCGGGCCCCACGCGGGAAGAGAACCCTGCGGAGACCACCGGCGTATCGTTTTCGAGTTTTAGACCCAGCGACGGCAGCGGCCTCGGCGCCGGCCCCCATATTACCGCGGCCCCGTCTCTCGGGTTATAGGTTGAGCCGTGGCAGGAACACACGAAGGCTTTCTTCTCGTCGGACCACATGTTCACCGGGCAGCCTTGGTGGGTGCAGATCGCCGAATAAGCGACCACACCGTCGGCAGCGCGCGCCAGCGTGTCGGCGGACAAGGTAGCCGGATCGAAGCGCGCCAGCAGCACGATGTTCCAGGGCGAGCCGTTCCGCACCACCCCGGTGCTTGGATCGGCGGGATAGGTCTGCACCTGCGGACCCCCGAGCGCCAGATCGTCCCGTTTGACGACCTGCCCCTGCTTGGAGCCGGTCAGGAATACGAAGCGATCCCCCACCTGCGGTCGCATCGCGTCAGGGTCGGTGGCCTGCGCGGCCCCGGCCAACCAAGGCGCCAAGCCGAGGCTCGCCGCGAGCACGGCACGCCGCTGACTTATGAGACCACTCTGCCTCATCGACACTTTTGCTCCCCAAACAGACGTTAAGCACACTGATCCGCAATGTCCATGGGGCAATCGTACGGAAACAGGGAGGCGCATCTGGCTTCCTGATTATGCACGATCCTCATGGTGCGGAGCGTTCGGCGTTCGTCGCCCCGGTGAGGGCACTGCCCTATGTTCTTGTTATGTATTGCCGCATTTCCCGGCTGAGCGAGGTGGGTGATGGGGACCTTTTTTGTTTTCTCCTAGAGGTTTTTGTTTCCCCTGTAAGTCTTTTGGCACTGTGGACGCGCCGCCGCCGTCCAAAATCCGAGATTCGCGGCGCCCCCTGTCCTTTCGACAGCGCGCTTGCCGGATCACGGCGATCGCGCCCGGGTCGTTTGCTCCCTTGACATCAATCGCAGTCGAAACCTAGCCTGCCAACAAAGGCGTTGACTAAAAAGCCAGCGCAGGCATTGACTAGGGCGGAGGATGATCCAAGCATCTCGGGGTGCGATCATCCCTCGTGAGGGAAAGGGCCGCCACGTTATCGCGGCGCGCCATGTTGCGCGCTTGCGCGGTCATGGTAAACAATACCTCGGCAGTCGGGATACGGCGTGGATGGAAAGCGGATCCAGCAGGCATATAGACGGCCCACGGAAGCCCGATCTCGGTGCCGTACGGCAGGGCGGCGTAATATGGGTGTTCGCTCTTAGGCGAAGATCATGACGAAGCAAGTCTAGGAAATCAGCAGACGCGCAAGGGGCGGCGCAAAGCCACTCCCATCCGCGCAGGGAGGTGAAAGATGGTCACACTACAAGTCAACGGACAACAATATAACTACGACGGCGATCCCTCCGTCCCGCTGCTCTGGGTGCTGCGCGACGAGATCGGCCTCACCGGAGCGAAGTACGGCTGCGGCATAGGCGCGTGCGGCGCATGCACGGTGCTCCTTGGCGGCGCAGCGGTCCGCTCCTGCATGCTCCAGGTTAGCAACGCTGCCGGCCAGCCCGTGGTGACGATCGAAGGCCTCGATCCCCACGGCGACCACCCGGTTCAGCGTGCTTGGCGAGAAACCAGCGCGCCGCAGTGCGGCTACTGTCACGCCGGGCAGATCGTGCAGGCGGTTGCCCTGCTCGCCGCCAACCCGAAGCCGACCGACGACGACATCCTGACCACCATGTCGGGCAATATCTGCCGTTGCGGTTGCTACCAGCGCATTGCCGAAGCAATTCGGCTGGCCTCGACGGGAGTGTAAGCCATGACACACATGTTCGAGCCGACCACGATCCGGCCTGCCGCGATCGTCAATGTCAGCCGCCGCTTCATCCTGAAGGGCGTTGTTGCGTCCGGCGCGCTGGTGCTTGGCACTAGCCTGTTGCCCGGTCGAGCGCGAGCCGACTGGGCCACTGGCGGCGGCGCCATGCCCGGCGGCACAGTGAACGACCCGCATATCTATGTTGCCATCGACCCATCCGGCCTCGTCACCATCATCACCAACCGCTCCGAGATGGGCCCCGGCCCGCGCACCAGCCTGCCGATGGTCGTCGCCGACGAGATGGAGGCCGACTGGGCGCACGTCCGGGTGCAGCAAGCGCCTGGCGACGAGAAGAAATACGGCAACCAGGACACGGACGGATCGCGCAGCATTCGTCACTGGGTGCAGCCGATGCGCCAGTGCGGCGCAGCCATGCGGATGATGTTGGAGCAGGCAGCCGCCAAGCGCTGGGGCGTCGATGTCTCTGAGGTGCGGGCCGAGAACCACAAGGTGGTGCATCTCGATTCCGGCAACATGCTCGGCTACGGCGAGCTCGCCAAGGCCGCGAGCGCGCTGCCCACACCGCCGGTGGAGTCGCTCAAGCTCAAAGACCCCCGCGACTTCCGCTACATCGGCACCGGCTCGATCCCGATCGTCGATCTGCGCGACATCACCGTGGGACACGCGACCTACGGCATCGACTCCAAGATCCCCGGGATGAAATTCGCCGTGGTCGCCCGCCCGCCCGTGGTCGGCGGCAAGCTGGTTTCCTTCGATGCGACCGAGGCGATGCAAGTTCCTGGCGTCGAGAAAGTGGTCGAGGTCCAGGGCTGGCCGTGGCCGTCGAAATTCAAGCCGGTCGGCGGCGTCGCCGTGATAGCGCGCAACACCGGGTCGGCGATCAAGGGCCGTGAGAAGCTCAAGATCGTCTGGGACGATGGGCCGAACGCCAGCTACGATTCAGCGGCCTTCCGTCAGCAAATGGAGGCAACCGCCTCGAATCCCGGTCTCGTCGTACGCGACGACGGCGATGCCGAGAAAGCACTCGCCTCCGCCGCCAAGGTCATCACCGCGCAGTACTACATTCCCCATTTTGCCCACGCCACCATGGAGCCACCCTCGGCGACCGTGGATGCAACCGGCGGGAAGTGCGTGGCGTTTGCGGCGACGCAAAGTCCCGGCGGTTGCCGTCAGGATCTGGCCGACATGCTCGGCATCCCCGTCGAGAACGTGACCGTGAACGTCCCGCTGCTGGGCGGCGGCTTCGGCCGCAAGTCGAAATGGGACTACGTGCTGGAAGCGGCACTGGTGTCCAAGGCGATCGGCGGACCGGTCAAGCTAACTTGGACGCGCGAGGACGACATCCAGCACGACTTCTACCACACCGTCTCGGTCGAGCGGATCGATGCCGGCGTCGATGCCAACGGCAAGGTGACGGCCTGGCGGCATCGCAGCGTGGCGCCCACTATCGCGTCTACATTCCAGGCGGGCGCTGATCACGAGGCACCGTTCGAGCTCGGCATGGGGCTGGTCGATAACCCCTTCGATATCCCCAATCTGCGCTGCGAGAACGGCGCGTGCTCGGCCCACACGCGCATCGGCTGGTTCCGCTCTGTCTCCAACATCCCGCACGCGTTCGCTGTGCAATCCATGGTGGCCGAGCTCGCCGCCGCACTCGGGCGCGATCCCAAGGACATGCTGCTCGAGCTGATCGGTCCGGATCGCACCATCGACCCGACCACGTTCCACGGGGTGAAGGATTTCTGGAACTACGGCGACCCGGTGGAAACCTATCCAATCCAGACCGGGCGGCTGCGCCGCGTCGCCGAGATCGCCGCCGAGGCAGCCGGATGGGGCAAGCCGTTGCCGAAGGGCCAGGGGCTTGGCATCGCCGCGCACCGCAGCTTCCTGACTTACGTGGCGACCGTGGTGCATGCGTCGGTGGACGACAAGGGTAACCTGAGCGTGCCGCGCGTCGATACCGCGATCGACTGCGGCTTCCATGTGAACCCAGAGCGCATCCGGTCCCAGGTCGAAGGCGGGGCGGTGATGGGCCTTAGTCTGACCAAGCTCACTGAGATCACGTTCAAAAACGGCCGACCGCAGCAGAGCAATTTTGATGGGTTCACCCTGGCGCGGATCCAGGAGGCGCCTCTCGATGTGCGCGTGCACATCGTGCCAGCCGACTGGGACGTGCCGTCGAGCGGCGTCGGCGAACCGCCACTACCGCCTTTCGCTCCAGCGCTGTGCAACGCGATCTTCGCTGCCACCGGCAAGCGGATCCGCAGCCTGCCGATCGGGAACCAACTCACGACCTGACCGCCACTGCAAGTCCAAGGAGGAGGGAGCGCAAGGCTCCCCCTCCCCTTGCGATCCCCTTGCGGGAGGGAGAGGGGGCCGCGGAGTTGCCCTCACCCCCGCAGCGGCAAATCTCCCAGCTCCGGCACCATCCAGAACGGGCGTTCCCCACGCCCAACGCGGAGCACGTTATCGAACGCATTGCGCAACTGTTTCACCCGCGTCTCCCGGCTGCTCCCGGCCAGATGCGCCGTCAGCACTACATTATCGAGCGACAGCACCGGCTCGGACGGCGAGGGCGGTTCCTGCGGAAACACATCCAACCCCGCTCCGGCGATCCGCCCGGCCGATAACGCCTCATGCAAGGCCTCGAGATCGACCACTCCGCCACGACTGCAATTGACCAGAACCGAGTGCGGCTGCATCAGCTTTAGCTCCGCCGCGCTGATCATCCGCCGCGTCAGTTTCGTCAGCGGGACGTGCAGTGTGACGATATCCGACGTCTGCAACAGCTCCGATAGCAGCCGATACCGAACGTCCATCGCATCTTCCACATCCTCGGAAAGCCGCACGATATCGTTGTATTGCACGCGCATATCGAACCCGCCCTGAGCGATGCGCGCCACTCGCTTGCCGATCGTGCCCAGCCCAATGATGCCCAGCGTCTTGCCATGCAGCTCGAACATCGGCGGCGGCGGCCGGTTGCCGCGCCAGCGCCCGGCGGAGACATCGGCATGCTGTGGCACCACCTTGCGATACACTGCCAGCATCAGCAGCATCGTATGCTCCGCCACCGCCCGCGAATTGGCACCGCCGTTATTCGCAATCGGCACACCCGCCCGCCGCGCCGCCTCCAGATCCACCCGGTCGTAACCAGCACTGAACAGCTGCACCAGACGAAGCTTAGAGGCGCTGCGGTAGAACGCATCATCCATGCCTTCGACATTGCCGAGCAGGTACTCAGCCTCGGGCAGCGCCTCCCGGTACGCTGCACTGCCCGGCGCAGCGGCGATCAACTCAAAACCCGGCGGCGTCATCTCGCGGGCGAGCGCGACCGTCTCCGTTGCAGTCTGGACAAGCAGAACCTTCGGCATCCTCTGTTCCTTCCGTGGCGATCGGGGCAACACTACCGGCTGAGGGGGATTGCGAAAGGGGAGCAGGCAAATGCAGACCGATTACCAGGCATTCTGGGAACGCTATCTGCGCGCGCATGCCGATCCGGCCACACGCGCGCTGCATTACGCGGGGAGCACGCTGGCGCTGGGCGCGTTGACCCTGGCAGCGGCACGACGTGATTGGCGCTGGCTGCTCGCCGCGCCGGCCATCGGCTACGGCTTCGCCTGGACCGCGCACGCCGCGATCGAGGGCAACAAACCGGAGACATTCGGCCATCCGTTCTGGTCGCTGCTGTCCGATTTCCGCATGCTCGGCCTCGCCGCCACCGGGCGCCTCGATCCGCATCTGGAGCGCGCCGGCATCCCCCGTTAGCATCGCACCTATTCCACGAAGGGGAGACCGACATGTGGGAACCGAGCCGGCGCTATCCCGATCCGGCGGTGCAGGTGCTGCACCCGGACTTCAACAAGTATCGTCTGCCGATGGCCTCGGTCGAGCAGCTCGCCACCGGCTGCCGCTGGTCCGAAGGCCCGGTCTGGTTCGGCGACGGCTGTTTCCTGTTGTGGAGCGACATCCCCAACGACCGCATCCTGAAATGGGACGAAGAGACCGGCGCCGTAAGCATCTTCCGCAAGACCTCATGGAACGCTAACGGCAACACGCGCGACCGCCAGGGCCGCCTGATCACCTGCGAGCATCGCGGGCGGCAAGTCACCCGCACCGAATACGACGGTGCCATCACCGTCGTCACCGACAGTTACAATGGCAAGAAGCTCAACTCCCCGAACGACGTAGTCGTGAAATCGGATGGGTCGGTCTGGTTCACCGACCCGATATTCGGCATTCTCGGCTGGTACGAGGGCGAGAAGCACGACCCGGAACTGACTCCCGCCGTCTATCGTCTCGACGCCCGCTCCGGTGCGCTCACCGTAGTCTGCGACGACATTCCCGGCCCCAACGGCCTCGCCTTCTCGCCCGATGAATCCAAGCTCTACGTCGTGGAATCCCGCGCCGAACCGAACCGTCGCCTGCGCGTGTTCGATGTGGTTGCCGATGGCACGAAGCTCGCCAACGGCGAAACCTTCCTGGATGCCGGCGCCGGCGGCACACCGGACGGCTTCCGCGTCGATATCCACGGCAATCTCTGGTGCGGCTGGGGCATGAGCGACGAACTCGACGGCGTGCGCGTCTTCAACCCACAGGGCGAGCCGATTGGCCACATCCACCTGCCGGAACGTTGCGCCAATGTCTGCTTCGGCGGCCGCTCTCGCAACCGCCTGTTCATGGCCGCGAGCCACGGGCTCTACGCGCTCTATGTGAACACGCAAGGCGCACCCGGCGGCTGACTGCATGTTCAACCTCCGCGACAACGGCACGTCGGTCCGCACCGAGCTGCTGGCCGGCCTAACCACGTGGCTGACCATGGCCTATATCATCGTGGTCAACCCCGGCATTCTCGCCGCCGCCGGGATCGAGCACGGTGCCGCCTTCGTCGCCACCTGCGTTGCCGCTGCGATCGGCTCGGCGGCGATGGGGTTGTTGGCGAACTTGCCGCTGGCACTGGCGCCGGGCATGGGGCTCAACGCCTATTTCACCTTCACCGTCGTGAAGGGCATGGGTGTGCCCTGGCAGACCGCGCTCGGCGCTGTGTTCCTGTCCGGCGTGCTGTTCCTGCTGATCAGCGTCTTCCGCATCCGGGAATGGCTGATCAACGCTATCCCATTGTCGCTGAAACTTGGCATCGGTGCCGGCATCGGCCTGTTCCTGGGTCTGATCGGTCTGCACGACATGGGCGTGGTCGCCGGCAATGCGGAAACGTTGGTCACGCTAGGTGATCTGCACGCCACCGCGCCGTTGCTGTCCTGTATCGGCTTCCTGCTGATCGCCGGTCTGGCGGCGCGCCGCCTGCCGGGCGCGATCCTCATTGGCATTCTGCTGACCGCGGCACTCGGCGTGCCGTTCGGGTTGACGGTGTTTCACGGTTTGATTGCCGCGCCGCCTTCGCTGGCGCCGAGCTTTCTCAAGCTCGACATCGCCGGAGCGTTGTCGCTCGGCATTCCGGCGGTGGTGCTGACCTTCTTCCTGGTCGATGTGCTGGACAATTCCGGCACGCTGATCGCCACCACACATCGCGCCGGGCTGATGCGGCCGGCACTGTACCGCGGCGGCGCGAGGCGCTGCTCGCTGACAGCGGCGGTGCCATCATGGGCGCGCTGCTGGGCACCAGCACGACAACCAGCTACATCGAAAGCGCAGCCGGCATCGAGGCCGGCGGCCGCACCGGCCTTACCGCCCTGACCGTCGCCGCCCTATTCGTACTGGCGTTGTTCTTCGCCCCACTGGCGACCGCCATCCCCGGCTTCGCGACTGCACCGGCGCTGGTGTTCGTCGCCTGCTTGATGACTCGCGCACTTTCCGAAATCGATTGGAACGACGCCACGGAATACGTGCCGGCGGTCGTGCTAGCGATCGGCACGGTGTTCAGCTTCTCCATCGCGACCGGGATCGGCCTGGGCTTCGTCGTGCACGTCGCGGTGAAGCTGATCGCCGGACGCGGACGCGAGATTGCCGGCGCGGTATGGCTGATCGCGGCGGTATCGGCGCTGCGGTTCGCGGTCACCTAGCGCCGACCGAACGGCCACTCGCCTCCTTATTCCCCCCGCCCCTGCGCACCTGCTACCTCCCCGCCATGCCCGTCCTCGAGATTTCCGAAGCCGTCATCCGGATCGGCGGCCGCACCCTGTTGGACCGCGCCAACCTGACCGTCGCCGCCGGCCAACGGATCGGCCTTGTCGGCCGCAACGGCGCCGGCAAATCGACGCTGCTGCGGGCCATCGCCGGCGAAGCACCTCTCGATGCCGGCAACATTCGGCTCGCAGCGGGCACGCGCGTCGCCCAGGTGCGCCAGGAAGCCCCAGAGGGCGAGGCAAGTCTGCTCGGCGTCGTGCTGCAAGGCGACCCGGAACGGCTCTCCCTGCTCGCCGAAGTCGAAAGAGCGCCGCCCGAGCGGCTGGCGGAAATCCACGAACGCCTGCGCATCATCGGCGCGGACTCCGCACCGGCGCGTGCCGCTTCGATCCTGGCCGGCCTCGGCTTCAACGAAGCCGCCCAGAGTCGTCCTGTCGCGTCCTTCTCCGGCGGCTGGCGCATGCGGGTGGCGCTCGCCACCGCACTCTTCGCCGCACCGGATCTGCTGCTGCTCGACGAGCCGACCAATCATCTCGACCTGGAAGCGACGCTCTGGCTGGAAGGCTGGCTGGCGCGCTTCCCCGGCGCCGCTCTGATCGTCTCGCACGACCGCTTCCTGCTCGATCGCGCTGTGGAGGCGATCGCCCACCTCGATGGCGGCCGGATCAGCAGCACACCGGGCGGGTTCGAGGAATTCGTGCGCATCCGCACTGAGCGTGCCTTGCAGCAGGCCCGTGCCGCCGAGCGCATCGCCGCCGAGCGCGCCCACATCCAAAGCTTCATCGACCGGTTCCGCTACAAGGCAACCAAAGCGCGGCAAGCTCAGTCGCGAATCAAGGCATTGGCACGCCTGCCGCTCATCGAGGCTGTCATCGAGGAGGCGCCACCCCGCTTCGCGTTCCCCGAGCCGACCCGCATCGCACCGCCGATCATCGCGCTCGACCGCGTCTCAGTTGGTTATGACGGATCGGCCGTGCTGCGTAACGTGTCAGTCTCGATCGACATGGATGACCGCATTGCCCTGCTGGGTGCCAACGGCAACGGCAAGTCGACGCTAGCGCGGCTGCTTGCCGGCCGGCTGGAGCCTATGGCCGGCGAGGTGCGCCGTGGGCCTCGGCTGCGCACAGGGTATTTCGCCCAGCACCAGGCCGACGAGCTGGTTGCGGATGAAACCCCCTTGGCACACATGCGCCGTGCCCTGCCGCGCGCGAGCGAGACCCAGGCGCGGGCGCAGCTCGCCCGCTTCGGCCTGGACGCCGACCGCGCCGAGACGCCGATCGGTTCCCTCTCGGGCGGCGAGAAAGCACGCCTGCTGCTGGCGCTGGCGACGCGCGACGCACCGCAGTTGCTGATCCTGGACGAGCCGACCAACCATCTCGACATCGACGCCCGCGAGGCGCTGGTGAAGGGGCTGGCCGATTTTGCCGGGGCGGTGCTGCTGATTACGCATGACCCGCACCTGATCGAGCTGATCGCGGACCGGCTCTGGCTGGTTGCGAATGGAACCGTGCGGCCGTTCGACGGCGATCTCGACGACTATCGGGCGCTGCTGGCCGAGAGGGCCCGTCCGGCAGCGCCCGCCGAGACGCCGCGCCAGCGGAACGAACGGCGCGAGCGGGCAGATGCGCGTGCGGCCCTGGCGCCGCTGCGGCGACGGGCACGCGAGGCCGAGGACCGCCTGGCCCGCCTCGCCGCCGAGCGCGCGGCCATCGAGGCGCGGCTCGCCGACCCGGCGATTTATGCGCCCGGCCGCGCCGCCGAGATCGCCGCCGCAAACGCGCGCTTGTCCGCTATTGCGAAAGAGGCGGCGCGCGCCGAGGCTGACTGGTTCGCGGCGGAACAAGAGTTGCAAGCAACCGGCTGATCACGCCTCCGCCTGCTTCTCCCACCCGCGCGGGGTTTGCCGCCAATAAGTGATCGGGAACCCAGCTTCCCGTGCTGCCTTCCAGCGTACGCGCGCCGCCGCCAGCGCCGCCTCATCGTTGCCATCGAACAGATCGAACACACGCTCGAACTCGCCGACCCGCGCGCTCTCCGCCCCATCGATCAGGAACAGGAAACGTGCCCCATTCGGCGCCGCGTCGTCCATTGCGATCCAGATCGGCTGCAGATCTGCGTCCCCGTCGGCGGCAGTGCCGTGCGGCAGCCAGTCGGGCTCGGCGCACTCCCACAGCGCCGCATCCACGGCGGCGACCCGTTCGGCCGTGCGGCACAGCACCAGCGCCCGTCGTCCGGCCGCAAGCGTGCGGCCAAGAAGCTGCGGCAGTGCCGCTTCAACCTGGGTGCGGGTCAGATGGTAAAAGCCGACCTCCGTCACTTGCTTTCATAGTGCTCAGCAACCAACCGGTCCAGCAGTCGCACCCCAAACGCGGTGGCGCCCTTGGGCGTGCAAGGTGCGTCCTTCGTCGCCCACGCCATCCCGGCGATGTCGAGATGCGCCCACGGCTTGTCGTTGACGAAGCGCTGGATGAACTGCGCCGCGGTGATCGAGCCGCCCGGCCGTCCGCCGACATTCTTCATATCGGCGATCTCCGACTTGATCTGCTCGTCGTACTCCTTGCCCAGCGGCATGCGCCATACCTTCTCGCCGGTCGCTTGGCCCGCCGCTTCCAGCCGCTGTGCCAACTCGTCGTTGTTGCTGAACAAGCCGGCATGCTCGTGACCGAGTGAGATGATGATCGCACCCGTCAAAGTGGCGAGATCGACCATGAACGCCGGATCGAACTTCGCCTGGCAGTACCAGAGCACATCGGCGAGCACGAGCCGCCCCTCCGCGTCGGTGTTGATCACCTCGATCGTCTGTCCCGAATGGCTCTTCACCACGTCGCCCGGACGCTGCGCGGTGCCGGACGGCATGTTCTCCACCAGCCCGACCAGCCCGACCGCGTCGACCCGCGCCTTGCGTCCCGCCAACGCAGCCATCAGTCCGATCACCGTGCCGGCGCCGGCCATGTCCCACTTCATGTCCTCCATGCCGCCTGCCGGCTTGATGCTGATGCCGCCGGTGTCGAACGTCACCCCTTTGCCGATAAACGCGACCGGCTTGCCAGCACCATTGCCGCTGCCGTTCCAGCGCATCACCACCATCCTGGGCTCGTTGGCGCTGCCCTGCGCCACGCCCAGGAGTGCGCCGAAGCCGAGCTTCTGCATCTCTTCCGGTCCGAACACCTTCACATCGACGCCGAGCTCGGCAAGCTTGCGGCAGCGCTCGGCGAGCGCGGCGGGGTTCAGCACGTTCGGCGGCTCGCTGACCAGGTCGCGCGAGAAAAAGACGCCCTCGGCAAGGGCCTTCATCGGCTGCCACGCCGCCTCGGCCTGGGCAGGGTCGGCGGTCAGCAGCGCAAGTCGCGCGAGCCTCGGCTTGTCCTCCGGCTTCTCCTTTGTCCGATAACGATCGAAACGATACGACCGAAGCATCGCACCGAGCGTTGCTGCCGCACTCTGTTCTGCGCTCAACCCCTCAGCCGCAATGGCCACGTCCGATTCACGCGCCAGCGCCGCCGCCGCATGGCCGCCGGCCTGTTCCAGCACCAGCCGGCTGAGTTCGCCCGGCTTGCCCAACCCAACTGCGACAACGCGCGAAAGCCCGGCGCCGGGTGCCAGGATGGTGCAGGTCTTGCCCTTGCTGCCCTTGAACTCGGCTGCCGTTAGTCCGCGCGTGATGGCGCCGCCGGTGGCCTCGTCCGCCAGTTGCCACAGCCCCGTTGGCGTCGCCTCCTCAGCCACCAGCAGTACGAGCGCGCCGGATCTCGGCAGTGCGGGCTTGGCGAAGACGACATCGAGCATGACGGGCGAACTCCTGGCCGGTGTGCGGGCGTGATCAAACCAAGTGTATCAGCCGCCGCCGGTTTTGCCATGCTCGCGCGGCTTCGCTATCTGGCGCAACATGACCGAGTTCCTGGCCGCCGACGCCGCCGGCATCGCCCGCGCCGCAGCCCTGCTTTGTAACGGTGAACTGGTCGCATTCGGAACCGAAACGGTCTATGGCCTCGGTGCGGATGCGACAAATGCGCGGGCCGTGGCCGCGGTGTTCGCAGCAAAGGAACGCCCGCGCTTCAACCCGCTGATCTGCCATTATCCGGATCAGGAAGCCGCCTTCGTCGATGTGGTGCCGAACGAGACCGCGCGTCGGCTGACTGCATCCTTTTGGCCGGGACCTTTGACTTTGGTGCTGCCACGCCGGCCGCATAGCCGTGTTGCCTTGTTGACCGCAGCCGGTCTCGACAGCCTCGCCGTGCGCGTGCCGTCACATCCTGTCGCATCTGCGCTGTTGCGCGCCGTAGCAAGACCGGTGGCGGCACCGTCTGCAAATCGCTCCGGCGCAGTCAGCCCAACCACCGCACAACACGTGCTGGACGGTCTGGCCGATCGTATCGCCGCTGTGCTGGACAGCGGCCCTTGCCCGGTTGGCGTCGAATCCACCGTGCTGGACTTGACGGGTCATCACCCTGTGTTGCTGCGTCCAGGCGGGACAACGGTGGAAGCGATCGAGGCAGTGATTGGGCCCATCTTGCGGTGTGCGTCGTCCAACGGCGTGCTGCGCTCGCCCGGCATGATGGCGTCGCACTATGCGCCATCGCTACCGCTTCGGCTCGAAGCTGTATCGGTCTTGCCGAACGAGGCATTGCTTGCGTTCGGCGAGCCGCTCCCAGGCGCTGTCGAAACCTTCAACTTGAGCCCGAGTGCCGATCTGACCGAGGCTGCCGCCCGGCTGTTCGTCGGGCTGCGCATGCTGGATGCGGTCGGAACAGCGCGCGGCTGCAAGCGGATTGCGGTGATGCCGGTGCCGCCCGCTGGACTCGGTCACGCCATCAACGACCGCCTCCGACGCGCTGGCGCTCCCAGGTAGGGCAAAGAAAATTCGCTTTTCACATTGACGAATCGACGCGAAGTGCGGTTTGTCATCGGCATGGATCTGCCGTGCTCCGAAACGTTGTCGTTGCCGCACGGACCGGCGCATATCGAATGGCGGCGCAGCGCGCGAGCCCGGCGCGTCAGTTTGCGCATCGATGCGCGCGGTGGCGCGGTGGTGGTGACGCTGCCGCCCCGCACTGGGCGTGGCGCCGGCGTGGCGCTGCTGATGACACACGCCGATTGGGTCGCCGAGCGTCTGGCAGCGCTGCCGGACGCGGTGCCGTTCGCCGACGGTGCCATGGTGCCGATCAGCGGACTCCCGCATCGCATCCGACACATGCCGCATGCACGCGGTGGCGCCTGGTTGCAGGACGACGAGATCTGCGTGTCGGGAGCAGCAGAGTTTCTGCGCCGTCGCGTGCTCGATTTCCTGAGTGCTGAGGCGCGACGGCGACTGACCGCCTTGGTGGTCGCAAAATCCGACCAGCTCGGCATTACGCCGCGGCGCATTACGGTGAAGGATACGCATAGCCGCTGGGGAAGCTGCGCCTCGGACGGGTCGTTGGCGTTCTCCTGGCGTCTGGTCATGGCGCCCGATCTGGTGCAGGACTATGTCGTTGCGCACGAAGTCGCGCATCTCCGGCACATGAACCACGGCAAGCGCTTCTGGGCGCTGGTCGATAAGCTCACACCTCATGCCGCCGAGGCGATTCCCTGGTTGCGCGCGGAAGGATCACGCCTGCTGCGCACCGGCTGAGCGGATCGCCTGCCAGACGCGCTCCGGGGTTGCCGGCATATCGATATGGTGGACGCCGAGGGGCGCCAACGCGTCAAGGATCGCATTTATCACCGTCTGAGGCGCCGCCATGGCGCCGGCCTGGCCGGAGCCTTTCACCCCGAGTTTGTTGGCAGCGGTCGGCTGTTCCACTAGCGTGATCGCGAAACCGGGCAGGTCGTCGGCGCGCGGCAGCGCATAATCCATCAGGCTCCCGCTGAGAAGTTGGCCTGACACCTCATCGTACACCGTGTGCTCCAGCAGCGCCTGGCCGATGCCCTGAGTCACGCCGCCCTGTACCTGGCCTGCGGTCAGCAGCGGATTAATCAACCGTCCGAAATCATCGACGGTGACATAGCGATCGAGCGTCACCGCACCCGTCTCGGGATGAACCTCGACCTCGGCAACATGACAGCCGCTCGGGAACGTGAACACGTCGCAGATATTCTCGGCTCGCGTGTCGAGGCTTTCGCCGGCGTCTCGCGCAACCGCCAGAAGATCGATGCTGCGGCCGTCCTTGGCAGTGAAGCGGCCGGCTTCGAAACTCAGATCGTCGGGCGATGCCTGCAGCAGCCGCGCTGCAAGCAAGCGGGCACGGACGAGCATCTGCTCGACGGCCAGCACCATCGCCGTGCCGCCCATATGCATGGAGCGCGCGCCGCCATGCCCGCCGCCGGTGTGCACCAGCGCGGTGTCGCCTTGCACATAACGGAACGTCTCGATTGGCAGTCCCAGCAGCTCGGCGGCGATCTGCCTATAACTTGTTTCGTGGCCCTGGCCGTTCGACTGCGTACCGACGACCAGCGCGATCGTGCCATCCGCGGCAAAACGCAGCTCCGCTGCCTCGTTCGGCTGGCCACGCGCGGTCTCCAAGAAGCAGGCAACACCGAGTCCGCGCAGCCGTCCGAGTTGCCGCGACGCTTCTCGCCGGTGGGCGAAGCCGGTGCGATCCGCCGCTTGCTCCGCGACATCGAGATTGGCGACGAAGCGGCCGCTGTCGATCGAGATGCCCAGTGCACTCCGATACGGAAAAGCCGCGATCAGGTTGCGACGGCGAATCTCGAACGGGTCCATCCCCAGCGCTCGCGCGGCGCGTTCCACCAGGCGTTCGGTCAGATAATTGGCCTCCGGCTTGCCGGCGCCGCGATAGGCGTCGATCGGCAACGTGTTCGTCAGCACGCCGTGCACGTCCATGAACACGGCCGGGATGGCATAGGGACCGCCCATCGCGGTGGATGGCGCGTTGGTCGATGTCCCCGGTCCGAATCCGGCGACGTAGGCCCCGAGGTTGGCGACCGTGCCGACATCCAGCGCCAGGAACCGCCCGTCCACATCCAACGCCAGCCGCGCCTTCGTATGATTATCCCGGCCTTGGGAAGAGGAAACGAAATCCTCGGTGCGTTCGGCGATCCATTTGATCGGACGACCGAGCCGGCGCGCCGCCCAAAGCAGCATCACGTACTCCGGATAGACCGCGTTCTTGATACCGAACCCGCCACCCACATCCGGCGCGCTGACCCGCAGCTCGGTGCGCGGCAGGTGGAACACGTCGGCCAGTATATCGCGCATGCCGTGCACACCGGCACCGCTGACGATCAGGTGCAGGACCCCGTCCTCTGCCATTGCGATTGCCCCGCGGGTCTCGATCGGAGCAACTGTCAGTCGGTTATTGACCAGCTCCACCTCGACCACGTGCGCTGCTCGCGCAAACGCAGCATCGACCGCGGCGCGATCGCCCTTCTGGAACCGGTACGCGACGTTTCCAGGGGCAATGTCCCACAGCAGCGGCGCGCTTGGCTCCATGGCAGCCCGCGCATCGACGACGGCGGGCAAGGGACGATAGCTCACCTCGACCCGTTCGGCCGCCTCGCGCGCCGCCTCTGCCGTCGCCGCCACGACCAGCGCGACCGCTTCGCCGACATGACGCACGCGTTCACTGGCCAGCGCAAAACGTGGCGGCACGATCATGGGTGCCACGGTGGCAACCTGGGCAGTGCAGGGCAGTGGCCCGAGTTTGTCCGCCGCTAGATCGGCGGCCGTGAAGATCGCCGCCGCACCTTCCGTTGAGCGTGCGGCGGTGACGTCGATAGCCTCGATCACCGCATGCGCATGCGGCGAGCGCACCACGCAGGCGTGCAGCAGATCAGGGAGGACGATATCATCGAGATACCGGCCGGCTCCGGTCAGGAAACGCATATCCTCCAGGCGGCGCAGGCTCTGTCCGATCTGCGGCATTATCGTCCCTTCACCCGGAGAGTTCAGTCAACAACTCGACCGAGAGCAGCGTTTCCGGCGATTCAGGCGTCGCCTCGAACAATTTCCGCCACTCTGCATTGGCATTCTCGAATGCCGTGCGTGCGCCATACGCCGCCATGTCCTCATACTCGATCATCATGATGACGAGCCCTGTATCCGGCCCCGGTACTGTGCTGCAAAACAGCCGGAATGATTTGGGCATCACCTGGCTGTTGGACCGAGGATGAGCGGCCTGCTGCAGCTTCGCCATGAAG
This sequence comes from uncultured Pseudomonadota bacterium, assembly GCA_963708245.1. Lineage (GTDB taxonomy): Bacteria > Pseudomonadota > Alphaproteobacteria > Acetobacterales > Acetobacteraceae > CAVYXK01. The sequence goes on along the minus strand of OY970201.1, from coordinate 5,505,365 downwards.
TCAGGCATCCGGCCCGGCTTAACCTGGTGTTTGAATATCGCAATCACCGCCATCGGCTGATCCTTCAGAACCCCAGCCGCTCGGCGCAACCATATTCGACCGCGAGCTTGCGCAGCACCTCCCAGGTCGCATCCTCGATGGGGATGCCGTTCGCTCGCCGCTCCTGCTCGCGCTCCCACTCGACCTCGCCTGGGTAATAGACGCGGTCGAACCCCGCCGCAGGCGGCGTCTCTTTCAGGTACTGCGCGAACTCTGTTACTTCCTTCCGGAACGTTGCCAGGTCGCGGAACGCGCTCACCTTGAACACGGCAAGGAAGCAGCCGTCATTGTGCCGCCCGGTCGGCTCGATGCCGAAACCGAGGCCAGTCAACAGGCCGGAGAAAATCTCCACGATCGCCGCAAGGCCGTATCCCTTGTAACCTTCGGCGCCGCCGAGCGGCAGCAGCGCGCCGCCCTGGCGCAGCTTGCGCGGGTCGGTGGTGGGCCGACCCTCGGCATCGATAATCCAGCCCGGCGGCACCTCTTTGCCGCGCGCCACCGCCAGCGCGATCTTGCCGGCCGCCGCCGCCGAGGTCGCCATATCGAAGAACAACGGCCCCGGCAGATCGGACGGGATCGCGAAGCAGATCGGATTGGTGCCGAGCCGCGCCTTGGCGCCGCCGAACGGCGCGACATGCTTCGGGCTGCGTCCGGAATCGGCGGTAATCATCGCGATCATCCCCTCGGCTGCGGCCATCAGCGGATAGGCCGCCAGCCGCCCGATATGACCTTGCCGGAGTACCGTCGCCGCCGCAACATTCTGCGTCCGGGTCTTTGCGATGGTATGCTGCATCGCCCGCTCGGTGACAACGTAGCCGAAGCCCCAATTGCCGTCGATCACCGTGGTGGTCGGCGTCTCCTGCTTGATCTCCCACGGAGCGCCGGGGACAATGTGGCCGACTTTGATGCGTTCGATGTAGGTCGGAATCATGATAATCCCGTGGCTGTCATGCCCGGCCAGATTGGCCGCGATCGACAGCCGCGCGACCGTTGCTGCTTCGCTCTGCGGCGCGCCGGCGCCGATCAGCAGCGCGGTGGCGATCTCGGTCAGACGCTCGGCTGAGACATTCGGCATGACAATTCCTCCAATGCTGGCGCCCGCCAGTATTCCCAATCGCCGCGCCGCGGCCTAGCCTTCGCGCCCGATTGACGGGAAGGGAGGACGACAATGGCCGGTTCCACCCATATCTACGCCGGCGCCGCGGCGACCAAGGACGGGGGCGCCGGCGGCGTGTTCTGCCGCGCCGCTGAAGGCGGCGACTGGCAGCATGTTTTCGATAAGGCGGACGTGCAGGCGATCTCCGTGCATCCGAAAAACGCCGACATCGTCTTTATCGGCACGAAGGACGGCCCATATCGCAGCACTGATCGCGGCACGCATTGGGAGCGGCTCGGTTTTCCAGACCGTGACATGCAGGTCTGGTCGATCCTGGTCGATCGCAACGACCCGAACACGATCTATGCCGGCGGCTCGCCGGTCGCGGTGTACCGCAGCGACGATGGCGGCGAGCATTTCCGGCGCATGCCGGATCCCGGGCTGCCGAACCGCGTCGCCATGTCGTTTCCCTGTCGGGTCATGCGGTTCGCCACCCATCCGCGCAAGCCGGGCGATGTCTATGCGACCCTCGAAGTGAACGGCGCGATGCATAGTCGCGACGGTGGTGAGAGCTGGGAGGACTGCACGCAGGACTTGCTGCGCCTGGCAACCGAGCCACGACTGAAGAGCCGCATCCTGAGCGACACCGACGCCGAGGGGATGCTCGACGGCCACGCCATCGCGATCAGCGACGCCGATCCAGATGGAGTGATCCTGGCCGTGCGCATGGGACTGTTCCACAGCGCGGATGCCGGCAAGAGCTGGCAGGACATGCAGGTGTCGCGCTTCTCGCCTTATACCTATGGGCGTGACATCCGCGTCTCACCGCACGACCCGAAGACGCTCTTCGCGTGCCTCTCGGTCGCCGCGAACAGCCAGGCGGGCGCGCTGTTCCGCAGCACCGACACCGGCCGGACGTGGCAGCGTTTCGACGCCGTCGCACCAAAGAGCACGGTCATGGCAGTGGCAGTGCATGACCGCGATCCCGACCAGGTGCATTTCGTGGCGCGTCGCGGCCAGTGCTTCGGCACCACCGATGGCGGGCGGAGCTGGCAGGAGTTGAAGATGCCTGCCGCCTGCAGGGACCTCTACGCGCTAGCCTGTGGCTGACGGAGGCAGCGATGCCGAAGGGCTATCTGTTCGCCGAGCTGGAGATCACCGACCCGGCGGTGTTCGAGGAGTACCGCGCAAAGGTGCCCGCCACCATTGCGAAATATGGCGGGCGCTACTTGGTGCGCGGCGGCGACCCGCAGACCCTCGAGGGCGATCGGACCTTGCGCCGCTGCGTTATTCTGGAGTTCGACAGCCCGGCGCGCTTGGCGGAATGGTATCACTCGCCGGACTACGCGCCGCTGAAGGAGCTGCGGCAGAAGGCAGCCAAGACCCACGCCTTCCTGCTGAACGGGACGGAGGCGCAATAGCATGGAACGAAATTAGACGCATCCCAAAGAATGAACGGCCCAGCCGCATCGGTGGCTGGGCCGCGGCCGTCGGAGCTAGGCCCGGTCGATCCGACCAGAGTAGCAACCCCGCTTGGCATTGTGAACGTGGATCACCTTTTGCTTGGCGAGCTCTGCATCGGATAATCCGTACAGGTGCTGAAACGGTTCGGGCGATAGCCCGATGATACGAAAGTTCAAAGGTCCCTCCTGTATGTCAGTGGCGCACCTGACCAAGCCCGCGTCTCGTCCGCCATCCGTTTATTGCCGTCAAATTCGGCCGAGTTGCATCAAAGCACGCTTGGGACCGCTATCGTGCTCTTGCCCTCAGCCCTCCTCCTCCGGGCGTTCGCCACGGCGCTGCTTGGTGTGGGAGCGGCGCGCTTTCGCCTCCAACCGGCGCCGGCGCGCGGCGGCGCTCGGCCGCGTCGGCACCCGCTTGGCCGGCGGCACCGCGGCGCGGCGAATCAGGCCGATCAGCGTCGCCAGTGCGGCGGCGCGGTTACGCTCCTGCGTGCGGTAGCGCTGTGCCGTCACCGCCAGTTCGCCGGCCTGGCTCAGCCGCTTGCCGGCCAAGCGGACGAGCCGCACACGCACCTCGTCCGGCAGCCCCGCGGCTGCCAGATCGAGACGAAGCTGCACCGCGCTCGCCACCTTGTTCACGTTCTGCCCGCCAGGGCCCGAGGCGCGAATGAACCGCTCGGTTACGGCGTTGTCGTCAATCGCCAGAGTGTCGCTGACGCGGATCATGCCGCGGGCTCCTGAACTTGCACGCGGGCAGGCCCGCATTCCGAAGCGGAGCTTCAGCTCCGCGAAGGGAGGTCAGTCGAGCCCGTAGAACGCCGCCGCCGTGCCGCCAAGCACGGCGTCCCGTTCCCCGGCCGAGAGCCCTTGCAACAGCTCCAACGAGGTAGCTCGCCAGCGCGCATAGCCACCAGCAAGATTCACCACCGGCCAGTCGCTGACCCACATCAAGCGGTCAGAACCAAATGTCTCGAGCAGATGGTCCACATAGCGCCGCAGATCATCGAGCCGCCAATCCGGCGCCGTCTCGGTAACCAGGCCCGACACCTTGCAGCACGCATCCGTCTCTCGTGCCACGGTCGCGATTTCCGACGCCCATGGCTCGAACGCGCCGCCGGCGATGTCGGGCTTCGCACCATGGTCTATGACGATCGCCAGATCGGGATGGCGTTCGCACAATCGCAGCATCACAGGCAGATGACGCGGCTTGATCAGCGCATCGAACCGCAGGCCGGCACCAGCCATTGCACGCAGCGCGGGAGCGATTTCGGGACGCAGGATCCACTCCGTCTCGGCGATGTCCTGCAGCATCGGCCGCAAGCCGGTGAGCAGCGGCGCACTGGCCGCCAGCGTCGCGATCCGATCCGGAGCGTCGGGAGCGGTGAGGTCCGCCCAGCCGACCACCCCGCGGACCAATCCCGCCGATGCGGCCGCCGTCTCTCGCAAGAACCGCGTTTCCGCCTCAGTGGGTGCCGCCTGCACCAGCACCGTGGCACCGATGTCGCCGAGCAGCGGGCGCAGATCCTCAAGCCCATAATCGCGATGGATCAGCAGGTCCCGCGTCAGCCATCCGTAATCGCCGCGCGCAACTCGCCAGACATGGTGGTGCGCATCGACAATCACGGGCGGATGACGCCCTTGGTCAGCAGCACGTTGCCATACAGGCGCCGCTCCCCGGTCTGCACGATCACGAACGCCTCGGCGGCAGCGCGATAGAAATCATGTCGAGCCAAACGCGCCGGGGCGGCCAGGCCCTGGCGCTGCAGGACGGAAGTAAAATCCTGAACGGCCTCGGGCGTCGCCGAGGGATCGCCGACCACCTGCATCACAGCGACCGGATCGGGCTCGAAATCGTCGATCGGCAGCACCGACAACACTGCCTCCAGCATCGCGGTGGCCGCGATCCCCGGGGCGCGCACCAGACGGCGAGCGGTTGCCGCAGCCGGGAAATTCGCGTCGACAATCACAACGCGGTCGCCGTGCCCGGCGCTGGCCAACGCGTGCAGCAGATCAGGCGTCAGCAGCGGGTCGAGACCACGCAGCACGGGATCCGTCCTTGTCGCGACGGAGCTTATCGCTCCTGCAATCCCGTTCCATTATATCCAGGCCGCACCCGCGTCACCCCCGGCAGCGCCGCGGCGCGTTTGTTTCTGCGCTCTCTGCGGCTCTGCGGTATGACTTCAACACGGAAAGTCGCGGAACTGCACATCAACGAACACCGCCGCGAGCGCTGTCACCGCCCATAGCGTCGCTCGCGCGACTGGAAGGTTCGTATCGCCCGCAACAGATCGATCCGCCGGAAGGCCGGCCAGTTCACGTCGGTGAAGTGGAACTCGCTGTACACGCTCTGCCATAGCAGGAAGCCCGACAGCCGCAACTCCCCGCTGGTGCGGATGATCAGGTCTGGGTCGGGCAGGCTCGGCAGATATAAGTGCCGCGCGATCGCCTGAGGCGTCACCTCGGCAGCGGCCTGTGCTGGCGACAACCCACGCTCGGCAAACTCGCTCATCAACGAGCGCATGGCATCGGCGATCTCTTCTCGTCCGCCATAGTTGGCGGCGATCGTCAGCGTCATCTGCCGGTTGGCCGCGGTCGCCTGCCGTGCGGCCTCCAGCGCCGCAACCAGCGGTTTCGGCAGCAGCTCCAGACGGCCGATCGCCTGCACCCGCACCCCCAGCCGGTGAATGCGCGGATCGGCGACCAGGCTGCGCATCTTGTGCTCGATCGCGGCCATGATGCCGGAGACTTCCTCGGCCGGGCGAGCCAGATTGTCAGTCGAGCACACCCATAACGTGACAGCCCGCACGCCAAGCTCGGCGCACCAGTCGAGTACCTCGTCGAGCTTGCTGGCGCCCATGGCGTAGATGCGGCGAAAGTCGCTGAGCCCCGCCTCCCTCCCATGGCGGCGGTTGCCATCCAGGATGATTCCGACGTGCCGCGGCGTGCTCCCACCGCGCACCTGGCGAAAAAGCTGAGCTTCGTAGCCGGCGTACAGGTCCTGGTCGGGCCAGCGCCGCCAGCCGGCGCAGCAATCGGCGCAGCCGGCGTCCTACTGCATCGGCAGCCGGAGGGGGCGCGCCGACGACCGTGTCGCCGGGGGAGAAAGCGGATCGGGTGGGGAGAAGGGGATCGAGTGGGCCGGACACGGCAGGACCCTATAGCATGGGATGGATCGACTTTTCAACTATTACCCACTTAGCAAATCGTAAATCCCACTGAACACCTCACGATAAGACCGATTGAGGGCAGCCGAAGTGGCCACTCCCTACACCTCTCCCGGTCTTCGCGGGAGAGCCCACCCCGGATTTGATCTCTGGTCGCAGCGCCCCGATTAGGAGCCGGCATCATTGGCTCACCGTGCAGTGGTGCTACACTGCCGCCGAGGTTCGGAAAGCGAAGGGGCACGCCATGCTCGCACTCGTCGTCAACGGCCAGCGCCATGAGCTGGATATCGAACCGGAGACACCCCTGCTTTGGGTCCTACGCGACGAGCTTGGGCTGACCGGCACCAAATTCGGCTGCGGCATTGCCGTATGCGGGGCCTGCACGGTGCATCTCAACGGCGCCCCGGTGCGCTCCTGCATGGTTACGGCCGGCTCGGTCGCCGGAGTGGCGATCACCACGATCGAGGGGCTGTCGCCCGACGGCAACCACCCGGTGCAACGCGCGTGGATCGAGGCCGATGTGCCGCAATGCGGCTACTGCCAGTCCGGGCAGGTGATGGCGGCGGTGGCTCTTCTGCGCCAGTCGCCCGATCCCACTGACGAGGAAATCGACAGCGCGATCAGCAATATATGCCGTTGCGGCACCTATCCGCGCATCCGTACGGCGATCCACCGAGCCGCCGCGCTGGCGAAGGGATGAGGGAGGCAACAATGGGACACATCATCAGTCCACGCGTCACATTGTCACGGCGCGGTTTCATTTTCTCCTCTGTCTCCGTCGCTGGAGGTTTGGCGATCGGCATCCGCCCGTCGCTCGCCGCCAACCCGACGACCGAGGTTGGACCCTGGGTCGTGATCGACCCGGACGAGACCGTGACGATCCGCGTCGCCCGCTCCGAAATGGGCCAGGGCATCTGGACCGCCCTCCCGATGATCGTTGCGGAAGAGCTCGAATGCGATTGGAGCCGGGTGCGCGCCGAATACGCCTCGGCCAACCGCAACCTCGCCGAGCATGTCTATGGATTGATGAGCACCGGCGGTAGCCAGTCGGTACGCAGCACGCACGAACTGCTGCAGCAGGCCGGCGCCAGCGCGCGGGTGCGCCTGATCGGGGCGGCAGCGCGGCAGTGGGGTGTGCCCGAGGCAGAGTGCGCCGCGGCAAACGGTGCCGTGATCCATGCCGCTACCGGCCGGCGCCTGACTTACGGTGCTCTGGCGCGCGAAGCGGCCGATATCCACCCGGTGCAGGAGCCGGCGATCAAGCCCCCCGAACAGTTCCGGCTGTGCGGCACGTCGGTTCCGCGACTTGATTCAGCCGCGAAATCCACCGGCACGGCGCAATTCGGCATCGATGTGCGGCTTCCCGGTATGCTCTACGCCGCTGTTGTGCTGTGCCCGGTGCCGGGCGGAACGGTGAAATCCTTCGACGCCGCCAAGATCGTGCACCGCCGCGGCGTGCAAGCGGTGGTGCCCATACCGGGCGGCGTCGCCGTGGTCGCCGACCGTTACTGGCGCGCAAAGCAGGCCGCCTCGGCCCTACCGATCGATTGGGATTTCGGCCCCGGCGCCGGCACCTCGACCGAGCAGTTCCGCGCCGAGTACCGAGCCGCGCTCGACGGCCCCATGGTCGTCGCCCGCAGCGACGGCGACGCGCGCACGGCCCTCGCCGGCGCAAAGGTCATCGAGGCGGTCTATGACGTGCCGCATCTCGCGCACGCGACGATGGAGCCGCTCAACTGCACCGCCCAGGTGCAGCCTGACCGGGTCGATGTCTGGCTCGGCACGCAGGCGCCGGAGACCGCATTGCAGCTTGCCGCCCGTGCTGCCGGCGTCGCACCGGAAAAAGTCTTCGTCCACAATTGCTTCCTGGGCGGCGGCTTCGGCCGGCGCAGCATGAACGACGAGCTCGTTCAGGCGGTCATCGTTGCCAAAACGGTCGACAAGCCGGTCAAGCTGATCTGGAGTCGGGAGATCGACATGCGGCACAACCGCTATCGCCCGATGGCGGCGTTGCGGTGCCGCGGCGCGCTCGGCGCCGACGGATTGGTGACGGCGCTGCACGTGCAGACCGCCGTCGGCTCGATCTGGCGCTCGCTCGGCCGGCTTTCTGCCTCCACCGACATGGAGCCGCAGGCGGTGTCCGGGCTGACCGATCAAGCCTATGCGGTGAAGAATTTCCTCGTCGAAGGCGTGCTGAAGAACACTAATGTCCCGGTCATGTTCTGGCGCAGCGTAGGCTACTCGCAGAACACGTTCGTGCTCGAAAGCTTCATCGACGAACTGGCGCATGCAGCCGGCAAGGATCCGTACCAGTTCCGCCGCACTCTGCTGGCCGACCAGCCGGAATGGCTGCGTGTGCTCGACACCGCAGCCGAGAAGGCCGGCTGGGGGACGAAGCTGCCTCGCGGCAAGGGACGGGGTATCGCCATCCATATCTCGCACGACACGATCGTAGCAGAAGTGGCGGAGGTCGCAGTGAGCGCGGCCGGCGAGGTGCGGGTGGAGCGCGTGGTCGCCGCCGCCGATCCGGGCTGGGTGATCAATCCGCGCCTGATCGAAAACCAGCTCGAAGGCGGCATCATCTTCGGGCTGACTGCGGCGCTCTACGGCGCCATCACCATCAAGGACGGCGCGGTGGAGCAGGCCAATTTCGATACGTATCGGATGATGCTAATGGCGGATGCACCGCGGATCGAGACATATTTGGTACCAAGCCACGGCAAGCGCTGGGGCGGAATCGGCGAACCGGGGACGCCCCCGGCCGCGCCCGCTGTCGCCAACGCGATCTTCGCTGCGACCGGGGTGCGCGTGCGCAGCCTGCCGATCGCCACGGCAGACCTGACCAGCCGCACCTGATCTGGAGCACCTGGAGAGGAGTCCATCATGCCGGCCGTATCGCTGAACCACTACACGATCGTGGTGCAGGATCTGGAGCGCACGAAGGAGTTCTACGAAGACGTAGTTGGTCTGACCAACGGCAACCGCCCGCCGCTGGCGTTCCCCGGCTATTGGCTCTACTGCGGCGGCGTCCCGGCGGTGCACCTGGTGGGCTACCGGCCGGAGAACCCACCGATCGAGGGCGCGCCGGAGACCGGACGCCTCGACCACATCGCCTTCGCCGCCGAGAACCTTGCACTGATGCGCGAACGGCTGCAGGCACGCGGGATTCCCTACGACGAGCGCGTGCTGCCGAGGCTCAACATGACGCAGCTCTTCTTCAGGGATCCGGACGGGATCAGTATCGAGTTCAACTTCCCCGCGGCGGAGACAGGCTAACTCCGCAACGCCACCGCAACCTTCGAGCGATCCGGGCTCACGCTGGCGTCATTTGACGAGACACGGTCCATCAGGCGGAGATCAAACCGCCATCAGCCGGGACCGTCGTCTCATTTTCGGGACAATGGCCGGCGATGGGCGGAGCAGCAGATGTCGAAGGTCGCAGAGCTGGTGGGATCGGATCGGCGCTTCCAGCTCCTCATCGATGCCGTTGCCGACTATGCCATCTACCTACTGGACCCCGAAGGCCGGATCAATAGCTGGAACTCCGGCGCGGCCCGCATCAAGGGTTACTCCGCGGCGGAGGTTATCGGCACCAATTTCGCGCGTTTCTACACGCCGGAGGATCAGGCTGCCGGCCGAACGGCGCAGGCGCTGCGCATTGCTCGCGAGCAGGGGCGCTTCGAGGATGAGGGCTGGCGTATTCGCAAGGACGGCACCCAATTCTGGGCGACAACCGTGGTCGAGCCGATCCGTGACGAGGCCGGCACGCTGGTCGGATTCGCCAAGACCACGCGCGATATCACCGAAAGAAGGGAGACCCAGCAGGCGCTGGAGGCGGCACACGAGCAGCTCTTTCAGTTGCAGAAGCTGGATGCGCTGGGCCAGCTCACTGGTGGAGTGGCACACGATTTCAACAACCTGCTGATGGTGATCCTGGGCAATCTCGAGCTGGCGCGACCGCATGCCGCGGATCGCCGGGCTCTTGTCCGGGCGCTCGAACTCGATTCAGACGGCAGCCCAGCGCGCGGCAGAGCTGACGCAGCAACTGCTCACCTTTTCCCGCCGCCAGCCGCTGAAGACCGAGACGGTTCGCCTGACCGAGCGGATGTCGCAAACGGTCGACCTCATTCGCCGTTCACTGCGCGGCGATATCGCTCTGGAGACCGAGATCGATCCGCAGTTGTGGCCGATCAAGGTTGATCCGACACAGCTCGATCTGGCGATCCTCAATGTCGCGCTGAATGCGCGCGACGCCATGCCCGAAGGCGGCGTGCTGCGCATCACTGCCACCAATGTGGAGCGGGGGGAGCCCGCTCAGCGGCGGCTTGGCCGGCACGTTATGATCCGGATCAGCGACACAGGTACCGGCATCCCCGAGGAGCTGCTGGCAAAAGTGCTGGAGCCGTTCTTCACCACCAAGGAGATCGGCAAGGGGAGTGGATTGGGGCTGAGCCAGGCGCATGGCTTCGCCACCCAGTCGGGCGGCGTGATGACCATAGAAAGCCGCGTCGGCAGTGGCACCACGGTCACGTTCCGGTTACCCACTGAGCTCGATAAAGCTAGCACCGAAGCGGACAACACGGTTGCCGAAACGCCCAACGCCAGTGCGAACATCCTGGTGGTGGAAGACAACGAAGAGGTCGGCAAGCTTGCTGCTGAGCTATTGTCCGACGCCGGCTATAGAGTGATGCGGGCGGATCGGGCAGAGGCAGCGCTGGATATCCTGGCACGCGGTGAGCCCATCGATCTGGTGTTTTCCGATGTCGTCATGCCGGGAGCGATGAGCGGGGTCGAGATGGCGCGCGTCATCCGCCAGCGTCACAAACGACTGCCGGTGCTGCTGGCGACCGGTTACAGCGACGTCACGGCGCAGGATTTCCCGCTGCTCGGCAAACCCTATGACGTGCGCCGGCTGCTCTCTGAGATCAGCAGCCTGCTGGCCGCTTCGCACAACCAGGCGGGTCACGTCGCGGCGCTGGAGAGCGTGCACCGCTAGCCGGCCTGAAGCGCTCAGACCACCTCTCGCGTTGCGAGAGAGGTCGGTTCGCGAAGGGCGCTGGGTGCGAGTCGCCCGCTCGCGACGTCCTGCCGATCGCCGTGGCTCGTTGTCCGATAGGCCACTCGACTCGACGGCGCACGCTATCATGCAGCCGGTCGGTTGATCCGGAGGCCCGACGATGCTGTTGCGAACCGTCGTTGTCTGCTACCTCGGGGCAACGCTGGCATTAGCCGGTACTGCAGTGAGTGCTTACCAGCTGTTACAGGCACGGCATGCTTCGAGCGAAGCGGCGACGCCGTCCGAGCCGCCGAACAGCGCGCTCGCTCCGTTGTTGGGGCCACTCCCAGAGGCCCAGTCGCGCCGGGCCGAACCGTTAGCGCCCCTACCCGAACTACGGCCACCGACACTGCCGCGTGCAGCTATTGCCGCGCCGAGACTTCCGCGGCTGAGAGCACCACTCGGTCTTCCGTCACGCGAGCTATCTCATCGGTCTGTCCGGCCTGTCGCTGCGGCCACGTCGCAGTATCGGACGCATTCCCATCTGCGTCCGGTCCCCTATCGGGTCTATTACAGGCTCTATTATCCCTATGGGTATTACGCCTACTATCCGGCGTATCCCTACCGCTAAGATAGTAGCCGCTGACGACAGCTCGGTGCATCGTTGCTGACGCGTCCTTCGGTCGCCGGCCCCGAACGCTTTCGCGGTAAACTTCTCTCGATCACAAGGCTCTCGCGCGAAGCCGGGCCACAATGCCACCACACGTTCGTCGCAGATGCCATCATCTTCATTAGAAGGACGCCAGCCGTGGTCCGGACAGTGACCCATCGCTCCGTCAGCCGCCTCGGACTTCTCTGGGTGCTCGTTGGTATGGCGGCAATAGCCTTCGCAGCTTCCCCCGCGCAGGCGCGCGACTGGCACGGAGGTTGGGGCGGGCGCAGCCCCGCCGGCCATGGTGGCGGTTACGCACATGCATTCTGGGGCGGCGGACGTCCAGGTGGCGGCTTCTGGGCGGAGCACCACGCAGGCTTCGCGATGGAAAGGGGGCATGGCTTCGAGCCTCACCCTGGTCCATGGGCTGGGGGGCCTGCCTGGCATACCGGTCGGGGCTGGCATGGTGGCTGGGGCTGGAGCGGGGGCTTCGTGGTTGGCGCCGTAGGGGGTCTCTTCCTGTTACCGCCCGTGGTATTTGCGCCGCTGCCGGTCCTATATGCGCCGCCGATCGTGTATCCGCCGCCGATAGCAGCCGGCATCGCCGCCTCGGTCCCGCCGCCCGTCGTCGCGGGGCCCGCGCCGGCCGTGGCCCCGCGCCCGGCGGTGGCGGTAGTCCCGGCTTCCCCCCCGGTTCTGCTGGCGTTACCGCTCGTGGTCGCCGCCCTTCCACCGCCGATCGTCGTGTTGCCGCCACCCGCCATTGTGCTGGCCGCCGTGGTAGTACCAGCAGTGGTGACCTTCCCGCCGCTGTTCGTCACGCCAGCGGCGTTTGTCGTTGCCGTCGGCGGGCCGGCCCTGGCGTTCCATGACGGGCACGTTGGCGTGGCCGTCTGGGGAGACATGCGCGGCGGCGGGTTCGCCGTGGCCAGAACGTCGCATCCCCGGTGGGATGCCAGGGGCTGGAACCATGCAGCCTGGGGCGGCGGCCATACGGGTTGGGATGGCAGCCATGCGGCCTCGGGCGCCGGCCACGAGGGTTGGGTTGGTAGCCGTGCGGCCTGGGGAGGCAACCGTGTGGCCTGGGGCGGATCAGGCTGGACGCATGCTCGTGCGGGCTGGGGCGGCATGGGCCGACCCTTCGATGGCGGCTCGGTCGCGGCAGGTGGGCACGGCCACGGAGGCTGGAGCGGTGGCCCCGGCTGGGCACGCTAATCCTGCGGCCCGTCGGCGGTCTCGTTTCGACGGTTGTCGGATGCTCCCGAAGTGTTCAACCGCGGGGCTTCGGCTCGCCCGCCTCGCCGCAGTCCTGCTGTTCCTCGCATCGACCTCGGCCATTGGGCAGCCGGCGCCACCTCCGCCGGCAGTGCCGCAGGTGACGCGGCCGCCACCGCAGAGCAACACCACGCCCGCGCCGCAGGAGGGCAGTATTGATCAGCGTATCCGCGCACTGCAGGACCAGCTTGGAATTACCGCGTCAGAGATGCCGCAATGGAACGCGTTCGCGCAGGCGATGCGCGACAACGCAACCAGCACCGACGAGTTGTTTCAACAGCGCGCCAGCGCGGTCGCGTCGATGAACGCGCTCGACAACATGAAGTCCTATGCGAGTGTCGTGCGCGCCTACGCCGACAATACCGATCGACTGGAGGCGGCGTTCGAGACGCTTTATGGCGTGTTATCGGATCAGCAGAAGCAGACACTCGACGCGCTGTTCCGCCGCGAGGCGACGCAGGCCCCGCTGCCGGCGTTGCGCTGACAGCGCAGTTATCCCAGCCGTCAGGAAGGAGAAGGATCGGGTCACGCGTATTGCCGGGCGCCACGCCGATGTTTTCAGTTGCACCTAGTTCAGGAGTTCAGGTCATGTCTCCAGTGGTGGTGTAGGAGCTGTGGGTAATAATAAGTGGCCTGCCGGAGCGACCGCCAAGAGTTTGGCGTAGGCAGGCCACTTATCCACAGCGGCGGCCACCGCGCCGATGAGCTCCGCCCTCGGGTGCCGAAACTCGCCGGCCTGATGGATGAAGCCGAGGCCGATGTGCTTGCTTTTGTGGCATTTCCCAAAGAGCACCGCGCTAAGATCCAGAGCACCAATCCGTCGGAGCGGCTGAACGGCGAGATCAAGCGGCGCACTGACGTGGTCGGCATCTTTCCCAGCCAACAGGCCACAGTTCGCCTGGTTGGCGCTATCCTCCTCGAACAAAACGACGAGTGGGCCGTGCAGCGTCGCTACATGAGCCTGGAAAATCTCGGCTCCCTCAGCGATACTGAATCGATCAGCCTGCCTGCGTGGCAGCCTGATCGCGCAGCCAATGCTGCTCGGGAGCACTGTTCCTACACCATGGGCTGGGACACGATCTCGAGCCATCGCAGATAACCCGATTTGCGTATTATATACTTGCGGCTGAGGTTGGTAGCTGCGAAGCTCGGTTGCTGCCATTGGCACGCAGCACAGGGTCAGCTCGTCACCGGCGGCCGGTGCTGTAGAGCCGGAATAGCCCGATTTGCTCCCGCTGGAATGTAAGCCGCTTTGCCTGAACATCGCGGTCCCCGCGAGAACAAACCGGGCCGCAGGGAACGGAACTCTCGGCCAGCACGCGTGAAGCAGGCGAGGTCGGGATCCGGCGGCTCTGCGCCGGAGTAGCCCGAGACTCACCGTTTGGTGAGTTGCGCTTCCGCCCAATGCTGGCATTACTTTCCTGACTGGACACGCGTGGTATGCTTGCCACCACCGCCGCGTTGAACTCCATCACCGATTCGTGAACGTCTCCCTCTGTAATATATTTTATTATAATTCTCATCTCTCTCTGCAGCCGTTCGGATAGTCCGGCCCAAAACTCGAAGCGATGTTCTCAATTCGTACCTTATTGGCAAGTTGCGATCGCAGCGATGAGGAGTTATTCGCGGGTGATCACACGCGTTGTGTCCGAGGTTGAGCATGACGGTTTCATCACCACGGGTCTCCGTCCTTATCCCCGCATACAACGCCGAGCGCTATATCGAACACGCGATCGAATCCGCGCTCGGCCAGACCGCACCAGACCTCGAGGTGACCGTGGTCGACGACGCATCCTCGGATGCGACGGCGGCGATCGTATCGCGGCTCGCCGAACGGGATCGCCGCGTTCAGCTCCTCCGTTTGCCGGTCAATAGGGGCCCGTCGGCTGCTCGCAACCTGGCGCTCTCCCATGTACGTGGCACGTGGGTGGCGTTGCTCGATGCTGACGACAGCTTTGCGCCGCACCGGCTGGCGACGCTGGTCACGCTCGGCGAAGAGAATCACGCGGAGATGGTGTCGGACAACCTCCTGCTCTGTGCCGAGAATCGCGGCACGCCGCCGACGCCTCTGATCCCGTATGCCGCCTGGCCGGCGCCGCGGCGCCTATCCGCGGCCGAGTTCGTCGCCCGCAACATCGCGGGCCGACGCAATCCGCGGCGGAGCTACGGCTTCATGGCGCCGATCTTCCGCCGCGCGTTTCTCGAACGCTATCAGCTTCGGTACGATGAGCGAAACCGTTTCGGCGAGGATTTCATGTTCTATGTCTCTTGCCTGGTGCGGAGAGCGCGCTGGTGGGTGACGCCCGAGGCGATGTATCACTACACGGTTCGCAGCGGCTCATTGACCGAGGTTCAGAGCGCGGGAGACTTGCTACGCATCCGCAACTTCGAGAGCAACCTGCTGGACAGCAATCCGATGGTCCGCGCTGAACCGGCTCTCGCGGACGCTCTCAGGCGCCACAAGTCCATGATTGACCGCTGCTACTACTATCGTGCGTTCACCGATGCAGTGAAGGCCGGCAAGATCGGGCAGGCACGCCGGCTTCTGTTCGAAACCCCGAGCGGGTTTCGCCACATTGTGCAGGAGAGCCTGGTGCAGATACCGGTGATCGTGGCCAAGGCATGGGGCGGCGGCTATCACGGCAAGCAACCGTCCAGCCGAGCGGCGATATGCTGATCGCATTGGCGAGGATCGAGACACCCGCTACAATTTGATCCATACCCTCCAAAGGGTGAGTGGCTAAAATTCCCCATCCTGGATGTTCCTGAGTTTGTTGGTTCGGGTAACTGCTATAAGCTTATCGAGCGTGGTTCTCGGGCGTAAACATCTGGCATCCTCGCGAGCCGGTGTCGATCTTATGGTGTTGGGGAGCTGCTGCAGGCAAGGAGACACGGGTTTGGGACGACCAGGCGTATCGGCGGCAAACGGCGGTGATTCGGCAGCACGCGCGAGTTCAGTGATAACGGACTAATAAGGCTAGTTGGACGCTGGGGTTGAGTCACCGGCGGTAGGACAAAGTTCATGCAGAGCCTGAGGTATTCGGATGACAACGGACTAGTTGATGTACTGCTTCCAGTGTTTAACGGGGGCACAACTGTACGGCAGGCGGTCGAAACCATCCAGGCGCAGAGCGTAGGTAATTTAAGGATATTCGTTATAGATGACGGGTCGACTGACGCGACACCCGAGATCATAGCAGAAATCTCAAAGGCTGATTTGCGTGTACATGTGTTGACCAAGGAGAACAGCGGCATCGTTGATGCCCTTAACATGGGAATTGACCACTGTCGTGCGGAGTTCATCGCTAGGCACGATGCCGATGATCTTGCCTACCCAAATAGGTTTGCTGATCAGATTGCATATCTCAAAGCACACCCAAAGTGCGTGGCTGTCTCCTGTGCTGCGAGACACATCGATGAACACGGTCGCCCAACAGGCGTTGTGGCTCGCCTAGAGTGGCCAAACTCCGCAGATCCGACATGGGTGCCCTCGCGAGAGCCGTATCTACTTCATCCATTCCTAATGACACGACGATCCTGCATCCAGGACATCCAAGGATATAGACATGTTTATCACGCGGAGGACACAGACTTGTACTGGCGACTTCAGGAAATTGGCGAACTTCATAACATGGAAGCCGTTCTCGGTGACTACCGAATGCACTCCCTAAGCATTACAGGAGCCTCGGTGCTCAATGGCCGAATAAGCGCACTAAGCTCTCAGCTTGCTGGAATTTCTACAACGCGGCGAAAGGCACGTCGCCCTGACTTGACTTTTCCCAGGGGCGCAATCCAACAATATCGCCTTGCTCAGTCGCTTTCTAAGATATTTGAGGCAGGATGTTGCGGGCTAGATAGGGACGAGGTAACCTATCTCGAAGTCGCGCTCGCGGCTAAAATGTTGGAGCTGGCATCCTATAGACCGTATGAGCTCGAGCTGGAGGACTGTAAATTCATTCGTAAAGCGCTAGTGAAGCGTGCATGTCGGCTAACCCCGGAAAATGACGCCCTGCTCAGTCGATATCTGTCCGGCACCGCGGCTCGCCTAGCGCACAAGGGAATGCTCGCTGAGGCGGTGGCGCTCTTGCCATTAGGATCCTATCCCGCCGCCCTTGCTCGCCTCGCTTTTCGAACCTGTGTGCCACAGCTGGTCCGACAGCGCGCCAAGAGATGTAGAAATCGGCCGGATAAGTAGACTTCCGGCGTTGACCCGCATTCAGTGAAGTCGCAATAGGAGCGGGCCTTTCGGACAGCTCCCCCACGCAGATCCCGGTGTGCAGCAGTCCCGCACCAGGATCCTGTCTCGGGTGATACCGCTATGCCATTCGGGCGTCGGGCGATCCATGCGCTTGCGGAGCACGACTGCGCCGATGCATCGGGACGCGCCGATTCGGCTTTATGCCCGGAGCCTGCGTTCCCAGCCCGAATCTCCCCTCGATGCGCAATACGCTGATCATGGAACGGCCATGGAACGACACCGCGGCGCGGTAGAGGGCTGCTGGCGCGGGAGGCCTGTTGTCTGAGGGTTGCAGGTTGCACAACCCACTCCACCAGACAGGAATTCCCGATCGCTGAGATCAGCCCTCTTCGCCGACGGATGATCGACTACATCACGATCCGCAATTCTCTCACCCGCGACGCGGTAATTCTAGTTCTTTGCCGTGGCCAAGTTCAGCCGGTGTTTTGGACGCTCCGCCGATCAAGTGACTTAGGACGTGCATCTGCCCTTTCTGTCCTCTAAGCTAGAGCGTGATCGCTTGAAGCCGAATTGGCAGGCGGGGGGATTCCGGCGCGGCAAGGTTTCTGATTGAAGATGCTGGCTGGACTGGAGGCCAGCCATGCATGGGAGCTCCCTATTCACTGGACTTACGCGAACGGGTGGTCGCTGCGGTAGCTGGCGGCATGAGCCGGGCGGAAGCGGCTAAGCGCTTCGCCGTCAGCCACTCCTCGGCGATCCGCTGGAGCAAGCGGGCGGCGGAGAGCGGCAGTCCTGCGGCTTTGCCGATGGGTGGCAAAAAGCCGTTCGCGCTGGCCGACGAGGAGGCGTGGATACGCCTCCGGGTGGTCGAGAAACCCGACATCACTGGTCGCGAACTGCTGGCTGAGCTGACCGCACGCGGCGTCACGGTCAGCTATTACGGCGTGTGGCATTTCCTCGACCACGTCGGTCTCAGTTTCAAAAAAAAGCCTGCGCGCCAGCGAACAGGATCGCGCCGACGTTGCCCGCCGGCGCCGGCAGTGGAAGGAGCGACAGGGCACCGTCTCTGCGGCGCGGCTGATCTTCGTTGATGAGACCTGGGCGAAGACCAACATGACGCGCTTGCATGGCCGCTGTGCGCGGGGTCAGCGACTGGTCGCGAAGGTCCCGCACGGACCGCGCAAGACGCTCACCTTCGTCGCCGGCCTGTGCTGCAACGGTTTCGTCGCCCCCTGCGTGTTCGATGGACCGATTGACGGCGAAAGCTTCCTCGCCTGGGTCGAGCAATTCCTCGTCCCGACGTTGAAACCAGGCGACATCGTGGTGATGGATAACCTCAGCAGCCACAAAGATCCGGCGATCCGGCGTGCCATCCGATCGGCCGGTGCCAAGCTGTTCTATCTGCCGCCCTACAGTCCGGACCTGAACCCGATTGAACAGGCGTTTTCGAAGCTGAAGACGCTTCTGCGCAAAGCGAATGCTCGAAGCCTCGAGGAGGTTGAACGCGCGGTCGGTGCGTTGCTGAAGGAGTTGACAGCAGCGGAATGCCGCAACTTTATCAGCGAGGCGGGGTATGCGTCAACCCGAAACGATCGTGCTCTAACGCTGCACATGTGCGGCCGCTCCAGATGTCAGGCCTGCCACCTGCCGCCCCCTTAGCGATGAGGCGGCGGATCTCGCCCAGAAGCGCGTGATCCATCAGATGATCGCGAGCTGCTGCATGCCGAAACGCAGGATTTGCCGCCATCCGGTGAGGCCGAGGCGGAAGCTGACAAACCGACGGCCCGCGATCGTGAACCCGACCGCACTAACACCCGCTCCGGCGATTCCGCCCCAGGCGATGCTCACGTAACTGAAGCCGCCGAACGCGGGTGAAACCGTAACCAGGGTTGGACGCAGCGGTGCGCAGGAGGGTCATCACCGCGATCACCTGGAACTGGGCTTTTCGTTCCAGATTGGCCGCAGGCAGAAATTCCAGGATCCCGATTTGTGGGATCGAAGCGAGCACGAGCAAGACACGTTGCACGCCCCGCTCGTGCAAGAAAGCGCTACCGAGTGTGCTGAGGCCGGCTATTGTGGCAGCCAGCAGCATGGAGAGAGCCGCGTTGATGGTGAAGGCGCTTGTCATCAGGTCCCGGTCAATCTCCGCCTCCCGGACGACAAAGCGTGAGCCCGAAGGCCTGGACGATTCCAAGGATGCCCATAATTGCGGCAGCCACCGCGTAAACACCCGTCTCGTAGGGCGTCAATAGCCGTGCGAGCACGACGGAGCCCCCAAACTGTAAGATGAACAACCCCCCTGCGAGAACATCATCCAGGCTAGGGAGCGGCGGATGGACATCAGTGCAATCCTAGCATCGTAGGCTTGGGCCACTGGGCGAAGATGTTCCCCCGGCGTTGCGTCGACCACGCCAATGCGAAAACCTTCACGCCGCGCTATTTCACCCCAAACCACATCGAGGCCCCAGCCCGAGCGTGTTTCTGGAAAGGGCAGTAAATGCCGAAATACCTCGCGATGGAAGGATGTCAGAGGCCCGCATTCGACGAAGCGCGTGGTGTGCACGAGGCTGTTCCACATACGCTGTGTGATCTCCCACGTTATGTACGAGCGGAATTGGTGAGCCGGCTGCGAAATACGCAGCGACGCTGCCTCAGAAGCGTAGAGAAATCGATCAAGGAAAGACGGCGGAAAGGCAACATCGTCGTCGACCACCATAAGCCAGTCCACCGGGTCCAGTTCGACGTCGCGCAGTGCTAGATTGATGTTCTCAAATTTGCCGCGGTTGCCAAGGGGGCAAGCGAGACCTCACTATGTGCCGAGTGGTCTTGAGTGTGCGCAACACCTTCTCAAGATCGTTGCGGCGAGCAGGCACGTCGGCACTCGCTACCTGAACACAACGCGTCGGCATTCGCCCCGCAGCGCGCGTGAGCGCACGGTAGCCGAGATTGAACGTTAGTCGCAGGTCGAAGAGGGGGGCTGCCAGGCGTCCACGACGGTAGCCCCGCCAGCCATGTTCCTGGCGGAGGCCATAGCGTGACGTGAGCAGTTCCTGACTCGCGGCCGGATCCGTTGTCTCGTCGTTCATCAACTGCCCCTTAGCAGTGGACTCCTCGGGCGGATGGTGCTTTCGCGGACCTAAAAGTCGATAGTGGTTCTGCCGCGGTCTGGGTTGCGATAGTTCGGACTCCGGGACGCTAGCCCTGCGCAGCAACCGATGCAACGTGTTGGATACACGCCTCTCTTTGACCGACTTTGAGAACCGGTCGTACTACGCGTGTCCCAACCGTAGCCGCCCAACGAGTTACGGATCCTCATACGATCAGATGCCACCAACCACCGAAGCCGGTGGCTCTCGGGGGCGGATGACTTTGACAATCCGTGGTAAGCCGCCGCCATCATCCAGCGAGATTTGATTGACCACCTCGTAACCGGCGCCAATACTGCGCCAGATCAATTGCTTGTGCAACGCATCGCGGAAGCTCGCCTGGCACATGGAAACGATGAAGAGACCGTTTGGAGCCAACAGCGTGGACAGGTGCGCGACCAGCGTCATCGGCTCGCGGAAGTAATACAAAACCTCGTTAAGCACAACGATGTCGAACCGTTCGTTCGTCTTGAAGCGTTCCCCATCGGCAACCAGAAACCGGGTGCGGTCGTCCGTCTTCGACGCAACACGGCCAATCACCGCCGCGGAGATGTCGAGCCCGACGTACAGACGGTAGCCGACCTGATGCAGAATGGCGTGCAAGACGCCTTCGCCGCATCCTACATCCAGAATCGCCGCTTGCGGCCGAAGGCGGCTGCAGTATCCAGCTATTGTTCTGACTCTGACACTTCGATCCCGACCGGGATGGCGGGATCGGCCGCGAACCAGATGGAGGCCGGGGATCGAAGCGATAGGATCGCAACACTATGACGTAGTTATGCGGCACCTGGCTGAGGTCGTTCAGCCAGTCCCATCCACCGCTGGTATACTCGCGATCCCAGCGGTCCCGGTCCGGTGGCGACACGTCCCCTAGTGGAATCAGCCACGATAAAACAGCAAGAAGCGGCCCACAGCGGGCGCTGGACGCCAGCACCGCATCTTTCGTACGCAGCATAGCGATTCGGCCCTCCGCTGTCATCGACGCCCCAGCGCACACATCAAGGGGATGGGCTTGCAGGTGCCCGCGTGATTGGCTCCAGGTGACAGCCGCCGCGAGTTGGCTTCAGCACGATCGTTGGGCATTGCACCATTGCGTCGCACACGATCTGCCCGAAGCCCCTCGAAGTTCCGAGCACCAGCCACATAGCCGTCAGCGCCTCGATAACAGAAACGGCGATCAATTACCGTCTTGTACCTCCGCAGTGCCTGCATCGGCCCAGCGTTAGCGTCGCCAGCGGGTCGCCTCGCAACAGATGACTGCGGTGGTCCCGGTTGTTTGGACAGGTCCCGGGAAGAATAAGCTAAGGCTGGTTGCCGGTTGAAGGTTACACCTTTCCCGGAATCAAATTCAATCCTTGCTGTTGTTGGTGCGCTGTAGAGCTTATGGACAGCCGCCGACCTGTGGGCAAGGTGGGGGAAACGCAGAGCGTTTTCCCCGGCTTGTCCATGGGGGACCGCGCTCGCGCGGTCAGGCGGGCATCGGCGCAGCCGACTGTCCACAAATCCACAGCGTCGATGTGCCATCGCGTTATGCCGCCTCCGCCACAGCCGGCCCGGCGTTGCCGAAATAGGCCTCGTCCGGTGTTTGCCATCCAAGCGCCTGGTGCGGGCGTCGCCGGTTGTACCAGTCGAAGAATTCAGCAAAGCTGCGCCTTTGCTCAAGCCCGTTGGCCGCCGGGCGCAGGTAGACCCATTCGTACTTCACCGTCCACCACAGGCGCTCGACAAAGATATTGTCATGGCAGCGCCCGCGCCCATCCATGCTGATCTCGATCCCATGATCCAACAGCACCCGCGTGAACGTGTCGCTCGTAAACTGTGAGCCCTGGTCCGTGTTAAAAATTCCGGGCTTGCCGTACCGGACAAGAGCTTCATTGAGTGCGTCGACGCAGAACCCGGTCGTCAGGGTGTTCGACAACCGCCAGGACAGAACCCGCCGCGTCGCCCAATCGATGATCGCAACAAGATACAGAAATCCCCGGCGCATCGGGATGTACGTGATGTCGCTCGCCCACACCTGGTTCGGCTGGTCGATCGTTTTGTCGCGCAGCAGATACGGATAGATTTTATGCTCAGGGTGCGGCTTGCTGGTGTCCCGCTTCGGCCTGATCGCGCACAGCCCCAGCTTGCGCATCAGCCGTCGGACGCGCCGACGCCCCACCGAAATCCCCTCGCGCGACAGCGCCACTTGCAGCCGCCGGCTGCCATACACTGGATGTTCCGTGAAAATCCGGTCGAGCCGGTTCAGCAGACCGAGTTCCGGCGCAGAGATCGGCCGAGGCTGGTAATAGAAGCTGCTGCGCGCGATCCCGAGCAGCGTGCATTGCCGGCCTACGGACAGCCCCGCCTCCGGCGCGATCATCGCCCGCCTCTCAGCAGTCGGGAGATGGCGGGCTGCCCGGCAAGAAAATCGCGTTCGACCTGCAACTGACCGATCTTGCGGTGCAGATCGTCGATCACTTTCTGTGTGTCCTCGGCTCCCGCCGCCTTGTGGCCACGCGCAAACAGCTCACTCGCACGCTTCATCAGCTCCTGCTTCCAGGTGCTGATCATTGTCGGATGGACACCGAATTCCGACGACAGCTCCGCCAGGGTCTTCTCCCCCGACAGCGCCGCCATCGCCACGCGCGCCTTGAAGTCCGCGCTGTGCTGCTTCCTCATTACACCCACGTCTCGCCTCTTATGGAACCGGTCAGCCCTAAGCTTATCCCGCTGTCCAGAAAACCGGAGCCGCCGCAGACAGTCGGTGGTGCCAATCCGGTTTAGGTCGGCGGCACACTGCTTCGGTCAGCGATTCAGCTAGTACGCTATAACAATACATCGGTTCCGCCGTGATACACCGTTTGGCGCCGGCCACCAGACAGACAAGACGGAAAGTTCTCACCCAAGCTTTTTTTCCTCAGTGCGAGGACGCTCCGTTACGAAGCTGCGATGGAACACCGGTTCCTTTAACCCATAGCTCCGGCGAGGCATACGCCACGTGCCGATATTGCCCTCTACAAACTCGGCCGCCGACATCCGCTTCGGCGATGTCAGCATGTATGCCGGCAGCATCGGTCGCGCAGAATTGCTGTCACCTCTGGATGAAGAAACCAGTCGCCGGACACGGCATCGGAGCACTCGCCGGCTTCCAAGTGGGCGGCAATGCGGCTTGAAGTCGTCGGCATTGAGCCGCGCCATCCAACGTGCCGCGGGCGCGGGAGAGCACCAGGTGCTTGCGGCCTACGGGCCGCCGTCCACCGACAAACGCAATAACTGAACGCGGTGATCTCGTTCGGCGAGCCGTAACACGACTGCCGCCGTCCTAGCCACCGATGCACCATCAACCACGATGGTCTCGAGAGCTCGCCTGGCGACTGGGCGCGCGGTTGGCCGGTTGCTGCAACACGGGCGCAGGAGCGGCGAGCAGCCTTGAACACCCTCAGGTTCTGGAGGTCTCGGCCTGAACAGCGGGGCGTCTCCGACCCTGCTCACTGAAGGCGGAGGATCGCCGCCTCGCGTCACCGATCCGGGACCAGATCGTCTGTGTTCTCCTTCTTCCCGTAGACGTCCCGCAGATAATGGGCGGACCATCCCCGCCGCAAAGTCGAATTGCGGCGCGTAGCCCGGCTCGCGTCGGGCCTTGCCTGATCCGATCGTCGCCCGGGATTGCAAGAACCTGAGATGGCCGAGGTTGGGCATGTGAACGAAACCACGGCGGCGCGCGTTTGGGCCGAATAGTCGGTTTTGCACGCTCTCTTGAAGATCCTGCGGCAGCGCGACGAGGCCCGCTTGCAACAGCTTGCGGCACAATCGGTTCTGCGCAAGGCGGCGACTCACGCCTTCCGGGTCGGCCGCGAGCCGCAGGGGTTTACGGGCTTTCCCGCCCTCGCGCGCGATCGCGTCGGCGGGGCGATATTGCGGCCCGTTCGCACCAGCCGCCCTTGCCATTTCCTCGTAGAATTGCCGCCATGTGATTGGCCTAGGACCGGAGATGAGGAAGCGCTGACCCACGGCACGGGGGTGCTGCGCGGCGAGGATCATCGCGCTGACGGCATCGTCCACATAGACAGCATCGCAGATCCCCTCCCCGCGATCGGGCAGGATGACGGTACCGTGCCGAAGCATGTCCGCCGGCTCAATCGTCCAGGGGCGCGACAACGGACCGTAAACGATCGGCGGCTGGAGGATTGTCCCCGGCAGACCGTCCTCGCGCACCGCCCTCAAAAGCACGGCTTCGAGTTCGCCCTTAGTGTGGGCATAGCCGGTGCCGGACTTAGCCCGGGCACTATTCTCCGTCACTTCGCCCTCGAAAGGCAGCTGGTAGACAACGAAGCTGCTGACGTGCACGAGGCGGCGGCACCCGTTCACGCGGCAAGCCTCAATTAGCAGGCTGCGGAAAATCACGAAAGTTCCGAGCGGCTTGCTTTCCTGGTGGCGATCGGAACACGCTTTGCACATCGATTTTGTGGATTTCTGCTGTCCGGGCGGGCAAAACTCATGCCTTGGGACAAACTCCTGGCACTGCTACGCCACGCCGGCCAGCAGCTTCGGGATGCGCACCGCATTGTAGGCCACCGCCGCCAGAGTAAACATCCAGCCGACGCGGGCGGTGCCACGGTGACGTGTCTTGCGTAGACCGCCCACCGTCTTGATCCAGCCGAACACCTCCTCGATGCGCTTGCGCCTGCACTGGCTGATCGCGTAGCCGGCATGCCGCGTGGTGCGGCCATCAATGGCGGAGCGACGGTGCTTGTTGTTCTGTGCGACGTGTGGCGTCACCTTCAGCGGCCGCACCTCGGCGACAAAGCCCTGGGTGTCATAGGCCTTGTCGGCGCCCAGCGTGATGCGCGGGCCGGCCGGCAGGCTCTCGATCATCGCAATCGCCGCCTCGCGTTCCGCCGTGCCGGTGGCGGTCGTGGTTTGCGCATCCACGATCAGGCCATTGCGGTTCTCCATCAGCACGTGCCCCATGTGGCACAGCTTGGCCTCCTGCCCGGCCGATTTGCGATACAGCCGGGCGTCCGGGTCGGTGGTCGAGGCGTGCGTCTCGTTGCTGCGCTGTTCGCCGTGGAAGTCGCGCTCGCCGTTGCGCCCCGCGGCCGGCGGCTGATCGCTGCCGTCCTTCGCACGGAAGCTCTTCATCGACGCCCAGGCCTCGATCAGCGTGCCGTCGACCGAAAAATGCTCGCCAGAGAGCAGCGGCGTGACCTGCGGATCGGCCAGGATCGCCGCCAGAAAGCCGCGCGCGATGTCGCCTTCCAGCAGGCGATCGCGGTTCTTGGTGAACACCGTTACGTCCCACACCGGGGTATCCATCGCCAGCCCGACGAACCAGCGGAACAGCATGTTGTAGCTGAGCTGCTGCATCAGTTGACGTTCCGAGCGGATCGAGAACAGCACTTGCAGCAGCAGTGCCCGCAGCAGCTTCTCCGGCGCGATCGATGGCCGGCCGCCGTCAGCGTAGATCGCCGAGAATGCTGCCGACAGCCGATCCAGCGCGGCATTCACCAGCCGCCGGATCGCCCGAAGTGGGTGGTCAACGGGGACCAGGCTCTCGGGGCTCACGTAACTGAACAACTGAGCAGTCTGTCGATCCTCGCCGCGCATCCTCTGCCGCTCCTTGCCGGGGCGGCAGGCACAGAATCAAATCGATTCCGAGCCGGTCAAGCGTTTTTCCGCAGCCTGCTAGGGCGCTTAGCGCACTGAAATTCCAGGCCGCATTTTCACTGTCGTAGGCGCAGTGGAAAATAAACTCGATCCCTTCGAGCGCCGCACGGAGTGGGCCAGTTTCAGTAAGATTGAGCTCCCGGACGTTAGCACCGATGTGATGGAGGCGTGTCCTGGGCGCAGCAGGCAAGTGACTGCTGCGCCCTGCTCGGTGATCGACCAATCGCCCGCCAATAAAACCGCCCGCGCCGGTGACCGCGACCGTTGTGCCCGGCGGCACTGTCGGCGCTGAAGCCCTCATACTCTGGGATCGATCTGCGATGTTCTCTCACCCTCCGACGCGGCTCCAACGCCGGTCGAAAGCGCGTCGCGTTGATAAGCGGCTTTCCGCATGCGCTGATCTAGATCGGGCGGCAGGACGTGGCTCGGCATCCGCACGCGTCGGACGTTGTCTTTGTGGGAAAAACGCTCCTTTAGGCGGCGCGCGAGGCGAACGGCAAGGGCGACGATCATAAGTGTCGGATTGGCATGGCCACCGGTCGGGAAAACCGAGCTGCCCATTGCGTAGAGCGCCTCAACGCCATGCACTTGGCACTCGGCATCGACGACCCCGCATCGCGGATCGCTCGCCATGCGTGTCGTGCCCGTTGGATGACATGAACCGACGAAAACGGCGTCCTCGTACCGGCCGTCCCGCACCCAGTCGGCGGGCCGCGCGGGAGGCAGGCCGAGGCGCCGGAATTCACCCGCAATGGCTTGCGCGAGCGCGGCCTGGGACGCCCGCTCCTGCCCGCTGATTCGCCAGTCGATCTCCGCGATCGGCAGCCCCAGCCGGTCGCGGCGTTGACCCAGTTGGATGCGGCTGTCGCAGTCGGGGCGTTGCTCGCACGTGGCGACGAAGCCTATCTGGTCGATCTTGTGCCTGACCCGTTGGTCGTTCAGGCGCGCACCCAGCGCACGCAGCAACATGCCCGGCTGGGAGATAACGAGCCCCGCGTCGCGCAAAGCCTGGGCGCTCGGCCACGCGACCAGACGCTTCGCTGCCTCCACTGGATCATCGGCTGCCTTGACCTCGAACGGCCACGCCGCACAGTTCAGCAGGCCATCACGACGTTGCCGCTCGGGACTGAGCGCCAGTCCATGCGCGAAGCTATGGCGGCCGCGCGCGTTGTCGAGCTTGTAGGGTCCGAACAGGGCGCGCACCTGTGCGGCGTCGCGGGTCTCGAAGCGCACCAGCAGGTCGGCCTCTTTCGGGTGGTCCATTAGGAACCGGCCGACCACATCATAGCGGTTTCCGACACCATTCGGTATGATGCGATTGGAGTAAAGGAGGATACGCGCGTTCTCGATCCCTCCCGCGCAGAGAACGACGACACGTGCCCGCACGGTCGCGCGCTCGCCCTGCGGATCCGTGATCTCGACCGACTCGAGATGCTCGCCTGATGAATTGGTGTTCAGATGCGTCACCGTCGCATGCACGATGATGCGTAGGTTCGCGTTCTGACGCGCTCGGAAAAGTCGGCCGAAGTGGACTGGCTTCGGGTCCTGCCAGCAGACGCTCCGCAGCAATCCCGGGTCGAAATCCGGCCGTTTCGCAATTCCATCCGGCGCTGGACCACGTCCATCCGGCCCGTAGGAATCGGCATTGAGGTGTTTGGAGGCGCGGACAAGGTAGGGTGCGATCGTCTCGCGCCCGAACGGCCAGCCCGAGAAGGGCACCCAAGGGCGCACCTCATAATCGATGTCGTCAAAAGAGATGCAGCGCCCGCCCCAGCAGTGCGACGTACCACCAAGGTTGCGTTCCCGCCCCCCATCAAACGGCGCGCCAACGATGTCGAGTTGGTTCAGCGCATAGGAATCCGGCTCGGGCTCAAGACCACCGCTTTCCAGGATCAAGATGCGCAAGCCGCTGTCCCGAAGCTCCTCCGCGATCGTCCATCCAGCGGGGCCGCTGCCAACCAAGCAAACATCCGCCTCGATCGGGGTGCCCGGGTCGCTGGCTCGAAGATCTTCGATGGCCATTATGCCTATCTCGCGATATCCGCTCTGCCGTCTGTCTTTGTAACCGCTGCGATGCGGTCACGGGGATTACTTTGGCGGTCTGCCTGCTTAAAGCGCCGTTGCATCCAGTAGTCCCACGCGGGTTACCGAAACATCGTCAAGAGCCCAAGTAGCATTTTGAGCAGCTCCAACAAAGCTGATCGTGGTGCTCGCCGTCGTGGCCATCACCGTGAAATCCTCGGAGGTGTAAGGGAACGCGGCGACGTTAGTAAGATCGAGCACCTCATCGGCGCCGAAGGATGCGACAAAGTCGTTTGGGAGGGTGGGCGGCAACGCAAGCTGTTCAAGCCAAAACGAGAACTCGTAAGTAGCGCCGGTGGAAGTGGATATGCTCTGCGATAGCGTTTCCGGTGTTCCTACCGGCGCCACAAATAGAGCCGCCCAGCTTCCCGAATGCACCTGCCCATCGCAGAACGCTGTCCCAGTCCACCCCGGCGGGGGACTGCCGCCGACGGTCGTGCAGCTTTCGAAACCGGGGTCGGCGACGAGGTTGGCGGCGCGGGCTGGGAGGATGCCGATTGCGAGCAGGAGCAGCCCAATAGCCGAGGCCCGACAGCCCTTCATTAGGTGGTCTCCTCGGATTTGTGGGTTCCAGGCCTGACAGGAGAAAATTAGCCTGCGGCGCGAGTATCGAGTCAAGTGGAACTCGCCGAAGCTAACCGGAGGAGTTGCTGCCGAGCGGCGCGCCTTGCGCACGGAGCCGCTAACTCACAATAGATTGATTTTAGCAGGAATGACCGGCGCTCGGGGTTTGTGATGATGACGCGGCCAGCGGGGGCGCTCCCCCGGGTGCCCCTGCGAAATGAGGAGGCATGGTCAAATGACCGATCTGTCCTGCAACATCGTCGAGGAATGCGGCGGCTCCGGTTTTCTGGACAGCGGGATAAGCTTAGGGCTGACCGGTTCCATAAGAGGCGAGACGTGGGTGTAATGAGGAAGCAGCACAGCGCGGACTTCAAGGCGCGCGTGGCGATGGCGGCGCTGTCGGGGGAGAAGACCCTGGCGGAGCTGTCGTCGGAATTCGGTGTCCATCCGACAATGATCAGCACCTGGAAGCAGGAGCTGATGAAGCGTGCGAGTGAGCTGTTTGCGCGTGGCCACAAGGCGGCGGGAGCCGAGGACACACAGAAAGTGATCGACGATCTGCACCGCAAGATCGGTCAGTTGCAGGTCGAACGCGATTTTCTTGCCGGGCAGCCCGCCATCTCCCGACTGCTGAGAGGCGGGCGATGATCGCGCCGGAGGCGGGGCTGTCCGTAGGCCGGCAATGCACGCTGCTCGGGATCGCGCGCAGCAGCTTCTATTACCAGCCTCGGCCGATCTCTGCGCCGGAACTCGGTCTGCTGAACCGGCTCGACCGGATTTTCACGGAACATCCAGTGTATGGCAGCCGGCGGCTGCAAGTGGCGCTGTCGCGCGAGGGGATTTCGGTGGGGCGTCGGCGCGTCCGACGGCTGATGCGCAAGCTGGGGCTGTGCGCGATCAGGCCGAAGCGGGACACCAGCAAGCCGCACCCTGAGCATAAAATCTATCCGTATCTGCTGCGCGACAAAACGATCGACCAGCCGAACCAGGTGTGGGCGAGCGACATCACGTACATCCCGATGCGCCGGGGATTTCTGTATCTTGTTGCGATCATCGATTGGGCGACGCGGCGGGTTCTGTCCTGGCGGTTGTCGAACACCCTGACGACCGGGTTCTGCGTCGACGCACTCAATGAAGCTCTTGTCCGGTACGGCAAGCCCGGAATTTTTAACACGGACCAGGGCTCACAGTTTACGAGCGACACGTTCACGCGGGTGCTGTTGGATCATGGGATCGAGATCAGCATGGATGGGCGCGGGCGCTGCCATGACAATATCTTTGTCGAGCGCCTGTGGTGGACGGTGAAGTACGAATGGGTCTACCTGCGCCCGGCGGCCAACGGGCTTGAGCAAAGGCGCAGCTTTGCTGAATTCTTCGACTGGTACAACCGGCGACGCCCGCACCAGGCGCTTGGATGGCAAACACCGGACGAGGCCTATTTCGGCAACGCCGGGCCGGCTGTGGCGGAGGCGGCATAACGCGATGGCACATCGACGCTGTGGATTTGTGGACAGTCGGCTGCGCCGATGCCCGCCTGACCGCGCGAGCGCGGTCCCCCATGGACAAGCCGGGGAAAACGCTCTGCGTTTCCCCCACCTTGCCCACAGGTCGGCGGCTGTCCATAAGCTCTACAGCGCACCAACAACAGCAAGGATTGAATTTGATTCCGGGAAAGGTGTAACCTTCAACCGGCAACCAGCCTTAGCTTATTCTTCCCGGGACCTGTCCAAACAACCGGGACCACCGCAGAATACAGGGTTCCGCCCGGCGTGACGCAGTTCCAAATTCAGGGTAAGAGCAACGGCCCTGGTGTGCAACGGTCGAACTCGATCGTCACGCTTCAAGTGCAGCCCGACGCCGTTGTTCGAGTCACCCTCCGCTGCTCCGCCGCCGACCGAGGACGAGCGCGGCGCGGCTTACGGCAAGAGTAAGGCGGGCGCGCGCTGGGTGGAGTCCCGCGCGCCCGAGGTTGGAGTGGGTGGCTTCTATGCGGAAGACCGGATGCCTTGCAGGCGCGCGCATTACGCGTCTGTATCGCCAAGCAGCCGCGCCGGATCAGGCGCAAGCCGAGGGCCATGGCGCTGGCATGACGGTGGGCGAGTTGCTCCGCCTTGTCCGCGGAACTGTCCGAAGCGTGGCAGCACGAGCTGGTACGACCGCTGCGATCCTCGCTGTCCAGACTTGTCGCGGCTGTTCAGGTAATTTGGTGGTAGGGTAA
The DNA here is from genome assembly GCA_963708245.1 of uncultured Pseudomonadota bacterium. GTDB lineage: Bacteria > Pseudomonadota > Alphaproteobacteria > Acetobacterales > Acetobacteraceae > CAVYXK01. The sequence goes on along the minus strand of OY970201.1, from coordinate 5,474,823 downwards.
GCGCCGTGTCTGATCATATGAACCCGGTAATCACGACGATAATTCCACTCAATCACCACTCTGGGTTCCGTGGGCCTTCTCAAGGGAGCTGCCCCTCTTCATGACCATGCGACAGGGGCCAATCTCGCCAATCTCTTCTTCTTTTTCTTCTTGTACAGGGAGGAAGAAAGAAGAAGACGAGGGCAACAGGCATTCGAGGTCAGAGGGAAGAAATCTCGTCCAGCCTGCATATGATCAGCATGATCAGCCGGTGATCGTGTTGGCGGACCTTGCTTTATCGGCATATCAGGAGCTACTAGCGAGCGTACGGGTCTCCCAACAGAGCATTGGCGACAAACTGGAAGCCATCAGAAAGCAGCACGTCACCAACTTGTTCTATGTTCCAGCGGGAAGCGGATTAGAGGCTGATCATATCGTCCTGTTGGACGACGTTCATACAATGCCAGCCCCGCTGGCTCTACGGCCTTGTGGTGGCGCGAAACAGGAGGGGGGCGAATGGTGGTATCTGAAGCGGGCGGGTCTGTGGTAACGACGAAAGCCGCCTTGCGGCGGTATCCGGCACCTGATCGACCCGAACGGCTCGAGCATCGGAGTTCGTTGCTACCACCGCCCGGCCATGGAACATTCGGGCACGCTTGCTTGCAGGGGGAGAGACACGCGACGCAACGTTTAGGAATTTGAGAGGCGACAAGGCATGACATCCGATGACCTTCTATCCGTATCTCCAAAGACAATGCCCGAAGACGAAGTTACTATAGCTAAGGCTCTATAAGAATAAGGGAGCAGTTATTGTAAGCGTTGTCCCGGCGATAGCGCTTCTTCACTCATGACGTGGCAGCCATTGCCGCAATCGGTTTTTCTGTTCTCTGGGGCGCCGTGATTTTTTCGGAGGCTCGGCTCTACGACCTCTGCATCCGTCTGAAACGCACGAACGAATTGCTTGTCTGCCTTGAGCAGTTGAAGGAGATCAATCTTTGCTTATTTTATCTCGTCGATGCCTTCGATGCAGAGAGTATCAGCAAACGTAAATCGGATGAGCGCGACGCAGAACTTCGGCGGGCATTTGACGAGTTGGCAGCCACGGTAGCGAAGCATGCAAATGAGACAGATCAAGACTTACCGCGTCCGGATGGCCGCTGATTTTTCCTTGGGGGAAACAAAGGCGAGGGGTAGGACCGGGTTCGACAGGCGCGCGTCCCGTCGCCTGTCGAGGGCGCCCCGCCCAAGCGCACCGGGCGACGGGATGAACTGTAGTGTCACAGCGCGCGGGCCGGCGGGGCGCGATGGAACAGCCGCAACGGGGCGCCGACCGATCGGCGCGGGGGGCCGTTCGCGCCCATTCAGGCATCGGAGCATAGAACAGATGAAAGGGCGGGCGGCATAGCTGCCCACGAGGCCGCAGGGAACCGTGACACATGGCGGACAGCCCATCCGCCGTGGGTCCCCAAATGGCATGGCAGCACTTTGCCGAGCAACGTGCAGAAGACGTTGGGATCGATTCGGCCTGTTGCACCAAGCAGTTCTGACCGCCGGCGGCATCCAACGCGGCGGGGATCATCTCGCGTAGATCATGCCTGATGCGGTTGGGGCACAACGCCCGGACGGCGCGCAGTACAGAGCCCGGCTTGAAGAATCAGGGCGCTCCACGCAGGAAGCTCCGATGCTCCTGACCGTGTCCCGCAACGAACCCGGCCTATTGTCAGATCGCCGGCTCTGGCTGATGGCGGCCTACGGGTTCTTCTCCGGCCTTCCGTTGCCGCTCTCCGGCTTTACCTTCCGCCTCTGGCTGTCGGAAGGCGGCGTGTCGCTCGCCCTGATCGGCCTGACTGCCAATGTCGGGCTCGCCTATTCGCTGAAATTCCTCTGGGCGCCGCTACTCGACCAGGTTCGCCCGCCCGGGTTGCTGCGCCGGCTTGGCCGCCGTCGCGGCTGGCTGGCAGCGATCCAGCCGCTGCTCGCTGCGGCGGCGGCGATGCTGGCGATTTCCGATCCGACACGGGCACCTCTCGCTGCGGTTTCGGCCGCTGCCCTGGTTGCGTTCCTCTCCGCCAGCCAGGACATCGTCATCGATGCCTGGCGCATCGAAAGCTTTTCGCCACGCCGGCAGGGTGCGGCCATGGCGGCCTATGTCTGGGGCTATCGAATCGCGTTGCTCGTCTCCGGCGCCGGCGCGATCAAGGCCGCCGACAGTCTCGGCTGGCATGGTGCGTTGCTGGGCGTTGCCGCCTTGCTGGCGCTCAGCCCGCTCGTTACGCTGCTCGCGCCCGAACCGCTCACCACAATAAGGCGCGCTACCACAACGTTTGTCGCGCGCCTGGCCACAGCAGTGGTCGAGCCGTTGCGCGAGATGTTGTCGCGCCCTGGCGCCCTCACCATCCTGGCGTTCGTGGCGCTGTTCAAGCTGGGTGAGGCGATGGCCGGCGTGATGACAGCGCCATTCTACACCTCGCTCGGCTTCGACCGGGCCAGCATCGCCGTCGCCAACGGCCCTTTCTCGCTCGCCGCCACCTTCGCCGGTACCGCGATTGGTGGGTGGCTGGTGGGGCGCCTTGGCGTCGGGCGTGCCCTGCTCTGCACCGGCTGGGTGCAGACCGCGGCGATGGCGATGTATCTGCTGCTGGCAACCTCGGCTGGCGCGCGTCACGTGCTATTCGCCACGGTGGTCACCGAGGCGTTTGCCGAGGGAATGGCCGACGCGGCTTTCATCACATATTTATCGGGCCTGTGTTCACCGTCGTTTACCGCGACGCAATACGCGCTGCTGTCCTCGCTCGCGGCGATCGGGCTGCGCACGGTGGGTGGGCTTTCGGGATTCCTTGCCCAGGCCACTGGGTGGACGCTGTTCTATGGAATTACGATGTTCGCCGCGCTGCCGGCCATGCTACTGATGTTACGACTGTTACGGCGTTACCCGCCGGCGGAGGGTAGGGCGGTGGCCTGACTGGACTCGCGTTTGCGATGCGGTGGAGAGGGGGGCGGTGCCGTAGGCGAGCCGCCCGGCGTCGCACGCAGGATGATTTTTGATTTTTATTATTCCGCTTCAGACGTTCAGACAGCCTCAGCGCCCGAACGAAATCATTGACGCTGGCCGAGAGCTCCGAGGCTTGCCGCGACAGCTTGGCAGCCGATACCAGGACCTGACCTGTGCAGCCGCCCCATCGGTGCCTCTTGGACACCATCGATATTGCTGGTGACGACAGCAATGCTGCGGCCCCGAAACTGACGTCGCGCAGGAATTTGGATGGGCACCGCATATGCCCCCTCACCGGCCAGTACGAGATCGGTGTTGCATGAGGCAGTCTTATGCTGGGGCCACTTGCCGATTTCTCAATCCGCCAGGACTTTCCTCTTCGCGGCAACTTGCGGAGAACCGGTCGCTGCGGGCGATCGCTTCCGCGCCGTGCGGTGCAGGACGGAGCGTGTTCCGCCAGCGCTGGCTGGCTATGCGGCTGCTGGTTTCAGATGTTCCTGCAGCCGCGGCATTAGCTCCACCAGGTTGCAGGGTCGTTGCCGGTTGTCGAGCTGGAACAGCAGGATGTCGTCCCACCCATCCTTCACCGCCCCGGTGCTACCCGGCAGGGCGAACAGGTACGTCCCACCGGCCACCCCGCCGATCGCGCGTGACTGCATAGTCGAGGTGCCGATCTTCTGATAGCTGAGCATACGGAACAGCTCGCCGAAGCCCTCGATCCGCTTCTCCATCACCCGCTCGAACGCCTCCGGCGTCACGTCCCGGCCAGTGATGCCGGTGCCGCCGGTGGTGATGACCACGTCGATCTCGGGATCCGCGATCCAGTCGCGCAGCCGCCGCTCGATCGCTGCCGCGTCGTCGCGCTCGATCGCCCGCGCTGCCAGACGATGCCCGGCCTTCCCGATCCGCTCGACCAGCGCGTCGCCAGATGTGTCGTTCGTCGCGTTGCGGGTGTCGGAGACCGTCAGCACCGCGATGTTGACCTGGATGAACGGCCGACTCTCGTCGATCTTTGCCATGCCGGTGCCTCCGTTGATGCTGTCAATGCATGCTTGCATGGTGTGCGAGTGTGCCGCCGCCCGTAGCCGAGGTGAAGTAGGGAAACTCCCCGGCCGCGAGCGCATCCAGGCTCGGCGCCGGAAGGCCGAGCCGGGCCGCGTAGATCCAGGTGTAGGTCAGCGCGCGCTGCACGAAATTCCTCGTTTCCCGGATGGGGATCGATTCAACGAACAGCAATGGGTCACCGTGCGCGCGGACCTCGCCTGCCCAACTGGCAAAACTGCCGAGCCCTGCGTTGTAGCTGGCAAGCAGGCAGATCAGGCTGCCGCCGATCTCGTCTTCGCCGGCGAGCGACAGCATGACGCGTTGGCCCAGCTCCAGGTTGAAGCCGGGATCGCCCAGTCGAGCTTCTGCGAGCCGCGGATCGCCGGTAACCGCTCGTGCGGTGACCGGCATGATCTGCATCAACCCGCGGGCACCGGCCGCTGACACGGCACTCGGGTCGAAATTCGATTCAGCGCGCGTCATGCCATAGACCAGGGCCGGATCGAAGCGGAACCCGCCCACCGGCTGGAGGCTCGGCAGCGGAACGCTCAGGTCGTCGGTTGGTATGCCTTCTACGGCGTCGATCAGCACTGTCACCTGCGCCGCGAGGTCGGTCAGCCCGGCACGCACTGCGACCAGTTGCAGCGCATCCTGCAGCGCCGGGTCGTCCTTCACCTTCGGCCACAGGCAACGAAACTCCTGTTCGGCGCGCGAGGTCTGACCCACCTGCAGCAGGGCGAACGCGCGAAGGCCGCCTGGGGTGACTGCCAATGCGTCGAGATCGGCCTGGGCCAGTGTGCGCCGGGTGGGGATCAAGCCAACGTTCCAGCCAAGTCTTCGGCGAGCGATCAGCCCATAAAAGGTTAGCTTCTCCACAGCAGCGCGCTGTAACCACTCGGTCGCCCCGTGGGGATTCCCGGCACGCAAGACGGCGCGCGCTACCCAGTATGAAGCGGCCGCTCGCGTGTCGGCCGAGCTCACCGGCGCGTCAGCAGCTTCCTCGAAGAAGCCGCGTGCCTTCCCCTCCCGGCCGAGCCGCCAAGCAGCAAGCCCCGCAACGAACGCCGCCTGGCTGACCCGATCGGCGTGTTCCACGCCGTCCCATGCCCCGGATGCTACGTCCAGCGCCTCCTGGTCCCGGTTCGCTGCGAACAGACCGCGTGCAACTTCGCTGCGTAGCAGCGCCCCGTACGACGACGACAGGCCGCGCGTGCGCCCGATCAGGTGCAGCGCCGTAGCGAACCGGCCCCCCTGGACGCGCAGGGCAATCTCGCGCTCGAGGATCGGCTTTCGGGAGATCGGCGGATCGGCGGCCGGGGGCTCGTCCAGAGCAGGAGCCGTCATGGTCGCGGGAGCAAGGCACGCTACGGATGCGAAGTGCAGCAGTTTCGCCTGGGGTGGCGACCGGCGGGTCAGCAACGCGTAAATCGCCGGCGCATCCGGGTGATCGGCGTAGTGCCGTAGCCACGAGGTCAGCTCGGCGGCCGTGGCATGTTGGAACCGCCGGAGATAACGGTCGGCGAGGATCGTTCCGGTCAGCAAGTCGCTGGTGAGCTCGCCGGTTTCTCGCTCGTCTTCCGAGATCCGGTCATGCGCCTGGTCGGCGAAGATCCGGCGAATATGGGCGGCATCGCTCGGGGCCAGAGGTTGCGGAAACGCCAGCTCGGATGTTTTGCCCGGAGCCTCGATGCGGGGAATGGCCATTGCTGTCTGGTCACCCCCGCCTCCGCCTTGCGCGTGTGCGGCAGATACTGCTGCGCTTGCAAGCAGTGCTGCCCCTGCGACCAGGCCGCGTGCACCTGGAAGACGGGAGAGCCTGTGACCGATCCCTTGCATGGCGGCGGGCCTAACCGCCGCATACGGGCGCGAGCAACCTCTCAACCTGAAATGTTCTCCGATTTTTAGACGCCGGACTCACGAATCAGATACTTAGGCGTCGCTTTGTGCTCACTTTCCCGTGACCGGACTGTCAAGAGCGCGCCGCAGGGTACGGAGATCGACCCAGGCTTCCCGGCGTCGCGACGGATCGCGACGCACCAGGTCGGGGCTGTGGGTCGGCAGCACGAGCGGTGGGGGGAGAAGCCCAGGCAGGTGCAGCTCGGCCAATTTGCCACGCTGGACCCGCTTGGAGCCGCCGGTGCCGAGCAATGCACGAGCCGCAAGGGGGCCGCACAACAACAGAAGCCGCGGCCCAGTCAGTACGATCAGCCGCATCAGGAACGGCAGGCAGGTTGCGAGCTCGACCGGGCTGGGTGGCCGATCGCCGGGCGGGCGCCAGGGAAGCAGGGGCGCAAGCAGGGCCGAGTGCCGATCGAGACCGACGCTTGCCAGCACTTTGTCGAGATACGCGCCGGCCGCCCCAGCAAACGGCTGCCCGTTCCGATCATCATCGGCGTTCGGCGCCTCGCCGATGATCAAAAGGCCGCCTTCTGGGTCGCCCTCGGGCACGACGGTGTGGGTGGCGGTATCGCGTAGCCGACAGCCGTCGAAACCGGTGATCGCCGCGCGGAGCTCGTCCAGCGTCGCGACGCCTTCGGCCGCCATTCGGGCGCGCTCGGCCGACGCTGCGCCGGTGGCCAGTACCGGCGCGGCGACACCAGCCGGCGAAGCGGGCCTTATCGGGCCGGGCTTCGCCGCCAAGGGGGCACGGCGCAAATGGTCAAACGGCGCATCTTCCAACGCCTCGTCGGCGCCCCATTCGATCTGCAGACGCAAAGCCGCCAGCATGTCCATGCCGCCCTCGTGCCATTGCCGGGAGGCTTTGCGCAATCGCGCGCCTCGCCTAGGTTCCGCCCGAACCAGGGAGAGCCGGAATGGCGGACGGCTTGGGGCCCCGCGAATTGATGGCGTTCGACGTGGTGATAGTCGGCGCCGGGCCGTCCGGACTGGCTGCGGCGATCCGGCTGAAGCAGCTCATGCCGGACGCCTCGGTTTGCATCGTCGAGAAGGGTGGGGAAGTCGGTGCGCACATCCTCTCTGGCGCAGTGCTCGAGCCGAGGGCGCTCAACGAGCTGATCCCCGACTGGCGGGACAAGGGTGCGCCGCTCACCACGCCGGCGCGAACCGACCGTTTCCTGTTCCTCACCGCAACGGGGGCGCGCCGCCTGCCCACGCCGCCGCAGATGAAAAACCACGGCAACTACATCGTCTCGCTGGGCGACGTGGTGCGTTGGCTCGGCCAGCAGGCCGAAGAGCTTGGGGTGGAGGTCTATCCGGGGTTCGCCGCGGCGGAGATCCTGGAAGATGACGGACGGGTGGTCGGGATCGCCACTGGCGATATGGGGATCGGCAAGGACGGCGAGCCGACCGACAATTTCCAGCGGGGGATGGAGTTGCGCGCGGCCTACACATTGTTTGCTGAGGGCTGCCGCGGCTCCCTGACAAAGCGATTGATCGAGCGGTTCGGGTTGCGCGACGGCCACGACCCTCAGACCTACGCGATCGGCGTCAAGGAGTTGTGGGAGGTTCCCGCCGCGGGCCACCAACGGGGCCTCGTTGAGCACACAATCGGCTGGCCACTCGACCGCGGAACGTATGGAGGATCGTTCGTCTATCATTTCGGGAACAATCTCGTCTCCTACGGCTTCGTCGTCGGCCTGGACTATCGCAACCCGTGGCTGTCGCCGTTCGAGGAGATGCAACGCCTCAAGACACATACGGCAATGCGGCGGCATTTTGCCGGGGGCCGGAGGGTCAGCTATGGCGCACGGGCGCTCAATGAAGGCGGGGTTACAGTCCATCCCGGCCCTCGTATTCCCTGGCGGCGCCTTGATCGGCGACGCGGCAGGGTTCCTCAATGTGCCGAAGATCAAGGGCACGCACACCTCGATGAAGTCCGGCATGCTGGCCGCCGAGGCGGCGGCCGAGGCGCTGGCGGGGGGGAAACCGGCCGAGCTGACCGCGTATCCCGAGAGGCTCCGAGCGAGTTGGGTGTGGCAGGAACTGTCGGCGGTCCGCAACGTCCGCCCTGCCTTTGCGAAATACGGCCTGTTCGGCGGCCTCTGTTATGCGGCCATCGATACATATGTGCTCCGCGGCAAGGCTCCGTGGACCCTGCATCACCCGCATCGCGACAACGAGACGCTGCTGCCGGCCGACCAGGCGCCGCTGATCGACTACCCGAAACCGGACGGCCAGCTCACCTTCAACAGGCTCTCTTCGGTGTTCATCAGCAACACCAATCATGAGGAGAACCAGCCGCCGCACCTGCGGCTGCGCGATCCGGCCAAGGCGGTCGAGGTAAATTGGCAGCGCTATCGCAGCCCGGAGATCCGTTACTGCCCTGCCGCCGTCTATGAGATCGTCGGCGTCGACGAGGGCCGGCCGCGGCTGGTCATCAACGCGCAGAACTGCGTGCACTGCAAGACCTGCGACATCAAGGACCCGACCCAGAACATCGACTGGGTCACGCCCGAAGGGGGTGGGGGGCCGAGCTACCCTGGCGGGATGTAGTCGCACTGTCCCGGCACGTGGAACGTCCGCTGGACGCAACGATGACCGTTAAAAAATGTCGAGTGCAGCTTCAAAATCCAATGACTCCGTCCTCACGGGACCGTTAGAGTAGGGCATGGACGAATCACGCGCTGGCCGCCGAGCCCTGCTACTCGCTCTTGCCCTGCTTCCCGCCTTCGCTGCCCACGGGGCTACGACGCGGGGGAGCGATCCGATCCCCCCGACCACCCCTACTGCCCCGACCGGCGTCTTCTCAGACTTCCTCGCTGGTCAGTTTGCGGCAGATGAGGCCGAGCCCCGCGTGGCAGCACAGGACTTCCTGCGCGGTTTGGCGGTGGCACCGGCCAGCCCTGAGCTGCTGCAGCAGGCCTTGCTGGCCGCCACCATGAGCGGCCTGCCGGAGGCGGTGGGATTGGCGCGGCAGCTTCCGGACAACCCGATCGCTCAGATGCTGCTTGGAGACGAAGCGGCACGTACCGGCGACTGGGAAGGAGCGGCACAGCGCTTCCGTGCGCTCCCGCAGGATGGCATCACACGGTTGCTGCGGCCCTTCCTGCTCGCTTGGGCGGAGCAGGGCGCCGGTCGCACCGACACCGCGTTGGCCGGGCTCGAGCCGATGCTGAACGAGCCTAGGTTCCGCGGCGTGTACGCGCTGCACGCGGCCCTTATTGCTGACCTGGCCGGCCGCACTGCCGATGCGGCCCGATTCTACCGCATCGCGGAGACCGACTACGGAACGCCCAACATACGGCTGGGGCAGATTCTCGGCAGTTTCGAAGCCCGGCAGGGACACGAGGCCGAGGCGCTGCAGACCCTTAACGCGGCCACCCAGGATACGCCAGTCCTGGCGATCGCACTGCCGGCAATAGCCGCCAACCTGCATCAGCGCTTGGTGCCCAACGCGCTGGCCGGCATGGCAGAGGCGTATCTTGGCTTGGCATCCGCGTTGCGCCAGGACAACGAGGACCAACTGGCCACCGTCCTGCTGCGGCTTGCCCTTGGGCTGCGCCCGGACTTCGCCGCTGCGCGACTGCTGCTTGCGGACATTCTGGATAGCGAGCACCGCCCGGACCGTGCGCTCGATGCGCTCGCGGCCGTCGGCGCCGATGATCCACTCGCGGCGGTGGTTCAGATACGGGGGGCCGAACTGGAAGCCAGCTCCGGGCAAGCGGACCAAGCGCTGCGCCAGCTTCAAGTGCTGGCCAAGTCATATCCCGACAGCACGCTTCCGGACGCCGAGGCCGGCGACATCCTGCGCGTCAAGGGCGACTACGCCGGCGCAGCGGACGCCTATAGTCGGGCGATCGCTCGCATCGGCGCGCCATCGGAACGCGATTGGCCACTGTTCTACGACCGTGGGGTGGCCTACGACCAATCGAATTGCTGGCCGTTGGCCGAAGCCGATTTCCAGCGCGTGCTGCAGTTCGCGCCCAAGCAGCCGATCGTCCTGAACTATCTGGGTTATAGCTGGGCAGACCGTGACGTACACCTGGACGAGGCACGGAAGATGATCGAGGAAGCCGTGCACCAGCATCCCGATGATGGGGCTATGGTCGATAGCCTGGGCTGGGTGATGCTGCGCCAGGGCGACATCGACGATGCGGTGCGGACCCTCGAACGTGCCACCGAGCTGATGCCGGAAGACCCGACCATTAACGGTCATCTTGGCGATGCGTACTGGGCGGCTGGCCGCAAGATCGAGGCGACGTACCAGTGGCGCCGGGCACTCACCCTCAACCCACTGCCGGCCGACGCCGCGAAGTTGCAGGCCAAGCTACACGAAATGACGACGCAGGCAGCGGCCCAGGAACAGCACATCCCCTGACCGACGGGGCGTATCCACAGACCGAGTTTGCGCCCGCAAAGGTCAATCTGTTTCTGCACGTAACAGGCCGGCGAGCGAATGGGTACCATCTGCTCGATAGCCTGGCGGTATTTCCGCCGGTAGGCGACGAGTTGCGTGCGGGGCCTGCGCCGGCTCTGACGCTATCAGTTGGCGGCCCATTTGGCGCAGCTCTCGGTGAAGGTGCCGACAACCTTGTACTGCGCGCCGCCCGCGCCCTGGCGGAACGGGCAGCCACCGGGATGGGTGCGCGGCTTCTGCTGACGAAGAACCTGCCGATCGCCTCCGGCATCGGTGGCGGTTCGGCCGATGCCGCGGCGACGCTGCGGCTGCTCGCCCGCATGTGGCGCCTGGGACCACCCGCGGTCGATCTGACTGCGCTGGCTCTCGCGCTCGGCGCGGACGTGCCCGTCTGCTTGCGCAGTCGACCCGCCCGTATGCGCGGCGCCGGAGAACGGGTCCAGGCCGGACCGCTTGTGCCATCCGGCGGCATCGCTCTGATCAATCCAGGCCAGCCAGTGGAAACCGCGGAGGTCTTCGCCGCGCGCAGTGGTGCCTTCTCCGCCGCTGCCGATCTGCGGGATCGATGGCACGACATCGCCATGATGGCGGCGGACCTAAAGACCCTTCGGAACGACCTGCAGGCCCCCGCCATCCAACTTTGCCCTGCAATCGGCACGGCGTTGGCGGCACTGGCGGCGCGGCCCGACTGTCTGCTGGCGCGCATGAGCGGCTCGGGGGCGACCTGCTTCGGATTGTTTCCCACCCCCGAAGCCGCACGCGAGGCGGTCAAACAGCTCGGGATGCCAGGCTGGTGGAGCTGGGGCGGCCCACTGACATCTTGAGGCCGAGAGATCGACGTTCCGGCAACCCTCGCCGATGAGGCAATGGCGAACGAACGCCAGTATTTTCGCCGTTGGAATCCGCCCGCGATATCGTGCCACATGACGGGTGTCCCCGTGTTGCACCCGCACACACCCCATGCTAGAGGCCGCTCACCGGTGTGGCGCCGGCGGAACGCGCCGACGGATAGGCGCGGCCTCAATGCATTCAGGACGAATCTGGTGGCAGGCGGAACGACAATCGCAACCGGCGGCGGGCTGGCCGACCGTTACGCTGCCGCGCTCTATGCCTTCGCCGAGGATAATCGCGCGCTCGACGCGGTCGTTTCCGACGTGGAGCAACTTGGCCGGCTAATTGACGCCAGCGCGGATTTCCGCCGCCTGCTTGAATCACCGCTGATCGACATCCATGAGGCATGCAGAGCAGCGCTGGCAGTTTTGGAACGAGAAGGCTTCGGCAAACCGGTCCGCGATTTTGTCGGCGTGGTCGCCAGCAATCGGCGGCTGCGTAACCTGCGCCAGATCGTCGCCGCTTTCGCCGCATTGGTGGCGGAGAAGCGTGGTGTAATTACCGCGACCGTCGCCTCGGCGCACCCGTTGAACGATGTGCAGCGCCAGCAGCTCCGAGCACGGCTGATCGAAGCCGGCTACGGCAACGTCAACATTGTCGAACAGGTCGAGTCCGACCTGCTCGGCGGCCTGGTCGTGCGCGTGGGCGCGCGGCTTTACGACACCTCGTTGAAATCCCGCCTGCAGCGCTTGCAGTACGCGATGAAGGGAGCCGCCTGAAATGGAGATCCGCCCCGCCGAGATCTCGGAAATCCTGAGAAAGCAAATCGCTGCTTTCGATACCGAGACCAATGTTGCCGAGACCGGTCAAGTGCTCTCGGTCGGCGACGGTATCGCTCGCGTGTTCGGGCTGCAGAACGTCATGGCCGGCGAGATGGTGGCATTTCCCGGCGCCGGCCTGCGCGGCATGGCGCTGAATCTCGAGACCGACAACGTCGGCGTGGTGATCTTCGGCGACGATCGTCAGATCCGCGAAGGCGATACGGTCGCCCGCACCGACGCCATCGTGGAAGTGCCGGTGGGCGATGCTCTGCTCGGCCGGGTGGTCGATGCACTTGGAAATCCGATCGACGACAAGGGCCCGATCGACACGGGCGAACGACGGCGCGTTGAGGTGAAGGCACCCGGGATCATCCCCCGCAAATCGGTGCACGAGCCGGTGCAGACCGGGCTCAAGGCGATCGACGCGCTGATCCCGATCGGCCGCGGCCAGCGCGAGCTGATCATCGGCGACCGCCAGACCGGCAAGACCGCGGTGATCATCGACACGATCATCAACCAGAAGAAGATAAATGCCGGCACCGACGAGAAAAAGAAGCTCTACTGTATCTATGTGGCCATGGGGCAGAAGCGCTCAACAGTAGCGCAGCTCGTGCGTACGCTGGAAGAGAACGGCGCAATGGGTTATTCGACTGTGGTTGCCGCCACGGCGTCCGATCCGGCGCCGATGCAGTTCCTCGCGCCCTATTCCGGCTGCACCATGGGCGAGCATTTCCGCGACAACGGGCGGCATGCCGTGATCTTCTATGACGACCTGTCGAAGCAGGCCGTCGCCTACCGCCAGATGTCTCTACTGCTGCGCCGTCCGCCCGGACGCGAGGCGTATCCAGGCGACGTGTTCTATCTGCATTCGCGCCTGCTGGAGCGGGCCGCGAAGATGAGCGACGACTATGGCGCCGGAAGCCTCACCGCGCTGCCGGTGATCGAAACGCAGGCGGGCGACGTCTCCGCCTATATCCCGACCAACGTGATCTCGATCACCGATGGGCAGATCTTCCTTGAAACGGAGCTGTTTTTCCGCGGCATCCGCCCGGCGGTGAATGTCGGCATCTCGGTCTCGCGCGTGGGGTCGAACGCGCAGATCAAGGCGATGAAACAGGTCGCCGGCCGTATCAAGCTGGAGCTGGCGCAGTACCGCGAGATGGCAGCGTTCGCGCAGTTCGCTTCGGACCTCGACGCAACGACGCAGGCGCTGCTGGCGCGCGGGGCGCGGCTGACCGAGATGTTGAAGCAGCCGCAATACCATCCGGTGCCGGTCGAGGAGCAGGTCGTGGCGATCTTCGCCGGGGTGCGCGGTTATCTGGACAAGATCGATGTGGGGAAGGTCGGCGCCTTCGAGGCTCAGTTCCTGACAGACCTGAAGTCGCGCGAGGCGGGGATACTGGACGCGATCCGCACCGACCAGGAGATCAAGCCGGAGGTGGACAAGAAGCTGACCGCGTTCCTGGATAATTTCGCGAAGTCGTTCGCGTAGCACTGTAGCCCAGTGAGCAACGTTCCATGCCCAGCCTGAAAGCACTCCGCACGCGCATCAACAGCGTCAAATCGACGCAGAAGATCACCTCGGCGATGAAGATGGTGGCGGCATCGAAGCTGCGGCGTGCACAGGCGCAAGCGGAGGCGGCGCGACCGTACGCCGAGCGCATGGAGCGCATGCTTGGTGCGCTGGCCGCCTCGGTCGCCGGCAGCCCGACGGCGCCGCCGCTGCTGGTAGGCACCGGCAAGCACCAGACACATCTGCTGTTGCCGATCACCGCCGACCGTGGGTTGGCTGGCGCGTTCAGCGCCAATGTCGGCCGCGCTGCGCGCACCTTGGCACGCCGGCTGGAGTCCGAGGGTAAGACCGTCAAGATCCTGGCGGTCGGGCGCAAGGGACGCGACTACCTGCGACGGGAACTCGCAAGCCGGATCATCGGCGATATCAGCTATGCCGGCAAGCGGCGGCCCGAATTTGCCGATGCCGGGGAGATCGGCCAGCGTATCGCCGCCATGATCGGCGCTGGCGAGGTCGATGGCGTCACCATCATCTACAACCGGTTCCGCTCGGTAATGTCGCAGATCGTCACCGAGCAGCAGCTTGTCCCAGCACCGATCCCGGAGGGCGCGGCGGACGCTGACGCACTGGGCGGTGCGACGTACGATTTCGAGCCGGACGAAGAGACGATCCTGTCCCGCCTGCTGCCGCAGAACCTGGCGATTCAGGTGTATCGCGCCCTACTGGAAAGCAGCGCCGGCTTCTATGCCTCGCAGATGACGGCGATGGACAGCGCCACCCGCAACGCGGGAGACATGATCAAGCGGCTGACGCTCAATTACAATCGCGCGCGTCAGGCCAACATCACCAAGGAACTGATCGAGATCATCTCGGGCGCGGAAGCCGTCTGACCGGCGGTCGCGTACGCAGCGAACAAAGGACGAAGCCTATGGCAAGCAATATCGTCGGACGCGTAACCCAAGTGATGGGCGCCGTGGTCGATGTGCAGTTCGACGGCGATCTGCCGTTCATCGAGAACGCGCTACACACGAAAATCGAGGACCGCTTGCTGGTGTTGGAGGTCGCGCAGGAGCTGGGCGAGCGAACGGTCCGCACCATCGCAATGGATAGTACCGACGGTCTGGTGCGCGGACAGGAAGTGGAAGACACCGGCGGGCCGATCACCATGCCGGTCGGCCCGGAGACGTTGGGACGCATCCTGAACGTGATCGGCGACCCGGTCGATGAGCGCGGACCGATCCACACCGCCAAGCGATACCCGATCCATCGCGATGCGCCGTCCTTTGAAGAACAGGCGACCACCGCGGAAATCCTGGTCACCGGCATCAAGGTGGTGGATCTGCTCGCCCCGTACCTGAAAGGTGGCAAAACCGGCCTGTTCGGCGGCGCCGGGGTCGGCAAGACGGTGATAATCCAGGAGCTGATCAACAACATCGCCAAGGCGCATGGCGGCGTGTCGGTGTTCGCCGGGGTGGGCGAGCGCACGCGCGAGGGCAATGACCTCTATCACGAAATGATCGGTGCCGGCGTGATCAAGCTGGGCGAGAACGGCAGCACCGAGGGCTCCAAGGTTGCGCTGATCTATGGCCAGATGAACGAGCCGCCGGGAGCCCGCGCACGCGTCGGGCTGTCCGCTCTGTCGGTTGCCGAGTATTTCCGCGACGAGGAAGGCCAGGACGTGCTGTTCTTCGTCGATAACATCTTCCGTTTTACCCAGGCGGGCGCCGAAGTCTCGGCGCTGCTCGGCCGTATTCCGTCGGCGGTGGGCTATCAGCCGACGCTCGCCACCGACTTGGGCGCACTGGAGGAGCGGATCACTTCGACGAAAAAGGGTTCTATCACCTCGGTGCAGGCGATCTACGTGCCGGCCGACGATTTGACCGACCCGGCGCCGGCCACGACCTTCGCGCATCTCGATGCCACCACGGTGCTGTCACGGCAGATCGCCGAGCTGGGCATCTATCCGGCCGTCGATCCGCTGGATTCCACGTCGCGCTCGCTCGATCCGCGGGTCGTTGGAGACGAGCACTATCAGGTCGCACGGGAGACGCAGCGCATCCTGCAGACCTATAAAAGCCTGCAGGACATCATCGCGATCCTGGGTATGGATGAGCTGTCGGAGGAGGACAAGCTGGTGGTGGCGCGCGCGCGCAAGATCCAGCGGTTCCTCTCCCAACCGTTCTTTGTGGCCGAGGTGTTCACCGGTTTTCCCGGTGTGTTCGTGCCGGTCGCCGATACGATCCGCAGCTTCAAAGCGATCTGTGCCGGCGAGTACGACCACCTGCCGGAGCAGGCGTTCTACATGGTGGGCACGATCGAGGACGCGGTGAAGAAGGCCGAGAGCCTGAAGGCCACGGCCTGATGCCGGTCGCGCTGGAGATCGTTAGCCCGGAGAAGCTGCTGCTGTCGCGGCCGGTGGGCATGGTGGTGATCCCCGCCGCGGAGGGCGACATGGGCGTGCTGGAGGGCCACACGCCGATGATCGTCATGCTGCGTGGCGGCACCATCTCGCTCTACGAGGACGAGCAGGTGACGGACCGGCTGTTCGTTGCCGGTGGGTTTGCCGAAGTGACGCCGGAACGGTGCACCGTGCTGGCCAATGAAGTGGTGCCGGTCGCAGAGCTGTCGCGCGCCGAGGGCGAGCGGCGGCTGGCGGAAGCCGAGGCGGCATATCAGGCGGCGGACACCAGTGATCCGGCGGTCGAAGATGCGGCGTTGGATCGCATCCAGTCGGCGCGGGCGATGATCGAAGCGACCGAGGGCGCGGGCTAAATGCCGTAAGCTAGTGTCCACATTCTGTCATTCCGAGGACCGCGAGCGAAGCGTGGCGGGACGAAGCAATCTCCCGGAGAGTACCCAATTGACAGGAGATTGCTTCGCCTCGCTCGCAATGACAGGGTAACCGGCCCTGCAAGAGGATAGCTCGCAATCAGCGACGCTCAGCTTGGAGCGACGCAATCGGCATTGTCGGCGCGAGGCGCTCCGCTTACAGCCGCAGCGATCAGCTTCTGGAAGTGGATGACGAGATGTTCGCTGTTGGTCAGGAACCGACCGCGATCGGGCAAACCACCCAACAGCCCGCGTTGCACGGAAGCGGTCAACGCATCGTCCTCGGCGCCGACCTGTCTGTTGAACGCGATCAGCTCCCGGGCAAACTCCTCTGCGACACCGGGCCCGAAATATTGCTCCGAAAAGCCCTTCGTGGCGTTCGGTCCACCGGGCGCCCACACATCGACGGACAAATTGGGAAAGCCCGGATTGATGCTGATGGTCGTGTTCGGCCACAGCAGGTGGTATTGCGACTGCACCACCTTGCCTCTCACCTCATAGGTCTTGACCCGGCTCCTTCCGTCGAGCGCCGAGCGACGTACCTGGCCAACCTGGCTTAACAGCCAGCCGTCCGCCGTCAGGCGATAGTTCTCTGGCCGAACGTCGATCGCTGCGCTGAAGCCCGGATGCGCGACCGGGCAGTGATAGCATTCAAGATAGTTCTCGAGCATCGTCTTCCAGTTCGCCGGGGACCGCCATTCTTCGCGACTGTGCAACTCGAGAGAGTCGAGTGCGATGCCGCCGGCTGAAATCACGTCGAGCACGGTGCCGAAACACGCGTTCGCCGCCTCGGCCTCGGGGTCGAGAGTGACAAACACGAATGGACCAAGTGCCTCGGCCCTGATGGGCAGCAGCGGCAAGGTCTCGGGGCGGAAGTCCCGCTCGCCGTCCGAGCGGGGAGCGTGTTTGAGGGAACCGGTCAGGTCGTAGGTCCAGGCATGATAGCGGCATTGCATCATCCTGGCGTTGCCGCGAGCTGCCATGACCTCGTGGCGGCGATGTCGGCAGACATTGACGAAACCCGCCAGCCCGGTCTCGTTGCGGATGGCGACAACTGGAACGTTGCCGAGGTTGCCGGTGATGTAATCGCCCGCCTTCGCCAGCTCGCTGAGCGGCCCGATATAGTTCCATGCCCTTTGAAAGACGTGGGTGATTTCCTGCTCGGTTAGCGCGGGATCTGTGTACCAGCGGGCTGGCAGCGATTCGCCGCGATCCAGCGCAGCGAGCAGGTTGGCGGGGTTATCCGGGGACCGGTCCATGCGACATTTCCTCCAGCGTGGGACCTGGATCTCCAGGATGGACCGCCGACAGCGACGAGCGGATCATCCCATGATCCAGCCTATCTTATGCCTGAGCCTGGCGGGCGTGGTGGAGAGATGCTCACGGATCGGCGCCCGCGGCATCCGACCCGGCGCGCTGACGGTTGCCTGGCCCCGAAGTTGCGTCTCGCTGCCCCGACCGCTTAACTCCCGCCGATGCGGGCCGATTTGAGCGGGCAGGCAACAAGAACATCGGGGGTTCCAGCAATGCAGCGCCGCGCTTTCCTTCAATCCGCCGCTGGCCTGGACTGCGTGAGACCCGCGCTCAGCCGGCTTACTACCGACCGGTGACCACACCTGGTTCGGCTACTCGAAATCCGAGCGGTGCTGGCGACGATCTATGCCTAGCTCGCCGCGCCGGACCAGAACGCCGAGAAGAAGGCCGTGCGCCGGATCAAGAACGCCTCGATGGGTTTCGTCACTTTCATGCCGACCGGCTTTTGCAAGGGTTATCAGTCTTCCCGCAACAACCTCCAGGGGGTGGTGCAGGCATCTTTCCCGTTGATCTGGGCGATGAGCAAGACATGACCTGGAACTGAGATCGAGGGAACCAACGACGCATGCTCGCCTACGCTTTCCGACGCATCCTCGCCACCATCCCGGTGATGCTGACCGTCGCCTTCTTCGTGTTCAGCCTGCTCTATCTCGCGCCCGGCGATCCGGCCGCGATCATTGCCGGGGACCAGGCGACGCCGGCTGATATCGACCGTATCCGTGCCTCGCTCGGGCTCGACCGGCCGTTCCTGGTGCGCTTCGGCGACTGGCTCTGGCACATCCTGCACGGCGATCTCGGCACCTCGATCTTCACCAATCTGCCGGTCACTCACATGATCGCACAGCGGCTGGAACCGACGCTGTCGCTGATGCTGTTGACCGTGGTGCTGTCGCTGATCGTGGCGATCCCGATGGGCGTGCTGGCGGCGTGGAAACAGGGCTCCTGGATCGACCGGTTGGTTATGGTGCTCGCGGTGTTCGGCTTTTCCACCCCGGTCTTCGTCGTGGGCTACCTGCTCGCCTATGTCTTCGCGCTCAAGCTGGGCTGGCTTCCGGTGCAAGGATTCACGCCGATTAGCCAGGGGTTTTGGCCGTTCCTGCGCACGCTGTTGCTGCCGGCAGTAGCGCTCGGGCTGATCTATATCGCGCTGATCGCCCGCATCACGCGGGCGACCATGCTGGAAGTGCTCAGCCAGGACTATGTGCGCACGGCGCGGGCCAAGGGCGTCGGCCAGCGCGGCATCCTGTTCGTGCATGCGCTGAAGAACGCTGCGGTTCCAATTGTCACAGTGGTCGGGCTGGGAGTGGCGCTGCTGATCGGCGGCGCCGTGGTGACCGAGACGGTGTTCGCCATTCCCGGCCTTGGGCGCCTGACCACAGATGCGATCCTGCAGCGCGACTACCCGGTGATCCAGGGCGTCGTGCTGATGTTCAGCTTCGCTTATGTGATCGTCAATCTGATCGTCGATCTGTTGTACACGCTCTTCGACCCGAGGATCCGCTATTGAGCACGACCTTTCCCCCTGTCGCGGCGCCCCTGCCCGAGGTACTGCCGCCGATCCGCCGGCGCGGCCGCGTCCGCACCTTCATCCGCCGCCATCCGACCATCGCGATCGGCGGGGCACTCCTCGGAATAATGGTGTTCATCGCCATCTTTGCCCCTTGGCTCGGGACCACCGACCCGACCGCCATCGCACCGGCCAAGCGCATCCGAGACCCCTCGGCGCTTTACTGGTTCGGCACCGACATGCTGGGGCGCGACATCTATTCGCGAGTGCTGTACGGCGCACGCATCTCGCTCGGTGTCGGCTTCGTGGTGGCGCTGATCGCCTCGGTGGTCGGCACCGCGATCGGGGCAATCGCCGGGTTCAGCCGGTCGCTGGATGCGATCATTATGCGGGTGATGGACGGGCTAATGTCGATCCCGCCAATTCTGCTGGCGATCGCCCTGATGGCACTCACGCGCGCATCGGTGCAGAACGTGATTATCGCCCTGGCGGTGCCGGAATTTCCGCGTGTCGCCCGGTTGATCCGCGGGATCGTGCTGTCGTTGCGTGAGCAACCGTTCGTCGAAGGAGCCATCGCCGCCGGCACCCGGCTGCCGCGCATCATCCTGCGCCACATTCTGCCCAATGCCTTCGCCGTGCTGCTGGTGCAAGCGACGTTCACCGGTGCGTCGGCGATGATAAACGAAGCGATCCTGTCCTTCATCGGCGCCGGCACGCCGCCGACCATCCCAAGCTGGGGCAATATCATGGCCGAGGGCCGCGCGCTCTGGCAGATCAAACCGTTTATCGTGTTCTTCCCGGCGATCTTCCTGTCTGTCACGGTGCTGTCGGTGAACCTGGTAGGCGATGGGCTGCGCGATGCACTCGATCCGAGGCTGGCAAAGCGCTTGTGATGCCGCTGATTGAGGTTCACAATCTGCAAACGCATTTCGCAACGCAGGACGGCATCGTCCGTGCCGTCGAAGGTATGACATTCACTGTAGATGCGGGAGAAACTATCGGCATCGTGGGAGAATCCGGCTGCGGCAAATCCGTCACCGCGATGTCGATCCTGCGGCTGATCCCTGAGCCACCGGGCAAGATCGCCGGTACCATCCGCTTCCAGGATCGTGATCTTCTGGCGCTGTCGGAAGCCGAGATGCGGGCCATCCGGGGCAACGAGATCTCGATGATATTCCAGGAGCCAATGACCAGTCTGAACCCGGTGCTGACCGTCGGCCGCCAGATCGGCGAAACGCTGCGACTGCATCAGGGTCTCTCTGGGCGGCAGGCCGAGGCCAAGGCGATCGAGGCTCTGATCCTGGTCGGTATTCCTGAGCCGGCCCGTCGCGTGCGCGAGTATCCGCACCAGATGTCGGGCGGCATGCGCCAGCGGGTGATGATCGCGATGGCGTTGGCCTGCAACCCGAAGCTGCTGATCGCCGACGAGCCAACTACGGCACTTGATGTGACGATCCAGGCGCAGATCCTCGACCTGATGCGCGACCTCAAACGCCGGCTGGGCTCGGCAATCATGCTGATCACCCACGATCTTGGCGTGGTGGCGGAGATGGCCGAGCGCGTCGTGGTGATGTACGCCGGTCGCAAAGTCGAGGAGGCCCCGGTGCGCGAAATCTTCGCCCGCCCGATGCATCCCTACACACAGGGCTTGCTGGGCGCGGTGCCCAAGCTGGGTTCGTCGCTGGCCGGACATGGGCGCGGGCGGCTGACCGAAATCCCCGGTCTGGTGCCCAGCCTGCGCGAGCCCATCGTCGGTTGCGCCTTCGCCGGCCGCTGCGCATTCGCCACCGACTTATGCCGGCGATCTGCTCCACCGATCGAGGTGAAGGCACCTGCGCATCATGTCGCATGCCACTATGCCGGCGAACGGATGGCCGCATGAGCGAAAAGCTGATCGCCTTCCAGGGTTTGCCGGGGGCCTATTCCGACCTGGCGTGCCGCACCGCTTATCCGGCGATGCACACGCTTCCATGTGAAAGCTTCGAAGCAGCGATCGAAGCTGTGCGCGAAGGTCAGGCCGAGCTCGCCATGCTGCCGTGCGAGAACACTCTGGCCGGCCGCGTGCCCGACATCCACCACCTGTTGCCGGAGTCCGAGTTGTTCGTCGTCGGCGAGGCGTTCCTGCGCGTCGAGCATTGCCTGCTAGCACCCCAAGGGGCGACGGTCGAGGGGTTGAAGCGCGCGCACTCGCATAGCGTCGCGCTTAGCCAGGTCCGGCGCTTCCTGCGCGATCTCGGGATCCAGCCGGTCGTTGCGGCGGATACCGCTGGTGCCGCGCGGCTAGTCTCCGAATGGAACAGTTTAGAGGACGCGGCGATCGCCTCGTCGCTGGCGGCCGAGATTTATGGGCTGGCGGTGCTACGGGCGAATGTCGAAGACGCGCCCCACAACACAACCCGGTTTTATGTGATGGCCCGCCAGCCGCACACGCCCGACCCCGCCCTGCCGCACCTGATGACAACGTTCGTATTCCGAGTCCGCAACGTACCGGCCGCGCTCTACAAGGCTCTTGGCGGCTTTGCGACCAACGGCGTCAATATGACGAAACTGGAGAGCTACATGCTGGCCGGCCAGTTTGCCGCCACCCAGTTCCTCTGCGACGTCGACGGCCATCCCGAGCAGCCGGCGTTGCGGAGGGCATTGGAGGAGCTCTCATTTTTCTCCTCGGAAGTACGGGTGCTTGGAGTTTATTTGGCAGCGCCGTTTCGGATCGCCCAAGACGGACGAGAGTGATCGCTACGGCTCACTGAACGGCACCGCCGGCGTCAGTCACTCCTCTCGGCGGACGAACTTGAAGAACCGGCTCAGTCGCCCGTCGGCGGGGTGCAGGAAGGCAAGTTTCCGATCGTCGAAGGTCTTGAAGAACTCATCCCATTCGATCGGCTCCAGTCTTTCGTCCGGCTCCGCGAAGTCCACGCGCAGGATACCCTCGCTGTCCGTGGGTGGGTCGCCGCGGACATCGGTGCGGCGGGGCGTGGCCAAGACGATCGAGTGGTTTGCCTCGACAACGATCAATATCGACGCGCGGGAACCGCCGGCCGGCAGCTTGTCACTGCCGATCGCCGCCGTCGCGAAGGAGGCAAGCTGACCTCGTAAACCCGATCTTCCGTGGACGCGAACGGCGGCGCTTGCGATCCTCCCGATGCACCAGCTTCGAGGAATCGCATGCCTCTTCGTATCGCCGTCGGCGGTTTTCTGCACGAGACCCACTCCTTCGCCCCGCGTCCCACCACATGGCCCGACTTCGTGCAGCCGGGCGGGTTCCCGAGACTTCAGCACGGACCGGGGTTGATCGAAGCGGTACGCGGCACCTCGGTGCCGGTTGCCGGGGCGATTGCGGCGGGGGAGGCAGCCGGTGCCACCCTGGCACCTCTCGCCTGGACGACCGCCGCGCCCGCTGGCCCGATCCAGGATGAAGCATTCGAACGGGTCGCCGCGCTGATCTGCGCCCGCCTGTCCGATGTGCTCGAGGCTGCGCCGCTCGACGGCGTCTATCTCGATCTGCACGGCGCAGCGCTGGCCGACAGTTTTCCGGATGCCGAAGGCGAGTTGCTGCGCCGCGTGCGGGCGATCGTCGGGACGGCGATGCCACTCACTATCAGTCTGGACCCGCACGCCAATCTCACCCGCGCCATGGTGACACTTGCCGACGCCGTTGTGCCGTTCCGGACCTATCCGCATATCGATATGAAAGCGGCCGGTGCACAGGCCATGCGACTCCTGCTGAAGCGTATCGAACGTGGCCACCCATGGGCGCGGGCGTTCCGGCAACTCGACTTTTGGATCCCGCTCGGCAGCCAGTGCACGCTGATGGCGCCAATGCAGGACGTCATGGCCGAGCGGGCGCGCCTCGCAGAATGGCCGGGTGTCGCCGAACTCGCCTGGTGCTTCGGGTTTCCGTACGCCGATTTCGCCGATTGCGGCCCGGCCCTGGCCGCCTTTGCCGAGACACAGCAGGCGGCGGACGCCGCCGCGAGCGATTTCGCCGCCCTCGTCGCGGCGCGCGAGAGGGACTTCGTGCAGGACACGCTGCCAGCCGCCGAAGCGGTCGCCGAGGCGCGCCGCATCGCCGCCGGCGCCCGCCGGCCGGTGGTACTGGCCGACACCCAGGACAATCCCGGCGGCGGCGGCCATGGCGATACCACTGGGCTGCTGACTGAGTTGGTACGCCAACATGCCACCGGCGCCGTGGTCTGCCTGATCAACGACGCGGAAAGCGCTGCAGCCTGCCATGCCGGCGGGGAAGGCGCGGGGCTGTCGCTGTCGCTCGGCGGCAAGTCGGATGGCATGCCGTTCGCTTGCACCGCGCGAGTCTTGCGGCTGACCGATGGACGCTTCACGCTGACCGGCCCGATGGGCGCCGGCAATCCAGCCAATCTCGGCCCGACCGCGCTAGTCGATATCGGCGGCGTACGCGTGATCGTGGTGAGCCGCAAGATGCAAGCACTCGATCAGGCGATCATCCGCCATGCCGGAATAGAGCCAGCGGACTGTCCGATCCTGGCGTTGAAGTCCTCGGTACATTTCCGTGCCGATTTCGCGCCGATCGCTGAACGGATCATCGTCGCGATTGCGCCCGGCCCGGTCGTCGCGGATCCGGCGACGCTCAATTTCCAACACGTCCGCTCGGAGGTCCGGCGGCGGCCACTGCGGCTACAGCCCTGAATTGAAGCAGCCGAGCGCGCAGAAGGTGCCATTAAGCGCTCCTTCCGCCTGGGACGTTGCGATATTGGCCTCCCGGATCAAGGGCATGTTGGTCAGGACCGCGAGGGTCTTCTCAGGGCCCAGGCTGAAGATCGGCGTATTCAGCGCGGCCAACGCTGCCGCCTGGTTGCCCTGCGCCAGAGCGGACGAGACAGCGATCATGCTGTTCACCACTGCCTGGGAAGAGACGGTCGGTACAATTCCCAACTCGCGCCGAACCGCCTGACGCGCGTCCAGCATCTCGGAGCTGATGACAGGGCTTGAAAACCGGTAGGAAGGGCTCGTGTTCAGCACCCCGGCAACATAGTCCAGTGCAGCAACCGCCCGGGCGGCGGCGATCGGGTCGTTGCGTGTCCTGGCGGGCGAGGCAAAGGCCCAGCTCGTGTACTGGATGGCATTTGCCGGATCCGAAAGCCCGCTGGAGGGCGGCATCAACGCCGTATCGACCGACGGCGTACAGCCGATCATGATCAGCAGACCGGCCAGGATCATACCGCGCCGCAGCATCGTTCCGCTCCTTTTCGGAGGCAACTGTCCCTTATATGGCGGCGGCAGCGCCGTTCGCTAGCGGCCGACTTCGAACCCCGCGCGATAGCGCGCTGCCAGCATCCGGTACTCGGCGGCGTTGCGGTCGAACTCGCGCCGTTCCTCTTCGTCCATCACCCGTTTGAGCCTGGCCGGCGCGCCGGTCCACAGCTCGTTGCGGCCGATCACCTTGCCGGACGTCAATAACCCAGCGGCGCCCAGCATGCCGCCCTCCTCGATCACCGCACCGTCCAGCACCGTCGAACCCATGCCGACGAAGGCGCGGTCGCGCAGCGTGCAGCCGTGGATGATCGCGCCATGGCCAACCGTGACGTCGTCGCCGATGATGGTGGGAAATGTCACTGCATCCACATGCACGATGGTGCCGTCCTGGATGTTGGTGCGGGCGCCGATGCGGATGAAATTGGTGTCGCCGCGCACCACGCAGGCGAACCAGATGCCGGACTCGGGGCCGATCTCCACGTCACCGATAACCGCCGCGGTCGGTGCGACAAAGGCAGTGGGATCGACACGCGGCAGGATGCCGTCGAGCGCGTAGAGCGGTCCGATTCCGCGCGGCAGTGACTCGGCGCGCCCGAGCGGGAAATCAGGCATCCGGCAGACCCAACATCAGAGAGAGGTTCTGCACTGCGGCACCGGATGCGCCTTTGCCCAGATTGTCGAGCCGCGCCACCAGCACCGCCTGGCGCCGCTTCTCGTTGGCGTAGACGGTGAGCTCCAGCAGGTTGGTGCCGTTCAGCGCCTGCGGCTCCAGCTTGCCGGACGGATCAGGCGGGACCACGCGCACTTGCCGGCTGCCGGCATAGCGGGATTCCAAGGCCGTGTGGAGGTCGGTCCCGCTCGGCCGACCGGGCAACGTGTCGAGATGCAACGGCACGGAGACCAGCATCCCCTGCCGGAAATGCCCGACCGAAGGCACGAAGATCGGCCGGCGGCTCAGCCCGGCATAACGCTCAGCCTCGGGGATGTGTTTGTGCTCGAGGCCGAGGGCGTAGAGTTCGAAAGCCGGGCCGGCCTCGCGCTCATGTGCCTCGATCATGGCGCGCCCACCGCCGGAATAGCCACTGACAGCGTTGATGGTCACCGGATAGTCGGGCGGCACATGGCCGGCATCGACCAGCGGCCGGATCAGGGCGATCGCGCCGGTGGGGTAGCAACCGGGATTGGCCACCTTGCGTGCCGCAGCGATCCGCCCAGCCTGGCCCGGTTCCATTTCCGGGAACCCATAGGTCCAGTCCGGATGCACCCGATGCGCCGTGCTGGCGTCCAGAAGCTTGGGCGCCGCATTCCCCAGCCCTTCGGCGATGGCGACGGACTCGCGTGCAGCATCGTCGGGCAGGCAAAGCACGACCAGATCAGCCTCGGCCATGATGTCCCGTCGCGCGGCCGGGTCCTTGCGGCGATCCGCCGGCAGGCTGCGCAACTCGATGCTGCGCAGCGCCAGCAACCGGTCACGAATGCCAAAGCCGGTGGTGCCGGCCTCGCCGTCGATGAACACGATTGGCCTGTCTGCCATCCGGTCCTCCAGTTCCATCGAAGACTAGGTCCGGGGATCGGCCCCGACAACCTACCGCTTGCTGAACTGGAAGCTGCGGCGGGCCTTCTTGCGGCCGTATTTCTTGCGCTCGACAACGCGCGAATTGCGGGTCAGGAACCCGGCCACCTTCAGGATCCCCCGCAGGTCCGGCTCGTAGTTGGTCAGTGCCCGGCTGATGCCATGCCGCACCGCGCCCGCCTGACCGGACAGGCCGCCGCCAGCGACGGTGCAGACCACGTCGAACTGGTTGTAGCGGTCCGCCACCAGGAACGGCTGAGTGATCAGCATGCGCAGCACCGGGCGGGCGAAATACTGCGCCGCCGGTTTGCCGTTCACCGTGATCCCGCCCTTGCCCGGCTTCACCCACACCCGCGCCACCGCGTCCTTGCGCCGGCCAGTGGCGTAGGAGCGGCCGAGTGCGTCGCGCTTCGGCTCGACTTTCGGGCGCTCCGGCTGCACCGCGCCGGTGGCGACCGCAAGGTCCTTCAGGTCGGCGAGCGTGCCGGTACGGGTCGGCTGGGTTCCGGACATCGGCTCAGTCCCTCTTGTTCTTCGGATTCATCGCCGCGATGTCGAGCGGCTTCGGTTGCTGCCCCTCGTGCGGGTGCTCGGGCCCGGCATAGACGTGCAGGTGCTTCATCTGCTTTCGCTGCAGCGGCCCGCGCGTGATCATTCGCTCGACCGCTTTTTCCAGCACGAGCTCGGGGTGCTTGCTCTCCAGCCGCTGGCGGATGGAGCGGCCTTTGATGCCGCCGGGATAGCCCGTGTGGTAATAGAAGATCGACTGCTCGGCCTTGTTGCCGGTGATACACACCTTGGCGGCGTTCACCACCACGACATTGTCACCGCAATCGACATGGGGGGTGAACTGCGGCTTATGCTTGCCGCGCAGCCGGGTGGCGATGATCGAGGCAAGGCGGCCTAGCACCAGGCCGTCGGCATCGATCAGCACCCAGTCCTTGGCGACCTCCGCAGGCTTCAGCGAGAGGGTGGTCTTCATCGGGCGTTCCTTGAAACCAGCGGCGGCTTATGGCGGGAAGGCCGCGGCGGGTCAAGGCCTTCGGCATGTGGTAGCATGTTACCACACAGAATGCCGACAGGCTGCCCAAACTCTGCATCCGCAGCTATGCTTGGCAGTCGGTACGATACGGATCTCCTGCTGTGGAGCGAAGAGCAGGCACGGGCCTTGCGCGCGGCGGCCCGCCAGGGATCGAACGCGCCGATCGACTGGGACCACGTGGCCGAGGAGCTCGAAAGCTTAGGTGCTGCCGAACTCCGGGCGCTAGCCAGCCATATCGGGACGGTCATCGAGCACCTGCTGAAGCTGCAAGCATCCCCCGCCATCGCACCAGCAGGGGCTGGCGTGACAGCATCCGGCGGGCACGCCGCATTGAGCGGTTGCTTGACGCCAGCCCGAGCCTGCGGCGCGAAGTCGGGCGAATGATCGATGATGAAACCATCGCGGTGCGATCCCTCGTTCTGGCCTCGCTGGCGGATTACGATGAGCAGCCGTTGATCGATATCGCCGGGGCAGCGTATTCCGAGGAACAAGTTCTGGGGGAATGGATGCCTGACCAGCGTTGAGCAGACCGCCGGATCACGCCATGCTGTGCACCGATTCGGGCACGATCTCGTACATGATGCGCTGCTCTCCGGGCTGGCGGAAGGGATACTTGTCCTTGCCGAGATACTTCTTGGCCAGCGAGTCGATATGTGCGTCCGCGCCATCCTCGGTCGCACGCGCTACGGTTCCGCGTACCTGGATGTACCGATAGGGATTGTCCGGATCCATGATCGCCAGCGCCACGTGCGAGCCCTGCTTCATGTTGCGTGCCTTAACGCGTCCCTTCGCCGTGTTCACTCGGATGTGCCCGTCCGCGTAGTCGAACCAGACCGGGGTGACCTGCGGTGAACCGTCGGACATCGTCGTGGCGAGGTTGGCGAAGGCCTTCTTCTGCTCCAAGATGTCGCGGAAAGCGTCGGGTATCGTGGCCGCCATGGGTCCGTGCTCCTTCCTGGGTGTGTGATAGCTGCCGTCCTAGCATCCCCGCCATGGACTACGAACACACGCCGGCGCGAGGACTAGCCCGCGACGTCGGTTGCGGCGTCTCGCCTGCCGGCCAATGATCAGCACAAATAGAGGGGTGGAAGGCATGCGGCTCAAGGAAAAAGTCGCGATCGTCACCGGCGGCGCGCACGGCATGGGCGAGGCGGAAGCCAGGCTGTTCGCCCGCGAGGGAGCAAAGGTCGTCATTGCCGACGTGCTGGAGCGGCAAGGCGAGGCGGTGGCCGCCGAGTTGTGTGCCACCCAGCACAAAGCGCTCTTCGTCCACACGGACGTAACCTCCGAGCGCGACTGGCAGCGCCTGATTGCCGAAACGATCGCCGCCTATGGGCGGCTGGATATCCTCGTGAATAACGCCGGCATCAGCGGCAGCTCGGTGGGCGATCCGGACGGGCTGGACGGTTGGCACCGTCTGATGGAGGTGAACGCGACCAGCGTGTTTCTGGGCACCAAACTCGCCGCGGCGGAGATGGCGAAGACCGGCGGCGGTTCGATCGTCAATATCTCCTCGATCATGGGTATTGTCGGCGGCGACGAGAGCCATCCGGGTTACTGCGCCTCGAAGGCTGCGGTGCGCAACTATACCAAGGCCGCGGCGGTCCGCTATGGGCCACAGAACGTGCGTGTGAACTCGGTGCACCCCGGCTACATGCCGCCGATGCTGAATGCGACCAATGCCGGCGGGCGCGCGGCCAAAATCGAGCAGACGCCGCTGGGCCGCCTGGGCGAGCCGATCGAGGTCGCCTATGGCGTGCTGTTCCTCGCCTCTGACGAGGCGAGCTTCGTCACCGGCGCCGAGCTGACGATCGATGGTGGATTCATTACGAAATAGCCGGGGTGGAGGGAACGCGTGAAACTGTTCGGTCTGAAGGGCCGCGTGGCGGTCGTCACCGGCGGCAATGGGGGCATCGGGCTCGGCATGGCGCAGGGCCTGGCGTCCTGCGGCGCGGATGTTGTGCTGGTCGGGCGCAATGCGAGGAAGGCCGAATTGGCGCTTGCGTTGTTGGCGGCGCATGGCACGCGGACAGCGTTCATCTCCGCGGACGTAACGCACAAGCAAGCGTGCCTCGACCTTGTTGCCGAGACCGCGCGGCGGTTCGGCCGGCTCGATATTTTGGTCAACAACGCCGGCACTTCGGTGCGCAAGATGCCGCAGGACTATACCGAGGAGGAGTGGCACCATGTGCTGGACACCAACCTGACCAGCGCGTTCCTGTGCTCGCAGGCGGCGTATCCGGCAATGAAGCAGGCGGGCCGCGGCAAGATGATCAATATCGGATCGATGATGTCGCTGTTCGGCGCGCCTTATGCGACGCCCTATGCGGCGAGCAAGGGCGGCATCGTGCAAATGACGCGCGCATTGGCCACTGCCTGGGCAAAGGACGGCATTCAGGTAAACGCCGTGTTGCCAGGTTGGATCGACACCGATCTGACGCGCACGGCTCGGCGGCAAGTGGACGGGCTGCACGAGCGGGTGGAGGCGCGCACGCCCGCCGGCCGCTGGGGCGTGCCGGCGGATATGGCGGGGGTCGCGGTGTTCCTGGCAAGCGAGGCGTCGGATTTCGTAACCGGGGCGGCAATCCCGGTCGATGGCGGCTTTTCCATCATGACGTAGGTGGCGGATTGCGAAGTCCTCCCTTTCCCGCTCTGCGGAGAGGTCGCCGCGTGCAGCACGGCGGGTGAGGGTGTGTCGAGTAAAGGTGCTACGGCACCGAGACCCTCTATGCCCACCCAAATGACCGCTCAACTGCCTTGCGCCATGACGCAGTAAGCGCCGCGCGGCGCTGCTCGTCCATCCCCGGCGACCAGATGCGAGTCACACCCCAATTGCGCACCAGATCCTCCGTGCTCTGCCACACTCCCACCGCCAGCCCGGCCGCGTACGCTGCCCCCAGCGCAGTCGTTTCGATCGTTCGTGGCCGCATCACCTGCACGCCCAGCAGGTCCGACTGGAACTGCATCAGCAGCTCGTTCCGCACCATCCCGCCGTCGACGCGCAGCGAACGGATCGGAAAGCCGCAATCCCGCTGCATCGCCTCGATCACGTCCAGCACCTGATACGCGGTCGCCTCCAGCGCCGCGCGCGCGATATGCCCCGCCGTCGCGTATCGCGTTAGTCCTGCGATCACGCCACGCGCGTCGCCACGCCACCACGGCGCATACAGCCCAGAGAAGGCAGGCACGAAATAGACATCCCCATTGTCCGGCACCGACATGGCCAGCGCCTCTATCTCATCGCTCGATGCAATCAGGCGCAGGTTGTCGCGGAGCCACTGGACCGTCGCGCCGGTGACCGCGATCGAGCCCTCCAGCGCGTAGGCCGCCGGTCGGTCGCCGAACTTGTACGCAACTGTCGTCAACAGGCCGCTGTTCGACGGCACCGGCGCCAGGCCGGTGTTCATCAGCAGAAAGCTGCCAGTGCCGTAGGTGTTCTTCGCCTCGCCAGGATGGAAGCATGTCTGCCCGACCAGCGCGGCCTGCTGGTCACCCAATATTCCGGCGATCGGCACGCCTGCCAGCACGCCACGCGCCACATCGTACACCGCCGACGATGGCACGATGCGCGGCAGCACCGCGCGCGGAATATCGAACGCCGCCAACAATGCATCGTCCCAATCGAGCGTCGTCAGATTCATCAGCATCGTGCGGCTGGCATTGGTCACGTCGGTGACGTGCTGGCCGGTCAGGTTCCACATCAGCCACGTATCGATCGTGCCGAACAGCAGCTCCCCAGCTTCGGCGCGGCGCCGCATGTCGGGCACGTTGTCCATCAGCCAGCGCAGCTTGAGCGCGCTGAAATAGCTGGCGAGCGGCAGGCCGGTTAGGGCGCGGAACTGGTCCTGCCCGCCGGCGCGGGCGAATTCGGCGACCAGCGGATCGACGCGCGTGTCCTGCCAGACCAGCGCATTATACGCCGGCACTCCGGACGCGCGGTCCCATAACAGCGTCGTCTCGCGCTGGTTCGTGATGCCGACGGCAGCCAGGTCGCCAGCCACGAGTCCGCCGACCGCCAGAGCCTCGGCGATCACCGCCCGGGTGTTGTCCCAGATTTCCAGCGGATCGTGCTCGACCCAGCCGGGTTCCGGAAAGATCTGCCGGTGCTCGCGCTGGGCGATGGTGATCGCCTCGCCAGTACGGTCGAAGACGATGAAGCGTGTGCTGGTCGTGCCCTGGTCGATGGCGCCGATATAGCGAGTCATGTCCGCCCTCCCTGCCCGCCAGCGTAGCGCGCTCGCAGCCTTGCCGCGAACGACCGCGCGGGCCATCGTTCGGACGGACAGGGGGACGCAATGGACGACACCGAGCTCGCCTACACGCCGGCTGTGACGCTGACCGAAATGATCCGTCAGAAGAAGATCTCGCCGGTCGAGGTGATGCGTGACCTGCTCACCCGCATCGAGACGCTGAACCCACAGGTGAACGCGTTCGCCCATCTCGCCGCCGATCGGGCGATGGAAGCGGCCCGCCATGCCGAGACAGCGCTGATGAAAAGTGAACGCATCGGTCCCCTGCATGGCGTGCCGGTGACGATCAAGGACCTCGCCAACACCAAGGATATGCCCACCCAGATGGGCAGTCTGATCTTCAAGGGGAACCAGCCGAAAGAGGACACGACTGTGGTGCCGCGGCTGAAAGAGCAGGGCGCCATCGTCTTCGGCAAGACCACGACTTCGGAATTTGGCTGGACCGGCGTGAGCCATTCGCCGCTGACCGGGATCACGCACAATCCGTGGAAGCACGGCTACAACGCCGGCGCATCCTCAGCCGGCGCCGGAGCTGCGGTAGCCGCGGGATTCGGGCCGCTGCACCAGGGCAGCGACGGCGCCGGCTCGATCCGAATGCCGTCGCATTTCTGCGGCGTGTTCGGACTGAAGCCGACCTTCGGCCGGATCCCCTACACCCCGGTCAGCGTCGGCGACTACACCTCGCACATGGGGCCGATGACGCGCACGGTGGCGGACGGCGCGCTGTTCCTGGGCGCAATGGCCGGTCCGCATCCGCTCGACCATACGAGCTGCGAGGCGGGACCCGCGGACTATCTCGGGCGGTTGCACGAGGGCGTGCGAGGCAAGCGCATCGCGTTCAGTCCCGATCTGGGTCATGCGCAAGTCGATCCGGAGGTGGCGGAGTTGGTGAAATCCGCCGCCGCCCGCTTTACTGAGCTAGCGGCGGTTGTCGAGGGCGCGGCGTTGCCCTGGGGCAAGACCGGTGCGGAGTTGATCGGTCCGTTCTGGGCCGCGCACATGGCGCGGCTGGCCGGGCATCTGCCGGCGTGGGAAGCGCAGATGGACCCAGGGCTCGTCGCCTGTATTAAAGACGGCGCGCCAATGTCGGTGGTCGAGTACCTTGGGCTGAAAGAGCGCAAGATGGCATATATCGCCGCCATCCACCGTTGGTTCGAGGATTGGGATTTCTTGCTGACCCCTGCTGTGTCAGTAGCCGCGTTCCCGGCCGAGCGCCTGATGCCCGAGCATTGGCCGCAGCATCCGTGGAACTGGATCGAGTGGGCGCATTTCTCGTACCCGTTCAACATGTCCTGGAATCCGGCGGCGAGTGTGCCCTGCGGCTTTACGGCCGATGGTTTGCCAGTCGGGTTGCAGATCGTCGGCCGCCGGTTCGACGATCTCGGCGTGCTGCAGGCGGCGGCGGCGTTCGAGCAGGTGCAGCCCTGGGCGGACCGCCGTCCGTCGCTTGCGTAATGCTGTTCGCGGTGATCAGCGAGCCGCTGCCCGGTCGCCCGTCCGAGGCGGTGGCGAACCGGCGGCGTTACTGGGAATGGCTGGCACCGCTGCAAGCGGCGGGCACCGTGCAATGGATCTATGCCCGCACCGGCCGCGGTGCACTCGCCGTGCTGGACGTAGACAGTCACGAGACGCTGCATCGGCTGCTCAACGAGTGGGCGGAGATCGTTCCGGCACGGTTCGATGTGTTGCCTCTGATAGATCCGGCGACTGCACAAGCGTTCCTCGCCGATCGCGGTTGAGGCAGCTTCCTGCGGTGGGCGCGATTGCAAGAGCAATTACAGTAAGCGGGACGGCCGTTCCGAGTAACACAGGTCGGCGCGATCAGCGCAGCATCCGCCGGTCGCCGACGGAGGCGACCGGGCGCCGTTTCACCAACCAGCAGCCGGTCGCTGCCACGGCGAACCCCACTACCGCTGGCGGGGTCAGCCGCTCGCCCAGCAATGCCCATCCGAGCACAGCTACGGTTCCGGGGATCAGGTAGAAATTCGCCGTGGTTCCCGCGGCGGTGCCGAGCGCAAGTAGGAAGAAATAGAGCCCCATTCCGCCGAGCGACACCGCGCCCGTGTTCCACGCCACTGCCGCAACCGTAGCTGCCGTCCAATCAGCATGTGGAGTCTCGAACAGCGCCATCCCGACGGCGCTGACCAGGGCAGCGGCGAGGAATTGCGCTGTCGCCCCGGCCAGCAGCGGGACGCCACGGCAAAAGCGCCCGAACCACAGCGTCCCAACGACAAGGCCCAGAACCCCGACCCCGCCAAGCAACAGCCCGTCTAGACGCGCCGTACTTTGGGCCGCTTCAAGCCCGACCACCAGAGCCACGCCGACGACACCTAACACCAGCCCGAGCCACTGCAGCGCGCCCAGCGGCTCTTCCAGCACAACCACGCCAAGAGCGGCGGTTAGCAGCGGCGTGAGCGACTGCACCAGCGCGAGTGGGGCGGCGCCCACCATGGTCAGGCCGACATGCGGGGCCATCAGCCCCACGGCATTCACCAGTGCACCAGCAATCGCGCAATGCAGCCCGCGCCATCCGACAAGTGGCCGCCAGGAACGGCGGAGGACGAGCATCAACACCAGCAGGACGGCAGCGCAGCCGGCCAAGCGGATGGCCACGAACAGCAGGGGAGTGAGATGCCGCAGCCCGGTCTTCGCCGCAACGAACGAGGAGCTCCACAGCAGAACGAATCCAAACGGCGCCAGCCGGGCCAGCATGGCAATGACTTCCGATGGGCAAACGAGCCGATATGGGCTCAGGGTGCCGGCGTGTAGCGCCAGACGCTGGCAGGCGGGAAGTTGAGCGGGGTCCAGGCTTCACGTCGCGGTGCGAGGCCGTGCTTGCGCCAGGGCAGCGGCGAGCTGACGCAATAGCTGTAGTGCAGGAAGCCACGCCCCGGCGCCACTGCCCCGAGATAAGCGGACTCGTGGCGGTTGTCCCGCACCATCGGCGGCCGCGAGCCGATCGGCGCCCAGATATAGGCGTGCGTGCCCTTCTGACCGACACGGGCCTCGTCCTGAAACCACACCTCGATCGGCGTACCAGGCGTGGTGGAGAGAAGAAGGTCCTTCAGGCAACTGCCGAAGTTTTTTTAAAAGCCTCCTGCGCCGCGGCGTGCTTCTTCGGATGGAACGGGCGCGGCTGCAGACGGGTCAGACCCAGTTTGCGCAGCCATTTGCCGATGGTCCGCTCGTTCACTCGCACGCCGAACCGGCGTTTCACCTCGTCGCGCAGATCAACGCAGCGCCAACGCACCACCTTGGCCGTCTTCGGATCAGGCCCCTTGATCACGATCTCCTTCAGCTCATTCATCTGCGCTTCCGTGAGAAATGCCTCCCGACCATTGCCGTGGCGCGATTCCAGACCGGCAATCCCCGCCGCGTTGTAGCGGTGCACCCAGTCCCGCAGGGTCTGGCGATCCATGCCGGACTGCTCCGCCGCCTCGCTGCGCGACCGACCCTCCAGGATCAGGGCGATCGCCAACAGGCGGCGAACCTGCGCGCCGTCGTCGCTCTTGGCCGCCACCTCACGCAGCTCCGCCGCCGTGTGCTTCGTGCGGGTAATTGTGATCGCTTGCCCCATCCGGCCCTCCCTCGACTCCAATCGATGTCAGGGGCACCGAATCGTAACTTTGCGAGTCAGGGGAAGCCCCCCACTCGAGAGTCGAGAGATCGGGCGGTTGGTATTACACCTGTTGCCCGCCATCAATATGCACCTCAGACCCGGTGATATAGCTCGCCCGATCCGAGCACAAAAAATACAACAGCTCCGCCACCTCCTTCGGTTGGCCCAAGCGTCGCATCGGGATCGCCCGCTCTACGATCGTCGATGTGCCGGGCGCCAGAATTCCCGTCTCGATCTCGCCCGGCGATACCGCGTTCACGCGCACACCGCTCGCTCCGAGATCGCTCGCCATCTCACGGGTCAGCGCCCACAGCGCCGCCTTCGATGTGGCGTAGGCCGCACTGGCAAACGGATGTACGCGCGAGCCAACGATCGAGGTGATGTTGACCACACTGCCCCGTGAGGCGATCAAATAATCCTTCAGTCCTTGCACCAACACGATTGCCGCAAAGAAATTCACGTTGAAAATATGTAGCCAGTCTTGGTACGGCATCTGCAGGCTAGTGATCTTGCCGCCGGCCGGCGTCTTGGGCGAGATCGCCGCGTTGTTGATCAGTGCATCCAGCCGGCCACCGACAATGTCACGGATGTGCGGCAGCGCCGCCTCCACACCCTCGATCGAGGCAAGATCGAGCTGGATGTGGTTGGGCTCGCCGCCTTTCCACGGACAGCGCGGATCAAAGGGATGGCGGGAGATCGTCAGTACCCGCCAGCCATGATCGCTGAAGATCTTCACGGTCGCATGGCCGATGCCTCGGCTGGCACCCGTCAGCAACAGCACCGGTTGCCCCTGAGACATCACCCCCCCTCCACTTCACCCCTGCCAGACGGACGCATGGTCTCGCGCCGCCGGCCGCATTGCCGGCGATCCGCCGCCAACGCGTGTGCCAAGATAAACGAATGCAACAATCTCGTCGTCGGCGGAGAGGCCAAGCGCCTGCTTCACCTCGGGATCGTACGCCGCTGCCCCGGTCTTCCACATCCCGCCATAGCCCTGCGCATGCGCCGCCAGCATGATGTTCTGAGCCGCCGCCGCGGCCGAGCACAATTGCTCCACCTCCGGAATTTTGTGCCCCTTCTGGATATGCGCCGCCACCACCACGATTAGTGGCGCCCGCATCGCCTTGTCGCGTTCGCGCTGCAGCACATCAGCCGACGCGTTCGGCTCGCGCCGCCGCAACGCATCGGCCATCACCTCGCCAAGATGCGCCCGTCGATCTTCGGGCACGATCACGAATCGCCATGGCCGCAACCGGCCGTGATCGGGCGCACGCACCGCGCTGCCCAGCATCACATCAAGCTCCTCCGGGGTCGGCCCCGGTGGTTCCAACCGCAGCGCCAACTCGCGGCCAAGCAGCAACTCGAGTGCGTCCATTCTCAAATCTCCCACGCAATAGGCCCGCTGGGGTGTGCCGGCGGCGGGGTCCCAACTCAAGGGTTCTCGAGCTGGAACCGTACGGGCACTTCGGCAACCGCCGGCACGGGCGTATTCCCCCGGGTCGCTGGTACAAAGCGCCAGTCTCGTACCGCCGACAGGGCGGCAGAATCCAGCACCGGATAGCCGCTGCTAACCTCCACCGAAATGTCGTGCGGCAAGCCGTCAGTGCCGACGCTGACCCGCAGCACAGTGCGGCCTTGTTCGCCGCGAAGGCGCGCGATCTGAGGATAGACCGGCGGCCGATCCGACGCCATTCCCGCCACTGGCCGAGGCGGCTCGAACGGCCCGGCCGATGCACCGCCAGGCGCATTGGTAGCGGCCTCGGTCTGCGTTGGCATCAACGCGACCGGCGGTGAGACGGCAGCGGGTGAGGGCATAGCAGCGCGGGAAGCCGCGGCGGCAACCGCACGCCGCGGCGGAGGTGGGGGCGGACGCAGTGGCGGTACCGGCAGATGCAGCTCGATGGCCGCCTCCGACGGGGCGATATCAGGCGGCGGTGGCTGCGGAACGGGGGGCGGCGGCTTCGCGACCGGAGGCGGTGGGACCGGCTCTGGCGGGGCGACAGCAGTCTGCGGCTGGGGTAGCGCCGGTTTCACCGGCGGAGCGGGTGGTGTGGTGGGCGCTGGGGCAGGTGCTGCCGCTGGGGTCAGCGCGGTTGCCGCCGCCGGCGTTTCAAACACCATCGGAACCGGCACTTGTTCAGGGACCCCGCGGGGTAGCACCTCGGCCCGCAGAAACACGAGGATTGCGGCAAGAACCGCTCCATGCAGCAGCGCCGACAGCACGACCTTGGGCGGGTGTGACGCATGCCTTCCGCGGGAAGCGAGCGCCTCGTCGGCTCGATCGCGCGCGACCGTCCCGGTTATCTCCGCACCCGCGGAAGCCTCGGCATGCACCGACATAAGAGCGCCGTCCGTCAGACAGCACGGCCTATGATCTGTGCGACCCGCACATCCCCGAGCATGGCGGCGTCAAACTCCGCGCGCGTGCCCATTAACCTCCGGTCCTCCCAGCCGACGGCGACAACGATGCAGCGTCTCCGCCGCCCGACGCAATCCCAACCTATGTCTCCGTCCCGGCAAGCGCCGGCTCGCGCGCCGGCCGCCCGCGATAGGCATAGGCCGCATCATCGGCCGCCGAAGCCTCCTCCGCCAGCGTCCTCATGAGGTGATGCAGCGGCGACAGATCGCAGGCTGGATCGGTCGCCGCCGCATCCCCCGCAATAGCCAACGCCTGACAGCGGCAACCGCCGAAATCAATCTCGCGATGCTCGCAGGAGCGACACGGCTCGCGCATCCAATCGGTGCCGCGAAACGCCTGGAACGCCGGCGACCCAGCCCAAATCTCCGCCAGGCTGTGCTCGCGCACCGACCAGAAGACCAAGCCGGGAATGGTCTCCGCAGCATGGCACGGCAGCACGCGGCCGCTCGGCGTCACATTCAGCGACCGGCGACCCCAACCGCCCATGCAGGGTTTCGGACGCCGCGCATAATAGTCGGGCACGACCGCATCGATGACCAGCCGGTCCCGGTACGCTTCCCGCACGCGGCTGAGCTCGGCCATCGCCTCGGCGACCTGAGCGCGCGTCGGCATCAGGGTGGCACGGTTGCGCAGCGCCCAGCCGTAATATTGCGCGTGTGCGATTTCCACGCGCGTTGCGCCTAGCTCGACGGCGAGCGCCACCAGCGCTGGCAATCTCGCGATGTTCGCTCTGTGCACCACCACATTGACCGTCAGCGGCAGCCCCATCCCGACCGCAGCACGCGCCAGATGCAGCTTGCGCCCATGGGCGCCGGCATAACCGGCGATGTGGTCCGCGGACTCCGCGCCAGCGTCCTGGATCGAGATCTGCAGGTGATCCAGCCCGACCGCCCGCAGCCGCTCCAGCCGCCCCGCGTCCAACCCGATCCCGGAGGT
Source organism: uncultured Pseudomonadota bacterium (assembly GCA_963708245.1). Taxonomy (GTDB): domain Bacteria; phylum Pseudomonadota; class Alphaproteobacteria; order Acetobacterales; family Acetobacteraceae; genus CAVYXK01. The sequence goes on along the minus strand of OY970201.1, from coordinate 5,436,606 downwards.
GATCAGGTTCGTGTACAGTCCCGCCTCGTGCGCCGCGCCTGCGATCTCCACCAAATCCCGTCGCGACGCCGGTTCGCCGCCCGACAAATGGACTTGCAGCACGCCCAACTCCGCCGCCTCGCGGAACACGCGCGCCCAGGATGCGGTGTCGAGCTCCGTGGCCCGACCCTCCAGCGCCAGCGGGTTCGAACAGTACGGGCAGCCGAGGGGACAGCGATGCGTCAGCTCGGCCAGTAGCCCGAGCGGCGGCCCAGCATCCGTGATTTCAGGCGCACTCACAGCTCCACCATGCGCTTGCCCGCAAGCTCCGCCAGCAGCCCCGCAACGTCGCCGGCAATTTCCGCACGGTCCGCGGTGTAGATCTCCGCCAGCTCATCAACGATCTGCTGCACCGTGTGGCTGCCGTCGCAGCGGCGCAGGATGTCGTGGGCGGGGTCCTCGGTCTCGACGACGCGCTCGGGCGCTAACAGCATCCACGCCTGCCGGCGGGTGTCGAAATGCAGCCGCACGCCGGTGGCGAGCCGCGGGCGCGCAGTCTCTGGCACCGACGCGCCGGTTTCAGGCATCGCCCGGCGCCGGCACGAAGGCGCCCGGCGGGATCAGCCCGGGCGACACGTAAGCGTGATGCAGCGCATCCAACATCGCCCACAGTACGTCGCACTTGAACGACAGCGCGTCGATCACCGCCTGCTGCTGCTCCGGCGTGCGCGCATGAGTCTTGACGTAATTCAGCACATATTTGGCGTCGCGCTCGGCCTGCGGGGGCCGCTTGCGGAAATACGCCATCGTCTCATCGGTGATGTAATCGTAATGCGCGAGCATACCCTCCAGCCGCTCGGTGATGATCTGCGGGGAAAATAGCTCGGTCATGGCGGAGGCGATCGCCTCCAGCAGGCTGCGCTCGCGCACGAAATGCACATAGGCCTCGACCGCATAGCGCGTGCCCGGCAACAGCAGCTTCGTCGAGATCACCGCCTGCCGGTCGAGACCCAGCCCGTCGGTCAGCTTCAGCCAGCGCTCGATCCCGCCGCCCTCCGGCGGGCCGGTATCGCTGCCGTCGTGATCCTCCAGCCGCTTGCGCCACTCCCGGCGGATCTCCGGATCCTCGCACCGGGCGATCAACGATGCATCCTTGATCGGCACCATCGCCTGGTAATAGTAGCGGTTGAGCGCCCAGGCCTGCACCTGACCCTTGCTGCACTTACCGCTGTGCAGCATGCGATGGAACGGGTGCAGATTGTGGTAACGGCGAGCGCCCATCTCGCGCAGGCGCGCCTCCAGTTCAGCCGGGGTGAGAAGTTCGGTCAAAGACGCACCTCCATCCCATCGAACGCGACCTCGAAACCCGCGGCCTCAACCTGGCGCCGCTCCTCGGAGCCGTCGATCAGCACCGGGTTCGTGTTGTTGATATGAACGAAAATACGGCGCGCCGGCAGGTCCGCCAGCGCAGCCAGCGAGCCGCCGGGACCCGACATCGACACATGGCCCATCCGCCGCCCGGTCTTGCGGCCGACGCCGGCGCGGATCATCTCGTCATCGGTGAACAGCGTGCCGTCGAAGAACACCACGTCCGATTGCCGCATATGCGTTTGCACCTCATCGGTGATGTCGGCGCAGGCCGGCGCGATCAGCGCGCGCCGGCCTCCCGCTTCGAGCAGCGCGGCATAGGTTGGGCCGGGCTCCGGCTGCACGGCTGTACGATCCTCCAGATACAGCGGAACCTTTCCTGGCATCGGCAACAGGCAAAGCGACAGCCCGCAGCCGCAGTCGATCGGCTGCGACGGCGACACCGCCACTCGCTTGACCAACGCGGGATCCAGAACGTCGAACACCGGGTTCGCCTTCAGGACTTGAAGGATCGGCGCCGGGGCGTAGAGGCGGAACGGCTGCGATTCCCGGATCGCCAGCAGCCCCGCAATTCCATCGACATCCGCGTTGATCAGGACGACACCGCTGATGGGCGAATGACGCAGCCCCTTTCGAGGCGCCAACGCTGGCGTTTCGAGAATCTGTTGGCGCAGATCAGGGGACGCTCCGATCAGCAGCCACCCTTCACCATCACCGCTGATCGCGATGCTAACTTGGCTGCGAGGCGGCACACGCGAATCGCCGGCCCATGCCAACGCGCAGACTCGGCAGCCGCAATTCCACTGCGGAACGCCGCCGCCGGCTGCCGAGCCAAGAACAATCGCTGTCAGCCCCAGGCCGGGACCGACCATCCGCTAAACGTAATTGAAGACGCGATCAGAGATCGGCTGGAAGGTAGCCGTTGATCTCCATCCCAATGCAAATCTCGCGGATTTTCGGGCGCTTCCAGGACATTTTTTCTCTCCTACACCAGTTGCCGGGGCCACGTTAGTTCCGACGTGCCGCCAGTACCAGGCAAGCTAGCCGCGCCACGTCTGGCTGTCCATACCCCTGTGAGATCGGACAATTGACATCTTTGACCGTCACGCCGACGAGGAAGGTGCATTGTGCCTCGAGCAGTAACGATGAGCATTGCGTGATGAAGGTCGTCTCGATCGTTGCCGTCCTCCTGTTGCTGGCGATGAACGCGCTCGCACTGCTGCCCCTGGCGGGCTTCTCCCAGCCATATCTGTCGGGTGTCACCCTGGTGCTCGGCGTTGTTGTGCTGGCCACGATCCTCGCTAGGCGCAGCCCGAAGAACGAGATCGGAGCCACTCCCGCCGAACCGGCCCGCCCCCCGCCCGCTGCCGCTCCCGCAGCCCAGACGGAGGCCGAAATTGTCAGCTTTCTCGCATTGCTGCAGGAGAAGGGTCGCTTGGTCGATTTCCTCATGGATGACATCAACGCATATGACGACGCCCAGGTCGGGGCAGCCGCGCGCGTTGTGCACGCCGGATGCAAGGCGGCTCTGCAGGAGCACTTCCAGATCCACCCCGTGCGCCCGGAAAGCGAGGGGTCGACCATCCGGATCGCCGCCGGCTATGCGGCGGACGAGTACCGGCTGCTGGGCAGGATCAGCGGGCAAGCGCCCTTCTCGGGGGTCCTCGTCCACCGTGGCTGGAAGACCGACCAAGTCAAGCTGCCGCGCATTCCGCGCAGCTCCGCCGACCGGTTACCGACGATTGCTCCGGCCGAGGTGGAGCTCAAATAGGTAGGCCCGAGCAGGCCGGCATTCGGTCGAGCCCGACAATCGGTGCCGCGCCGGAAAGAGCCACTGGCGGAAGCGGCGCCTTCTCCCTCTTGCGGCGCGCCTCCGCTGACGGGAGTTTCTGACGTGGCGCATTCCGGACCCTGACCCATGAACGCTCGTTTCAGTCTCGGCATCGATCTCGGCACAAGCAACAGCGCGATGGCTGTCGCCGATCTTGAGACTGAAGAGACAGCGATTGTCGAAATAACACAAAGCCTGGGTCCGAATCAGGTGAGCGAGAGGCCGACGCTGCCGTCAGCCCTGTATCTTCCGCACCCTGAGGAGTTCCCGAAGGGTGCGTTTCCTCTGCCCGGGAGCGATATGGGGGAGCCGGCGATCATCGGTCAATTCGCCCGCGAGCATGGCGCGCTGGTGCCCGATCGTCTCGTTACGTCCGCAAAGTCCTGGCTTTCGAATCCGCATATCGATCCGAAACAGCGGACCCTGCCCTGGAAATCCGACCTTACAGAGGAGAAGCTCTCGCCCTTCGAGTGCTCGCGCCGCTACCTACAGCATCTCCGGGAAGCGTTCTTGTACGCCGAGCGCGGGCAGGGGCGGAATTGGGACCTTGCAGATGGCCAGGTCGTCGTTACCGTTCCTGCCTCCTTCGACGAAATCGCCAGAAGCCTCACGGCCGAGGCAGCCGACGCCGCCGGGCTCGGGAATGTCACGCTGCTGGAGGAGCCGCAGGCAGCGTTCTACGCCTGGACGGCTCAGGCCGGCAGGGCGTGGCGCAATCTGGTTGCTCCAGGTGATATCATCCTTGTTTGCGACGTCGGTGGGGGGACGGCAGATTTCAGCCTGATCGCGGTCACCGATGTCGCCGGTACCCTGGAACTGGAGCGCATCAGCGTCGGCGAACACATTCTGCTCGGCGGCGACAACATGGATCTGGCACTCGCCTACGCGCTACAGGCCAAGCTGGAGTTGGCGGGCAAGTCCCTGGACGCGTGGCAGTTCCTGGCACTCGTGCATGCCGCCTCAAAGGCCAAGATCACCTTATTTGAAAATGACGCGCTGGCAGAAGCGCCGATCGCCGTCCCATCGCGCGGCTCCAGCCTGCTTGCCAGGACAGTGTCAACAACGCTCGATCGCCAGATGCTCGAGCAGATCGTCCTCGACGGTTTCTTCGCCAGAACCAGCATCGACGACACGCCACGCGAGGGCCGCCGCGTTGGGCTGCAGGAATTCGGCCTGCCCTATGCATCCGATCCGGTGGTCAGCAAGCATCTGGCGCGCTTTCTCCGCCGCAGCCTGCAGAACGTGACGGCGAGTGAGAAGCTCGCATCACTCGTTGGACCCCGGACCGGGACCGAGGCTCTCATACCGACCGCGGTGCTGTTCAATGGAGGCGTCTTCAAGGCTGCGTCGATCCGCGCCCGGGTGCTGGATCTGTTGGCGTCCTGGAACGGGGGACAGCCAGTCCGCGAGTTGCAAGGCTTCGAGCCGGACCTCGCCGTGGCACGCGGCGCCATGATCTATGGAGTTCAGCGTGCGACGGGCAAAGGGATGCGCATCAAGGCCGGCACGTCGCGGTCTTATTACGTCGGTCTGGAAACATCGGCACTCGCCGTTCCAGGCTTCAGGCCCCCGGTGAAGGCGTTGTGCGTCGTCCCGCAGGGCATGCAGGAAGGCACGGAACTCCTGATCGAGGGACGCGAGCTAGGCCTCGTCACCGGCCAGCCGGCCGAGTTCCGATTCTTCTCCTCGGCCGTGCGCAGCGGCGACACGCCGGGACAGGTCCTTCCCGACGCCGAACGTGAGCTGGAGGAAACCAGCCTGCTCGAAATCGAGCTTCCGGCGCTCCCTGAGGCTCCGACGGGCCAAATAGTGCCGGTACGCATCAACTCGGTCGTGACGGAGCTCGGAATCCTTGAGCTCTGGATGAAGCACACGAACTCCGATCGTCGTTGGAAGATTGAGTTCCAGGTCCGCACCGAATAGGGCAGGTCCGCTTTTTGGACTGCCGGTGAGCATCCCCGATGGCACGAGCCCGCTTTTCCATTGGCATCGATCTCGGCACCACGAACTCCGCGCTGGCCTTCGCGCCGCTAATCGGCGAGGCGGATCCGGAAATCCTTCGCGTTCCGCAATGGGATAGCCTGACCAGCCTGACGGACGAGCCCACCCTTCCCTCCTTTCTCTACCTCCCGGAGGACGCGGTTGCGGCCCAGCTTCATGGCAGGACAGCGGGAGCGGGGGGGTGGGTCGTCGGCCGGCTCGCGCGGAGGAGGGCCGGCGAAACGCCGGGGCGCGTGGTCCATGCCGCGAAGTCCTGGCTTTGCCACCACACGGCCGACCGGTCGGCCCCGTTCCTGCCGTGGGGATCGGAGGACCTGGCACGTGAGCAGAAGATCTCACCGGTAGGCGCCTCTGCACTCATCCTCAGCTATTTGCGCGGCGTCTGGAATGACCGGTTCGCCGAGAGCGGCTTCGCGTTCGATGACCAAGAGATCACGATCGCGGTACCCGCCTCCTTCGATGCGGCCGCGCAGCGACTGACAATCGCCGCAGCCGAGGAAGCCAGGTTCCCCGATGGCGTACGACTGGTCGAGGAGCCGCAGGCGGCCTTCTATTGCTGGCTGGACCAGCACGACGCCAGGCGTGAGCTGTGGCAGCAGCTACCGGATCGGGATGGTGGGCCGTGGCATGTGCTGGTCATCGATATTGGGGGCGGCACTTCGGACTTCAGCCTGTTTGAGCTGCGCGAGGCCGAGCGGGGTCCGATCCCTCTTATTAAGCGCGTTGCAGTGAGCGAGCATATCCTGCTGGGTGGGGATAATATCGACCTTGCGATCGCGCATTTGGTCGAAGCGCGGTTCGGCGCAGAACACGGCCAGCTTTCTGGCCAGCAATGGGATCATCTTGTCGCGTTCTGCCGGGATCTGAAGGAGAAGGTGCTGTCAGATCCGGGCTCACCGGACGAGCAGTTTGCGATGGCACTTCCCGGGAGGGGGGCGGGTCTGATCGCCGGATCCCGGACGGCAACGGTGACGCGTGCAGAACTGGAACGGGCGCTGCTGGATGGATTCTTTCCGCTCTGCCCCGCAGAAGCGCGGCCCTACCGGACGTCAGGGGCATTGCGGGAGTTAGGGCTCCCCTATGCCTCCGACAGCGCCGTCACCCGACATCTCGCCGACTTCCTCCGGGATCGCGCGCGGGTCGATGCGGTGCTGTTCAATGGCGGATCGCTCCAACCGCTGCTGCTGCAGCAGAGGCTCCGCGAGCAGATCGGGGCCTGGCAGGACGGGTACGCACCGCTCATTCTGGAGAATGCCGAGCCCAGCCTCGCGGTCGCGCGTGGTGCCGCGCGATTTAGCGTGCTTCTCCACCGCCAAACCGGGCGCATTGAAGCCGGCGCCGCCCATGCGGTTTTCCTGGAAGTGCAGGGGCCGGCCGCAACAACTGCCGAGGCGGCGAATTGGTTGCTCGTATGCGTCCTTCCTCGCGGTGCTGCACCCGACGAGTTGTTCGAAATCGCCGATCCTCCACTCGAATTACGGACCAATCGCCTTGTATCATTCCAGGCCTATTCGTCGAGCCGGCATGGCAGGAGCCGGGCGGGAGACATCCTGGTGTGGTCTGAAGCGGATTTCCGTGCGCTGCCGCCACTCCAGACGACGGTCAAGTTGGCCGAGCCGTCCCGCCTCGGGGCAGATCGGACCGTGCCGGTTCGCTTGGCCGCAAGGATGAATGCGCTGGGTCTGCTCCAAGTCTCCTGCGTCGGCGCGGACCCGGCGATCCAGCAGTCTTGGCCCCTGGAATTCAACCTCCGCCCGCACGAGCAAGGGAGCGCCGGCGCGGCGGATGCCGCGGCGGTTCGCGAAACGCGCGCCCAGGCGGGGCTGCATGCCGCGGAGGGTGCACTCGAAGCGGCGCAGAAGCATCTCGCGAGCGTTTTCACCCGGAAGGACAGAGTCGCTGCCCCCGCGATCATGAAGAGCCTTGAGCGTATCCTCGGACGGCCCAGGAACGAGTGGAGCGCAACTCTGCTGCGAGCGCTTTGGTCCGCCCTGGAGGCGCACTCGGAGGGCCGAAGGCTTTCGGCGGATCACGAGGAGACTTGGCTTGTCCTAACTGGATTTATGCTGCGGCCAGGCTTCGGCTTTGACGGCGACGACCTTCGCATGGACAGTTTATGGCGGTTGTACGAAGCGGGACCGTGTTTCCCCGGCCGGCGCATTAGGTACCAAGAATATATCCTCTGGCGCCGGGTCTCGGGCGGGCTCTCGCGTGAACGCCAGGAAAAACTTCTGGCCGGCGAGCTCGACAAACTCCGCAGCGGAAAAGCACCGGCTGAGCTCGTGCGCCTGGCGGGATCTATAGAGCTGATCCCGCATGAGATGAAGGCGGAGCTGGTCAACCTGTTCATCGATGAGGCCGCAGCCCTCGCGCGCGCCGCGCAGCCTTGCGCTCCCTACCTTGCAGCGCTCGGGCTTCTACTCAATCGGGCTCCGCTTTACGCCGGGCCTGAGACCGTCGTCTCGCCCGACCTCGTCGAGCGAGCATACACGGCGTTTCGATCCTTCGACTGGGCGAAATCGGAGCTACAGGAGCTGCAGACCTTGTTCCTTCGGGCCGCGCGCGTTGTGGACCACCGACGTCTGGATGTGCCCAAGCCACTGCGCAACCTGATCGCCGGCAAGCTCGAGAGCTCAGGGGTTGCCCCGCTCCGAACCGCGAAGATCAGGGGATTCGTGCCCGTTGGCGTCTCGGACCGCGCCAGCCTCTACGGAGAGTTGCTGCCGCCGGGATTGGTGCTCGCCGAACGATGGAACGAGACCTCGCGCCACTGATCCCTTGCTGGACGTAGTCCATCCATCAGGGACAGAGAGGCAGGCCTGTTCCGGTGAAGGGAAAGTTCTCTAGCTGGCGAGTGCCCGCGTCGCCCGGATTGGCAGCTTCAGCGTCTTGCAAAGCGCCGTCAGATTGGCATCACGCGGACGTGTCCGACCCATTTCCCAAAAATAGACACAAGGCGCACTGACACCGACACGTGCCGCGACTTCTGCGACCGACAGTCCGCGCTCAAGACGAGCGGAGCGGACCACTTGGTTGAGGCTAGGTTTACGAGCCAACTTAATCTCCGATAGTTATTGTGCACTGCACTGATACGCTTATCTTGTTTGGTAATTAAGGTCAATCGTTGACCCTATCACCCGCGGCAGGCTTTTGCATTTGGGACAATTGCCGTGGACTGTCAATGGTGACGTGCCGCCATTTTAGTCAGGCAAACCCCCATTGCCGGCGGTCCGCTCCCTATAGGATGCGGGGATAGCCGTTCCCCGGCTCTATTTATCTCTGCGGGCTAAGGGAAACCTCCAAGAGCCAACGGCTCGGGCCGTCGGTATTACACTGCAAATGCGCCCGAGGCTTGGATCGCCCGTTCCTCGCCGCATTAGCGTCATGCCAAGAATTGGTCTTACATCAGATAACTCAAAATCACCACACGGAGGCAACAGCAGCTTGCGGAAGAACCTGTCACCGCAATGGCCGGCAAAATTTAACTCCGCAGTACGGCGGCTGGGTCGGACGCTATGGGCTTCGCCCGCCTCTCCCACGGCTGTCGCGGAAGTGAGCCTCCCCCCGGGCTCCGCCCCGGGGGCCGCCACGCACTTGCGCGGCGGGTGAGAGTCGCGCCGCGTGCGTATCGCGCTCGCCATTGACGGCACCGACTGGCACGCACGGGCACTGCTGCGCGCCTTCGCTGCGCGCCGCGAGGAGGCGCAGGCGGTCCGTCTCGCTCGCTGCGTCTTCGACACAACGGCGCCGCACGGACTGCGGTTACCCGGGTTTGCCGGGGCTCTGCCGGATGCCGTGCTCGTCCGTGCCATCTCCGGCGGCAGCTTCGAGGAGGTCACGCGTCGGCTGGGCATCTTGCATGCACTTCGCGAACTCGGCGTGCCGGTGTGGAACGACGCGCGAGCGATCGAGCGCTGCGTGGACAAGTCGACCACCAGCTTCTTTCTTGCGCGTGCCGGGCTTCCGACGCCGCCGACTTGGACGGTGGAGGGGCAGGAGGCCGCGCGGGCGATCGCCGCGCGGGAAGCGCAAAACGGCAAGCTGGTGCTGAAGCCGCTGTTTGGCTCACAGGGACGCGGATTGCGCCTGATCGAGCGGACCGAGGACCTGCCCGATCCGACCGAGGTCGCCGGCATCTATTATCTGCAGCGTTATGTTCCGCCGCCCGGGACCGGGTTCGCGGATCAGCGCCTGTTCGTCTGCGACGGCGAAGTGGTGGGCGCGATGACTCGGCGCTCGCCCCACTGGGTCACCAACATCGGCCGCGGCGCCGCGCCCGAGGCACTGACACCATCGCCTGCCCTTGCCGACATGGCGCTGCGCGCCGCCGCCAGCGTCGGTGCGCATTTTGCCGGTGTGGACCTGTTGCAAGACCGAGCCGGGCAGACCTTTGTGCTAGAAGTGAACAGCATGCCGGCCTGGCGTGGGTTGCAGAAGGTCACGCCGGTTTCGATCGCCGACCAGGTGGTCGCCGCGTTGCTGCGCGGGGTTGCATGATGCGCGAGGCAGCAACCAGGGCAGCGTTCGTCGCCGCCTGCGCCGAGGAGCTGGCGGTGCCGAAGCCCGGCAACGTGCATGTCCACGCGAACGGCCACGGCATGACCGTCGCCGATTTCATGCGCAGCGCGGAAGCGGCGGCACCGGCGCTGTGCCGCCATGGCGCCGCCTTGGGGGAGCGCATACTCGGCGCGGTCGTCGCGACGCGGGCGGAAGTTGGCCAGAACATCAATCTCGGCATCATTCTGCTCGCCGCGCCTCTGGTCATGGCCGCCGAGCGATCCGAACGAGACCTGCAGGCCGCGCTCCGCCGCGTGCTGGACGAAGCCGGGGTTGCGGACACGGAAGCGGTGTTCCGCGCCATCCGGCACGCCGCGCCCGCCGGCCTGGGTCAGGCGCGGCGACACGACGTGCACGGCCCGGGCGATGTCACGCTGGCGGCGGCGATGGCCGAGGCCGCCGATCGCGACAGCATCGCCCACCAGTGGACCAACGGCTTCGCGGATGTGTTCGGACCAGGAATGGATGCCTATGTGGAAGCCGGCGCGTGCTGGCCCGACCCGTCCTGGGCGCCGCTGGGGGCCTATCTTTGGTTTCTCTCCGCCATCCCGGACAGCCATATCCTGCGCAAACACGGCGCTGCCGTGGCCGAGCTCATCAGGCAGGAAGCCATCCCGGTCCGCCAGCAGGTGCTCGTGGAGCCGGATCCCGCCGCCTGCCTTCCAGCACTGCTGGAGTGGGACCGGGACCTGAAGGCACGCGGCATCAATCCCGGCACCAGCGCCGATCTGACCGTCGCCACCATCCTGGCTTTCCGGCTACGGGACCGGTGACCGATTAACCGTTGATTCTTCCCGCCATCAGGCGGGATAACGTGGCATCCCCACGGCGCTGCCGTCCCGGGGATAGGGCGTTCGGCATACTGCAACAGTACAGACTGCGAGGAGGCGACCAAATGGCGAAAATTACCAAGGTCTGCGTGGGTGAGTCCCTGGTGGGCGAGGGCAACGAAGTCGCACATATCGACCTGATCATGGGCCCCCGCGGCAGCGCCGTGGAATCCGCGTTCTGTCACGCACTGACCAACAACAAGGATGGGTTCACCTCGCTGCTCGCGGTGATTGCGCCGAATTTGCCGACCAAGCCGAACACGGTGCTGTTCAACAAGGTCACCATCAAGGGCGCCAAGCAGGCCGTGCAGATGTTTGGCCCGGCCCAGCACGCAGTGGCGAAGGCAGTGGCTGACAGCGTCGCCGAGGGCGTCATCCCGCAGGATGAAGCCGACGACTTGTTCATCTGCGTGGGCGTGTTCATCCATTGGGATGCCGCCGACGACAAGAAAATTCAGGATTACAACTATCGCGCAACGAAGGAGTCCATTGCCCGCGCGGTCGGCGGCCATCCTACGGCCGCCGAGGTGGTGCGTCAGCGCGACCAGGTGAAGCACCCGTTCGCGGCCTGAACACCTTCAAGCTGACCGAGAGTAGTTCCAACCGGCGAGCCGGGTCGTGACCCGGCTCGCCGAGCCTGTCGCGCGTTCGGCGGGCGATAGAATAGCAATTTTTGCCAAGTTTCGCCACGGAGGGGCGATCTAAGGACGGGGCGGAGTTTCCACCAACATCAGGTGCGAGAATGACCGCTGCCTCGTCCTTCATCGCCGCGCTTCACACCAATTCTCCGACGCCGGATCGCGCGGACAGAATGGGCCTCTACGGCTGGCTCATCGGAAGTTGGTGGATGAACGCCGTCGTGCATCGCGATGACGGCACCCGGCATGAAGGCGTCGGCGAGATCCATTTCGGGCGGGTGCTCGAAGGCCGCGCCATCCAGGATGTCTGGATCCTGCCAGGCGTCTTCTACGGCACGACCCTGCGCATCTACGACCCTGGTGTAGGTGTCTGGCATATTCTGTGGAGCGATCCGCTGCGCCAGTTCTATACACGGCAGATCGGCCGCGCGCGCGGCCACGACATCGTGCAGGACGGCACGAACGATGCCGGCGAGGCGGTACGCTGGAGCTTCACCGAGATCACGCCCAACTCGTTCCGCTGGCTCGGCGAGCGCTCACGCGACGCCGGGGCAAGCTGGGACCTGCAGGCCGAATTCTTCGCCCGGCGTGTCACCGCCTAGCAACCACCCGGCGGTAGTACGCGAAGGGAAGAAAGCTTAAACGCAGATGAACGCGGATGCATGCAGATGATTCAGCGCGCTTCACAGACCGTGAACCGCGCCTTTGATCTCCACGCGCGGCCTGCTGCACAACCGCAAGGGCTGGCGGCACGCAGTTCGTGTGGTGAATGCCCAGCCGATCACATGTCCCAACAAATCATTCAGGATGTCGGTATCCGCGTGCATCAGTGTACATCCTTTTACATCTGCGTTTAAACTTTCTTCCTTTAGCGAATGTTGATGACAGGTAGTTGCGAAAGAATTGCCGATGTGCACGGCGGACTTGACCTTATGCCATCGCTTCAGCCGGCATCCGCAGGAACGCACCTGCCTCAGCAGTTCCGCCTGCACTTGCCGATCGGCAGCGCGCGCGGCTGCACGCCCAGCCGCGCCGACAGACAAGCCGCGACTCCGGCAGCCTGGCCCGTCAACCAGCATTGCGGAATCTCCCGCAGGAACGAATGGCTTGCAGCGTCGGACGACACATGCCGCCCCGCCACCAACAGCCCGTTCACGGTGCGTGGCACCAGACAACCGTAAGGCACCGACACCAAAGGCAGTTTCGGTGACAGCGAGGGCGACACGCCGATCTCATCAGCATGCGGCGTTGCATCGGCCCACTGCTCGCGCGTCACGCGCCCACCCCGGGCAGCCGTCGAGAATGCCGCACGCCAAGTTGCGGCGCCGACAGCATCAGGAACGCCGCCTCAAAACCCGGCGCACGTGCGCGATACACATCGAGATGCTGTGCCATCAGCCGATGCGACCGTACCTCGACCTCGGTCAGATCCTGGATATCGACCGCGGAATAACCCGACAGCCGCGGTCCCATGAACAGGGCGACGTCGTTTGAACAGGGCGACGTCGTTTCGCAAGGACACGAACGGCCGCTCGAACAACCCGCCGCAAAGCGAGCGCCCACGCTCCATGAAGGCAGAGAAGCCCGCCGCGTCGCCTGTCTTGAAAGCGATCCAGCGCGTCATGTCGCAGCCGCCCCAGATCCAGGCGGTGTTCATGCAGTGATGAATGTCGCGCTCCTCGATGTCCGTCTCCGCCCCTGCCCCGGCGCGGCCGAAGATGTCGCCGTCGCCGGTACAATCGACCGTGACGCGCGCCCGAATCGCCAGCCGTCCTTCCTTGCTTTCGAACACCATGCCCGCCACCGCGCCATCTTCCAGAACCGGCGCGGTGCCCATGCCATGCAGCAAAAGATGTACGCCGCTCTCCAGTTCCTGACTAGCCAGCTTCAGCCGCTCCGGATCGATCGTCGGTGACCACGTGACGATGCCGTGAAACGCAGCGGTGCGCTCGCGCCAATAGGCCGCGGTCGCTTCGTCGGCACCGCCCCGCGACACACGCGGCGGCCCCGCAATGGCGTCCTTCGGCAGCCGATCGAACAGCTCGCTCGCAATGCCGCGAATCACCTGCGTGCCGCTCCAGTCGGTCATGCGGTCGATCCAGATGACGAGACCACCGGTGGACAGACCGCCCAGGTGGTTGTAGCGCTCCAACAACGCGACATCGGCGCGGCGCCGCCACAGTAGCCGCCGTGCCGGAGGGTCCGCCCCCCACTACGAGCACATCGCAATCGCGGAACACTGGAATATCGCGCGCTGTTCGCGGACCACGCCGCCCGGCCGTTGCCGACGCGGCAAGAGGCGTCTCGCCGAAAAGATGTCCGCCTCGAAGAAGAACGACTGGTTGGTCCGGCGCACCGCCCGCGTCGCGTCGGGCTTGTCCTGGCTCATCGAATGACTCCTTATCCAGATGGGCTTGGGGCAGTCCCGCTCTGGGTCAAGCGCGTCGGGCTGCGCCGCCAGTTCAGCATCGCTCCGCGAAGACCCGCTCATGCGCGGGCGATAATGTCCAACTCCGGGGCAGTAAGCGCCCCGCCATGCAGCGCAGTTGCGACAAGCGCGCCGGCAGCGCCCGCGCGCGCCGCCAACCGCAGGTCCTCCGTATTCCTGACGCCGCCGGCGGCGTACACGTTCCCTCCTGCGCCACGCCGAGCGATTTCTCCGATGCGCTTCAGATCAGGGCCCGCGCCGGAGCCCACCTGTGCCAGCGTCATTGCGATGACCCGCGAAGGCCAAAGCCCTGCATCGGCCAAGATTGCCTGTGGCCCCTGGAAGGCGTCTCCGCGGAAATCCAGCGACAGCACCACGCGCGGGTTCCGGCAAAGCGACCGTACCAGATCGGGCGAACTCTGCGATTCACTGCCGATCACCAGACAACCCCCGCGCTCCGCCAGCCAAGCAGAAGCTTCATCGGCGTCGCCGATACCGTTGTCCACCCAGAACTCCAGCTCCGGGGACGCCTCAGCCAATCCCGCCAGTACCGAAACATGATCCCCGACGCGCTCGATCGCATCGAGGTCGGCGACGTAAATCCGACGAAACGGGAACAGCCGCAACAGCCCGGCCACGACATCGGACGGCTTGCTCGACGGGCTGAGCGGCGTCTCGATCGGCCGGTATTCGTCGCGCCGCCCGCCGACCGCACGCACGACCTCACCGCCCTTGAGATCGATGACGGGAACGACGTCCATGCGCGATAGTCGTCCGCGGCGATCGGCAAGGTCAAGGAACCCGCATGCGCAGCACCATCGGATGGGACATCGGCGGCGCACATCTGAAAGCGGCGCGAGCCGAGCACGGTAAGATCGTCGATGTGGTGCAGGTGCCGTGCCCGCTCTGGCTCGGGCTCGACCGCCTCACCGAGGCGCTCGGCGCCGTCACAGCGCGGCTCGGTGCGGCAGACCGCCACGCCGCCACCATGACCGCCGAGCTCGCCGACATCTTCCCCGATCGGGCCGAGGGCGTCGCGACGCTTACGTCCACGCTGGCGCGCCATCTGCACCCGGGGACGGTGCGGATCTACGGCGGTCGCGCCGGATTCCTGCCCGTCGAGGCCGCCCCGCGGCATGTCGATGACATCGCCTCCGCCAACTGGCACGCGAGCGCATCGCTTGCGGCGCGGAGCGTGCCGGATGCGCTGTTCGTCGATATGGGCTCGACAACCACCGACATCGTGCCGCTCAGCGGCGGGCGGGTGCAGGCTGCCGGATACACCGATGCGGAGCGCCTGGCCTGCGGCGAGCTTGTCTATACCGGGCTGACCCGCAGCTTCGTCATGGCGCTCGCTCCGCGCGCACCCTTCGCCGGCGCGTGGACCACCCTCGCCTGCGAGTATTTCGCCAGCACCGCCGACGTCTATAGCATCCTGGGCGAGTTGCCCGATGGTGCCGACCAACTACCGGCGGCAGACCATCGCGAGAAGACCGTCGAGGCCTCAATCGCTCGGCTCGCCCGCATGGTCGGCCGCGACGCCGCGCAGGCCGATCAGGCGGCATGGCACGCGCTTGCCACCTGGCTCGTCGAGGCGCAGCTTCGGCAGATTGCCGACGGTGCGCATCTTGTGCTTTCGCGCACGCTGTTGCGGGGCGATGCGCCGGTAATCGCCGCGGGCATCGGAGGGCGCGTGGTCGCGCGACTGGCAGCGCGAGTCGGCCGACCGCATGTGGGCTTCGCCGAACTCGTTTCATCCTATATCAGCGACGGTGAGTGGGCGGGGCACTGCGCGCCAGCGGTGGCGGTCGCGCTGCTAGCCCAAGACGCCGCACCTTGAGGCTTGGCGGCGGAGCCAGGCAGTGGCCAACAGGGCCGTCAGCCAAGAGCGAGTGATCGCAAAAGATAATTCAGGATGGCGCTCGGTCGGCGTAGTACCCGGTGATGGCCTGCATCAGCCAGTCCCACGCCTGTCGCTCGGCCGGGCCAGCCGTCTTCGCCACGGTAATCTCCAGATACGCCATCTCCCGCTCGACCTTGTCGCGCGGCAGCATGAACAGACGGCTCACCAGGATGGCCGCCTCCACAACCGCCGCCTGCGCCCGGTTGAAGCCCTGGAACGGGGCATGCATCGCGCGATGCACGATGCGGCAATGGAAGCGCGGCCGCTGCGCATCCTCATCGACCGCGACGACTTCCATCTCCGCATGCGCCAGCGCCGCAGCCAGCCGAGGCGGCACGATGCGGACCGAAGGCACGCACGGCCAGTCGCGGCGGCCGGTCAGGCAGCCGGCGAAGATGCGCACGTCGTCGGTGTAGTTGGCCACCGCCTGCCCGACAGCGCGCAGATTGTCGAGCGTCTGCGAGGGATGAAACGGCGCGATGATCCAGCCGCCCGGTTCCTCGATCAGGCCGATCGGTGCGATATGCACGCAACCATCGGCCGAAATCGTCGTCACCACGGTCTCACGGATCATCGTCACTTCGGTCCCGTTTCGCCCGCAACGTGTGACCGGCCTCGGCCAGCCGGGTCGCGTCGCGCGCCACGCGTGGTGCAGCGCAGCCCCAATCCAGCGCATCATCCTGGGCGTAGCGCTTGCCGAGCGCGAAGGCGATCTCCGCCTTCATCAGCTCCGTGCCGAGATAGAATGCGTGCGCGCCATCCTGGCGCACGTCGAGCTTCGGGAAGAATGACAGCGCATCGTGCCCGGTCTCGTGCATGCGGCTGTTATAGACGTGGATCCCGTCCGCTGCGACGGCGATCCGATAACTCACGTCCTTCACAGCGGCGGCCTGTGCCGCGATATCCTCCGCCGTCACCGGATAGGGGCGGCGATCATGGACCTGCAGCAGAGCAGCGGAATAGCCGCGCGGCAGCTCTCCCTGTTCGCGCGCGGCGTAAAGCAGCCGGCGCGCCGCGTCGTGCTCGGCGACGCTCCGGCGCGTGTGCGGGCTGACCTGCACCACCAGTACGTTGCGAATCGCCAGTTCGGAGCAAACGCCAAGCAGCGTCGCGGTCACGCCCGAGCTGTCGGCGTCGGTCAGTTCCGTCAGATTGCCGGTGCCCATGAGGATCTCGGCCTCCGGCAAACGGCGGCGCAGCTCCGCATAGCGCAGCAGCGAGGCGGTGAACCCGAAATGGATCGGGTCGAGAATCGGGTCCAAGAGACAGGGAAGACCGCGTGCCGCGGCCGACTGCGCGGCGCGCAGCAGTGAGTCCAGGTCGCCATGCGGCGCCGGGATCAGCACCGGCACCGCCGCCGTTCCCGTCGCGATGTCGAGGGTCGCTTCCGTCAGGCTCAGCAGGAAATCCGCGCCCGCTTCGGCACCACGACGCAGTTCGTCGGGATCGCCGGAATCGACGCTGACCTGCGCGCCCTCCTGCTTCAATGCGCGAATTGCCGGGGAAAGCTGCACAAAATCCACGCCGGGCCGACAGCCGAGATCGATCACGTCAGCGCCCTGATCGCGCAGCGCACGTGCACGGTCCAACAAGTCATCAAGTGGCAGCGTCGCGGCATCGACGATCTCGGCAAAGATGCGCATGTCATGACGGGAAAGGTCGGGCGGATGTCCGCCGTGGCCGAGATAGGCCGGCAGATCGGCAAGCTCATCCGGCCCGCGCTCGAACGTCACGCCGAATGCCGCCGAGAGCCGCGCTGGATCGACGCCGGCGCGGCCCGGTAGCAGCACGCGCGTCGCTGCGACCGGACGCGGCAGTCGGCGCAGGATGATCGGCTCAGTCATCAATGCGGCGACTTGTACGCCAATATCGAACACCTGCCATTCGAATTCCGTCTCACCCAATCCGGCAATCAGCTTGGTCAGGCGCGGCTCCGCTAGATGGCCGGTCAGGAACAGGATGCGTTCAGCCACGGGCGGCGAGTTCGCGCGCGCGCGCCGCGATCGCCGCCTCCAGCTCGGCCAGCGACTGCGCCACCGTGGTCGCCTCGAATTCAGTCAGGCGACGCGTGTTCTCCAGGTCGATGCGACGGGGATACACCTTCACCATGCCCTCGGGGGCGAGCGTGTCCAGCTCAGGCGCGGTATCGCAGGCAAACACGATCGTCGGGACGCGGCACTTCCCGGCCTGCGCGAACACGTTGGTAGCCAGAGTGTCGGAAATCCCGGCGACGCATTTCGCCACCGTGTTCGACGTTGCCGGCGCCAGCACCAGCGTGTGGTAGTGGCCGTGATAGAAGAACCCGACAGGCGCGGCACTGGCAGTGGTGTCACGGAAGATCCGCATGCCCTTCGGCCGCTCGAAGTTGCTGTGGTACATCCGGATGACTTCGGCTGCCGCGCGGCTGACGAACAGATCGACATGATCCAGCCGGCGAATCAGCTCCAGGCATTCAGCGAGGTAATGCCCCGACCCGGTCAACGCCCAACCCCATCGAGGTATCGTTGCATCCGACATGGTTAGTCACCGCTACCGCGTGGCAGGCGTCGTCCCGGCGGCCGGTCGGGGTCCACAGCCACCGGCAGATCGTCGGGTCCCGCCACCGACACGGTGCCCGCATAAGCATCGAAGAAGCGGGGGAAAGCAGCGTCCAGCACGCCCTGCTCGACCAGGCTTCGTGCCGTCGCGCCGGGCGGTGTCCTCATGTGCTTCACCACCAGCACGTGCGGCGCTCCGAGCGCCCGCGCGAGCCACAGCGAGAGGCTGTCGGAGGTCACGTCCCAGCAGGCTGGCACGTCCGGCGCGTCCCGCAGCATCGGCCACGGGTTCCAGACGGGAACGCGCCGATTTGCGAGGACGTCATGCAACGCGGACATCGTATCCACTGGAACGAATGGCCCACTGAGTCCCGCCAATCCGAAACCGGTACTGCGCCATCGCCAGCAGCGCCATGCGGTGCGCCGCCAGATCATCGAATCCCATGGCGGCCTGTGCCGATCGTACGGTATCGGCGAATGGCCCGCCGCCGGGCACCAGCACAACCCGGCCCGCGGCAGCGCCGATGGCCGCCAGCCACGGTCGTAGTAAGGGGGAGAAGGCATGACTGCCGCCAAGCCGCACCACCATGGCGGCGCTGCTCATTCTGTGGCGCCGCCCACAGCGCGGAATGGCAGTACCCGGGCAGGTTGCATCGCCGCGGCACCTCGCCCGCGCTCGATCCGAACCCCCACGGTGTGCGGGCCGGTATCCAGCTTCTCCACCTTCACCGATACCTGCACGACGCGCGGATGCTCCAACAGCATCGCCGCGATCTGCTCGGCCAGCGTCTCCACCAGCGCGATGTGCCCGGCATCGATCAGCAGGCGGATCCCATCGCTGATAATGTCGTATGAGAAGACGTCGCGCATGTCCTCCGCCGGATGAACGGAGCGCGCGATCATCACATCCACGTCGAACCGAACGCGCTGGGGTGCGGCGCGTTCGCTGGTGTAGGCGCCAATGCGCACCGGCAGCACAAGGTCATGCACGAAGACAAGGTCGGTGGCCGCCGGGCTGGCATCGGGATCGGGCACGTAGCCGTGTGCCGCCAGCACCCGGTAGTCCACGCCCTCGGTCGCCGGAGCAATTCCCTCCGGCGGAATCAGGGCACGGATCTGCTGGATGGCTTCGGGCACGATCCGCCCGGCCCGCCCGTCAGCCCCGCACAACGCGCGGCGAAAACCGAGAACTCCCGGCTGCAGCAGCAGTAGCCGCGGCACGTCCGGCGCCTCCAGAGATCCGGCGAGTCCGGACAGCAGCCCGTGCTGCGCGCAGGCGTCGACGAAACGGCGAAGCGCCGGCAGCTCCATGTGGTTGAGCAATCGACCTGATGACTTCGTTGCCGTATCCAGCATGGCTCCGGCAAAGCCCGCTTCGGCTGCGATCGCCAGCAGCGAAGGATCGGGCGCCCGGTCGGCGAACTGCACCGCGACCATCCGCACGCGCGCGGCCAGCGGCGCCAGAACGCGGATGCAACCCGTCGCATCACCGCCGGGAAAGATGCCGACCTTGACGTAATCCACGCCGGTCTCGGCCATCGCGGTCGCGGCAGCCAGCACTGCTGCCGGCTCCATCGGCAGATCGCCGGTCACCGCGCTGACCAGGCGGCGTCTCGCCACCGCGGCGACGGTCTCGCGCACGACCGACACCGGCTGTGCGCCCAACGCGCCGCGCGACGGATCCTTGAGATCGATCAAATCGGCACCACCGGCGAGCACGAGCTCGGCCTCCTCCGGTCCGGTCACGCTGGCAAGCATCCGCGTCATCGTGCTGCCTGCGCGTCAGACGCCCGGAACATCTCGGAGACCAGGAAGCTGAGCCCGCGCGTCCAGGTTTCGTCGCTGTTGCCGCGGATATCCACGCTTTGCGCTTGCAGAACACGTCCCGTAGAAACGTCGCGAATGGCGACATTGATGTTCAGGATCAGGTTTGAGACCTTCTGCACCAGCCCGGTCACAGCGACGTCCGCGCCGACCTTTCGCGCCATCGTGATCTCGCATCCCCCGCAGGCCTGCAGGTTGCTGGCCCGTGCCTCGGCATCGACCGGCGCCATGTCCACCGGCTGATAGCGGCCGGACTGTGCCAGCAGCGTGCGAAGCTGCACGTTCAGATGCGCCAGACGCGCCTGCTCGTCCGCGCGTGGCCCCGACATCTCGCCTTGCAGGCTGGTGTCGTCGAACTCGAAGTCGAAGATGGCGGCACGCAGAACCTTGGCATACGTCGCATCTGTCATGACGAATGACAATACGAAGATCAGCAGCGCAGTTTGCGGAAATTTCATGCCTATACCGCGTTCCATCGAAGTCGCTGCGATCGTCCGAGCACCTTGAACCGTCCACGATGGTGGGTCATTGTGTCTCCATGGAACGTCCAAAATCGCCGGCGCGCAACGGTCTCGGCCGACGCGCGATGCTGGGCGTGTTGGCCGCCGCGCCGGCCATCCCGCCAATCGTGCGACAGGCCCATGCCGACGAGGCCACGATCCAGGTCGGGTATATCCGCTGGATGGTGCGGCACCCGACCATCTCGCTGCTCGACAAGCAGGCGCCGAATGATGGCTTGGCCGGCGCCCAGATAGCGCTAGACGACAACAACACGACCGGCCGATTCCTCGGCCTGCAGTATCAGATGACCGATGCGCCAGTGTACGCGACAGATGACGTGACGGCGAAGCTCGGCGGGCTGGTGCAGCAGGGCGTGAAGCTGGTGCTGACCGACACGCCGGCCGATCGCGTGTTGAAACTCGCCGATGCCGCACGTGGCAGCGGCGCCATCATCTTCAACGTGCAGGCGCCGGACGATTCGCTGCGCGAGGAGAACTGCCGGGCCAACGTGATCCATGTGGCACCGACGCGCAGCATGCTGGCCGACGCGCTCGCCGAATACCTGGTGTGGAAGAAATGGACCCGCTGGCTGCTGGTCTATGGCTCGCATCCCGAAGACGTCCTGCTGCGCGACGCCTATCGCCGCGCGGCCATGCGCTACGGCGCGAAGATCGTGCAGGAGCGCGAGTACACGGATCGTGGCGGCTCGCGTGAGACCGACACCGGGCTGGTGCAGACGCAGCAGAAGATGCCGGTGTTCACGCAGCAAGCGCCCGAGTACGACGTGCTGATCGCGGCGGACGAGAACCAGGTGTTTGCCGGGTATCTGCCGTACCGCACCTGGGACGCGCGACCGGTGGCGGGTTCCGCCGGTCTGACGCCGGTGACCTGGGACCCCAGCAGCGAGTCCTGGGGTGGGACCCAGATGCAGGATCGCTTCATTCGCCGTTTCCACCGGCAGATGACGCAGCTCGACATGCAGGCCTGGACCGCGGTGCGGATGATTGGCGAAGCATCGAGCCGCATCACCTCGCCTGACATAGCCAAGATCATGGCCTTTATGAGGGGGCCTAAATTTGAGGTCGGCGCCTATAAGGGCGAGGCGCTGTCGATCCGCGACTGGGACATGCAGGTACGCCAGCCGATCCTGCTGTCCGACGGACGCAACGTCGTATCCGTCTCACCGCAGCCCGGGTTCCTGCATCAGGTGATCGACCTCGATACCCTCGGGGTGGACCGGCCGGAAACCAAGTGCAAGCTCACGTAAGGAAAGGGAGGCGGATGCGCCGTCACACGATCCCCGCCACGATCGCTCTGATCCTGCTGTCGAGCCTGCCGGCCCAGGCCTATGTCGTGTACACCTCCAATGAGCGCGACAATACGATGTCTGTCATCGATCTCGATCAGATGAAGACGGTGAAGACGGTGCCGACAGGCCAACGCCCGCGCGGCATCACCGTGACCCCCGACGGTAAATACGTCCTGGTCGCGTGCGGGGATGATGACGAGATCCAGATCTTCGATACCAAGACCCTCCAGGTTGTCAGAACTCTCCCCACCCCTGACCCCGAGCTGTTCGCACTTCGTCCTTCGGGCAATCCGCTCTATGTGTCGAACGAGAACGATGCACTGGTGACCGTATGGGACGTCAACACCGGCAAGAAGCTGGCGACGATCCCGAGCGGTGTTGAGCCCGAGGGCATGGCAGTCAGCCCGGACGGGGAGACTATCGTCAATACGTCCGAAACCACCAACATGGCGCATTTCATCGACTACAAGGCCGAAAAGATGACGGGCGCGGTGCTGGTCGGCTCCCGCCCGCGCAATGCGCGGTTCAAGCATGACGGATCTGAGGTGTGGGTTTCGTCCGAGCTGGGCGGAACAGTCAGCGTAATCGACCCGACCACGCACAAGATCACGCACACTATCTCGTTCCCGGTGCAGGGCTTGCGCGGCGACGAGATCCAGCCGGAGGACATCCGGTTCACCAAGGACGACAAGCTCGCTTTCGTCGCTCTGGGTCCGGCGAACCGCGTCGCGGTGGTTGATGCGAACACCTATAAGGTGAAGCAGTATCTGCTGGTCGGCCAGCGCGTATGGCACCTGGGGTTCACCCCGGACTACAAAGAACTGCTGACCGCCAATGGCGAGTCGAACGATGTCTCGGTGATTGACGTACCGGACCTGACTGTCATCAAGTCGATCCAGGTTGGCGAACTGCCGTGGGGCGTTGTGGTCAACCCCAAATGAACACCATGGCGCGGTGGCTGCCGGTGATCCTCGGCGCCTTCGCAATCGCGTCCGCGCATGCTGCGCCGCCAGGAGCGCAGGATCCGGATTGGCCGTGCATGCAGATCAAGGTGCCGGAATTGTCGGTCGCCTCAGTCTGGGCCGGTCCGCCGATCGATGCGTATCGTGCCACCTGGTCCTCTGATCCCGAGATCGCCGATCTGGCCAGCCGCCTGATGCAGCGTCGCCTGAGCCTAGTGGAGGCACAGGCAGACATCACCGCGTTCGCGCAAAACGCCGGATCGGAGAGGCAACCGAAGCTGCTGGCCCTGTTCGCCGGCGTGTTCGATGAAGCGAGCCGTGAACGAGGCAGCATCCTGGCCGGGCTCGACCGCTTCGGTCGCCGGCAAAAGGAGCTGGCAGTCTCGATCCGGACCGAGAACGAGAAGTTGCAGACGATGCAATCCGCAGCCTCCGCCAATGGGCAGAAGGTGGCCGACCAGCAGAACCGGCTCAACTGGGACCTGCAAGTCTTCCAGGACCGCCGCCAGTCGATCAGCTATGCCTGCGAGGCGCCGAGCCTGATCGAGCAGCGTCTGTTCGCGCTGTCCCGCGCCATCCAGGCGGCGTTGCAACAGGCGGGATAAATCTCCACCTCTCCCGCGCGCGGCACGGGCGCGTGGTACTCTTCCGTGCGGTAGCCGGCCGGCTCGGGCGGCGCTGCAACCTGAGCCACCGCCACACTGGCACACAGCGAGCCAACCAGCAGCAACGCGTCGGCGCACCTCGCCCGAAGCGAGGCGGTGCGTGTCATGGCTGGATGGGATGCTCCTGTTCGTCCAGCAACGGCACGCCGAAATCCTCGAGCAACTTGTTAATCGCATCCTGGTTGTCGGCGATCAACCGATTCAGCTTCCGCTTCCAGTCCTGATCGCTATGGCGCACGCCCATGCAGATGCGGAAATCCATCGGCACGCCCTGTTCCTTCAGAAGCGGTAGGACAGTGAGCGGCGGATCCGCATGTTTGGCGTAATATCCGGCGATCGGCCCCCACAGCACGGCGGCGTCGATACGGTCGGCGATCAGGTCGTTGATCATCGTCTTGGTCGGCGACTCATAGCGCGTATCTACGGTCAGCGGGTACGGCTTCGCCTTCGCCATCAGCCCGTCCACGGTCATGATCGAGGCCGGCGGAGTGCCGGCAACGACGCCGATCCGCTTGTCCTTCAGCCGTTCGTCGCCGAGCGACTCAACTCCGTCCAGCCCATTATGCGGCTTGAACACCAGAGCATAGGCGGTGTGGTAATAGGGATTCGTCGTCTGCACCAGGTCGTAACCTTGCGCAACGCCCATGACCACGTCGCAGCGGTAGGCATTCAAAGTGTTGCGGACGAAACCGATCACCTGCGGAAAATAGATGTACGACACCGGTTCGCCGAGCTTGCTTGCCAGCAGCGCCGCAAGCTTGTTCTCGAATCCGTCGCCCTGCTGGTTCGAAAAGGGCATATTGTTTGGATCGGCGCACACGCGGAACACATGCGGATCGACCAGTTCCACCTGGGCACCAAGCCCCGGCGCCTGCGCCTGACCGCGCGCCAGAAGCGCGAGCGCCACCGCGCAGATATACAACACTGAGCGTACCAGTTTCCCCACAGAGCGCCGCGCCCGAGCCATGACGATCAACCCATGCATTGGTCCTCTGCCTTGCTGAATGCCTCGGGCTTCGGTTCGCTGTCGGCCGGGCGCCCGCGCCCAAGCGCACCATCCGCCCGTGCCCGCAGATACACGTAGATCGGATCGATATAGCACAATACGTTCTTGTTCGTGCCGAATGCCGGCATCACGAGGTCCTGCGACGCCGATACGTCCTTCTTGCCGCCGGCCACGATCGCGTAGAACTCGTTGTAGCTGAGGGTCTTCATCGCATCAACAAGCGAAGGTGCGTAACTCGAGCCCAGACCGTCCGGGCCGTGACATGCCAGGCAGTTCGCACCGTAACGAAGAAACCCTGAATTGGTGTACCAGTCGACCTTTCCGTTTACGATATGGAAGGTCGGGTTGCCGTCCTTGTCGAAATATTCGCCGTCCCGCGAACTGACGGCCTTAGGGTCGCCCGATCCGACGGCATAGGCAACCCCCACGATCAGGAAGACGGCCGCGGCAAGCGCCCAGGTGGTCCGTACCGGAAATCTCACCGGCATATTCCTCTTGCGCAAGAAAAAGGAAGGCCGGCGCTCCGGAAAAGCCACCGGGGCGCCGGCCGCGGTCTTAGGTCTGCTCAGCTCATTGTGGAAGGGCGAAGACCGTGAGCGTCCCACCCAGCGTGGTGTAGTTGCTCAGTGCGGCGTAGCCACCGACTGCGCCGAGCCCGGCATGCGGGTCGGTCAGCCCGGCCGCGAGGCCGATGCCAGCCCAGCCGCCGACGCCCGACAGTACCCGCGACGTACTGCCGGCCCCCATGCTCATAGGTCATCACGTTGCCGATGATCCCGGACGGCGTCTTGAACTTGTAGAGCTCCTTGCCGGTCTTGGCGTCGACCGCTTTGAGATAGCCCTCCAAAGTCCCATAGAACACGACGCCACCGGCGGTGGACAGCGCACCGGACCAGACCGAGAACTGCTCGGGATCCGACCAGACGATCTTGCCGGTGGTCCCATCCCAGGCGATGAAGTTGCCCATATTGGTCTGACCGGGTGGCGGATACATCGACAAGGTAGCGCCGACATAGGGCTGCCCGGCAGTGTACGATACGCGGAACGGCTCGTAGTCCATGCAGACGTGGTTCGTCGGCACGTAGAACAGCTTGGTATCCGGGTCATAGCTCGCCGGCTGCTCGTCCTTGGTTCCGAGCGCCGCCGGGCAGATGCCGGTGTGGTTCACGTCTGCCGTCGAGGTTGAATACTTCTTGTCGAGGATCGGCCGGCCGTAGTTCGGGCTGCTCGTGTCCATATCGATGCCGGTCGCCCAGTTCACCACCGGATCGTACTTGGCTGCGACAAGTAACGCCCCGGTATCACGGTTCAGCGTATAGCCGAAGCCGTTGCGATCGAAATGCACCAGCGTCGGGACGGTCTGACCGTTGATCTGCTGATCGGCCAGGATCATCTCATTGACGCCGTCATAGTCCCACTCGTCGTGCGGCGTCATCTGATAGACCCATTTCGCCATGCCGGTATCGACGTCGCGGGCGAAGATGGTCATCGACCACTTGTTGTCGCCTGGCCGCTGGCTCGGGTTCCAGGTCGAAGGATTGCCGGAGCCGTAATAGAACAGGTTTAGTTGCGGGTCGTACCAGTACCAGCCCCAGGTGTCGCCGCCGCCGATCTTCCACTGATCGCCCTGCCAGGTCTTCAGACTGGAATCGGCGCCGATGGGCTTGCCGAGCATGGTCGTCTTCTCGGGGTCAACCATCAGGTCCTTGTCCGGTCCCTCGGAATAGGCGCGCCAGACCAGCTTGCCGTCACTCAGGTTATACGCGGACACCCAGCCGCGCACGCCGAACTCGCCGCCGGAGACGCCGATCAAGACCTTGTCCTTGACGACGAGCGGCGCCTCGGTCCCGGTCTGGCCCAGGCTTGGGTCGCCGTCCTTCACCGACCAGACGACTTTGCCGGTCTTGGCATCCAGTGCCACCAGCGTGGTGTCGGATTGGTGCAGGAAGATCTTGCCGTCACCATACGCGACACCCCGGTTGACCGTATCGCAGCACATCACCGGGACGACGTTCGGATCCTGCGTCGGCTCGTATTTCCACAGGATCTTGCCGTCATTGTTGAGATCGAGCGCGTACACAATGTTGGGGAACGGCGTGTGCACATACATGACATCGCCGATCACCAGCGGCGCCCCTTCATGCCCGCGCAGCACGCCGGTCGAGAAGGTCCAGGCGACCTGCAGCTTGCCGACGTTGGAGGCGTTGATCTGGTCCAGCGGCGAGAACCGCTGGCTGTCAAAGCTGCGAGCCGGTATCACCCAGTCGTTCGGGTTTGCCGACATCTTGGTGAGTTCATCGTCGGCGCGCGCCGATCCGACGGCCATTGCCGAGGATAGGACAACGCCGGCGAGTAACAGGAATTTCCTCGAAGTGTTTTGCACGTGTTTCCCTCCGCCGCGTTTGTAAGTGCGGTCGGTCGGTATGGCACGTTACGCCGCCCACCGACCCGGCCACAGCCAAGTCCGGATGGGAAGAGTTCCTCCGGCAGCGTGTCACGACGATCGCGGGGGGACGGTATTCAACCCGGTCAGGCCCGTTCCCTTCAGCCCCACGTCATCTACGAAGGTTCACCCGCCCTCCCTACCAGCGGAGACCCTTGAAGCCGGAAGCCGCGGCAAGCCTAGGCAGCCCCCGAACGGTCCGCAACTGTTTTTTGCCGGATAGCCCGCCCACAACCGGGGTTGCAGGCCTCGCATCGGTCGGTCCCGCTTCTCTCCGACTCGGCTGACCGGCATCGTCAGGGTCGCTCCGGGACAGAGCGCCCGGTTGTTCGGATACCTACTTGCCGGTGCGCTCGCCGCCAGTCTCGGCGCCCGCCCGATCGTGGCGGCGTCGCCAGCGCATCCATTCTGTAACGAGTCCGTCGCACGCGGGGACTACGTCCTTTTCAGGGAGATCGCGATCACAACGCCCGACTAGCCGGAGACATCGCCAATCTCGGCATCATCTCGGAAGAGACGCAGTCGCGGTGATGGGATACCGCGGCAGCGTCGAAGTGGGTCAGTAATTGTTCGCCGCGGTCCGGCGACTCAACGATGAGCCGGTCCGCTGGTCATTAACACCCAAGATCACATTTTCGGGAACGCCGTCTTCACCCAGGCCGGCGTCATCTTCGTCGGCCGACCAGGGTGGCCACGGTCAGCGGGTAGCACCGCGGCCGCAAGTACTAACGCTAACGGACGAGCGCCGCTCTCTGGCAACCATCTCTGGCGGCTGCTCGACGGCTATAAGCCGCGCAACGCGACTGCCTTCACCGAACTGGAGTGGGACTGACCCGCTCCGCACCAACAGGGCCGGTCACGCGCAGACGATAAATTCTAGAGTTCGGCCGGAAGATATGCGTTGATTTCCATGCCGATGCAGATTTCCCGGATCTTCGGACGCTTCCAGGCCATGATCGATCCTCCTATTGAAGTCCTCTCGGCGCCTGCTCGCGAGCGCCGGATGAGTGTATCCGGACGGGGAAGTAGTTGTCCAGGCGCCACCGACGTAGCGGCTGGTTTTCTCCCCTGCGCTGCCCGTATCACCCAATAATCGTATCGGACCACACAAGCGCGCGAGCGCCGCTCGGGAACCGGCTCGCCGGGATCAATCTGCCCCTCGCCTTGCGGGAGGGCGCCGTGCGCCCCGTCAGAAGCAGCGGACCTCGGCCTCCGCCTGCGCCTCGCGCAGTTCGCGCACAAGCTCCGCGGTCGGCGGCGCCCGGAACTCGTCGGCCAGGTAGCCGCCGACGCCCTGGCGCATACGCAACACCGTCTCCGCCTCCTGATATTCCTTATACGGCAGGATGGAAGCGATCACATCGACCGAGCAGGAGCAGCGCTGCAGCGCATCCTGGGTGCCCCCATTGACGGCCATGCAACCCAACACGTAGTCGGCGCGGGCCGCCGTCGGATAATCATCGAGCGCGCTCGGGTTTTCGGACGGGGCCGCGGCAATCGTGGCGACAGCGACAAGCGGTAGCCAGGCGAGAGTGATCCAGTTCATCGTTGTGTCCGCGAAAAACAGCGGCAAGCGCCGGGAGTGGACCCGACCCGGTCCAATACTGCCAACTTAACGCCCCAGCGCAGCATCTGCCTACCGCCGCCCGGCAAGCAGGGCATCGGTCGTGGAGCTTGCCCAATCAGGTGCTGGTGTCGGAAGGTGATGGCACGGCGGCAGGAGGAAAGGGAGGCAAGCCGATGATCATCGTCAGCGTGATGTACCCCGCCAGCGAAGGCGCCAAGTTCGACGTCGACTACTACCTGAAGACGCATGTTCCGATGGTTGGAGCGCGCTGGAGGGACTGTGGGCTGCGCGAGCCGAAGGTGCTTCGCGGCAGCAGCGCGCCCGGCGGCGGCGCGCCCGCCTACTCGATGATCGCGTTGCTGACCTTCGACTCGGCGGCTGCCTTCCAACAGGCACTCGATCGGCATGGGGCGGAGATCATCGGTGACATCCCCAACTTCTCGAACGTCCAGCCCGTCATCCAGATCAACGACGTTCTGCTATGACGCCAACGATCCGCGTCGTGGCCGGGACTTCAACGCGCGGCTGACGTTCATCGGAGCCCGAGAGCCGGCGGTGGTTCAGGGCGAATCCTGAACCCCGCCGGCACTGCAGCAAGAGGCCCAACGCATGGCTCCGAACACCAGACGCGTGTTCCACGTAAATGAACTGCCTGCGCCCGTCTTCGCCGAGATCATCGCCAGCCGCCCCGACGTGCAGCTCGACCGCCTGTTCAACGACAGCCTGGACGATCTAGCGGAGCCGATCCTGGCGCAGGCGCACGCCTATCAGATCGGCGCCACGCGCGACGAGCTGGCGGCGAAGTATCACGGTACGGCGGCGCTGCTGGCACGGACGCCGAATTTGCTGGCGATCTCCTCCAACGGCGCCGGCTACGACACGGTCGATGTGCCCGCCTGCACTGCGGCCGGCGTCGCGGTGGTGAACCAGACCGGCGGTAACAAGGAGGGCGTCGCCGAGCATGTGCTGGCAATGATGCTGGCGCTGTCGAAGCGCATCGGCGAGGGAGACCGGGCCATGCGGCGCCAGAAGGATGTCCAGCGGATCGCATATAAGGGCCACGACGTGGCCGGGCGCACGATCGGCATTATCGGGATCGGCAATATCGGCAGCCGCGTGGCCGAACTGTGCCGCGGGCTGTTTCGTATGCGGGTGCTGGCCTACGACCCTTATCTCACGGCCGAGCAGATTGCGGCGCGCGGGGCAGAGAAAGTCGAGCTGAACGATCTGCTGCGCGATTCGGACTATGTGTCGGTGAATTGTCCGCTGACGGCGGAGACGCGCGGGATGATCGGCGCCGGCGAGTACGCGCTGATGCGGCCGGAGGCGTATTTCATCACCACTGCGCGGGGCGGCGTCCATGACGAGGCGGCATTGGCCGACGCCTTGGCAAGCGGGCGGATCGCCGGCGCGGGCTTGGACGTGTGGGAGAAGGAGCCGCCCGACCCCGATCATGAGCTGCTGCGGTTCGACAACGTGCTGGCCAGCCCGCACACGGCTGGGGTGACGTATGAATCGCGACACAATATGGGTCGGTTCGCGGCCGAGCAGTTGCTCGACATCCTGGACGGCAAGCGCCCGCCGCGGCTGGTCAATCCGGACGTTTGGCCGCTGTATCGCAAACGGTTCGGACGGATACTGGGATTCACGCCGGAGCGTTGACGGACAACTGTTTCAGCGATAGCGCTCTTCCGCCCATGGATCGCCGTTATCGTGATAGCCGCGCTGCTCCCAGAAGCCCGGCCTGTCGGTGATGCTGATCTCGACCCGCCGTACCCATTTCGCCGATTTCCAGAAATAGAGATGTGGGATCAGCACCCGCACCGGGCCGCCGTGCTCGCGCGAGAGCGGCGTGCCGTTCCACGTGTGCACCAGGAACACATCCGGCCGGTCGAACTGATCGAGCCGGACATTGGTGGTGTAGCCGTCGTATGAATGGAAGATGACGTGCCGCGCCTCGTCTTTCGGCCGCACCATTGCCAGCAACGTGCGGGCGGCCACGCCGGTCCAGCGATTGTCGTAGCGTGACCACTGGGTGACGCAATGAATATCGGATACGCTGTCCTCTTGCGGCAACGCCATGAATTCATCCAGGCGCAGGCTGAGCGGGCGGGCCACTGCGCCGTCGATGTCGAGGCGGAACTTTTGCTCCGTCACGTCCGGCTGCACGCCGAGATCGAGCACCGGCCAGTCGCGCACAAGCCTCTGCCCCGGCGGCAGTCGGTCGCGTATCGGATCGGCAGTGGTGCCGGTCAGCAGGCGTCCTTCGCGCGCCCAGGCCTGCTTGGCGGCGATAAGCTTCTGCACAATCCGGCCGCTCAATGGCACGTCGTCATCGTCGGATTCTGTCACGGCAACATCCGTCCTGAAGATCACCGGATGAGTTATATAATACCGCGAAGCATGAGGCTTGGATCCTGCGAAAGTGGTATCGCGCGCAGGTTGGTGTCGCGGCTGCGCGCGATACAAGACTCAATACCGGTCAGCCGAAGGGCCGGCCGGTATCACCGCGCAAGGAAAAGTCGCCGCCCTCGGTTCGCGGCATCATCAGGTTGTGCCACCCTCGATCACCTCGCCGAAGCGCACCCAGGTCTTGCCATCCCACTTCACAAGCTGCATGGCCCCAATCGGGCGGTAGCTCCCCATCCACCTCTCTCAGGAGAGGCGGATATGGGGCTGCGGCCGGCGCCGTTTCCGCGTCCGGCCGAGCGTGCTCGAGCCGCGTTCCCCCAAGGGCAGGCCACGTCGAGTCACCCCCGCGCCCGCATCAGCCGTGCCTTGTCGCGTTGCCAGTCCCGTGCGGCGACGGCGGCGCGCTTGTCGGCCTTCTTCCGTCCCTCGGCAATCCCCAGTAGCACCTTGGCGCGGCCGCGGTCGTTGAAATGGATCTGCAACGGCACCAGCGTGACGCCCTCGCGCGAGACCGCACCGCTCAGCGCGCGGATCTGCTTTCGTCGCAGCAGCAACTTGCGAGGCGCGCGCGGTTCGAAGCGCGACAGCACGCCGCCCTGGTATTCCGGGATATAGGCGTTGAACAGCCACATCTCGCCGTCACGCTCGCCGGCCCAGGCTTCAGACAGAGTGGCGCGGCCGTGGCGCAGCGACTTCACCTCGGGGCCGCGCAGTACCATTCCCGCTTCCACCGTGTCCTTGATCGTGTAATCAAACCGGGCCTTGCGGTTCTGCGCCGCAACACCGTGCGCGATCAGGCCCTTTCTGGCTCTCGTTTCGGCCATGCTGCGCTGCGCGCCCCAAGCCCTGGCGCGGCGGGACCGTTCAGTTCAGCAGCCCTACCTCGGTGATCGCCGCCCGCACGCGCTGGCGGGTAGCCTCGGACAGAGGTGCCAACGGCAACCGGCATCGCTCCGACGTCTTGCCCAGCAGGCTGGCGGCGAATTTCACCGGCCCAGGGCTGGTTTCCGAGAACAGCGCGTCGTGCAGCGGCAGCAGCCGATCCTGAATTGAGATCGCCTCGTTCACCCGTCCCTCCTGCCAGGCCGCGTGCATCTCACTGCAGAGGCGCGGGGCGACATTCGCGGTGACGCTGATGCAACCGTCGCCACCGGCGGCGAGGAACGCCACCGCCGTGTGGTCCTCGCCCGACAACTGGCAGAAGCCGGCCCCGCAGGCGCGCCGCGTGTGCAGCGGCCGCGCCAGATTGGCGGTCGCGTCCTTCACGCCGATGATGTTCTTGTGCGCCGCCAGCCGCGCCATCGTCTCCACGCTCATGTCGATCACGCTGCGCGGCGGGATGTTGTAGATGATGATCGGCAGATCGACGGAATTGGCGATGGTCTTGAAATGCAGGTACATCCCCTCCTGCGTCGGCTTGTTGTAATAGGGCGTGACGATCAGCGCCGCGTCTGCGCCGACCTTGCGCGCGTGGCGGGTCAGGGCGACCGCCTCCACCGTGCTGTTCGATCCCGTGCCGGCAATCACCGGCACGCGCCCGTTTGCCACCTTGACCGCGATCTCCACCACTCGCTTGTGCTCGTCATGGCTCAGGGTGGGGGATTCCCCTGTGGTCCCAACCGGGACGACCGCGCTCGTGCCTTCGTTGATCTGCCAATCGACGAAGGCGGCAAAGGCCTTCTCGTCGATCGAGCCATCCTCGTGCATCGGCGTGATCAGGGCGCAGAGCGAACCTTTGAACATGACGCGCTCCCTCGTGCTCTTTTGCTGCGCCGGCGATCCCGGCGGACTCG
This sequence comes from uncultured Pseudomonadota bacterium, assembly GCA_963708245.1. GTDB lineage: Bacteria > Pseudomonadota > Alphaproteobacteria > Acetobacterales > Acetobacteraceae > CAVYXK01. The sequence continues at coordinate 5,404,052 of OY970201.1, read as the reverse complement.
CAATTACAGAAGGCTAAGCGCCCAGGGGATGCATCGCAAGGTCTGGCCGGTCTAGATAGCGCGCATGGTCCGGCCGAGTCGTCTGTTGCCCGCACTGCTCGCCCTCGGCTTTGCCGGGCCGGCTGGCGCGGCTGAGAAACCGATGCCGGCCGCGGCCGCCGCACACTGGGTCGAGGCCGCGAAGCTGGCAGAGGGCCTCGCCGATCCGGTGGCGCAAAAGCTGGCCACCTATTTCCGCGTGCTGACCCCCGGCGCGGCGAGTGCCGAGGAGATCGCCAGCTTCATGGCGCAGAACCCGGACTGGCCCAATCAGGCGCTGCTGGAGCGGCGCCGGGAGGAGGCAATCGGCGCGCAACCGGACGTCGCCCTGGTGGTCGGGCCATGCCTCCAGGGTCCGATTACGTTGACGGGCACACTGGCCCGGTGCGCGGACGCCCTGGGCGACGTCGGCAACCTCGAGGCCGCGATCGCCGACGCGAGTAAAGCATGGGTGGACGGTTACTCGGACCCGGCCGGCGTTCCCAAGTTCCTGCCACGCTGGTCCGCCGTACTAACACCGGCCGCTGAATGGGACCGGTTCCGGCATTTCGCCTGGTCGGACCCTGCCGCGGCAGCACGGCAGATTTCGCGCCTGCCCGTGCCGCTGCGCCCGGCCGCCAAGGCGCGGCTGGCTCTGATCCACGACGCCCCGAATGCTGGCGCACTGCTCCACGCCCTGCCAGCGGCCGAGCACACCGAGCCCGGCCTTGTGCTGGACGAAACCCGCTGGTTGCGCCGCAATCAGCGCGACGGTGATGCGCTGGCGCTGTGGCGCGCACGCGGCTTCGCGGCCGAGGCCGCGGACGAGGGACATCGCTCGGCGTTCTGGGCCGAGCGTAGCCTGCTGGCCCGCCAGCTTTTGCGCGACCATGACGACCGCGGCGCCGAGCAGATGGCGGACGACCGGCTGGTCAGTGCGACAGGCGATGTTGTCGATACCGCGTTCCTCGCCGGGTTCATCGCGTTGGAGCGGTTGCATGATCCGGCGGCAGCGACGGTGCAGTTCCAGCGTCTGGCCGACGCCTCGAAGGCGGCGATCACCCAGGGGCGGGCGCATTACTGGCTGGGCCGCGCGGCAGCCGCCTCTGGTGTCGACCCGCGTCCGGAATACGAGAAGGCAGCCGCTTACCCCACCACGTTCTATGGTCAGCTCGCTGTCCGCGCGCTGGGCGAGGATCCGGCGACGCGACTGGCAGCGGCCCACGACCCTGACTTCACGCGCGACCAGGCCTGGACCTTCACGGCCAATGAACTGGTGCGGGCGGCCGCCATCCTGCTTGCCTGGGGCGAGCCCGGGCGGGCCCGCACATTTCTGTTGCGCATGGCCGAGGTCGCTCCCGACGAAGTCGAGCAGGCGCTGGCGGCGCGGTTGGCACTGGCGATGGAGATGCCCGACACGGCGGTGGCCATCGCCCGCCGCATGGGGGTGGAGGGCAGGATGCTGCCGCAGGACGGCTGGCCCATGGCGGTCGATCCGCCGCCTGGCGCCGGCGTCGATCCGGCGGTGACGCTGGCGGTGATCCGGCAGGAAAGCAGCTTCGATCACGCGGTGGTCAGTCCGGCGGGCGCACTCGGGCTGATGCAGCTCATGCCGGCGACCGCGGCGATCATGGCCCGGCAGCTTGGTGATCAAAGGGTCACTCAGGTGTCGCTGCTGGCCGATCCGGCGCAGAACATGCAGCTCGGCGGGGCGTATATGCAGGGCCTGTTGGCGCAGTTCGGCGGCTGTTTGCCGCTGGCTGTTGCGGCCTATAACGCCGGACCGGGGCGAGTGGCGCAATGGTTTGCGGATTATGGCGATCCGCGCGCCGGCCAGATCAACATGATCGATTGGATCGAGCTGATTCCCTTCAACGAGACGCGCAATTACGTGCAGCGGGTGCTGGAGAATGTGGTGATCTACCGGGCCCGCCAGCACGAAAGCGACGCCACCCTTCTGGCGCAATGGAGCCGGTAGCTCATTTCATCTCCGCCTGGGACGGATTGAAGCTGCACGCGCTGGAATGGCGCGGTGGGGATAGCCGGTTGCCGCTGCTGTGCCTGCCGGGCATTGTGCGGACTGCGGGCGACTTTGCCGGTGTGGCGCAGAGGCTCGGCAAGGGGCGGCGAATTGTCTCGCTGGACTATCCCGGGCGGGGGCGCTCCGGTCGTTCCGCCGACCCGGCGCGCTACGGGCCCGAGGCCTGCCTGCGCGACATCCTGGACGTGTGCGCGGCGCTGCACCTGCACCGCGTGGGCGTGATCGGCACGAGCTTCGGCGGGCTGCTGTCGATGGGACTGGCGGCGGCGCGGCCGGGGCTGATTCGGGCCGTGGTGCTGAACGACATCGGGCCGGATATCGGCGCCGGCGGCGCGGCCTTCGTGCGACGGTTCGTCGGCCATGACCCGGCGCTGCCAGACCTTGATGCCTGCGTGGCATATCTGCGGTCGGTGCTGCCGCCGCTGTCGCTTTCGACTGATGAAGATTGGCTGACCATGGCGCGGCTGACCTATGCGCTGGACGGGGATGGGCGGTACCACCCGCTTTGGGACATGCGGATCGCCCAGCTTCTGGAACAGCCACGCCCCGATCTGTGGACGCTGTTCGGGGCGCTGACGCATGTGCCGCTGTTGCTGATGCGCGGGGCGGTCAGCGACATCCTGCTGCCTGAGACGGTGGCGCGGATGCAGGCGGAGCGGCCGGACATGACGGTGGTCTCGGTCGAGGGTGTGGGCCACGCGCCGACACTGTCCGAGCCGGCGGCTGTCAGAGGCGTGCAGGCGTTTTTGGACCGGCTGGGATGACGCTCGGCCGATTGGTGGCGAGTGGACTGGGTGCCGGGTTTGCGCCGGTGGCGCCGGGCACCGCTGGGTCGGCGGTGGCGACGGTGCTGGGTGCAGCGTTGCTGGCCGGGCCGGGGTGGGCGCTGCCTTGCGCGGCGCTGGCTGCGAGCCTGGGCGGGCTGTGGGCTATCCGGGCAGCTCGGGTGGAGGGTGATCCCGGCTGGGTCACGATCGACGAGGTGGCCGGGCAGTGGATCGCTCTGCTGGGGCTGGCTCGGCCGAGTGTGGTGGGGCTGGTGGCAGCGTTCCTGGTGTTCCGGCTGCTGGATGTGGCGAAGCCGGGGCCGGTGGGGTGGGCGGACCGGCAGGGTGGGGCGGCTGGGATCATGGCGGATGATCTGATCGCCGGGGGGCTGGCGGCCGGAGTGGTCTGGGCGGTGCGGATGCGCTGGCCTGCGGCATTCGGGTAGGGGTGGCGGTTGCGACCCGCGACATGAGTTGGTGATCGGATAGCCGTTTCACATGTCTCTGAGCCCCGCAGGCGTGAGTACGTGGCGCAGCGCGTCGATACGGATGACCTCAGGCCCATGATCCTAAATCCGGCAGTTGAGTGATTGCGCGCCGCGGCTGAATTGGCAGATTTGGCCGGCATGAGCACAGAACAGAGATGTCTGGCGGTTCACCCCGCGGGTGAGCAACCGGAAGTTGCGCCGCATTCGGCGATTGCCGATACCTTCGCCGGGCGCGTGCACGTGGAGTGGGACGCCGCCGCACCGGTGACGCCGTTCGGCCAACTGCCATTCTTCATCGACTACCTGAAGCAGGCCGGGTTGTTCGACAATTGGGTTGCCGACTGTCCGCTGCGGTTCACTAGCCCGAATGCACCGCGTACACGCGATCTGCTTGGCACCGTGCTGCTGTCTGTTCTGGCGGGTCACCGGCGCTATGCCCATGTGACCGCGCTGCGCTGCGATCCGGTGAACCCGCCGTTGCTCGGCATGCGCAAGGTGGTCAGCGAGGACTCGGTTCGCCGCGGGCTGGAGAAGATCGACGAAGCGCAAGGCTCGGCCTGGCTGCAAAACCACCTGGACTATTGCACCGCTCCGCTGCTCGGCGAGCCGTGGGTGCTCGACATCGATACCACCATCAAACCTTTGTATGGGCACCAGGAAGGCGCCGAGCTGGGCTATAATCCGCACAAGCCGGGTCGGCCGTCGCACTGCTATCACAGCTACATGCTGTCGAACCTGCGGCTGGTGCTACGGGTCGAGGTATTGCCCGGCGATCAGCACAACGTCAGACACGCGACGGGCGGCTTGTGGGAGTTGCTGGATCATCTCGGAGCGGGGCAGCGGCCGTGGCTGCTGCGCGGAGACAAGTCGTGGGGCATCGAGCCGGTGATGGCGCGGGCCGAGCGGGAGGAGCTGGCGTATCTGTTCCGTCTGCGCATGACGAAAAACGTCACGCGGGCACTGCAACGGGCGATGCAGGCATCGGACTGGAAGGATGCCGGCCAGGGCTGGCAGGGCAAGGAGACGAGCCTGCGGCTGGAGGGCTGGAGCCGGCAGCGGAGAGTCATTCTGCTGCGCCGCCAACTGGCTGGTCCGCCGGCCGTCGATCATGGCGATCCGGCTCAGCGGCGACTTGGCTTCGTCGAGGTGGGCCCCGATCAGGAGGCGTGGGACTACGCTGCGCTGGTCACCTCAATGGACGATGAAATCCTGACGCTGGGGCAGTTGTATCGCGATCGGGCGGATTGCGAGAACGTTTTTGACGAGCTGAAGAACCAATGGGGTTGGGGCGGTTTCACGACACAGGACCTCACGCGGTGTCGGCTGCTGGCCGGTATCGTTGCACTGATCTACAACTGGTGGAGCCTGTTCGTCCGGCTGGCTGATCCGGAGCACCATCGGGAGGCGATCACCACCCGACCCTTGCTGCTGTCGGCGATCGCGCAGCGCACCCAACACGCCGGCCAGGTGAGGCTGACGATCAGCAGCGCGCATGGCGCGCGCGACAAGGCGAGGCAAGCTTACCTGCGCATCGCCGGCTTTCTTGACCGGCTGCGAAAAAGTGCGGAGCAGTTGGATCCGCTGCAACGCTGGTATCGCATCCTCAGTGAAGCGCTCCGCTACTTCTTGCATGGCCGGCAACTGCAGCCACCGCTTCGCCTGAGCCCGGCCTGAGCAATTACCCCAGGTTGTGGGTCGTCACTTCAGACCGGCGACGATCGGACCCAACTGCCGGATTTAGGATGATCCTAAATCCGGCAGTTGAGTGATTGCGCGCCGCGGCTGAATTGGCAGATTTGGCCGGCATGAGCACAGAACAGAGATGTCTGGCGGTTCACCCCGCGGGTGAGCAACCGGAAGTTGCGCCGCATTCGGCGATTGCCGATACCTTCGCCGGGCGCGTGCACGTGGAGTGGGACGCCGCCGCACCGGTGACGCCGTTCGGCCAACTGCCATTCTTCATCGACTACCTGAAGCAGGCCGGGTTGTTCGACAATTGGGTTGCCGACTGTCCGCTGCGGTTCACTAGCCCGAATGCACCGCGTACACGCGATCTGCTTGGCACCGTGCTGCTGTCTGTTCTGGCGGGTCACCGGCGCTATGCCCATGTGACCGCGCTGCGCTGCGATCCGGTGAACCCGCCGTTGCTCGGCATGCGCAAGGTGGTCAGCGAGGACTCGGTTCGCCGCGGGCTGGAGAAGATCGACGAAGCGCAAGGCTCGGCCTGGCTGCAAAACCACCTGGACTATTGCACCGCTCCGCTGCTCGGCGAGCCGTGGGTGCTCGACATCGATACCACCATCAAACCTTTGTATGGGCACCAGGAAGGCGCCGAGCTGGGCTATAATCCGCACAAGCCGGGTCGGCCGTCGCACTGCTATCACAGCTACATGCTGTCGAACCTGCGGCTGGTGCTACGGGTCGAGGTATTGCCCGGCGATCAGCACAACGTCAGACACGCGACGGGCGGCTTGTGGGAGTTGCTGGATCATCTCGGAGCGGGGCAGCGGCCGTGGCTGCTGCGCGGAGACAAGTCGTGGGGCATCGAGCCGGTGATGGCGCGGGCCGAGCGGGAGGAGCTGGCGTATCTGTTCCGTCTGCGCATGACGAAAAACGTCACGCGGGCACTGCAACGGGCGATGCAGGCATCGGACTGGAAGGATGCCGGCCAGGGCTGGCAGGGCAAGGAGACGAGCCTGCGGCTGGAGGGCTGGAGCCGGCAGCGGAGAGTCATTCTGCTGCGCCGCCAACTGGCTGGTCCGCCGGCCGTCGATCATGGCGATCCGGCTCAGCGGCGACTTGGCTTCGTCGAGGTGGGCCCCGATCAGGAGGCGTGGGACTACGCTGCGCTGGTCACCTCAATGGACGATGAAATCCTGACGCTGGGGCAGTTGTATCGCGATCGGGCGGATTGCGAGAACGTTTTTGACGAGCTGAAGAACCAATGGGGTTGGGGCGGTTTCACGACACAGGACCTCACGCGGTGTCGGCTGCTGGCCGGTATCGTTGCACTGATCTACAACTGGTGGAGCCTGTTCGTCCGGCTGGCTGATCCGGAGCACCATCGGGAGGCGATCACCACCCGACCCTTGCTGCTGTCGGCGATCGCGCAGCGCACCCAACACGCCGGCCAGGTGAGGCTGACGATCAGCAGCGCGCATGGCGCGCGCGACAAGGCGAGGCAAGCTTACCTGCGCATCGCCGGCTTTCTTGACCGGCTGCGAAAAAGTGCGGAGCAGTTGGATCCGCTGCAACGCTGGTATCGCATCCTCAGTGAAGCGCTCCGCTACTTCTTGCATGGCCGGCAACTGCAGCCACCGCTTCGCCTGAGCCCGGCCTGAGCAATTACCCCAGGTTGTGGGTCGTCACTTCAGACCGGCGACGATCGGACCCAACTGCCGGATTTAGGATGATAGATCATGGAGATAACGTTGAAACAAACCTGCCTCCTGCGGCGGCGCATCCTGGCATCACCATTTTGTAGCTGACGTCGCGTGGTGCTGGCATTGTTGTGGATATCTGCCTTTCCGACCCGACCACGCGTGCTGTGCGAATTAGCCCTGCTGCACCGCCGACTAAGTCTCGCCGAAGGAGTTCGATCTTGGGGCCGCCGGCCCAGCTCGTCTCAAAATTTCCCGGGGCTGGATGGTCAAAAATTTGCTCGATGGATGCAGCTCGCCAGACCATACCCAGGTCCGCTTCATCTATTTTGCCTATATCGGCCGGAATAAATGCCAAGGAACTGGCTAGAAGTAGGTGATCAAACCATGGCTCCATTCACGCTCGTATAGACTCTGAATGACCGAGCAATTACCGGCGATCCCGACATGCCTTCGCGAGTTGCCGTATCTATAATGAAACAAGGAAGGTCATTAACGTCGATTTGGATTTCTGTCGCAACTGAGGCTCTCTTCCATACAGGGAACAAGCGGGTCTTCATGATGCCCAACGGAAAGCCAAGCACGAAGATGTCTGACCCCATCCGGTCGACATGTCATAAACTTGAGGGGGTTGGTTGATTGTGAATGGTCTGTTCTGGGACGACATTGATATGCCGGTATCCATTGCCGCCACATCAACCTTCTGGCAGCACTTACTGTGCTGAGTCTTCTCAGGAAACCCATCCTCTGATATCAGCTTGAAAGGCATCTGAATACCAAAACCAAGGTTATTTACGGGGTAATAGGAGACTTTCAGACCGTTCGGCACGCGATATCCAGCGCGATCCTTTGGCTGACCATCTTCCGGATCACGGCCGGAGAAAACGTGCCAGTTGGATACCAGAAACAGGCGGTCGGCTCTTTCAAGAAAGAAGCCCGTGGCCTGTCCCAAGACATCGCCATCACAGCAGATTTCAATAGGAACCGCACAGACAGAGAAGGGATCCATATGCATCTGCCCAGATTGACTCGTCTCGGGCTTTCCTCCGTGGGCCACCTCCAGCTACACAACATTGGCCGAAACCGCAGCGCCCTCCATCTCGACGCGCCTTCCATCGACAAAGAGGTGCACTGCCTGTTCCGGAAAACGAATTGCGATCGCATCGCCAACGGCGACATGCCGTCCGCGGCGTTCGAGAACCGTGACCGGCTGCCCGCCGACATCGGCATAGATCAGTGTATCATCGCCGGTATCGTCAGTCTCCAGGACGGTGCTCGGCAGCCATGGCGCCTCCATCGCTCCGCCGGGCGACGGCTGCCACTCGATGTCCTTTGCCCGAATGCCCAGAATGCCGCTGCCGGCGGCCGGCGGCATCCGCGGGCGCAGACTTGCCACCACCAACCCTCCATCCACCGCGCATGTCACACTGCGTCCTGACGAAGTGAGCGAGACCTGAAGCAGGTTCATTGCCGGAGCGCCGACGAAGCTGGCGACGAAGAGATTGGCAGGGCGCTGGTAAATACCCTCGGGCGTGTCCATCTGCGCGACGGCGCCCTGGTTCATCACGACAACCCGATCGGAAAGCGCCATGGCCTCGCTCTGGTCGTGCGTCACATAGACTGTGGTCACCGGCAGCTCCCGATGCAGCCGCCTGATCTCGGTGCGCATCTGCAGCCGCAGCGTTGCGTCCAGATTGGACAGCGGTTCGTCCATCAAAAAAAGCTTCGGGCGCCGGATCAGCGCGCGTCCCAGTGCCACGCGTTGCTGCTGCCCACCGGAGAGCTGCCGCGGATAATTGTCGAGCAACGCGGACAGCCCAAGCAGTTCCGCCATTTCGTTCACCCGCGGGATGCGGCTGGATGACGGAATGCCACGCATGCGCAACGGAAATTCCAGGTTCCCTCGCACGGTCTTCGAGGGATAGAGCGCGTAATTCTGGAACACCATCGCCATATCGCGGTCGCGCAGATCGGCATAGGTTACGTCCACGCCATCCACCAGGATGCGCCCGCCAGAGGCGGGAACCGCCCCGACGATCATGCTGAGCAGTGTCGTCTTGCCACAGCCACTCGGACCGAGGATGGTGATGAACTCTCCGTCGGTGATGGTCAGGTCCAGCGGCAGAACCGCCCGCACGTCCCTGCTTCGGGAGGTGTAAGTCTTCCGAACGCCTTCAAGCCGTATCTCCGCCATCACACTTCCGTCCCATGCAGCAGGATGACCATTAGTACTTCAGAGCTCCTTTGGTCAGGGCAGCGATGAAGTACCTCTGCAACACCAGGAACACCACGATCACCGGAATGCTCATGGCGATCGCCGTCGCAGTGAGCCCGCTCCAGTTGGGCACGCCTTCCGAGAAATAGGCGAAGATACCGAGAGGCAGCGTCCGCATCGAGGCGGACGAAATCATCGTCAGCGCATAGAGATATTCATCCCAGGCGAGAATGAAGGTAAAGATTGCCACCGCAACAATACCAGGCATTGCCGGAGGAATCGCTATTTCAATGAATGCGCGCCATGCGCTCGCGCCGTCCAGCCGCGCGGACATTTCCATATCGGTCGGTATGCCGTCGAAGAAGCTTTTCAGGATCCAGATGTTGAGCGGCATGCTAAATGTCAGATACGCGATGATCAGTGACGCGTAACTGTTCAGAAGCCCAATACCCTGCATCAAGATGTAGAGCGGGATCAGGAAGTTCACCAGCGGGAAGATGCTTTGCAGCAAGATGCCATAGAGGATCGCGTCCTTCCCCAGAAAGCGATAGCGGGAAAAGCCATAAGCCGCCGGCACTGCTACCAGCAGAGCGAGCGCCACGGTACAGCACACCACGATGATGCTGTTCATGAAGTAGCGTGGGAAGTCGGTGCCCGCCACCGGGTTAGCGGTAAACAGCGCACCGTAGTTCGCAAGCGTGACGGGACGCGGCAACAGGCTGAGGTGTGCGCGATACAGCGATGTCTGCGGCTCCAGAGATGCAGTCAGCATCCAGCCGAAGGGAACTAGCGCAAACAGGATGTAGAACACCAGTGCAAGCTTCGGAGGGAACCAACGCAGCCATCCCCGACTAGTCACCTCACACCACCCCCGGCTGAGCCCGGCTCAATGAGCCGACATACAGCACTGCGAAAACCATGAGAATAATCATCACAACAACCGATGCCGCGGCAGCGCCCCCGAAGTCCAAATTCGTGAACGCGTCGCTGTAGATGTAGTTGGAGACAATTTCCGTATGGTTCAGCGGCCCGCCGCTCGTCATGATGTATGGGATCGTGAACGTGTTGAAGTTCTGCAACGTCATCACCACGCTGGTGATGATGATCACGCGGCGGAGATACGGCAGCTTGATTTCGAAAAACGCCCGCGTCTTCGAAGCACCATCGAGCTCCGCGGCGAGCACCGTCTGCTCAGGGATCGACTGCAGGCCCGCCAGGAACATGATCATGGCGAAGGGCATGGTCTTCCAGATATTGACCAGGATGACCGCCGGCAACGCCCAGGTGAGTGAGCTCAGCAGTGAAATTGGATGAGAGATCACGCCCCAGGACGTCAGGAGCTCGTTGATCAAACCGTACTCAGCCTGGTAAAGCCACAACCAGGCGTAGCTCGCGATGACGTAGCCGACGATGTAGGGGAGCATCAGCGCGGCTCGTATCGGACCGCGGAACCAGCTCAGTTGGTTCACCAGGATTGCCGCGCCCATGCCCAGCAAGATGCCCACCACCGTGCTTCCGATCGTCCAAATGACGGTGATAAGCAGAGAGTTGAGAAACACCGAGTTGTTAAGCACATTGCCGTAGTTCGCCAGCCCGGCGAAATGCGTCTCCGTCGTATACGACGGCGTCGCGCGAAAGCTGAGGTAGATGCAATATAAAAACGGGTAGCTCATCACCGCAACGATGACGAGCACGGCCGGCATCACATAGGGTAGGCCGGCCAGGCGCTCGCGCCACAAGGCGCGCGCGCTTCCCGCGACAACTAGCTCAGGCCGGGCCGGCTGGGCGAGAACGGCCAACAGAACCTCTTAGCAATAGCAAGCGCGCTAGGTCGACATCATCTGGGTGACCTGGCTTGCCGCCGCGGTGGCTGCCTCCTTGGGGGTCGATCGGCCGCTCAGCACCTGCTGGATCATACGTGGAATGATGATATTCCAGATCTGCGCCCCCTGGGTCACGAGCGGCACATTCACTCCGTACGGCAGCATCTGGAACACGATATCGTTGAAGGGCAGATCCTTGCTCGCTTTGGCCTGATAGGGCGAGGCGCGGGCCGCCTCTGTGGACGCTTCCGACCCGGCACCCGTACCCAACCGCACGTTCCAGTAGGGTGCGAGATAGGCCTTCATCAACGCCACCGCAGCGGGCTTGTTCTTGGTCGTCGCGCGGATATGGAAGTTTGATCCGCCCAGAACCACGGCCCGCCGGACCGGCCCGACAGGGAGCATGGCGCCGCCCATATCCAAACTCGGCTTGAGCTGCCGCACCTGCTGTGGGAACGAGGGATGGTCGATGACCATGGCCATCTTCTCGTCGAGGAACAGCGTCTCGCAGTCCGACTCGTTATCGCTCAGCGCGGAGGGTTGGACACTTTTATCGACATTGAACATCTGGTGGTACAGCGACAGCGCCTGAACAACGCCGTCATCGCCTAATCCCACCTTTCGCCATGTCGGGTGTGGGCTGAGCTCATCGAAGATCTGTCCTCCGTGCGCCCAGGCCACCGGCATGAACCGATACGACGTATTGCCATTCGTCTGCTGAGCGCATAACCCGAAGCCGTACGCACCGGTCTTGTCGTGGATCGTCTTCGAATAGGCGGCTAGCTCCGCCCAGGTCGCCGGGGGTTTGTTGGGGTCGAGGCCGGCCTTCGAAAACAGGGACTTGTTGTAGAGCAGGAACATAACCTCGTTGTTCGACGGAATTCCATAAATCGGCCCCTCCGAGGCGCCGTTTCGGCGGTCGCTGAGCAGCGCTCCGGGCAAGAATTGGCTGAACGGCATACCCAGCTCTTCCTCGGTAATCTCGGCGCACTGCCCGGAGCCGACAAACTGCGCCGACCACTGGATCGCGCAGCGGGCAATATCCGGCAGGTTGCCAGCGCGCCAGGCGACCGTGAGCTTCGGTAACAGATCGGTGTAACCGAAGATGGTCGATCTGAACTGCAGGTTCTTGTACAGGGACGGAAAGTACTTCGTGTAGAACTCGGCTTGTGCTTGCTCGCCGGGAATGGAAGGAGCATCCGACCAGTCCCACGCCTCCATCGAGCCGGAGATCGAGGCAGCATCGCTTGCCGGGCCTGCCGCGAATCCTCGGGTTGTGAACGCCCTCGCCATGGCCAGACCGGCGGCACTGAACCCTGCCACCCTTAAGGCCTGCCTGCGCGTATATCCGGCTTCTGCCATCTTTCAGTTCCTCCCAGAGGGCGCGGTCGGGTGGTGATACAACTCCCAGTGCGCGGATCGAAGCTAGCTCCATAGGTCCCCGAGATCAATCAGGCCCCGGTCCTGCACGGGGCCGGGCCGGTCGCCGGGGGCCGGATACTGTCGATAGCTAATTAAGTTGTCCGGTTTACGTAGCACATCAGTTGTCCGCTTGTTTCCGGTCCGTTCCCAAGAGGCAGGGACAGAACGGCGGCCGTTCTGGCGGCAGGTCAGGCGGGCCGTTGGCTGGTGACGGGCGCGTCTTCTTCAACTCATGAAATCAATTTCCTTCTTTTGCTGATGCGCCTGTGGAGTTGTGGGCAACGCTCTTCCGTTGCCCACAAATCCACAGGCGAGCCGGACCCAAGCGCGATCATGCCGCCGCGTCCAACGCCGCCATCCGCAGCGCCCCCTGCGCGTCATAGCGTCCCAGGCAGCGCGGGCCGTGGAACACCGCGTGGCTCCCGTCGTGATATTGCCGCACCTTCACCCGTGCCTTCACGAAATGAGCACGCAGCGGCGACGGTGGTATCTGCAGCTTCATCCGTCGCCACGAAACCGTGTTGTCGCGGTCCACCTGGCGCTCCTCCTGGATACACAGAATTTCCCGCAGATCGACACCAGCAACGGCGACGAAAGCCGATCCCTCCTGCTCCGCCTTCACCGCAAACTGCGCGTTGTGCGCCGGCAGGTAGCAATCCCGAATGAACCGGTTGGCCTCCGCAACCGTCGTGATCCCAGCCAGCGCCAGCTCCTTGACCAGGCGATCCTGTAACGTCTGAAACAGCCGCTCCGAACGACCACGGGCCTGCGGTGAGTAGGCCGCAATGTGCTCCACGCCCAAATGCGCCAGCGCCCGCCCAACCTGTGTCGGCCGCTTCCGGTCAACCGGGCCGCCAGACTCCGGCGTCACGAAGTAGTGGCTGCCCCGATCCGTATAGAGGCTCAGCGGCAGGCCATGCGCGCCAAACACCTCCAGCAGAGCCTGGAACGTCGATTCCGTGCCTTCCTCCGCTACCAAAAACCCCGAGTAGATCACGTTCGTCGCGTCGTCCATCGTCACTATCAGGTCCAGCGTCTCCCGCCCCGCCAGCCATTCATGGCGCGACCCATCCTGATGAAGCATCATTCCAGGCAACGGCCGTCGCGGCCGCTTGCGCCGGTGTGCGCCGCGCCGCGCGGCGCGCTCCAGAAGCCCCTTCGATTGCAGGAACGCCTTGGTCCACGTGTAGCCCCAGCGGAAACCGTGGCGGCCCACCAAGTGCTCGTGAAAGTGCTTCGCCGTGAACCCGCTGTAACGCATACGATACAGCCGCTCGACCTCCTCCTCCCGGTCGACCGGAACCCGCTTCCCAGACGCCCGACCAAGCCGCCGGTCCAGAAGACCGGCCGCCCCGCACTCTTCGTAGCGCTGTTGCCAACGACGGAATGTCCGCTCGCTGATCCCAAGCAGCTCCGCCGCTTCGCACTGGTTGAGTTCGCTCGCTTCATACCGCTCCAGCACGCTCCCGAACTTGATCACTCGCACACCCTGAAGGGCTTCCGACCGGCGCATCCGGGCTCCCAAAAGGAACCATCATCACCGGACAGATCGTGCGCTACCTAAACCGGACATACCGTGTGCTACCGACACGCCGGGGGCCGGATACTACCGTCGTTACTGAAAATATGCCTTACTTTCAAATTCAGGCGACAGGGAATAGAACGCCAATGGGCGACGATGCCAATCAGCAGCGCATCCACGGCTATTGCGGGCTCTGTGTAGCGCGCTGCGGCACGGTGGCGGTGATCGAAGATGGTCGCTTCACCCGTCTGGAGCCTGACCCCTCGCATCCTACCGGGCAGGCGCTTTGCGCCAAGGGGCGCGCTGCGCCGGAACTGGTTTATCATCCGGAGCGGTTGACCCACCCGCTCCGCCGCACGCAGCCTAAGGGCGATCCAGATCCAGGCTGGGAACGTATCAGTTGGGACGAGGCGCTCGACCAGGTCGCCGGGGCGATGCGGCGGATTGCGGGGCGCGACGGACCGGAAGCTGTTTGCTTCAGCATGTCGTCGCCCTCCAGCAGTGGGATCGGCGACTCGGTTCCGTTCATTCGCCGGCTGATGAACGCCTTCGGCACGCCCAACGCCGGTTACAGCCTCGATGTTTGTGGCTGGGGCCGCATAGGCGCCACGCGCTATACGTACGGGACCGCCGGGACTGGCACCGCTGCCGGCGGCACCATGCCGGATATCGCCAATAGCGGCTGCCTGATCCTGTGGGGCTACAACCCGAGCTTCTCCCGACTGACCCACGCAACCGCGACTGTCGAGGCGCTGAAGCGCGGCATGCGACTGATCGTGATCGATCCGCGCCATATCGGGCTTGCCGGCAAGGCCGATCTCTGGCTGCGGGTGCGGCCCGGCACCGATGGCGCGCTCGCGCTGGGTATTGCCCACGTGATGATCGAGCGCCGCTGGTACGACCGTGACTTCAGCCGCACCTGGAGCAACGGGCCTATGCTGGTTCGCGCCGATACCGGCCGTCTGCTCACGGCACGCGATCTCGCGCCAGACGGGGATGCAGGGCGGCTCGTCGTCTGGGACACGGCGGTGGGTCGCCCGGTGCCATACAGCGGCGACTGCGCCAACCTTGCGCTGGACGGAGAATTTCTCGTCCAGACGCTGAACGGCGACGTGATCTGCCATCCGGTCTTCGAACTCTATGCGCGGCTGTGCCGGCGCTATCCGCCGGAACGGGTCGAAGCGATCTGCTGGATCCCCCGCGCGCAGGTCGAGGAAGCAGCGCGATTGATGTGGCAGTCTCGTCCCGTATCTTATTACGCCTGGAGCGGTCACGAGCAGCACGCCAATGTCACGCAGACAGCGCGCGCCATCTCATTGCTCTACGCCCTTACGGGCTGTTTTGATGCGCCGGGCGGCAACATCGTGCTGCCGGTGCCGCCCGCGGCTGCGATCACCGGCGAAGATCTGCCGGCGACAAAGCGCATGGCGCCGACACTGGGTCTGATCGAACGCCCGCTCGGGCCGGCGCGCTCCGGCAACGTCACGGCACGCGAGCTGTATCGCGCGATTCTGGAGGGCAAACCGTATCCGATCCGAGGGCTGATCGGTTTCGGCTGCAACATGCTGCTGTCGCATGCCGATGGCGCGCACGGGCGCACGGCGCTGGCTGCGCTGGAGTTCTATGCACACTCCGATCTGTTCATGACCCCGACGGCCGCGCTGGCCGACATCGTGCTGCCCGCAGCATCGTGCTTCGAGCGGGAGGCGCTGAAGATCGGCTTCGAGACCAGCCCGGAGGCGCAGTCATACATCCAATTCCGGCGATCGGTGGCTCTGCCGCCTGGCGAGGCTCGGCCGGATACCGACATCGTGTTCGCGCTTGCCAACCGGCTCGGCCTTGGCGAGCAGTTCTGGAGCGGTGACATCGACGCCGCCTATCGGCACCAGCTAGCTCCTACCGGCATCACGCTGGAACAGTTGCGTGCCGTCCCGGGCGGCGTGCAAGTGCCCTTGCAGACGCGCTACGCCAAGTTTGCCGAGACGGGAGCGAACGGCGAACCGCGCGGCTTCGCTACTCCGTCGCGCCGGATCGAATTCTATTCACAGACCTTCCAGGATCACGGCTATGCGCCGCTGCCGGAATTCGAGGAACCGCAGGTGGGACCGGAGGCGCGGCCCGACCTGGCGGTGCGGTTTCCGTTGATTTTAACCACGGCGAAGCTGACGCTGTTCTGCCAGAGCCAGCATCGCGCACTGCCCAGCCTGCGGCGGCGCGCGGTCGATCCGGAGGTGCATTTGCATCCGGCCGCTGCACAGGCACGCGATATCGTCGCCGGCGATTGGGTGTCGATCGAGACGCCAGAAGGGAGCGTCCGGGCCCGCGCTTGGCTGAACCAGGACCTCCATCCAGGTGTGGTGGTCGGCGAGCATGGCTGGTGGCAAGCCTGTGCGGCTATCGGTGCGCCCGGCTACGAACCGTTCGGGCCGGACGGCGCAAATCTTAATCTGATCATCGGAGGCACGGCACTCGATCCGGTCAGCGGAACCGCCTCGCACAAGTCCTATCTGTGCGAGGTCCGGCGGGCGGCGTGAGGTGCTGCGGCCCTTCGATCACCTGCAACTGAAAGGATGTGCACCGCGCAGAGATGTCATTCATGCCGCAGGCTGAGGATATACGCGGCAATGTCGTCAATCTCGTCGTGGGTCAGATGCAAATCAGGCATCCGCCAATGCGGCGTTTGCAGAAACGCCCGCAGGCCCATTTCTGTCGTGGATTTCATATCCGCGACGGCGGCAAACGGCGGAGCACCAGTGCTGGTACCTTGGTTCTGTGTGGGGCCAACCACGTGGCAGGTGGTGCACCATTTCTCCGCTAAGGCACCGCCGGCTGCTGCATCTGGCACGTGCTGCGCGGCTCTGCAGGGCGACGTCGCTGTTACCAGAATAGCAGTCAGCACCAGGATGACGGCCGCCTCCAACCATTGTTTGACGCCAAATCGGTGGTTCATCGGTCCCCCACATGAATTTAAGTTCGCGTATCATTTCGCAGCCCTCGCGCGGCCCCCTCCGCCTGCCCCTCCCGTTGCTACGCCATCCCCCCTCGGGCCGCCACCGGCCACAGGCACTCCACCTGCCCTCCACGGACGCCGACATACCAGTCGTAGCGATCGACCGTGGGATCGCAGTGTCCCGGCACCAGACGCATCTTCTCACCCAACTTCGGCATTGCCGTTTCAGATGCAACCTCCAGCTTGCCGTGCTCGTCGGACGCACCGACGTAGCGGATGTCGGGACGCTGCCACACCGTGGGCAGGCCGCTATCGACCGCCACCGCCTTGTGCCCTGCATCCACCACCGCCGCGCCGGACCGTGGCGCGCTCATCACTGTCGCCAGCACGAACAGGGAATGACGGAACGTGCCGACCGGCTGGCCTGCCTCGTCCAGGTTCCGGGCATAGTCGGCGTCCATGAACACGTAACTGCCAGCTTGCAGCTCGTTGTACACTTCCGAAGCTGCCTCCAATTCGAAAGTGCCGGTTCCGGCGCCGCCGACGATCGGGCAATCGAGTCCTTGCTGGCGCAATTGCTCGACGGTGCGACGGGAGGCATCGATCGCCTCGTCGATCGCGGCGCGGCGCTCGGCTGGTGTGCGCCGGTGCTGGGCGCGACCATGATAGGCCTGCAGCCCGCCGAAAATCAGATGGTGCGATGCGGCGATCCGACGCGCCAACGCGACCGCGTCCGGACCGGGCGCCACGCCGCATCGACCGGCGCCAACATCGATCTCCACCAGCACCGGCATGCGGATGCCGGCGTTCGCGGCGGCGGCCTCGATCGAGGCGACATGCGCCGGATCGTCGGCGCACACCGCCACCTTCGCGATATGCGCCAGCGCCGCGAGGCGGGCGAGCTTGGGCGCGCCGACCACCTCGTTGCTGACCAGGATGTCGGGGATGCCGCCCCAGGCCAGCGCCTCGGCCTCGGCCACCTTCTGCACGCACTGTCCGACCGCGCCGCGCGCCATCTGCAGCTTGGCGATCACCGGGGACTTGTGCGTCTTTGCGTGGGCGCGGAGCTTCGCCCCGGTCGGCGCCAGCAGCGCTGCCATGCGATCGAGGTTGGCCTCGAACGCATCGAGATCGATGATCAGTGCGGGCGTGTCGATCTCGGCTTCCCGCATGCCGGGTTGGGCGGGCGGCGTCTGGAGCATGTCGGGTCCTTCCATGGGCGGCCGGTTGCGCCCGGCGCAATCCAGGCGAAGGCGGCAGTCTTGCCGCGCGGCGTGTCAAGGACAACCCGCGTCAGGCGATAGTCCGGGCCTTCCCACGCGCTCAGGCGGGCGGCCGCGCGCGCCGGCAGATCCAGCACCGCGCCGCTCGTTCGCGCGCCGCGGTCGCGTCGCAGAGTGGGCCAGGCGGAGCCAGCCTGGCCGACGCGCCGCCAGCCCGACAGCGCTGCCGGGCGCAGCCGCGCGGGCAGATGCGGGTGGCCGCTGAGCCTCGCCAGGGCGCCGGGTGCAAGCAAAGAGCCATAGAGGAAGAGGCGCATTAGTCTGGGCCGTGCAACGATCCCTTTCCCCTTGCCGGAGGGGCGTTCATAGTCCGGGATGACCGCCCGCTTCGGGTACTCATCGTCAAGGGACATCACGGCTTATGGACAATATCGACACCAATTCCCGGATCGTCGCCGCGTATCGTGCGAAGACACCAGGCTCCGCCGAACTGGCGAGCGAGGCGGCGGCTCTGCTGCCGAGCGGGATTGCGCATGACGGACGGCATCTTGACCCCTATGGCATCTACGTCGAACGCGCCGCCGGGCCGCGCAAATGGGACGTCGATGGGAACGAATACGTAGATTACTTCGGCGGCCATGGCGCGCTGCTGCTCGGGCACAACCATCCGGTTGTGATGCGCGCGGTGGCGGACGCGGCGGCGGGCGGCACGCATTTCGGCGCCAATCACGCGGGTGAGGTGCGTTGGGCGGCGGCGATCCGGCGGCTGGTGTCGTCCGCCGAGCGCATCCGATTCACCTCATCAGGCACCGAGGCGACGTTAATGGCGGTGCGGCTGGCGCGCGCCTTCACCGGGCGCGGTACGCTGATTCGGTTCAAGGGGCATTTCCACGGCTGGCACGACCACATGACGTCGGGCTACTCGAATCATTTCGACGGCTCGCCGACCGCCGGCGTGGTGCAGGGGGTGGCTGCGAAGGTGGCGCTGGTGGAGGCGGGCGACGAGGCCGGACTGGAAGCGGCGCTTGCCGGGGGCGATGTCGCCGCGGCGATCGTTGAGCCCACGGGATCGAATTTCGGCCAGGTGCCGCTGCGGCAGGAGTTCCTGCACGCGCTGCGGCGGGCGACCGAGCGGGCCGGTGCGCTGCTGATCCTGGATGAGGTGGTCACCGGGTTCCGAGTCTCGCAGGGCGGGGCGCAGGCGGCGTTGGGCGTGCGGCCCGACTTGTCGAGCTTCGCCAAGATTGTTGCCGGTGGGTTGCCGGGCGCGGCGGTTGCTGGGCGCGCCGATGTGATGGAGCGGCTGGATTTCGCCGCCGCAGCGCGCACGGGAAACGAAAAGGTGCAGCATCCCGGTACGTTCAATGCCAATCCGATTTCGGCGGCCGCCGGGACGGCG
Organism: uncultured Pseudomonadota bacterium; assembly: GCA_963708245.1. GTDB lineage: Bacteria > Pseudomonadota > Alphaproteobacteria > Acetobacterales > Acetobacteraceae > CAVYXK01. Next base: position 5,384,804 of record OY970201.1, on the reverse strand, counting down.
GCCCTCGGGGTGATTGCCGAGGGTGATGTGAACGCACGCGCCGATGCGACGGCCGCCGCCCTGCGTGCCGCGCTGAACGAGGTGCTGGCCGAGGCGAGACTGCCCTGGGCGGTGTATGGCGGGTCGTCGGGGTTCCATCTGTTCGTCAATCCGCGCGGACGAGCGGTCGTGCCAGGCCGGTTCGACGCGTACGTAGTGCCGCGGGAGGAGCTGCGCGAGCAGCCGAAGCGGCTGGTGGAGCGGCTGCGGCTGGCGCTGCTGCTGGAGGGCGTCGATATGAACAGCCGCATTGGCGGTGTCGTGTCCGCGACGCACGGACCTGCGGAGGTCGCCGATACGGCGCGGGCGTTCCGTGCGGCGCTGGGGATGTTGCGGGCGGAGGGGGAGCTGCAGTAGTCGCTGCGGCGCGGGATTGTGTCAGACAGGTAGAGGCTCAGCGGCAGGCCATGCGCGCCAAACACCTCCAGCAGAGCCTGGAACGTCGATTCCGTGCCTTCCTCCGCTACCAAAAACCCCGAGTAGATCACGTTCGTCGCGTCGTCCATCGTCACTATCAGGTCCAGCGTCTCCCGCCCCGCCAGCCATTCATGGCGCGACCCATCCTGATGAAGCATCATTCCAGGCAACGGCCGTCGCGGCCGCTTGCGCCGGTGTGCGCCGCGCCGCGCGGCGCGCTCCAGAAGCCCCTTCGATTGCAGGAACGCCTTGGTCCACGTGTAGCCCCAGCGGAAACCGTGGCGGCCCACCAAGTGCTCGTGAAAGTGCTTCGCCGTGAACCCGCTGTAACGCATACGATACAGCCGCTCGACCTCCTCCTCCCGGTCGACCGGAACCCGCTTCCCAGACGCCCGACCAAGCCGCCGGTCCAGAAGACCGGCCGCCCCGCACTCTTCGTAGCGCTGTTGCCAACGACGGAATGTCCGCTCGCTGATCCCAAGCAGCTCCGCCGCTTCGCACTGGTTGAGTTCGCTCGCTTCATACCGCTCCAGCACGCTCCCGAACTTGATCACTCGCACACCCTGAAGGGCTTCCGACCGGCGCATCCGGGCTCCCAAAAGGAACCATCATCACCGGACAGATCGTGCGCTACCTAAACCGGACATACCGTGTGCTACCGACAAATCGATCATGGCCTATTGCCTAGGGCTCTTGATGGTGCTATACAACGAAATTGTACATAGAATTAGTTGAGCGCGCACCGCGCCATGTCAACAACTTGCCGTGAGATAGCACGCCAAAACCTTCGCAGAGAGTATCGGGAGGAACAATGGATCACGGCCACAATCCGAAATTGCGCCTCGGCGTGAGCCTGCGGGAGGCGACGGAGTTTACCTTCAGTCCGCGAATTGCGCACGCCCCCCCACTGCCGGTCGTGAACTATGGGGTCGTCGGCAAGCAGGCGCCGAGCCCGCTGCCAACGTCGGCAGGTCGGTTGCCGAAGGCTTCAACGGTGGTGATGACGTGGGCCGACGCGGAATAGGCGGCGCTGCAGCACGTCTTCTGCTCGGGCACCTCCACCATGCCCTATAGCAATAGGTCGCGAGGCACGTGGGCGGGCTGGGAGACATATTCGAAGAACCTACCGGCGGGCGGGCCTTCGGGTTGGACCTTCTGGGGCAATTATCGGTTGGTGGAGGTCAGTGGGAACCCGGTACTGCTGTTCAAATCGAATACGCACCTGGACTGGCCGGGCGCCACGTACCTGGAGGAACTTATCAAGCTGTTGGTCGCGAACGTGGAGCCGAGCCTGATTTTGTCTATCGGCACCGCGGGAGGCGCGAGGACGCAGGACCATATCGGCACCGTGCGAGCAGTGAGCGCGGGGACGCTGTACGAATCCGGGCAGCCACCGGCGAGCTGGCCGGAGTACAAGAATGGATGGACGGCGAGCGGAGATATACTGGGAAGCGCTGAATTTACGCAGCTCCTGTTTCCTATACCGACCAAAGAGACCGATCTTCAGGCGTTATGCTCGCAATTCAATCAGCACTACCGTACGACGTACACACTGGCACAACTTGATCCGAACGGGTTAAATTTGGGCGACGCCACGCCGCAAATCGACGATCAGACCGGTGGTGGGGCTTCGCTGCTGACAACGTCCACGTTCGTGGTAGGAACGACAGCGGGAAACCTCCAGGCGTACACGTCGATCGAGATGGACGACGCGATCATCGGCGAAGCATGCGCGAGCAGTGGCACGGCATTTGGATTCGTGAGGAACGTGTCCGATCCCGTGCAGAACGCAGAACTGCCGCCGAAGGTGCAGGGCAACTGGGGTAGCGCGGTGTATGACTCGTATGGGTTCTACACGAGCTACAACGGAGCGGTCGCTGCCTGGGCGATGCTGGCCTGAGAGGATCGGCTGAATCTTTACAAGGCGAGCGAATCGCGCGTCTTGTCGGGACTCCGTTACGAACTCTTCCAGCAGACGGACTCAATCCCGTGCCTGCGGCCGGCTGGTATTATACCAGCCGCCTTAAAGATTGACGCATGCCCAAACTCGATGCGAAATCGACCTGATACGGTCTGGATCGCCGACCAGAAAATGCCATGCATCCCGACACGCAGCCACGATTGCCTCGTAGCTGTCCCACACGCGCATGCTGAGCTTGTTGCCGCGCAAGTAGTCCCAGATGTTCTCCATCGGATTGAGTTCCGGCGAGTAGGGTGGCAACGGCAACAGCGTGATGTTGTTGGGCACGCGCAGCCGTTTGCCGCGTTGATGCCAACCAGCACTGTCGCAAACCAACACCGCGTGTGAGCCGGGAGAGACCTGGGTGCTGATCTCCGCCAGATGCTCGTTCATTGCCTCGCTGTTGGCCGCCGGCATGATGACCGCCGCGCCGACCGCGCGGGCCGGACAGACCGCTCCGAACAGGTAAGCGGAGTCATAACGGTTGTCGCGCACCGCAGGAGGGCGTGAACCCACCAGCGCCCAGACATATTCCAGCGTCCCCTTCTGCCCGACCCTGGCCTCGTCCTGAAACCACACCTCGATCGGTTTGTCCGCCACCGCCTCCGGCACCGTTTCCTGCACCAGGACAGTGAAGTTTTGTTTGAAGACCTCCTGCGCCGCGGCGTCTTTTTTCGGATGATAGGGCCGCGGTTGCAGCCGGGTCAGCCCGAGCCGACGCAGCAGCTTGCCAATCGTGCGTTCGTTCAGCGTCACTGACCAGCGGGCCGCAATCTCAGCGCGCAGGTCAATGCAGCGCCATCGCACAACCTTGTGCCGTTCCGGATCGGGACCCTTGAGCACCAGCGACTTCAACTCCTGCATCTGCGCTCCATTCAGCATCGGAGGACGCCCCGGGCTGGTGCGCGAGCTCAGGCCGTCCACGCCACCCGCATTGTAGCGGTGGATCCAGTCACACAGCGTCTGCCGGTCCATGCCGACCGCCTCCGCCGCCGCCTCCCGCGAATGCCCTTCCAGCACCAGGGCAATCCCTAGCCGCCGCCGCACCACCGCGCCCTCCTGCGTCGCCACCGCCTGATCGCGCAGCTCTGCGGCTGATCGATCCAAGCGAGTGACCGCGATCGGCTTGCTCATCTTGCCTGCTCCCTGAGTGAACCCAGTCGGCAGGCACAGAATTGAAGTTTCACCGATTCGGGAACCAACCCGGAGAGTCGAACTTATGGGCGGCTGGTATTACTGTGCTAAGTTGGGTGGCCGGCGTTGGGCGCTGCAATCCGTCCCCAAGGGAGCCGTTGCTCACCGCAAATGGCACGCCGCCAGCCGCCCGTCGGCAAGACGACGCAGCGCCGGCACCTCGGTTCGGCAGCGCGGCTCCGCATAAGGGCAGCGCGGATGGAACGGGCAGCCGGGCGGCGGGTCGAGCGGGCTCGGCACCTCACCCTCGACAATCGGCTGCGTGCGCTTCGCCCGCGGGTCGGGCAGCGGCGCGGCGGCCAGCAGCGCCTCGGTGTACGGGTGCTGCGGCGCACCGAATAATGCGTCGCGGTCCGCCAGCTCGACGATGCGGCCGAGATACATCACGGCGATTCGCTGGCCGATATGTTCGACCACGCCGAGATCGTGGGAAATGAAAAGATAGGCCAGGCCGAATTCTTCTTGCAGGTCCAGCAGCAGGTTCAGCACCTGCGCTTGCACCGAGACATCGAGCGCCGAAACCGGCTCGTCGGCGACGATCAGCGCCGGGTGCAGGCAGAGCGCCCGGGCGATGCCGAGCCGCTGGCGCTGCCCGCCGGAGAACTCGAACGGCATGCGATCCAGCATATCCGGCCGCAGTCCCACGCGTGCCAGCAAAGCGGCCGCCCGGTCGCGCCGATCCGCCGCTCGAAGCGACTGGAAATTCTCCAATGGCTCGGTGACGATCTCGGCGGCGGACAGGCGAGGGTTGAGCGAGGCATACGGGTCCTGGAACACCATCTGCACGCGCCGGCGAAACGGGCGCATCGCCTCGGCGCTTAGCGCGGTCACGTCCTGCCCCTCGATCAGGACGCGTCCCGCCGTTGGCTCCAACAACCGCAGCACCAGCTTGCCGAGGGTCGATTTGCCGCATCCCGATTCGCCGACGACGCACAGTGTCTCGCTGGGCTGCACGTCGAAGGAGACGTCGTCCACCGCGCGCAGCTCGGCGCGGGTGCGGTGCAGGAATCCGCGCGTGACCGGGAAGCTCTTGGACAGGTGCTGCACCTGCAGGATCGGCTCGGTCATGCGGCCTCGGCGCGGATGCAGGCGGCGCGATGACCGGCTCCGATCGTGCGCAGCTCCGGCGCTGCCCGGCGGCAGGCGTCGATCGCCAGCGGGCAGCGTGGGGCGAAGGCGCAGCCGACCAGCGGCTCGGCAAGGTTCGGCACCACGCCGGGGATTTCTGCCAGCCGTCGCCTGCGCCGATCCGCGCCGCGCGGAATCGAACCCATCAGCCCGCGCGTATAGGGATGCGCCGGATAATCGAACAGCGCCTCGACCGGCGCCTCTTCCACCACTCGGCCGGCATACATCACGATCACCCGCTGGCAGGTCTCCGCCACCACGCCAAGGTCGTGCGTGATCATCAGGATCGCCGCGTCGATGCGCTGCTTCAGTTCCAGCATCAGCCGCAGGATCTGCGCCTGGATAGTCACATCCAGCGCGGTGGTCGGTTCGTCCGCAATCAGCAGCCGCGGCGAGCACGCGAGCGCCATCGCGATCATCGCCCGCTGACGCATCCCGCCGGAGAACTGGTGCGGATAGTCGCGCAACCGGCGTGGTGCGTCGGGAATACGCACAAGACGCAGCATCTCCGCAGCCCTCGCCAACGCAGCGGCTCGCGATGCGCCTTCATGGATGCGCAGCGCCTCGGCGATCTGCTCGCCGATCGTGTGCAGCGGGTTGAGGCTGGTCATCGGCTCCTGGAAGATCATAGCGATGCGGTTGCCGCGGATCGCCCGCATCTTCGCTTCCGACAGCGCCAGCAGGTCGCGACCATCGAAACGGACGGCACCACCGACCACGCGGCCGTTCTTCGGCAAGAGACGCATCACGGAAAGGGCTGTGACGCTCTTGCCGCAGCCTGATTCGCCCACAAGGCCCAGTGTTTCGCCCGGCGCGATCGCGAAACTGATGTCATCGACTGCGCGGGTGACCGAGCCCTCTGCAAAGAACTGTGTGCGGAGTGATTCGACCTCCAGCAGCCAGTCGCTCATAGGCTGCGGGCGAGTCGCGGATCGAGCCGATCGCGCAACCCGTCGCCCAGCATATTCACCGCCAATACGACCAGAGCGATGGCGCAGCCGGGGAAGAAGATCGTCCACGGCGCGATCCCGAGATAGAGCCGCGAAGAGGCGATCATATTCCCCCACGTCGGGATGTTCGGCGGGATGCCGGCGCCGAGGAACGACAACCCGGCCTCGACCAGGATCGCCGAGGCACAGACATAAGTGCCTTGCACGGTCAGTGGCGCGATGGTGCTGGGCAGGATATGCCTGCGCAGGATCTTGCCGGCGCGCGCACCGCCGGCGAGTGCTGCCTCGACAAACGGTTGCTCGCGCGTCGCCAGCACCACGGCACGCACCAGGCGCACGTCGCGTGGCACCTCGGGGATGACGATTGCCAGGATCACGATTCCGACCCCGCCATGCGTCAACGACACCAGCGCGATCGCCAGCAGGATGTTGGGGATCGCCATCAGCCCGTCCATCAAGCGCATGACGATGCTGTCGAACCGCCGATAATATCCTGCGAGCAGCCCGATGATCAGGCCGCCCACCATCGCCGTGATGCCGACCGAGAACCCGACCAGTAACGAGATTTGCGCGCCGTACATTGTGCGGGCGAACACGTCGCGGCCGAGATTGTCGGTGCCGAACCAAGCGTCGGCCGAGGGCGGCTCCAGCCGGTGCATCGGCGTCATCAGGTACGGATTGCCGGCATAGAGCGGAGCAAACAGCGCCAGCAGCACCATCACCGCGATGATGCCCCCGCCCACGCAGATGGTTGGGTTGCGGCGCACGAAGCGGCGCCAGCCGGCTCGGACCGGCGCAGAAGCGAACGGAAGCGTGGCTGTCTGCGACATGGTTTCAGTAACGGATGCGCGGGTCGATCACTGTATAGACGAGATCGACCGCGAGATTGACCAACACGTATGCGCCGGAGAACACCACGATGACCCCCTGGATGATCGGGTAGTCGCGATTGGTGATGGCATCGACCGTCAGCCGTCCGAGGCCAGGGATGTTGAACACGGTCTCGGTGATCACCACGCCGCTGATCAGCAGCGCAACGCCGATGCCGATCACTGTGACGATCGGCACGCCAGCGTTGCGCAGCGCATGGTGCAGCAACATCGAAGAGGCCGACGCGCCCTTGGCGCGCGCGGTGCGCATATAGTCCTCAGCTAGCACCTCCAGCATGCTGGCCCGCGTGATGCGGGCGATCAGCGCCACATAAGCCATGCCCAGCGCCAGCGCCGGCAGCAACAGATGGCTGAGCCACGGCCAGATGCCGGCCGCAAGCGGCGCATAGCCTTGCACCGGCAGCAGCGCGAGGCGGATTGCGAAGACGTAGATCAGCAGATAGCCGACCACGAACACCGGCACCGAGAAACCCAGTGCGGAGAACGCCATCAGCCCGCGATCGAGGAACCCGCCGGCGCGCCATGCCGCCACTACGCCGGCGCCGACCGCCAGCACCGCGGCAAAGCCCATGGTGAGCAGGGTGAGCGAGATCGTTGCCGGCAGGCGCTGCTGGATCAGGGTCAGCACCGGCGCCTGGGAGAAGATCGAGATGCCGAAATTGCCGTGCAGCAACTGCCAAACCCAGCGGCTGAACTGCACTGGCAACGGCAGGTCAAGCCCGAGCTGGTGGCGGATGTCAGCAATCTGCTGCGGCGTCGCATTATCGCCGGCGATCACCGCGGCGGGGTCGCCGGGCGCGATGTGCAGCAACAGGAAGATGAACACGCCGACCAGCGCCATCACCAGCAGCGTGGCGGCCAGCCGGCGCGCGATATAGACGCCCATGCGGGATCAGGTCTTGGTCACGTTCCAGAACGGGATGATCTCGGGAACGCCGATGAAGCCGTTGACATTCTTGCGCATTGCCGAGGGCGAGACCCATTGGCCGAGAATCACCTCCGGCACGTCGTTCCAGCCAAGCACCGCGAGCTTCTGGCCGATCGCATTGCGCGTTGCATCGTCCGATGCAGTGGCCCACTGCATCCGCAGCTTTTCGTAATCCGGGTCGCTCGGCCAGCCGTACCAGCCTTGCTTGCCGTTCAGGGCGAGTGCGTTGAGGGCGATCGGGTTGCTGAACGCGTACGCGCTGCCCCAGGTGACGAAGACGTCCCAGCCGCCCTTGTCGTCCGGGTCCATCACTGCGCGGCGGGTCACCACACCACCCCAGTCGCTGGTCGCGAGCTGTGCGTTCACCCCGATCTTCTGCAACTGTCCAGCAATGAGCTGAGCCGAGTTGTTCATGAAGGCGATGTTGGTGGCGTCCAGCACGATCACCGGCTCGCCGCTATAGCCGGCCTGCTGGAACAATTGCTTCGCTTTAGCAAGATCGACGCCCTGCTTGAACCAGTCGGTGTTGGCGTCGGTCTGCATCGGGGTGCCGCAGCCGAAATAAGACGGACAGGTTTCATAGTATTTCGGATTGCCAAACGTGGCTTTGAGAAAATCTGTTTGATTGAGCAGGTACAGCATGGCCCGCCGCGCATCGACCGAGGCAAATGGCGGATGCAGGCAATTGAGGCGGGCGATGCCGACATTGCCGGTCTTGTTCAGCACATCGATTTTAATATTGGGATCGCTCTGAAGCTGGGGCAGAAGATCAATCGACGGCAGCTCGTAGAAGTCGATCTCGCCCGACTGCAGCGCTGCCGTTGCGGTCTGCTCGTCGGAGATGTTGTCCCAGATCACCTGATCGAGGTGCACGACCTTGCCGCCCGCCAACCCGTTGGGCGGCTCCTGCCGCGGCACGTATTTCGTCCACTTGTCGAAGACGTAGCGACTGCCCGGGCGCGTGTCCTTCTCGTTGAACAGGAACGGGCCGGAGCCGATGCGTGTGCTGACTTGCTGGAAGGGATCGGTCTCAGCGTCCTTCTTGCGCATCATGAAGCAGAGCGGCGTGATCTGGCTGGCGAGCAGGTCCCGCACCAGGCCAAACGGTTCCTTGAGTGCAATGACCAGCGTCTTGTCGTCCTTGGCGGAAATGTCCTTGACGAACTGCTGCATCACCTGGCCGCCGCCGTTGCGTGCCATCCAGCGATGCAGCGAGGCGACGCAGTCGGCCGCGGTCACTGGCGTACCGTCCTGCCACCCCAGGCCGTCGCGCAGCTCAAACGTGTAGCTCCGTTTGTCGTCCGATAGCTCCTGTTTGCCGACCATCTGTGGTTGCGGCCGGAACTGTTCGTCGGTGGCGAACAGCGTGTCGTACACCATCACGCCGTAATAGGCGGTGATATTCGCGGTGGTCCAGATCGGGTCGAACACGCGCAGATCGCCCTGCATGACGGCGCGCAGCGTGCCTGTATCCGATGCCGCCGCGGCACGCCCGGCCAGGGGCAAACCCGTCGCAAGCGCGCCCGCCGCGAGGCCGCCCTGTAGTGCGGCGCGTCGAGAAATCGTCATCGTGTGCCTCCGTGATGTGTCGCGTGGCGCCTTCTTTGGGCGCGGTGGGGCATCATAGGAACCTGCAGGCAGTCCGGCAACTGGCGGTGGCATTGAGTAAACTGCGCGCTTGTGGCTTATGGAACGGTCGTGACCGGAAAACAGAGGAGATCACGCGATGAGCGTCCTGTCCGCCCCGGCAGCCCTGAGCCGCAATGAACTTGTCGCCCGCCTTGCCACCCTGCCGCGACTACCGCTCGCGCACCTGCCAACGCCGCTCGACTTCTGTCCCCGGCTGACGCAGGCGCTTGGTGGTCCACGCATCTACATCAAGCGCGACGACCTCACCGGGCTCGCTTTCGGCGGCAACAAGACCCGCCAGCTCGAGTTTCTGTTTCCCGGCATCCTCAAGCAAGAGCCGGATACCATTGTCGTGGGGGCGTACGCGCAGTCGAACTGGTGCCGTCAGATCACCGCGGCGGCGGCGAAATGCGGGCTGCGGACAAAGCTGGTGCTGGTGCACGGCGTGAAGGGCGGGCTGGTGCAGGGCAACCTGCTGCTCGATCGGCTGATGGGCGCCGAAGTGGAGGTGGTTCAGCTCGATGACATGCACGATCTGGAGCCGCTGTTGGAAGAGGCGGCCGCGCAGCTTCGGCGCGAGGGTCGCCGGCCGTACGTCATCCAGCCCTTCGCCCCAGAGGTCTCGGCCGCATCGGCGATCGGCTACGTCAATGCGGCGGTGGAGCTGGATGAGCAGCTTGAACGGACGGGCGTCCGGGCGGACTGGCTTTTCGTCTGTGCGGCCAATGTGACGCCGGCCGGACTGGTGCTGGGGTTGAAGGCACTGGGCCGGACGACGCGGCTGGTTGGAATCTGCCCGATCCGCTGGGCGGGCGACCGGGCGGCGGAGGTCGCCGGGATCGCCACCGGTGCTGCCGAGCTGTTGGGCATTCCGACCCGGGTCGAACCGTCCGACGTGGAGATCGACGAGAGCTATATTGGCGAACGCTACGGGTTGGTCACCCCGGAGGGACGCGCGGCGCTGCGACTGGTGGCGGAGACCGAGGGCGTGTTCCTCGATCCTGTCTATTCCTCGAAGGCGATGGCGGGGCTGATAGATCAGATCCGCAAGGGCCGGATCGGAGCGGGGGAAACCGTGGTGTTCCTGCACACCGGGGGAACGCCGGCGTTGTTCGCATATGCCGAGGAGGTGATGGCGCGGTAAGCGCGTTCCCGCCACTTCTGCAAGCAATGCAGGCCCTCCTTTCGCATGACTCGGCGATACCAGACAGATCGTGCCACTGACGGTTAGACAGCTCCGCATCCAGGCTCTCCGGGCTTCGTTGATCGCGCCAGCGACGCTCGGGCGCGCTGTTGCGTCGCTGGGATTCGTGCAGGCGGATCCGATACGGTCTCCGGCCCGCGCGCAGGATCTGATTCTGCGGCACAGGGTGAAGGATTATCGGGTCGGCGAGCTGGATCGCCGCTTCGCTCGTCTCTGGCTCGAGGAGGATTACCTGTATGCGTATGGCTTTATGCCGCGAGCCACGCTTCGGCTGCTACAGCCGCGGCACGACGCGGCGAGCCCGGACGGACGCCATACGCCGACTGACCTAGCGGCGGACGTGTGGGCGTTCGTACGCGACCGGGGGACCGTCCACCCGCGTGACGTGGAGAAACATTTCGGATCGGGACGTGCCATAAACGGCTGGGGCGGATTCTCGCAGGCGACAACGAGAGCACTGCAGAGTTTGCATTATTATGGGTTGCTTCGGGTCGTTCGGCGGCGCGATGGGATTCGCGTCTATGGGGTCGCCGATCACCCGGACCCACTGCCGCCTGAAGAACGGATGCGCGAACTTGTTCTGCTTGTCGCGCGGATACTGAGCCCAATCTCCGAAGCTAGCTTGCGTGCAACATTCGGTCTGCTGCGACGAGGTGCGCCCGACCTCCGGCGCATGAATGGGGTTGTGCAGCAGCTCGTCAGTATCGGCGAGCTGGAGCGTGCCGAGGTGGACGGCGAAGTCTATCTCTGGCCGGCGGAACTTCGGGCTCGGAAGTCCGACGATCTTCCGCCAGAGGTGCGGTTCCTTGCGCCGTTCGATCCCCTGGTATGGGATCGCCGACGCTTCGCGCATTTCTGGGACTGGTCGTACCGGTTCGAGGGCTACACGCCGGCGGCTCGCCGACAGCGCGGCTACTATGCCATGCCAATGCTCTGGCGTGACGATGTTGTCGGCTGGATCAATCTTGCCGCTACTGACGGGCGTCTGGAATTCGATGTCGGCTATGAGAGATGCACCCCCAAGGGACGCGACTTCCGGCGTGCGTTCGAGGCCGAACTCGATCGGATGAGAACCTTCCTATTGCACGGGAACGAGGACCCGGGTGCGTGAGCGAATGCCCTCTCCCCGATCCCAATTCTGGCAGTTCCCGGGCCGATTACTCCACCTGGGCCGCAAGGCGGGCGAGATGGGCGGCGGTATCGCCGAACGTGTGCTCGATCACCATGCAGCGGCGGAAATAATGCCCGACCGCCAGTTCCTCGGTCATGCCGATGCCGCCATGGAGCTGGATCGCCTGCTGGGAGACGAAGCGCGCTGCCTGGCCGTAGCCGACCTTGGCCATCGAGATGTTGCGCGCCCGTTCGGCGGCATCCGGTTCATCGACGCTCATCGTCGCCAGCATAGACATGCTGCGCCCCTGCTCGAGCGACATCAGCATGTCGGCGAGACGGTGCTGCACGACTTGGTTCTGCCCGATCGGGCGACCGAACTGCTCGCGGGTGCGGGAATACTCCAGCGTCATGGCGTGCATCGTTTCCATCGCACCGACCGCCTCGGCGCCCATCGCGGCGATGCCCGCTTCCATCACCCGCTCGATCACGGCCAGGCCGTTGCCAACTTCGCCAAGGACGTCGGCTTCCGCCACCGGCACGCCGGTCAGCGAGATGTCCGCCGCGCGGGTTTCGTCACGCACCGCATAACCGCGCCGCGCCAGGCCTGGGGCGGCAGCATCCACCAGGAACAGCGTGATGCCGGCCGCCGCGTCGCGCTCGCCGGCCGTGCGGGCGCTGAGCACCAGCTTGTCGGCGGAGTCGCCGTGCAGCACGCCGCTCTTGGCGCCATCGAGCACCCAGCCGCTGCCGTTGCGTCGCGCCGTGGTCAGCACGTCCGTGACGTCGTAGCGCGCCTGCCGTTCGCCATGCGCGAAGGCGAGCTTCATCCTGCCCTCGGCAATGGCGGGCAGGATTGACGATTGCTGTGCCGTCGAGCCCGCGAGCCGCACCGCCGTGCCGGCCAGCACGACAGTGGCGAGAAAGGGCTCCAATGCCAGGGCACGGCCGAATTCCTGCATTACCAGCATGACCTCGACCGGGCCGCCGCCGAAACCGCCATGCTCCTCGGCAAAGGGCAGGCCGAGCAGGCCGAGCTCGGCGTAGCGGCTCCACAGCTCCTCGCTCCAGCCGCGGGGTTGTTTGAGGAAACCTTTGCGGGCCTCGAACGTGTAGCGATCCGCCATCAGGCGGGTGACGCTGTCCTGGAGCAGCCGCTGCTCCTCGGTCAGATCGAAATCCATCAGAGCCTCAGCACGGCCTTGGTGAGGATGTTCTTCTGAATCTCGTTGGTGCCGCCGTAGATCGAGGCGGCACGCAGGAACAGGTAGCTGCCGCTGGACTCTGCTGCCCACTCGGCTTCCGGGTCGGGCTCGTTGGCGAGTGCCGACAGTTCCTGTGCCCAGACCGGCATCGCCAGCGGGCCGGCCACGTCCATGCAGAGCTCGGCGGAGGCTTGCAGCAGCTCGGTGCCCTTTACCTTGAGTACGGACGAGAGAGGATCGGGTCGTCCGTCGCGTTGTTTCGCGTACGCGGAGACCACGCGGTACTGGGTGATCTCCAGCGCCTTCATATCGACTTCGAGTTGCGCGACGCGCTGGCGGAAGGCGGCATCCTCGATGAGGGGGCGGCCGTTGAACCGGACGTCGCGCGCGTGTTCCTTGGCCGCCGCGACCCGCTCCTGCGACTTACCGAGCCGGGCGATGCCGGTTCGCTCGTTGCCGAGCAGGTATTTCGCGACGTCCCAGCCACGGTTCTCTTCATGGACCCGCATCTCCACGGGGACCTTCACGTCGTCGAAGAAGACCTCGTTCAGGTGGTGACCGCCGTCGATCGAGATGATCGGGCGGACCGTGATCCCCGGCGTCTTCATATCGACCAGCAAGAAGGAAATGCCCTCCTGCCGCTTCGCCGCGTTCGGGTTGGTGCGCACCAGCACGAAGCACCAATCGGCGTGGTGCGCGGTCGAGGTCCAAATCTTCTGGCCGTTGACCACGTAATGCCCGTTCACCCGCTTGGCTGCAGTCTTGAGCGAGGCGAGGTCGGAGCCGGCGCCGGGTTCGGAGAAGCCCTGGCACCACCAGTCGTCGAGATTGGCGGCGCGGGCGAGGAAGCGCTGTTGCTGCTCCTTTGTGCCGAACTGGATCAGCACCGGGCCGATCATGGTGATGGCGAAGGACGAGACTTCCGGCGCCGGTGCCTGCTGGTTTTCGTTGAGGAAGATCATGCGCTGGACCGGAGTCCAGCCGGGACCACCCCACTCCTTCGGCCAGTTATGCGCGGCCCAGCCTTTCTTGTTCAGGATGCGCTGCCAGCGGACGGTGTCCTCCTTGCGAGGGGAATAGCCGAGCCGCATGCGCTCGCGAATGTCGGGGGGCAGGTTGTCGCGGATGAAGGCGCACACCTCGTCGCGGAAGGCGATTTCTTCCGGGGTGAAGCGAAGGTCCATGTGTCCTCCCCAAGGGCTGGCGATCGGTTTGGGGGCGACTTTGGCAGCGCTCCGCCAGCGAGGCAATGCGCCAGGGGTCAGAGGAGCGACACGCATCGCCAGCGGCTCGTTTGAACATCACCGGCGATCTCCGCGTGCATGGTGGTCATCAGATGCATGCTCGTGCTCGTCACGGCCGTCGCGCGTGCAGTGGGTTGGCGGCTCTTGGGCATTTACCCGTTATTAACTCATTTGGCTTTCGGATCACGTGATCTTTCCGGTCTGGTCCGAAATTGCTGTCATGGAACGAGGGGGCGGACAGAATTATGCCACACCTCCACAAGACCAACTCCAGCCTTCGGGCGATACCGCTTCGGGCTTTGGCGGGTTGATCCGGTGGCGGAGAGCATAGTCCGCCACTGCTCTCGGAAGCGGCCTGAACGTGAGACGCGACGTCCCACCGCGTCCCGAAGCACCTGTGCAACCGCAGATCATTGTCATCTAAAGCGGTGACAAAGGGCGCTCGGTGGCCTCCGCTGCGGTCTTTCCTGTCCACACCAATGGAAACTTCAGCTTTAGCCGAACCGTGGACGGCACCAAACCGGAAAAATAGATGCCACAAGTTCGGTACCCTCGGGCGGCATCATCGGGGTCCGAACAGGACGCGCAGTGCCCTGATCCGGCGTGGCTCGGGCATCGCGAGAGCCGCTTGGAAAAGGCTGTGAAGCGATTGGCAGAAAGCAGCGTGATCGGACGTTGGCTGAAGGTCGCCCAGCACTGAATCTTGTCCCTCTCTGTGCAAGGATTGCATCAGATCCACCGTTGCAGCTTTTTTCGCTGTCGAGTCCAGTATGGTCGGCGCGGGGTCACTTATATCTTCACTCATTGACTGTTCGGCGACCAAAAAGGTCTGAAATGTCCCGGATGGGAGCAGCTTTCCTAAATCCGTAACACCCTGATTTGCAAAGGCCCAGCACGCTTCCGGGTCTGACTTGCGCAATTCTGCCAGTATCTCAGATACGGCCATTGCGAATCGAACGACGTTACGATCGGACGATACTTGTACTAGAGGTATCGAATCGGTCAAGCTCCGTGACAGGTTTTCCTCAAGGGAAGCGAGTGTTACTGGTGGTGGGCCGGTAATAATTTGCGCTGCACGCAATTCCGCGAATTTCGGAAACCACAGGTCTGCTGGAGGCGTGTGCAACGCATGCGTGATGAATGCAGGCGGCAGGGCAAATCTCTGATACGCCGCACGTAGCACAGCATCGGCTTCCGCGGTGGAAAACCCGGGTGCATGAGCCTGATGAAACCCTAACAGAGCGCCTGGTGCGAGCCAGCGCTGCGTGCCACCGAGGAATACCAGGGTACAGGCCGAGGCGCAGAACCGGCTGACATAGGTGGCCAGCCCGCGGCTATGGATGATTTCAGCTACTTCCATCGCGGGCGCCACATGGCCACCGGGGCTGTTCAGGCTGACGACGCGAACCTGAGGCGCCGCAGCCAGCGCCACTTGAAGGTTCTGCGGCACCGACCACGAAAAGCTGCCGGCGATCTCGAGGACCTGGCCGCCCATCAGCAGGTGGAATTGATACGGGCTATCGAATTCGACCGTAGCCCCTTGGCCGAGGTCGGTCAGGCTGCACACCAGAGCAATCAGCGCGACGATCCATCCGGCGATCACGATGGATGAATTTCGCTGACTGAACTGCGTGGGCGTTGGGGGGCTTCCCATCCATGTCACTTTTGGGCGGCTGGAGTGAGGATTTATTCTGGACTTTTAAACCGAAACGTAATCAGAGATCGATCAAGTCAGCAAGGACCAGGAGTTCAGTTCATGTGGCGGAATGCGCTACAGCGGTCGTGGATGTCAAGCGTCACGGATCGGTCGGCTGGCATAGAGGGCGTGTGTGCCACCGTGGCGATCCTGCTGACCGCGGGTGGCTGTTCAAATTTTCAATCGCTGATCGGTGCCCCCCAGCAACCGTCGCTCCACGTAGCAGAGGCTGCCCTGTCGGCTGGCGCCCCCGACTCAGCTCTGCGGGTCGCAGACCTGGCTGATGCGAAGCAACCGAACGATGCGCGGACCTTAACTGCCAAGGGTGACGCTTTATACGCCATGGGGCAACGGGAGCTGGCACAGACCGCTTACCGTGCCGCAGTAGCAATCGATCCATCCGCGGTGGCTGCCCAGGTGGGCCTTGGGCGGACTTTGGCACAATCCGACCCGCAAGCAGCGGAAGCAGCTTTTCTGGCGGCATTGAAACACGATCCCAACAATGTTGTTGCCCTCAATGACCTCGGCGTGATGTGGGACGTGCAGGGGCGTCATGAGGAAGCCCAGAAGGCCTACCGGCATGCCCTGTCGGTTTCGCCGAAGGCTACCGAGGCAGAGGTCAATCTTGGTCGTTCCCTCGCCCTCTCGGGCCACGCCGGAGACGCTCGGGAATTGCTGCACGCCATCGCTGCTGATCCGGCTGCGTCGCAGCAGTGGCGAGCCGAAATTGCAGCCGCGTTGAACGTGGCCGGCGATGCGCAGTCGGCGCAACGGTTGCTTCTTGCCGGCAGTGCTGAACCAGGACCCACGGGGGTATCCGCAGCCCACATAGCGCAAAGCCGTGGACCCGCTCCGCCTCTGTCACCGTCGGGTCTCGAGATGGCCCGGAACGCGCTTGCTGAGCGGTTCGCGGACGCGACCACGGCAAACGGCAACCTACCGGCCGACGCCCCGCCACGACCTGTCAGCGCGCCTCGGATCGCTGTCGCTCAGTCTGAACTGCCCCCCATTCTCCCCCGGATGGGGGCCACAGCTCTCCACCGGGACGCGCCCGAGGCGACCGGCGCGGGAAATGCTCCGAGTGGTTCGAAAGTCAAGATAGACGCGGTTGCAAAAGCATCCGAGGTGACGGGGGCAATATCGACGTTATCTGCAACAGAGCCCGGTGGGCCGCCTGATCGTCGGGCGGTGAAGCAGGAACCCGCAAATTCAGCAGAGCAGAGCAGCGCTCCGCCGAACGCACCGTACGTGCAGCTCGCATCTTTGTTGTCAGAAAATGATGCGATGTTCGAATGGAACCGACTTAGTAAACGATTTTCGGATCTTCTGACGGCCCGCGAGCCTACGATAACCACGGCCGGGGTAAACGGCCGAACATATTGGCGCCTGCGGACGTTTGGATTTGCCGATATGAAGGAAGCGAAAGACCTGTGTACCCGACTGATACAAGCGGGATGGCGTTGCTTTTCCGGTCGGGATCTGTAACTGGGGTTTGCACGCGGTATCCGGCCCCAGACAGTTGCGATACCGCATCAGAAGGTTCCGAACTGGTGTTCTTGGCAAGCCGCGGTCACCAAACAATCAAACAATGCGGTGTACATAGGTCGCTCCTACCCCTTCGTTCGACTTGTCGACCCCGAGGGTGTGAGGGTGTCAAGTGCCCTGATGCTCACATCAGTGCAGGGGCCGATTTCGTGGTGTCCGTCCAAGAGGTCGAAGGACTGCTTGCGCCACCAGGGGTCTAACGCGAGAAGACGCGGATGGCGGGCCTTCGCCGGCCATGACGTTTGGAACAGGACTTTGCCCGATCGCCGGCCCGGCAGTTTGGTGTGACCGGAGAAAAGCAGCCACGTCGATGATATGCGCTCCGTCGTTCCCAGCGTGAAGGGCATCGGCAACCTGGATCACATAGGGGCTACCCGTCCGCAGCGCTTCCGCCACGTTAATGATCTGCGGTCCCAAGTCTATGGGACGGCCGTAGATGAAACCGTTCGTGGCATAGACTTGGCCGAAGTAATTGCTTCGACCCAGCTCGACGCGAACCGCCGTCCAGTCGTTCTGCTCGGAAACGTCCACCACCTGAACGTTGCGGCTGATTGCTCCGGGAAAAGCCCAGTTGGCATGGTCGATCTCGATCTCCCGCGCGCCGACCACACGGGTGACAACGGCTACGTGACCGAGTGGCATTCGCAGATTGGGCCGAAAACTCAGAACGCTACCAGGTTGTGGAACATGCCCGCGGTCGTAGCGCCCAGCCGCCGCCGACCACCATCGCCAAGCGTCGCCATACAAGGAAATGCTGGACAGCGCACGCGCGAATGGCACGCACTGAAGCAAACCGTCCCACGCCCGGGCAGGAGGCGAGCAACCCAGCGCTATCATCGCCAGAACGGCGACCATACGCACGGGCCGGACCATCATGCTCTCAGAATGAGCCAATCGTATGGATACGGCAAGTATTTCTCTTCCGGCGCGGCGATGGTCGAGGTGCTGCCGGCCCTGCGGTGCGGCGCGGTGTAGTGCCGGCCCTATCGTTTGGTTGCGGCCATCGGACTCGCGGGGTTCGGCCGCGGTTCAAATCTCATGCAGAAAAGTTGATGAAGCGTTAATGGCCCTGAGGGGTCCAGCGAAGGCGCTCAGGCTACTCTGACTAGAGCGCGTTCGGGCAACAGGTCGCCGCTGTCCTCGCGTGCTTCCCTCCCCTGGGTGACGGGACGGCTGTTGCGGCAGGACCGCCCGACGGCAATGCGAGGGACGTGCCCCTCTTTCGCGTCCGAGGGATACCGGTCAATCTTTCTATCGGATCACCCGCTGGGAGGAACGCATGACCAAGATCGATGGGGCCACCCTGGTCGCCCGCAGCCTGAAGCAGCAGGGCGTCGAGTACATGTTCGGGATCGTCGGATTTCCGGTGGGGCCGATCGCGGCGGCGGCGCAGAAGGCGGGGATTACCTACATCGGGATGCGGAATGAGCAGTCCGCGTCCTATGCCGCGCAGGCTGCCGGCTATCTGACCGGACGGCCGGGCGCGGCGCTGGTGGTGTCGGGTCCCGGCGTGGTGCACGGCCTCGCCGGGCTGGCGAATGCGCAGCAGAATTGCTGGCCGATGATCCTGCTGGGCGGCGCGTCGCCCACCTATCAGAACGGAATGGGTGCGTTCCAGGAGGAGCGGCAGGTGCAGATCGCCTCGCCGTTCTGCAAGTTCGCGCATGCGGTCGAGCACGTCCACCGCATCCCGTTCTACGTGGAAATGGCGGTGCGGCAGTCGATCTATGGCCGGCCCGGCGCGAGCTATCTCGACCTGCCGGACGACATCATCCTGGGCGAGGTGGAAGAGGAGAAGGTGCTTCCGGCCGCGACAGTCGCCGAGCCGCCGCGGACGCTGGCGATGCCCGAGGATGTCGAGCGGGCGCTGAACGTTCTGGAATCGGCCGAGAAGCCGCTGGTGATCGTCGGCAAGGGCATGGCCTGGTCGCGGGCGGAGGACGAGGTGCGCGCCTTCATCGAACGCACGCAGCTTCCGTTCCTTGCTTCGCCGATGGGCAAGGGCGTGATGGACGACACGCATCCGCTGTCGGTGGGCGCGGCGCGTAGCCACGCGCTGCAAGAAGCCGACGTGATCTTCCTGATGGGCGCGCGGCTGAACTGGATCATGCACTTCGGGCTGCCGCCGCGGTTCAACAAGAAGGTGCGGATCGTGCAGTTGGACATCGCGGCGGAGGCGATCAGTCAGAACGTGCCGGCGGAAGTGGGTCTCGTCGGCGATGGTCGTGCGGTGGTGGGACAGATCAACAAGGCGTTGGCCGGACGGCAGTGGTTCTACCCGAAGGATACGCCGTGGCGGGTGGCGATTGCCGACAAGGCAGCGGCGAACGCGAAGCAGATTCAGCCGATGATCGATGATGAGTCTGTTCCCACCAATTACTATCGCGCGCTGAAGGACATCAGCGCCTGGGCCCCCCGCAACGCGGTGATCATCGGTGAGGGCGCGAATGCGATGGATATCGGTCGCACCCAGCTCCCCAATGCGGCGGCGCGGCTGCGGCTGGATGCCGGCAGTTACGGGACGATGGGGATCGGCATGGGGTTTGCTATCGCCGCGGCAGTGGTGCACCCGGATCGGCCGATCATCTCGGTTTCCGGCGATTCGGCGATCGGCTTCTCCGGCATGGAGATGGAGACCGCGTGCCGCTACCGGTTGCCGGTGAAGATCGTGGTGCTGAACAACGGCGGCATCGGCGGGGGGATTGCCGAATTCCCAGAGGATCGCCGGCAATTGCCTCCGCGCGTGCTGACGATCGGTGCACGCTACGACAAGATGATGGAAGCGTTCGGCGGCCGCGGCTGGTACATCGAGGATCCGAAGGAGCTGCGCGGCGCCTTGGACGCGGCGATGGCGTTCGACGGGCCGGCGCTGGTCAATGTGCGGCTGCACCATGCGGCCGGGCGCAAGCCTCAGCAGTATGGGTGGCATACGATGTGAGGCGGGGCGGAGGGTAGTGGCGGCATCTGTGTTCTGAGAGCGGTGACTATGTCGAAGCAATCATGAAAACCGCCGGCCAAAGCAGCCGCACCAGGTCGTGCGGAGACGAGCAGGGCTCATCTACACGAGCAGAGTGTCCTCGATCGCCCAACAGACCGTGACGGTTTCGCCGGGCGCCCTGATCGGCACATCCCCCCGATGCGTCTGCTTGACGATCAGGGTCGGGCCATAATCCGTCTCGATCACGTAGCGGTGCATCTCGCCGACAAAGGCAATATCGAGCACCCTGCCGGCAAGCGTGTTGCTCTCGGATTGCGCTCCGGCGATCGGCACGCCAAGCGAGAGCTTCTCCGGCCGAACCATCAGCGCAGAGGGCGCACCGAGCGCACGAGCAGGCGCACGGACAATTGTCGCGCCCAGCCGCAGTGCCGCGCGACCGCTGTCGGTTTCGATCGGGCCTTCGAGGAAATTGCCCTCGCCGACGAACGAGGCAACAAAGCGATTGGCCGGGCGGTCATATATTTCATCGGGGGGCGCGAGCTGCTGCAAGCGGCCCTCATGCATCACGGCGATGCGGTCCGACATCACCAGCGCCTCGCGCTGGTCGTGAGTGACGTGGATGAAGGTGATGCCAAGCGTCGCATGCAGGCGCTTGATTTCAAGTTGAAGCTCCTCGCGCAGCTTCTTGTCGAGCGCACTCAGCGGCTCGTCCATCAGCAACAGTCGTGGAGAGAAGACGATGGCGCGGGCAATTGCCACGCGCTGCTGCTGCCCGCCCGAGAGCTGGCGCGGGTAGCGATCCGCCAGCCCCGGAAGCTGCATCATCTCGAGCATGGTCGCGACCCGACGCTCGATCTCTCGGCGGCTTTCGCCGCGCTGGCGGAGCGGGAAGCCGATATTTTCCGCGACGGTGAGATGCGGGAATAGCGCGTAACTCTGGAACACAACGCCGATATTCCGCCGATATGGCGGAAGCCGCAGAACCGAATCGTCGTCGATCAGGACCTCACCACTGTCGGCCTGCTCGAATCCGGCGATAATCATGAGCGTAGTCGTCTTCCCCGACCCCGAAGGGCCAAGCAGGGTAATAAACTCCCCGCGGTCGATGGCAAGCGAGAGGTCCCTTACTGCTGCCACCTGGCCGAAAAACCGGCTGACGTGCTCGAGCCGCACCGCCGCGCCTCCGGCATAGGCCTGCACAGCCGCGACAGGCCGGTCGCGATCCATGGTCGCACCCCCCCCACGCAAGGTCCCCCGGCCCGGTCTTCGCGGCTTGATGCGGCGCCGCTGCGCACTACCCGGCCGGCGTCGAGTTATGCAAAACTCGCGCCTGGGCACAATCGGAGCTGGGGCAGGCGGGGATGGCAGAGGTCGCGATCGGCACCGTCGAGCGCCTGCCGGGGCGGGCGAAGCCCTCCACCTGGCGCCTCCCTACATTCGGCTTGCGTCCTGCTGTGCTGCTCGGACCGCTGCTGCTCTTCCTCGCCGCGTTCTACGCCTATCCGGTGGGCGCGATGATGTGGCGGAGCGTAGGCGACCCGCATCTCACCGCCGCCAACTACGCCGCGCTGTTCACTACCGATATCTATGGTCTGGTGTTCTGGATCACCCTCCGCATCAGCCTGGTCACGACGGTGGCGACGCTCCTGCTCGGCTATCCCGTCGCTTATTGCCTCGCGCGGCTCCCTACGGCGCGAGCCAATCTGCTGCTGATCCTGGTTCTAATTCCGTTCTGGACCAGCATACTCGTTCGCACCTATGCGTGGATGGTGCTGCTGGGCCACGACGGCGTGATCAATCGACTTCTATTGGCTCTCGGCGTGATCCAAGCACCGCTGCGACTGCTGAACACAACTTTCGCTGTCTATGTAGCGATGGTCCACGTCCTGCTGCCTTTCATGATCCTGCCGCTGTTCGCCACTATGCGCGGGATCGATCCGCAGCTTCTGCGCGCGGCCGCGAGCCTTGGCGCGCGTCCCGCTGCAGCCTTCTGCCAGGTGCTGCTCCCCCTCAGCCTGCCCGGGGTGTTCGCCGGATGCCTGCTTGTCTTCATCCTCGCGCTCGGGTTCTTCATCACGCCGGCGCTGGTCGGCAGTCCGCGCGACCTGATGATCGCCATCTTGATCGAACAGCAGGTCGAGATCTTGCACTGGCCATTCGCCTCGGCGCTTGCGGTCGTGCTGCTGGTTGCGGCCGTGGGCAGCTTCGCCCTGCTCGGCAAGGCGCTCGGTGTCGAGCGGCTGTATGGGAATGCGTAGCGGCATGCGATCGAGCGGCAGCGGATGGCGCCCGGGTCCTGCTTTGAGTTTGTTTGCGGGACTGGTGGTGCTTTACCTCGTGCTGCCGATCTGCGTTGTCATTCCGCTGTCGTTTTCCTCCGGGCTCTATCTCGCCTTTCCCCCACCTGGATTCAGCCTGCGTTGGTATGCGCATTTCTTTGCTGATCCGGCCTGGACGGGGTCGCTGTGGCTCAGTGTCTGGGTTGGGCTTACGGTCATGGCTCTGTCGGTGCTGCTCGGCACGCCGGCGGCTTTCGCGCTTGTGCGCGGTCGCTTCCGAGGTGTGAGGCTGATCAACGGATTTATCCTGACGCCGGTGATCGTGCCCGGGATCATCGTCGCGATCGGGGTCTATTTCTTCTACGCGCGCATCGGTCTCGTCGGCACTCCGATCGGTCTTATTCTTGCCCATACCTGCCTTGCCGTGCCGTTCGTCGTCATCAATGTCTCGGCAACGCTTTACGGCTTCGACGAGCGGCTGGAACATGCGGCGATGAGCCTCGGGGCCTCGCCGTGGGAGACGTTCCGCACCATCACGCTGCCGCTGATCCGGCCCGGGGTCCTTGCCGGCGCGGTGTTTGCCTTCATCACGTCATTCGACGAGCTTTTGGTGGCGCTGTTCGTCTCCGGAAGTTCGGCGGTGACGCTGCCGCGGCGGATCTGGCAGCAGATCCGCTTCAACATCGAACCCACGATCGCGGCGATTTCCACGCTGCTGATCGTATTCACCACGATTCTCTTGCTCTCGGCCGAGCTTCTGCGAAGACGCAGTGCACGGCTGCGGAGCGGCTAGCCGGAAGCAACCAACAACGACGAGAATCACAAAACAGGAGGTGTCAGTGTCGAAGACAGAGAATCCCTTGCTGGCGGGGCTGATCGCGGACTTGGCAGCGGCCCCACCGCATGTTGCCGATTTGCGCCGCCGGCAATTGATCGCGGCTGCGGCGCGCTTCGGGGTCGGTGCCGCCGCGATGGCGACGCTGACCGCGCCCTTCGCCTTCCCCGCCGCGGCGGCAGCACCGCCGCAGCTTCCCGAGATCACGTCGGTTCCCGATGAGCTCAAGGGCTCCGGTTCGGTGCGCGTCTGCTCGTACGGCGGGGCCTTCCAGGCAGCGCAACGCGAGGCTTACTTCAAGCCGTTCGAGGCGCTCTGCGGCGTAAAGGTGATCGAAAGCGAGGGCCCGGATGTGGCCAAAGTCAAGGCCATGGTCGATACCAATACGATCGAATACGACATCGGGGAGTTCGACCGTGCGGACATCATAAACCTGCAGAAGAAAGGCGACTATTGGGAGAAGATTGACTACAGCCTGTTCGATACCGCGCACATCCCGGCCGTCTACCGCTACCCGTATGCCGTGGATATGCTGCCCTATTCGGAGATTCTCGCCTACCGCACGGACGCCTTCGGCGGTGCCAAACCCGACGGCTGGAAGGATTTCTGGGATGTCAAGAAATTCCCAGGTTCGCGCACGTTGACAGCGGGCACCGGCGGCCTCGTGCCCGAGCTCGAGTTCGCCGAGATGGCGGCCGGCACGCCGCGGGACAAGGTATATCCGATCAACATCAAGGCCGCCTATGAGAGCCTCGCCAAGATCAAGCCCGCTGTCGTGAAATGGTGGGAGGCCGGAGCGATCCCGGCGCAGATGCTGAACGACAAGGAATTGACGATGGGTTCCGCCTGGAATGGGCGCATCGCGGCGATCCAGGCGGGTGGCGCGCCGGTCGCGATCACCTGGAATGAGGGATTGCTCAAGCGAGACTGCTGGGCGATCCTGAAGGGCACGGCCAATCGCGAGAACGCACAGAAATTCTGTGCTTTTATCACGCTGCCTATCTCGCAGGCGCGCCTTTCCATGCTGATTCCGTACGGCTTTGTCAACACGCTGGCGGTGAACTACATACCGCCCGCACGGCTGACCGTGCTGCCGACGGCGCCGGCAATAGCGGAGCAGCTCATCATCTACGATTCGGGCTGGTGGGCGGCGAATCGTGACGCGGTCCTCGCGGAGTGGCCCGCGTTTCTGTTGAAGTAGGATAGGCACTCGAAACACCGCCAAGGTGCAGCGCGAAATTCGCCGACGTTTGGTTGCATAATATAACTTGTTCGGGCGGGTGCTGGTCAGGGTTGGGTTGCACCATGCGGCCGAGCCGAAGCCGCGACAGTGCGGGTGGTACGGGACGTGGGTTGGGTTGCCCCGTCGCGGTTATCGCGTTCTGCTTCCCTCAGACAGGAGGACACATGCCGCGGCTTCCGTATCAGGACAAATCGCCGATGATTCCGGCGGACACACGGATCGCCCCGACCGCCGTCCTCAGCGGAGATGTGACCGTCGGCCACAACTGCTCGATCGGTTTCGGCGCCGTGCTGACCGCCGAGAGTGGCCCGATCCGCATTGGCGACAACTGCGTTGTCATGGACGGGGCGATCCTGCGCGGCATCCGCGGCAATCCGCTGCAGATCGGGGACAACGTGCTGATCGGGCCGCGGGCGTATCTAAGTGGCTGCACGATCGAGCGGAACGCCCTTATCGCCACCGGCGCAACGATCTTCAACGGTGCCGTGATCGGCGAGCGTGCCGAGGTGCGGATCAACGGGATCGTGCATATCCGCACCCGACTGCTGCCCGATGCGGTAGTGCCCCTCGGATGGATCGCGGTTGGCGATCCCGCCGAGATTCTACCGCCGGATGCGCATGAGCGCATATGGGCGATTCAGAAGACGCTCGGCTTCCCGCGCTATGTGTTCGGGGTGGACCGCCCGGCGGACGGCGAGAGTCTCATGCCCGATGTCATGCCCCGCTATGCCCGGTTCCTGATCCAACGGCATCAAGGGGATCGGTGAGGCTACCTGACTCATTGACCGTGCCTGGCTCCCTCCACGGGGTGCCCGCCGCCTCGTGTCCGCGCAGCAAGGCGTCTCGGACCAGGCCGCGGCGTTAGCGGTTGTGGCGCGTGAAGGTCAGATTGCTTCCTTCAACTCCTTGGCGGGCCGGAAGGCGACCTTCTTGCTGGCCTTGATCTTGATGGCTTCGCCGGTGGCGGGGTTGCGGCCCATGCGCGCGGCACGATGGCGGACCTGCAGGATGCCCAGGCCAGCAAGACGGAGGCGTTCGCCCTTCTTCAAGTGGCGGGTCGTGAGGGCGACCAGATCTGCAAGCACGGCTTCACTCTGCTTCTTCGAAAGCTCGTGCCGCTCCGCGAGCTCGGCGGCCACCTGCTTCAACGTGACGGTCACTGGCGTCCCCGCCTTGGCGGACTTGGCTCCAGTGGCCGATTTCTTCTGTGCAACCTTCGGCATGCTGATCTCCCTTTCAATGGCGCAGCCATAACTGGCAACCATCGGTGGCGTCTGCCCGATTCGCTGTACCGTATAGTGCACGAGCGCGAGGTCGTCCTCTAGCACCGGAGCGCGTTCAGGCGGACTGGAATCGCGCGGGCGCTTCCGAAAAGGGGCCGAGATGTGAATTCGTAGGCCTCCGGTTGAGCGAACCGGAGGCGAGATGCTGTTTCAGCGGGACGGGCCTATTCGCAGGATCTGCGGGAGCGGGTGTTGACGTGGCGCGTGACCGCCCCCAGCTGAGCCGTCTGCCCCCGCACCCCCGTTCAGATATAATGCTCGGCCAGCGGCGCGAACCCGTTGAACCGCTGGCTCGCATATGTCGCCACATATGCTCCGGTGGACAGCAGCTCCACCCGGTCGCCGCAGCCAAGCGCCACCGGCAGCCGGTAGTTCGCCTTCTCGTACATGATATCCGCCCCGTCGCAGGTCGGACCGGCAATCGCCACCGGGCCCATCGGCGTGCTGTCGTGCGGGGTGGTGATCCGATACTTGATTGACTCGCCCTCGGTCTCCGCCAAGCCGCCGAAACGACCGATGTCCAGATACACCCAGCGCACCGGATCGTCGCCGCGGCGGCTCACCAGCACGACCTCAGCGCTCACCACGCCGGCATCGCCGACGATGAAGCGACCGGGCTCGATCACCATCTCGGGCAGCGCATTGCCGAAATGCCGCGTCATCGCGCCCATGATCGCTTGCGCGAACGTGTCGATCTCCGGCACCTCGCCGCGATAGCGGGTGGGGAAACCGCCGCCAAGGTTCATCATGCGCAGGTTCACACCGGCCTCGGTCAGGTCGGTGAACAGCATCGCGACGCGGCTGATCGCTACTTCATATGCCGCAGTCGTGGTCTGCTGGCTGCCCACGTGAAACGACAGCCCATAAGGGTCGAGCCCCATGTCGCCGGCGCGCAGCATCAGCTCCTTTGCGTGCTCGACAGTGGTGCCGAACTTGCGCGACAGCGGCCAGTCGGCCCCGGCGTTCTCGACGCGTACGCGGCAATAGACGCGCGCACCCGGCGCATTGTGTGCAAGCTTCTCTAATTCTTCGTCCGAATCGAAGGCGAACAGCGACACGCCAGCCTCGTGTGCGCGACGAATAGCCGAGACCTTCTTAATGGTGTTGCCGAAGCTGATGGCGGCGGGGGCTGCGCCGGCGGCCAGGCAGGCCTCGACCTCTTCGATGCCGGCGGCATCGAAGGAGCTGTCGAGCCGCACCAGCCGTTCCAGCACCGGGGCGGCGGGATTTGCCTTGACCGCGTAATAAATGCGCGCAAGCGGCAGCGCGCGGCGCAGCGCGCGGAAATTCTCCTCGACGCGATCGACGTCCACCACCAAGCACGGGGTTGCCGGGTAGGCGTCGGCCAGGAATTGGGCCATTTTCGGGGTCATCGCACCGGGCCTCCCTCTCCAGGACGCCCGCCTGGTAAAGGCGACGGGCGCAGTTGACGAAACGGTCGAACGAACCAGCGACCAAAGCGAGTTGCCAGAACGCTTGACGTCGTTGCGTAACCACTGAGGGCCAGAGGCACGTGCGTTGCTGCGTAGGGGCGCACATAGGGGTCCCACCCCCCGGACGCAAGAAAAAATCACCCCCGGGGGCAAAAAAACCGCCGCGGACGCTCCGCCCGGATTGATTGCCGGGACCTTCCCTTTCCGGGCTGTCCCGCACCAATCATAGGACGGGCCTGCCGGTTGCCCCGGCGCCCAGCGGAGGGAACGAAATCTCGTGGACGTCGGGTCCGAACAGCCGCCGGTATCGCGAAGAACCGTGCCCCGAGAGAGACGTCGCCGCCGAACTTGGCGGCGATGGTGGCGAATCCTGACTGCAACGCTGGAGGCGCTGGTCTCGGACCGCTGTTCTATGGCCGCCGCGGGCTGCGCCTTCTACGCGACCCTCGCGCTGTTCCCGGCGATCAGCACGCTGGTGTCAATTTACGGGCTCGTACTCAGCCCGGCCAATGTGGAGCAGCAGCTCGGCTTCCTGCGTGGCTTGCTGCCAATGCCGGCCTACATGCTGATCTCCAATCGGGTGCACGACTTGGTGACCCAGCCCCCAAGCCAACTTGGCTTCCGTCTTGTGATCAGCTCGCTGGTCACCTTCTGGAGCGCCGCGACCGGCACCAAATCCGTGCTGTCAGCGCTGAATGTCGCTTACAACGTGGAGGAGCAGCGTAGCTTTCTCCGCTTTCAGGCAGTAACGCTGGGCATGACTTTCGCCGCAATGCTAGTCGCGGTGCTGGGGATCACCATGCTTGTCTTCGTCCCCGTGGTGATCAACTTCGTCGGGCTGGAGGCGCATGCGGCGGCACTGATCCATACCGTCGGCACTCTCACGCTGCTGGCATTCGTCGCGGCCTCCATTGCCGTTCTCTACCGGGTCGGCCCATCCCGCACACAAGAGCAGGCGCGGCGGATCGCCCCGGGCGCCACCGTGGCGACCCTGATCTGGCTGGTCATCTCGGTCCTGCTGACCTTTTATGTGGCGAACCTGTCCAGCTTCGGCGCGACCTATGGGCCGCTAGCCGCCGTGGTCGGCGTCATGCTGTGGTTTTGGCTCACCATCTATGCAGTGCTGCTGGGCGCTGAGCTGAACGCCCAACTGGAAGTGTCAGAAAAGCCGGACAACCCCGTTCCCTGAATGTTCTTGACATGGCGTTTGCGCGACGCCAGGGTGCGCTCGAACGAACGGGGAACACAGCATGCGGACGGGGGCAGTATCAGAGGCGCTTTCGGGGAATATGGACATGGCCGCAACCGTGGCGATGCCCAGCTTGGCCCGCAGAGGCCGCGGCGCCACGACCAACCCTCCGGTCCGCTTCGACGCGCAGGCGGCGAGCCCGTTTGACGACGGTTGGGATACGCTGAGCGCCGACTTCTGTGATCTGCCGCCGCTCCCCACAACGTTGATCAGGGACGCCTCGCGCTCCGCAATCGCCTGGAACAGCTCGCCCGACCTCGGCTTCGACCGTGCCGTGAACCCATATCGCGGCTGCGAGCACGGCTGCATCTATTGCTATGCGAGGCCGAGCCACGCCTATCTCGGCTATTCGCCCGGCCTCGACTTCGAGACCAAGCTCCTGTTCAAGCCAGAGGTCGCAGAGCTGCTGGAGAAAGAGCTGCGCAAGTCTGGCTACGTGCCTCGTTCCCTGGCGCTCGGCTCCAATACCGATCCCTACCAGCCGGTCGAGCGGACGCTGAAGCTGACACGCGCCGTGCTGCAGGTGCTGGACCGGTTCAACCACCCGGTCAGCATCGTCACCAAATCGGCCGGCGTGTTGCGCGATCTTGATATCCTCTCGGCGATGGCGGCACGGCGCCTCGCACGTGTCTTCGTGTCGGTGACCACTCTCGATGCCGCTCTGGCGCGCCGGATGGAGCCGCGGGCCGCCACGCCGGCGCGGCGCCTTCACGCAATCTCCGAGCTGACGAGAGCCGGGGTGCCGACCGGGGTCATGGTGGCGCCAATGATCCCGGGCCTGAATGATGCTGAAATGGAGCGCATCATGGAGGCCGCGGCGCGCGCAGGGGCTCGGAACGCCGCCTATGTGCTGCTGCGGCTGCCGCACGAACTGCGTCAGATGTTCGAAGACTGGCTGCAAACGCATTTCGCCGACCGCGCGCGCCATGTCCTCAGCCTGATCAGGGAGACTCGCTCGGGTGCCTTGTCGGATCCTCGGTTCCATCATCGCATGTCCGGACAGGGGGTGTACGCGGAGCTGCTGCGAAGCCGCTTCACCCGCGCCGCAAGGCAGTGGGGGCTGAACGAGTCTCGGGAAGGCCTCGACTGTAGCCGGTTCGCGGTTCCGGAACCTGCCGGGACGGCCGAAGAGCAGCTTTCGCTCTTCTAGCCTCAGGGAAGCATCGGCCGCTCCGCCTTTCCGCGCCCTGCTGGACTTGCTGGGGGATGCAAGCGAGCATCCGTCACCATGCCAACGACCGGCACCACCCATCTCATCGTCGGCGCCGGCCAGGCGGGTGGCTGGGCCGCGATTGCCATGCGCCAGGCCGGCTTCACGGGTCGCATCCTGCTGCTGGGCGAAGAGCCCTGGCGCCCGTATGAGCGTCCGCCGCTCTCCAAGACCATGCTCACAGCGGACCCCGAACCGCCGGTGCTGTTCTTCCATGATGAGGGCAAATACGCCGACCATGGGATTGAGCTGTTGCTCGGGACCACCGCGGAGGAGGTGGACGCGAAGGCGCATCGGGTCAGGCTGCGGGATGGCCGCATACTCGCCTATGACCGGCTGCTGCTGACGACTGGCGGGCGAGCGCGCAGGCTGGCCATTCCAGGGGGTGAGCGTGCGCTCCTGCTGCGCACGCTGGAGGATGCGCGGGCGATCCGGGCTCGGCTGGCGGTCGCCCGACGGGTGATCTGCATAGGTGCTGGGGTCATCGGGCTGGAGATCGCTTCCTCGGCGCGTGCGCGTGGCTGCGCCGTGGCGGTGCTGGAGGCCGCTCCCGTCGTCATGGGCCGCTGTGTGTCACCGGAGGGCGCCCGCTTCGTCGAGGCGCTGCATCGCGCGGCCGGCGTTGAGCTTCGGCTAGGCGTAACGATCGAGGCAATCGAGCGCCAGCCCGACGGAGCCGAGCTGGTGCTCTGCCAGGGCGCCGATCGGTTCATCGCCGACTGCGTGATCGCCGGGATCGGCATGGAACGGAATATCGAGCTGGCGCAAGCCGCCGGCCTCTCCATCGACGGCGGGATCGTAGTGGACGAATTCGGCCAAACCAGCGAACCGGACATTTACGCCGCCGGGGATGTGGCGGCGTTCCTTCACGCCCACTACTGCCGCCGGCTGCGGCTCGAGTCCTGGCGGCACGCGCAGAACCACGGCATCTCCGTCGGGCGGGCCATGTCCGGCGACCCCGTGCCGTACGACGATATTCCGTGGTTCTGGACCGACCAGCACGGGGTAAACCTCCAGTTAACCGGAATGCCGGCGGAGGCGGCGCGCACCGTCGTCCGCGTCAATCAACCGCCGGCATTCGTCGCGGTGCATCTTGCGGCCGACGATACGGTGGTGGGCGTCACCGCGGCCAATAGCCCGCGCGACATCCGCGTTGGCACCGCACTGATCAAGGCGCGCCGGCCGGTCGATCCCGTCCTGCTGGCAGATCCTGCGATCCCGCTTCAGCGCTTGTTGGTGCGATGAGTGGGCGGCAGGAGGAAAGCCCCGTAAGCCGTGCCCTGCCGGAAGTCGCCATAGACCGCCTCGGTGGGTGCAAAATCGGCATAGACCCTCAGCTCCGCTGAAGCAGGCGGGTGCCAGCGCGCAAGCACTTGCGCCCGATAGGGGGCGCCGACCGCCGGTGTCTGGCTGTGATAGTCGCCGGCGGCCTGCGCCCAGTCCTTGGTGCGGTCGTATAACGCATCCAGGAAGCGGGCTGCGTAGCGGGCGTTGGCAGGCGGATCGAATGCCTGCTCCAGGCTCGCGAAGGCGGCCGGGTGATACATCAGATTGACCTGAAGGCAGCCAACATCGATCGACTGGATCCCCAGCTCCAGCAGCGAGCGCACGGCAGCCACCGCTGCCTCCTTGGTCGGGAAGAAGAAGCCCAGCCCGGCGACATCGATCGTCCATGGCCAGGGCCGCACTGCGCCAGTGCGTGGATCTGGTCGGCCGCTTTCAACAAGTGCAATCGCGTTCAGCAGGCCGGGTGGAAGCCGAGCCACGTCTTGCGCGGCTGAAATCGCTGCCTCGCAGGCGGTTTGAGGGTCGGTCGTTGGTAAACGGGCGGCTGCCGGCGTCATGGAAAGAAGCATCGCGAAGATCGGCAGTGCTCTTCTCATGACTCCGTCTTGTGCACGGAATCGCGAGCAATGCCAGCAGAATCGTGCTCAGCGGTAGAGCGCGTGCATACCGACCGCGAGCAGGGTGACCACGATCACCGCGAGCAACCATGCGGAAAGCCGCGGCACCGTGCGTGATGGCGGCCCCGGCCGTCGCCCCCAGTCCGCGGCGGACCTGGGAGTCTCGATATTGGATAGTGGTCGGCGAGAGGAGGAACCCATAGCGGCCCACCTGTCCAACCTCACACGGCGCCGCAGGCCCTCGCCTGCTGCGCTACTGCGCGGAAACATGGCGCCGTTTGCCACGCCTTGGCAACCGAATTGCGGAACCGATCTTCCATCGCGCACCCACCAAGGGGCATGCGCTGAGCGACCCGCGTGCGTATCTGGGGGGCATGACTCGGTCCGACACCGATGCCGATCTCCGTCGCGCCCTCTGGCACCACAAGGCGCTCGCGACATCGCTGTTGATTGTCATGGGAGCGCTGATCGTGGTCAGCGCCACCTTGCCGGCGGGCTGGGCCGCCGATCTGCTGTCGTCGGCGTCTAAAGCAGGATTTGTGGGCGGGATCGCTGACTGGTTCGCGGTCACTGCGCTGTTCCGCCATCCGCTGGGCATTCCGATCCCGCACACGGCGATCATCCCTAGCCAGAAGGAACGACTGGGCCGAGCGCTCGGGCGCTTCGTTGCCGGCCATGTATTCACCGGGGCCGAGGTGGCCGGGGTGCTGGGTCGGCTTGACCTGCCAGGGATCCTGCACCGGTTCCTTGCAGATCCGGTTGCCGCCCGACCGGCGGCGCAAGCGATTGCCGGCATGCTGCCGCGGTTGCTGAGCTCGCTGGAGGACGGTCGCGCCCGGCGCCTTGTCGCGCGACTAGCGCCACGCGTGCTGGGCGGCCCAGCTACTGGTCAAGTGGTGGCGCGCGCACTGCGTGGCCTGGTCGAAGGCGGGCGTCATCAGGAGGTGTTCGGCTTCGTGCTTGGCCAGTTCAAGGAGCTGTTGACGAGCAAGGAGGAGGCGCTGCGCGCCGCGATCGAAGAGCGGGTGCGCGAACAGGGCGGCCGGCTGGTCGGCTGGGCGCTGGGTGCCTCCATCGCGCGCCGCGTGCTGACTGCGGTGAATGCCGAGCTCGACAAGATGAGCCCCGACGGCTCGGAGCTGCGTGCCGCGTTCGACGAATGGGTGCGCCGCGAGATCGAGCGGATCGAGCTCGACCCTTCGCGCACCGCCGAGATTGGAGCGGCGATACGTCGCGTCGTGGGGCACGAGACAGTGCTGGCTTGGTTCTGGGAGGTGTGGACGCGGATGCGGCGCGCGCTGGAGGCGGACGCGGCGCGGCCCAACGGACGCACTGTCAGCATGATCGAGGGCGCGCTGGACAATCTCGGTACGATGCTCGAGGCCGATCCGGCGGCCCGCGCACGGGTGCAGATCGCGGCAGAGAGCGTCGTGCGTACCTTGCTGCCCGTGGCTCAGGAAAAGCTGGCCGATTTCATCGCCCAGGTCGTGGGCGGCTGGGATACCGCGACCATCACCGACAAGCTGGAGCTGCGCGTCGGCAAGGATCTGCAGTTCGTGCGGGTGAACGGGACATTGGTCGGCTTCCTGGTCGGCGGCGTTCTTTATGCTCTGCTGCGGACGTTCGGCTGGGGCGGATGACTGTGTTGCTCGCCGCCGCCGCTCAGCGCTCGCTGAACAATTTGCCGCCCTTGGCCTTGTTCTCGCGCGAGGATTCGATGATCTCCACCATCACCGCATCGGCGGTGACGTTGAAATTGCGTACCACCGCATCGGTGATCTCGGCCACCAGCTTGCGCTTCTGCTCAACCGAGCGTCCCTCGATGGCGTGAATGAAAACTTCCGGCATACTCTCCTCCTGCTCTGCCCAATCAGGCGGCAGTATAGCGTGCTTGTCGGGTGGTAGAAGGGTGACGCCATGATAAAGGTTGGCATCGCGGGCCTGGGGCGGATCGCAGACCTGCATTTCCGCGGCTACAGCAACAACCCTGATGCCGCCGTGGTGGCGATCTGCGACAGCAATTCCGAGCGCCTCGCCCGTCGCCGGACGATCTTCCCCGATGCCGCGACCTATACGGACTACTCAGCGTTCCTGCGACACGACATGGACATGATCGAGCTGCTGACGCCGCATCCCGTGCATGCCGAGATGGCCGAGGCCGCGTTCGCGCGAGGACTACATGTCAGCGTGCAGAAGCCGATGGCGATGAGCGTCGAGGAATGCGACCAGATGATCGCGGCTGCGACGGCGGCTGGCCGGCAGCTCAAGCTGTTCGAGAACTACCTGACCTACCCGCCGCTCGAGAAACTAAAGGCTCTGATCGCAGATGGCGCGATCGGTCGGCCGCTGCATCTGCGCATGCGCACGCTGCACGGCGATCCGCGCGGCGCCTGGCCGATCGAGCCGGAAACCCGGATCTGGCGTGCCGCACTCACGCGAGAGAAACGCCACGGCTCGCTGACATTCGATGACGGCCATCACAAAATCGCCACGGCCCGCTGGCTGTTCGGCCCTGTGCAGGAGGTGTTCGCCCGCATCGATTGGACCGAAGCATCAGGCGGCCTGATCGATTCTCCGGCGAGCATCACCTGGCGCCATGCCGATCCTCCGGTGCACGTGATCTGGGATTGCGTGCATGTGCCGACGATGCGCATCCGCACCGATTACTACGCCAACGACGACAAGTTCGAGGTCACCGGCGAGCGCGGCATCCTGACCGTGAATCGCTGCACCGGCCGGCTGCTGGACGAGCCCGCGTTGACGCTCTATCGCGATGGCGAGATGCGCGCGTTCCACGACATCGAAGCCGACTGGGGCGAAAGCTTCCGCCGTTCGACGCTCGCTTTCCTAGAGTTGCTGAAGCACGGCGAGGGCCAGCCGGTGCTAAGCGGCGAGGATGGCCGCGAGCTGTTGCTTCTGGCCGATGCGATCGACCGGTCGGCGGCGGAGAACCGGCCGGTTCGTCTCGGCTGACACGAAGGAGGTCCAACATGCAGTGGAAAGTACGTACACTTGCAATTGCGGCTCTGGCAGTGACGAGTCCGGCCCATGCCCAGTTGCAGATGGTCAGTATCGCGAATCCCTGGATCCGCTTCATCACCCCGACGACACCGGCGGCCGGGTATTTCACCGTGACCAACGCTGGCGCGCGCCCGGTGGTCATCACCGGCGCATCCTCGCCGGACTGCGGCTCGCTGATGCTGCACCAGAGTCGCAACGTGAACGGCACCGAGCAGATGGTCATGGTATCCAGCGTGACCGTCCCAGCGCATGGCTCGGTCGCGTTCGCGCCGGGCGGCTATCACCTGATGTGCATGTCGCCGTCGGCCAATGTCGCGCCCGGCCGCACCGTTCCGGTGACTTTGAACTTCGCCGACAATCGTATGGTGACGAAGCCGTTCGTCGTACGCGGCGCGAACGGACGTTGAAAAACTCGCCTGGTGCGGGGGTTGAACTCCCACACCAGTTCCGGGGACACGGACCGGGGCTACTGGCCGGATCGTGCGCAAGCAAACTGTGCTCCTTGGCACGCCGCACGAAATCGGGCAGTCTTAGCCACCCATGACGACAAGAGCAGCATGGAGCGCGTGCGCGCTCCAGGGACGACTTACCACCCCGGCTTCCTGATCGGAGCCGGTAAGCCACTGTATCGTTCAGTAGCTTTGTTGTCCTCTTGGTGCGGACACTATACAAAATGACGTACGACCCAAGGTCGATCGAGCCTAAATGGCAAGCCTATTGGGAAGAGAACCAGACCTTCCGGGCCGATATCGATCCGATGAAAAAGAAGTTCTATGCGCTCGACATGTTCCCGTATCCCTCGGGCGCCGGGCTGCATGTCGGCCATCCGGAGGGATACACCGCCACCGACATCCTGTGCCGCTACAAGCGCATGAACGGCTTCAACGTGTTGCACCCGATGGGGTGGGACAGCTACGGCCTGCCCGCCGAGCGCTACGCCATGCGCACCGGAATCCAACCCGCGGTCACCACCAGGCACAACATTGAAAACTTCCGTCGTCAGGTGCGACGCCTCGGCTTTTCCTATGACTGGAGCCGGGAGTTGGCCACCACTGACCCGCGATATGTCCGCTGGACGCTGTGGATTTTTCTGAAACTGTTCGAGCGCGGCCTCGCCTATCAGGCCGAGGTGCCGGTCAATTGGTGCCCAGCCCAGAACACCGTTCTGGCGAATGAGGAAGTCAAGGAAGGCAAATACGTCGAAACCGGCGATCCGGTTGTCCGGGGGCTGATGCGGCAATGGATGTTGCGCATTACCACCTACGCCGATCGCCTGCTCGACGATCTGGAGGATCTGGACTGGCCCGAGAGCGTGAAGGCTATGCAGCGCAACTGGATCGGTCGGTCCGAAGGAGCGGAAATCAGCTTCCTGGTCGAAGGTGATGTTGGCAACCTGATCGTGTTCACCACCCGACCAGACACGGTGTTCGGTGCCACCTATTGCGTGGTCGCGCCAGAGCATAAGCTGCTGCCCGCCATCGTGGCACCGGATGCGCGTGAGACGGTGGACGCCTACGTCCGGCATGCCGAGATGCTGGGGGAGGCAGCACGCACTGACGCGGGGCGGGACAAGACAGGCGTCTTCACTGGCGCCTATGTCAGAAGCCCCGCAAGCGGGCAGCGCCTGCCCATTTGGGTCGCCGACTACGTGCTGGGCACTTACGGCACCGGCGCCATCATGGCCGTGCCGGGTCACGACGCGCGCGACCATGAATTTGCGCGCGCCTTCGGCCTGCCGATTATCCAGGTGGTTAATCCCGGCGATGGACGTGACGTGACCGACGCCGCCTATGATGGCGACGGGGTGATGGTCAACTCAAGCTTCTTGGACGGCATGACCGTGGCCGAAGCCAAGCGCGCCATCATCGAGTGGCTGGAACGGCATGGTGCCGGCGCCGCGAAAGTGACCTACCGCCTGCGTGACTGGCTGTTCTCCCGCCAGCGCTATTGGGGCGAACCGATTCCGGTGCTGCACTTGGCGGACGGCTCGGTCGTGCCGCTGCCGGAGGACAGCCTGCCGCTGCTGCCCCCGGAGCTGGACGATTACAAGCCGGCCGCGGGCGGAGAACCGCCGCTTGCCCGTGCCGCCGACTGGGTGCGCACCACCGTGCCCGGCACCGACATCCCAGCAATGCGCGAGACCAACACGATGCCGCAATGGGCTGGGTCGTGTTGGTACTATCTGCGCTTCCTGGACCCACACAACAACTGTGCTCTCGTTGATCCAGCAATCGAGAAGTATTGGATGCCGGTCGATATCTATGTCGGCGGCGCCGAGCACGCTGTGTTGCACCTGCTGTACGCCAGGTTCTGGCACAAGGTGCTGTACGACATCGGCGTCGTCTCAACGAAAGAGCCGTTCCGGAAGCTGTTCAACCAGGGGATGATCCTGGCCTTCTCCTACCGCGACGCCGCTGGCCTTTACTACGAACCGGCCCAGGTCGCCGAACGGGACGGGCGGTATTTCGTCGGTACCACGGAGGTGCATCGCCGGGTCGAGAAGATGTCCAAGTCTCGCTTCAACGTCGTCAACCCGGACGACGTGGTGGAGGAGTACGGCGCGGACGCAATGCGGCTGTACGAGATGTTCATGGGTCCGCTGGATGCGGCGAAGCCCTGGCAGATGGCAGGTGTAAGCGGTGTTCGCCGTTTCCTGGACTGCGCCTGGCGCATTGTCTGTGGCGAGGACGGTGCGCTTCACCCGAAGGTGCAAGAAGTTGCAGCACATAAAAATCTGCTTCGCCTCTGCCACAAGACCGTCGGCGCCGTCACCGGCGACATCGAGGCGTTGAGCTTCAACACCGCCATCGCCCGCCTGATGGAAATGGCCAACGCGCTGACGGAGGCAGCCGTGCGCCCGCGCGAGGTGGTAGAGGCCTTCGTGCTGCTGCTCGCTCCTTTTGCCCCGCATCTGGCGGAAGAGCTGTGGGGCAAGCTCGGCCATCAGGGTACCCTGGCCTACTCTCCATGGCCCAGCTTCGATCCAGCGCTGGCCCAGGACGAGAGTCGGGAATACGTGGTGCAGGTGAACGGCAAGCTGCGCCACCGCTTTCGGGCGAAAGAGGGGCTGGATACGGAGATGCTGATAGCCGTGGCGAAGGCCGAGCCTCAGGTGATCGCACTGTTGCGTGGCAAGGTCATCGTGAAGGAGATCGCGATTCCCGGACGGCTGGCGAACTTCGTTGTTCGAGAATAGCGACGGTAACTTCCGTTGCGGATCGAGATCGGCTGTTCCGCCTGCATGCCGGGATGGATCACGGATCCTGAGCCAACCACCGCGGATCAGCGCCCGCGCGCGGCCGGCGACGGCCTTAGGGCCGGCCCGCACCCTGCTGGCGGCGCGGTGCGGCGGGAGATAGACGGCCGGCAACAGGGCCAACCCACCAGATGGGGGTTACCGTCATCACGAAACGCGATGACAGTGACAACGGCCAGCCCGGTTCCCTTCGAGCCAACCGGGCGCGATATTCCATCCGTCTTAACGCTCAGGCACGGGGCTCGCGTCATGACGATCCAGAGGTTGCTCGCGCAGTTCAGCGTCGATCCGTACATCCTTGCGATCCTGGCGACCGTCGGGGTCGCCTCGGCCATCCCCGCGCATGGCATGGGCGCGGTAGCCGCCAGCGGGGCAACCAACGTCGCCATTGCCCTGCTGTTCTTCCTGCATGGCGCGCGGCTGTCGGCGCAAGCGGCACTGGCCGGCGCGCGGCATTGGCGACTACACGTGGTGGTCTTTCTCAGCACGTTCGTCCTGTTCCCCGCACTCGGACTGGCGGCGCGCGCACTCGCCCCGGGCCTGCTGACGCCGGCGCTCTGGATGGGTGTCGTGCTGCTTTGCCTGCTGCCCTCCACGGTGCAGTCCTCGATCGCTTTCACCTCGATTGCAGGCGGCAACGTGCCGGCGGCCCTGTGCAGCGCCTCGGCCTCCAACCTGATTGGGACCGTGTTGACGCCAATACTGGCCGGCCTACTGTTGGCACGGCATGGCACCAGTGTCTCGCTTCGCGACATCGGCGATATCGTTGCGCAACTGCTGCTGCCGTTCGTGGCTGGGCAGGTGCTCCGTCCCTGGATCAGCGTTTGGGCGCAGCGGCACCGCTCGCTGGTAGGACTGGTCGATCGCGGATCCATCCTGCTGATCGTCTATGCCGCCTTCAGCGAGGGGATGGTGAACCACATCTGGGCCCAACTCGACATTGCTGGACTGGCAAGGCTGCTGGTGGTCGATGCCTGTCTGCTGGGGATCGTGCTGGCGGTGACCTCGATCGCCAGCCGAGCCCTGGGTTTTTCACGCGAGGAGCGGATCACCATTGTTTTCTGTGGGTCGAAGAAGAGCCTCGCCAGCGGCCTGCCGATGGCGAGCGTGCTGTTCGCCGGCCAACCGGTGGGACTAATTGTGCTGCCGCTGATGTTGTTCCACCAGCTCCAGCTCATGGTCTGTGCCGCGCTCGCCCGCCACTATGCGGAGCAAGCCAAGCGCGACGGTACGGAGCGCATCGAGGCGAGGCCAGTCTACTCTGGGGCGAGCTGACATCCGCTTCTCCCGCTCGGAAGAGGTGAATATTTCGCTCGCCGCCTGTCGATAGCTAATTAAGTTGTCCGGTTTACGTAGCACATCAGTTGTCCGCTTGTTTCCGGTCCGTTCCCAAGAGGCAGGGACAGAACGGCGGCCGTTCTGGCGGCAGGTCAGGCGGGCCGTTGGCTGGTGACGGGCGCGTCTTCTTCAACTCATGAAATCAATTTCCTTCTTTTGCTGATGCGCCTGTGGAGTTGTGGGCAACGCTCTTCCGTTGCCCACAAATCCACAGGCGAGCCGGACCCAAGCGCGATCATGCCGCCGCGTCCAACGCCGCCATCCGCAGCGCCCCCTGCGCGTCATAGCGTCCCAGGCAGCGCGGGCCGTGGAACACCGCGTGGCTCCCGTCGTGATATTGCCGCACCTTCACCCGTGCCTTCGCGAAATGAGCACGCAACGGCGACGAAAGCCGATCCCTCCTGCTCCGCCTTCACCGCAAACTGCGCGTTGTGCGCCGGCAGGTAGCAATCCCGAATGAACCGGTTGGCCTCCGCAACCGTCGTGATCCCAGCCAGCGCCAGCTCCTTGACCAGGCGATCCTGTAACGTCTGAAACAGCCGCTCCGAACGACCACGGGCCTGCGGTGAGTAGGCCGCAATGTGCTCCACGCCCAAATGCGCCAGCGCCCGCCCAACCTGTGTCGGCCGCTTCCGGTCAACCGGGCCGCCAGACTCCGGCGTCACGAAGTAGTGGCTGCCCCGATCCGTATAGAGGCTCAGCGGCAGGCCATGCGCGCCAAACACCTCCAGCAGAGCCTGGAACGTCGATTCCGTGCCTTCCTCCGCTACCAAAAACCCCGAGTAGATCACGTTCGTCGCGTCGTCCATCGTCACTATCAGGTCCAGCGTCTCCCGCCCCGCCAGCCATTCATGGCGCGACCCATCCTGATGAAGCATCATTCCAGGCAACGGCCGTCGCGGCCGCTTGCGCCGGTGTGCGCCGCGCCGCGCGGCGCGCTCCAGAAGCCCCTTCGATTGCAGGAACGCCTTGGTCCACGTGTAGCCCCAGCGGAAACCGTGGCGGCCCACCAAGTGCTCGTGAAAGTGCTTCGCCGTGAACCCGCTGTAACGCATACGATACAGCCGCTCGACCTCCTCCTCCCGGTCGACCGGAACCCGCTTCCCAGACGCCCGACCAAGCCGCCGGTCCAGAAGACCGGCCGCCCCGCACTCTTCGTAGCGCTGTTGCCAACGACGGAATGTCCGCTCGCTGATCCCAAGCAGCTCCGCCGCTTCGCACTGGTTGAGTTCGCTCGCTTCATACCGCTCCAGCACGCTCCCGAACTTGATCACTCGCACACCCTGAAGGGCTTCCGACCGGCGCATCCGGGCTCCCAAAAGGAACCATCATCACCGGACAGATCGTGCGCTACCTAAACCGGACATACCGTGTGCTACCGACATATTTCGCTCGCCGCCTTGCCAAAGCCAGGCGGCGCCGTCAGCATCGATCGCCTGCTTCGACAAGAACGGCAATGATCGATCCGGTGCATCTCAGGACCTTTCTGGCCGTTGCCCGGACCAGCAGTTTCACAGCGGCCGGACGCGAGCTCGGCTTGCAGCAATCCACGGTCAGCCAGCATGTGCGAAAGCTCGAGCAATCGGTCGGGCGCCGATTGTTCGTGCGCGACACCCACCGCGTCACGCCAACTTCGGACGGCGAGGCGATGCTGGCGTTCGCCCAGGGCATTCTCGACGCCAACGCCAGGGCGGAGGGATATTTCAAGTCCGCCGCGATTCGCGGGCGGCTTCGCTTCGGCACCTCGGAGGATTTCGTGTTCTCGCGCCTGCCCGACGTCCTCCGCGACTTCACGCGACGCCATCCGCTGGTCGATGTCGAGCTGACCGTGGGGCTGAGTGGCTGGCTCAACGGAAAGCTCGACGCCGGGGAGCTCGATCTGGTGCTGGCAAAGCGTCCGGACGGGCAGGACCGGGGACGCCTGGTGTGGCGGGACCGGCTGGTCTGGGCCGGTGCACCGGACATTACGGTCGATCCGCATCAGCCGGTGCCGTTGCTGCTTTATCCGCCGCCCAGCATCACGCGGGAGCTTGTGCTAGCCGCGCTGGAGCGGGCCGGACGGTCCTGGCGGGTCGCCTGCATCAGTGGCAGCCTGACCGGACTCCGCGCCGCGGCGCTGGCCGGCCTGGGTATTCTTGGCTTGGCGCGCCGCCTGATTCCCGCCGGCCTCGCCGAATTGCCGCGTCCTGACGGGTTGCCCGAGCTGGACGAGGTGGAGTTCGTCCTTGTTGGTGCCGGACGGACGCTGCGGCCGCCGGCAGCCCGGCTGTGCGACGCCATCCTGGCGCACGGCGACGCGCTTGCGCGGCAATAGGCGGCAGCATGCGCGGCGGCATAGGCAGACGAGGTGAGGCGGTCGCACTCGCTATCATCACGGCGATCATCGTCTACGGATCGCTGTACCCGTTCCGGTTCCATGATCGCGGCCTGTCGATCAGGCGTGTCGCCTATCTCCTGAGCACGTGGCGCGTCTGGGACCGCCGCGGCGATCTTATCGCCAACATCCTGCTTTATCTCCCGTTCGGGCTGCTCGCCACGCGCAGCCTGCCCGATCGCCTGTCTGGTGCGACTCGCATCGGGCTTGCGCTGC
Organism: uncultured Pseudomonadota bacterium; assembly: GCA_963708245.1. Taxonomy (GTDB): domain Bacteria; phylum Pseudomonadota; class Alphaproteobacteria; order Acetobacterales; family Acetobacteraceae; genus CAVYXK01. The sequence goes on along the minus strand of OY970201.1, from coordinate 5,343,086 downwards.
TGGGCGGCGCGTTGCTCAGTACCGCGATGGAGCGGTTGCAGTTCAACGATGTCGGCCGGACGACGTCCATGGGCGATGTGTACGCCAACACGATCGGATCGACGCTGGGCGCCGCCGTCGGGATCGCCCTCGGCGGCAGTTTCCGATGGCCGTTGTTGCGCGAACTGGGGGAGAACCTGTCCTCGGCGACGCTGATCGCGGCGTGGCTGGGGTATCGGCTCCACCCGTACGTCCCAACCATCGATCTGCACAAATACTGGCACACGATACGGCCGCTGATTCACGCGCCGTCGCTGCCGCCAGGCGAGCTGCTGCGCTTCGCCATCGTGTGGCTGTGCCTCGCCTCGGTGGTGGAGCAGATCTTCGGTTTTCGCCGTTGGATACTGCTGTTTCCCGCTCTTGTCGGCGTTGAGATCGCCGGCCGGATTGTGATGCTGCACACATCCCTCGCGCTGTCCGACATTGCCGGCGCGCTCGTCGCATGGGGCGTGTGGCTGGTTCTGCTGCGCTGGATGCCAGGACGGATGGTTGTGCTGGCTGCGCTGTTCCTCGGCCTTGTCGTTGTCGGGCGGCTGGAGCCGTTCCGCTTCGGTGCGGCCCGGAGCTACGACTGGATTCCCTTTCTGCCGCTGATGCGCGGATCGATCGCTGTCGCCGTGCAGTCGTTCTGCGAGAAGGTCCTGCTATTCGGCGGCCTGATCTGGCTGCTCGACCGTGCTGGCTTCGGGCTGAAGGCGGCGACCCTGCTGACGGCCACAGTGCTGTTCGCGACCAGTCTCGTGCAGGTCTATCTGCCGGGCCGCTCCGCTTCGGTCACCGACCCGATGATGGCGGTGCTGATCGGCGGCATCTTCGCACTGCTGTCGGGACAATCGCCACACCGGCGGGTGCAGTCCGCTCCGGCCGGCAGCCGGTAGCACGGATGAACTCAGGACCTCTGGATCGATTTCTCGATGCGCCGGTCCGGAATCAACCACATCAAGGCGACCACCACGTACATCGCGTCGGCTATGCGCGTGTCGAGGAATGCCGAAATGATGCCGACAATGTAGAGCAAGGGTGAGAGCTTTCCCTTGACGTCGCGCCCGATAGCCCGCGCCAGCGTTGAGTTGCGACCCTGCGTGCGAATAAGCGCCAGTTGTAACCCGTACCAGGCGAGCGCAGGCATGAGCAGCGAAACCCCGTACACGGCGGTCGGCACCGCTGCGAAGTGATTCTGGCCCATCCAACCGGTCGCGAAGGGTACAAGCGAGAGCCAGAACAGAAGGTGCATGTTGGCCCACAAAATCAGGCCGTCCACGTGCCGAACCAGATGGAAAAAGTGGTGATGGTTGTTCCAGTAGATGGCTACGTACACGAAGCTGAGCACGTAACTCAGAAACACGGGCGGGGCCGCGGCCAGTGCGGCCAAGCTTGTACCCTGGGGTACCTTCAACTCCAGCACCATGATCGTGATAATGACGGCGATCACGCCGTCACTGAAAGCAACCAGCCGGTCTTTTTCCACGGCCCACCCCTCCAACTGGGTGCCGCAGCATGAACGCAATGAGAGATTAATCCAATTCGAACTTGTCCTTGTAGTCGAGCTTCAAGACCGGGAACCCTGCTGCCAAGGTCAGCATCATACATGAGTACCCAATGCGACGACCTCGCGTCTGATACCACGGCGCAACCTGCGCAGGAGAGGTTGCTCGATTGCTTGCGAGAAGGCCACGCCCACCGCGACAGAAACACACACAACAACCAGGAACAATAGCAGGGAAGGCACTCTCACATAGGGCGCAAGCCGCTGGGCAAGGAAGCCGAGAATCAGAACCGGGAGCATGTGAATAAGATAGATCGAATAAGAGCATGTGCCGATACGAAACAGGCTATCCGGAACCGGCAACCGCCCCTCGTTCTCCGCCGTTACTGCCCCGTAGAGCGCCAGTGCGGCGCCGATGGCATAGCCAAGTTGTCGTGGGGGCCACTCAATCGGCAGTGTCGGCCCAAATACCTCGTACATTCCGGTGGCGACGAAGAGTGCAGATCCGACGGCCAATGCAGTCAAGGGTCGCCAAGACACGCCACGATGCACCAGGTATGCCACACCGATCCCGAACAAGAACTCAATATTGAAGATGCGGAAGAACAAGAATGCAGCGATCCCAGTGTAGTATGGCTGCCGGACCAACGTGATGACTGCTATGTTCAAGACAATGCAGCTTGCCCATGCCAGCAGCACTCCGCCGCCGATCCGGCGATTCAGAATAAGGAGGGCAAAAAGGCCGTAAAAGAGCACTTCATGCCGGAGCGTCCAGCCAGCACGAAGGATCGGCTCTCCGAGATGCGGATAGAGAAAAAAGCCGGACACGAGCATATCGCCCGAGAGGGGACGCCCTCTCTCGGGGCTGACCAGGAACAGCAGGACGAAAAGAGCGAGCGCCACCCAATAAGTCGGATAAATTCGGACAAAGCGCTTCCAGAGATATGACCCAACCTGTTCTGGTTGTCCGATATCCTTCCAATGAACGTGACAGATAATAAAGCCGCTCAGGACGAAGAAGAAATCCACGCCGGCATGTCCAAAGCTGAATGCGTTCCACAGGGGTGCCGCCCCCAGCGAACCATAAAACAAACCGTTCGCGTGATCGCATACCACAAGGGTCGCGGCTAAACCCCGTCCCGCTTCGACGCCCGCGAGCTTTCTGGGCATAAACTTCTCCTATGCTCACACTCACGGGGGTTGGGCGCGCCCGGATGATGTCTGCACACTATGCTTTCCGCATCGAATTGCCTAGCCCGCACTTCTCATGGCGATCGCGGTACCCTCCAGCGGAGCGACGGGACGGCTCCGTGGCCCAGCCGGAGCGTTCGCATGGTTCGGAGTAACGGGGCGGTACACCTACCAATGTAAGCAATACCTACCCACACCTGCATTGGCAGCCCGAGGGCGTTCTTCAACCGCCCGCAAGGCTAAATCGCCCATACAACTCCGGCCGTCTTTGCGGCCATGCCGGAGCACACTAAGAACAGCACGAGCGCAGCAGCCTCAGACACCGCAACGGGCGGTCGCCGGCTGCCGGTTCGTGGAGCAGAGGTTCGGGAGCATGGAGTACGTCGATGCCGGCGGGCTGAAAGTCGCCCAGGTGCTGTTCGACTTCGTTAATCACGAGGCCGTGCCCGGCACCGGCCTCGACCCGGCCGGATTCTGGCGCGGCCTCAATGAATTGGTCCGGGCGCTGGCACCGCGCAACGCGGCCCTTTTGCGGCGCCGCGACGAGCTGCAGCGGCAGATCGATGCCTGGCATCGCGACAATCGCGGCAAATCGATCGATCCGACCGAGTACCAGGATTTCCTTCGGAGGATCTCCTATCTCGAGCCCGACCCGGCTGATTTTGTCATCGGCACAGCGAACGTCGATCCCGAGATCGCCCTGATTGCCGGGCCCCAGCTCGTCGTTCCGGTGACCAACCCGCGCTATGCCCTGAACGCCGCCAATGCCCGCTGGGCTAGCCTATACGATGCGCTCTACGGCACCGACGCTATCCCGGAGGACGGCGGTGCCACGCGCGGCGGCGGCTACAACCCGGTCCGCGGGGCGCGCGTGGTGGCGAAGGCGCGGGAGTTCCTGGATCAGGCGGCGCCGCTCCGAGACGGTCGCCACGCCGACGCGGCTGGTTATGCCGTCGAAGCCGGTCAGCTTATCGTAGCGCGGACCACTGGCGGCAAGACGTCGCTCGTTCATCCCGACCAGCTCGTCGGCTGGCGTGGCGATGCCGCCGCGCCATCCGCCGTACTGCTGCGGCATCACAACTTGCATGTCGAGCTGCTGATCGATCGCACCAGCCCGATCGGCAAGGACGATCGCGCCGGCATCGCGGATGTCGTGCTGGAGGCCGCGATCACCACCATCCAGGACCTCGAGGACTCGATCGCCGCCGTCGATGCCGCCGACAAAGTGGGCGCGTACCGCAACTGGCTCGGGCTGATGAAGGGAACGCTCGAGGATACGTTCGAAAAGAACGGGCGAATGATGACTCGTCGCCTGTCGCCCGATCGCGAGTACCATGCGCCATCCGGCAACGCGCTTACGCTTCCCGGCCGCAGCCTCATGCTGGTGCGCAATGTCGGTCATCACATGTACACCGACGCAGCGCGCGACAGCGACGGCGCCGAGATCCCCGAAGGCATGCTGGACGCCGCTGTCACCTCGCTGATCGCGCTGCACGACCTGCGCGGGACGGGCAAGTTCCGCAACAGCCGTATTGGCTCGATCTATATCGTCAAGCCGAAGATGCACGGACCCGACGAGGTCGCGCACACTGATGCCATCTTCTCCCGCGTGGAGGAGCTCCTCGGACTAGCCCGCAACACAATCAAGCTGGGCATCATGGACGAGGAGCGACGCACATCGGCCAATCTCAAGGCCTGCATCCATGGCGCCAGGGACCGCGTGGCGTTCATCAACACCGGGTTCCTGGATCGTACCGGCGATGAGATCCACACCTCGATGGAAGCCGGCGCGATGATCCGCAAGAACGACATGCGGGACACCGTGTGGATCAAGGCCTACGAGGACAGGAACGTCGATATCGGCTTGGCCTGCGGGCTGCGGGGCCGGGCGCAGATCGGCAAGGGAATGTGGGCCGCGCCCGACCGGATGGCGGAGATGCTGGCGCAGAAGATCAGCCACCCGATGGCCGGGGCCAACACCGCCTGGGTCCCTTCCCCCACTGCGGCCACGCTGCACGCGCTGCATTACCACAAAGTCGATGTGGCGGTTCGGCAGGCGGAACTGGTCGGCCGCAAGCCGACCCCGCTTGCCGCCCTTTTGACCCTGCCGTTGGCCGACCGACCCAACTGGGCGCCCGACGCGGTGCAGCAGGAGCTGGACAACAACTGCCAGGGCATCCTGGGCTACGTGGTCCGGTGGATCGACCAGGGCATCGGCTGCTCGAAGGTGCCTGACATCCACGATGTCGCGCTGATGGAGGATCGGGCGACCCTGCGCATCTCCTCCCAACACGTCGCCAACTGGCTGCATCACGGCATCGCCACCGAGGAGCAGGTCCGGGCGACGCTCCGCCGGATGGCAGCCGTGGTGGACCGGCAGAATGCCGGCGATCCCAATTATCGGCCGATGGCCCCAGCATTCGACGGGCCGGCGTTCCTGGCGGCCTGCGACCTGATTTTCGAGGGCCGCGCCCAGCCGAACGGCTATACCGAATTCATCCTGCACAGGCGCCGGCGGCAGGCAAAGCAGGCCGGGTAACCGCCTTGACGGAGGCCGGCCCGGTGCGCATGTTGACCGCCTCCCGAGGAACCCGCCCGAGGACACCGGAATGGCGAAGACCAATACTGTGCAGATCAAGCTCGTCTCGAGCGCCGACACCGGGTATTTCTACGTGACGAAGAAGAACGCGCGCACGCAGACCGGTAAGCTTGAGCTGAAGAAGTACGATCCGGTCGTGCGCCGGCACGTGCTGTTCAAGGAAGCCAAGATCAAGTAGTCGGATCGTCTACTCTATTCGCGGCATCCCAGCTTCGCGCTGGCGTGGGCCCCGAGCCTCTCGCCGGTGATCTGAACCTGATGACATTCAGCCGAGAGCTCCATCCAGCAGCCGGGCGTTAAGGGCACCTCATCATCGACCGTGAGGGCGCGGTCAGTTATCCGCGCCCTCCCGGGGGCGCCTGTGCGCCTGCCAAATGATCACGCAGATTGGCGGCTACGGTCATTGCGAAGCAATCTCCCGGAGGGTGCGCACCCCTTTTGCGTCAAAATATCGTCTGGGCCGCCGGGCGGAGGCGGATCGCAGCAATGGTTCCGAAACGTGCCGTTTTGCTGTAGAAAGGCGAGCTACGCCAGTATTAATGAAAGAAAAGTTGCAACGCCGTGTCACACGCATTGCGAACGACCGGCAAAGCCTCAGCGAGGCGCGCTAGAAGGCCGAACAAAGGCCGTGACAAGCCGGCAGCCAATCCTGGATTGTTCCTTCGCCGCTGGCTGGCCAATCCGTTGCAGATTGGCTCGGTCGTGCCGTCCTCACCGACGTTGTGCCGGCACGTCGTAGGTCAGATCCGCCGTGCCGACGATGAGGCCGTCTTGGAGCTGGGTGCCGGCACCGGCGTGATCTCGCAGGCGCTGCTGGCGGGGGGCATTCCCCCCGAGCGGCTCATCGTGGTGGAGATCGTGCCGGAGCTTGTCGCCCATCTACGCCGCACGCTGGCGGGCGTGCATGTGATCGAAGGCGACGCCCGCCGCCTGCCGCTGCTCGTACCGCCGCACTGGCACGGCCGGATTGGCACCGTGGTGTGCGGCATCCCGCTCGTGCTGCTGCCTCGGGCCGAGCAGCGTCGCTTCATCGATGCGATCGGGGCGATCTGCCCCGCTCGCGGCGTCGGCGCGGCGGTTATCATGCCCGCGGCCAACACCGAGGGAATGAATGAGCTACTCGAGGAACTCAGCACTCAGGTCAGCCCTGGTGCGCATGCTGCTATGCTCTGCGACCAGGCCGGCTGGCACCAGCGCGGCAAAAAGCTGAAGGTGCTGGGCAATATTACGCTGGTGCCTCTGCCGCCCTACTCGCCGGAGCTGAACTCGATGGAGAATGTCTGGGAATACCTGCGCGCCAACAAGCTATGCAATCTCGTCTGGGACACCTACGAGGCGATCATTGAGGCTTGCAAGGATGCGTGGAACTTCCTGATCGATGATCCAGACCGCATCCGCTCAATCGGAACCCGCGACTGGGCGTGTGTCAGTGTCTAGGGCGGTTGGTATAACTAGCGCGCGTGCGCACAGCACGATTGAATGAAAGTCGCACTCGCGCTATCGGAGGTACCTCTGCTTTTGTCGCTGAAGGCAAGAAAGCATAACCGCAGAGGCGGTGAGGGGTAGAGAAGTGGTAGGCATGTCTTCAGGGAATTGGGAGGCCCCTTTTGCGGGCTGGACAGCGGTTCGGCATAAAGTGTACAAGTCTCTATTTGATCTGACAATTGGTGTGCTCTGGCGGTGATGATCAGGCGGCTTGCTGATGGTTTCTATCACCTCCGATTTGTTTGTCGCGAGCGAGTTGTGACGCATCGAGGAAGGTCTGCATTGGGGTCTTTCCGAAGCAGTATCTGCCCTGGTGGGTACGGTGTTGGTTGTAGTCGGCGAGCCACAGATCAAGATCCACCTGCAACTCGTTGATTGAGCTGTAGAGCTTCTTGCGGAACGCCACACGATAGAACTCATCGAGCATGGTTTTGTGGAACCGCTCGACGATGCCGTTGGTCTGCGGACTGCGGGTCTTGGTGCGGGTGTGGTCGATGTTCTCGACCGCCAGGTAGAGCTCGTATTCGTGGCGGTCGTGGGCGCCGCAGAACTCGGTGCCGCGGTCGGTGAGCACCCGCTGCAGCGGCACGCCCTGCTCCTCGAAGAACGGGATGACGCGATCGTTCAGCAGATCGGCGGCGGTAATCGGGGTCTTGCGGTCGTAGAGCTTGGCGAAGCCGAGCTTGGAGTAGGTATCGAGGAAGGTCTGCTGGTAGATGCGCCCGACGCCCTTGAGGGTTCCGACGTAGAAGGTATCCTGGGCGCCGCAGTAGCCGGGGCATTCGGTGTCGAACTCGCCGTGCGCCTCTTTGTCGGCCTTGGCCTTCTCCAGGGCGGCGAGCTGGCTTTCGGTCAGGATCAACCGCTCCTGGGCCATTTTGGCTTCCAGCGCCTTGAGGCGGAGCTTCATGGTTGCGAGGTCATGGCGCAGCCAGATGCAGCGCACGCCGAAGGGTGAGACGCTGATGCCGCGCTTGAGCAGTTCGTTGGCGACCCTTGCCTGGCCCCAGGCGGGCTGGTCGATGGCGAAGGCGAGCACGGCCTGCTCGACCTCTGGGGCGACGCGGTTTTTGAGGATGGGCTTGCGGCGGGAGAGCTCCTGAAGGGCGAGTTCGCCGCCTTTTTGGTAGAGTTCCTGGAAGCGGTAGAAGCTATCGCGGGAATATCCCATGAGTTTGCAGGCTTGGCTGACGTTGCCGAGCTGCTTGGCGAGCTCGAGCAGGCCGGCCTTGGCGCCGATGATCTTCTGGTCCTTGGTCATGGTGGTGTCCTTCTGGGTTGACGCCAGCCGACACCCGATGTCAGATTAAGTCAAGACTTCTACACATAAAGCTCATGAGGAGTCCCGTCGAGTACCCCACGGCGTTCGCCGCCAGTGAGCGAGCAGCTAACAAATGGATGCCAAACGCGGGCACTTCCGGCCATGGCAACGCTCCCGTCAACGCGCCGCTCGCATCTTCTCCGCGTTGGTTGTGATCAGCTTGCCGACGACGTCAATGGCGGTGCGGCGGTACTTGGCCGCCACGTCGCGAGAATAGGCAGACGCCTCCGGAATCTTGCCGGAGAGCGCCGGCTCAAAGACATGCGCACTCGCCTACTGCCGGGTGTTCACCGCGGCGCGGAACCCTTCGATCAGCGTGCGTTGCCCCAGATCCTCGGTCACGCTTTCCAATCGGCCGATCGCCTGGAGCGTGGTGGCGGTGGCCTTGTCATACAGGCCGATGTTCGCGTTGGCTTCCTTGGGATCCTCGGAGGTCAGGATGACGTTCTTCTCACTGACCGTGGCGCTGTTAACGCTACTCTCGGCTTCCAGCGCGAGCTTCACGCGCATGGCGTTGCGATCGACCCCGGCCATCGCCTTCATCCGGGCATAGCAGGGACCCCGAATGCGGGCCATGGACGGCGGCGCGATGGCGCCCCACATTCGTAGCGGCACGACGGCGAGAGCAGGCGATGCCACGATTGACGACTCCATTCCGCGTGACGGTCTGCGGACTAGACGAATTGCCGGGCCACTGCGCGGCGGGTGTCACCCATGTGCTGTCGATCCTCGACCCTGAGACACCGGCGCCTGCGACACCGGGCGACTACGAACGCCTGGAGCTGCGCTTCCACGACGTGATCGAGTCGAACCCGCTCCTGCAGCCTCCTCGCCCCGACCATGTCCGCGGCATTCTCACCTTCGGCCGCGACCTGCTGGCGGCCCCGAAGGCGGATGCGCACCTGGTGGTCCACTGCCACGCCGGCGTCTCTCGATCCACGGCGGCGATGTTGCTGATCCTGGCGCAGGCCGAGCCTGGCCGCTCGGCCGCGGACATGGCGGCCGAGTTGCTTCGCATCCGAGCCAAGGCGTGGCCCAACCTCCGGATCGTCGAATTCGGCGACCAAATGCTCGGCAGCGGCGGCACTCTGATCGACGCCGCCACGGCGATCTATCGTGACCAGCTCGAGCGGCGGCAGTACCTTGCGGAAGTGATGATTGGCAATGGCCGCGGCCGCGAAATCGCCGCCGCCCACGGCGCCGCGCCGACAGCCCCGGCGTACCGTCGGGGCTGAGCGCGTCGCCGCCCAGCCTCAAACCGTCTTCAGGAACTCCGACAGCTTGCTGGCAGCGGTCAGCTTGTCGGTTTTGTCAAGCGCCGCCAACTCGGCCGCCAGCCGATCCATGGCCGCCTCGTAGATCTGGCGCTCGCTGAAGCTCTGATCCGGCTGGCCGGCGTTGCGGTGGAGATCGCGCACCACCTCTGCGATCGCCAGTGGGTCCCCCGAATTGATCTTCGCCTCGTATTCCTGCGCCCGGCGCGACCACATGGTGCGTTTAATCCGGGCGCGGCCCTTCAGCACGTTCAGCGCTTCCTCGAACAGCTTGCGGGTGGCCAGTTTGCGAAGACCGGCGCTGCGTGCCTTGCTTACTGGGACGCGCAGCGTCATCCGGTTCTCTTCGAATGTGATGTGGATCAGCTCCAGCTTGTGGCCGGCGATCTCCTCGACCGCGATCCGCTCGACCTTACCAACACCATGGGTTGGATAGACGACGTGATCGCCTTCGGCGAACACTTCCGGTTTGGCGGGTGGGCGCGGCGGTGGAGCCGCACGGTTCATTGACGTCGCATGGCGAGGCGGCGCCGGTGCCTGGGCCTGCACCTCGGCCACGGCCATGGCTGGCTCCGCCGTGACGATGTCCAGCTCCGACAAGGGCGCATCAGGCGCATCTGGTTCGGCCGCCGGCTCCGGCTCTGGGTTCGGTGCGCCAATGGGTAGGTTTGCGACCGTATCCGCCGAACTCGGCGCGACCGGTTCCGTAGCTGTCGGTTTGGCAGACGGCGCAGGCTTGGGTGACGCGGATTTGGTCGCAGGTGCCTTGGCCGGCGCCGACTTCGGTTGCGCGTTGGCAGCCTTCATCGCTACTGCCGTTTCGGCCGGCTTAGCCGCGGCCTGCTTTCCCTCGTTTTCCGTGACCGGCGGCACGACGCGTGGGGTCGCAGGCTCAGCAGCAGTCTTGGCCGGGGGCTTAGGCAGTGCCGCCTCCGGCACCGGCGCGTCCTGCCGACGTGTCGGGGTCACGGTCGCCACCGGTTTGGCCTTGGCGGATCGCGCCGTCCGGACCGGCGCGGATTTCTTAGGCGCCGCCGGGATTGATTTGGCAGCCGCCCTGGCCGGAGTTTTGGCCGTCGCGCGCGGACGTTGGCCCGCCGCCGCGCTCCCGGCACCAGCCTTCATGTTAGACACCCCTATCTTTATCCCCTCCGACGCATAGCGACAGCTGGCGCGTTCACGCCCTGCTCAACGGTTCGGCTCCCACGGAAAGGCGACGACGGCCGCACACCTGCCGAGCCCGCGAGGCCTCGCACCGCTGCCATCGCCTCCAGACCGTCATATAGCACAAACCCACGGCATCGTCATGGGGGACGGCGACAGAAATGTCGGTAGCACACGGTATGTCCGGTTTAGGTAGCGCACGATCTGTCCGGTGATGATGGTTCCTTTTGGGAGCCCGGATGCGCCGGTCGGAAGCCCTTCAGGGTGTGCGAGTGATCAAGTTCGGGAGCGTGCTGGAGCGGTATGAAGCGAGCGAACTCAACCAGTGCGAAGCGGCGGAGCTGCTTGGGATCAGCGAGCGGACATTCCGTCGTTGGCAACAGCGCTACGAAGAGTGCGGGGCGGCCGGTCTTCTGGACCGGCGGCTTGGTCGGGCGTCTGGGAAGCGGGTTCCGGTCGACCGGGAGGAGGAGGTCGAGCGGCTGTATCGTATGCGTTACAGCGGGTTCACGGCGAAGCACTTTCACGAGCACTTGGTGGGCCGCCACGGTTTCCGCTGGGGCTACACGTGGACCAAGGCGTTCCTGCAATCGAAGGGGCTTCTGGAGCGCGCCGCGCGGCGCGGCGCACACCGGCGCAAGCGGCCGCGACGGCCGTTGCCTGGAATGATGCTTCATCAGGATGGGTCGCGCCATGAATGGCTGGCGGGGCGGGAGACGCTGGACCTGATAGTGACGATGGACGACGCGACGAACGTGATCTACTCGGGGTTTTTGGTAGCGGAGGAAGGCACGGAATCGACGTTCCAGGCTCTGCTGGAGGTGTTTGGCGCGCATGGCCTGCCGCTGAGCCTCTATACGGATCGGGGCAGCCACTACTTCGTGACGCCGGAGTTTGGCGGCCCGGTTGACCGGAAGCGGCCGACACAGGTTGGGCGGGCGCTGGCGCATTTGGGCGTGGAGCACATTGCGGCCTACTCACCGCAGGCCCGTGGTCGTTCGGAGCGGCTGTTTCAGACGTTACAGGATCGCCTGGTCAAGGAGCTGGCGCTGGCTGGGATCACGACGGTTGCGGAGGCCAACCGGTTCATTCGGGATTGCTACCTGCCGGCGCACAACGCGCAGTTTGCGGTGAAGGCGGAGCAGGAGGGATCGGCTTTCGTCGCCGTTGCTGGTGTCGATCTGCGGGAAATTCTGTGTATCCAGGAGGAGCGCCAGGTGGACCGCGACAACACGGTTTCGTGGCGACGGATGAAGCTGCAGATACCACCGTCGCCGCTGCGTGCTCATTTCGTGAAGGCACGGGTGAAGGTGCGGCAATATCACGACGGGAGCCACGCGGTGTTCCACGGCCCGCGCTGCCTGGGACGCTATGACGCGCAGGGGGCGCTGCGGATGGCGGCGTTGGACGCGGCGGCATGATCGCGCTTGGGTCCGGCTCGCCTGTGGATTTGTGGGCAACGGAAGAGCGTTGCCCACAACTCCACAGGCGCATCAGCAAAAGAAGGAAATTGATTTCATGAGTTGAAGAAGACGCGCCCGTCACCAGCCAACGGCCCGCCTGACCTGCCGCCAGAACGGCCGCCGTTCTGTCCCTGCCTCTTGGGAACGGACCGGAAACAAGCGGACAACTGATGTGCTACGTAAACCGGACAACTTAATTAGCTATCGACAGGGGACGGCGACAGAAACCTTCCGGAGCGTCCGCTCGGGACGGAGCCAGCAACCCGGCGTCGCTCAGGGCTTGCCCGGCTCCGGGTCGAATTCCCCCGCCTTGTCCGTCTTGTCCTTCCATTCGTCGGCATCCGGCGGCGGGGTGCCCTTGCGAGTGATGTTAGGCCAGACGCTGGCATAGGTGCGGTTCTGCTCGACCCAGGTGGCGGCCTTGTCGTCGCTATCCGGCACGATCGCCTCGACCGGACATTCCGGCTCGCACACGCCGCAGTCGATACATTCGTCGGGATGGATCACCAGCATGTTCGCCCCGACATAGAAACAATCGACCGGACACACCTCCACGCAGTCCATGTATTTGCAGCGAATGCAGCTTTCGGTGACCACGTAGGTCATGCGGGCCCCCCCAAGGGACAGCAACGTTGGCGGCAACAACGACGGCGGCGATATGCCGACGATCACGCTGCCACGCAAGGTCGGCCGGCGAGCCGGCACGCCGCGGCGGCCGCGTTGCCGTTCACCCACCGGCGTTAGTCGACAATTTCATCATAAAGCAGCCGCGCTTCCGCCGCCGGACCACGCCGCCGCGCAAGCGCCAGCACGCGGATGACACGCACCGAGCCGTGCACTGGCATAGTCAATACGTCGCCCACCCGTAACCGCGCATGCGCCTTCTCGGTCGGCTGGCGGTTGATGCGGATCAACCCTTCGCCCACCAGCCGCGCGCAGTCGCTGCGTGCCCGCATGAACCGCGCGCACCACAGCCATTTATCCAGCCGCTGCCAATCGCGATCTTCCTGGTCGTCCATCCAGGGTCAGGGTTTGAGCGCCGCCAGCGCGGCGAATGGCCCCTCCGCCCCCAGGGCGGGCTCCGGCGCCGTCGCATGGGACGGCACTTGGCGGCGTAGCGGCGCGACCATCGGCGGGGCAGGCGGCCCGTACTGCCCGGCCGGCAGGCTTGCGCCCGGGACGACGCGGAACCCGAGCCGCCGCAACACCGCCGGCACCAGCTCCGGACGGATCGACAGCCGGTTGGCGAGCCCAGCCGGCAGTGCGGCTGATCGTCGGCGGGTGGCCCAGGCTAGCTCCGCTACCACCCGTTCGGCGATGTCGAGGCGCAGCAATACCGGGCCAGCATTGACCCACCCGAGCGCCTCCGCAAACCCGGCGGGCCAGTCCGGCGGCGGCGCGAGTGCCACCGCGCCGGGTGGCGGGAAGGCCACGGGCACAGCAATACCCCGCTGAAGCGCCCATAGCCACGCCCGCATGGCGCATGCGCGGGGTTTGAGCAGTGCCGGCAGGAACAGCGCGAAGCGACCCGCCTTTACCCCAAGCACCTTAAGGCGGGTGCGCAGAGCCGGATCCAGGCCGTCCCCGACTGATCCGGGAAGAACGCCCAGCGCCTCGGTTAGCCGGTGCAGCGGGCCGCGTAGTGTGCAGTCCTCAGCCGCTTTTGCCGAGGCGAGAAACAGGGGGGCCAGGTCCGCCTCGATTCGCCCGTCTAGGAAGCGCTGCAGTCGCGCCCGCAGCCGCTCGCGCTGCACGCCATCGAGAAATTCGCTGTCCAACATCTCGACGCGGGGATAGAGGGCAGCGGCACCCGGGCGGAGGCGCGCGATGTCGTGGCCATCCCAACTCAGCCGATGCGCCTGTGTCAGCGCAAACGCCGAGTCCCCGGCCACCTCCGCAGTGGCGACGCGCCGCGGCATTTCTTCGCGCAGCGCCCGGCGGGCCGCGCGCAACACGAGCTTCCGCCCCTCGCCTTCGGTTCCTGGATCGGGGAAGAATGCGAAGCCGCCAATATGGCCGACGGGATGCCCTTCCACCACCACCTCGCCGCAGCGGGTCACGGCGGACAGGAGCTCCTGCCCCTCGGCTGCCTCCAGTCGGCGCATCAGATGTGCGGCGCGGCGATCGACGAAACGGCTCATCAGCCGCTCGTGCAGCGCATCCGACAGCAGGTCCTCCACTTCCCGGGCGCGGTCCTGCCAGTGCAGCGCGTCCTTAACCCAGTCGGACCGGGCAGCGATGTAGGACCAGACGCGAATCCCCGCGAGTCGCTGCATCAGCGTATCCAGGTCGCCGTCCGCCCGCGCCAACGCGGCGATCTGGCCGGCCAGCCAATCAGTCGGCAGCTCCCCGTCGGTCGCGACATGGGCGAACACCCGGCCGCAGAGCCGGGTATGAGTCTCGTCAGCGAGCTTGCGAAAATCGGGGATCTGGCACGCTTCCCACAGCTTGCGAACCATGCCGCGACCCTGCGCCAACCGACGGACCTCCTGCTCGCGGGCGAGTGCCGCCAGTGTCTCCAGGTCCGAGGCGTCGTTGCCGCGCACCAAGCCCGGCCCGGGTGGCGGCGCCGTCAGGCTCGCCAGCAACGAATCGGGGTCGCGGAAGTCGAGCGCACTGTTGCGCCAGGCGAGGCAGTCGAGCGGCTCGAAACTATGCGCCTCCACCTGCTCGATGATCTCATCGGGGAGCGGCGGGCAGGAGGCGGTGGTGCCGAAGCTGCCGTCGCGCATGCCGCGCCCGGCGCGCCCGGCGATCTGCGCCAGCTCGGCTGAGGTCAGACGGCGCAGTCGGTGGCCGTCATGCTTGGACGTACCGGCAAAGGCGACGTGATCGACGTCCATGTTGAGGCCCATGCCGATCGCGTCGGTGGCGACCAGAAAATCGACCTCCTTGTCCTGATAGAGCGCCACCTGGGCGTTACGCGTCCGCGGGCTCAGCCGGCCCATAACGACCGCGCAGCCGCCGCGGCGGCGGCGGATAAGCTCAGCAATGGCATAGACTTCGGCCGCACTGAACGCGACCACGGCGCTGCGCGGCGGCAACTTCGACAGCTTGATCGGTCCGGCATAGCCAAGCTGGGACATCCGCGGGCGGGTCTCAATCTCGGCCTGCGGCGCCAAGCGGGCCAACAGCGGACGGATCGTCTCAGCGCCGAGGAACATCGTCTCCACCAAGCCACGCGCGTGCAGCAGCCGGTCGGTAAAGACATGGCCGCGGTCGGGGTCGGCGCAGAGCTGGATCTCGTCCACCGCCACATATTCGACATCGCGGTCGAGCGGCATCGCCTCCACGGTGCAGGAGAACCAGCGCGCCTCGGGCGGGACGATCTTCTCCTCGCCGGTGATCAGCGCGACGTGGCGGGCGCCCTTGCGGGCCACCATGCGATCGTAATTCTCGCGGGCCAGCAGGCGGAGCGGGAAGCCAATGATCGCCGACGAGTGCCCCAGTAGCCGCTCGATGGCGAGATGGGTCTTGCCGGTGTTGGTGGGGCCGAGAACGGCCCGAATCCGCGGGTCGAAGCCGGACATGCCGGGATGTTTGGGAGTTGCGCGGGAGAACGCAAGGCCCACGCCCCTCTTCTCCCGCTTTTCGGACCTTGCCCCGGGGCTCCACGCGGCTCCACTCGGTGGGTCGGTTCGCCAAACGGACCGATGGGGACCCTCGCCGCCGCACCCTCACCTGCCGCGCTATGCGCGGCGACCTCTCCTGCAGTGCGGGAGAGTTGTCGGTGAACATGGATTGAAACTGGGGCGCTCGTCACGCATATCGCCGGCCGCAAGCGGGAGGGCGAAGATGGCGGACACGACGGTCGAAGCAGAGCAGGCGGAAACCCACGCTTTTGGGGCGGAGGTCGGGCGGCTGCTCGACTTAGTGGTCCACTCGCTCTATTCCGAGCGCGAGATTTTCCTGCGCGAGCTGGTCGCCAACGCGGCCGACGCAATGGATCGGCGGCGGTTCGAGTCACTCACCGATGCGACCTTGTCGCCGCCGCCCGATGCCAAAGTTCGCATCGTCCCGGACAAAGGCGGGCGGACACTGCTGATCGCCGATGATGGGATCGGCATGAGCCGGCAGGAGCTGATCGACAATCTCGGCACCATCGCCCGCTCCGGCACGAGCGCCTTCGCCAAGGCGCTGGCGACGGCCAAGCCAGAGGACCGACCAAGCCTGATCGGCCAGTTTGGAGTGGGGTTCTACTCGTCGTTTATGGTCGCCGACCGGGTCGAGGTGACCTCGCGGAAAGCGGGATCGGAGGAGGCGTTCACCTGGTCCTCGGAGGGCGGAGAATTGTTCGCCGTGACACCGGCCACGCGCGAGCGACCGGGCACCGACGTGCTGCTGCACGTGAAGGCGGATGCGACGGACTTCCTGGAACCGATGCGGCTGGAGGCGATTGTACGCAAATGGGCCGACCACATCACCTTGCCGATCGCCATCGCCCGTGACGGCAAGGACCAACCGGCCAACGAGGGCACAGCGCTTTGGCGCAAGCCGAAGTCCGAGGTATCGGAACAGTCGTATAACGAGTTCTATCGGCATCTCGGGCATATCTTCGACACGCCCTGGGCGACGCTGCACTGGCGGGCCGAGGGTACGCTGGATTTCTGGGCCCTGCTGTTCATCCCTGGCACGCGGCCGTTCGACATCCTGGAGAACGACCGCGAGTCACACGTACGACTGCACGTCCGACGAATGTTCATCTCTGACAAAGCAGAGTTACTTCCTCCCTGGCTGCGTTTCGTGCAGGGCGTGGTCGATACTGAGGACCTGCCGCTGAACGTGTCGCGCGAGATGCTGCAGAGCACGCCGGTACTGGGGCGCATCCGCAAGGCGCTGGTCGGGCGGGTGCTGGCAGAGCTGAAGACCAAGGCGAAAGAGGAGCAGGACTACGCGAAGTTCTGGGAGAATTTCGGCCCGGTTCTGAAGGAGGGGATCTGGGAAGACACCGAGCATCGGGGAGAGATCGCACCACTGCTGCGGTTCCGCTCGTCCAAGCAGGACGCGTGGACGTCGCTACCCGATTACGTGAACCGCGTGCAGCCAGGCCAGGACGAGATCTATTACCTGCTTGGCGACGATATAGAGGCGCTTCGCGGGTCACCGCAGCTGGAGGGATTCCGGGCGCAGGGGAAAGAAGTACTGCTGCTGGCAAACTCGATCGATGCCTTCTGGCCGGATCGACTAAGCACGTTTGAGAACAAGCGGCTGGTCAGCGTGACGCAGGCTTCCGCCGATCTCGGCAAGGGGGCCGATCTCCCGGATATTTCCGTCCTGACGGCTGCGTTGAAATCGGCGCTGGGAGATGAGGTGTCGGAGGTGCGGGCGACCGCGCGGCTGACCGATAGCGCAGTCGTGCTGTCGGCAGGCGGGAAGGGGCCGGATCTGCAATTGCAGCGCCTGATGCGCCGGGCTGGGCGTGCCGGGCTGCAAGCGCCTCCGGTGCTGGAAGTGAATCCGCGGCACGCGGTTATCGAGGCGTTGGGCAAGCGGGTCGAGGACAAAGCGCTGATCGAGCAGGCGGCGGCGACGCTGTTTGATCTGGCGCGTGTGCAGGAGGGCGAGTTGCCAAAGGACCCGGCGGGGTTTGCGCGGCGGGTGACGGGGCTGATGGCGGCAGGGCTGGGATAGGGCGGCGCGCGATCCACACCTGCCAGGGGAACTGAGAACTTTGAGACGATATTGTAGATTATACGGCCCCCGGCATGACGGCGTGTAATCGCTGCAGCAGTTCGTCCGCGGCTATGTTCGATCATTTAGCTGCGGACGTCTCGCGCACTAGCCGGTAGGCATTGACGCACAACGCCAGCCAGCACTCCAGCGACAGATCGTGGGCATTCTCGGGCGGCGCAAAACGATCGATAGTCCCCCTGAGCAGGCCCGGCATCAGTTGCTCCACCGTGCCCGGCGGTACCGTCCCGTCGGCCGGCACCACGTACAACAGTGTGTTCGGCGCGAACCTGTTCAGCGCCGCGTGCAGCGGCAACACATCCTGCTCCAGCAACGTCTCGTTGCGTTTGCAGACAAAGATTTTCTCACCGTCTCGCAGATCCTCGAGGAACTTGCGCCGCAGCAGTTGCAGCCGCGCGATCTGCTTCCTCATCAGCTCTGCCGCATCGGCCTCGTCCTCGTAGTGAAAAGTGTGGAAGGTCAGCGCATAGCGCTTATCGTGCAGCACGTATTCCCGCCGCTCGCCCTCCGATAGGGTAAGCTCCAGGCTCTTCCGCGCCCCGAGCCCGCCGAATTCTGCCATCAGTCCGCGCAGCAGCGGGTCAAGTGCAATGTTTGAGAATCGCAGCAGCCCGAGCGGCTCTGCGCCGCAGCGCCGCTGTACGAGGCCGAACTCGCAATTGTCACCCAGGCTCTCGAAGCCCAGCGTGAACTGTAACGCGGGAACGCCGATCAGCCCGCCGATTTCGGCAGCCGCCACGCCCGTGCCGCCGTCCAGGCGCCGCGGCGACATATCGCCGAAGATGCGGTAAAGGCCGAGCCGCCGCACCGATAGCGCAAGCTGGCGGTCGTCACTGTGGTCGGTCAGATCGACCGGACGAGCCGCGTCCGGGTGCTCGAAGCCGAGTTGAATCGGCCCCTTGCCAGCCAGCAGATCGGCCGGAATCCGATAGCCGAGCGTGCTCAGCCGCGACAGCACAGAGCGCCCAATCACCGTCCCGCGCACCGACACCGCCAGCCGTTGCACCGGTAGCACCGGCGGATGCACAAACGGCGCCAGCTCGAGTTCCAACAGATAGTTGCCGGATCCGGGGTATTCGAGCCACAGCTCGCTGCGGTCGCCGGTCATCCACCGATAGCCGTCCTCGTCGGCCGACCAGCCGGGACCGAGATAATTGGCATCCCCGCTATTCCGACCGAAACGAAGGCTCAGAACCAGCTCGCTCGACAAGACGCCGCTCCTTGCTGCGCGGCGAGGGATAGCCCAGTCGGAGCCGCAGGCTCAACCTTTTGCCGGGCGGAGCTGGCTACCAGAGAGCCAGCTCGTGCCGAGCCCGGCGAGCCGTTGCTGCACCAACTCAAACAGCTTGGCGTCCTCGCCGGAAATCTCGTTTAGGTAGTCGAGCTCCCCACGGTCCAGCGCATGTAGGTTGATGAATTTGCGAGACTCATTGAAGCGCGTAGTGCTCTCGATCCCCCAGGTCTCGCGCAGCCATCGGTTGTAGCGGCTGGTCTCCGTCACCTCCGCACCGCTTGCCGCCAGCTGGTCCAGCACGGTCGCTGCATCGCTGCCGCCCAGCCAGTGGCAGAGCGGATTGGCGATCACGATCTCGCGCGTGCGTAGCGTCTTGCGGCACACATACTCGGCCAAGTCGGCGAGCGGCCATGGCGGGATTTCCACAAATCCCAAAAGCTCGAGCCACTCTTGCGTATCCGGACCGACCTTGCCGGATTCTCTGTCCTCGGCGATCCGCATCATTACATAATTGGTTTGCGACACCGCGATCTCGACGGGGTGGCGCATGATGGTGAACGGCCGGTCGATCGGACGCGCCAAGTCGCGATCAAGATACCAGTCGAGCCGGATATGACCGCGCACGAAGATGCTGTCGAACAGCGGCAGCGCCGATAGCAGATCACGCAACGCCGCAAACAGCGCATCCTTGGACGTCCAGCGCTGCTCCATCAAACGCTGGTCCACCGACGGATAGCGCGTCATCAAGTGACGCGACAGGTCGCTGCCGGCGCATTTGGGGATGTGGACGAACAGAAGCCGCCGCTTCTCGGGGAAGGCGTTCAGCAACAGTGTCACGAGCTCCTGCTGGAACGCATCCGACATCAGGAGCTCGTTCAGGTGATCCCGCGCAGCGTAGGTATCAGCGAACTCATCGCCGCGACTGGCGGCGACCGGAAGTGCACCGAATGCTGCATAACGGATGTCGCGCGGCTGACGGGCGGTAAAATCTGCCCGGGCGAGCAGATCCGTCAGGCCATAGGTCCGATCGTAGAACGGAAACAGCCGGAAGGTTTCCCGAGGCGTGGTCGGCGACGGCAGCCGGAGCATCTCCTTGGTTTCGTTTCCGTTCCGAATCGGAAGATTGCTCGTGGTGCCGTCCGAGCTCAGCGTCACTTCGCCCATCTCGAGCGGCCGGCCGGTCGCGGTGAACTGGACCGAGACATGATGCGTCGCGTCTGGCTCTAGTGCGGCGGGAAAGTTGAAGCGGAAGCCGTGCCGGCCATCGCCCCAGACGCCGGTTTCCCGCAGGTCAGGCCGCAGCAAATCGCACGCGAGTTGAGCCCGCTTGTAGCCATCGACGAAGACCGACACCTCGACCGTCTCGTCCGGCCGTTCCTTGTCAGCCGCCCAGCCGTCGATCACGCTGTGCGAAATGCGGTCAACGTATCCAGTCAGCATACGTGGACCGTCCCACCTTAGATTCCCTCAGCGACTTGATACGCGAATGCGACATGACTGTGAACTGTTGCCGAGTGCGCCGGCCGCGTCTTTCGCCCTCGACTTCGGGTGACGAAATCGGTCAGGTTGGCGGTGCAACATAGATCTTGGCCATGACTGCTCTGCACTGGCTTCCCCCCATTCCCGATGACTGGCGTGCGCGCGTGCGTGCCCTCGGCACCGATCCATCCCCAGATCCGCAGACGGCCTGGGCTGCGGCCGTCGCGCTGGCCAATGCCGATCTGTCGTTCGTTCTCACCAACAACCTCGACCAGGCGATTCGTCGCGCGCTGCCCGCGGAGCCGCCAGGCCTAGCCACTCGCCCCGAGCGCCTGGCCCTGCTCGGCTCCGCCAGCATGGGGCATCTGGCACCCGCAATCCGGGTCGGCGGGCTGCGGCGGGGTATCTGGATCAGCACTTACGAGAATGAGTTCGGTCAGTATTGGCAGGAGCTGACCGACCCGGGCTCGGCCCTGCACGCGTTCCGCCCCAGCACAGTGCTTGTGTCCCTCGATGCGCACCATTTGGCGGCGGGGATCGATGCCGGGCTGGATGCCGAAGGCGCCGCTGCGGCGCTCGACGACATCACTGCGCATATCCGCGAGATCTGGCGCGTGGCTCGCGAGGTGTTCGGCTGCAAGGTGATCCAGCAGACCGCCCTGCCCGTCCATCCGCCGCTGCTCGGGGCCAACGAGCATCGGCTGGCGGGCTCGCCCGCGGCCCTCATTTCCCGGCTGAACGCCCTGCTGCGGCCGATGGCGGACGAAGCCGGCGTCGATCTGCTGGCGCTCGATGAGCGCGCCGCGCGCGACGGGCTGGCGGCTTGGCACAACCCCGCCTTCTGGCACCACGCCAAGCAGGAGGTTACGCCGGCAGCGGCCCCGCTCTACGGCGATCTGGCGGCGCGCCTGCTCGCCGCCTACCAGGGCCGCTCGGCCAAGTGCCTGGTGCTCGACCTTGACAACACGCTCTGGGGCGGCGTGGTCGGCGACGAGGGGCTGGAGGGCATCGTGATCGGCCAAGGCAGCGCCGCGGGCGAGGCCTATTTGGCGTTTCAGCACCACTGCCGGGAGCTGGCGCGGCGCGGCGTGATCCTCGCAGTGTGCTCGAAGAATGACGAGGCGAACGCGCTCGAGCCGTTCGAGCAGCATCCCGAGATGGTGCTGAAGCGGAGCGACATTGCTGCCTTCGCCATCAACTGGGGTGACAAGCCGGCCAATATCCGCGCTATCGCCGCCGAGCTGAACATCGGGCTCGACGCCCTGGTGTTCGTCGATGACAACCCATTCGAGCGCAACCTGGTCCGCCGCGAGCTGCCAATGGTCGCGGTGCCGGAGGTAGGCGAGGACCCCGTGGGTTTCATCGCCGCCATTGCCGATGCCGGGTATTTCGAGGCGCTCGCCATCACCAATGAAGACCGCGAGCGCACTGCGCAGTATCACGGCAATCGCGCGCGCGATGCGCTGCGCCGTTCGGCCACCGACCTTGAAGGCTATCTGCGCGGTCTGGAGATGCGGCTCGTGTGGCGACGGTTCGACCGCATCGGGCTTGCTCGCACGGCACAGCTTATTAACAAGTCGAACCAGTTCAACCTGACCACGCGCCGCTATACCGAAGCCGAGGTGATGGCGGTGATGGACGATCCCGCTGCCTTCGGCCTACAGCTCCGCCTGATCGACCGATTTGGCGATAACGGGGTGATCGCCATCGTGATCGGTCGCAAGGCGGGGGAGCGCGACCTGGAAATCGACACTTGGCTGATGAGCTGCCGGGTGCTCGGCCGGCAGGTCGAGGAAGCGACGCTTGATCTGATCGCCCGGCAGGCCCGGCTGCTCGGCGCGAGTCGGCTGATCGGCGAATATATCCCGACGAAGAAGAATGGCATGGTGAAGGATCATTACGCGAAGTTGGGCTTCACGGTGATGGAGACGACGCCGGCGGGCGGAAGCCGCGCGGCGCTGGATTTGCACAGCTTTGTCCCGGGGCCCAGTTTCATCCATCTCGAGGAACGCTGAGGCGATGCCGACGGAATCAGAGATCTACCAGGCGCTGGCCGAGATCTTCCAGGACGTGTTCCAACGCGAAGTTCCGCTGCATCCGGAGCTCACCGCGAGCGACGTCGCAGGTTGGGATTCGTTCAAGCAGATCGAGGTCGTCATGGCGGTCGAGGAACGTTTCGCCATTCGGTTGACGACGCGCGAATTGGACAGCTTGCAGTCGGTCGGCGATCTGGTCCGGGTGGTGGCGGCAAAGCTGCCGGGCTGATCCAGCCCGATAATTTGGTTCGCAATGTTGGCTTGCTACGGCGCCTGCTTCGCCAGTCGCTCGTTCTGAGCGCGGGCCTGGTTCATCCCTTGGAGGATCGCATCGGCATCAAGGATCGCCTGCTGGTGCTCCCAGCCGGCCTGATCGACAAAGCCCTGCTCGGAACCGCTCTGCACCGTGCTGCACGCGCCGAGGCAGAGTACCGTCAGCAGAACGGCAATAAAACGCATCGTGGATGGTCTCGGCTCAGGTTGCCGGGAATCTTGTAGCGCAGACCGCCCTGAGTGCGCCACCCCCAATTTTTGCCATGTTGCCGGATTGTTTCCCGAAACGGGCTGGTAACCGCCCGGCGCTTCTGCGGCCCGCGTTTGTCTTAAGAAAGTCTAACCACGCGGAGGGCGCAGACGCTACACCGAATCATCTCCCAAACGGATTTTAATCAGTCGGGGACGCAACATGATCGCCGGCCGTAGCGGGTGGAGGCTGCTGCTCATGGCTCCGGGGTCTTCGCTGCATCACCCACGCTTAGCAGCCCGCCCAGGCTGCTGGCGAGGTCGCTCGGGATCAACACCGTCACGCCGCGCTCCTTGTTCATCTCGTAGAGCAGGTTCATCTGACGCAACTTGAGCGCATATGGGTCGCGGGCATAGAGCGCCGCCGCCTCGAGGATCTGCTGCGCGATCGCCTGCTCGGCCGAGGCCAGCGTCACGCGCGCCGTCTTCTCCCGCTCAGCCTGCGCCTGCCGGCTCATCGCGTCCTGCAGCTCGCGTGGGATCGCGACGTCGCGTATCTCCACGCTGCGCACGACAACGCCCCAGGTCATAGTCTTCTCGGCGATCGTCGCGCGGAGCTGCTCGTCGGCCGAGCGGCGGTCCGACAGCAGGCGGCCGAGTTCGCTGGCACCGATCATCTCGCGCAGGCTGGTCTGCGCTACGCGTTCGATCGCCTCGCGATAGTTGGCAATGCGGATCGCCGCGGCCTCGGCGTCCTCCACCTGCCAGAACACGATGGCATCGACACCGACCGCAACCGTGTCGCGACTCAGCGCCTGTTCGGCGGTGATCGTGGTGGTTTGGATGCGCATGTCGATCACCTGCGCGGCCCGGTCGACGAGCGGAAACAACAGGTAGAGTCCTGGCCCCTTCACGCCGATGAACCGGCCCAGCCGCAACACGACGGCGCGCTGCCACTCATTGGCGATGCGCACCGAATACAGCAGCACCAGTACCACCAACACGAATATTACGGCAAGTGCGATCATGACCGCAGCCCTCCTCCCCTTGCCGGCTACGGGTTCCACATATCCCCGAGACCGACGCGGGCCTCGTGGAAAGGCGGTTCACACGGAACACCGCAGAGGAACGCACTGAGGTCTACGGAGGGGTTATGCCGGCCGCGCTTGAGGCTGGCTTGCGATATGCCTCCTCGTTATCCCGGTAAAGGAAAAAACAGAGTGCATTCCCCGACCGCTAATGAAATTCCGTTCGCCGATCCAATCGCCGCCTGGTCAAAGCACCTCCGTGGTGCTCCGTGGATCGTCTGCAGTTCTCCCTGTGAGCCCTCCCAACTCAATTCGCGCGTTCCGCCGCCGCCAGCAGGAAAGGAGGACGCTGACGCTCATCCGCCAGCTCTGCACGTGAGGCGATCTGTTGCTCGGTCGGTCCCCACTCCTCGACATGACACAGCGAGAACCCGACCCGAAGCAGCATGTTGATATAGCTCGCGACGGTTCGATGCTGCTTGACCACGCCCTTGGCGAGCCAGTCCGTGGAGCGCGGGCCCTCTTGCAGATAGCTGTCGACCGGCCAGGTCTTGCGGCCTTCGGCATCGATCCGCCAGCCCGGCTGAATCGGCGCCGTGAAGATCGGATGTTCCACCGAGAAAACCAGGTGCCCGCCCGGACGTAGCGAGCGATACACCTGCACCAGCAGCCGGTTCAGATCCGCAATGTAGTGCAGCACGAGCGAACTATACACCAGATCGAAGGCGCCCACCGGCAATTCGAGTTCTTCCAAATCAGCCCGGTCATACCCGATCGCCGCATCCTGCGTCGTCGCCCGCGCTCGCACCAGCATGCGCTCGGAGACGTCAATCCCCAGCACATGCGCCGCCCCGTTCTGTCGTGCCCAGCGGCAGAACCAGCCGAAGCCGCAGCCCAGGTCAAGCACTGCGCGATTGCGCAGGGCCGGCAACAAGGCGCGGAGCGCCGGCCATTCGGGCGCGCCGTCCAGTCCCTCAATCGAACGAGGCAGCCGGCTGTAGCCCTCGAAAAACCCGGCATCGTCATAGATGTTCTGCGTCATCATCGGCCGCCAGTTCAGCGAGCCGGTCAGTCCACCGCGCCAGCTACGTCTTCAGCAGCACGCCAGCTACGTCTTCAGCAGCACGATCGCCTCGATCTCCACGGCGATGTTGAACGGCAGGCTGCCCATGCCGACGGCTGCGCGGGCTGGGCGCCCGTTCTCGCCGAACACCGCCACAAACAGGTCAGTGCAACCGTCGATCACCTTGGGGTGGTCGCCGAAATCGGGCACGGCGTTCACCATGCCGAGCACTTTCAGCACCGTATCGACCTTGTCGAGCGACCCGGCGGCGGCCCGCATGTTGGCAAGTAGGCTCAGGCCGCACAGTCGCGCGGCCTCGACTGCGCGCGCCAGCGGGACTTCGGCGCCGACCTTGCCCAGGATCATCGAGCCGTCCGGCGCTCGCGGACCGACGCCGGCGAGGAACAGCAGGTTCCCGGCAAGCCGGTACGGCACATAGGTGCCGGCGGGTGGTGGCGGTGGCGGCAGCACCAACCCGAGATCCTTCAGCCGCTGCTCCGCACTCATCCCCGTGCCCTCCCTCGCTGTTGACGGAAAGCCTAGCGGGGCGACGGTGAGCAGGGCAAGCGGGCGGCGTCAGGCAGCCTGCGGGACGGTGACCCCGATCATGTCGCCCTCGCGCACGATCCCGGCCAGCCGCGCCTCGGTCCAGCCTTCGGTACCGGCAGGCCGCATCGGCAGCACCATCCACCGGTAGTCGGCTGTGGAATCGACCACCCGCACGCGCACGCCGGCAGCCAGCACGGTACCCCACTCGGCAATCAGCCCGCGCGGATCGCGTACGGCACGCGCCCGATAGGCGGCGGACTTGTACCAGAAGGGCGGATAACCCAGCACCGCCCGGGGATAGCAACTGCATAGCGTGCAGACGACGAGGTTGTGCAGATCTGGCGTGTTCTCCAAAACACCGAGCGGCGGCATGCCGCGCATCGGCATGGCCATAGCCTCGGCCGCGCGCGTTCCGTCCTCCAGCATCAGGGCGCGGAACGCCGGATCGGTCCACGCCCGCGCCACCATGCGCGCACCCTGCGCAGGGCTGGCTTGGTCTGTGATCGCGATGCGTTCGGCGATTTCGGCCGGACTGGCGATACCCTTTTCGGCGAGCGGAACACCGAGTGCTGCGAGCAGGCGTTCGCCGTCGGTTTCCAGGATCGTGCTCATGCCGGCTCCAGCCAGTGCTCGAAGAGTTCCACCAGCAGCTTGTCTCCGGGATGGCCCTCCTGCCACACCGAGGGCTGGTCGAAGGCCACGTGATACAGTGCGCGCTGCTCGGCCGGGCGGGCGAAGGCCAAGTCCTCCGGATTGGCGAAGGTGCCCAGCCGCCGCACCACCCGCCCGCTCATCCCGCGCAGGTAGTGTGGTGTGCGGATATGCGCCGGGCCGCGGACCTCCGGCCAGTCATCCTTCACCCGCACTGCCGCGCCCGGGGCGAACGCCGCCATCACCGCCGCTCCAGCGCCGCCGCCAGCTCGGCCTCGGTCACCACGCCCTTGCGCAGCAGGATTGCCGTGATCGAGCGGATCCACCGCTGGTAGTAGGTTAGCCGGTGGTACTCGGCCTCGGGGATCTCCTCGATCCCTCGCCGCAGCTCATCGACCGTCATCAGGCCCTTCAGGCTCAGCACCTGGCGCAGCGCATCCACTTGCTTGTCGAATTCGCTCAGCGCATGCGGCTCGACATCGATCGGCGCGCACATGAACTTGGCGACGCCGCCGAGGTCGTGATGGGCGCGCGGCACATCCTTGTCCATGCAGCGAAAATAGAGCGCCGGCCGCGCCGGCGGCAAGCCTGGCAGGACGGGCCATGGCGGGCAGCATGATGCGAGTCCGCCCGATATGCCTCGGACGCAAGGCGGAGGATGCCATTCCGTGCGAAGCCGCATGACCCAAGTTGAGCCGCTTTCGGCAGGGTCGCCATGACCCCGTTCGGGGCGCGCCTTCGCGGATTGCGCGCCGAGCACGGCGTGACCTTGCGGCGGCTCGCGGCCGAGCTGCAGGTGAGCGCCGCGTATCTGTCGGCGCTCGAGCACGGCAAGCGAGGCGCGCCGAGCGTCGGACTGGTGCACCAAGTCAACGAGTTCTTCGGCCCGATCTGGGACGACGCTGAAGAAATGGCACGCCTCGCACGACTATCGCGGCCCCGGGTACTGGTCGATACGTCCGGCCTGACGCCGGAACAAACGGCGCTGGCGAACCGCTTGGCGCAGACCATCCGCCGACTGCCACCCGCGACTGTAGCGAGCATCCATGCCACGCTGGACGCAACAGCGCCGCAACCGAAGCCCAGACTGCGGCGAGCGGCGCGGCGCAACGGTCCGCCTCCCCTTGCGGGGGGGCCCTCAAGAGCAGGGGAGCATTCACATCCCCAACGCCCGCCGGTACACGTCGAGCAACGACTCCTGCTCCTCGAGCTCGGCCGGTTCCTGCCGGCGCAGGCGAATGAGCTGGCGCAGCACCTTCACGTCAAACCCTGCTGATTTCGCCTCGGCGTAAATGTCCTTGATGTCGTTGCCGAGTGCCTTACGCTCCTCCTCCAGACGCTCGATGCGCTCGACCAGGCTGCGCAGCCGATCCGCCGCAATGCCACCCGTTTCTGTCTTCGGTTTCTCAGCCAGCTTCAACGCCATCCCGTGCCGTCCCGATTGCAGGGCGGCGGAGATAGCGCCGAGGCAGAGTCGCGGTCAATGAGTAGGGTCGACTTTCGCGAATGCGGCCTTCTGCTCGGCCGTCGATTCTTTCTGGTATTTCGCTTGCCACTCTTTGTACGGCATGCCGTACACGATCTCCCGCGCGTCCGGGTCTGCCAGGCCGATGCCCTTTGCCTCTGCCGCTTCGCGATACCAGCGGCTCAGGCAATTGCGGCAGAAGCCGGCCAAGTTCATCAGGTCGATGTTCTGCACATCGGCCCGCTCGCGTAGATGCTGCACCAAGCGGCGAAACGCCGCGGCTTCCAGCTCGGTGCGGGTGGCGTCGTCGAATGCAGGGGCGCCCATGTCTGCTCCTCCTTGATCCGTCCCTGAACATGGCGCGCTCCGTCCGCTTTCGCCATACTGCGCCACGCAATAGGAACGGGCCGGGCATGGAATGGGACGATGCGCGGGCACGCGCCGCGTTGCAGGCGCTGTTCGATACCGCGGTAGCCGCGGCCGATCCGCGCAAGGTGCTGGCCGCGCATCTGCCGGATAAGCCGCGCGGACGTTGCATTGTCGTGGGCGGGGGAAAATCAGCGGCGCTGATGGCTGCCGCGCTGGAGGAAGCGTGGCCGAATGTCGCGTTATCCGGTACGGTCGTCACCCGCTACGGCCATGCCGTACCGACCCGCCAAATCGAGGTGATCGAAGCCTCCCACCCAGTGCCAGATGCGAACAGCGAGTACGGCGCGCGTCGGCTGCTGCAGCGTGTGCATGGCCTCGGCGTCGACGACTTGGTGCTGGCCCTGATCTCGGGTGGCGGCTCGGCGCTGCTCGCGCTGCCTGCGCCGGGACTGACGCTTACGGACAAGCAGGCAATCAACCGCGCCCTGCTCGCCTCCGGCGCTACGATTACCGAAATGAACACGGTCCGCAAGCATCTCTCCGCGATCAAGGGCGGACGACTTGCCGCTGCAGCCGCCCCGGCCCGCGTGGTGACGCTGGCCATCAGCGATGTGCCCGGAGACGATCCGGCGGTGATCGCCTCCGGCCCGACCGTGCCGGATCCCACCACTTTCGCCGATGCCCGCGCCCTGATCGAGCGCTATGGAATCGAGCCGTCACCGGCGGTCGCCGCACGCCTCGCACAGAACGAGGACGAGACGCCGAAGCCCGGCAGCCTGCCGGACAACGAGTTCCGGCTGATTGCGACGCCAATGATGGCGCTGGCGAAAGTGGCGGAGACGGCACGCGGGCTCGGGCTGACCCCTCTGATCCTGGGCGATGCGCTGGAAGGCGAGGCACGTGAGGTCGGCACTGTGATGGCCGGCATTGCCCGCAGCGTTCGCGCCCATGGCCAACCGCTCGCACCGCCTGCGCTGCTGCTCTCCGGAGGGGAAACGACGGTGACCATTGGCCGCGGCACGGCGGGGCGCGGAGGGCGGAACACCGAATTCCTGCTGAGTCTGGCGGTGGCGCTCGGCGGCACGCCAGGCATCTGGGCGGCCGCCGGCGACACCGACGGCATCGACGGAACCGAGGATGCCGCCGGCGCTATCATCGCACCCGACACGCTCGTCCGCGCCCGCGCGGCGGGGCTCGATCCGCGCACGCTCCTGGCAGGCCACGACAGCTACACCCTGTTCAACGTGCTCGGTGACCTGATCCGCACCGGCCCGACGCTAACCAATGTCAACGACATCCGCCTGCTGCTGATCAAATGAACTCCCCCTTCCGTTGCGGGGGTCGCCCCCACGAGAGGAGGGAAAACAGCTTACTCCGTTACTCCGCCGCCACTGGCCGTCCACAGGCTGACCGTCCCCGGCTGCGCCCTCTCACGGCCCGCGGCAGCCGTGTAGTAGCGCAGCGCAAATTGGAAGAAGGTGACGCCGTCGGCGCGACGGCGCGCCTCCTTGTCTGTTTTCGCACACATGAAATAGCTGACCAACGCGATGTTTGGGTCGGTCTGGTACTCGGTAGCTGCAGCTGGTATAAAATGCCGAATTTCATGGGTGTGCTCCGGTACCGTCAGACGGGGCGTAACTGCCATCGGGTTGATGCGTCTCCGTCCCTGCCAACGCGGGATAGAATACGCAGACAAGCCAAAGTTCACCGTTGGTCGCGCGGACTATGTGTGCGTCGTTCTTGTCAAGTGCATAAACTGTTCCGGGACGGATGGGGAACACCTCTCCGGTCGCGAGATCCTCCACCTCGCCTTCGCCGCCGATGCAATAGTTCGTTTCGAGATGATGTTTGTAGTGGAGACGCTGCTCGGTTCCGGTGGCAACGATCGTGTCGCTCAGCGAGCAGCCCATTGCGTCGGACCGCACAATGAGCCGGCGGCTTTGCCATCCGGGACCGCTGACATCGCGTTCCGTGTCGCGGATATCATCAAGAGTTCGAACAATCATCGAATCGTCTCCCCTACATCGACCATGTCGACAGCTCCCCCCCTCGCCGCGGCAGGTGGTGTCCGGCGCTCTGGAGCCGTGGGTTCCGCCCGTCGGTCAGTCCCTCGCGTTCACCGCCAGGCTGGCCGCCCCCGTAAGCAGTAGAGAGTGTAGCTCACTACCGGTCCTCCAAATTGTCACGTCGCGCGACACCTGCGTGCCCTCGCGGTGAATGTCGGCGATTTCGACGACCCGCCGCAAGATCGGACGGATTCGAAGATGTCGTCACGGCTTCTAGTGGCAGGTAGCCGTCGGAGAGGGCTGATGATATCAGAATATTCCGGCCGCGATTCCCGAAGCCAGGCCGGCACCGAGTTCTTCGCACCGAATCAACTCTGCGCGGCCGATCGTCTTGGGCGCGAGGATCGCTTCTGGCGTCTGGGCGTACGTGCAGACGATCAACGGTTCGGCGATCGCGCGGAGCCGCCAGCCGGTGGTGATGCGGGCGATCTGGCGCGCGGCATTGTGGCCGTCGCTGCCGGCGCAGATCAATGCCGCATAAGGCCGGCCGTTGGCGCGGTCCAGCACCGGGTAATAGGTGCGGTCGAAGAACTCCTTCATCTGGCCGGCCAACGCTGCGAGGTTCTCCGGCGTGGCGAATATGTAGCCATCGGCCGCCAACACGTCCGCCGCTTGCGCTTCGAGCGCGGAGAGCAGGCGAACCGTCACTGCCGGCTCGATGCTTGCGCCGTGGCGCGCAGCTTCGGCCATTTGACGGGTGCCCCCGGTGCGAGAATGAAACACGATGAGCAGCGTCTTCATTTCGGATCAATTCTCGCCCGAGCGAAGGCAAGGTTCGGAGCGATGAGTGCAGGGTGGGATCAGACGTTTGCTGTCGTTGCGCGCAATCAAGTGAAGCAACTTGCCGCCAATTGCACCGCCCCTGCGCGCGGTCACTCCGGTACGCTCGACCCACTCTTTCCGGCCCCCTCCCCACTTCCCCCTCCCGCAGGGAGGGGGTCATGAAGCCTTCTTCGTCGGCGACTTGGTATCGTTGGCTACAGCAGGCTTGATCACGGTGCTGATCGTGTCGCGCAGCACGGTCACGCGGACATTGGGCGCGATCTCCACCTCTATTTCGGACGAAGCCACCTGCTTGCCGTCTTTGTCGGTCACCATCGGCACACGCTGCACCACGCCGAGAATGCCGCCACCGGTCACCACACGGTCACCGCGCTTGATCGCTGCAAGCATCCGGCGCTGATCCTTCTGCTTCTGCTGCTGTGGGCGGATCAGCAGGAAATAGAACACGACGAAGATCAGCACCAACGGCAGGAACTGCGACGCGCTGCCGAAGCTTCCGGCAAGGCCTTGGGCGTAGGCGGGCGTGATAAGCATAAGGGTCCTGTCGCGGATGGGGCGGGTTGCGGCGATCGGGGCCGGACCATAGTTTCCGCCTCCCCCCCGTCAAGCTTTCTGGATTGCCGCATGGACCAGCACCTGATCGAGCAGTTGAGCCGCATCGCCGATGCGCTCGAGCGGCTGGCGCCGATCCCCCCGACGCCAGGTGATCTTGATGCGGCCGAGGCATTCGTCTGGCACCCGGCGCCGCCGCGGCTCGTCCCTGTGGCAAGGGTATCCCGGGTCGAGCTCGGGTTGCTTAAGGGGGTGGACCGGCAGAAGCAGATTCTGCTGGACAACACGCTCCGCTTCGCCCACGGCTTGCCGGCTAACAACGCGATGTTGTGGGGCGCGCGCGGCATGGGCAAGTCGTCGCTGGTGAAAGCGACGCACGCGGTGGTGAACCGAACGATTCCCGGCAGTCTGGCGCTCGTCGAGATCCACCGCGAAGATGTTCGCTCGTTGCCCGACCTGTTGAAGACGCTGCGCGGCAAGGCGCGCCGTTGCCTTGTTCTGTGCGACGATCTCTCGTTCGAACGCGATGACTCCGACTACAAGTCGCTGAAATCGATTCTCGAGGGCGGCATCGAGGGACGCCCCGAGAATGTGCTGTTCTACGCGACCTCCAACCGCCGGCATCTGATGCCGCGCGACATGATCGAGAACGAGCGCTCGACTGCGATCAATCCGTCGGAGGCGACCGAGGAGAAGGTGTCGTTGTCCGACCGCTTCGGGCTGTGGATCGGGTTCCACAACTGCGACCAGGAGACCTATTTCGCGATGGTCGAGGGCTATGCGGCCAGCATGCGTCTGCCCATCGCGCCCGACACGCTGCGTGCGCAGGCTGTCGAGTGGTCGGTGACGCGGGGTGCGCGGTCAGGCCGGGTCGCCTGGCAGTTCATCCAGGATGTTGCAGGTCGGCTCGGCGTTGCTCTGCAGTAGCCGAAAGAGGCGGACCCGCCCTCAGCGCACACCGGCAGCGGCCAGCAGTGTTGTCAGCCCCGCCGCCATCCCGCGCACTGACGCCTCCGGTTCGACGTCGATCCACTCTGCAGCGAGTGCCCCCGCCCACCGCTGCCACCCGAGCCGGGCGCCTCGCGCAAGCCGGTGGTCGTCCCAAGCTTGTGACATGCGCGCAGCGTCCCGCCGCCCCACGTGGATGTGAGCGGCGGAACGCGTCTGGCGGCGTGTGGACCGTGCTGTCATGGCCATCTGCCGCACGTCTTCCGCAATGCACAGAGGAAACAGAGGATGACGATAGGAGGTGTGACCACTACGCTCGGCGCGCTCGCGCTCGGACTCGCGACCGCAGCGGCGAGCCCCGCATTGGCGCAGAACGCCCCCTCGACCGGCACGCCGCCGGCCGCACCCGCCGCCAAGGCTCCAACCTCGACTACGGCTCCGAGCAGTAAGCAGGCGGCCATGCCGGCCCACCACGGGACGACCCATGTCGCGGCCGGGACGACCCACCATCCCATGCACACGACACGCATGAGCGCGGCCAATCCGAACGCGCAGAACGCCGCAGTCGACCAGTTGAATGGAGAAAGTCTGCAGGCGGCGCAGCAGGGCAAGACCTTCACACCATCCGGCAAGATGTGACAATTCAGGCAGAGGTCGGGCGAGGGCGGGGCCTGTTCGGCCCCGCCTTTCGTTTGTCTGCCATCGATTGTTGGGGAGCATGCAGCGATGCCGCAACCATCTCTCGCGGCCACCTTCAGGCTCGATACGCCGCAGCGTGCTCTCGTCGCTGACGCGCTGGCGGGTGTGGCCGAGGCGGTGTACCTGGCCGATCTTGACGCTCCAGGCCGCAAAGCGGCACTTCGCGATGCGACCGTGCTGTTAGCCTGGAATACGGCCAAGGAGTTGCAGGCCGGCGAGGCCGGGCTGCTCGGGGCAGCACGCCTGATCCAGTTCATGGCGGCGGGGGTGGATTTTATCCCGCTCGACGAGTTGCCGGCCTCGGTGCCAGTGGCCAGCAACGGTGGCGCCTATGCCGAACCGATGGCCGAGCACGCGCTGGCCATGGCGTTCGCCGCCGCCAAGCGCCTGCCCATTGAACACGCCGCCCTGGCGCGCGGGCAGTTCAATCAGTTTGTGCCGAACCGCATGTTGGCGGGCGGCGTGTGCGGCATCCTGGGCTTCGGCGGCGTCGGCGCCGCAGTAGCGCGTCTGGCGCGCGGCATTGGTATGCGCGTGCACGCGATCAACCGCAGTGGGCGAACCGATGAGACGGTGGATTGGATCGGCACGCCAGACAGGCTCGATGTCCTGCTCGCCGCGGCGGACGTCCTGGTGGTCAGTGCGCCGCTGACACGCGCCACGCGCGGCCTGATCGACGCCAGTGCTCTGGCCCGGATGAAGCCTGACGCCATCCTGGTGAACCTAGCGCGCGGTGAGATCATAGATGAGTCGGCGCTATACGCGCATCTGATCGCGCATCCCCGGTTCACAGCCTGCATCGACGCATGGTGGATCGAGCCGGTGCGACATGGCAGCTTCCGCATGGACCACCCGTTCCTCAACCTGCCGAACGTGATCGGCTCGCCGCACAACTCGGCCCAGGCCGGCAGCCGCGATGCCGGATTGCGTCACGCGCTGGCCAATTGCCTGCGGGCGCTACGTGGGGAGGCGCCTCTGCATCTGGTCGGGCCGGAGGAGCGGTTGGCCTGACCGAAAGAACGGGGCATGGCCTCTTCAGATATGGGTCACCAGATATGGGTCACCCGGTTCTGGCCGGAACCTGAGCCTCCGTTTCGGGCGTCACCCCGTTGCAACCAGGCGCGCAAACCTCCGAAGTTGATCCGCTTCGAGATCCGACACGGCAAAATAGGTAATGCCGGCCGCCCGCCAGGTGATCACGTTGAAGCCCTGTTGGGACGTGGCTTGGAATGGCAGGTCAACGCTGTTGGGAGAGGCCCAGGTGAACAGGTTGATGACGTGCTTGTCGTGCCGATAGACGACCACCGCCGCCGGGTGGCCGCCGATATAAGCGACGCGGCCGCCGATCAGCGGGAACCCCTCGGGCGCCAACTCCCGCACCGGCGGCGAGACATCGACATGCGCCGACAGCCACGGCTTGACCGTGTGCTGATCGCTGGTCAGCACATCCGTCAGGTGGTTTGCCATCATCGAACTGATATGGCTGTCAATAACGGCGGTGGTGATGCTCTCTCCGCCGCTGTTGCCGGTTCCGCCATGCAGCAGCAGCACCAGCGCCGCGCCGGCGAGCGCGCCGCCGAGGCCGGTACCGGCAAATGCCAGACCCGGTACCCGGAACCACGGCCTAACCGGCACTGGCGGTGCATCCCGAGGCAACAGACTGACGATGCGCGCGGCGAGTCCGGGCGGGGCGCGGTGATACGGCAAGTGCGTCCTCATCGCGGTATGGATATGTTGTAGCTCCTCGAGCCGTCCGGCGCAGGCGGGGCAGCCGGCGACGTGACGCGACAGGCGCAGGCGCCGCCAGACCGGCAGCGCACGATCGACCAGCAGCGGCAGCCACGCGGCGGCGCGGTCACACTCCATCGGCCTTCTCCTCCGCCGCCTCGGCGAGCCACAAGCGCCGCAGCGCCAGCCGCGCCCGCGCGAGCCGCGACATCACCGTGCCGATCGGCACGCCAATGACGGTGGCAATGTCTTTGTAGGAGAGGTCCTCCGCCTCCCGCAGCAGCAGAACTTCGCGGTAGTCCGACGGCAGTCGCAGCATCAGCCGCTCAAGCATCTGGCCATCCAGCGTTTCAAGCAGCAGCGCCTCGGGATCGCGCGGCGGTGTGCCCCACATCGTCTGCTCACGCTCGGCTGTCTCAGCAACGGGCGTGTCGGGCAGGAACGTCATCCTGACAGAACGATTTTCCCGAGCCCAGGTCGTGAAGCTGTTGCGCACGATCGTCAGTAGCCAGACGCGGAAATTGCCACCCTGGAATGCGTCAAAATAGCGATAGGCCCGCAAATAAGCCTCCTGCGCCACGTCCTCCGCATCCGCCGGATTGCGCGCCAGCCAACGCGCCAAGTTGTACGCGGCATCGAGATGCGGCAGTGCAAGCCGCTCGAAGCGACGCCTCCGATCATCACTGAACTGAGGCAATACGGGATCCTGCCAGCTTGGTGCCGTATGTCCTGACCGCATGTCGGCCCCGGATATTCCAGGACGCAGGACGACTGCTAGCGAAAAGTGCTAGTGTAGCGGGACCGCGAACAAACCGGGAGGGTATCTCATGACAGACACGAACCAAGCGACCGGCGCTGCGGTCACTCCGACCGGGCTGAACCACGTCGGTACTGAACGTGCGGGACATCGAGGAATTGCATCGGTTCTGGACCGAGATCCTGGGCTTCCGGCAGGTCGGCGAGGTGCCGCCGGGCCTGGGCGGCGTACGGCGGGGGACGATGCGCTTCTATAGCGGCGAACGGGGCGGGAAGCTGCACCACCATGATGTGGCGCTGGTCGATACGCCAGACTTACCGCCGCCAAGCGATGGGCCTAGCCCGATCGGGCATGTCGCGATCATGCTGCCGGATCGCGAGGAGTGGCTGCGACAGCTCGCTTTCCTGCAATCCCGCGGCATCAGGTTTGAACGCCGAGTTGAGCACGGCATGACTCACAGCCTCTATATCCGCGACCCAAACGGCTACAGCGTTGAGTTGCTGTACGAACTGCCTCGCGAGGTGTGGGAGGGCGACATCAACGCCGCGTTGAACCACTATGTGGCGTTGCCGACGGAAGGGCCGGCCGCGTTAGAGGATCGGGCGGACAGCGTGGTAGTGTTCAAATCGCCGGAGCACGTCGGACGTTAAGCGCGGGCGCAAGGCCTTCACCCGCCACACGACGCGTGGCGACCTCTCCCGCGAGCGCGAGAGGTAGAAGTCGTCGGGACCTGAATTTAGTGATAGTGTGATCGGGGAAAGAAGGAACCGTTATGCCGTTCACCTTCCTTATGCTGCCGCCGCAGACCGATGTCACGCACGGCTGGGGCAAACGGCTGGCCCAAGAACTTCCGTCGGTGCGCGTCATCGTCGCGGAGAGCGAACTGGAAGCGGAACAGGCGATCGGCGAAGCCCAGGCGGCGTTCGGCGTGATGCCAGCGCCCCTGCTCGCCAAGGCGGGCCGGCTGCGATGGTTGCAGTCACCCCAGGCGGCACCGCCTGCCGGTTATTACCACGCGGCGCTGATCGCGTTCCCGCTGGTCGTTACCAATATGCGCGAGATATACAACGACCATATCGGCGCGCATATCATGGCCTTTGTGTTGGCCTTCGCGCGCGACTTCCAGACTTACATTCCTCAGCAGCTCCGGCGCGAGTGGAAGCCTCGACGGCTGGATAGCGGCGTGGTGCATCTGCCGGAGGCGACGGCGTTGATCGTCGGCGTGGGCGGGATCGGGGCAGAGGCTGCACGGCTGGCGGCAGCGTTTGGGATGCGGGTGATCGCCACCGATGCGCGGCGCACCACACCGCCCGAGGGGGTCGCGGAACTGCACCCGCCGGAGGCGCTTGACGACCTGCTGGGCCGGGCGGATTTCGTCATCCTGACGGTGCCGCACACGCCGGCGACCGAGGGATTCATGAACCGCGCGCGCTTCCGCCGCATGATGCCGTCGGCGTTCTTCATCAATATCGGCCGTGGTAAAACCACGCGGCTGGATGATCTGGTTGCCGCGCTGCGGGCGGGGGAGCTGGCCGGGGCGGGGTTGGATGTGTTCGAAACCGAGCCGCTGCCGGCCGATCACCCGCTGTGGACGATGCCGAACGTGCTGATCACGCCGCACACGGCGGGGTTTGGTCCGTATTTGGACGAGCGGCGCTTCCAGATCATTCTGGACAACTGCCGCGCCTTCGAGGCGGGGCAGCCGCTCAGGAACGTTGTGGACAAGGCGAACTGGTTCTAACTACGGTGCATGCACTGCGTGCAGGCAGTGCTTGGGTGCGCCAAAATCTGCTCGATGACCCCGTTTTATGATCCGCGGCGTCGATGCGCTTGCGGCTGCGTGCTGCCCGGCACGGCCGGTCCTCCATAGGCTTCCAGTTCGCCATATTATGGCCGGGCAAAGTGGTACTGCTGTGAACTACTTCACTGACGGCGAGGCCCTGTCTTTGCATGGTGCCACCTGACGCTCGTACCTAGGGTGGAGGCGACAATGATGAAGGTCCTCTTAGCCGCCATTGCAGCTCTCGTTATCGTCCTTACGGTGGGTCCTATCAGCCATATCGTCGGGGCGCCCGGGAGCGCCCAGCCGAGGCTGGAAGGTACCGGCAACGCTCCGGATAGTGATGACGCGGCTGTCGCCGATCATCTGCTGGAGGATGGATTGCCGCGCGACTGGTGAGAGGCGGGATCTCGCCCATCGCTCTATCAGTCAGGGGTTTACGACCTCGTTACCGTCACTTTTGCGACGGCCGGAGCGGCAGATCGATCCCCCCATGCGCCGCCGCGCCGCAGATCACTCCGCGCCCGTAGTGGGGAAGGGGACGGGGCAGCGGTGCCCCCCACCTTGCCCTGCCACGCGGGCCGGGGGCAAAAGCCCTGCTCCATGAGCGGCGACGGAAGAGCGGGATGAGCAGCGCAGCACCAAAGCGGACGAGTGGATTCTTCTCCCCCGTCGAATTGATCGACACGTCCCCGCGGGTCGCCGACAAGGTGAAGACCACCACTTGCTACATGTGCGCCTGCCGCTGCGGCATCCGCGTCCATTTGAAGGACGGGCGGATCCGCTGGATTCAGGGTAATCCCGACCACCCGGTGAACCAGGGCGTGCTGTGCGCCAAGGGCTCGGCGGGGATCATGCAGCATTATTCGCCGGCGCGCCTGTCCAAGCCGCTGCTGCGGGTCGGCGAACGTGGCACCGGCACATTCCGGGAGATCGAGTGGGACGAGGCGCTGAGCCTCGCGGCTGACTGGTTGGGCAGGATTCGCGCGGAAGACCCGAAGAAGCTCGCCTTGTTCACCGGCCGCGACCAGAGCCAATCGTTTACCGGGTGGTGGGCCAAGCAGTTCGGCACGCCGAATTTCGCCGCGCATGGCGGGTTCTGCTCGGTGAACATGGCGGCCGCCGGCCTCTACTCGGTCGGTGGCAGCTTCTGGGAGTTCGGCGATCCCGATTGGGATCGCACCAAATACTTCCTGATGTTCGGTGTCGCCGAGGACCACGACTCCAACCCGATCAAGACAGGACTGGCGAAGCTGAAGGAACGCGGCGCCAAATACGTCTCGATCAATCCGGTGAAGACCGGCTACTCCGCGGTCGCCGACGAGTGGATCGGCATCCGCCCGGGCACTGATGGGCTGTTCGTGCTCGCTTTGGTGCATGAGCTGCTGCGCACCGACCGGATCGATCTCGACTTTCTCGTCCGCTACACCAACGCCGCCTGGCTGGTGATCCGCGCGCCCGGCGCGGCGGATGACGGGCTGTTCGCGCGTGATGCCGAGGGACGGCCGCTCGCCTGGGACCGCCGGGGAGGCCTCGCGATCGATGCCGGCACGGTGGGGATGCAGCCGCAGATCGTCGGCGAGGTAAGGCTTCCCGACGGCCGGACTGCTCTGCCTGTGTTCCATCTGCTGGCCGAGCGCTACCTGGATGGCCGCTACGCGCCCGACGCGGTGGCGGATCAGTGCGCCGTGCCGGCCGCGACGATCAGGCGAATCGCTCGCGAGCTCGCTGACACCGCGTTTGATCAAGCGATCGAGCTGCCGCAGCCCTGGACCGACACATCGGGGCGGCAGCACGCGACAATGATCGGCCGGCCGGTCGCGATGCACGCGATGCGCGGCATCTCGGCGCACTCCAACGGGTTTCATACCTGCCGGGCAATCCACCTGCTGCAGATGCTGCTGGGCGCGGTCGATACGCCGGGGGCGTGGCGCTACAAATCGCCGTATCCGCGCCCCATCCCGCCAGGTCCGCAGCCGAGCGGAAAAGGTTCGAAGCCGCTGGCGATGATGTCCGGCATGGCGCTCGGCAATCCGCGCGGCCCCGAGGACCTGTTGCTGGAGGACGACGGCACCCCGATCCGGATCGACAAGGCGTTTTCCTGGGACGCCCCGATCGGTGCGCACGGGCTGATGCACACGCTGCTGGCGAACGCGCATGCCGGCGATCCCTATAGGATCGACACGCTGTTCATGTACATGTCCAACATGGCGTGGAACTCCGCGATGAATCCCGGAGAGGCCGCGCGCATGATGACCGACAAGGATCCGGGTACTGGCGAATACCGCATCCCGCACATCATCTATTCCGATGCGTATTACAGCGAGATGGTGGCGCATGCCGACCTGGTTTTGCCGGATACCACCTATCTGGAGCGCTGGGACTGTATCTCGCTGCTGGACCGGCCGATCGGCAGCCCCGAAGGCCCAGCGGACGCGATCCGCCAACCGGTGCTGGCGCCGGACCGCGACGTACGGCCATTCCAGGACGTGCTGATCGAGTTGGGCACACGGTTGAAGCTGCCCGGGTTTGTCACTGAAGCTGACAGTCCGATCTACCGCGACTACGCCGACTACATCGTCAACCACCAGCGCCGACCCGGAATCGGGCCGCTGGGCGGCTGGCGCGGCCCCGACGGCAGCTCGCCCGGCATGGGTGAACCGAACCCGCGACAGCTCGATCGTTACATCGAGAACGGCTGCTTCTGGTCGCACCACCACAAGCCGGAGGCACTCTACTACAAATTCGCCAACCTGGCTTACCTGCAGGAGGCGAGGCAGCTCGGATTGGTCGATGGCACGGCGCAGATTGTATTGCAGCTCTACAGCGAGCCGTTGCAGAAATTTCGGCTCGCCGCCGAAGGACACGGCCCGGTCCAGCCGCCGGAGACGCATCGCGCACGCATCCGGCAGTATTTCGACCCGCTGCCGATGTGGTACCCACCGCTCGAGCAGGGGCTGACCGAGCAGGCGGCGTATCCGCTGCACGCGATCACGCAGCGGCCGCCGGCGATGTACCATTCCTGGCACTCGCAGAATGCCTGGCTGCGGCAAATCTACAGCCGCAACCGGCTGTTCATGCACCGTCGCACCGGCGCCGCACTCGGAATCGAGGACGGCGACTGGGTTTGGGCGGTCAGCCGCGCCGGGCGGGTGAAGTGCCAGGTGAAACTGATGGAGGGGGTGAATCCGGACACGGTCTGGACCTGGAATGCGATCGGCAAGCGCAGCGGCGCCTGGAATCTGGCGGACGATGCCCCGGAATCGCGGACCGGCTTCCTGCTGAACCACGTGATCTCGGAGTTCCTGCCGGATGCCGACGGGCCGCGCCGCGCCAATGCCGATCCGGTTACCGGCCAGGCCGCGTGGTACGACCTTCGCGTGCGGATCGAGAAGGCGGGCGCGCCGGCCGAAACCGCCCCACATCCGGCCACGCTGCACCGCCCGAAGCTGCCGCTGGCACCGCGCATCCTGCGTTACGCCGCTTCCATCCCGGCCGCCAGGTAACGCCATGACAGACATTCCCAGCCAGACACCCGGCCAGAAGAAGCTCGGTCTTGTCATCGACTTGGATACTTGCGTGGGCTGTCACGCCTGCGCGGTGAACTGCAAGGAGTGGAACACCTCCGGCCACTACGCCCCGTTGACTGATTTCGATCCCTACCAGGAGCACCCACAAGGTGTCTGGCTGAACCGCGTGCACAGCTACGAGGCCGGGAGCGGCCCCGATAGTCGCACCGTGCATTTCCCCCGCTCGTGCCTGCACTGCGAGGAACCGGCCTGCGTCACCGTCTGCCCCACCGGCGCATCCTACAAGCGCGCCGAAGATGGCATCGTCCTGGTCAACACCGAGATCTGCATCGGTTGCAAGCTGTGTTCCTGGGCTTGCCCGTACGGCGCACGCGAGTTCGACGAAGACGAGGGCGTGATGAAAAAATGCACGCTCTGCATCGATCGCATCTACAACCAGAACATCCCGGAAGCCGAGCGGGTCCCGGCCTGTGTGTCCACCTGCCCGGCGCATGCGCGGCACTTCGGCGACCTGGGCGATCCAGACAGCGCCGTCTCGCAGCTCGTTGCCGCGCGCGGCGGATACGACCTGATGCCGGAGATGGACTACAAGCCGGTGAACAAGTATCTGCCGCCACGCCGGCGCAGCCCGCAGGCTGTGGCGGCCGAGGCCGTTCGGGAGCCGAGCGGCCCCGCTGGTTCGGTGCTGCGCTGGATCGACCGCGTGCTCAGCCGATGAATCCTGCCTTCTCGGTCATCCTGCTCACCACCGCGAGTGGCGCGGGATACGGAATGCTGTTCTGGCTCGGGGTGCTGGCTGCGTCCGGGCTGATGCCGCTTGGTCGCTGGTTCGGCGTACTCGCCGTGCTGATTGCGTTGGCGTTGGCGACTGCCGGGCTGCTGGCATCAACGCAGCATCTTGGCCACCCCGAGCGCGCCTGGCGTGCGATATCGCAATGGCGCTCATCGTGGCTGTCGCGCGAGGGGGTCGTTTCCCTGGTTACGTATCTCCCGGCGCTTGGGTTCGCCGCGGCATGGGGGATCGGCACGCCGGGCAGCGCCGGAGTCGTCGTGCTGGGCCTGCTGGGAGCCCTCTGCGGCGCCCTGACTGTGGTCTGCCAAGCAATGATCTATGCTTCGCTGAAGCCGATCGGGCAATGGCACAACCGGTGGGTGCCGCCCAATTTTCTGTTGCTCGGGCTGTTCAGCGGCGCCACCTGCCTGGCCGCGACGGCCACGTTCTGGGACACCGGATCCGGCCGCGTCGCCGGGGGTCTGGCGCTGGTCTTTTGTTTGGCGGCAGCAGTCGCGAAGCTCGCGTATTGGCGCGTCATCGATCACGCACCACCAATCGCCACGATCGAAAGCGCGACAGGGCTAAGCAGACTCGGATCGGTGCGCGAGCTGGAAGCACCACACACCGAGGAAAACTATCTGCTGCGCGAGATGGGCTTTGCGATCGCCCGCAAGCACGGCGAGCGATTACGCTCCATTGCGCTAGCGATCGGCTTCGCGTTGCCGGCGGTCCTGTTGATCGTCGGGCTAGCGCTCGGCAATCCGATCGCTTTAGTGGCGTTCCCGTTTGCTGCCATTGCAGCGCTTCTCGGCATCTATGTCGAGCGCTGGCTCTTCTTTGCTCAGGCGACCCACACTATCACACTGTACTATGGCCGTGCAGCTTGACCCTTACCCACCGTGCGTGGCTCGCCGGTCTCTGCCGCGAAGCGGGAGAGGTATGGTTTTTAGTCTCAGTGCACTAGCGCTGGTACCATCTCATGCTGTAGAATCGCGGCAACGGCCACGTCGCGATCCGAAGTGAGTGCCATCGGCGTACCGTCGGCGGCATGGATGGCGAATCCCGGCGCGCCATCGACCACCACCTGTCGCACATAGGCGATCTGCGTCAGTCCGAGCTGCGCTAGCTGGGCCTCGGTCAGGTGGCGGATATCGAAGCCTACCGGTCCGCTCGCGCCACTGTTCCGTCCGCCGTCTTCGTTCGCGTTCATGTTCATCGTTATCTCCTTGCGTCCGGCCCGCTATTGCGGCACCGTCGTGTCCTAGTCAGCGGTTCTGCCGCTCGACCATTTCATCCCCTCTCGACTTCGCTCTCGACCACCTTGGTTTGGCCGTTGCCGCTCGTCGGATCTCGCCGATTGATCTCTATGGTCTTTACCCGCGGCTCGGGTTGTGGGCGAACGAGGTCGATATGCAGCAACCCGCTATCCAGCCAAGCTCCCTTCACCTCGATGCCTTCCGCCAGCACGAAGGCTCGCTGGAACTGCCGCGCGGCGATGCCGCGGTGCAGGAACACGCGTCCTTCGTTGTCGTCGGACTGTCGCCCGCGGATCACCAGTTGATTGTCTTCCTGCGTGATCTGCAAGTCATTCATTGTGAATCCCGCCACCGCGAGCGTGATCCTGAGTTCGGTCGGCCCTGTCTGCTCGATATTATATGGCGGATAGCCGTCGGCCGAAGTCTTCGAGGCCCGCTCGAGCATCTGCTCAAGATGATCGAACCCGAGAAACATCGGCGAGGTGAACAGACGAGTTGTCATAGCCTCCTCCTTGGAGCGGGGCGTCCTGTTGGGACCCGGATCCGGCATCCCACAGGGGCATTTTGGCAATCACCAGGTCGCTTGCAAGAGGTCGCGGGCGAGGCAGAGCGGCGGATCGCCCGGGCTGGCAAGCGCGCCAGCCCTCCCGGCGCGCCGCCCGCCGCGTGCATCGTAGGAATTCCGCCGATTCGTTGATTGGCGCCGACTGCGGCGCTACATGCGCGACATGATTCCCCCCGCAGGCGAGTTCCTTCCGATCCTGATCGCGCCCGACCCAATGCTGAAGACGCGTGCCAGGCCGGTCGCCGAGCCAGACGCGGCTGTGGTGCGCGAGCTGCTGCCACGCATGCTGGCGACGATGTATCGTGCCCCTGGGATTGGCCTCGCCGCGCCGCAGATCGGCGTCGGGCTGCGCGTCACCGTGATTGATCTGATGCCGGGCGAGAAGCCGTCCCCGATCGTTCTGGTCAACCCGGAGGTGGTTGCCACCAGCGAGGAGCTGGCGACGCGAGAGGAAGGCTGCTTATCGCTGCCAGGTCAGTACGCCGACGTGACGCGGCCGGCGTGGGTCAGGGTGCGCTATCTCGACGAAGAAGGTGCCAGGCAGGAGATCGAGGCGGACGGGCTGCTGGCGGCCTGCCTGCAGCACGAGATCGACCATCTCGACGGCATCCTGTTCATCGATCACCTGTCCAGTCTCAAGCGCAACATGATCCTGCGGCGGCTCGCCAAGGAGCTGCGTCAGAAGCGCGAAGAGGCTGTGGTGCGTAGGAACGGATGCGGCTAGCCTTCATGGGCAGCCCCGATTTCGCAGTGCCGGCGCTGCTCGCATTGCATGGGGCGGGACACACAATCGCCGCGGTGTATTGCCAGCCGCCGCGGCCGGCGGGGCGTGGCTATGCGCTACGGTCTTGCCCGGTGCAGTCGACGGCCGAACGCCTGGGCCTACCAGTCCACACGCCGGCACGGCTGCGAGGCGATGCTGCGGCGCATGTGGCGTTCGCTGCACTTGCGCTGGATGCCACCGTGGTGGCTGCCTATGGCCTGATCCTGCCGCCGCCGATGATCGAGGCGCCGCGACGCGGATGTTTGAACATCCACGCAAGCCTGTTGCCGCGCTGGCGTGGCGCGGCGCCGATCCAGGCGGCGATCCTCGCTGGCGACAAGCGGACCGGCGTGACCGTCATGCAGATGGATGCCAGGCTGGATACT
This sequence comes from uncultured Pseudomonadota bacterium, assembly GCA_963708245.1. Taxonomy (GTDB): domain Bacteria; phylum Pseudomonadota; class Alphaproteobacteria; order Acetobacterales; family Acetobacteraceae; genus CAVYXK01. Next base: position 5,298,449 of record OY970201.1, on the reverse strand, counting down.
GGCCCGATGTTGTTGGCGGAGGCTGTGCCGATCCCGCCGCACGCGACCGCTGCCCTGCTGCACGACGAGTTGGCTGATTTGGGCGCGCGGCTGATCCTGCGCGCGTTGGCGGAGGACCCACGGCCGGTGCCGCAGCCGGCGGAGGGTGCCACCTATGCGCCGCGGCTCGGCCGCGAGGACGGCCGGATCGACTGGTCGCGAGATGCCGAGGCGATCGATCGCCAGGTGCGGGCCTTCGACCCTTGGCCGGGGACCTTCACCCGGTTGGGTGATGCAGTGCTGAAGGTGCTGGCGGCGAGGCCGGAACCGGGCGAGGAGGTGCCAGGGCTCGTGCTGGACGATGGTTTGCTGGTGGCCTGCGGCCGCGGAGCGCTGCGGCTGACCCGAGTGCAGCTTGCCGGGCGCGACCCGCTGGATACCGCGACGTTCCTCCGCGGCCATCCGGTGCCCGCCGGCACGCAACTCGGCTAATGCCACGTTGGGCACTGAAGCTGGAATATGACGGTTCGCCGTTCGTTGGCTGGCAGCGCCAAGCCTCTGGCCTATCGGTGCAGGAGGTGCTGGAGACCGCCGTTGCTCGCCTGACCGGCGGAGCCCCCGTCACCACCGTGGTGGCCGGCCGGACCGATGCCGGCGTGCATGCCGCCGGACAGGTCGTCGAATTGGCGATCGATCGTGTCATTGGCGGGGATCGGCTGCGCGATGCGCTGAACTATCATATGAAACCGCACCCGGTTGTGGTTCTACAGGCCACCCCGGCCCAAGAAGGCTGGAGCGCCCGGTTCTCGGCGAACCGGCGCAGCTATCGGTATCTGATACTGAATCGTCGCGCCCGCCCGGCGCTGCTCGCCGGTCGGGTCTGGCACGTACCGGCGCCGCTTGACCCTGCCGCCATGCAGAGCGCCGCGCGAGCGCTGCTCGGCCGGCACGATTTCACCAGCTTTCGCGCCGCGTCGTGTCAGGCAAAGAGCGCGCTGCGCACGCTCGATCGGCTCGACGTGACACGGCGGGGAGACCTGATCGAGGTGATGGCGGAGGCGCGCAGCTTCCTGCACCACCAGGTGCGCAACATGGTCGGCACACTGAAACTGGTGGGCGACGGAAGCTGGCCAACCGAACGGATCGCCGCTGCGCTCGCCGCCCGCGATCGCACAGCCGCCGGCCCCACCGCACCAGCCGAGGGCCTGTATCTGAAGGAAGTCGGGTATCCGGAAAGCCCGTTCTTAACCCGGGTTTCGCAACTCGCGACCGCGCCGCCCCACAAATGGCGGTTTTGCGTGGGTACCACCCCGAAGGTCGGCACCACATAGCTGGCGGTCATGCGGCATTCGCAACATTGGTGGGGCGGTGATCCGGGGCGGCGGCTGATCGGGCAGGGTCATCCTCAGCCGCTGGAGCAGCAGCATCTGATCCGGCTCAGGTTCGGTGTAGCGAGACAGGACGACCTGCCGCCCATCGGTGGTCGGCAGGTGCACATCGACCATCTGGATCGCCGCCATCTTGTCCAGCACCGCCCTTGGGGTCAGCCCCGGTGCCAGGGATCGGGTCCGCTGCTTCAGCGTGACATGCAGGCAATAGGCGATGAACGCGACAAAGATGTGCGCCTCGATGCGCTGATCGCTCTGATGGTAGATTGGACGGATTGCCAGGTCGCCCTTCAGTTCCTTGAACGCCTGCTCAATTTCCACCAGCTGGAGGTAGAACGCCCAAAGTTTCGCCGGATCACCACCGGTCAGATTGGAGCGCAGCAGGTAACTGCCTTCCCGCCGCCGCGCCTCCCGCAAGTGCTGCCAGTTCAGCTTGAAACTGAACGTCTCCGGGGTGACCGCCTGATCCTTGCCGGCAAGCTGATGTCGAGAATCCGATAAGCTGCTGGGCCGGCCTCCTTCTTCGCCGCCCCCAGCTTGATCAGCAACTGATCACGGGTCAGCTTCTGCTGACGCAGCTCGCGCAGGCGGTTGATTAGCTTCCTCAGTCGCCGCCGCCGCATCGCCTGTTTCTTATCTCGCCACGCCCCGCTGCGGGCCAGGATGTAAAGCTCGCTGTCCTGTTCGACGAGTTTCACCTGCACCGAGTCGCGAACGTCGGCCCACGGCTTAGCCAGAAACTCCTGCTCCAACTGGCCCAGTCGTCCGCGCGGCATGCCCACCAGATAATGCATCGGCGTCTCGGAGGCCCGCATCTCGGCCAGCACGGCTTCCGTCGGGATGCCGCGGTCCATCACCCAGGTGCGCCCGGCCTTGCCGTATTGTGCCTCGATCCGCTTGAGGAAGTCGCGCAGGGTGGTTTTGTCGGAAGTGTTGCCGGGCATTACCTCGTAGGCCAGCGGGAAGCCGTCCGGCGTCACGATCAAGGCGATCACCACCTGCACGCAGTCGGATCGCTTGTCACGGCTGTGCCCGAAGCGCCGCTTGCCGGACTCGGGAGGGTCGCATTCGAAATACGTGCTGGTAAGATCGTACAGCAGGACCTCGAAGTTGGCCTGGAACAACGTCTTCCAGCGGTCCTGCAAGAAGCTGAACAACTCCGTCCTGTGCACCAGCAGCTTGTCCAGGCAGCGATACAGAGTGTCCTTGCGAACCAACTCGAAGTCCTCGCCCAGCAGCTCACTCATCGCACTCTGGTCATACCACTGCCGATGCAGACGCCACTCGCTGCCGGGATCGGTCAGCCGGTACGCCACCAGCGTCTTCAGCACATTCAGCCAGCGGGTGCCCTGCCGGGAGACGGCCAGCCGTGGCGACCAGTAATCATCCAGCCGCAGCTGATCCCACAGCTGGCATGCTAGCCAGCATGCGCCCCATTGCCGGGGCCGGCGAAGCCGAAGGCGCCGAGCCGAACATGAACCACATCGCAATCCAGCGCCGGCGCCGTCCGACCCTCGGGGAACAGTGCGATCTGCCTGCTGCGCTGGCCGCTCTCGTCAAATGCCTCGATCGCCTGGCACCAGGCGGCTCTCTGGCTGTCGTTGATCTCGCCCAGATACAGCACATGCCGCTGCGCCGTGCGACCGCCTGCCACCCGGCGGTTCTCCACGATGCTCCAGTAGCGGTGCTCCTTGCCGTTCTTATGGCGAATCTTGTGGCGCAGAAACATGCCGCGACGATTCCGGATGCGCCGGCCGTTTCGCAAGCCACTTGGTCGGCACCGCGCGCGGTTGTCGCGACTTCGGCCAAATTTATGGCGGGGTTTTCAGGGGCTTGCCGGCCAGCCGGCAGGCAAAATTTGCGAAACCGGCGGCGAGTTGCGAAAGTCGGGTTAACCTACGGCTGAACCGACACCGTCGGTCAAGGCTGCCGTCGGAGGCGATCGCCGGACTGCTGCTCGGGGCGCGCAGCACGGATCGATCGCCCGACGAAGCTATGGTACAGACACTGCCGCCGATCTCTTCATCGAGCCTGCTACTGCATGATTGGTATCGGAATCGACCCCGAGGGTCGAACGTTCGTTGGTAACTCAGGGAGCGTGACGCGATATTATCATATCGTTCCCATCGGGCACCGATCGGGCCGTCTCTTGCAACTCGCCACAGCATACTCGCCAGCAGCCCGCTCCGGTCGGCTGTCGGGTTCGACGAATGTCCGATACCAGGCAGTCCAATCCGCCAGCGTCATATCGCCGATTTCTTCGACCCGCATAGCTTTTGTTACCTCGGGCGCATAGACGGCCTGCGGAATTGGCTGCGCCTGTACGAGCGGGAACATTGCATTCAGTCGGACCGGGGTATGCGTGCGTGTGAGCCGGAGGTTTATAAAGAGCGGCGCGCACCACCGATCGGTTTCTATGATACCCTCGAAATGATCGAAGCCCGGATGGATGTGCAGGTTCGCCGGCCGGCGCAGCAACAGCGACCAGCCGGGCGTAGTCCGGGCGATCACGCCCAGGTTCACCTGGATATTGCCGCCGCCCTCCGGCGGGCATTGGAATAGCGTCGGTGCCAACGCCCCGATTTCGGGCGGCGCGTGTCCAGCCAGGCGCTCGCTCAGTCCCGGGAATGGCGCGATGTCATCAATTGGCTCCCAAGTGCTTCCGTCGAACGAGTAGGACACCGACCGCCCATCCCACAGGAGAAGCGTATCGATCGGCGGATAGAGCCACCAACCGAACCCGCAAGCGGCCGTTACTGCTTCGCAGTATCGGACGGCACGCATTGGCAGCGTTCCCGCTGCGTCTCGCAGTGCGGGCCGCGGTGTCATCGGCAGATCAACCAGGCAAATGAACCGAGTGTTGGGCGAATTGAACATCCACTGCTCCGAAAACAAAAAAGACCCGCGCCGGCCAATGCCCGAGCGCGGGTCTCTCAAGCAGATGCCTTGCTAAGGTCAGCCGATGCGGCGCATGCCGTCACCGATCTTTCGCATGCCATCACCGATCTTCCGAATGGTCTTCATGTGGTCACCTCTTGTCTGACTTGACATCGGGGACCAGATTGCGTTGCCAGCGCGACGGCCCCCTACTCGCGCCTCGACTCGCGTGGCATCGGCCACGTCAAGCGCCATCAGGCAGCCAGCGCCCGCATCTCCGCCTGCAGCGCTGCCACTGGGAACCCCTGCGGTCCGCGTCCTGCCGCCAGCCAGCGCGGCGACAGCAGGGCATATGCCTCCTCGGAGCAGGCATCCCACCAAGCCCAGCTCATGCGGCGCAACTCGCCCCAGGTGACGCAGGTCAGACCATCATCATCGGCTGCGACCAGCAGTACGCAGTGGCCACCAAGGACCGGGGTCGTCAGATCGGACCACAGGGCTTCGCTCTCCTGGGCCTCGTGCAGTAGAACGCCGGCATAGACACAGCCCATCGCCCAGATCGCCGCAAGCACGTGATCGTGGCGCTTGGGCTCTATCGTTGCGTAGGCGCTGAGACGATCCAGCGCCCCTGCGCACTCGACGCCCTCGGCGCGCCACCGTTCCAGCACGTCGGCGCACCGCGCACCGGCATCGGTCGCCTCGTTGCCCGGGACATAGCCGGACACGGCGCTGTAGAGCGCCACTACCTCCGGATCCGTCATGAACGAAACCGGCGGGCAGTAGCTCTCCCAGAGCGCGATCGCGTGGGCGACCGCCGCGCAAGTGCAGTCGCCCAGCACATCGTTGCCGCACATGCCCCAACTTTCCGGGGCCACGCCGCGCGACCAATCCACTGCCTGGACTAGCTGACTGGCTGCCACGGCATCCAGATGCGGCGCGGCCTTGGGCAACCGCGCCAGCAGCCAGGGATCGTGCGGCAGGCGCCCGAGCCGCCGGGTCATGGACACGTCTCCAGCGTGTGGTAACACGCGCCTGCATCGACCGATTGCGGCGGCAGGTATGTTTCCGTCAGGCCGTAGCCGATCGCGGGGCTGCTGGCCTGTAATGCGAAATTCGCCCCATTCGGTCGCGTGGATTCGGTCCCTGCCGTCGTGCTGCCGACGCTAACCCAAAGCGGATTGGTGGCGCACTTGTTTGCCGTGCATGAATAGCTGTCGTTATTGAACGCGATGTTCTCGCCAGTCGGCACGTCCTCGCCAAATGATCCCCAACAACTGTCGTTACCCCCTTGAAGCTGAGTTATATTGTTGGTAAATACGTCGGCTTGTGCTCCGCTCAAGCCGTCAGCCCCCATAGCGTTGTTGAACTGGGCATAGGGCGTCGCCCCAAAGGCACAACCGCCAGAACCCGGCGCCGCAGGGATCGCCACGGCGATATTATTGATGATGGTGTTCCCGTAGCTATCGTTCGTGTCGATGCACGAACGTGCCGCGCCCTGATTGTCGGGATCGAGATAGTTGTTATAGCAAGTGTTGTTAGCTACGGTCGCATGCTCGGAATAGAAAATGTGGATGCCGCCGCCACCCGCGTTATAGGTCACGTTGAAGGCGATGAGAGTCTGATCCGGGTACGCGACCGAATTTCCGTTGCCGGTCCCGAAGGTATCCAGGATGATGTTGTTCCCGTCGCTGTCAGCGGTGGTGCTGCCGGTGCAAGGCGTGATATAGTTGTTATACACCACGTTCCATTCGTAGGCCTTGTGGAACCACGTCGAGCCGATGACGAAGGAGCCGATCAGCGGATTAGGGTTCGTCTTGTCGTCGGCGGTCGCCGTATAGCTCGGATACCCGGCGGTGATGTCCAGCGGCACATTGTCGGCCAGCCCCGATCCTTGGGCGCCGTTGTCGCAGCTCGCGCCATACGCATTGCCGAAGATCTTGTTGTGCAGCGCATAGGTGTAATCGCCATCGGCGAAGCCGATACCGCCCTGCCCAAAGCCAGTGATGACGCTGTTCAGCACCCAGACGTGATGACTGCTGAACGTCCCCGCGCTACCGGGCGAACCTGCATAGGTCTCGACGCCGACGCCATAGACAGAGCCGTTGCCCTGCATGGTGAAGCCGTCGAGGATGGTATAGTTGGCCGCACCCGTGCCATCGGCGAAGAAAGCCGCGTTGCCGTTCACCCCCGCTGTGCCGTTGACCGTGCACGCATCCATCGTCGTGCAGCGCCAGACCATATAGCCGGTCGAGGACGCGAGATTGCCCCCAGTGGTCAGCGCCACGCCAGCATAGGTGCCGGGTGCAACATTCACGCACGCGCCTGCACCAAGCTTACCGCTGTTATTCGCGTGCTGCAATGTCGCCCAGGGCGCCGCCGACGTCCCGGCGTTGCTGTCGCTGCCAGAGGTTGAGACATAATAGTTGGTCCGGCACTGGTAGTAGGGCGCGGCGAATAAAGCGGCACTCGGGCCAGGGTCCTGGACAGGAGGGTTGACCGTGACGTTGGGCAGCGTGAGGGTCGCTGCTGAGGTCGCGGCGGACCATAGCAGCCCGAGGGCCAGAAAAGCCCAGCGCATCGACATCATGGCGTCGTGGTCAGCGTGCCAGGGGCATAAGAGCCCACGGTCAGCGCGGTCGAACCCACAGCCAAGTTGAATGTGTCGCCCGACAGGCCAACGACCACGAACTGAGTTCCTGACAGCGAAACCGCGCCCTGCCAGTTGCTCGGTGCTACGATGCAGTTGAACACCACCGTGCCCGCTGCGAGGGGCGATGTGTAGGATGACGACACCGGCGTGCAAGTGATCGAAGTCGAGTTAGGCGATACCACCGTGACGCTCGGCAGCGCCAAAGTGGCGGCTTGTGCGCTCGAAGCGACGGAGAGCGCGGCGAGAAGAGCAAGAGTTAGGCGGCGCATAGTTTTCTCCTTTGTTTCGTCAAAAAGGTCAGAACGGGATCGTCATTTTCGGTCAACGTGCTCAGCGGAGAGGCGCGATCTGTTCGTCGGTGCAGCCCGCAGCCGTGGCCAACGCGCTTACGCGGTTCAGTTCAGCCGCGGCACGCGCCACGGCTTCCAGGGCGCGTTGCTGGCCGTAGCTCGGTTCCTCCAGCTTCCCCTTCATTGGCATGCCTCGCAGACATCACAGCTATCGCAGACACCGGGAGCGTCCGCGCTGACGCGCTGCTAGGTCGGTGCAGGTCCCGTCTTCGCCACGCTGGCAGGCCGGCACGGCGGTCACCGCGCCGCCATCCAGGCCAGGAGCAACCGGGCCTGCTCTGGCGTCATCTGGTTGCGCGCGGCGCTCGCCGTCACCACCAGGTTGACCCCCGCCTCGAGCACCCCGAGCAGGACTTGCGCGGCCCGGATCGCGTTGCTGGCGGTCTGCGGCACCGGCAGGCCAGCTACTGCAGAAACGACGCCGTTCAGATCAGCCTCGATCCGCTTCACCAGCGGTTGCGCCGACGCAACCGTATCGGCGCCGGCCAGAGCCTGCGCGGCCGCGGCCAAGCCGGTCAGGGCAGTGGTGACAGCGCTTGGAACGCCGGATACGTCCTTGAACGCGCCGGCGAGGCCGCTGGCGATCAGGGCTGCATCGGTCGCCACGCTCGCTGGGACATCCGACGACCCGGCGCACCCATTGAGTGTCACGACGAGCAACACGCCAGTGCCGGTTAGAACATCCCGGCGGTTCACTTCGGCTCCTCCGCACCGGTAGTCACAGGCTCGATGCCGAGCCGTACCAAGGATAAATGCAACAATGGTGCAAGCACCACGAGCAGTGCCGCAGCAACCTCGGCAGGTACCTCGACATGCAGTAGGCCGAGAACCCAGGTTAGGATAACAACAGCTGCTCCGGCCACGCCAGAGGAGGCGGCGCCGGTTGCCACCGCGCCGCGCTGATTGGTGTTCATGATCGTCCTTTTCAGATGGTGTTGGAGTCTTCGTCGCGGGACCGGAAATATCGGTCGATGTCCCGTCGCAGCTCGGGTTTGTTGCCGGCGAGCTCAAACACGCCCCACGTGTTACGAACTAGGTCAGTGTCGGGATCGAAGCCATGGCGGGTCAGGATCGCCCATCGATCGACGTAGGCGCGCTTGTCCTTGGACCCGTGCCAGGCATGCTCGATGGTGCCCGGCACATAGCCAATGTTCTGCCCGATGTGGTGTGTAGCGCGGTCCTGCCATTGCAGCAGCGGGCGCAGATATGCCGCCGAGATCCCGCCCGGCACGCTCTCTCGCACGCGCCCGATCAGCGCCAACGCCATGTGGTGATCACCAGCCCCCAGCGCTGCGGTATCGACCAGCCCGCCCAGCAAGGTAAGCGCCCGCCGCGTCGCCGCCCAGGCGTAACCTGGATGGGCGAATTGGTAACCGGCAGCTCCGCTCGGCACGATCGGCTTGCCGTCATGCACAAGCCGACAGAATGACCGATGCACCGTCAGGTGATCGTCGTCTGGCCCCAGGTCGTAACAGTCCGACCACGGCTGCACCACGTCGTACTGCTGCAGCGCGTGCACGGCCTCACCGGCCCAGCCTGGCTTGCGGAACGCCACATCCGCATCGATCCAGGCAACATACTTCCAGTCATCTGGCAACCGCGCGATGCCGAGGTTGAGCAGGTTCTCCTTGTTCCATACCAGCGACTTGGCGCGCACCGGCACATGCCGCACGTGCGGATTGCCGATCAACTCGAATGGTCGTTCGCCATAGGCGCATTCGACGACAGTCAACTGCACCCCGCTGTCGAGCATGCGCTGCTCGAAGTTGCGATACAGGCGCAGCCGGCTCTCCCACCGGATCGGGTTGGCGACCACGGTGACAACTTGCAGGGATTGCATCGGTAACCTCTAAGGCAGGAAGACGGAGACGATTGGAGCCAGGAGGCCGAAACTCAGTGCAGCATGCCCAGCAGGACGCGCAACACGTCAGGCAAGCTGGCCCGCCCGAGATCGACCAGCATCAGCAGGATTACCGAGCCGATGGTCCATTTAAGCAGCGTCTGCAATCTATTCTGTCCAGCAACGATTGCGCCATAGCGCTCGGCGCAGGTTGCTTCGTGCGCGCTCTGCCGCTCGCTGTTGCGTGCCGTCGCATCGCCCAGCCAGTTCAGCCTATCGCGCACCCAGCGGGCTTCATCGGCGGAAAATCCGTCCACCATCGCGGTCTCCTTCGGCGTAGGGGCGGTCATGACGTCGGCCCGACGAAGATCAGCGCGGTGCGCGACAGGCTCGGCCGCAGCGTTGTCGCCGCGGTGAACGTCAGGATGTGGTCGCCGCTGCCATTTCCCATGGCTGTCACGCTCGCCACCAGGGCAGTGCCGTAGACAGCAACGTAATTTACCGTCAACGCCGTCGAGGCCACAGGTGGGGACGTATTGGTTGCGATCGTCAATCCCCCGCCCGTCACTGCCTCGTTCGCCGACAGAATGGGAGAGAAGTCGAAGGCCAGCGTCTCATTGGTATCTCCCGGCGCAATTGGCGTGTACCGGGCGGTTACTGGCATCGGCGGCTCCTGATATCGGCCGGCGCCAGGCGACTACGCGTGGACGCTGCCGCAGCGAGCCATCGCGTGCTCCGAAGCGCCACGAGCGCTTGATCCGACACGAGTGCAACAATCGCCATGAGTGTCGCCGTCGCGCTTGGTTGCGGCAGAACCGTCGTGATGGTCGCCATGGTCTCGGCCCGGTACGCGGCAGCGACGAAACTAGCAGTTGGGCACGACGTGAAAGTGACGAACCGGCCGGCCTCGCCGATTACCGCAATGCCGCCTCCCCAAGAATGCTGACCAAGGCCGGCGATCGCCGCTGCCGCTCCCATCCCCACGCGCCCCGACACAGAGGGAGGTCTTGCAATAGCGACGACATCAACGGTGTCACCTCCTGCGCTGGCGATAGATGCCTGCGGGAGCAGTGTGCTCGCGCTCATGCTCCCACGGACTGCGCTTCCGGTTCTGGCGTTGACGACGGCGGATGGTCGACCCGCTGCGGTCGTGATACTCGCCACCTCACCCCGGAGCGCACGAACACCTGCGCTGGCTCTGGGTGCGGCGGCCGCCGAATATGCCGTCTCGCCAATTCCCGAGGTCGCCCTCCCCCGCGGCCTCGAAGTAGCGACTGCTATAATCGCTGCCTGGCCGATCTCCGCTGTACCTGCTGAACTGGGCCGCGAGGCCACGGCCACGATACCTGCAGTCTCGCCTTTCGCTGCGACAACCGCGCCAGCCGGGCGTCGGACACGCGCCGCTATGCTTGTGACCTCGCCTGCTGCCACCAGGAAAGAAACGCCCGGCATCCGGGCTGTAGCGGCGACGGTGGCGGCCTCGCCGCTCGATGCGGTATAGGTGATCCGGATCTGGCCAGAGGCTCCGGCGCCTCCGCCTTTGGCATTTGTCCCGCAGCCACCACCACCACCGGGCGATCCCCCAGCACCCGCGGCAACACTCGTACTGCCAGCACCACCTCCACCGCCGCCGGCAATACCGCCGCTGGAGCCGGTGGCATTACCGCCGTTTCCTCCAGGATACGTTCCGCCAGAGCCCCCATCACCCGCGTCGCCAGAACCTCCGGCGTGGCCGGATGATGCGTTTCCATTCCCGTCGGGACCCGCCGCGCCACTACCGCCAGGATAGGAACCCGCCGCGCTCGAGCCGCCGGAATAGGCAGTAGCGCCGATGCATGAGCCAGCCGCGCCACCAGCGGCCGTGCCGCTACCGACGCCGGCGGCACCTCCTATAGCCAGTATCGTCGAAGATGATTTCCACCACGTGTTGCCCCCAGGGCCTGCCGCGGGCGATCCACCACCGGAACCGCTAGGAGCGCCTCCGGCCCCAACATTGTAAGAGAGACCGTTTGTAACGTCTGTAGATGTTACCGTATAGGAACCTCGCGCGTAAGCGCCGCCGCCGCCGCCGCTTCCAATGCCGCCGGTTGTCAGACCGCCGCCGCCGCCGCCCCAGCACTCAATCGTCAGGACGGTACCGGTGGGGCACGCAGTGGCACCGCTCGTCGGAGGATTCCATGTGCCGCTGCCGGGCGCGCTCAGCAGAACGACAATCATAACCTATCCCGCACCACCAAGAGTTTGGCGGGTCGTCCGCTTAAGCTTCGGTGATGGCTGCGCTCGACACCACGATTGGCCCGCCACTGGCGAACGACGTAGTGTTGACGATCACGCTGGTCCCAGAGGTCCCGACGTCGAGATCGACAATCCCGGCCCCCCCGGCTGTGTTATTTGCCGCCAACCGGCAGAACCCCACAGCGCCAGTGGCACTGGCGTTCTCGGTCGTAATCGCGTTGAAGCTGACGCCCGCAGTCATCGCCAGCGACAGCGCCGCGCCCGACAGACCAGCGCCGGTCACGGGTTCATCGTTCAGCACGGACGGCAGCGCGGTGTATGAGCCCGCCACGCTGATCGAGTTCACCGCAGTAATCGCACCACCTGAAACGGTCACGCTGGCCTGGAACTTGGTCCCGGTGCCCGTGGTGCCGGTGACGGTCTGCGTCCCGTTCGTGCCGCCTGATCCGCCAGCATAAACCGACGCGCCCTGCACGGAATAGACGATCGTTCCGGCGGAGCTGGACAGCGGCAGCGCGGCCAACAGATTGCCGGATGGCACCAGCACGTCAGGGCCGGGCGGATACGAGCCGGAATAGAACACGGCATAGCCGCCGCTGCCGAGATCGGAGATGATCTTGTTCGCCCGGTCGGCCTTGGTTGCCACCGAGAGGTTGATATAGGACATGGATGGTTCCTTTTAGTCGGGTGTGCTGCTGAGCCTGATCGGGGTGGCGGTGGCTTGCAGCGGATAGTTGTAGGGCAGAGGTCCGCCGCCGTAAGATGTCCATGTCCAACTAAGATCGAACATGATGTTCCAGCCGGTCGGCAGTGCGATTTCCGAGTAGTTGTCCGTGACGGCATTACCGGTTCCGATGTCGAAATACCCATACGGGTAGAACAGCATGCAGTCAGCGGCAGGCTCGGTAATTGCGCTCGCCATCGTCAATTGCAGATGCGTCGCGTCAAACACCGCGCAAGCCGATGCATTGATGATCATCCCAGGAGAACTAAGTGAGCCGCCCACCATCACCGCAAATCCAACGCCTGTCGATGCTTGTAGCGGCGTAACCAGCGTGAGGCCGGATGCGCTGGCATAGCCTGGATCGTGCTGCACCGTCACTATAATGGTGGTGCTGTTCTCAAGGTAAGCGTGGACGATCCGCGGACCGCCAACCTGCGGAATGCCGGACGGGATAGAGGTTATGGTATCGCCTCCGGTGGAGGCGAGTACCGCCGCCGCGGCGACTGGAGACGCGGCCATGCCGAGCCGGAGAAGATCGTTTGAACTCATGTGTATTTGCTGTGATCCCGGCGCCCACACCCCGGTCTGTGCGTTATATGTCGAGCCCTGCGGGACCGTATCTGATGTCTGCGGCATAACAATGACGCAGTTCTGCGCAGAAGCGGCAGCTACTGCAGCGACCGCGGCGCGGTGCATCTGCATCCCAGTGTTGTTGCTCCATGGGAACGGCATAGCATTCCACCACAGTAGCGGCAGGCTAGCGGCGGATCGTGACAGCATGCCGCGCTCCAGGACCAGCCATTGCTCGGCCGCCTCGGTGAAGGTGGTAAGCTCCGAATAAACTCGCGTGCTGTCTGTCTCAGACCACGGCCATAGGATCGCAACGATGTCCGCTAGGTCTTCGGCCGCGCTACCGTTTAGGAAAGTCTGAACCGCGTCACCATCTGATCCTATGGCCCAGGTGTCAGGGTTAGATCCGTTGTTGGGGTTGACCACAAACGAACCCGTCAGGCCGGCGCCTGGATCGCCACCCGGGACATCATAGATACCTTCGCCTCCGATCATGGTGGCATCGGTATTGCCGCCATTGTAAACACCGATCACGCCGTAGGCCAGCGCGCCGAGATGATACGCCACGCCCTGCGCCAGCAGATGCCACGCGCCGTCCACGTATCCGTTCCCGGAGTTCGACTGCCCAGTGACTAGGATTTGGACGCCCTTGCGGGCGCCGAGCGTCCAGCGAGTCCCGCACGAGATCAGGGTGGTGATGTCACCCGACGACAGCGCGTCCCCCCAGGTCGCCGCCTCATGGAACCAACACTGCGCCCCGCCGCCGTTCGTCCCGTCATGTAGGAACAGCAGGTTCGTGTTCAGCGTGGATGGGAACGGGTTGGTTGCGCCAGAGATGAAGTGGAACCCGCTCAGCCATACGTCGATCCCGCTACCGGGAGTGTTGCGGATGATGACGGCATGCGTGTGCCGGCGCGCGATCGGCCCGGTCACGACGGTCCGGCTGCTGCCAGGGAACAACGTCAGGTTGCCCGTACCGGCGTTGTTATCAACCGTCAGGATGTCAGTCCCGTCGGCGCTCAGGAGCGTGCTGGGTGACGACGTGTTCTGCCGCCAGTTGGGCCGCGACCAGACCAGATACAAGGTCCATGCCTGTTGCGATCCGAGCGGCACAGGGTTGGATTGCAGGCCCTGATCTGGGTCCATCACCGGCATCGGCTGATTGACGGCCGGCAGCCTGTTGGGCGGCACAATCGTGTTGAGGCCGAGGCCGCCCAGCAGAGCGTTCAGCCGCGGGGTAGCCCGCGGCGCCACAGTCGCGCCGGAATAATGATAGACCTCAAGCGCCGCACCGGCGCCTGACTTGTCTGCCAGAGCTCCTACCGAGCTGTTCCATCCCGCGATCGGATCGCCGTCCTGATCGAGAATGTCGGTGATAACGCCAGCGTCCCACCAGCCGGTCAGGCCAGAGATCGCGGACGGATACGGGCCGGAGAACGATCCCCCTCCGCCGGAGCTGCCACCCGACCCACCACCGCCGCCAGACGATATGCCGGCAAGCTGTGCAAGCAGCACGGGGCTGCGTGGCGTGACCATCATCGGCACGCCGGGCGCGATGAGAGCTACGGTCATTGCTTACGTAACCGTGATCGTGAACGGCCAAACCACGCTATACTCTACCGTCCCGGTCAGGCCACCGCCGCTGTAAGCGATGGCCCACAGATAATAGGTGCCGGCAGTCGATGGGGCGCCCACCCACTGATACCAAACGTTATGACCATACAGCGAGCCGGTGATGCCGGTGGCAGTATCGGTCGTGATCGGGCCGGAGGCCGCAGTCAGAGAAGCTGGAATTTGTGTGCTACTGTTGGACCAGCCGAACCCAACGCTACCAGGCACTGTATAGCTGCCATCGGCCGACGTGCTATTGTCATTGATGGCTACAGCAACAGTTGCGCTCGGGGCGTAACTGTTCAGGGAGGACGTGGGAAGCTCCGCCGTCAAGAGATAGTTGTTCGCTGCCGAGGTTGACGCGGAGACCGAGGATGTCCAGGAGCTTGTTAGGCCACTGTTGACGGTCTGAACCTCGAAATTATAGGTGGTCGATGAGGCAAGGCCAGTCACCGTGTAGCTGGTTCCGCTTACTCCGCTGATCTGCGTCCACGACCCGGACCCGATCTGATACTGGATATTGTAGGTTGCGCCCGTGCTGCCGACAGATGGCGCAGTCCAGGAAAGCACTATGCTACTGCTGGTGGGCGAGCCCGCGGCGAGGTTTGTCGGCACACCAGGCGCGGTGCCAGCGGGGGTTGTTCCTTGGACAGCCGACGTGAACCCGCTGTTCCCCCCACTGTTCACCGCCTCGACCTCGAAATCGTATTCGGTGCTTGGCGTCAGTCCCGTGATAGTCGTGCTCGTGCTGCTGATCGCGCTAACCTGCGTCCACGAGTTTGCGCCGTGAATGCTGTATTGCACCGTGTAGCTCGACGGCGAACCGCCGGAGCCAGGCGCGGTCCAGGACAACAGAGCTGCTGTCGCCGTGGTGGTGCCGACAGTAAGGCCGGCGGGCAGGCCTGGCGCCTCGGGTGGCGTAGATGCTCCGCCGGCGATCGCGGCAAAGTTCACCGTGCCACCGCTGTAGGCCGCGACATAGACATTCGCCGACTGCCCGGTTGTCAGCGACCCGCTCCCGGAAGACGTGGTGAACCCAGACAGGGTGCAGGTTCCAGAAGAAATGTTGATGACGACGCAGGAAAACCCGCTGCCCATCGTGCCGCCCGCCGTCACGGTGATGGGCTGCGAACAGATAATCAGCTTGCCATTGTGGATCGAGGCGTCCAGCGTCGTGCTGGCGGTCAGCTCGATAACCGGCAGAAAGTATGTGGGCCACTGCTTGAACAGCCACGGCAGAAGCGCGGAAATGGTCTGCACCACCATGGAGCTTCCGCCCTGGCCGGTCCAGAACGTGTCGCTGCTGGACATCGGCGCGGCGGCGCTGCCCTGGTCGATCGTCTCGCCGTCAAGCAGGTTGGCCAGCGTGATCGTGTGGTCCGCGCCGCCCTGGCTGATCCCCACCAGATCAGTCCCGGCCATGCTAGTGACGGTGGATTGCTCGGTGATCGAGTAGCTCGGCCCGGCAGGACCGGCGGCACCCGCAGCACCCGCCGGCCCGACCAGTGAGCCGACCTTGGTCCATCCTGACCCGGTGGCCCACTGCCACAGATCGCCGTTGGCGACGTTCACATAGCTATCGCCGTTGATGCCGGCTGTCCCCCCGCTTGGAGCACCGGACCCGCTATACATCGACACCGGAAGCATGTTGCTCGCCGCCAGCAGCGACAGCAGCGCGCCAAGGTTCGTCTGCCCCGTCTGATATGTCCCGCCAACGTTCTGATCGACCGGGATCAGATCGGCGTTGGACAGCGCCTGCGCGGCCGGCGGCAGTTGCGCGATCGTCGGCATCGGCGTCCTACGAGTATTCGTAAATGACAACCAGCCCGGCATTGCCGGCGATGCCGGCGGCTGCCGCTGAACTGGCGCCAGCCGCCGTAACGCCGGCACCTCCAGCACCCGGCCCCGCCGAGCCCGCAGTCAGGGGCGAGATGCCGCCAGCCCCGGCGCCGGCATAATAGGCCCCGTTTGGATCGAGGATGATCCCGTAGCCCCCCGGCTGGCCGGTCGCCTGATAGATGTTGCCGCCGCTCGGCGCGCTCGGGGTGCTCGACGCCGCCGAGACGATCATACTGTTGTTGCTCGCGGGGCCCCATTGACCCCCCAGACCACCGGGACAAGAGATTAGCGATCCGACGCTTGTCGTCCCGCCGTTGTTGCCAGCGTTCTGTCCGGCCGCCGGCGCCGCGCCGCCGGTTCCGATCGTCACCGCGAGCCCACCGATGAAGCCGGACGCGAAGCGCCCGACCGCAATGCTGCCCGCCCCACCGCCGCTCGATGCCGCACCCTGGTTCGTGCCAGTGGCCGCTGTGCCGCCACCCGACGCACCGCCACCCACTGCCTCGATCATGATCGACGAGGCGCCGGGCGTGGACCAATACGTGCCGCTCGCCGTGAAGGTCTGCACGTTGATAAGCCGGCCCCGGCTCAGCGACCCGCCACCGACGAACGGTGCGGCCGGGTAGGTGCTGATGTTCCCGGACGTAACCGTGGTCTGCCCGTAGGCAACCGTCACGACATAGAGCCCGACCCAGCCGCTATCAACCGCGGGCGTGGTCTGCGTCCCGGTATTTGCCGGCGTGCCGGCCTTCAACTGCAACTGAACGCGCTGCAGCCGCTGCGTATTCTGTGCCGCCCCGGAGTTGGACGGTCCGGTATAGGGCTGCGCCGGATTGTTCGCGTTGTAGTAGGGCAGCACTACTGGCGTCGTGTGGACGCCTCGATCAGATAGTTGATCGACTGCCCGGCGCTCGCTGGCGCCATAGTGGTCAACGTGGTGCTTGTCAGGTTGATCCCGACCTTCACCAGGGCGTCGGACGTATCCGCCGCCAGCGATCCGAAAGCGTTCTGATCGACCACCTGGCTCGACACGATCGCGCCCGGCGCCACCACCACGCTCATCGAGGCCGGCGAGGTCGGCCCGCAGGAAAGCCCCCACACCTGCGTACCGGTGCCGAACGCACCCTGGGCCAGAAAGCCCTCGGCGATCATCACATTCCGTTCTAGGTTCAGCACGTCGGTATCGAGCGGGATGGCGCCCGGGTAGACAATCTGGCGATCCATGTTGATTCCTCGTAAGGATGAAGCAGTTACGGAGGCGTCCCGAGGCACTTGGCCCGCTTACGCCACTCGCCGCAGCTCGCGCAAGACGCGAAATGTGCAAGGTTCATGTAGCAGCACCGGCAGCGCCAGGTCATTTGCGGCTCTGGCTCGGCGGCTTTTTTGATGCCACTTCCTTGAGGCTTCGGCTGGATGCGAAAGACCGCGCACGATAGCGGTCGCGCCGAATTTGCCGGCGCTGCCAAATGGCGGTTCGGGTCACGCACATTCAGGGTCCTTCGATCAGGATACGGTGATTGCGCCGGAAACCAGCGCGCCGATCACTGTGCCGCTGCTGTTCTTCGCGATGGCCCAGAAATAATAGATGCCCGGGGTCGCTGGCACCGAATAGTAGTCGGCCCACTGGTAGGTTGAGTTTACATAGGTAACGCTGGTCAAACCGGACGTTGGGATGACTGTGCTCGATGTATAGGCGTCGAAATAGACATAGGCCGCGTCGGGCGACGTGTCGGCGTTCATGCCGGCGTTGGTCACGCCGTTGATGTTGCCGGACCCGTGCGTGAACGAAGACTGCGGCTGGCCGCTGATGCCCCACGTAACAACGATGGAATATGTTGTGTTGGTCGTGATCCCGGACCATGCGCCGGGCGATGTGGTCGATGCGTTCGTGCCCTGGACCTCGACATCGTATGCCGTGCCACTGGACAGCCCGGTGATCGTGTAGGGGCTTGTTACACCGGAGACCGTCGTCCACGACCCCATGCCGCTGACGCTGTATCGCAGATTGTAGCCCGTGACCGCACTGTGCGTGGAGTCAGTGGCGGGGGCGGACCATGTGGCGGTCAGCTTCGACGTGGTGCCATCGTTCACCGGCGCCACGCTGGTGATCGACGGCGCGTTCGGCGGGGCATAGTCGGTGGTCAGCGTTGCAGCGCCGGACGCCGCGCCGCTACCCTGACTGTTCACGCCGATGACGTGGTAATCGTAGGCTGTATCAGGCGTGAGGCCGGTTACGGTCGCGCTGGTGCCGCTGATCCCAGATTGGATCGTGGTCCAGGTGCCCGCCCCGTGCGGGCTCTGCTGCAGCGTGTAGCTGGTTGCCGGCCCTGCCGTGCTACTGGTGGCTGGCGCGGTCCATGACAGGTCGATCACGGAGTAGGCGGGCGAGCCGGCCGAGGCAGTCAGGCCTGTCGGAGCGCCAGGGACAGCGCCAAGCGTGGCTTGCGTGACGATGCCGGACATCGGCCCCGGGCCTGCCCCGTTCACCGCGAACACTCCGAAATCATACGAGGTCGATGGTACCAGCTCGGCGACCTCATAGCTGCTGCCGGACACGCCAGCAGCGACGATCGAGAACGTCCCCGATCCAGTCACTCGCGACACGACCGTATAGCCGTATGTCGGCGTGCCGCCGCTGGCGGGCGCAGTCCACGACAGCCCGATACTCGTCGAGGTGATGGTCACGAGGCCCCCAAGCTGCCCGGGGCGCCCGGGGGATCAGGCAAGACCGGCGCTGGGCTGATCGCCACCCAGGCGATTGTCGCCGCCGGCCGGACGTTGTCCACGCCAGCGTAGATGTCAGCATCCGCAATCAAGCCGGGCGCCTCATCGATATCGCCATACTCGATCGCCCCCGCGCCATACCCGCCGCCGGCCCAGCCCGAGCGCAGGTAGTACCCTCCCACGTTGGCGATGCCAGTCGGCACCGCGAAAAACGCCTGCACAAAGAACTGGAACGGCAGCAGCAGGCTTCCGTATCCCCCACCAGCCCCATATCCGACACCGCCCACTGTGTAGCCGCCAGTGTCCGAGGTCAGCCGTGGCTCGAAGATGCGCGGCGTCTGCCCGGTGAGATCGGTCAGCTCTCGCACCACTGCCGCCCGCGTGCCCTTCAGCCGGAACAGCTCGCGCTCGATCCGAGCCTCGAAGGCGCTATCGCTCTCGCCGGCGCGCCGCGGCAACCAGCCCCCGAAGAAATCGAGCGAGATCAGGTCGAGGTTCGCCCCCGTCGCCGTGTTGATGCGGGTCTGCAACCGGACCCAGGCCAGCAACGAATAGATCGGCGCCCACACGGCGCCGAAGCCAGTCAGGATGCTCCAAAGGATCGGCGCGTCGATCTGATCCGGGAACCACCCGGACGGCAGCACGCCGGCGATGCGCGCGGCTATGTCGTTCTGATCGCCCGTGGCCATCTCAGGAAATGACCACCATGCCTACCTTCACCACTTGGCTCTGCGTCGGCACGACGTCCGCCGTGCCGCCGTTGATCTCCAGGCTCGTGACGTTGACTATGCTCGGATCGACGCCATAGATCACCGCCGCAAGCTTGGTGAATGCCAGCGTCGCCCCCACCGGCAGCGTATCGACATAGGTATCGATTGCCGTCGTGATCGGCCCAATCAGGTTCGGCTTGTTCGTGGTCGGGTTGGTCATGAGCGTGAAGGTGATGTTCGCCGTCAGGTCGTCCGGCCCCTGCACGCTGAACGTGCTGCCCACCGGCCGCACCGCGTTGATCGCCGTATAGACCTCGGACAGCAACGACGACGGCGGGTTACCCGACCCGTCATCGACCGTCACCACGAAATTCCCCGGCTGATACGAGCCGCCGGCGGTATTCTCCTGGACCGTAAACTGTAAGCCGGACTGCACCGACTGGATCGCATACGCCACGGCGCCGTCCGTCGCCAGACTCCGCGTCTGGATATAGTTGGCGAACCGCGCCCGGAACGCCGTATCGGTCTCGGCGTCGACCCCGTTGGTAAATGCCACCGGGTTCGTTACGGTGTCGATCCCCGGTATCGCGCTCGCCAGCAAGGAGATCGCCCCAGCCGAAACGTTTCCAGCGGTGCCGACCGACAGGTTGCCACTGGTATTCGTGGTCACGTCCTGCACCGTGCAGGTGCCCGAGGCGACGCCGGCGGGGATCAGGAACCCGTTCTGCGCCGTGCTCCACAGGCTGTTCGTCGTATCCACCACCACCGCGAAGATGCGCGATCCGTCCGCGGTCTTTACTTGCGCCCCGACCGGGACCAGCGCCGAACTGCTCGGGGCGAAGCGCGAGAAAGTCACCGGCCCGGTCGCAGCCACTGCCGGCAACCGGGTCAGCGAGAAATCCGCCATCCAGCTATCGAGCTGCGACCCAACGCTGGTCGCCGCCCGCGTCATCTGGAGGATTTGAATGGCGGTCCACTGCAACCACAGCGCAATTGAGGCGCAGCCTTCCGCCAGCGCCCGTGAGATCGAGCCGACCGTAAAATCGAGCAGCGCGGACGCCGCCCCTTGCGCCGCCGCGGCGAACTGCTGCACCAGCGCGGTGAACGTCTGCAGAGGCAGCATTCAGTTTCCAGTTATCAGTTGCCAGAGATCAGTGGTTGTGGTCTGTGGGCCAGCTTTTTCTGACCACTGACTACTGACCGCTGATTGGCACGGTCAGAACTTGTGTCGCGCCAGTTGTGGCATCGCCATATTGGACATAGGCATAGACGGTGCCGGCATTGTTGGACGAGACGGTGACTTGCGGCAGCGGCGACTGCGCCACGGCCGCCTCGCGGAGCATCTGCGAGGTAATGAGACCTCGGATCGCCGTTGGCTGGCCAACCTTGCCCACCATGCCCGGCAGCCCAGCGCCGTAAATTAGGTTCCAGATGTAATCCCCTGGATTCGTCAGCAGACGCCGTAGTACCCGCTGCTGACCGAGATTAGCATCGCTGACGACTGCCAGGTCTCCGGTCGGGCCGAGCGTTAGGTCGAAGCCCACCAAGTGCGAGATATCTGGCATCAGGGCACCGGATCGTCGGTGGTAGCGGTGCTACCACCGCCCGGCTCAACCCCTGGGTGATGGTGGGCATTATAGGCCGCACGTAGCGTCTGCACAGGGCCGTACGCATTGTTCCGGTCTATGATGTCGCCGCTCACTGCCAGCGTGCCGGTCACGTTTACGGTTCCGTTGTTGGCCAACGCAATCGACGCCCCCGAGGCATCGGTCAGCACGATCTGCCCATTGCTTTGCATTAGCGTGCTCGCGCCGGCGCCGTTCTTCACCTTGATGTTGCCCATTGCATCAAGCAACACCGCCGATCCGCTCTTATCGAGTAAAAGGATTTGGGCGGCCTCGAGTGTGCCTCCGAACGGATTCTGTGGCGGCTGCATCTGGTCCGACCAGGCACGCCCAACAATGACGCCGTTGTCGGTGTCGCCTTCGGTCGGCAGAATTAGCACCTGCTCGCCGCCGGCCAGCGGTGTATGAACGCCCCAACCTGCTCCCACGGACTGCGACAGTACGGGCAGCCAGCTTGTCAGCACGCCTTCTGGCTGGATCAGCACCTTGGCGGTGCCGTTGCTTGGATCATAACTCTGCACTACGCCCATCCGGGCTTGGCCAAGCTGCGTATCCATAGACGCTACATGCATCTTAAGCGCATTCAGCAGATGATCGACGCTCATATGTGGTTGCGGGCCCACGCCCGATCCTCGGCCGACTTGGCCGAACTCGATCCGACCATCATGGTGCTGCCACTTCCGTCTGCGGACTGTGATTCTTGGCGCTCAAGCGCATCAGGTAGCCGCACCGATCGACAGTTCGCGTAATCGTGTTCGGATAATAGGTCTGATCATACCCCGTGCCAGTCCCGGTTACTTGTATCAACACGCGCGGCGTCAGGATTGCGTCTCCCGGCAGCGTCACATTGATCGTATGTTCGTGCCTGACGATCTCACCGTATAGTTGGTTCGCGAGCTGCTGCGCCTGGTCCTCGGTCAGGTTCGGTCGCACGAACACATATTGCTGGACCTTGTTATTCGTGCCGACCGGCCTGGCAGAGGGATAGCCACGGGCGAACGCGCGCGCCTGCTTACCATTCCACGATTTGACTATTACGTTCACGCCCTTGGCGACCGTCAATGCCCGCTCAGCGGAGAACTCGAGCATGTTGCTCTGCACACGCCCCTGCCCGTCTTGTTGCCACCATAACAGATAAGGAGCGGACCCGGCCGCAACAGGCGGCTGGAAATATAGCGTGTCGTCTACGAAGAAGGCGTCAAATCCCTCATAGCGAGCCAGGAGCACGATCTCGTCCCACCCAGTGATCGCTCGATGGCATTGATTGAGCTGCACGCTGGCATGCTCCAGCTCATAGTATCGCCCGACCAGCGTCGTGGTCTGCGTCACATGCGACTGCAAGCCGACCTGCGCGGCCAATGCAGTGACGATCTCACTCGATGTCTGGTTCACGTTTGCTAGTTCGGTCTTGAAGTCAATCAGTCTCGCCGTGTAGTCGCGTCCCTCAATACAAATCGTGCTGGCGTTGAACCCATGCGTAGCGCGATCCACCGGCCCTTGCACGATCGACTTCCAGACCACAGCGCTTTCCGGCGCCCCGGGTGGAACTAGGCCGATCTGCACGTCGGCGGCAATGTCGGTCTGCTGCTCCCACCACGGAAAACTGCCGGCGCCCGATAGCGGGGGGGCCAGTGTCGCGGTATAGCGGTCACCGTGATAGTTGTTCGTGCTGGTGATCGAGGCGGAGAGCATCGTCGGGATACTCTCTCCATTCACCAGCAGTCGCAGCCGCGGGCGGATCACCGCCTGCAGCGAGTATGCATCGTTGATCGGGCTTGTCATTGCGTGGCGATGCCACCGGCGGCATTCGGGTTCACATCCGGGATATGCAACGTCATCGGCCCCTGGATGTTCGGATCAACTAGGTTATTCAACTGCGCGATCCGTATCCATTGCGTCGCGTCGCCAAGCTGCTGCGCCGCGATGTGGAACAGATCGCCGCCCACCACTTGCAGCGTCTTCATGTGCTTGCATTCGTCAGGTTAGTTGCGATCCGGCCCATCAGCCCATTCGCCGCCACGGCATTCGCCAGATTGCCGGATTGCGCGGCAGCGCTGGTCATCCAGACGAGTCCCGCCACGGGCCCGCTCACTGCGGAGCCGGCCAGCGTGTTCAGGCCAGCTTCGGCTTGCGCAATCGCGCTACCCACGGCGGTCTGGGCTACGCCAACCGCCGCTGCGAGCGTGGTGAAGGCTCCCGCGCCAAAGGTCAGCGCGTTCGACACAACGACTTGCTGCTGTACCGCCGTCATGGCCGGTATCGCGGAACCGGCGCTGTCCACCACATCGAAACCCAGTGCATCGTTGATATCGGCCTGAACCTGATCCGACAGTGTAGGATCGTCCGGCCCGACGATCTGCGATGGATCGGCACTCACCGCACAGGTGATCCGATACGGCACCCAGCCAATCGTAGTGTCGTCAGCGGAGAATTCCTGGATCACAACCATCCATAGCTGGTCGAGCCATACCAGCGGGACTGCCTGCGCCGCCAGCATCATCGCATAGAGTTGCTTGGCTCGACTCGATGCATCCGGACCCTCCAGGACACCGCCCCAGCGGATCGGCCGCCAGTCCGGGCCGAGTGAGGACATCACCACGACGCCACCCGGCGCAATGTGTCGCACCAACCGCTGCTGCCCGCCCCATGTCATCTTCGGCGGCAGAGCAAGCTCGGTGAACGACTCGCCATCCAGCGTTACATAATCCCCGCCGAATCCGAGAACTTCCGATACCGCCCCCGCAATCCCGCTAGCTGAGAGGAGCCCTGGCATGAGTTACAGCCCGACGATCGTGCCAAAAGCTGGCATCGGCAGGTTCATCCGCGGATCACCCCCGGTTGGGCCGACTGGCGGTGCAGAGAGCTGCGCTGTCTGATGTGCGGTCGTGCCCTCGGCAATATCCCGGCCGTTGACGACGTACACCGGTACCGGTCCGCTCGGTCCCGTGCTCGATGCGCTCGGCGGCACCGCTGACTCCCCACCCGGTAGCCAAGCGTCACCGGTACCATCAGGAATGTAGGACGCTCGGGTGTGCAGGTCATTGGTTGAGCCGGCATTGGGCAGTGCAATGCCGCGCACGCCCATCGCCCCGGGCGCCCCGATACCACGTGCCACAGAGCCCACTGCCGGCCCGGCCGCTGTACCCGCCGACAACTGCGCCAGCCACGCTGGGATGGAAGGCAGCACCTTTCCTAGCCTCTCGATGCCTGTTGCGAGCCCGATCAAACCTGACGCTCCAGTCAGGAACCCGAGCGCGGTTGCCGCGGTCGCACCAGTCGCGAACAAGCCGATCTCAGCTACCAGCCCCGCCAATGCGGCAACGGTCTTCCCAATGGCTCCCACCAACTCCGGATGCGCAACCATCCCTTGTGTGAATTCGTCCATCGCATGCGTGAGCGAGACCATCATGGTGGTCCCAGTATTCACTAGAGGCGCCCCAAGTGCAGTCACGAGATTCTTCCAGGTTTCTTGGAACGACTTGATCTTCGCACTTGGGTCGTCCTGCGCCAGTGCGTCATAGGCGCCCATCCCGGACGCGCTGTGGTTGAGGGATGGATCCGTGTCGAACCGCGCCTGCTGCGCGGCAAATCGGGTCATAACTTGCAGGGTATCGTGATTGTCCAGCAGATAGGCTTTCGCACGCCAATCCAGCGCACTCGTCTCAGTCCCCGGTCGGTCATCTCTTTTTGCGTACCCGACCGATCCTTGAAAGGCCGGTTGCTGATCGGAGGCGACGCCTGGGGAGATATTGCGACCACCGGTATTCGGAGGCCGCAGTCGAGTCCGTAGGATAGCGTCGTTAAAGGTGCTCGACCAATCTTTTGTTGAGGCGCTTAAACCCGCGACCATCACATCCAGCGGCGTAGCAGAATTCAACTTCGGAGAGCTGCCCGTGGCTGCCAACATGCTCATCAGGTCGATCGATCGGTCCTCAATCCTCGCGCCGGGAGCGGCCTTAGTGTCAGATGTCAGATCATCCGGCACCACCGGCGATCTACCTAATGGCCCAAGCAACGCGAGAACGTCGCCGAGGTTCTCGGCGACGTTCGAGCGCCCAGCCTGATTGATTGTAGTCAACGCCCCCGCTGTGGCGTTCGTCTCTGTTCCGGCGATTGAGGTCAAACTGGTGGCTAGAATATCCCGCGACTGTCCCTGGACCAGGACCTGCTGACGCGCCAACCCGCCTATTCCCCCGAGCACGGCCCCACTGGTAAGGACTGAGTTAAGTCCTGCGGCCGCTGCTTTCGCAGCGGTGAACCCGCTCGTCAACGTGTCGACCGACTTTTGCAGCCCCAGCACGTCCCGCTGAATCACTCCCAAGACCGCGGAGGCGTTGTTCACCATGTCAATGGTGACACTGATACGATAAACGTCCATGTGCTGGTTCTTCGGGATTGACGATATGCTTACACTTGGCCCGCTTCCGGCGTCCCACGGCTAGTCCCCGCCGAGAATTGCACCTGCCTACCTCACCCACCTAATGCTAGCGATGTAATGGAAGAAATGATCGCCGATCAGATCGCGCACGTCTACTCCCTTGCGGAACGCCGAGCCCTTCAGGAAGCATCGTGGAAGAGTGGTCCGGCTACCCAGCTCTTGGTACTCGACCTCGGGACAGTTTGAACCTACATACGCATTGGGCGCACGCACAGTATGCTCGATGCAGTCGCTAGGTTCATCTTTTCGCAGTGCAAGCCTATCTATCGCAGCCTGATACTCACTAAGCGTCCGCTTGGCTTCTACCTCTATTACCTGTGCAGCGCGGTCAAGCAGAACCTCCTCCATCGCCGTCATGCCGGCGGCCAGGTCGCAGATGTGCGTCGCAAGCCCCGAAAGATCGAGCCTCCTCATCGCCGCTCCTCCCAGCCCATCCGCCGCCAGTTCCAACGATTCCCCTCATATTCTCCGAACACGATCAGATGCGCGAGCCGAACCGCGTCATCCATTTCGAACGCAATGTCGTAAGGGACCCCGTTCTTCACGAGCCAGAGGCACTCTCGGAAGCCGAAGTCCTGAGTGAGTTTTTTGCCCGCGCCGCCCGCTCTTTCTGTCGATCAATGATAAACTGCTGCGCCGCCTCAATTCCATCGTCATCGAGCTGCGACACCAGTGCCGCGATCTCTTTTTCGCTTGTCGGCATCGGCACCGGCACATCATTGATCGCGCGTACGCTGCAGGCTGCCAACGTCCAGCCCATCCACGACAGGTTTCCCTGCTGTTCGTTAGGGATCGCTTTAAACAGCTCGAACCGTTCACGTGCGGATAGCATCCGTAGCGTGAGTTGTCGCCCCGATGCATCCGCGGTGACGGTGGCATCCCCCATCACTGGCGTACCCGACGGCGTGCGAAGAACTCAACCGTCTGCTTAACTGTCTGTTCCTGGTGGAAGGTACCCGCGTTGCGCAGGTTCACGGCTACCCCCTCGAACAGATAGGTGGATACAGATCCGTCGACTTCGCTGAGATACTGATAGAGTTGTCCTGTAGGAAGGCGCTGGCCGTTCCAAAACATCGCCTCCAGGGTTACGGACATGTCATCGGCCACGCTGTTCGCGCGCTCAACGTCGAACGAGCCCTCCCAACCCGCGGGCACATCGCGACCGAGTGGTGGATAGTTCAGCACCGGTATGCGCAGCTTCTTCACCAGTTGATTGGCGGTGAATCCGATCACATGCGAAAAATCCAGCCGTCCCAGTGAGCCGAGGATCAACACGACCCGGCAGTCATTGCCGAGCGAGAAGTCATTGTTGTAAGTACCGGACACCACCGGCCTCCCATCAGGTTGTACGCGTTACGGAATGCGACGGTCAGGGGCCCACCTGCCCGGTCGGAAGAGTCTGTGTCGTTACCTGCACGGTAGTCCCGCCTTGCAGATTCACGATGAACTTCTCGTTGATGCCTTGATATTGCACCTGACAATCCGCCTGCACGTAGCCGATTGATGTGCGCGACAGCGGGTTGTTCGTGGTATCGCATATCACTGAGAATGGCGTGCTTCCGTCCAGCGACCCCAGCAGCCCCTGGCTCAGCATGTTCTGAAGGAAAGCTAATAGCGTCGCGCGGATATTTTGGAATAGTGTCGAGTTGATCACCTGACCGACATAGACACCCATTCCGGCCGCGAGGCTCGCCGAGATGTAGTTGGTGAGTCGAGTATAGTTGTCGCCGTCGATCACCGGATTGGTCGACGAGTTGTGCCCGGCTCGCAGCCCCCAATAGTTCCCGCCAGGCTGCGGGTTGCAGATCACGTCGACGCCGTTCTCGATCAACACCTGCAAGTCGGCGAGCGCATATTGCCCCGACTGTCCGGATCCCGGCACGCCGGATTTCTGCGACGCCACCACCGAATAGATTTGCTTGTTGAGTCCCGACTGTTCGGGCGACAAATTCGCCAACCGCCCCGCCGCGAAGCCTTGCGACGAAACCAGCCGCAGCACATTGTTGGTCTGATCGTTCCAGTAGATCCAGTCGCCATGCAGCAGCTTGCAGGCGTAATCGTTCAGGCCGGCGGCATTCTTGAGATCTACCGTCCCGTTGCTACCATTCTGGATCGCCGAACCTGCCGGCGCCACGCATATCATATACACGCCCTCGGACAGCCCGAACGCGTCCTGCGTCGTCCAGTAGCTTGAAGCGTCCGCGTCTGCGAGCAAGCCTATAGAGCATCCTTGCCCGCGCAGCGCATACATGCCTAGGCGTGGCAGCGTGTCCTGCCCGATCAGCGTCGAGGTGGATGCGGAGCTGGCGCCATCGCTTCCTGTAACTGAGCCGGTGCCAGACCCCAGCGTGATTGTCATTGGCAGTGTCAGAGACGACGGGTTAACGCTCGCATTGGCGCCCGAGCCAACAACCAGTTGCACAAGCCGCGACGCGCCACGCAACTGGCCCGCGCCCGTGTTGGCGGCCGCCACTAGGTTGGCCCAGAACGCGGCGCCCGTACCGCTGATCCCAGTATAGATCTCGCCCGGCAGCCCTGGCCGCACCACCGTCAGGTTGTACGTCCCCCCGGCGCCTTGCGCCAGCGTGATCTGGTCGCCATTTGCGAGCGACCCGGTGTAGAGCGACTGCGCGGTGAACGAGCAGTTCGACGTAGCAGAGCCGTTGAAGATCGCCGTGGCGCCCACATCGGTGCCATCGGTCGCGCGCACGCAGACAAAATCCTGTGCACCTTGCTGCACCGCAATCGCAACTGCGGTCCCCATGTCGTATTTCCGGCTCATCGCCGGCCCGAACTGCTGGGCATATTCGGCCATCGTGCCGATCGTGACCGGCAGCCCCACCGGCCCCCAACTCGCCGTTCCTACAATACCAACAACGTTCGTCGGCACGCCATTGATAACCAGGTTTTGCGGCGGCACGATCTGCACGTAAAGATCGGGCACCACCAGCGCGGTCGTGTTGATCGCGCCCGCTTGGACGATCGGCATCTGTCATGCTCTCCTGTTTGCGGCCGGCGCAGTCCGCGCTACCCGGCCTCGGGTCCGCTCACCTCGGCGGTCCAGTCGATCGCGTAGCCGGAAGCCCCGGTGACCGTAATGTTCAGGCCGCCATTCGTGGTGTCGGCCGTTACGCTGATCGACCAACCGGTAACGACGCCGGTCGACGCCGTGGGCGTGATCGCCGTGCCACCGCCGACGAGAGTGACGGTGCCCGCACCGCTGCCGCATGAGACAACGACCGGATCAAGCCGCCACACTGCCACATCTTGAGCGCTGACGTGGCGCCCCACCACGACGATGCGTAGGGCGTAGGCGGTGTTACTCGGAATGTTCGCGGTGTTGGCTGCGCCGGCCGCTTGACCGTCCGCAGTCAGCCGGACCGGTGTGGTGCCGCTGGTCGAGCCTCCGAGTATCTGGGTGGCGCTCTGTTGCGTGCCAGAGATCGCACTTGCATTGGAGCTCCACACGAGCACGCCGGTACGCCCACGGTCGTTGGCATTCGCGCCGCCCGGTGCCGACGAATTCGCTCCACTGAGCTGATTGGCGAACCCGAAGGCAACCGAGGTCCCTCCCGAGACATGGTTGCTGTTTCCACCGACCACGCAGAACGTGCTCGACGCCGTGTTACCACCACCGCCCACGATCGCCGACCGCCCGCCGGAGGCTACCTGGGATGCGGCGCTGCGAGCCGTTTGGAGATCAATCACCCCACCGCCGCGCGTATTGCCTCCGGTCGTTGTGCCGTCCGGCACCTGGGCCAGGATGGCACCTGTGCCATTTGGTGCCAGCACGAGCGACGCGTTCGTGAGATCCGTCTGCAGGATCGTGGCGGGCTGATAGCCGCCTGCTGGGATCGTGCGGAGCGAGCCAATTTGTGTCCCCGAGCGCCAGAGCGAGAGGTTCTGCGCGCTTGTCGTTCCGCCAGTACTGGACTCAGCGCAGATCGGCGCTGCGGGGCTGGCATCAATAACGGTAATGCTGCTATCGCTCGTTGCCCAGACCTTCTCATTGAAGTGCGTCTGGACGGTTGCGGCGGTCGGTGCCCCACCGTTGACACCATGGGCATTGATAATATCAACCTTGTTATTGGTAGCACCGCCCGGAAGGCTTATCCAGTTGCCTACGAATGTGCCGTTTGTAATGAAGGGACTAACAATCTTGACCGCGTAAGCTGCCGACGACACCGTGAACACCGGGGGAGCGGCAGCATTCCCGCCCAGATTGAACTGAACATTGTAGAAGCCGCCATACACCGGCTGACCTGCGGCAGTCACCACATGGCCCGCTGCATAACCATCATTGGCGATGATGATACTTCCACCCGTCCAAGTCATCTCCCCGGAGGAACCCCAGCTCACGCCGGTTCCAAATCCGTTCAAATAGCAATCAGCGATAATGATCTCGGAACTATGCGTACCGGCAGTAAAGACAACGCCGGCTGTGGCGCTCGAATTGGCCCCGTTGAGAACAGAGGCCTGCACCTCAAACCCGCACCCCGTGATCTGGGTCACGCCGATCGCGTTGATGACCAGGCCGGTCCGCCACATGAAGCTGAAACAACGGTCCAGTGTGCCGCCGGTGTTCCCGCCGTATAGATTAAAAGCTACACCTGGACGATCCCACGCTCCGCCGGCCGCGGGCACACCTGCGCCAATGCAGTAGAATGGCTCGCAGCGGACCTCCGATAGATAGTGATTGTCCCCCGCAGCAGTGACCGCCACGCCGTTGTAGCAGTCGATCCAGATGCGATTCAGGTGAAAGTCGCCCGCCTGCGCCTTGATCGCAGTGTTGAAGCCGACAATCCCGACATCATGGATCACCACGCCGTTGATGTTCGGTGGGATCGAGATGCCAACGCTGTTCTCAGCGCCCCAAGCTGCAATCGACGTGATCGCCTCTGCTGCGGTGGGTGCGGCCAGCAGCCCAGGGCGCAGCACGCGCGCGCCGCGCAGCGACGAATGGTCGCCCATCACAATCGAATAGGCAGGGTTGAGCAGGAACCCACAGCCTGCCAACATCGCCGCGCCGCCGAGCGCGAACGGATTACCAGCGCCTTCGATGATCACACCCGCGGGTACCACTAAGTTACCGCTGTTGATCAGGTAGAACTTGCCGGCAGGCAGCGACACGCGCGCGCCAGCCGTGAAGCGCGCCAAGAACGTATTGATCGCGGCGGTGTCGTCAGTCACACCGTTGCCGGTCGCGTTCGACGCGGAAAGCGAGATGCCGGGCCGCTGCGAAATCGCCGTCGCCAACAGCTGTGTCTGTCCCATGTCGGGCGGTGTCACAGACGCGTCTGACAGGTCCACTCCGGCGTACGCATTCCCGGCGATGATCGTCGCCGCCTGAGCGGCAATTACCGACACCGGCACCGGGACATAGGTTCCGCTCACCCGGGGGGCACTCCAATGAGATTTCCGCTGCTATCGGTCAGCAAGTTGCCACCGATATCCTCATAGACAACGTCGGTCGCCGGGCTCGGCACCGCATCGCCGAATTGTACGCCGGAGAGCTGGCCACCGCCCCATAGCATCGGGGGTGCGGCCGTTGTCAGCGTTGTCCAGTAGCGCACCGTATAGGTCAGGTCGCGCCGCCACAGCCGCGCTTTCGACGGTACGTCGTCACTGCGCGTGTCGTGCCACAACAGCCGCGCTGCCTGATCGGGCAGTTGCAGCCAGCGCGCGTCCGAAAGTACCGAGTTCGAGCAAAGCGCAGATTGCATCGCGGCTCGCTGGATCCGGCGCCCAGCAAGTGATGCAGTAACCTTGCTCCTGCTGGCGCGGGCGCCGCCGTGACTGCCCCGTCTGCCCAGTGCGGGCTGCCACGGGCAGCGTGGTATCGATCGTCAGCACGCCGGTCCCGCCGCCCCCGACTGAAGCCTCTGCCCCGCCGGTCAGCAGGATCGGATTGGCCGTCCCGTCGGTAATCGCGGCTCCGCTCTCTAGCAACCAGGCGCCACCGCCGATTACCGTAGCCAAAGCCTCTGCCACCAAAAGCGGCGTATCCGTTGCCTGCACCGGATAGTACCAGCTTGCGCCGCCAAACTCGATGCCCGCGAGTTGCCCCGCCGCGCAAGATCCAGAGAACGTCACCACGTTTCCGGTCACGCTTGCCGACAGCGTACACACCGCCGGGATCGAAATGTCCGGATCGAGACTACCGCCGGAAATGCGTGTCATGCCGGCGTGCTCGAAAACCGTTACGTGCGCGATGCCGTTATCTAAGTCGACATCGAGCTGCTCCGCCACCGGCCAGCCACGATAGATGCGCACCGGTAGGCCGGCCACACTACTGGTCACAAGGTTGGCAAGTTCGCCATACGCGAGGGAGCCAAGGTCATAGCCGCCGGCCTGATCGTAACCGCCAGCCCCCGCCAGACCTGCTGGGTACAGTACGCCGCCCACCAGCAAGACCAGAGCTGCCTGTGCGTCGGACGTGTCGGCCATCGGCTCACGTTGTCTCCAATACCACCGACAGCCGCCATCCCAGCGGGGTCAATTCGGCTTGGCTGACGACGCGGCGAAAGTTCAGATCATCAACCAGGATCAGATCATTGCGTAGTACGACACCCGGTATGGCAGGCAGCAGAACGATCGACCACGGTAGTTTCACGTCGCCGGGCAGCCTCGTGTCGCCTGTCTCGCCCTTGGTGCCCTGCACCATCGCACAAGGCCACGCACTCGCCAGAACTGTCTCCGCTGCCCGAGTGTCGCCGCCATACCCCCCGATCGCGCCGAAGCCGATCTTCGCGGCCGGCTGCAGGACATCCACGGTGCGGTTGCATAGCACCAGCCGTGCCGGTCGGAACGGGTCCATTGCGGCAATAAACAGCGTCGCAGAGCTCGGCGTAGCTAAGTAATCGCCCACTGCGATACCGGTGGTATCGAACGCCCCGAACCACTCCTCTGGTTTGTCCCGCCGGCGGGGTATACGCTGCATCAGGTCAGGCGCGGTGTCGAACAATACCTGCAGTGCGCCGAGCCAGTTGGCACCCGAGATCGGGCTATTCGCCGAGCTGGCACGATACCACTCGCAGGACACACCGGCCTTGCTGGCGACAATAGAAAAGCCCTGGTTAACCTTGACCTGGATTGTTGCCTGCGAGACCATCAGACAATCAGCCCAACAGTATTGCCGTTTGCAAGATCCGGCCCCGGGGGGATACCCAGGAAACCGCACAGCCGCCGCCGCCAGTTGTCGAACAATCCAATGCGGTCCCGCACCTCGTCCTTGTTATGCTTCCACACCGCAGCTTGATCGGTGTCTAGGTTGGCGCTGGCACCTGGCACCGCGCTTTCTAGGCCATACAGGGTACTCGCATAGTACCGGACAGTCTGAGCCTCCGCCGGCGCGAGATTATTTAGCCGGAACTCGAGCAGTCCATAGACCTGGAAATACCGCCAGCTCTGGAACCCCGACGGCGTGCCGCCATAGGCCGGATAGCCGCAGAAGCGGCGAATGTCAGCCTTCTCCGCATCACTGAACAGCGCGGTCGAATACACCGTTGCCGGCGAAGGGGTGATGGTGCCGGACATC
This sequence comes from uncultured Pseudomonadota bacterium, assembly GCA_963708245.1. Taxonomy (GTDB): domain Bacteria; phylum Pseudomonadota; class Alphaproteobacteria; order Acetobacterales; family Acetobacteraceae; genus CAVYXK01. Next base: position 5,265,352 of record OY970201.1, on the reverse strand, counting down.
CATCACCCGCCTGACATGCCTTCGAGCACTGTGCCGCGCGGGCTCCACATGTCCTACTCCATCCCCAGCAATCGAATTTGATGCGTCACGGGGCAGCGCCGAAGCCGTCTCGAGACGCGCTCCGGCGACGCCGCGCCAGCGTAGTGCAAGCGTTTACGATGATTCGATCACCACTGCCCGCTTCCAGGCAGAGTTCGTCGCGGTCGGCAGCACGGTCGGATTGGCGGTAATATCAGACGGCGTGCAGAACGCCCCGATCCACTCCCAGGACTGCGCGACGATCTGCTGCAAACGGTCCATCGGCGCGCGGGTGATCATCCGTACGCCGTCGACTACGACTTCTTCGGCAAGTGGATTGTCGGTCTCAGTATTCGCCGTCGGCAGGTCTGCCTCGATCAACGCTCCCGCCCCGCAAACCAGTCCGCGACGGATATTTAGGCCACCCAGATTTTGTTGCGGCGCCAGGTTGGTGGGAATGAAGCGCACCCCCACCAGCTCGAATACCTCGCCCTGCCGATATTCCGGCGCACGGTATGCGCCACGGAACAAGGTCTGGAATGCGTTGTCGTTGAACAGCCCCTGGAGCTGCTGCGCATCAAGGTAGAAATTGTACGCCCCGTCGATCTCTGGCACGTTGTTAAGTCTCAGTTGCGTCGCCGCCTGCAGCACACAGCTCACCATTGTCAGCGTATCGCCGGAGACAAGCGCGGCCGTGGTGGCACGGTTGTTGGGCCGGATCACCGCTGGCGCAATCGACGCCACCACCGGATTGCCCGCGGTGCCGTTCGCGACCGATACGTTGGTCGACGTGGTCAGCGTGCCGGAGATCCCGCCGGGAGCACTTGAAACGTTCGTGCCATCCGGAGTCGCTCCGGTCACGGTGTAGGCAGTGCCATTGATCGACACCGTCAGAGTGTTCGAAGGGGACACCGCGACCAGCACGCCAGTGCTGGTGAATACAGACTGGAAGCCACGGATATCATCGACCGAAACCGTAGTACCTGCGGAGCCGAGGGTGACACGTACGCGCGTGTTGCCACCGAGATAGGTGTTGAGCAGTGCGTTCACTGCTAGCGTATCTAGGGTACGCGCCGCCTGCTCGGCGAGCTGCCGCGCATTCATGATGAACTGATTTGCGATGCCAACCTTCTGAGTGACAACGTTGAGATCGACGGTGTCCCCGTAGGCATTCAGGGTCAGCGTGTACTGCTCGACGCCCGGCACCGTAGGCGTCATGCCATTGTCGAAATTGGTGTTGCTCGCGGGCGCCAGCGGCGTGGTTGCGGGAGGCCGCAGACCGGTGCGGGTTTTAGTCTTGGTCTCACCGATCTGACCTTCGAACGGCTCGCGGTCTGCAACGGCACGGTAGGCCAGTTTGGCGTGCAGAGCCTCTTCGAACGCATGCTCCAAATAGCCCTGCTGGATGATGGGTTGTAGTTGCGCTGGAAAGTTCTGAATGCCCATAAGGGACTCCTCGTTCTCGTGTGGGGAAGCCCCTGGCCGTCATGGCCCGGTGGGCGGTGAGGCGCGGCTCTGTCGCAGCCGGCTCGTACTCAGCGGTAGATGCCGTGCTCGCGTTCGAATGCGCGACGTTCCTTGTCGTCCATTTCGCGCACGCTTTTGGTCCTTGGCGGTTCGATCTTCGGCGTCGCCGCCGTGCTCGATGTACTGGCTTGGCCGAACAGCCAAGGCTTTGCCTTCCTCGCATCCGGGAAGAAGGTGTCTGGAACTATAACGCCACCGTCGTCATTCAGATGCACGGCAGAGGTGTCAAGCAACTTCAACCCATCGACATCGACCATTCCCGCTGCGAGTGCGGCCGCTTTCAACTCTGCCTGGATGATCCGAGCGTCGGCGGCACGACGCGCTTCGGCGATTGCCGCCTGGACATCCCTTCTCACCGTAGCGGCGACCTCGTCCCGCTCTCGCTTCGCAATCTCCATTTCCTCCCGTGCCTTGGCCGCCTCGCTCTCATGCCCACGAGCCCTGTGCCGCCATTGCTCGTTTTCTCGTCGCAACTCTTGCACATATTCGCGCGAAAAGATCTCCGGCTCCTTGGTTGGCGCAGACTTCGACGCGGGCAGCTCCTGAGTAGGGGAAGTAGCGGACATCGATGGCCCTCGTGGTTGCGGCGGCCTCACGCCGTCGTGCCGGTTATTCCGGCAGTGTCTCCGCTGCAGTCACGTGCGCGTTCTGATTGGCCGCACGCACGCTCTGTCGCCACTTCATCCGCGGCGATGCGTGCCAGCTCGGCGGCCACATGTTCCACGTCATAGACTGGCGCGCGATCCTTGACGGCGGTCTCGCGGCTGATCAGTCCAGCTCCGCGCAGCGTTGCCAGCGTGCTCGCCGCCTGCTGTTTGTCCTCGCCGGTCGGCGGGAACCATTCGGGCCAGCGAAGCGACAATGGTGCAGCCGCAGACAGTCGCACCGATCTCCCTAGCACTTTTATTGGATACATTTGTGACGCTGCCACGATCATCCGCACCAGGCGCAGCAATCCTTCCTGGCCGTAGGAGATGCGCAGCCGATCCGCCAGCCATATTAGCGGCTGATGGAGCATTTCCATCGCACGACCTGATTGCGCCGCGCTCACCTTGTCGGCGTTCGAGCGATTGCCGTGCACGCTTTCCAACGCCAGTTCGCGCAGCGTCCGCACGTAATCTAGCACGGCGGCCGACGCAGTCCCGCCGATCTCCAGTAGTCGTGCGTCACCCTTTTCGCTGACAACCAGCGCGTTGCCTGCGCCCTTGACGATCTCGCCGTCCGGTGCCGCCGGCTCCTTGATCAGTAGCGTCGGATCGGAGCTGTACTTCAGCCCACGCCCTGCCTGACTTAGTTGGTAGTCGATTTCTATTTGTGAATCAATTGCGCAGCGGAACGTGCACCAGCCATCAAGGGCATCACCGCCCGGAAGGTTCCGGATCCACACCAGCGGCACGAAACCGAGCGCGTGCCGCACGCTGCGATCCGGATCGATCTCTGGAAGTGCGCGCTCTACACCGACCGTCATTCGCACTGGTAAAAACCAGGTCTCATCATCCGCGGTCCACTCGCGCGCGAACCAGTAGTCCGCCTCCAGCTCGTCCTCTCGGATGTCGAAGCCCTGTGCCCGCAGCGCAGGACCGCGTACCTTGTAGCGCTCACGCACCGATAGCAACTTGTCCGGCGCTTCTGGGTCCCAGACCGGGGTCAGATATTGTGTGTCCAGCACTTCCATGAAGACGCGCCCATGCAGAATGCGCAACAGGATCGCCACTGACCCGACCGAGCCGCGCGTGGCGGCATCGATCATGACCCGGTTGGCGCCCGCCTCGATCAGCAGGTCGTGCAGCGATTCCCGCGTCCGCTCGTCGGCGCAGTCGATCGTCGGGAATCGTCCCTCCCCGAACAACAGCGATACACTGTCCTCGACCACTGTCCGGCAGAGCGCATATCGCACGCAAGGGCGGCGGTCCCGTAGTGGTATGTATTCGCCGCCCGCCTTCCGCTCGTCGTGGAACGGGTGAGGCAGTACCTCGTAAAGTGTGCCGTCCAGCACGCGGCGCAGCACCTCGATGCGCCATGCACGTTCGGGCAGGTCCTTGTCGTGCGGGATGCGGGCCGCAATCGATCCGAACACCGGCCGCTACCCGCGCTTGACGCGATTGAGTCCCGGGGTGGCCGTGCGCGCCATCGCGCCAGCGCGGCGTGCGCCTGCAGCGAGTTCGGCCGAGACACCCTCCCCCGCAATCGATCTTGCCAAGGCCTCGAAGCCGGGATGTGCGGTGCGCCCCATAATAGCATCTCTCACAATGGATATGCGCCAGGTGCTGTCGACAGGCTCAGCGACCCATGATCGGGATCATCGCCCGCCGTGCGGGCTCAGGTGGCGCGATCAGCGCACTGAAAGCGCGAGCCAGTGCATCCACCTGATCATCGTGCCGCCCGGAAGGGAAGCCCGCCAACTCATCGAGCAACGGGCGATTCCAAGACGCACGCACCAGCCCGACGTTACCGATGTTGAGCTGCGAGGCTACCGGTGCAGCACGGGTCGCCTTGTCGCCCGTTTCCCGGCTCGCCCGGACCCGGAAACCCGCCAGTCTGCGGGCTAAGTACAGAGCTTGTCCCTTGCCTGCCTGTCCGGGGTCCTGTGGCAATTCAATCAGCACCTCGCGGCCGTCAGCACTAGCCGTGCTGACGATCGCAGCCTCGACTTCATCCGGCCCGCCACGTAACCGCACTACGTCCAGCACGACAAACCTGCCATCAGCCAGTCGCCCGAGCTTCAGCCCCACGGTCCAGTCCGGATCCGCAGTTCCGATGGCCGCCGTCGCTGCAAGGTCCCAAGCCCGCACTGCGTAGGTCTCGAGCGGCACCGAATCCAAAATTGGGATATGCCCTACCCGGAACAGCGCGCCTTCGGCGGGCCGTGGATCCTGCTGATAGAGCGCCGACCAGTCCCGCTCGCCCAACGTCCGGCGCTTACTGGAAAGTTCTGCCGCCGACTCCCACTCTGGCCATAACGGTTCACCGGGCGCTCGGCCCAGCGGATCATTCACTCTGGCCAAAGCCGGTAGGGACAGCACGCGCCAACGGTCCGCCTCGATCAACAGCAACCGACCAGCCAAGTCATCCTCGTGCCACCGTGTCATAATCAGAACGACACGCCCTCCCGGCTTCAATCGGGTCAGGAGATCAGCGCGGAACCAGTCCCAGATGCGTTTGCGATGCGATTCGCTTTCTGCCGCCTCGCGCGACTTCACCGGATCATCAACGATGGCCAAGTCGGCGCGCCGCCCGGTGATCGAACCCCCGACGCCGGCAGCGTAATACTCACCGCCCGCGTCGGTATCCCACCGTCCTGCTGCCGCGCGATCGGCCGCCAGGCTGAATCCCACTGTTGCGGCGTGCTGAGCGATCGTATTGCGCACCCGCCGGCCGAACCATCCCGCTAGCTCAGCAGTGTGCGATGCCGCAATCACCGCCGAACGCGGATGCCGGCAGAACCACCACGCGGGGAACAGAACAGACGCATAGGTCGATTTTGCCGAGCCCGGTGGCATGAACACCATCAGCCGGTCCAATTCGCCGCGCTCGACTCGTTCAAGCTCGCCGATCAGCAACCGATGGTGGCGTGCCGGTTCTTGACCGAACGGCGCCAGCGCGTGCTCAGCCCAAGCAGTCAGGCATCGCCGGATCGTCCGGCGGCACTCCTCCAGGATCAATGCCCGCATCTCGGAGTCCGCCAGCAGCAAAGATAGCGGCGATCCGGTCGGCAATCGTTCGTCCGAGCTGGTCATCCGTTAGGGTCTCAATGCCATCAGAGGCCCGCACCGTCGGCGATGATCTGCCCCAGCCGCGGTTCAGAAGCGCAACTGCTGCACTCACCCGGGCTGGAGCCGATGCCGCAGCATCGGCGGTGATCTTCGCCAGCGTGGCAACGGCCAGCTCTGTATGCTCCCGCGCCGCCTCGTCAGCCGGCCGCGTCAACTTCGTACTGCCTCGCGTTCCGCCATAGATCTCGAGCGCGGACGGATCGTCTTCCATTCGTTCTGGGGCGCTTAGACCGGCCATCAGCAACAGCACCGCCAATGACGGATCGCGTTCATGAATTCCGCCAGTGACCCGCGACTTGGCTGCTGACCGCCAAAACCAATAGAACAAGGGGAAAGAAAGCCGACGCCGTGCTGCACGCGCAGAACGTCATCATAGCCAATCTAATACGCCATCTTGGGGCGCCTGGGCAAGGCTTTTTTTCCTCCCAGGCACTTCGCCCCGCCGGCTGAGATGCCGCTCGCCCCTGGCACCGCAAACCGCCTCCCGCCCGGCTATGTCGATTTGACGATTTTTGACGTTCTTCTGACGATCTCTGACGTTTAACTGACACCGAACCCGCTTTCGGCGTTAACCATCTTTAGTCACAATTCCACCCGCGAGCCTTTGCGCCTCAAAACAAAAGGGTGTGTGTGCCATGGATGGTTTTGCCGGGAAAATCGCTTCAGGTGTCGCGGGGTACCCCGCCCCGATGCCGTTGCCGCGCGAACGTAAGCCAATCATTGTTGTCGTCGAGGACGACGGGTGCCTTTCTGGAACGATCCAGGACATCTGCGATTTTCTGGAAGTGACCATCCGGCCAGTGGCGAGCAGGGAACATCTCGGTCCGGTGCTGGCCGAGTACCGACCAATGGCGATCTTGGCCACAATCGAGGCTCAGGGTCAGGACGGCTGCCACGTGATGAAGACAGTGGCGGCGCACGACAGAAATTTGCCCATCCTGTTATTGACAGGCGGAGACCCGGCGTTGGCCGGCGCAGCCGATGCGGTCGAAGAAGTCTGGGGCTTGTCGTCCGTGCTGAAGCGCCCAACGCTGCCCGGACTTGGCGAGCTGGTCGAATTTCTTTGCCTGGCCGGTCGAATGGGCCGCTGCCTTGGTCTGGTGCCGGTCTAATCACGGCACGTCGCCCATGTTCAGGCCGACAGCCATATGGGACCCTTCAAGCGGGTTATGAACGCCGCGTGTGCAGCGACTTCGGCTGGTGTCGGGATCACGAGTCGCGGCGTTCGCAATCCGCTGTGACTATATGAAATGAGCGGTGCCCCCACGGCCTCTATGGCCAACGAGAGACCACGTTGGCGGCCTCCCATAAGTTCGACATAGACGTTCGCTAGCAGTCGGCAGTCGAGCAGGGCGTTGTGTCTGCTACGACCGGAGAGATCGATCGAGAAGCGGCGGCATAAGGCGTCGAGGCTGTTGGGCAGCCCGGGAAAGCGTGCCTTGGCAAGCGCCAGAGTATCGATCCTTCGCGACGGATCCAGCGGCGGCAGACCAAGAAGACGCAACTCGGCATTCAGGAACGCAAAGTCGAACTCAGCATTGTGCGCCACCAGCGTGCTATCGCCGAAAAAATCCAGCAGCGGACCAGCGATATCCGCGAAGCGCGGCTTCCCGGCAACCTGTGCGCTGGTAATGCCATGCACCCGTGTCGCCTCATATGAGATCTCCCGCCCCGGGTCGATCAGCGAATGGAAATGCTGATCCGTCGGAAGATCATTGAGCAGCTCCAGAGCCGCTACTTCGACAACGCGATGCCCGAGATGCGGCTCCAGACCTGTGGTCTCCGTATCGAACAGCACCATGCGGGTCATGCCGAAGCTCCCTGATCAATCTGCTGAGTGCACGAAACGCGTGGTAACGCGAAAGGCCGGTCGAAATGATTGTATCGGCATGACGGCGTTTTTCGTCGTCTGGCATCTGTCGAGCAATCATCGCGCCGACTTGGGCAGCATTCAAACCGCGGCGGCGCCGAACCCGCTGCTTTTGTATCGCCCGTGGGGCCGACACGACGACAACCCAGTCGGTATTGCGATCCCCCCCCGTTTCCAGCAGCAACGGAATATCCAGGACGGCAAGGGATTTTCCAGCTGACCGCACCCGGCGCACGAAGGCAGCCTCTTCCTGCCTGACCATGGGATGCAGAATGCTCTCGAGCTTGGTCAGAGCGTCCGGCTTCCCTAGCACGGCATAACGCAGCGCAGCCCGATCAACCACTCCGTTTTGTACAGTCCCGGGAAATGCTGCTTCGATGGCGGGCACCGCGCGGCCACCGCGCGCCTGCAGCCGATGGACGGTGGCATCCGCGTCAAAGACCGGGATCCCGGCGCGACGAAATACGGCAGCGGCGGTCGACTTCCCCATGCCGATCCCGCCGGTCAGCCCGATGACTTTCATGCGATAGTTAGGTCGGCGGCAATGAACTGCCGTAGTTCCTGGTCCACTGTCGGATTAACGCCAAACCAAGCTGCGAACCCCGGCCGAGCCTGATGCAGAAGCATCCCAAGACCATCAATCGCACGCAGCCCATGCCGACGTGCCGCACGCAGCAACGAGGTCTCCAGCGGCGTGTACACAAGATCGGCGACGACAAGAGCGGGCCCGCCTGATCCGAGATCCAGCTCCAATGCGTCATGCCCCGACATTCCGAGCGGGGTTGTGTTCACAACTAATGCATGATCGCGGAGCACCTCAGAGCGCAGATGCCACGGCACGACACGCAAACCAGAGAGCTGGGCCACCAGCGCTTCTGCGCGAGCCCGAGTCCGGTTGGTTATCGTGACCAGTGCGCCTAGCTCCGTGAGGCTGGCAGCAACCGCACGGGCTGCGCCGCCAGCGCCCAGAACCAGAGCCGGTCCAGCCGCCGGGTCAATCAGATGATCGCGGAGATTAGCGATAAAGCCGAAACCGTCGGTGTTCCTCCCCTGGACCCGCCCATCGGCGAATACCAAAGTGTTCACCGAGCCCGCCCGGCGGGCGGCGTCATCTAACTCGTCGCAAAATGCGAACGCGTCCACCTTGTGTGGGATGGTGACGTTGGCTCCGGCGAAGCCGGCCGCCGCCAGTCCGTGCATGGCCGTGCCAAATTGACCCGGGCGAACGGGCAGCGGAACGTACGCCCCGTCTATCCCGTGGCGCCGCAGCCAGAAGCCGTGAACCCGCGGCGAGCGAGAATGCCCCACTGGCCAGCCGACGATCCCGGCCACCCGCGCCTTCCCAGAGAGAATCGGCATATCAGCACCATTCCGCGTCCTGCGGCGAAGATCAACGCTTAACGCGCCTGACTGCTCGCCTCGCTACGCGTGGCGCCAACTCGCGCCGCCAGAGCCGCCGCCATGAATGCGTCCAGATCGCCGTCCAGCACGGCATCCGGATTTCCTTTCTCCACCCCGGTGCGCAGGTCCTTCACCAATTGATACGGAGCCAGAACATAGCTGCGAATCTGATGTCCCCACCCGATTTCTGCCTTGCTGTTCTCCTGTGCTGCCGCCGCCTCCTCCCGCTTTTGCAGCTCAGCCTCGTAAAGCCGTGCCTTGAGCATCGCCATGGCCGTCGCCCGATTGCGGTGCTGGCTGCGATCGGTCTGGCAAGCCACCACGATGCCGGTCGGCAGATGCGTGATGCGGATCGCGCTTTCTGTTTTGTTGACGTGCTGCCCGCCTGCGCCCGACGCGCGGAAGGTGTCCACCTTCAGATCACCTTCATTCACCTCGATATCGATACTCTCATCCACCACCGGATACACCCAGACGCTCGCAAAGCTGGTATGCCGGCGCGCCGCGGCGTCGAACGGGCTGATCCGGACCAGCCGGTGCACCCCCGCCTCCGTCTTTAGCCAACCGTAGGCATTAGGCCCGCTGATCAGAAGAGTAGCCGATTTGATCCCCGCTTGCTCGCCCTCGCTCTCTCCCAGAAGCTGCGCCTTATAACCGTGCTGCTCGGCCCAGCGGGTGTACATGCGGACCAGCATCTCGGCCCAGTCCTGGGCTTCCGTGCCGCCTGCGCCGGCGTTAACCTCCACGTAGCAGTCATTTGAGTCTGCCTCCCCGGAGAGCAGGCTCTCGAGCTCCCGGCGCTTGGCCTCCTCCGCCAGGGCCCGCAACGTGGCAATACCCTCAGCGATCATCGTCTCATCGCCGTCAGCCTCGGCAAGCGAGAGCAGCTCCTGCGTGTCCGCTACCTCTGCTTCAAGGGTCAGCACCCCCTCGATCCGGCCCGCAAGCTGGTTCCGCTCCCGCATGACCTTCTGCGCAGCCGCTGGACTCGACCACAGCTCAGCGCTCTCCGCTTGCCCGTTCAGCTCTGCAAGACGGGCCTGTGAAGCATCCCAGTCAAAGATGCCTCCTAAGCAGCGCCACAGACCGCTTGATCTGGTCATTCAAATCGTCCGACTCAGCAGACATCTCACGTCACCGGCAAAACCGTCAAAGTGGACTTTAATATAGTCCGCCAAGCGAACTGTCGATCCCACCTGCGGTGCTGGCGGTGGATTCGTCTTGCGACGCCGGGGCGGTGGCGCCGGCCACCACCCCACGATCCCCTAGCGGACCCGAGGCGCCCGGTACCTGGCCAGGCTTGAACGCGTCAACCACCGTTCCGAAGCCGCTATCCCAGGATGCCATTGTGACGCCGGACGGTTGCGGAAAATTCAGAACCGGGCGGTCCTTGAGGGCGAACGCCATGAAATTGTGCCAGATCGGCGCCGCAACGGCGGCACCGGTCTCATTATCGCCCAAGCTGGAGGGGTCGTCGAAACCGACCCAAACCACCGTCACCAGATCAGGGGTGAAACCAGCGAACCAAGCGTCACCAAAGTCTTGCGTGGTCCCGGTCTTTCCGGCGATGGGGCGATGCAGCCCTGCCCCCGCCGGCACCCCGGTTCCGCGTTGCACCACGCCCTGCATCATCGTCACAAGCTGAAATACGCTTTGCGGATCCGCGATTTGTGTCCGGTCATCAGTGATCAGCGGTGGTTTCGACGGATCATCGCAGGCACAATCAAGACCAGCGGGGCGCCAGACCACATGCCCTTCGCGATCCTGCACGCTGTCAATCAGCGTCGGGACTACCGCGCGCCCGCCTTCGTCAAAGCTCGCGTACGCGCTAGCCTCCCGCAGGACAGTGGTATCCACGGCCCCAAGTGCTGCCGGAAGAACCTTCGGCATCGAGTCCACCATGCCGAAATCCTTCGCCGTCTTCGCCACCGCTGACATACCGATCCGCTCTGCGACACGAATCGTAACGAGATTAAGGGACTGCTCTAGCGCCACCCGAAGCGGCGTTGGGCCGCCGAAATTCCCCTCATAATTGTGTGGGCGCCAGACAGTCCCGCCCTGGTAAATCACGAGCGGCCCATTCAGAAATCGTTCACTAGGCGAAATCCCCTTCTCCAGTGCCGTCAGATACACGATTGGCTTGAAGCTGCTCCCCGGTTGGCGCTCGGCCTGGGTCGCCCGGTTGAATTGACTCGCCTCAAAACTCCATCCACCGACCATAGCCAGCACGCGTCCCGAGGAGGGATCCAGCGTTACCAGCGCGCCCTGCACTTTGGGAATTTGACGCAATGTGACGCGCTCAGGCGCAGTCCCGGCCGAGCTACTCTCAGGTTGAACCAATATCACGTCCCCAGGGTGGAGCATCTCCGTCAGGCTGTGGTACGGCGCTCCTTGCTTGCCGTCCGGCGTCATTGGGTGGTACCACGCCCCATCTAACCACCGGACGGTGCCGACCCGTTCCACCGGTGATGTGCTCTTATCCTGCTGCTGGGAGACCCACCCGACGCGTGCGCCAGCCGGAGATACTGTCAAGACCACTGCTAGCCGCCAGTCGGGCTGCATTCCCAGAGGCCGACTAATTTGGGCAAGCGGCTCAACCCAGTTACCGGTCAGCTCGGCGGAGCTGAGGTGCGCCAAAGCTCCGCGCCACCCGCCCATCTTTCGATCATAGTCCATCAGCCCGTCTCGGACCGACTGTTCGGCTTCTGACTGCAGCGTAGGATCGAGGCTGGTATGCACAGTCAGACCGCCCTGCAGGGCCATATCATCGCCGAATTGCACAACGAGTTCGCGGCGCGCTTCCTCGGCAAACCAGTCTGAGCCGGCTATTGCGGCCGGCCGATGGAATTCGACCGGCACGAGCGGTTCGGCCTTCGCCGCTGCTGCCTGGGCCGGCGTGATCACATGATCGTCCGTCATCCGATCTAACACCCAGTCGCGCCTGGCTTTAGCCGCTTGTGGGAACCGGAATGGATCGTAATTGGCAGGTGCTTTCGGAAGCGCTGCCAGAGTAGCGTCCTCCGCGAGCGAGAGCTGGTCGAGCGGTTTGTTGAAGTAAGTCTGCGCCGCGGCAGCAACTCCGTACGACTGTTCACCTAGGTAAATCTCGTTCAGATAGATCTCCAGAATCCGCTCCTTGCTCAAAACCCGCTGCATGCGGAGAGCCAGGACCCCCTCCTCGATTTTGCGAGTGAGATTCATCCGGTCGCCCAGCAGCATGTTCTTGGCGACCTGCTGAGTAATCGTGGAAGCCCCAAGCGGTCGGCGGCCGGTGCCGAGATGCATCAGATCGTACACGCCAGCCCGAATGATTGCGAGCGGGTCGATCCCCGGATTTCGCCAAAAATTCTGATCCTCTGCCGAAATGAATGCGGACTTCAGAAGGGCGGGCATCGCCGAATCCGGGACAAATATGCGCCGCTGCGTCGCCAGTTCGGCAATCAGCCGTCCGTTGCCGGCGTATATTCGGCTCATCATCGGGGGTTGGTAGTTGCGCAGCCCATCGACGCTTGGCAGATCCGCGGTGATACGCAGCCAAGCGATAATGCCGGCGACGCCACCAGCTATGATGCTAACCGCGACGAGCCCGAGCAGACCGCCGGCCACTTTTTGCGGCCACGACCAATGCTGCCGTCTGCCGGTCGGCAAACGCCGCCGACGCTCTGGAGGACGACGGGCGCCCCGCGGGACAAGAGGCTGTCCCGCTGTCAGTGGTGCAGGCATGACCACGACGATATGGGCCTTCCCGTCGCTGGCGACCAGCGCGTTTTATTGCTAGCCAGTCATCTCTCTACCGTGTGTGGCGGCAAAATAGGCATCGATCGCCTGCTTCATCGCGCTCGCCACCCTAACGCGATACGCCGACCGCCGAAGGAACGACTCGTCGTGAGGATTGGACATAAAGCCCATCTCGACCAAAATACTAGGAATTTCAGCCGACTGTAGCACGACGAATCCGGCATGGCGGTCAGGATTGGGCAACATCATCACTTCCTGCTCAAGGCTGCCCACCATTTCCCGGGCAAGGCGAACTGAGTTTACCCGCGTCTCGCGTCGAACCAGGCTGCTCAATATGCTTGCGATCTGCGGAGTGACGGCTCGGTAGGCCGGTCCCAGGAATCGGTCCGCGCTGTTCTCGCGCGCTGCGAGGGCCGCGCTCTCAGGATCCGACGCGGTATTCGATAGCGTATACACGCTTGCGCCACGAACGTCCCGATAGGGCAAGGCATCGGCGTGCATCGACACGAAGAGCGCCGCTCCCTGGCTCTGACCGATCTCAACCCGCTGCTCCAAGGGGATGAACACGTCCCGCGTGCGGGTCAGGGCCACGCGGTAGCGACCCTTCGCTTCCAGGAGGTGCTTCAATTCCATGCCAGCAGCTAGGGAGATGTGCTTCTCGAAAGTGCCCGAAACGCCGATCGCTCCAGGGTCCTTCCCCCCATGCCCGGGATCGAGCATGACCAGCGGCGCCAAACCCCTATCTGCCCGCCCCGCGCCTCTCCTGTCGGCACGCCCTGCGGCGGAGGCTGCCCCCGCCCCCCGCCAAGGGAGCAGGAATGCGCCAAACACCCAGATCGCAGACCCGACCCGGCCGATCAGCACACGACGGGTAGGCATGTAACAAGAGCTCATGGAGGATTCCTAACACGCCAACTCGGGAATCAGATCTTACATACTGATTAAAAGCCAGAATCCAAGATGCCATCTAGGACTCGCTGGATGCAAACCTCCCTCCAGAAACACCTGCCCTGACACTCCTCGGCGACCAACAGCCGTGCCATCCTGGCGGGATGCCAATGAAAGGGCCGGCCATGCTCGATTCTCTTCGGTCTGCCGCGCGTTGTGTGCAGACTGCAGCCCGATTCCACTGGCATCGCGCGATGCCGGCGAGCGAGGGATCGCCCGGAAGGTCCGCCCCTGGGAGATGGAAGGCGGCAACGCCCGACGTCAATTCGAGCGGGCCCGAGCGGCGGCTGCACGCCTGATCAATGCTGACCCGAACGAAGTCGCATTGATCCCGTCGGTGAGCTACGGCGTTGCCACCGCCGCGCGCGCGTTGCCGCTGCCTCAGGGGGTCCCGCGTATTAGTTCTGGAGGACGATCACTCATCCCCGGTACTGGAGTGGATGGGCCGGACGGCGGCTCAGGGCGCTACCCTGGAAGTGGTTAAGCGACCTCCAAACGGCGACTGGACCGCCGCCCTTCTCACGGCCATCAAGCTTGCCGGCCCACCGGTGGCTTTCGCTTCCATTTCGTCTGTGCACTGGTCAGATGGCGGCCTGGTCGATCTCAACCGCGTAGCTGCGGCCTGCGCGGTGTTGGCGCGAGACTGGTGGTGGATGCAACACACAGTGTCGGCGCCTTGCACACCAACGCCCGTAGCTTCGACCCGGACTTTTTGGTCTTCCCGACATACAAAGGTCTTCCCGACATACAAATGGGTACTAGGCCCCTGTAGGCGTGCTTTCCTCTACGTCTCAAAACGATGGCAGGACAGCGTCCCGCTGGAGCAGACAGGCTCCGGCCGCCGCGCCATTCGACTCCGAGGCCGCGCCCTACATGCGGGATACAACCTATGTGCCGAACGCACGGCGCTTCGACATGGGTGAACGCGATCATTTTGAAACGCTTGAAATGGCCGCGATCGGAATGGAGATGATGGCTGGATTAGGGCGCGGAAGCAGTCACCGCGCGGCTCAGGATGCTGACCGCACGCCTCGCCGAGGCGGCGTGCTGCTGAAGTCGTTCGTGCGCCGCATATTCTCAGTCTTTCTTTTCCGGCCGCGATGCCATCCGGCCTGATCGAACGATTCGCACAGGAACGAATATACGTCAGCCGGCGATTTGGACGCTTACGGATTAGCCCCCATGTTCAGCGAAGTGTTCCGTCGTGCAATGACCTGACCGAGCATCCCTTCAATGGCGTTCGGATCGTCCCAGACCAAACGCACCCCGATCACATGCACGGCCGCGCGCTGCGCCGCACTCAGCCGTGCGGCGTCCTTCGGCGTAGTGACGGGCAGAGCGTCGAGCCGCCGGGCCCGCTCAAGGATTCGCTGGAACTCCCGATCCGCAAATCGATGGTGATCAGGAAACGAAAGCCACCCAATCGGAACAGCACCGGTCTTGTCCAACGTCGCAAAGAACTTTCCCGGCCTCGCAATGCCGGCAAAGGCCAGCACGCGACGGCCGGCGACCACGGCCGCGTCCGGTCCCGCGACAAGTCGCGCAGATAACACCGGGAGCCATTGCGGCAACGCGACAGTGGCTTGGGATGGGTCCTGGTCGATCAACACTGCTGCACTGCACCGCGCGGCTCCGGCCGCTACCGGCTCGCGCAGCGGGCCAGCCGGAACCACGCGCCCATTGCCGAAGCCCAACCCGCCATCCACGACCAGCAACGACAGGTCTTTAGCTAGCGTTGGATTCTGCAGCCCATCGTCCAGGATCAGAATGTCCGCCCCTTCTCCCACCGCGGCGCGAGCCGATGCGGCACGATCGGCGCCGATCCACGTGGGCCCCTCCGCTGCCAACAGTAGCGCCTCGTCACCGACCAGCGCCGCGCTGTCTCCGATCAGCACGCGCTTTGTGCCTCGGAACGTGCCCCTATAGCCGCGAAGCAGAAAATGCGGAACCAGGCCGCGTGAACGCAGGCGCTGCCCCAGGTCAAGCGCAAGGGTCGTCTTTCCGCTACCACCCAAAGTGACGTTGCCGCAGCAGATCACCGGAACCGGCGCACGCCACCCTGGCCGGGCGACCCGATGGGCGGTCGCGGCCGCAGTCACCGCGCCGAGCGGCGACAGCAGCCTGGCAAGGATCCCGTCGCCGCGCCCCTGCCAGAATGCAGGCGGACGCAGCAGCATCACCCACCAGCTGACGCAAGTGCCAGTAGTTCGGCCGCGATCCGCCGCGGGAGATCCCCATGTTTGGCGGCCACGGCCTGGGCCCGGGCGCCGATGGCCGCGCGATCCCGCGGGGCCCGAAGCATGGCGGCTACCCAGTCGGCGATCGAGCGGGCATCGGTCACCCGGATGAGCGCTCCCGCGCACTCAAGCACCTGCACGGCATCAGAGAAATTCTCGGTATACGGTCCCGTTGCGACCGGGCACGCAAGCCGTGCCGGCTCCAGCGGGTTCTGTCCGCCGCCAGGTGGCACCAGACTTCGACCGACGAGAGCAAGGCCAGCCAGCCTGTACCAAAGCCCCAGCTCACCCAGCGTATCGCCTATCCACACGCCCTCGGTCGGCGGTTTTTGTCCTAACGAACGGCGACTGACCTCGAGATCCCGAACCTCAGCGGCGATCTGTTTTCCGCGCTCCGGGTGTCGCGGAACAACGAGGGTGACCAAGCCGGAATACGAGCTGGCCAGCATTCGGTGGGCATCGAGAATAATCGCTTCTTCGCCCGGATGTGTGCTGGCCGCCAGCCAACAGGGGCGCTCGCCCAGCCACTTCTGCACCCGTGACAGCTCACTCGTATCTGCGGGCAGCGGCGACGCGGCAAATTTGAGGTTCCCAGGCACCGTAACAGCCCGGGCTCCCAGCTCGCGGAGGCGCTCCGCATCTGTCTCGCTCTGCGCTTGGATCACCGCTAGCGAGCCAAGCAGCTCCCGCGCCAGTCCAGGCGCGAGTCGCCATCGCCGCACGCTGGTAGCCGACATGCGTGCATTCAGCAGTACGACCGGGATGCCGCGTGCGCGGCAACCAGCAAGCAGGTTGGGCCACAGCTCGCTTTCCACCAACACCGCCACGTCAGGGCGCCAGTGGTCCAGGAAACGTCCGCTCCAGCGTGGAACGTCAAGCGGAGCGAAGCGATGCATGACTCGCTCGTCCAGCGCCATCTCGGGCAACCGCTGCTTCAGCAATGTTGCCGAAGTGACGGTACCGGTCGTCAGCAGCATCTTCCGGTTCGGAGCCTGGAGGGCGAGTTCCGTCAACACCGGCAGAATCGAGACGCTCTCACCCACACTGGCTGCATGCAGCCAAAGCAGGCGACCCGGCGGCCGCGGGATCGTCTCCCGGCCCTCTCGTTCGTGCAAGCGCTCTGCAATCTCCTTGCCCCGCCGTGCGCGATGACGCAGCAGGACCCTCAATGCCGGTGTCGCCATGCTGGCCGCCGACGACCAGATTGGAGGCAGCGCGCTCACGCCTGACAGAGCCGGTCGGCCACCTCGCTCGCCGCAGTGAGTGCCGAGCCGATCACCGCCACAGCCTCCTGCCACCCTTCGCGGGGAACCGAGATCGCAGGGCCAAAGACGATCACCCCACGGGCGAACGGTTTGGGGACGACCATTCGGTCCCAGCTTCGCAACACCCAGCGGCGCGACGTCTGTCCTGCACACGGCAAGACCGGCGCACCAGAGAGAGCGGCAAGGTGTGCCACGCCCGGTGCCGCTACCCGTTTTGGACCCTGTGGGCCATCCGGCGTAATCGCAACGTGCTCGCAACGGCCGAGCAGCGCCAGCAGGTTCCGAAGACCCGCCGCCCCGCCCCGCGTCGAGGAACCAGTCACAATATTGAGCCCAAATCGTCGCAGGAACGCGCGCAGCAGCCGCCCGTCTCGATGACGTGTGACCAGCACGTGGGCGCGGCCCGCCTGCGACTGAGGCAGCCGTTGTGACAGCACCCATACCATTGGCATCAGCGCCAGGCACTCGTGCCAGAAAGCCACGATGACCGGCCGCCCTGCCGCAAAGGGTGTAATGTGCTCCACTCCCTCAAGCGTCCATCGCGTCGTGCGCAGTGCGAAAGTGACATAGGATGCGAGCAGCCAACCCGCTGCCTCCTGTACCAAAGGACGCCGCGTCCAACGTTTCATGCGTGGCCCAGTACCAGCACACCCCGATCTGTGTCCAGTAAGGAGCCGTCGTCTCGCTCCTCCTGCTCTGGCCAACCACCGGTAGCCCTTTCATATTCACCTCCGCACAGGAGGCGCACATGTCGACCAGGCAACCCGTGGCAATCGTGTTCGACACCTTCGGAACCGTCGTTGATTGGCGTGGCAGCTTGATCGCAGAGCTGACCGGCTTCGGCCGGCAACGTGGCATCAATGCCGACTGGACTGCGCTGGTGGACGCTTGGCGCGCTGCCTATCGCCCGTCAATGGATCGAGTGCGCCGCGGCGAGCTTCCCTGGACCAAACTCGATGACCTGCACCGCGCCTCCCTGGATCGGCTTGTGCAGGAGTTCGACGTCAACGGCCTCACCGAGGCCGATCGTCGCCACATAAACCATGGATGGCACAGGCTTAAGCCATGGCCCGACGCAGTCGCCGGTCTCACGCGGCTCAAACGCCTGTTTATCATCGGCCCGCTGTCCAACGGCAACGTGTCGCTGCTCACCAACATGGCCAAGCACGCAGGATTGCCATGGGACATGGTGTTCGGGGCGGACCTCTTCGGACACTACAAGCCCGACCCGGAGACCTATCTCGGGGTCTGCGAGCTGCTCGACCTGGAGCCGGGCCAGGTAATGATGTCGGCAGCCCACAACAGCGACTTGGCCGCAGCCCGCAAGCTCGGTCTGATGACGGCCTTCTTCCCCCGTCCGACCGAGTACGGGCCCCACCAAGCCAGGGACTATGTCCCGGAGGCCGACTGGGACATCGTAGCGACCGACATTGAGGACATGGCGGCCCAACTGGGCAGTTAGGCGACCCGCCTGCGGCCAACTGAAAACTGACAACTACCGAGGCGTCAGCACCATCACCATCTGGCGATTCTCCATCCGCGGCATCTGCTCGACCTTGGAAAGTGGGTCCATCTCTGCGCGGATGCGTTCCAGCACACGAACGCCGATCTCCTGGTGAGCCATCTCTCGGCCACGGAATTGTAGCGTCACCTTGACTTTGTCCCCCTCTCCGATGAATGACTTCATGGCGCGCATCTTCACCTGATAGTCGTTTTCATCGATATTGGGGCGGACTTTGATCTCCTTGATCTCGATGACCTTCTGCTTCTTCCTGGCTTCGTTTTTCTTTTTCTGTTGCTCGTACTTGTACTTGCCGAAATCAAGGATCTTCACGACCGGCGGGTCCGCATTGGGACTAATCTCCAGCAGGTCGAGCCCCACCGCGTAGGCGCGCTGTTGCGCCTCCCGGATGCTCATCACGCCCTGCATCTCGCCGTCCTGATCGATCAGCCGCACCTGCGGCGCTCGAATCTCCTCGTTTACTCGCGGCCCGTCGCGCGTGGGCGGGGCGGGCAGTGGTCCTCGTGCTATGGTGTTCTCCTATTGTTGTTGGTCCAGCATGGGCCCTCGGGCAACAGTCTGGCCGATCCGGCCGATCTGGATCAAGCAGACTCCCGCCCTGCTTGGCCACCAGGCTTGAGATCGGGAGCGGTCGCCTCCGCTGCAAGACGGGCAACGGCGGCGGCCAGCGGCAGCACTTTCTGCGCCTCCGACCCCAACCGGCGGAGGGCAACGGTGCCATTCTCCGCCTCTCTTCGGCCAACCACGGCCAGCACAGGCACATGAGCCAAGCTATGCTCCCGCACCTTGGCGGCGATCTTCTGGTTCGAAAGGTCGAGCGCCACTTCCAGCTCCACCTCGCGGAATGCCCGGGCGGCCTCGCGCGCGAATTCGTCGGCATCCGACACGATGGTCGCGACCACCACCTGTACCGGAGACAGCCAGAGCGGGAACCGGCCGGCGTAATGCTCAATCAGGATGCCGAGGAACCGCTCGAAGCTGCCCAGGATTGCCCGGTGCAGCATGACCGGACGGTGGCGCATCCCGTCCTCGCCCACATATTCGGCGTCGAGCCGCTCGGGCATGTTGAAATCGACCTGCAACGTGCCGCACTGCCAGTCTCGCCCGATCGCGTCGCGCAGCACGAATTCGAGCTTGGGACCGTAGAACGCCCCTTCTCCAGGATTGAGCTCGTACTCCACGCCGGCGATGGCGCAGGCTTCCTTCAGCGCTGCCTCGGCGCGATCCCACACCGCGTCCGAGCCGGTTCGCTCCGGCGGCCGGTCGGAGAATTTCACCCGGACCTCGGGGAACCCGAAATCGGCATAGATCGACGACAGGAGTGCCACGAATTTCACTGTCTCGGACGCGATCTGGGCCTCGGTGCAAAAGATGTGGGCGTCGTCCTGGGTGAATGCGCGCACCCGCATCAGGCCGTGCAGCGCGCCGGACGGCTCGTAGCGATGGCAGGAGCCGAACTCCGCCAGCCGCAATGGCAGCTCTCGGTACGACCGCACCCCCTGACGGAAAATTTGAACGTGGCACGGGCAGTTCATCGGCTTCAGTGCCAGGAGTTTGTCCTCGTCCTCGACCTGCGCGACGAACATGTGCTGGCGGAATTTCTCCCAGTGGCCGGAGGCCTCCCACAAGGCGCGATCGACGAGCTGCGGGCTGCGTACCTCCTGATACCCATCCGCATCGAGCCGGCGACGCATGTAGTCTTCGGCCGTGCGCCACAGCCGCCATCCCTTGGGATGCCAGAATGCGCTGCCGACCGCTTCCTCCTGGAAATGGAACAGGTCCATCGCCTTGCCGATTCGCCGGTGGTCGCGC
Organism: uncultured Pseudomonadota bacterium; assembly: GCA_963708245.1. Taxonomy (GTDB): domain Bacteria; phylum Pseudomonadota; class Alphaproteobacteria; order Acetobacterales; family Acetobacteraceae; genus CAVYXK01. The sequence continues at coordinate 5,245,241 of OY970201.1, read as the reverse complement.
CGTTCGGCTTCCTCCAGCATGTGCAGATAGGCGTCGAGCTCGGCGCGGTCGCGCCAGGCGGTGCCGTAGATGCGGCTCAGCATGGCATTGCGGTGATCGCCACGCCAATACGCGCCGGCCACCTTCATCAGCTTGAAGGCGGTGCCGACATCGGCGGTGGTGCGCATGTGGGGGCCGCGGCAGAGATCGACCCACTCGCCCTGCGAGTAGAGGCTGATCGGCTCGTCGCGCGGCAGGTCCTGAATGATCTCCGCCTTATATTTCTCGCCTTTGCGCTTGAAGAATTCGATCGCAGCGTCGCGCTCCATCACGCTGCGGCGGAACGGCGCGCCGCGGGCGATGATCTCGCGCATCTTCGCCTCGATCGGCGCAAAATCCTCCGGGGTGAACGGCTGGTTGCGGGCGAAATCGTAATAGAAGCCGTCGGCGATCGGGGGCCCTATTGTCACCTGAGTGCCGGGATAGAGCGCCTGCACCGCTTCGGCCAGCACGTGGGCGGCGTCGTGGCGAATCAGCTCCAGCGCCTCGGGGTCGCGGCGGGCGATGAAGACCACGGTGGCGTCGCGCTCGATGCTGGTCGCCAGGTCGACCAGACGCCCGTCGATCTTCATGGCCAGCGCGGCGCGGGCCAGACCGGGACCGATCGCCTCAGCCAAAGCCGTGCCCGTCACCGGGCCGTCGAAGCGGCGCACGGATCCATCGGGCAGGGTGATGGCAGGCATCGGGGTCTCCCAGGCTGCGAAAACCCAGGTCTATGACGTCACGCCCCTTTCGCCGCAACCCCGGCCTGCGCGGGAGCAGCAAGCAATTCGCGGTACGCGGCAAGCGTCGCCTGCTGCATGGCCACAGTGGTGCAGCGCGCGAGCACGGCCGCACGGGCCGCGGCGCCGATCGCCGCGCGCCGTTCCACCGGCAGCGTCAGTACCCGATCGAGCGCCGCCGTAAGCGCCGCTGGCTGACCCGGCGGAACGCGCCAGCCGGTAACGCCGTGCTCGACCGTCTCCACGGGGCCGCCAAAATCGGCGGCGATCACCGGCCGCGCCATCGCCTGCGCCTCGATCACCACCCGACCAAAGGCTTCCGGCTGAGTAGAGGCGTGCACCACGATATCGGACCGCGACAAGGCGGCCGGCATGTCGTCGCATTCGCCGGGCAGGCGCACCCGATCAGCAATGCCCAGCCGCTGAGCTTGGCGGCGCAGCTCGGCGGTATAGCCGATGCGGCCCTGGTCCGAGCCGAGCAGCACACAGACCGTTTCCCGCCGCACGAGCCCGGCGATAGCGTCCAGCAGCACCGTCTGGCCCTTCCAGCCTGTGAGCCGGCCAGGAAGCGTGATCACCGGGGCGCCGGGCGGAAGCGACCACACTGTGTCCAGCCGACCGAGCCGCTCCGCGGTAACGGAAGCGGGATCGAAGACGGCGGGATTGACGCCGCGCGGGATCACCCGGATACGGGAGGGATCAATCCCGTGTCGGGCGATGATCAGGTCGGCAATGAAACGACTGGCGGCGATGACGATCTCCCCCCTGGCCATGACCGCGTTGTAGCGGCGCTTGAACGGCAGGTCTTCATTGTAGGTGCCGTGATAGGTGGTGATGAAGCGTGCGCCCGTCCGCCGTGCCGCGAGCCATGCCGACCAGGCGGGGGCGCGGGAGCGGGCATGCACGATATCGACGCCTTCCTGATGCACCAGGCGGGCAAGGCGGGCGGCATTGCGCCAGATGGCCATCGGCGTGCGGCGATCGAGCGGCAGCGTGATGTGCCGCCCACCGGCCCGCTCGATTGCCGCGACCAGTGGCCCGCCGGCACTGGCGACCAGCGCAGTCCAACCCGCCGCCGCAACTGCTTCGGTGACCTCGATGGTGCCGCGCTCGACACCACCGGTGACGAGCGACGGAAGGACCTGGAGGACAACTGGCGTCCCGCGGGCGGGATGCCCAGGAGGGGCCGCAAACTCTACCGGACGCGCGGCTGGAATCCGATTGCTGGCGTCGTAAGCGGCGTTCATGTCAGGGTACCACGAGTGTGCGATCCCGCCTTTTCCGGAACTGTCCCATTTGCGACATCCTGCTCCTCCCAGCACGCCCGGGGCACCCGGTGCGACCGTTAGTAGACGGTTTCTCGATCTTCCAGAAGATTGGGTGGCGATCGAAGAGGCTCGTCACAGTGTTTGACTGACCGTCGCCTTCTTCACCTCGGATTTCTGCTTTCCGGGGAGCGTATGCCGCAAACTGACCCAAGACAGCCCGTACAGGAGATGCAATAATGAGCAGTCTGACTGGTCATTGTCTCTGCGGTGATATCGCCTACGCCGTATCAGGCGTACCATTGCAGATCGTGCATTGCCATTGCGAAAGCTGCCGGCGCAATACATCATCACCTGTTACTACATTTCTAATCGTTCGACGGGCAGATTTTCGATATACGCGGGGAACGCCGAAAGTGTACGCGTCCTCGCCGGGGGTGCGGCGCAGCTTCTGCGGCCGCTGCGGCTCGCCGATAGCATACGAAAGCGACCAAAGGCCGGATCACGTCGATCTATATGTCTGCAGCCTGGGCGACCCCGCCGCCGTCGTGCCGCTGGCACATGTGCATGTCGAAGAGCAGGTGCCGTGGTTAGAGATCCTCGACGATCTGCCGCGCTACGCGAGAACACCGCGTGATGCGGAACCGATCCGGCATGGACCGGGTTAACGAGGCAGCAAGCGGGGCCGCATAGCCTGTCTGCATGCAGACGATTGCAGGAGGCGCTATAGCCGCTCAGCAGCGATGGATCAGACCGGCATCGGCGCAGTGGCTTGGCGTTATCACGCTTGGGTCGGGCATACTGCTCGCGGCCGCGATTGCGGGACCCGACGCAAGTTGGGATCTGCGGAACTATCATCTCTATAATGGGTTTGCGTGGCTTCACGGGCGGATCAGGATGGATCTCGATCCGGCCCAGATGCAGACCTTCCATTCCCCGCTGCTCGATATCGCCTATGTGCTGCTGCTGCACGCGTTCAATCATGTACCGCGGCTGCTGGCGACCATCCTTGCCGTGCCGCACGCGATCGCTGCGGTGCTCGCGCTCGTTTTAGCGCACCGGCTGCTTCCCCCATACCAGGCATTTGCGGCGGCACTCATCGGCGTTACCGGTGCGGCGGGACTGCCGACGCTGGGAACGGCGATGAGCGAGATGGCGGCGGGCGCGTGCATCCTGGGCGCCGTGCTGCTCCTGATACGCGCCGACGGAACCGAGCCGTCGGAGCAAGCCTGCTTGGCCGCAGGTTTATTAGGCGGGATCGCTGTGGGGCTGAAGCTTACATCCGGGCCGTATACTCTGGGATTGGTAGTGCTGCCGATCTTCGGGGCTCCAGGCCGATGGGTACGGCGGGTGCTTTGGTTTGCTGGCGGAGGCGTGGTGGGTGCAGGACTCACAGGCGGGTTCTGGTGGTGGAACTTATGGCAGCACTTCGCCAACCCGGTGTTTCCATATTTCAACGACTTCTTCCATTCGCCCTGGGGAGCAATGGCGCGAATGGCCGATCTTCGGTTCATGCCCCGCTCGGTCGTCCAGGCGCTGTTCTATCCGCTGTTCTGGGTATTCACACCGCAGACGCTCGTGACTGAACTGCCGACCCGGGATCCGCGCGTCGCGCTCGGCTGTATCGCGGCATTGGCAGTCGTCGTGCGGGCCAAGCGGCGGCTCCACTCCCGCGCCGCCCGCGGCGTCGCGATGCTGTCCGCGTTCTGGGCGCTGTCTTATGTTGCATGGGAGATATGCTTCTCGATCCTGCGCTATCTCGCGGTGCTGGAACTGTTCAGCGGCGTCCTGATCATGACAGCGCTATCGCCGCTGCTGACGCGGCTCGCTCGGGAATGGCAGCGCATGTGTTCCGCCGCCCTGGTCCTCGTGCTGATCGCCGTCACCGTCTATCCCGACTGGGGCCGTGGCGCGCCGGGAGAGCAAGCCGTCGCGGTCGCGCTGCCGCCGATGCCGGCGGATAGCCTGGTAGTGCTGCTCGATCCCTCGCCGATGGCCTATGTCGTGGCGTTCGCTCCGCTCAACATGCGTTTCGTCGGAGCGAACAACAACCTTGTTCATCCCGGAGACCGCAACCGGTTGGCCCGCCAGGTCGAAGCGGCGATGCGCACTCATTCCGGTCCGCTATGGGGCCTGGAGATGCCGGGTGAGAATAAGGGCGTGGCCGATATCACGCTGCGCGCTTACGGGCTGCGGCGTGGTAAGGGGTGCGCGCCGGTACGTTCAAACCTCGACCAGGACGGCATCCTGGCTTGTCCGCTGTTGCGCATCAGCGCTGGAACGCCGGAGCCACCTGCTCGGTGAAGCGTGCCATTTCGTCCTTGACCTGGGCGTGCGGCTTCAAGCCGACGTTGAAATACAGGATCACTTCGTCGAAGCCGGCGGCCTCCACGCGCTTGAGCACGTCGGTGATCCAGGCGGGCGAACCGAGCAGGACGGCGTTGTCGGTCAGGTCCTCGGGGCGAACGTTCCTCAGCCTATCGACCATGCCGATGAAATAGCGGTAGCTCGGCGGGGCAGTGGCCGGATCGCCTGGAAAGGCGGGAATGACACATTCCTGGTAGTACCGAAGCTGGCGGGCGCGGGCCGCGGTTTCCTGCTCCGGCGTATCGTGGAAATGGATGAAATAGCTGCACATCAGCCGCCCCGGCATGGTTCCGTGCTTGGCGCAGGTCTCGCGGTAGAGCCGTGCCACGTCGGTCAGGCCGCCGAAACTGATCGCCGCGGCGAATGGCGCCACGATTAACCCGCAGCCGAGCCGAGCCGCGAGCTCGATCGATGGGCGGGAGAACGAGGCGACATAGGACGGAATAGGGCGCTGCACCGGCTGCGGAGTGATCGAGACATTATCGAACGCATAGTGCCGGCCGCGATGGGTCAGCGGCGCGGGATCGGCCCAGAGGCGCTGCACGATCTCCATGCCTTCTTCGAAGATGGCCTGATTGTCTTCGAACGAAACATTGAGCGGAGCGTATTCGCGGCGGTCATAGCCGCGGCCGGCAGCGAAATCGACGCGTCCGGCCGACAGGAGATCGAGGCTTGCCCATTGCTCGGCGACCCGGATCGGGTGGTGCAGCGGCAGCACCGTGACCGCTGGCGCGAGGCGGATGCGCTGCGTGCGCGCGGCGATGTAGGCAAGCGCGAGATCAGGACAGGACAGGACACCGAGGGTGCTGAAATGATGCTCTCCGATCCAAGCGGAGCTCAGCCCGATTTGCTCGGCATACAGCGCCTCGTCGATGATATCGGCAATGAACTGATTGGGTGAACGACGGTTGTCGCGGTAGTGGTTGTCGCTGAGGGTGAAATAGCCGAATTGCATGGCGCCTCCTCTGGGGTGACGGGCCGGCCGTTTCATCCTAGGCTGCATCCCCGACACCGGTCCAGGAGGAACCCATGAGCCCGCCCCCGTTCGGCGCCAACTCGGCTGCCGCCCGTGACATCGCCAATGTGCTGCATCCGTACACCGACCTGAAGACGCATCTGGAGGTGGGGCCGATCGTCATCACCCGCGGCAAGGGCGTGCGCGTGTGGGACGATGCCGGCAAGGAATACATCGAGGCCGTCGCGGGCCTCTGGTGCGCCTCGCTCGGCTTCGACAACGAGCGTCTGGTGCAGGCAGCCGCGGCGCAGATGCGTAAGCTACCGTACTACCATGGCTTTACCGCCAAGTCGCACGAGCCCTGCATCGATCTTGCTGAGATGCTGATCCAACGCGCCCCCGTGCCGATGAGCAAGGTGTTCTTCGCCAACTCGGGGTCCGAGGCGAACGACAGCGCGATCAAGATGATCTGGTACTTCAACAACGCGCTGGGCCGGCCGAAGAAGAAAAAGATCATCGGCCGCAACAAGGGCTATCACGGCATCACTATCGCCTCGTCCTCGTTGACTGCGATCCCGCACAACCACCGCAGCTTCGACGTGCCGCTGCCCGGCTTCATCCACACGATGACGCCGCACCACTATCATTTCGCACAGCCGGGCGAGACCGAAGACGCGTTCGCCTCACGTTGCGCCGAAGAGCTCGAGAAGCTGATCCTGGCCGAGGATCCCGACACAGTCGCCGCCATGTTCGCCGAGCCGGTGATGGGCGCTGGCGGCGTGCTAGTGCCGCCACGCGGCTATTTCGAGAAGATCCAGGCGGTGTGCCGCAAATACGACATCCTGTTCGTCGCCGACGAGGTGATCTGTGGCTTCTGGCGCACCGGCAACTATTGGGGTAGCCAGACCTACAACATCGAGCCCGACATCATCACCTGCGCGAAGGCGCTCTCTTCGTCCTATCTGCCGATCAGCGCGGTCATGGTGAACGACCGGGTGTTCGACGCGATGGCCCGGCACAGCAACGAGATTGGTACCTTCGGTCACGGCTTCACCTACTCCGGCCATCCCGTGCCGGCCGCGGTGGCGATCGAGACGCTGAAAATCTACGACGAGATGGATATCGGTGCGCATGTCCGCGAGGTCGGTCCGCATATGCAGGCGGCATTGCGCAAGCGCTTTGCCGACCACCCGCTGGTGGGCGAGGTGCGCGGCGTCGGACTGATCGGCGCAGTGGAGCTGGTTGCAGACAAGGCGGAACACCGGAACTTCGATCCCACGGCGAAGATCGGAGCACGCTGGGTGAAGCTGATCGAGCAGAACGGCGTCATCGGCCGCACCGTCCCCGGCGAGGTGCTTTGCTTCAGCCCGCCGCTGATCATCTCCAAGCCGGAAATCGACGAGATGATCGAGCGGATCGGCAAGGCGCTCGATGAGCTCACCGTGCAGCTCCGGCGCGAGCAGATCACGCTTGTCTGATTGCAAAAAGAGGAACCTGGTCATCGTCACGCCCGAGATTCTCGGGCGTGACGATATAATTTGAGCCATGCCAATCCTTACCGTATCTCATGTAACGACATATCGCTATAAGCAACCGGTCGCCTTCGGTGAGCACCGCATGATGCTGCGGCCACGTGAGGGACATGACCAGCGTCTGCTCGAAGCGAAACTTGAGATAGCGCCGAAGCCGGCCGCTCTGCGTTGGGTCCATGACGTGTTCGGCAACAGTGTTGCCGTTGCCACCTTCAGTGAACGTGCGCGCGAGCTGCGGTTTGCAAGCGCGACCCGCATCGACCATCAGCCATTGAATGGACTTGACTTTCAGATTGAGCCCTATGCCGAGACCTTTCCTTTTTCCTACGGGATCGAGGAAATCCCGGATCTCGCCCGATCGATCGAACGGCACTACCCAGACCCGGAGCGCGAGATAGATCGCTGGGCACGTCAGTTTCTGCTCGCCGACGGCCCGACTGGAACCTTGGATTTGCTTGAGCGCATGACCCACGGTATCGAGAGTGGCTTCAGCTACGTTTTGCGCCACGAGGGCGGCGTTCAGAGCCCCGCCCAGACGTTGAAGCTTGGCACAGGCACCTGCCGTGACTTTGCCGTACTGATGCTTGAGGCGGCTCGTTCGCTCGGGCTCGCTGCCCGCTTCGTCTCGGGTTACCTGTACGCGCCGCGCTCGGAGCGCAGGCGCCGCGTCGGCGGCGGATCGACCCACGCCTGGGTGCGGGTCTACCTACCAGGCGCCGGGTGGATCGAATTCGACCCGACAAATGGTATTGTCGGCAATCGTGATCTCATTCGCGTCGCTGTTGCGCGTGATCCATCCCAGACAATCCCCTTGCACGGAACATGGTTTGGCTTCCCGGGTGACCATCTTGGCATGACGGTTGAGGTAAACGTGACCAGCGACGCCATCGACCAAACCCAGGGGGAAGAAACCGGTTCGCTCCAAGCCGGTTAGTGCTCAAGCCGAGGTAAGGCGCCGTCGGTTCATCCCGTTCGGGAGATCAAATCATGCAGATCCGTGCTGGCTACGAAATCGAATACGATTGTCAACAGGACACGCCGATGCTGCTGGTGCTTAGCGTGCATCCTTCCCGCCTGCCTGATGTCATCGGCCCACACCAGATCATCTTCGATCCGCCCATTGGGGCAACGGAATATCGTGACGGTTTCGGCAATATCTGTCATCGTATTGTCGCGCCTGCTGGTCGGCTGAAGATGTCGACATCGTTTCTGGTACTCGATCCTGGAACACCCGACGTCGTGGCTCCCGACGCGCGACAGCATGCTGTCCAGGATCTACCGGACGAGGTGCTGGTTCACCTGCTTGGCAGTCGTTATTGCGATACCGATCGCTTTATTGACATCGCCTGGTCGCTGTTCGGTCAGACCCCACCCGGCTGGGCACGCGTGAAAGCGATCTGCGATTATGTGCATGACAGGATTGCCTTCGGTTACGAGCATGCTGACCCGACGCGTACGGCGTGGAGCGGTCACGCAGAGCAACGCGGCGTTTGCCGCGACTTCGCGCATCTGGCAATTACGTTCTGCCGCTGCATGAACATTCCTGCACGCTATTGCACCGGCTATCTGGGCGATATCGGCATCCCCCCGGTGCCGTGTCCTATGGATTTCTCGGCTTGGTTCGAAGCTTATCTTGGAGGCCATTGGCACACTTTTGACGCCCGGCATAACACCCCTCGGATCGGCCGCATTCTGATGGCACGTGGGCGCGACGCGACGGACGTGGCGCTAGCCACAACGTTTGGGCCCTGCACACTCACGGGCTTTAACGTTGTGACTGACGAATGCCACGTTTCCCGGAATTGCTGAGCAGCAGACGGCTATCTCCGATCGCCTTCATTGCAGCAAAGTTACCACAGATCTGGCTTGATCCGTCTCTACTCCTCGGACTGGGGGCACACCAGCGACCTCACCACGCCCGCTCTGCGGGAACGGTCAGTTGGCGCAGCGAACCTGGTGAGGGTCACTGCGCCCTCAACGTTTGCAGCAGCCGTCCGTCCAACTCGACCGCCTCAACCCCCAAATGGTGCAGGATCGTTGGCGCCAGGTCGACAATCTGGCTTTCGCTCTGACACGCGCTGCCCGCAGCGAATCCCTCGCCCTCGATCATCAGGAATGGCGCCTGCTCATGAGCGGCAAGACCCCCATGCTGCCCGCAGCCTATCGGCACGCCCTCGCCCCAGCGTGGCTTTCCGACCAGCGCGCAACCGGGAATGCCGTACTCATTGGCCCGCTCTTCCGCTCGGAATGCGACAGCGAAGGCAAGCGCATTGGTCGCCGCTTGACCGACCGTCGAGAGCGCGGGCCCATCCAGCACTGTGCCGGTCCAGTCACGAGACCGCAGGAAATCTGCCAGCGCGGGACGCACCGCCTCTTGCTCCGGATGCAGGTAGATCAGCGTCGCGGTGCCGTTCGACAGCGCCAGCACATCGCCGGACTCGGGGCTCGATTTCAGCCCGGCGGCGATCAGCTCGGCCTCGACATCGACGATCCCGCTCACCGTCTCGTGCCCGTGGTCCGAGCAGACGATCAGGAGCATGTTCTCACCGGCTGCGCGCAGCCGGTCCACGGCATCGATGACCAAGCCGACGTTCCTATCGGCCTCAGCAAGCACGCGCCGGTGCAGCAGCGAGCCGAGCGGCGTGTTGTGTTGGATGTGGTCGGGCTCGCCGCACCACAGAACGGACAACGCAGGCCCGCTGGGCTGCAGCGCCGTAGCGATGAAGCGCTCGGTCGTCTCGCGGTCGCCGACACTGTCCAGCCGCACCGGCAGCGGATCGAGCGGGACCCGACCGGGGCCAAACGAGCCGGCACGATGGAACACGCGCCCGAACGCGTCTGGATCATGCGCATAGGCCGCGCCAGGCGAGACGTTGCTGAAAACGATCGCTCCCCCACACGGGGACAGCCGCTCGGCCAGCGTCGGCACCGCGAGCGCGCGGCCCGTCACCTTCCTCTTGTGCGCCAGGAATCCGGGCAGGCCGGCATCATGCGGCACCAGCCGGCCACCCTCCAGCAGCGCCATCGCATTGCCTTGCAGTCCGTGGCGCGCCGGATAGCAGCCGGTCGCGAAGCTTGCCGACACCACGCGGGTCGCGCAGGGGAAGACGGACCGATGCGCTGCGAAACGGCATGCGCGTGTCGCCAGTGCGTGTAGCGCCGGCGTGCCAGCGGCATCGACGAAGTCGCGGCGGAGCCCGTCCAGCACGACCACAACGGCGCGACGTCCGGTCATGCGCTCATGTCACGCCGTTCAGCGCGACGTCGAACACGTCGAAATTGCGCAGCCGTCCAGCGGCGGCGATTGCCACGTAGGGCTCGTTCAGCCGGTGCGATAGGATGAACGGCACGGTCTGCTCGGCCAGCCCCCCATGCGAGCGCAGCCGATGGCCGGCGAGACCCGCCAGGTCGTGCTCCGCCGGCGTCGCGCCGATCACCGTGGCGGCGTCTCCGAGCACGACGAAATCGCCTTCCAGGTCGAGCGGCAGATCGAAACAGCGCGCGGCCGTCGCCCCGTCCAGCACCTCGGCCACGCCGGGCAGCTCGACGCTCGCTGCCATCAGCGCTGCGAGATCATGGGCGCGGCGCAGATAGACGCGCACGAACGATCCCAGCGCGCCGTGATGGCGCACGAAGGGATCGGCGATCGGGCAGATCACTCGCACCGATCCGTCGCCGAAACGGCGGTTCAGCTCGGTTTCCAGGTACACCACATTGGGGCTGCCGTCCGGGCGGCACTTGTCGTTCATGCCGTGATCGGCCACCGCTGCGACCGTCGCGCCGGCCTCGATCAACTGCCCGATCCGCTCGTCCACGGCGCTATTGAACGCATCGGCCGCCGGCTCACCCGGCGCATGCGCGTGCTGCACGTAATCGGACAGCGACAAATAAAGTAGTGCGGCGTCGCCGCGCCGTAGCAATTGCAGCCCGGCGTCCAGCACGAACAACGACAAATCGGCGGAATACTGGTCGGGCTTCGGTCGGCCGACCATCGTCTCAACATCGGCGATGCCGTTCGCCGCGCGCGTCGCGCGGTCGGCGTGCTCGGCGGAGAAAGCGATGCCACGAAGATCGTGGGCGAGCAGACGCAGCAGCTTGTCCTTGGCGGTGACCGCGGCGACGGGAACCCCGGCATCTGCCGTCGCCGCCAGGATGGTGCCGCAGCGCAGCAGCGCTGCATCGGTGATCATGCGCTCCTCGCCAGTCGCGCGGTCGAGGACATAGTTGCCGGAAATGCCGTGCACGGCAGGCGGCACCCCGGTGACGATCGAGACGTTGTTCGGATTGGTGAAAGTTGGGAGCGCGGCCTTTGCCTGACCAACAAAGCCTTCGGTGCGCAGCGCAGCGATGGTGGGTAGAACGCCGTCGGCAAGACCGTGTTCGATATAGGCAGGGTCGCAGCCGTCGTAGCAGATCACCACCGTCGGCCGTTCGGGCAGGCGATAGGAGCGGCCGTTCACCTCGATGGCAGCCATCCCGTTACTCCAGGTTGCAAGCTGCGGCCGAAGACGCCTAGAAGAACTGCCCGCGCCGGGTTAGCACAGCGGTAGTGCAGCGGTTTTGTAAACCGAAGGTCGGGGGTTCAAATCCCTCACCCGGCACCGCCACACCTAGTCTAGCCGAGTTCATTACCACTCCGATATGTTCAGGTTTGCCCAAACTGCGTCGCCTGACCCATAAAACTCGTGCGCCGTTGCTCGAAAGCCGACGGCAGATCCGCGCGATGACACTGAGGGCGCCGAACACAACCGTTTTCCGACCTCGGCCTTCAGCTACTGGAACAGAGGCCCCGCTCGCAAGCGGTGTGCTTGCATCCACCGAACCGGGAGACAACACGCCGATGCGAGTGCCGCCGGGATAAGTCTCCCGAGATCGAGACCTTAGCGGCTAGCCGGCGCTTCCCTCACCGGGTCAGAAACGCCATTGGTCCGGCGCAGGCGATGACCTGATCCCCATCCCAGATACCCAGCACCACCCGCTCGTCGCCGTACTCGGCGATAAGATACGGATCGAGCACCACAGTGTCCTGCCGGAGTTCGCCCAGGATCAGTCGGGACGGCGGAAACTCCCGCTTCACCGTCCGCGCGATGCGGCCGATCGCCGGGGGAACCTTCGCCAGCGACAAGTCGCGATCGAACAGCCGCCGCTCGACCCAGTACGCTTCGCCCCGCACCTTGCGCGAGGCCAGGATGATGCCGGCCAGCGCCGGCAGCATCCCCGCGAGGATCACCGAGACCGCCGCCACCGAGGTCCCGACCACGGCCGCCCCCGCCACGCTCACGCCGAAGCTCGAGACGGTCAGCAACGGCGCGATCCAGCGGTGCCGGTAGAGGAAGCTTGCCGGATGGGCGCGCACCTGCGTTAACCGGTGCCGGTCCAACTCGTCGAGAGGGATCGGCGCGATCCCGAGGTTTGCAAGCGCCCCCGTCAGCGTGCCCCAAGCGGGGGCATCGGTCAGCAGGAAGCTGTGGCCGCGGCCACTAAGGTCATCGAGCGGCATTTTCCCTCCTCGTCGTCAGTCGGAACGCATCATCGAAGGAGCCGGGAAGCCAGCGTATCACGCCTCGTGGCGGCCGTCATGGGGGATTGCCACGGTTGTGAACGGATCAGCGGACCCAGGCGTTTGGTCCGGACAGGCCGCGCTTCGAAGCAGTATTCTTGAGCGGGGCTCAAGGCTAACCTCGGAACCATGCTCGGGCTGACTATGATTCCTGCTGGGAACGAGGCCAACCGGCCTAGTCGCGGGCCAGCGCCACCGCCTGAGCAAAAGCAGCCAACCGGTCGGGATCGACCGGGTTCCACCAGACCCCGTCGTGCTTCAGCGAGCTCGCCACGATGGCGCCATCCGCCACCGCGAGGATCTCGCCCGCGTTGCCCGGCGTCACGCCGGAGCCGACCAGGACCGGCAGCGTCGTCGCGGCGGCGATCTTGCGCAGCTCGTCCATGGCGGCGGCATCCCCGGTACGCTCGCCGGTGACGATGGCGACATCGGCGTCGAAGAACTCCACGTCGCGGGCGAGCTCTCCAAGCGACCGATCGGCGGTGATGGCGTGCGCGCCGTGCTTGACATGCACGTCGGCGAAGATGCGCACCGGTTGAGCGTGTACCCAGGTCCGGTAGCGCGTCGCCTCGGCGGCCGGCGCCTCGATCAGGCCCTCATTGGCGATATAGGCGTTGGCCCACTGGTTAACACGAATGAACTGCGCGCCGGCCGCCTTGGCGACTGCCAGCGCGGCTACCGGGGCGTTGGCCAGGACATTCACACCGACCGGCAGTCCGGTGGCCCGACGCACCGCGTCGGTGATCACCGCCATGCAAGCCGCTGTCTCGGGTCCCAGCCGATCCGGCTTGGCGAAGGGGATGTCGCCGTGATTCTCGACGATCAGGCCGTCCATGCCGCCGGTGCGGTACCGGTCGGCCTCGGCAAGCGCGAATTCGGTCATCGCGTCCATTGACTGGCCGTCATAGCCGGGCGAGCCCGGCAGCGGCAGCAGATGGACCACGCCGATCACCGGCTTGCGGCGGGCGAACAGCGCGGTCAAGGCGTTCGTCTTGGGTCGGAAGACGGGTCGCGCGGCCATGACGGCCACCGTGGCGAAAAGCGCCATCGCCTGCAATCATGACCTGAGCCGGGCCCCGCGCGGCCCCGGCAAAATGGGAGGATCGCCGTGACCGGACTGGACGAGACACAACGCATCGCCATCGCCTGGATCGACGCCAACCGGGCGCGCCTGTCGGAGTTCAACCGCCGGATCTGGGACTATGCCGAGCCGGCCTGGCGCGAATACCAGTCAGCCCGCGCCTATTGCGAGCTGCTCCGTTCCGAGGGGTTCTCGGTCGAAGAAGGCTCGGGCGGGATGCCGACCGCCTTCGCCGCAAGCTGGGGCCAGGGCTCGCCCGTGTTGGGCGGATATGCCGAGTACGACGCGGTACCCGGCCAGTCGCAGCAGGTCGTGCCGCATCAGGCGCCGCGGGAAGGGCTGCATCCGTGGACCGCCGGCCATACCGACCCGCACTCCGCGCTCGGCACCGCATCGTTGGCTGGCATGCTAGCGACCAAGGCGGCGATGCAGCGTCAGGGGCTGCGCGGCACGTTGCGCTTCATGGGTGAGCCGGCCGAGAAGGTCTGCGGCTCGAAGCCGGTGCACGCCGCCAAGGGTTATTACGACGGCTGCGACGCTTTCATATGCTACCACCCGCACGTCACCAATACAGTGCAGGCCGAGACCCAGTGCGGCGCCTATTGGAGCGTCGTGATCACCTTCGAGACGCTGGCGCCGGAGACCTGGATTGACAAGTCTCTGCTGCCGATCCGTACCTCCGCCCATGCCGTCGCACGTTGTCCGGGTGCGATTGATGCGCTGTGTCTGATGTACACCACGACGAAATACACGAAAGAGGCGATGTACCCGCACGCGGGCGCCTGGACGCTGAACGAATTCATCCTGGCCGGCGGCGACGCGACCTCGGACAACCTACCGCCGCGCTTTAGCCAGATCCAGTATTCCTGGCGCTCCCCGTCTCTTGCCATCCAGCAGCAGATACTCCAGGTGCTGACGAACAACGCACGCCACGCCGCAGCGGCCTGCGGCTGCCAAGCCTCGTTGCGTTGGGTGACCAAGACCCGCGTCGGCCTGCCGAACCGGACCATGATCGATCTGGTGTGGCGCAACTTGGCGCGCGTTGGCACGCCTGTCTTCGACGACGAGGCCCGCGCCTTCGGCCGCGCCATCCAGAAGACGCTTGGCATCGCGCCGGTGGACAATCCGTTCCTAGCCGACAACGAGCGCTTGGCCTCGCCGGACGAGTACGAGGCTGTGGTCCGCCGCGGCTTGCCCGAATGGCAGCGCCATATCGGCGCGGATGACTATGTGGACTACACGTGGCATGCGCCCACCGCGCGTCTGTTCACCATGCGCCCACGGCTCCGCCCGCCGCACGACGACTACGAATATCCCGCCTGGGCGAGCAACGCTCTGGGCGGCCTACCGGCCGCGATCGATCCAGGGGTGTTCGTGGCGGCCAAGACGATCGCCGCGTCCTTCCTCGACCTGCTGGCGCATCCTGAAACGCTCGAGGCGGCCAAAGCGGAGTTCGCCGATCGGACTGGCGGGGGCGTGAGTGGAACGAGTTGGGTGGCACCCCTACTGCCGCGTGACTTCGTTCCACCTGTTGATCTGCGCTGGCCCGAATACGTCACCACCGCGCGCGGCCGGGAGTGGTGGATTCCGACGCCGTTCACCGGATCCGGGGCGGGCGACAAGCTGTGACGGGTATCGTCGCTATCGCCCTCAGTCGGCCGCCTCGGCGCGGCCCAGCTGGGTAACCCCCATCTCCGCCAGCGTGTCGGAGACTGCCTGCATAGCCTCGGCTATGTCGTCCTCGGTCACTTCGCCCATGCAGCCGATGCGGAACGTATTTGCCAGCGCGAGGCGGCCGGGGAAGATGATGAAGCCGCACTTCTTCATGCCCTCGAACAGGGCTTGGAAGCTAAAGTTTGGGTGGTCCGGGTTGTGGAAGGTCGCGACGATCGGTGCGGCATACGCATCGGGAACCACGGTGGTGAAGCCCATCTGCCGCATGCCGTCCACCAGGCGGCGCCAGTTGCGGCGATAGCGCTCTAGCCGGGCTGGCGACCCGCCCTCCTGTGCGTGCTCGCGGCAGGCCTGGGCGAAGGCGGCTACCACCTGCGTGGGCGGGGTGAAGCGGAACGCGGTGGTGCGGTCCATGTGCTGATTCTGATCCCACAGGTCCAGCACCAGCGAGCCGCCGTGACCGCGCGCATTCTCCAGCGCGGTCTTCTGCACCACTGCCCAACCGAGCCCTGGCACGCCGTGCATGCACTTGTTGGACGAGACAGTGACCGCCTGGAAGCCGAGCTTGCGGGCGTCGATCTCCATTGCTCCGAAAGACGCGACGGCGTCGATGAACAAGCCCTTTGTGTGGCGGCGGCAGACTGCTGCGACCGTGTCCACAGGGTTGAGCACGCCGGTGCTCGTATCACAATGCACGACCATCACGTGGGTGATGGCGGGATCGGCGAGGATCGCCTGTTCGAATTGCGCAGCCGTGGGCGGAGTGAACGGGGCGGTGCGGATCACCGCGTGCGGTGTGCTGAGATGCGACGCGATCTCGATCAGTCGGTCGCCGTAAACGCCGTTTGTGTGAATCAGCAGCTTGCCGCCGGCCGGCACCAGTTGGGCAATGACGCCCTCGTTTGCAGGTCGCGCTTCCAGGCAGCGGGATCGCTGTGTAGGCGCCCTCGCCATGCACCAGACCGACCATGTAGGCACGGGCATGCGCGAGGTCGGCGTGAAACTCGTCGCCACCGGAGGCGCGGTCGCGCATCATCACCGCCTTGACGGAGCGCGAGGTACTGGCCGGGCCTGGGGTGAGCAGAAGCGGATCGTTTGGGTCTCGGGGCATAGGACCATCCACCAGCGTCGTCTTGAGGGTGGTTGCGGTGCGTTTGGCACTGCAGGATGCGACTGACCCACTCGGCTTGCAACACGACCCGGCGTTGCCTGCGCATTCCCGCACCTGGTTGCTTGGTTCGTGGGCTGCATTGCCTGCCAGACGGCCAAATCGCGGGCGGGGAACGCATTTTCCGCCCCATCCGGGGTTGGCGGAGCGAAACGCGCGTGCGTATCATCGGCCAACGGCCGCAACGGCCGGAGTCACTCGTTTGAAATGGAGTGGCCGATGCCGCGACTCGCATTCCTGCTGATTGCCTTTGCTCTGACCGCAACAGGGCCGGCGGGGGCCGTGACCCGCGGCGGCACCCTGGTGTTCGGGCGACAGACCGACTGCATCTATCTCGACCCTGTGCATACTGCGCAGAATGCGGATATCTGGATGTCGCTGGACATCTACGACACGCTGACCGAACCGACCGATGACGGGAAAAGCGTTGTGCCCGGCCTGGCCTCGTCCTGGCAGGTCAGCGACGATGGCAGCGCAATCACCTTCAAGCTGCGGCCGAACCTGAAATTCGCCGATGGTTCGCCGCTGACCGTGCAGGACGTGCAATGGTCGTTGCAGCGTGCGGCCAACAAAGCCACCGGCGGGGAATTCCAATTCCTGCTGGGATCGGTCAGCGGCGTTGATACGCAGGGGGACGACACGGTCATCGTCCGGCTGAAGCACCCCGACCCGACCATGCTGCAGGCGCTGGCGACCTTCAACGCGGGGATCGTGCCGTCGAAGCTGATCATGGCCGAGCCAGGCGCGACGCTGGACGATAAGTCCAAGTCCTTTGCGGGACACCCGGTCGGCTCCGGCCCGTTCACCATGAAAAGCTGGACGCGCAACAGTGAGATGGTGCTGACGCGCAATCCTTACTATTGGAGGCAGGGCGCGGATGGCAAGCCGCTTCCGTATCTCGACAACATCCGCTTCATCATCATTCCCGACGATGCCACCCGCATCCTCAAGCTGAAGGCCGGCGAGATCGATGCGGCGGAGTTCGTGCCGTATTCCCGTGTTGCCGAGCTGAAGGCTGACCCGCGACTGAATATGGTTCTGTTCCCAGCCGCACAGGTGCACTACTTCACGCTGAATGATCGCCCAACACTGAAGGACGGCACGAAGAACCCGCTGAACGATGTGCGCGTCCGCCAGGCGCTGAACTACGCCACCGACAAGCAAGCGCTGATCCAGGTGGTTTCTTACGGCACCGGTACGCCTGAGCAGAGCTTCATGCCGATGTCCACACCGCTGGCCTACGGCACCGGCCCGCTCTACCCGTACGATGCGAAAAAGGCCAAGGAACTACTGACCGAGGCCGGATGGGCCGGCGGGTTCGACATCACACTATTCACGATTGCCGGGAATGCAGACGATGTTGCGAAGGCCGCCGCACTGCAGCAGATGTGGGCACCGCTCGGCGTGCATTTGAAGGTTCAGCAGATGGAGTTGGCGACCCGTCTAGCGCACTACAGCGCGGCGGATTTCCAGATGCTGACCTCGCTCTGGACCAATGACATCAACGACCCCAACGAGATCACATCGCTCTTCGGCTTTTATCCGACCATACAGAACCGGCATTCCGGCTGGGACGACCCGCGCATAGATGAGCTGTTCTTGCAGAGCCAGCAGGAGCTGGATCCGGCAAAGCGCGCCGCGGAATATAAAGAAATCCAGGAGCGCTACGTCGCTGCGGCACCGATCATCTTTTCAATGGAGGTGCCTTATCCCGTGGCGCTGGCGAAGAAGGTACATGACTTCGTGCAGATCCCGCTTGGCAACAACATCTTCGCGAACACCTACCTCGAGCCATAACGTCTGCGCTGACGCCCTGACACGATGCACCTGCTGACCATTCTCGGCCGCCGTGTGCTGCAGATCATGGCCACTGTCTTACTGGTCGCGGTGTTGGTCTTCACCTTGATGCACCTGCTGCCGGGCGACCCGGCGCAGGTCATGTTGGGTGACCGAGGTAGCGATGCGGCGATCGCCCAACTACACCATGATCTCGGGCTTGACCGGTCGATCCCGGTGCAATTCTGGGACTTCCTGATGCGCACGCTGACTCTGAATCTCGGCGAATCTGTCACCATGGGGGTCCCGGTTACTCAACTGATCGAGGCGCGGCTGCCGATCACTCTGCTGTTGACCGCGATGGCGGCGAGCCTGGCACTGCTGATTGCGGTGCCGCTGGCATTTGTTGGTGCGCTGCGCCAGGGCGGTTGGGCGGATGCGATTGTCCGAGCGATCTCCCAGATTAGTCTCTCGATGCCGGTGTTCTATATCGGGCTTGTGCTGCTGATCACGCTGGCCGCTGGTCTTCGCTGGTTCCCGGTTGGCGGAATCGGCAACGGGTTCTTCCAGGACCTCTATTACCTGTTCCTGCCGGCGCTCGCCCTGGCGCTGTCGCTCAGCGCCATTCTACTGCGTAATCTGCGGGCTTCGCTGATCGAGGTCTTGCACGCGGAGTTCATTGACTTCGCGACAGCGAAGGGATTGCGACGTCGTGTCGTCCTGGGGCGGCACGTGCTCCGAAACGCCTCGATCTCTACCGTGACGCTGCTTGGGCTGAATATGGGATCATTGGTCGGCGGCGCCGTCATAACGGAAACGGTGTTCGGCATTCCCGGCATCGGGCGGCTTATGGTGGACAGCATCTTCTCGCGTGACTACGCAGTGGTGCAGGGGCTGACCATGGTGCTGGCGATCATGGTCTCGGTGGTGTTCCTGGCGGTTGACGCTCTGCAGGCGCTGCTCGACCCGCGAGTCACGACATGAGCGAGGCGGTCGCGCCCGCGGTCGCGCGGGCGAAGCCGCGTCCTGCTGCCGCCGGCCGACAATGCGCGCGCCCCCGCGCGGGCCTGCTGGCGGGCATTGCCATCCTGCTGATCCTGTTGATCTGCGCCATCGTGCCGAATTTGGTTGCGCCGTACGATCCCAATGCATTCGACTATCACGCGCTGCTCAAGCCGCCGAGTGCGTTGCATCCGTTCGGCACCGACAATTTCGGTCGCGATATCCTCTCGCGCACCATCTGGGCGGCACGAATCGACCTGCAGATTGCCATCTTTGCCACCCTATTTCCGGTGACCTTCGGCAGCATCGCCGGGGCACTGATCGGTTATGCGGGCGGCTTGGTAGACACGCTGTTCCGGCACCTGGTCAACCTGCTCGTTACCATCCCGTTCCTGGTGCTGGTGATCGCCATTGTCGCGGTGCTGGGGCCGGGACTGCTGAACATGTACATCGCGATCTCCGCGGTGAGCTGGGTCTTCTACGCCCGCTTGATGCGTGCGGAGATCATCGCGCAGAAGCGCCGCGACTACGCCGATGCGGGGCGAGTCATGGGATACCGCCCCGCCCGTATTATCTTTCGGCATCTGCTGCCAAACGCCATTACGCCATCGATCATCTATTGGATGACCGACATGGCACTGGCGATCCTGCTGGGATCAAGCCTCGGTTATCTCGGCCTGGGGGCACAGCCGCCGACATCGGAATGGGGCGTGCTTATCGCCGACGGCAAGAATTTCATGACGACCGCCTGGTGGATGTCGATCTTTCCCGGCCTGGCGATCGTATTCACCGGCATGGGGTTCAGCCTGCTGGGCGACGGTGTCGCCGCTTTGCTACGACGGCGTAAATGACCGCGCCCCTGCTTTCCGTGCGCAACCTGACGGTGCGCATCGGCCCGGCAACACCTGTGGAGGAAGTCGGCTTCGATATCGGCAGCGGCGAAGTACTCGGCCTGGTCGGCGAGTCCGGCTCCGGCAAGAGTCTGACCCTGCGCTCCATTCTGCGCCTCCTGCCGCAGGTCGCACACATGTCCGGGCAGATCCTGTGGCGGGGGCGCGACCTGACGGCGCTGCCGGAAGCCGAGCTGCGCGCGCTGCGCGGACGGGAGATCGCCATCGTGTTCCAGGAACCGATGGCCGCGCTCGACCCGGTGCTGACCGTTGGATTGCAGATCACCGAGAGCCTGAGCGAACACCTCGGCCTGCGCGGCCGCGCCGCACGTGCGCGCGCCGTCGAGATGCTGGACCTGGTTGGAATCCCCGATGCGCGGCGGAGTGTCTCCAGCTATCCGCGCGAATTCTCAGGGGGGATGCGACAGCGCGCGATGATCGCCATCGCGCTTGCCGCCGGGCCGAAGCTGCTGCTCGCCGACGAGCCGACGACCGCGTTGGACGTGACCATTCAGGACCAGATACTGAAACTGCTCCTGCGGTTGCGTACGGAACTGTCGATGAGCGTTGTCCTGGTGACCCACGACCTGGGCATCGTCGCCGAAACCTGCGATCGCGTCGCGGTGCTGTATAGCGGGCGGATCATGGAAACCGGGTCAGTCGAGACGATTTTCAGCCGCCCGGCACACGCCTACACGCTCGGCCTGATCAACTCGATCCCGCAGGCGAAGAACGCACGAGAGCACCTCGCTTCCATCCCCGGCGCCCCGCCAGACCCGCTCGATCTGCCGCCAGGCTGCCGTTTCGCACCACGCTGCAGCTTGGCAGGACCCGATTGCACGCTACGCCAACCGACGCTGCGTCTGCTCTCTCCGGAGCACGCGACCGCCTGCATCCACGCGGATGCCGTGATGCGGGAGGCTTGGTGAGCTCGGCATCTTCCACCACCCGCCGATGACCGCCAAACCCCTGCTCCAGGCGGACGACCTGGTGCGCGCCTTCGCGGCGCGCGGCCTGGCGTGGCGCGGCCCACGGCCGGTCGTGCGAGCACTAGGCGGCGTAACGCTGTCCATCGCGCGCGGCGAGACGCTGGCGGTAGTGGGCGAGTCCGGTTGTGGCAAGAGCACCTTGGCGCGGACGTTGGTGCGCTTAATCGAGCTGGATTCCGGGCAGATCGATTTTGCCGGAGAGAATGTGCGAGCACTGCGTGGCGATGCGCTGCTGCGGTACAACCGGCGAGTGCAGATGATCTTTCAGGACCCATACGGATCGCTCAATCCACGCATGACAGTGGGCGAGATGCTGGAGGAGGCGCTGCGCGTGCATCGCATGGTGCCAGCCGGCCGCCGCAAGGCGCGGGTGGCGGAGCTGTTGTCGCTTGTGCGGCTGCCGGCGGATGCCGCGGGTCGCCTCCCGCATGAATTTTCCGGCGGACAGCGCCAGCGTATCGCGATCGCCCGCGCTCTGTCGGTAGAGCCGGAGCTGCTGATTGCCGATGAGATCGTCTCGTCGCTGGACGTGTCTGTGCAGGCGCAGATACTCAACCTGCTGCTGGACCTGCAGCAGCGACTTGGGCTGGCGATGCTGTTCGTGTCGCATGATCTGCGGGTGGTGCGGCACCTCGCGCACCGAGTGGCGGTGATGTATCTTGGCCGCATCGTCGAGGTCGGCGACGCCGATGCGGTGTTCGGTGCACCGATGCACCCATATACGCAGGCGCTGTTGCGTGCCGCGCCCCGGATGCAGCCGGGGCGGCGAAGGGACGAGGCGGCGCTGAGCGGGGAGCTGCCGTCGCCGATGGCAATTCCACGTGGCTGCCCGTTTCATCCGCGCTGCCCGTTGGTCTTCGATCGGTGCCGCACCGAGGTGCCGCGCCTGCACGTGCGGGCAGATGGGCATCGTGCGGAGTGCCATCTAGCGGAGCCGTCGCTGGCCGATGGGGTGAGACTGCGAAAGATCAAGTCTAACGCTGAGGGAAGCGCGATATGATGAAATCGTGTGTGCCACTCGAGGCTCGCCTCTGGATCAAATCGCCGCAGGGACCTTCGTCCTTCACTAACGACAAAAGGGGCACAGCGATGAACCAGCAGACGATCGTCGAACCCGCCACGACCGACGCCATTTCATCGGTGCAAGGCTTGGTGCATGACGGAAAGGCGCAGATGAACAGCGCCACGAAGGGGATCGTTCATACCATTTTCGACATCTCGGTGCCGGCGATGCAGCAATATCAACGATTGGCGGAACAGAACCCTGACGTTTGCAACGAGATGCAATATGCGTTTCCTAAAGAACGCTCAGCAGATACGTGAGACGAACCTGAAATTACGGTCGTCGATGCCGATGGGCGAATGGTTCGAGACGGCTCGCTCCGCGCGAAACTGACATCGGCTGCAGGATCGACCAAATTCACCTCTCCCGCTTGCTGCCGCTTGCGGGAGAGGTGAATGATGCCAGATCCGACACGAGAGGCTGCCTTCGATCTTCTGACATCGGTGCTCGACAACCGCCGGCCATTGGAGGATGCGCTCGAGGCGCTGCCATCCGCCGCGGCGCGTGACCGAGCCGCGGCGCATCGGCTGGCCGCGTCGGTGCTGCGCCGCATGGGCACGCTGGACGCCGTGCTCGAGCCGTTGCTGAGGAAGGCGCCCCCGACACCGGTGCGGCACGTGCTGCGGCTGGGTACCGCTGGTCTGCTGTTGCTCGGCACGCCGGATCACGCCGCCGTCGCAACGTCGGTTGCACTCGCGCGACAACGCGGGCTTGGGCCGTTCGCCGGACTGGTGAACGCAGTGCTGCGCCGAGTGGCTGCGCTGGGTGCAGCAGCACTGGACGGACTCGACGGGCCGCGGCTCGACACGCCAGCCTGGCTTTGGGCGTCGTGGGGAAAGCTGGGGCGACCGATTGCGCTCGCGCATCAGTGGCCGGCGCCGCTTGACGTGACCGTGCGGTCCGGCGCCGAGCCGCCCGCAGGCGGTGAGATGCTGCCCACCGGCTCTATACGCTTCCCTCCCGGCACGCATGTCACCGAGCTTCCCGGGTTCGAGACCGGCGCATGGTGGGTACAGGACGCCGCGGCCGCACTGCCGGCGCGGCTCCTGGCAGCGCGCCCGGGCGAGCGCGTCGCCGATCTCTGTGCCGCGCCTGGCGGAAAGACGGCGCAGCTTGCGGCTGCCGGCGCACTGGTGGTCGCGGTCGAGCGCGACCGCGGGCGGCTGGCACGGCTCAAGGACAACCTCGCACGGTGCGGCTTGTCGGCCGAGACGGTCGAAGCGGATGCCGCCGTATGGCGACCTTCGGCGCTATTCGATGCTGTGCTGCTGGACGCGCCATGCAGTGCCACGGGAACTATCCGCCGCCACCCGGATATCCCGCACCTCAAGCGTCCCCGCGATGTTGTCGCGATGGCCGAAGCCCAGGACAAGCTGCTCGCGGCAGCCGCAGCGATGCTGCGGCCCGGCGGACGGCTCGTCTACGCTGTCTGCTCGCTACAAGCGGAAGAGGGAGCGGCGCGCATCGAGTTGGTGCTGGCTCGTGGCGGACTGCGGCACCTCCCGTTCACTGCCGAGGAGTTGGCGGTCCTGTCGGAGGCTCGAACGCCGCAGGGCTATCTGCGCACGCATCCGGCGCTGTGGCCGGAGCGCGGCGGCATGGACGGATTTTTCGCTGCCCGACTGGTCAAGGAGTAGCGGATCAGCTCAACCCGTCGCGGCCCATTTCGAGGAATTTTTCTTGCCGGCGTGCTTTCAGTGCGGCCGGTTCCAGCGCCAGCAACGGGATCAGCGCCGTCTGCACTGCACCGCCCACCGCGCGGATGGTCGCTTCGGGATCGCGCTGTGCGCCGCCGAGCGGCTCCGGGATCACCGCATCGACCAGCCTCAGCCGGTGCAGGTCGTCGGCGGTCAGGCGCAGCGCTTCTGCCGCCGTCGCCGCCTGCGCGGCGTCGCGCCACAGGATCGCCGCGCAGGCCTCCGGCGGCGCCACTGAGTAGATCGCGTGCTCCAGCATCAGCACGCGGTCGCCGGCCGCGATCGCCAGGGCGCCGCCGGAGCCGCCCTCGCCAATGATCGTCGCCACCACGGGCACCGGGGTATCGAGACAGGCTTCGATCGAGCGGGCGATTGCCTCGGCCTGGCCGCGCGCCTCGGCGTCGATGCCAGGATAGGCGCCGGACGTATCCACCAGGGTCAGCACCGGCAGGCCGAACTGCCCGGCGAGGCCGATCAGCCGGCGCGCCTTGCGGTAGCCCTCGGGCCGCGCCATGCCGAAATTGTGCGCCACACGGCTGTCGGTGTCGGCCCCCTTCTCGGTGCCGATCACGACGACCGATTGGCCGCGAAAACGTCCCAACCCGCCAACCACGGCGGCGTCGTCACCGAAGCAGCGATCGCCCGCCAGCGGCGTGAACTCTGTAATCAGCGCCGCGATGTATTCCTTCGCCTTCGGCCGGTCCGGATGGCGGGCGACTTGGACCTTCTGCCAGGGCGTAAGCTTTGCATAGGTGGCGCGGAGCTGGCGGTCGGCTTTCTCCGACAACCGGGCCACTTCCTCGGCGATGTTGATGCCGTCCGGCTCCGACATGCGTCGAAGCTCTTCGATCTTGCCTTCCAGTTCGGCGATCGGTTTTTCGAAGTCGAGGAAATGGCGCATGGGGGCCGGGCTTTAGCACACAAGGCGGGGCCGCCAATGGGGCCGTTGGACGCTCAGCCCGGACGACCAACGTCGCGGACGCTCTTGGCAGCGGCGTCCAGCAGGCGGCCGGCGAGTTCCGGATCCTGCGACAGCCGAGCCAGCAACACTGCCCCGACCATGCAAGCCAGCCGCGTCATTGCTCCAGGGGCGCCGTCCTCCGGCCGGCAGCGTTGCAGCGCGGCCAGCATCGTGCGGATCGGTTCAGCAAGGCCGGCACACGCCTCCGGCCGGCGCGCCAGCTCCGGCCCGAGCGCCGGCAATGCGCAGCCCCGGGCCATTGCGGCGACATGCGCGGGATCGAGATAAGGGCCGACGATTCGGTCCAGGGCTGCCGCGGGATCAGGTCCATGGCTGATTTCGTCCCATTTCGCCGCCGACCGCGCTAGCTCGACGGCGGCGACCTCGGCGGCCAGCGCCTCCTTCGAGGCGAAATGGGCGTAGAAACCACCATGGGTCAGGCCGGCTTCGTGCATGATCGCATCGACGCCAACCCCATCGATCCCATGGCGACGAAACAGCACGCCAGCGGCATCCAGGATGCGTCGCCGCGTCTCCGCCTTTCTTTGTCCTGCGTCGCGCACCTGCCCCTCCTGTCACGCATGGCGAACTCTGCCTTCGCGCTTGACTATCATATGACGATCGTCATCGTAAGCCTTGGAGTGAGGAGACCACGCCGAAATGGGTCCGCAGAAGGTCGCCCAGTTGCTTGCGGGCCGCGTGCACTATTCCTGGGTGATCGTCGCGGTGATGTTCGCCGTCATCGTCGCCTCGGTTGGCGTGCGCGCGGCGCCGAGCGTGCTGATCGTGCCGTTGCAGCGCGATTTCGGTTGGTCGGTCGCCACGATTTCGGGCGCGGTGTCGTTGAACATCGCGCTGTTCGGGCTGATTGGGCCGTTTACTGCCGCGCTGATGCGTACGATCGGGCTGAAGCGCACCGTTCTTCTGTCGATGGCGTTGCTGGTGCTGGGCGCGGGGTCGAGTGCCTTCGTCACCCAAGTGTGGCAGCTCTATCTGACCTGGGGCGTGTTGGTGGGCATCGGCTCGGGTGCCGGCATGGTGGGGCTCGCGGCGGCGGTGGCGAATCGCTGGTTCGTCGCCCACCGCGGGCTGGTGGTTGGGTTGCTGACCGCCGGCAACGCCAGCGGGCAGCTCGTGTTCCTGCCGATCCTTGCGAGCTTGAGCCAGTCGCTTGGCTGGCGCAGCGTGGCCTGGACGGTTGCGATCGTAAT
The DNA here is from genome assembly GCA_963708245.1 of uncultured Pseudomonadota bacterium. Classification (GTDB taxonomy): domain Bacteria; phylum Pseudomonadota; class Alphaproteobacteria; order Acetobacterales; family Acetobacteraceae; genus CAVYXK01. The sequence goes on along the minus strand of OY970201.1, from coordinate 5,219,289 downwards.
TCTCGCGCTGATTCCGGTCGTGGTGATACTGCTGGCGGAAGAGCCGGCATCGATCGGGCTGGCGCCGTTTGGGGGACGAGCCGACGTCGCCGAGGTGCCCGCGGGCAATCCCATTCGCATTGCCTTCGAGGGGCTCACGCGTGGTCTTCGGTCATTGGATTTCTGGCTGCTGTCCGGCAGCTTCGCGATTTGCGGATTTTCCACCTATGGGTTGGTGGCGACCCATCTGATCCCCTATTGCGCCGATCATGGGATCGCGCCAGTGCAGGCGGCGAGCCTGCTCGCGGCTATGGGCGTCTTCGACCTTGTTGGCACCACGTGCTCCGGCTGGCTGACCGACCGCTTCAATCCGCGCGTGCTGTTGTTCTGGTATTACGGGTTGCGCGGGCTGTCGTTGCTGGCGCTGCCGTTCAGCGGCTTCGATCTGGTCAGCCTGTCGATCTTTGCCGCGTTTTATGGGCTGGACTGGGTAGCGACGGTGCCGCCCACCGTGGCGCTGACCACGCAGATCTTCGGCAAGCGTGATGCGCCGGTCATGGTCTCGTGGATCGTGGCGGCGCACCAGCTTGGCGGCGCGGTCGCGGCGATCGGTGCCGGCGAGGTGCGTAGTATTACGGGTAGCTATATGCTGGCGTTCATCGGCAGCGGCGCGGCGTGCATGATCGCCTCGATGCTGGTTTTGCGGATTGCTCGCCGGCCGGCGCTGGCAATGGAGGCTGCATGATCGACCCGGGTCTTTATCTCGGCTTCGTCCTGGCGACTGCGATCCTGATCCTGATCCCGGGTCCGAATGCTGCCTTGATCGTCGCCAACAGCGTCGCTCGGGGCACGCGGTTCGGGTTGCTGACGGTCGCCGGTACAAGTTCCGCGGTCGTAGTCCAACTCGGGTTAACGGCGCTTGGTCTGACGGCCGTGCTCGGCGCACTCGCGGTGTGGTTCGAATGGATCCGGTGGATCGGTGTGGTCTATCTGCTGTTCCTCGGCCTGCGGCAGTGGTACGCGCCGGCGGTCGATCTGACCCGCGCAGCGTCGCGGCCGCGATCGGTGCGCGCCATCGCGTTGCGCGGGTTCTTCGTCGGACTGACAAATCCGAAGACGCTGCTATTCTACGGCGCGTTCTTCCCGCAGTTCATTGATCCGCACCGGCCGATCGGCGCGCAGGTGGCGCTGCTGTGCGCGAGTTTCCTGGTGATCGCCGTTGTGCTGGACGGCGGCTGGGCGTTGACCGCCGGGCGGGCGAGGCGCTTGCTGGCGGCGCGCCCACGGCTGCGCAATCGGCTATCGGGCGGATGCCTGATCGGCGCGGGAGTGGGGCTGGCGCTGGCGCATCGGCGCTGAACGGGGCTGCGCGCGCTCTGGCTGTTGCTTAGGCGATGGTGTGTGTTCGCGCCACGTCGAAGGGATGATCGATCAACTGTTCCGATAGTTCCACGAAGTGGTCGGTTCGCGGCAACTTGGCGTGGATCTCGAATGCCGCCTCATTGGTCCAGCGAGTGGATCCAGAATAGACGCGGATCGCGAACGGAACGATATGCATTGATCGCCAGACAACCCGGCTCCGTCCGCACTGCCGTGACTTGCTCGCGAAGCAGCGGGGCGACCGCGTCTTCCTGCCCTTCCCGAGCGTGGAAGCGGGCAAAAATGAACACCTCCATTCTAGTGCCTCTGATATTGGTGTGGTCTTTTATACCGAGCCGCGGCCAGACCAGCCGGACACCGGCCTAAAATAATTGCCACGCCGCATCGCGCCCCTTGTCCTTTCGACACTCGGCATAAGCTGCGATCAAAGGATAACCGAAAGTGTCTTTCCATGCCGTACCGGCGCGCCGTTCTGGCGGGATTGAGTTCTCTGGCGGCATCGGCGGCGACAGTCCGTGCCGCGCCCCAGCCGATGTCGGAAGCCGATGACCTCGCCGGGCCCGAGGCCTTCGATCAGGTTTGGGAAACGGTACGCGACCGCTTCTTCGACCCGCGCCTGAGCGACCTCGACTGGCCGGCGGTGCGGGCGCGTTACCGCCCGCTGCTGCTCGCTGCGCCCTCGGCGGACGCGCGGGCGGCGGTGATCAACGCGATGATCGCCGAGCTTCAGGCGTCGCACACCGAGTATTTGCTGCCCGATCAGACGGCATATTACCAGATCGCCGATATATTTCTTGATCCTCGCCGCCCTGAAGTGCGTCGGTTCTTCCCGGATGGCGAGATCAGCTATCCCGGTATCGCCGTGCTTACGCGGCAGGATTCGCAGGGGCGCAGCTTTGTCGTCGGCGTGATCGATGGCGGACCAGCGGCGCGGGCAGGTCTGAAGACTGGGGACGAGATCGTAGCCGTGGATGGCGCGGCATTCCGCGAAGTCAACTCGTTCCGGGGCAAGGTGGGCAGCAGCGTGCGTTTATCGGTCCGCCGCGTCGCGTCCGGCCCCCTGATCGATCTCGCCGTGGTGCCGGAAACGCTGCATCCCGACGAGATGTTCCGGCAAGGATTGGAGGCAAGCGCGCGGATCGTTCACAGCGCTGGAGGCGCGCCCATTGGTTATGTGCATCTCTGGTCCTATGCAGGGTACATCTATCAGCGCGCGCTCGAACGACTGATCGGTCAGGGCGTCCTGAGCCATGCGGATGCGCTGGTCTGGGATCTGCGCGACGGTTGGGGCGGCTCGTTGCCGGAATATCTCGACCTGTTCGACACGCGCGGACCCACGGTAACAATGATCGGCCGTAACGGCGCTACACACATGCAGGGTGTCAAATGGCGCCGGCCGGTGGCTATGCTGATCAATGGCGGCACCCGCAGCGGCAAGGAAATTCTAGCCTACGGTTTCAAGAAATATCGCTTCGGCGAACTGATCGGCACGCCGACCACCAAAGCCGTGCTTGCGGCTACCGCTTTCATGATGCACGACGGATCGCTGCTGCTGCTCGCGGTCGATGACGTGCGAGTTGATGGCGAGCGGCTGGAGGGTGTTGGCGTGGCTCCGACAATCGAGGTGCCGTTCCAGGTTGACTATTCCGCCGGCACGGACCCGCAGCTTGCGCGAGCGATCGAGGTGTTGTCGGCCGCGGCGCGGTGAAGGGAGAAGGATGGCGCAATGCGCTTCGCTTTTCCGCCCTACGGTGCCCCCACGCGTAGGGCGGAAAAGCGAAGCGCATTCCGCCATCCCATATTACGCGAACCACGTGTCCGGCAGCGTGTATCCTTCCGGCAGCGGGTCCTCGGGATCGAGACCGTACTGCCCGATGCTGGTGACCCAGCCGCGGCCAGAGACACTGTTCACCACGCCGGGGAGCCCCCCGACCGATACGGTTTCCTCCACGCGGCCGAGAAAATGCGTCCCAATGATAGAGACATGATCCAGCGTCTCGCCGACCGCGATCTCACCCCGATCGTGCAGCACTGCAAGCCGCGAGGACGTTCCTGTTCCGCAGGGCGAGCGATCGATACGCCCAGGCGAAACGATCACAGCATTACGCGCGGTCTTCCCAGTCTCGGTCCGCGATAGAGGTCCGGCGAACAGTGTCTGATTGATCGTATTGATCTCGGGATTTTCGGGATGGATGGCAGGAAGCTGCTCGGCCGCGGCAGCCTTGATCCGCTCACCCGAACTGACGAGATCGCGCGCCTCGGACGGCTCGATGCGAAAGCCCAGGCGTGCAGCATCGACGATGGCATACAGCATCCCACCATACGCAACATCGACCACCACGCTCCCCAGCCCTGCAACCTCCACCGGTCGCCGGCGATGCAGAACGAATGATGGGACATTGCGAAAGCGCACGCGCTCGCACCGGCCGCCGCGGCATTCGGCGGTCACCCGCACCAGACCCCCGGGCGTGTCGAGCGTCAGCACTGTCTCCGGCTCGCGCATCGGCAACATGCCGGTCTCTAGCAGTGCGGTCACCGTAGCGATCGTGTTGGAACCCGACATCGGCACGTAATACTGCGATTCCATGATGATCAGCCCTACATCGGCCTCCGGCGCACAGGGCGGTGTTACCAGGTTGAGCGAGAGCGTCACCGCTCCGCGCGGCTCGAACAGCAGCAGACGGCGCAACGAGTCGCCATGATCGCGCAAGTTGCACATGCGCTCGAACATGGTGGCGCCGGGCGGCGGCAGTACGCCGCCGATGATCACCCGGGCGGCTTCGCCCTCGGCGTGCACACCAACCACCGTGACCGTCCGAGACCAGCGCATATGTGCGTTCCTCCTCTATTCTGATTGCTGCCGCACCTGGCGCGCCGCCTCTATGAGGTTCTGCAATGCCGGCCTGACCTCCTCCCACCTGCGGGTCTTCAGGCCGCAATCGGGATTTACCCAGATTTGCCAGTCTTGCAGGCGGCGGCGCGCCAGGCCGAGCAGCTCAGCCATCTCCGCCGCGTCCGGCCCGCGAGGGCTGTGGATGTCCCATATGCCGGGCCCGATCTCGGCGGGATATGTACGGCCCTCGTCTGCGGCGAAGGCGTCCAGCAGCTCCATCCTGCTACGGGTCGTTTCAATCGATATCGCATCGGCGTCCATTTCGGAAATCGCCGGCATGATGTCGTTGAATTCGGAGTAGCACATGTGAGTGTGGATGGCGGTATCGTCCCTTGCGTGGCTGGTCGCCAGCCGGAAGCAAGCTACCGCCCAGTGCAGATAGTCGTCCCAGTCGGCCCGGCGCAGCGGCAGGCCCTCGCGGAATGCTGGTTCGTCCACCTGGATCACCGCGATGCCTGCCGCTTCAAGATCGACGACCTCGTCACGGATGGCGAGCGCGATCTGACGGCAGACCAGCTCGCGCGGTACGTCGTCGCGCACGAAGGACCATTGCAGCATCGTTACCGGCCCGGTCAGCATCCCCTTCACTGGCCGGTCCGTCAGCGACTGGGCATAGGTTGACCAGCGCACCGTCATTGGCGCCGGGCGCGAGACGTCGCCCCAGATGATCGGCGGGGCGACGCACCGGCTGCCGTAGGACTGCACCCAGCCGTGCTGCGTGAACGCGTAGCCTTCAAGCTGCTCGGCAAAGTACTTGACCATGTCGTTGCGCTCGAACTCGCCGTGCACGAGCACGTCGAGGCCAAGTTCCTCCTGCCAGCGCACGGCTTCGCCGATCCAGGCTTCTATGGCCTGCCTGTAGTCGGCCTCCGTCATCTCTCCGCGTGCAAGCGCCGCGCGTGCCCGGCGCACTTCCGCCGTCTGCAGGAAGGAACCGATCGTCGTGGTCGGGAATGCCGGCAGATTAAGCCGCGCGCGCTGGCGAACCCGGCGGGCTGCGAACGGGCTGGCTCGGCGCATCATCTCAGGCGTGATCGCCGCCACGCGAGCGGCGACATCGAGTCGATGCAAGCACGTGCTGGCACGACGCGCCGCGATCGCTGCATCGCTCGCCCGTAGCTCCGCGGCGATCGCTGCTTCACCCTCGTCGAGGCCGCGGGTAAGGGTCACCACCTCGCCCACCTTCTGCACAGCGAATGCGAGCCAGCCCTTCACGTCCGGGTCCAGCTTCGTTTCCTGTGCAAGATCGACTGGCACGTGCAGCAGGCTGCATGACGGCGCGACCATCAGTCGCTGAGTGCCGCGAGCCTCAGCCACACGGCGCAACGTGGCGAGCGCCGAACGAAGATCGGTGCGCCACACGTTGCGCCCGTCCACGATCCCCAGCGACAGCCACTGCTCTGGCTGGATCGTCTCCAGCACGCCATCGAGGTCCTCGGCGCCCCGCACCAGATCGAGATGTAATCCCGCCACGGGAAGTCGGACCGCCACTGGAAGATCGTCCCCCAGTGCGCCGAAATAGCTGGCCAACAGGATGTTCGGTGCCGGCCCGCGCGCAAGAGTGTCATAGGCCAGCGCGACAGCGATCCGGGCCTTCTCGGCGAGATCGAGCGCCACTATCGGTTCATCGATCTGCACCCAGATGCAGGCGGTGTCGAGCACTCCGTCGTACAGCGAGAAATCGCCGGACGGCACGTGGCTGATGCCGAGCCCTTGTTGCAGGCGCCAGTGCGCTGCACGCAGCCACGCGGCCTCGGCGAGCAAACCGCTCTCATCGAGCTCGCTCGCCCAGTATCTTTCTAGCGTAGCTTTCAGTTCGCGGCGACGTCCAATGCGCGGGAAGCCCAGGTTGCTGGCGAGAGTCATGCTGGTCTCCTGCTTCCGGTGCACCCCGCCCGGCAGCGGCTGATCGGGCGACGACGGCAGGTCTCCTGGCTCGCGGGACACGGCGCCTTGGTGCTGGCGCACCGGGCACCGTCGCGCCCGATCGTGCCTTCCCGAGCCGTTATCCGGGCTCAGTGGCCCGCCCCAATCCCCGGGTGGGGCAGGGGGCGGACGGACCGGCTGTTCGCCGCTGACAGTTGCGAGGGCAGCCGCCGACTAGCCCCCGGACCTGATGAGAGGTCCGGCCGGGGCGCACGGCGTTCCCTTTTGACCCGCTCGCGCGGGACCGTCGACCAATTGGCTTTTGCCCGGATGGTGCCCGGTGTGCAAGGGAATAGGGGGCTTTGCGGCGTGGCCAGAGTTGGCCGGACGTTAATCTTTGGCACGAAGGTCGGAAGGGAATGGGCGTAGCCCATCCTTCAATCTGACGGAATTGAAGTTCATCAGCAGTGCGGACCCGCAGCCGCTCAGGCGAAGAATGTCAGCAGCTGCGCCTCGCGCATCGGGAGAATGCGTTCGACGGACTTCATCTCCAGGATCGTCTGCTGCCCGACGATGATGTCGGCCCGATCTGCGCGGGAAAGCTGACCGCCCTCATAAATCAGCGGCAGCGGCACTTGTCTCGAGTAGCTCAGTCCGCTGTTGTCCAGCTCCCAGCAGAGACACTGTTCATAGGCCGATTCCAGAAGCCCGGGACCCAGCCGACGATGCATCTTGATTGCCAACCCGATGATACGGCCGGGTGTCATCACGAAACATACCTTCGTGATCTTCGCGTCCTTCGTGACCTTCGTGTTGAATTGCCCTATCCACCAGCACCTCCGTTGGCAAGTGAGGGCACACGGTCCCACCACAAGCTTGCCAACGGGCTAAGAAGATCGACATCCAGACGTGACCCAACCCGAAAGGACAAGACGCATGGCGAAGCTACCGCTAACCACGCCTTGCAGGACGACAGCGGGCACCTTCCTGTTTGCCGAACCGGTCGCATCGCTCGACAACTTGCAGGCCGACATCGCCTTCCTCGGCATCCCCTTCGGCCAGGCCTACTCATTCGACGAGATCAGCAACGACCAGAGTTGCGCACCCGCCGCGATGCGAGCGACCAGCGATCGCATCGTCCGCTCGCTCGAACGCTATGATTTCGATATCGGCGGGCCGCTTTACGCCGGTCGGCCAATCCGGGCAGTGGACTGCGGCGATGTGCCCGCACAAGTTGGCGACCCCATCGGTCATGTCGCGCGGGCGGAGCGCGCGGTGCGCAAGATCCTGCAGGCCGGTGCGCTGCCGATCGTGCTGGGCGGAGACCACGCCATCCCAATCCCCGTCCTGCGCGCCTTCGACGAAAGCGGTCCCATCACGCTGATCCAGATCGACCAGCATATCGATTGGCGCGACGAGGTGAACGGTGTCCGGGAAGGCCTATCAAGCCCGATTCGTCGTGCCTCGGAGATGCCGCATGTGGGCGAGATATTCCAGATCGGCCTGCGCGCCACGGGAAGCGCACGCCAGGAGGAGGTGGACGCCGCGCATGAATATGGCGCCCACCTGATCGCCGCCGGCGAACTGCACGAAGTCGGCATGGACGCGATCCTGGCGCGAATCCCCGACGGCGGGCGGTATTACCTGACCGTCGATATGGACGGCATGGACCCGTCGATTGCCCCGGCGGTGGCAGCGCCGTGCCCGGGCGGCGTGACGTTCAGTCAAGCGCGCAAGCTAATCCACGGCTTGGTGGCTAAGGGTCGGGTCGTCGGCATGGACGTGGTTGAGATCGCTCCCGCATCCGACGTCAACGGGATCACCTGCATCACGGCGGGACGACTGATCGTCAACGTGATCGGCATGGCCGTCAGGGCGGGCTATTTCGGTCGCTAAAAGGGTCGCCGGGGGCTTGGCCGGCACGCCGCCAACGCGCTGCTGTCAGCCACCCGCTGCAACGCAGGAGGAACGCGCATGGCCATCGCACGCCGCAAACTGGTGAAGACGCTGGGATTCGGAGTCGCCGCCGGTGCCCTTGCTGCTGCCGCGCGCGCCGCCGGCCCGCATTCCCCTTGGCCCCTGCCCTTCGCTCCGCCGGCTCCGGCCTCGTTCGTCGGTTTCATCGTTACTATGGCCGGGTCCGACTTCTCACGTCCGTGCACCGTCGGCTTCGGCTCCTCGCATTCCCGACGCAGGCGAGGGGCGGTTGTCCGCCCCTGGTCAGACGTGAGATCTCCCAGGTTCCGACGCGATCCTTTCGTGCAGGCGGCAAGGCGCCCGTGGTTGCCAACCATCGCCGCCCAGCTAGACTGCCGTGCAGGCGGGGAGATCGCGGCATGATCACCAAATTCGACAGCCTGTTCGCCGGCCATATCGATATGGACGATGTGGGGTACGGCGGTGTTCCGGTGAACGAACGGCGGTTCGGCAACGATCGCCTGGTTACGGTGTTCGACAAGGCGCAGGCGATGGCCGAGCTGATGGACCGGCTCGGCTACCATACGTTCTGGATGGCCGAGCATCATTTCCAGCGCGAAGGCTACGAGTGCATTCCGAACGTGCTGATGTTCGCCGTGCATCTCGCGCAGGCGACGCGCCGCATCAAGCTCGGCTGCGGCTTCAACATCACGCCGATGTGGCACCCGTTGCGGCTCGCCGAGGACTACGCCACGGCCGACATCTTGAGCGGCGGGCGCATCACCTTTGGGGTCGGCCGCGGCTACCACACGCGCGAGGTGGAGACGTTCGGCGCGCCGCTGCTCGACCAGCCGGCCAACCGCGAGCTGTTCGAAGAACAGGTCGATATCATCTTCAAGGCGTTCAATCAGGAGTCGTTCTCCCACAAAGGCAAACACTACACGCTGCCGCCGGAGGTTCCGTATCGGGGCTATCAGCTCAAGGAGCTGACGCTGGTGCCACGGCCGTTGCGCCTGCCGGTGGAGTGCTGGCAGCCGATTCAGGGCGGCACGGCGCGGGCGCTGGAGTTCATGGCGAAGCACGGCATCCAGGGTGTGGTCGGCGGCGGCTCGGCCGAGGGCGGCGCGATGCACAAGGTGGTACTCGCCTGGCAGGAGGCGCATGCACGCGTCGGCAAGCACATCGACCTCGGCGAGCGGCTGTGCTTCGGCTTCCACTTCTTTATCGCCAACAGCCGCGAGCAGGGCGCCCGCGAGGCGGCGAAATACTATGAAGAGAACCTGAAGATGTTCGGCGAGCTGCGGCTGGTGCGCGCGCTGACCGAGGAGCAGATCGAGATCATGCGCGATCGCCACCGCGCTCCCGCCGCGAAGCTGCCGCGCATCGAGGAGGCGATCGCCTCGGGTGGTTTCCTATGCGGCTCGCCGGCCGAGATGATCGATCAGTTGAAGGCGCTGGAGGCGAAATATCCAGCGCTGGACCGGGTGTCCGTCAGCCTGTCCGTCGGCGTGCCGAAATCGGTCGCGCTGGAGCAGTTGGAACGCTTCGCCACTGAGGTGATGCCGGCGTTCCAGCGGACCCCCGTCGCGGAGCCGGCACTGGCGGGATAGGGAGTGGCACGCTGACGCTTCGCTTGTCACCATGCACGGCACAAGCCCTTTCTCACGAAACCGCCAAGGACGTGTTCCGCCAACAACGGGACGGAAGTTGGAAGATCTTCCGTTTCATCGTCTCTGAGGCTCGGCCGCAACTCCACCTCCCCTTACGGAGGGGCAGGGGGAGCCGTGGACCTGGGGGAAAAGCCGTCCCCATGGCTGAGTTGGGTCGGGGACGGTAGAGCGTGCCCTAACAATATCAAATCAAACGATTAAGCAAGAAGACCCTGCGCTTCGAGAGCCGGGGGGCAGAACCCCATAGGCGCTAAAATAATGCTTGACCCGACGCGAATCGGCTTGATTCTGGGGGCAGATGCACGACGCCGCATCTGTCCTGACCGACCAGTTCTCCGATCTGCTGGCGCGACTTCCGCCGGGCCTCGACCTTGATCGTCTGGCGCTGGAGACGAAGGCGATCCAGCGCAGGCGTGAGGTTGTCGATGGCGCGAGCCTGTTGCGGATCGCCCTTGCACGCGGACCGGGCGGACTGTCATTGCGGCAAACCTCGGCCTGGGCGTCGATGCTGGGGATCGCCGAACTCAGCAACCCGGCCGTCAAATACCGCCTGAACCAGGCGACGGACTTTCTCGCAGCCCTGGTGGAACGCCTGCTGGCGGCGAAAGCCCCTGGCGCGGAGTTGCGTTGGCCCGGTCGTACTTTGCGCCTCGCCGACGGCAGCTGCGTGAGCAAACCCGGCAGCACCGGTACCGACTGGCGCGTCCACGGCGTGTTCGATCTCGGACGCGGCGGGTTCGCGCATCTCGAACTGACCGACCAACATGGCGCCGAAGCGCTGGAGCGGGGCGCTCCGCGGTCGGGCGAAATCCGCATCGGTGATCGTAATTACGCCCGAGCACCGGTGTTGCGGCGCTTCCGCGTGCAGAGCGGCGCCACCGCCGACTTCATCGTGCGGCTGGGCTGGAATGCGCTGCAACTGACCAACCCGGCCGGCAAACCGTTCGATCTGATCGGCTATCTGCAATGTCTGCCGCCCGGTTCGAGCCCGCACGAGGTGAACCTGCGCGCGCCGGTCAGCCGCGATGAGCCCGCGTTGGCGGTGCGGCTGATCGTGCAGCGCAAGACGCCCGAGGCGGCCGAAGCCACACGGGTGGTGCTGCGCCGTGCCGCAGCCAGAAAGGGCAAGGTGCTCGACACGCGCAGCCTGATCGCGGCGGAATTCATGATCCTGGCGACATCCCTGCCGAAGAGCGGATATAGCGCAAAGGCGGTCCTCTCGGTCTATCGGCTGCGCTGGCAAATCGAACTCGCGTTCAAGCGCCTGAAGTCTCTGCTGCATATCGACCAGCTGCCAACGTGGACCGAACGCGGATCGCGAAGTTAGCTGTATGCCCACCTCATCCTTGCCTTGTTGTGTGACGATCTCAGCCAGGAGTTCCTGGAATCTTCCCCCTGAGGACGTGCTCGACGCGGCCTATGTCCCGTCCCTCTGGGCCGTGCAGAAGACCGTGCTGATGGTGCTGATTGCCATCATCCTCGGTCCAATCTCTCTCGCCAGCTTCCTGGCCGCACCAGCAATCGTTCATCGTCACCTCGCTAACGCACCGCGAAGACGAAGGCCCGCTATCCGATATCCGGTCCACCACCTATTTTAGCGCGTATGGGGCAGAACCCTCCCAGCCGTGCAGCACCAAATGTTCAGCAGCACACCTCGCCCGACCACGCATCGCGTGCCTCCCGCAGCACGAACCACAGCACCGCGAGAGACGCCACAGGATCCACAGGCGCCAAGCCACAGCGACGATGATGTATGCCGCCAGCGCAAATAACAGGCCGCCGGCGATGCGACTGGCACGATGCTCGATCGCTTCGGGGAACGCCCGATCGTGGTGGAGTTCCGCGCTCAGCCGCCAGATCAGCACAGCGGCCGAGCCGAGCTCGATGACGCTGTCCAGGCCAAATGCAGTGACCGTCAGGCTCCCCGCTGTGACTCCGGCGACAATGGCAACGATCGCCTCGATTGTCATCCAAGCAACGGTCAGGATCTCCAGCCGAAACGCCGCGCGGACCAGCGGACGGCCAATGGTAAGGCTAGCCACAGGCCACAATCAGCCGGCTGTCGTCAGCTCGACGCTGGTAGGCCTGGCAGGGAGATGCCGGCGAGCTGCAGCAGCAGGATCAGGTTCAGCACCAGCACCACCGCGGTCGCCACGCCGGCGGCGATCGCCGTCACGCGGCCGGCGACGAAGCGGCCCATCACCGCCGGCCGGTTGCTCAGGATCAGCAGTGCGATCATCGGCACCGGCAGCACCAGGCTCAGCACGACCTGGCTGAGCACCAGCGACTCCGTCGCGTTGTAGCCCATCGCCACGACGACGAACGCCGGCACCATGGTGACCAAGCGGCGCAGCCAGAGCGGGATGCGGAAGCCGACGAAGCCTTGCATGATCAACTGCCCGGCCATCGTGCCGACCGCCGAGCTGGAGATGCCGGACGCCATCAGCGCCACCAGGAACACGGCGGCGGCGCCGACACCGAGTAGCGGCGTCAGCGTGTGATACGCGGTCTCGATTTGATCGACGTCGCTATGGCCGGCGTGGAATGCGGCAGAGGCCATCATGACCATCGCCATGTTCACCAAACCAGCCACCGAAAGCGCGATCACCACCTCGCGGTTGGAGAAGCTCAGCACACGTCGCCGCTCGCTCTCGTTGCGTACCGGGAGTTGGGCTTGCGTCAGGCCGGAGTGCAGATAGATCGCATGCGGCATCACGGTGGCACCGATGATCCCGACCGCCAGCGTCACCGCCGCGCTATCGGGCAGCTGGGGCAGCACGCTGTGCAGCGCAGCGGCGCCCCAGTTGGGCGGCGCGATCATCAGCTCGATCAGGTAGCTGACGCAGATCAGCCCGACCAGGGCACCGATGATGAGCTCCATCGGGCGGAAGCCGGACCGGTCGAACATCAGAATCCCGTATGTAATCACCGCCGTCGCCAGCATCCCCCACACGAGCGGCAGGTGCAGCAGCAGCGACAACCCAATGGCGCCGCCGAGGAACTCTGCAAGATCGGTCGCCATCGCCGCGACCTCGCTGACCACCCACATGCCGATCACCAGGGGGCGCGGGAAATTGTCTCGACAGAGCTCCGGGAGATTGCGGCCGGTGACGATGCCGAGCTTGGCCGACATTGCCTGGAACAGCATCGCCACGACGTTGGCGGCGAGTACCACCCAAAGCAGGACGTAGCCATAGGCGGCGCCGGCCTGGATGTTGGTGGCGAAATTGCCGGGGTCCATGTAGGCGATCGAGGCGATCACCGCCGGCCCGGCAAAGGGCAACAATGCGGAGATGCCGCGCCGGCGGCCGTCCAGCACTTCGTGCGCGGCGCGGGTTGTGCGATGCGACAAGCTCTCCCTGACGGTGGCGCTCAAGGCTGGGGCTCCCGGTCCATCCCGCGAAATGTAGCCTAAGCCACATCTCTTGCAAGAGGCTTTCTTTCGCATCTGGGGCTACGTGATCGGGCCGCGGCACCATCCGCGCGGCTGTCGCCGTCGCCCCTATCCTGCGATAAGACAGGCGCCGCGGACCGCGACAGGAGTGCATCATGAGCGAAGCCTGCATCGTCGGCTGGGCGCATTCGCCCTTCGGCAAGCTCGAAGACCCTGACATCGAAAGCCTGATCGGCCGCGTCGCCGGGGCGGCGATCGCAGATGCTGGGATCGCGCCTGCCGAGATCGACGCCAGCTTTGTCGGCCTGTTTAACAATGGGTTCTCGGCGCAGGACTTCCCTGCTTCGCTGGTGCTCCAGCATCTGCCGGAGCTGCGCTACAAGCCGGCGACGCGTTTCGAGAACGCGTGTGCCTCGGGTTCGGCAGCGGTGTACGGCGCGCGCGACTTCCTGGCTGCCGGACGCGGGCGGTTCGCGCTGGTGGTCGGCGTGGAGAAGATGACCGCCACACCTGGGCCCGAGGTCGGCGACATCCTGCTGAAGGCCAGCTACAAGAAGCAGGAAGCGGATATCCCGGCGGGATTTGCGGGGGTGTTCGGGCGCATCGCCGAGCGGTATTTCCAGCGCTACGGCGACCAGTCTGACGCGCTCGCCGCGATCGCGGCGAAGAACCACCGGAACGGCGTGGCCAATCCGTACGCGCAGATGCGCAAGGACCTCGGCTACGAGTTCTGCCGCACGGTCAGCGAGAAAAACCCCTATGTAGCCCCGCCGTTAAAGCGCACCGACTGCTCGTTGGTGTCAGACGGCGCCGCGGCGCTGGTGCTGACCGACGAGGAGACAGCGCGCGGGATGGGCAAGGCCGTGCGGTTCCGCGCGGCGGTGCAGGTGAACGATTTCTTGCCGATCTCCCAGCGCGACATCACCCGCTTCGAGGGTGCGGCCGAGGCGTGGCGGCGGGCGCTCGATGCCGCGGGGGTCAAGCTGGATGACTTGTCGTTCGTGGAATCGCACGACTGCTTCACCATCGCCGAACTGCTGGAATACGAAGCGATGGGCCTGACCCCGGCGGGACAGGGTGCGCGTGCTGTGCTGGAGGGCTGGACGGCGAAGGACGGCAGGCTGCCGGTAAACCCGTCCGGCGGGCTAAAGGCCAAGGGCCATCCGATCGGCGCCACCGGCGTGTCGATGCATGCGCTGGTGGCGATGCAGCTCACCGGTCAGGCGCCGGAGGGCATGCAGCTCGGCAAGGCGGAACTCGGCGGCGTGTTCAACATGGGTGGCGCGGCGGTGGCCAATTACGTGTCGATCCTGGAGGCGGCGCGCTGATCGCGACGGCGAATCTCGCGTGCCTGCTGCTGCAGACGGCGCGGCGATTCCCGGACCGCGCCGCGGTGATCCGCAGCGATCGAAGCTGTAGCTGGGGCGAGTTCGGTCACCGCGTGCAGGGCGCGGCCGCGGGGCTGGCCGCGCGTGGCGTTGGCAAAGGCGAGCGCGTGCTGGTGCATTCGCGCAACTCGACTGCAATGTTGGAAACGATGTGGGCGGCGTGGATGATCGGCGCCGTCTGGGTGCCGACCAATTTCCGGCTCACGCCGCCCGAGGTGGCGTATCTCGCGTCTTCGTCTAGGGCCGCGGTGCATATTTTCGATCCGGCCTTTCCCGATCATGCCGCTGCGGCGCGCGCGGCGAACCCGTCGATGCGATTGGAATTTGCGTTGGATCCTCCCCGTCCCTTTGCGGGAGGAGGTGTTGGTACCTGGAACGACCTCGCCTCGTATCCGCATCCCTTGGCTTTTCCGGCAGACGTCGACCGCGACGATCCGGCTTGGTTCTTCTACACTTCCGGCACCACGGGGCGGTCAAAAGCGGCAGTGCTGACTCACGGCCAGTTGCAGTTCGTGGTCAACAATCACTTGGCCGACCTGATACCCGGCACCAACGAGCATGACGTGTCGCTGGTGGTCGCGCCGCTGTCCCACGGGGCGGGCATACACGCGTTGATCCAGGTGCCGCGTGGCGCAGCGAGCGTCCTGCTATCGGGCGAGAAGCTGGACTGCGAGGAAGCCTGGCGGCTGGTCGAGCAGCACCGCGTGAGCAACATGTTCACCGTACCGACGATCCTGACCATTCTGACTCGGCACGAGTTGGTGGACCGCTACGACCATGCCTCACTGCGATACGTGATTTACGCCGGCTCACCGATGTACCGGGCCGATCAACGCCACGCGCTGGCGAAATTGGGCGACGTGCTGGTGCAGTATTACGGCATGGGCGAAGTGACCGGCGCGATCACCGTGCTGCCCGCGGCGATGCACAGCCTGGACGACGCGGCGATGCCGGTTGGAAGCTGTGGCTATCCCCGCACCGGCACGGATGTTGCCATCTTCGGCCCCGACGGACAGCGGTTACCAGACGGTGAGACGGGCGAAATATGCGTGCGCGGGCCGGCGCTGCTGGTCGGCTATCACGACAATCCCGAGGCCACGGCGAAGGCTTTTGCGGGCGACTGGTTCCACACGGGCGATCTCGGGCACATAGATGAGCGGGGATTCGTCTTCATCACCGGACGTGCATCGGACATGTACATCTCGGGTGGCTCCAACGTGTATCCGCGCGAGATCGAAGAGGTGTTGCTGACGCATCCGGCAGTTATCGAGGCCTGCGTCGTCGGCATGCCGCATCCGAAATGGGGCGAATGCGGCTTCGCGGTGCTGGTGGCTTCGGAGCCGGTGCCCGAGGCGGAGCTACTCGCCCGGCTCGAGGGACGATTGGCACGCTACAAATGGCCGGCACGCTTCGCGTTCTGGCCGGAATTGCCGAAATCCGGCTATGGCAAGGTCGAGAAACGCGCAGTCAAGCAAAGATTGGAGGAGACCGATGGCTGAGCAACCGAAAGACGTCGGCGCCATCGCCGACTATCATGCTCACGTTTATTACGATCCGGCCAGTAAAGAATGCGCGGCGCTGCTGCGGCAGTGGGTGGAGGAGCGCTTCCCGGCGCGGATGGGAAGCTGGCACGACGAGCCGGTTGGTCCGCACGTCCAGGCGATGTACCAAATCGCGTTCAGTACCGAGCTGTTTCCGTCTCTTGTGCCGTTCCTGATGTTGAACCGGATGGGCCTGACCATCCTGGTGCATCCGCAATCAGGTCGCCCGCGCGACGATCACACGTTGCATGCGACGTGGATGGGCGAGGTGCTGCCGGTGAAGACCGAGGTGCTGCGCGAGACAGGGTAGCGACGTTGTTCTGGGCGGCTACAGCCCGCTGAGCCAAGCGTCCTTGTTGGCCTGGAACTGCTGCCATTGCGCTGCATTGGGATGACCGTACGCCCAGTCCTGCTGCGCCCGCTCCTGGTGGTGCCCCGCGGCAGAGGCATAGGTCCCCGGCCCCGGCGAAGCACATCCCGCGAGCCCGAAAGCGATCGCCACTGCGATCCCGCAGGGCCACATCAGCACAGCACGCATCAACGTCTCCAAAAGGCAGTGACAACTTGCGAACGGAACGCGCGTCGGCGCCACCGGTTGCGGTCAGGCGTCGTTCGGCCCTCAGCGCCAAGTCTGCCTGGCTTCGCCAGGCGTCGCCTCGCTGATCCAGGCGCTCAACGCTCCGTCTCGTCCGGGTCGGGCTCGACCTCGATGTCTGGCCCGATGGTGTCGGTATCGTCCTCGAGGTCGCCGGCGTCTTCGATCACGTCCTCCTCGGCCTCTTCCTCGACCCCCTCGACCTCTACATCTGCCTCCTCGGGGATTGGGACGGGCTTCTTCGGCCGCTTCTCCTCAGTGACATTGCCGCCCGGTCGGCGCAGGCGCGGTTGCTCCACCGGCTGTTCCGTGCCGCACTTGGGGCAGATCGCCGGGGAGCGGAGAAGATCGTAGAACTTGGTGTTGCAGGCGACGCAGACGCGCTTGGTTCCGAGTTCTGGCCTCACCATTCAGGGCCTCGTGCAGGTCGGAAAGCGGGCGCCCATGCCATCGCCGCCTGATGCTGTCAAATGCAGCGTCGTCAGCGTGCGGTGCGCGTGCTAATCGGCCGGCATGGATGCCATCGGACCCGCCAAGCTGCTGTCTCGCCGCCCGCGCTCCGGACTGTCTGGACGGATCGCCGTACCAGGCGATAAGTCGATCAGCCATCGGGCGCTGATGTTCGGGGCGCTCGCCGTGGGCGAGACGCGGATCATCGGCCTGTTGGAAGGCGAGGACGTGCGGCGCACCGCAGCCGCCATGCAGGCGCTCGGCGCCGAGGTGGTGCGTGCCGAGGATGGCGCCTGGCTGGTAGCCGGCCGCGGTATCGGCGGACTGACCGAGCCAAACGACGTGCTCGATATGGGTAATTCCGGCACCGCGGCCCGACTGCTCTGCGGCATCCTGGCGAGCCACCCTCTGTTTGCGGTGATGACAGGCGACGCCAGCCTGCGCAGCCGGCCAATGCGGCGGGTGATTGAGCCGCTGTCCGCTTGCGGCGCGAGGTTCGCCGCCCGCGAGGGCGGCCGCCTGCCGCTAGCGATCGAAGGCGCGAGCCAAGCGTTGCCGCTGGAATACCGCGTCCCGGTGCCGTCCGCCCAGGTTAAGTCCGCAGTGTTGCTGGCTGGGCTGAATGCACCGGGGATCACGCGGGTCGAGGAACCTGAAGCCACACGCGATCATAGCGAGAACATGCTGCGCCATTTCGGTGCCGAGGTCGGAGTGGAACCGGCCGGCCGGGGTCGTGTGATCACCCTGCACGGCCAACCAGAACTGCGCGCCGCCGATGTCCTGGTGCCCGGCGATCCCTCCTCGGCCGCATTCCCGCTGGTCGCCGCTCTGCTCGTCCCAGGCTCCAGCCTGACACTCGAGCGGCTCGGGCTGAACCCGCTGCGAATCGGGCTGCTGGCGACGCTCGCCGAAATGGGAGCCGAGCTGGTCGTGGAGAATCGCCGCCTCGAGGGCGGCGAGCCGGTTGGCGACTTGGTGGTGCGCCATCGCCCGCTGCGCGGTGTCGAGGTGCCCCCCGAGCGGGCCCCCAGCATGATCGACGAATACCCGATCCTCGCCGTCGCTGCCTCCTGCGCCGAGGGCGTAACCCGGATGCGGGGGCTCAAGGAGTTGCGGGTGAAGGAAAGCGACCGTCTGGCCGCGACCGCAGCGCTGCTGGCAGCGAACGGCGTGCGCGTCGCCGTCGAGGGGGACGACCTTATTGTACACGGCACCGGTCACCCGCCGACCGGCGGTGGTCTGGTCGAAACGCATATGGACCACCGGATCGCGATGAGTGCGCTGGTTCTGGGAACCGCGAGCGACCAGCCGGTGGTCGTGGATGATGCGTCGTTCATTGACACCAGCTTCCCTGGATTCGTCGAGCTGATGAACCGCGCCGGCGCAGAGGTGATAGCTGCGTGAGTGGCCGGACGGTCATCGCGATCGACGGCCCGGCGGCAGCAGGAAAGGGGACGCTGGCTCGACGGCTCGCCACCACGCTCGGCCTGCCCTACCTGGACACCGGCCTTCTCTATCGCGCCGTTGGCCGTCTCGTGCTCGATGCTAGCGGCGACCCGGCCGACCCGACAGCAGCCGAGGCGGCCGCCCGGGCCCTCGTCCCCGCGGATCTGAACCGGCCCGACCTACGCGACCCCGAAGCCGACGCTGCGTCCGCGAAAGTGGCGGCGATACCGGCGGTGCGCACCGCGCTGCTGGCATTCCAACGCGGGTTCGGCGCCGAACTCGGGGCCGTGCTCGATGGCCGCGATATCGGCACGGTGATCTTCCCGGACGCATCCGCCAAGCTGTTTGTCACCGCGAGTTTGGAGGCGCGGGCGCGGCGCCGCTGGCTGGAGCTGCAGGCTCGCGGCGTAGAGACGAGCCTGACGGAGGTGCAGGAAGACATGCGGCGACGCGATGCGCTCGATGCGGCGCGGAATGCCGCGCCGCTTCGCCCAGCAGAGGACGCGGTGGTGCTGGACACCACCGAGTTGGACCCCGATCAGGCTTTTGCCGCCGGCCTCGCCTCGGTGCAAAGCCGCCTTAGCTTGACTTGATCTTGGTCTGGTCTTATGGTCTGGTCTTCTGGCACCTCGGAGATGGCGTGGTCACGACGGTGAACATCTACGACGCCAAGACGCAGCTTTCCCGCCTCGTGGATCGCGCCGCCGCTGGCGAGGAAATTCTGATCGCTCGGGCGGGCAAGCCAGCGGCGCGCCTTGTGCCCCTGGAAGGCGCGGCACCGCGGGAACCGGGGCTGCTGAAGGGATTAGTTATCCCTGATGGTTTATTTGATCCGCTTCCGGAGGATGAACAGGCGGCATGGGAATAGCGCCCGCAACAAAGCTGCTGCTCGACACACATGCCTTGGTTTGGTGGTGGACCGATGACCAGCGGTTGCCGGCTGTCGCCCGGGCGGCAATAGCCGACCCGTCGGCCGTTATCCTGGTCAGTGCCGCCTCCGCCTGGGAGATCGCCACGAAGCATCGACTAGGCAAATGGCCGCATGTCGCGAATATCGTAGAAACGTTTGAGGACTTGGTTCGCCGTTCACGCTTTTCGGGCCTGCCCATCGAGCTGGCGCACGGGACGCGCGCCAGCTCGCTTGGTGGCGCGCACCGCGACCCGTTCGATCGCATGTTAATCGCACAGGCCGAAGAACAGCCAGCGACCATGGTCAGCGGCGACCCGGTGTTTCGCAGCTATAACATACCCGTGATCTGGGATGCCGCCTCTGCCGCTGCTTCCACTTGACTTCGCCAGCGCCGGGCGTATCTCTCGACGCATCACGCCGTCCCAGCGTGTATCCGCCTCAATCCGCAACCGGCCCGCGGCACGCCGCGGGCAAGTCGTGTTTAAGTACCGAAACGCGCAAGTCAAACGGCCCTCTCCGGCAACAAACCGGACCGCCCGTCCCGGAACATACCCACCACATGGCAGCATCCGCCACCGCCCGCACTGTCGAACCCGGCCCCGGGGTCTTCAGCGACCACTTTAAAGGGGAGAATTTCGCCACCCTGCTCGATGAGACTCTGGGTCGCGATTCCGGCTTCGACGGCTCGGTCGTCACCGGCCGCGTGCTTCGCCTGACCGATGAATATGCCATCGTCGACGTCGGATTGAAATCCGAGGGCCGCGTCGCTCTCAAGGAATTCGGCCCGCCCGGCGCCAAGCCCGAGGTCCAGCCGGGCGACCTGATCGACCTGTATGTCGAGCGCTACGAGGACCGCGACGGCTCCATCGTGTTGTCGCGCGAGAAGGCGCGTCGCGAAGAGGCCTGGACCAGCCTCGAAAAGGCGTTCGAGGGAAGCCAGCGCGTCACCGGCACGATCTACGGTCGGGTCAAGGGCGGCTTCACTGTGGATCTCGGCGGCGCCGTGGCCTTCCTTCCCGGGAGCCAAGTCGATATCCGTCCGGTGCGCGATGTCACGCCGCTGATGGGCTCGCCGCAGCCGTTCCAGATTCTCAAGATGGACCGTGCCCGCGGCAATATCGTCGTCTCTCGCCGCGCCGTGCTCGAGGAAACCCGCGCCGAGCAGCGCAGCGAGCTAATCCAGGGCCTGAAGGAAGGCCAGATCCTCGACGGTGTGGTGAAGAATATCACCGACTACGGCGCCTTCGTGGATCTCGGCGGCGTCGATGGCCTGCTGCATGTGACCGACATCGCGTGGCGGCGCATCAACCACCCCAACGAGGCATTGCAGATCGGCCAGCAGGTCAAGGTGCAGGTTATCCGCTTCAACCCGGAGACCCAGCGTATCAGCCTGGGGATGAAGCAGCTCGAAGCCGACCCGTGGGACGGCGTCGCAGCGAAATATCCGCCCGGGGCGAAATTCACCGGCCGGGTCACCAACATCACTGACTACGGCGCCTTCGTCGAGCTGGAACCGGGCGTCGAGGGCTTGGTGCATGTCAGCGAGATGTCCTGGACCAAGAAGAACGTGCATCCGGGCAAGATCGTCTCTACCAGCCAGGAGGTGGAGGTGATGGTGCTCGACGTGGACGCTGCCAAGCGCCGCATCTCGCTCGGCCTTAAGCAAGTACAACGCAATCCGTGGGAGCAGTTCGTAGACGAACATCCCATCGGCTCGGTGGTCGAGGGCGAAATCCGCAACATCACCGAGTTTGGGCTGTTCATCGGCCTATCGCCCGACATCGACGGCATGATCCACATGTCCGACATCTCCTGGGACGAGCCTGGGGAGCTGGCGATCGCCAAGTACAACAAGGGCGACGTGGTGAAGGCGAAGGTGCTCGACGTCGATGTCGAGAAGGAGCGCATCAGCCTCGGCATCAAGCAGCTCAAGGACGATCCGGCTGCCTCGGTGCTGGAGCAGGTGCACAAGGGCAGCGTCGTCACCTGCATTGTGACCGCGGTGCAGTCGAACGGCATCGAGGTGAAGGTCGGCGACGCACTGACCGGATTCATCCGCCGCTCCGAGCTCGCCCGCGACAAGTCCGATCAGCGGCCGGACCGGTTCGCGGTGGGCGAGAAGGTCGATGCCAAGGTCACCGCAGTCGATCGCGCCGCGCGCAAGCTCCAGCTCACCATCAAGGGCAAGGAGGTCGAGGAGGAGAAGCAGGCGATGGCCGAGTTCGGCTCGTCCGATTCTGGGGCATCGCTCGGCGACATCCTCGGTGCCGCGATCCGGCGGCGCAATCAGCAGGCGCAGACCGAGAACAGCTAGCGAAGCGCGGCTGACCCTGGACCGGTGTCGCTCGAGACCGACCTGCTGATCGACCGGCGGCGCCTCAAGCGCTACCTGGTCTTCTGGCGAGTGCTGGCGATTCTGGCACTGATCGCGGCGGCCCTGGCCGGCATCCGAGGACAGGGGCTGATCGGCGGCGGTCCTTATGTCGCGCGACTGCCGGTCGACGGCATCATCACCGATGATCAGAAGCTGGTGGCTGCCGTCCGCAAGCTTGCCGACGATCGCTCGGTCAAAGCGCTGATCGTTTCCATCAATAGCCCAGGCGGCAGCGTCGGCGGCGGCGAGTCGCTGCATGATGCGATCGCCGAGGTGGCGGCGAAGAAGCCGGTGGTTGCGGTGATGGGCGGATTGGCCGCGTCGGCGGCCTATATGATTTCGGTACCCGCGGCGCGCATCTTCGCCTATCAGGGGACGCTCACCGGATCGATCGGGGTGTTCCTACAATCCGCCGACATCTCCGGGCTGCTCGGCAAGCTCGGCGTCGGGACCGAGGTGATCAAGTCCGGCCCGCTCAAGGACGAGCCGAGCTTCGTAGCACCGCTGTCGCCGCAGGGACGCGACATGCTGCAGGGTATCGTGATGAACCTCTATGACCAGTTCGTGGCGATGGTGGCGGCGGGTCGGCACATGGACCCTGCGAAGGTGCGTCAGCTTGCCGATGGCCGGCCCTATACCGGACAGCAGGCGCTGCAACTCGGTCTGATCGACGCAATCGGCGATGAGCACGATGCCCAGCAGTGGCTCTCATCGACGAAAGGCGTGCCGACAGATCTGCCGGTGCACGACGTATCGACCGAAGGATTCGCCACCCGCGCGCTGTCCGGGAGCCTGCAATGGGTGGTCGACGGTTTCTGGAAAAGCATTGTTCCACAATGGCTTAGTATTGACGGCGCCTCGGCCATCTGGCAACGTTCCGGAGCTTGAACCGCCGGACGCGAACCGGCGGCCCGTCGCCGGGGGACGCGTTGGATGACGAAGTCCGAGTTGATCGCCGAGCTGGCCGGCGCCAACCCTCATCTGCGCGGCGCTGATGTCGAGCTGATCATCGCGACCATCTTCGAGGAAATCACTCAGGCTCTGGCGCGGGGCGAGCGGGTGGAGCTGCGCGGCTTCGGCGCCTTCACGGTCAAGCGGCGCAACGCCCGTACGGGACGCAATCCCCGTACGGGCGAGACGGTGCCGGTCGAGGAGAAGGGTGTCCCGTTCTTCAAGGCCGGGAAGGAACTGCGCGAGAGGGTCAACCGCGGCAAGCCCGTCACCCGAGGCGCCGCACGTCGCGTGCCGGCATAACCGATATAGCACGACACCGTCGTGCTGAGTGAAGCCGGGCAGACGGATAATCAGACCGGCCGCTGACGACGCTTCGGCCGCACGCTGAGAGGCAGGCCATCAAACAAAGTGGGGGTCTCGCCGATCTGCGCGCCCTCGATGCTAAGCAGACGCAACTTCGTCGTAACCCCGCCCGCTGCCGAGAAGCCGCCGACCTTGCCGGCCGCCGCCAACACGCGGTGGCACGGCACAATGAGCGGAAACGGATTTTGCCCCATCGCTTCTCCGACGTCGCGTGCCGCTGCGGGGTTGCCGACGCGTGCCGCAATATCCCCATAGGAGAGCGTCGCGCCAGGCGGGATCGTACGCGCCTTCGCTCGCCGGCCGCCGCCGTATTGCCGCGAGCTCACCGGTCGACATTATGCGATGTTGAGGGAGCCGCAGGCGGTCGCCGCCGCTTTGAACGAACTGCTGGAATGATCCTGTCTGCGCCACAGAGAAGAGCCCGCCATCACTGAACAGATCCAACAATCGATCCGCTTCGACGGCCAGGTCATCGTGGTAACCGGGGCAGGGAGGGCCCTTGGGGCCGCGTACACACGGCTGATTGCCGCGCGCGGAGGTGCCGTCGTGGTCCATGACGCTGGAGTTGCGCAGGCCGGCAGCGGCTTCGATCCGTCCGTTGCGGACGCTGTTGCCTCGGAAATCATCGGGGGAGCGCGGCTGCCTGTTATGAGAACCTGGAACGAGCCTGCCGCCTGTGCGCGCATCGCCGAGTTTGCTGTCGAGCGTTTCGGCCGGCTGGACGCGCTGGTGCACAATGCTGGCCTTGTGGTTTTCGCGAGCCTGAAAGGCACCAGTCCGGTCGTGTGGGATCGCATGATCGCCATCGGCGTCGATGCGCCGTTCCATCTTGCTCGCGCCGCGGTTCCGCATATGTGCTAGCAAGGTAATGGCCGCATCGTTCTCACCACGTCGGGTGGAGCTATGCGCATCGAGGATTGCGTGCCGGGGCTGATTGCCTATTCGACGCGAAAATGGCGCAGGTTGGTCTGATGGTCGGTTTAGTGGCGGAGTTGCACGATACGGATATCCGGGTGAACGCCATGTCGCCTGTGGCCGCGACTCGCGTTGCGCCGCACCGCACCAGCGCTGCTGCCCGAGCTGGTCGCACCCGGCGTTGCATTCCTGGCGTCGTCGGAGTGTGACATGTCCGGTGCGGTGTCGTGCGGCTGTGGGTGTTTCTCTGCCGCATGGTGGGAACGGAGCGACGCGCTGGATCTTGGCCCGACGCACGCTTCTCCCGAGGATATCGCGGCGCGCTGGCATCAGATCGGGTCTACCCGGCAGGCATGAGCGGACGGACTTTGTCTCGCCGCGTGCACGTGGTGGGCGCCGGGCTCGCCGGGCTTTCCGCGGCGTTGACGGCGGCGCAACACAACGCGCCCGTCACCTTGCATGAAGCCGGGCCGACGGCCGGCGGACGCTGCCGCTCGTATTTCGACCGCGAGCTCGGCCTTGTCATCGACAACGGCAACCACCTGCTGCTCTCGGGCAACCGGGCCGCGTTCTCCTATCTGGAAGCGATAGGTGCGGCCGATACACTGGGCGGGCCCCCGGTGCCGCTATTTCCGTTCATGGACCTTCGCAGCGGCGAGCGCTGGACGCTGCGGCCCAATCGCGGCCGGCTGCCCTGGTGGATCCTGTCCCGTTCCCGGCGCGTTCCCGGCACCAGGGCGCGCGACTACCTGTCGCTGCTCGCGCTGCGCCGTATCACCGACGACCGCAGCGTCGCCGATGCGCTGCCGTCCGGGCCGCTCGGCGATCGCCTGATTGCGCCGCTCGCCATTGCGGCGCTCAACACGCCGCCGGCGCACGGACTCGCCCGCCTGCTCGGTGCTGTCGTGCGTGAGACGCTGATGCTAGGCGGCAGCGCCTGCGTGCCTCGCTTCCCGCGCGACAGCCTGGCGGCGTCGCTAATCGATCCTGCCGTGGCTGCGCTGCGCGCCCGCGGCGCCGAGCTGCGCTTCAGCCGCCGTGTCGGCACGCTGGCGATCGAGGCGGATCGCGTGACCGCGCTGCATGCCCCGGATGGCTCGGTCTCGCTGGGACCGCGCGATGCCCTGATCCTGGCTGTCCCGCCATGGATTGCAACGGCGCTGTTGCCCAACCTGACGGCGCCCACCGAGTTCGAGGCGATCCTCAACATCCATTTCCGCACCGACGCAGATCCTGGCCCGGCTGGATTCATCGGTCTGATCGGCGGCACCGCGGAATGGGTGTTCGTCAAGCCGGGCCATGTCTCGGTGACCATCAGCGCCGCCAACCGCATGGTCGATCAGCCGGCTGAGGCGATCGCCGCCGCCGTTTGGCCGGAGGTGTGCGCCGCGCTGCGGCTGCCCAGGGGGGTGGATGGGGTTATGCCCCCCTGGCGCGTGGTAAAGGAACGACGCGCCACCTTCGCCGCGACGGCCGAGCAGGACCGCCGGCGACCCGGAGCGCGAATCGGGCTGACCAATCTGGTGCTGTCGGGCGACTGGACCCAGACCCGCTTGCCCGCCACCATCGAAGGTGCGATCAGGTCCGGCCGCCACGCGGCCGAACTTCTCCTCGCCTCCTGAGCATGCAGGACACGATTATCGCAGACGACCGGCTGGCCGGTTCCGTCGCCCGCGCCGCTGACGCCCTACGGCGCCGGCAGCACGAGGACGGCCATTTCGTCTTCCCGCTGGAAGCGGATGTGACCATCCCGGCTGAATACGTGCTGCTGGAGCATTTCCTCGACCGCATCGACGCGCCCCTGGAAGCCAAGATTGGCGCCTATCTGCGAGCACGGCAGGGGGCGCATGGCGGCTGGCCGCTGTTCCATGACGGCGCGTTCAACCTGTCGGCCAGCGTGAAGGCATATTTCGCGCTGCGCTGCATCGGCGATTCCGCCGACGCCCCGCACATGGGCCGGGCGAAAGAGGCGATCCTGGCGGCCGGCGGCGCCGAGCGCAGCAACGTCTTCACCCGTGCCCAGCTCGCGTTGTTCGGCCAGGCGCCGTGGCGCGCCGTGCCGATGATGCCGCTCGAGATTATGCACCTGCCGCTGTGGTTCCCGTTCCATCTGAGCAAGGTGTCGTACTGGTCGCGCACGGTGATTGTGCCGCTGCTGGTGCTGATGACGCTGAAGCCGGTGGCGCGCAATCCTCGTGGCGTGTGGATCGACGAACTGTTCCGCACGCCTCCCGATCAGGTGCGCGACTGGATCCGCGGCCCCTACCGCTCGCCTTGGGGACGCTTCTTCAAGGGCGTGGACACGATGCTGCGTGCGGCCGATCCGTTTTTTCCGGGCCGCAGCCGCCGTCGCGCGATCGACAAGGCGGTCGCCTTCGTCACCGAACGGCTGAACGGAGATAACGGGCTCGGCGGCATCTACCCCGCCATCGCCAACAGCGTGATGATGTTCGACACGCTAGGCTTTGTGCCCGACCAGCCGCCGGCCGCCACCGCCTGGGCGGCGGTGCGCAAGCTGCTGGTGATCGAGCCGGACTACGCCTGGTGCCAGCCCTGCCTGTCGCCAGTCTGGGATACCGGCTTGGCGGGCCACGCATTGGCAGAGGCGGAGGGTGCCACAGCCGACAGGGTCGCCGCGTCCTGCGACTGGCTGCGCGGCCGCCAGATCACCAACGTTGCCGGCGACTGGTCGGTGCGTCGGCCACACCTGCGGTCCGGCGGCTGGGCCTTCCAATACTGGAACGACTATTACCCCGACGTCGATGATACTGCGGTGGTCGGGATGCTGCTGCATCGCAACGGCGATCCGGCACATGCCCAGGCGATCAAGCGGGCGCGCGAGTGGATTATCGGGATGCAGTCGGTCGGCCGCGGGCGATTCGACGGAGGCTGGGGCGCGTTCGAGCCAGAGAACACGCATCTTCACCTGAACCACATTCCCTTCGCCGACCACGGAGCGCTGCTCGACCCGCCAACCGCCGACGTGACTGCGCGCTGCGTGTCATTCCTGGCGCAGATCGGCATGCCGCCGGACGATCCGGTGATGCACCATGCCGTGGCATTCCTGATGCGCGAGCAGGAGCCGGAGGGAAGCTGGTTCGGCCGCTGGGGCACTAATTACATCTACGGCACATGGTCGGTGCTGTGCGCGCTGAATGCCGCCGGCGTGCCGCACGACGATCCCGCCATCCGCCGCGCCGTCGAATGGCTGCTGTCGGTGCAGCGCGACGACGGCGGCTGGGGCGAGGACGAGGAGACGTACGGCGCCGCGCCGCACGGCCGCTACAAGGAGAGCACGCCCAGCCACACCGCGTGGGCGCTGCTCGGCCTGATGGCCGCCGGCGAGCACGACCATCCGGCGACGGCCCGGGGCATCGACTATTTGATGGCATCCCAGCGTGCCGACGGCGAATGGACGGAATTCCCATACAATGCCGTGGGATTCCCGCGCGTCTTCTACCTGCGTTACCACGGCTATCGGCTGTATTTCCCGCTTCTCGCATTGGCGCGGTATCGCCACCTGCACCACAGCAATGCGCGCGTCGTACGGTGGGGGTTTTGAAGAAGAAGACTAATCCGAACTTAGATCCACTTTCCGGATAATAGGCTGAAAAGGCTAGAAACATCTCAAATCAGCGGCCATGTAACGCCGCAAAATTCCCTTGACCCGACGCGACTCGGCCTGATCCGGTGGGTCCATGCATATCGATGTGGTGCCCAACCGAGGCTCGCCCCCGGCCATCCTGCTACGCGAGAGCTACCGCGAGGATGGCAAGACCCGCAAACGCACGCTGGCAAACCTCTCCGCCTGGCCGGCCGAGCGCATCGAGCAGTTGCGTGCCGTGTTGCGCGGGGAGCGCTTGCTGCCCGCCAGCGAGGCGGTCGAGATCGTCCGCGCCCTGCCGCACGGCCACGTGCTCGCGGCCTTGGGCACCGCCCGACGGATCGACCTCGATGGGCTGCTGCCACGGCGGGCGCCGCAGCGGCGGCGTGATCTCGCTCTGGCGCTGATCATCGCCCGACTGCTCGAGCCGGCGGCCAAGCTCGCCACCGCGCGGATGCTGGATACCACCACCGCCTGTCATTCGTTGGGCGAGATGCTGGAGCTCGGCCGTGTCACCGCCCGCGAGCTCTACGCGACGCTCGACTGGCTGGCGAGCGAACAGCCGTTCATCGAAACCACGCTGGCCCGCCGTCATCTCAAAGACGGCACCCTGCTGCTCTACGATGTCACTTCAACCTACCTGGAAGGACGCTGCTGCGAACTCGCGCAGCACGGTTACAGTCGTGACCACCGGGGCGATCGCCCGCAACTGGTGATCGGCCTGCTGTGCGCCGCGAACGGCTGCCCGGTGGCGGTCGAGGTGTTCGACGGCAACACCGCCGATCCGGCGACGCTCGCCTCGCAGATCGACAAGCTCCGTCAGCGGTTCCGCTTGCAACGGGTGGTCATGGTGGGTGATCGCGGCCTGCTCACCAGCGCACGCATCGAGGAGACGCTGCGCCCGGCCGGGCTTGATTGGATCACCGCCCTGCGCGCGCCGGCGATCAAGGCGCTGGCCGCCGAGGGCGGGCCGCTGCAGCCCTCGCTGTTCGATGAGCGTGACATGGCCGAGATCACCAGCCCCGACTATCCGGGTGAACGCCTTGTGGTGTGTAAGAACCCGTTCCTGGCCGCCGAGCGGGCTCGCAAACGCCAGGAGCTTTTGGAGGCGACCGACAAGGACTTGCGCCGCATCCAGGCGCGCGTCGAGCGGCCGCGCAAGCCGCTGCGCGGCGCAGCAGCGATCGGCCAGGCGGTCGGCGCGGTGCTGGGCCGGCGCAGGATGGCCAAGCACTTCGAGATCAGGATCACCGATAGCGGATTCGAGTTCAACAGAAACGATGTCGCCATCGCCGCCGAGGCGGCGCTGGACGCCATCTATGTGCTGCGCACCAACCTTCCCGTCGAGCAGTCGGATGCCGCGGCCACCGTGCGGGCTTACAAAAGCCTGGCCCATGTGGAGCACGCTTTTCGCTCATTGAAGACGGTCGATCTCGAATTGCGACCAGTATTCCACTGGACCGCGCCACGGGTGCGCGGACACGTGCTCGTCTGCATGCTGGCCTATTACGTGGAATGGCATATGCGCCAGCGACTGGCACCGATCTTGTTCGATGAGCACGAGCCCGCGGTGCGCGAGGCGCAGCGCGCCTCGCCGGTAGCGAAGGCCAAGCCGTCGCCATCAGCGCAGCACAAGGCGGCTAGCAAACGCACCGATCCCGCTCAGGGTGAGCCGATCCCGGTGCACAGCTTCCATACCCTGCTCGCGGATCTCGCCACACTGACGCGCAATGTCGTTCGCCTCGGCCGCGATCGGCTTACCGCGATCCTCGCCACCCCCACCAAGGTTCAGCGCAAGGCTTTCGAGTTGCTCGGCATCGCCATCGCCGCGTAGACAGGTAGCCAACCCCGAAAACTGCCTAAATCAACGACTTGCGCTCAAAAGTGGGTAAAGTTCAGACTAACCGCAGACCTGCAGACGACGCTGAGTTCCTGTGTCAGGTGCATGTTGTGGAGCGGATCCGGCAGCGTCCCACATCAGACGGGGATCAAAGGTCCGCAGCGCAAGCATCGACAGCAACACCGTCGCCAGAACGCCGCAGAGCCGCCCATGAAATCGATGTGCGCCGTCTGACCGCGAAGATCATGACTGTGAACGGATCGAGCGATGGTGTGCGGGTATGGACGTCCGGCCTCTCATATTTCGCTCATAGGATACGCGTACGCGATCGGCGTCAGCACGGCAGTCGCTAGCAGCAGCGCCGGCCGAAGGGCAGCGTCGATGAATGTAGGCGGCGCAGCGCGGACACCGCTGACTCTCCGCACCCGGCGCCAACAACAGATCGCAGCTTGTGCAGGCAATCGCGTTCGGCCCTGCATGCTGAGGCGGCATCTCCAGGCTTCGCCACACGGCACGGCGATCCAGCGTGGCCCGAGTCAGCATCGTCATGAAGGCCGAGCCAACTAGGCCAACCACTCCAGTCAATTGCCACTGGATTTTGCGACGCGATCCGTCCGTATCCGATGTCTGCGCCAATCAGCAGAACATCCGACGTGGCCCACAGATCAAGCCCTCGCAGTAGCGGAAAGCCGCGCCGAGCCACCGACCGCGCAGCCCCGACCGGATCGCGGCCAAGGTGATCGACAACGGAGGGAAGCGTACGAGCGGCAGAACGATCCCCAGCAGCCCCAGCACGATAGAAAGCATGGGCCAACCCTCCTGCCAAGCCGTGACCAGACCCGAGGCGAGATGAGTGGAACGGGTGACGCCTGCCACCCTCACCGTCATCACTGGCCGTGTTTGCCGCGATCAGTAGTAGTGTCGTCGTGATAGCGCAGGCCAGGGCGGTATCGAGGCCCGCCCATTCGTGTGCTCCAGCACGCGTCCGCAACGCCAACATTGGACGATGCGCCCGCGCTCCGGCAAGCGCATTCGCTGTAGGGTCGCGCAATCTCGACAGGCAATCAGCATGCGCTCGGGCTTTGAGCAGGATAACGGGTCCGCTGCCGATGCGTTGCGCTTGCTGCTGCAAATTCGAATATGGGCGTATCAGCGCTCAAAGCCGCCAGACAGCCTAGCGCCCGTCTGCTTCGTTCTCCAGCGATGAGGCCGTTGCAGCGGCGGCCAAGCCGAGCTTGCGCAAAAGCACGCCGAGTTCTCGCAACTCCGCGATGCTCAGCCCGCCCATCGCGGCGGCGATCCGGCTGGCATGGCGCGGGAACAATGCCTCGATGCTGCGCCGGCCCTCGGCGGTCAGCTCCACCCGCACCGCACGGCGGTCACCGGGCTGGCGGTTGCGGGACACTAGGCCGCGGTGCTCCAACTTATCGATCACGTCGGTCATGTTGCCGGCGCTGGTCAGCACCTTGCGGCCAAGCTCGCGCTGGGTCAGCGGACCCTTGTGGAGGACGGCCTCCAGCACGCCGAGCTGGGTGGATGTGAGTCCGGCCTGCGCCAATCCGGGTTCCAGTCGCACGACCACCGCCTTGGCGGCGCGCAGCAATTTCACATAAGCCCGCAGCGCCTCGACCACCGTCGGGTCAGAGACACCGAACGGGTGCGTGCTCACCTGGACCTCCGAGCGTCTAGCGATTCATCATCACCGGCAGTGCGGCGTTCTCCAGCACATGCCGGGTGACGCCGCCGAGGATGAGCTGGCGCAGCCGGGAGTGCGAATAGGCGCCCATCGCCAGCATGTCGCAGCCGAACTCCCGCGCGGCGGCGAGCAGCCCGGCGCCGACCACGCCGTTGATTGGCTTGAACATCATGATGTCGGCGCGGACGCCGTGTAGCGCGAGATAGGCGGCGAGCTCGGGGGCTCCAGGCCCGCGCCGCTGATAGCCCTGCGCCGACAGGATGCGCACTGCCTCCGCTCGCTCCAGCCAGGGCAACGCACCGGCAACGGCCGAGGCGGACTCTGCTGTGCCGTTCCAGCCCAGGCAGATGCGTGTGCCGATCGTGACCGGCGCCATTTGCGGCGAGAGCAGCACAGGTCGGCCGGAATCGAACAGCACCGCGTGGAGTGCATCAGACGAGGACACGTCCTCACCCGCCTCGGGATGTGGCACCACCGTCAGGTCGGCCAAGCGTGCCTGCTGTGCGACCAGATCCTCCTCGCGGCCAGTCACCGAGGCAAAGCTCGCGCTCGGCCCGTGACCGGGGCCATGCAGCTCGACAACCGGTACGTCGTGGTGCGCGACGAACCGGTCGAACATGGCGCGCACGGCGTGGGCGCGCTCGTTGCTCTCGCGCTCGGTGGCCGCCATCATTTCCTCGATCATGGCCCCCGACAGGCCCTCGCCGGCGAGGGGAGCGACGTCGCGACTGTCCACCCGCACATGCAGCGCTGTCACATGCGCGTTCCACAGCCGCGCGATCATCAGCGCGGTCGATAGCGCGGCCTCGCCGGCAGCAGTGCCGGTCAGCGGCAGCAGCAGCTTGCGAATGGCCATAGGGCATCCTTAGCTTTCGCGGGTTTGCGTTGCGTTCCTAGCACGAGTGCTCGGCCCGCAACAGCACTGTCCCGACGAGCTGGCGGGCTGTCGCCAAGGCGCTGCCGGCGTCGGTTGCGTCGATCACCTGCCAGGTACGGGGCGGGAATGTCTTCGCCCGGGCAGTGGCGCGCAGCACAGAAGCAGTCGCATCCGACGCGTCCGCTGTGCGCGCCGCCAGCCGCGCCTCCAGCACCGGCAGGGGCGCATCCAGCCACAGCCCGACGAACGGGACGCCGGCGTCACGCGCCGCCGCTGCGATTGCGCGCCGGTGCGCCGGATCGACGAACGTGGCATCGGCAACCACCGCATATCCCCCGGTGGCGGTCTCACGCGCAGCTTCTGCGAGTGCGGCGAAGACGGCAGTACTGGCGGCCTCGGTATAGGCGGCAGGCGGCAGATGCTGCTCCGAGGCCGCACCATGTTGGCGCTTGCGGATCTCGTCGCTCCGGAGCACCAGCGCGCCCGGCGCGGCGCCCAGACCTGGTGCCAGGGCGCGCGCCAGGGTCGATTTGCCAGTCCCCTGCAATCCGCCGATGGCAACCACGACGGGCCGAGACGGACGAAGATATGCCAGCGCCGCTTCAAGATACGATGCGGCGAGCTCTGGCCGGTGCCGCGTTGCCTGCACATGCGCGAGAACTATGGCCCGTTGCGACAGATAGGGTGGCAGCGCTCGCGTGAGCGGCGCGTCTCCGGTTCGCGCGACGTAGCGGTTCAACACGCGGTTGGCCGCCGCGCGGCCAGCGCGGCGGTCGAGGTCCATCAACAGGAAGGCGAGATCGTAGCCGACATCGATGGTCGCCATTGCCTCGTCGAATTCGAGCGCATCGAACGGCACCGGCCGACCCTGCCAGAGACAGAGATTGCCAAGATGCAGGTCGCCGTGACAGCGGCGCACGAAGCCAGCTCGCACTCGCGCCGCCTGCCACGCCGCGAGACGGTCGAGTGCCGCGAGCTCGTCGCGCTCCCAGCCGGCAACCTGTTCCGCCGGCAATCCCGCATGCAGCGCCGAGCGCGCATTGCCCTGCGTCGCCGCCCGCATCGACCCCGCCGCATCGATTTGCGCGACCGGACACTGCGCATGGTAGTCAGCAACCGCGTCTGCCAGCGCGTCGAGCAGCTTCGTGTCCAGCCGACCGGCCGCGGCGATGGCATCGAGGAAATCCTCCGCCGGTACCCGTGCCATGCGCAACACCCAGTCTAGCGGCGCCTGTGCATCGGCATCGTCACCGAACGCCAGCGAGCCGTCTGACCGCCGCACCACCGCTACGACATCGCGATAAAGGCCTGGCGCCGCCGGGCCGTTCAATGCCAGCTCACGCTCGGCAAATCGCCGCCGCGCAGCCTGACCGGTGAAGTCAAGGAAGGGCAGCCGCACCGCTTTCTTGAGCTTCCAGACCGTGTCGGCGCCGACGAATACGAGCGAGATATGCGTCTCGACCGGATCGCTTCCGGCAAGGTCGCGCAGGAACGCAACGGTCTCGACCTGCTCGGCCGGAATCTCCACCGGATCAGGGGAACAACTTGCCGGCCGCCCATCCGCCGCCGGCCTGTCGGGTAAAGACCGCACGGTCGTGCAGCCGATAGGGCATGTTTTGCCAGAACTCGAAGCTTTCCGGGACGACGCGGTAGCCGGACCAGTGGGATGGGCGAGGGATGTCGTCGCCCGGGTACCGCGCCTGGTACTCCGCCAGCCGTCGCTCCAGCTCGCTGCGCGCCGTCAGCGGACGCGACTGGTCGGAAGCCCAGGCGCCGAGTCGCGAGATGCGCGCGCGGGTGGCGAAATAGGCGTCCGCTTCGGCCTCGGTGGCCGGCTGCACGCGGCCCTCGATCCGGATCTGGCGGCCGAGGGATTTCCAGTGGAACAGCAATGCGGCGCGTGCGTTGGCCGCCAGCTCATCGGCCTTGCGGCTCTGGTTATTGGTGTAGAAGACGAAGCCGCGCGGCTCGGCGCCGGCAGGATCAATCCCCTTCAGCAACACGATGCGCGCCGAGGGCCGGCCGTCCGCCGTTGCCGTGGCTACCGTCATCGCGTTCGGCTCGTTGGGTTCGGCTGCCTCGGCCTCGGACATCCAGGCTGCGAACATTGTGAACGGGTCGTGGGTGTCGGGCATCGGTCCCCCAGAGTAGCGCGGTGGTTGCGCGGCCGCCTCTTGCTCCGCCGCACGGCCCTGTGCCACCACGGGCGGGCCAAGGACAACCCCAAGGAAAAACCCCATGCCCGACAGCGCGCTGGCCGCCGGCCCGGTGAAGGGCACGCTGCTCGAGGGGCGGCGCGGACTGGTTATGGGGGTGGCCAACGAGCGCTCGCTCGGCTGGGGGATTGCCGCCGCGTGCGCCGCGCAGGGGGCGTCGCTCGCTTTTACCTTTCAGGGCGAAGCGCTGGAGAAGCGGGTGCGTCCGCTGGCCGCATCTGCGGGATCTGAGCTGGTGTTTCCCTGCGACGTTGCCGACGAGGCCAGCATCGATGCGGCCTTCGCCGGATTGCGGCAGTCTTGGGATGGGTTCGATTTTCTGGTGCATGCCATTGGCTTTGCCGACAAGGCGTATCTGCGCGGCCGCTATCTGGACACGCCGCGGGCGGCGTTCCTGCAGGCGATGGACATCTCCTGCTATTCCTTCACCGCGGTTTGCCAGCGTGCTGTGCCGATGATGGGCGCCGGAGGCAGCCTGCTGACCCTGACCTATATCGGCGCCGAGCACTGGATGCCGCATTACAATGTGATGGGGATCGCCAAGGCGGCGCTGGAGGCATCAGTGCGGTACTTGGCGGCGGATCTTGGGACGAGTGGCATTCGCGTGAATGCGATCAGCGCCGGCCCGATCAAGACGCTGGCGTCCTCGGGGATCGGCGATTTCCGCTACATCCTGCGTTGGAACCAGTTGAACTCGCCGATGCGGCGGAACGTCTCAACCGACGAGGTGGGCGGCGCAGGGGTGTATTTCCTATCGGACCTTTCCGGCGGCGTCACCGGAGAGGTGCACCACGTGGATTGCGGTTATCATATCGTCGGCATGAAACACCCGGATGCGCCGGATATCGCAGTGGCAGAGCAGGGATGAGCGATCAGCCGGACAACTTGGTTTTGGTTTATCTTCGCCGGATGGACGAGAAGCTCGATCGGGTGATCGAGCGGCCTGACGATCTGACACATCGGGTGACGTCGCTCGAGCTGAAGGTGGCGCTGCTGCTTGGCGATTTCGCCCGGCAATCGGAGCGGATCGACCGCATCGAGACTTGGCTCGAGCGCATTGAGCGACGGCTGGACAACGTCGGGGCGGCAGAGTGAAGGCGTGAGCCACAACAGCTTCGGGCACCTGTTTCGTGTCACCACCTGGGGCGAGAGCCACGGGCCGGCGATCGGCTGCGTGGTCGATGGCTGTCCGCCGCGGATCCCGTTAACCGAAGCCGATATCCAGCCCTGGTTGGACCGGCGCCGCCCCGGCCAGTCGCGTTTCACTACGCAGCGGCAGGAGCCGGACCAGGTGCGCATCCTGTCTGGCGTGTTCGAGGGCGTCACCACCGGCACGCCGATCGCGCTGGTGATCGAGAACGTCGATCAGCGGTCGCGCGATTATAGCGAGATCGCCGGGAAGTTTCGGCCCGGTCATGCCGACCTGACCTACGAGCTGAAATACGGCATCCGCGACTATCGTGGGGGCGGCCGATCTTCGGCTCGGGAGACCGCGATGCGCGTTGCCGCTGGCGCGATCGCGCGGAAGGCGCTGGGGGCGGGCGTTCTCATCCGCGGCGCGTTGGTGCAGATGGGGCCGCATCGGATTGACCGCGTGCGGTGGGACTGGACGGCGGTGGAGGAAAACCCGTTCTTCTGTCCCGATCCAATCGCCGCTGCAGAGTGGGAGACCATCCTGGCGGAGGTGCGCAAGCAAGGTTCGTCGCTGGGTGCTGTTATCGAGGTGACGGCCGAGGGCGCGCCGCCGGGCCTCGGCGCGCCGGTCTATGGCAAGCTGGACGCCGAGATCGCCGCCGCACTGATGTCGATCAACGCGGTGAAGGGCGTGGAGATCGGCGACGGCTTCGCTGTTGCGTCTCTGCGCGGCGAACAGAACTCCGACGAAATGCGCATGGCCGACGGGGTGGTTACATTCGAAGCGAACCACGCCGGCGGAATACTCGGCGGTATCTCGACGGGGCAGCCGATCGTGGCGCGGTTCGCGGTGAAGCCGACCAGCTCGATCCTGACGCCGCGGCGGACGGTCGATCGGGCGGGGCAGGACACGGAAATCGTGACCAAGGGCCGGCACGACCCCTGTGTGGGTATCCGCGCGGTGCCGGTCGGCGAAGCGATGCTGGCCTGTGTGCTGGCGGACCATCTGCTGAGGCACCGGGCGCAGAATCCGGACGCACCGGAAGCGGCGAGGCTGCCGAGGAACTGAGGTGCCTACGCCGCGGCGTCCTCGTCCGAGCGGCAGGTAGCCGACTCGCCTGCCGGTGTCAGGTTCGATCTGATTGTGTCGAGTAGGTGGAGCAGCGTCTGGTGCTCCTGCTCGGATATGCCGGCGAGCGCCTGCGCATCCACAAACCCGGCGATCGCCCGGATCTGCGTCAGTGCATCCTCTGCCGCTGCCGTCAGCCAAAGGGTGCGAATCCGCCGATCGGTGGGATGTGGCCGGCGTTCGATCAAGCCGGCATCCTGCAGCGTGTCGATAAGTCGAACGACAGAGATCGTCTCCATATCTAGGGCGTTTGCCAGCCTTGCCTGGCTGGTTCCCGGCGATTGAGACACATAGACCAGTACCGCAGCCTCCGAGCGATTGAGGTTCAAGCCGATCTCTCTCGCCCTGTGCACGAACCGCCGGCGCATCAGCTTAGACGTGTCGCGCAGGAGGAAACTAAGGCTGCGACCAACGGGAGCGGGTGCGCTCACGTCCTGCCAGCTCCTGCCTCCACCGATGGGTTCGGGCGCACGGCAAATTCCGTCCCGATCCGGCTCGACCAGCTCTCCGCCGGCCCGGTCTGCGTTCGGCTTCTCAGTCACTCTCGTCTCCACCCTGGTATCTTCATCTTGCCCGTTGACGGTACCAACAGGTTCCTTCGATCAGTCCGCCGCCTCGGTGCTTGCGACTCCCATTTTTGCTGCGAGTGTCGGCATGCGGCCCCGCCGTGGTGCCAAGCGTTGCTGCAACCGATCGAGATAGAGATAGATTACCGGCGTCGTGTAGAGCGTCAGCGCCTGGCTGAGTATCAGCCCACCGACCATCGCAAAACCGAGCGGCTTACGCAGATCCGATCCTGCTCCGCTCTCTATCATCAGCGGCAGGCCGCTGAACATCGCCGCCATCGTGGTCATCAGGATCGGGCGGAAGCGTAGCAGGCAAGCCTGGCGGATCGCCGCGAGCGGCGACAGGCCGTCGCGCCGTTCGGCGGTGATGGCGAAATCAACCATCATGATGCCGTTCTTCTTCACGATGCCGATCAGCAGGATGATGCCGATCAGCGCGATGACGGTGAGCTGATAGCCGAACGCCAGCAGCATGAGCAGTGCGCCGACGCCAGCCGACGGCAGAGTGGAAAGGATGGTCAGCGGCAGGATATAGCTCTCGTAGAGCATCCCGAGAATGATGTACACGGCGATCAGTGCCGCCGCGATCAGGTAGGGCTCAGTGGCGAGCGAAGACTGGAAAGCTTGCGCCGTGCCCTGGAACGAGCCTTCCAGAGTGGGCGGGGCGCCCATCTGCGCCTGCACGCGCTGGATCTCGTTGACGGCATCGCCCAGCGATGCGTTGCCCTTCAGATTGAACGAGATGGTCACGGCCGGAAACTGGCTCTGATGGTTCACCGCCAGCGGTTGCACCGGCACGGTGGTTTCGCGCAGCAGAGTCGATAGCGGCACGGCCTGGCCGCTTGCCGATTTGACGTAGAGCTTCTGCAAAGTGGTCAGCTCGCCCTGCTCGTTCGGGGGCACCTCCAGGATGACGTAATATGCCTTGGCCCCGGTGAAATACTGCGCGACCTCGCGCTGGCCGAACGCATCGTACAGGACGTTGTCGATGTCGGCCGGCTGCACGCCGAACCTGGCGGCCTGATCCCGGTCATAGGTCAAGGTTTCGGTCGTACCGGCAATCTCCTGGTCGGAGGTGACATCGGCAAGCTGCGGCAGTGCCCGTATCTTGTCGAGGATCTTCGGCGCCCAGGCGTTGAGCTCGTCGGAATTCGCGTCCTGCAGGGTGTACTGGTATTGGGTTCTACTGAGGTGGGCGCCCACACGCACGTCCTGTATCGCCTGCAGGAACAGGCGAATCCCCTTGACAGCCTCCATCTTCTGATCAAGCCGCTCGATGACCTGATTGATGTTGTCCTTGCGTTGGTCCCAGGGCTTGAGCGTGATGTAGAAGCGGCCGTTGTTCGCGGTCTGCCCGGCCACACCCGACCCCACCGCGGAGACGACGGAGTACACCGCCGGATCGGCCATCACGATCTTGTTGACCTGCTGCTGCAGCTTGGACATGGCATCGAACGAGATGTCCTGCGCCGCATCCGTGATACCGATCATGATCCCGGTATCCTGGTTCGGGAAGAAACCCTTGGGGATGACGATGTACAGCACCACCGTCAGCGTCACCGTGGCGATGAACACCATCAGCGTGACGAAGCGGAACCGGAGCGCGATATCGAGCGTCCGCTCGTAGAACCGCAGCATGCCGGCGAAGAACCGCTCGATCACGTTGTAGAGTTTGCCGTGTCCATGCACCTCGGACGTGAGAAAGCGGGAAGCCATCATCGGGGTAAGCGTCAGCGACACCATTGCCGAGATCAGGACGGTCAGCGACACGCAGATCGCGAACTCGCGAAACAGCCGACCGACAATACCGGTCATCAGCAGCAGCGGGATGAACACTGCGATCAGCGAGAAGCTGATCGATACGATCGTAAAGCCGATCTCCGCCGCACCCTTCAGTGCGGCCTCCATCGGCTTCATGCCTTCCTCGACGTGCCGGAAGATGTTCTCCAGCATCACGACCGCATCGTCCACGACGAAGCCGACCGAGATCGTCAGCGCCATGAGCGAGAGATTGTCCAGGCTGAAGTCGCAGAGATACATGGCGCCCAGCGTGCCGAGCAGGGCCACCGGGATGGTCACGCTCGGGATGATGGTGGCCCAGGCGTTGCGCAGAAACAGGAAAATGACCATCACGACCAACGCTACGGCGAGCATCAGCGTGAACTCGACGTCGTTCACCGATGCACGGATGGTCAGCGTGCGGTCGGAGACCACCGACAGGTGGACGTTCGGCGGGAAGTTGGCCTCCAGCTCAGGGAGCTTGGCTTTCACGCCATCCGCGGTGGTGATGACATTGGCGCCGGGCTCCTTGAAGATCAGCAGGATCACCGCGCGCTTACCGTTGATCCACGCGGCGAGCTCCCGGTTCTGCGGGCCGCTGACCGCGCGGCCGATATCCTTGATGCGTATGGGCGCGCCGTTCCGGTAGGCGACGATAATGTCGTTGTAGGGCTCTGCCGTGGTGAGCTGGTCGTTGGCGTAGATGGTATAGGATTCGTTCGGGCCGTCGATGCTACCCTTCGGGTTATCGACGGTCGCGTTCGTAAGGACGGTGCGCACATCTTCTAGCGTCAGGCCCATCGTGGCGAGCTTGGCGGGATCGATCTGGACCCGGATCGCCGGAGTTTGTTGGCCGGCGACGAGCACCTGCCCGACACCCGGAAGCTGCGAGATCTGTTGCTCGACGATATTCTCGGCGTAATTGTCGACCTCGGTAATAGGCGCCTGGTCGGACTGCATCGACAGGATCAGGATAGGCGCGTCCGAGGGGTTCGACTCGCGGAACGTCGGAGGGTTTGGGAGAGCCTTCGGCAACGATCCCTCGGCAGCGTTGATCGCCTCCAGCACCAACGTCGCTGCGGAATTTATGTTGACGTTCAGTCCGAACTGCAGTGCGATTTGTGTGCTGCCGAGCACGCTGGTCGATGTCATCTGCGACAAGCCGGGCAGCATCTGCCCGAACTCGGTCTCCAATGGCGTGGCGACGGTCGCGGCCATCGTCGCCGGACTGGCGCCCGGAAAGTTCGCCGTTACCGTCAGGGTGGGGAATTCGACGTTCGGCAAGGGTGCGACCGGCAGCAGCGGGAAGGCCGCGAGCCCAGCAAGGAAGACCGCCGCGGCCAGCAGCGATGTTGCGATCGGGCGTCGAATGAAAGGCGTCGAAATGCTCATCCGGGGACCTTTGCGGTACGCGAAAGAGAGCTAGGGTGACGCGGCTGCCGTGTTTTCGGCAGTTGTGTGCGTCAAACTGCTGCCGGGGGTCGAAGAGGTATTGCCGGCATTCGTGGTTACCCGAACGCCTGGCGACAGCCGCGACTGGCCTGCCACGACGACGGTCTGGCCGGATTGCAGTCCGCTGGTCACCACCGCGGTATTGGTGTCCTGATATCCGACCTCGATCGCTTGCGTCTGCACCGTTTCATTCGGGTCGACCGTGTAGACGTACAGCCCATTTGGCCCGTGCTCAATCGCCGGTACCGGGACAGTGACGGCATTGTGCAGAACCTCCACCAGCAAGCGGGCATTAATGAACTCGCCCGGCCAGAGTCGGTCGTTGCTGTTAGTGAACGTCGCCTTGAGCTGGATCGTGCCGGTCGTGGTGTCGATGGTGTTGTTTGGCGTGAGCAAGGTGCCGTCGCCCAGCTTCCTCTTGTCGTCGTTGGCATACGCCACGACCGGCAGCGTTCCCCTGGCCATCGCATCCTGGATGCGCGGCAAGTCGGCCTCGGGGAGCGTAAATACCGCCGCGATTGGCTTGTCCTGGGTGATGGATACGATGCCGGTCTGGCTCGCCACCTCGATCAGGTTGCCCGCATCGGTCTGATAGAGGCTGACGCGACCGCTGATCGGCGCTCGAATCACACAGTAATCGAGGTTGATCTGTGCGGTTTCGATTGCCGCAGTGTCGGCCTGCACCGCAGCGGTCAATTTGCTTACCTGGGCCGTTTGGTCATCGACCTGCTGGACGGGGGCAAAGCCTTTCTTCGCCAAGTCCTGATAGCGAGCCAAGTCGAGCTTCGCGCTTTGCAACTGCGCGACGTCCTCGGCCCGCTGCGCCGTCGCCTGGTCCAGCGCCGCCTTGTACGGCCGTTGATCGATCAGCGCGACGATGTCGCCCGGCTTGACTTCCTGCCCCTCCTTCACCGGCAACGAGACCAGGACGCCGTTCACCTGTGCCTTGATCTCGACCGTGTTGAACGCCTGCACCGTGCCGAGACCGCGCAGGTAGACGGGGACGTCCTCGGTCTTTACCGGCGCTGTCGTCACCGGAACGGCGGGTGAGGCGGGCGGCCCCGCGGCATGGACGGACTGGCGGCCCGAAATCAGCCAGTCGCCGAGCCCGGCGGCCAGAATCGCCACGGCGAAGCCGAACACCAGGAGCTTTCTCATCAAGCGATACCTTGCCAAATTCGGGGATCGCGTCCGCCGAAGCGCCGCCATTATATGCAGATATTGCATGTAACATGCTATCCATCTAATGTAACCCGAAGTAACGCTTTGCCGCCGGCGGACACGTTCGCAGGCGATCTGCAACGAGACGGAGGCGCCCGCGGTTCGATCCTGTTTGTGCCGGAAGGGGGCAGGCGTCTCTTGCTCCGCAGCCCCTCCGGCCCTTACGGCCTGCGCGTGTAACGCGACGTTGCTGTCGGCTGCGTCGCAGCAGTGGTGATCACGACGGGCTCGGCCGGCAAGGAGCGGGGAGCCGCGTCCCCTTCTTCCCATAGCCAGTAGGTGTTGTCTCCGGCGCCGTTGACCGCCATCACCTTGTGATTGCCCCTGGTGTCGATGGCGTGGATCGTGACGCGGCTGATGAGGCCGCCTTTCAGCCGGCGCATGTCCTCGACCGCCTCGCCGACGGCATTGGCCACGCCCGCGCCGGCTTTCATGTAGAGGACGATCGAGCGCGCTGTGCAGCAACGGATCGTCATCTCGCCGGCGCCGGTGCAGGCGGCAGCACCGTAGCGCGTGTCAACGTAGGACCCGGCCCCGATGATCGGGCTGTCGCCGAGGCGCCCGGGATATTTCCAGCCCCAGCCCGAGGTGCTCGTCCCCGAGCAGATGTTCCCGTCCCGGTCGTGTGCCAGGAATACGGTTGTATCGCGTCCGACCTCTGGATCCACCGCGTGCCGGCACAGTTCGGCGAGCGGCGCGTCGGGCCAGCGTTTCCGAAGTGACTCCGGCACCTCGTTGTCGAACCAGGCCTGCCAAGCGCGATGGGAGTCCTCGGTCAGGTTCTCGGCCGGCTCGGCGCCGATCTCGCGGGCGAAACGCGCCGCACCGTCGCCGACCAGCAGTTCGTGGGGCAGGCGGCGCATGATCTCGTGAGCAACGCTGATCGGGTGGAGGAAGCCTTTCAGAGCACCCACCGCCCCGGTTCGGAGCGTCGTTCCATCCATCAGGCAGGCGTCCAACTCCACCTCCCCGAGCAGGTTCGGCCAACCGCCACGGCCGACCGTACGCACGTTCGGATCGGCCTCGATCAGCCGAATACCGGCTTCTATCGCATCCAGTGCCGGGCGGCCCTCCGACAACAGGCGGGCGGTGGTGGGGGCACCGACGGTGCCTTCGTTGTTGGTGACCAGAATCATCGGATTGGCATCTCCGGTTGCACGCGGGTGAAGGGCACCTCGTTGGGCGGGCCGGGGGCGAACAGCCAGACGGGCGGGCCCTGCGCCGGCAGTGCGACGAGCGAGCTACACACGGTCCCGAAGCCGCCGCGCGGGGCGACGTTGATCTGCTCAGCGGCGGAGCCGCTGCGATCGGCAAGGATGGCGCGCCAGGTGTGCCAGTCGTCGATATCGGGCGGCGTGGCGGCGCGGAACCGGCGCAGATGTCGCGCGACCCGGGGACTATCCTGGTCGTCGGGGTCGTGGGCGGTGACCATGTGCAGCCCGGGCGATAGCGGGCGCACATCAGGCTGCGCGCGGCCGAGGCCGCGGATGAACCACGCGCCCATGCGATCCGCGATAACCATGTTGAAGCTGCGCCAGCCGCTCGCGTCCAGCGTGCTGATCGCCGCGGCGGCTGCCTCGGCCTGGTCGTGTTCCAGCGCAATCAACGGCAACTCGCCGCGGCTGCGCTTGCCCGGCGCAGGACCCAAGCTGCCTGGACGGTTCAGCACCGCGGCGATGACGCCGGCTCGGTTCACGCCCATCCAGGTGCCGCCACCGGTGCTGTCGCGTCCCGCCACCACGCCGGGGCGGTCCCGCCACCAAGCGCCGGGCGGGTCCCAGGCGCGGTCAAGCCGCTCGTCACGGTTGGCCGCCAATACGACTGGCCAAGCCAGGCCGGGGCGGATCAGGACGACAACGGTACACATGGGGAGGGTTCTACACGCCGCGGCACCCTCATCCGCCGCGCTCTACGGAGCGACCTCTCCCGGAGAACGGGAGAGGTGAATGTTGCCCTGATCCGCCGCTGAAGCAGCGTGAGCGCCGTGGCAGGCACAGTCATCCCACTCAGCTTGCCTCGCCGAACACGCGGTCGAACACACGGTCGAGCTCTCGCAGATGCAGGTTGGGGTCCATTGCGCGGTCGAGTTCGTCGAGTGAGACGCGCGCCGCTACCTCGGGTTCGCCCACAAGGGCTTCGCGGAAGGTGGGGGCGCCGGGACGCCCGAGGTTCTCCCAGGTCTCCATCGCGGCTCGCTGCACGATGCGATAGGCATCCTCGCGCGAGATGCCTACCCGGGTCAGCGCCAGCAGCACCTCGCCCGAGTGAACTATGCCGCCGAGTGCATCGAGATTGGCCGCCATCCGGTCCGGATACACGGTCAGCCGCTCGATCAGGCCGGCCAGCCGCGCCAGGGCGAAATCGAGCGCGATCGTCGCATCCGGCGCGATCACCCGCTCTACCGAGGAATGGCTAATGTCGCGCTCGTGCCACAGCGCCACGTTCTCCAGCGCGGGTACGACCGCGGCGCGGATCACCCGCGCGAGTCCGGTCAGGTTCTCTGACAGCACCGGGTTCCGCTTGTGCGGCATGGCCGACGAGCCTTTCTGGCCCGGGTGGAAGAACTCCTCGGCTTCGCGCACTTCGCTGCGCTGGAGATGGCGCACTTCGGTCGCCAGCCGTTCGATGCCGCTGGCGATCACCGCCAGCGTGCAGAAGTAGGCCGCGTGCCGGTCGCGCGGGATCACCTGGGTGGAGACCGGCTCAACCTCCAGGCCAAGCTTTTCTGCGACGAACGCCTCCACGCGCGGATCGACATGCGCGTAGGTGCCGACTGCGCCGCTGATCGCCGCCACCGCGATCTCACGCCGGCCCGCGATGAGCCGCTCGCGGTCGCGCGCGAACTCGGCATAGTGGCCGGCGAGTTTCAGCCCAAAGCTGGTCGGCTCCGCGTGGATGCCATGGCTGCGGCCGATGGTGAGTGTGTGCTTGTGTTCGATCGCCCGCGTCTTCAGGGCCGCGAGCACTGCGTCGAGGTCAGCCAGAAGCAGGTCCGTTGCCTGTGTGAGCTGCACCGACAGGGAGGTGTCGAGCACGTCCGATGAGGTCATGCCCTCGTGGACGAAGCGGCTCTCCTCCCCGATCAACTCAGCCAGCCAAGTGAGGAAGGCAATCACGTCATGCCGCGTCTCGCGCTCGATCGCATCGATGCGAGCGAGATCGGCGGGGCCGAGCTGCGCCACCCTGGCACGGCCCCGCTCGCGGATCGCGCGGGCGGCGGCTTCAGGAATGGCGCCAATGAGCGCCATGCCTTCGGCGGCGAGGGCTTCGATCTCGAACCAGATGCGGTAGCGGTTCTCCGGCGCCCAGATCGCTGCCATCTCGGGGCGCGTATAGCGAGGAACCATCGGCGC
Source organism: uncultured Pseudomonadota bacterium (assembly GCA_963708245.1). Taxonomy (GTDB): domain Bacteria; phylum Pseudomonadota; class Alphaproteobacteria; order Acetobacterales; family Acetobacteraceae; genus CAVYXK01. Next base: position 5,174,387 of record OY970201.1, on the reverse strand, counting down.
GCCTGCCCACTTTCTGCTACGGCTCGCAGCCTCTAGACCGCTTCCGCCGGCGCTTGGCAAGCGCGCCTTGCTCCTGGCCCGCAGGATCGCGCCGCATGCCTCATTGGTTGACCCACGACCTTGCAGCGCTGTTGCAGGTGGTGCTGATCGACGTGACGCTGGCTGGCGACAACGCCGTGGTGGTTGCGCTAGCGGTTGCGGGCCTGCCTGCGCCACGGCGGCGACTGGCGATCCTGCTGGGCATTGCCGGTGCCACGCTGATCCGCATCGGCTTCGGGCTGGTGGCGCTGGATCTGTTAGAGATACTGGGACTGACGCTCGCCGGCGGGCTGTTGCTGCTGTACGTCGCTTGGAAAACGTTCCGCGAGCTTCGCCGCTATCGCCCAGCCCGCGTCGCGGAGGCGCCGGCTCGCCAGAAGACGCTGGCGCAGGCGCTGCTGCGGATCGTGCTTGCCGATATTTCGATGAGCCTGGACAACGTGCTGGCGGTGGCGGGTGCGGCTGGCGGCAGCTACTGGGTGCTGGCGACGGGCCTATTGCTGTCAGTGGCGATGATGGGGCTCGCCGCTGAACTGCTGGCGCGGGCTCTGGACCGGCACCGCTGGATCGGCTGGGTGGGGTTGCTGATCATGCTATCGGTGGCGTTGCGAATGATCTGGCAGGGCTCGCATCGCGTCGCCGCGGCGCTGGGGTGATTATGTGGGAGCCAGAGGCAAGTGATGATCAGGGCTTCGTGCCATTGTGGTTTGATCTCATTGGAAATCGATGCGGCTCCGGCAGAAGTGACCGAATGCAACTGCTCGATCTGTCGTCGTTACGGCGTGCTGTGGGCGTACTATTCGCCGCGACAGGTAAGCGTTCAACCACGGGATGCGACCACCGACACCTACATGTGGGATGATAGGTCCATCGTGTTCCACCGCTGTCCGAACTGCGGCTGCGTCTCGCACTGGGCTGCCGTCGATCCGGCGCGCGACCGAATGGGCGTAAACGCGCGGCTGATGCCTCCGGAGGTTTTGGCGCGCGCCAAGGTTCGACACCTCGACGGGGCTGAGACAGAGCGATACGTCGACTGACCGACTGTCAGAGGTTCAGGCGGCGTCCTCGCGTTTGTCGCGGATGCGGACGTAGGCTAGTTCGGCGTGTTCCTCGCAATACGGCTTTCCGGGTACCGAGGCTTGGTCGCAGAACCGGAAGCTCGGAGTGCACGGCTCGCCGATCGGCCAGCAGCAGGTGATCACCCGGCCATAGGGACGTGGGGCGACCGGCTGCAGTCGGGGCGCCGGCGCCACGTACGGTGCGGGCGACGCAACCGGTCTGGGCGTTGCCGCCAGCGTGGGCGTCGGCGTTCGGGTGCTGGCGAGCGGCGGCAGGGTCGGGCCCGCAACGGGGGGCCGGCGGACGGACGGACGCTTCGGCCGCGGCGTACCCTCGCCACCCCGCCGGATCGGCGAGGGTCGCGCCGGCAAGTCCAGCCGATGCGCCTTACCCACCACCGCATTCTTCGAGACACCCAACCGGCGGCCGATTTCGGCCGTCGAATGGCCCTCGTCCCAGAGCGCCCGCAGGCGCAGGATCGTCTCGTCCGCCCACTCCATTTTGTGGCTCCTCGATCCATCACAACGCAAGATACGGTATCGAGGCAACCAACTCGAAACAATAGAACAAAACGAGGCCCCCACAAAAACTTGTGGAAAACTCGGGCTAGAACATCAATCCCTTGCGCAACAGCCCATGAACGCCCTTTTCGCCGTTCACTGTCTGCGTCACGTGAAAATCCACCGCGAGGGAGCAGAATTGATAGGCCTGCTCGCGCGAGAGATTGGTCCGCCCGACGATGAAGGCGATCATCTCCCGCAGCGCCTGCTTCATCGCCAAGTCCAGGTCCTCGTGCATCCCCATGGTGATCCAATGGGTAGCGGTCTCGGCGCGCGGGTGGCGCAGCGCCGGGTCGCGCGCGCCGCCGCCCTTAACCAAGGTCAAGGTGAAGGTACCGGTCAGGCAGGTTTCCAGCGCGTTGATGCACACCTCGCCGTCGCCCTGCACACCATGCCCGTCGCCGGCGGAGAAATTCGCGCCTGGCACGAAGACGGGCAGCGACAGCACCGCCCCTTCGGTCAACTCCTTGTTGTCGAGATTGCCACCGTGGGCGCGCGGCTCCTTGGTGGAAATCGTTCCCCATTCCGGCGGTGGAGCGACGCCCATCACGCCGAAGAAGGGCGCCAGAGAGAGCTCGGTGCCCCAGGGCAGACGGCAGACGCGGCGGGACCGCTCGATCGGGATGTGGCTGAGGTAACGTTCAGGGAAGTCCTCGGGCAGCGTCCCGAACAGTGGGCGAAAGCCGCAGAAGCCCCAGTCGGCACCGAGCTCGATCCGGTCGATGCGCACGTCCAGCCGGTCACCCGGCTCGGACCCGGCAACCGCGACCGGGCCGGTCAAGATATGGCCCCCCAGGCGTGGTAACCCGGCGGCGAAGATCGTTGCCAGAGCGGTGGGAACCGCAAGTCCCGAGTCGGCCGGCGGCATGACCTCCGGCCCGCCGGCGGACAGGCACTCCAGCACGACGGTGTCGCCCGAGGCGACGGTGATCAGCGGCGGATAGGCAGCATCAAAACTGCCCCAGCGAACCGTTTCTGGAGTCGCGGCGATCCGGTGAGTGGCCATGAGAACGGCTCCGTCGGTCAGCGCCGACGGATGGTGGCCGAACCCGGGGTCAGGTCAAGCGCTTCGGGTGAAGGCGATGCTTGGCCGTGCCTCGGGGGCGCTATTCGACGTGTGCCGCCGTCTTCTGGGCGGTGCCCGAGGCCTGCTGCTGGCCCGCGGCGGGCCCGGCGATCGTGCCCGCGGGACGATCGACGCTGGCGGCCATCGAGGCGTCGTCGTCGTCCGCCATGTTCTTCTTGAAAGCCTTGATGCCCTTGGCGAAATCGCCCATCAGGCCGCTCACCTTACCGCCGCCGAACAGCAGCAGGACGACCATCAGCACCACCATCCAGTGCCAGATGCTGAAGCTACCCATGTTACCTCCACACCCCGAGCCCGGCCCCGTGCCGTTCAGCGGGCGTAAACACCTTTCGAACCGAGATGGACCGCTCCGGCGCGCGATGCAAGCGGCGTTTTACCGGATGACCCAACCCTCATCTCTCCCCCTCCCCTAGCGGGCCCTCTTGCGGGAGGGAGCTGCGGAAAGGGACCGCCATGCATGGATCAAGCCTATACAAAAATCGCCGCGATTTGCGAAGACCCGGCTCATTCGAACGGTGGGCCGATGGAATCGAGAAAGCTGGCCAACGCGCGACGGCTGAGGTGAGGATGCCGCCCCAACCGATCATTCAGCCTGTCGCTATCTGCGTGAATCAGTACCCAATCTTTCTGCGCCTGCGTTAAAACCTTATTTAGCAATACTACCGACGGATGCGATCGGGGCGCAGAGGATTATGCTTCACGCCGCCACGCCCTCCACCGGCTGCAGCGCCGGCCGTCCGCGGATCAGGTCGGCCGCCTTCTCGGCGATCATCATCGTCGAGGCGTAGGTGTTCGCCGACGGCATCACGGGCATGATCGACGCATCTACCACTCGCAGCCCCTGCATTCCATGCACGCGCAGCTCGTCATCCACCACAGCGGTTGGATCGCTCGCCGGACCCATCCGCGCGGTGCCGATCAGATGATATGAAGTCGAGCCGTAGCGACGCGCGAAATCCAACAACTCGTTGTCAGACTGCACGCGGCCGCCTGGCAATGACTCGTGGTCGAACCAAGCGGCCAGCGCGGGCGAGCGCAACAGCCGCCGCGCCAGCTTCATGCCGGCCAGCAGCACCGCGCGGTCGGTCGGATGTGCGAGGTAATTGGGTTGAATCGCAGGATCCTCGAACGGATCGGCGGAGCGGGCACGCACGTAACCGGTGCTCTCGGGCCGGTGCTGCCACACGCCGCAGGTCATGCCCGGATAGTCATCCAGCAACCCAACGAAGCCCTCCTTGTAGCTTGCTGGGCTGAACACGCCCTGCAGGTCGGCGAAATCCAGTGTGTCGTCGGATTTCCAGAACCAGTGAACCAGCGATGGGCTGAGCGCGAGGATGCTTGGGCGGCCGGCTGTCCAGCGCGCGATCTGGCCGGCCAGCGCGAGCCCGCGTGACAGCTCGTTCATCGTGCGGATGCCCTTCACCCGGGCGACGAAACGCACCGAGTAGTGGTCGCGGAAATTCTCTCCCACGCCGGGCAGCTCGTGCACCACAGGCACGCCGATCGAGGCCAGCAACGGCCCCGGTCCGACACCGGAGATCTGCAACAGCTTGGCGGTGTTCGCGGTGCCGCAGCAGACGATCACCTCCTTTCGGGCGTGCACCTCGTGCTGCTCGGAACGCTGGCGCTCGTCGACATATCGCACTCCAACCGCGCGCTTGCCGTCGAACAGGATCGCCGCGGCACACGCATCGGTGCGCACCGCCAGTCCGCGTGCCCGCGCCGGATGCAGGAAGACGCGCGCGGCAGAGTGGCGCCAACCGCGATAGATCGCCCGCTGAAAATACCCCACGCCTTCCTGCGCCTCGCCGTTGTAGTCCGCGCAGCGGGGGACGCCGAGCTGCACCGCACCCTCGATGAAGGCTTCGCAGATCGGATGTATCCAGTCGATGTCGGTGACGGGCAGGCGCCCCTCGGTGCCGTGATAGCGCGTGTCGCACAGGCCCAGGCGCCGTTCGGTGCGCTTGAAATAGGGCAGCACATCCAGATAGGACCAGCCGCGGTTGCCGCGTTGCGCCCAGGTGTCGAAATCGGCGCGCTGACCGCGGTTGTACACCATGCCGTTGATCGAGCTCGACCCGCCCAGGGTGCGGCCTTGCGTGGTCGGGATCTGCCGCCCGGCGGTGCCGTCGCCGGGCTCGGTCTTGAATTGCCATGTGTACTGCGGGTTGAATAACATCTTGATGAACCCGCCGGGCACGTGGATGTACGGGTGCCGGTCGGGCGGCCCCGCTTCCAGCACGCACACCTTGACCCCGGGATCTTCGGTCAGCCGGTGCGCCAGCACCGAGCCGGCCGCGCCGCTGCCGACGATCACGTAATCGAACACATCGGCGCTTCGCTCGCCCGGCTGCACTGCCATGCTCCTCCCCACGCGATTGATTGTCGGTGCGCGCCATCCTAAGCTTCGCTCGGACGCCAATCCAAGGCAGCCGGCAATGCCAGGGAGGGAACGCATGGAGTATGTGTGCGACGCACCGGGCGATCTGACCTGGTTCCGGGTCGTGACCGAAGGTGAAGCGGCGGCGGAATCGCAGGATATGCGCCACGCGGTGGAGAAGTATTTCCGCCGCGAGCGTGAGAAGGCGGAAGCCAGTTTCCGACCCGCCTCCAACGTGTTTTTCGAGCAGGCGATTGGGCTCGAGGCGCACGCGCGGCGCGAGATGCCGTTGTTTCTCACGCTACGCGACACGGACGGCAAGGCGCTGGTCACCGCGATGCTGCCGCCAGGCGGCAAGCCGGACCGGTCGTTCAGCCCGATCATTGTGGGGCCGGCCAATGCCGATCCCTATCCGCAACACGGCGAGGCGATCCGCGCGCTGGCTGAGCATTTCGGTATCGCGCTGGACCGGGCCCGCTGTTATCCGTATCGTCGGTAACTAATTCAGGAGACGCATGCGATGGCTATCACGCTCGAACAGTTCGCGGCCGATTGTCGGCAGGCACTGGCCGCCGATCCCGGCCCGCAAGGTCGCCAGCACGTCTGCAAGCTGGTGCAGGATGCGTTGAAGGATCGTGAGTTCGTCGAGACCTATATCCAGCCGGACGGGCCGGAGCGGAAAGTGTTGTACGAGGATCCGGAGCTCGGCTTCACCATCCTCGCGCACAGCTACCACGGTGCGAAGAACTCGAAGCCGCACGACCATGGTCCGTCCTGGGCGATCTACGGCCAAGCCTCCGGCGAGACGATCATGACCGATTGGGAGTGCCTGGCGCGGCCGACTGCTACCGCGCCTGGCAAGGCGCGCCACGTTCGCGACTATACGCTGACTCCAGGCATGGCGTATTTGTATGAACCGGGCGTGTTGCATTCGCCGCGGCGCGAGGGTTCCACGCGGCTCCTGCGCATCGAAGGCGTGAACATGGACCGCGTCCGGCGGCTTCCGTACGAGGCGGTCGAGGCGGCAACGGCGTAGTAGCCTCGCACGTCCACCGCTCCCGCGAGCGGAGAGGCGTATATGTTCCCGTCATGATGGATGCGGTCTGTTCTCATAGCCGTCTCATTTCGCTGTGTGTGAGACAGTGGGATCACCATGCACTAGCTGCGTCCGTCAGCCTAGATCCGTGGTTTCTTCTGAAGTTATACCAACCGCCCTTGCGGCTGCCTCGCCATGCGCTCCGGTAGGGCGGAAAAGCGAAGCGCATTCCGCCGCCTTTCGCCGTGCAAGGGTCAACATCAAAGGCGCCTGGTATTCTTACCCCATGGGTTGCGGTGAGGGTTCTGCCGGGGTGAGGCTCTCATCCGGTTCGATTGGGTCCCCCTGCCCCAACTCACTCCCGCGAGGTCGTCGCGGCTGGCGGCATGGTGCCTCGCTGGCGCGGCCCCCTCCCCCAACCCCTCCTGCAAGGGGAGGGGGAGCACTAAGCGGCGATTAGCAAGTCGTCGTCGGGCGGGCGGGAGGAGATGTTGTCGGGCACCTGCCCCATCCGGCAGATTGCCGCGGCGGGCGGCGACCAGGTCGGACTGCGGTTCGTCTACTGGCTCAGGTTCCGGTTGCGGCTCTGACGCCGGCGGCGGTGGCTCGGCTGTCGCGGCGGGTGTCGGCTGTGGTGACAATGCCTGCGCCATCAGAGCGATGGCGCAATGCTCGGTCCGGGCGGCGCGGTCGCGGGCTTCTTGGTTCTTCTCTAGCCTCTGTCGCGCTGCCTGCATGCACAGCAGCAGCCTGAGCGCACTCTGCGCTTGGCGCATCATGCTATTGGCCTGGGCGCGGCATTTCTGTGCCCAGTATGACGATGTGTCTGCTTCCTGGGCGAGACGCAGGCAGTCCTTCCACTGCTCGGAGGCAGCGACATAGAGCGCGGCAACATCGGCCTCGGCGGTGTTGGCCGGATGCAGCGCTGCGATTCGGGCGATGACGGCGTGGTCGCGCCGGGCCAAGTCCCTCACCCGCCGCACTGTGCGCGGCGACCCTCGGGACAGGCTTCTCCCGCAGAGAGCGGGAGAGGTGAAGTTGGCCCGGCGTTTCCAGTCAGGATGAACGCGCTCTAAACATCCAAAAACACCGTCTCGTTCGCGCCCTGTAGGCAAATATCCATCCGCCAGCTCGCCGGACCGTCCGGTCGTGCGATCAGCGTGGCGCGCCGAGCCGGATCCTCGATCGAGGCCAATAAAGGATCAGTCTCGTTCAGCTTCTCGCCCGGAAAATAGACCCGCGTCGCCAGCCCCCGCATCAGCCCGCGTGACAGAATCATCACCGCGATATGCGGTGCCTGCTGCGCATTCCCGCGCCCCGGCACCGGCCCCGGCTTCAGCGTGATAAAGCGAAACGCGCCGTCGCGATTGGTGCCGCAGCGGCCGAATGCGGGAAACGTATCGCACGCAGCCGGATCGGATTGCCAGATCTCGATGCAGGCATCGGGAAACGGCAATCCGTCTCCGTCGGTGAGGATGCCGCTCAGCGTGATCCGCTCGCGCTCCGGATAAGCACGCTCGGCACCGAAGCGGGTCAGGTCGGCCCAGGACGGATCCTCGAGCAGGTGCCAGTAGGGACCGATAGTCTGGCTGGCGGTTGCGATCGGCATTTTTGAACCCTTTCCGCCGACTTTCATGCCGCGATCGTAGTCCTGTCGGGGCGGTCCGGAAAGCCAACGGCGTCGGATGTGTCGGTAGGGGGCTGCGCAGCGGCATCGCCTACCCGTTATGTCCGGCGAAAGCCGGGCATCCACGTCTGACTATGCGACACTCGCCGGGTCGGTAGCCCCGGATGCGCAGGGATTGGCACTACTGATCCTGGAGCTGCATGCCGATCCCGCCCGCGACGAGGCGCTGTCACGCGCCGGACAAGCCGCGCTGCGCCGGCATTTCAGTCAAAAGCAACTCGATGCTGCACTGGCGCCGGCACTCGCGCCGCCGCCAACCAGCATCCGTGCGATCCACGCTGCACGCCCGGCTGTTGCAGCATGAACTACACCTCTCGCGTTCTGCGCGGAGAGAGGGACCTGACCGTGCACGCTCTATTCGTGCTGGGTTGGTTCGGAAGACGCTTGCTCGTCCGTCGGCGTCGGAAACTCAACGCCCTCATATGCATCTGTCAGCTTCAACGCGACATCGATCTCCGGCATGTCGATCACTGCATTACGTCCTAGCAAAGTGCCGATCCAGCGCTCGCCCTCGCGACAAAACATTGTCCCGTGCAACGTGTCCTGCTCGAGCATGACGTACCGAACGATCGAAGGCGTATCGCGATATTCCTCGTTCTTGTCATACCAGTCTGGCCGATATGTACCCTCGCTCAGCACCTCGAAGACGACGACCGGATCGGGCAGTAACGTCGCGTCACCGGCAGCCGGCGAGCAGGAGACGACCACATCCGGGTAGCGGACCTTGCCCGCCACCTCGATCTTCATGCTGTCCATGAACACACGACATGCCCCGCTCCGCAGGCGCTCCCGCAGTGCTGCGAAAACATTCCCTGCAATCACGTTATGGTTCACCGTCCCGCCAACCATCGCGACGGGCCGAACTCCGTCGAATTCGTAGCGCAGCTCCTGCCGTTCCTCCCAGACAAGGAACTCACCCACGGTCCACGGCTTGTGCAGAGCGACATTCATGCTCGCACCATACCACCACCCGACCGCCTGTAGAAGCGGTGCCGGCTTTCCGTCGCCATACCTGCCCGATCCGACGCGACGTGATCTCTACGATGAGATCGCAGGGGAGTCGCAGCCCAACGCCGTCCGATGGATGCCTGCTTGCGCAGGCATGACGAGCCAAGCCTTGCTCCCGTCAGCGGCCAGGCTCTACACCGAAAAATATTTCGCCTTCGGATTTAGCACCACGATCGCGCTGGTAGATTGTTCCGGATACAACTGAAGCTCATCAGACAGCGACACCCCGACCCGATCCGCCCCTAGCAGCGCCAGCAGCGGCGCCTGGTCCTCCAGTTTCGGGCACGCCGGATAGCCGAATGAATACCGAGACCCCCGGTAGCCCTGCGCCAGCATCTTCTCGATATCCCGCGCATCCTCCCCGGCAAAGCCCAGCTCCGCACGGATGCGCTTGTGCACGTACTCCGCCATCGCCTCCGCCATCTCCACCGACAACCCGTGCAGATAGAGATAATCCTGGTACCGATTGTCCTCGAACCAGACGCGCGCGGTCTCGGATGCTTTTTGCCCGATCGTCACCACCTGCAAGCCGATCACGTCGCGTTCCACGTCATCTACATCGCGGAAGAGGTCGGCGATGCACTCCCCATCCTCCTTCGGCTGCCGAGGCAACGTGAACCGGGCCACCTCGGTCATCCCATCCTCGGCGAACACGATCAGGTCATTCCCCTGCCCGGCCGCTTTCCAGTACCCATACGCGGCGCGCGGCGCCAAAATTCCCTCCACCTCGCACAACCCCAACATGCGCCGCATCACCGGCCGCAGTTCCTGCTTCGCCCACCCCAGAAAATCTTCCAGCGACCGCCCCTGTTTCCGGAAGCCCCATTGGAACTGATACAGGCTGCGCTCATTGATGAACGGCACGATCGCCTTTGGCGCCGCTTCCAAAACGCGCGAACCCCAGAACGGCGGACGCGGAATCTCCACCCCTCGCGTGATCCGCCGCCGCCGCTCCTGCACCGCGCCAACATCGATCGGCCGGAACGCGCGCGCATCCGCTTCGCCCAGCCTGCGCGCCGTGTTGCGCGGCTTGCCGCGGCGCCGCGCCTGCACCGCCGCCAAGTAATCGTCGAACCCGTTGCCGGTGACCTTGTCCATCAGGTGCAGTCCGTCGAACGCATCGCGCGCATAGGCCACGCGTCCGCTCGCATATGCACGGACGCAATCATCCTCCACATAGCCGCGAGTCAGCGCCGCCCCACCCAGCAGCACGGGGATCTCCAGCCCCTGGCGCGACATCTCCTCCAGGTTCTCGCGCATCACCACGGTGGATTTCACCAGCAGGCCCGACATGCCGATGGCATGCGCACGATGCTCGCGTACCGCCGTCAGCATGTCCGGCAGCGGCACCTTGATGCCGAGGTTGACGACCCGATACCCGTTGTTGGTCAGGATGATATCGACCAGGTTCTTGCCGATATCGTGCACGTCACCTTTCACGGTCGCCAGCACGATGGTGCCCTTCTCCTGGCCCTCGACCCGCTCCATGAACGGCTCCAGGTAAGCCACGGCGGCTTTCATCGTCTCCGCGCTCTGCAGCACGAAGGGAAGCTGCATCTTGCCGGCGCCAAACAGCTCACCCACCACCTTCATCCCATCCAGCAGGACGGTGTTGATGATGTCGAGCGGCGACAGGCGCGTCAGCGCCTCGTCCAGGTCATCGGTCAGCCCCTTGCGGTCGCCATCGACGATGCGGTCCTTCAACCGTCCCTCGGCGGTCGCCGCACGATGCTTTACCGTCGCATCCGCCAGCTTGCGGTCGGCAAATATCTCGAGAAGCCGCTGCAATGGATCATACCCATCGCGCCGGCGATCGAAGATCAGGTCCTCGGCGACCGCGACCTCCTCCGGTGCGATCAAATGCAGCGGCCGGATCTTCGACACATGCACGATCGCCCCGGTCATGCCAGCACGCACCGCGTGATCCAGGAACACTGAGTTCAGGACTGCGCGCGCCGCCGGATTCAACCCGAAGCTGATATTCGACAGGCCGAGAATGATCTGGATGTCGGGGAATTCCGCACGGATCGCCTTGATGCCCTCCAGCGTCCACAAACCGAGCTTGCGGTCGTCCTCATTGCCGGTGGCGATGGTGAAGGTCAGCGGGTCGATCAGCAGATCGGACTGCGCCAAGGCGTAGCGGTCGCAGGCGAACGAAACCAACCGCCGCGCCACCGCCAGCTTGCGCTCGGCGGTCTTCGCCATGCCCTGCTCGTCAATGGTCAGTGCGATCACCGCGGCACCGAAGCGTTTCGCCAGCACCAGCCGGTCGGAGGCGTGCTTCTCGCCGTCCTCGAAATTGATCGAATTGATGATCGGCTTGCCGCCGTACAGCTTCAGCGCCGCCTCGATCACCGGCGTCTCGGTGCTGTCGATCACCAGCGGCGCGTTCACCGAGGAGTTGAAGCGGCGCACTACCTCGGTCATCTCGCCCATCTCGTCGCGGCCGACAAACGCGGTGCACACATCCAGCGCGTTGGAGCCTTCACCGACCTGCTCGCGGCCCATCGCCACGCAGCCGTCCCAGTCTCCGGTCTCCTGCAACTCGCGCCACCGGCGGGAGCCATTGGCATTGCAGCGCTCGCCGATAGCGAAGAACGCGTTTTCCTGCCGCAGCGGCACCGCCTGATACAGGGACGCCACGCTGGGCACCCAGACCTGCTTGCGCGGAACTGGCGCCGGACGAAATCCCCCACGCTTGCGCAGCATCGCATCCAGCGCGGCAATGTGCTCGATCGAGGTACCGCAGCAACCGCCGATCAGATTCACGCCGTCTTCCGCCACGAACCGCTCGAGCCAGCTCGCCAGCTCAGCGGCGCCCAGCGGATAGTGTGGGTTTCCATCGACCAGCTCCGGCAGCCCGGCATTAGGCTGCACGGACAGCAGGCCCGGCCAGTTGCCAGACAGCCAGTGCAGATGCTCGGCCATCTCCTGCGGGCCGGTGGCGCAATTCAGTCCCATCAGCGGCACGTCGAGCGCCGCCACCACCGCGGCGGCAACACCAATATCCGGGCCGACCAGCAGGCTGCCAGTGGTTTCAACTGTCACCTGAACAAACACCGGGGTGTTGGTGCTGGCCTCAGCGCGGGCGATCTTGGCACCGTTCACCGCCGCTTTGATCTGCAAGGTGTCTTGGCAGGTCTCGATAAGGATTGCATCGACCCCGCCGGCAATCAGCCCGCGACACTGTTCGGCAAGCGCCGTCTCGAGCGGGTCATACGCGATGTTGCCCAGAGTCGGCAGCTTGGTGCCCGGGCCGAGGCTGCCCAGCACCCAGCGATGCCGCCCGTCGGCAAAGCTTTCCGCCGCCTCGCGCGCCAACTCACCGGCCCGTTTGTTGATCTCGAAGGCGCGGTCGGCCAACCCGAACTCGCCCAGGGTGATCGGCGAGCCGCCAAAGCTGTTGGTCTCGACCATGTCGGCGCCGGCCTCGAAATAGCCGCGGTGGATCTCGCGCACCAGGTCGGGGCACGACAGCGTCAGCACGTCGGTGCAGTTCTCCTTGCCCCAGTAATCGCGCTCCACGTCCAGGTTGAGTTCCTGGGCGCGGGTGCCCATGGCGCCGTCGCACAGCAGCACACGGTCACGCAGTGCATCCAGCAGATGGGGTCGGGACATCGCGGCGTGCCCTGCGTCAGACGGCGAGTTCGATCAGGCGGTCGGTCGGGGCGGCTGCGGTGCGGGTGGCGGACCAGATCCGCACCGGCAGCTCTCCTGGGCCGGGGATCGACAGCTTTTGCGCAGGTGCTAGGCCAGCGTCGGCCAGCCAGCGCTGCATCATGTCGTCGGCAAATCCCGGCCAGCGATGCGCGAGCTTTTCCGCCATTGTCGACTGCTGATGATCGGCAAGGTCGATAATGATCAGGCGTCCGCCTGGGCGCAGCACACGCGCGGCCTCGACCAGCACGCCTTCGGGGTCGTCCGCGTGATGCAGCACCATCTGCAGCACGGCGATGTCGAAGCAGGCATCACGCAGCGGTAGCCGGTACATGTCGGCGAGCCGGACCGGGCAATGCGCCAGCCCCGCCTTGGCCAGCCGCGAGCGAGCCAGCGCCAGCATCGCCCGGCTGGCATCGATACCCAGTCCCTCATCCACGCGCGGACCGAGCAGCTCCAGCACACGCCCCGTCCCGGTGCCGATGTCCAGCAACCGGCCGCTATGCCCCTCCGGCACCAACGCCAGCAGCCACTCCTCGATCGAGGCCGCCGGTAGCCCCATCGCCCGCATCTCGTCCCAGTCAGCGCCTTTGCGCTGGAAGCTCTCGGACGCCGTGCGCGCCCGCTCCGACAGCACCCGCGCGGCCTGCCGCCGATCCGCCGCGATGGTCGGATCGTCCTCGGCCACTCGGGCCAGCAACTCGCGGGTCAGCGCACCGGTTTCCCCGGTCGGCACCGCAAACCAGACGTTCGCGCCTTCCCGCACCCGCTCCAGCAGGCCGGCTTCGCAGAGCAGCTTCAGATGGCGGGACAGCCGAGGCTGCGACTGCCCCAGAATCTCGGTAAATTCCGACACGCAGAACGCCCCCCGGCCGGCCAGCGCCAGGATGCGAAGCCGGGTCGGCTCGGCGGCGGCGCGCAGGGCGGTGAGCAGGGCCTCCATGGCCTTGTATCTGACATAAACATATCCTTATGTCCAGCCTATGCCGCTCTTCGTCGGTGCCCGCGTGCCAGTCCGGTTCGGGTCAGTGTCGGATGCCGGCGATGGGTCGGCCCTGTTGATCGAGGGGGACACGCCGGCCCCCGACGGGATGGCGGTCGAGCGGTTCAGCGGAGCCGCGGCGCCCGGCCCGCATCCGTCGGGCTGCCCGTGCTGTGCGGCCCGTTCGCCGGCGGCCGTGGCGCTCTCTGGGCTGTTCCTGGCCCGAGCCCGAGGGGAAGTGGAGCTCTTCCGGATCGTGGTTGCAGTGTGCCGCACGCCGGAAGCTGAGGCGGCAGTGCGCGCGGCGCTCGACGCCGATCCGCTGGTCTCCGCTTGGTTCCGCCCGGAGTGATGGCAACAACGGCCGGGGCAGCATCTACAGTTGTTCGTGCCACTGGCTCGGCGCTGTGCCCGACCATCGCTGAAAATCCGCTCGGATCGGCGTAACCGAGCGAGAGAGCAATATTGGTAACGTCCATCTTGTGCCGACCAGCAATTGCCGAGCAACTTGGAAACGCGCTTCATTGAGCAGCCTGCGGAAGCTCTTGCCCTCCACTTGCAGTCGACGGTTCAGCGTCCTTGGGTGCATGGAAAGGTCAATTGCGACCTCCCGTCGCAGCCGCGATCCGCGCCGCGGACGGGACGGGCGAGGAGACTCACCGGAAAGACCAATACATTGCGGCGTCACGCTGAAGAAGCGACGATAGGGACCGATATCGCTGGGGGGTCACGACATGTCAGAACCTCATCGGGTCAAACGCCCACCAGCTCTTTCATCATGCGGGGCCGCCAGAGTGAGCCAGCCGTGCGTGGGCTCGGCAACGGCGCACAAAGGGCCTTATAGTTCGCGTTTGGACAGGGAGAACAACTGCATGCCTACCTCCGTTCTGCGTGCGATCCTGCTTGCGGCCGCCGTGACACTGATAACCGGTCTGCCGTCTGTTCCCCCGGCCGCGGCCGCCGGGATCACTGATGCCGACCTTCCCAACCTTGTCGCCAGCCTGCTGCCCAGCGTCGTCAACATCACGACGACGCGCTACGAGGCCGTTCAGATCCCGCCAGGCCAGTCAGTCATGGCGCAGGTCGCCAAACCCGACAAAAGCATCTGGTATGGCACCGGGTTCATCATCACCACTGACGGGTACGTCGTCACCAACAAGCATGTCGTGCATAACGGAGTGGGCTTCACGGTCACCCTTAGTGACGGCGTTCAGCTTCCCGCCGACTTGATCGCCGAGTCTTGTTGCGCCGACATCGCGGTGATCAAGATACGAGGTGATAGGCCGTTCCACCCGGTCAAGCTGGGCGACAGTGACACGTTGAGCCAGGGCGATTTCGTGATCGCGATCGGCAATCCGCTCGGCTTCCAAAGCACTGTGAGCACGGGCATCATCAGCGCCCTCAATCGGGATTTTCACTTCACCGATTTCGACGATTACATCCAGACCGATGCTGCGATCAACGAGGGCAACTCCGGTGGCCCGATGTTCAACGCCAAGGGCGAAGTGGTCGGCGTCAACTCCGCACTGTACACATCCGCCACCAGTACAGGCAATATTGGTATTGGGCTGGCCATCCCGATCAACGACGCGAAGTTCATCGTGACACATATGCGAGAGTTCCAGTTGGGCAAGATGAAGCAGGCCTATCTGGGTGCGCAAGTGCAATCGCTTACGCCCGATCTGGCTGCCGCCTATGGGCTTCCGGGGCCGTGGGGATCCATCGTCGTGGATGTAACGGATGGCAGCCCGGCCGCGCAGGCGGGCCTTCGCCCCGGCGACATCATCACCTCGTTCGGGCCTAAGTTCGCGGCAGACAGCCGTGCCCTGATGCGTGACATCGTCGAGACGGTTCCGGGAACGGCGGTGGGTTTGGTCGTGTTGCGTGGCGGTACGGAGCAGACAGTGCCCGTCACCTTGATCGGACTGCCTGCTGGTCAATCGTACAGCACCTTCCTGGGCCAGCCCGGTGTACCCAAACCGAAACTGCCGCCGGAGGCAACGACGAACTTTGGTCTGGAAATGGCGGCGGTCACCCCAGAGCTTCGCGCTAAATACAAACTCAGTGAGCAGCAACAGGGCGTAGTGATCACCGGTGTTGCGATTGGCAGCACGGCCGCGAACAGCAAAATCGATGCGGGTTCGGTGATCATGCGGGTGCGCTATACGACCGTCACTTCGCCCGATGATGTGCAGAGAGTTGTGGGCGAGGAACGCCAGCAGAAGCGTCCATTCGTCCCGATGCTGATTGTGGAACCGTCGGGACGCCGCTGGGTGTCGCTGCGGCTCGACTGAGCAGTCGATGACACGCCGCAGCATGCCCCGTCGTGCAAGAAGATGAGTTGACAGCCATGACGCGCGTCGACCACCAGCGGGTGGCTGCCCGGTCCGCCCGGCTGCCCTTGCTGTGCGGTTCGCTCACCCGCGGCCGAGGAACTCGGCGGCCTGTTCCTGGCCCGCGCACGGGCGAGTTCACCTTCTTCCGAACTGTGGTGGCCTGTGTCGCACGCCGGAGGGCGAGGCGGCGGTACGAACGGCGCTTGATGCCGCCCCGCTGGTCTCTGCCTGGTTCCGCCTGGGATGATGGAAAGATAAGGCCGGGAGCAGAGTCACCAATCTTTCATATGATGGGTATCGCGCTTTGCCAATTTCGCATAGCTCCAGGTGATGTCTGATGCGATAGTAGGCCGTGATGCGCCTCAAACAGGCGGGTCACTTCAAGGAAAAAGGGGAATCGGCATGAACCGCGTAGCAGCGTTCGCGTCGGCACTAAGCCTAGTCGCCGCTGGAGCTCTAGTTGGAAGACCGGCAGCGGCTGCGCCACCCATGCCTGGCTATACCGGGCAGGTGCAGTCAAGTGTAGCGGGGTGCCCTTACCTTTTATGGCGCCTTGCGCGCCACGAGAACGGTGACGTCACTGGAATCTTCTACTATTCTGATATGAGCGGAGTCAGCCAGGCCAAGGGGGCAATTGACCAGGCCGGGCACTTCCAACTGACTTTGACTTCCTCAATGGGACAGGGTCCCGTTGGCACCGTTGCTGGAACGAAATCTGCTAATGGGGCCGTCACCGCAACGGTGTCGGGCGAGGGGTGCGCCAACGCCAAGTTGAAGTTTAATCCTAACGCCGATCTGCGGAAATGGAACCCCTCTGGGCAAGAACAGGACAATGTTGTGCAGTAGCACTGCCGACCGATTCGGGCCGCTCAGTCGAACTGTAGCGACACCCAGCGTAGTCCCGCCGGCTCCGCGACCAGTATCGGCACGAATGGATGCATCTGCTTGCGTTCGTTATCCACGGCTTTCACGACATCGTCGGGGGAAGCAACCGCCGTGTCGCGCATCTGCACGATGACCGCTCCTGCATTGATCTTGGCATTTGCGGCCGCGCTGCCAATCGCAACACCGGTGATTACCACACCCTGTTGCTCCTCATTGAGATGGAATTTGGCCCGAAGCTCTGGGGTAATCGCCGCCATCTGCAGACCAAAATTGGTCGTTGCCTCCGGCGGCAGTTTGGGCTTCGGGGCACCGGGTTCACCAAGGAAGGTACCTTCTAACCTGTAGTCGGGCAATTCGGTCAATTTAACGGGCACCATTTGCTGCGTGCCGTCACGCAAGACGCCCAGCGTGATGGTTGTTCCCGGTACCGCCTCGGCAACGTCGCGCAGCAGGGCACGGCTGTCTGCCGCGAAGCGGTTTCCGAATGACGTGATGATGTCGCCGGCGCGAATCTTCGCCTGTGCGGCCGGGGTGCCATCCAGCACCTTCAGGACGATCGATCCCCATGGCCCCGGAAGCCCGTACGCATTGGCCAGATCGGGGGTCAGCGACTGGATCTGCACACCCAGGTAGGCCGGCTTCATTTTCATCAATTCGGCGCTGCGCATATGGCCTATGACGGCATGTGCGTCGTTGATCGGAATCGCTAGCCCAATGCCGATATTGCCCGTACTCGTGGCGGTCGTGTAGATCGCGGAGTTAACCCCGATCACTTCACCCTTGGCGTTGAACAGGGGGCCACCAGAGTTGCCTTCGTTGATCGCAGCATCAGTCTGTATGTAGTCGTCGAACTGGGTGAAGTGGAAATCGCGGTTGAGAGCGCTGACAATGCCAGTGGTCACTGTGCTATTGAAACCCAGCGGATTGCCGATCGCGATCACGAACTCACCCTGGCGCAGCGTGTCGCTGTCGCCCATCTTGACTGGAACGAAGGGCCTGTTGGCCACTATTTTGATCACCGCAATATCGCAGCAATCAGCCTCGCCGATTAGATCCGCGGGAAACTGCACGCCGTCGCTCATAGTGACTTTGAAGTTGATCCCGTTGTGTACCACGTGCTTGTTGGTGATAACGTATCCGTCGGTGGAGATGATGAACCCGCTGCCATACCACAGGCTTTTGTCGGGTTCTGCGGCCTGAGCTATCACCGAATTGCCCGGCGGGATTTGAATGTCCTTGTAACGGGTCGTCGTGATATTAACGACACTCGGCAGCAGAGTGGCGACAAGGTCGGCAAGGCCGGGATCCTCGACCCCAGCGGCAGCAGCCTGGGGGACGGCCGGCAGCGCTGTAGCTAGCGCCACGGCGACCGACAGCAGGATGGCTCGCAGAAAGGATGTACGCATGGCTGGCTGTCTCTATTCAAGGAGCGAACCGATCTAGCCGACTTGCTGCATACGCTTCAACTCCGGATTGCTTAAGTTCACTCCACCCGCATCGCCGTCCGCAATTCGGTGAACCCCGCGGGATCCTCCCACGCAGCCAGCCGCCCGGCTGCGAGCAGCGCGAAGCGCTGCAGCAGCGCCCGCCGCCGATTGCCCGCCAGCAGGTGCACCGGCGCGTCACGGAGGATATCCGCTTCCAGCCCGTCAGATACGATCAGTCCCACCTCGCCCGGCAGCAGATGCAGCGGGAACTCCGCCCCGACGGCGAAGAACAGGACGTCGCAGAACTCGCGATACTCGGGCCATTTCGCATCCACCAGGAAATCGCGCGGTCCCGACTTCACTTCGATGCAGGCGAAGCCACCGTCCGGGCGCAGTGCCAGGATGTCGGCCCGCCGCCCGTTCGGCAGCGGCACCTCGTGCAGCGGCGCCCAGCCCAGCCGCCCGCACAGCCGCGCCGCCGCCCGCCGGATCGCCGCCGCGCGCTCCGGCAGGCTTGGCCCGGCCGCCCCTGCTTGACCCAACTCCGGCATCCTGCACCGATATCGCGATGACCGACGATCCTGACCATCGCCCGACATTCGGCGCACCGCCAAGCCTCGACGACATCGCCGAGATGGCCGAGCGTGCGCTGGCCGCCATTCCGGCCCGGCTCGCCCGCCACGTGGAGGGCGTCGGCATCGCGATCGAAGACTCGGCCGACGACGAAACGCTGGACGAGATGGGGATCGAGTCGCCCTGGGAGTTGACCGGCCTCTATCGCGGCACGCCGCTTCCCGACCGCAGCATCGATGACATCGCGCGTCAGCCGGACCTGATCTTCCTCTACCGCGAAGCCATTTTGCTCGAGTGGATCGAGACCGGCGAGGATCTGTTCCGCCTGGTCCGCAACGTGCTGGTGCACGAGATCGCGCACCATTTCGGCTTCAGCGATGCCGAAATCGAGGCGCTGGAGCAGGAGATGGACTAGTGTTGTGACTCTAACGCTTGTCGCCCACGTGCGACCTTCTCGAGGATAGCGGCAGCGGAGGCGGTCCACACGAAGGGCTTGGGATCGGCATTATGACGCTGCAAGTAATCCCGGATCGCCGTGACCAATGCCGCGACACTTTTAAACACGCCACGCGGATGCGGTCCCCGGTGATCAGGCCGAAGAACCGTTCGACCTGATTGAGCCAGGAGGCCGAGGTCGGGGTAAAATGCATGTGAAACCGCGGGTGTCGCTTTAGCCAAGCCCGGACCTTGGCGTGTTTGTGTGTGGCGTAGTTGTCCGCGATCAGATGCACATCGAGGTGGTTCGGTGTCTCGGCGTCGATCCGGCGCAGGAATTTAAGCCACTCCTGGTGACGGTGACGCGGCATGCACTGGCCGATGACCCTGCCAGTGGCCACCTCCAGGGCGGCGAATAGCGTGGTAGTGCCGTGGCGCTTGTAATCATGCGTCATGGTGCCGCAACGCCCCTTCTTGAGCGGCAGGCCGGGCTGCGTGCGGTCAAGTGCCTGGATCTGGCTCTTCTCATCCACCGAGAACACCAATGCCTTCTCCGGAGGATTAAGGTAGAGGCCGACGATGTCCTGCACCTTCTCGACGAACCGCTTGTCGTTCGACAGCTTGAAGGTCTTTACCCGATGCGGCTTGAGCTCGTGTGCCTTCCAGATGCGCTGGGCGCTGGTGTAGCTGAGGCCGCTGGCGGCGGCCATCTTGCGGATGCTCCAGTGGGTGCCGGCCGGCGGCTTCTCGTGCAGAGTCTTGTGTATGACCTGCTGGATCGTCTCGGCCGTCAGCGGCGGCTTACGCCCCGGGCGGGTGGCGTCGCGCCGCAGGCCATCGATCCCCTTGGCCAGGTAGCGCTCCTGCCAACGGCTGACCGTCACCTTGCTCTTGCCGACCGAGCGCGTGATCGCCATCAGGCCAAGCCGCGCTGCCGACAGCAGCACGATCTGCGCCCGCCAGACCAACTTCTGCGGCGTGTTCCGCCCGGAAATCCAACCTTGCAGCGTCGCCCGATCCGCAGGCGACAGCCAGATACATGCCTCTGTCTTGCTCATGCCAACAGAATCGCACGGTCGCGCCGACTTGGGAATCGTCCGTTAGGATCAGAGCACTAGCAGGCTGCGGAAAAACGCTTGACCGGCTCGGAATCGATTTGATTCTGTGCCTGCCGCCCCGGCAAGGAGCGGCAGAGGATGCGCGGCGAGGATCGACAGACTGCTCAGTTGTTCAGTTACGTGAGCCCCGAGAGCCTGGTCCCCGTTGACCACCCACTTCGGGCGATCCGGCGGCTGGTGAATGCCGCGCTGGATCGGCTGTCGGCAGCATTCTCGGCGATCTACGCTGGCGGCGGCCGGCCATCGATCGCGCCGGAGAAGCTGCTGCGGGCACTGCTGCTGCAAGTGCTGTTCTCGATCCGCTCGGAACGTCAACTGATGCAGCAGCTCAGCTACAACATGCTGTTCCGCTGGTTCGTCGGGCTGGCGATGGATACCCCGGTGTGGGACGTAACGGTGTTCACCAAGAACCGCGATCGCCTGCTGGAAGGCGACATCGCGCGCGGCTTTCTGGCGGCGATCCTGGCCGATCCGCAGGTCACGCCGCTGCTCTCTGGCGAGCATTTTTCGGTCGACGGCACGCTGATCGAGGCCTGGGCGTCGATGAAGAGCTTCCGTGCGAAGGACGGCAGCGATCAGCCGCCGGCCGCGGGGCGCAACGGCGAGCGCGACTTCCACGGCGAACAGCGCAGCAACGAGACGCACGCCTCGACCACCGACCCGGACGCCCGGCTGTATCGCAAATCGGCCGGGCAGGAGGCCAAGCTGTGCCACATGGGGCACGTGCTGATGGAGAACCGCAATGGCCTGATCGTGGATGCGCAAACCACGACCGCCACCGGCACGGCGGAACGCGAGGCGGCGATTGCGATGATCGAGAGCCTGCCGGCCGGCCCGCGCATCACGCTTGGCGCCGACAAGGCCTATGACACCCAGGGCTTTGTCGCCGAGGTGCGGCCGCTGAAGGTGACGCCACACGTCGCACAGAACAACAAGCACCGTCGCTCCGCCATTGATGGCCGCACCACGCGGCATGCCGGCTACGCGATCAGCCAGTGCAGGCGCGAGCGCATCGAGGAGGTGTTCGGCTGGATCAAGACGGTGGGCGGTCTACGCAAGACACGTCACCGTGGCACCGCCCGCGTCGGCTGGATGTTTACTCTGGCGGCGGTGGCCTACAATGCGGTGCGCATCCCGAAGCTGCTGGCCGGCGTGGCGTAGCAGTGCCAGGAGTCTGTCCCAAGGCATGAGTTTTGCCCGCCCGCACAGCAGAAATCCACAAAATCGATGTGCAAAGCGTGTTCCGATCGCCACCAGGAAAGCAAGCCGCTCGGAACTTTCGTGATTTTCCGCAGCCTGCTAAGGTTTCGGTTCGCGGCATTATGAGGAAGACTCACCGCAGAGGCGGAGAGCTCGCAGAGGAAATGCGTGCCGACGAAGCCTATGATTGAGCAAGACATTGTTGAAATTGATCAGCAAGCCGAACTGGTATCCCCTGAGCTGCAAATAATACCAAGCGGTGAAGGGGCTGACAATGCCGAGCCCCGATGGCGCTGGGTGTGCCTCAGATTGACTTGACCTCGCCGCCATCCATTCGAAGCGTCGAGCCCGTCATCCAGCGAGCACCCGGCGACACCAGGAACGCCATTAACTCAGCAATCTCCTCGGGCTCGCCGTAGCGTGAGATGCCAGCTTCCTGGGGAAACTTCGCGGTCGCTTCCTCCACGGTCATATTGTGGAGCGGTGCCCAATGGGCGAGGTAAGAGCGGCGACGGCCGGTCATCACGGGGCCGGGCAAAACGCTGTTGACCTGGACGCCATCGGCGATGCCGCGATCCGAAAAGGCCTTGGCGAGCGCCACGATCGCCGCGTTGATCGTACCCACGGCCGCATAGGGCGCCTTGGGGAACAGCGCCGAGTTCCCTGACATCAGCACGACCGAGCCTTTGGCTTCCTTCAACGCCGGCCATGCCGCGATCGTCAGCCGACGAGCGCCGTGAAGCTTGAGTGCCAGACCGCCATCCCATTGCTCGTCGGTCATCTCGAAAAGGTCGATCTGCGGCACCGCGCCTGCGATGTTGAGCAATGCATCGATCCGGCCGAACGCAGAGAGCGTCTGGTCAACAACGTTCTTCGCCGCCGATACCTCGGAAAGATCGATGTCGATGACAAGCGGTTCGGCGCCGGCCCCCTTCACTGCGGCCGCCGTTTTCTCAAGGTTGGAGCGGTCGCGCGCGGCGAGGACGATCGAGCGAAAGTCGCGTGCGAGACGGATTGCGGTGGAACGGCCGATGCCCTGGCTCGCCCCTGTGACGATCGCTACTGATTTCGACATGTGATTTCTCCTGGTCTCCAATGGCGGAGGGCGGTCATCCGTGGGACCACCACCATCTTTCCGCCGGCCTCATTAGCTTCCATGATGCGATGCGCTTCGTGGATTTCCTCGAAGCCAAACACGCGAGATGGCTTGGCCTTGAGCCGGCCCTCCGCCACCTGCTGTGCGATGTCCTGGAGCGGCACGTCGGACAGCGGGAAACCGGCGTGCCGAACACGAAACTGCCGAAGAAGGTGAAATAGACGCCGCTCGACATCTGCAGGAGCGGATTGAAGTCCTTGATTGGTGCGAGTCCGCCCAGCTAGCTAGCGAGGCACGCGCGGCCGCCGCGACGCAACATGGCGAGGGAATCGAGGATCGTGCTGCTGCCGACAAGGTCGAGTACCGCGTCGAGCTGCTTGGCCTCGGCGATGCGCTTGGAAAGATCCGGTCCCTCAAGCTCGATGCGCGCAGCGCCCAACTCCTCCAGCATGGCGAAGCGCTTCTGATTGCGCGTGGTGGCGATGACCCGCGTACCGGCATTGATGCCGAACGCCTTGATCTCGATGACAACATGGCCGACCTTGGGCTCGGGGTCCGGAATCTCCTTGTGAACGAGGCTGTCGAGGCCTCCGAACTTCTCTAAGTGTCCGTCCGGGAACAAATTGAGTTTTTAGAATCGCTTAGCGGGTCACCCTTGAAGCCATTGAATCGCCTGTGATTCTCTCTCCCCCGAGCATCGATTCGGGGGACTGGATGTGGACCAAGGAGAACCGGACGCGGTACGACCGCACCCGACTGCGCTATGAGAGCGATCTGACTGATGCCGAATGGGCCGAGGTGGAACCATTGATCCCCCCGGCCAAGCCGGGCGGCAACAAGCGGAGCGTTGATATCCGCCAGGTGGTGAACGGCGTGATGTATGTGCTGAGCACCGGCTGCCAATGGCGGGCGATCCCCAAGGACCTGCCGCCGCGGAGCACAGTGCACGACTATCTGGAACGATGGACCTGGGACGGCACGCTGGAGCGACTGCATCACGCATTGTATGTGAAATGTCGTGAGCAGGCCTCGCGAGAGGCCAGCCCGACCGCCGCGGTGATTGATGCGCAGAGCGTGAAGAGCGCCGAAAAAGGGGGGCCTCGATCGATCCGCATGGGTATGATGCGGGGAAGAAGATCAAGGGCAAGAAGCGGCACGTCCTGGTCGATACCCAGGGTTTGCTGCTACAGGCCATCGTGACGGCGGCGGACATCCAGGATCGCGATGGCGGCGCCATGCTGCTGGCGACGCTGTTCGGGATGTTTCCGTTCCTGCTGAAGCTTTATGCCGATGGCGGCTATCAGGGGCGGCGATTCCAGGAGGCGTTGAAGCGTGTCGTGTCGCAGGCCGAGGTGGAGATCGTCAAACGATCTGACCAGGCCAAGGGCTTTGTCGTGCTACCAAAGCGATGGGTGGTCGAACGCACGCTGGCGTGGCTCAACCGATGTCGTCGACTGGGTAAGGATTGGGAAAATCTCAATGTGAAGGCGCGTGCCTTTCTGTTGCTCGCTTCCATCCGTCTCATGGTCAGACGGCTATGCAGGAACTAGCAATGTTCCCGGACAGACTCTAAGACGATCGCGCGCATGGCGGTTCCCCAGGTGAGAGGTGCCGATTCAGCGGGTGAGGAAGTCGCGTATGGCCACCGCGATCTCCGCGGCATGCGTCTCCAGCGCGAAGTGGCCGGTGTCGAAGAAGCGAACGATGGCACTGGGAATGTCGCGTTTGAACGCCTCTGCACCGGGCGGGAGGAAGAACGGATCGTTCTTGCCCCACACAGCGAGGAACGGCGGCTTGTGCGTGCGGAAGTAGTTCTGAAAAGTCGGGTAGAGCGCGACATTGCTCTTGTAGTCGCCGAACAGGTCTAGCTGGACCTCATCGGCGCCGGGTCGCGCCAGATAGAAGTTGTCCAGCGACAAACCATCTGGGGAAATCATCGTCTCATCGGCCACGCCGTGGATGTATTGCCAGCGCGTCGCCTCAGGCGCCAGGAAGGCGCGAAGGGCTTCACGATTGGCTTGCGACGGCTCTTGCCAATAGGCGCGGATAGGGTTCCAGCCCTCGCTCAGCCCCTCTTCATAGGCGTTGCCATTCTGCGAGATGATCGCGGTGATGCGGTCCGGATGTTTCGCGGCGATACGGAAGCCTGTCGGCGCGCCATAGTCGAAGACATAGATCGCGAAGCGCTTCAGGCCGATCACCTCCGTAAAGCGGTCGATAACGCTGGCAATGTGATCGAAGGTGTAGGTGAAGTTGCTCCGCGCCGGCATGTCCGACTGACCGAAGCCCGGAAGATCGGGAGCGACGATGTAGAAGCGATCGGCCAGAAGCGGGATGAGATCCCGGAACATGTGGCTCGCACTGGGAAAACCATGAAGCAACAGCAGTGCCGGCGCGTCGGCGGTTCCGGCCGCGCGGTAAAAGACCTTCAGACCGTCCACATCGGCAGACCGATATTTGATGGCAGTCATTACATTTCTCCTTCTGATCTAGTAACCTTATTGAACGCTGCGGGCTGGTGCTCACAGCCGAACGCCGAGGCGCCTGCTGACGAAGCGCAGTAGATGGTAGTGATTGAGCCAGATAATGGCGATGAACAGATAACTCCCGGCGTAGCTGATCGCTGTGGGCCATAAGGGCAGAAGCGCCGAGAATTTCGCCTCATCGGGTGCCTTAAGCTCCAGCACCATGATGGTAATGATCACCGCGATCACGCCGTCGGAGAAGGCTCCCACCCGATCAGCGGTGGGCTTCTGCTCGCGCACGTCCTAATCCCAGTCCCAAGGTTCGCGAGCCATCTCACCGGCCTGAGCTTTGGCTCGGCGCTGCGTTACGTACGGCGTCAAGGATGATCTCGACGACGACGCCGGGCGCAGTAATGATCGGCGCATGATCGACCGGGCGTGACCACAGCCGTGCCTTCATCCTCTCGGCCATGAAGAGCTGCGTCGCCGGGACGATCATGCGATCCTGCTCAGCCACGAGAAACCAGCTCGGCCGATCCTTCCAAAGCGGTCGGCCGACCTTGACGCTGATGCAGGACACGGCGATCGGCCGTTGAACGGCGGCCAGCAGCGCTTGCTCCTCGGTGGAGGCGTGCTGCGCGAAGGCCGCCTCAAATGCATCGTCGGGAAGCCAGATCACGCTATGGTTGTCGGGGGTCAGTTTCGGGGCCTTCGGATGTGGCTCGGCGCGATAGAACACATCCGCCACCGTCTCTCCCTCGTCCGGCGCAAGTGCGGCGACGTAGACGAGCGACCTGACTTTCTGGTCGCGGGTCGCGGCGATGACGGCGCCGGCATAGGCATGGCCAACTAGCACGACCGGGCCTACGATCCGCTCCAGCGTCCGATCAAGCGCCGCCACGTCGTCAGCCAGGGAAGTCAGCGGCAGCGGGGCCGCGTGCGCCTCGATGCCTTCGGCCCTCAGCGAAGCGATCACCTTGCTCCAGCTCGATCCGTCGGCCCAAGCGCCGTGAGCGAGTACAACCTTCGTGTCCTTGCAGGACATTCGCCGCTCCTCTCTGGCCTTCCGCTCAGCCGCCTCGCAACCTCAACGGGGCGCTCCCACGGCGATCGAACGACCCTGGTTATCCACCTCCGGAGACGGCAATTAGGAGCTTTGCGGCGGCGCCATAGTGGGGTAGTTTTGCAACCCACTCTCTCATTTTCTGATAGGTTGGATGGACCGGCTTGAGGCTATGGCGATGCTTGTCGAGGCGGTTGAGAGCGGGAGCTTGTCAGCCGCGGGACGCAAAATGAACGTGCCGTTGCCGACCGTGAGCCGAAAGATCGCTGATTTGGAGTTGCACCTCGGCACTCGCTTACTGATTCGCTCGACGCGCAATCTGACATTGACCGACGCCGGAGCCGTATATGTCGACGCCGCGAAACGAATCCTTGAACAGGTGGCGGACGCCGAACGGGCAGCAGCCGGTGAGTATAGTGCACCGAGAGGCGATCTCGTCCTAACAGCGCCCGTCGTTTTCGGGCGGGTGACCGTGTTGCCTTTGGTGACGGATTTCCTGGCCCGTTATCCCGAGATCAACATCCGCCTCCTGCTCTCGGATCGCAACGCGCATCTGGTCGAGGAGCGCGTGGATGTGGCGATCCGGATCGGCGCGCTTCCCGACAGCAGCATGACCGCCACGCGGGTCGGGACGGTGCGCCATGTCGTCTGTGCGAGCCCGTCCTTCCTGGCGACACACGGCGTGCCCAAAACGCCGGTTGAACTCGCGAAGCTTCCTTGCATCTCACACGATTTCGTCGCTGCGCCGCGCGCGGCCTGGCCGTTTCGTAAACCGGGAGCCAAAGCGGACACAATGGTGCCGATTCGCGTGCGGCTTTCGGTGACAACCGCGGAGGCTGCAATCGATGCGGCCATCGCCGGCGCAGGCTTGACACGCCTGATCTCCTATCAGGTGGCTGCAGCGGTTGCTCGGGGCGAGCTGCGGATTATTCTGGCGCAATATGAGCGCGAGCCGATGCCCGTCAGTGTCCTTCATGCAGGACAAGGAATGCTGCCGCTCAAGATGCGGATCTTCCTCGATTTTGCAGTGCCACGATTGCGTACGGCAATGGGACCTGCGCGCTAAGGCCGACGTTGGAACGCTTCCTCAAAGAGATTGCTTTGCCTCCGGCTCGCAATGACATGATACCGAGCGTCCGCGAATTTCTCGCTTACACTCCAGCGCCGCCGCGACCGCGTCGCGCAGCGCCGGCAGCACCTCGTCGCCGAACCAGGGATTTCGCCGCTCCCAGGCCGTCGTGCGCCAGGATGGATGCGGCAGCGGGAAGAACGCCGGCAGGAACTCGCGAAACCGGCGCACGCGATCCGTCATCGCACCTGGGCCGAGCGCATCGACCTGCGCGTAGCTTCCAACCAACAGCGTCAGCCGCACCTCCGGCATCAACGCCAACAGCTTGCAGCGCCAAAGCGGGGCGCATTCCCGCCGCGGCGGGGCGTCGCCCCCGCTCGGCAGCCGTCCCGGATAGCACAGACCCATCGGCACAATGGCGATCATCCGCTCGTCGTAGAACGCCTCGCGCGCCATGCCCAACCATTGGCGCAGCCGGTCTCCGGACGGGTCGTTCCATGGGATACCGGTCTCGTGCACCTTCGTCCCCGGCGCCTGGCCGGCGATCATAAACCGCGCGGTCGCGGAGACACGAAATACCGGGCGGGGCCCCAGCGGCAGGTCGATGCAAGCGCGGCAGCGCCGCACCTCCGCAGCCAGCCGGTCGAGGGCGCGTTGCGTCATCGCGGCCTTGGGCGCGCAAGCATCTCTCGTGGCTCGACCCCGTCCCCCGGCCCCTCCCGCAAGGGGAGGGGAGATTTTTCGCTACGCGACGATGCCGCGACGGCGCAGCTCGATTACCACCATCTCGGCCAGCGTCTCGGGAGGCGCCTCCAGGGTCCGCAGGCGGATCTCGGGATCCAGCGGCTCCTCGTACGGCGCATCAACGCCGGTGAAGTTGCGGATCTGGCCCGCATCCGCCCTCTGATAGAGCCCCTTCGGATCGCGCCGCCGGCACTCATCGACCGGCGTATCGACGTAGATCTCCAGGAACTCGCCCTCCTCGACGCACTCGCGCGCCAGCATGCGCTCGGTCCGGTAGGGCGAGATGAACGACACCAGCACAATCAGCCCGGCTTCGACGAACAGTTTGGCCACCTCGGCGACGCGCCGGATGTTCTCCACCCGGTCGGCTTCGGTGAATCCAAGGTCGCGGTTCAGCCCGTGGCGCACGTTGTCGCCATCGAGGCTCATGGTGTGGCGACCCTCGGCGTGCAGCCGCTTTTCCACCAGGTTTGCGATCGTCGATTTGCCGGCACCGGATAGACCGGTGAACCACAACACCGCCGGCCGTTGGTGCTTGAGATCGGCACGTGCCGCCTTGTGGACATCGAGATCGTGCCAATAGATCCCGCTGCGCCCCGACAGCACCTCGGCGATCATGCCGGCGCCGACCGTGCTGCGAGTCAGCCGGTCGATCAGGATGAAGCCGCCCAGTTCACGGCTGGTCGCATAGGGCTCACAGGCAACCGGGCGCGACAGCGACACGCTGACCAGCCCGATCTCGTTCAGGTGCAGCTCGCGAACCGGCTCCTCGGTCAACGTATCGACATCCAGCCGATTGACGATGTCCGTCACCGTGGCGATCACCAGGCTGGATCCCAGCAGCAGCAGATAAGCGCGGCCGCGGAACAGGGGCGTGTCGTCCATCCAGACAACGCGCGCGCTGATCTCGTCTGCGATCTCAGGCAGCGGCGCCGTCGCCAGCACGTCCCCGCGCGAGGCATCGATCTCGCGGTCCAGCACCAGCGTGACGACCCGCCCGGGCGCTGCCTCCTCCAGGTCCCCGTCCATGGTGACGATCCGGGCAATCCGCGCCTCGGTGCGTGCGACGGCATTGACGACGGAGCTGCCCACCCGAAGGCGCCCATCGCATACCGTGCCGGCATAGCCGCGGAACGAATGGTCGGGCCGGACAACGAGCTGCACCGGCAGCCGGAACGGCCGGTCGGCGTCAGGCGTGCCGGTCTCGGCATGTTCCAGCGCACGCAACAGCGTGGGACCGGAATACCACGACATGCGACGGCTTGGCGCTGTCACGTTGTCACCATCGCGCGCACAGAGCGGGATTGCGGTAACGCGGAGCGGCCCCAGCTTCTCCAGTACGTCTTGAAACCGGCCGAGGACATCGTCGAACACCGCGCGGTCGAAGCCCACCAGGTCCATCTTGTTGACCGCCAGCACGACCTGACGAATGCCCAGCATCGCGGCGATCGCAGCGTGACGGCGCGTTTGCGCCAGCAGACCGTTGCGCGCATCCACCAACAGCACGGCAAGGTCCGCCAGCGACGCGCCGGTGACCATATTGCGCGTGTATTGCTGATGTCCTGGCGTATCGGCCAGGATGAAACGCCGCAATGGCGTCTCGAAATAGCGATAGGCCACGTCGATGGTCACGCCCTGCTCGCGCTCGGCCGCCAGGCCATCGACCAGGAGCGCGTAATCGACCCCGTTCTCGACCGTGCCGAAGCGGCGACTGTCGCGTTCCAGTGCCGCCATGACATCGTCGGGGATGCTGCCACACTCGAACAGCAGCCGGCCGATCAGGGTCGATTTGCCGTCATCGACGCTGCCGCAGGTCAGGACGCGCAGAAGCGAGTCGGGCATTAGAAATACCCCTCGCGCTTTTTCTTCTCCATCGAGGCGTCGGTGTCGTGGTCGATCAGCCGGCCAGCCCGTTCAGACATACGCGTGCTGCGCATCTCGGCGACGATGTCCTCGATCGTGGTCGCATCCGACAACACCGCGGCGCTGAGCGGGTAGCAGCCGAGCGAGCGGAAGCGCACCAGGCGCGGCACCGGCGCCTCACCGGGGCGAAATCGCATGCGGTCGTCATCAACCACGATGATCGCCCCATCGCGCTCCACGGTGGGGCGCATGGCGGCGAAATAGAGCGGCACGACGTCGATGCCCTCGTGCAGGATGTAGGTCCAGACATCGAGCTCGGTCCAGTTCGACAATGGAAAGACACGCAGCGTCTCGCCGGGCGCAAGCTGACCGTTGTAGAGGTGCCACAGTTCCGGGCGCTGGCGCTTAGGGTCCCAGCTATGCCCGGGGCCGCGCACCGAGAACACCCGTTCCTTCGCCCGCGAGCGTTCCTCGTCGCGGCGGGCGCCGCCGATGGCGCAGTCGGACTTGCCGTCGGTCAGCGCCTGCTTCAGCGCATCCGTCTTCATGATTTGTGTATAAATGCCGCTGTCGTAGTCGAACGGGTTGACGTTCTGGCGCAGCCCGTCCGAGTTGGTGTGCACCCGCAGATCGAGTGCGAAACGCGCCGCGGTGGCGTCCCGGAACGCGATCATGTCGCGGAATTTCCACGTGGTATCGACGTGCAGCAGCGGAAACGGCGGCCGGGCGGGAAAGAACGCCTTGCGTGCCAGATGCAGCAGCACCGAGGAGTCCTTGCCGATCGAATAGAGCAGCACCGGCCGCGCCGCCTGGGCCGCGACCTCGCGCAGGATGCGGATGCTCTCCGCTTCCAGGATCGCCAGATGTGCCGGGCGTGGGGCTCGGCCGGGATTACTTGCGACCATATCTTCCTGGTCCATTCTCAGACAGTCTCCGTGGCCCCAAGCGCCGGCCGGCTCGCGGATGCGGAGCTGCCGCGTCCTGACGTTCCGGTTCCTTAGAACGGCCGGCAATGAAAAAATGACGAACGCGTCGCAAAGTCCATCTGTCGACGCACTCAGGATGGGCCTCACCCTCTAGTCGAACGAAATCCGCCTCGCAATCGGAAACCACCTGTCATGGTCCGGCCCCAATCGTCATGCTGGCCTTCCGGCCACCTCGCCATCGTATAGTCGCCCGAGCGGCAGGAGGCGTCACATGTATTGCGATAGTCGCGGCCTGGCAGTCACGACGGCCTCCCAGCGTGCGGTTGATGCGCTGGATCACACCGTGCTGGGCTACCTGACCTTTCGGGCCGATCTACCGGACCGGCTGCACGCGGTGTTCGCGGCGGATCCCGAGCTTGGCTTGGCGCACTGCCTGAAGGGCTATCTCGCCATGCTCGGCTACAGGCAGGCGCTGCTCCCGGCTGCCGGCGAGGCGGCCGCCGAGGCGCGCCGGCTGACAATCAACGCCACGCTCCGCGAGCAGGCTCATGTCGCCGCGCTGGAAGCCTGGGTGGGCGGCAACCCCGACCGCGCGGCCGCCATCTGGGAAGAAATCCTCGCCGAACACCCCCGCGACGTGCTGTGCTTGCCTTCCGGCTCGCGCATTTCGTGAATTTCTGGCTCGGCCGGCCCGACTTGATGCTCGCATCGGTACTCGGGGTGGAGCGCCACTGGAGGCCGGAGTTGCCCGGCTGGGGATCGCTCCTGGGCTGCCGCTGTTTCGCCCTCGAAGAATGCGGCCGTTACACCGAGGCCGAGGCTGCCGGCCGTGCCGCGATCGAACATGACCCGACCGACCTCTGGGCCGCCCACGGAGTGGCCCACGTAATGGAGATGCAGGGCCGGCGTACCGAGGGGATCGCCTGGCTCGACGAGCTCTGCCGGCACTGGGAGGGCGCCAACAACCTCCGCCACCATCTTTGGTGGCACGCTGCGCTGTTCCACCTGGAGCGGCGCGAGACTGACCGGGTCCTTGCTCTCTATGATGCCCAGTTCCGCAACCTCAATGCACCACTCACCCAGGCGCAGCCCGACCTTTATATCGATGTGCAGAACGCCGCCTCGATGCTGTTCCGCCTGCAGCTTGGCGGCGTTGACGTCGAGGACCGCTGGACCGAGCTGGCCGACAAGGCCGAGGCACGGATCGGGGACTGCCAGTCCGCCTTCACTCTGCCGCACTGGATGATGGCGCTCGGCGCCACTGGCCGCCATCAGGCGGGCGAGCGGATGCTCGCCGCGATGCGCGATTTCGCAGCCGGAGACGGGCTCGCCGCCGAGCCGGTGCGCCGCTATGCGCTGCCGGTCAGCGAGGCGGTATTGGCGCATGCACGCGGCGAGCACGCGGAGGCGGTGACGCTCATGCGCCCGGCACTCGGCGGCATGCACCGGCTCGGTGGCAGCCACGCGCGGCAGGATGTGCTGGAGCAGCTCTTCCTGGACGCTGCCATGAAGGCCGGGTTCGCGGACGACGTGCGCCTGTTGCTGGAGCGGGTCGCCACGCGGCACCCGGTTCCGCTCGGGCGGCGCATCGGCTATGCCGCCGCCGCCCAGACGTACGGCTTCGCCTGAAGGACCCACCCGATGCTGACACCACCCGCCGAGCGAGCGCCGCCGCTCGCCTGCGACTGCCATCTCCACATCTTCGGGCCGTACGATCGCTTCCCGCTCGACGCGGGCCGCCGCTATACGCCGCCCCCGGCAGGGATAGACGAGTACCTGGCGATGGCGGAGACGCTCGGGCTGCAACGCGCGGTAATCGTGCAGCCCAGCCCGTATGGCACGGACAACCGGGCGACGCTCGACGCCGTGCAACGGATCGGGCCCCACCGCGCCTGTGCCGTCGCGGTGATCGACGAAAGCTTCAATGACGCGTCGCTGCGCCGGATGGCGGAGGCCGGGGTCCGTGGCGCGCGCTTCAATCTCGTCAGCGGCAATGGCACGCCGGAGGGTCAGCTCGAGGCCCTTGCCCGGCGGATCGCGCCCCTCGGCTGGCATGTGCAGATCTATGCCGAGGGCGAGAAGCTGGAGCAGCTCGTCCCGCTGCTGACACGCCTGCCGGTGGCGGTAGTCGTCGACCACATGGGCGGCGTGCCGGCTAGGCTGGGCACGGGGCATCCGCAGTTCCGCGCGCTGCTGCGGCTGCTCGACAGTGGTGGGGCCTGGGTCAAGCTGTGCAGCTACCGGGTATCCTCGAAAGGGGCGCCGTGGGACGACGTGGCGGAGAATGTTGCCGCGCTGGCCGCAGCAGCGCCCGAGCGCTGCGTCTGGGGCACTGACTGGCCGCACCCGGGTATGGTGCCGGTTCCCGATGCGGGTCGCTTGCTCGACCAGCTCTTCGCCTGGGTGCCGGACGCTGCCGCGCGCCACCGGATCTTGGTAGAAAACCCATCCCTCCTTTACGGCTTCCAAACGACAGGCGATTAGAGCAATATCGATTGCTTCGCCTTCAGGATAGCGTGCCGCTCGCAGTCCCCTCTTAACGGACCCCCATGCTCATCGCACAACTCACAGATCTCCACGTGCGTCCTGTCGGTGAAGTCGCCAACGGCGTGGTCGAAACCAATGCATTCGCAGAGCGGGCGCTGCGCTCCGTGGCTGCCCTCCGCCCGAGCCCGGACGTGGTCGTGATTACCGGCGACCTGACGGAATGCGGCCTCGAGGCCGAATACGCCAATGTGGCCGACATGTTGCACCGCCGCCTGGCGATGCCGGTGTTCGTCATACCCGGCAACCACGACAGGCGCGAGGCGCTGCGCCGGAGGCTGGCGCATCTGCCGGGCGTGACGGCCGACCCGTATTTCGTCCAGTACGCGGTAGAGGGACATGCCGTCCGGCTGGTTATGCTGGACACGCTGGTCCCCGAGGCCGACTACGGCGAGCTCTGCGCCGATCGGCTGCGCTTCCTCGAGCAGACACTGGCGGCGGCGCCGGACCGGCCGACCATCGTCGCCATGCATCACCCGCCCTTCGCCTGCGGCATCGCTCACATGGACCGGATCAACTTGCACAACGCCGAGGCGTTTGCCGGCGTGATCGCCCGGCACCGGCAGGTCGAGCGGATCATCTGCGGCCATGTGCACCGCCCGGTGGCCGCTCGGGTGGCACACGCCATCGCCTCGATCGCGCCTTCGACCGCCCATCAGGTGGAGTTGACCTTCGACCCGCACAAGCCCGGAGCTTTCGTGTTCGAGCCGCCGGCTTATCAGCTTCATCGTTGGACAGCGGCCGATGGAATTGTGTCGCACACCGTCCCGGTGGAGCAATTTCCGGGACCTTTCCCGTTCGTGAACGACGCTGAATATCCGGGCGCTCCGGCAAATCATTCGGCGCGGTGAAGTCTGCGATAATTACCGGCGTAAGTCTGGTTGCGCGCCGCCGCGGATGCATATGATTCCACGTGTCTCTCTCAGCCTGGCAGGTCGGAAGTCGTGCCTTGCGCCGCTTGTTCCAAAGCGGAGCCCGTGCCCCAGCGCCCGCGCCGGATCGCGACCAGCCGGAACGCGTGAATTCCACAAACGCGACGACGCGCACCCGGACCCGACCCTCGGCATTCGATGTCGAGCCGGAGATCCGCTCGGTCATGGGCGATTTCTCCGCTGCTAGCCGACCGCATCGGGTCCGGTTGGAAATTGCGGTGCAGCCGGAGCTGAGGCTCAGTAGCTACCGTGCCACGTTTCGGCAGGTTTTGACCGAGTTGGTGCGGCAGGCCGGTTCGCAGGCACTGGTCGGCAGAATTCTGGTAACCGCTTCACGTTCCGGCGAATGGGTCCAGGTGAGCGTGAGCGATGATGCGATCGGCGCAGACCAGAGGGCACGGGAGGACGCGCTGCGGTCAATCGAGCACCTGCTCGCCCAGCAGGGCGGAGAGCTGGAGATCACCAGTTGGCCCGACCAAGGCGTCACGGTGCTGGCGCTCTGGCTCGAGACTGGGCCGGCGGAGCCTGGGCAGGGTCGTGCGCCGACTGTCGCGCGGGAGCGGGTTTCGACTGGCTGATGGCATGACGCAGGCGGAGGAGGCGTCAGCCGTTTCGCCGCCTGGTATCAGATCACACTATCCCGCCGCAGCCGTTCGACCTCCGCCGCCGAATAACCCAGCTCAGTGAGCACACCATCGGTGTGCTGGCCGAGCGAGGGCACATCACCCATCGCTGCCTCCGTGTCGGTGAACGTCACCGGCGGCAGCAGGGCGCGCACCGGGCCGGACGGCGCCCCGACTTCGCGCCACCGATCGCGCGCCTCGAGCTGAGGGTGCATCCAGACGTCTCCCGGCGCATTCAGCCGTCCGTTGGCAATGCCGGCACGGTCCAACAGCTCCACCATTTCGCGCGTGGTCTTGTCCGCGAAGCGCGCTTCGATCAGCGCCGTTAACTCGTCGCGATGTTCGCAGCGGGCGATGTTGCTGGCGAAACGCGGATCGGTCGCCAACTCGGGGCGGTGCAGCACCTCGGCACAAAAGATCGCCCACTCCCGCTCGTTCTGCAGCCCGAAGATCACCTGCCCATCGCCGGTACGGTGCGCGCCATAGGGGGCGAGCAGCGGGTGGCTGGTGGGCGCCCGCGGCGTGGTCGTGCCGGAATAGCCGAACCGATAGAGCGGCGGCATCATCCATTCGACAAGCGCGTCGAGCATCGCGATCTTTACATTAGCTCCCTGCCCGGTCCGCTCGCGCCGCAAAAGGGCGGCGAGCACGCCGCTGTGCGCGTGCATCCCGGTCGCGATGTCGGCGATTGAGATGCCAACGCGGGAGGGTGTATCCGGCGTGCCGGTCACGCTGATCACCCCCGACTCCGCCTGGATCAGCAGGTCGTACGCTTTCTTGCGCGCGTAAGGCCCACTCTCGCCGTAGCCGGAGATATCGCAAACCACCAGCCGTGGATGCTTCGGCGCCAGCGCCGCATGCGACATGCCGAGCCGTGCCGCCGCGCCCGGTGCCAGGTTCTGCACGAGCACATCGGCGGTACGGACCAGCCGGTGCAGCACGCCCTGCCCGGCCGGTGTCTTCACGTCGAGCGTTAGGCTCCGTTTGCCGCGGTTGAGCCAGATAAAGAAACTGGAGTCGCCGCGCACGAACGTGTCGTAGGCGCGAGCGAAATCGCCGCTGCCCGGCCGTTCGACCTTGACAACATCGGCACCGAGATCGGCGAGATGCCGCGTGCAGAGCGGCCCTGCCACGGCGTGTTCCAGGGCAACGACGCGCAGTCCGTCCAAAGGGCGCATGGCGGGACGCACCGTAGGCGGCCAGCGCGCCGGCGTCTATTCCTGGTCCGCTTGTTCCTCAGTCCAACCGCAACGCGTCCGTGTGGTCTCCAACATCCCGTTCCAATGCTCCGATTTTGGTCAGATCGCCAACCACGGTACCATCTTTTGCCACAGTCACAGAGTCCACATAGCGCATGCCGAAGCGCAGGTCTTCCGGCCCATAAGTGCGAATGCCGTGCACCATTGCCGCGAGAGTCGGATCACGCGCTTCCAGCATCACGACCAGCCGGACATCCGCCGCGAGCGCCTTGCGTTCGTCATAGCCATGCAACGGGCTTTGCTCGTCCAGCACATGCATGATCGTCCAGGTGAGCGGAAAGACCGGCAGGCGCTCCCGCTCGAGGTGCAACTCCTGCACCTGGCGGGACAGTTTGCGTACGGGGGTCCTCTCCAACAGCGCGACGTTCAGCGTCGCTGTCGCGTCGAAAAGCGTGGTCACATGCCCATTGCCCACCTGCACCATCAGTGTGGGCTTGCCGTTGTCCATCGCCACCACCGGATTGGCGGCGAAAAGCAGCTTGGATTTCGGCCGAGAGAAACGGACAAACGTGAGGCCGGTGATGATGGCGGTAAAGCCGAGCCCGAACATGATCTCGATCGCCGAGATCATGTGCCCGTAGGGCGTCGCCGGATACATTTCGCCGTAGCCGACGGTGGCCAGCGTCTCGATGCTGAAGAAGAACGCGCTCAGGAATTGATGCGGCCCGATACCCGCGACCGAGCCGGGAACCAGCCAGTAGAGCGTGGCGAAGACGACATTCAACGTCAGATAAAGTGCAACCAAGGCCGCGAGGAATTGCGACCAGGTCAACCCGACAGCGAAACGATAGGGGTCGCGCGGATCGAAGCGAGAAATACCCTTTTTCTCGAATTCAACGGCTCCGAACCGAACCCGCGCGACCTTTTCATGCCGCCCTGGTCCGAACCGGATGCGACGGTCACGCAGGTTTTCCATCGATCCAGCCACCTGATTCAGCCGCCGCACAGTTCCAGGGAAATATCGGCTTGCAACGACGCGATCTCGCGCTGCATCCAGTCGAGGAAGGGTGACAGCCCGCGTGCCATGATCTCCCGCACCGTCTGGCTCGCCAGCATGGCCAGCAGGTGATCGGTCCGTTCCATCGGCCGGGCCACGCCGCGCAGATGGTAGCGGCTGCGAAGCTGCGACAGGTGCCATTCCACCTGCGATAGGTTCAGCCAGACCGAGCGTGGGAAGGCGCCGTTCTTCAGCAGGAATCCGGTCACTTCCTCAGCACGGTAGCCGTGCGGGTGCTCGCGGCGATAGGCGTGGTAGCCGGCCGCGGCGCGCAGCAGCGTCATCCAGTTGCTGGCGTCGATCTCGCTATCGGCGCACGATGCCTCGGCCGTCACGCCCTCCGGCGCCATCGCGTTGAACCGCGTGTCGAGCAAGCGCGTGGTCTGGTCTGCCCGTTCGATGTGGCGTCCCAGCATGTAGAAATGCCAGCCCTGGTCACGATAGAACGTGCCTTCGGTGATTCCCGTATGCGCCTGCGTGCCCTCTTTCAGGATGGCGCAGACTTGGGAAAGCCGGTCGGATGCAAGATCGACCTCGGTCAGCGCCGCGATCTGGCCGTGGAAGACGTTAATCTGCAACCACATTTCAGTGGAGATCAAGGCTCGCAACGTGCGTGCGTTCTCGCGCGCAAATCGGATTGCCGACTGCACTGAGCTGGGGTTGCCACCGTCCAACAGATAGAACCGCGCAATGCTCCCCGCGTCGGCGATCGCGTGGTCGACGAAGAAGCCAAGTTCGTCGCCGTTGATGCGCAGGATGGCGAGCCAGGTACGTTCATCGCGCCCGTTATGAGCATAAGTTTTCGTCACGTCGAGCAGGCGGGCAAGGTTCTCGATGCGCTCCATGTAGCGGGCCAGCCAGAGCAGGCTGCCGGCGTGCCGGGCGATCAGCGGGCCGTGCCCGGCAATGGTTTCGCCCATGCTCATGCCAGCACCCAGGTGTCTTTCGATCCGCCGCCCTGCGACGAATTCACCACGATCGAACCGGCGCGCAGTGCCACCCGGCTAAGCCCGCCCGGCAGCACCCAGGTATTGCGGCCAGTGACCGCGAAGGGCCGCAGATCGACATGTCGCGGCGCCACGCCCTGCTCGCACAAGGTAGGCGAGACCGAGAGCTTCACCATCGGCTGGCTGATATAGTTCGCCGGATTGGCGCGCACGCAGGCGCGGAACGTGTCCAGCTCCTCGGCCGAGGCATGCGGCCCGATCAGGAGACCATAGCCGCCGGATT
This sequence comes from uncultured Pseudomonadota bacterium, assembly GCA_963708245.1. Taxonomy (GTDB): domain Bacteria; phylum Pseudomonadota; class Alphaproteobacteria; order Acetobacterales; family Acetobacteraceae; genus CAVYXK01. The sequence continues at coordinate 5,136,107 of OY970201.1, read as the reverse complement.
CCGCGACCGGCTTGACCACCAGCCGATCGATATGATCGAGCGTATAGGCCAGCCCCTCCGGCTCGGCGCAGATCATCGTCTCGACATTCGGCAGGATCGGCTCCTCCGACAGGTAGTAGCGGATGATCCGCGGCATGTAGGCATAGACCGCCTTGTCGTCGGCCACGCCGGTACCGACCGCATTGGCCAGCGACACTGCGCCCCGTCGCCATGCCTCTATCAGCCCGGGCACGCCAAGCTGGCTGTCCGGGCGAAACGCAGCCGGGTCGAGGAAATCGTCGTTCAACCGCCGATAGATCGTGTGCACCGGCGCCAGGCCCGCGGTGGTGCGCATCCACACCATGCCGTTCTCCACCAGCAGGTCGCGGCCCTCGACCAGAGGCACGCCCATCTCACGCGCCAGGAACACGTGCTCGAAATAGGCGGAGTTGAAGATACCCGGCGACAGCAGCACCACTTGCGGGTCGTCGATGCCCGAGGGTGCGATCTCGGTCATCGCCTGGTGCAGCCGCACACCGTACTCATCGACCCCGCGCACGTTCAGATCGGCCATCAGGTCGGAGAGCACGCGCAACGACATGTGGCGGTTCTCGACCACATAGGCGACGCCGGAGGGTGTACGCGCATTGTCCTCCAGCACCAGAAAGCGTCCAACCTCGTCGCGCACGATGTCGATGCCGCAGACATGCACATAGGTCCCGCAGGGGACGTCGAAGCCTTCCATCGCCTTGCAGTACGCGGCATTGCCGAGCACGAGTGCACGCGGCACCACGCCGTCGGCCAGGATATGCTGGTCGTGATAGACGTCGTGCAGAAACAGGTTCAGCGCACGCACGCGCTGGATCAGCCCCGCTTCCAAGGCGCGCCACTCCTTGGCGGTGATGACGCGCGGGATCAGGTCGAACGGCAGGATGCGGTCGATCGCAGTGGCGTCGGAATAGACAGTGAAGGTGATGCCGCGCTCCAGCAGGTCGCGCTGTGCCTCGGCGGCGCGCCAGCGCAGCGCCTCGACCGGCAATTGTGCCAGCCGATCGAGCAGCAGGTCCAACGCCGGGTCTGGCGGTAGCCCGGAGCGGAGCATCTCGCAGAACAGTCCCCCGGGATCGTAGCCGCTCAGAACGCCCTGCCGCGGCAGCACGTCATTCTGCATCGATTGTGGTTCCCAGCCCGTGTTTCCGCCATGTTAAACACCGGCGGCGCGGCGGGGAACGGGTTTCCGCGTCCCAGGCCTTGCAACCGTGCGGGATGCATGGTGCCCTTGTGGCCGCAGAAGGAAACGCCTGCCCATGCCTGAACCGCGCCGCACGCGCATCGTCCCCGAGGTCGATTTCGAGAAGAACGGCACGCAACACGGCTTCCTGCGCCTATTCCACTCCACGCATGCCTCGGCCTATGGCTTCATCCCGATCCCGATCGTGGTCATTCGCAACGGAAGCGGCCCGACCGCTTTCTTCATGTCTGGCAACCATGGCGACGAGTACGAAGGCCAGGTGGCGCTCTGCAATCTGGCGAAATGGCTGACGCCGGAGAAGATCAGCGGCCGCGTGATCCTGCTGCCGGCAGCGAATTTCCCCGCAGCGATGGCGGGCTGGCGCGTGTCCCCGATCGACGAGTTCAACCTCAATCGGGTGTTTCCCGGCGATACCGACGGCACGGTGACGCAGCAGATCGCGTGGTATATCGAGAACGAGCTGATCCCGATGGCCGACATCATGGCGGACCTGCATTCCGGCGGCTCGTCGCTGATGTATCTGCCATCGGCCCTGGTTCAGCTCGGGGGCGATGCAGAGCGGCAACGACGCCAGATGGCAGCGCTGAAGGCCTTCGCCGCACCGGACGCATATGTCACGCGATCCGGACCGGGCGGGACTGCGACCGCCTCGGGCGGAGCGGCGCGCAAGGGCGTGGTCGCGATGGGGACCGAACTCGGCGGGTCGGGCACGGTCACGCCAGCCGCGCTCCGCGTCGCCGAGCGGGGAATCAGGAATTTGCTCGTGCATGTCGGGATTCTGCCCGAGAGCGAACGCATCGCCGCGCCCGAGCCGACGCGTTTCCTGGAAGTGGGTGGACCCGATTATTACACCTATACGCCGGAGCCGGGTGTGTTCGAACCGGCGGTGGAGCTCGGTCAATCCGTGCACGAAGGGCAGGTTGCGGGGCGCATCCACTTCCCCGAAACGCCCTGGGCGCCGCCCGCCGAAGTGCGGTTCCAGCGCGACGGCATCGTGCTGTGCAAGCGGATCCCCGGCCGTACCGCACGCGGCGACTGTTTGTTTCACCTAGGCACCCCTGCCAATTTCTGAGTTAGTCGGGAGAGCCGGCATGCGTATCGTCGCTTTGGAAGAACATTTTGCACTTCCCGACCTGGTCGGCCGTATCGACCGTGACGCAATCGCGCAGCGCGGATTCCCCCCGCCGGACGCGCCTTGGGGACCGGGACGCAAGCGGGCGGACTTGCAGGAGCTCGGCTCGCCGCGGCTTGCCGACATGGATGCGGCGGGGATCACGGTGCAGGTGCTGTCGGTATCGGGGCCGGGCGCGGACCTCCTTGCGGGCGAAGCGGGCATCGCGCTGGCGCGCGACTACAACGATGCGCTCGCCCGCACTGTGGCGGGACATCCCGACCGCTATCGTGGCTTCGCGCATTTGCCGATGGCTGCGCCTGCGGCCGCCGCCGACGAGCTGGAGCGCGGGATCACTCGGCTCGGCTTCCACGGCGCGCTGATCAATGGCGTAACCGACGGGCGTTTCCTTGACGACCCCACGTTCGATCCGATCCTGGCGCGGGCCGAGGCCCTGGACGTGCCGCTCTATCTCCATCCCGGCATTCCGCCTAAGTCCGTGCGTGCAGCCTATTACGATGGGCTGCCCGGAGCTCTCGGCTATATCCTGTCAACCGCCGCGTGGGGTTGGCACATCGAAACGGCAGTGCACGTGCTGCGGCTGGTGTTGTCCGGCACGCTCGACCGGCATCCACAGTTGAAGCTTATCGTCGGTCATATGGGCGAGGCGCTGCCGTTCATGCTCGCCCGCTGCGAGCAGACGCTCGGGACCGAGGCGTCGAAACACCTGCAACGTAGCGTGAGCGAGACGATCCTGGAGCAGGTCTGGATCACCACCAGCGGGTTCTTCACCCTGCCGCCGTTCCTGGCGACGCTGCTCACGTTCGGGGCCGACCGGATCCTGTTCTCGGTCGATCATCCGTTTGCGCCCAATGCTCGTGCGCGGGCTTTTCTGGACCAGTTGCCGGTGTCGCCGGCGAATTGGGAGAAGATCGCGCATAGGAATGCCGACCGACTGTTGAAACTGCCAAGCTGAAGGGGGGAAGATGTCCGATCTCATTACTATCCCGGCACGGCGTGGCAAGGCGGCCTTCGTCTCCGCCGGCCAGACCGTGCGCGTCGTCAACACGCATGGCGAGCAGGTTGTCGATACCTGGGCCTTCAACCGCCAAGACCTGACTGAGTTCATGTCGATGGAGCACAGCCGGTCCGGCATCCGCCGCCTGATCCCGCGCGTCGGCGACACGTTGCTGACCAATCATCGCCGGCCGATCTTGACGCTGACCGAGGATACGTCCGGCGGCATTCACGACACGCTGTTGGCCGCTTGCGATCGCTATCGCTACGAACAGCTCGGCGTTGTCGGGCGCCACGACAACTGCACCGACAATCTGGCGCAGGGGTTGGCGGAGCTGGAGCTGGTTCCGTCGGAGACGCCGAGCCCGCTCAACCTGTTCATGAACATCCCCTGGACCGGGGAGGGGGCGCTGTCCTTCGAGCCGCCGGTCTCCACTCCCGGTTCCTACGTCGCGTTGCGCGCGGAGATGGATCTGGTGATCGCGTTCTCGGCCTGTCCGCAGGATTTCGTACCGATCAACGGCCGAGCATGCCGGCCGACCGAGGCGCATTTCGCGGTACTAAGCTGACCTGGCCGCAGCGAGATTGACTCTTCGACGCGTTCGCTGGCTGTCCGCCTGGTACCCGACTTGATCTGCGTCAATGTCGCACGGCGAGGCTGACGCCTAGAGCACCTCCCCGCCTCAGGGGAAAGATCGCCATGCGAAAAATGAGAGCCGCCATTTTCGTCGAGCCCGGCCGCATCGTGCTGGACGAGAAGCCGATCCCTGATCCCGGCCCGCTGGATGCGGTGTTGAAGATCACCACCACCACGATCTGTGGCACTGATGTGCACATTCTGAAAGGCGAATACCCGGTCGCAAAAGGCCTGACGGTCGGACATGAGCCGGTCGGCGTGATCGCCAAGCTTGGCACGGCGGTGCAGGGCTTCCGGGAAGGCCAGAGGGTTATTGCCGGCGCGATTACGCCGAGTGGCACCTCCAACGCCTGCCTGTGCGGCGTGTGCAGCCAGGACGGTTTTGGTACCCCGCATGGCTGGAAAGCGATCGGCGGCTGGCGTTTCGGTAATACCCTCGACGGTTGTCAAGCCGACTACGTGCTGGTGCCAGACGCGATGGCCAATCTCTGCGTGGTGCCGGATGAGCTGACCGACGAGCAGGTGCTGATGTGCCCGGACATTATGTCGACCGGCTTCGCCGGCGCCGAGAGCGGCGCCATCCGCATAGGCGATACGGTCGCCGTGTTTGCGCAGGGGCCGATCGGCCTGTGCGCCACGGCTGGTGCGAAACTCTCGGGCGCAACCACTGTGATCGGTGTCGATGGTATCGCCGCCCGGCTGGAGGTATCGCGTCGTTTCGGTGCCGACATCTCGGTGAATATCCATGATGGCGATCCGGTCGAGCAGATCATGGCGCTAACTGACGGGCGAGGCGTTGATGTCGCGATCGAGGCACTGGGCACCCAGGCGACATTCGAGGCGGCGCTACGGGTGATCCGTCCCGGTGGCACGCTTTCCAGCCTCGGCGTCTATTCCACGGATCTACGCATCCCGCTTGGTCCGTTTGCCGCCGGGTTGGGCGACCATAAGATCGTCACCACGCTCTGTCCCGGCGGCAAGGAGCGCATGCGGCGGCTCATCGAGGTGATCCGTTCCGGCCGGGTGGACCTCAAGCCGATGGTGACGCATCGCTTCAAGCTGGACGACATCGAGGCTGCCTACGATCTGTTCGGCCACCAGCGTGACGGTGTGCTCAAGGTCGCGATCACGCCGTAATTTTCGGGTACGCGGCTACTGGTGAGGGTTACCGACTGCTGATAACGATCAGCAGCACGCCGGCCACCACCAGCAGCAACCCAGCTACGTCGCGGTGCTTCAACTGCTCTTTCAGATAGAAGCGGCTGAACAACAGAGTGAAGATTACCTCCACTTGGCCGACCGCGCGCACCAGCGCGACATCCGCCATGGCGAAGCCGGTGAACCAACCGGCCGAGCCGCACGCCGACAGGATACCCACCCAGCACGAGCTCCGCCACGTCGTCATCGCCTTGCGCAGCTCCGCGGGCTCGCGCCACGCCAGATAGGCGCCCTGCATCAGCGTCTGCAGCGCGTTGGTGACAAACAGCACGAACAGGGCGCGGACGAACACGCTCTGTGCTGCGACAGACCCCGTTGCCAACTTGATCAACACAGTCGTCAGCGCGAAGAAGAACCCGGCGCCGAGCCCGCACAGCGCCGCCGGCTGCACCGTGGCGGCAGCCAGAGCGCGCAGGCGCAGTCCTCGGCCGGCAAGTGACAGCGTCGTCACGCCAATTAAGCCGACGGCGATGCCAGCCCAGGCGAGCGGGCGCAGCGCCTCGCCCAACACAATAAATGCGACGATCCCGCTCTGCGCCGTGTCGGTCTTGGAATAGGCGGTGCCGACGGCGAAGTTGCGAAAGCCGAAGGCCATGATCAACAGGTTGGTGGCGATGATCTGGCACAGCCCGCCGGCGGCGGCGAACGCCAACGTCGTTGGACGAGCCGCCGGCAGATCGGCGCCGGAAGCAGCGAGCGCTGCCAGCAGGAACACCAGCGCCGCCGGCGCGCCATACAGAAACCGCACGAATCCCGCGCCGTTGACCGACAGGAGATAGCGCAGTTTCTGCTGCATGGCGGTACGCCAGCATTGGAACAGCGCGGCAGCGACGGCGATCGGTATCCACAACGGCATGAGTTGCCTTCGCAGCCGCCGGCTTGCTCGTCAACTCGCCCGCGCGCAGGGTGCGGCCGGCAACGGACGAGGGACCCACATGCGGTGGCGACGGAGCACCTTGCTCGCGGCTGCGGCGATGCTGGCGGCGTGTGGCCCGGCGCTGGCGGACACCATCTTGCATCTCTCCGACACCGAGACAGTGATGGCGCATCCGGACGAGCTGGTCGCTACACTACGCGTCGAAGCTAGCGCGGCGAGTGCCGCGGCCACGCAGCAGGTCGTCAACAATGTGATGGCGGCGGCGTTGGCGCGCGCGCGGCAGGTCGCCGGCGTGACCGCGGCAACGCAGGGATACACTGTGTGGCAGGCGACGCAGCCGCAGCGCTGGCAGGCGAGCCAGATCCTGATGCTGCGCAGTCACGACGGGCCGGCGCTGCTAACTCTGGTCGGCGAGTTGCAGCAGAAGGGCCTCGCGACCAGCGAGTTGTCCTGGCAGCTTTCGCCCGAAGCATCACGGACCGCGCGCGATCAGGCTTTGCGCGAGGCGCTGGGTGCGCTTCGCGGGCGAGCCGAGGATGCGGCTGGCCTGCTCGGGCTTCGCTTCGACTCATTTCAGCGCGTCAGTATCGCCACGCCTCAGCCGATGCCGATTCTGCCGCGCGCGATGATGGCGATGGCCGCAGCCGCTCCGAAGCCGCCCAGCGCACAGGCGGAGGATATTCCGGTGAGCGCGGAGGCGGAGGCGGACGCAGTGCTGGTGCCGAAGTAAGACATGGCCGGATTCGCTCAGCCGGCACTTGCATTGCCCAGCCAGTCTTCGCTGCGAAGACCGTCGACGCGGCTGAACTCAGCCACATTGCCCCTGACGACTACCAAGCCACGGCTTCGCGCATGTCCGGCAATCAACAGGTCATAGGTACCGATCAACCGGCCGTGTCGTTCGAGGGTCGTCCTGATGTTGGCAGAATGCGCCGCGGCATCGGCGTCGAACGGCAGAACGTCGAGCCGAGCGGCAAATCGTTCGACCTCGTGACGGTTGTCGATCGGCTTCGCTGACTTTCCGGCGCCGTGCAGCAGCTCTGCCAGCGCGATGTTGAAATGCACAGGGTGTCCGCCTCGGCATTGAAGCGAGCCCGCAGCCATTTAGGTCGATCTCGGAGTACTCGGATGCAAACATCGGTGTCGAGCATGTAGCGCAGCAACTACAGCGCCTCGCGCACCTGGGGCGATGATTGGTCTCGTTCCCCCAGCTCAATGCCGGGAGAATCGAAGAAGTCGTCCCAAACGGCGTTTGCCGGCACAATGATTCGACGCGCGCCGTCCCGCAGGATCGACACTTCCCGAACGCCCTCGGGGAAAGCGACATCCTTGGGCAAGCGGACCGCTTGAGAGCTATTGGTCTGGAATAGGGTGGTTCGGGTCATGGTCACGTCCAGTAGATATATCCCTCGGAGGGATATGTCGATGGGATATACGAACGCCCCGCGCAACGTCACCTGGTTGCGAAGCCTGCCTGTCAGGGATCGATCAGCACACCAGGATTGAGCACACCGCTCGGATCCACCGCGCGCTTCGCTGCTTTCAGCGCAGCCGCAAAGAGCTCCGGTCGCTGGCGATCGTACCAGGGTCGATGATCGCGGCCGACTGCATGGTGATGGGTGATTGTGCCGCCTGCCGCAATCAGACTATCGGACGCCGCGCTTTTGATATGCCGCCACTGCTCGATCAGACCGCCATGGCGGCCCAGGGCATGGAAGGAGAAGTACGGCGCCGGTCCATCGGGATAAACATGGGTGAAACGACAGGTGACCTGGCCCGGCCGGCCGGTCACCTCCCTTATCGCCGCGTCCGTCGCCGCCTTGACCGAATCATGAAAAGCTTCGAAGCGGTCCCAGGTGATTGCCGTCTCGAACGTGTCGTTGATGATTGCGCGCGGCACCATACGCTCGCGGCCATAAGGCATGCGGATAAAGGCATTGCGCCAGCGTCCCGCAGCGCCTTCGCGATGCGCATCCGCACTCTCTGCCGTCTCGGCAATGCCGCCGTGATCCACGCAGCACTCGAGCGCACGTTTCATCCACGGCTCGACCGGATGGTCACCGGACTCGAAGGCGAGCACCATGACGGCGGAATTGCCGTCGCCGGCGCCCGTGTTGAACGCCTCCTGCGGATCGAGCACGCGGCAGTTGGCGGGATACAGCCCGGCCTGCGCGATCGCCTGCACCGCACGCGCGGCGGCGAACAAATCCTTGAACCGGACGGCGCCGCCGGCGCGGAAGCGCGGTCTGTCCTGCAACCGCATCCATGCCTCGGTGATGATGCCGAGAATGCCTTCCGATCCGATGAACAAGCGGTCCGGGCTCGGTCCCGCGCCCGATCCGGGCAGCCGCCGCGTTTCGATACGGCCTTGCGGCGTCACGACGACAAGGCTTTCGACGAAATCGTCAATATGGGTGTAGAGCGTGGCGAAATGACCGCCGCTGCGGGTCGCGATCCAGCCGCCCAAGGTGGAGAATTCGAAGCTCTGCGGGAAATGACGGAGCGTAACACCATGCGGCTTGAGCTGGGCTTCGAGCGCCGGCCCGAAGGCGCCGGCCTCGATCCGGGCGGCGCGCGAAGCGCGATCGATCTCCAGCACACGTCCCATCCGATCGAGATCGACGGTGACTGCGGCCTTGTAACGGCTATCGTCGAGACGATGCTCGACCCCGCCAACCACGCTTGAGCCGCCGCCGAAGGGAATGACCGCGGCCCCGATGCTGCCGGCCCAATCCAGTACCGACACGACGTCGGATTCGTTGCGAGGATAGGTCACCACGTCCGGCGCGACCGCGTAATCACCCTCGAGGCCGCGAACGGCGTCAGGATAGGATTTGCCGTAACTATGCTGGGCACGGTCATAAAGACCGCTCGAGCAGATCGGCGCGAGCGAAGCGGGCGGCGAGATCCGCGGGGCACGCAGTTCTAGGTCCTGCAACCTCGGAACAGCGTTCTGCTCGAACTGACCGACGCCAAAGAGTTGCCGGTAGCGGTCCAGGACGAAACTCTCTTCCTCGGCGGTCATCGCCTCGCCTTCGCGACCCCACCCGAAATGCTTCAAGCGTCTTTCTGCCATCGCTTCCTCCCTGGCGGCGCGTTAAAGCAAATCCGCCACCGCGGCCTGGTAACGCCGGATCGCCTCGATGTGGTCATTCATCGTGCGGCCGGGGATCCGCACATGGATGCCTCGCCCGTGCGTACTTGCGACCGTCACGTGCGTCACACCGGCGCGTTTCCAGAACAGAAACTCCTCGCGCCAGTCCTTCTCGCCACCCAGCGCAGTCGAGGTCCAGATCTCGATGCCGAGTCCCGCCGGATCACGACCTTCCTGCTCGGCATAGCGTCGCATCTTGTCGAACTCGGCGACGGCTTCGGCGCCGGCCGGATAGGCCAGCATCATCCAGCCGTCACCCCATTTCGCGATCCGTCGCAATGTGCGGTCATGATGGCCGCCAAACCACACCGGCACCCGACGCTGCGTCGGCAGCGGATTGATACCGGCATCCTCGATCCGGTGCCATTTGCCGTTGAACGTCACATGCGGCTGGGCCCAGAGCGCCTGCATCACCTGCACCTGCTCCTCCGACCGGCGCCCGCGATCGTGGAAATTCTCGTTCAGCCCGGTGAACTCCACCGGGTTCCAGCCGACGCCCACGCCCAGCCGGAATCGCCCGTCGCACAGCACATCCAGACACGCCGCCTGCTTCGCCACCAGCACTGTCTGCCGTTGCGCCAGAATCAACACACCCGTGGCGAATTCCAGCCCACTGAAACCGGCGAGGAATCCGAACAGCACAAACGGATCATGGAACCAATCGGCCGAGGTGTTGCGGTTGCCCCAATCCGGCCGGCTGGCGACATTCACCCCCAGCACGTGATCGGCAGCGGAAAGATAGTCGTAGCCGAATTCCTCGGCCGCCTGTGCAAACGTTCGGATCGCCTCCGGCGTGCCGCCGATGTCGTTCTGGGGGATCAGCGTGCCGAGCTTCATGCGAAGATCTCCCCCAGCCGACGGATTGAGGCGAGCGCCTTCTCCTGCTCCAGCCCCGGCCACTGGACGCGCATAATGAAATGATCCACGCCGAGCGCCTCCCGGTAGCGCGTGACCTCTTCCTTCACGAAGGCGGCGTCTCCGATGATGAAGCGATCACGCACGAAATCCTCAAACGGCATCTCTGAGCTGCCTGCCAGCCCCCAGGACGCGTAGGCGGCATATTTGTATTCGAGCGGTCTGCGGCATTCGTCAAACGCGGTCTTGTAGTTGGCACCGACATAGCACTCGCGCTCCAGCGGGAAGCAGTGTGCGTGCCGTCCGGCTTCTGCCAGCGCGGCACGATAGACCCGCATCTGCGCCGCCACCGTGTCCAGCGTGGATGACGGCACGATCAGCCACGCATCGCCGATGCGCGCGGCCCGACGAATCGCCGGATCCGCCTGCGCGGCCACCCATACGGGCACGCTCCCGCGCACCGGCTTCAAGCTAATGCCGTGGTCCAGCACCTGATAGAAGCGGCCTTCATGCGTCACGCGGTCCTCGGCCCAGAGCCGTCGGATCAACGCGATCGACTCATTGAACCGCGTCGCACGCTCCGACAGCGGCATCCCGAACGCCGTGAACTCGCCTTCCCGATAACCAAGCCCCACGCCGAGCACATAATTTCCTTCGCTCAGCACATCGAGCGTGGCAGTTTCCTCGGCGACATGCACCGGATTCAGCAATGGCAGGATCAGGATACCGGGACCGACCGTCATGCCTTTGGCTTCCGGCAGCAGGTACGACATCACCGACGTAAGCTGCAGCATTTGCAGCGGCGCTGTCAGATAATGGTGCGGAAACCAGAGCGAGGCGAAGCCGCTCTGCCGCGCCGCGCGCACCTGCTGCACCAGATGCGGCACGCGGGACATCACCGTCTCGCCCGGCGGAAACTGCGTATTTAGGAATAGGCCGAGCTTCATCGCGCACACTCCCGGTCACTGGCGCCATTATGCCGCGAAATGCCAGATTTGCGCCAGCCATGACCTGAGGAGTACGGTCGCTCAAGAAGAGAGCCGAGGAAAGCCAGACCACCATGTCTTTCGCGCAGCAATCGGCGCCGGCAGCTGGCGCCGTCGCCTTGCCCGCGTCGAGCCGGCGCTTCCTCATCATGGCGTTGCTGTTCGTTACCGTAGTGATCAACTATCTAGACCGCAGCAATCTCTCGATAGCCGCGCCCAGCATCGCCGGCGAGTTCGGGCTGCACCCGGTGCAGCTCGGCATCGTGTTCTCCGCTTTCGGCTGGACCTACACGCCATTGCAGATCCCCGGCGGCTGGCTGGTCGATCGCGTGCATCCGCGAGTGCTGTATCCGCTGACCATCCTGTGTTGGTCGATCGCCACGCTCTGCATTGGCCTCTCCACCGGCCTGATTATGCTGATCATTCTGCGCATGGTCGTCGGGCTGTTCGAGGTGCCGAGCTTCCTGATCAACAACCGCATCGCCACCACCTGGTTCGGCGAGCGCGAGCGCGCCACCTGCATCGCGGTCTACACCTCGGCCGAGTTCGTCGGCCTCGCCTTCCTCACCCCTCTTCTGGCTTGGCTGAAAGTTACGTTCGGCTGGCCTGCCGTGTTTTCCTTCACCGGCATCATCGGCCTGATCTGGTCCTATGCATTCCGACGCTCCTACCGCGATCCCGCGGAACTTCCCGGCGTTAACCAGGCTGAAATCGAGCTGATCCGCTCGAGCGGCGGCATCCCCGATCTGTCGAGCAGGATCAGCACGCGACACGCGGCGCGAACGGGTTCGGTGCTGCGCGACCTTGGGGTGGTGCTGGGCCGCCGCAAGCTGTGGGGCATCTATTTCGGCCATTTCGCCTGGGGCACCACCTCGACGTTCTTCCTGACGTGGTTTCCCACTTATCTCGTCACGTATCGGCATCTCGACTTCATCAAGGCCGGGTTCTACGCGTCGCTGCCGTTCCTCGCCGCATTCGTCGGCGTGCTTTGCTCCGGCACGCTCTCGGACTGGCTGTACCGTCACGGCTTCAGCCTGAGCGTGGCGCGCAAGACGCCGATCATCGGCGGTCTTGCGTTATCCACCAGCATCGTCGGCGCCAATTTCGTGGACCGGCCGGCGCTGATCATCCTGTTCCTCTCGCTCGCCTTCTTCGCGAACGGGCTGGCCTCGATCCACTGGTCGCTGGTCTCGGCGACCGCGCCGGAGCGGCTGATCGGCCTGACCAGCGGCATGTTCAACGGCATCGGCGGACTGGCCGGCATCACCGCGCCGATCATCATCGGCTTCCTGCTGCGGGGCGGCGACTTCACCCGCCCGCTGACCTTCATCGCCTGCATCGCCCTGCTCGGCGCCTGCTCCTACATTTTCGTGGTGGGCAAGCTCGAACGAGTGGCCGGATAGATCACCAGGGAGACTGTTCCATGAAGATCACCAAGGTCGAACCGCTGCTACTCGATCGCTTTCTCTATGTCCGCATCAGCACCGATGCCGGCATCACCGGCATCGGTGAATCCGGCACCTGGGGCCAGCTCGAAGCCTCGGCGGCGGCGATCGCCAAATATGGTGAATACCTTGTCGGCAAGGACCCGGCACCGATCGAGCACCATTGGAACGTGATGCTGCGCGCCAACCATTTCACCGGTGGGGCGATTACCGGCGCGGTCTCAGCGATCGACATCGCCCTGTGGGACATCAAGGGAAAGTATTTCAACGTCCCGGTCTATGAGCTGCTGGGCGGGAAGATGCGCCACAAGGCGCGGCTCTACGGCCATGTGAAGGGCCGCACGATCGAGAAGCTGGTGGAAGAGGCCAAGCGCCTGAAGGATGAAGGGTTCACCGCGCTCGGCCATCTCAATCCGCTGCTCGACGAGGACGAGTCGGAACCCTACTACAAGCCCCTCGCCGCCAAGATCGAGGAAGCGATCGACAACGTACGCCGGCTGCGCGACGCCGTCGGACCCGGCGTCGATCTCTGCATCGAGATCCACCGCCGGCTGACGCCGCCAGAAGCCATCGCGCTGGGACGCGGCATCGAGAAATACACGCCGATGTTCTTCGAGGACCCGCTACGCCCGAACAGTTTCGACGCGATGGCCTGGGTGGCCGACCACATCAACATCCCCGTCGCCACCGGCGAGCGCTTCCACAGCCTGTATCAATTCCAGACGCTGCTGACCCGCCACGGCGTTGAGTACCTGCGCCCTGACGTGTGCCTCTGCGGCGGCATCACCGGCGCCAAGAAGATCGCGGCGATCGCCGAGGCGCACGATGCGCAGGTCGTGCCGCACAACCCGCTATCGCCGATCAGCACCGCGGCTTGCCTCCAGATCGCAGCCTGCATCCCGAACTTCGCGATCCAGGAATATCCGTCGCGCACGCCAGACCTGGACGGCAACGCCGGCCTACTTGGCAACGACCTTGCCACCGGCCTTTCGGAGCACGAAGACGGGTTCATCCGCACCCCCGAACGGCCGGGGATCGGCGTCGAACTGGTGCCGGATGTGGAGCGGCGTTTCCCGACCCGCCCCCGCCCGATCCGCATGCGCCCACATGTGGACGGGTCGGTGGTGGATCAGTAGCCGAAACCAGGCAGGGCCCTCCACCGGGAGGGCCCTGTGGTTCAGAGCCGAGCAGCGTGCTCGGCGGCGAATCTCGGATCGAACACCCGCGGGATGTCGTAGCGGCTGATGCCGAGATCGGCCAACTCGCGGTCCGACATCTGCTGCAACTCGTTCATCACCCGCCGGCGCTCGGCATAGTGGCTCAGCCAGCGAACCGGCGCAGCGGTCAGGCGGCCCAGCAAACTGGGCTGGTGGCGCGGTAGCGCGGGCTCGTAGTCGGCATCTTCCCAGGTGCTGTGGTAGGAGAGCATCTCCGGTAGTTTGAAGGCGAAGGTGTTCTTGTTCATTGAGGCGTTCATGGGTCCACTTCCCCAGTCGATTGGCCATCGGGTCCAGCGCAGCGTCGTCGTGGCGGGGCACTCCCGTGACTTTTCGCACTGCAACATAAGAACGATCTGGACGCGGATGAGTGCGGAGTTCCTCCATCAGGCATGCGGAGAACGCATGCATTTACCCATCGCGATGCACAGAAGGCATGTCTACATCTCGGGTAAGACTTCGTGAGTAGCATTGCGGAGCGGCTGACCGCATTACGCGCCCAATTGCGCCGACTGGGCGTGCAAGCCTTCATCGTGCCTCGGGCGGATGAGCATCTCGGCGAATATGTCCCGCCTTCGGCCGAGCGGCTGGCTTGGCTCACCGGGTTTACCGGCAGCGCCGGGCTAGCGGCCGTCCTGCCCGACCGCGCCGCGGTCTTCACCGATGGCCGCTACGTGCTGCAACTCGCGGCCGAGACAGATCCGGCGCTGTGGGAACACCGACACATAATCGACGAGCCGCCACCGAACTGGCTCACCGCGCACGCCCCGGCGGGCGCTGCGATCGGCTATGACCCCAGGCTCATCGGCGAAGAGGCGCTGGCCCGCTACGCCGACGCGGGCCTCGCCATGCGGCCGGTGAATGACAATCCGATCGATGCGATCTGGACCGACCGACCGGCCCCACCGCACGCGCCGGCTGTGCCGCATCCTCTGGACCGGGCAGGGCGCAGCGCCGCCGACAAGCGGGCCGAAATCGCCGGCCTGCTGCGGCAGAGCAAGCAGGATGCCTCGGTGCTCAGCGACCCGGCCTCTATCGCATGGTTGCTGAACATCCGCGGTGGCGATCTGCCCTACGCGCCCTTCGCCCTGGGATACGGGCTGATTGAAGCCGACGCGCGCACCACGCTGTTCATGGACCCCGCCAAGCTCGGCAACGAGACCCGTGCCTGGCTGGGCAACGAGGTGGCGGTAGAGGAGCCGACGGCACTGGCTGCGGCGCTCGGCCAGTTTGCCGGCAAGCGGGTCCGCGTCGATCCGGCGGGGTCGGCTGCCTGGTTCGCGCAGACGCTGCGCCGATCCGGTGCGGTTGTGGTCTCCGGGCCGGACCCTTGCCTATTGCCCAAGGCTTGCAAGAACCCGGTCGAGCAGCAGGGCGCCCGCGATGCGCATCTGCGCGATGCCGTGGCCGTGTGCCGCTTCCTGCATTGGCTCGCTTCTGCCGGGCCGGAGGGAACAGGGACCGAGATGTCCGCCGCTGCCCGACTACGGGCCTTGCGGGCGGAGATGCCGGATTTCCGCGGCGAAAGCTTCCCAGCCATCTCCGGCGCTGGCGAGCATGGTGCGATCATCCACTATAGGGTGACACCGGAATCCAACCGCCCGATCCGGCCGAACGAGGTCTATCTGATCGATTCCGGCGCCCAGTATCTGGACGGCACGACCGACATCACCCGCACGATCTGGACCGGCCGCGAACAGCCGCCCCAGGCGCTGCGTGAGCAGGCCACCCGCGTGCTGCAGGGCCATATCGCCATTGCCACCTTGGCGTTCCCGCAGGGCACCAGCGGTGTGCAGCTCGATGCCTTCGCCCGGCGCGCGCTCTGGCAGGCCGGGCTAGACTATGATCACGGCACCGGCCACGGCGTCGGCAGCTATCTTGCGGTGCATGAAGGACCGGTCAGCCTGTCACGGCTGGCCAAGCCTGTGCCCCTCGCCGTCGGGATGATCCTGTCGAACGAGCCGGGTTACTATTTGTCCGGCCAGTATGGCATCCGGCTGGAGAACCTGCTGCTGGTGCAGCCGACGGATCTGCCCGAATTGGCAAAGCCATTCCTGCAGTTCGAAACTCTGACGCTTGCCCCATTCGACCGGCGGCTGATCGATCCAAGGCTTCTCGATTCGACCGAGACGGCGTGGCTCGACGCCTACCATGCCAGGGTTGCGGAGCAGGTGGGTCCGGCGCTGCCGACCGATGCTCGCGACTGGCTGGATGCAGTTTGCGCCCCGCTTGGAGAGGGTTGACGTATCGCCAGCAAGACACAGTCTTCCGGCGTTTCGTATGCGTTGCGCGGCGCGGCGCCGCGGCGTAAGCGGGCACGGCTGGGATTGGGCCGAACGACGGTGACCCCTTGGCTGTTGCCGGTTTCGTAACAGATCGACTGCCATCGGCGCCGTCGCGGTCGGGCGGCCGGCGGCTCTCCTCGCTGGTTGTCTCGCTGCTGCTGCACGCGCTGGTCATCCTGGCGCTGCTGGTTGCCGTGCGGCTGCGACCGCGCCAACCCAATTGGTTGCCGCCACCGTCAATCGACATGGTGTTCCAGGGCGGGTCGAAGGAAGGCCCGTCTGTACCCAACCAAGCTCCGGCCAACCCCAACCTTCCGCCCACACCACAGCCGGCGCCGCAGGCCACGCCGACCCCACCAGCGCCACCACTGCCGCGGCCCACACCGCAGGTTGCCCCGGCGCCGCCCGAACTGCCTGCGCCGCCGCAACCGCCGCCCGCACCGCCAGCGCCACCAGTGCAGCCCGCCCCCGCTCCGGCAACACCGGCGCAGCCGGCCCCCGCCCAAGTCGTCCCACGCGTCCCGGCCGAGCAGCCACCGCCCCCTTCCGCGGTGAAGGCACCGCCGCAGCCGATGCCGCTTCCGCTTCCCCAATCAGAGGCGCCCGCCGAGTCCGTCCCGCCTCCCCCACCTGCGCCAGAGACGCCCAAAGCGGCGCCGCAACCGCCTATGGAGACCGCAATCCAGTTGGTGCCCCCGCCGCCGCTGGACCTGTTGCGGCCGCCACCGCCGCTACCGCAACTCCCCACCCCTCCGCGTCTAGCACCGCCGCCCCGCCCGCGCCCGCACCCGGTCTTGCCGACGCCGATGGCCTATTCCTTCGGCGCGCCGCCTCGGCAGCAAGCGGCACCACGCGGCACCGGCGGGCACGGCGCGATCGATCTGGCCTTCGCGCCGGCCGGTCGCTTCTCCGACCAGCTTCGCGAGGGCGCGTGGTCCGACGACAAGGATATCGGCGACAACTGGTTCAATCTCGTCGCGGCTTGGTGGAAGCGGCACGCCTATTACCCGCCGGAGGCCGGGATGAACGGCGAGCAGGGCGACGCCACCGTGAAGCTGCTGGTCCGCCACGACGGCAAGGTGGAGAGTGTGCAGCTTGAGGGCGGCTCAGGGTCGCAATGGCTCGACATGGCGGCGGTCGCGGTGTTCCGCGGCGCCACGTTGCCGCCGCTGCCATCCGACGTGACGGAGGCCACCATCCCGCTGCATTTCACGATTCATTACATAATCATTAACTAGAGCAAGTTCGCCCAGACTGGAAACAGCCGCCAGCTGCGGCCTCGTCCACCTCTGCCGCAAGTGCCCCGCACGGGGAGAGGTGTATGCAGGTCTGATATCAGCCGCCCTGTTCGATGGACCGGTTCCGAACCGAATTGCGCGAACTGGCATCCCTGCGAAATTCCCGCTGAGCTACCGGCGTTGGTATGGTAGGTTGCAATCGCGCCGACACCAGGGAGGAGACAATAAATAAATGGAAATCCAGGCGCTCGGGTACCTTGGCATCGGTACCGCGAGACTCGATGACTGGTCGGACTTCGCGATCGGCTGGCTTGGCATGCAAGCGGTGGATCGCGGCGCCGGCGTACGGGCGTTCCGAATGGATGATCGGAAGCAACGCCTGGTCATCGATCGCGCCATGCCGGAGGGTCAGCGCTATTTCGGCTGGGAGGTAGCGAACGCAACCGCACTGGACACGCTCGCGGCGCGCCTGGAGCGCGCAGGCGTAGCAGTGCGCCGAGAACCCAGTGCGCTCGCCGCCCAGCGCTGCGTGAGCGAGCTGATCGCGTTTGCTGATCCGGCGAACAATCGGCTGGAGGCGTTTCACGGTGCGCAGATCGCCGATGAACCGTTCCGTCCCGGTCGCAGTATTTCCGGCTTCCGCACCGGGCTGCTCGGCATGGGGCACGCGGTGCTGATGGTGCCGAGCATGGCCTCGGCGCTGCCGTTCTATCGCGACCTGCTGGGGTTCCGCATCAGCGACTACATCAACGCGCCGATCTGCGCCTATTTCCTGCATGTCAATCCGCGGCATCACAGCCTGGCGCTGTTCGAAGCTGGCAGGAGCGGCATGCATCATCTCATGGTGGAGTTGTTTTCGTTCGACGACGTGGGACAGGGTTACGACATCGCGCTGGGCGAACGGGAGCGGATCGTGGCGACGCTCGGGCGTCATCCGAACGACCTGGTCACCTCGTTCTATGTGCGCACGCCGTCCGACATACTGGTGGAATACGGCTGGGGCGGGCGCGAAGTGGATGACGCCACTTGGCAGCCGTCGGAGATGAGCAGCGTCGCCAGCTTCTGGGGACACCAGGGGCTGTTCAGCTCGATCGGAGGTGATGGACCGCTGCCGGATCATCCGCCGCCTGTCGCGCCGGCAGAGACCCGCCGCGCCCCGCTGCAGGTGATGGACGGCAACTATCAGCGGATGAACGGCGTGTGTCCGTGGTGGGATTCGGTCGGCTGGCGGGCATAAGCCGCGGCCTTGGCCGGGTTCGGTGGCGGTGGCTCGGGGGCGGGGGTGAAGTCATTTGGAGGCTGCGTTGAGGCCCGGGGAGCGGCGAAGAGTCGCCGGATTGATCGTTGCCACGTGTAGGAATTCTGCTGCCGCCTGCCATTTCGCAGCCGCTCGTTAGCTGCGCCGGTCGATGACCGGTCTCGACCCCAAGCGGCTGTAGGCCGGGCGGAGTTCGACAAGTCTTATGGTCGAAGGCCTGTACTATCGGGCCGGCAGGTGCCCCCCGGTCCACGGGGTGCGGGCACATGATCCGGCGGATCAGCTCTTCTTGGTCTCCGGCGCGGCCGCTACGATGCGGCCAGCCTTGATCGCCGCCAAGAAGCCGTTCCAATCCTTCTCGGTCTGGTCCCCGTAGGCTACGGCAAATTCGCTGATCGCCTCCTCGAAGGCGGTGCCGCTGCCGGCATACCCGGACACCAGGGCCGGGTCGCCGGCACGTGCATGCGCCCGCGCCAAAGTGCGGCCGCAGAGCGAGGCATAGAACGGCAGCGCCGCCTGCAGCTGCGCTCCGATATTGGCCAACCGAGAGTCCTTGAGCCGCCTGAAATAGAAATACCGCTTGTCGATCGGCGTGCGCGTCCAGCCGAGGAAGACATCAGTCGCCGCCTGCATCATGCGCTGGCCGACCACGACCCTCTCACCATGATTGGGGTATTCGGATGCGCCGGCAAAAGGCGCGAGCACGGACTCCTGCGCCTCCTTGATTTGCAGCAGGAGCGGCGAGCCGTCACCCGATGTAAGAAGGCCGATTGCGCACAACGTCCCGACACTGCCCACCCCGACCACCTTGAACGCCACGTCGCGCAGAGCATGGCGGTGCAGCAGCACCCGACGGTCCTCCTGCAGTGTCTCCGCATAAGACGCGAAGGCTTTGCGGGCCGGCAGGTCATGCTTGCCCAAATGATAGACCAGCGGCGGCTTCTCGCGGATATGAACCCTGCCGTCCGTCTCCTCCACCAGGCCGAAGTGCTTGACGCCGCTCTCCAGAATCTGGGCGAGGCGTTTCTCCACCGCAGCGCGCACCTTGGGCTGATCGATGTCGGCAATGGCCCGGGCAAGATCGACGTGCCGGTTCCATGCATCGACCGGCGGTAGCCGAGCCAGCTCCGCCATATGCTCGCGGTAGGATTGGGCGCTGGTGTGTGCGAGCCCGCGTGCGGCCTTCTCGGAATACTGGGCGACGCGACCCGCGACGACGAGGCTGGTGGCCAGCCGCTTGAGGTCCCACTCGAAGGGAGCCGGCAGCGTCTCGTCGAAGTCGTTGATGTCGAAGACCGGTAATCCCTCGGGCGTCGCGTAGGAGCCGAAATTGGCGAGGTGCGCGTCGCCGCAGGCCTGCATGCGAATGCCGGTCACCGGCGTGCGGGCCAGATCCGCGGCCATCACGGCGGCTGCGCCGCGCAGGAAGGCGAAGGGATCGGCGCGCATCCGCCCATAGCGGATCGGCAGTAGTTCCTGGATCCGGCTCTTGCCCTGTTCGATCAGAATGCCGACCGGGTCGGCCCGCTCGGCAGGCGGGGACCACTCACCCTGCGCACTGCGCGGCACTTCGCGGCGGAGTGCTGTCCCGGCCTGCCGGCGCTCGTCGGGACTGCGGGTCGCCATGGACGTGTGTCCACGGAGGAGGTTGGCATCCATGATGTTATCATGCCGTCACATGCGGCACGATGCACGCGATAACACCTGCCGCAACAGTCTGCTTTCCGACCGTTGCGGCTTCATCGGACCCGGCCGCCTCCACTCCTCATTCGTGCCGCCGCAGGAACAGCAGCATTCGACCCGAGCAGCGCTTGCCGGGTTGCTCGACCTGAACAGCCGACGAATAGTTATAACGTCGATGCCGAGCTCGTGTAATGTCCCACTCGGCTGGCGTCGCGGTGTTTTGCTACTCGGCGTGCATCGCGAACCACCGGAATCAATCGAAGAAATCCTTGTCCTCCTCGGCGAGATAAGCCGCCGCCTTGCCCGCGTCGATCTCCACCCCCATCCCCGGCCGGTCCCAGACCTCGATCATACCATCCTTCACGATCGGGTTTGGCAGGCCGGTGACGATGTCGTACCACCACTCCGGCCGGCCGATCGGATATTCGAACGCTATGTAGTTCTGCGGCAGCGTGGCGCAGACCTGCACCAGCGCCGCCAGCCCCAGCAGCCCGTCGCCGGTACCGTGCGGCGCCATCAGAATGCCGTGCAAGTCGGCGTATTCGGCAATCCATTTCAGCTCGGCGATGCCGCCGACGTCGCACGGATCGGGACCGACTATGTTCACCGCCTTGCCCTCGATCAGCGCCTTGAAGTTCTGCCGCAGGTAGATCTGCTCACCGGTGTGGATCGGCGTCGATGTGCTGCGGGTCAGCTCCTGATAAACGTCGGCATTGACGAACGGCGTGTAGTCGCCGGTGAGCAGGTCCTCCAGCCACATGATGTTCAACGGCTCGAGCGCGCGCGCCAGCCGGATTGCATCGGGCAGCATCCAACCCGGGCCGCAATCCAGCGCCAGGCCGACGGCATCGCCGGTTACGTCCTTCATCGCCTCGACGCAGGCGATAACATGGTTGAATCCCTTCTCGGTCACTAGCCCGCGATCGGTCCAGCCATGCCACGGGTTCCCGTGCGCCTCGCCATAGAAGAAGCCCGGCTCCCGCTTCATCGCCGAGTGGAAGCCGATCGCCTGCTTGATGATGGTGAACCCTTCAGGCCGTGCCTTCATCTTACGCATCGCATCCGCGTAATCATCCGGCGACTGGCCACTCATCGGAAAACGGATGGCGCCGTTATAGACCCGCACGCGATCGCGGATCTTGCCCCCGAGCAGCTTGTAAACCGGCACCCCGGCGGCCTTCCCGGCAACGTCCCACAGCGCCATCTCGATCGCGCTGACCGCACTGCCCCACGGCTTGAATCCGCCGCGCTGGCGGATGCGCAGCATCACCCGTTCCACGTTTGTCGGATCCTGCCCGATCAGCGGGTCTCGGAAGCTCAGCACGTGCGGCTTCAGATACGGCTTGAAGGATTCCACCTCACCATAGCCGTTGATGCCCTCGTCAGTGACGATGCGGACGACCGGGTTCTGCCCGATGACCGCGCATTTTAGATCGATGATGCGCATAAGGTCCCGATAGGGCGGCGGTTGAACCCGGTCAAGGCGGCGCGCAGACTGGCCGCGGCAAGAGCCCACGCAGGAGGAGACGCAGCATGACGGTACTTCGCAATCCCGCTCGCGAAAAGCTTGAGACCAATGGCCTCGCGCTTGGATTCTCGGTGCGCATGCTGCGCACGGTAGAGGTCGCGCCCGCCGCCAAGGCCGCCGGTTTCGACTGGCTGTGGCTCGATTGCGAGCACGGTGACTCTGTCGTTGGAAGCGGCGGCACAGATCGCCGTGGCGGCACTGGAATGCGGCATCGCGCCGATCGTGCGCGTGCCGAATGGCGAATATTCGCTGGCCACGCGCATCCTGGACAACGGCGCGCTCGGCATCGTCATCCCGCACGTGGACACCGCCGAGGAAGCCCGCGAAGTAGTGCAGAAGCTGAAATATTCCCCGATCGGCCACCGCTCAATCGGCGGCATCGGGCCACACTACGCGCTGCGTTCGCTGAAGGTGGGCGACGCCGCGGCGGCGATGAACGCCGCCAATCTGACCATCGTGATGCTGGAGACGCCGACCGCGATCGAGAATGTCGAGGCCATCGCCGCGGTTCCAGGCATCGACGTGCTGCTGATCGGGTCGAACGACCTCTGCGCCGAGATGGGCATTCCCGGCGAGTTCACTCATGATCGCCTGGCCGACGCATATCGCCGCATGATCGAAGCTTGTCGGCGACACAAGAAACATCCGGGCATGGCCGGCATTTATACGGAAAACATCATGCAGCGGTATATCGAAATGGGCGCCCGCTTCGTCCTGGGTGGCGGAGACACCGCCATCCTGATGGCCGGCGCCAGCGCCCGCGCTACAAATCTTCGGAAGATGGTGCGTGTGTGAGCCGCACCTTGCAGGCTGCAGTCGGAAGTGAAGCAAGTAATCAAGCAGACACGGCGCGGAGCTTGGACGGGGTTTCAAAGACGTGACGCCGGATCGGGCGCAGGACTGCTCAGCGAAGCTGCGTCTGATCTCCGGGCCGCTGCGTGTCTGCTTAATTGGGTTACTATTGTTATCATTGTGCCCGGCTGGGACGTGCGTATACCGCAGCAGCTTTATGCGCCGCTGAACAGCCGCTCAATCTCCGGCTCGCCCATATGGTCGAAGTCATCCGGGCTCGGTTTTCCCGTCTTCATGAATACGGTCTACTCTCATCACCGTCTCATTTCGCTATGCGCGAGAGGCTGGATCGTCTAGTGAGATGGTGTCACCACGGATGCGCGAAGGGTTCACACGAAACACCACGGAGAACCACGGAGGGGGAGATCTTCCATGCGCTGGCGAAGGATCCTACTCATCGTTTTCGGCCTGGTGGTGGTCCTGCCGATCGCCGCGATCGGCATTTTCATCGCTACCTTCAATGCGAACGCCTGGAAGCCGCGCATCCAGGATGCGGTGATGCGCGTGACGGGGCGCGAGCTTTCGCTGAACGGGCCGATGTCGCTGAAATGGTCGCTGGTGCCGACAATCACGGCACGCGACGTGGCGCTCGCCAACATCGACGGCGGCTCGCGACCACAAATGGTGACCGCGCAAAGCATCGAGGTGGAGGTGGCGCTGCTGTCGCTGCTCTCGAATCTCATCGAGATTCCTCGGCTGGTGGTGATCAAGCCGGATGTTCTGATCGAGACGACACAGGACGGTCGCGGCAACTGGGTGTTCGCCAAGCCGGCCGCGCCGAACGCCACGCCGGCACCAGCCGCGGCGCCGGGGAAGTCGATGGACATCGAGGTCAAATCGGTTACGGTCGAGGATGGTATGGTGACTTGGCGCAACGGCATCACGGGGCAGAGCGTCACCGTCGCACTGAATTCGTTTGAATTGCTGGAGCCGAGCCAGACGTCTCCAATGACGTTCGAGCTTGTCGCAACTTATGCCGGGACTCGGTTCGAGGCAAATGGCGAGACCGGTTCGACGGCACGGCTGCGCGATACGGCGGCGAAGACGCCGTGGCCGGTGAAGCTGACGGTCAGCTCGAAGGGAGCGGAGTTCTCGGTGGAAGGACAATCCACGACGCCGCTGCAGCCGGCGAGCTTTTCGGGCAAGGTGAGCGGGAAGCTGGCCGATCTGGCGCAGCTTCAACCTTTCGTTCATCGCGTGACGCTGCCGTCGGTGCAAGGACTGAGCTTCATCGCCAATGTCGCGAATAGCGGCCCGCCGCTCACGCGGGTCACCGATGTTACGCTGCATGCCGGGGCGTCCGATCTCCGCGCTTATGCGCCAGGGCTGATGCTGACACAGTTGGATATTCGGTCGCCGCGGATGGATCAGCCGGTCACCGTGCTGGCCGAGGGCACCTATGCCGACGCGCCGCTGAACATCTCGGGGACGATCGGCGCGCCGAGCGCGCTGATCGGCGGGCAGGCATTCCCGGTCGACCTCTCGCTTGCAGTGGCGGGGGCCACAGCGACGGCGAAGGGCACGCTGGCCGATCCGGCGCGCGTCCACGAAGCAGAGCTCGTGGTGAGCGCGCGCATTCCGGCGCTGGCGCCGTTCGCGGCACTGGTGCGGCGGCCGGTGCCGGATGTGAAGGATGTGGCGTTCAATGCGCATCTCGCCGAGGCGCAGGGCGGGTTCGCCAAGGGCATCGCACTGACGCAAGCGACGCTGAGCCTGCCGCAGGGCGACATCGCCGGCGATGCGTCGGTGACGTTCACGCAGCCTCCATCGATCACCGGGAACGCGACGTCCAGGCGGATCGATCTCGATGCGCTGCTCGAGCTGAAGTCGGTCAGTCCGCCGACGCCCCCGGCGGCGGCGGGGCAGCAGGCCGCGACGGCGCCGGCCACGCCCGCGTCACCGCCGCGGCGGCGCGGCAATCCAAATCTGCTGTTCTCCGACGCGCCGCTTGACCTCGGCGAGCTGCGCAATGCCGATGCGGATGTCCGTTTGCGCATTGGCGAACTGCGCACCGGCGGCGAGACGCATCGCGACATCGCCGGGCATTTCGTGCTCAAGGACGGCAAGCTCGTGCTCGATCCGATCAGCGGAACACTTCCCGCGGGCAGAATGAGCGGGCGGCTGACGATCGACGCCAATCCACCGAAGCCGCCAGTGGCGCTGGTGCTGCGCGCGCCAGGTCTGTCGCTGCGCACGCTGGCGTTGATGCTCGGGCTGCCATCTGGCGCGTCGGGCTCGCTCGAAGTGGACGCCACTCTCGATGGCGCCGGGGATAGCCTGCACGTGATCGCCGCCGGGCTGAACGGAACGCTCGGGCTGGCGATGGTGAACGGGGAAATCGACAACTCCTCGCTCAACCGTCTGCTCGGACCGATCCTGACCTCGGCGAGCCTGCCGCTGTCGCTGATCAACCCTGGCCAGAGCATCCGCGGCGGTAGCGCACTGCGCTGCTTCGCGGCGCGGCTGGACGCGCGCGATGGGCTGGCGACGTTCCGTGCGCTGTATCTCGATTCCGCTCGCGTCAAGGTGAGCGGCAGTGGCACAATCAACCTCGCCGACGAAACGCTCTCGCTGCGCTTGCGGCCGCTGGCGCGGCTCGCCGATACCGGCATCACCGTGCCGCTGATCATCGGCGGGACGATCGAGAATCCGAACGCACGCATCGACGCGGCGCATTCGGCGCAGGACAACCTCATGGGCCTCGCGCAGTCAGCGCAGAATCTGGTCGAAGTGCCGCTTGGGGCGATCTCCGGCGCGCTCGGCGGTCCGGATCGGCTCAGCAGTGGCGGCGATGATTGCGCCAATCAGCTCGCGATCGCGCGCGGCGGCCCGGGCGGTCCGCAGCCAAACTCGCCGCCGTCGTTGCTTGCGGTGCCCGCCAATGCCGCGAAGCAAATCCTCAACGCGCCCAAGCGTCTGCTGCAGAATCTCTTCGGCAAATGAACGGCGACACGGCATAGGTAACCGAAAAGGCGGCGGCCATTGCGAGGGAGCATCGGCTAGAGTGGGCCACCTCCCTGAGCGAGCCGCCAACATCGCGGACGGATTGCAGTCTGTAGTGCCGGCCTTAATTCGGCGGGACTGCGGTCTGCGCCGCTGGGAGCGTGCAGCAGGTCGTCGGACTTGCACTCGAAGCGCTACGCAGCGCGTGGGCAATTTCCCCGTCTTTTCCAGCTCGTCACAGAGGCAACTTCCCGGAAGTGTAGGTTCGCGGGGCGCATTCTTACGCGATGTCGAAGGCGGCCGAGCATTGCTGTCGTTCCGATCTCTGGCCATAGCGCTAGAGGCCCCGGCGCCGCCGAGTATGCGGAGGCCGCGCCATGACACTCTCCGGAAGCCCGGGCACCCTTCAAAACCTCTGTGCAGGTGTACGAATGAGGCCGCGTAATCCGTCGAGGTCGATGTGAACCGCAGCAAAATTGCCGCTGTGTACAACCTTCTGGAGCATCCTGACCGGTGAGAATTGGATGGCCATGTCTCGCCTCGCTTCGCCGCTACAAAGGTGAATAAAGCGGATACGCCGGCTGGGCCGCCAGTTACTCTGGCGCACCGCGCGCGCGGACTGGTGTCCTGGAACTGGCGCGGCTGGAACCTGGAGGCAGGGATCCGGTCCGGCCTGGCGTGTTGCGCGCCTTTGCTTCTGGCCGAGTGGCTGGCGACACCAGGGTTGAGCTGGACTGCCATCATCGCGTTCTGGACCTGTTTGGTCGATCCGGGCGGGCCGTCCCACACGCGCGTTCGCACGATCGGTGGATTTGCTTGTGGCGCTATCCTGGGCTGTTTCCTGGCCGTGATCGTGCAACCCTATCTGTGGCTGTCGGCTGCGTTTGCGATGATTTGGTGCTTTGCGGCAGTGTTCGCGCGCGTGTGGGGCGATGCCGCCGCGAGTGCGGGGACGCTGCTTTCGATCGCGGTCCTGGTGGCGCTTGGCCAGGACCAGCCCTCGTCAATCACAGCCGCCCTTGATTTCGCTGGTCTGACTCTCGCCGGCGCGGTCTGGGCCATGCTGCTGACGCTGGTGATCTGGCGCCAGCATCCGTATGCGCCTGCTCGAGCCGCGGTAGCCGCCGTGTTCCGGGAGGCTGCCGCGTATGCCCGCGCTCTGGCTGATCTGCGGCTGGGTCAGGCACGGAACGCGGACCCGGACCGCATATCGGCCCGGCGCCGCGCGGCCGCGCGTGACGCGATCGAGGCGGCACGGGCCACCCTGATTGCCACTCGGCGTGGGCATGCGGGCCCGAGCATCCGCGACCGCCACCTGGTGCTCATGCTCGCCGATGCGGATCGGGCCTTTGGGACCCTGATTGCGCTCGACGAGGTGCTGGATGGCATGGCCGACCATCCCGTGGCCGGGCAGCAGGCGTTGCGGGTCGGGCTCACCGGACTAGCCGGAAACATGGGAATGCTGGCCGACCGGCTCACGGGCCGGACTTCCCGAGCCACGTCCGCGCTGGGCGAAACGGTCTCGATCCCC
Organism: uncultured Pseudomonadota bacterium; assembly: GCA_963708245.1. GTDB lineage: Bacteria > Pseudomonadota > Alphaproteobacteria > Acetobacterales > Acetobacteraceae > CAVYXK01. Next base: position 5,109,041 of record OY970201.1, on the reverse strand, counting down.
AACGGCCACGCCGCTGCCCTGCTGCAGCAAGCCGTGACCTGGGTTTCCGCCGCTGCCGGCCATCTGACACGTGCCTCCCCGGGGGAGCCGCTACCCGAGGGCATCCTGCAGGACTCCGACGCGAACCTGTTCGACCAGCTCCGAAACAACCTGGCGCTGGATTCGCTCAGCCTGCGGCACGCCGCGCGGTTTGCCGTCACAGGCGCCTGCCTCGTCCTGGTCACGAACGGGCTGCATCTCGAGCGCGGCTACTGGATTACCCTGACGGCAGTCGCGGTGCTGCAAGTCTACCCTTCCGCGACCTGGCAGCGGGTGCTGGAGCGGGTGGGCGGCAGCATCCTGGGCGGGGTGATCGCGGCCGGCGCCGCTTATGTGCTGCGGGGTCCAGGCGAGATGATCCTCTTCGTTATGCCGATGAGCGTGCTGACCATGGCCGTGCGCGGGGTGAGTTACGCGCTGTTCGTACTGTGCCTGACGCCTGTGTTTGTACTTGTCGTAGAGCTGTTCCAGACCGGCGGTTTGCTCAGCCCCGCGCTCAGCCATCTGCGGGTGATCGACAGCGTCGTCGGCTCTTTCGCCGGTCTGTTGGCCAATTTCACGCTATGGCCGAGCTGGGAAGGGCGGTTCCTGCGCGAGCGGCTGACCGAGGATGTCCGTTGCAACGGCGAGTTTCTCATCGCCGCGCTGGATTGCCGGCTCGGCCAGGAGTGTTTCGAGGACGTTGAACAGAAACGGCGGGCGGCAGGGCTTGCGAGCAACAATGCCGAGGCGTCACTCCAGCGGGTCCTCAGCGAGCCGCGCCCGCAACGCGAACTCGATATCGGCGCGGCAATGACGGTTACCGCTGCATCGCGCCGGCTGACCGGCGCCGCGGCCTCGCTGACGCAACATGGCCCAGAGGTGAAAACCAATGTCGATCTTGGCGCCTGCCGGCAGTGGTTTCAGGTTGAAGTCGACCAGATCGTGACGGCGATGCAGGCCGGCAGTGTTCCTGCCGGGGGCAAAGAGCTGATGCTGCCCCCGACCGAGGGCGATGTCATTGCCACCGGGGTCCAGCGCGCCTGGCGCCAAGTGTCGCTGCTGAGGGATGCCGCGGCGCGGCTAGCCGGTACGTGCGGGAAACCCTGAGAGAGCTTAATTCGAAAACAACTTCCCTGGGTTCAGAATCCTACGCGGGTCGAGCAACTGCTTGATCGAGCGCATCACCGCGATCGCATCCTCCCCATGCTCCTGCACAATGAATTCGCGCCTGGGCTGAGGCCGACGCCATGCTCGCCGCTGCACGACCCGCCAAGCGCGAGCGCCCGCGCGACGATTTTCTTATCCAGGTCCCACGCCCGCTGCAGACCACAGAGATACTGGCGAGATACCAATGGAAAAGTGGCGTAAAATGCGATCGAGCGTTGCACTAGACTAGCGAGACAATCAAGTGGACCTGAACGACCTCTACTATTTCGCGTCCGTCGTCGACATGGCGAGTTCACGGCGGCCGAACGGGCGACCGGCCTCGAAAAGTCCAGTTACCGGCGTATTGTCCAGTTAGAAGAGCGCCTTGGCGTCCGTTCGCTGGGAGTGTCTGGAAGCTGGGGGCCACGCGGCTTTCACCAGGGGCCGGTCTGAGCTGGGGGCTACCCCAAAGAGGTGACCGAATCCCATGCAGAGCGTGCCGGAGGCCTAGTTGGCGTCTTTGCTTTCGGAAAGCCACAGTTACCGCCGCAAAGGCTACGATGCCTGGCACTGGGAAAGGAGCCCCCACCTGATCGCGCTGTTCACCGATTTCGGCCTGGAAGGCCCTTACACCGGCCAAATGAAAGCGGTGCTGGCACGCGATGCACCCGGGGTGCCGGCGATCGATCTCTTTGCCGACGCGCCGGCGGGCGACGCGATGTCGGGCGCTTACCTGCTGGCTGCTTACGCAGCATGGTGGCCGGCCGGCACGATATTCCTGTGCGTGATCGACCCGGGCGTGGGCAGCGAGCGCGCGGCCGTCATGGTTCAAGCGGACGGTCGCTGGTTTGTCGGCCCGGACAATGGGTTGTTCGAGCTGATCGCCCGTCGCGCTGGCGCCATGCAAAGCTGGAAAATAACGTGGCAACCGGCATCCCTCTCGGCCAGCTTCCACGGCCGCGATCTATTTGCTCCGGTCGCCGCGATGCTGGCGCGCGGCGAACCGCCGCCGGGAACCCCCCACCCGCTTAGCCGCCGGCCCGACTGGCCCGATGACCTGTCTCGGGTGGTCTATATCGACCGCTACGGCAATGCTATTTCCGGCCTGCGCGCTTCGAGCTTGCCTCCGACCGCCTCCCTGACCGTCGGCGGCCGCGTGCTCCCCCGTGCCCGCGTCTTTGCCGATATGCCCGAGGGCGAGCCCTTCTGGTATGAGAACTCTAACGGACTCGCGGAAATCGCGGTGAACCGCGGCCGCGCGGACGCCGCCCTGTCGATCCGGGTCAGCTCCGTCATGGAACCTTCATAAATCCGCAATCCCGCCGTCAAGGAACCCGCCTAGAAGCCACTGCACTGTCCTCGTCGGCAGGCGCGGCATCACGCGCGACCAGGGCGAGCAAAAGGGGGATCACATGAAGCTAAAGACCGTGGCGCTGGCCATTGCGATGGCCGGAGCGGGAGTTGTCGCCGGGGCCCAGGGGCAGACCGTGCAGATCACCGGCGCCGGGTCGACTTTCGCCGCGCCAATCTATGCGAAATGGGGCGAGGCAGCGTCCGGTACGATCGGTGTGAAGCTCAATTACCAGGCGATCGGCTCCGGCGCCGGGATCAATCAGGTCAACAACCGGACCGTCGATTTCGGCGCATCCGACATGCCGGTCGCAGCAGACCAGCTTACCGCGCACAAGCTGATGCAGTTTCCTACCGTGATCGGCGGCGTCGATATCATTGTCAACATTCCCGGGGTGAAGCCGAACCAGTTGAAGCTTACCGGTCCGATCCTGGCCGATATCTATCTCGGCAACATCACCAAGTGGAACGACAAGCAGATCACCGCGCTTAACCCCGAATTGAAGCTCCCGAATCTGGCGATCGCGCAGGTGCGTCGTGCCGACGGGTCCGGTACGACATTCGTGTTCACCGACTATCTCAGCATGCAGAGCCAGGAATGGAAGTCCAAGGTCGGTTCTGCAACAAGCGTCGCTTGGCCGGTCGGCGCCGGCGCCAAGGGCAGCGACGGTGTGGCCGGCACAGTGCGGCAGATCCGCGGCGGCATCGGCTATGTTGAAAGCGCCTATGCGACGCAGAACAATCTGACCACGGCGCTGCTGCGCAACAAGGCCGGGCAGTTTGTCGCACCGACGATGGCAGCGTTCGAAGCGGCTGCCGCCAGTGCCGACTGGTCGAAGGTGCAGCATTTCGCGATCAACCTGAACGATCAACCATGCGCGGAAAGCTGGCCAATCGCATCGGCCACGTTCGTGCTGCTGCCGACCGATCCGAAGGATGCGAACCAGAGTGCGGCGGTGAAGAAATTCTTCGATTGGGGCTTCACACACGGCAACGACATCGCCACACAACTGCTTTACGTCCCCCTGCCCGACAGCGTCCACGACGCGATTCGGGCAGCCTGGAAGGCAGAGGTACCGGGGACGATCGGGGTCGCCGGATCCCAGTAGACCGAATTGAACAAGCGCGGCGGCGCTGATCCTGGGGCGACCGCTGCGGCCAAGGCGGGGCGTGAACCGAGTGCAGGAAGCCGTCCTAGTGTTGCGATCCTATCGCTTCGATCCCCGGCCTCCATCTGGTTCGCGGCCGATCCCGCCATCCCGGTCGGGATCGAAGTGTCAGAGTCAGAACACTAGGTATGCCACGGATGCGCACCGTCCGGCGGCAGGTTCACATCGGCGATGCACTGTTCGCCGCGTCCGCCCGCGCCGCGGGCGTGCTCGTGCTGCTGGTGCTGGGCACCCTGATCCTGTCTCTGTTCATCGGCGGGCTGCCGGCTTTCCGCCATTTCGGACCAGGTTTCCTGACCTCGACAGCCTGGGATCCGGTGCGTCAAGTATTCGGTGCCGCGGTTTCGATCTACGGTACGCTGGTGACCTCGGTCCTGGCGCTGATCTTTGCCGTTCCGGTGTCGTTCGGCATCGCCTTCTACCTGACCGAGCTGGCACCACTGTGGCTGCGCCGGCCGGTGGGCACCGCGGTCGAGCTGCTCGCCGCCGTCCCTTCCATCATCTACGGCATGTGGGGCTTTTTCGTGATCGTGCCGATCATGTCGCAATGGGTCGCGCCGTGGCTGATCGACAACTTGGGCGATCTGCCGGTGATCGGCGAACTCTTCCAGGGCCCGCCGTTCGGCACCGGCATTTTTACCGCCGCGCTGGTCCTGGCTGTCATGATCATTCCGTTCATCTCGGCCACCATGCGTGACGTGTTCGACACGGTGCCGCCGGTCTATAAGGAGTCGGCCTACGGCGTCGGCTGCACCACCTGGGAGGTGATGCGCTCGATCGTGTTGCCTTACACGCGAGCCTCGGTGGTGGGCGGCATCATGCTGGGGCTCGGCCGTGCGCTAGGCGAAACCATGGCGGTCACATTCGTGATCGGCAATGCCAATGTCATCTCTCCCAGCCTATTTAGCTCCGGCAACACCATAGCCTCGATCATTGCCCTCGAATTCCCAGAAAGCCCAAACGGCAGCCTGAAGCTCGCCTCCCTGTTGGCGCTCGGGTTCATCCTATTCGTGATCTCGTTCATTGTGTTGGCAATCTCACGCCTGCTGCTGCGCCCGCGGCTGAAAGCCTGACCGGATGAGTGTGACCGCGTCCCCAGGGTTGCAGCAAGGCCCAAGCAAGGACAGAGAAGTCGCGCGAGCATTAGGACGACGGCGCAAGCGTGTCAATTTCATGTCTAAGATATTCAGTATTGTCGCGACTCTGATCGGTCTGCTGCTGCTCGCCTCGATCCTTATTACGCTGCTGTACCTCGGTATCGGCGGCCTGTCGCTGAGCGTGTTCACCTCAATGACCAAGCCACCTGGGTCGAATGGCGGGCTGCTCAATGCGATCGTCGGCACGCTGATCCAGACCGCGATAGGCACCGCGATCGGCACCCCGATCGGGATGATGGCTGGGACTTATCTTTCTGAGTACGGCGGCGGCTCAGTGCTGTCCAACGTCGTCCGCTTCGTTTCGGATGTGCTGCTGTCAGCGCCGTCGATCCTAATTGGCCTATTCATTTACGAGATCCTGGTCGTGCCGATGGGCGGGTTTTCCGGCATCGCTGGCAGCCTAGCGCTGGCGATCATCGTGATACCGATTGTCGTGCGCACCACGGAAGATATGCTCCAACTGATCCCAGTCACCTTGCGCGAGGCCGCCGCAGGGCTCGGCGCCCCGAGATGGAAGATCATCGTATTCATCTGCTACCGCGCCGTGCGCCAGGGTATCATGACCGGCGTCCTGTTGGCCATGGCGCGGATCGCCGGAGAAACTGCGCCGCTGCTGTTCACCAGCCTCGGCAACCTCAATTGGTCGCTGAGCCTGACGAAGCCGATGTCCAGCTTGCCGGTCACCATCTATCAGTATGCCGGCTCGGCATTCTCCGACTGGGTGCAGCTCGCCTGGGTCGGTGCGCTGCTGATCACCTTCGGGGTGCTTGCCATCAACATCGTCGCGCGCTCGCTGCTGCGCGACCGATAGAGGGAGGACCAATGAGCGCCATGACCAATGATATTACGGGTCACGCCGTACCGGTCCCCGGCCTCTCAGGCCGCGCAGCCGCCCAGTTGAACCAGCCGCGAATCAGCACCCGCTCGCTCGACTTCTACTACGGCAGCAACAAGGCGCTGAAGAACATCAATCTCGATCTGCCGGAGCGGCAGGTGACCGGCATGATCGGGCCGTCCGGCTGCGGCAAATCGACGCTGCTGCGCGTGCTCAACCGCATGTACGACCTCTACCCTGGCCAGCGCGCGACGGGCGAGGTGATGATGGACGGAGAGAATATCATCGCACCCAATATCGACGTGAATGCGCTGCGTGCGCGGATCGGCATGGTGTTCCAGAAGCCGACGCCGTTCCCGATGTCGATCCGCGACAACATCGCGTTCGGGGTACGGCTGCACGAGCGACTGTCGGCGTCGGCAATGGAAGAACGCGTGGAATGGTCGCTGACACGCGGCGCGCTGTGGGGTGAGGTGAAGGATCGGCTGAACACCTCAGCGCTCGGCCTGTCTGGCGGCCAGCAGCAGCGACTGTGCATCGCCCGCACCATTGCGGTGCGCCCCGAGGTCATCCTGCTCGACGAGCCGACCAGTGCGCTCGATCCGATCAGCACGCTGAAGATCGAAGAGCTGATCGACGACCTGAAGCGCGACTTCACCATCGCCCTGGTCACCCACAACATGCAGCAGGCGGCACGCGTCGCCGACCAGGTCGGCTTCTTCTACCTGGGCGAGCTGGTCGAAGTCTCCAGCGCGGCGCAGATGTTCACTGCCCCGAAAGAGCGGCGCACGCAGGATTATATCACCGGCCGCTTCGGCTGAGTAAGGAGCTTTCCATGGCCGACGAACCGCACCTAATCAAGAGCTTCGACCAGGAGCTGCGGCGCCTGCGCGACATGATGACCGAGATGGGCGGAATTGTCGAAAACCAGGTAGCGCTCGCCGCCGTCGCCATCATGGATCGCGACAATACCGCCGCCAGCCGCGTGGTGGAGGCGGACACGCGCGTCGATGAGCTGGAACATGAGGTTGAGCAGTTCGTCATCCGCTTGCTCGCACTGCGCCAGCCTGTCGCTGGCGACCTGCGCCAGGCAGTGGCGGCGTTGAAGATGACCGTCGATCTGGAGCGCATCGGCGACTACGCCGCCAATGTCGCCAAGCGCAGCATCGTGCTGGCGCAGTTCACCTTGCCCTACAGCATGGCCGGGCTAGGCCATATGGCACGGCTGGTCCAAGAGAACCTGAAGCTCACGATCGACGCCATCGGCGAGAACGATGCCGACAAGGCGATGCAGGTCTGGCGATCCGACCTGATGGTCGATGACATCTACACGGTGATCTTCCGCGAGCTGATCACCTACATGATGGAGGACCCGCGCAACATCACGCCATGCACGCACTTGCTGTTTATTGCCAAAAATCTTGAGCGAATCGGTGATCATGCGACTAATATCGCTGAAACGATCTACTATGCGGTGAAAGGCGAGTCGCTGCCGGATGCGCGGCCGAAGGGCGACAGTTCCGCCTATGCCATGGCACCGCCGTCGCGCGGAGGAGACAGTTGAGCATGCCCGACGGAATCTCCGGCGCCTCGAAGCCGCTGGTCCTGGTCGTGGAGGATGAGGCAGCGCTGGTCACCATGCTGCGCTACAATCTCGAGAAGCAGGGTTTCCGCGTCGAGGAGGCGGCGGACGGCCAGGAGGCGTTGACCCGCATCTCTGAAGTAGCGCCCGACCTTGTGCTGCTGGACTGGATGCTGCCGGTGATCTCGGGCCTGGAGGTCTGCCGCCAGATCCGCCGGCGTCCGGCGACCCGCGACCTGCCGGTGATCATGGTGACCGCGCGGACCGAGGACCAGGACGCGGTCCGCGGCCTGAACACCGGTGCGGACGACTATATCACCAAGCCGTTCAGCATCGACGCGTTGCTCGCCCGGATGCGGGCGTTGCTGCGCCGGGCCGGGGCGGTGCCGGCCAAGGGGCAGCTCACCTTCCACGACATCGCCATGGACCTCGCTTCGCATCGGGTCACGCGCAACGGCCGGCCCATCCATCTGGGCCCGACCGAGTTCCGGCTGCTGGAATTCTTCCTGCAGCACCCGCGCCGGGTGTTCTCGCGTGAGGAGCTGCTGGATGCGGTCTGGGGACATGACATCCACGTGGAGCCGCGCACGGTCGATGTGCATATCCGCCGGTTGCGCAAGGCGATCAACGGCTCGGACGAGCTCGATATGGTGCGTACGGTCCGCGCCGCCGGCTACGCTCTGGATACCGAGCCGATCTGACTTATCGCGCTCGCAGCAGAGCAGTTCGACACAACGCGGTAACAAGCCAGAAACACGGCGCCCCTACATTCCCTGCGGTTCCCACGGCAAGGGAGTGAAAGAATGTCCGCACTGAAGCGTTTGGGCTCCGTGGCTGCCGTGCTCGGACTTATCGGGCCGGCCGTCGTGCTTGCCCCGAGCTCGGCAAAGGCTTGGTGGGCTGGCGGCGTGAGGTTCGGCGTCGTGCTACCACCGGTCGTGGTGGCGCCTCCGCCTGTCTATGTGGCGCCGCCAGTCGCCTACTATCCGCCTCCCCCAGTCTACTACGCCCCTCCGCCGCCGCATCCGGTGTGGGTGCCGGGACACTGGCAGGGCGGTTATTGGGTGCCCGCCCACTGGGCCTGACCTGACCGGCTTCTGAGCACTTAGGGCGGCTCCCCCCAGCGACGGGCTTCCTCCTCACCCGTCACGGCTGCCCTGATGCCTCCCCTCGCGCCAACGCGCGGGGGAGGTTTTGTAGGTGCCGGAGTGTTCCGGCGTCACGCCTGCCGAGGTCGCGGGCGGGAGACGCGTGATCGGGTCAATCTGTCGGTAGCCGCGCGCATGTCTGCCCCGAGTGCGGAAGACAAGGATTGACGGCTCCCGGGACGAGGGTTCACCCAACAGCAGCATGTTCCGCAGAATCGAAGCCCTGCTCGACCCGACCGCCGGCGCGCCCGAGGAGCCGCCGATCAGTGGCCTGCTGCGCTTTTACTGGCACTTCATCCGCCAGACTCGCTGGCTGGTCGCGGCGCTGTTTGTAGGCGGCGGGTTGATCGCCATGCTGGACGCCAGCATCCCGGCCTTTATCGGACGTGTGGTGTCGCTGGTCTCCACCCATGACCCGCGCACGCTGCGGCACGATTCCTGGCGGCAGCTTCTCGCCATGGCCGGCGTGTTGCTGTTGCTCCGTCCGACGGTGTTCCTGGCCCAGGTCGTGCTGATCAACCAGCTCGTGAACCCGGGCCTGACCAACATGATCCGCTGGCAGAACCACTGGCACGTGGTGCGGCAGAGCTGGACGTTCTTCCAGAACGACTTTGCCGGACGGATCGCCAACCGGGTGATCCAGACCGGACCGAGCCTGCGCGAGAGCGTGGTCCTGGCGTTCGATGCCGCCTGGTACATCGTCGTCTATGGCAGCAGCGCCATCGCCCTGCTGGGTGCCAACAACTGGCGGCTGACGGTGCCGATCCTGCTGTGGTTCGCCGGCTATGCCGCGATGCTGCGCTATTTCGTGCCGCGGCTGCGCGAGCGCTCGCGCGCGGTGTCCGAGGCGCGCTCGAACCTTACCGGCCGGATCGTCGATAGCTACACCAATATCCTGACCGTCAAGCTGTTCGCTCGCGCCCGCGACGAGGATGCCTTCGTGCGCGAGTTGGTGGATCAGCACACCACGCGCTTCCGCGATCAGACGCGCATGATCACCGGCTATGTGTTCGTGCTCGCGGCGATGAACGCGACCCTGATCGTCACCACCGCAACGCTGGCCATCTGGCTCTGGAGCACGGGGCGCATCGCCGTCGGCGCTGTTGCGATGGCTCTGCCGCTCTCCTGGCAGATGACCAACATCGCCGGCTGGGTGGCGCGCAGCGTGACCTCAATCTTTGAGAACGTGGGCACGGTGCAGGACGGGATGCGCTCGATCGCGGTCGAGCGGCAGATGCCGGACCCGCCGGGCGCGAGGGAATTGGTCGTCGAGGCTGGGGAGATCCGCTTCGAAGGACTGCATTTCGACTATGATCGCAGCCGGCGCCCGGTCGGTCAGCCGGGCGTGCTCCACGGCATCGACCTTGTCATCGTGCCTGGCGAGCGGGTCGGGTTGGTGGGGCCGTCGGGGGCTGGCAAATCGACACTGGTGAACCTGCTGCTGCATTTCTACGAGCCCGCACGCGGCCGCATCCTGATCGACAGCCAAGACATCGCCGGCGTGACGCAGGAGAGTTTGCGGGCGCAGATCGCCATGGTCACGCAGGACACCTCGCTCTTGCATCGCTCGATCCGCGATAACATCCGTTATGGCCGGCCGGAGGCGAGCGACGCGATGATCGAGGACGCGGCCCGGCGGGCGGAGGCGCACGAGTTCATCCTGGGGCTGGAAGATTGGCACGGCCGCAGCGGCTACGATGCGCATGTCGGCGAGCGCGGTGTGAAGCTGTCCGGTGGACAGCGCCAGCGGATCGCGATCGCCCGGGTGATTCTGAAGGACGCGCCGATCCTGGTGCTGGACGAAGCGACATCGGCGCTGGACTCCGAGGTGGAGGCAGCGATCCAGGATCAGCTCGATGGGCTGATGGAAGGCCGCACAGTGATCGCGATCGCGCACCGGCTTTCGACTATCGCGCGGATGGACCGTCTGGTGGTGCTGGATCGCGGGCGGATTGTGGAGACGGGCTCGCACCGCGAGCTGCTGGCGCTCGACGGTATTTATGCGCGGCTGTGGCGCCGCCAGTCGGGCGGCTTCGTTCCGGAGCTTGGCGCGGGTGTCTTGGCGGGGTGATCGTATGAATGACCTTTACGACACCGACATTCTGACCTGGAGCGAGATGCAGGCTGCATTGCTCCGTCGCATTGCGGCCGGCGAGCGGGTCAACGATCCCGATTTGGACTGGCCGAACATCATCGAGGAGATCGAAAGCGCGGGCCGCAGCGATCTGAACGCGGTCGAATTGTGGCTGACGCAGGCGTTCGTGCATCAATTGAAAGCCGAGGCATGGCCGCTGTCGCGGGACGTAGCGCACTGGCGCGCTGAGGCCCGGCTGTTTCGGCGGCAAGCGAGACGACGATTTACCGAATCCATGCGCCGAAAGATCGACCTCGCTTCGCTGTATAGCGACGCGCTCGCCGGCTTGCCTGAAACCATGGATGGTCAGACGCCTCTGCCCGTTCCAACAACCTGCCCGGCGACACTCGACGAACTGCTAAGCGAATGAGGTTGTCATTTCGAGCGCACGGGGTGGAACGCCGCGTCGCACTGGCGGGGCTGAGCGCTGCGCTCATCGGCGGGCGAGCGCAGGCTGCTGAGCGCGCGGGTGAGGTTCAGTCCGCGCGTGGTGAGTGCTACGCTGTCACCGCCGCTGCCCGCCGCAGCCTGACGCCTTCCGCCGCTGTCTTCATCGGCGACGCGGTGGGCACCGGTGTGCAATCGGCGCTCGCCCTGCGTCTGGGTGAGGCCACCGACCTGCGCCTCGGGCCGGAGGCGCGGTTGCGTATAGATCGTTTCATCGTCAATGCCGGTGGCACGCTGGTGCTCGAGCGTGGCGCCATCCTGTATGAGCATGATCCCAAGACCTCGGGCGACGAGACGAACATTCTATCGCCCTTCGGTCTGATCGCGGTGCGCGGCACCCGCGTCTGGGGTGGCCCGAGCAACAGCGTGTTCGGCGTCTTCGTGCAGCAAGGCGCCGTCACCGTCACCGGTCGGCAGAAGACTGTGCTGGTCGTGGCTGGTCTCGGAACCGACATTGCCTATCCCGGTGCCGAGCCGTCGGATCCCCACCCTTGGGGTGCGGCGCGCATCAAGAGCGCCCTTGATTCGGTGATGTAGCGCCGTCCACGGGCGCGAACACATCGACCGGTGCGCTCTGTCCTCGCACCATTATCGTTCCGATCGGCCGAACAGAGCGTGCGGGCAGTCGCGCTGCCGTTCCGGGCCCGATACAGATGCTGGACCCAAGCTCCTTGTTTGCCGCCTCCAACCGGGCTGCGCGGTTGATGGCGTTGCCGTGCGCCGTGTAGTCAAGCTTACGACTGCCGCCCACATCGCCGACTATCGCCGGCCCAGTCTCGATGCCGATGCGCGTGCGGCCAAGCTGCAGCCGCTGCCCGAGTGGTGAGGCGCGGATTTCCTCCGACGCATTCAGCAGTGCCAGCGCACACGCGACTGCGCGCTCGGGATGCCGATCGAGCGTGAACGGCGCGTTGAAGATCGCATGCACCGAATCGCCGACGATCTTGTCGATCATGCCTCCATGCTCGGTCACGATGCGTGCCGCCGCATCGAAATAGGTGTCGAGCAACGCCACGAGCTCAGCCGGTCCGGCGCGCTCCGTCATGCTGGTGAAGCCTTCGATATCGCTGAACAGAGCGGTGATTTCGCGCATCTCGCCTTGCAGCCGGAGCACGGTCGGATCTGCGGCGATGCGTCGCACCACCTCGGGCGCCAGGTGCTGCTCGAAGCTTGCCCGCAGCAAGCGCGCGCGCCATTCATCGCGCGCGTACCGCGCCAGCGCTGCTGCGCCGAAGCTGGCGAATCCCACCGCCGCCGGTCCAGCGGGATCGATCAGCCACGAAGCGCCGGGCACCGCGGCAACAGCTACGCTCGCCCATCCCGCGCACAGCAATAGCGCCAGCGCGGCGGCCGGTGCCGGCCGAAACCACATGGCGACCAGCACACAGAGCAGTCCGAGCATTGCTGCGCACGCGATCTCGGCGCCATCCAGCCAGGCCGGGCGATAGGCAACTGCTCCGCGCAGCAGAGCATCGACCACGGCGGCCTGGATCAAGACGGATGGCGTCACCGGAGATGCCGGCGTGAGACGCAACCCTCCCAACTCTGGCGCACTGCCTCCGATCAGCACGATCTTTCCCGAGAGAGCGGCACGGGCATCGGCATCATCCACCAGTCGGATCGCGGATATTGTGTGGGCCGCCCAGATCGCCGGATCATGTAGGATCAGACGCAACATTGCATCAGGCGGCAGGGGCACGCGCACGTCGCCGATATGCAACCCGTCCGCTTCGATCAGGAGCTCACCGGCTCCCTGGGCCACTCGGACGATCTCCACACCCAGCCCAGGCCGCGGCGTCTGCCCCGCCAGCACGAGCAAGGGCACCCGACGGATCGGGCCGTCGGGATCGGCCGCTACGACCAGCACCCCAAAGCCCTGTGCTGCATCAGCCAATTCAGGGTCCGGACCGAGCAGCCCATCTGCGCGCCAGATGCCCGGCAACCGCACCGGCGCACGCCCCAAGATCGGCGTGACTGGCAGATCGTCTCCGGTGGCGCCGTCCTGCAACGCGATGCCGAGCACGGTCGGCACACTCGTCAGCGCCTGCCGCAGCATCGCATCGCCGTCGGGACCGGTCGCGCCCGAGAACCTGTCCCGGCCGGCAAGCAGGATATCGAGCCCCACGACGCGCGGCTTCGCGGCTGCCACGGCCGCGACAAGCTGCGCCAATCGCGCGCGCGGCCATGGCCATGGACCGAACCGCGCCAGGCTGGCGCGATCGATATCGACAATCACCATGCCGGGATCGGCGCCCAGCGCCGGGAGCATCGGCAACAGCAGGTCGAACGTGCGCTCCCGAAGGCCCTCGCGCACGATTCTCGGTGACAGGCACCACAGTCCCAGAAACAGCCCGACTGCACAAAGGGCCAGGGCACCCAACGGCAATCGGCGGCGCGCCCGTCTTCTTGCACGCATCGAGCTGACCCTCCTCAGCCGTAGTTGTCGCCTGCGCTCCAATGATGAGGGTGGTACTTTCGATAGCTAAAAGCACGGTTCAGCCAGACCGGAGATGGATGGGGGGCTCGGCTTTCCCGCCGTCATGGACGGTTTCTATTCTCATCACCGTCTCATTTCGCTGTACGCGAGACAGTTGGATCACGGGGTGAGAATCCATGATTTTGCCAGACGCAGAAGAAAAGTCGTGGATGTCCGGCCTTCGCCGGGCATGACGAGGGGCGCCGTGGAGTGATGGCGGGTGACGCGGATGCCGACAGTGCTGGCCGATTTTGTGTGCATCGGCGTGCATCTGTGGTTCGACGTTATTGGTTCCGACGGTCACAAGCCGCCGCCCACGCGCCCGGAGGTCGGCTATGCCACGCGCGCGTCGGCGAGCTAGCGGTCCGGCGTGGTGGGAGGTGGGACTAGGGCGGTGACGAGCGATTGAACCAAGTCGCCGTCGGGCGGCAAGTCGTTTAATCTCTCCATCAGGCGGATCAGTGCGGCCCTCTGTGAAGAGATGGGTGTGTCACTCTTGGAGGCGGCGAGGAGGGCTGGGCGGGGTTGCTCCGCCGGCTCGGGTTCCCGTTGCGGCTGTGATGCCGGCGGCGGTGGTTCGGCAATCGGCGGTGGCGCCGGCTGTGGCGACAGCGCCTGTGCCATCAGGGCGATGGCGCAATGCTCGGTCCAGGCAGCGCGGTCGCGGGCTTCACTGTTCGTCTCGCGCTTCTCTCGGGCGGCCTGCATGCGGAGCAGCAGCCTGAGTGCGCTGTTCGCCTGGCGCATCATGCTGTTGGCCTGGGCACGGCACTTCTGTGCCCAGTATGACGTTGTGTCCGCTTCCTGGGCGAGACGCAGGCTGTCCTTCCATTGCTCGGAGGCGGCGACATGTTGGGCGGCGACATCGGCCTCGGCGGCGTTGGCCGGGCAGAGCGCAGCGATGCGGGCGATGGCGGCACGGTTTCGCCGGGCGAGGTCTTCGGGACTGTCGGTGAGCGGCGCCGGGAGCGTGGGGCATAGCGAGTGGATAAGCTGATAGTAGACGTCGGCCGGGAGTTGGTCGGCGAGGTTGGTGTGGTTCGGTGGGGTGCTGGCGGACATGGCGGGGCGTTTATAGCTGTTATTGGCTATGGTTGTCAAGGTTATTTTCGCTATCTAGCGGACCCCAACATCGGGCCGCGTCAGGGCCTCAGCGCGGCAGCAGGCAAATCCGCCGCGCTCTCGCGCGCGACCACTCCGGTCGGAGCCCGAAGGCAGGCCCTTTGGGTCGAAGTCCGAGGGCAGGCTTGGTCTGGCTCGCAGCCCAAGCGGGAGCGGTGCAGTTGGTGCCGGGAAGGAGGACGGACATGAAAACTCTCAGCGCGGAGGCGGTCGCCTTCTACAACGAGCACGGCTACTACGCGCCGGTGCGCGTTCTGGAGCCTGGGCGCGCCGCGGAGTTGCGGGCGCGGCTCGAAGCGTTCGAGTCAGAGCACGCGCAGCCGCGCCGTGTGCTCAGCAACAAGTCGCACCTGCTACTGACGTGGCTCGATTCTTTGATCCGCGAACCGGCGATCCTTGATGCAGTGGAAGACCTGATCGGCCCGAACATCCTGTGTTGGGCCAGCAGCTTCTTCATCAAGGACGCGCACGACCCGAGCTATGTCTCCTGGCATCAGGATTCCACCTATTGGGGCCTGGAGCCACCGGACATCGTCACCGCCTGGGTGGCGCTGTCCGAGAGCGACGAGGGCAACGGCGCGATGCGCGTCATCCCCGGCTCGCACAAGCTCGATCAGGTCGCCCATCGGGACACCTTCGCGGCCCATAACCTGCTGAGCCGCGGCCAGGAGATCGCGGTCGAGGTCGATGAACGTCAGGCGGTGGCGCTGCCGTTGGCGCCCGGCGAGATGTCGCTGCACCATGTGCGGCTGATCCACGGGTCGGAACCGAACCCATCCAATCGCCGGAGGATCGGCTATGCGATCCGATATTTGCCGACGCATGTGCGCCAGGTGGTCGGCATGCGCGACAGCGCGACGCTGGTGCGCGGGGTCGATCAATTCGGCAATTTCGTTCCCGAGCAGGCGCCGGACGCGGACCTGTCGGCCGCCGCGCTGGCGCATCATGCAGCGATCACCCGGCAGATGACCGCGGTGCTGATGCGCGGCACACCGGCGGCAGCGATGTAGCTCGGTTTCGGCCCGCAGGCGTTGTCGCGCTGGCGGGCGCTGCGGCCGTGCTCAGGGTCCTTCGCGCTGCGGCGTTCGTTTACCGAGATCTGGCTGAGCGCCGCGACTCTGCCAACACAGGGCATCACCGATGAAGCTTGGCGCGTCAATCCGCCGGGGCGGCCTGCTACTGATGGTGCCGCTGTCGCTTGGGCTGCACTACGCCGGCGCCGCGCCGCCCGTGCTGATTTTCGCGCTCGGCCTGGCCGCGATCGCGGCTCTGGCCGACTGGGTGCGTCGCGGGACGGAGGAGGTGGCCGAACACGCCGGCGGCGCTATCGGCAGCTTGCTGAACGTGAGCTTCGGCAATGCCGCCGAACTGACGCTCGCGCTGTTTGTGCTGTCGACGGCCCAGACCCAGATCGTGCAGTCGCAGATCACCGGCTCGATCATCGGCACGACACTGCTGTTCCTCGGAATCTCGGCGCTGGCCGGAGGCATGCGTCATCCGCAGCAGACCTTTGGCGCTCAGGCGGGCCTGCTCTCAACCATGCTGCTGCTGGTTGCGGTCGCCATCCTGCTGCCGGCGGCGTTTGACATGGCCGAGCGGGTGCTCACACCCGGAACCGATCGCTCGCTGCGCAACGAGTGGCTCAGCCTGACCGTATCGGTCGTTCTGCTGCTGCTCTATCTCGCGCAACTCGTCTACGTCCTGGTCACTCATCGCGACCTGTTTCGCAGGGAAGGCGAGGGCGGCCAGGCGACCTGGAGCCTGCCGCTGGCACTTGGGATCATGCTCGGTGGGACCGCGGTGATCGCCGCCGAATTGGAGGTCGTGACCGCCCGGCTCGGCGAGGCGGCGAGCGTGCTCGGGCTGTCGCCCATCTTCATGGGCGTGGTCGTGCTCGCGCTGGTTGGCACAATCGCCGATCTGTTCGCCTCCGTCGCGTTTGCCCTGGACGACCGCATGGATATCGCACTCGGCATGTGCGTGGGTTCGGCCGTGCAGATTGCTCTGGTGGTCGCACCGGTGCTCGTGCTCGTTTCTTACGCAATCGGTCACCCGATGGACCTGGTGTTTGCGAGTCCCCTCGATCTCTTCGCCATCGCTAGCGCCGCCTTCATCGTCCGCGCCATCGCCGCCGACGGCGAGACCAGCCTGGTACGAAGGCTTCCTGCTGATCGGCGTGTATGTCCTGTTCGCCCTAGGCTACTTCTTCGAGGGCTAGACCTTCCGTGCCTGTTATGCCGAACAACTCAGGCGCTTCCAGGCCGCGCTTCGCCTCGCCGGCGAGCGTGATCACGCCGATGAAGCCGCCGATTTCGGCGTGCCAGCGGACAGCATGCTGCACAGCGAATACTTTGAGTTTACGCCGACGATCGCACCCGGGGCGAAAACGATCCGAACCGCCGATATTGTTCGTTTCCTTGCCGAAGTCCGACCGATCGTTATAGACACGGTCTCCAACTCATGGGGTCGGTCGATCCCTGGAGCCGTCGTGCTGAAGTTCGTGGGGTTGGGGGGCAGCTTTACGGATACCGCGCAGGAGCGTCTGCGCACCAAAATGCACGAGTTGACCGACGGCAACCTCAATCGGCCGATAGTTGCGTCGGGCTGGAATTCGGAGCGCACCGATGGGCGCAACCTGGCGTTGCGTTTGGTCGCGCTCGGCTACACGCAGGTCTACTGGTACCGCGGCGGGCGCGAAGCGTGGGAAGTTGCGGGGCTACCGGAGACGGAGCTTTCCGTGCAGGATTGGTGAGAGAGAGGGTCGGAACGCGCGCGACAGCGGACGGTGTCCCTAGCTCGGGCTGTCGCGGTCATCACACATTGTTCCGGCTCGAGCGCGCGTGGTGAAACCGGTAAGCAGGGAAGTTGCGACGAATTCGATGACCAACTCGGCCGTGTCACCCTGGAACGTTGCGCCCTGCGGTAGAGGAAATTGAGAACTATTGACACCCAACTGTCGGTTAGGTTACGCCCTCCGAAGGACCGCGCACAGCAGTTCCTATTGAAAGTTCGCCCATTTGAACAGTATAGAGAGTTCACTTAGCGGAATTGCTGATGACAAAATGCGACTCTGGTTATCGAACATTGTTATCTGTTCCGACTCCAAACTCGGGGTCGCCCCCGCCCCAAGATTAATGCCGCCATAGGATACTTCCGTGCCTCCGATCGTGGCGAATGCCGTGTCCATCACGGCCTGCCCGTAGTCTGTCAAATCGGGGAGTGTATTATTAACGGTTGGTCGTTCCACAATCCATTCCGCCGTTACACCAGGGACCACCGTTCCGTTGTACGGTGTTACGACCTCAACGAAAAGGTTGGTTGTCAAATTCTGGACAACGAAATAGGCTTTGGAACCGTCAATATTGACGACGACCAGCATTTGATCTCCCGGATTGACCTGGAGATTCGATATCACCTGCGCGAACTGTTGCTGCGGAAGAAATTCTGTCCAAGCATAGTAGGTCGTCATCACGAGACTAGCCGTCAGAGTACCCGTTTCAGGTGGCAGTGTGGTGAAAGCAGAAGGGTCGTAAATGTATATGTCCTGCTCGGTGCCAGCCTGTACCAAATCTTGTAGGTTGTTGGCACCGTCGATGCCAACCCAAATTGAAGAGTAATCGGTCTCATTATTCTCTCCAACCAGGACATGCGGGACACGCCAACTGCCCCACACTGTGGTAAATGGTTCGGCTATTACCGGTGGCGATTGCAACAGGAAGCCGCTCCAATTTCCGCTAGGTTGTTGAGTGGTGGCTTGCACAGGCTGTATACCGCCGTGTGTTATCCCCGCGTTCTCGATCAGTCGTGGTTCAACGCGAGTTGCTGGACTAGAGACTGCCTTGAACCAAGTGTCGAATGCCGCAGGAGCGGTCAAGTCCGGCCTCGGTGGATATCCCCGCTCGCGCAATTCTTTGGGTGAAAGCGTTCTTGCGTCTTGTCGCGATAAGCCGGGGCGAGTATCTTTGGTCCATCGGTCATCGGTCGTTGGTCTCGCAGGGAATGGCATTTCCGGGCTGTCCTGGTGAGCAATACGTATTTCTAGCGGCAGATGTGTAATCTTGCCATCCGAGCTAGCTTCTATGGTGAACCTGGCCACGCCCTCAGACTCAGTAGAAGGTCGGACAAGGAAACATATAATTCCATCGTCGCCCGCGAAGCACTTGAGAGTACCCGTGCAGCTACCTGGACCGCCGTCAGTGGCGCGAAGTACGCAAGTTGCTCCCGGAACGGTTTTTAGGTAAACCGGTGTACTTATGCGAGGTCTCAACGTGTGCCGAATGACTCTTTTAGTTTCCGTTTCTAGAGGCATTGACATTAGCGTTCTCCCATGTCTATTCGAGGACTACCGCATTTGGACCTTGAATTAGCTTGTCGCGGCTACAGATGCCGGGGTAACCGCGGGTGGCAGTCGGTCCAGAGATTCATGTATTCGTTCTCCAGGGTTGTGACTACGGACTGCATAACATAGCCCTCAATAACGCATTGCTGCAGCTGTAGCTTGAGGCCCTGAAACAGGAAAATGGGCAGTGCTGGGCCGCAGTCGTTGATGACCTGCTGCAAACCTGCCACCGCAGTAGCACAGGGTGCGGGAACCGGCGCGCGATAGAACCCGAGCGCCAACGGGGATCCGCCTTGCGGCACCGCCAAGGCCGCACCGGATGCGGTAGCTGAGGATGGGACGAGCAATACCCAACGCGAGAAGTCGACCCCGGTCGGCGAGGTAGGCGAGAGCGCCGTGATCGTCTCGGATTTGGTGGTGTCGACGTAGCCCTCCACGTTGCCGCTGGTCGCGAACGTGCCGTCATCGGGCGCGACCGAGACAAAGGTGTCGTCGAACAGGGTTCCCGTCGTCTCGTCGAACGCGTCGATCGGCGGCTCCGCTGCCCACGCCACCGGAGCCGCCGACCGGCACGTAGACCATCAGCACAACGATTGGCTGGGTTTCCACGTAGACCGTAGGCGGGCTGGCGCGGTCGGTCGAGGTCACGCCGCCTGGCGGCCCGTTGCTGGTGGCAGACCCCCCAGTGACGGTGACGAAGGCGAAGTCATAGGTCTGCGCACTGACCTGCTGACTGGCGGGCGGCTGGTCGGGGATGAATTGCAGGCCGCTGGACAGCTGACCTCCGGGTTGCGAACTGATCGGCGCGAACCCTGAGCCGATCAAATTGCGTGGCTGGCGCGTGTGCTTGCCGGCCGCGAAGTAGACGTATTCGTAGGTGACGGTGACGGTTACGGCACGCGCCGGCGGAGCCAAGATGGTTGCACCCGTAAAAAGGCTGATGACCGCCATCGCGCCCGGCAGCCAAGGGCCGTGTATACCAAGATGCTTCAGGAGCCCCACATACCAGCTCGGCAGCGGTGGATACATCCAGTCTGCCATTGTGTCCCCCTGTATATTGCTCGGCGCGCAAAGCGGCGGGCCGGGCTACTAACGCAATTTAGCGGCTCAGCCGGCAGCTATCAGAGACAAGTCGGACCAGGTCACGGTCATACAGGTGCGGAGCCACTCTTGGTCATTGTTGCAGCAGTGACGACTTGTGCAGCGACCGCAAGCAGTGCCTCTCGCATGTCGCCGTGCATAGTATTGGCGATGGCCGTGAGCTCCGAGGCCACCGCGTAGGACCAAGGGGGTGGGCCAGGCCAAGGCCAAGGCACGAGTCTTGGCGGTGCCCCGCAGTAATCGTCGATGATCTGTGCGATCGCTGTGTCTGCACTCTTTCGCACCTGCGTGCGAGCAGGTCCGTCCGGTAGGGTTGCCGCAAGCTGCTGTACGCTGACAGCCGAGACAAGTCCGTCGACCAACCACGGGCAGGGGACAGGATTCCGCCCCCGGGCGCTCATCAACTGAGGCCCGGACCAGAACGGTAGAGGCACAGTTGCTCCCCAAAGCCAAAGTAGTTCTTCCCTCCATAGAGCCCGCGAGCTGAAGTCAACCTGATTGCGGTCGATCTCAGGTAACTGAGGCATTTGAACCTCCGTGAGTGTCCAAGTTTCAACGCTCGATCGCTGACGAACGCCTTTCTTGAGCTTTGTACACTCAATCGTCGCCGCGCTGCCCGCTAATTCTCTAGCAGACAACACGCTAGCAACCGCAAATTGTTGCTAATGGCGATCCGAGCAGCGAGTTGCGCAGCCCTCGGAAACCGGCCGCCGCGGCAGCCACCGCGTTTCCGGCGCCTGAGCCACACAAGCCCAAGAACGCTTGGGATCGATGAGGCCAGCAGATTGAGCGAAGACGGCTCAGGCACAGGAGTGAGCTGTAAAAAGCCCGCCTGGGTGTAGTTCAGGTTGTTGAACAGGTCATTAGCGGACCCGAGCGGCTGCAGGGTACCTTCGACACCTCCGTTTACGTAAGCATAGTATCCGTCAACTGTGGGATCCCCGGCAGTAGGATGGGTAAGCTCGAGGAGGATCTGCTGGTTGCTCGTATCCAGCGGAACCTCACCAAGAGGGACGGTGGTATTGGTCGCGAAGTTGGCATCGGCCAAGAAAATATAGGGACCTCTAAGAGATCCGCACAGTGACTCCCCGGCAGTGCAATTGTGAACCGCCATCGAGAGGACCTCGCCCTTCCCCATGTTCGAGGCGACCCGGTCCGAGAGCTCGACCTGATATAACCCACCGGGCGTGGACGGTACGGTGAGATCGAACAGGCCGGTGGTCGTGAAGATGTCGTTCTGCGTCAGCGAAAAGGGGTTGGGCGGCGGGCCTGTCAGGAGATCGACGTCGTTAAGCTTGATCGCCCCGAAAAACGGCGGTGGCTGGGCCACGCGGGCCCCTTGCGCCGTGTCGAGCATCGCCTTGTTTCCGGTCTCCTTTAACGTGCCAATGATAATGTAGCGCCCCGGCGAGCCGTCAGAAAAGTTCACTCCCGACGGCAGAACCGTACCGGGTGGGGCTCCCCCTGCCAGCGTCTGATTCAGACTGAACGTATCGTTGAAGACAGTCGTGCTGTTCAGCGATAGGGAGAAGTCATCCATATAGACGACATCGGCTGATGCGGCTGTCAGGAAGCCTGGCGCGAACATCGCAGCCAGACCGAAACCACAGGTTGTAAGCGGCCGGCGATACGTCATTTTGACCTCCCCACTGCCCGCCCGAATCGCGGGGCGACCCCGCGGTCCTTGCCGCGCCGGGCCGCTAATCCGCCAGCAGATGCCGCCTTAGCCGCCGCTAAGTGTTGCTAATGCCAATCCGATCAGGGAGTTGCGCAGCGCTGGCGCCCGATGGCCGCGGCCCGGGGGTGTGATCTAGCTCACACCTTTCCCGGCAAATTGGGGTAGGGTTAGCAAAATCGCGGCCCGTCCTTTGGTGGGGAGGGGGACATGGACGCGCTCGTCGCCGGGGGCATCCTGGCCTTTGAGGGCTTCCGCTTCGATCCAGGGACAGTCCGGCTGTACAGCCAGGACGCCGCTGGCGCTTGGATGCCGATCCCCGTCAGCCCGCGCGCCCGGGAAATCCTCCGCGTTTTGCTCAACAACCCCGGCGCGGTCGTGTCGAAGGACGCGATCATGGACGCGGTGTGGCCGGGCGTGGTCGTCGAGCCGAACAATCTGACAGTCCACATGGCTGCACTGCGGCGCGTGCTCGACCAGGGCCGCAACGGGGAAAGCTGCATCGAGACGGTTCCCGGCCGAGGCTACCGGCTGGCTATCCCCGTCAGGCGGGCGGAGGAGGCTCAGACCGGTCCAGCACCCGCACCAGTCGCCGAGCCGGTCATTGATCCGGTTGATATGTTCCCGCCTTCTGCACGCCCCAGGCCTCCAATCCGGCTTTGCCGGGCCGCGATTGCGGGCGCCGTCGCGATCGTCGTGCTCCTGCTTGGCGCGGCCTGGCACGGCGGCTGGTTATCCAGAACACAGGCGCCGCCTCGCCTCTCGATCGTCGTCCTGCCGTTCGAGAATCTGAGCGGCAATGCGAACGAGGGCTACCTCGCCGACGCCGTCACCGACGACCTGACGACCGACCTCTCCCGCGTGCCGGGGATGTTCGTCATCGGACGCGGCTCCGCGTACTCCTACCAGGGCAAGGCAGTGGATATGCGCAAAGTCGGCCAGGAGCTTGGCGTGCGCTATGTGGTCGAGGGCAGCATGCGCAAGCTGGACGACGCCTTACGGGTGGATGTGCAGCTCGTCTCCACCGAAACCGGCGCGCAGCTCTGGGCGGATCGCTTCGATGAGCCGGTGAAGGATCTCAGCGCCGGCCAGGAGGAGATCGTCAGGCGACTGGGTCAGACCCTAGGCGCCGCAGTGACAGACATCGAGAGCGCCCGCAGCAAGCGGGAACGGCCCACCAATCCGGACGCTTTCGATCTGATCATACGCGCGCGGTCGCTGTGGCTCCATCCAATGGGTCCGCGGGAACTGGCGGAACGATCAGCTTTGTATGAGCAGGCTCTGCGGCTCGATCCCACGTCGATACTCGCCCTCACCGGACTTGCCGATACGCTGATCGAAACTCGGCACGAAGGAGGCGACCTCAAGCGCGCGGCAACGCTCATTACCGAGGCGAGGGCGATCAACCCGGACCACGCATTCGTATTAGAGAGCTCCGCTTACCTGTTGCTCGGCCAGGGTCACTACACGGAGGCAATCGCCGCCTATCAACGTCTGCTGGACGAGTACCCGAACGCTTATTACGCCTACAACCAAATCGGGCAGTGCCTCGTCCTGGTGGGCCGGTCGGAAGAGGCGATCCCGATGATCGAAACGGCTATCCGGCGCGACCCGCGGAGCGGCTACATCTGGAGCCGCTACGACAATCTTGGCTTCGCGCTGTTGATGCTCGGGAGGGACGAAGAGTTGATTGTCTGGACGCAGCGCGCTCTGGCCGCAGCTCCGGACAATACCCCGCGCGATCGCGCCGGTTATAACCTCCGCCTCGCCGCGGCTCATGCGCGGCTGGGCCGCTTTGACGAGGCACATCGCGCGGTCGCCGAAGCAAACCGGATTTGGCCGTACTACACCGCTCGAGGCCTACAACCCGGCAATCCCGCCAGCCGGGTGCTCGCGGCCCAAATCGAGCGTTTTCAGGCGGCGCTTCGCCTCGCCGGGCTGCGGGATCATGCTGATGAAAATGCGAATTTTGGCGTGGCATCCGATGACAAACTGCACGACGACCTCGCCGGACTGACGCCAATGACCGCGCCTGACGCTACGACGATCCGCACCGCGGAGCTCCAGCGGTTGCTCGTCGATCGAAAGCCGATCGTCATCGATCCGTCGGAGTTTTCGTGGGGCCGGTCGGTCCCGGGTGCCATCGGGCTAATGCGTGCGGGCATGGGCGGAAGCACATCCGATGCGGTACAGGATCGTCTACGCTCGAAGATGCGGGAACTGACGAAGGGCGATCTCTCGACGCCCATCGTCGCGGTCGGATGGAACTCCGAACGCTTCGACGGCCGCAACTTGGCACTGCGCTTGGCCGCGCTCGGCTACACGCACGTTTACTGGTACCGCGGCGGGCGTGAGGCGTGGGAAGTTGCGGGGCTGCCGGAGACGGAGCTAACCCCGCAAGAATGGTGAACTGGGCACGTCGGCAGTCGCTCAACCGACCTTGCGTACAGACACGATCGGCTGGGGACCTGACCCCGCGTGCATTCCCCGACTGCGACCCTTAGACTAGGATTGATAGCTAAACACCGAGGAGGACGCTATGTACGACATGAAGAATCTCTCCGCGCTGAAGACCATGGACAGCGCCGCCGCGGACGGCATGAAGGCGTTCTGGGCCTTCGACAAGGCGGCGTTCGCACCCGGTGCGCTGGATGCCAAGACCAAGCAGGTGATGGCACTCGCCGTGGCGCTGACCACGCAATGCCCCTATTGCATCGCGATCCACACCCAGGAAGCGCGCAAGGCCGGCGCGACCGATGCCGAGCTCGCCGAGACGGCGGTGGTGGCTGCGGCGATGCGCGCCGGCGCCGCGATCACCCACGCGACGCATATGTTCAAGGACTAGCCGCGCCGGCGAAGCCCAAGTCCGATGGGTTCACCCTTTCTTGACACCGGATGACCCCACCGCTAGCAAGCGCCCGCCTTCCGGCAAGGCGACTTGCCTGGAGCGGATATGAGCGAGGAAGAAGGCAGCGGGCCGTCCTTCGACGAGCGGTTACGCGCTGCGCGCGAACGGCAGGGGCTTGAGCCCGGGCAGTCGGCGTCGGGCGGAGAGCCGGACCAGGAGCCCTCCGCGTTGGGGATCGGGCTGCGAGTCGGGCTGGAGCTTGTCTGCGCGCTGGCGGTGGCGTGTGCCATCGGCTGGGGCTTGGATTGGCTACTCGGTACCAAGCCGATCTTCCTCATCGCCTTCGTTCCGTTGGGGGGCGCGGCCGGCGTGCTGAATGTCTGGCGCGAGTTCGCGCCTCGGCAAGGGCCCTCCGGGAAGACACGGCAAGACGGCAGCCCGCCGCCCCGATCAGGGCACCGGGGGGTGCGTCGCTCACGGACTGACAGGCGTTAGGGGACTAGTGAGTTGGCGACACCGGGCCACATCGACGCACTAAGCCAGTTCGAACTCCACCCGGCGTTCGGCGAGATCGGGCGGACGCTTGAGTTCAGCCAGTCCAACGTGATGATGCTGGCAGCGATGGTGTTGACGCTGCTGCTGCTATGGCTTGGCATGCGCCCGCGCGCCATGGTGCCCGGCCGGCTGCAGGCCGCGGCGGAGATGATCTACGAATTCACCTATAACATGTGCGTAGAAACGATCGGGCCGGAGGGTAAACGATTCTTTCCGTTCGTCTTCACGCTGTTCCTGTTCATCCTGATCGGAAACCTGGCCGGCGTCTGGCCGTATTTCTTCACCTTCACCAGCCATATCGCGGTCACGCTGGCGCTGACCCTGGTGGTGATCATCATGGTCACGTTCGTCGGCCTGTGGATCAACAAGCTGCATTTCTTCAGCTATTTCGTGCCGCAGGGCGTGCCCAAGTTGCTGCTGCCGCTGCTGGTGCCGATTGAGGTGCTGTCCTATCTCTCGCGCATCATCTCGCTGTCGGTCCGGCTATTCGCCAACATGATGGCCGGGCACGTGATGCTGGAGGTGTTCGGCGCATTTGTGGTGATGCTGGGGGCGGCCGGTCTGCTTGGACTGTTGCCGGCGGCGTTCGCACTTGGGGTCAATGTCTTGCTGATCGGCTTCGAGATTCTGGTCGCCGTACTGCAGGCCTATGTGTTCGCGATCCTGACCTGCATCTACCTGCATGACGCGGTGCACTTGCACTAACCCTTCCACAGAGATGTCCGGGCCCCCGCCCGGCACAACCGGACGTACAGAAAGGAAACGGGATATGGATCTTGCTTCGGCCAAGCAGATTGGTGCGGGCCTCGCCGTTATCGCGCTGTCCGGCGTGGGTGCCGGCATCGGGTACATCTTCGCCGCCCTGGTGAACAGCGTCGCGCGTAACCCGGCATCGCGTGACCGCGTCTTCGGCCTCGCGATCCTGGGCTTTGCGCTGACCGAGGCGGTGGCGCTCTACGCGCTGGTCATCGCGTTCATCATCCTGTTCGTCTGATCGCCATGGGCCGAGCGCCCGCCCGTCTGATCGTGCCGCTCGCAGCGGTGGGTTTGGTTGGCGTGCCCACCGTGGCGATGGCGCAGGGTATGCCGCAGCTCAACTTCGCCGACCCGCTGACCCTGGCGCAGGTGTGGTGGGGGGCGATCATCTTCATCGTGTTCCTTCTGCTGTGCTGGCTCTGGGGCCTGCCGCAGGTGGCCAGCGTGTTGGAGCGTCGCGCCGCGGCGATCGCCGCCGATCTGGAGACAGCACGGACGGCGAAGGAGGCGGCGGACCGCTCGGTTGCGGAGATGACCCAGGCGATTGCCCGGGCGCGGGCAGAGTCACAGGCCTCGA
Organism: uncultured Pseudomonadota bacterium; assembly: GCA_963708245.1. Taxonomy (GTDB): domain Bacteria; phylum Pseudomonadota; class Alphaproteobacteria; order Acetobacterales; family Acetobacteraceae; genus CAVYXK01. Next base: position 5,082,603 of record OY970201.1, on the reverse strand, counting down.
TCAACGCTGCGTTGGAGGCCGCCCAGCAGAAGGCCGCGGCTCAGGCGGCGGAGCTGAACGCGCGGCTGGAGGCGCAGCTTCATCAGGCGGAGGAACGCATCCATGCGGCCCGCCAGGCGGCCACACAGGCCTTGCGCGAGGTCGCGACCGAGACCGCGGCGACGGTCGTCGCGCGACTGACCGGCGGGCCGCCCGAGCCGGGCCGGCTGGAGCACGCGATCGGCGCCGTTCTGGCCGCGCGCGAGGCGAGCTGAGCGGAGGCCGTCATGGAGTTCTGGACCGAGTCGCGGACCTGGGTGGCGATTTCGTTCGTCCTGTTCTTCGTGATTTTCGGCAAGCGGCTGTGGCAGGCGGTCGCCGGGCTACTCGATGCCCGGGCGGCGGCGGTCCGCCGCGAGTTGGAGGAGGCGGCGCGGTTGCGCGAAGAGGCGCAACGGATGCTGCGGGACGCGGAACAGCGCCGCGAAGCCGCCCTGAAGGAGGCGCAGGAGTTGATAGCCGGCGCCAAGGTTCAGGCAGAGCGGCTGGCGGCTGCCGCAGCCGAGGAGGCAAGAGCCGCCGCGCAACGGCGTGAAGAGATGGCGGTGGCCCGCATCGCCTCGGCTGAGAAGGCCGCCGTGGACGAGGTCCGAATCACCGCCGCCGAAGTGGCGACGGAAGCCGCCCGCCAGGTGATCGCGGAGGGTCTGGCCCCGGCGGCGGATGCCCGGCTGATCGACCGTGCGATCAGCCAGCTTCCGGCGGCACTGCGGGCGGCCTGACCGGACGCTTGACCCAGTTTCTGAGCACGACTTTGTGGGCGCACTGGCGATAGAGGCGGCTGCACGGGCGGCGCGGACGCGCGCCATACTTGGCGCGGGCTGCGAAACAGACCAAAAGCTGCCTCGGAGTTGATCCGGGGCCGCCCTTCCGACAACCACAATAACACTTGACATGGAGGACCATTGACGGTATAGACCCCATCATGCTTACTAACCCCGCACCAAACCACTCCAACTTCGCCGACCAACTCCAGGCCGACGTGTACTACCAACTCATCCACATGCTGCTCCTCACGCTGCCGCCGCCGCTCACTGACAGCCCCGAAGATCTGGCCCAGCGAGACCATGCCGTCATCGCCAGAATCGCTGCTCTGCACCCGGCCAATGCCGCCGAGGCCGATCTCGCCGTACTCCATGTCGCTGCCTCCGAGCAGTGGAAGGAGTGGCTGCGTCTCGCCCAGCAGCCCGAAATGTCGCTGCTGGGGACACTGAAATGCCGCGCCCAGGCCAATTCCATGATGCGCCAGGCACAGAGTGCGCTGCGGTTACTGCTGCGCATGCAGGCAGCCCGACAGAAGCTCGAAGCGGACAGTGAAACCCGCGACCGCGCTGCCTGGACCGAGCATTGCGCCATCGGCCTGATGGCACAGGCGCTGTCACGCCAGGCGCCCGCATCGATTGCCGAGCCACCGTCGCCGGCGTCCGAGCCGCAACCGGAACCCGAGCCGGTGAACGAACCGCGGCCCGCCCCCCTCGCCACGACCGAGCAATACGCAGCCATCTATCCGCACAGGGCCGGGCTGATCCGCCTGATGGGGCCGTTGCCCGACAACATCTCCTTAGGCCTCCCCCGACGACGACTACATTGAAGCGCTCCTCACCGTGCCAGAACCCTCACCTGACCACGCACCATCTGCGTCCGTCAGCGTAATCCGTGGTTTCCTTTGAGATTATCTCGCCACGTGATCCAAACCCTATGACGATGTCGGTGGTGCTCCGTGGCCTCTGTGCGGTTCTCCTTGTGAGCCCTTTCCGGGCACCTCCGCGCGGGACAGCGTCGCTTGTCGGCGATCGTTTCGAAGGTGTGCGACCGCCGTAACCGCAAGCGGGAGAGGTAGATTTTGCAAGCGGCCGCGATCGGCGCTTGTATCAGCACGGAGGTCGCCCCGCATCCATGCCGATCATCACCCCCGATAAGCTGCACGCCACGATCAGCCTGATCGTCCGCCGCATGGGCAGCGACCCGGCCGAGACCGAAGCCGTCGCCGACCACCTCGTGCGCGCCAACCTTGCCGGCCACGACAGCCACGGGGTCGGCATGCTGCCGGGCTATGTGCGACTGCTGGAGGACGGGCTGCTGGTACCGAACCAGACGCTGCGAACGGTGCTCGATTTCGGCGCGCTGCTGGTGCTGGACGCCGGCCGCGGCTTCGGCCAGCGCATGGCGTCCGAGGCGGTGCGCCGAGCCGCCGCCCGGGCGCGCGAGCTGGGCGCCTGCGTCCTCGGTCTGCGCAACAGCTCGCATATCGGTCGGGCCGGCACGTATGGCGAGCTGGCGGCGGCCGAAGGCATGGCGTTCATCGCCTACGTCAACGTTGCCGACCATCGCGATGTCGCTGCGCCCTGGGGCTGCGCCGAGGCTCGGCTCGGCACCAACCCGTTCGTCACCGCAGTGCCGGGCGAGGACGGCCCATCGCTCCTGCTCGACATGGCCACGACCACGATCGCGGCCGGCAAGGCGCGCGTGGCCCGTAATAAGGGCCTCGAGGTACCGGATGGTTGCCTGATCGATGCCGACGGCCAGCCCACGGACGATCCGACCGGCTTCATCGACGACCACACCGGCGCTCTGCTGACCTTCGGCCGGCACAAGGGCTCCGGCCTCGCCGTGATGTGCGAGATCATGGCCGGAGCAATAGCCGGTGGGCAGCGCACTGAGGAGCCGCGCAAGGGCGGCATTCTGAACAGCCTGTTCGCGGTGCTGATCGATGTCTCTCGGCTGGGGAGCAGTGCCGAGCTCCTGGCGGGGATCGAGGCGACCAAGGCGCATATTCGCTCGGCTCGCACGGCTCCGGGTTTCGAGGAGATCCTGTTGCCGGGCGAGCCGGAACGCCGCGCCGCCGCTGCTCGCGCGGCCGGGATCCCGGTCGACGACCGCACGTGGGAGCAGGTCCGGGAGGCTGCCGGCAAGCTCGGTATCACGGCGGAGGAGTTGGAACGGGCCAACGCGGACTAGTGCAGCGATTCCATGAAACAAGCCTATTGCCCCGGTCCCGCCGTGGGTCGCCGAGGTCGTGTCGGATAGACCCCGATAGGAGTCGTTCCATGGAAGCGCTGTACCAGCAGCGGTCTGGAGACTTCGATCCCGCGGCTCCTACCCCCGCAAGGGCGGGGGGAGGCGCTAAGGCTCGAAGGGGTCGCGCATCAGGATCGTGTCGTCGCGCTCCGGGCTGGTGGACAGCAGGGTGACGGGAGCCTCGACCAGTTCCTCGATCCGGCGGACATACTTGATTGCCGCAGCCGGCAACTGCCCCCAGGAGCGGGCGCCGCGGGTTGAACCGGTCCAGCCGTCCAACGTCTCGTATTCGGGTTCGACCGCGGCCTGCGCGCCGGGGCTGGCGGGCAGCCGGCGCAGGAGTTCGCCCCGCAGCCGGTAGCCGGTGCAGAGCTTCAGCTCCCGTAGCCCGTCCAGCACGTCGAGCTTGGTCAGCGCCAGCCCGTCGATACCCCCAACCTTCACCGCCTGACGGACCAATACTGCGTCGAACCAGCCGCAGCGGCGTCGCCGGCCGGTGACCGTACCGTATTCGTGCCCGCGATCACCCAGCAGAGTGCCGGTCGCATCGGTCAGCTCGGTGGGGAATGGGCCGGAACCGACGCGGGTGGTGTACGCCTTGGCGATGCCGAGCACGAACCCGACCGCGCGAGGCCCGATGCCGGCGCCAGAGGCTGCCGTCGCGGCCACGGTGTTGCTGCTGGTCACGAAGGGGTAGGTGCCGTGATCCACGTCTAGCATCACCGCTTGGGCGCCCTCGAACAGGATCCGCGCGCCGGCGCGGTTCGCCACATCCAGCCGCTCCCAGACCGGCTCGGCGAAGGGGAGGATCTGCGGCGCCAGATCGAGCAGCTTCGCCCGCAAAGCGGGCTTCGCAAACGTTGGCGCGCCCAGCCCGGCGAGCAGCGTGTTGTGGTGCAGCAGCAGCTCGTCGAGCTTGGCATCGACCGTCTCCGGTTCCGCCAGGTCTCCGACCCGGATGGCGCGGCGTGCCACTTTGTCCTCATAGGCCGGGCCGATGCCCCGCCCGGTCGTGCCGATCCGGCGCTCGCCACGTGCCGCCTCGCGTGCGCGATCGAGCGCCGGATGCAGCGGCAGGATCAGGGGGGCGTTGTCAGCGATACGAAGGGTCTCAGGCGTGACCGCCAGCCCTTGGGCACGGACGCGGTCGATCTCTTGCAGCAGCGCCTCGGGATCGATCACGACGCCATTGCCGATGATTCCGAGCTTGCCGCGCACCAGTCCGGAGGGCAGCAGGGACAGGCGGTAGGTCTGGTTGCCGACTACCAGCGTGTGGCCGGCATTGTGCCCGCCCTGGAAGCGCACGACGACGCCGGCACGGCTGGCGAGCCAGTCCACGACCTTGCCTTTGCCCTCGTCGCCCCATTGAGCGCCGATCACTGCAACATTCCCCATTGTTTAGCTTGTCCCCCCTCCCCTGGCCCCTCCCGCGAGGGGAGGGGAAAGCCAGATGGCCTGGCCGTCTCGCAGGATGTGGGTACAGTCCAGGCGGCGGGCCTCGGCAGCGTCTCCGGCCTCGGTCAGCGCCGCGATCGTGGCGTAGCCGAGGCGCCGGAACTGCGCCGCCTCGGCGGGGTCAGCGTCCGCCGGCACAAAGAGGCGTGGGCGCGCCGGTTTTGGAGGGGCGGCCAGCAGGATGGCGTCGGGGTAGAGGGTAAGGCCAGTCGCCGGCTCGGCCTCGCCACAGAGGTAGCGACCGGCGCGCCCCAGCTCGCCGGTACGGCCCGCGGCAAAGATGGTCAGAGACACGCCGGTCTCGTAGCGGAAGCCGCGGAACTCGACTGGATCGATAGTCAGGCGCAGGCCGGCGGCCCGTTGCCTGATCGCTGCGACCACCTCGGCCAGCCGGTTGGCAAGCGCGCGGGCCGGCGCGGGCAGCGGCACGGCGGCCAGGGCGGCGAGCGCCCGATCCGCAGGACCGGCGGCGAACAGCAGCTCGGTCAGGGTAGGGGCCAGCGGGCCGCCGTGGCGGGCCACCGCCGCGGCGTCCTTGCGATCGAGGGCGTGCGCCAATGCTGTCCGGCCTTGCCCCCCGATGTCGGCATGGTCGATCAGCACCGGCGTCAGGGTGGGCAGGGTCAGGTCGAAGCTGACCCGGTTCAGGCCGAGGGCGGCCAGTGCCTCGGCGCCCACCAGCACCATCTCGGCGTCGGCGGCGTGCGAGTCGCTGCCGATCAACTCGATCCCCGCCTGGGCGATCTGCCGGTTCGGCGCTAGCTGGGTGCCGCGGACGCGCAGGCACTGCCCGGCATAAGACAGGCGCAGCGGCCGGGGGGCGCCGGCGAGGCGCGTGGTGGCGATGCGTGCGACCTGCGGGGTGGTGTCGGCGCGCAGGCCCATCATCCGCTGGCTGTCCGGGTCCATCAGCCGGAACGTCTGCTCGGCCACCGCGGCCCCAGATCCGGCAAGCAGGCTGTCCTCGAATTCCAGAAGCGGCGGTTTGACTCGCTGGTAGCCATGGGCGGCGAACACTTCCATCAACGTTTCGACGGCAGCCGCCTCGGTTTCAGCGTCAGGTGGCAGCAGGTCGCGCAGGCCAGCGGGCAACAGTGCCTTGTGGTTGGGAAGGTCGTCGCTCATGGGTGGGGGTGAGGTACCAGCAATCGGGGGAAGGGCAAGAGCGGGCTCCGACAGGGATCAGTTTTCAATGCCTCCACTGGACCCGTTTTATCTGAGCGCCACCACGTCGCGGACGCGGCACGACGCCAAGCCGCCGATCCCTGGAGCCGGCGTACTGCCCTGCATGGGGTGGCAGAGGGCGGACGCAACCGCACTGGGGCGACTTGGCCGGGGCCTACGCCCTATGCGACTGCAATCTGCCGCTTCACGCGTTGTCCCTACAACGCCTCAAAGCTCGCCACTAACCCCGTAATCTCCGCCTCCACCGCCTCAACTCTGCTATGCGGCGCGGCTGGTTTGTCGCAGGTTCATACGGCTGGATTTCGCGAATATCGAATCGGGCCATTCCTGAAATGCGGCGGCCAACCGCTGATGCTCCCTTCCGAACGCCAGAAGTAGAGCGGGGTCGAACATACCTGGGCGTGTCTGCTCGCGACTGTCCCCATACAAGAGAGCTCGCATGGTGTCGTCATGCGATAAGGTTTGCTTATAAGGCCGTTCTTCTCTCAACGCAGAATAAACATCGCAAATGCTCACAATTCGAGCTGCAGTCGGAATGGCCTCTCCCGCGAGACCATCTGGATAACCAGTCCCATCCCAGCATTCGTGGTGGGCACGGGCGACCTCCGCACAAAAAACGAGTCCCGCCGCTCGCAAGCGGTCAGCGCCGATCGTGGTGTGAGTTCGAGCGAGCGACACTTCCTCACAGCTCAAGGCGGTAGGCTTGTTCCAGATAAATTCGGCAATGCCTGATTTGCCGATGTCGTGCCAATATGCGGCATGGATCACCTGCTCTGAATTTTCGCTACTCAGTCCTAAAAGTTGACAAAAGTGCATCGCGTAGAAAGCGACGGCGCCAGCGTGTTGGTCCATGCTGAGCGAGGTTGCACACGCTTAGGTGAAAAGCAACCGAAAATTGCATACAAGAGCGTTTCAACACTTCAGGCGCCTTTCGTGCGTCGACGATGACCGGAGCCTTCGGTCGGTTCTTCGGCTTACACCTGATCCGGCGCGGGTCGCGCGCTATGACGACGTGCGGGCTATTGGTCAGCATGAACGGAGAGATGGGCGCAGCCGCGCCTGGGTGAGTCGGGACATGGAACGACAGGGCCGGAACCCGTGTTTCTGTGCCGGTGGCACAAGAACGGAAACTTTGGCTTCCTGCTAAGCTCTTGATTTTCTTGGAGCGGGCGAAGGGTCGAACCCTCGACCCCAACCTTGGCAAGGTGTAGCTCCCCTCCGCGAACCTTGATTTTGCTTGCTTTCTGGATGCGGAGAATGCCGGTTTTCGCGCTATGTTCCCTAGTTTTTGGGGCCATCGGCACCGCAATCGACAGGTATCAGGATTGCCGGCACCGCTTGCGGCGCCCAAGGGGGCACGCCCTGGCCTGGAATAACCAGAAGGGGCGGCTTTTGGGGCCGCCCCATGTCAGTGGTTTTTATGCGTCGCTGCCGAACCTGAACCCTTTCAAGCCACGCGACACCAGCTCGTCGAGAAGCTGTCCGGTCGTGAACGCTGCCAATGGAGAGGATTCCGGCTCCGTAGGTTCCAGAGTGACATCCGCCTCGACAGCCTCATCGAAGTCCTCCGGCGCCGGCACCTCAAATGGCAGCACCCACAGCGGCGGCTTGCCGGCGGCGAAGTTGACCTGGCAGGTGGGCCGGTTCGACACATCGAAAATATTGAACCACAGGGCGGCCCGCTCGCTCCGGTCCGCCTCGTCGTAGAACTTCTGCACCAATTCGAGCCGGTCGCGTACCGCCTTGGTCTCGAACATCCACACCCCAAGCCCCCGCTCGCGCTTCGTCGTGTAAGGCGTGGCGAAGACGATGAAATCGGTGTCGCTGAGTGGCGAACCCCATTCTCCGTCGCGCTTTTGCGCGAACCCGATCCAGCCAGGCTGTAGCGTGTCCACCTTGATCGCTACGGTTACCGACCGCTCCTTCTCAAGGGCCACGCGGTACTTGTTGGAGTAGCCGCGAACCTTTGCCGGGTTCCAGCCACGCTCCTTCATCTCCTTCAGGATCAGAGCGCGGGCAGCTGCCACGCGAGCCCTCTGTGCGGCGTTTCTTTGCTTCCTATCCATGCCATCCATGCTCCATCCCCTCTCTTGGGCATAGTTCGAAGCGTTTTATATAGCACAAAATGCTCGCCCAACAAAGCTCCTGAGAGAAGCAGATGCAAACCGCTAAAGCGCGTCAGACTCCGCCCCACTCGGGCAAGCTGCCCAATCTCGCCCCGGTGCCTCCTGTCCCCCACATCGGGCGCATCGAACGCGTTGCAGCCATGCGGTCATAACATGGGCATGCCGCTATCAGGGCGGGATCAGCGCCCGCCGTGGAACCCTGCATGCCGGTTAGCTTGCGCCGCTAGAAGGTTGATATCGGCGTATCCCCCACCCCGATTCGCATTGACAACAGCGAGTCAGGCAACGGCCCTACCAGCAGATTCCAGTCCCGAATTGGCGGAGAGCGGACTATGGAGCATGGCCGTCCCGAGTGCGGGTGAGCTGAAGACCAGTGAGCAGTCTAGCAGATTTTCTGTTCAGCCACCCCTTCCCGAGAGCGATCGGGGTAGGTCTTTCAGGAATAGTCCCGCCTGCCCTCGCGGGCGCCTATATCTTCGAGATCACGAGGACGAAGCCCGATGGAAGCCAGTTCATCGACTGGTTATATTCGCTTCACTCTGGAGCCTTCTGGGGCCTCGCAGTGGTTGCTGCGCTGGTTGTTATCTATGTTTTGGGGGCAGCGTCGCACGAGAAGAAGGTCAAAAATGCGTTGGCCGAAGCCAACAAGCGATTGAGCAACGCAGATCTCCGGGAGAAAACCTATGCTGTTCTGCTTCCAGCGATGCTTGAATATTACAAAAAAGAGATTGGAGCTGGCAGGTTGATACCGATGCCTGAGGTCATGGCGATCCTCGGCCTCGCGGAGGAGGACAGAAAGTGACGGCAGTCTTCACGAGTTCGGCGGTTGCAAATCTGCAAATGCTCGCGGCTAGCACGAAAGATAAGGACGAGCTGAGCAGCTTGATGAAGAAGCTTAATACTCTTCCTGTGGGGAGTGCTGGCCTTCGCGATGCTGGCGGCAACCTACTCGTGCATTATGGTGATATGGATGTATTCGTTATTCCGTCGGGTCAGCTACAGGCCGTTGTCTCGACCTCGCCTCAGACCACCAGCTCTGTTGTGGTGAGCGGCGTCTATCGCAGCACCGATAGCGCCGACGAGATCCTCCGGAAGGCCATGGAGGGCGCCAAAGAGACAACTACGGAGAAGCCCGGCTAGGACTTAGACCGTCCAGAATGGCGCCCTGAACTTGCTTTTCTTGTTGCGGTGATCTTTGCGGCGATGGCAGACCCTAGGCCGGTGAGAAGCGCGACTAGCTGAGGGCGTTAGTAAGCTTGCGACTCGCGCTGGTCCCAGCTAAATCGCGCCCATGAAGGTCCTCTGGTTGCGGTGGTCCCGGTTGTTTGGACAGGTCCCGGGAAGAATAAGCTAAGGCTGGTTGCCGGTTGAAGGTTACACCTTTCCCGGAATCAAATTCAATCCTTGCTGTTGTTGGTGCGCTGTAGAGCTTATGGACAGCCGCCGACCTGTGGGCAAGGTGGGGGAAACGCAGAGCGTTTTCCCCGGCTTGTCCATGGGGGACCGCGCTCGCGCGGTCAGGCGGGCATCGGCGCAGCCGACTGTCCACAAATCCACAGCGTCGATGTGCCATCGCGTTATGCCGCCTCCGCCACAGCCGGCCCGGCGTTGCCGAAATAGGCCTCGTCCGGTGTTTGCCATCCAAGCGCCTGGTGCGGGCGTCGCCGGTTGTACCAGTCGAAGAATTCAGCAAAGCTGCGCCTTTGCTCAAGCCCGTTGGCCGCCGGGCGCAGGTAGACCCATTCGTACTTCACCGTCCACCACAGGCGCTCGACAAAGATATTGTCATGGCAGCGCCCGCGCCCATCCATGCTGATCTCGATCCCATGATCCAACAGCACCCGCGTGAACGTGTCGCTCGTAAACTGTGAGCCCTGGTCCGTGTTAAAAATTCCGGGCTTGCCGTACCGGACAAGAGCTTCATTGAGTGCGTCGACGCAGAACCCGGTCGTCAGGGTGTTCGACAACCGCCAGGACAGAACCCGCCGCGTCGCCCAATCGATGATCGCAACAAGATACAGAAATCCCCGGCGCATCGGGATGTACGTGATGTCGCTCGCCCACACCTGGTTCGGCTGGTCGATCGTTTTGTCGCGCAGCAGATACGGATAGATTTTATGCTCAGGGTGCGGCTTGCTGGTGTCCCGCTTCGGCCTGATCGCGCACAGCCCCAGCTTGCGCATCAGCCGTCGGACGCGCCGACGCCCCACCGAAATCCCCTCGCGCGACAGCGCCACTTGCAGCCGCCGGCTGCCATACACTGGATGTTCCGTGAAAATCCGGTCGAGCCGGTTCAGCAGACCGAGTTCCGGCGCAGAGATCGGCCGAGGCTGGTAATAGAAGCTGCTGCGCGCGATCCCGAGCAGCGTGCATTGCCGGCCTACGGACAGCCCCGCCTCCGGCGCGATCATCGCCCGCCTCTTAGCAGTCGGGAGATGGCGGGCTGCCCGGCAAGAAAATCGCGTTCGACCTGCAACTGACCGATCTTGCGGTGCAGATCGTCGATCACTTTCTGTGTGTCCTCGGCTCCCGCCGCCTTGTGGCCACGCGCAAACAGCTCACTCGCACGCTTCATCAGCTCCTGCTTCCAGGTGCTGATCATTGTCGGATGGACACCGAATTCCGACGACAGCTCCGCCAGGGTCTTCTCCCCCGACAGCGCCGCCATCGCCACGCGCGCCTTGAAGTCCGCGCTGTGCTGCTTCCTCATTACACCCACGTCTCGCCTCTTATGGAACCGGTCAGCCCTAAGCTTATCCCGCTGTCCAGAAAACCGGAGCCGCCGCAGGTCCTGGCAATCCGATACGCCCGGCAAGACCGGGCGGCACTTTGTGCGGGAGGCCCTCGCGGAGGCCATCAAACAACTCAAACAGCCCGGCGAGCTAGAGGAGCCGGTCGAACGCGACCAACGAGAAGCGATCCATCTCGATCATGACCGGAAGGATGTCTCCGGCACCCCGGACCTGGCCCGCACCATTCTCGGAAAGATCGACCGCTCCGCGGTGTTCGTCGCTGACGTCACCACAGTCGGTCAACTCGCGCGGTCCGACGGCGAAGCAAGGAAGTTCATCAACTCCAACGGCGCGATCGAATACGGCTATGCGGTCAAGGGCCTCAGCGACGAGATGATCCTGTTGGTGCAGAACACACACTACGGAGAGAGGGAGGACCTGCCGTTCGACCTGAAACACAAGGCCGGCCCGATCCAATACCGTCTGGCGCCGGATGCTACCAAGGCAGAGAGGGAAGCGGAGAAAGCAAAGCTTGTCGGCATCCTCACGGTAGCGCTTCGGGAATGCCTCGCCGCTATTTCGAAGGCGAGCCCGACAGCACCAAAATTCGACGAGATTCCGTCAACTTTTAACCGAGCGGCGTTTTGGGATAAGGGCGAGATCATCGCTCGGCTTGGGGAACCAAACCCACTTGGTGCCCAATATGGCAGCGAAGAGGACGACGTTTACGAATACCGCTTCGATCAACCACGCGCGTATTATGTGCGGTTGATTCCGACTGTGCGGCTAGCGACCCCGCTGACTTTCGGAAAACTTATGGGAGTCATTGAGCAGCGACGTGTCCGTGTTCTTACGAGAACGATCAATAGCGGCATATCATACCGGAATTGCTTCGGCGCTGTTTCATACGAGTTAAGCGGCACTAACCGCACGCCCGTCGCCTTCACGCAGCTGCATCGCAATGGTGAGATCTGGGGCGTGACGCGCGAGGTCTTTCAACGGCATGCCGGTGCCGAGATTATTGCAATGCCCAATGTCGAAAACAGAATGCGCGAGGGAATAGCGAATTTCATCGATGTCGCCAGGCAGGAGTTGGGGATTAATCCTCCATACGAGATTGAAGTTGGAGTGGTCGGGTTGCAGAACATGAGACTAAGTCTACCGCAAAGCCGGACATTCTACCAGGAACAGTTCTCAGACCCGGTGCATGACGAGGAAGTGCATCTGCGCATCGTCGTCCATAATGTAACCGATGAAGCTGTTAATAAAATCGTCACGGATTTCCTCCACGATCTCTACGGTCTTGCCGGGGTGGATTTTCCCGTCCCTTCATAGCCGCAGCTTTGCTACTGCTGCTTTCTTTTTCCAGCTTTCTCAATTCAGCCCTTGTGAGCCTTGTGCTGCTGCCGGAGCGGACCGTCGCTCTCGCCCTCTTCCACCCGGCAGGTCTGAGGGGGAGAGGCATCACTACACCGACCAAAAACGGCGCAATGCCGCATGAGCCCAGAGTCTCTGCCGTCTGGCGACCGCATCCATGGCCTCGATACGGGCAGCGAAGGAAGGGAGTTATATTATACGATCGTCCCAAGCCGCAGCGGTGTCGCCGACCGGTCCCGCAGCCTGATTAGACCGGCCCGCGTCCGATCAGCCTGTTGATGAAGTTGCGGCGCTGCTCTCTCCGCGTTCGTCGCGTCAGCCATTTGCCGAGGGCCTTGGCTTCGCTGAGGCGAAGGATGGTGAAACCGATCTGCTCCTCGGTCGGGCACCAGATATCGAAAGCCACGCCTCGCTTGCCAGGCTCGTTGCAGACCTCGGCCTTCACGTAGCCGACCTCGTTGGTGATGGTGATACGGTTCCCGTCCCGGATGATCTTCGGCCGCCAGTCGGCCCATATGGGGATGTCGTCGCTCAATTCAGACGGCCCAGAACCGCTGCAGGGCTTTCAGCGCCCGCGTATTCTGTCGCTTCAGTATCGCTACGTTGGCTTCTCGCGCGGCCGCAATCCTCTGATCGAGGGCGATCGCTGGGACATCTGTATTGATAACATCTCTGCCCAAATATCCCATTGACCAGTCGAATGCCTGGTGAAGGTCGCCATGGGTGACGTGGCGCGGCTCCGATTGCAGGATGCGTCGGAGCATGAGGTTCTCGACGTGCTTGAAATCTTCGCCGATCACCGGATCATCTCAAGGGTGCGGACAGGCCGGATGGTGACGAGTGGGGAAGGTGGATCTTCAAAGAAGTTGCTGCGGATGGTGTCGCCGTGGGTAGCAATCAGCTTGGCAGCGTTGGCGCGTGAGACGGCGGCCTCTCCGTAAAGCTGGAATTGTTGGGCAATTAGGTGGGGTAAAAGATCATCGGATTGCATAACTCCTCTTTTCTGGCCGGTGGCCGGTTGGTAGTAGGTGGTGGGAGAGGAGCAGTCAGCATCCATTGGAACCGCATACGTCCTCGCGGCGCGTGTCCTCTCCCGTAAGATACTTAGCTGTTGGCCGCTTCCTTCGGCTCTTGTTTCCATGTCTTGTCGTACCAAACGTCGTTGATTAGGCTCTCATTGAGCTTTAGCTTTCTTATTGCGTCAATTCGTCTAATTCCGTTCTTCCTCATAGTCCGTATCTTGCTCGCAATCCTCATGTTGAGTTTCACGCTTCTTCGGTTTCGCTGCTGAGTAGTTAATGGCGACGGACAAGTGCGTCAGGTGGATGGAATAGGAATGCGGAGGATGGGCAGACTTAGGGCATCGGAGTTGTCTGGCAAGCCCGGCGTGCTGTTCGTAGGCTCTGCGTCCAAGATCTGCAGCTTGGGGCGTCCCAGGCGGCCACAAACCCCTGCCCTGATGTTAAATATAAGATAGCTTGCCCCTAACCCACATCCCGACTTATGCGCCAAGCCGCTGACGATTTCTGGAAGCTCGCCGAATGCTGGCGCAGGGTGCGGACGGACTGTCGCCTTGAGATTTCGATGGAGTTCGCAACCACCCTCTTTCGCTATGCCAACTATGGGATCTGCATGAGCCTCGATCGGCTGCCCGAAGATCCACGCCAGGGCAAGCTTGAGCTGCGTGGCGGTTCATACCGCCCGCGCCCGGTGAGGATCAGCGTCAGTTAGGTCAAGCGTTTCCGTTTACGGAAACCCCAAAATACTGGCCAAAGCGCCCGGAATCCAGCGCCCGGAATGTGAGACGATGCGGGCGTTATGGATAATCCGTCGTTTCAACAAACAGCCTTCTCCGTCCCTCAAGTGGCCGCCCGCTGGGGCGTTTCCAGCCGCCAGATCTATGACCTTTGCGCCCGCGGCGAGCTGGGGCACCTTCGCATCGGCGGCCTGATCCGGGTCCGTCTTACCGACTTAGAGGCGTATGAGGCCCGCCAATGTCACGCCCCAAGCTCGCTACACCCAACTACCGTCTCGTCCAACGGGGAAACCGCTACTATGTCCGCTGGTGGGCGGACGGCACGTGGCAACGCGTTTCAACGGGGCAGACAGAGCGCCGCCCGGCCGAGGTCTGGTTAGCCCAATTCGTCGCCGGTCGCGGGACGCCGGAACCTCCAGCCGTCCCGACTATCACCGCCATCCTCGATGGCTACCTCGACGACCGAAAACAAGTCGTGCGCGGATAGGCACCTTGGAAAACGCGTCGAAGGCGTTGAAGCGCCATCTCGGGGATCTGGTGCCAGATCATCTCACCAAGGAGCGCGTCAGGTTCTACAGGCGCAGGCGAGCAATTGAGGGATACGAGGTTGGCCCCGCCGCGGCTCGTCGCCGAAAGCTGGTGAAGGATGGAACGATACTTCGCGAGCTGGTGACCTTGCGAGCGGCCCTCAAGTGGGCACAGCATGAGAAATGGATCACCGAAGTACCCTATATTGAGGTGCCCTCCCAGCCGCCACCCCGGGACCGCTGGCTCACCCGGCATGAAGCGGACAGGTTGATTGCGTCCGCCGAAGCCCCGCATGTTCGGCTGTTCCTCTCGGTCTGCCTGTGGACGGCTGCACGTCCTGGCGCCGTTCTGGACCTCACCTGGGACCGGGTGGATTTACGCGCTGGCAGGATCGACCTCGGAGCCGCTCCGGGCGCCAAGGGCCCCGCCATCGTCCCGATCAGCCCGAAGCTGCTCCCTTTACTCCAGGAGGCACGCAAGATGGCAACCTGCCCCTATGTGATCGAACGGGGCGGCAAGCCTAATGGAGCGGGCGAAGGGATTCGAACCCTCGACCCCAACCTTGGCAAGGTTGTGCTCTACCCCTGAGCTACGCCCGCACTCCATGGGAATCGATCCCGCTAACTAAAGACCTGACGCCCCCTTTGCAAGACGGCCCATAATCCCACTCCGGTCGCCGGCGACAGCGATCATCGTACCCGGTGGTTCCGCCCCACTGCGCCTCGTCCTTGTCAGCCGGGCCAGTTATGACATGTATTACCGCGCGCTCAGCCTCGAGGGACCAGGAACGTCATGGACGTCATCATCGGCAAGAACCAGGCCGCGCCTGGCGGTGACCTGCCGCAGGGCACGCCAAAGGACATGATCGTCGAAGGCGACCAGAAGACGTTCATGCGGGACGTGGTCGAGGCCTCGCGCCAACTTCCCGTCCTGGTGGATTTCTGGGCCACGTGGTGCGGCCCCTGCAAGCAGCTCACGCCAACGCTGGAAAAAGTGGTCCGTGCCGCCGGCGGTCGAGTGAAGCTGGTCAAGATCGACATCGACCAGAACCGCGCCCTGATCCAGCAGCTCGCTCAGCTTGCGCTCCCGCTGCAATCGGTGCCCACAGTGGCGGCGTTCTGGCAGGGACAAATTGCGGACCTGTTCCAGGGCGCGCAGCCGGAATCCGAGGTAAAGCGGTTCGTCGAGGGCCTGCTTAAGCTTGCCGGGGGCTCCATGCCGACCGCCGACCTGTTGGCGGAGGCCAAGGCGGCAGCGGAAGAAGGCGACACCCAGGCCGCCGCGGAGCTGTTCGGCGCGCTGGTCCAGCAGGAGCCCGAAAATCCGGAGGCGTGGGGCGGCCTAATCCGCGCGATGATGGCGCTCGGCCAGGAGGACGCGGCCCGCAAGACGCTGGCGCGGGTGCCGTCGAAGATCGCCGAGCATGCCGAAATCGTCGGTGCGCGTAGCGCCCTCGCGCTGGCCGAGGAGGGGCGCAAAGCCAAGTCCCAGCTCCAGTCGCTGCAGCAGCGGGTGGCCGCCGATCCGGCGGATTTCGAGGCGCGCTATGACCTCGCCACGGCGCTGAACGCGGTCGGCGAACGCGAGACGGCAGCAGACCATCTGCTCGACATCATCCGTCGCAACCGTGCCTGGAAGGATGACGCGGCCAAGCTTCAGCTCCTGAAATTCTTCGAAGCCTGGGGGGTCGAGGACCCGGCCACCGTGGCAGCGCGCCGGAAGCTCTCCGCCCTGCTCTTCTCCTGATGTCGTGCTTCCATCCGCAGGCGGAGGACCTGCCCGCCGAATTTGCCGTCTTCCCGCTCGAGGGTGCGTTGCTGCTGCCTCGGGGCAAGCTGCCGCTCAACATCTTCGAACCGCGCTATCTCGCAATGACCGAGGACGCGCTCGCCGCCGGCAGAATGTTTGGCATGATCCAGCCGGACCCGAGCGGTCAGCCGGGGCCGTGCGGCCCGGCGCTCTATCGCGTCGGTTGTCTCGGGCGGCTTTCTTCGTTCAGCGAGACCGACGACGGCCGCTACCTGATCACGCTGACCGGCGTCATCCGCTTCTTAGTCGCTTTCGAGCTGACCATGCGGCGCGGCTATCGCCGAGTGCGCGGGGACGTCTCGGCTTATCTGGCGGACCTCCGCACCGAGCCGCATCCGATCACGGTGGCACGCGAGGCAATGACCACGGCGCTACGCGGCTATTTCGCCCGCCGTGGCTTCGAGGCGAACTGGGAGGCGATCCGCCGCATTCCCGACGATATGCTGGTGATCACGCTGGCCATGATCTGCCCGTTCGAACCGGCCGAGAAGCAGGCGTTGCTGGAAGCCGAGACCGAGGCGGACCGGGCGGTCGCAATGCTGGCTCTGCTGCAGATGGGAGCGGCGGCGGACGATTCGGCTGCCCGGCGCGCGAGCTGAGACGATGCCGGACGAGGATCCGCCGCGGCCCGTTCCCATCGACCCTCGTCTGCTGGAAATCCTGGTGTGTCCGCTGACCAAGGGTCCATTGGAATACGATCGGGAGAGGGGCGAACTGATCAGCCGAAAGGCGGGTCTTGCCTATCCGGTGCGGGACGGCATTCCGATCATGCTGCCGGAAGAAGCCCGCCCGTTGGACGACTGATGCCCGCAGCCACCGAGCTTCGCCTGAACCGCGCCGACCGCACGCTGGAGCTCAGCTTCGACGACGGATCGCGCTTCACCCTGCCGGCCGAGTATCTTCGTGTCGAAAGCCCCAGCGCCGAGGTGCAGGGCCACGGGCCCGGGGAGCGAAAGGTGATCGGCGGCCGGCGGCATGTCGGCATCATCGGGATCGAGCCGGTCGGCAACTACGCGGTCCGGCTGGTCTTCGACGATTTGCACGATACCGGCATCTTCTCCTGGGAGTACCTGCACCAGCTCGGCCGCGAGCAGGACCAGCGGTGGCAGGCCTACCTGGACGCCCTCGCATCCCGCGGCCTGCGCCGCGATCCGTAAGGCCAGGGGGCTCTACCCCGTGGAACCCCCCCCAGGGGACAAGTCGCCTGGACCCCCCGGCCTTTGCGGCGCCGCGTGGCATGGGCCTATAAGCCGGCGCGATGAAGCATTGGCGAATCGAGGACATCGCCTGGGCCCGGTTCGATCCGGCCAAGGTGGATCCGGCGGTCGTGCCGCTTGTCAAAGCCGCCGCAATGGTGGAGCGGAACGGCACCGACTACGCGATTTATTTGAATCGGGTGTTCCACGACGACCCGGATTTCCGCCAGGCCGCCGATTACTGGGCCGCCGAGGAGGTGCAGCACGGCGACGCGCTTGGCCGCTGGGCAATGCTGGCAGACCCTACGTGGGACTATGCGGCGGCGTTCGAGCGTTACAAGGCCGGGTTCTCCCTCCCACTCGACGCCGAGAAATCGGTGCGGGGTTCGCGTACCGGCGAGCTGATCGCCCGCTGCATGGTGGAGACCGGCACCTCCAGCTACTACACCGCGCTTGCGGATGGGACCGCCGAGCCGGTGCTGGCCCAGATCTGCCGCCATATCGCGGCCGACGAGTTCCGCCATTTCAAGCTGTTCTACGACCACATGCGCCGCTATCTCGGCCGGGAGCGTATTGGCCTGCCCCGACGTCTTGCCATCGCCGTGGGTCGTATCCGCGAAAGCGAGGACGACGAGCTGGCCCTCGCATATCATTGCGGCAACGAACCAGTGTCGCTGGCCTATGATCGGCGGCGCTGCAGCGCCGCGTATATGTCCGGGGCGATGGGGTTCTACCGCTTCCGCCATGTCGAGCGGGGGATGGGGATGATCTTCAAGGCGGTGGGTCTGCCGCCGCGCGGACGCCTGTCAGACATGGCAGCCAGGGCTATGTGGCGCCTGTTGAGCTGGCGGCGAGACCGCCTCGGCCGGCGTACAGATTTTGGAGCGATACGGCGGATGGGTGGCGAGGCGCCGTCGTCCGCCGGCTAACGCAGCGCTGTTCGCCCCTGTCCTCCGGTGGCCTGCGCCCGCCGCGCGCTCTGCCAGATGCTGCCCGGGGGTCCGCGGAGGGGGCGACCGGGTGACACTGATCCGCTTTATGCTGCGAGGCTGTCAAATCTTTCATAAGCTTTCCGGACGGACTTTTTAAGCGCAACAAGCTCAGGCTCAAGCCGATTGATCAGGTTAAGAGCGAAAACGAATGTATTGAACTCGGATTAGTAAGGTTCTCGAAGGTTATCCTGGTGTTGTCCGGGAGCGCTATCGTGGTAGAACCGCCGCTTACAGTGGCATTACTGATCGCATTCGGGCCGGCTGAAACGCCATAGCCGCCAAGCAACAATAAATCATTCGAATTGAAATCCGTGATGACGTCATTTCCACCGGCCTGGCCGTTAAAGAACAAGAACGTATTGAACCCACCGCCGCCCGACATCGTCGCATTGCCGGTCCCAGCAGTGATCGCATCATTTCCCGATCCACCGGCGAGGGAGTCATTCCCGCTACCGGCAAAGATCGCGTTATTGGAGCTCGCCCCCGCTGCGTTCAGGGTCTCATTTCCACTGCCCGCCGTGTACGACATACCGACGGAACCAAAATAGATTACAGACGACCCATCTGCGCCAGAAATCGTGCTGGCCGTCGAACCACCGATGATGACCGCCGAGCCATTCGACCCGGCGACGAACGTCAGCGTCGAGTTGTTATTGAAAATAACCTCGTTCGAAGAGGCGCCCCCAAAAACCGTCTCCGGTCCTGTCGTGCCGACGATCGTACTGCTTGACGACGGATTCCCGATGAACAGGCTTGACGACGAGCCAAGGAAATACAGCCCCGCCTGCGCGCCGAAAATTGTCTCGGGGCCGGTACCGCCTGCGACAGTTTCGTTCACGGAGCCGTTGCTGAAAACTTCCAAGCTGCCCGAACCGCCAAAGATCAGACCGCCGCTGCCATAGGTCGCGACAGTGTTGCTGCCGGCCCCGGCAATTATCGTGTCATGGCCATATGACAGGCCGAGATTCGTGCCCCCGGACGCATCCAGGAACATGACGTTGCGGCCTGTGCCACCGGCGACCGTCCCGCTGCCATTCGCAAAGAACGTGTCGTTCCCGTTTCCGGCCGCGACATCGTACGTGGAACCCGGCACCAAACCCAACAGGTCGTTTCCATCGCCGGTTGCAATCAAATCGGTTCCGCTACCGGCAGTGTTGTACAGAACTATGCTGCCATCCCCGCCAATGAAATTCTGCGCACCGGCGATGGTGAAGCTTCCACCGCCGGTACTGTCCGCCGCAAATGCATATCCGGAGGGGACGAACACTGTCCCGCCAGCGACCGACGGCGCAATGACCAGCTCATTTGTCTCTCCGGCTACCGCTGGTGACGTGGTGCCAGGGGGCGGGACATAGACCTGGGCGTTGAGCAGATTCGCGCCCAGGGCAGAAACAAGAGCAGCGGCAATCGCCTGCGCCACTGGAGTGTTCTGAGGTCCGTCAAAACTATAGCTGATGATTGTCTTAGTCGGGGCTCCAGGCACCGTAACCATCGTGGCCATTCAATCGTTCTCCTGGACCTGCCATTCGACTCCAGCGTGAGCGGGCAAACACGAGGCTTTTTAGGTGATTTACGTGAGAGGGCACAACCCCAAGGTCCGAGCGCGTTTCGTCCGGGCAGCGCGCCGGTCCGGTAGGCCGGCAAGCTGAGGAGGGATCCCTAGCCGGATATGGATCGAGTATTTCCCACGCGCGCGCGTGTTCGCGCGCTATTCGTGGCGATGCCCTTGCGAGGGCGCGGACAGTTCGGCCACGGTGTCGCCGCTGAGGGATTTACCGGGCGAGCGCGTCGTGCCCGGACAAATTGGCTGCTTTGGCGCAGCAACATTCATCGCGCTCGGCGGCTGCACAATTCTTGTGGGACGATGCGGAGAGGTTGGAGGTCGCTATAGCCGGACGGCGCTTCAAATCATACCACCGGCACGAAACTCGTCGGCACGAAGGCGGCCCAGTAGAATGGCTTTGGATAGGTGCGCATTGTCTCGATCTGCGCCTGACGCAGTGCCTCTGGGACCGAGTGCGTCGCGTTCAGTTTAAGGTAAAAACTGGCCATCAAAGCGCTGGTGGCCTGGTCCGAAATCTCCCACAGTGTGGCTATCACGTTCTGCGCGCCGGCAAACAGAAAACCGCGCACAAGCCCGACCAAATCGTCGCCGTCTGAGAGTTCGCTCACCGCGGTTTCGCAGGCGCTCAACGTGACAAGCCGCGCGTTCAGCCGCAGTGTGTAGAGGCTGCCGACGGTCAGATCGCCAGTGTCGCCGGGATCGGGTGCGAGGAGCAGGCGCGATCCGAGCGGATTCGCAGCGTTGAACTCCCCGTGGCTGGCGATGTGCAGAAAGGCCTTGCCTGGCGCATCCTCACGAAACGCGGCCAGCGTGGCCGCCGGTCCGATCAGCACGACAGGGCCCGGCAGCAGCGTGCTCACACGCTCGGCTTCCGCCTCCGCACTAGGCAGCGGTGGCGCGTCGCCCGGTCTCGCCGGATTGCCGATGATCAGGCTGCCCGTGCCGTTGGCCCGGTCACGTTCGCCAATAGTCAGCGCGCTCAGGCTGGGGGCCTGGCGGATGCTGAAGGCTTCGATCAGAAAACCTCTACCGTCGTGCAGAGCCGCGAACGGCACGTAATGCAAGATACCGAACGGTACGATCAGCAGCCGATTGGTGGCGATCGACTGGCGAACAGGTGCGACTAGCGTGTTGTAGGCCCCCTGGCAGTGCGTTTGAGTATCCTGCGATGATGTCACACTTCGCAGCAGCCCGAGCACCAACTGGTTTATATCGGGGGCCGCAATTGGCACGGCATTAAGCGTGCTGCGGCTGACCACGAACGCGACCCAGCCGGCATCGGTATGATAATATGCGACCGCCGTTTCGTCCGGCGACAACGCGGCGCGGATCGTCTCCAGCCCTACGGGCCTCACGCTGATCAGCGGAGCCAGCGATGGCGCCTGGGCGGCGATCTCGTTTCTGATCGCGGCGGGATTGGCCGCGCGCGTCGCCGATTGTGGATCGGCGGCGGTGGAAGCAAGCGCAAGCTGACCCTCGGCGAGGTCAAGCCGGTTCAGCAGCGATGTCGCTTGTCCAGCGGACAGCTCAGGTGGAACCATGTCGTCGCGGCTTGCGAGCAGATCGACCAGCGAGCGGCTGCGTGCCCGTTCCGAGTAACTGAGAGCAGCATCGAGCTGCCCGGCGGCGAGCAGCAGATCGACCATCGCGGCATACACCGCCTGCTTGTCTGCGGCGAAGCCGATTCGTCCCTGATCGGAGCTGACGGAGCGGCGCATGCTCTCGACATCGTCGATGCTGCGCTGGAAGTAGCCTCGTGCGTCATCCGGCCGACCGAGAAGCTTTGCCGCGCGGCCGCGGTCGTACAGAACCAGCCATTCGACATCGCGATACGCGGGCAGTCCAGGATATGCGAGCAGTGCGTCCAGGTGCTGCACGGCTTCCTGAGGTCGGCCGAGTTCCAACAACGAATGCGCGGCGAGGTACTCGACATAGACATTTCCGGCCGGCGCGTAGGAATAGACATCGAACCAACCCGCCGAGAATTGGTTGAAGATATCCAGTCTGAATGGGGCGGTTTTGCCTGGGCCGAACAGTGTTTGCAGCGCACTGACGCCATAGTCTCGGAGCAGCCGCCGCTCAGGGTCCATCAGTAGGTCGAGCGCCGCTCTGTTGTCGGCGACCGCGGAGTAGAGATTGGCGGCGTAGTAGACCTGCTTCGGGTCGTAGCTACGGCCGAACTGCGCGGCTGCAGTACGGGCTGTGCCGGTATCACCAGTACGCGCCGCGGCCAGCGCACGCACGTAGCGGGATCCATCGTCGCTACCGTTCGCGAGACTTGCGGCTCTGGCTGGTTGCCCAAGGGCGAGCGCAATCAAGGCCTCGCGCCCAGTTATCCCGTCCGATCGGTCACCGCTGCGGGAGACATACAGCGCGAGCGTCGTCGAGGCTTTGCCGAAATCACCGTATTTAAGATATATGTCGCTCAGCAGCAAAAGCTGCTTCGGGCTCAGGTTATCGGCGCCGCGCGCTTCATAGCGTTGGCGCACCAAGTCGATGCGACCGGACCGCAGGTCTTGCAGATCCTGGTCGTCGATGCCGGTGGACGACGCTACGCTCGTCTTCGCAGCCTCGTAGTTGGTGACGAACGCAGCGGAGGCACAGCCGGACAGCAGCGGCACCACGGTGCCAAGCAGTAGACGTCGGCGGTTCAAGATTGGCATGACTAGAACCGGTAACTGCCGCGCAGACCGAGCATGTTGAAGTCCCGGCCGAATGTATAACTCAGCCCTACGCGGAAGTTGTTCCAAGTCTGCTCGCCGGGCCTTCGTCTTGTTCCAATACTGATGCCGACCTCATCCCAATGCTGGAGGAACAAGCCATTGCCGGCAAAATAGGTATCGACGACATACGCTTCGAAGGAGGCAGGGCGGTCGAACATCGTGAAGGGTAGCGAGCCTTCGAAACTCAGGCCGTTGATGATGGGGTAGTTGGTCAGCACAGGCCCGCCAGTAAGGCCGTCAACGTGCAGCGCCGAAGTCTTGATGGCGCCGACGGAGTTGCCGAGCGCGAGCCTATAGTCGCCAAAATAGATGTTGTACAAGCTGGCGATGGTGCCAGAATAGGCGAACACACCTTCGGATAATCCAGGCGTGGTACTGATGCCGACACGTGCTCCGGCCGATAGGTACCAATGCGGCACCGCGTTGACGGGAAAGCGAAATGTCGCCGCGAACGACCCTTGTGCCGTGTTCAGCCCGGTGGCTCGCAGATAGGTCAGCGGCACGTCCAGATTCAGTGAGTAGCGCGGATCGGCGAAAAACATCGTATAATCAAGAGGTGTTGTGGCCGAGTTGATGCCGACGCCGCCGGACCACGCATGTTCATAATCGCCGCTGACGGTGAGGGCGTTCGGTATGCGCGCGGTTGCTGCCGCGCCCGGCGGCGGAATGTCCTCGAAGAAGCCGCCAATCCCTGTGGCGGTCAAGAACGTGCGATCCATCATCCGGCTGGTCAGGCTGGTGGCGTTGCCCGCGCTGGCATCGAACGATGTGAGCTGCGGGGGAGTAAACGCAAGCGCGGCAAGGCCACTGACGTTCTGGCGAGACAGGAAGTCCGCAAGTTCCAGAAGGCTTTGAGGTCGCGTCGCTGCAGGAAAGTCTTGATTGATATGAAGAGCTGGAATCATCAGATTGGCGGTGGTGGAATTCTGCGGGAAGGAGATGGCAATCAGCGACTTCCCGTTCTGGCTTGCTGTGACGTTGATGAGAGATGTGCTGGCGACCCCGGGAAAGCCGGTGCCGCTGACCGCGGCGACAAATTCCTGACCTGCTTGACTGAGGCTAGTGGCGGTGATGGTCAGCATGGCCGGAGGAACGGGAGGGTTGGCGACTGTGATATGGACCTGCAAAGGGCTTTGTGCCTGTGCCCGCGCTGTCGCCAGTGATGCAGCGAGAGCGATGAGCGCAGAAACGCGGCCCAACCGGAACATCGATGTCCATCCCTGATTGTTCCGGGGACTTTGCGGCACCCCGCACAGGTCCTGCAAGAAATTTCGGCGCGCCTAGACGGGACGGCGGCCGGGGGCGAGTCTGACGCCCCCACCCCACAGCTAGGTGAACCACCGCATTTCCCCGCTATAAGGCGGCATTGGGATGCGTACATCAGCTAGGGTCGGGGACTCAGTAAGGCCCGCCGGGATGCGCGAACTGCCCGGTCATGTGGGCTTCGCCGTCCTGCCGGGGGCACCTTCGCTTCTTCCTCTCCGCGGCCTCTGTCGCTCGTTTGGGGTAGGATTCGAGTCTGGGCTCGCATCAGAGCCAATTTAGAGAGTCTAACCCGAGTCGGGGGACGAAGTCTAGACGCCAGCGAGACAGATTCGCCCCTGCCTGCCTGCCGGAGGGGGCCCTGTTTACGGTTACATACTAAACTACTGTCCCGGATCAGAAGCCCCTGATGCTGCATGAGCACCGTCATTGCGAGTCGCCAATTGCGCACTCTGCAGGGGCCTGGCTAGTCCAGCCTATGCTTCGCTCGCGCTCCTCGCAGGCCTCATCGCCATGGCTGGCCGTCGCCCCGGGGAAGGCTCCACCCGATACAACCACGCCTCGCGCTCGCTGCGGCATTCCAACTCCAGTGTAGTTGGCACCACGTAACGCGCGAGCGGCACCAGACCTGATCCCGGCAGATAGGCGCGCCCCGGGTCGGCCAGCCACACCTCCGCCTCTGTTGCCATGCGCCGCAGCCAAGGCAGGACATGCGCGGTCATCGGCGCCTCATAGCAAACGTCGCCGGCGAGGATCAGGTCCCAGCGGCAGGGCTCGTTCACCATGTCACCCGGGAGCGCCAGCACCGTGACTCCGTTTGCCGTAGCATTTTCACAGATGGCGGCGACCGCCAGCGCATCGATCTCGGCCGCCTCCACCATCGCCGCGCCGGCGCGGGCGCAGGCGATCGCGGCGATTCCGCAGCCGGCGCCGAAGTCCAGCACGCGACGGCCCCGCACGCACTCCGGGTGGTCCAGCACATAGCGCGCCAGCGCTTGGCTGCCCGGCCAGGCAAAGGCCCAATACGGCGGGTCGATGTTGTGCGCCGCCAGCCACGCCTCGGTGGCCTGCCAGATCGGCGTGACCTCGGCGGCCAGATAAAGTGCTATCTCCGGGACCAGCGGCACCCGCCCGAGCGCGGTCTGTTCGCGCACGAAGGCGCCCGCGTCGGTCACAACCAGCCGATCAGGATTGCCGCGGCGACCGCCAGTCCCGCTTCGCGGTTGGCGCGGAACAGCCGCAGGCAAAGCCCCGGATCGTGGATGTCGAGCATTCGCACTTGGCGGAACAGTAGCACCGCCGGGAGTGCCATCGCCGGATAAAACCAGATGCGAAGGCCAGCACACCAGCCGGCCAGGAGCAGCATCGCCACCGTCGCGGCATAGCAGGCCCCGAGGAATGGGCGAGTGCGTTCGCCGAACAGCCGCGCGGTCGATTTCACCCCCACCAGCGCGTCGTCCTCCCGGTCCTGGTGCGCGTAGATCGTGTCGAAGCCGAGGTCCCACAGGATCGCCGCCCCATAGAGTGCAGCCCAGGGAGCATCGATCCTGCCGGCCGCCGCGGCGTAGCCGAGCGGTGCACCGAAGCCGAAGGTGAAGCCCATGACAAGCTGCGGCCACCACGTCACCCGCTTGGCCAGCGGATACAACGCGACCAGCACCAGTGATCCGGCGCCCAGCGCCTGCGCCAGGTGGTCGAGCTGCAGCAGGATCGCCAGCCCGATCAGCAGCAGCACGCCCAGGAAGATCAGCGCCTGCCGCGGGCGCAGTGCGCCGGAGGCGAGCGGCCGGCCGGCGGTACGTGCCACGCGGCGGTCGATGTCGCGGTCCCACAGGTCGTTCACGACGCAACCGGCGGCGCGCATCACCACGGCGCCGATCGCGAACAACAGGATCAGCCGCAGCGAAAGGGCGTGGGGTGGGTTGGCCAGCAGGATTCCCCACAAACCCGGCAGGAACAGCAGCCACGCGCCGATCGGCCGGTCCAGCCGCGCCAGCAGCAGATACCGACGCCAGCTCGGCGGCACACGCGCGACCCACCCACCGGCGGCGATGTCGGTATGCGCGTTCATGGCTGGCGCGGTGGTCGGCTGTCGGCGTGAAGAACGGCCAAGAGCTATACCTCTCCTGCTGCACCGTCACCCGCCGCGCTACGCGCGGCGACCTCTCCCGCAGTGCGGGAGAGGTGTAGTCCGTCGCCGATCCATCGGGGTCAATATGTCCGGGTCGATTCGCCTGTTCGTGGCCGCTCACCTCGCCGTCGGGATCGCCGTCGAGACCAACGCCCAGCAGGCACACTATCTCGGCACCGTCATGCGACGCCGGGCAGGCGATCCCGTCCGGCTGTTCAACGGCCGCGATGGCGAGTGGGTGACGCATATCGAGGCGATCCGGAGGGACCGCGCCAACCTGGTTGTGGATCGCCTGCTGCGCGAGCAAGCGCCGGACTCCGATCTCTGGCTGGCGTTCGCACTGCTTAAGCGTGATGCCACCGACCTCGTGGTGCAAAAGGCGACGGAACTTGGCGTGGCGGCGATCCGCCCCGTCGTCACGGCGCGCTCTAACGCAGCCAGGGTGAACCTCGCACGCCTCACGGCGATCGCCACGGAGGCGGCGGAGCAGAGCGAACGGCTGACGGTGCCGGAGGTGCTCCGGCCGCAGCCGCTCTCGGCCCTGCTCGGGTCATGGCCCGCCGAGCGCCGGCTGATCGTCGCGGTCGAGCGAAGCCAGGCACCGGAGATCCCGCCCCTGCCCGGCGCGGCGGCGCTGCTGGTCGGCCCGGAGGGCGGTTTCGACTCGGCGGAGCTTGAAACTCTGCGCGCGCACCCCTTTGTGACCGCATGCAGCCTCGGGCCGCGCATCCTGCGCGCCGAGACCGCCTGCATCGCAGGGCTGGCGCTGTTGCAGGCCCGGCACGCAGGCTGATACTGCCTTTGACAAAAGCCTGCACTCGAACGCCCGGAGCGATATGTCCAACCCCGGAGAGGCCGATGCCACGCCGATCACCTCCGTGCGGCAATTGGCGGAATTCATCGCGGCGGGCTGCAAGCCACGCGAGCAGTTCCGCATCGGCACAGAGCACGAGAAATTTGGCTTCCGCCGCGCGGACCTCTCGCCGCCGCCATACGAGGCGGAGCCACACGACGTCGGCACTATCCGCACGCTTTTGGAAGCCATGGCGCGCAACGGTACCGGCGAGCCGATCCTGGATCGTGGCAACCCGATCGGCCTGAAGCAGGGTGCCGCTTCCATCTCGCTGGAGCCGGCCGGGCAGTTGGAATTATCCGGCGCGCCGCTGGAAACCCTGCACGAGACAAAGGCGGAACTGGCCGCGCATTTTGCGGGGCTGCGCGGTGTCGCCGCCGATCTTGGCCTCGGGTTCGTCCCGCTCGGCTTCCATCCGTTTTGCCGGCGCGACGAGATGCCGTGGATGCCGAAGGGACGGTACGCCATCATGCGCCGCCACATGCCCAGAGTGGGCCGGCTGGGCCTGGATATGATGACGCGCACCTGCACAGTGCAGGCGAACCTTGACTATGGGTCCGAGCAGGACATGGTGCGCAAGCTGCGCGTGTCACTGCTGGCGCAGCCGGTGGCCACCGCGTTGTTCGCCAATTCGCCGTTCACCGAGGGTCGCCCGAACGGATTTCTGTCGTACCGTGCCGAGGTCTGGACCGACACCGACGACCAGCGGTCGGGTACGCCGGCCGTAATGTTCGAGGGAGGGTTCGGCTTCGAGCGCTACGCCGAGTGGCTGATCGACTCGGTCCCGATGTATTTCGTCTATCGCAACGGGCAGTATATCGACGTGGCCGGCGCCTCGTTCCGCAGCTTCATGCAGGGCCGCCTGCACAATCTAGCCGGCGAGACTGCGACGATGGGCGATTTCGCCGACCACATGACGACGGTCTTCACCGACGTGCGGATCAAGCGCTTCCTGGAAATGCGCGGCGCCGACGCCGGCACGCCCGAGATGATGCTGGCGCAGTCGGCGTTCTGGACGGGGCTGCTGTACGACGAGCCGGCGCTGGCTGCGGCTGAGTCGCTCCTGCGTGGCGCCGGCTGGGCGGATGCGGTGGAGCTGCGGCGCGCGGTGCCGCGGCAAGGCCTCGCAGCGCCGTGGCGGAACGGCACGCTGCGCGACTTGGCACGCGAGATGGTGACGATCTCCTGCGAGGGGCTCCGCGCCCGCGCCCGTCTCGATGCGGCGGGTCAAGACGAGGCCGGCTATCTGGCGCCGCTGGCGGCGATCGTCGATGGCGCGCCCTGCCAAGCGGAGCACTGGCTGGCCCGCTTCCACGGCCCCTGGGGAGGCGAAGTGCGCCGTATCTTCCACGAAGCCGAGGTGTAATACTAGGCTCCCCCCCGTTATGGAGGGCCCCGCTTCCGCAGCCGAGACTGGTGAGCACCGACCCCGACCGGCGGGGGACCGCCGTGCAAATTTCGTTCCGTAGTCAAACACCTTGCCTAGCCGCGCTAATCTCGCAGTAATGGACAGCATGCACGCGTCGTTACCACAGCCGTCGATCGGGCCGGCAGCACGGACCCCCGGTAGCAGCCTACTGCTGCGGCTTCGGCTGATCGGCCTGATGCAAGCCCGCACCGCCGACGGCGCAAGTGTCCTGCCGGTCGGCCGAAAGACCCGCGCGCTGCTGGCCGTCGTGGCGCTCGCGGCACCTCGGCCGACCCTGCGCAGCCGGCTCGCCGAACTGCTGTGGAGCCGCCGGCCAGAGGAGCAGGCGCGTGCCTCGCTGCGCCAGGAAATCCACCGGCTGTCCGAGTCGCTATCGCCGGCGGGGGGAGAGACTTTGGTCGTCACCCGCGATCACGTCACGCTTTACCCCGGCAGGGTATGGGTCGATGCCGCGGAAGTAATGTCCGCGACCCCCCAGAATTCGGCGCCTCTTGCCCTGCTCGACGGCGAGTTGCTGGAGGACCTGCACGGCATTGATGCGGCATTCGACGCATGGCTAAGCACAGAGCGCGAGCGGCTGCGCGACCGCGGCCGTGCGCTGGCCGAGCTGATCCTGCGTGATCAGAACGACCCCGAGGCAGCCATTGCGGCCGCGCAGCGGCTGCTGCAGATCGATCGCGCGCATGAGGGCGCCTGGCGGGCCTTGATGCGCACGCATGCTGCCCGGGGCGAGCGCGGGATGGCGATTCAGGCCTACGATCGGTGTCGGGCAGCGCTTGCAGAGCTGATGGATGCCGCCCCTTCGGCCGAGACCCAGAAGCTGCTGGGCGAGATCCGTGGGCCGTCAAGCTCGCGTCTGCCACTGCGGCCACTGGCAACGATGGCGGCCGTCGAACCGGATGAGTCGCCGGACGAGCCCGCCCCCCGCCCGCCCGGCCCTGCACGAGGGGGGGCCCACCTTGGTGTGATGCCGTTGGGGTTGGTCGGTACTGGCGAGCAGGAGGCACATCTAGCGGTCGGCCTCGCCGAAGAGATCAGCGCCGCTCTCTCACGCGTCAGGTGGCTGTTCGTTGTGTCCCCCTCCTCGCTTGCTCGTTTCGCCGAGAGCGGACGCGACGAGGCAGCGATCGGCCGTACCTTCGGACTTGACCTGCTGCTGGACGGAACGATCCAGCGGGTCGGGGCAAAGCTGCGCATTGGCGTGCGGCTGCTCGATCTACGGAGTGGCGGTGAGGTCGCGTGGGCCTGCCGTTTCGATCGAGAAGACAACGACGCGTTGGCGCTGCAAGACGAAGTCGCGGCCCTGGTGACGGCACAGATCGAGTTGCAGGTGACACTGCTGGAAGCTCGCCGCGCTGCGACCAAGCCGGCCGCCACAGCCACAGCGTACGAGCTGATGCTGCGCAGCCTGCCCGCGATGCACCGGATGGAGCGCGCGTCGTTCATGGCAGCGGAGGCAGATCTGCGCCGGGCTATCGAGCTGGAGCCCGACTTCGCCGCGGCACACGCGTGGCTCGGGGCTTGGCATGTCCTGCTAACGTGTCAGGGCTGGGCCGAGCCGGCGGAGGTCGCCGAGGAAGCGGGACGAGTCGCTGACCGTGCTATCCGCCTGGATCCGTTCGATGCCCGCGTGCTGACGCTGGCGGCACACGTCCGCGCTGCGCTACAGCGCGAGTTGCCGGCGGCCGCCGTGCTGCACGAACGGGCGGTGTCAGTCAATCCGAACCAGTCGATGGCGTGGGCGCTG
This sequence comes from uncultured Pseudomonadota bacterium, assembly GCA_963708245.1. Taxonomy (GTDB): domain Bacteria; phylum Pseudomonadota; class Alphaproteobacteria; order Acetobacterales; family Acetobacteraceae; genus CAVYXK01. The sequence continues at coordinate 5,052,680 of OY970201.1, read as the reverse complement.
TCGGCGGCGACGCAGGTATGGCTTGGCGAGACCGCAATGGCGGCGCGCCAGCTCGATCGATACAAGGCGCTGACGCCGCTGCATCCGTACGCCTTTGCCTTCGACGGCGCCTTCGCCGTGGTGCATTTGCTCGAGGGGGACTTCGAGCGCGCGGCGGTGGCCGGACGGGCGGCGATACAGATGAATCCGGCGGTGTGCGCGAACCATAAACCCTATCTTGCCGCGCTCGGCCATTTGCGCCGCGACCGGGAGGCGGCAGCCGCCCGCCGCCGATTGCTGGAGCTGGAGCCCGGGTTTAGCCTGCGGCGCTTTCGTCGGACAGCGCCCTTCGCGCGCGAGGAAGATCTGGAGATCATCGCGCAGGGGCTGCGGCTGGCCGGCATCCTGGAAGACGAAGCTTCCACCTGATACCGGCAGCCTGATCCTGTCCACCCGCCGGTGCGCACTCCAAAACCGGGTCCTTTTCTACGCCGAATTAGCGTCAGGACACTTGCGGGCGGTCCAAGGCTAGACGTGCCGCCGTGGCCAATGCGTCCGCCCGTTCGTTCATCGCGTCGCCGGCATGACCTCGCACCCAGCGCCAGTCGATCTCGTGGCGCGCGGCGGCGTCCAGCAGACGCCGCCATAGATCCATGTTGGCTACGGGATCGCCGGCGGCATTGCGCCAGTTCCGCCGCACCCAGCCCTGGTGCCAGCGGGTGATGCCATTTCGCACGTACTCGCTGTCGGTGTGCAGGCGGACGCGGCATGGTCGCGTCAATGCCTCCAGGGCCGCGGTCGCGGCGGTCAACTCCATGCGGTTGTTGGTGGTCGCCGGCTCGGCACCGGACAGCTCGCGCTGATGACCGCGATAGCGCAGGACGGCGCCCCAACCGCCTGGACCAGGATTGGGCTTGCACCCGCCGTCGGTCCACGCTTCTACGATATCGCCTTCGAGCTCAGATGCCATAGGCGTGCTCGTCGGCCGCAGCCAAGTGGAAGCGCAACCGGCGAAGGTATTCGAGCGGATCCTTGCGGGTGACCAGTGCGCCTTCCGGCGTGTTCAGCCAGTCGAACAACCTAGTCAGCAGGAAGCGAATCGCGGCGCCGCGGCACAGCACTGGCAATGCCGCCCTTTCGTCCGCCGAGAGTGGGCGAACCGCCTGATAGCCTGCCAGCATGGCGCGGGCCTTGGTGACGTTCAGCGACAGGTCGGGTTCGAAGCACCAAGCGTTCAGGCACACCGCGATATCGTACGCCAGAATGTCGGTGGCGGCGAAATAGAAGTCGATCAATCCGGACAGTCGTCCCTCAAGGAAGAATACGTTGTCTGGAAACAGGTCGGCGTGGATGTGCCCGACCGGCAGGCTCGCCGGCCAGGCGGACAGGATCTCGGCCAGCGCACAATCGAGCTCGGCGGCGAGGCCCGGCCGGACTTCGTCGGCCCGGGCCCGCGCGCGCTCGAGCAGTGGCGCCCAGCCGTCGGGCCCGAGCGCGTTGTGACGCACCGGCGCATAGTCTCGCCCTGCGAGATGCAGCCCAGCCAGCGCAGCACCCACCGGCCCGCAATGTTCGACCCGCACGCGTCTTGGCCAAACGCCTGGTAGGAAGGTCGTAATCGCCGCGTATCGCCCGGCGAGCTGCCTCAGAGCCTGCCCGTCGCGTCCCTTCACCGGCAGGGGGCAGGTGATGCCGCGTGTCGCCAAGTGCTCCATCAGCCCGAGGAACCAGGGCAGCTCGGCCGGGTCAACGCGCTTCTCGTAGAGCGTCAGGATGAAGTCGCCGGCCGTCGTGCGCAGCGAATAATTGCTGTTCTCCACTCCCTCGGCGATGCCGCGGAAGGCGACCATGCGGCCGATCTCGTAGTCAGTCAGGAAGGCGGCGAGCGCCTCGTCGGTGACCTCGGTATAGACGGCCATCAGGGGAGCGCGGGCCTCGGCGAACGGACGTGAGGACAAGGCTTGTCAGGCATGCGGGCCATGCGCCGCTGAAGGCGCTTTCTGGTTCGTGTGGGGGCGAGATGGCGTGCTGCACCCTGGATCGACAGAAGGGTGCAGGCAAGAGAGGAGGTCAATTGCAATTGTCGAATCCCGCTGTTGGCCGGCACTATGCCGGCCGCCTGCCCCGGCGGTAACGGCTGGGGGTCCTCTCCCGGAGTTCTCGCATGCCCGTACGCCGCCTATGCCGCCTGCTCGCTGGCGCCATCCCACTCGCGGCCGGACTGGCGGCCTGCGCGCCGGGCCGCGACCAGTTCGCGCCCGCGTGCCCGCAAGCGTCCTTGCTGCCACAAGCGGCCGACCTGACGCGCTACCGCAGCGAGGGAAACGGAAGCGGCCATGACCTGACCGACCTCGTGTTGCAGGCCAGGGTGGTGAACGTAAACGGGAAGTGCGAGCCGGGCCCGAACGAGCATACGCTCGATGCCAGCGTGAAGGTCACCGTGGAGGTCACGCGCGGACCGGCGGCCACGGGGAGAACGACAGATGTTTCGTATTTCGTCGCGGTCGTCGAGGGCAATCAGATCCTGGACAAAAAGGTGATGTCGAACCGGGTGGAGTTTCCCCCAAACGTGGACCGGGTTTATCTGACCAGCGATCCGGTGGACATGCGGCTGCCGATCAGCTCCGATAAAACCGGTGCCGCCTACACGGTCGTCGCCGGGCTGCAATACACGCCGGCCGAGTGGACGCAGCGGACCGGCGGCGGAATGGAATAGCCGTCGGGCGATCCGGGTTAGCGAACCTGCTGAGCATTCGCGCCGGGTTTGCTTAGGCGACGCGGAACGATCTGTCTCGAAGTAAATGACATAAGATACTATGCCAGGGTCGAATACGCGGCGCGGCCTATGGCAACCAGATTTCCACCGCCGTCGGTCACGTCGATATCCACAACACCGACGCTGCGACCGGCGCGGCGCACCCGCGCCGTAGCGGTCAGCGCGGTGTTGACTGCCGGCCGCAGATAATCGACGCGAAAGTTGATCGTGGGCAGCGGCCGGCCCAGCATCATCACCAACGCAAAGTCGCCAACCGTATCGATCACCGCCGCGATGGGCCCGCCGTGCCACTGGCCGGAGCCCGCACCACGCTCGAATTCCGGGCGCATCGGCAGAGTCATGGTGACGAGCTGGCGCACCGGGTCCGCCTCGGTCACCGTCAGGCCGAGGAAGGCGATGAACGGCGAACGCCCGAGCCGCTCCTGCAGTTCCGGCGCGTCCAGCTGCGGATCGCCGCTCACGGCGTCACCACGACTTTGCCGAACACCTCACGCTCGTCGATCACGCGCAGCGCCTCGCGCGCATCAGCAAGCTGATAGATGCGATCGACCAGGGTGTTGAACCGGCGCTGCCGCACCATCTCGAGCAGAGCGGCGATGTCGCTGCGCTGCCAGCCGTTGGACCCGCGCACTTCCAGCTCGAAGGTCCAGATGAAACGAATGTCCTCCTTCGGGTCATAGCCGGCGGTGGCGCCGCAGGTCAGCAGTCGTCCGCCGACCTTCAGCACCCGCATCGAGCGCACCCAGGTATCGCCGCCGGTAAAGTTGACCACGACGTCGAGTCCGTTCGCGGCACCGGCGCCACGGCGGTTCGGCTTGCCGAATAGCGACCACATCTCTTGCACGAAGTCGCGCTCGGCGTAGTTCACCACGTGATCGGCGCCAAGCGCGCGCAGGCGGTCGAGCTTCGCTTGCGTGCCGGCGCAAGCAACGACGATAGCACCGGCCTGCTTGGCGAGCTGCAGACACCCGGCGCCGACGCCACCAGACGCGCCGAGAATCAGCACCTTCTCGCCCGACTTTACCCCACCGCGGGTGACCATCATCCGGTGCGCCGTGCCGTACGCGACCGGCAACGCGGCGGCATCGACGAAGCTCACGTCAACGGGCAGTCGTATAAGCTGATGGGCGCGCGCACGGCACAGCTCGGCGAGACCACCATGCACGGTCTCTCCCATCAGCCCGCCTTCGACGCGGTTGATTGGATCGACCAGCACGCGATCGCCCACCTGCCAGCCGGTAACGCCGGGGCCGACCTCACAAATCTCCCCGGCAAGATCGAGGCCCATGATCAGTGGCATCGGCACCTTGATCCCCGGCATGCCGCGCCGAGTGAACACGTCGTGGTAGTTCAGAGACGCGGCGCGCACGCGGATCAGCACATCACCTTCGCCGATCACCGGATCGGGGAAGTCAGGATCGAATTCCATGACTTCGGGCCCGCCATGGGCATGCACGACCATCGCCTTCATCGGACGCTCTCCAGAGCCAGCTCAGACAATCGCCGCCGGTCGATCTTGTTGGTGCCGGCAAGCGGCAGTTCGTCGAGGAACCAGACCCGGCGTGGATGCGCATAGGCCGGCGCGTTGGCGAGTGCGAAGCGGCGGATGTCGTCTTCTGACACGGAGTTGCCGGCCCCATCCCGTGTACGCAACATAACAAACGCCACCGGCTTCTGCCCCTTCACGTCGTCCGGCACTGGCACGACCACGGCCTGCGCGATGGCCGGATGCGCCTCCAGCATGGTCTCGACTTCGCGGGGATAAATGTTCTCGCCACCACAGACGAACATGTCGTCGGCGCGACCGACGAAGAAGAAGAACCCGTCGGCATCGCGGCGGAACACATCGCCGGTGATGTAGTAGCCGTCATCGCTGATCACCTGCCGCGTCAGCTCTGGCCGCTTGTGGTATCCATTCATGAGCGCTGGACAACGCATCTCCAGCACGCCTTCATCGGCAACGATGCGCCCTTTACGGCTGAGGCGCAGATCGACATGCGGGTGCGCCGCGCCGACCGAGAGAGTTGGTCGTTGCACTCCGTTTGGGTGCGGTTCGAACACGATTGGACCGGCCTCCGTCGTGCCGTAGCCATTGGTTAGCTCGGCACGGGGGAACACCGCGCGCATCTGCTCGACCAGGGCCGACGACAGCGGCGCCGATCCCACGCGAATCGCATCGACGCTTGTGAGATCAGCCTCCGCCAAGAGCTGTCGCTCGCGCAGCACCATCGCCAGCATCGTCGGCACGCCGGTCAGTGCATGCACCCGGTAACGTGCCGCGGCATCAATGAACGAGGCGGGCGTGAACGAGGGCAGCAGCACGACAGCGTGGCTGTTGGCGAGCGCCGCCTGGCACGTCGCCAGCGCATTCATATGATAGAGTGGCGCGGCGACCAGGAGACGCCGCCCGGGCGGCTCCGGCGCGGCCGTGCGCATCTCCAGCACCCAGAGATGGCTGCGATGCGACAGCACCACACCTTTCGGCTGTCCGGTCGAGCCGGACGTGTAAAGGAACATCGCCGGTTCGTCGGGCGACGGGGCAACGGGGGCAGAGGTTGCGTGATCCGTCGGCCCGGGCCAGTCGTCCCGCAGTTCCAGGCAGGGCATCCAGGCTGGCACCAACGTTCGGCGTGCGACATCGCAGATAGCCAGACGCGCGTCGCAGTCTCCCAGTACGAATGCAACGGTGGCGGCCGGCAGTTTGTGATTGACCGGGACCGCGACGAGGCCGGCGCGCAAGATTCCCAAAAACGCGATAAGATATTCAGCCCGATTGGCGGCAAGGATCGCGACGCGGTCACCGCGGCCAAGATCACGCGCGAGCAGCGAGCAGGCGAGCGCGTCACTCTGCCGCTCGATCTCCGCGTAGGACCAGATGCGCGGTCCGGGCTTGCCGCCAAGGTCGATCAGCGCCGTCGCCGCTCCGGCTTCGGCCAGGGCGCAGCCGAGATTGGCCGTTGCCCTCATGGGCGGAACTCGAGGGTCACGCCGAACGCGTCGGCGGCACTGACCACGATACGCTCTGGCTCCCGCCGCGCGGCCACGCCCCCAGCTTGCAGAGCTGCCGCTGCCGAGTCCAGCGAGCGCGTGCGAAGAGAGAGCGCCGCCATGAACTGGCTTCGGCCACCGCCGTCGGGAGCGGCCGTGCCGAACTCGGTGCCCAGCGCGGTGGGCGGGACGATATCCACGCGCGACAGCCCGACGGCAAGCGAGCAGCCCGCTGCGCCTTTCTGCACCGCGTCGGAGCCGAACATGCGAGCGAATATGGCGCCAAGCGCAGCGGGATCTTCCGCGGCGATGGTCACCCCGATCACCCCGGTCACGCCATTCGCGTGATGGCGCCACTCGTCGCGCCAGACGAGGTCGCGGGTGAAGTGATGGCAGAAATAGACGCGCCCTGCTTCGACGACGCCCGGCTTGAGTCGGACAGTGCGAAACTTGGCGTCCCGCGGGCCGGCGGGCAACGCGACCGGGCGCGAGAACTCCAGCGGCGGCTCGACCGGCAGACCCACCGCGTCCAGCGCGGCATACACGGCGGTGGACTCCTCAGTGCCGAACACCAGCCCATTGAGCCCGAACGGCCAGTCGAGGATGTCCGTACGGCGTGCATCGCCCTGCTGTGCCGCTATCAGCTCCAGGTAGTCGGTGCCGAAGATCGCCAGATGGTTCATCGAGCCAAGCGTGTGATAGCCGCGCGGAGTCATGGTGAAGCCAAGGCGCCGATAGGTCTCGACTGCCTCGTCGAGCCGGTCGCGCACGTTGACCACCACATGATCGATCGTCGGCACCGGCAAAATGGGCATGGTCGCTCCTGTCGCTTCGCCTGGTTACATCACCAGATCGGGCGCAGCGCGACAACTCGCCCGGCAATTAGCTCGCGTGCAGGGCCAGCTCTGAGGCAGGCGGTTTGACTGCCGGTGGCGGCGCCAGGTGTGAGAGGAACCGCTCGCAGTACCTGGCCGCTGTGCTCTCTCCGACGCGCGCACGCAGCTTGGCATGACGCGCCCGGCGTTCGGCGAGGTCCATCGTGAACGCTGTGTGCATAGCCTCGGCAATCTCATCCGCGTCGTACGGGTTGACGATCAGTGCCTCGGCCAACTCGTCGGCCGCGCCGGCAAAGCGCGACAGTACGAGCACGCCGGGATCGTCCGGATCCTGCGCGGCGACGAATTCCTTGGCAACCAGGTTCATGCCGTCGCGCAATGGCGTCACCACGGCAACACGGGCGATGCGATAGAATCCTGCCAGCGTGCGCCGCGCCACCGCGCGAGTCATGTAGCGCAGCGGGGTCCAGTCGAATTCGGAGTACTGCCCATTGGTGTCTCCCACAATTCGGTCGAGCTGTTGTCGCAGGGCTTGGTAGGCGTCGAGATCCTCACGCGAGCGCGGCGCGATCTGAAGGAAGCTTACGCGACGCCGATGCTGCGGGTATTTGGCGAGCAGTCTCGCGAAGGCCTCGAACCGGTTGACCAATCCCTTCGAGTAGTCGAGCCGATCGACCCCGATCGCCAGCGACCTTGCTGCAAGGCTCGATTTCATCCGCCTTGCCTCGGCGCCGCGCGCCGTAGCTGCCGCCATGGCGGCGAACCCATCGGCGTCGATGCCGATCGGATCGACGATCACGCGTGGCTGGCGCTGCGACTCGATCCCAGGCGCTGCCTGCAAGCAGGCGAGAAACGCAGCACGGTAACCGAACGTGTGGAATCCGACGACGTCATCGGCGCAGAATGATGCCAGCAGCTCGTTGGCGTGCGGTAGCGCCCGCACCAGCTCGGGCGGCGGGAAAGGCGTGTGCAGAAAGAAGCCTGTCCGATTGCGCACGCCGCGGGCACGCAATTCTTCGCCCAGCGGGATCAGGTGATAGTCGTGCACCCAAATCAGGTCGTCGGGCCGCAGCAGCGGCGCTATACAGGCGGCAAAGCGCCGGTTTACGGCGCGATATCCATCGTACTCCTCGCTGCAGTAGTCCACCAGTCCAAGGCGGAAATGCAGCAAAGGCCACAGCGCGCCGTTCGAGTAACCGGCATAAAACAGGCGATAGTCGGTCTCGCTCAAATCGATCGTGGCATAGGTGACGCCGTTCGCCTCCTGAAGGACCGGCTGGCGGTCGGTGCGGACGGAACGCCGGCCGCTCCAACCGAACCACACCGAGCCGGGACGCAAGGCATCGGCCAGGGCGACCGCGAGGCCACCGGCCCGCGGGCCGCGGTCGGTCGGGACCGGCACGCGGTTCGAGACGACGACCAGACGGGCCATTGCTGCACCTCGTGATTCGTTCGACACAGTTGTATCTGGCGAATTCTTGACTAAGGTCGCCTCAAAAAAACCTGATCCGGCGAGTTTTTTGGCTTGGAAGGCGGCGTGGTGCCGGCCGAACCACTCGCGGGAGTGCAGAACGACGATGCGAATAGCCCAGATCGCGCCGCTGACCGAGGCCGTGCCGCCGCGCCTTTACGGCGGGACCGAGCGCGTGGTCTCCTTTCTGACCGAAGAGCTGGTCGCCCTGGACCATGACGTAACGTTATTCGCCAGCGGCGATTCAACGACCGCCGCGCGACTTGAGGCAGTCTGGCCACAGGCGCTGCGGTTCGACGCCGATCTGCGCGACCCGTCGGCACCGCAAATGCTGCTGCTGGAGACGGTCTGCCAGCGCGCCGACGACTTCGACGTGCTGCATTTCCATCTGGACTATTGGTCATACTCCCTATTCAGCCGGCAGCGTACTCCGTTTCTCACCACGCTGCATGGCCGGCTCGATCTGCCGGAGTTGGTGCCCCTCTATGACCGGTTCCGCCACGTGCCCGTGGTGTCGATCTCGGATGCGCAGCGCCGCCCGCTGCCGCAGGCAAATTTTGTGGCCACCGTGCAGCATGGCCTGCCGGCGGGGCTGCTGCGGCCGCAGGCGGTGAAGCCAGGCTATCTCGCTTTCCTTGGCCGTATCGCACCGGAGAAGCGCCCGGACGCCGCGATCCGCATCGCCCGGCGCGCCGGCATTCCGTTGAAGATTGCCGCCAAGGTGGACCGGGTGGACGAAGCGTATTACCGCGACAAGATCCGGCCGATGATCGACGGCCGACACGTCGAGCTAGTCGGTGAGATCGGCGACGCAGAGAAACCTGAGTTCCTGAGCGGCGCGATCGCGCTCCTGTTGCCTATCGAATGGCCGGAGCCTTTCGGCCTTGTAATGATAGAGGCGATGGCTTGCGGCACGCCCGTGGTCGCCTTCAACAGCGGATCGGTGCCGGAAATCGTGGAAGACGGGCTGACCGGCTGCATCGTCGAGAACGAGTTGTCGGCAGTGGCGGCGGTCGAGCGGGCTGCGCGGCTGCCGCGCGGGCCGATCCGCCAGCGCTTCGAGCAGCGATTCACTGCCCGCCGGATGGCTGAGGACTACCTCAGGCTGTATGACCAAATGGCCGAGCGGCCGCGGCCGCGGCTGCGCGTGGTGACCTGACCAGGGCTTGCCGCCCGCGACTCACGTTGACTTGATCAAATTGGGGGTTTCATACTTACCATAACCAGCGCGCATGCGTTGGTGCGGCGCAATGACCGCATTCGGGTCAGCAGGAGGACAGTGTGGGAGTAAGGCTAGGCATGGCACAGCGCGCGCTAATGGCAGCGCTGGGAGGGGTGGCGTTGCTGCTCGGCATACATGTGGCCGGGGCGGCAACGGTTGGGCCGGTGACCGATCCGATGGGGGTAATCCGGATCCCGAAAGGCGCGCCGGTGATGATTGGCACGTACCTGGTGCTGTCCGGGCCGGATACGGCGCTTGGCGTGGATGAGAAACGCGCGATCGAGATCGGGGCGAAGAATGTCGGCGGCAAGCTGCTGGGCCATCCGATCGCGCTCGATTTCGAAGACGATCAATGCAACGCGGAAGGCGGTCAGACGGCGGCGACCAAGCTGGCATCGATTCCCAACATGGTGATCGTGCTGGGGCCAGCCTGCTCGTCGGCGGCGACGCCCGCTGCGCCGATTCTTTGGCAGGCCGGCATCACCAATATCGGTTCCGCCTGCACCGCGCCGGCGCTGACCGCACCGGACCGCAAACCGGAATATGACGGCTTCGTCAGGACGGTGTACAGCGACAACGATCAGGGTGCTTCCGACGCCGACTATCTGTTCAAGGCGGAAGGCTACAAAACCGCGGTCACGGTGCATGACGGCAGCCCCTATGCCCAGCAGCTCGTTACCGTGTTTGGCAAGGATTTCGAGAACCTCGGCGGCAAGGTGCTGTCGCGGGAGGCCGTGGCGCCCACGGACGTGGACATGCATCCGGTGCTGACCCGCATCGCCAGCGAAAAGCCGGAAGTCGTGTATTTCCCGATATTCACTGCCGCGGCGGCACAGATTCTGCGCCAGTCGAAGGAGGTGCCAGGGCTCGAGCACACCGCCCTCTTTGGCGGCTCGGCGCTGTTGTCGGCGGACTTCATCCAGGCCGCCGGGCCTGCCGTGGTCGGGTTCCGCATCGGTTACCCCGACATTTCGGCGGCGGCGATGGGCAAGGGGTATCCGAATTTCGTCGCTGAGTACAAGAAGGATTATGGCGAAGGGCCGATCTCCGGCTACCACGCCAACGCCTATGACGCCTTCACGCTGGCCTACAAGGCGATCATGAAGGTGGCGAAGACCGACGAGGCGGGCAATCTGTATATCGGCAGGAAGGCTCTGCGTGACGCGGTGTTCGCGACCAAGTTCGACGGCATCAGCGGGCCGATCTCCTGCGACGCATACGGCGAGTGCTCGCAGTTCCACGGCACGGTGCTGCAGTTCACCTCCGCCGATCCCAAAACCTTTGGCGTCGGCAAGAACCCGATCAAGATCTGGCCGAAGTGAGCGGGGCCGCGGTTGACCGCGGGCCATGGCTCTCTGCCCTGGCCCGCGTCAATGCGGTGGATGTCGTCCTTTGGGCACTGCGCATCGGTGTCGTGCTGGTGGTGGTGGTCGGCACCATCGGCGCGTTAATCAAGGATCGCTACACCGGTGCGCAGTGGTTCGACTTTCTGATGTTCGGCCTGACGCTGGGCAGCATCTATGCCCAGATCGCGCTCGGCTACACGATGGTGTACGGCGTGCTGCGGCTGATCAATTTCGCGCACGGCGACTTCGTGATGTGTGGCGCGTTCGCCGGCTATTTCGTGGCCACGCCGTTGGAGAATTCGGGCTTCCTGGACCAGCATCCGGTTCTGGGGATGTCGGCGATCCTGGCGATCGCGGTCGTCGTTTCCACCAGTATCGCCCTGTTGACCGAGCGGATCGCTTACCGCCCGTTCCGCCGCGTGCAGGGGCTGGCGCCGCTGATCTGTGCAATCGGCGTGTCGTTCTTTCTGGAGCAGACATTTCGCGGCATGTTTGGCTCGGATGTGAAGGCGTATCCGACTCCATCCTGGCAGCGCTCGGCGTTGAGGTTCGGCAGCTTCCAGATACCGAGTGTCGATGCGCTGGTGATCGTGCTGGCTGTGTTTTTCATGGCTCTGCTGTATCTGATCGTGCAGCGCACACGGATGGGCACGGCGATGCGCGCCACGTCCGAGGACCCGGAAGCGGCAGCGCTGATGGGGATCGACGTCAACAAGGTGGTGGTCTTCACCTTCATCCTGGGCGGCGCCATGGCGGGTATCGCCGGGGTATTCTACGCGTTTGTCTATAAGCAGGTATATTTCTACATGGGCTTCACACCCGGCGTTAAGGCGTTCGGGGCTGCGGTGCTGGGCGGCATCGGCAATATTCCGGGTGCGATGCTGGGCGGATTCTTCCTTGGCCTTGTGGAATTGATCGGGCCCTCGGTGTTCCTGGACGGGCTCGGCATCCCGGCGCCGTATCAGTTGCGCGACCTGATCGCCTTCACTCTGCTGATCATGGTGTTGATCTTCCGGCCGCAGGGACTGCTCGGCGAGCGCATGGCAAAGAAGCGGGCCTGACGATGCGGCGCTTTTCCGTCATCAGGACCGCCGTGGGCCGTGGTCTGATGTTCGGTGCCGGCGGCGTGCATCTGGCGGTGGTCGGCGTGCTGCTGATGCTGCACAACCGCTGGATCGTGGTCGATACGCTGAGCCTGGGACAAGCGACGCTGGTTCTGCTCGGCATCGGTGCCGGCGCGGTGGCGGTGCCGGGGAGCGTGGCTGGTCGCGGCGAGCGGATTGCAGCAGGCGCGCTGACGGGCTTGGCCGCTGCTGCGCCGATGGCGGTGCTCGCGGTTGTGATCGGCACGATGCAACTGCGATCGATCTTCGTCGCGCTGACGCCGGACTTGCTGAAACTGCTGACGTTCGACCAGGGTTTGGGATGGGGATCGGCGCTGCTGCTCGCCGGCGGTCTCACGGCGGGCTTGATCGGAGCCGCGCTGCGGGTCTGCCCAATCTCGATCCGCAGCACGCTGATCGTCGCAACAGCGGCAGTCGTCATTGCCGGCGTGTTCGAGGAACTGATCCAGCTCATGCTGCAATACGAGGGCCCGATCGGGGCACTCCGCGATACGCTTTACGTTTGGAACGGACTGACTCCGCAGGGCGCTGTTATCGTCTTCGTCGCTGCGGCGGTCATCCATCAGTTGTGGTTGATGCTGGGCCGGCGTGCCCGGGTGGAGCCCGACGAGCGGCAGCTTCGTCGCCAGCGCATGCTGCGCGCGGGTCTCGCGCTGTTGGCGCTGGCGCTGATGCCGGCGCTGGCGGGCGCTTACATCGGCCAGGTGTTGATGCTGGTCGGGCTTTATATCCTGATGGGCATGGGGCTCAATCTGGAGGTTGGACTCGCCGGCTTGCTCGATCTCGGCTTCGTCGCTTTTTTCGCGGTCGGTGCTTACACCACCGCTCTGCTGACTGCCGACAGCCCGCATGCGTTGATGCATGTCTCGTTCTGGGTGGCGATGCCGGCATCGGTCGTGCTCGCGGTGATGGTGGGGGTGGTGTTCGGGTTGCCTGTGCTGGGGGTGCGCGGCGACTATCTTGCGGTAGCGACGTTGGGTCTGGGCGAGATCGTCCGCGTGCTGGTGCTGTCGGATTTCGCTGCGCCACTGCTAGGCGGTGCGCAAGGCATCCTGCAGATCCCTAAGCCGCGGTTGGGCAGCATAGTACTCGGCAGTCCAGTTCAGCTTTTCTACGTGACGCTGGTCGCCTCGGCGATCGCCGCCTTCGTTGCCTGGCGGCTGGAGAACTCGCGGCTTGGTCGCGCCTGGATGGCGCTGCGCGACGACGAGGACGTGGCGCAGGCGCTGGGGATCAACCTGGTGCGTTCCAAGCTGCTGGCTTATGGGCTGGGCGCGGCCTTTGCAGGGCTCGCCGGTTCGATCTTCGCGACCATGCTGACTTCGGTCTATCCGTCGAGCTTCCAGCTTCTGATCTCGATCAACGTGCTTGCGCTGATCATCGTCGGCGGGATGGGCAGCCTGCCAGGCGTGGTGCTTGGTTCGATCGTGCTGATCGGCCTGCCGGAGCTGCTGCGTGAATTCGGCGAGTACCGTTACCTGTTCTACGGCGCAGTGCTGATCGTGATGATGCAATGGCGCCCGGAAGGCTTGTGGCCGTCCGAGGTACGCCGGCGCGAGCTGCATGCCGGCGAGGCGACCGCGGAATTGGATCAAGGCGCCGATCTGTTGCCCGTCGAGCCGCGATGACGGAAGCGATTCTGCGCTGCGAGCGGATGTCGATGCGCTTCGGTGGCCTGACCGCGGTTGGCGCGCTCGATCTCGCCGTGGCGAATGGCGCAATCCATAGCATCATCGGGCCGAACGGCGCCGGCAAGACTACCGTGTTCAACTGCATCACCCAGAACCTGCGCCCGACAGAAGGCAGTGTGTGGTTCGATGGCCGGCGCATTGACGGGTTGACACCCGACCGCGTCGCCGCAGCAGGGATCAGCCGCACCTATCAGAACATCCGTCTGTTCCGAAACATCAGCGCGATCGAGAACCTGCTGGTCGGGATGCACCTACATTTGCGCTCGACCTGGTGGGGTGCCGTACTGCACACCCCGGCGACGCGCGCCGATGAGGCACGCGCGCACGAAGAAGCGGTGCGCCTGCTTGCGTTCGTCGGGCTCCGCGGGCGTGGCGATATACTGGCGCGCAACCTGCCTTATGGAGAGCAGCGCCGGCTCGAGATCGGCCGCGCGCTGGCGACCCAGCCCAAGCTGCTGCTGCTCGATGAGCCGACCGCCGGGATGAACCCACATGAAACCACCGAGATGATGCGCTTCATCCAGGACGTGCGTGAGCGATTCGGGATCACCATTCTGCTGATCGAGCACCAGATGCGGGTGGTGATGTCGATGTCCGACGTGGTCACGGTGCTGGACCACGGCGTCAAGATCGCCGAGGGGCAGCCGTCCGAGGTGCAGCGCGACCCGGCGGTGATCGAGGCCTATCTTGGGGTGAAGGCCGTGCCGGTCTGAGCCATGAAGCAGCTCGAGGTCGAATCCATCCATGTCTTCTACGACAAGATCGAGGCGCTAAAGGGCATCTCGCTCGAAGTAGGTCAGGGGCAGATTGTCACGCTGGTCGGCGGCAACGGGGCCGGCAAATCGACCACCTTGCGGGCGATCAGCGGGCTGCTGCACCCGCGCGAGGGCGAGATCCGTTATGAGGGACGCGTACTGACCGGGCTCGGCGCGCACACGATCACCGCGATGGGCGTGGTGCAGGTGCCGGAGGGGCGGCGCATCTTCGGGCGCCTGACGGTGGAGGAAAATCTCGCGATGGGCGCGTTCACCCGCCGCGACCGCGCCGGGATCGCCGCCGACCGGGAGCACGCCATGACACTGTTCCCCCGTCTGCGCGAGCGGTTGCATCAGGTCGCCGGTACTCTGTCGGGCGGCGAGCAGCAGATGGTAGCGACGGCGCGCGCGCTGATGGCGCGGCCGCGGATGCTGCTGATGGACGAGCCGAGCATGGGGCTGGCACCGACCTTGGTGGAGCAGGTGTTCGAGACGATCCGTACGATCAACGCGCAAGGCGTGACGATCCTACTGGTCGAGCAGAATGCACCGATGGCCCTGTCGATCGCCGATTTCGGTTACGTGCTGGAAAGCGGACGGGTGCTGCTGAGCGGCCCAGCCCAGGAGCTGTTGCACGACCGGCGCGTGCAAGAGGCGTATCTGGGATAAGCGCGACCGCACTGCCCGCTGACCGAGGTCGTTCGACCAGACCCAATGGGATCGACTTTCATTGAAAATCAAGACTACGCTTCTCCCCGAACATCCGGAACGGGAGCGGACGGCCGTGGAATTTGGCATGTTCCATGAATTTCAGCGCGTGCCGGGCCAGACCGAGGCAGCGGCCTTCGCGGAATTGTTCGAGCAGGTTGATGCTGCCGAGCGTTGGGGTCTGGATGCGATGTGGCTGGCGGAGTTGCACGTGGCGCCCGAGCGCTCGGTATTGTCAGCGCCGCTCAACATCGCAAGCGCGATCGCCACGCGCACGACCCGGATGAAGATCGGTATCGCCGTGCAAGTGCTGCCTCTGTGCCATCCGCTTCGGCTGGCTGAAGAAGCGGCCACGGTCGATCACATCAGCCACGGGCGGCTGATCTTTGGAGTCGGACGCAGCGGCTTCCCACGCACCTACGAGGCGTACGGCATTCCCTATGCAGAGAGCCGCGAGCGCTTTGCCGAAGTGCTGGAGATTGTACGGCGAGCCTGGACACAGGAGCGGTTCAGCTTCGACGGGCGGTTCTACAAATTCGACAATGTCTGTCTGGTGCCGAAGCCGTATCAGACGCCCCACCCGGAGATCCGAATCGCCGCGACCAGTCCGGACACCTATGCGGCCATCGGCAAACTCGGCTATCCGATCTTCTGTGCAGTGCGGCTCGGCACGTTATCGGAGCTGGCGCCGAACCTCGTTGCCTATCGAGAGGCGTACGCGGCCGCCGGGCACCCGGGCCGCGGCCAAGTGTTCCTGCGCGTCCCTGTCTATGTGGCGGAGACCGAAGCGCGCGCCCGCGCCGAACCACAGGACAGCATCATGCATTTCTATCGCTACCTCGGCGCGCAGCTTGCCGACTCGGCTAGCCGCGCGGGTGCGCGGGCGATCGAGCAGCGCGCCGAGCGGGGTCAGCGGCTGCAGACCATCAATTACGACGAGGTGCTGCGGGAAAAGATCATTGTCGGCACCCCCCGGATGGTGGCCGACCGGCTGCACGCGCTGCACGAGGAACTGGGCCTCGACGGAATATTGGCCGAGATGAACTGCGGCAGCCGCATCCCGCATGCTCAAGTGTTGCGGTCGCTGGAACTCCTCTGCCGCGAGGTGATGCCGGAATTCCGGCAGGCCAACTGAGTTGGCCTCAGCCGTGGCCCGGCGCAGGAGTTGCTGCAGAACCGCCGGGGCAGGAGGCGTATCTGGGGTAGGTCGCTGCGGAAGGCGGAGAGCTCGGGCGGCAGAGCTAGCCTTCGCCGGTGACCTGCCGCGGGCCACGCTGGCCAAGACGGGGAAACGGTCCTCCTAGCCGAATCGAGAAACAGACTATTCCGCAGTGAGGCAAATCTGATACTCTATTTGCGGTTGGACGGAAAGTGAGCCCAGGTCAGTGCCGTCACGTCGCTGCACGGGCCAATTCCGATCCGACTCGGTTTCGGAGTGAGAAGGCATGTTCCAGCAAAAGTCGGTCTATATAGTCTTGACTGCAGCTCCGCTCTTGGCAGGGTGCGGAGTCCATTTCGCCGATCAGTCACTGAATTCTTTACCCCTTCCGGAAGACTTCAAATGCCGGACAGCCATCAAGAACAGCGTCGATTATAGATATAACCCGCAGGATAACATTGGTCTCTTAATTACCCCCAAACCAGATGGAGAATACGAAACCATAGGGCGACCTATACTGACGCAAGGGACGACCCCTCAGCTCGATATTTTTAAGGACTCTAATGTGTACCAAGGCAAAGTAGATCAAGGTGCATCACTACAGGGTAGCTATTTGGCATTTGCAGCTGGCTTGCAGGCGAATCAGGTGGCAAGCGTAAATATTTTTGATGTCTCCCACGCCTACGTCCTCCCGAATCAAATCCCCGATGAAGCGCTTTTTGCATTAGCGGCTAAGCCTACGACGACACCAAGATACTGGATTGAGCAAATGTACATTTCTGGAGTAACGAGAACTGTATTCGAAAGCGAATCGGCGAACGCCTCGGGTTCTGCCGAAGCATTCGGAGCGAAGGGATCTGTTTACCAGCAAGCGAGCAATGCCAGTAATGACTGGATCGTAGCAGTGCAGCTACTCAACGTTGATAGATACGCTCAGAGTCTGTCCGGGAACATTGCTAGTTCCTGCATAGCCGTCTGACCATGAGACGGATGGAAGCGAGCAACAGAAAGGCACGCGCCTTCACATTGAGATTTTCCCAATCCTTACCCAGTCGACGACATCGGTTGAGCCACGCCAACGTGCGTTCGACCACCCATCGCTTTGGTAGCACGACAAAGCCCTTGGCCTGGTCAGATCGTTTGACGATCTCCACCTCGGCCTGCGACACGACACGCTTCAACGCCTCCTGGAATCGCCGCCCCTGATAGCCGCCATCGGCATAAAGCTTCAGCAGGAACGGAAACATCCCGAACAGCGTCGCCAGCAGCATGGCGCCGCCATCGCGATCCTGGATGTCCGCCGCCGTCACGATGGCCTGTAGCAGCAAACCCTGGGTATCGACCAGGACGTGCCGCTTCTTGCCCTTGATCTTCTTCCCCGCATCATACCCATGCGGATCGATCGAGGCCCCCCTTTTTCGGCGCTCTTCACGCTCTGCGCATCAATCACCGCGGCGGTCGGGCTGGCCTCTCGCGAGGCCTGCTCACGACATTTCACATACAATGCGTGATGCAGTCGCTCCAGCGTGCCGTCCCAGGTCCATCGTTCCAGATAGTCGTGCACTGTGCTCCGCGGCGGCAGGTCCTTGGGGATCGCCCGCCATTGGCAGCCGGTGCTCAGCACATACATCACGCCGTTCACCACCTGGCGGATATCAACGCTCCGCTTGTTGCCGCCCGGCTTGGCCGGGGGGATCAATGGTTCCACCTCGGCCCATTCGGCATCAGTCAGATCGCTCTCATAGCGCAGTCGGGTGCGGTCGTACCGCGTCCGGTTCTCCTTGGTCCACATCCAGTCCCCCGAATCGATGCTCGGGGGAGAGAGAATCACAGGCGATTCAATGGCTTCAAGGGTGACCCGCTAGGCGATTCTAAAAACTCAATTTGTTCCCGGACGGACACTCAGGCCCACGGAATGCCGTATGCCGGCCCCATCCCGACCAGCCCTACTTGCAATGTAACGGCAGTCACTGGGCCCAACGTGAGCGGTGCGCCAGCGCCGAGAGGAGTCGCTGCGTCCGCTACCGATGTTCTTCAGCCTCTCGTCCTCACTCGTAGCCCATCTGCTGCCGTTCCGACCTCTCATCGACGTTAGGCGCACATTATGCAGGTGTTCGCTGCGAATTGGCTGGCTCCCCGGCTCACGGGCGAAAAGCATTCTCGTGATTACCTTAAGGCCGATAAGTCTCGGTCCTGGCGAACGGATTTCATGAGCCAATGCGGCACCGGTAACCAGCCCCGTCTCCGCGCCACGCGCGCCCGAGTATTGCAATTCTCGCTGCCGCTTCTGTTTAGCATTCTAAGTGGGTTGGCCTGGAACAGCGCACGAGCTCAACAGCCCTGGAATGTTACGGCTTCTTTACGGCCAGGTGTGCCTCATGAGCACGGCTTGGTGCAGCCCTCGGGGATCTGGCGAGGGTTAAAGATCGAAGTCTGCTGGGAGCGCGATTATCCGGAGTTCACGACCGAAAAGCAGTGGGTGAGAGAGGCCCTCCATACAACAATTGAGCACAATTCGCAGTACGATCTCACGAGCTCGCCATGGGCTGTTTGCGATCAAAGTAACCGTCCGCGAATCCGAGTTGTTGTCGAAGACATGGTGGATCAAACAGGGGCTCCGATCGCTCCCCATTCACAGGTCGGAATGCAGTCGGCACCATCAGCTTTTGGAACTCCGGTGCCGCAGCCGACCCATGTCTCCCTTAATTTCACCTTTCGAAACGGATTTGCTGATGGCTGCAGGCAGTCTGATGCAATAAGAAAGAACTGCATACAGGTCATAGCAGTCCATGAGTTCATGCATGCGCTGGGCTTCCTCCACGAACAGTACAACACCGATCTTCAGCGGACAGATCCGGCCTGCTACGCTAGAATCAAAGAGACGATGGTTCATGATGTGAAGCCCGATGCTCACACTTGGAACGTGACTGAATATGATCCAGACTCGATAATGAATTATTGCCGGGACATTTACTCGGAGGCGCCGCGCCTATCGAAATTGGATGTGGATACGCTTCATGCACTACAAGTCGTGAGTCTATCTAAGGCAGCGCAGGACAGCCGCAATCCATAACCCGCGCTAGGAGTCAGACGATGTACCTCAGTAGGCTGACTGCATTGATCCCACTAGCTGCCTGCGCGACGTTAGCATCATACGCTGCAGCGCAACCTACACCAGTTTCGCCCGTTTGGACCGAAGCGATGAAATCGGCCGTGATCGGTCTAATAGTCCAGCGTGACGGCGAGAAGACTTTTGGCACCGGGTTTTACATTGACAGAAGGTACGTCATGACTGCTGCGCATGTAGTCACCACGAATCCCAGTCCCTGCGATCTGATTTCAGAACAAAGAGGTCAACCGACTACCCCGAAATCTAAGGTCCTTACGATATCCGGCTACGCTGGACAGCCGGATGACACGAAGCCACCTATCTTCAGCATCAACTTAGCAGATCATCCAAAATTCGTTATAGTTGTTGAGAGCGCCGATATTGCGATTATGCGAGTCAGCGATGATCCGCAGGTCAAGCCCTTGCCTCTTAATTTCGACAATCAGCCTGAGGAGCAGGCTGATATCTCCATTTACGGTTACCCTCTGCAGGACAAAGGACAGGTAAACAGAGGAATCATAGCCGACAAGACCCCAAATTTTACGGCAGATTTGGGCTTGCCTCTTTGGGCATTCGAGCTGAAGACCCAGGAAGGGGAAAGCGGTGGCCCGATCGTGGATCACGGGGGTAAGGTCGTGGCGGTAAAGTCATGCGGGAACGAAACGCGTCAGTACGGCTCACCAGTTCGCGTTGCACTGAATGATGTGCTGAACAAGCTAGGCGTCTCGCGAACCCCGGCAGGATCGACCTTGTCGACCGTTGCCGCCTCTAGTCAGGTGTTAACTACGCCTCCTGGACAGGGACCCTACGAGCCAGTAGGCACAGCTCCCGGCTTTGATCGAAGTATGTACGCTACGCAGCATTGCGGGAACAGTCCGGAGAGTTGGGTGCGCGGCTCAGCCTCGCTTGATAGGCGTTCTGGTGCGCTAACAATCACGGTCCAACTAGAAACCGACTCGATATGGGCAGGTCCGAAGGGACATGCAATCTTCAACATTAGGGATGCCCAAGGGCAGGTGCTGGCCGTTGCGACCACGGACGACATTGGAATGGGAGGGAGGCCTGGGTCGCATGCCGCGATCCAGAATTTTTCGAAGACTGTCTCTATCCCGTCAACTATTGCGCAGCGCGCAACATCCCTTGACGGGCGGGCCGTCTGCACTGGGAGCGTGGCGGCTCCTTTTGGAATACAGTCCGGAACTGTACTTAACAACATCAAGATCGATCCAACAGGCGCTTAGTCGCCACAAAACATGACCGCGCATGAAAGCCCACAAACGAACTAAGCTCTGTGACCGTACCGGCGACGAGATCACGCTAGACGAAGTCTAATGCACTTGCATGCGCAACCGTCCCAAAAGGGGCGATAAACAGGAGGAGACAAATGCGGTGGAAGTATCTTTGCGTGCAATCCCTGCTAATCATAGCCGTCTCGTTGCGCTCAGAAGGCCTGGCACAAACTCTCGATCCGAACGTGCCTCGTTGGACCAACTACATGAGAAGTTCGGTAATCAGCCTCATAGTCCAGAGGGAAGCTTCGCGGGAGTTCGGGACCGGCTTCTATGTGGCGAGTGGTTTCGTGATGACGGCAGCACACCTCGTCACCCAGAGCGAAAGCCCCTGTGATTACGTTGCGAGGCAGCAGGGTGAATCGATTCAGCCTAAAGCAAAGGTTTTGCGAATAACAGGCTACGCCGGAAGGCCTGATGACTCAGGGCCTCCGCTGTTTGTAATCGACTTGAGCGAACACCCGAAATTTGTTATTCTCATCCAGGATGCGGATCTCGCAATCCTTCGAGTTCCAGATGACCCACATTCGCACCCCTTAAGTCTTGATCTGGAACCTCACCCAGAGGCCGACAATCGAGTCTCCCTCTACGGCTATCCCTTGGGGGACAAAGGGCAGGATCATTTCGGAACGATCGAGGACATGCTTCCCCGGTACACGCAAGATACAGGCTCGCTAATGTGGGCGCTAAGCCTAGTATCTGAGGACGGCGAGAGTGGTGGTCCAATTATAAACGCTAATCGCAAGGTAATTGCTGTCCAGTCTTGCGGCAATAATACCCGTCAATACGCAACGCCCGTTAAGGTGGCATCGGAGAAGCTTAAGACGCTGCCGGTTGAACTGTTAGGCGGCCCTATTCCTACTGCATGCAAGCCGGCTGGGGTTCCAGCGAATGTTGCCAAGCTGGGCTTCCCCCTGCCCCGTTCCGTGCAAATTCCGGAGCTTGTGACGATCACCCACATAACCAATAATCCAGTTTGCGGGTCGCGTTGCGCTGCGGCCGGTACCTACTTTGGTACTACTCCAGCGCCTCTTGGCTCGGAATGCCTCGTCCACTTGCGAGACGACGACTACCCCGGGGCGATTGTGCCTGACTTTGGTCAATAGGCATCTCTTTTTGCACAAGGCGGAGCCCTCAGTCGGCTCGAACACGTCTCTGGCGAGCGGTGATGCCGGAGTTCGGCCGGCCCAACTGACCGGTGTTCGCCTCTCCCGCGCTTGGGGATAAAAACGGGCTCAGCCGTGGCCGGGCAGGCGCGCCACGATCGCGATCGGCATCGCGCGGTAGGAGTTGAGGCTGCGGCCCGGCGGGGCCGGGCGGCCTGGCTCGTCGGCGGGGATGATCCGCCCTGCCATGCTCAGTCGTGGCATTGTCAGCGTGCCGGGCCGGATCAGCCCGAACGGACTGCCGACGCTCAATGTGGAGCCCCAGGCGGCGGCAAGCGGGGAAACTGCCTGCGTCTCGCCCCAGGCCGCCATGACCTTGCGTTTGTAGTCCGCGGCCAGGGCCGGCGTCGCCGAGTGGTACTCGGCCGCAGCTTCGGCCCAATCGTTCGTTTGGGCATAGAGCCGCCTCAGGAACCCCGCCGCGTATTCGGCATTGGCAACCGGGTCGAAGGCCTGGTCGAGGCTGGCGAAGGCGTCGGGGTGATGCAGCAGGCTGACCTGCATGCAGCCGACATCGATCGATCGCGCGCCGGCCGCCTGCAGGGTGCGGACCGCGGCGATTGCCTGTGCCTTGGTGTCGTAGAATGAACCCTGGCCGTCAGCGTCCACGGTCCACGGCCACGGGAGCCAATTGCCGGTCTGCGGGTCGCGTCGGCCACTTTCGACCCGACCGATCGCCGCCAGCAACGGGCCGGGGACCGCGTGGGCTTGCGCCGCCGCGGCGATCGCCTGCCGGCACGCCGCCCCCGGCCTCTCGGAGAATGTGACGGTATCGCCGAACGCCGGGCCGCAGGACCAGCCGAGCAGGGCTGCGACGAGGAGAAAACTGCGCATTTGCCGCAGACTAGGGGCCGATCCTTAGGAAAAGGTTGCTGCTCCCTGGGCGGCAATGCTGCGTTGCAAAAAAAGGCTTGAACCTGCGGGGGCCCCTAGCTAGGTTGTGCATCGCAGCAATGCGGCTTCGGCCGCGCTGTCTGCTTTCTTGGACGTTTCCTCCCTAAACTTGGCGGGGCCTCAAAGCCCCGCCATTTTTTTGACATCGGTCCCTGCCGGTGATGGATAGCCCACCGGGCAATTTATTCCGCTGCTCCCCGCCGTTCCCACCCGAAGACGAACGGACCTTGCCACCGCCAGTCGGATGCGATCGGATAGACTATCGTCATCTGGGAAGGACCGGCCATGATCCATGTGCTCGCCATCGTCACCGCTAAGCCCGGCATGCGCGAGACGATCCTGGATGCGTTCCGCGCGAACATGCCGGCGGTGCACGCCGAAAAGGGCTGCATCGAATACGGGCCGGCCATTGATGCCGAAGGAGCCGGCCCTATTCAGACCAGGCTGGGCCCGGACAGTTTCGTCGTGGTTGAAAAATGGGAGAGCCTGGACGCGCTGAAGGCGCATGCCGCATCGCCGCATATGGCATCCTACGCCGCGAAGACGCGAGACATGATTGCCAGCCGCGTCATTCACGTGCTGTCGCCGGCGGGATAAGACGCGGCGTTCCTCGGCCGCTGGCCGTCAGCCGTTGTCGTTGTGGACGGCCGCCTTTTCTTGGGCCTTGGTCTTTTCGTGATGGCCGATAGCCGCACCGACCGCGGCGCCAGCAAGAGCATGGCCGCTGCCCACCTCGTGTCCGACGATCGCGCCAGCCGCGGCGCCCTTCGCGGTGTCGTGCTTGCCGGCGTTCGCGGTATCGGACGCGGCAAAGGTTGACGTGGCGGGCATCGCCGCAAAGCAGACGATAGCGAAAACAGCTGGCAGCAGGACGGGTTTGAACGGCATTGCATGGCTCCTACGGGTGTCCCGAAGCGAACGCGTTCAGCCGCTGGCGCGATCACCGGAGGAACGGACAAGATCGGGCGAGGCTGAGAGAGACCGCGGCTGATCCGACCCTTCGGCAGGCACCGAAGCGATCCGAGGGGACAGCGGGGACGTAAGGCGCCATGTCGGGGCGGTCCTGCCATCGCCAGCGGAGCGCTCTTGATGATCACTCGTCCTACTGAAGCCGCTGTCCCCAAGCTCGATGAGCAGGAGCAGCATTTCCGTATCCCAAGCCCGCACCAGGGTCTGTCGCTGTTCCTTCGCTACCTCCCGCCGCTTCGGCGGACATGGCCAGACGCGAAGGTGGTGCTTTACGTTCATGGCGGCACGTTCTCGTCGGCGTTGTCGATCGCGCACCGGTTCGATGGACGTTCGTGGCGCGACGAGTTGTGCGCCGCGGGGTTTCACGTCTGGGGCCTGGACTTCCACGGGTTCGGCTGCTTGTCCGACCCATATCCCGAAATGGCGGCGCCGGCCGATGATGTGGCACCGCTCGGGCGGGCTGAGGATGCGAGCCGCCAGCTCGAACAGGCGGTGCGCTTCATCCGCGGCCAG
The DNA here is from genome assembly GCA_963708245.1 of uncultured Pseudomonadota bacterium. GTDB lineage: Bacteria > Pseudomonadota > Alphaproteobacteria > Acetobacterales > Acetobacteraceae > CAVYXK01. The sequence goes on along the minus strand of OY970201.1, from coordinate 5,028,685 downwards.
CAGGGGGTGCACCGCCTCTCCCTTATCGCTCATTCGTGGGGCACGATTGTGTCCGGCCGATTTGCCGGTCGCTGCCCCGAGTTGGTCGAGCGGCTGGTCTTCTTCGGTGCGATCGCTCGGCGCGAGCGCACCGCGGATCCGGTGCAACTGCCAGGGTGGCGGCTGATCTCGCTGCAGGCCCAGTGGGACCGGTTCATCGCGGACGTGCCGGCGGGAGAACCGCCCGTCCTCCTACGGCGCCATTTCGACGAATGGGGCGAGCGCTATCTCGATAGCGATCCCGAAAGCCGCTCCCGCTCGCCGGCATCGGTGAAGGTTCCGAGCGGCGCGTTCCAGGACATCTTCGACGCCTGGGCCGGGGAACTCGCTTACGATCCGGCTCTGATTCGCGCGCCGGTCGCGATCATCCGCGGCGAATGGGACAGCTTGTGCACCGATCAGGATGCGGGCTGGCTGTTCGACGCGTTCAGTTCTGCTCCGCAGAAGCGCGACATCAAGATCGGTCGCGGCACGCATCTGTTGCACCTGGAAGCGAATTGCTACGCGCTTTATCGGGAGGCGGAGTGCTTTCTCTCGGGGCCGGACGCGGCTCCCGTTCATTCGGCAGCAGCATGAGGATGGCAGTCGCGTTCCGCCGATCCGGGATCGGTCTGGTCGTTGTTGCGACCAGTCTGGGCTTCGTCCTGGTGCAGCTCGACGTCTCGATCCTCAATGTCGCGCTCGCCCGAATCGGTGCGGCGCTGGGAACCGGAGTCGCCGGCCTGCAATGGGTGGTCGATGCTTACACGATCACCTTTGCATCGCTGATGTTGTCAGCCGGAGCGCTCGGTGATCGCATTGGCGCGCGGCGGGCGTATATGTCCGGATTCATCTTGTTTGTCGTCGCGTCGCTGGGGTGCGGGCTTGCGCCCGGCATCGGGATGCTGATCGCGGCGCGGGCGGTTCAGGGGATCGGTGCGGCTCTGCTGGTGCCGTGTTCGCTGGCGCTTCTGACGCACGCCTGCCGCGGCGACACGACGGCGCGGGGCCGGGCGATCAGCTTGTGGACCGCGGCAGCGAGCGTCTCGCTGGCGGCCGGACCGGTGATCGGTGGGGTACTGGTCGATACGTTTGGCTGGCGCAGCATTTTCCTGATCAACCTACCGATCGGGGCTGCCGGACTGTGGCTGACGCGGACCTTCGTCGAAGACACGCCGCAGCGTGAGTGCGGCGTGGATGGCGGGGGACAAGCGCTCGCCCTGGTGACGTTGCTGGTCTTGACCGGCACTGTGATCGAGGCGGGACGGTTCGGAGTTGGGTCGGCGATCGTGCTGCCCGGCTTCGCCGTGGCGGCAGCCGCCGGTACCTGTTTCGTGATCGTCGAGGCCCGAGGGCGGGATCCGATGCTGCCGTTGCACTTCTTTCGGCACCCCGCGTTCAGCGGTGCCGCGGCGATTGGCGCCCTTATAAATCTCACGCTGTATGGTGGGATTTTCGTACTGAGCCTCTATCTGCAGCAGGTTCGGGATTACTCGCCGACAGCAAGCGGCCTTGCGTTCCTGCCGTTTCCGGTGACATTGGGCCTGTCCAATATTGCCGCCGGGTGGCTCGGCCGCCGGCCTCGCCTGGGTAAGCCGATAGCTGGCGGGCTTCTGCTCGGCGGGGTGGGCTTTCTGCTGCTGGATCGTCTCGGCCCGGCGACGTCCTATGCGGCGATGCTGCCGGGCCTGATCGTCATTCCGGCAGGTATCGGTTTGGCGGTTCCGCTCATGACGTCGGCCTTGCTTTCGACCGTCCCGGGCTCTCGCTCGGGCATCGCCGCCGGGGTCCTGAATACCCTGCGGCAGGCCTGCGGCGGGATCGGCGTGGCGCTGTTCGGTTCGCTGATGGCGGAACGAGGCGTGCCGGGCATCGAGGACGCGTTCTCAATCTCGGCCGTTCTCCTGGTAGGCGGTACCCTGATCGCCGCCGTAGGAATCAGGTCGTCAATCCGTTCAATGGAGCACACAACCAGGAGATTGGCATGACGATTACTGTCTTCATTCGATACCGGCTTGATCCCTTCAAAGGGGATGAGTTCGAGCAATATGCGCGGCGCTGGCTGTCGATCATCCCGAAATGCGGCGGCGAGCTCGTCGGCTATTGGATGCCGCATGAAGGCACCAACAACGTCGCCTATGGACTCATCTCGTTCGACAGCCTTGCCGCGTACGAGGCGTATCGTACGCGGCTGAGCTCCGACCCCGAGGCGGTGGCCAATTTCCGCTTTGCCGAGGAGCAGCGCTGTATCCTGGCTGAGGAGCGAAGCTTCCTACGCCAAGTGACCTGAACCGAGCGCACCGAGTCGGGCACGGCGTATCAGGGTCGCTTCGTCGAGAAGGTAGAGCGCGTCGAGCAGTTCGAGCTGCAGCGAACCTGGGCCACGGGCGCGCTCCGCCGCGATCTCGCCGGCGACGCCGATGATGGTCAGCGCGTGCGCTGTCGCGGCGAGAGCGTCGCGCTCCACGGCGAGGCACGCGCCGACGATCGCCGTCACCGTGCAGCCGAGGCCGGTCACGCGGGCCATCATCGGATGGCCGTTGCGGATGGCCAGTGTCTGCGCACCGTTGGTGACGTAATCGGTCGCGCCAGTAACCGCGACCGTCGTGCCGACCCGAGCCGCCAGTTTCCGGGAGGCCTCCAGCGCGGCCTCGGAGCCGGTGCCGGTGTCGACCCCCTTTCCGCCACCCGCTTCGCCGGCGAGGCTCAGGATTTCCGAAGGATTGCCACGGATCGCCGCGGGCCTGCGTCCGAGCAGCGTGCGGGCGAGGCTGGTGCGATAACTGATTGCCCCGACCGCGACCGGATCCAGCACCCAGGGCTTGCCCGCCGCATTGGCGGCCGTGACCGCCAGCCGTATCGCCGCGGAGCGATCGGCGCTCATCGTGCCCAGATTGATCACCAGTGAAGCCGCAGCGGCGGCGAACTCCTCCACCTCGTCGGCCCCCTCCACCATCGCCGGCGATGCGCCAATGGCAAGTAGAGCGTTGGCAGTACTGTTGGTAACGACAAGGTTCGTGATGTTATGCACCAGTGGCGCCCGGGCACGGATCGCAGCCAGCGTGCGCCACACCGCGTCCGGGCTGGCGGCATCCGTCATTCGGCGGCGTTGTCCTTGCACCATTGGGCCACCTGGGCGTGGGTGGCGAACCAGCACTTGCCCTTCGCCTTGGCGTGCTTGATCAGCCGCTCCAGTACCGGCAGGCGCGAACGATGGCCGGTGACGTGCGGGTGCATCGTCAGTAAAAAGAGACCGCCCTCCTCCCACGCGCCGTCGAACTCGGCGCGGAAAATCTCCTCAACACCGGACGGCGGCGTGTAGGGACGCAGCGCCGAGAAGCGCACCATGTTGTAATAGACCGCGTCATCGCGGATCCATTCGGGCGGCAGCTCGACGATTCCGGTGGGCTCGCCGCCGTCGGTCAGCTCATACGGCTCGTCGTCCGCCATCAGGCTGCTGTCGTACAGCAGCTTCATTTCGCGGATGATCGACAATGTGTTGACCGAGAAGTCCCAGCTCGCGGTGCGCATACCCACGGGTGGCCGGCCGGCGAGCTTGGTCAGCACGTCGGCGGCACGCAGGGTCAGCTCGCGCTCGGCATTGCCCGGCAGCGTGGTGTTCGCCTCGTGGATCCAGGAATGGATGCCGATCTCGTGCCCGTCGGTGGCGATGGCGCGCACCTCATCCGGGTGCAACAGGGCGGAGACGGCCGGGTAGAAGAACGTGGCCGGCACGCTCTCGCGCTCCAGCAGCCGGCGAATGCGCGGCGTGGCGGAGCGGGCGCCGTACTGGCCCTGGCTGATTCGCATCGGGCTCTCGTCGGCGTCGCGCAGCGGGATCGTCTCGTGATCGGCGTCGAACGAGATCGCCACGGCGCAGCGGGCCCCGTCGGGCCAGGATTTCGGACGCAGGCTGCGTCCGGCGCGGCCACGGCCGACGATGCGACGCCAGGTTGCCTCCGGCCACTGCCAGGGCTCGCCGTCGGGATGCTTGCTGTGGGGGCGGTCGCTCATCGGGGTTTCCTCCACGTCGCGCTGCCATCATGCTGCGCCGGTTCATCGCTTGCGGAAAGCCGCTCATGCCCAGCACCGATGCCGCCCTGCTCACCGCCGAGGAGATGCTCGCGCTCTACGCCCGCCAAGCGCTAAGCCCGGTCGAGGTGCTGCAAACGGTGACCGAGCGGGTGAGCCGGCACAATCCGCGGCTGAACGCGTTTGTAGTAATGAACCCTCAAGCTGGAGCAGCGGCGGCGGAGAGCGCTTGCCGCTGGCGGGCGGGACGACCGCTGGGGCTGCTGGACGGCGTGCCGGTCACCGCGAAGGACCTTGTCGATGTCGCCGGCTTTCCGACGCGCCGCGGCAGCCGGCTGACCGATCCGGGCCCTGTGGTTGACGATGCGCCGCTGGTTCTGGGGCTGAAATCGGCCGGGGCGGTGATCCTGGGAAAGACCTGCACCACCGAGTTCGGCTGGAAGTCGCCGGGCGACTGCCCGCTGACCGGGATCACGCGCAATCCGTGGAACCCGGATTACTCGACGGGAGGCTCATCATCCGGTGCTGGAGCGGCGGGTGCGGCGGGCTTTGGCCCGCTGCATGTCGGCACCGATGCCGGCGGCTCGATCCGGATTCCCGCCGCCTGGTGCGGACTGGTCGGGCTTAAACCGAGCTACGGCCGGGTGCCGCAATGGCCGGCCGGGGCCTTCGCCTCGGTCGCTTGTGCCGGGCCGATGACCCGCTCGGTGCGCGATGCCGCCCTGATGCTGACGGCGATGGCGCGTTACGACGTCCGCGATCCGTTCTGTGTGCCCGATGACGGCAGGGACTGGCGCGACGGCATCGAGGCCGGCGTGGCCGGGCTTCGCGTAGCGGTGCTACGCAACCCCGGGTTCGATGCGCCGGCCGATGCCGACGCCGTCGATGGCATGGAACGCGCCGCGCGACTTCTGGCCGACGCTGGGGCAGCCGTGGAGGAAGCCGATCCCGGCCTCCCGGACACGCGGCGCATCTTCGCTCGCGTCTGGGGCGTCGCGCTGGCGCGGCTGGTCGGGCTGTTCCCGGAGGAGCAACGCCATCTGCTCGATCCCGGTCTGCGGGACGTGGCGCGCACCCAAGGCGGGATGTCGGCGATCGAGTTCCTGGACGCCGAGGCGATGCGGGTGGCCACGGCGCATGCGATGGCCCGGCTGCACCAGCGCTACGATCTAGTGCTATGCCCCACTGTGCCGTGCGGCCCGCCGCCAGCCGATGCGCCCACCATCGATCCGGTGCAGGCGCTGTGGACCCAGTGGGCGCCGTGGACGTTCACCTTCAACATCACCCGCCAGCCGGCGATCACCGTGCCGATCGGATTGCGCGACGATGGGCTGCCGCGCGCGGTGCAGATCGCCGCAGCGCAGTATCGCGACGACCTCGTGCTGCGCGCCGCTCGCGCGATTGAGCTGGCCGAGCCGTTCGCGGTGCCGGAGTTGCTGGTGCGGTGATACGGGGACTGGCAGGATCGCTCGACGGAGGCAGGATGAAGCCAAATGAGAGTTCAGCCGGGTTGGCCACTTCCCGAACGTGTTCGACCGAGAGCGAGGTCGCTCCGCCTTCCACGTCGGCTGACCCCGGCATGCGAGCCATCTATACCCTTATTCCCGGCCAGGCTGCGATCGAACTCGTCGCCTATTATCCGGAATTCCTGGACTACTACCCGAACTGCGAACTGCAGACGAAGCGGTGGTTCGTCGAGCATGTGCAGCCGGATTGGGTGATCTTCGATATCGGGGCAAACATCGGATACTATTCGATCCTGTCTTCAAGGCTGGCGCCCCGAGGGAAGATCCTCGCGTTCGAGCCGACTTCTACCATAAGCATGCTCCGCGCCAACCTTGCCCACCATTCGTGCCTCAATGTCGAGCCGCTGCAGCTCGCGGTCGGCCGCAGATCAGGCCGCATCGAGGATGATGTTTACCGGATTTGGGGCCGGGACCCCGAGCGACAGGAATACGAGTTTACGACTGTTGACGATGTCGTGTCGACTCGCGGCATCGATCGGCTCGATTGTCTCAAGATCGATGTTGACAGTTTCGACTTCGAGGTGCTGCGTGGTGCTGCCGAGACGCTGGAACGCTTCGATCCGTGGGTCGTAGTGGAACTGAACCATGCCCTCGCCAAGCGGGGACAAAGCCCACCAGAGGCTTTGGAATGGCTCGCCGCAAGGGGTTATTCGGAAGCCACAGGTCCTAGACCACGAGAATTTTGCGTTCAAGCGGTCCGCCGCGGCGACCGCGCCTGATCCCGGCCGAGCGGCCTGCCGCCTGATCTTCGACACGCGCCCGCTAATCATGCCATCGGATCTCGATACCGGCCCGGCGGTTGCGGACCCGTTCGCAGCGGAGCCATTGCTGCACAACGCCGCGCGAGCTGAACCCGGGTCAGCGGGCGGTTGGCTGATATCCGCGCCTGGTCCGACGTGGTCGTTCGCGGCGTCCTGGCGCAGACGCGAGGGGTGCGATTGGCCGAGCGGACCCATCATTGTCACCGTAGAGATGTCGGTATCCGGCGGCACGGTGGGGGTCGGCTGTCTCAGGGGCGATTTTTCGGCGTATCTTGACAGGGAAACCATCATCCACCCCACCGGCGGCGTTCAGACAGTCGCCCTGACGATCCACGAAGGCACAGAGGTCGGTCATTTGATGCTGCGCAACGCCGATCCAGACGGCGCGACGGCCATGATCGGCCTGGCAAGCATCAGGTGTTGCCGCGGAGTGCCCACGAGCCCGCGAACGAGCGAGCCGCTGCTCGATCCCGCTAGGCGCGGAATGTCGCTCTCCGAATGCGGGGCTGCACTCGCAGGCCGATCACAGCCATTCGCATCGCGCCCACCTGTGGCGGCTGACATCGATATCGTTCCGGTCGAGGAGCTTGGTGCCGCGCTTGGCTTCAGCCGGCCCTTTGTTCCCGAGGTGATGCTTTACGGTCATGCATTGGCCGATTTCCAGACGGAGAGGGACGAGGCTGCCATCTATCGATACATCTACAGTAATATGCGCCCGCACCGCCACCTTGAGTTCGGCACGTGGGAGGGCTTCAACGTCGTCCTGTGCGCTGAAGCGAGCGAGGCAGAGATCTGGACGCTGAACCTGCCGGGCGGCGAGGTCGATGCGGACGGCCAGCCGCTTTATGGCTCGACCGAACCCGGATGGCAGCCCTCTGACGGTGGCGGAGACAGCGGCACCGCCATTGGTTGGCGCTACCGCAAGGCTGGGTACTCTGATCGGGTCCACCAGATTCTCTGCGACAGCCGCGAATTCGACGATTCAGCGTTCCCGGCCGGTTGGTTTGACACGGTCCTGATAGATGGTGGACATCAGTCCGATGTGGTCGCGAGCGACACAAACAAGGCGCTGCGCCTGGTTCGACAAGGTGGTATCGTCATCTGGCACGACTTCTGCCCCGATCCGCGAACATTGGCACAGGCGGTTGCGCCCCGGGGGGTGACGCGCGCGGTGCTAGACCACTTCGAAGACTGGCGGCCGAGTTTGTCGCGACTCTTTTGGGTGCGGCCGAGCTGGATGTTGATCGGGGTCCGCGCGTAGCACGCAGCCTTCAGTTATCGCAACCGGAGCGTCCGATGCTGTCCCTGATCCTCTATGGCCGCAATGATAGTTACGGCTATAATCTGCACAAGCGGGCCGCCTTGAGCCTGAATTGCATGGCGGAACTGCTGGGTGCCCGCGACGATGAAATCATCTTTGTCGATTACAACACGCCGGAGGACTTTCCGACCTTCCCCGAAGCGATTCAGGACACGCTGACCGAGCGGGCCAAGCGACTGCTCCGCATTCTGCGGGTGCGGCCTGAGCAGCACGAGAGCTTCCGCTCCCGCACACCCCTCGTTGCCCTGGAGCCGATCGCGCGCAACGTGGCGGTCCGGCGAGCGAATTCGACCAATCGATGGGTGCTTTCGACGAACACTGACATGATTTTTGTCCCGCGACGTGGCCAGTCGTTATCGGAAATAGCTGGGAGTCTGCTGGAAGGCTATTATCATCTCCCGCGCTTCGAGGTACCGGAGTCGCTCTGGGAGAGTCTGGATCGTCTCGACCCTGGAGGTGCTATCAAAGCCGTCGGATCGTGGGGGAGGAACTTTCACCTGAATGAGATTGTTCGCGCCTCGCACCCCGCGGTTCGTTACGATGGGCCCGGCGACTTCCAGCTCATGCTGCGGGACGATTTGTGGCGAGTTGGCGGATTCCACGAGTTGATGCTGCTGGGCTGGCACGTTGATTCGAATATAGCCCGCCGCCTGTTCTTATTGCATGGCAAGGTCGGCGATGTCATCGAGCATGTGTTCGGTTATCACTGCGACCACACAAGGCAGATTACCCCGATGCATCGGCCTGGGAGCCTACAAAATGACCTCCGAACCTTCTTTGATGATGTGACCAGTCCATATCTACCAGAGCAAGCAGATTGCTGGGGTCTCGCCGGCGAATTGGTCGAGGAAGTCCGGGTAGACACCACAAGCCGGCGATATCTGCTCGGGCTACGCGCCGCGATAACCGCACCGTTGAGTAGTCCGTTGGACGCGAGCTATGCTCGCGAGAGTTACAACCGTGTCGATTACGATGCCCAACATGTAATTCCTTTCGTCACCGATGCTTTCTCGAGCTACAAGCGGGACACGATCCTCGGCTGGTGCGGAACCAAGCGCACATTACTGCGATGCTTCGCTGCGGCCTGGCGGGCCATGGGCTTCTCAACGCCGATCATGGTTTCATCGGAGGCACGCTCGTTAGGTCCAGAACTTCCCGATGCCTGTGTCTGGGCCGATAATGCTGCCTTGGACTCGCAGTGTGACGCTTTTGTGTTCGACTGGGGCAGGCCGGATGATATCGCACCTGAAGACTGGGAATTCGATACGGACCCTGCTATTCGTGCAGTAGTCCGTGGTTTTCGGACCATCGTCTGGTCCGAGCAGTCACGGCTGGCGACTGGATCCGCTCCACCCCGACGTTTCATTCTCGTGAATACCGTGAACAATCGGGCCGAGTCGCTGACAAACAGCTACATTGGGGCAGCCCGATCGCCGATGGCCACCCGCATACGGCAGGGCTATTGGGCCAGCCGCCGCCGTGAAGCGCAGGACCTGCTGCCCATGCTGCTGCCAGGTGAGGCCGGACAGCGAGAAATCGATGCCGGCGCGGCCATCCTCGCGGTATCGGGGGTGTCGGGGCACGTCTGCTATGGCGGTTACCTCGATTTGGCCCCCGGCAACTACCAGGTCGTGCTCGGCCTTGAATTGAACGTCCCTTCGCAACAGCCTATCGGCAGCCCGGTCTCGGCCTGGAGGTGGTTTCTGGCCCCTATCTCCTCGCCTATCGCGACGTTGAGATGGAAGATCTGGAGCGCGGCTCTGTATCTGTCGAGTTCGGTGTCACACCCGGGCTGATCAGTGCGTTGATCTGGCTCGCCGTCGAGTTCCGCCTTCGGAGCGCTGGGCGAGCGCGTGTCGTCATTCGGAGCGCCCGCCTCACGGAGATGGCGGACGATGCGGTAAAGGACACTAGGAGCTTCGACTGGTTACCTTTGCTGAGCGTGGGGCCAGCAGGCGCGCGCGGGCCAGCACCGGCGGGGGCGGTCGTTTCAACTAGCCCGAACAATGCGATGGTCATTCACGCTGTGTTCGGGGTCGACGAGGCGATTGCATACGGCCCTTACGCCGCCCTCCTCCCGGGACGCTACCAGGCTATATTCGACCTCTACTTCCTGGATGCACCGGAAGACGCCGCAATCCGCGCGGACGTAGTCACCGATTCCGGCAATCGCTTGCTGGCGGAGGAGCGGATTGTCCCGACTAGCCCGGGGCCACTCCGGTGCGTGCTCGGATTCGTGATCCCCGAGGAAGCGTTGACCGCTCCTGACGGTTCCCGAGTCGAGTTCCGCATTTGGTCCTCCGGCACAACCAGCTTCTGCCTCTCGTCATTGAGGGTGGTGCCGACCGAGCACTGGGGCGATTGGGCCGTGACAGCACTCTGTTAATGGCGAATGTTCATGAGCACAGATCGTACTCAGGCCCCTCGTCATCCATCCCGCGAGGCGATGTTCGAGGATCAGCGGCGTTTGATACCAGACGCGCGTGTTATACTGGATGTTGGGGCACAGCATGGCCAGTCAGCCTTGCATTATCTTAACGATTTTCCGGCTGCTCGCGTGTTTGCCTTTGAGCCTGAATTGTCCAATTTCATCACCTGCACAGCGGCTCTCGCGCATATTGGCGACCGCGTGCGGGTGTTCCAGCAGGCGGTAGCCGACAATGATGGTCGGGTCACGCTTCATATCAACACGCATGATGGTACGCATTCCCTGTTCGAGATCGGCGAGCAGCAGTTCTGGGCGGGGTATGCGCGAAAGCGTGGCGAAACCCAGGTTTCGACCATAACGATCGACAGTTTCCTGGAGCAGGAGGGGCTAGCCACAGTCGATATCGTCAAGATGGACATCCAGGGTGCCGAGCTGGCAGCGCTGAACGGGGCGAGCAAGGCTTTGCAAGGGGCGCGCATTGGCTTGATCGTTTGCGAGGCGGAACTGAAGCCGCTGTATAGGGGACAGCCGCTCTTCTGGGACATTGGCGCCCGACTGGCGCGCGACGGCTACAACCTGTTTGGTCTCTACGATTGTTTCTATCATCCTCGCAATCCGAACGTGCTTTCCTGGGCCGACGCCATATTCGTTGGGCCCCAGTTCCAGCACGTTCCGGAATGGTCTCCGCGGGCCTGAGTGGGCTGGAATGTCCGCCGCCCTTTATGGGACGCCGCACGTCGGGTGGCGTCCCCGAACCGACCTCTGCATTGTGTTGGTGGCGTGCGTTGGTTGACGACCAATGCAATTTCGGCGATCAGTGGGCTTCGCCTGACGATTCGCCCGATGGGTGGCGAAATCAACCTGAAGTGGAGCGCTGATCGGTACGCAGATGAAAACTGCTTTAGTATGCGGTGCGGGCGGCTTTATTGGTTCGCATCTGGTGCGGTGGCTGACGGCCGAGGGACTGTGGGTGCGCGGGGTCGACCTGAAGTTCCCGGAGTTCGCGCCGACCGATGCTCACGATTTCGTGATCGGCGACTTGCGGGACCCTGGTTTCTGTCGTTCCATCATCGACCGCCGCTTCGATGAAGTCTATCAACTGGCTGCCGATATGGGCGGGGCCGGTTACGTGTTCGTCGGCGAAAACGACGCCGCCATCATGCACAATTCGGCAATGATCAATCTGAACGTGCTGGAAGCGGCACGTTGTCGGGCCGCCAAGCGCATCTTTTATTCCTCGTCAGCTTGCATGTACCCCGCCTATAACCAGGAAGACCCGGATCGGCCCAACTGCGTCGAGGACAGCGCCTACCCGGCCGCACCCGACAGCGAGTACGGCTGGGAAAAGCTGTTCAGCGAACGCTTGTATCTTGCTTTTCAGCGTAACCACGGTATCGAGGTGCGCATCGCGCGCTACCACAACATCTTCGGACCCGAGGGAACTTGGACCGGGGGCCGCGAGAAGGCTCCCGCGGCACTGTGCCGAAAGGTCGCCGCGGCGCCCCCCGGGGGCGAAATCGAGATCTGGGGCGACGGCCGCCAGACGCGCTCCTTCCTTTATATCAACGAATGCGTTAAGGCCACGCTTTGCCTGATGCGGTCCGCTTTCGCCGGGCCGGTGAATATCGGCTCGGAGGAAATGGTCACCATTCACGGCCTCGCCCGCATGATCATGCGAATTGCGGGTAAAGAGCTGTCGATCCGTAATGTACCCGGCCCGACTGGCGTGCGGGGGCGCAACTCCGACAATCGCCTGTTCCGTTCGCAACTTGGCTGGGCGCCGACCCAGCCCCTGGAGACCGGGCTTGCAGCGACCTATGACTGGATCGAGCGGCAGGTGCGGCGCAACGCGCCGTCGATGGCGTAGGCGACTCCATGATGGACATTGCCGTCATCGGTCTCGGCAGGCTGGGCTCCCCGCTCGCCGCTGTGCTTGCAAGCAAGGGACATAACGTTATTGGTGTCGATCTCAACCCCCAATTCGTGGCGGCGATCAATGCCGGCAAAGCCCCGGTCGAGGAGCCGGGGCTGCAAGAGCGGATCGATGTCGCGGGTCGGCGACTACGCGCCACTACGAGCTTCGCTGATGCGATCCCGCTGACCGACGTATCATTTGTCATTGTGCCGACGCCTTCCGGCCCCGACGGCATGTTCAGCAACCGCTGGGTGCTGGACGCGGTGCGCCAGATCGGCGCCGCACTGCGCGTCACGGATCGCTACCACGTGGTCAACGTCACCAGCACGGTCATGCCAGGTTCGACCGGCGGCGAGATCCGCTCCGCCCTCGAGCAAGCCAGTGGCCGGCGGGTCGGCCACACTGTCGGCCTGACCTACAGTCCCGAGTTCATCGCCCTCGGAAGCGTAGTGCGCGACCTGTTGCATCCCGACATGCTGTTGATCGGCGAGAGCGACAGGCGCGCCGGCGACGTGCTCGAAGCGCTGTATCACGAAATGGTGGAGAGCGACCCACCCGTGCAGCGGATGAACTGGGTGAACGCCGAAATCAGCAAGATTTCGGTCAATACGTTCGTGACCACTAAAATCAGCTACGCCAACATGCTTGCCGAATTGTGCGAGGCCCTTCCAGGAGCCGACGTTGATGTGGTGACTGCGGCCTTGGGCAAGGACAGTCGGATCGGCGGCAAGTATCTCAAGGGCGCGCTCGGCTACGGCGGCCCGTGTTTCCCCCGAGACAATGTGGCGTGGGCAGCGCTCGCTCGGTCCGTGGGCGTCACTGCCGACCTTGCGCTGGCAACGGACGAAGTGAACCGACGCCAAGCGACGCGTGTGGCAAGCCTGGTGGGACGGCTGGCGGATCGGGGCGCCTGGGTCGCGGTCCTCGGACTCGCGTACAAGCCGGATACGCCAGTCATCGAAGAGAGCCAGGGCGTGATGGTCGCGAGCCGCCTTGTAGAGGCTGGCTTCGCGGTAGCCGTGCATGACCCGGTCGCTTTGGAGGCGGCTTCGGCGGTTCTCGGCGATGCAGTGATGGCGGTCGGCGAGCCGGAGGCGGCGATCGGCACGGCCGAGGTGATCGTGATCACGACACCCGCACAAAGCTATGCCCGACTTTCGCCAGCTGTATTCGCGCAAGGCGGCAAGCGGCGCATCGTATTGGATTGCTGGCGCGTTCTGCCAATGGCAGTCGCTGAAATCGCGGAAGTTCTGTATCTCGGCCGCGGGGCGGCCGATCTGGCGCTGGGAGTAAGGTGCCCGTCAAGCGATTGAGTACAGTCGGCTGCAAAAGGGAGACAAACCCTCGGAGCTGACCAAGCCGTTGCTGAGGGAACTACCCTGAGCAGCTTCAAACCGAAACGCTATTTGCCTGGATGGTGGCTGAGTGTGGACGAACACTCGCTTACATTGATCGACATTGGCTGCAACAGTGGCGTTCAACCCGCATGGTGGGTTGGCATCCGGGCGCTACGCGAGCGATGTGCTCCCGCGTAAGCGTGGCTGCGACAAAGAGCGTTATTATAGCAAGGTCCCGAGCAAACTCGTCGATAGAGGTTGTAGGTGTCCGAACTGTCTGGAGAAGCCGACAAGCCTTAAGCGCTCCGGAACACGAACAGGCGGCACCCAAAGAAGCCGATCAAGGTGTAGACAGCCATTCCCGCGACCTGGGCCAGATACTTGCCATAAGGCAGCGACAGCCACATGGCGGCAGCGTTCCCCAGGTACGCGGCCAGACATACGCCTACGAACCGCCCGAACATAGACATTGGCAACGCGTCTCGATGGAACGTAACCCTGCCGTTCAGTATAAAGCTCATGAGGAGTCCCGCCGAGTACCCCACGGCGTTCGCCGTAAGTGGGTCAGCAGCTAACAAATGGATGGCTAGAAAGATGACCGAAAGGCCGACGGCCGTGTTCAACAGGCCAAAGAAGATAAACTTAAGAAACTGTTGTGTCATGCTTTCGCAACATTGATCGACGACAGGCTGTATTGCGCACCCAACGGTACGGGTGTGAGCAAACGCTCGAACGGTCGAAGCCAAGATAGCATGCGCGGGAAAAAGAGCCTATATTCGCATCGCGGATCTCTCCATCCCTGCGAGCGCATTTTCCTGGCGAGCTTTCGGGCTGTTATCAGGCGCGCGTTGACGTCGAACGGGCAGGTTCTCACCGCGGCCGTTGTCATCGGGTTCAGCGGATTATGCTCGAAAATAACGATCATCCCGCCCGCCACGGTAACCCGGCGTAATTCACCAAGCCAGAAGCAGTGTTGATCGTGCGGGATGTGATGAAACACACACGCAGAGAAACAGAGAGCGAAATGCCCGTCCGGTAAATCCAACCCGGTTCCTTCCTTGAGAAGGACCTGATGCTCGGGCCCCGGAAATCGCTGCGCAGCAATCTCGAGCGAGTGCCGAGATGTGTCCGCGCAAACAATCTCACTTCGGGGGAAATACTTTCGAAAATACGGTATGGAATTGCCGATCCCGGAGCCGAAATCAGAGAATCCTCGATACCTGTAGCTTCTGACTCAGCGTAAGACGCTTAGCATCGGCTATTTTGTATTGGGCAAAGAATTCCGGCTCCTCCCCCGACAACGCGATGTTTCTCGAATGCTCTTCGTAATAGTTATCCGCATATCGGTCGAATTCGGATGGTTCCATGTCGCTCAGTGCTCCGCTCGCAGCGGCCAAAGCCAGCGCTCGCAAATCTTAGCTCGCCACATGCCGAACATCCGGTTCGATTGGTGCCCGCGAGCGATCGTCGGCGCTGAGCCCACAACCGACCCTAGCGGCCTCCAGAAAAAGGGGCCGCCCTAGGCTTTCCTCATAGAGTCGGCCCAGATACTCTCCGAACACGCCGAGTATGAGAAATTGCAAGGAGCTGAGAAACCCGACGGCACTCATCAGGCTGGTCCATCCAGGTACTGCCAGGCCCGACACCCAGCCGGCGAGCGAATACAATGCAAGCGAAATGCTGAAGAACACGGCCAGAATGCCGAGCCACGTCGCGACCTGGAGCGGGCGGCGAGAAAAACCGGTGATCGCATCAACAGCGAAGCGCAGCATGCGTCGCAGTGGGTATTTTGTTGATCCCGCGTGGCGCGGGCATCGGTCGTAGGGAAAGGGGATTTGCCGACCGCCGGCCCAGGCGATCATGCCGCGGACGAACCGATGGCGTTCCGGCATTTGGCATAGCAGGTCTGCCATTGC
Organism: uncultured Pseudomonadota bacterium; assembly: GCA_963708245.1. Lineage (GTDB taxonomy): Bacteria > Pseudomonadota > Alphaproteobacteria > Acetobacterales > Acetobacteraceae > CAVYXK01. The sequence goes on along the minus strand of OY970201.1, from coordinate 5,013,431 downwards.
TCGGCTAATGAGGCGGAAATCTCCAACATCGCGAGGAACCTGTACATCGGAGAGTGAGTTTATCAGACGGTAGAATACCGCAGCAGTGGTGCGCTTAAACAAGGTGTCGCCCGGTCGCCGCAGCCTCTGTCCATACACGACATCTGCGTTCTCGGTCCGCAACAGCTTGATCATTGCCGGAAGAAGCTCGGGGGGATCCTGCAGATCGGCATCGATCAGCAGCACCATCCCACCAGTGGTTGCGGCAATGCCCGCAGAAAGTGCGAGTTGGTGCCCGTGGTTCCGACGTAGACGGATTCCGAGGATTCTCTGGTCGGCGGTGGCAGCGGCTGAAATAATGCCCCAGGTACAGTCACGGGAACCGTCGTCCACCAGGACGATCTCGTAACACAGATCAAGCCCTTCGCACACCGCCCGGGTACGCCGCAGGAATTCCGGCAGTACCTCCTCTTCGTTGAGGCACGGCGCAACAACGGACAGGCTCGGCGATCCGCAGGTCATGGGTCGGCCTTACGCGTCACGATAGAATATTGGCCAATTGATGGATCACTATAGGCAGGCGTCAAACGGAAGTTCTGATCTAACATGCGCCGCATCGCCTCCGGCACAGATGCCGGGGCGACCGTTAGAAAGTGGTCGACCCACGCCACCTCGGGGTCCAGAACATACCCCCCGGCGACCACTTCGTAATGCCGGCTTAGGGCCGCATCAATCTGATCTCTAAGAGAGCTAGCCTGCTGCTGTGGAGTCCAGTCTGGATGATGTACCGGGATGCTTGCCGCCCCGATCAATTTGAACGTTGGGCGCGGGCTTGGCGCAGGGGGCAGCTCCGACGGTTCCATCCAGCTTCCCTCTTGCAGAGCGAATTGCCAAGTTATAATGCCCTCGAACCCATGATAGAGGAAAACCGTGCGCCGCAGATCAAAGCGGCGACCCAGCGCCGAGGCTATAGCCGCTTTCTTCAGATCCTCTCCCCGGTACTCCGCCAGCACGGAAATATTGTAAGCGACTGGAGCCAGCACCGCCATTATTAGCACTGGCCGCAGCGAAGGCCGCCGATTGGGCCGTTCGGCCAATACGAACGCCCGACCGTGGTCGAGGGCAGACTGCGCAACCAGCGCCCATGCGGGCAGCGTCCAAATCATCACGCTAATGACCATTTCGGGGTCCTGGGGCTGGGAATAGAGATTGAAGACAATTCCCGTAACCAAAGTTCCGCCTAGAACGACAAAGGACGTCATCACCGACGGTACAGCCCGATTCCGCCACACGTAACGCAAGACGAGCCTAAGCAGCGCAAGCCCGATAATCGTGCCCGCCACCATCTGCACCGCGACAATCGGTATGGCCGACCACGATCCATAGGTTATGTTCGAACCACCGATAAGGGATTCGGCCATTCCCCCCACCGCAAGCGGGACCTTGGCAGCGGAGAATCCGCCCCAACCAGTGCCAACTCCCTTTCCTACCCAGAACAGCCGAATCAGGAACGCGCGCCCCTGGGCAATGTCCCCGCCGTTAGTAGAAATATAGATCAGCGCCAAGGCCAATGGCGGGATCGACATGAACAGCAGGAACGATGCCAGCCGGATCAGTCGCTGCGTCGGACTACCGGCAGCCAGGAAAAGTGCCAGCAATAACGGCGGCAGGCTTGGGAAAAGAAAGTGCCAACCAAAAAGCCACCCAATGCTGAACACAATCGCCACGGCAGCAATCTCGCGAATGCGGGGGCGGGCGAACCACGCGCAAGCCATCAACGTTGCGACTAAAACGAAGACGTCCGGCACGATGTCGTACTCGTCAATCACGGATAGCAGAAGGTAGAAGGCGGAGCCGCCATAAAGCGCCACCGTCAGAAGTGCGACAGAACGGCGTCGCAGCCACCCCGCCACGAACAGATACACCGCCGCAAGCCCAAGGCCGCCAAACACGGCATTGAGCTCAGCCATCTGCTGCCAGAGGAAACCCGGAAGAAGGCCAAACCCGGCAAGCGCGCGGCACAGAAAGCCATAAACGGGATAATAAAGTGCGTTCGCGGCGTCGAAATGTGACCAGCCCGGGTCTTCAACCCATTGTCGAAGCTCAATGCTCTGCCACAACCCGTTGGTCGTGGCGATGTTAGCGCTCTGCAGAAAGGCCTGCAGCGCAAGAATAAGCGTCGAACACACGACCCAGACGGCTGCGGCGGCACCCCAGTCCAGCGAATTGGGCAGACGACTGCTCACGACCGGCGATTGCGATGGGCGCCTGTGGAGCAGACCAGGCAAATTATCGGTTGAGGTAGACATGATTTCACGTTCTCGCGGACTGCCTCCTGTGCTCTTGGTCCGAGCGGACGTGGATCGCAGGCTTGGCACGCGGAGTTGCTGCCACGTGTCCACGGTCCGTGCAACCGGCTGAAGCAACTTTCTCCCGTCAATGCGGATAGGAGCTCGGGCTGACCCATCAGTAGTCGGCCGGCTTTCGTGGCGCCCTCACGCCATGGCCATCGCGGTGGACAAGTGGCCTGCCTGAACGGGCCGTGGCTGACGTGCGCCGGCAATCCCACAGTGGCCAGGGCGAACTACCCGCTTCCGGCGCGGATCCGCGCGAAGAACCCGTTCACATCGGTCCCCAATTGCCCGGCACGGTTGGTGAGCTCATCGGCGGCTAAGAGCACTTGGCCGGCCGCAGCGCCCGTCGCCTCGACGGCTTGGTTCACGCCGGCGGTGTTGCCTGAGACCTCGGTGGTGCCCCTGCGCCACCTACTGAAGGTTGTGCGAAATCTCACGGGTCGCGGCACCTTGCTGCTCGACCGCTGCCGCGATGGCGGTGGCGATTTCGTTCACCCGACTGACTGTTACACCGATCCTGTTCGGCCGCGCGAAGTGATTTTTTTGAGCGTCAAGCCGAGCTCGGCCAGGGTCTTGCAGACCAACCCATCGCTCACCGCGACCTCACGCGTTGCAAGCAACCAGGCACGCAGCTCCGCAATCGTTGCGTCCGGCCGGGCGGCCACCTGCTGACGGATCGCCACGTTTGGGCGTCAGGTGGCAGCACTGCGGACGTGCCGTGGTCTCGCCCGTCTTGTCGCGTCGGCTCAGTGTCCGTCCGGGAACAAATTGAGTTTTTAGAATCGCTTAGCGGGTCACCCTTGAAGCCATTGAATCGCCTGTGATTCTCTCTCCCCCGAGCATCGATTCGGGGGACTGGATGTGGACCAAGGAGAACCGGACGCGGTACGACCGCACCCGACTGCGCTATGAGAGCGATCTGACTGATGCCGAATGGGCCGAGGTGGAACCATTGATCCCCCCGGCCAAGCCGGGCGGCAACAAGCGGAGCGTTGATATCCGCCAGGTGGTGAACGGCGTGATGTATGTGCTGAGCACCGGCTGCCAATGGCGGGCGATCCCCAAGGACCTGCCGCCGCGGAGCACAGTGCACGACTATCTGGAACGATGGACCTGGGACGGCACGCTGGAGCGACTGCATCACGCATTGTATGTGAAATGTCGTGAGCAGGCCTCGCGAGAGGCCAGCCCGACCGCCGCGGTGATTGATGCGCAGAGCGTGAAGAGCGCCGAAAAAGGGGGGCCTCGATCGATCCGCATGGGTATGATGCGGGGAAGAAGATCAAGGGCAAGAAGCGGCACGTCCTGGTCGATACCCAGGGTTTGCTGCTACAGGCCATCGTGACGGCGGCGGACATCCAGGATCGCGATGGCGGCGCCATGCTGCTGGCGACGCTGTTCGGGATGTTTCCGTTCCTGCTGAAGCTTTATGCCGATGGCGGCTATCAGGGGCGGCGATTCCAGGAGGCGTTGAAGCGTGTCGTGTCGCAGGCCGAGGTGGAGATCGTCAAACGATCTGACCAGGCCAAGGGCTTTGTCGTGCTACCAAAGCGATGGGTGGTCGAACGCACGCTGGCGTGGCTCAACCGATGTCGTCGACTGGGTAAGGATTGGGAAAATCTCAATGTGAAGGCGCGTGCCTTTCTGTTGCTCGCTTCCATCCGTCTCATGGTCAGACGGCTATGCAGGAACTAGCAATGTTCCCGGACAGACTCTCAGCACCTTCGAGACGGAGGAGACGCTAGCCCGCAACGCCCGGGCAATCTGACCGACCTTGCCCCCGTCATCGGCGGCGGCAAATGGCCTGGGGCGCCTCGCTCTGCACCTGCCGGTCCATCCTCCGCTGCGCCCGCTCGGGCTGTTCCTGCGAGATGCACGGCCATGAGGCCTGCAATGACCGGTGCTGCAAACCGCACGTCGCCTCACCCGCCGGATCGGATTGCCAGGCGCCGATCGGGAAGTAACCCAAGAACGTCCTCTTGCAACCTCTGCAGGATCGATCCGCGATAGACGAGATCATTTCGCCGCAAGTAGTCGCGAGCGGCAGCCGAATGCGAGTGCAGCACTTGGTTGAGCGGCGCCGAAATGGCAGCGGAAATTGCCCGCAATGTCGGGACCATATGCCCGTTGCACGCACCCTTGACGAAGTACCCCCGATCCGCGGCATCAGCGACAGCCACGATGCGCCCCATTTCCGCTCGATATAAAGCCGATTGCGCACGAACCGGAACCATCGCTCGTCAGACCAGCAGACGCGCTGCTCAGTACTCAGCTTGTGGTGTACTAGGATGTCACCCCGATAGCGGACACGTCAGCCACACTCGATCGCGCGCAGGCAGAAATCATACTCCTCCCAGCAGAAGAACAGGCTCTGGTCGTATCCCCCTGCCTCTTGCCATGCCGTTCGGCGAATCGCATGCCCGGCGCCGACGAAAGTCACGGTGTCGAATGCCTCTGCCGCGCGGGGCAGCAGCGCGAGCGGATACCCCCAGGACGACCGATCGTCCGCTCCCGTCGCATGATCCAGTATGCGGAACCCGATCGCGCCGATGTCAGGCGCCGCATCGAGCGCCGCCACCGCCCGCGCCAGCGTCATGCGGTCGGCGAACACCGCATCGTTGTCCAACCCGACGATCACTCGCCCCCGCCCAAGCGCCGAGCCGGCATTGCGGCCCGCCGGCACGCCGAGATTGGCTCCGAATGAAACCAATGTCGCATCCTCCCGCCCGGCAACCGCCCGCACGAGACAGTCCAGCGCCTCCGGCCGCGAGCCCTGATCAACGACGAACAAGTGTCGGGAGACCCCGTCCTGAGCCAGCGCCGACGCAATCGCCGCCTCGGTCTCGGTAGCCCGATTGAGTGCCAGGATCACCACATCGGCGTCATACGGCCCAGGCAGAGGCCCGCTTGCGCCGGCCACATGCCGGACGCCATTCACGGGACGCGCAGAGCCGGAATTGCCAGATAGGCGAGCCGTTTGATCTCCTTCCGCCCGCGTGCCACCGAATCAAGAATAAGCCCGCAAGCGAAGGACAGGAACGCCAGCAACACCAGGCCGGTCGCTAGCACCGCGCTGGGTAGTCGCGGCACCAGGCCGCTGACCAGGAATTGCAGCACCACCGGTACCCCGGCCACCGCCGCCGCGCCCAGCAACAGCGCTCCGGCAACTGCAAAGAACTGCAGCGGCCGCTCTTCCTTCACCAGCACTACAATGGTGCGCAGGATGCGCCATCCGTCTGCCCAGGTCCGTAGCTTCGACTGAGAACCCGCTGGTCGCGCACGATACCCGGTGGGTGTCTCACCAATCGGCATATTGAGTTCCAAGGCGTGCACGGTGAATTCGGTCTCAGTCTCGAATCCTGCCGCCAAGGCGGGAAAAGATTTCACGAAGCGCCGACTGAATACACGGTAACCGGACAACACGTCGCTCACCTGATTGCCGAAAATCCAGTGCACCATGCCCGATAGCAAGGTATTGCCGGCGCGATGGCCCCGGCGATACGCGTCCGCGGCATCGGTTTCACGAAAAGCGGTCACCATATCGAGCTGTTGATCGACCAGCATTCGCACCATCGCCGGCGCAGCCTCGGCGTCATACGTGTCGTCGCCATCGACCAGCACAAACACGTCGGCGTCGATATCGGCGAACATCCGCCGCACGACATGGCCCTTGCCTTGCAGCCGCTCACTGCGCACCACCGCACCAGCACCGCGAGCGACGGGTACGGTCCGATCAACAGAATTGTTGTCGTAGACATAAATCGTCGCCGTCGGCAGGCTTGCGCGGAAGCTGGCGATAACGCGGGCCACTGCCGCTTCCTCGTTGAAGCAAGGGATCAGTACCGCTACGCGCAGTCCGATGAATAGACGGTCGAGATCGGGTCGCGTCGCCGTCGACGTTCCAGCCGGCCGACGGACGTCAACCAAAGCTGTCATTCAAGCGCCCTCAGTAGGCGTTCCGAGTAGTGAAAATAACCACCAGCGTCTGAGCAATAATCTTGAAGTCGAGCCACACCGACCACGTGACGATGTACTCAATATCGGAGTCCACCCGGCACACCAACTTCTCCTCAGTCTCAGTCTCGCCACGCCAGCCGCGCACCTGCGCCAGGCCGGTCATGCCCGGCGGTACGCAGTGACGTGCTGCATAGACCGCAACCACCTGCTCGAAAGGCCGCCCGCCTGCACAGGTACCCGGCGCGTGCGGCCGCGGCCCCACCAGCGACATCTCACCGCGCAGCACGTTGAAAAGTTGGGGCAGCTCGTCGAGCGAAAAGCGCCGCAGCCAAATGCCGGCTCGAGTCACGCGCGGATCGTCGCGCGTCGCCTGCCGGCAAGTCGCCGCCTCGGTGCAATCGGCATACATGGTGCGGAACTTCAGCACTTCGAATTCGCGACCTCCGAGCCCGATACGCCGTTGACGAAACAAAACCGGTCCAGGGCTGTCGAAGCGGATCCAAAGCGCAATCAGCAACATGATCATCAGTGCGAACGGCAGCGCCAAAACTGTAAGGATGACATCCTCTGCCCGCTTGACCCTGCGGGCCCAACCGGTAAGGGCCGGCGCTGAGGACATCTTGCGGTGCTGTGCTGCCGCGCCAAAGGCGGGTACCGCGGCACCGCCGCCGACCGGATAGAACTCGCCAAATGCCTTTTCCTTGCCGAACATCGCCCGCCACCGATGTTGTGAGCGGACATGTTCCGGGAAAAATTTGACTCCTAAGTTAATAACGACTTGCCGATATTTCGCCTCGCAAGTCGAAGCGAACAAAAGCGGAAGAACAACTAAAAAATCAGCGAAATACCATTTGGCGAGACAATGTGAAGTTCACGATCATGCCTGCAACCGATCCTGCGGCTACAGCCAGCACCGGGGCTTCCACACACAGCGGCACGGTCGCGATCAACGCTGCGTAAGTTCCGCGGTTCAGCACCAGCCCGAGCGAGTTCGCAGCAAGGAATTTCGCCCATTGCCGGTGCGCCGGTCCGCTTCCCCGGCCGCGGAATGTCCAGGCGCGGTTCAGCGCCCAATTTCCACTCGCCACCAGTACGTATGAAACCATGCCAGCCGCGTAGAGGCCAAGCGCTCCGCGCAACGCGTACACCACCGCGGTATCGGCCATGAACCCCAAGGTCCCCACGGCACCGAATTTCAGGAATTGCACCGCGGTCGCCGGATCCAACGCCTGTTCTACCTTCGACACGACCAAGGGACCGACACCCGGATGCTGCACCGCGGTCTAGGTCGATCACAGCAAGGTTGCGGTGGTCAAGCGCTGAGCGGGCATTGGAACGAGCCTTGGGCTGAACACCCCCGCCAGGGCTTGGCCGGGCCAGCCGTGTTCTTTATATGTTCTGCATGGCGTCGGGCACCCTAGCCAGCATCCAGGACCAGCAACTCGCAGCGCTTCGCGCCCGCATCGCGCGGCTGGAGCGGGGAGCGACATGGCGGCAGCGGCCAGTGGCAGCGTTCGGCGTACCGGCGATTGACCAACATCTTGGTGGCGGCTTGGCGCGTGGCGCGCTGCATGAGATTGCCGGCGCCGGGCCGGAGACAGAGCACGGCGCCGCGGCGGCGCTGTTCATTGCCGGCTGGCTCGCCCGGGTGCGGGGCCACGTGCTGTGGGTACTGGAGCGAGCCGACCTGTTCGCCCCCGCTCTTGCCGGCGTGGGTCTGGCGTCCCATCGCGTGGTGTATGCCGAAGCGGGCAAGTCGGATGCGGTGCTGCTCGCCATGGAGGAGGGGCTATGCCATCCCGGACTGGCCGCCGTGGTGGGCGAAATCGGCGGAAAACTGAGCCTGACCGCCTCGCGCCGGTTGCAGCTTGCCGCCGAGGCATCCGGAGTGACGGGGTTCGTGCTCCGACGCAGCCGCCGGCATGACGATCCCGTTCTGGCCGAGCCCACGGCGGCAGTGACGCGCTGGCGGTTGTCCGCCTTGCCCTCTCCTCCGCCGCTGCCCGAAAGGCCCGACGTGCCAGGCCTCGGGCCCGCGCATTGGCGGCTCGAGCTGGTTCGCTGCCGTGGTGGCGAGCCTTCAACCTGGATCGTGGAGGCATGCGATGCGAAGGGTCGTCTCCGTCTGGCTGCTGACCTGGCCGACCGATCGGCTGCGCAAGCAGGCCCTGGCAGGCTTCGACGCGCTGCCGGCTGAAGCACCGCTGGTCACCGCTGCCCATGACGGCCGCCGCCAGGCAGTCGTCGCTGCCGATGGGCGGGCACACACGCTGGGCATACGGCCCGGCATGGCGCTCGCCCAGGCGCAGGCGCTCGTTCCCGGTCTAGCGATCCGGCCGGCGCAGCCGGAGGATGATGAAGCCGGGCTGAGGCGGCTCACTGCCTGGTGCCTGCGTTACGCCCCACTGGTTGCCCCCGACCCACCGGACGGCCTGTGGATCGACATCACCGGCTGCGCGCATCTGCAAGACCAGGGGGCTCTGCCCCCTGGACCCCCGCCGGGGGACAGTCGTCCCCTGGACCCCTCGGACTGGTTTGGTGTGAAGGGGGCCGGGCGAAACCGAGCAGACGGCAAGATCTCGCCCGGCCCCCTTCACACCAAACCAAACGGATGGGTTCCAAGGGCGATGCCCTTGGCGGGGGGTGCAGGGGGGCAGAGCCCCCCTGGCGAAGCGGCACTGCTTGCCGATCTGACCGCGCGCCTGGAAGCTGCCGGCATCGCAATCCGTGCCGCCGTGGCCGACACGCCTGGGGCTGCACACGCCCTCGCCCGTCATGCGGCCGAGCCGCTCACGATCGCGCCGCCGAACGGCACGGTCGCGGCCCTCGCCACATTGCCCGCGGCGGCGCTGAGGCTCGATGCCGAAACGATCGATAGCCTGCATCGTCTCGGCCTGTCGAGGATCGACCAACTTGCCGCCATCCCACGCGGCCCGCTGGCCCGCCGCTTCGGCCCGGACGTGCTGCGCCGGCTGGATCAGGCGCTGGGGCGCGTGGCTGAGCCGATCACGCCGATGACACCGCCGACCACCATAACCAGCCGACTCGGTTTCATCGACCCGTTGCTGACCGCCGATGCCTTCGCTGCCGTGATCAACCGGCTTGCTATGCGGGTCTGCGGCAAGCTGGCGCGGGCCGGCACCGGCGCCCGCCGGCTTGATCTATGGTTTGAGCGGGTGGACGGCTCAGTCCAGACCATGCGGATCGGCACCGCTCGCCCCAGCCGCGACGCGGCCCATCTCGCCCGGCTGCTGACCGAGCGGTTGGAAATGATTGATCCTGGTCTCGGTGTAGAGGCGATGCGGCTGGTGGTATCGCTCACCGACCGGCTGAGCGGGGAACAGTCCGCCGCTGCTCTGACTGATGGAGACACGCAACCCGACATCTCGTCCCTGGTTGATCGTCTCGCCAACCGGTTGGGTGCCGCGCATGTCTGGCGCATAGCACCCGTCGAAAGCGACGTTCCTGAACGCTCGGCGCGTCGGATTCCTCCGATGGCCTTGCAGGCTGACAAGGGCTGGCCAGACGGATTACCGCGCCCGGTGCGGCTGCTCTCCCCGCCCCAGCCGATAGAGGCGATCGCGTTGTTGCCGGACCGCCCCCCGGCTGCCTTCACCTGGCGACGCCGACGGTTCCGCGTCCGCCGGGCCGACGGGCCGGAGCGCATCCACGGCGAATGGTGGCGCCATGCGACCGAGGCGGCAGCCACCCGCGACTACTGGCGGGTCGAGGACGAGGGCGGGCGGCGCTTCTGGCTCTATCGCAGTGGCGACGGGGATGACCCCGCTACCGGCGACTTGCGCTGGTTTCTGCACGGAATTTTCTGATGCGCCAGTCCATGCCGGGATACGCCGAACTCCAAGTCACCACGAACTACTCTTTTTTGCGCGGCGCCTCGCACGTAGAGGAACTGTTCGCGCAAGCGGCAGTGCTCGGCCAGCCCGCACTCGCCGTAACCGACCGCAACTCACTTGCCGGCATCGTGCGCGCGCATCAGCGCGCCGAGGAGGCCGGTGTACGATTCGTCGTCGGCTGTCGGCTCGATCTCCTGGATGGGTGTTCGGTGCTGGTCTATCCGACCAATCGTCCGGCCTATGCACGACTGACCCGACTACTGACGATCGGCAAGAAGCGCGCCGGCAAGGGCGGTTGCAATCTCGACTGGGAGGATCTGGCGGCGCATGCCGATGGCCTGCTGGCGATCCTGGTTACGGACGGAACCGGATCATCCTCTCACCTCTCCCGCCTGCGCGATACATTTGGCGACCGCGCCTATCTGGCGCTGACGCTGCATCGCCGTCCGGACGATGCGGTGCGGATCGAGTTGCTGTCCCAGCTCGCCCGCCGGCACCGCGTCGCCACGGTGGCGACTGGGGACGTGCTGTATCACGTACCCCGGCGCCGCATTCTGCAGGATGTCCTGACATGCATCCGCGAGGGTTGCACGGTCGACGCGGTCGGATTCCGGCGAGAGCGCTTCGCCGACCGGCACCTGAAATCGCCCGCGGAGATGGCCCGGTTGTTTGCCCGCTATCCCGAAGCAGTGTCGCGTACCCTGGAGATCGTCGCCTGCTGCCCGTTTTCGCTGAGCGAACTGCGCTACCAGTATCCGAGCGAGGTGGACGATCCGGCGCTGACCCCGCAACAGACGCTGGAACGCCTCACCTGGGAAGGCGCGGCACATCGCTATCTGGATGGCGTGCCGGGCGATGTCGCAGCGCAGCTCCGCCACGAGTTGCGGCTGATCGAAACGCTGGCCTATGCGCCGTATTTCCTGACGGTCAACAACATCGTCCGTTTCGCCCGCTCCAAGGGCATCCTCTGCCAGGGCCGCGGCAGCGCCGCCAACAGCGCAGTGTGCTACGTGCTCGGCATCACCTCGATCGATCCCACCCGCTCCGGCCTGCTGTTCGAGCGTTTCGTCAGCGCCGAGCGGCGCGAACCGCCCGACATCGACGTGGATTTCGAGCATGAGCGTCGCGAGGAAGTGATCCAGTGGGTGTATGACACCTATGGCCACGACCGCGCTGCCCTCTGTGCGACGGTGATCCGTTACCGTGCACGCGGCGCAGTGCGTGAAGTGGGCAAGGCGATGGGCCTGACCGAAGATGTCACTGCTGCCCTGGCCTCCCAGGTTTGGTCCTGGTCCGATGAGGGCGTGGAGGAGGATCACGCCGCCGCATTGAACCTGAACCTGGAGGATCGCCGGCTGCGCCTGACGATCGAGCTGGCGCGCGAGCTGATCGGCTTTCCCCGCCACCTCTCACAACATCCGGGCGGCTTCGTGTTGACCGAGGACAGGCTGGACGAGCTGGTGCCGATCGAGCCGGCCGCAATGGCGGACCGGCAGGTGATCGAATGGGATAAGGACGATATCGACGTCCTGCGTTTCATGAAGGTCGATGTGCTAGGCCTCGGCATGCTCGGTTGCATGCGTCGCGCCTTCGACCTGTTGGAAGAACACGGCGGTCCAAGACTGGATATGGCGAGCATCCCGGCCGAGGATCCAGCTACCTTCGCGATGATCCAGCAGGCTGACACGGTGGGCGTGTTCCAGATCGAATCGCGGGCGCAGATGTCGATGCTGCCGCGCCTGAAGCCCGCGCGATTCTACGACCTTGTGATCGAAGTCGCGATCGTCCGCCCCGGACCTATCCAGGGCGACATGGTGCATCCTTATCTGCGGCGGCGCGAGGGCAAAGAACCCGAAGAGTATCCCTTGCCGGAGCTGAGGAAGGTACTCGGCAAGACGTTGGGTGTGCCGCTATTCCAGGAGCAGGCGATGCAGGTAGCGATCACCTGCGCCGGATTTACGCCATCCGAGGCGGACGCGCTTCGGCGCAGCATGGCAACGTTCAAGATGACTGGGGGGGTTAGTCATTTCAGAGACAAGCTGATCGCTGGAATGATCGAGCGCGGCTATACGCCAGAGTTTGCAGCGAAGACCTTCTCGCAGATCGAGGGGTTCGGTTCCTATGGCTTCCCCGAAAGCCACGCCGCGTCCTTCGCCCTGATCGCCTATGCCTCGTCCTGGATGAAGTGCCACTATCCGGCAGTCTTCGCCTGCGCGCTGCTGAACAGCCAGCCGATGGGGTTCTACGCGCCGGCGCAGATCGTGCGAGACGCGTGCGAACATAGCGTCGAGGTTCGGCCCGTCTGCGTGAACGCATCCCACTGGGACTGCACGCTGGAGCCAACTTCACCTCTCCCGCTTGCAGGAGAGAGCCCGCCCCCCGGCTCCGACCCGGGAGTTGGTTCGCGCAGCGAAGCGGGTGAGGGCCTCGCCGTTCGCCTCGGACTCCGCATGACAAAGGGACTGGCCAACGAGCACGCCGCGCAGATCGTCGCTGCGCGCGGCGAGCAGCCTTACCGCGACGTGCATGACCTCTGGCGCCACGCCGGGGTGCCACGCGCGGCATTGCAAAAGCTGGCGGAAGCCGATGCATTTCGCAGCCTCGGCCTTGATCGGCGAGCCGCGCTATGGGCGATTCGCGGCCTTGCCGAAGCACCGTTGCCGTTGTTCGCCGCCGTGGACCGCGCCCAACATCGTCATGGCCGGCCTTGTACCGGCGATCTCCCACCGTCTCTGACAAATGAGGTGATCGAGCCGACCGTAGCCCTGACGCCCATGAGCGAGACGCGCGAGGTGGTGGAGGATTACCGCAGCATCGGACTGTCGTTGCGGCGGCACCCGGCGGTCTTCCTGCGGCCGCATTTCGCTGGCGCCGGCATGATCACCTGCGCCGACCTCGCAACAACGCGCGATGGGGCACAGGTGACGGTGCCGGGTATCGTGCTGGTGCGCCAGCGCCCTGGCTCAGCACAGGGCGTGCTGTTCATCACCATCGAGGACGAGACCGGCATCGCCAACTTGATCGTCTGGCCAAACCTCTTCGAGCGCCAGCGCCGCCTCATACTGACAGCCGGCATGATGGCGGCTCGCGGCCGGGTGCAACGCGAGGGCATCGTGATCCACGTGGTAGCCGAGCACCTGACGGACCTTTCCGACCTGTTGCGTGGGCTCGGCCAATCAGAGGAGGGGTTCTCTTTCCAGCCCAGCCGGGGCGACGAGGCCCGCGGCGGCGGAGGCGGTCCGGACTCGCGAGAGCGCGCCGGTATTAAGGTGCCCACGCGCGACTTCCGCTGACATCCACCCGGTAGCCGGTCAACTTCCCGTTGGCGAGCCGAACCAGCGGGCGTTCGGTTCCGTTCTTTTGCACTGGAAATATTCCTCCGTTCAGGAGAGTGTAGTCATGCTCAGATTGGCGTTGCTGTTCCTCATCATCGCCATCGTCGCGGCGATCTTCGGCTTCGGCGGCATCGCCGCGACGGCGGCCGGGATCGCCAAAATCCTGTTCTTCATCTTCCTCGTGGTCTTCCTCGTCTTCCTGGTGATGGGACTTGCCGCCGGAAGATCGATATTCTAGCGAACCGAACTTCCGCAGAATTGGCAGTCGGCATCAATAGAACCGGGAGGCTTCTGTGAGGTCGCGCGAGGCGGCGACGGCGCAGTGCCCCCTGCGCGACCTCATTGAAGCCGAGTTGAACTGAGACGTCGGCTCAGCCAGTCGGGCACCTGCGGTGAACCACGCAAAGCCCGGCGAGCCCGCAAGCCAGCAGTAGCACCGAGGCCGGCTCTGGCACGCTCGGCGCGAACGCCACGCCGCGGTACACGGTCCCGTATACTGGCCCCGCCAGCACGTTGAACATCTCGCTTCCCGGTAGCGTCGTCGCGGCGAGAGTGTCGGTAATGGAGACCAGCTCGTTCGGATCGGCGCCCGAATTGATGGTGTTCCCCATGCCGTCACCGATATTGCTATAGGTGGAAGTGACGCCGTAGATCGTCACCGTGCCGTTCCCGTTTACCTTGCCGGTGATATCGCGCAGGCTCTCGGTATAGACATCGCCATAGCCCGCCACGTCGTACGGGCTGCCGCCGATGCCGAGCCCCGCCTGCAATGTGTAGTCTAGTTTCCAGGTGCCGCCCGCCAGACTCCATTTCTCCAAACCGGCCGTGGCATTAGAGGTCTGAGTGCCCGGTCCTTCGTCCCCGATGTAAAGAGTGTGCGAGTTGGCGAAGAAGCCCGAATGGATAGAGCGGCGAGGGGTTGTCCTTGTTCAGCGTGGTCGGGAAGCCGTTTGGTATTACGATCGGGTTGCCGTTGCCGGTCGGCAGCGCGCTGCCGTTGCCGACCTGGTACACCGAGTTGATTCCCTTACTGCCGCTGCCCTTGTCCACGAAAATGTAGTTGCCATCGATCGCAATACCGCGGAAGTTATTGTCTTTCGGCGAGTTGTCGCTGGCCACGAATTTCGCCACTTGGGTGTTGTCGGTGGCGGTGATCGACGAGAGTGGCGGAGCGCCCGGCGTGGTGTATTGCAACCCGGCACCATAGGTGACTCCCACGGAACCGTTGCCATTGCCGGCATTGCCGACCATGTAGATCACGCCGTTATTGGCCAGGATCGCGGCACGCCCGTTATTGCCGCTGAACGCGCTGGTCTGGGTAAGAGAGACCTGCCCGTCGGCATTGATCTCCGCGACCTCGCGATACACGCCGTTGAGCGGGCTGGTTAGGTTGTTAATGTAGGCGTTGACCGGATTGCCCGGCTCCGGCGCGCCCGGCGTCGCGGAATTCGAAACGTCGAGCGCCCCGACCGGCGCAGCATAACCCATCAGGGTCAGATATCGCCCGTTCTGCGACAGGTTGAGCGACAGCTCGGATTTCGAGGAGAAGCTCGTGACGATTCCGCCGTCGTTGAACGCGCTGCTCGTCGGCAGCGAGAGGATCGGCGATATCGTCCCCCCCCTGATATTCATTTAGCTCGATCGGAGAGGTCACCCCGAAGCTGCCGTCCGGCGTCGCATTGAAGAACACGTTGAGATTGCTGCCGTCAGCGACGGCAGTCCCGCCACCCGGCAGAGCCTGCCCCGGCATCAAGCTCGCCACCGCACCGGTGTCCTCATAGGTGCTGGTGGAGACCACCAGATCGCCAGGCGTGAACAAGGCCGCCCGCGCGGACAGTGACGCGCCGGCAGCACCCAGCGCAAACAGCAACGATGGCGTGGCAATACGGATAGGTCGCATCTGGTGCTCCATTTTTGCTGACAGACCAGGACGCTCGTTGCCTCAAGCGAGAGGCGCAACAAGCGCACTGCTCAATAGCAATATGGAGGACGACGCACGACGTTCCGAAAAGTTAAGCTTTGGTGTCGCTTCTGCCCGATCAGCGCCCGAGGGCCTGCACGATCTCTTCGGTCATCTTCTTGGCATCGCCGAACAGCATCATCGTGTTTGGACGGAAGAACAGTTCGTTCTCCACGCCGGCATAGCCGGTGGCCATCGATCGCTTGACGAACAGGACCGTGCCCGCCTTCTCCACCTCCAGGATCGGCATCCCATAGATCGGTGACGAACGATCGGTCTTCGCCGCTGGGTTCGTCACGTCGTTCGCACCTATCACATACGCCACGTCGGCGGTGGCGAATTAATTGTTGATCTGCTCCAGCTCGAAGACTTCGTCATACGGCACGTTCGCCTCGGCGAGCAGCACGTGGCCGGGCATGCGCCCGGCCACACCCACCATCCCACCGGAATGGCGGCCGGCCGATGTTGGGTCGCGGTGATCAGCTGGCCCCTAGCCCCGTCGCAGCGCTTATAGCGCAACCATGTTGGCGACCAGCAGTGTGTGGCGGCCTTCTGGGGTGGCTGATGCTTCCTTGGCCAGCCGATAGAAGAACGACCCGACCAGGCCCATGGCCCACAGGACGCCCAGAGAGCCACAGGTCCTCAGTCAATGGTTGATCACGGGTTCGTGAGATGCCATAGTGATCATGCGTTGCAGGGCATCCAGACCACCGTCACCAACCTCAACAGGGAGCGTCAAGTGCCCCATCCGTGTGACAACCCACAAATCGCTGCTTAGGTCGCTAATGCGGGTAGGGCCACCACAAGATGTTGACGCTGTAAGGCCCATAAAGAGCATGGCTTGGCGCCTCAGAAGCATCGTGCTGATCGAGTTGCCGGCTTGGCAATTGCTCGTCCTTGCCGCCGCAGCCGGTACCATTTGGGCGGCGAGCCTCTTTGATTGGAGTTTCGTCACCGGGCGGCACGCGTTTTGGCAATTTCCTAAGGGAACTATTAAGGGCTCCGGTAATGACATGGGGGGAGTGCTGGTCGGCTACCTCTATTACATTCAAGACTCGTGGCATCTGCCACTCTTTTACGTCTCATCGCTCGGCACCCCCACCGGCACGAATGTCATATTCATGGATATCGTGCCAATCGTCGCGCTGGCCGGGAAGCTGACTCGCAGCCTCACCGGCGCCACCCTCAATCCCTACGGCGCCTATCTCTTCCTGTGCTTCGCTCTTCCAGGCGTTATGATGACGCTTGTGCTGATCGCGGCAAAGATCCGCTATGCCCTTGCGGTGATCATCAGCTCAATCTTTGCCGATACCTTGCCCTCTTTGCTGGAGCGGTGGGGACATATTCCCCTCGAATCGCATTTTCTACTGATTGGCGCGCTGGCGCTGTATCTATTTTCGTTCCGTATTGGGAACAGACTCGGCTTTACGGGAGCTTGGATCGGCTATCTCACCCTCACCTACCTGACCAACGTCTATCTCTTCGTAATGGTTGGCACCGTCTGGCTCTGCGCCGTCGTCCAGCGACGTCTAGATAGGCTCACGACGACGCGGGAGGCGCTCGGGACCGGGTCGCTGACCGTGGCCGCAGTGATGACCGTCATTGTCCTTAGCGGTCAGTTTGGCGCGGGAGGCGGTCTGCCTTTTGGCGTGGGCTACGGCGTCTTCTCGATGAATTTGCTTTCGCCATTTGTGCCGCAGAACAGCGGCTTGCTCCCTGGACTGGGGAGCGTGATCGATGCGACCGGCGGTCAATACGAGGGCTTCAACTATCTCGGCCTAGGGCTGCTGCTCGCCTCGCTGCTCGTGCTGCCTGACGAGGCGGCCTGGCTCGCCAGAAATCTGCGACGCCACGTTATACTATTCGCTGCCTTCGCGGTGCTAATGGCCTTCGCAATTTCCTATCGCGTCTTTGCCGGTCAACGGCTGCTGTTCGAACTACCTCTGCCACACCTTGTCGTTCTGACGCTCGGTATATTCCGGAGCAGCGGGCGCTTCTTCTGGCTGATCGCCTATGCGCAAGTGGCGTTGATGGTCGTGCTGGGCTTCCGCCGTGGGCGGCCGGTCATCGCCCTGTGCTTGGCGGGCGCGGCGATCCTTCAGCTTTTGGACATACAACCGCTTAGAGAGCAGATCATCGCCAGCATCGTCGCTGCGCGGGATGCTGAGGAGTTTGACCCCCACCAAGTCACACGCCTGATCGCCCGGGCACGCCATGTCCAGGTCGTTCCCAGCATTCAATGCAGCAGCTTCAACGACAAGGATCGGTTGCGGGCGAACATGGAACTGTTGCGGGCGAACATGGAACTGATGCTAGCAGCGGCACGGGCGAACGTTCCTACCAATACCGTCCTTCTGTCGCGGCAAAGTTACGGCTTAAGTTTGCGCGATGCATTGCGCTCGCCGTTCAGCACCGGGAAGATGGCGCGGGCGCAGGCTACTTACTGCGAGCAAGAAGTCGAGCAAGCACGGCGAGGTGGGCGTCCGGGCGACGTATTGGTGCTCCTCTCCGGCCAGCCCCAGCAACAAGAGCTAGCACCTGACATCACCTGTGCGCCTCTCTCTTGGGCACGTTACTGCGAGAGCAAGGAGTGACCGGATCCGTGCTGCGCTGTCGGTCGAACCTAAGCTCGACTTTGGCCATTTTTGGTCTCCGGTTGGCCGCGACTGCGGAGCAGTTGGACGTGCTGCAGAGCTGGTATCGGATCCTCAGCGAAGCGTTGCGATATTACCGCGCGGACGGCAGCTCCAACCGCCGGTCCGACTCAACCCGGCCTGAGTTGCCACCGCCGGTTGTCGCGCGCCCCTCAGTCAGGCCGCTCGCCCCGAGCCACTGCCGGATTTAGACTAGGTTCATAGGTGCTGGTCGAGACCACCAGATCGCCGGGCGTGAACAGGGCCGCTCGCGCGGGCAGGGATGCGCCGCTGGCGGCCAGCGCAAGCAGCAAGGGCGATGTGGCAAGGCGGATTGGTTGCATCCGGTGCTCGATTTTTGTTGACAGACCAGTACGCTCCTTTCCTCAAGCGGGAGGCACAACGGGCGCACTGCTCAATAGCGATATGGAGGACGACGCACGAGGTTCCAAAACGTTAATCTTTGTTGTCGCTTCTACCCGATCACCTGCCAAGGGCCTGCACGATCTCTTCGGTCATCTTCTTGGCGTCACCGAACAGCATCATCGTGTTTGGACGGAAGAACAGTTCGTTCTCCACGCCGGCATAGCCGGTGGCCATCGATCGCTTGACGAACAGGACGGTGCCAGCCTTCTCCACCTCCAGGATCGGCATCCCATAAATAGGCGAGGCCCGATCGGTCTTCGCCGCCGGGTTCGTCACGTCATTGGCACCGATCACATAAGCCACGTCGGCGGTGGCAAACTCGTTGTTGATCTGCTCCAACTCGAAGACTTCGTCATACGGCACGTTCGCCTCGGCGAGCAGCACGTTCATGTGGCCGGGCATGCGGCCGGCCACCGGGTGGATCGCGTATTTCACCTCCACCCCTTCCGCTTTCAGCGTGTCCGCCATTTCGCGCAACGCGTGCTGCGCTTGGGCGACCGCCATGCCGTAGCCCGGCACGATGATCACCTTGGTGGCGTTCTTCAGAATGAACGCCGCATCCTCGGCGTTGCCGCTCCTCACCGTGCGGTCCGCCGCTGGTACGCCCGCCGCCCCGGCCACCGCGCCCTCCGAACCGAACCCACCCAGCAGCACATTGATGATGCTGCGGTTCATCCCCTTGCACATCACGTAAGACAGGATCGCACCGGATGCGCCGACCAGCGCGCCGGTGATAATCAGCGCCAGATTCTGGATGGTGAAGCCGATGCCGCATGCTGCCCAGCCTGAGTAGCTGTTCAGCATCGAGATCACCACCGGCATATCTGCGCCGCCGATCGGGATGATGATCAGCACGCCGAGCGCAAACGATAGGACCGCGAGCAACCAGAACACCACCTGGCTGTCGGTGGCGACGAAGATCACGATCAGCAGCACCGCCATTACGCCGAGCGCCAAATTGATCGGGTGCTGCATCGGGAAGGTGATCGGCGCGCCCTTCATGATGCCTTGCAGCTTGGAGAACGCAATCACCGACCCGGTGAAGGTGATGCCGCCGATGACAAGCCCGATCGACATCTCGGTCAGGCTCTCGGGATAGATGTGGTGGTACGTGCCGATGTGGAACGCCTCCGGAGCGTTCAGCGCCGCGGCACCCACAAGCACCGCTGCCAGGCCGACCAGCGAATGGAACGCAGCGACGAGCTGCGGCAGCGCCGTCATCTGAATGCGTATCGCGATGAACACGCCGATCGAGCCGCCGATGATGATGCCGAGCACGATCAGCGCGTAGCCGCTCGCCCACATGTCGTTGCCGATCAGCGTGGCGAGCACGGCAATTAGCATGCCCAGCATGCCGAGCTGATTGCCGCGACGGGACGTAACGGGGCTGGAGAGACCGCGCAGCGCCAGCACGAACAGCACGGCCGCGACGAGGTAGAAGAACGCCGTGAGCTCGGAGGACATCGCCGCGCCCTGCTATTGCTTGCGCCGGAACATCGACAGCATCCGGTGAGTGACCAGGAAGCCGCCGAAGATGTTCACCGAGGCGAGCGTGACGGCGATGAAGCCGAAGCCGCGCGACCAGCCGGACAGCGCCAGCCCGGTGGCCAGCATGGCACCGACAATGATCACCGAACTGATCGCATTGGTGACTGCCATCAGCGGCGAGTGCAGCGCTGGAGTGACGTTCCAGACCACGTAGTAGCCGACGAAGCAGGCCATTACGAAGATCGTGAACAGGTAGATGAACGGAATGCCTGCAGCGAGCGCCGTGCCGGCCGGGCTCACGGCGCCACCAGCCAATGCCGCCGCCTGCGCGGCCAGCGCATGAGCCTGATCGGCGAGCCGGGCAGCCTCGTCGGCCAACTGGTTCGGGTTCATCGCGTATCTCCGGTGTTCAGGCGGCTTGGCTCTGCTGCTCGGCGAATTGCGGGTGCACCACGGCGCCGCCGCGCGTCAGCATCACCCCGCGCACGATGTCATCATCCGACGGCAGGCGCGGCGCTTTCGCTTCCTTATCCCAGAAGGTGGAGAGGAAGGTCAGCAGGTTGCGGGCGTAGAGCGAGCTGGCTGCGACCGGAATGCGGCCGGGCCAGTTGTGGTAGCCAAGGATGGTGACGCCGTTCCCCGTGACGGTGCGCTCGCCGGGGACGGTTGATTTGCAGTTGCCGCCCGCGTCGGCGGCGAGATCGACGACCACGCTGCCGGGGCGCATGCTGGCGACCATCGCCGCGGTGACGATCACCGGGGCTCGGCGGCCCATCACCAGGGCGGTGCAAACGACGATGTCGTTCTTGGCGATGGTCGTCGCCATCAGCTCGGCCTGCTTGCGGCGGAACTCGTCGCTCATCTCGCGCGCGTAGGCGCCGGTCTGCTGCGCGGTTTCGGCGTCTTCGACGCCGACGAAGCTGGCGCCGAGGGAGCGGATCTCCTCCTTCGCCGCCGGGCGCACGTCGGTTGCCGAGACGATAGCGCCCAGCCGACGCGCGGTGGCGATTGCCTGCAGCCCGGCGACGCCGGCGCCGATGACGAAAAGCCGCGCGGGCGGCACAGTGCCGGCAGCGGTCATCATCATCGGGAAGCCCCGCTGGAACGCCCCCGCCGCCTCGATGACCGCGCGATACCCGGCGAGGTTGGCCTGCGAGGAAAGCACGTCCATCGCCTGCGCGCGGGTGATGCGGGGCAGCAGCTCCATGGCCGCTGCATCGATTCCGGCTGCGGCGAAGCTGCGAACAATGTCTGGTTCGGCGAAGGTGTTGACGATGCAGACCAGCAACGCGCCGCGCGAGATCAGCGCCAGGATGTCGGGTTGTGGCGTCTGCACGGCGAAAACGATGCCGGCATCGGCCAGCGTGGATGGCGGGTCGGGGGTGATCTCGGCCCCGGCGGCGGCGAATTCGGCGTCCGGGATGGCAGCGGAGGCGCCGGCGCCGGTCTCGATCGCGACGGTCAGGCCGAGGGCGACGAGCCGCTTGACGGTTTCGGGGGTAGCGGCCACGCGCGTCTCGGACGCGCGGCGTTCCTTCAGCACCGCAAGGCGCATCCGTCTATCCTTCAGGCAGGGCCGGGACGGTATGCGCGAAGGGGCGGAGGGGTGCAAGGGCTTGCCGGAGCGGTATTCGGATGCGGCTCGGCAATTCCGAACCGGCAATATTGGATCGTCGCATTCGGATTGTTGACGACGAATTGCTTCGGATGCGATTTTATGAGACTTGTCTCGGGGCTGCTAGCGCCGCTAGGGTTCACGGGGTTGCACGCGTATGCAGGGAAGGCTCGATCCCGCGACCGATTCGCGCTCAGCACGGAAGAGATCGCGGCGCTTCCGGTTACCAAGATTTTGGAGTTGGTGGCGCATCTTTCGACGATTTACGTTCGAGGAGAGGTCGACCGAGACGCATGATGAACCTGTCCTTCGAACCAGCCCTGGCCGCTTCCTACCGTAGCGCCCCGCAAAAGGTTCGCGTCCTGAGCGAAAAATGGGTACGCAGAGAGGGCTATTGCCCGAGCTGTGGCAGCTCCTCGCTAGCGATGTATGCTAACAACAATCCTGCAGCCGATTTCTCATGCGACAAATGCCGCGAGGAATACGAGCTCAAAAGCAAGAAGGGTCAGTTTGGCTCGAAAGTTGTTGATGGAGCTTATAAAGCGATGTTGGCAAAGCTCGGGTCCAAGAGGAACCCAAATTTGCTACTTCTAAACTATGATGTTCGAAGGCTAGAGGTAAGAGATCTCATAATTGTCCCGAAGCATTTCTTTGTCTCCGATCTTATAGAACAAAGAAAACCGTTATCTGCAGGAGCTAGACGTGCTGGATGGGTGGGTTGCAACATACTGCTTGAGCGGATTCCAGAGGCCGGACGAATATTCCTTGTCAAGAAAGGCAGGATTGAACCCAAGCAATCTGTGCTAGCCAATTGGAAGAGGACGCTTTTCCTTCGTGAGGAGTCGGATACCGCGAGGGGCTGGCTGCTCGAGGTAATGCACTGTATCGAGAAACTGGGTAAGCCCACATTCTCGCTGGGCGATGTGTATGGGTTCGAAGCGGAGCTGAGCCAAGCATATCCGGGGAACAGGCATATCAGGGAGAAAATACGTCAGCAACTTCAGGTATTGCGAGATAAACGCTACCTTGATTTCCTGGGCAAAGGAATGTACAGGCTGGCTGAAACATCGGGATGAGGCTCTCTAACGGACCGTGTGTGGCGTGGTTCTTAACAAGCACGGTCACAACGTATCTGGCTCCACGTGAAAGGACGAATGGTCCGGCATCCGCGATGACGACTGCCCGATTTGTGGCGCCCGACACATGTCTCCTTCCGATACGGATGATTTAACGCTTATCGTCGAGGAAGCAGCAGGCTGGCTCGGCCCTGATGCGTGACGAAACCGCTGCCGCCGCCATCCTGAAAGCCACCGTGAACGCCGCGCGTCTGCCGGTCACGCTCAAGAGCGCATGGGATGGGACCAGGCGAACCTCAATGCGCCACGGCTGGCGCGTATTGCGGATTTCTCGACGCCCCCGGTTGCGTTGGATCACCTCGCCCCCGCCCGGCTGGCGCACCCGTGGCAGATCGCTTCGTCGCGTCGCCCCTCGCAGTGACAGCATGCCGGTCTAATTCAATCGCAAATCAACAATGTGCCGCGGGTCGGGCTGGAGTTCACCACGCTCTACGCGCTTGACGATATCCGTCAGCGCTGCGTTGGCCGGCGTGGCGATGCCGACCTCCTCGCCCTTGCGCACCACAAAGCCGTTCAGGAATTCGATTTCGGTGCGGCGGCCTTTAACCATGTCCTGGCCCATCGAGGGACGATGTGCACCGCCGCCGGGGCGGCTCGCTTCCGCTAGCCGGTGCTCGTCGTATTCCCGCGTCGCGGCGGGATCACCCTCGCCGGCTCGGGCGATCACCTCGGGCGGAAGGTGGCTGATCTCCTCCAAGTCGTAGCCCAACGCCTGGCCGACGCGGATCGCCTCGGAGCCCAGGCGTGCGCCGAAGCGGCGGATTGCGTAGTTGCTCAGCATGTCGCGGCTGATCATGCCGGTGCAGGCCGAGAGTCCGTTGCCCATCACGTTGGTCACAAGCTTCGACCAGCGCTCGCCCCATAGGTTGGAGGTGACCAGCGCGCCATCGGCGTAATCGACCAGCCGGCGCACTTCCTGCGCGCGGTCGGTGAGGCGGCCGTGCACCTCGCCCACGCGGAACACGGTGTGTCCCTTGCCGCGACTCTTGCCTGCCGCGCGGCGGATATGGCCGGGCTCGCACAGATCGACCGTGATGGAGCTGGCGATGCAGCCGAGCGTCTTGCCCCAACCGACTACACCGGCCACTGTTTCCTCGTTCATGCAGTTCTGCAGCGACACCACGAACCCGTTCGGGCCGAGATACTGCGCGATCATTTGCGTCGCCCAGGCGGTGTCATAGGACTTCGTGCAGACGAACGCGATGTCGATCGGCCGCTCTTTTGACAGATGCTGCACGTCGGCCAGATGCAGCGCGCGAACCGGGGTGGTGAACTCTTCGCCTGTGATGTGGCTGATGCGCAGTCCGGCGCTTCGCATGCGCTCGACGTGCTCGGGCCAGGGGTCGATAAAGATCACGTCCTCTCCGGCCTGCGCTACATGCGCCCCGGTGTAGCCGCCGACTGCGCCGGTGCCGACGATCGCGATTCTCGGTTGCATGAAGGGCCTCCTTTTCGCGCCTATTCAACCTCGTTTGGCACCAGCCGTCGAGCGGCGCGTCAGCCCCCGAAGTGGCGCATGAACACCTCGAAAACGGCGTCCGGCGCTTCCTCCGGGACATAGTGCCCGCAATCGATCGGTCCGCCCGTCGCCTTCATCGCATAGTCCCGCCACACCGCCAGCACGTCGCCATGCACCGATCCGGTATGGCTCTTCGCACCCCAGATGACCAGCAACGGACACTCGATCTTGCGCCCCGCCTTGTAGTCCGCCTCATCCATCTCGAAGTCGCAGCTCGCACAGGCCCGATAGTCCTCGCACGAACCGCGGATCGTCTTCCAGGTGAAACAGCGAACGTATTCGGCAAAAGCCTCTGGGTGGAAGAACCCGAGTCCGATGCCTGGCTTCGATAGTTTCCTCTCCATATAATAAGCGGCCGGCACCCCGGCCATCATGCGTTCGGGCATGTCGTAGGGCTGGATCATGAACAGCCAGTGCCATGACTTCGTGGCCCATTTCTTCGAGGTGTGGGTCCAGATGTGATAATTGGGAAGGATGTCGAGGACTGCGGCGCGCTTGATACGGCCGGGATGATCGAGGCTCATGCGTGCGGCGGTGCGGGCTCCGCGATCGTGGCCGGCGACCATGAACTCGCGATAGCCCAGCCGTTCCATCACTTCGACCTGATCGAGAGCCATCGCACGGAACGAGTAGTTAATGTGGTTCTCGCCGCCATCCTCGGGACCGACGCTGTCGCCATAGCCGCGCAGATCGGGACAGACGACGTGGAAGTGCTCAGCGAGGTGGTTGGCTAGGCGATGCCAGGAGACGTGCGTCAGCGGGTTTCCGTGGAGCAGCAGCAGGGGTGGGCCGTTGCCACCATGGCGCAGGTTGATGCGCGCCCCGCTGGTCTCGATCTGAGTATGCATGAACCCCTCGAACATCTCACCTTCCTTTCGCGGCTCGGCCGACGTTCAGACGGACGACGCACTTCCTGCAAGCCCGCGGAGGTTACGCGCAACGCTTTCCGTGGTGGGATGGTCCGGGCCAAGCGCGGCGCGATAGATGCCGAGCGCCCACTCGAGCGCGCTGCAGGCGGCCAGCAAGTCGCCCTTATCGCGCAGCACGCCGGCCAGATTGTTGGCGTCGCGGCCGACGCTGGGATGCAGCGGTCCCAGGGCGCGCTCATCGATCGCCAGCGCCTGCTCGAAAAGCGCCTGCGCGGCTTCCAGCTCGCCGGTGTCGTGCAGCACCAGGCCGAGATGGTTGGTGTCGGTTGCAACCTCGGGATGGTCGGGGCCGAGCGCCGCGATGTGCAAGGTGCGGGCGCGCTCCAGCAGCGTGGCCGCGGCGCCAAGGTCACGCAGTTCGTGCACAATGCGGCCGATGTCGCGCAGATCGTTCGCCAGCGCCGGATGATCCGGCCCGAGCGCCCGCTCTTTCTCTGCCAGCGCCGACTCCAGGCGGGCACGGGCCGTGCGCAGGTCGTCCAGGCTGGTCATGTCTGCGTCACACCGGCCCGACTACTCGACCAGCCGCTCCACCTCCGCGCCGCAGGCCGCGAGCTTCTGCTCCACTGCTTCGTAGCCGCGATCGAGGTGGTAGACCCGGTTCACCACCGTCTCTCCCTGCGCCGCCAGCCCGGCCAGCACCAGCGACACCGAGGCGCGCAAGTCCGTCGCCATCACCGGCGCACCGGACAGTGCCGGCACGCCGCGCACGATCGCCGATGCGCCGTGCACGTTGATCCGTGCACCCATCCGGTTCAGCTCCGGAACATGCATGAAGCGGTTCTCGAAGATGGTCTCGGTCACCATCGCGGCGCCCTCGGCGACAGACATAAGTGCCATGAACTGCGCCTGCATATCGGTGGCGAAGCCGGGATAAGGCTCGGTGATGGCATCGGTTCCGCACAGCCCGTTCAGCCGGCGCACCAACAGGCCCCCGTGCTCCTGCTCGATCTCCACGCCGGCCTCGCGCAGCGTACGCGCCACCGCCCCCAGATGTTCGAGCCGCGCATGACGCAACCGCACCTCCCCGCCAGTGATGGCAGCCGCGCAGGCATAACTGCCGGTCTCGATGCGGTCCGGAATGATCGCATGACGCGTGCCATGCAGCCGAGGCACCCCCTCAATCGTCAGCTTGTCCGAGCCGATGCCCTCGATCCGCGCCCCCATCGCGACCAGACACGCGGCGAGATCGCCGATCTCCGGCTCGCGCGCCGCGTTCGCCAGGACGGTGCGCCCGTCGGCCAGCGTCGCGGCCATCAGCAGGTGCTCGGTGGCGCCGACGGAGACCGTCGGGAAGACGATCGTTGCGCCGCGCAACCGCCCGTGCACGACAGCGTCGATATATCCGCCGTCAAGCGTGATCTCGGCGCCCATCTGCTGCAGCCCCTTCAGGTGCAGATCGACAGGCCTCGGGCCGATCGCGCAACCACCGGGCAACGACACCCGCGCCTCTCCGGTGCGCGCCAGCAGCGGCCCGAGCACCAGTACCGAGGCACGCATCTTCCGCACGATGTCATACGGTGCCACGGTGTTGGTGATCGTCCCGCCGAGCCACAGCGTGCGCCCATCGTCGCCCACGCGCTCCGCCATGATCCCGTGCTGTGACAACAGCACCGCCATGGTGCGAAGGTCGGCGAGATGCGGCACATTCTCCAGCACCAGCCGATCGTCGGTCAGCAAGCCCGCCACCATCAGCGGCAAAGCAGCGTTCTTGGCGCCCCCGATGACGATCTCCCCCGCCAACGGCCTCCCGCCGCGTATGCGAATGCGGTCCATTACGCGCGGGCTCCGGGCCGGGTAGGTTGGGAGGAAAGACCAGGAGGGCTCTGCCCCCCTGGACCCCCCGCCAAGGGCACGCCCTTGGAACCCATCCGTTTTGGTTTGATGTGAAGGGGGGCCGTCGGAGACCTCGCTAACCGCTCGGTCTTTCCTGGCCCCCCTTCACACCAAACCAAGTCCGAGGGGTCCAGGGGGCATAGCCCCCTGGTCTTTTCTCCCACCCTCCGCGTCATAGCCGCGGCAACGCTACGCCGCGTTGGCGCATGTATTTGCCCGCCTTGTCGGCGTAGCTCGTTTCGCATGGTTCGTTTCCCTGTAGGAACAGGAACTGACAGATGCCTTCGTGCGCATGGATCTTTGCCGGTAGTGGCGTGGTGTTGCTGATCTCGATCGTTACCTGGCCTTCCCATTCCGGCTCCAGCGGCGTGACATTCACGATGATACCGCAGCGCGCATAAGTGGATTTGCCGAGGCAGATCACCAGGATGTCGCGAGGGATGCGGAAATACTCCACGGTGTGGCCCAGCGCGAAGCTGTTCGGCGGGATGATGCACACCTTGTTCTGGCGGTCGACGAAGCTCGCCGGCGAGAAATCCTTGGGGTCGATCACTGCGGAATTGATATTGGTGAAGATCTTGAATTCATCCGATACGCGAGCGTCGTAGCCATAGCTGGACAGGCCGTAGCTGATAACGCCCTGGCGCTTCTGCGCCTCCTCGAACGGCTGGATCATGCCGTGCTCCAGCGCCATGCGGCGGATCCAGCGATCGGACATGACGGGCATCGGGGCGACTCCAGGGCCAAGCGGGCACGCGGGCGGCCCGTCTAGCCCAGGCCCGAATCAGGGGCAAACGGTCCGTTGGCCTTACGGGCTCGGGCCTGCTCTTTGCGCCGCTTCAAGTTGGCGCGCAGGGCCTCGGCCTCGCGGGCTCGCCTGGAT
Source organism: uncultured Pseudomonadota bacterium (assembly GCA_963708245.1). Classification (GTDB taxonomy): domain Bacteria; phylum Pseudomonadota; class Alphaproteobacteria; order Acetobacterales; family Acetobacteraceae; genus CAVYXK01. Next base: position 4,985,527 of record OY970201.1, on the reverse strand, counting down.
TCCTGTTCGGTCGGCGGCCGCTGCCGGGCCGCCGGCGTAGTCGGTTCAGGGCGCTTCCGATCCATCCCCTGCTTGCTCCTTCCTGTCCGGTCGGCAACCATGCGTCACCATCCGCTTTAGGACCCATCGATGACCGCATCACCCGAATCGCAGATCACCGCCTGGCTCGCTACGCAACAGGATGCCATGATCGCATTGCTGCGCGAGATCGTCGATATCGACAGCGGCAGCTACAACAAGCCAGGCATCGACGCAGTCGGAGAGGCGGTGCGCCGGTTCCTCGCCAGCCACGGAATTCCGGTTGAAACCATCCCCCAGTCGAAGCACGGCGATTGCCTGCGCGCGGTGGTCGCGCCCGACGGCGCGGAAGCCGGCCCCAGCCGCCAGTCCAATCTCGGCGGCAACATCGTGGTGATGGGCCATCGCGACACTGTGTTCCCCGACGGCGAGGTCGCGCGCCGGCCGTTCACCATCCAGGACGGCATCGCGCACGGCCCGGGCGTGGCGGACATGAAAGCGGGGCTGGTGATGAATTGCTTCGTCCTCGCAGCCTTCGCCAAATTCGGCGGAGTGCCCGCACCGCTCGTCGGCCTGTTCACCGGCGATGAGGAGATCGGCAGTCCTGAAGGACGCGCGGTAATTGAAGCAGAGGCCCGGCACGCCCGGGCCGTGTTCAACAGTGAGCCTGGTCGAGTGTCCGGCAACGTCGTCACCGGACGTAAGGGTGGCGTGTTCATGCGGATGCGGATCACCGGCAAGGCGGCCCATTCCGGCGGCAACTTTACCGACGGCATCAGTGCGATCGAAGAGCTGGCACGAAAGATCCAGGCGATCCATGCACTGACCGACCTGTCTCGCGGCATCACGCTGAACGTTGGCTTGGTGCGTGGCGGCCAGAGCGTGAACACCGTCGCTCCCTGGGCGGAAGGCGAAATCGACCTTCGCTACGTCCGCCCGGCGGACCGCGACGATGTCGTGGCCAGCATCAGCCGAATCGTTGAACAGAGCTTCGTACCCGGCACGAAAGCCGAACTGACGATCGCCGGCGAATTCCTGCCAATGACGCAAAGTGAGTTGGCCAAGAAGCTGTTCGGTCTCTATGTCACTGCCGCCGCCGACTTAGGCTTCGCCACCGCGGGCGAGTTCACGGGCGGTTGCGCCGATTCCGGCTTCACCGCCGGCGTCGGCGCGCCAACCATCTGCGCCGTCGGACCGGTCGGCGGCAAAGCACACACTCCTGACGAGTTCCTGCGCCTCGACAGCCTCGTGGCCCGCGCGCAAGCCTGTGCGCGCGCTATCCTGCGTTTGCCGATGACAGGACTGTAGCCGCCACCAACCGCCCTGGCACTAATGGTCCCAATGGTGATCCCAGCCAGGATTACCCCAGCCACCGACGGCTAAGCTGACTGACGCAGGTGCGTAGCCATAGCCATACGGATAGCCGTAGCCGTAAGAACCATAATAGCCGTAAGGATCATAGACACAGCCCCCCAGCAACACGGCGATCCCAATCGCCGCGAGGGGCAGCAGAGCACGTAGTCGGGATCGGACAGACATCACATCCTCGCTCGTTGTGGTTCAGTCCCCCAACGCGTCCATCGCGGCGATTTGGTGTCCACTCCGTCGTGATTTCGCCACCTTGAGGTGCTCAGACTACCGCCCGCACGACGAAGTCCCATTCAACCGGTTCGCAGCTCAGGGGCCTCCCATGCTGTCGCAGAACAAAATGTTTCGACTGGCCGCGTGGATTGCGGTCACCGGTCTGGTGCTCGGCCCGGCTGTCCCCGACCGGGTGTATGCGCAAGGCGCTCCGGCGCCCGACCAGGGCCCTCAGGTCAATCCCCCGGCGCGCGTCGGACGACTGGCTTGGACCCAAGGCACGGTGTCATTTCACACTGCCGATCAGGACAGTTGGACCCCGGCGGTCGTCAACTATCCGGTGACCTCTGGCGTCGCGTTCTGGACCCAGCCGGACTCGCAAGCCGGCATCGAGGTGTCCGACACGCTTCTGGCGATGGACTCGACCACCGAATTGGACGTGAACACGCTGGACGATACGAACTTCCTGGCCACCGAGTCACAGGGCGAGGTGTTTTTTCACGTGCGTGATCTCGCCCAAGGCGAGAATTATACGCTCGAGACGCCGCGCGGCACGGTGACGATCGCCACGCCCGGCATCTACGAGGTGGCCGCCGGAACGACCCAGTCGGCGACTCTCGTGACCGTGATCGAGGGCGCGGCACAGGTCAGCCCCGGCGGGCAAGGCGCACAGCCGCTGAACGTGCCAGCCGGTCAGACGGCAGCGATCACCGGAGATCAGACGTTCCAGGCCCAGGTCGAACCGGCGGTGCACGATGCATTCCTCGGCGCGATGCTGGCGCGCGAGCAACACGCGCCAGCGCAGCCAGCCGCTGTTCCGCAAGTCGTGGCGCAGATGCCCGGCGGCGCCGATCTGGCGGAGTATGGCTCGTGGTCGCAGTCGTCCGAGTATGGAGACGTCTGGTACCCGCAGGTCGCGCCCGGCTGGGTGCCGTATCGTGAGGGCTCGTGGGCCTATGTCGCACCTTGGGGCTGGACGTGGGTCGATAGCGATCCGTGGGGCTTCGCGCCATTCCACTACGGGCGCTGGGTCGATATCGGCGGACGCTGGGGCTGGTGCCCCGGCGAGGCGGTCGCTGGTGCGCCGCCTTATCCGGTCTATGCTCCGGCGCTCGTCTCGTTCTTCGATATCGGCGCGGCGGCAGCAGTCGGCGTGGGCGTCGGCCTCGCGGCGGGAGCGCTGCTCAACGGCTCCGTCGGCTGGGTACCGCTGGGATGGCATGAGCCGTACCATCCCTGGTTCAACGCCAGTCCCACCTATTTCCGCGCGGTGAACATCCGCAACGTCACCAACATCAGCAGCATCAGAAACACGACAATCAACAACGTTACCATCAACAATTTCCGGAATGCACGGGCCGCCACAGTGGTGCCCGCCGCCGCTATGGCGACGTCGCGACCGATCCAGCGAGTGGCGCACCCCGCACGGCCGGAGCAGCTTGCCTCCGCGCGCCCCGTGTTCGGGCGTGCGCCGGTGCCGCCGACTACCGCGACATTGGGGGTGACGCCGGCCCTGGCGCGACAGGAGCATATCGCCGCGCTGCCCGCCGGGGTGGCTGCTCCGGCACGGCCTGCCGCACCCGGTCCGACGATCCGGCTTGAGACGCTCGCTGCCGCTCGACCAGGGGTTCGGCCAACGCCGCCTGCATTGCGCGGACCTGCTACGCCTGTCGCCGCGGGGGTGGCCGGGGTGCCACACGCGCCGGCGCCAGGCGTGGCAGGGATCGCGCCCGGGGCGCGGCCGGGTGGCACTCCCGGCACCCCCGAGGCGCCGGGACACGCGCCCGCCGTCGCCGAACACGCGATGCCAGCCTTGCGCGCGCCTGGGGCAGGTCACGCGGGACCGCCGCCGATCGGCAACGAAGCAGGCCATCCCGCGCTGGCCACGCCGTCGCGCGTGCCGGGTGGCTTAACAGGTCCGCAGACGGCCGCGCAGCACGTAGTGCCACCGCCGCAGCATCTCGCTTCTCCCACCGCGCCGCGACCGGAATTGACGCATCCCGCCCCGGCAGCGGCCCGGCCTGGGGCACCGCCAGTAGTCCATGAGCAGGCACATCCGGCAGTGGTCCGGCCCGAGGCGCCGACTGTGCACGAGCCGGCACACCCAGTGGCAGCCCGCCCCGCGGCGCCCGTCGTGCATGAGCCGGCGCACCCGGCAGTGGTCCGGCCCGAGGCGCCGCACCCGGCACCAGCTGCGCATCCAGCTCCGGAAATGCATGCGGCTGTGCGCCCGGCCCCGGCACCGGCGCCGCGGCCGGAGGTCCACGTGGCGGCACCCGCCGCACATCCGGCTCCGGCGTCGCATCCAGCACCGCAGCACGAGGAAAAGCGACCCGGACAGCCGTGAGCATCAGCGACTGCGCGTCGAGCATCCCCTCAGTGTCCGTCCGGGAACAAATTGAGTCTTTAGAATCGCTTAGCGGGTCACCCTTGAAGCCATTGAATCGCCTGTGATTCTCTCTCCCCCGAGCATCGATTCGGGGGACTGGATGTGGACCAAGGAGAACCGGACGCGGTACGACCGCACCCGACTGCGCTATGAGAGCGATCTGACTGATGCCGAATGGGCCGAGGTGGAACCATTGATCCCCCCGGCCAAGCCGGGCGGCAACAAGCGGAGCGTTGATATCCGCCAGGTGGTGAACGGCGTGATGTATGTGCTGAGCACCGGCTGCCAATGGCGGGCGATCCCCAAGGACCTGCCGCCGCGGAGCACAGTGCACGACTATCTGGAACGATGGACCTGGGACGGCACGCTGGAGCGACTGCATCACGCATTGTATGTGAAATGTCGTGAGCAGGCCTCGCGAGAGGCCAGCCCGACCGCCGCGGTGATTGATGCGCAGAGCGTGAAGAGCGCCGAAAAAGGGGGGCCTCGATCGATCCGCATGGGTATGATGCGGGGAAGAAGATCAAGGGCAAGAAGCGGCACGTCCTGGTCGATACCCAGGGTTTGCTGCTACAGGCCATCGTGACGGCGGCGGACATCCAGGATCGCGATGGCGGCGCCATGCTGCTGGCGACGCTGTTCGGGATGTTTCCGTTCCTGCTGAAGCTTTATGCCGATGGCGGCTATCAGGGGCGGCGATTCCAGGAGGCGTTGAAGCGTGTCGTGTCGCAGGCCGAGGTGGAGATCGTCAAACGATCTGACCAGGCCAAGGGCTTTGTCGTGCTACCAAAGCGATGGGTGGTCGAACGCACGTTGGCGTGGCTCAACCGATGTCGTCGACTGGGTAAGGATTGGGAAAATCTCAATGTGAAGGCGCGTGCCTTTCTGTTGCTCGCTTCCATCCGTCTCATGGTCAGACGGCTATGCAGGAACTAGCAATGTTCCCGGACAAACTCTCAGGAGCGATGGCCGGCCTTTTGCCGGCCATTCGCGTGGAGAACCTTGCCGCCGCGTCTCCGGGGAACCGGACAGAACCTCTTCGCCGCACGCTGGCTTATAGATCGGCGAGCAATTTTGTTTTGATAGCACGGATCTGTTCTTCGTCTCGGCGATAGAAAATCCACTGCTTGATGCGCTTCGAGCGGACCAGTCCGGCTTGAAGCAGAAGGCGCATGTGTGCGCTCAACGTTGCCTGGCTGATGCCGAGCTTCTCGGCGAGGAAGAGGGCGCAGACCCCATCCTGCTCCAGGTCGCCATCTATCTGGGGCGAGAAATGCGCGCGCGGATCCTTGAGCCAGTCCAGGATCATGAGACGGCGGTCATTGGCGAGCGCCTTGATGATCTCGACCCCTTGCATTTCGCCATTTTGCAAAGTAGCAAACTGACCGTCAATCCCCTTCGCGAGCAGCCCAATGCCCGTTGATCCGTCCATCACCCCCCAACGCATCGCCGAGACGGATCGGCTGATCCGCCCGCATATTCGCCGCACGCCAGTGCTCAGCGTCGATATGGCTGATTTCGGGCTGACGCCGAAACCGGTGGACCTCAAGCTCGAGTGCTTCCAGCATTCCGGCTCCTTCAAGGTGCGCGGCGCCTTCGCCAACCTGCTGACCCGATCGCTGCCGAAGTCGGGCGTCGTCGCCGCGTCCGGCGGCAATCATGGCGCGGCGGTCGCCTATGCCGCTATGCGGCTGAAAGTCCCGGCCACCATCTTCGTGCCGAGCGTCACTTCGCCGGCGAAAGCGGAGCGCATTCGAAGTTACGGCGCCGCGCTCGTCATCGCCGGCGAGCGCTACGCCGATGCGTTGGCCGCAAGCCAGAGCTTCGCCGCCGAATGCGGAGCACTCGCGATCCATGCCTATGACCAACCGGAGACGCTGCTCGGGCAGGGAACCCTCGGGCTCGAGATCCAATCGGACCTGCCGCACATCGATACGCTGCTGGTGGCAGTCGGGGGTGGGGGACTGATCGGCGGCATCGCCGCCTGGTTTCACGGCCGAACGAAGATCGTGGCCGTCGAGCCGGAAGGATCGCCAACGCTCTGGCGGGCTTTCGCGGCCGGACAGCCCGTCGATGCCGAAGCCGAAGGGATCGCCGCCGATTCACTGGCGCCCAAGCGTGTGGGCCAGATCATGTTCCCGATCGCGCAGGCCTTCGTCGAACGTCCGGTGCTGGTCTCGGACGAAGACATCCGCGCAGCGCAGCGCGCCCTATGGGACAAGGTCCGGCTGGTGGCCGAGCCTGGCGGCGCAGCAGCCTTCGCCGCGCTGCTTGCAGGCAAGTTCGTCCCCGATCCGAATGAGCGCGTGGCAGTTCTGCTCTGCGGCGCCAACACGACCGCGGTCAGGTTCGAGTAGCACGTTCGGTACTGAGCTCAGGATCGTCCCAGAAGTGTCCCCTGGGGAAACGGGACGGGTCTGAATTGGAATGTCCCTTGATGGCCCGGTTGATCGCATCGATCAACGTCACCGTACGATACGGCTTAGGCAACAATTCCTGGTCCTGCCTCAGCCCCTCTTCATCTTCCAGAGCATCGCGCGGATAGCCCGATGTCAGCAGGACGCCGATATCAGGCCGAAGTTCTCGCACGTTTTTGGCAAGCTGCACCCCGTTAAGGCCCTGAGGCATCACTACGTCCGTAAACAAAACGTCTATCGGGATGTCAGTCCGCAACAGCTCCATCGCGTGGGAGCCATTTTCGGCCGTATAGACCTGATACCCACTCCCCGACAGCATCTCGACGGCGACCTCGAGAACAACAGGGTCGTCCTCCACGATCAGCACAGCCGGTTTGCTGGGCGCGGTGTCGGGCGCGGGGACTGGCACTGACTCCGCCCGCGGCAGAAGCAGATGGACGGACGTTCCGTTTCCCGGTTCGCTGTCTATCTGCAAAAAGCCCCCGGATTGGCGCACGAATCCATAAACTTGGCTCAATCCCAGGCCAGATCCCCGTCCCATCTCCTTGGTTGTAAAGAAAGGCTCGATTGCCTTGTCGCGCACTTCCGGAGTCATGACAACGCCGGTATCCCGCACGCTGATAACGACGTACCAACCAGGCGTTACCGCCGCTCCAGTAACGTCAGTTGACTGATAAATCTCGGTATTGGTCGTCTCTATGGTAAGCTGCCCGCCGTTTGGCATCGCCTGACGTGCGTTGACCACCAAATTCAGAATCGTAGACTGTAGCTGCGCCGGGTCGATGTTAGCCATGCCAAGCGCGGCTTCAAGCTTGATCTCGAGCGTAACCGATTCGCCGCACGCCTGTTGCCATAGATCGTAGAATATGGCGATGAGCGGATTAATCTGAGACACCTGTGGGCGCAGCACTTGCTGCCGAGAGAAGGCGATAAGCTGAGAGAGCAGTTTTTGTCCACGTGCCGCTGCGAGCCGAGCGGTGTCGAGTAGCCGATCGACGCGGCGATCGTCAGTGTATTTCTGTACTAGATCGAGGCAGCCCGAGATGGCCGTCAGCAGGTTGTTGAAATCATGTGCGAGGCCGCCCGTCAACTGTCCAACAGCCTCCATTTTCTGTGCCTGATACAGCGCACGCTCTGCCTTCAGACGTTCGGTGATCTGAGCCTGCAGCTCTGCCGTCCGTTGCTCGACAACCTGGGCCAGGCGTCGCTCGTTTTGCTGCAGCGCGAGATCCACCCGACGCCGCTCCAGCACCATTTGGATGGTGGCATGCAGCTCGCGTTCGGAGAAAGGCTTCAGAAGGTAGCCATAGGGGGTGGTGGCCCGCGCACGATCCAGCGTCAGTTCTTCGGAATATGCGGAAAGATAGATCACCGGGATCGCCAGCTCAGCCGGCATCCGAGCTGCGGTTTCAATTCCATCAATCTCATCCTCAATATGAATGTCCATCAACACGAGATCGGGATGCAGGGACTCGATGTGCTGTAACGCCTCATAACCGGAAGCAACAGTCGCTGGGACCTCGTAACCCAGCTTAATGAGCTGCTGTTGCAGACTTAACGCTACAATCCGTTCGTCTTCGACTACGAGAATGCGACCCTTGATCATCGTGACCGCCTTCACCCGATAATGAATCGGAGGGAGAGTTGCGTGGGGTGTGTAGGCTTTATGCTCAATTGCGCACCGAGTTGGTCAGCCAGCCGGCTCAGTAGCTGCGTACCAAGTGTGGGCGCATTCACCACGGCGCCGTTGGTTTACTTGCTCGGCCCGGCCCGCTTGTCGCGCGCGTCGCAGCGCTATCGCAGGTGTCCTGAGCTGCTGCTCGTGAGCAGAGAACAGAATCGCGAAGCTGTATCCGACAATATCGCTTGCCCGATATCCGTAGAGGCGCTCGGCGCCTGAATTCCATCGAGTGATTCCGCCATCCTCCTCGAGCAGACACATTCCGCAGCCCGAAGTCGTCTGAACGAAGTATGGCAGACAAGGCGATTGGTTGTCGTTAGCGACCATAGCGAACCTCGCGGTTCCCTGTGTGAGCGACCGTAACTGTTCCTCAACCCGCACAAGCGGCGGCCAACAGTCCTACTAGTTTAAATGAATGAGTAATTGCAACGACTTTCTAAATGCTGCATCGTTAATAATGCATTAACGCGCCGTTATTGAGCAACGTGGGCCGGCTAAGAAGATCCGCGTCACGTGATCAGGCTGTCTCTGCGCCGTGCGCCTGAGACTTTTCGACCAATATGTGACCGACAGCTCGGGGGAGCGCTTCATTGCAAGGACCTCCTGACCCCAATCCTTCCAATGCAACTGCCGCCGCCCTGGCACCCCGCCGCTCCTGACTTGACGGGAACCCGACTGACTTGACGGGAACCCGACGCCGCCGCTCAATCCCTCGAAATCCTCGCGCGGGGGGGGAGCGGGATGCGCGTTCTGGTGATGGGCGGCGGCGTGGTCGGCGTCACCACAGCCTACCAGCTCCTACGCGACGGCCACGAGGTGGTGTTACTGGAACGTAACGCCGACGTCGCGCTGGAGACAAGTTGGGGCAATGCCGGCATGATCGCGCCCGGCCATTCCTTCGTCTGGTCGTCGCCGCGTGCGCCGATGATCCTGTTGAAGTCGCTGGTGCTGAAGAACCAGGCGCTGCGCTTCCGTCCCTCGCTCGACCCGCGTCTGTGGGGCTGGTCGCTGCGATTCCTTGCCGAATGCACTGAGGCGAAGGCGCGGCGGAATACGCTGCGCAAGCATCAGATCGCGGTCTATTCGCAGCGTGTGCTGCACCAGACGCTGGCTGACGAGACAATTGAGTACGACCGCAACGACCGCGGCATCCTGTATTTCTACCGCGACCAGAATTCGCTCGATGCCGGCGTGGCGCACATGCAGCTTCTTGCCGAGGACGGGCAGGAGCTACGCGTGCTCGACCGTCAGCAGATGCTGGAGATCGAGCCGGCGCTGTCCAACGCGGCGGCCGGGATCGCCGGGGCGATCCACTGTCCGACCGATGAGAGCGGAAGCTGCCAGAAGTTCACCGTCGGGCTCGTTGCGATCTGCCGCGCGCGCGGCGCGGAGATCCGTACTAACGAGGAGATCACCGGGATCGACACGGCCGGCGACACGGTCACCGCGGTGCGCACGACCGCGGGGACGGTGAGCGCGGATGCCTATGTAATGGCGCTGGGCTGCCAAAGCCCGATCCTCGCGCGCGGGCTCGGGATCGATCTGCCGATCTATCCCATCAAGGGATATGCGCTGACCATTCCCGTTGGGAACCACCAAGCCCCACCCACGATCAGCACGATCGACGAGAACAATCTCGTCGCGGTGTCGCGCATGGGCGACCGGGTGCGGGTGACCGCGACCGCGGAATTCGCCGGCTGGGACAAGAGCCACAGGCCCTCGGACTTCGCCTTCATGAAAGGCGTCGTCCAGGAGCTCTACCCGGACGGCGCGGATTACGACCGGGCGGACATGTGGGCAGGGCTGCGGCCGATGACTCCGGACAACCTGCCGATCGTAGGCCGCAAGACACACCGCAATCTGTGGTACAATACAGGTCACGGGCATATTGGCTGGACCATGTCGCACGGGACGGCGCGGATGGTCGCCGACCTGATCGGCGGGCGGGCACCCGCCATCCCGGCGGAAGGTCTCGCCTGATACAGCAGGAGGCGTCGAATGAACGACATTGCGATAGCGCATATGGTTGATCTGGGCGTGCTGCCCTGCCGTCTGGACGAGGGCATCGGCCGCCGAGCGGCAATCGGCCTGCTGGTCCTGGCGACGGATCAGACGATGGAGCACGAGTTCCGTCAGTTGATTCGCCAGCCCGGTGTTGCGCTGTACGAAAGCCGGCTGTGGAATGACGTTGATATTACCCCGGCCACGCTACGCGCCATGCGCGACCGTATCACGCCGGCGACGGAGCTGATTCTGCCCGGCAGCAAGCTTGATGTGGTGGCATTCGGATGCACCTCGGCCAGCATGGAGCTCGGCGAGGACGAAGTGTTCCGTCTTATCCATACCGCTCGGCCGGAGGCCGCCTGTACCACCCCGGTCACGGCTGCCTTCGCTGCCTTCAAGGCGCTGTCAGCCCGTCGGGTTGGCGTGCTGACGCCGTATTCGGCGGAAGTCAATGCCGGCGTGCGCGCCTATCTCACCAGCCATGGTGTCGATGTTGCGGCCTTCGCCACCTTCGACAAGCGCGACGATCGGGATGCCGCGCGTATCGCGCCGGAGTTGATCGTCGAGGGCGTGAAGGCGCTCGCGCGCAGCACTAGGCTCGATTGCGTGTTCGTCTCCTGCACGAGCCTGCGCCTGACCGAGGTGGTGGCCGAGGCGGAAGCCGCGACCGGCGTACCGGTGACCTCAAGCGACCACGCCATGGCATGGCACTGCCTGCGGCTGGCGGGTGTGCGCGACGCGGTGCCGGGAGTGGGGCGATTGTTCGAGCTATAGGCCTCAACCTCTGCGGGCTCTGCGTCTCTGCGGTTATACTTCCTTCCTGCAACGACAAGCACCGCCGCAGAGGCGCGCCTCGATCACCCCTCCGGCTCAGCCTTGATCTCCACCTCCACAGTCAGGCTCAGAAAATCCCCCGGGCGCCCGAAGAACGTCCCGCTCAACGGAATAGCCTGACTCGGATCCCTCGTGACGGCGACGCGGATCAGGTTGTGGTCGCTGACAAGGCCGTTGGTCGGATCGAACGGCAGCCAGCCACCGCCCGGCAGGTAGATCTGCGTCCAGGCATGCGTCGCCCCGCCGCCGACCAGCGTCGCCTCGCCGCCCTCGATCAGGCTGCTGTCGTAGAGATAACCGGAGACGAAACGGGCGGCGAGGCCCAGGCTGCGGGCGGCCTCCATCATCAGCACAGCGAAGTCCCGGCAGGTGCCGCTGCCGGATGCGAGCGTCGCCACCGGATCCTGCGTGCCCATCTCGTCGCGCGCGTTGTAGCGCAGCTCCCGGTGGATGGCTTTCGTCATCGCGGTCAGGATGCCCATTGTGTCATGATCTGAGGCCGCATCGACGAAGCGGCGTGCCCAACGATCGACCTGGTGATCGTGATCCGGGTAATGGCGCTCGGTGGTGCGACCGAGATCGGGGATTTCCTCCATGTCATAGCTGAACGGATAACGTCGCGCCGATTCCGCGACCTCGACTGCAGCCTCGGCCAGTGGGAAATGCTGGGCGCGAAACGACGACTGAACGAACAGCTCGTCCGCCGGCTCATGGAACCGCGCGATAGCGATCGAGTTGCCGAACACGTCGTGCAGCCAGTGCACCTCGCCGGCCGGGCGCAGGACCAGCGCGGTACCGAGCAGCCGCAGGTCGTGGCTGTCGCGCGGTCGCATCATCATCCGGTGCTCACCGAATGTGACTGGATTGGCGTAGCGGTAGATGGTGCGATGGACGACGGAGAGGACGGTCATGTGACGCGCAGTTGAAATTGGGGGCCCATCAGATAGGGGCCGAATTGGACGAATTGCAGCCTCATCACCAACCCTCTGTCGATCGACCGCAAACCGTTGCAACCCGCCAAGCAAGTTCAGGGCCAGAACCAGCAGCACCGAGACCAGGATGACCAAGGAAGAGACCGCCGCCACCGTCGGGTCGATCCGGTCCGACATGTAGCTGTAGATGCGGACGGGCAGCGTCTGCAGCGCCGGACCGGTCATGAAGATCGTCATCGTCATCACCTCGGTGAACGTTAAGTCTCCTAGGCCGCCGTTCAGGAGGTCGCGGCGGGAGGTGGGGATACGTGGCCCGAATCGCTCATTTTCAAGCGGTGTGAGTGTCCGTCCGACGCAGTAACCGGCCTGGTCACTCTGGTCGGCGCAATAGGCACTGGATCACGCTCGTACGGCGATGCGCCAGACTGTCGGCACTGTTGCGCATCAGTTCGCGAAACCGGTCCCCGAGCAGCACGTGCAGCCCCAAACGCGGCGGCCCCTCGGTCTGAACGCGCCGCCGTGCCTCCTCCTGGAAGGCGATCGCCTCGTCGGTGGTGTCCCGAAATGTCACAATGTCGAACCCGGCCGCAGCAATGTCAGCACGAGTCTCCTCCGGCGTCGCCAGGAAGCTTGCTTCCGCCACGCTCGCCCATGGCTGCGGGTAGGTCGGCGGCCCGTTCAGCCCGACGGCGATCTGGTCCACCGCGAACATGCCGCCAGGGCGCAGGACGCGAAAAGCCTCTCGATAGAACCGCCGCTTATCGGCGATATTCATCAGCACGTTCTGGGAATACGCCCGATCGAAGCTGTCGTCAGGAAATGGCAGATCGGTCGCACTGCCGTGCACGATCCGCACCTGATCGCTCATACCGCAGGCAAGGGTCAGCGTTTCGGCCGCGTCGCAGAATGCCTGGGTCAGGTCGATGCCTGTGACATGGCAGCCGAAATGCGCTGCCATCCATCGCGCCGGCCCACCGATGCCGCTGCCGATGTCCAGCAGCCGGTCGCCGGCTTGTGGCGCGAGGCGGGCACCCAACGCCTCGGTCGCTGCCACGCCGCGGCCGTGGAGCTGGTCAAGTGGGGCCAGTGAATCCGGTGTGATCCGCGTATCGGGCCCATACGCCTCGCGCAGCGCTGTGAGGATCCGGTCGGCGATAGCATCGCTCGTATAGTGACGCTCGACCTCTGCCCGCGTGCTCATCCGACAGGTCCCTCCGGCGTTGCAGACCGGGCTTTTATCCCGGATTGCTTCAATCCGCACCCACGGTCGGATTTTCTGATTGCCGGCCATCGAGGCTAAATTCCCGCTCTCGTCCCGGAGCCATCGCGACGATATCGCGGGCGAAGGCGGGGCAGCGCCTCTCAGGCGGACGACGAGAGGGTGTAATGACAACGCAACGATCAGCGTCAAGCGCATCAATCGTGGGGCGCATTGCACGTCGAGCTGCGTCAAGCCTCGCGCCGCGCAATATCAATCCGCAGGCAGCCACACCTCCGCTCGCAGTCCCGGGGAGGCATCGAGCAGCGTGATCCGCCCGCCATGCCGCGCGGCAACCGCGGCGGCGAGGCTAAGGCCGATACCACTGCCCGGCGTCGTGCGGCTGGCCTCCAGGCGGTAGAAGCGGCGGAATACCTCCTCGCGCTCGGCCTCGGGTATGCCGGGGCCGGTATCCTGCACCCAGAACAGCCTGCCGCCATCCCGCGCTGCCGAGCCGATCCGGATATGTGCGCCCGGCGGCGAATAGCGACAGGCGTTCTCGACGAGATTGCCGAGCATCTGGATAAGCAGTTCGCGGTCGCCAAGCAGCCGTGCCGAAGTCGCTTCCGTCGTCATTGTCTGGCCGCGCTCCTCCGCGAGCGACCCATAGAGCTCGGCTACGATCGCCACCAGTCCGGCCGTGTCCATCTCCTCGAAGCGATCGCGTCCCGTGGCAGCCTCGATCTGCGCGATGCGAAGCAGTGCGGCGAAGGTGTCGAGGATCGAGCTGGCATCGCGGATCGAGCGGTCGATCGCCGCCCCATATTCGCCCGGCGTGCGCGGGCGGCGGCGAACGTCCTCAAGCCGGTGCAGCATCCGGGCAAGCGGCGTGCGCAAGTCGTGGGCGATGTCATTGGAGACCTGGCGCACGCTCTCCATCAGCACGGAGATGCGGTCGAGCAGAGCATTGAACCCATCGAGCAGCTGGTCGAACTCGTCGCCAGTGCCGCGTGTGGGCAGGCGGCGCGAGAGATCGCCCTGCATGATCTCCTGGCTCGCACGGCTCACCGCGGCGAGGCGCCCGAGTATACGCCGGCTGAAGAGGAACCCGGCGGCGATGGCGAACACCAGAGTGACTGCGCCGCCCAGGGCGAACGCGCGCGCGATCACCGCCCGCACCTGATCGATGCGCGATGCGTCTTGGCCGACGAGCAGATAGCCGCCGTCCAGCAGGCGCACGCCGCGCGCGAGCACTGGAATCGGGGCGCCATTGTCCGTGACCGTCAGCCGCAACCACCCCGTGACGGGCGGTACTGCGGGCAAGTTTCCGGCAAGGCGCCTGCCTGTCCAGTCCTCCAGCAGGATGTACGCACCTTGGCCCTGCTGCGCGGATGCGTCTGCGGCACCCAGGAGGTGGGGCGTGGTGACCGGTTCCGCCCCGATCAACCCCGAGAGGCGTGCCGACACAGTGCCCTCGACACCGGCTTCGAGTGTGCGCGACGTGTAAAGCTCGATAGCGGCGAACAGAAGGACCACGCAGCCGACGAACAGCAGCGCGAACAGCATCGTCAGCCGGAAGACCGACGTGCGGAATAGCCTATTCGGACGCACGGATCATGAAGCCGACGCCGCGGACGGTATGGATCAGCTCGGTTGACCGCCCCTTGTCGATCTTCGCACGCAGCCGCGCGACATAGTTATCGACGACGTTTGTCCGCGGGTCGAAATGCAGATCCCAGACGCTTTCGAGCAGCATCGTCCGGGTCACCACCTGACCGGCATGGCGCATCAGGAACTCGAGGACCTGGAACTCGCGCGTGTGCAGCTCAATCGGCTGGCCGGCCCGGCGCACGCTACGCGCGCCGCGGTCGAGCTCCAGATCACCCACCCGCAGTGCCATCGTATCGGTGAGGTTGCGCGATCGCCGGCCCAGCGCCTCGAACTCGGGCCGCTAGCTCGGCGAAGGCGAAGGGTTTGGCCAGGTAATCGTCGCCGCCGGCGGTCAGTCCGGCGACGCGATGACCGACTTCGCCGAGGGTCGTGAGGAACAGCACCGGTGTCTCGACTCCCGCAGCCCGCAGCGCGGCGACCACGCCGATGCCGTCCATGGCGGGAAGCATCCGATCGACGACCAGCAGATCAAACGACCCCCCACCAGCGAGGAACAGCCCCTCGCGCCCGTTCGCGGCACGAGCCACGTCGTGGCCGATCTCGCTCAGCCGACCGCTGACATAGTTCAGCGTCTCGGGATCGTCCTCGATCACCAGAATGCGCATGGCGCAGTGTATATACTACTGCCAAGCCGCTGGGTTGATCCGGGTGTGGCCCTAAGCGGCCGGGGTTATCTGATTAGCAATGGACCGGACAGCGCGGCGTCTCCGGTTCCACGCCCGAAAGCCGGATCGCCCACAGCCTGCTCACTCCCTCCAGGCGTTGTCGCGGTTTTGCTGCTACGCCGTTGCGGTCGGCGTTGCCGCATCCTCTTGCATGTGGCCGGCGCTTCGCTCAGCCTACAGCGGGATAGTCTGCCGCGCCTTGGCGTCGTCCCAGACCTTCTCGCGGTCTTCGTCGAAGACCAGCTTCGGGTCTTCGGGAATCGTGAACCAGGCGTGCTGGGCCAGTTCGTTCTCGAGTTGACCCGGCCCCCAGCCGGTGTACCCGAGCGCCGTGAGAACTCTTGCGCGGACCGGCATTGTGGCCGATGTCCCGCAGCACCTCCGGGCTGGAGGTCACCGCGACGCGGCCGTCGACGTCGATCGTCTGCGACCGATGGTACTCAGCGCTATGGACGACGAATCCGATCCACGGTTCCACCGGCCCGCCGGCGAACACCCTCACGTTCCCGGACACGCCCTTTGCGTCCTGCCCGCCCGCCTCCAGCAGTTTTGCCACAGGCTCCTCGCCGATCGGACGGTTGATCATGATGCCGAGTGCACCGTCCCCGCTGTGCTGCACGATCAGAATGACGGCGTGGTCGAACCGCGGATCGCCAATATCCGGGGAGGCCACCAGAAGTTGCCCGACCAGCGAGTCGGCCGGCGCCGCGCCGGCGTTCGGCAACGCGGCGCGCGGCAGCGCCACCGGCGCGAGAAACAGAACCAGGACCAGAACCGCACGCGACAGAAAGTGCATGCAACGCACCGGATACGATCGCGCCTACACCGACGCGACCCAGGCGAAGTGAACCATAGTCGCCGCGGCTTGCGAGATGACAGCCGGTTTCACCGGCGGGTGGCGCACGATAGGCGTCTTCTGGCCCTTGTGGCAACAAGCCGATCGGACCGGTGTTGTGAGCGGCCCGGGTCGTTATCGGACAAAGGCGGACCCTTTGTCAGTCCCTCGGATCAGGGCGGAGTTGCTGGCGATTGAGGCAGGCCTGTTCAAGATCGGCGGCGTCGCCGCAGAGCAGCGAGCGCGAGCAGGCCACTGCCGAACAGCGCGACCGAAGCTGGCTCGGGCACGCGCAGGTCGATAGCCGCCGAGCCGCCATTCAACGTGGTGATGGTGAAATTGGGGTTACTTGGGTCCGTCATCACTACGATCTGCGGAGGCACGGTTATCAAGGTCGTCAGGACCTCCTCGAGCACCGCGTACGGCGAGACCGGTGTTACGAAGAAACCGCCTTCAGCCGGCTCCGGTCGGAATGACTCCGTGAAATGACCAATGCTGCGTATGCCGCTGCCCGGCTGTCCGAATGTGAAGGTCCCTGAAATCAGCGACCCGGAGGCGAGCGTGATGTCGCCGGTGGTGCCGTTGGCGAATCCAACGCCGCCAGCCATTGTTGAACTCAGCGTTCCGTCGTTATTCCCGGGATCGGCCATCAGCGACATTTGCAGGCTGTTGTACTGATAAGTCTTGGGTGGGCCGACGTACAGTACGTTGGCCTGCATCGCGAGATACAGGCCATACGAACCCGCCGCACCGGGCGTGCCGTTCAGTCCGGGGGTGGCGACAGGAACGCCGTTGAGCGTGAATTGCGTAATCTGCTCGATGAAATCCACGGTGTAGGGGGTTTGTGGTGAGATCGTGGTCTGTGGCTGGCGGGACCAGAGGTAGTGGCCCCCCTCGATACCGTTGGCCGTGAACTTCGACCCTGCGCCGCCCAGCGGCACTGACGCTCCCGCGGGATCCCATGTAAATGTCACGCCGGCGCTCGCCGTGACCGGAATCGCGCCGATCGCCACCATTACAGTCAGCATGATGCCGCTCACGAGACGCCTGCTTGGCTGGACCTGCCGCTTGCTCATCGCTCCCATCCTCTTCGTTGCCCGTTTCGCGGTTCCAGCGGTGGTGGGCGGGCAGGCTGCTAAATTTCACGTGGTTCGCCGCTAAATCTTGCTAAATCCAGCCGAATCAATTGCTTGCGAAAAGGCAGATGCCGGCGCACAGTCTGCCTGCCCTCACGTCACGGCCGCCACGGGTGAGGAGAAGACATGGACGCACGCGTCGCCGGCGAGACCCTGGCGTTCGAATGCTGGCGCTTCCATCGGCGGACGCGTGTCCTGTCCCCTCTCGGAGCAACCGGAGATTGTAAGCCGGTTTTGGTTGGCTCGCGCGCACTAGAGATTCTTGCCTTGCTGCTGGAACGGCCCGGCACGCTTGTTTCCAAGGACGCGATCATGGACGCGGTGTGGCCCGGCGTCGCAGTCGAGCCGAACAACCTCACGGTGCAGATCGCAGCCCTTCGCCGAGTCCTTGATGAAGGTCGCACCGGGGAAAGCTGCATCCAAACGGTCCCCGGCCGGGGCTACCGGTTCACAGCGGCGGTCGAAGTCCTTGAAGAACGCACGGTGTCGGTGCCGGACCTTGGCATTGCCAACGCGCCAAGGCTCTCATTGGTGGTCCTGCCGTTCGAGAACCTTGGCGGCGACGCGAGTGACGATTACCTCGCGGATGCCGTTACCGAGGATCTGACGACTAATCTCTCGCGCCTGCCAGGTGCCCTGGTCATCGCTCGCACTTCCGCCGCCGTCTACAAAGGCGAATCAGTCGATGTTCGACGGGTCGGTCAAGAACTGGGCGTGCGCTACGTGGTTGAGGGCAGCACACGAAGGCTGGGGGACACCTTGCGTGTCAGCGTGCAGTTGGTCTCAACCGAAACCGGAGCACATCTTTGGGCAGATCGCTTCGATCAGGATGTAAGGGATCTCTCCATCGGCCAAGACGAGATTGCGAACCGGCTCAGCGCCGAACTGGGTGTCCGGGTAATCGAGATCGAGAGCGCGCGCAGCGTACGGGAGCGGCCGACTGACCCGGATGCGCTCGACTTTTTTCTTCGCGGTCGGTACGCATTCAAGAATCAGTCCATGCAATCGATAGCTTTGTATGAGCAGGCGCTTCGATTAGATCCCTCATCGGCCAGGATTATGATCCTGTTAGCTCGTGAGCTGATCAACCGATACGTCCATACCGACTTCCCCGATCGGGGCACACCGGGCCTGATCGAGCGAGCCTCTGCCCTGATTTCCGCTGCGGCGACGATCGAGCCGAACACCGAGCACGTCATCTTTGCCCAGGGCTTTCTACTGCGGGCTCAAGCACGCTTTGCAGAAGCTATTACGCTGCTGCAACACCTCGTTGAACGTGCACCGAACAATTGTAACGCATTCCGGCAACTCGGAAACTGTAAGATCGTGACAGGCTTGGCCGGCGAGGCAATACCTCTGCTCCAAAGATCCATCCGCCTGGACCCGCTCTCGCCCAACCATCGGTTCAGCTGCTCCTTTATTGGCATGGCGCTGTCGTTGCTAGGCCGCGACGCAGAGTCTATTGAATGGCAGCAGCGGGCACTGGCGGCAACCGTAGAAGTCAGCCCAGCTTGGCGTGCGAGATGCTACCTGTTGATGGCCAGCGCCTACGCGAACATTAGCCGGCCGTTTGATGCGCAACGCGCTGTGCTCGAGGCCAACCGTCTCTGGCCGCATACGACCGTTCGTACCTTGGCACCGTGGCCCGGGCCGTTGCGAGCTGCCTATCCGCCTCTTTTGGTGCAGGCGCGCCACGTTCGGGAAGGCTTGCGGCTCGCCGGACTGCGCGACCATGCCGAGGAAGATGCGGATTTTGGTGTGCCCGAGACTAGTGAGGTGCGCACCGACCTCATCGGTTGGACTCCAACCTCGGTTCCCGGTGCAATTACTATCCGTACACACGAACTTGCTGAGCTCGTGGCGCGACAGAAGCCGCTATTGATCGATGCCGCTCTGGGAACCTGGGGCCGGTCGATACCGGGCGCAATCGGGCTACAGGGGATCGGCCACGTAGCTGGTTTCTCCGATGACCTCCAGAACCGGCTCCGCCGCAAGATACAAGACCTGACCAAAGGCGATCTGTCGGCGCCGATTGTCGCCTTCTGTGTGAACTCGGAGCGGTTCACCGGCTACAATCTTGCGCTGCGTCTCGTGGCACTGGGCTACACGCAGGTGTATTGGTATCGCGGAGGCTTCGAAGCGTGGCAGGTGAACGGCTTGCCGGAGAGCGATTTAGAGCTGCAAGATTGGTAGCTCTGGCTGCTTCATGCGCGCGAAGGGACGAGATCACCGGTCAACCTAGAGCGGACCGGTCTGCCGCGCCCTGGCGTGATCCCAGACCGGCGCACTCACTGCGGACCTGCATCTGGCGCGCCGCTGCTTCACGCAGTACCGCCTGCGCCGCGTTGTATCCCGGCGCGCCCTGCACGTCGCCGCCCGGATGCGATCCGGCGCCGCAGAGATAAAGCCCGGGGATCGGATCGCCATGTCCGCTCATCCCCGCCGCCGGCCTGCCCCAGAGCACCTGATCCGGCATCAGCTCGGTATGGAAGATCTGGCCCCCAGTGATGCCATAGACGCGTTCGAGATCAATCGGCAGATAAACCTCGCGCGCGAGGACCGCATCGCGGAAATTGGGCGCGTACTCGGTCAAAAGATCAGTCACGCGGTCCCCCAGCCTCTCGCGTTCGCTGTCCGGATCGCCCTCGGCCAACATGTATGGAAAATGATGCCCCCAAAGAGAAAGTGTGTGCTTGCCCTCGGGTGCCAGCGTCGGATCGGTCGCCGACTGGATCACAAATTGGGTGAACGGCCGGGAGGACGGATGCCCATACTTCGCCTCGTCCCATGCCCGCTCGAGATACTCGATCGACGGCGCGATCATGATGCCGCCGCGGTGTTGCGGTCCCACCGTGCGGCCAGGCAGCGCCTTGAAATCTGGCAGCTCGCCCAATGCGAAATTGATCTTGAACCCCGAGCCCGCCGTACGCAGCCGCCGCACTCTGTCGCGGAACAGCTCAGGCAATGCACCCGCAGGAAGAAGCTGAAGGAAAGTCCGCTTCGGATCGGCGTTCGACAGCACCTGGGCCGCGCGGATTTCGGTTCCATCCGCGAGCACCACACCGGCCGCCCGGCCATCGCGCCAGAGTATTTGCGCGACTTCGCGCTCCAGCAGAATTTCCCCGCCATAGGCACGCACGGCCTTCGCCAGGGCCTCGGTCACGGCGCCCATGCCGCCTCGGGCGAACACCCACGCGCCGTAATTCGGCGTCAGCTCACCCGTCGAGTGATAGAATTTGCTGAACGCCGTACCTGGAGTCATCGGGCCCGCAGCTGAGCCCGAAAGCCCATGATAGGCCATCGGCCCCTTGGCATAATCGGTGACGAAGAACCGGTCGAGATAATCCGCGAGGCTCGCAAACAGGACGCACTGCATCATGTCCGGACCGTCGGGCAGAGGGAACGCAGCCGCGAACGACGCGATATCCGGGGCTGGGCGCAGCATGAACTGGTGCAGGATCCGCGCGATGCGGGTCGTGTACTCGTCATATCGCACATAGGCCGCGCCATCCTCCGGAGCGATGCGCGCCAGGCTCTCGGCGGTGCGCCGCCCTTCGGGGTGGGTGAAAAAGTACTTGCCGTCTGGAAACGGGATGAATGCCTCCGGTTCGCGCGGCTCCCAATGCAGCCCGTGCCGCCGCAGCTCCAGATCATCCACGATTTGCGGGCGCAGCATGCCGAGCACCTGCGCCGCCGCAGACACTTTGAAACCCTTGATGATCTCCTTAGTGATGCAGGCGCCCCCGATCCTGTCGCTTCGCTCCAGCACCACGACGGAAAACCCGTTCTTCGCCAGATATCCCGCCGCGACCAGTCCGTTGTGCCCGGCCCCTATCACGGCAATGTCGTATTCGGCCTTCATCGATTCCCCCCGTGGCGATGCCGATCACAATCCATAAATTCGCCGGCGCTCCGGCAGAAGGCCTTGCGGCCGGAACATCATGATCAGCGTGATCAGCGCGCCGATCACCACCAGCCGCATGGCCGAAAGCACTTCCGGCGAGATGTGCACAACCGTGCTAAGGAAGCGGGTCGCCACATACAGCGTCTCCATCACGATCGCGCCGAGCATCACCCCTGTAGGATTGCCGCGCCCGCCCAGGATCACCATCGCCCACAGGACGAAAGTCTCCACCGGCAAGCCATCGTCTGGGCTGATATATTGATTGAGGAAGGCGTAATAGCTGCCGGCGAGCCCCCCAATCATCCCGCCGATGAACATCGTCTCGACCTTCAGCGCGAAGACCGGCTTACCGAGCGACAGCGGCAGGCGGTCGCCGTCGCGGATCAGCCGAATCGCCCGGCCGAACGGCGACGCACCTATCAGGCGCATCAACAGATAGATCGCCGCCGTCGTGACCAGCACGAGCGGATAGAAGAACGGCAAGCGCACCAGAACGGTCGTGCCCCCGGCGCCGCCCGCCGCCCATTGCTCGTTCAACACGATCAGACGGACAAGCTCGGCGAGCGCAAGCGACAGAATCCCCCAATACGTCCCGCTCATGTTGCGCACCGTGGCAGCCAACACCATCCCGAACAGCCCACCGGCCAGCGCCGACAACGGCATCGCCAGCCACGGCGAAACACCGAACCCGGTGGCGAGCCCGGTGGCGTACCCGCCGACCAGCACGAATACGACCTGGCCAAAGTTGACCAGGCCGCAGGCGCCGAGCTGAAGGTCCAGGCTGAACGCCAGCATGGCGAAGATGCAGATGACGATTAGAAGATAGGCCCCGAAGCTCAGCAGCGACGCCATGACCGTCAGATCAGCTCGCGCTGCGCGATGCCGCTGGGACGCAGCAGCAACAGCAGAACCACCAGGATATAGGCCACTGCGGGTTTGTACGAAGAACTCAGGCTGATATCATCGCCAGTACCGGCGAGACCCAGGGGCGCCAGGAGCGGTGCCAGATTCAGATCGACCGCGACATTCTCCGCCAGCCCGATGATCAGCGCCCCGGCGATCGCACCATAGAACGAGCCAACGCCGCCGATCAGCACCACGCAGAACACCGGAATGATCAGATTGAAACCGAAATAAGGGTCGAGTTGCGTGTCCCAGGCGATGAACATCCCCCCGAGCGCCGCGAACGCCGTGCCGATAAACCAAACCGCACGGATCACCGTGTTCACATCGATCGAGCAGGCCTGTGCAAGCTCCGGGTTGGTCGCCGTGGCGCGCATCGCCTTGCCGAGCGCGGTGAATTTCAGCAGCGCGTGAAAGGCGAACAGCGCCACTGTGGTGACAAGAATAATGCCAAGCTGTGGAGCTGTGATGTGCGCTCCCAGCAGGGATAGGCCGGGCCGCACCCCGTAGCGATAGCGAAGGAACTGCGGCCCCCAGATCGCCTGCACCGGGTACCTGGATGACGAGCGACAGCCCCAGCGAACCGATCATAGGCGTGAGATCGCCAGTGTTGCGCATGATACGGAAAATCGCGGCATCCACCGCCACGCCGAACAGGCCCATCGCCAGCACCGCGACCACGAAAGCGGCGAGTAGTGGTGCCCCGAGCGTCACATTCAGGAAATAGGCCAGATAGGCACCGACCACGGCCATAGAGGCGTGCGAGAAATTGGCAAACCGCAGGATCGAGAAGGTCATGGTCAGACCGATCGCGATAATCCCCAGCTCGGCCGCCGTGATCAGCCCGCTGACGAGCACCTGCGCCACGTTCATGTGGACGTCCCGGGTCGGCGCCCGGTTTTTGCCGGGCGCGCCCTCTTCCCGCCAGCGCGATACGCTCGCGGTAGCCTCATCCGTAAAGCTTCTTGAACTCCTCTGCCGACGGCGCCGTGTCGAGGACGATGCCTTCGTCGTTGCTGTAGCGGAACACCACCAGGTTCGACTGGCTCGACTTCGGCGTATAGGAGGTCAACTTGCCCTCCTTGTACACCTGTCCCTTGCCCTGGTCCGCCGCCTGCTTGCCATACATGTTGAAGCCTTTGTCACCCTGGCCGGAAACGCCGAGGGTGTGGTAGGCAGCCGGCCACATCATATCGCGGATACGCGCCGAATTGAGCGAGTTCGCCATGTTGACGGCAATCGCCGCGATCCACACTGCGTCGTAGAACGGCGGCGCCCAGGCATCGGACGGTGGCTTGCCGAACCGGGCGACGAAGCGCTTCAGGAATTCATCCGCCCGCGGGCCGGCGGTCACGTAATCCAGGCCCTTCATCCCGTCTGTCAGCTTCGGGTCCAGCGTCGAATACGCGCTCAGGTTGTAGCTGTAGATCGTGGAGAAATCGGTCATGCCCAGCTCGTAGAGCTGCTTTTGCATCACTTGCGCATCGTTGTCGTACACGTCGGTCAGGATGGCGTCCGGCTTGCTGTCGATCAGTTTCTGCAGCTCGGCGCGGAAATCCCCCGCTCCAACCTGATACAGCATGCTGTGCTGCCAGGTCAGCCCAAGCTCTTTCGTGCGCTCGCGGCTGACCGTGTCGCGGTCCTGACCGATCGGATTGTTTTCGAAAATTCCGGCGAGTTTCAGCCCCGCATTGCCCGGGAGGTCCGCCTTGACGAAATCGACCAAGCCAGCCGCCTGGTCGGCGAGACCTGCCGTGTCGAAACAATAGGGCCCCACCGTCTTCAGCTTGTTCGTGGTGGCATCGGTGATCCAGATGACGTTCTTCTGGTTGAACACCTGGCCCGCCGGCAGCGCCGTGCTGCTGGAATAACCGCCGACCGCCAGCGGCACTTTCTCCACGTCCGACAGCAGGTTCGCCGCATCGACCGCGGCTTTCGGACGGCCCTCGTCATCCTGAACAACGAGCTTGATCGGCCGGCCCAGAACGCCGCCGGCCGCGTTTACCTCGTCGGCGGCGATCTGCATGCACTGATAACAGGCATTCCCCGCGACGGCGCTCGGCCCGGTCAGGCCGATCAGGACCCCGAACTTGACCGGTTCGCCCGTGGCAGGAGTGGCGGCGCGGGCCCGCCCGATTGCGGCGGCCGCAATCAGCGCGCCGCTATATCCACCCAGTTCCCTTCGTGAAACCATGAAAGCCTCCGTCCCCTCTTTTGGTCGCCATTAGAATTTTTGCTAGCCGGCATGGGCGCCGACCCAGGCGCGTTCGGTGCTGGGAGGCTACGAGCTTGGAGTTCCCTCGTCCACCCGAATTCCCCACTGCCTGGGCACCGGGCACCAGTTTGGCCTCAATCGTGGCGATATGCAGCAATCAATCAGGATTGCCGATCGCCGCCTCCGCCCGCCCGCCAAGATACGCCGTACGGATGCGCTCATCCGAAAGTACGGCTGCGGCGGGGCCGCGAAACGCCACGCGTCCGGTCACCAGCACATAAGCCAGCGACGCGACCGACAGCGAGCGCCTGGCATCCTGCTCGATGACAACCATCGAGACCCCAAGCGTAGCGATGCGTCGTATATGCTCGAACACCTCGTCGGCCCGCATCGGCGACAGTCCTGCCGAGGGTTCGTCCAAACACAGCAGTCGCGGCGAGACCATCATGGCACGCGCCATCGCCAGCAACTGGCGCTCGCCACCGGACAGTGTGCCCGCGCGCTGTGCTCGCCGTTCTCCCAGCACGGGGAACAGCTCGCAGACCTGATTGAGCTTTTCGGCAAGCTCCGACCGCCGTAGCGAATATCCGCCCATCTCCAAATTCTCGCGCACGGTCAGCGGTCGGAACACGTTGGCAAGCTGCGGCACGTATCCGATCCCCAGGCGCGCGCGAGAAGTCGGCGACCGTTCAGTGATGTCCGTGCCATCGAAAACGACACGTCCCCGCCGCGCCCGCACGTATCCCAGCAGCGTCCGGACAAACGTGCTCTTGCCGCATCCGTTAGGGCCCAAAATCGTTACGATCTGCCCGGTATCGATGCCGAAATCGATCCCGTGGATCACTTCGTTAGCGCCGTAACCGGAATGAAGGTCAGTGACGGCCAGCAGACTCATCGGAGTACACCTGCCAGCGTCGCACCGGTCGAACATCATGTGGCATCAGTCGATCTCGATCCGCGTCCGGCCGAGATAGCTGTCGAGGACCCGCGCATCCGCGCTCACCTGGTCGGGAGTTCCGCTACAGATCATGCGTCCGGCATCCAGCACATAGACATAGTCGCAGAATTCCTGGATCACGCGCATATTGTGCTCGACGATCAGCAGCGTGATGCCCTCGTCGTGGTTCATCCGTCGCAGCGCCTCGACGATTACGTCGATCAGCCGCGGATTCACTCCGGCGGTCGGTTCGTCCAGCAACGAAAGCCGGGGGCGCGCCATGAAGATGCGGCCGAGGTCCAGGAGTTTCCTTTGTCCGCCGGAAAGATTCCCAACATATTCGTCGGCGACATGCTTCAGCCCGAGCAGCCCGATCACCTCGCGCGCCCGCGCACGGATCTCGCGGCCGCGGCTGAGCGCTGCTGACAAGTGCAACAGCGTGCGCACCGGACGATGCTCCTCCTGACCGGGCACGGCGGCGAGCAAATTCTCGGTCGTCGTCATTCGCTGCCCGCCCTCCGACATCTGGAAGGTGCGAATCAGACCACGCAGCGCGATTTGATCGGGGGATAGTTTCTCGATGCGCTCGCCGTGATACAGCACAGCGCCAGAGTTGCAACGCTGAAACCCGGTGACGATGTCGAACAGGGTGCTCTTGCCGGAGCCGTTCGGACCGATCAGGCCTACCACCCCGCCTTGCGGCACGGTCAGGCTGATGCCCTGAAGCGCTTGTAGTCCGCCGAAGGCCTTCCGCAGGTCCAGGACTTTCAGGAGCTCGACGCCATCGGACCCCGGGACGCTCATTCGCACGGCGGCTGGCTCCTCACTTCCCTTCGAACGCTTAGCAGTTCGCCGAAGAGCCCGCACGTTGCTCGACTGCTTCCTTCCGGAACCTTCGAGTGCACTTTCTGCATCATACGTACTTTACTCAAAACGGCCGCCAACCCGCCGCCGAAATCACCCCGCTCGACCATCCTGGAACCGCAACAACCGCCCCGCATTCGCCATCACCGCGACCGTGCCCAAATTGTGGAGGACCGCAACAATCACCGCCCCGCTCGCACCCAGCACTCCGCTCGCCGCCGCGCCAATCAGCACCACTGTCCAGCCCAGCCCGAGCGCCACATTCGTGTGGATCGTCCGCCGGCAACGCCGGCTCAGCCGGATGCTGCTGCCCAACCGCCCGAGATCGCTCGTCATCAGCACGAGATCAGCCGAGGCCGCCGCGATATCCGCCCCGCTCGCGCCGATCGCGATGCCCACCGCACCCGCCTTCAGCGCCAGTGCATCGTTGATGCCGTCACCGACCACAAGTGGCCGATAACCCTGACGCACCTCCTCCAGCACGCAGTCCAGCTTCTGCTCCGGCAGCGCCTGCGCACGCACCTCCCGGATCTCCAGATAAGCCGCCACCTTCCGCGCCACTGCCTCGCGATCGCCGGTCAGCAGCACCTGCCGCCGCAGCCCCAGCTCCCGCAGCTCCGCCAGAGCCGCCCGCGCATCCGGCCGCGGCTCGTCCGCCAGCAGCGCCCATCCCAGAAACACCCCGTCCCGCGCCACCCCGGCGATTGGCCCGTCATGCGCCGGCGCCGCCGGCACAGTCATGCCCAACTCGCCGAACAGCCGAGGCGCCCCCAGCGCCAGCAGCCCACGCTCGCCAACCGCCGTCATGCCCAACCCAGGCAGTTCCGTCACCTCCGAAATCGCCAGCCGCTCCTCCCCCAGCACCGAGCCGGCCAGCGCATGCGCCACCGGGTGGTTGCTCGCAGCCCCCAGCGTCCCGGCTACGCGCAACAGCTCCTCCGTGTCCACGCCCGGCTCGGCCCGCACCTCCACCAGATGCAGCCGGCCGAACGTAACAGTGCCGGTCTTGTCCAGCACCAGCGAGTTCGCCGTCGCCAGCTCCTCGAGGAAAGCCGTCCCCTTCACCAGGATGCCGTGCCGGCTGGCCACCGCGATCGCCGCCACCGAGGTCGCCGGCGCCGCCAGCACCAGCGCGCAGGGACAAGACGCCACCAGCACCGCGAGCATCGCTGCCACGCTCCCGGTCGCGAACCACACGCCGGACGCGAGCAGCAGCACCAGGATCATGTAGCGCCCGGCATAGCGCTCCAGCAGGCGCGTTGCCGGCGGCTTGGCCCGTTCGGCCGCCTGCATCAGCGCCAGCACGCGACCCAGCGTGGTCTCCTCGCCGACCCGGGTGATCTCAACCAGCAGCTGTCCATCGAGATTGATAGAGCCGCCGAACGCCAACGCGCCGGGCTCGACCTCCACCGGCACCGATTCGCCGGTGATCGGCGCCGTATCCAGGCTGGACCGCCCGGCCCGCACCAGCCCATCGACCGGGATCCGCTCGCCCGCCCGAAGCTCGATCAGATCGCCGACCATCAGCTCGTGCGCCGGGACCAGAACCGTCGAGCCGTCCGGCAGTCGCTTGCGCACCTCGGCGCGGGTCAGCCGTGCGATTGCCTCGATCGCCTCCTGCGAGCCGAGCAAAGAACGTTCCTCGATCACGTGGCCGATGGTCATCACCAGCGGCAGCAGGGCCGCGGTGATCAGGTCCCCGGCGGCCCAGGCGGCCAGCATCGCCAGCGCGATCAGTTGGTCGGTGAGCCCGTGCAGATTCGGATGGCGCAGGCTACGCCAGGCCGCGTCCAGCGCCGGCACCGCAATCACCGCGGCCGCCACCCCGCCAACCAGCTCCGCCACCGTGCTCTGGTCCGGAGCGAGAGCGCGCATCGCCACGGACAGCAGCAGCAGCTCGCCGGCAACCAGGCCCAGCGTCAGACGCGTCCCGATCTGGCGCCGCTCGATCCCGGTCAGCAGCCCGCCAGCCTCGATTGGCGCGGCGATCGCCGTCACGGGCTGGCCCCTGGCAGCACGAGCTCCGAGCCGCTCGATGGATCGAAGCTCACCACCTGCTGTGCCCGGCGAAGCAGGGCGCCGATGCGGTCGTAGTAAATCCGTGAGATCACCGCCTTGCCGGCCGGCGTCCCCGCTTGCGGCACCAGCGCCAGGATCGGCGCGGTCGCCGTCACGGCCTGGGCCCGCCGTTCATCGGCCGCGGCAGTCGCCGCTGTCAGGATACGTTGCCGCTCCTGCACCGCCGACTGCTTCGCCTTCTCCGCATAGTTGCGCGCCTGCGCGACCGTCTGCTCGGCAAGCTGGGTAACGGCCAGAATGTGGTCGAAGGCATAGCGCGCCGCCTCCGGCAAGCTCGCGGCCAGATCGACGCGGGTCACCGTGACGCCGAGCCCGGCGCCCTGGGCCGCCAGCGCGGCGAGCCGGCGGTTCACCGCCGTAACCAGATCGAGGCGAAACTGCTCCGGACTCGGCGAAGCGCCGGCGCCCTCCGCTGTCGAGGCCACCAGGATCGCGTCGATGCTGCGCGAGGCGGCCACTTCGACCGCGCTCGCCACAACCAGCCGCTCCAGCCCGGCCACCACGTGATCGCGCTCGATCAGATAAGCCGCCGGATTCGAGATGCGGTACAGCACCGTCGCCTGCAGATGCGCCACGCCGCCATCGCCGGTCAGCAGGAACCCGGCATTGCGCCGGGGGTCGGAGCTGAGCTGGTACTCAACGCGCCGGCCGATCAGCGCCGCGCCCGCATCCAGGCGCGCAATGCGCATGGAGAACTGGCTGTCCGCCGAGGGCAGCAGCACCACCTGCTCGATCGGCCTCGGCCAAGTGAGCAGTAATCCCGGCCCCTGTTCCCGCACCACCTGGCCCAGCCGCAGCACCACAGCCCGGCTGTCCGGTGGCACCTGCCTGATGCCGGACACCATCCACCCCAGCGCCATCACCAGGACAGCCGCAAAAAGGAACCGGAACCCGAACCGTACCGACTGCGCCCCAGCGCCTTCTGGTGCATCGGTCCGGCTGGGACGCAGCTCGTTCATGGCGCCGCCTTGGCGGGTGCCGGCAGCCCGCCTGCAGGCTCGTCCGGTCCATCGACCAGGACTCGGAACGGTGCCGCATCGGTCCTCAGGATCAGCCGTGTGTTGCCACTGACCACCTGGTCCAGCGAGTCAAGCGAGCGCAGCGTCGTGTACAGAGCCGGGTCGCTTTGATATGCCTTGCCGTAGATACCGGCCGCTTCCACCTCCGCCTTGGCCTTGATCGCGGCGGCCTGGGCCTCGGCATCGGCAACCGCGATCCGGGAGTCGCGGTCGGCGTCGGAGCGGATCTCGGCCGCCTGCCGCTCGCCTTCGGCCATCCGGGCGGTGGCGACCGCCAGCCGGTCGGCCCGCATCCGCGCCACCGTCGCGTCCATCGTCTCAGGCGGCAGGGTGAGCCGTTCCAGCCCCACCTGCCGGACGGCAATCCCGTACGTGCTGAGCACCTGGTCCTGCAGGTGCTGGCGCAGCGCCTGCTCGAACCGGTCGATCTGAACCTTTGCCGGATCGGTGTTCACCAGGTCCGACAGCGCGAAACCGCTGGCAGTCACCTCCAACGCCGAGGCGACGAAGCTGCGCAACTGCTCCGCCGCGTTGTCCGGTTGGTTCTGCACCGCGCGCACAAACTGCCGCACGCTGGCAGGATCGCGCGGCACCTGCCAGACTACATAGGCCTGCATCAGCACGCGCAGGCCGTCGCGCGTACCGACATCCTGCAGCCCGCTCGAGGTGGTGCGCAGGCGGAGATCGACGGTCATCGTGTCCTCGATCGGCGCGGGCAGGCGCCACGCCAGGCCGGGCGTGGTGATCACCTGCACTGGATCGCCGAACCGCGTGATGAGGATCGCGTCGCCGGGCCCGATCAGCACCAGACACGCCGACAGCACCAAGCCCACCACGATGACCGCGGCGATCACGTACCGCAGGCCATGAAACGGGGGACGCCTGGACGCGACCGTCCCGTCATCGCTTCGACGATGCAGGGACGAGCGCTCGCCGTCGCCGTGGCTGTGGAAAGGCACTAGCGACATTCAGTTCGGCTCCGCTTGTGGGTGGTGGGGCTCGCCGCGCCCCGGCAGTGTCTGGCTCGGCGCCATGGGTGGCCGCAGGTCGATGGTCGGCGCTGGTCCGCCAGCCAGCCGGTGATCGACGATCAGCAGCTCGGTCCCGCCGAGCGCGCGGGTGAGGTCGCCGAACCAACGCTCCAACAGGAAGGCCTGTCCGCCCACTCGGAACGCTTGCCGGTCCCCGGCGAACAGCGCCGCGTCGCCGCGGGCCTGCCCGAGCGTCACCGCGGCGTGACCGCGGGCCGCGTCCAGCTCATAAGTGACGGTCTGCCGCGCCAGGCTGCGGCTGTCGGCGGCCTGCCCGGTCTGGTCGGCGACCGCGATCTCTGCCCTGATCCCCGCCGCCTGCACCGCGTGATAGGCGCTGGCGGCGGCCGGGGGAGGATGGATCGCCTCGATCACCACCGCGACCAGGTCGATCCCACTCCCCAGCCCATCGAGCTCCTGTTGCATCTGCTGTCGCAATGTCGCCGCGACTGTTTGACGATCCGCGGCCAACAAGCCCGCCAAGCTACGATGCGCGAAGCTGCGGACCAGAATCTGCGCGGCGACCGAGCGCACAAGCCGGTCCGGATCGGCATCGTTGGCCACCGCCGCGAGCGCCGCTGCATCGGACAAGCCAAGCCGCCAAATCAGCCGCAGATCGAGATCGACGATCTGAAACCCCTGCTGCCCGGCTTCCTCGCTGGCGATCAGATACGTCGTCTCGGCCGGATGCGTGCCGTCCCACAGCCGATCGTCGCTGGCCGGCGGCACATCTTCGGCGCCGACGACAGCCGCCTTCGCGCTTGCCGGGGCGGGTTCGAACGTCAGGGGGACGTCGTGCAGCACGCCGAATTCGACTGGCCGGAGGACCCCGAACGGCCACGGCAGATGCAGGTGCAGACCGGGCCCGAGCACCGCAACCGGCACGCCGAGCCGCTCGTAGACCGCGCGCTGGTCCATGCGCAGCGCCGTCAGCCCGGTCACGCACCAGGCAAGGATGACGATCCCGAACGCAATCGGAACGGCCGCGCGGGCGGCGAACCGGATTGCCCAGCTTCGCTGCAGGTCGATACCGACCTGCCGTTCCAGCGCCGCATTGAACCCGAGCAGGGTGGGCAGTGCCGGGCGGATCGCCCGGGTAAGCACGCTGCGGGCGATGGGTTGCAGGTCCTCGACGCGTGGGGGCGGCAGGAAGGCGGCGGCGAAGCTGCGCAGCAGCAGCTCAATCGCGACCAGCAGGACCAGCGCGCCGACCGCTTGTTCGATCCAGCCCGGCCAAGCGAAGCCGGCCGCCTGCAACAGTTCGCCGATGCCGACCGCGAGCAAGGCGAGCAGCGGGACGCGCAGGAGGAACGCGAGATCCCACGCTCCCATGCCGGCAAACGTCCGTTCCAGGACCAGCACCGGGAAGGCGGCAAGTACTAGGACGAAGCCGCTGATGAGACGGATATCATCACTGACTGGGACCGGCGCCGCGCGCCAGGTCAGCACGCACCCGACGCCGGCTAGCAGGGCCAGGACGGCGTTGAGCACGGGCTGCATCCATGCGGCAGCCTGTCCCGCCTCTGCACCCCGCTGTATCCGTTCGTGTGCGCGTGTAACCAGCCCGGTGCAGAGCAATCCGTCCGCCGCGATCACCAGCGACGCAGCCGCAAAAACGACAGTGACCGGCAGTGGGTAGCCGAGCCGGATCGCGGCTGGATCGATCGCCGACGCCGCTGCCAGGATGACACCGAGCACGCCGAACACAGCCCCGCCCAGTAGCAGCTTCTCGGCACGCTCCGGCGAAGGTGGCGGAGGAATGCGACGCCTCCCGATCAGGCAGCCCGACTGCGCTGCGCGTCCGGCGCGAACAGGCCGGCCGAGGCGAGGATGCCTTCCAGCGTGTCGAGGTCGCGCGGATCGTCGAGCGGCAGGAGCGGCGGGCGCACATGACCTCCGGGCTGCCCCAGCAGGTTCATCGCCGCCTTAATCTGCGCCTGCGGGGAGGCGAGCGTGCCGCTCCAGTCCGGGCGGATGAGTTGGCTCATCAGTGCTACGTAGCGGTCGGCCGCGGCTTCGGCGGCGGCGAAGTCGCCGCGCCACACCGCTTCGTAGAAGGCTACGGCGAAACCGGCGCCGAGCCCGCCGCCGTCGATATTGCCGTCGCCGCCGAGGCCGCGCAGCACGCCGAGCCCGACGCGGCTGATGAAGCTGCCGAATACGCGCAGGCGGTCACGCACTTTCTCCAGCGTGGCCAGCGCTTGCGCCTGGTTCGCGGTGCTGTCCTTCAGTGCCACGACGTGCTCGATCCGTGCCAGTTCCAGCGCGGTGGGCGCGGTGATCTCCACCGATACGCCACGCGGCCAGTTGTACACCATGATCGGCAGATCGACGTGGTCCGAGATCGCAGTGAAGAATGCGACGATTTCGCGTGGCGTTGGCGCGGCATAGGGCGGGGCGGTGGACAGCACGCCGTCGGCGCCTATCTGCTTGGCATGGCGGGCGAGGGCTATGGTCGCCGTGGGGGTGAAGGTGGTGCAGCCGATTATCGCGGGGATGCGGCCGCGCAGTTCTTCGACCGCGATTTCGGCGACGCGGCGGCGTTCGACCTCGGTTTGGGAGAACCACTCGCCGGTGGTGCCGTTGACGAGGATGCCGTGCACGCCTTGGGCGAGATAGAGGCGCAGCACGCTGCGCCAGGCTGCCTCGTCGAGCGCGCCGGAGGCGGTGAAGGGCGTCGGGGCGGCGACCCAGTAGCCTTTCCAGTTAACGGAGGTGCGGTCCATCCGCGCCTTCTCCTGTTCGCACGGGTTGGTGTGGCAGCGTAGGCGCGCGGTGCTTGCGCGTGCAAACGCGGAATTGTCTTTAAGCGCGCACTCGGGCCGGTGAGGCTCTGCCCCTATTCGCGCCAACGGCTAAGCCCCGAACCCATCCTTTCAGTCTGGCGTTGCTTCGCATCGCTGCCCAAGCCCGATCGTGGCGCTGGTGGAAGCAGGCGCCGGCGTATCATAATCGGTAGTAGAGCGGCACGATCCTGTCCGGGTATATGGACGGGTGTCGGTGGCTCGTATCTGTGGCACTCTGGGAGGATCGGTCATTGGCGGACGTCGGCAAGCTCACTCGTGTTTCGCCGAGCGAGCTCCGCAACTTGCTGGATCAGGCGCGAGCCGAGCGTTGGCCGCAACTCGTGTTGCTCGGCCCGGCCGTGCGGCTAAGCAACCGGACAGAAGACTGGCCGGATTCGTTGAAGTCAGCAGAGCGAGTCTTTCAGCTAACTGCACTCACTAATCCTACTGCGTCACTCATCATGCCGCGCTTAAGGGCTGGCGCCTATGCCCGCAGCAGGGACATCGCGGCAGTGCATGGACGAAGGTACGTGCGAGACGGATGCGCAGCGTCGCAATCGAGTTCGGCACATGACGCTGCGAACGCAGCGGCAGCTCCTCTGGGTCGGTAACCTGCGGGAACGGCAGGTCGCTGGCCGCGCCAGGCGCGGGCAAGTCCTGAGGGGGGAATCGTCGCCTTCTCGGAGACCAGGAATCCGTAGGCCGCAATGCATAGGCTTGCGTGATGGTGAAAGCCCCGCCAGCCGCGGCCTTCGTAATGGCCGAGCCCGACCTCCTGCTTCAGATCCAGATAGTCGCGTTCGATCCGCCAGCGCAGCTTGGTGAGATCCACCATCCGCTCGAACGTGATGTCCGACGGCAGCGTGGAAAGCCAGTAATGGTCCGGTTCGCTCGCGCCCTCTGGCCACTCGATCAGCAGCCACTCTTCCGCCGCAGGTTCGTTGCGTTTGGTATCATCGTGTGCCGGACGCACCCGCAGGCGGGCAAAGCGTGAGCTCAGTGCCGTGTTGCTGCCCTCTCGCCAGGTGATCGGCTGCCAGGCGTCGGCGGCCAGCTCGATCGCCAGCTGCTTGGCCGAGACCGGCTGATGCGCATCATCACGGCGCGGCCGTTTGGGCGGCCGGCCGCGGCCCGACCATGCCGGGGCTGGCACTGCTGCCTCGCCCGGCCGCCAGACTGCTGTGGTGGGTAGGATGCCGGCCACGTAGGGCTGTCCGAGTTCGCTGATCCCGCCACGCAGCGTAGCGTTGTTGCCATAGGCTGGGTCCATCAGCGCCACTGCCGCCGGCAGGCCATCAGCGTGGGCTTGGCGCATTTGCCGCAGCGCGATCTCCGGCTTGGTCTGGAACGTAACCTCCGCCGGCACGCCCGCGGTGATCCGCCGCACCGGGTCGTCAGCCCAGTCCTGCGGCAGATACAATCGATAGGCGACCGGCAGGCTGGCCTGGTGGGTGGCCACCGAGAGGCTCACCGCCACCTGGCAGTTCTCCTGCTTGCCAAGCTGCCCGCAGTATTGCCGCGCCACGCCGACCGAGTGGTGGCCCTTCTTGGGGAACGCCGTGTCGTCGATGATCCAGGCCTGGATCGGCTCATCGCCGGTGATGGATGGCAGCACCAACTCGCGCACCCGGGTCAGCATCGCCTGGTCCGACCATGGGGCTTGCGCCACCAGATGCAGCAGCGACTGGTGCTGGGCCGCGGTCCGCTCTGGTGCGGTCACCGCCGCCAGCGGTTCGACGCTCTTGCGGCCCTCGGTCGAGATCAAGCCGATGCAGTAGTCTTGAAACGGTGCGACCCGGTCGGCATGGCCGAGCACCGAGGCCAAATCCGCCGCGTAGGCTCTGAACCGGGCTTCCGTGCCAGACCGATCGCGAAGATCCATGCCGCCCTCCCCGAGCGGTTCGAATCTTCACCCGTACCATAGCGCGACCGCGTCGCAGCAAGGGCTAAATCAGGCCGTCAGCCCGTCCGGTTTGCGACTCAGTAGGACTAACTGCTGCTCCACCCAGAACAAAAACACCAACACTTCGCATAAAGTTTCACGATGCGGCGGGAGTTGCTTGGCATAGTGGTAGCTGCCGATCGGGCGCTTACCAACGATCTTGCCAATCAGGCCAGCTTCTTCATACGCTTCCTGGGCCGCAACGTCGGGTGGCTTTCGGCGACGCATGGGCCAGCCCTTCGGGATCACCCATCGCTTGGTTTCCCGGGATGTCAGTAGCATGACCTGCAACTGACCTTCTTCGGTATAACGGAACGGAAGAACGGCGAACTGGCGGTGGTCACCGGCCTTGGCCTTTGGCTTGCCCATATTCGGGGGTCATTCGTTCTCGCGCAGCCGTGTCGGCAACAGTTCTCCCCTATCCTTGAGAACTGGATACGCCGCCGCCGCGACCAGATGATCGTTGATGCGCTTGAGATCGCGCAGCAAGTCAAGCCGCCACGCGCTCCGCTCCGCGGCCTGGGCCTGACCAGCCCGAATTTGTGCGAAATGAGCCTCGGTGTCGGCCGCTTCCAGCTTGCGGAATTCCTCCTTTTCGGCCGCCAGCACGCGCGCGGCTCGCACATCCTCGGTCATGAACACAGATGCTGCTGCACGCAAGTTCGTCACCAGTCGAGAAATAGTGGCGGTCAGTTCCTCTCTCTGCTCTTGCGAGAGGATGATGTTCCGCTTCAGGCGCTTAGCGGCGTGATCCAGCAGGTTTCTGTCAACCACGTCGCCGGCATATTCGAGATTCATGGCGAACGCGAGGATCT
Organism: uncultured Pseudomonadota bacterium; assembly: GCA_963708245.1. Classification (GTDB taxonomy): domain Bacteria; phylum Pseudomonadota; class Alphaproteobacteria; order Acetobacterales; family Acetobacteraceae; genus CAVYXK01. Next base: position 4,949,671 of record OY970201.1, on the reverse strand, counting down.
GCTCAATGCGACGCTGATCCGCGCCCGAAGTCGATTCAGCATCGAGGCCGGTGAGGTAAGTTTTGATCGCGTGGTTCAGTCGATCCAGCACATCATCCATGCGCCTGACTTCGCCCACGCGTTTGCGTTCGTCTGTGGCGAATGCGTCATGCGCCGCGAGTAGCATCGCTTCCAGCAGATCGGCCATTCTCAGCGCTTCTCGCGCGGCAGCGCCGATCGCGACCACGGGAGTCTCGCGCGCTGCCTCGTCCAGGTAGACCGGCCGCGATGGGTCCGCCGCATCCACGCGTGCCGGAAGAAGACGGCGAAGCAGCTTGGCGTAGTACGGCAGCACCGGGAAAAACAGTGCGGCCAGCACGAGATTGAAGCCGAGATGCAGGTCAGCGACGGCGCGGGCGGGATCAGGCACGACCGCAACCAGCCAACCCCCGAGCTTCGGCAGCACGGCCAGCCCGAGAGCCACACCGACCGCTCTCGTGCCCAGGTTTCCGACGGGCACGCGCCGAGCGGCGGCGTCTTTACCCTCGGAGGTCTCCAGCAGTGGGTTAATGGCCGTTCCGAGATTGGCCCCCAGCACCAGGGCAAAGGCAGCGTCTGGTGGCACCACGCCCTTGGCCGCCAGTGACATCACCAAAAGCACCATCGCGACTGAGGAATGCGCGGCCCAAGTCAGTCCGGTCGCAACGATCACATCGAGCCAGGGTTGCGTGGCGATCGCGCCCAGCATCAGGCGTAAGCTGGGTGCGTCCTCGAATGGCGTGACGAGTTCAAGCAACTGCTGAAGAGCCAGCAGCATCAGGCCGAGCCCAATCGCGACCCTCCCAAGGTCGTGTGTGCGGCTCGCCTGGCCGCGACGGAACATCAGCACACCGAGCAGGATTAGCGCTGGCGTGACCGGCGACAGATCGAACGAGAGGAGCTGGACGATCAGTGTCGTGCCAACATTTGCGCCGAGCATCACAGCGAGCGCCGGCACAAGGTCCACCAGGCCGCCGGCAGCGAAGCCCGAGACCATCAGGCCCGTCGCAGTGCTGCTCTGCAATATGGTGGCAACGCCGAGGCCGGCGACAAACGCCTTTAACGGTGTGCTAAGTGCGGTGCCGAGGGCCGAGCGCAAGCGTGCGCCGAACGCACGCTGCACGCCAGTCTGCACCATGCGCACGCCCCACAGTAGCAGGGCGATGGTGCCCGCCAGATCAAGCAGTGTTACCGGAAACTCCGATCCGGACATCTGTCATGGTACCTCGTCGCGAATTGGGCGTGCAGATCGCGAAGACAATCGCACCGCTGATAGCCGCCAGCAACCTGTTTGCTCCGGCACGATATCGGGATGCCCGGGTCGCCACCGCCCGCAGCAGCGCCCACGCCGCCTCGTCCGCCGCAATGTCGTCGTAGGCGCCGCGGGGCACACTGGTCAGATACGGTCGGTGCGCGCCTCGATCGTGGCGGGCTTTAAAGTCGCGCCCTCGGCCACGATCAGCCGCTGCGGGGGTGGTGCGGTCCCAACCACGGTGATCTGCGGGATTGGGTATTGCTATGATGCAGGGCAGTTGCGTCCAGTTTCGTGCTGACCCGCTTGTAAGTAGACGTTCCGCTTACGTTAAGGGTTTTCGGATGCCTGCCGAACACAGTCGGGGGGCGCCGATGGCAGGCGTCCGAAAAGCCTCGAAGGAGGAAACCGCGGGGAAGTTCGCGACGGCGCTGATGTGAGCCTATGAGGATTTGGGCACGGCGACGGAAGGATTCTCGATGTCGCGGAGGGGAGCGAATGCGGGGTGGCGGGTGGACGGCCCGTTTTTATCGATCGGCGGGCGAGTCCGACAGAAATTCTGTGTCGACAGAACTATGTTCCGGCGCCCAGCGAAGGCCGGTCTGGTGATTTCTGGGCGAGCGCCACCGTAGCCGGATAGATGGCGGGTTCGGATCGGCCCGGTGATTTGCGGTGGCGAGGAGACGATGTTGGTCATGAGCTGTCGATCCCGATCGACGCGATGGACCAGAGCCGAGGGTGACAGCCGCGTTCGAAGGTCTCGATGAGGACCATCCGTCCGCCGCAGCACGGACAAGTTTTTCCTTCCGCCTCTACGCCGCCGGCATCGGCGCTGTCGCCTTCATTGCAGTGTGATGTGGGTTCCGGCACACCAAGCAGCTGGCGGGCATGCGCAATGTTGTCGGCACGGCCATTGGCGAACAGGCCATAATGGCGAATGCGATGGAATCCGTCGGGCAGCACATGGACGAGGAAACGCCGGATGAACTCGTTGGCGTCCAGCGTCATGAACTTATATTGGACGGCGCCCTTGGCCCGATAGTCCTTCCATTTGAAGGTGACGCGTTCGCCATCGAAGGCGACAAGCCGGCTGTTGGAAATGGCAACCCGATGGGTATAGCGGGAGAGGTAAGCGAGCACCGCCTCTGGTCCGCCGAAAGGCCGTTTGGAATAGACCACCCATTCTGTCCGCCGCAGCGGCGCGAGATAAGCCCCGAAGGCTTCCGGCTTGGCCAAGCCGGCATGGTCGCCGAAGAAGTGCAGATGTCCGGCGTCGTAGGTAGTGGTCAGCTTCTCGAGGAACAGGCGGCGGAAGAGGCGCGACAACACCCGGACCGGCAGGAAGAAGCCGGGCCGGCAGGCTATCCACTGCTGGCCGTCCGGCGAGATGCCACCGCCTGGAACGATGATGTGGGCATGGGGATGATGGGTTAGCGCGGAACCCCAGGTGTGGAGCACGGCGGTCACGCCGATGCGGGCACCCAGATGCTTGGGGTCGGCGGCGATGGTGATCAGCGTCTCGGCGGCGGCTTTGAACAACAGGCCGTAGATGACCGCCTTGTTCTGGTAGGCGATGTCGGCGATCGGCGCCGGCAGGCTAAACACGACGTGGAAATAGGGCACGGGCAGCAGTTCGGCCTGGCGCTCGGCCAACCACTGCTTGGCGGCGACCGCCTGGCACTTCGGGCAATGGCGGTTGCCGCAGGAGTTGTAGGAAATCTGCAGGTGCCCACAGTCCTCGCAGCGATCGACATGGCCGCCCAACGCCGCGGTCCGGCAGCGCTCGATCGCCGACATGACCTTCAATTGACCGAGACTCACGTGGCCGGCGTTGGCCTCACGCCAAGCGGGCCCGCGGCGGCGGAAAATATCCGCCACCTCGAACGCCGGCCGTGACACTGGCCGCGCCGCGTCAGGCGGGCGGCTTCATCCTGGCGAACAGATAGTCGAGCGGGCTCGTCACAGCGCTAACCGACTTGACTGCGACCTGCGTGTAGAGCGCTGTGGTGTCCAACTTCTTATGGCCGAGCATCGCCTGAATCACGCGGATGTCGATCCCTCGTTCAAGGAGATGCGTCGCAAAGCTGTGGCGCAATGTGTGCGGCGATACGCGCTTCTTGATCCCCGCCCGCTTCGCTGTCTCCTGGCAGATCCGGTGGAGCTGGCGCGCCGACAGGTGCCTATCTTGGTAACTGGGAAACAGCCAAAGCTCCGGTTCCAACTCCTTCCACCATTGCCGCAGCAACGTGAGGAGATAGGGCGACAGCATCACATATCGATCCTTGCTGCCCTTGCCCTGTTCGACCCGCACGACCATCCGTTTGCTGTCGATGTCGGTCACCTTCAGCGAGACGACTTCGGAGACGGGCAGCCCGTGGCATAGGCAAGGCTCAACGCCGCGCGGTATTTGGTGTTCACCGCCGCCGCCAACAGCCGCGCAACTTCCTCGGGGCTCAAAACCACTGGCAGCTTCCGCGGCTCGCGGGCAAACGGAATGGCATCGATGACGTCGCGCCGTCCAAGCGTCACGCCGAAGAAAAACTTCAACGCTGTCATCGTCGCGTTCATGGTCGGTATCCGGCCCATGGTCTTCGCCAGATGCACATGGAAGCAACGGATGTCCTCGGCCGTCGCCTTGTCTGGAGACCGGCCAAAGAAATCGGCGAACCTCTTGACGGCTCGAATGTACCCTTGTTGAGTCTTCGGCGACATTCGACGCATGGTCATGTCGTCGACCATGCGTTGGCGCAACGGGCTGATGACCTTATTGGTCATGAGGGGCCTCCTGTCTTGGCTGAGGTTGTGAAGCCCCTCAATCTCAAGACAGGTCGTTCCCAGCCCGCCACTCTTCCTTCACTGCCAATTACCGCGGTAGCGGTTTAGTCCTACCACCCACAGCGGTCATCGAACAAGCATCTCGTATCAGGCGGTTGGATTCCTCTTTAGTTGAAAGGCGCCACATCCACGGCCTCCAACAGCTCCGGGCCGTTGTTTCGCAGGCTGTTCACTCGCCTGTCGATCGGCCAAACGCGCAGCATGCCCGCGGGGCCGGGTGCAGTAGCGATGCCAGATCGCCCGGCGCCTCGCCAAGCCACACCGGCCAGTCAGCCGGCTCCGGCATCACCGGCATTCTGTCGTGCAACTCCGCCACGTCGGGGCTGGCATCCGTGGTGATGATGGCGAAGCTGCACGTCACTGTGCCGTCCGGCACCGCTGATGCAGCCGGTTCCAGAACGTGATCCGATCAACGATGGACGGCGGTACTGGCACCGCGCCGAGGGCGGCGACATGACTGTGCCGGACGCGGCCACCCTCGCGGTGGGTCTCGATGAGGCTCACTTGCAGGCGGCGGCCCATCTGGCGAAACCGGACGAACATGCGGGAGTAGTGGCGTCATATATCCGATCTGCGTTTTCGCCGCCAGCCGTGCCACTACTCCGCCATCAAGCAGCGTCCGCCAGCCCCTCGGCCGGGCAGCCAGGTCCGGGCGTGCCTCCCGGTGGAGAAGGCGAAGGCCAAGGCTCTGCGCGATGCCGAGATCAGCGGCAGCGAACCGCTGGCCTCTCAGGCGAGGCGAAGTTCCAGCCTATCCCGGGTGTAGATTGGGCTTTCGTCGCTCATGAACCGGGTGTCTTGGTAGACGTGCTTGGCGATGATCGGGCGGAGATTGGCCGCCGTGACATGCGCAACATGGAAGCTCCCGACCCGGCCGCCACGCTCGACCAGCGACATGACCGGGTTCATATGCGCCGGGCCGCTCCGGACTTTCGTCCCCGGCGGTTCCCCCCTCAGGACTTGCCCGCGCCTGGCGGCCGCCAGCGACCTGCCGTTCCCGCAGGTTACCGACGTAAAGGAACTGCCTGTGCGTCCGCAGCGTCACGTGCCAAACTCGATCGCGACGTTGCGCATCCGTCTCGCACGCGCCTTCGCCCATGCGTTGCCGCGATGTCCCTGCTGCGGGCACATGCGCCAGCCCTCACCGCGGCATGATGAGTGACGCAGTAGGACTAAGGGGCTGACCAACAACCTCCAATCACTGATCGAACTCACCTCGCTCGATCTGGGGGGCAACAACATCGGCGCTGACGGCGCCAGGGCGATCGCCGCATCGCTCACCGGACTCACCTCGCTCAATCTGCGGGGCAACAACATCGGTGCTAACGGCGCCAGGGCGATCGCCGCATCGCTCACCGGACTCACCTCGCTCGATCTGGGGGGCAACGATATCGGCGCCGACGGCGCCAGGGAGATCGCCGCATCGCTCACCGGACTCACCTCGCTCGATCTGTCGGGCAACAACATCGGCGCCGACGGCGCCAGGGCGATCGCCGCATCGCTCACCGGACTCACCTCGCTCAATCTGTGGGACAACGACATCGGCGATGACGGCGCCAGGGCGATCGCCGCATCGCTCACCGGACTCACCTCGCTCAATCTGCGGGGCAACAACATCGGTGCTGACGGCGCCAGGGCGATCGCCGCATCGCTCACCGGACTCACCTCGCTCTATCTGTGGGCCAACAACATCGGCGCTGACGGCGCCAGGGAGATCGCCGCATCGCTCACCGGACTCACCTCGCTCGATCTGGGGGGCAACAACATCGGCGCTGACGGCGCCAGGGCGATCGCCGCATCGCTCACCGGACTCACCTCGCTCGAGCTGGGGGGCAACAACATCGGCGCTGACGGCGCCAGGGCGATCGCCGCATCGCTCACCGGACTCACATCGCTCTATCTGTGGGGCAACAACATCGGCGCTGACGGCGCCAGGGCGATCGCCGCATCGCTCACCGGACTCACATCGCTCTATCTGGGGGGCAACGACATCGGCGCCGACGGCGCCAGGGCGATCGCCGCATCGCTCACCGGACTCACCTCGCTCGATCTGGGGGGCAACAACATCGGCGCTGACGGCGCCAGGGCGATCGCCGCATCGCTCACCGGACTCACATCGCTCGATCTTGGGGGCAACGACATCGGCGCTGACGGCGCCAAGGCGATCGCTGCATCGCTCACCAGACTCACCTCGCTCCATCTGAGGGGCAACAACATCGGTGCTGGCGGAGCCAGGGCGATCGCCGCATCGCTCACCGGACTCACCGCGCTCAATCTAGGGCACAACAACATCGGCGCTGACGGCGCCAGGGCGATCGCCGCGTCGCTTACCGGACTCACATCGCTCAGTCTGGGGCACAACAACATCGGCGCTGACAGCGCCAGGGCGATCGCCGCATCGCTCACCGGACTCACCTCGCTCGATCTTGGGGGCAACGACATCGGCGCTGACGGCGCCAGGGCGATCGCCGCATCGCTCACCGGACTCACTTCGCTCGATCTGACGGGCAACAACATCGGCGCTGACGGCGCCAGGGCGATCGCCGCATCGCTCACCGGACTCACCTCGCTCAATCTAGGGGGCAACAACATCGGCGCTGACGGCGCCAGGGCCATTCTCGACGCGTGGTCAACACGCCGCGGCAGCCAGTTACGCCGCCTGGACCTACGCAACAACGGAGACATCGGTCTGCTCCCAGCGGAAGTACTGGAGGCAACAGACGGTCAAACCGTCCTTGCCGCCTACCGGCGCTTCATAGCTGCCGAAAAAGCGCGGAGTCTCCGGCGGCTCAACGAGTTGAAGCTACTCATCGTCGGCAATGAGGCGGTCGGCAAGACATCGCTGTTGCGCTACGTGATTGAAGATAAGCCGCGCGACCAGAGTGAAGCCAAGACACCAGGGATCGTTCAGCATGAGAGGATCCTGACCCGGGAGTGGGCCCTCAGCGACTGCCCCGTGCAACTCAATGTATGGGACTTTGGGGGGCCAGGAGATGATGCGCGGTACCCACCGCTTTTTTCTGACCGAGCGCAGTCTTTATCTTCTGGTTCTGGAAGATCGTCGGCAGGACGACCGCTCAATTTACGATTGGATGAAGACTATTCGCAACCGTGGCGGGGACAGCCCAGTCATCGTCGTTATCAACAAATCGGATGCCGGAAAGCAGGACCTCCGTCTCGATGAGCGAGGTTTGCAGGAGACGTTTCACAACATCGTCGCTTTCCTGCGAACCTCCTGCGATCCGGGCGAGTGGGCGGCAGGCAGCATCGAGGCGCTGCGCCGGCAGATCGTTAGCGTCATCATGACGGACCAACGCCTTAAGCACATACGCGATGGGATCCCAGCCAACTGGCTGGAGATCAAGTCCCTGGTGAGCGCCCTTGCAGCCCGGAGCTCGATTTTGACCCGTGCCGAGTTCGTGGCGCTTTGTGCGCACCCCGGCAAAGGTGTCGAACCCATCGTCGATGAGAATGAGCAGCGGGCCTTGCTGCAATTGCTTCATCAGCTAGGAACGATCGTCGCCCACGGTCTTGCACGGGACGCCCCCGCCGCTCGCCGCGAAGTCAGCCTGCTGGATCCCAATTGGCTGACCGGGGCAGTGTACCGCATCCTGGAAAAAGCGAGCGCAGTGGATCAGGAGGGAGAATTCCTACGGCAAAAACTGGCCGAATGGCTTGATCCTGACCGTTATCCACCGGAGCGGCATGAATTCGTTTTGGACATGATGCATGACCCTGAGATCGGCCTTTGTTTCCGAGTACCGATAGCACACGAAGAGCGCTACCTTGTCCCGGAAGCGTTACCAGCGAGCCGTCCCTACCTTGGCAACTGGCCGGAGGACACGCTTCGGTTCCGATATCGATACAACTATTTGCCGCCAAGCTTGATCCCGCGCCTGATTGTCGAGTCCCACCGTAACCTTCTGCCCGGGAGGCCTCGCTGGCGGACTGGCGTTGTCCTTGTCGCGCGGGATTGCGAGGTGCTTGTTCTGGCGGATCCCGATCAGCGACGGATCGACCTGCAGGTCGATGGCTCCGGGGCACTTCGCCGGGCGGCCCTGAACATCGTACTTAACGATCTTGAAGCCGTGCACGGGCTGAACCCTGAGGCCGAGCCTGTTGCCCTTGTTCCGATACCAGATCACCCGGATGAAGATGTCCGGTACGACTATCTCTTGGAGCTGGAGCGACGGTTTGGCGCAAGCCACGAGTTCTTGCCCCAAGGTGCCCGGCGCCTGTATCAGGTCGGGGAACTTTTGGAGGGCGTCCGACGTGACCAAAATGCTTCGCTAAGACGACCCTCCACCGCTGCCGCGGTCAACCGGAGCACAGAGCCGCATACTGTCATCCTCATCCATGGCATCCGAACAACTGCCCTTTGGCAGAATTCGATCAGAAGGGCTTTGGAAGATCAGGGTTTCAAGGTCCAACCAACAAACTATGGCAACTTTGACCTTTTGCGTTTCCTGTGCCCTGGGCAATTCTTTCGTCGCCGGGTCGCGGATGATATCACAAGGCAGATCAGACAGACTATCCGTATGGCCGAGGGTGCGAAATGCTCGATTATTGCGCATAGCTTCGGCACGTTCATCGTTGCGAGCATGTTGAGGCACCACGCTGACCTCGAATTCAGGAGAATCATACTCTGCGGCAGCATCGTCCGGTATAAATTCCCCTTCGAAGAATACAGCTCTCGGTTCGAACAGCCACTGATCAATGAAGTCGGGACCAGGGACATCTGGCCAGTGCTTGCAGAGACTGTCACCACTGGCTACGGCTCGGCCGGCACATACGGGTTCCGGCGCCCGGCCGTTCGTGATCGATGGCACAATGGCAAGACTCACAGCGCATTCTTGAAACGAGAGTTCTGCGTGCGGTATTGGGTGCCCTATCTGCGTGACGGCGTAGTCGTTGAGGATGATGAAGAAGTCGAATCTCCGCCTTGGTGGCTCCAGATCGTAACCGCGGTCCAGCCCCGGTACGTGATTGGGATCATCGCGGTGGGGTCTCTCGGGTGGTTCTTAGCCCATCTTATTTCGACGTCGTAGATTTTCCTTTCGGACCCTCTTTGAAAATCGCACCCAAAAGCAATGGATATCTGCAAGGCCGTTGGGGGTGCAGTTTTGGACAAATCGTTCGGTGACCTCGCTTTGGTAGCCGCCAGGCCATGCTTCCGGCATCAGCACGATGCTCACTTCGACAGCAAGCCGCCCATGGCCAACTCGGCCAGTCACCACGAAGCCTGCTGGCCATATCCGGGGTTCATGCTACCCGATACGTCGCCAACCAGGGACAGGCTTTCGCCTGACCCCGAGTGTGCCGAGGGGATCGGCTCGTGCGCGCCAGAGCGATTTGCTGGCATTTGACTGGGCCGCGGCCAAATAGACTACTGTGCACATGGGACACTGGAGGCTTTACCGCCGAATCACGAGGGGCCTTCCCCTGGCCCTGCTCGCCGGGGGGTGCAGCACGTCGCCTGCGCAAAATATCCTCGGTTCGTTTTTCCCAGCATGGATGTTGTGCGCGGCGCTTGGGATCGTCATCGCCGTCATCATCCGGCTGATCCTGTCCGCGGCCAGGATAGGCGAGTATGTAATCGCCCCACCGCTGACCTATGCCTGCGTGGCGGCGGCCGCGACAATGCTGGTGTGGCTGCTCTGGTTCGGTAACTGAATGCTGGTCTTTGTCCGCAAAAGCCTGGGCCTGTTGGTCAGCCTGACTGCGCTGGCGGCACTCGTCTTCCTCGCCGTCCTCACCACCCGCCGGCTGGACCTGCGACCGCGCACCGACGATGCCTATCTACAAGCCGATCTCGTCCATATGGCGCCGGACGTGAGCGGCCGGATCATCGAACTCGACGTGCGAGACAACCAGTTCGTGCACAGGGGCGACGTCCTGTTCAGGATCGACCCGGTGCCCTATCGCCTGCGCGTGGCGCAGGCGCGTGCGACGGTGCTGGGGCTGGAGGCGAAGCTGTCGGTCACGGCCGACCAGGTGGCGTCGCAAACCAGCAACGCCGACACAGCCGAGCGGGGGATCGGCTCGGCACAGGCACAGCTCGCGCTTGCCACCAGCACGCTCGCGCGGCTCGAGCCGCTGCTCCCGCGCGGCTACGTCACTGCCGAGCAGGTGGACCAGGCGCGGACAGCCAAACGAACCGCCGAGATCGCGTTGCAACAGGCGCGGCTGCAGGCCACTGGGGCGCGGCAGGCCGTCAGCAGCACCAAGCCGATCGAGGAGGAGCTGGAGGCCGCGCGGGCGACACTTGCGTTGGCCGAGCGCGACCTAAACCTGACCGTTGGACGCGCACCCTGTGACGGCCAGATCACCGCCCTCGATATCGCCGCCGGCGAGTTCGCCATCACAGGTCAACCGCTGTTCACCATCATCGACACTGAGCACTGGTATGCGGTGGGCAATTTCCGGGAAACCGACCTCGCCGGGATTCAGCCGGGGCAGCACGCGACAGTTTACGTCTTGGCTGCGCCGCAGCACCCGGTGCGGGGACACGTTGACAGCCTGGGCGGCGGCGTCGCTCCCGACGAAGGCGTGACGATTGGCGGAATGCCGCACGTACCACGTAGCCTGAACTGGGTACGGATCGCGCAGCGCTTCCCGGTTCGCATCCTTCTGGACGACCCGCCGGCGTCGCTGATGCGTATCGGCGCGACGGCCGTGATTGTGATCGACCGATGAGCGCGCATGCCGCTGAGCACGACGCGATGCCCGCGGTGGATGAAGGCAACCCGCCCCGGTTATTCGCTCTGCTGCGCCAGGCTCTCAGCCCGACCCCAGGCCGGCTCGGCGACACGCTGCGCCTCGTCGTTCTCGTCCTGATCGTCGCGATCATCTTGGAGACGTTCCGTATTCCGGAGATCGCTGTCGCGTGCTACATAGTGCTGTTCGTCTCGCGAGCCGAGGCGGCCTCGACGGTGATGACCGCGTTGATCGCCGGTATTGCTGTCATACTGGCGATATTCGCGACAATCGTCGTTTTCATGCTGAGTCTGTCGCAGCCCGCCCTGCGCATCCCGCTGATCGCGGCGACGACCTTTGTGGCGATGTTCCTCTCACGTGCGTCGCCACTCGGCGCGGTGTTCGTGGCAGCCGGCTTCATTATGGGTTACGGCCTTACGCTCGGCGACGAGTTGCTCGGCCTTTCCTTGCTACCCGGGACGGTGGCCAATGCGCCCGAGTTCTCGCTGCCGGAACTAGCCTTCATCCCTCCCGAAGAAGCGCTGCTGCACTTCCTGCTCTGGCTCTCTCTGGTGGTCGCCATCCCCATCGCATTGGTGGTTATCGGCAACCTGCTGACCGGACGAGACCCTGCCCTCATCCTGCAAGCCGAAATCAAGGAGCGGTTGGAGGCGGCAGCAAGGTTCTGTGAGGGCGAGCCTGGGGCCGAACGCCAACTCGCCAAGCTCGAGGGCCAGGGCACGGCAGAACTTCTGGAACTGCAGCATCTGTCCGGTCTGCTACACCGGTCGTCGCGCCCCAGCGCGGGGGAAGCGACTCTGATCCCTGCAATTGGTCGCCTTTTCCGACTTCTGCTCGCCTGGAGGCGCGTAACCGACAGAGACGTGCCGCAGGATTGGCTGATGCCGGCTGCAAAGTGTTGCCGCGACGCAGCACGCGCTGTCGGCGGTGGCATGCCGGTCCCCTTTGAGGCGCCGGAGGTCGTGCTGACGGGTGTCGCCGAGCCCTTGGGCAAGTACCTGTCGCGAACACTGCGGGCGATCCGCGATGCGCTAATGGGTACATCCGGCCGTGCGCCACAACATTCCGGCGCGCCGCGCCGGCTGCTAGCGGCGGACGCGTTCAGCAATCCCGCCTACCCCCGCTTCGCGTACAAGGTCACACTCGCTGTGATGCTCTGTTATATCGGCGAGGATCTGGCCAATTGGCCAGGCATCCATACTATTATTATCACTTGCTACTTCATCTCACTCGGCACCGTGGGTGAGACCGTGCACAAGGCTACGCTTCGGTTTGTCGGATGCCTGATCGGCGCTGCGCTCGGCATCGGCGCGATCCTGTTGGTTATGCCGTTCATGACCGATCTTAGCGACCTGCTTCTGCTACTCGCGCCGGTGACATTTCTGGCGGCCTGGATCGCCTGTGGCAGCGAGCGCATTGCCTATGCCGGTTTGCAGATCGCCCTCGCGTTCTATCTCGCCGTGCTGCAGGATTACGGGCCTACGCTCGATATGGAGACGGCGCGGGACCGGATCATCGGCATCCTGATCGGCAATCTCGTGGTGTTCGTGATCTTCACGACCATCTGGCCGGTCAACGCGGCAGGTGTCGCCCGCGCGAATCTCGCGAAGGCGATCGAGCAGTTCGCGGCGCTGTTCAAGCTGGACCCGCTGGATGCGACCAGCCCCGACATCGACGCGACCGAAGCGGCACACCGCAGCGCATTCGATCAGGCGATCGCCCAGGCGCGCGCAGTTATGGTCAACGATCCATTCGAGACCCGCTCTGTACGGCACGCCGGCGGCAGGCGCTCGATCGATGCCAAGGTGCTGGCGGAGGTTCAGGCGCTAAGGGTACCCGTCACGGTCATTCTCGACCTGCGCCATGATCCGGCCTGGCAGGAGATCCCAGAGCAGGCCCGCCAGGCGATCGGCGCACATCACGCTTCCCTTGCATCGTGGTTCCAGCGGGCCGCGCTTTGGGTCAGCAGCGGCACAGGCGCGGCCGACATCTCATCAGGTCTTCCCCATCCGCCCTTCCTGCTCCCCTTCGCCTCGGCCCTGCAAGGACCGGCGGCGGACCATTTGGCATGCCGTGCTGTGTGGTACGGCCTGTTGCACCAGGATATCCGCACGATACTCAACCAAGTTGTTCCGACCCCGCAGCCGAGACCGATCGTATTGGCCCAGGAGGCCGCCGGTGCGACCGGCTGATCTTCTTTGTCTGGCGCTGGCCGCCTGCGTCCTGCTGGTCGGCTGTAATGACACATTGAACCTCGCGCCCGCGTCGTCCGACACGCCCTGGCAAATACCCGTGTCCGAGGCGCCGGCCCTGCAGGCTGCGGCGCAGGGCCCGACGTCGGCTGGGGGTTCCCCGCTGGCGCTACAGGCGCCACCCGACATCAGTCCCACTCACATCTATTCGCTCGTGGAACTTATCGATATCGCGGAGCGCCGCAACGAGACGACGCGGATCGCGTGGGAACAGGCGCGGCAGGCGGCGATCAACGTCGGCATTGCGCGTGCCGCCTATCTTCCGGTGCTGACCGCGAGCGCGATCGGCGGCTATCAGCACATTGCCTTGCCATTCCCGAGCAACTTCGTGTCGCGCGGCTACATCACCGCCCAGACGGAGGAGTTTCTGCCCGAGCTCGCAATTCGGTATCTGTTGTTCGACTTCGGCAGCCGCGAGGCAACGGTCGAGGCCGCACGACAGCTCTCCCTTGCCGCCGACATCACATTCACCGAGGCGCATCAGCGCCTGATCTTCAACGTCGCGCGCGCTTATTTTTCGCTGGATGGCGCCGATGCGCAGCTACGTGCCGCCCGGCAGGCCCTGGCGGATGCTCAGGCGGTGCAGCAATCGGCCGAAGCCATGTACGGCCGTGGGCTGGCAACCATCGTCGCCGTGCAGCTCGCCCGACGTGACACCGCGCAGGCGCAATACAATCTCGCGCAGGCAACCACGGCACAGCATGATGCGACGTACGGTTTGCTTGCGGCAATGGAGCTGCCGCCCACGACACAGTTGCATGTCGCGGACAGTTCCGACCGCCCTTTGCCGGAAAGGACCAGGAGCGCGGTGCAAGAGGTGCTGCGCGACGCACTGCGTCAGCGCCCTGACCTGTTGGCCGAGGTGGCGAGGTTGCGCGCGACCGATGCCAATATCGCCCTCGCACGATCTGCCTTCTATCCCAAGGTTTCCGTGAGCGCGAATGTACTACCCAATATCGGCCAGATCAGCGTTGACGGCGCACCGTATCTGGGCATCAAACAGCCGCAGGGAGGCATCTTCCTTCACCTCGACTGGCCGTTGTATCAGGGCGGACTGCTGGAAAACCAGCTACGCGCCGCGCAATCGCAGCACTCCGCCGCCGAGGATGCATTGCAGGAGCGCCGCAACCAAGCCTTGCGCGAGGTGGCACTCGCCTATGACCAACTCGATACGGGGCTGCAGCAATATAGTGCTGCGGTTGCACTGCGAACCGCCGCTGAAGCAGCATTCAACTCGGCAAGCGATGCGTTCGCCCACGGCGTTGGCACTATCACCGACGCAGTGTCCACGGAGACGGAGCTTGCGGCAGCGCGTGCCGCGGTGGCGCAGGCTCACGCGCAGTCGTTGATCAATGCAGCGGCTCTCGCCTTCGCAACGGGGTCGCTCACGTCAAGCGCAGCATTCAACCCGGCTGTTCCACCGGGAAGATGACAAACAGCCCGCGTTGTTAGTGACGAGGTAGGCCATGTTTTCGGGCCAGCTCTTAAAGCGGCGAAGGAGGGATGATGCCCCGGGCGAGGGCCACGTCCCTCAGTGGCGGCATTATGGAGTCATGCAAAGGGACGCCCTCAACCACCGCCATGGCGAGGTTCTCGAGCGCGTGCTGGCCTGGAAGACGCACGGGCTTTGCGGCGTCTTGTGGGCGGCAGGCCCGGCATGCGGCGGCGAGCCAGCTTGTTTGGCGCTGAAGCGAGGCGAGGCCGCCATAGAAAGACGGATCCCAGACCTGCACATAAACCGAGGCGCCCCATCGGGTTTCGCCATCGGCGCGACCGTAGCCCGACAGGCCCTGAGTCAGTGCCTCGATAAGAAGCGCAAGGGCGAACCCCTTATGCCCATGATCGAGCCCGCCGATCGGCAGCAGGGCTCCGGGCGGCTGTGCTCCCAGCACACACGGGTCTTCAGTTGGAGCGCCAGAGGCATCGATTGCCCACGCCGCCGGGTAATGCCGGCCCTCGGCTGCAAGGCGCGAGGTCATTGCAGCGGTCGTTATCGAACTCGAGATGTCGATCAGGATAGGTTTGTCCTTGGTCGGGATCACAGCGGCGAGCGGATCGGGCGTGAGCAGCGGCTCGGCGGACCCGAAGGGCGCGACCTGAGCGGCGGAGGGATCGGAGCAAGTGATCAGAGCCATGTGCCCATTGCGGGCATGGCGGGGCAGGAAGGCCGCCAAAGCGCCAATATGGTGGCTGCGGCGTATTACCACAGAGGCAGTACCTAGTCGTGTGGCACGTGATGCCGCCGCATCCAGGGCACGTTTGGTCAACCATAGTCCCGGCAAGCGCCGGCCATCCCAAACCTGTGCCGCCTCCCGGTCGGTCAGAATTGTTGGCTCTCCGCTAAGAGTCATCGAGCCGGCAGCAATTTCCTCCAGATATTCTGGCAGGAGTGCAAGGCCGTGGGTGGAATGACCCATTGCGTCAGCGGTCACGAGCCCGTCGGCTGTAACGTCTGCCTTGTCTCGATCAAGTCCTGCGTGCTGAAGCAGGGAAGAGGCGAAGGTAACGAGCGCATCCCGGGAATAGCGGTTCATGTCAAACTCGCTCCTTGCGGTGAGCGCGTTGCGATACGTGCCACGGGATGATGAGCCGCTCGGCCACGACGACAAGCCAGAACAGGAGCAGCCCAAGCGCGGCAAGCATGATGATGATTGCGAAGGCAATATCCATGCGCAGATTCCCCGACGCAATCTGGATCTGGTAACCAAGACCTGCATCGCCACCGATCCATTCGGCGATGGTCGCGCCGACGGTGGCGTTCACCGCTGCACCCTTCAGACCAACAAAGAGCTGCGGCAGGGCGGCTGGCAGGCGGATTTGGATGAAACTCCTGAGCGGCCCGGCCCCGGTCGAACGGCAGAAACGGTCGAGGTCGGTGCCGAGCGAGGTAAATCCAAGAATCCCGTTCAGCAGGATCGGGAAGAAGCAGACAAGGTAAACGATGAGGAACTTGGGAAGAATGCCGAACCCGAACCAGGTCACGAAAATCGGTGCGAACACGATCTTCGGTACCATCTCGAGTGTCACGGCCAAGGGATAGAAAGTGCGTCGCAGAAGTGGTGAGAAGGCGACGATCAGCGAAAGAGGCACGCCGAGGGCTATCGCGAGGGTGAAACCGCCCAGCGTCTCCATCCCGGTGACGAGGGTGGCATCGCGTATCACCGGCCAGTTGCGAACGAACTGCAGCGCAATGGCGAGCGGCGCCGGCAGGATGTAAGCGGGGATGTCGAATATCAGCACCGCAAAATGCCAGATCGCGATGAGCACCAGCGCGAAAATGAAGGGTGTGGCGTGCGCGCCCACTATTCCGAATGCAGGCCGAGAAAAGATGCGGCGCGGCGCCGCTATCGAGCGCGTTTCCATCATAACACGCCGTAGCCGCGGAAGATTTCCTTGATCTCTGTAACATGTTCTGAAAACGCAGCACGCTGGCGTAACGTGAAGTCACGGGGCCGCGGCAGGTCGATCGGGATGCGACGCACGATCCGCCCGGGGCGAGGCGAGATGACCATCACTTCGTCGGAAAGTTGGACTGCTTCCTCGATGCTGTGCGTGACCAGCACGACGGTCATCGATCGCTGCATCCAGAGCGCCTCAAGATCGCCGCGAAGCTGCTCGCCGGTCATTGCATCCAGGGCGCCGAGTGGTTCATCGAGCAGCATCAGCGGCGGGTCGTGGATGAGAGCGCGGCAAAAGGCGGTGCGCTGCTGCATCCCGCCGGACAGTTCGTAGGGTCGGCGTTCGAGAAAACCACCCAGTCCTACGGAGCGAAGCAATGCCTCAGCCTTCGGCCGGTACTCCTTTCGGGAAAGGCCGCGGAGCTCGATCTGGAGCAGCACGTTATCGAGCGCGCTGCGCCAGTCGACCAGAACGCAGGACTGGAAGACGATCCCGAGATCGGTCACCGGTGACGTAACCGGTCTGCCGGAGATCGCGACAGTCCCTTGGGTTGCGGGCACGAGGCCGGCGATGATCATAAGCAGTGTGCTCTTGCCACAGCCGGAGGGACCGACCAGGGAGACGAACTGGCCGGGCGGGACGGAGAGATCGACGGGACCCAGCGCTCGGATCTCTCCTTTTGGGACTGAATAAGACTTGCTTAGCCCTGTGATATCGATTGCGACACTCATTCGCCGCGCCGGTCTCTCAGGCAGATTTCGGAACGAACTGGTTCGTGTAGAAGTCCGCCGGCTGCATGGTTGTCTTCAGTTGCTCATAGTTCTCAAGCAAGCTGAGAGCAGACTCCCAATCGGCTGGCACATTAAGCCCGAGCTGATGTGCAGTGTTCGCCTTTGAGTACAGAATTGAGAGGGTCACATCCAGTACCTTCCGCGCCTGGATCTCCTCGGTTTTGTCTGGCTTGATGGCATGCCCCTCGGCCAGCGCATTGATGGCTTCCTCTGGATGGTCCTTCGCCTCCTGAACCGACTGAATGGTTGCCGCCACGAACCGCCTGCACAGATCGGGCTGCTTGGTGACCGTGTCCTTGTGGGCGACGATGGCGTAGCCAGGCTGCGCAACACCATAGTCAGCGTAGTTGAAGATAATCGGCGGCTTGCCGCCGTTTGCTTCAATCTCTGCCGGCTTATCGTCCATCCCGCCGAGAATCGCCGGGGCCAGACCACGAAGATAGCTGGGCACCAGAGCGTTCTCAGAGACGTTGGTCAGCTCGATTTTACTGATGTCTACGCCAGCGTTCTTGCAGGCGACGGGGAAGAGCGTATTGACGCCGGCGCCGGCGGTGGTCAGGACCCGCTTACCTTCGAGATCCTTGAAGGTCTTGATCCCTGAGTCGGGATTGACAAGCACGGAGTCAGTTCCCTGGGCGTCGATCGTGGCAATCGACATGACCGGCGCGCCTTGCGCGGCGAGCTGCATCATGGCCGTTGCGGAAGCGTAGGCGAAGGTGCTGTCCTTATTTGCAACCAGCCGTATTACGGCACCCGAGCCGTTGCCGGACTTGATGTCGCACGCGATTTGATCGGCGTTGTAGTAGCCTTTCTGAACCCCCAAGAAAAAGATGCCGTGGGATCCATAATATTGCCAGTTCATGCGGAAAACCACTTGGTCGCTGGCGTAGCTTCTGGCAGGCAGCAGGGGCGCTGCGGCAGCTGCGGTGCCAAGGGCAGCCAAGCCGCGCCGGGTTATCGATGGTCTGTACGTGTTCATTCGTTCCTCCTCCGTTGTGGGTCAAGACTTCTCTATTTTATATTAACCGCTGAACGTGATCGACTCCTCCGTCATGTATCGCACCACTTCGTCCCAATCTGGTTCCACGCCCAGCCCCGGGCCATCGGGGACGCGAACCCGTCCCCGCTGCACCCGGATGCGCGGCGTGATCAGCTCTGCTTCCATGTTCTCCAACCCGAAATCGACGGCCCGTCGGATCGGCGCCAGCGCGGCGGCGAGTTGCAAATTCATCGCCGTGCCGATGCCGACTTCGAACGCGCTGTGGATCGTCAGCTCCAGACCCAGCGGCGGCAGCACCGCGGCCAGATCGACGATGCTCTGCGGGCCGCCCCACATTACCACGTCGGCCAGAACCACATCGACGCAGGGCTGGCGAATCGCATGCGCCAGATGGTCGAAGGTAATCACGCACATATTGGTCGCGAGCTTCGTCCCCACGTGCGCCCGAACCTGCGCCATCCCGGCGATGCCGCGCGTCGGGTCCTCGTAGTATTCGAGCTTCAGCTCTTCCAGGCGCTGCACCAGCGCCGCCGCCTGCGCCGGTGGATAGTTGGCGTTCGGGTCCCACTGCAGCTTCACCCCATCGCCGAGAGCAGCACGGAGGTCCCGCAGCAGCGCCACGTCCCAGTCCGGGCAGGTGCCAGTGCTCTTGATCTTGAACGCGGTAAAGCCGGCGTGGTGCTGCTGGTGCAGCGTGTGCTCGACGACCTGGTGTCGGCGCCCGGGATCGGCGAATAGCTTCGGCAGGTCCCGCCGATCCACCGGCTCATCCAACACCAACGCGGGGATGTGGCAGACGGCCTCGATGCTCGTCTCGCCACGACCGCCGAGCATACGAAAGATCGGCTGGTTCTGCTGCCGCCCCTGCCAGTCGAACAGCGCCATCTCCAGCCCGGCCCAGGCGGACCAGTCGCGGAGCCCGTTGCGGCTGGCGGTCATCGGCCCGACGCAGGCGCGGCGCAACGGCAAATGATCGAGCGGACAGGCCCCGAGCAGCTTACGCGCCATCTCGGCGCAGGTGGCAACGACCTCCGCCGTGCCATTGGTCTCGCCGAAGCCGCGCTGGCCGTCATTAGTCTCGATTTCAATGAATAACCGCTCCGTGGTCCGCCGCATGTACATCGCGCTGACATAGAGCTGACGCATCGGCACCGAGACGCGTCGGAAGGTGATCCGACCGATGCGCGGCGTCGCATCGAGCGGGCGCGGGAGACCAGTCTGGAACCCGCCCGGCCCGGCGACCCGCGCTGCCGTTTCGGCGGAAACCAGCAGCGGCTGCGTGCAGGACTCCAACGTGGCCGCGAGCGCGACAGTGTCGGCGACGCGCGCATCATCCTGCCCGACGGCCACAAGGCCGACCTCAACGCCGCTCAGCTCGGCGGCGATCGCCAGGCCACGCACGGCCTCCGCGCCACCATCGAGCCTGCCCGGGTCGATCAGCAGAATCTCAAAGCCTCCCGCGGCCATCGCTCGCGCCAGCTCCGCCGGCGAATGCCGATGTGCGCTGATCGCCAGCGGCACCCGTGCTCCGGCAAATCCGCGACAGGCGTCCGCCAGATCGGCGCAGGGATCGGCGATGGCCACCAAGCCCAGGCGTTGCCCGATCTCACAAAGCCGTCCCAGCTCGGCTGGATGGAACTGGCCGTCGAGGCGGACTGCCAGCGCGACTCCCGCAGCCAGTTGCCCGGCCGCACGCTCGAGCGCCTGCTCCAGCGCCGGCCGGCTTGTCTCCGCGCTCGCCAGAACCACAAGTCGCAGCGCCGGGATCGGCGATATCGTTTCGTTCGCATTGATCCGGACGGCGAGGGCCATCTCGCGCCGCAGCACTCCGCCCCGCAATGCGCTCATTGCTCAACCCCGCTCGCCGCAGCGGGAATCGACTCCGCCGCGCAAACAGCGACAATGGTCCCGATCACGCGGCGCACTCACGCCGCACCGGGGAGACGGCCATGACCGAGCATATCGACAAGACCTATGACCCCTACGACGACCGCACGCAGCCGCCGCATCGCGTGCCCGGCTACGAGCGCACCTTCAAGCGCACGCCCGACGCGCCCTTCATAGCCCGCCCGCTGACCTTGACCGAGCGCACCGGCCCGATCGGGCTTTCTCGCCGGCTGCCGGCGGACCGCGCAGACCTGACACGGCGCTCGGCTGACGGTCCACGGGCGCAGGGCCCGCAGATTGTGGTCCGCGGCCGCATTGTCGATGAAGACGGCGCGCCCGTTCCCGGCGCCGTGGTCGAGATCTGGCACGCCAACGCCTCGGGCAAGTACATCCACGAGGATGATGCGTTCAACGCGCCGCTCGATCGCAATTTTGCCGGCAGCGGCCGTGTTGTTACCAATGCAGACGGTGGTTTTCTGCTCACCACCATCAAGCCGGGACCCTACCGGGCTGCCCCCGGCTCTTGGCGAGCGCCGCATATCCATTTCTCCATCGTCGGGCCGAGCTTCATGGACCGAATGGTGACACAGATGCATTTCCCCGGGGAGATGCTGAACGAGTACGACCTGATCCTGAATGCCGTGCAGGACCCCTTGGCGCGCTCGCGCCTGATTGCCGACGCCCTGCCGCCGAGCCAGGAATCCGGCGATGCGCTGACCTATCGCCACACCATCGTTCTGCGCGGCCATGTCTGATCAATCCGCCGCTCTGCCGGCGGCTTGGTTGACGGTCGGCCCGTTCTTCCCGCGCAGCCTGATCGAGCCCGCATGCAACGACCTGACGCGCACCGGCTGCCGGAAGGCGCGCGGCGCCCCGATCCTGCTGACTGGGTGCGTGCTGGACCAGGGCGCGCAGCCCGTCCGCAACGCGGTGCTGGAGATCTGGCAGCCCGATGCACAAGGCCTGTTTGCCCACCCAGCCGACCCTCGCGCAGCCGAGGCCGATCCGAACTTCGTCGGCTGGGGACGCAGCGCGACCGGGTCGGACGGATGGTATCGGTTTCGCACCATCATGCCTGGCCGCCGGTCCGACAACGCCGCCGGCACGCGGTTGCCACACATCGACATGACGGTGCTGGCGTCCGGGATCATGCGACGGCTGACCACGACGCTATTCTTCACCGACGACCCCGACAGCGAGGACCCGGTGCTGTCTTCCGTGCCGAGTGTGGAGCTGCGTCGCCGGCTGCTCGCCCGGCGGGCGCCGGAGCTCGATGACGACGGCACGCAAGCCTACCGGTTCGATGTGATCACGCAGGGAGAAGGGGAGACGCCGTTCTTTCTGGACTGAGGCTCAGCACGAATTATGCGCAAATCTCCGGTGACGACGGGCATCTGGTTCAGTCGCCGGAGAGTGCACTGAGAGTAATACCGGGGGAGACCTCCGGAGATCGCGGCGGGAGATAGGTCAAGCCACTGGCCCTGGCCATCTCGGACAGACTTCCGCGGTTTTGTAGATCAGAAAGGATCACATCCACATCTGCGATCAATGCTCTGCTCGTGGAAAGTCCGACGAAGCCGATATTGAAGCCGATCGTGTGGGTGTAGCCGGACGCCACCACGTGCGTATCTGGATGCGCAAGGCGCCAGGCATCAAACTCACGCTCATCGACCAGTGCGGCATCGATGCTGCCACTCTCCAGGTGGGGGAATAATGCGCTCGGTTCCGGAAGATGTACGATCCGCTCGGCGAGCCGGCCTTGCCCATAGCTCATCGCTATCAGGTCGGCCAGGCTCTGAATATCCACGCCCAGCTTAAGATCGGTAACGTCGGACAGCGTCTGCACTGTCCGATCCCGACGAGCAGGCGACAGCACGACCGTGATGGCGTCGAACCGGTATGGCCGGGTCGGCACCAGCGTCCCTAGCGGGACCAGGCGGCGGCGGTTCTGGGGCGTCGCGCCCTCAAACGGAGGGAGAGTCCCGGCCTGGGCTCGCGGGCGACCGAGCCCGTCCGCTATGAGCGGATAGCCGGCGACGAGCTCGCAATGTCCGTCAGAGAGCAGTGCATCGTCCTCTGTCGGCGGATTGCTGTCGGGGTCAACGCGGGTTGTGAACCATTGGATCGCGAGCGGCCGACCAAGGCGTTCGGCGATCATGCGAGAGAGAGCGACATCGAAGCCGCTTGCGGTGCCGGAATCCCGCGAGGAGAGCGGCGGGTCATCAGCCTGCAGGCACACGCGGAGCGGCGTACCTGCGACTGCGGGCGATCCGATCCCAAGGACCACTGCGACGCAGCCGACACGAGCCAGGACGGGACGAATACTCATGGCGCCTTGCCACCCGTCCGCACATAGGCCCAGAGTGCCTCAATTTCGTCCGGTTTCAGAATGTCCTTCCACGGCGGCATACTGTTCTTGCCGTTCCTGACAGAGTTGAAGAAGCGCGCCCGGTCGTCATGTGGAAATTTTCTAAGGTCGAACGATATGGTACCGGGATTGACCATGCGTGGCCCATGACAGTGGGAACAGATCGAGTCGAACAGCGCCTCGCCCTTAGCGAATTCTGCTTTGGTGGGAGGCGCCTCCTCAGCTCGCGGGCCTTGCATGACCGCGCCGGCGCCGCAGGCCATCACGGCAATCATGAGAATGATAGCGCCTTTCATCCGACTTCGATTATTCACGAGAGTTGCACGATCAGCGAGGCGCCCATCCGGGCGCCTCGCGAGAGACTATGCTAGCGCATTAGGGCGAAGACCCAGAGCGAGCCGCCAGCCGGCACTTTCGCCAACCGCTCGTCGCCCGAATAAAGGGCGTAGACGCCACCTATACCGCTGGAGACTGCGACGTACTGCACGCCATCCTGCATCCAGGTGATCGGCTGGCCCTCGATGCCGGAGCCGGTCTTGAATTGCCAGAGCTTCGTCCCGTTGTCAGAATCGAACGCTTCGAACTCACCAGTCAAGCGTCCGGTGAAGACGATGCCGCCGGCGGTCGAAAGCACGCCGGAAAAGCGTGGGATGTCGCTTGGGACTTCCCACTTCGACTTGCCGGTGAGCGGGTCGATCGCTTTAAGATATCCGCGCGGACCGTCCGGCCAGATCCACGAGATGTCGGCTCCCCAATAGGTCAGGCCGGGGCGATACTGCACGTCGACCGGTTTGTAGTGCATGCCGAACAGCAACGTATTGGCGTAAACAAGGCCCGTGATGGGATTGTAGGAGACCGGGCTCCAGTTTTTCGTACCCATCGCCCCCGGCCACACGTCAACCTCCTGCCCGGCTCGCACCCGATCTGTGACGTCGGTCGGGATTGGCCGGCCAGTCTCTATGTTGATCCCCTTTGCCCAGGTCTGGTTTGCGTATTGGTTAGCCGCGAGCAGCTTCCCATTCGCACGGTCGAGCACGTAAAAGAAGCCGTTGCGGTTGGCGTCCATCACCACCTTTGTGGGCGTGCCACTGATGTCGAGCGTCGCCAGGACCATCTCGGCGACGCTGTCGTAGTCATACGGATCGTTCGGCGAGAACTGATAATACCACTTGATGTGGCCCGTCTGCGGATCGAGCGCAAGCACCGAACAGGTGTAGAGGTTGTCGCCAGGATGCTGGGTCGGATTCCAAGACCCGGTATTGCCGATGCCCCAGTACACAGTATGTAGCTCAGGATCGAAGGAGCCGGTAATCCAGCTAGATCCGCCGCCATGCTGCCAGGTGTCGCCAGGCCAAGTCTTGCCGTTCGGATCGTCCGGCCCGGCCACGGTGTACGTGCGCCATAGATGCTTGCCAGTATCCGGGTCCCAACCGTCGATGAAGCCGCGTATTCCGTATTCGGCGCCGGATATGCCCGTAATCAGCACGCCGTCAGCGATCAAAGGGGCAACCGTCTCGGAGTAGCCGGTCTTGTAGTCTATAACATTCGACTTCCAAATCTGCTTGCCGGTCCCCGCATCGAGCGCGATCACGTTGGCATCGAGGGTCGTCCGGAAGATCTTGCC
Organism: uncultured Pseudomonadota bacterium; assembly: GCA_963708245.1. Taxonomy (GTDB): domain Bacteria; phylum Pseudomonadota; class Alphaproteobacteria; order Acetobacterales; family Acetobacteraceae; genus CAVYXK01. The sequence continues at coordinate 4,925,528 of OY970201.1, read as the reverse complement.
CTCGTAGAGGGCCACGCCGCGATTGATAATGCCGCAGCAGACGATGCGCGGGGTCTCAGGCGGATATTCCACCGGAGTCTTCCAGATCTGCTCACCAGTTCGAGCATCAAGGGCCATAGTCGCTGAATTGGTTGTGACGTAGAGCACGCCCTTATAGACGAGGGGTTGTGACTCTTCGCTGTGATTGTCGTCGTAGCTGTAGTTCCAGACCGGAATGAGATTTTTAACGGTCTGCCGATTGATCTGTGTGAGCGGGCTAAATCGTTGCAGGCTGTAGCCCATTCCATAGTTCAGAACATTGGTGGTGTCGTTTGCGCCGTTCTCCAGCTCCTGCGCGGTCTGGGCGTACCCACTCAACGGCAACAACGCTGCGAATATGCCAGCCAAAAGCACTTTCCTCATGAGTTTTCTCCCAGTTTTCGCTGTTGTCGGGACAGACTTTTCTACGGAAGTCGGTTTCGCTGCACTCCGAGGAGCCAGTCCGGCTGTCGCGGATATAGGCGTTAGCCATAGGCTACCACAGGTTTCGGTCGGGCACTAGAGCCCACTCGTTCGTAGTGGATTGCCCGTTTCGCTGCGTCAAATGCGCAAAGTCGAGCTCAGTGCAGCCGTTGATCCAGTGCATCGCGCAGCCCGTCGCCCAGCGCGTTGGACGCCAGCACGGTGCCCAGATAACTGCGCCCGTCGGACAGCATCGCGCCCCATTCCGGACTCGGGGGCTACGCCCATAGGCGCTAAAATAATGCTTGACCCGACGCGAATCGGCTTGATTCTGGGGGCAGATGCACGACGCCGCATCTGTCCTGACCGACCAGTTCTCCGATCTGCTGGCGCGACTTCCGCCGGGCCTCGACCTTGATCGTCTGGCGCTGGAGACGAAGGCGATCCAGCGCAGGCGTGAGGTTGTCGATGGCGCGAGCCTGTTGCGGATCGCCCTTGCACGCGGACCGGGCGGACTGTCATTGCGGCAAACCTCGGCCTGGGCGTCGATGCTGGGGATCGCCGAACTCAGCAACCCGGCCGTCAAATACCGCCTGAACCAGGCGACGGACTTTCTCGCAGCCCTGGTGGAACGCCTGCTGGCGGCGAAAGCCCCTGGCGCGGAGTTGCGTTGGCCCGGTCGTACTTTGCGCCTCGCCGACGGCAGCTGCGTGAGCAAACCCGGCAGCACCGGTACCGACTGGCGCGTCCACGGCGTGTTCGATCTCGGACGCGGCGGGTTCGCGCATCTCGAACTGACCGACCAACATGGCGCCGAAGCGCTGGAGCGGGGCGCTCCGCGGTCGGGCGAAATCCGCATCGGTGATCGTAATTACGCCCGAGCACCGGTGTTGCGGCGCTTCCGCGTGCAGAGCGGCGCCACCGCCGACTTCATCGTGCGGCTGGGCTGGAATGCGCTGCAACTGACCAACCCGGCCGGCAAACCGTTCGATCTGATCGGCTATCTGCAATGTCTGCCGCCCGGTTCGAGCCCGCACGAGGTGAACCTGCGCGCGCCGGTCAGCCGCGATGAGCCCGCGTTGGCGGTGCGGCTGATCGTGCAGCGCAAGACGCCCGAGGCGGCCGAAGCCACACGGGTGGTGCTGCGCCGTGCCGCAGCCAGAAAGGGCAAGGTGCTCGACACGCGCAGCCTGATCGCGGCGGAATTCATGATCCTGGCGACATCCCTGCCGAAGAGCGGATATAGCGCAAAGGCGGTCCTCTCGGTCTATCGGCTGCGCTGGCAAATCGAACTCGCGTTCAAGCGCCTGAAGTCTCTGCTGCATATCGACCAGCTGCCAACGTGGACCGAACGCGGATCGCGAAGTTAGCTGTATGCCCACCTCATCCTTGCCTTGTTGTGTGACGATCTCAGCCAGGAGTTCCTGGAATCTTCCCCCTGAGGACGTGCTCGACGCGGCCTATGTCCCGTCCCTCTGGGCCGTGCAGAAGACCGTGCTGATGGTGCTGATTGCCATCATCCTCGGTCCAATCTCTCTCGCCAGCTTCCTGGCCGCACCAGCAATCGTTCATCGTCACCTCGCTAACGCACCGCGAAGACGAAGGCCCGCTATCCGATATCCGGTCCACCACCTATTTTAGCGCGTATGGGGGCTACGCCCCCAGGTCGAGCCCGCGCACGACCGCGACCCGGCCCCGCGCCTCGGCAAAGCTGACGGTCAGGGCACGATCTCGCCGCGCTCGATCGTGTAAAGGCGCTCCACCATCGAGGCGAGCAAGGCGGGATTGGACTCCGTAATAAGAATCGCCATCTCCGGGCGGTGCTGCCGCAGCGCCGACAGCGCCTCGGCATAGCGGCGGGCGAGCGCGGGTGCGAGCCCCTGAAAGGGTTCGTCCAACAGCAGCAGACGCTCGCCGATCATCAAGGCACGGCCAAGCGCAACCATTTTTTGCTGGCCGCCGCTCAACACACCAGCGGGACGGCGCACCAGATGTTCGAGCTCGGGCAACAGGGCGCAGACCGCGCGCAGTCGTCGCTGCACCTCCGCCGGGGTGGCGCCGCAGGCCTCGGCGGGCAGACGCAGATTTTCGGCCACACTCAGCGTGTTGATAAGGCGCCGGTCCTCCGGCACGTAGCCCGTGCCGTGCCTGGCGCGCTTCGCCGGTACCCAGGTGTCGACCGGTTGGCCATCGATCAGGACGCGCCCGCGGCTGCGGATCAGTCCCATGATCGCGCGGAGCGTGGTTGTCTTGCCCGCGCCGTTATGCCCGACCAGACCAACTGTCTGGCCTTTTGGAACCTCCAGGCTCAGGCCACGCAGCACCCGCGCGCCGGCCAGCGTGACCTCGATGCCGGAAACCGACAGCGCCGGGATTGACGCGGTCACAGCACGCGCGCCCGCACGTCCGGATCGGCCAGCACCTGCTGCGGCGGACCGACGCACAGCAGGCGGCCTTCCACCCAGACGGCGACGCGGTCGGCGAAGCGCGCGACTACGTCCATGTCGTGTTCAACGAAAATGGCACTGACACCGCGGGCGCGCAGCGCCGCGACCAGCCGGTTCATCAGCGGCAGCTTATCGGCGCTGCTGACGCCGCTGGTCGGTTCGTCGAGCAGCACGATCTGCGGCGAAAGGGCAAGCGCCACCGCCACGTCGAGCAGTTTCCGGGCACCTTCCGGAATGGCGCGGGCCGGCTGCGCGGCCACTGGCCCAAGACCGCAGAGAGCCATCAGACGGGCCACCTCGTCGGCGGCGTGCGGGGCGGCAAGCGGCTGGAACGGCCGCCAGAAGCCGGTCCGTCCGGCCACGGCGGCGAAACGCACATGATCCAGCACGCTGCGCTGCAGGAAAAGCTGCGGATGCTGGAAGGCGCGCGCGATGCCGATCCTGGCGATCGCACGCGGCGTCAGGCCAAGAATGGAGCGGCCGGCAAAGCGGATCTCGCCTGCCTCGGGCCGCAGATAGCCGGTGCAGATATTCAGGAACGTGCTCTTGCCCGCGCCGTTCGGGCCGATGATCGCCAGGAACTCCCCGGGCGCGAGACTGATGCTGACATCATCGACCGCGCGAATGCCGCCGAAGCTGAGATGGAGATGCTCCGCCTCCAGCAATGCTGCGGTCATCGCAGAGCGCGTCGCGGAAAACGCCCTGTTGATCCTCGCGGTGGGGACAGGACGGCCTCGACCGTTTCCAACAATCCCGAAAGACCGCCGCGCGCGAAGCGGATCACCAGCAGGATGACACCGCCCAGCAGGATTTCCCAACTGTTGCTGAGATACTGCGCCGCCGAGATGCTAAGCAGCTCATAGAGGGCAGCGCCAAGAAAGGGTCCCAGCACGCCGCGACCGCCGAGCACCGCAATGACGACGAATTTCGTCGAAGTGGTCCAATAGACGGCATCGGGAGCGACATGCCCGACCGCGGTCGCCGCGACCGCGCCGCCCAGTCCGGCGAAGAAGCCCGAGAGCGTGTAGGCCTGCAGCAGCACGCGGTTCGCCGAAACGCCAAGATACTCAACTCGGATCTCGCGGTCCTCGATGGCGCCCAGCGCCCATCCCGCGGGGCTTTGTAGATAGCGCCGGAGCAGCAGGGCAAGAATCAACGCGCCCGCCAGAGTGAGATAGAAGAGCCAGCGCCCGAACGCGGCGGCGCCAAGCGGCGGACCGAACAGGCCGGTGACCTCCACGCCCAGCCCATCAGACCCCCCGGTGAGGTCGTAGGATTTCAGCAAAATCGAATAAGCCACCATCGCCATCGCCAGGTTGAGCATGGCGAAGAAGACGCCGCGGTAGCGCACGACGAACAGGCCGGTGAGCGCCGCGGTCATCGCGCCCGCGGCCGCCCCGGCCAGCAACAACGCAAGGCCCCAATCGCCAGCCGCCGGCGCAAGCGCGGCCACGGTATAGCCGCCGATGCCGTAAAACAGGGCGTGACCGAAGGAGAGCAATCCTGCTTCCAGCAACAGCCCTACCGCTAGCCCAGCCAATCCCGCGGACAGCACGATGGTGAACTGGAAAGTATCACGCGGTACCATCAGCGGCAGGGCGGCGTAGCAGGCGATCAGCATAATCAGCGCCGCGATGCGCGGCAGGCGCATCTCAAATGCTCCGCTGCCGGACGGCGCCGAACAGCCCGGTCGGCCGGACAAGCAGCACGAGCAGCATGATCAGGAACGGCGCCACGGTACTTAGCACCGGGATGAAGAACACCGCCAGCGAATGCGCCACACCAATGATGAGCGAGGCCAGCATCGCGCCCTCGATCTGCCCCAGCCCGGCAATGGCCACCACGGCGAACGACAGCACCATCATGTCCGCGCCGATGCCGATGCTGACACCGATGGTAGGCGAGGCGAGCGCGCCGCCAAGCGCAGCCAGCACGCCGCCCAGGGTGAAGCTGAGCACCTGCACGGCGCCGACCCGGATGCCCATTGCGGAGGCCATCTCGGCATCTTCGGCCACCGCGATCATGCACCGGCCCGTACGGCTGCGCTGCAGAAACAGCCTCAGCGCCAGCAGCACCAGCACGGCAATCGGCACCAGCAGAAGCTGGTAGTTGGTATGCAAGAGGCCCCCGATGCGGGTAGCGCCGAGCAGACCAAGCGCACCGCCGGAATAGTAGGGCGACGTGCCAAACACGAGCTTCTGCCCGTCCTCCAGCATGAGAAACGCCGCGAAGGTTGCCAGCAACTGGATGTTTTCACGCCGCGACGCCTGCTCGATCTCGAAGGTCCAGCGCAACAGTAGCTGCTCCAGCGGTGGGCCGAGCAGCACCCCGACCACAAGCGCGCTCAACAACAGGCCAGGGTAGATGGCGTCGCCGGGCAGGCCGAGCGCGCCGATCATTCCCCAGAGCCAGGCGGCGGTGAATGCGCCGATGGCATAGAAGCTGCCATGCGCGGCGTTCAGCACCTTCAGCACGCCGAAGATCAGGCTGAGGCCGACAGCCACCAGAAAAAGGGTCGCACCCGAGGTCACGCCATCGATGATCGCCGATACGAGCTGCCAGATCATCCTGGCCTCGGGTGCGGACTGGTTACGGCTGATACTCCGCCGGAGCCGGCAGCTTGTCCAGGATTGCGGGAGTGAACGCGTCGATCCAGGCTTCCTCGCTTTGGCCCGCGGGCGCCATGATCATCTCCGCGGGGAAGGTGACGATCTTGTTCAGCACCGCGAAGGGATAGGTGGAGCTGTGCACCGAGACGCCGACCTGTTCGCCCCAGGTGGCCTGGTGGTCCTGGCGGATGGTCATCGTGCCGAGCATGGTTGGCACCTGCAGCCCGGCCAGGGCGTGCGCCACGTCTTCATTGCTGGGCCACGCGCCGCCGCCGGCCTTGATCGCCGCCTGGTAGCCATCGCGCAGCGCCAACAGCGCCCGTTGGATGGTGAACGGATAGGGGGAGACCGGATATGTGCCGAACCGCTGATGATACGTATCCACGAATTTGGCCACTTCGGGGTTTCGGATCCCGCCCGGATGCATGAGATAGCCGTGTTCCGCGCCGACGATCACGCCATCCGGCAACGCCTTCATGCCCTCGATGTCGCCTTGCGTTCCGGCCGCGAGCCCCACCAGCCCCTGGGTGAAAATCCCTTGCGCCGCGCCCTGCTGGATGAAAGCAACGACGTCGCCACCCCACAGGCTGGAATAGAGCAGGGCAGGACGCTCGCCCGCCACGCGGGAGAGTTCGCTCGTGTAATTGCCGGAAAACAGGGCGGGGAACAGTGCCGTCCCCAGCTTCACGTTCGGGTTCAACCGTTGCAATGCGAGCGTGAAATATTTCCATTCGTCACGGCCGAACGCATAATCCGGATTTATACCGGCGATGGTCGTGGCCTGCGGATACATCCTGGCGACATACAACGCCATGGCGACGGCGTTCGACGAGGCCGGCGGAATCGTGCGGAAGATCCACTTGTAGGAATGTCCCTGAAACAAAGAGTTGGTGTCGCAGTCGGACATGATCGTGAGCATCGACAACTGCTCGGCGACCGGAGCGACGGCGAGGCAGTCGGCGCTCGAAGCGTATCCAAGCACGACCGCTACGTCGCCGGACAAGGAGCGCAGCTCGGCGACTTGCTTGGTCGAGCCGCCGGACTCATCGACATAGCGCGCTTCGATCGGCACGCCGCCGATGCCGCCGGCGTGGTTGATCTCGTCGATCGTCATCTTCGCCGCGTCCGCGGTTGGCCCGCCGACCACGGCGCCCGAGCTGGAGAAGAAGGTCACGATGGCGATCTTGAGTGCACTCGGCTTGGTTGCGGCATGGCCGGCGAGTGGCGCAAGAGCCAGGACCAGGGCCGCCGTCATTCCGGCTGCCCGCCAACATCCGATTTTCATGTCGATCCTCCCACTGCAACAAAAACTGTGCCACCGGCCCGGTGCCGGATCAAGTGCCACGGTGGACACAGCGAGGCACCATATTTAGCATCATAGGTCAGGAGCAGCGGCATGACAGGCTACGAGCAGTTAAGGACAGAAACCACCGCGCGTGACCGCAGCCTGCGCGAAAAAGTCCTGTCGCTGGAACAGGCTGCCGCGCTGATCCGTGACAACGAGCACGTGGCGGTCGGCGGCTGCATGATGTCGCGCACGCCGATGGCGATGCTATGGGCGCTCGTGCGCGCTGGCCGGCGCGGCCTGACCATCTCGCGCAACATCGTTTCCTCCGACGGCGATATCGTCTTCGCCTCCGGCGTCGCCCGGAAGGTGATCACCAGTTGGTTCAGCCAGGGTATCGTGTGGGGCATCTCGCGCGTGATGCGTCACTGGGTGGAAACCGGCAGAGCTGATTTCGAGGAATGGAGCCACATGTCCGTGGGCCTGCGCTTCCGCGCCGGCGCCATGGGACTGCCGTTCATGCCGATCCGCTCCTTGTTGGGATCGGACGTGTATCGTCGCGTGCGTGACCAGACACATGAAATGACCTGTCCGTTTACCGGCGAGCGGCTGGTTCTCCTGCCAGCGCTCAACCCCGATGTCGCCATCATCCACGTGCAGCGCTGCGACCCGTACGGCAACGCCCAGTTCGACGGCCTGCCGTTCATGGATATGGACGTCGCGATGGCAGCGAAGCGAGTCATCGTGACGACCGAGCGGATCGTCTCCAATGACCAGATCCGCCGCGCGCCGGACCAGACCAAGTTTCCGTTCTTCACCGTAGAGGGCGTGGTAGAGGTGCCGTACGGCTGCGCGCCCCACGAGTGCTATGGCCAGTACGAGCCCTTCTTCAAGCACATGGATATGTTCGCCGAAATGACCCGCAAGGACCCGGAGCGCGGCAGCCGGGAGTATCTCGAGCGCTTCTACTATGAGCCGAAATCGTGGAACCAGGCGCTGGAGCGCATGGGAATGAGCGATCTGCTGACGGCGACGCGCGCCGGCCGGAGCATCTACGATGTTTAACGCCGGGCTGCCCGGCGGCTACACCACGGCCGAACTGCTCGCCGTGATGGCGAGCCGGGCGTTGAAAGACGGGCAGATCGTCTTTGCCGGCGTGGGCACGCCGCTACTGGCCGCCACCTTGGCGCAGCGCCTGCATGCGCCCGGCCTGACCATTCTGTTCGAGGGCGGCGTGATCGGGCCGTTCATCGTACCCGGCGAGCTGCCGCCCTCGACCAACGAGCAGCGCTGCACGCGATGCGCCAACATGGTGCTGCCGATCACCGACGTGCTGCTTCTGCTGCAGCGCGGCTATGTCGATGTCGGTTTCCTTGGCGGCGCGCAGATCGATCGCTATGGCAATATCAACAGCTCGTTCATCGGCGATCCGGATCACCCGAAGACGCGGCTGCCCGGCACCGGCGGCGGCAATGACATTGCCAGCCTGTCGCACGTGATGGTGGTGATGAAGCACGAGAAGCGCCGTTTCGTGGAGCAGGTGGAGTTCATTACCAGCCCAGGTTATCTGACCGGCGGCGCAAGCCGGCGCGAGGCAGGACTGCTCGCCGGCGGCCCGGAGCTGATCATTACCGACCTCGCGGAACTGGGTTTCCATCCCGAAAGCAAGCGGATGCAGATCGAGGCACTGCATCCGGGCGTGACAGTCGAGCAGGTGCAGGCGAACACCGGTTTCGTGCTGGAGGTGGCGAGCGACCTCCGCGTGACCGCAGTGCCCGCCGAGCGCGAATTGCAGGTGCTGCGCGCGCTCGATCCCGACCGCCTCTACACCGCCTGAAGGGGCACAACGCCTATGCCCGCGAAAATCGGCATCGCCATGCGAAATTTCACGCGCTTTCCGGAGCTTCCGGACCCGAGAGCGCTGGTGGAATACGGCGTCTGGGTCGAGCAGCTCGGCTACGAGTTGTTATGGGTGTGGGACCATATCCTACTGGGTACCGAACCGCACTTCCCGGTCGCGGATGCGATGACGGTGCTCACCGCTGTGGCCGCCCGCACCAGCCGTATACGGCTCGGCACCGGGGTGCTGGTGTTGCCGCTGCGCAACCCATTGCTGCTGGCCAAGCAGGTGGCCACACTCGACCTGCTCGCGGAAGGGCGGCTGGAACTTGGCGTCGCCTCCGGCTGGTACAAGCGCGAGTTCGACGCGGTCGGCGTGCCGTTCAACCAGCGCGGCCGGATCATGGACAAGAACCTGGACATCATGATCCGGCTATGGACCGAACCGGAAGTGACGGCCGACATCCCGCCTTATAATATGCGCCAAGCGGTGATGTTTCCCAAACCCGCGTCGCGGCCTTACCCGAAGCTGCTGATCGGCGGTTACGTCGAGGCCGTGCTCAAGCGCGCGGGGCAGCGGGGCGATGGCTGGCTGACGTATTTCTACACGCCCAACTCGTTCCTGCGTTCATGGGTGAAGGTTTGCGATTATGCCAGGGAAGCGGGTCGCGATCCGGCAGCCCTGCATAGCTGCAACCAGTTGCCGATCATTGTCGGACCCAGCCGCGAAGCCGTGCAGGAAAGGATGATGGAGTGGCTGAACACGGAATGGGATTTTGCCGGTTGGAGCGAATCCACAGCCGACAGCGCCATCATGGGAACCGTGGCCGAATGCCTGGCCCAGCTACGGGAGCATGAACGGGTGGGCACGCAGCGCATCGTGCTGGTACCGTACCACTACGAGCGGGAGCAGATCGCCACCATCGCCCGCGAGATCCTGCCGCATTTCGGGCAGGGCTGAGCACAAAGCGAGGAGACCGGGAAATGACCTCTGATATCCGCCGAAACGTTCTCGCGCAGGTTGAGGCGGACAAGGAGAAAGCGGTGCACTTCCTGCAGCAGATGGTTGGCATCCCAAGCGTCACCGGGGACGAGGCAGGAATCCAGCGGTTCCTTGCCGACACCATGGATCGCATGGGGCTCGACGTCGATCAATGGGAGACCGACTGGGAGAAGTTGAAGCAGCATCCCGGCTATCGCCCGGTCGATCGCGGCTATGAAGGACGGCCGAACCTCGTTGCCACCTGGAAGGGCACGGGGGGCGGCCGATCGCTGCTGCTGAATGGCCATTCCGACGTGATCCCGGTCGGCGGCGGCGAGGGCTGGAGCGACGATCCCTGGTCGGGCGCTATCAAGAACGGCCGCCTGTATGGGCGCGGCGCCGCCGACATGAAAAGCGGCGTCGCCAGCCACGTGATGGCGGTTGCAAGCCTGATGGCGCTCGGCCTGCGCCCGAAAGGCGATGTTTACATCAATGTGGTGGTCGATGAGGAAATAAGCGGTCACGGCACGCTGGACACAGTGATCCGCGGCTACAAGGCGGATGCTGGCATTTCAGGGGAAACGAGCGACCTCGCGATTCAGCCTGCCTGCATCGGCCGCATCTGGTTCACGATCGAGATCAACGGCAAGCCGGCCGGGATACAGCGGCGTTATGAAGGCGTCAGCGGCATCGAGCTCGGCTACAAGATCACGCAGGCTGTGGCGGCGCTCGAAGCTGAACGCGTCGCGACAGTGACGCATCCAATGTATCCGCGCGCGATCGACGCGATCCCCTGCGCCATCGGCAGCTTCCAGGCCGGCAATTACCCCAGCGCCTTTCCGGCGACCTGTCTTCTCAAAGGCAGCATCGCCACGGTTCCAGGCGAAGACCATGAGGGGGCAAAGCAGCGCCTGATCGATTGGGTGGCGCGCGCCGCGGCCGAAGACCCATGGATGCGAACGCATCCACCGAAGGTACGCTTCGTCGGCTATGATGCGCAGGCGTCCGAGATCCCGCAGGATCACCCGATCGTCGCGACTGTTGCAGGCAACTATCGGGAGGTGACCGGGCGCGATCCGGAAATGAGCGGCCGGCAGGGCGCAGCCGACACCCGATTTCTCAATCTGTACGGCAACACGCCGACAGTGATTTTCGGTCCGGGATCAACCGCGGTGATGCATTCCGACGACGAGTATGTGGCTATCGACGACTACATCACTGCGATCAAAGTGATGGCGCTGAGCATCTGCGACTGGTGCGGCATGCAGGGCGGCTAATATAAGGCGCCCAGGCGGTCGAATGATCCGTCTCAACGTTTGCCCAACAAGCGCCGCAGCCGCAGCCACACCAGGCGCGCCAGCAACCGGAGCGGCGACATTCGGGCGGGTGCGGAGATCGGCTCACCGGCGAGATGGCGTTCTAGCGTATGGGCGACCGCGGCGGCGATTTCGCCCGCAACCGTTTGCACGATCGGGCCGCGGGCGAGCTGTGCCAGGGGGCCGCGCAATGTATAGCCGACAGCGACATCCGCGCGAGTGGACGCTGGCCCGTCCGGCGCCAGCACTATGTGGGCGTCGCCCGAAAGCCGGGTTCTGCTGCGCGCGTCGCTCGCCTCGCCGGTCAGCGTCGCCGTGTGCGTCGCCTCATCCAGCGTCAGCACGCCGGTACCAGCAAATAAGGCGGTGATCGGCCCCAGGGCGACGCGCATCTCTCCCGAGATAGTGCGGTCTGTAACCGAAACGAGCCGCGCCCCGGGCACGCAGCCCGCGAGTAGCGCCGGATCGTGCAGGGCGGCCCACACCTCCGGCATCGGCCGCGAAATACGCACGGTCAGTTCGATGGACGGACCCGCCGCCCGCACCCCAAGGGCGCGCTCCGCCGCAATGGCCGCGGGTGCTACCTCGATCGGAGTCAGCGCCGGCAAGGGCGCGGCGGCAGGCGCGGCGGTCGCGACGCGCTCGCTCAGCACGCAGCATATGGCGCGCACGATGCCGGCATAGCCGGTGCAGCGGCACAGGTTGCCAGCCAGCTCCAACCTTATCCGCGCCTCGTCAGCATCCGGCAAGCGCAGCACAATGTCGCGCGCGGTGACCAGCATCCCCGGCGTGCAGTAACCGCACTGCAGCGCGTGCTCGGCGGTGAACGCGGCGCGCAGCCGCTCTGTGACCCGATCGTCCTGAAGCCCCTCGATCGTCTGAACAGTCGCGCCTTCACAAGCGACAGCGAGTGTGATGCAAGACCGCGCCGGCGCGCCGTCGATCAGCACCGTGCAGGCGCCGCAAACGCCATGCTCGCAGCCAAGATGCGTGCCGGTGAGCAGATGGTGCTCGCGCAGGAAGTCGGCGAGGTGCAGGCGGGGTTCGAGCTCCGCCGAAACAGCCTCCTCGTTGACCACGAGGTTCACCCAACTCATGGCTGCGCCGCATCCAAAGCACGGCAAACCACGGCGAACTGCATGCGCCGGCCCACCTCGTCGAGCGAATGAACGCCCGCCAGCGCCGCGCGCGCACCGTCGAGGTTCGCCGACGCGCCCTCCAGCAACAGCGGCCTCCCGCCGAGGGCGCCGATGACCAGGCGGCGCGTTTCGCCGGCCACCAGCGCCGCGGCCATGGCATGGGCGAAGTCGCCGGGTTTGCGGCAGGCTTTCACGTATCCCCAGCCCGCACCCGGCGGCAGGCGGGGGATGCGGACGGCGGCGAGGATCTCGCCGCTGTCGAGCGCGGTGCTGAAGGCTCCGGTGACGAACGCTGCCACCTTCATGCGGCGGGTGCCGGCGCGCGAGCGCAGGATCGCCTCGGCGTCGAGCGCGGTGAGCACGGTCACCCAGTCGGCGGCGGGATCGGCGTGACACAGGCTGCCGCCGATCGTGCCGCGGGTGCGCACCGCGCGATAGGCGATATCTGCCGCCGCGTGCGCGAGCACATTCCGCCCGATATCCGGCGCCAGCCCATCCGATATCGCGGCATGCGTCACGCAGGCGCCAATGGTTGCCGCGTCTTCGTCCTCGGCCACACCGCGCAGCTCATTCAGATGGTTGATCTGCACCAACATCCGCGGCTGTGCCAAACGGTAGTTAAGCATCGGAACCAGCGACTGGCCGCCGGCCAACACGCGCACATCCGGGCCGGATACGGCCAGCAACGCGGTCGCATCAGAAAGGCTTGCCGGGCGCTCGAATTCGAAGCGGGCCGGCTTCATGCGGCTTTCGACAGCAGCGCGGCCACGATGCGCTCGGGCGTGATCGGCAGCTCTGTCAGCTCGACGCCAAGCGGCGCGAGCGCATCGTTCACCGCATTGGCGAGCGCCGCCGGCGGGCCGATCGCGCCGCCTTCGCCGATCCCCTTCTGGCCGAAGAACGATAAGGGTGATGGCGTCTCCATATGATCAATGCGGATATCCGGCACTTCGGTCGCCCCCGGCAGCAGGTAATCGGCGAGCGTGGCGGCGAGCGGCTGGCCGTGCGCATCGTACGGCATCTGCTCGTAGAGCGCCGTCCCGATGCCCTGCGCCACGCCGCCGACCACCTGGCCATCGACGATCATCGGGTTGATCAGTTTTCCGCCGTCCTCACACACGGCGTAATCCAGGATTTGCACGTCGCCCAATTCGGTATCGACCACAACCACAGCGGCATGGGCAGCGTAGCTGAAGGTGCCGCTATCCCGCAGCATCTTGTAACCTGACGTCACCTCCAGCCCACCCGGCGCCGCATCGTCGGGCAGATCCTGCGGGCGCAGATACCAGGTGCGCGCCACATCGGCGATCGTCACCTCACCCGCCGGCCCCTTGACGATGCCGTTCCCAACGCGGACCAACCCGGGCTCGGTCTGTAGCAGATGCGCGCCGATCCGCCCGATCCGCTGTGCCAGCTCCCTGCAGGCGGTCGCCACCGCACCGCCCGCCATCACCATGCAGCGCGAGCCCCAGGTGCCGGTGGAATAAGGGGTCATCGCCGTGTCGCCGTGCACGACCCGGATGGCGGCAAGCGGCACACCAAGGATCTCGTGCCCGACCTGCGCCAGCGTCGTCTCCAGCCCCTGACCGTGGGACTGGATGCCGACGCGCACCTCAAGCCCGCCATCCGGCGTCATTCGCGCCACCGCCTGCTCAAAGCCCGGCACCATCGGGATGCCCCAACCGGCGTAGACCGAGGTCCCGTGTGCGGCCTGCTCGCAGAACACAGCGAAGCCAAGCCCGATCCGGGCGGTCCCGGTCGCCTCGGCCTGGCGGCGGCGCACGGCGGCAACGTCGATCGCGGCGGCGACCCGGCGCACGCAGGCCGGATAATCGCCGCTATCGAAGTGCTTGCGGGTGATATTGTCGAACGGCATCGCCTCGGGCGGCACCAGATTGCGCAGCCGTACCTCCAGGGGATCGAGCCCGCCCTGGCGCGCCACGGCGTCCAGCATCACTTCCAGCGCGTAGCACACGCCGGCGCGGGCCACGCCACGATAGGGCAGGATGGGCGGCTTGTTGGTGGCCGCCGAAAACGTCCGGCAGCGATAGGCCTGCATCACGTACGGGCCGGGCAGGATGCTGGCGATCTGCGCCGCTTCCAGGCAGGCGGAAAACGGATATGCCGAGTACGCTCCGGCATCCACCACCGCCTCGGCGTCGATGCCGATCAGCGTCCCGTCAGCCTCCGCGTGCACGGTGATGTCGTAGTCGTGCTCCCGGCAATTTGCGTTGCCGGTGAGCTGCTCGCGGCGGTCCTCGATCCAGCGCAGCGGACAGCCGAGCAAGCGGGTCAGGAACGCGGCGCAGACCTCCTCCGGCAGAAGGATGCCTTTGTAACCGAAACCGCCGCCGACATCGGGCGCCACCACCCGGATGCGCGCCTCGTCCAGCCCGAGACAGCCGGCGAGTCCGGTGCGCACGATATGCGGCATCTGCGTCGAGGTGTACAGCAGAAGCTGCTCCAGCCGACGGTCCCAGCCAGCGACGACGCCGCGGCCCTCGATCGGTGACATGCATTGTCGGGCCGTGCGCAGCCGCCGCCGCACGGTGATCGGTGCCTGAGCCAACCGCTCCGGCGCTACCGCCACGAAGGTTTCCAAAAATACGTTGTCCGGCCAGTGCTCGTGCACGCGAACGGGCGTGGCCGATGCCGCGCGCATATCGGTGATCACCGGCAGTTCCTCGAGGTCCAGCGCCACTTCCGCCGCAAGGTCTTCGGCTTCGGCACGCGTGGGCGCCACACATACGGCGATCGGTTCGCCGACATGACGGACCTTATCGGTCGCCAACACCGGCTGGGCGGAGGTACGGAACCCGGGCAGGGCGGAATTGGCGACGATCGGCTGCACGCCGACAAGGTCGGCGGCGAGGAACACGCGGCGCTCGGCGCCGGCGGGCTTGTGAATGGCACGGATGCGCGCATGCGCGACCGGGCTGCGAACGAAGGCAAGCTCTTTCATGCCGAGCAGGCGGATGTCGGCGACGAACGCTCCCTTTCCGCGCAGCAGCCTGTCGTCTTCCAGACGTGGCACGGAAACACCGATCCCCTGGCTGCCCAAGCTCGTATCTCCGGACGCGCGATCAGCAAGAGGATAGGAACGAGCGGCGCTGGCGCGCAATCGCCCGGGCCGCGGCCGGCCGCATGAACCCGGCGTCGGGATCCCTCCCCCGGGCCTTACTGTGATAGTTGCTGGTGCACCTACCCTGGGCTTTGACTAGTCGCCGATTGCCGCCCGCTGGCCTCCGGTTCAGTTCGGGCATTCTATGCCTCCCCACCATCATGCTGCCGAATATCCGTTCCAGACCAGCCAGCATCGCCGGGACGAAAACCAGGCTCGCCGTCAGCGTGCAACCGAGGCTGATCAGCAGCAGCGCGCCCATCGACGCTGTGCCTGGATGTCCGGACAGAGCAAGCGAGCCGAAAGCGGTCCCCGTGGTCAGGGCGGAGAACGCCACCGCCCGCGCTGTCGCCGAGGCCAGCATCTCCCGCCGCCCGGCGCGCCAGTTCATGACGAAATAGATGTTGAAAGAGACGCCGACTCCAAGGAGCAGCGGCAACGCAATGATATTGGCGTAGTTCAGACGTAGCTGCAGCAGCACCATCACCAGCGCGGTAAGTGTCGCGGAAAGCAGCAGCGGGGCCAAAACCAGCGCAGCATCGCGCAGCCGGCCGAGCGCCACGACGAGAATAACCGCGATCGCCAGCACTGCCGCCACCGCGGCGGAGCGGAACGCGCCGACGATTGTGTCGCTCGCCGCCACCACCGTCACCGCGGTGCCGCCCGCATCGGGCGCCATGCGTGTCACCTCCGACACGAACCGGTGCAACCCCTGGCTGTTGCGCGCCGCGGCGACCGGCAGCACCTCCACCCGCGCCCGTCCGTCCGGCAGCAACCAGTCCCGCGCGATATCCGGGGGCACCGACGCGAGGTTTGCCGGCGCAGCGCTGAGTGCGGTGCGCAACCGGTCGAGCTCGAGCGGCAGGAACTGTGTCAGCGCATCATCGACCGCGCGCACCGTGCGATCGGGCGCGCGCACGATCTCCCGGAGATCGCCGGCGATGGCATCCAGCGGATCATTGGGCGGCAGCAAGTGAAGGGCCGGGTCGATCTGCGCCAAGGCGGCACGCGCCGCGGCGCGACTGTCGGGGGGCGATGCGGGTTGCGCGCTGGTCGGCGGGAGCAGGGTGGGTGCCAGGATTTCCGCCGCGTCCGCGACCAGTGCGAGCTTCGTGATCTGCTCCGTCGGCACGAAGCTTTCGATCGTCAGCACGCTCGAGACCGTCGGCAGCCGCTGCAGCTTCGCCGCCAGCACGCGCGCTTCGCTTGCGTCGGGTGCCAGAATATCGATGCTGTACGGATTGCTCAGCGGCTGGTTCATCAGATCCCGCAGCGTGCGCATCGCCTCGGTATTCTGATTCTGGGTGTCCAGCGGATCGGAATCGAACGCGAGCCGCGGGGCCAGCGCGAGTGCCAGCACGACCAGCGCCATGAACCCCATCAGGATCGGCCCATGCCACCGCGCGACGAGCCTGTCCGCCTGCCGCCCCCAGGCGAATCCGACTTCGACACGCTCGTCGGGTGCGCGGCAGAGTGTGATCGCCGCGGGCAGGAAGGTCATCGTGCAGAGGAATGCGATCAGCATCCCCGTACCGGCGATCAGCCCAAGCTCGGCCACGCCGCTGAAATCTGTCGGGACGAACGCAAGAAAGCCCGCCGCGGTAGCAAGCGCCGCAACGAGAATGGCGCCACCTGCGCGTCGCGCCGTCAGGCGCAGCGCCGCTGGCACAGCGCCGGCGTCGTGTCTGGCTCGCGGAAGCGGACGGCAAACTGGAGGGAGAAGTCCACG
Organism: uncultured Pseudomonadota bacterium; assembly: GCA_963708245.1. Lineage (GTDB taxonomy): Bacteria > Pseudomonadota > Alphaproteobacteria > Acetobacterales > Acetobacteraceae > CAVYXK01. The sequence goes on along the minus strand of OY970201.1, from coordinate 4,908,620 downwards.
GCAATGCCCACGAACAGCACGCCGAACGCCACCGACACCAGGTTGAGCGTGCCGATCGCCGCCGCCGCGAAGAACAACGTCAGCATCAGCCCGAGGCCAAGTGTTCCCAGGATTGGCACGATCAGTCGCCAGCTCCGGACTGCGAGAACGAGCCAGAGCGTGATCAGAGCCAGGCTGCCAATGAGGGCGGTGACCGTCCCTTGGGCGACCGTCGCGAATTGGATGTCGGCGAGCGCCACCGGCCTGGTGATGCGCACACGTGCCGCGCCGCTTTGCACGAACGGAAGTTTCGCCGCTGCGGCGCGGATCGCTGCCGTTGCTGCGCCGCCCGGTTCGAGGGAGTGAAAATCGAGCCGCGGCTTGACCAGTACGAATTGATACTTGCCCCCGAGATCGCTCAGACCGCCGCTGAGCATCTGCTGCCACGACAGAGGTTGCGGATGGCTCGCAAGCGCGGCCGCCATCGCCGCATGGAGCGCCTGCAACTCGCTGCGATAGGCTGAGAGGTTAGCGCCGCCGTGGGTCACTCCCTGCCCGAGCAAGCCAAGCGCGGAGAAGAGGCCCCGCGCGGTGGGATCGGCCGAGAGCGTGCCTAGAAACGGCTGTGCATCAATGATCCGATTCATCAGGCGCATGAGCTCGGGTGTCGAGAGGAACAGCAACCCTTCCTTCTGAAGGTAGGGCGAGGAGCCCGGTCGGCTCACCATGCTGAAATGCGTATGGTCGGAGGCGAGCGCACGCGCGAGGTCGCGCGAGGTCTCCTCCGCCTCTTCCGGCACATTTGCGTCAATGACCGCGACCAGCAGGCCCTGGAATTGCGGGAAGGCGCGCTCCATTGCCATCTGGCGCTGTCGCCAGGGAAGCGACGCGGAAAACATCTGATCTGTGTCGGTGTTTATACCGAGATGGCGACTGGCGTAAACGCCCGAACCTGCAGCGAGCAGGATACCGGTGAGCAGGACCATCCAGGCGTGCCTGCGGCTCGTATCGACGAGGCAAATGAGCATGCGCTGCAGGAAGGAGGCGCCGGACTCTGTACCTGCTATGAAAGCTCCCCGACGTGGCCCCGTCGTGCCGGCTCGCGGGCCGGCATGACGGGGTGGGGCGGCCGTCGCGTCGTCTGCGGTGTCTTTGTCCTCGGTGATGGACCGCCCCTGGTCGGGAGGCGGAGCGGACCAACTTGTGTCTCTCATCCCAGCATGCCACCGGAGAGGTTAGCCACCTTGCGCCCCAGACCAGCCGCCAACGCCGGCACGCCACCGGCCACCAGCAGTTCATGAAAATCCGAGCGCTGGACGGCAACACGGCTGATCGACCCATCCGTCAGCACGTCCACCACCTGCCATCCGTTAGGGCCGTTGCGCATGACATAATCAAGCTTCACCGGCGAGTCATTGATGCGCACCAATCGGCTCTGAACCACCACCTCGCCGTTGCCGACCGCACGAACCGAAGGCAGTACCTGGAAACTCTGGCCGTTGTAGCTGTTGAAGTTCGAGACGTAGCTGGAAACCGTGTAGCGACGGAACGCCGTCGCCAGTTCTGCCTTCTGCGCCTCCGGCAGTGTTACCCAGGAAAGGCCGATCGAGGCCGCAAGCACCGCATCGAGGTTGAAGACCCGCTCGACCACTGGGGCGAGCGCGCGGTAACGCTCAGTGAACGGCGTGCGGCCGCCCGCCTTCATCGCGGCGAGCAGGGCGTCGTCAAGATGCTCAACCGGTACAGCTGGCGAATCGCCGCCTGTGGTTTGGGCATCGGCCGGCTGCCATGCAATGGGTACAACGAGAGCGGTGATCGCGAGACCCAGCAGGTCGCGGCGTCCAATTGCGGGGATAGCGTGCGTCATCGTTGTTCCTCCTCGTACAAACTCCGATATTCACGCCAAACCGCATCCAGCGGTCAGGTGTCCAGTAAACGGGCGCCATATCACCGTGGCGCCCAGCGCCGGGATGCCGATGAAGGCGCGCAGGTACAGGTTGCCGCGTTCACCCAACCAGACCTTCGCCTGATAGGTGCTTCCGTCTCGCGGATCGGTAATCTTGCCCAGCCAAGTGCCGTCGGATTCCGGCTTTTCAAGGGTGATGATGGTGAGGCCGCACTGCGAGCGCCCATGCACATCGGTCGGCATTGGCGCCGTCGGCGCACGATCGATGCCGACGATCCGGCCGCAGAGGTCGTCGCCGCATTGTGCAATAGCGACGACGCCATCGCCATTTGCTGTCAGCCAGGTGCCCTGAGGGCTGGCCGTCGGTGTCGCCCATGCTGATGAGGCAATCAGTCCGATCGCGAGCGCGGCTGCCAGCCACAAAACTACATGCGATTTGGTGTGCCCGAACATTGAATCATCCCCGGTTTCCAGGCTGCCAGGCAAGATTGTTCGTCAGCCGCACCACGCAGGCGCCGGCCTTGGCACAACATATGTGCGCTGAGCGTATAAAATCCTCGGCTAGTGCAGATCTTGCAAATCGTTCCATCTCACGCTTCTTTTGCCCACCGCCACCAACCAAGATGCCCCATCTGGCGGACTTGCCGAGGACGAGGCCCGGCACTTCGGACCGCCGGCGTGACGGCGCCATTTCGGCCATCGCGCAAAGGACACCCCCCGCACCACCAAAAACCGGCGTCGGCTGATGTGCTGCGCGGCGGCATTTCTGTGCTGAGCACGCGATCGACCCTCCATCCGGCATCGGAAGACGGTGTCAATGCGGAAGGTGATCGCGGATTGGGCGCAATTCTATCGCAAAAGCACGCTCAGTTTAATCGCCGCACCCGATTATGCTAGTCTGGCTAGATTTTCCGCAATATGGAAAGGGTGCGGTGACGATCGGCAGCAGCGCATCCGCCGGCTTACTGCGGCATGTGGAACGCTGTCGCAGCCCGATCAGGACTCAATCTGGGGCGGCGATTAAACTGAACGTGCTTTTGCGATAGAGCTTGACCCGGCTCGCGATCACCTTCCGCGTCAACACCGACTTCCGACGCGGAATGGGGACCAGCCGCATGCTCAATTTCACACCAAACCGAGATCTGACGCGCTCGCTGGCGCCGATCACAGTCTGAATGCATCGGTCGGGTCGGACGCGGACGGCGAGTGGCAGGATTTTCTGATGGACCCGGCCGATAGCCAGGAGACTGCGCTTGGCGCGCGAAGAGCTGGCCGAGCGGCGAGCCCGGCTTCCCATGGCCATGCAGACGCTGAGCCCGCGCGAACGGCACATCATCATCGAACGGGCTCAAGGACCAACCCGCCACACTCGAGGCGCTGGCACAGCATTACCGGGTTTCCCGCGAGCGGATCCGTCAGATCGAGGTGCGGGCTTTCGGAAAGCTGATGAAAGCGGTGGCGACGCAGGTGGCGCAGCACGAGGGCGCACGCTCTGTCGCAAGCTGTGGTGCCGACCCGATGTGACTTGCCAGTTAGAAGGTGAAGAGGGTCATGCCAGACCGACAGATCCACCAAGCGCGATCATGGATTAGTTGGATCGACATTCACTGTTGGATCGGCGACCGACGGCAACCGACCTCTAGGCCATTCGAAACGAGCGGATGACGGAGGCAACTGTGAAGAAAACCATACTGGCAATGACCGGAGTGCTGGGCGTCGCACTTGCCGCAGTCACCCTTCCCGCGGCGACTCGCGCTGCCGAGACCGCTCCGAGTGCGACTGTCGCCCTGGTCGAAGCTTGGACCGGATATAGCCAAGCGCGTGTCCTTAAACCCGGCTCACGCGGCAGCGTCGTCGAGATCTAAACGCATCCACACAAGGACACAGGGTTTCCCCATGGTCCCGATCCTGCTGATCGCCGGGTTTGCACTGTTACTCGCCTGCGGACTTGCTGCCCTGTTAGCGCCGTCCGCACGACAGTGGACGGCCAAGTCGTTCGACTGGCCGCTGGCATCGCCGCACCCGAACGATGCTCAGTCAGCTAACCTTTCCGTGATCGCGCAAACGGTGTGGTGACGATCGACAGCAGCGCATCCGCCGCCCTACTGCGGTAGCGCTCGGCATGCCGCACCACATGGAAATCGCGCTCCGGCAGATCGAACGGCACATGATGCAGCAGTCCCGCTTCCAGGCTGGGTGCCGCGACCGATGCCGAGATTGCAGTTGCGCCCAACCCTGCCTCTACCGCAGCACGCACCGCTTCGTTGGACGGCAGTTCCAGCGCAACCTGCAACGCCGTAGGCGGCACGCCAAAGTTCTGCAGCACCGCTTCGAACACCGACCGAGTGCCGGATCCCGGCTCGCGCAGCACCCACTCGGTTTCGAGCAGCCTTTCCTGTTCAAGACGATCGATCGGTGACCAGCGATGCTCCATGCCGACGACGACCACCAACTGGTCGCGCGCGATCTGCTCAATTGTCAGTGCCGGATCGTCGATGGCTCCCTCTATGAAACCCGATATCGGCGGTACCTTCGCGCACCGCGGTCGCGACCTGTGCCGTGTTGCCGATTGCGAGGCGTATGTCGATGCCAGGATGAGCGCGGCGAAATGCAACCAAGTGGCGTGGCAACCAGTAGCTGGCAATGGTCTGGCTGGCCTGCACGGCCAACGTTCCGCGCTTGAGACCCCCCGACAGGACTAATTCTGCGGCCTCGGCGCGTGCCAGCACCGCGCGTGCCTCGACGAGAAACAGTGCGCCGGCCTCGGTCAGCTCGATGCCACGGCCGACACGGTGGAACAGTTTCGCACCGTGCCGTGCCTCCAGCGCCGCGATCGCCGCACTGGCCCCCGACTGCGCAAGATTGAGCGCGGCAGCGGCTCGCGTTACGTGCTGCCGCTCCGCGACCGCGACGAAGACCCGCAGCTGCTCCAGAGTCATGATCGGCATGATGCGTCGTGCCCGGCATGATGCCACCAGGAGCGGGCGAGGTCACGGATATTTGTTCGTCTTCGGGCAGGTGAGCCGGCGTAATCGTTGCTGATACGGTGCAGGTATCCACAGACCTGCACCCATCGCCTTTCCAGATCAAATCCATCGATCCATTACGCTTGCACCGACGGCCGCCGACGCCACTTGGCCGTCAGAACGACACCGAGACGGCGCTGCCGCGAAATACTCGACCATCCGCGAGCCCCTTCTCGTATCCGAAGGAGAATGGAATGCCTGTTGATACTCGACGACGCAACGCACTGCTCGGCTTCAGCTCCGTAGCTCTCGGCGTAGCCGCCTTGGCGGCAGGCGCAACTCGCGCCGAAGCCGCCGGTAGCGTGATCCCACCGGGCGCGTATGCGCTGCCTGAACTTATGGAACGCCTGCGTAAGGCTCCACGCCGGCGAGACTTCAAGACCGTGCCGATGATCCTCGATCATCCGGACTTCTGGGACGACGCTGCGCTGAAGGAAGTGATTGCCTACCGCGGTACTCCCAAACAAGTCTGGGATAACACGGACATCGCAAGCCCCTGGCTGAATCTCATGCGCAATTCAGTCAATGCGCAGGTGTTCTCCTTCGGGCACCACGACTTCCTGGCGGTATCGGCCACGCACGGCTCCGCTCACCTGGCACTGTTCGATCAGACTATGTGGGACAAATACAAACTGGCCGAGATGGCAGGCTGCAACTTCAAGACGAACACGCTTATCGTCCCGAAGGCCGTGCCGTCGGAGATTTCCGACTTCGAGGATCCCAAGAGCGTGTTTGGGCCCGCCGGTAGCACCATCCCGGCGCTGCAGAGTTGTGGCGTCGTGTTCCTGGCCTGCCACAACACGATTTGGGAAATGACGGGAAAGCTGCTGGCCAAAGGCGTGAACCCCAATCGGCTCTCGCACGAGGCAGTAGCTGCCGAGTTTACCAACCATCTCGTTGACGGTGTCGTGCTCACTCCCGGGATTGTCGCGACGATCCCCGAGCTTCAGCAAGCTGACTTTCACTACGCGAAATGAGCAACACTATGCGCAAGCGATCCTTCCGCGCGGCTCTGATGGCTGCCGCCTGTCTGATGCCGATCCTGTCAGGGCCAGCCTTCGCCGCACAGCCTGCTCCCCAGGCTGACGTGTTTCCACCCTGGCAGCACGGGAAGAACAACGACGCCACGAACCGCGGATTCGAGTTTACAGTCCCTCAGGTCGATGATCTGGCCGATTTCCACGGCGACATCACCGATCCGAAGCTCGTGCTCTACGTCGGCGGCAACTATTTCTTCGCGATGGCGCCGCTCGTCGCGGAGTTCGAGAAGGAACATCCAGACTACAAGGGGCGCATCTATTGGGAGACAAATCCGCCGGGGCTGCTCGTCAAGCAGATGCAAGCGGGCGGCACGATCACCTCGGGGAACATGACCTGGACCGCCAAGCCGGACGCTTATCTTGCCGGCCTGAAGAAGGTCAACGCGCTGATCGAACAAGGACTGCTCACCGGTCCCGCCGTGCCTTACGTCACCAATACGCTCACGATTATGGTGCCGAAGGGCAATCTGGGCCATGTAACCAGTCTTGCTGATCTCGGCAAGCCCGATGTCCGTCTTGCCATGCCAAACCCCGAATTCGAAGGAATTGCGCGGCAGATCGAGGCGTCGCTGAAGAAGGCCGGCGGCCAGGCGCTCGCCGACGAGGTCTACAAGACCAAGGTGGCCGACGGCAGCACCATCCTCACTCATATCCACCATCGTCAGACACCGCTGTTCCTGGTGCAGGGGCGTGCCGAGGCGGGTGTCACCTGGCAATCCGAAGCGATCTTCCAGGAGCAGGCGGGACATCTGATCGCCGATGTCAACATTCCCGCCAGCCAGAACACAACTGCCATCTACGCCGGGGCAGTCGTGAAGGGCGCCGCGCACCCAGAGGCGGCGAGGCTGTGGCTGTCCTTCATCCACTCCCCGCAGGCTCTGTCGATATTCGAGCACTATGGGTTCATGCCCTACACCGGCAAGGCGCCAACCGACTGAATTGCGTAACTTCGTCGCATAGGAGATAGACATGTCTGCAACCACATTCACGCGCATCGGTGAGCAGGCGCCAGCCACCACCGAGGCGCAACGCAGTTGGCGCATAGCCGCCATTGCGTTGCTCTCGGTCCGCCTCACCCAGGGCTTCATTTATTGGGGCGGCGGCTCGCGTCGGTTCATCTACGCGCCCTCCAAGCTGGACCCAAACGCGTCGAGTTGGATGGCAAACAAGTTCCAGACGGCGATGCCGGGCGCCTTGTTCGGCACGGATCATCTGATCAGCTTCCTGTTGACGCATTTCTACCTGCTTTATGCCGGCGTCATTCTGTTCAGTGCTGCCGAGCTCATCGTCGGAGCGATGCTCATCGCCGGGCTGCTGACTCGGCTTGCGGCGCTGTTCTCCATGGGGTTCTCGGTGCTGCTGATGTCGATGTTCGGCTGGCAGGGCGCCACCTGCATCGACGAGTGGACGATGGCTGCCTGTAATCTGGCGATGGGTGCGAGCCTACTGCTGGGCGGCAGCGGCGCCTATTCGCTCGACAACGTCCTGCTTCGGCGCAATCCAGCCCTGGCCGGAAGACAGTGGTTCCGCTGGACGTCAGGCAGCCTCCCGTTGCCTCAGACGGATGACGGCCTCAGGAAGCTGGCGTTCGCTGTGCTCGCATTCGTCGTGGTCTTCAACGTCGGCACCTACAACTACTATCGTGGCTCGGTCTTGACGCCTTTCCACAGCGGACCCGTCAGTCCGACCAAGCATCACCTGACACTGAGCCAGGCGGTACTTCTGCCCGACGGCAGCGTGCGCTTCCATGTGTATCTCGATGGCGGCACCCCGGAGGCCCCGGTGCATGTGGTCGCGGCTGACTGCTGAACAGCGATAAGCAGTCTATTGCGCACTGGAATGCAGCCCTGCTGTCCAAACTGCTGAAGACTGACTTCGCGAACGACTATGCCTATAACAAGTTCGGACCGGGTCCGTTTGGGATCCAAGCCAAAATGGGAGCCGCCGCCACTTTGACACTGCCCGTGCCTGCGTCCGGTACTACAGTCGGCGCCAGATATGTGCGGCTGACGGACGTCGATGGCCGGTCCTTCTCCACGACAATTGCCAGTGAGCCGTGACGCCAGGTGCACGCAGGATGCCGCCAGCGGCATCCTGCGCACCACGTGGGACGCCGGCTGGCGCAGGTCTTCTGCGCGAGGCCGGACTCGAACCGGCAAGGAGTTACCTCCGGGGGTTTTTGAGACCCCTGCGGTTACCATTTCGCCACTCGCGCTCAGAGAGGCGCACCCCCTCCCCCAGAGGGAAGAGGGGGCAGAACCATTATAGCCCGCCGCCCGCGTCCCGTCAGCCCAACCGGGATCCAAACCCGTCGGACCGTTCCCAATCCGGCCGGATCCGCGATACTGGTGTCTTGGATCTCGCGGAGGTGAAGGGATGGCGACGAACGGATGGCATATCGCGCAGATGAACGTGGGCACCACGCTTTATCCGCTTGACGATCCGCGCATGGAAGGCTTCGTCACCCGGCTCGATGACATCAACGCGCTCGCCGACGCAAGCGCGGGCTTCGTCTGGCGCCTGCAAACGGAATCAGGCAACGCGACCGACATCAAGCCGACCGATGATCCCAACTTCATCGTCAATATGAGCGTGTGGGAGAGCGCGGAGGCGCTGTTCGACTTTGTCTACAAGACCGCCCATCGGCTGGTGATGGCGGAGCGGCGCGCGTGGTTCGCGCGGCCCGCGGGCGCCTACATGGTGCTCTGGTGGGTGCCTGCGGGCACGCGTCCCACGGTCGCCGAGGGGCTCGCGCGGCTCGCTTGCCTCGACCGCGATGGGCCGACGCCGCACGCCTTCACCTTCAAGACCCGCTTTCCGCCCCCCGATCGCATGGGCCTGCCCGAAGACCTGCGCCCGGAACCCTACTGCGTGGGATGGGCCTGAACTGCGCGGCGTGGGCGCACGATGAAGGGGCGGCCCGGCAGATCAAGGCATGGCTGACAGAGATCCCGACCCGGAGGGATCGCGCGTGTAGAGCCAGCGGCTCACCAGCGTCTCCACATTGTCGGTGAAATCCGCCCGCGCCCCCTCGGCGAACAACGTGCCCGTGCGCATCACATAGACATGGTCGGCGATCCCCAGCGCGCCCTTGATGTTCTGATCCACCAGCAGCACCGCCTTGCCGGCGCGCGCCAACCCCTCGATCAGCGCGTAGATCTGCGCGGCAATGCGTGGCTCGATGCTGGCGGTGGGCTCGTCGATCAGGAAGGTCGTCGGATCGGTCAGCAACGCGCGTGCAATCTCCAACTGGCGCTGCTGGCCGCCGGACAGCGTGCCGGCCGACTGCCGGCGCCGCTCGCGCAGAATCGGAAACTGCTCGTAGGCCCGTTCGATCGCGGCACGCACGCGAGTCCGATCGCGCCGGAACGTCCAGGCACCAAGCCGCAGATTCACCTCCACCGGCAGGAACGGGAACACGCTCGGCCGCTGCGGCAGATAGACGATGCCGTGGCGCCCCATCTCGTGCGGGCCGGTGCCATTCAGCTTGCGCCCGCCAGCGGTCACGTCGCCGGACAGCGGGGGGAGGAAGCCGAACAGCACTTTCAGCAGCGTCGATTTCCCGGTCCCGTTAGGCCCCAGCACGCAACGCACCTCACCCGCCAGCACATCGACCGAGACGCCGTTCAGAATGTGGATGCCCGGCAGATAGCCGGCCACCAAGTTGCGCGCCGACAGCACAGGCGCCACCGCGTCCATCACACCCCCGAATAGGCGCGGATCACCTCCGCGTCGTCGCGCACCGCATCCACCGTTCCGTCGGCAATCTTCTCGCCGCGCGACATCACTACCAGCCGCTGCACCAGCCGCTGGATCGCCTCCAGGTCGTGATCGACGATCACGAACGTCCGGCCCTCGGCGTGCAGCGTCTGCACCAGCCGGATGATCTCGTCACGCAGATACGGGTTCACCCCGGCAAACGGTTCGTCCAGGAATAGGATCGAAGGTTCCAGCATCAACGCGCGGCCAAGCTCCAGCAGCTTCTGCTGCCCGCCCGACAGGCTGCGTGCCGGCAGGTCCTCCAGCGTGGCAAGCCCGAGGAACTCCAGGTGCAGCCGCGCCTGGCGCCGTGCCGCTGTGCGGGTGGAATGCGGCCGCGCGAGCCCGGGCACCAGCATGTTCTCTAGCACGCTCATCCGACTGAAGAGCTGGGTGATCTGGAAGGTGCGCCCGACGCCGCGCGCGGCGAACCGATCTGCCGACATGCCCTCGACCCGCGCGCTGCGCAGCAGGATACGCCCCGAGGCCGGCGACAGATGCCCGGTCAGCATGTTGATGGTGGTCGTCTTGCCCGAGCCGTTCGGCCCGATCAGCCCGACCAGCTCGCCTTCCTGCACCGCGAAGTCGAGCGAGCGAACGGCGACGATGCCGCCGAAGCGCAGCGTGAGATCGATTGCCTCGATCAGCGCTGTCATGATCCGGCCGGCATGTCCGCCGGTCGTGGGCCCCGGCGCGCCGGGGCGAATCTCAGCACCTGGTCCCAGGCCAGCGCAAACAAGCCGTTGCGAGCGAAACGCATGGTCAACAGCAACAGCCCACCAAAAATCACCAGACGCCACTCGCCATAGGCGCGCAACGCCTCGAACAGCGCCTCGACGAAGAACGCACCAAGCACGGCAGCCGGCAAGCTCTCGGCGCCGCCGATCACCGCCATCGCCACCACCTCGCCCATCTGATCGACTGAGCCGACATCCGGCGTCAGGATCCCGATGAACGGCGCATAGAACGTGCCGGCCAGTCCGGCGACGCCGCTGCCGATCGCGAACACCAGGATGCGGAAACGCACCACCTTCACGCCGGCCGCAGCGGCAGCCTGCTCATTCTCGCGGATGGCGCGGAAGAACAAGCCCCAACGCGACGCGACCATCAGCCCCATGAGCCCGAGCGAGGCAGCGAGCAAGGCCAGCGCGAAATAATAGTAGGGGAAGACGTCGCGGCTATGGAACAAGGGCGCCACTTCGAGCCCCCCCGCACCCCCGGTGACCTCGTTTTCAGTCAGGATGACGATGCGCAGCACCTCGGAGAACGCCATGGTGAAAATGGCGAGATAGGGCCCGCGCATGCGCAGGCAGACGAAGCCGATGCCGGCGCCGACAACGGTGCAGAGCAGGACGGCGGCAACCATGCCGAGTGGGATCGGGATCGCCAGCCATTGCACCAGCAAGCTCGAGCCATAGGCGCCGAGCGAGACGAACCCCATCTGCCCGAAGGAGAACTGACCGGCATAGCCGACCAGCAGCGCCCAGCTCGCCGCGACAATCGCGTAGAAGATCGCCAGCGTGCCGACGGTGCGCCAGTACGCATCGACCAGATGCGGATAGGCGAAGGCCAACACCGCGACGGCGGCGGTCGCGAGAACGGGCAGCCGGCGCACGCCGCTATTCCATCGCCACGTGCACGCGACCGAAGAAGCCTGTCGGCCGGATCAGCAACACGCCCATCAGCACCAGCAAGCTGAACGCCTGGGCATAGGCAAGACTGCGCGTAGGGTCGGGGAACAGAGCCACGAACAGGCCCTCGGACACACCGATCAACAGCCCGGCGATGATGCTGCCGCCGACCGAGCCCATTCCGCCCAGGACGACGATCACGAAAGCCTGCGTGTCCGGCACCAGCCCCATTGACGGAGACAGCGCGTAGATCGGACCCACCAGCGCGCCGGCGCCGCCGGCCAGCCCACCTCCCAACCCGAAGGCCAGTGTGTACACCAGCCGATCGTTGATGCCGACGATCGCCGCGGACTCGCGCGACTGGCTGACCGCGTTCAGCGCCTGGCCCCAGGCACTGCGACTCAGGAACGCCAAAAGCCCGACCAGTAGTGCGACGCCGGCGCCGGCGGCGAACACCCGGTCCCAGCTCATCACGAAATTGCCGATAATCAGCGAGCCTTCGAAGAACGAGGGCGGGCGCAGCGGGAACGGCCCGAACACGATGATGGCAAGGTTGCGCAGCAGGATCGAGATACCGAAGGTGACCAGAATGCCATAGTCACCCTTTCGCTCGGTCGCCGGACTGTAAAGCGGCGTCAATAGCGTGCGCTCGAACAGCACCGACAGCGCGAACGACAGCACCATGGCGGCGAGCACCGCCAGCAGCGGCGGGCTGCCGAGCAGCGCTATGACGAAATAGGCAAAATACCCGCCCATCATGTAGACTTCGCCATGCGCGAAGTTGACGATCTTCAGGATCGAGAAGATCACCGTCAGCCCGGCCGCGATCACGGCGTAGATCACGCCGATCACCAGTCCGTTCAGCGCCTGGACCAGAATGTAGTCGAACATCAGAACGTCAAACCCTTCACCTCTCCCGCCGTAGCGGGAGAGGTGAACTCGAGCCGCGCGGTCCTCGGGTCACGTTTAAGTAATCGCAGCCACTGCGCGAGAAAATCACGCGGGCGGCCGGATATAGGTCTCCTTCACCGTGGCGAATTCCGACGGCCAGATGATCGGCGCGTCGTCCGGCGATTGATTCTCCTGGTTGTATTGGATCAGCGTCAGCGGCGCCTCCAGGAACTGGTGATAGTGCCAGGCCGGGTCGTGGCTGGTCGAGAACGAATACTTGCCGCGCGTGCCAACCCAGCTCGTCGTCTCTAGCGCGTGGATGATGCCCTTCGCGTCGGTACCCCCCGCCCGCTGGATCGCATCGGCCAGCAGATAAAGCCCATCATACGCCTCCATGACCGCGCCCGGCGGGCTGGTCTTGAACTTGTCATTGAAGAGCTTGGCAAAAGCTTTGGTCTTATCGTTCCACGCCGATTTGGGTAGGCCGACATTCTCCGTGCAGAGATAAACGCCAGACTGTTTGACGTTCTCCCAGAAGGTGGGATCTACCGCCGAGCCGCCGGAATTGTACATCCCGCATTTCGCGTTCAGCGCGAACCCAAGCTCTTTCGCCTGCCGCACAAGGTCATAAGCACCCGCCTCGGAAAACTCGGTGCAGAAGAAATCGTAGGCTGGAGATGCGCTCTTGAAGCGCAGAATCTGGGCGGTGAAGTCGGTCAGGCTCGGATCGGCGTCGACGGCATCGTATGCGACGCCACCCTTGGTGAGTTGGTTGGCGATCGCGATGCGCGCCGCCAGACCGACATCGTTCTTCTCCGCCAGCAGCGCGACGCGCTTGAATCCTGCGGCGACCAGCCACTGCCCGATCGTGGTATCGATCAACGATACCGCGGTGGAGTTACGGAACACCTCCGGATAGCCCTTGGCTGTGATCTGGTCGGACCAGACGTCGCAGGCCATGAACGGGATGCCGTACTGGCGGAACACCTCCATCTCGGCCAGCGCGACCGGGCTGTGGAACTCGCCGACCGCGGCCACGATCTTGTTTTCCTGCACCAGCCGCAGGGCGGCGGTCCGACCCTCGGCGGGCATGCCTCGCGTATCGGCGACGATAATCTGCAGCGGCCGGCCGAGCACGCCGCCGTGGGCATTGATTTCGTCCGCCGCCATCAGGATGGCGTCCTTCATCAGGATGCCTTCGGCATAGCCCCCTGGGGGCGACAGCGGGCCCACGCAGCCGATCACGATCGGCTCGCCGGCGGCGCGCGCACGGCGCCCGATCAGCGGGGTCGCCGCCACGGCGCCCGCGGCGGCAAGCGCGGTGCGGCGGGTCAAGCTGGAAGGCAGCGCAAGGGTCCGCTTACGGCGGTCGTCGTCGTTCTGGGTCACCGGTCCATCCTCTCCCTGTTGGCGCGGCGGTCGCTGCGCTGCGGCAAGCATAATGGGGCGATGGGGTGGCAAACAACCAGAGAGCGGCAGCGGTTCGGTGATGGGTTTGCGTCGGGGGGGCGGGATGGCTATATCGGCTGCCTCCGGCGATCCCGGATAGCTCAGTTGGTAGAGCAAGCGGCTGTTAACCGCTGGGTCGCAGGTTCGAGTCCTGCTCCGGGAGCCATCTTCTCACAATTCCGCCCCAGCTTATGCGGCCGGCTCCTGCCAAATCAGTTCAGGGAAGCGCGCGTAGTCGCGGTCGTACGTGATCCAGGTGCAGCCATGCTCGATGGCCAACGCGGCAAACCAGGCATCTGTGATCCGTCACCGTATACGTCATGATCTCCGGCATCCGCAGCTCGGCTTATACGTCGGTGGTCAAGGATATCCTGATCCTTGGCGTGGTGCTCTTCCTCGGCATCTATCTGCGGTTGCACCTCTACGGCGGCCTCGGCCCGATGTTCGAGAAGATTGCCGCCGCCAAACCCGCCTTCCTCATCTTCCCGGCAAGTGGACAGAGTGTCGCCTGGTTCGTCTCCACCTTGCTGCTCACCGCAATCGGCTTCTTCATGTGGCCGCATTCCTTCGTCGCCTGCTACACGGCCAGGGATGCGCGTGTCTTCCGGCGCAATGCGATCGTCCTGCCGATTTATCAGCTGATTCTGCTCTTCGTCTTCTTCGTCGGCTTCGCCGCGGTGCTGCAGGTGCCGGGACTGAAGGGCAGCGACACCAATCTCGCTCTGTTCAAGCTGGCGACGCAGCAGTTCTCGCCGGCCGTGGTTGGCATTATCGGTGCGGCCGGAGTCTTCACCGCGCTGGTTCCAGGTTCGCTGATTGCCATGACCGCGGCTATGCTGCTGGCAAAGAACCTGATAGGCCTCGCGCGTCCGGACGCAACCGACGATCAGACCGCGACACTTGCCAAGTGGCTTGTCCCCGTCGTGATGCTCGTTGCCATCTATTTCACTATCACCGGCAATGCAACGATCGTGACGATGCTTCTGGTGGGCTATAGCTTCGTCACTCAGCTCTTTCCAACCGTGATTGCAAGCCTGGTGCCACGTAACCTGACTACCCCGGCCGGCGCCTTCGCCGGCATTCTGGTCGGCGTGGTGGTCGTCGTCAGCGCCGTGACCAGACCGCGCGCAGTTCGGCCGGCGCCACATGAGGATGTTCGATCCAGTGCAACGACTGATCCGCGTCAACCGGGATCCCCTCTCGCAGCAGGATGCTTGGTCATTGGCGCGTCCGCCGTGCGGGACTGGGAATACCTGAAGATCCGACGATGGGCCGTGATTATAACGCTTGACGGGAGAAAAATTAACCTCTATAATTAACGCCATGTCCACCAGCACCGCGATGAACCACACCAACCTCGCCGACCAACTCCAGGCCAACAGCATGATGCACCAGGCGCAGAGTGCGCTCAGGCTTTTGCTGCGCATGCAGGCAGCCCGACAGAAGCTCGAGGCGAACAGTGAAGCCCGCGACCGCGCCGCCTGGACTGAGCATTGTGCCATCGGCCTGATGGCGCAGGCGCTGTCACCGCAGCCAGAGCCGACGAAGATTGTCGAGCCACCGGCCCCGCCGGCATCAGAGCCCCGACCGGAACCCGCGCCCGCGAACCCGGCCAGCGGTCGTTTCCGGTCTGGCTGAACGTGCCCGCGAGCGGGCACAACAACCCGTGGTCAGTGCCAAGGCGTCGAGCGGGTCGGGCGAGCAAGGTTGCTCGCACGCCTCACCGATCTGGCCGACTTACCTCGCTCCCGCCACGGGATTGCCTGTCGCGAGGAAGATACCATGGATGCCTGCTTCTCGGCTTCCGCGGCCGCGGCTTCCTCGCTCTGCGTATCGAACGGCCACCACTCGATCGGCCACCAGTCCCAGTTCGGCTGCTTCGGGTCGCGGATCGTCCACAGCACCAGCCAACCGACGGCCACCATCGCGACCAGATAGATGAAGCTGCTCATCGCGTTCGGCCAGCGCCCGCAAGGCGACCCACCATCGGCGCCGGACGCCAGGCGAGCTGCCCAGATGCCACTCGAGCTGCGGCGAGTTCGCGTCCGACTATCATCCGGGTCGCACTGATCACAACCAATATCGTGAAGAACAGATCCCAACTGGAAATCGGCAGGAACGTGCCGGTGACCGCGTAAGCCAGAATGGAGACCTGGCCCATTCTGGCGAGGTCCGACGCCCATGCCAGATCCGGCAAGTTCCGCGTGAGCTTCTGGACTCGGAATGTCTCGAATGTTCCGACCAGGATCATGCCCAGCCATATGAAAAATACGATGAAGCCCTGTTCACCGAGCATCTGGAACCAAATACCGTGAATCTCCAGCACCGGGCCGCCTTCCGGGACAACCGTATTGATCACCCAAGGGAATCTCGTGGCATGGAACCCGACGCCCGTCAGCGGATGTCGCTTGGCTAGCTCCCAAGCGACGTGCCAGATATAAAGCCGGTTTTCTGCCGAGCCCTGGGTCTGGTAGTGGGAGATGGTATACATTCGATCCCACCACTTCTGCGGCATGAAGGCCAAGATTGCCGCCAGTGTACAGCCAAGCGCCACAAGCGAGAGCAGCTTCCGCTTGCTTTTCAGCCAGAAGACAAACGAGACCGCGATCACCCCAAGCAAGGCGCCGCGCGAGTAGCTCGCCAGCACCGTCAAGATGCTTATCCCCATGGCAAGCACGAATCCCGCGCGGATCAGCGGGTAACGCGATTGCAGGCGCAGGTAGTTCATCAACGGCACAAGCACGAGCACCGCCGCCGCAAAGGCATTATTGTCATAGATCTGCGAGTTCAGCGGGCCAAACGCCTTGTGTCCGCCGAGTGTAACGACGGAGGCACCGCCCTGATCGAGAATGTAGTAGCCGATGCTGATGACCATGATCCAGATCAGCGCATCGACGCGATGCTTGTTGGTGATCAGCGCCGCGGTGATGATCAGAAAGACAAAGATCTTCGTCGTGCGCAGCCAGGCGTCGTACTCGACCGCAGGGGTCGACAGTGCAAACGGTATGTTGATCGTAATGCCCACAACGAATAGCACCATCAGCACGATCAGCGGTGTGACCGTCACCCGTTTTGGCTCCGTCGGACTGGCGATCCACCCGGTTACCGTGAAGATGAAGGCGATCAGCGCCCACGGGAAGCTGCTGGCGAGCCCCCATGAGATCTGTTGGGGGTTCATGAAGCTGATCCAGTCAAACAGCAGCACGCCGACGAACGGATGCACCAGCGAGATAGGCAGCAGAGCGACCATCTCGATAAGCAGGAGCAGGGAACGCATCGCCCGGGAAAATTCTCCCCCTAAAATCGTGTCGACCGCTGAAGCCCCGCGACCAGGCTCATCGGAGCCCGCCCTTATCAATAAACGCGATCGACCCTTAACGGCAAACTGAAACCGCAATGTCGATGCGTCCCCGACCCTCGGCCGGCCTTACCGGCTCTCCGTGTCATGCCCGCGTAAACAGGTACGGATGCAATGCCCCGAGACCAAAGGAGTGATTATCGGCTGGTCGCATCGACATGCCCAATCACTCCACAGCCCGCAGCGCGGCGCCCGCGGCGATAGGACACAGAGGCAAGGCCCCAGCCAACAATGCAGCCAGTAGCAACAGGTCCGGCTTGGGGCTCGACCCCTCGGCCGCCGCCGCGGCCGCGGCGGCACCGAAGATCAGCACCGGGACGGAAAGCGGCAGGACCAGTAGCGGCAGCAGCACCCCGCCCCGCCGCGCTCCTAGCACGATCGCCGCCCCAGTCGTGCCGAGCAGCGAGAGCAACGCCGTCCCTGGTACCAACCCAACCAGCAAGGCCGGCAACGCCACCGCCGGCAGACGTAGCATCTCGGCCAGCGGCGCCGCCGCAAGCAGCAGCGGCAGCCCGGTCACCAGCCAATGCGCGGCGGCCTTCGCCCCGGCCACGCCGGCTGCCGGCAGCCCGCACAGAAGCAGCAGGTCGAGCGACCCGTCCTCGAAATCCGCGCCAAACAGCCGGTCGAGCGGCAGCAACGCGGCCAGCAGCGCCGCCACCCAAATTATGCCCGGCGCGATGCGGCCCAGCATCGCCGGCCCGGGTCCGACCGCCAGGGGGAACAGCGCCGCGACCAGCAGGAAGAACAGCAATGCCGCAACCGTGTCGCCGGCGTGACGCAGCGAAAGGCGCAGCTCGCGGCTCAGCACGGTGCCGAACCGGCTCATCCCAGCCGCAGCTCCGTCGCTCCGGGCAGCGGCAACGCCGTATGCGTCGCCGCCACGACCACGCCGCCGTAGCGGCGATGCTTCGATACCAGGTCCTCGAACAGCTCAGTGGCGCGTACGTCCAGCCCGAGCGTCGGCTCATCGATCAGCCAAAGCGGTGCCGGGGACAGCGCAAGCCGCGCCAGCGCAAGCCGCCGCCGCTGCCCGGCCGACAGCATCCGTGCCGGCAGGTCGGCGAGCGCGGCCAGCCCCATCGCCGCCAGCCCGGCTGCCACCTCGACCCCTCCGATCCGGGCCGCAAAAGCCAGATTCTCCACCGCGGTCAGTCCCGGCTTCACCGCGTCCTGATGCCCGACATAGGCGATCCGCCTTGCGTGCTGCGGCGGATCGGACAGCGCATCCTGCCCCTGCCACAACACCCGCCCGGCTGCTGGAGGCAATAGTCCGGCCAACAACCGCAGCAGCGTCGATTTGCCAGCTCCATTCGGCCCGGTCAGGGTCAACGCCCCGCCCGCCGGCACGCTGAAGCCGAGGTCGCGGAACACCAGCCGCCCGCCCCGGAACGCCGCCACGCCGTCCACCTGCAACACGCCGCGCCACCTTGTCGCCCATGGGCCGCCATTGGCCGGATCATCGCGTCACGGGGGCCGTGTGGACGATCCCCGGCCGGTGTGGTTAAAGCCGCGCCGCCAGCGACCATTTCCTACCCGAGGCGGCCCGCGCCCTTAACCACGCTGCGCCGCCCCACACAACAAGGGGGCGTCCTTCCGGCAAGGACGAACGGGCAATGACATCGATCGGACAGGACAGTCTCAACACCCGCCGCACCCTCACAGTCGAGGGCAAGCGTTACGAGTATTTCTCGATCCCGGAGGCAGCGAGCCGGCTGGGCGCTGACCTCTCCCGCCTGCCGATTAGCCTGAAGGTGCTGCTGGAGAACATCCTACGCTTCGAGAACGGCGGCACCTACAAGATCGATGATGCCCGCGCCATCGCCGGCTGGCTTGCCAACGCGCATTCGGACAAGGAAGTGCCGTTCCGCCCGGCTCGCATCCTAATGCAGGACTTCACCGGCGTGCCCGCGGTGGTCGATCTCGCGGCCATGCGCGACGGCATCACCCGGCTGGGCGGCAACCCCGAGAAGGTGAACCCGCTGATTCCCGTCGATCTGGTGATCGACCACTCGGTGATGGTGGATGTCTATGCCCGTCCCGACGCCCTGCAGAAGAATGTCGATATCGAGTTCGAGCGCAACGGCGAGCGCTACCGCTTCCTCCGCTGGGGTCAGGAAGCCTTCGCCGATTTCCGCGTGGTGCCGCCGGGCACCGGCATCTGCCATCAGGTCAACCTCGAATATCTTGGACAGTGCGTGTGGACCGCCACCGAAAACGGCGAGACCATCGCCTATCTCGACACGCTCTACGGCACCGACAGCCACACCACGATGGTGAATGGTCTCGGCATTCTGGGATGGGGGGTGGGCGGCATCGAGGCCGAAGCGGCCATGCTTGGCCAGCCGATCGCTATGCTGATCCCCGACGTGATCGGCTTCAAGCTGACCGGCAAGCTGCCGGAAGGCGCCACCGCGACGGACCTCGTCCTGACCGTTACCCAGCTGCTCCGGCGCAAGGGCGTGGTCGGCAAGTTCGTCGAGTTCTTCGGCCCCGGACTGGACGAACTCCCAGTGGCCGACCGCGCCACGATCGGCAATATGTCGCCCGAATACGGCGCCACCTGCGGCTTCTTCCCGGTCGATCGCATGACGCTCGACTATCTGCGCCTGACCGGCCGCGACCCGCACCGCATCGCCCTGGTCGAGACATACACAAAGGCGCAGGGCATGTTCCGCGAGAGCGGCGGACGCGATCCGGTGTTCTCCGACACGCTGGAGCTCGATCTGTCCACCGTACAGCCCAGCCTGGCCGGCCCGAAGCGGCCGCAGGATCGGGTCAACCTCAAGGACGCGGCTTCCGCCTTCAAGGCGGAGCTCACGAAGGGCCTCGGAGTGCCGGCCAATGACGTCGGTGTGAAAGCCAAAGTCGAGGGACGCAATTACGACCTGACCCACGGCGACGTGGTGATTGCGGCGATCACCTCCTGCACCAACACCTCGAACCCGTCGGTGCTGGTGGGGGCCGGATTGGTCGCCCGCAAAGCGAGGGAGAGGGGGCTGACCCCCAAACCCTGGGTGAAGACCTCGTTGGCGCCGGGCTCCCAAGTCGTAACCGAATACCTGGAGAAATCCGGGCTACAGACCGATCTCGACGCGCTCGGCTTCAACTTGGTTGGCTACGGCTGCACCACTTGCATCGGCAATTCCGGCCCCCTCGATCCGCCAATCGCCGACGCCATCGAGGACAACAAGCTGGTCGCCGTCGCTGTGCTGTCCGGCAACCGCAATTTCGAAGGCCGTGTGCACCCGAATGTGCGGGCCAATTATCTGGCCTCGCCGCCGCTGGTCGTGGCCTACGCACTGCTCGGCAAAATGACCGAGGACATCACCACCGTACCGCTCGGCACCGGCCGCGACGGCAAGCCTGTCTATCTGCGCGACATCTGGCCCAGCAACAAGGAGATCGCCGACGTCATCAAAGCCAGTGTTGCGCGCGAGCAGTTCCTCAAGCGCTACGGCGAAGTCTTCAAAGGACCGACGCAGTGGCAGGCGGTGCAAGTCGAGCCAAGCGAAACGTATCGCTGGTCCGACGGCTCGACCTATGTGAAGAACCCGCCCTATTTCGAGGGCATCACGATGGACCCGCCGCCGGTCGGCGACGTCGTCGGCGCGCGCATCCTCGCCGTGCTCGGCGATTCGATCACCACCGACCACATCAGCCCCGCCGGCTCGATCCGCAAGACTTCGCCGGCCGGCGAGTACCTGCTGGAGCACCAGGTACCGGAGCGTGATTTCAACAGCTACGGCTCGCGTCGCGGCAACCACGAAGTGATGATGCGCGGTACCTTCGCCAACATTCGTATCCGCAACGAGATGGTCCCCCGGGTCGAGGGCGGTTACACGGAACACCTACCGTCCGGCGAGCAAATGTCGATCTATGACGCGGCCATGCGCTACAAGAAGGAAGGCGTGCCGCTGGTGGTGTTCGGGGGCAAGGAATACGGGACCGGCTCCTCCCGCGACTGGGCCGCCAAGGGCACACTGCTGCTCGGCATCAAGGCGGTGATCGTCGAAAGCTTCGAGCGTATCCACCGCTCCAACCTCGTCGGCATGGGCGTGCTCCCGCTGGTGTTCCCCGACGGCATGGACCGCAAGCGCCTCGGCATCACCGGGGAAGAGGTCATCGACATCACTGGGCTGCACGATCTCCACCCGCGCATGGAGCTGTCGCTGATCGTGCATCGGCCGAACGGCAAGACCGACACAGTGCCGGTGATATGTCGGATCGATACGCTCGATGAAGTGGCGTACTACCAGCACGGCGGCATCCTGCACTACGTGCTGCGCGGGATGGCGCGGGGGCAGAGCGCTGCGGCCTGAACCGATGCTGGGCGCAGCGGGCGAGAAGGTCGCTCCGCGCGTCGATGACGCGCTTGTCGAGCGTCTCGAACGCAATCTCGGCCGCGTGCTGCTGACCACGCGCTGGTTGGTGGCGCCGATCTATCTCGGCCTGCTCGCGTCGGTCGTCCTGCTCGCCGTCAAGTTCGTGCAGAAATTTGTCGAGGGGGCACACGGCTTGCTGGAGATGTCAGCGACCGAGGAGATGCTAAACGTGCTCCAGCTCGTGGACATCGCGCTGGTCGCCAATCTCGTGCTGATCGTCGTGTTCGCCGGGTGGCAGGCAGTGATCGGACCGTTGCTCGCCCGCGGCGCACGGTCGGAATTCAGCGACCTCGGGTTCGGCGCAATCAAGCTGCGGTTGATCGGCTCAATCACGGCGATCGCCACCATACAGATCCTCGAGACGTTCCTGCACGTGGATAAGACTACGGCCACACAGGCACTGTGGCAGCTCGCCATCCTGCTCGGCATCGGCATCACCGGCGTGCTGCTGGCGCTCATGGACAAGCTCTCGGGGGAACACTGAACCGTGGACGTCGGCATCCAGTTCTTCCCGGACGTCGGCCCGGCGACAAAATGCGCCCGCGACTACTGGCAGGAAGCGCTGCGGCTCGTCACCCTATGCGACCGCTACGGCTACAGCCACGTGCGCACGGTCGAACATTATTTCCACCCCTATGGCGGCTACAGTCCCAACCCGGTCGTGTTCCTCGCCGCCGCCGCGCAGGCTACGCGACGGGCTCGGTTGGTCACCGGCGCGGTGCTGCCCGCCTTCAACAACCCGCTGAAACTTGCCGGCGAGCTGGCGATGCTGGACGCACTCTGCGACGGCCGGCTGGATATCGGTTTCGCCCGTGCTTTCCTGCCGCACGAATTCGCCCGCTTCGGCGTGGCACTCGACGAAAGCCGCGCCCGCTTCGACGAAGGCATGGAACAGGTGCGCCTGCTGCTGGAACAGGAGAACGTCACCTCGACCGGGCGCTTCCACAGTTTCCGCAATGTGACGTCGTTGCCACGCCCGACCCAGCAGCCACGCCCGCCCTTCTATGTCGCCGCTCTCGCCACGCGCGAATCGTTCGAACGCGCCGGTGCCGCGGGACACGGCGTGATGGCGATCCCGATGGCCGGCGGCGCCATGGCCGAGCTGATCGCCGCCTATCGCGAGTCCCGCGCCCGCGCCGGCCACCGCGGCCCGGGCACGGTGATGTTGGCGTTCCACATGTTCTGCCACCGCGACCAGGCAGAGGCCGAGTGCATTGCCCGCGAACCGCTCAACCGCTATCTGCGCTCGTTGGTCGATGCTGCGTCAGACTGGACCGCGGGGGCGTCGTCAGCCGACTATCCGGGTTATGACAAGGTGATCGCCGGACTCGCCGGCGAGACCTTCGAGACGCAGGTCGCGAAATGCGCCGCCTGGGTCGGCACGCCCGCCCGCATCCTGGACACGGTCGCGACCTATCGCCGGCAGATCGGCAAGTTCGAAATCGCGTCGTTGCAGGTGAATTTCAACGACATCCCGCTTGCCGCCGCGGAAGCCTCAATGCGACTGTTTGGGGAAGCGGTGCTGCCGAGGTTGGCATAGCGGCAGTGATCGGGCCTGGCTGCCGATTCCACCCGTGCCAGAGTCGTGCTATGCTGCCGTCATGAACATCGCCCTCCGTAAGCCGCGGATGACGCGCCAGCAGTTCTTCGACTGGGCTCAAACGCAGGACCTCCGCTATGAGTTCGACGGCTTCCAGCCGGTCGCCATGACCGGCGGCACGGTCAACCACAGCCAGATGACCCAGAACATCCACTTCGCTCTACGCACACGCTTGCTCGGCAGCGCCTGCAGGCCTCTCGGCCCCGATGCCGGCGTGGCGACCGTCGGCGATGCAGTTCGCTACCCCGATGCGGTTGTCACCTGCACAAAAAACCCAGGAACATCGCATCTCGTCGAAAGCCCTGTCGTCGTCTTCGAGGTCCTCAGCCCGACTTCCGGCCGCATCGACCGCATCCTGAAGTTGCGCGAATATCGCGCTGTCCCCTCAATCCGCCGCTACATCATCCTGGAGCACGCCAGCATTGGCCTCACCGTCTTCGAGCGTTCGGCCGGCGATAAGGACTGGCGAGCCACCGCGCTAACCGCCGGGGACATGCTCCAGATGCCGGAGTTCGGCATCGAAATCCCGGTCGCGGAGTTCTACGACGGTGTCGATCTGCCGGAAGACGACACGGGGGCGAACGCTTAGCGCCGCATCAAAATACCGGCCCCCTTGTCATTGTCAGCTGAAGGCGAAGCAATCTCTCAACAGTCCACGCGGGCGAAGGAGATTCCTTTGCCTTCCGGCTCGCAATGACAGGAGCGGGCCCTCACCCGCGCCCAGCCTGTGCTCGTACCGTTTGAAACCGGCGATAAACCACCTTGACCTCCTCGTCGTTCGGAGCGATCGCATACGCGACCCGCGCCGCGCGATCTGCCAACGCCAGCCACTTCGCCTCGCCGGTCGCATCGAACAGGTCGAGCAACGCCGCCGCCCGCGTCGTCGCCAGCAACTTCCGGGAGCCTTGTTCCTTGACCTGGCCCAGGTGCAGCGCGTCCGAAGCCGCAACCGCCTCGCGCAACTGGCTGGAAGCCCGAAGGAACCAGGTTTGGCGCCAATAGAGGTCATCCGGAACGCTGCCGGTCGCTGCGAACTGCTCGGCAAGCTGCTCCAGGATGCGTGCCCCGACTCGCGCCAGCCCGGGTTCTCCAGACGCGCTCAACGCCAGGTAGAACCGCCGCCGCTCTTCCGGGCCGGGCAGCTCACCCTCTGCGATCATTCGCAAGAACGCCAGCACTGCCCGGCGGTCCTCGCCGGAGGCAAGCCGGTCCGCGTCAATCCCCGCCTGCGCCAGCTCGGCACGCTGCTCCCGCTCCGTCCGTTCGGCCGGTGTCCACTGTGCCGCAACCGCGCGGACCAGCGGCGCATCCGGCCGCGGATCGATGACCGCACCGTCACGCGCGCCCGCCAGCAACAGACGTCGCCCGCCGTCCAGCGTCACGGCTTTACGTTCGGCGTCCAGGGCAACGATCGGAACCGCCTCGTCGCTGCTGCCGTCGTCCAGCGAGCAGCCGACAAGGAGCTGGCGCGCCTCATCATCACCGACCCGTGACAGCCACACCAGCACGTCCCGCACCGGCACCGTGGCTTCCTCTGCCATCCCCATGCCTTCCTGCTGCGCTGAGCGGGGGTTTGACGCCTCGGAACTCCCAAAACCGCCTGCCCAGGTCATGACGGGTGCCGTGCCTCGAAAGTGAAATCGAACTTGATCGTCTTGTACGGCAATACCATTCGTCCGTCGTCGGTTTTGTCGATGACGCCGCAGCGATGCAAGAGCCGCACGTCACTATGGACGGCGCGCACATCACGGCCCGCGCGCCGCGCGATCTCCCGGATCGCCAGATGCTCTGGAGCCTGATGGGTGCGCATCAGGAGCGCGCGGCCCTGGCGCGCCGCATGGCAGAGCAGGAGCGCACGCGAGGCCGGGTCGCGCTGGCCGAGGACTTGTTGCAGCGGGCGCGTGGCTATGACGAAGATGCCGAGGTCGTCCGTCGGCTGCTGCGCGATGACATGTCCGCAATCGAGCCCGGCGACGGAGAGCAGGATGTAACCTGATGGCAGGGGAGAACGACGAGACGACAACGCCTGCACAGCCGGATGAGCTGCTTCCGGCGCGGGCGGACCTCGGCTTTCCGATCGTTGGCATCGGTGCGTCCGCCGGTGGAATCGATGCCCTGCGGCGCCTGTTCCCGAATGTCGCCCCCACCTCCGGCATGGCCTTCGTCGTCGTGCTGCATCTCGACCCGCACCATGCCAGCGTGCTCCCCGAGGTACTGGCGCGCAGCACGTCGCTCCCTGTCACGCAGATCGAGGACGATACGGCGGTCGAGCCCGATCATGTGTATGTCATTCCCCCCAATGCCGCACTGACGATCCGCGACGGCCACCTGCTGCTCGCTCGCCCAGCCGCACCGCGCGGACAGCGCAACCCGATCGACGAGTTCTTCACCTCGTTGGCTCGCGACCAGGCGGAAAATGCCGCTTGCGTCATTCTGTCCGGCACCGGCAGCGACGGAACGCTGGGACTGCGGGCGATCAAGGAAGGTGGCGGCCTCACACTCGCGCAGTCGGAAGCCGAGTACGACGGGATGATGCGAAGCGCAGTGGCTACCGGGCTCGTCGATTTCGTCCTGCGCGCCGAAGAGATGCCGGCGAAGCTTGTCGATTATTTCGGCCATGTGACGCGATTGGAGAATCGCAAGCGCGGTGAAGGCGCCCAGTCCGACGACGCCAACCAGCTCCATCAGATCACCGCCATCCTACGCGCGCAGACCGGCCACGACTTCAGTGACTACAAGGATCGCACGATCGTGCGCCGCATACAGCGGCGGATGCACGTCCTGCAGATCGACGACCTATCGGAGTTCATCACTCGCCTTCGCCGGGACAGTCGTGAGGTGATGCTGCTGTTCCAGGACCTGCTGATCGGGGTCACCAATTTCTTCCGCGACCCCAACGCCTTCGCCGCCCTGGAACGCGAGGTGATGCCGAATTTGTTCAAGGACAAGGGACCCGACGACGCGGTCCGCGTCTGGGTATCGGGCTGCGCCACGGGGGAGGAAGCCTACTCGATCGCCATCCTGCTGCGCGAGTACGCGCCAAAATCGGAGGCAATGCCGAGGCTGCAGGTGTTCGCAAGCGATATCGATGAACATGCGCTCGACATCGCACGCATCGGCCGCTACCCGGCGACGATTGCAAAAGACGTTCCGGTTCAGCGGCTGGAGCGCTATTTCCTCTGCGAAGACGGCACCTACAGGGTCGCCACCGAGCTTCGCGAGATCTGCCTGTTCTCGCTGCACAATCTGTTGCGCGATGCGCCGTTCTCGAAACTGGATCTGATCTCCTGCCGTAATCTGCTGATCTATCTCAGCGGCGAACTCCAGGACCGGGTGATTCCTCTGTTCCACTATGCGCTTGCCCAGAACGGGTACCTGTTCCTTGGCACGTCGGAGAACGTGACCCGGCACTCTCGCCTGTTCGGGACAGTCGATAAGGCGCATCGCATCTTCCGTCGCCGCGGGCTTCAGGATCGACGGGTGCCGGAATTTCCACTGACTGCGCCGAATCCGCCGCTTCGCTCTCTGCCGGTTTCGCGACACCCTGCCCCTGCCGCGGAGCCAACTCTCAAAGCGACCGCCGAACGTCAGCTTCTCGAGCGTTTCGCGCCGGCCTTCGTCGTGATCAATGCCGAGGGAGATCTGCTGCAATCATCCGGCCGCACTGGCAAGTATCTTGAGCTGCCTCCCGGTGTCCCGGACACGAATATATTCAACATGGCGCGTCCTGGGCTGCGCCTGGAGCTGCGGGCGGCGATCCACAGGACGATCGACAGCGGCCAGCTGGCCGTGCAGGCGAAGGTGAACATCAGCACCAATGGCGGCAGGCAGGAGATCGATCTTTATGTCCAGCCGCTCCGCTTCGGAAGCCCTGCGGATGACCTCTACATGGTCGTTTTCCAGGACCTCGGCGGCATCAAACCAACCGTCGATGCCGAGGCCGCTGAAGGCGAAAATGTCGAGGAAACCAGCGTGCGTCAGCTTGAAGCCGAGCTGCGCGCCACCAGGGAGCGGCTACAGACAACAAGCGAGGAGCTGGAGTTGTCGAACGAGGAATTGAAGTCCAGTAACGAGGAGCTGCAGTCGATCAACGAGGAGCTGCAATCGACCAACGAGGAGCTGGAGACCTCCAAGGAAGAGCTGCAATCGATCAACGAGGAACTGCAGACGGTCAACGCCGAGCTCAATGCAAGGGTCGAGGAGTTAAGCCGCGCAAACAACGACATGAGCAACCTTCTCGAGAGCACCCAGATCGCCACCGTGTTCCTCGACAGGACCCTCACGATAAAGAACTTCACCCCAGCGGCGAAAGACGTGTTCTGGCTGGTCGAGAGCGATGTCGGTCGCCCGATCATGCAGATCCGTTCACGCTTCGACATCGACACGATTCAGGAGGACGCCGAGCGGGTACTGAGGACCCTGGCGGCAACCGAACGGCCAGTCAGGAGCAATGAGAACGACACCCGCTACATGATGCGCATGCTACCATACCGGACCGCCGACAATGTCATCAGCGGCGTGGTGATGACCTTCACAGACATCACGCGCATTTCGGTCGCTGAGGCCCGGATCAACGAACTGGCCCGCGATCTGCGGACGCGGATCGGCGAGCTGGAAACCATCCTCGATCTCATTCCTGTCGGCGTGATGATCAGCGGGATCGACGGAAAGCCGAACGTCATGGTCAACTCTTACGCCGCGCACCTGTTGGGCGCCGACGATTCGCACCGGGGCTTGAAGCCCGGCCTTGTGCCGTTTCGGCTGTTCGAGGGCGCCGAGGAATTGCCGCAGGAAAGACACCCGCTGTCGCGCGCAGCACGGGCGGGCGAGACAGTATCGAGCTGGCAGGGGCGCCTGGAAAACCAGCGGGGCGACAGCGTCTATGTCTTGGTCTCCGCCACCCCGCTATTGGCCGAAGATGGCGGCGTCCGGGGCGCCGTGGCCGCGATTGTCGATATCTCGCCGCAGAAGCACGCGGAGGCACAGCAGCAGTTCTTGCTAACCGAGCTGCAACATCGCGTGAAGAACATCCTGGCCACGATCGGTTCGCTTGCTACACGCATGTCGCGGCGGCAATCCTCGGTCGGGGAGTTCCGCTCCGCATTCCTCGGCAGGCTCGGCGCGATGGGCCGGACGCATGATCTGTTGACCGAGGGCGCCTCGAGCGGTGCGAGTCTGAGATCGTTGATGGAAGCGGCGCTCGAACCGTACGCGACTGCCGGCAAGCACGATGTCGTGCTTGATGGTCCGGAGATCAGGCTGGCTTCGGATACCGCGACGACACTCGGCATGGTGTTCCACGAGCTGGCAACAAACGCATCCAAGTACGGTGCCCTGTCGAAGCCCGGCGGGCGCGTCGAGATCCGCTGGAGGCAGCTTGACGCCGATCCAGCAAATCCCCGGCGGCTCGAGCTGAGCTGGACCGAAGGCGGCGGCCCATCGGTCGATCCCTCAAGGTCATCCGGATTCGGGACAGGGTTCATCACGCGCAGCGTGGAGTATGAACTGGCGGGCAAGGCGACCCTGGATTTCGCTGCAGACGGCCTTCATTGCACGCTCGAGGTGCCGCTTACCACTGAGGTCGAACGGCGTCCGCCGGACGGCGCGTCGTTATGACCGCCGCGGGCACACCCGATCTGCACGGCCTTCGCGTTCTCGTTGTCGAGGACATGCTGCTGGTTGCGGAAGTGATCGTCGAGGAGTTGCACGACCGCGGGTGCAGCGTTGTCGGGCCCGCGTCCCGGCTCGAACAGGGGCTCGCACTTGCGATCGAGGAAGAACTGGACGGTGCGCTGCTCGACGTGAACCTCGCCGGCAAGCGCTGTTTCCCGATCGCCGATGAGCTGGCGAAGCGTGCCATTCCATACGCTTTTCTGACCGGCTACGGAGACGCCGGCATTCCCCCCGAGTACCAACATGCGCCCCGGCTGGTGAAGCCCTTCCAACCCCACGCTCTCATCGAGCTGGTGCTACGCAACTTTGCTCAGCGGGGGCGGCGAAACGCGGACTGATTGCCGATGTCAGTCAGTGCGCCGCCGCCTCCGGCGGAGTCCAGACGCCAGGCCTAGGGAGCCTGGGGATCGGCCAGGTATTCTTCGGCGTGAATGCCCCGAAACGTCCGGATCTCTCCGATCTCGCCATTGGCGATGATATTCTTGGCCAGAGCGAACATCGGGTTCTTGAGGTAGTTCAAACCGACTTGGGCTTGCCAACCCAGCGGACTCCACCGCATCAGCCATCTCCTTACGTAAGATCACGCCCCAGGATACATTGCATTTTGGTACAAGCAGTGGCAGTTCGTTTCGCAACATGGAAATATTCCATATTTCGACAGTACGTACGAACTGAGCTATCAAACGCCACGGGACGGGTTAGGAATCCCGTTGCCCCGTTGGAGTGAAGGTCCCGAAGACATTTTCGACAGAAGCACAGAACCGGCATTGAGTCTACATCAACCGACGGCTAAGAAGCTTATTTTGGCGCCCCCGCCGAAGGATGGAGGCGCCCATCGAGGCGGTCGCCCGACCGTCAACATGGTGCTCGCCATGTCCGCCGGATCATGTGTACTCCACCGTAGTTGGTCAGAATTTGATCAGCATCCCTATAGAGACCAGATTTTGGTTGAATGCGCGCGTCTGGGGATCGACGACCCCTGCCAGATCGTTACGCCCTGCATGAAATGAGTAAACCAGATTGGCGCTAATATGTCCATTGAACGAGTAGCCTAGAGTGGCAGAGAGGTTGTACTCCAGGTCGTCGCGCTTAGATATAGCCAGATCCCCGCTCGTGTAGTCCGACGCGTTGACCACTCGTCACATCGAAGCGAGTCCCGCGCGCTAATAATGGAGGGAAGCTTATGAAATTTCTCTTACCATATGACAAAAAGCAGATCCCTGTTGAAATCGACGATCAGAATTTTGCGGGATCGCTGGTGTCAAAAGTAGAATCCTACCAGCACGGCTTGTCCCAGCAGGAGCTGGTGGAAGCCTCTCTGGATCACCCCATCGGCTCTCCCGGGTTC
Source organism: uncultured Pseudomonadota bacterium (assembly GCA_963708245.1). Lineage (GTDB taxonomy): Bacteria > Pseudomonadota > Alphaproteobacteria > Acetobacterales > Acetobacteraceae > CAVYXK01. The sequence goes on along the minus strand of OY970201.1, from coordinate 4,878,575 downwards.
GAGGAGCTTGTGAAGGCAAGAAAAATATTGTCATCATCAGCCGGACCACACCCCGTCCCGTGCCTGCCAAAATCATTACGCCTATCCTTCTGCGGCGGATTCGTGCAGGGCAACCGGATGCGAACATAAAGATTCTGGTGGCAACAGGCTTCCATCGTCCCTCGACCCGGCAGGAGTTGATTGACAAATATGGGCAGGAGATTGCCGATCATGAGCAGATCGTCATGCATTTCTCGACCCACGACGCTTCCATGGTCAAGATCGGCACGCTTCCATCCGGCGGCGAGTGCATCATCAACCGGATCGCAGCCGAGGCCGACCTGCTGGTTGCGCAGGGCTTTATTGAACCCCATTTTTTGCCGGTTTTCCGGCGGGGGAAAATCCGTCCTCCCCGGATTGCTTCCTACAAAACCATTCTGGCAATCATTGCAGCGAATTTATGAATTCGCCGGAGGCACGTACTGGCAAGCTGCGGAACAATCCCTTCACAAAGATATACAGTATGCCGCAAAGACTGCCGGCCCTGAGGTTTATTATCAACGTTGGTTTTGAACGGTAACAAAGAAATTATCGCCTCGTTCGCGGACTTGGAAGAGGCGCATGCAAAAGGCTGCGAGTTTCTCACGTCACTTGCGGGGGTAAACAAGGTAGACTGTGACATCGCAGTAGTCACCAACGGCGGGTATCCGCTGGATCAGAACATTTATTTTATCAGGCGGTCAAGGGCATGACCGCGGCGAAAGCCACAAACAAAGAGGGGGGCGTGATCATTATGGTGGCCGGTCTTCCGGACGGAACGGGAGGGCAAGGCTAGGCACATCTCGACCTCGCGCCTCATGCGCCTCATTCCGTAACGTATTGATATGATTGGCGGACCCGACACGACTCGAACGTGCGACCTTCGCCTTCGGAGGGCGACGCTCTATCCAACTGAGCTACGGGTCCGTGACCCCTCACATACCGCCAATCGCCGCCCGACAAAAGCCCGGCGTCAGTCCTGACGTGCCAGCCAGGCCGGTGCGGCCCGGTCAGCACCGGAAAGCAACGGTGCCGACGGGTGGAAAATCCACGAGATCACGTCCCCAATCGGCACGTCCCGACCGATGTCCCGCAGCATCAGGTGATATGCGTCCGGATAGTACGCAATCCGCTCCCCTGCGGGCAGCTCCCGCCAGGCCGCCACCATCGCCCGCTTCGGGATCAGGTCGTCCTTCCCGCCATACAGGAACAGCGCCGGCTCATGGATGTGCGGCGCCGCAGCCAGCGCCGCGTCCATCAGGTTCACCAGCCCGGCGACCGCGTCGAACCGCGTGTGGTGGAGGGTCAGCGGATCGGTCGACAGCCGCTCGATTGCGGCGCGATTGTTGCTGGCTTCCACATGCGCGATCGCGCCCGTGGCGGTGAACCCGGGCAGCGCCGTGGCCATCGCCCACAGCCCCACTCGCTCGAATACGTTCATCTCCGCCCGACCCCACACGGCCGGGGAAACCAGGACGTAGCCATCCACCGGGGGCGGATCGGGCGAAGCCGCCAGGCACATCAGCACGGCGCCTCCCATGCTCTCTCCCATCAGGATCAGTCGCGTGTGGGGGTGAGCGGCGCGAAGCAACAGCGCCATCTGGCGGGCGTCGCTCACCAGCGTGGCGGTGCCGGCCCAGTAGCCCCGCTGCTTGGTCGCTCCGAACCCGCGCTGGTCCGGCGAGATGATCTCGATCCCCGCCGCGGTGAAGGCATCGGCCGGAAATTCCCAGGCGTCACGGCTGTCGTTCATCCCGTGCAGGGCCAGCACAATCGCCTTGGGCTTGCCTGCCGGCTCCCACACCCGGTATCGCAGCGCGGCGCCGTCCGGCATCAGGAAGGCGTGCGGCGTCTCGGTAGGCGCCTCGACCACCGGACCTTCCGGCACCAGATGGGCGATACAGCCGCCAAGAGCCAAGATCAGGGTCAAAGGCACGGCCCGCAGGAGCGGCAAGGCCGTCAGCAGAGCGCTCAGGCGGCGGAGCATGGGCAAGGACGCAGAGTTGAAAGCACGGCAAGCTACGCTATCATCACGGCGAATTCATCACCAGAGAGAATGCAGGATTTCATGCCGGCCGGTGCCCCCTCGCCGACGCCCACCGAAACGATCTACGTCGATGACGTGGTCGTCGCCTGCGACGGCGGCGACGGAGCGCTCGGCCATCCGCGCGTCTTCCTGCATATCGAAGATCACCAGGTGATGTGCCCCTACTGCTCGCGTTTATACGTCCTGAACGAGGGGGCCCAAGCTGCCGGCAGACACTGACATCGCGCTGCTCGAAGGCTCGGAACATCCGCCAGAGGGCCGCCCGCTCCACCTGATCCTGATCGACGGCTCGGGCTTCATCTTTCGTGCCTTCCACGCGCTGCCACCGATGACGCGGCCGGATGGGGTGCCTGTCAATGCCGTGTTCGGCTTTACCAACATGCTGGCCAAGCTGCTGCGCGAGCATGTGGGCACCCATATCGCCGTGATCTTCGACGCCGGCCGTACCACGTTCCGCAACCGGCTTTACGAAGACTACAAGGCGCACCGTCCGCCGCCGCCTGATGAGCTGATCCCGCAATTCGCGCTGGTGCGCGAAGCCACCGACGCATTCTGCGTCCCGGCGGTCGAGTTAGCCGACTGGGAAGCCGACGACCTGATAGCCGCCTATGCCCGAGCCGCCGAGCAGGCTGGCGGCCAGGTAACGATCGTTTCGTCCGACAAGGACTTGATGCAGCTCATCCGGCCGGGCGTGGAAATGCTCGACCCGATCAAGCAGAAGCCGATCGGGCCGGCCGAAGTGATGGAGAAGTTCGGCGTACCACCGGACAAGATGATCGACGTCCAGGCCCTGATCGGCGATACAACCGACAACGTGCCGGGGGTGCCGGGGATCGGGCCCAAACGTGCCGCCGAGCTGATCAACGAATATGGCGACCTCGACGGCGTGCTGGCCGCCGCTTTGGCGATGAAGCCCGGGAAACGGCGCGACATGTTGATCGAGCACGCCGAGTCGGCGCGAATCTCGCGCGACCTGGTCACCCTGCGCGCCGACGCGCCAATGCCGGTGCCGCTCGAGCAACTCTGCGCCTGCGAGGTCGATCGGCCGAAGCTGGCCGCCTGGCTGAACGTGCAAGGCTTCCGCAGCGTTCTGGTGCGTATGGGTCTGGACGGCACGGCGCCAGTCGCCGAAGCGCCGTCGCAGGCCGCGGCCCAGCCAAGGCCGCACGCGCAAGGGGAGTTGGGCCTGCCCGCGCAACCCCTCCCGGCAACCGAGATCGCGGCGACATCGGGTTTCGGGCCATATGAAACCGTAACCGACACTGGTGCCCTGACCGGCTGGGTCAACGAGGCGCGGGACGGTGGCATCGTCGCGCTTCACGCCACAACCGATAATCTCGACGCGATGCGCGCCACCCTGGTTGGGTTCTCGCTCGCGACTGCGACCGGGCGCGCCTGTTACGTGCCACTGCGTCATCAGGGCCTTCCTGCTCAGGTGCCGCTTGCCGAGGCAATCGCGCTGCTCGGCCTGGTGCTGACCGACGCGTCGATCCTGAAGATCTATCAGAACGCCAAGTTCGACATGTTGGTCATGGCGCGCGCCGGCTTCCCCTTGGCCGCGCCGTTCGATGACAGCACACTGATCTCCTACGCGCAGGAGGCCGGGCTGCACGGCCACGAGCCGGATGAGCTGGCGCAGCTCCATCTCGGCCACACGCCGATCGGCCATGACGAGGTCACCGGCACAGGGCGCAACCGGCTTCCCTTCACGCAGGTGCCGATCGACCGCGCCACCGCCTGCGCCGCCGAGAGCGCTGACATTGCCTTCCGCCTGTGGTGCACGCTCAAGCCGCGGTTGCGTTTCAGCCGTGCGCTGGCCTTGTATGAGCAGCTCGAGCGGCGGCTGCTGCCGATCCTGCTGGAGATGGAGCGGGCCGGCATCAAGGTCGATGCCGACGAGTTGCGCCGCATCTCGATCGATTTCGATGCACGCATGGCGGCGATGGAGCGCGATATCCATCGGCTTGCCGGGCGCCCCTTCAACCTCGGCAGCGCCAAGCAGCTCGGCGAAGTGCTGTTCGACGAAATGAAGCTCGGCGGCAGCAAGCGCATGAAGACCGGCGCCTGGGGCACCGATGCATCGGTGCTGCAGTCGTTGGCCGAACAGGGCCATGAGCTCCCGGCTCGCATCCTGGAATGGCGCCAGCTTCAGAAGCTGAAATCGACCTATGCCGATGCGCTGGTGGAGCAGATCAACCCGGAAACCGGCCGCGTGCACACCTGCTTCGCCATGGCGGTCGCCAGTACCGGCCGATTGTCTTCCACGGATCCAAACCTGCAGAACATTCCGGTGCGGACAGAGGAGGGTACGCGCATCCGGCGCGCCTTCATCGCCGAGCCGGGCCATGTGCTGGTCAGCGCCGACTACTCGCAGATCGAGCTCCGTTTGCTCGCCCATGTCGCCGAAATCCCGGCGCTCCGCGACAGCTTCATCCACGGCGAGGACATCCACGCACGCACCGCGAGCGAGGTGTTCGGCATCCCGATGGCCGGGATGGACCCGATGACTCGCCGGCGTGCCAAAGCAATCAATTTTGGCATCATCTACGGCATCAGCGCCTTCGGCCTGGCCCGCCAGCTCGGCGTCACGCCGGGCGAGGCGCGCAGCTATATCGACGCCTATTTCGCCCGCTATCCCGGCATCCGCGCCTACATGGAGCGTACCAAGGAAGCGGCGCGGATCGACGGCTTCGTGGCGACGCCGTTCGGCCGTCGCTGCTGGGTCCCGGGAATTGCCGACAAGAACCCGGCCCGTCGCGGCTACGCCGAGCGGCAGGCGATCAACGCGCCCCTGCAGGGGGGAGCCGCGGACGTGATCAAGCGCGCCATGGTGCGCCTGCCGAAGGCGTTGGCGGGGGCAGGCCTCAAGTCCCGCCTGCTTTTGCAGGTCCACGACGAGTTGCTGTTTGAGGCACCGGAGAGCGAAGCCGATGCTTTGGCCGAAGTTGCCCGCCGCGTGATGGAAGCGGCGGCCGAACTGGCGGTCCCGCTGGTGGTCGAAACCGGCCGAGGAGCGAGCTGGGCCGAGGCGCACTGAAGGCCAGCGGCGCTGGCCCGTTAAGCCTAAGGAAGCCCCCAGCGCGAGCCCGGCCAGTACGCCGGCTGGATCGCTCCCCCGAAGGTCGGCATCGACAACAAGCCTGGCGACTTCGAATACGTCCGGCTGGAGGACGCATAGACCGGACCGCGCGGGCGCGCCCGCCATTCAGAATGCGCCCTGAAAGTACCGCGGAATTGGCCATAGGTCCTGGCTTGCGATCGTCAGGCTGATCCGGTGCGCCTCATGCGTCTCGGGCACCCATGACCCGGCGACCTTCCGCAGCATGTCGGCCATGATCGCCCCGCGCGCCGGATCGAACTCGACGTGGGCGCGCCGGGGCCGCGACGCAAGGCCTTTGAACAGCGCCGCGAACGCCGCGTCGTCCATCTTCTGATACGTGGCCCCGGTCGGCTCGTCGGACCACGGCATCGCCCGCGTCTTCGCCAGGCGCTTCAGGCCGAGCGCGAGGTCGAACCAGCGCAGATGGAACATATACAGCCCGTCGAACGTGACCGGATATTCGCAGCAATGCCCACCCTGCGACCACGTCACCGGCCGGCGGATCAGCAGCGGCTTGCACATCGTGCTTCCCAGCCAGACGAACCGCCGCTGCAGCGTGACGGGCCGCGTCAGATCCAGCGCCGGCTCGAGAGCCGGCACATGCTGCACATTCAGCCCGATGGCGTTCGTCACCTCGCCGCGCGGCGCGGAACAATAGTCGGTCAGCGTCGCGTGCCGCTGCGGGTCGGGCAGCACGATCTCGTCGATGTCGGCGTGCAAGATGAAGTCGTAGTATTCCAGCAGACTGCCGCAGAAGGCGTTGATGAAACGCCGCCGCGACGGCTCGTCGAACGGCGAGCGCGGCAGGCGGATCACGTTGACATCGCCCAGCCCGTCGGTGCTGCCGTCGTCGGAGCCGTGATCGAAGACGTAGCAATGCTCCGCCCCGACGTGGCGGGCATAATGCCGCGTCCAGATCGGCACGAAGTCCGGCTCGTTGTAGGTCATCGTGACCGCGGCGACGCGAGGCATTCGGGCAGTTTAGCCGACCCGCGCACACGACAAACAGTCGGCCTGGCGCGGAAGATCGCGTCAGAACGTGCCGGCATACCGGCCGCCATCAATCAGCAGAGCCCGCCCCGTAATGTAGCCCGGCCGTCGGCGTCGTGCTTCCGCAGGGTTCAGTCGCTCCGCGCCGCGGCCTAATTCCCCCTCCCCTTGCAGGAGGCGGTTAGCGGGAGGGGGGCCGCGCCAGCGAGGCACCAAGCCGCCAACCAGCGAGCGCCTCCCACAGCAGGATCACCCCCACTTTGCACTATCTCGTCACATGATCCGACATGCCGCGTGCAGCGAAATGAGACGTTTCCGGTCTTGCGACGCTGTCCCCTGCGCCCCTCGCATCCATGTCGCCGAGCCCCTATTTGTGCCCCGCAGCACGCCCCGCCGGGCAGCCCCAAACCGAGCCCTGCCCCAAGGACACGCATGGAAATCCGCAACATCGCCATCATCGCGCACGTCGATCACGGCAAGACCACGCTGGTCGATCAGCTCTTGCGCCAGTCCGGTGCCTTCCGCGAGCACCAGATGGTCGCCGAGCGCGCACTCGACCGCAACGAGCTGGAGCGCGAGCGAGGCATCACCATCCTCGCCAAGTGCACCTCGGTGCTTTGGAACGCGACGCGCATCAACATCGTGGATACGCCAGGCCATGCCGATTTCGGCGGCGAGGTCGAACGCATTCTGAACATGGTCGATGGCGCGCTGGTGCTGGTCGATGCCGCCGAGGGCGTGCTGCCGCAGACCAAATTCGTGGTCAGCAAGGCCCTCGCCCGCAGGCTGCACCCGATCGTCGTGATCAACAAGGTCGATCGCGCCGACGCCCGCCCCGACGAGGTCCACATTGAGATATTCGACCTGTTCGCGGCGCTTGGCGCCACCGATGCGCAGCTCGATTTCCCGATGCTGTATGCTTCCGGCCGGCAGGGCTGGGCGGATGCGACGCTGGAGGGGCCACGCCGCGATCTGGCGCCGCTGTTCGAGCTGATCCTGCGCCATGTGCCGCCGCCCACCGTCGCGCCGGACGCGCCGTTCGCCATGGTTGCGAGCATTCTGGATTACGACAACTATCTCGGCCGCGTGCTGACCGGCCGTGTCGAGCAGGGCCGCGCGCGCCTCAACATGCCGGTCAAGGTGCTGCACGCTGACGGCGCCGTGGTCGAGACCGGGCGGATGACCAAGCTGCTGTCATTCCGCGGCCTGGATCGGGTGCCGGTGGAGGAAGCCGAGGCCGGCGACATCATCGCCGTCGCCGGCCTGGCCGAAGCGACGGTGCCCGACACGATTGGCGCACCGGAGCTGGCAGCGCCGTTGCCGGCTATCCCGGTCGATCCACCCACTTTGGCGATGACGTTCCGGATCAACGACGGGCCACTGGCAGGGCGGGAAGGCAGCAGAGTGACCTCGCGGCAGATCCGCGAACGGCTGTTCCGTGAAGCCGAGGGCAATGTCGCGATCAAAGTCAGCGAAAGCAGCGAGACCGAGGCATTCGAGGTTGCCGGGCGCGGCGAGCTGCAGCTCGGCGTGCTGATCGAGACCATGCGCCGCGAGGGCTTCGAGCTGACCATCGGCCGTCCGCGCGTGCTCACCCGCCGTAACGAAAGTACCGGCGAGCGCGAAGAGCCAATGGAAGAGGTGCTGGTCGATGTGGATGAGCCCTATACCGGCGTGGCGGTCGAGAAACTGACCCGCCGCAAGGGCGAGCTGCGCGACATGCGTCCCTCCGGCGGCGGCAAGGTGCGGCTGACCTTCCTGATCCCGAGCCGCGGCCTGATCGGCTACCACGGCGAGTTCCTGACCGACACTCGCGGCACCGGCGTGATGAACCGACTGTTCGCCGGGTACGGGCCTTGGAAGGGACCGATCGAGGGACGCCGATCGGGCTCGATGATCTCCAACGCTGACGGCGAAGCGGTGCACTACGCGCTGTTCTACTTGCAGGAACGTGGTGCAATGTTCGTCAGCCCTGGCGACAAGGTCTATGTCGGTATGATCCTGGGCGAGCATAATCGCGGCTCTGATCTCGACGTGAACCCGATCAAGGAGAAGAAGCTCACCAATATCCGCGCTGCCGGCAAGGACGATGCAATGCTGCTGACCCCGCCCCGGCGGATGAGCCTGGAGCAGGCGATCGCCTACGTGGAGGACGACGAGCTGGTGGAGGTGACGCCAAGCGCCGTACGACTCCGCAAGCGGTTCCTCGATCCGCATGCCCGCAAGCGCTCGGAACGGCGCGCGGAGAGCGCGGCGGCCTGACGCTTCAGGCTACGAAGCGCGACGGCAATGCAATCGCTCAATTTGCGGCGCTACGGCCGAGATAGCGGAACTGCGTCTGCTCCCACCACTCGCTCCCCAGCGTGTCGAGCACTTCGATGTCGAGCTCACTACGGAGCTGACTGTTGAGACGCAGGGCGATGGCATAGTTCTGGTTATCGAGAGTTATCGGCGTCAGCTCAAGGCGTGGAAAATCCTGCTGCAGCATCCATGCGAGCAACGGCCGGTCATAGACGAAGGCTTCAATCCGCCCGGACTGAACAGCCTGCAAGCCAGCCGCGGCCGTCGGGTAGGAACGGAACGCGATCCGCTGCTCGGTCAGGAAGTCCACCGTGGATGAACCGGTGACTGCGCCGATTTGTACTGCACGAAGGTCGTTGGTATTGCGAATAAGCCCCTGTAGCCGCTGTGCCGTCAGCGCTGCGGTGATTCCGGCGATAAACACCCAGATGGCGACAACTGAAACGACCATCCATACGACAGCGAGCACGCGCCCGGGCGTCGAACGCGGTCCGTGCTGTGCCGCGCCCCCCTGGGTCATCGCGATAGCAGACCACCACGCGCCAGCGACGAAGCCACGCAGCGCCCCGCCGCTGTAATGCTCGTTCTCGCGCCGCTCGAAAATCCAGATTAGCGTTCCGACCAGTAGCGCAATCGACAGCAGTGCCAACACTGCCTGGAAGAAGCGTAAGGATAGAAAGGTGCGGAGCACCGGAAGCCACGCGATGACACCGCTGCGCGGGACGGCAACTCCGAGACCAGTCTCGAAGAATGGCTGGGTGAAGTCCATCACCTTTCGCCGATCTGCCGTCACGGTCAGGGCCGCGACAGCAACATCCACCTGTCCTGAGGCGACAGCATCGACCAGGTCTTGCACGCTTCCCCGGTCCTCAATGCGATAGTGCAGATGCAGCCGTTCCGCGATATGTCTCCATAAATCGATGCTGATACCCTCCCAAGCGCCGTCCTGGCCCTTCATAGAAAAAGGAGGCGCCTCCCGAGTGCCGACGACAAGCTCACGGTCAGATTGCTGTACAGCAGGCTGCGCCACGGCACTTGCCGCGCCGAAGACCGCACTGAAGCACACAAAGACCATCAGGAGGCACACGACGCTGCGATTATAACCTATTTTGATTTGCATCCCGAAGACCTGCCGCGCCCCACTCAACTCATGCGTGGGATCGAACCGACACAGGTCGCTATTCCCTGCGCATTTACCCCACAGAACGCTGTCACGAAGGCCGCGCCAGCTATTCGTGATATCAGCCATCTCTCTCTTGAAGGCAAGCGCCGGGCTGTGGAAACGCAGCGACATCCTCGGCAGTTTTTATCTGCATTGCCGGGTTTGCGGGTTGGTCGAGGTGACGCCCAGCGCGGTACGGACTGCGCAAGCGGTTCCTCGATCCGCACGCGCGCAGGCGCTCGGAACGGCACGCGGAAAGCACCGCCGCCTGACCGGCTCATTCTGCACGCCCTTACACTCTCCCGCTCTGCGGCAGAGGCCCCCTCGGGCTCCGACCTGAAGGTCCCGCGAAGCGCGGCGGGTAAGGGTGCCGGGCGGGGCTGCGACTCGTTGCCGCTTCCAGTCACTTGAACCTGCCCTAGAGCCGGCGCCGCCCATGTGTCACTCTGCCAGCCTCGCAGGAACCGAGATGGGCGATGGGCAAGAAACCTACCTCGCAGCAAATCCCGCCGGATCAGCCATTGCTGGACACGACCCCCTACGGCTCCGGGAAAGATGATTCCGTCACCGACACCACCGAGAACGCCGCGGTCACGCACCATAGGGTGACCATCAACGGGACGGCGATCGCCTACACAGCGAGAGCAGGCCATCTTGTCACGGTGGACGAATACAGCGCCCAGCCCGCTGCGAAGATCTTCTATGTCGCGTTCACCACCGACACCACCAAGCCTTCAATGCGTCCGGTCACCTTCTTCTACAACGGCGGTCCGGGATCCTCATCGGTCTTCCTGTTGCTCGGATCGTTTGGGCCGCGCCGGATCAGAACGAGCATGCCCTATTTCACGCCGCCCGCGCCGTACGCCATGGTCGACAACCCGGACAGTCTGCTCGATCAGACCGATCTGGTGTTCATCGACCCGGTCGGCACCGGATACTCGGCCGCAATCGCGCCTCGCACGAACAAGGATTTTTGGGGAGTGGACCAGGATGCCCGGTCGATCAAGCAGTTCGTGAAGCGATATCTGACCGTGTACAATCGCTGGAACTCGCCAAAATTCCTGTTCGGCGAGTTGTACGGAACGCCTCGAACCTGCGTTCTCACGTGGCTGCTGCACGAGGATGGAGTCGATCTGAACGGGGTGACCCTGCAGTCCTCGATTTTGGACTATTCGCAGTCCGGCAACCCCATCGGTCTTCTGCCGACCTTCGCAGCCGATGCCTGGTTCCACAAGAAGGTGACGGTCTCGCCCCCGCCTTCCGACCTGCCGGCGTTCATGAAGTCTGTCGAGACATTTGCCGGCGGCCCCTACGCATCTGCCTTGGCGGGGTTCCCGAAGGTGGACGCCAGCGTTCTGCACACATTGAGCGAGTTCATCGGCATACCGCCCGCCGTGCTGAAGTATTGGAAGCTCGACGTCTCGACAGGGGGCGGCACCGTGTTCCTCACCAGCCTGCTTCTGGACGATGGTGTCGCTGTCGGCGCCTATGATGGGCGCGTCACTGCGGCGGACACTGGAATTGCCGAGTTGGTTGACCCGGAGTCCGGAGGCAATGATCCGACGATGACGGCGGTTGGCGGTGTCTATACGGCGATGTGGAACGTCTATCTCAACGACGAGCTCCAGTTCACATCGACGTCGCCGTTCCTGGATATCAACGATCAGGCGTTCCTCAATTGGGACTTCAGCCATGTTGACCCGACAGGGGCGCAGAGGGGCGGGCCCGAGAGTTTGTACACCGCAGGAGATCTCGCGGCGGCAATGGCACTGAACCCCTATCTGAAGGTCTTCTCTGCAAACGGTTACTACGATTCCGTCACGCCGTTCTTCCAGACGATCCTGAACTTCGAGAACATGCCGCTGGACGACAAGCACGCTCAAGCCAATCTCGCAATCCATAAATATCCGTCAGGACATATGGTATATCTCGATGATAAATCGCGATCGCAGATGAAAACCGATCTTGTCGACTTCTATAAAGGCGGAACTGCACATTCGTTAGCAGTTGCCGCCCATCGGGCGCCGGAGGAGGCGAAGCTGCTCGGTCGGACGGAATACCCTCGACGGATCAGTCGCGTGCCTTACTGACCGTTTTGCAGTACCACTGCGGTGCGGTGGGACTGGCGGATTGAATTGCCACGATGACGTGGTGGTTCGGGATCTCCCGTCAGGGCGTCGCATCCACCGAGTTGAACACTTCCAGCGAGTGCACGAACGGATGCGGCTGAAGCGCCAACGGCTCGGCAAAAGGTCGGCTCAGCACGAATGTGATGCATAGCAGTAGCGCGATCGTGCTCGCCATCATGCTGGTAACGATCATCTGCGGCGCGACCTGCTCCATAAACAGGAAGAAACTCATCGAGAGGACAACCGCGCCGGAGCCGATCTCCGCGAGCCATATGATCACCGGGAGCGATTGCTCAGCCTCCAGCGTTCGCTTGTTCCGGTCGGATTGAATTTGCGAGATGATCGTAAGCATCCGCCGAGTGCCGCGGTGTTGCACGGCCGTCGACCAAGCATGCGGACGACGCACTGGTGTCGCCTACCTCTTGAGGTCCGCGAGGAGTTCCTTGAGGTTCTCGATACCTTCGGCGGTAAAGGCAACGGTGGACATTTCGTCGATGTCCCAGACGGTGAGGACACCGTCTTCCGGCTCCATATCGAGGGCGATGTCGCGCAAGAGGTCCTCGTCCTCGCCGAGCATCTTGGCCACCCGGCCGATGGTGGAGACGGAACTGGGCGCCGCCATTGATCAGGCCGCGCGGTCGACGCGAGTAGCTCGCGGCCAATGCCAGGGCAGCAGTTCGTGCAACCGCGAGACTGGGTGATCACCGATGCGCGCGAGCACGTCGGCGAGCCAGGCGCGCGGATCGATGTTGTTCAACTTTGCCGACGCAATCAGCGAATACATCGCCGCTGCCCTCTCCCCGCCGCGGTCCGAACCGGCGAACAGCCATGACTTGCGCCCGAGTGCAATTCCGCGCAGCGCGCGTTCCGCCGCATTGTTGGTCAGGCAGATGCGTCCATCGGCAAGGAAGCGCGCAAAGGCATCCCATCGCTTGAGCATGTAGTCCATCGCCTTCGCGACGTCGGCATGACGCGAGAGCTTGCCGCGTTCGACGCGCATCCAGCTCTCGAGGGAGCGCGACCCGGACCTGTCTTACGGCCTGCCGTTGGGTCGCTGGCAGGCCGTTGATGTCGCGTTCGACATCGAAGATCGCATCGATCCGGCGCACCGCCTCGATCGCGAGCGGCGCCTTGGCAACTTCGGCGAGCACGAACAGTTTGCGCCGTCCGTGTGCCCAACACGCGGCCTCAATGATCGGACCAGGCTGGCGTGCGGGGTGGTAGAGGTCGTTGAACCCGGCATAGGCGTCGGCTTGCAGAATGCCCGCGTAGCCGGCGAGATGTCGGCACGGATGCTCGCCGCTGCGATCGCGCGAATAGAAGAAGATCGCCGCTGGCGGTGCCGCGCCACCGAACGGCTGGTCGTCGCGCACATAGGTCCATAATCGGCCGGTGACGGTCTTGACCTTGGCCAACACCGGCACGGTGGTCTCATCGCCGTGTAGGCGCTCGGCGGCGAGTACGTGGGCCTTGATCAGCGTCACCAATGGCGACAGCGCCGTCGTGCAGGCACCCACCCAATCGGCCAGTGTGGAGACGCTGAGATCGATGCCCTCGCGGGCAAACCGCTCGCTTTGGCGGTTCAACGGCTGATGCTCGCCGAACTTGCCATGGACGATCGTCGCCAGCAGGTCCGGACCGGCGCGGCCACGGGAAATCGGATGGAACGGCGCCGGCGGCTGCGTGATCGTCTCGCACGAGCGGCAGGAGAACTTCTCTCGCACCGTCTGGATCACCTTGTAGGTCCGTGGAATGCTCTCCAACGTCTCGGTGGTGGTCTCGCCGAGCTTGGTGAGCTGACCGCCACAGCACGGACAGCTTGTCGGCGACGGCAGCACCAGCCGCTCGCGCGGCAGGTGCGCCGGTAACGGTGCGCGCACCGGCTTGGCGCGTGTGAACGGGCGCACGTTCGTCCTGTTCGTGGCCGCATGAGCGGCAGCCGCTTCGTCCTCGGCGGCAGCGGTCTCGAGTTCCTCGATCTGCATCTCCAACTGATCGAGCAGCTTGCGTCCACGCTCGGCGGAGGCGCCGAAGCGGTCACGCTTCATCTTGGCGATTAGCAGCTTCAGATGCGCAACCATCGCCTCGGCACCAGCGGCACGAGCCTCAAAATCACGCCGCGCGGCCTGCTCGGAGATTAGCGCTGCTTTCAGCGCGTCGATGTCATCCGGAAGTGTACCGGCCGAATCGCTCATGCCGACAACTGAAATCACACTCGCCCGTGGTCATGCACGCGAAATCTTCAAAAAAACCCCGGCAACTGTGCAACTAGTCCAATCTTAGCCCGCCAGTTCCGGTCGCCAGGTTCGCTGCGGGTGTCTCCAGTCGATTCCCTCTAGCATGTAGCCGAGTTGGGCCGCCGTAATCGCAACCACTCCATCCGCCGGCGATGGCCAGATGAACCGACCGCGCTCGAGTTGCTTGGCATATAGCGACATGCCGAGGCCGTCATGCCAAAGAACCTTTATCAGATCACCCCGACGACCCCGGAAAACATACGCATCGCCGGCGTGCGGGTTGCGCTGCAGGGACTGTTGTACTTGCAGGGCAAGGCCATTCATCCCGCGACGCATATCGGTCCTGCCTGCGGCCAGCCAGACGCGCATACCCGAGGGTGGCATCATCATCCGCGCAACACCGACAGCACGCGGCGGAGCGCCGCAACGCTCACTCCTTCGTCGATACTCACGCGCACGCTGCCGTTCAGCTCGATCTCGATCAACCCCGTTCGCCGTGGCGTTATCACCCGAGACGGCAACGGCTCTGATGCCGCCGGCGTCTCGCTCGGAACAGGCGCAATCCGCGCGGGGAAGAGATGCAGCTCCGAGCCGCAGGCAGTCTCGGCTGCAGCGAGGCGACGCCAGCGATAGACCAGGCTCGGGCAGATCCCGTGTCGGCGGGCAACGTCCTGGATGCGTACCCCAGGCTGCACAGACTCCCCCACCACCTTGGCTCGAAACCGAGCGTCATGCGCCCGACGCCGCTCTCCCACGATCTCGATCCGTGGGCTTGCCTCGCCATCTGTGGCTGCCACTCTGGCAGCCTCATGCTTGCTTCCTATCATCCCCCGAAGCAAATCAAGCCGCCACTATTCAGACAAGGCGGTCGTCACCGTAGGGATACAGATGATCTCCAGTGCCGCTCCATCGACAGCGGCCTCCTGTTGCTTGATCGCCGGATTCTCCCGACCGAAAAGGCGATACATGGCGAGGCTCGCCGCCCGGGCCTTCGGGCTGGCACCGCCGGTTTCGGCTTGGATCGTCCACTCGTCGTGGACCACCGCCTCTACGTAGTCGCGGATAAGCTCGCGTAGTCGCTTTCCCATGCCGGACTCCATGCCGCTGCTCGCCCGATAGAGCGTCGCCAGTGCCGACGCCTCGTCAGCGACATTGGCACGCGCCACGTCGTAGGACTGCCAGACTGCGACGACCAGGAACGCCAAAAATACCGCGTGGAGCGTTCCACCTATCTGGCAGAGCGCCACCAGCACCTCGTGGTGCCCCCCCGCCACTCGCCCGCGCAGGAAATGGCGGCCGAGCCAGACGCCGGCGATTGAAAAGAAGGTGGCAGCAATGACCGCGAGAAAGATCAGCAGGACGATGTTCATACCGACTCCACGGAGCGTGACCCGAGGTCCGGCCCCGCTCGGACCATGGCCGTTGTGGCAACACATCGGCCCGTCTAAGCCTGAGTGCCGGCACGTCTGGTCTTCCAGGTCAGATCAGTACAAGCCGCCACCTTTTGAGCGCGTTGGTGAATTGTTTTTGCTTTTCTCGCCGGGAACTTTGTCGGCAACGGCTGAAACGCTGTCAACACGTGCGATGCTGCCGTGGATGAAACTAACATTACATTTGTACTGCGGGACTCGGCGCGAGTTCTGTGCTGTGGATCATCGGTTGAAGCGCCGCAGACGGACTGGCCGCATCTATATCAGTACCAACTCGTCCGCGTCGATTCGCTTCTCATCAGCCGCCGCTTCTCCGAACCGCGCGCCGCCGCTCCGATCTGCGTCGCAGCTCGCAACTTGGAGACACAGCACGGAATTAGCGCCTGGCTGGCACCCGTTCGAGACTTCCAGCAGCCGCTTGCACCTGCACCCTGTCAGCGCCACACGACGATATCAGACTGAACCCAGCCGGCGGCCGCTGCAACGCCCGCCCGCGCAACAAGCTCTGCCGCACGATCCGCCTGCAGAGGCCGGCTGAACAGAAATCCCTGCCCGTAGGCGCAGCCCAGCTCCCGCAGCCGCCGCATTGCCGCCGGATCCTCGATCCCTTAGTTTCATCAATGATATCAACACACCATCCCATATCTCCCTAGTTGGGGATACCATAGGGAGGGATACGTCTATTGGCTTAGGATTTAGGGCAGGAAGCCTTACCTTTTTAGCCGCAAGGTAGTGTTGCCACGTTAAAACTGGTATCCTGCCCGCCTTGCCATGCGAGGCTGGTATGGATAATAACTACCAACTTTTGTCGCTTCTGGGTTTGTGGGTAGAACATAACCTTGGCCAAGCGATCTGGGTTTTTATTGGCATAATTTTTGCCATTTTAAGTCTCTGTATTTTTGTTGGTGGAGTTTGCTGGAACATTGCTAAGTCTCATTCCGAAGGCTCAATCGACGCTCTTAAAGATCGGTTGGCCCTTAAGGATGATCAAGAGATGGTGGTCAATGCTGCATTGAAAACTGCTGAGAAGCGTATTGCTGAACTTGAAGCATTGCCTCGTGACGCACCCGGACAACTTGTCGCAGCGACAACCAGTGCAGCATATAACGCTGTGAATACAGCACAAAGAGCGAATAATGATCCCGCCTTTGTATGGTCATTAGGGAAAGAAGCAGCTGAATTTGGTCAGAACATGGATGATTTCGTCAAGCAGTTGATTAAGAGCATGAAAGAAAGACCTATTACTCCACTCATCATCAACTGACCAAAATCAACTGATGGCTTGGGAGAGTGATGCGAGAGGAACCCTGTCCAACCTGAAGGATATTGAGTCCCCTCGCGCCCAAGGAAACAAAAACCATGCTCAACAGAGGTGGAGAGGTCCCTGTCATTAATGGCCAGCATGATTATGATGTTTCCCGAGCTTCTACCCCCAGTGGCAAGCTCATGGATAGAAGGGCCAAGAATACTATATTTTCTTGAACTCCAACCTGCTTGCCATTCCTGGTCAGGACAACCTGCCTCAACAAGCTGTCTCGCTAATCCCCTCAACGTTTCATAATCCAATGACCTCGATCCAATAGCCTCGATATAAGTATTGCCACCCCAATTAGTTCTGGCCGCACTCATGATCCTGCCATCAGAATCTTTGATTTCAGAGAAGATAATTGAGATCATGGCCTTACCATTATCCTAGCTCGCGCCCTCCATCTCTCTATTTTTTTATCTGATATCTGATAACTGAATTGGAGTGACATAGGGTATGTGTTAGACACATAATAGTCATACGCCAAAACTATCGCCACTCTAAGTGGTGCCCTGTGCCCTCTAGGCTCGATGGTTGTGGATTCATCGAGCTAGCTCATTAGCTCGTCTGAGCGAATAAGAGTGCTAGCTTGCTACCTTCTCAAGTCCATAATTATCAATCACTCTCTGCAAGTCAGCCAATGCAATCAATCCTCTTACGATCGGCAGGAACCGCGCCGGTGTCAGCGTGCCTTTCGTCGGGTGCTCCCATCGAGCGAGCGCCTCGAAGCCGACGATCGTCGCGTCGCTCATTCTGACGAGCGGCTGGAAATGCGGCACAATCTCCCCGGCAACAATGGCGTGATGCAGCTCGTGCCTGAGATCCGTCACTTCCTCGAGCTCGGCTGCCATGCGCGCCTCGAAGAATTGATGGCTGCCGCCGCCAGCTCGTTTCGCATGATACATCGCGATGTCCGCGGTACGCAGCAGAGATTCGGTGTCGGTGCCATTCCAGGGCGACATGGAGATGCCCACTGCGGCACCAACATCGATCGTCATTCCGTTGATGCGAAGCGGAGCAGAGACCGCGTCAACAATCGCCCGCGCCGAGTCCGCGACCGCCGCTTCTCCCTCCGGGGCCGGCAGCAAGGCAGCGAATTCGTCGCCCCCCAGGCGTGCGACCGTTACGCATTGCCCCAGCACATTTCGGATTCGCGCAGCGATTTCGGTCAGGATCGCGTCCCCGAAATGGGGTCCGAATCCGAAACGCCGCTCCAGCGGCCATGAGGCCGGCACCGGCCCCTACCGCGAGAAACGCACCCAGGATCATGCGCCACTCACAGCAAAGGATCCGCAACCCGCTCCGACGCCGAGGAACTGCCGGGCAGCCAGTCCCTCCTACTGGACGAAACGGCCCATCACCCTAGAGTTGAGCCGTTTCGTAAAGGAACCCTGAACGGTACTGACGATTCCCGGCACACGGCCGCACAGCGCACTCCGTAGCGTTCGGCAGCCTAACTCGTGCTGCGTTGCAGGATCTCCTGCGGCGTCGCAGAAACCACCTGCACGTATTTCGGAACGAACCTGCCGCCTTCGATCAGCTTGATGAAGTCCGGCTTGATCTCGTTGGCCAGGATCCGGCGAATGCGCGCATGCTCCTCGATGTCGGACCATTCGGCGATCAGGAAGAAGCGGCTCGGGTCCTCGGTATCGCGGCACAACACCCCGTCCTTCACCTGGGCCGAGGATTTGTGCATCGGGTTGCCGTCGGAGTAGTCGAACTCCTCGAACAGACGGATGAACTCCTCTTCTCGCCCGGGGATGACCCGGAAGTCATAGATGTGGAGGTAGTTGCCCGACTGGGCCAGCGGCTCCTGCGCCATCGTTCGACCTCATTCTCTCACGTAGCTTCAACGCTAGATCGGGCCGAGGCAGCGGGGCAATCCCGGACCGCAGTCCTCGGCGTTGCACCGGCCGAAGGACGCTGGGTATGGTGCGCACCGGTTCCCGCGGCGGCGGAGGGAAATGGGCATGGATACGCACGGCGACGCCTTCGCGATCCCGCAACGCTACGCCTGGCCGGCCGAGGGCGAAACACGCATTCCAGACTGGGTCTATACCGACCAGGTGATCTACGAGCGCGAGGTGGAGCGTATCTTCCACGGGCGGACCTGGAACTACGTCGCACTGGAAGCCGAGCTCCCCAATCCCGGCGATTTCATCCGCTCCCATGTCGGGCCGACACCGGTGGTGGTCAGCCGGACCACCAAAGGAACGATCGCCGTCTTCGAGAATCGCTGCGCTCATCGAGCAGCGGAATTCTGCCGTGAGCTCGCCGGCAACGTGCGGGAATTCATCTGCCCGTATCATCAATGGACCTATGACCTGGACGGCACCTTGCGCGCCGTGCCGTTCCGCCGCGGCGTGGCCGGCAAGGGTGGCATGCCCGCGGATTTTCGGCTTGCCGACCATGGCCCCCGACGTCTCGCCGTCACCACGCATCGCGGCGTCGTCTTCGCCAGCTACGCCGAAGACATGGAAAGCCTTGCCGACTATCTCGGCCCCGAGGTGCTGCGCGAATTCGAGGCAACCTTCGACGGCCGTGCGCTGAAGATACTTGGTCATTACCGGCATTCGCTGCCCGGCAATTGGAAGCTATATCATGAGAATCTGAAGGACCCCTATCATGCGACGCTGCTGCACACCTTCCTGGTGACCTTTGGCCTGCTGGTTGCCGGCAACAAGTCGCTGATGCTGGTCGATGCCAGCGGCCGTCACGGCGTGATGTGCTCGGCCAAAAGCGACGCCAGCAAGGTCTCAACCGAAGACCGGAAGGAGATGCGAGCCTACCGGGAAGGAATGCGGCTCTCGGATCCGCGCATCATGGATTTCACTAACGAATTTGACAGCCCGTGGTCCGTCACCATGGCGACGATCTGGCCCAACCTGATCGTGCAGCGGGAGATGAACACGTTGGGTATCCGCCAAATCGTGCCGACCGGGCCGCACGAATTCATCATGATATGGACCATGTTCGGCTTCGAAGGCGACAGCGAAGAGATGACGCGCCATCGCCTGCGCCAGGGAAATCTGATGGGGCCGGCGGGCTTCCTCGGCCTGGAGGACAACGAGGCGATCAAGTTCGTCCAGGACGGCATGCGCGATGTGCCAGGCCATGGGCACCTGGTTGCACTGGACCCCGGCACGCCGGCCGGCACGTCGGAGACGCTGATTTCAGAATCGGCGATCCGCGCAATGTACCGGCACTGGCGCGGCGTGATGGGGCTATGAATGGAAGCGCCATCGACGCATGACCCGCAACTCGAGGCTCTGCTGTTGCGCGCAGAGATCGAGACCTTCAACGCCCGCTATTGCGCCTTGCTGGATCGGCAGGACCTGATGGCGTGGGTAGAGTGCTTCACCGAGGACGCGTTCTACACCGTAATCTCGCGGGAAAATTTCGATCGCGACCTGCCCGTCGGGCTGATCTATTGCGAAGGTCGCGGCATGATCCACGATCGCGCCTTCGCCCTGTTGAAGACTGCCATGTTCGGCCCGCGTTACCTGAAGCATATGGTCTCCAACCTGATCGTGACGCCGGCGGGACCTGACGGCGCGATCCAGGCTCGCGCCAACTATGTGGTGTTCGAAGTCCTCACCGACCGCCCGGAAGCCCACCTGCACCAGGTCGGCGAGTATCGCGATATTTTCCGCCGCCTGGACGGCGACCTGAAACTGCAAGAACGCCGCTGCATCTACGACAATCTGCTGGTGCCCACAGCGCTTTGCATTCCCGTATAGTGCTTCCATAACGATGTCGTCATACGGATTGAAGGCTCGCGATGCACACAAAGTCCACCTCTCCCGCTCGGCGGGAGAGGTCGGTTCGCGAAGCGAACCGGGTGAGGGCGCCGGGGGCGAGGGTCTCCCTCGTGGCACGGAAGAGATGTGATGGACGGCATCGTGACCGGCGAGGGAATCGGCGCCCGCGTGCGGCGCAAGGAAGATGCGCGTCATCTCGCCGGTCACGGCCAGTTCGTCGGCGATATCCGCATCGCCGGCATGCGCGACGTGGCCTTCATGCGAAGCCCGCTCGCGCACGCACGCATCATCGAGCGCCGCAAGCCGCCCGGGAAGGAAGCCGACGTTTTCTTGCTACCCGACCTCGCCGGCGTGACCCCGATCGTCACAAGGTCCTCGATCCCCGGCTATAAAACGTCGGAATGGCCGGTTCTCGCGGCCGACCGCGTTCGCTACGTGGGCGAACTCATCGCCATGTGCGTCGCCGACACCCGCGCCCAGGCCGAGGACCTGGCCGAGCAGGTAACAGTTGAATTCGCCGAATTGCCGCCTATCGTCTCCTGCGCTGCCGGCCGCGCCCCAGATGCACCGCTGCTGCACGAGCACTGGGGCGACAACCTGTTCCTGCAAACCAGCTTCGATTCCGGCATCGAACCGGTGGCAAAAACCGCACCGGTAAAGATCGAGCTGGAACTCTCCTGTGCCCGCCAGACCATGCATCCGATGGAAGGCAAGGGCGTGGTCGCCTGGTGGGATCATCGCGGCGGCCAGCTTGTGGTGCACAGCTCCACCCAGGTGCCGCACCTGATCCGCGTCGGGCTGGCAGAAATACTCGGCATCCCCCAGGCCATCGTGCGTGTGGCGCCACCCGACATAGGCGGCGGCTTCGGCTATAAGTGCCTGCTGCAGCCCGAAGAAGTAGCGGTCGCCTGGCTGGCGCTGACGCGTCGCTCGGCCTTTCGCTGGATCGAGGACCGGCGCGAGCATCTGGTCGCCGGCGCCAACGCCCGCCAGCACCACTACAAGTTGACTGCCTATGCCGATCAGCGTGGCCGACTACTCGGTCTGGACGCCGAGATCGCGGTCGACACCGGCGCCTATTCGGTCTGGCCCTTCACCGCCTGCCTGGAAGCCGCACAGGCCGGCGGCAACCTGCCAGGCCCGTACGACTTCCATGCCTATCGGGCAAAGGTCATGTCCATTGCAACGAACAAGCCACCATTCGCACCCTATCGCGGCGTAGCACGTCCCGGCGTCTGCTTCGCCATCGAGCTGACCATCGATGCGATCGCGCGCGCCGTTGGTCGCGAGCCCGCCGATGTGCGGGCCGAGAACCTCGTGTCGGCCGGCGCCATGCCGTACATCAACGTCACCAACAAGCACTACGACACCGGCGATTATCCCGCCTCCTTGGCCGACGCACGGAAGATGATCGGTCTCGACGAATTCCGCTCTGGACCACGGCGTGACGAGCACGGCCGCTACCTCGGCATCGGCTTCGCCACCTACACCGAGCAGTCGGCCCACGGTACGGCGGTTTTTGCCGCCTGGGGCATTCCGCTCGTGCCCGGCTATGACCAGGCGCATGTAAAGCTCACCCCCGATGGCGCGTTGGAGGTGAAGGCCGGTATTCCCACGATCGGCCAGGGGCTGGAGACCACCTTGGCGCAGATCGCCCACGAGATGACCGGCGTCCCCTTCAACCACATCCGCGTGACACTGGGGGACACCGCGACGACACCATTCTCCACCGGTGCCTACGCCTCGCGCGGGATCGTCATGGCAGGCGGCGCCGTTTCTCGCGCATCGGAGAAGGTGGCGGCGCGCATCAAGGCGATTGCCGCGCATCTGATGCAGGCCGATCCGGCCGATGTGACCATGCGCGACGGTCGTATCCATGCGGGCGCAGCCAGCCTCGATTTCGCCGATATCGGACGTGCCTGGTATCTGCGCCCCGACCAGTTGCCGGATGGCGTTGCAACCGCGGGTCTGGAGACAACTGAAGGCTACAAGCCCGCCACCGACAACGGCGTGTTTTCATACGCAAGCCATGCGGCGAAAGTGGCGGTGGATGTGGAGACCGGGCAGGTCGAGATCCTCGATTACTGCATCGTCGAGGATTGCGGCCGCATGGTGAACCCGATGATCGTCGAAGGCCAGACCTATGGCGGGGCGGCACAGGGCGTGGGCACGGCACTGTTCGAGGAAAGCGCCTATGATCAGAATGGGCAGCCGCTGGCGTCCACGCTGATCGACTATCTGCTGCCCGGCGCAACCGAAATCCCACGCTTTCGGATCAAGCACACGGAAACGCTGTCGCCGCACTCTGCGCACGGCATCAAGGGCGTGGGAGAAGGCGGAGCGATTGCGCCCGCCGCGGCGGTTGTTAACGCCATCAACGACGCGCTGGCGCCGCTCGGCGCGCGCGTGAACGACATTCCCGCCTCGCCGGAGCGGATCCTCGCCGCCATAGCGAAAGCCGGCCGCACGTCATGAAGCCGGCGCAGTTCGACTACCGGCGCGCCCGCAGCGTGAAGGAAGCCGCTACACTCCTGAAGGAAGGCGGCGGCAACACGCGGCTGCTTGCCGGCGGACAGTCGCTCGGCCCGATGCTGAACCTGCGCCTGGCGCGACCACGGCGGCTGGTGGACATCAAGCGCGCCGAGGGGCTGCGCGATCTCGCAGCCGACGACGCCGTGTTTTCCATCGGTGCGGGATTCACCCATGCCGAGATCGAGGACGGCGCGGTGGAGGACCCCACCGGCGGCCTGTTGCGTCGCATCGCCGGCGGCATTGCGTATCGTGCCATCCGCAACCGAGGAACGCTTGGCGGCAGCTTGGCGCACGCCGATCCGGCGGCAGAATGGGTCTCCGCGATGGCGGCGCTGGGCGCCGTGATCGTCGCGCACGAGGCGGGAGGGCAGCGTCGGCGCTTGGCGGCTGACGCGTTCCTGCGTGGCGCCTTCGCCACATCGCTCGCCGAGGACGAAGTGCTGACTGCGGTCGAAGTGCCGCGGTTCTCCCGCCAGGCACGCTTCGGTTACTGCAAGCTGTGTCGCAAAGCCGGCGAATTCGCCAAGGCCATCGGCATCGCCGTGCTCGATCCGGATCGTGACATTGCACGCGTGCTGGCCGGCGCGGTGGAAGGCGCGCCAGTGCTGCTGCCGCTCTCCGCCGCGCGGCTGCGCGATGCGGGACCGCAGGCCGCCGCCCGAGCCGTTGCGGACGAAATCAGCGTGTTGCTGCCCCACCTCCCCGCCGCCGAATGCGCGCTGCGCGCCGCAGCGGTGCGCCGCGCCCTCATGCAGCTCGATTCCTCGCGGGAGAGCTGAACCGATGAACGGCGACAACATCGCGCCGGGACTGACGGCCATCTCCCTTACCGTAAACGGCCGCGCCGTCGCCGTGGCGGTGGAACCAAGGACGCATCTCGCAGACGCCCTGCGTGAGCAATTGAACCTGACCGGCACGCATCTTGGGTGCGAGCAGGGTGTCTGCGGCGCCTGCACCGTGCTGCTGGACGGCAGGCCGCAGCGATCCTGCATCGCTTATGCGGTGGACTGCGATGGTTCGCAGGTCACCACGATCGAGGGCTTCGACGACGACGCCACGATGGCCGCGCTGCGCCAGGCGTTCTCCGAGCATCACGCGTTGCAATGCGGCTTCTGCACCCCGGGTATGTTGATCACCGCCCGCGATATCGTGCTGCGCCTGGGCGAGGTATCGGAGCAACGCATCCGGGAGGAACTGTCGGGCAATCTGTGCCGCTGCACCGGCTATGTCGGCATTGTTGCGGCAGTGTCCGCGGTCGCGGCAGGACACACGCCACAGATGGCGCCGATGCAGCGTCCGCTCGCGCTCCGCCAACGAGAGTTGCCCCTCGCGAACGCGCCGGTGGCACCCGATACCATCCTGCCGGACAGGGTTTCTGGACGCGGCCCTGTAGTCGAGGAGCGGTTGAGACTGGCCGGCGCACCCGATGCAGTCT
Source organism: uncultured Pseudomonadota bacterium (assembly GCA_963708245.1). Lineage (GTDB taxonomy): Bacteria > Pseudomonadota > Alphaproteobacteria > Acetobacterales > Acetobacteraceae > CAVYXK01. The sequence continues at coordinate 4,854,127 of OY970201.1, read as the reverse complement.
GGGCCGCCCTGTCCGACTTGCGGCGTGTCGCTGCGTGCCTGCCGGGGGCCGAGCTGGAAACCTTGCAGGGGGACCAGATAACCGGCCGCATGCGGGTCGCTCTGGGCCCGGTGAAGGCGAACTTCTCCGGCGCCGGCACCGTCTTCCTGGATGCGCTGCGACGCGAGGGCCGGATCAGCGGCCGCGGTCGCGATTCTGGTACCGGTTCCGCAACAGAAGGCGAGGTGAGCTGGCAGGTGCTGCCTGTTTCCGATAACGGCAGCGAGCTTGCGGTGAGGGTCACCTGGCGACTGACAGGTGCGTTGGCCCAGTTCGGCCGGACCGGGCTCGTGCAGGATCTGGTACGGCGGCTGGCAGCCGAGTTCGCCCGCAACCTGGACGCAATGGCAGCCGGCGGCACGCCGGCTCCGGCCGGCCGGCCATTGGGACTGCTGGCGATGCTCTGGCGCTTGATCAAGGCACGCCTGCTGGGCCGATAGCCCTCGATCCATAGAAGCTCACCGAGAGATAGCGCTGAACGACGCCGCGCATTATGCTCTGGCGAGCCATGATAGCCACGGCAGTCCCACTTCGCTTGCAAGCTCTTCGGCATCTGGTAGACGTTGTGGACTTGGTTGTTGGTCACGCCCTTGTTGGCCAGATGTAGCACTTGGTTGTTCATATTCGCATATAGGTCACGCTGGGCGCGCAGCGGAATGCCGCAACTTTCTCAGTGAGCCGGGTTCGCGTCAACCTGAAATGATCACGCTCTAGCTGCGCCGGATTATGCTTGCCAACCGAAATGCGGGAACATCCAGCCGAGTTCCCGCAGCACCATTTCGTTCATCTCAGGCGTGAGGGTCGACTTCCAGTCGCCGACGGTCCCCTTCCGGAAGAATGATCCGTTCTGTTGCTCGCCGGCAGGTCGCCCTCCGGTCATGACTGCAAACGATGTCCGTGCGAGGCAATCTTCCACGACATCATTCTGGTCGGACACGCCCAGGAACCGGAACAGCCCCGCCGCGATCGGGGCCGGTGACCGTCGCAGCTCCTCGTAGGTAACCGTCATGCAGTCCGACGGGTGGCGTTCCCCGAACGCGATCATCGCGCGCGCGCCCTCCCCCAAGGACGGAAGCGCGCTCCGGATGAACGCCTTCTTGGCTGCGGCCTCGTCCTCGCCGGCGACGGGCTGGTGAAAGAAATGCCAGGCCGACGTCAGCACGTCGCGCGGGTCCCGGGCGACGGCGATCAACTTCGCTCCCGGAAACAGCCGCTTCAGCCGCGGGAGGAAGAAGACGTTCTCGGGCGTCTTCTCCCCTACAGCCAGGCAACGCGTCCCAGCGCTCTGCTGGCGCAATGCCAGCAGGATGGCGGTTCCGAGCAGCATCTCCATGTCGTCCGGCGCGGGCAGGGGATAGCCGCCGGTATGACGGAACAGAGCCAGGTTCTTGGCCTCGAGCGCCTGGCGTCTCTGCGCCATCATGGTTTCCAGCGGCACCGCGAGCTGTTTCCAGAACAACCCTTCGCCTTTGCAAGAGACGTCAGGATGGCAGTCGAGCATCTGCTGCACCCATGTCGTCCCCGAGCGAGGCGCGCCGCCGATGAAAAATAGCTGACGCTCCGCCAGACGCGCGAGTTCGGACAGGCATTCCGCCCAATTCTGCCTGCCACAACTTGCCTTCTCCGCAATCATTTCCGTCCGCCGGTACGGGCCGCGGCTGTGACCTTATACAAACTTCACCAGCGTGCCCCCGGTATTGTCCGGCGTGAGGGAAAAGTCGTTGCTCATATAGCTGCCCAGAAGCGTGAGCTGTGCCTGACTGCTGCCATGCACCACCGCGAGTGTCCCGCTGGTCATGCTTGCGGCCTCGGTGAAAGATGCCGTTGTGGCGCTGCTGTAGGCGAAGCTCGCCAGATCGATCGTGTCGCCTGTACCAAAGCCGCTGATCGCCGCGGCAAAGCCAGGGAGGTTATTGAGCACCAGATCTCCCCCCGTGCCGGTGAAGGCGATCGTCTGCCCGGAAGCCGCCGATCCTGAAATGACCGCGGTGCCACCGGCGATCGTCAGCCCGTCCTGAACATTCCCTCCGGAGGCGACCGTAAGGCTGGCGCCGACGATGATCGTTCCGCCGCTCACCGTTCCGGCCGAATACACGAACTCCAGGCCGCCGCTGTTGATCACGGAAAACCGGTCGATGCCGCCCGAATAAACCTGCTCCTCCCCGCCGGAATTCACCGTCGCGCTGACAGCAGTGCCGCCGTAGAGTGTTTCGGAACCACCGGAATTGATTGTGGGCGCGTTTGTCGCTGCGCCACCGTAAGTCCTCTCGCTACCGCCGCCGTTCACCGTGGTGCCGCTGGCGGTGCCGCCGTAATTGTATATGGCCCCTCCGCTGTTCACTCTGGCGTCGATGGCGGTGCCGGAGTACAGCAATATCTGTCCGATATTGTCCACGGCGGTGTCGATAACCGTGCCGCCGTACACATATTGTATGCCGTAATTGCCAGTCTCCGTGCTGCTGATCGTGGTGCCGCCGGACTGCACGTCCTCCCCACCGCCATTATCCAGGGTGTCGATGGTCGTGCCGCCGGAATACACGACGTCGCCGCCGTAGTAATTCAATGTGGTGGCGATAGCTGTGGCACCCGAGTACAAGAGCTCAACCCCAGCGAAGTTCACCGTGGTATCGAAGCTCGCGCCGCCTGAGGACACGACTTCGATGGCGCCAGAATTCACCGTGGTGTCCAAGGATTTGCCGAACACAACCTGCTGCCCGTACCCTTCGTATATACTGTATCCATTCACCGTAGTGCCGACGGCTGTCCCACCTGACAGCACCATTTGGGTTCCGCCGCTGTTCACCGTCGTTGAGACGGCCATGCCGCCCGAGTATACGAGATCGGTGCCATCAGCAGTTACCGTGGTACTGATAGCCGTGCCGTCGGGTAGGACGTATTCGACCGCTCGGAAGCCGACGACAACTTGGTCGGAAACATTCCCATATGTCGTCACCCCGGACAGCGGTTGGTAGAGAACCACACCGGTCGAGATAACCGCGCCGCCCTTCAGCACCGTCGAGTTTGCTGCCGAGCCCCCGGGCAGGACGACGAGCGATCCGCCCTTCGTGACCAGCGAGTCGCTGGCACTGCCGCCAGAGAAAACAATCGCGGCACCGCCCTGGCCGATCGCCATACCGCTGACCGCGCCGCCGCTGCTGACCGCGACGGTGGCCCCATCCTTGACCGTCGTGTCAATGGCCGTGCCGCCGAAGAAAACGATCTGTTCGCCGCCGCGGTTCACCACGGCGTCTAGCGCCGAGCCGCCGGGCAGCACGTATTCCGTTCCGCCGCTGTGCAGTCGTGCCGCTTGCCACACTGGCGTACGCTGTGATTCCCAATGCGAGCTGATCGAGCAGGACCCCGGTCGTGACAACCGTGCCGCCCGACTGCACCAGCGTGTCGCTCACTGTCCCGCCTGGAAGGACAACAAGATAACCCCCGCTGCTGACGACTGCACCGCCGTCCGTGCCGCCGGAGTAAACGAATTCGGCGCCGCCGCTGTTCACGATGGTGCCGGTCGCGGTACCTCCTGAGAACACGTCCACCAGTCCGCCGCCGTTCAGCACGGTGGCGCTCGCCGCCCCGAAAAACACGTTTTCGGTACCACCGCGGTTCACCGTGGTGCCGCTGGCGATGCCGCCGTTCACGTTCTCGGTGCCGCCGTTGTTCACAGTGTTGCCGACGGCGCTGCCACGAAAGAACGCCACGGGGCCACCCCACACGTACTCGCTACCGCCGCTGTTCAGGATGGTACCGCTCGCCGTGCCGAGAAATACGTCCTCGGTGCCGCCGCGGTTCACCGTGGTGCCGCTGGCGGTGCCGCCGTTATTTACGGTCTCCGTGCCGCCGTTTAGCTTGGTGCCGATGGCGATGGCTCCGTTCACGTTGTCCGTACCGCCGCTGTTCACCGTGGTGCCGCTCGCCGTACCGCCGTTCACGTTCTCGGTGCCGCCGCTGTTCACGGTTGAGGCGATCGCCGTGCCACCGTCTACGTTCTGCGTGCCGCCAGCGTTCACGACAGTGCCGCTCGCGGTCCCGGCCGAGACGATCTCGTAGCCGCCGCTGTTCACCGTGGTCCCGATGTCGATGCCGCCGGAGAACACAAACTCGTTGCCGCCGTTGTTCACCGTGGCGCGGCTAGCGATACCACCGGAGTAAACCGCCTCTGAACCGCCGCTATTCACCGTGGTCCTGATCGCCATGCCGCCGGGCAGCACATATTCGGTAGCGCCGCTGCCTAACGTGATTCCCTTCGCAACCTTGGCGTAGAGAGTAATCCCGGTCTGCGGCTGGCTGACGACCACGCCAGTCGAGGCGACTAGGCCGCCCGACTGCACGGTCGTACCGGTCGCCGCGCCGCCTGGCAGCAGGAGGAGCAAGCCCCCGCTGTCGACCGTGGTGTCGATAGCCTCACCACCGGCAGATACGTCCTCGATGCCGCCGCTGTTCACCGTGGTGCCGCTAGCCGTGCCGCCGAACTCCACGCCCTCGTACCCGCCGCTGTTCACCGTGGTGCCGTCGGCCGTGCCGCCGGAAAACACGTACTCGATGCCATCGTTCAGCCTGGTGCTGCTCGCTGTGCCGCCGGTAAACACGTCCTCTTCGCCGCGGCTGTTGACCGTGGTGTCGCTAGTCGTACCGCCGGAAGACACGTACTCGTATCCGCCCGTGTTCACCGTCGTGCCGAAGGCCGTGCCGCCGGAGTAACACGTACTCGGTACCGCCGCTGTTCACGGTTGTGTCGCTGGTAGTGGCGCCCCTGCCGCCGACGAGGCCCTCCACGTACTGGGTGCCGCCGCCGTTCACTGTGGTGCCGCTGGTAGCCCCGCCGATCACACCCTGGGCGCCGCCGCTGTTCACCGTGGTGCCGTCGGCCGTGCCGATTACGAACTCCTGGCCGCCGTTGTTCACTGTGGTGCTGATGGCCGTGCCGCCGGTGGACACGACTTCATAAATACTGCCGCTGTTGATCGTGGTGTCGCGGCTGTGCCGCCGGAGTCCACGAGCAGCTCATCGCCGTTATTAAGCGTGATGCCGCTGCTCGTCTGGCCGGACGACACTATGTATGTGGTCATTTCGGCTCCCTCCTTTTGAGCTTTCGGACTACATCGTGTGGCCGCGCGGGACAGGCGCCCGGAACCCGGGAATGCGCTCGATCGCCTGTATCACCTGTGCCGCTGTGATCAGCCGCGTGCATTCGAACTGCCGCGGCGTGCCGGCATGGCGCGGGCACCACAAGAAATCCTTGTGGTCGAACCGGTGTCGCGCATCGTTCCAGCACGAATTGCAGGCGTGCCAGTTGATCACGCGGTACGGCGTGGCGAACTCGTTGGTCGGATGGGTGAAGCCGCTGATCAGCACCACCGGGCAGCCCGCCGCCCAGGCGAGCCAGGAGAGGCCGCTCGACAGGCCGACGAAAGCAGCGGCATGGCGCAGCCAGCGTGCCCGTTCCGCCAACGTGCGGTCGCCTGTGTGGTCCTCGGCCCCATGCGGAATGTGCGTCCACATCAGGCCGGTGCCGTGCACCGGCCGCTGGTCGATGCAGATCACGCGATAGCCGCTTGCCTTGAGGAAGCCCACCACCTCGCGCCAGCCATGCGGGTTATTCCAGTATTTGCACCCGCTGCTGCTCTGCACCGCGATGCATACATAGGGCTCGGCGATCGGCCGGCTATTGTCCTCCAGCGCCAGGCGGGGCGCCTCTTCCGCCGGATCGACGCCAAGGATGTAGCCAGCGGTGCGATGCAGCCCGACATGACGGAAGTCGGTCGGCTGCCAGACATTCTCGGCATCGTCGAAGAACAGCCCCAGGCAATAGGTGGCGTAGGTCGTGTCCGCGAGCCTCTGCCCGACCACCTGCTCGTGGGTGACGAAGCGGATTGCCGGGTAGGCCTGTCGCAGCAGGGGGATAATCAGGTCGGACATGGCGCAGGTCAGCCGGCAGCCATGCGTCGCGCCGAACCTGGCGGCATAAGGAAACCATCCCAGGATGTCGCCGAGCGTGCCGATCGGAAATTGTATCAGGACTTCCCGATCGCGGGCGTCGTACTCGTGAGACAACACGGGCGTGGCCGCCCCGGCATCATCCAAGTCCCAGATATCGATGCCGAAGCGGACAAAATACCGCTTGGCGGAACTGACGAGGGCGCCCTGGTTCTCGCTCTGGAAAAGGACATTGCCGGTGTCGAGATCACGAAGTCGAACGCGCCATTTTCCCTCTGCCCGATTGGGCAGAATCACGCGCGCTCCATGGTTGATGTCGAAGCGGATGCCGTTCGGACCTGGTTGGGTCGGCAACGGGGCAACCGGCGGGTAGGCCGATTTAGACGGTTCTGTGCCGGACGAAACTGCGGATGAAACAACAGCGTCGGCTATTGGGGGACCCGGCTGGGGGATGGACAGATTATTCCCAAGCTGACCCGCCCTTATTCCGCCATCCATTGTCCCGCAACTCCATCGAGAATTTGGTGAAGCGCCAAGTGCCGGCCAAAAATGGAAACACGGCTCAATACATCGTTCCTGCTATGAAACAGCGGATCGTGATATCGATGATGCTTGTGGCATCCCAGGTTGGAGCGTACCAGACCTTCGCCATGGCCCGCTTCTCGGGATCAGGCTCGGGTCCGCAGTTATGTGTCTCGTTGATGACAGCTTCAGGAGGGACGTCGTACCACTTGAGGCCGACGTGAACCTGATAAACCTGTGTACCATCAGGCTCCTCGACGGCACGCCACTCATTGTCACCGAGGGCATGCCCGTCCGATGCCCGGCAGCAGCTTTTTTTCGTGACCGGCTGGACGTGGCATTCCCACCACGCATGTTCTGGGCTTTTCACATCGACCCCAGGCGGTGGCCTGGCCATTGCCGGCGTTGTCAGCAGCAGGACAGAAAGAATGACGGGCCTCATGGCAGCCCCTCAGTCGATGGCTGGTCGCACATAGGCGACGTCGAGACCCTGCTGGGTGCGGGTCAGGTGCACCTCGGCGGCCGACTTGCCGGCCAGGCCGGGGACCGAAATCGTCAACTCCTGGCCGAGCTTCAGGCTGGCGGTGAAGCGGATCGGCGTGCTCTGCGGGCCTTCGCCGAGGGTGGCGACAACCCGGAACGTCCCGCCGGAGTTGTCGTAATAGACCGAGGCCTCGGCTACTCCGAGAGCGAAGGTCTGGCCCGGCCGAGCGTGCAACGTCTGCGCGTTGGCGGACGCGGATACGAGTGCACCGAGTGCGATCAGCCGGGCAGATAACCTTGTCCGCAACATGGTCGCCCCTTCTCTGTTAGCATTTGTGGGCAGACACTTATCGCGAACTTTTGCACAGGGTGGTACCAGCGTGATGTCACAGGCGTAATCAGGATGTAAAAAGTTGTTCCAGGTTGATATATAACGCGCCGCTAGGCTACTCCGGCCGCTGGGGGAGCTATAGGGATGACGCGACGGAGCTGGGTAGGCGCGCGCTCAAGCTTGTTGGCGCGTGTGCTTACGGCGGTTCCTCATCTCGCTCTGCGAAAGTCGCTCCGCCACGTCGCCGATCTTCCGAAGGTGGCGCATGGCGGGGTCTGCGCGCATGGCTTGCCCTACACCTGGGTTCGGTGCCTTGCCCACAACATTATCGACTGCTTCGAGCTCGTCGAGTAACACCCTTGCGCGCCGCAGAGGAGCGGTATCGAAGCCTTCGGAGAACCAGTCGTAGATTGGTGCAAGCAGAGCGTGTGCTTGCCCGGGCTCCCCCTCATCACGCAGCATGCGCGCGTAGCTGGTCGCGGCATTGAGCTCCCACAATCTGGCGCCTTGCTCGCGCGCGATGGTCAAAGCCTGCCTGAAGGATTGCTCCGCTGCCTGGATGTCGCTGCGCTGGTAATACGCCTCACCGATCCCGCGGTGGAGTTCGGCATCGTGGCACTTCTCACCGGTACGTTCCGTCTCCTCGAGTGCTGCACTTAGGATGCCCAGGGCCGCGTCAGCTTCGCCCATCATCCTGTGCGTCGCGGCCAGCAAGCCCCGATAATAGCAGGAATCCCGCACGGCCCCGGTAGCGGTATAAGCGGCTAGCCCCATCGCTGATGAACAATTGCCCAACCTCGGGTTGCCCGTTCCGGGCGCTCCCGTACCCGCGCATAATTGCGGCCACTGCGGCAAACATTGGCAGGTTGTGGTGGCGACTCAGTTCAGCCATCTTCTCTGCCGGCGCGACTAGATCTTGGCCTTCGCCCAGGGTGGACAGAACCCACAGGCGATACCACAAGCGCAACGGTTCCATTACGATTCTGACCTCATCTTCGCGTTGCTCGTCCACTGCTGAACTGTGCGTCACCGCTTGCTCAGGATACCCCATCCCACACAAGACCCGCGAAAGGTTAGAATGTATGCTATACATAACGACCGCACGCGATACGACAACTTTATAGGTCCAGACAACAGCAGGATCGTCCTGGCTCCTCTCGGAGAGTTCGAGCGCCCGCTGCAGATGCAACCGCGCGGTCGCCAACGCTCCGCACGCCGCCCTCGCTTTGCCGGCCATCAACTCACCCAGAATGCATCCGCGTATATCGCCCCGCAATTGGCCCCACCCCAACAGACGCTCCGCTGTCTGCAGAAGGCCCGACAGATCGCTGCGCATGTGTTGAAAGGTCGAGATGCCGAAGTTGATCCCCAGAAACTCCGGCGGCTGGCCAACTCGATCGCATAGCTCAAGCGCTCGGAGGTAGGGGGCATTGAAGTTCGCCGAAGCATAGCCCTCGATTTGGCCTATCGTGACGCCGAGACCTCTGAGCGCGCGCAGTTCGGCGAGGTCGCGTGTCGTGCCCTCGGGCATTGTTGCCGTGAGCCGCAAGGCATTCCGGACCTGCTCGCGAGAGTCTTCGTAAGCACCATGAGAGTTCTGATTTCGAGCCGGCCTGAATGTAGTACGCGACCGCCTTCTCGGCGAGGCCAGCCAACTCGCAGTGATAAGCGAGCAGGTCTGGTTGCAGGTCTTCGATATACGGCTCCTGCGTCAACAGCAACTCGACGATCTGCTCATGGATCGCCGTGCGCCGGCTCTTCAGCATGCTTTCATACGCTGCGGTCTGCACCAGCGCGTGCTTGAACGTATATGTCGCACCGGGCGGCACTCCGCGTCGCGCGACCAATCCGGACGAAACGAGCTGATCCAGCGCGGAACACAAGGCCTTCTCCGAGACATCTGACAACGCCGCCACCAGATCGTGGGAAAAGCTTCGGCCGATCGCAGCCCCAAGCTGCGCGATGCGCTTGGCCGCCGGCAGCCGATCCAGCCGTTCCATAAGGGAATCATGAAGCGTCGCCGGCAGAGACGTATTTGCCTCCGCGCCGCCCTCCAGCATCGTCTTCGTCAACTCCTCGAGAAACAGCGGTACGCCATCGGCGCGCGCGATGATCCTCTGGCTCAAGATCTTCGGCATCGCCCCGCTGCTTACCTGAGCGACCATTTGCTTGGCCGCGCTGCAGTCGAGCCTATTCAGCACCAGCACTGTCGCCTGCGGGTGACTGCTCCAAGGGGCAGCGAATTCCGGGCGGAAGGTGACGATCAGCAGCACTGGAAGATCGGCAACCCGGTCCACAAATGCATCCAGCACTTCGAGGGAGGTTTGGTCTATCCATTGCGCGTCCTCGAAAACCAGCAGCACCGGCGAGCGCGCGGCGGCGGCAACGACCCGACCGAGCAGGGCGGCGGCCGTCCGGTCCCGCCGCTCTCGCGGGCTCAGATTCAACTTGGGCACGGACCCGTCGGGGGCAATTGAAAGCAGGTCGGCGAGCAGCGTGAGCACCTCCGGGTCGCTGTCGTTATTTGCCAACAGAGCCTTGAGTTTGCCGAGTCGCGCCGCAGCGCCATCGCCGCGGGCAAATCCGGCGGCGTGTTCAAGATGTCGGATAAACGGATGATGGGGGCTGTCCCGCTGGTGTGGAGCACAGAAGTAAATCAGCGGCATGTGCGCCGTATCAGCAAGTCGGCTGCGCAGTTCGCGCACCAATCGCGACTTGCCGATCCCAGGCTCGCCGCTGAGTAGCACGACGTTGCCGGTGCCCGCTCGCGCCCGATGCCAACGATTCGACAGTAGCACGATTTCTTCTGTGCGGCCTACCAGCGGCGTCAGGCTGCTTGCATGCAGCGCATCGAATCGGGTCTCCGCGGTTGCTTCGCCAAGTACTTGGAATGCCTCTACCGGCATACCGTCCGCTGCGGTCAGGGCGCGACACTCGAATAGATTGCCGGCCAAGCGCGCCGGGTTGTCTCCCCCAGCACGACGGTGCTGCTTGCCGCACCAGCGGCCAGCCATTGGGCCAGCGCTGAGGCCTCGCCGGACACTCCGCCTAGCAGGCTGCGGAAAAACGCTTGACCGGCTCGGAATCGATTTGATTCTGTGCCTGCCGCCCCGGCAAGGAGCGGCAGAGGATGCGCGGCGAGGATCGACAGACTGCTCAGTTGTTCAGTTACGTGAGCCCCGAGAGCCTGGTCCCCGTTGACCACCCACTTCGGGCGATCCGGCGGCTGGTGAATGCCGCGCTGGATCGGCTGTCGGCAGCATTCTCGGCGATCTACGCTGACGGCGGCCGGCCATCGATCGCGCCGGAGAAGCTGCTGCGGGCACTGCTGCTGCAAGTGCTGTTCTCGATCCGCTCGGAACGTCAACTGATGCAGCAGCTCAGCTACAACATGCTGTTCCGCTGGTTCGTCGGGCTGGCGATGGATACCCCGGTGTGGGACGTAACGGTGTTCACCAAGAACCGCGATCGCCTGCTGGAAGGCGACATCGCGCGCGGCTTTCTGGCGGCGATCCTGGCCGATCCGCAGGTCACGCCGCTGCTCTCTGGCGAGCATTTTTCGGTCGACGGCACGCTGATCGAGGCCTGGGCGTCGATGAAGAGCTTCCGTGCGAAGGACGGCAGCGATCAGCCGCCGGCCGCGGGGCGCAACGGCGAGCGCGACTTCCACGGCGAACAGCGCAGCAACGAGACGCACGCCTCGACCACCGACCCGGACGCCCGGCTGTATCGCAAATCGGCCGGGCAGGAGGCCAAGCTGTGCCACATGGGGCACGTGCTGATGGAGAACCGCAATGGCCTGATCGTGGATGCGCAAACCACGACCGCCACCGGCACGGCGGAACGCGAGGCGGCGATTGCGATGATCGAGAGCCTGCCGGCCGGCCCGCGCATCACGCTGGGCGCCGACAAGGCCTATGACACCCAGGGCTTTGTCGCCGAGGTGCGGCCGCTGAAGGTGACGCCACACGTCGCACAGAACAACAAGCACCGTCGCTCCGCCATTGATGGCCGCACCACGCGGCATGCCGGCTACGCGATCAGCCAGTGCAGGCGCAAGCGCATCGAGGAGGTGTTCGGCTGGATCAAGACGGTGGGCGGTCTACGCAAGACACGTCACCGTGGCACCGCCCGCGTCGGCTGGATGTTTACTCTGGCGGCGGTGGCCTACAATGCGGTGCGCATCCCGAAGCTGCTGGCCGGCGTGGCGTAGCAGTGCCAGGAGTTTGTCCCAAGGCATGAGTTTTGCCCGCCCGGACAGCAGAAATCCACAAAATCGATGTGCAAAGCGTGTTCCGATCGCCACCAGGAAAGCAAGCCGCTCGGAACTTTCGTGATTTTCCGCAGCCTGCTAGTGGTCCATCGCCCAAGACTGCCTCCCCCGTCGCGATGCCCACGCGCGCGCCGAGCCGGATAGTCGAGCAAACATCAAGGCGCGGCACTGCCTCGACCACTGCGAGGCCGGCGCGAATGGCCCTCTCTGCGTCGTGCTCGTGAGCCACCGGATAGCCGAAATAGACATGGACCGTGTCGCCCACGACCGTGCCAAGCACACCGCCGAATTGGCTGCAAACGTCGCCGCAGCACGTCCGGAACGCGCTAACGATGCCATGCCGTTCTTCAGGGTCCAGCCGAACGGGGGATGCTGTCGCACCGGAGAGAGTGCACACCATGACGGTCAATTGTCGTCGGTCGGTGATCGGGCTGGCCAAGGTGCTCGATGGCTCTTCTGTCGCGAGCGCCTGCGCGATGGGCTGTTCCTGTTCCGCCGCGAGCTGGAGCGGCTTCGCGGCGAACTTGTAGCCATGGCCGGGGACGGTCAGGACGAGCCGCGGCGCCTTCGGCTCCGGCTCGATCTTCCGCCGCAGACGGCCGACCAGCACGTCGACGCTGCGGTCGAAGGGCTCCGCGCGACGACCGGCGACCGCGTCGAGAAGCTGGTCGCGAGAGAGCGCGCGGCCACAGTTTCGGATTAGCACCGAGAGGAGCACGAACTCCGCGCGCGTGAGGGGAATCTCGTGCCCATCGGCGGCTGACAGCGTCCTGCCGGCAAGATCAAGCGTCAGCCCTTCGAACCGCAGAAGCTGCGCCCCTGCCGCCAGAACGCCGTCGTGCCTCGCGATCGGTCGCTGAGCTTCCTCCATCCGCCGCCCTCGTGGGCTGCCAGTCCGGCGACATCTACCACCGTTTACGGGCGTGTTACATATCTTATTAATTAATGCGTTCGCCTGCCTGGCATGCCGGCCAACAGCTTCGGAATGCGTACCGCGTTGCGGGCCGCGACCGCCGGGGGGAATATTAAGCCCACGCGAGCGGGACTCGGCTCCGGTTCACTCCACGGGCCTTGGCCACTCGGGCCTGATTTCTATGCCCTCATAGAGTACCGACAGCGGCAGCGAGATTTCCCCCAGTGGCAGGGGGATCACGTCAGCGAGCGCGTGATGGCGGCTGCGCTGCCATTGCCGATCAGCGTCGCGGGACCATACGGCGACATCCACCTCGCGCGGCGACATCAAAATGATGTAGTCCAGCGAGGCAAGGGCTTTGTACTCGTCGAGCTTCACGTACTCGTCGATCCGCTTGTTGCTGTCCGACAGGACCTCGAGCACCAGCCGCGGCGTGCTGGTGACCATCTCCTCCATATCGAATGGGGGGCACAGGACGCTCAGCGCTGGCCGACGCAACTGCCCCGGATAAACCTGGATGCCGATGTCGGCACCGAATGGAAGGCAGCCATGCCCCGCGTTCCGCAGCGGATGATCTCGATGTAGTCGCGGTCCGCTGCCACCGCCAACCGCACCCGCCAACGGCTCAAGCTGTTCGCTTTCCGCCGAGTGCCTGGCCCGCAAGCCGCCGCAGATGCGCCCGCAAGCTCTGCGGGCTTTCGAATTCCATGAATTGGCCGTTCGTCAGGTCATCGAGACCGATTCGCACGGCATCCCGGATAGCCGACAACTTTGCCGCCTCCTCGGCTTCTCGGTGCTCTATCAGCCGCAATCCCTCGCGCAGAACCTCGCTGGCGTTCTGGTAGCGGCCAGAAGTCACGAGTGCATCGATCAGAGCTTCTTGACGGTCGGTGAGAACCACATTCCGTGTCGGCATGAACAGTACTCCTCGGTGGCATATTATGCCATCCGGACATCAGGGACAAGGGGAGCCCTATTCAGGTAGATCTCCCGGGGCTGCAAGCGTCGTTGGCCGTGTGGAAGGTGATGGCCGGCTCGGGTGCCGTTCCCTGTCGTGCTTTAGACTAAGACCCTATCGCTAAGACACTTCGGTTTTCAGCCGCCAACTCCAGCGTCCCTGGCTCTCACCTCGTCGCCTCCACACTCCGCATCCGCTGCGCGTACACATTTATCACCAGCGCGATCAGCAGGATCAGCCCGCGGATCAGGATCTTCAGGAAGCTGTCGATATCGACGTGATCCAGGCCGTTGTTCAGCACGCCCAGCACGAACAGCCCGATCACCGTATTGCCGATGCCGCCCTGGCCGCCGAACAGGCTGGTGCCGCCCACTACCACCGCGGAGATCGAATCCAGCAGATAGGTGTCGAACTCGTTCTGCTGTGCGCTGCCGAAATACGCCACGCCCAGCATGCCGGCGACGCCCGAGCACAGCGCCGAGATGATCATCACCGACGACAGGATCGCGCGGACATTGACGCCGGAATACTCGGCCGCCTCGCGGTTGCCGCCGACCATGTACACGTAGCGCCCGAAGCGGGTGTAGGTCAGTACCAGGTGCGCGACCAGCAGGATCAGCGCAGCGACAATCACGATCCACGGCACCGGGCCGAGCGACTTGCTTCCCAATGTCACCACCAGCTTCGGCACCGCATAGGCGATCTGCCCGCGCACCAGCAGCGCGCAGATCCCCGCGCCGATCTGCAGCATCGCCAGGGTCATGATGAACGACGGGATGCCGATCACCGTCATCCCGAACGCGTTCACCGCGCCAAGCGCAATGCAGGCGGCCAATGAGATCGCGATCGCCGCCCAGCCCGGCAGCGGCAGGTTCGCGATGCTCACGCTGGAATCCTGCACGGTGAAGAACGCCACCATGATTCCGGTGGCGTTGGCGATGCTGGCGACCGACAGATCGATCTCGGCGCACAGGATCACGAAGGTCAGCCCGACGGCGATGATGCCGGTAACCGACACCTGTGTCAGGATATTGTAGAGGTTCCCGACTGAGGCGAAGGACGGGCTGGCGAGCGAGAAGAACACGACCAGGAACAGCAGCGTCACGAAGGGCGCGATGTTGCGGAGTTGTCCGCGCAGCCACGCCGCCGCAGCCGACCGTTCGCGCCCCACTGCGCTGCCCACCTGTTCCGACATCATCGGCTCCTTCACGCCGCCGCCAGCAGGCGGTCCTTGCTGACGGTCTCGCCGGCAAATTCTCGGACGAGTGCGCCTTTCTTCATCACCAGGATGCGGTCGGCAAGCGCCAGCACCGTCTCGGGCTCGGTCGAGACCACCACGATGCCGACGCCCTGCTGGCGCAGGTTGCGGACGATCTTCACCACGTCGTCCTTGGCGCCGACATCCATCCCGCGGGTGGGTTCGCTCAGCACCAGCACTTTGGGCAGGTGCGTCAGCCAGCGGGCGAGCGCGACCTTTTGCTGATTGCCACCGGAGAGTGTGCGCAGAAGCCGGTCCGGTGCCGGCGGGCGGATACGAAGGTCGCCGATCAGCCGGCGGGCGATGCCGCGTTCGGCCGCGGGCCGCAGCATGATGCGCGAGATGCGTTCGAGCACGCTGATCGTTACGTTCTTGAACACCGGCTCCTGCGCGAACAGCATGCTGCGGCGGCTTTCCGGCACCAGCGCGATGCCGGCACGCTTGGCGCGCGCGGTGCCGCGCAGCGATGCTGGTCGGCCGGCGACCGCGATCCGTCCGGATGTGACGCGCAGCTTGCCGAACAGTGCGCGCGCCAGCTCGAGTTGGCCGCTGCCCATGAAGCCGTAGATCCCCAGCACCTCGCCGGCGTGTACCGCGAGCGAGACGTCGCGGAATGCGCCGGGACGAGTCAGCCCATGCACATCGAGGACCACCGGCGTCGCGGCTGGTGGCTCGAGCTGCCGCTCGTTCGTGTAGCTTTCGGCCAGCTCGTCGTGGCCGGCGCCGATCATGCGTTGGATGATCCAGGCTTTGTCCACGTCGCGGCAGGCGGCGGTCGCGACGGTCTGCGCATTGCGGAACACGGTGACCTGGTCGCAGACCGCAAGCACGTCGTCCAGGAAATGCGAGATGAAGATCAGGCTGCGTCCGGCCTCGCGCAGGCGTCGCAACACGCCGAACAGGCGCTCGATCTCGGGTGGTGACAGGGCGGAGGTGGGTTCGTCCAGGATCACGATGCGCGCGCCCGAGAACAGCACGCGGGCAATCTCCACGAGCTGTTGCAGCCCGAGCGGCAGTGCGCCCATCCGCGCCCGAGGGTCGAGCTCGATGCCCAGCGCCGCCAGGTGTTCGCGCGCGCCGCGATTCATCTCCCGCCAGTCGATGGTGCCGAAGCGGGTGAGCGGCTGGACGCCGAGATAGACGTTCTCTGCCACCGTCAGCTCGCGCACGGCGGATAGTTCCTGGTGCACCATGCCGATGCCGGCGTCGCGTGCGGCGCGTGCGTTGGCGAAGCGGATTTCGGCGCCGTCGAGTCGCATCGTGCCGTCGAACTCGTGGTGCACGCCGGCGATGATCTTCATCAGGGTGGATTTGCCGGCACCGTTCTCGCCGACGAGCCCGTGGATTTCGCCTGATTGGAGGGCGAAGTTTACCGATCGCAGCGCTGTTACGCCGCCGAAGGATTTGGATATGCCAGATGATTCGAGGAGGGGCATTTAGGGTGACGCAGGACTCCCCCTCCCGTTGCGGGAGGGGGGCGGGGGGAGGGGGCCGCGGGCGGTCTTCGCAATCATGGTCAACACGCCTACCAGATTCCGAAGCACCTCGTCGTTCCAGAACCGCAGGAGCCGGCGAGCGGCTGGAAGCGGGCTGTTCCCCGAGGAGCTGGACACGGACTGCCCCGTGGCACTTCGGCAATTTCCGCGCCGCCTGATCGGCAGGAGCCGGGTGTGGGCACGGCGCCCACGTCCTCGCGAGGGGTGGTGTCATGGAAGCGACGATTGCCGGCCGCGCCGATCCGACCCTAAACCTGCGCGGCGCGCGCACGCGGAACAGCCATCGGGGGGAATCTCGGTTCGATGGAGTACGAGCGAAGGTTCAAGTTCCTGGTCTGTGCGCGTGCCTTCGACGACGACGATCTGGAGGGTCAACGCCTCGCACAAATCGTCGATGAGGTCGCGCGCATCGGCTACACCGTCATCAAGGCGCGCAAGCCCGACGACGCCGAGCTCGTCATCCGCACCGACGCCGCAGTGGGCTGCGTCGTGCTCGACTGGGGCAAGCTCGGGCCGCAAGGCAAGATGGCGGCGCTGGTCCAGTTCATCCGCAAGCGCGGACTGGAAACGCCGATCTACATCCTGGTGCGCCATCACCGGCTGGAGGACATCCCGGTCGACGTGATGTACGAAGCCGACGGCTACGTCTTCCTCGCGGACGAGACGCCGGAGTTCATCGCCAAGAACCTGGTCAGCCGACTTCGCCAGTACGCCGAGACGCTGAAGACGCCGTTCTTCGGGGCACTCGTCGACTATAATGAGGAAGCCAACCAGCTCTGGACCTGTCCGGGGCACAACGGTGGCGTGTTCTACTCGCGCAGCCCGATCGGGCGGATTTTCGTGGATCATCTCGGCGAGGCCGTCTTTCGCGACGACCTCGACAACTCGGTGGTCGAGCTCGGCGACCTGCTGACGCATGAGGGGCCGGCGCTGGCCGCTCAGCGCGAGGCGGCAAAGATCTTCGGCGCGGAGCGGACGTACTTCGTGCTGAACGGCACCTCGACCTCGAACAAGGTCGTGCTGCAGGGGCTCGTGGCGCCCGGCGACCTCGTGCTGTTCGACCGCAACAACCACAAGGCCGCGCATCACGGCGCCCTGCTGCTCGGCGGCGGCATCCCGATCTACCTGCCGACCGATCGCAACGCGCACGGGCTGATCGGGCCGCTCGATGCCGCCTCGCTCGACGAGACGGCGCTGCGGGAGCGCATCCGCGCGCACCCGCTCGTCGATGATCCGCAAGCGTGGCGGCGCGAGCGCCCGTTCCGGGTGGCGGTCATCGAACAGTGCACCTACGACGGCACGATCTACTCGGCCGAGGAGATCGTCCGGCGCATCGGGCATCTGTGCGACTATATCATGTTCGACGAAGCCTGGGCCGGCTTCATGAAGTTCCACCCGATCTATCGCGGCCGCTTCGCCATGGGCCTGCGTGACCTGGACGCGAGCGCGCCCGGCATCATGGCGACGCAGTCGACGCACAAGCAGCTCGCGAGCTTCTCGCAGGCGAGCCAGATCCATGTGCGCGACAGCCACATCGCCGGCCAGGCGCGGCGCCTGGAGCACCGGCGGTTCAATGAATTCTTCATGATGCACGCCAGCACCTCGCCGTTCTATCCGCTGTTCGCCAGCCTGGATGTCGGCGCCCAGATGATGAAGGGCCGCAGCGGCGAAGTGCTGTGGGACGATACGATCCGCCTGGGTATCGAGCTGCGCGAGAAGCTGCGCGCCGTCGCGCACGAATTCCGGATGCGCGAGGCAGACCCGGCCCGCCAGTGGTTCTTCGAACCCTTCGTGCCGGACCGGGTCACGCTACCCGACGACGCTGCGGGCGAGCGCGACGTGGCGTGGGAGGACGTGCCGACCGACGCGCTCGCGACCGATGCGTCGTTCTGGGCGCTCGCGCCTGGCGCGCGCTGGCACGGTTTTCACGATGTCGCCGCCGGCTGGGCGATGACAGATCCGAACAAGCTGACACTGCTCACCCCGGGCTTCGACCCGCGTACGGGCGACTACGCCGAACACGGCGTGCCCGCACCAGTGCTTGCCGCGTGGCTGCGCGAGAACCGCGTGGTGCCCGAGAAGAACGATCTCAACTCGATCCTGTTCCTGCTGACGCCGGGGGTGGAAAGCAGCAAGGCGGGTAACCTCGTCAGCGCATTGGTCTTCTTCAAGCGCCAGCACGACGACAACGTGCCGCTCGAGGAAGCGATGCCCGAATTCGTCCGCGCGCGGTCCGCGCGCTACCGTGGTGTCGGCCTGCGCGACCTGTGCGCGGAAATGCACGACTACTACCGGCAAGCCGGCACCAGCGCGCTGCAGCGCGCCCAGTTCCTCGCGCGGCATTTCCCGGCACCCGCGCTGCATCCGGCGGAGGCGGTGCAGCGTCTCGTGCGCAACGACGTGGACTACGTGCCGATCGAGCAAGCCGCCGGGCGGATCGCGACGACGCTCTGGGTCGTCTATCCGCCGGGCATCGCCAGCGTCGTTCCCGGCGAGCGTCTGACCGAGGCGGCACGGCCCATGATCGAGTATCTGCGCGTGTTCGAGGAGGCCGCCAATCTGTTCCCCGGATTCGAGACCGAGATCCAGGGCATCTATCGCGAAACCGAACCGGACGGCCGCGTCCGGTTCTGGACCTACGTCGTCAAGGAGCGCTGAGGGCGCAAGAGCGTGCGCAACGACAGGTGCCGTATCAGACCAACGCCGATCCACCCTCGAGATCGCATTCAGGATAATTGAAAGCGCCGAATTCCATCCACCTCTCCCGCGTTGCGGGAGAGGTCGCCGCGCGGCAGCGCGGCGGGTGAGGGTGCCGGGCCAGTGGCCGCGAATCGCTGCCGATTCCGGTTGCCCCAACTCAGGCTCCCCCGATCCCGGATGTTTTTCGCGGCCGGCCGCCTTCCGCCCATTGGTCTGAGCGCTACTCCACTTCGCGGCCGAGGTCGCTTTGCCGCCGCGGCTTGCAAAGATCGCTGCTATGGCGCGCGGCGGGCAGCATCGCCGGCAGAACCGCGGTGATCAAGCCATGCACGCTGATGTGGATGTCCCGGTCTTCAAGCTCGATCGCCGATCCGTCTGGGTTCTTATTCATAGAGCTTCGCAATATCCACGATCGGTCGGAACAGCCTTAGAGGTTGATCGGGAAACGGGAGGAAATTCTCGCGCTCATAGAACCGGCGGGCTGCATCATCCTTAGCGTCGACGACAACGGCGAACGACGCGATCTCACTGCGGACTGCGCGGAACAGAGCGTCGGCGAGCAGGAAGCGGCCATACCCACGGCCTTGATGGTTTCTGTCAACAGCAAGCCGCCCCAAGAGCGTCGCTGGGACAACAGGATAGCGCGGCAGCTTGCGGGTCACACCAGCCGGAAATTCGGTAAGTTTCACCCCCGTCGCGGAAAGCGTGTAGTAGCCGCCGATGGCGCCGTCCGGCAGCACGAGCACGAACGGCGCCGCCATGTTCTTGCGGGCGTCCTGACCAGCTTGGGTTCGCAGATATCGATCGAGCGGTTCGGCGCCGCTGGCAAACGAACTGCGATCGTGGTGCGGACCAAGCGCCTCGACCCGAAGCGGCCCTCGGGAGGGCTCGGCACCGGTTATACGCCTGTGGCTTATACGCCAGTGGCTTCGCGATAGCGGCGTACCGTGTCGCGCAGGCGGTCGTTGACGGGCTTCGGGTTCAACAGGGCATCGACAAACGCCTGGCTGTCACGGACCGAAAGTTCGAGCTGCTGATGTTCCTCGATCGCCCGCCGGGCGGCATCCTGGACACTGGTCAGCACAAAATCCGTGACCGTGCGTCCCTGCAAAGCCGCGGCATGCTCAATGAGCGTCTGTTGCTCCGCCGTCACCCGCGTCTCAAGGCGCAGCGCCCGGGTGCCGCTGTACGGGGATTTCAAAACCGACTTTGCCATGGCACTTCTCCTGGCGGAGATGTACGGCCAATACCCGGCCATTTCAAGGGTGTCCTCTCTGGGGGCACCCTATCGAGTAGACAAGCCAATGCCGGACGTACATCGGCACCCCTGAATTAACCCACGCCCCCGGAACGACCCACCTTACCCCTCATCCGGCAGCGGCAACCCCCGCCACGGCACCGGCACCGACTACACGATAGGGGTCGTCGTCTGCCCATACGCCAGGAACTGGTCCAGCACGCGGTCGAGCCGATCCAACCCCTCGATCTGCACCTGCATGATGAAGCAGTCCTCCCTCGTCACCCGGCAGGCTCGGGGCAGACGTTCGTGTCGATCAGGTATTTCATTCAGGGGGCGCCGCCGCTCCCGAGCCGTCGTCCAACGCCCCTAGCCCGGCCCCACGCAGCACTTGCTTCGCAGTAATGGGCGGCCAATCGCGACAAGCGCCGCCCCAACGCCGGCTCAGGCTGCCTCGATCCTGGATGTTTTTCGCGGCCGGCCGCCTTTCCGGCCATTGGCCTGAGCGCTGTTCCGCTTCGCGTCCGAGGTCGCTTTGCCGCCGCGGCTTGCGAAGATCGCTGCTATGGCGTGTTGGCAGCATCGCCGGCAGAACCGCGGTGATCAGGCCATGCACGCTGATGTGGAGGTCCCGGTCTTCAAACTCGATCGCCGATCCGTCTGGCCAAATCTCCAGCCTTGCCAGATCCTCCACGGGCACCTCTTGCAGCGCACAGATCCACTGCCGGGGGATCAGGAACCCGGCATTTCGCATCGTCACGATTTCGATGGCATCGCGGTCGGGCAGTCTGGTCTTGGCCGGAAGCGGATAGGCGGCTTCTCCCCGCGCAGCCCGCTGGAGCTGCCGCCAGCGTTGCGCGGGTATGGTCCTTCCGCGCCGGGCGATCTAGTCCTGGTAGGACAAGCCGTGGTTGCCTAAAAAGGCGGACGCGGGGAGTGCCCGCGAAAACTGAGACGGCTCATGAATGAGACGCTTCGCACCCTATTCGTTAATCCTACTGCGTCACTCATCATGCCGCGCTTAAGGGCTGGCGCCTATGCCCGCAGCAGGGACATCGCGGCAGTGCATGGACGAAGGTACGTGCGAGACGGATGCGCAGCGTCGCAATCGAGTTCGGCACATGACGCTGCGAACGCAGCGGCAGCTCCTCTGGGTCGGTAACCTGCGGGAACGGCAGGTCGCTGGCCGCGCCAGGCGCGGGCAAGTCCTGAGGGGGGAATTGTCGCCTTCTCGGAGACCAGGAATCCGTAGGCCGCAATGCATAGGCTTGCGTGATGGTGAAAGCCCCGCCAGCCGCGGCCTTCGTAATGGCCGAGCCCGACCTCCTGCTTCAGATCCAGATAGTCGCGTTCGATCCGCCAGCGCAGCTTGGTGAGATCCACCATCCGCTCGAACGTGATGTCCGACGGCAGCGTGGAAAGCCAGTAATGGTCCGGTTCGCTCGCGCCCTCTGGCCACTCGATCAGCAGCCACTCTTCCGCCGCAGGTTCGTTGCGTTTGGTATCATCGTGTGCCGGACGCACCCGCAGGCGGGCAAAGCGTGAGCTCAGTGCCGTGTTGCTGCCCTCTCGCCAGGTGATCGGCTGCCAGGCGTCGGCGGCCAGCTCGATCGCCAGCTGCTTGGCCGAGACCGGCTGATGCGCATCATCACGGCGCGGCCGTTTGGGCGGCCGGCCGCGGCCCGACCATGCCGGGGTTGGCACTGCTGCCTCGCCCGGCCGCCAGACTGCTGTGGTGGGTAGGATGCCGGCCACGTAGGGCTGTCCGAGTTCGCTGATCCCGCCACGCAGCGTAGCGTTGTTGCCATAGGCTGGGTCCATCAGCGCCACTGCCGCCGGCAGGCCATCAGCGTGGGCTTGGCGCATTTGCCGCAGCGCGATCTCCGGCTTGGTCTGGAACGCATCGACGACACGGCGTTCCCCAAGAAGGGCCACCACTCGGTCGGCGTGGCGCGGCAATACCGATAGGCGACCGGCAGGCTGGCCTGGTGGGTGGCCACCGAGAGGCTCACCGCCACCTGGCAGTTCTCCTGCTTGCCAAGCTGCCCGCAGTGCCAGACCGATCGCGAAGATCCATGCCGCCCTCCCCGAGCGGTTCGAATCTTCACCCGTACCATAGCGCGACCGCGTCGCAGCAAGGGCTAAATCAGGCCGTCAGCCCGTCCGGTTTGCGACTCAGTAGGATTAAGCGGCTGATCGAAAACGTCGAGGTCATCGCACCGGGGCCGCGCTTCGAACGTTTTGGCGGCATTTTTCTGGACTATTACTTGGGAGTCCCGCTCGGCCATCGCGGGCTAAATGCGCTGGGCAATCCAGTTGGATATACGGTGGACACGGTATCCGATCAGGGCGATGTAGCTGCAGAATACACTATCGAGAAGACCTACTTCGATGGGCCGATGGATAAAGCTTGGGGCGATTTCGAGCACGCGCGTGCGCACCATCCCGAGGCAAAGCACATTTTCCTCTTGTGTACAGAAAGCGCCGGGCCGAAGCGGTACGACGAAACTGTGCGGCAGGCGGGCGAGTACAAACGCCAGTACGGTGTTGAGATTCATACCTTTGATGGGCGGCGTATAGCCGAGACCATCGTTGACCATCTCATGATGAATGATACGGCCGTCGATCGGCTCGCCGAATTTCTGCCCACGCTCAAGCAAATCCGTGATGAGCATGAAGCCAGTCACGTGGTTCCCGATCCGGGAAACGGCTATCTCACGCGGCCCGCAGTCGAAACGGCTATTGCGGATGCGGTAGCCGCTTCACCCTGCGTCGTGGTGGCTGGGCTTGGCGGCAGCGGCAAGTCGCAATGCGTGGCGGCGGTCGCCGCCGCGCAGCGCCAACAATACGATCTGATCATCTGGCACGATGCGAGCCAGCTCCAGCGGCTCGAGCAACTG
Organism: uncultured Pseudomonadota bacterium; assembly: GCA_963708245.1. Classification (GTDB taxonomy): domain Bacteria; phylum Pseudomonadota; class Alphaproteobacteria; order Acetobacterales; family Acetobacteraceae; genus CAVYXK01. The sequence continues at coordinate 4,831,074 of OY970201.1, read as the reverse complement.
CACAGCTTGCCGGTGGCACGATCCGGCGTGAGCCGGAACGTGACCGCCCTGCTGCGCACATTGCGCTGCCTGCTCGTCCTCGATGACGTCCGCTTTGTGTGTGATCGTGCAAGCGTGGCGGCACTTTGTGGGCCCGGGTCAAAGGTCCTCATTACCACACGGCGGGCGGATGTTGCCGCATATCAGATTCTACCGCTTGAAAGGGAAACCGCGCGCGAGATGCTCAGCCGGGGCATCAGTGGGGGTTGCCCCGGGGAGGTGTTCCAGGCGGTGTGGTCGACGGTGGGGGGCCACCCGTTGACGCTGCGGCTGATGAATGCGGCGGTCGAGGATGGGACGACGAACTGGGAGGACCTAGTTCAGGACTGCCAGGCAGTGGCGGAGTTTGTCGATCACCGTCAGGAGCGCATCGCGGACCGCATTCTCAAGCGGTTGATGCCCGCTTTCAGCCGCGAACTCTCCTTGTTCACCTGGGCGGGGCAGCCTTCCTGCGACCGGGGGCTTGCCCGCCAGGTGATTCAGCCCGTTGGACTCCGCAAGCTGCAGACTTATTGCCTCACCACGCCCGATGCGGGCGCCAGCGTACGTGTACACGACATCGTTTACGCGTGCCTGGGCTCTACGCCGGAAGTGCTCGGTAGCGCGCGCCGGCGCGAGCTCAACGACGCCTTCGATGCCTACATCCGTTTGGTCTATGATCGCGACCTTGAACTGGTGGCCGTCTGCTACGGCATGAAGAGGACGCTCGAACGCTTGGTTCGGGAGGGCGACCGGCGGCCTGCCTTTCTCTACTGCCTCCTCATGGCCTGGGATCCTACCGAGGTCGATCCAGCCTTAATTGGTGATATCGCGGCCTATGCCAACAGCCTGGCTGGCGGGCAACCACACGAGCCGATCGCCGTCAGCGTCGCGCTCGAGGCCATAGAAACCCTGTATCGGCATGCGAAGCTGGCTACCGGAATCGATACCGCCAAAATGCATCTGCGCGCTGCACTGCCTATCTTCGACAGCCTGGCTCAGCTGCGTGGGCTGAGGGTTCGATCGGCGGTCGAAATCCAGCACCACCGCGGCAAAGCACTCAACCTCATTGGCGAAACTGCTGAAGCGGTGAAGGCGTTTGAATCGGTATTAGCGGGCCCGTGCCGGTCGTGTCCCAAGTGATGGTGTAGGAGCTGTGGATAAGTGGCCTGGCGGAGCGACCGCCGAGAGTTTGGCGCCGGCAGGCCACTTATCCACAGCGGCGGCCACCGCGGTGAACCCGGGTAGAATTGGGTTGCGAATCGCAACTCTGACCCAAGGACACCGCGATGACCAACGACAAGATTGCCCTTCAAGGCCTTCTGGAAAAGAGTTCTGACGCCAGCTTGCTGCGCGAGATGATCGGCTTCGCCGCACAGCGACTGATGGAGCTGGAGACTGATGTGCTGTGTGGCGCAGCGCACGGCGAGCGCAGCCCTGACCGCATCAATCAGCGCAATGGGTTCCGTGACCGCGACTGGGAGACGCGCGCCGGGACGGTCGAGCTGCGCATTCCGAGATTACGCAAAGGCAGCTACTTCCTCGGCTTCCTTGAACCCCGCCGCACCGCCGAGAAGGCGCTGACCGCAGTGATCCAGGAAGCCTACGTGCACGGCATCTCGACACGCAGCGTCGATGATCTGGTGCAGGCGATGGGCGGAGCTGCCCAAGGTTCCGGCGGCGAAGCCGCTGGAATGGCAGCGGAGGGTGCGCCGGGGTCTCCAAGAGCCAAGTCAGCCGGCTCTGCGGCGAGATCGACGAGCGCGTGCAGGCGTTCCTGAACCGGCCAATTGAAGGCGAATGGCCGTATCTTTGGCTGGATGCGACATATGTGAAAGTGCGCGAGCAGGGGCGCATTGTTTCGGTTGCCATCACTGTGGCGGTTGCCGTGAACAGTGACGGCCGACGTGAAGTGCTCGGCCTCGCAGTCGGCCCCAGCGAAGCGGAGACGTTCTGGATCGAGTTCCTGCGCAGCCTGGCCCGCCGCGGCCTGCGCGGCGTCAAGCTGGTGATCTCCGACGCCCACGAGGGACTGAAGGCCGCGGTTGCCCGCGTGCTGCACGCCTCCTGGCAGCGCTGCCGGGTGCACTTCATGCGCAACGCTCTGGCGCACGCCGGCAAGAGCCAGCGCCGCATCGTCTCGGCCTGGATCGGCACCGCATTCGCTCAGGACGACGCTGAGGCCGCACGCAAACAATGGCGCGAGGTCGCCGATCAACTCCGCCCTCGGGTGCCGAAGCTCGCCGGCCTGATGGATGAAGCTGAGGCGGATGTGCTTGCTTTTATGGCATTTCCCAAAGAGCATCGCGCTAAGATCCACAGCACCAATCCGTTGGAACGGCTGAATGGCGAGATCAAGCGGCGCACTGACGTGGTCGGCATCTTTCCCAACGAGGCGGCCATTGCGCGCTTGGTCGGCGCCATCCTGCTCGAACAAAACGACGAGTGGGCCGTGCAGCGTCGCTACATGAGCCTGGAAACACTCGGCACAATCAGCGATACTATCCCGATCGGTCTGCCTGCCGTGGCAGCCTGATCACGCAGCCAACGCTGCTCGGGAGCACCGCTCCTACACCACGTGCTGGGACACGATCCCCGTGCCCGCTGCCGGCGACGCGCCTGCAATTGCTCCGCATCTATGCAAAGGAAAAGAGATACGCGGACCGGGCGCAGGCGCTTGTGTCGGAAATATTACACGCCGCAAAGCAGAACCCGCAGGAAGTCGCGAGTTCGATTGTGCTCGGCAGCATCGAGTCGCTGTCAGGTGCCGTGCCGCCCGAGCGCCAAAGGCAAATATACGGAGATTACGGGGACATGATTGAAGAGCGGATATTGACATCTGCGATGGTCGGTGCGGATCAGGCCTACCAGGCATTCGCGGTCGTCGGCCGTTATTGGGCCTGGAACGAGCCGGAGCGATTTAGGAGCGTGTTCAATTCGCTGCCGCGCCGCTCAGTGGCCGATGCGAGACGCGATCACGATCGCTCCGCCTACGGAGAGATTCTCCTCGAGGCCGCCGGGGCGACGGAGCTGCTTTCGGAAGAGCGTACTCGCGCATTGGAGGACTCGCTGCAATTTTTCGAAACAATCGAAAAACCTTCGCCATTCCAGTCGCGCAAGAAGGGCGAGGTGTTGGTCAAGATGTCGCGATGGGCCGATGCTGAGGCGACGTTAGAGCCGCTCGATGGCGGGCAGGAGCCGTGGCGCAGCTATTGGTTGGCGAAAGCAAAACTCGGAGCCGGAAGAGCCCAGGACGCGCTGGCGGACATCGACGCCGCGCTCGCGAAGCTCGACGCGTCTGATCAATATTGGAGCACGTTCAAAGTGCTCCGCTACGATATTCGAGAGGCGCTCAAAGACCCCACAGCACTTGATGACCTGCACGAAGCCACCGCAACCTGCAACAATGCGCGCCATAAGGCAATCTTGGAGAAGCGTCTCGCCGCGGCCGAAGGTGCATAGATAGCGAGATCGAAACGGAGCCCGCTTGCTCCCGAAGCAGGGTCGATCCGAGCGGCTCCTGAGTGCCACCCGCTCGCAAGCCGACGTGCTCCCTCGCAGGCCGACACCTCCCATCACCCGTCCGCCACGATCGCCTCCGCAAGCTTCTCCGCCATCATCAGCGTCGGAATATTCGTGTTCGAACACGGCACCGCCCGGAAGATCGACGCATCCACCACCCGCAGCGCGGGCACGTCGCGCACCCGCCGGGCCGGGTCGGTCACCGCCATTAAGTCGTCCGCCGCACCCATCCGACACGAACAGGACGCCTGCCACATCCCGATCGCCGCCCGGCGGATGAACGCCTCCAGCTGGTCGTCGCCGCGCATCATCTCATCGAGCCGGAACCCGACCCTGGCAAGCCGAGACACCGACCTTGAGCCGACGCGGCGTCGTCTGCTCAAAGAGGAACAGCCAATCGTTCCCAACCAGCCATCGAGGGGAATTGTATGCCGACCGATGCCTCCTACAACCTCAACGGCGGGTTCAAGCCGACCACGAAGCGGTCGGCTGACCTGGACGGCTTGGATTTTTATCCCACCCCTGCCTGGGCCACATTTGCGCTCATCGAAAATGAGCGGTTCGAGGGCGACATTTGGGAATGCGCCTGCGGGGACGGCTCCATGACGGAAGTGCTTGGCCGGACCGGGATGCGGGTCATCAGCTCTGACCTATACGACCGCGGCTTTGGCGAGCCCGGTCATGACTTCCTTACCAGCAATCGGCGCGCAGCCAACATTATTACGAACCCGCCGTTCCACAGTGCGGAAGGCTTCGTGGCCCAGTGCCTCAAATTAGCCGAGGCCAAATTTGCCCTGCTCCTCCGTCTCGCGTTCTTGGAGGGTGCGAACCGGACGCGGACAATCTTCCACAAACATCCGCCCGCGCGCGTGTGGGTCTTCAGCGAGCGGATCACCTTCTATCCCAAGGGCGCCAAAATGGCCGGCAGCGGAACCACGGCGTATGCGTGGTTCGTTTGGGACAAGGCCCGCAGCGGGCCAACGGAGCTGAGGTGGTTCAAGCCGGGCTACAAGGCGGAATACCGAGACTTTGAGGCGCCTTCGCTGGACTTGACGGCCGCTGTCGAATAGGTCTGCCCCAGGGCTAGGACAGCAGCGCCCGGACCGTCGAGCGGCCCTCATCGGAAATCCGCAGGCCATGCCGTTCGTAATGCGCCAATCCCTGATGGATAAAGCTCGACGGCTGGTCCCGATGCGAGATCATGTTCCGGACCTTCTGCGAGAAATAGGTATCGCTTCGCCCCTCGAGAATCTCGGCGTCTTGTCCTGAAGGGGCGAAAAGCTCTGTCAGCCGCGCGATTATGTCGCTCGTGGCCATCCACCCCCTGTTGCTGTCATCAAGCAAGCGCAACGTCGGCACGACCAGCTCCCGCTCGGAGATGCGCGGTTTCTCAGTCCTGGCGTAGCGAGGACGAGGGGTTACCTGGGTCAGCAGTTCCACGGCCTCAAGCTTCCGTGGTCCAAAGCTGGTCACGTGGCCAACAGTCGATTCGAGAAAGTACTCTCGCTTCGACATATCTACGTCAAGGCCGAGCAGGAACCGGAAGGTATCAACAGCTCTCGCTTCCAACGGGTACGAGAGGGCACCATACTTGTCCTCGGGGGGCACTCTGGCGATCTTCAGGGCCAGCGTGTCGAGGAACAGAGGGATCGGCAGCTCCAGGTCCAGTTCTTCGGTCGCGCGGTCATACGCGATGACGCTGTGCGCGATCTTGGCGGCATCCGGCGGCGGCTGGACCTTCAGGAGGACGTTCATGGCTTCACCTTACGTGTGGGATCGGGCGGGCTCAATCGTTCCCCAGTCTCGGGGTCGAATTCGCCAAGGTGTGGTCCCCAGGCGTCGTAACGTTCGACCCGCCCGTGGCGAGCATCCCATTCGAGAATATCATCGTTCGCATCGCGCCATCGGGGGCGCCGTCCCCCTGCAAAGCTTGTCTTCGGCCTCACCCTCCGGGCGTGCGGAAAACCTGGAAGGTTGCGCGGTGCCATGACTGGCTCGTGTGCGGGCGGTCGGCCCAACTCGTTCCCCTATACGCTTGGTGTGGTCGCTCGAGCGGAGATTCGACGGCGGCCCCGGCGCAATCGATCGTTAACCAGTTATCCGAACGCCGGGACAACCACAATCGCGACGAACCGACTCTGCCTGGGCATCTGACGTCGAGTAGCCACTCGTAGAGTCAGCTTTCTACCCCTTGCAAACATCCAAGTTCGCACGACCGGGACCACCTCAGTATCGGATCAAAGCTGAGATCAAGCGATCAAGCTGCGTGCGACGTGACTGCGGATTTGGCGGGAAGACTGTTTCGATACTCATATGAAGATCAACCGACTCTCGCACCCACGACATCGAAATCCGTAAATAGCCCCCAATGCCGGATTTACCTCGGCGCCCTCAAATCGATCCCGCTGCTGTACATCCGCAACCCGCCACGCCCCGAACCCAACATCACCCCTCATCCGGCAGCGGCAACCCCCGCCACGGAACTGGCACCGACTGCACGATAGAGGTCGTCGTCTGCCCATACGCCAGGAACTGGTCCAGCACGCGATCCAGCCGATCCAGCGCCTCGATCTGCACCCGCATGATGAAGCAGTCCTCCCCCGTCACCCGGCAGCACTCCACCACCTCCGGCATCCGTTTCGCGAGCTCCGCCACCTTCCCCAGCTCCCCCGGCGCCGGCCGCACCCGCACGAACGCCGAGACCGGATACCCCAGCGCCGCCGCATCCAACTCCACCCGATATCCGGCGATGACCCCGGCCTCCTCCAGCCGTTGCAGCCGCTCGCGCACCGCCGGCGCCGACATCCCCACCCCGCGCGCCAGCTCCGACACCCCCGCCCGAGGATTACCCCGCAGCAGACGCAGCAACTCCACGTTCCGGGCATCCAGCAGCAAAACCGACCTCTGAAGGCGCAATCGCAAATCCTCCTTCAATCCCAAGCCTAATTCACCCTGCCACCTTCATCCCGGCATTCCAAAACCCATCCATCCCGACCCACCATGCTGCACCCCATGCAGTCCGCCTTCACCACCACTGTCTGACAACTGACGACTGACCACTGACGACTGACATGCAGCCCGCCCTCACCACCACCCACCCCAGCCCGGCCACCAGCCGAACCGCCAGCATCCCCCCGCACGCCTTCTTCCTCATCAGCGCGCTGTTCCACTATCTCGGCCCCTCCTTCGCGGTCCTGCTATTCGCCCGCGTCCCCCCGCTAGGCGTCGCCTGGCTCCGGATCGCCAGCGCCGCGGTCGTCTTCGGCCTCTGGCGCCGCCCCTGGCAGTTCCTCCGCGCCCTCACCCCGCCCGAGCAACGCGTCATCGTTGCCCTCGGCATCGTGCTGGCGCTCATGAACTCCTGCTTCTACCTGGCGATTGCCCGCCTGCCGCTCGGCACGGTCGGCGCGATCGAGTTCCTCGGCCCGATCGGCCTCGCCGCCGCCGGCATGCGCACCCCCCGCAACTTCGCGGCCCTAGCCTTCGCCGCCGCCGGCGTCTTCGTCCTCACCGACATCAGGATCGCCCACGAGCCGATCGGCTACATCTTCGCCTTCGCCAACTGCGCGCTCTTCGTCCTCTACATCGTCCTGGGCCACCGCATCGCCTCCGCCGGCCAAGGCATCGACCGCCTGGGCGCCGCCATGCTGATCGCGATGATCGCCGCCCTCCCGATCGGCATCGCCGACGCCGCCCCCGCGCTGACAGACCCGCTGCTACTCGGAGCCGGCATCGGCGTCGGCGTCTCCTCTTCAGTCATCCCCTACGTCTGCGACCAGCTCGCCATGGTGCGCCTGCCCCGCGAGACCTTCGCCCTCCTGCTCGCCCTCCTCCCCGCCACCGCCTCGACCGTCGGCTTGGTCGTCCTTCGCCAGGTCCCCACCCCGACCGAGCTCGTCGGTATCGCGCTCGTAATCGCCGGCGTGGCACTACACCGCCAGCTGGGCTAACTCGCTGCGGTTATCCTGTCAGGCAGGTGCAGAAGCCGCTTGGCTGGACGGCCCTTCTCACGGGGCGAGGGAGCCCCGCGAAGATCAGAGCTATTCGGCCGCCTGCTTGTGGTCAGTCTGACGCTGTTCGCGTAGGCGGACGTGGAGGACCTCGAAGCCAACGAGGTTCCCCCGCTCGTCGAGATCGATGTTAACGTTTGGAGCGACCTCTTTGGTTTCGACGATGGGCGTGCCGTCGGGAGCGAAGCGAGCGTAGAAGGCGTCGGCTTCCTGATCATACGTGAGCTTCACGGCTTCGTTGCTCCACGGTCGAAGAAGGCTGTGAGCACGAGAATGTCGTTGCCGTCTGGCCGGTGGGCAACTCTAAGCACGCGCCCCTGTGCGTGAGAGATAGCAGGAAAGCCGCGGGTTACGGACGGATCGTCGGGGTCGGGAGCGGTCCAGTCCGGTGCAATGACGGTTGACTCCACCCATTCGGGGCGGAGGTGTCGCTCTGCGATGCGGATGACCGCGTGGGGATGAAATCGGATCACGTGACGAAAGCTTGGGGGTCGGAGGCTCAGTGCGGCAGATGGCCGAGGTTGGCGCGGGTGGCCCAACCGTGCGAATTCTTACAGTAGCGCCTTGCACGCAATTTCTTGGCTTGGTGGTCGCTGGCATGGCGCTGCACCGCCTGCCGCGCTGACCGCATAGGGGCTTGACCGTGCCTGCTCACCGACCAACTCGTTGCGGTCATCGATATAGGCGGCCCCCAGCGTGCACCCGCGATGCTCACCACCGTCACGGCTAGCCCCTGTCTTTTCAGATCCCTGGCGTCTCATCTCATGATCCCGGTTCTGCCAGACAGCGAAATGAGACACCGATGAGACGAGCGCCCGCCCTGATACCATCTCAACCCACGATCCGCCGTCTCGAGCAAAACGAAATGAGACACCCATGAGAATGCACTCCGGCGACGCCTGATGCCCAACCATTCCACGCCCGACATCGACCTCGCCGCGCGTCTGTTCGAAGCGCTCCACGAGAAGACCTTCGACGGCGTCGGCGTCACCCGCGACGCCTACGGCCTCGGCGAGCAAGCCGCCCACGACCTGATCCGCGCCACCGCCGAGGGCCTGCGGCTCGAAACAAACACCGACCCCGCCGGCAACCTCTACATCACGCTGCCCGGCCGGGACCGCCAAGCGAAGCGGATCGTCCTCGGCAGTCACCTCGACTCAGTCCCGCAAGGCGGCGACTACGACGGCGCCGCCGGCGTCCTCGCTGGCCTCGCCGCCGTAGCCGGCATGCAGAACGCCGGCTTCACGCCCCGCTGCGACCTCACCGTAATCGCTATCCGAGCCGAGGAAGCCGGCGCCTGGTTCCCCATCTCGTATCCCGGCAGCAACGCCGCCCTCGGCCGCCTGCCCCCCGCCGCGCTCGGCATCCGACGGCTCGATACCGGCCGCTCACTGGAAGAGCACATGCGCGCCCTCGGCCTGGACCCGGAACCAGTGCGAGCCGGCAAGCCACGCCTGACCCCCGACAACACCGCCGCCTACCTCGAACTGCACATCGAGCAAGGCCCCGTCCTCGACGCCGAACAGATCCCGATCGGCATCGTCACCGGCATCCCCGGTTCCCGCCGCCTGCGAGCCGCCCGCGTGCTCGGCGAATACAACCACTCCGGCGCCACGCCCCGGCGCTACCGCCGCGACGCCGCCATCGCCCTGGCCGAGCTCGCCCACCGCCTCGACGACCACTGGTCGGCGCTCGAGGCCCAGGGCCACAGCCTCGTCTGCACCTTCTGCGTGCTCGCCACCACCGCCGAAGCCGGCTTCACCAAAATCCCCGGCGAGGCCCGCTTCCAACTCGATATCCGCAGCGTCGACCCCGCCACCCTCGACGCCATGTTCACCGAGCTCCATCGCCTGATCAGCCAGATCGAACCCCGCCGAGGCGTCCGCTTCGACCTCGGGGAAGAAACCGGCAGCGCACCGAGCCCGATGGACCCCACAATCCAAGCCGGCCTGATCCGCGCCGCCGAGACCCTGGGCATTCCCTATCGCCGCATGCCCTCAGGCGGAGGCCACGACGCCGCCGCCTTCGCCCAGGCCGGGGTGCCGGCCGGCATGCTGTTCGTCCGCAACCAGAACGGCAGCCACAACCCAAACGAGGCCATGCGCGTGGAGGATTTCGCCGCCGGCTGCGCCGTGCTGACAAGCTGGGCCGCCGAGATGGCGAGCTGACCCGGTGGCGTCCCGCATCGTCATCATTGGCGGCGGCATCGTCGGCTCCTGCACGGCGCTCTTCCTGGTGCCGCATGCCGAAGTGCTCGTGCTGGAGAAGGACCCCACCTACCGCTTCGCCTCCACCACTCTCTCCGCCGCCTCCTTCCGCCAGCAGTTCTCGCTCGCCGTGAACCTGCACATGTCGCGCTTCGGCGCGGAATTCCTGGAGCAGCGGGCCGAGCGCGTCGGCCTGATCCGTCGCGCCTACCTGATCTTGGCCACCCCCGCCGGCGAGGCCCAGCTCAAAGCGAACCGCCAGATGCAGCTCGCCGAAGGCGCCAAGGTGGCCCTGTTCGAGGGACCCGCCGCCATCGCCGATCGCTTCCCCTGGCTGCACACCGAAGACCTCGCTTGCGCCACGCTCGGCCTGGAAAACGAGGGCTGGTTCGACGCCTACAGCCTGCTCCGCGCCGTCCGCGAGGAAGCCATCGCCGCCGGCGCCCGCTACATCGCCGACGAAGCCACCGGCATCGATCTCGCCGGCGACACTGTAACCGCCGTGCACACGGCCAAGCACGACCGGATCGCCGCCGGCCACGTGGTGATCGCGGCCGGTCGCCATGCCGGCCACGTCGGGGCGATGGCCGGGATCCCCCTGCCAATCGAGCCCCGCAAGCGCACCGTCTTCGTGCTCCGCGCCCCGCTCGACAATGCCGGCATGCCGCTGGTCTTCGACACCACCGGCGCCTGGCTGCGCCCCGAGGGCGACGGCTTCATCGGCGGCATCTCCCCCGCCCCCGACAACGACCCCAATCCCGGCGAGGATTTCGACCCCGATCTCGACCTGCTCGAGGATCAAGTCTGGCCCGCCCTAGCCCACCGCATCCCAGTCCTGGAACGACTAAGGATGGTGCGGGCCTGGGCAGGCCACTACGACATGTGCCTGTTCGACCATAACGCGGTAATCGGCCACCACCCCGATATCGCCAACCTGATTGTCGCCGCCGGCTTCTCCGGCCACGGCGTCCAGCACGGTCCCGCCGCTGGGCGCGCCGTCTCCGAGCTGATCCGCTTCGGAGCCTACCGCACCCTCGACCTCACCCCCCTCGGCTATGAGCGCATCCGCGACAACCGCCCGATGCCAGAGCTGGTGGTCTACTGACGTGAACTCAGGCGGCGCGGGCGATCTCCAGAGACAAGCTGGGCTCGGCCAGCCCGACCGCCTCCAGGAACGATGCGCGGAACGCGGCCTCCGAGAACCGCTCGGCGGCATAAGCAATCTGCGCCGCGCACCGCGACCGCCACAGCGCATCATCGGTCAACAGCGCAGAGGCAGCAGCAGCCAGCCCCGATGGATCAGCCGCGATCGCCGCCACGTACTCGAGCCCCGGAAGGCCCTGCGCGCCCACCGGCGTGGTCACCAGCGGCGTCCCCTCGCGTAGCGCCTCCACAACCTTGAGCTTCACCCCCGCCCCGTAACGGACCGGCGCCACCGCCACACGGGCCGTGCGATAGTGCCGAGACAGCTCCGCCGCTTCCACATCCGCGAACACGGCGACCCCCCGCCCGGCCAGCGCGCGCACGGCTGGACCGGGCTTGGAGCCCACCACCACCAGCCGCGCATCGCGCACCCGTTGTCGGATCAGCGGCAGGACCTCCGCGGCGAACCACAACACCGCGTGCTCGGTGGGCGGATGCGCGAAGCCGCCGACGAACAGCAGGTCCCGCCCGGGCGGCGGGGAGCGCAACTGGCCGAATTCGGTGAAACCGAACGGCACCACCGCCCGAGGGGATGCCGCGGGCTCCAGCGCCGCCACCGCGGCCGCCTCCTCCTCCGAGGGATAAAGCGCCGCGTCGACGCTGCGCCAGATCCAGCGCTCCAAGCGTTCGATCCGCTCTGCCTCCCGCCCCACGGCGACATCGCCGGCAATTTCCGCCTGCAGCCGCAGCCGGCGGCAATGCAGGTCGTGCCCGTAATAAGCGAGCCGCGCAGGGCTGTGCCGCTTCAGCGCGCCGAGGTAGCCCTGCGCCACTTCCGGCCGGCTCAGAACAACAAGATCGAGTTCGGCCCCGTTTTCCGCGATCCACTCCTCGAACGCGTCGAACCGCCCGCCATAGAACACCTCGACGCCGGCATCCTGCAGCGCCTCGGTGTAGCCGGGACTGTACATCCGATTGTGCGGCCAGAACTTCACCAGCGCACCGGCGGACAACAGGGCATGGATGAAACCGACAATGGTGCACGAGCCCGCGTCCCGGTCCGGCTCCGGTACATAATGATCGATGATCAGGGCCACCGGCCGGTGCCTTGCGCGCTCGCGCGCCCGCACGACGCGACAGCCGGACGGGAAATGCTCGTCCGCCAGTGTGTCGGCCCATCGCCGGGCGAACAGCCGCTGGTTGACCAGTTGGTGCCGCTTGATCCCCCGCGTCGTGTCCGTGCCATGCGAGGTGCCCTCGAGATGCAGCACCCGCGAGCGCGGCTGATAGAACACCTTGCGGCCATGGGCGCGCAGCCGGAACGCGAAGTCGCTGTCCTCGCAGTAGGCCGGAGCGAAGCTCTCATCGAAGCCGCCCAGCTCTTCCCACAGCGCGCGCGGAACCATCAAAGACGCGGCGGAGCAGTAGTCCACTTCGCGGACATAGTTGTAGGCCGGCTTTTCGGGATCGTCGCCACGGCCATAGTTCCATCCGGACCCATCGCACCAGAGGATGCCGCCGGCCTCCTGCAGCCGTCCGTCCGGATAGAGCAGCATCGACCCGACCGCTCCGGCATCCGGTCGCGCCCGCAGCAGTGCCAGCATCGAATCGAGCCATCCCTGCATCACTTGCGTATCGTTATTGAGGAATAGCACATATTCGCCCCGTGCCTGCCGAGCCGCGGCGTTGCAGCTCCGCAAGTATCCGAGATTGGTCGGGTTAACGATCAGCCGGATGCCGTGCACCAGCTCGAGCAGCGTCAGATCGGGATCGCCCGAAGCATCGTCGACCACGATGATCTCCATGGCCGCCTGTGGCGGCCATGCGGCGATCGAAGCAAGGCAACGCAGCGTCGTGCCGACCTTCCCGAAGCTTGTGATCAGGACAGAGACGACCGGCACTGGATTTGTCTGCAGCCTGAGCGCGGTTGGGCTGACCTCGTCGGTGATCAGCGCCGCCATCGCCCATGGTGCCCTGCGACGCGTGCGCCGTGCGTGCAGCCAGTAGGCAGCGTGCCGCGGCAATTGCAGGGTGATGGTCCACCAGGCGAGCAGGGCCACGCGGCGAGACAGTCGACGCAGGCGGCTGGCGCCTGGGAGTCGCCCGACCAGGCGCTCGAGTTTCCGGAGCGAAAGGTCTCGCCGGATTGCCAGACGCCAGCACATCCGTTCCCATTCAGGCGCGGTCGTGGCGGGCCGGTCTGATTGCATGAGCATCCCACCTCCTGTGGGAACGACGACGCCCGCGCAGGCGGCAGGCACGCGGTCTCACGGTAGGAGCGGAAGTGTCACGAAAGCGTTAGCATCGCCGTAGCGGCCGCCCGGTCGGTAGTCTCACGCAAAGTTGCGGGCGTGGTAGGGATGTTCAGATTTTAGCCGCATTCCATCCTGGATGTAGCCAGCATTGTGGCCAAGCTGGAGGTTCGTTCGCTGGCTTCCTCCCCCAGCAGCAGCGCGCTGCCAGCACAGGTTCGTCCTGGCGCGCTGCCACCTTCAGGCCCCGCACCCAGAGGGTGCGGGGCCATTTTTTGGAGCGCTTCCCTGCGCGCTGATCCGCATCCCGGCGCAGGCGTCTTTTCGTGCTGGCACGACATTTCGTATCCGAACGGGTATGCTAGCAGCTATCGGCATGAATTGCGGACTATCCACCTTCGCCCGCGGTTGAGCCCGGTCGGCGACGGAACTTTGGAACGTCGCCGCCGTACGCTTGACAGCCATTCCCGTCGCTGGTTGAGACTCGACGGCAGGCCTAGCAGTGACTGCGAAGCAGGACGACCCGCTCCGGGTCGTGGGGGGAAACGAACATGACAGGGACGACGACGCGCCTGAGTGCAACGACGTTTGCCGGCAGGCGCGACGTGATCGCGGGCGGCATGGCGGCGGCGGCGGCCGCTATGTTGCCGGCGGGCATCGCCACCGCGCAGCAGAGCAGCATTCCGCGAGACAAGACCATGATCCTGATCGGGATCAACAGCCGCGACGGCCGCTGGGTCGATTACGAGTTGTGGAATCCGTATGCCGTCGGAGCCAACCACCAGAACGGTCCGAACCTGATCTACGAGCCGCTCGCCTACTACAGCGCCTTCGCCGACAAATGGTACATGTGGCTGGCGGAGAGCTATCAGTTCACGCCCGACTTCAAGCAGCTTACGATCAAGACCCGGCCGAACATCAAATGGAGCGACGGCACGCCGTTCAGCGCCGAAGACGTCGCCTATACGATGAACAGCCTGCGCGACCTCGGCCCCAAGGTGAAGTGGGGCATCGATGTCAACCTGGCGCTGGATCATGCCACCGCCACCGACCCGAACACCGTGGTGCTGAACTTCAAGATCCCCTCGCCGCGGTTCTTCTTCTTCGCTACCTACAAATACGACATCGGCATCTACATCGTGCCGAAGCATATCTTCCAGGACCAGGACTGGACCACGTTCAAGCACTACGACCTGGCGAAGGGCTGGCCGGTCACGACGGGTCCGTGGAAGGTGGTAGAGTCCACGTTGCAGCAGAAAGTGTTCGAGCGGCGGGACAGTTGGTGGGCGGCCGATCAGAAGCTGGCGCCGATGCCGAAGATCATGCGCAACATCTGGCTGCCGCAGCAGGGCGAGCAGCAGACGGCGCAGGCGCAGATTACCACCAACTCGGATTTCGGCGGTCCGCTGCAGCCGGCGACTTTCCCCACGGTGATCCGGCAGAACCCGAAGGTCACCACGTGGTCCGGACAGAAGTCTCCCTGGGGTTATGTCGATTGGTGGCCGATCTCTCTTTATGTGAACAACGAGGTCAAACCGTTCGATGATCCGGAGGTGCGCTGGGCGATCAGCTATTACATGGATCGCAAGACGATCATCGATGTTGCCTATCTGGGTGCCGAAACCATCTCCACGCTCCCGATGCCGCCTTATAAACCGCTGCTGCCTTATTTCGATGCCGTCAAGGACCTGCTCTCCAAGTACAACACGGTGGAGTTTAGCCCGAAGAAGGGAGACGCGCTGCTGGAAGCGAAGGGCTTCAAGAAGAAGGGCGACATGTGGCAAATGCCGGACGGCAAGCCGTTCACGCTAGACATCATCGGCTTCGGTGCTGGCGGTTCGGCCCTCGGGCCAGTGTTGTCGCAGTTGCTGCGGCGACATGGCGTGACCGCCAGCGTGAGCCTGCCGCCTGATTTCGACAATCGGTTCCAGAAAGGCGACTTCGTCGGCTCGATCTATGGCCATGGCGGCAGCATTCGCGAACCTTATGACACCCTGCGCCTGTATCAGAGCTCGAGCATCGCGGTGCCGGGCGCGCATGCGGTGAATTTCAGCCGCTGGAAGAACACCGACTACGACAAGATCGTGGACGAGGTGTACGTCACCGACCCCGAGAACGTGACGAAACTCAAGCAACTATTCAGAGCAGCCATGGAAATCTGGCTGCCTGCCCTGCCGGACATCCAGTTGGTGCAGAACTATCACCGCATCCCGTTAAACACCACGCACTGGACGAACTGGGCGACGGAGGACAATCCGATTGTCAACAATGCCTCGTGGCACCTGACCTACAATCTCGTGTTGTGGAACGTGCAATCGGCTCAGGCCTGAGGCCGAGATGTCCAAGCTGAACCTGCCACGCCGGGACGCTATCCGGGCGGGGCTTGCGGCCAGCGCGGCAGCCATGCTGCCGGCTGGTATCGCCGACGCGCAGCCGGCAGCGCCACCGCGCAACCGAACGCTGATCCTGATCAAAAACGGCGGCCGCGACGGCCGCTGGATCGATCACGAGCTGTGGAACCCGTACTCGATTGGCGCCAATCACCAGAACGGACCGAATATCATTTGCGAGCCGCTCGCTTATTACAGCGCCTTCGCCGACAAGTGGTACATGTGGTTGGCGGAGAGCTATCAATTCACGCCCGATTTCAAGCAGCTCACGATCAAGACGCGCCCAGGCATCACCTGGAGCGACGGTGCGCCGTTCAGCGCCGAAGACGTCGCCTACACGTTCAACACGCTGCGCGACCTCGGTCCTAAGGTGAGATGGGGCATCGATGTCAACCTGGCGCTGGACCATGCCGCCGCCACCGACCCCAACACGGTGGTACTGAACTTCAGGATCCCCTCGCCCCGGTTCTTCTTCTTCGTGACCTATAAATACGATATCGGCGTGTATATCGTGCCGGAGCACATCTTCCAGGGGCAGGACTGGACCAGCTTCAAGCATTTCGACATTGCGAAAGGGTGGCCCCTTACCACCGGGCCGTGGAAGGTCGTCGAGGCGACCGACACGCAGAAAGTATTTGAACGGCGCGATAGCTGGTGGGCAGCCGAGCGCAATCTTGCGCCCATGCCGGCGATATTGCGCAGCATCTGGCTGCCGAACACCGGCGAGCAGGCCACCGCGCAGGCGATGATCACCAATCAGTCGGACACCGCCTATGACATGCAGCCGTCCACCTTCCCCACCATGTTCCGCGGCAACCCCAAGATCATCACCCATACCGGGCAGAAGCCGCCCTACGGTTACGTCGATTGGTGGCCGCTTTCGCTCTACGTCAACAACCAGGTGGCGCCGTTCGACGACAAGGACGTGCGCTGGGCAATCAGCTACTACATCGACCGCAACCAGCTTGTGCAGGTGGCGTTCCTCGGCGCATCCCAGGTTTCCGCCCTGCCGATGCCACCTTATCCGCCGCTGCTGCCCTATTTCGCCGCGGTGAAGGACCTGCTGGCGAAATACGACACCTTGGAGTTCAACCCGAAGAAGGCCGACGCCCTGCTGTCCGCCAAAGGTTACCGAAAGCAGGGCGGCAGATGGATCGGGCCGGACGGCAAGCCGCTCACGCTGCCGATTATCAGCGCCGCGGGCGGCACCTTCGGTCCCGTCACCGGGCCGGTCGTCTCCGAGATGCTGCGGCGCCACGGTGTCGATGCCAGCCTGGCCCTGCCGCCCGACTTCAACGACCGCTTCAGCAAGGGACAATATGTCGGCACGATCTATGGTCATGGCGGCAGCATCCGCGAGCCCTATGACACCTTGCGTCTGTATCAAAGCGCGAGCATCGCGGTCCCAGGCGCGCATGCGGTGAATTTTAGCCGCTGGAAGAACCCGGAGTTCGACAAGATCGTGGACGAAGTCTATGTCACCGACCCGCAAAATGTCGCGCGCCTCAAGGATCTGTTCCGCGCCGCGATGGAGATCTGGCTGCCCGAGCTGCCGGATATTCAGCTTGTGCAGAACCACCATCGGATCCCGATGAACACGACGTATTGGAAGAATTGGCCGACTGCCGATAATGCTTACATTAACGGCGCATCCTGGCACCTGACGTTTCCGCTCGTTCTGTGGAACCTGCAGCCGGTATAGCCAATGCAGGCCATCTACATCGTCAGGCGTTTCGGCGTTTTCCTGCTGATCGTCTGGCTGGCCGCCACGCTGAATTTCTTCCTGCCGAAGCTCTCCGGCCAGGACCCGGTGCGCACCAAGCTGCTGGAACAAGCCGCGCTGGGTGGCTATGTTCAGGGCGGTATCGAGGAAATGGTGAAGGTCTACCAACAACGCTTCGGGCTCGATAAGCCGCTGTGGCGCCAGTATCTGACTTATATCGATGAAGTATCGCACGGCAATCTGAACTATTCGATCGCCAACTACCCGCGCACTGTGATCGGCATGATCGGGGAAGCTCTGCCGTGGACCGCCGGACTGCTAGGCGTCACGACGGTGCTTTCCTTTGCCATCGGGACCGTGCTGGGTGCCCTGCTCGCGTGGCCGGGGGCGCCGCGCTGGATGCGCTGGCTGATGCCGCCGTTATGGGCGCTGCACGCCATTCCTTTCTTCCTGCTCGGCCTGGTTCTGATGTGGCTACTGGCCTTCCAGTTCCAGTTGCTGCCGATCTTCGGAGGATACAGCCCCGGCACCAACCCGGCGCCGACGTGGGGATTTGCCCTCGATATCCTCCGCCATGCCATCCTGCCCGCGCTCTCCATCATCCTGGTGTCGATCGGTGGTTGGGCACTGCCGATGCGAGGGATGATGGTCACGACTATGGGGGAGGACTACGTCACCTTCGCCGAAGCCAAGGGACTGCGCAGCTCGACCATTTTCACGCGCTACTGCATGCGCAATGCCATCCTACCGCAGACCACGGGGCTGGCGCTGGCACTCGGGCAGATCCTGTCGGGCGCGGTGCTGGTGGAGGTGATCTTCGGCTATCCAGGCATCGGCACGCTGCTGTTCCAGGCGATCGAGGAGAATGACTTCTTCCTGATCCAGGGCATCGTGTTCACCGTCATCGTAGCGCTGGGCTTCGCGACCTTCGTGCTGGATGTCATCTATCCCTTGCTCGATCCGCGCATCTCTTACCGGCGGGCTTGAGGCAATGCTCGGCTATCTTCGCCGCAACGTCTCGCTTGGGGTTGGGATCGGGCTGCTCGGTATCCTGGTGGTGTTCATGGTGGTCGGGGCGTTCATCGTCGACACCAGCAATGCACAACCGCTTTCGGTGCCGGCGTTGCAGCCGCCGTCGTGGGACTATCCATTCGGCACCGACCGCCAGGGACGCGATCTGCTGGCTGTGATGGTGGCCGGCACGCCGCTGACATTGCGGATCGGGTTCATCGCCGGATTCATCGGGGTGGGGGTGGGAGCGGTGCTGGCTTTCACCGCCGCCTATTACGGCGGAATCGTTGATACGGTGATCCGCAGCATCGCCGATATCGGCCTGACCATACCCGGGCTGCTCGTGCTGATTATCATCGCGGTTTCGCTCAAGGGCAGCCTGACGGTCAACCAGATGGCCATCATTGTCGCCTTGCTGGCGTGGCTTAGCCCGACGCGCACCATCCGCTCCCAGGTGCTGACGCTGCGCGAGCGCGGCTATGTGGAGATCGCGCGCCTGAACGGCATGAGCGGGCCGGAGATCATCCTCCGCGAGTTGGTGCCGAACCTTCTGCCTTACCTGGCTGCGACGCTCGTCAGCAGCGTTTCCGCCGCCATCCTCGCCTCGGTCGGTTTGGAAGCGCTGGGCCTCGGGCCCGTGGAGGCCCCGACCCTGGGTATGACCCTCTACTGGGTGCTGTTCAATGCTGCGATCATCAACGGCTGGTGGTGGTGGTGGACGGCGCCGTTGGTGGTTATCATCATCGTGTTCCTCGGCTTGTTCTTCCTGACCGCTGGCCTGGACGAGATCGCAAATCCCAGGTTGCGACAGGCGGTGTGATGAGCGTGACCACCTCGGTCCTGCGCGTCGAAAATCTGTGTGTCGCCTACGACCATCCTCTGGGCGCCGTCCGCGCGGTTGATGACGTAAGTTTCGCTCTGCGCCCGCACGAGCGCTTCGGTCTCGCCGGCGAATCGGGGTCCGGCAAATCGACGATGGCCCTGGCGATCCTGCGCATGATCAAGCCGCCGGGCCGGATCGAGGGCGGCGAAGTGTGGCTGGATGAAACAGCGCTATCCGGCCTGACCGACGACGCGATTCGGCGGCTACGGTTGGCCGGAATCGCGATGGTGCCACAGGGTTCGATGAACTCGCTCAACCCGGTCGTGCGCATTCGTGATCAGATTGCTGACGCGCTCGCCGATCACGGCAGCCGGCTCACGCGGCGGGAGGTGGCGGAGCGGGTGCGCACGCTGCTGATGCAGGTGGGGCTGCCGCCGGAGGTTGCCGACAGGTATCCGCACGAGCTGTCAGGTGGGATGAAGCAGCGCTCCTGCATCGCCATCGCGATCTGCCTTCGGCCCAAGGTGATCATCGCCGACGAGCCGACCAGCGCGCTCGACGTGGTGGTGCAGCGGCAGGTGATGGAAACGCTGGGCCGCGTGCAGGAACAGCTTGGCGCCGCGGTGATCCTGGTCGGTCACGACATGGGGCTGATGGCGCAGTTCGTCGATCGGCTGGGGATCATGTATGCGGGCCGGCTGGTCGAGGTGGCCCCGATCCGTGACATCATCACCGCGCCGCGGCATCCCTATACGCGCATGCTGATCGATAGCCTGCCATCTTTGGACCACAAGGGCCAGTTTGTCGGCATTCCCGGCTTGGCGCCCCTGTTGCGGGAGCTGCCGCAAGGTTGTGCCTTCCATCCGCGCTGTCCGATGGCCGAGGCGCGCTGCCGCATCGAGAAACCGGCGGTGCGCGCCTTCGGCACGGACGCGATAGCAGCGTGCCACCTGGCATGAGCGCGCTGGTCGAACTTCGCGACGTGACCAAGAGCTTCGGCGGGGGCGTGCTTGGGCGCGAGCGGCTGGTGGCGCTCGAGCGGTTCTCGTTTGCCATCGATCCGGCGCGTCCCGGCATCACCGCGGTGGTCGGCGAGAGCGGCAGCGGCAAGACCACCCTGGCCCGGCTGCTGCTCGGCCTTGTTGAGCCAACCGAGGGCGCCGTTCTGTACAAGGGAAACGACCTGCGCCGCCTGTCGGCAGCCGGACGACGCGAGTTCCGCCATGACGTGCAGGCGATCTTCCAGGACCCGTACGAGGTCTACAACCCGTTCTATCGGGTCGATCACGTGCTGACCACGCCGGTGCGCAAGTTCCGGCTGGCTCCGTCCCGCGCCGAAGGAAGACGACTGATCGACGAGGCTTTGCGCGCCGTCGGCCTGCGGCCGGAGGAGATTCTGGGTCGCTATCCGCACCAGCTATCGGGCGGGCAGCGCCAGCGGATCATGGTGGCGCGGGCCCTTTTGCTGCGGCCGCGGGTAATCGTTGCCGACGAGCCGGTCTCGATGGTCGATGCCTCGCTGCGCGCCACGATCCTTGGCAGCCTGCGCAAGCTACACGAAGAGCTGGGGATCTCGATCCTTTACATCACGCACGACCTTGCCACCGCGTATCAGGTCGCGGACACGATCCTGGTGATGTATCGCGCCTCGGTGGCCGAGGCGGGCGACGTCGAGCTGGTGGTGAAGGCGCCGCAGCATCCATACACACAGTTGCTGATCGGCTCGATTCCCAAGGTCAGCACGGTGCGCGACTGGGCGGTCGAGGAGCGGCAGGGCCGGGTCGCGGCGGTCTCTGGCTGCAAATTCGCCGACCGCTGCCCGGCGGCCATGTCTCGCTGCGCGACTGCCGTGCCGCCGTTGTATCGCACCGACCCGCGCCGCGCCGCCGCGTGCTTCCTGCTGGATGACGCTCCCATCCTGCCGCCGGGCGATATCGCATCGGTGTTGGTGCGGGAAGAACGGCCGGCGCGTGCGAGTGTGGTCGCGTGATCGAGAAGTCGTCGCGCCCATATCGTCGGGCCCGAAGATGTGTTCATCTGGTGCCACATGATTGCCGCGGCGCGGCGGAATGGAGGTTCACATGAGCGCCAGCCTGCGAGGGACCGGGGGCCCGCGCTACAAGGCTGCCACCGGCGACGCTGCTTCCTACGAGACCATCACCGTCGACCCGCTGACGCCGATCATCGGCGCGGATCTGTCGAGGATCGACGTGTCCCGTCCGCTCGGCAACCGCCAGCTCGATGAAGTGCATCGCGCGCTAGCGGAGCACCTGGTGATCTTTTTCCGCGACCAGCACATCACGGAAGAGCAGCACCTCGCCTTCGGTCGCCTGTTCGGCGAGCTGCATCTGCATCCCGCCGCGCCGCACGCCCCTGGCCATCCGGAGCTGATGATCATCCACGCCGACAAGGACAGCCCACGGGCGAATGGGGAGGGCTGGCACAGCGATGTCTCCTGCGACCCCGAGCCGCCGATGGGCAGCATCCTTTACATCCGCACCTGTCCGCCGCGCGGCGGCGACACGCTGTTCGCCAGCATGTATGCCGCCTATGAGGCGCTATCGGATCGGATGAAACACTACCTGGATGGACTCACCGCTATCCACGACGGGGAGGACGTCTATCGCGGGCTCTACGCCAATTACGGCGTGGCCGATAAGCCAAGCTACCCGCGCGCCGAGCACCCCGTGGTGCGCACGCATCCGGTGACCGGGCGTAAGGCACTCTACGTCAACCGCGGCTTCACGCGCCGCCTCGTCGGGGTCCCGCGCGACGAGAGCGACGGGATACTGCGCTATCTATACGAGCATATGGAGAATCCGCTGTTCCAGTGCCGCTTCCGCTGGCGCCCGAACTCCATCGCTTTCTGGGACAATCGCTGCACCCAGCACCGGGCGATGTGGGACTACTGGCCGCACACCCGCTCCGGCCATCGTGTCACGGTGAAGGGAGAGCGGCCGGTCTGAGCGGACGGGATCCGGTGGCAAGCTCGGTTCCCTTGAATATCACCGGAAGTTTCACTTGCTGTGCGACCCCTCCGGGTGTGGGACGGTCAGGCAGAAGATCGTGCCGCCGCCCTCCGCGTCTTCGGCTCGCAGCTCGCCCCCATGCGCCTCGACGATGGTGCGGCAGACTGATAGGCCGACGCCCAATCCGGCGGGTTTGGTCGTCACGAACGGCTGGAACAGCCGGGCTCGGACCGACTCCGACAGGCCGGGGCCGGTATCGGCGACGCTGATCGCGACCATGTCTCCCGCCCGGGCTGTGGTGATCGAAAGCTCGCGTCGCGCCGAACCCGCCATCGCCTCCGCGGCGTTGCGCATGAGGTTGAGCAGAACCTGCTGGATCTGGATCTTGTCGATCACAGCCTCGGCGGCGATGGCAGCCACCTGTATGTTCAGTTTCAATCCCTGACCGATGCCGACCAGGGCCACCGCGCTCGCCTCCTCGATAACCTTCGGCAGGCTTTCGACCCGTCGTTCCGCCTCGCCCTTCTTCACCAGATCGCGGAGGCGCCGGATGATCTGCCGCGCACGATCGGCCTGCTCCGCGACCCGCTCCATCGCCAGCTCCGCGGCTTGCTGGTTGCCAGCGGCGAGCAATCGCCGGATGCCGCTCAGGTAATTGGTCATGGCAGTCAGCGGCTGATTGACCTCGTGGGCCAGTGCCGAAACCATCTGGCCGAGCTCAGTCAGGCGCGAGACATGAATCAACTCGGACTGCAGTTCGCTGAGGCGGCGCTCGCGGTCCTGGCGCGCGGTCAGGTCGCGCACGAAGCCAGTGAACAGGCGCGCTCCGGTCAGGTTCACTTCCCCGACGGCGAGCTCCATGGGGAAGGTGCTGCCGTCCTTGCGCTGGCCGACGACGATCCGGCCGATACCGATGATGTGCCGCTCGCCCGTCGAGAGATAGCGCGCCAGGTAGCCATCGTGCTCCTCGCGATAGGGGGACGGCATCAGCAGGCTAACATTGCGGCCGACCACCTCTTCGGGGCTGAAGCCGAACAGCCGCTCGGCTGCCGCGCTGAAGGACTGGATGAGCCCACGTTCATCGATCACAACAAGAGCGTCCGGGACGGTGTCCAGGATCGAGCGTAACAGCGCCTCGCGGCGCTGCAGCTCCTGATGAACCCGGTGCACTTCGCTCAAGTCGCGAGCGATCTTGGAGACGCCGACGATTCTGCCGTCATCGTCGCTGATCGGCGAGATGGTGAGCGATACCGGGATGATCCGGCCGTCCTTGCACTGCCGCCGAGTCTCGAAATGGACCAGCTTTTCGCCGCGACGGACCCGTTCGAGGATCAAGGCCTCCTCCTCGATCCGTTCTGGTGGGATGATGGTGGTGATAGCGCTGCCGATGATCTCATCGGCCGTATAGCCGAACATGGCTTCGGCGGCCCTGTTCCAGGCGGTGACGACGCCGTTCAGGTCCTTGCCGATGATGGCGTCGTCCGAGGACTCAGCAATGGCGGCGAGCCGCGAGCGTGCCTCGTCGGCCGCCACAGGCGCACGCACGCCGCTTTGACCATTAGACACAGGAGATTGACCCTCCAACACAATCGCGGCGTCCCGAGCAGTGCCCGGCACAGAGGATAGCGGCTCCCGCATGTCTGGTCACGGGGAGGGAGCCGTTTACCGGCCGCGCACCGGCACAACCGCGGGTGGTTGCCTCCGGTGTGCTGCCGAGCTTCAGGCAGCGTTCAACAGCACGCGGAAGCCGTCGATTGACCCAGATCAATGATGCTCTCGGGCGGAGGGTCCAACCAGATGGCGTCCCCCAGTAAGGCCCCGACGATGCCCACACATCGAAAGCTGCTGATTGTCATCGCGGACGGCGAGCACGTCCGCTTCGTTCAGCCGGGCGCGGACAACGCGCTCCACAGTGACGTAACGCTTGAATCAATTTCAGCCCACAAGCGGTCATCAGAGCTGGGCGCCGATCATCCTGGTGCATCGTTCCATACCGGGTCGTCAGCCTCCCATGCAGAGACACCACGGCAAGATCTGCACGCGAAGGAGAAGGAGAAGTTCGCGCAGCTGATCGGGAGCCAACTCAACGCGGCAGCGGCCCGCGGCGAATTCGACGACCTGGCCATCGTCGCCCCGCCGCACATCCTGACGGCGATCCGCAAGCACCTCGACGTCGCCACCCGGCCCATGATTGTCGGCACTCTGAAGAAGGATCTCGTCAAGACACCTGACGACGAGCTCTGGCCACATGTCGCGAAGTGGGTTCCGCCGGTGCATCGGGCCACAGGGTGAGACCACCCGGCGAGCCAAAGGTAGCTGACCTTTGACCTGCATGGTGCGCCATCCGCTGCGCTGGCTTCGCTGGACGATCCGGGCATTGCCTCGTTGCTGATACAACTGCGCGGAGTATCCTCGCGCTCTGGCAGGAGATCGTCATCACCTGCCTAGCGCGTCCAGTGGTCGTGCCAGCACTCGCTACCAACCATACCGCTCCGGCACCATTCAAGCGCCTATGCGACGTTGGTTCCCGGTAGGCTCCGTGCCTGAGGCTGGGGCGCCGAGATAGCGTGCCGGTTGCGGAAACGAAACCGCGGTACTGCCGGGGTCAGCGCCAGCCCGAGGCCGCTGCGCCCGAAGCATCGCGCCGCACCCAGACACCATCCAGCTTGCGATACTGTCGCTTCACCGCCCCCCAGGCGATGCGATGCACGGTCGCCTCGTCCAGGAGGCCGGACAGCGCCCGCTGGTGCCAGGCGCTATTGAAGGCGGCACGATAAATGTCCTGGGCATGCGGCGGCAGCGCACCTTGGACTGCCGGCGGCAGATCCTCGTTTCGGCTGTATGGCATGACTGCCCTCCTGGACCAACAATGACAGCAGATGCCGGGGAGTCACCGCCTTCATTGACCCACGTCAACACGTGGACGATCGGACCCTCGCACGATAGTTTTGGTCTGGGCAGGAGAACACACGATGCAGGCGAGCGACATCATGACGCACGAGGTGGTCACGGTCGGACCTGATACGCCGCTCGAGGAGGTTGTGCGGCTCATGCTCACGCATCGTATCAGCGGTCTGCCGGTGGTGGAGGACGGTGCGGTTGTCGGGATGGTCAGCGAGGGTGATCTGTTGCATCGGCCGGAAACCGGGACGGAGCGCCGGCGACGCCACTGGCTGCAACTCTTCGGCTCCGGCGAGACCGAGGCCGCGGACTATGTTCGCACGTATGGTATGATGGCCGGGGAGGTGATGACGACCGATGTTGTCAGCATCGCCGAGACAACCCCCCTCGAGGATATTGCCACGTTGCTGGAATCGCGACGGATCAAGCGGGTTCCGGTTGTGCGCGAGGGAAAGCTGGTGGGCATCGTCAGTCGTGCGGATCTGTTACGCAGCCTCGGGTCCAGACTGGCTGCGCCGCGGCAGGAAAGTGACAGTGCCATCCGAGCATCACTGCTCGCGGAGTTGAAGTCTCATCCCACCTGGGCGCCGCTGCCGGCCGAAATCAGTGTCCTCGTGCAGGATGGGGTGGTTCACTACTGGGGGTACGTCAGGTCTACAGCCCAACGGCAAGCGATGATCGTGGCGGCTGAGCGGATCGCCGGGGTCCACCACGTGGAGGACCATATGCTGGACTGGAAGGAGCCCGATCCACTGTTCCGGCCAAATTGGCCGAGCCCCGGTCGACCCTGAGAACGTCCTGGCGCGCGGAGGTGCGCCACCTACGGACGATCAGCCCCCCGTGCCGGCTGCGAGCACCAGACGGACGAGTTCGGGAAGGCTGCCGGCCTGGAGCTTCTCGAATACGCGCGCGCGGTGGACCTCGATTGTGCGTGGGCTGGCGCCCAGCTTATTCGCGATCGCCTTGGTGGGCAGCCCCCTCACCAGCAGATCGAGCACCTCGCGCTCTCGCGGCGTCAGGGCAGCGAGCTGGCCGGCTGCCGCCGCGGCCACGGCCTCGGTCTCCCGGACTTGCCTGCTCTGCGCCAGCGCTTGGCGCACTGCGCTGAGCAACTGCGCGTCATCGAACGGCTTTTCCAGAAAATCGACCGCACCGGCTTTCATCGCGCGGACCGCCACCGGAATGTCGCCTTGTCCGGTCATGACAATAACTGGCAGCCTGATACCGCCTTCGTTCAAGCGCTGCTGCAGTTCAAGCCCGTCGATCTCCGGCATCCGCACGTCGATCAGCACGCACCCGCCGAGACCCGCGGCCGCCGCCAGAAATGCCGTGGCGCTGTCGTGCGTGCGGACCGCGAAGCCGGACGCTTCCAGAAGCAGGCGAAGCGAGTCCCGGATCGCCGGGTCATCATCCACGACATGCACCGTCTCCGTCACGCCCGTCGAGCCGCTCATACGTAGATCCGCGTACGAAGCCTTCCGGATTTTCGCCCGCCGCCCACCCGTGTAGCACCTGCCACACCAAAACCGGTGCAGGCGCGGAGGATAATATGCTTACCACGGTCCAGACCATCGACCAGGGGTCAAGGCCCGCCGTGTGGCAGGGTGCGGGCGGCATGATGGCAAGCCCAGCGAAGCCGCCGGTGATGGCGCCGCAGGCGATCACCGTGCGCGCCCAGCGCGACGAGGAGATCGTCGCCCAAGGCGAGCCCGCGGGATACTGCTACACGGTCGTGAGCGGCTGTGTGCGGACCGTCAAGCTGATGGAGGATGGCCGCCGGCAGGTCGGCGAGTTTCTGTTCCCTGGCGATCTGTTCGGCTGGGAGGCGCTGGACGAGCATGACTTCGCAGCCGAAGCGGTGACGCCGGTTACTCTCCGTCGCTACTCGCGGCGCAGCCTCGAGGCGCTCGCCGACCGGGACCGGGATTTTGCCCGCCGGCTGCGCGAGCTGACCGCGAGCCAGCTCCGCGCCGGGCGGGAACGTATGCTGCTGCTGGGGCGCAAAACGGCCGCCGAACGAATCGCCAGCTTTCTGCTGGAGATGGCCGAGCGGATGAACCCGGATGGCCGGGCGCTGATCGAATTGCCGATGGGGCGCGCCGACATGGCCGATTATCTCGGCCTTACGATCGAGACGGTCTGCCGCGGCCTGACCCAGCTTCGCCGGCGCGGAACAATTGCGGTCGAACGGGCCAGGGTTTTGATTTGCGACCGTTCGGCTCTCGGCATGGCGGGGTGTGAGGTGGTGCATTGACTGGGTCCGGGAGGTTAGCTCCTGTCTGTATCGTGTATTGACCTTCAACTATCGGAGATATGCCTCGCTCGCGTAGCGCCGCATCATCCGTTGGCTATTGAAGTAGTACCCAATGTTGCCGATGGCTTGCGTCATCATCCATCGCCACCGCTCTGCATTTGAGTAGAAGAGGGGGAGGACCACTCTTTCCAGCTTATCGTACAGCAGCGACGCGTGACGCTCCGCCGAACTGGCATCGTCCTCGGTTCCTATTGACCAGCCGGTTACTCCTTCTACGCATGCCTCGAGCCACCAGCCGTCGAGGACACTCAGGTTCAGCACTCCGTTGAGGGCTGCCTTCATTCCGCTCGTGCCGGAGGCTTCCAGGGGCGGCAGGGGTGTGTTTAGCCAGACATCGGTCCCGCTTACCAGTGCCTGAGCGATCTGCATATCGTAGTTTGGCAGGAAGACACAGGTGACTCGGCCCTGGAGGTCACGAGCCAGTTGGTGGAGCCGGCGCATGACTGCCTTACCCTCGCTGTCATGCGGATGCGCTTTCCCCGCCAGGACGATCTGGATCGGGTGCTGTGAGGCAATAGCAATGAGCCGGTCGATGTCTTCGAAGAGAAGGAGGGGACGTTTGTAGCCGGTTATGCGTCTGGCGAAGCCGAGCAGCGCAGCACTGGGGTCTAGGACTATTCCCGTGAGCTTGCGGATCTGTTCCAGCAGTTCAGCTTTCGCAGTCTGGTGGCATTGCCACACATCATCGCCGGAGAGCTGAAGCGCGCGGACCAGGACTTCCGGTTCATGCTGCCAGTGCGGCCAGCGCTCGGTATAGAGCTGGGCGAAAGCAGCGTGCGTCCAGAGTCCCACATGGACTCCGTTGGTTATCGCGTGGACGCGGTAGCCTGGGAACATGTGCTGTGTCGTCTCGGCGTGGCGCTGAGCAACGCCATTGGTGTAGCCGGACAGATTGAGGGCAAGCTGCGTCATGTTCAGGTGCTCTGATCCGGCGAGCTGGCGGAGTTCGTCGATCGCGACGAGGTCAGGAACCAGGCTTTCGAACAGATCGTAGGAGAATTTGTCGTGGCCGGCTTCGACTGGGGTGTGGGTGGTGAAAACGCACCGCTCTCGCACCTCAGCCAAATCGTAAAGCGGTTCCCCAGGCCGCACGTCCTCCGGAGGAAATCGGTAACCGTTGAGCAGATCAAGGGTGAGGAAGGCGGCGTGCCCCTCATTGAGATGGAAAGTATGGATGTGGAACCCGAGAGCCTGCAGCAGGCGAATGCCGCCGAGACCGAGTACCAGCTCCTGCGTGAGTCTATAGGTCTCGTCCCCGCCGTATAAATAGTGGGTCAGCGTGCGGCCCTCGCCGTCGTTCTGATCAAGGTCAGTGTCGAGCAGAAGGATCGGAATCGGATGTCCATGCAGGCTGGTATGGACGTAGAGCCAAGGTCGGATCCAGACTGGTCGCTGTGCGATCTCAAGCGCGATCATTGCGTTCAGCGGCACGCACCACTGTGTTGGGCTCCACCAGTCTGGCTTTTCGATCTGGCTACCGGCGGAATCGATCTCCTGGCGGAAATACCCGGCACGGCTCACGAGCGTGACGAAGACGACCGGAATCTCGAGATCAGCACACGACCGCGCGGTATCTCCGGCGAGCACACCGAGACCGCCGGCATAGGTGTGCATCTCTGGCCGGATGGCGATCTCCATCGTGAAATAGGCGATGTGAGTTCGGCCGATAAAGCCGTCGAGCGGCGACATCATTCCCACCTCATGGATCAGCAAGCTGCATCAACCGGGACAGCTTCGCACGGGACAGGGCGCTAGGGGAGGAATCAGAGCTCGGGGACGTTTCTACCTGCGGCGACGAAATCCACATTGGCCTGGATCAATTTGCTGCGTTCACGCAGCGAACGGTACTGGCAGGCAGCATGAGGCCGTCAGGAGCGCTCAGCGCGACGCATGCCCCCGGACGAACCGTGCCATACCATCAGGGTCGAGCAGCTCAACTGATCGGGGTGAAGCGCGGCGCACAAGGCCGTTATGCTCGAGAATAGCGAAGGCACGGGCCACCGACTCGGGCGAGGTTCCCAGATAGTCGGCGATATCGAAACGGCTCATTGGGAGATGCAACATGCGTGCCTGTGAATTGAAGACCTCCACATGTTGGCGACAGTCGAGAAGAAACGACGCCAGCCGTTTCACATTATGAAGCTGCCCCAGAACGATGATCTGACGCTGCGCGCTGCGAAGCTCGTGTGCGACTTTGGTGAGCAAATGTAGTTGCAGCAGGGGCTCCCTCAGGAGGAGACCCCGAAGCCGCTCGAGGGGAAACCGAAAGACTGTAGCCGGGGTGAGAGACTCCGCCGCGTCGACGTAGCGACCTTCTTCCGCGAACCCAAAAAGGTCGCCCGGCCACATGAAGCCAAGGACCTGGCGCCTCCCGTCTGGCAGATGCCGGCTGACCCGCACGATCCCTTCATCGATCAGGTATAGGAAATGGGCGTCTTCGCCCTCGGAAAAAATCGCGACCCCACCAGTCTGGTATGCGAGGACGGTGGCGATTCTGGAAAGCGCGGCCTGCTCCGCGGACGACAGAATGTTTCCGAGCAGCGAACGCCGTTGATCACCGCTCGTAAAGAACTCCCGAGCAATAACCTTTGGTTGCCGCGCGCCATGCTGTTTGCGTGCAGCGGAACTCAGTGCCATTGATCACTCCCGCAAGACCTCAAGCCCATGCTGCCCCGGTTCGGGCGAGGGTGGTAGAGATCATCCGGGAATCTGACATTTCTCAGAGCCACGGCCGCGCCATTGTGCTTGCCTATGGCAACGCGGCGGCTAAGGCATTGATCTGCGGCAACTGCTTGTAGCGACTGGGGTGGCTGCGTGACGTCGCTGAGGGCCCAAAAATAGGAGTTGCTAACGTACCCAGACACTGAGCATGGTAGCTGACTAGGGTAATAGACCGGTGGTATCCGGGGGTTGTAAGCCAGTTTGGCTATGCCGTTTCCTGGGCATTGTAACAGTCAGCTGCGACGTGGCGGGGCAGCAAGCGGTTGGGTAAGTGCCCTTCGACCGCCAGCCCGTGTTCTTCATCGCCATCGAGGCGCGGCAGTGGAGTTGCTGTTGATGCGGACACCAGTTGGCATATCTATGCCATGGCTACCTTTGCCGCTTATGCACTCCGGGTTAGCCAATCAATGGTTGAACGCTGTTCTCACCGCCATGGGTGAGGCCGTCGTTGGCACGACGATGGACGATACCGTCATCATCTGGAATTCTGAGGCACAACGATTGTGCGGATACAGCTCGCAAGAGATGA
Source organism: uncultured Pseudomonadota bacterium (assembly GCA_963708245.1). Taxonomy (GTDB): domain Bacteria; phylum Pseudomonadota; class Alphaproteobacteria; order Acetobacterales; family Acetobacteraceae; genus CAVYXK01. Next base: position 4,800,541 of record OY970201.1, on the reverse strand, counting down.
TCGGTCGTCCGCATTCGCTGCTGTCGCCTTCCGGCAAGAGGACCGACGCCCGGGCATTGGGGGAAGAAGTAGTCGCGTCTGGTCAAGCCAGCTCACGGAAAGCCGTATGGCGGTGCAAGGACGGATCTATCCGGCGGTTTACGGTGGGGCTCTCTCCTGTGTGTGATGCTGCGGGCCATTTAAGCGGCATCATAGAAACCGTCCGACTTGAAGACGTTGCCGAGGGGTCGAGGAACGCGGTGGACACGATACCCAAGGAAGGCAGCGGGCAACCGGAGAGTTTGGCCCAACGCGCCCAACTGTCGGCGCGGGATCAGGCCATCGACCAGCTCGCGCACGAGTTGAGCGAGCCAATGACGGCAATTGCGAATTACCTGGTAGCCGGGAAGCAACTGCTGAACCGTGGCGCGCAAGCCGATACGGTGAAAATGACGGCAGCGAACCGGGAGGCACTCAAACAGATGTCTCGTGCGGCCGATGTTCTTCGGCAGTTGCGCTCCTTGGTTCTATGCGGAGGAGTAGGCAACGAGCGGGACTGATAGGCGAACATCAACTTCACCACGTCAGTTCTCGGGCAGCACCAGAAGGGCCGTGTGGCGGATAGCCGTGCGAACGCCGCGTGCACTGCACCGGCCATGACGTAAATCAATGCACACGCGGACAAGGGGGCCAAGTTGGCCAGTTGCGAGCGGGCCTCCTGCCGGAGTCGGAACAATAAGGAGTGAAGGAAGCTGTCGGGTGGGCATACGTGTCCTCTTCGTGGCCAGCGAGATGGCCGGCTTCGTCAAGGCTGGGGGCCTCGGCGATGTTGCCGCCAGCCTACCGCGCGCGCTGTGCCGGCGAGGCCTCGACGTGCGGGTTCTGATCCCAGCTTATCCGGCGGTGCTTGCGTCGTCCTTCGCGGTGCGGATCGTGGGAGACCTGCCTGGCCGGGCTGGGATTCCGCCCTGTCAGATCGGCCAGCTGCTGACCACCGACGGCCTAATCGTCTATGTCGTGATCGCCCCGAATCTCTACCAGCGCGACGGGAGCCCGTACTGCCAGCCGGATGGGACGGACTGGCCGGATAGCGATCTCCGGTTTGGGCGCCTCTCCCTCGCAGCCGCGCAGATCGCACGCGGTGCCGGCATCGGATGGCGGCCTGACGTAGTACACGTAAACGATTGGCCTGCTGCGTTAGCACCGGCGTATCTGCGCTGGGATGGCGCGCTAGTGCCCTCGGTGCTGACGTTGCACAATATTGCCCACCAAGGCGTGTTTCCCGCCGTTCGGCGGCACGCGCTCGGTATCCCTGACCACGCCTTCAACATCAATGGCGTCGAGTTCCACGGCCAGATCGCGTTCCTGAAAGCGGGGCTCTATTATGCCAACCACGTGTGCGCGGTGAGCCCGACCTATGCGCACGAGATCACCAACGAGCGGCTCGGCGGCGGGTTGCACGGTTTGACGCAGGGCCTTGCCGAACGCGGCCAGCTCAGCGGCATTCTCAACGGGCTCGACGACAGTTGGGACCCGGGGCGGGATCCCTGTCTGCCAATTCACTTCGATGCGAGCAACCTTCGCGGAAAGGCAACCGTAGCAGACGTGGTCCGCACCAGCCTGTGCCTGGCACCATCGCTGGGGCCGCTGTTCGGCGTGGTGTCGCGGCTGGTACCGCAAAAGGGGCTCGACATTGTTGCCCAGGCAGCGAATGACATCGTTCGCGAGGGCGGCCAGATCGCCATCCTTGGCCTCGGCGAGCCGGCGACCGAGCAGATGTTGAACAGGGTCGCGCGCCGGCATCGTGATCATATTTGCGTGATGGTTGGCTTTAATGAGGCGATGGCGCGGCGCGTCGTCGGCGGCTGCGACTTCTGCCTGATGCCGTCGCGCTTCGAACCCTGCGGGCTGACCCAGATGCAGGCGCAGCGCTACGGGAGTCTGCCGATTGCACACGCCACGGGCGGGCTCGTGGACACGATCGAGGATGGCGCCACCGGGTTCCTGTTCTCTCACCACTCGACCAGGGCGTTGCTCTCAGCATGTCGGCGCGCATTTGAGGTGTTTGGTGATGAGGCGCGGCTGATCGAGATGCGACAGGCGGCGATGGCCAGTCGATTCGGCTGGGAGGCACCGGCGGCGGCGTACGAATGCCTCTATTCTCGGCTCACCGGAAAATTCATCCCTCGGAGGAGTCCGCCGGCAGCAGAGACGACAGGATCCGTCGATGCCGAGGCGACTGATGTTGCTGGACTGCAAGATCGGGTTCTCCTGGCCGGCTAACCCACGCTCGCACGGGCATCGCGACACGCCTCAAGGCGGGCTCATTGATCTGGCTCAATGCGGGATGGATGGCTGGCGCCCACAAGTATCCCTGAACTCAGAGTGCGTTCTGTCGATCGGGGTCGTCCACCCGTGTGAGCGGTTGACGTGCCGGGCGGTGAACGCTCGTTAGAGATCCAAGCCGTCGCTAGCAGTAGGGGATCACTCTCATGGACCTGACAACACGTTATCTCGGTCTCACATTGAAGAACCCAATGGTGGCTTCTGCTTCGCCGTTGACCCTGGATTTGGACAATATTCGCCGAATTGAGGATGCAGGAGGTGCGGCGGTCGTGCTTCCATCGCTCTTCGAAGAGCAGATAGAGCAAGCGGCAGGAACGCTCGAGCATTATACGACAACCGGGCCGGGAGCCTATGCCGAAGCGATCTCTTACCTGCCGTCGGCGGTCAGTTATCGCGCGGAGCCGCTTAAATACCTGGAGATTATCCGGAAAGCCCGTGAAGCTGTGTCCATACCGGTGATCGCCAATCTGAATGGCGTCACCGGTGCTGGTTGGACCGATCATGCGCGCCTTGCGCAGGAGGCTGGCGCCAGCGCGATCGAGCTCAATGTGTTCTTCATACCGGCTGACCCGTCGCTTACTGGGCAGGAAGTCGAAAATCGCTACATCCGGGTTCTGGGTGCGGTGAAGGCTGCGGTGTCGATCCCGGTCTCAATGAAGCTCAGCCCCTATTTTAGTGCGCCAGCACACACGATACGCATGCTGGAGCGGGCCGGAGCCGCCGGGTTTGTTCTGTTTAACCGATTCTATCAACCAGATCTCGATCTCGGCAATCTGGACGTTCGTCTTACCCTTCACCTTAGCACGCCCGCTGAGATTCCTCTTCCGCTTCTGTGGATTGGGGTTTTATTCAGACAAGTCACGGGGTCGCTCGCGGCAAGCACTGGTGTCGACAACAGCACCGAAGTGATCAAATACCTGCTGGCCGGTGCCGATGTCGTAATGACGACATCCGCGCTGCTCCGTCACGGTATCGGTCACTTGAAGATGCTGCTGGCCGGCCTGACTGACTGGCTTAAGGTTCACGAAATCGCTGCGCTGCCCGATATGCGCGGCAGGCTGAGTCAGCGGATGCTGAAGGACCCAGTCGCGTATGAGCGTGCGAACTACATCAAGATCCTGCAGAGCCGGCCTTCTTCGCCGTGATTGGGCATATCATCTGCTATTCCAGCGCTGTCCGAGCGATCCGCCTAATCAGCTCATCGTACAGTGGTCAGAGCGAGTCTCAGATCCACCTCGTCAGGATTACGCCGGCAACCCGGGAATCAGCTCAGAACCCGTTTCAAACTTGATCGTCGATCCCTCGAACGCATCTCCCACAGGCTCGACACCGCCGCCCAGATACCGACCAAGGAACGCTTCCATCACTGCGCTGAACGCCAAGCGATTTTCCTCTCTGACAAATCCGTGCCCTTCATCGGCGAACGTCGCGTAAGTCACCGGCACGTCGCGCTGTTGCAGCGCATTGACAATCTGCTCCAACTCCTGCGGCTTCACCCGATCGTTCATCCCTTGGATAATCAGCAGCGGTCGCGTGATCTGATCCGCCCGCGTCATCGGGGATCGCTCCATAAGCCAAGCCCGTCCCTCCTCCGTCTCGGGGTCGGCGAGGCGCCGGCGAAACAGGGCGAACCAGGTCTGCCAATAAGGCGGAATCGCCTGCATCAGCGTCACCAGGTTCGATGGCCCGAAGACATCGACAATGCAGGCGAATGTTTCCGGCGTCTGCGTCACCGCGACCAGCGCGGCATAGCCTCCATAGCTTGCACCAAAGAAGCCGATCCGCGTCGGATCCGCATAACCCTGCGCTACAGCCCATGCGGCTGCGTCCAGCAGGTCATCCTGCATCCGCCCCGCCCACTCCTGATCCGCAGCGCGGATGAACGACTTGCCGAACCCTGTCGAACCTCGAAAGTTCACGCTCAGCACACCATACCCGCGGTTCGCCAGCCACTGATGCAAGCCGTTGTAACCCCACATGTCCCGTGAATACGGGCCGCCATGAATAGCCAGGACGAATGGACCCTTGCGAAAATCGTCGCGCGGCAGCGTCAGATAGGATGGCAGCGCCAGCCCATCGCGCGCCTGAATGGTGACAGACTGCATCGGCCGAAGCGGCACGTCGTCCAGATCCGAGCGTCCCTTGAACAGCAACTGCAGCGTGCGAGCGTTGCGATCATACAGCAGGAATTCGCCCGCCGCATCGCTCCGTCCTGCAAAGATCACCAGCCGCTGCATCGCCAGGTCCTGGCTGACGATGCTCAGCTCGGCGTCGCCGATCCGGGCGTGAAGGAAATCCAGGTCCTCGCGCACCGCCGGATCTATCAGGTGCCAGCGCCGCCGGCTCGGCAGCGAAAACGCAGCCACCGGACGCCCCGTGCGTGGGTCCCACCAGGCTCCGACGATGTCCGCCTCGGTATCCTCTGCAACCACCCGCGTCTCACCGGCCTGCAGGTCGCGCTCAACCAGTGCGGCGGTGTCCCGACCACGGCTGTCTTGCAGGAAGAGCGAACGTCCGTCCCGCGAGTAGCGCCAGACTTCGGTGGTGAAGACATCCTCGTGGGGCACGTCCAGGCACGGTGTTGTGCTACCGTCGCCGGCAATTTCCAGCACCTCCGCGGAGCCATCGCGCCGCACGAGGACGGCGAGGCGGACCACGAGAGCATCGTCCATCAGCAGGCCAGAGTAGCCGGGGTTCTCGAACACGAAACGGCTTGCGCCTGTGGTGATATCGAACCGGACGACGTCGAAATAGCGACGGTCGCGCGCATTCACCCCAAGCAGCATCTCAGTCGGATAATCCCTCGACAACCGCCAGACGAACGAGCGAACGCCTTCCTGCTCCACCAGCGCCACCTCTCGACCCGTGTCGAGATCAACACTGGCGCAACGATAATTCTCGCTCCCGTCTCCATCACGAAAGATAACCACGTGACGGTTCGTGTATGCCCAGAGATAACCAGAGACTGACCGATGCCTCTCGTGCGTGACCTGTCGGGCGCGCCCAAGGTCCTGCGCGGGTGCGACGAAGACGTTCTGGATACCAGCCACCGGCTCGGTCCAGGCAAGCTGCATTCCGTCGGAACTGAGCTGAACGTTCGCACGGTCGGGGTTGCGGAAGAAAGTCCGGCGAGAAACAAGTGGAATGGTCACCTCCTGTCACAGCGACGCCGCCCCGAAATGGGGCGAATAGTCTCCTAACGCTGGGGCGCGCTCATCCTGACTGGAAAAGCCGTGCCCACGAACACCTTCCACAATAACCTTAGCTCCCGGCTCATACCTACTACGAGCTCATCCACACGCCGCTCCTCACGCTGCCGCCGCCGCTTACCGAGAGCCCCGAAGACCTCGCCAGGCGAGACCATGCCGACATCGCGAATCGCGGCCTTATACCAACCGCCCTAGACACTGACACACGCCCAGTCGCGGGTTCCGATTGAGCGGATGCGGTCTGGATCATCGATCAGGAAGTTCCACGCATCCTTGCAAGCCTCAATGATCGCCTCGTAGGTGTCCCAGACGAGATTGCATAGCTTGTTGGCGCGCAGGTATTCCCAGACATTCTCCATCGAGTTCAGCTCCGGCGAGTAGGGCGGCAGAGGCACCAGCGTAATATTGCCCGGCACCTTCAGCTTTTTGCCGCGCTGGTGCCAGCCGGCCTGGTCGCAGAGCATAGCAGCATGCGCACCAGGGCTGACCTGAGTGCTGAGTTCCTCGAGTAGCTCATTCATTCCCTCGGTGTTGGCCGCGGGCATGATAACCGCCGCGCCGACGCCGCGAGCGGGGCAGATCGCCCCATAGAGATAAGCGGACTCGTGGCGGTTGTCCCGCACCATCGGCGGCCGCGAGCCGATCGGCGCCCAGATATAGGCGTGCGTGCCCTTCTGACCGACACGGGCCTCGTCCTGAAACCACACCTCGATCGGCGTACCAGGCGTGGTGGAGAGAAGAAGGTCCTTCAGGCAACTGCCGAAGTTTTTTTAAAAGCCTCCTGCGCCGCGGCGTCCTTCTTCGGATGGAACGGGCGCGGCTGCAGACGGGTCAGACCCAGTTTGCGCAGCCATTTGCCGATGGTCCGCTCGTTCACTCGCACGCCGAACCGGCGTTTCACCTCGTCGCGCAGATCAACGCAGCGCCAACGCACCACCTTGGCCGTCTTCGGATCAGGCCCCTTGATCACGATCTCCTTCAGCTCATTCATCTGCGCTTCCGTGAGAAATGCCTCCCGACCATTGCCGTGGCGCGATTCCAGACCGGCAATCCCCGCCGCGTTGTAGCGGTGCACCCAGTCCCGCAGGGTCTGGCGATCCATGCCGGACTGCTCCGCCGCCTCGCTGCGCGACCGACCCTCCAGGATCAGGGCGATCGCCAACAGGCGGCGAACCTGCGCGCCGTCGTCGCTCTTGGCCGCCACCTCACGCAGCGCCGCCGCCGTGTGTTTCGTGCGGGTGATGATGATCGCTTGCCCCATCCGGCCCTCCCTCGACTCCAATCGATGTCAGGGGCACCGAATCGTAACTTTGCGAGTCAGGGGAAGCCCCCCACTCGAGAGTCGAGAGATCGGGCGGTTGGTATTACACTCTGCCAATCCGGCCGACGCCGATGTCGCCGCCTCCGAGCAGTGGAAGGATTGCCTGCGTCTCGTCCAGCGGTCCGAAACATCGTCATATTGGGCACAGAAGTGCCACTCCCAGGCCAATCCCAGCCCGCCCCGGTCCCCGCCGCCGAGCCTATCCGCACAGTCCCGCGCCAATCCGCCGGATGGGGCGGGTGCCCGACAACATCTCCTCCGGCCCACCCGACGACAACTTGCTTCAAGCGCTCCTCACCGCCCTTACCCCGGCTCTCGCCACGCCGGACCGCCAGTTCGCCGAAGCCCCAACAGCCTAGTCCCTCCCCTTGCGGGGCCCGCAAGGGGAGGGGGAGCAGCGGCTACCCCATGTACTGGGCGAGGCTTTTGGCGAGCTCGGGACCGGTCTCGGTGGCTGCAAAAGGAGCGAGATAACGACCGTTGGGGGCCACGAGGAAAAGAACCGCAGTGTGATCGACGGTGTAGCTGTCTGCTCCCGGGTTGGTTTGATGAATGGTACTGCTGACCCGATATTCCTGTTCGACAGCGCGAATTTGCGCTGGGGTTCCGGTCAAGCCGATGATGTGCGGACTGAAGGAGCGGACATATGCTCGGATGATCGCCGGCGTGTCGTGAGTTGGGTCTACGGTGATGAAGAGCGGTTGCAGTCGTTCGGATTTGGTGCCGAGAATGTCGATTGCGTCCGCGATCGCGCTCAGCGTCGTCGGGCAGATATCAGGGCATGACGTGTAGCCGAAGTAGATCAATAGGTAGCGGCCTCGAAAATCGCGGTCCGTGACCACTTGGCCGTTGCCTTGGGTCAGGGTGAAGGGGCCGCCGATTGCCGGTACATTGCGCGGGGTGGTGCCGCCGAGCAGCCAGAGATACGAGGCAGTCAGCAGTAGCAGGCCGGCGGCGGCGGAGAAGATGATGGTGCCGGTTCGGCGGGTGGTTCTGCGGCGTGTGTCGGGTCGCTGTGCGGCGCCCGGCACCCTCACCCGGTTCGCTTTGCGAACCGACCTCTCCCGCAGAGCGGGAGAGGTGTTTGGGGGTTCGGATTTTCTGGTCACCATGAAACGCTCTAGCCCTGCATCGACATGCCCATACCGGGACGCAGTTGGCCCAGCAGAGCCGCGGCCAGTACGATCAGCGATCCGAAGCACGTTTGGAAAGAGAGGCTGCGGATAAGTCGGCTGCGGGCAAGGTCGGGATTGCGGCCCCGCAGGTCTGGGGCAAGCCAATAGCGGTTGAGGACGGCGAAGCCGAACAGCACTCCGAACAGGCTGAGCTTCAGCAAGGCCGTCCAGCCGTAGGCGGTGTGGAATAGCGCCTTCGTACTGCCGACCAATATCCAGCCTTGCACAAAAGCCGACGCGGCCATCAGCGAGACGCAGACTTTGCCAAGCGGAGAGAACCAGCGCGCGGCGAGTGCGGCGGCGGGTGGGGGCGCCAGCAGCACGACAAGCAGCAACGGCAGCAAGCCGCCGAGCCATGCGCCGGCCGCCCAGAGATGCAAAGCCTCGGAGATTTCGAGAATGCTCAGACCGCTTGCCATGGCGTAGGCATGACCATGTCCTACTTCCAGGATCGCCGCGGCCGTTCCCAGGACAAGGCCGATGCGCCAGCGTGCCTCGCTGGGACTGCGGCCGAGCACCAGTCCCGTTGCGACCAGCAACAGAAGTTGCAGCAGAAGGACGTGGCCGAAGCTGGTAGTGATCACCACCGTCCACAGGTCGTCCACCCAGTCTTCGATCGTCTCGGGGGTGGCAAGGTAGGATGTGAGGACGGCGAGCCAGGCACACAACGCGATGGCGGCGAATATCAAACTGAATTGGCTCCACCGCACCAGGCCGCGCTCGATCGGGCCGATGATGTCGGGCGTCATACGTGGGTAGGTACGCGGCATGACCACGGTCCGGAACGCCAGCGTGCCGGAGACTGAGAGCAGGAAGGCGACGGCGAAGCCGCGCGCAAGAACAAGCGCGACTCCGCCGTCGGGGGCGAAGGTCGGCACTGACCCGTTCGCTTCAGTTCATCTTCATGCCGGGCATCGATCCCGAGCCGGCTGTCAGCGGACGCACTGTTGCTTCTACGTCGACGGGCGCGGCGTGCGCAAAGGTCAGGCGCAGCGGAATGCTCTGGCCTGCCTGCAGCGAGTTCTTCAGGCCCATAAGCATGATGTGATAACCTCCCGGCTTGAGAGAGACCGGCTTGCCGGGAGGCAGCTCAAGGCCGCCCGCGACTGGGCGCATGCGCATGACGCCGCCCTCATTTGTGGTCCGGTGTAACTCCGCTTGCTGCGCAACCGGCGTGGAAACGCCGATCAATCTGTCTCCGGTTGCGCTCGTCAGCGTCATGTAGACCACGCCCGTTGCCGCGTGCGGCGGTGTCGCGCGCGACCAGGCGTCCGCGACTGTCACCTGGGGTGACTGCGCTGCCGCTCCGGCTGGGAGCAGTCCGCTGATAAGCGCGAACCCGATGCCGGGTAGCGCAGCGAGAATTGCCCGGCGAGAGTGCTGATGCGCTTTCATTTGGAGCCTACTGTGAAGTGGAACGATCCCTGGGTCTTGTGCGTGTCGGTCGCCGTTGCGTGCCAGACCACCGTGTAGGTTCCGGGCGGCAACGGTTTGAGGTCGACGGCAAGGTGTGCGTCGCCACCCACCAGATGCGGCTTGCCGGTCTCGACTTGCGCGCCTTGGGCGTTCTGCACGACGATTGTGCTGAAACGCGGCTCCACTCCTTCGGTGAAGTTGATCACCACCTGATTGGGTGCCTGCGACACGGTGCTGCCAACGGCTGGGCTGGCGGTCTCGAGGAAGGCGTGCGCCGAGGCATACCCCGCCACGAGGGCGAAGCCGGCCGCGAGCGCGATCGTGCGGACGGTGTACATGCGATGACTCCCTTGTTGGATCATGGGAAGATTGGCTTGCCGATTGTGTTCGGGAACATGTCGTCGAAGAAGAAGTGCACTTGGAAGATGACGCCGACATGCGACCCGGCTGCCCTGTTGGCGGGAATCAGTGCCTCCAGGCCGACCTGGTAGGTGTCACCCAGGTAGATCACGCCCGGGGCGACGGTCAGCGTTTCGGGCAGTCCCGGGGCGGGTCCTGCGGCGGGCGAGAACCAGTCCATCTCGACCAGTGGGATCATGTGGCCGAAAAAACTGGGAAGCCCGATGTTTTTCACCTGCGATTGCAGATACGGGATGCTGTACTGGAGCGAGATGCCACCTGCCCAAAAGAACGGCTGGCCTCCATTGTCTCCGGTGGTGTTGAGCCGGTGGTCGGGGATGCTGTAGCTGAGCTCGCCGGTGATGGCGAGCGGGCGTAGCAGGCCGATGGGTAGCGGGCCCAGCCCCTGGCCGAAATAGAATGTGGGCAGGGTCGCTCCAGTTTCGTCGCCGCCGATGCTCTGAGTGGCGGCGCTGCCGCCGAACTCGTACATGACGCCGAGCGACATTACGGTTTCGGTCCGCGGAAGGGTGATGGCCTGCCACTTGCCGGTGAGGATCGCGTTCTCGAGCCCCGTGTGCGTCTTCATCCCCTGCTGCTGCAGGATATCCCAGCCCTGGTTGTAGATGATCGCGGTCGTGGGGGTGATCGTCTTGTCGTATTCCCATTGGAATTGGTACAGGTTCTGGCCGCTGGGAGTGGGCGGATATACGAACTGCGGCAGCGTTGCCTCGTCGCCGACACCGGGATCGTCGAAGGTGAGGGTGACGGGGAACACGCGGTTGCCGACGACGACGTGGGCCTGTGCCGGAGCGGCGTTCAGAGCAGCTACCCCTGCACAAGCGAGGGCGGCTGCGGGAAGCGCGTTTCGCACGAGGGGTTCCTTTCCTGTGGCGTGAGATGCCGGACGCCACCGCAGCGTGCGTGGCGTCGTGCGAAGGAGAGTCTCAGGCCGTCAGGGGAGGTGCGCGTGGTGCGCCGACCCGCGCGGTGGCTGCCGGTGGGCCGCGTCCGGGTGGTCTTTCTTTGGTTCTGAAAAACAGGACGGAGTGGGAAGATAGCGGCAGCTCGGGCGCGGATGTCGGGATGACGCTGGGTAGCGCCAACGCGATGCTGATTGGGCAGAGGGCGGGGTTGGTGGGCTCGTGCCGGTGCGAAGCGGGGTCTCCGTTGCCGGAGGGATGGTTTCCGCCGCAGAGGATGCTAGCCGCGTCGAGTGCTGCGATTTGGCCCTGGGGCGCGTCGTCCGGCAGCACCATGGCTCCGAGCGCCAACTGGCTCACCAGCGCGATTCCGGCGAGCAGGAAACGCAGGTAGCCAGACAGGTGCCGGAAGCGGCGCGACATGGGTGGCGATGGTAGCAGCGGTTTGGCGGGTGGCAAACGGGATCTTGAGCTTCGTCTCTACCGCCATAAAGTGGTCATCCGCCGAAGGAGAGGGCCGATGCGCCGACGCAACTTCCTGGTTACTGCCGCTGCCGTACTTGCTGCACCGCGCATTGTCCGCGGGCAGTCGCGCCAGACGCTGACCTTTGTGCCGCAAGCGGACCTCGCGGTGCTCGATCCGGTCTGGACCACCACCTATCAGACGCGGGATCACGGGTTCCTGGTGTTCGACACGTTGTTCGGCATCGACGCGCATTATCAGCCGCAGCCGCAGATGGTGGATGGCGTCGATACCTCGGCCGACGGCATGCAATGGACGCTGACATTGCGGCCGGGGATGAAATTCCACGACAATACGCCAGTACTGGCGCGCGACTGTGTCGCCAGCGTGCGGCGGTGGGGCGTGCGCGATGCCTATGGGCAGGCGCTGATGGCCGCGACCGATGAGATCTCGGCGCCTGACGACAAGACCATCCGGTTTCGGCTGAAATATCCGTTCCCGCTGTTGCCTCAGGCGCTCGGAAAGACTCCGCCCAGCATCTGCGCGATCATGCCGGAGCGGCTGGCGAAGACCGATCCCTACAAGCAGGTCACTGAGATGGTCGGCAGCGGGCCCTATCGTTACAAGGCCGACGAGCGGGTGCCGGGCTCGCTGGTCGTGTATGAGCGATTCGCCGGGTATGTGCCTCGCGCGGGAGGGACGCCGAGCGGCACGGCCGGCCCGAAGGTGGTGTATCTCGATCGGATCGAGTGGCACATCATCAAGGATCCGAGCACCGTCGCAGCGGCGATGCAGCAGGGGGAGATCGACTGGTGGCTGACGCCGGACGCCGATCTGCTGCCGCTGCTGGCGGGCAAGAAGCTGGTGGTGCGGAACAATGACCCGACCGGTTTCGTCGCGACGTTGCGGTTCAATCAGTTGCATCCACCGTTCAACAATGCCGCGATCCGGCGGGCGATGTTGGGGGCGGTCGATCAGACTGAGTACATGATCGGCATGGTTGGAACTGATCCTGAGATGCGGCATGTGCCGTGCGGGGTATTCACTCCTGGTACGCCGATGGCGAGCGATGCGGGGTTGGAGGTGCTGACGGGGCCTCGGGATTTGGCGAAGGTGAAGAGCGAGTTGGCGGCGGCGGGGTATGGCGGAGAAAAGATCGTGCTGCTGGCGCCGACCGATATCGCCAGTGCCAAGGCGCTTGCTGATATTTCGAATGATATGATGAAGAAGCTAGGGTTGAACGTCGATTATCAGGCGATGGACTGGGCGACACTGGTGCAGCGGCGGGCGAAGAAGGAGCCGGTGGATCAGGGCGGGTGGAGTGTCTACCACACGTCGTGGAGCGGCACCGATATGGTGAATCCGGTGGGGCATCAGTTCCTGCGCGGCAATGGGGCGGATGCGACGGTGGGGTGGCCGTCGGCGCCGAAGCTGGAGGAGCTGCGGACGCAGTGGTTGCGTGCGCCGGATCTTGTGGCGCAGAAGAAGATCGCCGCAGAGCTGCAGGTGCAGGCGCTCGAAGATGTGCCGTATGTGCCGCTGGGGCAGTATTTCGCGCCGACGGCGTTTCAGGCGACGCTGACGGGAGTGCTGACGGGCAATCCGGTGTTTTGGAACATTCGGAAGGGGTGAGGGCGGCCGGACCCTCACCCGCCACACTGCATCGGCTATTCGCCGCGAACAAAGCGCTTCGTCATCAGTGAACTGCTGAGGTCAGATAGGCATCCGGAGCTTGGGCAGGACCTCGCGACCGTAGAACTCGATCACACGCCGCTGGTCCATCTGTCCTGCATGAATGTTTACGATGCTCACCCCGCTGTCGAACAGCTCCTGAATCTTCTTGAGATGCGCGTTCGGATCGGTGCCGATCGGCCAGTCCTTGGTGACTTGTTCAAGCGGAACTTGTGCATCGGCACGCTGCTGGATCACCGCCGGATCGGCGATAGTGTAGTAGCTTTTGAACGCCTTGGGACCGAAGCGCCACAGCTCGGCCGCCTGCTGCGCATCGGATTGATCCCCAACGACGACGTATTGCTCAACGAGGACCGGCATGTCGGCCGGGTTCTTGCCGGCATCGCGCGCACCGCCCTCCCACTCAGACTTGTATTGCTTCCAGGTCAACGGATCGGTGATCAAGCCATCGCCATGCTGCCCTGCAAGCCGCATCGACTTGCGGCCATTGGCCGCGGTGAGCAGGGGAATCGGCTCGGCGGGTCGATCGTATAGCTTCGCATCCACCGTATAATAAGTGCCCTTGTGAGTAACGCGCTCGCTTGTCCAAAGCTGGCGGATGATCGCGATTGCCTCGATTAACCGATCCCACCGCTCCTGCCACCTTGGCCATTCGCCGGTGGCTGCCTCTTCGTTCAGGGCTTCGCCCGAGCCGACGCCCAGAAAGATTCGGCCGGGATACAACAGGCTGAGTGTCGTGAAAGCCTCGGCGACGACCGTCGGCTGGTAACGGAAGAGCGGACAAGTCACCGTGGTGCCCATCCAGCTATGCGCGGCCTGTGCTCCTAGCGCGCCCAGAGTGACCCAGGCCTCGCCGGAGTGGCCTTCGTTTGCCTGCCAGGGCTGCAGATGGTCGCTGGTTGCCAGAAGCTGGAATCCTGACCGCGACGCCAAAGCCCCAATCTGCAACAGCTCGGGCGCTGGGAACTGCTCGTGGGCCAACATGTAGCCGATCATCTTTTTGCGAAAGTCGCGCGCCGGACGCATTGCCGGTGCTGATTGGGTGTTCATGCTGCCTCCCGGTTGGGCCAGTGCTTTCGTCAGGCCGGCTCCTGAAGCGGCTGACATGATGGTCGCCGACTGCAGGAGGGTGCGGCGATCAAGCGGAAACCGTGCTTGGTTCGTCATTCATCCTCCGGGGCTGAGTAGCGCGGTCGCGCCGGGGGAACGGGAAACGGTCTGCACGGTTTCGTTTGCAGTCGGAGCCGCGCGCCGCATCGTGATAACCGCAGTCGCGGGCGGCGCGCGGTCTGGCAAGGCGGCCAGTTCTCGCTCAAAACATCGTGGTGGCGTTCCATGTTTTTCGGCGGAACGCGCCGCGTTGCTCGGCGCTTCTTCCGATGGCCGTGGGGTTGGCTCCATTGCCCCTCACGTTGTCGAGAAAGCCCGCATGTATTGTGAGAATTGCGAGAGTGCCCGGTCCGCCGCGCAGCCGCCGCCTGGGCCGGAACGTCCATCGCCTCCGGCGCCGGACGTCATTCCTCCGCCGAGGCCGGACATTCAGCCGCCTTCGGGGCCAGAGAGGCCGGCGCCAAGCCCTGGACCGGATATCCCACCCATTGCACCGCCAGGGCCGCAAGACGTGCCGCCACCGGTCGCCGGACAATCCGGGAGGATAGCGCATACGCCGCACGACCTCGTGACGCAGCACCGGCAAACCGCTCCGTCCGTGGTGGATCAGTTGTCGATGCGGAAACAGCCAATGGTTCCGGCCTGATGCGCGAGCTATCGGGGAATGTCGTCGTTGGGATACCCGCCAAGAACGAAGCCGGTCGTATCGAGCCGTGTCTTCTCGCGATTGCAGATCAGACCAGATGCCCTGATGCCGTTCTGCTGCTGCTGAACGGCTGTACCGATGGGACCTTGGCAATTGCACAAGCCCTGTCGGCGGGGATGCCATATCGGTTGCGCATCCGGTCCCACACGTTTCCGCCGGCCACGGGTAGCGCCGGGCATGCGCGCAGGTTGGCGATGCAGTGTGCTGCGGAGCTGGCGGGATGCAACAGTGTCTTGTTGACAACGGATGCTGACAGCGTCGTTGCCAAGGATTGGGTCGAGCGGAATCTCATGGCGTTGTCGGCAGGGGCCGATCTTGTTTGCGGACGCGCGATAATCGATCCTGTCGAGGCGAAGTCTATCCCGTCGCACCTGCACGCCGATGACGCATTGGAATGCGAGCTGACGGAGCTGCTGGATCGGATGGCTGCGTTGCTCGATCCCGATCCGGCCGACCCGTGGCCGCGACACACCGAAGCGGCGGGCGCCAGCCTCGCTGTCACCGTCGCAGCATTCTACCGGGTCGGTGGTATCCCACCGATGAATTCCGGCGAGGATCGAGCTTTCGTTCGTGCGCTCATGCGCATAGATGCCCGTATTCGTCATGATCCGACTGTCAGCGTGACTGTCTCTGGAAGGATTGAAGGCAGGGCGCCGGGCGGGATGGCGGACACGATCTGCCGCCGAATAGTCCAGCAGGACGAATTCACCGATGAAAGTGTCGAGCCAGCAGCGGATGCGTATCGGCGGATCGATTTCCGACGGAGGATCCGGCTCGCCTGGCGCGAACTGGGCTGCGGGTGCGCGCCACCCGAGGAGCTGGCTGCCGATCTCGGCATTTCCCGGCCACTGCTCGAGCGGGTGTTACGCAAACCGTTCTTCGGCGCCGCCTGGGCAGACATCGAGGCGCGCAGTCCCTTCCTTGTTCGACGCCGCGTGCGGTTTGCCGAGCTGCCCCGCCAAATCGCCTACGCGCGGCAATTGCTCGAGCCGCACATAGAGGCGATATGCTCATGACCGCGCTCGCCGGCTCATCCCGCGCCGGGGGGATCGTCGATCGAGTGGCCGCGATGGTCCCATGGATGCGGCAGCGCGCCGCTCGACTTGACGATGAAGCGGCCTTCCCGACGGAAGAGATCGCCGCATTACGCGATGCCGGCGTTCTGGCTTTGCCGCTGCCGGTCGAACATGCCGCCAGGGCGGACGAGGTGCATGCGCTCGCGGATCAGATGGCCGATGTCCTGATGCGAATTGGCGAGGAAAATCTTGCCGTCGGACGCATAATGGAAGCGCACATCAATGCTCGCCATCTGATCGCTCGCTACGGCTCTGCCGACCAGAAGGCGCGTGCGGCGGAGGATGCACGCGCCGGGCATCTGTCCGCACTTTGGGTCACCGATCCGCCGCAGAATGGTCTGCGAATGATACGGGCGCGCGACGGTTTTCTGCTGGATGGCGCCAAGCAGTTCTGTTCCGCCGCTGGCCATGCGGCGCGGGCGCTGGTGACGGCCGTGGATGAGACGGGCGGATCGCGCATGCTCGTGATGGCGCTTGACCGTGGCGAGCGAGTACGGCCGCTGGAGTTGCCGCTGCAAGGCATGCGCGCCGCTGTGACGAGTGCCGTGGATTTCAGTGGCTGCACGGTGGATCTAGATGCCTGCCTGGGCGGCCCCGGCGACTATCTGAGGGAGCCGGATTTCTCCGGCGGAGCCTGGCGCAGCTCGGCGGTTGCCGCGGGTGGACTGCGCAGCCTGATCGAGCTGACGACGGCGCAATTGTCGGCGGCCGGCCGACTCGATGACGGGCATCAACTGCAGCGCACGGGGAACGCGATGATTGCCTGCAAGACGAGCCGCTTGTGGGTTCGCGAGGCGGCGCGGATCGCGGAAGATCCATGTGTAGAGTCGGGCAATGCGGTCGCCTATGTGGGCCTTGCGCGCATCGCGGTCGAGTTCGGCATGCCTTGATGCCATGCGGCTGGTGCAGCGCTCTCTCGGCTTGTCAGCGTTCCGGCGCGGCAATCCGGTGGAGCGGATTTGTCGCGATCTGGCGACATATCTTCGGCAGCCGGCACCAGATGAGGTTCTGACCGAGGCGGCAGCGTGGTTCGCACACCGGCCAATACCGGAGCGCGTGTGATTCTCGCCGGGGAGCTACATCGGATTTGGCGGAGCCTGCCGATTGGATTGCTGGACGACGTGATTGGTGACGGCACCTGCCTGATCCTGGCGCCGCATCCGGACGACGAGAGCCTCGGCTGCGGTGGGCTGATTGCCGCCTGCTGTACCACGGGGCGGCAGCCTTTGGTGGTGATCCTGACCGACGGCCGCCGGTCGCATCCCGGCTTGCGACTTTATCCTGCGCCGAAGCTGATCGCTCTGCGCGAAGCGGAGGCGAAACGGGCTGTCGGAGTCCTTGGCCTGCCAATGGAACGGCTGATGTTCCTGCGCGAACCGGACAGCAAGGCCCCGCATAGCGGCGGCAGGTTCGATGCGATCGTGCGTCGGTTGGTTGACGATGCGCGAACGTTCAACTGCTCAACCATTCTTGCTCCATGGCGTAGCGATCCACATTGCGATCATGAAGCCGCCGCGCGAATCGCCGAGGAGGTGGCACGCGTCTGCGGGATCGGGTGGCTTGCCTATCCGGTGTGGGGGTGGACCCTCGCCGCTGATACGCTGGTAGAGGAGGCTGTGCGGGGCTGGCGGCTTGACATAGCGCCGCACTTGCCGGCCAAGCGTCGTGCCATCGCTGCGCATGCCTCGCAGCACAGCAAGCTGATCACCGATGACCCAACGGGATTTCGGTTGCCGCAGGAATTGCTGCGTGTGTTCGATGCTAGTTGGGAGACTTTCCTGCTGCCATGAATGGCGATCGAGCGTCACGCGATGCGGCGCATTTCCAGCGGCTTTATGACGCAAGTCCCGACCCGTGGCGGTTCCGCACAAGCCAATACGAGCTGGCGAAATACCGGCGGACGATTGCCAGCCTGGGCGACCGGCGCTTTTGCTCGGGCTTCGAAGTCGGCTGCTCGATCGGTGTTTTGACGCACATGCTGGCGGAGCGCTGCAACGCGCTGCTGGCGGTGGACATCATCGAGGAACCGCTCGGGAACGCACGGGTGATGTGTGCGGATCAGCACTGGGTGCGCTTCCAACGAATGCAGGTACCACAGGATTGGCCCGACGGCATATTCGATCTGATCGTGCTGTCCGAGGTGCTTTATTTCCTGTCGTCTTCGGATATTGCGGCGGTGGCGGATCGTGCCTGCGCAACGCTTGCACCAGGCGGCGTGGTGCTGATGGTGAATTGGCGTGGTCGGGCTGGTGACCCCTGTACCGGCGACGAGGCGGCAAGCAATTTCATCGCACGAACCGAGCGATCGCTGGTGCTGTGTATGCAGCACCACGAGGATACTTACCGATTGGACGTGCTTCGGCACAGGTAAACCGGTCCGGCCGCCGCACACCTTGCCGTGCGCCGCGCAACTCGGCGCCGGCACGATCGCTTACGGTCCCGTTTTGTCTGGCGCCGAGTGCAGGATCGGCATGCGCCATGCCTGAGAGTTGTCGTTGAAGGTGTACTTATCGTTCAAGGGGCGGCATGTCCCTTGAGCGTATCAGCCCCCCGCGATCTTCGGGATCAGATAAATCTCTGCCCCCTCGGCCAGCGGCGCCGCATAGGCGTCCTGGTAGATCACGCCGTCGATTGCAACGGCCATCCCGTCCTCAACCTGCTTGCCGAGGCCGGGAAAGCGCTCGTCCAGTTCTTTCACCAGTCGCCGGAACGTGGTCGCCGTCACGTCGAGCTCAGTCCGCCCGCCGGTGAACCGGCCGGCGGCCGAGCCCGAGAAGACGACACGCGGCATCAGCCCACCACTCACCTCTCCCGCTCTGCGGGAGCGGTCGCGGAGCGAAGCCCCGAGGGTGAGGGTGCGGCGGCGGGACCCTCACCCGGTTCGCTCCGCGAACCGACCTCTCCCGCGGAGCGGGAGAGGTGCGGATGCGCCGTCACCACCACTACGCCGCCTTCTGCCCTGTCTCGGCGTCCAGCGCGGCGCGCATCTTCGGCGGCGACATCGGCAGATCGGTCATGCGGATCCCCGTCGCATCGCGGATCGCGTTCCCGACTGCCGCCATCGGCGGGATGATCGGCACCTCGCCAACGCCGCGTGCACCGAACGGATGGCGCGGGTTCGGCACCTCCACCATGATTGCCTCGATCAGCGGCAGGTCAGAGGCCACCGGCACGCGATAATCCAGGAAGCCCGGATTCTCCATCCGCCCCTGAGAGTCGTAGATGTATTCCTCGTTCAGCGCCCAGCCGATGCCCTGTGCCGCGCCGCCCTGGATCTGGCCCTCGACGTAGCTGGGATGGATCGCCTTGCCGACATCCTGCACCGCCGTGTAGCGCAACACCTTCACGGCGCCGGTCTCGTGATCGACCTCCACGTCGCAGATGTGCACGCCGAATCCCGGCCCCGCGCCCTGTGCATTGATCGACACTTCCGAGCTGATCGGCCCGCCCGTCTTGCCCGAGCGCAGCGCGATCTCCGCCAGGCTCAGCGGCTCGAACGCGCCGGCGTTGGACCCGGCTGGATAGGCGTTGCCGTCGCGCCAATCGACCGCCTCAGGGGGGATGTCCCATATCTGCGCGGCGCGCTGTTTCAACTGCTCCACCACCCGCTCGGCCGCCTGCGTCACCGCCATGCCGGTGGCGAAGGTGACCCGGCTTCCGCCCGTCAGGAAGGTGAAGCCGATCGAGCTGGTGTCGCCCACGGTCGGGCGCACCTTCTCGACAGGAAGGCCCAGCACCTCGGCCGCCATCATCGCCATTGAGGCACGCGAGCCGCCGATATCGGGATTGCCGGATACAACGACCGCAGTGCCATCTTCGTTGATGTGCACGGCGCCCGACGACTCGCCGCCGATATTGAACCAGAACCCGCAGGCGATCCCCCGACCTTGGCCTGGCTTCAGCGGCGTCTTCCAGTGATCGCTGTTCTTCGCCGCGGCGAGCGTCTGCAGGAAGCCAATATCGCGATGCATCGGCCCGTAATGCGTTTTGGTACCGTCGCGGGCGCCGTTCTTCTCGCGCAGCGTCACCGGGTCCATCGCGAGCTTGCGTGCCAGATCATCGAGCGCGCTTTCGACCGCGAAGGACGACATCGGCGCGCCCGGCGCACGATACGCCGCGACCTTCGGCCGGTTGGATACGACGTCGTAGCCGATCACCTCGACATTCGGCAGGTCGTACATGGCCAAGCCGCACATACAGCCCGGCTGGATCGGCGAGCCGGGGAACGCACCCGCCTGGTATTTCAGCACCTCTTTAGCGGCGACGATGGTGCCGTCGCGTTTGGCACCGATCTTCACTTCGATGACCGAACCCGAGGTCGGCCCGGAGGCACGGAACACCTCTTCGCGCGTCATCTGCATCTTTACCGGCCGACCGGATTTCTGCGCCAGCGCCAGCGCCAGCGGCTCCAGATAGACCAGCGTCTTGCCGCCGAACCCGCCGCCGATTTCCAGCGGGACCGCGCGGATGTTGGAGATGTCCCAGCCGAGCAGCTTGGCGCAGTACGCGCGCACCATGAACTGCCCCTGGCTGGAGCTGTACACCTGTGCCTGGCCATCGGCCGCGACCGCCACCAGACAGGCATGCGGCTCGATATAGGCTTGGTGCACCGGTGCCGTGGTGTAACGACCCTCGACGATCACATCGGCATCGCGGAAGCCGGCCTCGATATCTCCCTTGGCGAAATAGACCCGCTTGGAGATGTTGGAGGGTTTGGTCGGCTTCGGCTCGACATTGGCCGTAAACAGATCGTCATGCAGGATCGGTGCGTCGGGCTTCATCGCCTCTTCCACGTCGATCACGTGCGGCAGCACCTCGGTACTGCACGTCAATCAGCTCTAGCGCCTGGTCGGCGATGGCTTGGCTGATCGCCGCCACTGCCGCGACGGCGTGGCCTTCGTACAGCACCTTGTCGCGGGCAATGCAGTTGCGCGACAGGTCGCGGAAATTCATCGGCCCTTCGCCGACGAACGCCTCTTCGCTGGCGATATTTGGGAAATCCTCGGCAGTGACGACCGCCTTCACTCCCGGCAGCTTCTCGGCCTTGGATGTGTCGATCTTCACGATACGCGCATGTGCGTGCGGGCTGCGCTTGACTTTCCCCCACAGCATGCCCGGCAGCACCATATCGGCGCCGAATGTCGCACGGCCGGTGACCTTGTCCACGCCATCGGGGCGCACCGGTCGGGTGCCGACGACCTTCAGCTCCGGTTTGGAGACGATATAATTCATGCTGCCCTCGCTTCGCCACGCATTTCGGCCGCGGCGTCCATCACCGCGCGAATGATCTTGTCATACCCAGTACAGCGACAAAGGTTTCCGGCAAGCCAGTAGCGCGCCTCCTCCTCGGTCGGGTTCAGGGTCTCGTCCAGCAGCGCCTTCGATGCAACGATCAGCCCAGGGGTGCAGAATCCGCATTGCAGGGCCGCGTGCTCCAGGAATTTGCGCTGCACCGGATGCAGCTCGTCGCCGTTGGCGATGCCTTCCACTGTGACAATGCTGTGACCCTCGGCCTCCACGCCCAGCATTAGGCAGGAGCAGATGAGCTTGCCGTCGCAAATCACGCTGCAGGCGCCGCAGTCGCCGGAGGCACAACCTTCCTTGCTGCCGGTCAGATTCAGCGTGTTGCGCAGCACGTCGAGCAAAGTCTCCTGCGGTTCGCACAGGAACTCGACCGGCTCGCCATTGATGGTGGTGGTGATGTGATGCTTGCTCATCAGTGTGCCTTTGCCTGAACCCCTTGGGCTCGTTGGAATGCGATGGCGGCAGCACGGCGTGCGAGCACGCCGGCCACCTTGGTGCGGTATTCGATGGTGCCACGTTTGTCGGTGATCGGCTTGCAGGCAGCCCGCGCGGCGGCATCGAGCTTGGCCAGCGTCGCGTCGTCGAGCGTATGCCCGATCAGCGCGTCGGCCGCTTCCTTCACAACGAGCGGCGTCGGCGCCACCGCGCCCAGCGAGACCCGCGCGGCTGTGCAGACTCCGGCCTCGTCGAGCGTCACGCTGACGCCGCAGCCGACGACGGCGATATCCATCTCGGTGCGCGGAATGAAGCGCAGGTAGGCATCACCAGAGCGGGGCGGTCGCTTCGGCAGCCGGATCTCGAGGATGAACTCATCCTTCGCGAGCGAGGTGCGGCCGGGGCCGACCACGATCGCCTCGACGGGCGCCTCGCGCCTGCCCTTGGAGCCCAGGATCACTGCTACCGCGCCAGCGGCGATCATCGCCGGTACGCTGTCGGCGGCCGGCGAGGCGTTGCAGAGATTGCCGACCAGGCTCGCCCGGCCCTGGATCTGAGTGGACCCAATCAGGTCCATCGCTTCGACGACGCCCGGCCAAGCCTGCTTCAGAGCCGCGTTCGCTTCCATGTCGGCGCCGGGCGTTGCGGCGCCTATCACGAACTCCCCGCTCTCTTCACGAATGCCTATGATTCCGGGAATCTTCTTGGTATCGACGATCAGGTCCGGCTTCACGCGGCCCGACCGGAGCTGGACCAGAAGGTCGGTGCCGCCGGCCAGCAGCTTGGCTTGGCCGGAGGCCCCGGCCAGCAAGGCGATCGCTTCGTTGGCCGTCGTAGGTGAGGCATAACTGAGGCTTGGCATCTTCGCTCCTGAGTGCGCGCGACAAGACCGCCCGGTCCGCTCCCCCGCAGCCGGGCGGGCAGTTCCCTGCATTCTACCGCGGACAGGCGGCGCAGGGTCAAGCGCAGGGCCGTCCGTTGTCGGTAGCACACGGTATGTCCGGTTTAGGTAGCGCACGATCTGTCCGGTGATGATGGTTCCTTTTGGGAGCCCGGATGCGCCGGTCGGAAGCCCTTCAGGGTGTGCGAGTGATCAAGTTCGGGAGCGTGCTGGAGCGGTATGAAGCGAGCGAACTCAACCAGTGCGAAGCGGCGGAGCTGCTTGGGATCAGCGAGCGGACATTCCGTCGTTGGCAACAGCGCTACGAAGAGTGCGGGGCGGCCGGTCTTCTGGACCGGCGGCTTGGTCGGGCGTCTGGGAAGCGGGTTCCGGTCGACCGGGAGGAGGAGGTCGAGCGGCTGTATCGTATGCGTTACAGCGGGTTCACGGCGAAGCACTTTCACGAGCACTTGGTGGGCCGCCACGGTTTCCGCTGGGGCTACACGTGGACCAAGGCGTTCCTGCAATCGAAGGGGCTTCTGGAGCGCGCCGCGCGGCGCGGCGCACACCGGCGCAAGCGGCCGCGACGGCCGTTGCCTGGAATGATGCTTCATCAGGATGGGTCGCGCCATGAATGGCTGGCGGGGCGGGAGACGCTGGACCTGATAGTGACGATGGACGACGCGACGAACGTGATCTACTCGGGGTTTTTGGTAGCGGAGGAAGGCACGGAATTGACGTTCCAGGCTCTGCTGGAGGTGTTTGGCGCGCATGGCCTGCCGCTGAGCCTCTATACGGATCGGGGCAGCCACTACTTCGTGACGCCGGAGTTTGGCGGCCCGGTTGACCGGAAGCGGCCGACACAGGTTGGGCGGGCGCTGGCGCATTTGGGCGTGGAGCACATTGCGGCCTACTCACCGCAGGCCCGTGGTCGTTCGGAGCGGCTGTTTCAGACGTTACAGGATCGCCTGGTCAAGGAGCTGGCGCTGGCTGGGATCACGACGGTTGCGGAGGCCAACCGGTTCATTCGGGATTGCTACCTGCCGGCGCACAACGCGCAGTTTGCGGTGAAGGCGGAGCAGGAGGGATCGGCTTTCGTCGCCGTTGCTGGTGTCGATCTGCGGGAAATTCTGTGTATCCAGGAGGAGCGCCAGGTGGACCGCGACAACACGGTTTCGTGGCGACGGATGAAGCTGCAGATACCACCGTCGCCGCTGCGTGCTCATTTCGTGAAGGCACGGGTGAAGGTGCGGCAATATCACGACGGGAGCCACGCGGTGTTCCACGGCCCGCGCTGCCTGGGACGCTATGACGCGCAGGGGGCGCTGCGGATGGCGGCGTTGGACGCGGCGGCATGATCGCGCTTGGGTCCGGCTCGCCTGTGGATTTGTGGGCAACGGAAGAGCGTTGCCCACAACTCCACAGGCGCATCAGCAAAAGAAGGAAATTGATTTCATGAGTTGAAGAAGACGCGCCCGTCACCAGCCAACGGCCCGCCTGACCTGCCGCCAGAACGGCCGCCGTTCTGTCCCTGCCTCTTGGGAACGGACCGGAAACAAGCGGACAACTGATGTGCTACGTAAACCGGACAACTTAATTAGCTATCGACAGCGCAGGGCCGTCCGTTCACCTCCACCTCTTCTGCTTTGCGTTACAGTGGTCGTACATGCGCGAAACGATCCCCGCCGCCGGGAATGGACAAACCGCACGCCGGTCAGCGTACCTCGGGGGCGACCGGAGTGCATCGGTGAAAGGGGCACGCCATGAAGATCACTGCGATTGAAACCTACCTGACGCGCATCCCGTTCGACATGGGGGCCAAGCCGGTGGCCTTCGTCGGCACACACTGGGACGCGCTCAACACGCTCTGGGTGCGTGTGCGGACCCACGAAGGCCTGGACGGCTGGGGCGAGGGGTTCGGCCATGCCTGTGTGGCGGCAACCCGGACCGTGGTCGATACGCAGCTCGCGCCGGCTGTGCTGGGGCAGGATGCGACGGATATCACCGGGCTGCGGCAGCGCCTGGCGCAGGCGTTTTACCTGTACGGCCGCAATGGGCCGCACGTGTATGCGCTCTCGGCGCTCGACATTGCGCTGTGGGACATTGCCGGCAAGGCCGCGGGGCTGCCGCTCTGCCGATTATTCGGCGCCGCACCGCGCCAGCTCACCGCGTATGCGAGCCTGCTGCGCTACGGCACGCCCGATCTGGTGGCGGCAGCCTGCGAACGAGCGCTGGCGCGCGGTTATCGCGACATCAAGCTGCACGAGATCGAGGTGCCCATGGTGGCCGCAGCGCGTACGGCGTTGGGGCCGGACGTCCGCTTGATGGTCGACACCAACTGCCCCGGGACTGTCGCGCAGGCATTGGCAATGGCGCGGCGGCTGCGGGACTACGACCTGATCTGGCTGGAGGAGCCGGTGTGGCCACCAGAGGACGACGCCGGTCTGGCACGCGTGCGCGCCGAAGGCGGCATCCCCACTGCTGCCGGGGAGAATGCAGGTGGGCTGCATGATTTCAAGCGCAAGTTCGAGGCTGGCGCGATCGACGTGGCGCAGCCGAGCGTGATCAAGATCGGCGGTCCCTCGGCGATGCTGGAGATCGCGGCGCTCGCCAAGGCGTTCGGCGTGCGGTTGGTGCCTCACAACGCGTATTTCGGGCCGGGCTATCTGGCTTCGCTGCATGTGAACGCGGCGGTGGCGCCCGATGCGCCCTTCGAGCGAATCTTCATCGATCTGGAAGCAAGCCCGTTGCACGACACGGTGACGGCGCACGAGGGCAAGGTGACCGTGCCGAATGGCGCTGGCCTTGGATGCGACCCCGATCCGGACGTGCTGCAACGCTACCGCGTGGGCGAGCCGACAGTCGTGAAGGAGTAAGACCAGGCGGCCCCCATCACGGCCGGCGAAGGCCGGTCATTTCCGGCCCACCCGCGCACGCCAGCAGCGATCATCGCCAGCCCGGCCTCCTTTCTTTCGGCGACTGCTAGTGTTCTGACTCTGACACTTCGATCCCGACCGGGATGGCGGGATCGGCCGCGAACCAGATGGAGGCCGGGGATCGAAGCGATAGGATCGCAACACTAGCGCGCCGCGGTCCAGCTTTCCGAAAATGCCAGCGCACACGTGCTGAACGGCCGGCCTTCACGCTCCCGCGGAAATGCCTGGCCTACCGCCTGAACGCCGTTCCGCGACAGGCGTGCACCCAGCGCCGGGATCAGCACGGTGCACACCCCATAAGGTCGGCCGGGTTCAGCGTTCGGCTGCGTGTGGATCAGCAGTGGCTCGCCGATGCTGTACCACGTCAGCTCGATCTCCTCATCGTAAGTCACGAGGCTCTCTGTCCAGAAGTCGCGCGCATTGCCCGATTTGGAGAACGCGGCATCGATCACCGGCATTGCCGGGTCCGCCGTTTCCGCATTCAGCATGCCCTGCACCGTGGATTGCAGCCACCGCGCCATCGCAATGTTGTCCGAGTAGATCCGCCAGAGACCCTCCGTCAGTTCGCTCTTGAGATACAGCACATGCCCCGGCCCAGCCGGAGAGAGGATGATGCGCCAAAAGCTCGCATTTGTGCTGAAGGTCGCTCCATCCGTCTCGCTCAACCGGATAAAGGGGTTTTCGCCCGTCAGGATCACTTGATTGGGGTCTGCAACGCTCATCGGACGTCTCCTCTGCTCAATCGGGAATTAGGCCACCATCGACGTTGAAAGACTGGCCAGTGATATTGCGTGCGCCAGGTGACGCCAGGAACACCACCATTGCGGCGATGTCCTCTGGGTCATTTGCGCGCCGCAGCGGAATCAACTCGACTTGACGGCGTTCCATCTCTTCGACCGTCACGCCCTGCTGCTCTGCGCGGACCCGCAGGTTGGCGTTCGATAGTTCGGTTCGCGTGATGCCAGGACAGATCGAATTGACGTTGATGTTGTGCGGACCCAATTGCAGCGCCGCCAATTTCGTCATGCTGATCACCGCGCCCTTGCTGGCCGCATAGGCCACGTTGGACGCTCCCTCGTAGCCCTTCCCGGCGATCGAGGCGATGTCGAGGATCCGTCCGCTACGTCGAGGGATCATCTCTCGCGCAGCACGCTGCAGACAAAAGAACACGCCCTTCGCGTTCACACGATGGATGCGATCCCAATCCGCCTCCGTCAGCTCCATGATGTCGGCGCGGCGCGTCACCCCGGCATTGTTCACCAGGATGTCGATCTGCCCGAATGTTTCCAGCGCCTGGCGCACCATGCGATCGATGTCCAGAAGGTCGCCGACATCAGCCTGCACAGGCAGCGCCCGGCGCTGCAGCGACATGATCGCCTCCGCCGTCGCTTCGGCCCTCTGGCGATCGATGTCCACGACGACGACGCAGGCGCCTGCCGCGGCGAGGGCCAGCGCCGAAGCTTTGCCGATTCCCTGGCCGGCGCCGGTAACCAAGGCGACCTGATTGGTCAGGCTCATGCCGCGCTCCCCCATGCGTAGGGGCAGTCAAGCGATGATCGCGGCCGTCGTCCAGGGGATGGAACCGCTGCGCTAGTGCAACTTCCGCAAAACGTCCGCATTCGCCCGGATCGCCGCGAACCGCCGCACCTTGTGTGACGGCGTCAGCAGCCCGTTCTCCATCGTGAACGGCGCGACCACTGCGTGTCGCCGGACCCGCTCCGTGATCGAAAGCCGCATGTTCGCCCGCGACAGCGCCACGGCCACCGCCAGCTCGTCGCACCCCTCCGCCGGCACGCACAAAGCCGTCAGTCCCGCGCGACCGTCTCCCGCCACCACAGCCTGCGCGATCTCCGGCTCGGCGCACAGAATCCCCTCGACCTTTGCTGGCGAAACGTTCTCGCCCCCGGACAGCACGATCATATCCTTCTTCCGGTCGGTGATGCGCAGATAGCCGTCCGAGTCCAGCACACCGATATCGCCGGTGTGCAGCCATCCGTCGGAGACCGCCGCAGCCGTGTCCTCCGGCCGTCCCCAATATCCGTCCATCACCAGATCGCCGCGCACCAGGACCTCGCCATCCTCGGCGATCCGAAGCTCCACCCCAGCAAGCGGCCGTCCCACCGTATCGATGCGAATTGCGTCGGGCGGATTGGCGCTGATCACCGGTCCGGCCTCGGTCTGGCCGTAGCCCTGCATCAGCCGAATGCCGAGTGCCAGAAAGAACCGCCCGACCTCAGGCTCCAGCCGTGCCCCGCCCGACATCGCGGCGAGCAGCCGCCCGCCGAACCGCGCCCGCACCCTGGCGCGCACCAACCGGTTCAGCGCAGGGTCTAGCGCACGCTCGGTCGCACTTAGGCGGTGTCCGTCGATCCGTTTGCAACCGATCTCCAGCGCCTGCGCGAACAGGCGTCGCTGCCAAGGTGGTTGCCGCTCCACCTGAGCCAGCACGCGGCTGCGGATCACCTCCAGCACGCGCGGCACCGCGGTCAGGATCGTCGGGCGCACCGCCAGCATGTCGGCCGCCAGGTGCTCGACGCCGCGCGCATAGACGATCTCTGTCCCGATGCTCGGCAGGAAGAACAGCCCGACCGTGTGCTCGTAACTGTGCGCGGTCGGCAGATAGGACAGATACACCTCATCCTTAAGCCGCAACGGCAGGAGTAGATCAAAGGCACCGCAGCAGTTCGACAGGATCGAGCGATGCGCCAGCATCACGCCTTTGGGCGCCCCGCCGGTGCCGGAGGTGTAAATCAGGCAGGCGAGCGTATCGGCGGGAATCGTCGCCGCTTCGCTTGCCACGTCGTCAGCCGGCGTGCGATCCGCCGCCAGCTCCACCCAGGGAACTAGGCGCGGCTGGCCGGCGGCGGCTTCCGGTGGCCCGTCCATCACCACCAGCAGATCGAGCCCGCCCGCCCGCGCCCCCGCCTCGCGCAACCGCCCCGCCAGCACCGCGCTGGACACGATGGCAGCGCGCGCGCCGGAGTCGCGCAGAATATGCGCATGGTCGTCGATCGTATTGGTCACATAAGCTGGCACTGGTACGGCGCAGATCGCCATCAGCGCAGCCTCGGCGATCGGATATTCCGGCCGGTTCTCGGACACGATCACCACCCGGTCCCCCGGCTGCACTCCTGCCGCCCGCAGGTGCCGGGCGACCGAGGCAGCGGCACGCGCGAACGCCGCCCAGGTGACGCGGTGCCAAGCGCCATCCCGGAAATGCCGCAGCATCGGCCGATCCGGCCAGATGCGTGCCAGGCCGAGCATCATCGCCGGCAGATTGGGTCCCGGGTAATAAGCCTTTGATTCGCTTGCCACGTCGCCTCCCGCCCCCGGCATGCGCCCTTTCACGCAAGTCCGGGCCGGCTTACATGCGTTGAGGACATAGCAGCAGCAGGACACGCCCGCGATGCGGCAAACCGGTTCACCCGAAGCTTCGACCGCGACCGCCGCCTCGGCCGAACGCCTGCCTGCCTGGGACCTTTCGGACCTCTACCCGGGGCCCGAGAGCGATCGCGTGGCACATGACTTCCAGGCCGCCGAGTCCGAAGCCAAGAGCTTCGCAGCGGCGTATTCCGGCAAGCTCGCCCCGATGTCCGGGGCCGAGCTCGCCGCGGCGATCGTCCGCTACGAGCGGATCGAGGAAACGCTCGGTCGCCTGGCGTCGTACGCCCAGCTTCTGTTCGCCGGCGATTCCACCGATGCCGCGATCGGCCGTTTCTACCAGACCGTGAACGAGCGGGTGACGGCGATTAGCAGCCAACTCATCTTCTTCACCCTCGAGTTGAACCGCCTGGACGACGCGGCACTGGAAGCGAAGCTTGCCGATCCTGCGTTGGCGCAATGGCGACCCTGGCTGCGCGATCTGCGCGTGTTCCGCCCGCATCAGCTCTCGGACGAGCTCGAGAAGCTTCTGCACGAGAAGGAGGTGACCGGCCGCACCGCCTGGAGCCGGCTGTTCGATGAGACCGTGGCCGCCATGCGCATCTCGGTGAACGGCGAAGACCTGACGGTCAGCGCCGCGCTGAACAAACTGTCGGACCGCGACCGTTCGGTCCGCGAAGCGGCTGGGCGCGCGATCGGCGAAGCCTTCGGAAGCCGCGTGAAGCTGTTCGGGTTGATTACCAACACGCTCGCCAAGGACAAAGAGATCATCGACACTTGGCGGCACTATCCGCGGCCCGCCAGCTCCCGCAATCGCGCCAACATGGTCGAAGACGAGGTCGTCGATGCGCTGGTCTCGGCGGTCCAGGCCGATTATCCCCGGCTCGCGCACCGCTACTATGCAATGAAGGCGAAATGGCTCGGCCTGCCGAAGCTGATGTATTGGGACCGCAACGCGCCGCTGCCCGAGGACGACGACCGGGAGATCGGTTGGGATGCCGCACGTGAGCGTGTGCTGACTGCTTATTCGGCGTTCAGCCCTGAGTTGGCCGAGATCGGCGAGCGCTTCTTCGCGCGGCCCTGGATCGACGCTCGGCTGACAGAGGGCAAGGCAGGGGGCGCTTTCGCCCATCCCACAGTCCCCTCCGTGCATCCATATTTGTTGCTGAACTATCACGGCCGCACGCGCGACGTGATGACGCTCGCGCACGAGTTGGGACATGGCGTGCACCAGGTACTGGCCGGTCAGGCGCAGGGCTACCTGATGTCCGGCACGCCGCTCACGCTCGCCGAAACCGCCAGCGTGTTCGGCGAGATGCTGACCTTCCGTGCTCTACTCGATGCCGAGCGTGACCCGAGGCGTCGGCGCATTATGCTGGCCGCCAAGGTGGAGGACATGCTCAATACCGTGGTGCGCCAGATCGCCTTCTATCAGTTCGAGACGCGCCTGCATGACGAACGCCGCAGCGGCGAGCTGCTGCCCGAACGCATCGGCGAGATCTGGCGCCAAGTGCAGACTGAAAGCCTAGGCCCGGCCTTTGAGTTCACGCCCGAATACGACGTGTTCTGGTCCTATGTACCGCATTTCATTCACACGCCCTTCTACGTCTATGCCTATGCGTTCGGAGATTGTCTGGTAAACGCGCTCTACAGCGTGTTCCAGTCGGGTCATCCCGGGTTCGCCACCAAATATCTTGACATGCTGCGCGCCGGGGGGACGAAGCGGCATAAGGAACTGCTGGCGCCATTCGGTCTCGATGCATCCGATCCTTCTTTCTGGAAGAAGGGGCTCGACGTGATCGCCGGCTTCATCGACGAATTGGAGGCAATCGCCTGATGGCACGCGACGAGGGCGACGCCTCGCTTTTGGGAGAGCTACGGCGGATGGCGCGCACCTCGGGCGCGGTGGGCGGCATCGCGGCGCGCGTGGCCGGGGCGCGCGTGTTCGGCATCAAGACCGACCGCGCCGCGCATGCCGAGGATTTGCGCGCGATCCTGGGCGGGCTGAAAGGCCCGCTGATGAAAGTGGCGCAGTTCCTGTCCACTGTGCCGGACGCACTGCCAATCGAATACGCCGAAGAGCTAGCGGAGCTTCAGGCCAATGCCCCGGCGATGGGCTGGAACTTCGTCCGCCGCCGCATGGCGAGCGAGCTGGGACCGAATTGGGAGCGCCGGTTCGCACGCTTCGGGCGGGAGGCTGCCGCCGCGGCCAGCCTGGGCCAAGTGCATCGTGCGACG
Source organism: uncultured Pseudomonadota bacterium (assembly GCA_963708245.1). Taxonomy (GTDB): domain Bacteria; phylum Pseudomonadota; class Alphaproteobacteria; order Acetobacterales; family Acetobacteraceae; genus CAVYXK01. The sequence continues at coordinate 4,769,552 of OY970201.1, read as the reverse complement.
TTGCTGGATGGCACCGAGGTTGCCTGCAAGCTGCAATATCCCGACATGGCGAGCACAGTGGAGGCCGATCTCCGCCAACTGCGCCTTGCCATGGCGATCTATCATCGCATGGACAGCGCCATCGACCACGAGGAAGTTTATAAGGAACTCACAGAGCGGTTGCGCGAGGAACTCGATTACCTGCGCGAGGCCGCGCAGATGCGGCTCTACGGCATCATTTTTGCGGATGTGCCGGGTGTGCACGTGCCGGTGCCGGTACCCGGATATTGCACCAGACGATTGCTGACGATGACCTGGCTCGATGGCCGGCCGTTGATGCGCCGATTAGAGGAAGATCCTCCGCTCGAGGAGCGCAACTGCATCGCCGAGGCTCTGTTCCACGCCTGGTACGTGCCGTTTTATCGCTACGGCGTGATCCATGGTGACCCGCATCTGGGCAATTACCAGGTGCGGCCGGACGCCTCGGTGAACCTGCTGGATTTCGGCGCCATCCGGGTGTTCGCGCCGAAATTCGTGCGCGGCGTAATCGACCTCTATGAGGCGGTGCGCGATGGCGACGATGCGAAGGCGCACCAGGCCTACGAGACCTGGGGCTTCACCAATCTCACGCGCGAGAAGACCGACGTGCTGAATATGTGGGCGAGGTTCCTCTACGAGCCGCTGCTGGAGGATCGCGCGCGGCGCATCCAGGAGACCAACGACCCGCAATACGGCCGCGAGGTGGCCGAGCGGGTGCATGCCGGGCTGAAGCGCACCGGCGGTGTGCGACCGCCGCGCGAGTTCGTGCTGATGGATCGCTCGGCCATTGGTCTGGGAGGTGTGTTCCTGCGCCTAGAAGCCGAACTGAATTGGAGCCGGCTGTTCCGTAAACTGATCGAGGGGTTCGATGAGAACGCGCTGGCCGCGCGCCAAGCCGCAGCACTTCGCGCGGCGGATGTGCCACCGGCTGCGTAAAGACCGGCCGCTGCACATCGAATTTCCTGCCGCGGTGCTCCGTGTGAACCCCAGCACGAGGCTCCCATTCGTTCCGCGGCTATGTGGAATCATAGACTGGCGGGAGGGGCGGGTTACGGCCTGTAGTCCAAGCTGCGTGCCTGCTTTGATTTGAAGAAGTCATGCCAGAGACGAGGACGCGCGGCCAGTCCGATTATATCACAATCACCGAATAGCACTGAGCTCTTGCATACGGCATTGCCGTCGGATACGGTGCCAATATATTCTCCTCCCTTTGTGAGTTCCAACTGAGGCCGTCATTCCTTTACGACAGGGTCAAGCGCGATATTCGGCTCACCGGGCGGCCGCGCGTTAATCCGCGACGAAAGCAGTAGTTGACGGATCCCCACGCTCCGGCAAAGGATCACCACTATGATCCTGGTCATCGACAACTACGACAGCTTCACCTTCAACCTCGTGCACTTCCTGGGCGACGTCGGCGCCCGCTGCGAGGTCTGCCGCAACGACGCCATCACCGTCGAAGCCACACTCGCCCGCGCGCCGGAAGCCATCGTCATGTCGCCCGGCCCCTGCACGCCCGACGACGCCGGAATCTGCCTCGACCTCGTATCCGCGGCCGCCGGCAAGGTGCCAATCCTCGGCGTCTGCCTCGGCCATCAGGCGATCGGCCAAGCTTTCGGCGCCCGAGTGGTGCGCGCGCCGGTGCCGATGCATGGCAAGGTCAGCCGTATTTTCCATGCCGGCAACGACATCTTTGCCGGCGTCCCCTCGCCGTTCTCCGCCACCCGCTACCACAGCCTCATCGTCGATCGTGCCACCCTGCCGGATACCCTCGTCCCCACCGCCTGGACCGAGGACGGGCTGCTGATGGGCCTCCGTCATCGCGGCCTGCCCATATTCGGCGTCCAATTCCACCCCGAAAGCATCGCCAGCGAGGCCGGCCGCGAAATCCTGGCCAATTTCCTCGCCATCGTCCGCAGCGACAACGCGCCCGCGCGCGCTGCCTGAACCCGGACCTTTGTGTCCAACTCGCTCAAACCCCTGCTCGCCCGGCTCGCCGCCGGCGCCACCCTGACCGAGGACGAAGCCGAGCAAGCCTTCGACATCATCATGTCCGGCGAGGCCACGCCAGCGCAGATCGGCGCCCTGCTGATGGCAATGCGCGTCCGCGGCGAGACCGTCGCCGAACTCACCGGCGCTGTGCGCGCCTTGCGCACCCGCATGACGGCGGTAACCGCGCCGGACAACGCGATCGACGTCTGCGGCACCGGCGGCGACAACGCCGGCACGCTCAATGTCTCAACCGCGGTGACCTTCGTCCTCGCCGGCGCCGGAGTCCCGGTCGCCAAGCACGGCAACCGCGCGCTGTCGTCGCGCACCGGCGGGGCCGACGTGCTGGCCGCGCTGGGCGTCGACATCGACGTGCCCCTCGACCGCCTGCCCGAGGTCCTGCGCGCCGCGGGCTGCGCCTTCCTGTTCGCGCCGCGGCACCACCCCTCGATGCGCCACGCCGCCGGCCCGCGGGTCGAGCTCGGCACCCGCACGATCTTCAACCTCCTGGGCCCGCTTGCCAACCCGGCCCGCGTGCGCCGCCAGCTTATCGGCGTGTTCGCCCCCGAATGGGCCCGACCGATGGCCGAAACGCTGGGCCGGCTCGGCTCGGAGGCCGCCTGGATCGTGCATGGCCAGGGTCTCGACGAGTTGACCGTGGCGGGCGAGAGCCAAGTAGTGCAGCTACAGGCCGGCGGCACAAGCTGTTTCAGCGTCAGCCCCGAGGATGCCGGGCTGCCCCGAGCCCCGCTCGAGGCAATCGCCGGTGGGGACACGGCATTGAACGCAGCCGCGCTGCTGGCCGTGCTCGAAGGTGCCCGAGGCGCCTACCGGGACACGGTGGTCATGAACGCCGCGGCAGCACTGATCGTGGCCGGACGCGCCGGCGATCTGCGGGAGGGGGCAGCCGTAGCTCACCGGACGCTGGCGTCCGGCGCAGCGCTGGCGGCTCTCGAACGGCTGCGCCGAGCGACCGGCGACCCCCTGCCTCCAGCCCGGTGACCGGCGGAGCGGGAAAGGAGGCTCGATGGCCGACGACAGCGAGGTTACAAGTGGTACCGACGTGCTGGCGCGGATCTGCGCCGAGACGCGGGCCGAGGTCGCCCGCCGGAAGGCCGAGATTAGCATCGAGAAGCTTCGCCAAGGCATCGCCGCCCAGGCCGAGCGGCCACGCGGCTTCGGCGCCGTGCTGAAGCATGCGACCGGCGCCGGCCGGTTTGCGTTGATTGCCGAGATCAAGAAAGCCTCGCCTTCCGGCGGGTTGATCCGAGCCGATTTCGAACCGGCGAAACTGGCCCGCGCCTATCGTGACGGCGGCGCCACCTGTCTCTCGGTGCTCACTAACGAGCGACATTTTCAAGGCAACGACGGTCACCTCGTTGCCGCCCGCAAGGCTGTCGACTTGCCGGTGCTGCGCAAGGATTTTATCCTCGACCCCTGGCAGGTGTTCGAAAGCCGCTCGCTCGGGGCCGACTGCATCCTTCTGATCATGGCCGCGCTGTCCAACGAGCAGGCGCGCGAGCTTGAGGACGCGGCACGCTCCCTGGACATGGACGTGCTGGCCGAGGTGCACGACCGCCGCGAGCTGGAGCGCGCGCTCGGCCTGCAAACTCAGCTCATCGGGATAAACAACCGCGACCTCAAGACGCTGCGCACCGATCTGTCTGTCACCCAAAGCCTGGCACCGCTGGTGCCACCCGACCGGTTCCTGATAGCCGAAAGTGGCATTCGCAACAATGCCGACCTGCAGCGGCTGGCCGCCGCGGGCGCATTCTGCTTCCTGGTGGGCGAGGGCCTGATGCGCCAGCCAGACGTCGCGGCGGCAGTACGAGAGCTTCTGGGCGACGGCCCCGCTCGGGCACAGGCAACGTGAGCGGCCGGCTTACTCATTTCGACACCGCCGGCAATGCGGCGATGGTCGATGTCTCGGAGAAGCCGGTGACCGGGCGTACCGCCACGGCGAAGGGCCGGGTGGCAATGCAGCCGGAGACTTTGGCGCTGCTCCAAAGCGGCAAGGCGAAGAAAGGCGACGTGCTGGGCGTGGCGCGGCTGGCCGGGATCATGGCGGCAAAGCGCACTGCTGAGCTTATCCCACTCTGTCATCCGCTGCCGATCACTGCGATCAGCGTTGATCTCCACTCCGATCCGACTGGCCCGGCCGTGGAGATCGAGGCAACGGTGCGCACCACCGCGCAGACTGGCGTGGAGATGGAGGCTCTGACCGCCGTCTCGGTCGCCGCGCTCACGGTGTACGACATGTGCAAATCGGCCGACCGCGGCATGCGGATCGAGGCGGTCCGCGTCGTCCACAAAGCAGGCGGCAAGTCCGGCGAGTTCCGTCAGGAATAAAGATCAATCACACGGACGCCGTGCCGGCCATCTTCCGCCGCTTCTCGACGAAATTCCTTGCGCGTGACAACTGGCCCCCGTCTCATCCCCTCGGGCCGTCGCTCTTCGATGCCGCCGAGAGCAGCGGAAGGGGGGCAGGCTCCAGCTCCGTGAGGCCAAGCTTCGCGGCCAGGAGCTTGTTCCACTCCTCCGCCAATAGCCTGAGGCCTGCTGGAGTTGGCCAGCCATCCGCGCCCAGGATACCCGGCGGCAGCACCGGCACAGGATAGAGCCGCACGCCCGGCAGAGCGCGGCCGATTTCCGTCAGCGCCCGCGGCATGTGATAGGCGGCAGTGACCACGATGAGGGAACGCAGGCCGGCCTGCCGCGCCCAGCTCGCGGTCTCGGCGGCGTTGCCGTGGGTCGTGGCCGCACCGCGCCCGAGGGTCACCCGCCCGGCCACAGGGCCCGGGTCGATGCCGGCGCTATGCGCCACATCGTTGAGATTGGCCCCACCGCCGATGCCGCTGACCAGCAACCGGTCGCCGTCGCCGCTCGACAGCAAGTGCAGCGCCGCTTCGATCCGATCTGCCCCGCCGGTCAGCACCACGATGCCGTCGGCGTGAGGCGGCGCGCTGGCGGTTCGCGACGCATTTCGGACGAACCAGACGAAGCCCACTCCCCATGCCAGCAGCGCTGCGAGCACGACCGCGCTGCCGATGCGGACTGCACGCTGGGCCCAGCCGCCGGGCCGGAGCAAGCTCCGCTGCCTCATGGCAGCCGCCGCAGCCACCGGCGGACCGTGCCCTGTGCGGTGCAGAAGCCGATGACCGCCGCCGCCAGCGGCGAGCCCGGCAACAACAGCCACAGCGCTACCGGCAGCGCATTGAGACCCCCGGTTGCGGACGCGGCCTCGGTTCCGAAGGGTGCGGCAAGATGTGCCAGTGCCAGCAGCACCGGCAAGGCCAGCGCGCCGCCGATCACCCCGCCAGATGCCGCCAGCAGTGTAGCGCGAGCCGCGAAACGCGATGCGATGTAGCCGTCGGTGGCGCCGAGGCCATGCACGATCTCAATGGCCTCCCGCCTTGCCATCAGCCCGCCCCGCGTCGCCACCGCAATGACCGCGGCGGCAACCGCCCCGACCACGAACAGCGCCGCCGCGGCGCAAGCCTGCAGGCTGCGCCCCAGCCTCGCCAGTCGGCTGGCCCAGATCGCCTCGTCCTCCACCAGCGATCCGGGGGCAACCTCCTGCACCTGCGCCGCGACCGGGTCGAGCGGCAACGCCGGATCGGCCAGCCGCACCGCGATTACCCCAGGCAGCGGCAGGGCAGCCGAATCAGCGGCGGTGCCGAGCCAGGGTTGCAGAAGTTTTGCGAGCTCGGCATTGGATAACGCGCGCGCCGAAGCGATCCCGGCCATCCCGCGCAGCCGCAGAAGCACGCGATCAAGTCGCGTGCCGCCTGCCTCGGCGGCGTCGGTCGGATGCGGCACCTGCACCGTGAGCGATGCCCCCGCGCCGGCCTGCCAGCCCTGCGCAAGGGACGCGGCCGCCACCCAGCCTGCCAGCGCGAGGGCAGCGAGGAAGGCCATCGCAGCGACCATGAACGGCAGCATCCGATCGGCAAGGGCTCGCCGCAGGCCGAGCTCGTCGAAACCGGCCGGACGGAGGGGCTGTCGGCGTGCCATAGCCGGATGCGCCCCTATTCCGCCGGCACCAGCCGGCCGGCCGCGAGGCGCAGGGCCGGGGCGGGATGCCGGGAGACCAACGCATCGTTGTGCGTCGCCACGACGACTGTGGTACCCAGCCGGTTCATCTCCTTGAAAAGCTGCATCAATCGTTCGGCCTGCACCTCATCGAGATTGCCGGTCGGCTCGTCGGCGAGCAGCAGACTGGGGCGTACGACAACCGCGCGGGCGATGGCCACGCGCTGTTGCTCCCCGCCCGATAGCTCCGCCGGTCGCGCCTCCGTCTTCTTGGTCAACCCGACCCAACGCAGCATCTCGCCCACATCAGCCCGCACTTGCCCCTCCGGGCGGCCGGCAAGGCGGAGCGGCAGGGCCACGTTGTCGAACACCGAGAGGTGGGCGAGCAGGCGGAAATCCTGGAACACAACGCCGATTTGCCGGCGCAGGCGGGGCAGCCGGCGCCGCGGCATTGTCGCCACGTCGGCACCCAGAATGCTGAGCTGCCCACGCGTCGGTCGGACCGCCAGATACATCAGGCGGAGCAGGCTGGTCTTGCCCGCGCCCGACGGCCCGAGCAGCCAGCGGAATACCCCGTCGGACAGCGTGAAGCTGAGATCGTGCAGAACCTCCGGGCCTAAGCCGGCGCCCGGACTGATATAGCTGAGCCCGACCTCTTCGAATCGCACCATGCCGAATCTCTCTGGGGCTTCTTGCCATTCCCGGGCAGACGGTTGCCAGAGGGTTTGCGGCCGGTACTGCAACCGCGCCTCCGCCCTCTCGCGCGATGTCACGTTCGGCTGGTATATGCGCGCCGAAAGGGGGCGTCCGTCAGTTTCACATGCGAGTCCAGTGTCCCGACTGCAGCATCGCTTATGATGTGCCCGATCACCTGCTCGTCGGCCGGAAGGCGCTGCGCTGCGCACGTTGCGGGGCCGAATGGACCCCAGGCGAGCCGGCGTCGAAACCCGTGGAGACCGTCCCGGAGCGCCCGGCTGAGGCGCTCGCGACAACGCCGCCGCCCGATCCCGCTTCCTTCGAAGAGCCGGCGCCGCCGCCGATTGCGTCCGCCCCGCATGAGGAGCAGACCGAACGTGAGCCATTCTCCGCGATGGAACGGCTTGCCCGGCCGGTCGAGCCACCGCCTCGTTCGCCCTGGGTCGGGCTCGCTTGGGTCGGGAGCCTTGTGTTGCTCGGGGTGCTCGCCTGGGGTGCGGTCGCTTGGCGCGCCGACGTCATGCACGCCTGGCCGCCGAGCACCCGTGCCTACGCCGCGCTCGGACTGGCGCCGACATCGCCGTAACGGAACGGAGCAGAGCTGTGTATTTGCCCACTGCCTTTCGCGAGAACCGGATCGACGCGGTGCACGCCGCGATTGCCGGGAGCGGGATCGCCACCTTGGTGACGCTGACGGCGGACGGACTGATCGCCAGCCACGTGCCGATGCTGCTCGATCCGGAGCCCGGCCCTTATGGCACGCTGCTCGGCCACCTCGCCCGGGCCAACCCGCAGGCGAAAGGCGCACTGCCCGGCGTCGAGGCGCTGGCGATCTTCCAGGGGCTGGACACTTACATCACCCCCTCCTGGTATGAGACCAAGCGGCGTACGGGCAAGGTGGTGCCGACCTGGAACTACGAGGCGGTGCACGCCTACGGGCCGATCTCGTTCTTCAACGAGCCGGAGCGGCTGCGGGCGATCGTCACCCGGTTGACGAACCGGCAGGAGGCATCACGGGCGCAGCCCTGGGCGGTGACGGACGCGCCGGAAGATTTCGTTCAGGTCATGCTGAAGGCGATCACCGGCTTTGCGATTCCGATCACCCGGCTGGAGGGCAAGCGGAAGATGAGCCAGAACCGCCCGGCCGAGGACGTTGCCGGAGTGGTTGCCGGGCTTGAGGCCGAGGGACGGTCCGACGTGGCCCGCGAGGTCGTGCTGGCCAATCCCGGCGTCGCGACGGCCATGGCCGAGCGCTCCTAAGCACCCCTCGGGATGGACACGATCTTCCGCGGCGATCTCGCCACCGGGCGAGGCCGGGCGCTGGCCTGGCTCGACGCGCTGGTCGTCGACCACGCGATCTTCCGCCTGGCCTGGAGCAATTTCGCGGCCGTGGCGCCCGGCCGACTCTATCGCTGCAATCACCCGACGCCCAGCCGGTTGGCGGCGATGACCCGCCGTTACGGGCTGCAGACCGTGATCAACCTGCGCGGGCGGACGAACAACGGCTCCGACGCGCTCACCCGGGACATGGCAAACCGGCTGGGCCTCGATTTCATCGACATGGCCGTGGAGAGCCGGGGTGCCCCGCATCGCGACCGCATCTTGCGGCTTCACGACATCTATCGTTCGATGCGCGAGCCGGCCCTGATCCACTGCAAGTCGGGCGCCGACCGCGCCGGGCTGGCAGCCGGCCTTTTCGTACTGTTGGAGGGCGGTACCGCGGAGATGGCGATGCGGCAGCTTTCGCTGCGTTTCGGCCATCTGCGCCGCTCGCGCACCGGCGTACTCGACGCGTTCTTCCTGCGCTTTGAGCGCGAAGGGGAGGGTCGTAAGCCCTTCCTGGACTGGGTGCGTGAGGACTACGATGAAGCGGTTTTGCGCCGCGACTTCCACGCCAACGGTCTCGCCAGCTTCATCAACGACTGGGTGCTGGTGCACGAATAGGGCGAGGACATGGACGCCACCGAGGTGCTGGAGGAATTGCCGGTCGGAGACTGGCACGGTCCGTTCGCCCCGGAGCTCTGCCGGCGAGCGGTGGGTGCGCTGGAAGAGGGCCGGGTGCTGGTGCTGCCGCAGCTTTCGTTCCTCATCGAGCCCGAAGAGGCGACGTTCCTGAGCGGCGATGTCGCCGGGGGCGAGAGGAAGAACATCAGCTTGGATCCGGCTACCGGACGCATCGGCAACACGTCGTTGCCGCCCGATGCCGCCGCCCGGCTGGCGCGGATGATCGATCGGTTCGGGCGTTCGGCCGAGCAGTTGCTGCACGACCTGTTGCCGGGCTATGGGCCGGCCCTAGAGCGGGCTCGGACTAGCTTCCGCCCGGTCGAGATCGACGGGCGCCCAACCTCGCCGCGGCACGACGACAGGCTGCTGCATGTCGACGCCTTCCCGACGCGGCCGATGCTGGGGCGACGGATCCTGCGGGTGTTCAGCAACATCGCTCCGGACGGAGCGGGGCGGGCGTGGCGCGTCGGCGAGCCGTTCCCCGACTACGCCCGCCGCTTCCTGCCACGTGCCAGGAGGCCGCTGCCCGGCAGCGCGTGGCTGTTGGAGAAGCTGGGCATCACCAAGGGGCGGCGCAGCACCTACGATCATATCATGCTGCGGCTGCACGATGCGGGGAAGCTGGATGCGACGTACCAGGCCACGGCTCCGAAAGCCGACGTGATGTTCCCGTCCGGTACCACCTGGCTGTGCTTCACCGATCAGGTCCTGCACGCCGCGCTATCCGGGCACTGCGCGTTGGAGCAGACCTTCCACCTGCCGGTCGCAGCGATGGCGGAGGCGGCGCGCGCTCCGCTATCCGTGCTGGAGGAGCTCGCCGGGCGGAAGCTGGCGTGAGCGGGGCTGGTCGCTTCAACATTGCCGCCGCCGGGGCGATCTTGCGTATTTATCTGAATGAAACGCATGGCGATCTGATGCAGGCGATCGGCGATTACCATTCCCATACGGCAGCACTTAGCGAACTCTATCAGGCGCAGGTGCTCGAGTCCGCGTGGCGGCTGTTTGGCAACGTGGCTCAGAGAGACAGCAACTAGCGCAAGCCGCCCGGTTGACCGGAGCGGTCCCGGTCCGGCCGATCCCACCGGTCGAATGCTTACCAGCGTCCCCAAGGGTTGCAGGCGATCAGAATGGTTGTCGGAGCAGATGTGTCGAAGTCATCCGAGTCGGACCCGGGTATGGGCTTCTGCATTGGCAGCACACGTCCTTTCCAGTCGTATAGCGTATAACCCCGGTACCCGCACAGATCTCCTGCCTTCCGGTAACACAGGTCGTGGCCAGTAAGGCTCACCTCGCAGTTGACGAGATAGGCGGGCATTCCGTTTGCAAGATGGGTCTGTTTGACCGTGGCGCATCCAGCCACGCCTGCTGCGGCCATCGTTGCGCCGACTATGACTACCCACGAAACCCCTGAACCTGGCCGTCGATGCGCACTTTTTGATTTTGATGCCATTGGCGTCCCTGGAACGGTGACCCTGGCCGTCTTTCGCGGTGTCGCAATCACTGCATCGGTATCGCGGTTTTCTGTTGCGCGGCTTGCACTGGAGCGTCATGGCGGGTCTGCGTAATGGCGTCCTCGATCGCGAGCAGATCCACCCCGGCAATCATCTTCCGTCCAATAACCAGCGCCGGCGTTCCATCAATGCCAATCATGCGTGCCAACCGTATGTTCCTGTCAAGTCGCTGCTCCACAGTGGAATCATTCATGTCGCGTTGTAGCCGGGCCAGTCGAGGCCGAGCTGATTCGCCATAGCATAGATCGAGTCGACCGTAATATCTGGTGGGTTGCCCATCATCAGATCACGCAGCTTCTGGTAAGCGCCGGTCGTGTCCCAAGTGATGGTGTAGGAGCTGTGGATAAGTGGCCTGGCGGAGCGACCGCCGAGAGTCTGGCGCCGGCAGGCCACTTATCCACAGCGGCGGCCACCGCGGTGAACCCGGGTAGAATTGGGTTGCGAATCGCAACTCTGACCCAAGGACACCGCGATGACCAACGACAAGATTGCCCTTCAAGGCCTTCTGGAAAAGAGTTCTGACGCCAGCTTGCTGCGCGAGATGATCGGCTTCGCCGCACAGCGACTGATGGAGCTGGAGACTGATGTGCTGTGTGGCGCAGCGCACGGCGAGCGCAGCCCTGACCGCATCAATCAGCGCAATGGGTTCCGTGACCGCGACTGGGAGACGCGCGCCGGGACGGTCGAGCTGCGCATTCCGAGATTACGCAAAGGCAGCTACTTCCTCGGCTTCCTTGAACCCCGCCGCACCGCCGAGAAGGCGCTGACCGCAGTGATCCAGGAAGCCTACGTGCACGGCATCTCGACACGCAGCGTCGATGATCTGGTGCAGGCGATGGGCGGAGCTGCCCAAGGTTCCGGCGGCGAAGCCGCTGGAATGGCAGCGGAGGGTGCGCCGGGGTCTCCAAGAGCCAAGTCAGCCGGCTCTGCGGCGAGATCGACGAGCGCGTGCAGGCGTTCCTGAACCGGCCAATTGAAGGCGAATGGCCGTATCTTTGGCTGGATGCGACATATGTGAAAGTGCGCGAGCAGGGGCGCATTGTTTCGGTTGCCATCACTGTGGCGGTTGCCGTGAACAGTGACGGCCGACGTGAAGTGCTCGGCCTCGCAGTCGGCCCCAGCGAAGCGGAGACGTTCTGGATCGAGTTCCTGCGCAGCCTGGCCCGCCGCGGCCTGCGCGGCGTCAAGCTGGTGATCTCCGACGCCCACGAGGGACTGAAGGCCGCGGTTGCCCGCGTGCTGCACGCCTCCTGGCAGCGCTGCCGGGTGCACTTCATGCGCAACGCTCTGGCGCACGCCGGCAAGAGCCAGCGCCGCATCGTCTCGGCCTGGATCGGCACCGCATTCGCTCAGGACGACGCTGAGGCCGCACGCAAACAATGGCGCGAGGTCGCCGATCAACTCCGCCCTCGGGTGCCGAAGCTCGCCGGCCTGATGGATGAAGCTGAGGCGGATGTGCTTGCTTTTATGGCATTTCCCAAAGAGCATCGCGCTAAGATCCACAGCACCAATCCGTTGGAACGGCTGAATGGCGAGATCAAGCGGCGCACTGACGTGGTCGGCATCTTTCCCAACGAGGCGGCCATTGCGCGCTTGGTCGGCGCCATCCTGCTCGAACAAAACGACGAGTGGGCCGTGCAGCGTCGCTACATGAGCCTGGAAACACTCGGCACAATCAGCGATACTATCCCGATCGGTCTGCCTGCCGTGGCAGCCTGATCACGCAGCCAACGCTGCTCGGGAGCACCGCTCCTACACCACGTGCTGGGACACGATCTAAGCGCCCTGTCTCTGGGCCGCGAGCAACGCGCGCGATCCCAGCAGGCTGGGTGGCCCCAGGATCGGCAGATCCTTACAAGCAAGTCGTATTCCGCGATCCTCCTCCAGAAATTGCGTCAACGTTGACTCCAAACGCCGACAATATGGACAGCGCAGGTCGAAGAACTCCACGTGCGGCCATCACATCCTCACCCTTACAGTACAGAGATAATAGCGCAGACCGATGCGGCTGGATACTTCGCGAGGCGGCAAGACCTGATCCGGCTCCGCAGCCGGCCGCGCGATGCGAATCGAAGCAGATTCATCGAATGGAATGCCTTGCAATACGGGTTTCCGTCTGTTAATCGCCCCAACCTCTGCGAGGGCAACGGCCGGACGGCATAGCAGTCCGGTGGGGGAGAACCTTAACCCTAATAAACGGCGATTCGCCCGATCCGGGCAACGTTCACCGGAGGCGTCTCAAAGATGCACGCACAGAACTCCGATCTCGCCGGCGGTCGTTGGAACGTTAGCCCGCCCAGCGGCAGCACGGGGCTCGCGCTTTTTGTAACTGCGCTGCACCTTGGACCGGCCGCCCTATTGCAGGTACGGCGGCAGAATGCCGGGCGTTGGAGTGGGCTTGCCGCCGGCGTGCTCATCACTGGGCTGCTGCTGATGATACAGGTGGCAGGCGCCTGCGCCGCCACCCCGGTGACTTGCAATGGCGGGACGCTGCCGCAGCAGGCACTTCTCCTTGGGGGTGGTGGAGCGACGAGCCAACCGGACCTTGTTGTAAGCGGACCCTGCACCGTCCCGCCAGGCACGTATTACTATGGCAACATCAACATCGTTCAGACTTATGACGACAAGGGTACCCCGCTCACACAGGGTGAGCTGAACTTCACCGATGCCAAGGATTCCACGACCGATTTCTGGGCCAGCTCTATCATAGTCGAGAATGGGGGGACGCTGACGGCCGGGGTGGTCGGCGAAGACGGTAAGACATCGGCCTCCCCCTTCGGCTCCGATGGTGGAGTTCTGACGATCCACCTCTATGGGGCGGATCTGAGCAACGGCAATCCGAACGGCCAGCCGGGCCAGGGCGCGCTTTGCCTCCCTTATACTGCGCCAGGCGTGGGACCTTGCGGCATTCCGCTGACTACGTGGAATGACAACGGAAAAACCAACAACTTATCGCTGCCCGGCGGCGTCTTCGATTATTTCTACCAATACGGGCCGCTGATGTACGACACCGCCGCAGGACCGCAGGGGCCCGGGTATTTCGGCTACAAGGTCCTGGCGGTCTGTTACGGCGGCACGCTGAAACTGCGCGGCTTTAAGGGCACTACCGGCGATGCCCAGGCCCCCACCGACCCCCTGAATTCCGGCACGAGTTGGGTGCGGCTAATGGATAAAACGACGCTGGCCGGCTACTACCCGAGCCAGAAGCCCGGCGACACGTCGCTGACGCTGGAGCGACCCGTCGAGGGGGATTGGAAGCAAGGGGACCAGATTGTCGTCACTACCACCGACTACTTGCCGGGCCATTCCGAACAATTGACCATCGATACGGTAAAGGGAGCGACGATCACCTTCCACCGCAGCGACTGCTCGGCGGGAGGGACCTCGGATCCTTCTTGTCCGGGACTCAAATGGCCGCATAACGGAACCAGATACCCGTTGGCGGACAAGGTGTCGGGCGCCGGACTAGACACAAATACCGGCAAAAACCGACTGGGCTTTGCTGACGACCTGATGACCAATGGCGCCGAGACCCGAGCGGCGGTTGCGTTGCTGACGCGCAGCATCCGGATCGTATCCGCAGGTGACGCGGCCAACCTTCCCTTCGGTCAGCATGAAGCCAATGGACCCATCGACCCGCACTACTATTTCGGCGGCCACACTATCTTTCGCCAGGGATTTGCGGCGGTCCAAGTCCAAGGGGTCGAATTTTACCAGATGGGTCAAGGCGGGCGGATCATGCACTACCCGGTGCATTTCCACGAGACTCGCCTGACCCCGGCCAACACGTACGTGGTGGATTCATCGGTGCACGATTCGATGACCCGTTGGTATGTCGTGCACTCGACGCTCGGCGTGGAGCTGGCGCGCAATGTCGGCTACCTGTCGATCGGGCACGGCTACTACCTCGAGGACGCAACCGAGACAAACAACAAGTTCTACTCCAATATCGGCATTTTCGCGCGCGCGGCGGTGGATAACCTGCAGAACCCGCGCAAGGTGCCTGGCATTCTGGCGGATAATGCCGGCAGCCCTGCATGGCTTCTGCGCGGCACGTCGGATTACAATTATCCGTCGGTGTTCTGGATCACCAATGGCTGGAATGATTTCCAGGGGAATATGGCGGCCGGTGCCGGTACCTGTGGCGCGTGCTATTGGTTCGCGCCGGCCTTCAATGCTGATATGCGCGATGTACCGCCGATGAGCGGGCCTATGACATGGGCGGGCTACTCGGCGCTGCAGAGGAATGTGACTTTCCAGGGCACCACCCCGCTAAAATCGTTTTACAAGAACTATTGCACGGCGGCGATGAACTCGTTCAACACCGTCAGCAGTGCGCCCAATTGCTACGGTGTCAAGCCGGCCGACACCCCCACGCCGGGTTACATCAATGCGGTCAAGAGCATCGCGCCCACGCCATTGGCTGACAACGTTGTTGCCACCGACCCCTACTATCCGCATTTCAATGCAGGCGGCTCCCGGCTGGCGACCATCTGCCCCGCAGCCTCAACACCCTGGGGTGCCGACTGCAGCGGCGTTACCGAGGTTTGCGCGAACGGCTCGGCATTGCAGAACTGCTCGGTAACGGTATTGGATCACTATACCACCTCGTTCAACTGGGCCGACTACAACTTCGCGGCGATTTGGTTACGCCCGCAATGGTACTTGCTTGACAACAGCATCATCTCCGATGTACAGAACAGCGGCCTGACCTTCGTGACCGGCGGCGATTATTCGCGCTCATCCGTGATCGAGGGATATTGGTCGCTCGCCAGCCATTCCGCGCTGATCGGCATGACGCAGCCGACCAATCCCTTGGCGTCGGATGCCGGCCCATTCAGCACGGCGAGCGGCATTGCGTGCGTTTACGCTGACGGAAACCACTGTCTGAACATCGATGAGGGGGTCAGCATCCAACTGGCAGCCTTCGCCGTTGAACAGCGACTGTTCAGCATCTACGACGGCCCAGGCTACCAGGATTCCAATGCTTATCTGGACATCACCACGACGCCGTGTCCAGACTTCGCCGATTGCATGTACTACAACCTGCCGGGGGTGCGAAAGAACCCCATTGGCCAACCGAACACTGGCGGCTATCTGCCGAATGCCGCGATCGGCTGGAAGCAGCCGAACGGTTTTTACTATCCGCCGGCGTTCCATTCGGACAACATGTTCTTCAACAACGTCGATATCCGTCACTATGTGAACATCCCGCTGTTCCTGTCGGTGTCGCAGGGCGTAACTCCTGAAGCCGGGACGTACATCACCAGTCAGCCCGAGGAGCTGCTGCAATACATCAATCCGGGATTCACGTTTACCGGGTTTACCGATATCGACCGGCAGACGCTTCTGAACGACGACGATGGTTCACTGGGCGGGCTGATCAGCTCGGCAATCGTCCCCGAGACGATCATGTTCAACAACGATCCAACCTACTCGGCGCCGGTGGAAACCGCCGAGTGCAAGTCCAATATCGGGGTCGATCCGACGTCGTCATCAACATGCCCGCCGATGTCGCCGACGCCGCCGACGGCCGTGACCAGCCCCTATGACATCGTCACCACGGCCATTGCACCTGGTTGCGCGGCAGGCGGGGGCGCCGGAGCCTGCGGAACGGAAATCGATTCCACCTGTTCTGCCGGCCGCTGTCCCACCGTGGCGGGCAGGGGTGGCCAGTGGTCGAGCGACTGTTCCGGCCCATTCTGTTACGGCGTGCGCCTGTTCCGCCAATTTCTCACCGGCAGCAATACCGGCGCCGGAACCCGGGAATGGGCGCAGTGGTTGTCCAAGACCAACCAGTGCAACGTGGATCCCTCCACCGCCAAATGTCAGTTTCCGTTCATCCGCATGGGAACTCAGAACACTTGGCAGCGCAGTGCCATGACGGTTAACAACGGCGCCTACTATATCGACACCACCGTGTCGCAAACGACGCAGAAGAACAGTCGATTCAACGATCCGACATCCGGCTATAGCGATTGCAGCCTCGTGCCGAGCCCAGCCCCCTGCCAGCAACTGAGCGTCAATACCTTCGTCGGCGGCCAAACCTATTATATCTACTTCATCTACGCGAAGGGCACGACACACCAGGTCTATCAGATGTACGTCGGCGGCAATTTCGATCCCGACACCGGTGTGCAGGCGGTAAGGATGAACATCGACACAGGCCCCTATACGCCCACCGGTGCTTCGGTTCCGTGGGACAGCACCGGCTGGACGCGCACGATGATCGCCGGTCCCGACGGCAAGACGGACATTCTCCAGGTTACCGTCGACTTCAAGAATTTTGCCGCCGAACTCAATCCCACCAACACCGGCCAGGGCGGTACCCTGACCAATCCCACCTGCAAGCCGGCATCCTTCTGTTCATGGAACGGGTCATCGTGCAGCTGCAGTATGGCTGCAAACGATCCGCGTCTGCTGGCCGACCCTGGCCTGAAGGCAAGCTGCGACCACGCTTGCAATGTCTGGGCGGTAAAGGACCTGGATTGTCCGCCGGCTGGGTGCCTCGCCTTCGCGGTGACGCTGCCTTCCACCTTCGTGGCGGCCGACCAGTACGAGCGGCCGACGCCGACGCCGTTCCCCACCACAGACCCGACCGCCGGATGGACCGCCGTGTTCAAGAACACCAGCATCGTGCCTGACAGCAAGAGTGGAGGGACCTGCTACTATGCTTCGCTGCCTAACAATTGCCCAAACCCGAACTAACCGCATTTCCCGGCGCGACTGTAGCCG
The DNA here is from genome assembly GCA_963708245.1 of uncultured Pseudomonadota bacterium. GTDB lineage: Bacteria > Pseudomonadota > Alphaproteobacteria > Acetobacterales > Acetobacteraceae > CAVYXK01. The sequence continues at coordinate 4,752,570 of OY970201.1, read as the reverse complement.
GTGTCATAACGCAACCGCATCCGACTAGGATTCTCGCACCATGCCGGACGGACAAAACACGCCAAGTCCGACCAGCATCGAGGCGGTGCTTGCCCAAAACGGGCTGCTGTCTGGCGCCGCCCTCGAACGGGCACGACGGCTGGAGGCGGAGAGCGGCGAGCGAATCGACCGCATCGCTGCCAAGCTCGGCCTGATCTCGGAGCGTGACCTGGCAACCGGTTACGCGCTTCTGCTCGGCTCGCCCGTCCTGTCCCCTAATGAGTTCCCCGGCGATACGGTGGCGCCCGACCGCATCCGCCGCACCTTCCTGCGGCAGGCGCGGATCATTCCATTGTCGGAAAGTGAGACCCACCTTGTCGTAGCCATGGCCGATCCGTTGGATGATGCGGCCGCACGGGCGCTCGAATTCGCCCTCGACAAGCCGGTCCAGCGCCGCGTCGCGGTGCCCGCCGACATCGAGGCCGCTTATGAGCGGCTCTACGGGGAAGGCCGCTCCGTGCTAGACCAGCTCGGCGCCGCGGCCGGCGAGCGCGAGGATGACGACCGCGACGCCGATCTCGAACGGCTGAAGGACTTGGCCAGCGAGGCACCAGTCATTCGCCTGGTGAACACGTTAATCAACCGCGCGGTCGAAATGCGTGCTTCGGACATTCATATTGAATTGGGGGACGGCCGGCTGCGCGTGCGCTACCGAATCGACGGCGTGCTGCGAGAGATGGACCCACCTCCGGCGCGGCTGAAAAGCGCGATCGTGTCCCGCGTCAAGATCATGGCAAAGCTCAACATCGCCGAACGACGGTTGGCGCAAGATGGCCGCATCCGGCTTGCGGTGCGCGGCAAGGAGATTGACTTCCGCGTGTCCACGACGCCTTCGATCCATGGCGAGAGCGTCGTGCTCCGTATCCTGGACCGTGGCTCGCTCGCGCTCGACTTCGAATCACTCGGGTTCGATTCCAACCTGCTGCAAGCGTTCACTGACATGCTCGATCGGCCGCACGGCATCGTCCTTGTCACCGGTCCCACTGGCAGCGGCAAGACGACCACGCTCTACACCGCCCTTACGCGGCTCAATGCGACGGAGCGGAAGATCCTGACCGTGGAAGACCCGGTGGAATATGTGCTGGAGGGCATCAACCAGGTGCAGGTGAAGCCGGAGATCGGGCTTACCTTCGCCAGCGCGCTGCGCAGCTTTCTCCGCCAGGACCCCGATATCATGATGATCGGCGAGATCCGCGATCTGGAGACCGCGCAAATCGCGGTACAGGCGGCGCTCACCGGGCATCTGGTGCTGTCGACCGTGCACACCAACGACGCGGCCAGCGCGATCACCCGTCTTCTGGACATGGGGATCGAGGATTATCTGCTAACCTCGACGATCAATGGCGTGCTCGGCCAGCGGCTGGTGCGGCGACTTTGTACGAACTGCCGCGAGCCATATGTGGCGTCGCCCGACCTCTCCAAGCGTCTTGGCCTCAGTGAGTGTGCGGCGGGCGGGCGGGTGACGCTCTACCGTCCCACCGGCTGCCCAGCCTGCGGCCGCACCGGATATCACGGACGCACAATGATCCTGGAAGTCATGCCAATGACCGATGACGTTCGTCCGCTGGCGTTGCGCCATGCGGAAGCGCGCGAGATCCAGGCCGAGGCAATTCGTGGCGGCATGCAGACCATGTACGCGCACGGCATGCGCAAGGCGCTCGCAGGCATTTCGACGGTGGAAGAGGTCGTTCGCGTGACCTGCGACGTGTGACTCCGATGGCGCGTTTCCAGTACAGCGCTTTGTCGCCCGCGGGGGAGATAATCTCCGGTGAGCTCGATGGCCCGGACGCCGCGAGCATCATCGAGCGTCTGCACGAGCGAGCGTTGCTGCCGATCCGCGCGGTCGAAAAGCGTCCTCAATTTGTCGGCTCCGTCACCCTTCGCAGGTCGGCGTCGAGGCCTCTCGCTGCGCGCGACCTCGCGCTACTGTCGCAGCAGCTTGCCCGGCTGCTCAAAGCCAGCCTGCCATTGGATCGTGCACTTGAGATTCTTGCCGACTTGGCGGAGAGCAAGCGCGCCGGTGCGGTGATGCGCCGCACGCTCGAGCGGGTTCGCGACGGCGCCAGCCTCTCCGAAGCAATGGCGGCGCAGGAGAAGGCCTTTCCGCACAGCTACATCAACGTGATCCGCGCGGGTGAGGCGGGAGGCGCTTTACAGGCTGTGCTGAGCCGGGTTGCGGAGTTCCTCGTCAGGTCGGAGGCGGCCCGGCAGAAAGTGGTGTCGGCACTGATCTATCCTGCCATTCTCTGCATCGTGGCCGTATGGGCGGTCGGTATTGTGCTCACTGTGGTCCTGCCGCAGTTCGAGCCGATGTTTCGCGAAGCCGGTGCCCAGCTGCCGGCCAGCACCCGCATCGTTATGTTGGTGGGCGACGGCTTGCGGAGCAACTGGTGGATGCTGCTCACCGCGGTTGTGATGGCCGCGGCAGGTTGGCGGTGGCTGATGCCGCGGCCGGGCATTGCGTTGCTGCGAGACCGGTTGATCCTCGGCATGCCATTTGTGGGTGGGTGGGTTGCAAAGTTCGAGATCGCTCGGTTCAGTCGCACGCTTGGTGTGTTGCTAGGCAACGGCGTGCCTGCCGCGCGCGCTCTTACACTCTCGGGCGCGACGGTGGGCAATCGTGCCCTCGCCAGCGCGATCGAGGCCGCCTCGGTGCGTTTCAAAGAAGGCGAAGGGCTCGCGCGGCCGCTCGCCCGCACCGGGCAATTTCCGGGCCTCGCCATCCAGTTGATCCAGATCGGCGAGGAGACCGGCAGGCTCGAAGAGTTGCTGCCGCAACTCGCAGATATCTACGACGAGGAAGTGCAGCGGACGCTGGAGCGCTTGCTGGCGCTGCTCGTGCCAGCCATCATCATCGCCATGGGCGTGATGATCGCGACCATCATCGCCGCCGTGATGACAGCAATGATCAGCATCAACGACCTGGCCGCATAGCGATGCAGAGGGATCTGCGCCGGATCGCGGGTTTCACGCTGATCGAGCTGTTGGTCGTCATAATCATCATCGCGCTTGCCATGACGGCAGTGCCACGCATGATGGCGGGCTTACCGGTGGTGCGCTTGCGGGCCACGGCGGACGATCTGGTGGACCGCATCAAGGAGCTGCATAACGAGGCGCTTCGGCGTGGCGCCACAGTGGAACTTGCACTTGATCCCGCCACCCGATCCTACACAACTTCGCTGGAATCGCATGTGCAGACGCTGCCTGACGTGATAAGCGCGGTCAGCGTCGTGACCCCGACAGGTCTGCTGGCCAGGAGCACGGCGCATATCCTCTTCTTCGGTGACGGCACGGCTACCGCGGAAACGATCCTGTTGCGCCACGGACGACAGTCAACGTCCATCACGATCGACTGGCTCACCGGCCGGGTGCAGCGCGATGACTAGAAGGGCGGGTGACGTGGCGCGACCGAGCACCGGCTTCACCCTGATCGAAGTCCTTGTGGCACTCGCCGTGCTCGCGCTCGTGTTCGCACTGGCCTATCGCGCACCGGCCTCCGGCTTCGACTGGCTCGATCGCGGCGACCGCGAGCAAACGGCGGTCTTGCTCGCCCGATCGACGCTGGCGCGGGTAGGGCAAGATATTGCCTTGGAGGATGGCGAGACGCGTGGCCGGACTTCGGACGGCTTCACCTGGGTTGTCGAGAAGGCTCCGTATGGCGACTCATCGCTTGTGCATGCTGGCCAGCTCGTCGGGCATCAGGTGCAGGTAACGGTCAGTTGGACCGGACGGTATCGCCGGCACTCGGTGCGGCTGACGACGGTTCGGCTCGGGTTGAAAGTCCAGGGCTCGTGAAGGGCGGGGCGAACAACGGTGAAGCCGGATTTACGCTGATTGAGATCCTCGTCGTCACTGCGCTGCTAGGGTTCCTTTCAGTCCTGATTGCCGGCGCAGTGCGGTTAGGAATTGGTGCCTGGGCCAGAGTTGAGCATCGGGCAATCAACACCGCCGATATCGAAGCGGTCCAGACTGTGCTGCGCCAGACGATTGCATCAGCGTATCCGGCATTCGAGTCCGCCGATGCGACCGACAGCACGGTGGCATTCGAGGGTGATCGCCACACTTTGGCGCTGGTTGCTCCCTTACCTCAGGCGATCGAGGCCGGCGTCTCGGCCCGCGAACGGTTCTTCGTCGCACCGAACGGCAGGAGGCGTGCGCTCTTCATGGGATGGCGTCTCGACCTGCCGTCTTCGGATGGCAGAGCCCTTTTGCCGGAGCATCAGGTGCTTCTGCTTGACCATGTGCGGTTCCTGCGCTTCGACTATTTCGGCCCGCCTGATGAAATGCATGACGCGGCATGGCTAGAGAACTGGATGGCGCGGCGCTATCTGCCGCGTCTGGTCCGTATCCGCATAGAGCGGGACGACCCGAGTTTGCCTCCCTGGCCGGACTTCGTCGCTGAACCGAAGGCGACGACGAATCCTGCTTGTCTCTATGATGGGATCGATTCGGATTGCCGCAGGATTCGATGACCGCCGCCCTTATTTCCCGCCCGACGATTGCGGCTGGTCAGCTGATCCGCCGCGGCTTCTCGTGGTGGCTGTCCGAACTGCTGCACATGGCGCCTCCACGTCTGTTGCACCTGTTCGGGCACTCGGCGAGCCCGGCCACCGTCCTGGAGCTTGGTTCGACCCGCATAACACTGATCCTGCCGGCGCGCGGGCGGCGCAATCCCTTGGTCGTACCCTTGTCTGATTATCCCGACCAGGAGCTTCGCCAACATGTTCAGTCGGTCATTCGCCGACATCATACCGACGACGAAGTTACAATCAAGCTCGACCGCGCGCTGATCTTCGAAGCTAGCTTGGAACTGCCGCTGTCCGCCGAGTTGTCGTTACGTCCCATCTTGCAACATCAGATAGAGCGGCTTGTGCCGCTGGCGGCCGCGGATATCTGCTTCGCTCACCGGATCAGTGCGCGCGCACTCGGGTCCAAGAAACTGACCGTCAAGCTGATCGCCGTCAAGCGTACCACGATCGAGGCCGCCCTTGCGCTGGCACGGACAGCCGGGCTCAGTCCCAGAGGTGTTGTCGCCACCGGAGCGGACATACGCGCGAACAGTGTCGGGAGCAATAGCCCATTCATTCTGTGGCAAGCTGGTAGAGGCGCGGCCGAAAGCGATGCGCGCCGGCGCGTTCGGCGCACGCTCGAAATCACAGCCGCTGTGCTTTTGCTGTCGGCCTACGGCCTGCACGTGCATCGACTTGATCAGCTGCGCGACGATTTGCAGCTACACGTGGCCGAAGCTGAACAGACCGCAACGGCAGTGACGCAGCTTGGGCGGAAATCGACCGACATCAGCAGTGCCTTGGTGTTTCTTGAAAGCAAACGCAAGGGTGCGTCGCCACTGCAGGTTCTCAACGAACTCACCAGGCTGATTCCCAACGATAGCTGGGTCACACAGCTCGTCATGCGCGGACGAAGTGTGGAAGTGATCGGATACTCGCCGCGCGCAACCGATCTCATCGTCCGCGTGGAAGGATCGGCGCTGTTTGAAAAGCCGCAATTCCGCTCACCCATCACACTGTCACCGGACGGAAGGGAGGAACGCTTCGATCTGACATTCGACATCAAGGCAGAGCGCGGGCAATGACATTATCACCTCCCTGGCGCCGCGTGCTGGCTTTGTCGATGCTGGCTTGCCTGTTGCTGGTATCCTGGTGGCTGGTCATATCGCCGTTGATCGCAGCATTGTGGGATCGTCGGGCCGACATCGACATGCTCTCGGACCGACTCGGCCGGCTTCATGCCATTATCGTGCGCCGGCCGGATCTTGAACGGAGGGCCGTGGGCTTGGAGAACAAACTCGCCGCCGAGGGTGGTTTCTGGACCGGGGCAAGCGTCGCCGCGATAGCGGCCGACGTGCAGGATCGGCTTCGCCAGGCGGTCGTCGGCAGCGGAGGCCGAGTCGACAGCACTGCGGAAATGCGTGAGACGGCCGAGCACGATTTTCACAAAATGACGATCCATTTCAGCATCGAAGGCACGCTGGACACGCTTCAGAAGACACTCGCGGCGATCGATGCATCGACACCAGCGTTGTTCGTCGATGCCATGACGATTTCTGCGCCGGTAAATGGCACAGCTCGCGACACCCCGCCGATCCTGACGTTCGATCTCGACGTCGCCGGCTATATGCGGGGGGTGCCGTCTGGATGAATGTCCGCGGCCTTATGGCATTCACAGTTTCGCCGTTGGCCTGGCGCTCGGTTGCAGCGATGACAGCCGCCTTGCTGGTCGCGGCCGAGCTGACTGCACCGCAGCCGTTGCTACCGGAGTTGCTGCCTCGATCGGGTGCCGCGCCATTGGAAAAGCTGGCCCAGAAGCCCACGACAGCATCGTCACGAGCTGTGACCTACGCCGCAATCGCTGAACATCCGCTGTTCTATCCAAGTCGACAACCTTGGATTGCACCGCCTCCGCCATCCGTCGGCAAAAAGACAACATCCCAGACGCGGCCTGCACCGCTCGGCAACTACACTTTGGTCGGTATTGTCATCAGTGATTCCAATCGAAGCGCACTACTGAAATCCTCTAATCCGCCAAGGACCATCATACTGTCAGAGGGGCAAACGATCGACGGATGGACCCTGCGAGAAATCAGCCACGAGCGGCTGCATTTTGACGCGGGGGATTCGACCTACGACATGAGCTTTCCTCGGTTGCCGAAACCTGGCCGCTGAAATGGCTTCCTCTTTCATCGGTGTGGCTAGTTCCAATCGCCGGTACCGCGGTCTCACCGGCTGCAACAGGGGCCGCATGCGGAGAACCGGGCGCATTCATTGTCTGATGCTTGCACTCGCGGTTTGCGTCTCAGGCTGCGAATCTAACCCCTCTCCCCCGATCGTTGGGCCGGCCGGTCGCGGCGAGGTCGTATCCGAGCCCGTATCGCCCGTTCCGCTCGTGCCGCCCCCCTTGGCATCCACGAGAAGTCGAACGGTGCAGCTTCCGCTCAACCCGACGGCCCATCAAGCGTCGGGCCCTCCCGAGATCGAACTGGGGACAGGCCGCTTTGTCGGCGCCGGAGCGACGCAGACACCGCCGATCTCGACGGTGGTACCGTCAGGCCAGGATGTAACGCTCGACTTCGTCAATGCCGATGTACGCGACGTCGCCAGAAGCGTGCTCGGCGACTTGCTCAAGGTATCGTACGACATTGATCCGGCCGCTCAGGGAACGGTGACCCTGCAGACCGGTCGCCCGATTCCGCGCTCCACCGTACTGCCGATGCTTGCCAGTGCCCTGCAATCGAGCGGCATTGCTTTGGTCGAGCGCGGCGGTCTCTACCACATAGTACCAATTGCAAATGCGGCGCGCTGGACGCTACTCGGCGGATCGAGCCAACCGGGCTTCGTCACGCGGGTTGTTACGCCGCAGTACGTCGCAGCTGCCGATATCCAGCGCGTGCTGGAACCGCTGCTTCCTCCTGGCAGCACGGTGCGGGCCGATCCCGAGCGCAACCTGTTGATGATATCCGGCACTGAACAAGATGTCGCCGATATCCTGCAAGATGAGTCGATCTTCGACGTCGACTTCCTCCGCGGCATGTCTTTCGCCCTGCTGCCGCTCAGGAACGCGCAGGCCAAAGATGTCGCAGGCGAGGTTACCAATCTTCTGACAACGTCCGGCGGCGGCATGTCGGGACTGGTCAAGATTGTGCCGATCGACCGGCTCAATGCGGTACTCGTCACCTCGATGCGACCGAACTATATCGATCGGGTACGTGCCTGGGTGGATCGGCTCGACCGGGGAGGAGCAAATACCGAGCAACAACTGTTCGTCTATCGTGTGCAGAACGGCCGTGCCACGGATCTTGCTTCTGTCCTTCGACGGGCGCTGGGGATCGAAACGTCCAGCGCAGAAGCAGGGCAGGGCACGTCAGCGGGCGGGAGTGGGGGTGTATTCGGCCCCGAACGCACGCCGGCTACGCCATTCGTCGCTGCTTCCAGCGAAGCATCGGGGTATGGTCTCAGCCAGGCTCCCAGGATACTTCTGGGCGGCCTCTCGCCGGGGCAATCGCGCCCGCAGGAAAATTCGCAGGGGCCACTTGGCGCTGCGCCAGGCTCGGAAACGGCCACCTCGAGCAATGCGGCACAGACGGACATTCGTGTGACCGCCGATGACACGAACAACGCCCTGGTCATTTCGGCAACGCCGCAGGAATATGCACAGATTGCCGCGGTTCTTCAACGGCTCGACATTCTCCCGCTGCAAGTCCTGATCGACGCCACGGTCGCCGAAGTCACTTTGACCAAGCAACTAACCTTCGGTTTGCAATACTTCATCAATACCGGCAATTTCAAAGCGATCTTTGCGCCAAATGTAGCAGCAAGCACAACCTCATCCACGACGACCGTGACAACCCCCACCAACATTGTTTCCTCGTTCCCAGGAATCAGTTTTACCCCAGGGTTGAATGCGGCGTTCACCTCATCCCAGGGCAGCAGTGTCATTCTGCAAGCACTGTCCCAATTCACCAATGTTCGCGTTTTGTCGTCGCCGAATTTGGTGGTTCTCAACAACCAGTCGGCTCGGCTTCAGGTGGGTCAACAGGTTCCTATCGCGACCCAATCGGCGGTCAGCGTGCTCACACCGGGGGCTCCGCAGGTCAACACCATCGAATACCGCGACACCGGTGTCATTCTTGAGATCACTCCACGGGTCAATGCCAGTGGCCTCGTGCTGCTCGATATGGCGGAGGAGGTCAGTCAGGTAACGCCGACCACCAGCTCTTCCCTGAACACGCCGACGATTTCCCAGCGGCGCGTCACCAGCTCGATCGCTATTGCCGACGGACAGACGATCGGGCTCGCCGGGCTGATCCAGGACAACCGAACCACAACGAACAGCGGTATTCCGGTTCTGAAGAACATACCATTGGTCGGTTGGCTGTTTGGGACGCGCAGCAATGATGTGACTCGGGATGAGCTGATCGTGCTGATCACACCGCATGTTATTCGCGATCGCCAGGAGGGCGATGCAATTACCAATGAGTTGCGCGAGAAACTGCCGCTGACGATTCCTTTGGTGGGAGCTAAAGTGCAGTGACAGGACGCGGGACAAGGCGCGAGCAGGGTTTCGCCCTGGTGGTCGTGCTCTGCGTGATGGCAATCCTGGCGCTTGTCGTCGGCAGCGTGATCGCGACGGGGCGTACCGAGGTTCGCTTGGCGCACAGTCGTCGCGATATCGCTGCATTGCAGGCGATCGCTGACGGTGCTTTGAACATTACAATTCTTCGAATGCTTAATACCTCGGCTGCCCTGCAGCCGCCGGCCGATGCAACGCCTTTCACCGTGCCTTTCGCCGGGTACGACGTGCGGGTGACCGTGCAGGACGAAAGCGGAAAGATTGACCTGAACATGGCGGGGGAAGAGCTGTTGCGCTTGCTTTTTCTGTCAGTCGGTTCAAATCTCGAAACCGCGCAGACCCTCACCGACAGGATCCTGGACTGGCGCGAACCCGGCCTGGGCAAGCGGCTCAATGGGGCGAAAGCTGACGACTATCGTGCCGCAGGATTTGCTTACGGACCACGCAACGGTCCTTTCGAGTCGCTGGAAGAACTCAAATTGGTCATGGGGATGACGCCGCAACTGTTCGACGCCGTTGCTCCGGCGCTTACCATCTATTCGCAGACGGCCGGGGTCGATCCCACTCTTGCGTCGGTGGGCGTTTTGCAGGTGCTGCGGGGTATCGGCGACAGCGGGTTTGTCGCCAGCATGCTGACGGCGCGCATGGATCAGGAATCGAAGCCGATAGTGCCGCTTAAGCCGATCGTGAGGCTGGGGCATGCCTTCACACTCACTGCTGAGGTTTCTGGGGTCGGCCGGCTACGCCTGAAACGCAGCGCTGTGGTACGATTGACAGGTCATCCCGGCTCGCCGCTTTGGATCTACCGATGGGACTGAACGGGGCCCCGGCAACCGTCGGGATAGCGGATGGCGGCGCCGATGGTCCCGACACCCGCATCTGGACCGAGCGGGCGGCATCTGCTGCCGCGGAGCGCGGCATGGACGTTCTGTATGATCACCGAATGGCCGGCCGTACCGCCGGTCATGGCGATCGGCTGGAAGCCGTCGAACTCGTAGCGGCCTTCCTGAGAGGTAGCCCAGGCGAAGAACTCCTCCTGGGTCCAGGAACTGCGGAGCGGGATGTCCTTCAGGGCAAGCTGATCATGGGGGGCTTTCTTCGTCAGAGCGCGCGAGACCAGATGCTGCGGCGAGCAAGGCGGCCGCGAGGCGAGGCAATTCGCTGAAGTCCCGCGCAATGGCCTCGGCACCGGCCGCCATCTCGGGCCTGCCATACCCCCAGGCCGCGAAGATGACGGGCACCCTCGCCCCCCGAGCTGCCGCCACGTCATTGGCGTGATCACCGGCCATCACCGCCCGGTCCGGCACCCCCCCAGCCGCCCGCAACGTCGCCAGCAGATGCGCCGGATCGGGCTTGCGGACTGGAAAGCTGTCGCCGCCACCGATCGCGGCAAAGACACCGGCAAGGCCGAGCGCATCCAGCAGGTCGCGCGCGGGCTGCTCCAGCTTGTTGGTGCAGACCGCGAGCCGCCAGCCATCGGCGCGCAGCGCATGCAGGGTCACAGCGGCGCCCGGGTAAAGGCGGCTGGCGACTGCGTAGTTCCGGCCATAGTCGGCCACGTAGTGGTCGATGGCCGCCGCATCGGCGGTCTGCCCCCGGGCAGCGAAGGCGCGATCAACCAAGCGCTGCACGCCGTCGCCTAGTAGGCGCGCCGTCTCCGGGAGGGAGAATGGGGCGAGTCCGCGGAGCGCCATCAACCGGTTCAGGGCCGCCGCCAGGTCCGGGACCGAGTCGACGATCGTGCCGTCCAGGTCTAGCACCAGCGTCCCGGGCACGTTGTTAACCTCCGATACGCAATGTGAAGAGTGTCATATTGACGAGCTTTGACACCGGCTATGTTGCGCGATTAGGCGAAGCGAGCACTGGAACAGGGAACCGTGATGCAGGCAACCGCCGTGATCCTCGCCGCCGGCCTTGGGACGCGTATGCGCTCGGCGGTGCCGAAGGTGCTCCACCGGATCGGCGGCCAGCCGATGCTGCAGCACTTGCTGGCGAGCTGCGATGCGGTGTTCGAGCGGGTGGTTGTGGTGGTCGGCCCCGATATGGCTTCGGTGCAGGCGGCAGCAACGCCGCATCCCTGCGTGATCCAGGCCGAGCGGCTGGGCACGGCGCATGCGGCGTTGCAGGCGGCAGAGTTGTTCGGAGAGGGCGACGTTGCGGTGCTCTATGCTGACAATGCACTTATCCGGCCGGCAACGCTGCGGCGGCTGGTCGCCCGCCGCGCGGCCGGGGATGTTGGGCTGGTGCTGCTGGCGATGCGCCCGGCCGATCCCGCCCAGTACGGCCGTGTGGTGGGCCGCCCCGACCATGTGGAACGGATCGTCGAATGGGCGGATGCCTCGCCCGAGGAACGCGCCGGCGGATTGTGCAACGCCGGTGCGTTGTGCGCCTCGGCTGCCGACATGCTGCGGTGGCTGCGCTCGATCCGGGCCGATAACGCCAAACACGAACACTATCTGACCGACGCGGTGGCACTCGCACGCAAGGAGGGGCGACGCGTCGCCGCCGTGGAAGCTCCGGCGGAGGAACTGGCGGGGATCAATTCGCGGGCCGAGCTCGCCGCGGCGGAGGCGGTGATGCAGGGGTGGTTGCGCGCCGCCGCGATGGAGGCCGGCGTCACGATGACCGACCCCGGCTCGGTGTTCCTGTGCACCGATACCGCCTTGGCGCCTGACGTTACAGTGGAACCCAACGTCGTGTTCGGCCCTGGTGTGAGCGTCGGGCGGGGGACCGAAATCCGTGCCTTCAGCCGTCTGGAAGGCTGCACAATCGGCGAGGACTGCGTGATCGGCCCGTTCGCCCGCATCCGTCCCGGCACGGCGGTGGGTAGGGGAGTGCATATCGGCAATTTCGTTGAGTTGAAGGCGGTCACTCTCGGGGCTGGCGTCAAGGCCAACCATCTGAGCTATCTTGGCGACGCCGAGGTGGGCGACGGAGCGAATATCGGCGCGGGCACGATCACCTGCAATTACGACGGCCACGCAAAACATCGCACGACGATCGGTGCCGGTGTTTTCATCGGCTCCAACACTGCCCTGGTTGCGCCGGTGCACGTGGGAGATGGCGCGATCACCGCGGCTGGCAGCGTCATCACTGAGGATGTGGCCGCGGATTCGCTCGCCATTGCGCGCGGGCGGCAGGTCGAGAAGCCCGGCCGCGCCGCGATGTTGCGCGAGCAACAGCGAGCGCGGCGACGGTAGTGCGCCCATTCCCCATGTCATTTCGAGGGACGAAGCGACGAAGCAATCTCCCGCTGGCGGAAGATTGCTTCGTCGCTTCGCTCCTCGCAATGACGCGATAAAGGAAACTGAACCATGTGCGGCATAATCGGCGTGATCGGCTCCAGGCCCGCGGCGCCATTACTGCTGGAGGCGCTGCGGCGCCTGGAATATCGCGGCTATGACAGCGCCGGTCTCGCGACACTGGTGAACGGCCACATAGACCGCCGCCGGGCGGAGGGAAAGCTCGGCAATCTCGGCGCCGTGCTGGAGCGCTCGCCGCTGCCCGGGACAACCGGGATCGGGCATACGCGTTGGGCGACGCACGGTGCCCCAACCGAAAGCAACGCGCATCCACACGGCACCGCCCGCGTCTCGGTAGTGCATAACGGTATCATCGAGAACCATGCAGAATTGCGCGCTGAGCTGGAGGCAGAAGGACAGGAATTTGAAACCGAGACCGACACCGAGACAGTGGCGCAACTCGTCGATCTGAATCTGAAGTGCGGGATGGACCCGACGACCGCTGCCGGCACGGCGTTCCGCCGGTTGGAGGGCGCGTACGCTCTGGCCATGATCTTTGCCGGCCATCCTGAGCTGATCGTGGGCGCCCAACACGGGGCGCCGCTGGCCGTGGGATTCGGTGAGGACGAGATGTTCGTCGGGTCCGATGCGCTGGCGCTGGCGCCGCTGACCCGACGCATTGCATACCTGAAGGACGGCGACTGGACGGTAGTCGATCGTAAAGGCGCGCGCTTCTTCAACCAGGACGGCGTGCAGGTCGAACGCGAGATCAAGCTGACCCAACTCACCGGCGCGGCGATCGGTAAAGGCAATTTCCGCCACTTCATGGAAAAGGAGCTGCACGAGCACCCGGCGGTGATCGGTGACACCCTTCGCCGGATGGTCAATCCGTCGACGCGGGCGGTGATGCTGCCCGAGCTGCCGTTCGACTTGGCGCAAGTGCCGCGCATCACCGTCAGCGCCTGTGGCTCGGCGTTCTACGCCGGACTGGTCGGGCGGTGGTGGTTCGAGGCGGTGGCGCGCATCCCGACCGAGGGCGACGTGGCGAGCGAATTCCGCTATCGCGCGCCACCACTGCCGCAAGGCGGGCTCGGCCTGCTGGTCAGCCAGTCGGGCGAGACAGCCGATACGATCGCAGCGCTACGCTACATGCGCAGCGAGCGCCAGCACGTGCTGTCGATCCTCAACGTGCCCGAAAGCAGCATGGCGCGCGAGTCGGACGCGGTGCTGGAGACGGTGGCCGGGCCCGAGATTGGCGTGGCGAGCACCAAAGCCTTCACCGCGCAGCTCGTTGTTCTCGCCTGCCTGGCGCTGGCGGCGGGTCGTGCACGCGGCGCGATCTCGCCGGAGCAGGAGGCGGCAATGACCGACGCGCTGCTGGCGGTGCCTGGATGCGCGGCCGAAGTGTTGGAGAACGATGGGCCGATACAGACGTTGGCGATGCGCGTGGCGAAGGCACACGACGTGCTTTACCTCGGGCGCGGCAACTGCTTCCCGGTGGCGATGGAGGGCGCGCTGAAGTTGAAGGAAATCAGCTACATCCACGCCGAGGGCTACGCCGCCGGCGAGATGAAGCACGGGCCGATCGCACTGATCGATCCGACAGTGCCGGTGATCGCGACGGTTCCGTCCGGCCCGCTGTTTGAGAAGACCGCATCGAACCTGCAGGAGGCGGCGGCACGCGGCGGGCAGGTGATCGTGTTCAGCGACGAGGCCGGGGCGGCGAAGCTCCGCCCGATCGCCGCTGAAACGATCGTGCTGCCGACGGTTGATCCGTTCGTCGCCCCAATCCTGCACGCAATCCCGGTGCAGCTCCTGGCGTATTACGTCGCCGTGCTGAAGGGAACCGATGTGGATCAGCCGCGCAACCTGGCAAAATCCGTGACCGTGGAGTGATACGAGCACGCGGCAAAAGGAGTTGGCGATGCAATTGCGAGCGGCCGGCCTAACTAAGAGCCGGGTCGTGGCAGCCCAAGCAGCGTGTGCAGGACGTAGTCCTGGTGCGCACCGGCCGCCGGACCGGGCCAGCCGATGGCGGCCTCCGGCGGGTCGCCGTCCAGCCTGATCGCCGGGCCCGGGTGCAAGGTGCGGCCGATCAGCTCGTCATCGACCGGCTGTACTGATTTGCGTGCCAGGAAGTGCGGGTCCGTGGCACAGTCGGCGATGTCGTAAAGGCGCGAGCACGGCACGTCGGCAGCGTCCAGTCGATCCTGCGCCTCTCTTGCCGGAAGGGTTCGGGTCCAGGCGGCGATTACCTCATCCAAAGCATCGCGCCGGGCACAGCGGTCGGCATTGGTAGCATAGGCCGGGTCACGGGCCATCTCGGGCCGGCCGATTGCGTCCATCAGCCGGCGGAAAATCGGGTCGGAATTGCCGGCGATGCACAGCCATTTCCCGTCGGCACAGGGGTAGGTGTTGGTCGGCGCTGCGGTGGCGATCGCCGCCCCGGCGGGTTGGCGGATGCGCCCGTCCAGAGCGTATTCCGGCAGCATGCCCTCCATCAGGCTGAATACGCTATCGACCAGATTCACATCGACCACGCGGCCGCGCCCAGCGCCGGCCGCTTCCCGCCCGGCGTCCCGCTGCCAAACGGCCGCCAGCAAGCCAATCGCTGCATAGAGGCCGGCCAAGTCGTCGCTGATAGAGAGGCCGCAACGTGGCGGGGGCAGCGTGCTGGCGCCAGGCGGGTGCGCCGTGAGGTGGCGCAGCCCGCCCATAGCCTCGCCGATCGCGCCGAAGGCGGGCTTGTCGCGATAGGGGCCGTCCTGGCCATAGCCTGAGATGCGGGCGATCACCAACGCTGGGTTGACCGCGTGCAGCACCTCGGGGCCCAGACCCAGCCGCTCCAACTGGCCGGCCCGCAGATTCTCGACCAACACGTCGGCCCGGGCGGCGAGTTTCAGCACCACGTCGTGGTCGCGTTTGAGGTCCAGCACAACGGAGAGCTTGTTGCGGCCGTGTACGCTGAACCACACCGGGTGGCCGTTCGCCTGGGCGCCCCAGCCACGGACCGGATCGCCTCCGGGGGGCTCGATCTTGATGACTTCGGCGCCGAGGTCGCCGAGGATGCGGGTGCAGAACGGAGCGGCTATGTAATGGCCGATCTCGAGCACCTTGAGTTGGGCCAGCGGTCCGTTTCTTTCTGGTGGGCGCTGCATTTCGTCGTCCTTTCGCTAACCTCTTCTTAACCATTTCGGTGAAGAATACAGTGCTATGGCCCCGGTGCCCTTGCCGGCGCCTGTTTCCTCCCCGATGTCGCGGCAACCGCGACAACTCCGGGCGGTGCGGTTATCCGCACCGCCCGCTTTTTTTATGCACGAGGCTGGTGTGGCCGGACAGGGGCGGGGTCGCTCAGGAGGACCGGTCTCCGGCGGGGTTCCCACACCGCAGTCTTCGCTGCGATTTAGCTGCGGGCGACCTCGCCGTGTGGGTTGACGATTATCTACTTTCCGCGTGGGGAGCTGGTCGTGTCATAACAAACGACCCGCATCAGCCCGGCTGTCCGCCAAGAAGGTGGTCGAACGAAGCTCCGCTTTGGCCGACGTGTTGATGGACTGCGTGTCGGGCGGTGCGTCCATCGGTTTCATGGCGCCACTCACTCGCGACAAGGCCGAAGCCTTCTGGCAGCGCGTCTCGGGCTTGAGGCACGTCGGAGGGTGCCGGGTTACGCATTGCTGCCCGATGAGCGACCGTGCGACATGACGGTTTTCTACAAGCAGCTCGTTTGAGCCGGGGGGTGGGTCAGGAGGTGCCCGCTTCGCCGGCCGGCACGCCGAAATAGACCCGCTCAAGCCGCAGCTCGAACCCCACGGCCTCGAAGCGAAGACTGTGGTCGGGTCGCGTCAGCACTTCCATCGTCCAGCCGGCATCGGTCTTTCGGTAATGCTCGACGCGCATCTGATCCTGATAGACAAGTGCGATGTGTCGTAGCGTCGGCAGCCGCTTGTAGAAGCGGAGCTTGTCTCCGCGATCGACGTCGATCGTCGAGGGGGAGAGTACCTCGACGACCACGAGTGGGTCGGTGATGTAGGTTCGGCCTTGGAACGGGCCGCAGCGGACCACGACATCGGGACGGGGCTTATCCAGGGCATCCGACCGGTCGGCGCGTTGCACGCGAATCCCGCCCTGGAATGCCCGGCAACCCTTTGCGTCCATCGCCAGCTTGAGCGGTGCGCCGATATTCGCCGCGATCTGCTCGTGCGCCTCCGTTGGATTGGTCATGGCCACGATCCGGCCGGCGACCAGCTCCCACAGAGCGTCGTCCTTCTGTGCGTCCAGGAACGCGTCGAACTCGGCGATTGTTACTGCTGGATCGGCCTGGACTGCTTCGGACATCGGGATTCTCTCTTGCCGAGCACTCAATCTAGCACGATCCGCGCTTGCCGATGCCCGGGTTTCGGTGGCGATCCGCAATTGCCCGAGCCGTCAGCACAACGAGGAGCGCGGTGACGGGCAGCAGCGCGACCGCTTCGGCCCCGTGTGACGCCGCCAGGCCGGCGATAGCGGCGGCCCCCACATACGCGACCAGCGCCACGAGCTGCGGGATCGTGCTGGCGGGGAGCTTCCGTCTGACCAGCGGCGATTCCGCCGCCCGAACTACCGACGTGACGACGCTGGTCAGCGTGCCGGTGAAGAATGTGGTTGTGACACCAGGAATCCTGAGCTGGCGCACCGCCGCGCTTTGCAGGCCCATGCCGCCGGACGCCAGCAGAACAAGCGCATAAATGATGACCTCGGGGCGTGGATCGCCGCTTGTGAGCCACAGCAGCGCGAAGGCGCCGAGCAATACGGCCTCGATGGCCACCACCACGGTCACACGTGGCGACCAGCCTTCATCTGCGCCGTTAAGCAGCAGGGTACCGCACGCGACACCAACTATGAACCCACCGAACGCTGCGAGGGAATGCAGCGCCGCCGCAAATTGGTGCTGGCCAATTGCCAGACCGAGCAGAGCGCCGTTGCCGGTCATGGCCGACATCAGTACCGGGCCAAGCCGAAGGTAGCCGAGAACGTCCAGCGTGCCGGCGGCGGCAGCCAGCAGCGCGAGGCTGACATGCTGCACCATCAGTCCTGATGCATGCTGGATACGCTGCATAACGCGACCCCGCCCAGCACCAATGCGCTGCCGAAGGCAAATCCTCCGCCCAATGGGGTGCCGAAGATCGCAGCCGAGGCGAGGATGCCGATCAGGGGCTGCATGTATTGCGACGAGGCAGCGATCCGCGCCGGCAAGGCGTGCAGCGCATGCAGCCAGATCCAAATGCCAAGCACCGTCACCAGCAGGCTGAGATAGGCAAGCGTGCCGACGCTGGCAAACGACCAGTGCACCTGACCCCGACCGACCTCCCACAGAGCGAGCGGCGAGAGAAACACCGCGCCGAAGATCGTGCTCCAGGCGGATACCACCATCACGCCCTGACCGATCACCAGCTCCGCACCCAGCACGTAATACGCGGCGATGCAGATGGACGAGAGCACCAGGCAGACATCGCCGATCAGAGCGGCGGTGGTGAACGCACCAGCGCCGGTCGCGGTGCTGGCGGTCGTCAGCCCTATGCCCAGGAGCGCCAATCCGAGCCCCGCCGCATGATGCGCGCGCACCTTCTGGCGCAGGCGCACGACGGCCAACACGACAGTGAAGATCGGAATGGTCGCGAGAATGATCGTCGCAACGGCCGCAGAGGTGCGTTGCACGCCGAGGATTTGCAGCACCTGCCCGGCGCCGAGTCCGAGCGCCGCCAGCAGCGCCATCGCGCCCAATGCGCGCGGCGAGGGCAGACGCCGCCCGATCAGGAACAGCGCGAAGAACGGCGCTGCTCCGAGGTAGCGAAGCGACACCAGCGCGAGCGGCGACAACTCCGCCAGCCCGAGCTTCATCACCGGCACCGAGAAGCCCCAGATCAGCGTCAGCAACGCCAGAGCCAGCAACGGCCGCCACTGGCCTTCGCCGGTACGAATGACCGGTCCGGTGCCTCCGGCTGCCCCAGCTACCATGGCTACGCCCGCCGACGGATCTTCTGCGGTGTCCCCCGACGCTCCAGCATCGGGGCCAGGAAGCGTCCGGTGTAGCTCTGCGCGTTGGCGGCGATGTCCTCCGGTGTGCCCTCGGCGACAATGCGGCCGCCGCCGTCGCCACCCTCTGGCCCGAGATCGAGAATCCAATCGGCGGTCTTGATCACCTCCAGATTGTGCTCAATCACCACCACCGTGTTTCCCTGATCGACGAGGGCGTGCAGCACCTCCAGCAGCTTGCGCACATCCTCGAAATGCAGCCCCGTGGTCGGTTCATCCAGGATGTAGAGGGTGCGCCCGGTGGCGCGCCGCGCAAGTTCCTTCGATAGCTTGATGCGCTGCGCCTCGCCGCCCGAAAGCGTCGTCGCTTGCTGGCCCAGACTGATGTAGCCCAGCCCGACCTGTTGAAGAATTTTCAGCCGGTCGTGAATACGCATCTGCGCGCTGAAATATGGCACCGCCTCATCGACCGTCATTCCCAGCACATCGGCAATCGACTTATCGCGGAACTTGATCTCCAATGTTTCGCGGTTGTAGCGCTTCCCCTTACAGACGTCGCAGGTCACATAGACGTCGGGCAGGAAGTGCATCTCGATCTTCAGCACGCCATCGCCCTGGCAGGCCTCGCAGCGCCCACCCTTGACGTTGAAGCTGAAACGACCCGGTTTGTAGCCGCGTGCCCGGCTCTCCGGCAGTTCGGCGAACCAGTCGCGGATCGGTGCAAACAGATCGGTGTAGGTGGCGGGATTGGAACGCGGTGTGCGCCCGATCGGCGATTGGTCGATGTCGATGATCTTGTCGAGCAGTTCCAGGCCCTCGATGCGATCGTGCGGCGCCGGGACTTCGCCCGATCCCATGAGCCGGCGCGATGCGGCGCGATATAACGTATCGACCACCAGCGTTGATTTGCCGCCGCCCGATACGCCGGTGACGCAAGTGAAGGTGCCGAGCGGGAATCCCGCCGTGATTGATTTCAGGTTGTTGCCGCGTGCGCCGATGACGCGCACGAACCGGTCTTTCTGAACCGGCCGGCGCATCGCCGGTACATCGATTCGCCGGCGTCCTGACAGGTAATCGCCAGTCAGCGATTTCGGGTTGGCGGCGACCTCGGCCGGCGTGCCCTCGGCAATGACTTGACCGCCGTTGACCCCGGCGGCGGGCCCCATATCCACCACGTGGTCGGCGGCGAGGATCGCATCCTCGTCGTGCTCCACCACCAGCACTGTGTTGCCGAGATTGCGCAGCCGGCGCAGCGTCCCGAGCAGCCGTTCGTTATCGCGCTGGTGCAGGCCGATCGAGGGTTCATCCAGCACATACAGCACGCCGGTCAGCCCTGATCCGATCTGGCTGGCGAGCCGGATACGCTGGCTCTCCCCACCCGAAAGCGTTGCCGAGCCGCGCGCCAGGGTCAGGTAATCGAGCCCGACATCGACCAGGAAGCGCAGGCGTTCGACGATCTCGCGCAGGATGCGCCGAGCGATCTCGGCGCGCTGCGGCGTCAGCGCGTCTATCACGGAGTCGAACCATGGCAGCGCAGCACTGATCGACAGCTCCGACGCCTCGGCGATGTTCTTGCCGGCGACGCGGACCGAAAGCGCCTCCGGTTTCAGCCGTGCCCCATGACAGGCGTCGCACGGACGCTCGGCCTGATAGCGTGCAAGCTCCTCGCGCACCCAGACGCTGTCGGTTTCCTGGTAGCGGCGCTGCAGGTTACGGATGATACCATCGAACGGCTTGGTGACGGTATAGGACCGCACGCCGTCCTTGTAGCTGAAGGCGACTGGCTCTTCGCCGGTACCGAACAGGATCGCCGCACGCACCCGGTCCGGCAGATCGCACCAGGGCGTGCGGGTGGACGCTTTGAAGTGCTTCGCCAGGCTGGCGAGCGTCTGGTCGTAGTACGGGGATTGCGCGCCGGTCCAGGGCGCGATCGCCCCCTCGGCGAGCGACAGCCGCTCGTCGCCGACCACCAGCGACGGGTCGAACACGCTCTCGGTACCCAGCCCGTCGCATTTCGGACAGGCGCCATGCGGGCTGTTGAAGCTGAACAGCCGTGGCTCGATCTCTTCGATGGTGAAGCCGCTGACCGGGCAGGCGAAGCGCGAGGAGAACACTGTGCGCTCGCCATTGTCGGCATTCTCGGCATAGGTGATGCCGTCGGACAGGCCGAGCGCGGTTTCGAAACTGTCAGCCAGTCGCTGCGCGAGGCCGTCGCGCACCACAACGCGATCGACCACCGCTTCGATCTCGTGCTTGATCTTGCGGTTGAGCGCGGGAACTTCGCCGATCTCGCACAGCTTCCCATCGACCTTCACACGGGTGAAGCCGCGGCGTTGCAGTTCGGCGAGCTCCTTGCGGTACTCGCCCTTGCGGTCGCGCACCACCGGGGCGAGCAGCAGCAGCCGGGTCCCCTCGGGCATGGCCATCACCCGATCGACCATCTGGCTGACGGTCTGCGCCTCAATCGGCAGACCGGTCGCGGGCGAATAGGGCACGCCAACGCGCGCCCAGAGCAGGCGCATATAGTCGTGGATTTCGGTCACCGTGCCGACGGTCGAGCGAGGATTTCGGCTGGTCGTCTTCTGGTCGATCGAAATGGCCGGTGACAGCCCCTCGATGCTGTCGACGTCCGGCTTGCCCATCAGCTCAAGGAACTGGCGGGCATAGGCCGACAGGCTTTCGACATAGCGGCGCTGGCCCTCGGCATAGATCGTGTCGAAGGCCAGCGAGGATTTGCCGGAGCCCGACAGGCCGGTGATCACCGTCAGCGAGTCGCGGGGGATCACCACATCCACGTTCTTGAGGTTGTGTTCGCGCGCGCCGCGGACATGGATGCTGCCGGTCATCGATCGCCTGTCACGGAGAATGGGCCGTGCCTTCCGAATTCTGGTTGTTCTCGGGATGTTCCTGCTCTATAGGGCCATTATAGCCGGCCGTGGAAGGGCTTTGCCGAGTCCCCGACAAACCTCGTGGACTCGGGCCGTGAGGGGTAAGTTAACCCCATCCGGCAGATATGGCCGGCACCCTGACTGAGGACGGGACATGGCGGGCAGCGTCAATAAGGTGATCCTGGTGGGCAATCTGGGGAAGGACCCGGAGGTGCGCACCACGCAGGACGGCACCAAAATCGTCAACTTCAATGTCGCCACCAGCGAGACCTGGAACGACCGCGCTTCCGGCGAACGGAAGGAGCGGACCGAATGGCATCGCGTGGTGATCTTCAACGATCGGATCGGTGACGTGGCCGAGCGGTTCCTGCGAAAGGGCAGCAAGGTATACGTCGAGGGTTCGTTGCAGACGCGCAAGTGGACCGATCAATCCGGGCAGGAGCGCTACACGACCGAGGTGGTGATCGGCCGGTTCAAAGGCGAGCTGACCCTGCTCGATCGCGTGGGCCGCGGCGAGGAGGGGGGCATGCCGGAGACCGGCGGGTTCCGAGAGAGGCCGGCCGCGCGGCCCATCGGCGCGGCACCGAAGGATGGCCCGTCCTGGGATGCCCCCAAAGGCGGCAGCGATCTGGACGACGAGATTCCGTTCTGATCCGAAGCACGGCGGCGTCGCGGCGTAGACGCACGCCGGGGCTGGACAACGCGCGCGGAAGCGTCTCAGAACGCGCGCCCGGTTCAGAGGGATTATCGCAGATGACCCGACAAGAATGCCGCCACGCCCGTCGGGGGCGAGGGCTGATTATCCTCGTCCCAGCCTTGCTTCTCGTCGCTTGTGCCCAGACGCCGATGGGTCCGACGGTGCAGGTGATGCCGGGCCCTGGCAAGAGTTTCGACGCATTCCAGTATGACCAAGCCGGCTGCAAGCAGTTCGCCGAGCAATCGGTGGCCGGCCAGGCGCAGAACGCCAACGTTCGGGGAGTGGCCGTCGGGGTAATCGGCACCGCGCTCGGCGCGGGACTGGGAGGGGCGATCGGCGGCGGGCGCGGCGCCGGTATCGGCGCAGCGAGCGGCGCGATCGGCGGTGGCGCGCTGGGAGCCGGTTCGAGTGCCAATGCGCAACTCAGCATCCAGCAGCAATACGACAATGCCTTCGCCCAATGCATGTACGCCCACGGCAACGCGGTGCCGGGCTACGGGCCGATGATGGTGCAGTCGCCGGCGCCGCCTCCGCCTGGGCCTCCGCCGCCCGGGTATCGGCCGCCCCCACCCTATGGCTACCAGTACTGACCAGCGCCGTACGCCACGCGCAGCTCAACCGGCTGGGCTACTATCGGGGGCCGCCGCATGGTGTGCTCGGCCCGAGCACCAGCAGCGCCGTCGGCGCGCTCGAGCGGACCACCGGGCTACCGGTCGATGGCGTGCCGTCGGGGCCGTTGCTCGCCCGGAGTGTTGCGCCGCGGCGTTCGTCGCCTCCCTGTTATTCGGCCGTAGTCCCGTCTCGCGCTGGCAGGTTCAGATGGGCGGCGCCCGGGCCTCGCAGATGATCTTAGGCGGAGAAATCCGTAATCGACCCGCTCTTCATACCCAGTCCGGCTGATGCGGCGCGGGCTGGCCGCAGAACTTCGGCGACCTTGCACGCCAACTGCTCACGCGAGAACGGCTTGCCGAGCAGAATAACGCCGTCATCGAGTTGACCGTGATGAACAATAGCATTTTCGGTATAGCCAGACATGAACAGGATCCGCAGTCTTGGCTGGACCTCCTTCAGTCGGCGCGCTACGTCTCTGCCGTTCATGCCGCCCGGCAGAACGACATCGACCAGCGCCAGGTCCACCGTGCCGTCGCTCTCATCAAGCACGCGTAGAGCCTCTACGCCATTTGCTGCCTCCAGCATGCGATATCCGAGATCTCGCAAAACCGCGCAGATCACCTCCCGCAGCTCCGCCTCATCCTCCACCACCAGGACGGTCGCGCTGCCGTGCGGCAGCAGGATGGGTTGGCCAATCCGCTGTGCCGGCGACAGCGCAACACCGACCGCACGGGGCAGGTAAAGGCGTACCGTCGTGCCCTCACCTGGTTCGGAGTAAATGGTGATGTGGCCCGAGGACTGTTTGACGAAGCCAAACACCATCGAAAGCCCCAAACCGGTGCCTTTGTCAGGTCCCTTCGTAGTGAAGAACGGCTCAAACACGCGTGCCAACACCTCCGGCGGCATCCCGATACCGGTGTCGGAGACGCCGATCATCACGTAGTCCCCGGCGGCTACCTCCGTATGCTGTCGCGCATAGACCTCGTCCAGCACCTTGTTGCCGACTTCGATGGTCAAACGTCCCCCATCCGGCATAGCGTCGCGCGCATTGAGTGCCAGATTCAGGATCGCACTTTCCAACTGCGCGGCGTCTGCCATGGCCGGCCAAAGCCCGGCAGTATCGACGACGCGCACGTCGATGTGCTCACCAAGCGTCCGCCGCAGCAGGCCCGCAATATCAGGCAGGATGGCAGAGACGTCGATCGGTTGTGGGGCGAGTGCCTGTTTGCGGGCAAACGCGAGCAGTTGCTGCGTCAGCTCGGCACCACGCTGAGCAGCCCACATGGCGCGGCCGAGCCGTTGAGCGACCGGGTCATCCTTTTCAAATCGGCGGCCGACCAGCTCGAGATTGCCGATGATCACAGCAAGCAGATTGTTGAAATCGTGAGCGATTCCGCCAGTCAATTGCCCCATCGCCTGCATACGATGCGCCTCACGCATGGCTGCCTCGACACGAGTGCGTTCGGTGATGTCGGTGACGGTGAGCACGAAGCCGCCGCCGAGCATGGCGGTGCGACGAAACTCCAGGCTGCGCCCGTCCGCTTCGAGGGTCTGCTCATAGACCACCGGGCTTCCGACGGAACGCCCGGGCTGACCGTGACGGATCTGATCCTCTGCCTCCAGCAAAGCGGTCCGATCAACTCCAGCCGCCGTCAGGTGCTCGGCCAGTGCCGCATAATCGGTACCCTGCCGGACGATGCCCTTCGGCAGGCCCAGAAGGTCTGGAAAGCTTGGGTTCCACCGCACAAGCCGCCACGACGCGTCGAAAACGCCAATGCCCTGACTGATGCTGTCGAGTGATGCGCGCAACTGGACCGCCAGCTCCCGATGTTCCGCTTCAGAGGCGATTAGCCGTTCGCCGGAGCGGCGCAGCAGGCGGGCTGCCGAAGCGAGCAGCAGCAGGGACAGCAAGGAGCCCCCGAGAGTGAGTCCCTGGGTGACGGTGGAAAGCCGGTCTGCGGCGGCCATGCGCTGATCGAGCAGCGTCGCCTCGGTCGTCGTCATGTCGGCCAGCACTGATTTGATCCGATCCATCAGCACGCGGCCAGTGTCGGTCTCCACCAGTCGGAGTGCCGCAGCCAGGCTCACGTCGCGGCGAAGTTCTATGGTCTGAGCGAGTTCTTGAAGCTTGCTCTGCACCAGGGGTGCCAGCACCTTCAACCGGTCCTGCTGGACCAGATTATCGGCGGTCAGTCGCGACAGGTTGCTTTCGAGCAGCGTGATACGTCCCAACGCCGCTTCATACGGCCGCAAGTAATCCTCGCGGCCAGTCAGCAGATATCCCCGCTGCCCGGTTTCTGCCTCGTTCATTGCGGTGTCGAGGTCCTTGATGGCCCCTAGCACACCCGATGTGTGCTGCACCCAGTTGCGCGCATCCTGAGTGGCCTCAAGTGTGCGCCATGTCAGCAGGCCGATGATCCCGACGAGCAGAAGGACGCCTGCCAAAGCGAAATTATTCGCGCGAGCGGCGAAGCTTCGGCTCATCCGGCAGACGCTCGATGCATTTGGCCACTATACCGCGAAACTTATCGAGCGACAAACAGGGCAATTCACCAATAATCGACAACTTTGGACCGATGAATAGGCCGGTGGGCGTCCCGGCGGGGCTCGCGGCGGGACGCTCCCGGTCAGCCCTCGTCATTCGGGGGGAAACGGCGTATTTAGTGGGGATGTTGCACTGCAGCGCCCTGCCTGCGAGAACGGCGCCCCAAACCGATCCGAGCCCAGATTGAGCGACACCCCCCATCCCACTCCCCCTGGCCCACCGGAGGACCTCCAGCCCGTCACGCTCGAGGAGGAGATGCGTCGCTCCTACCTCGACTACGCGATGTCGGTCATCGTCTCCCGTGCGTTGCCGGATGCGCGCGACGGGCTGAAGCCGGTGCACCGGCGCATCCTGTTCGCCATGCAGGAGGCCGGCTATACGCCGGACAAGCCGTATCGTAAGTCGGCGCGTGTGGTCGGCGACGTGATGGGCAAGTACCACCCGCACGGCGATGCGGCGATCTACGACGCCATGGTGCGCATGGCGCAGGACTTCTCCGTGCGCATCAAGCTGATCGACGGGCAGGGCAACTTCGGCTCGGTCGATGACGACCCGCCGGCGGCGATGCGCTACACCGAGGTGCGGCTGGCCAAGGCGGCGATGCTGCTGCTGGAAGACATCGACAAGGACACGGTCGATTTCCAGCCGAACTACGACGAATCCGCCGAGGAGCCGCGGGTTCTTCCGGCCATGTTCCCCAACCTGCTGATCAACGGCGGCAGCGGCATCGCGGTCGGCATGGCGACCAACATCCCCACCCACAACCCGGCGGAGATCATCGACGCAACCCTAGCGCTCGTTCCCAATCCGGCCATCACGCTGGACGAGCTGATGCGCATCGTGCCGGGGCCGGATTTTCCGACCGGCGGCATCCTTCTGGGGCGGGGTGGCATCCGCACGGCGTTCGAGACCGGGCGCGGTTCGCTGATCCTGCGGGCGCGGGCCGAGTTCGAAGAAATTCGCCGCGATCGCCAGGCAATCATCGTCACCGAGCTGCCGTACCAGGTGAACAAGGCGGCGCTCCTGGAGCGCATTGGTGAGCTGGTCCGAGGCAAGCAAATCGAAGGCATCGGCGAGATGCGCGACGAGAGCGACCGCTCAGGCATGCGCATCGTCATTGAGCTGAAGCGCGAGGCGACCGCGGAAGTGGTGCTGAACCAGCTCTTTCGCTTCACCAACATGCAGGTCAGCTTCGGCGTCAACATGCTGGCGCTCGACGGCGGGCGGCCGAGGCTGATGGGGCTGAAGGACGCATTGATGTGCTTCATCACGTTCCGCGAGGACGTGATACTGCGCCGCAGCCGCCACGAACTGGCCAAAGCGCGCGACCGGGCGCATCTGCTGGTCGGACTGGCAATCGCCGTGGCGAATATCGATGAGGTCATTCGCGTCATCCGCGCCAGCCGCGATCCGGGCGAGGCCCGCACGGCGTTGATGAACCGCGACTGGCCGGCCGCCGACATAGATGCCCTGCTGGCGCTGATCGATGAGCCCGGCAACGTGATCAGCCCGCAGCACACGGTGCGACTGACCGATGCGCAGGCGCGCGGCATCCTGGATTTACGGCTGCAGCGGCTGACCGGCCTGGAGCGCGAGAAGATCCAGCAGGAAATGAGCGAAGTCGCCGGCAAGATCCGCGAGCTGCTGGAGTTACTGGCCTCGCATCCGCGGCGGATGGAGGTGATGCGAGAGGAGCTGGGCCGGGCGCGGGCTGCCCTTGCTTCGCCACGGCTGACTGCGATCGAGGAAGCAGAGGCCGACCAGGACGACGAAAGCCTGATCGAGCCGGGGCAGATGGTCGTCACCATCACTCGCGACGGATTCATCAAGCGCACCCGGCTGGAGACGTTCCGGGCACAGAACCGCGGTGGCCGCGGGCGCACCGGGGCCGGCACGCGCGGCGACGATATCGTGACGCGTAGCTTCAACGCGCACACGCATCAGTGGGTGTTGTTCTTCTCCTCCGGCGGCAAGGTGTTCCGCGAGAAGGTCTGGCGCTTGCCCGAGGCCGGGCCGGCCGCCAAAGGACGTGCGCTGGTGAACCTACTGCCCGAGCTGGGCGGCGATACGATCACCACGGTGCTGCCGCTGCCCCAAGACGAAGGGCTGTGGGACAGTCTGCACCTCGTGTTTGCGACTGCATCGGGCAATGTGCGGCGCAACCGGCTGTCGGATTTCCGCAACGTGCGTGCCGCGGGACTGATCGCGATGAAGCTGGAGGAGGGCGATCGGATGATCGGCGTCGCCACCTGTCGCGAGGGCGACGACATGCTGCTGGCGACTCGCAAAGGCCGCTGCATTCGGTTCCAGATCAACGAGGACACGCTGCGCGTCTTTGCCGGACGAGACAGTTCCGGCGTGCGCGGTCTGCGGCTGGCGCGCGGCGACGAAGTTGTGAGCATGTCGGTGCTGCGCCACGTCGAGGTCAGCACGGAGGAACGCGCGGCGTATCTCAAGCTAGCGACAGCGCGCCGGCGCGGCAATGGCGGTGACGAGGAAGAGGGCGAAGCCGCCGCGGAACCGGAGGAGGCGGTGCCCGAGGTCACACTATCCGCCGAGCGTATTGCGGAATTGGAGGAAGCGGAGGAATTCCTGCTGACCGTCACCAACGGCGGCTTCGGCAAGCGGACCTCAGCATATGAGTACAGAGTGACCGGCCGGGGCGGTCAGGGAATCGCCAACATTGCACTTTCGAAGCGCAACGGGGGGGCGGTGGTCGCCACCTTCCCGGTGCGGCCCGGCGACGATGTGATGCTGGTGACCGATGCCGGGCGGCTGATCCGGCTGCCGGCGGACCAGGTGCGCATCACCGGCCGCCAGGCCATGGGCGTGACATTGTTCCGCATCAGCGCGGGCGAGCAGGTGAACAGCGTGTTCCCGGTGGTCGATGCGACTGAGGAGAACGGTTTGGGCGAATCGGATGGCCCCACCCCCGATGCCGAGCCAGAGGATGGCGGCAATGGCTGATGCGCCGCGACGGATCGGTGTGTATCCGGGCACATTCGACCCGGTCACCAACGGCCATCTGGACGTGATCGGCCGCGCCGCCCGGCTGCTGGACAAACTAGTGGTCGGCGTGGCGGTCAACTCCGGCAAAGGCCCGCTGTTTTCAATGGAGGAGCGGGTCGAACTGGTGGAGGCCGAGATGGCGTCGATCGCCAACAAGAACGGGACGTTGATCGAAGTGCGCCCGTTCCAGGGACTGCTGATCGATTTCGCCCGCGAGCAGGGCGCCAGCATGATCATCCGCGGGCTGCGCGCGGTATCGGATTTCGATTTCGAGTTCCAGATGGCCGGGATGAATTATCGCATGGCGCCTGATATTGAGACGGTGTTCCTGATGGCTAGCGAGCGCCACCAGTTCATCGCCTCGCGCCTGGTCAAGGAGGTAGCGGCAATGGGCGGCGACATTTCATCGTTCGTGCCGCCGCTGACCCTGGAGCGCACGCTGAAACGCATGCGTGGATGAGGCTTTCGTTTTCGGAGACGACGATGCACCGACGTACACTGATCGCGAGTTCCGCGGTCGCGACCTTCATGATTGGACAGACAAGCATGAACAGCCCTGCCTCGGCGCAGCAGCCGAAGCTCGATCCCGAGAACACGATCTACATGGACATCAAATACGGCCGGGTGGTGATCGAGATGTTTCCCGACATTGCTCCGCAGCACGTGGAACGGATCAAGACGTTGTCGCGGCAGGGATTCTATGACGGCACGCCGTTCCACCGGGTGATCGAGGGGTTCATGGCGCAAGGCGGCGATCCCACCGGCACGGGCACGGGCGGCTCGCCGCTGCCCAACCTGCCGGCAGAGTTCACGACGCGGCGGCATTTTCTGCGTGGGACCTGCGGCATGGCACGGACGTCCGATCCGGACACCGCGAACAGCCAGTTCTTCATCATGTTCGCGCCGGCCCCGTCGCTTGATGGGCAGTACACGATTTGGGGGCAGGTGGTTCAGGGGATGGAGTTCGTGGACAAGATCAAGCGTGGCAGCGGGCCGAATGGGATGGTGCAGAACCCGGACAGGATCGTGCACATGAGGGTGGCGGCGGATGTGAAGGAATAATACCAGGCGGCCGAGAGATTGGTCGCTAACCGAGCGCTATTCGTTTCGGCGCGCCTGGCGCGACAATTGCCTACATGACGGTAGCAGCCGCGCCAGGAACCGCCGGAGTCGGACGCGGCAGCACGGCGTCGGTCCGATGGCGGCGGCAATGCTCCATGATCGCGTCGACCAAGACCTTTGCTGCCATCGAGAGCACGCGGGTGGGTCGGGTTGACGAAGCGCAGCGCGATCAACAGCCAAATCAGCGTGGTGACCATATAGACCGCCGCCATGGCGTTGATAGACTGGCCGGGGCGCACGCCGGCGGCGGCGCTGTTCGCTAATATAATACGAAGCGGCCAGACTTTATCGCATATGACTGCCGAAACAATCCTCGCCGCTTGCAGTGACATGTTGGAGCGGGCCATCGGCCCGGTGCCGGGCGCTGTCCTCGGCGTGACCACCGTTTCGGGGGACCGTGCGGTGCAGGTGCTCGGCCACGCCCAGCTCGTGCCGGAGCCGGTGCCGATGCAGCGCGGCACGTGGTTCGATCTTGCTTCGCTCACCAAGGTGATTTTCACCACCACAGCGATTCTGCGGCTGGTGGCGGAGGGGAGGATCAGGCTGGATGATCCATTGATCGTTGCGGTCCCCGATCTGCGGCAATACGACCTTAATGCGGCGGAGCGGCGGCTGACCTTCCGGCAGTGTCTCGCGCACCAGACACATCTCCCGGCGGTCGAGCCGCTCTATACCTATGGGCAAGATCCGGCGACCCTGCGCGCGTTCATTCTGCAGCGCGTGTGGCAACCTGGGCCGCCAGTCTATTCCGATATCAATTTCGTGCTGCTTGGCATCGTCATCGAACGATTGACTGGAAGGTCTTTGGCCGACCAGAAGCTGCCACTTGGCTTGACCTTCCGTCCGGATCCCACCGTTTGCGCCGCCACCGAAGATTGCACCTGGCGCGGACGCGTGCTGCGTGGAGAGGTGCATGACGAGAACGCCTTCGCCCTGGGTGGCGCCTCGGGCCATGCCGGACTGTTCGGCACGATCGACGGGGTACTCGACTTTGCGCTTGGTCTGCTGCAGGGGACCGATCCGGCACTGGCGCCGATCCGCACGCGTCAGTCGCCCACTCGCACTGTGGGGTGGGAGGCGCGACATTCGGGTTGGTCGGGGGGCGATCTCTGTTCGGATGCGACGATCGGACATACCGGCTTCACCGGGACCGGGCTGTGGATCGATTTCGGGCGAGGGGTTGCATGGTCGCTGCTGACCAACCGCGTCCATCCGACGCGGCATCGAGAGACAGGCATCCGGGACCTGCGCCGTCGCCTAGGGGACCTGATCGCCGGCGCCTCGGCATGATAGTCGGGCGGCGCGTTGCAATGGTAGCCCTGCTGCTTGCGCTGGCTGGTCTGGCAGATGCCGCCGGCCCGCTCGATGCCCTGTTGCGCGCCTATCCCGACGAGTTGGCGGGCTTCGACGGCACCAATCTGATCTGGCGCGACGGCACACGCATGCCGGTCAGCGATGGTCGCTCAAATAAAAGTTTGGATGAGATGATCCGCGACGGATCGATCCTCGACCAGTTCCATTTTCCTTATCCGCGCAACTCTCCACTGCTGCTCCCGACCGAGGACCCCGGACGTATTCGCAATCACGCCTTCTTCGACAAGATGTATGGAGACTGTCGGGAGGGGGAGGTGGTCCCGAAACTCGTGCCTGTTGTGTGGTTGCCGACCACCTGGGGGCACACCGTCAGGATCACCTCGGTGAACGGGGTGGACCAGCAGTTGGCCGCGATCTCACGGGAGCTCGACGAGCTTCCGGCGGAGGACAAGAAATACCTTTACCCGATCGGTGGCACTTACAACTGCCGCAGCGTCGCAGATACGGGCCAGATCAGCATGCATGGCTGGGGCGCCGCCATCGACATCAATACGGCGTACGCGGACTACTGGCTGTGGCGCGTCGGCCGCGACGGCCCGATGCCGCCCTATGTGAACAGAATCCCGCCGGAGATCGTCGCGATCTTCGAGCATCATGGCTTCATCTGGGGCGGGCGATGGATGCATTTCGATACGATGCATTTTGAGTATCGACCGGAACTGCTCGGCGAGGGTCCTCCTTTCGATTAGGTGTCACTGCTAAGAGCTCGCTCGCCACAGACGAAAAGAAAAAGGAAGATTCACCGCAGAGGCGCAGAGACGCAGAGTTTCCCATAATATAACAAACTCTGCGTCTCTGCGCCTCTGCGGTGAATCTTTACTTCTACCCCAATGGCTTCAGTGGTGGCGTTTCTCCCGGTGGCAGAGGCACCTGGGCGACGTTCAGCACGAGCGAAACCATCGTGTAATATCCCGCCGCACCGACCAGGTCGATCACGCCGCGCTCGCCGAACTTGCCAAGCGCGCGCTGATAGGTTGGGTCCGACACCTGGCCGATCTGCAGCAACTCGGTGGCGAAGTCATAGACGATGGTTTCGTCCTCCTGCATGCCCTCCGGGCGCCTGCCCTCGGCGATCGCATCCGCGATCTCGGGCTTCAGTCCGGCTTGCAACGCCAGTCGCCGGTGCGCATAGAACTGGTCCTGTGCGGTCCAACGACGGCCGGCGATGATGATAGCCAGCTCATTCAGCCGGCCCGGGATCGAGCTCTTGAAGCGCACATATTCGCCGACCTTCTGCACGTAGTCAGCAAGCTCCGGGCTGCGCAGCAGCGCATTGAACGGACCGCGCAGACCGGCGCCGCGCGGTCCGGATTGGATCGAGTCCGCCACGCGCCGCTGCTCCGGCGTCATCGTCTCCGTGGTCAATTGCTTGAAGCGTCCTTCGGCCATCGCGAGGTTCCTTCCGTTTCAGTCAGGGTGAGGCAAGGATCAGGCCACCATCGACAACGATTTCGGTCCCGGTGATGTAGTTCGCCTCGTCCGAGGCGAGGAACAGAACCGCGTGCGCCACGTCCCAGGCGGTGCCCATGCGGCCCATCGGGCAGCGCGCGTTGCGGCTGGCGATCAGCGCCTCTGCGTCGCCGCCGGCGACCGTCTTCGCCAGTCGCTGCTCGACCAACGGCGTGTGCATCAGGCCAGGGACAACGGTGTTGCAGCGAATGCCCTGCTTGACGAAGGCACCGGCGGTGGCACGAGAGAACTGAATCACGGCCGCCTTGCTGGCGCTATAGGCGACGTGCTGTCGCCCGCCATGGCCGTCGTTGCGCAGTCCGGCAACCGAGGAAAGATTGACTATCGCGCCCTTGCCCTGCGCCTGCATCACCGGCACCACGTATTTGCAGCCGAGGAACACGGTCTTCAGGTTGAAGTCGATCTGCCGGTCCCAGACTTCCTCGGGCATGGTGACGGGATCGCCGGGCGCTGAACCGCCGACATTGTTCACCAGCACGTCGATGCGCTTGAAACGATCAACACACGCCTGCACCATGCGCTCCACCTCGGCTGCCTGCATCATATCACAGCGATGCATGACGGCGATGTGGCCTTCGCTCTCTATGATTCCCCGCGTTTCCTGCGCGGCGGCTTCGTTGATATCGACCAGAAACACAGAGGCGCCTTGCCGAGCAAGCAAGGTGGCGGTCGCCTTGCCGTTGCCCCAACCGGGCCCGACCGAGCCGGCGCCGGTGATGATCGCGACTTTGCCGGTCATGTCGAGCATGTGCGGCTCCCCCTCAACCCACTCCTCTCCCCCGCAAGTGCGGAGGAGAGGGGGAGGTTACTCCGCCAGTCCGTGCACGGGAACCTTCTGCTTTCGCCGCTTCATCCGCTCCTCCAGCCGTTGCAGCACGACGGACGAACAGCAGCGCGAGACAGGTGGACGCGATCATGCCGCTGAACACGGCGAGGCCCAGAGATACATCTGCCGCCGCGCCGGCGCCGGTAGAGGTGACCAGCGCCACGACCCCCAGGATGAACGCGAAGGATGTCATGATAATCGGCCGGAACCGCACCCTCGCCGCATCCGTTGGTGGCGTTGCCGGTTGTGCGCGGGTCGGCGCGATGCGGCCTAAGGCGGTCAGCAGAATCAAGAGGACGACACACACTCCCGCTAAGCGCATGCCGTGTTCCTCTGCCTGGCCGATTTCCCTCGCCTGCGACATTGACCGGCATACGGACTGCGATCAAGCGTTTTCACACCGGCAATTTTTCGCAGAGGTCCGCATGAGCTTCGATACCCGGCGCATCGGCACCGCGCCCGACGCGATCGCCCCCGATGGGTCCGAGGTCCGCGTGCTCTGCGCGACCACGCGCGGCAGCATGGCGATGTTTACTCTGTGTCCCGGCGGGGTCTCGAAGGCTGTTACGCACCGCAGCGTCGAGGAGGTATGGTATATTGTCTCAGGCACCGGGCGCATGTGGCGCCAGTTCGGCGATCAGGAGGAGGTGACCGAACTCGCCGCGGGTGTGTCGCTCAGCATCCCGCTCGGCACGCAGTTTCAGTTTCGTTGCGACGGCGACGTGCCCCTATCGGCGATCGGCGTCACGATGCCGCCCTGGCCCGGAGAAGAGGAAGCGGTGTTCATCGACGGTCCGTGGTCGTAGAGGGGAGTCTTGCAGTGACAGGTCGATTATGACTGGCGCACAGCTCCTTTCCGTCGGCCGTAGCGCGATGGAGAATGCGCACGGGCTGATCCTGATGGGTGGTGCGCTCGGCGTGCTCAGCATCCTTGCCGGGCTTCTATCCCGGCGAATTGGCGCGCCAGTGCTGCTGGTGTTTCTCGCGCTTGGCATT
Source organism: uncultured Pseudomonadota bacterium (assembly GCA_963708245.1). Classification (GTDB taxonomy): domain Bacteria; phylum Pseudomonadota; class Alphaproteobacteria; order Acetobacterales; family Acetobacteraceae; genus CAVYXK01. The sequence goes on along the minus strand of OY970201.1, from coordinate 4,718,651 downwards.
CTGGCCAGTGACGACGGTATCGGGGGGATTGCGTTCGACAATTTCGCTGCCGCCTATCTGATCGGCAGCGTGGCGCTGGCGGTTATCCTGTTTCAGGGCGGACTCAACACGCCCCCGGCGATTCTTCGCCTCGCTTTCTGGCCGGCTGCGATTCTGGCCACGGTGGGAGTGGCGCTGACCGCCGGGATTGTCGGCGGCGCCATCGCGCTGTTGACGGCGAGGCCGCTTGCCGGCGCGTTGCTGGTGGGAGCGGCGGCAGCCCCGACCGATGCCGCCGCGGTCGCCGTCCTGCTGGGCGGAGCCGGCGTGGTGCTGCCGGAGCGACTGTCGGCGCTGCTGGAAGTCGAATCTGGCCTGAACGACCCGATGTCGATCTTCCTGACGATCTTGCTGGTCCACGTCATCGCCGATCCGGCGTGGATCAGCGTCGGCCATGCGGTCTGGCTGTTCGTCGAGGAGATGGCGGGGGGCGCCGTTCTGGGCCTCGGTGGCGGCTGGGTTCTAGCGTGGGGACTGCGCCGCCTGCCGATCGAGGCTTCGCTCGCCATGGTGCTGGCGCTGACGGGTGCGCTCGCGCTGTTCGGCTTGGCGCAGTTACTGGGCGCCAGCGGATTCCTCGCCGTGTATCTCGCCGGTGTGGTGACAGGAGCCGCGGTCCCGCAGCGGCACGAAGACTTGCAGCGATTCTTCGACGGCGTCGCCTGGCTGTCGCAGATCGTGCTGTTTCTGATGCTCGGACTTTTGGTCGAGCCGCGTACGTTTCCGCCGTATGTCGGTCCCGCTATCGCCGCTACCGCAGTGCTGATCTTCGTCGCCCGACCGGTCGCCGTATTCGCGTGTCTGCTGCCGTTCCGCTTCGGCTTCCGCGAAACGGCGTTCGCATCCTGGGTCGGGCTGCGCGGCGCAGTGCCGATCTATCTGAGCTTTCTGCCGGCGTTGGCGGATCCGCGTCGGGATACCGCGTTTTTTGCCGGTATTTTCATCCTGGTGGTGGCATCGCTGGTCGTGCAGGGCTGGACCATTGCGCCCGCCGCCCGGTTGCTGGGATTTCGCGATGCGCCGCGGTGATTCATCTGTTCCTGGTCGGTGGGGCTGGGCGGTTCCATAGATAGAGCGCGTCCGGCTCCTTTTCTTCGTTTGCGGCGCCGTCAGTCTGACGGATCGATCTCGCGCGCGACTGGAGCTTCAAGGGGAAAACCCTCAGCCACGAAGTAGTTCTGCATGTCGATAACGACGAGGGCGCTTCTTGCCGCCTCAATCGTGTCGTGGCTGACCAATTTGTTTTGCCGGCGGAGTACGCGGTTCGTGACTGAGTTTGGGACGACATAATTGTGCATCGCGTGTGTACCTCCGAGCTACGAAAGCTGACCCGCCAATCGCGGTCGTGCGGGTGCGAGCCACCGGCCGACGCCGCAACCGGGCCGCAGATGAACCACTACTGCTGTCCAGCTAAAGGCCCAGGTCTAGGCGTCGTGATCTGCCGCTTGAGAGGCAGAAAGGGTTCTACGTCTGGAACGAGCGCGTAGCGATTCGCGTCGATCATCCGGGTTGAGAAGTGTCGGTGAGATGAGCCCGATAGAAACACCCAAGGCCAATGAAAGTGCGCGATGATGTCGATTCTCAGAGCGGCAGGATTTATTATTGCCATCTGGAACGGGCCGGCCGAGCAGTCACGAGTAACTGTTTGGCCAGACGCCAAGGTTTCAACCTCTCCTTGTCCTATAAGGCTAGGTTGGCTGCCGAACAGAGTGACATTGCCGGAGGTATCTAGCTGAGCCGGCCCGTCCTGAATTTTGCATTCGAAACTCACGTCATCAACGTGCAATGGACCTGTGTTGGTTACGCGAAAGAGAACGGCTGTGGGATTGCGCGGATTTACCAAGATGTCCGGCTCCACAGAGAGCCGTGGCTTGTACGAGTAAGCAAACTGCAGCAGCGTTATCACGATGGCGAAGTACAGCCATCCGGCAGCGATCTTTTTGTGCAGGAACGCTGGACGCGGGAGGTATTCGTTTAAGAGTCTGAGCAAGTGCCGCTCCTATGGTTTCAAAGGCACGCGAGTTCCCGTCGCCATTTGCACCATTGCAAACGGGCGTGGGGTTGACGGTCCTGCGGAGCGGAGCATCTAGTGTGGTGCGAAGACTTCAGAGCCCGCGCCCGCAGGGCTTGGGGAATCAGGTTTGGTTCATCAGGTCATGGGCGCGAGCATTTTCTGTGTCCGGCTCGTCTCGACATAGGCACTTTCCGCGAGAGGGGGAGACTCCCTATATCGCGACTAGTGGGCGAATGCCGGGTAGAAGATCGTGAAACATCAGCCAGCCCGGATTGAGGAGACGAGGAATGACGCCGCCGCTATTGCGTCCTCCGGGCTTGCGGCGCGCCACCCCGGTGTTGGAGCGATGAGAGCGGGATCGGCGCAACAGGCCGCGAGGAGCAACCCGATCGCGCCACGGGCGCGTCGGGTCCCTGTTGAATGCGGCGATCTGCCGTTTTTGATCAAGCGTGACGGAACATGGCTCTATCGCGGCATCCCGATCGGCCGGAAGGAGCTTGTTTGCCTGTTCGCGAGCGTGCTCAAGCGCGAGGCGGATGGGTCATTCTGGTTGGAAACCCCGAGCGTGACAAGCCTTCCCGGAACCAGAGCACGCCAAATCGGAGCTTCCCGCCGTCATCGAGGCAGGCATCGACTTCAGGCAGCGCCGCGAATTGTGGGCAAGATCATGGGCAAGAATCCGCACAGGCGTGGCGGAACATAACGAGATCAAGGGGTTGAGTGATGATGCAGGGTTTTCCGTGTGAACCCTTCCCACCGCCAGTCGGCAATCGTTCCGCGGACGTGCGACCGCGCGAAATCATCTCACCAAGTGATCCAATCGTCTCGCGGAAAGCCGAAATGAGACGGCGATGAGAATAGACCGCATCCATGATGACGGGAAAGCCGAGCCCACATCCGCCTCTCCTGCGCGCAGGAGAGGCCGCTCCGCTTTCAGCCCAGCGCACCCGAGCGACGCAGGGCAGTGATCTCGTCGGACGAGAGGCCCAGCACGTCCACCAAGACTGCCTCCGTGTCCTCGCCGGGTGCCGGCGCCGGGCCGATGCTCGCCCGAAGCTGGCGCGCCACGGCAACCCGGGAAGCACACCGCCGCCATGCGCCTCCCAAAATCCCCGCACGCGAAGATGCGGACTTGCGACGAGATCGACAGAATTGGCCAGCGCGACAGCCGGGATTCCCGCGCTCACCAGCTCGGCAACAGCAATCGACCCACTCTGCGGACGCAGCCAGGCCGAGAGGGCGTCATCGATCGCAACTCGCCGCGCCATCCGTCCTTCGCAGCCCAATCCCGCCATAGCCGATAACGCACGCACGACAGCGCAAAGCCGCCGCCAATCCTCGTCGTTCCGGACCGCGACACAGACCCAGTCGTCATCTCCCGCACAGCGATAGGCGCCATGCGGTACGTAACGCTCGGAACCGTTCCCCTGTGGCCGCGGCGGCGCCCCGAGTTGCGCTGCCAGCAGCGGATCGACCATCGTCCACAGCATCGCCTCGATCATCGAGAAGTCGATCCTGGCCACGCCGCCGGTGCGCTGCCGATGCCAGAGCGCGGCAGCAACGATGAAGGCAAGCAGAAGGCCACACATCGGGTCGAGCCAGGCCAGCCCGACCCGCGGCTGCTTCTCCGGATGCCGGTTCAGCCCGGCGAAACCGGCATAGCATTGCAGCAACGTGCCGTACGCAACGGCTTGCGACTCCGGCCCGGTGCGCCCGAGCCCCGATGCGGACACATAAATCAGCCCCGCATTGCGCGCACACAGATCATCAGCACCAAGCTGCAACCGCTCCATCACGCCGGTCGCGAAATTCTCGATCAGCACATCGGACGCGCCCGCCAGCGCCTGCGCGACGGCAACCGCCTCCGGCTTCTTCAGATCAAGCACGATGCCGCGTTTCGCCTGACCCAGCACGGTGTGCAGCTCGGATGCCCGACCAGGATCGCCACGACCGGACGCCTCGACCTTGATAACCTCGGCGCCCATCGCCGCGAGATACCGCGTCGCGGTCGGTCCGGCGATCACCCAACTGAAGTCGAGAACGCGGATGCCCGAAAGCGGCAAAGGTCCGCGCAAACAGCGGCCATGCGTAACCCGCGCAGGGCCGGCCTCGCTAATCCTCAGACCAAACGGCGGCCCGGGTGCCTTCAATGCGCGCCCACCGACATCGATTGTACGAAAGAAGCCGCGGTGCACGAGCTGCGGCGACTCGAGCTGTTCCGCCGGTTCGCGCAACGAAAAGCTCGGCACATGCGCCGCCTGGGCGGCATCGGCGATCCACTGCTTATCGTGCTGCCGACTCCACGCGGACATCAGGGCATAGAGCGCGTCCCAATTGGCGACCCGGTCGGGCTTGGCGGCGAAGCGGGGCTCGCTTCCCCAATCAGGCGAACCCATCACCCCCAGCCACGCATCCCACTGGCGGTCCTCACGCGGCGAGATCGCCACGTAACCATCACGCGTCGGCAGAATAGTTACAGTGGCTCCGTTGCCATCCGCGACCCGTTTGCGCGACCGGCATGTTCCGACAAGCCCAGCGTGGGCCAATTCGGTGATCGCCAGCGTTGCCAGCGCCTCCTGGATCGAGACATCGATGACGCCGCCGGCCTCGATCGCCAGCGCGGCGTGCATGCCGGCACAGGCGGCGGCAAGCCCACCGATAAAGGCGGATTGTTCCCCGACCGGGCGGATCGGCGCCTCGGCGAGATCGTCCACCTGCCCGGTCAAAAGCCGTGCGATCCCGCTGGCGAAGCACAGGCTGAGGTCAGTTGCCGGATCGTCCGCCTGCGGACCAGTCTGTCCAAACGGCGAGATGAAAATCAGTGCCGCTTTTTGATTGTGCCGACGCAAAGCCTCTGCATCAGCGTGCCCGGCACGCAACTGGGAGGGCTGTCCTTCACAGACAATCAGGTCGGCCGCAGCCAGCGCATGTCGCGCCGCTTCGCTGTCTGCGCAGACCTGCGCCCTGCCATGGTTCAGGTAATGAGCAAGCCGTGTTGACCGATCAAGGTCGATCCCGACGATCTCGGCACCGAGATCCGCAAGAAGACGCCCGCAGACCGCCGCAGCCAAGCCGTCCCCGACCTGCACCCACCCGAAAGCCCGCCAGTACCAGTCCACCTCTCCCGCTCTGCGGGAGAGGTCGCCGCGCGCAGCGCGGCGGGTGAGGGTGCCGGGGCATTCCCGTTCCTGGCAGCTCTATTGCGAAGCCGGCGGATGCCCGGCCGGCTGCGTCGGTGCTGCACCACCGCCCCCCTTACCAAACGGCTGTGTGGGTGCACTGCTGGTGCCCCCTTGCCCAAACGGCTGGGTCGGAGCCGCCGGCTGCTGCTGTCGGCGCGTCAGATCCCTGATGCAGCGGGCAAACGTGTTGTCCGCTCCCGTCGAACCGCGGAGCGAGACCGTCCAGGGCGGCTCGTTACCCGATGGGAAGCTGAGCGTCATCGAACGCGCCTGGCGGAACTCCTGGCGGAATGCGCTGGTGTCGCTGCTCGGCATGCTCCAGGCCATCGAGGTGCCGTGCCCGGTCGCTTGCCCGTTCCATGGCTGGGCATCCCCGATCTGCAGAACCACCGGAACCTGCGTCCCGTCAGGGATGGACCAGCTCGGCTTGGTTGCCTGGAAGAACAGCGTATCGCCGCCGATTACGAAGGTCAGGTCCAGGCGACGACCGTCCGTCGCGCTCTCCGTGCCGATGCCGCAGACCACCTGGTTCTCAGCGTCGGTGCCGCTGAACGCCTGCCAGCTTCCAGCATGGTAATAGACCGTGGTCGCAGCCCCAGCCGTGCCGGCCGCCAACGCCGCTGCCGCAAGACCGACCCAGATCGCCCGCATCCGCCTCTCCCGCCCCTGCCGCGACGCCCGGCTGGTGAACGCCGGCCCGAAGTGATAGCCAGACGGGACCTCCAGACAAGCCGGGACCTCCCTTCATGAGCGCGATCGCCGACATCCTCGCCCGCGAGATCCTCGACAGCCGCGGCAACCCCACCGTGGAGGTGGACGTGACCCTCGATTCCGGTGCGCTCGGCCGTGCCGCCGTGCCATCCGGCGCCTCCACCGGCACCCACGAGGCGGTGGAGCTGCGCGACAAGGACGCCCGCTATGGCGGCAAGGGGGTGCGGACGGCCGTCGCCAACGTAGAAGGCGAGATCTACGACGCGATCGGCGGGATGGACCCGACCGAGCAGGTGAAGATCGACAACATCATGATCGATCTCGACGGCACGCCGAACAAGTCCCGCCTCGGCGCCAACGCGATCCTGGCGGTGTCGCTTGCGGTGGCGAAAGCGGCCGCGGCCGATTTCGGCCTGCCGCTCTATCGCTATGTCGGCGGCGTTTATGCGCGCACCTTGCCCGTACCGATGATGAACATCATCAATGGCGGTCGCCACGCCGACAACCCGATCGACATCCAGGAATTCATGATCCAGCCGGTCGGCGCCGGCACCGTAGCCGAGGGCATCCGCATGGGCGCCGAGATCTTCGCGGCCCTGCGCAAGGGCCTGCACGATGCCGGCCACAGCACCAATGTCGGCGACGAAGGCGGCTTCGCACCCAATCTCAGCTCCGCCGACGATGCGCTGACCTTCATCGCCCGCGCCTGCGAGTCAGCCGGCTACCGCCCCGGCGAGGACGTAGTGTTCGCGATCGACTGCGCTGCCTCCGAATTCTTCGGGGATGGCCGCTATAACTTGCGCGGCGAAGGCAAGACATTCGATGCCGCCGGGATGGTGCAGTACCTGAAGGACCTCGTCGGGCGCTACCCGATTACGTCGATCGAGGATGGCTGCGCCGAGGACGACTGGGACGGCTGGAAGCTGTTGACCGATGCGCTCGGGAGCCAGGTGGAACTGGTGGGCGACGACATCTTCGTCACCAATCCCGAGCGGTTGCGGCGAGGCATCGAGGCAGGCAGCGCCAACGCCATCCTGGTCAAGGTGAACCAGATCGGCACGCTGTCAGAGACGCTGGAAACGGTCGAACTCGCGCACCATGCTGGTTGGCGCGTTGTCATGAGCCACCGCTCCGGCGAGACCGAGGACGCAACGATCGCCGACCTCGCCGTGGCGACGAATTGCAGGCAGATCAAAACCGGAAGTCTCTCGCGCAGCGACCGGACGGCCAAATACAATCAGTTGCTGCGCATCGAGGCAGGGCTGGGTCCGGCCGCGCGCTATGCGGGCCGGACCGTGTTGCGCCGCTGACCGCGCGCGCCACCCCGATCAAGGTATGGTCACGCCAAAGGTCACACCACCCGGTGGAGCTTAATAGACAGGCGGCGGGGCGTAGTAGGCGTAAGGCCCTGGGACCACCGGCGCCACATAGGCGTGCTCGTGGTGCCAGCGCCAGTCGTGGCGGGCCCGCCAGTCGGGGTGGTGGTACGGGTGGGGCGGATAATACGGCTGCGCGTGCGCCGATACTGCCGCGCCCCCAGCCAGTCCCAGAATGCAGGCCGACGCCAGCGCCGTTCTGAGCAGTCTCATCTTAGCCTCCTTCGGCTGTCTCCTAGGTAGAAACGCGGGCGACGTGGCCGCATTGCGGTAAATCGGTTCACCCTTTCGAGAGCTTTGTTGTAGGCTCGCGACACGGGAATCGAAGGGGTTATCGGTTATGGCAATCGGGCGCGCGATCAAGCGGCGGCTACGGGGCGCGATCGCGCCGGTCGTGTTCCTGACGCTGGTCGGCTATTTTGCCTGGAACGCCACGCATGGCGATCATGGGCTAATCGCCTATGCGCAGCGTCAGCAGCTTTTGAAGGAGGCGCAGGACGACTTGGCACAGGTTCAGGCGGAGAAGACAGAATGGGAGCGGCGGGTCGCCGCGCTGCGATCCGACCACCTGGACGCCGACATGCTGGATGAACGCGCGAGGGCGATGCTGAATCTTTCGGACCCGGGGGACATCATCGTTCCCTATGGCGACAAGGACCGGCTCTATTAGCGGGGGGTGGAAAACCCGGTTGAAGCTGTGGAAGGCGGAATATAACTCCGTCCTAGGCAAATAGCGTCATGCCCGGATCCGCATTCTGCGTACGGCGGAACGTTGTTTCGCCATCGGCAGGCCGGTAGGACCGGCTGCGGCAATGCCGGGCGCCCCGCGTGTCAGCGTACTGATGACAACCTTCAATGGTGCGCGCACGATTGCCGATAGCATTACAAGCGTGCTTGCGCAGACATATCGCGATTTCGAGCTTGTCGTCGTTGATGACGCTTCGACCGACGAGACGCCTCGCATCCTCGCCGGGGTTGCGGATCCCCGGCTGCGCGTTGTTCGTGCAGAGCGCAATCTCGGTGTCGTCGGCGCGCGCAATCTCGGGTTCGAAGCCTGTCGCGGGGAGTACGTCGTGGCACATGACCACGACGACATCAGCCGACCGGCGCGGCTTGCCGAGCAAGTGGCGCTGCTCGACCGCGAGCCGACCGTGGTGCTGGTGGCGACGGAGGTCGAGCTGGAGTCCGGGGGACGGCTGAGCCGGAGCGGCCATGTCGCCGACGGCAGCGCGCCGGTGATGCGCTGGTTGCTGCTGGTCGATAACCCACTGACCTGGTCCTCGATCATGCTGCGAGCGGACGCGGTGCGGCGGCTGGGCCAGTTCGTTCGACCCGAATACGAACTGGCGGATGATTTCGATCTGTATCATCGGCTGCTCTGCCTGGGCGATATCGTTCGGCTGCCAGCGCCGCTAACAATTTACCGCTGGCATAACGCCAACACGACGTGGGCAGGGCAGGAGCGACTGAACGCAAACGCCGAGCGCGTGCTGTGCGGGGCATATGCCGCATGGCTAGGCGAGGATGCGGCGGACGCCGCGCGACTGGTGGTGCGACATCTTTCCAACCGGGAGCCGGTGAGGGATGCGACGATGCTGGATCGTCTGGGCGCATATCTCGAGCGGCTGCTGCAAAGCTTCATGGCCGCGAATGCGCTAACGCCGGACGACCGGGCTCGGGTGGCCACAGCAGCGGGCGAGGGATGGTGGAACACGGTCAGGGCCGGGGTGCGTGCGGGTGGCCCGTCACTGGCCCGCGCGTTCCGTTCGCGTCCCCTGCTGGCCGCGGGGTTCCGCCCACCGGCAGTCGATCGGGCTGTGTCCATCGCGCTCGGCGGCGCTCGCATGCTGGTACCGCGCCCATCGCAAGGGGTCTAGGTCGGGAACCGGCCAGAGGTGCGAAGCGGTCGCTCCGCTTCCCGCAGTCGGCTGACTGAAAGCCGAGCGCGTCAGTAGAACAGCACGCGCAGCCGGCGTTTGCAGTGCCGACCCGATCACCTACAAAATCGATCAGACGATCGGGTTAGGTAGCGTCACGGGCACTATTCAGACCAATGGAGCAACGGGGGTTCTCAGCGTCTCCGCTATTACCGCTTGGAATCTCGAGTTGAACGGGGTGGGCGCTTCTTTCAACCTCACAAATCCTAGCAGCTCTGTGTTCGTGGACGGCAGCGACGTCACTGCCACGCCGACAGATCTTTATTTCAACTTCAGCGGAACTGACGGCGGTTACTTCGCGTTTCAGGAACATCCGTTTACGGGCTTCAATTACTACTGCGATCAGGCGTTCGGTGGTGGACAGTGCATTCAAGGCGCAAGCGTTGTCCCGCAATATTACACCGATACGTCCGCACAGATTGTTCCTGAAACCGGGAACCAAATTATCGGAACGGCGATCCCCGAGCCCACCACGCTCCCACTGGTTGGCCTCTCCCTCGCCGGGATCGGCTTTGCGAGATGGCGGAGGGCGCGCTGAGCGTAGCGCTTTATACCATTTGTCATTGAACCCCGGCCGTGTGTCGGGGTTTCTATTTGTGCGTAGTGGGCGAGCACGCTGGCCCACGTAGATGTCAGCTCACGGCGTAGGCCAAATAGTTCTCGCCACGGGCGGTCCGTCTGCGCCATGTTATGCTGCATTGCAACGGAGGAACGGCGATGAGCATGCGACCGGGGCCGAGGACGGCCGTGGAGACTCCCACCTTCGCGCTGATGCTGCAGGGGGGTGGGGCGCTCGGCGCCTACCACATCGGCGCCTACCAGGCGCTGGCAGAACATGGCCGCCATCCGGACTGGGTGTCCGGCATCTCGATCGGCGCGATCAACGCCGCGGTCATCGCCGGTACCCGGCCGGAGGACCGGGTGGAGCGCCTGGCGGCGCTGTGGGAGGCAATCTCCTGGCCGGATCTGCCAATGGCACTGGTCCTGGGGCCGTGGCAGATGCTGCACAACATGGCCAGTAATGCCGAGGCGTTGGTGTTCGGACAACCGTGTTTCTTCACCCCGCGGCCGGTGAACCCGTTTCTGGTCCCGCGAGCGGCGGCGCAGGAGGTGAGCTTCTACGATACCACGCCGATGCTGTTCACGCTGCGGCGGTTCGCGGATTTCTCGCTGATCAACAGTCGCGCCACCCGGCTTAGTCTGGGGGCAACCAATATTGCCACCGGCAATCTGGAGTTCTTCGACAACCACCGGCAGACGATCGGACCGGAGCATGTGCTCGCCAGCGGTTCGTTGCCCCCCGGCTTCCCGGCCACGCTGGCGGGCGGGAAGCTTTACTGGGATGGTGGTTGCGTTTCCAACACACCGCTGGACGCGGTCGTCGACGAGCCAGGGTATCCCCGCATGGTCGTGTTCCTGATCGATCTGTGGGACGCTGCCGGGCCACCGCCGGAGACGATGAACGAGGTGCTGTGGCGCGCCAAGCAGATCCAGTATGCGAGCCGCACCGCGCACCATATCGATGCGGTGGCGACCAAGGTGAACCTGCGCCACGCAGTGCGCCTGCTGAAGGCGGCGGGGGTTCCCGAGGTATCGGCAGTGCCGGACGATCCGGCGCTGGCGGCACGGCGGCTGGACATCGTGCATATCGTGTATCGCCCGAGTGCCGATCAGATTCCGAACAGCGATGCGGAGTTCTCGCGCAGCTCGATCGCCGAGCGGCGCGCGGCGGGATATCGCGACATGCACGCCGCGCTGGCGGCGGAGCCGTGGTTGCGGCAGGAGAAGCCGGCGCATCTTGGCGCGCTGGTGCACCGGGTGGAGCGCGGAACGGTGACGACGCGCCCCGAGCCAAACCTGCGCACGACCACCGACAGGCCGGCGGCGGCTTGAATGTCGGTTGATACGACCCGCCCGACCGCCGATGCTTCCTATGTCTTAGGCGACCCGAGCGCCCAACACCAAAGGCTCATTCGTCAGGCGGCGATCCTCGAACCATTCACTGAGCGCCTGTTTCGCGACGCCGACGTCGGCCCCGGGGCAGCGCGTCTTGGACGTCGGCTCCGGTGTCGGCGACGTCGCGATGCTGGTGGCTAGGCTGGTCGGCCCGACGGGGGAGGTGGTGGGTGTCGTCGAGCGCGACGCGATGGCGCGGTCCCGGGTCGACCAAGCGGGGCTTTCCAACGTTTGCTTCCCGGAGCCGACGTCGGCCTCGTGCCGAGCAGCGAGCTTTTCGACGCGGTCGTGGGACGGCTCATCCTTGAGTTTCTGCCTGATCCCAGCGCCATCGTAAGCTCACTCGCGGCGCTGGTTCGTCCCGGCGGCTTGATGGTTGCGGTGGTCCCGGTTGTTTGGACAGGTCCCGGGAAGAATAAGCTAAGGCTGGTTGCCGGTTGAAGGTTACACCTTTCCCGGAATCAAATTCAATCCTTGCTGTTGTTGGTGCGCTGTAGAGCTTATGGACAGCCGCCGACCTGTGGGCAAGGTGGGGGAAACGCAGAGCGTTTTCCCCGGCTTGTCCATGGGGGACCGCGCTCGCGCGGTCAGGCGGGCATCGGCGCAGCCGACTGTCCACAAATCCACAGCGTCGATGTGCCATCGCGTTATGCCGCCTCCGCCACAGCCGGCCCGGCGTTGCCGAAATAGGCCTCGTCCGGTGTTTGCCATCCAAGCGCCTGGTGCGGGCGTCGCCGGTTGTACCAGTCGAAGAATTCAGCAAAGCTGCGCCTTTGCTCAAGCCCGTTGGCCGCCGGGCGCAGGTAGACCCATTCGTACTTCACCGTCCACCACAGGCGCTCGACAAAGATATTGTCATGGCAGCGCCCGCGCCCATCCATGCTGATCTCGATCCCATGATCCAACAGCACCCGCGTGAACGTGTCGCTCGTAAACTGTGAGCCCTGGTCCGTGTTAAAAATTCCGGGCTTGCCGTACCGGACAAGAGCTTCATTGAGTGCGTCGACGCAGAACCCGGTCGTCAGGGTGTTCGACAACCGCCAGGACAGAACCCGCCGCGTCGCCCAATCGATGATCGCAACAAGATACAGAAATCCCCGGCGCATCGGGATGTACGTGATGTCGCTCGCCCACACCTGGTTCGGCTGGTCGATCGTTTTGTCGCGCAGCAGATACGGATAGATTTTATGCTCAGGGTGCGGCTTGCTGGTGTCCCGCTTCGGCCTGATCGCGCACAGCCCCAGCTTGCGCATCAGCCGTCGGACGCGCCGACGCCCCACCGAAATCCCCTCGCGCGACAGCGCCACTTGCAGCCGCCGGCTGCCATACACTGGATGTTCCGTGAAAATCCGGTCGAGCCGGTTCAGCAGACCGAGTTCCGGCGCAGAGATCGGCCGAGGCTGGTAATAGAAGCTGCTGCGCGCGATCCCGAGCAGCGTGCATTGCCGGCCTACGGACAGCCCCGCCTCCGGCGCGATCATCGCCCGCCTCTCAGCAGTCGGGAGATGGCGGGCTGCCCGGCAAGAAAATCGCGTTCGACCTGCAACTGACCGATCTTGCGGTGCAGATCGTCGATCACTTTCTGTGTGTCCTCGGCTCCCGCCGCCTTGTGGCCACGCGCAAACAGCTCACTCGCACGCTTCATCAGCTCCTGCTTCCAGGTGCTGATCATTGTCGGATGGACACCGAATTCCGACGACAGCTCCGCCAGGGTCTTCTCCCCCGACAGCGCCGCCATCGCCACGCGCGCCTTGAAGTCCGCGCTGTGCTGCTTCCTCATTACACCCACGTCTCGCCTCTTATGGAACCGGTCAGCCCTAAGCTTATCCCGCTGTCCAGAAAACCGGAGCCGCCGCAGGTCTTTCAGACGCGTGCTGGGGTCCATTGCTCCAATTGAAGGCGCCCCTGCCCTGGCGAGGCAAATGCGCGTCGCTAATTTACACGGCTTTTGAAACTCCGGCGTAAAATAGAGCGACGGGGCGACATTCCTCGGAAGCCATCCCCAGCTCTCGCGGCCCTGCCCCCCTCCCCTTTGCCGGCACGCGTCGGTGATGGCGGGACGGGTCGGCAACGGCCGTGCAAATTCGATCGAATGGGTGGAAGAAGATTGCGGGCTGTGGCGCCGCCACGCAATGGCAGCTGGCGCAGATGCGCACCACGAGCGGTGCGACAAGCAGTTAACCAGATTCCGGTTAACACCCCCTATTGCATTGCACAATAAGGCATTTCCGTTGCAGCCGCCCTTGCCGTCTCTGGCGCCGGGGGATACCTCCGGGCAAGTTTTCCCGGACCCAGGGGAGAAGCAGAATGGCACAGGCAGCCGAAAAGGCGAAGCGGGCGAAGCCGCGCGACGCCCGCATCGACAAGGACCAGCTCCTCAAAGCCTACCACGACATGCTGCTGATCCGACGCTTCGAGGAGAAAGCCGGTCAGCTCTACGGCATGGGGCTGATCGGCGGTTTCTGCCACCTCTATATCGGCCAGGAGGCCGTGGTCGTCGGCATGCAGATGGCGATCAGCGAGGGCGACGAAGTCATCACCTCATATCGCGATCATGGCCATATGCTGGCCACGGGAATGGACCCGAAGGGCGTGATGGCAGAGCTGACTGGCCGCGCGACCGGCTATTCGCACGGCAAGGGCGGGTCGATGCACATGTTCAGCAAGAAGCGCAATTTCTTCGGCGGGCATGGCATCGTCGGCGCCCAGGTTAGCCTCGGCACCGGGCTCGGCTTCAGCAACTGGTATCGCGGAAACGACCGCGTCTGCCTGACCTATTTCGGCGAAGGCGCATCTGCCCAGGGACAGGTGTACGAGAGCTTCAACCTGGCCGCGCTGATGAAGCTGCCGGTCGTCTACGTGATCGAGAACAACCGCTACGGCATGGGCACCAGCATCGAGCGAGCCTCCGCCTCGCGCGATCTGTCGAAGAATGGGGCGCCCTGGGGCATCCCCGGTTCGCAAGTCGATGGGATGGACGTGCTCGCTGTGAAAGATGCCGGCGAGCATGCGGTCGCGCACTGCCGTGCCGGCAACGGCCCACATTTGCTGGAGGTCAAGACCTACCGCTACCGCGGCCACTCGATGTCGGATCCGGCCCGTTACCGCACGCGCGAAGAGGTGCAGCAGATGCGCACGCAGCATGACTGCATCGAGGGCGTGCGGCATAAGCTGGAGAGTCTCGGCGTCGACGAAGCGACCATTAAGCGCATCGACGACGAGGTGAAGGCCGTCATCCAGGAAGCCGCCGACTTCGCGCAATCGAGTCCCGAGCCCGACCCGTCCGAGCTCTGGACCGACGTGCTGTTGGAGGGCTGAACGATGACGACTCAGATCCTGATGCCCGCGCTGTCGCCCACGATGACCGAGGGCAAGCTCGCTCGCTGGCTCAAGAAAGAGGGCGAGGACGTCCACGCGGGCGACGTGATCGCCGAGATCGAAACCGACAAGGCGACGATGGAGGTGGAAGCCGTCGATGAGGGCAAGCTCGCCCGCATCCTGGTCAATGAGGGCACCGAAGGTGTGGCGGTGAACACGCCGATCGCGGTGCTGGCGGCGAACGGAGAGGATGTCTCGCAAGCCGCAGCACCGCCCGCTGCCCCCCAGCGGGAGGACACGAAAGCGCGCCCGGCCGAACCCAAGGCTGTGGCGGAAGCAGAGGATGCCGGCGCCATCGCCGCCCGTGCCGCACAGGGGCAGCGCGCACCGGCGGCACAAGCGCTGCCGGCACCGCAGCCGGAGAAGGACTGGGGGCCGACCAAGGCGATCACGGTCCGCGAGGCGCTGCGCGACGCGATGGCCGCCGAGCTGCGCCGCGACCCAACCGTGTTCCTGATCGGGGAAGAAGTCGCCCAGTACCAGGGCGCCTACAAGATCAGTCAGGGATTGCTCGACGAATTCGGCCCCAAGCGGATCATCGACACGCCCATCACCGAGCACGGGTTCACCGGCATGTCGGTAGGTGCGGCGCTGAACGGACTGCGCCCAATCGTCGAATACATGACGTTCAACTTCGCCATGCAGGCGATGGACCAGATCATCAACTCGGCCGCCAAGACGCTTTACATGTCCGGCGGACAGATGGGTTGCCCGATCGTGTTTCGTGGTCCGAACGGAGCTGCCTCGCGCGTCGCCGCGCAGCACAGTCAGTGTTATGCGAGCTGGTACGCGCATGTGCCCGGACTGAAGGTGGTGGCGCCGTGGTCCTCGGCAGACGCCAAGGGCCTCCTGCGCGCCGCGATCCGCGACCCCAACCCGGTGATCGTGCTGGAGAACGAGATCCTCTACGGCCACACCTTCGACTGCCCGACCGACGAGGAGTTCATCCTGCCGATCGGACAGGCGAAAATCGAGCGGCCGGGGGACCGGGTGACGATCGTTGCATTCAGCATCATGGTCGACGTGGCGATGAAGGCGGCCGAGGTGCTCGCCGCTGAGGGGATCGAAGCCGAGGTGATCAACCTGCGCAGCCTGCGCCCGCTGGACACCGCGACGATCATCGAGAGCGTGAAGAAGACCAACCGCTTCGTCTCGGTCGAGGAGGGATGGCCGTTTGCCGGCATCGGCGCAGAGATCGCCATGCAGGTGATCGAGGGCACGTTCGACTGGCTGGATGCGCCGCCAGTGCGCGTGCACGGCGTGGATGTGCCGTTGCCCTATGCCGCCAACCTGGAGAAGCTCGCCCTGCCGCAGCCGGAATGGGTTGTCGATGCGGTGAAGAAGATACTTTGAGGGAGCGGAGGCGATGGCAACGAATATCCTGATGCCGGCGCTCTCTCCGACGATGACGGAGGGTACGCTGGCGCGTTGGCTTAAGAAAGAAGGCGAGCAGATCAAAGCTGGCGACGTCATCGCCGAGATCGAGACCGACAAGGCGACGATGGAAGTGGAAGCCGTGGACGAAGGCGTGCTGGGCCGGATCCTGGTTGGCGACGGGACCGAGGGGGTGAAGGTCAACGCGCCGATCGCCGTGCTGGTCGAGCCCGGAGAGAAAGTGCCTGACGCCGCGCCTGCTGCTCCACCAGTGCTGAAGGCGGCACCCGCGCCGGCACAGACCTCGTCCTCGCCTTCGCCGGTGGCGGAGGAGGCCGCCGCGGCGCCGAAACCGGTTGCGGCTCAGCCGGCGCGCGGCAACGGGCAGGATACAGCAGCAGCGGCGGGTCGCATTTTCGTTTCCCCATTAGCCCGCCGCATGGCGCAGCAGGCGGGTATCGAGCTCAGCGGGTTGAAAGGCAGCGGACCGAACGGGCGCATCGTCAAGGCCGATATCGAGGCGGCGATGAAGGGTGCACGACCGGCCCCGGCTCCGGCGCCCGCGCCTGCTCCGTCAGCGCGTCCGCCGGCCCCCGCGCCGGTTATCACCGCGCCGCACCGGCTGGTGCCGAACAGCACGATGCGCAAGGTGATTGCTCGCCGGTTGTCGGAGTCGAAGCAGACTATCCCGCATTTCTATGTTTCGATCGACATCGACATCGATGTGCTTTTGAAGCTGCGCAACGAGCTGAATGCGAAATCGCCGAAGGAGGGACCCGGCGCGTTCCGGCTGTCGGTGAACGACATGCTGATCAAGGCGGCAGCCGTGACTTTGCGCCGCATACCGACGGTGAATGCCAGCTTCACCGAGGAGAACATTATCCTCTACGACGATATTGATATCAGCGTGGCCGTGGCGATCCCCGACGGGTTGATCACGCCCATCGTTCGCAAGGCCGACCAGAAGGGGCTGGCGGCGATCAGCAACGAGATGAAGGACCTGATAGCGCGCGCGAAGACTGGCAAGCTGAAGCCCGAGGAATTCCAGGGCGGTGGCTTCTCCATTTCCAACATGGGGATGTACGGCGTGTCCGAGTTCGCTGCGGTAATCAATCCGCCGCAAGCGGCGATCCTGGCGGTGGCGGCGGGGCAGCCGCGGCCGGTGGTGAAGGATGGGCAGGTGGTCGTCGCGACGATGATGACCTGCACGCTTTCGGTCGATCATCGGGTGATAGACGGCGCGCTTGGGGCAGAGTGGCTGGCGGCCTTCAAGTCCGTGGTCGAGGACCCGCTGAGCCTGATGCTGTGATGGCGCGACTATGTCATCGCCGCGCACCGATCCGTCATGGCCGGGCTTGACCCGGCCATCTACGCACTGACAGCGCTGCAGCTTCGATCTTGATGAACGAAACATGAAGGGCGGATGGGTCCATATCATGACCAATCACCCGAACGGCACGTTGTATCTTGGCGTGACGAACGATCTTGCCCGGAGGGTATGGGAACATCGACAGGGAACGGGCAGCGCCTTTGCCCGACGCTACTACCTCAAGCGTCTAGTCCATGCCGAACGCCACGACGACATCTGCACGGCTATTCAGCGCGAGACGAGCTTGAAGCGGTGGCCACGTGCGTGGAAGGTGGATCTGATTACGTCGCAGAACCCGGAATGGAAGGATCTCGGTGACCAACTTCCCTAGGTGCGTAGATGGCCGGGTCAAGCCCGGCCATGACGGAGAGTGGCGGCCGTGGCGCGCTTAGGTTTCACGCTGCGGGAAGCGACGCCGGCCGACGTGCCTGCCGTGCTGCGGCTGGTGCGTGGTCTGGCCGAGTATGAGCGGATGCTCCACCGCGTAACCGCAACCGAGGCGGATTTCGCGCATGCGCTTTTCGGGCCGCGCCCGCTCGCCGAGGCGATGCTGGCCGAGGTCGAAAACCGCGCGGTCGGCGTGGCGATCTGGTACTACCTGTTCAGCACGTTCACCGCGCAGCCCATGCTGTACCTGGAAGACATCTTCGTCGAGCCGGCGCATCGCAGCCAGGGGATCGGGCTCACGCTGTTTCGCCGGCTGGCGCAGATCGCCCGTGCGAGAAACTGCCTTTTCATGGAATGGAGTGTGCTCAACTGGAACCAGCCGGCGATCGATTTCTACCGGCGCATCGGCGCACAACCGGTCACCGACTGGACCGTGCAACGGCTGGATGCGAAGGGGATGGCCGCGCTGGCGGAGGAATAGGAGCAGGCCATGGCCGATCAGAACTTCGACATCATCCTGGTGGGTGGCGGTCCGGGCGGCTACGTCGCGGCGATCCGTGCGGCGCAGCTTGGCATGAAGACTGCCGTCGTTGAACGCGAGCACCTGGGTGGTATTTGCCTGAATTGGGGCTGCATACCGACCAAGGCGTTGCTGCGCGCCTCGGAAATCAACCATCTGCTGCATCATCTGTCGGATTATGGTTTCAGCGCCGACAACCCGCGCTTCGAGCTGGACAAGGTGGTGAAGCGTTCGCGCGCGGTGGCGAAGCAGCTTTCATCGGGCGTGGCGCATCTGCTGCGCAAGAACAAGGTCACCGTGGTCGATGGCCACGGGCGGCTGGCTGGCAAGCAGACGCTAGCGGTGGCGAAGGACGGCAAGCCGGCCGCGACGCTAACATCGCCGCATATCGTGCTGGCCACGGGGGCGCGCGCTCGTCAGCTTCCGGGTGTCGAGGCCGACGGTAAGCTGATCTGGGCCTATAAAGAAGCAATGGTGCCGCCGGCGATGCCCAAGTCGCTGCTGGTGATCGGTTCTGGCGCCATTGGTATCGAATTCGCCAGTTTCTACCGCAACATGGGTGCGGATGTCACCGTGGTGGAAGTGCTTGACCGCATCCTGCCCGTGGAGGACGAGGAGGTCAGCGCCTTCGCGCACAAGGCGTTCGAACGGCAGGGGATGAAGATCTTCACCGGCGCCAAAGTGGCAGCGGCGACGAAGAACGGCGACAACGTCACCGTTGCGGTGGAAGCGAACGGCAAAAGCCAGAAGCTCACAATCGATCGTGTGATTTCCGCCGTCGGCATTGTCGGCAACGTGGAGGATCTCGGGCTGGAGGGTACCGGCGTGAAGGTCGATCGCACGCATGTGGTAATCGATGAATATTGCCGGACGGGAGAGCCTGGCGTGTATGCGATTGGTGACCTCGTGGGCCCGCCCTGGCTCGCGCACAAGTCGAGCCACGAGGGCGTGGTCTGCGTCGAGAAAATCGCCGGACTCAATGATGTGCATCCATTGGACGTGACCAATATTCCCGCCTGCACCTATTGCCGACCGCAGGTCGCCTCGGTGGGGCTGACCGAGGCGCGCGCGAAGGCCGAAGGCCACGAGGTGCGGGTGGGCCGCTTCCCGTTCATCGGCAACGGCAAGGCGATCGCCATGGGCGAGCCGGAAGGCATGGTGAAGACGGTCTTCGACGCCCAGACGGGCGAGCTGCTCGGTGCGCATATGGTCGGCGCCGAGGTGACCGAGATGATCCAGGGCTACACCATCGCCCGCACGCTGGAGAGCACCAAGGCGGAGCTGATCCACACTATCTTTCCGCACCCAACGATCAGCGAGACGATGCACGAGGCAGTGCTGGACGCGTATAAGCGGGCGATTCACTACTGAGTGGTGTCATGAACAAGCCGCTCTATCAGCAGGACATTGTCCTTTGGTCCGCCGACCAGGCGCGGGCGCTGCCCAATGCCAGCGCGGCGGGATGTTGCTCGTCTGATTGCCGAGGAAACGGTGCGTGCTCGGAAGAGTGTGTGGCCGACAGCCTAACCCTTTATCGCGAGACACCGATGATGGACCTCAACCAGCTCGCATATTCCGAAGAGCAGGTCCTGGGCGCCTGGTTCCCTGACCCTCTGCTCCGCCCACGTACCCCATGAACGCCCGCCAGAACACCGCGGTCTCGTAGAAGGCTCTGCTTCGCCTGATCAGCTTCCACGGATTTTCGCCGCCTGGAGTGACCTGGTTCACAGCGCCGGCCTCCAAGCCGGTCCACTCTCCGCTCGCCGGCCAAGTCCCGGCTCTAGATGGCCCAGAGAGGGCCATCACAGGATCAGGAGAATGGCATCGTGACAATCGTAACGCTGAACAGGCATGCGGGCAGTTTTGCGCGGCACAGCGCGCCTAGGGCGACGATCCCGACCGCTGTTTATCAGATCCGCGATAAATCAGCGCTGCTCGCTTCGGCATTGGATCGAGACCAACTGAACTTCGCACTCGGTTGGGCCCGATGGGAACCTGCTTTCGTGGCGCAATATCACCGGGAATGGTTTGTATGACTTCTGCAACGTAGATAATCCCGGAAGATATTCTCGAGGTTTCTCCAGGGCGATCGCCGCACGATATCATCGCGCAGCTTTGCCGCGCTCTCCTGCCGACGCGTGAAAACGCTGACCTGTAGCCCCCGGCTGAGGAAAAATCCGACCCAGCCGGATCCGACGTAGCCGGTGGCAACGACACCTACCCGACGGATGGCTGCTGCAGCGCGATAGGGCGGACTGCGCTCTTCACAAGGGACCATTGGGACGCGCTCCTTCCTCACCTGTACTCTGACGATGGGGCATGTGTGGCAACAGTGTCGGACGAAGGCCAGCACATATGTGTTATCAACGTCGTCGTCGGGCCATTTGGATTGTGGGCGGGCATAGCCGATCGCAGACTTGCCATGGCTTGCGGGAGGCAGCGAGAATGACAGCATCTATCACCCGTCGACGACTGATGTCCGGCGCCGCTTGTCTGACGCTCGGCGCCGGATTGGCGACACCGTCGCGTCGCGCACGGGCGCAGACCCCGACCATCCGGATTGGCGTGTTGACGGCGCTGTCCGGCGACTACACCGACGGAGCCGGCGGCGGATCAGTCGTTGCGACCAAACTTGCGGTCGAGGATTTCATTCGTGATTACAAGCCCGGCTTCAAGATCGATGTGATCAGCGGTGACATGCAGGACAAGCCCGCTATCGGCCTGTCGGTGGCTCGCGCCTGGTTCGATCGCGAGGACGTGGACATGGTCACGGATGTGCCCAATTCCGCGATCGCACTCGCCGTGGCAGACCTTGCCGAGCAGCGCGACAAGGTCGTGCAGATCAGCGCCGGCAGCAGCGCCCTGACCGGCAAGGCATGCACCTCGAACAGCATGCAGCTCGCCTACAACACCCATTGTCTCGGCGCGAGCCTCGGCTCGGCAATCCTGCGCGAAGGCGGCGACACCTGGTTTTTCATCAGCGCGGACTATGCGTTTGGTCAGACCCTGGTGGATGACACCGCCTCGGTGATACGCGCGGCCGGAGGAGAGGTTCTGGGCAATGCGCGTTTCCCCTTCCCCAGCAACGGCGACTTCTCCTCGTTCCTGGTGCAGGCCGAGGCCAGCGGTGCCAAGGTTGTTGCGCTCGCCAGTGCCGGGACCGACACCACGAACGCGATCAAGCAGGCGCGTGAGTTCGGCATCGGGCGCGGCAAACAACGTCTGGTCAGCCTACTGATGCTGATCACCAACGTCCATGCGCTCGGTCTCGATACGGCGCAGGGGTTGATGTACTGTGATCCGTTCTATTGGGATCTGAACGATGCCACCCGCGCCTTCGCGCAACGCTTCCAGCCGCAATGGCGGGACCTCAAGCCGACCGAGGACCATGCCGGTGTCTATGCTGGCGCGCTGCATTACCTGAAGGCGGTGGCCGCGACCGGAGTGGACAAGGCAAAGGCGAGCGGCAGCGCGGTGATGCAGCAGATGAAGAAGATGCCTACCGATGATCCTGTGTTCGGCAAGGGCACGCTACGTGCGGATGGGCAGATGATGCACGACATGTATCTCTGGCAGGTGAAGTCCCCCGCAGCGTCGAAATACGCCTGGGACTACTGCCGCCAGCTCGCCGTCATCCCGCCCGGGAAGGCGTTCCTGCCACTTTCGGCGTCCGCCTGCCCTCTGGTGCGGAGCTGATGTCACGTCCGCGGCTCGACTGTCTCGCGGCAAATACCGATGCCTCGGGCCCTGATATGCCATGACCAGAATGGACCGGATTCGATCACGGTCGAAACCGTGGACGTGACCGAACCGGGTGAAGGTGAGGTGCGCATCGCGGTGCGTGCCTCCGGCCTGAACTTTCCGGATCTGCTGATGAGCGCCGGGAAATACCAACTCCAGCCGACGCTGCCGTTTACCCCAGGCTTTGAGGCGGCCGGTGTCGTGGATGCCGTCGGTCCTGGCGTGACACGGTTCGTGGCTAGCGATCGGGTGATGGTACGGCAATGGTGGGGCTGTCACGCCGAGATGCTGGTCGCGCCGATCGACGCTGTGCTACCGCTGCCAGACGGCTTCGGCTTCGAGGAAGGTGCCGCCTTCGTGGTCGCCACATCCACGGCGGTAAACGCGGTGATGCAGCGCGGCCAGTTGCAGCCCGGCGAAACACTGCTGGTACACGGCGCGGCTGGCGGCGTCGGCCTCGCCGCCGTGGAGACGGGCAAGCTGCTCGGGGCACACGTGATCGCCACAGCATCATCGGACGAGAAGCGTGCCATCGCGCGCAGTCGCGGCGCTGACATCACGATTGACTATACACAGGACAATTTCCGCGATCTGGTAATGGACGTGACTGACGGCAAGGGCGCCGATGTGGTCTTCGATCCCGTTGGCGGCGATGTCTTCGAGCGGTCGTTGCGCTGCATGGCCTGGGGCGGGCGGATCCTCGTGGTTGGATTCACCAGCGGCCGCATTCCGGAGATACGGATGAACCAACCCCTATTGAAGTGCACCTGCGCCCCAACATCTCCCATCGCTTTCCGCTCGGACGCTGCCGCGAAGCCATGGCGATACTCCAATCGCGCCGGGCGATCGGACGCGTCTTGCTGACTATGGACTGAACCCGTTCCGGCATAAGAGATCCGTCATGAGCACTGCTTACGACCGTTATACCCGCCTCCGCTTCGATCGGCCGCATCCCAAAGTGCTGCGTATCACCATGGATAACGGCCGGATGAACACCGCTGACGATGCCATGCATGGCGAGCTTGCCGATATCTGGCGCGACGTCGATCGTGACCCGACGATTAATGCCGTGGTGATCACCGGTGCAGGGAAAGTGTTCTCGGCCGGTGGCGATTTCGGCATGATCCAGCAGAACATCGACAATTTCGATGCGCGCGCGCGTCAGTGGCGAGAAGCGCGCGACATCGTGCAGAACATCATCAACTGCTCGAAGCCGGTGGTCAGCGCAATGCGCGGCGTTGCGGTCGGGGCTGGGCTTGTGTGTGGCATGCTGGCCGATGTGTCGATCGCGACCAAGGACTGCCGCATCATCGACGGTCACACGCGCCTGGGTGTAGCAGCCGGAGATCATGCTGCCATTATCTGGCCGCTGCTGTGCGGGCTGGCCAAAGCGAAATATTACCTTCTGTTGTGCGAGCAGGTCTTGGGCGCTGAAGCCGAGCGGATCGGCTTGATCAGCCTGGCAGTAGAAGATGCCGAACTCGATGCCAAGGCGGTAGAGGTCGCGACACGTCTGGCCGAGGGTGCGCAAAGCGCGATCCGCTGGACCAAGTATGCGCTCAACAACTGGCTACGCTCCGCCGGTCCCACCTTCGATGCCTCACTGGCACTGGAGTTCCTGGGCTTCACAGGACCTGAGGTGAAGGAAGGCCTGGCCTCGCATCTGGAGAAGCGCAAGCCAGCGTTTCCTCCCGGTTCGGTCGTCTAAGCGATGAGCGACGACACACCGCCAGTCGCCGCCTTCACCGAGGGGCCCGTCGGCGTCATCGAGCTAACACGCCCGCGGATCTACAACTGTTTGTCAGTGCGCTGCTTCGACCTGATCCTGGCAGCGCTTCGCCGCTTCGAGGCCGACGCCGCTGCGCGCGCCGTGCTGGTCCGCGCGCAGGGCAAGAACTTCTGTACCGGCGCGGAACTTGGCGAGGTCAAATCGCTGCGTTCGCACCACGCCGGCCTGACGCATTTCATCGATCACGGTCATGCCGTGCTGTGTGCACTGGAGGAGAGCCACCTGCCCGTTGTGGCCGCCGTGCAGGGGCTGTGCCTCGCCGGTGGTCTGGAACTGATCCTGGCCTGCGATCTGGTCTACGCCGCGCGCACGGCACGATTCGGTGATCAGCACGGTCAGTTCGGCCTGGTTCCAGGTTGGGGCGGGACGCAACGCCTGCCACGCGTGATCGGGCTGCGCCGAGCCATGGATTTGTTCCTGAGCGTCCGCTGGATTGACGCAGCGCAGGCCCTGCAATGGGGCTTGGTCAACTACGTGGTAGAGGACAATTCCCTGCAGACGGAGGCGCTGGCGTTCTGTCGCACGCTCGCGTCGCGCAGCGGTCCCGGCCTTGCCCTGATGAAGCGGTTGGCGCGCACTGGCCTCGACGGGGCTTTGGCCGCGGGCCTGCGGCAAGAGGCTCGCGCTGTCGTGCCGGCACTGGGCTCGCCCGATGTCACGGAAGGGCTGGCGGCGTTCGAAGGCAAGCGCGCTCCCTCCTTCCCGTCGTCGTTGCAGGGATAGCTATGCTTGTTGCGTTCGGCTCGGCAGAGCATGCACGGCTTGACACGGTCCATTCTGATCGAGCGCCAGCGAGCCCGAAACGCCACCCCATGGACTCGCTGGATAGGGAACAGTGTCATGGATCAGCAGGTTCTATACGTCGTTGACCAGCGGGTTGCGACCATCACGCTCAACCGCCCGGAGCGGATGAACGCCCTGCACGACGAGATGGTTGTGCAGTTGTGGGATGCAGTGGAACGTGCCGGCGTCGATCCGGACGTGGCGGTGATTGTGCTGACCGGGGCGGGACGGGCATTCTGCGCGGGCGGCGATGTCGGGAGCTTCGGGTCGCAGGATCCCCGACATCTTGTTACCAAGCTGGCGCGTCCGTTCGATATGAATCGCCGACCGGACTATCAGACGCGCCACAGCCATTTCTCCGCTTCTCCCAAGCCGATTATCGCCATGATCAACGGCGCAGCGGCAGGGCTCGGGCTGCTTTATGCGCTGTTCTGCGATGTCCGCTTCGCATCGGAGGCAGCCGTCTTCACGACGGCCTTCGCGCGGCTTGGCCTGACCGGCGAGTACGGCATGTCGTGGATCCTGCCGCGGATCATCGGTCAGGCGAACGCGCTCGATCTTCTGCTCTCTGGCCGACGGGTGAGTGCTGCGGAAGCTCTGGGGATCGGCCTGGTCAACCGTGTCTGTCCGGCGGAAACTCTGGCAGCCGAGACGCTTAACTATGCAACCGACATGGCCATGAACTGCTCCTCACGCTCGATGCGCGTGTTGAAGCAGCAGGTGTACGAAGCTCCGTTCCAGACATTGGCGGAAGCGGTGATGATGGCCAATCAGGATATGCTGGTGACGAATGCCTCTTCCGACTTCAAGGAGGGCTATCGCGCGTTCCTGGAGAAGCGGCGTCCGAATTTTGTCGAGCGGTGAGCGGGACAGTGTCCTGCCAGTTTGCGGCAAATCCTACACCATCGTCAGCCCGCCGGAGACGCTGATCGTCTGCCCGGTGATGAAGGACGCATCGTCGCTGAGCAGGAATGCGATCAGGCCAGGATAATCGTCCGGCGTACCGAGGCGGCGCAACGGGATGGCGCGTTTCAGTGCGTCCTTCAGTTTCTCGCCACCCGCCAGGTCCTCGGCAAAACCCTGGAACAGCGGCGTGTCGGTCGGCCCGGGGCAGAGGCAGTTCAGCGTAATCCCCTTGCGCGCCATCTCGCGTGCCATGGTTTTGGTGAAGGCGATGATGCCGCCTTTGCAGGCGGAATAGACGGCCTCCCCCGATGATCCGACGCGACCCGCATCGGATGCGACATTCACCACGCGGCCGGCGCCACGAGCCACCATGCGGGGCAGCACGGCCTTGTGCATGAACAGCGGGCCGTAAAGATTGATCTGGATGATGCGATCCCACAACGCACAGTCGGTATCGAGGAATGCCGCACCCTTATCCCAGCCGGCGACGTTCGCCAGGCCATCGACGGGACCGATATTGGTTTCGAATGCAGCCACGGCTGCTTCGACCTCGGTTTCGTCGGTGATGTCCACTTTGCAGGCTCGTGCGCTACCGCCGGCGCACTCATCGGCGGTTCGGTTCGCGCCAGCTTCGTCGCGGTCAAACAGGCCGAGGATGCAACCTTCTTCGGCCAGACGCAGCGCGGTCGCTTTCCCGATGCCGCTCGCGGCACCGGTGATGATCACCCGCTTGCCGTTCAATCCTCGCATGGTCTCCCTTCCATCGTTATCGTGTCAGATGCGTGCCGTAGCGCGTCGATTAGCATTGATGTCAGCCAGGCCGCGATAGCCAAGGGCAGCGGACATACGCTCGCTGATGTCGCGGACGAGCGTGGACAGAGCATCTTTGTTGCGCTCGATCCGCTCGGCGGGCCCGGCCAGAAGCAGCGCTTCATTGACGGTTCCGTCGGCCTGGATGATCGGCGCCGCAATGCCGGCCGCGCCCTGCACCGCCTCCCCAATGCTGACGCCCATGCCGCTCCGTCTGATCTCGGCCAGGCGCCGGCGCAACGCGACGCGGTCGGTGATGGTCTCGCCGGTCATTCGCTGCAGCTTCGCCGTGCGCAGATAGGCTTCCTGCCATGCTTCCGGTTGGAACGCGAGCAGTGTCTGACCGGCCGCCGAGACGTAGAGCGGCCGCACGGCACCGACCGAGACCACGTAACGGATGAGCTGTGGGCTGTCCAGGCATTCTACATACGTAACAACTCGCGCGTTGCGGTCGATAGCGGTCAGCAGAACGGTTTCACGCGTCTCTGTCCAAAGCTCCTGCATGAAGGCCCGCAGCAGTACCGATGGCTGGCGTGCGCGAAGAATTGTCTCTGCCATCTGGAACATGGCGGGCCCGGGGCGATAGCGTTGCTCGGCGTGAACCAAATGTCCGGCGGCAACCAGCGGCTTCAGCAGGGCGAGCAGGCTGCTCTTCGGGGTTTCCAGCGCCATGCTGAGCTCGGCGAGCGACAGGCCTTCCGGGGCTTTGGCAATGGCTTCGAACAGCCCGAGCAGGCGAAGCACCGATCGGGGTGACTCCGACGCGGCCTTATCTGGCTGGTTGCTAGCAGAGGGCATGGGTTCGGGTGTCATTCGTGACTGGGTATGTTCGCTTGTAATTGGCTACGGGTATCGCCACCAGCCGGTGGTGAGCGGCCGTGAGGAATATCACACTCTCGAAGTTTCGGGCCTTCTCCTCGACGCCCATGCATGGCATGCGATGACGTGGCAGGGAGCGCGGAGATATGTCGGGACCGCTGGCAGGCATTCGGGTGATCGATCTTACCTCGGCGGTGCTGGGGCCGGTCGCAACGCAGAGGCTGGGCGATCTGGGCGCCGATGTGATCAAGGCGGAGCCGCCGCAGGGCGATTTCATGCGCGAGCTTGGGCCCCGGCGCAATCCAGGCATGGGGGCGTATTTTCTTAATATCAATCGCAATAAACGCAGCATCGTTCTCGATCTGAAGACGGCCCGCGGGATCGGCGCGCTGATGGACCTGATCGCAGCGGCGGACGTGTTCGTGCACAATATGCGGCTGTCGGCGGTGGCGCGCCTCCGGTTGGACTATCCGTCCGTGGCCGCGCGTAATCCGCGCATCGTGTATGCCGCGGCGACCGGTTTCGACAAGGCGGGACCGCTGCGTGACCGGCCGGCTTACGACGATATCATCCAGGGCGAGTCCGGCATGGCCGCGCTGAATGGCGGTATCGGCGGTGAGCCGCGCTACCTGCCGATGGCGGTCTGCGACAAGCTGATCGGCCTGGAGCTGGCCTCGGCCGTCGGCATGGCACTGTTCGCGCGCGAACGCACCGGCGAGGGGCAGGAAGTGCATGTGCCAATGTTGGAGAGCATGATCGCCTTCAATCTTGTCGATCACCTTTGGCATGGGGTGCTGGGCGAGCCGGAGAAGGGCCTCGGGTATCCCCGGATGTTCACGCCGTACCGGCGGCCCTATGCGACGCAGGATGGTTACGTGTGCCTGCTGGCCACGACCGATGAGCAGTGGCGGCGGCTGTTCCGGGCACTCGATCGGGCGGAGCTGGCGGAGGATCCGCGATTCGCAACCTTGCCGGCCCGCACGCAGCATATCGACGCGCTGTATGAAATGCTGACGGGGGCGATGCGCGAACGCACGACTTCGGAGTGGCTCAGCCGGCTGGAAGCGGCGGATGTGCCGCATGGGATCGTTCGGACGCTCGAGGACATCCTGGCGAGCCCGTATCTGTGGGAGAGCGGCTTCTTTCAACGAGTGCAGCATCCGAGCGAAGAGACGATGATCACCACGGCCGTCACGACGTGGTTTTCAGCGACACCCGGCGCCTTGCGGCTGCCGCCGCCGCGGCTTGGCGAGCATACCCGAGAGGTGCTGGCAGAGATTGGCAAGACCGAAGCAGAGATTGCGCCGATCAGCGGGGCTTAGCCGAACAGGCTCTGTGATCGTGCCCTAGCGATCGCCGCGGGATCGAGCCAGGAGGCCAGCACGGTTTCCGCTGCTTCGGGATCTGCCGGGCGGGGCGGCGCGGGCGTTTCTGGCACCGAGTGGCTCCGTCCCATCGTTCTTTACGCAACCAATGCCGGCATGGTCTCGGTCTGTGCCGCGAGGCTGCCACGTGCCACTGCCGTACGCAATTCGGGGAGCTGCGCCGGCAGCCACAGGCGCAAAGCGTTGGCTGAACCTGCAACCAGCAAGACGAGCGGTGTTTCGCCCGGACGGGAAGGGATGGGCAGCGCGGCGACCGCACGCTCGTTCTGGCTGGCGCAGGCGAAGCCGCGCCGACGGACCTCGGTGAGGCGGTCGAGCAGATCCGTGACGCGGATGATCGCGGATGGATCGGCATCCGCGTTGAGGCGGTGAATGAGCTTTCGCACCTCCGTATCAGGCATCTGGCTCAGCAGCACGAGGCCAGGTGCCGAGGACGCCAGCGGCAGGCGGGCGCCGGTCCTGAGCCAGGTCGGGCCCACCTCGTGCGGGTCGAGCGCGTGGACGCAGGTCACATCGTTGCCTGTGCGCATCACCAGCGCAGCGGCGAAGCCACTTCCATGGGCGATGGTCGAGGCGAGGCGCAGCAGTGGACCTTCCGCGACAACGCGCGATGACACCCAATTGCCGAGCAGCGGGACGCGTTCGGTCGGCAGGTAGGTGCGTTGCCGCTTGCCGTGGCGCAGATAGCCGGCGGCGAGCAGGCTGTGCAGCAGGGCCGAGGTGGAGGATTGCGGAAACCCGAGCGCCGCCGCGACCTGGCCGACGCTGACGGGGGCGCGGCTGTCATCGATGAATTCGAGGATTTCGAGGACGCGGACGGCGGATTTCACCACCTCGGGGCGGCGGACAGAGCGTCGCCGGTCGGACGGCTGGCGGGTCGGAATGGGCTGGATGTGCATGCGCCGCCTCCTTCGGAGTTTCCGAACGATGTGCTGAATATCGAACGCTTGATCGGTGGTGTCAATAGCGGGCCTAGCGCACTTCATCACGGTTGTGGTGAAAACGAGCGAACTTGACGTTGACGGCACAGCCTCTGGCATTCATTTTTCGAACGACGTGCTGGAATACGGGAGCGGGAATGAGCCAGAACAACAGCCGCGGAGCTACGGGCTTCTCGCTTGGCGAGGACCAGCGCACGCTGCAGGACATGGTCCGGCGCGTCGCCGTGGAGCGCGTCGCAAAGCGCGCGGCGGAGATCGATCGCACGGGCGAATATCCGCAGGACATGTTCGACCTGCTGCGCGAACTGGGCCTGTTCACGCTGCCGTTTCCGACCGAATACGGCGGCTCGGGCAGCCTTTTGTCCGGATGCGTGGCGATCGAGGAGTTCGGCCGCGTCTGTTACAACACCGCCTATCTGCTGCTGGTCCAGTGGGCCCCGATCGGCGCCATCATCGCCGGCGGTACCGAGACGCAGCGACGGCGATATCTGCCAGGACTGGCCGAGGGCGGGTTGCGTGCGGCGTTTTCGCTGACCGAACCGCAGAGCGGGTCGGATGTGAGCGGCATCCGCACGCGCGCGCGACGCCACGGCGACGATTACCGTCTGAATGGTTCCAAGATCTGGTGTACCAATTCGGCGCATGCCGATTTCATCCTGGTCGCCGCGCGGGTTGGTGACGCGGAGCGGGGGGCGATCAATTTCTTTATTGTCGAACGCGGCACGAAAGGGCTGGAGATCGGCCGCAAGGAAGACAAGATGGGCGCCCGCGGCATCCCGTCCTGCGCCCTGTTTTTCGATAACGCCGTGGTTCCGGCGGAAAACATGCTGGGCGAGGAAGGCAGAGGCTTCGCCCTGGTGATGGAGTCGCTGAACGCATCCCGCCCGCTGATCGCGGCGCGCGGCGTCGGGCTCGCGCAGGGGGCGATGGATCTTGCGGCCGAGTACGTCCCGAACCGCCGCGCCTTCGGCCAGACGGTGGCCGATTTCCAGGGCGTACGATGGATGCTCGCGGATATGGCGATCGGCGTGGAGGCGGCGCGGCTGCTGA
This sequence comes from uncultured Pseudomonadota bacterium, assembly GCA_963708245.1. Lineage (GTDB taxonomy): Bacteria > Pseudomonadota > Alphaproteobacteria > Acetobacterales > Acetobacteraceae > CAVYXK01. The sequence continues at coordinate 4,688,184 of OY970201.1, read as the reverse complement.
CCTATCGTGCGGCCGCGATGGTTGATGCCGGGGCGCGCGGGCCCGAACTCGCGCGTGCGGCGGCGATCGCCAAGTGCTTCGCGTCCGACACTGCCATGAAGGTGGCAACCGATGCGGTGCAGTTGTTCGGGGCCGCAGGGATTTCCAACGAATATCCGATCAACCGCTACTTCAGGGACGCGAAAGTGCTGCAGATCATCGAGGGCACCAATCAGATCCAGCGCAACATCATCGCTCGCACTATGCTAGGCGCACCGGGGAGAACATCGTGATGGCGGAGATCGGCGGCTACGAGGTCCTGGGGCTGGGGCTTTACTTCGAGGACCTGCCGGTCGGGCGGCGGTTCCGCACGATCGGACGTACGTTGACCGAGGCGGACCTGGTCAACTTCATCGGTGTGACCGGCATCACCGAGGTGCTGTTCTCCAACCTGGAGTTCCTGAAACAGGAGAGCGACATCAAGCAGCGTGTGGTGCCGGCCTCGATGGTGTATTCGTTTGCCGAAGGGCTGCTGGTGCATTGTTCTATGCAGCACACTGGGTTTGCCTTCCTGCACATGGAGCTGAACGTCGAAGGCCCAACTTTCGCCGGCGATACGATCCATGTGGAGTGTGAAGTGATCGAAAGTCGCCGCAGCGCGAGCCGACCCAATCGCGGACTGGTGCGGAGCCGTAATCGCGTGGTGAAACAGGACGGTAAGGTGGCGCTGACCTACACGCCGCTGCGGATGGTCAAGGCCCGCACCGACGGGACGGGTGATCAAGGCGGCTGAATTGAGTTTCGCGATGAGCCAACCTGCCGGCGAAGCAGCCGATATCGATCGGCTGCGAGCACGTCTTGCCACCAACCCGTTTAATCAGTGGCTGGGCAATGAGCTGGTGGCGGCCGGCAACGACGAGGTGGAGTTTCGCTGTGGATGGCGGAGCGAGTTCGTCTCCAACCCGGATCGCGGCGCCACCCATGGTGGTGTACTCGCGACACTGATCGATACGGCTGCGATATACGCGGTGATTGCTGCGACCGGACGGCTGGCGGCGACCATCGACTTGCGGGTCGATTATCATTCGCTGGCCGAGCCGGGCGTGCTTCGGACTGTCGGCAAGGCAATCAGGATCGGCAACTCGATTTCGAGCGCAGAAGCCGCCGTGTTCGACCCACAGGGCAAACTGGTGGCGAGCGGACGGGGGACATTCGTCTTCCTGGCGACGCGCATCTGATACAGGCGTTGCCTGGGGTGGCGGGAGTGTTCCATTATGCCTGCCCACTCGTTAGCGAAGGATCCCGGATGGCCGGTCGTTTCAATCCGCCTGACATTTGGCAGCCGTTCGGCGCTTTCTCGATGGTTGCGCTGCAGGGCGAGGGGCAGGTTGTTCACCTAAAGGGACAGGTCGCGCTCAATGCTGCCGGCGAAGTGGTGGGAGCGGGTGATATGCGCGAGCAAGTGCGTCAGGTGCTCGAGAATATCCGAGCCGTGCTGGCCAGCATGGGCGGCGATATGAGCCAAATTCTCTCGCTGACGCAGTACGTCACCGACATCGCCGCGTTCATGGGAGCCGGCGACATCCGGCGGGGGTTCTTTCATACTCCGTATCCGGTCACCACGACGGTGCAGGTCGCGGCGCTGTACCGTCCGGAGTTGGTTGTGGAGATCGCCGCAATCGCCGAGATTCCGCGTGCGAGCTTTCGGCGACCGTTTGTCTGACGCTGGGAATTGGTGTGGTAGCGTGGTAATTGAAACGGTTGGCGAATCGGACCATCGGGTCATCCTCGACGAGAAGCACCCGCAACCGGGGTGACGGCAACGATGTGGTTCTGTTGCCATCGCCGTGCTGTCACGAAGAACGTGACGATGATGACTTGCCAAGATTGCGCTGCTGCTGATTGCGCAAGACATGCCGGACTTTCCGTGCGAGCGCTTCGCGGCTGTAGGGCTTGCTCAGAAGATCGATGCCGTCGTCCAGTCGACCGCCATGGACGATGGCATTCTCGGTGTAGCCCGACGTAAACAGCACCGCGAGATTGGGCAGCCGGTCCTGGGCCTTGCGGGCAAGTTCGGGACTGCGGAGCGTCCCGGGCATAACGACGTCCGTGAACAGCAGGTCGATGGGCACCCCGCTCTCGATGATCACCAGCGCGCTTTGCGCATCCCTGGCCTTGAGCACTCGGTATCCAAGCTCTGACAGCATATCGACGACGGTGCGGCGAACATCCTCGTCGTCCTCGACCACCAGCACGGTCTCCGTGCCACCCGTTGCCGGCGCTGCCTCGACATCTGTCTCGATATCTTCCTGCTCGCGGGCGCGCGGGAGATAGAGGCGCACGGTCGTGCCTTGGCCGGGCTCGCTGTAGATTTTGGTGTGTCCTCCCGACTGCTTCACGAACCCATAGACCATGCTGAGCCCGAGCCCGGTGCCCTGGCCTTCAGCCTTGGTCGTGAAGAACGGCTCGAAGACGTGTTCGATCAAGTCAGGAGGTATGCCGCAGCCGGTGTCGGTGACCGCGACCATCACGTACTGTCCCGCGGTTACGTCCGCCTGGCGGGTGACGTACGCGTCGTCCAGAAAAGCATTTCCGGCCTCTATGGTCAGCTTGCCGTGGCCGTTCATGGCATCGCGCGAATTGATGGCCAGATTGAGCAGCGCGTTCTCCACCTGCACCGTATCGACGAAGGTGTTCCATAGCCCGCCTGCAATGATGGTCTCGATTTCGATGCCTTCGCCGAGGGCACGGCGCAGCATGTCATCGATGTTGCGAATGAGCCGGCCGAGATTGATCACCTTGGGTGCGAGAGGTTGCCGGCGCCCAAAGGCCAGAAGTTGCGAGGCGAGTTTCGATCCTCGGGAGATCGCGGCAATCGCGGTGTGCAGACGCTGTTCGGCACGCGGATTGCTGACAAAATCTCGCGTTAGAAGCTGTAAATTTCCGGCGATGACCTGCAGGACGTTGTTGAAATCATGTGCCACGCCGCCTGTAAGCTTGCCGATGGCCTCCATTTTCTGCGCCTGACGGAGTTGGGCTTCGGTTTCCGCCCGTTCGGCAATCGCAGCGGCGATTTGTTGCTCCAGGATTTCGTTCGCCTGCTGCAGAATCTGCTCGGCTTCCTTCCGATCGGTGATGTCAATGACTGACCCAATGTAACCAAGGAATGCGCCATCATCGCCGAAACGCGGCGAGGCGGCGTTGAGGGCCCAGCGATAAACGCCGTCCCGACGCCGCAGCCGGCACTCGATTCGAAATTGCTCGTGGGCGGCGTTGGCCGTGAAGAATATGCCCTCGGACTCGGGCCTGTCCTCAGGGTGCAGGGCTTCCCACGCGCCGAAGCCCAACGCGTGCTCCGGCGTCTGCCCGGTAAACTCGGACCAGAGTCGGTTCAGATAGGTCAGCGACCCGGTTGGATCGGTCATCCACATCATGACCGGCGCATGATCCGCCATGTTGCGAAAGCGCACCTCGCTTTCCCGCAAATCTCGCGTGGCGTCACGCCAAAGACGCGCCATCTCGAGATTTGCGTTGACGCGGGCAACCAACTCCCGTGCCGAGAACGGCTTGGTCAGGTAGTCATCCGCGCCGGCACCTAAACCTTCCACGTGGGCCTCTTCTCCAGCCCGAGCGGACAGGGTGATCACCGGCAGGTCACGCAGGGTCTGATCGCTGCGCAGTTCGCGCAGCAGCTCGAAACCGTCCATCCCCGGCATCATGACGTCGGTCAGAATCAGGTCCGGTTTCCGAGCGCGAATCGCCGCCAGGGCCGCTCGACCATCCGGAACCGTTTCCACCCGCCACCGGGTCCCGAGCAACCGGCGTATGTAGTTCCGCATGTCCGCATTGTCGTCCGCGATCAGGATGCGAGCCCCATCGGTCCTGCCGCCGAACAGCAGCTCGGATGCGTCATCGGCCCGATCCGCTGGTCCGTCGCCCGGAGCGGAATCGGAATGGGGGAGCCAACGCAGCGCTTCCTCGACAAAGGCATCGGCGCGCAGCGAGGTCGAGATGCGCGACTGCTCGGTTCCGACACGGTCCGCAGGCAGATGCGCCAGTCCAAATGGCACCGAGACGATAAACGCCGTGCCCTCGCCCAGCTTGCTTTCCGCGCGAATAGTTCCACCGTGAAGCTTGACGAGTTCCTGGACCAGGGCGAGCCCGATCCCGGATCCCTCAAACGACCGGCTCTCCTGACCTTCGATGCGGTGGAAGCGCTCGAACAGCCGAGGCAGCTCGGATTCAGGGATTCCCACACCTGTGTCGCGTATGGCCATTTCCACTGAGCGTGCGTCCGCCGAGGGGCGAAGCTGGACGGCTATTTCACCCGCGAAGGTGAACTTGAACGCATTCGAGAGAAGATTGAGGACGATCTTGTCCCACATGTCTCGATCGACATAGACTGGCTGGGGCAATTCAGGACAGTCGATCCGTAGCCCCAGTCCAGCCCTCTCGGTCGCCGACTCGAAATTGGAGGCCAGTTCGGCCGTCAGTTTCGCCAGGTCCACGGGCTCGAAGCTTGCCTCCATGCGGCCGGCCTCGATGCGCGAGAAGTCAAGCAGCGAGTTCACCAGCCTGAGCAGACGCAGGCTGTTGCGATGAGCCGTCTCGAGCCGGTTCCGCTGCGTCGGCGATAGTGCGGCCGCCGACGCGTCGTTCAGCGCATCCTCGATGGGCCCCAGCATCAATGTCAGGGGCGTGCGGAACTCATGGCTGACGTTGGAGAAGAATGTCGTCTTGGCACGATCGATCTCCGCCAACGCCTCGGCGCGTCGGCGCTCCGCTCGCACGCCGCCTGCCAATTGCGGGCGTGGGTCGTGTCGGCCGCCAGGTCTCGTAACAGCGCGAGCTGACGCTCGCCGACGACTCGCTGGGTGTCGTCGCTGTTGGCGCAGATGATGCCACCGACGGTACCGTCGTCATTCGGGATCGGGCTGTACGAGAAAGTGTAGTAGGTCTCCTCGGGATAACCGTTGCGCTCCATGATCAGGAGCTGGGCTTCCACATAAGTTCCCTGATCGCCGCTCATGGCGGTGTCGAGCATTGGGCCGATATCGCTCCAGATCTCCCGCCAGACCTCCGTTGTTGGCCGGCCGAGCGCCCACGGATGCTTGCCGCCGATGATCGATTTGTAGGGGGCGTTGTAGAAGTAGGTCAGCTCCTTGCCCCAACCGATCCAGATCGGCTGGCGCGAGGTCAGCATGATCCGAAGCGCCGTCCTGAGGTTCTGCGGCCAGTTACTCGGCGCGCCGAGGGGCGTCGCCCTCCAATCGAAGCGGCGTATGAGCTGGCCCAACTCTCCACCGCCCGAAAGGAAGCTAGGCCAGTCTCGTGGAAGCGGCTCCGCGCGCGGAGTGGCCAATTCGTCGTTCACAAAGCGTTCCCTTCTCTTTCTCGTGCGACCCCGTCGGGAGAGAATCCATGTTCTCGTACTCCTTCAGACGGTCTGCACAGTCCCGCGAGTCGCTACCGGGAGCGGTAAAATCCACGCTAGTGTCCGGTGAGCGGGGCGCCGTGTCAGATCGAGAATATTGGTGCGAACGGGGCTGAGGACCGCGGTAGTGCCTATTGTGTTCGCCGCAGCCCCTTCACACAGGGACCATGCGATGACCGATCGCTTTAACCCGGCTGGCATCTGGCAGCCGTTCGGCGCGTTCTCGATAGTTGCGCTCCGGGTAGCGGGCAGGTTGCTCATCTCAAGGACAGGTCGCGCTCGATGCCGCCGGCGAAGTGCCGTCGTCATGCGGGCCGGCGATATCAGGCGCGGGTTCTTCAGTCCTACGTACCGGTCACCACGACGGTGCCGATGGCAACGCTGTATCGGCCGGAACTGGTGGTGGAGATCGCGGCGGTCGCGGAGATCCCGCATTGAGGTTCCGGCGGCCGAAGGGGTGACTGTGTGTCTCTCCTGAAACGCGTTCCCCTCCCCCTCTCCCTCCCACAAGGAAGGAGGAACGGTTAGTCGGCCGAGGCGGTTGCCAGGCGCCCAAGGGCGCGCAACAGCTCGGCCCGGCCGTAGGGCTTGCTGAGAGCCCGCTCCCCCGGACCGAGCCGGTCCTGTTCGAGCGTGTCCGGGCCGCCGGTGATGAACAGCACCTGCAATTCCGGCTGGAGCTGACGGGCGAGCCGTGCGAACTCAGTCGCGGACATGCCCGCCATCGCGTAATCCACCACGGCTGCGAAGAAACGCCGCTCGTGCAGAACCGCCAGCCCCTCGTGCCCGCCGGAGGCCTCCTGCACCTGATAACCGGCCTCTGACAGCAACTCGCACGCGACGCCGCGCAGACCGGGCTCGTCATTCAGGACCAACACTGCCGGCCTGCGGGAAGCGGACCGATCCAAGGCCGGCACACGACCTGGTTCGGCCTTCACCGGCGCAACGGCCCGCAGCAGGAACAGCTCGACCTCGGTGCCATGGCCGAGCCGGCTCCGGAGGCGAACGGTGCCGCCGGACTGGCGGGCGACCCCGTACGCCTGCGCTAGCCCGAGCCCGCTGCCCTTGCCGACCTCCTTCGTGGTGAAGAACGGTTCGAAGGCCCGCTCCACCACTTCGGGTGACATCCCGATCCCGGTGTCGCTCACGCTGACCAGCACGTACTCGCCCGGCTCCAGCTCTTCGGGGAGCGTCGCATCGGCCCGCTCAACATTGCGCGTCGCCAGTCGCAGCACGCCGCCCTCGGGCATGGCGTCGCGGGCGTTGATGGCAAGGTTGAGCAGCACAAGCTCGAGCTGCGTCGCATCGGTGGAGGCGGGCCACAGGTCCGCGGCGAGGTCCGTCTCCGCCTGCACCAGCCCGCCCAGCGTGTGATGCAGCAGCGCGTCCATTCCGGCGATCAGGCCATTCACATCGACCGAGGCGGACTCGAGGCGCTGCTGGCGCGCGAAGGCGAGTAGCTGCTGGGTCAGCCGCCCGCCGCGCCAGGCGGCGGACAAGGCGGCCTCGGCATAACGGCGCGACGGCGCTTCGTGGAGGGTAGCCGAGAGCAGCTCCAGGTTGCCGATCACTGCAGCCAGCAGGTTGTTGAAATCATGCGCGACGCCGCCGGTGAGTTGCCCGATCGCCTCCAACCGTCTGGCGTCCATCAGTGCCCGTTCCGCCTTTTCACGCTCGGCAATTGCGGCGGTGAGCCGGCCGTTCGCCTGGGCAAGCTCGGCGGTACGGGCGGCGACGCGGGCCTCCAGCATCTCCTCGGCCCGCTTGCGCTCGGTGACGTCGAGCGTGACCCCTGCCATGCGCTCAGGCGTGCCGTCCGGGCGGCGGATCACCTGGCCACGGACCTGCACCCAGTGTGTGCTGCCGTCAGGCCAGACCACGCGGTACTCCACGTCGTAATCGGCCCCACCGAGCAAAGCACGGTCGAGCGCCCCCTGCCGCAGCGCACGGTCCTCGGGATGGACGGCAGCGCGCAGTTCGTCGTGGGTGAACGGATCGTCCGGAGCGCGGCCATAGCAGGCCTTGTGTAGTGGCGAGGAAATCATCCGCCGGTCCGGCAGGCTCATCTCCCAGGAGCCAAGCCGGCCGGCCTCGACTGCGATCGCGTATCGGTGCTCGCTCTCGGACAGCGAACGGTCGCGCTGCGCCAGTTCTTCGTTGGCCGCCCGCAGGCGATCGATGAGAAGCTGTTGGTCGCGCGCCAGCTCGTCGCGCTCGGTGCCTTCCTGGCGAAGCCGCACCAGCTCGGTCACATCCCGCACGCGGTGGATGATACCGACAAGCCGCCCGGCTTCGTCGCGTAGCGGCACGTTCAGCAGCGTCCAGTAGCGCTCGGCGAAGCCGCCGTCAGGGCGCCGGATGTCGTAGCGGCGGACAGGCATGGCGTCGGCCTGCCCGAACTGGAGCACCCGCTCTAATGATTCGCGCAGTTCGCGCGGGCCGCTTGCCGCTCGCTCGTCCGGGCTCTCCGCCAGCACGTCGAGCAGTGTGCGCCCCAGCACTTCGGCGCGCCGCGTGCTAGTGTGCCGCAGCCAAGTGTCGGTCGCCTCGACGATCCCGAATTCCGTCGTAAGCAGCAAATACAGACCCGGCGTCGCGCGGAAGACCGCACGAAAGTCGGGGTCCGGTACCCCGCCCATGCCTGCCCTCGTCTTGTCGTCTGTGGAACTTACCGGATCGGACGGCATCCCGGTCAAATGTGGCGTGCAGTTAAGCCGGCGTACAGATGCGTCTCGAACCGATCGAGCATGTGGAGCACGGCCGCGTCGCCGAACGGAAGGATCTGCGTGAGAATAAGGGCGGCGACTCCGGTCGTCGGATCCACCCAGAAATAGGTGTTGTACAGGCCGGCCCAGGCGAGGCTGCCGGTGGCGCGACCACCCGGCACCGGCTCGGTGTTAATCAGGAAGCTGAGGCCCCATTTCTTGGGCGAGCCGGCGAACAGCTCGACATCGTTCGACGAGGTTGCGACCACCGAGCGCAATGGCTCGACCAGTAGCGGGCCGATGTGGTTCTGCGCCATCTCGGCCACTGTCTCGCGACGCAGGATGGTGGCCCCGTTGAGGGTCCCGCCGGCCAGCAGCATGCGCAAAAAGGTCAGATAGTCGCCGGCGGTGGCGTATAACCCGCCGCCACCTGGGAAGAATTCGCGGGCAGGATTGGGATCGAGCTGCAGCGCTTCCAACCCGTTGGTTGTCCGGGCGTAGACCGTGGCGAGCCGCTGCTCCATGTGCGGGCGCACTAGATAACTGGTGTCGGTCATGCCAAGTGGGGCAAAGATGTGGGTGCGGAAATAGGTCTCGAGGTCCATCCCGCTTACCGCCTCGACCATGCGTCCGGCCCAGTCGATGCTGATCCCGTATTGCCAGCGCGTACCCGGATCGAATGTAAGCGGCGCGCCTAGGCTGGCCAGCTTGCCGGTGCGCGCCGGCGGCAGGCCCATTTCGCGGTGGTAGCGCAGCAGATCGGCGTTCCAGGTATCATAGCCGAAGCCAGCGGTGTGGGTGAGCAGTTGGCGCAGCGTGATGGTGCCGCGCGCCGGTCGGAGCATCGGCTTGCCACCGGCGTCGAAGCCTTCCAGGACCTGGGGCGCGGCGAGCCCCGGCGCGACGTCGCCCACCGGCGCGTCGAGCGACAGGCGCCCTTGCTCGACCAGCTGCATGGCCGCCGTTGCGGTGACCGCTTTGGTCATCGAGGCCATGCGGAACACTGTGTCGAGGGTCATCGGCGGGCCATCTGCAATAGCGCGGCGGCCGAACGCCCCCTGATAGACAATCCCGTCCCTGGTAGCCGCCATCGCGACCACGCCAGGCACGGTGCCCGCCTCCGTGGCATCGCGCAGTATCCGGTCGATCTCGCTCATCGATGCCCCCAGCTCTGTCCTTATGGCGGGATCATATCCCTCACCGCAGGGAAATCGAACGGCGCTCACGCAGCGGCGATTGTCGGTGTTGCGAATGACCCTCGACCGCCCTCACCGGCCGTGACGGTGAGTGGCATTACGCGGCGGGAAGGTTATCAACGCGCCACCACGGCGTGCGGCGCCGGCGGCTTGGTGCCCGGCGCCGCGCTTCGGGCCTCGATCAACAACCGGTCGCAGGCCCCGTGATCGCTCGTGCCAAACTGGATCGTGGGCAGTAGCGCGAGCGGGGCTAACAGCACGCCGAGGCCGGCGGCGAGCCCACCGCGTACGAAGGTTTCCGTCCCTGGCATGATGCTCGGGTGCTTGAACGTGCTGCCGATATTGATCGGCCCGGGCAGCGAGCCGATCGAGAAATGCCGCGGCCGCGTACGAATTTGCAGATCGAGCTTTTCGTCGCGAAGATCCACAGTGCCGGTGCCGGTCACTATCGCCTCGCTGGTGTCGATGATCATGGCGCGCGTCTGCATGATGCCATGCGTCAGGGCGAAATCCGTGACCATGCACTGCACCTGCGCATTGGTCGGCAGGCCGAGCTTCGCCATCAGTGCGTTGCCGAACTCAAGGCCAGAGAGATCGACAAGCATAGCGCTGAGATTGCCACCGGCCATACCAAGCAGAATCTCACCGTTGCCATTGGCGGCCATCTCGGCCACCGAGTTGCCCACCGTCACGATCCTGCCGCTGCCGCTGATCGTGCCAGCGCCGTGGAACATGTGGGTCGCCGACATTAGCCGCGCGACATCGACGCTTTGAAAGTCGATGGAAGCGTTGGTGCGCAGCTCGGCGCCCGCCGGGATAAGCTGCACGGACGCAGCGATCCGCCCCTGGCCGACGCCGAAGCTGATCGGGTGCAGCACGACCTCCCCGTTTACGATATCCAGCGCGGCGGTCAGGTTACCCAGCGGCATGGAACGGCCCTCGATCCGTCCGCCCTGATAGCGCAGGTGAATGTCGGCCCAGTTCAGCTCCGGGACGTGCAGCTTTCGCGTCGGCAGCACGGTGGGGGACGCCGCGGCGGCGGGACTGGGCGCGCTGCCCGCCTTGGCGCCGATGAAGCCGCCCAGATCCGCGAGGTTTACCAGTCGCGAATGCAGGTTGGCGACGATCACCTCGCGCGGATTGCTGGGTTCGACCGAGATCGCCCCCTCCAGGTCACTCGATCCGACGGTGCCGGCCATGTCCTCGAACCGGACCTGATGGTTGGCAAAGTCGAGCCGCCCGGTCACCAGGAACGGTGGGGTATGCGGGAGGGGGATGCCGGTCAGCGGCTCCAACAGGCCCATGTCGGGGCCGGCCAAATGCAGCCGGAGATCGGCGCCGGCGAGCGCCAACGGGTCGCGCACCGACCCCACCAGAGCGACCTTGGTCCTGCCATTGGCGATGCGGAGGTCGATCGGCCAGGGGTGATTGACGTCGCGCAACGCCAGGATCGCGCCGCCGATCATCCGGGCGGTGATCGGCTGACCGGCATAGGTGCCGTGCGCCTCGGCAAGGAGCTGCGGCTCCATCCCCGGCTGCTGGCGCGTCGCGACCGCCACCGCGAAATCCGCGCGAAGCTTCGGGACCAGCACGTGCGCTTGACCGCCCACGATAACGAGATTGCCGATCTCCGTGCTGTTGCTAGACCCGGCGGGGAGTGCGAGGCGCCAATTCGCTTCTCCCGCCGGCGTCTCCGTCGCGGCGACGCGCGGACCGCGAAGCTCCACCAGTGGGACAACGAGCTGGTGATGAAACAGGTAGCGGAACAGGTCCACCTGCACGAGGATCTGCTGCGCCTGCGCAAGCGGCGGGCCAGGTGCCCATCCCGCCGGGTTGGCGACGGTCACGCCGTCGGCGGCGATGGTCGTCACGCGGCCTAGACGCATGTGCAGATGCTCGATACTGACCGGGCGGCCGATCTCGGCGGAAGCGCGCGCCGCTACCATCGGCGCGAACCAGTCCCAGTTCCACAACAGCACGACGGCGACAATCGCGGCCACCGGTATGCCGATCCACGCCAGAAACTTGACTGCGCGTCGCCTCGTCACTCGGCTGCAACGTGCAGCCGCGGCGATGGTTCACGCGACCTGCTGACACTCACGCTCCGGGCTCTGGATGGCGGCCTGCGCCCCCACCGTCACGGCCGGGTCAAGCCTGGCTTGACCCGGCCATCTGCCCTTGTTCGAGGCACCCGCTGATAAGTGCGTAGATGGCCGGCTCAAGGCCGGCCACGACGGCTAGTGCTAGTGTAATCGCGCGCCAGCCGCGGGTCATTCTTTCGGGCGCTGGGGTAACTCCGATCATGGCTCGCACCCTCGGCTCCTTGGCTGGCCTTCGAACCAAGCGGGCCGCTGCCGGCGGGATAGGGTGGAGGCCGGCCCGGAACTGGAAAGGATGGCGTGCTGAGCTGGCGCCGGATTGACCTTTGAGCTGCGACGGTTCCGATAAGGACCCCGAAATCCTGGTGACGGACGGAAGTGGGGAATCCGCCCCCGGGCTCTATACCAAACTCCTCAGTTCCAACTGAAAATATCGTTGAGATCGAACGGCCCCGAAGACGGGGTGGACAGCACGCGGTTGCCGTCGCAGTCGCCGTTGCCCGGATAGCATTCCCAAGTGACACTGCCATCCGGGTTCTTCCGGTAATATTTGTATTGGAAGGAGCTGCTGGCCGCCAGGTTGACGGCATTCTTCCACACGGGATAACTTGAAGAATTAACCGGTATGCCGAGGTTGGTGTCCCAATTGCCGAGCGCCCCGGTGTTCCCTGTAACATACATGTATTGACCCCATTGAGTGCTGGCATTGACATTGATATTGACTTGCACTTGGCCGGGCGCGGGCGTCAGGATGCACGCGTAGTAGCGGGAGCAGACAGCCGGGGGGATGTCGATCACACGGTTGGCGGCAATGTCGGCCAGCAGAGTGATGTATTCGCCCTGAGCCCAGTTGAGCGGCTCCATCGATCCTGTGATCTTGCCAGTGTCACCGGCGAGCGTGGTTACCGCCCAGCCGGACGGAGTATCCACGTCGGCTGGCAGGGTGGTGCTTGGGTTCCAGATCTGCTCGGAGATGAAGCCCTGGGGTGTCGAAAAGGCCTTCAGCGCAGCCAGATAGGGCTGTCCGGCGCTGCCGGCTCCCGTCGCGGCGATCTGGTAATTGCCGCGTTCGGCATCAAAAATCGGCCAGAGCCTACCGCGGCCGGATGTACCGTCGTACGCAGCGCCGCTGTTGGTTTCACCGTAGCCGTCATAGTTGTAGCGGAACCATGCGGGATAGCCGTTGCTGCCTATCGTTTGCTCGATGACCCCGTCATAAGGGACGAGGCTGTTTTTGATTGTCGGATCGTTGGGTGATTTCACTCCCATGCGAACCAGTTCAAGAAAGCCGCCGTCAATAATATCGATCGCTCGATGGCTGCCACCGCCGTTGCCGATCGTGATGGAAATGTCCGGATTGGGATAGGCACTTGGATTCCAACCGCCGGGCGGGGCGCCCCCTAGCGGGCCCGACGTGTTGATCCGCATGTACATGGCGGTGGTATTGCAATTGGTTTTGACGTTCGGGCAGCCCTGCTCGGTGTAGGTCCAGGCTGCGACGTTCTGCTGCCAGTAATCGGCAGCGTTCAACCAATTCGCTGCATCAGCGGTGTCGTTGTTGGCCAGGGCGATCTGGGCAGCGTCAACCAGCCCGGCGATTTCAGCCGCGATCGTCGAGGGCGAATAACCGCTGGTTTCTTCCCAGCGTTCCTCCTTGGTCCACGGACCGTTGCTGTATATGTAGTTGGCAGTCAACTTGATCTTCGGCCATAACGAGTCGTAAACTGACGGCCCGAGGCGGTAAGCAAGGATGATCGGCATCGCCTGCTCGTCCATTTGCGTGGCATTCCAGCTAGGGGTGCCGTTCACGTAGGCATTCTGGGGAAAACGGCCGGTGGTCTGGTCCATGTCGATGTTGAAGAGCCAGTTCACCGCCTTCGTGGCAGAGGCGGTATCGCCGGCCGTGATCAAGGCGTTGGCGAATTTATACATGTCGCGCGGCCAGACCAGGTGGTAGCCACCCGCGTCACCGTCGCCGACAGTGGGACCCCAGGGAGTGCCGATCCCGGCGATCATTGCGCCATTGCTCTTGTCCTGCATGGTCTTCAGTGTCATGGCCGACAGATAATATTGATTGTCGGCCATGCCATTCTGGGTGCTGAGGCCGTCGGTGTAGCTGTGCCATCCGTTGTCATAGCTGGTCTGCTGGTCCGAGATATTCTCGCCCAGCGTATTGTTGGCCGCGGTGATGGCGTCGGCCTGCGTCGCGCCGAAGCCCACTGCCACCGTGAACGGGATGCTGGTGGCCGAATTGCCGGCAGTGTTGAGCCAGCCCATCTGGCCGATATTGCCGTTGGGGGCCGCGTTATACGCCCACCTCATCGTATAGCCGGGGGGATTGCCAGCCAGCAGATCCTGCCAGCCGTCGTTCGCCCCGTCATAGCCGCTCGATACCATGGTGACGCCGTTCTCGACGGTCCAGCCGAGTGACGCACGGAAGGCAGAGTATTCGGTACCATCGCTACTGCTGGCGACGAGGTAAGCATTGCCGTCGGACATCACCGTCGAGCCATTGTTGTGCAGGGCGGCATTCTTCAGATAGGGCTTGTACAGAAGGTAGAGATTGAAATCACCGACGGTTTTGCCATTCAGTGCCTGAAAGGTAGTCTGCTGGATCAGGGTGCTGTTCGACGGATCGGCGAAGATCATCTTGGTGATCTGCCAGTTATCTTTGGTATTGCGGGTCACCGCCAGCCAGCGCATGGATCTGGGGTCGGGTTGGGTAACCGTCCAGCTTTGCGACTTCTCCTCGTCAACAAATGTCCTGGCAGTGTCACCGACAAGGAATTCCATGTTCGACGTTGCCAGAGTGTCTACAGTTGGGTAATAGATCTCGGAGACGTCGCCCTCGTAGCCGGTGAAATAGATGGAGGAGCTGGCGGAATTCACCGCCGTTCCCACCATCGATTTCTGCGGTGAATCATGAACTGGGGCCGTTCCGCAACACCCGGGTGCCGTTCCGGTTGTCTGACCGACGGCCGTGCCAAGCCAAAGGTTCGCCGCTAAGCAGGTGGCGACCCCAAGCACTGAAGTGAGCCTCATGTGTTCTTCTCCCCTCAAAGAACCAGGTTCGTTACGTTGATACAGGCCGGAGGCTGCAGGCTCATGTCGTAAATCAACTATAGCGATCCCGATAAGTATCCGCACTTGCGTGCTGAAATCAAATGCGTTCTTGCTGAGAGGCGATCCCGGTACGCTGTCACCATGGGATTGAGGGGCGGTAGGCCAGAGATTCCAAAAGGTTGGGAAAGCTTTTTTGAGACTGTCAAAAAACCGGGGGCATTGCCGGGTCGCGCCGCTTTTGCCAGGAGCGGGGCTGAGCTGAAGGCCACCTCAAAGGTGACCGAGACCATCGCATCTGTTGCCCTTGATACCACGCGCGCGCGCTGGCCCGCCCGATGCGGCTGTTGCTGAAGGTCAGCGGCAGACTGGCCCCGGTATCCGATCATGCGGCTTTATCGCCAGTGGCGACCCGGCGACTGGAGCGCGCCGCTCGCCGCGCTTACGGTGGACCTTGCATAACCAGCGCGTCTCGGGCATCGCCATTGCCGTGAGCGGACCGACGCGGAGAGGCCTCATTCATACCGGGCTGCAAAGAGAATGACCGTTGATCGGCGGCGGCCAAGCCCTCCCCAATGTCCGGCCTTGTGTCGGCCATCTCCCGCGCGCCGCCGCCGGAGATGGCGGACACAAGGCCGGCCCTGACGGGGGGGGGCCGGTCTCGTGGCTGGATGGTCACATGCTGCACTCGGTGCGATCGGCGGCTTCATCATCGGCACGATCTCGGCGCTCGGCTACGGCGGGGTGCTGATGCTGATGGCGATCGAGTCCGCCTGCATTCCGTTGCCTTCAGAGATCATTTTGCCGTTTGCCGGATATCTGGTGTCCACCGGCCGGTTCGACCTTTACCTGGTGGCGATCGCCGGCGCATTGGGCTGCAACGTGGGTTCCACGGTGGCCTATGCGGTGGGGTTCTACGGCGGTCGGCGGTTGGTGGAACGCTGGGGGCGGTATGTGCTGATGGGCCGGCACGAGCTTTTGCTGGTCGATCTGTTCTTCGCCCGCTGGGGTGGCGTCACCGTGCTGGTCGGCCGGATGCTGCCGATCGTGCGGACCTTCATCGCATTGCCGGCCGGGATTGGCCGGATGCCGATGATGCGGTTCCAGGTCTATACATTCGTCGGCTCGCTGCCGTGGTGCTTTCTGCTCGCCTATGCCGGAATGCGTCTCGGCCGGGCCTGGGACAGCGACCCGCGGCTACGGGCGGTCGTGCATCGGCTGGACGCGGCAGTTGCCGGAGTTCTGGTGTTGGGGGTCGTTTGGTACGGCCTCAGGTTGTGGCGAGGACGGGTGCGGTAGAGGGCGGTGATCTTGACCGTCTCTGATCCTTTCTCGATCTGACAACTTGGCCTTTGATTATGAAACCTCCGTCCCCCTTTTCGCTCCCCTTACGCGGATGCGAGCGGAGGGGGCCGGGCCGCCCCATGCGAACCGGGTGAGGGCCTCACCGCGGCAGACCCTCACCCAATCACGTGCCACCTGTGCGCATAAAAATGTGCATCCATGGTTTCTTCAGAAATTATCCCCATATGGTCCGATGTAGCGCGGACAGCGAAAATGAGACGTTGATGAGAACGGACCGTATCATGACAATGGGAAAGCCCAGCCCATGTACACCTCGCCGGCGGCAGTTTCCGGTCTGGCAGAACGCGCTCGAGCCCTACACTTGGCGAACTCGTGCGCTTTCCTCTATCTCGGCGGTTGCTATCGCCTTGGCAAGCGCGCAGCTCAACTCCTTGGCGGACCTCAGCGTGAGCTCGACTGCGACCCGCGCGCCAGGCCCCAGCCCGGTGTTAACGAAGTCGATGGTGATGGCCTCTTCCAGTAGGGCGTGGTGCGGGTGGTCGTAGGACACCACCGAGTGCGTCAGTTTGAACCACCCGCCATCGCCCTTGCCGGCGCCCTCCGCCTCGACAATCTCGACGATCGAGGTGCACATCGCCGCGTCATGCGGCTAGTGTTGCGATCCTATCGCTTCGATCCCCGGCCTCCATCTGGTTCGCGGCCGATCCCGCCATCCCGGTCGGGATCGAAGTGTCAGAGTCAGAACACTAGGTGCTTGTGCAAGAACGAGAATACCTTTTGCCAGCCGTCAAGCGCCTGTTCGATGCGGTACATCGGCCGGTCGTAGTAGAAGAAACCGTGTCCAGCGCCGTCATAGCGGTGAAACTCGTATTGTTTGCCGTACTTCTTCAACTCAGCCTCGTGCTGGTTGACCTGCTCAGGTGTTGGGGCGCGATCTTCATTGCCGAACAGGCCCAGCAGAGGGCAGGACAGGTTCCTGGTGAACTCGATCGGAGCGACGGGCTGCTTGGGAGTCAGCTCCTCCTTGCTCATCACCACCCGGCCACCCCAAAGGTCGCAGGCAGCGTCGATGCTCTTCGTGTGGCAGGCAAACAGGAAGGTGTGCCGGCCGCCCGAGCAGGTGCCCCACACGGCGACCTTGCCGTTGAGGAAGGGCTGAGCGCGCAGCCATTGCACGGCGCCTTCGGTGTCGCCGATGACTTGCGCATCGGGAACGCCGCCTTCGGCGCGCACTTTGGCGGCGACATCGTCGGCTTTGCCTTCGCCGGCGCGGTGATAGAGGTTATGGCTGATCGCCGCATAGCCGTGATGCGCGAACTTGCGGGTGGTCTCGCGGTACCACTCGTCCCAGCCGGGCGCATGATGCAGCAGCACTATGCCGGGGAACGGGCCTGGACCCAACGGCCGTGCCACATAGGCCGAGATCGGCTCGTTCTTGTCGCCGTTGATCGAGATGGTCTCTGCAATCATGCCTTCGTAGGCCATGGTCCTCTCCCTTTGTGGGTGCAGCAAGCGATGACGGCTATCGCTTCGAGGCATCATCTCGCCTTGGAGGGGGTCGCGCAACGGGTCGCCCGCCGGTGTGATGCCTGGCGGCGGAATGCGCTTCGCTTTCCACCCTACAGCGCTCCCGCCCTCCCGTAGGGCGGAAAAGCGCAGCGCATTCCGCCAACTACCGCAGGCTTGCGTTCAGCTTTTCGAGCGCGGCGGCTCCGGGGATCAGCTCCGGCTCGGTCAGCGCGTTGAACGGTGTGTCAACGGTGTGCATGTGCCGGTGCAGATCCTCGGGCTCCGGATCGACGTACAGCAAGCCGGTGACGATCTCGCCGGCAGCTTCGCGCTGATGCAGATAGTTGATCGCCGCCGCCCGGTCGTGCACGTCGTAATCGTTGGCCAGCTTGCGCAGCTTGAGAAGTGACCCGTCGTGCTGGCGCACGATCTCCACAGTGCCCGGATCGTAATCGACTGTGATCTCATCGCGCCCGGTGATCAGGTCGAGGTAGTTCACAGCCTCGTTGTGCTCGCGCACGTAATCGAAGCTCTTGTGCGACCCTTCATGGTTGTTGAAGGCCACACAAGGCGAGATGCAGTCGATGAACGCTGCCCCTTCATGCGTGATGGCAGCCTTGATCAACGGCACGAGCTGGGTCTTGTCGCCGGAGAAGCTGCGGGCGACTAAGGTGGCGCCAAGCTGCAGCGCCATTCCGATCAGATCGATCGCCGCATCGGTGTTCACCACGCCGCGTTTCGACTTCGCCCCCTTGTCCGAGGTGGCGGAGAACTGACCCTTGGTCAGGCCATACACGCCGTTGTTCTCGACGATGTAAACCATGTTTACTCCGCGACGCATGACATGGGCGAACTGGCCCAAGCCGATCGAGGCCGAATTGCCGTCACCGGACACGCCAAGGTAGATCAGATCGCGGTTCGCCAGGTTGGCGCCGGTCAGCACCGACGGCATGCGCCCATGCACCGAGTTAAAGCCGTGCGATGCGCCCAGGAAATAGGTCGGGGTCTTCGACGAGCAGCCGATCCCCGACAGCTTGGCGATGCGGTGCGGCGGCAGGTCGAGCTCGAAGCACGCCCGCACGATCGCGGCGCTAATCGAATCATGCCCGCAGCCGGCGCAGAGCGTGGAGACCGCTCCCTCGTAGTCGCGCCGCGTGAAGCCGAGCGCGTTGGTGGGCAGGGCCGGATGGTGCAGCTTGGGCTTCGGAATGAACGTCATGGCACCGCCTTCCTGAACGGCACGACCTTGAGCGCGCCCGTCTTCTCGGCGATTGCGCCGGAGATGAAGCGGGCGGTGATCGGTGTCCCGTCGTAATGCAGCACGAGGGTGAGCCGGACGGGATCGACCTCCAGCTCGTTGATCAAAAGGGTGCGCAGTTGGCCATCGCGGTTTTGCTCGACCACGAAGACCTGCTCGTGCCCGGCGATGAACGCGCGCACGTCATCGTGGAACGGGAAGCCACGTACCCGCAGCAGATCGAGCGTGATGCCTTGTTCCGCCAGGATGTCATGCGCCTCGATCATTGCCGGACTGGTCGAGCCGTAATAGATCGCGCCGAGCGTGGTCGGCTCTGATGCACGAAGCTCGACTGGGGGCGGCAGCAGCGTGCGCGCGGTGCGGAACTTCTTCAGTAGACGCTGCATGTTGTCTGCGTAGGCGGCGCCTTCCTCGGTGTAGCGCGCGTAGCGGTCCTTCGAGGTGCCGCGGGTGAAATAGGCACCGCGCTTCGGATGCGTGCCGGGATAGGTGCGGAACGGAATGCCGTCGCCGTCCACGTCCAGATAGCGGCCGAAGTCCTTGCCTGCTTCCAGCTCCTCGGCGGTCATCACCTTGCCCCGGTCCATCCGCCGCGTATCGTCCCAGATGAACGGGCGGGTCAGCCGCTCGTTCATGCCGATATCGAGGTCGAGCATGACGAAGATCGGCGTTTGCAGCCGGTCCGCGAGATCGAATGCCAGGGCGCCCATCTCGAAGCATTCGTGCGGATCTTCGGGGAACAGCAGCACGTGCTTGGTGTCGCCGTGCGACGCATAGGCGCAGGCGAGCACGTCGCATTGCTGCGTGCGCGTGGGCATGCCGGTCGATGGACCGGCGCGCTGCACGTCGAACACCACCGCCGGGACTTCGGCGAAATAGGCCAGACCAAAGAACTCCTGCATCAACGAAATGCCGGGACCGGAGGTCGCGGTGAAGGCGCGCGCGCCATTCCAGGCGGCGCCGATCACCATGCCGATCGAGGCCAGCTCGTCCTCAGCCTGGATGATGGCAAAGCGATGCCGGCCGGTCTCCTTGTCCACCCGGTAGCGATGGCAATAGCGGGAGAACGCCTCGGCCAGCGACGAGGACGGCGTGATCGGATACCACGCCGCCACGGTGGCGCCACCGTACAGCGCGCCCAGCGCGGCGGCGCTGTTGCCGTCGATCGAGATGCGGTCGCCCACAGCGTCGGCGCGGCGCAGGCGCAGCCCGATCGGGCAGTCGAGATGCGCGAGCGCATAGTCGTGCCCCATGTGCAGCGCGTGGAGGTTGGGCTGGATCAGCTTGTCCTTGCCGCGGAACTGTTCGCCGATCAGCTTTTCAATCACCGCCACGTCCATGTCGAGCAGCGCCGACAGCGCGCCGACATAGATGATATTCTTGAAAAGCTGCCGCTGCCTCGCATCCGTATATTCGCGATTGCACAGCTCCATCAGCGGCATCCCGATCACCACGATGTCGCGCCGGAATCTCGAGGCCGGCATCGGCTTCGTGGAGTTGTAAAACAGGTATCCACCCGTCTCGATCGAGGCGACGTCCTGGTCCCAGGTCTGCGGGTTCATCGCCACCATCATGTCGACGCCGCCGCGTGCGCCGAGATGTCCGGCTTCCGAGACACGCACTTCGTACCAGGTCGGCAGGCCTTGAATGTTGGACGGGAAGATGTTGCGCGGCGCAGCGGGCACGCCCATGCGCAGAATCGATTTACCGAACAGCGTGTTGGCGCTGGCCGAGCCCGAGCCGTTGACGTTGGCGAACTTGATGACGAAGTCGTTGACGCGTTGCATCCCGTCAACGCGGGTCAGTGACTGCAGCATGCGTGCTCCGCCTGTGCCACGTCCAGAAGAAATCGCTGCATATCCCAGGCACCGGTTGGGCAGCGTTCGGCGCACAGGCCGCAATGCAGGCAGACGTCCTCGTCTTTCACCATCACTCGGCCGGTCTTCAGCATACCGGAGACATAGAGCGCCTGGCTCGGGTTCTGCGCCGGTGCGTTCAGCCGGGTCCGCAGGTCGGCTTCGTCACTGTTCGTGGTGAAGGTTATGCAATCGACCGGGCAAATATCGACGCAGGCATCGCACTCGATGCACAGCGCGTCGGTGAACACGGTCTGCACGTCGCAATTGAGGCAGCGCTCGGCTTCCTTATAGGCCAGCCGGTCATCGAACCCCAGCTCGACTTCCGCCTTGATGTCCCGCAGAGCGAGGAACTTGTCCTTGTGCGGGACGGCATAGCGTTTGTCGATCGAGATGTCGTTGTCGTAGCTCCATTCGTGGATGCCCATCTTCTGGCTGGCCAGGTTCACTATCGGTGGCGGCCGGTCACGAAGATCGGCGCCCTGGCAGAGAAGATGGATGGAGATGGCGGCCTGGTGTCCGTGCGCCACCGCCCAGATGATATTCTTCGGGCCGAACGCCGAGTCACCGCCGAAGAACACGTTCGGCAAGGTGGACTGCATGGTGACTTCGTCCACCACCGGCATGTCCCATTTGTCGAACTCAAGCCCGATGTTGCGCTCGATCCAGGGGAAGGCGTTTTCTTGCCCGACGGCAACCAACACGTCGTCGCATTCGAAATGCTGCTCGGGCTCGCCGGTCGGGACCAGCCGGCGGCGACCCTTCGCGTCATACTCGGCCTTCGCCTTCTCGAACAGCACGCCGGTCAGCCGGCCGCCTTCATGGGTGAATTCCTTCGGCACGAGGTAGTTCAGGATCGGGATGTCCTCGCGCATGGCGTCCTGCTTTTCCCACGGGGACGCCTTCATTTCCTCGAAGCCAGAGCGGACGATCACCTTCACGTCCTCCCCGCCGAGGCGGCGGGCGGAACGGCAGCAATCCATCGCCGTGTTGCCGCCACCCAGCACGATCACGCGCCGGCCGATGCGGCTGATATGGCCGAACGACACCGAAGCGAGCCAATCGATGCCGATATGGATGTTGGCTGCGCCCTCCTGCCGGCCGGGGATCGGCAGGTCGCGCCCGCGCGGTGCGCCGGAGCCGACGAAAACCGCGTCGTAGCCCTCGGCCAGCAGCGCCTTCAGGCTGTCGATCTGCTGGCCGAGCCGCGTTTCGATGCCGAGATCGACGACATAGCCCACTTCCTCGTCGATGATGTTTTCCGGCAGGCGGAATTTCGGGATCTGGCTGCGGATCATGCCGCCGGCGCGGTGGTCCGAATCGAACACCACGCAATGATAGCCGAGCGGGGCGAGGTCACGGGCGACGGTCAGTGACGCCGGCCCGCCGCCGACCAGCGCGATGCGCTTGCCGTTCGGCCACTCGGCGGGGCGTGGCAGGCGGCCCCTGATGTCGCCCTTGTAATCCGCCGCGACACGCTTCAGGCGGCAGATTGCTACCGGCTCTTCCTCGACGCGCCCGCGCCGGCACGCCGGCTCGCACGGCCGGTCGCAAGTGCGGCCCAGAATTCCTGGAAAGACGTTCGACTGCCAGTTGACCATGTAGGCATCGGCATAACGCTGCGCTGCAATAAGCCTGATGTATTCGGGTACTGGCGTATGTGCCGGGCAGGCCCATTGGCAATCCACGACCTTGTGGAAATACTCCGGGTCTCGGATATCGGTCGGCTGCAAACTTGTCTCCCATCCCGGACGGGGGCCGTTCTTCTGGGGCCAGGGCCGCGCGCCGTCAATCCAAGCTAGGGAGAAGCTCCGACGCCAGCAAGCGCAACCGACGCATGGCGGGGAACCGCTTGGGGGACCTCACGACCTGGCTGGCTTTGATGTGTTCATGGTCCGGAAAGGATAGACACGGAGAACCGCGGATGATCCACGAAGCACCACGGAGGTCATCATGTCGCTGGACGATGGGTTGACCTGGACGGCGATCGGTTCGGGGCGACGCTGTTCACTTGCATCTGCACGGGCCGACTGACAGCTTGCGCACCGCCTGCGACCCGGAGTGCCGTGTGCCGCCCTATTCCGATATGCCAAATGCCGATCTCTTGGAACGTATCCCGCTGGATGCCAGGACGGTGCTGGATGTCGGCTGCAGCACCGGCGCGCTCGGTGCCGCCTACCGCCAGCGCAATCCGCGTGCGCTGCTGCTGGGCATCGAGAAGGACCCCGAGACCGCCGCCATTGCCGCGCAGCGGCTCGATCAGGTCGCGGTCGTTGACGTCGAAACGGATCCGCTGCCGTTCCAGCTCGCTGCCCCGATTGATTGCATCGTCTATGGGGACGTCCTGGAACACCTCGAAGCCCCGTGGGAGACATTGCGCCACCATATCGATGCGCTGAGCGATGATGGCACCGTGCTCATCTGCATCCCGAACGTCGAGCATTGGAGCTTTGCCGCCCGGCTGCTGCAGGGCACGTGGGATTACGAGCCGAGCGGGCTGCTCGACGCAACGCATCTCCGCTGGTTCAGCCTGGACAGCATGCGCCGCGTACTGCTGGATGCGGGGCTCTCGCTGTGCGACGTGCATCCGCGCGTATTCGATACCAAGGAGGGGCGGGCTTTTGCTGGCGCGATCGCTCCGTCGCTGCGGGCGATGGGCGTCGATCCACAGGAATACCTGACTCGCGCGTCGGCGCTTCAGTACGTGTGGCGGGCGCGCAAACGACCCCGTCCGCGGCTCACCGTTGCGGCGACGATGCTGGAGCCGGTCGGCGGCGTGTCGCATGTTCGAGTGGTCTATCCGCTGCGGGCTATGGCGAGCGACCCATCGGTGACGACGCACATCGTCACTCCGCCGCAAATGCCGCCGGCCGAACCCGGGACACCGCGCATCTGCATTCTTCATCGTCCGGCGCTGGCCGGAGCGCGCGGCGTCGAGATGCTGCGGCGCCTGCTCGCCGATGACTGGCTGGTGGTCACTGAGTTCGATGACCATCCCGATTTCTTCACCGTGCTGCGGGGGGAAGAGCAGCTCAGCTTCCGGGGCGTGCACGCACTGCAGACCAGCACGCCCGTGCTCGCCGAGACGTTGCGCGGCCGCAACCCCGAGGTCATGGTCTTTCCGAATGCGATCCGCGCCTTGTCGGAGCCGCGCAATTTCCGCGATCCGCAAGCGAAGACATTGTTCTTCGGGGCGCTCAACCGGGAGCGCGACTGGGCGCCGCTGATGCCAGCGCTCAATGCCGTTGCCGCCGCGGCCGGCGACCGGCTGCGCTTCCAGGTCGTCCACGACCGTGCCTTCTTCCAGGCGCTGGAGACCCCGCACAAGCGGTTCACGCCCACCTGCGACCATGACACTTACATGGAGCTGCTAGCGGGCTGCGAGATCGCACTCATGCCGCTGGCCGACAACGCGTTCAACCGCGCCAAGTCTGATCTGAAATTCATCGAGGCCGCCGCCTGCCGCGTGGTCGCGTTGGCCAGTCCCATCGTCTATCGGGCCAGCATCGAGGATGGCCGAACCGGCGTGCTGTTCGAGGACGCCGCGGAGCTGCACGACCGCCTGCTGCGCTTGTTGTCGATGCCGGATGTCACGCTGGCGATTGGCGAGGCAGCGCGGGAGTATGTCGCACAGAATCGGATGCTGGCCTATCAGGTGGGCGCCCGCATCGCCTGGTACCGGTCGTTATGGGAAAGGCGGGACGAGCTGAACGCGGCGTTGCGGGCGCGACTCGCGGATATATCGGCCCTGGCGGTTTAGACCAACCGCCCGTGCGGCTGACTCGCTATGCGCTCCGGTAGGGCGGAAAAGCGAAGCGCATTCCGCCGAAAGACAGGGCCTTGGGGCGAGGACTGTGCTGGGTGGCGCGTTTATTTTTTACACGAAGGTCACGAAGGTCGGAAGGCCGCGAAGGATTGCACCAAGTGCTATCGCTCGAATCGGCGCAACCCGTCGTTCAGTCTGAAGTTCATCAGCAGCGCGGACTTGCAGCCGCTCAGGTGAAGATGCGTCAGCATCTGTGCTCGGCCCGATAGGCGCAGGAAAGCCCCTCATAAATGGGCGGCAGCGGTACCTGTCTCGCGTAGTTCAGTCCGTTGTTGTCCAGCTCCCGATAGAGACATGGTTCGTAAGCCGAGTCCAAAAGCCCGGGACCCAGCCGGCGATGCACCTTGATGGCGAGACCGATGATCGGGCCGATGTTATCATTAAACATCCCTTCGCGTCTTTCGTGGCCTTCGTGTTGGATTGCCCTATCCACCCGCACGCACCTCTCTTGACAAGTGGGCACAAGATGCGATCGACAAACTTGCCAATAGAAGGCTGCCCCTCTTCCCGTGTCCGGACTCGTAGCCGACCGTTGGACAGAACGGAATCCGCACTGGGCGTCGTGCCCAGCGAAATTAAACCGGACACCTGTGACCTTGAGCCGACCAGGCTATTGCCGGCGATGCCGCAGCGGTGCAGCGCGCACTGGAAGCTAGGTAGTCAGGCCTTCTCCACCTGGCTGTATTCCAGTTCCACCGGTGTCGATCGCCCGAAGATCGAGACGCTGACCTTCACCCGGCCCTTCTCCTCGTCTACTTCCTCAACGGTGCCGTTGAAGCTGGTGAACGGGCCGTCGGCGACGCGCACCTGCTCGCCCACTTCGAACAGCACCGACGGGCGGGGATGCTCCACCCCTTCCTGGGTCTGCTTCATGATGCGCTCCGCCTCGGCGTCGCTGATCGGCGAAGGGCGGGTGCGGCTGCCCAGGAAGCCGGTCACCTTGGGGGTGTTCTTCACCAGGTGCCAAGCGTCGTCGCTCAGCTCCATTTTCACCAGCACGTAGCCCGGGAAGAACTTGCGCTCGGCGTTTACCTTCTGCCCGCGCCGCAGCTCCACGACCTCTTCCGAGGGGACCAGGACCTCGTCGAACTGATCGGCCAGTCCCTTCTGCGCCGCCTGCTCCTTGATCTGCTGGGCGATCTTCTTCTCAAAGCCGGAATAGACGTGCACCACGTACCAGCGTTTGGCCATTGCTTTTGCCCTTGTCAGCCGGGAACGCCGAACAGCATACGCACCAAGAGGCCGATGACCTGATCGACACAGAAGAAGAACACCGCCGCGAGCGCCACCATCCCGAGCACGAGCCCGGTGGTCACCATTGTTTCCTTGCGGGTGGGCCAGGTGACGCGTGCCACCTCTGCTCTTACTTCCCGCACGAATTTAGCCGGATCCACCGCCACGCCAGTCACCATTCCTCATCTGTCATTGTCCATCTTGCCTGAACTGGCAGGGGTGGAGGGTCTCGAACCCCCAGCCTCCGGTTTTGGAGACCGGCGCTCTAGCCAATTGAGCTACACCCCTACACCCCGGCCACACGGCCTGCCGGCCCCTTCCGGGGCCGCGCACAAGGGGTTGTAGAGAGGATGCCGGGGCAGCGATGTCAAGGGTTGTAGCACGCCAGCGCGTGGGCGACGTTCTGAAGCACACTACTCCAGTCGCCCGGCGCGGGCTGCCGGAACTGGCGTAGGGTCGGGTACCAGGGACTGTCGTCCCGGACTCGCAGCCAGCGCCAGTCGGCCACGAAGCGGTTCAGCAGCCAAACCGGCTTGCCCAGCGCGCCGGCGAGATGCGCAACCGCGGTGTCGACGCTGATCACGAGGTCGAGCTGGGCGATCAGCGAGGCGGTGTCCGCGAAGTCGGACAGGTCGGCGGTCCAGTCATGCAGCCAGCCAGGCACCGATTCCCGCGAGTTTTTCTGCAGCGAGACGAAGGAGACGCCAGGCACCGCGGAAAGCGCTTCGCATGCTGCTGGGGACAGGGAGCGCCAGCGATCGTGGCTGTAGGTGCGGTTGCCGGCCCAGCAAAGTCCGACGCGCAACCCGCGCAGCGCGTTGACGCGTGATGCCCAAAGCGAGCTGGCGGGCGCCGTAAGATACGGGATGTCAGCGGGGATCGTGTCCGCGCCGGTGCCGAATATGGCCGGGAGGCTCAGCATCGGGCAGTGCGCCTGGAACGCGGGCAGAGGATCACCCTGCGCCACGACCCGATCCACCTGGTCGAGGCGCGCCAGCAATCGGACGAGGGTAGATGGTACCTCCAGCACGACCCGCGACCGCTTCGTTGCGAGCAGGACAAAGCGGCAGAACTGGAGCGTGTCGCCCAGGCCTTGCTCGGCGTGGATGAGCAGAACGCCATCGCCCAGGGGATAGCCCAGCGATTCGCCGCGCCAGCGTGGCTGGGAGAAGGAGCGGGGGCGGGCGCCAGGCATCCGGTCGCGCCATTCGAATTCGGCCCAGCCAGCGGCGAAGTCACCCCGCGAGAGCAGGAGTGTGGCGAGGTTGAAGTGCGCGGAGGGAAACAGGGGGGCGTGAGCCAGAACCTGTCGCCACGTCTCCTCGGCTTGTTCAGGGCAGCCGAGATCACGCAGAACGATTGCAAGGTTGTTTCGGATGGCGTGATTGTGCGGCTGAAGCTGGAGGGCCTGCTGGAACTCTTGCAGGGCTGGCTCGAGCTGGCCCGTGTTCTGCAGCGCCAAGCCGAGATTGTTGTGGGCTTCGGCGCTCGTGTGGCCGGTCGCCAGAGCCGCGCGTACTGGCGTGAGGGCTTCGTCCGGGCGGCCGAGATCGATCAGCATCGCAGCGAGGATGTTTAGGTAGTCCGGGTTTCCCGGATCGAGCTGAACGGCATGCCGGATGGATGCTTCCGCTTCGGTCAGGCGTTGAAGCTGGCGCAGCACGGCCGCGCGCAGGGCATGCGCGGCGGCATCCCGCGGGCGCATGACGGTCAGCCGCTGGAAACAGGCTTCCGCGTCGGGGAGCTTGCCGGCCCGGTGCAGCAGGAGGCCCATTTGCGCGCAGGCCGGGGCGAAAGACGGGTCGAGGCGGAGGGCGTGCCGGTAGTGCTCCAGCGCTTCGTCGGTCCGGCCTAACTCGTCCAGTGTCGCCGCGAGCGTCGCGTGTGCCGCTGGGTCTTCCGGGGTCAGAATGACAACGCAATGGAGGGCGGCGCGCGCTTCTTCCGTATGGCCCTGGTCGCGCAGGGCCCGGCCGAGATCGAGCAGATAGCCGGGCTGGCGCGGCTTCCGTTGAAGGGCCTTGCCGATATAGCCGATGGCAACGTCGGCGCGGCCGCGCTGGTGAGCGAGCAGGCCGAAGCCGTGAAGGCTTTCGGGGTGGTCGGGGTCGAGGGCCAGGGCTTCCCGGTAGGCCAGCTCGGCTTCAACAAGCTGTCCGGCCTGATGATTCAAGGCGGCGCGCTGGAACAGGGCTTGGACGCGGAGCTGGGACTCTGACACGGGCGCGCTAGGGCCTGTCCTTGCATGGAGCGGGTGACGGGGATCGAACCCGCACAACCAGCTTGGAAGGCTGGGGCTCTACCATTGAGCTACACCCGCGGAGATGCACAGTATAGGCGAGTCCCGCGTTAAATCCACCTCTCCCGCTCTGCGCCAGAGCACGGCGGTGAGGGGGCTGATGGTGGAGTTGTTTTCGTTCGACGTTGCCACGTGTAGGAATTCCGCTGGCGCTCGCCATCTCGCAGCGGCGCAGTCCGATGACTGGTCTCGTCCCATTGCGGCCCCTTGCGCGCCGTCCGATGATGGCTGGAACGGTTGAGCGAAGGTCCGCCATGACGATTATCAGTCACATCACACTCGGAACAAATAACAAGGATAGATCGGCGACATTCTACGATGCTGTGTTGGGCGCGCTTGGCTTTGTTAGACTGTCAAAGCCACCGGAAAAACCTCTCGCGTATGAGAAGAACGGTAAAATGCCGACAATCTATATTTATACACCGGAGGATGGCCGCCCTGCGACATGGGGCAACGGCACCCACATCGCGTTCATAGCCGAGTTTAGAGAGCAAGTGCACGCATTCCATCAAAACGCCCTGTCCCTTGGGGGACACGACGAAGGAAAGCCGGGGCCTCGTCCTCATTATGGTCCCCATTATTATGCTGCCTACGTCCGCGACCCCGATGGGAACAAGCTGCAAGCTGTATGTTATGCCGAGGGTTGAATAGACCTTTCGGAGGCGTGCTATATCTGCTCTTCCATCCTGCGACGTAGGCGGCATGCCGATGATTGTCAGCGCCGACTACACCTAGATCGATCTAAAGCCGTAGGAACACATACCCAGAAGCCTGCCGTTTTTGGCGCCAGGGCCGGAGTCGGTAGAGTCGAGGTGTGGCGCGGTGGCTGTAGGTCGAACATATCTGTTGCCGCCCCTTTCGTTTGGCGGTGCCTCACTGGTCCGGCCGTGGCTCCGTCTCCACACCCCGCTCATCGAACCGGACATGCAGATCTCCCGCATCCGGCTCTCGGACAAGACATCACGCCTTCACCCACGCCACGTCGTGCCCAAGCCGGCTCAGGCGCACGAGCCCGAAGTGCCCGTAGAGGTGCGAGGGTGGATAGCTCCCGCCCCTGCGTCGCCTGACCTTGTGCTTGGAACGCAACCACCGGCGCAACCGCACCGCCGTGTAGCTGTCGAGCGCCCGATACGCCTTGTTGACAGTGCCAACGCTGAAGTAGTTGGCCCATCCGCGTAACGCGCGGTTCAACTGCTCCACCAGCTCTGTGGTCTTCTGCCAAGTACCCGATCGGTCAGTCAGCGCGTGGACTTTGTCGACCATGCGCTTGATGCTCTTCTTTGATGGCCGCTGACCCAAGCGGGCCTTGCCGGTTCTCGCCGAATACATCCGTCCGAACGTGTATCCCAGGAAGTCGAACTCCCCTTCCGGCACCTTGCAGATACGTGTCTTCTCCTCGTTCACCGTGAGCTTCAGCTTGCCCATGATCTCGCGCAGTCGTCGCAACGCCTCGTCGGCGTTGCCCTTCCGGCACAGGATCACGAGGTCGTCGGCGTAAGTCACGATGCGCGTGCCGAGGCGTCGCTCCAGCCCGAGCTTCTTCCAGCCCAGCACAAACCGGCG
Organism: uncultured Pseudomonadota bacterium; assembly: GCA_963708245.1. Lineage (GTDB taxonomy): Bacteria > Pseudomonadota > Alphaproteobacteria > Acetobacterales > Acetobacteraceae > CAVYXK01. The sequence goes on along the minus strand of OY970201.1, from coordinate 4,658,862 downwards.
CATGTAGAGATTCGCCAGCAGTGGTGAGATGGGTGAGCCTTGCGGGATGCCGCACCGCTTGTCCCGAGCCTCCGTCGTGCGTGTCCTCCGCCCTCGTTTGTCGGTTTCTTCCACGGGGCAGTCCAGCCACATCCTGATCAGATGCAGCACACGCCGATCAACGATCCGGCGAGCCACCGACTTCAAGAGGTCGGCATGGGGAATGCTCCCGAAGTAGTCCGCGAGGTCGGCGTCAACCACTTCCGGGTGGCCACGGAACAGCAGTTCCTCCACCTCGATCACCGCCTGTTGGGCGTTGCGCCCGGGACGGTAAGCGTATTGCTCCGGTGGAAGGTCGGCTTCAAAGATCGGTTCCAGCACCAGCATCGCTGCTGTCATGCAGACCCGATCCCGCACGGTCGAGATGCCCAGCGGCCTGAGTTTGCCGTTGGCTTTCGCAATAAACACGCGTCTGATCGGTTCCGGTCGGTAGGTCTCCTGCCTGAGTGCAAGCGCCAGTTCGCCGAGCCACCGCTGCGTCCCATACGCCTCGATGTCCGCGAAGTCCTGACCGTCCACGCCTGGTGCACCCTTGTTGGAGCGGCACAGGGCATAGGCATGAGCCAAGATGTCTTCACGGCTGATCTTGTCGTACAGGGCATAGAAGCGATAGCCAGCTTCTGCCTTCGCTTTCGCGTGCAACGCCATCTGCAGTTTCTGAACACTGTTCGGAGTTGATAGGTTGCCCAATCTCCAGGTCCCTCACTACGTCCTGCGTCTGTCTTGAACTGAGGTCCCTTCCCTCCACCGGCGTTACCCGGCTTCCGCGGTACTACGAACCTCTCCGCCACCCCACGGCGCCCGGCCTGTCCCTCGCGGGCGTCCGGTTGATCATCCCTGACCGCGCCCTGGGGCTTCCCGTGTTGCGTGCGCTTTCCTTGTGTACATGCTGCCGCCACTACCCCGGTGCAGCGGCTGGGCGTACTCTTCGCTCATCCCACCCAGCCGTGTCAGCCTTCCCCGAAAGGGTCGTCGGGTCGGCCTGCGCATCGTCCTTTTCGAGGCTTGCTCGGCGTTCACTCGCGTTGCGGCCTGCACACTCGCGCGGCCACCAATTCGTGACCCGCTAGACCGAAGGCTTCAGCCATTTCGTCACCTCCATGACTGCTCCGGTTGCTTCCGGCTGGAGCGTTGCCGGGTGGGACTTGCACCCACTGGAAAGCGCCGCCTTTCACGGCGCACACCCAAAGCCGTCATTCGATCAGATCGGGGAACGCCGCGCTCCACCCCACAGTGGAGGCTGTGTGTAGCTTCACCCAGGTCCGCAGTGCGCCCGCATGGCGTGGTTTGTCTGCTTACCAATGCGAGACCATATCGTACTCGGCCATACACTGCGGCAGCATCTTTGAGCTGAGCAGCTTGACCCCTGGGACCAGCTCACCGCGCTCGATGCCTCGTGCGGCCAAGTCCTCCTCGATGACCAACACCGGGATCTTTCGCTTCTCGATAAGATCGACGATGTCATTGTCCATGCGTGGCGCCTGCGTCTGCTGCCACCCACCGATGTTGATCCCTGGCGCGCCCTGCCCCGCGACCGCGTAGTTCACCGCGTTGCCGCGCAGCACCACGGTGTGCTGCGCCCCCGCGCCCTGCATCGCGGCAAGCAGCCAGAGAATCGTGTCGTCCTGCTCTTCCATGACGGCCCGGTAGGCCGACTCGACGATGTTCAGCGTTTTCTTGGCCATGGGATCCCTCACTTCGTCGGTATGGCGAGCACGTTGTGGGACGCTTCGCAGAACGCATGGAAATCGGCTGGAGAGCCTCGCCTGCCGGCGGCGAACTCGCCCACGCCGCGTTCGTCGACACACAGGCCGCAGTTCACCCAGTCGACCTTGCCGCCGTTCTGCGCGGCAAGCGCCAGCAGGGCCGTGACCTGGTCCTTGGTCGTGGGGTGGTTTTCTTCGGCGACGTTCTTGCCATGCACCGGGTTCGGATGCGGCGCCTGCCTGGTGAAAGCCAGGCCGGAAGCACCTTCGTAGGCGAACACGTTGATGTTGTGTCCGCGTTGCGCCATGACGCCGAGGATGCGGAAGGCGGTTGTCAGATTCTCCGACTCATACGGCGGATCCATAAGTGCGACGGCGAAGGTCATTTGCGACATGTCCGTCTCCTAGTGCCAAAGAGTCTTGTGCCCGGCTTCCAGATGATCGACCACGATATCGATGGGCGCGATCTGGACACCGTCGAGCAGCCTGGTCATGCCCCGCTCCTTGAGCGCGAAGTCGTCGGCGAGTATCTTGACGCCGGAGCCCGCCAGCGCCCGAAGCTGCGGGGCCTGCGCTGACGGTCGCGCCGCGAGCACCGCATTTTGCACCAGAAAAAGCGTCACTTGGTTGCCCGCTTCCGCCAGCCCGCGTGCCAGCTCGCAGTAGTACCCTACGTCGTTCGATTCGAAGGGATCCCTCGATTCGATCAGCAAATATTCTCCCATCTCGCCCTCCCCTGATTGTTAGGCTTATCGTAGGCCCGGCACGCACTTCCGCACAGTGTTGGCCGATCAGCCAGTCCCGCCTTCGACACAGCAGGCTTCAGCGCAGCATCGTAGCATGCCGCCTGGCAGGTAATCGCGATAATTCGACCGGGTCTGAACGTCCGCTCACCACCCGGAGCGGCGATAGCCGGGCTACCCACCCGAACCGCCGGAGTCGACCCATTGGCGACCATCGTTTCCCTCAACGGCAACGACGGCCCATGCCCCTAAGCGGTCCGCCGGCGGGTCGTAATTAATTCGCCCTTCAGGGTGACCCGGTGACAAGCAAATGCTCCCGGAACCACTCGCAGGCAGCTCCAGAAGAGGCCGCGAAATCCCGCACGTACGCGTCAAAATGCCCGCCGGGCAGCATCACAAGCCGCTTTGGTTCCAACGCCCGCTCGTAGGCGGCCAGAGCTTCGTCCGCAACCGTCAGATGATCACCGAGCGCCACCACCATCATCAGGGGCGTTGGGCTAATATGGGTGATGTGTGCGCCCGGTTCGTATTCTAGGAACATCTCGACCGAGCGCAGCGTGACCTCGTTGCGCCATGCCGGCGCACGGGTGCGAGCGGTTTCGGTGAACCACTGCCAGGAATCCGCGGTTGGCAGCACGGCGGGCCCTATCGGGTTTTCGGAGACCACCGGTATCATTCCCGGCGGCTTGCCTTGATAGCGCGCCCTGCGGTCCTCAAGGCACGCTGCCTGCACTTGGCCGATGAAATCCGCGCGGATTAGCCGCCGCGCGTTCGCGTGCCCGCTGATCAGCGGCACCTGAGCAACGATGCACTTGACCCGCCGGTCAATCGCGCCGAGCACGAGCACATGCGCGCCGCTGTAACTTGAGCCCCAGATGCCGATGCGCTTGGCATCGACCTCGGGAAGGCCGCTCGCCCAGGTGATCGCGTCTCGGTAATCGCGGATCTGCTGCCAGGGGTCGAATTCCTGCCGCGGCTCCCCATCGCTCGCGCCAAAGTTGCGGTTGTCAAACACCACTGCGCCGAGGCCGGCCTCGGCGAAGGCTTCGGCGAACCGGTCCAGATACATCTCCTTCACGGCTGAGTATCCGTGGCCATTACCACGGTCGGCGTGGGTCCCGCGCGATCCGGTAGGTAATGCCAGCCGCGAAGGATAACGTCGTCCTCAGTGCGGAACTCGATATCGCGTCGCATGGTGGGCGTCTCCTCCTCGATTTGTTGAGCTTTCGTGCCGACAAGGGCGAGGAGGTTACGACCGGCGCGCCGGATGTTCAAACGACTCCGAGATGTCTCGCGGTGACCACCAAACGCGGGCGACGCCCAGCCTTTAGGAGGCTGCGCGGGGATCGGCCGAGTCAACCGCCTTGATCAGGAAGCCTCTCAAATAAGATAGGCGCATGCAGTCGAACCGACTAGTTGCCCCTATGTCCCAAGGAACGGCTGCCTCCGGCGCAACCTCGCCGTTGGCGGCGGTCGCGACGAAGGACCGGAATCCGCCCCGAGCGGCGGTAGCCGGGCTGCCTTCGGGCAGGACGCCTCAAGTTCAGTGGCAAGATTGACCTTTGGTCTTAAGCGTAGCGCTTCATCCGTATCGCGCGTGGCTTGAACGAGCCGTCGAGAACCTCGCCCTGGTCATTGACAGCGCGCTACAGATACATCTGTCGGCCGGCAATCGGGACAAAGGCTTCGTCCAGATGCCATCATCCGGTCGGCGCACGTCGCATAGATCGGGCCGAAATGGGCTACGCATCGGTCGACCGTCTCATGGGAGACGGCGACCCACGTTCAGCCAGAAGATCCAGGAGAACCCTGAAGCAGGTACGAACAACAGACGACCAAACAGCGTGCTAGATCGTCGGAGGAACCGGTAGCCGCCATAGCTGAGCGTTTGTATCGTTTGACACTACAAGCTGTCGGGTGCCTGGGCCCCACGGCGGCCCGCCAGCTGTGACAAAGCCTCATACAGGATCCCAACGCGGTGGCGGAAGGTTGCCACTTGACAACGCGCGATTAAAGGCCCAGCTAGAACACGCTATCGCGTAGACGACGCGAAGTGAGCAGCGGATTGGGACATGGAACTCATTGTCAGGTTCCGGATCGCCAACCTTCATGCCGCTATGATCTACTTGGTCAACATGTTGCTTTGATCGGATGATGGCTCATCGCCAGCAACAGCCGATAAACGCAAGGAAGGAATTTGGGCGGCGGCCTCCGTCGAGGCCGCTCACCCCAAAACGGGGAGGGCTGAACTCGACGCGGTACCGGGAGCGTCGAGACTGTACGGTGGAGGATAATACGGCCGGTAAGACCAATAGGACGGCTGCATTGCGGCTCGTGGTAAAGACTGTTGCCACAAGAACAAGAGTTATAGGAAGGCTTGAAAAAATGCCGAAATTCTCTGGAGACTACTCAACAAAGCTTGAATCACAGACAACAACCGCCGCACCGGACAACCATCAGATCGGCGTGTCGGTCGTAACTGGCGAGCAAAAATCGCCAGACGCCAGTTGGGACGGTGCGACACTGACCATCTGGGGGGTCGCCGATACCGTGAAAGGCAATGGAGTGTCACGCGGTTACTTCAGAAATGTGCATGCGAACGGTGATCTCGATTATGGGACGAACGAGGGCACCGTGACCATGTCGGGAACCGACTCGATCATGACCGGCACGTGGCGCTTTACCGGCGGCACAGGGAAGTTTGCGAACATCACCGGCAACGGGGTGTTCAGCGGCAAACAGACCTCTCCAACTGACTCCGGGGGGTCGTGGAGCGGAAGTTACAGTCTCGGCTAGACTTCCAAGTACGGTACGGCGCGGGCTTAGTTTGTGCTCGCCCGTGCGTGCCGTTGGTATCAGTTTGGGCCGGCCGTCATAAGTGCGCCAGTTTGTCATTGCTGGCTATTCGTAGGCCGACCGAGTAAGCCCGCATCCGATCCGACGGGAATGGCCGTTTTCCAACCAAAGCGAACCTCCTTAAGTTATCCGGCGAACAAGTTATCCGGCGAATAGGCGATTACGACTTTCGATCCGGCGGACCATGTGGTCAACGGAACCACGCCGCTTGTCCTCGGATGGACACTGGACTAGTCCGCGCGCAAGGTATCACCCGAATATCAGACGGCGATTCCACTTCGGCTACGATCAACGACCAAACCGCACACGCTCATCTTCATGGAAACTTGACTGCGTTCTGGCTCGTGGTTGCGACTGTACCACGAGAACATGCCTTATAGAGAGACGTAAAAAATGCCAAACTTCTCTAGATCGTGTTCACAAACACTCAGGTCACAGACCATGCTACCCGTGCCGGATGGGCCTGATCATATGATGAGTGTCTCGTCCATGTCAGGCAAGCACACAGCGTCGGATGCCAACTGGGACAGCGTGCAGGTCACAAACTGGGGTTCCGCCGATCTCGTGGGCGGCAACGGCGAGCAACGCGGCTACTTCATGAACGAGCATCCGAATGGTGATGTCAGTCACGGGACCTTCGAGGCCAAGGTGACCATGTCGGGCGCCGGACCGACCATGACCGGCACGTGGCAGTTTACCGGGGGGACTGGGAAGTTCGCGAAACTCATCGGTGGCGGTGTGCTCGATGCCAAAATGGCTTCTCCGACTGACTCTGTAATGAACTGGAGCGGAAGCTACAATCTCGGCTAACCATGCGTCGACCGGCTTGGGTGAACGACCCGTCAGCGTAATGCTCGGAACGTCCGTCGCCCGGAGATTGAACAACCGTCGATCTCCGGGTGACGGCTCGACCGTGTGCCGAGAGGTTAGCCGGGCAGGCATGGAACGGGCCTCACGAACTACGGGTTTCCACCCCGAGCGGGGGTAGCCCGGCTGCTCACCCGAACCGCCGGAGTTGACCCGAATCGACCGTTCGATAACACCTAGGGGTTGACGGCCGCGACCTGCGGTTCGGTGAACGGCTCGGTGCGGTGCACGACCCCGTCGGCGTATAATTTGTCGATAGCGCCCTCAGACAGGCCCAGCATGCGCGCGAGAATGTCGGTCGTATCGTCCCCGATCGACGGCGCGCCGCGCCAGATTCGCCCGGGCGTCAACAACATTTTTGGCACCACGCCGTAGACGCGGATCGGAACGCCCGACTGCCGATCCAGCACCGGCACCGTCATCTCGCGCGCCGCATAATGGGCGTCCTCGTATTGGTCGCGCGTGTTGAATACGCGCGCGCAGCCAATCTTCGCCGCATTCAACTCGGTTTCGACCTCAAGCGCCGTGTGCGCGGCGCAATACTCGCGCAGACGCCGGTCGAGATCCCGGCCCTTCTCGGAATTGACCGCCGCCGCGTCTTTCGAGCAGGCGTCATAGCTGTATTCGACCGGATCGAGTCCAAGGAACCTGGGCACCCGGTCATAAATCGGCCCGCCAAGCGCGCCGATATAGACCCACCCGTCGCTGCACTTGAACGTGTCGTAAGGCTGGAACCCCGGCGGACGGTTTCCGGTATGTCCGTAGACCGCACCTTCGCCGGTGTAGAGTGGCAGGGTATTGCCATTGGTCTGTGCCACCGCTTCGTATTGCGCGAGGTCGATCACCTGACCGCGCCCGCTCTTCTTCACCTCCCACAGCGCCATCATGGTCGCCGCCCATCCGGTCAGCGCGGTGAGGTAATCGCCGGTGTAGGTCTTGGCCCGCTGCGGTGGCCCTGCGGGGTCGCCAGTGAGGTTGATCATGCCGCCATAGGCCTGCGCAATCGCGTCGTAGCCAGGACGGCCGAGATAGTCCTCCTTGCCGTATTGCCCGTAGGTGCTGACCCGCACGATGACGAGGCTTGGGTTGACCGCCAGCGCCAGCTCGTTGGTGATCCCGTTGCGTTCGAGCGTGCCAGGCGCCGACGATTCCATCCAAACGTCCGAAATCTTCCACAGCGCCATCAAGAGCTCGATGCCGCGCGCGTGCTTGAGATCGAGGCCCATCGATAGCTTGTTTTTGGTGACCTCGGCCTCGTCGCAGCCGTGGGGACGCGGACCGCGGGTCAATTGCGGGGCGGTAAAGCGGAAGACATCGCCGCCGGGGCGTTCGGTATGGATTACCTCCGCGCCGAATTCGGCCAGCTTCGTGCCGATATACGGCTGCGCGATCAGCACGCCGGTGCCGACTGCGCGAATCCCTTCGAGCGGCCCGAATGCGGGAACCACGCAGGGCGTCGCCGGCCGCTTCAGGTTCTTGATCCAGTCGGGGATGGCCGGTTTCAAATCGTCGATCGCGTCCTCGTGTTTGATTAGCCTTGGATCGTGCGCCATGATTTTAAGCCTCCCTATGCGTCGTACGGCCCGAGTTCCACCAAGCACCTTAATTTAGTCACCGCGAATCTTGGGGACTACACTGGGTACTTCCCCCACCTTCGGGTGATCGGCCCGTAGAGCCCGTCCGACGGCGGCTCTGCCTCTCCCCAGTGGGTAAGATATGCGGCTTGAGATCTGACGGGCCAAGTTGTGGCGATCAAGGGCTCGACTTAGCCTCTACTCGGCGGCGTCGGTCAGGCCTCACGGTGCCAGCGCATAGCGGATTGTCACCGTCACTGTGACCCTTTCCTGCGTCATCGTCGGTGGCAGCGGCGGCAGCGTCGCGCCGCGCAGCATGGCGCGCGCCGCCTCGTCCAGGATCTCAGAACCCGAGCTCTGCGACAGCTCCACATCCAGCACGCGGCCGGACCGATCGACTGTAAACCGCACGGTGGTCCGGCCTTCCTCACCACGCCGGCGTGCCTCCTCAGGATAGGTCTTGTGCGCCGCAAGCCAGGCGCCGAGGGCTTGACGCCAAGCGGCGGCCACTTGCGCCGGCGGCGCGCCTGCTGGGGAGGCTGCCGCCGGTTTCAGTGCCGTTTGGGCGGGGGCGCCCGCAACGGCAGCCGGCCACGGTACCGAGGCAGCAGGCATAGGCGCGACCGGACGGGAAGCGGGTCTGGTCCGAAGTGGTGGTGCCGGGGGCACTCTCGGCGGCAGCGGTAGTACGGCAGGTGGCGCAGCATCCGCCGGGGGAGGCGCTATCACCACAGGCGCCGCCGGTGCCGCCTCCTGGGGAGGCGGTGGCGGCTGCGCTGATTGCGGGGGTGGGGGCGCCGGCGCCGGTTCTGGGGGTGGTGGCGCTGGCGCCGGTTTTGGGGGTGGGGGCGCCGGCGTCGGTTTTGGGGGTGGTGGTGCCGGCGCCTGCTGCGGCGACGGCGAGGTCGCCGCCTCCGGCTCGTGCCGATCTAACGGTGCCGATGCTGACGTTTCTGGCGACTCAAATACCATCGCCACCGGTAGCTCCGCCGGGATCTCGGGCCGTTCCACCCGCCGGATAACCACGAGCAGGAGCAGCACCAAGGCAGCATGAACCGCGGCCGAGCCGCCCATCGCCCCGCGCCACGCCGGGCGGGATCGATGGGTCGGCAACCGGGGCAATCCGACCGGCAGCACGGTGACGCAACCCTCGCCGAGCGGCCCGGCTTGTCTCGCACCCCATTGTGTTATGATATAACGTCTCATCCGCGGGCAGTCTGATCCCACTGCGTCGCCCACGAAAGAGGCAGTCCTGATGAAATCCGTCCCTGCGCTGATCCTTCCTGCTCTCCTCGCCGCCGGGACGTTAACCTCGGTCGCCTCCGCCGACGATCCGCCACCGCCCGTGGACCAGGGAAGCGATTCCGATCTGTGCGTCGGGATCGACGTCGTCGCCCGTCGGCTCGATGTCGCCCGTCAGCAGATCCTGCCCAGCCTCGGGGCCAGTATGTATAATTTCTCCCCCGAGGCACTGCAGACGATCCCACAGGGCCCAAACGCGCCACTCAACCAGGTCCTGCTGCAGGCACCCGGCGTCGCTCAGGATAGTTTCGGCCAGTTCCATCTGCGGGGCGACCACGCCAACGTGCAGTACCGGCTCAATGGCGTGGAGCTACCCGAGGGCATATCGGTGTTTGGCCAGGCGCTCCAATCGCGCTTCGCCTATACCATGTCGCTGATCACCGGTGCGCTGCCGGCGCAGTACGGCTTCCAGACCGCGGGGGTGGTCGATATCCAGACGAAGACCGGCATCAACAGCCCCGGCCTCACCCTGTCGATGTACGGCGGCCAGCGCGACTGGGCGCAGCCGAGCTTCGAAGAAGGCGGCCATTACGGCCCGGTCGATTGGTTCATTACCGGCGATTACTTGCACAACGATATCGGAATCGAGAACCCGACCGGCAGCCTGAACCCGATCCACGACACCACGAACCAGTTCCACGGCCTCGCCTATGCCTCGGTCATCCTCGATCCTGGTACGCGGATCAGCCTGATCGCCGGCGGCTTCAACGGCCTATTCCAAATCCCCAACAACCCCGGCCAGCAGACGCTTGGCCTGACCGTCAACGGCATCAGCAATTTCGACAGCTCGCTGTTGAACGAGACGCAGCGCGAGATCACCGATTTCGGCATCCTGTCGCTACAGAAGCATATCGGCACTATCGATTTCCAGATCTCCGCCTTTACCCGTTACAGCTCGCTCCGCTTCTCGCCGGATTGGATCGGCGACCTGCTGTTCAACGGCATCGCACAGCAGGCCTCGCGCGAGGACCTCGCCGGTGGCGTGCAGGGCGACGGAAGCTGGCGCATCAATGATCAGCACACGCTGCGCGCCGGCTTCCTGGTGCAGACCGAACGTGTCGCCTCCGGCACCTTGTCGCAGGTCCTGCCGGTCGATGCGACCGGCCTGCAGACCTCCGACCAGCCGCTGACGATCGCCGGCTCCAACCGCGCAAATGGCGGGCTGTATGGCGTCTATGTGCAGGACGAGTGGCGCGTTCTGCCGAAGGTCACGCTCAATTATGGCGCGCGCTTCGATGCGGTGGACCAGTTCACCAGCGCCACCCAGGTCAGTCCGCGCATCAACCTGGTATGGAAGCCGGCCGCCGGCACCACCTTCACCGCCGGCTACGCCCGCTATTTCGTGCCGCCACCCTTCGAGCTGGTGGCGCCGAATACCGTCCTGGAATTCGTCGGCACCACCGGCGCCCCTTCGGTGACCCAGGACAACCCTGTGCAGGTGGAGCGATCGAACTATTTCGACATCGCCGTCAACCAGGTGTTGCTACCGGGCCTGACTGTGGGCATCGACGCCTATTACAAGATAGCGAACAACCTGATCGACGAGGGCCAGTTCGGAGCGCCGATCATCCTGACGGCGTTCAACTACAAGTATGGCAAGGTGGACGGCGTCATCTTCACCGCCAGCTACGACCACGGGCCATGGTCCGTCTACGCGAACGCCGCCTATTCGCGCGCCCTGGGCAAGGACATCGTTTCCGCCGAGTTCAACTTCGCACAGGATGAGCTCGCTTACATCTCCGGCAATTTCATCCATCTCGACCACGACCAGACCTGGAGCGGCTCGGGGGGTGTGGCCTACACGCTGAACCGCGACACCCCGCACCCCACGCTGTTTTCCGCCGACCTGCTGGTGCAGAGTGGGTTGCGTGCCAGCACGGCGACCATCCCGAACGGCCTGGCGCTGCCGTCCTATGCGACGCTCAACCTGTCGATGGTGCAGACCATCGCGAAAGCGACGCAGCTTCGGCTCGACGTGCTGAATGCAACCGATTCGGTCTATGAGATACGCAACGGCACCGGCGTCGGAGTGGGCGCCCCGCAATACGGGATGCGCCGCACCATCCTGGCGGGGTTGTCGCAGCGGTTCTGATTCCCGCGATCAGCTAATCCTCCTGAGTTGCAAACCCGGCGAGCTGGCGGCTTGAATTTAGCCTTGTTGCGACGCGGTTTCGGTATGCTCGGTCAAGGCGCTGGCCGTGGAATTGGCCGCCGACGCCTGGCAGCCGATCACCTGGCGGGAGGGCAGCAACACGGCACTGAGCTCGCGCTTTGCCCGCCTGCGGGTGCGTCCGGCACAGGATGATACCAAACGGAACGAACCTGCGGCGGAAGAGTGGCTATTGCTGCCCGGCTGGCCGCGCGGCGCCTGGCCTCGCCGCCAACTCATTTGCACCACAACCGCTGGCACAAGCCTAAGGACGGCCGCTACTCCTCACCGCGTGCAACACGTCGCGAGCGGCACGAATACCCTCACGTGCTCCGCCTTCCATATATCCCTGGAAGTCGATCGAGCAGTGCTCGCCGGAAAAGTGGCACTGCCCCGACGGCAGTTTCTCGGCCCCGGCGATCCGCGTGTATTGTCCCACCTTCCAGTACCGAATATGAACCCAGCAAAAACGGCAAGCCCGCCGGCACATCCAGCGTCGCGCGACCGTTCCATGTTGCACCGATGCCAGGAAAGACCGTCTCGAGCTGACCGAGGAAGCGCTGCGCATAGCCGCGCACGACGTTTGGGTCGCGCGGGTCGCCGGATATCTCAGCGCCGGCAGAGCCCATGTAGTTGACAAGGATCCCCGTCTTCCCACCCTGACCGCGCGTGACCTCCCAGGTGTTCTGATAACCCAGATCGGTGAAGGTTCCTCCCGTGCTCATCCCCCAGCGCCCGCCCCTGTTCCAGACCCGTTCGTTGAACTGGAGCTGCAGCTTGACGTTCGTTCCGTAACCGAGTTCCTCGATCGCCAGTTTCTTGCGGTCATCGAAACCAGCCCGCGCATAATCCAGCTTGCGCAACACCGAGAAGGGAATTGCCAGGATCACGTAATCTGCCTTGACACTCGTCGCGCCGTCTTCGGATTGCACGCCGAGCAGATAACTTCCATCCCCCTGTTTGGCGATCGAGGTCAGGCTGTGGCCAAGCCGCACGGTGCCCGGCGCCCGTCCCTCGATCTCGGCGGCGATCGCCCGCGGCAGGCGCTCGTTTCCGCCGCGCATGTGATACCGTTCGTCCGAGCTGCCGAACAGCGCGACGTCCTTCGCGTTGCTCTGGTCGGAGAGCAGATACACGATATTCAGCGCGCTTTGTGCCCGCGTTGGAGCCCCAAATTCAATGTCGTACGCCACATCGATCAGCCGTCCCATCGCCGAGCCGTGTCCCCCCGGGACGTTCTTCTCGATCCAGTCATAAGCACTGGTATTGTCGAGCGATTCGGCAGCGTCGTTGTGGTGGTCGAAGGTCGTCGGATAGCCCGCCGCCTTCTGGTCGCGTGTCAGGGCATCGTAGACCGGCTTGAAGTCGCGGTCGGCCTGCTCAGCCCGGTAATAGTCCCCAAGAAAGAAGCCCGTGTCAGTCGATCCTTTCGGCTGGGCCGCCAACAGGTCGATCAGCCTGATCCTGTACGAGTGAGCGAGGCCCCGGATCGTGCTGTGACCGCTGTCTATCAGCTCTCCGCAGTGTTCGCTGACCTGATGATTGAGCCAGCTATGGGTATCGGACTGCATCCTGCCGCCAACGCGCTGGCTCGCCTCATAGATCGAGGAGGCATATCCCCCGTTGAGAAGCGTCAGGCCAGCGGTCAATCCGGCGATACCACCGCCCACGATGGCGATGCGCGGCACTGTTCTGAGTCGTGGCGACGGCAGGCCCACGAAAACGGGGGCACCGGCAAGCAACAGCAGATCGCGCCGGCTGGTGGCGAGCGCCGACCGACGGACATCGCGTCTGTCGGAATCGGCCATCGAGGCTTTTCTGTACAGCCGTTGCAGCTCAGCAAGCAGTGACGACCGCGGCATTTGCTTCCCCTTCTGCCGGTTTGGCAATGAGATTGCCGAACGGATCAATGACGCCGGTTTCGAGCGTTCCCCAGGGGGTGGCTTCGAAACCGGGTCGCATATACCAGTAGGTCTTTGCACTGATCTCACGGTGGGATTCTTCAACACCTTGCATCATCACACGAAGTCTCGCCCCCGGGCTGCCGTCCCCCTGATGCTCGCCTAGGTGTAGCAGATGATGGCTCAACGTGCGCTTCCCACCCGTAGCGGTCATGGGGCAGAACCGCCGGTTTGATACGATATTCGGATCCTTTAGGGAGCCAAAATAACGCTTGACAGGAGGAAAGTTAACGGCTATAAGCGCCCCTCATGTCCGCCAGCACCGCACCGAACCACACCAACCTCGCCGACCAACTCCCGGCCGACGTCTATTACCAACTCGTCCACTCGCTATGCCCTACGCTGCCTCCGCCAGTCACCGATAGCCCCGAGGATCTCGCCCGGCGAAACCGGGCCGCCATCGCCCGCATCGCCGCACTCTGTCCGGCCAACGCCGCCGAGGCGGACGTTGCGGCCCTGCACGTCGCTGCCTCCGAACAGTGGAAAAATCTCCTGCGACTCGCCCAGGAAGCGGACCCAACGTCGTACTGGGCACAGAAATGCCGCTCTCAGGCCAACAGCATGATGCGCCAGGCGCAGAGTGCGCTGCGCTTGTTGCTGCGCATGCAGGCCGCCCGCCAGAAGCTCGAGGCGAACAGCGAAGCCCGCGAACGCGCCGCCTGGACCGAGCATTGTGCCATCGGCCTGATGGCGCAGGCGCTGTCACCGCAGCCGGTGCCCGCGGCGGTCGCCGAGCCACCCGTGCCGTCGCCGGCGTCCGAGCCGCCACCGGAACCCGAGCCGGCGCAGCAACCCCAGCCCGTCCCACTCGTCGCCGCCCAGAATGACAAGGCCATCTCTCCACGACGGGCCGACCTGCTCCGTCTGATGGAAAGATTATCCGGCCCGCCCGACGACGACTTGATTCAGTCGCTCGTCACCGCGCTTCTCCCACCTCCCACCACGCCGGACCGCCAATCCGCCGCTTAGTCCCCCCTCCCCTTGCGGGAGGACGTTAAGGGGGAGGGCGCCGCGCCATGGAGGCACCATGCCGCCAAGCGCGACGACCTTGTGCGTGGGGGCCGACGGTCGCGCTGCAACGGAAACCACGGATGCACGTCAACGCGCGCAGGTGGCGCGTGGGTTGGGAGAGCGTTCTGCCCGACGAGGCTCTCACCTGGTTCGCGTGGGGCGGCCGCCTCCCTCTCACCCCCTCCCACAAGAGAACGAAGGTCGGCTATCTCACCACATGATCGAGTTGTCTCACGCACAGCGAAATGAGACGGCAATGAGAATGGCCCGCGTGCATGATGACGGGAAAGCCAAGCCCCCATCGCCTCTCCCGCTCTGCGGGAGAGGTCGGTTCGCGAAGCGAACCGGGTGAGGGTGCCGGGCGCGAGGCACGTGATCACGCCGCCGCGCGAGCCGGCGCGACCACGCGGCGGACGCGCACGCGGCGGATGCGACGTGGGTCCGCCTCCAGAATACGGAACTCGATCCCCGACGGATGCCCGATCACCTCGCCGCGGGCCGGCACGCACCCCGCAAGCGTGAACACCAACCCGCCGACTGTGTCGATGTCCGCATCACGCTCGGCCGGGCTCAAGGTCAGGCCGAACCGCTGCTCGAACTCGTCCAGCGGCAGGCGTGCGTCGATATCCAGCGTGCCGTCCGGCCGCTCCACCAGCATCGGCGCCTCGACCTCGTCGTGCTCGTCGGCAATATCGCCGATGATCGTCTCGACAAGGTCCTCGATCGTCACCAGCCCGTCGATCCCACCATACTCATCGACGACCAGCGCAAGATGCATGCGGGCCTGGCGCATCTGCAACAACAGGTCGAGCGCGGGGATCTGTGCCGGCACCATCAACGGTCGGCGCAGGATCTTCTCCAGCGAGAACTCGTCGGGGCGGCCGACGAAGGCATAGACATCCTTGATGTGGACCATCCCCAGCACGTCGTCGAGCTGCTCGCGATAGACCGGCAGGCGGGAATGGCCGTCATCGCGGATCTGCTCGACCGCCTGCCGGAACGTGAGGTCGGCGCGCATGGCCACGATATCGGCGCGCGGCACCATGACATCGCCAGCAGTGGTGCCGCGCAGACGAAGGACATTGGCGATCAGCGCCTGCTCGTGCCGGTCGAGCTCCGGTGCCACGCCGGGCGTTTGCGGCGCCGAGGCTGCCTCCTGGACCAGCTCGGCGATGGATTCGCGCACGCTCGGCTCGGTGGCGCGCCGATTCAGCAGCGCGCGCACGCGACCGAGCAGACCCAGGCGTGACAGAGCGCCACTCATGCGCGGGGCTTCCAGGGATTCGGCACGCCGATGCGATGCAGAATGCGTGCCTCCGCCAGCTCCATCCGGCGCGCCGGACCTGGCCGCAGATGATCGTGGCCGGCGAGGTGCAGCGCTCCATGCACGACGAGGTGCGCCAGGTGATGCGCGGCGCGGCGGGATTCGGCTGCGGCCTCGCGGCGCACGACCCCGGCGGCGAGAACGATCTGGCCGGGCAAGCCCGGCGCGGGCCGATCATAGGACAGCACGTTGGTGGGCTTGTTGCGCCCACGGTCGCGCGCGTTCAGGCGACGCACCGTGCGGTCGTCCGTCAGCAGGATCGTCCCCGACAATCGCGCGGCCCGAGCCGCCCGGGCGGTTACCTCCCGTACGCGGGGCACGAGCCGATGCCAGGCCGGATCGGCGACCATGATGTCCAGCTCTTGGTGGATCCCCGCTTGCGCGGGGGATGTACTTGCAGGGTCCATCGCTACTTGCCGGCGGCAGGCTCCGCCAGCTTGTGTCCAGAAGGGGCCGCATCGCGTGCCCGCCGTGCCTCGCGGCGCTTGTCGCCGGCTGCAACGTCGCGCTGCTCGTAGGCCTCAACGATCCGGGCGACCAGAGGATGACGCACGACGTCGCGCTTGTCGAACCGGATCACCGAAATCCCCGCCACGCCTTCGAGCGTCTCCAGGGCATCCGTCAGGCCGGACCGCACGCCGGCGGGGAGGTCGATCTGGCTGAGATCGCCGGTGATAACAGTGCGGGTGCCCTCGCCCATGCGGGTGAGGAACATCTTCATCTGCACGGGGGTGGTGTTCTGCCCTTCGTCCAGGATGACATAGGCATGCGCCAATGTGCGGCCGCGCATGAAGGCAAGAGGGGCGACCTCGATCTCGCCGCTGTTCAGTCGGCGCATCACCTGCTCGGCCGGCATCATATCGTGCAGCGCATCATAGAGCGGGCGCAGATAAGGATCGACCTTCTCCTTCATGTCACCCGGCAGGAAGCCGAGCCGCTCGCCGGCCTCGACGGCCGGTCGAGACAGCACGATGCGATCGACCCGGCCGGCCTGCAGCATGGCCACTGCCTGGGCCACGGCGAGATACGTCTTGCCAGTACCGGCGGGCCCAACCCCGAATACCATTTCGTGACGGCCGAGCGCGTCCATATACGCCGCCTGACCGCTGCTGCGGGCACCCACGGCACCGCGCCGCGTCCGGATTGCGGGCATGTCGGGCAGCGGCAGCCGCGGGTCGGTCTCGGTATCGGCAAAGCGGATCGCCGCCTCTACCTCCGGTCGTCCGACGCTCTCGCCGCGCTCCAACCGGCGCCACAGGCCTTCCAGCGCGGTCTGTGCCGCATCCACCCGCGAGGCCTCGCCGGCGATCGCCACCCGGTTGCCGCGACACGACAGGCGCACGCCGAGCGCCTGCTCAAGGCGCACAAGATGTCGGTCGTGATCTCCGAGGAGGAGCGGGAGCAGCGAGTTGTCGCTGAACTGGAGGGTGACGGCCTTGCCGTCCGGACGGGATTGAGCGGTGGGTAGGATGGCGATGTGGCTCAAGCGCAGGCTCGCTCCGTGCTGAGGGTTCCTGACAAAGAGTTGGGGAGGGCGGCGGCGATTCGCACTAGGGTTTCGGTGCCGATCAGCTCCGCCGGACCGGTCGCATGCACCGGCTGAAGATAAGGCGAACGGCCGGCGATCTGGCCGGGCTGCCGGCCAGGGCCGGTGAACAGCACCGGCAGGTGCAGGCCCACGCAGCCAGCGTTGAACCGCCCCTGCTGCGCGCGCAGCACCTCCTGCAGCTCGGCCAGCCGCCGCTCCTTCTCGGGTTCGGGGATCTGGCTCGGTGCGGCCGCAGCCGGCGTGCCCGGCCGGGGCGAGTACTTAAAGCTGAAGGCCTGTGCGAAGCCGATCTCGCGCACGAGGGTAAGCGTGGCGGCGAAATCGGCCGCCGTCTCGCCGGGGTGGCCGACGATAAAGTCAGAGGATAGGGCGAGATCGGGCCGCGCGGCGCGCAGCCGCTCCACAGTGCGCAGATAGTCGTCCACGCGATGTCCGCGGTTCATCGCTGCCAGGATCCGATCGGAGCCGGACTGCACCGGCAGGTGCAGGAATGGCATCAGGCTCGGCACATCGCGATGGGCGGCGATCAGCTCGGCGTCCATGTCGCGCGGATGCGAAGTGGTGTAGCGGAGCCGCACGATGCCGGGGAGCTCGGCCAAGGCGCGGATCAGCCGTCCGAGCGACCAGGTGCCGCCGTCGAGCCCCTCGCCATGCCAGGCATTCACGTTCTGGCCGAGCAGGGTGATCTCGCGTGCGCCCTGGGCCACCAGCCGCCTCGCTTCAGCGATCACGGCCACGGCCGGCCGGCTGTGCTCGGCGCCGCGCGTGTAGGGAACGACGCAGAAGCTGCAGAACTTGTCGCAGCCTTCCTGCACTGTCAGGAAGGCGGTGATCCCTTGGGGGGAAGAGGCGTCTGGCAGATGGTCGAACTTGTCCTCGGCGGGGAACTCGGTATCGATCACCGCGCCGTCAGCTCGAGTGGCGTGGGCGACCATCTCCGGCAGGCGGTGATACGTCTGCGGACCCAACACGATGTCGACGTACGGCGCGCGGGCGAGGATCTCGGCGCCTTCGGCCTGGGCGACGCAGCCGGCTACCGCCAGGATCATACGCCCGCCCGTCCGCTCCCTGGCCTGTTGCAGCCGGTGCAGGCGGCCGAGTTCGGAGAACACCTTCTCGGCGGCCTTCTCGCGGATATGGCAGGTGTTCAGGATCACCATGTCGGCATCGTCGGGCGCCGGGGTCGGGGCGTAGCCGAGGGGCGCGAGCACGTCCTGCATCCGTGCGCTGTCGTACACGTTCATCTGGCAGCCCCAGGTGATCACGTGCAGCCGCTTGCGGTCAGGCGGTGTGGTGATGACCGCTGCCCTCACCCGCCAACCCCTGGATGGGAAAGGAGCGCGATTGCCAGCCGTCTTTGTCCGATCGAGCGCAGGGTCGTCAGGTTGCCTCCATCTACGCGGTGCACTGTGACAGGATCGAGCGATAGTATGTCAACTGCGAACCGCCCTGCGGACTGCACCAGGGCGGCTTTCTATGCATATGCGGTCTGCCCTGCCTGCTCGGCACCGGGCGGCGGCATGGCGGCGGCGATGGGGCGGGCGGGCCGGTTCTGACGGAGCGTCGCGGCCCCATCCGCCACGACGTGCCAAACCGCCTGTGACAGCATTTTCCGATTGGGGAACGCCACCGGATCGAGCGGGGTATGCAGCAGGACGGTCGCTCGCAGCCCCTGGTGCCGCGCCAGTCGCCAGTAGTGCGAGGCGATATCCATGTCGCCGTACCATGCGAAGAGCGGGCGCGTCGCGCGCCCGGTCGGAAGTCCGGCTAACCGGTCGTAAACGACCGACACCGGCTGGATCAGCGGCGGATCGGGACCTTCCGCCACCGCGAAAAAGGATGAACGGAACGGCATCACGCGCGATCCGTCTGACGTGGTGCCTTCCGGGAACAGGATGAGGTTGTCGCCCTCGGCCATGCGCGCCCGCATGTTGTCCCGTTCTTGCCGAATCAAGCCACGCTGGCGGCTGACAAAGACGGTGCGGCCAAGGCGAGCGATCGCGCTGACCAGCGGCCACTCGGCGACCTCGCCCTTGGAGACGAAACAGCCGTCCAGACGTCCGCCCAGGACGGGAACATCGATCCAGGAGGAATGGTTCGAGACGAACACCACGCGCCGTGCGCCGGCGCGGGCGGGCACGCCGATCAGCCGCACACGCATCCCGAGCAGACGGCAGAATATGGCCCAATAGGAACGCGCGAACACCACTTTCGGTCGGCCGGGCAGCAGCAGGCAGACGCCTTGGATAGGCATTGCCAGGAACGTCCACAGGAGCAGCAGGACGAGCCGGCGGGCGGCCCGGACGGAGCCCAAGACCAATGGCCATCTGCGACGGCGCAACAGCGGGCTGATCCCAGGATCGCCAGCCGATCCCCATTGTGGCGGCAGGCGATGGGCCGCGCGGCGGAGTTGGCGTGGCGCATAACGCATATGTTTGCGATAGCCCGCCGGGCATGTCGGAACAATGGCGTAAGCGTGACCGTCACTTGACATCCACCTGGCTCGCTTTTCGCCTAGCCTCCGCGCATGGCACGCCTCCCTTTTTCGGGTCGCGCGGTTGCCGTGCTGGTTATTGCGGGGGGTGTCGCGATGACTGTGCTGGCACCGCGCGCCGCCGACCCGGCGCCTTACACGGTCACGCTCAGTAAGACCGGCAATGGCGCGTTGGATGCCGCGCTCAGTGGATCGTCGGACCTGATTTCGTTGCGCGAGACGGCGCCGGTCGGTCCGTTTGCCCTGGTGGCCCGTGCGCGCAACGACCAAGCCCGATTCACAACCGCGTTGCAAAGCTTCGGCTACTTCAAGGGCCGGGCGGAGATCCGGATCGATGGCCGTCCGATCGACGACCCAGCTCTGGTGAACCTGCTCGAACAGGCTCCCGCCAATCCGCCGGCTCAGGTTACGGTGAACTTTACGCTCGGCCCGGAGTTTCACCTCAGGCATGTCACGCTACAGGGGCAGGTTCCGCCGGAGGCTGCCGCTAAGGTCGGTCTGAAACCCGGCGCGCCGGCGCTTTCCGGCTCGGTGCTGGCCGCACAGCAGAGACTGCTGACCGCGCTCCGCGACGAAGGCTACGCGCTGGCGAAAGTGGACCTGGAGCCTGCGACGGTGGATCTCGGCGACCAGTCGATGGATGTGGCGTTCAAGGTCGATGCCGGCCCCCGCGTCGATATCGGGCCGATCACGTTCCAGGGCTTGCATGGCGTCAACCCCTCCTTCGTCCGCCGCCGCCTCCTGCTGCATCCGGGCGAGCAGTTCAGCCCGGTCTCGATCGAGAACGCCCGCGCCGATCTCGCCTCGCTGCCGGTGTTCTCCTACGTCCGCGCGCAGCCGGCGGCGCAGCTTGATCCGCAGGGGACGTTGCCGATCACCTTCGACTTCGGCGAGCGGCCGGTGCACGCAGTGGATTTTGGCGCATCCTATTCGACCGATCTCGGCGTGGGACTCACTGCCGGCTGGCACGACCGCAACCTGTTCGGGAACGCCGAGCAACTGAATCTGACGGCGGCGTTCCAGGGCGGCGGCAACTCCGAGCTTCATCCCGGCTACAAGCTCAATGCGCAATTCATCAAGCCGGATTTCCTGGCGCGCGACCAATCTCTGGAGGTCAATGTTGGCGCCGTGGATCAGAGCCTGCTTCCCTATTCCCAAAAAGGGCTGCTGCAATCGGTGCTGCTCACCCGCAAGCTTTCCGCGCACTGGACCGTCAGCTACGGGATCGGTGGCGAGCAGGAACGGATCACTCAAGAAGACATCAGCAGAAACTATTATATTCTGACGTTGCCTTTGACAGCGAAATTCGATGACACCAACAGTTTGCTGAACCCGACTCGCGGCATTCGCGCAGCCCTGACGCTGACGCCGACGCAATCGTTTGGTGGCACGCACTCCACATTTCTGATCGCGCAGCTCGCAGGCTCGACCTATTTCGATCTTACCGGCAATGGACGGACGGTGGTGGCGCTGCGCGGCCTGGTGGGCGAGACGACCGCGGCTGATGTGTTCAGCCTGCCGCCCGACATGCGTTTCTATGCTGGTGGCAGCGGTACCGTGCGCGGGTATAAATTCCAATCGGTCGGCCCGCAATTCCCCGACGGCACGCCGCTCGGCGGCACCGAGATCACCGCCGGCAGTGTCGAGCTCCGCCAGCGCTTCCTGCAGAATTGGGGATTCACGGTGTTCGCCGATGCGGGACAAGTCACCGCTCGCGGCACCGATTTTTCCAACAACAAATATGGCATCGGTGTCGGTACGGGACTGCTCTATTTCACCTCGATCGGACCGATCCGCGCCCAGGTAGCGTTTCCAGCGGTCCGCCTGCCGAACAGCGGCAGTTTCGAGCTGTATATCGGCATCGGGCAGGCGTTCTGATGCGCCGCTTGGGCGTTGCCGGTCTGATTCTGGTCGCCGTGCTGGCGGTGCTGGTAGTAGGGATCGCGCGTTCGCCGCTTGTGCTTGACTGGCTGGTGTCGAAAGCCACCGCGACGGTCCGGACGAAAGGACTGATGATCCACTGGGGCGGTCGCTTGACTGCCGATGAGGTCGATCTCAGCGATCCCCGAGGCATTTATGCTCGGCTGCAGGACGTCTCCATCGACTGGTCGCCGCTGCGACTGATCCACAACGACGTCGATGTCGCCGTGCTGAGCGCCGGTCAGGCGGAGCTTCTGCGGCTGCCGCAGACCTCATCCTCTGGTGGCTCGAGCAGCTCGACGAAGATCGAAGTGCACGCGCTGCAATTCGATCGGCTGCAGCTTGCCCTAGCGGTCGCCGGTACCGAAGCGGAGCTGAAGGTCGATGGCAGCTTGACCTGGATCTCCGCCGCTGATGCCGCGATCACGCTGAATGCCGAACGGATCGACGGGGGCGGCACATACGTGCTGTCCGCCAGCATCGCGCCCGGCAGCATTCATGGGCAACTCGCTGTCCACGAGCCGCAAGGCGGACTTGTCGCCCACGCCGCAGCACTGCCTGATATCGGACCGATCGATCTCACCGCCTCGGTCGCCGGACCGCGCGGCGATCTTGCGGCGCAGCTTGCGCTGACGGCGGGGAAGCTGCGGGCGAACGCGCATGGCCAAGTGGACCTCGAGCGCCGGACGTTGACGGCAAACGTCGATGCTGCTGCGCCCACCATGACTTTGCGGCCGGATCTTTCGTTCAAGTCGGCTGCATTGACCGCAACCGTCAGGGGCGGTTTCTCCGATCCCGATCTGACGGGTTCGCTCCGCGTGGATGCACTCGCCGCGTCCGGCGCCTCGGTGCAGCGCATCGACGTCGACGCCACTGGCAACAAGGGCCAAGTGCAGGTGCGCGCCCAACTCGACAGCGTGACGGTGCCCGGTCGCGAGCCGAATTTGCTCGCCGCTGCACCAGTGCTGCTGACAGCCGACGCGAGGCTGGACGCTCCCGATCGACCAGTCGTCTTCGCGCTGCATCATCCACTGATCGACATATCCGGCACGGCACAGACGGCCGGCGAGGAGCAGGCGGATCTGCGGCTGACCGTGCCGCAGATCGGACCATTGGCGGCCGCCGAGGGGCTGGACCTGCAAGGCAGCACGTCGCTGCACCTGACCGGCGCCCGGCAGTCAGGTACTGCACAGCTCGCACTCGACGGGACGCTGAGCCTGACAGGCGGGACCGCCCCAGGCCCAGCGCTGGTCGGGACATCGGCGCGCATCGCGATAGCCGCCAACCTAGCCGCCGATAACCTGAGCCTGACCCGGTTCAGTATCGACGGACGGGACGTTGCTTTCGCTGCCAACGGTACCGTCTCGCCACAGAAGGTCGATCTCGGCTGGTCGGCGGCGCTACCCCGCCTTGCCGCGGTCGATCCGCATCTCGCCGGTACTCTCCGGGCGCATGGACAATTTTCCGGCTCGGAGCAGGATCTGGCCGTGGTCGCCGATCTGGCGGGCGACGTCGGCACGCCCGGCCAGCCCTCCGGCCCTTTCACCGCCCACATTCAGGCAGAGGGGCTGCGACACGCCCCCCGGGCCACCATTACCGGGCAGGGTGCGCTGCTCGGATCGCCGCTTCGGCTTGCGGCGGAGGGTGTGCGGCAGTCGGATGGCGCGATTCACCTGACGATCCACCAGGCTGAGTGGAAAAGTGCGTCGATCACGGGCGCATTGGCGTTGTCCGCCGGCGCGAAGGTCCCCGTCGGCGACATCGACCTCATCATCCAGAATCTGTCGGATTTTGCCCCGCTGGTCGGACGGGCCCTCACCGGCAGTGCCCGCCTGACGCTGCACGCCACACCGACAGAGGCGATGCTTGCCGCAGAGCTGCGCGATGCCGGCGTACCAGGCACTGGATCGATTGCCGATGCAACGGTGAATACGACGATCGCCGATCTGGCAAGCCATCCGTCGGTGGATGGGCGAATGGTGTTAACCGGCGTCTCGGTCGGCGGGCTTGCCGGTTCGATAAGCGTCGATGCGAAAGGGCCGGCTGATCGGCTGGAGATGCAACTCGCCGCCTCGCTGCCCCGGCTTGATGGCGCAGAGGCTCGGCTAGCGAGTACCGCGACGGTGGACGTGCCGGCAAGGACGGTGACCCTATCAGCACTTAGCGCCTACTGGCGGCAGCAAAACCTGCGCTTGGTGGCTCCGGCCCGATTTGCTTTCGCCCATGGCGTCGAGATTAACGATCTCCGCCTCGGGTTGGGCGATGCGATGATGCAGGTGAACGGCCGGATCAGCCCGACGCTCGATCTCACTGCGAGCGCGCGCAACGTACCGGCAGGCTTGGCCGCCCTGGTCTTCCCCAGCTTTGCCGCAAGCGGCACTCTTTCGGCCGAGGCGCGAATAACCGGCACGGCGGCTGCTCCGGAAGGAACGATCCGCGCGACGGGTGCCGGGTTGCGCCTCGACAACGCAACCGCTCGCGACCTGCCGCCAGCCCAACTCAACGCCACGGCGACGCTTCAAGGCAAGTCAGCACTGATAGATGCGACCGTAACGGCCGGCTCGTCGCGCGTGACCGCCACCGGCCGCCTACCCTTCAACACCACCGCGTCACTCGATCTCAGAAGCCGGGGCGCGATCGATCTGGCCTTGGCTAACCCGTTTTTGGGACCGCAGGGCGGTGGCCTGGCTGGGACGGTCGCGCTGACCGCCACCATCACCGGCACAGCAACCACGCCAGGCGGAACGGTCCGTATCCAAGCCTCGGGAGTCCGGCTGCTGACGCAGATGGGTCGCGGGTTGCCGCCGGCCGCCGCAACGGCAACCGCGACGTTAAACGGTACGACAGCACGGATCGACGCGCGGCTCACTGCGGGGGCGTCGAATCTGGCGGTGAATGGAACCGTCCCGCTCCGACTCACCGGGGCACTCGACCTGCACACCAGCGGCACGATCGATCTGGCGGTTGCCAATCCACTGCTTGGTGCGACGGGTCAGCGGGTGGCTGGGATCGTAAGCGTGGCGCTCGAGATTCGGGGGACCGCGGCAGCACCGCGTTTGGCGGGGGACGTGCGGCTCAGCAATGGCGACGTGCGGGATTATGTGCAGGGCGTGCATCTAGCCGCGATCACCGCGCGCTTGGTCGCCGCCGGCGACATTCTGCGGCTAGACAGTCTGGCTGCCCGCGGTGGCGAGGGCACGATTGATGGCGGTGGCACGATAGGCGTGTTCCAGCCGGGCATGCCGATCAACCTGAAACTGACGGTGCATGACGCCACGCCGCTCTCCGGCGGCGTCGTCACCGCGACGGTCGATGCGGCGCTCGGCATCAATGGAGAGATTGGCACGCGGATCGCGCTCGACGGCACGGTGGACGTCCGGCAAGCAATCATCCAAGTGCCCTCGAAGCTGCCGACGAGCGTTGCCACGATCCCGGTACGCATCGTCGGTGCGCCTCCTCCGCCGAAGCCTAAGCCACCGCCCGTGATCGCCATGGACCTGACGATCCGTGCGCCCGAGCAGGTGTTTATCCGTGGACGCGGGTTGAACGTCGAACTCGGGGGCACGATCCGCATTCAGGGGACGACAGCACACATGCTGCCGCGCGGCGGCTTCACCTTGCGCCGCGGCACGTTCAACCTGGTCGGGACGACGCTCACCTTTACCTCTGGCGATATCAGCTTCAATGGCGGCAGCCTGACGGACCCGGCGCTTCATCTCGTCGCCACGTCGGCGGTCGGCAACACGTCAGCGACGCTGACGGTGAGCGGTACGGCGAGCAATCCGAAGATCACGCTGTCAAGTGTGCCTGAGATGCCGCAAGACCAAATCCTGGCGCAACTCCTATTCCCCAACAGCAACGGGCAGCTTAGTCCGTTTCAGGTGGCTTCGATCGCCGCCGGGCTGGCCGAGCTGTCCGGTACGACGTCCGATTTCCCCAATCCGCTGAAAGGGGTGCAGAACGCGCTCGGGCTGGACGCGCTCGGGATCGGCACGGGCCCGAACGGCAGCCCGTCGCTGCAGGCGGGCCGCTACATCGGCCGGCGGCTCTATATCGGGGCGCAGCAGAGCGCCACGGGCGCCGGCGGGCAGGGCACCATTCAGTACGATATCACCAAGGGACTGAAACTGAACGCGACGGTCGGAACCGGAGAGACGACCTCGGCGATTGGTGCCACGGGCGAGAGCAGCGGGGCGAGCGTCGGGGTGACGTATCAGTTCGAGTATTAACAAATGATATCAAGGGGCCAAGGTTGATCAGCCGGGTGCTGTCTTGTGCCGGCCGTGACTGTGGGTGTGATCGCCGCCTGCCGAGGGTCATTCTTTTCGGCGTCTGCTAATGGCGCCTCTCATGCAGGATAGGCCATCTGGCAGCCGGTCTCCGCCACCGTCCCAGCCACTCGGTCCGCTGGGATAACCTCGCTCGGCGTAAACACGTCGTTGGGATTGCCGTTGGCGGGGGCCGGGTGCACTTCGCCAACGAACACCGCGCTCATTAACTGGTGGTCGCCGGCGCGGAAGAAGACCTTGCCCGGCTGCAGCGCGACTTCGGGCGGCAGCACCAGGTTCTCGAGCGCCCGCGCCATCTTCAGCGCATCCAGGCCGTTGGCGTGCTCGGCTGCGAGCCGGAAAGCATGCACCCCGACATAGCCGAACCAGACCCGGGCTGACGGCATGCGGTTGTAAGCTTTCTGGATGCCCGCGTTGAACGCGGCGACTTGCGGTACACCGGGTTGGTTCCACCACCACTCGAAGTCCCACCAGCCAGTCTGCGCACCCGTCGGCACCGCGAGCACGTCCTCCAGCTCGAACAGCGCACCGCCGAGCGCCATCTGCTTGCCGAGCCCGAACTGCAGGAACTGCTTCATGCAATCGACCTGCGGTTCGCCATACATGTTATTGAGCAGCACGTCAGGTTTGTAGAGCTGCGCTTTGATCAGCGCGGCGGAGAAGTCGAGCGTACCCTGCGGCAGCATGACGCCCGAAAAAGTCCCGTTATACTTCTTGAGGTTCTTCTCGAACGCCGCCTGCAGCGTGTGACCATAGGCGTAGTCGGGCGTGATGAAGAACCAGCGCTTGCCGAACTTCTTCACCAGCGTTTCGGCGATTGCGGCGGCGTCCATCGACGTCGTGTTGCAGATGCGGAAGGCATTCCACTTGCACGCTGTCCCGGTGATCGGATCGGTGTGCGCTCCGGGGATGATGTTGAGCACCCTCTTTTCCGCTGTGACCTGCATCTGGGCATAGGCAATGCCGGAATTCGGGTCGCTGAGCAGCACGTCCGCATGGTCGCGGTCCAGCAGCTTGCGCGCCTTCTCGACACCGATGCCGGTGTCGGTGGCGGAATCCTCGACCAGCAACTCGACTTGGCGGCCTAATATGCCGCCCTTCGCATTGATCTCCGCGACCGCATACTTGCTGCCCATTACCTCCGGCTGGCCGAGCACGGCTCCCGGGCCAGTCAGTTCGTCCGTCTGTCCGATCCTGATCGGGACCTCACCGCGAGCCGAGATGATCCACGGTCCGGCAAGCCGCGCCGCGGCGAGCGATGCGCCGCCCTGGAGAATGCGCCGGCGGCCGAGGCTGGTGTTGGTCTTGCTTTGCTGCACGTTTCTCTCCCTGTTCCAGCCGCCCGTCCGCGACTAGCGCCGCGCTTGGGGCGGTCGTTGCGGCGCAGGGTATGGGAGGGCGTGGATCGGGGAGATTAAATTCGGGTCATGCAAACCGGCCGCAGTCGAAGGCGCGCTCTATACCGACGCCGCCACCTTTGCCTCAATCCGGTCCCAGATAGCCTGCTCCAAGTGCACGCCGTCGAAACGGGCAATCTCCTGGATGCCGGTGGGCGATGTGACATTGATCTCAGTAAGCCAGTCGCCGATCACGTCGATGCCAACGAAGATCATGCCCTGTTCGCGCAAGGTCGGCCCAATCGCCGCGCAGATCTCTCGGTCGCGCGCCGTCAACTCGGATTTCTCCGGGCGACCGCCGACGTGCATGTTCGATCGCGCTTCGCCGACCGCCGGGACGCGATTGATCGCGCCCATCGGTTCGCCGTCCACCAGGATGATCCGCTTGTCGCCACGCCGCACGGCGGGCTCGTAGCGCTGGAACATCAAAGGCTCACGCGAGCGGGCGAAATGCATCTCCAACAGCGCTGCGAGGTTCTCGTCGTCCGGCTTGATGCGGAACACGCCGGCGCCGCCATTGCCGAACAGCGGTTTCACCATAATGTCCTTGTGCTCGGCGCGAAACGAACGGATCGCCTCCAGGTCCCAGGTGATCATGGTGGGCGGCATCAGCTCCGGGAAATGCGTGACCAGGATCTTCTCCGGTGCGTTGCGCACCGCGGCGGGGTCATTCACCACGAGCGTGCGCGGGTGGATGTGCTCCAAAAGATGGGTCGCAGTGATATAGGCCATGTCGAACGGCGGGTCCTGGCGCATCAGCACCACGTCCATGCTGCCCAGATCGAGGAGCGCCGGCTCGCCAAACCGGTAATGGGCGCCGCGTTCCCGTTGCACCGTCACCCGGCGCGCGCGGGCGAACAGGCGCTTCGGCCGTCCGCCCCCCGGACGCGAGCCGCCCTCGCGCAAGGACATGTGCCGAACTTCGTAGTGCCACAGCGCATGGCCGCGAGCCTGCGCCTCCAGCATGAGCGGGAAGGTGGAGTCGGCGTCGATGTTGATGCCCTCGATCGGGTCCATTTGGACCGCGACTTTCAGCGGCATGGCAACTCCCTTTGAGGCGAGAAAGAGGCCTGCAATCCTATCCGGAGATCGCTTCCAGTGCGAGGCCACGGGTGCGTGGGCCGAATCCGCCGATCACGATCACCACGATCAGCATCGCCACGGCGATGAACCCGAACACCGCGGTGGCGCCGCCCAACCCGAGGAAGAACGCGATCGCAAGGCCTGAAAGCGCGGCCGACAGCCGACTCCAGGCATAGACAAACCCGATCGCGCGCGAGCGGATGCGCGTGGGGAACACCTCAGCCTGATAGTTGTGGAAGGCGAACGACAGCCAATTGTTGGACAGCGTGATCAGCACCCCGAGCACGATCAGCGCGGCCTCCGCAGTCTGCTGCGCGAATAGCATGCCGAACACGCCGATGCCGATCGCGGCGCAGACGATCTGCAACTTGCGCTCCATCCGGTCGGCCACCAGCATCCCGAGCAAAGGGCCGACCGGGTTGGCGATGGCGATGATAAACGCAAACTCCAAGCTGCGGGTGACGGTGATACCCTTGGCAATCAGCAGCGTCGGCACCCAGGCCGCGAAGCCGTAATAGCCGAAGGTCTGGAAGAAGTTGAA
Source organism: uncultured Pseudomonadota bacterium (assembly GCA_963708245.1). Taxonomy (GTDB): domain Bacteria; phylum Pseudomonadota; class Alphaproteobacteria; order Acetobacterales; family Acetobacteraceae; genus CAVYXK01. The sequence continues at coordinate 4,630,057 of OY970201.1, read as the reverse complement.
AATCGACAGCATGATCGCTCGGCCGCGATAGGGCGAGTGCCACATCTCGGAGAAGGTTGCGTCCCCCTCTTCGGCGATCGCGACGCCAATCGGCGGCAAGGGCCCTGTATCGGCCTGAACCCTGGCCTCGATGTCGCTCACCACCCTCTCTGCCTCTGCCAGCCGACCGACACGGGCGAGCCAACGTGGCGATTCCGGCAGGCCACGCCGCAGCCACCAGACGAACACCGCGCCGATCGAGCCGATGACGACCACCCAACGCCAGTTCTGCACGCCGACCAGCCATGCAAGTAGCGCGACGACCGGTACCGCGCAGAAGCCGACGAACTGGCTAAAGGCGAACGCCCGACCGCGTTGGCCGCGTGGGATCAGCTCCGAGACATAGGTGTCGATCGTTACTAGCTCGACACCGATTCCGATGCCGGCGATGAAGCGCCAGATGTTGATCCAGAAGCCGGTCGGCATGAACGCCATGATCAGCGTGCTGACCGAGTACCACAACAGCGAGAAGGTGAAGATCCTGCGCCGCCCATAGGCATCCGGGATCCATCCGAAGATGATCGTGCCGACGAACAGGCCGGCGAAAAGAGCGAAGACGAAGGTGCCGGCACCGGGTGCGTTGATCGACTTCAGCACGCTGAACGGGCCCAGCGAGGCATCGCTGAACAGCCCCTGAGCGTTCATTCCAGGCACGATATAGGCGGTCAGGAAGAGGTCGTACAGCTCGAAGCAGGCGCCGAGCGAGATCAGCAGGATCAAACGCCAGATATGGCGACTGGTGGGCAGGCGGTCGAGCCGCGCCGCGAGATCAGCCGCTGAGATGGCCATCGATCATCCTCCCTCGATGCAGTCGCCGGCGACCTGCCGTGCGGTCATTCCGGCCATGCAGTACTGGTGCATCGCGTTGCGTCAAGGGGTTTGCCGCCCGGCCGCCGGTCCTTGTTGATGCGCATCCGGCGTGCCATCTAGCGGCACAAATGCAACACACACCGTTTACTCTGCGTGATCCGGTGGGCTGGCACGGGACCACGATCCTGTGCGTCCGGCGCGACGGGCACGTGGCCATGGCCGGCGACGGCCAGGTGAGCCTGGGCCAGACCGTGGTCAAAGGGAACGCGCGCAAGGTGCGTCGGATCGGCCCCTCCGGCTCGATTCTGGCCGGCTTCGCCGGGGCAACCGCCGATGCTTTCACACTGCTCGAGCGGCTCGAATCCAAGCTCGAGCGTTTCCCCAACCAGCTCGAGCGCGCGTGCGTGGAACTCGCCAAGGACTGGCGCACCGATCGCTACCTGCGCCGGCTGGAGGCGATGATGGCGGTTGCCGACAAGGACCGCAGCTTCACGCTGACCGGCAACGGCGACGTGCTGGAACCGGAGGGCGGCGTAATCGCGATCGGTTCCGGCGGCAACTATGCGCTGGCGGCGGCGCGGGCGCTGATGGAGGTGGATGGCCTTTCGGCGGAAGAGATCGCTCGCCGGGCGATGCACATCGCCGCGGAAATCTGCATCTATACCAATGACAACGTGATTGTTGAGACCATCTGATGGAAGTTCCGACCTATTCTCCAAGAGAGATCGTCTCCGAGCTCGACCGCTTCATTGTCGGCCAGGATGACGCCAAGCGCGCCGTTGCCGTTGCGCTGCGCAACCGGTGGCGCCGCCAGCGCCTGCCGGAGGGGATGCGCGAAGAAGTGGTGCCGAAGAACATTCTGATGATCGGCCCCACCGGCTGTGGCAAGACGGAGATCGCGCGCCGGCTCGCCAAGTTGGCGCAGGCGCCGTTCCTGAAGGTTGAGGCCACCAAGTTCACCGAGGTCGGCTATGTCGGCCGCGACGTCGAAAGCATCGTCCGCGACCTTGTCGAGGCGAGCCTGGTGATGCTGCGCGACGCCTCCCGCAAGGAGGTGCAGGCCAAGGCGGAGCTCGCTGCGGAAGAACGCCTGATCAGCGCCCTGGTCGGCGAAGGCGCAGCGGCCGACACACGTTCCAAGTTCCGCCGCATGCTGCGCAACGGCGAGTTCGAGAACAAGGAGGTCGAGGTAGCGGTGAGCGAGCCGCCCTCTGGGCTGCCGATCGGCCAGCTCGATATACCCGGCATGCCGCCTGGCCAGATGATCAACCTCACCGAAATGATGAAGGGCATGTTCGGCCGGCAGCCGCAGCAGCGCCGCATGACGGTGGCGGCGGCACGCGAGGCACTGCAACGCGAAGAGGCCGACCGTTTGCTCGATAACGACCGGCTGGCCAAGGACGCGGTGGCGCACGCCGAGAACAACGGCATCGTCTTCGTCGATGAGATCGACAAGATCTGTGCCCGCACCATCGAAGGTGGGTTCCGCGGGGGCGACGTGTCGCGCGAGGGCGTGCAGCGGGACCTGCTGCCGTTGATCGAGGGTACGACGGTCAACACCAAGTACGGGCCGGTAAAGACGGATCACGTGCTGTTTATTGCGTCCGGCGCCTTCCACCTCGCGAAGCCGTCGGACCTACTGCCGGAATTGCAGGGCCGACTGCCGATCCGCGTCGAGCTGTCACCGCTGTCGCGCGAGGATTTGCGGCGCATCCTGACCGAGCCCGAGCACTCGCTGATCAAGCAGTACGCGGCGCTGCTGGGCACCGAGTCCGTCACGCTGAAGTTCACCGACGATGCCATCGACGCTCTTGCCGAGCTGGCCGCCGACATCAACGAGCGGGTGGAGAATATCGGCGCCCGCCGGCTGCACACGGTGCTGGAGCGGCTGCTGGACGAGATCAGCTTCACCGCTACGGACCGGGCTGGCGAGACGATCACGGTGGATGCCGCCTATGTGAATGAGCGCGTGGCCCCGCTGGCGCAGAAGGGCGATTTGAGCCGCTTCATCCTGTAGCCGGTCGTTCGAACCTGTGTTATGACCAGGATCGGAGGTGGGCCATGACGGCTTTGAAGCTGACCGGAATCGGCAATTCGGTTGGTGTGGTGCTGCCAAAGGAGCTGCTGGCGCGGCTCGGAGTGCAGAAGGGCGACACGCTTTATGCGGTGGAGACGCCGGACGGGCTGCGGTTGACCACGGCTGATGCCGAGTTCGAGGCGCAGATGAAAGTGGCCCGGCGCCTGATGAAGAAGTGGCGCAATGTCCTTCGTGAGCTTGCCAAGTGACGGTCTGGCTCGACCGCCGGATCGTCCTTGCCATTCACGATGAGCTACTTGCGCAACATGGCGGCGCTACCGGGGTGCGTGACGAAGGTTTGCTTGAAAGCGCTCTGGCACGGCCGCTGAATCGCGGCGGGTACGGCGATCCAGACATTCCCGAACTTGCGGCGCTCTACGCGATCGCGATCGCGCGCAACCACCCGTTTGTCGACGGCAACAAGCGAGCGGCGTTCGGTGCGCTGGTGCTGTTCCTGGCACTGAAAGGGATGGAGCTCGAAGCGTCAGAAGTTGATGCGGTGGTCATCATGCTGCGCATGGCAGCCGGCGATGTGTCCGACGAGGAATTTACCAATTGGGTCCGGGCTCATGCAGAACCTCAAGGAGAGATAGATGCCGGATGACCGCGCCATCATCGAGACGCTTCAGCAGGTTTCGTCCGCCACCATCACCACAATCCTGCTGAAGCAGGGGCTGCGCAACGTCTGGATGCGCGGCACGCGACCGCTACGGTCCGACCAGCCACGCATCGCCGGCCGTGCCTTCACCCTGCGCTTCATCCCGGCCCGCGAGGACTTGGCCACGCCGGAATCGTGGTCTTCCCCGCGTTCGACCCGTGCTGCGATCGAGGACATGCCGGAAGGATGCATCGCCGTGGTGGATGCGATGGGCATCACCGATGCCGGGATCTTCGGCGACATCCTCTGCGCGCGCATGAAGAAGCGCGGCGTGGCGGCGTTGGTGACGGATGGCGTGGTGCGCGATGTGGCGGGCGTGCTCGGCACCGGATTGCCAGTCTGGTGCCAAGGGGCCGCCGCGCCGCCTTCGGTGGCCGGATTGACCTTCGTGAACTGGCAAGAGCCGATCGGCTGTGGCGGCGTGGCGGTATTTCCTGGCGATTTCATACTGGTCGATACCGATGGCGCCGTGCTGATCCCCGCCGCGCTGGCGGAGATGGTGGCTACCGCGGGTCCCGAGCAGGAGCGGCTGGAAGCGTGGATCATGAGCGAGGTCGAGGCGGGGGCGAAACTGCCTGGTCTTTATCCGCCGAACGCCGAGAACCGGGCGCGGTACGAGGCTGCGAAGCGGCGGTAACGCCAGCCCCTGCCGCGACGGGTGCTTTGCGGGAGCGGGTTGGGGGAATGGGATCGGCGAGAACTCCCGTACCATCCAAAAACCGCCGGCAAACCGCAAACACCACCGCCGGATCAATCTGTCGGATGCAGACCAGTCCGCGCACGCAGTCCGTAAGCCGGTTCAGGTAGCAGGGGCTGCACGACATCTGCCGGGCAACGGCGACGGCCTGCGGCCCCATCGGTCCCCACTCAGTCGGATCGACAGTGCCGGAATGGATACCCACCGTCGGAATTCCGACCGCGGCGGCGATGTGCTTAGGACCGCTGTCGTTGCCGACATAGAGCGCACAGCGCGACAAGAGCCCCGTCAACCCCGCCAGCGAGAGTTCGCCGATTACCGAGCGGATCGCCGTCGGGTGACGCAGGGATGGCAGGATGCGCCCGCCGATCTCAGCCTCGTCCGGGCCGCCGACCAGCACAACGTTGACCCCGCCTTCCGTCACCAGAAGCTCGATGAGGGAGATGAAATGCTCCTCCGGCCATTGCTTCATCTCGTTGCCAGCGCCGGGATGCACGCAGGCCACGCGCCGCTCGAACAGTGGCGTCAGCGCCTGGGGCAATGGCTCGGCCGCGCGCAGCGCGGCGAGCGTGGGTGCCGCAAGCGCGCCGCGGTCGGTGGCAGCGCTGATGCCGACGGCATCGACCAGATGCAGCAGATCATCGCTGACGTGATACCGCTTGGGCTGCAGGCCCCGATCGCCCTCCCATTCCAGCGCCACGTCGAGCCAGGCAAACTGTCCGGCATAGTCGAAGCCTGCCAGGTAGCGAGCACCGGAGACACGCAGCAACGGCCGCGTCTCCGGGTGCTTGCGCAAGTCTATGGCGAGATCAAAACGATATGGCGCCAATTGGCTCCGCAAAGCTTCGAGCTCCTCCTTGCCCACGGTCTTCAGCCCCAGCGCGGACCGCGTGTGGAAGAACTCGAACGGGATCATGCCGTCGATGCTGGGCTCCAGCGCAGCGAGGGAAGCAGTGGTCGGGCTCGACAACACGTCGATGTGCGCTGCCGGGAAGAGCTCCTTCAGCCGCCGAATTGCCGGCAGGGCGAGGATGAAGTCGCCGATGTGATCGACCTTGACGACGAGGATGCGCCGGATCTCCTCAGCCGCGAACAGCGGATGCCCACCATAGGCGATTCGCACCGGCTCTTCGTTTAGCCGGAAATCGTCGTGGTGCTTCGACAGGTTCGGGTTGTGGAAGGGATCGCCCAGAGCGAAGCGCTTCCGCCATCGCTGGGCAAAGCGCGAGCGATCGAACACGTCCTGCATCCCACCCCGGCTGGCCTGCTCGTAATGCAGCAGCGTGGCGTGCGGCGTGACCACCACGCGCCGGCCGGCTTCGAGCGTACGCAAGCAGAAATCGACATCATTATTGACGATCAGATGGGCTTCCTCGAAGCCGCCAAGGGTAGCGAAATGTTCCCGTCGCATCAACATGCAGGCGCCTGTCACCGCAGTGACGTTGCGGGGCATGAGTGCGAGGCCGAAATAGCCTGGATCGTCCTCGGTGGCCAGACGGAAGGCGTGCCGCCCGACACCGAACTCGGCCAGAAACATTCCCGCATGCTGTACCGTGCGGTCCGGATAGAGCAATCGCGCGCCGACCACCCCGATCTCCGGCTGGACCGCATATTCCAGCATGGCGTCGAGCCAGTCCGGCTGCTCGATCTCGATGTCGTCATTCAAGAACAGCAGGTATTCCCCGCGGGCCTTGGTCGCGGCCATGTTGTTGAAGCGTGACCAGTTGAACGCCTCATTGGTCATCAGGATCTTGTCGGCGGCCTCGCTCAGCCAGGCGCGGCGCTCCACCAGGTGCTCTGGAATATTCTCGATGCAAACGATCTCGAAGTCGCGATAGCTGGTGCGCTCGCGCAGCGTGTTGATGCAAGTCTGGATGTAACCGCCGGCTCCACAGGTGGGAATGATGATCGACACGGTCCCGCGGGCAGGCACACTCCGCCGCAGCCGCCAGCTTTCAGAGGCGGCGCCTGGCAGCACCTCGGCAGCGAAGCCGCGCCGGGCCGCGGCGCTGGCGAGCGCGCGCCGCTCAGCTTCTGGGGGGTCCAGCCTGCCCGCTGTGCGCTCGCACAACAGCATCGGCACATGGCTTACTGCACCGGCCTGCTCGGTGCAGCGCAGGATCAGATCATATTCGCCTTCGGCGACCAGAGATGCCGGTGTGGCACCGACCTTGTCGAGCAGCGAGGCCGTTGCGAACCAGGGGCGGCCAATGTAGTTGGTGGCTAACAACAGGTCGGGCGAGAAGTCCGGCTTGTAGAATCGCTCCCGTTCGCCGGTCGCGGGGCTTACGCGAAACTCGTCGGCGTAAAGCAACTCCGCTCGCGGAGCGCGCGCATATTCCAGTGTGATTTCGGCCAGCGCGTCGCAGCCGAGCACATCGCCCGGCGAGAGAAAACCGAACAGTGACATGGCCGCACCGTCGGATACCGGCCATGCGACCGCGGTTCTGTCGATCACGTCGATGCGGCCGATCAGGTCAGGGGCGAGATCGACGAGCAGGTTCCTCGCCGCTTTCGCCGCGCCGGCTTTCGCAAGGAGTACCAGCAGCCGCCAGTCCAGATAGATCTGCTCCCGCAGCAATTCCAATGTTGCCGTGAAAGTAACGCGTTCGAACGGGCCGACATGCCGCAGCACCAGATGAAACGCCGGCCGCATCGCAGATTGTGCAATCGCCGTGGCATAGGCATCCGCCTCGACGCGAGGCAGCCGGCGACGAATCGGCGACCGCTCGGCATCATCATCCGACTTGCGGACTTCAAAACGGAAGGAGCGTGCCAGGTGCTCCCCGCCAGCACCGATCACGACCACTTCGGCGACATGCGCGCCATTCCGCAGCAGGCGTGGCGGGCAGTGGAAGGCGAAGCCGCTGCGTACCGAGTTCGGCCAGTCAGGGAAGGCCTGTGCCACATCCTGACGTGCCAGGCCGTGATGCGCATCGGCCAGCCGGCGGCCATTGAGATGCATCTCGACCCGCCCCACACCGGAGCGGCACAGCGCCCAGCCGTCGATGGTGAGTCGTCCGCTCACCGGTTCGCTCACAATCCCCTCGACGATCACCGGACTGTCGATCTGCAAACGGATCGCCACGGCCGGGTCGGCCGAAGGCCCGGGCTCGGGCTGCGGCGCTTCCGACCGGAGCACTGGCACCGCCAGCTCGACCGTATCGCCCAATCCATTGCGCGCGACTAGCAGCAGCGTACGTTCGTCCACACCAACGATCGGGACCCGCCCGACAAAGCGGAACCCCGAGTGTCGCGCCATCGGGATCATGACGTATTCGTCGCCGACATCGTGACGCACGAGGCCGAGCTCTGCCTCGCCCAGCGCCTCGCCGTCGAGACTGACACTCACGCTTGAAATACCGGTTGCGGAGATCGCCCATCCGACGACGGCGAGCTGGCCGTCCGCCGACAGTTCCGCCTCGTCGCAAAAGACCCGGACGTCCCGCCGATTGTTGACACTCGGTGCAATGGCGCTTGCTAGCGGTGCAGCCGGAACCTGAGCGATATGCTCCAACACGACAACGGTTTCGTGCACATGTCCGCCGGCCGCGACCGCCTGCACACAGAGCGCCCGTTGCAGGTCAGTTTCGGCCAACCCCAACGACAATTCGAAGCCGGACGTAGCGGCATTGGGATACTCCGGCCGCCACGCCGCGATGTCCTCTCGCGACAGGCCGAGCGTCGCTTCCCCGAGCAGGTCGGCGCCGCTGAACACATAGACTCCGGCGATCGGGTCGAGCGCGATCGCCCAGCCACGCACCCGGAGCTGCCCGGCAGGATCGAGCGTCGCGCGCTCGACATGCACAATGGCCGGAGGCAACGGGTCATTGAGGGCGATCTCCGCTACGGTCGGACCCGAGCGGACTTCGGCCTCGGTTGCGCCGGCTGCGTGCGCGACGACGAAGCTGGCCTGCTCCATCGTGCCGTCGTGCTGCTGCGCGATGATGTCGAACGACCAGGTATCGTCCGCGTCGGCGGCGGGTCGGGAGAGGGTGTAGCAAAAGCCGTAACGAAGGTTCCGACCGGCCGTCGCTGGGTAATGAGTGCGGAAGGCGACCCCGTCCCGCTCGCGGAGAACGACAAGATCGACCGGCGCTGTGGCGAGTACGCGACCGCTGACCTGTAGTTCTCGTCGCGCTTCGATCGCGACTACACGCAGACTGGTCGGGATCTCGATACGGCAGCGACCCTTCGGTGCCGCGGTCGGTGGACTCGCTGTCCTCCGCGCCGCCTTCACCGTCGAATCAGACTGTCGCGGTCTTCCGCTTACCCGGGGCATCTTATCACCAGGCCCGCCAGGTGGTCATCGACCGCAACCTACAACAGGGGAAACGGCAGCCGTCCCTCGCGATAGCCGTTTTGATAGAAATGCTCCTGCGCGGAGCCGACCTCCCCCCGACGGATGCTCTCGGCGACATCAGGGTTCTGCTGAAGATACCATTTTTCGTCGACGTCGATCGGAAATGGCATTCTGCCTTCGAGATACCCGTTGCTGGCGAAATGCGCAGTCGGCGAGGCAAACACGCCCTCCCGTATCGCCAGCGCGACATCCTCGTATTGGCGCAGGTACCAAGCCTCGTCCACCTCCACGAGTGAAACCAGGAGGCTGATAATACGAATAAATTCGTCATAGCTCACGCCGACCCGAAGCTGGCCGCGTACCGTCGAGATCTCCACCGAACGGCGGATTGCCTCGAAGGGCAAAATATACTTCACCGTCAGTCCTTCCCACCCAAGTGCCGCCAATTGCAATGGATATCGTATCGATAACGGCAGCTGCGCGATAATGGAACACCTGATGCGGGGCAGGGAACGCAAAATCTGCGCGATGCCGGCGCATTGTCATCGATACACCACGAAGCCGGCGATCGCGTCGAACATCGCCTCCGGCTCATCGGCTCGGATCGAGTGGCTGCTGCGCTCGAAGATGCGGAGGTCGGATCCTGGGATCAGTCGATGGATCTCCTCGGAGAATTCGGGAGGACAAATCCAGTCGTGCCGTCCGGCCAGGATCAGGGTGGGCGCAGTGATGCGTGCCAGTTCCCCGCGCACGTCGGTACTGGCGGAGGAACCCGTCCGGACCGAACGCGCGGTTCAGCGGCTCGGGCGCGTAGATCGCGCGCGCACGTGCGGCCGCTGCGGCGGTTTCATCGTGTCTGAGCGAATAGAGCGGTCCCATGACCTCATAGTAGTGGCGCATTTCCTCTGCCGAGCGAAATGCACCGGCCCAGAGCGTCTCGCAGACGCGTTGCTGCTCTTTCGTGCCACGTTCTGCCAGCAGCGCCTGCGCGCGCGGAATGAATCCGCCATGCGCCGCGGTGACGATCAGGATCAGGTGGGAGACGCTGTCCGGGTACCGCGCGGCGTGTGCCATGGCCACCATGCCGCCATAGGACGTGCCGATGCTGACCACTGGCCCCAGCCCCACATGCCGGCGCAGCGCCTCCATGTCCTCGACGTTCTCGTCCAACACGTAAGTCGCCGGATCCGCCGGATCGGACCGCCCTTGGCCGCGGTGATCGAAATAAATGAGCTGCATACGCTCGGCGAGCTTGCTCATTCCGGGTTTGAACCCGCTGTGATCGCCGCCCGGCCCGCCGTGGATGACCATCGCGACCGGGCGTTCGCGCATCGTCGGCCCGTCAGGGACCAGCCCGGCTCCCTCGATATCGAAATAGATGCGGGTGCCGCGCACCGATGCGTACATGAGGTCCTCCGTCCGTCGCGGCAGTCTCGACAATGCCGCGGCGCTTTGACAGGGGCCCGGTCGCGTTCGCAGAGTCAATCGTGCGGGATAGGAGCCCGAAAGCGAATGTCGAGCGAGCTGCGACCGATCGCCACGATCGGCTTCATTGGCCTTGGCGTCATGGGCGAGCCGATGTGCGGGCATCTCGCGCGCCGTGCCGGCCGGCCGGTGCTGGGATACGACCTTCGGCGCGAACCGCTGGTGCGCCTCGCGGCCCAGGGCGTGACGGAAGCAGCGCCGGGCGAGATGGCGCGGCGCTGCGATCTCATCCTGCTGTCGCTGCCGGACGCGCGGGCCGTGCAATCGGTGCTGGCCGAGTTGGAGTCAGAGCTGCAGGCCGGGCAATGCGTGGTCGATACCAGTACCTCGCCCGCAGCTCTGACGCGGGAGATCGGGGCGCGCCTTGCGTCCCGGCGCATCGCCTACGCGGATGCCCCGGTGGCGCGCACGCGGGAAGCGGCCGCGCGCGGCGAGCTTTCGATCATGGTGGGAGCTACGGATGCGGTATTTGCCCATATCCGTCCGATGCTGGACATGATGGGCACCGACGTAACCCATTGTGGTCCGGTTGGATGCGGGCAGGTGGTGAAACTGCTGAACAACATGCTGGTATTTCAGAACACCGCCGCGCTGGCCGAAGCGATCGCACTCGGCCGCCGCCACGGCGTGGAGCCGCAAACTCTGCTGCCTGCAATCGCCAAGGGGTCGGGCGACAGCTTCGTGCTGCGCAGCCATGGTATGAAGGCGATGCTGCCTGGGGTGTTTCCGGAGCGCGCCTTCTCGACCCGCTACGCGATGAAGGATCTCTCTTACGCGCTGGAGCTGGCGGACGCCGCCGGGGTCGACGTACCCGGCGCGCGGCTGACGATGCAGCGGCTGGAAGAGGCGGAGCGGCGGGGCTACGGCGATCAATACCATCCGGTCGTGTTGAAAGTGATTGATCCACCGTGAGGTCCGTCTCGCAGAAGCGGGAGAGGTGAATCTTCCTACGGCTGGTTGCCGCCCTGACCCGATCCGCCTGGAAGGCCCGGAAGAGCGACCCCGTTCACTGTTGTCCTCCCGGACCGATCCGCGGCGATCGTCCATACCAGCCGGTCGCCGTCCGGTTTGGCCAGCCTGCGTGCCAGGATCAGCAGCGGCAGTGTGGCAGCGAGCCGCGGATTGGTGCGCGCCTGCTCGACCAGCGCGTCGAAACTGGTAGCGGCGATACGCGCCTGGCCCTCCCGCTCGGTGGGTGAAAGCAGAAGCAGGCTGCCGGCGCCGGTGAACTCCGCCGGACCGATGGCGACAGCCAGCGCCTCGATGCCGACCGTCAGACTACCCTGGGCGAACAGCGCTGCGATTTCAGGATCGAGCCGCGCCGAGGAGGAGCCGTCCGGCTCGGTCAATACCGCCAGAAGTCGGTTCAGCGCCTTGACCGGCACGCCGGACAGGCTCGGGCGGAACGACACCATGCGCGGAACCAGCGCTGCCTGCTCTGCCGCCAAGCCGTGGATCGACAGCCCTTCGATGCCGACATCGAACCAGGCGCGGAGCATTCCCGCCGGCGCTTCTCCGCCGAAGCCGAGACGGACCCGATCGATGGCCGCCCCGCCGATCCCGGCAATCTCGAACTGCACACCTCCCAGGGTCTCGTCGATCCTGAGCGCTGTCGCGATCCCCGGCAGGACAGCGACCAGCCGATGCAGCGCGGCCAGCCCCGCCGGGGTCAACTCCGGCAGACCGACGCGTCCCGCGGTTTCGTTTCGAGTGTGTGCAGGAGCGGGCAGCGCCAGACTCAGGCTGACCAGTGCGGCGATCGCCGGACCGACCTGTGATGGCGCGAGCCCGTCGATCCGGGCGGTGGCCGCCGCGGATCGCAGAGCGGAACCGGCCGCAAGCCCGCCTGGTACTATTGCGCCCGAGCGCCAGCCGTCGATGCGGGTCGATGTGGTGACGTCCAGCAGCCCGCCCTCTCGCGGTGCCACCGTGCCGGTGGCCGTGTAGCGATCAATGCGTTGCTCCCGCGTCTGACGCGATCCGGAGGTCGTAATGATGATGCCCGAGCTGCCGAGATCGAAACTGGACGGAAGATGCAGATCGGGGTCGATCAGCGCGTGCGCATGCTGGTTCCCGATCACCACGGTCGCGATTCCCGGGCTGGTGCTGGGCGGAATGGGCCGCGTGGTGAACGCAAACTTGTCCGGCAGGTGGACATCGTCGATCCCCCAACGTCCGTCCGGCAGCTTGCGTGTCGCCGCACTGACCGCCGGCTCGACGCCTTGAGTGCGCATCCCGAGCAACGGGACGACCACCCTATAATGATCACCTTCGACCTCCGCCCGCACCGGCAGTTCCGGCGCGTCTGGTCCCAGCATACCGCTGAGCCAGACGCGGAGCTGAGCGGCAAGTGCCTGCGCTCCATCGGGCCCGATCTCGGCCGCGGCGCCGCCGGCAAGCACGAGCAAGAGGCAAACCCCGACCCGGATCAGAACGCGCATGGCTCAGCCTCCTGCCAGCGCATCAGGGTATCAGGTGGACGGGTCCTGCCGCCATGGTGCCGTATCGAACGCGACGGCCGTCAGTCCAGGTCGTAGTCGCGCACAAGCGCGCGCAGGGCCTGCACGTCCGTCAGGATGATGCTGCGATCCGATAGCCGCAGCCAGCCGGCATCGCGCCAGTTGCCAAGATTGCGATTGATGATTTCGCGGATCGACCCGGTCATGCCGCCCAGCTCGCGCTGCGACAGTGCCAGCTCGATCTGCAAGCCGCCGGCGACCGGCCTGGAGTGCAGCGCGGCAAGCTGCAGCAATGCCTTGGCGATCCGCACCGGGGCCGGCATGTCGATCACGTCGGTCATCTGCTCGGTCGTCTTGCGCAGGCGTCGGCTGAGCAGGCGAATCAGCTCCAGCATCGCGGCCGGAGCGCGGCTAAGTGCGCGAGAGAACGCCGAGCCGTCAATCGACAGCAGCACGCAGTCGGCGAGTGCCGTTGCCGCGGCGGCGCGCGGCCAGTCGTTCAGTGCCGCCAGCTCACCGAACACGCTGCCCGGACCGGCAAGGTCGAGCACCACCTCCCGCCCGTTCAGCGTCACGGCCGAGACTTTCACAAATCCCTCTGCGACGGCCATCACGCTGCGGCTGTCGTCGCCCTGCGCGAAAATCTGTGCGCGTTCATGAAAACGCAGGATGGTGGCCTGCTGCACCAGGCTCGCAAGCCCGTCGCCGGCCAGATGCTGCAGCACCGCATGCTGGCGGAGACGAGAGACAATCGTAGGGGTGTCGACTGGGTTCGGCATTGGGGAGGAGCTTCCTGGCGGGCCCGCCAACAGTATGGCAGGTTCTCGTCAATACGTTGAGCCAGGGAGGCAGAACAGGGCAATCGATGCGCGAGGGATTGCGCGCCCCATTCCGGATCCCGGCGCTACGAACCGTGCGGCTCGCCAGCGGGCTCGTGCTGCTCACTTACGTCGGCCTTCACCTACTGAATCATTCGCTGGGTAATGTCTCGCTCGCCTGGATGGAGCGCGGGCTCCTGGTCCAGAAATTCATCTGGCAGGGTGTGCTTGGCACGATCGCACTGTACAGCGCGCTGGCGACGCATTTCGTGCTCGGCCTGGCAGCATTCTACGAACGCCGACGAATGCACTGGACGCCGGGCGAGCTGGCACAGTTGCTGCTTGGATTGGCGGTGCCGCCGCTGCTTGCCAATCATCTCGCGGTCACGCGCATCGCGTTTGCCAGCTTCGGGCTGAACAAGGGCTATGCGCAGGAGCTCTATTCATTCTGGATCGCCTCACCGCCGTTGGGCGCGGTGCAGCTCACGCTGCTGATGGTTGCCTGGACGCACGGATGCCTGGGCGTTGCCTTCTGGCTGCGGCTCAAGCCGTGGTTCGAGCACGCTCGCGCCCCGCTGCTTAGCGTCGCCGTTCTGCTGCCGGTACTGGCGCTGCTCGGCTATTTGCAGGGCGGCCGCGAAGTGGTCGCGCTGGCACACGACCCAGCCTGGCTGGCCGCTGCGACGACAGCGCAACGCGTCGGTACAGCGGCGCAGAAGGCGTGGCTCGCCGACCTGCGCAACGGGTTCCTGGTGTTCGATGCGGCGGCGATCGGGCTCGTGCTGCTGGCACGCGGTCTGCGAAACCTGCGCGAGCGCCGTTCCGGCCGGGTCTGCGTGTCCTATCCGAACGGGCGGCGACAGTGGATCCCGCTAGGCTTCAGCGTTCTGGAGGCGAGTCTCCTGGCCGGAGAGCCGCATGCGAGCATGTGCGGTGGGCGAGCGCGGTGCTCGCTCTGTCGCGTGCGGGTGCTCGGCGAGTCCGTTTTGCCAGCGCCGCAACACGCCGAGCGGCTCGTACTTTCCCGACTCGGCGCCGATCCGACGCGGGTCCGGCTTGCGTGCCAGCTTCGTCCGCGGAGCGACGTCGCGGTGCTGCCACTGGTGCCGAGGGACGCGCAGACAGCGTTTCTGCATCGCCGGCAACTTCGGGTGATCGCGGAGGAACGGTTCCTGGCTTTGATGTTCGTCGATATGCGCGGGTCGACGGAGCTGGCCGCGGCGCGGCTGCCGTACGACCACGTATTCATCCTGGGGCGGTTCGTCGCTGCTGTCTCGGCCGCAGTTCTGGCAGCGGGAGGCATGCCGAACCAGTTCCTGGGCGATGGCGTGCTGGCGCTGTTTGGTTTGCGAACAGACGACACCACCGCCTGTCGCCAGGCGATTGAGGCGCTGGGGGCGGTCGCCGAGAACATCGACGCACTCAACGAGGTGTTGGCGCCGGAGCTGGCAGCGCCGATCCGGTTTGGAATCGGGCTGCATTGCGGGCGCACCGTGCTGGGCGAGATCGGCTTTCGCGATCACGTGACGTTCACTGCGTTGGGCGACGCACCGAATGTCGCCTCGCGGCTGGAGGGATTGTGTAAGGAGCTCAATTGCGAGGCGGTGGTTTCGGAGGACGTACTGCAACGCGTAGACTACAGATTTGATGCGCTGCCGCCATACGAGGCGCAACTACGCGGACGGGCCGAGACGGTTCCAACGCGGCTCTTCCGCAGCATCCGGCCTGACTTGTGGCGGCTGCGGGCTCAGGGGGTAGATCAACTGCCCGCCCAGCGACTTGGGTAGCTCCGCCTCAATGCCGTAGGCCGACGGCCATTGCTTTCGGGGCATGTAGTGGGTCCCGAAGATTCGATCGATCCAGGGCAGCATGGGCGCATAATTGCGGTCTCGATGGTCTGATAGTGTGTGATGCCAGTGGTGAAATGCAGGGGTGGCGACCAGCCATTCCAACGGGCCCAGCCGCAGGCGAAGGTTGGAATGGATGAAGAAGCCCCACATCGTCAGAATTATCACGATGAGCGCCGGGACCACGTTCCCTCTCGAGGTCAAGGGATTTGCAATTCCCAACACGTAGATCGGGATGAATCCGCACAGTTTCTGGAACGCGTTATCGATCGGATGGGCGCGGGCGCTGACAAGGAAATAGACATGCTCGGGGCTATGGTGGATGGAGTGGAAGCGCCAGAGGAACGGGATCTCGTGCATCCAGCGATGACCCCAATAGAATCCGGTCTCGGCAACCACCACCCCGACCAGAGTGCGTTGCCACAGCGGCAAAGCCGCGATGGCGGTCTGCAGGCGCCATGGCACGAGCGCATGGGCGCCCAGCGCTGCGACGGACAGTGGTACTGCCATCAACAGGATCGGGACGAGCCCGTTGATGAAATAATATCCTAGATCCTGAGCCAGACCTTTGCCGAAAAATTTCTGCGGGCGCAGCGCGAACATCCGTTCGAGTGGCAGGAAGACAACCACAAGAAGCACCAACCATAGCGAAAGCCGTACCACGCTCAGGAAGAACGACAAGACCTGGTGCGAATGCAGGAGCGTGTCTACAGCTGACACAGATTTGACCGACAGGTTGATCAGCCGGGATAAGAGCCCGGACAGGCCGGGCTCGTCAACCGTCGCATAATCAGACCGCGCTGCTGCGCTTCGCGCGCCGATGCCGCATGACACCAAGACCCAGAAGACCGACACCAAGGAGCGACAGAGTCGCTGGCTCCGGCACCACGCCCAACCCGGGCGGCGAATTGACCCCGGCGAGGAACGCGATGGGTGGAAGATTGACGGTGCTTCCGTTGTCGCCCCAAGCGAGGAAGCTTAGCAGGTCGGTCGTAGCATCGGCTGTAAGGTTGATCGAGACATAGTTCCATCCGACGGTGCCCTGGTAGGGGATCGTCATCAGTGGTGATGCAACGACACTCGCAGTTGCGTCCGAGTTATAATAGTAGTCTGTAGGGCCATAGAGTGGATCTGTTGAGCCGCAGCACCCGAGCTGTAGTCCCGAGGTACCCAACGAGACGATCCATCGGTTCGTAGTGGGCGTGATGGTGCCTGTCCAGTTGTTGTAGCCAAATCCCGTTTGCTCGCTAGCCCCTTGATAGAAGGTCAGCGTATAGGTCTGCCCCGGGGTCAGACCATGAACGGTGTAGTTGAACCCACTTTCAAAAACAGGATTGCCGTCCGCTTCCACGTAGTTCCCGGAATAAGTTCCGCTGGGATTGCCATATGTAGTGAGGTAAACAGGGCTGGCGGCCTGTGCGTTCAGCCGGCTCGTGGAATCGATGAAGATCAGGCCATTGCCGCCAGTCCAGCCCACCGGGTTGACGGACGTAAATGATCCCTTGGGCGGAGAGCCGGTGTAGCTATTGAAGTTGAGATTGGTCAGATTCGGCAAGGCCGGATACGCCTGAGCCGAATAGGTGAAGCCCGCGAGGGCTACTGCGGATATGCCGCCAAAAAGTGCCTGCCGGAACATGGTGCCGTTCTCTCCTGTCCACCAATTAGGGCTCTCTTAATATCCGATTGCACAACGTTAATCAATCGTCATCTTGTCGGAATAAGGTCTTTTTCGATCAAGAGCCGATACAAACTACACGATACATACTATGGTAGTGGGATCCGGCGGCGTCCTACCCAGTGCCGAGCGCCTCTAAGAGAGGCAGCAACAGATTGCGTGCCGGCCGCTTGCGGCCGACCGAGCTGCGGTAGATTGGCTGGCGTACCTGCGCGTGGCTTATCGTTCGGACCGCGCGCTGTGTCTTGTGGAATTCCAGACACGCATCGTCCCACTCGAGTCCGCAATGGGCAACGATGCGGCGAGCCTGCCGCTCCAGATCGGCGACAACGTCTTCGTATCGCACCTCAAGCATGACACCCGCGGGCAAGATGTTCCACCAATGCTCCATCACCTTCTCATAGGCGCGATGATAGCGGCCCAGGTCCCCCAGGTCGTAGGAATACGGTTGTCCGGGTCCCGAGAAGAGGACGGAGAACAAGGAAAGGCAGGTGTCAACCGGGTCACGGTGCGTGTGAATGATCCGCGCATTGGGCAATGCGGCATGAATGAGACCGATGTGTTGAAAGTTCGCCGGCAGCTTGTCCGTGGCGCGAGCCGCGGTCATCGGCACGCCGCGCCGGATGGTGTCAATATACAGAGTGCCGAGCTTGCGCAGTTGCGCGTCCGACCATTGCGCCGCACGCTGCGCCAGCGCCGGCGGGACAGTTGGCGTTCCACAGATTTTGGCGAGGGACTCGTTGAAGGTCAGGCGCTCGCCGAGCGCTCGGATTTTGGGGTGGCTGGCGAGGATCTGCTCGACCAGACTGGTACCCGAGCGCGGCATCCCGACTATGAAAACGGGCAGCGGCGACGGATTGCCCACAGCCTGGTGCCGCCTCATCCACCCGGCGTCGAGCGCACGACACACATCATCGAGTTCGCGCAGCACGGACGCCTCATCATACCTGATCAACCGCCGCTGCAACGCCCCGCCTTCGATCTGGTGCCGAAAGGCGCGGTCGATATCCCCGAGATCAGCATAAGCTTTGGCAAGTGCAAATTTCAGATCGATCTGCTCAGGGGCTGACAGCCCCCCCGACTTTTGCGCCAGTGCCTCCAGTGCAGGGAGTCGAGGATCATCGGTGCTCCATCGCACTATATGGCCCCAGAAATAGTAGAGGCGCGCCCAGTCTGGTGCGAGTTCGATCGCCCGGGCCAGAGCCACAACCGCTTCGTTGTAACGTCCCAGGTCCGCCAGCCCCAGCCCCAGGGTGGCATGCGCTTCGGCCAGTTCAGGGTTCAGTGCGATCGCCCGCCGCAATCGCTCTTCCGCTTCAGCGTGGCGATCAAGGAGTTGGAGCGCCCTGGCAAGCCGGGTATGAACCACCGCTGAATTCGGTTTCTGATTGAGCGCCTTGCGCAGGAAATAGGTCGCCTCCTCCAGCCGCTCCTGGTCCAACAGCACGAAGCCCAGGTTCGACAGCGTATCAAAATGATTGGGGTACTGCTGTATGATCGCCTGGTAGATCTTTTCCGCCGCCAGCAGGTTTCCTTCTTTCTGCAACGCGAGGGCCCGTTTGAAAGCTTCACCAGGGGTCACGCCGACCTGGCCCGTAATCCCGACGTTCATGCCGGCATGGACCTTTCCTTCTCCTACAGAGATCGACATGGTATCAGGATAGCACGATGCACGGCAGTTCGGCATGAGGTTAGTGCCCCTAATTCGGACACTACCCGGCATGAGGGTGCTCGCGTGGCCGCTACCAACAGACGCGCATATGAACCTCTTTGGCGTCTGCTATGGACGGGAAGTGCCATTGCGTGTGAAGTTAGTATAAAGCTCGCAGACGAGAGTGGCGATGCTTTCGCTTGCCGAGGGCTATTCTATGCAGCTCCGAGGGCACCTGGGTGGGGCGGACGCTGGAACAGATGTCTGCAGCCGCGTATGCTGCGCCAAGTTGCATACAAGGCGATCCGCCCGTTGAAGCCAATCGCGTGTTGAATCTTATGGTGATAGTCGGCACAAGGCCGGCGATGCCGGTGGGGCCGCGATCGCCGGAGACCACGACCACGACAGGAGCATAGAGGTGGCAGATACACCACGGCTCGATCCTGACCTCGTCAAGGATTTTGTTAGCAATGCCCACGGCGATCTCGGACGCGTTCGCGATTTGCTCGGGCAACAACCGGCACTGGTCAACGCAGCGTGGGATTGGGGCGGCGGTGACTGGGAGACCGGGCTTGGAGCGGCAGCACATACGGGAGGGAAGGACATTGCGCTCTGCCTGCTCGAGAACGGGGCGCGGATGGACGTCTTCGCGGCGGCGATGCTCGGACATTTGGAGATCGTCCGGGCCATGCTCATGGCAATGCCGAACGCTGGTGGATGGCGGGGTCCGCACGGCATCCCGCTGCTGAAACACGCCGAGGCGGGCGGTGCCGAAGCGGCTCCCGTAGCGGATTATCTGCGCACGCTTGGCTGCGTCTGAGCACAGCGACGCAGCGGTGCTCTAACGCAAGGTTGGCGATTAGCCCGCTGCTCGCCCGGTGGATGCCCCATTCTCAGTCGAGATAGGCACCAGTCATGCAGAATTTCTTTCGTAATTCCCTGGCGACCGGGTAGCCTGACCCAGGGTCGGGCCACCTGAGCGAGCGTCTCGGCGACCCTTAATCGCGCCGGCGTGAAGCCGGCGCCCCCTGCTGTGGACTGGGCAACTATCTTGGGAGAGTCCCGATGCATGGCGTCATGCACCAGGGCGGCGTCGGCCTTTATCCGCTGGCGGGCCTGCTCGTGGGACTGCTGGTCGGGCTGACGGGCGTCGGCGGCGGCTCATTGATGACGCCGCTCCTGATCCTGCTGTTCGGCGTGCACCCGGTCACCGCAGTCGGCACCGATCTGCTGCAGGCGGCGGCAACTAAGACGGTGGGCACCGCGGTGCACGGGCTGAGCCGCACGGTCGAATGGCGGATCACCGGCCTCCTTGCCTGCGGCAGCGTACCGGCGACGGCCCTGACGGTCCTCGTGCTGTCTTTTCGGACCGAACCGGCTGCGTCGCATCTGGTTTCCCTGTTGCTCGGGATCGCGGTCATTCTAACCGCCGCCACGCTATTGTTCCGCACCGCCTTGTTGCGTCTTTCGGCATCCAGCGCGGTGATGTTGCAGCCGCGCCGCGTGGCGCAGCTTACGATTTCGGCCGGCTTGGTGCTGGGGGTGCTGGTCACGATCACATCAGTCGGCGGGGGTGCGTTGGGCGTGGTCGCGCTGGCGTTTCTTTATCCGCGCTTGCCGACGCAGCGGATTGTTGCATCGGATATCGCCCACGCGGTGCCGCTGACGCTGCTGGCAGGGCTCGGCCACTGGTGGCTGGGCACGATCGACTGGCCGCTGCTCGGCAGCCTGTTGCTCGGCTCGATACCGGGCATCGTGATCGGCAGCCTAGTGGCGACGCGGGTGCCGGAGTTTGTGCTGCGGCCAGTCCTGGCCGGCGTCTTGTTGCTGGCGGGCAGCCGTTTGTTGGTTTGAACCCGACGCTTACAAACCGGCCCGTCTGATGGCCGTTCTCGAGCCAACTGCGACAACCGTTTTGCGACGGTCCGCGTCCAGGCCGGGCGCGCGGGCATCGGTCATTCGGTTCAGGGTCGGGTTTTGGCTGAAATGGTCGTCACTCAACATCAAAACCGGACGGTGCGAATGGGCGGGGAAACATACGCGGGGCCTCCGATCCCGAGTAGGCAATCGGATCAAGCGTAACGATGCCATAGCAATCTCGGTGAGAATGCAAAGTTTCATGGCTCGCTCCCTTATTCTTTGCAGCGTATTCGGGAGAAGTTAGTCCCGGTATATATTGGCCGTTTCTGCGATTTCAGAATTCGTGAATCCAGCGGAACACGAGGTGAAAGCCCTAAGCCTAAATCCGGCAGTTGGGTCCGATCGTCGAGTGACGACCCACAACCTGGGGTAATTGCTCAGGCCGGGCTCAGGCGAAGCGGTGGCTGCAGTTGCCGGCCATGCAAGAAGTAGCGGAGCGCTTCACTGAGGATGCGATACCAGCGTTGCAGCGGATCCAACTGCTCCGCACTTTTTCGCAGCCGGTCAAGAAAGCCGGCGATGCGCAGGTAAGCTTGCCTCGCCTTGTCGCGCGCGCCATGCGCGCTGCTGATCGTCAGCCTCACCTGGCCGGCGTGTTGGGTGCGCTGCGCGATCGCCGACAGCAGCAAGGGTCGGGTGGTGATCGCCTCCCGATGGTGCTCCGGATCAGCCAGCCGGACGAACAGGCTCCACCAGTTGTAGATCAGTGCAACGATACCGGCCAGCAGCCGACACCGCGTGAGGTCCTGTGTCGTGAAACCGCCCCAACCCCATTGGTTCTTCAGCTCGTCAAAAACGTTCTCGCAATCCGCCCGATCGCGATACAACTGCCCCAGCGTCAGGATTTCATCGTCCATTGAGGTGACCAGCGCAGCGTAGTCCCACGCCTCCTGATCGGGGCCCACCTCGACGAAGCCAAGTCGCCGCTGAGCCGGATCGCCATGATCGACGGCCGGCGGACCAGCCAGTTGGCGGCGCAGCAGAATGACTCTCCGCTGCCGGCTCCAGCCCTCCAGCCGCAGGCTCGTCTCCTTGCCCTGCCAGCCCTGGCCGGCATCCTTCCAGTCCGATGCCTGCATCGCCCGTTGCAGTGCCCGCGTGACGTTTTTCGTCATGCGCAGACGGAACAGATACGCCAGCTCCTCCCGCTCGGCCCGCGCCATCACCGGCTCGATGCCCCACGACTTGTCTCCGCGCAGCAGCCACGGCCGCTGCCCCGCTCCGAGATGATCCAGCAACTCCCACAAGCCGCCCGTCGCGTGTCTGACGTTGTGCTGATCGCCGGGCAATACCTCGACCCGTAGCACCAGCCGCAGGTTCGACAGCATGTAGCTGTGATAGCAGTGCGACGGCCGACCCGGCTTGTGCGGATTATAGCCCAGCTCGGCGCCTTCCTGGTGCCCATACAAAGGTTTGATGGTGGTATCGATGTCGAGCACCCACGGCTCGCCGAGCAGCGGAGCGGTGCAATAGTCCAGGTGGTTTTGCAGCCAGGCCGAGCCTTGCGCTTCGTCGATCTTCTCCAGCCCGCGGCGAACCGAGTCCTCGCTGACCACCTTGCGCATGCCGAGCAACGGCGGGTTCACCGGATCGCAGCGCAGCGCGGTCACATGGGCATAGCGCCGGTGACCCGCCAGAACAGACAGCAGCACGGTGCCAAGCAGATCGCGTGTACGCGGTGCATTCGGGCTAGTGAACCGCAGCGGACAGTCGGCAACCCAATTGTCGAACAACCCGGCCTGCTTCAGGTAGTCGATGAAGAATGGCAGTTGGCCGAACGGCGTCACCGGTGCGGCGGCGTCCCACTCCACGTGCACGCGCCCGGCGAAGGTATCGGCAATCGCCGAATGCGGCGCAACTTCCGGTTGCTCACCCGCGGGGTGAACCGCCAGACATCTCTGTTCTGTGCTCATGCCGGCCAAATCTGCCGATTCAGCCGCGGCGCGCAATCACTCAACTGCCGGATTTAGGCTGAGTGGTGTTGCGCTCGATCACCGGCAGGTAGGCATTGACGAAGAAGGTGTCGTGCGGGTCGGGCTGATACATCGCGCCAGGACCGAGCGAGAAATTGGTGGTTTCGGACTTCGGGCTCGTCTGCCCATTCACGGTATCGTTCTGGATTTGCTGAAAGTAGTAGCCATTCAGCCCGAAATTGAGGGTCGGCAGCACGTTGTAGGACGCGGCAAAGTTCCCCCAGACGGCATCACCCGCGCGGAATGGTGCCGCCCCGCCCGCGGGATCGCTGTTCTCGAAATTGTGGAGATATTGCAACCGGGTCGAAAACTCGGTGCTCGGCGCTGGCAACAAGGTCATCGCCCAGAAAGGATTGAGCGACCAGAAGCCGGAGCTCGGGTTGATGTCATCGGTTCGGTTGTACTGGCCGGTCGGCGAGATCACGTCGAACTCGAAGCGCTGGGCGAATACTGGACGCCCATCCGTCACCACAGGCGGCATCTGCAGGAATGCCCCCCAGGTGAGATCGCCGAGCGCGAGACCGCGATCGGCGGTGAGCTTCGCCGGGCTGGTCGGCGCGAACGCCGCGTTGAGATCGACTATTGGCAGCAATGCATCTACGCCGAGCGCACCGCCCAGCAGGTGATAGGGCGAGACGTATATCAACTGGTTCAGCGAGACCACGACATTGATGTCGGTGCCCTGAAACATCTGCACCTGGTGGCCGTTCTGGTCGTTAATCGCGCCATAGTGCTCGATCTGGAAATACTGCTGATAGACGAAACCCGGGTCCGTCCTGCCGAACCCGTCCATGAAGCTGGTGCCGCCGAGATTGATTCCCGCCGGCTCGTCCGACGACGCACGCGCCACAAGCGGCATCGTCAGGACAAGCGAAACGGCCAGCAGGCCGAGGCCCATTCTCCCGGTCATCCCGGATTTCTCCCGGAACGTGACCACGATGGCGGCCTTCGCCCGACAGCCGGCCTAGCGGGGCCCTCTTGTGTCATCAGGAAGCTGCCGGGCCATGGTCTGGGCAGGCGGCGGTACGAAATGGTGCCTCACCGTGTCGATCGCCTGTTCCCCGAGCACCATGCCCAACGGGCCGACCAGCGCGATCAATGGCGGCGCCGGGGAGCGGACCTGCAGGAAACCGTACGCCACCCCGACGGCCAACCCCATGAGAAGGGAGATGAGATAACCGGTCATCACCGCCTCCCTCTATTCCTGCGGCCGCAGCACGATACGGCCGGCGGCGCCGGCAGCGACCTTGCGGTAAGCCGCCGGTGCGTCGCCCAACCCGCATGTCTCGCCGATCGGCGCGGCGTGGTAGTCGCCTGCAACGAAACCAGGCGTCAGCCTGTCCAGCACCTCGGCCGATGCCGTGAGATCGCGCTTCAGCGTATCCACGCCGAAGAGGCGGCTTTCGTTATGATAAAAATCCGCAAGGTCGAAGCTCACTTCGCGCTGGCCCGTCGTGGCAATTTCGATCAGCCGGCCACGGAGGGCGAGGCAGTTGACGGCACTGCGGAACATGACGCCGCCGACGAGATCGAACACGACATCGGCGCCCCTGCCGCCGATGGCCTTACGAATCTCGGCCGGCAGGTCCTCGGCTCCGATGATCAGCGTCTCCGCGATTGCATGGATCGGCGCGTCCGGGTGCGGCACGTGCCGGTCAGCACCGATCACGCGAGCGCCGAGGCGCCGGGCGATCTGCGCGGCGGCGCCGCCGACACCGCCGCCGGCGCCGATCAGCAGCATGGTCTCGCCTGTTTTCAGCCCGGCCGTCTCGATGCCGCACCAGGCGGCCAGGTAGTTGACGCCGACCGATGCCGCCTGGTCGAAACTGAGGCTGTCGGGCTTATGGCGCAGGCTCGCGACCGGGACGGCGATCAGCTCGGCATGGGTGCCATCGCGCGTGAAGCCGGTATCGCCACCCGTTCCCCACACCGCGGCACCGATCCATTCGGTCGGACCTGCTTCAACCACGCCGGCGTAGTCCCGGCCGGGGATGCGCGGCAAGGTCGTCTGTTTCATGGCGCCGGCGACATTCTTGACGTCACTCGGGTTGATCGACGCCGCCATCACCCGCACCACGGCCGTCATCTCGCCGGCAGCCGGAGTGGGCACCTCCGCCAGTTCCAGGACGGACGGATCGCCGAAGACCCCAAACCGTATCGCGCGCATGATCTGCTCCTGTCGGTGACTGTTTGCGTGAGGAGGAGAATAGATGCCCGCACAAGGGTCGGAAACCGGCAACGAAGGATGCTATGCTTCCGCTAATCGGAAGCATGGGAGGCTGGCTTGCCGGATGGTATCGGCGACATCGAACTTTTCTGCGCCGTCGTGGAGGCGGGCGGCATCTCTGCCGCCGCCCTGACGTCAGGCTCTTCGCCCCCCGCCGTCAGCCGCCGTCTTTCGGCGCTCGAAGCGCGCCTTGGTGTCCGCCTCGCCGAGCGCAGCGCGCGACGCTTTCGCCTCACCGACGAAGGCGCGCTCTACTATCAGCATTGCCGGAGCATCCTCGCGAATCTGCGTGACGCAGACACGGAGGTCTCGGCGCGGGGCGCGGCAGCCCGAGGACTTCTGAAGGTCGGGGCGCCGATGAAACTTGGCCGACGCCGGATTGCCCCGCTGCTGGCGGACTTCGCCGCACGGCATCCGGGGCTGGAGGTGCATCTGATGCTCTCCGACGCCGGCCTGGAGGTTGGGCAGGACGGGATTGACGTCGCTCTCAGGATCGACCGCCCAGACGATCCGGCCGTCATCGCGCGCAAGATCGCATCCACGCGCCGTGTTCTCTGTGGCGCACCGTCCTATCTGGCGGCGCGCGGCATACCCGAACGACCGGCCGATCTCGCGGGCCATGAATGCCTGCGCCTCGCCCGCCGGCACCGGCTGCACGATCGCTGGCGGTTCCGCTCGGAGAGCGGCGTGGAGGAGATCAAGGTTGGCGGCCATCTCTCCAGCGGCAGCGGCGACGTGCTGCACGGCTGGGCGCTTGAAGGCCGGGGCCTCTCGTCGGAGGCGCTATGGGACGTGGCCGAAGACCTGCAAGCCGGACGCCTCGTTGAGTGCCTGGCTGATTACTGGTGCGACGAGATCGAACTCTTCGCCACCTTCCAGCCAGGTCATCCCATACCGCCGCGCGTTCGGCTCTTCGTAGATTTCATGGCGGCTTCTCGCCTGAGTTGAGGTCACTGACACGACTGACCACAGACGATCACGCGGTATATGCATGCCCATGTTATCCGCATAAACCAGCGTGTACTCAGATTCGGGAGCAACGTTCGTAACTCAATTTGGGACTACCTGGATCGCCTCGGCTGGACCGATTCGGCGGCTCTCCACCCGGAGCGGCCATCGGGGAGGCCGGTTGGCATTACGGAGTCGCGAGACTCAACCGGATATTGCCGAACGGATCGAGCGCGGCAACGGCGCCATGCGGAACCAGGCAGGTCGCATCGTATTCCTGCACAATCAGCGGGCCCTCGCGTGGATCGCCGGCCAGCCCGGCGCGGTCGATCACCGGCACCTCGACCCAGCCGGTACCCGCGAACCAGGCGCGCCGGCTCGACGGCACCTGGGCGACTGCCGGAGCAATGGTGGAAGGCAGCCGTGGCCGATCCGGGATGCCGCGGGCGACGACAGATAACCCGACGATCTCCACCGGTTCGTCTGGCGGCGCACGAAACCCATAAGTGCGTTCGTGCTCGTCGGCGAACAGCCCTGGCAGTGCGTGCAGAAGCGCGGCCGGGTCCCGGTCCGGCAGCGTCACCGAGATTTCGCTGGACTGGCCAAGATAGCGGGCCAGAACCGCCCGACGGAAAGCACGCGCCGAGGGCGGAAAACCGTCTCGTTGCAGACGTTCGTTGCCGGCAGCAGCGAGCGCATCAAGTGCCGCAGCGAACTCTGCTGCATCCAGCGCGTCGGCACGCGCACGCAACGTGCGCGTTGCGTGATGCTCGGTGTCGGCCACCAGCAGTCCGAAGGCGCTGAACACGCCGGGCATCGGCGGCACGATGACGCGGCCGATGCGTAGCTCGGCAGCGATCCAGGCACCGAACAGCGGGCCGTTGCCACCGAATGCCAGCAGCGCGAATTGCCGCGGATCGCGCCCGCGCTCCACCGAGACGGCGCGGATCGCCCGCATCATGCTGGCCGATGCGACGCGCAGCATCCCCGCGGCGGCTTCTTCGACCGAGCAGCCCAGCGGTCGGGCCAGCCGCTCCGCGACGGCGGCGCGTGCAGCCTCGGCGTTCAGGGGGAGCGCACCGCCGACCAATCCCGCTGGATCGAGATAGCCCAGCACCAGATTGCAGTCGGTAATGGTGGGTTCGGTGCCGCCCATGCCGTAACAGACTGGGCCGGGATCGGCGCCGGCACTCTCCGGTCCGACCTTTGGCGCGCCCGCCGCATCGAGCCGGCAGATCGAGCCGCCGCCGGCGCCCACTTCGGCAAGGTCGATGGCCGGGAGCTTCAGCATGTAGCCGGCGCCTACCAGCAGGCGCGAGCCGGCCATCACGCCGGCACCGACTTCCAGCGCTTCGGTCAGCAGCACGTCGCCGTTCTCGACAAGACCGGCCTTGGCGGTGGTGCCGCCCATGTCGAAGGTGATGATGCGCGGCTCGTCGAGACGCGTGGCCAGAGCCGCTCCGCCCACCACGCCGGCAGCCGGTCCGCTTTCGATGATGTGCACCGGCTGGGCGGCGGCGAAGTCGGCGGCGGCCAGCCCGCCGTTCGATTGCATCAGTTGGAGCGGTGCGGCGATGCCGAGGGCGCGCAGCCGCGCGGCCAACGCGGTGAGATAGGCGCGCACCACCGGTTGAACGTAGGCGTTGATCACCGTCGTGCTGGTTCGTGGGTATTCTTTGATCTCCGGCAGGATCTCGTGGCTGACGGAGATCGCCAGATCGGGCAGCGCGGCGCGGACGCGTGCAGCGACGGCGCGTTCATGCGCGGGGTTGGCGTAGCTGTGCAGCAGGCAGATCGCCAGGCTCTCCACGTGCTCGGAGCGCAGCAGCGCGATGGCGGCATCGACGCTGGCCGTATCGAGTGGCACGGAAACTGACCCGTCGGGTCGAAGTTTCTCGACGACTTCCAGCCGGAGCCGCCGCTCGACCAATGCCGGCGGCTTGGTCCAACTGATGTCGTACAGGCGCGGGATTTTGAGATCGCGGATATCGAGCAGGTCGCGGAATCCGTGTGTCGTGATCAGCGCGGTGCGGGCGCCGCGGCCTTCAAGCACGGCATTGGAGCCTATCGTCGTACCGTGCAGTACCTCGCCGACGTGGTCGCCTGCTTCCTCGAGCAGCGCGCGCAGGCCCTCGACGATGCCCTCGCCGTAATCGTGCGGGGTCGAGGCAGACTTGCGCGTCAGCACGCGCCCGTCTGCGGTGATCGCGACGAGATCGGTAAAGGTGCCGCCGATATCGACGCCGATGCGCATGCTCATCCGGCGGCACCGGCGCAGCGCTGTGCGCGCAGGGCAGCAGTGGCGGCGAGGTCGATCTCGGGCGGATCGCCGCGCGCGACCACGCCGTAATCGCGTGCGGCGCCTTCGATGGTCACCAGCCCGCCGCGCAGGTCTTGCGCCACCAGTGTGAGATCGCGATCGAGCGCGTTGCCCCAACCGCCGGAGCCGGGAAGTTGCAGGCGAAACACCTCGCCATGGCGGAAGCGCATGGTCAGCTTGGCGTGCAGGATCTGTTCTTGCGGCGTATCGGGGTTGAGCATGGTGCGTCCCGGTGCGCCGGGGCCGCCGCCTTGCAATCCGTAGGGCAGATGCTTCTGGCGGTCCGAGCGGACCTGCAGGATCCCCTCCTCCTCCAGCATCCGCCAAGTCTTGCGCATGGCGACGCCGCCGCGGTACTTGCCGGCGCCTCCGGTGTCCGCGACGTAACCGCAGTCGAGCACTTCCAGGGGATTCTCCGCCTCGATCACTTCGATGCTGAAGCTCGCCATGTTGGCGAACATGGTGGTGTTTCCTTCAAGTCCGTCGGCCCATGGGCGCGCGCCCCAGCCGCCGGAGAAGAAATCGACGTAAATGAACGGCCTGAGGTCCTTGTCGTAGCCGCCGACGCTGACGCCGGCATTGCCGCCATCGCCGGCGGCGAACACGCGGTCTGGGTAGAGTTGCGCCAGCGCGCCGAAGGCGGCGTCGCAGCAGCGGAAGCCGGTCAGCCCGCGCGCCGCGCAGGCGGCAGGCGGCAGTCCGTGCGTGATGGTGCCCGGCGGCGCGGTGACGGTGATCGGGCGGAACACGCCGTCGTTGTTGGGCATGTTGACCGACAAGATCGACTTCGCCGCTGTGAAGCTGGCCGCCGCGGTGTAGCTCCAAGTGTTGTTGATCGCGCCCTTTACCTGCGGCGCGCTGCCAGTCCAGTCGAACGTCATCGTATCGCCGCGCTTTCGCACGGTACAGACCAGGGGGATCGGCTTTCCCATGTCGATCTGGTCGTCGTCGATCCAGTCGGTGAACGTGGCTTCGCCGTCTGCGAGCTCTGTCAGGCAGTGGCGGGTCAGATGTTCGCTGTAGTCCATCGTCTCATTCATCAGTGCGCGCACGCCGTCGGCGCCGTGGCGGGCGACGAGATCGGTCATGCCGCGCGCAGCGATCTCGCAGGCGGCGAGCTGGGACCGTAGATCGCCAAACACGCGACCCGGTACGCGCACATTCTTTTCGATGATCCGGTGCAACGTCGTGTTGGGCTGGCCGCGTTCGTAGAGCTTCAACGGCGGGATGCGCAGGCCCTCGGCATAGATCTCGGTACTGTCGGATGCGTTCGAGCCGGGGACCCGCCCACCTACGTCGGTGTGGTGGCAGATGGTGGCGGCATATGCGAGGACTCTTCCGCCGACAAACAGGGGTTTGAAGATGAAGATGTCGGGGAGATGCATTCCGCCTTCATACGGGTCGTTCGAGATGAGGATGTCGCCCTCAGCAATGTCGTCGCCGTAGCGTTTGATCGCCGCCTTGAGGGCGACGGGGATGCTGCAGAGATGGCCGGGCAGGCTGAGCCCCTGGGCAACCAGTCGGCCTTCCGCGTCGCAAAGAGCGGCGCTGTAGTCCATGATGTTCTTCAGCACCCCGGAATACGCGGTGCGGTAGATGGTCAGCACCATCTCGTCGCCGATCGCAGCGACAGAGTTGCGGAAGAGTTCGGCGGTGATCGGGTCCATGGCGGGGATCGGACCATCTCTTCGGCTTTGGTGCAATGGCCCGATTGCATGAGTTCGATCCCCCAGCTTACAGTTGCGGTCCGTGCCCGACATCTCTCTGCTGTTTCTGGATCATGCCCAGGTCGAGGCACTCAGCCCCGAAGCAAGTACGCTGTTGAGCGTGATCGAAGCGGGATTGTCGGCGCATGGGCGCCGGCAGGTGGTGATGCCGCCGAAGGCGCATCTGCATCTTGATCCGTTGTTCAACGGCCACTTCAACATTCTTTCCGGCTATGTCGCCCCGATCCGCCGCGCCGGTGTCAAAGTGGTTGGCGATTACGTTGACAACTGGCGGCGCGGCCTGCCTTCCGAAGTGGCGCTGCTGACGCTGTACGATCCGGAAACCGGGGTGCCCTGCTGCATCATGGATGCGACGAGCCTGACCTGGCAGCGCACCGGCGCGGTGACCTGCATCGGCGCTGTCCATCTGGCGCGGCCGGATTCGCGTATCGTCGCGCATCTGGGCGCGCGCGGGACGGCGTTCAGCAATCTGCGCTTGCTGTCAATGCGGTTTTCATTGAGCGAAATTCGTATCAACAGCAAGCGGCCGGAGACGCGGGAGCGACTTGCGGCGCGGGTACGATCCGAGCTTGGGGTTGCGGCGTACGCGGTTGCGTCGCCGGCGGAGGCTGCGGCCGGTGCCGATATCGTCGTGGAGGCGACGCGGCTGACCGCTCCCGAGGCGCTGCTGCACAATGCCGATCTGGCAGCAGGTGCGTTGCTGGTCACCTACGGATGGGTGCGGGCAATCGAGCCGCTTCTGGCGCTTTCTGTGGACAAGCTGGTGGTCGACGACTGGGAGCAGTGCACGAAGGGTGGTCAGCTTCATGATCTGATTCAGTCAGGTGAACTGACGCGGACGCGTGTGCATGCGGAAATTGGGGAGATCACTGCCGGGTTGCGTCCAGGGCGAGAGGGCGCAGACGAGCGAATTTTGTTCTGGCATCGGGGATTCGCGATCAGCGATGTGATGCTGGGAGACTGGATCCATCGGTGTGCGTTGGCCGAACGGGTGGGCACCAGGCTGAAACTGCTGAGTGCGGTGGAGGAGTAGGTTTTTTGGTCTTCGTGATGCTCCACGGCACGGGCGCGGAGGTCACGAACACGATCGCTATTGGAAGATACTTCGCAGCTCGATCCCTGGCGGATCTAGACGCAGCGAGCTGCTGCCGACGATCCGCGTTGTGATCGCTCCGGACGGTTCCCGCATGTGATGAATGATTGTCCGGTTCTCGATCTTCACGATCAGATAATGCCGCACAGAGGGAAGGCGGAAATAGTCCTCGAGCTTCGCGCCCGCATCGCGGGCGCGGCTCGAGGGTGACACCACCTCGACCACCAACAGGGGATCGCGGACCCTGAGCGCATCATCGGGCAGCTTCTCGCCGCATCGTAACAGGACGTCGGGCTCATAGACGGTGTGTTCGTCGACTTCGACGGCCATGCGATCCACATAAGCCTCACAATGCAATCCGCCGGCGTCGATTGCATCGCGCAGAGACCGATAGATGTTCCCCTTCACCCGGCCGTGTGCGGCTCTTTCCGGCGCCGTCGCCACAACCTCGCCGGCAGCCAGCTCGAACCGCTCGCCCTCTGGGCGCTGCATCGCCCAGGCGAGGAATTCATCCGCGGTCATACGCTGCTGCACGGCCTCGGCCATAGGTGAAGCATAGCACGGAAAAGGACCCCAGTCCCAGTTTGTCCGGCCCGGCGTGATTCAACGCAGGGAGCGTCGCTTCCGGGCAGGCGTCACATCGAGCCGGTCCTGCAACTCCGCGGCGACCTGCGCCTCCGGCATCAGCCTGCTTCCCGCCAGCCAAAGCTCGGTCACCGCGCCGTCTCGTCACGTGTCCGCCGGACTGGCTCGCGTGAAGGGCTCGCCAGTGACTGCCTTGATGACGAGCCCGAGCAGGCCGAAGCCGTGGTTGGAATACTTGAAGCGGGTGTTCGGCTCGATGGGTGGGGGCATCCGGAGATCGGCCAGGAGTTCTTCCGTGCCCAGGAACGGTCGCCGGCCAGAAAACTGGCCTGCGTCCGCACCGTCGCGGGTTAGGCCGGCGCTATGGGAGAGAAGCTGTCTGATCGTGGCTTCGGCAACCCGAGGGTGCGGGCGACTGATATACTGACCAACCGGATCGTCGAGCCTGAGCTTGCCTCGTTCGCACAGCTTCATGATACCGGCGGCACTGAAGCTCTTGGAATGCGATGCCATCCGAAAGCGGTGACGCGGCGTAAAACTCTCGCCTGTGGCGAGATCGGCATGGCCGAATGCTTGCTCGAGGAGAACCCGATCGCGGTGCACCACAGCAATGATGCAGCCTGGCTGCTCGGACATCCGCAACTGAAACTCGAGCCACGACGGGACGTAGTCGAGAGCAGCCTGCAACCATTTTTCCATGAGCTTGATCCGGGTTTCGGCTGACCCA
This sequence comes from uncultured Pseudomonadota bacterium, assembly GCA_963708245.1. Lineage (GTDB taxonomy): Bacteria > Pseudomonadota > Alphaproteobacteria > Acetobacterales > Acetobacteraceae > CAVYXK01. Next base: position 4,598,018 of record OY970201.1, on the reverse strand, counting down.
TGAATCCCCGGCCGGCCGGCCGCGTCAACGCCTGACAGGTGCTATCTGTGTGCTATAAACGAGTCGAGGTGAAGTGTGGGTGATAGCGTTTTGCAGGTTTGGACGATCGGTCATTCCAATCACGCCTATGGCCGCTTCCGAGATCTTCTGCGCGCCGCCGGAATTACCGCGATCGCAGACGTTCGCACCACTCCGTTCTCTCGCCGTTTTCCGCACTTCAACGCGGCTCAACTTTGCTCCAGCCTGCATCAGGATGGTATAACTTACATCTCCCTCGGCAAGCAGCTTGGTGGGCGGCCGGCTTCCCGGGCGCTCTATCGCGACGACGTCGCCGATTATGAGGCGATGGCAACCACAAGCGAATTTCGTGAGGGCCTGACCCGGGTCATCGATAGTGCCCATAGGTACCGCATCGCCCTGATGTGTTCGGAGCAGAATCCTCTCGACTGTCACCGTTGCCTGCTGATCGGACGCGCGTTGTCGCAGTGCGGGGTGCAGGTGAACCACCTTCTCGGGAATGGTCGGACAGTATCACACCCTGACATCGAGCAAGAGCTTCTCCGATTGACAGGTCGGGATGAGGAAGAGCTGCTGATTTCGCGAAGCGACAGGCTGGCGGCCGCGTATCGCGAACGAGCGCGCAGGGTTGCGTTCCAGTCGCGGCACGTAGGGCAGAATTCTATCTGACTATCTTCCGCTGTCATCGCTGCCGTGGTCGGAGGTTCGAGAATGCGCGGTTTTATGGGGCAACCGCAGAAAGTCGTGGATGGCCGGCCTTCGCCGGCCATGACGATGGATCAGCTCGGCGCGAGCTTGCCCCCGATCGTCATCTGCCACAGGATACGCTCCGCCGCCTCAAGGAGCTCTCCATGTCCGTCGCACTACAACGACCACGCACTGAAATGACCGATGCCGAGTGGCAGACGCGCTGCGACCTCGCCGCGCTCTACCACATCGTGGACCATCTCGGCTGGACCGATCTGATCAACACCCATATGTCTGCCCGCATCCCCGATGCGCCGGACACGTTCCTGATCAACCGCTACGGCGAGATGTTCGACGAGATCACCGCCTCCAGCCTGGTCAAGATGGACATGGACGGCAACGTGCTGGGCGATCCCGGCAAGTTCAACAACGCCGGCTTCACCATTCACAGCGGCGTCTATAAGGCGCGACCGGACGCGATGTGTGTGATGCACACGCATACCCGTGCCGGGGCCGGCGTCGCGCTGCTAGAGGACGGGTTGCGCCCGATCAGCCAGGATGCGCTGTCGATCCTCGATGACGTCGCCTACCACCCCTATGGCATCCCCGCCTCGGTGGAGGAATGCGAGGCGCTCGGACGTTCCTGCAAGCGCGGCAGTTGCGTCGTGCTGCTGAACCACGGCCTGCTCACGCATGGCCCGACCATCCACGGCACCCTGATGCGCATGTACATGCTGGAGCGCGCCTGTGAGCTGGAGCTCACTGCCCGCATGCTCGACGCACCGCCGCTGCGGATCGCCGATTACATCGTGCGCAAGGCCGCCGAGCGGGGTCAAAAGCGCCGCAACAGCGACGACTACGGCCTGATGGAATGGCAGGGCTTGCTCCGCACGATCGAGCGGAAGGGCGCCGACTACCGCCACTGATGCGATGTCAAGGCGCTCGGGTCACGTATACCTGATCGCCGCCCGCTGACGCTGCACCGCCGCTTGTCGGGTTCCTGCCTCGTTGCAGCAACGAAGGAGCCCACCATGCCGCGGTCCCTCTCGCTTGGCCGTCTGGCGCTGCTCGTCGCTGTTCCCCCCTGGGCGGCGCAGCAGCCGCCGGCATCGCCGCTGTCAGCGTGACGCCGAAGAACGGCCATACCCTGAACCAGACCGGTCTGAACGCCTGTCGCAACACCGAGATAGTGGTGCAGGACAACCGCGTGATGATCCCACAGCAGGCGGTTCCTGGGGCCCAGCAGCACGGCACGCCAGGCTGACGCTTGACGGCCGGGCATTCGGCGCTGAGCGTGCCCCGCGTTCCGCGTAAAGGAGTTGCGCATGAGCCTGCCATCGAGCATGACCTATATCTCCGCAGAAGGCGCCGGCGGGCCCGAGGTACTGAAGCCCGCCGTCGGCCCGGTGCCGGTGCCGAAGCCGGACGAGGTGTTGATTAGGGTGCACGCGGCGGGGGTGAATTGTCCGGACGTTGCCCAGCGCGCCGGCAACTACCCTCCTCCGCCGGGCGCCAGCCCGATCCTCGGTCTCGAAGTCGCCGGCGAGGTTGCTGCCACCGGTGCGGATGTCGCCGGCTGGAAGCCGGGTGACGAGGTCTGTGGGCTGGCCAACGGCGGCGGTTACGCCGAATATTGCGCCGTTCCGGTAGCGCAATGCCTGCCCTGGCCGCGCGGTTACGACGCGATCCGCGCCGCTGCGCTGCCCGAGACGTATTTCACCGTCTGGGCCAATGTGTTTCAGGCAGGTCGGCTGCGGCGAGGCGAGACCGTACTGATCCACGGCGGCACCTCCGGCATCGGCCTGACGGCCATTCAGCTCGCTCGCGAGTTCGGCGCGACACCCTATGCCACTGCCGGCTCGGACGAGAAGTGCGCTGCCTGCCGGCGCTTCGGCTGCGCCGCGGCGATCAACTACCGCACGCAGGATTTCGCTGAGGAGATCAAGCGAATTACCGATGGGCGGGGCGTCGATGTGGTGCTGGACATGGTCGGTGCACCGTATATGACGCGCAACGTCCGCTGCCTGGCGATGGACGGGCGGCTGGTGATGATCGCGTTCCTGCAAGGCTCGAAGGTCGACGGCTTCGACTTCATGCCAGTGATGCGCAAGCGCCTGGTCATTACAGGCTCGACGATGCGTCCGCGTTCAACCGCGGAGAAGGGGGCGATCGCCGCCGAGTTGCGCGAGAAGGTCTGGCCGGTGCTGGACCAAGGACGTTGTGCGCCGGTGATCCACGCGACCTTCCCGCTCGCCCGGGCGGCAGATGCGCACCGGCTGATGGAGAGCAGCACGCATATCGGCAAGATCGTGCTGCGCGTCGCGGACTGAATTGCGGCTGAAGGCATTCAGCCGACGACAGAGCCGGACGAAAGCCCGATCGTATATTGCAGGGCGCACGAGCGGCGTTTTCGTGACTATGGCCGGCGTTCGCGCCATGCTCGGCGGGTGGAATTCACGGCGATAGCACCCGTCATTGCGAGTGAAGCGAAGCAATCCCCCGCCAGCCAGGCACGCTGCTGGAGATTGCTCGGTCGGATCAAGCCCGGCCGCCGCTGCACTCCTTGCAATGACGGTGGGGGAAAGGGGATGGACGGATGAAATCGCTGGTCGTGGCCGCCCTGCTTGCGCGGGGGGTCGTGGAGCGTGCCCGCGCCGAGTTCGACGCACTGGTGCATGAGGGTGACGACGACATGTCGCCAGACGAAGTGGTGCGCGCCGCCATCGAGCACCGCGCCGAGGCGCTGCTGTTCGCCAACACCCTGGCCCTGTCCGCCAACGTGATCGCCCGGTTGCCGGCCAGCGTGAAGATCGGCGCCACCAGCAGCGTCGGCTACGACCATATCGACGTCGCCGCGGCCCGGGCGCGCGGCTTGGTGGTAACGAACACGCCCGACGTGCTGACCGACTGCACCGCCGATTTCGCCTTCATGATGCTGCTGGCTGCGGCGCGGCGTGCGTACGAATACGACCAGATCATGCGCGCGGGCTGGCGACGCCGGATCGGGCAGGGCGATCTGTTGGGCCTGCGGGTCAGCGGTAAGACCCTCGGCATCCTGGGAATGGGTCGGATCGGGCAGGCGATGGCGCGGCGGGCACGCGGCTTCGACATGCAGGTGCTGTATCACTCGCGCCATCGGCCGCCGGCCGAGCTGGAGCAGAGCGCGCGGTACTTCGCCGATTTCCGCGACATGCTGCCGCACTGCGCATTCCTTTCCCTGCACGCGCCAGCTACGCCTGCTACCGATCGCATCGTCAACGCCGAGACCCTGGCGCTGCTGCCGCGAGGCGCGGTGCTGGTGAACGTCGCGCGGGGCGGGCTGGTGGATGAGGACGCACTCTACGATGCGCTGGCCTCTGGCCATCTGTTCGCGGCCGGTCTGGATGTGTTCCGCACCGAGCCAGACTACGACCGGCGCTTTCGCGAACTGCCGAATGTGATCTTGTCCCCGCATATCGGCAGTGGCTCGGTGGAGACGCGCAATGCGATGGGGTTCCGAGCGCTCGACAACATCGCCGCGGTGCTGGCCGGGCGGGGGGCGATCGATCCGTTATGGCGCTGAAGTCGAACCGAAAGGAGAATTGATTGGCACAGTCTGTGCTGGCGCGTGGCGCGGATGCGCCATCGCTGTTTTATCGCGACGAGGGGATCGCCCAGCCCATAATGCTGATCCACGGGGTGGGCGCGGACTCATCAAGCTGGGACGAGATTGCGCCAAGTCTCGCGCAGCGCTTTCGTGTTCTGCGCCTCGACCTGCGCGGGCAGGGACGCTCCGGCCGGATCGAGGGTGATTGCACGCTGGATGATTTCATCCGAGACGTGCTTGATGTGATGAACGCGGCGGGTGTGGCCAAGGCGCATGTGGTTGGGTTCTCGCTCGGCGGGCTGATCGCGCAGGGGATCGCGCTGAGCCATCCCGATCGGGTGGACCGGCTGGCGCTGATCAGCGCGGTGGCTGGCCGCACCGAGGAGGAGCGGGCCAAGGTCCGTGCGCGGCTGGAGATTTTGCGGATTGAGGGAATCGAAGCGATCATGGCCGCTGCGCAGGAACGCTGGTTCACGCCGGCCTTTGTGCAGGCGCATCCCGAGAAGGTACGGGATCGCATGGAGCAGTTGAAACGCAACGATCCAAAATCCTACAAAGCCGCCTATACCGTGTTCTCGATGAGCGATCTTGGCGACCGCCTGCGCCATATCCGCCACCGCACGCTTATCGTGACGGGAGAACGCGATGTGGGTTCGAACACACGGATGGCCCAGTATATGCACGAACAGATTTCGGGATCCGAGCTGCACATCCTGCCTGGACTACGGCACAGCGTCCTGGTGGAGGCACCGCAGCAGGTCGGATCACTGCTTACTCGCTTTCTGATGTCGTGATACCCCACCGTCCGGAGGTCTCCGCGTGAAATTCTCGATCGCCGTCAACATGGAGCGCAGCCATCCGGACCAGGACATGCGGCAGGTGGCGCGGAACGCGTTGGAGCTGGTCCGGATGGCGGAGCAGGGTGGGTTCGAAATCGCCTGGGCGGCCGAGCACCATGCGATCGAGCTGACGATTGGTCCGAACCCGTTCACCATCCTGACGCATTGGGCCGCCCATACGTCACGTCTTCGGCTCGGCACCGCGGTTGTTGTTGCTCCTTACTGGCACCCGATCCGCCTTGCCGGCGAGGCGGCGCTGTTCGACATATTCAGCGACGGACGGCTGGAGCTCGGGCTTGGGCGCGGCGCATTTCAATATGAGTTCGACCGCATGGCCGGGGGTATGGAGCAGCGACAAGGCGGCGCCTACCTTCGGGAGATATTGCCGGTGGTTCAGGCTTTGTGGTGCGGCGACACCGAGCATCAGGGTGAGCGTTGGCAGTTTCCGCTCGCCACCTCGGTCCCGAAGCCGCTGCAGCGTCCGCATCCGCCAATCTGGGTGGCGGCACGCGATCCGGATACGTTCGCCTGGGCCATCGGATCAGGTGCCAATATCTTGGCCACGCCTTTGTCGCGGCCACATGCCGAGGTGGGGATTCTGGGCCGACGCTTCGATGAAACGATGACCCGGTTTCCCGAGCAACGGCGCCCACGATTCCTGATGCTGCGCCGTACCTGCGTTTACCGGCATGCGGAGGATTGGCGCGCTCCAGTCGAGGCCTCGATTGCCCATGACAGGGAATTCGACAGCCTGTTTCGGAATGTCGGAGGGGTGTTGAACGGGTTCGTCACACCCGAACAGCCAAACGCCGTAGAAAACCGCGGCGATGATCAGGCGAATATGGTCCTCGATAGGATGGTATTTGGGACGCCGGACCCGGTGATTGCGCGACTGATCGAGTATGAGGCAGCCGGTGTTGATCAGTTCTGCTATGGCGCGTCGTTCGGGCTGCCGCACGTCGCCGCCTGTCGATCGCTGGAATTGTTCATCACCGAGGTAATGCCGCATTTCTCCGCCCGGACGGGATCGGCGACTATTGCTGCCTGAGGGCGGCGTGCCGCTATCCACCGACTGTTCGACGCGAATATGGCAGTACCGGCAATCGAGACCCAGGCCACCGACATGATGCTCGTGGCTGAATGGGACGGTCTGATCGACGAACCAGAAGTCGTTGCGCTTATAGTCTGTGCGGGGCCAGCCCCACCACCAACCCGAACCCGGCGAGCGCAAGCAACGCGCCTCCGCAAACCCCAAGCCTCGCCGGCAGATTTGCGTCGGGCGTGCGGTGGGACTCAAACATGTGTGAGGCACCTTGCCTGTGACGCGCTGCATTGTGGGGCCAGCAGTATTCACCGTTTCGTGAGACACTTATCTTTGGGCAAATTCGCTCTCGCCTCTAAACAAAATATCGCCAGTGTGGTTTCCTGTCATAGGCTTCGCACAACTCATGAAAGGCAACGGCCATGGCCGCACGGCCGATCTGGCGCGGACATCTGCGTCTCGCTTTGGTTTCCTGCCCGGTCGCGCTCTACACGGCGCACCGTGCACGCGGGGACCTGCGCTTCCACCTGATCAATCCGAAGACGGGAAATCGCGTGCGCATGATCACCCAGGATGCGGAGACGGACGAAGAGTTGTCCCGCTCCGAACTCGTCCGCGGCTACGAATTCGAGAAGAACCGGCACGTCATCCTGGACTCGGAGGATTTCGAGAAAGCCCGGATCGAATCGTCGAGCGTGCTGACGGTGGACAAGTTCGTGGATACCGGCAGCATCCCGCCGATTTATTTCGACACCAGCTATTATCTGGCACCGGACGGCGAGGCCGGACGCGATGTCTATGCCGTGCTGCGCGAGGCAATCTCAAAATCCGGCAGAGCGGCACTCTCCCGCGTGGTGATCTCGCAGCGAGAGCGAACGGTGGCCATCCTGCCATTCGGCGCAGGGATGGTGACGTACACGCTGCACGAGAAGCAGGATATCAGCGACCCGAAAGACCTGTTTGAGCCCGTGGCACATGAAAAGCCGGACCAGGAGATGGTCAAGCTCGCGATGCAGCTTATTGAGCGGCAGAGCGCCCCGTTCGAGCCGTCGGATCTCGAGGATCGCTACGAAGCGCGGCTGCGAGAGGTGATCGCGGCGAAGCTGGCCGGGAAGGGCATTGAACCGGCGGAGCAGGAGGCACCAGGGCGCGACAACGTGATCGACCTGATGTCGGCGTTGAAGCAAAGCCTCGGGCGCGGCGCGGAGGGCGCGCGCAACGCAGGGCCTCACCCGGCTGCGCAGCAGCCACGCAAGGCGGCCGCCACGCAACACCGCACAACTCGCAAGAAGGCGTCAGGAAAGCGCGCCTAGCCGCCCTTATTCATCGCAGGGCAGGGATTCGCTGGCGGATGTAGCGTAAGCAGCTGAACTGGCGGAGAGATTTGGGGGTCAAAGCCAACCTCTTGCCGAGTCGGACGCTTCCAAACCCGCCACGATCGACGATAGCCTGCTGCCGTTTTCGTTGCCATCTGTTGACCATCTTGAGGTTCCTAGGCGGTGCGCGTCCTAGAGATTCAGCGCGTATCCGATCGCCTCGGCAGTCGGACCCCAGCAGCTCATCGTGGACTTTGGTTAGCCGCCGCCTCGCTGCATCACGGGTCCGCAGAGGCTTAGTGCCGTGTTCACCACTGCCAAATGACTGAGCGCCTGCGGGAAATTGCCCACCAACCGACTACTCGGTGCATGGTATTCCTCCGAGAGCAGGCCGACATCATTGGCTATCGTCAGGACACGCTCAAACACCGCTCGTGCCTCCTTGCGGCGGTCCTGGAGGATCATGCAGTCGGCCAGCCAGCACGAACACGCAATAAACGCGCCCTCTTCCGGCCCGAACCACGGCGCCTCCTGCCGGCGCACCAGGCCGCCTTCGCTGAGATGTTTCTCGATGGCGTCGATGGTGCCCGCCATGCGCGGATCATCAACCGGCAGAAACTTCACCAACGGCAGCAGCAGCAGGCTCGCATCGAGTGTGGTTGAACCGTAGCTCTTCCCAAAGCTGTTGCGCCTCGTGGAAAAACCCTGGCGACAAATCTCGTCGTGCATCGTCTGGCGCAAGTGCTCAAGCTGTGCAACACGCTTGGCGCCGCATGCCTCACGTATGCCGCGCAGGCGCAGAAAGCGGTCGACGGCAACCCATGCCATCACCTTCGAGTAGACGTAGTGCTTCGGCTTGCCGCGCGATTCCCACATTCCCTGATCCGGCTCGCGCCAGATCTTCTCAACGTGCACGATAAGACGTTGCTCCACTTCAAAGCCCCAATTGCTGCGCTCGAGCCCGGCCTGGGCCGCCAGATGCACAGAATCGATCACCTCGCCGAACACGTCGAGCTGTCGCTGGCCCGCGGCGGCATTGCCGATCCGCACGGGTCGCGCCCCATCATAGCCGGGCAGCCAGGACGCCCCCCATTCCTCCAGATGCCGTCCCCCGTCCACGCGGTACATGATCCGCATACGGTCCGGTTCGCCGGCGACCGCTCGCAACAGCCAGTGCAGCCAGGCTTTCGCCTCCCCCTTGAAGCCGGCATTAAGAAGCGCACACAAGGTGAAGGTCGAGTCGCGCAGCCAGCAGTAGCGATAGTCCCAGTTCATCTTTCCGCGCGGCTTCTCCGGCAGGCCAAGCGTCGGTGCCGCAACAATGCCCCCGGTGGGGTGATGCGTCAGCGCCTTCAGCGTGAGCAGCGAGCGCTTGACCGCTTGCGGCCAATCCGTCGGCCGGTCGAATTGGGCGATCCAACTGAGCCACCATTTCTTTGTCCGCGCGAGGGCTTCGTCAATGTCAAGCGGCGATGGCAGGTCTTCGTGTGAGGGGGCATGCTGCGCGCAGAAGCGCACGCGTTCCCCGGTATGCAGAGTAAATCGGGTGCGCAGCGTGGCACCCTCGCGCTCCACCGGAACGTCGCCGCGGATTACCACACGGTCCGGCCCGACAACGCCGACATAGGCGCCGTTAGTCTCGCGAAGCCAAGGCGGCAGATTGCCGTAGTCGAAACGCCAGCGCAATTCGAGCAGCATCGGAACCTCGCCCTCGATGCCCTCGGCAATGCGCATCAGCGTGCAGGCGCCGTGTTCGCGCAAGGGCATAAAGTCGATGAGGCGGGTACGCCCGGAGCCGGTGGTGAATTCGGTGAGGAGCACAAGCGTGTCACCGTCGTAGGCGCGGGTAGTGTCGGCCGCAGCCTCCGGCGCGATGCGCCAAAAACCGTGCCGGTGGTCGCCAAGCAGGGCTGCGAAACATGCGTCGCTGTCGAAGCGTGGCAGGCACAACCAATCGATGGCGCCATCACGCGCTACCAGCGCCGCGGTGCAGCCGTCGCCGATCAGTGCATAGTCTTCGATGGGTTTGGACATCGTGCCTTTCTGGCAGTGCCAGCCCTACATCATGCGCGCGCGGAGATTGAAGAGGATTACCAGAGTGCCCCCAGTCATCAGCAAGATAATAAGGCTGGAGAACAGGATCAGGTGGAGTTCGTCCCGCGCAGACCGACGCAGATCGATGTGCAGGAAGCAGCGGAAATGGACAATGACTTGCAGGAAGGCGAGCCCGAGCACCCCGCCCAGACACCAGCCCGGCGCGAGCAGGTGCAGCCAGACGAGCCCAAAGGCACAGATGGTGAGCAGCAGAGCCAACGCGTAGCCTGTACCGTAGATCGCCAGACCATGGCGTTCCTGGAGTGGCGATGTCATGCAATGAGGCCTTGCAAATAAACTATCGAAAAGATGCAGATCCAGACAATGTCCAGAAAATGCCAGAACAGGCCAAGACGAAGAATGTTCAACTTAACGCGGCGGTCCAACCTGAACAGCACTAGCTGCAGCAGCATGACGCAGATCCAGACACAACCGCTCGCCACGTGCATGCCATGCATGCCGACCAGCACAAAGTAGGAGGAGAGAAACCCGCTGCGCTGCGGTGTGGCACCGTCATGCGCCATCTTGGCAAAGTCATGGCCCTCCATGCCGAGAAAGGTGAGACCGAGCAGCAGCGTGATGCCGAGCCACAGCGCCACGCGACCGCGACGCCTGTCGAACTTCATCGCGAGCGAGGCGAGACCGAAGGTAAAGCTGCTGGTGAGCAGAAGCAGCGTCTCCACCAAGGACGAGCTGATGTCGAACTCCTGCGCCGGGCCGGGTCCGCCCGCGGTGGCTTTAAGCATCGTGCCGTAGATGGCGAAGAGCAGCGCAAAAATGACTGCATCGCTCATCAGGAATGCCCAGAACCCAAAAATCCCGGAGACGGTGCGCTCTCGTTCCTCGCGCGGATCGGCCTCCAGGTTGAGGCCGGCGTGACTCAGGGTGGGGCCTATGTCTGACATTGCGCGAGGCCCTCATTGGCGGACGTCTCCTCAAGCGTGCGCGGGATGGCCGCGGCTCGGCGCGCGGTACCGAGCCAGTGTCGGTGTTCGGCTTCCACCTCCGCGGCCGGAATAATTCGTGAGGTGTCGCGCACGAAGCTGCGCGCAACCGGAACCAGCACCACCACGAGCAGGCCCAGGACGGTAAGCCAGGCAATATGCCAGACCAGCGCAAATCCGCAGGCCCCAGCGGCAACCACAAGCACCGGCCCACCCGCGCTGTTCCGCGGCATTTCGATATCCCTGTAGTGATCGGCGGGCTTGTAGGCGCCGCCCTCATGCTTGCGCCAGAAGAACGGATCGCGTCGGCCGATATGCGGCAGGACGGCAAAGTTGTATTCGGGCGGCGGCGCGGCGATCGACCATTCGAGGCCGCGACCGTCCCATGGATCGCCGACGGGCGTTGCCGTGGAATCGCGCTCGCGAACGCTGACCCAAAGCTGCACGAACAAGCTGATCAAACCGGCGAACAGAATGAACGCGCCAATCACCGCCACCAGCAGCCAGGGGCGGAAGGAGGGCTGGAAGATTTCCTGCATGCGGCGGGGCATGCCAGATGCACCCAGCACGTAGAGCGGCATGAATGCGAGATAGAACCCCAGCACCCAGCAGAAAAAGGCAATGCGGCCCCAACGCTCGTTCAACCGGAAGCCGAACGCCTTGGGGAACCAATACATGTAACCGGCAATCATACCGTAAAGCAGGCCCGGAATGAGCATGTTGTGGAAATGGGCGACGAGGAACAGGGTGTTGTGCACCATGTAGTCGAGCGGTGGAGTGGCAAGGATAATGCCGCTGAACCCCCCGAGCACGAATGTCATCATGAAGGCGATAGAGAACAGCATTGGCGGCGTGAAACGCACCTTGCCGCGGAACATCGTCCAGATCCAGTCGTAGATCTTAACGCCCGTTGGCACGCCAATGGTAAGTGTCGCGATTCCAAAAGCAGCATTGATGTCGGCGCTCTGGCCCATGGTGAAGAAGTGATGCAGCCAGACGGTAAACGATAGCACGGCGATGGCCATCGTCGCGATCACCAGCGAGGTGTAGCCATAGAGCTCTTTTGAGGAGAAGGTAGATACCACCTCGGAATAGACGCCGAAGGCCGGCAGGATCAGGATATAGACCTCGGGATGGCCGAACAGCCAGAACAGGTTGACGTAGTTCATCATGTTGCCGCCAGCCGAGTTGGTGAAGAAATGCATGCCGACATAGCGGTCGGCGGCGAGCAGCAGGGTCGCCACTGTCAGCGGCGGCATGGCGAAGATCATCAGGATGGAGGTGCAAAGCGACGTCCAGCAGAACAGCGGCAGGCGCATCCAGCGCATGCCGGGCGCGCGCATCTTGTAGATCGTGCAGGAAAAGTTGATGCCGGTCAGCATCGAGCCGAGCGAACTCAGGGTGACCGCCCAGATCCAGTAATCCGGGCCGACGTCGCCGCTATAGGCAAGCTCGGTATAAGGCGGGTAGCCGCTCCAGCCGCCGGTGGAGAACTTGCCAATGGTGAGGGAGATCATCATCAACGCGGCCCCGGCTGCCGTAAGTCCGAGGCTTGCCGAGTTGAGAAAAGGAAATGCAACGTCGCGCGCGCCGATCTGCAGTGGCGTGGCGAAATTTATCAAACCGGTGAGAAAGGGCATCGCCATGAAGAAGATCATGATGGTGCCGTGCGTGCTGAACAGCTGGGCGAAATGCTCGGGCGTAAGAAATCCGGGTGCGTTGATCGCCACCGACTGCTGCAAGCGCATCAGCACCGCCTCGATCAGCGCACGGGTGAGCATCACACCCGCCAGAACAACGTACATGATGCCGATTTTCTTGTGATCGAGGCTGGTCAGCCAGTCGCGCCAGAGCGGACGGCACAGACGATACCACGTGAGCAGGGCGATTAGCGCCGCGGCGCCGAGAACGACTATGGCGCCCGCGCAGGCTGCGACAATTTCGCTGACGGTCGGATCGTGCCAGGCGCGCACATAGGGCAATGCAGACCAGGAGAGCTTGCCCAGCAAGTCGCCCCAGCCTTCACTCATGGTGCGGTTCCCCAGCGGTGCGGCTGTCGAGAACAGGAGGAAGCGCGCCTGCGACAATACGCGCGAAAAGCTTTGGCTGCACCTGGCCGAACATGAGCGGGTGCGGCAGGACGGAGCGCGCTGTGAGACGTGTGAATGCGGCGTCGTCCAACTCCGCAGGATCGGCCTGTGTGCGCGCTACCCAGGCGGCAAAGTCCGCTGCTGAGAGGGCATGCACGGCAAAACTCTGCTTCTGGAAACCCTCGCCATTGAACTGGGTGTTTTCGCCCTTCCAGCTTCCGGGTTCGCTCGCAGCGAGGTTGAGCTGCGTCGTCATGCCGGCCATGGCGTAGATCTGGCTAGCAAGACGCGGGATGAAGAAGGATTGCATCACCGTATCGCTCGTGAGGCTGAGATGCACTGGTATCCCGGCGGGTAGGATCAGGATGTCCGCGGTGGCGATATGTTGCGCCGGATAAATAAAGATCCACTTCCAGTCGAGCGACACCACCTGTACTTGCAACGGCGAGCCACCCGGGAGCGGACGATACGGGTCAAGCCGGTGCGTATTGCTCCATAGCAGGACAGCGAGCAGCACCATGATCGCCGTCGGGGGAATCCAGATCAAGCCTTCCAGCACCCACGAAAAACCCCATTGTGGCCGGAAAGCGGTTTGCGTGTTGGAAAGCCGGTAATGCCATGCGATCAGCGGCGTGAGCAGCAGTACTGGCCCCACGACAAAAATCATGATCACACAGACGATCAGGAATTCGCGGCGCTCTGCGGCGGCAATAGGGCCCGCAGCAGCCAGAAACCCGTGCGAGAGCGCACCGCATCCACAAAGCGGCAGCAATAGCCCAGCGCGCGCGAAAAGCCGCAGGCAAGCGCCAACCGGTTTGTGCGCCGCGCCGGAGGAGCGCCAAAGTTTTCGTGGGCCATGTGCCATTCTCTCACGTCTGCCCACCATGTCCGCTGAGGGTAACGTGGGCGCTCCGGGCGGCGTTGGCCTGTCGAAAGTTAAAGGTTCGTATGATTACTTATGCGCCGCGAGAGTTCGCCACATGTTCCGTTCCAGGCAAAAGCGTTGAGGACGGAAGCGGACGATCGATGGGGCCCACCTCGCGCTCAATGCGCTCCGCCGCGGTCTCCACGGCGCTGGCATCTGCTACGTCGACGGCCACGGCCAAAGTGTGCACACCAAAGCGCTCTGCGATGTCTGCCGCCGCTTGCTCGAGCCTGCGCTGGTGCCGGGCGAGTAGCCCAAAGCTCCATCCGTTTCGGGCAAACTCTTCTGCCACGCAGCGCGCCCCACACAGGCGCGCCCACCCGTGATCACGACAATCTTTGGCACGGTTGCGCGCGTAGTCAGCGACCGTATCAGTCGGATACCTCGGCGGGCATGGGTGCTGGCGTTTGCGCCGTCGCCACGCCTGCTTCGGCCGAGGGCACAATGGCCGGCGTTTCCGCCACTTGCCGCAGTGCCTGATGCGCCCGCCGCAGAGCGACCGATGGCCGGTGGTCGGCTTCCAACGCGAACAGCGCCAGCGAGCGGCCGGTCACCAGGTATTCTTCGCCGGACTTCACTGCGAACGCGCCTTCCGAATCTGGGATATTGGTGTCGAGCAACCGGCGCCAGCGTTGTCCGCCTGCCACCCCCGGGAGGCGGAACTTCACCACATCGTGGTGCGCGTTCAGCACCAGCAGCGCCGTCGCGTCCATCGACGGGCGCTTGATGCCCGTTGCCTGCGCCCTGCCGTCGAGCAGCATGCCCATGCAGCGCGCGTTGCCGTCGCCCCATTGCTCGTCGGACATCTCGGTGGCATCCGGAGTGAGCCACTGCACGTCCTTGACGTCGAGGTCGGCGTTGTACTCGCCGGTGAGGAAGCGATTGCGGCGAAGGATCGGGAATGCGCTGCGCATCGCGATAAGCTTGCGAACGAAATCAATCAAATGTCGGTTATATTCGTCGATCTCCCAATTGACCCAGGAAATCTCGGTGTCCTGGCAATAGGCGTTGTTGTTACCCTGCTGGGTGCGGCCGAACTCGTCGCCGGCCAGCAGCATCGGCGTGCCCTGTGCCAGCAGCAGCGTCGCCAGCATGTTGCGTTTCTGCCGGTCGCGCAGGTCTAGTATTTCCTCATCGTCGGTCGGACCTTCGACGCCGTGGTTCCACGACAGGTTGTTGTCGTGGCCGTCGCGGTTGTCCTCGCCATTCGCCTCATTGTGCTTGTCGTTGTAGGAAACCAGGTCGTGTAGGGTGAACCCGTCATGCGCGGTGACGAAGTTCACGCTTGCCCAAGGCTTGCGGCCGCGGCGGTTGAACGCATCGGCCGAAGCAGCCAGCCGGGTCGCCAGATCGGGCAGCTTGCCCTCGTCGCCCTTCCAGAAACTGCGCACGGTGTCACGGAACTTGTCGTTCCATTCCGCCCAGCCGGGTGGGAAGCCGCCGACCTGGTAACCACCAGGACCGATATCCCAGGGCTCGGCGATCAGCTTGACCGAGGACAGCACGGGGTCTTGCAGACAGCTATCCAGGAATCCGCCGCCTTCGTCGAACCCATACCACTCGCGGGCGAGGATGGTGCCGAGGTCGAAGCGGAACCCATCGACATGCATCTCCAACACCCAGTAGCGCAGCGAGTTGGTGACCATCTGCAGCACGCGCGGATGCGACAGGTTGAGCGTGTTGCCGGTGCCGGTATCGTTGACGTAGTAGCGAGGCTGGTCAGACAGCAGGCGGTAGTAGCTGGCGTTGTCGATGCCGCGGAACGACAGCGTCGGCCCGCGCTCGTTTCCCTCGGCGGTGTGGTTGTAAACGACGTCCAGGATCACCTCCAGCCCCGCGTCGTGCAGCCGCGCGACCATCTCCTTGAACTCGGAAAACACGAAAGTGGGGATAGCCGAGTAGCGCGGGTCAGGAGCGAAGAAGCCGATGGTGTTGTACCCCCAGTAGTTGGTGAGGCCTTTCTCCTCCAGATAGCGGTCGGTCACGAAGGAATGCACCGGCAGCAGCTCCACCGATGTCACACCGAGCGAACGGATGTAGTCCACCACCTCTTTCTTCCCGAGCCCCGCGTAGGTGCCGCGCAGACGCTCAGGCACGGCGGGATGGCAGCGGGTAAACCCCTTCACGTGCAACTCGTATATGATCGTGCGCTCCCACGGAATCTCGGGCGTGCGCACGCGGCCCCAAGTGAAGGCGGGATCGATCACCCGGCATTTCGGCACGAAAGGGGCGCTGTCGCGTTCATCGAAGGTCAGGTCGTCGCCCTCGGCTCCGATCGTGTAGCCGAAGCACGCATTATCCCATCGAAGCTGCCCGACATGCGCCTTGGCATAGGGGTCGAGCACCAGCTTATTGGGATTGAACCGATGACCCTGCTCGGGCTCATAAGGACCGTGTACGCGATAGCCATAGATCGTGCCGGGCCGGGCATCCGGCAGGTACCCGTGGAACACCTCGTTGGTGTACTCGGGTAGCTCGATCCGCTCCAGCTCGGTCTCGCCGGCATCGTCGAACAGGCAGAGCTCCACCTTGCTCGCATTGGCGGAGAACAACGAAAAGTTGACTCCCAGCCCGTCCCAGGTGGCGCCACGCGGATTTGGCGAACCTTCGGCGATACGAGACCTGAGAATGGCCGGCGGCATGACCTCTCCTTGATGTGAGGCGGTGGTGTGAGGGCGCCCATTGCCGATAGATTGCCTGTCGCGTCCTGTGTCAGCCAGACAACAATTAAGGAGCAGGGCGGACGCCCTAGGCCGACGGATGGCAGGGATGCCGGGGCCGTGCGACATTGCCGTGATCCGGCGTTCACGAACGAGACAAAGGACAGGCGGCGAGGGGAGGCGCCATCGGATCATGACCGACGCAATCGGACAGAACCGCGCCAAGCAGATGCTTGCACGGGATGAGTTGGTGTTGTGCATGGGAGTGAACCAGATGCGCACGCCGAACATCGCGCTGATCGCCGCTGCCTGCGGGTTCGACGCCATCTATATCGACCTGGAGCACAACCCGACCTCGCTGGAGACCGCTGCGTCGATCTGCGTCGCCGCGCTCGGCGCGGGGGTGACGCCGATCGCGCGGGTGAGTTCGCATGATCCGCATGATGCGACGCGCATTCTGGACTGCGGCGCGCAGGGTGTGATGGTGCCGCACGTTACCTCGGCGGCCGAGGCACAGGCGATCGTCGAGGCGTGCCGCTTCGCGCCGCTGGGGCACCGTTCGGCGGCCGGCACCGTACCGGCGCTGGGTTATGCGGCGCTGAAGCAGGGCGAGATCAACCGACTGCTGAACGAGCACACGCTGCTGATCGCCATGCTGGAAACGCCAGGCGCGATCGAGCAGGCGGACGTGATCGCCACGGTGCCGGGGATCGACGTGCTGCATATCGGCTCGACGGATCTCAGCACGGAGATGGGCATTCCCGGAGAGTACAAGCACGCGCGGATGCGGGCAGCCTACGAGGCGACGGCACGCGCAGCACGCTCGCACGGCAAGTCGTTCGGCGTCGGGGGCGTGCGCGAGGATCTGGAGTTTCAGTCCTGGCTGCTGAAGCTTGGGATGCGGTATCTGACTGGTGGGTCGGACGTGGGGTACATCCTGAGCGCCGGGCGGCGCGACGTGGCGCAGCTTCGCAAGGCCGCGCACGGAAGCGGCATTGGCAATCAAGAGGCGGGAAGGTAATACCAGCAGAAGAAAGTTTTGATCCCGGACTGTCATCCCGGCGGTCGCAGGCTCGCATATCCGTCAGCCGGTTCCCCCGACGTTAGCCGTTGAGGACGAACGTGCTCTCCAAGGCGTTGTGTCCGATGCCTATGGCCACTGTCACTCGCTGCCGCGGCTCGTTTCACTTTTCACGCTGACGGCTGGCGAAAGTGAGTCGCGAGAATTGGAGGCGATCGTGCGCTGAGAAATATCCCAAATCCGGACCTATGCTCCGCCTCACGCACAGGCGACGCGAGGAGATCTCGAACAAGACAGCATTTATGTTGACATCCTACCGATCGGGGCTCACATGCTGGTGAGCTTACCGTAGGGACGTTGGCTTTTAAAGACAACAACAGCTATCAGGAGGAGTCTCCGGATGTACATTACTCAATTGACACGTTGGAAGTGTGGCAACGCCGAAGAGATCGCCAAAGCGGCGAAACAGGCCAAAGTAATCTTCGAGAAACACGGTGCGGAATGGTTTCGGCTGAGCAAGTTCCACTCCGGCCCTTACGCTGGGGAATGGCTTGTCGCGACGCGCTACTCTGGCTGGGGCGCCTACGGCAAGGCGCAGGAAGCGCTGGCGAAGGACGCCGATTTGGCAAGGCTGATGGCGCATATGAATGGCATCGCCGAAATGACCGGCCGCAGCGTCACTACCAGCATGGATATCTGACAGCTTTCCGACGTCACGGACAACAAATAGTCCAGAGAAGGAATCCGACATGCATATCACACAGTTTACCCGCATCAAGTCCAGCAACGCTGACGAAGTGCTCAAAACTGCCAAACAGGCAAAGGCGATCATGGAGAAACATGGCGCCGAATTTCTCCGGCTCAGCCGGTTTCACTCCGGGCCGTTTGCCGGCCAGTGGCTTGCCGCGTCGCGCTATGCCAGTTGGGGAGCATATGGCGAGGCACAGGAGGGGCTTGCGAAGGACCCGGAATGGACGAAGTTGACGGCGCATATGAGCAGCTTTGCCGAAATAATGACCCGCAGTATTTCTGTCGGTGTCGATATCTGAATGCCCGAGATCACCGGTCCGCATCCGCCCGCAGACCGGCGATCTCGTTCGCGGTGCTGTCCCGCATCGTCCCGACGTTGCAAACCGGGACAAATTTCTCCAAGATCGTCAGCCAACAGTCTGAAGGGCTGACGGCACCATGGACATCACCAGCACGCTCGATGACGGCGTGACCGTCTTCAACATTGTCGGCCCGATCGACTTCGTGACAAGCAAGGACGTCGAGCATGCGGTGAACGCCGCGATCCAGGGGGGAAGCCAGCTCATGGTCTTCGACATGCGGCAGGTCGGCTACATATCCTCCGCCGGGTTGCGAGCGATCCTGATGGCAGCGAAAAAGGCCAAGTCTGTTGGTGGCGGGGTTGCCGTCTTCGGACTGCAGGCGGGTGTGGAGGAAGTCTTCACGATCGCCGGCTTCGGCAAGATTGTTCCGATCGCATCGAGCGATACGCACGCCCGCGAACTCCTTGGCGCGCGAGGAGACTGAATCGATGAAACACCTCACCCTTGCCGATGAGATCGTCGTCCTCATGCTGAACGATACCGACGGCGAGATTAGGGAGAGCCTCGCGTCGATCGCGCGCGTCGCGGTGGCCGGAGGCGTCCTTATGGAACTCGCCCTGCAGGGACGTATCGACACCGATCTGCAATCTCTGTTCATCGTCGATACCTCGTGCACGGGCGACAAACTCCTGGACCTGGTCCTGCTAGAGATCGGGGCGGAAACCAAACTGCATTCCAGCGCCTGGTGGATTGACCAACTGTCGACGCGCCACGAGGATCTTGTGGGACGGATCCTAGGGCGGCTGGTCGCCGCCGGCATTCTCCGGGAGGAAGAGCGCCATTTTCTCTGGGTGTTCTCGCGGCGGTCCTATCCCACCGTGACCGGCATTGCGGAGCGTGAGGCGAAGGCACGCCTGATGGCTGTCCTGTTTCATGACGAAGTACCCGATCCCCGCGATACGCTGTTGCTAGGGCTCGCGAAATCCACCGGTGCCATGTCCGCGATATTGACCGAGGAGGAGTTGTACAAGGCTGCGCCCCGCATCGAGGAAGTCGTGGCGCTGGAGGAAATCGGCCGGTCGGCCGGCTTGGTTTCCAACCAGGTCTGGGACGCCATGGCCACGATCATGGCGGCGGCTTATGCCCATTGACCACTGTCGGCCAACCGTCGCGTCGACTGCATCTCGTGTTTTCCGGGTCCGCGCCCGACGTCATGCCGCAGGTCGAGACTATCGGCACTTTCCTCCGCGAGGCGGGCTGCGCGGCCGAATTGGCCCAGAAACTCGTGATTGTGGCCGAGGAAATCCTGACCAACATCGCGCGTCATGCCTGGGTGGGTCAGGAGGCCGGATGTTGTTCGGTGGATATAGCAGCCGTCCCGAAAGACGGGGCCATCGAGGTGACCCTGCGAACCGAGGATGGCGGGCTGGCCTTCGATCCCACCAAGGCTCCCGAGCCCGACCTTGAAGCGTCGCTCGAAGAGCGCGCAATCGGCGGACTCGGTATTGTCCTGATCAGGAGCATGACGGACGCGCAGACTTATCGTAGGTCCGGTGTACGGAATATTTTCGAGGTAACGAAACGCTGCGCCTGGGCGCAGGCGGCTTGCTGAACATATCGTCGTGATCCTGCCTGCTGAATGCGCCGGATTGGATGTCCTCGGTGAGTTGGAGCCGACACGCCTTGCCGATCTCCTAGTACATTGCCGGATCATGACGTTCTCCGCAGGCGACACGATCCTACGGCGTGGTGCGGCCAACGACCAGCTACACTTTGTGCTCAGTGGTCTTGTGCACGTCCACTTCGAAATCGACAACCGCTCGCAGCCGATCGAGATCGGGGTCGGTCGCATGTTCGGCGAGATGTCGGTCCTCGATCAGTTGCCGGTGTCAGCCTTTGTTACCGCTGCGGAACCGTCCGGGATTCTGCTGCTTCCGGCAAGCGTGTTCTGGTCGGATGTGGCCACCATACCCGGCATCGCGCACACCGTCATGCGTGGGCTGAGCGGCCGTCTGCGAGACGAATCGACTGCACTCATGCAGGCGATGCGAGACCATATCCGCCACGCGGCATTGGAACGGGAGCTCGGTATCGCCCGCGATATACAGATGGGCATGCTGCGACGGGAAAATCCCTGGTTTCCGGACCGCAACGACATTGAAATCTTCGCTCACATGGAACCGGCGAAACAGGTCGGCGGCGACTTCTACGACGCCTTTTTCCTCGATGCCGGCCATCTCGTTCTGACGATCGGCGATGTTGCGGGCAAGGGCATCAGTGCCGCCATGTTTATGGTCCGCTCACTGACCCTGATCCGCAGCGCGGCCTCCCACTGGGTCTCGCTGTCCACGACCGCGCAGAGCGTCAATCGCGTGCTCGCGGACGACAACAACGCATCAATGTTTCTGACGCTGTTCATGGGCGTTCTCGATACGCGGACCGGTCTGCTTGAATACATCAATTTCGGTCACTTGCCCCCGCTGCTTCTGTCCCCCGACGGTTCGGTGGCATACCATGCCGTTCCGTCCGGCATGATTTTGGGTCTTGTCGAGGACGCCGAAGGTGGCACGGGCAGCGTGCGGCTGAAGCCCGGATCAACACTGCTATTATATACCGATGGCATCACCGAATCACTGGACGAGAGCAACCGGCTGTTCGGCTCTGCCGAATTAAGCGCGGTGGTTGCAGCCGCGCGCACGGACGATCCGGAGACGATCGTTAGACGGGTGGTCGCTTCCGTTACCGATCATGCTGGCGCGGCAGCACAAGCCGACGACATCACCCTTCTGGCCACGCGATACAACGGCCTCTGCCCTGCTAGGATCCGTTAGCGCTCTTGGAACGGTCTATCCGGGATTTCCGCATTAAGTCCAGCCGTGCGCGGAACGTCTCGCGTCACTCGCCATCGCAGCGCGCACTTCTTCCTCGATCGCGCTGAGTAGCCGAGCAGGGAAGTGCCTCGGGACGCCCTCGCAGATCATCACAATGCGCGTCCACCCTTCTGCCGAGGGCCACTGAGGCAGCCACTCCGGAGGCGAGACGACATGCTGCACCGCATGGACGATTGCCGGTGTGCCGGGCCGCTCATCCACTTCGACGAACCCCTTCAGTCTGAGCAGTCGAGCTCCGCAGTGCTCGGCCAGCGCGCCCAGCCACATCGCCAGCGCCAACGCAGGGATCGGGCGCTCGCGCTCCAGCGTGATCGTTTCGATGCCGCCGCCATGACGGCCAGCGAAGAACGGATTGGCAGTGGGACTTGGCAGGCTCGCCAGCCGCGCCGCGCGCGCCCGAGGATCGCTGCCGGAAAAGAGCGTCCGCGGGTCTATCTGGCCCATCACCGCTTCCAGTACCACAGCTTCCGGATTCAACGCCGCGAGCTGCGCCAGCAGCGTCTCGGGCCTTCCGGCAATGTCGGTCTTGCTCAGCAAGAGCCGGTCCGCCAACGCCGCCTGGCGCCGTGCCTCCGCGTGCCGCCCCAGCGTTGCCGCGCCGTGCTGTGCGTCCACCAGCGTCAGGACGGTATCGATCGCGTGCCCTTCCGCCACATCGCCGTCGGCCATCAGCGCCTGCAGAATTGGCGCAGGATCCGCGAGGCCCGATGTCTCGATCAGCACCCGATCGTAGCATGGGGTCCCGCCGGTACGCTGACGCCGATCAAGGTCAAGAAGCGTTGCCACAAGATCGCTGCGCACTCGGCAACAGAGGCAGCCGGTGGTCAGCGCCACGAGCGTCTCGTCGCTGCTGGCGATCAGCTCGTGGTCGAGTCCGATCTCGCCCCATTCGTTGACGATAACCGCGGTGCGTGCGAACCCTGGCTCGCGCAGCAGCCGCCGGATCAGCGTCGTCTTGCCGCTGCCGAGGAACCCGGTGACGATGGAGACCGGGATCATGCCACCGGGAGAATGCAATGGACGGCTTCGAGCCCAACCACTTGATCACCGACGAAGCAACGCTGGAGGCGCTCTACGGCACGCCCATGGAGCCGTCGGTGCTGAAGGAACTCGACCATATCCACAAGCACTATCGCGCCTTCATCGAGGCGGCGCCATTCCTGGCGATGGCCACTGCCGGACCCGGCGGGCTCGACGTGACCCCGCGCGGCGATCCACCGGGCTTCGTCGAGGTGGTGGACGAGAAGACGCTGCTGATCCCGGACCGGCGTGGCAACAACCGCGTTGATAGTTTGCGCAACCTGATCCACGACCCGCGCATTGCGCTACTGTTCCTGATTCCTGGTGTCGGCGAGACGCTGCGGGTGAACGGGCGGGCGTCGATTTCGGTCGCGCCTGAACTGCTGGCGCGGTTCCCGGCGCAGGGAAAGCTGCCGCGCTCGGTGATCGTGGTGCGGGTGGAGAGCGTCTATTTCCAGTGCCCGAAGGCACTCGTGCGGTCCGATCTGTGGAACCCGGAGAAGCACATCCCGCGCTCGGCGCTGCCGAGCACGGGCACGATCCTGGCGGACATCACGCGTGGACGGGTGGGCGGGGCGGAGTACGACAAGGCGTATCCGCAGCGGCTGAAGGAGACGATTTATTAGGCTTTGGGGGCTTCGGCGTAGCGCAGTGGACCCTGCGGTTGGGCGAGGTTGTCTGACAGAGCCTGTTGCATCGGAAGCATGCCCCCAATGGACTTCGCCTTAACCCCGGCACAGACCGAAATTCGCGCCCAGGTTCTTCGCCTCGCTGCTCGCTTCGACGATGCCTACTGGCTGGAACGGGAGCGCACCGCGAGCTTCCCCGACGTCTTCTATGCGGCGATGGCGGAGGCCGGTTGGCTCGGCATCGCAATGCCGGAGGAGTACGGCGGCGCCGGCCTCGGGATCACCGAGGCCGCCCTGATGATGCAGGCGGTGGCCGAATCTGGCGCCGCTATGTCCGGGGCCTCGGCGATCCATATCAATATCTTCGGGCTCAATCCGGTGGTGGTGTTCGGCACGGACGAGCAGAAGGCCCGCATGCTGCCGCCGTTGATCGCCGGGCAGGACAAGGCGTGCTTCGCGGTGACCGAGCCGAATGCGGGGCTCAACACCGCTGAGATCAGCACGCGGGCCGAGCGTCGCGGTGATCGTTACATCGTCAATGGCACCAAGATCTGGACCTCCACCGCCCAGGTTGCGAGCAGGATGCTGCTGCTCGCCCGCACCACGCCGCTCGATCAGGTGAAGCGGCGCACGCAGGGGCTGACGCTGTTCTACACGGTGCTGGACCGCGCGCATGCGGAGATCAGGCTGATCCGGAAGATGGGCCGCCATGCTGTGGATTCGAACATGGTGTTCCTTCAGGATTATCCGATCCCCGTTCAAGACCGCATCGGCGAGGAGGGGGAGGGCTTCCGCGCCCTGCTACACGGGCTGAACCCGGAGCGCATCCTGATTGCCGCGGAAGCGATCGGCATCGGCCGCGCCGCTCTTGCCCGGGCCGCTCGTTATGCGCGCGAACGCGTGGTGTTCGGGCGCCCGATCGGACAGAACCAGGCAATCCAGCATCCGCTCGCCCGCAATTGGGCGGAGTTGGAAGCCGCCGACTTGATGATGCTGAAGGCAGCCTGGGCATATGACAGCGGCCGGGACTGTGGGGCCGACGCCAACGCGGCCAAGTACCTGGCTGCCGAGGCGGGCTTTCGTGCCGCCGAGCAGGCCGTCATGACGCATGGCGGCATGGGCTATGCCGAGGAATTTCACGTCGAGCGCTATTTCCGCGAAAGCCTGATCCCGCGCATCGCTCCGATCAGCCCGGAGCTTGTGCTAAGCTATCTCGCCGAGCGCGTCCTCGATCTGCCACGGTCGGTACTGAAGGTGTGGGGAGCCACGCCCCTCTCAACCAGGCAAGGTGCCGCTCCGATGAAGTCATATCGCAGAGGCGCAGAGGGCGCAGAGGAAGTGTCGCCGGTAACCAATTTCCTCTGCGGGCTCTGCGCCTCTGCGATGCATCTTCTTTACGGTGCCACGAAGCGATACCACGCGGGGCGCTCGGAAGTCGCGCGCAATCAGTCGGCCAGGAAGGCTGAGGCCTCGCGGAGGAACAACTCGAGCCGATCGTGATGCACCCAGTGCCCGGCGCCCTCGACGGCGAGCACTTTGACATTCTGAAAGTATTCCGCGCGCCCGTCTGCGGCCGGATCACTCGCCCAGCTCTCCTTTCCCCAGACCAGCAGGGTCGGGCAGGCGATGCGCGACCACAAGGAGGCGATCTCGTCGCGGGTCATGTCGTAGGGCGGCCAGATCCGGACGTACGGGTCGAATTTCCAGCTATAGGTGCCGTCCTCGTTCTGGTTCACCGCGTGTTGCGTCAGATGCCGCGCCTGCTCTGCGGTCAGTCGCCGGTTCGCTTCCTGCATGCGCTTCAGCGCGTCCTCGATCGAGGCGTAGCGGTGCGGGAGGCGACCTGCCATCGCGCGTTGCTCATCGACCCAGTCGCGCATCCGCGCGGCGATCGGCTGCGTGTCGCGCTCCGCCGCCGAGCGTGGGCCGGGGCCGAGTCCTTCGATCGCCACCAGTCGGCGGACGGTTTCCGGATAGATGCCGCTGTAACGCAACGCGATGTTGCCGCCGAGCGAATGCGCGATGATCGAGACCGGCGCGAGGCGCTGCTGATGAATAAGCTGTGCCAGGTCGTAGATGTAGTTGGCCATCGTGTAATGGCCGGAAAGCGACCAGGCGCTGTCGCCGTGGCCGCGCAGGTCAGGTGCAATGACGTGCCAGGTGTCGCGCAGCGCCGCCGCGACCCAGTCCCAGTTGCGGCAGTGATCGCGTCCGCCGTGCAACAGCAACAACGGCGGCGCGTCGGGATTGCCCCAATCGACGTAATGCAGACGCAGCCGCTCCGAGAACCAGATGCGCGAGGTCGGGCCGGGAAACGCGGGGTGCATGACTCAGCCGATCGGTGGGCGGTGTTTGTGCCACTCGGTTGCGCGTTCGTACGCGGCTGCCACGCGCAGTACCGTCGCATCCTGGAAGTAGCGTCCGGCGAACTGCACGGACAGGGGAAGGCCGCTGTCCGATAGGCCGGCCATCATCGCCAGCGCCGGATGGCCGGTGACGTTGAACGGCGTGCGCGCCTGGCGCGAATAGGTGCGTGCGGTCTCGGCTGAGTCCTCGATGCGGCTTGCCGGATCCATGGAGCTGGCGCAGAGCAACACATCGACGTCGCCGAACGCGTCTTGCACAGCGGCGATCATCTGTGCCCGCCGTCGCTGCGCGCCGACATAATCGCCGGCGCTGATGAAGGCGCCGGGCATCAATCGCCGGCGTGCGAGCTGGCCGTAATCGCCGGGTCGCGCGCGCAGCCAGGGGGCGTGGATCGACCACGCTTCGCTGGCCAGGATCACGCGGTTCACCGCGGCGAATTCGTTGAGCGAGGGCAGTGTGACCGAGCGGACCAGTGCGCCCTCGGATTCGAGCACGCGGGCTGCGTCTTCGATTGCGGCGGTCATTTCCGGCTGGGCCGGCATGTCGGTTTCGTGGAAATGACGGACGAAACCAATGCGCAGGTCGCGCACGCCTCGATTTAGCTCGCGGCCGAAGTCGTGTGCGCCGGTCGTGGCGCTGCCGGGGTCGGCGGGATCGTGGCCGGCGATTGCGTCAAGCAGCAGGGCGATGTCGGCGACCGTGCGGGCGAGCGGGCCGACATGGTCGAGCGTATAGGACAGCGGAAAGACGCCGCGGCGCGAGACCAGGCCGTAGGTCGGCTTCAACCCGGCTATGCCGCAGCAACTTGCCGGGTTGCGCACCGAGCCTCCGGTGTCGGAGCCGATTGCGGCCGGGAACAGACCGGCCGCAACCCCGGCGCCGGCGCCGGATGACGAGCCGCCCGGGTGATGGTCGAAGTTCCACGGGTTGCGGGCGGGTGGGAACGGAAGGTCAAAGCTTGGGCCGCCGATGGCGAATTCGTGGGTGGTTGCCCAGGATCACCGCACCGGACTGGCGCAGCGTCGAGGTCACCGTGGCGTCGGTGCGGGCGATGTTGTCGAGCAGGATTTTCGAGTGGCACGTGGTCGGCAGCCCGGCGACGTCGATGATGTCTTTCAGACCGACAGGAATGCCGTGCAGCTTGCCACGAACCCGGCCGGCGGTGATTTCGCGTTCGGCTGCGCGGGCGGCGTCCATGGCGACGTCCACGTCCAGGCAGATGAAAGCGTGCAGCCGTGGGTCGAGCTGCTCGATGCGGGACAGGAGTGCGGTAAGTAATTCGACCGGCGAGAGGCGGCGGGAGGCGAGTGCTTCTTCCGCCTCGGTGATGGAGAGCCAGTGCAGGTCGTTCATTGGCTGATGCCGGGCCGCATCGGCGGCCATGGCTCGGCGGCCGGATCGGTGGGAGTGCGGATGGCTTCGGCGGTTTCCAGCGCTTGGGCTGCCGCAGCGACGACGTCGTCCGGGTAGTCGGTCAGGGCTTTCTCAAGCCCGGCAGCTTTCGCTAGGGCGATGACGAGGTCGCGGTCCATCGCGGTGCTCCGTGGTTCGGGGATGGATCATGCGGCGGACTGGGGTACGGTGGGAAGACGGGGCTTCGGGACGTTCGTGATGGAGTCCGGACTTGTGGATACGTCCTTTTTTCCTTAATTCCTTACCATGCTCGCGAAGCTCACCAGCAAGAATCAGTTCACTCTGCCCAAACGTATCGTCGAGGCGGTGGGGTCGCCCCCATATTTCGACGTGGCGCTGGACGAAGGCCGCATCGTGCTCTCACCCGCGCGAATCGGCAGCGCCGACGCGGTGCGCCGCAAACTGGCCGAGCTTGGGGTCACCGAGGACGACGTGAGAGAGGCTGTCGCCTGGGCTCGGAAACACGCCTGACATCGAGCGGACGGCTGCGTGCAGTGTTCGATACGAATGTGGTGATCTCCGCCCTGGTGTTCGGCGGGCGTCTTGCCTGGCTTCGGGCTGCGTGGGCCGATGGAGCTCTGACGCCGGCGGTGTGCAGGGAGACGGTCACCGAGCTGATCCGTGTGCTCGCTTACCCGAAATTCCGTCTTCAGCCGGACGATCGGGAGGTGCTGCTAGGGGGACTACTTGCCCTTCGCGGAAACCGCCCAGTTGCCCGAGCATGGGCCATGGTTGCCTGACGCCTGTCGGGATCGGAGCGATGTGGTCTTCATCCGGCTGGCGATCAGCACAGGGGTGGAGGCGTTGATCACCGGCGACAGCGATCTGGCGGGGCTATGCCTGCCCGTGCCGGTACTGTCTGCCGCACAGTTGCGGCGCAGATTGACGCCCGGACGACACGATAGCGGACGGTAAGGCTCCGTAGCGGCGCTGACGAGAGTCGAGGCGTCGAAGACGATCACCGGGTCCGCTCGGCCTTATGGGCGACGAGTTCCGCCTCGAGAGCCTCGCGCGTCAAGCCTTTCGCCTGTGCATCAGCCGCTGAGCCGCTCCATTGCCTCGAGGAGGGGATCATGATCCGGATCGGGCCGGAGGATCCGGCTGACGATGCGGCCGACAGCCTCGCGCTTACGCGCATCGGTCAGGGCCGCTGCGGCCTCGGCGTCAACCGGGATGAGAACCTCAACGGTGCCAGCCATGCCAACCTCCTGTCGACCAAGCATATAGGGTTTCGGGCCAGACGCAGCACTATCTGTCGCGCGGCTATCGCGCCCGGCTCGATAGCTCCTATCCATTGCCTTCCTGGCGGATTGACAGGACAGACGCCCTCTCCTATGCACCGCCGCTCTTTTCCGCCGTCACCTGGGACGCCCTGTGCCATGAGAGTCCGCAACAGCCTGAGAACGGCCAAGGCGCGCGACAAGAACTGTCGCGTCGTGCGCCGGCGCGGGCGTGTCTATGTCATCAACAAGAAGAACCCGCGGATGAAGGCCCGCCAGGGCTGACCCGGCTCGCGCTTGCCCGGTCCCGCCCGCGGGGCCATTTTCCTCCCGTCCGGGGAGGATCCCATGCTCCGCCTGCTAGACCCGAAGCCCGAAGTGCTCGCCCGGCGCGAGGCAATCGTCGCCGGGCTTCGCGCGGTCCTGCCGGACGATGCGGTGATCGCCGAGCCGCTCCTGCTGAAGCCGTACGAGACCGACGCCCTTACCGCCTATCGCCAGCCGCCGTTGGCGGTGGCGCTGCCCTCCAGCACGGAGCAAGTCGCTGCGGTGCTGCGCCTGTGCCACGCCGAGGGGGTGCGGGTCGTGCCGCGGGGTGCCGGCACCTCTCTATCCGGTGGCGCGCTGCCGCTGGCCGACGCGGTCGTGGTCGGGCTGATGCGGATGAACCGCATTCTGGAGATCAACTATGACGACCGCTTCGCCGTGGTGCAGGCGGGCGTGACCAATCTCGGCATCACGCAGGCGGTGGCGGAGCGCGGTTTCTTCTATGCCCCGGACCCGTCGAGCCAGCTTGCCTGCATGATCGGCGGCAATGTGGGGATGAACTCCGGCGGCGCGCATTGCCTGAAATACGGCGTCACCGCCAACAACCTGCTCGGGCTGACGATCGTCACCGTCGAGGGCGAGGTGCTGCGGATCGGCGGGACGCATCTGGACGCGGCTGGCTACGACTGGCTCGGGCTGCTGACCGGCAGCGAAGGGCAGCTTGCCGTGGTGACGGAAGTGACCGTGCGCATCCTGCGCGGGCCCGAGGGAGCGCGCGCCATGCTGGCGGCGTTCCGCTCGAACGAGGTGGCCGGCGCCTGCGTCGATGCGATCATTTCGTCCGGCATCATCCCGGTGGCGCTCGAGTTCATGGACCGTCCGGCGATTCACGCCTGCGAGGCGTTCGCCCATGCTGGCTACCCGCTGGACGCCGAGGCGATGCTGATCATCGAGGTAGAGGGCAGCACGGCCGAGCAGGACGCGCTGCTGGACCGCCTGCGCGCGATCTGCGAGCGGCACGATCCGATCAGCCTGAAAGTGTCGCAATCGCCCGAGGAATCGCTGGCGATCTGGAAGGGCCGCAAGGGGGCGTTCGGCGCGATCGGGCGAATCAGCCCGGACTACCTGTGTATGGACGGCGTTATCCCGACGAGCCGGCTACCCGACGTGCTGCGGCGCATCGGGGAGATGTCGGTTGCGTATGGGCTGCAGGTCGCGAACATCTTCCACGCCGGCGACGGCAACCTGCATCCGCTGATCATGTTCGATGCCAACGATGCGGAGAGCTTTCGTAGGGCCGAGGCCTTTGGCGCCGACGTGCTGAAACTTTGCGTCGAGGTCGGCGGCTGCCTGACCGGTGAACATGGCGTCGGTGTGGAAAAGCGCGAGCTGATGCCGGCTCAGTTCACCGCCGTCGAGCTGGAGCAGCAGCGGCGCATCAAGTCGGCGTTCGACCCTGATTGGCTGCTCAACCCGCACAAGGTGTTCCCACTCGCGGCGTGAGGTTCTGTTGGCGTTCTCCGACACCATGGCGGGATCGGCTGCGCCTGTCGAAGAGGACGCCATCGCTGCCACGGTCGCCGAAGCATCCGAGGCCGGCGAGCCTCTGCTGGTGCAGGGCAACGGCACGAAGGCCGCAATGCTGCGGCCTGTGCAGGCGGCGCGGAATCTTTCCGTGCGCAACCATCGCGGCATCACCCTCTATTCGCCGACCGAGCTGGTGATAAGCGCGCGCGCGGGCACGCCTTTGCCCGAGATCGAGGCGGCCGTTGCCGAACGTGGCCAGCACCTGATTGCGGAGCCGCCGGACTTATCGGCCCTGTTCGGTGCCACGGCGCCGCAGACTTTGGGCGGGGTGGTCGCCGCCAACCTCTCGGGACCGCGGCGCATCGCCTGGGGCGCGATGCGCGATCACGTGTTGGGCGTGCGGGCGGTGAACGGCACGGGCGAGGTCATCCGATCCGGTGGGCGCGTGCTGAAGAACGTGACCGGTCTCGATCTCTGCAAACTGATTGCTGGCAGTCACGGCACGCTGGCGGTCATCACCGAGGTCACGCTGAAGGTTCTGCCGGCGCCGGAAGCAGTCGGGACGGTCGCGGTCCATGGGCTAGAGGCTGAGGCCGCTATCACGGCGCTGGCGGCTGCGCTGTGCTCGCCGTACGGCGTTTCCGCAGCCGCCTGGCTGCCGTCGGACGCGGCGGCGCGGCTTGGCTTCATTCGCTCGGTGGCGCTGGCGCGGATCGAGGATTTTGCGTCCTCGGTCGCCTATCGGACCGCGAAGCTGCGCGATGAGATGGCGGCGTTCGGTACCGGCGACATCCTGGACGACGCGGCGTCGCGTAAGCTGTGGCGGGCGGTGCGCGACGCCGCCCCGCTCGTCGTCGCCACCGAACAAGCGATCTGGCGCGTGTCGGTGCGGCCTTCGGCCGGCGCGGCTGTGGTGCGGGCGCTGCGCGAGGCGTTCGACGCGTCTGTGTTTCTCGACTGGGGCGGTGGGCTGGTTTGGATCGCCGGACCCGCGGAAGCGCACGCACACGAGGCAGTGGAAGCAGCCGCCCGTGCCGGGGGCGGCACCTGGATGCTGCTGCGCGCGCCCGAGCCGCTGCGTGCCGCGGTCGCGGTGATCCCGCGCGAGCCACCCGCGCTCGCTGCCATATCGAGGCGCGTGAAGACGGCATTCGATCCTCGCGGTATCCTCAACCCCGGCCGGATGTATGCGGGGCTATAAACCATGAGCCTGCCGACCTTTGCCATCATCCCGCCGCTGATCGCCGCTTTCGCTCTGCTCGCGTTCGAGCACTATAAGACGAGCCCCCAGCATCAGGTGCGCGACCTCCGCTTCGTCATGATGGCGGCGGCGGTGGTGATGATGTTCACGCAGCTAATCATCACGCCCATCCTGCCCTGGCTTTCGCTGCTGCTGTTCGGATTCGCGCTGGTGTGGCTGGGGGTTGCGGCCGCGCTGGTAGGGCGGCGGCTGCGGGGTGGGTAGAGACATTTCATGACAATCGGAAGCACGGCATCCCCATTGTACGCCTCTCCCGCTCTGCGGGAGAGGTCGCCACGCGCAGCGTGGTGGGTGCGGGTCGTCGCGCCCGGCACCCTCACCCGATTCGCTTCGCGAACCGACCTCTCCCGCGGCGCGGGAGAGGTGATTCCAGTCAGCTCGAACGTGCGCTAGACCGCGATGCAAACGAATTTCACGGCCGAGCAGCTTCGCGATCCGGATACCGCCGAATCAAATCGCGTGCTGCGCACCTGCGTGCATTGCGGGTTCTGCACGGCGACCTGCCCCACGTTCCTGCTGCTCGGCGACGAGCTCGATAGCCCGCGTGGGCGCATCTACCTGATGAAGGACATGCTGGAGGCGGGTCGTCCCGCCACCGAAGAGGTGGTGCGGCACATCGATCGCTGCCTGTCCTGCCTGGCTTGCATGACGACGTGCCCTTCGGGCGTGCATTACATGCACCTGGTCGATCATGCACGGGCCTATATCGAGCGCACCTATCGCCGGCCCTGGCATGAGCGGCTGCTACGCGCGGTCTTGGCGCGGGTGTTGCCGAGCCCCGCTCTGTTCCGCGCTGCGCTGCTCGCGGCGCGGATCGGCGGGCCGCTTGCGAGGCTGGTCCCGTCTGCGCATCCGCTCGGCCGGCGGTTGCGGGCGATGATGGCGTTGGCACCGGGGCGCCTGCCGCGCGGCGACGACGCCGGTCCGCGTACGCACCCGGCGAAGGGAGAGCGCCGCGGCCGCGTGGCTTTGCTGACCGGTTGCGCGCAGCGCGTCCTGGCGCCGGAGATCAACGCGGCTACCATCCGGCTACTTACACGCCTTGGCATTGAGGTCGTGGTGGCCGAAGGCGCCGGCTGTTGCGGTGCACTCACCCATCATCTGGGGCAGCATAGGCGGGCGATGGCGAGCGCACGCGCCAATATCGAAGCTTGGAGTTGCGAGATCGAGGGCGCCGGCCTGGACGCGGTCGTCGTCAACGCCTCGGGCTGCGGGACGATGGTGAAGGACTACGGCTTCCTGTTTCGAACGCAACCGGAGCCGCTGCGCAGCCGGGCAGAGAAGGTGTCGGCCCTGGCGCTCGACATCAGCGAGTACCTGACGCGAATTGGTTATGCGCCGACTGTTGGGCCGCCGGGCCTGACGGTCGCGTATCACTCCGCCTGCAGCCTCCAACATGGCCAGCAGGTCACCGCCGAGCCGAAGGCGCTGCTGCGCCGGGCCGGCTTCACTGTGGTCGAGCCGGTTGAGCCACATATCTGCTGCGGGTCTGCCGGGACCTATCACTTGCTGCAGCCGGAGATTGCTTCGAGGCTGCGCGAGCGCAAGCTCGCCAATCTGCGAGCCACCCGGCCGGATCTGATTGCGGCAGGAAATATCGGTTGTATCACTCAGCTCGCCGGCGATGGGTTACCGGTGGTGCATACGGTGGAGCTGCTGGACTGGATGGCGGGTGGGCCGAGGCCGCGCGGACTTCCTGATCGGCGGGACTGAAACTTTGGATGTCGAGAAGGCGCAGCGCTTTCATCGTCATGCTAGCGAACGGTGGCGGAATGCGCTTCGCTTTTCCGCCCTACGTGACGGCCGGGCCGCGTAGGGCGGAAAAGCGAAGCGCATTCCGCCACAGCCGGCTTGCGTTCCTGACCCCCGCAGCCACATTATGCCGCGAATGCGATACGCCCTGCTCATTCTTCTGCTGCTGACCGTACCCGCGTTGGCGGACACGCCGTCGGCCCGAAAGCAAGCCCAGATCGGCCAGGCGCTGGACGCGTTGAAAGCGGCGCCCAGCGAAGAGGCGGCCGCCCTGCTGGAAGAGCATCTCACCGAAATGTGGCTGAACTCCGGAACCCCGGCCGTGACGCTGCTGATGAGCCGTGGCCTGCGTGAGCTGAAGGCTGGGGACAACGCCGACGCCACCGAGGATTTCGGCGATGCCGTCACGCTGCAGCCGGACTTGGCGGAAGGATATCGTCAACTCGCGATGGCGCGCTACGCAGCCGGTGACACGAAGGGTGCGATCGAGGACCTCGCATTGGCAGTGCAACACGAGCCCCGCGATTTCCTCGCCTACCGCACGCTCACGGACATCTTCGAGTTGCAGCAGAACTGGAAAGGCGCGTACGACGCCTGGCAGAAAGTGCTGGCGATCGATCCGAAAACGCCCGGCGCGCAGGAGCGGCTGAAGCATCTGCAGCAGCAGGCCTTCGGGCAGGAGGCATAGACGGAGCCGGACCCAGGACGTAAGCTTCCGGGCGGGCAGGAGACCCGATCTGGAGGAGTAACGTTCGATGGGTGCGGAGAGTTGTCTGGCCGGCGTGCGAGTGCTCGATCTTACGCAGTTCGAGGCAGGACCTTCCTGCACCGAGGTGCTGGCTTGGCTCGGCGCCGAGGTGGTCAAGCTCGAGAACCCGAAGAACGGTGATCCCGGCCGCCAGATCAACAACCCCGATGGGGCCGACGCACATTATTTCCTGCAATACAATGCCAACAAGAAGTCGATCACGGTCGATCTGAAAGCGCCGCGCGGCTTGGCGCTGGCGAAAGAACTCGCCGCGCATGCCGATGTGTTCATCGAGAATTTCGCCCCCGGCGCGGTCGAACGGCTCGGTCTCGGCCCGGATGTCGTGCGCACGCTCAACCCCGCGATCATCTATGCCCAGGTGAAAGGCTTCGGCACCGGCTCGCCGTTCGAGAACAACCTGGCCTTCGACATGATCGCCCAGGCCTGCGGCGGCACGATGAGTGTCACCGGCGAGGCGGACGGCCCGCCTATCAAGCCTGGTGCTACCATCGGGGATACCGGCACCGGCATGCTGATGGCGATCTCGGTGCTCGGCGCGCTTTACCGTCGGACCCGTACCGGCGAGGGGGAGCATCTGCAGGTCGCGATGCAGGACGCGATGTTCCAGTACATACGCGGCGCCTTCGCCAGGCAGACAAGCACTGGCAAGGCGGCACAGCGGGCCGGCAACGGCAGCGTGATGTCGCGCAATCCGCCGATGGGGATATATCCCTGCCTGGGCGGCGGTCCGAACGACTATGTCTATGTCTATACAAGCCGCGCTAACCCGGAGCATTGGCGCCGCCTTCTCGGCGTCATTGGCCGCGAGGAGCTGATCGGCGATCCGCGCTACGACACCGCCGATGCCCGCCGCGAGCACGAAGCCGAGGTCGATGCGATGGTCTCGGAATGGACTCGCCGGCACAGCAAGCAAGATGCAATGCGCATCATCGGCGCCGCCGGTATCCCCGCCGGCGCGGTGCTGGACACCAACGAGCTGCTGCATGACCCGACATTCGAACAGCGCGGCATCATGCAGACAGTGCAGCATCCGAAGCTGGGTGCGTACAAGATGGCGACGTTCCCGGTGAGGTTCTCCGGCCGGCCGGCACCGCTGCACCCTGCGCCGCTGCTGAGCCAACATACGAACGAGGTGCTGGGCGATTGGCTGGGACTCGGCAGCGACGATGTGGGTGCGCTGCGCGAAAGTGGCGTGATCGGCTGAACGGCAAGCACAGGAGACGACGATGGCGGAACTGACCGGCTCTGAAATCCTGGCGAAATGCCTGAAGAAGGAAGGGGTGGAGCATCTCTTCTTCATCATGGGCGGGCCGATGCTGCTGGCCGAGGCGACCTGCATCAAGGAAGGCATCCGCATGATCGACGTCCGCCACGAGCAGGCGGCCGCTTTCATGGCTCAGGCGTACAGCCGTCTGCTGCAGAAGCCGTCGGCCTGCATGGCGGCGAGCGGTCCGGGCGTGACCAATCTGGTGACCGGCGTCGCCAACGCGCTGATCGATTGCTGCCCGGTGGTGGCGATCGGTGGCTCGTCGCCGATTAGCCAGTTCGGCCGGCAGGTGTTCCAGGAGATCGATCAGGTCGCCATCATGCGCGGCTGTGTGAAATATGCCGACCGCATTCACAACCTCAAGCGCATACCCCAGCAGGTGAATTTCGGTTTCCAAAGAGCGATGTCTGGCAAGCCGGGGCCGGTCTATCTCGATTTCCCCGGCGACATTCTCTACCAGAAAATCGACGAGACCGTGGTGGATTGGAGCTTTGCGGGCCGTCCATTGCTGAACCCCCGGCCGCTCGGCAACCCGCATCAGATCACGAAGCTCGTCGACACACTGGCGAAGGCGAAGCAGCCGATCCTGGTTTCCGGTAGCGGGGTGATATGGTCGCAGGCCTGGGAGGAGATGCAGGCGCTGGTCGATAAGATCGGTATCCCGTTTTACACCACGCCGCAGGGACGCGGTGTCGTCCCGGACGACCATCCGTGCAGTTATCTGGCGATGCGCAGCTCGGCGTTCCGCGATGCCGACTTGATCGTGGTCCTGGGCACGCGGATGAACTACATCATCGGTCACGCCGCACCACCGCGCTTCGGTGCGAATGCAACCATCGCCCGAATCGACATCGATCCGGACGAAATAGCCACTGCGCCGCGGTTCGTCGATATCCCGATTGTCGGGGACTGCAAGATGGTGCTGCAGCAGTTGCTGGACGCCATCGGCACGCAGATCAACACCGACAGCTACAAGGGCTGGCGGCAGAAGCTCGCCGAGGGCGAGGCGGCCAAGCGCAGTGGGGCAGGGGCGAACAAATACGCCGAGGACGGCGATATCCATCCGGTGCGCCTCCTGGAGGAGATCAAGAACTTCGCCAAGCGCGACGCGATCCTGTGCGTCGATGGGCAGGAAACGTTGAATTTCGGCCGCCAGACCATGTCGACCTTCGCTCCAGGCCATCGGCTGAACTCTGGCCCGTTCGGCACGATGGGCGTCGGCCTGCCGTTCGGCGTCGGCGCCAAGGTCGCCAAGCCCGACAAGCAGGTGATCGTCGTGCATGGCGACGGCAGCTTCGGGATGAACGCGATGGAGTTGGATACCGCGGTACGGCACAAGATCCCCATCCTGGTGGTGATCAGCCTGAACGGCGGCTGGACCGCGGACCCCAAGCGCGAGAAGCCCGGCCGTGATCTTGGCTACACGCGGTTCGACAAGATGGCCGAGGGGCTCGGTTGCTACGGCGAATATGTCGAGCGGCCCGAGGATATCCGCCCGGCGCTGGAACGCGCCCAGCGCAAGGTCGATGAGGGCATGGTGGCGTTGGTCAACGTCAAGACCGACTATCGCGCGCGCTACGCCGGAGCGGCGTTCAGCGATTATTCGACGTAGAACTCGAAGAGCGCCACTCGGCGAGCCGCGACGCGGCTCGGTCAGAGGGCAGCCTCGCCACCCCGCACCTTCTCGGCGTTGCGGTCGAAGACACCGTTACCTGGGGCGGGAGTGGCACCGGGAGCGGTGGTGGTGGCGCCGGGCTGGGGGGCGGGCCTGTTCGTCGGCCCGGCCGCGACCGTCACCCTGGACGAGGTATCGTTCAGCAATGACATGACAGCGCGAAGGGCGGTGCTGGCGGCGCGGGTGGGCATTCAAGCCTGACCGTCGCGCAGCTCGGCACGAGGGCGCAGAGGAAACTACATAACGGTGGCCGCGCGGCCGGCGAGACCAAGTCCTATGGACGCTCGGTCGCTGCCACCTCGCTGGCGAAATCGGGTCCCTGTGGCTTGTCGATGCCCTCGCCAAGTTGGAAGCGGGCAAAGTCGGCCACCTTTGCGCCGGTCTTCGCCAGAACCGCTTTCACCCGACTTTCTCCGTCGTGCACCCAGACCTGTTCCAGCAGCACGACCTCCTCGTAGAACTTGCGGATGCGACCTTCGACCATCTTCTCGATGATGGCGTCCGGCTTTCCTGAACCGCGCGCCTGTTCCCGGAAAATCGCCTTCTCGCGCTCAAGCGCCGCTGGATCGACGCCGGCGATATCGATCGACTCCGGCCGGCTCGCGGCGACCTGCATCCCCATCTGTCGGCCGAGCAGCTCCAGCCCTTCCAACTCGTCGGGCGCATCGACCGCAACGATCACGCCGATGCGCCCCAGCCCTGCACGCAGCGGCTGATGCACATACGTGCTGACGACACCGCGCTGCAAACCCAGGACGCGGGCACGGCGAAGGGTCATATTTTCACCGATGGTCGCGACGAGGTGCGTTAGCTGCTCGGCCACGGACCGGTCGGTGCCGGGGAACGGAGCGGCGCGGATCGCGTCGAGGTCCTCGCCGACCTGCAACGCGATCTGCGAGACCGCGGCGACAAAATCCTGGAACCCCTCGTTGCGGGCGACGAAATCGGTTTCGGCATTGACCTCCACCAGGGCGGCCTTCAGGGGCGCCGAGGCGGCACCGACCAGCCCCTCGGCGGCGACGCGGCCAGACTTCTTCGCGGCCGCCGCCAGCCCCTTCTTGCGAAGCCAATCGACAGCCTGCTCCATGTCGCCGCTAGTCTCCGACAGCGCCCGCTTGCAGTCCATCATGGGCGCGCCGGTCTTGTCGCGCAGTGCTTTCACCAGTGCCGCGGTGATCTCGGCCATTGTCCGTCTCTCGCTTTCAATCGTCAGGCGTGCGTCTGCGCGGCGGGAACCTCGACCCGCGGCATCGCCTCGGGCGGCAGCTCCTCGGCAGCACCGATATCGCCGCCGGAGGCTGCGAGCTCGGCGCTGATGCCGTCCAACACGGCACCCGCGATCAAGTCGCAATAGAGCGTAATCGCCCGGATTGCGTCGTCGTTCCCTGGAATCGGATAAGTGACGCCAGTGGGATCGGAGTTGCTGTCGAGCACCGCGACCACGGGGATCTTCAGCTTGTTTGCTTCCTCGACCGCGAGCTTTTCCTTGTTGGTGTCGATGATGAACAGGATATCCGGCAGCCCGCCCATCTCTTTGATGCCGCCCAGCGCGCGCTCCAGTTTCTCGCGCTCGCGGGTGATATTCAGCACCTCTTTCTTGGTCAGGCCCTGGACGTCGCCGGCCAGCAGCTCTTCGATCTGGCGCAGCCGCCGGATGCTGCCGGTGATCGTCTTCCAGTTGGTCAGCGTGCCGCCGAGCCACCGGTGGTTGATGTAGTACCTGGCCGCAGCGCTTGGCGGCCTCGGCAATGTATTCCGCGGCGGCGCGCTTGGTGCCGACCAGCAGGACGCGCCCGCCGGCCGCGGTCACGTCACGCACGGCGCGCAGCGCACGGTCCAGCATCGGCACGGTCTGTTGCAGGTCGATGATGTGCACCTGGTTGCGGACGCCGTACAGGTAGGGCGCCATACGCGGGTTCCAGCGCCGCGTGTGGTGGCCGAAATGTACGCCGGCTTCGAGCAACTGGCGCAGGGTAAACTCAGGCATCGCCATCGGCGAAATGCTCCTTTCCGTTCGTCCGGTTGTTCCTCCGCGGGGCTCGCCGTGTCAGCGGCACCGGACCCGGCATTGGCCAGGAAAGGCGCCCCGCGTGTGAATTACCGGCCCCTCGGGTGGCCGGCGGGCGGGATATGGCGGAGCGGCGGACGAAACGCAAGCGCCGACGGGGCTCGCGGAGCGGCGGGCGGCGCCGATCACTGGCCTGCACGTTACGGCACGTCGATGACGATGCAGATGTTGGTAGCAGGCCGCATCTGGCCATTCGCCTCCCAGCCCAACGCCCGCCAGCGCCATAGGCCGATAAGAACGACGGCGGACCTAGTCGAGGCCGGAACAGAACGCCTTGAGGGAAGCCTCCGCCCGCAGGTGCGTATCAGCGTCATCCCACATCATCGGGATATCTGCGTTGCAGATGTCATGAAAACCATTCCCGGCTATGAACTGCGGTTGCGATCGCTGTCGTCGGCTCGAACCGGTAGGTGTCAAAACGGTTACTCATGGCGCCCTCCTGGTCCCCTCACGCCGGGACACGGCGGGAGGGCCGAGAGTGGACCGGCTTGGAAGCCGGCGCGGCGAGCCGGGTGCCGGCCGTGCTGCCCCTGGTGGTTTCCGCGGAATGATCGAGCATTACCTCCGGCCAAACGCCTCCGGCCTGCCCCCAGCTGCAGGATGACCCATCAGGGTCCCGTTAGAGCGACGCCTACGTCACTTCCGTCCGATGCACCGGCGGGGGGGGCCCTGCCGCGCCCGTCGAGCGCCCCTGCCCAGCGCCGCGTCTGATCGACGGGGCGTGCGCTTAGAATGAACGGCGGCGGGAGATCGCCGCGCCGTCATCATCGTTAGCAACCCGATGATGGCCAGCCGGACGGTGCAATATGTCCAGGACGACATCAGAATCCGTACCGCCCGCGCGCCGGAACGCCGTCATCACCTTCCTGATCCCCAGATAGTAGTTGCCCGGCACATTGCTCTGGAGCGCCAGTTTGACGGCATCCTTTAGCTGTCCGCCGGTTATCTCGTCAGAGGCGACGAATTGGTTCTCATCGACCTCGATGAATGCGGGTATAGAGATCGACATACTGATCCTTTTAACGAAAGCGGAAGAGGACGCCCCTCCGCTGCACAAAGCCGGAGGACCGTCCATACCCCGATTGGTTGAATGCTATAGCGTGCCACAATCAATGGTAGCTTGATATGGATAAATGATTACAAATCGGATTTGGGAGTTGGTGCCGCAATTCCAGATTGTAGTGCGAAGGGTCGGTTCGACTGCGGACGGGCCGCCGCCGGCTGCCGGCAACTGGGTTTACTGGGACGCGGCCGGGCCCGGCTTCGAGCGGCGCATCACTGTAGGCGCATTCTCGACGTGGAGCGCAAGCCGGGCACACGAGTGGGCGGCGGAACTGCACCGGCAGGTGGACAGCGACGGTGTGATCCCTTGGCCGAGCGCACGGCGCCTACGGTCAACGATCTGGCGGATAGGTTTAAGCGGACGTCTGCTACAGGAAATGCCGAGCGCAGAAGACGATTGCCGCCCACAACGCAATGCCGCCGAGTAGCGCGAACGCAATGCCCCTAGCTATGGCCCGGGGATCGTGTTCATCAATTTCGTGTTCATCAATCTTGATGTGTGGGTGAGACGCGATTTGGTCAGCAATTTCAGCGAGGGGGATCGCCTCGGTCGTTGTGGTAGTACGAAACAGCGCGATTAGGTGCGGATTATCGGTTTCCGCCCTCTCTCGGCGACGACGGTCGGTTGTAGTCTGGGTACCTGGTACATTCTGATTAGGGAAATAAGGCATCTCACACCGCGCACTGGCGCGTTGTCCGACGCGCACTGCGCAATCTAAGACATATGTCGGTCTAGGAGACAACCATAAATCGACATCGTCGGGGTAACACGCGGGACAGAGCGTGAGCCCCGCATCGCTACAATCGGCACTTCATCCGCCGGAACAGTCGATCCGCCGCGTTAGCGCGGCAAGCCTGCTCGGCGGCCGAGTGGGGAGGTTTCCGCGCCCATCCCGATCGGCACCTGCGCCGCAAACTTCGGCTTGCGCCTGATCCGGCTGGGCGGCCGGGCGTCGTTCATATGCGGGTTGTCGGTCAACAACGTGGGGCACAGATAGGCGACAAGGCGGGGGCAGCGCATTCGTTAGGTTAGCAGCGATCGGGGTGCCGGAGGAGCTGCCATGCTGAACACAAACCTGCCGAGGACACGCGCTGAAGCCCTGGACCTGGGTTTCACACGGTATTGGACCGGTGTGCCGTGCAAGAAAGGGCATGTGGCGCCTCGGTTTGTGAGCAGTGGGGGCTGCGTGGAGTGTCAGCGGGCCAACAGCGCCGCTTGGAAGGCGGCGAACCCTGTTAAAGCGCGCGCCAGTAGCGCCGCATGGAAGTCCGCCAATCGGAAGCAGCGGCGCCGCCACCTGAACAGCCGAGACGGGTCTGTAAAGTGAGGGTCGCAGCGGTCGTAGCTGCCCGTGTCGCCGCGCGCGGACAGCCCTCGGATCCGATGCCAGCCGTCGTAGCGGAGCGCGAAGGACAGCGCTTCGGCGATCTCATCGGGGTGGCGGGGCGGAGCCTGTCGGGTGGGGCCGCCCGGCGGGAACGGAGCAGGAAAGGGGAGAATCTGGCCGGCCAACATTTATGCTTGAATCGTCTCAAACTCGAGGGGATATCGAGGCGGCGTCAACTTCTCGCGAAAGGGGCCGATATGTTCAGCGAGCGCTCCGAGGAACCCTTAGCCCATGCGTGGCGGTCCGACAGCCTGCCACAACTATGCCCAGACGAGCTAGAACGCCTAGTAACGGTATTCCTTTCCGCCAGGAACCTAGCTTTCCGCCCAGTGCGCTCCGTGCCGCCAACACAGAATCCGCGATTTAAGCCGACCGACCCCATGTGGCAAAAGAGCAACAGCGCGCTCGGCGTCTAAATCGTAATACCAGAGTGTCGAAATCACCTCTAACAGCCTCGTGAGGTGAGAGATATTGTGCGGCCGGAATGGCTCCACCGCAGTACGCCGCACGTGTCTCCCGGCTGGTCGGACCCGGCAAGACCATGCTTTTCGAGGTCGAGATTCAGCCACCCAATCGGCCGCCTGGGCAGGTGTCCGAAGAAAGGGTGCGTGTCGTGATCCGAGAAGACCCGGACGCACCACTGGAGCGAGTGGCCGCTAAGGCGAGATATGTGCTTGCGTCTGTGGGACAAGCGGAATGGTCGATAGAGGATGCGGGCTGAGGTAGAGCGCCGCTACCCCACGCGCCGAGTGTTGGGAGAGAGGGCGCCCGTGCTATCGAGTTGGGTCAAACTGTCGCGTAGCGTGGCGCGAGTCTAAGTATTGGCACTAACACTGGCCCCCGGCCCGGCGTATTCAAGGCGCGGAGCTTGGCAGACTGACGGGGGGCCTCATGCTGCTGCAGCCCGATGTGACGGCCGCAGCGTGAACTGGCCGACGTTGATCATGATCGCCCTCGTCATAGCGGCCTGGGCGATTGTGTGGCTTGTCCTTTATGCCGCCAGCGTGGTGCGGCTATGAGCCGCCCCGACTCCCCGGGCACGCGTCGCCTTCGCTTGACGCTGGCGGAGCCACGCCCGCTGTTCAGACCAGAAGTAAACCTAAATCCGGCAGTTGGGTCCAATCGTAGCCTGTTTGACGCGGCAACCTACAACCTGGGGTAGTTGTTCAGGCTTGGTTGAGACGAAGCGACGGCTGCAGTTGCCGACCATGCAGGAAGCGGCGGAGCGCTTCACTGGCCGGCGGCTGAACCTCGCCCTCGCATCGGGTGTCCGATCCTGCCAGGCCAACAGCAACCACAACGCCGAAGACTTTGGCCCGCCCTCTGCGGTGGTCCCGGTTGTTTGGACAGGTCCCGGGAAGAATAAGCTAAGGCTGGTTGCCGGTTGAAGGTTACACCTTTCCCGGAATCAAATTCAATCCTTGCTGTTGTTGGTGCGCTGTAGAGCTTATGGACAGCCGCCGACCTGTGGGCAAGGTGGGGGAAACGCAGAGCGTTTTCCCCGGCTTGTCCATGGGGGACCGCGCTCGCGCGGTCAGGCGGGCATCGGCGCAGCCGACTGTCCACAAATCCACAGCGTCGATGTGCCATCGCGTTATGCCGCCTCCGCCACAGCCGGCCCGGCGTTGCCGAAATAGGCCTCGTCCGGTGTTTGCCATCCGAGCGCCTGGTGCGGGCGTCGCCGGTTGTACCAGTCGAAGAATTCAGCAAAGCTGCGCCTTTGCTCAAGCCCGTTGGCCGCCGGGCGCAGGTAGACCCATTCGTGCTTCACCGTCCACCACAGGCGCTCGACAAAGATATTGTCATGGCAGCGCCCGCGCCCATCCATGCTGATCTCGATCCCATGATCCAACAGCACCCGCGTGAACGTGTCGCTCGTAAACTGTGAGCCCTGGTCCGTGTTAAAAATTCCGGGCTTGCCGTACCGGACAAGAGCTTCATTGAGTGCGTCGACGCAGAACCCGGTCGTCAGGGTGTTCGACAACCGCCAGGACAGAACCCGCCGCGTCGCCCAATCGATGATCGCAACAAGATACAGAAATCCCCGGCGCATCGGGATGTACGTGATGTCGCTCGCCCACACCTGGTTCGGCTGGTCGATCGTTTTGTCGCGCAGCAGATACGGATAGATTTTATGCTCAGGGTGCGGCTTGCTGGTGTCCCGCTTCGGCCTGATCGCGCACAGCCCCAGCTTGCGCATCAGCCGTCGGACGCGCCGACGCCCCACCGAAATCCCCTCGCGCGACAGCGCCACTTGCAGCCGCCGGCTGCCATACACTGGATGTTCCGTGAAAATCCGGTCGAGCCGGTTCAGCAGACCGAGTTCCGGCGCAGAGATCGGCCGAGGCTGGTAATAGAAGCTGCTGCGCGCGATCCCGAGCAGCGTGCATTGCCGGCCTACGGACAGCCCCGCCTCCGGCGCGATCATCGCCCGCCTCTCAGCAGTCGGGAGATGGCGGGCTGCCCGGCAAGAAAATCGCGTTCGACCTGCAACTGACCGATCTTGCGGTGCAGATCGTCGATCACTTTCTGTGTGTCCTCG
Organism: uncultured Pseudomonadota bacterium; assembly: GCA_963708245.1. Lineage (GTDB taxonomy): Bacteria > Pseudomonadota > Alphaproteobacteria > Acetobacterales > Acetobacteraceae > CAVYXK01. Next base: position 4,554,626 of record OY970201.1, on the reverse strand, counting down.
GCTCCCGCCGCCTTGTGGCCACGCGCAAACAGCTCACTCGCACGCTTCATCAGCTCCTGCTTCCAGGTGCTGATCATTGTCGGATGGACACCGAATTCCGACGACAGCTCCGCCAGGGTCTTCTCCCCCGACAGCGCCGCCATCGCCACGCGCGCCTTGAAGTCCGCGCTGTGCTGCTTCCTCATTACACCCACGTCTCGCCTCTTATGGAACCGGTCAGCCCTAAGAGTTTGTCCGGGAACATTGCTAGTTCCTGCATAGCCGTCTGACCATGAGACGGATGGAAGCGAGCAACAGAAAGGCACGCGCCTTCACATTGAGATTTTCCCAATCCTTACCCAGTCGACGACATCGGTTGAGCCACGCCAGCGTGCGTTCGACCACCCATCGCTTTGGTAGCACGACAAAGCCCTTGGCCTGGTCAGATCGTTTGACGATCTCCACCTCGGCCTGCGACACGACACGCTTCAACGCCTCCTGGAATCGCCGCCCCTGATAGCCGCCATCGGCATAAAGCTTCAGCAGGAACGGAAACATCCCGAACAGCGTCGCCAGCAGCATGGCGCCGCCATCGCGATCCTGGATGTCCGCCGCCGTCACGATGGCCTGTAGCAGCAAACCCTGGGTATCGACCAGGACGTGCCGCTTCTTGCCCTTGATCTTCTTCCCCGCATCATACCCATGCGGATCGATCGAGGCCCCCCTTTTTCGGCGCTCTTCACGCTCTGCGCATCAATCACCGCGGCGGTCGGGCTGGCCTCTCGCGAGGCCTGCTCACGACATTTCACATACAATGCGTGATGCAGTCGCTCCAGCGTGCCGTCCCAGGTCCATCGTTCCAGATAGTCGTGCACTGTGCTCCGCGGCGGCAGGTCCTTGGGGATCGCCCGCCATTGGCAGCCGGTGCTCAGCACATACATCACGCCGTTCACCACCTGGCGGATATCAACGCTCCGCTTGTTGCCGCCCGGCTTGGCCGGGGGGATCAATGGTTCCACCTCGGCCCATTCGGCATCAGTCAGATCGCTCTCATAGCGCAGTCGGGTGCGGTCGTACCGCGTCCGGTTCTCCTTGGTCCACATCCAGTCCCCCGAATCGATGCTCGGGGGAGAGAGAATCACAGGCGATTCAATGGCTTCAAGGGTGACCCGCTAAGCGATTCTAAAAACTCAATTTGTTCCCGGACGGACACTAAGCTTATCCCGCTGTCCAGAAAACCGGAGCCGCCGCAAATTCGTCTGGGTGCATTTGTCTGACAGCATTAGCGACTCGGTGATCAACGCCCCGATCGTCCGGCTCACGGCCCTTTTGCGCCTTCCGCCTCGTGCGGTGGACGAACAACTGCAACTCAGCGGCCTCCATCTGCTGCCTATCTTTGGCGTTCAGCTTCTTGCCCTTGGGCGTACCGACTCCGGGATTTGCTTGGCGTAAGCTTATGGTGGTGGCGGTGAGCTCCCGCCACAGCCGATCCGCCGCTACACGCCACCGGCAGCGAACCAAACAAAAAGCGCGCCGTTACCCGACGCGCCGAGTGTGGGGGAGGAACGGGAGAGAGGGGGACGCCATGCTATCGAGTTGCGTCAACACCTGATCGGGGCGACCACAGAACAAAAAAGGCGCGCGCCTGGCGCGGTCTGTCTGCGGTGGTCCCGGTTGTTTGGACAGGTCCCGGGAAGAATAAGCTAAGGCTGGTTGCCGGTTGAAGGTTACACCTTTCCCGGAATCAAATTCAATCCTTGCTGTTGTTGGTGCGCTGTAGAGCTTATGGACAGCCGCCGACCTGTGGGCAAGGTGGGGGAAACGCAGAGCGTTTTCCCCGGCTTGTCCATGGGGGACCGCGCTCGCGCGGTCAGGCGGGCATCGGCGCAGCCGACTGTCCACAAATCCACAGCGTCGATGTGCCATCGCGTTATGCCGCCTCCGCCACAGCCGGCCCGGCGTTGCCGAAATAGGCCTCGTCCGGTGTTTGCCATCCAAGCGCCTGGTGCGGGCGTCGCCGGTTGTACCAGTCGAAGAATTCAGCAAAGCTGCGCCTTTGCTCAAGCCCGTTGGCCGCCGGGCGCAGGTAGACCCATTCGTACTTCACCGTCCACCACAGGCGCTCGACAAAGATATTGTCATGGCAGCGCCCGCGCCCATCCATGCTGATCTCGATCCCATGATCCAACAGCACCCGCGTGAACGTGTCGCTCGTAAACTGTGAGCCCTGGTCCGTGTTAAAAATTCCGGGCTTGCCGTACCGGACAAGAGCTTCATTGAGTGCGTCGACGCAGAACCCGGTCGTCAGGGTGTTCGACAACCGCCAGGACAGAATCCGCCGCGTCGCCCAATCGATGATCGCAACAAGATACAGAAATCCCCGGCGCATCGGGATGTACGTGATGTCGCTCGCCCACACCTGGTTCGGCTGGTCGATCGTTTTGTCGCGCAGCAGATACGGATAGATTTTATGCTCAGGGTGCGGCTTGCTGGTGTCCCGCTTCGGCCTGATCGCGCACAGCCCCAGCTTGCGCATCAGCCGTCGGACGCGCCGACGCCCCACCGAAATCCCCTCGCGCGACAGCGCCACTTGCAGCCGCCGGCTGCCATACACTGGATGTTCCGTGAAAATCCGGTCGAGCCGGTTCAGCAGACCGAGTTCCGGCGCAGAGATCGGCCGAGGCTGGTAATAGAAGCTGCTGCGCGCGATCCCGAGCAGCGTGCATTGCCGGCCTACGGACAGCCCCGCCTCCGGCGCGATCATCGCCCGCCTCTCAGCAGTCGGGAGATGGCGGGCTGCCCGGCAAGAAAATCGCGTTCGACCTGCAACTGACCGATCTTGCGGTGCAGATCGTCGATCACTTTCTGTGTGTCCTCGGCTCCCGCCGCCTTGTGGCCACGCGCAAACAGCTTACTCGCACGCTTCATCAGCTCCTGCTTCCAGGTGCTGATCATTGTCGGATGGACACCGAATTCCGACGACAGCTCCGCCAGGGTCTTCTCCCCCGACAACGCCGCCATCGCCACGCGCGCCTTGAAGTCCGCGCTGTGCTGCTTCCTCATTACACCCACGTCTCGCCTCTTATGGAACCGGTCAGCCCTAAGCTTATCCCGCTGTCCAGAAAACCGGAGCCGCCGCAGTCTCACGCCGGCCTGCGAACCGAGCAGGCCACCTATCGCGTGCGGCGACGCGCCAAGGCGCATACGAGAAGCCCGGAGCCAAGCAGGAACAGAGATGCCGGTTCCGGCACGGACGCACTCTCGGTCACCACGAAGTTGTCGATGGCGTCCCAACTCGGGTCATTGCGAAATCCGATCGTGAGCATATCAGAACCGGTCGCGGTCGCGGTGAAGGAATACTGAGTGTAGGGCTGATCCGGCACGAGGTTCACATCGACATAGGTGACGCCGTCGATTGCCATGTCAAAGTCGCTCGGCGAGGTGCCGTCGCCGGCAAGGCGCCAGGCGTGTCCGTGAAGGTCTGGCTCAGGAAGCCGTCTGAGCCGACGGGTCCCTCAAAGAGATAGAAATTTCCCTGCTGCGCGCCATAACCCATATGAATTCGGCTCGACGAATTCTCTTCGAAATTCCCGCCTTGGGTCCATCCAGTGAGGTCGCCGGTCTCGAAGCTGCCATTCACGAGCAGGTTGGGGCTGGCGTATGCGCTCCAGGTTAGCCCAGAGGAACAAAATTATGGAAGCGTCTCAGGTGTTGGAAACGGCCGCCTTGATTGGCTAGCTGCGGATCATCGAGTGAGCCCCCTGGGCAGCGGAGGAGTTTTCCGTGCCCCGCCACCCCCTGGCTCCTGCCTTCATCGAACCTGGATTAACAAAACCGTTGTTTCATCGGTCCGTTGTTCTTGCGTTCCCTTGCAGTATCATGGCGAGGCGCGCGATGTGATGCGAGGATAGGAGCAGTCACGCGGAGCGCGTCAGGCCGTTCGATGTCACGGGCTTCGATGCTCCTTTGGGTAGGCTTGGCAGCCGTTGCTTTGAGCGGATGCGCAATCCATCGTGCCGAGACCCCGCCAAGGCCCAATCGGCGATGGTGGGCACACCGAAGGCTGACGTTCTCGCCCGCGTGGGCGTTCCGAACGCGAAGATGGCGGAAGGCGATAGAGGTTTGGAGCTGCAATTCCGGGAATGGCGAGGTGGACTCGTTCTCGACCGCCAATGCATTCGCCACGGGCCAGAGCACCAGCAACGGACAAGCCACGTTCCTGGGCGGCACAGCTACATTTGGAAGCGCCACGCTAGGGTCAGTGCACACGAATGCCTCCGGTTTCGGCACCACGAGGCGCCCCTACTGCATTGTTGACGTCCTCTTCAACGACGGGCGGGTGTCCAAGGTGAATTACTCCGGGCCCACAGGGGGCGTGCTCACTGGAGGCGAGCAATGCGCGTATGTCGTGCAGAATTGCGCCCACTGATCTCCCGACGGCAAGACAGATGAGGCCGTACACGTCGTCGTCGGCCGCCAGACGGCCCAACTCGATCCCCGCTCGGCTGATGGGCTGTAGTGACGTAGTGATTGTGCTCGACCCTCCTACACCCGGACAATGCCGGATCCTCGCCAACAAGCGTTCACAGGCGGAGGGGAATGGAGCGTACTAGAGTGCGAAAATCACGCATGATAACGTCGTTTATCATGCGTGATCTTGACCGGAACAGGAGCCTCTCCTAAGCTGGTTTTATGAACCTGACCGTTCCCATCCCCGACGAGCTGGCTGCCCGCCTCGGTGCGGCAGACGACCTCTCGCGCCGCGCCCTCGAAGCCTTCGCCCTAGCGGAGTATCAGGCCGGCCGGTTGACCCGGTCCGAGCTACGCCGGCTGCTCGGTTTCGCGACGCGCCACGAGTTCGACGGCTTCCTCAAGGCGCATGGTGTCAACGAGGGCACAACGCTGGAGGAGTTTGAGCGCGAGCGCGAATCCTTCGAGGGTGAGCGGGCCGCCACAGGCAAGACGCTTGCTGCGGAGTTCCGCGAGTTCCGTCGCGGCCGGACCCTGGGTGGCCTTGATCCTAAAGAACTCATTCGCGAAGGCCTGCACTAGGGTGAGCCTCTGTATACTGGACGCCTCGGCCACCTTCCCGTGGCTGTTCGAGGACGAGGCCTCGCCTACGGCCGATGCGCTGCTCGACCTGGTGACAGAACACGGCGCCGTGGTGCCGCCGCTGTGGTTTCTCGAATGCGCGAACGGCCTTGCCATGGCGGAGCGACGCGGCCGCATTGACAGGGCCGGCGTCGCCAAGGCGATCGGCCTGCTGCGCCGGCTGCCGCTGGAAGTGGACGATGCCGCTCCCTCCCGTGCCTTCGACGCCGTGCTCGATCTTGCGCGGCTGCACCGCCTGAAGACCTACGACGCGGGTTATCTCGATCTGGCGCTCCGCCGGAGCCTCCCTCTGGCCACAGACGACGCCCTGCTGCGCGCTGCGGCCAATGCCGCTGGCGCCTCCCTATTAGGGGGCGAGCCATAATGCACGGGCTTATTCGCCCCGACACCCGTCTTCCTGCCCTAATTCCGGGGGCCGAGGTCGTTGCAGCGCCCGCCGCACAGCTGGTGCCGGCGTTAATCGCCGATGCCGGCGAGCAGGCAGGCTGGCGCTATGTCGAGTTCTTTGCCGCCAACATCCGCAACCCGCACACGCGCCGGGCCTATGCCCGCGCCTGTCAACGGTTCTTCGGTTGGTGCCAACATCGCAGGTTGACGCTCACCACCATCCGGCCATTCGACGTGGCGGCATGGGTCGAAGAGCTGCAGCAGACGCACGCCGCGCCGAGCGTGAAGCAGCAGCTCGCCGCCGTGCGGATGCTGTTCGACTGGCTGATCACCGGCCAGATCGTACCGATGAATCCTGCCTCCGCCGTGCGCGGACCGAAGCACGTGGTGAAGACCGGGAAGACACCGGTGCTGGACGGCACCGAGTGGCACAAGCTGATCGATGCAATCCCGACGGGCACCGTGCGCGATCTGCGCGACCGGGCGTTGATCGCCACCCTCACATATTCCTTCGCGCGCGTCACGGCGGCACTCATGATGAAGGTGGAGGATCTTCGGCCGCAGGGTGCCAGCTGGGTGCTGCGGCTTCACGAGAAAGGCGGCAAGCATCACACGATGCCCTGCAACCACGCCCTGACCGAGGCGCTGCGTGCCTACATCGAGGCAGCCGGCATTGCTGAGGATCCCAAGGGTTGGCTGTTTCGGACGAGCCGCGGGCACAAAGGCACCGCCCTGTCGAAGCAGCGCGTGACGCAATCGGACACCTGGCGGATGATCCGCCGCCGCGCGGTGGCCGCCGGTGTTCAGGCGCCGATCGGCAATCACAGTTTTCGCGCGACTGGCATCACGGCCTACCTGCTGAACGGTGGTGCGCTGGAGCTGGCGCAGGCCATGGCTGCGCACGAAAGCCCTCGTACAACGAAGCTCTACGATTGCACCAAGGAACGGGTGACGCAGGATGAGGTGGAGAGGATCAGATTATGAGCCGCGTTGTCCTCATGGACTGTCGAATGTGATGTGTGGCGCGACAGAGCACCGCATGCCCATAGGTTCGACACCCAACAAAACAGGCCAAGGCTGCATCTGCGGCGCCATCCGCTACGAAATCTCACAGGCGTCGGTGGACGTATATGCATGCCATTGCAGAGACTGCCAACGGATCACGAGCAGCGCGTTTTCAATCGGGGTTGTCATCCCCGATGAGGGTTTCCGATTGTCAGGAAAGCAAGCCCGGTCAGTCCCGGGCGGTGTTACCGCTGGAGGGCGGATCAAGAGCCGGTGGGTGTGCCCCGACTGTGGGACTTGGCTGTTCGGTGACCCGAGGCCTGGCACTGCGCATCCTGGCATGATTCGCGTTGTCAGAGGCGGGACGCTGGATGATACGTCGTGGCTGAATCCGACTGCGCACTTCTGGACTCGAAGCAAGCAGCCATGGATCGTGTTGCCGGAAGGCGGGGCGATACACGAGACGCAGACGGATAGGTGAAGCGATGGAGGACGCGGACGCGCGGAAGGCCATGACCCCAGCCTGGAGAATGGACCGAGATGTTCCGCCTTCAGAGCGGATTGTAGCCGGGCTTCTTGTAGATCGTGTCGGGCTTGCCGATGATGTCCGGCTTGTAGACCGTTTCGGTCCAGTCGTCTGACGCGACGTCCTCAATGCCGACCGATACGGATGTTTCCGCGCAGTTCGCGGTGGCCCAGCGGATGCGTGTGCCAGGCGGTGCGGGCGCCGGGCTCGAACGTGACGCTGGCGCCGCGGGCGCGCGCCGGGTCGGGCGCGCTGAACAGCGGATCGATGCGGACCGTGCCGGTGAACCAATCCGCCGATCCCTGGCCAGGCTGAGAGCCTGAGCGCTTGATGTCCATGGTTCTTCCCCTCGCTACCGGCGCACGATGTAAGCGATGCGCCCCGCGCGGATTAGACGGCAAAGTCCGAATGGACCTATAAGCTACCCTACTGAATACCCCCCGACTGACCTGAATGACATCGTCGCCTTCCTCGCCGTGGCGCGCGAACGCAGCTTCACGCGCGCTGCCGCGCAGCTGGGCGTGTCGCAGTCCGCGCTGAGCCAGACCGTGCGCGGGCTGGAGGCGCGGCTGCGCCTGCGGCTGCTGACCCGCACCACCCGCAGCGTCGCGCCGACCGAGGCGGGGGAGCGGCTGTTGCTTGCCGCCGGGCCGCGGCTGGACGAGATCGACGAGGCGCTGGCGACGCTGAGTGCTGCGTGAAATGTCTTACTGCGGGGCCGCCCACGCCTTAAGTCGGTCAAAGCACCCCTCGGCACGAATTTGCTCCACCATATTGGTATCCCCACGCAGCAGCTGGAACTTTGTCGTCTCGCCGTCGCGCCAGAACCTAATGTCGAATCGATGCTTCCCGAGCTGCAGATCAGAAACAGTAATGTCGGGCAGCCACGACGGTAGAAGCGGGTCCAGGTAGAGTTTCCCGCGCGGTGCGTCTGGCACTATTCCCAATATCGCCTGCAACAGGAAGAACACGGAACCGGCTGCCCACGCTTGCGGCACGTTTACGCCGAAATACTGGACCGGGAAGGTGGTCTCGTCGCGCTCTAACGCGGTATAGAGCTCAGGAAGCTGATTGGCCAGGAAATGGCTGCCGGCGTCGCTGATGTCGCGGGCGATCCGCCCCGCCTCGGCACCGAACCCATAGCGTTTGAAACCGAGCGCGATGATGGCGTTGTCGTGCGGCCACACTGACCCATTGTGGTACCTGTACGGATTGTACGCCAGATTCTCTGCTGACAGCGTTCGGATGCCCCAACCGCTCCACATGTCGGGCGCCATCAGCCGTTCGACCACCTTGCGCGCCCGTTCGGGCGGAACGATTCCAGACCACAGGCAATGGCCGGCGTTCGATGCCACGGTCAGCACCTTGCGCTTCTCACCGTCCAAAGCGTAAGCGTAGAAGCCGAACTCGTCCTCCCAGAATTCCTTGTTGAATCGTCGAAACAGCGCGGCCGCTTTGTCTCGTAGCACCGCTGCACGCTCCCTCTTGCCCAGAGCATCGAATACCTGGGCCATGCGCAGCCAGGCGTCATAGACGTAGCCCTGCAGCTCACACAGCGCCTTAGGTCCCTTCACCAGTGAGCCGTCGGGATACATCACGGAATCAGCAGAATCCTTCCAGGCCATGTTCTCATTGCCGGCTGGCGAACGTTTCTGGTACTCTTGAAAACCGTCGCCATCACGGTCGCCGTACTTGTCGATCCAGCCCAGGCAACCCTCGGCGGTTTCCAAGTGCTGCTCCAGCAGCGCATGGTCACCGGTCGCCCGCCAGGTTGCATGCAGCGCGATCAAATAGAGCGGCGTAGCATCCGCTGTTCCGTAATACGGCGTGTGGGGGATCAGCTTGAAATGTGCCAGCTCGCCGTAGCGCATCTCATGCAGAATTTTGCCCGGCTCGGCGTCGCGATAAGCATCTTCCTTCTTTGCCTGCAACGAACCCAGGATGTCCAGCGTACCGCGCGGGAACTCCGGATAAATCAGCAGGTTCTGCAGCGAGACGATAAGACTGTCGCGGCCGAACGGGGTGACAAACCAAGGCAGGCCGGCCGCTGGCAGGAACGCCATGTGGTCGGTCTCGGCCATCGGCAACCGCAGCGACGCCATGTCTCGCAGCGCCCGGTGATAGAGTCGATAGAACTCCTCGTTGCTGGTGCGGATTTTCAGCACCGTCCGTAGCCACTCGGCCAGGGTCTCGGCGTGATGCGATTTGTGTGCCTGGCCGACACATGCAGGTGGTCCGGCCAGGTATCGGTCGCCGTCGGTCAGCGTGTAAATCAGACAACAGTGCCACTTTGCGCCGGGCTCTAGCACGACCTCGAAGCTCATTCGTCCGTTTGCGTACACGGCCTTCTGCTGCAGCGGCGCTATCGTCAGCGCGCGCGTGAAGTCACGGTTACGGTAGATCGCGCGAAGCTGCTGGCGTCCCTCCGACCAGTCGGTGGTGATGTGTCCGCGGCGCACAATACGGCCTGACTTCACCTCGAAGATGTCGGCGAAGTCGCTACGCGATGCGATCTCGAGCTGGAAGCTGACCCGATCGCGGCCATAGTTCGTGATGTCCAGGTCCTCGTGCATGCCTCCGCTGATCGTGCGGCTGATGGTTAAGCCGAGTGTGCGTGTGGGGATGGTGCCGTCCTCGGTGGTGAACGCCCGATTGGTCAGATAGACCCGGGCGGTGTCATAGGTGATGGCGCCGCCGTTCAGGAGTTCCTGGCTCACCGTTGGCATAGATGGTCCAAGTACTGAGGACTCGCGTGTCCCTGAAATACAGGCCGCGTTTGCTCGGCCAATTAATCTGCCCATCGGGTTCGCAGGTCAGCACCGTCTGCCCGTGGTGGATCTGAATTTGTGGTGGCCCGGCTTGCACTTTGAACGACATAACGTCACCCCCCTAACCTGGTTGTCAGGCTCGTCGCGAGTGCCGCGGAACGCTGCGGTGGCGCGGCAGGCCGCTCTCTTGTCTCCGGCCTTGCCAGCCACAGCAATGGCGTGCCGGCCAACCCGGCGGCAGCCGGCAGCAGAAAGGGAGACTATGCAAAGGTGTGGGGATTTCATGCAGCCGCGGAAATTGCACTGTGATCATTGGCTGGGCGGAACCCGGGATAAATTCTCCGGAAGGAAGCCTCCAGAGTGCCGTCGAGAACGGCCACGCGCACGTCGAGGAACGGTTGCACTGTCCACCTGTTCCAGCGCATTTGCTGTTTCTTACACATTCTCCGGGGCGATTATTTCTTTTATTGCGCTCTCAACAAAGCCGGTCGATATCGGCTCACGGCGCCGGTGGCGAGCGCCATAATTGAACAGCGCGGATCGGTTCGCCTCAAGATAGGCGATCAGATCACGGAGATGGTGCTGCAAGCCTCGGACACCATCGGTTTGCAAGCAGCTCATTTTGTTCCTTCCTCGCCAGCCATCTTCATTGCGGACCGATGAGCGCGGATGCGGGGATCCATGGCGACCATCGGTTGGCAGATCGAGATCGAAATGTCGTGTCAGTGACTCTCGTCGATGCGCCCAGGTAAGTCCTCGGTGATTCCTACCGGCCAGTATATTCGCTGTGAGATCGGCATCGTCTGGCGATCCGAGGCCGAGATACTCTGCCTGCTCGGTCTTCTTCTCGAATGCCGCCACCTCCTCGACGCCACCTGCGGTGCCATCATCGGCGGTGATCTTGACCAGAATCCTGACGTGCATCGGCGGCCGAACTGCTGGCCCAACGCCGGGCGGAGCGGGTCACCATTGCTGGCGCATGAGTTCCAGGTGCTCACCCTAGCGCAACACCGCGCGACCGGCCTAGGCAGGTCGTCGCCTCCGCTCAGTTCCGCAACGGCTTCCCGGTGGCGAGTGTGTGCGCGATGCGGGCCTGCGTCTTTTCCGTGCGCAACAGCCGGTCGAAATTGACCCGCTCCCGCTCCAACACGGTGTCCTCGCCGATCGGCCGCGCAGGGTCGGCCATTCCGCCGCAGAGCGTGTCCGCGAGCGCCGCAGCGACCAGCAGATCGTGTTCGGAGGCGATCTTGCGTGCGCGCATCGCTTCGACAGCGCCGCGCAGCACCACGGTGCCCGAGGCGCCGGGCAGGGCGATTTCGAGCGGGGCGGGCGGCGCGTAGCCGTCGACCATTGCCAGGGCCTTCGCCTTGGCGTCGGCAAGCAGCCGGTCGCGGTTCATGGTGATGCCGTCGCCCGGGCGTAGGAACAGCTTCTCGCGTGCGTCTGCCGCCGACTTCGAAACGGTCGCCATGCTGATCAGCTCGAACACCTGCTGCACCGCCGGCATCGGACCGCCGGGAAGCTTTCCGTGCTGCTTCCACCGGGCGAGCATGGCGAGGCAGCCGCCCCAGCCCGGGATCAGTCCGACACCGCACTCGACGAGGCCCATATAGGTTTCGGAGTACGCCTGGATGGCGTCGCAATGCAGCAGGATCTCACAGCCGCCGCCCAGCGCCATGCCCGCCGGCGCGCCGACGACTGGGAAAGGAGCGCTCCGCAGAACCTGGAACGCCCGCTGGCCGCGGGTGGCGAATGCGGCGATCGCCTCCCAATCCCCTGCCTGCGCCCGGGCGGCAGCATGGGACAGATTAGCGCCGAGCGAGAACTGCGCGCCCTCGTTGTAGATCACCATTGCCTTGTGCCGCTGCGGCACCAGTTTCACCGCCTGCTCGATCATGGCGATGATGTCGAGGTCGAAGGTGTTGGCCTTGGAGGTGAATTCCAGGCACAGCACGCCATCCCCCACGTCCCAAAGGGACGCGCTCGGATTGCGCAGTAACGGCGCATGGTCGCGCTTGATATCAGCGAGCAGAAGCACGCCCTCGGGGCGTGCAATCGGACGGAAGGTGCCGTCCGCGTCCAGCGCCTCGCGCCGGCCGTCCGCCTCGCGATAAAAGCTGCGGCCGGCGGCGCGGCGCAGCAGGGGCGGAATGGTAATCCCGTCCGCTTGCAGCCGCTCGATCAGCCAATCCACGCCGATGCGGTCGGCGAGCTCGAACGGCCCGTAGCTCCAATTATAGCCCAGCCGCATCGCCGAATCGACGGCATCAATGCTATCGGTGACTTCCGGTACTAGGGAGGCGGCGTAGGCGAGCGTGCGGCCGATCACCCCCCATGCGTACCGGCAGGCCGGCGTGTCTCCGCCAAGCAGAGCACGCAGGTCGCGCCCGCCATCGGCGAGTTCGACCAACTTCGCCGGCCCCTCCGGACGGTATTCGCCGCTCTGCAGGTCGATCGCCTCCTTCGTCCGCACGCCGCCGACCCGATTGACGCGATAGAAACCGCCCTTGCCCTTGCGACCGGTGTGGCCGCTGGCGATCATGTCGCGGAGCAGCGGCAGATCGCGCTGAACGGCGTGGATCGGATCCGTCGCGGGCAGATTGGCCGTGAGGCTCGCATTCGTGTGCGGCATCAGGTCGATGCCGACCAGGTCGAGCAGCCCGAACACGCCGGTGCGGGGAATGCCGAACGGCTTGCCCATCACCGCGTCGGCCGCCTCGACGGTGAGGCCCTGATCGATCGCCTCGATCAAGCCGAGCTGCAGCCAGTAGACGCCGAGGCGGTTCGCGATGAAGCCCGGCTTGTCCTTGCAGACGACGACGCTCTTGCCAAGCGCGCGATCGGCGAAATTGCTAATCTTCGCAACCAGAGCCGCGTCGGTGCCCGGCGCCGAGACGACTTCGAGCAACTGCATGAAACGGGGCGGGTTGAAGAAATGGGTGATGAAGAAATCTTGCGCAAACGCTTCGCTTCGGCCGGCGAGCAGGTCGGCAAGCGGGATGGTGGAGGTGTTCGAGGTCACCGCCGTGCCGCGGCGACGCGCCGCATCCAGCCGGGCATAGAGCGCCTGTTTCAGATCGAGCCGCTCGACGATCGCTTCCACGATCCAGTCGCACTCGGCCACGCGCGCGAGGTCATCCTCGGTATTCCCCACCTCCACCAGCTTCGCTGCCCGCGGCGACATGAAAGCTGAAGGTTCGGCCTTCAGCGCCCGCGCCACCGCGCTGGCGGCGACCGCGTTGCGCTCGGCCTCGCCCGGTTTGACGACATCGAGCAGCAGCACCTTCGTGCCGGCGTTGGCGATCTGGGCGGCGATTCCGGCGCCCATCACGCCGGCGCCGATGACGGCGACTTTTCCGACCGCCGCCATCACACGCGCTCCAGAACGGTGGCGATGCCCTGGCCGCCGCCGATGCATTGCGTGGCCAGCGCGTACTGGCCGCCATTGCGGGAAAGCAGCGCCGCGGCCTTGCCGGTGATGCGCGCGCCGGTGGCGCCCAGCGGGTGACCGAGTGCGATCGCGCCACCATCGAGATTCACGCGGTCGATGTTGATGTCGAGATCCTGCATGCAGGCGAGTGCCTGGGCAGCAAAAGCCTCGTTCAGCTCGATCACGTCGACATCGCCGATCTCCAGCCCCGCGCGCGCCAGCGCCTTGCGCGTGGCGGCGACCGGGCCGATGCCCATGATCTCCGGCGCGCACCCGGCCACGGCCACCGACCTGATACGGGCGAGCTTCGTCAGCCCCTTTTCGTCCGCGTAACGCTCGGAGCATACCAGCACGGCGGAGGCCCCGTCGGTCAGCGGCGACGATGTGCCGGCGGTGACGGAGCCCTCCGCATTGAATGCGAGCTTGAGCCCGGCTAGCGTCTCGAGCGACGTATCCGAACGGATGCAGCCGTCCTGCGCCACCTTGGCGTTGCCATTGACGATCGGCACGATCTCTTTGGCGAGCCTGCCTTCCGCCTGCGCCTTGGCGGCGAGCGCATGGCTGCGGACGGCGAACTCCTCTTGGGTGCGACGCGAAATACCCCAGCGCTTCGCGACGTTCTCCGCCGTGTCGCCCATGCTCATATACGTCTCCGGCTTGCGCGCGGCGAGTGCGGCATTGGGCAGCGGGTTGAAGCCCATCATCGGCACCCGCGTCATGCTCTCAACACCCGCGCAGATGAACACCTCGCCGGCGCCGAGCTGAATCTGTCCCGCCGCAAAATGCACGGACTGCATCGACGAGCCGCAATAGCGGTTAATCGTCGTCCCCGCGATCTGGATCGGCAGGTCACCGAGCAGCACCAGGATACGCGCAAGATTGAAGCCCTGCTCGCCTTCCGGGAAGGCGCAGCCGAGGATGAGATCCTCGATATCGGGCGGATCGATGCCGACGCGCTCGATCAGCCCACGCACGACGGCGGCTGCCAGGTCGTCGGGTCGGATGCCGGCAAGGTCACCCTTGCGCGCCGGGGTGAAGGGCGAGCGGGCATAGCCCGCGATGACAACGGGTACCATGAGCGGCTCCTGGCTTGAGCGGTTGATGTTTTGTTACGGAACGACTGTGATTACATGTTGCCGTAGACCGGACCCTCACCGCCTTGCGGCGGCGTCCAGACGATATTCTGCGTTGGATCCTTGATGTCGCAGGTCTTGCAGTGGACGCAGTTCTGCGCGTTGATCTGCAGACGCGGTGGGGCATCCTCGCCACGCACGATCTCGTAGACGCCTGCCGGACAGTAGCGTTGCTCCGGCGCATCGTATATCGCGAGATTGATCGCGAGCGCCGCCGAAGGATCGGTCAGTCGCAGATGGCAGGGCTGATCCTCTTCGTGATTGGTATTCGAGAGGAAGACCGAGCTGGACCGATCGAAACTCAGCTTGCCGTCGTATTTGGGATAGCCGATCGGCTTGCACTCGCGCGCCGGCCTGAGCTTCTGCTGGTCCGGCGTGTGGTGGAGCGTCCACGGCGCGCGGCCCCGCAGTATCGTCTGATCGATGCCGAACAGCAGCGAGCCGGTCCACAGGCCCAACCGCGAGAGTAGCGGCTTGAAATTGCGCGCCCGATGCAGTTCCTGCGCGAGCCAGCTCTCGCGGTAGGCTGTCGGATATGCTGCGAGCACATCGCCTTGCCGGCCGGCAGCGAGCGCGTCGCAAACCGCCTCGGCCGCCAACATTCCGGACTTGATCGCCGCGTGCGAACCCTTGATTCGGGAGGCGTTGAGGAAACCGGCATCGTCGCCGATCAGTGCCCCGCCGGGAAACACCAGTTCGGGCAACGACTGCGCGCCGCCTGCCGCGATCGCGCGCGCGCCGTAGCCGATGCGACGGCCGCCTTCCAGGAAGGCGCGGATGGCGGGATGCGTCTTGTACCGCTGGAACTCGTCGTACGGGGAGAGATAAGGATTCTCGTAGCCCAGACCGACGACGAAGCCGATGGAGACCTGATTGTCGTCCAGATGGTAGAGAAACGAGCCGCCATAGGTCGAGGCGTCGAGCGGCCAGCCGGCGGTGTGCATCACCAGTCCGGGTCGATGCTTGGCCGGGTCGATCTCCCAGAGCTCCTTGATGCCGAGGCCGTAGACCTGCGGATCGCGCCCCTCACGCAGCTTGAAGTGATTTTCTAGGCGGCGGCCGAGATGGCCGCGGCAGCCCTCGGCGAAGAGCGTGTAGTGCGCACGCAGTTCCATCCCGGGCTGGAAGTTGGCACCCGGCGCGCCGTCGCACCCGACGCCCATGTCGCCGGTGATGACGCCGGCCACCTCGCCCCCCTCGCCGAACAGGAGTTCCGCGCCGACGAAACCGGGATAAATTTCGACCCCCAGCACCTCGGCCTGCTCGCCGAGCCATCGCGTCACGGCGGCAAGGCTGACGACGTAGTTCCCGTGATTGCGGAAACAGGCTGGCAGCAGCGCATTGGGCACCGTCCAGCCGCCGGTCTCGGAGAGGAACAGGAATCGGTCTTCCGCGACCGGGGTGTGCACCGGCGCGCCGCGCTCCTTCCAGTCCGGCAACAGCTCGGTCAGCGACCGCGGGTCCATCACCGCGCCCGAGACGATGTGAGCGCCGATCTCCGCGCCCTTGTCGATCAGGCAGACGCTGATCTCGCGCTTGGTCTCGGCGGCGCGCTGCTTGACGCGGATCGCTGCAGCGAGCCCGGCAGGGCCGCCGCCGACGATCAGCACGTCGAAATGCATGGTCTCCCGTTGCATGGTCAGAATTGCTCTATCGGAAGGCGATCGGCGAACGAGCCGCCGAGCCGCACGGTAGTGGCAAGCGCCGAGGCCTTGGGCAGAACCTGCTCGGCGTAGAACGCGGCGGTTGTGATCTTGGCGCGCAGGAACTCGTCCTGATCGGCCACCTTCGCCGCCGCCAGCGCGGCGCGGGCGAGCTGCCAGCCGCCGCAGACATAGCCTGCGAGCATCATGAAGTTTACCGAGGCGGCGAAGGCCGCCCTTTGATCGGACGCCAAAATATGTAGAACCCACGACGCTGCCGCCTCCAGCGCATCCACCGCCTCACTGAAGCGCTCGCTGATCGATGCGAACTCGTCGCCCGGCTGCGCCGCCAGGGATGCCAACACCTGCCGCATGTCGCCGATCAGCGCCGCCATCGCCGCGCCCTGCTGCATTGGCAGCTTGCGCCCGACCAAGTCGGCCGCCTGGATACCGGTCGTGCCCTCGTAGATCGGCGCGATGCGCGAGTCGCGCAAATGCTGCGCTGCGCCCGTCTCCTCGATGAAACCCATCCCGCCATGCACCTGGATCGCCAGCGAGGCGATCTCCACGCCGAGCTCGGTGCACCAGCCCTTGAGCACCGGGGTCAGCAGCTCGACACGTGCCTGCCGCCTAGCGCGTTCCTCCGCGTCCGGATGCCGATGCGCGAAATCGACGTCGGCCGAGACGACGTAGCTGAATGCACGCATCGCCTCGACCTGGCTTTTCATCGTCAACAACGCGCGGCGGACATCGGGATGATGGATGATCGGCAGCCGTTCCCTGCCGCTCTGCCCCACCACGCGGCCCTGCACCCGCTCGCGGGCGTAGTCGCGCGCCTGCTGATAGGCGCGCTCCGCGATGGCAACGCCCTGGAGGCCCACCTTCTGGCGCGCCTCGTTCATCATGGTGAACATGTGGTTGAGGCCGCGATTCGGCTCGCCCACAAGATAGCCGACGGCGCCGTCCTGCTCGCCGAAGACCATCACGCAGGTGGGGCTCGCGTGGATGCCGAGCTTGTGCTCGATCGAGGCACAGGAGACATCGTTGCGCGTGCCGAGGCTGCCGTCGTCGTTGACGAGATATTTCGGCACCAGGAAAAGCGAGATGCCGCGCGTGCCTTCGGGTGCGTCCGGCAGTCGGGCGAGCACGAGATGAATGACGTTCTCCGTCATGTCGTGATCGCCCCAGGTGATAAAGATTTTCTGGCCGGTGATCAGATAATGATCGCCCGTAGGAACCGCGCGCGTTCGCACGGCAGCGAGATCGGAACCGGCCTGCGGCTCGGTAAGATTCATCGTGCCGGTCCAGGTGCCGGCAATCATGTTCGGTAGATATTTCGCCTTCAGCTCTTCGGAGGCGTGCGCCCGAATCGTTTCCACCGCGCCGGTTGTCAGCATCGGGCACAGCGCGAAGGACATGTTGGCAGCGTTCCACATCTCCGACGTTGCCGCGCCGATCAGGTTCGGCAGGCCCTGGCCGCCATATTCCGGATCGCCGGTCACCGCGGCCCAACCGTTCTCGATGAACTGCCTATACGCTCCGCCGAAGCCGTCGGCGGCGACGACGCCCGCGCTGGTGAGCGCGGCGCCCTGCCGATCGCCGCTGGAGTTGATCGGCGAAAGCACGGCCCCGGCGAATTTGCCGGCTTCCTTAAGCACCGCATCGACGAGGTCGGCCGAGGCGTCCTCATAGCCGGGCAGGCCGACGATGTTCTCCAGATCGGCCAGTTCGGTGATGACGAAACGCATATCGCGCAGTGGCGCAGTATAGTTGGTCATGGGAGTGCTCCTGGCAGGGTCGCAAACGGTCACGCGGAGGCAGTTTCGCGCAGGACGCGCTTGTTCAGCTTGCCTACGCTGGTTTTCGGCAGGGTGTCGGTAAACCGCACCTGCTCGGGGATCGCGTAGCGGGAGATCAGGCCGCGACCGACGTATTCGGCGAGATGCGCGCGGATCTCGTCGGCGTCGGCGCTGCGGTCCGGCTTGAGCACCACGAAGGCGAGCGGGCGTTCACTCCATTTCGGATCGAGCACGCCGATCACCGCGGCTTCGGCGACCGCCGGGTGGCGGAGGATCAGATCCTCGACATCGACCGAGGAGACCCATTCGCCGCCGGTCTTGATGAGATCCTTCAGCCGGTCGGTGATCCGCAGATAGCCGTCCGCGTCCCGCACCGCGATGTCGCCGGTGTGCAGCCAGCCCCCGGCCCAGAGCGTGGCCGAGTTGGCGGCGTCCTTCAGATACCCGCTCGTCAGCCAAGGCGTGCGCACCACAATCTCGCCCTGTGACAGGCCGTCATCGGGCACGACATTCATGTCGGGATCGACCAACTGGATCTGCACCAACGGGATCGGGCGACCGGCCTTGCAACGGATCTCGGCCTGCCGTTCCGGCGTCCAGTCCAGCATGTGCGGCTGAAGCTGCGACAAGGTCAGAACCGGGCAGGTTTCCGACATTCCATAGCCGGTGAAGACGTCGATACCCTCAGCTAACGCGTGCAGGCACAACGTGAGCGGCAGCGCTGAGCCGCCGATGATCACCTTCCAGCCGGCGAGCTTCACCCCGCGCTTGGCCGCGCTGGCGAGTATCATCTGCAGGATCGTCGGCACACAGTGGGAGAAGGTCACGCGCTCGCGGTGGAGGAGGTCGACGAGCGCGTCGGGCATATAGCGCCCGGGATAGATCTGCTTAACGCCAAGCATCGTGGCCACATATGGCAGGCCCCAGGCGTGGACATGGAACATCGGGGTCACCGGCATGTACACGTCGTCGCCGTTGAAGCGGCCCTGGCCCGGACCGGCCAGCGCCGCCCGCACCGCGAGCGTGTGCAAGACGAGCTGGCGGTGGCTGAAGAACACGCCTTTCGGCAAGCCTGTCGTTCCGGTCGTGTAGAAGGTCGTCGCCCGTGTCCCCTCGTCGAGATCCGGGAAGTCGAAATCCGTGGACGCCGCGGCCAGCAGCGCCTCGTATTCGCCGACAACCGGCAGGCGCGTTTCGGGCAGTGTGACTGAATCGGAAAGCAGGACCACCGTCTTGCCGGGATCGACGCGCTCCCAGATCTTGTCGAGGAGCGGTGCGAACTCGGTGTTGACCAGGATGATGTCGTCGTCGGCGTGATTGATCGTGTAGAGGATCTGCTCTGCCGAGAGCCGGATGTTGATGGTGTGCAGGACAGCGCCCATCATCGGGACGGCGAAAAAGCATTCCAGGTATCGCGGCGTGTCCCAATCCATCACGCCCACGGTCATGCCGTGCCGCAGGCCGAGCCCGGTCAGGGCGTTTGCAAGACGACGAATACGTTCCCCGAAAATGGGGTAAGAATAACGACCGCGATCCGCATATAGGATCTCGGACTCCGTCGCGTTGTTCAACGCGGTACGGAACAGGTCTTTGATCAGAAGCGGCGCGGCTTGTCCTGGCGTGCGCTTCAGAGTTTCAACATCGCCCATGTCCTTTTCCTTCCTGCTGCGGCCGTATTGCGTGGTGATTTGCGGAGATTTGCGGCGCGGGTTCGATATGCCCTGCCGCCGATCCGGGCTGTATCCCCCGGATGTGGGACAGCGGGCGGGGCAAACGGGGGACAGGCCGGGCGACGCGCCTTGCCTTCACGGCTAGGTTCTGCGCAATGGCCGAAGGGGAACGTCGAGGGAATGCCGGAGAGGGTGCACATCTGGTTGCTCGCCACCAAGACGCAACGGCCCAAGCTGCCGCCGCGGCTGATCCGCCGCGAGCGCCTGCTTGCGGTGATGGACGGCTCGCGATCTCGGATCCTGACCGTCATCAAGGCCGCAGCCGGGTTCGGTAAGACGAGTCTTGCGCTCGCCTGGGCCGATCACCTGGCACAGCAGGGTCAGCGCGTCGCCTGGGTATCGCTCGACCCCGAGGATGACGAGCCCAGCCAGTTCCTGCTCTATGTTAAGGCAGCGCTACGCTCTGCCTGCTCGGAAATCGACGTCCCGGTGCTGAATCTGATCGACGAGGTCGCGCTGATCCGACCGCTCGACGTGGTTCGGCTACTGATCAATGCACTTGCCGCCATCGAGGACGACGTCTTTCTCTTCCTCGACGACTACCACGTGGTGAAGCGGCGGGACGTTGCCGAATGCATTGCTTATCTGCTGCGGCACGCTCCCTCGCACTTGCACGTGGTGGTCACCACTCGGACCGAACCGGACTTGCCGCTCGTGCGGTTGCGTGCACAAAACGAGCTGCTCGAGATCGATCCCGGCGCCCTGCGTTTCGACATCGACGAGACCAGACGCTTTCTCGAGCAGGAAGTAACCGGACGCATCGGCACGCGCGAGGCGGTCACCCTGCACGAGAAGACCGAGGGCTGGCCGGTGATGATGCGCATCGTCGCGACGACATCGCAGCAATCGGGGCACGACCTCGTCGATTATGTTCGGCAACTATCCGCGCGCAACCGCCCGATTCGAAGCTACCTCGTCGATATGCTCAACGGACTCCCGCAAGGGATGGTCTCGTACCTCCTGAAGACCTCCGTGCTCGAGAGCCTGTGCGAGCCGCTTTGTCGGGCGGTCACGGGGACCCCCGATTCCCAACTGATCTTCGAGACGCTGACGACTCGGCTGCTGCTGTTAGTACCGCTGGATACGGAGGGCGAGTGGTTCCGTTGCCATCCCCTGCTGCGCGATTTCCTGCAGCAGCGGCTCGCCGCCGAGTTTCCCGAGGCCGTCCCGGAACTGCATCGCCGCGCCTATGGCTGGTACGCCGGTGAGCAGCGGTGGGCAGATGCGATCCGTCACGCCATGGCCGTGGGCGATACGACCGAAGCTCTGCCGTGGATCGAGAACTGCGCGATGGCGTTGCTGCGGCGCGGTGAACTGCTCACGCTCTTCGCCTGGGAGCGGACCTTTCCGCCGGAGCTGATCCGCCGGCAGATCAAGGCGCGGCTCGCCATCGCCTGGGGAATGTCGCTAGCGATGCGCTTCGATGAGGCTCTACAATTCGCAACGCAGATCGAGCATGACATCAGCGAGGCTACCCCGAGTGCGCGTGAGGCCATCGGCTGCGAATGCCAGACCATCCGCGCCGTGGCGCTGGCCCTCAGCGACGATGTCGACGCCGCCCTCGAACTCGCCGAGGACACGCTGCGGCGTCGCTCCAGCGGACGCTGGACGACCAACGTCGCCGTCAATGTCGCGCTGCTTGGCTGGTGGAAGCGTGGCGAGATCGAGCGCTGCTACGATTCGCCCTGGATCGCCTCGCCGGGCGACGACGAGGGCCGCAACGTTGTGGCCACGGTCTACCGCCTGTGTCTGCTCGGTCTCGTTGAGTACCGAGCAGCTCCAACAGGCGCGGGCTTTCCGCCATTTCAAGGAGGCGCTGAGGATCGCGAGCGACCGTGTCAGTCCGACTTCCGCCGCGGCGGCGCAGCCGGCAACATTGATCGCGCAATGCCTCTACGATCAGGGCCAACTCGACCAAGCGGAGGCGCTGCTGGCGGACCGGCTGCCGACGATCAACGCCGTCTGTATGCTCGAATGCGTGCTGCGCGCCTACACGGTCCTCGCGCGGGCCACGGCCTATGGCGGCCTGCCCGACCGCGCGGAAGATCTGCTTGACCAGGCGCACCGGCTTTCCGTGTCGCGACGGTGGACGCGGCTGGAGACCATGGCGCTCCGCGAGCGGGTTCGTCTCGCCCTCCTCGATGAGCGGCTGGGGCTGGCGGAATCCCATCTCGCGCGGCTGCGCGGCGTGGCGGAAAGGGCATCCGGCAGGTCGGAGGCCCTTCGCGACGCGGTGCTCGATGACCTCGATCTCTCCGAAGCCCTGGTCGGCATCGCGCGTGCCGACGCCGAGAGGGCCTCGGACCGGCTGCGGAGCATTGGCGAGCGGGCGCGTCCCCGTCGAAACAAGCGGATGGAGCTGGAGGCCGCAGCGGCGCTGGCGGTGTGCCTCGCGGGCGATGAGATGAATCCCGCTGGTACGGCCGCGCTCCAGTCCGCGCTGCGCTTCGCCGCGCCGTGTGGCCGAGTGCAGGTCCTCTACGATTACCTCGTGCATTCCCGGCGTGGCCTGGAGGGCGATCTGCGGGGCATCGATTGCGCGACGGACGGTCTGCATGTGGCGGAGCTGGCGCGGCGTCTCGGTGCGCGGCTTCGCGCCGGTCGGGGCGAAGCGGCGGCGGTCGCGATGGCTCCTACAGCGACAGCGATCCTTAGCCCGCGGGAGCGCAACATCTTGCAACTTCTGGCCATGGGAAAGACGAACAAGGACATCGCGCGCGAACTCAGCGTGACCCCGGAGACCGTCAAGACGCACATGAAAAGGATGTTCGGAAAGTTGAATGTCTCGACGCGCGCGCAGGCGATTTCGAAGTTCTTTCAGGAGCGAGCTTCTCCGGGCGTGCATCCGGTCGAGATCGGCGACAACGGAAGGAAGATTGCACAGTGAGCGGGTTGCACGCGGCTGACCTCGCACCAAGCACGCGGTTGCAGCCGCTTCCGGTCGCCGACCCTCATGGTCATGCCGAGGGCATAGCACAACTGGCGGGGGTTCCCGGAGGTCATCCCCAATTCGCTGCTCGCCCACATCGCTCCGCTGGGATGGCAGCACATCAATCTCACCGGCGACTATACTCTGGGGTGCGGATGGCAGTCTCGGCCCCGATGAGCTCAGGCCGCTGCCCGGGCCGCCACTGCTCATCACCGCCGATCCGTGCCACGAACTGTGCTTTCCAACGGCCGATCACATCAACAAAGGCAGGCTTAGCGGCGCGATGTCCTCCGCGACGCGCCCTGCCCAGTCGTGACGGGGCGTATGCTGCAGCATTCGCTGCTGCCCCTCGGCCACCGCAGTCGGCGCACCGGCGTGATCCATCGTGAGAATACGACCCTGGTCCATCGCTCTCGCGCCATGCACGAAGACCGTGCGCACGGCGCGGTCAGCAGCCGTGAACACCAATGAACGCAATGGGTCACGCGCCGGCATCATCCAGCTATTGCCGATGTCGACCAGCACGATGTCGGCTTTCATTCCCGGCGCCAGGCGGCCGAGATCCGGCCGGCCAAGGGCGTCGGCTCCGCCGGCGGTGGCGGCGTGGAACACCGCGGCTACGTTCGTAGTCATAATATCCCGCGCGGCTACGCGTGCCAGGATTGCCGTGAGGCGCATCTCCTCAATCAGATTGTGGGGAGCGACGTCTGTGCCGAGTCCGAGATTGACCCCGCCCGGGCTGTAACGCCCGAAATCTTCCAGCATTTGCCCATAGCGTGCAAATGGTGAGGGGCAATGTGCGACATTCGCACCGGTATCCGCAAGGATTCGCAGGTCCTCATGGGTGTGCCAGTGCACCCAGGAATGCTCGTCGATGAAGATTGCATGTCCCAGAATCGTGCGCGGTGCCAGTATGCCGAGGTGGCAAGCGAATTTGTACTGGAGTATTGCCGTGCCGGGTCACCATCTCGTTAAACTCGATCACGCTCTGCGCACAATGCACGGTGAACGGAATATCTCTTTCCTTGGCGGCAGCAAAACCATTCCGCAACAGGTCAGGGACGCGTGTATCGATCTGCGCCGGACAGACAATGCCCGCCAGCCGCCCGCTCGGATGCTGCCCGGCTTGCTCAATCAGTGACAGAGCCGAATCCAGTCCACGGCGGCCGGCGGCTTCATCCCAATGGTATTTGAGTTGCCAGCCATTATCCATGTACCACTGCGCCGATGCAAAGCTTGGTGCCAGGAACACCCGCAACCCGCTCTGCGGGGCAAGATCGATCCAGCCCGCATCGCTACTCGACAGATCGGCCACGATGGTCACGCCAGAACGCAACATCTCACAACAAGCCACCTGTTTTCCGGCCCTACGCGCCGCCGCATCCGGCCGGAATGCTATGGATCGCTCATAAAGACCGCTCATATACATCGCCGGTACGCCCTGCTCTTCGCGTAGATGGATCGGTGCTTGGATGCGAGTGTATACCGATCAGTCCCGGCATTACCATCAGTTCGCGGCCGTCAATGATTGTGTCGGCCGGTCCGTCGTAGCGCCGGCCAACAAAAGTTATCGACTCGCCGGCAAACGCCACATCGCCATCCGTCAGGTAGGCGTGCCTGCGATTAGCGGAGTCCCAGGCGACGACACAGGCAGCGTTTCGAATGCACGTGATCTTCGGCACGACGCTTCGCCTCTATCTTTGTGGCCCTCGATCAGCGCCGCCGGCGGGGAGTTCGCAGGATCGATACAGCGCCGAATGTAGCCATCAATCATCGGTAACCAGAGCGACCAGAAACGCCGGAGTTCCGCGATCGGTGTCGGCGTTCAAATCGCCGTTGCGGTCGTAATGGCCATGAAACCCGATCTGCGTGTATTCGGGTGGGTAGTCGTCGGTGAAATAGCGCTCCTTGCCACCGAGATACAGCCTCGAGCAGGATGAATAGCAATAGCCGGAGACTGCGGTCTGCAGCGACTTCCGGCGAAACAGTTCGCCCAAATGATAGCCAGTCGGCGCATCGCCACCCGGCGAGTTGCGCAGGATCACGATCTTGATTTGCGGTTTTGCGGCGAGCGTGCCGGCGACCTCGTCATAGTCGCGCGCGACGACAGGACCGCTCAAGATCAACTGATCCCCAGCGACCGTTATTTACATTGCCCGCGCCAATGACGGCAGCAAGAGGCAAGCAAATGTCGCGATAACGAGCGCCCGCCAACGATATTGCGGAACAAGAACGACAGTATCGCTGTTCAGTGAGATCGGGCACATCGACAAACGCGTCGATCACTCGAACCGGATTGTTCTGGTCGACCCAGTCGTCCAGAGCTGTCCGCGATCTGCCCTCTCAACGAAACGCTTCATTGCATCCCCCGCAACCGCCAGTGGGTCATATCATGCGGGGCGTTTTCACACAGCCAGGGTCGAAAGCCGCCCTCGGGTTGGTGCAAATATCTTAGAATTTCGGTCAGCATCGCAGGTTGAAGGTCGGCTCCCCACCAAAGCGGTCATCGAAATGGGTCGGCCGATATCAGGCGTCGAATTCTTTCTTCTCAACCGATTTGGGATGCGGAACCGGTCGCTGCACGTTGCGCGCCGGCTTATCTTCGCGTAACCCCACATAGGCGACCTGGCGCAGTAGATTATCGAGAGTCCAGGTGAGGTAATTGACCTCGACAACCAGCTCCGGCCGCACCCAATGCACCCGTGATAGCTCCAGCCGCGAGCCAAATCGGCTCGTGCGGCGGCGCAACATCAAGCGGCATCGTGCCTGTGGTGAGCGGCTGCAATCTGCGCCATACGCGCTCAAGGTCCTGTTCGCTCATGCCGGTGCCCGCTCGCCTGGCGTACGTGAGCCGTCCCTCGGGATCGTAGTAGGCGAGCAGGACGGCGCCGAGGTACGGGCGGTGCCTTCGGGGTCTGTCCAGCCCACGACAATGAACTCCTCGCGGTTCAGGCATTTCGTCTTGAGCCACAGACCGCAGTTGCCCGGAGCGTAGGGCGCATCCAGTCGCTTCGATACGACGCCTTCGAGGCCGAGCTTGCAGGCGC
Source organism: uncultured Pseudomonadota bacterium (assembly GCA_963708245.1). Taxonomy (GTDB): domain Bacteria; phylum Pseudomonadota; class Alphaproteobacteria; order Acetobacterales; family Acetobacteraceae; genus CAVYXK01. The sequence goes on along the minus strand of OY970201.1, from coordinate 4,529,138 downwards.
TTTGATGGAACCGCGGGCCGCCCACCGGGTGCGGATCGGTCCCTCATGCTTTTTCGAGCAATTGCTGGAGCAGTTGCTTCCGATTGGCGAGCGGGCGCCGACATCAAGTTCCCCCGTCGAAGTAGAGCAGATCGAAGGCGAAGAAGATCAGAGATTGGGCCGGTGTGGCGCACTCTGCGGCGCCGGCCTGGAGTGGCTGGCATTGTGGGCGGCTTCACGCGATCGTGAGCCATACGCTCTCGCCAACCCCTTCTCCCCGTTCCGCAGTTTGTTCAATCTGCCCCAATGCGCAGTAAGTCAGTTCTGACAGACGTTTACGCTTTGCTCGATCGGGCCGCGTAGCCATGCCGTCTCGGCCCATTTGGCGCGGTCATCTTCGGCTGGCGCTTGTGTCCCGTCGCGCTCTGGAACGCCAAGCACGAGCGCGCTGCGATCAAGTTCAATCTGATCAACCCCGAGACCGGGCACCGGATCAGAATGATCACGGTGGATGCGGACACGAACGCGGAGGTGGAGCGGCGCGATTTGGTGAAGGGATATGAGTTCAAGAAGGACCAATACCTTCTTCTCAACGATGCGGACTTTGAGAGCATCAAGGTCGAAGGCTCATCAGTGATGGCCATCGATAAGTTCGTGGAGATGAATTCAATCGATCCGATCTATTACGCCAGCAGCTATTACCTGGCGCCAGACGGCGACGCTGGGCGCGATGTTTACGCTGTGCTATACAAAGCGATTGCAGAGACAGGGCGAGTTGCGCTGGCGCGGGTTGTTATTGCTCAGCGCGAGCGGACAATAGCGATACGGACGATGCCAGGAGGTCTCGTGGCCCATACGCTGGACGAACAGCGAGACATCAATGAAGCGCGGGCGATCTTCGACGATGCCACCGAGATGAAGATCGATCCCGAGATGGTACAACTGGCCAAGCAATTAATCGACCGTCAGACGACGACATACGATCCATCTGACCTTGAGGATCACTACGAAACGCGCTTGCGGGCGACGATCGATGCGAAGCTGAAGGGCCAGGGCGTCGATCTCACTGAGCCAGTCGAATCCGATCGCAACAACGTCATTGATCTAATGGCGGCCTTGAAAAAGAGCCTCAGCGAGCCGACCGAGGTGACGCGTGCCGGTGCGCCGAAACCAGTCAAGGAGACGAGCAAGGGCAAGGCCGCTGGCCAGACTGCGGCCAAAGCACCGCGCAAGCGCGCATGAGTGCGGGCGCGGATCGCGTAGAGGAGAGGCGATTGCAAGACCCTTCGTCCAAATCGCGCGAGCATCGGATGCGGGTACTGCAGTACCAGGCGAGGATTGCCGGCCGAATGCCGCGCATCAGCAGAAAGGGTAGGTGATTCTCAAATGAAGATACCTCTTGTTGTCGAGGTTAAAGGCAGTAGCGGCTCGAAGCAGCCAGCGCGGCACCCACGCCGAAAGTTAGGCGCCACGCAACTCAATCTTGGGGATGACCTGTAGCCCGCTCGTCACGAAGCACTGGGCAGCAGAGCTACCTGTCACCAGAGATCGAGCGGCCGCGGCGGCGGGCGGCATGCTCAGCTATGATAATGCGCTCGCCTTTCCTACAAGGGCCTGATGAAGAGCTTTTGCCGCCTCGCTCAATGTCTCACGGTGAGTCACGTCGCTAACTGGCATGGCGGCGATCGTGTTCGCAAGGTCGTGGAGGATCTCCGCAAATAGTTCGTAATTGAGATGCATGCGCACCGATCTGCGCGTGTCGGCGTCCCCGGTCCGCTCAAGTATGAGCGAGATGCCTGTTGCGTCGAGATGGCCGCGTGCGATCCGAGGTTCAGGAACACCTGCTCGGCCGTGAAAACGCAGGTGCCCCCTTCATTAAGCTGCGCCTCGAGCGTCTTCGGACCGATGAAGCGCCCGCTTCCCATGATCAGTTCGGCGCCGCTCCCGGTAGTTTTTCAAGTGCAGGCCGATTTCGTGCTCGACCATCTCGCGCTTGCGCTGGCGGACCTTCGGCATGTCGATCGCGATGCTTCCGGTGGTAATGCCGAAGGACCCCGCCATGGCGCTGCACCATCGCCTCGTTGGCAGCGAGCCACCGCCACGTTCATCGAGAAATTTCTCCGCCCGCCGCAAGCGCAATCGGATGTCGTCGATGTCGGATCCAGTGACCGGTTCTAAAGACTCAAGTTGTTCCCGATGGACATTAATACGCCGCTGCCCATCCGTCGCCCCGTGGGTCAGAGCCTGCCATCCGGAGACCGCTTTCCGTGACGCGGATCGCCTGCACGAAGCACGGCCCTTCGAGCGGACCGACACGGTTCAGTTTGTGGCCAAGCCGCTCGAGGTCGTTCAATATACGCTCGCCAAATCCAGACTCTATGGTCAGATGATCCGTTGCGTCATGGGGCCAGTTTACGCCTTGCCCTTGCTGGCTGGATGACCAGCGGGGTGACTCGATTGCGGTCTGCGGATCCGCACCGAGGTCCATCATTGAAGTCAAAACCTGCAAATTGACCTGGACTTGGTTGTCACCGCCTGGCGTGCCTTCGACCCCCCAAAGCCTCCCATCTTGGAACACCATCGGCGCATTCATAGTGTGGCGGACACGTTTGCCAGGTGCAAGGCGGTTGACGTGGCCGGGAGCGAGATGCCAGTAAGCCATTCGATTGTTGAGAAGGATCCCCGTATCGCCTGCAATCAGTCCCGAGCCAAAGGCGGAGTTGAGGCTCTGAATGCCTGACACGGCGTTGCCCTGAGCGTCCACAACGCAGAAATAGGTGGTGTTGTTGCCTGCAGACTCTGGCGCCGCTAGCTTCAAATCCCGTGCTCGCCTCGGATCGATGGTCGCCGCGCACTCCGACGCATAGTCTGCCGAGAGTAGTCTCTCAAGTGGGATTTCCCCGTACCGTGGATCGCCGCCGTAACGCTCGTAGTCGACAAATGCACGCTTTTTGGCTTCGACCATAACATGGACCCGCTGCACGGGGTCGAGCGCGGCGATGTCGAAGCATTCGATCATCTTCAGCATCAGAAGAAGGGTAAAGCCGATCGAGTTCGGTGGCGTTTGGGTGACCGAGAAGCCGCGATAGGTCACAGACATGGGCTCCTGAATTTCAGCATTGCAAGCGGCGAGATCGGCTGCGTCCACCAATACCCCGGCCTGACATAAAGCCGCAGCAAAGCGCATTGCGAGGCGTCCACGGTAAAATGTCTCTGCACCGTCGGCCGCGATCTCCTCGAGCGTTCGAGCGAGTTCGGGTTGGTAAAGCATGGCGCCCGGGGTTTTGGGGAGCAATAAGGCCGCGGTGCGATGGTCATTCCCAGCTCGCAATACTCCTGCTTCCGCTGCAAAGCGACAATAAGTGTGGGTCACCGCGAAACCATTCTTGGCGTGAGCGATCGCCTCCAGGAATAAACGTTGCCAGGGGAGGCAACCGAGCCTCGCGTGCATGGCTGCTAGACCAGCCAGTGCTCCGGGCGTGGAGACGCTGCGGGGTCCCTGACATGGCACGCCATCGGGGCTAATCCCACCGGGCGTTGCCGACCTGGGAGCCGCGCCGGTACCGTTGAATACCAACGCCTCCCCGGAACTGGCGATGAACGCGTGGTAGATTCCATCGCCCCCGAGCCCGGACATCATCGGCTCAACAACCGCGAGCGTGAGCGCTGTTGCGGCCGCGGCATCGAACGCATTACCACCGGCATGCAGAATATCGAAACCCGCACTAGTAGCGAGGGGGTGATTGGCACAGACCACGCCGTTGCGCCCCATGATCAACGGTCGACTGTTACGTTGAACCAGGTACATAGGACGTCCTCACTACGAAGCGTAACAGTTGCCAGAGCTGGCGCAGGTGCTGGTTGGGCGCAAGTATGGCAGGATGCCGATCATTAGGCAACGAGCTGTCGTTAGAGGTGACGGATTTAGAATATCGAACCATCTTGACAGTTTTCGAAGCCTTGCGCTACTATACCGCCAAAATGCCGGCCCTGTAGGACCCACTAAGGGGAGGATTGAACGATGTATCTTCTAACTCGTCGTGCCACCTTCGGAGCTCTCGCATCCTCCGTTTTGGTCGGACTCGAAGCCGGGAAGTTGGCCAGAGGAGACGAAAGATTCGTAACGGTCGGGATGGACTTTTCTCTTACAGGGTCAGATGCTGACAGTTCAGCGCGCGCGAAGGACGGCGCGTTAATGGCTATCGATGATGTCAACGCTGATGGCGGACCGGGTGGCTATCACCTGCGCGTCATGGTACTGGATGACGGGACAGCCACTGCCGGCCAATACGATCCTGCACAAGCCGCCATAAATGCGCGCAAAATGGTCGCCGATCCCACCGTGGTGGCGGCGGTTGGCCCCCAGAGCAGTACGCCCGGCAAGGCGATGTCGGCGATATTTAGCCTCGGGAATCTGGCGACGATCACGCCGAGTTCGACCAACCCGGATATCACTGATCCGAAGTTTGCCCAGCAGTATCGACCGAAGGGTCTACCGATCTACTTTCGTATGGTGACCACGGATGCCTATCAAGGCCCAAACATGGCAAATTTCTTCGCTGATACGCTGAAGGTGAAAAGTGTGTACGGCCTCGACGACAGCGGCGCTTTCGGCGTGGGCGTCAGCGCGGCGTTCGAGGATCAGGCGCGCAAGCGAGGCATGGCGGTTCTCGGGCATGATCGGCTCGACCCAAAAGCGGCTGACTATTCGGCGGTGATCACTAAGATAAAGAGCCTTGCGCCGCAAGGGCTGTACTATGGCGGTGACTCGCAGGCAGGCGTCAAGGTCGCCAAACAATCGTACGAGGCATTGCCGAACGTTATCAAGGCTGGCGGCGACGGTATCTTTGGGCCATCAATGTTGGAGGGGGCCGGTTTCCCTGCAGTCGATGGATGGTATGCGACGGTGCCGGCTCCGCACGCTTTGGAGGCGGCGACGGCGCAGCCTTGGGTGCAGCGATTCGTCAAACGGACAGGCAATTATCCGATGGACTATTCGATTACCTGCTATGATGCAGTCATGGTCATTGCCGATGCCATCAAGCGCGTTGGTGCGTCGGGTCAGCCGGTTACACGCATCACTGTCCGGGACGCTATTCAAACCACCAAGCTCAACACACTGCAAGGTGAGATCTCCTTCGATGCCAATGGCGACTTGAACCAACGGGTGGTCAGCGTTTTTCAGGTAAGGCATGATCCGAATTTCCCGCCGGGTGACATACTTCATCAATACAAGTATGTCGGTGTCGCTTTGGCGCAGAACACGTGACCCTCGGGGCCCGCAGTGTTCAGGTAGACGCTCGTTCTGTGGCGGACGTTGCGGCCCAGCGTCGAGCGGATTGCGCGCGGGTACGAGTTATGCCCGTCGGTTGTCACCCGGTCCGGCAGCGGTGGGACTTCGGTTCATCCTCGCCGCAGCATTCTCGCCCGCAACGCGTCCATTTCCGCGAACACCCGGTCGAGCTCGGCCACGTTGAACCCAGCCGCCAACACCGGGCTTTCCGTTCGCAACAGATCGTGCAACGCGCCGCGAGGCCATGCGCGAATCGCATCCCCACGGCGGTTCGATATCGGAATACGTAAAAATATCATACTCACCATAATAGAACGGGATCAATAGAAACCACCGACCATATCACTGGTTAGGTCAGTTCCTGCATTGCTAAGACACAACAACATACCTATGGAACACCTGCACCCGACTCAGCCAAAAATGCCGACGGCCGCTGGCTTTCTTCGGTCACGATGTCACTTGCGCTATCCATAGACCAGAGCCTAATTCAGCGTAGGCCGCTGATGCCGCCGCAGCAAAAGCTAATGCCCCGCGGTGAGAGCTAAATCCCCAAAAACGGGCTCGCCCCCCGGGCTAGGCGTAGGCACTTGAACAGAAAGGGGACCCATGACCCTTGGATCTCCAAGCGATCCAAATGTTCCGGACCTGGTGTATTGGGCTGATCGCTCACGAAGGAGGCTCCCTCATGGTTTTCATCGGCACGGTGGAGTCCATGGTCGCTGATGTTCTCAAAGAACGTGCGTCGAAAACGCCGCTTGATCTCGCGTCGGGCTGCTCATCATTGTGCGTCGCTACAAGTCCCCGTAGGTGCGCCAAAACGAGCCAGAGACGGCGCCTGACATGAATTTTTCACCTGACTCTGGATGTCCAAGCGGGCATCACCGCTGGTATCCCCTACCGGAGAGTGGGCGAGAACGTCGCCCAATGGGAAAGATCGGTCGAGACGGAGAGGTTTGCATGAAGCGAGTCCTGCGGTTGACCACCATGCTTGCCGCGTTGTCCTCACCGGCGCTGGCCCAGCAGCTTCCAATCGTGACGCCGCAGCCTTTACCCGGTCCGGCGGTGGCGCCGTATGCGGTGGCGCCGGTTACTGCGCCGCAGATGTCGCGCGAGCAACTGATCCAGGCGGTGCGCAACCGCATCCGCTATGTGTTCGTGATCTTCAACGAGAACCATTCCTTCGACAACGAGTTCGGCACCTTCCCCGGCGTGAATGGGCTCTATGCCGACCCGTCCGGCCCGCGGGATGCGGCGCATACGCCCGGGTTTACCCAGACCTATACGGACCTGAACGGCCAGACGGTGTCGGTGCAGCCGTTCCGCATCGGGCCGGAGCAGAACTCCACCTTCACCGACAGCGTGGACCACAGCCATGCGGGGCTGGCGAAGAAGATCGACGTGAAGAATGGCGTGGCCCAGATGGACGGGTTCGCGATGGATGAATACACGCGCTTCGCGTCCAAGGGCAGGGCGAACAACGCGGCGATGGGAACGCAGTTCGCGCGGCTGGTGATGAGCCACATCGACTGCGACACGATTCCGTTCTTCTGGAACTACGCCAACCGGTTTACGATTTTCGACAACATCTTTGCGACCGAGGACACGCCGTCCTTGCCCAACGCGATCGCCATGATCGCCGGCCAGTCGGGCGAAACGCAGTGGGTGAAGCACGGGCCGCAAGGGCAGGCGGTGTCGGCCAACGGCGTGTCGGCCAGGACTCAGGGGCCGCCGACCATGAACGATCCCCAGCCGTTCTGGGGATCGCAATTCGATCCGGCCTTCACCCATCGCGAACCGCGCGGGTCCACGCTGGAGAGCTATGCGGACGGCAACATCGCGTCCAACCTGACCTTCGCGACGGTGCCGCTGACGCTCGCGGGCGGCGCGGTGAAGGACGTGATGTCGCGGGACCTGGCGCCGGCGAGCGATCTGGCGGACATCACCGGCGACATTCCCTTCATCGCCGACCGCCATGGCCAGCCGGTGGCGTGGCGCTGGTATGAAGACGGTTACGACCACGAGCCGACCGATCCGGAGTCCAACGCCACGCACCAGAACTATGTGAGCCATCACAATGGGGCCCAGTATTTCGGTTACATCGCCAACAACCCGGAGGAGCAGCGCAATCTGCGGGGTGAAGGGGACTTCTTCGCGGACATCGCCAATGGTAACCTGCCGGTTGGCGGCGGCGTCTTCTATATTCGCGGCGGCTTCGACGATATTTTCGGCCAGACGCCGCCGATTCAGAACCCGCGCTATCCCAATGCCAACGGTCTGACCCCGTCGGACATCCGGACGATCGAGAACACCAAGACGGGTGACGACGACCATCCGGCTTACAGCGACCGGCAGATCAGTGAATCGATGGCGGCGCGGGTGATCAACGCGGTCGCGCCTCGCCCGGAGATCTGGGACCAGAGCCTGATCCTGATCACCTATGACGAGTCGGACGGGTTCTACGATCACGTGCCGCCGCGGATCCTGTCCTATGGGCCGGACGGGCTGCCTCTGGCGCGCGGGGTGCGGATTCCGATGCTGATGATCTCGCCCTTTGCGCGCGCGCACGCGGTGTCGCACGCCGAGGGCGACCACAACGCGGTAATCGAGACGATCGAGGCGATTTTCGATCTGCCGCCGCTGGCGTCGCTGCCCGAGGAGAAGGCGGTGCTGCTGGCGGGCGAGGATCCCCGCTTCAACGGTCCCAATGGTTTCGTGCAGCGCTATCTGGGTCCGCGCGATCTGAACTCACCAATCACGGACGACCTGCTCTCGGGCTTCGAGCCAGGCCGGTTGACGGGACAGATCCCGCCCCTGCCCGGCTCGTACGCGATGATCCCCGAGCCGATCGTCCAGGCGCTGCCGCATTTCGGCGGGCATGGATGCCAGGCGATCGGCATCACGCCGACGGATGTGCAGATGAACATCCCGAACCCGATACCGGCGGGGTTCAACACGCTGCCGGCGACTCTGCCCGCCTATAACCAGTGATCCGCTCCGCCCTGATGGCGGCCGCGCTCGGTCTGACAGCGCTGGTCGCCCCGAGCGCGGACGCCGCGGGTGTGCTGCACCGTGTCCGAGCCGAGGGCGTGCTGCGCTGCGGCGCTGCGGCGCGCCCCGGCGTGGCTGAGGCCGAGGAGGCGACGGCGCGCGGGGTGGCGGTTGATCTGTGCCGCGCGGTGGCGATCGCGGTGCTGGGGCCGGTGGCGCGCATCCAATTCCGGATTTATAACTCGGAGCGGGATTTCGATGCCGTGCGCCAGGGCACGGACGAGCTTGCGTTCCTGTCCGGCAACGATATCGCGGATCATGCGTTGACGGCCGCGATCCTGCCCGGACCTGTGGCGGTGATCGACGGAATTGGAATCATGGTGCCGGAGACGTCGCCGGTGCACAGCATAGCCGATCTGAACAGCAGGACGGTGTGCCTGATGATTGCCTCTGCGGCGCAGCGCGTGCTGGAGCGTGCCGTGGCGGCGTTGCATCTGGATATCGGGCGCATCGCGTTCCAGGAGGATTCCGAGATGCTGGATGCCTACGACGTCCAGCGCTGCCAGGCGGTTGTGGGTGAAACGACGTATCTGGCGGCTATGCGGCGGGATCCGGGGGTGAACCGGCTCCAGAGCCGGCTGCTGCCGCCTCTCGAGCTGGCTCCGGTGATCGCGGCGACGCCGATTGCGGACGGTTCGTGGGGTGCACTGGTGTATTGGGTAATCGGCGCGTTGATGCGGGCCGGTTCGGCGGATGACCGCTGGGAGGCGGCGGCGTTTCCGGTGAATGCGCGGGCACTGGGGCTGCAGGCGGATTGGCGGGAGATGGTGCTGGCACAGGTCGGATCGTATGCGGAGATCGTGCGGCGGGATTTTGGGGCGCTGGGACCGAATGCGCCGTGGCCATCGGGGGTGATGGTAGCGCCGGCGGTGCGGTAGGGCCGTTCGGCAACCCTGAGCACAATGCCCGGCAGTCAGACTTACCACGCCGGTTCCGGCTGGGCCAATCGGCGACATCGCTTGAGCGAGGCCAGGGTGCGTTCGACCATCCATTGCTTCTAATAACACGCTAGAAGGGTGGTTATCGCGTGTTAGTAGATTCTTGATGAGCTGCCAGAACCAGGCGTTTACGCCACGGATCAATCTGTCTCTGCTGATCGGCGCGAGAGTTTTTCAACAGTATCGTTGATTTTTGCACCGACACCTCCGCCCGCTCCAGCCTGAATGTCGCAGAGGGCCCCTATCCAGATCACCGAAGGATGAGGGGTGCTGCGGGGCGGAGGCAGTCTAGCGCGGCGACAACGTCGTCGGTCTTCGCGACGACGCCGAAGATGCCGTCCTCTACCGTCACCATGTGCACAGCTGCCGCGTGGGCGTAGGCGTCCCCGCTCGCGCAGGCGTCCTCGACGAGGCAGCATTGGAAGTTTCGGTCGTTCGCCTCGCGGAGCGTCGTGTGTACGCAGACGTCCGTTGTGCAGCCCGTGAAGATTAGGTGCAAGATGCCCTTGGCCCGCAAGATGTGCTCGAGGTCCGTGTAAGTAAAGGCACCGTTCGCAGTCTTGTCGACGATGACGTCGGTATCCGCGACCACGATCTCGGGCACGATGCCGTAGCCTGGCGACGAGCGCAGCAGGATACGGGTGCCGTCGAGCCCCGCACGCTTGCGCCGCCACTGCTCGTAGAGCGTCATGTCGGCGAGGTCGGCTCGGTATCCCTGGCGGGTGTGTACGATCAGGACGCCGGCAGACCGTGCGGCCCCGATCAGGCGGTTCACGTTGGGCAGAATGGCGCGAAGCGGGGAGGGGTCGTAACCCTTGCGCGCGAAGTAGCCGTCAGGCGACAAAAAATCAAGTTGAAGGTCGATGACCATCAGGGCCGCCGCGGCGGGGTCGAGCTGGCTATCGTAAGGGAAGTCGAAGGGCCGGGCCGGGATGAAGGTGCTGACCAACGCTCATACGCTCCGGTGGCTGCCGCTGCCTCCAGACAGATTAAGCCGGGCCACCGTCGAGGACAATGAACTCGAATCTGCTCGCGGCTGATCGAAACGGCTCTGTCAGCTTTCGAGCCTGCTTGGCGCGACATTCTTAGGCTGCGGAACCTCCCGTTCAAGCAGCTTCCAGAATACCGAGCGCGATGGCTGTCCGGCGCATATAGTGAAAGCGCCGTGCAGGCGGGAACGTGTTGGCACATGCGAGATCGAGAGCGGAGGAAGTTCCGGAGTTCGTCGTGACCGCGGCAGTATCGTCTTGCTGATGGGACGCTCTTGAAGCCGAGCATCGGTCGACATCGGCCCTTGACGCCACGATGATCCTGCTCGAGGCGAAGCAGTTTGTCCGATGCCGCACGCGGCTGCCGAGCTCCATCCGGATCGCCTGGGGATAGGCGTCGTGGCCGTCCGTCGTGACCCGGTCGGGGATCACACCCGTAACGGCCTGCCATGCCGCACTTCCATCCAGTGTCGGTGCGATAATCCGACGAATGCGATCCACGACGCGCCGGCAATCTGCTGCACAAGTATGATACGACGTGACGGCACGGATCATGTCATCCAAAGCGATGAATATAGATGGCTCGGTTACGATAACGCTGAGAGACCGGGGAAATTCCTGTTGGCGGGTCGGATTTAGGCTGATCGCAGTCCTCAACTCGGGCGGTATCTGCTCCTGCCTGTGAAGCGCCGTCTGCGCGCCATTCGGTCCAACCATAACCTTTATCATCACAACGATACCGTAGCCGGTGGCAAATGCTGCCATATTGGCCACAGCTTTTGCCAAGTCCGTTGCGCGCTTGTAGAGCTCTGATAGATACTCCGGTTTGTAGTGCTCTAGATCGCACTCAATCGTCACCGCCGACTCAACAATCTTAAGCCTGAAGACAAACTCTATGCCTTCGTGCTCCCACTTCCATTTCAACTCTGGGCACTTCTGCCGAGACGTTGATTCCCAATGGCAGTACACGCCCAAGAAATCGTAAGGTGATCACTGTTAGCTCCGTGATCGGTGTGTCCAACTCTCACGGTAGCAACTAGGTGGGCGGGAGTCTCTGGGATTTCCCGCCCCACCGCCCAGTGCTGGTAAGATTCCAGGATGGCAGACGCCCTCGAACACGGTCCCGACCATCGCGGAGAACTGCTCGCGGCAATTGCTGAAGTTGAACAGCGTGCCAAAAGTCAGTGGAGCGCGCCTGCTGCCCCTCCCAGCGGGGAGAGGTCCAACCGATTCGGGCCGCCCCCGCAAGAACCGGCCGCTCCCCCGGCCGGGCCGGCGCGCCGGTAGCGGGAGGGCGGCCGGGCGAAAGGGTTATTCGGGACCGGGCCCAAATAGCCGGCGGGTCGGCGATCGGGAAAAATTCATCTGATTTCAGGGGTTTATCTGGTGCCGACGCTCGGATTTGAACCGATGGCCTACTGATTACGAATCAGTTCCCGCCATGCCCGCAACCTTGTGTCCGCAGACGCCGCCCCTCCAAACCGCAGAAAATCAAGGAATGTGAGCGAAGCCCACTGAAATATGTTCCAATCCGTTGAAGCCTGATGCAGTCTTCGTGCGGACACAGCGCGAACACGAGGGACGGTGCGATGGCGAAGCGGAATGCCCCCGATTTCAAGGCGATTGACCGGCTGGTGCGGGCACTGCCCGCGCCACCGAAGGGCAACAAGGTCTTCAAGGAGCCGGAGTTGCGGACACTCGGCCTGACTGGTCCGTGGCTAACCGGCTTGGCGCCCCGCGTCACAGCAGCGGGTGCCCGCGCCTGGACCCTCGGCTATCGGGCCGGCGGCATCGAGCGCCGGTACACCATCGGCGATATTGAGGCGTGGCCTGCCGAGAAGGTGTGGCCCGAGGCTGCCCGGCTCCGCCGCATCGTCGATGCGGGCGGCGATCCGATGGCCGAGCGGCACGCTGAGCGGGCAGCGCCGACCGTCAATGACTTGGCCGACCGGTTCGAGGCTGAGCACCTGCTGAAGAAGCGGGCCACCACGCAGCGAGACTATGAAGGCATCCTGAATCGCTACATCAGGCCGCAGCTAGTGCTCTGATCCTAACGGACGATTCCCAAGTCGGCGCGACCGTGCGATTCTGTTGGCATGAGCAAGACAGAGGCATGTATCTGGCTGTCGCCTGCGGATCGGGCGACGCTGCAAGGTTGGATTTCCGGGCGGAACACGCCGCAGAAGTTGGTCTGGCGGGCGCAGATCGTGCTGCTGTCGGCAGCGCGGCTTGGCCTGATGGCGATCACGCGCTCGGTCGGCAAGAGCAAGGTGACGGTCAGCCGTTGGCAGGAGCGCTACCTGGCCAAGGGGATCGATGGCCTGCGGCGCGACGCCACCCGCCCGGGGCGTAAGCCGCCGCTGACGGCCGAGACGATCCAGCAGGTCATACACAAGACTCTGCACGAGAAGCCGCCGGCCGGCACCCACTGGAGCATCCGCAAGATGGCCGCCGCCAGCGGCCTCAGCTACACCAGCGTCCAGCGCATCTGGAAGGCACACGAGCTCAAGCCGCATCGGGTAAAGACCTTCAAGCTGTCGAACGACAAGCGGTTCGTCGAGAAGGTGCAGGACATCGTCGGCCTCTACCTTAATCCTCCGGAGAAGGCATTGGTGTTCTCGGTGGATGAGAAGAGCCAGATCCAGGCACTTGACCGCACGCAGCCCGGCCTGCCGCTCAAGAAGGGGCGTTGCGGCACCATGACGCATGATTACAAGCGCCACGGCACTACCACGCTATTCGCCGCCCTGGAGGTGGCCACTGGCAGGGTCATCGGCCAGTGCATGCCGCGTCACCGTCACCAGGAGTGGCTTAAATTCCTGCGCCGGATCGACGCCGAGACACCGAACCACCTCGATGTGCATCTGATCGCGGACAACTACGCCACACACAAACACGCCAAGGTCCGGGCTTGGCTAAAGCGACACCCGCGGTTTCACATGCATTTTACCCCGACCTCGGCCTCCTGGCTCAATCAGGTCGAACGGTTCTTCGGCCTGATCACCGGGGACCGCATCCGCCGTGGCGTGTTTAAAAGTGTCGCGGCATTGGTCACGGCGATCCGGGATTACTTGCAGCGTCATAATGCCGATCCCAAGCCCTTCGTGTGGACCGCCTCCGCTGCCGCTATCCTCGAGAAGGTCGCACGTGGGCGACAAGCGTTAAAGTCACAACACTAGGAAAGTTGAAAGTCGCGGACGTTCGACACGAAGATGTCGAGCGGTTGCATGCCAAGATCGCGGCCACCGCGCCCTACCGTGCGAATCGCACCGCCTCGGTGGCGTCGAAAATGCTCTCGCTCGCCGTCCGCTGGAAGATGCGCTCGGACAACCCGGTCCGGGGGCTCGAGCGCGAGCCGGAGGAGAGGCGCGAGAGGTTCCTGACCCCGCCCGAGATCGCCCGGCTTGGCGAGGTTCTGGCGGTGCATCCGGAGCGGACCAGCGCAAACGTGGTGCGGCTGTTGCTGTTGACCGGCGCGAGGCGCGGCGAGACGCTCAGTGCCACGTGGGGGCAATTCGACCTGGCGGCCGGTGTGTGGACGAAGCCGAGCGCTGCCACCAAGCAGGGCAAGATGCATCGCGTCCCGTTGTCCGCGCCGGCTTTGCAACTGCTGATCGACATGAAGGCTACGGCCGACGCGGAGAATGAGCGGCGCCGGCGCGACGGGCTGCCCGAGCTGGTGCACCTGTTCACTGGCAAAGACGGCAAGCCGCTGACAACCATCAAGCATTTCTGGACCGCGGTCAGCAAGAAGGCCGAGCTGCCCGGTGTCCGGGTGCACGATTTGCGGCACACCTACGCGAGCGTGTTGGCATCGTCCGGCCTGTCTCTGCCGATCATCGGTGCGCTGCTTGGACACACCCAGGCTGCGACCACGGCGAGATATGCGCACTTGCTCGACGATCCGCTGCGCGCGGCAACCGAGCGGGCCGGCGCCGTCATCACGGGAGCGGGCAGCGAAGGCGCGGCCGTGGTGCCGATGCGGGGGCGAGCGTGACGGCCCCCCTGCCGTACGACGTAGCGCGCTGGTTCGTCGAGCAGGTGGGCAGCCTGTTTACGCCGCAGGATGTAGAGGCATTTCTCGACGTCGCAGGCGCCCCGCGCCCATGGGATGCCGATGCCGTGCTCGTTGCGTCGGAATGGCTTACGGTGGCGAAGGCCTCCCGCACGATGCAGGCGGAGGTAGAGCGGGCGCTGGCTCCCGCCAGGGAAGCCAAAGCTACCGCGCGCAAGCTAAGTCGCCTTCTTTCGGTCTACCCTGGCTCGGCGCGGCTAACGGCGCCCGCCGTGGCGTTCACGGACTGCACGCCAGAATGGCCACGGGACTGGCTGGCGTGCTGGAGCGAGATCATGCTCAGGCAGTATCGCGCCATCACCGGTTCCGGCAGCGCGAGCGCTAGCAAGCGCGGGCCGGCCCTGAGGTTCGTGAAGCTCGCGCTGAGCTCGGCCGGGTGGGAAGGCACAGGCGGCCGGCCTCTGACCGAGGCGGGGGTGGAAGACGCCCTAAGGCGCGCCAGGAGGCCAAACAGCCGCAATTGACTGTATGGCAATTGCGGCCATGCGTCGCGCCGCTCTGTGCGGATAATTGCGGGCCATCGCAACCGAATTGAGGGTGATGGCATGACGCCTGACACAGCACCGCTCTCCGTCGTCGCAGACATCCGCGCAAGGGCAATGCAAGGGCTGGCTTCAATTCCCTGCTTCGCCGAGGCCATCGGTAAGTCCGTCAGGACCACGTATTTCTACATCTCGCAGGGAATGCCGATCGAGTACATCGGCCGAACGCCGATGGTGGTGGTCGAGCCCGCTATCAGATGGCTCCGCGGCCGGCCCAGCGGGCGCCGGAAGAACCCGGCCCCGCGCCCGGTCGGGCGGCCGCGCAAGAGCGCCTGAAATGGAAAGCCCCCGGAAACCGGGGGCCGGTCACACGGGGGCTTGCGCTTCTCACTCGGCAGGGGGAACGGGCAGGCTCTTTACTGCACCGGCCTCCATCTTTCAAGCGCTCGCGCTACTGGCTGGCGCCAGATGAGCGGCACCGGAATTTATCAGGCGAGCCGGATAAAACGGGCGCGCTCGACCAAAGCCCAGGTCGAGGAGAGGCGCGATGCGCTCTACAAGCTCGTGGAGGTCATGCGGCCCGCGACAGTCCGGCAGACATTCTATCAGGTTACCGTCCGAGGCCTAGTCGAGAAGACCGAGGACGGATACGCCAAAGTCCAGACCGACCTGGCACTGATGCGCCGTGCCGGCGAGCTGCCCTATGGATGGTTGACCGACTGCACGCGGTATCAGTGCAAGCCTGAGTCCTATCGCGACGTTGATCATGTGCTCGAGGAAACGGCGCGGCTCTACCGCAAGGACCTGTGGGCAGACGCCGGCTGCTACGTCGAGATTTGGATCGAGAAAGACGCCCTGAGCGGCGTCATTTATCCCGTTACCGCCGAATACGACGTGCGGCTCATGTCGGCGCGCGGCTACGCCAGCCTCTCGTTCCTGCACGACGCGGCGGAATACATCGCCGAACTGGATGTCCCGGCCTTCATCTATCACCTCGGCGACCACGATCCGTCCGGCGTCAACGCCGGGGAGAAGATCGAAGAGACGCTCCGCGAACTGGCGCCGAAAGCCGAGATCCATTTCGAGCGGCTCGCCGTGCTGCCCCGGCAAATCCACACGTGGAACCTGCCGAGCCGCCGCACCAAGACCACGGACACGCGTGCCAAGGCTTTTGAGGGCGACAGTGTAGAACTGGATGCGATCGAGCCCGACAAGCTGCGCGCCTTGGTCCGCGACGCGATCGAGCGCCACATCGACCAAGAGCAATTGCAGGTCCTCAAAGCCGCCGAGGAGAGCGAGCGCGAGTTGCTGCTCAAATTCGCGGGTGCCCGATGACCACGCTCGACCGCGCCATCCCGGTGACGTTCTTCGAGGACTACGCCGCCCAAACAAAACGAGAAGAGCCATACTCTCCGCGTGCGCTGGCCGAGCGAATCAGCACCGTAACCATGCGGCAGAAAGCCCGATTGCCCTGGCTCAAGCTCGCCCGCTTCGGAGAAAAGCGCAGCCCTCCCAAAGCTGATGGAACCGGCGGCAATAGTCTTCGCTGGGATGTTAACGTGCTGGAGGTCACCGGCATCGAAGCCGATTATGATCAAGAACGGATCCCGTTCGATGCCGCGATGGAGCGGCTCGAAAAGCAGGGAATCGCCTCAATCCTATACACGTCGCCATCGTATACCGAAGATACACCGCGCTGGCGGGTGCTCTGCCCGCTATCGGAAGAGCTGGCCCCCGACCGGCGCCGCGCCATTTTCGGCCGGCTCAATGGCCTGTTCGGCGGCGTCTTTTCTCGTGAAAGCTGGACACTTTCGCAGGCATACTACTTCGGGTCGGTCAACCATAACCCGTCACACCGCGTCGAGCTGATCGACGGCACCACCATCGACCAACACGATGATCTGGACGAGATCTGGCTTGGACCCTCAGCACAAGCGCAACCCGACCAGACTGAGACGGGGCGCGATGAGCGCGAGACCGCCGAGCTGATCCGCCGTGCGCTCACGGGCGAGGAATTGCACACAACACTGGTGCCCCTCGCCGCCCGGCTGATCGGCCGCAACATCTCCCAAGACATCACCACCGAGATACTGCGCGGCATCATGCGGTCATGGCCTGAGGCCGCACAAGATGACCGCTGGCGAGCGCGCTACGCCGAGATAGGCCGCATCGTTACCAGCGCCACAACAAAGTACCGCGAACCCGCAGAACAGAGGGGAGAGAACACCCGTGCCATTGCTCGCCTCGCTGGGCGGATGATCCGCGAGCGCCAGACCAAGGACGACATCCGTGCTGCCGTTGCCGAAGAAGCCATCAAGCTGAACATAGACCCCGCCCGCGCGCAGCAAATCGCCACCTGGGTTGGTGACCGCGAACTCGATCGGCGGAAACGAATACATGCTCAACGCTGATCCCCTCGCCGCACTCGACCTCATGAATGCGGATGCGCCGATCCTCTCACCGTCCGCTCCGATCCTGATAGCCCGCGAGATGGTGCGCCAGCATTACATGCATGGCGATCACCAGACCCTCCACCACCTCCAAGGCACATTCTACACCTGGCACGGGACGCACTATGCCGAGTTGCCGCCTGAATCGATCCGCGCTGCCATCTGGATTTTCCTTGAGGATGCCGTCGTGAAGGACGATGACGGCAAGCTCCTGCCATTCGCCCCCAACAAACATCGCGTCGCGAACGTGCTTGAGGCGCTGGCGGCTGTCTGCCAGTTACCCGCACACACCCGCGCGCCTGCCTGGGTGGATCACGACGAGCATCTGCGCGCCGCGGAGCTGCTCTCGTGCGCCAACGGGCTGCTGCACCTCCCGACGCGGACGCTGCTGCCGCATTCACCCGCCTTCTTCGCGGTGAATACGGTGGGGTTCGGTTACGATGAGCGGGCGCCGGAAGCCCAGAAATGGCGCGCTTTCCTGCAATCTGTATGGCCGCACGACCACGAGTCGATCGACACCTTGCAGGAACTATTTGGTCTGCTGCTGACCCGCGACACGCGCCACCAGAAGGTTTTCCTGCTGGTCGGGCCGAGGCGTTCAGGCAAGGGAACCATTGCGCGGGTGCTGACCGAGATGCTGGGGCGGCCGAACGTCGCCAACCCGACGCTTGCCGGGCTCGGTCAGAACTTCGGCTTGGCACCGCTGATCGGTAAACCGCTGGCACTGATTTCCGACGCCAAACTCAGCGGCCGAGCCGATCAGCACGCAATCGCCGAAAGGCTGCTGTCCATCAGCGGCGAAGATGGATTGACGATCGACCGGAAATTCCTGCCGGCATGGACAGGCACGCTCCCAACACGCTTCGTCATCCTTTCGAATGAGCTCTCGCGGCTGACAGATGCGAGCGGCGCCCTGGCCGGGCGGTTCATCATCCTGCAATTGACCAACAGCTTCTGTGGCCGCGAAGACCTCACCCTGACCGGCAAGCTGCTGCCCGAGCTCTCCGGCATTCTGAATTGGGCAATTACCGGACTCGACCGACTTACCGCCCGCGGGCACTTCGTGCAGCCGGCATCCGCCCGCCAAGCCGTCCAGGACCTCGAAGACCTCGCCAGCCCGATCGGCGCCTTCCTGCGCGAGCGATGCGTCATCGACCCCGCCCGTTGCGTCGATTGCGACCGGCTCTATGCCGCCTGGACCGCATGGTGCGAGGCCCAGGGTCGCGAACACCCCGGCACCAAGCAAACATTCGGCCGCGACCTGCGGGCCGCCTTGCCGAGCGTAGAAATGATACGCCCGCGAGACGCGCAGACGGGCGAGCGACCACGCTACTATCAAGGGCTCGACCTGCAATGAATGTGTCGTGGCCGGAACGCTGGTCCGCAGTGGTCCGCGGACGTGACCATTGCACGCGTAACTCGAAGATTCCCATAGAGCTAGTGTTGTGACTCTAACGCTTGTCGCCCACGTGCGACCTTCTCGAGGATAGCGGCAGCGGAGGCGGTCCACACGAAGGGCTTGGGATCGGCATTATGACGCTGCAAGTAATCCCGGATCGCCGTGACCAATGCCGCGACACTTTTAAACACGCCACGGCGGATGCGGTCCCCGGTGATCAGGCCGAAGAACCGTTCGACCTGATTGAGCCAGGAGGCCGAGGTCGGGGTAAAATGCATGTGAAACCGCGGGTGTCGCTTTAGCCAAGCCCGGACCTTGGCGTGTTTGTGTGTGGCGTAGTTGTCCGCGATCAGATGCACATCGAGGTGGTTCGGTGTCTCGGCGTCGATCCGGCGCAGGAATTTAAGCCACTCCTGGTGACGGTGACGCGGCATGCACTGGCCGATGACCCTGCCAGTGGCCACCTCCAGGGCGGCGAATAGCGTGGTAGTGCCGTGGCGCTTGTAATCATGCGTCATGGTGCCGCAACGCCCCTTCTTGAGCGGCAGGCCGGGCTGCGTGCGGTCAAGTGCCTGGATCTGGCTCTTCTCATCCACCGAGAACACCAATGCCTTCTCCGGAGGATTAAGGTAGAGGCCGACGATGTCCTGCACCTTCTCGACGAACCGCTTGTCGTTCGACAGCTTGAAGGTCTTTACCCGATGCGGCTTGAGCTCGTGTGCCTTCCAGATGCGCTGGACGCTGGTGTAGCTGAGGCCGCTGGCGGCGGCCATCTTGCGGATGCTCCAGTGGGTGCCGGCCGGCGGCTTCTCGTGCAGAGTCTTGTGTATGACCTGCTGGATCGTCTCGGCCGTCAGCGGCGGCTTACGCCCCGGGCGGGTGGCGTCGCGCCGCAGGCCATCGATCCCCTTGGCCAGGTAGCGCTCCTGCCAACGGCTGACCGTCACCTTGCTCTTGCCGACCGAGCGCGTGATCGCCATCAGGCCAAGCCGCGCTGCCGACAGCAGCACGATCTGCGCCCGCCAGACCAACTTCTGCGGCGTGTTCCGCCCGGAAATCCAACCTTGCAGCGTCGCCCGATCCGCAGGCGACAGCCAGATACATGCCTCTGTCTTGCTCATGCCAACAGAATCGCACGGTCGCGCCGACTTGGGAATCGTCCGTTAGGATCAGAGCACTAGAAGTACAATGCTTTGGTCCGCGGACCATCGCGGACCAACTGGCTTTCCCGACTCGCACGCGGTTTTCGCCAACGCCCGATCCCGCCGTGATCGAGGCCGAACGCTGAATGATCTCTGATCAGGACCCCACTCGGGGCGCGGTCTAATATAGAACGGACTTGCGAGTTCGAACATCCATTTCAGGCCCTTGAGCCATACTCCGGGCGCCGCCAAAGGAATACTATCGCTGGCACGATCATCCCCGCTTTGCCGTAAGAACAGCCTGTGCAAATATCTCTTTGCTCAATAAGCGTGACGTCACAGTCGGCACGTGCTAGGTAGTATGCGGAGCGCTCCAACCGCTCCTCCGCCCACGATCGCGGCGCTCACTGCGGCCATGCACATCCCGCAGAGCCGAACGGGCTCTGGCTAGCGACCCGGTCGCTCGTGGTGACTAGCGACGATGAGTACCAACGCTTATTTACGAGACTGGGTCGATACCCGCGCAGCCGATACGCTATCGCGGAGAGCAGTGATTGCTTGGCCAAGGGCCTGGCGGTAAATGAATATGTCTCCCCAATACTCGATGCACCGGAATCCCTGTTCAAGTAATCTCTGCCCTTCTTCCACACTGGTGGCCATGAAGCCGGCGGCCTTCCCGTTCCGCATGCAGGCGTCCAGTACACGGTCTAAGGCGCGCTTGTAGGTTGGGTGCTCGAATTGTCCTGGAATGCCAAGGGAGTTTGTAAGGTCAAATTGGCCGACCTGAAGCACGTCGATTCCCTCCACGGCGGCAATCCGGTCCGCGTTTTCAATGCCCGTCGCTGTCTCGACGAGAGCTGCGAGCAGCACTTCCACATTTGCACTCTTCATCTTCTCGAACACGTCGCCCCCCTTATAGTCATCGTGGGCAAAGCCGAACGCCGCACCGCGCTGTCCGGCTGGATAGTACTTTGCAAACTGCACGATCATACGCGCTTGCTCTTCCGTCTCTACCATGGGAATCATGAGACCCATCGCCCCCATATCGAGTGGGGCAGACAACAAGTGGTACTGAAGGGCCGGAGGCCGAACGACGGGCACTAAGTCAAGGCCACCTGTCGACGCGAGCATGGTTCGAATCGTCTCAATACTCCAGCCTGTATGCTCCATATCAAGAAAGATGAAATCCGCACCTGCCTCCGCCACGATTCGCGCAATACCGGTCGTCCCGAACTCAAAAATATTTGTTCCGAAGGCAACACCGCCAGTCCGGAGTAGTTCCTTGACCTTATTCTTGCGCATGTACTTCCTCCTGCATCCGTCCAGTTTTGCTTCCTCTTCCAAGGCACGAACTTGCTGCCCACGTCGCTGTATGCCACGGCCTCGCTGTCGCGGGAGCTCTCGCGAAGGACACTAGTTTTGTCTCCAAGAGCGCTCGGCCAGGATCGATTGCGCTTGGCCGGACGTCTCACCCGTCGTGTCTATCATAGTAGGTACCTGGCCATCTCTAGGACCGCCATCGTCTCTACCGCGTGATGCTAGCAGACCAACCGCTACTTCACCGTTACGGATTGCCCAGTGTACACGAATTGGTTACCGTGCACCTGATAGATGTACATTACCCGAGCTGTTATATCACCCTTCGCATCGAAGTTGTAGATCGAGCCCAGAATGCCTTTGAAATTCTTCATGTCACGCACGGCTCCTAAGACGGTAGCTCTGGTAGGATTGGGGCCGGCGTTTCGGATCGCTGTTAGAAGAAGATTGGCCCCGTCGTAGAAAAATGGATCGTAAGAGGCCAGATCCCCATATTTAGCGTGGTACGCTTTCATAAACGGAGCTGCACTCGGAATTTTGTTGATGTCCGGCGCATAATAGGTAATGTAGTTGCCCTCGGCCGCACCCTGCGAAGCTTGGATGTAATCATTGACAACGAACTGAGACTCTGGACCTATCATCGGCACCTGTAAACCAACATCTACCCGCTGTTCGGCTAACAGTGCGGCATCAGGTGCCCATACTGCGGAGTAAATCACATTCACGTCTTTTGGGATCGTTCCTAGAACAGGGTGGAAATCCTTGTCGCCTGATCTGATGGTGTATCGTAGAACCGTTGCTCCGAGAGCCTGAGCTTGCTTTGCAAATTGGTCAGCGACACCGCGCGGCCCTGCAGTACCGTCGTCGATTGCCGCGATCTTCTTGGCGTGAAGATTCGTCACCGCATAAACTGCACCCGCCGGACCCTGAACATCGTCCCGTGGAATCATACGGAAGACCACTGTGTTGCCTCGTTCAGTAACCTGAGGATTGCCGCACCCTGGGGTGACCATCACGAGACTGGCGCTTTGAAAAATATCCGACACGGGAATACAAGTCGAGCTCGTGATGCCGTACACAACGCCCACGACGCTAGGATCCGCCACTATCTTCTGCGCAGCACTAACTGCCACTTGAGGGTTTGCTTGATCGTCCACCTCCAACACGCGAATTTGAGGACCCCGGATCCCGACCTCTTGATTCCACTGATCGACTGCAAGGTGCACGGCATGATCTGCACCTTGTCCGTCGCTAGCGAGAGGCCCCGAGAGGGGCACACCCACAGCTATAGTGATTATCGATTGCTGTGGGAGCGCTGCAGGAGTGCACACCAACGTGACTAAGGTTAGTATTCCAACACCGATGCAGGCATTCGCCCATGCCTTACGCCACATTACTCTCCTCCTCCCGTAAGGGCTAACCCGAACGTCGCCCGCAACAAATACGGACTGTCAGCTCGTTGCAACACAGCCGGCGGCGATCGTGCAACAATAGACATGTGCCCAAGCTCGCCGGCACGCCTGTGCTGAAACGCGTGTCCGTCGCGCCTCATCCTTGAGCGAGGGTGTCCGCATCGTCGTTGTCTCCCTTATATCCTTGCTCAACGTACTCCGGGCGGCTTCGCTCGGCCCAATAGAACGCCGCCACTTCGTCGAGATGACTTTGCATTTCTGCCTCTGCCGTGTCTGGATCATGCGCCTTGATAGCGGCGAAGATGCGACAATGTGCGCCGATCGCGGCGGCCTCCGCGTCGCGGGCGGTGAGTGAGACGGTACGCTGCTCTGTTAGCCAGCGACTCAGCGCCTGGTGCAGGCCAATTAATAGAGGATTACCGGCGGCACGCACGATCTCCAGGTGAAAGGCGACGTCAGTCGCCTCGAATGCCTTCGCGTCGCCGCGTGCGGCGTGGTTCGCCGCCAGCGACGCCTCCATGCGGGCGATGTCGGCCGCATCGGCGCTGCGCGCCACCTCCCGTGCAATGGCGGCCTCAAACAGTTTGCGCGCCGCCTGGAAATACCGCACGCCATCGTCCTTCAACAGGTACACCTGAGCCGCCCCGGACAGTGCACCGATCAGCTGATCAGCGTCGGGACGGGCCACCCGTGCGGGCTCCCCGTTGCCTACTAGGATTAGTCCCTTCTGCTGCAAGGACAGTAGAGCCTCCCGAATTGCCGGGCGGCCGACGGCGAATTGATCCATCAGCTCACGCTCAGAGGGCAGTGATTCGCCTTCCGCCAGGTCGCCGTCACGGATTACGCGCTCGATGCGGTCGGCGACCTCTTGATAGAGCCGCCGTCTCTGGACCGGCTGAAAATCCATGCCGCCGAAGAAATCCTCTTGTTGGTATGATAGGTCTATGGCATACCCAGGCTACTGTCAAGCCAATGGCATTAACGATGTCGAATCTTGCGATCCTGGTGCGCTACCAGGTGGTTCGCGGATGGCAAAACGACTTCCTCGCGCACGTTCGAAAGAACGCCGCCACGTCCTTCGCCAACGAGCCCGGCTGCCGTCGCTTTGACGTACTGACGCCCGACGCGGGTCTCGGGAACGAGGTGGTGCTGTGCGAAGTCTACGACAGCTCCTCAGCTTTCGAAGCGCATCAACAAACGCAGCATTTCGCGGGCTTCCGCGACGTAACCTCGGCGATTCTCCTCTCCTCCGCCGTGGAATACTTCCTCCTGGAAGAGAGTGACCACGTCACCTCACGTGCCATCCGTCAAACAGATTTCTCGAAGCTACCCAAGGCTGCATGAAGGTCGCTATGTCTGCGCTGACTCGGTATTTGAATGTGGATGAAGTGAGGCAGGCAGCGCGACGCAGGTTACCGCGGGCCTTTTTTGACTTCGTGGATGGAGGTGCGGGCGACGAGGCGACCGTACGGCGCAACTCTGACTGCTTTGACAAATACGCATTTCGAGGAAGCGTTTTGGCAGGCGTGGCGCAGCGCGACCAATCGGTTCAACTCTTCGGCCGCACGATAAGCATGCCGGTCCTAATTGCGCCAACTGGTTTATCCGGCCTGCTTTGGCCGGCTGGCGAAGCCGAAGTTGCGAGAGCCTGCTCGGCTGCCGACACAGTGATGACAGTCAGCGTCTCCGCCAGTCTGTCGCTGGAAGCAGTGATGGCGGCCTCAGGGGCAGGAAAATGGCTGCAGCTGTTCATTTACCGGGACCGTGAGGTCACGCGCGAATTTGCCAACCGAGCCAAGGTAGCTGGCTATGAGGCGCTTTGCCTGACCGTCGACTATCCCGTTCACGGTCATCGGGAACGGGATAGCCGAAACGGATTTACAATCAGTCCCCAATTGCGACCTTCGCTGTTTCTGGATGTCCTCAGGCGACCAGCCTGGTGGATTAGGATGGCGACCACGCCGAAAGTAACGTTTGGCAACTTCGAAGGTCGTGGCGCCACGGGGCTCGCCAACGTTGCAAGCTACATGTCCACGCTTGTGGACCCAAGCCTGACCTGGAAGGATCTCGAGTGGCTGCGGGCGATCTGGGACGGACCACTCGTGGTCAAGGGGGTGATGAGGAAGGAAGACGCCCTGCGTGCGGTAGAGCTGGGCTGCAATGCGGTCGAAATCTCGAACCACGGCGGGCGGCAGCTTGATCATTCGATCGGTACTCTCGACGCGTTACCCGAGATCGCCGACGCACTGGGCGGATGCACTCCGATTTTGCTCGACGGCGGCATTCGACGCGGAGCGGACGTCCTGAAGGCGCGAGCCCTCGGGGCAACGGCCGTCATGATCGGCCGCGCGCACCTCTGGGGGCTTGCCATCGCCGGTGCCGCGGGCGTCGAGCATGTTCTCAGAATCCTGCGAGATGAGATTGACGTGGCCATGGCCATAGGTGGCTGGCGGACCTTGCAGAACATCGACGAGAGTGCGGTGCGAAGGCTCGATCACGCTCCGCCGATCCTGGATCAGACGGCCCCGGCGCCTACAAGCAGGATATAGCGATCGTGCCGTGAGACGTTGCGACACTGAGGTGACAACCGGAGAAAAGGGGGCATGCTCTCATACACATCGGAGAGCTGCTTCACCCCATCGTCCATCCGGCTTATTCAAGATCGCTATACGGGCCTTCTCGATGCGGTCGGCGACCTCTTGATAGAGCCGCCGTCTCTGGACCGGCTGAAAGTCCTCGCCGCCGATGAAACCCTCTTGTTGGTATGATAGGTCTATGGCATACTTAGGCTGCTGTCAAGCCAACGGCGGGCGGGCGATCGGCTAGGCTCGCTGCCAACCAACTCCGGGAGCGGAACGCATGTCTACGCGACGCCGCCTTTTAACTGCCTGTGCCGCCGCGGCCGGCATCCTGCTCGGCGCGGCCGCCTCGCACGCCGCCGACCTCACCGTCGGAGTGCTCACGGAACTCTCGGGTAGCCAGGCGACTATAGGCATTGACATGGCCAACGCGATCCGCTTGGCCGCAAGCCAGATCAACGCCACGGGTGGCGTGCTGGGGCAGAAGATCACGCTCAGCGTGCAGGATGAGGCGTGCGATCCGCAGCAGGCGGTGAACGCCGCTAGCAAGCTGGTCTCGGAGAACGTGATCGGCGTCGTGGGCGGCTCTTGTTCGGGGTCGACGCTGCCGACGCTGAAGATTTTCGGCGATGCACATATCCCGTTCATCATCACCGCCGCGAACAGCACCAAGCTAATCGGTGCCAATCCCGGCAACGCGTTCATGATCAACAGCACCGGCTACGACCAGGTCGCAACCGCGGTGAAGTTCTTCAAGAGCAAGAGGATCAAGACCCTCGCCGTGATAGATGAGGGTGATGCCTATTCGGGCGACCTCTCCAAGCTGACGCAGGAGGCCTGGGCCAAGTCGGATGGCAAGGTCGTGACGCACGGGGTGGCCAACGCGGGCGAGCAGGACTTCTCCGCAATGGTGACGCGGATCAAGGCCGCGAAGCCCGATGCGGTGTTCTGGACCGCGTACTACGCCGATGGCGGATTGCTTATCAAGCAACTCCGGCAGGCGGGCTATGGCGGGCTGATTGCGCTCGGCGACGGTAACAACTCGCCCACGCTGTTCGCGCTCGCCGGTGCCGCCGCGAATGGTGTCTATTGCTTCTCCAACCCGACCGCGGAGGACCTGCCCAACGCCAAAGCCTTCATCCCCGCCTACCGCGAGCGGTTCAACCAGGCGCCGGGGCCCTATTCCACGCTCTCCTATGACGGCATGGACCTGCTTGCGAACGCTATCACGAGGGCGGGCTCGACCGACAAGGAGAAGATCATCGCGGCCCTGAAGCAGACCAAAGATTTCCAGGGGGTGGCCGGTCCGATCAACTTCACGCCGCAGAATACGCTCGCGCGCAGCAACTTTGTGATCCTGATCGGCACGGCCGGGCATTGGGTGCTGTACCAGTCGGCATCGTGACTGGGATCCCGCGAGCGTCGCGGTAGCGGGCGTGACGCTCTCGGAGATCCTGCTCCAGCAGCTCGCGAACGGGCTGATTCTCGGCTCATTCTACGCGCTGGTGGCGCTTGGTTACACGATGGTGTATGGCATCATCAAACTGCTGAACTTCGCCCACGGTGACGTCTATATGGTGGGTGCGTTCGTGGGCGTCCTGAGCCTCGGCTTCATCTCCCCCACGCTTGGGGCCGGCTGGCTCGGCATCGCGCCGGCCCTTCTGTTCGCGATGGTCACGGCTGGGCTGCTCGGCATGCTGATCGAACGCGTCGCCTACCGCCCGATGCTCGCCGCGCCCCGGCTCTCAATCCTGATCACAGCACTCGCTGTCTCCATGGTGCTGGAGAACAGCGTGCTCGCGGCGACGGGCGGCCAGATTGAGGCGTTTAGCACCGATCTCGACTTCGCCGGTGTTGATATCGCGACGGTGCACATCACCACCACGCAGATGATTCTGGTTGGCTCCGCATTTCTGCTGATGGCGGCGATGCAGGCTTTCGTCTCGCGCACACTCTGGGGCAAAGCGATGCGGGCGATCGCGATCGATACCGACGCCTGCCTGCTGATGGGGATTAATGTCAACCGGGTGATCGCACTCACCTTCTTCGTGGGATCGGCGCTCGCCGGCGCCGCCGGCGTGATGGCGGGCGTCTATTACGGTAGCCTCTATTATTTCATGGGCTTTCTGATCGGGCTGAAGGCGTTCACGGCCGCGGTGATCGGTGGGATCGGCAGCATTCCGGG
Source organism: uncultured Pseudomonadota bacterium (assembly GCA_963708245.1). Taxonomy (GTDB): domain Bacteria; phylum Pseudomonadota; class Alphaproteobacteria; order Acetobacterales; family Acetobacteraceae; genus CAVYXK01. The sequence goes on along the minus strand of OY970201.1, from coordinate 4,501,850 downwards.
TGCGATGCTCGGCGGGCTCGTGCTGGGCCTGCTGGAAGCGTTCGGCACCCAGATTCAGGCCGTGGGAACGGAATGGAAGGACGTGTTCGTCTTCGGGATCCTGATCCTGCTGCTGGTGTTCCGCCCAACCGGCCTGCTCGGCCGCCCCGAGGTCGAGCGCATGTGACCGCACGCGCGGCGAGGATTGCGAGACCCGAGCCTGAACTCCCCATGACTTGGCCATGACGCTGGGGATGAACCGCCGTGATCGCTTAGCGTCTTCGCGGTCCCGCATGGCATCGGTGGCGCGCGCCGCGGCGCCGGCCGTGCTGCTGATCCTGTTGCTGCTAGTGCCGCTCGTTGCCAACGACTACGAGCTGGAAGTGCTGACCAACGCCTGGCTCTACGTCGTGCTGTGCCTCGGCCTAAACATCGTCGTGGGCTACGCTGGGCTGCTCGACCTCGGCTATGCCGCGTTCTTCGCCGTGGGTGCCTACACGACCGGCATCCTGACCGCGCGCCTGCAGGTCGATTTCTGGACGACGATCCCAGCAGCAATTCTGGCCGCGTGCATCGCGGGGGTGGTCATCGGCGGACCGACGTTGCGGCTTCGCAGCGACTACCTCGCGATAGTGACCTTGGGCTTCGGCGAGATGGTGCGCATCACCGTACGCAACCTCTCCATCACCGGCGGCGCGAGCGGGCTGGTCGGCATCCACCGGCCGCGCCTGTTCGGCCTTGAACTCGTGCAGATCAGCCAGTTCTACATCGTCTTTTTGCTGTTGGCGGCGCTGGCCTGGGTGGTGAGTGCAAGGCTGCAATCATCGCGCATCGGCCGCGCCTGGCGCTACGTACGCCATGACGAGGACGCGGCCGAGGCGATGGGCATCAACCGTATCGCGGTCAAGCTCACCGCCTACATGATCGGCGCCGTGTTCGCCTCCATCGCCGGCTGTTTCTATGCCGCCAAGATGACAGCGATCTCGCCGGAGACGTTCGCGTTCTCGCAGTCGGTGCTGATCCTGGTCGGCGTGGTGCTAGGCGGTATGGGCAAGATCCCGGGTGTGGCGTTCGGCGCGCTGGCACTGACGATCTTCCCCGAGGTGTTTCGCGACGTCGGCTCGATGCGGATGCTCGTCTTCGCTGTGGTGCTGCTGCTGCTGATGCTTTTCCGCCCGCATGGGCTGTGGCCGGAGCGCCACCATTGACCGCGCTGCTCGAAGTGCAGGGGCTCTCGTTGAGTTTCGGCGGGCTGCTGGTGCTGCAGCAGCTCGATTTCACGGTACGTGCCGGCACGATCGCGAGCCTGATCGGCCCCAATGGCGCCGGCAAAACCAGCGTGTTCAACTGCCTTACCGGCTTCTACCGGCCAAGTGCGGGACGCATCATTTTCGCCGGTCGGAGCTTGCGGGGAATGCGGCCGCACCGCATCACCCGCGCCGGCCTCGCCCGCACGTTCCAGAACCTGCGCCTGTTCCGCGAAATGTCGGTGATCGAGAACGTGATGGCGGGGCAGCATTGCCGCAGCCGCGCTGGTGTGCTCGCCGCCATCGCCCGCACGCCTGCGCAGCGGCGGGAGGAGGCGGCGATCCGCGACGCCGCGTTCCGCTGGCTGGACTTCGTGGGCCTGCGGCAATACGCCGAACGCAGCGCCGGCAATCTTTCGTACGGTGATCAGCGGCGCGTCGAGTGGGCCCGCGCGCTCGCCACCACTCCCCGGCTGCTGCTGCTCGACGAGCCGACGGCCGGCCTCAATCTTGACGAACGCGCTGCTCTCGTCGCCCTGATCCGCCGCGTCCGCGACGAGCTGGGAATCGCCGTGCTGCTGATTGAACACGACATGGGCTTGGTGATGCAGATTTCGGAAGCGATCACCGTGCTCGACTACGGTCGCAAGATTGCGGAGGGCAATGCCGAGGCCGTGCAGTCCGACCCCCGCGTCATCGAGGCCTATCTCGGCCGCGACGACGATGAGGCGCCATGACCGAGACCGTGCTCGCGCTCGAGGACGTTCAGACCTATTACGGCCACATCCACGCGCTGCGCGGCATCAGCCTCGCGGTGCGGCGCGGGCAGGTGGTGGCGCTGCTGGGGGCGAACGGCGCCGGCAAGAGCACGACCCTGCGCACCATCTCGGGGCTGGTGCCGGCCCGCTCGGGGCGGATCGTGTTCGAGGGTGCGGACATCACCCGCCAGCGCGCGCATCTCACGCCGCGCATGGGGCTGATCCAGGTCCCGGAGGGTCGGCGCATCTTCAAGGGCATGTCCGTGCGCGAGAACCTCGAACTCGGCAGTTTCACGCTTAGCGATGAAGCCGAGCGCCAATCGAGGCTAGCGCATGTGTTTGCCACGTTCCCTGTGCTCCAGGCGCGCCAGCGCGGCGATGCGAGCCAGCTTTCGGGGGGTGAGCAGCAGATGCTCGCGATTGGCCGCGCACTGATGGCCGGACCACGGCTGCTGCTACTCGATGAACCGAGCATGGGGCTTGCCCCGCGGCTGGTTCGCGAGATCATGCGCATCATTCGCCGGCTGAACGACGGCGGCACGACGATTCTACTGGTGGAGCAGAACACGAAAGTCGCGCTACAGGTCGCGCATTACGGCTACGTGCTAGAGACCGGCCGCATCGTGGCCGAGGGCGAGGCGGCCTCGCTCGCCCGCGACGAGGCGGTGGTGAAGGCGTATCTCGGCGCCTGAGCCGGCCAGCCCAGCTCAGCCGGCATCCGGCTCCAGCCGGTCGTCGCCGCGGGCGCGGTATATGACGGGAAGGCATTGTGCTCTTATGGCGGGTCAAGCCCTTTTATCAGTTTGATCAGCATCCCAGTCGGGTCATGGTTCTCTCCGCGGTAGGCGTGTGCCGCCGCATGATGGTGTCGGGAGCGTTGGCCTCGTGATGTCACGTACGCGGTCGCTCACCGCACGGCGGTCTGCCCGCTTGCCGGCAGGTAGCCAGCCCAGATCGACCAGACCGGTGATGAACGGAGGGTTGACGCTGATTGCCACCTGAACCTGCCCCACTCGCTTGCACGCCAAATAGCCACGGTCGCGTGCGGTGTGGGGCTGCGGGATGGTGCTACGCTCGCTGGGGCATTCATGCGCGCTGCAGGGGGGGCGCTATCGGTGCGCCTGTGCGCCGGCCGACGCCAGTGGTAATGCGTAACGAGAACAGGATGCCGTGGAACGACGCCAGGTGCGCGCGCGGGTGCTCCGTCCTGCGGTCCGGGCTGTAGCGATACAGTACCGCTGTCGCCACCTCGCCGCCGAACGGCGGATCGTCGCGCGCACTCGGCGGAGCAGTAACTGCTCATCTCGTATTCCGAGGGAGCGCAGGAAGACGCACGGTTAGCAGTTACAAAGTCGGACCGGATGCACCGGGCTTATGCCACAGATCGTCAACAATCAGTGGCTAGAGGCTCTGAAGTCACGCTCTCAGTAGCACTCGCGGCCGATAGCGGTTTCAGTGTCCGCGTCGTGTCCGCAGATGAAGCCTCAATCGTCGGCTGATACGCTTCAAGCAGTTGCGCAATCCGTCGGCGCCGTTCCTCGGGCGTCAGCCGCTCAGATGCCGGCGGGACAGGAGCAACAGCGATCGCTGATAACCGTGGCTGCGTGTAAGGCAGCAGCTCGCAGGCAGCGCGGTACTGCAGCTCGTCCACCTCCTGCCCATGCATTCGGCGCTCAATCACCTGAAATGGCGTTAGATCGGCCGTCGCGATCTGAGCCAGGGCCCGATCCTTGACCGCGCGCATGTCAGCCGCGCGCTGCCCATTGCGAGAACCACGCGGCCGGCCAGCCCCAGGACGTGCACCACCAAGCGCCATTGAATTACTGATACGAATTGATTTCCCCAGCGGCGAATTTCAAGCGGCAAGCAATGGCGGTTCTCGACCCCAACCAGTCCTAGGGGCCCCGGGACCAAATCGCCGCTGTCGACCCTAGACGTGTCGTTCAAGGCGACCAGCTCACACCTGAAGGCGCGGCTATCGCTTTGCTGCCTCGGTCAGAACCTTGATGAAGTCCTTCAGCTTCATGCCAACCCGGCCTCCGCGCAGGGAAGCAGGGCCGTTGACGTGCGACAGGGTGCCGTCGTGGTAGAGCGCGCGAGAATCGCCAATGGGAGCGCTGTCCGCGGAAGTGGCGCCCGCGACAATCCCTTTTCGGTCGAGATCGTCGAGCCGTGCGATGCCGGCCCGGTCCATGCCGCCGCCGGCATCGCTGAAGAACACCGCGTAGATGTCTAGCGGAACCGTATTGTCCGGACGACCTCCGGAAAGCGCGCCGTGCGACGCCGTCACGACAATCCGGCCCGCATCGTCGGGCTGCAGCATGCCGATGGAATCGGCACAGATCAGCACCGGCTCGCCAGGAACGTCACGCATGACGAAGCGAGCGCCCTCGGTGATGGGTGGCGGCGCGACCGTCGGCACGGTTGCCGTGCGCATGCGGTCGGCGCAGTCGCGGACGCTTTGGCCGGGCGCGCAGCCGAGCGCGGCGGCAGCGCGATTGACGTAGCTGATGATGCCGTGCGCGAGCATGTGGTCGCCGTCGCCGATGTGGCATGTCCGCGCATCCGCGGTCGCCGCGGCCAGGTCGATCTGATCGAGAAAGTCCAGGCCGACAATGCCAGCCTTGTCCTTCCCGATGCCGGCATCGTTCATGATCACGGCACGTACGGGCCACTTGGCTGCATTGAAGGCGTTGTAGCGGCCGCCATAGGACCCGGAGACAACAACATGCGAGCGGTGCTCGGCGCGGACGTTCGAGCAACTGGCGACTGTCAGGATTCTTACCTCTTCGTTTGCAACGCTCATCGATGTTTCCTTCCGTGCGGTCTCTGATACGGTCGAGCCACCACCGATTTCACGGGCTATCCAAATTCATGGCGATGACCGGCGACACTGAACACAGTCGAGGGCCGCGCGATAGAGTGCCGCTGACCGACCGAGAATGCCCGAACGGAGACTAGCAGGTTTCGGATCCAAATCCCGGAACGCTGCCCTTCGACCAGCGACTGTTGGGGCGAGGGCAACCCGCGCCCGGAACGTCACCCAAACCAACGCGACCATCAGCTGGCCGCCTTGTTCTGCGAACCAGCCATCAAACCGAATGATGTTGTCCCGTCATGCTATCGTCGGTCGTCTCACCTGCTGCGTGGAGCGACGTGAGAAATGCCGCGGCCTCTCGATTGCTACGCAGTCGGATCATCGGCACGTCGGGACCGTACAAAATACGCGTCGGCTCGATCCGCGGCCATGTGACCTTCTGGAACCGCCAGATGAGCCCGAGAAGCTTCCAGTCCAAATGCTTCGGACAACCTTCCGGTAGGCCTGGCCTTGCGACTGGAGAAAGGAGGCACCGGAGAATACGCGCGAGGAGCAAGCAACGGCGCCTCTCCACAATGATGACGGTGTCGGCGTGCGGCAGCCGGAGATCGAACGCTTCGCGGTAGTTGCCCTCGCTGACCCACGCGTCGCCTCCGATTGCTGCAGCGACGCGGTTGCGGAAGCACTCGGTATCCGGCACTCGCCATCCTGGGCGCCAATACAGCACGTCCAAACTATCGCTGATTTCGCCAACGGGCCGCGGATTGAGGTGGTCACGCGTTCAATCTCGAGGCAGCAAGAGCAACGAGAACCATGCGAAGTACGAGACCACAAACCCCGCAGCCATTAGGTGGGTCATCCATAGAGTGAAACGCACCGGGACCGGCGAGCCGCCGGTGTCGCCAAGCAGCTTGACGATTTCATCAATCTTGCAATGAGCGGCGGTGATGTAGTGTCGGAAGATCAAAATGCCGGCGAGGGCAAGAACGTGCAGAATCAGGCAGGCGATAGGCACTCCATATTCTAGCGCGAGCCCTCGCAGCCCCTGTCGGTGCTCGCTGGTGACGAGGAAGGCGATTGCCGCCACGAGGCTGAGTGTCAGGAAAAAGCTGAACCAGTTGACGAACTCAGCCGTGTTTGCCCGCAGATGGGCGTTGATCTCCTGGTACTCGCGGACCAGCAGGTTGGTTTCGCTGGAGGTCACGTCGCCGACCTCGGGCGGACGATATTCATGGCCCAGCACAACCCGACCGCTGCACCCTTCATGGACGGCAGCAACGCGAAACACATGAGGACCGTCACCGGCAGCCAGATGGCGGCTTCTACCCAGAGTGGAGGCGCATAGACGTTGTCCGTCCATACGAAGAGCGCGACCACGACGTGCCCGACAACGAAGATGGTCAGATAAGGCGGGAAATCGTCGGACGGATAGACGGAGTTGTCGTTGCCACAGACTTCGCAGGGCGAGCGGATGGTCAAATACCCTCTGAGCAGTCGTCCCTTGCCGCAATTGGGGCAGCGGCGAGCGAGCCCGCGTTTCAGTCCCGTCCAGAACGACTTCTCGTCGGGCATCCGCCTCTCCGGTTGTCAGGATCGGATCATGGGACCAGGCTGCCGCCTCGCCAAGCGGCCGCGGCAGCATCCGTTACTTAGGGCGTCTGCGAGAGGGTAAATCTCGGAAACGGGTCGTGGGGTCAGATGTTCGCGGTAGGGACGGTCATTACTGACCGCCCCCCGCACAGATCCGGACGAGCCCAATTAAGGCATCCGGCTCCTACCAGGACTATGTGGCGACAAGCAGCACAACGTTGCGGCCCATCGCACGCGGCCCAGCGCCTGTGACACGCTTCCCCGGTTCTGTGCCCGGCACGTGCTTTGCTGGTTCGCGTTTATCCCGGTCCCCGCCCTTCGCTCCACCGGCTCCGCTGCCAGTCGCCCGGCTTTGTTCGCTGGCTTCGTTGCTACTATGGCAGAGTCAGACTTCTCGGGTTCGTGCATCATCGGCTTCGACTCCTCGTCTTCCCGATGCGGACCAACGATATTGCTTCGCTGGCCAAACCCGAGATCTCCCAGTTCCCGGGCGAGGAGCGTCTGCACATGCCGGGGTCTCCGACCGCGCCGGGCCGTCCAGACGCTTGCGATAGCGCGTCTGTCCGTGTTGCCTTCCACCAGCAGAACGGTGTCAGCACCCGAGTTGGCGTGGATTTCGCGGCTCAATGGCTGGCCTATGCGATCCCCCCCTACCGACGCTTCGCCGATGCCCTCACGAGCATCGCCGCACGGCTTGGGGCCGACGTGGTTCGCTACACCTTCGTCGCAGTGGACTTTCACCTCCTACTCCTCGCCGGTCTCCTGGCGCACTCTGCTCTCCACCCAAAGCAGCCATTGGACGAGGTGGTCGGTACAATAAGATGCACGCTGATGCATTCAGACAGCGACAAGCTGAATGATCTGTCGGGGCGTGCGATCGATCCCTGGCGCAAGGGGAGGTCCGTATAGCATCATTCGGGCGGCGTGAGCCGCACCGAACTGACCCTCGGTATCGCGGTGCCGGCCGACTTCATCTATGTGCATCTGTGGTTCCAATTTGCTGCTTGCCTTAGGCAGCGCCAGCGCTGATCGACATGGCCGCAAAGGAGTGGAATCACAGATCGGCCGCGCCGTTTGCAGGTCAGTTGTCAATCGGTTGGATTTCTAGACGCGGCCTCCGAAATTGTGCGATAGACAAAGCTAGATGGCCGACCGTCGCCAGCCGCGACAATGCAAGGCCGGCCCATGTGATGCCCTCGAATTAGAGCGCAATCCGACGGTGTCGCACCAGATCGCCAGACGCCGACTAGACCGCTCGTTGACGTCCTGGAGAGAAGGGCGTAGTGAGAATCAACAAACAATAGGGTCGGTAGGGGGAACGAATGCGTCGCAGAACGATCTTGGGTGCGGGAGCCGCCGGATTATTAGGAGGCATTGCTGTCGCTCGGCGTGCCCGAGCGAAGGTCACCGCCACTTTCGCGTCGGTGAACACCCCGGCCTATATCAACCCACGCATGCAGATGCGGTTCATCGACGAAGTCCGGCAACGTTCGAACGGCGACATCGACGTCAATTGGGTCGGCAGCGGCCAGCTCGGCGGTCTTAAGGAAAATCTCGAGGCGATAATCGCCGGCAATCTGGAATTCTGCGGGGTTGCCAATGCCAATCTTGGCCCGCTCTATGCCGGGGCACAATTGTTCGATCTGCCATTCTTGTTCCGAACCACAGACGATATGGTGCGAGTAACACGAGGCCCGATCGGACAGGAGATTTGGGACGGCATTGAGAAAAAGACCGGCATCAAGCTGATCATGACGGGACTTCCTGATGGCGCCCGCTCTATTTGGAATTCCAAGCGTCCGGTCCATACGCCCGAGGACGTGAAAGGGCTGAAGATCCGCGTGATCGAGGCGCCGATGATGATCGACACCTTCGTAGCACTCGGAGCCATTCCGGCTCCGATGGCCTCGACCGAGGTTTACATGGCAGCGCGCCAGGGAGTCATCGATGGCGCGGAGTGGAGCCCACTGGGTATGATCGAGCAGAAATCCTATGAAGAAGCGAAATATTACACACTGACAGAGCACCTCAACTCTCCAGGATCGGTCGCGATGAGTGCCGCCTGGTTCAATGCGCTATCCCCGGAGCAACAACAGATCATCCTCACCGCGGCTGACCACGCGCGTTCGTGGTTCGACGAGAACTTCGCCAAGGAGGAGGACGCAGCCCTTGTCGAGGTAAAGCAGAAGGGCATGGAGGTGATCGAGCACCCGGACAAGCAACCGTTCATCGATGCGGTCAAACCGGTTTACGATAAATATGCCGCGCAAGTCGGCGGGGTGGACAAGATCAAGGCGGTGCAGGCCGTCCAGTGACACCAGTGGATGCGCCGACTTCGGCAAGGATCTTGACCGACACCGATCGAACAAGACCTACGATCAGTCTGGTCGTATTGAGCCTGCTACGATGGTCGGACCGTCTGTTCCTGGGGCTGGCCGGCAGCTTGTCGGCGGTCTATCTCGTGGCCATCTCTCTAGGCGTATTCTACCGATACGTGCTCGAATTGCCGCTGGCTTGGACCGAGGAGCTGGCTGAGTATCTGTTCGTCTGGTCTGCGTTCCTGGCCGCCGCGGTCAGTGTCGGGCGTAGCGACCAGTTCCATGTGCCATTGTTGATTGACAGCCTCCGACCGAACGCGCGACGGATACTTCGGGTTGCTATTGACCTTCTGGAGCTTGCTTTCTCGATCGTGATGATCCGCTTTGGTTTCGTGATGGCAAGCCGGATGATGATGGCGCGCTCCCCCGTGCTTCCTATTCCGCAGGGCGTGGCTTATCTCGTGATTCCGATCGCCGGCCTCTACATGGCTGTCCATCTCACCTGCCGCCTGGTTATTCCTGGCGTGAGAAGCCGCGCACAATGGTAGCCGCCGTTCTGTTTGGCACGATGCTGCTGCTATTCGCCCTGAGCGTACCGATTCCGGCCGCTCTGGCAGTTGCGGCGATGGCAGCCATTCAGACCTTCGGCCATGTCAATTTCGGCGTGCTGATCCAGCGCATGTTTTTCGGCCTGGACGTGTTCGTCATTCTCGCCGTGCCGTTGTTTATCTTCCTGGGCGAGTTGATGCTGGCCGCGAAGATAACCGACCGCCTGGTTGAGTTCACCCAGGCGTTCGTCGGGCGGTTGCCGGGCGGACTCGGGCAGGTCGCGGTCGTCTCGAATATGCTGATGGCCGGTATATCGGGGTCGGGCACGGCCGACGCCGCGGCGACCGGTGTGGTCCTGGTACCGGCGATGACGCGAGCGGGCTACGGGCGGGGTCTGGCGGCCGCCCTGGTCGGCGCGGCAGCCACCATCGGACCGATCTTTCCGCCCAGCATCATCATGATCGTCTATGCGTCGGTTGCTGGCGTGTCGATCGCCCGCATGTTCGTCGCCGGCCTGTTGCCCGGCCTGTTCATGGGCACGGGCTTGATGGCCCTCATTGCGATCATTGCCCGGCGCCAGGGGATAGGCGCCGACGGGCCGCCGTTCTCGATTCGAACGATGGCGACAGCCACCTGGCGGGCCTTGCTGGTGCTGGCCATGCCGATGCTCGTCATAGGCGGGATTCTCGGGGGCGTCTTCACCCCTACGGAATCTGCCAGCGTGGCCTGCATGTACGGGCTGTTCCTGTCGCTCGCGATATTCAGGACAGTCCGCCTGCGCGATCTCCCCCGGCTTTTTGGCAATGCGGCGCTGACCACCGGCAAGGTCATGTTCGTCCTTGCAACTGCCTCCGCCTTTTCGTGGATCCTGGCGCGGGCGGACGCACCGCGACAGCTCGCGGCGCTGCCGATGTTCTCCTCGCATGCCTCGCCGTGGTTGATCATGACCGGCCTCAACGTTCTGATGCTGCTGCTCGGCTGCGTCATGGAGGCCATCCCGATCCTGCTGATCATCGTGCCGATGATCCTGCCGGTCGCGCTGAAGGCGGGCATAGACCCGATCTATCTCGGCGTCGTCCTGGCCGCCAACCTTTCCATCGGGCTGGTCACGCCGCTGATCGGCTCGGTCACGTTCGTGATGTGCGGGATAAGTCGCGTTCCCTTGCTGGAGTTCGGCCGGCAGTCGCTGCCGTTCCTGGCGGTGCTGATCATTGGGCTACTCGTTATCACTTACGTACCGGCGATAGCCCTTTTCCTTCCAAACCTGTTGATGGGACCAGGATGACCCAATTCGATTTGACAGGACGTATCGCGCTGGTGACCGGCGGCGGTACCGGCATAGGACTCGGCATCGCCCGCGCTCTCGCCGCGGCGGGCGCGACACTCGTGCTTGCCGGTCGCCGGCTTGAGGTGACACAGGCCGCTGCCGCAGAACTCCCGGCTGCCGAGGCCGTGGCGCTTGATGTTGTCGATCGACCTTCGATCGATTCGATCATGACAGCAGTACAGCAGCGGCACGGCCGGATTGACATACTGGTGACGAGTGCCGGAACGAATTGTCGCCTGCCGACGCTCGATTACGACGAAGCGAGCTGGGATGCAGTCATCGATACGAACCTGAAGGGAGCATTCTTCTGCGCGCAATCCGCTGCGCGAGCGATGAAGCCGAACGGCTGGGGTCGCATCATCCATGTGGGTTCGGTCGCCGCGACATTGGCGAGCTCCCTGCAGAGCGGCTATTGCGCGAGCAAGGCGGGGCTTGTGCAGCTCAACAAGGTGATGGCGATCGAACTCGCGCCGTTTGGCATCACGTCAAACGTCATCTCGCCGGGCCCCTTCCGCACGCCGCTCAGCGAGCGGCTGTTCAGTGATCCGCATTGGGTTGCGACGGTGCTGAAGCGCGTGCCGATGGGCCGTGCCGGCGAAATGCCGGATCTTGCGGCGGTTGCGGTATTCCTTGCCTCTGACGGCGCTGCCTTCGTCACGGGGCAGAACATCAACGTGGATGGAGGGCTGAGCACGGGCGTGTAAGTACCAGGGCACTATCGAATGACCGCTTTCGGTAGAGTCGAGGTGTGGCGCGGTGGCTGTAGGTCGAACATATCTGTTGCCGCCCCTTTCGTTTGGCGGTGCCTCACTGGTCCGGCCGTGGCTCCGTCTCCACACCCCGCTCATCGAACCGGACATGCAGATCTCCCGCATCCGGCTCTCGGACAAGACATCACGCCTTCACCCACGCCACGTCGTGCCCAAGCCGGCTCAGGCGCACGAGCCCGAAGTGCCCGTAGAGGTGCGAGGGTGGATAGCTCCCGCCCCTGCGTCGCCTGACCTTGTGCTTGGAACGCAACCACCGGCGCAACCGCACCGCCGTGTAGCTGTCGAGCGCCCGATACGCCTTGTTGACAGTGCCAACGCTGAAGTAGTTGGCCCATCCGCGTAACGCGCGGTTCAACTGCTCCACCAGCTCTGTGGTCTTCTGCCAAGTACCCGATCGGTCAGTCAGCGCGTGGACTTTGTCGACCATGCGCTTGATGCTCTTCTTTGATGGCCGCTGACCCAAGCGGGCCTTGCCGGTTCTCGCCGAATACATCCGTCCGAACGTGTATCCCAGGAAGTCGAACTCCCCTTCCGGCACCTTGCAGATACGTGTCTTCTCCTCGTTCACCGTGAGCTTCAGCTTGCCCATGATCTCGCGCAGTCGTCGCAACGCCTCGTCGGCGTTGCCCTTCCGGCACAGGATCACGAGGTCGTCGGCGTAAGTCACGATGCGCGTGCCGAGGCGTCGCTCCAGCCCGAGCTTCTTCCAGCCCAGCACAAACCGGCGCATGTAGAGATTCGCCAGCAGTGGTGAGATGGGTGAGCCTTGCGGGATGCCGCACCGCTTGTCCCGAGCCTCCGTCGTGCGTGTCCTCCGCCCTCGTTTGTCGGTTTCTTCCACGGGGCAGTCCAGCCACATCCTGATCAGATGCAGCACACGCCGATCAACGATCCGGCGAGCCACCGACTTCAAGAGGTCGGCATGGGGAATGCTCCCGAAGTAGTCCGCGAGGTCGGCGTCAACCACTTCCGGGTGGCCACGGAACAGCAGTTCCTCCACCTCGATCACCGCCTGTTGGGCGTTGCGCCCGGGACGGTAAGCGTATTGCTCCGGTGGAAGGTCGGCTTCAAAGATCGGTTCCAGCACCAGCATCGCTGCTGTCATGCAGACCCGATCCCGCACGGTCGAGATGCCCAGCGGCCTGAGTTTGCCGTTGGCTTTCGCAATAAACACGCGTCTGATCGGTTCCGGTCGGTAGGTCTCCTGCCTGAGTGCAAGCGCCAGTTCGCCGAGCCACCGCTGCGTCCCATACGCCTCGATGTCCGCGAAGTCCTGACCGTCCACGCCTGGTGCACCCTTGTTGGAGCGGCACAGGGCATAGGCATGAGCCAAGATGTCTTCACGGCTGATCTTGTCGTACAGGGCATAGAAGCGATAGCCAGCTTCTGCCTTCGCTTTCGCGTGCAACGCCATCTGCAGTTTCTGAACACTGTTCGGAGTTGATAGGTTGCCCAATCTCCAGGTCCCTCACTACGTCCTGCGTCTGTCTTGAACTGAGGTCCCTTCCCTCCACCGGCGTTACCCGGCTTCCGCGGTACTACGAACCTCTCCGCCACCCCACGGCGCCCGGCCTGTCCCTCGCGGGCGTCCGGTTGATCATCCCTGACCGCGCCCTGGGGCTTCCCGTGTTGCGTGCGCTTTCCTTGTGTACATGCTGCCGCCACTACCCCGGTGCAGCGGCTGGGCGTACTCTTCGCTCATCCCACCCAGCCGTGTCAGCCTTCCCCGAAAGGGTCGTCGGGTCGGCCTGCGCATCGTCCTTTTCGAGGCTTGCTCGGCGTTCACTCGCGTTGCGGCCTGCACACTCGCGCGGCCACCAATTCGTGACCCGCTAGACCGAAGGCTTCAGCCATTTCGTCACCTCCATGACTGCTCCGGTTGCTTCCGGCTGGAGCGTTGCCGGGTGGGACTTGCACCCACTGGAAAGCGCCGCCTTTCACGGCGCACACCCAAAGCGGACATACGCCGTGCCGCCCCGGACGGCTTGGTCTGGCCGATTGCGGATTGACCGCTTTGGAGCCTGGGATACGACGAAGCAGCCACTGACACCGGGCCCATGCTTCGGCACCTGGCGACCCACTGCGGACTGTCACATCGTCCAGAGATTTCGAGGGCTGATGCCCCTGTTCGGAAATTTGCCGATGCGAAGGATCAACCGCAGGTCCAGCCGAACAGCGAGTCCGACTGATCGTACGATGCCGATTTACTGAATACCTCGGCGTCCGAACCTCAACTCCACCGTTCGGTGCCAGAGGGAAGTCGACGAACGTTAACCAAAGCCCGAGCCTGGCCGACCGCGGAGCAGCCAGAATGCGCGATCGCAGTATGTGCCCTTAGACGGGTGCGATCACGAAGCCGGCGCGTGGAAAATGCACACAAACCTCCCCGACTTCGCGATCGCTACGCCGAATGACGATCTCATTGGCGCTCGATGCGACCAATTCACCGACGACCGGATCGCGTCCGGTATCGTCCGGAGTGACGGTAACCATCTCGCCCGGCTTTCGGCCAGCCGGGTCTCGTGGGTCAACGATCGAGCTGGCGATTGATGTGCCGTCCCTGGCCGCATCGAGCGCCTCTTGCGAAGTCATGTAGCTCCGCCTGCCATGGCCAATCGCGGCAACGCGCTCGGCCCAGGTCAGCAGCCTCGGAAAACCGTCGAGCGGCGCCGCCGCTGATCCGAATTTCTGTTGCAAGAACCAAACCGGATGGTAGGCGGCGAGATCGGCGAGGCCGGGGGCGGAGCCCTGCAAGAACGACCGGCCGTCGGCCAGCATTTGATCCAGCCAATCGAAATGCGCGCGCAGTTGGTCGAGCAGGTAAGGCACTGCCGCTGTCATTGCGACGGGATCGATATTCCGGCCGGAGAACTTGGCCCGGTCTTCGAGAAACCCCTTAGGCAATGTGTCGGGCCTCTTGGCGAAGACAATGCTTACGGCCGGGCTGAACATTGTCTTCTCCGCCCACCAGGCGAGCGCATCGGCCACGCCGCGGCCGGCTGGATAAAAGCTCGGGTTGGGATGCCGACGCTCAAGCTCGCGCATGATCAACTGACTATCGCAATAGATGTCCGCGCCAATCTGCAGCACGGGCGTCTTGCGATAGCCTCCTGTCAGCGCCGTCAAGTCGGGTTTCGGCATGATGACGGGAATCTCGACCGACGCCCAGGCCAGGCTCTTGAGCCCGAGACCGATCCGAACTTTCTCCGAATAGGGAGAGGTTTCGTAATGGTGTAAGATCATGTCGGTCACGGGAGGATCCTCGACCGCTTGCGGATTGGATTGCATTGCCACGTATCCCATTGCCTTGCGTTGCCTCGGGATATCGAGGTTGGCGGCGCCTCGAGCAAGCGATGGATTTGGCGGTGAAGTTTAGCTGGACTAAACTCGCGTCATGCTTAGACACTTCGCGTTACTGCAGACCTTCGTCGCGGTGGCACGCGCCGGAAAGATGAAGCAAGCCGCCGATGAGCTCGCGCTCACACCTGGCGCGGTCAGTCAACGCATTCGCCAGCTTGAGGCGGCGGCTGGACGTCGGCTGTTTACGCGGAACCCTGCCGGCGTCGAGCTCAGCGCTGCAGGTGAGGCAATGTTCGCCGCGCTCTCCGAGCCTTTCCGTGCAATCGAGGCCGTCGAGCGCGAACTTGGTGCGCCGTCACCACGCCGTGTAACAGTCAGCACGATGCCGTCATTCGCGGCGACCTGGCTGGTGCCGCGGCTTGCGAGCTTCGCGCGGCGCTACCCGGATATTGAAATTGCCGTGGAGGCGGGAACCCGCCCGGTCGACCTGAGGCGAGAACCGATCGATTTGGCAATCCGGCATGGGTTGGGTAAATATCCCGGACTGGAAGTTACCTGGCTTGTTGCTCCTGAACTCGTCGTGGTCGCGAGCCCCGACCTTCTCAAAAGTCACGCTCCCCTCAAGAATCCGGCCGATTGCCTGGCATTTCCTCTGCTCCATGACTTCAACCGCCAGGACTGGCCGCTGTGGTTCGAAGCTCATGGTGTCACCGCGCCGCATGGCAAAAAGGGCCCAGCGTTTTCGGAACATCACCTCATCGTGCGAGCGGCCGTCGCAGGACAAGGACTGGCGCTGGTGCGGGATATTTATGTTGATGGCGATCTTCGATCGAAGACGCTGGTAAAGGCGCTCACGGTGAACTGGCCTGTGCAATTCGCGTATTACGCCGTCGCGACATCCGAGGCTCTGCAAATGCCCGCGGTTCGACGGTTTCGAGATTGGCTGGTCGAAGAGGCGCGACAGGGAATCTGACAGCCCACGTCGATTGCACCGTGAGGGCCCTCGGTCCCCACCGATTGCCCACTATTCGAGAATGGCGACTACCAGCAGGCACCTCGTCGTTCCCCCATATCCCATGTCCCGCGGTGGCCACAACTGGAAAGGCGGAGGGACCATCGAAGCCAGCCGATCGCTTGACGTGATGCAGCTCGCACGCGCCGGATTCCTGTCAGGCTGGAGGCGTGCCGGGTGGCAGTGGACATACAGGGATGGGACGCACGCACGGATCGACATCGAGGGCGGCCGGGACCAGATCAACCTGAGCTACCGTGTCAGATCAGGCGACGAGGACTGGCAATCAGTGGAACAGCGAGTGCCGATCCGGTGGACTCCTTGCCGCTTCGGCGGAGAGCGTCCCTGGTTCGTCTGCGATGTTCGATCCAATGGGGTGTATTGCGGCAGACACGTCGCCAAGCTCTACGGCGCCGGACGCTTGTTTGCGTGCCGCCGCTGCTACCGGCTCGGTTATGGGGTACAACGTGGCGGACCGATGGACCGTGCGCATCACCATGTTGCACGCCTGCATCGGAAGCTCGGAGCATCGTATGAGGGCCCGGAGCGGCCGCCTCCACCAAAACCCAAATGGATGCGGTGGAAGACGTACTCGCGGATTGCAAACCAGATCGAAGCCGGACAGGAGCACCTCGACCAAGTGTTCATCCTGGGCGCGCAGCGAATCCTCGCCAGGCTTGAACGACCGGACCCGCGCAGAAGGAGCCGACGATGAACACGATCCCGGCCATCGCCGAAGTGGCGCCCGCCGCGAGCTACGAGGCCACGCGCTTCAACGCCCTCCGGCACGGCGTGCTGTCACGTTACACGGTCCTGCCCTGGGAGGCGGAAGGCGAGTACCGCACGCTACTTGGGGCACTGGTCGCGGAGCACGCGCCTGACGGACCGACCGAGGAGCATCTCGTAGAAGAGCTCGCGGGGATCATATGGCGGAAGCGCCGGCTGCGACTGGCCGAGGCTGCGATCTATAGGGATCAGCTTCGACGTGACGCAACGTCGCACTATGAGCCCGAGAATCTTGCAGGCGCGGCCCTCATGCCCATCACAGGCAGCGTCGACCACAAGGCAAATATCTCGCAGTCCTTGGCAGCCACCCCGGCAGACACCGCCCGCGAGTTGCGCGCCGTGAAGCGCGATCAGGCCATGACGCAGCGCGCGTGGAATATTCTCCAAGCCGGTGGGCAGGAGACGTACGAGCACGCCTTAGCGGCGCTGCGGGAGGACACCCGGACCTATTGGCTAGAATGCCTGAAGGAGCCGCCCCGGGACGGCATGGCCTATAACCCAACTGCCGACGCGCTCAAGGCATGGATCAGTCATCACTGGAAGGGTTGGTACGAGGACCCCGTTGTCGAATTGGAACACCGCGAGGCAATTCGGGACCAGGCGATCGGCACTGCTTACGCCACTGACCACCTCGAAACGCCAGCTCGGTATCGCGGTTGCATCGCGTTGTCCCCACCCGGTTGGCCTTCGCTGCGCCAATCAGCCGGCCAACTTCGGCCGGGGTCAGGTATTCGCGGGACCTGACAGCCGCGTTCGGCTGACGGCGCGGCGGGTGATTGACTGTCCCATTTTTAGTGTTCGGGACGATCAACCGAAGGGCTGCGTCAGGCATGGAATTCCTGGGTTGGAGTTATCGAGCTGTCCCCATAATGAACCAAAACGGGACAGTTGGCAACTCGAAATTGGAGCTGCAGGTGGTGTGCCTTGCCACGCGCGCTAGTGGATGAATGCCGAGCGTGCAGCCGGTTCCGCATTGGCGTCAGGCATGGCATCACCATGAGGTGTCCCGAGATCCCCAAAAAAGCCTAATGAAAGCGACTGACGCGACCGACCACGCCCGTCCCGCCATACCCTTCATGGCGGCAACGGCCGCCATTCTGCTCTTCACCACCCTGGACGCGATCGTCAAGTCGCTGCCACACAGCATACCTGCGATCGAATTGGTGGCGATGCGCTTCGCGTTCGGCATACCGCTCGTACTGGTGGCGATGTGGCGCATGCGGGCGGGATGGCCCACGCTCTCATCATGGAAAGCGAACGCGCCGCGCGGGGTGTTGAACGTTGCGTCCAACCTGCTGTTCTTCACCGCGCTGCGCCGACTGCCGTTAGCCGAGGCGCTGACGCTGAGCTACCTCGCGCCGCTGATGTTAGCGTTAATGGCGGCGTTCGTGCTGGGCGAGCGGCTGCGCAGGAGCGCGTTCACTGCCGTGTTGTTGGGCTTGTGCGGCGTGGGCGTGATTGCATGGAACTCGATCGCCGGTCAGTTGGTGTTGAGCGGCGATCTGATCGGCATCGCTGCGGCGTTCGGCTCGGCGGTGACATATGCGACGAACAACCTGATGCTGCGCAGCCAGGCGCAACGTGACAGCGCCACCTCGATCGTGCTGATTCAGCATGTGGTGCCAAGCGCGGTCGCGCTGCCGGTCGCAGCGGCGAGTTGGCAGGCGCCGCCGGCACCAGTCTGGTTCATCTTTCCGCTGCTGGCCATACTTGGCGTGGGCGGCCAATTCTTGCTGACCTGGGCCTATCGCCGCGCGCTGGCAGGCGTGCTGGCTTCGGTGGACTACTTGGCACTTCCTTACCCGGCGCTTCTCGGCTTCGTTTTCTTCCATGAGGTGCCGTCGGGCGCGGTGTGGGGCGGTGCCGCGCTGATCGTGGGGCGTCCTTGATTGTGACGGCCCGCAGGGGGTAATGCTCGGTGTCCTTTGCTGGCGTCGAATTCGATCGTGAGATAGCCGCTACACTAGAACCTAGCACAGGCCGCGACTTGTTCAGCGTCGGCCTCCAGACACATTCAGAATCGCACCAGTGATGTAGCTTGCAGCGTCAGAGAGCAGAAACATGGCGGTCTCTGCCACTTCTTCGGGGTTCCCATAGCGCGTCAGGACGATTGTCTGCGTCATTGCAGCACGCCACTCTGGCAAATCGGCAGCATGCGCATCGGTTTCAATTGCACCGAGCCGAATGCAATTGACTCTGATGCCCTTGGGGCCGACCTCGTTGGCCAATCCTATGGTGAAGCTCTCCAGCCCGCCCTTCGCGGCAGCATAGGTTACCAGACCCGCAAAGCCTCCGTTGAATGCGGACATTGACGAAACATTCACGATCGCACCTCCTGTCCCACCGTAGTCGATCGACATGCGCCGGATCGCCTCACGCGCGCATAAGATGGGGCCAGTCAGGTTCAATCCTATCACGGCGTCCAGCTGCTGTGTGGTGACTTGGTCGATCGGCCCAAGCCCGACGCCGCCACCAGCATTGTTGACCAGCGCCGTGATGGGCCCGACCGTCCGGTCGAGTTCATCGAACATCCGAACGATGTCGGTTTCGCTCGTCACGTCGCCTTGGATGGCGACCGCTGCTCCGCCGTCTGCTCGGATCGTATCCACAACGCCGCGAGCACGGTCGGCGGACTGCTTGTAGTTGATTGCTACCCTATAGCCCCTGCGCCCGCCGAGGCGACAAATCGCCGCGCCGATGCCACGGCTACCTCCGGTTACGAGCAGAACCCCGGCCATCGTGCTTACCCCCTCCGATCCGCTCTGGGCGTGTAGCAGCGGCGTCGCCTTTGTGCGCCGCTATGCTATCAAGATGGAGCAGCAGGCGATCTCGTGGAAGCTCCCCATCATGGGGCGGCCGCAGAACTCATCAGGTTGCCCTCCGGCCCCGACTTGGCTTTAACTCAGTTCATTAGCGGCCGGTTAATGGCCGCAAGTTGGGAGGAAGCAGGATGTCCTCGCGCGCAATCGAACGCCGGGCGGTGTTTGGTATCCTTGGTCGGCTGGGACTTGTCGGCGCTATCGCTCCGATGCCTGTGCGTCGCGCAGCGGGGCAGAGCCGGCGACAATCCACCTTACTGATCGGATTGGACATAAGCGGCGTCAAATTCTTCGACCCTGCACGTGCGACCGAATACGCCTCCTACCCGACGCTCCGCGCCGTCTATGAAGCGTTAGTCACCATGCCGCCGGGAGACTACTCGCAGTTCAGGCCGCTTCTCGCGCAGACATGGGAGCGTACCTCGGACGGCAAGGGCCTGCGGTTCCATCTTCGCAGCGGCAAGTTCGCCAGCGGCAACCCGGTTACTGCTGATGACGTCAAATTCAGCTATGAGCGAGTGGCAAATCTCAAGGACCAGCCGAGCGTCCAATTCACGCTCAATATTGAACGAATCGACGTGATCGATCCTCTTACGGTGGATATCATCTTCAAAGATCCCGGCATTCCAATGCTGGGTTTCATCGGCGCCCCTCAACTGGCACTTCAGGACGCCAAGCAGGTTGTCGCGCATGGCGGTACCAGCGCGACCGATGCCGAGACGAAGGATAAGGCGACCGGCTGGCTTAATCAGAATTCCGCGGGTACAGGGCCTTACCGCCTTGTCCGCTGGGAGCGCAACACCACGATTGCGATGGCCCGAAATCCAGACTACTGGCGCGGACCGGCGCCATTTGAGCGCGTCATCATCCAGCATATGCCTGAGAGCTCGGTTCAGATGTTGGCGCTCCGGCAAGGCGATCTGGATCTCGCGTTCAATCTGAATCCCGAGCAAATCAACGCCGTAGCCACCGACCCGAATGTCAGAATCGTTCGCAAGCCGTCGCTCGATTTCATGTATATGACGCTCACTAGCAGCGCAGAGATAAACCCTGCCTTGGCCCGGAAAGAAGCCCGGCAGGCGGTCGCCTATGCAATTGATTATGAAGGTATCCGCGATTCTCTGCTGGGTGGTGCCGCGATCCGGCCGCTCAACTTCATTCCCGTGGGCATGGCGGGGTCATCAGAGGAGCAGACCCGGCAATTCGGGTATCACCAGGACTTGGCACGAGCGCGGTCTCTGTTGGAAACCGCCGGGCTTCCAGACGGCTTTAGCTTCGATCTCGCTTACGGTAACGAGGCATTTGCAAGCGTCACGTACGGTGTCGTGGCTCAGAAGCTGCAGAGCGATCTCGCCCGCATCGGAATCAAGGCGAACCTGCGGCCGATGGATTCGGTCAATTTCCGAACAATGTACGTGGAGGGTAAGTCCACGTCAGTGCTCACGTTCTGGTCCGGCAATATGGATGTTTCGTTATGGACCATGGCGGCGGTCGAGCGCGTTGCAAACCGCGTGCATTGGGTTGTGCCGCAAAGCACAACCAACCTCTGTCATCAGGCGCTTCGAGAAGAGAACATTGCCAAGCAGCAGGCGTTATGGTTCGAGTTCCAGAAGGTATTGGCAGATCAATGCAATTACATAGTGTTGTTTCAGCCCATGCTTCAGGTCGCAGCCCGCACATCGGTGAAGGACGTCGATCTCACGGCTATTGGTGGCTTGATTGAGATGTATGACGTGAAGCCCTCGATGTGATCAAAGCGCATCGCCTACGGCACTGGTCGATGCGGCGGCGCGCGGCGAGTCCTATCAGACGAGCACCTTCAGCCCGGCAAACAGCGCGGCCGGATGGTACTGGCCGTGATACACAGGCGGCGGAGCGCGACCGCGTCGGAGCAGACGGTGGATCGGACGCCATGATCGCGTCCATCTGCCGTTCGAACCGTAGCTGCCGCAGCACCTCCTCCAGGATTTCGGCGCGGGTGCGTCAGTCTGCATCCCCTGTTACCTCTCCCCTACTGCAACAGCATTCTGGATGCCGCGCAGGCGCAGGGACCGGCCGCGCGCGGTTCCCGAGGGAGCGACGAATCTCGGCTTCCTCGGGCAGTTTGCGGAGGTTCCGCGGGATGTGGTGTTCACCATCGAATACCCCGCCCGGACGGCGTGGGAGACGCACGCGTCGGCCGGTTTCCTGACAAGCTCGCCGCTGCGGCCCGGATACAGCCCATAACCCCGCCACAGCCTCGCCACGGCCGGCTGAAAGGTGGTGGCTCCTGGCTTTACCTGCCGGCAGCCAATGGGCGTCATGCTGACCGCTTCGCCCCACCTTCCCCTCAGGTCCTTTCGGGGCGCATGGGCGAGCGCGCTCGCTCCTCTCTCGAAGGGACCGTTCGATCTCCATTGCCGCTCAAGTCTCGGCTCGTTCGGACTTCGTCTCGCGTGAAGGTTCCGTGGTATGGACGGCTGTCGCATGGGCCGGAACTTGTGACCCAGGGGTGACCAGTGGTTGCTGGGTCAGAGATTGGGGGTGGAATTGGACAGATCGAATGCCCGTCGCGCAGCGGCGATTCGCCAAGCGATTGCATTAATGGAAAACATCCCGTTCATCGACGGCCACAACGACCTGCCGTGGGTCATACGGAACGATCCGATCGCCAAGGGGGATGTCGTGGCCTATGACTTGGCGCGCGTACATCAGGACGGCGACACCGATATCCCTCGACTGCGCGAGGGCCGCGTTGGCGCACAAGTGTGGGCGGCATTTATACCGAGCGACACCGACCATCCGGCGCGCGCCACCCTTGAGCAGATCGATGTTATCTTACGCATGCACGAGGCCTATCCGGACGTTTTTCTGCCTGTAAAGAAGGCGTCGGATATACGCCGGGCGAAGCGTCTCGGGCGGATAGCCTCCATCCTTGCCGTAGAGGGTGGTGTCGGGCTTGAAAACAGCCTTTCACCATTACGCGTGTGGCACGCAGCGGGCGCTCGGCTGATGACACTTTGCCACAACGGCACGCTCGATTGGGTCGACTCGGCAACTGACGAGCCGCGGCACGGCGGGTTGACGGCGTTCGGCAGAGCCGTTGTACGGGAGCTCAACTGGCTTGGTATGATAATAGATTGCGCCCACGTCTCGCCCGATGTGATGCACCAAGTGCTAGATATCAGCAGCGCGCCGATCGTCTTTTCTCACTCCAACTCCCGGGCGATCTGTGATCATGCGCGGAATGTGCCCGATGACGTGTTGGCGCGCTTGCGGACCAACGATGGACTGGTGATGGCTACGTTCATTCCGGACTTCGTCAACGAAGAGGTTCGGCAATGGATGATCCCCGTGCGCGAGGCCGTGAAGAACGACTTCGGGCAGAGCCGTGCCGCTATCATTGCTGAGAGAGAACGAGCAACGAGGCAACGCCCCCGGGCGACACTTGGCGACGTTGCTGATATGATTGAACGCTTAGTCGAACGAGTTGGGCTGGCCCGGGTCGGGATAGGGTCCGATTTCTTTGGTGTGCCAACAACACCGGTGGGACTGGAAGATGTGAGCAAGTTCCCGCATTTACTCGGGGAGCTGTTTTGCCGTGGTTGGTCTGAACAGGCCGTGGCTCGTATTGCCGGCCTGAATTTCCTTCGTGTATCCGAGCCGTCGAGAAGGAAAGTGCACGATTGCGCGCTATAAAACATCCGTGCGTCGGCACCCTACAAGACTTCGATGTTGACCCGCCGTCTTGCGAATTGGTTTCATGCCGCGAGTCTGTCCCACACCGGTAGCGCCCTGGATTTCCGCGAGGGACGACTGGGCCGGAGCGATCGAGGCGTAGCACGATCTCACATCAAGGGCTTAAAGGAAATCTACTATCCCGGCGCCCCGTGCGGCCTCACGGCTGCGCATCTGACCACCCATCAGAAACGATCGATGCGATAGGGCGTCAGGTCAATGGTCGGCGTTTGCCCCGCAACGAGATCGGCAATAATCCGTCCCGTCGTCGCAGCACCGATGAGGCCAAAGAATCCATGGCCGAAAGCGAAGAGCGCGTTGGGCACGACCGGAGAGCGGCCGATCACCGGCAGGCTGTCGGGCAGCGCCGGGCGATGACCCATCCATTCGGAATATGCTTCGGTGTTGACCCCCGGGATGACTTCACGAATAAGCCGAAGCAGCGCCTCAACCCGCTTGCTATTGGGCGGCACGTGGAGCCCCGCAAATTCGACCGTGCCGGCAATTCGAAGGCCCATCGCCATCGGCGTGATTGCGAGCTTCCGATCCTGAAGCAGGCACATATGGCGGGTGGTAGGCCCGGGGTTGCTGATCGTGACGTGGTAGCCGCGCTGGCTCTCCAGCGGGACGTCATGACCAAGCAGTCGCGCCCAGGATGATCATGCCGCTCGACGCCGGCCAACTGAACAGCAGGAACGTACCCATGCTGCCGGCCGCGAAGGCGCCGAGCCGTAGGATGCCGAAGGCGAGGCGCTCGACTAGCACCGCGAGCCGGTGCTCCAGCGTCTCCACGTTATGATGGTCGAAATGTGCCAGCCATGGGCGTGCGGCGAACAGGAACAGTCGCTGTGCGGCGAGGCCGCCGGCGACGAAGGCGACCAGGTAGATTAGCATGTCGAGCGTGTCTGACACCGGCATGGTCGCGCTCACCCGATTCCAGGAGGCGCGCATCGCGTCCGGCAGCGCACGAAGCTGGGTGCCGAGATCGATGATCCGCTGGCGGGTGTCGCCCAGCACGCGGTCGAGCATGAGGCCCATCGAACCGGTCATGGCGGCCGGCGGCGGCGGCGCGGTGGGCGCGGCCGTCAGCCGCTCGCGCACGGCCGGGTCGCCCAGCAGGTCAAGCAGCGTCGCGACCTGCGGTGTGTCAAGCAGCGCCCGCGCGTGCGCGGCGCGCTCCGACACATCCCTGGACGCGGCAGGGCCGGATGCCGCGTGTGCCCAAGGCACGCCGAGCAGCAGCGCGGCCAGCAAGCCGAGCAGCAGCGCGGCCAGCAAAAGGTACGCGGCACATATCGGCCTCGATACAAACCCGATCGCGCCGCCCCCCCAACGTCCCATCAGATGCTACTCGTATTGGCGTTGCGGTCTCCCGCTACGCGGTGCGATCCCAGCCGGCACCAGCGCCGCCTGCACGGCGGAGAGACGCAGGCAGCACACGGTATGGGGTGCACCGCCTATCGGTGCAACGGCCTCGCGTTCACGCGTCGGATGTTGCGGCGTCTCACGCCTGGCTGAGCACCTCCTCGCACAGGGCGCGCTTGACCTCCGTGCTGTAGCCTGGCCGCTTCGCGCAGCCATGCCAGCACCTCAATATCCAGACGGATGGCAATCGCCGCCCCCATCGCCGTGGCGGGACGGCCGCGCACAGCAGTCGTCCAGGCGGCCACTCGGGTCGGTTCCTGCCGGGCAGCCCCACCTCAACGAACGGCCGCTTCTTTCAGTCCCCAGCCGAGAAGCCGACGTTCTGCTCCCGGCCAGACCCGGCCTTGAGCCGAATGCTTCGGGCATCAGGTCAGCGTGCTGGCGCAGCCGGTAGCTGGCACCCTTCCACCTCACGGAAATCGCCTTGCATCACGAACTCGGCGAGCTGTCAGAACCCTAAATCACCCACAGAGGTATGCTCGCCAACCGGCGCAGCACATCCCGCAGATCGCGCCCAGCTCACTGCCGCTGCATGGCGGGCAGTGGGCCCTCCGTTCGCAGCCCGTGCCAAGCCAGCACGCCGTCGGCGATAAAGACCCCGAGTGAGCCGACGGTGCAGCCCAGTGCCGAGCCAAACAGCACAAACAGCACCGAGGCCGCATTGGCGTCACGCAGTGCGCCGACGAACAACGTAAACGCGGCACCGCAGGTGCTGGCGCCGCCGAGCGCGGCCAGCACGATCGCGATATCCAGCGCCAGCACGCGATACCGCAATCGCCGAATATGCTTGCGCATCAGCGGCGCATCCTCGCCTTGTGGCTCGGCCGCCAGCAGGTCTGCGGTGTGCGAGACATGGTCGGAGACGCGTGCCAACCTGGTGTTGAACACGTTAAGCAAGGCGCCGATGCCCGACAGCAGGAACACGGGGGTCAGCGCCACCTGGATGACGTGAGCGATGCTATCCAGCGGCACATTTACAATGGACTCGGACATTGGGGAGTGACCTCGGTCGTTAGCCTGGATGAAATTTACGGTAGGTACCCGGCGAGTGGGTGGTCGCGATGGGTAGCCCGTTTGACCGTGGCAATACAGCGGCCGCGGGCATCGTGTCCGCCAGGCCAACGACGTTGCCGTTGGGCCCTATGACCAGCTCCGCGCTTCAATTTCATCGCCGGTCTGCTTCTGGGTCGAGGGTACGTTGCCTGGTGTCATTTTCGCCGAGCAAGTGGCGCGGCATCTTCGGCCCGCGGTGACATCAGTCATCGCTAAGACTAGGGCGTGTCGTCCTCGACCCCAAGATTAAAAGTCACATAGTAGGGCCTTCGGCCTGTCATCCCACGTCATCCCCGTTCATCCCCGAAAGTTCGCCTATCTGCTGGTTTTCTGGTGAAGCCCCGGCAAGACTCCGTGCCGTGGCGTCCCGGATCATCCCCCGATGTTGAAGCCCCAGTGAAGCCCCGCGGCGATAGGATCGTAACGAATGACGGTGCGACCGACCGAAACGGCAATCGGCAAGGCAATTCGCGAGGCGCCGGAAACGGGGCGTAAGGACTTGGCGGATGCCGGGTGCCCAGGGCTGCGGCTGCGCGTGACTCCGGCCGGCGCGGCTACATGGGCGCTTGCATGCCGGGACAGGCTGGGCCGCATGCGGCGCTTCCCGAATGAAGGACAGCCGCGGGCCAGCGGCGGAGTCCGCTTTGGGTCGACTCCGGCGGTTCGGGTGGGCAGCCTGGCTACCGCCGCTTGGGGTGGAATGCGGCCGTAGCCGATCGGCCGGACGAGTAACGCCTGTGCGCCAATACCGGCCGATCGGCCGGACAGCAGGCGTTCTGGGTGCGAAGTGCGAATTCGGAAGCTACACGGGCGTCGTGCGAAAACGCACTTGTGCGATAGGCTGTCGTCGTCCTGTCGTAGTATGGCGGAATGCTGGTACGACACGCATCGTGGAAGGCGATGATCCGAAGTACGCAACCCCACGCCCTTACCGATCGGACGACTTCAGCAGCGCAGCCAACATCATGATGAAATGGGTCCTGCAGAAGATCTTCGAACGTGTGGCCCGCGGCCAGAGCGCCATCCTGCGCGTCATGTTTGCCGATAGCACTGCCTGGCAACGTCATCCTGGCGAGCCAACGGTCACGATCCACTTCCGAACGCGATCAGCCGAGCGCCGCACGGTATTGCTTGGCTATGTCGGATTCTTCGAGGCCTATTTCGACGGCGATATTGACATCGACGGCGATCGCGCCGTCGGCGGCCTGATGCACATGGCGTTCTCCGGTGGTTACCGCTACAGGGCCAACCCGTTGCTGCTGGCGAAGCGCCGTTATCTTGAGTGGCGCGACAGCAATCGTGATTTCGTGCGGGCGAAGGCCAACGCCAGGCACCACTATGGGTTGCCATTCGAGTTCTTCCGGCTGATGCTTGGTGATGACTGCCTCTACGCCGAAGGCTACTGGGCGGAGGGCACGACGACTTTGGCCGAGGCGCAGCGTCAGCGATGCGATTACATCTGCCGCAAGCTGCTCCTTATGCCGGGGGATCGACTGGTGGAGGTAGGTTCTGGCTGGGGCGGCCTGGCGATGGTCGCTGCGGAGAAGTATGGCGCGGATGTGGTGATTTACGGCCTTGTACCAGAGCAGAATCGGATCATGCAGGCACGACTTGAACAGCGAGGGCTAACCGGACGAGTGCGCATTGTGGAGCGGGATCATCGCGACCTGAAGCAGGAACCGGCAGCGTATGATCGTTATTTGTCAGTCGGGGTCTATGAACATGCCGGGTTCGCCAGTCAACCTCGCTGGATCGAGAGCATCGCGACCGCGCTGAAGCCGGGCGGCATCGGCATGATCTCGACCACCGGCTACATCAAGCAGTTTGCCACCGAGTTCCTGACGATCAAGTATGTGTTTCCTGGCGGCAGTGTCCCCAGTCTGGTGCGCACACTGGAATTGCTGGACCACCACGGCTTGCACGTCCTCGACGTCGAGGACCTGAGTTGGCACTACCAGCGCACCGCTGAAAACTGGCTGAGCAATTTCGAGACGCATTGGCCGGAAATCCAGGCGATCGATCCGCAGGTTTTTACCGAGCGGTTCCGTCGTGTGTGGAACTACTATCTATGCGGCGTTATCGAGGGATTTCGGCCGGGAGGTGGTAACCTCAATCTGCACCACGTCATCTTCACCAAGGGCAAGGGGCATTATCCGAAAGACCGCGGCTTCATGTATCGGCGGGTTTGATGCCGTCGAAGCACGGTATAGGATCGTGAGCATGGCCAACCCGCTCGCACAAATCACCATATTGGCCACCGACCGAATGACCCGTCGGCTACCGAGACCGTGGAGGGCCGGTCATTGGTAACTCCAGCCGTTGCCGGACGCTGGTCCAAATGGCTCAGTCGGGTCGACTCCGGCGGTTCGTATGGGCAGCCCGGCTACCGCCGCAATCGGTAGAGTAGGGATGTGGCGCGGTGGCGTTAGGTCGGGCATATCCGTTGCCGCCCCTTGCCTTAACGGCCTGGCCGTAGCTCCGTTTCCACACCCCTCTCATCGAACGTGGCGTGCGAATTTCCCGCACCACGCTCTCGGACAAGACGTCACGCTTTCGTCCACGACACGCCGTGCCCAAGCCGGGTCAGGCGTACGAGCCCGAAGTACCCGTAGAGGTGCGAGAGTGGATAAGTTCCGCCCCTGCTCCGTCTGACCTTGTGCTTGAAGCGCAGCCACCGACGCAACCGCACAGCCGCGTAGTTGTCGAGTGCCCGATACGCCTTGTTGACGGTACCTACGTTAAAGTAGTTCGCCCAGCCGCGCAGCGTACTGTTCAACTTGTCCACCAGCTCTGTGGTCTCTTGCCATGATCCCGCTCGGTTGGTCAGCGTGTGGATTTTCTCAACCGCACGCGTGATGCTCTTCTTCGATGGCCGGTGCCCCAGGCGTGCCTGGCCGGTTCTCGCCGAATACATCCGACCGAACGTGTAGCCCAAGAAATCGAACTCGCCTTCCGGCACCTTGCAGATGCGTGTCTTCTCCTCGTTGACCGTTAGCTTCAGCTTGCCCATGATCCCGCGCAGGTGCTGCAAGGCCTCTTGGGCTTTACCACTTCCTGCACAGGATCACGAGATCGTCCGCATAGGTCACGATGCGCGAGCCGAGGCTGCGCTCCAGCCCGAGCTTCTTCCACCCCAACACGAACCGGCGCATGTAAAGGTTCGCCAGCAGCGGTGAGATGGGTGAGCCTTGCGGGATGCCTCGTCGCAGTCGGCCGAACTGCCACTGCACCAGCGGGCCAGGACATGGTCCGAAGCGGTATCTGGTGATCAGTCAGCCCGGAGGGCGGCCCCGCAGAGATTACGTTCCGAACGCTGCGCACGAGCGCGTCCTCAGTTTGATAGGCAACTTCAACAGGCTGCGCGAGGCACTCAACGAAATCTGTGCGATCAACGCGGAACTCCTGCGCCGGCGCGAGGATCTCGGGTAGACCGTGATAGACCCGGCCCTCACCGCCTTCGACGTTGCCAAGGTGGGCGCCGTTCTCGCCGACATGGTTGTCTGCCTTCTTGCTGCTGGCGCCTCACCATCCGATCCGGAGAGCGCCAATGACCATGCATCCCATGATTGCCGATCGGCATCTGTCACGACAAGCCTGCATCTACATCCGCCAGTCGACCCTGGCGCAGTGCGCTTCAATCAGGAGAGCACGGACCGCCAATACAATCTGGTGAACAAGGCTCGCTCACTCGGCTGGGGTTAGGAACAGATCCGGGTCCTCGACCGGGATCTTGGCAAGTCGGGATCTGCAGCAAGCACTCGCACGGACTTCACGACCCTCGTCGGCGATGTGGCGATGGGCCATGTCGGCGCGATCTTCTCCTTGGAAGCGTCGCGCCTGGCGCGTTCGAACCAGGACTGGCATCGCCTTCTCGAACTGTGCGCCATCACTGGCACGCTCGTGATCGACGAAGATGGCGTGTACAGTCCTGCCGAATTCAACGACGGCCTCCTGCTCGGAATGAAGGGCACCTTTGCTCAGGCGGAGTTGCACATCATCCGCGCGCGCCTCCACGGTGGCAAGCTTAACAAGGCATCCAGAGGCGATCTGAGGTTTTCACTGCCGGTTGGCCTTGTCTTCGACGAGGCCAAGATCGTGCTCGATCCCGATCGCGAAGTGCAGGGTGCCGTCCGCATGGTCTTCGAACTGTTCGAACGCGAGGGCACAGCCTACGGCGTTGTAAGACGGTTCCAGGAGCTTGGCCTGCGCTTCCCGCGCCGTGCGTATGGCGGCGCATGGAACGGCAAGCTGCTTTGGGGCCGCCTGACGCATTCGCGCGTGCTAGGCATCCTGGCCAATCCTTCGTATGCCGGCGTCTACGTGTTTGGCCGCTACCAATCCTCGAAGCAGGTGGGGCCATCCGGCGAAATCGCCATCCGTTCGCGTCCAGTCGCCCAGGATGCCTGGCGGGTGATGATACGCGATCACCACGAAGGCTACATCGACTGGGACCAGTTCGACGCCAACCGTCGCCGCCTCGCCACAAACCGGACGAATGGTGAGGGGTTGGCCGGCCCCGCGCGCGAGGGACTTTGCCTGCTGCAGGGGATGCTTCTCTGCAGCGCCTGCGGGCGGCGTCTTGGGGTGCGCTATACTGGCAACGGCGGTATCTATCCCATCTACCAATGCATCTGGAAGCACCGTGAGGCTTTGGCGCCGCGTGCCTGCCTGTCGGTCCCGGCCGCTCCACTCGACCAGGCAATCACCGAACGATTGGTAGGTGCCATCACGCCGGTGACCCATCGAGCTCGCGCTCTCGGCACTTACCAGCCTTGAGGAACGGGATCGCGAGGTAGGCACGCAATGGCGGATGCGGATCGAACGGGCGCGCTACGACGTCGACCTAGCGGAGCGGCGTTATGAAGCCGTCGATCCCGCCAACCGCCTCATCGCAGCGACTCTCGAACAGCGCTGGAACGCGACGCAATGCGGCACCTGAATGACCTCGAAGCCGAACTGGTCGCATTCGAGCGACAGACCATGCGGGCCGTGACAGCCGAACAGAAACGGCAAATTCTCCAACTTGCAGGTGACTTCGCGAAACTGTGGGCAGCGTCGACCACCACGCCGCGAGACCGCAAGCGCATTCTGCGCTTACTTGTGCGCGATATCACGGTGACGAAGGGGCCGGAGCCGAAGCTTGTCAGACTGCACGTCTGTTGGCAGGGCGGCGCCACAGAAACACTGCAACTGAAGTTGCCCCCGAACCGCGCTGAGGTAGTCCGCTACCCCGACACCTTCGTGACGCGCATTCGAGAGCTGGCGGCCAACCACCATGACGACGATATCCTTCACCTTCTGCGCGCCGAAGGCCATCAAAGTTCTACAGGAAAGCCACTTACGCTGAGCATGATCAGATGGCTGCGATACAAACACCGCATCTCGGCGCCACGACCGCCCGACTACACCCTGAATGTCCGCCAGGTCCGCGAGCGATATGGCGTCAGCCTCTGGGTCGTCCATTATTGGATTGGTCGAGGCCTCGTCACTGCACAACAGCGCAAGTCGAACGCGCCCTACGAGATCTCGATCGACGAAAAGTCGGACCGCTTCCTCCGAGAATGGATTACCAATTCCGCACACCTTCGCCCAACATCCCAAGCGCAAGCTGCATGAGGTGCACTATGCCCGCCACGTCGGGATGCCCAGCGGCCTGAGCTTGCCGTTGGCTTTCGGGATAAACACCCGCCTGATAGGGTCCGGTCGGTAGGTCTCCTGCTTGAGCGCAAGCGCCAGTTCGCCAAGCCACCGCTTCAACCCGTACGCTTCGACATCCGCGAAATCCTGCCCATCGATACCCGGTGCGCCCTTGTTGGAACGGCACTCGGCATAGGCACGGGCCAGGATGTCCTCGCGGCTGATCTTGTCATACAGGGCGTAGAAGCGATACCCGGTTTCTGCCTTCGCTTTTGCGTGTAACGCCATCTGCAACTTCTGAACACTGTTCGGAGTTGATAGGTTGCCCAATCTCCAGGTCCCTCATCACTTGCTGCGTCTGTCTTGAACTGAGGTCCCTTCCCTCCCCCGGCATTACCCGGCTTCAGCGGTACTACGAACCTCTCCGCCACCCCGCCGCGCCCGGCCTGTCCCTCGCGGGCGTCCGGTTGGCCATCTCTGGCCACGCATCGGGGCTTCCCGTGTTGCGTACGCTTTCCTTGTGTGCATGCCGCCGCCACTACCCCGGTGCAGCGGATGGGTGTACTCGTCGCTCAAAAATCACCCACCCGTATCAGCCTTCCCCGGTCCCACTGCCGAGTCGGCCTGCACATTGTCCTTTTCGAGGTTTGCTCAGCGTTCACTCACGTTGCGGCCTACACACTCGCGCGGTCACCTATACGTGGCCGCTATCCGAAGGCTTCAGACACTTCGTCACCTCCATGCCTGCTCCGGTTGCTTCCGGCTGGAGCGGTTGCAGGGCGGGGCTTGCACCCGCTGGAGAAGCGCCGCCTTGTCACGGCGCACGTGGAAAACCGACATTCGTTGACCAGAACGCATCACCGTTGCAGCTTCGTCTGAACGCGGGAGGCGCCTCGATGTCAGTGGAAGTGCGGGCCGCTTTGGACGTGGACCTCGACGCGCTCATTCAGCTCAATCGGGTCGTTCAGAGTCTCCACGCTGCGCTGTATCCCGGCGATTTCACACCGGTGGTCGAGCCATCTGCGGTGCGGGCGTTCTTCGCAGCACGACTTGCCAGCCCGACGAGCGCGATCGGGATCGCGCAGGCGGATCGCGTGCCTGTGGGCTACGTCTGGTTCGAAGTGCAGGCGCGACCGGAAACGCCGTTTACTCCCCCTCGGTCCCGCATCTATGCGCACCACATCGCGGTTGCGCCGGAAGTTCGTCGCCGTGGAATTGCCACTGCCCTGATGCGCTATGTTGAGCACCGAGCAGCTTCGGAGGGCATCGACGAAATTGCTTTGGACACCTGGGCAGCTAACCTTGACGCGCAGCACTTCTTTGGCTCGCAGGGGTTCACCGTGTTCAACGTGGTGCTGCGCAAGAAACTCGCCAGAGTCGGCTAAGGGTCGAGAGCCGTTATCGGATAGGATCGCTGGTGTCGATCCCCGATGCGCTGGCGATTTCGCGCCCGGCCAGCTCACGATTTTCCTGACACGCACGGGAAGAAATTCGTCCACGTGGTCCGGTCTGGGGCCCCCATCGCGATGTTTGAGATGCCCCTTGATCGAGGGCTGAGCCGATGCCTGCCGTTACAGCAGTAATGCGGTTCGGGCGCACTGAAATCCTTACGTAGCAATCTCCGAACCATTCTTTCGCCCGTCCGGGCATTGGAATGCGACTGGCGCATTCCAGGAGACGCGGAGGATGGCATGCCTGAGCCTATGTCACCGGATTGGTGGAGACAGAAAGAAGAATACGACCAGCGTCGGCTCGTTCGCACCGGACTCGCGCATACGTCCTGCTGGGTAATGTGCGCCCAGACCGCTGCTGTGTGGATAGTGGTGATGGCCGTCTATTTGCTGGAGCAACACCTGATCGACCCGCTTTACGTTCTGTCAGGTGCGGCGGTCGGCCTGCTGGTCGGGCTAACCGGGGTGGGCGGCGGATCGCTGATGACGCCTCTTCTGGTGCTGGCTTTCGGCTTCCATCCCGTCAACGCGGTGGGCACCGACCTGCTGTTTGCCGCCGGCACCAAGTCCGTCGGCACGTTGGTGCACGGCGCCAACCGCAATGTCTCCTGGCGGGTAACCGGACTGCTGGCGGCCGGCAGCCTGCCGGCGAGCTTGCTGACGATCGTCTTCCTGCAGCGCCTGGGTAGCCCGAACGCGGTGACCGCGAAGATCATCTCGGTCACCTTGGGGGTCGCCCTGCTGCTCACGGCGATCCTGGCGGTGTTCCGGCCGCAGATCATCGGCTTTGCCGCCCGCTTCCGCGGTACACCGCATCCGCGTCGCACCGCGCGGCTGACCGTCGTCACGGGTGCCGTGCTCGGTGTGATGGTCTCGCTTTCCTCCGTTGGGGCGGGGGCGATCGGGATGACCGCGCTGCTCATGCTCTATCCGGGCTTGCCGGTGGCGGCGCTCGTCGCCTCCGACATCGCCCATGCGGTGCCGCTGACGCTGATAGCGGGGCTCGGCCACTGGTATCTCGGCTCAATCAACTGGCCGGTGCTGACCGCGCTGCTGATCGGGTCGCTGCCCGGCATCGTCGCAGGCAGTCTCACCTCCACGCGCGTGCCGGAGACGACGCTGCGCGCAATCCTGGCCGCGGTGCTGTTCGCGGTTGGGGCGCGCCTGGTCGTGTAGCGGCGCCTATCCCACACGACAGCAGCAGCGACACCGGATGTGCGAGCGCGTCCCTCGTCGCTGCCGCCGGGTCTTCCCAGACGGTCCCCGACCAGGGTCCCTGCCGCGGTCGGGCATCTGCGCCAGCGCCAGCCACAGCTTCGCCATCAGGCCCAGCGGCGTCCGCGCTCCAATGGCGGCCACGCGACGAGCGCCCCGCAGGCGTTCATCGGCGACAGCGAGAACGTCGCTCCAAAGCTGCCGATCGTCCCCGTGCTGTAGGTCTGCAAAGGGTGGTTAGCCGCCGTTGTGGTGCGCGGAGTTAGCGGCCGGATTGCGCCCATTCCGGGCATTCGACCAGACCAGCTCTACTTTCAAAAGTAGACACGATGCAGGCGAGGTCTTTCGGCCGCCATGCGCCAATTACGAACTCATGGAGCGCAGCGACCACCGACCGCCTGAATGCGTCGGTTCCGACGCGGCGAGAATCGATGTAGGCTCTCCTCAATCAGTTGGGGGCATCGATGCGACGGCGGTAGTTCACCGCGACGATGGGCCGTGCGGCGGCTCGTCATGTATGACGGGGGCGACGCACCCGGAGCCGGCCAGCGCCGGCAAGCCGCTCGCTACCATGAAGAGCCACACCCGCCTGGTCATAAAAGGGATGTTGCACCCGACGGCAGCCGCATTCTGACCGCGGCTTGGGAGGCACACCCCAGACCCGCAAGACCTCGTCGATCGGGTCAAGGCAGAAGGGCCACGCTGTCTCACCGAGGAGCAACGCCAATGGCTGTTTTCCCTACATACACCACCGCCCTGGTTGCGCATCCCTCATGATTGGCCTTATAACGGGGGCAATGCCTTAAGGGGCCAACGGCAAGTGTGCCGGAGCGCCGGCGCCGGTCTACTGGACGACGGCCCGTGTCCACCTCGTTATCATCAGGTTCGGCGGCATGTTTAGGATTTTGAGCCTCGACGGCGGTGGCATAAAGGGCGTCTTTACAGCCGCGGTTTTGGCCAGCGTCGAGGACGATACGAGGCGGAAGATCATCGATCACTTCGATCTCATCGCCGGCACCTCCACCGGAGGCATACTCGCCATCGGTCTAGCCTTGGGGCTTTCAGCCGAGCAGTTACTCAC
This sequence comes from uncultured Pseudomonadota bacterium, assembly GCA_963708245.1. GTDB lineage: Bacteria > Pseudomonadota > Alphaproteobacteria > Acetobacterales > Acetobacteraceae > CAVYXK01. The sequence continues at coordinate 4,466,998 of OY970201.1, read as the reverse complement.
CTTCTATTGCCATAGAGGACCCAAAATATTTCCGGCGACGAGCTTGATCGAGCGGACGGCAGGCCTTTTCCGCCAGTTTTTCATGGGCCCCAAGGTTTCCGGGGAAACATTGCGACAAGAACTTGTGGAAATTCTTGGTGACAGGAAGTTCGGTGAAGCGCGGTGTCGGCTGGTCATTCCAAGTTACGACGCCATGTCAGGCCGGATCTATATTTTCAAGACCGCCCACGATCCTCGCCTGCGCTACGACGCCGGGGCTCCGGCCGTCGACGTTGCCCTCGCGACGTCGGCCGCACCAATATATTTTTCGGCAGCGCCTTTTCCCACGCATCGAGATGGGAGCTATGTGGATGGCAGCGTTTGGGCCAATTGTCCGACTCTAGTCGGGTTGGTTGAGGCCACGGCGTTTCTCAAGCAACCTCTTTCCGATATCGACATTCTAAGCATCGGAACGACCACCGCTCCCTTCAATATTTCCAAGAACAAGAATGCAAGCGCCCTCAAATGGAACCTCGGGCTGGTCAATCTCATGTTCGAGGCTCAAATGGAAGCCGCTATTGCGCAGGCCCGGCTTCTGATCGGAAACCGCGTGCACCGGATCAATTTCGTTGCAAAGCCTAGCGAGTTTTCGTTAGATAAAGCTGATCGGGATTCGATAACTAAGCTCTCGAACGTGGGCTGGCAGATAGCTCGGAAGCGCGAACACATCGAGGTCATTAGGGAGCGCTTTTTGAATGACACTCCTGTTGATAGATTTCAACCTTCCATGGAATACGATCATCGCAGTTCTCCATGCTAAAGGCAGGATTTGACGTCTTTGTCAGCTATGCGCGTGGGGACTGGCGCCACGCGACGGACATCGATTCGGTTCTGCGGACGCGAGGTCTGACGTCGTTCTTCGATCGCCGCAATCTTCCGCCGGGATTGCCGTGGGTTCGTGAGCTTGAGCACGCCCTCAATGCGGCCAAAGCGGCGGTCATCCTGATCGGGCCACGCGGGCTCGGCAACACCCAGCAATACGAACGCGACCTCGCTCTCTACCGCCAAACGCGCGATCCGTCATTTCCGATAGTGCCGGTGATCCTTCCCGAAGCGCAGATCGATCGCCCCTTCAACTTTTTGCAAATCCTCACCTGGATCGACTTCTCCCATGTCTCAAAGGTGTTCGACGCTCCGACACAGCTTGACCGCCTGGTGGAGGCTGTCCAGGGTGGGCAGACCTCAGTGGCGGGCGCGGTTCGCGAGGCGATCTGCCCGTATCGAGGCCTCGATGCCTTTCGCGAGGAGGATTTGGCGTTCTTCTTTGGCCGCGGCAATGCGGACTATCCAGAGAGCGCCATCGGCCAGCTGGTGCACAAGGTGCGCGGGCACCTCTTTGTCATGGTGGTGGGGCGATCGGGTAGCGGCAAATCTTCGCTGGTCTTTGCCGGTCTCCTGCCGGCGCTGCGGCGTGCCCGCGACAGGTTCTGGAACGTTCTGACCTTGCGCCCGGGGCCCGAACCACTGCGGGCACTGGCGGCGGCGTTCAATCCGAAGGGGGACGCTGAGGGGGCCGCTGAATATGCTGCGAAAATCGGCAAGGAAGCGGCGCAACTGCGCTCGGGTGACGCTGAGTTGCTGTCTCATATGATCCGTGAGGAACTCGATCGATCGGAGGGGAAACCCGATCGGCTGCTCCTCTACATCGATCAGTGGGAGGAACTCTACGCTCAGGCGCCTTCAGCGGCCGTCGAGAAGGATCGAGCCGCCCGCCACACTGCGGATGCCAATCGCTTCATTGATCTGCTGCTGAACGCATCGCAGTCGGCACCGGTTTCGGTGGTGGCCACGGTGCGTGCCGACTTCTACGATCCGCTGATCAGCCATCAAATGATCCGGGCGCTGCTGCCGACCCAGCAAGTGCTGCTTGGTGCGATGTCTCGCGCCGAACTCGAGAGCACCATCGTCGAGCCGGCGAAGATAGTGGGCGTAAGCTTCGATCCCCCAGAGCTCGTGCACCGCATTCTCGACGAGACTGGGGAGGACGAAGGGGTCCTGCCCCTGCTGCAGTACGCCCTAAGGGAAACATGGGCGCTGCGCGAGGGAAACGTCATGACTGGCGATTCGTACGCGCGCTCGGGTGGTGTGCGGGAAGCGATACGACGCACGGCGGACCGAACCTTCGACGACTTAACCCCTGATGATCAGCAGGCCGCGCGCAAGCTTTTTCTTCGCCTAGTGACGCCCGGCGAAGGCCAGGAGGACACACGCGCCCGTGCAGCGATGCCAGACGAGCCGACGCTGCGCAGGATCGCGGATAAGTTTGCCGGTCCGCGTACGCGGCTTCTGGTGACCGGATCGGACCGCGCAGCACGACCGACAGTGGAGGTCGCCCACGAAGCACTGATCCGCACCTGGCCGCGATTGCGCGGGTGGGTTGATGCCAACCGCGAGAAGCTGCGCGCACGCGCCGCGATCGTCCAAGCCAAGGCGGTATGGGAGGAACAAAGGCGGCGCGAGGATTTGTTGCTGCCCGCGGGCTTTCAGCTGGAGCGCGCCTGCGAGTTGGCGGCCGACGCCGGCGAGATCACGATCGACGATATCACGGAGTTCATCAACGAGAGCAAGGCGGCAGACGCAAGGAGGCGGCAAGTAGACGCCGAGAAAGAACGCAAGCGTCAGGCAGCAGAACTCGAAGCGGCCAATTCACGTGCGGAAAACGCCGAGCGCGAGAAGCAGAGGGCGCTGGCCAGGTCATTGGTCGACCGCCGCCGGAGCATTGTGGCGCTACTTGCTGGGGTTGCAACCATTGCCCTTGCTCTATGGATCGTCTTTCGTTTATGAGTCCGAAGAATGAAGTTATTACTTGAGCAAGTTGGAATCGCGTGGCTGGGGCTCGTCACAACTCTGTTCGTGGCAATCACGGACGTTACGGTCTTGAGGTGGACCGGGTTTAGCCTCGTGGGAACTTGGTATAATTGGATACCTGTCGGGGCGATAATTGGCGGTATGGTTGCCGCATCCGGTTACTACATCGGTGCTCGGTATACTCATAGTCGTGCGACCCCATTTCTGCTCCTATTGATGGTTGTCATTGCTGGATTAGCTTATTTCCTGATATATTGGCTTGACTACACGCATAGAGAAATAGGGGGAACCCCGGCCCGCGATTCGATGACATTTTGGGAATTTGTTGATGCAATTTTGACGAACACTCGCATTACCGGTCGCTTTATTTGGACGGGAAGTGTCGGAGTGCTAGGTTATTTATTGGGTCTGGTAGAGTTCATCGGGTTTTTGGTCGGGGGATTTGGCGCGTATGCTCTCTTAGCTTCGGGGCATATGTGCCCTTCGTGTAACCTGTACTTAGATACATTAGTCACCAGAGAGAAGAAATTCGTCGAGGTTGACGCCCTCATATCTTATATTGGAAGCATAGAAGAAGACTTAGCTAGTCCGCAGATACCAGTTGCTGCATGCGATAACGTTGAAGCTGCAGCGCCCGAGCCGGGATCAATTAAAGTTAGATTCGAGCTGTTCGGATGCTGCTTCTGTAAGCACCAAATTATCGAGCGGAGAGTGTCGATCAGAAACGGAGAGGAGTGGAACGATATTGATTCTTTAAGTCGAACATTCCAGGTCCCTCCAGGAGTTGATGCGAAATCGCGCCTCGACTGAAGGAGGCAACGCTGCGCCGCTGCAACATGGAGCTGTCGACAAACTATGCAGACGTGAATGTCCGCTCGAGCGTGCCAGCTGCCCAAGGCGGACATTCCGCTTCCGGCCAACTCCGGTCATTAGGCGATCCGCCATGGAATGTCTGAGTAGGGTCGACTCAGGCGGTTCGGTTGGCAGCCCGGCTACCGCCGCTCTGGGTGGATTCCGGACTGGGCCCGCGGCATCGCCCCACCGCCGCATCCTGAGTAAATTCCGAGCCTTGCTCGCCTCGCGCAGAGGCATGACCTAGAACAGCAGGTAGGCAAACATTTCTCGTTGATTGGGCCTGCGGGGAGATGAAAATGGAAAATAATCCGAGCCTTGGGAGACGCTGGGAGGGCTACCGTCCGTCCAAGGGCGTCTGGTTATGGTCCTGCGCGGGTTGCATCGTTGCCACCATGGTGATCGGCTTCACTTGGGGTGGTTGGGTGACCGGCGGGACTGCGACAAAAATGGCAGCGGACGCGGCTGCCGGGGCCAGCGCACAGCTGGCAGCGGCGGATTGTATTCACCGTTTCGAGAGTGGCCCCAACGCGACCGCGGACCTTGCCGCTCTGAAAAAGGCCGAAAGCTTCAATCGGAGCGACATGATCGAGAAAGGTGGCTGGGCTACGATGCCCGGGAGCAAAGATCCCGTTGAAGGCGCTGCACTTCTCTGCGATCAGCAGCTCGTCAACCCGGGTCGGCCTGCCCTCTAACCTGCGCGCAACGAGCACGTTGCCAGTGCGCAATCTCGCCTGAACTCGGAGACAAGGAGGATGCGACGCCTCACTTCATGATTCGGTGGCAATTTACCAGCACATCGGCCAAGGCTGTTGTCGGCAAGCCACACGATCGCACCGGCGCGGCGAAGGCACTCGTCGAAGGCTTCGGCGGCAAACTAAATAGCTACTACCTCGCCTTAGGTGAGTTCGACGGTGTTGCGATCTGTGAATTTCCGGACAACAAATCAGCCGTCGCCTGCTCGATGTCGGCTACGGCCACAGGTGGGTTTTCACGCTTCGAGACTACGACGCTGCTGACGGCTCAGGAAGCTGAGGCGGCGATGAAGCAGGCCAACCAGACCAAGACCGAATACAAGCCGCCAAACGCCTGATTGCGGGCAAGCCGCGCTGCTAGCTCAAGGGCGCCGCGGACGACTCCGGCGGTGCGGGTGTGCTGCCCGTCTACCGCCGCGCGGGGTGGAAAGTAGACATCTGCCCCCGAGCAGGGTAGCTACCGAACTCGTCACGTAGCGGCATGCTCGGTAGACTGCTTTGATCTGAATCAATCGCCCGCTGCGGTGTAAGCGTAAAGAAATATGCACCACGTTGCCGCAGCCGTGAAATCAATGACTTAGACTGTGCATAAGTCCGGTGCGCCTGCCGGTTCGGCGGGGAGCGACCGTGGTTCGTCTGCGATGTGCGGGCCAATGGTGTGTATTGCGGTCGGAAGGTGGCGAAGCTCTGTGGTGCCGGACGCCTGTTCGCGTGCCGGCATTGCTACCGACTTGGCTATACCGTTCAGCGCGGCGGGCCGATGGAGCGCGCGCATCACCGTCTTGCACGCCTGCACCGCAAGCTCGGAGCCGACTACGACGGGCCGGACATGTCCCCGCCGCCCAAGCCCAAGTGGATGCGGTGGAAGACCTATTCCCGTATCTCGCCAGCCGATCCGCGCGACTGGACCGGGCGTCTGCGATCATCAGCGGCGCGGTCGCTCAGCTACAGCCCGACTTGCATCGCTGAGGCGCAGCAACGGGCTGAGCGCGACTTGCCGATGGGTCCACCTCATTGATCCAGATCAATGCGGAGCGTAAGCTGGGGGAGTACCGGCCATTTCTGGCAGTTTTGGAGACCGACAATGACAGTGGACAGGGACCGGATCGCCGGGTCGGCGAAAGAGATCAAGGGCTCGATCAAAGAGGCCGTCGGCAAAGCGGTAGGTGATGCAAAGCTGCAATCCGAAGGAAAGGCCGATCAGGCCGAAGGCAAGATTCAGAATGCCGTCGGCGGTCTCAAAGACACGCTCAGAGACGCAGTGAAGAAATAGGACCACAGCCCGTCGAAGGCGGGAGGCTGGTGGCGCATGGTGCAAGCGAATCGGCGGACATACGGCCGATAGCGAACCAATTGCCACGCGTGACGAGGGATATAAAAAACGACCCAGGCGGGCGGGGTAGAAGGAGGAGGAGCACAGCCATGTCAGTTACCACGAAATCCAAGGTTGCCGAACACCACGTCCAGGCAGCCGAGCATCATGAGAAGGCGGCCGAGCATCATCGCGAGGCTGCCAAGCACCACGAGGCGGGCTCGGTTGAGAAGGCGGCGCATCACGCGGTCGTGGCCCAGGGCCACGAGGTGCATGCGGAGCATCACGCTGAGGAGGCCGCGAAACAGCATGCTGAGCAGCATGGGGGCAGCGTAAAGAAGTGAAAACGCCGCTGGCGATGGCCCTGCGTCGGCACGGCCATCCGGTAACGGCCGGCGGTAGGGCACTGACCTGACAAGGGTATGATCGTGTACAAGATCATCTTTCTCGTTGGTGCAGCGATCATCGCGGCGGCCGTGCTGGCCGCCCCGCCTGTGCTTGCCCAGGGCACGCCCCAGACTATCACCCTGATGAAGGTGGACCCACAAACGCTCGCCACCGGATTTCGGGTATCCAAGGTGCTCGGTGCTACGGTGGTTAACGAGGCGGGCGAAAAGGTTGGCACGATCGACGACCTGATCGTGACCCCCAGCGACAAGGTGCCTTACGCCGTGCTGTCGGTCGGCGGCTTTCTCGGCATGGGCACGAGGCTGGTAGTTGTGCCGTACGACGCAATGAAGGCCGGCGATAAGAACATGGTCCTGCCGGGCGCCACAAGGGATTCACTCAAGATGCTTCCCGAATTCAACTACGCCAAGTAGGGGCGAGTAATGGGCACGATCCTTATTATCGTCGTTTTGATTCTGCTGCTGGGCGGCGGCGGAGGCTACTATGGTTACAATCGCTATGGCGGGGCCGGGCTCGGCGGCGTTCTTGGCCTAGTCTTGATTGTTTTGGTGGTGTTCTGGCTCCTTGGTGGCGGCATCCATGTTAGCCGGCCGTGATCTATGAAGAACGTTAACGCATCGTCGGGTCGAGCCGGGATGCGCGCGCAATCAACAATCCGCCAAATACCATTTGGCCGAAGACCCTTCGGGGTGAGGCGGCAGAGCTCTATGCTCGTTGGCGCGATGAACTGAGCCCTCGCGGGTTCCATCTTGCGGTGCGCGCACTCGATTTTCCGGGTGGTATGCCGGGCGACGTGGGCTTGTTCCTGTTCTGGGGAGAGTAGCGTCCTTGCTTGGCCAAGTTGGTAGCGGCATTTTCAAAAAGTCAAGAAATTCGCAGCAGGAAAGCGCCTAACGAGGGCTTGTTACATATCGCCTTTCTTGGTCAATCGGTCGGCTAATGCTCACCAGCTCAGATCCTCCTCCCTCGCTCGTACCACCGTGAGTGAGAGCGAGAGTCGGAGGGCGCGCGTTAATTACTCAGTAGTCGGTAAGTAAGGCGACATAATTCGGGATGCAGACCCGCTTCACTCCCTTCGCTTTCGCCGCGGCTTGGTTTTTCGCCGAGTAGAAGCCGGCATCCGCGGCAATGAGCCGGGGAATGCAGCCCAGCTTCGCTTCATGGACCTCGAGCGCCGGGATCAGCAGCTCTGAATCACTGGGACGTTGATCGTAGAGGGGCCTTCGCCCACTGTAGGAACCGGCTTGCCGCAGACAAGTAGTGATTCATGGTGACGCTCCCCCCCTCGATTGCCAGAGCCACACGCTGCTGGGCCACACTGAGAGCGGCGTTTGTGCCGCCTGCCGCCTTCCTATGAGAGTCGGCCCACGAGAAAGCCCAGCAGGAACCCGACTGCGCCTACGATCGCCAGGGCCGCAAGCGGCTGTGCTTCAACGTTCCGGCTGACGTAGCGCCCGCCGCGAGCACCTTGTTCATAGACCTGCTCGCGCAATTCCGAGGTTTCGGCGCCAATCTTGCTTGCGGTATCCTGTATGGCGGCGCCTGCACGCCCGGCGGCAGATTTGATCTCGCCGGCGGTGTTTGCGTAGGCCTCAGCTTCTCGCTCATGTTGATTTCCTCTATAGGATCAGGTCAGCCCCTGTCAGATCAGACGCCTCGAAACTCGACAGCGGGCATGCTCCACGACGCACGTGCTGTTGCGGTGGAAAGCCGCGGCCTCCCGCCGAGCCGCTACATTAAACCCGGTGATTGTCATCGTCCGCCTGTTCTTCTGGGACTGGCTGTGGGACATACCGGGGGCGCTTCTCTCAGTGCCGCTGCTCGCCATCTTCAAAATCGTGTACGACCGCATCCCCGTGCTCATGCCACGGGGCGATATGCTCGGGGCATCCGAGCGCCGCAACGCGGTCCCCAGACCTGCCCGTCGCATACTACACCGGGTGAAGCGGCGGGCGAGCAAGCGCTTGCTGATCCAATGCTGGAGCCGGGTGGCGCAACCACGGCCGAGCGTCAACTACGGCAAGTAGCGGAGCCAACGATTTGCCCGGCCTCGGTTACCGTTTCCGAGCTCGCCTAGTTGTCAATCTTCTGGGCGGCCTCGAGGCACGCATTTACGGCGTCCCGCAGGGAGCTCGCGTAGTAATCGGCGCCGACGGCCGAACGCAGCCGCTCATCCTTCAGGACGGTGTCCTCGGCGGGCCAGAGCCCGACCAGGACCGGTACTCCCGGGAGCCGCTGCCTAAGGCGGCGGAGCAGGTAACGCAGATGCGACGGACTGCCGCTGATCTCCAAATATGAGATGCACACCATCGCGACGCCCTGCACATCCAGTGTCGCGACTTTCGTGCGCGACACCGACTCATACGGTACCAGCCGCGCCCCCAACCCGTGCTTGCCGAGTAGCTGGGCAAGGATCTCGGACGCGGCCTCGTCCAGCGGGCCGCGACCGGCTATGCACATCACGGGCGCTTCCGTGCGCCACGCCGGCGGCAGATCTTCGCGGGCGGGATCGACGCGCGTGGGGATGGGTTGCTTTGGCAGTGCCACGGCGCCGTGGTCTCCCTTCTCCGGCGCGGGTTCGCGGTCGTCGTAACTGGCGAGCTCGTGCACCAGGACCGTGATCGTCGCCTTCACGCGCTCGAGCTGCTGCGCGTTCAACACACCGCGCTCTGCATCGTTCGCCGCGAGCTGCAAGCCCTTGAGCGCGACCTCGTCATAGTACGACGATAGCGAGCGATCCTTCAGCAGCAGCTCGGCAAGGTCCTGCGCCTCGTCCGCGTCGCCCGCCAGGATCCGCTGATAGAAGCTCTCGGTGGGCGTCAGAGCTGGCCGGTCTCCCAGCAGAACGTCGAGGAACGCCAGCCGCTCGACGTGCCGCCCGAGCACGACAAGGCAGAGTGTGAGGGGGGTGGACAGGATCAGCCCGATCGGCCCCCACAACCACGACCAAAAGATGGCCGCGACGACCACTGCGAATGGCGATAGGCCGGTGCTGTGGCCGTACACCATGGGCTCGATGACGCTGCCGGTCACCGGCTCGGCCACCAGGAACAGCGCCAGGGTCCACAGTACCATGGACCAGCCGGGGTCGACCGCAGCCGCGAGTGCCAGCGGCAGTACGGCCGAGATGAAGGCGCCGATATAGGGCACGAAGCGCAGCAGCGCAGACAGGATCCCCCAGAGTACCGGGTTCGGGACGCCGATGAAGAACAGACCAACGCCGATGATGACGCCGAACCCGGTGTTGATGCTGAACTGGGTCAGGAAGTACCTGCTGAGCCGCCGTCCGCCGTCGTCGATTGCGATCGTCGTACGGTGCAGATCGGTCGATCCGAACAACCGGATCAGGCGGTCGCGCAGGTCCTCCTTCTGCAGCAGGGCGAATACCGCGACGATGAACACGATGCCGATCGTCGCCAGGGGTGACAGGATAGGCGACAGATATCGGCTGGCGAGCTCGAGCGGCGTAGCATTGGCTTGGCGCACCTCAACGGGACCCTCGTCGCCAGCGCTGGTCGGGCGATTTTGGAGCGATGGCGCCACGGGGGTTGGACCGGGAGCGGTCGGGGCCGCTTGGTGACCCATCATATCCGCGAAGCGCCCGACGGTGTAGGCTTCTACGACCTTCACCTTGCGCTCGACCGTCGCGACGTACTGGGGAAGATTGGTCGTGAGCTGCGCAATCTGGGTCCCGATCACGCTGCCGAGCGCCAGCATGACGCCCAGCGCCAGCAGGACGGCAATCAGGACGGACGGCACACGGCCGAGCCGAGCGCGGCGCAACAAGCCTACCAGCGGCGCTAGAAGAAACGAGAGCAGCAGCGCAAGCGTGACCGGGACCAACACCACTTTCCCGAAGTAAAGCGTAGCCACGACCATGACGAATAGCGTCATGGTCCGGGACGCATCGGGAGCTGCCGCGGGTGCGATCTGCGTGCTCGCCGCAGCCGAGACTGACGGTTCGTCAGGCATGATCAAAAGAGATCCACCAGCGTCTTTGCTCGCAAATCGCGCACCGATACCCTTTCAGAACAGGAATGTGCCAGCCCATCGCGTGCAGTCGCTCCTGCAGGTATGGCTGCGGCCAGTATACCGTCGAACAGCCCACCGATGCACGTGGAAGTGCCTGCGGAGCTGGGGTACCGGCGTCCGAAGCCCCGACACGAAAATGCACGACTGAACGACAGCTCTGGGCGCATCCTTGCTGTTGGCGGTCCTCGGGACAGACGGCCGCTCTGTGACCGTATTCGATCCAGGACCATCGCCCAAACGGAACGAGCGTTGCTTTCAACCGTGTCGGTCGAAGATTATGTTCACGACGCGCTGCACCTCGTTGAACTCAACCGCGTCCGGGGCGTAGGTCACCTCGACATGGGTGTTGCTTTTCCTCTCGATCGCGACGACTAGTTGCGTGGGACTAAAATCAATCAACTTGAGGCGGTAGTGGCCAACGTAACCGTGGTCGTGTGTCTCGACGTAGCATCTCCCGCCATCCGGTGTCTCGAATTGCCGCTGAATGATGAGATAGGGGCTGTCCAACCCAGGCGGATCAGTGGCGGCATCGCCGGGATCTTCGGTCTCGAACGAAACCTGATAATAGTCACCGGCTTCAGCGGCGGAGACGTATTTTGCGTGAAATCGCATGAGGCTAGGTTCCATGGTCTGCCTCGAGATCACTCGTGACGATCCAACCCCCATAGACCGGCCTCAGAAGCATTACTAACCTCCCCGCGGTTTCCTCCACCGAGGCCTATTGGGCGCCTGCCGTCCGGACGCGTCCGCTCGGTCCGTGTTCGGCAGGCGCCCGATAATCCATAACGAATGGGGCGGTTCAGGCCAAGCCGGTTCTGCGCGTCCGGTATGGGTCGACTCCGGCGGTTCGACCGGCAGCGCTGCCACCGCCGCTCGGGGTGGTTTGCCGAAGTTCCGCCTCGAGCCGCTGAACGACCGGATCGCGCCCAAGGGGGCGTTCAGCGGGTCGCCGCCCTTCTTAAAAGCGGACGCCCGTATGGAGGGACACCCCAGGGATACCCAGGCTTGCTGTTGGCGATAGCATAAAACTATGGCAGGCATTGTTTGAGTGCAGGCAGCAATCAACATTCAGGTCCAGAAAACCATGCCTATAGGAGATGATGTTCGCATACCAGCCCTGAAATACGCAGAAGCGCACCTTATCGACGAGAAATCCATAAGGGAAAGTTTCAGGTTCATTTCTGATACGGACCTTCTTAACCTTATCGTGCTTGAACTGAAATCAGCACGTTACATATTCCGCCTCATGGAGATGCTTGACCTAAAAGACACATTCTCCTACCCTTTTTGTAAGTTTCAGATTGTTCAATATGCTGGAGTGATAGAGGCTGCAATAGATCACCTCCTATTCGACAGAGTTTATAAGAATGCAAGACTTTCGATCAAAATTCAGGAAGCAAGGACCAGACTTGAAACGCATATTACGCCAGCAAAGGTATCGGGACTTTCGTCCAATACAGAAGTAAGTTTTGGTAACCAACCAGCTTTCTTGGCAGTGATGCGAGCTTCGAAAAAGCCGAGGGTCAATATTTCTTTTGATAGCCGCCTCCAAGAATGTCTGGGCTTGAGCTTTGTAGATAAATTGCTAAAGGAGGAATTAGCTGGATTCTACAAGCAAAGACACTCTGTGCATTTATCGGCAAAACTAAAAAATGCAATCACTATAGAGCTTGGTGATACAAGGCGGGCCTTTCGCCGAATCAATGCTTTATGCGAAAATGTGAAGCGCGGCTTTCGGAAACATCGGGAGCCGTGGTGATCACGGTAGTTCAGAAGGCTCCGGCTCTGACGGCAATCCGAAAGCGAAGCACGCGCAGGAAATGGCGGCGCACGAGAGCCCACGCACGATGAACCTCTACGAAATGGAGCGAATAGTCGTTCGATTTGAGCTTTTGGTAACTTGCGGAAGACTGGCGGAGCAGAATCCGATGATATGGCGAGCCTTGCAATGCGCTCTTGTTGTCCTGTTGGCCGGTGCTGGTGTCGCGGCACTTCGCATAGGCCCAATGTTAAAACTTGACCCACCATCTACAAGGGCGCTCACCGGCGCTCTGTTTAGCCTAAATCCGGCAGTTGGGTCCGATCGTCGCCGGTCTGAAGTGACGACCCACAACCTGGGGTAATTGCTCAGGCCGGGCTCAGGCGAAGCGGTGGCTGCAGTTGCCGGCCATGCAAGAAGTAGCGGAGCGCTTCACTGAGGATGCGATACCAGCGTTGCAGCGGATCCAACTGCTCCGCACTTTTTCGCAGCCGGTCAAGAAAGCCGGCGATGCGCAGGTAAGCTTGCCTCGCCTTGTCGCGCGCGCCATGCGCGCTGCTGATCGTCAGCCTCACCTGGCCGGCGTGTTGGGTGCGCTGCGCGATCGCCGACAGCAGCAAGGGTCGGGTGGTGATCGCCTCCCGATGGTGCTCCGGATCAGCCAGCCGGACGAACAGGCTCCACCAGTTGTAGATCAGTGCAACGATACCGGCCAGCAGCCGACACCGCGTGAGGTCCTGTGTCGTGAAACCGCCCCAACCCCATTGGTTCTTCAGCTCGTCAAAAACGTTCTCGCAATCCGCCCGATCGCGATACAACTGCCCCAGCGTCAGGATTTCATCGTCCATTGAGGTGACCAGCGCAGCGTAGTCCCACGCCTCCTGATCGGGGCCCACCTCGACGAAGCCAAGTCGCCGCTGAGCCGGATCGCCATGATCGACGGCCGGCGGACCAGCCAGTTGGCGGCGCAGCAGAATGACTCTCCGCTGCCGGCTCCAGCCCTCCAGCCGCAGGCTCGTCTCCTTGCCCTGCCAGCCCTGGCCGGCATCCTTCCAGTCCGATGCCTGCATCGCCCGTTGCAGTGCCCGCGTGACGTTTTTCGTCATGCGCAGACGGAACAGATACGCCAGCTCCTCCCGCTCGGCCCGCGCCATCACCGGCTCGATGCCCCACGACTTGTCTCCGCGCAGCAGCCACGGCCGCTGCCCCGCTCCGAGATGATCCAGCAACTCCCACAAGCCGCCCGTCGCGTGTCTGACGTTGTGCTGATCGCCGGGCAATACCTCGACCCGTAGCACCAGCCGCAGGTTCGACAGCATGTAGCTGTGATAGCAGTGCGACGGCCGACCCGGCTTGTGCGGATTATAGCCCAGCTCGGCGCCTTCCTGGTGCCCATACAAAGGTTTGATGGTGGTATCGATGTCGAGCACCCACGGCTCGCCGAGCAGCGGAGCGGTGCAATAGTCCAGGTGGTTTTGCAGCCAGGCCGAGCCTTGCGCTTCGTCGATCTTCTCCAGCCCGCGGCGAACCGAGTCCTCGCTGACCACCTTGCGCATGCCGAGCAACGGCGGGTTCACCGGATCGCAGCGCAGCGCGGTCACATGGGCATAGCGCCGGTGACCCGCCAGAACAGACAGCAGCACGGTGCCAAGCAGATCGCGTGTACGCGGTGCATTCGGGCTAGTGAACCGCAGCGGACAGTCGGCAACCCAATTGTCGAACAACCCGGCCTGCTTCAGGTAGTCGATGAAGAATGGCAGTTGGCCGAACGGCGTCACCGGTGCGGCGGCGTCCCACTCCACGTGCACGCGCCCGGCGAAGGTATCGGCAATCGCCGAATGCGGCGCAACTTCCGGTTGCTCACCCGCGGGGTGAACCGCCAGACATCTCTGTTCTGTGCTCATGCCGGCCAAATCTGCCGATTCAGCCGCGGCGCGCAATCACTCAACTGCCGGATTTAGGTTTAGTGGTGCTGCGGCAATGTTGGGTGCCTTGCTTGTGGGTCTGCATGCTGGTGCAGAACTGGCGGCCGTGCTACTGCGGAGGCTCGCCGCCGAACTTGTTAAAGAGAGCTGATCGCCCGAAGCGGCACCACCTCAGTGGCGGGCTTTGGTTCGCCCATCAATTCTGCCGCGCAGTTCGCTAACCGCACTATGCAGGTGCGCCGTTTCGTCTATCGTTCCCGGCCCCTGTCGCCGGTGACTTGCCATCAAGCCGTATGCGGTTCAACTCCGTCACGAGATCACCCACTTGCCTCGCGAGGCAGTAACGCCAATGACCAAACTCGCCGGTGGCGTTGACGGCGGCGCACCACCGCTCGGTAGCCTGCTTCTTCACCTCCGTCAGGCCATCCCAATCGGCGCCCTTCACCTCGGTAATCAGGTATTCCTCGCCCGGCACATTTAGCCGTGCGACGAAGTCCGGCAGGTACTCGCGCGGCTGGCCGTTGTGCAACTAGGGAACGGCGAAGTTCAGGCCGTGGTTCTTTACGAAGGCCCGAACAGCCGTGTGCCTGTCCAGGTGATAAGTTGCCGTCTGCTCCCAGTTCACCGTGTCATGCACTACCAGATTGACGTGACTATGGATCACCTCGCGCACCGGCTTGGTAGTGAACACGCTGATGTCAGCCGTAGCGCATGGGCGGTCCCGGTCGATATCGGGCAATTCTGGCGCCTCGCCGGCTTCGGTGTCGGGACGGATCGCGCCGGCCAGCCTTTCGATGATCCAGCCGTAATAGGGACTCAGGAACGCATCGATTTTCTCGGCCGGTGGAACCGGCTTCACCTTCTCATCCAGATACCGGCGCACAATGGCGAGCATCTGCGGAAACAGGACATGCGGCGGAGCTTCGCACGTTGCATAACCGGCATATTGCCGCGTGAGCGCCGTGGCCATTTGAAAGCAAAGCTCCTGCATCCGGTGCCGTTCGCGGAAGGCGCCCAGCGTCGCGTCCCGCACGCCGCCCGGCCCCATCACCGACGGCCGCCCCTGATTGAGCATTGCCGCCAGTTGCGAGGTCGGCGGGATATTCATCGGGTCCAGCGTCAGGCTCGCCACAGCGTCCCAGTCTTGCACCGTCACCCGGTTGCGAATGCCGATCGCATAGCCGAGGACACGCGGGATCGTGATGGCATACTGCGCCTTCTGCGGCACGGCGTAGATGCGCCGCTGCGGCGGCTTCGGCACCAGAACGGCAACCGTCTGCTTGAACGGCACCACCTCGAAGGGCACGCCGAAAATCTTCGCTTCCTCTTCGTCAAACTTGCCGTCTTCGGTCACATCGTAGGATCGGCGCCGCAGTGCGCGCCCTACCACCTGCTCGCACAACAACTGGCTTTGGAACGGCCGCAGCCCGATCACGTGCGACACCGTTTTGCAGTCCCACCCTTCGGTCAGCATGCCAACGGAAATGATGCAGCGCACGTCGCGCCCCGGTGGGTGCAACGGGCGCTTGAGCCTTTCGGTCAGCGCCTCGAATCCCTCCGGGTAGATCGGCCGCCCTTGCTTGTCTTGCGGCCATTCGAGGCTGCCCACTGTGTCCAGCGTCAGCCGCATCCAGGCAGAGTCATCGGATTTCGCGTTGCCGCTGTCGGTTTCGTGCACAACGCCGGTATCAACCCGGATCGTCACCACCCGGTCAGGCGTGTTCGCCATATGCGGCACGTTCAGCTTCGGCACGTTCGGCGGCGGCTTGTCCTCGCCAATCCACTCATACAGCGCGCGGGCAATGCGCTTGTTCTTCGCCACGACTATGAACACCGGCGGGCGCGGATCATCCCCCTTCGCCAGCCGATCCACATCCTCGGCCCACATGCCGCCGAGCGTTGCAATCGAGGTGTGTGCCCACTTCACGATTGCCTCGGGCTTCGGGCTGCCACGCTTGGTGCCACGTTCTTGCGCCGTCAGCTTCGGCAGCAACCACGCCCAGATCTTGAAGAACGCTGGCAGGTCCCTGCCCGTGCTGTCACGCGCCGCAAGCTGCGGCACCTTCACCAAGCCGCTTTCGATCGCATCGGTCAGCCCGAAATCGGAGACCACCCACGGAAAGACCGTGTTGGTCTTGTCGCCCATGCGGCCGAGGTAGTAGGGCGTTGCCGACAGATCGATGCAGAAATTGATGCCGCGTATCTTGTGAACGCGGTCCAGTCCTTCGACCCACACCGTCGCTTCACGTCTTGAAATTTCGTCTTCTTCCTTTTCTTCCTCGTCCAGCAGATCCCCCGTGTCGTCCTCTTCCCGCGGCGGGATGCGATAGGCGTGGTGTGCTTCGTCGTTGATCACCAGGATGTTCTGCTTGGCGGCGGCACGGCCCAATACGCGCGTCACCAGCGAGGTATCACTTTCGACATAGCGGATGGCGATCACCTCGGCATTCACGACCGAACCATCCTGCCCGCGTTCTTCCTTGCGCACCTCCAACATGCCTGAGGCCACGGCAGCGGCGTAGGCATCGGGAGTGAAGTAGCGATTGCCTCGCGCTGTTGTCGTCTTTGTGCCGATGATGATCTTTTCTTCGCGTCTCTCCGCCACGCCGCGTTTGTCCACTCGCGCGCTGCCCGGCTGGCGCGGCTCGAAATCGTGCCAGTTCCGAATGATCACGCGCCCGCGCGCGAGGTCCGGCATCATCGCCTCGGGCACCAGGTCGCGCGTGCGATACAGGCTCGCTTCGCCTTCCGTCGGGTCCAGCTCGCCCAACCGAGAGCGGATTGTGACGTTCGGGCAGATGATCAACACTGTGTCGGAAAAGCGCGCGTCGCCGCGATCGGCCATCTTGTTCAGGATGGACCACGCGGCGAGCATGGCGGCCACCGTGCTCTTGCCGCTGCCTGTGGCCATCTTTGCGCACATACGGCGGAATGCCGCATACCCCGCCGCCTTCCGATCGTCGGAAGGTTCATCGGGCGGGACCGCAATGCCTTGCAGGAAATCCGGGCGCGCCTCGATGAGAAAAATGATCGTCTCGGCCGCCTCACGCTGCGCGAAGAACAGGCGAGGGTAACGCCCATCGCGCCCCCACCATTCCAACAACTCGGCGGTGGTGCGTGTGATGCCCGGCCGGTCCGCGCGGCGCCATTCGTCCACGCGTCCGCGGATCGTGTTCACCAGCGCCATTTCGCGCCACACGCCGCGGCTGCCGCCCGCATCCTGCACGCCATTGCGCGGGTCCCGATACCAATAGCCTGACGGCCGTCGTCCCTGCGTCCGCTCCGGCGGCTCGCCCTCGCGCAGCAACCAATGCTCGGCGGGCGCGTCGAACGGTCCGTTCAGGATCGGCTGCGGAACCTCGAACCCGCCGGACGCGGCGGTGCTGCCGCTCATTTCACACCGCTCCCAGCTTGCGGATCACCGATAACTCATTGCCGCGATCGTCGAGCACCTTCACGCAGATTTCGCCGCCCGCGGGCGCCGCGAACGGCGCCGAGAGGTCGCCTCCCAAGTGCGCCCACACGCTGTCATCATGCGTGGCCTTGAGCGCCTTCCGTAGATTCTCCCACGCCGAGGCGCGCGGGAAGAAAACTTGGTCCGCATGAAACACCATGCCGTTCCAGCGCGTATCGAGCATCCAGGCCGGAACGTCGTTGCCTCCGCGATGGTGCGTGGTCATTTCCACCGGATCGAACACGTCCAGGCCGCGCAGGCGCACCTGCCAGCGCGGTGTGCCGTCGGCCTCCGATTCCGCGAGCTCGATGATGTCGATTTCCGGCATGCCGCAGACGGCGAAAATCTGGCTGCTGCGCTGATTGCGCAACAGGTCGCCCATTTGCAGGTCCATGGTCGCGGTGACGTAGGTAGCGGGCAGGCCGAGCGCGTCCTCGCCGCCTTCAATTTCCGCGCGCCCCTCGGCGGTGATAGCGAAGCCGATGGCGAACAGGTGCGCGTAGCCCTTCACGTTGGCTTCCTTCGCCGCGTCCAGCACGGCGCGGCCAGTAATCGGGCCATCGGGCGGACCGAACAGGATGGCGACTGGGCGACCGGAGAAGGGTAGCCCGCCCATATTCGTTTCGTGTGCCGCCTCTACCGCTGCATCCAGGCGCACCGTGCTGCCGGCGGCATCGATGTCCACATGGCTTCGGCCGAGAGCGACAGGCTGCGCGCGGGATGGCGGATATTCTTGAGAGTAACGCGGCGGTTGCCCGGCAGCGCGAGTGTCAGCGCGCGTCGCAGCACTTCAATCATGCGGGCAAGGTGATCGCCGGGTTCATCGGCCGGCAGCGTCGGGGTGGCATCGTCGCCTTCGGGTAATTGCGGCGTGGGCAGTGTGGCTTCCACCACAAACGGGCCGGTGACGCGGGTAATCGCGTCGTCTTCCTCGGGTCGGTCTACAAGCACCTCTTCGGTAGACGGTTCGCTGTTGGCAATGGATTTCAGGGTGATGTGTGGCACGATGCCGCCTACTTCCTCACCCTTGCGGTTCTGCTTGCGGGCATAGACGAAACCACTGGCAGGACCGGCCATGTCATCACGGAGGCGATACCAAGGGAACGTGGCGGTTAGCAGCCGTTGGCCCGTCAGGGCGAGGGGCACGCGGGAAGTGTCGATCGTGATCCAGCGCCGGCCCCACTGCTCGGCGACATACGCAGTCGTGCCGCCGCCGCATGTTGGGTCAAGCACGAGGTCGCCCGCTCCAGTTGTCATAAGGATGCAGCGTTGAACGACTAAGGGGTGCGTCTGTACAGCGTATCGCTTTGTATCGCCAAAACCGGATGTAACGGTATCTTCCCAGACGTTCGACAATGGAAACGCTGGAAAATCGGTAATATATCGAACATAACAGAGAGTATTTCCTATTAACATCAGTCTTCGCGAGGCTTTCAATGCCTCTATTCCAGAAACTCCGGTCTTCCAGTAGCCCCTGGCCGGCCGGATTGTCCTGCCCTCAAACTCCACGGGAAAATCTCCAGGTGGTCGCTGACTGGTCATTTGATCGGGGCGGAAAAAGCGTGCGCCAAACGGCGGTTCGTCATACTCTCGGACAACCGCCTTCCGGCGCGCGCCATCAGCCAATTCAATCCAGGTGTATTGCTCGCTCCCTTCGCCGCCTATCGTCTTGCTCTTGTATAAAGCATTATACTTGGCGGTCTCGGCAGTGCGCGCGTACCAAATCAGATAATCGGACACAGACGGCAAATAGTCGCTTGTCGCACTACTGGTTTTCTTGAACGCAACGATGGACATGAAATTTTCAGACCCAAAGACCTCGTCCATGACCTCACGAACATGATGCAGATTTTCATCCGATATTTGCACGAAGACGCTGCCGCTCGGCGTCAGCAGATCGCGCGCCACGGTCAGCCGGTCGCGCAGATAGGTCAGGTAGGAGTGCAAGCCCAACTGCCAGGTATCGCGATACGCCTGGACCATTTCCGGCTCGCGCGTCATGTCCGCATCGTCGCTGGCGGACACGTCGCGCTTGCGCACGAATGGCTGAAAATTGCTACCGAATTTCACGCCATAGGGCGGGTCGATATAGATCATCTGCACCTGCCCGCCCAACCCTTCGAAGCGCTGGAGCGAATTCATCACCACCAGCGAATCGCCGAGGATCATGCGGTTCACCCAGCGGTCCCGGTAAGTGTAGGCGCGCACCTGCTCGGCCATCGGGCGCTGCGGGTCGGCGAACAGACTCAACAGGTCGGACTGGTCCGGCTTCTTGCGATGGCCTTCCAGCGTCTTGATGATCGCCTCGGTGGACAGACGCTCGTGCACGAACAGCGGCAGCGTCGGCACCTCGAAGCCTTGCCGCTCGGCCTTGCCAGCCCAGTTCAGGAATGGCGCCTGCATGCGCTTGAGCGCCGCCAGCGCGTCCTGCAAGCCGGCCACCTCCAACAGCACCTTGCCGTCCGCGCCGCGCAGGGTGCGCCGCTCGGCGAAGTGCTGCGGCGGCGGCAACCGCGCCGCGTCCTCGATCGCGGCAAGCAGGAACGCGGCCACCTCGCGCGCGGGATTGGTATCCCAATCGAGCGCGGGGGAAAGGCTGCTGTCGTATCGGTATTCGGCCGGCTTCTGCTTCGCCCGGAACCGCGGCGCCGCCCCTACCTCGGGGCGTGCCGCCATGTCCTTGTCCGCGTGTACGTAGCCGCGGGCAGGGGTTGCCGCGGCGCCTTGCGTGGGTGCCTGTTTGGTCTTCGCCGCGCGTGCCATGCGACTCCACCCCTGCCGACTGGGGCACCGATGGTCCCGCCGCCCGGGGCGGCTGCGCAAGAGCAGAACAGGGCAAGCAAGGGCGTTTCTGCGCAACCCTGTAACGCCTGCGTGGTGGACGCCTCGGCGGCACCGTCCCGCACGTCATCCTGATATACCATCCGCCGCAGCCCCGAAGCGGCGTGCCGGGTGCGGGCATCGGCCCCCGGATCGAGGCGAGGCAGGCGGGCAAGAGCGAATATCCTCGGCCGCTCCGCAAGCTCGCGATTGCTTTTTCCGGGGGGAGAACAAGGTCGGGTCGCCGACGCTGTTGCCGCGCTGCGTCCCGATGGCTGGCACGAGCAAGCACAACCTGGCCCGAGGCCGCAAAGGCCCCAGAGCAAGCCGGCGAGGGGGTCGAGAGCTGCGCGGTTCCGCTCTGCCGCGCCCTTAATCGGGGCTGCCGGTCACTAGCCAGGTCACTAAACCGTGGATTGGGCGCTTCGAGTGCCGGCCCGATCGGCCCGTAAGCCATTGATTTCGCTGGTGCCGACGCTCGGATTTGAACCGAGGGCCTACTGATTACGAATCAGTTGCTCTACCGCTGAGCTACGTCGGCGGCCAAGTTGCCGCGGGCGCCATACTATACTCCCCCGCCGCAGAGTCCGGCAACTTGCCATAGCCGCGCGTGTCGGTAGCACACGGTATGTCCGGTTTAGGTAGCGCACGATCTGTCCGGTGATGATGGTTCCTTTTGGGAGCCCGGATGCGCCGGTCGGAAGCCCTTCAGGGTGTGCGAGTGATCAAGTTCGGGAGCGTGCTGGAGCGGTATGAAGCGAGCGAACTCAACCAGTGCGAAGCGGCGGAGCTGCTTGGGATCAGCGAGCGGACATTCCGTCGTTGGCAACAGCGCTACGAAGAGTGCGGGGCGGCCGGTCTTCTGGACCGGCGGCTTGGTCGGGCGTCTGGGAAGCGGGTTCCGGTCGACCGGGAGGAGGAGGTCGAGCGGCTGTATCGTATGCGTTACAGCGGGTTCACGGCGAAGCACTTTCACGAGCACTTGGTGGGCCGCCACGGTTTCCGCTGGGGCTACACGTGGACCAAGGCGTTCCTGCAATCGAAGGGGCTTCTGGAGCGCGCCGCGCGGCGCGGCGCACACCGGCGCAAGCGGCCGCGACGGCCGTTGCCTGGAATGATGCTTCATCAGGATGGGTCGCGCCATGAATGGCTGGCGGGGCGGGAGACGCTGGACCTGATAGTGACGATGGACGACGCGACGAACGTGATCTACTCGGGGTTTTTGGTAGCGGAGGAAGGCACGGAATTGACGTTCCAGGCTCTGCTGGAGGTGTTTGGCGCGCATGGCCTGCCGCTGAGCCTCTATACGGATCGGGGCAGCCACTACTTCGTGACGCCGGAGTCTGGCGGCCCGGTTGACCGGAAGCGGCCGACACAGGTTGGGCGGGCGCTGGCGCATTTGGGCGTGGAGCACATTGCGGCCTACTCACCGCAGGCCCGTGGTCGTTCGGAGCGGCTGTTTCAGACGTTACAGGATCGCCTGGTCAAGGAGCTGGCGCTGGCTGGGATCACGACGGTTGCGGAGGCCAACCGGTTCATTCGGGATTGCTACCTGCCGGCGCACAACGCGCAGTTTGCGGTGAAGGCGGAGCAGGAGGGATCGGCTTTCGTCGCCGTTGCTGGTGTCGATCTGCGGGAAATTCTGTGTATCCAGGAGGAGCGCCAGGTGGACCGCGACAACACGGTTTCGTGGCGACGGATGAAGCTGCAGATACCACCGTCGCCGCTGCGTGCTCATTTCGTGAAGGCACGGGTGAAGGTGCGGCAATATCACGACGGGAGCCACGCGGTGTTCCACGGCCCGCGCTGCCTGGGACGCTATGACGCGCAGGGGGCGCTGCGGATGGCGGCGTTGGACGCGGCGGCATGATCGCGCTTGGGTCCGGCTCGCCTGTGGATTTGTGGGCAACGGAAGAGCGTTGCCCACAACTCCACAGGCGCATCAGCAAAAGAAGGAAATTGATTTCATGAGTTGAAGAAGACGCGCCCGTCACCAGCCAACGGCCCGCCTGACCTGCCGCCAGAACGGCCGCCGTTCTGTCCCTGCCTCTTGGGAACGGACCGGAAACAAGCGGACAACTGATGTGCTACGTAAACCGGACAACTTAATTAGCTATCGACACTTGCCATAGCCGCGCGTGTCGGTAGCACACGGTATGTCCGGTTTAGGTAGCGCACGATCTGTCCGGTGATGATGGTTCCTTTTGGGAGCCCGGATGCGCCGGTCGGAAGCCCTTCAGGGTGTGCGAGTGATCAAGTTCGGGAGCGTGCTGGAGCGGTATGAAGCGAGCGAACTCAACCAGTGCGAAGCGGCGGAGCTGCTTGGGATCAGCGAGCGGACATTCCGTCGTTGGCAACAGCGCTACGAAGAGTGCGGGGCGGCCGGTCTTCTGGACCGGCGGCTTGGTCGGGCGTCTGGGAAGCGGGTTCCGGTCGACCGGGAGGAGGAGGTCGAGCGGCTGTATCGTATGCGTTACAGCGGGTTCACGGCGAAGCACTTTCACGAGCACTTGGTGGGCCGCCACGGTTTCCGCTGGGGCTACACGTGGACCAAGGCGTTCCTGCAATCGAAGGGGCTTCTGGAGCGCGCCGCGGGGCGCGGCGCACACCGGCGCAAGCGGCCGCGACGGCCGTTGCCTGGAATGATGCTTCATCAGGATGGGTCGCGCCATGAATGGCTGGCGGGGCGGGAGACGCTGGACCTGATAGTGACGATGGACGACGCGACGAACGTGATCTACTCGGGGTTTTTGGTAGCGGAGGAAGGCACGGAATTGACGTTCCAGGCTCTGCTGGAGGTGTTTGGCGCGCATGGCCTGCCGCTGAGCCTCTATACGGATCGGGGCAGCCACTACTTCGTGACGCCGGAGTTTGGCGGCCCGGTTGACCGGAAGCGGCCGACACAGGTTGGGCGGGCGCTGGCGCATTTGGGCGTGGAGCACATTGCGGCCTACTCACCGCAGGCCCGTGGTCGTTCGGAGCGGCTGTTTCAGACGTTACAGGATCGCCTGGTCAAGGAGCTGGCGCTGGCTGGGATCACGACGGTTGCGGAGGCCAACCGGTTCATTCGGGATTGCTACCTGCCGGCGCACAACGCGCAGTTTGCGGTGAAGGCGGAGCAGGAGGGATCGGCTTTCGTCGCCGTTGCTGGTGTCGATCTGCGGGAAATTCTGTGTATCCAGGAGGAGCGCCAGGTGGACCGCGACAACACGGTTTCGTGGCGACGGATGAAGCTGCAGATACCACCGTCGCCGCTGCGTGCTCATTTCGTGAAGGCGCGGGTGAAGGTGCGGCAATATCACGACGGGAGCCACGCGGTGTTCCACGGCCCGCGCTGCCTGGGACGCTATGACGCGCAGGGGGCGCTGCGGATGGCGGCGTTGGACGCGGCGGCATGATCGCGCTTGGGTCCGGCTCGCCTGTGGATTTGTGGGCAACGGAAGAGCGTTGCCCACAACTCCACAGGCGCATCAGCAAAAGAAGGAAATTGATTTCATGAGTTGAAGAAGACGCGCCCGTCACCAGCCAACGGCCCGCCTGACCTGCCGCCAGAACGGCCGCCGTTCTGTCCCTGCCTCTTGGGAACGGACCGGAAACAAGCGGACAACTGATGTGCTACGTAAACCGGACAACTTAATTAGCTATCGACACTTGCCATAGCCGCGCGCCCCACCCTTGCCTCTCCCGAAGGCGGTAAAGGGAGATGACGCCCGTCCCGTGCGGCCGCGCCCGCTTCAATACCGCCGGAGCAGCGCCACCAGCCGGCCTTGCACACGCACCCGGTCGCTCGGGAAAATCCGTGTTTCGTGGCGGGGATTTGCCGGCTCCAATGCGATCGAATTCCCACGGCGGCGCAGGCGCTTCAGGGTCACCTCCATCTCATCCACCAGCGCTACGACAATCTGGCCGTTCTCCGCCGTCTCCTCCTTTCGGATGATCACTGTATCGCCGTCGAAGATCCCAGCATCCACCATGGAGTCCCCAGCCACTTCCAGCGCGTAATGCTCGCCGCTGCTGAGCAACGCCATCGGCACATCGATCAGCGTGCCGCTGTCGCGTAGCGCCTCAATCGGCAGGCCGGCGGCGATCCGGCCGTACATCGGCATCTGCACTGCCGCCGCGTCGTTTGCCGTGCGTACGCCTGGAAGCCGCGCGGAGAAATCGCCGCGGATTACGTTGGGCGCAAAACCGGCCACCGCCCTTTCCCCGCTGCTCTCGGCCTGCGCGGCGCGCGCCTGCATGTCGTCTGGTAGCCTTATCACCTCGAGCGCCCGTGCCCGGTGGTGCCGGCGCTGCAGGAAGCCGCGTTCCTCCAGTGCCGAGATCAGGCGGTGGATGCCCGATTTCGACTTCAGGTCCAGCGCCTCCTTCATCTCTTCGAAGCTCGGTGAGAAGCCGGTCTGCTTCAGGTGCCGGTCGATAAAGACGAGCAATTGGTGTTGCTTGCGGGTCAGCATGGTGGGCGAAGATCCCCTCGCTTAGGACGCGCGGACGAACCGAAGGACCCGAACGGCCGAAACAGACGCCGGGACCCTTGGAACAAATGGGCAACGACAAACGCCGTTCTATGTTGGTTCGCGCCGCGCCGTCAAGCTTAGCCGCGAGAAGGTTGAGAAATCGGCTTCACAGGCCGAGCGAATTGAGTCGAATCACTTCGACCGGCGCTCCCTCGGGTAGCGCCGGCGCGTGCGGCGCCCGCAGGATCAGTGCGTCGGCCAGCGCCAAACGACGCAGCATCGCCGAATCCTGCACCGGGAACGGGGTGGCCACCAGCTCCCCCGCCGGACCTCGGACGAGAGTGGCCCGCAGATAATCGGCCCGCCCGTCGTTTGGCCCCAAGGCGTTGCCAAGCACTGCCGCGCTCACCGGGGGTCGCTCGTCGGGGAGGCCCAACATGCGGGCGAGCGCTGGCAACACGAACAGGATCGCGCAAATCAGGGCGGAGACGGGGTTGCCTGGCAGCCCGATCACCAGCACCGGCCCGAGCCGGCCAAACACCAGCGGCTTACCTGGCCGCATCGCGATCTTCCAGAAATCCACCTCCAGGCCACGCGATGTCAGCCCCTCAATGACCAGGTCGTGGTCTCCCACACTGGCACCGCCCGTGGTCAGCAACATGTCGGCGCCGGCGGCGGCATCGGCCACCGCGGCGATTGCGGCGAGGTCGTCCCGCGCCACCGGCAGCACCATCGGCTCGCCCCCGGCGGCGCGCACCAGGGCTGCCAGCGCATGGGAGTTCGAGCTGACGATGCCGCCCGGCGGCAGCGGTTCGCCGGGCAGCGCGATCTCATCGCCGGTCGCCAGTACCGCGATGCGCGGGCGGCGGTGGACGGTGAGCCACGGATGGTTGGCGGCGGCCGCCAAGCCGACGTCGCGTGCAGTCAGTCGGCGACCGACAGGCACCACCACGTCGCCGGCGGCAAAGTCCTGGCCGGCGCGGCGGATGTGGCGGCCCGCGCGCACCGTCTCATTCACCTGCACCGTCTCACCCGTGCGTGTTGCGTCCTCCTGCAGCAGGATTGCTTCTGCTCCCACCGGCACTATGCTGCCGGTGAAGATGCGCACCGCCTCGCCGGGACCGACACAGCCGTCGAACGGATGTCCCGCTGGGGCGCTGCCGATCACGCGCAGGACCGCGCCCTCGGCGCCGTCGCTGGCACGAAGCGCGTAGCCGTCCATTGCCGAGACATCTGCTGGCGGCTGGGTCAGCCGGGCGATCACCGGCGTGGCCGTGACCCGTCCCCACGCGTCTGCCAACGCAACGACCTCGGCCGTGGTGGGACGCAACTCTGTCAGGATCCGCTGCCGGGCTTCCTCGACGCTGATCATGCGTAGCTCCTGCCGGTCTTTTCCGTGCGATCCGTCCGCGCTCACGGTGGCGCCAAGAGGAACAGCCGGTTCGCGTGCTCGAACGAGGCAAAGGTGGTGCGCCATTCTCGGGCGAACACCTCGCGGCTGGCACCTCGAGCCAGCAGCGCCGCCTCGATCTCGCCCACACTGCGCCGGCCATCGATTAATCCGAGGATCGCAGCGGCCATCGGCGGCACCGGCTGCGGCAGCCGAAGCCCGTCGAGCACCATCGTCAGCGTGCCGTCGGCTTGGATGAAGCGGGCGATGTCCGCCCCGCTCCCCTCGCGCGTGGTCGGCACGACAACGGGGTCCATCGGATCGGCACATGCCGGCAGCTGGCCGCTACGGACGCAATAGACGACGTGCACGCTGATGTTGCCGGCAAGCGCCTCGGCGAGTGCCGCGCGGGCGAGCGGGTCGAGCAACTCGGCCCGCGCCCGCAGCCGCGGGTCGGGCAGCAACAGCATAGGATCGTAGCGCACCGGCTCGACCCAGCACACCGGCTCCAGCCCAGCGCCTGCCAGCAACGCAGCCAGTTCCGGTACGGTGAAAGCGTGGTCGCGCGGATTAAGCAACAGATCGAACACGCCGGCATCGCCGCCGATGACATGATCCCGCACATGCTGGTTGAAGCGAAACCACGCGGTATCCGGCAGGTGCCGGAGCACGCGCCGCGCGGTGTCGAGGCGCGCGGCGATCGGCCGTTCCGGAGGTGCCAGCAGGCGCAGTGCGTCCTGCACCATATAAACTCCGGTCCGCCCGTGCGGCGCGTATACCATCAAGCCGAGGCCGCCACCTGGCGCCAGCACCGAGAGCAACGCGCGCAACCCCTCGGCTGGATCCGGCAGGTGGTGAAGCACGCCGCAGCAATCGATGTAGTCGAACGGGCCAAGCGCCGAATTGGGCAGATCCAGCAGCGAGCGCTGCTCCCAGACGATGTTGGTTAATCGACGGGCGGCTGCACGCGCCTGCGCCACACGCAACGAGGCGGCGGACCGATCCAGCCATGTGACGGTGCCGGGCCGGTCGGCCGTGGCGAGCTGCTGCGCCAGCATGATCGTTGCGTCACCGGTACCACCCCCGGCGATCAGGGCGTTGAGCGGCTGACTTGCCGGACGGCGCGCGCCAAAGATCCAGTGGTCGATCTCGTGCAGATGGCCGGGGCTGCCGATGATCAGCTTCTTCGCCTCGTCGCGCGGGTCGCGCGGCGGATAAGGCAGCACCTCGGTACTGGGCGGCGAGCAGGGCGTCGGTTGCGTCGGTCATCGGCGAGGCATAGACCGGCTGGCATGGCGGAGGCCAGAAGTCGCGGCTATTTCGGGATTGGGGTCGAGGGAGTCTCGAAATCCGCCAATGTCGGCGCGCTGTTGCGTACGGCTCACGCGTTCGGCGCGGCGTTCTGCTTCACGATCAACGCCGGATGGGATGCACGCATTGGCAAAGAGGCCGATACCGCCGACACGCCGGCTCAGGTGCCCCTCTGGCGCTTCCCGAATGTCGCGGCACTGGGGTTGCCGGCGGGCTGCATCCTGGTCGGCGTCGAACTCCTGGAAGGCGCGACCGACCTACCATCCTTCCGCCATCCGCCGAACGCGGCGTATGTGCTGGGACCCGAGCGGGCTGGACTATCGCCGGCTTTGCTAAACCGTTGCCGCCACGTGGTGCGGATTCCGACGCGATTTGCGCTGAACCTCGCGGTGACCGGTGCGCTGGTTCTCTGCGACCGGCTGCTGCAGCACGGGCGGTTGCCGAGCGGCCGGTCGGCAGCCTTCACCCGCCGCAAGCGTTGCCGGCGCCCGCGCGCCACGGGGCGCCGCGGTTCCGTCGCAATGTGCCGGATTGGCTGGCAATGGCGGATCAGACATGATTGGGTGCGGCTTGTCGCCCGCCAGCAGCCGCCGTATTTCTCCGGTTCATGCACATCACGTCAGTCTGTTTCCTGGGCCTGTCGCTGGCCCTGATGGCGATTCCCGCCGCCGCAGCGCCGAAGTCCTCAACGCCGACGCCTGCTGCTGCGGGAAGTACGGCTCCCAAGGAGCTGGGGCGGTTCCAGAACTGGATCGCGGCGACCTATTCCGAGAATGGCCACGAAATCTGCTACGCCTTCACCCGCGCCGGCAACGAGGATCCGGCCACCGGCACCGGCCCCGTTCTCAGCGTGACGGACCGGCCAAGCGGACGCAACCAGGTGGCGATCGGCGGCGGCCCGACCTATCCCAAGGACGCTGAGATGACTGTGCAAGTCGATCAGGCCGGCCTGGACTTCTACACTTCGGGGCACGATGCCTTCGCGCGCGACAACAATGCCGCGACCGCGGCGTTTTCGCGCGGGCTGACGGCGGTGGCGCGGGCCCCCGCGGCACATGGCGCGGAGACGACGCTGACCTTCAACCTGGCTGGATTCACCCTGGCACACGATGCCGTCGAGAAAGCCTGTCCGCCCCATTGAGACCCGCGCAAACCACTGATCTGACCGAGGCCGAGCGGGCGCGCGTCCTGGCCAAGTCCGCTTTGTTCGATCCGCCGCCGGCAGTGCTTGCCGACGGACGGCGCGAGCTGGTCGGCCTGTCGCGTGCCGAACTGGCCGAGGAGATGGCGGCGATCGGCGAGGCACCGTTCCGCGCCCGCCAGCTCTGGCACTGGATTTATCATCGCGGCGAGACCGATTTTGCGCGCATGTCCTCGATTGCACGGCCGTTGCAACAGAAACTTGCTGAGCGATTCGTGATCGGCCGGCCGGAGGCAAAGTCGGTGCAGACCAGCACCGATGCGACCCGGAAATTCCTGTTCCGCTTCCGCGACGGGCAAGAGGCTGAGACGGTCTATATCCCGGACCCACACGAGGATCGCGGCGCAGTCTGCCTTTCTTCGCAAGTGGGCTGCACCCTCTCTTGCCGATTCTGCCACACCGGCACGCAACTTTTGACGCGCAACCTGGGCGCGGCGGAGATCGTTGGCCAGTTCATGGCAGCGCGCGATGCCTATGGCGAATGGCCGAGCCCGAAAGGAGAAACGCCGCGGCTGCTCTCGACCATCGTGCTGATGGGCATGGGCGAGCCGCTGTACAACTATGCCAATGTCGCAAAAGCGATGACCATCGCCATGGATGGGGAAGGCATCGCTTTGTCACGCCGGCGGATCACGCTCTCGACCTCCGGCGTGGTGCCGATGATGGACCGTGCGGGGACGGAGTTGGGCGTGAACCTCGCGGTCTCGCTGCATGCGGTGCGGAACGATCTGCGCGACGAGCTGGTGCCGCTCAATCGCAAGTATCCACTGGAAGAGCTGATCGCCGCCTGCCGTCGCTATCCAGGTGCTTCGAACGCACGGCGGATCACGTTCGAATACGTGATGCTGAAGGGCGTCAACGATAGTGTGGCCGACGCGCGTGAATTGGTGCGGCTGATCGCCGGAATCCCGGCAAAGATCAATCTGATTCCGTTCAATCCGTGGCCTGGCAGCCGTTTCGAGACCAGTAGCACTGCGGCGATCGAGCGGTTCGCGGTGGTCATGATGGAGGCGGGATTCGCCTCGCCGGTACGGACGCCACGCGGGCGCGACATCCTGGCGGCGTGCGGGCAATTGCGGACGGAGAGCCGGCGGAGCGCTCTTCGGGTCTAGCCGGTGACGACATGGCAGCCGAGCGCACGCGCGCACATCGCCATTTTGGTATCGAAAGTCGCGAGCGTAGCCCCGATCCGCTGAGCGATCGCTATGTTCAAGGCGTCTGGAGTGCGCAGTGGAAGGTCCAGCCGTCGGAGAAACAGATCGGCGGCTTTGACGTCAGCCGCCGCGCTGTCAGCACGCTGCGCGTTGCGGTTCGTCCAGATGTCGAAGTCGGAAAGGCACAGTTGCGCCACCTGACGACTGATTTCGTGCATCCTGATGAGCTTCGCCAGAGCGGAGACAAACTCGGCGGCCGCAAAATCGCTGACCACTATGCTCGACGTGAGCTGGCGGAGGAAACGATCAGCGCGGGGGGAGAGTGGGTCGGCCGTAAACAGTGCGACGAGGATGCTCGCGTCGAGATAGACGCTCACCAGTCCTCGTCACGCATACGGCGGACCAGGGTGGCTGCGTCTTCGGTATCGCCGCTCCGCGGTATCCTGTGCTTTCGCAGCCACTCGATTTCGGCCTCGGTGATCCGACGCGGCGGCGGGCATACCGGCTTGAGCTCGACAACCGGATGACCGTGGCGGGTGATGACCACGTCCTCCCCTTTCAGGGCGCGGTCGATCAGTTCAGACAGGTGGCTCTTCGCCTCGGCGACACTGTGATTTGCCATGCCGGCATTATGGCCATTGGATGACCATAATGCAAGCGGCAAACCCTAATCCCGTAACTCCGGGATCACCCACAAAGGCTTCTCCCCCCGGGCCACGCGCTGCACGTTGTCGAATCCGTTGCGGAACCGGCTGTACTGGTTATCCCAGGTCGGACCCGCGAAATGCGGCGTCAGCACGACATTCTCCAGCCTGAACAGCGGATTGTCCGCCGGTGGCGGCTCGCGGTCGAACACGTCCAGCCCCGCCCCGGCGATCGTGCCGCTCGTCAGCGCCTCGTACAGCGCTGGCTCATCGACAACCGGGCCCCGGCAGGTGTTGATCAGGTAAGCGGTCGGCTTCATCAACTTCAGCTCGGCTGCGCCGATCATGTGACGCGTCTGCGGCGTCAGGGGCACGTGCAGCGAGACAATGTCGGACGTGCGCAACAGCTCGTTCAGCAATCGGAAGCGCACGCCCAGTGCATCCGCCTGATCCTCGCTAAGCCGGACGATATCGTAATACTGCACCCGCATCTCGAACGCTTTGGCCAGCCGAGCGACCTTCTTGCCGATCGCACCAAGGCCAATGATGCCGAGTGTGCGGCCATAGATCTCATAAAGCCGCACGCCGGCAATGTCGTTGCCGCGCCAGCGGCCAGACGCAACCATCGAATGCTGCCACACCAGCCGCCGCGACACCGCAAGCATCAGCATCAGCGCGTGCTCGGCCACCGCGATCGCATTGGCGCCGCCGTTGTTGCACACCGGCACGCCGGCGCGGCGGGCGGCCTCGATATCGACGCGGTCGTAGCCGGCACTGAGAAGCTGCACCAGCTTCAGCTTTGGTGCCGATTTGTAGAATGCGTCGTCCATATTCACCTCGCCCAGGCCGACGAGATATTCGACCTCGTGCAGCGCCTCGTTCCATTCAGGGCTGCCGACGCGCGCGAGCACGACATCGAATCCGGCGGGCGCCAGTTCGCGCATGACGTCGCTCGCGTTGAGCGGATTTTCGGGGACGAGGATCTTCGGCGCCATCGGGTTCCTCCGGATTGCTGGCCGAGGGCAGGATAGGCCGGTCAGCGCAGCCCCGGAAGCACCCCGATCCCCATCGCCTGGCGCATGAAGATCCGCTTGAGTGGCTGCGTGCGATTGACCGCGGCCAAGCCGATGTCACGCGCGACACGCAGAACGCGGCTGTGATTGCTGAACAACCTGTCGAGACCGTCAGTCATGGCCAGCATCGCGAGATTGTCACCGCGCCGGCGCCGCTGATAGCGCGCGAGCAATGCCGGCGCGCCAAGATCGCCACCCGTTTCATGTGCATCGATCAGCAGATCAGCCAATGCGATGGCATCACGAAAGCCCAGATTCAGCCCCTGGCCGGCGATCGGATGGATGCCGTGCGCCGCGTCACCCACCAGCGCAAGTCGCGCGTCGGTGTATCGGTGCACCAGCATGGCCGAGAGCGGATAGCTCCAGCGCCGCCCGACCGGCCGCACCCACCCGAGATGATCCCCAAGGCGCCGCGCGATCTCATGCGCGAAGCGGTTATCGTCCAGCACCAGCATGCGCTCGGCAATATCGCTGCGCTCGGTCCAGACGATGGCGGAGACGTTGGCGGCGCCGCCCGGCTGCGCATCGGCGCTTGCGCTCATCGGCAATTGCGCGAACGGTCCGCCGGGCAAGAAATGCTCGAGCGCGACATTCCGGTGTGGCCGTTCATGGCTGATCGCGGCGACGATGCTGGTCTGCGGGTAGCGCAGGTACGTCGTCGGGATGCCGGCGGCCTCGCGCAGCGGCGATCCACGTCCTTCCGCCGCCACCACCAGCCGGCATCGGATCTCTGGGCCGTCCGCGATGCTCACGACGGCAGAGGTGACGGAGCGTTCAACCGCGATCCGCGCCGGTGCGAACACGCTAAGAGCCGGCAATGACTGCAGATGGCGGTTCAGGGCCACCCGCAGACTGCGCGCCTCGATCATCCAGCCGAACGCGCCGGCATCGGCACCGGCCTCGCGATGGTCGAAATGCAGGAACAGCGGCGAGGCCGGTCGGCCGAGCAGCCCGTCACTGACCCGTATGCCGAGAATTGGGCAATCCGGCTCGGAAAGCTTCGCCCACAGCCCGGCATCTTCCAGCAGACGGCGTGATCCGGCGGCGATCGCATAGGCGCGGCCATCGAAGGCGGGGTGCTCCATGGGTGGGAGCGGCGCACGGTCCACGATAGCACTCGCGATCCCTGCCTGCGCCAAGCGGCAGGCGAGGGTGCCGCCGACAGGTCCGGCCCCGACTACGCAGACTTCGGCGGTGATTGTTGCTGTCAAAGTACTATGCGGGCGAGTGGTGCGAACGCCACGCGAAGCGTGGCGGGTGAGGGCCTCGCACCCGGCACCCTCACCCGGTTCGCTTCGCGAACTGACCTCTCCCGCAGAGAGGGAGAGGTTATCATTCCGTCCACGCTACGAACCCACTTTCAGCGTCGAGACCAACCCCCGCAGGCAGGCCAGCACGGAGAGCGCCGTCAGCTTTCCGGTGCGCGGGTTCTCCGGGCTCGGCACACCTTCGATCGTCATGGTGAAGCGAGCCGCGTCTGCCTCTACCCGGATCGTATGGGTATTTCGGGTAATAGTCGGGTCGGCCCAAATCTCGACGCGGGTGCGGGCCGGCCCAATACCGGCGAGGGCAAGCGCGGCCGCGACGTTCACATTGGCCGGGAAGCCGCGCGCAGCATCGAACGCAGTACCGGCGAACACGCAACACGGTTCGGTAATCCCTTCGATATCGATCTCGTTTTGCACAAGATACGGAGCGCCGAGCAGGCCGGCGGGCGGTTTCCGGGTCTCGATCGTGACGCTCTCGATAGGTCCCTCCGCCGCCGCGCGCACTGCGTCCAGGCCCAGCAGCGCTCCTGTCGGCACCACGATTCGCGCGCCGGTGTGCTGGGCCCGACGAACCAAGTCCATGCGCGGCAACAACGCGCCAACCGACGCGGGCACCAGGACGCGGCCCGCCTCGATGGCCGGCACGGCAATTTGCTCGAACAACGCGGCTGGAACCGCTTCGACAACGATGTCCGCCTCCGCCAGGTCCGCCAGCCGCACCACACGCGGAGGATCAGCAAAACCGGCGACGCGGTCTCTCGCCCGGGCCTCGTCGCGGCTGGCCACGGCGATCAACCGCAATCCGTCCACTCCGCCGTCCAACGCGCGTGCCAACGGCAGACCGATCGCCCCAAGCCCGCCGACCGCCACTGTCCTGATCATTCCGTGTCCTCCGCCACGGCGCGCGCCGCCGCGAGTTGCTCGGGCGTATTGACGTTCAGAAACGGGTTGCGTGGCAATGCCTGAAACAACACCGGGCGCATGCCAATCCCGGTTGCGAACTGACCCACAGCGCGATGCCCGGCTGTGGACAGCAGAGCCCGCAGGGCCGAACGCACCGCAACCGGCCAGAGCGCCACCAGATAATGGCGCGTCCCGTTGCTCTCCGCGCAGGCCGGCGCGGGCGCGAGCGCGGCCGCAAGGCCAGCCGGCACGAAGGGCGTATCCCCCGGCACCGTCAGCAGCGCGTCGGCGCCAAGCCCGGCCGCCCAATCCAACCCGGCCAGCACACCCACGAGCGGCCCGCTGCCGGGAAACGCATCATCCAGCAGGACCGGCAGGCCAAACGCAGCGAAACGGGACGGATCGCCGTTGGCGCTGATCGCCACCGCGTCGGTCTCGGCGGCGAGCACGGCGACCACACGCTCAAGCATGCTCCGGCCACCGATCCGCAGAAGCGGCTTGTCGCCGCCGCCCAATCGTCGCGACGCACCACCCGCCAGCGCGAGACCGGCGAGCCTTTCGGTCACGAGAAAAAGGTGGGGCGAGCGATGGGACTCGAACCCACGGCATCCAGGACCACAACCTGGCGCTCTACCAACTGAGCTACGCCCGCCATCGGTGCGGCGGCTTTAGAGCCCTCGGCAGCCGGCCGTCAATCGCCGGTCGCGGAAATGCGTCCGCAGCCGCGCGACCGCCTCATCCAGTACCGCTTCACGCTTACAGAAGGCGAAGCGCGCGAAGTGTCTCGGCGGATTGGGCGCATCATAGAACGCCGTGACGGGCACTGCCGTGACCCCGGCATGCTCGGTGATATGCCGGCAGAACGCGACGTCATCGCCATTGAAGCCGAGCGGCCGGAAATCCGCGGTGATGAAATAGCTCCCCCGCGTCGGCAGAACCGTCATCCCCAACTCGGCCAGCCCTCCGGCCAGACGGTCCCGCTTGGCCTGCAGGTCGGCGGCGAGGCGCCGGAAATAGGCCTCGTCCTTAGCAAGCCCCAGCGCGACTGCGCGCTGCAGGTTGGGTGCAGTTGTGAACGTCAGATTCTGGTGCGCCTTGGCAACCACCTCGGCGAGCGGCGCCGGAGCAGTGACGTAGCCCACCTTCCAGCCGGTCAGCGAGAAGGTCTTTCCGGCGCTGCCCACGCGCATCACCCGCTCGCGCAAGCCCGGCAGGGTCATCAGCGGGATGTGGGGCCAGCCGTCGAACGTCAGGTGCTCGTACACCTCGTCGCAGATCGCGTAGGCATCGTGCCGCACCAGCAGGTCGGCAATGCACGCCAGCTCGGTCGCGGTGAACACCTTCCCGGTTGGATTCATCGGGGTATTGAGCAGGATCGCCTTGGTCTTCGGCCCGAACGCCGCAGTCAGCTCCGCCCGCGGCAGCTCCCAATCAGGAGGCATCAGCCGCACCAGACGCGGCACCGCGCCCAGCAGCCGCACCACCGGCAAGTAGGTGTCATACAGCGGCTCGATCAGCACCACCTCGTCGCTTGGGTTCAGCAGCGCCATCAGGCAGGCTGTGATCGCCTCGGTGGCTCCGGAGGTCACCACCACCTCGGTCATGGGATCGACATCGAGGCCGTAGAATTGTCCGTCGTGGGCGGCGACCGCCTGACGCAGCTCCGGGACGCCGGGCATCGGCGGATACTGGTTGCGGCCGTCGAACAACGCGGCTGCCGCCGCTTCCAGGATGTCCGACGGGCCGTCGGTGTCCGGGAACCCCTGGCCCAGGTTGATTGACTGGTGCTGCACGGCCAGCGCCGACATCACAGTGAAGATCGTCGTGCCAAGCTCACCCAGCAGCGAATTGACGCGCTTCACCGGCACGCAGCTCCTTCCAGCAGTGGGCGGCACTATGCGTGGGGCCAGTCCGGGGTCAACCGAGCCGGCCGCAACCCTGCCCAAATCGCAGGCACGCAGGCTGGCCCCCGCCCACAGGCTGGGCTAAGTACTGGATTTGCAGGCCGCGGTCCGGCGTCCAACCGCTTGGCACGGCACATGCAACCCACGGGAGGCCCGGAAGCCCGGGCGCGGACAAGAGATGAAAAAGATCGAGGCGGTGATCAAGCCGTTCAAACTGGACGAGGTGAAGGAGGCGCTGCACGAGGTCGGACTGCAGGGGATCACCGTGGTGGAGGCCAAGGGATTCGGGCGCCAGAAGGGCCATACCGAACTCTATCGCGGCGCCGAATACGTAGTCGACTTCCTACCCAAGGTGAAAATCGAAGTGGTTTGCGAGGACCGCGTCGTCGAACGCGCCGTGGAGGCGATCGTCAACGCCGCCCGCACCGGACGGATCGGCGACGGCAAGATCTTCGTCTCCTCGGTCGAGGAGGTGATCCGCATCCGTACCGGGGAGCGGGGTGAAAGCGCGATCTAGGCGCGCGCACCCGGCTCGGGGCGACAACACAGGAAAACGCCGAAAGCCGCTTCCGGCGAGCGGCGGAAAAGACTACACGGCCGGATCATCCGGGCCGCGCGGTGCGGCCCTTTCTTCAGACCAAGGGCGCCATCGATCCGCGAAAGGACGATTCGGCGTGGGAGCAACAGGGATACGGGAATGGCGAAACGGGACAACGGCGATGCGGTCGGCAAGGTGATGGAGATGCTGAAGGAGCACTCCGTCGAATATGTGGACCTGCGGTTCACTGACCCGCGCGGCAAGTGGCAACACACGGCACAGCACGTTTCTACCATCGACGAGGACACCTTCCGCGATGGCATCATGTTCGACGGCTCCTCGATCGCCGGCTGGAAGGCGATCAACGAGTCCGACATGATCCTGGCGCCGGATGCCGAGACGGCGACGATGGACCCGTTCTCCGCGAAGCCCAGCTTGATCCTGTTCTGCGACATCATCGAGCCGTCCACCGGCCAACCATACAGCCGTGATCCCCGTTCGACCGCGAAGAAGGCCGAGGCCTACCTGAAGGCGTCGGGCGTCGGCGACACCGCTTTCTTCGGACCGGAAGCGGAGTTCTTCGTGTTCGACAGCGTGAAGTTCGGTATCGCCGGCAATTACGGCCACTATCATATCGACAGCCAGGAGGGGCCGGACGCAGGTCTGAAGGACTATCCCGAAGGGAACATGGGCCACCGGCCGACGGTCAAGGGTGGCTATTTCCCGGTTCCGCCCGTTGATTCCGAAAGCGACCTGCGTGCCGAGATGCTATCGACGATGGGCGAAATGGGCGTGGTGATCGAGAAGCATCATCACGAGGTGGGACAGAGCCAGCATGAGCTGGGCATGAAATTCGGTCCGCTGGTGCGCATGGCGGACAACCTGCAGATCTACAAGTACTGCATCCACAACGTGGCGCACAGCTACGGCAAGACCGCCACGTTCATGCCGAAGCCGATCTACGGCGACAATGGCTCCGGCATGCATGTCCATCAGTCGATCTGGAAGTCCGGCAAGCCGCTATTCGCCGGCAACGCGTATGCGGACCTGTCGGAGGCGGCGCTGCATTACATCGGGGGCATCATCAAGCACGCCAAGGCGCTCAACGCGCTGACCAACCCGCTGACGAACAGCTACAAGCGCCTGATCCCCGGCTTCGAAGCTCCGGTGCTGCTGGCTTATTCCGCGCGCAACCGATCGGCCGCCTGCCGGATTCCCTATGCGACGAACCCGAAGGCCAAGCGAGTCGAAGTGCGCTTCCCCGATCCGGGCGCCAACCCGTATCTTGCCTTCGCGGCCATGCTGATGGCGGGCCTGGACGGCATCCGCAACAAGATCCACCCGGGCGATCCGATGGATAAGGATCTTTACGACCTGCCGCCGGAAGAGCTGAAGGGCATCCCGACGGTGTGCGGCAGCCTGCGCGAGGCAATCGGTGCGCTCGAAGGCGATCATGAGTTCCTGCTCGCAGGCGATGTGTTCGGGACCGATCAGATCGAGAGTTACCTCGAGCTCAGGTGGAGTGAGGTGTATCGCTTCGAGCATACACCGCACCCAGTGGAGTTCGAGATGTATTACTCCGTCTGACCGGATATTCCGTTTGTGACGACACGCCCCGTCGTCCCTTGCGGGCGGCGGGGCACCTGAAGAAGTCATACCGCAGTCAGCCAGCGCGCGGGCGCGCACCACGGTTGGGTGAAAATGCCGCCCTTCGTGTAGGGCGGAATTTATTCCGCCATCTTTCGGTCGCCGGCGACTGCGGCCCTATTTTCGTAGCAGAGGCGCAGAGGGTTGGTTGCGGCTAAGCTGATACCAGCTCCGACTGGCTCGTTGAATTTGACAGTGTGTTGCGGAAGCATCAGTTTCGCCGTTTCGAGATTTCCTCTGCATAGCAGGCGAGGGCAGGCGGGCAACCTGCCTATAGCGTGAGCAGTTCTGGTTTGCCCCGGGCTCAATCACTTCCCAATTCGTCTCATTTTTCTGCGGCACGATTCTTGATTGCCAACTTCCTCGTGAGACACTGCGGACGGGGAAACGACATGAAGCTGATCATGGCCATCATCAAGCCATTCAAACTCGACGAGGTCCGTGAGGCACTGACCCTGCTTGGCGTTCAAGGGCTGACCGTCTCCGAAGTGAAGGGCTTCGGCCGGCAGAAGGGCCAGACCGAGATCTACCGGGGCGCGGAGTACCACGTGAATTTCCTGCCCAAGGTGAAAATCGAAGTGGTGGTGCCGGCTGATCTCGCCGAGCCGGTGGTCGAGGCGATCGCCAAGATCGCCCACACCGGCAAAATCGGTGACGGCAAGATCTTCGTCGTCGATATCGAGCGTGCAGTGCGGATCCGTACCGGCGAGCTCGATGCGGCGGCGCTGTAACGACGCGTAATCATAGGAACCAGAAACGATGATACGATCCCGACTGACCTGGGGAGCTGCTGCCTTGCTTCCCGCTGTACTCGCCGTCGGACCGGCGCTGGCCGATACGCCGGCCCCCAAGCTCGACACCGGCGATACCGCCTGGATGCTGGCCAGCACCGCTCTGGTGCTGATGATGACCATCCCCGGCCTCGCCCTGTTCTATGCGGGCATGGTGCGCAAAAAGAACCTGCTTGCCACCATGATGCAGTCCTTCACGGTCTGCTGCTTGGTGACGATTGCCTGGATGGTCGCCGGCTACAGCATCGCTTTTACCAACGGCACGCCTTATTTCGGCGATCTGTCGCGCTTCTTCCTGAACGGCATCGCCGACAACTGGAACAAGCCGTTCAGCCTCGGCGGATCGATCGACAGCGCGACCCAGACGACGATCCCCGAGACCGTCTATATGATGTTCCAGATGACCTTCGCGATCATCACGCCGGCGCTGATCACCGGTGCCTTCGCCGATCGCATGAAGTTCAGCGCGCTCTGCGTGTTTATGACGTTGTGGTCTTTGTTCGTCTATTCGCCGATCGCGCACTGGGTCTGGAGCGCAACCGGCTGGCTCGGCGCCGGCGTGTTGGGGCTTCCGGGAGCAGCCGATTTCGCCGGCGGCACGGTCGTGCACATCAATGCCGGGATCGCCGGCCTGATGTGCGCGCTGGTGCTAGGCCGCCGGGTCGGGTTCGGACAGGACAACATGGCGCCGTACAACGTGTCCTATGCGGTGATCGGCGCATCACTGCTCTGGGTCGGCTGGTTCGGGTTCAATGCCGGCTCGGCGGTCGGAGCGAACGGCCGCGCCGGCATGGCGATGGCGGTGACGCAGATCGCCACGGCGGCAGCGGCGCTGGCCTGGGCCTTCGCGGAATGGGGTGCGAAGGGCAAGCCATCGGTGCTTGGGGCGGCGTCCGGCGCCGTTGCTGGTCTGGTCGCGATCACCCCGGCGTCGGGATTCGTGCTGCCCGGGCCGGCGCTGTTGATTGGCATCGCCGCAGGCGTCGGCTGCTTCTGGGCATCGACCAGCGTCAAGCATCTGCTCGGCTACGACGACAGCCTGGACTGCTTCGGCGTGCACGGAGTCGGCGGCATCATCGGCGCGCTGCTGACGGGCGTGTTCGCCTACGGTCCGCTCACCGCGACTGCACAGTCGCCGCAGGGCGTGAATATCGGCGGTATCGCGCAGTTCGAGGCGCAGGCGATCGCCGTCTGCTCGACGCTTGTTTACAGCGGCGTGATGACGCTGATCATTCTGATGGTCACGAAGGCGCTCGTCGGCTTGCGCGTCGATGAGGAGGAAGAACGCGAAGGCCTCGACCTCGTTCTGCATGGCGAGCAGATCTTCTGATATGAGTTGAACCGGCGCCGGCTTTCCGGGCGGTCCGGAGCCGGTGCCTCGGTCCTCCGGCCCCCTCGCCCCCCGGCCCCCTCCCGCGAGGGGAGCGAAGTCGGGGCGGGGTTCACCTGCGGGCGTCGGCGGGGTAAACTCGCCGCGACTCGGGGAGGTAACGACAACTTGCACCGGTGGCATTGGGCACGGGTATTACTGATCATCCCGTTCGTGGCGGTGCTGTGGGTCCCGTTCTACAACCGGACCGAGCCCACCCTCTGGTCGTTCCCGTTCTTCTATTGGTACCAGCTCCTCTGGATCATTCTCAGCGTGCTGATCATCGGGCTGGTCTATCTCCTCGAGCATCGGACGGAGCCCTAGGCCGATGAACGGGGTTGCCGTCTCCGTCTTCGTGCTGCTGTTCGTGCTGATCACCTTGATCGGCTTTGTCGCCGCGCGCTGGCGCCCCGGCGACCTGACGCTGCTGCACGAATGGGGATTGGGCGGGCGGCGGTTCGGGACCGTGGTCACCTGGTTCCTGCTCGGCGGCGACCTCTATACGGCCTACACGTTCATCGCCGTCCCGGCGCTGCTCTTCGGTGCGGGCGCGCTGGGCTTCTTCGCGGTGCCGTACACCGTGATGATCTATCCGATCCTCTATCTGGTGTTCCCTCGCCTGTGGTCCGTTTGCCACCGGCACGGCTATGTCACCTCGGCGGATTTCGTGCGTGGGCGGTTCGGCAACCGCTGGCTGGCGCTGGCGATCGGGCTGACCGGCATATTGGCCACCATGCCCTACATTGCGTTGCAACTCGTCGGCATGCAGGTCGTGATCGGCGCGCTCGGCGTGCCGGCCGGTGGGCTGGTGGGCGACCTCCCGCTGATCATTGCCTTTATCATTCTGGCGGCATTCACCTACACCTCCGGTCTCCGGGCACCGGCGATGATCGCCGTGGTGAAGGACCTGCTGATCTACATCACGGTGCTCACCGCGATCGTGGTGATCCCGATCCAGCTCGGCGGGTTCGGCAAGGTGTTCGGGGCCGTGCCGCCGGCCAAGCTGCTGCTTGCGCCCCCACCGGCGGGCTCGTGGGGCAGCTTTGGAGCCTACGCGACGCTCGCCCTCGGGTCAGCGCTGGCGCTGTTCCTCTACCCCCATTCGGTCACTGGGGTCCTGGGCTCGTCGAGCGCTCGGGTGATCCGGCGCAACGCCGCGATTCTGCCTGCCTATTCTCTGATGCTGGGCCTGCTGGCGTTGTTCGGATTCATGGCGATTGCCGCCGGTGTGGCGCAGCTTCCGGCGTTTGCCGCAGGGTTCAAGGCCTACAGCAACAATTTCGCCGTCCCGGCGCTGTTGCTGTCGGCGTTCCCTTCGTGGTTCGTGGGGCTGGCATTCGCCGCGATCGCCATCGGTGCGCTGGTGCCGGCCGCCATCATGTCGATTGCAACGGCAAATATCTTCACCCGCAACATCTATCGGGAGTTCATCCATCCCGCCTGCACCGACGCCCAGGAGAGCCGGATCGCCAAGATCGCCTCGCTGGTGGTTAAGGCGGGGGCGCTGGTGTTCGTCTTCTCGTTGCCGCTGCAATACGCGCTGTGGCTGCAGTTGCTCGGCGGCGTGTGGATCATCCAGACGCTGCCGTCGGTGATCCTGGCGCTCTATACCCGGGCGCTGAACGGCTGGGCATTGCTGATCGGCTGGGCGACGGGTTTCGTTCTCGGCACCTGGATGGCTGCCTCGGTGAATTTCGCTCCGGTCTATCCGCTGATCCTCTTCGGCACGACGATCCCCTGCTACATCGCGCTATCGTCGCTGGTAGTGAACATCGTCGTGACGGTGGTGCTATCGCTGCTGTTCAATCCCGTCGTGTCGGACCGGCATCGCGACGTAACGGCCGCAGGCGACTACGCTTGACGTCGTTGACCCGCACTTAACCCAGCCGGGCAAGGCTGGCCGCCGGAGGTGCCCGATGCCGGCTGGCCAGCTTGCGATTGCCAGAGCGGAGCGGGTTGGTCTGCTTGCCGTTGCGCTCGAGGGGCTGGAGTCCGGGCGCTTCACCGACGCGGCGGCGACGTGCCGACGGCTGCTGGCCATCGCACCAGACGACGTGGAGTCGAAGCTGCTGCTCGGCCTCGCGCTCGGGGCGCAGGGCCGGCTCGACGAGGCCATGCCACTGCTGGATGTCGTCGCCCGCACAAGGCCCGGTCACGCACATCCTCGCCGTGACCTCGCCGAACTGCTGGTCCGGTTGGGGCGGCCGGCCGAGGCGGTTACGCACTTCCGCGCGTGGCTCGCCCAGGCGCCCACCGATGCCGGCGCGCATCATGCGCTGGGACTGGTGCTGGCCGAGCTGGGGGAGATCGAGGCGGCCATTTCGCATCTCCACCGGGCGATCGCGATCGACCCGGGACCAGCGGCTGGCTGGTCCAACCTCGGCATGCTGCTGAAGATCGAGCGGCGGTTCAACGAAGCCATCGAGGCGCACGATGCGGCGGTGCTGCGCGCGCCGGAGGACCCGCAGATACGGGTCAATCGTGCGGTAGCACTCCTGCACGCCGGGCGGCTAGCGGAGGCCTGGCGGGATTACGAGTGGCGGCTGCGACAGCCGGGCCATACCGGGCTTCCGCTCGCCACTCTGCTGCCCGATATCGCCGGGCTGGATCTGAGGGGCCGCACCGTCCTGGTCACCCATGAGGAAGGCTTCGGGGACACGGTGCAGTTCGTTCGC
Organism: uncultured Pseudomonadota bacterium; assembly: GCA_963708245.1. Classification (GTDB taxonomy): domain Bacteria; phylum Pseudomonadota; class Alphaproteobacteria; order Acetobacterales; family Acetobacteraceae; genus CAVYXK01. The sequence goes on along the minus strand of OY970201.1, from coordinate 4,424,509 downwards.
TACCTGCCGCTGCTGGCCGAGCATGGGGCGCGCGTAGTGCTGGGGGTGCCTCGGGAACTGGGACGGCTGGCCGGTGGCATCGCCGGCGTTGCCGAGCTGCACGTATTCGGCGCGCCGTTGCCGCGCTTCGATTACCACTGTCCGGTGTTCAGCCTGCCACGGGCATTCGCCACGACGATGGAGACGATCCCGGGCGAGACACCGTACCTTTCGGTCGATCCGGGACTGAAGGCGAGGTGGGAGCGCCGCCTGCCGTCCGGCGGGCTGCGCGTCGGGCTAGTCTGGGCCGGGCAGGCGCGTCCCTGGCTGCCGGGTTTCTCCACCCTGGACGGGCGGCGAAGTGCGGGACTGGCGGCTTTTGCCCCATTCGCGGGTGTGTCGGGCGTCTGCTTCATCAGCCTGCAGAAGGGGCCGGCGGCAGCCCAGCCGGTGCCAACCGGGCTGATGCTACACAACCCGATGCCGGATGTCGGCGACTTTGCCGACACCGCAGCGATCGTCGCCAGCCTTGATCTGGTGGTCAGCGTTGATACCGCGGTGGTGCATCTGGCGGGTGCCCTGGGCAAGCCGGTGTTCCTGCTCGACCGCTACGACAATTGCTGGCGCTGGTTCAGCGGGCGGGAGGATAGCCCCTGGTATCCGGGCCTGCGGATCTTCCGACAAGAGCGGCTGGGGGATTGGACGACGCCAATGCGTCGGCTGGCCGAAGCTGTGCGGGGCATGGTGCGTGGGCGCAGCGGGCTCTTGTCCTGATGTTCGGGCCCCCAGCGCGCGTCCGCCGTGCCCCCCAAGAAAATTCAAAACCTGTGAACTGTCTCACAGCATCGGAACACCTCTGGCAGTTGATTGCCGCCGCGGCGCAAGTCACTGGCGCCGAGGCAACATCGGGAGGAGTGATAGCGATGCTCCCATTTCTGGTAGACAAGAACTGGTTCGAGGACTGGTGGTACAGGTCCTCGAGTCGGCCCGAAGCGGCAGGCGCCGGCAATGCGCCTCACACGGTTCGCTGTCTGCATCGTCCTGGTGGTCGGAAGCGCTGTTGTCGTGGGTCAGCTCCACAGCGGCGACAGAGCGAGCGACGCACATATCAGGCACGCCGGCAGTCTGATGGAGTGAGTGCCGCGGCTTTCCAGCCGAGGCACTCCCTCGTGTTCGTCCTGGCCACGATTCACTGGTCAGAATTACCGCCTGGCACAGGCCAGTTCTTCGCGGCGACGCGGCGGTGTCTTGCCGAGGTAAGCGGCGACCGGTCCGGTCAGCATCATGCGGGCCAACGCGCTGGGTGGCATCAACCGCGCGGCGATAATCTCGCGATTGTCGAGCTGCAACCTGGGCAGCCGGTCCAATTGCAGCTCAAAAAAATGCACGCGGTCGCGTCGGCCATCCCAGATCCCATAGTGGGAGCCAGCGGACAGCAACTCCGACGCCGTGATGCCGGTCTCCTCGGCTAGCTCGCGGCGCGCCGCGGCTTCCGGCGTCTCACCGGGCCGGACACTTCCGCCTGGAAAGTTCCATGCGACTCGGTAGGACGAGCGGACCAGCAGCAGTGCCGAACCGACATAGACTGCCACCAGTGCACCCTCGTGCTGTGGGCGCCTCAGCCACCACCAGACGCGGGCGAGCGGGAACGCGATGCGAAACGCTGTCCGGTAGCCAAGGTCGAGAAGCGACCTGCCGAGCCGGTGCAAAGCTATCGCGGGCTGGTTTCGCCAGATCTCAGCAATCTCACTAGCTTCATGCCTGCTGTAGTGCGAGCCGGTTGCCGAACAGATAGCTGGTCGGGTGCATGGTGAATCCCAGCACCTTGTCGCTGAAGAAGGTGAAGTTGTTGCGCCAGAGCGGCTGCGCGAGGCCTCGTCATTGCGATGGTCCAGATCGGAGTGGAAGAGGGCCGGAGCGGCCATCAATTCGCGCAGCTAGCACGGCCACCGACCGCGGCGCCACCAGGTAATGCATTCCAGGCACCGCTGGAGCGGCAGCGGCATCCATGATGTCTTCGGGCCATTCGAGCGATGTATCGATCCACCGTTGCCAGCTGGCAACTGCCAAGGCAGGCGGCAGCGGCAGCTCGAAATCGAGCGCCTCCCAATAGGCGTTGACCATCATATGCAGCCAGAGCGGGATTTGCCGCTCGCGAGGTCGCACGGTCAAGGCAAGGCTGTGAGAAGAGTCACTCCAGTCCGGCCTCCCGAGCCGGACGCCGTGCCAGTCGATTTCGGCTCGGCGCAGCAGCTGGTTGAGGCTCAGCCCGAAGCTTTCCTGATCAACCGCACTCACAAACCGGAGACGCTGGAAAATGAGTTTTCGCACAAATAGATGGAGATCCTGGTGCCGGTTGAGGAGGCGCCAGTCGAGCCAGCTCACCTCGTTATCCTGGCAATATGCGTTGCTGTTGCCCCGCTGAGTGCGCCGCATTTCGTCGCCCATCTGGAGCATCGGCGTACCAATCGATGTGAGCAGGATGACGATGAAGTTCTTTACTTGACGGCGTCGCAGCTGCTCGGCGGCAGCGTCCTCGGTCGGCCCCTCGACCCCGCAGTTCCAGGACAGGTTCGTCTCGGGGCCGTCCCGGTTGCCTTCACCATTCGTCTCGTTGTGCTTGTTATTGTACGAAACCAGATCGTTCAGCGTGAAGCCGTCATGGCAGGTCACGAAGTTGATGCTTTGTTCGGGTTCTCGTTCCTGGTGGCCGAAAATGTCGGGGCTGCCGAGCGCCCGTTGCGCCAACAACCGTACGGTCCCACTGTCGCCTTTGACAAAGCGGCGGACGTCGTCCCGGAAGCGACCGTTCCACTCTTTCCAGTTATCGCCGAAGAAGCTTCCCACCTGATAGAGACCGGCGGCGTCCCACGCCTCCGCGATCTGTTTGATGCCGGCGAGGACGGGGTCCGAGTCGATATCCCGGAGAACCGGGGGATTTTCGAGCGGACGACCGGTTTCGTCCCGGTCCAGGATCGAGGCGAGGTCGAACCGGAACCCATCGACGTGCATGTGGGTGACCCAGTACCGCGCGCTGTCTAAAATCATGCGGCGCACGATCGACTGATTGGCGTTCAGAGTATTTCCGGTGCCACTGTAATTTGCGTAATGAGCGCGGTCGTGATCGAGGATGTAATAGTCTTCGTTCGCGAGGCCCCGGAAGCACAGCGTGGGTCCGTCGCTATTCCCCTCCGCGGTGTGGTTGTAGACGACGTCGAGAATCACCTCGATGCCGGCGCGGTGAAGCGCCTTGACGAGATCGCGGAATTCGTCGACCGGACCGAGGGCGTCCTTCCGTGAACTGTAGCCACCATGAGGCGCGAAAAATGAAACCGGGGAATACCCCCAGTAGTTGACCAAGCCCGGCGGACAGTCCTGGCGATCGAACTGGAACACAGGGAGCAGTTCCACGGCGGTGATCCCGAGATCCTGCAGGTATGGGATCTTCTCTATCATCCCCGCATAGGTCCCCCGCAGCTCCGCGGCGACCCCTGAGCTCGGATGCCGCGTGAAGCCGGCGACGTGCATCTCGTAGATCACTGTCGTGGCGAACGGCCGGCGCAACGGCGCGTCACCCTCCCAGTCGTAAGCGTCGGGATCGATCACCACACTCTTCATGGCGGTCGCATTGTCCTGCCCGTATCGGCTCGCCGTGCGGCGAGAGTATCCGTCGGGCACGACCACGACGAGACCGTAGGGATCGAGGAGCACCTTGGCGGGGTCGAAACGCAGACCGTGCTCTGCATCGAAAGGGCCGTGGGCACGATAGGCATAAATCTGCCCGGGACGGATGCCGCGCACAAAGACGTGCCAGTAATGGTGGGTGCGATGCGTGCGAGGATCGAGCTCGATCACGCGCGTCGGGTGCGTGGCAGAAGCGTCATCGAACAGCAGGACGTCTACTCGGCTCGCCTGCCGCGAATATACGCTGAAATTGACGCCGTCGCCGAGAACGGTAGCGCCGAGGGGAAAGCTTCGACCCGTATTCGACACCGCTGCCGCGGCACAGACGGCTACGGGCGAGGCTTTGGGTCCTGGGAAATAGGATCCAGCTTCTTGGAAGCCAGTGTCCGACGCCGCCGGCACGTCGCGCCGGCCGGAAGGGCCTTCCACTTCGGTGTCCTTCGTTCGCCCCGGCATCACGAAATCTCCTTCGAGCATCAATATTCGAGCATCAATATGTGTCCCGGAGCGGCTCGGGGGCAGGCTTGGCGCTGTTTGCCGCGCGAATGCCACGACCAGCCGCCTGCCAGTTACTGCGCCCATGCCGGTGGCGGTGCTCGTTTTCCGCCGCTGCTTTCATCTCGGCGCCCATTGGAGAACCCGATGCCGAGCTACCCGGTGGCACCCACCAGGTGGTTTGCCTGGTGGTTGCCCGGGGTTGCCTGTCAAGCTTTCCTGAGTGAGATCAATGTTCTACGGCTGCCGCGGACGGAGGCATGGAGCTGAGGGGGATCGAACCCCTGACCTCCTCATTGCGAACGAGGCGCTCTCCCAGCTGAGCTACAGCCCCATCCAGCGCCGCAGGCGCGGAAAATGCTGTCGCGTACGGGCGGAGTCAAGCAAAGCGGCGGTCAACGGCGCAAAGCGATCCGCCCGACGATCTGGCCCGATCGCGGATCGATCAGCACCACCCGATCCGGACCGCCTCCCTGCAAGTCGATCGCCAATCGATCGGCTACAGCGGTCAGTCCGGCAATCCTGGTTCCCGCTGGCTCATCCAACACCAGCGCCACGTTTGGAGCACTCCCGGGTGCAGTGGAGCGTTTGACGATCGTCACAATCAGCACGGTCGTGCCGATCAGGATCAGCACGCCCATGCCGACGGTCAACGCGGTCAGAACGCGCATTGTCACTCCTCCCTCGCGCGCGGTCCTGATCCGCGTTATCTGCCGACTGTGTCTGATCCCGCATCTCCCCCCGATCCTCTGCGCGTTCTCGCCGGCAAGGAGGCGGAGGGCGAGCGCGTGGACCGGTTCCTCGCCGCGCGCATCGGCACGATCTCGCGCGCGCGCGTCAAGTCGCTGATCGAGGCCGGCCAAGTGCGCCGCGATGGCTCTCCCCTCGAGCAGCCAGCCGAGCCGGTGCGCGCCGGCGTGGCCTACACGGTCAGCCTGCCGGCGCCACGCCCGGCGCGTCCGCTACCGCAGCCGATCCCATTTCCGATCCTGTATGAAGATGCCGACCTGATCGTGCTCGATAAGCCGGCCGGCTTGGTGGTGCACCCCGCACCAGGCAACGAGGACGGGACGCTGGTGAACGCGCTGATCGCCCACTGCGGCGAGGAGCTGCGAATTGGTGGTGAGCATCGGCCGGGGATCGTCCACCGGCTCGACAAGGACACGTCCGGCGTCATGGTGGTGGCCAAGACCGAGCTGGCGATGCTCGGTCTGACGGCGGCCTTCGCCGCGCGCGACCTCGACCGCGCTTATATTGCTTTGGTCTGGGGCCTGCCCACCCCGGCCGAGGGCGAGATCGAAGGCGCCATTGGCCGCGACCCGCGTGATCGCAAGCGAATGACGGTCCGCCAGCATGGCGGAGGAAAGCCGGCACTGACCCGCTATTCGACTCGGCACGTGTGGTATGCGGCGGTTGCACTGCTGGAATGCTGGTTGGCCACCGGGCGGACGCACCAGATTAGGGTGCACCTGAGTAGTCGTGGCCACCCGGTCGTGGGCGACCCGTTATATCTTCGGCGGATCCCGCAGTCGGCCCGCCAGCTCCCGGAACCCCAGCGGACGGAGCTACTCGACTTCCCCCGGCAGGCCCTACACGCCGCACGGCTTGCTTTCGCCCATCCGCGCACGGGAAGTCGGCTGGCATTCGAGACCCCGCCGCCGGCGGATTTGGCCGCTTTGATCAAGTCGCTTGATCGTGACATGCGGGCCCCACAATCCTGACCCAATAGGTCAACATTGTTGACAGGACTGATGGAGTCCTGTATAAGAACTATATCGAAGCGTGTCGGCTGGGACGCTTCGTTTCGCCGAAGTTCTGGCGAGCGATCCGGCTCCGGGCCGCCGCACTGGCGGGGCAGCAGCCGGGACGTCACATCCTTGCCACCCGATGGACTGTTATTCAGTCCGCGGCGTTTGTGGCCTGTGCCATCGTGGGCGGGACACGACGCCGCCCAGACGAAAGGAGCCGAAAGTGGCCTCTGCCGTCCTTAACATCGCACCTGAGGGCAACCTCTCGCGGTACCTCCAAGAGATCCGCAAGTTTCCCATGTTATCGCCCGAGGAGGAACTCGCGCTCGCCCGTCGGTGGCGTGACGAAGCGGATATGGAAGCCGCCCACAAACTTGTCACATCACATTTGCGCCTCGTGGCAAAAATCGCCATGGGCTATCGTGGTTACGGCCTGCCGGTTGGCGAGCTGATCAGCGAAGGCAATGTGGGCATGATGCAGGCGGTGAAGCGGTTCGATCCGGACCGCGGCTTCCGCCTCGCCACCTACGCCATGTGGTGGATCCGTGCCGCCATCCAGGAATACATCCTGCACTCCTGGTCGCTGGTGAAGATGGGTACCACCGCCGCCCAGAAGAAGCTGTTCTTCAACCTGCGCCGGCTCAAGGGCCAGATGCAGGCGATCGACGACGGCGACCTCAAACCCGAGCAGGTGGCCAAGATCGCGCGAATGCTCGACGTGCCCGAGCAGGACGTGATCAGCATGAACCGCCGGTTGGCGGCGCCCGACCACAGCCTGAATGCGCCGGTCCGCTCCGACAGCGAAGGCGAGTGGCAGGATTGGCTCGTCGATGAGACGGAAAGCCAGGAAACGGCGATCGCCGACCGCGAGGAACTCAGCGGCCGCAAGGCCCTGCTGTCGTCGGCGCTCAAGACACTGAACGAGCGCGAGCGGCACATCCTGATCGAGCGCCGGCTGAAGGACAACCCGACCACGCTCGAGGAGCTGTCGCAGCAATACGGCATCTCCCGCGAGCGGGTGCGCCAGATCGAGGTGCGCGCCTTCGAGAAGCTGCAGAAGGCGATGAAGGCGCAGATCGCCGAGCGGCGGATGCAATCGACGGGTGGTTCGCGCCAGCCAGTCGAGGTCGGCGCACGGTAACCGGCTGCGGTGGCGGACAAACATTCCGCCGCCCATTCTTTCTGCGCGGCTCCCTAACCCTCCGGCACGTCCTCGCTGCCGCGACCCAGCGGGCGCTGCATTGTCACTACATCCAGCCAGCGGCCGAACTTGAGTCCGGCGGCGCGCAGCGTGCCAGCCATCTGGAAGCCCAGCGTTGCGTGCACCCCGATTGACCCGACATTCTCGGAATCACCGATCACCGCCACCATCTGGCGGAACCCTTGCGCAGTGGCGTCCTCGATCAGTCGGACCACCAGCGCCTTTCCCACGCCCTGGCCGCGCACATCCTCGCGGACATAAATGCTGTCCTCGACCGTGAAGCGATAAGCGGAGCGATCGCGGAACTGCGTGTAGTACGCGAACCCCAGTACGCCGCTCGCATCGACCGCGACCAGCCAGTCCCAGCCCCGGCTGCTAACTTTTTCGAACCGCTCCAGCATTTCCTCGACCGACGGGGGCTCGTCCTCGAAGGTTCCGGTGCCGGTCAGCACGTGATGGGCGTAGATCGACTGGATCTCGGGGATGTCGGCCTGGGTCGCCGGTCGGATCTGCATCGGTGGTCGCGCTCCTTAGGCTGGTCACGTAGGCAGGCCGAGCGCGCCGGCCGCCTCGCGAACAAATGCCAGCAACCCGGTGTCGCGCCCGGCCGCTGCAACGAAGGATAGCCCGATCGGCGCACCCCTCACCGTTGCGGCCGGGAGCGAGACTTCCGGGAGGCCGCACAGGCTGGCAATGGCCGTCACGCCGACGGTGGCTTGCCGGACCGCCTCCTGCTCAGCGGGTGGAGCGGTCAGCAGGGGCGCGGGACAGGGGCTCGTCGGATAGACCAGGATGGCACCGCCGGCGAGCAGCGGCCGGATGCGTGCCTGCAGCAAGCGGCGGAAGGCTCGTCCGGGTGCCGCCGCGGCAGGGTCGATGGCGCGTGCGGCAGCAATGCGCTCGGTCACTCCCGGTCCGAGCCGCGGCTCTGTCGTCTCAATCCAGTCGCCCAGGACGGCCCAGGCCTCCTCCGCCTGCACCACACGGAAGTGATCATAGATGCTGTCGATTCCTTCGGGCACCAGTCGAACGCCGATCGCTCGGCCACAGAGCTGCTCCAGTCGCTCGAGCCGGGGGCGCAGCGCCTCGGCGACCTCGGGCTGGGCGTTCACCCACGCCTCTTCGACCCGAATCAGCGGCCCGCCGACAGCCTGCCGGTCGGGAGGCAGCAGCACCTCACCCACAGCGGCCAGCAGCGACGCGTCGCGGGTGAACCAGCCGACCGTATCGAAGCTTGGCGCTAGCGGGCGCGCACTAGCCAGGCTGATAGCACCGAAGGTCGGTCGGATGCCGTACACGCCGCAATAACTGGCCGGGATGCGCACCGAGCCACCGGTGTCCGATCCAAGGGCGAAATCCACCAGTCCGGCTGCCACCGCCGCTGCCGAGCCGCAGCTCGACCCGCCGGGAAAACGGTCTGGTGCGCGCGGGTTGCGCGGGGTGCCGTGCCAGACATTCTCTCCGGTCAAGCCGTAGGCCAGCTCCACCGTCTTGGTCTTGCCGACCAGCCGTGCGCCAGCCGCCAGCAGGGTTAGGATGACCGGCGCGGTGGTCCGCGCCGGTTTGTGCGTGCGGGCCCAGTCCGGATTGCCGTAGGTAGTGATGCCGCCGGCAGCGTCGAACAGGTCCTTCGCTGCAAACTCCAGCCCGGACAGACGGCCAGTGCCAAGGGGTTCGAGCGTTAGCCGCCGGCCGGGAATGAATGCGCCGACTGTGTCTTCAATGAGTGGCATGTTCCGGGTCCTGAACACATTGTCTCGCCGGCGGATCAGGTACTCGCTGCGGGCGAAACCTCTTCCCTGCCGAACCCGCAGTATGTCATACGAGCCTGCCTCTATCCCGGAAATAAGTCGAAGGGTGCCTGTGTGTTTGTTTGCTCTTCGTTGTCAATCGGCAGCATAGTTGTGCCAGCCTGAGGGCGCGACCCCGGTGCGGGGGGTCCCCATCCCGCGCCGGCAGAACGCATCGACCGCCCGAAGCGACGCTGAAGGGAACCGCACGTGGATCTAACAAGCGACCCCGGCTCGGATCCTGCAGCCCAGGGACATGGCCGGCTCAACTCGGTCGGTGCCAGCGCGGACGCCGGGTCCGACCTGGGGGGAATTGCCGTCCCCCAGCATCGAACCGCCGACGGGCTGCACCCGCGCCTGCAAGCCCTGGTGATGGCGGCCCGCTATTTCGGCATGGAGCTCGATCCAGCCGACTTCCGTAATGTCGAGGCGGCGGCGGTGCCCAGCGCGGCATCACTATCGGCCTGGGCCAGCAATGCCGGCATGTGGTCGCGTGCCCTGCGGATGCGCTGGCGGCACCTGATGCGCTTCCACAGTGCCGGCCCGGTGGTGCTGCTGTTCGATGACGGCAGCGCGGGCCTACTGGTGTCCGCCAATACCGAGCATAAAGTCGTCTTCATCCGCGATCCTATGGCGCCGGAAGGTCAGGCCGCGGTGCCGGTTGACGAGTTGCGGCTCGGCCAGGTCTGGTCCGGCGAAGCGGTACTGGTGCGCGCCAATCGGGGCCAAACAGAAGCCGACGCGCCGTTCTCGTTGCGCTGGCTCGTCGGCTTGGTGCTGACCGAGCGCAAGTCGCTGCGTGATATCGGCATCGCCTCGCTCACCATGAGCTTTCTCGCCATCTTCCCCCCGCTTATCGTAATGACAGTCGTGGATCGGGTGCTGCAGCACCACGGCTACTCCACGCTCGCCTTGCTCTCGGTGCTGATGGGGATCTTCATCTGCTACGAGACGCTGCTCGGGTACGCCCGCCGGCTCATCGTGCTGACTGTCGGCGTGCGCATCGACACGCGGCTCAATCTGCATGTGTTCAACCGGCTGATACGCCTGTCGATCGACTATTTCGAGCGGCATCCGGCCGGCGAGACGATGTACAAGATCCATCAGATCCATCGGGTCCGGGAATTCCTGACCGGCAAGCTGCTGACCACCTTCCTCGACCTGATGACGTTGATGGTGCTTCTGCCGTTCCTGTTCTTCCTCAACAGCACGCTTGCTTGGATCGTGCTCGGCTGCGCCTGCATGATCACGCTGATCATCCTAGGCTTCCTGCGGCCGCTGCGGGTCCTGCTCTACCGAGTTATCAGCGCCGAGACTGAGAAGTCAGCGGCGCTGGGCGAGACAATTTTCGGCGTCCGCACCGTGAAGTCCCTGGCGCTGGAGCCGCAGCGCAAGTCGCTTTGGGACGAGCGCGTCGCCGAAGTGGGGCGCCGGCGGATGGCATTCGGCAAGCTCGCCAACTGGCCGCAGACTCTGGTCACGCCGATCGAACGGTTCATGTGGATCGGCGTGATCCTGATTGGTGTCTATCTCGCGATGAAGGACAGCCAGGGATACGCCGTAGGCGGACTGTTCGCCTTCATGATGCTATCGCAGCGGGTAGCGCAGCCGTTGGTCGGACTCGCTCGGCTGATGGAGGATTTCGAAGAGGTGGGTGGCGCGATCGGCGAGGCCGCCTCGGTGCTCAATCGTCCACTGGAAGCCGATGCCGCGTCGGGTGGGCTGCGCCCGAAATTCGCCGGCGCGATCAGCTTCGACGACGTCACATTCACCTATGCGGGCACCAAGGTACCCGCGCTCGACCGCGTGAGCTTCGAGGTGCCGGCCGGCACCATGCTAGGCATCGTCGGGCGCAGTGGCTCCGGTAAATCGACCGTGGCGCGCCTGCTGCAAGGCATCAACCGTGACTACTCGGGGTTCCTGAAGATCGACGGCGCCGATTTGCGGGAGATCAACCTGCGCCATCTGCGCTCCAGCTTCGGCGTGGTGCTGCAGGACAATTTCCTTTTCCGCGGCTCGATCCGCGACAACATCATCGCCGGCAGGCCCGGTCTGACGCTGGAGGATGCGGTTCGCGCCGCTCGCCTCTCCGGCGCCGAGGAATTTATTGAGCGGATGCCGAACGGCTACGAGACCTATATCGAGGAGGGCTCGCCCAACCTATCGGGCGGGCAGAAGCAGCGGCTGGCGATCGCCCGAGCGCTGATCCAGGACCCGCGCATCCTCATATTGGATGAGGCCACCAGTGCACTCGACCCGGAGAGCGAGGCGCTGGTCAACGCCAATCTGCTTCGCATCGCCCGCGGACGGACCATGGTGATCATCTCCCACCGGCTGTCCTCGTTGACCGAATGCGACCAGACTCTGGTGCTTGAGAGGGGCAAGGTGATGGACCTTGCGCCGCATCGCACACTGCTCGAGCGCTGCTCGGTCTATCGCCAGCTCTGGGCACAGCAGAACCGCCACATGGATACGCAAGGCCACCGGCATGCCGCTCTTGCTCCCACGCTCGTCCAAGGGGACTGACCTCGTCGAGCGGGACGATCCCGCTCTCCCCGTTCTGCTGGAGTTCCAATCGCCTTCGACGGCGGTGCTCAGCGCGCCGATCCCACGCATGGCACGCGGGGTGGTTTGGATCATCAGTGCGCTGTTCGCCTCGATCCTGCTGGCGATCGGCCTGATCAAGGTTGATCGCGTTGTCAGCGCACGCGGCGAAGTGGTGTCCAAGTCGCCGGTACTAGTCGTGCAGCCACTGGAAACCGCTATCGTGCGCGAGATTAACGTGCATGTTGGCGAGCGGGTGCAGGCCGGGCAGGTTCTCGCGCGGCTCGATCCCACCTTCGCGGCGGCCGATCTCGGCGCGCTCGCCGCCCAGGTCTCCAGCCTGCAGGCGGAGGTCGATCGCGAACAGGCCGAAGCCCAGGGCAAGCCGTTCACTTATACTGGGCTCAACCCCGATCTTTCATTACAGGCGGCGATCTTCGCTCAGCGTCAAGCCGAGTACAACTACAAGCTGCAAAACTACGCTGAGAAGATCGACGAGTTGGTGGCGGAGATCAAGCGCTCCAACTCGGATGCCCAGGGCTTTCAGGACCGGCTCGATGTGGCGAAGAACGTCGAGGGGATGCGCCGTCAACTGGAGAAGCTGCAGGTCGGCAGCAAGCTCGAAACGCTGGCGGCGATGGACAACCGCGCGGAGATGCAGCGCAACCTGGAGAACGCCCAACAAACCGCCCAGGCCGCAGCGGGCGAGTTGGCCGCAATGATCGCAGAGCGCGACGGGTACGTACAGACCTGGCACGCCGACGTGTTGCAGAAGCTTTCGGATGCCACCGGCAAGCTGTCCGATGCCCGGCAGCAGTTGGAGAAGGCTCAACTGCGCCGCCAACTGGTCGTGCTTCGGGCGGATCGCGATGCGACGGTGCTGACCGTAGCGAAAGCGTCGGTCGGCTCCGTGCTCCAGTCGGGCGAGCAGTTCATTACGTTGATGCCGACCGACGCCCCGCTCGAGGTGGAGGCCGATATTTCCGGCAACGACGACGGGTACGTCCGGTTGGGCGACCCGGTGGCGATCAAGTTCGATACCTTCTCGTTCTCGCGCTACGGCATGGCGTATGGCACGTTGCGCGTGGTCAGCCCGAACAGCTTCTCCGCCCAGGACCAGCAACGTCAGGGCGAAGCGGCCGGCCCGGTGCCGGTCCCGGCAAACGACCTCGAGCCCTACTACCGCGCGCGCATCACGATCGACCGGGTAGCGCTGCGTGGGGTGCCGGACGGCTTCACCTTGATCCCCGGTATGCCGGTCACGGCTGATATAAAAGTTGGCAAGCAGACCGTGCTGCAATTCCTGCTGATGCGTGTCATACCGGTGGCACGTAATGCGATGCACGAGCCGTGAGCGATCTCCGGCCGCACAAAGGGAACCGGGTCCGACGCCGCTGTGCGTGATCGACTGATCTGGCGTCTATCGCCGCACGCCGCATTGCGGCGCGGGATACGCCTGACCCAAGAGGGCAAGCTGCGGGCGGCGTTCCGACTGCTGTCGCGGGCGGCAAGCGCCGGCTTGGCTGAGGCCGAGTACCGGGTCGGCCGTTGTTATCTCGAAGGTGGCGGGGTCCCGCCGAGCCGGGCCGACGGGCTGCGCTGGCTCGAACGCGCGGCGGCCCAGGGCTATGTCGAGGCGCAGTCGTTGCTGGCGATCTTATTTATGCAAGGCCCTGCGCCATCGCCGGTACTCACCCTCGAGCCAGGGGCGCGGCCCGCTTCCGCCCTGTTCGCCGCCAATGACGGCGACGGCAAGCCGGATTTCGACTCTGCTCTCAAATGGGCACGGCTTGCAGCGGAAGGTGGTTCCGCCGATGGCCAGGCGGTGCTGGGCTACATTCTGACCTCCGGGCCAGAGGCCCTGCGCGATCTGGATGCCGCCCGGCGCTGGTACAAGAGTTCGGCAGAGGCCGGCTGCCCGCAGGGAGCGCTCGGCTACGCGCTGGCGCTGGCGCGCGAGACGGAGAATGCGGACCAGAACCAACAAGTATTCGCATGGTTACAGCGTGCCACGCAGGCCGGACTGCCGACGGCGCTCTATCTGCTCGGCGTGATGACGGAGCGCGGGATCGGTACCGCAGCCGACCGCGCCGCAGCGAGCGCGCTCTATCGGGATGCAGCGGCGAAAGGCAACCGTTCGGCACAGGCCCGGTGGGGCTTGGCCCTCATGCATGGCCTCGGGGTCCCGGCCAATCCCCTGGAAGGTGAATCCTGGCTGCGTAAAGCGGCACTCGGCGGCGATCCCGAGGCAGCCGCCCTGGTCGGCGACCTCTACGCCAAGGGCGGCCCGCTTCCGCCGAACTATGCAGAGGCCGCGATATGGTTCAGGCGCGCCAGCGAGGTGGGACACAAAGCCGCCGCTCGCGCGCTCGGCATGCTCTATCTCACGGGTGCCGGCGTCCCACGCGACCAGGAGGAGGCGGCGCGCTGGCTGCGCCTCTCCGCCGAGGCCGGCGACAACCGCGCCCGCGTCGATCTGGCGAACCTCCTGCTGCAAGGGATGGGCGCGGCGGATGACGCCATCCGTACTCGGGAGTGGTTCGAGCAGGCCGCTGCTTCGGGCGACCTGGTCGCGGCGTTCAATTTCGGCGTCTGCCTCGCCGAGGGGATCGGCGTCGAACGCGACGAGCGCAAAGCGGCTGAATGGCTGCGCCGGGCCGCGGACGGCGTTGTCAACGCGCAATATTGGTACGGGCGCATGCTGATCGAAGGCCGCGGCGTCGATCCCGATCCCGAGGGGGGACGGGCCTGGATCGCTCGTGCGGCGGAGATCGGGATGCCGGAGGCCGAGGTCGCGCTCGGCGAGTTAATGTTGAACGGCCGCGGCGGGCCGCGCGATCACCCGGGAGCGTTGACATTGTTCGAGCGCGCTGCAGGCCGCGGCCATGTCGGCGCGATGTTCGTCGTCGGCGCCATGAACGGCGGCGGGCACGAGGTGCCGACCGACCGCATCACAGCACAGCGCTGGTTCCGAAGTGCGGCCGAGCGCGGCCACGCCTACGCCCAGATGATGCTCGGACGGTATCTTGCCCGCGGCCTAGCGGGCGAGCAGGACATCGAGCAGGCGCGACTCTGGCTGGAACGAGCGGTCGGCCAGGGCTTGGCCGAGGCCAACGGAGATCTTGCAGCGCTGCCGCGTCCGCCCGCCGCGCTCGCCGAAGCCGAGGCACGTGTCGCCAGCCGGTAGAGTATTGATGGCGAGCGAGCGCGCCCCTAATCCGCCGGAGGCAGGACCCTCATCCGCCGCGCTATCGCGCGGTGACCTCTCCCGCAGTGCGGGAGAGGTGAACAGACAGCGGCTGATCGCGATCAGCCCGGACGCACTGTAACTCGTGGCCACGCTCCTCGGGTTCGGTCCGCCGCCGCCACCCGATCCCGCGGAACTGGTGGGCGAAGCCGTCGCCAGCGCACAGCGTGCAAGCACGCGTGCCGACTCTATTCGCTGGCTGGACCGCGCCTGCCGCCTGGTGCCAGGGGACCCGGCGCTCAAATTGGCACTCGCGGCCGCCTGCATGGGCCTTGATGATGCCCGTGCCGCCTGCCTGTTCGCCGCCGTCATCGCCAAACGACCGGTGCGCGAGGCATGGCTCGGCCTGGCTGGCAGCCGGCGCGCGCTCGGCGATCCGCAAGGCGCAGCGAAGGCCCTGGCAAGCTCCTTGGCCGCCTACGCACTCGTTCCCTCGCTGGAGAAGCTGGCAACCGCAATCGCCGCCGAGGTCGGGGCGGACGGATGGTGCGGCTATGTTGTGCCAAACCAGTTGATAATCCGGCTCGCCGATCGGCAAGCGACCGCGATGCTGTGCCTGGATGGGCAGCCGGTCGGGCGGCCTCTACGCTCGGGGCTGCGCCGGCTGCCGGGTGGTGCGGGGCGATGGCACAGCGTTGCCGTTCTCTCCGGGAAGGGCGTGCAGCTGTTGGGCAGCCCAATCCAGCTCTCGGAGATTCGACGCACTGAGGGCTTCGTTGCGCCCTGCGAGGGCGGACTGGTTGGCTGGGCATGGCATCCGGGGGACCCGGACACCGACCCGGTGCTCACCGTCCGCTCGGAGCCGGGCGGGAAGTTCGTCCGGCTGATCGCCAGCGATCCCGCCCAGGCCGCAACTGGCGACGGGCTTGCGCGCGTTCGGGGATTCCATTTGCCAGCCGCGGCGCTGGCCGGCATGGACCGAGCTCTGCACGTGCTCGGCAGCGACGGCCGCGACTTGCTCGGCAGCCCCGTCGATCCCGGTTGGGAACAGCGGGCGGCCCAGGCCGCCGCCCGCGCACTCGTGCAAGAATGGTCTGCGGTCCGGCCGCATCAGCGTTCTGTCGTGGCAGCGCCGACGGCGCGCGGGCCGGCGGATATTCTTGGCAGTCCCCCGACTGGGCGTGTCCGGCGCCGTCCGGTCGATGTCGTTGTCACCGTACATGGTGCAGCGGAGGAGACACTCGCCTGCCTGCGTAGCGTGTGCGCCGCCTTGCCGCCGCCAAGCCGGTTGGTTGTGGTCGATGATGCCTCGGGCGATCCCCAGCTCGCTGCCGCGCTCGACGCGTTGGCGCGGCAGCCGCGGGTCCGTCTGATCCGCCACTCGGAAGCGCGCGGGTTTCCGGCCAGCGCCAATGCCGGCCTGCTCGCGTGCCGCGACCGGGACGTGGTGCTGCTGAACAGTGATACGCTCGTGGCGCCTGGTTGGCTGGCAGGATTACGCGCCGCAGTGTACTCGATGCCGGAAATCGGCACCGCTACTCCGCTCTCCAACAACGCAACGATCCTGAGCTACCCGGCGCAGGACGGCAATCCGTTCCCGGACGCCAAAGAGACCGCGCGGCTCGCCACATTTGCGCACCGGGCGAACGCCGGGACGGTGGTTGAGATCCCGGTCGCGATCGGCTTCTGCATGTACATCCGCCGCGACTGCCTGGATTCTGTCGGCCGGTTCCGCATGGGATTGTTCGCGCAGGGCTACGGCGAAGAGAACGACTTCTGCCTGCGCGCCCGGCATCTCGGATGGCGGCATGTGGCAGCCGCCGGCGTATTCGTGGCGCATGCCGGGGGCTGCTCGTTCGGTCCGGCCCGGCAGGCCTTACAGGTACGAAACCAAGCCATCTTAAACCGGCTGCACCCGGGTTATGAGCGCTTGATCGCAGACTGGATTGCAGCCGATACGTTGGCTGAGCCGCGGCGGCGACTCGACCTCCTTCGCTGGCGCGCCGCCCACCGGCGCGGCAGCACGGCAGTCGTCGTGATCACCCACGCCGACGGCGGCGGTGTCGAGCGGCGTGTCGACGAGTCCTGCCGGACGCATCGCGCCGCCGGCCGGCGCGCGGTCGTGCTGCGGCCGGATCCGACCGAAGGTGCAGCTCCCGGGGTTGTGGTCGGCGACGGAACCGACGGCGGCTACCCGAACCTGCGCTATGCGCTGCCCGGCGAGTTGGCGGCGCTGCGACGGCTGTTGCGGGCCGAGGCGCCGATGATGGTCGAGCTGCACCACGTCCTCGGCCATGCCCCGGCCATCTACGACCTGATCGAGCTGCTCGGCATCCCGTACGAGGTGCACGTGCACGATTACGTCTGGTTCTGTCCCCGGGTGCTGCTGATCGGGTCGGACCGGCGCTATTGCGGGGAGCCGGACGTAGAGACGTGCGAGACCTGTGTCGTGGATGCCGGCAGCGCGCTCGAGGAGTTGATCTCGGTGGGTACGCTGCGCCGGCGTTCGGCGCGTCTGCTGGGCGGCGCGCGACGCGTCGTGGTGCCGTCCGAAGATGCCGCCGTGCGGCTTCGCCGCCATTTCCCGGACTTGCACCCGCTTGTTGTGGGGCATGAGGATGACGGCGCACTGCCACCCATTTCCGAGGCTTCCCCAGCCGGGGGTGGCCGCCGCCGTGTTTGCGTCATCGGCGCGATCGGCGTGGCCAAGGGGTACGACGTCCTGCTTGCCTGCGCCCGCGATGCCGCCTCGCGCGACCTTCCGCTCGAATTCACCATTGTCGGGCATACCATTGATGATCGCCGGTTGATGGCGACCGGACGCGCCTACGTCACCGGGGAATTCCGGCCAGATGAAGCGACGAACCTGATCCGTGCGCAACAGGCAGACCTCGCCCTGCTTCCTTCGGTCTGGCCGGAGACCTGGTGCTTTGCACTGACCGATGCCTGGCGAGCGGGTCTTCGCGTCGCCGCGTTCGATATCGGTGCGCCCGCCGAGCGGATCCGCCGGTACTGGGCGAGGCTTTCTGTTGCCGCTCGGGCTTTCTGCATCCGCAATAAATAACGCTTTGCTTGCAGCGCCGTCGCTCATGGCCTCAGAATGAAGGTATTGATAGAACTCTTCTAATAGTCTCCTGCATCCTTCCTCCCGGTGACCACCCAACGTCGAACCAGCGAGAACACCCGAATGTCCGAAGCTGCCCGAGCCGTCGCCCGTCGACCCGAGCCGAATCCGAGCACTGCAGTGACGCCGCAAACCCGCATGACCGAACTCAAAGTCTCCGGCCACCTGATGACGTTGGAGACAGGCCTCTTTGCCGTTTTTCAGCCGCCTGGCTCGCCGGTCGCCGGTACGAACGGACTGCCGGGCGTGCGGATCTCCTTGCCGCCCGGTCCAATGCGCCGCCCCGATGCGGTGCGCATCAGCACATTCCGCGAAGATGGCTGGATGAACGGCGGCGACGGAGCGCTCGTACGGGTTGCCGAAGGACCAGCGCAGGTGCTGGTGACGATCTATCAGGCGCCGGGCGCGCCGCCCGAAGCAGCCCCGCAACTGCAGGTCACGCGGCTGAGCGGAGAGCCGGTAGCCGCGGCCGCCGGCCCCGCCCCGGCAACCGTCCCGGTTGAGGCCGAGGTGGTGGCGCATGTGCAACGTACCGGCGATGTCGGCGCGCAGCTCGGAGAGTGGGTCGGCGTTCGCGGCTCCAAGCTCTGGATCGAGGGCTTCAGCATCATGCCGCGTGACGAGATTACCGCAACCGACATCGAGTACCAGGCGGTCCTTGGGCGCGGCTGGTTGTCGCCGTGGGCCGAGGGCGGAAAGTTCTGCGGCAGCCGCGGCATGGCCCTGCCCCTGCTTGGCCTCCGCGTCCGGCTAAAGGGGGCGGCCGCGGAAACGCACGAGTGCAGCTACTCTGCGACCTTCGTCGATGGCTCGGCGGTTGGTCCGATCGAAGCAGGCGGCACCTGTGAAGCGGCCAGCCTTGCGGGGCTGGAAGCATTTCAGATGGTACTGCGCCGGCAAGAGGGCTCGGGCGGTCCTAAAGGGACGGCGCGAACACCCGGACCGAAACCGGTCGAGACCACACGCAAATCCGTCCGGCGCGTCCGCTGAGCCAAATGTCCCAGGCAGTCACGTCGCGGGTGGTCGGCCGGTGAAATACCTGTTCGTCCATCAGAACTTCCCTGGACAGTTCCTGCATATCGCCCGTCATCTCGCCGCTTCGCGCGACAACGACGTGGTGTTCATCAGCGAGCCTAATCAGAACCACCTCTCCGGTGTGCGTAAGGTGCCGTATGTCGTGCCGCCACCCGGTGCCATCACGACGCATGTCATTGCACGCGACCTGGATGCCGCCGGCCGGCGCGCCGAGGCCGTTGCCGTTACCGCGGCCCGGCTGAAAGCGCTGGGCTTCGAGCCCGACATCATCATTGGCCATCACGGCTGGGGCGAGCTGTTGAACCTGCCCGATGTGTGGCCGCAAGCACCTCTGCTCGGCTACATGGAGTTCTACTATCAGATCAAGGATGTTGACGTCGGCTTCGATCCCGAGTTCCCAACCGCGGTAGCCGACTATCCGCGTATCCGGGCGAAGAACGCGACCAATCTGATCGCGCTTAATCTGGGCCAGCACGGGTTCACGCCGACGCGCTGGCAGCTCTCAACTTATCCGCGCTGGGCACAGGAGCGGATCACATTGTTGCCTGAGGGTGTCGATCTCGAGACGTGCAAGCCCGATCCGGACAGTAAGCGGCAGGAGTTGACCATCGGCGGGATGAAGATCGGCAAGACCGAGAAGCTCGTGACCTATGTCGCTCGTGATCTGGAGCCCTATCGCGGTTTCCATGTGATGATGCGTGCCCTGCCGCATCTGTTGCGTGCGAGCAAGGATATCCGCGTCGTCATGGTCGGTGGCGACAGCGTAAGCTACGGTGCGGCGCCGCCGCGCGCGACTTGGCGGGAGCTGTTGTGTGAGGAGCTGGGCAAGAAGCTTGATCCGAAACGGGTGCTGTTTCCCGGCCGCGTCGATTACCAGATATATCTCCGGCTGCTTCGTCGCAGCGATGCGCATGTCTATCTGACGTATCCGTTCGTCGCCTCTTGGTCGCTGCGTGAGTTGCTGGCGGCCGGCTGCGCCGTCATCGGCAGCGACACACAGCCCGTCCGTGAGTTCATCGAGGACGGCCGCAACGGTCTGCTCACGCCGTTTTTCGACCCCAAGAGGCTGGCGCAACGTATCCAGCAGGTGCTGGAGGACACCGCCCTGTCACAGCGATTGCGCGAGGGGGCACGGAAACACGCCGAGCGGCACCTTTCGCTCGCTGATACCTTGAAGGGTTACGAGTCACTGATCGGGCAACTGACCGGCGCGGCGGACAGCGATCGAGGTCGCGAACTGGGCCAGGCCAATGGGGGCTCGCGCCCCGCGGTCCGGTCCCGCAAATCGGATCCGCGCATTGCGGCTCTTGCTGTCGCCGGAGGTTTGACGCAGCCGAACCTCGGATCGCCGGTATAGGTTCGGTCGCGCCCTTCCTAGGTGCGGCGCGTCACGCGCCCCGGATCGTCTGGAGCACCTCGAAGCCTTCGAACTCTGGGTGGCCCAGATAGAGGGGCCGGTTATCCCCGGCGCGACTGTGCGCTTGGCGGAACGCCTCGGAGCGCGTCCAGGCCTCGAAATCGCCCCGGCTACGCCAGACCGTGTGCGATGAATAAAGCACATGGTCTTCGGCAGCCGGCCCGCGCAACAGGTGGAACTCCACGAAGCCAGGGACTTCGTGCAGATACGTGTCGCGGCCGGTCCAGACCTGCTCGAACGCCGCCTCGGACCCCGGCCGCACCTTGAACCGGTTCATCGCGATATACATCCGGTTTTCCTCCTGCTGCACCGCCGGACTAGACTGACCGCTGAAAACTGACAACTGACCACTGACTCATGGCCGGACATTCCCAATTCAAGAATATCATGCACCGCAAGGGCGCGCAGGATGCCCGGCGCGCCCGGCAGTTCGCCCGGCTGATCCGGGAGATTACCGTGGCCGCCCGCCAGGGACTGCCTGACCCGGCGTCGAACCCGCGGCTGCGGGCGGCCGTGACTGCCGCCCGACAGGCGAACATGCCGAAGGACACCGTGGATCGCGCAATCAAGAAGGCGACCGGCGCCGGCGCGGGTGAGGACTACGCCGAGGTCCGCTATGAGGGATACGGGCCAGCCGGTGTCGCCATCATTGTCGAGGCGCTGACCGACAATCGCAACCGGACAGCTTCCGACATCCGGTCGGCCTTCGCGAAACATGGCGGCGCACTGGGCGAGACCAATTCGGTGAGCTTCCTGTTCAACCGGCTCGGCGTAATCAGGTACCCCGCTGCGACCGCGGACGCCGATGCCATGTTGGAAGCGGCGATCGAAGCGGGGGCCGAGAATGTCGAGAGCGACGCAGACGGGCACGAGGTCACCGCCGCGCCGGACGATTTCTTCGCCGTGCGGGACGCGCTGGAGGCGCGGTTCGGAGCGCCCGAGAGCGCCCGGCTGGAATGGCGCCCGACTACCTCAGTTGCGTTGGACGAGGAGCGCGCGGCGGCGGTGATCAAGCTGATCGACGCGCTGGACGACAGCGACGACGTGCAGAACGTGTACGCGAATTTCGATATCCCCGAAGCGGTGATGCAGAAACTGTCGGCATAGCGTGCTGTGCCTGTACCGCCGGCGTCACTAACGCGGATTCGCGGGATATGGCCGCGAACGAGTGCACCCGCAATGAGCCTGGCAGGATCCTCTGTGAGTTGACACGACGCTCGGCCGCGTGTTGTGATTTTGGCCAAGGGCTTATACACCCGCCGCCTGCACCCTCCGGGGATGGTGAACGTATCGACTTCCTTTCGCTCCCTCGCCATGGGCGAACGGGTTGGCAATGCAGGCTCCGATTCTTTCCGTTCGCCGATGAAGAGGAACGCAGATGCGCGATTTCAGCGATGCGAAAGCTATGGCGCATGTTCTGCGCGATGGCCTGAAGGCGAAGGCAGTCGAAATCACTCATAGTGAATGCTTGGAGCTGCTCGCGAAGGCGTTCGGCTGTGAGAGTTGGAACGTCTTATCCGCTAAGATCGGAGCGACACATTCACCTGAGCCCGACCCACGAGCGCACGACCCGGTGATGAAAAAGGCGCTCTATTGCTCGTTCTGTGGCAAGACGCAGCACGAGGTAAAGACGTTGATTGCCGGGCCGCCGCCGCTTTTCGTCTGTGACGAGTGCGTCGGGCTGTGCAACGACATCCTCGACGACAGGGAATTTTTCAGGTTACAGGAGGCGGATGAGGAGCGCGGAAATCAATCCTATCCAGCAGCGTTGGAATACTTGCGCGGCAAGTCAACCGATCGGTTGAAGTCTTACATGGAGCGGCGCGCGAAGGGCGCGGAACGCTGTCGCCTTGAAATACAGCAGATCAAGCGAATGCTTTCGATGCGAGACGATGAGGTGGCGCCGGAGACGGACGCGTTGGCGGCGCCCAGGTTCGCATTCTTGAAAAACATGACGAGGGAGGACCTTCTCTCCCTTCAGCACCCACTTGAACGTGATCTCAAGCGGTATGAGGATGCGCAGCCCATTGTGGCGACTGTGGTCGGCGAACGCGCGCCCTAGACCATAACAGTGGATGTTCTGCCGTCCGCCGATGGCTGTCACGCCCGAAGTAGCAAGTCGATCGGGTTTTCGTACCAGCTCTCGAAGGTTTCTTCCTTCCTGAGACAGGCCGGATCGTCGATGCTCGTAGAGGTCGATATGGTCTGTCATGTAATGCTGGACGGGGTGCATGTTCTTCCAGCCCTGCAGCATGAATTTGCCGCGCATCAATCCGTCGCCAAGAGGGACTGATGCGCCGTGGCAGAGAGGCGGCGTTGAAAGCGCGATCGGCCGATTGCGCCGATCGCGGCCATACTCAAGTTGTTCCACGCCATCGTAACCCGACAACGGCACTGCACGCAACTTCCTTGTGTCGTCCATTTTGCCGCAACCGCGATTTGGCACAATTGTCGACAATCCCTCCCAATCCTCTAGCCTATGTCGGGTGCTACGTCCGGCTGTGGCCCCGCGAACAGGGCGGTCGCCCGAGGGAAAGGGAAAAGAGCATGAGCCGCGTAGCAACATTCGTGTCAGTACAGAGCTTACTCGCCGCCGGCATACTGATCGGAAAGGCGGAAGCGGTGTCGATAGCTAATTAAGTTGTCCGGTTTACGTAGCACATCAGTTGTCCGCTTGTTTCCGGTCCGTTCCCAAGAGGCAGGGACAGAACGGCGGCCGTTCTGGCGGCAGGTCAGGCGGGCCGTTGGCTGGTGACGGGCGCGTCTTCTTCAACTCATGAAATCAATTTCCTTCTTTTGCTGATGCGCCTGTGGAGTTGTGGGCAACGCTCTTCCGTTGCCCACAAATCCACAGGCGAGCCGGACCCAAGCGCGATCATGCCGCCGCGTCCAACGCCGCCATCCGCAGCGCCCCCTGCGCGTCATAGCGTCCCAGGCAGCGCGGGCCGTGGAACACCGCGTGGCTCCCGTCGTGATATTGCCGCACCTTCACCCGTGCCTTCACGAAATGAGCACGCAGCGGCGACGGTGGTATCTGCAGCTTCATCCGTCGCCACGAAACCGTGTTGTCGCGGTCCACCTGGCGCTCCTCCTGGATACACAGAATTTCCCGCAGATCGACACCAGCAACGGCGACGAAAGCCGATCCCTCCTGCTCCGCCTTCACCGCAAACTGCGCGTTGTGCGCCGGCAGGTAGCAATCCCGAATGAACCGGTTGGCCTCCGCAACCGTCGTGATCCCAGCCAGCGCCAGCTCCTTGACCAGGCGATCCTGTAACGTCTGAAACAGCCGCTCCGAACGACCACGGGCCTGCGGTGAGTAGGCCGCAATGTGCTCCACGCCCAAATGCGCCAGCGCCCGCCCAACCTGTGTCGGCCGCTTCCGGTCAACCGGGCCGCCAGACTCCGGCGTCACGAAGTAGTGGCTGCCCCGATCCGTATAGAGGCTCAGCGGCAGGCCATGCGCGCCAAACACCTCCAGCAGAGCCTGGAACGTCGATTCCGTGCCTTCCTCCGCTACCAAAAACCCCGAGTAGATCACGTTCGTCGCGTCGTCCATCGTCACTATCAGGTCCAGCGTCTCCCGCCCCGCCAGCCATTCATGGCGCGACCCATCCTGATGAAGCATCATTCCAGGCAACGGCCGTCGCGGCCGCTTGCGCCGGTGTGCGCCGCGCCGCGCGGCGCGCTCCAGAAGCCCCTTCGATTGCAGGAACGCCTTGGTCCACGTGTAGCCCCAGCGGAAACCGTGGCGGCCCACCAAGTGCTCGTGAAAGTGCTTCGCCGTGAACCCGCTGTAACGCATACGATACAGCCGCTCGACCTCCTCCTCCCGGTCGACCGGAACCCGCTTCCCAGACGCCCGACCAAGCCGCCGGTCCAGAAGACCGGCCGCCCCGCACTCTTCGTAGCGCTGTTGCC
Source organism: uncultured Pseudomonadota bacterium (assembly GCA_963708245.1). Classification (GTDB taxonomy): domain Bacteria; phylum Pseudomonadota; class Alphaproteobacteria; order Acetobacterales; family Acetobacteraceae; genus CAVYXK01. The sequence continues at coordinate 4,400,384 of OY970201.1, read as the reverse complement.
AACGACGGAATGTCCGCTCGCTGATCCCAAGCAGCTCCGCCGCTTCGCACTGGTTGAGTTCGCTCGCTTCATACCGCTCCAGCACGCTCCCGAACTTGATCACTCGCACACCCTGAAGGGCTTCCGACCGGCGCATCCGGGCTCCCAAAAGGAACCATCATCACCGGACAGATCGTGCGCTACCTAAACCGGACATACCGTGTGCTACCGACACGAAAGGCGGAAGCGGTGTCGATAGCTAATTAAGTTGTCCGGTTTACGTAGCACATCAGTTGTCCGCTTGTTTCCGGTCCGTTCCCAAGAGGCAGGGACAGAACGGCGGCCGTTCTGGCGGCAGGTCAGGCGGGCCGTTGGCTGGTGACGGGCGCGTCTTCTTCAACTCATGAAATCAATTTCCTTCTTTTGCTGATGCGCCTGTGGAGTTGTGGGCAACGCTCTTCCGTTGCCCACAAATCCACAGGCGAGCCGGACCCAAGCGCGATCATGCCGCCGCGTCCAACGCCGCCATCCGCAGCGCCCCCTGCGCGTCATAGCGTCCCAGGCAGCGCGGGCCGTGGAACACCGCGTGGCTCCCGTCGTGATATTGCCGCACCTTCACCCGCGCCTTCACGAAATGAGCACGCAGCGGCGACGGTGGTATCTGCAGCTTCATCCGTCGCCACGAAACCGTGTTGTCGCGGTCCACCTGGCGCTCCTCCTGGATACACAGAATTTCCCGCAGATCGACACCAGCAACGGCGACGAAAGCCGATCCCTCCTGCTCCGCCTTCACCGCAAACTGCGCGTTGTGCGCCGGCAGGTAGCAATCCCGAATGAACCGGTTGGCCTCCGCAACCGTCGTGATCCCAGCCAGCGCCAGCTCCTTGACCAGGCGATCCTGTAACGTCTGAAACAGCCGCTCCGAACGACCACGGGCCTGCGGTGAGTAGGCCGCAATGTGCTCCACGCCCAAATGCGCCAGCGCCCGCCCAACCTGTGTCGGCCGCTTCCGGTCAACCGGGCCGCCAAACTCCGGCGTCACGAAGTAGTGGCTGCCCCGATCCGTATAGAGGCTCAGCGGCAGGCCATGCGCGCCAAACACCTCCAGCAGAGCCTGGAACGTCGATTCCGTGCCTTCCTCCGCTACCAAAAACCCCGAGTAGATCACGTTCGTCGCGTCGTCCATCGTCACTATCAGGTCCAGCGTCTCCCGCCCCGCCAGCCATTCATGGCGCGACCCATCCTGATGAAGCATCATTCCAGGCAACGGCCGTCGCGGCCGCTTGCGCCGGTGTGCGCCGCGCCCCGCGGCGCGCTCCAGAAGCCCCTTCGATTGCAGGAACGCCTTGGTCCACGTGTAGCCCCAGCGGAAACCGTGGCGGCCCACCAAGTGCTCGTGAAAGTGCTTCGCCGTGAACCCGCTGTAACGCATACGATACAGCCGCTCGACCTCCTCCTCCCGGTCGACCGGAACCCGCTTCCCAGACGCCCGACCAAGCCGCCGGTCCAGAAGACCGGCCGCCCCGCACTCTTCGTAGCGCTGTTGCCAACGACGGAATGTCCGCTCGCTGATCCCAAGCAGCTCCGCCGCTTCGCACTGGTTGAGTTCGCTCGCTTCATACCGCTCCAGCACGCTCCCGAACTTGATCACTCGCACACCCTGAAGGGCTTCCGACCGGCGCATCCGGGCTCCCAAAAGGAACCATCATCACCGGACAGATCGTGCGCTACCTAAACCGGACATACCGTGTGCTACCGACACGAAAGGCGGAAGCGGTTGCGCCACCGCCAGTGATGACCTATACTGGAGAGGCTCCCTCGAGTGTAGCGGGGTGCTCCTATATTGCGTGGCGGCTTTACCGGCGCGAGAACGGTCAGGTTGACGGAGTCTTCTACTATAGAGATATGACCGGAGTAAGCGCGGTCAGCGGGACATTCGACGACGCCGGGCGTATCCGGCTAACTCTCAGATCCACGACGGGACAAAGACCGATTGGCACCGTTACAGGAGTCAGATCTCCCAACGGGGCGGTCACCGCAACGATGACGGGCGATGGCTGCGCAAACGCGAAGTTGCACTTTGATCCTGTTGCCAATTACAGGCTATACAATCCCCCCGGACAATCACAGGGCAATGTCCCTCCCCCTACCTATACCCCCCCTTCGCAATAGGGCACCCGCTTCCAGCGAGAGAGCCTGGACCATTGTGGCTGCCCCCATTCCAGGAGGCATCAACCTCAGCGGTGCACATGGCCGACCCTCGGTGGGAGGGCCCAGGAATCCATAAGGGAAAGTCGTTTTGTTCAATCAAAGCCGTCAAACCAGTGGGTTTGTCTCCCGACCGGCGAGTGAAGCAGCGATGAGTTCCAAGGAGATCATTGAAAACCGTCCCTTTGACGAAATTCGCATCGGAGATTTGACGAGCATCACAAGGGTATTGACGCTCGACGACATAACGCTGTTCGCCTCGGCGTCCCGGCTCGCCTCAAGCGCATCATGCCGCCCGGCGAGCGGGCCGGCTTCGATCGCAACTTCCGCGCGTATGTGCAAAACGCCGCACGCTTCCGCGCAGGCCTGCGTCCCATAACCTAAAGCAAGGGTGCAGACTCCCACTCTGAATACAGGTCTGGGACCTCACTCGACGGAGAAGACGGCAATGCAACGAGCGGTACATCTGATTAGTCTTTGGGACGACAGCTACTCGATCTTCGCGATCGTTGCTGGCGCCTCGCCTAATCATCTGCGTGCCAAATCATAAACCGTCAGTAGGGAGAGAACCGATGTCAGCGCAGAGCGGAGTAGCCGCACCTTCTCCTATACTAACGTCCGCGGAGAGAGCGATTTCCTGGCCCTTTGTGGTGGCCTGGCTCTTCTGCCTGGTGTTCTATTTTCTCCAATACGCTATTCGGTCTGCGCCGGGGGTGACCATCCCTGAGCTGGAAGCCGCCTTCGGTTTGACGGCTCTCGGCATCAGCTCATTGGTCGGGCTCTATTACTACACATACGCCGGCTTCGGCATCATAGCCGGCGCGTCTCTCGACCGGTATGGGGCCAAATGGCCGATCTCGTGCGGTATTTTCGCCGTGGCGGTAGGCTGTGTGCTATTCGGACTCGGCTCGATCGGAGAGGCCGAGAGCGGGCGGCTGCTGCAAGGGGCCGGATCGGCTTTCGCCTTCACCGGCGCAGTCTATCTCGCCGTTCACGGGTTTTCCGATCGCTGGCTCGCCACGGCAATTGGTTTCACACAGCTCGCCGGAATGCTCGGCGGCTTTGCCGGACAATTCGTTGTCAGTCCGCTCGTGCACGGCCCGATGAGTTGGCAATCGTTCTGGATCTATGCCGGCATCCTGCTGGCGATCGTTGGGGTCTTAGTGCTGATGGCGACCCCTGGGAGCCGCGAGCCGGCCCGCGGCTCTGTCTGGGCGATGTTCGCGCCCTACAAGGTCGTGCTGACGAACCCGCAATCCTATCTCTGCGGCTTCGTCGGCGGCCTGCTGTTCATGCCGACCACCATCGGCGCCATGATCTGGGGCGTCCCGTTTCTCGGCATCGAGCATGTAGGGCCTGCGGAAGCCGCAGCACGATCCTCCATGGTGCCGCTCGGTTGGGTGATCGGTTGTCCATTGCTCGGCTACCTTGCCGATCGCATCGGTCGTCGCAAGCCGGTGATGCTGGGTGGCATGATCCTTATGCTGGTGAGCCTCATTGGCATCGTTTACACGAACGGCGTCCTCCCGCCCTATGTCGGAGGCCTAGCCTTCGGGATCGGCTCCGGCGCGGCAATGATCCCCTACACGATGATCAAGGAAGTCAATCCGGATCACGTGAAGGGCAGCGCCACGGGCGCAATGAACTTCATTGTCTTCAGCTTCAGCGCATTCCTGGCGCCGGCTTTCGGGCTCACGCTCGTCCGTCTCTCCGCTGGCCATCCGCTGACGCTGGAGACGTTTCGTGAGGCCGATCTGATTTGGGTCGTTGGCATTGTGTCGTCATTTTTTCTGACGCTATTCCTGCGCGAGACCGGTGTCGCGGCGCGACCCGTGGCCCTGGCGTCCGTGGCTGCGCGCGACCGATCGGGAGCAAGCTATGAGACGGGCATGGCTTCGCCGCTGTCTCGGCAACGGACGACCGAACAGTTCGACTGAGGAGCGGCGCGTTCAAGAAGCTGGAGGATCGCAATGATGCTGAAGCCAACCGATGCCACCCGCGTTCATTCGATAGCCGCGGGCACGGGAGCAACAAGACGGCAACTCCCGCACTGGATTGCGCACCTGCCACCCTGCAACGCGGCGTGTCCGGCTGGAGAGAACATTCAGACCTGGCTCGAGCATGCCCGGGCCGGCCGATGGCAGCAGGCATGGAATCAGATCCTCGACGACAACCCATTTCCAGCCGTGCATGGTCGGGCCTGTTATCATCCCTGCGAGAGCCGGTGTAACCGAGGAGAGCTCGACGCCGCCGTCGGCATTCACGCAGTCGAGCGCCTTGTGGGCGATGTCGCGCGGCAGGAGAAATGGCAACCGCGCCGCGGCGAGCCGACCGGGCATCGCGTCCTGATCGTCGGCGCCGGTCCCGCGGGTCTTTCCTGCGCCTATCACTTGGCGCGGCTCGGCTACGAGGTGGAGGTTCGCGAGGCGACCGAGGAGCCCGGCGGCATGATGCGCTGGGGCATTCCCGAGTATCGCCTGCCGCGCGACGTCGTGCGCGAAGAGATCGCCCGCATCACCGCGATGGGTGTGAAGATCACTTGCGGCCAGAAAGTGGATGACGTGCTGGCCGAGAAGCAAAAGGGCGGCTTCGACGCGGTGTTCCTCGCGGTCGGAGCGCAAGCTTCCAATCGGCTCGATATCCCGGCTGCGGATGGGCGCCGCCTGGTGGACGGCGTAACCTTGCTGGAAGAAGTGGCGCGGGGACAGGCGCCGCATCTCGGCCGCGTGGTCGGCGTAATCGGCGGTGGCAATACCGCCATGGACGTCGCCCGCGTCGCCAAGCGGCTTGGCGCGGAAGAGGCACTGCTGATCTTCCGCTACGACCAACCGCATATGGAAGCGCTACCGGCGGAAGCTCAGGAGGCTTTCGCCGAGGGGGTGAAGATTCGCTGGCTGTCGGTCGCGAGCCGCTTCGGGGCGAACGGCGTGACCATCGAAGGCGTGGAGATGGGACCGAACGGCACCACCATACCCACGGGGAAGTTCGAGACTTTGCCGGCCGACAGTGTGGTGCTGGCGGTGGGCCAGCACAGCGAGCTCGACTTCCTCCACGGCGTCCCAGGGGTCGTGATCGGCCCGAATGACGTAGTTACCGTCGACGACCAGTTCATGACCGGGCATCGCGGCGTTTTCGCCGGCGGCGACATGGTGGGCGGCGCGCGGACGATGACGACAGCGGTGGGCATGGGCAAGCATGCGGCTCGTGCCATCGACGGCTATCTCAACGGCGCACGCTACGAGCGGCCGCCGAAGCACCCGCCGATCAGCTTCGAGATGCTCGATCTACCAGTGTACCTGGAAACACTCCGAAGTGCCCAACCGGAACTGCCTCTCGCGGTCCGCGCCACGTTTTCCGAGGTCGTGCAGGGCCTAAGCCAGGAGCAGGCACGAAATGAGGCAGGAAGGTGCCTGTCCTGCGGCAACTGTTTCGAATGCGATAACTGCTTCGCGGCATGCCCCGAGCAGGCGATCATACGTCAGGGTCCTGGACGGGGGTATCGCGTCGAGCCCGATCTCTGCACGGGCTGCGCGATCTGTTTCGAGCAGTGTCCGTGCCACGCCATCGAGATGCAGCCCGAATCCCTGCCGGCGGCCGCACCGCTCGGCACGATCGGTGAACCGCTCGCGCCGCACCGCTTCAGCCTCCGCGTTTGACCGCGGCGAGACCAACGGAGAAGCATAATCATGGATAAGATCGCGACCCTCGACGGCAACACCGCCGTCGCCCACGTCGCCTACCGCGTCAACGATGGGTGCGCCATCTTCCCGATTACGCCGTCGTCGACGATGGCTGAGCTCGCCGATGAATGGGCCGCGCAGGGCGAGAAGAATTTGTGGGGCGTGGTGCCGTTCGTGCAGGAGATGCAGGCGGAGGGGGGTGCTGCCGGTGCGGTGCACGGTGCACTCCAGGCCGGCGCCCTGACCACCACCTTCACCGCCTCGCAAGGCCTGCTGCTGATGATGCCGAACATGTTCAAGATTGCGGGCGAGATGACCGCCTGCGTTTTCCATGTCGCGGCCCGGGCCATCGCCACCCAGGCCCTGTCGATCTTCGGCGACCATTCGGACATCATGGCGGTGCGCAGCACCGGCTTCGCCATGCTCGGCGGGGCATCAGTCCAGGAGGCGCATGATCTTGCGCTGGTGGTGCAAGCGGCGACGCTCGAATTGCGGGTGCCGTTCATCCATTTCACCGACGGATTCCGCACCTCGCACGAGGTCAATACGCTCGTGATGCTGTCGGACGAGCATATCCGGGCCATGATCGACGACGATCTGGTGCGCGCGCACCGGCAGCGGGCGCTGAGCCCGGAGCGGCCGGTGACCCGCGGCACCGCGCATAACCCGGACACGTTCTTCCAGGCACGCGAGACGGTAAACCTGCACTACCTCGCAACGCCCGGCATCGTGCAGCGCGCCATGGATCGTCTCGCGGCGCTGACCGGCCGGCAATATCACCTGTTTCGCTACGACGGTCATCCGGACGCGGAACGCGTCGTCGTCGCGATCGGCTCAGCCGCCGATACCCTGCGCGCGACGGCCGCGCACCTGAACGCCCAGGGAGAGCGCGTCGGTGTGCTTCAGGTGCTGCTCTATCGGCCGTGGTCGGCCAAGGACTTTCTCGCGGTACTGCCTGCCAATGTGCGCCGCGTCGCGGTGCTCGACAGCGTCAAGGAGCCCGGCGCGCCGGCCGAGCCGCTCTGCCTGGACGTCGCACAGACTCTGGCGGATGCCGCCGCGCGGGGCACGCGCGACACTCTGCCGCTGGTCGTCGGTGGCCGTTACGGCCTCTCATCGAAAGATTTCACGCCGGCGATGGCAAAGGCCGTCTTCGACCACCTCAAGGAGAAGGAGCCGCGTCACGGCTTCACGGTCGGCATCATCGACGATGTTGGCGGAACGAGCCTCCCCGTCGAGGCGGCGTTCGACATCGAGCCGCAAGGTGTCCGCCGCGCGATGTTCTTCGGGCTTGGTTCCGACGGGACCGTCGGCGCGAACAAGAATAGCGTGAAGATCCTGGGCGAGGACCCCGGGCGCTACGCGCAAGGCTACTTCGTCTATGACAGCCACAAATCCGGTGCGGAGACGATCAGCCACCTTCGCTTTGGCAACGCTCCGATCGCCGCTCCTTATCTTCTGCAATCAGCCGACTTCATTGGCGTTCACAAGTTCGACTTCCTGACAAAACTGGACGTCCTGGACCGTGCTCTTCCGGGCGCGACCGTCCTCCTCAATGCTCCTTACGATGCAGCGTCCGTTTGGGACCATCTGCCGCGACCGGTCCAGGAGCATATTCTCAAGAAGGGTCTGCGCCTCTTCGTGATCGACGCGAGCAGCGTCGCACAGCGCCTGGGCCTGGGACCACGAGTGAACACCGTCCTGCAGACCTGCTTCTTCGCCATCAGCGGCGTGCTGCCGCGGGAAGAAGGCATCCAGCGCATCCGCCACTCGATCGAGAAGTCTTACGGCGGGAAGGGCCGCGCGGTCCTGCAGAAGAACTTTGCCGCCGTCGATACGGCGCTCGAGCACCTGCAGGAGGTCAAGGTCCCGAAGGAAGTGACCTCGAAACAGGAGTTCCGGATCTTCATCCCAGCGGATGCGCCCGATCAGATGAAGCGCATTTTCGCCCTGCAGTTCGCAGGAAGGGGCGATGAGATCCCGGTCAGCGCGTTCCCGATCGACGGTACCTACGCGGGCGGAACGACCCAGTACGAGAAGCGCAACATCGCCTTTTCAGTGCCGGTTTGGAAGCAAGACCTCTGCATCCAATGCGGCCAGTGCAGCATCGTCTGCCCGCACAGTGTGATCCGGGCCAAGGCCTACAACGGGGCACTGCTGAAGGACGCGCCGGAGGGGTTTCCGTCGGCTTCGGTCAATGCGCGCGGTTACCCAGAGCAGCGCTACACGCTGCAGATCGCTGTCGAGGACTGCACGGGTTGCGGAATCTGCATCGACCATTGTCCGGCACACGATCCGCTCGATCCGGCGATCAAGGCAATCAATCTCAGCGAGCGGTTGCCGCTGGTCGAATCCGGACGGCGCAATCTCGCGTTTTTCGAGTCGCTTCCGGAACACACGCGCGAAGGGGTCGACCTGCATGTCTCGCGGGGTCTGCAGTTCGTGCGGCCGCTGTTCGAGTTCTCCAGTGCGTGCGCCGGCTGCGGCGAGGCCCCCTATCTGAAGCTTCTGTCGCAACTGTTCGGCGACCGTTTGCAGATCGCCAATGCGACCGGTTGCTCTTCGATCTATGGCGGCAACCTGCCGTCGCTGCCGTGGCGTGCCGGGCCCGATGGGCGCGGCCCGGCGTGGAGCAACAGCCTGTTCGAGGACAATGGCGAGTTCGGCTTCGGCATGCGTCTCGGGGTCGACCACCAGGTCGCCATGGCACGTGCCCTCGTCCGCACGTTGGGCGATCGCATCGGACCCGGCCTCGCCGACGCGATCCTTGATGCGCCCCAGCGCACAGACAGCGAGATCGTGGCACAACGCGGCCGGGTTGAGGAGATCAGGCGCGCGCTGGCAGGCGCTACGGATGCGCCGGCGCGTGATCTGCTGGCCCTGGCCGAATATCTCGTGCGCCGCAGCCTGTGGATCGTGGGGGGTGATGGATGGGCCTATGACATCGGTGCCGGCGGGCTCGATCACGTGTTGGCCCAGGACCGCGATGTCAACGTAATGGTGCTGGATACCGAGGTCTATTCCAACACCGGCGGCCAGTCCTCGAAAGCCACGTCGCTCGGGGCCTCGGCAAAGTTTGCCGCCGCGGGCAAGCGCACACCGCGCAAGGATTGGGCGCTCCAGGCGATCGCCTACGGCTACGTCTATGTCGCGCAGATCGCGCTGGGCGGCAGTCCGGAACAAACGATCCAGGCGCTGCGCGACGCCGAGGCTTATGACGGCCCGTCGCTCATCCTCGCATACAGTCATTGCATCGCACATGGCTTCGATCTGCGCGACGGGATGAACCAGCAGCGTCGGGCGGTTGCCAGCGGGTACTGGCCGCTCTTCCGGTTCGATCCGAGCATGCGCCATGCTGACATGAATCCCTTCCGCCTCGACAGCACGCGCCCGAGACTGCGCCTTGAAGAGTCGGCTTACCGCGAGCTCCGCTTCCGGGTTCTCACTCAGACACGACCCGAAGAAGCGCCGAGATTGCTGCGTCAGGCACAGGCCGCGGTGGACGAGCGCTACCGCATCTACGAGGACATGGCTTCGCGCGACGGAACGCGGTTCCACCCATTCTGGCAGGATGAAACTGTCATCCATGATGATATGAAGGCGGAGGCAAAGCAATGAACTTGCAGACGAGCTATCTCGGCTTGTCGTTGCGTCATCCCGTGATCGCCAGCGCCTCGCCGCTTTCCGCGACCCTCGACGGCGTACGCAGGTTGGAGGATGGCGGGGCGGCGGCGATCATCGCGGCATCGGTGTATGAGGAGGAGATCCGAAACGAGGAGGCGGCGCTCGAAGCCGCCGGCGCGATCGGAGCCGAGAGCCATGCCGAGGTGACGAGCTATCTGCCGCCGCTCCCGGGCTACCGGGGTGCGCTTGCTGCTCATGTCGAGATGATCCGGCGTGCGGCCGAAAGCATTTCGGTGCCGCTGATCGCCAGCCTGAACGGGATCACGCACGAAGGCTGGACTGGCATTGCCGCCCTTCTGCAGGAAGCGGGGGCGGCGGCCCTCGAGGTCAATCTCTTCCACATCCCCACCGACCCGCAGGAGACCTCCGCCGCGGTCGAGTCCAGACTGGTAGAAACCTTGCGCGAAGTGTGCACAGCGGTAACGATTCCCGTCGCTGTCAAGCTCAGCCCGAACTTCACCGCGCCGGCTCATCTCGCTGGCGACATTGCCGGCGCCGGCGCGAGCGGGCTCGTCCTGTTCGGACGATGCTACGAGCCTGACATCGATCTCGAGACGCTGAGGTTCCATCCCAGCCTGCGTTTATCGACAGCGGAGGAGATCCGTTTGCCGCTGATGTGGATCGCCCTGCTGGCCGGAAAGACATCGCTGAGTCTCGCCGGTGGACGAGGCGTGGAAGGGTCCGAAGAGGTGATCAAATACTTGCTTGCCGGCGCGGACGTGGTCCAGGTGGCGTCTTCATTGCTGCGTCACGGACCCAACCATCTCGACCGTTTGGTGGAGGGTTTGTCGGAATGGATCGAGGCGCATGGCGCCGAATTGGTAGAGGAGATCCGAGGGCGCCTGCGTGCCAATCGGCTCGCCGAGCCCGAGGCGCTGCTTCGCGCGACCTATGTTCGCACGTTGCTGCTGGAATATCCCATTCGCGATATAGGAGGAACACAATGAAGATCGGAAGCGTCGGCGCCGGGCAGGTCGGCGCCACCGCTGCCTATGCCATGACGATGCGTGGCGTCGGTTCGGAGATCGTACTCGTCGACCGCAAGACAGACTTGGCAGTCGCCCAGGCACACGACATTCTGGACTCCACGCCTTGGTCGTATCCCGTCCGGGTCCGCGCCGGGGAGGCGGCCGATCTCGACGGCGCAGGCATCGTTGTCCTTGCGGCCGGGACTGCCCAGAAGCCCGGGGAGAGCCGGCTGGACCTGCTTTCGCGCAACGCCGCAATCTTTGCCGAGATCGTGCCGGCCGTGCTGGCGGTGGTACCAAACACCGTCTTCCTGGTGGCAACGAATCCGCTCGATATCATGACGCAGATTGTGACCGTCCTCGCGGGCCGGCACGGGGTCCCGCCGCAGCGGGTGATCGGGTCCGGTACGATCCTCAACTCCGCACGGTTTCGCACGCTGCTCGCCGCACATCTCGGAATCAGCCCAGCATACGTCGATGCTCGTGTGCTCGGCGAGCATGGCGACAGCCAGGTGTTGCACTGGTCGGGCGCCGTGGCCGGTGACCTGTCGGTGGCGGAGGCCGCCCGCCAGATGGGGCGGGAACTAACAGAGGCCGACCGCAGCCGCATTGACGCCGCGGTGCGCCGCGCCGCCTACGCCATTATCCAGGGCAAAGGAGCGACCTGGTTCGGCGTCGGCGCCGGCATTGCCCGGATCGCTCAGGTCATCCAGGGGGACGAGCGGGCGCTGATTACCTGCTCCATGTCGACGGCGGAATGCCACGGCGTGCGCGCCGTAGCGCTGTCACTGCCGCGCGTGCTGGACGCGCAGGGCGTGGTGGCGACGTTCATGCCAAATCTCGACACCGGGGAGAGTGCCGCACTGAAGCGGAGCGCCGAGACATTGAAGCAGGCGGCAGAGGGCGTGCGGCTCTGATACCGGTTGATCTATCGGAACAGCCGCCCCATCCGGGAAAGCTGACAGAACCCCGTGCCGAGAAGAATTCCCAGATCAGCGGCACGGTTCAGGATGGACCGCGCCCTGGTGTGATCAGCATCATCCATGCCCAAGGCGTGCAGCATCCTGCTTCTGTCGCGGACCTGGCCAAGTGGATTTCCACCGGTCGGCTCTTCTGGCTCGATATTTGCGGCGCGGAGCCCTCCGTCGCGAAGGAGTTCCTCGTGGCGATGGGCGTGGATGATGCCGGCATTGAGAGGACGCTTAGATTTGGCCAAGCTGGGCGCATCACGATCAGTCGTGAGGGTATCCGTGCCGTCACCTGGCTGTACGACCCGCCGCACGATCTGATCGAACTGCATTTCCGCTCGTCCTCCTCCTACATATTCACGATCTGGAATGGCGACGCACGCATTCTGGACGAAGCGCGCCGCGAATTCGCGGATCGCGTGGCGGGTTTGCAGGAACGCCCATATCACGCGGCAGCGATCGTGCTGCAGTTGCTGCATAGCACGCTCTATCGTGCACTCGGCGGCGTGGACGAAACGATTCATGCGCTGAGCACGCAGGTGAGGGATCAATGGGGATCAATCGACTTCGCCGATATCAGTCGCAAACTGGAAGCACTGCGGGGGGTATGGCTGAAGCTCGAGCGCTACGCCGTCGCGGTCCGTGCGGCGACGGTCGGCGTCGCGGCGATCCCCGGCATTAGCGCGCGCGGTGTCGACGAATTAGATCAGTATACCGAGATCGTGGAGGACTTGGCGAGCCGGTTGTCCGAACGCGTCGACTGGGGATCAGTTGTGATGCAGGATTACAAGGCCGCTCTGGCGCAGTGGCAGAGCCAGCAGATCAGCCGGCTGACGGTGGTATCGGTCATTTTCCTGCCGATCACCTTTTTGACGGGCTTTTTCGGAATGAATTTTGGCTGGATGGCCAACCATCTCGGCGGGTTTTCGGTCTTCCTTGCGCTAGGCGTTGTGCTGCCGTTCGCAAATGCGGTCGTGACGATCGTTTGGTTTCGCCGGCGCGGGCTGCTGTGAACCGGGGTGGGGCAAGCCGAACTGCGTGGGCATTATCGCGCCGGCATCGCCCAACCCGAGGTGATCGGGTCGATGCCGACGAGCAAACCCAACCGTCCAGGAGACCTACGCCGACCCAGAGTTTATTGGCGTCAGAACCGCCGAGGGCTTGTCGCCGACTGCGGTGCGCTCGGCTCGGGTCGGCTTGCCGGTCGCAGTCTGGCCGACGAGCAGTTGCTCGATCTCGCGCAACCGGCGTTGGACATCCGCATCGACGCTGCTGGCCGCCGCGACGATCGATTTGAGACTATCGAGCATGGTCCGGCGCTCGCCCGCATCCGCTGGAAGCAATTGCGGTAGCGAGGCAATCGCCGCACGCTCATCGATGGCCAGAATCGCCCACTGCTCACGCAGGGCCTCCTTGAAGCGAGCCAAGGTGACCTCCGGATGAGCGGCCAGCAGCCGTTGCAGCGCGTCGAAGCAACGCGCCTCGACGCGATGGTGAGACTTGGCGATATACACGACCATCCGCGCTGCCGCATCGAGTGGGGTGCCCTCGGCAAATCGCCCTCTCAGGCGACGTATCTCCGCAGCCAGCGCCGCCTTCGTCGACGGAGATTGCCCGGGTCGCGGACAGGATGGACCGCCATTTTGCGGGACGCCGCACCAAGCCTGGACCGCGGGCGAGCCATAGATCGCGTGGAACATCTGCTCCGTGATCCGGTCGCGTGCGTGCCCATATTGGTCAAGCGCCTGAATCATCGCCCGTGAGAACTGTTCTTGCATGGCGACATACGGATTGGCTGGCGCCGGGACCGCTCGCTCGGCGTGGACCTGCTCCGCCATAGGCGCGATCGCGCCCATCATCGGGTTCTTGTCCGACCAAATGGAATAGCCCAGCCGCAACGGGTTAAGCTCCAGGGTGGCACGAGCAACTTGCGGACTCGTCATCGCCTTGACCCAGGGTTGGACATAGGTTTCGTAGAGAGTGTTGTTGACCTCCGACACCCGGGCGACTGCAGCAAACTCGCGCTCGTCGTCGACCGAATTGCCACCCAGGGCGCGTATATCCTCCAGCCCGCGCTGCTCGATGCTCAGATCGTAATCGCCGGCACCTCCTGGGCCCGCTGTATCGGCCTGCGGCTTCTGGCTGATGACGATCTCGTAGAGCCCGGGCGGCACCGCATCGACGAGTTCCATGTAGTTCATGAACTCCGCGTGCTCCTTTGCGGCCACCGCGGTGCCTACAAAAATCGCCAAGTGCCCGACCTTTTGGTTCAGGCAATAGAAGATTGTCTGACCCGCACGCTGAATGTCATCGACGCTCTCGTAGTTGTCGAGGATCCAATCAAGAGCCTGCTGCGGCGGGGTGATATTATCACCCTCCGAGCAGAAACATATAATCGGAGACCTGATCTCACGCAAATCGAGGCGGACACCGTCGCTCGTGACGATCTGCGCTGTCGAGAGCTTGTTGCCTATGAAAAGGTTATCGACCATGTATTGCAGCTCTTCTCCGCGCAGCAGAATGAAATCGCCCCACCATTTCTCGAACTCAAGGTATCGGTTCTCCTGCTGATCCGGATTCGCCCAGACGTTGTACCCCTTGCCCCAAAAGGTGTTGGAGGGACTGCCGGCGTCGAAGTTCGCGATCAACCAGGCGCCGTCAAAGATGCCGTTGCCGAGATCGCTCGTCAGACGGGCAAGCCAGCTCCCGCCGAGCATGCCGCCGAGGTAGCGCATCGGATTCTTGCCATGAACGCCGGCCCAGTAAGAGAGTGGCGCGCCGGGGATGAGGATTGGCCCGAAGAGTTCGGGGCGCATGCAGGCGGCCATCATCGTGTGCCAGCCGGCCTGACAGTTCCCGACGACGAAAGGCTTCCCCGGTGACTCGGGATGGAGTGAGCCCACCTTTTCGATAAAGACGGTGTGCGCATGTGCTACATCCTCGACGCGCTGGCCATCCACCGGCTCCGCTACGAAGCCGATGAAATAGACCGGATGTCCGAACTTGAATGCATCGCCGATCTCGCTGACCGCCTTGAAGCCGCCGATACCCGGCCCTTGGCCGGCGCGGGGGTCGATGACGACTACCGGCCGCTTGTGCTCGTCGATCTCGACGCCGGCCGGGGGAATTACACGGACCAGCGCGTAGTTGACTGGTCGTGGCAGCGTGTCACCGCGCAGCACAATCTCGAAGTCATAGATCAGAACCGAATTGATGGGACGCGCCCGCATCTTCTGGTACTGATTGCCGCGCCGGCGCAGAATGTCCAGAAAGAGGATCGACCTTTGCGCGAAGTCACGCCAATACTCCATGAAGGCGGTCGGTGCCAGCTTGCTGAATTCGTTCTGGACCATCGGCGCCAGCTTGCTGATTTGTTCCTGCAACTCTTCCTGCGCTTTGGATGATGCAGGAAGCTTGGCTGCGGTAGTGGAAAGCTCGGTCACGGTTGGAACCTCCTTCTCGTGCCGGGACAGCGCCCGGCTCTGTCAAAGCAGTTGTGGCTCACGCGGATCGCCGAACCAGCGTCAGAGCATGACGCGCGATCATGAGCTCCTCGTTCGTTGGAATGACGTAGCAGGCGACGGCGCTGTCTCTTGACGAGATGCGTGGCCCGTGCCGGGCATTTGCCTCCGCGTTGATCGCGACGCCGAGCCAGGACAACCTCGATCCGATATCTGCGCGGACCGGCGCCGCATTCTCGCCGATCCCGGCAGTAAAGACGAGCCCATCGATGCCCCCCATCACTGTGGCCAGCTCCGCCACCATGCGCGCGCCACGCAAGCTGAAGTAGTCCAGAGCGAACCGGGCCTTGGGATCCTTGCTCGCCAGAAGCGCACGAATGTCGCTGCTCACGCCCGACAAAGCCTTCAGGCCGCACTCCCGGTAAAGCAGCTCCTGGACCTGCTCGACCGACATGTGCTTGTTCTCGAAAAGATAGAGCACGACACCCGGATCCAGGCGCCCCGGCCGTGTCCCCATCGGCAGTCCATCGAGGGCAGTGAATCCCCAGCTCGCTTCAACGCTCCTGCCGCCGACGAGTGCGCACATCGAGCAGCCGTTGCCGAGATGGGCGACGACGACCCGGCCCTTGGCCAATGCGGGATCGATTTCCTTCAGGCGTCCGGCGATGTACTCGTAGGAGATGCCGTGAAAACCGTAGCTCTGCACCCCCTCGCGGTGCAGCGCTTCCGGTATCGGCAGCCTCTGGAAGAGTTCGTCGTGGCCGCGATGAAACCCGGTATCGAACACGGCGACCTGGGGCATCTCGGGCAGTAGCGCGTGGATATGCTCGATCGGTGCGAGTTCGTTCGGCAAATGAAGCGGCATCAGCGGTATGAGCGAACGCAGGTAGCCGAGACAATCGTCATCGATCAACACGGGCAGCGAATAACGCGTGCCTCCGAAGACAATACGATGCCCGACGACTAACGCCAGCTCGCCCTTCATGTGCTCGCGAAGCCATCCGGTCAGCTTCGATACAGCAGCAGCGACATCCGGGATCTCCTGTACGGTGTACATCCGATCCACGAGTTGCGCATCGCTGTTGTTCTTCGCCGTCAGGTGAGGCCGGAACCCGATGCCCTCGAGCTCCCCCCTGAATCTCAATTGCAAATCATTGTGCTGCATGACCTCGAAGGCCTCGAACTTGATGCTCGAGCTGCCGGCATTGAGGCAGAGAACCGTGTCGGTCATGTGTGGCTCCCCGCTTGGACCCGCTGCTCGGCCAGGTGATGAGCGTACAGGGCACCGATCGCGATCGAGGCCATGCGCGTCCGCACGCTGTCGGCGCGGCTCGTCAGGATGATGGGCACGGTGGCCCCAAGCACGATCCCGGCGGCATCGGCCCGGCCAAGGAAGATCATGTTCTTTGCGAGCATGTTGCCGGCTTCGAGGTCGGGCACAACCAGGATCTGCGCATGCCCGGCAACCGGCGAGTGAATACCCTTGATCGCGGCGGCCTCGGCGTTGATCGCATTGTCCATCGCTAGCGGCCCGTCGAGGATCCCGCCGGTAATCTGGCCTCGCTCGGCCATCTTGCAGAGGCTTGCCGCGTCTGTGGTGCCGGGGATCTTTGGGTTGATCACCTCGACCGCCGACAAGATCGCCACAAGCGGCTCTCCGAGGCCGAGGCCGATATGCAGGTCGATTGCATTTTGAACAATGTCGCGCTTCGTCTCGAGATCCGGGAAGATGTTGATCGCCGCGTCGGTGACGAACAGAACCTCGGGGTAGGTCGGCACGTCGATCACGAAGACGTGACTGATCCGCCGGCCAGTGCGCAGACCACTCTCCTTGGCGACGACCTCGTGCATCAGCACGTCGGTGTGCAGGCTGCCCTTCATTAGGCTTTGCGCCTTGCCGTCGCGGACAAGGCGCACGGCGGCAGCCGCAGCCTCTTCCTCGGTTGCGACATCGACGATCGATAAACGGCCGATGTCGAGGCCGGCTTTCTGGGCCACTGCGCGGATCCGCTTTGCTGACCCGACCAAAATCGGCACGATGATCTTCTCCTCGGCGGCATCGATGGGGCCGGCCAGCGCGTGCTCCTCGCATGGCCAGACGATTGCCGTCGGGATCGAGGGAATACCCTTCGCCCGCGCGATCAGCCGTTCGTATTTCTCGTGCGTCTGTGCCGCTCTGGGCACGGACGTATCGCCCGCGTCGGTCGTATAGGCGGCGGGCTTGACAGCAGGGTTGGAACTCAAGGCCTGGTCCTCCTTCGTCAAGGGGGGCTCGATGTGGCAGTGATGCCGCTCGGTGCGGCTGCGGTGGCGGCAAGGGTCGGGACGGACTTGTCGAGGTCCCCGATTGCCTTCGCGATCCGCTGGAAATCGTTCGATCCTGCGGCCGCGTAGTTGAGGTTCTTGTAGAGGCCTGTCAGTTTGGTGAAGTAGTCCCTTGCCGCCGTCTTGTCCTTGAATGCGTATGAGCGCGTTGCCGCGGCGTAGACCATCTCGAACAGCGCCTTCTGTCGCTCAGGCTTGCAGGCGCAGTCGACCTCGTCGAAGGCGTCCTGCTGCAAGAAGACCATGTCGAGGAACAGCGACGCGCGTTGCGTAACGAAGTCCGCCAGGGTCACGCCATCTTCGCCCGTCACCTGCATCATCTGCAGGATCTCGTCGCCACGGTGCAGGAGCTCCATCATCCGGTCCGCCTGCTCGCTCCAGTCGGGACCCACCTTATTTCGGAACCACGGCGCGAGTTGCCCGCGGTAGCGCGACCAGGACAAGAGCGGATCGAGACCACGACATCGGCGTCGGCCTGGATGCCGATTCTCGCGAGCAACTGGTTGTAGGGCTCGCCGGAGACAGAGAAGATCGGGATCTTTTGGCTCTCCACGAGGCAGTTGAAGACGTCGATCATCGGCACGTTCGTGCGGATCATGTTCGTGGCCAGCTTCCGCCGAACCGGGTTGACGGAGGGTCCGCCGATAGCGATCCGAGGGTCCATGTCCAGAGGCGGACCGCCGTCGAGAGGGGCGCCGTCTCCCCCGAAGACGCGGCCGAGAATATTCGAAGAGAAGGCCACGTCCGGCGGATGGCCGAGGAAGCGGACCTTCGCGCGCGTAGTGAGTCCTTGGGCCCCAGAGAAGACCTGGAGCGATGCGACCTCATCGTCGAGCTTGACGACCTGTGCGACTCGCGGCCGTCCGTGCTCGTCGCGCACCTCGGCGAGGTCGCCGAAGGACGCGCTGTCACCCACGTTCTCCGGGAGTGCGATCCGGAGGATGTTGCCGATGATCGACAGAGTTCGCGTGTAAAACAGAATCGACTCTGGCACTTGGCTTACCTTCGTGACCGTGAGGGACCGGCCGAAGCCGGGTGCAGGTTCAGGGCTTTCGCGTGTTAATGATCCGACCCTAGCATTGCAGCGGTATCGCCGACTTTGGCGGTCTTGCGCTGTTTGTCGCCAGCCTGCTTACGCCGGCGGCGAAGTGGGATAACGCAGCGAACGGCAACGGCTTCGCGGCGCGTTGGTGCACGGATAACCGGGGGCTTGAAAGACGCCCATCACCTTTGCCAGGCAGCCCGGCCGCCGATGGCACTCGAAAAGGATCGCATCAAAGCGCCGCGGCATCGCATTAGCATTGATCTGGATCAATCTCTCCCTTGAGAAGCCCGCTATCGTGCAAGTCCCTCAAAAGGAGATTCGACCATGGCGAAGACGATGAAGGCCGCGGTAGTACACGAATTCGGCAAGCCGCTGAAGATCGAGGAAGTCCCCATCCCGACACCGGGCTACGGCGAGGTTCTCATCAGAGTGATCGCGAACGGGGTATGCCACACCGACCTCCATTCGGCCCAGGGCGATTGGCCGGTCAAGCCCAAGCTCCCCTTCATCCCCGGGCACGAAGGTGCGGGGATCGTCGCGGCCGTCGGTACGGGCGTCACCCGTTTGAAGGAGGGTGATCCGGTCGGGGTGGCCTGGCTGCACGATGCTTGCGGCTGGTGCGAGTACTGCCGGACCGGATGGGACGCCCTTTGTCTCGCCCAACGCAACAGCGGCTACGCCGTCAACGGCAGCTTTGCCGAGTATGTGATCGGGTCCGCCCCCTATGTCGGGCGGCTGCCCAACAATCCTGACTTCGCGGCTATGGCGCCGATCCTCTGCGCTGGCGTCACCACGTACAAGGGCATCAAGGAAACCGAAGCAAAGCCTGGCGAGTGGATCGTCATCTCCGGCGTCGGCGGACTGGGGCAGCTCGGCATCGAATATGCCAAGGCGATGGGCTTGCACGTGGCTGCAGTCGATGTGACGGAGCCCAAGCTGGCGCTTGCACGCGCGTCGGGCGCCGACGTGGCGGTGAACGCGAAGTCGCCGGATGCAGTGGAGCAGATCGTCAAACAAACCGGCGGGGGCGCGCATGGCGTGGTGGTAACGGCCCCGTCGCCGGCGGCTTTCGGCCAGGCGATCCACATGGTGCGGCGCAAGGGCACGGTCATACTCATCGGCCTGCCGCCGGCCGAATTCCTGACGCCCATTGTCCCGGTGGTCCTGGGTCGAATCACGATCCGCGGGTCGATCGTGGGTGGCCGTCAAGATCTCGAGGAAGCCATCCAATTCGCCGCGGAAGGGAAGGTCCATTCCCACTACCACGAGATGAAGCTCGAGGACATCAACCAGGTGTTCAGCGATATGAAGGCCGGAAAAATCGACGGCCGGATGGTCATGACTTCGTTTTGAAGGCGGCTTCGCATGGCGAGCCCCGCCGAGCATCGCCGTGCGAACCGTCGGACCCCGGCGCTTGGCGGGGTTCAAGGGTTGGCCCGCCGCGCCGGACGCAGCGTTACGGAACGGTCAGCGCGTAAGCGGTACGGCACATCTGGTTTGGGAGTCATCGACGATGACGTCTGAAACAGAGGAAACGGCAATGGCGACAGCGAAGCCGGGGTCCTCCACAGTTACACCGCAAGTAGCGACGGTCGTCGACGCCGTCGTCAAAGAATTCAGGGCAGACCGCACTCGGCTCATGGATATCGTCCAGGCGATTCAGCGCCGCCTGGGCCATATCCCCGACGCGGCGGTCCACGCCGTCGCGGCGGGCCTCGGCATCCACGCTGTGCAGGTCGAAGACATGGTATCCTTTTACGCGTTTCTGAACCGGGAGCCCAAGGGCCGCTTTCATATTCGACTGTCGAAAACACCGGTGTCGCTGATGAAGGGCGCGGCCGAGGTCTCACACGCCTTCACGAAAGCTACAAATGTATCGATCGGGGGTGCCTCGTCGGATGGAGAATTTACCGTCGAATGGACCAACGACATCGGAATGGCCGATCAGGAACCGTCGGCCCTGATCAATGGTACGGTGGTGACGGCGCTGTCGCCGGCGGACATCCCCGCCATCGTCGCTGCTCTGCGGCAGAGCCAAGCCGGAAATAGCCTGCCGCTCTTCCCCGGCTCTGATGGCCAGGGCATGGCATTGCCACAAGCCCGCGTGGGGTCGAGCCTCGTGCAGTCCGGCCCAGTCGTGTTCCAGCAAGGGCGGCGGGGTGACGGCGTGCGAGCTGCCCTCACCCTCTCTCCCGAGAGCGTCATTCAGCAGATGACAAAGGCAAAGCTCCGCGGCCGTGGCGGCGCCGGCTTTCCGACGGGCCTGAAGTGGAAGCTTTGCCGACAGTCGATCAGCGAGGCGCATCACGTGGTCTGCAATGCGGATGAGGGCGAGCCGGGCACCTTCAAGGACCGGGTATTGCTAACCGAAATCCCCGACGTGGTATTCGATGGCATGACGATCGCCGGTTATGCACTCGGCGCACGTCATGGACTCGTCTATCTCCGCGGCGAATACGCCTATCTCTGGAATTCCTTGCAGGACGTGCTCCAGAACCGGCGCCGCCTCGGCCTGCTCGGAAGCAATGTGTGCGGGCTCGAGGGTTTCGATTTCGACATCCGGATTCAACTCGGCGCCGGAGCCTATGTATGTGGCGAGGAGTTGGCCCTTCTCGAATTGCTGGAGGGCAAGCGGGGTGCCCCCCGTGACCGACCGCCTTTCCCGACCGACCGTGGCTACCTCCAACAGCCGACCGCAATAGACAATGTCGAGACTTTCGCCTGCGTCGCCCGCATCATGGAGCAGAACCCGGAATGGTTCGCGGGTTACGGCACGCGCGAGTTGACCGGCACGAAACTGCTGAGCGTCTCTGGCGATTGCCCGCATCCCGGTGTCTACGAGGTTCAGTTCGGGATTACCGTGAGAAAGCTTCTCGATGTCGTCGGCGCGTCGGACGCAGCTTTTGTGCAGGTTGGCGGTCCGTCCGGGCAATGCGTGGCACCCAAGGATTTTGGGCGACGCATCGCCTTTGAAGACCTTTCGACCGGCGGCTCAATCATGGTTTTCGGTCCCGACCGCGACGTCCTCGATGTCGCGCGGCAGTTCACCGAATTCTTCGTCGAGGAATCCTGCGGCTGGTGCACGCCGTGTCGGGTCGGCACCACGCTTCTCAAGAAGAGTATGGAAAAGATCCTCGCCGATCGCGGCACGCTCGCTGACATTGCGGCGCTGGAGGCGCTGGCCAATACCGTGACACGCATGAGCCGGTGCGGTCTCGGCCAGACTGCCGCGAATCCGATCCTGACGACCATGCGGAACTTTCCGCAAGCCTACGAGGCACGGCTTCAGTCGGAGCCGTTCCTGCCGCGTGTGACGCTCCGCGAGGCCTTGGCCGAAGCCGTTGAGGTCCAAGGACGCGAGCCGGTGGCTGAGGAGGAAACGGCATGAGCGGGGACAAAGTCACGTTCACGGTCGATGGGATCGAAATCGAGGCTGCCGCAGGGCAGACCATCATCCAGGCATGCGACGCGGCAGGAGTGTATATCCCGCGGCTTTGCTACCATCCGGACCTGGAGCCGGCCGGGCATTGTCGTGTCTGCACGTGCAAGATCGACAGCCGCCGCAGCAGCGCCTGCACCATGCCCGCCGCGCCTGGCATGGTCGTGGAAAGCAATACGCCGGAGCTGAACAGCGACCGCCGCACCCTCATCGAGATGCTGTTCGTCGAGGGCAATCATTTCTGCCCGTCCTGCGAAAAGAGCGGCGACTGCGAGCTGCAGGCGCTCGGCTATCGCTTGGGGATGGCAGCGCCGACGCTCCCCTATCTATGGCCCAAGCGTGAGCTTGACGCGACCCATCCCGACATCTTCATCGACCGCAACCGCTGTGTCCTCTGCTCCCGCTGTATTCGTGCCTCGCGGACCGTGGACGGGAAATCGGTGTTCGGCTTCGAGGGCCGCGGCATTCATATGCGGCTGAACGTCGATGCCAAGAGCCTCGGCGATACCGAGATTGCCGCTGCCGACAAGGCCGTTCATGTCTGCCCTGTCGGCTGCATCGTCATCAAACGCACCGGCTACCGGACGCCCTATGGCAGCCGCCGGTTCGATCAGGCTCCGATCGGCAGCGACATCGAAGCGAAGCGCTCGCACCGCAAGGCATAATCGGAGACCCACGGGATCATCTAAGACAGGGCGCTCGAGAGACCTAGCATGGCGAGCAGAGGAGAAATGCCATGGCAAAACCCAGACTAGCAACCTGCTCGCTCGCCGGCTGCTTCGGGTGCCACATGTCGCTCCTTGATATCGACGAGCGGATCGTCGAGCTGCTCGACCTCGTCGATCTCGACAAGTCGCCATTGGACGACAAGAAGGAATTCGACTGCCGTGTCGATGTCGGGCTGGTGGAAGGGGGGTGCGCGAACGAACACAATGTCCGCGTGCTCAAGCAGTTCCGCGAGCATTGCCGCATCCTCGTATCGGTCGGCGCCTGCGCCATTACCGGCGGCATCCCCGCCATGCGGAATCTGGTGGGGCTGCGCGAGTGCCTGGAGGAAGCCTATCTCAAGGGACCAACGGTCGAGGATGGCGGGATGATCCCAAACGACGAGGACCTGCCGCTCCTGCTCGACCGGGTCTATCCGTCGCATGAAATCGTCAAGATCGACTACTTCCTGCCCGGATGCCCGCCTTCGGCGGACGTGATCTGGGAAGGGCTGAAAGCCCTCCTCCGGGGCGAAGAGCCGAACCTTCCATACCGGTTGTGCAAGTACGAATGACGGCGGCGATCGATCACGCCAGTTGCGGAGGAGCGTCATGAACAGCGTTCAGGCAAGTGCGGGACCGCGCAAGATCGTGATCGATCCAGTGACCCGAGTTGAGGGCCACGGTAAGGTCACCATTCGATTGAACGAGGCCGGCGGGGTGGATGAAGCGCGCTTCCACATCGTCGAGTTCCGCGGGTTCGAACGGTTCATCCGCGGCCGCATGTTCTGGGAGGTTCCCGTCATCATTCAGCGGCTTTGCGGCATCTGCCCGGTGAGCCATCACCTTGCGGCGGCGAAGGCCATGGACGCAGTGATCGGCGTCGACAAGGTCACGCCCACCGCCGACAAGATGCGCCGGCTCATGCATCACGGCCAGATCCTGCAGTCGAACGCCCTGAACATTTTCCATTTGGCTTCGCCGGATCTCCTGTTCGGCTTCGATGCGCCACCCGAGCAACGCAACATCCTCGCGGTACTGAGCAGTTTTCCCGAGATCGGAAAATGGGCGATCTTCATTCGCAAATACGGCCAGGAGGTCATCAAGGCGACCGGTGGGCGCAAGATCCACCCGACGAGTGCCATTCCCGGTGGGGTCAATGAAAATCTCTCGATCGAAAAGCGCGACGCGCTGCGCAAGGACATCGACCAAATCATTACTTGGTGCTGCGCGGCGCTGGAGCAGCATAAGGGTTACGTCGAGGCGCATCAGGCACTTTACCGCGACTTCGCAACGTTCAAATCCAATTATGTGAGTATCGTTGGGCCCCAAGGCGGCATGGATCTCTATGACGGTCGGCTGCGGGCGATCGACGCCGACGGTCAGACGATCTTCGACCAGGTGAGCCCGGCAGATTACCGCGATTACTTCATCGAGGAAGTCCGATCCTGGAGCTACATGAAATTTCCGCATATCCGCTCGCTGGGCCGGGAGAATGGCTGGTATCGCGTCGGCCCGCTCGCGCAGATCAATTGCTGCAAATCGATCGACACGCCGCTGGCGGAGGCCGCGCGTCGCGAGTTCATCACGCAAAACCATGGGGGTCCGATTCATGCCACCCTTGCCTATCACTGGGCGCGACTGATCTGCATCATTCACTGCGCCGAAAAGATCAAGGAGCTGCTGTTCGACGACGATCTGCAAGGCACTGATCTGATCGTACGGGGTGAGCGCCGTCCGATAGGCATCGCCTGCATCGAGGCGCCGCGCGGCACCTTGTTCCATCACTACGTGGTCGACGAGAACGACCAGGTCGCCGCCGCCAATCTGATCGTCTCCACCACCAGCAACAACGAGGCGATGAATCGCTCGGTGAAACAGGTGGCAATGGACTATCTGTCCGGCCGCGAGATTACCGAGGGGCTCTTGAACCATGTCGAGGTTGCGATTCGCGCCTACGATCCGTGCCTTTCCTGCGCCACCCACGCGTTGGGCCAGATGCCGCTGATCGTGACGCTGGAGGACGCTGATGGTTCTCTCATTGCGACGAGGACCAAGCAATGAACGAGCTTATGGCGTCCCGCCATCTTCCAGAGACGGGGCGGGCACGCGACATCCGGGCGCCTCGGGTGCTTGTCCTGGGGTACGGCAACCCTGGCCGCCAGGACGATGGACTCGGTCCGGCGGCAGCCGCCGAGATTGGGAAGCTGGGTTGGCCTGGCGTGACGGCCTGCGACAACTACCAGCTCGTCATCGAGGATGCGTTGGAGATAGCCGAGCACGATGTTGTCTGGTTCGTGGACGCGGCCCGCTGTGGCGCCGAACCCTATGAGGTGCGCCCCTTGTCAGCCGCGTCCGACATCGCCTTCACCAGCCACTTGGTCAAGCCGGAGGCGCTGCTGGCCATCGCCGACCAGTACTACGGCAAGTCGCCCGAAGCCTATCTAGTCGGCATCCGCGGTTATGAATTCGAGTTTCTCGAAGGACTCACCGACCGCGCCAGCAGCAATCTGGCGCAGGCTGTGGCGTTGATCCGTGGCCGGATCAGTAACCTCCTGGAGCTGCTGCGATGAATATCGGCCTGGGTGACAAAAGGAAGACAATTCTTCTGGTCGATGCCGACCCGCATGCGCGGGCAGTCCTGCGGAATTCTCTGGAGGCGGCGGGCTTCACCGTCGGCGAGGCAGCAAACGCCCGCGAGGCGGAACGAACCGTCATCCGCGTCAAGCCGGATGCGATCCTAGCGGATCTGATGATGGATACCATCGATGCGGGAAGCGCGATCGCCGACAGGCTTAAGGAAATAGGTAGCCAGATCCCGCTCTACATCGTGAGTACGGCGAGCGACGCTCTGGTGGGAGCGGTTGGCCTTCGCGAGCTCGGCATCTCCGGCGTGTTTCTGAAGCCTGGAGACCCAGCGGTTATCATCCAGACACTCAAAACACGCCTCGGCGTGAGCTGATGGAATTGTGATCTCCGGCCGACCGAAGCGTGCCAGCGCTTCCTCTGCAGCTTCAATGCAAAACTCCACGTCCAGTGTGTTCGACAGCCGCCAGGACAGCACCTTCCGGGTCGCCCAGTCCATCACCGCAACAAGGTGAAGAAAGCCCCGATGCATCGGGATATACGTGATATCCGCGCACCACACCTGCTCCGCCCGTCTGGGCGCGCCAGCGAGAGAAATGGGCATCTACGGCGTCGGCCGTGGTTGGTGGACTGCCGCTGCCTGCAAGCCAATGGCAGCAACCGAGGTTGCGCGGCTACCGCGTCTAGCCCACAAGTATGTGATCCCCATTTCGGGTTATCTGCGATTGCTCGACCGCTTGGCGGTTCTGTGCGACATGAGCATATCTCCGACCTTGCGGTTCGCATGAAGCGGAACGCCTGATGCGCATTCTACCAAAATACCTTCTTTCGCGCCGTCGCTCGATGGTCCCGGCACCAGAGGTGTTGGAGAAACTACTACATCTGCCGGTTGTAGACTTGCCCGTTCTGACCAAATCCCGGCCCGTCCTCGTGCTAGCGCCACATCCTGACGATGAGTGTCTGGGCTGCGGTGGGTTGATCGCGCAGTGCTGCGCCAGCGGCCAGGATATTCACGTTCTGGTGCTCACGGACGGGGCGGCATCGCATCCGCATTCCGCCAGTTTCCCGGCTTCACGGCTCAGAACGCTTCGGCGCGGAGAAACAGTTGCTGCGATGGCAACGCTTGGCCTGCCAGCTGAACGGGTGGGTTTTCTAGATCTGCCGGACGGCCGTGCGCCATGCCGCGGCAGCAGGTTCAAAGATGCGGTAAAGCGTGTTTCCGACGTGGCACATCGGTCCGCTGTGGCGACCATATGCACGACCTGGGCGCATGATCCGCATCGCGACCACGTTGCCGCGTACCGTGTCGGACTCTCAACCGCCCGCGCGCTTGGCGCCCGGCTTCTGTCCTACCCAGTCTGGGGATGGACGCTCGGCGAGCAAAGCTGGTTGCCACGGACGCCTATTCACGGCATGCGTCTGGACGTTTCTAATCATATCGCTGCGAAGAGCGAAGCCATTTCCTGTTACCGCTCGCAGACCAGCGACCTTATAAACGACGACCCAAACGGCTTTCGTTTGGCTCCTGAGTTCCTGGCACTGTTCGAGCGTCCGTTCGAAGTGTTCGTGGAAGAACGAGCCACCCTGTGACTGCCTTGAGGATTGGTTCAAGTCCCCACGCATCGCCTATCCAAACGCAAGGAGCCAGTCCGGCCTCAGACCGCGTGATGCTACCTTTCGGCAGACTGGTGGCGCCCTGCAGCAGGATGCCGCCGGTCGGATCCGCGCCGAAGCTGATCATCAATCCGCCACCGTGGAGCGAAAGGCCGCATCCGACGCGAAGCACAGCGGTTCCCGGCTCAGCGGGTCCTGGTTGCCAGCGTGGGAGTTCCGCATCGGGAGGCGGGGTTGGAGAAGGTCCTGGCCACGCTGCGACAGACCAGGCATGATGTCACGGTCGCACTGGTCTTTGCAGGATAGAGGGAAGTTCCACAAAATCAATCTGGCGGTTGCCGAGTACGATATTTTCGCATTTGACTGGCTTATTGTAACCGACGACGACATAGCCTTCCCGCCCGACTTCATGGACAGCTTTCCGTATCTAGCGACGAAGGCGAACCTGCATCTGTGTCAGCCCGCCCATCGGTTCCATTCGTTCAATCGCTTCCTGCTGACCTATCGCGGGTGGAACAGCTTGGTTCGGCTCACGAATTTCGTGGAAAGCTGCCCCATCACCGCTTTTTCACCGCGATACCTTTGACCTGTTGCTGCCGTTTCCCGAGTTGCGTTGGTGATGGGGCGTCGATATTACTTGGTCAGAGATAGGCAGGCGCCATGGTCTGCGCCTCGGCATCATCGACGCCACGCCGATAGAGCACCTGAAGCTAATCTCCTCCAACTACGACTACACGGCAGCGATCGCCGAAGCGACGGAGTTCCTGCGATCCCAAAATGTGACCTCCATTAAGAAAGAAATCCTCAGAAATTTCGGGATCGTGCGGTGTAGCGTCAGGGGGCCTGCTTCAGCGACAAGCCCGTCGCGCATGGGGCGGCGGCTTGCCGTGATAGCCGCCGCCCCATGCCTTGGCCACAATCACCGGCGTCTGCACCAGGCTTTCCTGCACAATGCGGCCAAACCCGCTCGGGGTTTCGAACAGAAGCCGGCGTGCCTGCCCGATCTTGCCCGCCTTCACCGCATCGGTGAACGCACGATAGTAGTAGCAGCGGTCAATCATGGACTTGTGGCGCCTGAGAGCGTCCGCGAGAGCTGGCTCAGCACGGACCATCGGATTGCTGTCCAACAGGTCGCTCTCGAAGGTCCGGATGCGTAGCAGGTCCGCCGCGCTCTGAATCTCGGTCAATGAACCGCTGCGAACCGTGTAGCGACACATCGCCTCGGGCGTCACCCACCAGCGTGCTCCCCGCACCAAGCAAGAGACATAGAACATGAAATCCTCGCCGAAGCGGTTTCGCTCGTCGTAGCGAAGCTGATAGCGTTCGAGAAACGCGCGGCGGAAGATCGGCGCCATGAACCCGTAGCTCCGCCGTGGATTGCGTCGGCCGACAATGTTGCGGGCGATGAACTCGGCCGCCGGCAGGTGCCGTGGCGCCGGCCAGGCGGCATACGAGATCAGGGGCGTCGGCGGCATGTCGCCATCCTCGGCACAGAGCAGGACGTTGTCCGACACCATCTCCGCGTGATTCTCTTCGCCGAGCGTGACCAGCGTCGCCAGCCGGTGCGGCACGAATTTGTTATCGGCGTCGAGCAACGCTACCCAGGTGCCACGTGCGTGGGAGAGCGCCAGGTTGCGAGCAGCCGACGGGCCGCTATTGACCGGCAAGCGCAGGAGCTGGACGCGGGCATCCCGTTCGGCGACCCGCGATACGATCGCCGCCGTCGCATCCGAGGATGCGTCGTCGACCACGGTGACTTCGAGGTTCTGTATGGTTTGCCCGAGCGCGGATCCGATCGCCTGTTCGATGTAATGTTCGGCGTCGTACGCGGGGATGAGCACGGAGACTTGTGGTAGCGAGAACGTCATCCTCGACCTCGTGCACTACCGGACGTCGATCAACGACGTACAGTCCTTTTATGCCGCGCTCGTATCACTCTCGATCGACCGCCCAAATTCACACAAAATTTTTGAGTGGACGTTCCTGTGCGGAGAGAAGTATACGTGGTGTTGTCGGCGGGCACGTTCACAAATTGCTGAAGGCGTCCGGCGGCAGGGAGGCGGTGGCAAGCGGACCACGCGTACTCGAACGGAAAACCGACGGCATAGCCTGCTCGCGAGGTGGTGAGCATAGCATTGTGCCAGCTTGGGGCGACGCTTGCTCTGCAAGACGCTGGAGTTTGCCGTGCTTTCCGTCCTGACACGCTGGCCTTTCCAGTGAGAGCAGCAGGCACGAAAGGAGGGCAGAACGCAGTGGCTGTATCCGCACGTTCGAATCGAGCGCTTTCGCAGTTCTGGGGCATGGTCCTGCTGGCCATGACCTGCCTATTGATCGGGCTTGAACTTGCCGCCGCGCCGGCACGGAAACTTCCGCCGCCCGAAGACCGACAAGCCGGAAATCCCTTAGTCACGCGCCAAAACGCCGGACGAGACTCGCAAGCCCTGCCGACGACCGGGTGAATGCGCTATATGCGACGGTCATCGCCTGGGAACGCATCCCGCTCCAGGTTGAACCCGAACGTCCACGGTGCGCGTGGATTGTTCGCGGCTGCTATCTACGTCTTTCACATCGTCAACTCCGGGCTGGCAACGTATCCTCTGCTGGCACTGCCGATCGCCCAATTCCTTCAGCGCACAACGGAATTCGGCGTCGAGCTGTTCTTCTGCATCAGCGGCTTCGTGATCGCAGGAACATTGCGGCGGGCCTCCAACCCGCGCGCGTTCCTGGCCGATCGGGCAATCCGCATCTATCCGACGCTATGGGTCACGATTGTCGTCATCGTTGGGTTGGGGCTTATCACGCGCGCCCACGGCTATGAAGGATGGACGATTCCTGACATCCTGTTCTGGCTACCGGCGAACCTGCTGGCGCTGCCCGGCGTGTTTGATTGGCCCATATTCCATCCTGCGGCGTGGTCGCTGAGTTACGAGATGGCATTCTATGTGGCCTGCGCAACGGGATGGTGGGTCATCTCGCGCGGCGGCAGAGATGCTCTGTGGCCCATGCTGCCGATTGCGATTGTTGCCGTGGCACTTTATCCGCGCGCCCTTCTGTTCGTAGCCGGGATTCTGGTAGCAGAGGGGGTTCTCAACTCGCGGCGCATCTGTTGGCTGGCAAATTGGCCTATCTTGATGCTGGCTATATTTTTACTTACCTGGCGTGGTATTCAGGGCCTGACGCCAGGCGACGTCACGCGTACCACTTTATTCGAGTGGGCGAGCGACTGGCGGCTGCCGTTGGCGGTGATCGCATTCACCGCGGCCACGTTGGGCTTCGCCGGATTGGCGCGTGGTATCGGGCCGCTTGGCCGATTGCTCCGGTGTCCGATTTTACAGTATCTCGGAACTATCAGTTACAGCTTCTATCTTTGGCACCCCATCGCCATGGCGGGTGTAAAGTACAAGATGACTCGGAGCGGCCTCAGCGCTGCGGCAGGATGGAATGCGCAACTCGTGTTCTTCGCGCTGGCTCTACCGCCGTCCTTGGTAGCTGCACATATCAGCCAGCACTTGCTGGAACATGCGGTAGGCGTACGGCTACGGCGCCGCCTGCACCATCCGGCGCCGCTGATCGAACGTGCTGCGCCGGTTGCAGGCGTCGAAGCACTCGCCTCGCCGACTGGTGCGCTGGCTAAGGGGCCTGAAGAGATAGTCCAACGGGACCGTTGGCGCGGAGCGAACCCCGCCGCTGCGGCGCGGGGCAGCGTCCGAAATCCCTGGTGACAGATGTGCACGAATCCCCGCGGACCGTGCAAGATGGCGTCACGTGCGATCCGCCAATCTCTGCGCTTTATGGCGCGGGCGAAGCGGGACCAGCACAATGAATTATCGACGGACCTGCGGTGACGGCGGATGGCGGCCGCCAGGGTTGGGTCGAGATCGGCGGCCTCGTCACCCAGCCTGCGCTCAACCGCACTAAGGTACTCGAGGTCCCTATCAGAAACGCTCTCGGTGAGTGACGTCTCCCGGACAGTATATTCGGCGAACTGCATCTCGTCGTAACGCAGGGCGGTGTGTTCCAGGAAGCCACGACGGATAACCGGCTTCTACGGCGGGCACGGCTACCATCTCCGAGATTGCCCTCCACGAACTCGACGGCACCAAGCCATCGGTCGTGCGGCGCCGTGCACGAACCGCCGCTTCAGCGCGACGGCATCGCCCTCGACGGCAGCGAAGTTGCGTTGCAGCGTTATGTCGGTCACCGGCGGTGAAGGGGCTTTCCGATATGTTAGTACGTCCTCTACCCGATCGGCACATCGCCGGGGAACTCACGTGAGTGCCGAGACCGGGCAGCCTCACGTCAGAGTGAAAGAGCTGCGGAGCTCCGCGGGCGAGCGAGCCTACGCTCTTTATGGGCTGTTCTCCTCCGAGGAGCCAGACTGATCCTCCGCCGCGCCGGGGTTCTGCTGTCTATCGAGCGCCGCGCGGCAGCTCAGTGAGAGGTTGATGTAGTACCTGGCTCAGACAAGCGGCCTCTAGCGCGGCTCCTGGGTCGTCGCCGACGCAGTAGCGTCTGTAGTCCTGCTCACATGCTGCACGGAATCCTTGCAGGTCCGACTCTTGCGCCAGGGCTGTCGGGCTCATTCTTAGGAGGGTGAGCGTAGCCAATCCGGCCACCATGTTCAACTTGCCGCGAGTTCGCATCACTGTCCTCAATGCCAGCAGGTGTCTATTTGTCTCAGTCAAGGAGATCTGCCAAGCAGAGCACATCGCGAAACAATTGAATGCGAGTGAACCACTTGTAAGCGGATAACATGAGCCGCCTTGTGCATACACGCTTACATGATTCGTACATTGATCGCAGTCGTTGTGCCCTTGTTCGCAACTCTACCAACGCACGCTCGCACCTTCACCACGATGCAACGATCCCCGGCACAGCTATGCACAAATGCGATCGACGAAGTTGAACAGGTCTCCACCCTACCGCTACATCTCTTGTCCGCCATCGCTCGTCTGGAAAGCGGCAGGCTGGACGCACAGACGCGCACTTGGCAGCCGTGGCCCTGGACAATCAACGTGGGTCGGAGAGGCTACTTCTTCGCCTCGAGGACCGATGCGGTCGCGGCAGTTCGGGAACTCGAAGCAAACGGGATCACATCAGTCGATGTCGGTTGCATGCAGATCAATCTGCACCAACATCCGCATGCCTTTGCCAGCCTGGAGGTGGCCTTCGATCCACACGCGAATGCTCAGTATGCGTCCCAGTTCCTGAGCGAGCTGTTCGCGTCGGCGGGTAGCTGGACAAAAGCGGCCCAGTGGTATCACTCTGCAACACCGGCTCTTGGTATCCCATATGGACAAAAAGTCATGGCGTTGCTACATGCGGCGATCGTGCTGACTCCCGCGCAGCGAGCAGCACGAAAGCGAGAGCTACTGAGGAAAGAGTTGGCGATCGCATGGGCTGCGACACTGGACCGCACCTCCGACGAGGAAGAGAGCGACGTGACGGGCGGCCAGTGATGCGGACGCGACGTTACAGGCCGACGTGCAGCCCGAATAAGATGAGATTTTGGGAGTAGGGGCTGCTGGTTAGGACGGTTGCGGTGGTCGTCGATTGAGTACCCTGTCCTCTGGTGAACTGATAGTGGGCCGACAACCGCAGCCAACGATTAAGCAGCCATGTCGCACCGCCGCCGCCGTAATAGACAGTCTGCGTCCCACCTTGGAAGTAATCGGCGTTCTCGACGCCTCCCTCCACATCCAGGAGCACATTGCGCAGATATTCATGGTCGACGCGTAGCTGTGCTGTCGTGTAATTAAAGCCACTGGTGGCTTCCACCGTGGGATCCTCGATTGTGCGCAGCACGCTGCCGGTAACCGTGGTCAATCCCGTCGGCGTCCAAATCACGGTCGCCTGCGCGATCGGCGAGGCTTGAGTTTTGAACTGGGAAGCAGTGAAGCTCCGCACCGCGGCGCCTACCAGCAACTGGTAGCGCCACGGACCGGTGTATTGGTAGTCGATGCCCGTCAGTACCAGCCCGCCATTGGAGCTCAATGACGGCAGCCCGGGCTGCTGCTTGACGAATTGCGAGCTGACTGCTTGAGTTACGAGTAGCAGGCTGGTCGTACCACTCAACTCGTACCGAAAGGCGCTCCCCGCTTGATACACGCCGCGGTTGCGAAAAGCCTGGTCGGACGTGACACCGGAGATGGTGGTACTACCAAACTGCCAGTGCTGGTACTCCAGATTGGGAGTGATCTTCAGGCGACCGAAGTCGAAGGTGTAGTCGCTGCGTACGTCGTCCACGCTATAGGGCAAGGGCGTCGATGACGGCGGGGCGCCGATATCGGTCGGCAGCTCATGCAAGGCAAGGTGCGCGTAGGCAAGTTGCAAGTCACTGCGGCCGATCGTATAGCCACCACCAATGGCCGCCTGCCAGTTGGTTTCATCCTGGTTCGGTGAGCCCGGATATTGAAGATTGTCGGCGCTGAACGCCGCACCTAGCGAGTCGCGCGACCAGTCAGAGTTGATTTGCAGGCTGGGATTGGTTTCCACGACCCAACTGCTGGGACCTCCTTGCAAGCCAAGGACATTGCTGTTGTAGCCTGTTGATTCGTCAAGATTGGGATGGATAATCCAATCGCCAAATCGGACGCCCGGTTGTTCGTACAACGGTCTCACCCGGGTCACGACGGTGACTCCCATCTGTTCACCGTAGCCAGGCACACCAGGGGAAAAGTAGTTGGGGACATATTGCGCGCGCGCGTTGGTCGGGGCGAGCAGCAGGCAGACCAATACCGCAGCGCAGGGTGCTGCAAGGGTCCGGTTCAGCCCGGCTTCCGCACGGCATCCGTGGCTTCCGATCCCGCCCAAGGTCCCCCCATGCTTGTCCGTCCAGTAGGAACATTCTACATCGTCATTGCCTGGGCAACTGTTCTCCTGGACCGGGTCCTCGGCGCGGGTTGATTCTGCTCGCGTCGTGTCGTGCGGCGATACCTGAATTGGCATGGGAAGGAGGTAACGTTGACCCCGGGGAGCGCGCGCGGGCTGTTGCCCTTGACCCAGACCTTGGTCCCCTCTGTGTTGCGCGGCCGCAGGCGCATCCTTCGATGGCTGGCCGTCTCCCCGTTGGTGCTGGCAGGCTGTGCAATGCCGTGGACCAACCTGCCGCCTCTGCCGTCCGCCCCCACCGCCGAGTACCGCCTCGGCCCCGATGACCGCATCCGCATCATCACTTTTGGCAATGAACAACTGACCGGTGAGTTCCGCGTCAGCGCCAGCGGCGACATTGCGCTGCCATTGCTCGGTACCGTGCATGCCGGCGGCCTGACTCCGAGGCAGCTCGAGGATCGCGTTGCCACATTGCTGGCACAATCGCGGTTGTTCAAGAGTCCGAGCGTCTCCGTCGAGGTGGTTGCCTACCGGCCGATCTTCGTGCTGGGTGAGATCAATAGGCCGGGGCAGTACCCCTATCAGCCGGGGATGACGGTGCTGACAGCGGTCGCAGTTGCCGGCGGATTCACCTATCGCGCTGTCGAGGACGTGTTCTCTGTCGTGCGTACAACCGGCGCGTCGGCGATCGAGTATAGAGCAGACCGGCAGAGCTTCCTGCAACCAGGCGATGTGCTCACGGTTTATGAGCGTCACTTCTGAGACCAACGAACTCTGAACACGAATAGTTCAATCGAGCGCTCGTGAATGCACGCTTGGGTGTGTAGATGGCATTAGTCTGGGCATGCAAACTGCGCAAATTACAGCGGGTGTCACGAAGTTTTTGCGATCGTGGACGTGAAACTATGCCAGCCATGTGGCATAGCGATTGCGTGATCATCGTCGGCAAAATCGGAAAAGCCGAGTGAATCCGAAAGAGATGACGGTCTCCGCTGCTATCCAGTGGCGAACGCGGCCGTGCCTCGCTGGCGCTGTGCGCTCGTCTACGCTGATCACGGCGGATCTGCTCGCGTTCGTGCTGGTAGCCTTTATGGCGTTCACTGTCGATCTAGCAGTCACTGCGAGCCCGGCCGAACGCGCCCTATGGGGAATTCGTCATCATGGGTTCTCCTGGCATGGATGGGGCACATTCCTTGTGCTGATCTGCCTTGTCTGCCATTTCGGCGCCCGCGGGCACTACACTTCGCGCATTCCGTTCTGGACCGAGCTCGGCGACATCATTCACAGCACCGTCATCGCGTTCGCTGCTGACGGCGTAATCACGGTCGCTGTTTACGGTGCCGTGTTCGGTTACGAAAGCATGATGCGTTGGGTGCTGTTCGTACCAGCGGCACTCGCCGCGCGCCAGGCCACGCGAGCGGCGCTGGACTCGCTTGGACTGTGGTCGCTCCGCACCATTCTGGTGGGCGAATCGTTGGCCGTGGACAAGGCGAAGGCGGCGCTGGAATCAGAGCCGGCGCTCGGCTATGACATAATTGGCGTCGTGGATCTCGCGTTTCTCGAGGACCCAGACGACGAGGTCACCTGGCGCCGGATACTGCAAGCTCGCGATACCCCCTTCGTGGTCGTCGCCTTCGGGAATGCCGAAGCAGCGAAAGAACGTGCCGTCGTCGCGGCGTTGTCGCGTGCCCGGGTTCCGTTCGCGCTGGTCCCCATCTTCGATGGGCTTCCCGTGCTTGGCTTCAGCCAGCAGTATTTCTTCAGCCATGATGTCATGCTGATGGTCTGCCGTAACAACCTGGCACGACCGATCAGCCGGGTGCTGAAGCTGGCCTTCGATCAGATACTCGCAGCCTTGTTGTTGGTGCTGCTCTCCCCCCTGTTCCTTGCTATCGCTTCGCTGGTGCGTGCCGATGGCGGCCCAGCATTCTTCGGCCACAAGCGACTCGGGATGAACGGCGAGATATTCCACTGCCTGAAATTCCGCACCATGGTTACGGATGCAGACAAGATCCTGCACGAATTGCTGGCGAGGGACCCTCAGGCGCGCGCGGAGTGGGCCGCAACCCAGAAGCTGCGCGACGACCCGCGCATCACGCCGATCGGCCGCTATCTCCGCAAGACGAGCCTCGACGAGCTGCCGCAACTGCTGAATGTATTGCGTGGAGACATGAGCCTCGTGGGCCCGCGGCCGATTGTGGAGACCGAAATAGCACATTATGGCAAGGATATAACTTACTACTACGAGACGCGGCCGGGTATGACGGGACTTTGGCAGGTGAGTGGCCGCAGTGACGCTAGCTATGCGCGTCGGGTCCAGCTCGATCTTTGGTATGTCAAGAACTGGACGCTCTGGCACGACATGGCAATTCTGCTGAAGACTGTTCCCGCTGTCCTGAATAAGGACGGCGCAGTCTAGAGCATGTCGTGGGAGCGTCGGTCAACTCAGCGCATCAGCCTCTTTGCGGCGTGTGCGCGACAAACGGTCGCTGACGGCGCGCAGCAGGATGTAATGCGGCAGCATCGGCTCCGCAAACGTATAGATCCCGAACCCCACGCCCTTGCACGCGCGCAACGCGCCGGTTTCTATCAGGCGTTGCCAGTCGTAGTGCGGCACCGATCGTCCAGCGACCATCATATCGGCAGCTGTCTCCTGAGCGGAGAACCGGCCAAACCGGTCCTGTCCGCCCGCAGCAATCGCCTGCAACAGATGCACCATGGCGAAGTCCTCCGCGCCTTGGGTCAGCGAGTCGTACAGGTACAGCGACTCGGGGATCGATCTCGCAAACGGATTGTCTGATCGCGTCCAGCATGTCCTCTTGGATCACGATATTCGCGCCACGGCGCAACGCACGCTCACCGGCGTGCAGGCAGAGAAGATGCACAATGTACGGCACACCGCGCGCCATCTCAGTGACGACGCGCCGGATGTCGGGTGGGAAATCGAGCCCCGCAGTGCGGGATCCGATTTCGATGATCTCGTCCATCTGCGTCTCAGACAGCAGCGGTATCGGCACCCCGACAACGTTGCGCTGAATGGACTGGTGGCGGCCGAGCAGTTCTTCGAGACTGTCGGAGACACCAACCAGCATGAAGCTCAGCGATGCACCGCGGTCGGAGAGCTGTTTGATGGTATCTGCGAAACGGGTACGTGTGATAGCATCGCTGACGCGATCGAATTCGTCGACGATCAGCAGCAAGTGCCCTCCGGCGAGCCGTCCCGGCAACAGCGCCACATCGCGCGGACAGAGCTTGACGCGCGGAAGTGCCGCCTCACATCCGTCCGTCAGCACGTCGTCCGTCGCGGGGACTGCCAGCAGCGATTTCGGCAGATCGCGCGCGAGACCACGGATAATCTCCTCGAAATCGCTGTCGAATGTGCAGGAATATCGGGCGACCATGTAGCCGCTGCTGCGCGCCGCCGAGGCCACCAGGTTGACAAGCGAGGTCTTGCCGCGGCCGCGCTCGCCGTACAGAACGACATGAGCGCGCTCGTGCGTAATGGCTTGGAAGATGCGCCGCAGTTCGGGTTTGCGCCCTGCCAGCCGTTTGTGACTGCGTTGTGGCCGTGTCGGCGTGAACGCGTCGCGCAGCGCGTCCTGCCGCTCCTGCTGACCCGGGAGGCTGGCGGGCGTGGGCGTGCTGTGCGCGCGGAGGACAGGCAAGTGGGGCTCAGTGCGTATTGTTGCCGGCCGGTATCGCGGCGGGTGCCGGCGGCTGCCAAAGATTCCTCGGAAAATACCCATGCGTCGCTCGCTGCCCTGCAAACGTGGCGGTGGCGAGGCGGTGGCTCCCCGCGCCGTGCAACTATATCCCTGCCCTGATGCGGGTGGTCACCACAATGCGGATCACATTCCTGAATGGCCTGTATCCGCCGCATGGCGCGGGCGGCGCCGAAATGACACTGCGGTGGCTGGCGCGCCGGCTTGGCACCCGAGGGCACGCTTGTTCAATTGTAACACTGTCACCCGACTGTGAAGCAAGCACAGGCGTGATCGACGGCATCCCGGTGCATTATCTGCCGCTTGCGAACGTATATTGGCCGCACGGCGCACACCGACCACCACTCAAGCGTCCCTTCTTCCAGGCGCTCGAAGCCTACAATCCGGTAATGGGTCGACGCGTGCGCAACGTGCTGACCGAACTGAAGCCGGACGTCGTACATAGCCACAATCTGCAAGGGTTTTCCGTCGCGGCCTGGACCGCCGCCGCGAGACTCGACATCCCGATCGTGCAGACCATTCATGACTACTATTTCGCCTGCCCGCGCAGCGCGATGTGGCGGCCGGGGCCAGGTAACTGCGCGTCGCCCTGTATCGAATGCCGCTTTTTTTCAACACCACGGCGGATGCTGACACAGCTTCCCGCCGTGGTAACCGCCGTCAGCCACCGGGTCTTCGATCGTCTCGTCGCAGCCGGTGCATTTCCCGCGGCCGCGCGCGGTCGCCAGCCGGTGCGGATCATCCGTGGGAACAATGCTGGCCCGGTCGACGCCACCGGTGAGTCACAGGAGGGCCGAGGCCTAAGGCTAGGCTTTTTTGGCCGCCTCCACCCCTTGAAAGGACTGGATATCCTGCTCGATGCAGTCGCTAGCCTGCCCCCACAAGCCGTCACTCTTCGCGTGGGAGGCGGCGGAGCGCCGGATTATGTCGCTGCGCTGCAGAGTCGGGCTGCCGCATTGCCGAATGTGACGTTCGTGGGGCATGTGGATCCGGCAGCATTCTTTCCCACTCTAGACCTGCTGGTGATCCCGTCGGTGTGGGAAGATCCGTTCCCGCGAGTTTTCCATGAAGCGCTTGCGTACGGTGTGCCGAGCCTTGTCACTCCGGTGGGCGGCCTCCCGGAGGTCATCCACCCAGGTTGCAACGGTTTCGTTACGAATGGCACTGATGCCTCCGCGCTGCGCGCATCGTTTGCAGCGTTGATCGCGAGCGGCTGGGATCGTGAGGCGATGCGCGTAGCGTGTCGCGCGGCTGCCACGGCCTATGCCCCCGACCGTATTGTCGGCCAGTACGAGGCTGTACTGGCCGCGGCGGCAAACCGCGCCGAACTGAAGGAGGGTACCGGCGAAGCCTGGTGGGCTCTAGCTCGTCCGGTGCGCTCCACACCGGGGCAGGAGGCGGTTTCCCATGGGACCTGAGCTGCTTGTGGTCTCCAGCGTCTCGGCGCTGCTGGCCATTCACCCGTTCACCACCTACCCGGCAAGCCTTGCTGCGTTAGCGCGCATAGCTCCCCGCACGCTGAAACGTGCGGAGCCGCCGGTGGGTACACGCGCTGCGGTCTGCGTTTGCGCGTACAACGAGGCGCAGGTCATCCGGGACAAAGCGGAGAACATGCTGACGCTGCGCCGGGCCGTCCCCGGCCTGGAGCTTTATATTTACGTCGATGCGGCCTCGGATGGTACTGCCGAGATCCTCCAGAATTACGCTGACCGCATCCACGTGGTGGTCTCCAGCGAGAGGCGTGGCAAGACCTGCGGCATGAACACCCTGGTCGCTGCGAGCAACGCCGAATTCGTTGTCTTTTCTGATGCGAACGTGATGTTCGCGCCTGATGCCATCACTTGCCTACTGCGTCCATTCGCCGACCCGGCCGTGGGCTGCGTGTGTGGACACCTGATCTATCGCGCTTCTGAGAACAGCGCCACCGCCGCCACCGGTTCGATCTACTGGCGGTTGGAGGAGGCGATCAAGGAACTGGAGAGCCAGACGGGCTCTACGATGGGGGCGGACGGCTCGATTTTCGCCATCCGTCGCGTCCTGCATCGTGCGCCGCCACCCGATATCATCGATGACATGTTCGTCTCGCTGTCGATCCTTTGTGACGGCTTTCGCGTTGTGCGCGCAGCCGACGCCCTTGCCTATGAAGAAACGGTGTCACGGCCAGGGGAAGAGTTCCGACGCAAGATTCGCATCTCCTGCCAGGCCTTCAACGTTCACCGGTTACTACACGTTCGCTTGCGACAGATTTCATTGCTTGATAGATACAAGTACTTTTCTCACAAGCTGCTGCGATGGATGTCGGGGTACCTTCTGGTGGTCGCCGGGATTTCTTTTATAGGCGCCCTGTCTGAAATGGCGGATTGGCACGCGCTCGCCATCGTGCTTGCTGTCTCGCTCGGTACCTGCGCCGCCGGCTTTACCCGTCCGGCGAGCGTGCCCGGTAAGCTACTCGACATCGCTGCCGCGTTCCTCGCCACTAGTTTCGGCGTCATCCGCTCGATTCGCGGTGAACGCTTTCAGACCTGGACGCCACCGGCGTCAGCGCGTTCCAGAGGCTAACAGGGTATTAAGCCTTGTTCAGCACGACGAAACGGGGCTGTGCGGCCGCGCCTTCCAATGCCTCGATCGCGGTATGAATGTCTCGGCGTGACGTAGCGCGGGCCTCCACCACGAGGACGACCGCGTCCACCATGTGTGCGAGCACCAGGCTGTGCGGGGATACGGTAACCGCCTGCGCGTCGAGCACCACAAAATTGTAGTCCTCCCGAGCTTCAGCAATCAAGTTCTGTAATTGCATCGACTCCAACAGCCGTCCCGTGTCAACAGGGACACTGTCTGCGAGCAGGTATTCGAGCCCCGAGGCGCCATCGCGCGTGACCAGCTCGCGCCAGTGCTCATTGCCCACCAGTGTCTCCACCATGCCGTTGCTTGGCATAACCTCGAGCTGCTTTGCCAGTGACGGTTTTTCGAGGTTCGCTTCGATCAGCAGTACACGAAGGCCGTCAAATGCGGCAGTGCGGGCGAACGCCGCGGCCACGCTGGAACTGCCCTCACCGGGCACGGTGGCCGCGAACAAAAGGGTGCGCGGTACCGGGCAGCGGCCGACGAAGCGAAGCTTGTTGCGCGCTAAGCGGAGCGCCTCGGCCTCGGGTCCGGACGGGGCGGCGGCGGCGACGTGGGCGA
Organism: uncultured Pseudomonadota bacterium; assembly: GCA_963708245.1. Classification (GTDB taxonomy): domain Bacteria; phylum Pseudomonadota; class Alphaproteobacteria; order Acetobacterales; family Acetobacteraceae; genus CAVYXK01. The sequence goes on along the minus strand of OY970201.1, from coordinate 4,359,987 downwards.
GCCCTCGAGACCGGCCATGCCCGGACAAGCGTGGGACAGTCGCGAGCGCCACCAGGCCCGTGTCCGCCTCAAGATCGTCGATGTCGGTGAACGCAGTCCGTGACGTGCCGCGTAGCAGGCTGATCAGGCCGCCGAAGGCCACGCCGCTGAGCAGGCCGAAAGCCCCGGCCAGCTTTGGGCGCGGGCTCGCCGGGAACGCCGGCGGTGTCGCCAAGCTGACAACCCGTGCGTCCACTTGTTCAGAACTCTTGTTGGTGCTCTGTGTCTGCTCCGCGCTGATCAGCAGGCTTTGGTACAGCGCCCGCCTCGCATCGACGTCCTTTTGCAACTGGGCGAGTTTCGCTTGAACGGTCGCCAGATTGCTGGCCTTGGCCTGGGCTTGCGCAAGCTGATTGCGAAGGTCCGCCTCGTGTTGCTGGGCCGCCTGCACCTGCGCGCCCAGCCCGGCGAGCACCCGCCGCGCCTCCGCCGCGATGGCGCCGCGCGCGGATGCGAGCTGTGCCTCGGCGGAGCGCAGCGCCGGATAGCGCGGACCGTACATCTGCGAGAGCTCGGCAACCCTCCGCTGCGCTGCCGCCTCATCATTTCGCAGCATCGCTACCGTGCTGGAACCGAGCACCGCGGCGCTGTCCTCTCCAAGGTCACCGGTGTTTGCCAACGTCTGGGCGCGTGCGTATTCCGCCTGCAACGCCGCGCTTTGATCGCTCGCATGGATCAGGGCCGCGGACAGGTCTTCCAGCTCTTGCTGGCCAACGCTGCCAGCACGTGTCTGCACCAACTGGTACTGCTGGCGTGTCTGCTGCATCTCTTGCTCGAGCGAGGTAATCTGGTCCTGCACTTGGTGGAGACGGCCGGTGAGGCTCGAATTGGCCTGTTCGTTTGCTTGCTGCAGGACCGCCTTCTTATCCGCAATGTAATGCTGGATCAGGTTGTTCACCACGGCAGCCGCCCGTTGGGGGCTGCGCGCCATGAACTGCACCCTGATAACCATGCTCTGGCCGTCGTTATAGACGCTTAAGTTCTGTGCAACCGCTGCGACAGTCATGTCCCTGATCATGTCCTGCGAGGGCGCGCCCAATGCGCGAAGATCCGGCAGGATACCCGACGACACCGCCAGATCCCGCAATGGTGCAGGTAACAGGTGTTGGATGCCGATCTTGAGCCGTGGAACGAGGCCCGGAGGATTTAGCGTCGGGTTGAACTCCGGATCCTGCTCCAGCCCAAGGTCGTTGATCACGGTGGTGATCAGGGCGGGTGATCCCAGCTCCTGTACCTCGCTACGTACCTGCGGCATCGGGTCCGGCAGCATCTCGCCCTTCAATGCCCCTTCCAAAGCAGGGATCGCCGGACTTTGCAGATTGATGGCAACGATGCCGGTGGCGCTGTACTTCTTGGGCAACAGTGTGGCAGCGCCGATATAGGCTGCGGCCCCCACGATCACGCCGCAAATCGCCATCAACGGCCAGTTGCGTCGGAGCAGTCCAAGCAGTTGCGTCGGACGAAGGGTATCGGCCGCGACGGGGACAGCAGACGGTTCGAACTGTTGCGGCAAGGCGATGTCGGGCATGAGCCAGCTAGACCTCAGCGGCAGATGATCAAAGACACGCGAAGCGGTCGGAACGCTCTTATCAGATTAGATGGCACCAAATATACGGCGAAATCGAGAGCGGGGTTCTTTCGTCCTGCCTACGCTCACACTGTGACAGGATGTAAAGGCGTTGCAAGCCCGTTTTGCGTACCTCATTCTGGCACACCGGTGCCCCACGCAACTACGTGCGCTGATCGAAGCCATTTATGATCCGCAAGACGTGATCCTATTGCACGTAGATTTGAAGTCCGTGCTAGGGATCAAATCAGAGCGGAATGGCACGTGGCCAATGGGACGGCTCCTCGCCCGCTCCTACCCGAACGTGAAGCTGCTGCGTCCGCGATGCACGAATTGGGGCGGTTGGAGCCTCACGCAAATATTGTTGGACGCAATCAGCCTGGCGCTGAAGATCGATGATAGCTGGAGCCACTTCATCAATCTCAGCGGGCAGTGCTACCCCATCAAGCCGATCTCCGCGATCCGGTCGCAGCTTGGGCAGAGCGACGGGCAGGTGTTCGCGGAGATGCGCCCGTTCGCGTCACTGCCGCCTGACGATTGGCATCTGCGTTGGCACCCAATGATCGAGTTGCCGCACAAGGCGTACAAGCTTGCTGGCCCTCGCCGGCCCCCGACTAATTTCGAGCTGGAGTACAAGGGTTCACAATGGTGCATCCTGCCACGGGCGTTCTGCGTATGGCAGCAGCAGGCGCCGGTGGGACAAGAAATCCGACGCTATCTACGCCAGCTTTTGCTGTCCGATGAGCTGATCATGCAGACCCTGGCGAATAATGGGCCATGGCGCAAATGCATTGCACCGCATTACGGGCGGGAGATCGTTTGGCCGGGTCCGAAGGTGATGACTATGGCGGATTGGCCCCGGCTGCAGCGCAGCCGGGCGTTTTTCGCGCGCAAGTTCGATCCGGCCGTGGATTGCGATATCGTGCCAGCCTTGGCGCAGGCGCATGGGTTAGGCGTAGCGGCCTGAAATGCGCGTCGCATTGGTTGATCCCTCGCTGTTCACTCTGCCATATGACAGCGCATTGGCTTCCGGCCTGCAGGCCGCGGGTCACGATGTGGTACTGTACGGCCGCCGGGCCGGCCGCGACGACAACACTGTGGACGGCATTAAGCTCGAAGAGAGTTTCTACAGGGTGGCTACGGTGTCGGCGATCGCAGCCTTGCCGAAGCCGTTGCGATTGAGCGTGAAAGGGCTCGACCACGCTGTCTCCATGGCGGCATTTGGCCGGCGTATCGCACGGTGGCGGCCGGATGTGATCCATTTCCAGTGGCTGGCGCTGCCTCTACTAGATCGGTGCTTTCTCCCCCAGTTGCGGCGTATCGCACCGCTGGTGCTTACGGTGCACGATTCTAATCCCTTCAATGGCGATCCCGCTGCCTCCGTTCAAAGGCTTGGTGTAAAAGCGAGCCTCGCGTGTTTCGACCGGATTATCGTGCACACAGAGCAGGGGCGTGCTCGTTTGGCACGGCAGGGAATTGACGAGGCGCGCGTGACGGTGATGCCGCATGGACTGTTGGACGCACCGGGTGTGAGGGTCGAAGCTCAGGACACGCCGCACGGCAGGCTCACATTCCTGCTATTTGGCAAGCTCAAGCCTTACAAGGGCGCGGATCTGCTGATCGAGGCCTTTGGGCACCTACCAGACGAGTTGCGCCGCAAGGCGTGTGTTCGGATAGTCGGGAAGCCCTACATGGACCTTGCGCCGTTGCATGCCCTCGCAGCCCGTCTCGGCGTCACGGCGGAGGTCGGAATCGAGCCACGCTTCATCGACGACAGCGAGATCGCCCCGCTGTTCGGACCTGGCGTGGTCGCGACGTTCCCCTATCGCGAGATCGAGGCCAGCGGTGTGCTGTCGCTGGCGATCGCACACGGCCGACCAATTCTGGCAACCCGGCTCGGCGGGTTCGCAGAGCAGATCGAGGACGACGTGCACGGTGCGATTGTGCCACCCGAGGATCCCGCCGCCTTATCGCTGGCGATGGCTCGGTTTATTACGGACCCCTCATTCGCAGCGGCCTGCGCCCGTAATGTGCACCGGCTGGCAGCGCGTGTTCCGCGCTGGGATGCTATTGCGCGACGGACTGTGGCGATCTATGAGGCGGCCGGGACTGCGTGCAGGTAGAGACTGCGCAGACCGGCACGCAATGCATTCGCTGCCGCCGGCAACCTGCCGTCGGTCACCTTCGCATCGTAATCGGGGGCATGATAGTTCCAGTAGCAGGCATAGGCAACCGGGCCGCCATCGCACATCCATGCCAGCATGTTGCGCACGAACAGCGGGTCGTCGCCGCCACCATGCCCATCCGGGCGGGTTCCCGTCCCCCATTCTGGAAACGAGCGCGGCTTGCCGTGGGCAGCGGCGAAGCTCTGGTGCCACATCAGCCCGGCGGTTTGATGCAAGAGATACAACCAGCGCTCAGTGGGATCGGCGATCTTCGGCCAGGATTGATTATACACATCGAGTCCGATGACATCGACCACATCATCCCCGGGATAAGCGGCATCAGTAGGGCCATCTACCGTAGTGGGGTTCCAGTCGAAGTGGAAGCGTGCGCCCCGCTCACCACGCATCGCCAGCGCGATGCGGCGCCAGTACGCCGCATAGGCGGCGACGTGATTGCGCGCCGTCCAGGGATACCAGCCGCCGTTGAATTCCCAGCCGATGCGCACGAAGGCATCGCCGTAGCCCCCGTCAATGAGCGTGCGCGCGAGTTCCCGATAATGCGCATCGAACTGGCCCGAGGCACCTTGCGCCAGCGTGGGTGCACCCTGGCTGACGAGCATGGGGACCGCTATCGCCAACCGACGGCCTGGTAATTGTTTCCAGCAGCCTACGATCCAGCCTGCCTCATGCAGCATCCCATCCCAACTGTCCGTCTGAAGGAAATCAAGCACAACCTCGACGTTATGGCCCAGCCAACTCTCGAACGAGCGCACTTCCGGTACGCCGGTGCAGCCAGCGCCGCCGTAAGTGCCGAGCAGTGGTCGTCTTGGGAGCGGTGCTTGCGCCGCAAGTGGCAACGATCCCGCGACGAGCATCAACTCGCGCCGGCCGAGACGGGTCGGATGTCGCCGAGCTTTAGACCGGGCTGGAGTGCGTTCTGACATGGCAAACAGTAGGGTGGTGCGGGCCGGCACGGATCGCAATGTCGGCAGGCACATCACAGTTCGTGAGCACGTCGATTCCGGCTGGCTCACTGCGGAACGCTTCGTCGGTATCACGTTCGGGGTCTGCCTGTTCCTGCAGCGTTTCGCTTTGCCATACGGCAGTCTCGAAGTCAGCATCGCCACGCCCTTGGTTCTTCTGCTCTCTGGCTGGGGGCTGATGGTCGGCGTCCTGATCATTGATCGGCGGCGTGCCGCGTTCTTTCTCGGGCTCGTCGCCTGCGGCCTCATCGCGACAGCGGTGCACGCAACTCTCCCGCTTGCCATCGCACCCCGCACCAGCCTTAATTCGCTCATTTACTGGCTGGCGATAACCGCGTTTGCGGTACTGCAGCTGCGCGCCCCTATGGAAGAGCGCCGGTTTTTCTCTCTGCTCACGGTCAGGCTCGAGCTGGTTGCGGTCGCCGGCATCGCCGAATTCGTAGCGCAGCTCATTGGTCTGCGCCTGTTTTCGTTCAGCGGCCTGGTACCCGCGGATTTCCTGATCGAGCGGGAATACGACGTAGTGGCGCCCGTGGCAGGAACAAGCCTGCTGCGTTCCAACGGCTTCTTCCTCGTCGAACCCTCGGTGTTCTCGCAATTCATGGCGGTCGGGGTCATTGTCGAGTGGCTGCTGTTCCGACGTCCCGCCCGTTTGGCGCTCTATTTAGCCGCGCTGCTGGTGTCAGTATCGGGGACCGGGTGGTTAGTACTTTCCGTTTTCGTGGTGGAACTCGCGTTCGTCACTGGCGCGCTCGGTGCCCTGCGAGCCCTGGTGTTGGCGGGGGCGTGCATTTTGGTGCTGACGCTCGCCAGCCTGGTCATACCGGACATCACCAGCGCACTGACAGGACGGACTGGTGAGTTCGCGGTCCAGGGTAGCAGCGGCTATGAGCGCTTCGTGACCCCGTTCCTAGTGCTGACGCAAGTGCTCAGCGCGGCGCCCTGGAGCATCCTCACCGGCATCGGGCCAGGCGCCTCGGAGCAACTGCTCGTGCCATATTTCTATCAGTTGAACACTCCCGTGAAGGTGATGCTGGAATACGGCGTGCCAGGCCTTCTGTTCTACTTACTGCTATTGCTCGATGCCGTGCGCACGCCAACGCAGTGGCTGCTGATCGGGCCACTACTTGTTCTCCTAATGTTCACAGGAGGATATCAGGAGTTTTCGCCGGTTCTGTTCCCGGCGCTGCTGATCGGCACAGTCGCGTTGCTGCGACCGAACGCCCGCGCTGTCGTGCCCCGGGCAAAAAAAGGCTGAGGCGACGTTGCGGAACATTTCCCGCTTGGCCCACGATCATCCGATTGCTAGAATCGTGTGCAGAATCGACTTTGGGAAACGTTCCGAAAATGCGTCGGCCCCTGCGGCAATACTGGCGTGCGCGCCACGTCCGTATGGTCAAGCTGAGCTCAGGCAGCGCACTCGCACTTCTCAGTGTGGCCGGTACAATGCTTGCAGTACCTGCTGTGGCTAGAGGTGAGCCTGACAGCAGCGGCCATCACGTACGCGCTTACGCTTGGCACAAGCCTGATGATCTTGCATCGGCGTGCCCGCGCCGAGGCGCGTGCGGCCAAACCTGCAGACGGGATCGTTGCCAGCGAGAGCAGAGATACGACTGATTGTGAAACTAAGAAGATTGTCTGATTCTGCTGAACTCGGCACCGTCCACCCTGACCAAGCAGGCGATCAATGTCCCGCTTCGTCAACTCGCCCACTCAATGATGGGCCTGAACCTCAGCCTCGAGACCCAGTCGAATCTCTCGAAGGACCATCAGGAGGCGGTGCGGGCTTTCGCGCAGAACCGCAGGCCCAGTTTCACCGGCCGCTGAAGGCGCCAGGCTAGCCGGCCTTGCGAGGTCCCACTAGTCGGCGTGGCTCGCCAATTCCGCCGGCACATGCTCCAACCGGCGGTCGTGGCCGAGCGCGAAGACCAGAACGGCGGACATGAGGGTTCCGCAGGCCAGGACCACCATGCCCACGCTGAAACTGCCGGTGGCGTTGCGGATCAGCCCCATCACGTAGGGGCCGAAGAATCCGCCGAGGTTGCCGAGCGAGTTGATCAGCCCGATCGCGCCGGCCGCGGCGGCGCCGGAAAGCATCGCGGTGGGCAGCGGCCAGAAATTGTTGCCGATCGAGCCCTGGCCCGTCTGCGCGAAGATGATCAATCCCATCATCACCAGCGGATCCCCAGTGAGCGCGCACAAGGCGAAGCCCGAGAATGAGATCAGGCAGGCGGTGCCGAGCGTCAGCACCCGATTGCCGCTGCGATCGGCATAGCGAGCGGACAGCAGCATGGCTACCAACCCGAACGCCGACGGGATCGCTGTCACCCAGCCGATCAGCTTCAGCCCGACCCCAAGACGTGTGATGATCTGCGGCATGAACAGGCCGAGACCATAGCCAGTGAAGTTCTGGCCGAAATAAATCAGCGTAAACACCCACACGCGCGGATTGCGCAGCGCCTCACCCAGCTTGAACTGGCGAATCGAGTCCTGCTGCCGTCGCTCCAGGGCAAGCCGCCGGACCAGCCAGCTCTGTTCTTCCTCGCTGAGCCAATGCGCCTCCGCCGGCGTGTTGGTCAGCGCAAAAAAGACAACGAAGCCCAGAGTGATTGCCGGAAGCGCTTCGATCAGGAACAGCCATTGCCAGCCGTGCAGGCCAAGCAGACCATCGAGCTGCAGCAACGCGCCAGAAATGATCGATCCCAGGATCGAGGATCCGGCGATCGCCGTCATGAACAGCCCGATCGCCCATGCGCGATAACGCTTCGGGAACCACCAGGTCAAATAGAGAATAATGCCTGGATAGAAGCCCGACTCCCCAGCAGAAAGCGCATCGAGTAGAAGGACATTGGACTCCAGACGAATGCAGTCAGGCCAGAGATAATTCCCCATGTTATCAGGATGCGGGCGATCCAGAGCCGCGCGCCCACTCTGGCGAGGATGAGATTGCTGGGAATCTCAAACAGGCAATACCCCAAAAGAAGATGCCGGCGGCCAGCCCGTACACGGCGCTGGAGAAGCCCAGCTCTTTGTTCATTGTCAGCGAGGCGAAGCTGACATTGGTGCGGTCCACGAAGGCGGCGAAGTAACACAGAATTAAGATCGGGATGACGCGCCACATAACCTTTTTCATGGTCTGGCGCTCGATGTCGGTTACAGCTCCGCCCTGCGTCGGGGGAATGCTTGCTGATGATGGCACTGTCGTTGTTGCCTTTTGGACTATCGCCCTCTGCCGGAGGGACCGGCGTATTGTCGTAACTTTCTCGCGGGCAAGCCAACAGATGACGAATGGGTTGTCAATCCGCACCGCCCTGCACATAGCGCAGACGAGGTAGTCGCCGGACTTCGGCTCGCCGATATCGAGCGCTCGGCACACTTGCAATGGAACGTAACATTGCGCGCGCGAGCAGCTTGGGTTTTACTGGGACGTTGCCTCGCGGTATAGTCGGCGAGCAGCCAATCGAGGAGCCACGGGGATGCCTCACACAGTTCCACTGCGCGTGGACGGCGCGTCCTATACCCTGCAGGTCGATGATCCGGATACGCCCCTGCTGTACGCGCTCAGAGACGAGCTCGGGCTGAACAATCCGCATTTCGGCTGCGGCCTGGGGCAGTGCGGCGCCTGCACGGTGCTTCTCAATGGCCGGCCAGTGCGTTCCTGCGTGGTACCGCTCTCCGCCGTACACGGTGAGGTGATGACGCTGGCCGGGCTGGGGACGCCCGAACATCCACATCCGCTGCAAACCGCTTTCGCCGAATCCGCTGCAAACCGCTTTCGCCGAGGAGCAGGCGACGTTGTGCGGGTACTGCCTGAACGGCTGGATCATGACCGCGGCCGCGCTGATCCGCGAACGGGCCCATGCGACCGAGGCGGAGATCTCTGGTGCGGCTCGAGGGACCGGACGGCGGCACGATCATCGCCGTGGTGGCCGAGCGCGAATGGAACGCGGTCCGCGCTATGGATGCCGTGAAAATAAGCTGGTCGCAGCCGGCGCCTGCGTTTCCGGCCCAGGCGCAACTCTATCAGCATATTCGCGCAGCACCGGTGGTGGCGCGCCAGGAGCCGGTCAAGCGCGGCGATGTCGCCGCGGCGCTGGGGGGCGCTGCGCGCGTCGTCTCGGCCGAGTACGAATGGCCGTTCCAGTCGCACGCGAGCATGGCGGGTGGCTGCGCGGTCGCGGATGTGCGGCCGGGCTCGGCGACTGTGTATAGCGGCACACAGAAGCCGCATTTCCAGCGCGACGGATTGGCCCGGCTGCTCGATCTGCCGCCGGAGGCCGTGCGCGTGATCTGGACGCGTGGTCCCGGCTGTTACGGTCGCAACGATGCCGGCGACGTCGCGATGGAAGCGGCGCTGCTGTCGCGTGCCACCGGCCGGCCGGTCCGCCTGCAATATATGCGCGACCAGGGCATCGCCTGGGATCCAAAGGGGCCGGCTTCCGTTCATGTGTGTCGCGCCGGGCTTAATGCGCAAGGCGAGGTGACTGCCTATAGTTTCGAGAGCAAGGGATTCTCGCGGCTCGATATCAACAGTACCGAGAGCGACCCGCGCGACACCTTGCCCGGACAGCTTCTGGGCATGGGCCAGCGCCCGGCACCGGCATTTGGCTATCCGGGCGAGAGGTATGGCTTTCCGGCGATGCTGCTGGCCTGGGAAACCATACCGCCGCTGCTGCAGAATGCCTCGCCGCTACGCACGACACATCTGCGCGATCCGGTCGGGCCCCAGATCAACTTTGCCAGTGAGAGCTTCATCGACGAGCTGGCCGCCGCGGCGGGTTCCGACCCGATCGAGTTCCGCCTGCGTTACCTGCAGAACCCGCGCGGCGTCGGCGTGATCAAGGCAGCGGCGGAGAAATACGGGTGGCAGCCGCGCCCCGCCGCGACGGCCCGCGGCACCGGCGAGGTCCTCGCCGGGCGCGGCGTTGCCTATGCGGAGCGTGCGCACACCTTCGTCGCCGTCGTCGTAGAGATCGAGATCGACCGCCGCACCGGCGTGGTGCAGCCGACACACTGGGTGGTGGCGCATGATTGCGGACTGATCGTCAATCCGACCGGCCTGCAACGCACGATCGAGGGGAATATCCTGCACGCCTCCAGCCGCGCCCTGCTGGAGGAGGTCGCCTTCGATCTTGAGAAAGTGACAAGCGTCGATTGGGTGACATATCCCATCCTTGGGATCGGGCAGGCGCCAGAGCGGATCGACGTGGTGGCTATCAATCGGCCTGATCAGCCGCCGGCGGGTGCGGGAGAAGCGAGCTCGCGACCGGTCGTGGCGGCCATCGGCAACGCGATCTTCGATGCGACCGGCGTGCGTCTACGCCGCGCACCGTTCACACCGGCACGCGTGCGCGGCGCGCTTGCCTGAGGCGTCCGCAATCGGGAGAAAAGCCATGGCCAGGATGACAATCGCCGATCTGATCGCCGCCACTCTTGCCGAGGCTGGTGTGCAGCGCATCTGGGGCATCACCGGCGACAGCCTGAACGGGCTGAACGACAGCCTGCGCCGGCTGGGCCGGATCGCCTGGATGCACGTGCGACACGAGGAGGTCGCGGCCTTCGCCGCCGGGGCCGAGGCTGCGGTAACGGGCCGGCTCGCCGTATGCGCCGGTAGTTGCGGGCCCGGCAACTTGCATCTGATTAACGGGTTGTATGATTGCCACCGCAACCACGTGCCGGTGTTGGCGATCGCCGCGCATATCCCGTCATCAGAGATAGGGCTCCACTATTTCCAAGAGACGCATCCGCAGGAGCTGTTCAAGGAATGCAGCCATTATGTCGAGCTCGTCTCGAGCCCGGCACAGATGCCGCGTGTGCTGAAGACCGCAATGCGGACCGCCATTCTGGCACGGGGAGTCGCTGTCATCGTCATCCCGGGCGATGTGGCGCTGGCTCCGGCGCCTGAGGGGGCGAATACGAGCTGGGCTGATACGGCGCAGGGAGAGCTGATCCCGGACGAGCAGTCGCTCGGTCGCTGCGCCGCTATCCTGAACAGTGCCGCTGCGGTGACGCTGCTGTGCGGTAGCGGCTGCGCCGGTGCGCATGATCAGGTGGTGGCGCTGGCGGATGCGCTGGGTGCGCCGGTGGTGCATGCGCTGCGCGGCAAGGAGCATGTCGAGTGGGACAACCCGTTCGATGTTGGGATGACCGGGCTGATCGGGTTCAGTTCCGGTTATCACGCGATGCTGTCCTGCGACGCCCTGCTGATGCTAGGCACCGACTTTCCTTATCGGAATTTCTATCCGCCACAGGCGAAAATCGTGCAGGTCGACCGGCGGCCTGAGGCATTGGGGCGCCGCACGCGCCTCAATCTTGGCATGCTCGGCGGCGTGACCGAGACGATCCGGGGTCTGCTGCCGCGCCTGACACGCAAATCAGACCGGCGCTTCCTGGAGGCCGCCCGCAAGCACTATACCGATGCGCGCAAGGGGCTGGACGATCTGGCGCGTCCCGCAGCCGGTCGCAAGCTGATCCATCCGCAATACCTGACCCGGCTCGTGGACCAGATCGCCGCCGAGGACGCAATCTTCACCGCCGATGTCGGCACGCCGACGGTCTGGGCGGCTCGCTACCTGACGATGAACGGCAAACGCCGGCTGCTCGGTTCGTTCAACCATGGCTCGATGGCCAATGCGATGCCGCAGGCGATCGGCGCGCAGGCGGCGTTTCCCGGCCGGCAGGTTATCTCGCTGTCCGGCGATGGTGGCTTCACCATGCTGATGGGGGATTTCATCTCGCTGGTGCAGCTTGGGCTGCCGGTGAAGGTGATCGTGTACGACAATTTCTCGCTTGGCTTCGTTGCTATGGAAATGAAGGCCGGCGGCTATCTGGATACCGGCACCGATCTGACGAATCCGAGCTTCGCGGCGATGGCCGAGGCCATGGGCGTGCTAGGTATTCGGGTCGAGGATTCGGCCGAGCTCGAAGCCGCGCTGCATCGCGCGCTGTCGCATAACGGGCCGGCACTGGTCGATGTGCTGACCGCGAAGCAGGAGCTGGCGCTGCCGCCGAAGATCCAACTGGAGCAGGCGAAGGGCTTCAGCCTTTACATGCTGAAGGCGATCATCAGCGGTCGCGGGGATGAGGTGATCGAGCTGGCGCAGACGAATCTGCGCCGCTGATGCCGACGGACGCTCGGCAAGATCGCTTCGTCTGCTACAGCCCGGGATAGGGTTGGCCCCAGCGGTCCTGGTACACGATGTCGGCGAGTTCTCCGCGGCCGACCGGACCGAATCGGCCCATCGGCCAGCCGATCGGCAGGATGGCGTAGGAATGCACGCCGGGTGGCAGGCCGAGCGCCGCCTCCGCCTCCTTTTCGTGCAGCAGATGCCGCGTGGTCAGGGTCGAACCGAGGCCAAGTGCGCGCGCCGCCAGCAGCATGTTCTGCACCGCCGGATAGATCGATGCGCCTGACCAGCGGGTGGCGGGAGCGGCGTCTTCGATGCAGGCGACGATCCAGACCGGAGCCTCGTGGAAATGCTCGGTCAGGTACTCCACCGCAGCGTGCTGGCGCTGGTAGCGCTCGGCGCTCACGCCGGGGGGTGGCGCGCTGGTGCGGTAACGCGGCCCCACCACCTCATCGAAGGCGCGCTTGTAATAGGCGGCCACGGCTTTCTTGATTGCCGGATCCTTCACCACCAGGAAGCGCCAGCGTTGCGTGTTACCGCCGTTTGCGGCACAGGCGCCGGCCTGCAAGATCTTGCGGATCAGCTCGTCCGGCACAGGATCGGGCCGCAACCGTCGCATGGACCGCGTGGTGTGCATGATCTCGAACACGTCGGTGCCGCCGTCGGTTTTTTCCGCCATTCCGTCCTCCTTGCATGGCGCCTGTGGCCATGACACCACACGCACGATCTCGGTGCCATACTCCGATCGCACCAGGGCGGCGGATCGGATAGGATCAGGCGCGCCGGCCCGGGTATCTTCCGGCCGGGGGACGTTCGACGGAGAACAAGACGATGCGCATGTCCCTGCTATCACTCGCCACGCTTGCCGGGCTGTCGTCGCTGGCTGCCGCGCCGGCAGCCCTTGCTGCCACCAGAACGAGCCTGGCGCGGCCCGACAGTCCGGTGACCGAGGTGTATTATTACTACCATGGGCACCGCTATCCGTATTATTGGAACCACAACTACTATAATCACCGCCGGTGGCAGCACGGTCGATGGTACTACTATTGAGGCATCTCGCGGGTCCGCTTTGTCCCGAAGGCCAGGGGGCGTCGCTCCCCTGGCCTGGTCGCCTGCGTTGCTTCGGTAGGCATGTCGCGAAGTTCGTACTTGTCGGTTGGCTCGTTGCGAGCGGTGCGGTCCGTGCGCCGGCACAGGAGAACCAGCACCGCGTCGCGCTGGTGATCGGCAACGCCGCTTATGGCCATGTCGAGCGGCTCGCCAATTCCGGCAATGACGCGAAGCTGATCGCGGATACGGTACGACATCTCGGCTTCACGTTAATCGGCGGTGGCGCCCAAACCGACCTCGACAAATCCCATTTCGAGCAGCTCGTGCAGGATTTCGGCCAGCAGATCCAGGGCGCTGACGTGGCGCTGTTCTATTACGCCGGGCATGGCGTGCAGGTGCAGGGGAAGAATTGGCTGCTGCCGGTCGATGCCAATCCGTCGCGCGTTCAGGACGTCGACTTTCAGATGATCGATGCCGACCTTGTGCTGAAGCAGATGGATGGCGCCGGCACGCGACTCAACATCGTCATCCTCGACGCCTGCCGCAACAATCCGTTCGCCAGTCTCGGCACGCGCGGGGTTGCCGGCGGGCTGGCGGAGATGCGCGCGCCGGAAGGCACGCTGATCTCGTTCGCCACCCAGCCCGGCAACGTCGCCGCGGATGGCAGCGGCCCCGACGGGCCGTTCGCGATGGCACTGTCCGACGAAATGCGTCAGCCGGGGTTGGACATTTTCCGGCTGTTCAACGATGTCGGGCTGAAGGTGAAGCACGAGACCCAGGGCGCGCAGCAACCATGGGTGTCGAGCTCGCCGATCGACGGGGATTTCTTCTTCACGTCTGCCGAGGCGGCATCCAATGCGCCAGTCACGACCGCGCTTGAGACACCGCCATTGCAGGAGCAACCAGGCAGCGCCGAGGCCACTTCGTCAGTGCCCCTGCCGGCGCTTCGATCGCTTGCCGACCAGGGCCAGCCGAAGGCACAGACGGATCTCGGCCTGCTGATGGCCAAAGGCACCGGTGTGCCGAAGGACTATGCCGCCGCAGTGCCGCTGTTCGAACGTGCCGCCGCGCAGGGCTATGCGCGTGCGGAGTACTTCAACGGAGTAATGCATGAGCGCGGGTGGGGCGTGACGCGCGACTACGGCGCAGCGCTCGATTGGTACCGCCGCGCGGCCGAGCAGAACTATGCGCCGGCGCAGATTGCCTTGGCCCGGTTTTATGGTGTTGGCATCACCGTTCCCCGCGATACGGCGCAACGCAACAAATGGCTGCTGCGCGCCGCCGACTTGGGCAGCCCGCTCGCCCAGACCACCCTCGGAAACATTTACCGCCGCGGAGACGGCGTGCCGACAGACATGGCGGCGGCGGCGCAATGGTATCAGCGGGCGGCGAAACGTGACTTTCCGCCGGCGGAGGTGCAACTCGCGTTCATGTATCAGCATGGCGCCGGGGTGCCCAAGGACCTTACCACGGCGCTGCAACTGCTACGGCGGGCTGCGGGTAAGCACAATGCTGTCGCACACAATGCGGTTGCTATCGCACAGAATGCGATCGGGACGTTCTATGAGAACGGGTGGGCCGTGCCGCAGGACTACGTCCAGGCTCGGATTTGGTATCAGTTGGCGGCCGCGCAGGGCAACGCGGCGGCGAAGTTCAATCTCGGCAGGCTTTACGCCACGGGGCACGGTGTGCCGCGCGACCCGGTCGAGGCACGCAAATGGTTCGAGCAAGCGGCCGCCGAGGGCAACCAGACGGCGATCGCCCGGTTGGCGCGGACAGGGCCAAGCAATGCCAATCCATGACTAGGCACTAGCACCCGTCCTGGCCGCGTAGGAACTCCCGCACCGTCAAACGGCCGACGATCAGCTCCTCGATCACCAGGGCTTGCATCTCCACTCGTCGGGCACGACCGCGGCGCAGCAGCAGATCGCCGATCGCCGCGCGGTCGATCGCCAGCCGTCCGATCGCCAGGGCACCGATCGCCAACGCGCCCAGCGCCAGGGCTCCGGTGGCCACAGCCCCAATTGCCAGTGCGCCCGCGCGATAGGGGACAAGCTGACCTGGTCGAGCAACCCTGATCGGTGGGCGCAGATCGCGAATCGCCGGCAATAAAGGCGCCGTGTCCTGCTTCACCATCTGCTGTCCTCCCGACGCAAACTCCGCCGGAACTTGTAGCTATAGCAGTGGTCGTCGGCGGTGTCGCGATGCATGGGCTGCCAGCAAGCCGTACGACCGCCGCTCCGTCAATCGATCGCGTTGCCCAGCCGGCCGGCTGCTGGCCTCAAACGGCTACAGTCTACGGACTAGGTCGAAGCTGTATCATCGCGACACGCTGCTTGGCCGGCCGTGATGAGGCTGCAACATGCGCTGCAGCACGCCATCTCGCAACACGTAATGGTGAAACAGCGCCATACAAGCGTGCCCGGCGGCAACAATAATCAGGGCAGTCGCAACCCAAAAATGGAAAGGCAACAAGTAGTGGGCAAGACCATCATTGACCGGTACGGCGAGGGGATCGCGAACAGACCGAAGAAGCTCACCTGCCCATCCGCAGCCCAGTGCATGCAAAAGCCTCCCTGTTCTGTGCTCATGCCGGCCAAATCTGCCAATTCGGCCGGCGCGTGCAATCGCTCAACTGCGGATTTAGGTTGAAAGCACACAATACGAAAACCATTATCTTGTGAAAGTAAAAGCAACCAGCGAACAATTTTGGGATTTGAGGCGAGTCGCTCCGCCCACGCCCGCGATTTCGCTCGCCACGCCTACCCAAAGCTGGCATCCACGCGGCCGATCCGAACTCGGTGTCACCGCACGGAGTTGTGCTCCGGCCTACCCCATGAACTCCCCCGGCCGCAACAGGCGCGCGAGCCGGTCCAACACCCCATTGGCCATCCGCGGCTCGTCGCCGGCGAAGAACCCGTGCGCCACGTCCAGGTATTCGTTGATCACTACCTTCGCCGGCGGCCCGTCCGCCATCCCAAGCTCTGCCCCGCCGGCGCGCATCAGCGCGCGCAGCACCGGGTCGATCCGCGCCAGCGGCCACTCGGCCGGCAGTGCCGCGACCAGCATCTGGTCGATCGTGTCCTGCTGCGCCACCGCCGCCCGCACGATGCGGGCGAACAGCGGCACCTCGGCCTCCGGCACCCGACCTTCCTCGAAGCCGCCGGTGCCCGGCCATTCCCCCAACCGGTGGCGGACGAACTGGTCGATCACAGTCTCCGGGTTCTCCTGCGCCTGCTCGCTCTGGAACAGCGCCTGTACGGCGGCGACCCGGGAAGCAGTGCGGGCGCGGGATTTGGGGCGTGGTTTGGCCACTTACCGCACTGCCCCCCCTCCCCTTGTGGGAGGGGGATGGGGGGAGGGGGCCGCCCCGCCATCACTCATAGGGTCGCTCATACCGCCCCCAGCCGACGCGCAGCGCCGATCTGCCCCAACGCGGCCACGGCCGCCTCGGCACCCTTGTTGTGGTTATCCTGGCCGGAGCGCGCCAGCGCCTGGTCAAGCCGGTGCACCGTCAGCACGCCCTGTCCCATCGCCACGCCGAATTGCAGCGCGACCGCCATCAGGCCGCCGATCGTCTCCCGACAGATATGGTCGTAGTGATCGGTCTCGCCCCGCACCACGCACCCCAGCGCCACGTACCCGTCGAACCGCCGGCTTCCCCGCAGCGCGATCCGCAAGGCCTGCGGTAGCTCGAACGCCCCGGATACGTCCACAGTCTCAAACGTCGCGCCGGCCTGGCGCAGGATGTGCTCAGCGCCGCGCGTCAGCCCCTCGACCACGTCGCGGTAATACGGAGCCCGCAGCACCAGCAGATGCGGCGGCGGGCCCTCGACCCGCGGCGCCGACGGCAGCACTGCATCCTCGGTGCTCACCGCTGCGGCGCCTCGCCAACGATCGGCCGCGTCTCCACCACGTTCAGTCCGTACCCCTCCAGCCCGATGATCGTGCGCCGGCGATTGGATAACAGCACCATGTCCTTCACCCCGAGATCGAGCAGGATCTGTGCGCCAATCCCGTAATTCCGCAGCTCCTGCTGCGGGCGCAGCGACATCGCAAGCTGCCGCACCCGGTCAGACAGTGCCGTCTTCCGGTGCTCACGGATCAGCACCACCGCACCGCGCCCTTCGCGGCTGATCATGTTCATCGCGCTGTGGACCGAAATCCAGTGCGGCCCGCCGGTCATGTCGTCCAGCAGATCGACCGCGTGCATGCGCACCAGCACCGGCCCCGGGCCCGACAGATCGCCCTTCACCAGCGCCAAATGCTCCTGGTATTCGACCGTGTTGGCATAGACGATCAAGTTCCACTGCCCACCGGCCACGTGGTCGAACGTGCCTTCCTGAACGCGTCTGACCAGCCGCTCGGTGCGCCGCCGATGCGCTATCAGGTCCGCAATAGTACCAAGCTTCAGGTTGTGTCGCTGGGCGAAGGCAACGAGATCCGGCAGCCGAGCCATGGTGCCGTCGTCGTTCATGATCTCGCACACCACCGCGGCCGGAGAGAGCCCCGCCATCCGGGCGATATCAACCGACGCCTCGGTATGCCCCGCGCGCACCAGCGTGCCGCCCTCGCGCGCGACCAGGGGGAAGATGTGCCCGGGCGTTACGATATCATCTCGCCCGCATTCTGGATTGATTGCGACCGCGATGGTCCGCGCGCGGTCATGCGCCGAGATCCCCGTGGTGACGCCCTCGCGCGCCTCGATCGAGACGGTGAACGCCGTCTGGTGGCGGGTGCCGTTGTGCGCGCTCATTAACCCCAGGCCGAGCTGCTCGACGCGGTGGCGGGTCATCGCCAGGCAGATCAGCCCGCGTGCGTGGCGGGCCATGAAATTCACCGCTTCCGGCGTGGCGAACTGCGCCGGGATAACAAGGTCGCCCTCGTTCTCCCGATCCTCGTCATCGACGAGGATGAACATCCGCCCGTTGCGCGCCTCCTCAACCAGCTCATCGGCGCTGGTGAGATACTGCGACAGGGCGACGCTCTTGATGCCGTCCATCATCGGAACTCCGCCAACCGCGCGACATAGCGTGCCAGCATGTCGATTTCGATGTTCACCGGATCGGTGGGCGTCAGCAAGCCGAAGCAGGTCACCGAAGCGGTGTGCGGGATAATGTTCACCGCAAAGCCTGCCTCGTCCACCTCGTTCACCGTCAGCGACACGCCGTCGACCGCAACGCTGCCCTTCACCGCGATGAAGCGCGCCAAGCGGCGCGGCACCGCGAACCACCATCGCGTCGAGCCGTTCTCGGGCTCGGACGACACCGCGACACCGACGCCGTCCACGTGGCCGGAGACAAAGTGCCCGCCCAACTCGTCGCCCACACGAAGCGATCGTTCCAGATTGACCCGCGTGCCGACCAGCCAGCGCCCCAGCGTGGTCTTCGACAGGGTCTCGGCCGAAGCGTCGGCCGCGAACCAGTCCGGCCCGACCTCGACCGCCGTCAGGCAGCAGCCGGAGCAGGCGATCGATGCGCCGATCGGAATTGACGCCGCGTCCTCCCACGGGGCCGCGACGGCGAGCCGCATGTCCTTGCCGTCGCCGATCGGTTCAATGGCGCGGACAGTGCCGAGTGCCGTGACGATGCCGGTGAACACCTAATCGACCCTCTCGAACTCACTCAGCATGTCATCGCCGAACGGGGTTGAGGAGCGGCGCCGGAATTGGGGCATGCCCTGCAACCGGTCCACGCCGAAGCCCTGGACAGCCGGCCAGCCATCACCGCCCATTATCGCCGGTGCATGGAACCAGGCCAGCCGATCGACCAACCCCTCGCGCAGCAACGAGGCGGCGATCTGCGCGCCTCCTTCCACCAGCAGGGAGGTGATGCCGATGCTACCAAGATGCCTGAGCGCTTGGCCGAGATCGATGCCCATCGGTGCTGCCGGCACCTCGATCAGCATGCCGCCGGCATCGGCAAAAGCGCGGCGCCTGCCCGGATCGGTGTCATCGCGGATCAGCATCCAGGTCGGCGTCTCGGCCGCAGTCGCCACCAGCCGTGCGGTGAGCGCAGTGCGCAGCTGACTGTCCGCCACGATCCGGACCAAGGGATTGGGGCGGAAGCCGGCCAATCGGCACGTCAGGTCCGGGTTGTCGGCGGCCACCGTGCCGCTCCCTACCAGCACCGCATCGTGCCGGCCCCGCAGCGCATGCGCCGCGCGTCGTGCCGCCGCCCCGGTGATCCACCGGCTCTCGCCGCCAGCCGTGGCGATCCGCCCGTCCAACGTCGAAGCAAGCTTCAACGTGACCAGAGGCCTTCCCAGACGCAACCGAAGCATGAACCCAGCCACTGTCTCGCGTGCGTCCAGCTCCAGCACGCCCTCGACCACCTCGACGCCGGCGGCGCGCAAGCGAGCTGTACCGGCGCCATCGACGCGCGGATCGGGGTCATGTGCGCCGATCACCACGCGAGCAATGCCGGCGGCGATCAGCGCATCGGTGCAGGGCGGGGTGCGGCCCCAGTGGCAGCACGGCTCCAGCGTGATATAGGCGGTGGCGCCTCGCGCCGTTTCGCCCGCCCGCTCGAGGGCGAGCGTCTCCGCATGTGGCCGCCCCCCTGGTGCCGTAACGGCCCGGCCGACCACCCGTCCGTCCTCGACCACGACGCAACCGACCGCCGGATTGGGCCAGGTAGTGCCGATTCCCCGTCGCGCCAGCGCCAGCGCAGCCCGCATATGTGCGACATCGTCTGGCGAGGGCGCGCCCATTTCCGCTATCCAGCCTCGCCGCCCGGCGCGGGTTCGGCGAGCGTACCTACAAACTCCTCGAAATCCTTCGCTTCGCGGAAATTGCGATAGACACTGGCGAAACGAACATAGGCGACGGGGTCGAGCTCCTTTAGCGTGTCCATCACCAGCTCCCCGATTTGCTTGCTCGGGATATCGCTCTCGCCGGAGGCTTCGAGCTGGCGCACTACGCCGTTGACGATGCGCTCGATTCGCTCTTCCTGGATGGGGCGTTTGCGCAACGCTATGCGAATTGAGCGCGCCAGCTTGTCGCGGTCGAACGGCACTCGCCTGCCGTCGGATTTTATGACCGTCAGCTCGCGAAGCTGCACACGCTCGATTGTGGTGAAGCGCTGGCCGCAATTGCCGCAGAAGCGGCGACGACGAATTGCAGAAGCATCCTCGGTCGGACGGCTGTCCTTCACCTGGGTGTCGTCATGACCACAGAACGGACACCTCATCTATTCCCCTTCGCCTTGCGGGAGGGGGTTGAGGGGGAGGGGGCGCCGGGAGTGAGCCACCTCTGTACGAACCGCCCCCTCCCCCCAGTTATCTCACTATCTCCCCACATAGATCGGAAACCGCGCGCACAGCGCGCGCACCCGGGCGGCGACAGTTCGTTCGGCGCCATCATTCGACCCGTCATTCGAACCGGCCAACCCCTCGATCACCTCGTCGATCATCAGTCCGACCTCGCGAAATTCGGCCGTGCCGAACCCGCGCGTCGTAGCCGCCGGCGATCCGAGCCGAATCCCAGAGGTCACCGCCGGCTTCTCCGGATCGAACGGCACCGCGTTCTTGTTCGCGGCGATCAGCGCCCGCTCCAGGCTCGCCTCTGCCGCCTTGCCGGTGACGTGCTTCGGACGCAAATCGACCAGCAGCAGATGACAGTCGGTGCCGCCGGTCACGATAGCCAGTCCTCGCTCCGCCAACGTCTCGGCCAGCGCCCTCGCATTCCCAACGACTGACGCCTGATAAGCACGGAACTCGGGACGCAGCGCCTCAGCGAATGCGGCGGCCTTACCGGCAATGACATGCATCAGCGGCCCCCCCTGCAGACCAGGGAACACAGCACTGTTGATCTTCCGCCCAAGCTCCGCGTCGTTGCTCAGCACCATGCCGCCGCGCGGGCCGCGTAGCGTCTTGTGCGTGGTCGTGGTCACCACGTGCGCGTGCGGCAGAGGGTTCGGGAACAGCCCGGCGGCCACCAGGCCGGCGAAATGCGCCATATCGACCATGAAATAGGCCCCCACCTCGTCGGCCACGCGCCGGATGCGGGCGAAGTCGATGATGCGCGGATAAGCCGAGCCGCCGGCAATGATCAGCTTCGGCCTCTCGGCCCGCGCTAGCCGCTCCAGTTCCTCGTAGTCGAGCAGCCCATCCTCGCGGCGGACGCCGTACTGCACGGCGTGAAACCATTTGCCAGACAAGTTGGGGGCCGCCCCATGCGTCAAGTGTCCGCCGGCCGCGAGGCTCATCCCCAGTATCGTGTCGCCCGGCTGCAGCAGCGCGAGCAGCACTGCTTGGTTGGCCTGCGCGCCGGAATGCGGCTGGACATTAGCGAACGCGCAGCCGAAGAGCCGCTTCGCCCGGTCGATGGCGAGTTGCTCGGCCACATCGACATATTGGCAGCCGCCGTAATAGCGCCGGCCCGGATACCCTTCGGCGTATTTGTTCGTCAGCACGCTGCCCTGCGCCTCGAGCACGGCAGCCGAGACGATGTTCTCGCTGGCGATCAGCTCGATGCCGTCCTGCTGGCGGCGCAGCTCCGCGCTGATCGCGTCGGCGAGCTCCGGGTCTGTCTCCGCCAGCGGAGCGGAGAAGAACCGGCTTCCGCTGGAGGTTGTCAGGTATTCGTTCATGATACCGTTGCCGCGCATCCGTGTTGCGCCGACGGGTCTAGCATGCGCCCCGAAGGCGACAAATGCCGCCGGCGATTCGGCCTAGCTATGATCAGCAGCGGCGATGAAGGCGGACACACGATGCAATGCGTCCAGACGGGCGACACTGTTGGTTCCGGCATACGCCTGGCCTGTGCCGCTCGGTGGCGTCGTCAGCCCATGCAGCACTCGCACGGGGCGGTCCGGACGATCGAAATCATGCCAAGCATCAGGATAGACGACGAGCGTGATCGCATCGGGAAACTTCCCGGCAAGGGCTTGGCACGGCTCCGCTGGGGTCCAGTCGTCATTGGCTCCGACCAGGATCATCAACGGTGCGGAGGGCTTCCAAGTGGTGCTCTGCAACTCGGTCCGGCAGCCCGGATAGAAGGCGACGAAGCGGGAGAACAGCCCTGGCGGCAGATCGGGCGCCTGGGCCGCGGTGAAGAGCACCGTGCCGCCGCCGTTCGACCAGCCGAGCAGCACGATCCCGCCCGGCGGCGTTCCAGGCTGGCCGGCTAGCCAGCGTGCCGCCGCGATTGCGTCCTGGCGTCGGGCCCCGGAGGGCCGCACCGACCGCTGTTGGAGCCGACACTGCGAACCGAGGCCGCGTGAACCGAAGCTGTCCGGCAGCAGGACGATGTGACCCTCGGTCGCGAGCGTCTCGGCCCATTGTGCGTCCCGGCTGGGCACTGGTCCGCCGCAGCCATGCAGGGCGACGACAGCCGGGCCGCGCACAGCGCCGGCGGGGTGGACCAGGGCAGCATCCAGAGTGACCCCGCCCGATTCGGGGACGCGCACGTGCTGGACCGGCAGGGCGGCGTGCTGGAGGAGGGCGAGCAGCGCCAGAAACGTGGTGCCCATAGTTCGACTTCAACCACCTCTCCCGCAGAGAGTGAGAGAGCGTATATGCGCCCTTAGTCGCCCCGCAGCACCGCCAGATCGCAACCCTCGTCGGCCTGCAACACCTGCTCGGCAACAATCCGGTCCCATCCGCGTGCCGGTCGCGGCGGCGCGCGCCAGCGGCTGCGGCGACGGGCCAGCTCGGCCTCAGCCACCAGCAGATCGATCCGTCGATCCCGCACCGAAAGGCGAATGCGATCGCCCGTCTCGATCAATGCGAGCGGCCCGCCGGCTGCCGCCTCCGGCGCGACATGCAGCACGATCGTGCCGAACGCGGTGCCGGACATCCGGCAGTCGCTGATCCGGATCATGTCCTTCACCCCCGCGCGGGCGAGCTTCGCCGGGATCGGCAGGTAGCCGGCTTCCGGCATGCCGGCGGGGGTCAGTGGACCGGCGTTCTTCAGCACCAAGGCGTCGCGCTCGGACACGTCCAGGTTCGGATCGTCGATACGGGCCGCCAAGTCCTCGAGCCCATCGAATACTACGGCGCGGGCCTCGGTCTCGAACAACGCAGGGGTTGCGGCGCTGCGCTTCAGGATCGCGCCACGCGGGGCGAGTGAGCCGAACAGGGCCACCAGCCCACCCACCGGCGACACCGGCTCGGCACGCGCCCGGATATAGCGGCGATCGACGAAATCGGGCTCCGCGAGGCGTTCGCCAAGCATCGTCCCGGTGACATCGCGCGTGTCGTGATGTAGCACGTCCCGCAGTTCCCACAGCAGCGCCGGCATGCCGCCGGCTGCGTGCAAGTCCTCCATGTAGCCCTCGCCGGTCGGCTTGAGATCGACCAGCACAGGCGTGCTGTCGGAGAGATCGTTCAGCCGCGCCAAGCCGATGCGGATGCCGCGCCGGCCGGCAATGGCCGTTAAGTGGATCAGCGCATTGGTCGAGCCGCCGAGCGCCAACAGCACGCGCAGCGCGTTCTCCACCGCATGCTCGGTGATGATCTCGGATGGCCGGATCGGCGCCGCGATCAGTTGCATTGCCAGCGCCCCCGCTTCCTCGGCCGCACGCAGCCGGTCGGCGTGCACGGCGGGGATGCTGGCAGTGCCTAGCGGCATCATACCCAACGCCTCGGTGATGCAGGCCATGGTGCTGGCGGTGCCCATCACCCCGCAGGTGCCGGCGGTGGTGGCGAGTTGGCCCTCGATCTCGTTGATGCGTTCGCGGGAGACCCGGCCGGCACGATACTGCGCCCAATAGCGACGGCAATCGGTGCACGCGGACAGACGCTCGCCTTGGAAGGAGGCGGCCAGCATCGGCCCGGTGACAAGCTGCACGCAGGGGATATCGGCGGACGCCGCGGCCATGAGCTGGGCAGGCACGGTCTTGTCGCAGCCGCCCACCAGCACGGCGGCGTCCATCGGCTGCGCCGTCAGCATTGCTTCCGTGTCAAGCGCTGCGAGGTTGCGATAGTGCATGGAGGTCGGAAACAGCGACGGCTCACAGAGCGACACAGTGGGGAAGGAGAGCGGCAGGCCGCCGGCGGCGAGCACGCCGCGCTTCACCGCCTGGATCAGCTCGGGGACCGTGCGGTGGCAGTTGTTGTAGCTCGAGCTGGTATCGACGATGCCGACCACGGGACGGTCGAGCATCGCCTGGGAGTAGCCCATGGATTTGGCGAAGGACCGCCGCAGATAGAGCGCGAAGTCGCGGTCGCCGTAATTGGCGGTGTTGCGGGCGAGCCCACGCATGTCAGAAGTCGCGGTCATGGAGGGAATGCTAGCCTGCTGCGTTGCCGAGAACAATTCGAGGCCAAGAATTCATGTGCCCAACTTAGGGGGCACGATGGCGATGTGGATGGTTGTCCCGCTAGTCGTGCCGCGAACCGCGGGGGTTTCGCCGGCAATTTGTTTCAAACAGCCCTTCATAAATCACCAAAACAACCTATAGAATCTCCTTTCGGGCCGAACTATAATCACGGCCAGTGACGAGGATCCTACAAGGGAATTTGATTGAACCGGCTTCCCGGTCAACATCTTCGTCCGGCAATGCTCGGACAATGGTTGGTATGATTTATAGGCGAGCTAATTCGTCTCCTGAATACATGCGATTCAGGAGTTCCCAAGGGATTTTTCTCACGTAAAGGTGATTTTATCTATTTACATCGCGATGCCTCCTGTGGCATTAGCGTGTTCGCTGATCGCTCTACGGAGGTCCAGAGTATGTTTCCAACTGACAAAATCACCACAGCCCAGGCGGATTCCACCACCGCCGCTACAGACCGCACTGGCACCATGGTCGCAACTACTTTGGTTGTGTCCGCCGCTCGGGAGAGCACGAAGGACGCCGGCCGCGTGCATATTGGCGGCGGGATGATGCGGTTCGATACGAAGGATGCCGGCCGGGTGCATGTTGGCGGCGGGATGATGCGCTTCTAAGCGGTGCAGGTGCCGGGCATCCTGCGCATGGCGTGGGATGCCGACTCCTGTTTCTAGCGTAAAGAACATGCAACAAAATCGCACTGTCGAGTTCTTCCGTCTCATTCAAGAGGCACGACTTCCAAAACGAGCAGAACGCTCGGCGGCAGGGTACTTGCCGAGCCGTGCTATGCGCTATTGCGACGCCCTGACCTCTGCCACGGGGTACGGTTACTGGATATTCCCTCCCATGGATATCCGGCTGTTATGGGACGGCGAGCAGGTTTTCTGGTCATATGGCGACGACGAAAGCTGGCTGCCGTTATCAGGAACGGATACCGGCGCGGTTCAGTTTCCGGGCTATGCCGCGGCTTTCGATGCAGTGGCCCCAGAGATCTTGCGCGGCTACTCGCCTCCATTCCTCACCGCGCTGCCCGAGCTCGGCGGAGTGCAGATCTGGACGGGTCTCCTGGCAAGAACCTCCCCTGGTTGGAGTCTGTCGGTGCGTGCCCCCGTCAATCTCCCGCCCATCCCGGGGTTGGCCGCCTGGGAGGGAATCGTCGAGACGGACATCTGGTTTGGCCCACTGTTCAATAATTTCCGACTTACCCGAACCGGTATGCCGGTGCACATCAGGGCCCATGCGCCGTTCCTCCAGGTTCAACCCGTGCCGCAACTGGCGTACCGGGAGGAGGTTCTTTCCTCCTTTACATGTTTGGAAGCGACCGAACTGACGAGTTCCGACTGGGATCGTCTCGGGCAAGTGCTGCTTCCGCATCCTGACCGGGAAGCCCGTCAGGGCAGCTACGCGGTGATGGTACGCAAGCGTCGGATGTGTCCGATCGATCATTCGGCGCTGGCAGACAAAGAGACCGACTGACGCCGCCCGATAATATCGCTGACCCAGGTGCGAGCCAGGCCCGATGAGCTTGTCCCAAGCGTCTGGGGTATAAGGATGCGTTGCGAGGGGTGAACGAACTGCGATGCCCATGCCCGCAGCGGGCATCGTGGCGGAGACCAACGGCATAACGGTTAATGGAACGTTGGGCACCTGCCGCGACCAGTGTCGGTTTCTCGCACCAAAAACGCGAAGGTCGGGAAGGCGACGAACCTTGATGCTAAGCTGCGCGCGAGGGCGATGGGAATGATCGTGGCCCTCCTTCGTATCCTTTGTGTTAAAAAAGCTGGCGACCGATTCATTGAATATGTTGCGAGCCTACGTCCGTCCGCCCGGTAACTTCTCCAATTCGATCTGCTTCTCTGCTCGCATGCCGAGATGTTGCGGTCATCCGACGGGTCCCCGCTGACCTTAATCCCCACTCACCGACATCCCGACCGGCCGCATTGGCCCAGATGTACATCAGCCCCCCAGCCCTACTCTGCCGCCATCCGCTCGTGCTCCGTCATCTCCGCCGCTGCGGCCAGATCGACCGACAGCAGCCGGGACACCCCGCGCTCCTGCATCGTCACCCCATACAACTGGTCCATCCGCGCC
The DNA here is from genome assembly GCA_963708245.1 of uncultured Pseudomonadota bacterium. Taxonomy (GTDB): domain Bacteria; phylum Pseudomonadota; class Alphaproteobacteria; order Acetobacterales; family Acetobacteraceae; genus CAVYXK01. Next base: position 4,333,689 of record OY970201.1, on the reverse strand, counting down.
ATGGTGAGGGGATGGTGGGTCACCACTAGGAACCGCGTCTCGGTCTCCCGCACCATATCGTCCAGTAAGGTGCAGAATCGCTCCACATTCACATCGTCCAGCGGCGCATCGACCTCGTCCAGCACCGAAACCGGCGCCGGGTTGCACCGGAACACCGCGAAGATCAGAGACAGCGCGACAAGCGCCTGCTCGCCGCCCGACAGCAATGAAAGCGTGGCCAGCTTCTTCCCGGGCGGCTGGGCATAGATCTCCAACCCCGCCTCAAGCGGGTCGTCGGAACCCACCAAAGCGAGGTTCGCCCGTCCACCGCCGAACATCCGGACGAACAGCGCCTGGAAATTGCGATCCACCTGCTCGAACACCGCAATCAGCCGCTCGCGCCCCTCGCGGTTCAGATGCCCGATAGAGCCGCGCAGCTTCGCGATCGCGCCCCCGATCTCCTCCCGCTCGCGATCGAGCGCCGCGAGTTGCCCCTCGATCTCCCCGGCCTCGGCTTCGGCGCGAAGGTTCACCGGCCCCATCTCATCGCGCTCCCGCAACAGGCGCTCGAACCGACGGCGGGCCTTGTCCTCCGGCTCGGGACCCAGATCCGCGGGCGGCTCGGGGAGCGTCGCCCCCACGCCCAGCCGCTCAGCAATGCGCTCGCAAACCCCCGCCCAGGTCTGCTCGGCTTGCGCCGCCGCCCCTTCCGCCCACACTGCGTCCTCGCGGGCGGTGGCCGCACGATCGCCGGCAGCTCGGGATGCGCGATCCGCTTCGCCGGCCTGTGCAACCGCTTGCGCCAGGGCCTCCGCCGCCCGGCGATGTGTCGTATGCGCGACCTCGAGCGCTGCCAGCGCTGCCTGCCGCCGGGCCGCCGCCTGCGCCGGGGACACCGCCAGCGCGGCATGCTCGGTTTCCGCCTCGCGCTGGCGATCAGCCATTTCCTCGAGGCGCCGGGCGGCGTCCGCGGCACGATCCCGCCACCCCGCGCGCTCCGCGGCGATCGCCTCGCGCCGCGCGCTGCACGCAAGCTGTTCCTGCACCAGGGTGTCGCGCTCTGCCCGCGCCGCGGCCTCCCGCGACCGGGCAGCGGCGAGCGCCGCGCGCGCCTGCTCGACTACCTCGCGTAAGCCGCCGAGGTCCGCCAGCTCGGCCTGCGCGGCGCGGGCCGCCACAACAGCGGCGTCCGCCTCGGCCCGGTCCGGCTCGATTCGCGCGAGTTGCTGCTCGACCGCTGCCAGCCGGGAGGCAGCCGCGTCCGCCTGGGCCCGGAGCGCAACGGCCGCCGCGCGGGCAGCCTCGCAGCGTCGCTCCGCCTCGGCTCGGGACGTCCGTAGCTCGCGTTCGGCGGCAACAGCGTCGCGTTCGGCGCCTTCCGCCGCGCCCAGCAAGCGGCTGGCCTCCGCCGCCGCGGCTTCTGCTTCCGCCAGTGACGTCCGCAGCACAGTCAGTCGGTTGCGCTGCTGCAGCCGCACCGCCGCGGCAGTCGGTGTGCCGGCCCGGATCGTGTAGCCGTCCCATCGCCAGACTGCTCCGGCCCGCGACACCACCACCTGCCCCGGCGTCAGCAGCCTCTGGGCGGCATCGCCCGCCGGTTCGTCTTCCGCGAGTCCGATCTGCGACAGCGCCCGCCCGAGCGCCGGCGGCGCCTGCACCAGTCCGGCCAGACAAGCCACGCCTTCCGGCAGCAGGGGCAGCAGATCGAGCGGCGGCAGCTCGCGCCAGTGCCGCGCCGCCGCCGGATCAGCGGCCGAGCTCAGCTCTTCGCCCAGCGCCGCGCCGAGCGCCGGCTCTAGCCCCGCCGGCACACCCAGAGCGTCGACCATCGGCGGCCATTGCTCGCCGTCCTTCACCGCCAGGATTTCCGACAGCGCCCGCATCTCGGCGTCCAGCTTGGCCCGCAGCGCCTCGGCTTCCGTGTGGCGGGTGCGAGACTGCGCCAGCGCCGCCTCGGCCTCGGCGCGGATTTGCTCGGCGCGTTCCAAAGCACCCCGCGCATCGGCCAGCGCCGCGTCTGCCACCGCTTGCTCCGCAGCCGCTTCGTCGAGCCGCACCGGATCGACCACCTGCAGCCGCATACGATCGCGTTCGTCGCAGACGCGGGCATACTGTTCGGCGAGGCGCCTGGCACGTGCCTCCGCAGCGGTCAGCTCCTGCACCGCCGCTTGAGCACGGGCGGCCGCCTCCGCCGCTGCTTCGGTCGCCCGATTGGCTTCTGCCTCGGCCAGCCGCACCGCATCCGCGGTTTCCGCGACGGCCTGCTCATTCGCCTCAATTTTTGCCGGGAATGTGGCGCAAGCTACAGAAAGAGCGTCCGCTTCTGCGCCGAGCCGTTCTTCTGCGGCCAGCGCATCTCGGCTCAGCTCCCGCGCGTGCGCGAGGTCCGCCCCAAGCTGCGCCAGACGCCGCTCGGCGTCGGCCAGCGCCGCGCGGGCGCGCTCTTCCTCGGCGGCGATCTGTTCCTGGGTGACCCGGTGCCGCTCCAGCGCGGTCCGGGCTTCCGATTCGGCCTCGCGCAGCGGCGGCAGAGCCGCCTCCGTCTCGGTTGCCTTCGCCGATGCCGTGCCGGCCGCCTCCGCGGCGGCGGCCGCCGCCTGCCACGCCGCTTCCAGCGCCGCCTGGGCCGCGGCGCGCGCCGCCTCGGCGCGGGCGCGCTGGATTGCCAGTAGCTCCGCCTCCGCCTGTCGGATCGCGCCGGAGATGTTGCGGTAGCGGCTGGCCTGCCGCGCCTGCCGCTTCAGCCCGATGAGCTGAGCCTCGAGCTGGCCGCGCCGATCTTCGGCGCGCGCCAGATTCGCCTCAGCGGCGCGCAGCTTCAACTCCGCCTCGTGCCGACGGGCATGCAGGCCAGTGATCCCCGCCGCCTCCTCCAGCAGCCGGCGCCGCTCTTCCGGCCGGCTATCAATCAGCGCGCCGATCCGGCCCTGGCTCACCATCCCAGCGGTGCGCGCCCCGGAAGCGAGATCCGCGAACAGCGTCTGCACGTCGCGCGCCCGCAGCTCCCGCCCGTTCACCCGGAAGGCGCTGCCGGCGCCGCGCTCGATGCGGCGCACGATCTCCAGCTCCGGCTGGTCGTGGAATGGCGGCGGCGCGGTGCCGGCCGCCTCTTCCAGCGTCAGCCCCACCTCGGCGATGTTGCGGGAGGGACGGCCGGCGGTACCGGCGAAGATCACGTCCTCCATCTCGCCGCCGCGCAGGCTGCGGGGGCTCGCCTCGCCCATCGCCCAGCGCAGCGCCTCGACGACGTTGGATTTGCCGCAGCCGTTCGGACCGACGATCCCGGTCAAGCCGTGGCGAATTTCCACGGTGGCGGGCTCGGCAAAGCTCTTGAACCCGGCGATGCGAAGGCGAGCGAAGCGGACCGGCAATCGAGACTCCGTCTCAGGACACGTCCGGCAGCAGCTTCACGAAAGCGTCGTAGCCCATCTCGCCGGTAGACATCTTGCCGTTAATCACGAAGCTCGGAGTCGCGTCGATCTTGTACTTCTTTTCAGCGGTGGCCTGCTGGGCCAGAATCCAGCCCTGCAGCGCGTTGTCGTTGATCGCCGCGTCGAAGATGGCCCGGTTCATACCGGCGAGCGCGGCCATGTTCCATAGCTCCTTGGTGTAGTCCACGCCGGGGGCGAAGGCCCAACGGTCCTGGCTGGCGAACAGTGCCAAGATGAAGTTTTCGTACCGGTCCGGCGGCAGGGCGCGGGCCACCATCGCGGCCTGCAAAGCCACGCGGTCGAGCGGAAAGTCGCGGAATACCCAGCGGACCTTGCCGGTCTTGATCAGGTCGTTGCTGACCTGTGGGAAGGTCTCCTGGGCGAAACGGGCGCAATGGATGCAAGTGAGTGAGAACCACTCGTCCACGGTGATTTTTGCCGTCGGGCTGCCGACCGCCCGCTCGGATTCCCAAGCCTCGGTCTGCGCGGCAGTGGCTGCGGGTTGGGTGCTGCTCTGGGCGCGCACGACGCTCGGTGTGGCCAGCCCGGCGGCGACAAGGGGCAGCAGGTGGCGGCGAGTGATCGGCATGAAGGACCTCGGGGGAATTGGGGGTTGGAGTCCTGAGCGCAGCCCAAACCTCACCTCTCCCGCTTGCGGGAGAGGTCGGTTCGCGAAGCGAACCGGGTGAGGGTGCCGGGCGCGAGGCCCTCACCCGCCACGCTGACGCGCGGCGACCTCTCTCGCATGGCGGGAACCGTGTCAACGTTCAGCACGGCACACCCGAGCGCAACCAGCGCATCACGCAGTTCGCCGCCCGGCAGTCCGGCGACGGCCGCTTCGGCGGCCTCTGCCGCCGCGGCGGTCACCCGGGGGGTGCGCGGCGGCGAAGCAGGGGCTGGGGTTGTCTGCACGAAGCGCAAGGACTGCACCGGCGCGGAGCCGAGATGGGCGTTGACACGGGCGATCAACTCGGTGGCGAGGTGCTGTAACTCGGTCGCGATCGGCCCGGAGCAAGCCAGTGTCAGGGTGCCGGCAACGAGCCGACGCGGCGTCGTTACCGCCGCGAGTGCCGGGCCGATGATCGACGGCCAGTCGGCCAGGATCTGCGCGGCTGCGGGCGATCGGCGGCGGAACGCGGCGCGGGTAACGGCCGGCAGCAGTGCGCTGACCGGCCGCGGCCCATAGACGTGCCGCGGGGCCATCGTCATACCGCTTGTTGTGTCTTTTCCCGCCATCGCTCCTGCTGCGTCCTTGCTCGCTTGGTACGACCGGCACCGGCGCCGCCTGCCCTGGCGCGCAGCGCCGGGCGAAACCCCGGACCCCTACCGCATCTGGCTGAGCGAGGTCATGCTCCAACAGACCACTGTCGCTGCTGCCATACCCTACTATGAGCGCTTCGTCAGTCGGTTCCCGACGGTCGAGGCTCTGGCCACTGCGCCGCTGGATCAGGTGCTGGCCGCCTGGGCCGGGCTGGGATACTACGCCCGTGCCCGCAACCTGCACGCCTGTGCCCGCGCTGTGGTCGCTGCCGGGGGCTTCCCGCGCGAGCCAGGTGCGCTGCGTGGCCTCCCGGGCGTCGGCCTCTACACCGCGACCGCGATCGGTGCCATCGCCTTCGGCCATCCTGGGGTGCCGGTGGACGGCAACGTCGAGCGGGTGGTCGCCCGCCTGTTGGCGATCGAGGACCCGTTACCCGGCGCCAAGACAGCGATACGTGCAGCGGCTGAGGAGCTTGGGTCCGATCCCGCTGCCGTCGCCAGACCCTCCGATTTTGCCCAGGCGCTGTTCGATCTTGGCGCGACGATCTGCACGCCCGCCTCTCCGGCTTGTGGCCTGTGCCCTTGGATGGCGGGCTGCGCCGGTCGGCAAGCGGGAATCGAAGCGGACCTGCCGCGGCGGGCCGAGCGGCGACTGCGCCCGCTGCGACACGGCGTGCATTTCTGGCTGACCGATGCAGAGGGATGCGTGCTGCTGCGCCGCCGGCCGGCGTCTGGCCTGCTGGGGGGCATGACCGAGCTGCCGGGCACTGAGTGGCGCACGGAGCCTTGGGGCGCCGAGGCACTGGCCTTCGCACCGATGCCGGCCGAGTGGCGCCAGGCAGGTCAGGTTCGGCACGGCTTTACGCATTTCGAGCTGATGATCGGGCTGTATGCGGCATCGGTGCGACGGATCAGCACGCCCGGACTGGTGCGGCCGATCGCGACGCTGGGGCAGGAGGCTCTTCCCTCGGTGATGCGGAAATGCGTGCGAATGTGCGTCGGAGCAACACTGGCGGGCGATTTTGCTTGCCTGGGTCGTTCGGGCATTAGCTAGTGTCCGCGCCAAGGCGGTTGCCGCGATGTCCGGATGGGGTGGGCGAGGTGATCGTACCGTTAGCCGTACGGTCCGCATCTGGATCACGGGTGGGCCGTTCATCCGGAAATGTGGGATTATCGGTGCGGCGGATACGTTCAGCTTCCGGCGCGCACTAGATCTAGTGCAAGCCCAAAGCGGCCGGCGTGGGAAGGACCATTGCCCTATGCCCGAGTCGTCGGCTAAAGCCGAACGAAGGCTGAGGCCGTAGTTTCCGGGAAATGCTGGTCCCAATGAGTCCGTTCGATCGCCTGCCCAGAGTGCTGTTATTGGCAAACGCTTTCGCGCTGACGGTCATGTCGGCGGCTGCTATCGCGCAAGTGCCATTGATTTACTGGCCGGGACTCCCGAACGAGGACTTCGAGCGAATGAGTGCCGCCGCCGCCCGACTCTATGAAGGCCAGTCGATCGGAACGGTTGAGAGATGGCGCAGCCCCGACACGGGGAACGCGGGTGAGGTCAAGTTGACCCACAACTTCGAGTCACACGGCATGCCGTGCCGGACGATAGACTACACGATCCGTTTCGCAGAAAAGACGAACAACATTGACCACTACGTAGTGAACTGGTGTCGCGTCTCGGAAGGAGTGTGGAAGATCGTCGAGGTTCCGACGCCTCGCTGACTGGAGTGCCCACGTCTGGATTTCGCGCAGAACTGGTTATCCGGAGTTCAACTGCCGTGAGTATACGAGCCGCAATCCCCGCTCTTGCAGCCTTGCTGATCGCGACCAGTTGCACGCAACAACCGCCGCACGCTGGCCAACCCACCGAACAAGGACAGGCGATGCAGCATATGCTCGCCGAAATCAACCAGATCCGCACCTTCGCTTACGGAAGTGGCAATCAGCACGAAGCCGAGACGGCCGCGGTTGATCTGGTCTCTTGGTCAGGCAGGATGGCTGAACTCTTCCCCCCCGGCCAGGCGTCCGTCGACTATGTGGATATGAGCCCCGAGCGTGCCCGGGGTGCCCCGGCCGCGATGTCGAATTCTGCAAATCTCTTGCTAGAGTCGGTTCGGACGGGAAGCCGGCCAGCCATTACGGCCCAGCTTGCACAGACCGAACGGAACGGCTGCGGCTACTGCCACCTGACAGGATCCCCATAGCCGCGACAGCGGCGATCCGCAGACATCGCGTGAGCATGAAGTCCAGGCGCGGCGGTCAGCTCGGTCGATCGCGTTCGATCCCGGCGGCGAGCTCGTTGGCCAGGTCCTCGAGCGCATGCGACATTGCTGCCACGACGGCGCTATCACCGGTTCCTTCGATAGCTTCGACCAGAGACGTTTGCTCTGCGACCAGTATTTGGCGGCCGGCACCATCTGTGATGGTCCAGCGGGCGACAAGAACGACTTGGTGGCCTGCTGTCGGCTCGAAGGCAGCCACATCGACCAGGATCTGCCGCGCCGGACGCCCAGACTGTGGCGTTGCGCTCACGACCATGCGTGGCAGCCGGGCGGCAAGCGAAGCCATCAGGGCCCGGGTCATGCCGACCGACAGCCGTTCCCCCCAACGGCCGGTCGGGCTCGGGACTAGCTGATTGCCTCTGCGCTCCAGGATATCGGTTGTGTCGAGATAGTCAGGAAGCTGGACGCGCTTAACTTCGATGACCGGGCGTCCTGTCTGCGGTACCGTTGTCGCTATCGCCGCAGGCATGGCACCCAGCACAAACTTGGCGGGAGGCGGTCCAGATAAGCTGCAGGCGGCAAGTCCGGAAATTGCCGCACCGAGGAACGCGAGCAACGCGGCCCAAAAGATCTGCCTGGCTGGGCATAGGTGCGCGGCAGCCTGCTTCACCGGCTGGTTCGCCCCATGAGGAGCGTGTTCGGGTTCCGCTCGACCGTCTCCGCGAAATTGCGTAGGGAGCTGGCGCTCGCGGCGAGATCGCGCAAGGTGGCTTCGAGATCGGCGCGGAACTGCGAGCCCGGCTCGGCCAGACCATTTAGCGAGTCGAGCAGGGTCTGCGCCTGGCGTACCGCGCGATCAGCTCCCGTAAGGACGCGACTGAGCTCACCACCGCGCGCGTCGACCTGATGGTGAGCATCGACCAGCAGTGCATCCAGATCGCGCAGCGCAGTGGAGGCGTCGGCCTGCACCCGACGCACCGCCTCGTCCGTTGTTTGCAGCGTCTGCGTGGCGGTGTCGGCGGTACGGTGCACGCTCTGGGCAAGGGGGTCGAGCGTCACATCGAGGTGATCCGACAGGCGTGCCAGCGAGGCGAAAGCCCGTTGCGCGGTGTCGGCAAGCTCACGTAGCGGCAGTTCTGTCAGTTGGTTTCGCAGCCGGCTGAGGTCCGACGGGACCGCAGGGATCTCGGGTGCGTCCGTCGTCGTCCCGACCAGCAGTGCCGGCGTGCCGGGCCGGAAATCGAGGTCCACACGCAGTTGACCGGTGACGAAGCTTTGGAGCGCCAGTTGGGCTCGCAGCCCGGCCTGGACCAATCGCTCGTAATCTGCAGCAGAACCGCTCAGCTTCTCCCCTTCCCAGGTCAACCGATTCGGCTCGAGTTCCAGGTAGACAGGAATCCGCGCGGTCATCGTGTCGGCCGAGGCGCGGATGGCCATGCTCTGGACCGAGCCGAGGCGGACGCCGCGAAACGTGACCGGTGAGCCAACGTCGAGTCCGGCGACCAATTCGCTAAAGAACACGACGACGCGCGACCTCGTGGCGAAGAGGCGCGTTCCTCCGAAGAACAAAATAGCAAGCACGCCCAGGGCGAGTGCGCCGAGTATAAACGCGCCAACGATAGTAGCTTTGGGCTTCATTGCGATCCGCTGGCCGTCCCGGCTTCGACTAGTCCGCGGTCCATGAAGGCGCGCACGACGGGATGGTCGCATTTGTCTCGCAAAATCCGGGGCGAACCGCGAGCGATAGCTGTCCGGGTGTCCGCATCGAGAAAAACACCGTCATCACAGATACCGAACAAGCTGTGCAGCTCATGGCTGACGATCACGACGGTCGCGCCGAGACCCTTGCGCAATTCCAGGATCAGGTCATCGAGCCGGTTGGAGGTAATTGGATCCAGTCCCGCCGATGGCTCATCAAAGAACAGAATCTCCGGATCGAGGGCGAGCGCACGGGCCAGAGCGGCGCGCTTGCGCATGCCGCCCGAAAGTTCCGATGGCATCTTGTTCGCGGCGGCAGCCAAGCCCACGAACGAAAGTTTGAGATCGACGAGAATGGCAATTGCATTCGCGTCGAGGTGGGTGAGCATTTGCAGCGGCAGAGCCACGTTCTCGGCCACCGTCATCGAGCTCCACAGGGCACCGCTCTGGAACAGAACTCCGAAGCGATGGGCGATCGCCACCCGGCGTGCTTCGCCGGCCGCCCAGTAGTCTTCGCGATCGACGAGGACCGTCCCGGCAAGCGGGCGCAATAGCCCAATCATCGCCCTGAGAACGGTGCTCTTGCCGCTGCCGCTGCCGCCCATTATTGCAAAAATCGAACCTTGCCGAACGGAAAAGCTCAGATCGTGCTGGATTACATGATCGCCAAACCCGACAGTAAGGCCGCGGACCTGCAACAGCTCCTCGCGGCTTTCGCTCATGATCTCAAATCCCCAAGGCGTTGGTGCAGACGGCGAATACCGCATCAAGGGCTATAATCCCTACGATTCCCACCACAACGGCCCTTGTTGCAGCGTGGCCGACGTCGGCGGCGCTGCGACCAGCCCGCAACCCAATATGACACCCGACCAACGCGACAAGGGCGCCGAAGGTGAAGCTCTTGGTCAAGCCGATGGCGAACTGCCGGTACGTGACGGCGGCGCGAAGCTCGGTCAGGAACGCCGCCGAGGTAAGATCGAGCGTTGCGATGCTGACGATGAATCCGCCAAAAAGGCCAAGAGCGCAGGCATAAAGATATAGCAGCGGCATCATCGTCATCAGGGCGATGATTCGCGGCAGCACGAGGAAATCGTAAACTGGGATTCCAAATACGTTCAGCGCATCGATCTCCTCATTTCCCTGCATGGTGGCGAGGTGTGCAGCGTAGGCGGCACCTGTACGCCCTGCCATTACGACCGCGGTGATGATCGGCGCCATCTCCCGTGCGGTAGCGATGCCGACGAGATCGGCACTGTAGATGCCCGCGCCGAAGCGCCTCAGTTGCATGGCGCCGACGAAGGCGATTATCGCGCCGACCAGTACGTTGACGATGGCAACGATTCCCAGGGCATCGGCCCCCGCTTCAAGTACAAGTTGCAAAACGTCGATGGTGCGGGTGCGTGCGCGCCCGGTGACCGCACCACACGTTTCCAGCGCGGTTTCACCGACAAGTGCCACGATTTCCATCGTCTCGTTGACCGCTCTGAAAAATGCTGTCCCGACCCGCGCAGCGAGGGAGGAAGGCGGCACCTCGGTCTTTCGGGCGCCGGGCGGTTCCGCAGCGGCCAGAGTCAGCAGTTGCCTCGCCGTATCCGGCAGGCCCGATGTGTCGATCTGAGGGGGCTGCGTGCCACCTGTGGGAACCATGTCTCGAAGCATCTTTAGAAATGCAATGAGGGCGCTGTCCCAGTGGCCGAGCCGGCTTCCGTCAAGGCGCAACTTCCTGCCACCCGTCTCATCGAGGATCCGGCGAACCTCGGTTGCGTTGCGGATGCCAGTCGCGCAGGCAATCCAGTCGCCTGTCAGTTGAAGCTCGGCTTGCGATTCGTGGCAGTGCAGATGCCATTCGGGCGAACTGGCGACCGTCACGGAGCCAATATGCCCGCCATAATCCTGCTGGCTTCGGAAATTCATGTTGTCATCTAGCATCCCATCGAAGGCTGCTGAGCATTGATCCATATCAATGCAGCTAGCCGGTGGGCTGGGGTATCCAGCCACGCATCGTGCCTGGGGGCCTATTTGGCGCCTAGCCGGTATCTTAAACCTAAGAGGAGCGCAAAATGGCTGCTAAGTTTTTCTCGCCCGGCAGGACGACGGCCGCAGCCGTCGTCCTTGCAGCGGCGGCCCTGGGCCTCAACACGATGTCGATACCGGCCGCGGCGCAGAGCACCAACCCGGTAGTGCCGAGCATGATTCCGGAGGCGGCTGCACAGACGGTCTATGCGAAAATCGTGAATATCTCGAGAGCGGTGACACTGAATACTGTTGACGGCGGCACCCTGAGTGTTATCGCGGGACCGCAGGTGTCGCTGGAAAAGCTCGATGCTCGCGACAGGGTGGATGTGCATTACTACCGTTCAGTCGCATTCATGGTCGCGAAGGGAACGGGGACGCCCGGGGGGGAGGCAATCAATCTTCCGCCGGATCAAGCGGGTCTTCTGGCATGGCATGAGCAGGTACAGATCCCCGGCGGCACAAACGTACCGATGACCCATGTCGTGGGTTTGGTGGTTGGTGTTAACCCTGGGTCGCAAAGGGTGGACGTCGTCAACCCGAACGGCGGAGCTGTTTATTCCATCCAGGCCAGCGATCCATCACGTGCCGCAATGATCGCTTCGCTGAAGGTGGGAGATGTCGTGACTGCGGTGATCAGCCCACCAATAGCGACATCGATCGAGCCAGAGACAAGTCTATTCTCCAATCTGTCCAAGTTGCTCGGGGGCTGAGATGTGCTGCTCGGGTCAACCTGCCGCGCGGATGCGGCGGCGAATTATCTGAAAACGGGAAAAACAGGAGTTAAACGGATGAACAGGATGAAAAACCTCTCTCTCGCGGCGGCCTTGGCCGCGTTAACAGCGGGGATTTCGGGACCGCCGGCGCATGCCCAAACGACGGTTAAGGCTGGCGTTCTCACTTGTGATGTTTCCAGCGGCTGGGGGTTCGTATTCGGTTCCAGTCGGGACCTCAAGTGCACCTATTCGCCGGTCCAGGGCGCAGTCGAGCACTATGTCGGCCACATCGACCGATTCGGGGTGGACGTCGGCTACATTGCCGGTGGCATCCTCGCCTGGGCTGTTCTGGCACCCACGACTAACCTCAACCCGGGCGCACTCGCCGGGCAGTACGGCGGGCTGACCGCCGGGGCGGCCGCGGGTGTTGGCGGTGCTGTCGACGTGTTGGTCGGCAACTCTTCTGGGAAGACGGTCACGCTGCAGCCGCTCAGCATTGAGGGCAGTGCCGGAGTGAATGTGGCGGCCGGCGTGGCACAAATCACGCTGCATGCCCAAGGCACATAAGAGGACGCCATTGACTGTTTGCCCCGATTCGTGTCGGGGCAAACAGCCATATACAGGAACTGAGTTGTGATGCACCGATTTGCTCCTTGATCCTGCTCTTTTAACAAAGCATGGATGTCCTTTTCCGGACTCTCATAAGTTTTAACGATTCCCTCCAAGACCTCCTCTGCCGCTGAGACCACATGGCCGGGAGCGAATAGTCTCAGCTTACTAACCAGCGCATAAAGATGAACAAGCTTTGATGCCTCATCAAGCTTGTGGGTTAGGGCGTCAGTGAGGAGTTTCGAAGTTTCTTCGATGAACTCCCCATACAGCGTCTCTCTACGGGACGTCGCCTGAGCGATCCTGCGGCCACGCTCCTGGGCGCTCACCGTGAGCCATGTCGCCGCGATGCTGCCCACCGCACCAACCGTGGCTCCAGCAAGGGCCGTGAAGGCAGACCAAAATGCATCATTCATGGTAGCTCCGGCCACTTTCGGCGGATGGAACGGCACCGCGCGAGGGGTGAAGTAGAGTTGATTTATTGGAAACTCATGATCGCAGTCCTGAACCGAACGAGCGAGACCCCGAAAAAGACGACTCCGAAGGCTGCGAGGATTGCAAGCTCCGGCCAGACGATATCGACCCCAGCCCCCCGGACCAGAACGGATTGCACAAAGCTGACATAGTGGGTGGTCGGCGTGAATTGCATCACGTCTTGCAGCCACTTAGGGATGCTTTCCAGCGGGGTCGCAGAGCCCGAGAGCGTATCCAACACGATTACGATTGGGTTTATGAGCAAGCCGAATTGCCCCATCGTGCCGGTGAATGTCGCGAGCAGAATGCCGAGGGCCCCGACAGAGATCTGATATACGGCCGTACCGACGACAAACAACGGCATCGAACCAGCCAACGGGACCCCGACGACTTTATGAACCATAAGCCAAATCGATGCGGTGGCAGCGAGTACCATGACGAGGCCATTGGCCCAGATTTTGGCGGTCATGATCTCTGCGGGCCTGACCGGCATGACCAACAAATGCTCGACGGTACCGTGTTCGCGTTCGCGCAGCAACGCCGCGCCGGTGAGGACGATCGCCAACAGGGTGACGTTGGTGACGACCCCCATCATCGCGTTGAACCACTCGGTTCGCAGGTTCGGATTGAACAGTGAGCGATATACCAGATTGATTGGCAACGCCATTTCCCCTGAGCCTCGGCCGGCATAACTCAGGACCTCCTGGGTGATGATATTTTGCAAATAGACGGCACCGTTGCCGGCTTCTGTCATGGCAGTCGCGTCCACATTGATCTGCACCGTGGGCCGGCGATCAGCCAGTACGTCCTGCTCGAACTTGGGTGGTATCTCGATGACGAAAAGGAAACGGCCGGAATCCATCCCCTGATCGATTTCGTTGGCGTCGATTTCGACAGCGGGGAGAAAGTGCGGCGGGAGAAGAGCCCCGGCGATTCGCCGGGAAAGCTCGGAGTGGTCCTCATCGACGACGGCGATCGACGCAGCCTCAACCTCGAATTTTATCTCGCTCATCGAATAGACTGTAAACGTGAAGACAAAGAAAACCAGGAACAGGAGTACCGGATCTGCGGCCAGACCGTACAGCTCCTTGAGACCAAGTCTTAAGACGTTGCTCGGCCGCATGACCGTTACAGCTCCTGTTTACGCAGTGTGATTGTTGATGCAACTATGAGCGCGATTGCAAAGCCGAGAAGCGCCAGGATATCAGGCCATAGTTCAACGAAGCCAAGGTCCTTTGTGAATGTCCCGAGGCTGACCTGCGTGAACCATCCCGCTGGATACAGAAGTCCGCACCAGCGGGCGACCCCTGAGAGCGATGAAATTGGGACCAGCAGCCCAGAGAAATTGATGCAGGGCGTGACCGTCAGGACCGCTGCCGCGAAGATCGCAGCAACCTGAGTGGAGGTGAAGGAAGAGATGAGGAGACCAAATGCCGTGGAGGCGGCAACATAGAGAACAGCACCAGTAACTAATGCGCTGAGGGAGCCCTTTACCGGGACACCGAATACAAGCTGCCCCAGAAACAGCAGACTTGCGAAACTAATCAGCGCGATAACCACATAGGGTAGCTGTTTTCCAAGCAGGAATTCGGGCCTCGTGATCGGTGTCGATCGAAAATTGGCTATCGATCCGGACTCCTTTTCCCGGACCACGCTGATCGCCGTCATCATTGTGGGGATCGTCATGAGAATCGACATGATAACGCCGGGGATGATCGAATAGACACTCTTGAACGCCGGATTGTAGCGGAAGCGCTCCTCCATATTCACCGGCAGCGTCGGGAGAGTTGTAGCGTGGCCCCTGGCGGCCTGATCAGCCAAGTAGGTTTGCGTAATCCCGGTGAGATAGCTATGTACCGTCTCCGCGCGGAATGGCACGGCACCGTCGAGCCATGCCGAAGCTTCGAGCTGCTTGTTTGTCAGCAGATCCTTGCCGAAATTCGGCGGGACCTCGATCGCGAGCGCCAGCTCGCCATTCTGCAGCCGCCGCTCGAGCTCGGCGGGAGAGGAGATTTCCGGATGCTCCTCGAAGTACCGCGATCCCGAAAAGTTTTCGAGAAGCTCACGGCTCTCGCGCGACCGATCCTGATCGAACGCTGCGTAGACCACGTGTTCGACGTCGAACGTGATCCCGAATCCCAGGGTCAGCATCAGGATAACCGGACCAAACAGCGCAAAACTGAGCCGGATCGGGTCGCGCAGGATCTCCATCGTTTCCCGCCGCGAATAGGCCCAGAGCCGGCGCCAATCGAACAGCCGGGTGACAGCGGGCCGGAAGACCGGGGCCTCGGCGGATTTGAGCACCAGCTCGCTCACGCCCGGGTCCGCACCCAGTTTGGCTCCGCTGGCATCTTCCAAATATGCAATGAAGGCGGTTTCCAAATTATCCGTGCCGCGCCGCGCGGCCAGTTCCTTCGCCGTACCGACCGCCAGGACCTTACCCGCGTGCATCAGCGAAATGCGGTCGCACCGCTCCGCCTCGTTCATGAAGTGGGTGGACAGAAAGATTGTCACACCTTCATCTCGCGACAAGTCGATAAGGTACCGCCAGAATGTATCGCGGGCGACCGGATCGACCCCGGAGGTCGGCTCGTCGAGGATCAGCACCTCGGGCTTATGCAGAATGGCGACTGCGAGCTGAAGGCGCTGTCGCACCCCTAATGGCAAGCTCTCGGGCCGGCTGTCCGCAACGCCGAGCAGATCGAACCGCTCGAGCATTTCCTGGACGCGAGCCGCCCGCCACTCTTCCGGCAGGTGGAACAGATGCGAATGCAGTTCCAGGTTCTGCCTCACGGTAAGCTCGCTATACAGCGAGAAAGCCTGCGACATGTAACCGACGCGTTGGCGTGTGGCCATATCGCCTGCATCAAGGTGATGGCCGAAAAGCAGCGCCTCCCCTTCGGTGGGAGCCAACAGGCCAGTGAGCATTTTCATCGTGGTGCTCTTGCCGCAGCCGTTCGAGCCGATAAACCCAAAGATCTCACCAGGCTCGATGCGGAAGTTCACATGATCGACGGCGGTGAATTTGCCGAAGCGGCAGGTCAGCCCTTCTGCCTCGATGGCCGGCGGCCCCTCTGTTGCAACGCGCGGACGCACAATCACCGCTTCATGGCCGGTCCGCTTGGTCTCGGGGAGGAGATTGATGAACGCTTCATCCAGCGTCGATCCATGGCCCTTTGCCATGAGCTCGGCGGGGGTTCCGGTGGCGATCACCCGGCCGTCATCCATGGCCGCCAGCCAGTTGAAGCGCTCTGCTTCTTCCATGTAGGCGGTTGCGACGATCACGCTCATGCCTGGCCGCCGCGCGCGGATGCGGTCAATCAGTTCCCAGAACTGCCGACGGGATAACGGATCCACGCCTGTCGTCGGCTCGTCGAGGATCAGCAGATCCGGATCGTGGATGAGCGAGCAGCACAGCGATAGTTTCTGTTTCATTCCCCCGGAAAGCTTGCCTGCCGGACGATCGGGAAAGGGATCAAGACCGGTCGCGGTAAGCAACTCGCTGATGCGCTGCACACGCTCCGCTTTGGCTTGTCCAAACAGGCGGGCGAAGAAGTCGAGGTTCTCGAACACGCTCAACGTCGGGTACAGGTTGCGCCCGAGACCTTGTGGCATATACGCGATGCGGGGCAGGCTGGAACGGCGATGCTCGCTGTCCCGCATGTCGCCATCCAGCGCGAAGACCTCGCCTTCCTGAATCCTGCGCACACCGGCAATCAGCGCGAGTAGCGTCGATTTGCCGACGCCGTCGGGGCCGATGAGCCCCGCCATGCAAGCGGGCGGGATCTCCAGCGTCACGTCATCAAGCGAAACGGTCCGGCCATACCGGTGTGATAGCCGTCCTACGCGTGCGGCGTTCGCTGTCGTCATGGCAGCTTCACGGCCAGTTTGGCGGGCCACGCCACAGTCCGGTCGGTCCGCAGATACCCGATACCGCGCACGCCCGTTTTGATCTGTTCTGCGTAGCGCGCCAGAAGCTGAGAGGGGGCGGAAAGCTTGACACGAAACATGAGCTTCTCGCGTTCTTCCTCGGTCTCGACCGTCTTCGGCGTGAACTGTGCCTCTGTGGCGACAAATGATACCTTTGCGGGGAAGACATATCCTGGGTCAGGATCGAGGGTGACCCGCGCCTCGTCGCCGAGAGTGAGGCGACCGGCGACGTCCGAAGGCACGAAGATCGTCATGTAAACATCGCTAAAGTCGAGCAGTGTGAAGACCCGCCCCCCTGGAGACAGAACCTCCCCTAGCTGCGCAAGCTTATACTGGATGCGCCCACTGACCGGGGCGACGAGCGTGTCATCATCGACTTGCGACTTGATGCTCCTCGCTTCGCCCTGCCACGACGCGATCAATGCATGCGCCGCATCTACGGCGGCAACGGCTGACTCATAAGCCGCCTGAGCGGTTTGCATCTGGTCTCGCCGTTGGTCGAGCTGTTCGTTTGTTGCCCATCCGTCTCTGTTAAGGACAATAGTCCGCTGAAGTTCCTGCGCCGCGAAGATCCGGTCGGCGTCGCGTTGCGCAATGACCTTCTCCGCCTCCACCGTTTGGGACTCAGCCTGCCGGACCTGGGCTTCGGCTGCCTGGAGCTGTGCCTCGAGTTGGCTCGTGTCGATACGCGCGAGAATTGTACCCGCCTTGACCATATCTCCTTCCTTGGCGAATATGGCCGCGATCCGGCCGCCATACTTGCTGGCAATCTCCACCTGCTCCGTCTCGAGCCGGCCGTTCGCTTTCGAAATTCCGGCTGGAAGCGCATTCAACTGCTGCTGCCACCAGTACCAGCCGCCGGCGGCGCCGATCGCCACGATGCCCATGACAACCACGACCGTAACGAGCCATCCCGGCTTTTTCCGTGCTTTTCCCTTGCCAGCCGGTGCTGCGGGCGCGCTGCCGCCAGGCCGAAGTCCGGGCGGCAGCTCGGGGGTATTCGTCAATGCGGTTTGCTCGGTCGGCATGACCTCTTTCCCGTGCTTGGTATCGCGAACGTCGATTCTCTCCACGGATGTCCACCTTAAGGCGGTTGCCCCGTACATCCTTGAGCTAGATCAATCGTTCAGCCATGCGAATCGGCTTGGAGAGGCATCCGGGGTACGGTTTGCCTCTGCAGGCGTGTAACGGTGGGCGCGTCCCTTCTCAAAGGGGTTTATGTCGGGTACGAGGGAGACCAGATCATGCGAAGATGTCTGGCAACAGGAACCAAGTAAAGGCAGCTCTGGTCTGCTTCCAGACGCTTGACGGGATCAGCGCTTCAGTTGTCGGCGTGATGATGCCACTGGTTGTTGCCGATATCACAAGGCGCGGCGGTCGCTTAAACCTCGGAATGGGAATACTCGGGCTCGCAGGCGGGCTCGGCGCCATGATCAGCAACGCGGCCGGGGGTGCCCTCGCCAATCGCTTTGGCCAGACCGCTGCGTTTGCGGCGCTCGGGGTCGTTGGGCTTACCCTCGTTGCGCTGATCTGGCGTAAAATGCCTGATACCAAGCCCAAGATCAGCTCTGCTGATACAGAGGGCACACGGCCCCCTGATCGCGGCGGACCTCGTGCTGGCGGCCATTCACCGAAAGCGTCATTGAGTCGCCGGCTTGTAAGTTCGCATGGACAAGCTGCTCCGCGGCGTCGATCCTGATCTTCAGGCGGCGGCCGCGCCATTCAGTCCCGAAACCCAGGCTTCGCCAACTCGCCGGCAGTTTCGGATTGAGAGCGATCCCGTAGCTCTGCAATGATAAACCGGCGAAGCCAAAGACTGCCGTCATCCAGGTGCCACCGAGAGCGGCCATGTGCAGCCCCCCGGCAATCGCCGTGTGCGTGTCCGCGAGATCTATCGCAACGGCGTGTTGGAAGTAGCGCAGCGCGAGGTCGGAGTAGCCCAGCCGGGCGGCGACGAGCCCATGCATGGCGCCGCTAAGCGAACTGCCGTGGCTGCAGCGCGGTTCGTAGTAGCGGAAGTTCGTCACTGCGCTGTCGCCAGGGAATTCCTCCGGCAGCAAGCCGAGGAGCGCCACGACATCGGCCTGCTTGATTACCTTGGTCCGTTGCGTCCGCTCGCGTCCGAGCACGACCTCCATCGGCACAGAGCGACCCTCGTAAGCCGCCAGATCGATCTCCTCAAGGCCGAAGAACCCGGCGAACTGCTCGAACAGCCCTGTTTGGGGATTCCAGCCGGTCGCCATCGTCTCCGCCACTGTCCGCCATTGCGCCAGTTCCGCATCCCCTAAGCCAAGGCGGGATGAAAGGCTTGCCCAGCGGTCGGGCCAGCCTTCGCGCAGCAGGGCGGCCACATCCCGCGCTCGCCGGATGTTCCAGCGCGCCATCACATTGGTGAAGGCGTTGTCGTCGATATGCTCGTGGTATTCATCCGGTCCGATGACACCGCGGATGTGGCAGTAACCGTCCGCCTCCGGTTGGGCGCGGCTCGACCAGAACCGCCCCGTCTCGAGGAGGATCTCGGCACCCGCGTCAAGGAGGAACTGTTCGTCTCTGGTCGCCTGCCAGTACTGCCAGACAGCGTACGCAATGTCTGCGGTAATGTGCTGTTCTTGCTTGCCGCAAAGAACCTCCACGATCCGGCCATCCGGACCGACAACCTGCTCCGGCGTCGTCTCCGCACCAGTATCGGCGGATTCCCAGGCGTACATGGCGCCACGCCATCCCATCGCGGCCGCCTTCGCCCGCGCGCCATCAATGGTGTGGAAGCGATACATCAGCAGCGCGCGGGCCGCTTCCGGCCAAGTCAATGTATAGAACGGCAGCAGATAGACTTCGGTGTCC
This sequence comes from uncultured Pseudomonadota bacterium, assembly GCA_963708245.1. Classification (GTDB taxonomy): domain Bacteria; phylum Pseudomonadota; class Alphaproteobacteria; order Acetobacterales; family Acetobacteraceae; genus CAVYXK01. Next base: position 4,314,522 of record OY970201.1, on the reverse strand, counting down.
CAGAAGACATGCCCGTGATAGTCCTCTCCCGTCAGCCCACGCGCCCCGATGGACACACGCTCGTCAGCCGGATTGGCGGCGCTGTTGAGGTGGTAGATAGCGAAACGCAACGCCAGTTCCGCGGCGGGGTCTCCCCCGACCTCGAAATCGCTGCAATGCCATCGCTCTGACCAGGCCGCCTCGTGTTCCCGGATGACCTTGCGCCAGCCGAGCTTTCGGGCAACGCCAAGCTTCTCCCCTGCAACACGACCAGGATCCGCATCCTGCGCGTCGCTTCGCACCACAGCCACCAGCCGCGAAAGGAATACGCTCTGGCCGGGGCGAGTCTTCCAGTGCCAGGACCATTTCAACGGACCGGGCATGGTCGGCGCGATGTCGGACCCGTCGACCTGCAACGACGATGCCGCTGCCATCGCGACGCGCTTGCCCGAGTACCTGGTCCGCCAGACACCGAGATCCTGCTCAAGCCGTTCGGATATGAGCCCCAAGCCCAGTCCCTCAAATGATGCTTCCAACGTGAGCTCGATCTCCCCTTCCTCGATCTCCAACTCGATTACGTGCAGCCCGATCGCACGTTCGCTGAATGACACCAGGCGCAGTGTCCGCACGCGTACAGCTACGTCATGGTGGTCAATCAAGTTGAACCCGGTGAGCAATGCGCCCCGCCGCATGTCGAGTGTCGTGCGGTGCGAGGCGACCTCGGCAGGGTGGTGTACGAGGGGGCCGCCAGTGGGAATAACGCGGACCTGCAGCCAGCCAGGGGCAGTAACAAGCCCCGGTATGGGGTGCTCGGGGCCCGGTATATCGAACAGACCCGCAATATAGGTGCGATGGGGCTCGATCCAGCGCGATCCGCGACTAACTTCACGCCCCCCTCTCACCCCGAGGAAGCCGTTGCTGATTGCAAAGCGCGCCTCATAGATGCCTTCGCGGAGCGGGTCGTACCCCTCTGCGGCAAGCATCCAGGCGGGGTCAGATGTGGGTTCGAGCAAGCCTTCCATTTCAAACGCTCCCGTCACGCCAGGCGGCGGCAGAGCCGCCCGTTGGCAAGCTCGCCGATCGCGACTTCATCCGGGCTCGTCACCACCAGATCCGCTCCGGCCGCCTGCAGCAGGTCCACATCCCCAAGCCGGGCGACGCCGAGCGCCATCATGCCACCCGCGCGCGCTGCCTCGATCCCGGCCGGCGCGTCCTCGACCACGAAGCATGTTTCAGGTGACAGCCCCAGCTCTGCGGCGGCGAGCAGAAAGATCGCCGGATCCGGCTTGCCGCGGGGCAGATCGCGTCCGCAGACGTTCACGCTGAAGACATCGAGTAAAGTCTCGCCGGAATCGAGGCGTATCGCCTGCATCATCTGATTGGCGTTGTGCGAAGACGAGGCCACGGCCATTGGCCATCCGAGTGCCCGGACAGCCTGAACAAAGCTCAGCGCGTCGGGGAAGGCAGCGAAGTCCCCCGCATGGATCAGTTCCTCCAGCCTCCTCTGCTTACGTTCAGCGTAAGCGAAGGCTTGCTGTTTGGCCTCTGGTACCCCCAATGCCTCCAGAACAGCGAGAGCACCGCTGAGCCGCGGTTTGCCTGCGACATGAGCCTGGTAGATTTCCGTCGTTAAGCGCTCGGGTTCAGCGAACCCCTTGAGCGCTTCGCGCCATGCCCGCTCATGGGGGGACGCCAGCAGGACGCCGTCGACGTCAAAGATGGCTACCGCCGGGCTCCGCCTTGTCGGTTTCAAATCGGACAAGGGAGGTCTCCCTAAGCCTCGCCCCTTAAGAGACCCGAGGAGCCACTCGGAACAACCGTATTTTCTGAGCCCGGGCCGGCTCGCAGCGTTCTGCTTGTCGGATACCGGACGATTGGTCAAGCCCGCCCACGACGGTGAGGGCCGGAGCTCGCCGGCGCGTGCTGGAACGCACGCCAGGTCAGGACATGCCCGGGCGGAACCAGCCCGTCCAACAGCCGCAGGGCCGCCTCGGCAACGTTTGGCTTGTCAAAGAATTCGACGACGAGCGGGAGATCGACATTCAACCGCAGCAAGTCGGCAGCATGGACTTCCCCGCTCTCGCCGAGCCCGGCGATGCCGCGGAAAACCACCACGCCTTGCACGCGCTGTTGATCATGCAGGATGTTGAGGATTTCCTGCATGAGGTTCTTGCGACGCCCGTGCTCGGTCTCTCGCAGGTAGATGCGAACCACCATCACCTCATTATCCATAGCCGCCCTTCCTACAGGTTACGTGCGATGTAGGCGCCTCCGAATGCGCACAGGAATCCCAGCCCCACCGACAACAAAATATAAAGGATCGCCTTCCATGCTTCCCCCTGCTCCACCATCAGCAGCGTTTCCATCTCGAACGTCGAGAACGTCGTGTAACCACCCAGCACGCCCGTCAGGATGCCGGTGCGCAGGGCGGGCGAGATGGTCAGACGTTCCAGCGTCTCGAAGAACAGAAAGCCCATGAGAAACGAGCCCAGCAGGTTGATACTGAGCGTCGCGTAGGGGAAGTCGCGGCCATAGACGACCTGCACCAGGTTGGTCATCCCATAGCGCGCCCAGCAGCCTAGGGTGCCGCCGACGGCAATGGCCAAATACGTCAACACGCGCCGGCGCCACCTTTCAGGCATCGCTTACAACAAGACCAATCCGAGAATGATTACCAGCAGCAAACCGATCAGACCAAGATAGAAGTTGAGATGTCCGGACTGCAGAACGCGCAGCCGGTCGGCCGCGGCACGGACCAGGCGGACTGCCGGCGCGAACAGGTACGGCCCGAACACGGGGGCGACTTCGTGATTGAACTCCAGGCGGGTCACGAAATATTCGCGCAGCGCGGATTCCCGCGTGGTCTCGGCTGTCGGGCGATAGATGAAACTGTAGAACGTGCGGAGCGCGTTGGAGAACGTGAGCGCGGTTGTGGCCGTGCGCCCGATGGGATGTTGCATGCCGCCGTACCAGATCGGGACGCGACGCACAGCAAACCTGCGGCTGGCGAGAAGAAGCACGACAGGCAGCAGGGCGAGCAGCGGCATCACGATAACCAGCAGGCTCGGCGAAATGAAAGCGAACCTTGCCGTCAGCGGCACAAGCAGCAAGCCATCGTGCATCAGGCTGGCGCTGTCGGCGCCGAACTGCATCACCGTCGCACCCACCAGCGATGAGAGCCAAGCCGGCATCCCGACTGCGAGCGCCAGCACCAAAGCGCCGAGCAACCCGACCGCGCTGATCGTTCCCGGCGGCACCCGGCCGGCGTCGCGACTTCCACCGCCGAGCAAGCCGATGCCGAAGACCTTGATAAAAGTTGCAAGTGCCACCGCAGCCGTCAGCGCAAGGCCGGCGCCGGCCAACGCCAGCACGAGCCGGCCGGCCAGATCCGGCAGATGGAAGCCCTGGAAGACGGTCTGGAACACGTACCACTCGCTGACAAAACCGGCTTGCGGCGGCATCGCGGCGAGGCTCATTGCGGCGAACAGGGCCCCCACCCCGAAGACCCAGGTGGTGCGCCTGGCCAGCAGCGTGTGCCGAATAAGATAGCTACCCGTTGCCATGAAAACGCCGTCGGCAGTTAGAAACAGGCAGCCCTTCGCCAGCGCATGCCCGGCGAGATGCAACAGGGCCACGGTCCAGGCGAGCCCGGCCAGACTGGCCAGATGCCTTTCGCGGAACAGGATCGCCGCGCCCAGCGCGGTCACGGCAATGGCGGCATTCTCGGCGGAGGAGAAGCTAAGAAGGCAACGCCAGTCCTCCTGCTGGAACGCGTACAGCACGGCAAGAATAGCGCTGAGGACCCCGATCACAACGACAAAAATGCCAAGCCCGTAGGCGCCGTCCGGCCCCACGCCCGGAAGCCAACTCAGCAGGCTACGACTGAGGCCGAAGAAGGCGGCGTTCAAGATGACGCCGGACAGCAGGGCGCCGGTTGCCCCGCTGCCGGCCCCATAGGCGCTCGGAAACCACTCGTAAAATGGCAGTAGTCCCAGCTTGGCGCCGAAGCCGATCACCAGCAGCACGCCGATGATGATCTGCACCGGAACCGACAGTGCTGCCCCGACTAGATCGAAATCCTCGAACGACAGGCTCTGCGCCGGCAGCGCCAGCAAGATGAACGCAACCAGAAGGGCAACGGTGCCGACTTCCAGCATGCCCAGCATGAACAAGACAGGCAGGCCGGGCGCGCGGGCGAGTCGGTCACTCAGCAGCATGACCGCTCCGCCAAGGCCCATCACCTCCCAGGCAAGCAGGAAGAAGCCGGCATGCTGTACACCGAAAACGCCGAGCGCGCCGAGCAGGCTGCATGCAGCCCCGAACAACCAACCGGCGCGGCCCTGGTCCGACGGTGTCGCCAGCAGGCAGGCGAGAACCGCGGGAACCAAACCGAACCCCATCAGCCAGAGGGCCTCGGGCGCCATACGAAAGCGCGCTGTCTCGCTCGCCATGCGCAGCGGAACGCCAACGAGAGCGGTACCGGCCGGCAGGGTGATGACGGCAGCAACGATCGCTACCAGCCCGCCCAGGCCGAGCAGAACACGCACCAGCCCGAGCGGCCGGCCGACAAGCGCGAGTATGCCGCCGACGATCCACAGCAGGACGGCCGCGGCCAGCAGGTCATTCGCCAATGCGTCCCCCTTTCACCCGCTGCGGCATACGGTCCAGCAACATCAGCAGAGCCTCGATGATGGCCGCCGGATTGGGGGGGCATCCAGGCAGGTACACATCGACCGGTAGGATCTCCTCAAGACCGTGGCCGCAAGCGTAGCCGCCTTCGGCGATGCCGCCTGAGACCGCGCAGGTACCGATTGCCATGACCCAGCGGGGCTGCGGCATGGCGTCGTACGTCGTGCGCAGCGGTTCTTCCATCGCGCGGGTGACTGGGCCAGTGACCAACAGCAGATCGGCAAAGCGTGGCGACGGCGTGAAAAAAATCCCAAGCCGATGCAGGTTGTAGAAAGGATTGTTCAACGCCTGCAGTTCGGATTCGCAGCCGTTGCAGGAGCCCGCATCGACATGCCGGATATGCAGGCTGCGGCGAAAGCCGGCGAGCTCCGGCGCGCGTGCCCGCGCCGCGCCCGCAGCGGCTTCGGCCCAACGCAGGTCCTCCCGATGGCGCGCTCCGAATGCCCAATCAGATGATGGGCTCAGTGCGCCGGTCGGGCAGACTTCCGTGCAAAGTTGGCAAACGACACAGCATCCATAATCGACGTCGAGACCGCCGCCGGGGCGCGCCGTCAGCGCCTTCGTCGGGCAGATGGCGGCACACGCGTCGCAATCCTCGGCGCATAAATCCGGCTTGTAGCGCGGCATACCCAGCAGTCCCTTCTGGCCATCGTCGCCGTGTTCCGGCCAGCCCGTGGTCGCCTTGCCCTTGGCCAGCCCGATCAGCGTCCAGAATGCCATCGCCCGCTCCTAACGAGCGCAGCCAGCGATCGTGAGGCCGAAGCTCGCCTCGTTGATAGCGTAATCCATCATGTTGGTTTCGTGAACAGTGAAAGGAAAAACCCTCCAGTTCGAGAATGACGGCGACTTGATCTTCACCCGTGCCAGGCGTCCGGCACGGTCGAAATGCACTGCATAGTATAAGGAGCCGCGCGGCGATTCGGCCCAACCCAGGCCCTCGGCGCTTGGCGCGGTCGGACACGGCGCCCGTATCTCACCGTCCTGCAACAGCAGCAGAACGCGCTGCATGAGCGCGATGCTGGTGTCGATCTCATCGATGCGAACCCGCGCGCGGGCATACGCGTCGCCCTCGGGCCGCACCGGCACAGTGAGCGGCAATTCGGCGTAGGCCGCATAGGGGTGGTCGCGTCGCAGATCGCGGTCGGTGTTGGACGCGCGCTGTATCGGGCCGGTCGCGCCTTGGTCGAACGCCACTCGGCTGGTCAGCACACCGGTCGTGATCAGGCGGTCGAGGTGGCTTTCCGACGCTTCGAGATGCTGCACGTAGCGCGTGATCTCCGCCCGCAGCGATTCCAGCGCCTCGCGAAGCCAGCCGACCGGCCGAAGATCCCGACGCAACCCGCCGGGGATAAGGAGGCTTCGCAGGAAGCGGCTGCCGGTCAACCGCGTATTGATCTGCTTTGCCGTTTCTTCAAGAAGCTTACCTTGTGCCTCACCGACCTTCAGCGTGGTCGTGTTGCAGAGATGACCGAGATAATGCAGATGATTGTAAAGCCGCTCCAATTCGGCAAGCAGCACGCGCAACCATAAGGCGCGCGTCGGCACGACACAGTCGCAGGCAACCTCGACCGCCTGACAGAAGGCCAGTGCGTGGGCAACGCTGCCGACGCCTGAGACCCGCTCCGCCAGCACCACCCCTTGGGTGGGATCAAGCCCTTCGAAGCGCTGCTCCATCCCGCGGTGCTTGTAGAAGAGATGCGGTTGGTAATGCAGGATCTGCTCGCCGATATAGAGGAAGGTGAACTCGGCGGATTCCAGCACGTCGGCCCTGACGGGCCCGAACGGCAGAGTTTGCACATCCGGCGCCATTATCTCCGGCAGGAATCTCGGGCCATTAGCCGCGGGCAGAGGCCTTGGCCGAGTGTGCTCTGGCCCTACCGGTGCCAGCGGCGGTGCGATATCGTTGTGCAGAATGAATTGGTTCGGCTCCGGGTGCCCGCGAAACCGGATCCCGTACAGATCCATGATCTCGCGCTCGTACCAGCCCAGTAACGGCCAGATCTCGGCAAGGCTCGGCGGATCGCCGATGACCTCGCATCGCCACAGAATGAACGGCCCCGGCTCGGCCGGCGTGACGAGATAACGCAATTCCAGATGACCGCCATCTGCAACGACGGCGTATGCCATTCGCATGCGTGCGCCGGTCTCAAGCAGATGCCGTGCCGCCGCCGGCAACTCTTCGAGGCGAAGCTGCCTCGTATCGGTTCCCTTCATGGCGCGCTCGCCCCGACCAGAGCACCGTTGCCCAACACGTGCGCGATGGTGCCGAAATATCTCCAGATCGCCTCAGGCCACCAAAGACCTAGACCAAGAAGTGGCAGCAGAGCGAACCACATCGGCAATGCGCACCATGCGCTGATACCTGCCTGCACCCGATTATCGTGCTCCGGCGTCTCATAATACATGATCCGGAAGTGATTCAGGAAAGCGATGAAGATCACGATCAGCAGAGCGGCCATGACAAACGATGCCCAGCCGGCACTGGTTTCCAGGCCAGCCCGCAGGATCGTCAGCTCGCTGGCAAACAAGCCGAACGGTGGCGCACCGGTGATGGCGACCGCGCCGGCTAACCATAGCGCGCCGACAACAGGAAAGCGCCGACCCACCAGATGAATGCTGCCTATCTCCTTGGTCCCGTAGTTGCGCATCATGCTGCCGGCGCCGAAGAACATGAGCGATTTGTTCAATGAGTGATTGATCATGTGATAGAGTGCACCGGCAATGCCGAGCACGCCGCCAAATCCGACGCCGAGCGCAATTACGCCCATGTGCTCCACGCTCGAATAGGCCATCAGGCGCTTGATACCTTCTTGCCTCACGATGAAGAGTGTGGCGACGACAAGGGAGACAATGCCGAGCGCAACCAGTGTGATACGAGGGAGCGCTCCGGCTCCGGCGGCATCCACGACGGCAAGGTAGCGGATGATCCCGATCATCGCCGTATTGAGCAATGCACCGGACAGCAACGCCGAGACCGGCGTCGGACCCTCGCTATGCGCGTCGGGCAGCCAGGTATGCATCGGCGCGAGCCCCGCCTTGGTCCCGTAGCCGATCAGCACCAGCAGGAACGCGAGCGTCACCAGCGTGGTATTCATGTGCGGCGCGGCGCCGCGCAAGGCGGCCCAGGTCATCTCGTAGGTCGGTCCGATCACCAGGCTGCCGCTCCAGTAGAACAGCACGGTGCCGAGCAGTGCCAGGCTGATGCCCCCGGAGACGACGATGATGTATTTCCACGCCGCCTCAATGCTCTCGGCCGCTTGCTCGAACGCAACCAGGAAGGTGCTCACCAGCGTCGTCAGCTCGATGGCGATCCAATAGAGGCCGGCATTGTTCATCATCGGCCCGAGCAAAGTCGTCAGGGCAAATCCGGCAAATAGGGCATAGAAGATTGGAAGGCGCTCTTCCTGATTGAGCAGCCGCATGTATCCGACGGCATAGATCGAAGCGAGCAGATAGACGATCGCAGCGCACAGGATGACCCAAGCGCCGAGCGCGTCGATCATGATGTAGCCCGACCAGTACATATGCGCCTGCGACCCTGTCAGGCTGGGAAGGGCTGCGGCCGCGGCGAACGCAACCACGCTGGCGACCAGGTTCAGCCAAGCCGAAGCCCAAGGTCGCCGAATCAGCACGATCAGCACGATCGCTGAAGCGGGCGCCAGCACGATGGCAAGCAGCAACGCACCGGCCATCTAGCCCACCAACCTTCGAAGCTCGAGACTGCTCGTCGTCCCTACATGCGTGACCAGGTACTGCACCAGCAGGCCGAAACAGGCCACGGCGATCAGCAAGTCGAACAGAATGACGATCTCGATCAGCAGCGGCATGCCCGGGACCAGGATTTGTGCACCCAGGAAGATGCCGTTCTCCAGCACCAGGAGACCGAGGATGTGGCTCAGAGCCTCGTGGCGGACCGCCAGCATGAGGAAGCCCAGGAGCTTCATCGAGAGCATGACGGTCAACGCCAGCACCACGACGGTTCCGCCCATGCCGAGCTGCGTGCCGATCCGGTATGAAACAACCAGCGCGAATATGACGGCCAATGCGCCTATCACCACGCCGGAGCTCGGCTGCAAGATTTCGTGGACTTCGCGCGATACACGCAGCCGCCGTATGATCCGAAGGATTAGATACGGCAGCAGGCCGCCACGAAAGACGAAGGTAAGGATCGCGATCAGGTACAGCTCGGGATAATTGCCGTAGAAGCCGACCGCCGCCGACAGGATGCCGATCAACCATGATTCCGCAGCAAATGCGTAGAGGTAGTGACGCAGCCAACGCGAGCCGAGCATCACGAACGCCAGCAGTAGACTCGCGATTGCGATCAGGCTGAACAGGGAGGCGGCGAGAGGGTTCAGATGCGCGCTCAGCATGGTCAGTCCAACTGGGTGCTGATGATGGCGAGGACGGCAAGCAGGAACGAGGCCGCTAGCGGTTCCTGATACCGGTAGAACCGGAGCCGCGACTGGGTGGTATCGACCACGACCACGGCGCAGGCTACCAGGACGAACTTACCCAGCAGCGCGAGCGTGCTGCCGAGCACGCCAAGAGCGGTGCCACGATAGGAGAGGCCCCAGGGCAGCAGCAGCACGTTGCAGAAGATTGTATAGAGAATGAACTGCTTCATCATTGAAGCCCAGCGCAACAGCGCCAGCAGTGGTCCCGAATATTCCAGGATCCTGCCCTCATCGATCATGTAGACTTCGATATGCGTGGGCGAATGGATCGGCAGGCGATCTGTCTCGACCAACAGCAGCACGAAGAACGCAGCGACGAGAAAGAGATGCGCCGGACTCCAGTACACTGCGGGCTGGGCGACCAGCAGATGATTGACTACGAATGGCAGCATTGCTTTGGCGAGCAGCGTGATGCCGACGAACACCAATATCAGCGTTGGCTCTGCAAGGATGGCGACCATGACGGCGCGGCTGGATCCGATGCCGCCATAGGCGCTGGCGGTGTCCAGTCCGGCGAGCGTGATCATGAACGAGCCGAGCGTCAGGATCAGGCCGCCCCCCAGGATGTCGCCCATGTCGGAGAGCGGCAGTGGGAAATTGGTCAGCACGGGGATCAGGATCGGCACCGTCAGCATGGCGGTGAAGGCCACGACGGGTGCCGTCCAGTAAACCCATGATGCTGTTTCCGGGACAACCAATTGCTTGTGGAAGAGCTTCCACAGATCCCGATAGGGCTGAAATATCCCGGGACCTTGAGCGCGCTGAACCCGCTCCTCGAACTGCACAATGATCCCTTGCACGAGAGGCGCCAACGACAGGACCGCCAGCACCTGAGCAATCTGCAGCACGATGTCGCGCATGTTCACGCGGTCACCGGGACACAGTGTCGGCAGCCGAAAGAGGGTAGGTCGGACAGTGCTCCGGGCGTATCGGCAGGGCCAGGCAGCTCAACCACAAACTCCTCCTGTCGTCCCCTAAGAGGTCCAGGAGGAGTCATTAGCCCTGAGGGCGGTTAATGGCGGACTCCATCGCCAGTCGTGTGAGCGTATGGGGGCTTGGCCGGGACTGTCAACGGGGCACCATGGCGCGCGAGGACGATGGCGCCTAGCTTGTCGCGGTGAATTCGCCGCCTGCACGAGCGAGAGATGGGGGAAACCAGCACCGTCATCCGTGACGCCGAAGCTTCGGCTCAGCCGCATCGGCCCGGCGTCGGGCTTGGGTGGCGCTGGCTCGACCGGCAGTTCGCGCGCCTCGCGGTCCTGCCGACCGCACTCACAATGCTGGCGATCTTCGGTATCCCGCTGGCCTTCTCGCTCTATCTCAGCACCGAGGGCTGGAGCGCGGACGAGACGCTGTTCGGCGGCCGGTTCGCCGGGATTGCCAATTATGCGGCACTGCTGACCGATCCCGATTTCATCGGCAGCCTGCTTCTCACGCTCGGCTACACCGCGGCGACGGTGGCGGCCGAGTTGGCGCTGGGGCTCGGGGTTGCTTTGCTGCTCGACCTCGACCTGCCGCTGATCGGCTTCTTCCGAACCACGCTGATCGTGCCGATGATGATGACGCCGATCGTCGCCGCACTGTGCTGGAAGCTGCTGCTCGATCCGGACCACGGCATCATCGACTATTTCCTGGGCAGTCCCATCATCTGGCTGGGACAGCCATGGCTGGCGCTGATCTCGGTCGGCATCGCCAGCGTCTGGCAGAACGCGCCGTTCGTGACCATCCTGTCGCTCGCCGGACTGCGTTCGCTGCCGCAGGAGCCGCTGGAGGCCGCCGCGATCGACGGCGCCAGCCGGCTGCAGAGCTTCTGGCACGTCACTCTGCCGCTGCTGCGCCCCTATCTTCTGGTCGCGCTACTGCTGCGCACGATCTTCGAGTTCCGCGCCTTCGACAACGTCTATGTCATGACCGGCGGCGGCCCGGCGAATGCGACGCTGTTGCTGTCTGTTTATACCTATCAGGCGTCGTTCGTGCAGTTCGATCTCAGCCTGGGCGCCGCGGCATCTTGGATGATGCTGCTGATCGCGCTGGTCGTCTGCCTGACCTTCGTCGCCGTGATCCGCCGAGGGGGAACGCAGTGATGTCCATGCGACGTGTCGGCAGCAGGCGAGGCCGGGTCGCTTTCGCCGCCGGCGCCTATACGGCGCTGGTCGCGCTACTGATCCTGTTCATCTTCCCGCTGCTGTGGATCCTGGGTCTTTCGTTCAAGACGCGGGTGCAGACCTTTGCGTCGCCGCCTTTATTCATCTGGACGCCGACGCTCCAGAACTACGTCAAGGTGCTCGGTACTGGCGACTTCCAGCACGCCTTCCTCAACAGCCTGCTGATCTCGGTCGAGGCGGTGCTGCTGTCGATCTGCGTCGGCGTGCCGGCCGCCTATTCCTTCGCTCGCTTCCGCTTTGCCGGTCGCAATTGGCTGTTCTTTACCCTGTTGGTGATGCGCATGCTGCCGCCGATCGCGGTGCTGGTACCGATGTATGTGCTGTTCAGCAAACTCGGCCTGACCGAGACGCGGATCAGCGTCGTGCTCGCCTACACCACCTTCAGCCTGCCGCTGGTGGTGTGGATCATGCGCGGCTTCTTCGAGGAGCTGCCGCGCGAGCTGGAGGAAAGCGCCTGGGTGGATGGCGCCAGCCGTTTCGCCGCATTCCGTGCGGTGGTGCTGCCGCTGGTGCGGCCAGGCCTGGTCGCCGCGACCATTCTGTGTCTGCTGTTGGCGTGGAACGACTTCATCTTCGCTGCCGTGTTGACCAACGACGCAACGCGCACGCTGCCGGTGCTGATGGCAAGCTACTCCGGCGATGTCGGGGTGGATTGGGGCGCGATGACCGCCTCTGGCGTGCTGGTGGTTTTGCCGGTGATCCTGTTCTCGTTCGTGGCGCAGCGGCATCTCGTCGCGGGGCTGTCGTCTGGCGCGGTCAAAGGCTGAAGCAAAGGGAGGCAACGCATGATCACAAGACCAAGCGGCCTGGGCCGGCGCACGATGGTCAAGGCGACCGCGGCGGCTGGCGCTGCTGTCGGGCTAGGTATCCGCGCCCGCCCAGCCCGCGCCCAAGCCAAGCCCGACAAGCTTGTTTACGTCGGCGACAACGGTCCCTGGCATTGGTGCCTGGTCAACGAAGTCGCGCCGGCGTTCGAGAAAGCGACCGGTATCAAGATCGATTTCACCCTGCTGCCGATCGACGCCCTGGTGGCGAGGTTGAAAGCCGAGCTGAGCTCCGGCTCGGGCGCAATCGATATCGTGCAGTGGGACGCCAGCATGGCCGGCTGGGTGTCGCGGCACATGCAGGACCACAAGAAGCTGATGGACGCGGCGGCCGGCAAGCATCCCGATTTCGACTGGGCGGATTTCCTGCCATCGGTGCAGGGTATGGCGACTTATGACGGCAAGCTCTCAGGCATCCCCTATCGCATCACCACTGGTATCCTGCATTACCAGAAGAAGCTTCTGGAGCAGGCGGCGTTTGCCAAGCCGCCCACCACCTTCGCCGAGTTGCTGGCGACGGCGCAGGCGACCACCAAGCAGGGCCTGCCGCACCGTTATGGGTTCGGCGTGATGGGCCGTCAGGGTCCAGCAATGCTCGGCAGCTTCACGCCGTTCATGCGTTCTGCCGGCGGTCGCTACTACGACCCGCAGACCGGCGAGATCTTCGTCAACCAGCCGGCGGGAGTGTACGCGCTGCAATTCTACGGCGATCTGCTGACGAAGTACCACGTGATGAACCCGGACTCGCTCACCTGGGAGTTCGACGGCATCATCGCCGGCGGCCAGAACGATCAGTTTGCTATGACCGTCACCCTGGCACCCTATGGCGAGCTGATGAACGACCCCAAGCAATCGAGGACGGGCGGCGACTGGGCCTGGTCGCTGATGCCGGGCAAGGACTCGATCAGCCAGTCGAAGACCTACCTCGCCGGCTGGATGCTCGGCGTGCCGGAGGGAACGAAGCACACCGACTGGGCGTTCGAGTTCGTGCAGACGGCGACGTCCAAGCAGTGGATGCGGCGATCGATCGACCTTAGCAACGCGCCGCCCCGTGTCTCGGTGCTGGAGGACCCCGCCGTGCTGGCCAGGCATCCCTGGGCGCCGGTTGCAGGCGAGGCGCTGAAGACCGCCGTGCTGGACCATCGCGATCCGCTGTGGAGCACTGCGCAATTGCCGCTGCGGACAGCGATTTCGCAAGTGCTGCTGGGGCAGAAGACAGCGCAGCAGGCGCTGGACGACGTCGCGAACCAATGGCATCGGAGTTTCAAGCTGGCAGGAATGAAGGGGTAGGCACGCGATGATCGCATGCGGTCGTGGCGGCACCCGCGTGAGCCGCCGTGACGTTCTTGCCGGGTCTGTGGCCGTGGCGGTCAGTGCGCGAGCGCGACCCGCGCGCGCCCAGGCCAAGCCCGACAAACTTGTTTATGTCGGCGACAACGGTCCCTGGCACTGGTGCCTGGTGCAGGAGGTGGCCCCCGCCTTCGAGAAAGCCACTGGCATCAAGATCGACTTCACTCTGCTGCCCGGCGATGCCGAGACAGTGCGCTTGAAATCAGAGCTCAGCGCGGGCTCGGGTGCGATCGACATCGTGCAGTGGAACCCGAACATGGCGGGCTGGGTGGCTCGGCACATGCAGGACCACCAGAAGCTGTTGGACGCTGCGGCGTCGCGGCACCCGGATTTCGATTGGGCGGATTTCCTGCCGGCCGTGCAGGCGATGGCCACCTATGACGGCAAGCTGGCCGGCATCCCCTATCGGGTGGTAACCGACATCCTGCACTATCAGAAGCCGGTTCTCGAGCGGGCTGGAATTACCAAGGCGCCGGAAACCTTCGCCGAGTTCCTGGCTGCGGCGCAAGCCACAACGAAGCAGGGATTCCCGCACCGTTACGGCGTGGGGTTCATCGCCCGCCAGGGAACGGCGATACTCGATCCGTTCACGCCGTTCCTGCGCTCCGCCGGCGGCGACTTCTACGATCCTAAGACGGGCGAGATCTTCATCAATCGGCCGCCGGCCATCGAGGCGCTGGAGTTCTACGGCGACCTGATGACGAAGTACCACGTGATGAATCCGGACTCGGTCACCTGGGAGTTCGACGGCATCATTGCCGGCGGTCAGAACGACCAGTTCGCCATGACCATCACGCTGGCGCCGTATGGCGAGCTGATGAATGACCCCAAGCAGTCGAAGACCGGTGGCAACTGGGCCTGGGCAATGGTGCCCGGCAAGGACTCGATCGAGCAGAGTCGCACGCATCTCGGCGGCTGGGTGCTCGGGGTACCAGAAGGTTCCAAGCACACCGAATGGGCATTCGAGTTCATTCAGTTGGCGACATCGAAGCAGTGGCTGCGGAGATCCATCGACCTCGCCAACTCGCCGCCGCGACTTTCAGTGCTGCAAGACCCCGCGGTACTAGCGAAGCACCCTTGGGCGCCGGTCCAGGGCGAGTTGCTGAAGACCGCCACGCTCGACCCGCAGGACCCTTTGTGGAGCACTGCCCAGCTTCCGCTGCGCGTGGCGGTATCCGAGGTGTTGCTTGGACAGAAGACGGCACAGCAGGCGCTGGACGAGGTCGCGCGGCAGTGGCAACGAAGCTTCCGGCTTGCCGGGCTCAAGGGATAGCGTCTGCCGGGATTCGATCTGATTGGTCCTCGAACCACGCAATACAGCTTCAGGGGGCGTCGGCGCGCAGGACGAGCTTCCGAGCTGCGCGGGACAGCACCATTCGGTCGTGGACCAAGCCGAGAATTTCTACAACACCATCCGCAGCCACCCGATGGATGATGAGATGCCGGGGAGCCCTGACGCGGCGCGCCGGCTCGATCCTCATCCGACTCAAACGGAGCGGGTATGCGCGGATACCCTGCAGCCGGGGAACTTCAATAGACCCCAGCATCTCTGGGTGGCCGCCCAGGGACGCCATGGCGGTTACGAGCAGCAAACCGTAACGACCGGCAGCCTCTATGCCGTGCGTTCGCGCACTCTCGAGGAGGATGGCATCAATCTGGTCCTCTGCCGGCTTGGCGAGACGATAGGCCAACTACTCTTCCGCGGCCAAACGCGCTCGCAGCCGTGCCATCAGACGCTCATGCAGGAGCCGCTCGTCATCCGGGCTGGCGACGGTCGTGTATCGGCCCGCTTCTATATCGGCGATGCCTGCCTGCACTGCCGCGAAGACCTCTTCCTCTTCGGAACGGGCATCGTCAACCAGGCGCATGACGGCTTCCTCCAAGAATGCCGCGGGGCTCGCGGCCCGGCCTTCGGCGACCTGCTGCTCGATCACGCGTTGAAGCTCGTCGGGAAGCTGAACCACACCCATGGGAACCTCCTGGGACAGCTATAGCACCAGCACCCGACGGCGGGAGTGTCGCTGGTTCGGGCCTATCCGCCTGGTTTGACCCTTGCTGCCCACGACCTTACGATCTCCGCAACGGAGATGACCGAATGAACGACCCGGCCGGCACGGTGATCGACTGCGATATCCACCCCTCGGTGCCAAGCGTGAAGGCACTGCTGCCGTATATGAGCGAGTTCTGGCGGGAATCCTTCGTGGCCCGCGGCATCGATGGGCTCGACCTGCAAAGCTACCCGCCTGGCGCGCCGATCTCCTGCCGGCCGGACTGGCGCCCCGACAAGGGCAAGCCCGGCACCAGCCTGGATGCGATGCGCGCCCAAGCACTCGATCCGTTCGGGCTAGGTATCGCCATTTGCAACACGGTATACGGCGGCCAGATCGCGGTCAGCGAGACGATGGGCGCGGCGATCTGCTCGGCGGTGAATGACTGGATCGCGGCCGAGTGGCTGGACAAAGAACCCCGCCTGCGAGCCTCGATCGTAGTGCCCGCACAGGCGCCGCTGCTGGCCGCCGAAGAGATCGAACGCAAAGCGTCCGACCGGCGTTTCGTGCAGGCGCTAATGCCGGTGGCGTGCGAGATGATGCTGGGCCGTAGCTATTACTGGCCGATCTATGAAGCCGCGGTGCGGCACGACCTGCCGATCGGGCTCCACGCCGGCAGCATGTATCGCTACGCGCCGACCTCTACCGGCTGGCCATCGCATTTTCTACATGACTACGTGGCACACCAGCAGACCTTCGAGGACCAGCTTCTCAGCCTGGTCTCGAACGGCATCTTCGTGAAATTCCCCACTCTTCGCGTGGTGTTGATTGAATTGGGGGTGACTTGGCTGCCGGGCTTCATCTGGCGGGCGATCAAGACCTGGCGCGGCGTGCGCGCCGAGGTGCCGTGGGTGAAGCAGTCGCCGGCCGAGATCATCCGTGACCGGATCCGCCTGACAGCGCAGCCGCTGGATGCGCCGCCCGACGCGAAGTCGCTCGATCGGGTCATCGACCAGATCGGCTCGGACGAGATGCTGCTGTTTGCCACCGACTACCCACACTGGCAGTTCGAAGGCGACGAGCCGCTGCCACCCGGGCTCAACCCGGGCCTGATCCGCAAGATGCGGCACGACAATCCGCTTGCCACCTATCCTCGTCTCAAGGAGACGCTGCAATGAGCATGACCGCGGACGTCCTGGATCGCCGGCCCGAAGCTGATGCGCGGCTCGGCATCATCGACACCGATATTCATCCCTACATGAAGACGCCGCGGGACCTCGATCCCTATTTGTCGGCGCGCTGGCGCAAGTATCTGTTGGAATACGACAAGTTCGTCTGCGGCCCATATGCGGCGCGCGGCACCTATCCGCGCTTTCAGCCGAACACCTGTCGGCGCGACGCTTGGCCCCCTGGCGGCGGCCTCCCCGGCTCCGACGTCGACTTCATGCGTGAACAGCACCTGGATGCCAACAACATCGCCTTCGGCGTGCTGGAGCCGCTGCTGAACGCCAATATCGCCCGCAACCATGATGCTGCCGCAGCCTTCTGCACGGCGATGAACGAGTGGCAGAAACAAACGTTCTACGTGCCGGAGCCACGGCTGCGCGCATCGGTGCTGGTGCCGCAGGATGACCCTGCGGCAGCGATCAAGGAGATCGAAAGCCGTGCCGGCGATCCGGCCTTCGCGCAGATCCAGCTCGGCTCGAAGACCAGCGAGCCGCTCGGGCGCCGGCGCTACTGGCCGATCTTCGCCGCTGCACAGGCCAACGGCTTCTCCATCGGGCTGCATATTGGCGGCACTCAGAACAGCGCGCCGTCGGCCGGCGGCTGGCCGCAATTCTACATCGAGGACCACCACATGCTGGTCCACTCGATGCAGAACCAGACCGCGAGCCTGATCCTGGAAGGCGTGTTCGAGGCGTTTCCCAAGCTGAAGGTCGTGCTGATCGAGGGTGGCTTCGCCTGGGGCCCGACACTCGCCTGGCGGCTCGACACGCACTGGAAAAAGATGCGTGACGAAGTGCCGCAGGTGAAACGCCCCCCATCCGAGTACATGCGGAGCAACATCTGGTTCGCCACGCAACCGGTGGAGGAGCCGGAGAACCCGGAAGACTTGCGCCAGACCTTCGAATGGATCGGTTGGGATCGGATCGTCTATTCCAGTGACTACCCGCATTGGGATTACGATGATCCACGCCAAGCGTGGCGCATCAAACTGCCCGAGAGGGAAGAACGGATGATCCTGCGCGACAACGCGCTGCAAGTATACAACTTCGGCTGATACAGCGGAGCGGCGGGTGCGCGTAACACCCGCCGCAGGGGGGAGAATGTCAATGCCGGGCCATGGAAGCCCCGTCGTGCTCGGCCGGCGGGTGGTGTTGAGTGCGGCAGCCGGCCTTGCAATGCCCGCAATTTCTCGCCGGGCTGTCGCGGCGGAGCCTGTTCAGTTAATCAGCCACCGCTACCCCGCGCTGGAATACTACGCAGCCAAGATGAAGTCGGCGGTGCCAGGAGTCGCCGTCGATACCCGACTAATGGTGTCCGGCGATGCCATTGCCCTACAACGAATCGCTCTATCATCGCGCGACAACAGTCTCGATCTGCTGTGGGGCAATGGCGTGTCCCTCGCATCCTTCGCCAAGAGCGGCTGGCTGGAGCCACTCGACGATCTGTGGGCGAAGCACAGGACGGAGTTCAATCTTGGCGACATGAACCCGGCCTCGGTGAATGCCGTCACATTCGACGGGCATATCTATGCGATGCCGTTGACCAGCAATACGGTGATGTATGCCTATCGCGCCGACCTGTTCGAGCAGAAGCATCTTTCGCCACCGAATACATGGGATGAGTACGTCGAGTTGGCGCGGGTGCTCAGCAATCCGCCGCGTCGCTATGGCGTGACGGTCTCGCTAAAATGGGATCAGATACCGTACGAGCTCAATTCTGTGCTCAACACGGTGGGTGACGGCTGGTTCGATCAGAACTGGCGGCCAACCTTCAACTCGGAACGCGGGGTGAAGGCGATCGAAACCTTCAAGCGTCTCGCGCAATACTCAGTCCCTGGCTATACGGCGTTCGGCAACGACGAATGCACCGTCAACATGGGCCAGGATCTCGCCGCTCAATGCGAGCAATGGGCAACGCGGGCGGCCGTGATGGATAATCCGGAAAAATCGCAGGTGGTCGGGAAAATTCAATGGGCGATCCCGCCGGGGGGCAAGCAGGGACTGTCCACCGATGCCTATGCGATCTCTCGATTCTCCTCGAAGGACAAAGACCTGCTGTTCCGAATCCTGGCGACCGCACTCGATGAGCAGAACCAACGTGGCGCGGCGGCGCTGGCGACGCCCACCCGTCGCGCGGTGCTGATGGACCCGGCCATCCAACAGAAATATCGCTGGTATCCGGCGATTGCGAAATGCCTGGAGGTGGGTCAGCCATTGCCAAAGTTGCCGGAGTTCAACGAAGTCGGCGAGGTGATCTGCAAGCGCATGGTCCAGGCGATCGTGGGACAGATGGAGGTGAAACAGGCGCTGGACACTGCAGCGCAAGAAACGCAGACGATGCTGGCGCAGAGGGGTTACTACAAGTAATTCTCCATGTGGCTGTTCATGCTGCCGAGCATCATGTTGATGTCCGCAGTGCTTGCCTATCCTTTTGCATCGGCCATCTGGTACAGCTTCCTTTCGTATTATCTCGGCGGACGCGACCCGGCGCATTTCGTCGGGTTGGCGAACTATCTGTCCCTGCTAACCGACGAGCGCTTCTGGAGTGATCTTCTCACTACCGTCATCATCGTAGCTGGGGGTGTGACCCTGCAACTTGTGATCGGGCTCGCCCTGGCCCTGGTGCTCTATGCCCTGCGGCGCGGGGTGCGCATATTGTCGCTGCTGAATTTTTTGCCGCATGTCGTCACACCGGTTGTTGCGGCGATTTTCCTAAAATGGATGTTTATCGGCCGGTTTGGGCTGATCGATTCTACCTTGATCGCCCTCAATGTGTTCCCACCGAATTGGTTGGGCGATCCGGCCTGGGCGAAGTTTAGCCTGATCCTTGCGGATACGTGGCGCTTCATGCCGTTTCTCATGCTGGTGCTGTATGCCGGGCTGCAGGCTTTCGACACTGGCTTGCTGGAAGCCGCCGAGATCGATGGGGCGAATGCCTGGCAGCGGCTGCGTTATGTGATCCTGCCGATGATGAAGCCGCTGATCCTGTTCGTAGTGGCAATTCGGGTCATGGATGCATTCCGCTTCTTCGATCTTGTGTATGTGCTCACCAATGGCGGCCCCGGGACGGCGACGGAGACAATCACGCTCTATACTTATGAGCTTGGATTCCATGAATTGGAGATCGGCAAGGCCTCGGCTTTGGGCGTGATCACGCTACTGATCGTGGCAGGGTTGATCGCCGCGATAATCGTGGGGCTTCAGCGCCGCGGGCGGGAGGCATTCTGATGCAGCGTCGCGCCGCTGTGCAGGGCGCGTTGCTCATCGGCATGTCAGCCTTCACGCTGGTAAACCTCATCCCGATCATTTGGGGATTCCTCATCTCGATCAAGCACCCGACGGATGCGTTCGCGATCCCGCCTCGGCTGATTTTCACGCCGGACTTCACCTACCACTACCAGATCTGGGTGGAGCGGGGATTTGCCGGTTTTCTGGTCAACAGCCTGATCATTGCCGCCGGGACCGTGGCCATCTCGGTCCCCATCGGCACGCTCGCGGCCTACGGGCTTGCGCGCACTCGCGCCCGGCATTCGCGTGGCCTGCTGTTTGGCTTGCTCGCCGTACGTATGCTACCGCAAATACTGCTGGTAATCCCGTTCTTTGTGATGGCCCGCTTTCTCGGGCTCATCGATACGTATTGGATCATGATCCTGGCGATGGTGGCGATCAACCAGCCGTTCACGATTTGGTTGATGCGTAGTTTTTTCCTCGATGTGCCGGTGGATCTGGATGAGGCGGCACTGATCGATGGCGCCAATCGCTGGCAGGCCTTTCGGATGGTGGTGCTGCCGGCGGTACGCCCTGGACTTGCAGTCACGGCGCTGTTCAGCGCCTTGCTCGCCTACAATGAATTCCTGTTCGCCCTTGTCCTGACCGGCAGCCAGACCAAGACGCTGCCGGTAGCCATTGCGGAATACGGCGGAGAGGACCTGAATTACTGGTCGCTCTCGGCCGCCGGGGCAATCGGGATCATGCTGCCGGCAATACTGTTTGTCATTGCCGTGCAGCGGAACCTGATCCGTGGCCTGACGGTCGGGGCAGTAAAAGGGTGAGCGAGATTGACGGTGCAATGACCTGCGCCTAGTTTTGCCATGCCAGTCGTCGCAGGATGTCGCAGTCATGAGTATAGAGGTGCAAGAGCCACAGATTATTCCTGCCGCCGCTAGTCGGCTGGCGATCGCTGACTGCGACCTCCACCTCGGGCCCCGCTCAATCGCCGATCTCTACCCGTTCATGCCGGCGCGCTGGCGGCGCCACATCGAGACCTATGGCATGGCCCATCGCACCGGCTATGCCGATGGCGCCCCAGCCTTCCCCAAATCCGCACCGATGGCGGCGCGACGAGATGCGTGGCCGCCCGACGGCGCTCCGCCGGGCAGCAACCTCGAATTCACCCGCGAGCAACATCTCGATCCCTTCAACATCCAGCTTGGCCTGATCAACCCGCCCCAGCCAAGCCAGAACTTCATGAACGGCGATCTCGGCAACGCGGTCAGCCGGGCGATGAACGACTGGCAGATCGAGCATCTGGTGCGTCCGGAGCCGCGGCTCCGTGCCTCGATCGTAGTGAACTATGAAGACCCGCCGGAAGCCGCCGCCGAAATCGAACGCTGCGCGGCGATCGAAGGCTTCGGCCACGTGCTGCTGATGAGCCGCACCGCCGAGCCGCTCGGCGCCCGCCGGTATCGCCCGATCTTCGAGACCGCCGCGGCGGCCGACATCCCGGTGGCCATGCACGCCTTCGGCTTCGCCGGCCATCCCGCCACCGGCAGCGGCTGGCCGAGCTTCTATCTGGAAGACATGCTCGCCCATGCGCAGGCCTTCCAGGCGCACCTCGCCAGCATGGTGTTCGACGGCGTGTTCGAGCGTCTGCCGCGGCTGCGATTCGTGATGATCGAGGGTGGTTTCGGCTGGCTGCCGTCGCTCTGCTGGCGACTCGACAGATTGTGGCGGCGCATGCGTGACGAGACCCCGCATCTGCGGCGACTGCCGTCCGAGTATATCCGCAGCCAGGTCTGGCTCACGACGCAACCCATGGAGGAGCCGGAGCCACGCGAGCGGGTGCTGGAGCTGATCGAATGGATTGGCTGGGACCAGCTGCTGTTCGCTTCGGACTATCCGCATTGGGATTTCGACAATCCCGATCACGCTTTGCCGTTCCGCCTCGATGAGGCGACGCGGCGCGGCTTCTTCCGGGAGAACGCGCGAGCCGTTTATCGCCGGTAAGTGCGGGGTGAGGCCGGTGACGACGCCGGCCTTGCGCCAATCATCTCCTGCGCGTTCGTGCTGGCGTGGCGAAACGGGTGAGAAATGGCCGGCACAAGGCCGGCCATGAGGGGGTGGGGCCGCCCGCGATCAAGTTGGATCGGCCATGACGGGGAAGGATTGTCATTCCCTCGTTGTACTGTCACTCAACACAAATGAGTTGCAACTCTGGTCGATTCTGCCGGTGCTGCTTGCTCGCCCCGCTCCTCCTCGCCGGGGGCGTTCTCGCTGCGGTTCCGGCTTTGGCTGCTGACGACGGGATACTCACTGACGTCAAGCTCGGGCTCCTGGACCATGATGTCCCGATTCTCGGAGGACAGACTGAGCACGGCGTCGACGTGAACGCCGAGGTACTGTTTCACTCCTTTGTTCCCGATTCAGCAGTTGCCGGGATTTCGCCTGCCTTGCGCTGGCTGCTTCAGCCGGCGCCGCATTTGGGGGTGGACGGCAACACCAGCGGCTACACAAGCCAGCTCTATTTTGGTCTGACCTGGACGGCGAACCTCGACACTGGCGGGCTGCTCTGGCCGGATCACGCGGTGTTTTTTGCGTTCGGCTTCGGGCCGGCGTTCAATAACGGGCATGTCTACGCGCCGGACACCAGCGACCATCTCAGTCTCGGCTCGAACGTGTTGTTTCACGAATATCTGGAGCTTGGATATCGAATCACACCGCATGTGTCGCTGTCGGTCTATTTTGACCACAGCTCCAATGCTGGTCTTGCGCGCTACAATGCCGGCCTGGACAATCTCGGTATCCGCGTCGGGTGGCATTTCTAGGGTGCGCTGCCGCCCCGCGGTTGGTGCCTGCCAGCCCCTCGCTTGCGCCGTGCTCCCGCCGCCGCTATAGACCCGCCCCTCGGAAATCGCGCGCCCGGGCCTGGAAGGGCATGCCCGGCCGCGACGTTCGCTTTTGCGCGAGCCGCAATGAAGGAGAATGAAATGCCCAAAGTGAAGACCAAGTCCTCGGTCAAGAAGCGATTCAAGATCACCGCCACCGGCAAGGTGAAGGCCGGGCCGGGAATGAAACGCCACGGCCTCCGCAATCGCACGCAGAAAGCCAAGCGTTCGAACCGCCGCATGCAGGTGCTGACGCCGATGGATGCGCGCACCGTGAAGCAATGGGCGCCCTACGGGCTGGACTGAGGGGATAGACCGCCATGGCACGCGTCAAGCGGGGCACCACCACCCATGCCCGTCATAGGAAAGTCCTGAAGCAGTCGAAAGGCTTCTTCGGCCGCTCGTCCACCACCTATCGCGCGGCGCTGGAGCGGCTGGAGAAGTCGCTGCAATACGCCTATCGCGACCGCCGCAATCGCAAGCGCGACTTCCGTGGCCTATGGATCCAGCGTATTAACGCGGCGGTGCGCGAGCACGGGCTGACCTATAGCCGCTTCATCGACGGGCTGAAGAAGGCCGGCATCGAGATGGACCGTAAGATGCTTGCGGCGATCGCCTATGACGACGCGGCGAGCTTCGCCGAGATCGTCAAGAAGGCGCAGGCGGCGCTCAACCAAAGCTGACCGCCACAAAGGCGGGGCTTGCCCAGCTCATCGCCAACCGCGTGGAGTTCGATCCAATCGAGCAGCTCGCCCCCGGTGGCGCGGTTCTCCACGTCTGACGCGCCGAGCCGGTTGACAATCGCCCGCCCCTCTCGCATCCCGCCCGCGCCCCAGCGGCGGACGCAAAGCCCATGACCGACGACCTGCTGGCCCTGAAGACCGAGACGGACGAGGCGCTCGCCGCCGCCGCCGATCTGCGCGCCTGGGACGCGGTGCGCGTCGCCGTGCTCGGCCGCAACGGCAAGCTCACGTCGCTACTGAAGGAGCTAAGCAAGACCCCACCCGAGCAGCGGCGCGAACGCGGTGCGGCGCTGAACCAGCTCAAGGACGCGCTGACCGAGGTGATCGAGGCCCGGCGAGCGGCCCTGGAACAGGCCGCACTCGAGGTCAGGCTGGCGACCGAGCGGCTCGACCCCACCTTACCGCCGCGCCCGCGCCCGAACGGCCTGATCCATCCGATCACCCGGGCCATGGAGGAGATCGGTGCGTTGTTCGGCGCCATGGGCTTCGAAATCGCCGAGGGGCCCGATGTCGAGAGCGACTGGTACAATTTCGGCGCGCTTAACATCCCAGCGCACCACCCGGCGCGTGACGACCAGGACACGTTCTATCTGCCCCCGCGAGGCAACGGGCCGCCGCCCGTGCTGCGCACCCACACTTCACCCGTGCAGATTTGCGTGATGCTGGAGCGGCCGCTGCCGTTCCGCATCATCGTGATCGGCCGCACCTACCGCGCCGACCATGACGCGACGCACAGCCCGATGTTCCACCAATGCGAAGGGCTGGCGCTCGACCGCAACATCACGCTCGGCCATCTCAAGGGTTGCCTGATTGATTTCCTGCGTGCCTTCTTCGGGATCGGGGATCTGCCGGTGCGGTTCCGCTCCAGCTATTTCCCGTTCACCGAGCCCAGCATGGAGGTCGATATCGGCTGGGACCGCAAATCGGGCGAACTCGGCAAGGGCAATGACTGGCTGGAGATCCTCGGTAGCGGCATGGTGCATCCGCGCGTGCTGGCCAATTCCGGAGTCGATCCGCGCGAATGGCAGGGCTTCGCCTTCGGCATGGGGGTGGAGCGCATTGCCATGCTGAAGCATGGCATCCCCGACCTGCGCCCGTTCTACGAGTCCGACATCCGCTGGCTGCGCCATTACGGGTTCAATCCGCTGGCCCCGGTCATGCTGCACGAGCGCGCCGCATGACGCCCGCCCGAGGTCATTGCGGATGAAATTCACGCTGTCCTGGCTGAAGACGCATCTCGACACCGATGCGCCGCTCACGCTGATCACAGACACGCTCACCCGCATCGGCCTCGAACTGGAAGGCATCGAGGATCGCGGCGCTGCCCTCGCCCCGTTCCGCATCGCCCGGGTGATCGCAGCGGCGCCGCATCCCAATGCCGACCGGCTGCGCGTCTGCACGGTGGATACCGGCGAAAATATCGTTTCTGTTGTCTGCGGCGCGCCCAACGCGCGAACCGACATGAAATCAGTGTTCGCGGCGCCGGGCAGCGTCATTCCCGGCACTGGCGCCACCCTGAAGGCCGGCGAGATCCGCGGCGTCGTCAGTGCCGGCATGCTGCTATCCTTGCGCGAGATGGGGCTCGGCGAGGATCACGCCGGCATCATTGATCTGCCGCCCGATGCGCCGGTCGGCGTTCCCTATGCCGAATGGGCCGGGCTCGTCGATCCGGTGATCGAGGTCAACGTCACGCCCAACCGCGGCGACTGTTTCGCGATCCGCGGCATCGCCCGCGATCTTGCCGCGGCCGGGCTCGGGACGCTGCGTCCATGGTCCCCAGCCACCGTGCCTCCCACCTTCGGGGGTGGCCTGCGCTGGCGGATCGACTGGCCCGAGGCGTGCCCCTGGATACTCGGCCGCACGATCCGGCATGTCCGCAACCAACCGAGCCCGCGTTGGCTGTCGGACCGGCTCGCCTCGATCGGGTTGCGCCCGATCAACGCGCTAGTCGATATGACCAATTTCTTTACCTTCGATCTCGGCCGCCCGCTGCATGTCTTCGACGCCGACAAGGTTGCGGGCGATACCCTCGTGTTGCGGCGGGGCGCCGGCGAGAGCTTCCGCGCGCTGAACGGGAAGGACTACACGCTGACGGACCAGGACTGCGCCATCGCCGATGCCGCCGGCGTGCAGTCAATGGCCGGGGTGATCGGCGGCGAGGCGACCGGCTGCGACGAGACTACCACCACCGTATTCCTGGAATGCGCGCTGTTCGATCCGGTGCGCGTGGCGCTGACGGGACGGCGACATCAGGTGGTTTCGGACGCGCGCCAGCGTTTCGAGCGAGGCATCGACCCGGTGATCATGCCGGCGGCGGTGGAAGCGGCGACGCGCATGGTCCTCGACCTATGCGGGGGCGAGCCGGGTACTGTCGTCGCGGCCGGTCGCGCGCCCGACTGGCGCCGCAGCGCCACGCTGCGCTTCGAGCGTCTGGCCGGTCTGGGCGGACTGGATGTGCCGCCCGACGAGGCGGTGGCGTGTCTGGAGCGCCTGGGCTTCGCGGTAGAACGGCGCGATGCGGTGCAGGTGACAGTGTCAGTCCCTTCATGGCGCAACGACGTGGCCGCTCCCTGGACTGACGGTGTGGCGTTGGATCAGGCACCGGATCTGGACCCGGCCGCCGCGGCAAAAGCCGCCGAGGGTTGCGCGCTGATCGAGCCGGAATGCGACCTGCTGGAAGAGGTGCTGCGCCTGTGCGGACTCGACACGATTCCGCCGGTATCGATGCCGCCGGTAGCCCCAGTGCCGCTGCCGACTTTGAGCAAACGGCAGACGCGTGCCGCGCTGG
Organism: uncultured Pseudomonadota bacterium; assembly: GCA_963708245.1. Taxonomy (GTDB): domain Bacteria; phylum Pseudomonadota; class Alphaproteobacteria; order Acetobacterales; family Acetobacteraceae; genus CAVYXK01. The sequence goes on along the minus strand of OY970201.1, from coordinate 4,288,209 downwards.
CCAGGCGGACGCTCGCCGCGCAGGGTCTGACGGAGTGCGTGACCTTCAGCTTCATGGCGGCATCGCAGGCGTCGCTGTTCGGCGCTGCGCCGGAGAGCCTGCGGCTGACCAATCCGATCGCGGCCGATCTGGATCAGCTTCGACCCACGCCGGTGGCGACGCTGGCGCTCGCCGCTCAGCGCAACGCCGCACGCGGCTGGACTGACGTGGCGTTGTTCGAGATCGGCCCGGCCTTCGCCGAAGACGGGCAGCGTCCTGTGGCCGCGGGACTACGCGCCGGCGCGACGCCTCGGAGCTGGATCGAGCCGGCGCGCGGCGTCGATGCGATGGACGCCAAGGCCGATCTCTACGCAGCATTGTCAGCACTCGGGGTGCCGATGGATGCGCTGATGGTCACAGCCGACGCGCCCGGCTTCTATCACCCCGGCCGGTCGGGGACGGTGCGGCAAGGACCGAAGACAGTGCTGGGCAATTTTGGAGAGCTGCACCCGCGCGTGCTAGCCGCGGTCGATCTTCCCGGCCCGGTGGCTGCCTTCGAGCTCTACCTGGATGCGATCGCAGAGCCGAAGCGCCGGCGTCGCGCGCCTCCCGATCTCCCGGCGTTCCAGCCGGTGCGGCGCGACTTCGCCTTTGTGGTCGATGCCGATGTTCCCGCGGATGCCGTGCTGCGTGCCGCCCGGGGCGCCGACCGGGCACTGATTACCGCGGTGACGCTTTTCGACGTTTATGCGGGCGAGACGCTGCCGGCGGGAAAGAAGTCGCTGGCGATCGAGGTGGTGTTCCAGCCGCGCGAACGCACCCTGACGGATGCGGAGATCGAAGCGGCAGCCGGTAATGTGGTTGCAAAAGTAACGAATGTGACCGGCGGAGTTCTTCGCTGATACCCGCTCCCCGGTGATCGCCGTAAGCGGTGAGCCAACGTAGGCGGTGGCCGCATTTAGGTCCGCTCTGCGCCCATGGGCGTCATTTAACGACCCGACAGCCGCCCCCGACAGCAGTCGTTCAACCGAGCCAGCTTGATCGCCGCGGAAGCTGCCGCCGATCACATGGAACCGGTCAAGCCGACATGGTCCCAGCGCCGGATGATCTGCAGCGGAAGTGTGCCAGCCGTGATCGGCCTGCGATGTCGGGGCGTTATCGCCGGTCGTTGCGCTCATTCGCTGAGCGCGACCGACTGCGACATCGTGAAGAACCCTGGATTACATTACCGGGGCGAAGGTGGCGGTCGGGGCCGGCCTGAGGAGAGCACGCTCATCAAAAACTACCTCGCCACTATCAAGACGATCCCGCGCGACGGCTGCGCCGGCGGGCATTCCCTTTCCGGTGGAGAACGCGCGGACCGTTGCTTTGTCGCCCCGCTAAGCGCCCGTGACGCGCCAGATCGCGTTGCCGACATCGTCCGCCATCAGCACCGACCCGTCGGGGCCGATGGTCACGCCCACTGGACGGCCGTAGGAAACGCTCTCGTCCGGTGAGAGGAATCCGGTGAGGATATCGCGCGCCGGGCCGAAGGGGCGGCCGTTCTCGAACGGCACGAACACGAGTTTGTATCCGCTCAGCTTGCTTCGGTTCCACGAGCCGTGCTGGCCGATTGCCATACCGTCGGCGAAGCCGGGCAGTGTTCCGGCTGGCAGCCAACAAAGCCCCAAGGACGCCGTGTGCCCGCCCAGGGCGTAATCGGGGGTGATCGCCTGTGCGACCATCGATGGATCCTGCGGCACCCGGTCATCGACCGTCCGGCCCCAATAGCAATAGGGCCAACCGTAGAACCCGCCCTCGCGCACCGAGGTCAGGTAGTCGGGCGGGGTTTCATCGCCCAGTCCGTCGCGCTCGTTCACCACGGTCCACAGCACACCCGTGTTCGGCTCCCACGCCAGGCCGACGGGATTGCGCAATCCGGAAGCGAAGATGCGGATGCTACTGCTGGCGACGTCGAACTCGTAGATCGCGGCGCGGCCTTCTTCTTCCCCCATGCCGTCATCGGCGATGTTGGTCAGCGAGCCGACGCCAACATAAAGCTTCCGCCCATCAGGGCTCGCCAGCAGGCTGCGCGTCCAATGGCCGTCCGGCTTGAAGTCCGCGAGCCGCCGCCCCGGCGCGATGATACGAGTGGCCTTGGGCGTGTAAGGGAAGACCACCAGCCCATCGGTGTTACCGACATAGAAGGTGTCGCCTATCAGGGCCATGCCGAAGGGCTGGTTCAGGCCCTCGAGGAACACCTGGCGGATCTCCGCGACACCATCGCCATCGCTATCACGCAGCCGGGTGATGCGGTTTGCGCTGACCCCGATCGCGTCGGCGCGCCGCATTGTGCTTATCATCGCGTAGTCGAACAGCGACCGGGGCGGCCGTTGCATGAACATCGACTCGGCCACGAACACGTCACCGTTGGGCAGCACCTCGATCCAGCGCGGATGGTCGAGCCCGGTTGCAAACGCATTGACCTTGAGGCCGGGCGCCGGGATCGGCGCCTGTCCTGCGGACCATCCCCGAGCGGTCGGCATTTTCAGGGTCGGGATCGCGCCCTGCGGCCTTGCTTGGGGGATCGTGGGGCTGGCTCCCCAGGCCGGCTCCGGGCTGCCTTGCCTCAGCCTGCGCGCCAACAATGCCGCGCCACCCACCAACGCAACCACACGCGAGAATGCCGCCGAGACGTCCAAGCGATTGCCCCTTTTTTGGAAGGCATAGATCACCCGGCCGAAAGCCCGGCGTCAAACCTTCGAGTCCCGCTGGTCCGACGTCGCCGAGCTGCGCCATCGCGATGCCGCGAAGTGCGAGCGTTGGTGGATCGTCGCGCAGCGCGACCCGCTTCAGCGCCGCCAGCGGATCGCCCGCCGCAAGCGCCCGGGCCGCAGCCGTGATCAGCGAGTCCATCGAAATCCCGTCACACATGTCACTCTCACCGGTTTCCGCCTCGCCTTACATCCCCGCTCGATCCTGCAATGGCCGGGAACGGCGACAATCGATCGGGAGCCGGAAAATGACAACGTCAGCAGCAGCAGAGAAAGGAAGCGCAAGGTCCTGGCAGGCGCGCGGCGCGGCCAGCTGGCTCGCCCTCGCAGCGTCGCCGACCTTCGCGCTCATGGCGTGGATCGCGGCGATCGATGCGCCCCCGATCGCGCTGTGCTCTGCGGGTCCGGGCATCCTGCCGACCGACGGCATGACCGCGATGTACCTGCTGATGAGCCTCTTCCACCTGTCGCCATGGCTGAAGCTCGCTTCCGGCCGCCCGTGGGCACACCCCTGACCGACAACCAAAGGAGAACCGACGATGAATCATGCGATCGTTTCGCGCGAAGAGTGGCTTGACGCCCGCAAGGCGCTTCTCGCCAAGGAGCGCGCCATGACGCACGAACTCGACGCGCTCCGCGCCGAGCGCCGACAGTTGCCCTGGGTCAGGATCGACAAGCCCTATGTCTTCGAAGGGCCCAACGGCGAATGCAAGCTCGGCGATTTGTTCTGTGGCCGCAGCCAGCTCGCCATCTATCATTTCATGCTGACGCCTGGCTCGGACCATGTGTGCCGCGGGTGCTCATTCATCGCCGATCATATCGACGCGGCGCGGCAGCATTTCGAGCATGCCGACCTGTCGTTTGCCGCGGTCTCGCGCGTGCCGCTCCGGCGGATCGAGGAGGTCAAGGACCGGATGGGTTGGACATTCCCCTGGGTCTCCTCGCAGGGCAGCGACTTCAACTTCGATTTCGGCGTGTCGTTCACGCCCGAGGACATCGCCGCCGGCCGCGCGATCTACAATTACGGCGAGGTGATCCGGGAAAGCGAGGACCTGTTCGGCACGAGCATCTTCGTGAAGGATGATGGCGGCGCCATCTTCCACACCTACTCGACCTATCGTCGCGGCGCCGAGCTGCTGATGGGCGCGCTCAACTGGCTCGATCTCGTCCCCAAGGGCCGCAACGAGAGCGCCGGTACCATGAGCTGGGTGCGGCGGCACGACGAATATTGAACCGGACGGCCGGGAGCGCGAACGGCTGCTACCAACCCTTTGTTACTCTGGAGCAGCCGTTCGCGCTCCCGCCCAGCTCCCGCCCGACGGGCGGTACTGACGCGCTGGGGAAACCCTGCGGCCCGGAATCCGGGTTACGCAATCCGGCACATCGTGTGATAGCCGATGGGCTCAGGACGCCGGATTGCCGAACATGAAATACAAAAGCACCCGGACGGGGATCTCCCGCCAGGACTTGGCGCAGGACCGCGCCTTCTGGCGCGACCTTCTGGAGCGGTGCACCGGCTCGCGCGGTCTGCCGGAGCATAGCGCGGGGGGTACCGGAACCGTCGGTTCGCAATCATCCATGACGCCGCGTGGATCACCTTGTACCGGGCGAGGCTCCCGTTTCCGCAAGTGGGCGTGTTCCTCCGCTGCGCCGGCCTTGCCGGCGAGGCTTTCTTCACGCTGGCAGATCGCGCCCGTCCGGAGATTGAGCCGCGGCTCCGGGCAGAGCTCGGGCCGGCGGCGGCGATGGAATGGGGCGCCTCCCATCACCCTGGGATGATCGATATCGCGGCGATCCTGGAAGCCCCGCTGCCCTGGAACGACAGTGCGGCCGAGCAGCATATTGCATGGATGCTTCGGGTCGGCGCCGCGTGGTGGAATTGTTTCGTGTCTCTGGCAGGCGGTCCGGAGGTGAACAATATCTCCCCCGCGAAGCGGGAGAGGCATGCCCCTGCGAAGGCCGAGCTTGGCAAGCGGAGCGGTTGAGCCACGAAGCGGATCAGCGGGTGAGGCTTGGCGCCTTTCGTTTCACCTCACCCGGCGCTTCACCTGGGCAGTCCAGCGCGCCGCACGGCCGGGAAGGTTGTCCTGTTGGAATATCTCACATTATGATCCAACATCTGAAATTAGACGCCAATGAGAATGAAGCGCATCCAGCCATCATGGGACCGGCTGGCATCCACCTTTGCGCGAGACTCAGCGTGCCAAGTGCGGCGCAGGCAGTCGCCATTACGGGACCACCTCCGCCCTTCCCGGTCTGGTCGAACATGCTCTAGCGTCGGCGACCCGCGAAGGACGATGCCATGCTGCGTGAAGAGCTGATCTTCGTCGCCACCTGTGACATTTCCGGCCACGCCCGCGGCAAGGGCTTCCCGGCGCAGGAGCTGCATGCGCGCCGCAGTAAGGGCATTGGTTGGACGCACAGCAATCTGATGATGTCCGCCTTTGGCCCGATCTGGGACACGCCCTTTGGCACCGGTGGCGACCTGATGATCGTGCCGGACCAGTCAGCCGAAGTGCGTGTCGATTTCGCCGACGGCTCGCCGCCCGAGCATTTCTTCCTGGGCGATATCCGCACCACCGACGGCACGGCCTGGGAATGTTGCCCGCGCGAATTCCTGCGCCGCGCGCTGGCGTCGCTGCACGCGCAAGGTGGCTTCTCGCTTGTCGCCGCCTTCGAGCAGGAATTCGTCTATACCGGCGCGGAGGACCGCCCGGGGGATGCCTACAGCCTGGGCGCATTTCGCCGTGCGTGCGGTTTCGGAGAAACCTTCGTCGCGGCCTTGCGCGCCGCTGGAGTGGTGCCCGACTCCTTCCTCGCCGAATACGGCGCTCGCCAGTTCGAGGCGACGGTGGCGCCAGCACCCGCGCTGACCGCCGCCGACCACGCGGTGATCACTCGCGAAATGGCGCGCGCCGCAGCCCGCCGGCTCGGCCATCGCGCCGTGTTCTCGCCGAAACCCGACCCGGAAGGCGTGGGCAACGGCGTGCACATCCACATGAGCCTGCGCGACGCCGCTGGGGCGCCGGCGACTCACGATCCCGATCAACCGATGGGACTCAGCCGCGAGGCGCAGCATTTCGCCGCCGGCGTACTCGCGCACCTGCCGGCGATCTGCGCCATCACCGCGCCGTCGCCGGTGTCGTATTTGCGACTCACCCCAAATCGCTGGGCGCCCACCGCGATCGACATTCAGCTTCAAGACCGAGGCGCTGCGTTGCGCGTCTGTCCGGTCTTCGCGCCGTCCGGCCCGGCGGAGGTTGCGCGGCAGTTCAACCTCGAATTCCGCGTGACCGATGGGGCGGCAAGCCCCTATCTCGCGCTCGGCGCGGTGGTTTTTGCCGGTGCGGACGGTCTGCGCCGAGGGCTGGCGTTGCCGCCGCCGGCGACAGAAGCACCATCGTTGCCGCACAGCCTGCCGCAGGCGCTCAACGCGCTGGAGGCCAGCGAGGCGGCACGTGACTGGCTCGGTCCGGTCTTCATGAACGCATATCTCCGTCACAAGCGTGCCGAGGCTGAGCAGGTCGCTGCTCTCGGCCCGGAGGAGCTCTGCACCCGCTACGCGGAAGTTTACTAACAGGGGCCGCCGCGCGGTGCCGGCGTGCCTGGTTTCGCTCGGCAATCCGCGACCTGTTGATTGACGTGGGTTCCTGCTGCCCCATACTCGCCGTCAACCAGAACTGAGCGTGAGGGTAGGAACGTGCCGCCGCTGCTGGAAGTCGCGGACCTGCACAAAAGCTTCGGTCCGATCAACGTTCTGCGCGGCGTGGACCTCACGCTGTACGCCGGCGAGGTGCTGGCGCTGGTGGGCGACAATGGCGCCGGCAAATCGACGCTGATCAAGCATGTCTCCGGCGTCTATCGCGCTGATAGCGGGACGATCCGGCTCAATGGCACCCCGCTTGACCTGCATTCGCCGGCCGATGCGCGCCGGCTCGGGATAGAGACGGTCTATCAGGACCTCGCTTTGGCTGATGAGCTGTCGGTGGGTGCCAACATCTTCCTGGGTCGCGAACCGGTGCGCCGCTGGCTTGGCCTGCTGCCAGCGATTGACAATCGCAAGATCCGCACCGAGACGGACGCCCTGCTGTCCCGCATCGAAAGCCGCATCCCGGCGCGAGCGCGCACCGTCTCGCGTCTCTCCGGCGGGCAGCGCCAGGCCGTGGCGATCGCCCGCGCACTGTACTGGCAGGCCAAGGTGGTGACCCTGGACGAGCCCACGGCGGCGCTTGCCGTGATGGAGCGTGAGCATGTGATCCAGCTTGCTCGCCGGCTCGCAGCGGAAGGCGTGGGCGTGATCTATATCGGCCACAACCTGATCGAGATACTGGAAGTGGCCGACCGCATCGCGGTGATGTACCGTGGCCGCATCGTGCACGTCACGCCGGCCGCGGAGACGACGCAGCAGGAGCTGATCAAGTACATGACTGGCTTCAGCGAGACAGTGGAGCCCGTCACGGCCTGACATCGCTACAACGCAAGATGGGAGGTGAGCGTGAAGAAACTGTTGCTGATGGCGACTGCCGCGTTTGGCGTATCCCTGGCGCTTGGTCTCGCCGCACCCGGCGCTGCCCACGCGCAGGCCAACGCTCGCATCGTGGTAATTGTGAAAGCGACCACGTCGCAATACTGGGCGACCGTTTTCGACGGCGCCGACGCCGCGGCGAAGGTATTGGGAATCCAGATCTCCAAGCTCGGCGCACAGGCCGAGACCGACGTTGCCGGCGAGGTGTCGGTGACCGAGAACGCAATCGCCTCGAAACCCGCCGCGATCGTGATCGCCGCCACCAATGCCCAAGCGCTGGCCCAACCAATCGCCAATGCGACCGCCGCCGGCATCCCGGTGATCGTCATCGATTCGGACGCCAACACCGACAAATACGTGACCTTCCTTGCCACCAACAACGTCACCGGTGGCGAGAAGGCAGCCGACGAGGTGGCGGCCTGCGTCAAAGCACGCACCGGCAAGGAAGAGGGCAATGTCGCCTACCTGACCGCGCTCGCCGGGGCGCAGTCGCTGAACGACCGCGACAAGGGTTTCGTCGACGAGTTGAAGAAGCATCCGGGCCTGAAGATCGTCGAGCACCGGACCGGCAACAATGACCCGGCGCGGGCGCTGTCGGACTCCGAGGATATCCTGACCCGCCATCCGGATCTTGTTGGCATGTTTGCCGACAACGAGCTCGAGGGTGACGGAGCCGGTCGGGCGATTCAGGAGAAGAGTCTGGGGTCGAAGATCTGTGCGGTGGCATTCGACACCTCGGACCAGGAGATCGCATTCGTCCGCAACGGCAACTTGGATGGGCTGATCGTGCAGAATCCGTTCATGATGGGCTATGCCGGCGTGTGGTACGGGCTCGCCGCATCGAAGGGCGTCGTGTTCCCGCACTACGTCGATTCCGGCGTGCACGTGGTGACCAAGGCCAATATCGACAGCCCGGCGATGGCGGGCTTGCTGAATCCCAAGAAGTACCAGCTCACTCCTTTCCTGGGAGACTGACGGGCCGAACGAGGCGTTCGATGGCCAGCGCGACCACATCCACTCGAACAGCACCGGTGCCCGAGCGAGAGGCTGCGGCGAGCATCCGCCACAACCTGCCGGTCGAGACGTGGGTCGCCGGTTGCACCGTGCTGTTGTGGATCGTGCTGGCGATCGCCTCGCCCTATTTCCTGACCGCCGGTAACATCTTCAATATTATGCGGCAGGTCTCCGTCGATGCGATCATCGCGTACGGGCAGCTGTTCACCATCATTACCGCGGGGATCGATCTGTCGGTGGGCTCGGTCGCCGGACTGACCGGCATCGCCTTCGCGATGATGCTGGCCGGCGGGATGAACGTGTTCCTGGCAGTGCTCCTGGCGCTGCTGCTTGGGTTGGTGATCGGCGTGGTCAATGGGCTGGCGATCGATCGGCTGGGCATCCCGGCCTTCATCGTGACGCTGGCTGGGCTGCAAGGCTTCCGCGGGCTGACGATGTTGATCTCGGGTGGCATGACGGTGGCCGGGATCCCGCCGTCGCTGGGGATCGTGGCCAACACCTCGATCCTCGGCATCCCGACCATGTTCGTGATCATGCTGGGCTTCGCGTTGGTATCGCAGTACCTGCTGGGAGCGACGCGGCTGGGCCGCTACATGTATGCGCTCGGCAGCAATATCGAGGCGGCGAGGCGCGTCGGCATCAATGTCACCCAGGTGACGCTGGTCGCCTATGGGCTGGCGTCCGTGTTCGCCACCGTCAGCGGCATGCTGCTGGTGGCCCGGCTGACGATGGGCAACCCCAATGCGGGGTATGGGGCGGAGCTGCAGGCGATCGCCGCGGCTGTGGTGGGCGGGGCGAGCCTGTTCGGCGGGCGCGGCACAATCGCAGGATGCTTCATTGGGGCCATCCTGTTCACCACCATCGGCAACGGCGCCAATCTGCTGGGGGTAAACTCCTTCTGGCAGATGGTGATCGAGGGTCTGCTGATCGCAGCGGTGGTGTATCTGGACAATGTACAGAGACGGCGGACCAGTGGTGTGTAGGTGGTGCGCGGAGTTGCTTGACCCAAACGCCATTCGCATCGCCGTCTCATTTCGCTGTGCGCGAAACGGTTGGATCATGTGGTGAGATAATTAGAGCATGATCGTTTCAGGTTGACGCGTACCCGCCTCGCTGAAAAGTTACGGCATTCCGCTGCTGTGCGCCTGCTCGGCCGGCCCTGTAATCGCCAGCCGCGTTAGGCAGCCTTCTTGAGCTGCGTTTCCGCTTCCTCGATATCCATCTCGACCGACGTGATCGCGGCAGCCGCGAGGTCGGCGTAGTAGCGACAGATCTCTTTCACCGCCTCGATCGGTTCGCCCGCGGTGTCGACCGGCCGAAAGGTCAGGAATGCCTTGTTGAGGGCCTTCAGCGCGTCGATCAGGTCGTTCTGGATGTCGGTCTTCGACGTGTTGCCCCGCTCGACCTTGTCAGTCACCTTGGGCTTCAAGGTCTCGACCAGGCTGAGGTTGCCGACGATCTCGGGAGGGTTCTGTCCGGCGAGCTTGGCGTCACGTTGCAGCAGCACGAAGGTCAATTGCCATGTCTTGCTGGTCAGCGCCGGGTCGGGGAGCTTCGTCTTGATGGCCTCGAACGCCAGCTTCACCAGCACCGTGCCGTCGTCCGGATAGAGAGTTTCCAGGTATTTCTTCACGTCCTTCACGCCGTCGCCGGCGCGTGCCAGCGTCTCGCGGTCCAGGCCGACGCGGTTCATCGCGGTGATCGCGATCGGGTCCTCGTCGATCAGCGCGCCATAGGCGATCGTGTATTTCGCCAGCGTCGGATTCATCTCGCGCACCAGCAACCGCATCCGGCGGTCGCCCTTGTTCGCCGGATCGAGCGCCTTGCGGGTTGCGCGCCACGCCTTGCGCAAATCCTGCTGCTTCTTGAATTTGTAAAGCGTGTCCTCCAGCGCCGCCGAGGCGGTCACACCCGCGCTCGCGGCGGTGAAAGCCGGACCGACCGGCGACATCTCGGCTGCCGATAGCAGCGCGTTGATCGCGTTTGCCGCAGCCTGGATCGAGTAATGGGCGAACTGCGTGCCCTGGTTCTGGATAAAGTTCTCGATCGAGGTGGCGTAGGGGCTGACCGCGCTCACTGCGTCCTTGCGTCCCTCGCGCCAGGTCAGCCATGCCTCGCAGCGATCCGCGGCGGCCTTCAGGTTGATGATGAACTTCATCAACTGGCCGGCGGCCTTGAGCGGCGGCGCAACCGAGGATGCGACCGTCGCGATCGCCTCGGTCACGCCACTGGCGAGGCCGATGCCGGCGCCGAACATGGCGTTCAGCCCGTCCCAGATCGCCCTGTCGCGCTCGATCTGTTCGATCAGCTTAGCAATCGTCTTGTACCTGAGAATCGTCAGGACTCTTCGAGCCGAGGCATTTCAGCGAGGTCTCGTACTCCTTCTTCTCTTCCGCCAAGCGTTCCTGGATCGCCTTGATTTCCTCTTTGGTGGCCTGTTTCTTCGCCTCATCGGCGGCCTTCTTCATCTCCTCGATCTTCTTTCTCCCGGCCGCCACCGTCTGCTCCCGCTTGGTCTTCAGCAGCGGGTCATCCGAATCCTTCTTGAGGTCGGAAAGCGTGTTGAGCGCCTTCTGCATGCTGTCGGCAGCCGAGTTGAAGTCGTTCTGGTCCTTCAGCGCGCTGTCCTGGCCCGACAGGTCCGACGCCGAGTCGAACAGGTTGTTGGTATCGGCCCCGGCATCCGCCGCCTTGGCGGCCTGGCCCGCGGCTTCTTCAACGAAGGCGAAGGCCTCCTTCCAATTGCCATTCTTGATCGCCAGGATGACCTTGGTCTCGGCGCCCTTGGCCAACACGCCGAATGCGGCTGAGATACCGGTACCGATGTTCGCCCAGGCGTTGCATTGGTCGGTCGTCTGGTTCGGCAGGTCGCTGAGCGTGCTGAAGCCGTCGGCCAGAACGCCGCCGAAGATGGACAGCATCGCCGCAACCGGCGGATCGCCATTGGGATCTGTCGCCCATTTCTTCATGGTAACGCTGATTTGCACCAGCTTTGCCGAGCCGTCGATGGCAAGCTGCACAATGCCGCCGATGTCCTCATTGCCGGTCGCGCCAGCGACCATCTTGCCGATCCCGTTGCCGATGTTGCTGACCACAGAGCTGAATGCGCTTTCGTCGAAATCGCGGACCTTGTATGCCTCGATGCCCTTGTCGGTCAGGTCGATCCCGCCCTGCAGCACGGCGACAATGCCGTTGGTGATATCGTTGTACTGGGCAACCTGGTCCTCCGACCAGTTCGCGTTGTTCATCGCGTCCTGGCCTTCCTTCACCGCGCCCATGCCGCTGAAGACGGTGGTCGCGACACTGCCGGCGACGCCGATCAGGCCCTTGGTCAGCTCGGCGGCCCCGGTGGCCGGGGCACGGCCCTTCTCCTTGCACTCCTTGATGTAATAATCGTCCGACCCGTCCAGCATCTGCTGGGTCTTGCTGTATTTGTCAGGCACCAGCGTCTCGCCGAGCACCTTGTCGCGGACCAGCGGCGTGAAGATCTCGTCGGTGAGCTCCTTGTCGGTGAACAGCTTCTGCTTCACGAGCACGATGTCGTCCGCCCCGTCGGGCAGCGTGCTGCGCATGACGGTGACTTCGGCCAGCTCATCGGCCTGCCCCTGCACCCAGGCGACGCTCTCGCTGAGCAGCTTCAGCCCCTTTGCCTCGGGTCCCGCGTTCTGCTTGATGTTGAACGGAGCGCTGACATCGTCGTGTCCGCCGGTCAGCGGTCCTTGCGGCGTCATCCCCGAGGTATCGACGTTGGAGCCGGAGGTGTCCTTCCCCCCCTTGCCCGTGCTGCCATACGTGATGTTCGTCACGCCCTTCATATTGCCGGTATCTGTCGCCCTCTGCTGCTTGCCTTCCTTGTCGCGGAGTTGCTCCGTCTTCTTCTTACCGCCGTCGTCCACGCGCTCCACCGTCGCCTGTGTCGTTTCACGCAGCAGCTCCCGGCGCTTGTCGATCTCTCGCAGCGTCTTTTCCAGCAGCATGTCCTTCAGCGCCTGCTCCTTGACTTCTTCCTTGTCGCGCGCGCGACGCAGCTTCTCTTCCAGGTTCTCGGCCTTGCTCTTCTCCGGCAACGGTCCGATCCCCAACGCCTGTACGGCACCGGCGGTGAAGCGCGCGGTCCAATCGGCCTCTTGTACGGTCAGTGCCATGGTGCCCTCCGCCGCTCAGAGCGAAACCAGCAGGTTGTTTTCGAGATCCAGCAAGGCCAGGAATACCTTCGAGACGACGCCCGCCATCTTGGTATCCACAGTGGATGGCGCACGCGCCAGTTCGCGCATGCGGTAGTCCTTCTTGATGTAGGTCATCATCTGCCGCGCGCCGCGCAGTGCCTTCTCGCGCGCGGTGGAGCGTTTCTTATCGTCCTCCGCGGTCGTGATGGTCTTGATATACGACGTGAACAGTGCTGGATTGAGCAGTGTACGTACCTCGACCACTTCCTTGGCGAACGCCGCCTTATCCGAGTCTTCGAGTTTTGCGCCCAGGTTCTTTTCGAGATCGGACAGCGTCTTGCCGAACTCCAGCACCGCCTTGCGGTACAGCGCATTCACCCCGGGAAGCTGATTGCGCGCGGCGATAGCCAGCCCCGCGGGGTTCTGCTGGAGCAGCGCGAGCTTGGTACGGACCTGCTCCAGTTGCGAGCGGCCCATCCCGTAGTCGTGCGATTTCTCGACAGCCTTCGCGGCGTCCTTGACCACGGACTTGAGCCCCCTGATCTCCTTCGGATTGATCGATTTGGCAGCGTCCAGATCGTTCTTGACGATCTCAAGTTCGGTTTCCCACTTGGTCTTCTGCAACTCCTCCTTGGCGTTTTCACCCGCGATCTGCGTCTCCTTCTCGACGATCAGCACCGGGATGTCGCGCGCGTTCCTGGCGCTGGCGAGCATCTTGCCAAGCTCTGTCTTCATCTTCACGGCGTCCGCCGTCGCGCCGTCGTAGCCGCCCTCGAACTTTGCATTTTTCCTGAGTGTCTCGAGGTCCGCCTTCGCCTTCCTGAGATACTTGGGAGCGTTCTCCGCGAACAACTTGTCTTCGAGCAGCTTCTCAATCGCCTTCACTTCGGCCTGGAAACCCTGCTCGCCCTTGTACCGCTGCTTTGCCTTCTCGGCCTCATCGCACATATTATCGATAGCCGTGCGGATCGCACGCAGTTCCTTGGTCATCGCCGCCATTGTCGACTTGCCGAGGTTTTCCTGCGCAAGTTGCAACCTTTCCTCGATCCCGGAATACGTCATGATCAGGTATTCCTGGGCGTCTTTCGAGTCCTTCAGCATCTTCTCGAGGACAAGCAACAGATCCTTGATTTCTTTGACCCCGGTCGGTTCGTACGGATCGTCAACCGGCTTGCGCTTCAATTCGAGGAGGAAGTTGTTGGCTTCCAGTGCCAATTCCTCGGCATCGGCGACGGCCTGTTCAAGCACCGAGATCTGATCCGACAGGCTCATCGCGACAACGGAGTCGTATTCCGTCTGCAGCGTTCCCTGCATCGCCTCGAAGGCCTTGCGGGTGTCGCCGCCGCGCAACTTTTCGATCAGCTTGCCCTGCTCGTTCAATTGGGGCGGTACCGGCTTCAAGTGCTCGTCGATCTTCGCTCGCAGTTCCTCGATCCGCTGGTCGGCAAACACCGCGAGGCTATTCTGCCGTTTGATCTCCGCGAGCAGCTGGTCATGCACCGAGTTCGAGCAGCGACGGATCGTCGCTGGTCGCCAGGAACTGCGACACCTGCTTGAGGAATTCGCGATTGTCCAGCCCCTCCTCGGGATTGAAGCTCATGATCTTGAGCTGAACCTTCATGGCCTCGTCCATGGCCGCCCGCAACTCGTTCTGGGCGCGCTCGAGCTCCGGACTTTTGGCCAGCACCGCGATCTCGTCATCGCCCGCGGCGTCGGCGATGTCGGCGGCCAGCGCCGACAGTTCGTCGGCGATCGTCCGCGCGTCCAGCGAGACGAAATCAAAGGCCTTGAGTTTGCGATCCAGCCATTCGTTGAGAATATCCTTCAGCCGGGTCTTCAGCGGGCCCAGGGCCTTCTCGCGCAGCGCCTGATCGATATCCTGGCGCCCGGTCAACTTCTGCTCGAGGTTGTTCAGCGCGGTTGATACCTCGATGATCTTGGCGTCGTTCGGCTTGCACGCGTCGGCCTTGGCTGCCGGGAACCCACTGCTCTCGGCCGCCCTGATGGTCAGCCCGCCGAGTTTGATCTTCAAGCTCTCGAAACGGTCAACAGCTTCGTTACACTCGCGGCCGGGCTTGGGCTCGGTCTTGGCCAGTTCGCCGAGCTCCCTGGCAAGCTCTACCGCCTGATCGACGAGTTCTTTCGCCGCGGTGGTGCTCTTCGCCAGCTTGCTGGCCTCGCTCAGCGCGGACTTGAGCGCCCCCTTCTGCTCGGCCCAGTCGCGGTAGCTGCCGATCAGTTCGGCCTCGAGCTTGCCCTGCCATTCCTTGCACTCGTCGGCGATCGCGCGCAGCGTAGCCAGGGCCAGCGGATAATCCGGCAGATCATAGGCAGTTTTGGCGTTCTTCCGCTTGCGTCGCAGGTCGGCGATCACGGCGTCATTGAATTCCTCCAGATTGCCCGGAGCGGTCTCGCGCAGTTTCGTCAGCCCAGTCCCGGCCTTGAACAGCTTGTCGCAGTCTTGCCTGGCGGTCTCAGCGTCCTTGATGGCGTTTTTCAGTTCCGTGCCCACGACCTGCAGCTTGCCGAGGCAGGTCGTGTCGACCTTGCCCGGATCCTTGGCCGGCGCCTTCGCCAGCACGACCGCCTCAAGCAGCTTCCCGTCGAAGTCCTCCTTGACGCCCTGCGACAACGGCGCGGTACGCAGCATCTCCTTCAGGGCATTGTATTCCTCGTACGACTTCTTGGCCTGGGTCTGGAAGAGTTCGTTCGCCTTGTTGACCAGCGCCGGCACGCCCTGAAGGATCTTGTCCAGGTTCTGCTTCTGCAGCGTCTCATAGGCCGATTTGTAATTCGGCGTGTCGCCCTTGACGAACTGCCGCGCGGTCGTGCGTGTCCGCAGCACTTCCTCGGTTATTGTGTCGGTCCCCGGCCCGGCCTGCCTCAGCACCTTGAGGCCGTTATCGAACTTTTGCAGCAGGTCTTCGTAGAGCGCCTGGAACCTGATCTCCGACTTCGCCTGCTCCTGCTTCTCCAGCTGTTCTTTTGAATATTTCTCCAGTTTGCTTTTGTTGTCGCGGGATTTGCTTACCTTGTCCTGATTTTTTTTGCTGTTCTTCAATCCGATCGTGGTGAAGTACAGCGTATTCTGCGCGATGACGAGTTCCCGCTCGTGCTTCAGCTCGTCGACCTTCTTCGACTTCGCCGGTTGATCGCCATCGAGAACGTCGGTGTCGTGGCCGCTCATCTGTGCGCTCCGCTGCTTGTATTTTTGCGTTATTAGGGGTCGGCTCAGGCGTGGCGAAACCTTTAGGCCCGCAAGGCCTGGGCGAGGTCGTCGAGCGCGCTGGATAACACGCTGAGGATCGGGAACGACCCGGCGGGCGTTTTCTCCATCACGGTGAGAATGGGGTCGGTCAATTTCGCCCGGTACTTCTCGATGCTCGCGACCGCTTGCTGCGCCAGGGCCTGGCGTGCCCCCGGGTCAGCGGCGTTGGTCATGTTGTCGAGCGCCTGTTGCACTTCGTTCGCCGCGGTCTCGATGTTGGGCACACGCTCGGCAACGGCCGCGGCGTTCTTCAGGAACTCAGGGTCCTTGCTGCGTGGGTCGTTGGCGAATTGCGGGTGTTTCAGCAGTGCGTCGCGGGACGTCTCGAGGTTGCTGACCGCCATGTCGTAGCCCGAGCGAGCCGCCTGCAGCTTCAGGCGCATCTTCGCCAGCCCTACCAGACCGGCCTTCGCCGATACCGTGGCGCTCTTGACGGTATCCTCAACCTCCGCCATGCGCTTGCTTCGCGCAAATTCCGCGAGGCGCTCTTCCAGTATCTCCAGCAGATCGACGGCATTGTTCGCGTTCACCTTGACTGCGATGGCGGCAGCCCTGAGGGCATCCTGAAGCGCGCCGACTGCGCCGCTGTCGCGCGCGTCCTGGTTGATGATCTGCAGCCTTTGCGTCAGCTCCCCGCGTGAGAGCGTTGCGTCGTCCTCGCCGTGCGGCGCCGCTCCGGTATTCTCTGCGAACGTGAATCCAAGCACGCGAATGAGCCAGTCGCGCTTCGCGTCATCAGGCATCGAGGTGACCTTACTGTTTTCGTGACGAGTCCGCGATCACCGACCGCCGTCACCCAGGCGACCTGTCTATCAAGCCAGCTCATGATCACGCTACCTGCCATCGAAGGCGTTTGCAACCCCACCTGCGCGGACTGGCGCCGACCGCTGGCCGATATGGCGGGCCTTGTCCCGCCGCTCGCCCCTGCGTCACATCCCGCCCTGCGCTATTCGAACGTCCTGCTGCCGCTCATGCATTCGCGGTGCGCATGCATGGCGGCACTGCACGCTGCCCGGACGCCGCGCGGTGGGCGGTGCATATTCAGGTCATTGGCTTGCGCGGCTGGTGCGGTCGCTTCGGGCGTTGCGGGGGCCTTTGAGAGAGCCGAGCCCCGAATCCGGCCGGAACCCCCGGTTGCCGATCAGGAAGGCGCGGCGGCGCCCCACAATCGCCTCCTTACGGCTGGGCCTCGTGGGCCTGGAGAACCACCGCGGACGTGTCGCCTGTTGCGTTCCGGCGTCCACGACGCCACCTGCTTTCCGTCGAGGCCGAGAATCTCGATCTTCAGAGTCCGCTCCCGCATCACGTAGTTCTTGATGCATTCAGCCAGCAACAGCGCCCCACCGTGGGCAAGGAACGGGCTTACAACCCCCATAGTTAGGTCGAGGCCACGCTCTCCCGGTCCAGCATGTCTCTCGGAAGCCCGCGCGCCCATTCCCGACCGCGAAAGGTCGCGGATCAGATCCCGTGTCATGGCAGCCAGTCTCGTGTCCGGGATGTCGGCCGCCAGCACCAACCTAATCGTTGCGGTCGGGCGCCCAACTTTGTGGCTGGGGCAGTTACACCGCGAGCTTCAGCGCGGCGCCGATCGCCCCGATGATGCCGCGGCGGAACGCCAGCACGCAGGCTGCAAAGATCACGCCCTGGATCACCATCACCCAGGCGCCGAACTGTGCCAGGTAGTTCTCTCCATCGCTGTTACCACCAGCGCGCCCACCACGAGGCCAAAGATGGCATCTAGACCGCCAACCAGCATCATTGGCACCCCTCGCGCCCGACATCGACCAGCGCACGTCGGTCAGCGTGGCGATGCCGAGCGCGATGTGGCAATTCCGACATTCCGCGTGCGCAGGCGCGACGGGGGCTGACCCGCCCCTCCCGCCGCTCTACCCTGCTTTCGACAGAAGCGGAGCAGCGCGCATGGCGTGGCGGGTGGGCGTGGATTCAGGCGGCACGTTCACCGATATCTGCCTGTTCGACGACGCAACCACGCGCCTGGAGGTCTGGAAGGTCGCCTCCACGCCACACGATCCATCCGCCGGCATCGCAGACGGCGTGGCGGAGGCAACCGCCCGGCTCAATGCCACCGTGGACCGGATCGGCTATTTCGGCCACGGCACCACCGTCGCCACCAATGCGCTGATTTAAGGCACCGGCGCCCACACCGGCCTGATCACCACCGACGGGTTCCGCGACCTGCTCGAGATCGCCCGCCAAAAGCGCCCCGATCTCTACGACCTGCAAATCGACAAGCCGCCCGTCCTGGTCTCTCGTGACCTCAGGCTGGAGGTGCCCGAGCGGCTGCGCCACGACGGGACCGTCGAGACTCCTCTCGACATCGCTGCTTTCCGCGCCGCCGTTCGGCGCTTGCGCGAGGCCGGGGTCAAGGCAGTTGCGGTCTGCTTTCTCTATAGTTTCGTCAGACCCGACCATGAGGTCGAGGCCGCGCGCATCCTTGCTGAGGAATTTCCCGACGCCTTCGCCTCTGTCTCCCACCAGGTGGCGCCGGAATTCCGCGAGTACGAACGCCTGTCCACGACGGTGGTTAACGCCACCCTCGGACCGGTCATGCGACGCTACATCAACCGCCTTGGGGACCGACTGACCGCGCTCGGTTTGACCACGCAACCACACCTGACGCAGTCCAATGGCGGTGTGATCGGCTTCGAGCAGGCCGCGCACCTGCCGGTTCGCACCATCCTGTCCGGCCCCTCCACTGGCGTCGTGGCGGCACAAGCGATCGGCAAGCTCGCCGGCTTCCCGGACCTGATCACCTTCGACATGGGCGGCACCAGCACCGATGTTGCGTTGCTGCAAGGCGGCCAAGCCAGGCTGGCTGGTGAAGCGACGGTGCAGGGCTACCCTATCAAGGCGCCGATGCTGGACATCCATACTGTCGGAGCCGGCGGCGGCTCAATCGCCGCGATTGACAGCGGTGGGCTGCTGAAGGTCGGTCCGCTCAGCGCCGGCGCCGACCCCGGGCCGGTCTGCTATGGCCGCGGCAACACGCAGCCGACGGTGACCGACGCCAATGTGGTGCTGCAGACACTGAACCCCACCCATCTGCTCGGCGGCCGAATGTCCATCCAGCGCGACCACGCGGAGCAGGCGATCGCGGCGCTGGCCCGCCGCCTCGGGCTGGACACGATGGCGACCGCCCAGGGCATCATCTCTGTCGTCACCGCCAACATGGCGCGAGCGATCCGAGTTATCAGCGTCCAGCGCGGCTACGACCCCCGCGACTACACGCTAGTGGCATTCGGGGGCGCCGGCCCGCTGCACGCCGCGCGCCTGGCGCAGGAGCTGGAGATCAGCCGTATCCTCGTGCCCCTCACGCCCGGCATCCTCTGCGCTGTCGGCCTGCTGCTCACCGATCTGCGCGCCGATTTCGCTGCCACCCGTCTAACCGCACTCGGCCCGACGGCCCTGCCCGCCATCGCCGAGGCGTTCGACACGCTGCGCGATCAAGCGGAGCACTGGTTCGATGCGGAAGGCATCGCGCCGGATAAGCGTCGGATCAACCGAACGATCGACATGCGTTATGCTGGCCAGAATTATGAGATCGCTGTCCCGGTGCCGGAGGGGCCGATCGGTCCCGCCACGCTGGACGCTTTGGCCGCGGGATTCTCGGCCTCACATCAGCGGCTCTATGGCTTCACTGCCGACGAAGATCCGATACAGCTCGTCACCTACCGGGTGGAGGCGGTCGGTCTCGTCCCGAAGGCGACGATAGCGATGCATCCGGATGCCGGCCCGAACGCGGCACCGGCCTTGGTTGGCCGGCGCAACGTCTGGTTGACCGAGGCGGGCGGCTTCGTCGATTGTCCTATCTACGATCGGGTGCTGCTCATGGCCGGGAACCGAATCGACGGCCCGGCGGTGATCGAGCAGATGGACGCGACCACGCTGCTGCTGCCCGGCATGCAAGCGCGCGTCGATTCCTCGCTCAACCTGATTCTGGAATGGCCATGAACGACGCGACCACCGCCGTCATCGATCCCATCACCGTCGAGGTGATCGGCAGCGCGCTGTCTTCGATCGTCGAAGAGATGGGAGAGGCGCTGATTCGCGCCAGCTACTCCACCAACATCAAGGAGCGGCGGGACTGCTCCACCGCGCTGTTCGATGTGCATGGCAACACGCTCTGCCAGGCCGAACACATCCCGATGCATCTCGGCAGCTTCATCGGGCTCCTGCCGCAAATTATGAAGCGCCATTCATCTGCGGAGGTGCGGCCGGGCGATGTGTTCGTTGGCAACGATGCTTATGAGGGCGGGGGAACGCATCTGCCAGACATCGTTCTG
Source organism: uncultured Pseudomonadota bacterium (assembly GCA_963708245.1). Lineage (GTDB taxonomy): Bacteria > Pseudomonadota > Alphaproteobacteria > Acetobacterales > Acetobacteraceae > CAVYXK01. The sequence continues at coordinate 4,268,200 of OY970201.1, read as the reverse complement.
GCGGAACCGATCTTCGTGGACGGCAGCATCGTCGCCTGGGCGGTGAATCTGGCGCACCACGCCGATTTCGCTGATCGCGGGCATGCGCATATCTACCAGGAGGGGCTGCGGATTCCGCCGATCCGCCTCTATCGCGCAGGCGAGCTGGCGCAGGACGTGCTGGAGCTGATCCTGCTGAACTGCCAAGTGCCGCGCGAGCGCCTGTCCGACCTGCGCGCGCAGATGGCCGCCAACCGACTGGGAGTACAGCGAATGACGGCGCTCTGCGCCAAATACGGCCGCGCCCGCGTGCTGGCGGCCGGCGATGCGCTGCAGGACTACGCAGAACGCAAGATGCGAGCAGGCATCGCCTCGATCCCGGACGGCACTTATCGCTTCGCCGACCGCTACGACTGCCCTGAGATCGACGGCGAGCTCGACATGTCCTGCGCGATCACCGTCACCGGAGACGAGATGCATCTGCATTTCGACGGCGCACCGCAGGTGCGGGCCGGATTGAACATGACTTGGACGGCGCTGCTCTCAACCGTCTATTACGCTGTGAAGACGGTGGTTGATCCGACGATCCTGCCGAATGCCGGGCTCGCCCGTCCGCTGCACGTGACCGCGCCCTCAGGTACCATCGTGAACTGTGTGCATCCGGCCGCGGTGAATGGCCGGCTCGGTGCCTGCCAGCGGGTGGTCGATCTGATCCATGGCGCGCTCGCCGAGGCAGTGCCCGAGCGCATCACCGCCGCCAGTAACGGCGCCTGCACCTCGGTGACGTTTGCCGGTCAGATGCCAAGTGGACGCGACGGAGCGAACAAGCTCTGGGTGTATCTGGAAACGATCGGCGGTGGCTCCGGCGCACGGGCAATGAAGGACGGGCTCGACGGCGTACATGTGCACATGACCAACACCTCCAACCTGCCCGTCGAAGCATTGGAGATCGAGTATCCGCTGACCTTGCTGCGCTACGAGTTGGTGGATGGGTCAGCCGGCCCGGGCCGTCAGCGCGGCGGGATGGGGCTGCGACGCGTTTACCGCGCTGAGGCGGACTGTCGGGTGCGCGTCGATATCTCCCGAGTGCTTAGTGCGCCGTGGGGACTACGAGGCGGCGGCGAAGGCGGCCGCGCGGCAGTCCGGCTTCACGGCGGCGCAGTGCTCGATCATGGCAATGGGGCAATGCAGCCGGGAGACGTGTTGGAGATCATTACCGCCGGCGCCGGCGGCTATGGGCCGCAAGCGGAACGCGATCCAATCGCCGTCGAACGGGATATCGCGGAAGGTCGAATATAGCCGACTGACTACGGCTACTGGAGGCCGTACGCCTGCATGTAATGTAGGCCCGCATACAAGGCGATCAGCAGAGTGGCTGTGGCGGCAATGACTATCGGCATCTGCCACCAGCTCGGCAGCCCAGCGACAATCTGCGAGGCAAGCCGATCCGCCTTGGCGTTGACGGCGGAGAGCATCATTTCCACATCGCGGAGCCGACCGTCGACCCCTTCCATCCGGGCATCGAGCTGGTCCATCCGGCTGTCCGCCGCCCGCCGTTGTCTACTACGCCGCCAGTTTGTCGAGCTCGCGCAGGATCGACTCGCCCATCACGCTGGTGCCGACCCGAGCGGCCCCCGGCACCATGATGTCGGCAGTACGCAGACCGCTCGCCAGCACATTCGTACAGGCCGTCTCGATCAGCGCCGCATCCTCTTCCATCTCGAACGAGTAGCGCAGCAGCATCGCGAAGCTCAGGATCTGCGCGAGCGGGTTGGCGATCCCTTTGCCGGCGATGTCCGGTGCGCTGCCGTGGATCGGCTCGTACAGCGCGTGCCGCTTGCCGTTCGGCTGTACCGCGCCTAGCGTTGCCGACGGCAACATCCCAAGGCTTCCGGTCAGCATCGACGCAAGGTCGGACAAGATATCGCCAAATACATTAGAAGTAACAATCACGTCGAACTGACGCGGATTCCGCACGAGCTGCATCGCGCAATTGTCCGCGTACATGTGCGTCAGCTCGATATCAGCATAATCGCGCTGATGCAGCGCTGTGACGACCTGGCGCCACAATAGGCCTGATTGCATCACGTTTGCCTTCTCCACGCTGGTAACGCGACGCTTCCTCCGGCCCGCCAGATCGAAGGCCACGCGGGCAACACGCTCGATTTCGTTCGTTGTGTAGGATTCGGTGTCGAAGCCGCGCTGCTGGCCGTCGGGCAGTGTTTCGATCCCGCGCGGCTCGCCGAAATAAAGGCCGCCGGTGCTTTCGCGCACGATCATGATATCGAGCCCGCGCACCACCTCGGGCTTCAGGGTCGAGGTATTGACCAGCGGGGCGAGTACACTCGCCGGGCGCAGATTGGCGAACAGGTCGAGCTCCTTGCGCAGCCGTAGGATCGCGAGTTCCGGGCGGGAGTTGAAGTCGAGCTTTTCCCATTTCGGCCCGCCAACTGCACCGAACAGGATGGCATCGGCGTCCCTAGCGGCTTGCATGGTGGCATCGGTGATCGGAGTACCGCGCGCGTCGATTGCCGCACCACCCACCAGATCGTCAGAGAGATCGAACGAAACTCTCCGCCGGCGGTCCATCCAGTCGATAACTCGGCGCACCTCGCGCATGACTTCCGGGCCAATGCCGTCGCCGGGCAGGATCAGCAGCTTCTTGTTGGCTGGCATGGTGTCACCGATCAGCCGGAGGTGATGCCGGGCGCCCAGGGCTGCTCGGCTAGCCGTCGTATTTCGTACGCGGCGATCGCGTCGGCATGCTCCAGTGTCTGGCCGATGTCATCTAGTCCGTTCAACAGAAGGTGCTTACGGAATGGGTCGATTTCAAAGTGAATTTCCTCGCCGTTCGGCCGCACCACCACCTGGCGTTCGAGATCGACGGTTAGTCGTGCGTTGCCGCCGAGCTTCGCATCCGCGATGAGCTGATCGCAGGCGGCGCGTGACAGGCGCACGGGCAGGATGCCGTTCTTGAAGCAGTTGTTGAAGAAGATATCGCCGAAGTCCGGCGCGATCACGCAACGAATGCCAAAATCGAGCAGCGCCCAGGGCGCATGCTCGCGTGAGGATCCGCAGCCAAAATTCTCGAGTGCGATCAAGATCTTCGCATCGCGGCACGCGCCCTGGTTCAGCACGAAGTCGAGACGTTCCTTGCCTTGTTCGTCGTAGCGGAGCGCATGGAACAAGTGCACGCCAAGTCCGGTGCGTTTGATGGTCTTCAGGAAGCGTGCGGGAATGATTTTGTCGGTATCAACGTTCGCTAGCGGCAGCGGCGCCGCGACAGCGGTCAGCGTGGTGAACTTGTCCATCGCGGCTCTCCCCGGCTAGGTATCCCCTAAGCGTACGTACCTCGTTTTGTAGGTGATGGATCTGGCGCTGCACGCCCACCAGCTCTTCGGAGATCAAATGCAGTTGCTGCGAATGCGAGCGCAGCAACTCCTGTGAGCGCTCGGCTTCTTCGTCGACTTTCTTCTCGATACGGTTCGAATGCGTGTAGGTAACCCAGGGGTCGTCCCGCATGACCGTCACTTGGTTCTGCAGCCGGTCGATGCGCTCCATGATATTGCGCGGTCTGCTGCGTGAACTGGTCGCGCACATGTACGATTTTCTGCGTGAGCCCGCCGCGCACCTGCGTGATCTGCTGCGTGAGCTCACTGCGGAACTTCACAATCGGGGAGAGGGCCTGGAATTGCAGCACGTCGCTCATGTCAATTTGTGACCAGTTGCCGCACGTCCGCCAGCCGTCCCATAACCGCCGCCGCCGCCGCCATCGCCGGCGAAAGCAAGTGAGTACGCCCGCCGGGACCCTGGCGACCCTCGAAATTGCGGTTAGAGGTGCTGGCACAGCGCTGGCCCGGCTGGAGCTTATCCGGATTCATGCCCAGACACATCGAGCAGCACGGTTCGCGCCACTCGAAGCCCGCTTCACGCAGGATGCGGTCGAGGCCTTCCTGCTCTGCTTGCTGCTTGACCAGCCCCGAGCCCGGCACCACCAGCGCCTGCACGCTAGCCGCTACCTTGCGGCCCTTCGCCACTGCGGCGGCTGCGCGGATGTCCTCGATCCGCCCGTTTGTGCAACTGCCGATGAACACGACATCGATCGGCACGTCCTGCATCCGGGTGCCTGGCGTCAGCGCCATGTACTCCAGCATGCGCCGCATCTGCGCGCGCCGGCCTTCGTCCGTCTCTTGCGCCGGATCGGGAACGGCGCCGGTGATCGGCACCACCGCGCCCGGATTGGTCCCCCAAGTCACCATCGGCGCGACCGTGGCGGCGTCCAGCCGCACGGTTCTGTCGTACTGAGCGCCGGGGTCGGACGGCAGTGTGCGCCAGTAGGCGAGCGCCTGCTCGAAGGCATCGCCCTTCGGCGCATACTCCCGGCCCCTGATATAGGCGAAAGTGGTTTCATCCGGTGCGACCAGTCCGGCCCGCGCGCCTGCCTCTATCGACATGTTTGACACCGTCATGCGTCCGGCCATATCGAGCGCACGAATCGCCTCGCCGGCATATTCGATCACGTGCCCGGTGCCGCCCGCCGTGCCGATCCGACCGATGATCGCCAACACGATGTCCTTCGCCGTGGCACCGAACCCGAGCGTGCCGTCGACCTGCACCAGCATATTTTTCGCTGGTCGTTGGAGCAGTGTCTGGGTTGCCAACACGTGCTCGACTTCCGAAGTACCGATGCCAAACGCCAGCGCGCCCAGCGCGCCGTGCGTCGAGGTGTGCGAGTCGCCGCAGACGATCGTCGTGCCCGGCAAGCTGATCCCCAGCTCCGGGCCGATGATATGAACGATGCCCTGCCGCACATCCAGGATCGGAATGTACGGAACACCGAACTCCTTCACATTCCGTTCCAATGTCTCGACCTGGATACGGCTGTCCTCTTCCTTGATCCCGGCGCGTCGATCAGTCGTCGGAATGTTGTGGTCAGCCACCGCGATGGTCGCGTCGGGCCGCCGCACTTTACGCCCTGCCAGGCGCAGCCCCTCGAAGGCCTGCGGGCTGGTGACCTCGTGCACCAAGTGCCGGTCGATATAAAGGATACAGGTCCCGTCAGGCAGCCGCTCCACGACGTGGCTGTCCCAGATCTTGTCGAACAGCGTGCGCGGCCTCGTTGCCGACATCCGTTGCCTCCTGTCGTCCTCGGTTACTGGGCCGTCCCACCCTCCGAGGCGGCCGGTGATGCGGTCGTCGCGCTGCGCGCCCGCTCGGCGATACGTGCCCGTTTGCCGGACCGGCCGCGCAGGTAATAGAGCTTCGCCCGCCGCACGTCGCCACGACGCACTACAGTGATCTCGGCAATCATCGGCGAGTAGAGCGGAAACACGCGTTCTACGCCCTCGCCGTAGCTGATCTTGCGTACGGTGAAATTGCTGTTCAGCCCCTTGTTGGAACGGGCGATCACCACGCCCTCGAAGGCTTGCGTGCGGGTGCGCTCGCCCTCGACCACCCGGACCGCGACGCGGACCGTGTCTCCGGGCGCGAAATCGGGGACCGGGCGACCGGCAGTGAGGCGGACGATCTCGGCGGCCTCGTAGCGCTGGATAATGTTCATGGCTGGGGTCCTTTCGTTCCAATCGCTTACGGCGCCCTGGCGCGCGAGGCAATCGGCGCCGGTGCGGTGGCTGCGACGTGCCGCGCCCACAGCCCGGGGCGCCGCTCGCGGGTGATGCGTTCGGCCTCGGCGCGGCGCCACCCGGCCACCGCTGCGTGGTCGCCGGAGAGCAGCACCTCCGGCACCCTGCGACCCTGCCAGTCGGCGGGGCGTGTGTAATGCGGGTATTCCAGCAGGCCGGCCGAGAAGCTCTCCTCGGCCGCGCTCTCGGGCGCCCCCATCACACCCGGCAGCAGGCGGACGACGGCGTCCAGGATCACCACGGCCGCCGGTTCGCCGCCCGAAAGCACGTAATCGCCGATCGAAATCTCCTCGAAGGCGTGCGCATCGATGACGCGTTGATCGACGCCCTCATAGCGGCCGCAAAGCAGAATAACGCCAGGGCCAGCGGCGAGGCGGCGGGCGTCACCCTGGGTGAAGAGCCGACCGCGCGGTGTCAGAAAGATCAGCGAGCGCTCGTCCGCCACGGCGCCGATCGCGGCGTCCACCACATCTGGGCGCATCACCATGCCAGCACCGCCGCCGAACGGCGTGTCATCGACGCTCCGGTGCCGGTCTGTCGCGAAGCTGCGGATGTCCACCGCGTCGAGCGACCAGCGACCGATCTCCAGCGCGCGGCCGGCGAGGGAGTACCCGAGCGGTCCGGGAAACATCTCCGGGAAAAGCGTCAACACAGAGGCCCGCCAACTCATCTCCGCCTCCCCTTGCGGGAGGGGGCCGGGGGGAGGGGGCCATCCGGCAATACGTCCACCTCCTCGGGAGGCGCCACCGTGACAGATCCAGCGTCGACGGCCACCGCTGGTACAGCCGCCCGGGTAAACGGCACCAGCAACGGAGTGCCCCCATCATCCGCGATCTCGAGGCTGGCGCCGGCGCCGTAATCGTGCACAGCGACGACGGTGCCGATCTCCGCCCCGCCCGGGTCAATCGCGGCAAGACCAACCAGATCGGCGAGATAAAACTCATCGGCAGGCGGCGGCGGCAAGCTGTCGCGAGCGACGTAGAGGCGCCGATTGTTCAACCGCTCTGCTGCCGCGCGATCCGCTACCCTGGCCGGCATCCCGCCTATGATCTCCGCGATCTCGACAATCCCCTCACCCTGCCACCGAAGGCTCAACTGGCCGCCGTGATCGTCGGACAAAGGGCCATAGCCGGCGATCGCCTCCGGCGGATCGGTGTAGCTCGTGACGCGCGCCAGCCCGCGCACGCCGTGTGGGCGTCCGATCACGCCAAGCAGGATGCGGGTCTCGGGCACGCCCAATCTCAGCCAGCCGCGGCAGCCGCGCGCTCCTGCGCCTTCTTCTTCGGCGCCGACTTCACCGGCTGCTCGCGATACGCCGGCATCGGCGCCAACCCGGCCTTCCCGAGGAACCGCGCCACGCGGTCGGTCGCCACCGCGCCTTGGCTTATCCAATGGCGGATACGCTCACCCTGCAACCGCACGCGGTCTTCATGCTCGGCCGGCAGCATCGGATTGTAGCTGCCGAGCTTCTCGATGAAGCGGCCATCGCGCGGACTGCGGCTGTCGGCCACCACGATGTGGTAATAGGGACGCTTCTTCGCCCCGGCGCGCGCCAGGCGGATCTTCAAGCCCATGAGTGCGGTGTCTCCTTTAAAAAGGTCGGTTGGTTTGCATGCTCCTGGGCAGAATCGCGGACAAGCCGTGCCGCATCAGCCCCTTCTCTCCAAGCCGGTTCATCCGCTTCATCATTGTCCGCATATCGTCGAACTGCTTCAGCAACCGGTTCACTTCCTGCACCGTGGTGCCGGAGCCGGCGGCGATGCGCCGCTTGCGCGAGGCCTTGATGATGTCGGGCGCCGTGCGCTCTTTCCGCGTCATTGAGCTGATAATCGCCGCCTGGCGCTTCAGGATCGTGGTGTCGAGATTGGCATCCTCGAGCTGCGCCTTGATCTTCCCCACGCCGGGCAGCATCCCGAGAATGCCGGAGAGCGAACCCATCTTGGTGATCTGGCGGAGCTGCCCGGCATAGTCCTCGAGATCGAACTTGCCGCGCGCCATCTTCATCGCGAGCTTCTCGGCCTCGTCGCGATCGATGGTCTCCGACGCCTTCTCGACCAGGCCGACGATGTCGCCCATGCCGAGGATGCGGCCGGCGACGCGCTCCGGGTGAAACTCGTCGATCCCGTCCAGCTTCTCAGAAATACCAATCAGCTTGATGGGCGCGCCGGTGATCGCACGCATCGAAAGCGCGGCGCCGCCTCGGGCATCGCCGTCCATTCGTGTCAGCACGATGCCGGTGACGCCGAGCGCCTCGTTGAAGGCACGCGCGGTATTGACCGCGTCCTGGCCGGTCATCGCATCGACTACCAGCAGCGTCTCCGCGGGCTCGGTGGCCGCGCGAACCGCCTTCACCTCGTCCATCAGCTCCTGGTTGATCGAGAGCCGCCCGGCCGTGTCCAGGATGACGATGTCGAAACCTTCGCGCCGCCCGATGTCCATGGCGCGTTGGGCGATCTCCACCGGCGTCTGACCGGCGATAATCGGAAGACTGGGGACGCCAGCCTGCTCGGCAAGCTGAGCGAGCTGGAGCTGCGCGGCGGGTCGCTGAGTATCGAGGCTCGCCAGCAGCACGCGCCGGCGAGCCCGCTCGCGCAGCCTGAGGCCGAGCTTGCCGGCCGTGGTGGTCTTGCCGGAGCCTTGCAGCCCGACCATCAGCATCGGGATCGGCGCCGGCGCATTCAGGTTCAGCGGGACAGCGCCTTCCCCGCCCAGCTCCTCGATCATCACGTCATTGACGATCTTGACGACCTGCTGGCCGGGGGTGACGAAGTCCAGCACCTCGGAGGCCAGGGCGCGGTCGCGCACCTTGGTGATGAACTCGCGCACGACCGGAAGCGCCACGTCGGCGTCGAGCAGCGCGAGCCGAACTTCGCGGAGTGCCTCGGCAACGTCGGTCTCGTTCAGGGCGCCGCGGCGGCGCAGCCCGTCGAAGACCCCGGTCAGCTTGTCGGACAGCGCCTCGAACACGTCATGTCCCCTTCGTCGTCACTCCAAAGCGAAAATCGCCGCTGCGCGAACCCTCGCGGAGCGGCGGAGCCCCCCGCAGTGCGCGGGGAGCGGGATGGCGAATAACACCCGGAAGCTGTGCTTTATGGGGTGGGACCGGCGGGGGAGTCAAGGAAGCGAGGGAGCTGCATCAAGCCGGGAGGGCGCGCGAACTGCCGATGGACCAGCGAATGAGCGTCACGTGGGGCGTCGTCGGCTCGACTTGTTCGCGCCTACACCCGGTGACATGGTTCAGGGCCCCGAACATGAGTGCAGGGGAGGCCCGCCGATGTGCAACCTTTTCGTCTCCCAGGATCCGGCGACCTATGCCGCCGAGACCCGCTCCGTTCGACTTCACGGACACGTGACCTCTATCCGGCTTGAGGCCGCCTTCTGGACCACGCTGGAAGAGATCGCCAACCACGAAGGAATGTCGGTCGCGCGCTTCGTTTCCGTCCTCCACGACGAGATCCTGCATCGCAACGGCGAGGTGGCGAATTTCGCGTCCTTCCTACGCGTCGCCTGCCTGCACTGGCTGCGCAATCAGGACCTGCACGCCGCTCAGTTCGCTGAACGTCGGGCTGCGGTCCATCCGCCGCTGGTCGCCGAAAACCTGCCCACCACAGCCTGATACTACCCTCCGGCCTCCCGGCGCCCTAAAATCACGCAGGGAAAACGACGGGCAGGCCGCCGGAAACCACGGCCGGCTGCCGCGAGAGGGAACGGTCGATGGGGCGATCCGCCCGCGCGTTGCTGATAGCGGCAACTTGGGCCACGCACGCCGGTTCGGCCGGCGCGCAATTCCAGGTTCCCACGCTCCCTCCGCCAGATCCGGCGACATTGTTCGCCAACCAATGCGGGGTCTGTCATTCGCTCAACCCGGCCGACCCACCACGCCAGGGGCCGCTGCTGAAAGGCGTGTTCGGCCGGCGTGCCGGCAGCTTGCCGGGGTTCAAATACTCGCCCGGCTTCGCGACCGCCGGTTTCATCTGGGACGAGCAGCACTTGGACCGCTGGCTTACCGATCCGCAGGCGCTGATCTCGGGAGCCGTGATGCTTTACAAGCAGGCCGACCCGAAGATCCGGCTGACCATCATCCGGTACCTCAAGGAGCAGAGCTGATGGCCAAGCCGATTCACAGCATGATCCGCGTACTCGATGAGGCCCGCTCGGTCGATTTCTACCGCCGCGCCTTCGCGCTGGAGATCGCCGAGCGGATCGCTTTCGACGGTTTCACGCTCGTCTATATGCGGAGCGACAGCTCGCCGTTCGAACTGGAGCTGACGATCAATCACGGCCGCACCCAGCCCTACCAGCTCGGCGACGGCTACGGCCATCTGGCCGTCGTCGTCGATGACCTGGCCGCCGAGCACGCACGCATGGAACGCGACGGCCTGTCGCCAGGCCCGATGCGCGAACTACAGCGCGATGGCGCGCTGTTCGCGCGCTTTTTCTTCATGCAGGACCCGGACGGCTATCGCACCGAGGTCCTGCAGCGTCATGGCCGCTACGGCTAAGGCCACAACCAACAACCACAAGCAGGAGGACAACGAACCATGAGAGAAATCGACCGACGCACACAAGTGAGCCGCCGCGTGTTCCTGCGCGGCTCGGCCACCGCGGTTCCGGCTGCCGCGCTGGCGGCAGCAGGCGCCGGGATCAGCCCGACTGCCGCTTGGGCGCAAAATGCAAAAGCACTGCAACCAAACACGATGGCGACGCTGGTGCTGGTCGCCCGCGACATCTACCCGCACGACCACGTCGCCGACGTCTTCTACATCCAGGCCGCAACGCCCTGGGACGACAAGGCGGCCAAAGATCCGGCGACGAAGGCGATGCTGGAAGAAGGCGTTGCCCGCCTCGACGCTGACGCACAGGATAAATACGGCGTGCCGTATCTCCAGGTCGCCTGGGAAGAGCAGCGCGTCGAACTGCTACGCGGCATCGAACCGTCGAAATTCTTCCAGACGCTGCACGGCGACCTGCTGGTCTCGTTCTACAACCAGCACGATCTCTGGAAGAAGTTCGGCTACGAGGGACCGTCCGCTCAGTACGGCGGCTACATCCATCGCGGCTTCGACGACGTCGACTGGCTGCCGCAGAGCTGAAGGAGCACGGGACATGGCCAAGTTCGATCTGAATGACGACAGCGTGGTGGTGATCGTCGGCTCTGGCGCCGGCGGCGGCACGCTCGGCAATGAGCTGGCACAGAAGGGCATCAAGGTGGTGATCCTGGAGGCCGGCCCGCGCAACGAGATGGCCGACTTCGTCAACGACGAATGGGCGAGCTTCGCCCAGCTCGCTTGGAAGGACATGCGCACGACGTCCGGCACCTGGCGCGTGCATCATGACTTCCCGAACCTGCCGGCTTGGATCGTCAAATCGGTTGGTGGGTCCAGCATCCACTGGGCCGGCGCATCGCTGCGCATCGAGGCGCACGAGTTCAAGGCTCGCACGACATATGGGGACATCGCCGGGGCCAATTTGCTCGACTGGCCGATCTCGGCGGAGGAGATGGCGCCGTGGTACGCGAAAGCCGAAGACAAGATGGGCACCACGCGGACCAACGACATTCCCGGCCTGCCCGGCAACAACAACTTCAAGGTGCTGGCTGCCGGCGCGAACAAGCTCGGCTACAAGCAGGTCAACACCGGGCGGATGTCGATCAACAGCCAGCCCCGCGACGGCCGCGGAAGCTGCCAGCAGATCGGCTTCTGCTTCCAGGGCTGCAAATCCGGCGCTAAGTGGTCAACGCTTATCGCCGAGATTCCGAAAGGCGAGGCGACCGGCAAGCTCGAAGTTCGCCCGAACAGCATGGTGCTGAAGATCGAGCACGACGCCAGCGGCAAAGTAACTGGCGTGGTGTACGACGACGGGTCGGGCCAGCACCAGCGACAGCGGGCGCGCGTCGTGGCGGTGGCGGGCAATTCGCTGGAAAGCCCGCGCCTGCTGCTGAACAGCGCCTCGGCGATGTTTCCGGACGGGCTGGCGAACAGTTCCGGCCAGGTCGGGCGCAACTACATGCGCCATACGACCGGCAGCGTGTACGCCACATTCGAGCGGCCGGTGCACATGTATCGCGGCACCACGATGGCCGGCATCGTCCGCGACGAGGCGCGCAACGATCCATCGCGTGGCTTCATCGGCGGCTACGAGATGGAGACGCTGTCGCTCGGCGTCCCGTTCTACGCCGCCTTCCTCAACCCGGGGTCCTGGGGTCGCAGCCTGACCAGCGCGATCGACGACTACGCCAACACCGCCGGGCTGTGGATCGTCGGCGAAGACATGCCGCAGGAAACCAACCGCGTGACGCTCGATCCCAACGTGAAGGACCAGTATGGCCTGCCGGTCGCCAGCGTGCATTTCGACGACCACCCGAACGACACCGCGATGCGCAATCACGCCTATCGCCAGGGTGCCGCGATCTACGAGGCTGTGGGCGCGGTGCGTACCTTCCCGACACCACCCTATCCCAGCACCCACAACATGGGCACCAACCGGATGAGCGAGAACCCGCGCGATGGGGTGGTCAATCGCTGGGGCCAGACCCACGACATCAAGAACCTGTTCATCTCCGACGGCAGCCAGTTCACCACCGGCGCGGCATGCAACCCAACGCTGACGATCGTGGCGCTGGCCACCCGCCAAGCCGACACCATCGCCGGAATGATGGGGAAGAACGAGATCTGAAGCCCAACTTCACCCCCTCCCCTTGCGGGAGGGGGCCGTGGGGCTGAGCCGCCGACGCGCCAGAGCGCATTGCATGCGGAAGGGGGCCGGCGTCAGCCGATAATAATTTCGACGCGCCGGTTCTGCGGCTCGCGCACGCCGGGGCCGGTGGGCACCAGCAGATGCGTCTCGCCGAAGCCGTGGATCGAGATCACGTTGCGCGGCACACCGTCCCGCACCAGTTCGGCGGCGACCGCATTCGCCCGGCGGATTGAAAGGCCCATATTGTATTGCGGCGTGCCGGAGGTGTCCGTGTAGCCGTTCACCTCGATCTGCGTGTACTGCACATGGGTCGAGTTTTCCGCTGCTTCCTTGATGATCTGCCGCGCACGATCGGTCAGCGTCGCCTTATCCCAGTCGAAGAACACAAGGTACGAGCGCGCTGGAGCCGGAGCTGGGGCAGCAACAGGCGCCGGAGCCGGAGGAGGCGGTGGCGGCGGAGCGTAGAACGCATACCGCACCCCAAGGATGAAGCTGTGATCGTACTGCGCCGAGAGCTTGATCTGCCCTGTGGTCGGGCCGGCGGCACTGGTCTCGGGGCCGGAGAATTTCGCGCCCGCGGTGATATCGGTGAAGCGGTAGTCGAGGGTGATCGACAACCCGGGCGCGTGCGGTATCGGGAACGCAAGTCCGGCGATCCCCTGCCACGCGAAGCGGCCCTCGGTCTGATTGCTGCTGAACGAGAACGGGCCGCCCGGCTGGACGAAGCTGCCATCGAGGTTGGTCCACATATAGCCAGCGCCCATGCCGAGATACGGGAAGATGTAGCGCGAGCCAATATCGAGGTCGAACAGCGCGTTGGCCATCACGCCGTAGCGGTTGACATGCCCGCTGGCGGAGGTGGGAAAGGGCGTGCGGCCGAGTTCCTGCAAGTCATTGTGGAAGAAATCGCCCTCGACCTCGAGCCGCAGCCCGTTGCCGAAGCCCCAGCCGATGCTGCCGAGCCCGTTGACCCCGACGTTCTTTTCGAGCCGCAGATGCGCCGCGCCGAACCCGTCGGTGAGCGGGGTCACCCTGGTATTCTGCGGCAGATCGACGCCGCCCCCCGCACCCACGTAAAGGCCCTGGATTGGCTGCGCGTGGGCGGCAAAGGATACGGCCAAAATGGTGGCACCCAGTAGGGCGCTACGGTAACGCATCCTTCGGACTCCTCCTGCGCCCCGGCTGGTCGCAGCCGCTCGGTGCGCAAACGCAATCACCCGCAAAAGAAACGGGGCGCCTCGCGGCGCCCCGATCCGATGCAGCGGTCCGCGGCGCCGTTATTGGATGATGATCTCGACGCGGCGGTTCTGCGGCTCGCGCACGCCGGGGCCAGTGGGCACCAGCAGATGCGTCTCGCCAAAGCCATGGATGTCGATCGCGTTCTTCGGCACGCCGTCGCGCACCAATTCGGCGGCGACCGCGTTGGCCCGGCGGATCGACAGGCCCATGTTGTATTGCGGTGTGCCGGACGTGTCGGTGTAGCCGTTCACGACGATCCGCGTGTACTGCACATGGGTCGAGTTTTCCGCCGCTTCCCTGATGATCTGCCGGGCGCGGTCGGTGAGCGAGTACTTATCCCAGTCGAAGAACACCAGGTACGAACGCGCGGGCGCCGGGGCCGGGGCGGCCACCGGGGCCGGAGCGGGCGGCGGCGGCGCGACGCCGAAGTTGTAGCGAAGGCCGATCAGGAACGCATTGTTCAGGTCGTGTCCGAGCTGGACCTTGCCCGTCGTCGCGATCGTTTCCGTCCCGTTCGTGATAAACCCAGCCGCGTTGTAGCTGCGGTTTCCATTGGTGCCCAGGAAGCGGTACTCGGCCGTCAGGGTGAGGCCGGGCAAGCCACCTATCGGAAGGCCAACGCCAACAATGGCCTGATATGCGAAACTCCCCACCGATGAGGTGTTGGCGGTGATTTCGCCGCTAGCGTTAGTGCCAGTTCCGTAAACGTGGAAATCCTGCAACTTACCCCACATACCGCCGATGCCCACGCCGACATAGGGCACCACCCAGGGGGTGAGACCATAGAAGTCGTAGGCCACGTTGACCATCGGGCCGTACAACTCCTCACGTCCCCCGGACGATGCCGCGACCCCGGCAAAAGCCCCCGTGTGGCTCAGCCCGTCGAAGTCGTTGTTCCGGTAATCGCCCTCGAGCTCGAACTCGCAGCCCGTTTCCGAAGCCCCACCCGATGGCGCCCAGCGCAACCGGCCCGGCACTTGAGTTGAGATCCACATTCGAAACGGGGACGCCACCCGTCGCCGTGTTCGTCTCCGACAGATTTTTGACCTGCACCTGGTTCTTCAGGTTCACCCCGGCGCCGAGGCCGATGTAGAGGCCGGTGACTGGCCCAGGCGTGTAGCCCTGCCCCTGCGCCGCGAAGGGAACCGCCAGCACGGTGGCAGCCAGGAGCGCGCTCCGAAACCTCATTCGTTCTCTCCTCGTTGTCTTCCGCGCCGGTGGCGCAGTTTAGGCGGACCGCCGGGGCGCGACCGGCCCCATACGCTCTTGCGATTGGCCAACCATAGCGAGATTGACGGGACATGACGAGGGGCCCGCACCAATTCCGTGGCCGCTGTTGCTATTGGGCAACAGGGGCAGGCAAGCTGGCCACAGCCGGCATAACCAGCCCGGCGGGCGGCGAAATCAACCCAGGCGCTGGGCGCGTTGCGCGGGCGGGATAGGAGGGGAACATGTCCGAGCCGTTCTATGAACTGTTCGCGATCCGCTATGCCATGCGAGATGGGCGACGGGCCGAGCATTTCATCGGCGGCGACCCGCATGATGCCCCGATGCCGATGGACTACTTCGTGTGGGTCGCGGTCGGCGCTGGCCGCGCCGTGGTGATCGACGCCGGCTTCACCGAAGCCGTCGCTGCCAAACGCAAGCGAACCTTCCTGCGTTGCCCGGCCGATGCACTCGCACTGGTCGGCGTGGATGCCGCGACGGTCGAGGATGTCGTGCTGACTCACCTGCATTACGACCACGTCGGCAATTTCCATCGGTTCCCGCGCGCCCAGTTCTATCTGCAGGAGCCTGAGCTGCACTACGCGGTAGGTCGTTACATGCGCTATCACCGGCTGGCGCATTCCTTCGAGGTGGAGGATGTGGTCGGCATCGTGCGGCTGAACTACGCGCGGCGCGTGCGCCTGCTGAACGGCCCCGCAGAGGTGGCGCCCGGCATCACGCTGCATCCGGCGCCCGGTCATTCGGCGGGGTTGCAGTTCGTGCGTGTCCACACCGCGCGCGGCTGGGTGGTGGTGGCCTCCGACGTGACGCATTTCTACGAGAACCTGGAGACCGAGCGACCCTTTACCACGGCGTTCCACGTCGGCGGCATGCTGGAAGGCTACGATTTGCTTCGCGCCGCGGCGCCGACACCCGCGCATATCGTGCCAGGGCACGATCCCGAGGTCATGCGCCGCTACCGCCCGCCGCGCCCCGAACTGGAAGGAATCGTCGTGCGGCTGGACGAGCCGCCTACGGAATAATCACATCGCCACCCGTGGCCGCGCCGTCCAGTGCCAAACCACCAACGCGGTGGCGATCAGCACCGCCGGCAACACGGAGAGATTGAGCGTTCCCCACCCGGCGGTCACCTCGATTGCGCCGGAGGCGAACGACGTAGCCGCCACAGTGCCGAACACGATGAAATCGTTGGTGGCCTGCACGCGCACCCTTTCCTCGGCTGAGTGTGCAGTCGTCAACAGCGCGGTTGCGCCGACGAACATGAAGTTCCAGCCGATCCCCAGCAGCATCAACGCCACGACAAACGTAGCGAAGAGCGGCGCGAACCCAAGATTGACTGCGACGCAGACCGATGTCAGCAGCGCCCCGGCCAGGATCACCCGGTGCACCCCGAAACGTTGGATCAGTCGTCCGGTCACGAAGCCGGGCAGGAACATGGCAATCGAATGGGCGCGGATGACCTCTGCCGCCGGATCGACGCCAAAGCCGCAGATCGTCATCTGCAGCGGCGTCGAGGACATCACCAGGTTCATCGAACCATAGCCAGCCATAGCGGCGACCACCGCAGTCAGGAAGTTCGGCCGGCCGATGATGTCACGCAACGGCACCGGGACCTCACTGCGTGCCGGGGCCGGCGGCAGCTGGATGAATACCAACAGGGCGGCCGCCAACATCGGCAGCACCAGCAGCGTGAGGTACGTGCCCAGGAAACGGAAACCTGGGATCGCGTCGTGGGTGCGGATGACGATCTCCGGCCCCAGCACCGCCGCGACCAAACCGCCCATCAACACCAAGGAGATTGCGCGGGGCCGCGCCTCCGGGGCGGCGATCTCGGCGGCAGCGAAACGCAGATGCTGGGAGATGCCGAACCCCATGCCCGCTGGCACCGCCGCAAGGCAATAGATCGGGAAGCTGCCGCGCCAGACCCCGAGCGCGAAGCCCAGGCTGCCGCAGAGCGCCATCGCTGCGCCGAGCCAGAAGCCTGCGCGACGGCCGAGCCGGGCGAACACGATCCCCGCAGGGATGGAGCCAGCCATCACCCCGGCCATCTGGATCGCCATCGGCAGCGTGGTCATCACCGGCGCCACGGCAAGTGACTCGCCGATGATCGAGGCCATCACCACCTGCCCCGCCATCACCGCGTTCAGCAGCGCCTGACAGCAGAACAGCAGCCAGACGTTACGATTCATCGCTCAGAAATGACTCCACCCGCCGGTGCCGATCGGAATCACTGCGCCGTCTTCCGCCCGCACGGTGACGCCTGGCGCACCTGCGTGGAACCGACCAATCCGGGTGACAGTCATGCCAACAGCCCGGGCGGCGTCCTGCAAGGCAGTTTCGTGGGCAGGCGGCACTGCCAGGAGCAGTTCATAATCGTCGCCGCCGGTGAGGCAGGTGGTCAGCCACTCCGGCCCCGCCGCCCGCGCCGGCTCCGACAGCGGCACGCGGGCCGCCTCAATCTCGGCGGCCAACCCGCCGGCGCGACAGAGATGGCCGAGGTCCTGCACCAGCCCGTCCGACACGTCCATGCCGGCCGAGGCGACCCCGCCAATCGCCAGCCCGAGCCGCGGCTGCGGCAGCCGGTAGCGGGACAGAAGATAACCAGTCGGATCAGCCAGCCGCCCCCGCGCCACCGCCAGCCCAAGCGCCCCATCGCCGATCGTGCCGGTCACCCAGATCCCATCGTCCGGCTGCGCGCCAGTGCGTCGCACGGCGGCCCCGGGCGCCACCTGGCCGACAATAGTCAGCGAGAGAGAAACCGGCCCTGGTGTTGAGGTCGTATCCCCGCCCAGCAGGGTCACGCCGAACTCCGCCTGATCCTGCGCCAGACCGGCAGCAAAGGCGCCGAACCACGCATCCGGCGTGGCGCGCGGCGCCGAAACTGTCAGCAAATAGTAGAGCGGCTCGGCCCCTTTCGCCGCCAGATCGGACAGGTTCACTCGCAGCAGCTTGCGCGCGACCAGATCCGGCGGATCGTCGGCCAGGAAATGTACGCCGCCCACCATCGCATCGACGCTCAGCACCAACTCGCGGCCGGGCGGAGGGGTGATGACCGCTGCGTCATCAGCAAGCCCCATCGCGCCCGGCCCGGCGAGCGGGCGAAAATGCCGCGCGATCAGCCCGAATTCGGGCGGCAGCTCGGAATGCGACATCGCCCCAAGCTTCGCGCCTCATGCTCCGCCTCGCAACTCAAGGGCTTGAGAACGCCGCGCGCATCAGGCGAGACTGCGCCACGCCGCACCGCCGGCGATCACGGAGGAAACATGATGCAGGATCAGTCTCGTCGGTCATTCGCAAAGCGTCGCCGCGTGCTGCAGGCTTCCGCCGCCTCGGCCGTCACCGCCGCCCTGCTCGCCAGCTTCGGCATCGACAAAGCGCGGGCGCAGGCGGCCATGGAGGCCGCCGGCCGCTCCGGCAAACCGCTCAATGCCGCGTTCAGCAATGCCGGGCTGCAGGCCACCTGGTGCGCCCAGGGCAAGCGTGCCGCCGAGTATTGGGGCAAGCTGTTCAACGTCAACGTTACTTGGTTCGACGGCGAGCTGTCCGCCACCAAGCAGCGCGCCGCGATCGACGACATGGCGTCGCGCCATTGGGATTTCGTCGCCATCCAGGCTTTCGGCATCGGCACGCTGACCGCGCCGGTCAACAAGATGATCGATGCCGGCATCCCGGTGATCGACATGGACACGCTGATCGCACCCCTGGAAGGGATCAACGTGCACAGCTTCATCGCCCCGGACAACGACTTCATGGGCGCATCGGTGACCCAGGCCCTGGTCGATGCGATCAACGGCGAGGGCAACATCATCATGACCCAGGGCGCGCTGGGTCACACCGGTGCGCAGGGACGCGCGCGCGGGTTCAATTCGATCGTCAAGAAATACCCGAAGATCAAAGTGTTGGACACGCAGCCGGCGGACTGGGACGTGACCAAGGTGGCACGCATCTGGGAAACGCTGCTGACCAAATATCCCCAGATCGACGCAGCCTATTTCCACAACGACGATATGGCGTTGGCTGCGTACAACGTAATGAAGGCGCACGGGCGCACCAGCATCAAGATCGGCGGCTGCGACGCCATGCCCCCAGCGCTGGAGGCAGTCACCGACGGCCGGATGACGGCCACGGTGCGCAACCCCTCCTGCCGCATCCACGGCGGGGCGCTCATCGCCGGCGTGGCCGCGATGGTATCCGGCGAAAAGACCGGTGCCGGTGGCAACGGCACGATCCCCAAGAACATCATCGCCGACGGCCCGGTCGTAACAAAGGCCAACGCCCCAGGAATGATGTGGATGGAGGACCATTTCCTGATCTGAGGATGGCCGAACGCACGATTCCCCCTTGCGGGCTACCGCGGTCGCGCAAGTGCGGAATGACTTGCCTAGCCGGGCGAGTTCCGAATCGATGCCCTGGGCTGGTTCTGGCATAGGGTGCGATGCGCATGATCGCGAGGCGGGACCTGGCTGGTTCGGCGACAAGCGGCTGGCGGAGGTGGTGTCGTGCTGCGGGGGGTGATGCAGCGCGACGAACCTTGTGCGTGCACCGGCTGGCCCGGGACCGCAATCAGGCGCTGCAGTCCGGCCGTTTCCGGCAAGCTGAAGAACCCGTATGATCCCGCTTCCTTGGGCTCGTCGCCCGCCTTGGCGGTTGGTCCGGATATGCCTCGAAGGGCTACAAGCCGCCGGGACCGAAGACCATGCACCATGTGCGACTCCCGTAGCCCCTTGCGGGAGGCGGCTTAGGTAAGGACAGAGCCCAAAACGCGGGACGGCCACGGAGGAAAACCATATCGTTGCCGTTTAGGAGGTTCGAATGCTTGACGGTTCATTGCCGCCGATCGGTGCAAGCGAAGCCGCTCCAAAGAGCAACAAGGCGCTGCTTGATAAGCTCGCGTCGATCGTTGGAGCCAGGCACGTCCTGACCACCCCCGGCCAAACCCTTCGCTTCCGCCGGGGGTTCCGGTTCGGCCTTGGCAATGCATTGGCCGTCGTTCAGCCCGGGTCGCTTGTCGAGCAATGGCGGGTGCTGCAAGCCTGCGTGGCTGGCCGACACGATTGTCATCATGCAGGCCGCCAACACGGGACTTACTGGTGGCTCAACGCCGGACGGCAATGATTACGATCGAGAGATCGTCATCATCAGCACCCGACGGATGAAGACCATCCATCTCATCGGAGAGGGACGCCAGGTTGTTTGCCTTCCCGGGGCGACGCTTAACCAACTGGAGCAGATACTTCACGCCATCAAGCGCGAGCCGCACTCGGTGATCGGATCGTCGTGCCTCGGTGCTTCAGTCTTCGGCGGCGTAAGCAACAACTCCGGCGGCGCGCTCATTCAACGCGGCCCGGCCTACACAGAAATGACCCTCTTCGCGCAGGTGGATACGCGCGGGAACCTGAGCCTGGTCAATCATCTCGGGATCAACCTGGGCAACGACCCCGAAGCGATCCTATCAAAGCTGGAACAGGGGAAGCTCTCTGATTCAGACATCAACTGGGACGCGGGCGACGGTCACGATCGCGACTACGCCAGACATGTTCGTGAAATTGATGCCAACACGCCTTCAAGATTCAATGCCGACCCACGTCGATGGCACGACGGGGCGGGCTGCGCGGGAAAGCTGGCGCTCTTTGCGGTACGTCTTGACACGTTCCCGGCCGTTGAGAATCCGCTCGTGTTCTACATCGGTACTAACAAGGCTGATGAGCTGGAAAACATCCGACGGCACATACTGTCGACGTTTCACCAACTTCCTATCGCAGGAGAGTACTTACATCGCGATGCATTTAATATTGCCGAGAAATATGGCAAGGATACATTCCTCATTATTCGCATGATTGGTACGCGCCGGCTGCCAACCCTGTTTGCGTTTATGGGGAGATTCGATCTCCTCACTGAGCGGGTTGGCTTTCTACCCTCCCATTTAAGCGATCGGATTCTTCAATTTCTAAGTCGATTTTTCCCTAACCATCTGCCGCGAAGGATGCGGGAATTCCGGGATCGCTATGAGCATCATTTGATGGTCAAGGTGAGCGGGCCGGACGCAGAGGAAACAAGAAGTTTCCTTAAGGACTTTTTCTCTTCGGCATCCGGGAATTATTTCGAGTGCACGTCCATTGAAGGAGACGCGGCGTTTCTGCATCGGTTTGCCGTGGCGGGTGCTGCCGTACGGTATCGATCGGTTCATCCCAGGACCGCGGAGGATATTATCGCGTTGGACATCGCTTTGCGCCGTGACGAGCGGGATTGGTTTGAAAAGCTTCCGCCCGAAATCGATGACAAATTTATTGTCAAGCTGTACTACGGCCATTTCTTCTGCCACGTCATGCATCAGGATTATGTCGTGAAAAAGGGACACGATTGCAGGAGGATTGAGCACAGTATGCTGCCGCTTCTTGACAAGCGGGGCGCACGATATCCGGCTGAACATAATGTAGGGCATTTGTACGACGCGCCAGAGGAGATGAAAGAACATTACAGAAAGCTAGATCCGTGCAATTGCTTTAATCCCGGAATTGGCAAAACCCCGAAACGTCGCAATTGGGTGGCGGAAAGCGTGAACTAATTTCAAGCAGGGGGCTGAATGACGCAAGGCCCCCAGCAGGGATCGGCAAACAACGGTCATCCGATCAGCTGACACGTCGGGGGAAAAGATGTTCAAGCAGCTTTTGACACCGGTCGGGGACAGCCTCGGCCTCTCCTTCCTGGTGGCGATCCTGCCGGTGGTGGCAGTCCTCGTATCGCTAGGTATCCTCCGCCGGCCGGCCTGGCAGGCCGCGCTCGCCGGTCTGGTCGTGGGCCTGGTGATCGCGATCGTGGTCTGGCAGATGCCCCCTGGCCTCGCCGTCAATTCGGTGTTCAACGGCGCCATCTTCGCACTGTGGCCGGTGATATGGATCGTGGTGAATGCGCTGCTGCTCTACAACATCGCCGTGCGATCCGGTCGTTTCGACG
This sequence comes from uncultured Pseudomonadota bacterium, assembly GCA_963708245.1. Classification (GTDB taxonomy): domain Bacteria; phylum Pseudomonadota; class Alphaproteobacteria; order Acetobacterales; family Acetobacteraceae; genus CAVYXK01. The sequence continues at coordinate 4,246,463 of OY970201.1, read as the reverse complement.
CCTTCCGTGTCTGGGTGATTGAGCATCTGCCCAATGATCGCCGCGTCGTGCTGGTGGTGATCGGCTTCTGCTTCGGCGCTTTGCTCGAAGGCGTCTCGGGCTTTGGCACGCCGGTCGCGATCACCAGTTCGCTGCTGATCCTGGTCGGCTATCCGCCGCTCGAGGCGCTGGTTTTCGTGCTGATCTTCAACACCGCCCCGGTCGCGTTTGGTGCGCTCGGTGTGCCGGTGACGGTGCTCGGCGCTGTCACCGGCCTACCCTCCGCCGCTCTGGCGGCGATGATCGGACGGCAGTTGCCAGTGATCGCGTTGATGCTGCCCTTCTACGTGATGGCGCTGTACGGCGGCGCGCGCTCGGTCCGCGCGCTGTGGCCGGTGCTGCTGGTAGCGGGCGGCAGTTTCGCAGCGTCGCAGTTCATCTCCTCGAACTTCCTCGACTATGCGCTCACCGACGTGCTGTCCTCGCTCGGCTCGCTGATCTGCACGCTGCTGTTCCTCCAGGTCTGGCATCCAGCGCTCGATCCCGAGTTCATGATCAAGGAAGCCATCCTGAGCAGCGAGCGTCAGGCCGGACCCGTGGCGCCCTGGCAAGGCTGGCTGCCCTGGTTGATCGTGTCGGTCGTGGTGATTCTTTGGACGCACCTCGCTGTGGCCTCCGTTGGACAGCAGAGCATTCCCTGGCCGGGCCTGCACAATGCGATCTCGATCACGCTCTACAACAACAAGCCCTACGCTGCGCTCTGGGTGTTCCAGCCGCTGGCCACCGGCACCGCAATCCTGGTGTCGGCCATCATCACCGCGCTCGTCGTCAGGCTTTCGCCCGGTGCTTTCTTCGGCTGCGTGGCGCAGACCGCGCGCCAGGTCTGGCTTGCGGTCATCACCGTGATGCTGATCATCGGCCTCGCCTATCTGATGAACTATTCGGGGATCGCCTATACGCTCGGCCGGGCGGTCGCCTCGACCGGTCATTTGTTTGTGTTGCTCTCGCCGTTCCTGGGCTGGGTCGCGGTGCTGCTGTCGGGCAGCGACACGTCGGGCAACGCGCTGTTCGGCAACCTGCAAGTGGTCGCCGCGAGGCAGCTCAACCTCAACCCGGTGCTGTTTGCCGCGACCAACTCCTCCGGCGGCGTGATGGGCAAAATGATCTCGCCGCAGAACATCGCCACCGGCGTGTCGGTCACCAACCTCAAAGGTCACGAGGGCGTGGTGTTCGCCCGGACCTTTGTGCACAGCATCGTGCTGACTCTGCTGCTCGGGGTGCTGGTCGCGGTCCAGCAGTTCCTCATCCCCTGGGTCATTCCGATTGTGGGAGGCGCGCCATGATCATGATTCCAGCACCCGACTAGGCGGTGCCCGGCAGCTGGTGGACCGATTGGATGGCCTGGCTGTCCCATCGGGGCGGGTTGCCGCGCAGACCGGCCCGATGGGAAGCGGCGCGCATCCCGCACTGACGCGCCGCGACGCTACGTGATCGAGAAGTAATAATCAGCTGCCCACCACCTCGCGCTCGATCTTCGCTAGACATGCTTTAATCTCTGCTGGTGATTTAATTATAAATTCAAGGGAAACCACAGATACACGCTGACCGACGCTGGATGGCGTGTGGTTGGGGTGAGAATTCTGCCAGGGTGAGGCCCTCATCCGTTTCGCATGGGGGGCGGACCCCTTCCCCTAAATACAGGCAGCTAGTCATGGACGCCGCTGTTCCAAAGCGGGTTCACCACATTATATAACACCACGCGGCCCAGAGATTGACCCTTCCGCGAGGGCCAGTCTCGCTCTTCAAAGCCGGCGATGACGAAGTTACTGTTACGCCGCCAAGCCTTGGCGCGCGTCGAGGCGCCAAGTCTCCTCGATATGCGCGGCCAATGCGTCGGTCACAGGCTGGCGCGCCAGACGACCTTTCACCAGGATGATCCCGTATTCGGGCAGCTTCGGCAGGCCCTCCTCGGGACGCACAGGGCGCAGCCCGTCCGGCAGCCAGGCCTGGGCCGAGACTGTCACTGCCAGTCCGGCGAGTACGGGAGCGTGCGTCCCGACCTGGGAGCCCGAGGTATAGGCGATCCGGTAACGTCGCCCGGCCCGCTCCAGCGCCTGGACGGCGGCACAGCCCCAGTCGCAGCCTCGGCGCTCCGACAGCGGGTCCGGGCTGGCCAGAGCCAGCGGCAGTGGGTCCATCCGATGCGGCGCGTAGCGCGTCGAGGTGACCCAGACAAGCGGCCCCCGCCACAGTGGCACGGCGGGCAGGCTGCGGGGCTCCGTGCCTTCCGACAGCAGGGTCAGGTCAAGCTCGCCGCGATGCAGTCGCTCGAGCAGCTCGCCCGACGGTTCGCACAGCACATCAACCTGCACCGCCGGATGTGCATCGGCGAACCGCTTCAGCACCGGCGGCAGATAGCCAAAGGCGTAGTCGTCGGGGGTGCCAAGCCGCACGGTACCGGCGATCTGCGGGGTGCGGAAGGTCGCCATCACCTCATCGTTCAGCGCCAGCATCTGGCGCGCCCGACCGAGCAGATATTGGCCGTGCGGCGTCAGCTCCACACCCTCGCCCTTGCCGCGGCTCAGCACCGGCTGGCCGAGCACCTCCTCCAGCCGCTTGATCTGCATGGAGACGGCGGCCTGGGTGCGCCCGACCAAAGCTGCGGCCTGGGTGAAGCTGCGGCCCTCGGCAATCAGCACGAAAGCGCGAAGCAGGTCGGGATCGAGGGAGAGGGGCAGGGCCATGCGCATCAATATTGGTTATTCCAGCCATAAAGGCAATTCGTTTCCTTGATGCTTCTCGTCGCACCACTTCGGTGGTGCCCGGATGCGGGCGTCGTAGGAGGTTCCGATGTCGAGCCAATCGCTGACCACCCGTTTTCTTCCAGATACTGGCGCCCAGGCCCGGAATGGCGGCTTGATGCGCTCCACGCACGTCCAGCGCCGAGAGAGGCCGCACGGGGCAGGCCTGTGGGCGATAATCGTCGGCGCATATCGACGCCACCGGTCTCGTGCGGCGCTGGCCCGACTGGACGCGACTATGCTCAAGGACATCGGCGTGTCATTTGCCGAAGCCGAGCGCGAGGCGAACAAGCCGTTCTGGCGGGCGTGACGAGGTGCGAGGGGGCGGGAGCGCGAGATTTATCGACCCGGCCCTGCTCCCTCCCCCTAACCACCTCCCGCAAGGGTAGGGGGAGGGCGGTTACCAGTTCATATGTGCGAGCACGTTCTCGACGGGCCAACTCGAGATTCGCAGCACGCCGGCCAGCGGCCGGTCCATCTCCAGGATCAGGAAAACCGATCCCCCGATTGCGATCGAGCAAACCAGGAACGCCACCACCACAGTGCCGTTTCGTGGTGCGTTCAGACCGAAGCTCACGAAAATAGCGATGATCCAGGACACCAGAATCACCAGCACGATATAGTGAATGCTGTGGCCAGATTGCTCGATCAGCAACCAACGCTGGCGCAAGAGGCTCGTGCTGATGTCAAGCGCTTGCCCGAGCAGCCATTTCTGGCCGTCATCGACTGGTCTGAGATCGCGCAAGTCCTCGCGAGCGTGTTCGAGGAACGTGCCGGCTTTGTCGCTTTCCAGCTCCGACGGTAGCTTGCCATTCTTCGGCCAAAGGTTCCGCAGAAGTTGTTCGGTGTACTGGCGCAGGGCGTCGCGCGGGCCAGAGGCGCCTCTGCCATAGTCGCGGAGCGTCTCGTTGAGCAGCGCGATCTCGGCTGCGTAGGCACGGATGGAATGGTCCTTCGCGTCGAAGGAATTCTTCGCCGTCGCGATCAAGAGGCCGAGCACCAGCGAGGCCAGCACCGAAAGCATGCCGGTCCCGAGTCGTATAACGTCTTGCGTTTCTTTTGTCAGATGCGTCCGGGGCAGCACGCGATGAAGGTTCAGCCCGACAATACCGCCGGCAAAGACGCAGGCGCTCACCAGCAGGCTGACTTCGATGCTGTTCAACGGCCGCGGCCCATCCGATAGCGTCGCGGGATCAGCAGGTTGGCGAGACCGCTTAGCGCCAGGGTCGTCGCCATCAGGATAAAGGCCAACGCAGCGGCGAACGGCCAGTTGTTATTGTTGGTGAACTCCCAATAGATCAGCGGCGCCATCATGTGAAAGCGTGGCCCGCCGAGCAGCACCGGTGTGGCGAACGCATTCATGCACAGGATGAAGCAGAGCACCGCGGCGATCAGTACGCCGGGCAGAGCGAGCGGAAGCACCACGCGGCGGAAGGCCCGGGCTGGCGCCGCGCCCATGCTGGCGGCGGCTTCCCCAAGTCGCGGGTCGATGCCTTCGAACACGGATTGCAACGCGAGCACGGTGAACGGCAGGTTGATCGAGACGATACCGGCGATCACCGCATCCTCGGTGAACATCAGCTCGACCGGACGTGCGTGGAACAGGCGAGTCAGCACGATGTCCAGCACGCCGCCCCGGGAGAACAGGATCATCCAGCCGGAGGTGCGCGTCACCGCACCGATGAACAGCGGCAGGATGATCAGGGTCAACCAGACGGACTTGAACCGGCTGGTGCTGCGGGCCAGGCGCCAAGCCATCGGCAGTCCGAACACCAGGCACGTCACGGTAACAACAGCGGAGACCCGAACTGTGGTCAACAGCACGTCGCGATAGAACGGATCGGTAACGAACCGAGCGTAATTCGCCGGGGTCACGGCAGCGATCATGATCTGGGTCGGGTCGAACCGGTTCAGGCTGAAGCGTGCCAGCAGTGCCAGCGGGCCCAGCAGCATGATCACAACCAGGAGCGTGGCCGGGCCGAGCAGCGGTATCGCGGCCCGCGACCCACTCCGCGCCGGATCAGGCATGCTGCACGTTCTTGTCCCACCAGTCCTGCATCTCGGCCTGCACCTTCGTGGTATAGGCGTAGTCCGGCTGCACCAGCTTCGGCTTGGGGTTCGGGAAGGCCAGCTGCTGGGCGATCTTGCCGGTCAGCTTCGCGGTGCTGACCGTCGGCAGATAGCCCATATGCGCGGCAAACCCCTGCTGTGCGGAGGGTTCCAGCATGGCATCGACGTACTTCCAGACAGTGTCCTTGTCCGGCGCGTTCTTCGGGATGACCATGCCGGAGACATACAGGATCGAGCCCTCATTGGGATAACGGCCCTGCACCGGGAAGCCGGCGTTCTGCCACATCACCGTGCGGGCGAACCAGATCATGCCGACCTCGATCTCGCCGGACTTGAAGGCGGGCGCGAGGTTGTCGGTTTCCGGATAGAGGTGCAGGCCGTTGTCGTTTAGCTTCAGGATCAGCGGCTTGGCTTTGTTGAAATCGTCGGGATTGCCGCTGGCGTAGAGCGCGGCCGCCATCATCAGCCAGAACCCGGCGGTGGCGACGACGCCGACCTTGCCCTTCCATTTCGGGTCGAGCAGATCGCCGAAGCTCTTCGGTGGATCGGAAACGGTCTGCGGATTATAGGCGATCACCTGGGTGCTGTAGATGTGCGGCACGAAATAGTCGTTCCACAGGAAATCGGACACGTTCTTGAGGTTCGGCGCCTTGGCGGGATCAAGCTTCTCCAGCAGCCCAGCCTGGCCGCCGCGGAATCCGTTCGGTGCGCCGAAGCAGGCGATGTCCATGCTGCCCCGCGGCAGCATTCTCTGCGCCGCCAGCTTGGCATAGCGCGGTGCCTCGTCGCTGATGTCCTGCACCACCTCGACGCCTTGCGGCTTGAGGATCGGATCGTCGATGTTCTCCCGCAGCAGGCGTGCATAGTCGCCGCCCCAGGTGCCGACCACGCAGCGCTCGGCGGCGCGGGCGGGACGGATGATAGCGGGTGCGGCAAGCAATGCAGCGCTGCCCAGCAGCGTGCGTCGTGGAACCTTCAGTCGGTGCATGCCTTCTCTCCTTGCATGGTTTCGCTTGGCACGATGGCAGCGAGCGGCGCGCCGGCGGCGTCGAACAGGCGCTCCTCACCCGCGGTCCAGTGCAGGCCGACGGGTGTGCCTGGATCGTGCCGTGGAGTTGCGCCGGGGCCAAGACCGGGGCCACGCACAACGATGCTGCTTCCGGCGTCGAGACGAACCACGTGCTCGATTATGGCGCCAAGATACGTACACAGCTCGACCTTACCGTGCATGCGCGCAGGCGCGCCCGGCAATGCGAGGCGGATACTCTCTGGTCGGATCGCGAGGCTGGCTGCGCCTGCTGCGTCGTAATGCGCGGCCAATGCGATCGCGGTGCCGCCGGCCAGCACCAGCCGTCCGGCATCAAGCCGCCCGGAGAGGATGTTGCTGCCGCCAATAAAACGAGCGACGAAGGGATTGGCGGGACGTTCGTACAGCTCCTCCTGGCGGCCGCTCTGCTGTATCCGGCCGTCGCGCATCACCACCAGCCGGTCGGCCAGCGCCATCGCCTCGGACTGATCATGCGTGACCATCACCGTGGTGATGCCGCGGTCGCGTTGCAGCAGCCGGATCTCGCGCGCCATCTCGGCGCGCAGCGCCGCATCGAGGTTGGATAACGGCTCATCAAGCAGCAGCAGCCTGGGATGGATCGCCAGGGCTCGGGCCAGCGCCACTCGCTGCTGCTGGCCGCCCGAGAGCTGACGCGGCAGGCGCGCCGCGAGGTCATGGAGTTTCACCAGTCGCAGCATCTCGGCGGTCTGCGCCGAAATGTCGGGCTTCGCCATGTGGCGCATCTCCAGACCGAAGGCAACGTTGCGGGCAACGGAGAGATGCGGGAACAGGGCGTAACTCTGGAAGACGATGCCCATCTCTCGCCGGTACGGCGGCAGCGGCAGGATGCTGCAGCCGTCCAGGCGAATATCGCCCTCGCTCGGGTGCAGGAACCCGGCGATCATGCGCAAGGTGGTGGTCTTGCCGCAGCCGGAGGGGCCAAGCAGCACGACCAACTCGCCCGGTGGGATCGTCAACGACATCTCGGCAACCGCGGCGTGATCGCCAAAGCGGCGGGAGACGCGATCCAGGACGAGCGACGCGGCTTCGCTCATCGGACCACCTGGGCGATGCGGACGAAGCGGTCGAGCACCAGCAACGCAGCACCGATGACCAACATCTGCGCCACCGCGACCGCGGCGACCAGCGGGTCGATGTGGTATTCGAGATATTGCAGGATCGCCACCGGCAGGGTGGTGACACCCGGGGCGGCGAGGAACAGCGCCATCGCCAGGTTGTCGAAGGAGATGATGAAGGCGAACAGCGCTGCCGCGATGATCCCCGCGCGCATCGCCGGCAGGGTGACGCGGCAGATCACGGTGATCGGCCGGGCGCCGAGGCTGGCCGCGGCCTCCTCGGCCGCGCTGTCGTGGTTGGCGAGGCTGGCGAGACAGAGCCGCACGACCCAGGGTGTGGTTATCAGGACGTGCGCCAGAACCAAGCCAGTGAAGCCGACGAATTCCAGCGTGGTGAGCTGCTCGATCAGCACCAGGAAGACGTAGATCGCCAGGCTGAGCGCGATATCCGGGAAGGTGATCGGCGCCAGCAACAGGACGGCGACCACGCCGGTCAGGCGCGAGCGGTGGCGGAACAAACCGATCGCGGCCGGCACGCCGAGTAGGAGACTGGCGATTACGGCGAGGCCCGCTAGTTCGGCACTGACCAGGAGCGGGCCGCCGAAATTCGGAATGATCGCCGGATACCAGGCGAGGGTGTAGCCGCGCGGGGGATAAGTGATCAGTTTTTCGTCGAACAGGCTGAGGTAGACGGTCAGCAACAGCGGCAGGCCAATGAGTATGGCCCCGATGGCGACAAGCACGTTGACGGCCAGTGCCCTCAACACCTCTCCCGCTCTGCGGGAGAGGTCGCCCCGCGCAGCGGGGCGGGTGAGGGTGCCGGGCGGCATTCGGTCAGAGCGTGTTCTTGACGAAGCGGCCATTGGCCATGATCGCGGCGAGACGGCTGCCGTCGTTGCGGAATACCCCGAGATCGCGATAGGGGTCGCCGTCGAGCACCAACAGGTCGGCATGGGCGCCGGGGACGATCTCGCCCAGCTTGCCCTCGGCGCGCACGATCTCGGCATTGACCAGTGTGGCGGAGCGGATCACCTCTTGCAGGCGCATCGCCTCGGCACGGATGGTGAACTCGTTGCAGTGATCGGTCTGGAGCTGGCCCAGCAGGTCGCTGCCGAAACCGATCTTCACCCCGGCGACCCAGCACATTTCCAACGAATGCAACCCGGCCGCCAGCACCTTCTCGTTCTTCGCCAGGCTGTACTCGGATAAGCCAAACTGCGGCCCGCGCTTCTTGAGCGAGTCATAGGCGACGAGCGTCGGCACGAGGTAAGCGCCGCGCGCAGCCATCAGCGCCGCGGTCGGCGGATCGATCAGGTTGCCGTGCTCGATCGTGCGCACACCGCCGGTGACCGCGCGTTCGATCGCCTTGGCGCTGTACGCGTGGGCTGCGACATAGCTGCCCCAGCGCGTGGCCTCTTCAACCGCCGCCTCGATCTCGTCCATGCGGTATTGCACGCTCTCCAGCGGATCAGCCTGCGAGGCGACGCCGCCGGAGAGCATCAGCTTGATGTGGTCCGCACCCTTGCGCAGCTCGTCGCGCACCGCCTTGATTACGTCCGGAACCCCGTCGGCGACGCGAGAGGTCCAGTTCAATCCGTTGCAGCAGGCACAAACGAAGCTAGTTTGGGTGCGCCGGCGATGATCCGCATGGCCGCCGGTCTGACTCAGCGGCTGGCCGGCGATGTAAAGACGCGGACCTTCGAACAGGCCCTGCTCGACCGCGGCTTTCATCCCCCAATCCGCGCCGCCGGCATCGCGCAGAGTGGTGAACCCGCGCATCAGCATCGCCCGCATGGCGGCAGAACCCTTGGCGGCGAGCAGGGTCAGCGGCACGTCGTCGAGCAGGCGAAGATTCACCTCGGTCAGCACGACATGGATGTGCGCGTCGATCAGCCCCGGCATCAGGGTGCGGTTGCCGATCGGGATGCGGGTGGCGCCGGCGCTGTGGATGGGGCGGTCGGACACCTCCTTGATGGTGCCGTTCTCGACCAGGACCTCCATCCCCTCGGCGAGCTCGTCGCGGCGCGGATCGAGGAACCCGCCGCCGGTGAAAAGAAACGCGGTCATTGCCGTCCCCCGGATTGCACCCCTGCAGCGGCGGACGCTATGGGTCGGCAATCCGGGGAGTCAAGAAACGCGCGGGCGCGTCTCAGGTCAGTGTTCCCTGGGCCAAAGTCCGGACGGTATGTGGCGATCGAAAGCGTGCAGGCTCGTCACCCCGGGCGGCCAGCCGATCGTGTCCGAGAAAGCGGTCGCATCCGAGATCGCCAGGACGGCACCGCGTGCCGGCTGCCTGCGACCCAGCGCATCGCGGATCTCTTCGTCGGTGACTGCCAGAAGCTCGGCTTCCAGCGCGTCCAGCAGAGATTCGAGCTCGGTCACCGGCTGCCAATCTTTCACGGCTTCCCCCATTCAAGGCCACGGCGCAGCAAGGTTCGCCTGATCCGCTTGCGGATGGTGTCGTACGCGGTTTCCGACATACCATGGATGTCGCGGATCTCCTGGGCGGTGCGGCCGTCCGCCAGCGCGGTGATCACGTTGAGCGCCTCGGCGTCGCCGGCGAACAGCTTATGTATCGCGGCCAGCGCCTGAGCGGCGGCGACGATGCGCTCCGGGTCCATTTCGTCGCTGTCTGTGCCGCCAAGGACCGCGGCCTCCGTCAGCGCGAGTTGGCGTTCCAGGGCGTTGCGACGGCAGAGCTCGCTCCAGATGCTGCGCATGATCTGAGCGAGGAAGGCAAGCAGCGGCACGCCCGGCGGCCACGGGCGCGAACCGTCGAGGGCGCGTCGGATCGCCTCGTTCAGCAGGTCCGACCAGACTATTCCGCCCGGCAACCCGCGGGCGCGCAGACGTGCCAGCGCCTCCAGCCGCAGCAAGTCGCTGTCGGACAGGCGTCGGAGGGCGCGCGCAACCTGCTCGGTGGTTCGCGTGATGGCGTCGGGTTGGATTGGATAGCGTTCGGCCGATCGCTCCATGACGGCAGTGTATGCGCGTGGCGAGCGGCGACGCGGACATCTCGGAAAAAAAGATTTCCGTGCGGTCCGCGTGCCGGGTCGGCGCGCGCATATCCGGCTGCCTGCATCTAGCTGGAGGGGTTGCATGTCTGATCCGGTCGATCGGATCGAAGCCGCGCGCCGTTTCTATGCGGAGGAACTGCGCTTCGTCGCGCATGTCGGCGCGGAAGCCGTCATTCGTGCCTTCGCCTCGGTGCCGCGGGAAAAATTCCTTGGGCCGGGACCGTGGCTGGTGATGGGCGAGGACCGCAAATATTGGCCCACCCCCGACGACGATCCGGCGCATGTCTATCACAACGTGCTGGTGGCAATCGATGAGGCGCGCGAGCTCAACAACGGGCATCCGCAATTCTGGGCCAGCCTGTTGGACAAGCTGGGGCTGCGGCGCGGAGATACGGTGGGTCACATCGGCGCCGGGACCGGGTATTATACCGCCATCCAGGCCGAGATTGCCGGGACGGCGGGGCGGGTAGTCGGCATCGAGATCGATCCCGATTTGGCGGATCGTGCTCGAGCCAATCTCGCCGACCGGGCGAATGTTGAAATCGTGACGGCAGATGGCAGCCGGCACGATCCCGGTTCGGTCGACGCTCTTATCGTCAATGCGGGGGCGACGCATCCGATGCCGGGCTGGCTTGCAGCCTTGAAGCCGGGCGGACGCATGCTGCTGCCGCTCACGACGGAGCGGGGCGACGGGATCGTGCTTCGTATCGAGCGAATGGGCGGGACGACGATATACGCCGCGGAAGTGGTGTCCGGCGTGGGTATCTATCCGTGCGCCGGAGCGCGGGAGCGCAGGGCGGAACGGGCCTTGGTGCGGGCCTTGGCGGGGGGTGGGCGGCGCTTCATCCGTTCATTGCGAGTGGACCCTCACACGGCGGATGGGACCTGCTGGTTGCATGGCGAGGGGTACTGTTTGTCGATCAATCCGCCCTCAGTCGGTGATCGTGCTGAGCTCGCTGCGGGGCGGGTGCCGGGTCCAACGACGCCGATCACGCTTTCCGGCCACAGCCGGGGAGTATTTCGACAGCGCGGGTGTATGGTGGAGCGGGACGTTGCGCCGGCCGATGGTGCGATAGCCGAAGTCCTGTGTGGTCCTGGCGAGATGGTGGAGGAAGGGCAGGTGCTGGTGCGCTTCGCCGAGGCCCAGGAGTAATAACGGCGCGCCTGTTTGGTGGAAGCGAGATATCTGACGTGGTGTGAATCAAGAATTTTGCGCCACTTTTCGGACGTCTCGGTAGCGAAGTGCATCGACGACGAGGGCAAAGGCCGGTGAGAGCTGGCGCCGGCTTGGGTAGTAGAGGTGGTATCCCGAAAAGGTAGGACACCAATCTTCAAGCACCCGATCGAGACGACCTGTGGCGAGATGGGGCTGCGCTACGTCCTCCGGCACATAGGCTAAGCCGAATCCGGCCAGGGCTGCATTGAGCATCTGGAAAGTGCCATTGAAGACGAGCTGGCCCTCTACGTGAACCCTCAGCTCACGTTTGCCTCTCTCGAACTCCCAGGCGTACAGCCCGCCATAGGTGGACAGGCGCAGATTGATGCAGTTGTGACCGACCAGGTCCTGCGGCCGCTTTGGCGGTGACCGCTTCGCGAAATACGACGGAGCTCCCACGACCGCCATGCGCATGTCCGGCCCGACACGCACGGCGATCATGTCCTTCGCCACTTGCTCGCCGCTTCGCACGCCAGCGTCGAAACGCTGGGCGACGATATCGGTCAGGCCATAGTCGATGATGATCTCGACTTTGATGTCCGGATACTGCTGCAGGAACTTCGTGAGTTTCGGCCAGAGGATCATGTCGGCCGCATAATCCGTGGCGGTGATCCGGATCGTGCCGGCGGGCTTCTCCCGAAGCTCACTTAAGGCCGCAAGCTCGGCGTCGATCTCCTCAAACCGAGGGCCCAGGGTGTGAAGCAGGCGTTCGCCGGCCTCGGTCGGCGAGACGCTGCGCGTGGTGCGGGTCAGCAGCCGGAGACCTAGCCGTTCTTCAAGTCCACGGATGGTGTGACTGAGGGCCGACTGCGAAACACCGAGCTTCGCTGCCGCCCTGGTGAAACTGCGCTCCCTCGCGACCGCGAGGAAGGCGAGCAGGTCATTGAAGTTTTCCCGAGGCATTGGTGAAGCCCGCTCATAAGCCTATACGCACCTTAGCATCTAATCGCATAGTGGGGGACGCGCTAAATAGGTCAGCGTCGGCAAGGCAGAAAATGCCGGAAGCGTTCCAACTCCAATAACGACGGTGGATACCATGGAGATCAAACGTATTGGCTCACAGCCCTCTGGCAAAGGATCCTCAACACCCATGACTGCCCATACCTCCAGGGACAGCTTGAAGTTCGAGCTTCCGAACATGCTGTCCTATCACACCACCTGGGATGACGCCGACTACGCACCCCAGCTTCCGCTGCCGCGCCGAGGCCCGTTCGCCCGCCTCGTCGACGCGCTTGGCGCCGGTTTGCAGACGGCGCTCGCCCGACGCACCGAAAGCAGCGAGCTGGCTGCAATGTCCGACAGCGAATTGGCGGACATCGGCATCAACCGAAACGACGTGAGCCGCCTGTTTGATCCGGAACTTGCGCACGAATACAAGTCGCGCAGAGGTTTAAGCGCGGGGCACCGGCCTTGTGCTGAGGCACCGGGCCGGTTTGCCCGGCACTGATGAGCCTAGATCATAAGTGTACGCGGACCAGAGCGGGTAATGCCAGCAGATGCAGGCTCTACATCACCGCCGGACAACCGGCCGCAGCGCGACGGACTTCCGACGCTGCGGGGAGACCAGGCCATGACGAATTTCGATGCGGACACCCTGCGCGAATTGCACGACGTGCAGGAGGTCGCGATCCGGACCGAGAAGCACCCCACGAGCGCGGTCGTGATCTGGCTGGTGGTCGCCGACGACGAGGTCTTGGTGCGTTCGTGGCGCGGCACCAAGGGGCGTTGGTACAGGGACCTCGCGGCGGGCGGGCCCGCCACGCTGGAGTTTGCCGGCCGCCGGCTGGCGGTTCAGGCGATCCCGGCGAGCGACCAAGCTGCGGTCGCCCGGGCCAGCCGCGAATTCCTGAGGAAGTACCAGCCGAGCAGCCATGCGCAGGAGATGGTGCGCTCCGAAATCTTACCGACCACGCTGCGGCTCGAACCGCGCTGACCCGCCACCGCATCGGCGCCTACGCCGACTGTCCCAACAAAATGGAGCAACGAAACAATGGAGATCATGCGAAGCGGTTCACGGCCGTCCGGCAAGGGACCCGCGGACTATTTCACCGGCTCGGTCCGTATCGACCCGCTGTTCCAGGCGCCAGATCCGGCACGTGCTCGTGGCGCCAGCGTGACGTTCGAGCCTGGCGCCCGGACGGCCTGGCATACGCATCCACTGGGTCAGACGTTGATCGTCATGGCCGGCTGCGGCTGGGTCCAACGCGAGGGCGGACCGGTGGAGGAAATCCGGCCGGGCGACGTGGTCTGGTTCTCGCCGGGCGAGAAGCACTGGCACGGGGCCACGCCAACCACAGCAATGACCCATATCGCCATTCAGGAAGCGCTGAACGGCAAGGTCGTCGACTGGATGGAAAAGGTGAGCGACGAGCAATACCGCAGCTGAACCGTCGCGGCTGCTCCAATCTGTAACTCAAAAGCATAACTCAGAAGATTCAAAAGCGGGAACTCGGAAACAGTGACCTCGATGTCTCTGCCATCGAGCTTGGACGCAAGGGAATGACCAATCCCTGCGACTTGTCCGGCCGCTGAATGGCCATCATGACAGAAAGAGTAAAAGCTATGAGCAACAACATCGAAGGAAAGGTCGTCGTCATCACGGGTGCGAGCAGCGGCCTCGGCGAGGCAACCGCGCGGCATCTCTCCACACAGGGCGCGAGCGTGGTGTTGGGCGCGCGGCGCCAGGATCGCATCCAGGCGCTGGCTCGCGAGCTGACTGGCAGTGGCGGTAAGGCAATCGCTATGACGACCGATGTCACTGACCGCGAGCAGGTCAAGAAATTGGTGGAAGCAGCCGTGCAGGCATACGGGCGGATTGATGTGATGATCAACAATGCCGGACTTATGCCACAGGCGCCGCTCGAGCGCCTCAAGATCGACGAGTGGGACCGGATGATTGACGTGAACATCAAGGGCGTGCTGTACGGTATTGCCGCGGCGCTGCCGCATATGAAGCAGCAGAAAGCAGGGCATTTCATCAACGTCTCTTCTGTGGCCGGCCATAAGGTCGGGCCCGGCTTCGCAGTCTATGCGGCCACCAAACATGCCGTGCGAGCCCTTTCCGAAGGACTGCGCCAGGAAGTGAAGCCTTACAACATTCGCACGACGGTCATTTCGCCGGGCGCGGTAGCCACGGAACTGCCCCAGAGTACAACCGAGCCGGATATCGCTGAGAGACTCCGCAAGGTCTATGAGAACGCGATTCCGGCCGATTTGTTCGCGCGCGCGGTCGTGTTCGCCATCGGCCAACCGGATGATGTGGACATCAACGAAATCCTGTTCCGGCCCACGCGCCAGGAATACTGAGCGGAAGGACTGAAAAAATGCCCCACGTGATTGTAAAGCTCTACGCCGGAAGATCGGAGCAACAGAAAGCCAGAATCGCCGAGGAGGTTACGAAAGCTGTGATGGCTGGCGCCGATTGTGCGGAGCAATCGGTCTCGGTGAGCATCGAAGATATCGAGCCGGACGATTGGGTCGAGAAGGTCTATAAGCCGGACATAATCGCAAAATCGGATACGCTGTACAAGAAACCCGGCTACAACCCAGTGTAGCAGCCCGGGACGGTGCAGCAACTCCCGCCGATCAATAGGGTGGCGGGAGTGCCGCCGGCAAGGAATCTGGGCTAGTAGGTCGCTTCCGCCTGCCGCGCGATGACGGCGTTCGCTTCCCGGATCGCACGGCCTTCGTCGCCGGTTCGTTCCAGGCATTCGTTTGCGACTTTCGCCCAAAGTTCCTTCAGCGCCCATGTTGTCGCCTTGTGCGTATGCATTTCCGCGTCATCCGGAGTCCACGGCATTTGACCCTCCCACAAATGGCTGGCATTTCGGGCGGTACATCGTGCGCGGACGCCGCCGCGTCCAGCAGCTCCCGCCACAAGAATCATGGGGTGCCCGGAGCATTGATCAAGCGGCTGTCCGGTTTGGGTCGGCTACGGCCACAGGCGGGTTTTCCCGTTTCGAGACTACGACGCTGCTGACGGCTCAGGAAGCCGAGGCGGCGATGAAGCAGGCCAACCAGACCAAGACCGAGTACAAGCCTCCACACGCCTGATTGCGGGCAAGCTGGGCTGCCAGCTCAAGGGCGCCGCGGACGTTACGGCCGCGGCTCCTTTGACTGTGAACGGCGGTCGCCTACGCTAGCGCGCCTGGGCTTGGGGTGTGCTGCTGGTTGACAGGCCCACTGCCGTCCGCGCCAGCGTTGCAATGCCCGGAACGGGGTCGACTCCGGCGGTTCAGGTGGCAGCCCCGCTACGGCCGCTCGGGGTGGTTTTGCGACGGTCCGCTTCCGGGCTGGGAGCCCGGAAACCGGCCACTCGGCTCCAGGCCGGACTTGGCCGAGGCGGACTGGCGGCTTTGGGGCGATCGAGGGCAAGAAGCTGGACGTTCGTTCACTGGGATTGCCGGCGGCAGCCGTTGACCACTACGCACATCATCCGGGGCGAATATGGTGGAATCCGTACGGCCAAGGGAACGACGAGATTGCGCGGGCACGTCATCTGTTCTCGGTCGCTTGAATGGGCGGCGGAGGCGGGACGAACAGAAGGCCCTCAGCCTCCAAAGTATCCTCATCCGCTTGTTCCCGTCGCAGTGCACGCTGCACGGACGGACGTTCGGCGATGCGCTCAGCGTGAGCTGCAAAACGTGGGAAGGGCGTTGGGTCAAAGCCCGCCCCGGTGACGCGGAACCAGCACCAATTCAGATACGCATCCATGATCGACCAATCGGAGCCGTACCACCACTCACTTTCGGAGAGCCGGCGTTCGACAAGGGTGAATTGCACCGCCATGGCAGCGACGGCCCTTCTCCAAACGTCGGCTTGGGCTGTTGCATCTTCGGCGAAGCGCGTCGGAATACGAATCCGAGTGACGATCGGGTGCAGTGTCGCGGAGCAATAGCAAAGATCAGCGATCTGACGGGCATCATCCAGGTCACTTGAAACTGACGGCAGCAGTTTCGCGCACGGATGCCGCCGCGCCAAGAACCGCAATATTGCAACGTTCTCAGTCAAGGCCTGCCCGTTGCAGAGGAGCGCAGGGACCCTCTGGGATTTATAGCTCGAAAGCTCTCGGAGGTGTGCTCATTGCGCATGAACCGGATCAGGCGCGTCTGGAAGGGAAGCCCGATCTCTTCAAGCGCAATCGTCGGCACGCGCGCGCAGGTATTTGGCGCGGTGAACAGGACATACTCCTTCGGGTTAGACGTCACCTTTAAGTCTCCCTCTTGACTCGCTGTTGGGATTAAGTGCCGCAAATTCTGGCGTTAAGTGTTCACAGCGGCACAACTCTGCGATGTGCAGATTGCCGCGGTGTTGCGGTATGCGGTGGTCAGGCTGCGCCTGTAGCGCAGCGGATCACCGTGATCCGCCGCCACTCGGTGGGAGCACTCGCTGGATCAGGACGCTTGCGTGCGTGTCCTGATCAGCGTGTTGCTCGGCAGGGTCGGATCTTTCACCTTCGCCGCCACTTCGGCGCCGGCGACAGGAAGCCCTTCGGGATCGATGAGACCGGCCTGAACCAGCACCGAGGCCTGGTCCCAGTAGATGTGCTCGCGCGCGACCTTGCCGTTCTCGAAGCGGACGATCGCCACGGTCGGGACTTCGATCTTGCGGCCTGTCGGAGCGACACCCGGCAGGATGCAGTCGATGACGCGGTCATGCGTGAATGCGATCAGCATCTCATCGACGATCTGGTCGTCCCCTGCGGTGCGGCTGATCGGCGTTATCGTGGTGTCCGACGGCCATTGGCCGATGAAGTGGTCGCGGTAGAATCGCCTGAGCTCCGCGGCACCGAAACCGCCCGTCATCGTCGGCACATGATTGACGTAAGGTTCCGGCGTCATGGTCCGAAGCGCCTGCTCAACATCCAAGGTCTCGAACTCGGAGCGCTGATGCTCTGCCCAGGTGTCGGCATTTGTGCGTGTCGTCAGTCATCGTGTTCTCCTCTCACGTGCACGAATGCCCGGCCGGTGATATCGGTGATCGCGGACATCGGTGCATCTTGGGTGTGGCGCTGATATGCAGCTCCGCGCCGTGCAGATCAATCGTGATTGAGAGTCAGCAGCCGCCATGGGCAGGGAAAGCCTGCCGCCTTCCGCCGGCCGCGGCTTGAGGAAGGCCGCGGCCAGCTCGCCTATCACCCCGCACGGGGCCATCGTGTTGCCAGCCGTCGCACCCGGCATGATCGACGCGTCGGCGATGTGAAGCCCACAGCAGTCGGCGCCGCGCCGCGATGAACGTCCGGTTCTGGGATCACTCGATGAGTGGTGCGGCGGCCGAGTTGGGTCGATAACGGTCATCGATAAACCGGCTGGTACAAGCCGGTTCATTCGAGCTTCGTGCCCCCGTTCCGCGGCGGGAGCACAAGTTGCGTCTGGATCACCAGTGCAACCAGCCGCCCCTGATCGGTCGTGATGCGTGTCTGCCAGACCATCGTGCGCCGCCCGCGATGCAGCGGCGTCGCCTCGCCGGTCACTGTCGTGCCGGACGGTGCCGGCGCCATGAAATTCGTCTTGCTCTCGATCGTTGTCGTGCCGGCGCCCGGCGGCAGGTTGAGCACGGTGCCCATCGCCCCCAGCGTGTCAGCGAAAGCCATGATCGCCCCGCCATGCAGCACTGCCGGCGAGGTGCAGAGCTCCGGCCGCACCACCATTTCGCCCACGACCCGGTCCAGCGCAGCCCCCGTGATGCGGATTCCGAGCAGCTCTGCAAAGGGCAGCTTGTGCTGCGCCAGGGTTTCGAGCGCATCCATCGACGTACCTCCTCCAGGGATATTGCGGACCGCGCGCCGGCCGGCCACAAAGGCGTGCCGGCCGGCGATTCAGCCTCGGCGCCGGCGGATCGACAAGCAAGCGGGTCAAGGGAGACGGAACGACATGATCGGCAGACGAGCGGCCCTTACGGGCGGAGTTGCGGTGGCCGCGGCTTTGCGCGGGCGAGCCTGGGCGCAGGCGACGCCAGGCGTCACCGCCACCGAAGTGAAGATCGGCAACACCATGCCGTATAGCGGGCCCGCCTCTTCCTATGCCGCCATTGGCAAGACCGAGACGGCATTCTTCCGTATGGTCAACGACCAGGGCGGCGTTGCCGGCCACAAGATCAATTTCATCTCGCTCGACGACGGCTACCTGCCGCCCCGTACGGTCGAGGATGTTCGCCGGCTGGTCGAGGAAGAGAAGGTCGATTTCCTGTTCAACACGCTAGGCACGCCGACCAACACGGCGATCGAGCGCTACCTGAACCACGCCAAGGTGCCGCATCTGTTCGTCGCCACGGGCGCCGACAAATGGGGCAACTACAAGGAGTTCCCCTGGACCATCGGCTTGCAGCCGAGCTATCGCACCGAGGCGCAGATCTACGCGAAATATGCGCTGCAGCAGAAGCCGGACGCGAAGATGGCGTTCCTGTATCAGAACGACGATTTCGGCAAGGACTATCTGACCGGCGTTCGCGACGTGCTCGGGGCTGACTGGGACAAGCACGTCGCCAAAGTGGTGTCTTATGAAGTGACCGATCCGACAGTCGATTCGCAGATTACCACGCTGCAGGGTACCGGGGCAGACGTGCTGATCTGTGCGACCGCACCGAAGCAGGCGGCGCAGGCGATCCGCGCGGTGCACGACCTGAATTGGCGACCGATGTTCTTCATGACGAATGTGTCGATTTCCGCCGGGTCCGTCATGCAGCCGGCGGGGATGGAAAACGGTGTCGGCATCATCACCAGCGGCTGGCTGAAAGACAACACCGATCCCGCCTGGGCCAACGACACCGGCATGAACGAGTGGCGCGCGTTCATGGCCAAACAGATGCCGGGCGCCGACCTGACCGACAACAACTATGTGTATGGCTACACTGCCTGCAAAGTAATGCTTCACGTACTGCAAGCGTGCAACGGCGATTTCTCGCGCGAGAACGTGCTGAAGCAGGCCACCAGCATCCCCGAGTTGGAGGTGCCGACCCTGCTGCCGGGCATCAAGGTCGCGACCAGCTCGACCAATTATCACCCGATCCGGGCCATGCAGCTCCAGAAATGGAACGGCAAGACCTGGGTCCGCTTCGGCGATGTTATCGAGGGGGCAAAGGCATAGGCGGAGCCACCACAGAAGCCGCGTCCGCCGCGGCGGAGTCAGTGCAATGACATCTGTGCCGGTGATAGACTTCAGCCCCTTCCTCGGCGGAACGGCAACCGGCAAAGCACGGATCGGCCAAGCCGTACGCGAGGCCTGCGAGGGAACAGGCTTCTTCTAGCTGGCCCACCACGGCGTTCCACAGCCTCAGATCGACGCGGTGTTCGCCGCGTCGCGCCGCTTTTTCGCGCTTCCCCTGGAAGAGCGGCTGAAGGTGAAGCTGACGCCCAAGCAGAACCGCGGCTATCAGTCATTGCGCTCACGCATGTACGGCGACAAGGCGGACGCCCCCGATCTGAACGAAAGCTTCAAATACCAGCATGAATTTCCGGCCGATGATCCCGATATCCAGGACGGCAACCGCGTCCATGCCCTCAATTGATGGCCAGACAATCTGCCTGGCTGGCGCGAGGTGCTGATCGCCTATTACGACGAGATGGAACGCCTGACAGACGCTTTGCTGCGTGCCTTCGCGCTGGCGCTGGAGGTTCCCGAGGACTATTTCGGCGCGTTCTATCGAAAGCCACTGACCCAGATCAACCTGCTGCACTATCCACCACACCCGCCGGTCACACCCGCCGGTCACACCCGGTCGCCAGTTCGGGCTGCGCCCGCATTCCGACACCACTGCGTTCACTATCCTCGCCCAGGACGAAGTGGGCGGGCTGCAAGTAGAGAGAGGCGACGACTGGATCGATGTGCCGCCTCTGGCCGGGACGTTCGTCATCAACATCGGCGACATGATGGCGCGCTGGACCAATGACCGGTTCGCCTCCACACCGCATCGGGTCATCAACCGGTCAGGGGTCGAGCGCTATTCGGTTCCGTTCTTCGCGATTCCTGATTTCGACGCTGTCGTCGCGTGTCTGCCGAGCTGTACGGGTCCGGGGCGGCCGGCGAAATACCCTCCGTTGCGGGTCGGCGACTTCATGCAGGAGAGCAACGCCCGGGATTGGAACAAAGACGGGCCGATCGGCTGAGTCAGCTCAGGATCCCTGGAAGGTCCAGGTGATGTTCGCGAGCACAGTCCAGCGCCAGTTCATAGCCGGCGTCGGCGTGACGCATGACGCCGCTGGCCGGGTCATTCCATAGCACGCGGGCAATGCGCCGCGCTGCGGCGTCGGTGCCGTCGCACACGATGACCATGCCGGCGTGCTGCGAGAAGCCCATGCCCACGCCGCCACCGTGGTGTACCGAAACCCAAGTCGCACCGCTCGCGCAGTTCAGCAGCGCGTTCAGCAACGGCCAGTCGGAGACCGCGTCGGACCCGTCGCGCATCGCCTCGGTCTCCCGGTTCGGCGATGCGACCGAGCCGGCATCGAGATGATCACGCCCGATCACGATAGGCGCCTTCAGCTCCCCGTTCGCCACCATCTCGTTGAAAGCAAGCCCGATCCGGTGCCGATCGCCAAGGCCGACCCAGCAGATACGGGCCGGCAGGCCCTGAAAGCGGATGCGCGTGCGCGCCATGTCGAGCCAGTTGTGCAGATGCGCGTCGTCCGGCAGCAATTCGCGCACCTTGGCGTCGGTGCGGTAGATGTCCTCGGGATCGCCCGACAGCGCAGCCCAGCGGAACGGTCCGATGCCGCGGCAGAATAGCGGGCGGATATAGGCCGGCACGAAGCCGGGGAAATCGAACGCGTCGGCGACACCTTCTTCTTGCGCGACCTGGCGGATGTTGTTGCCGTAATCAACCGTCGGCACGCCCATCCGGTGGAATGCGAGCATCGCCCGCACATGCTCGCTGATGGAACGCCGCGCCGCGGTTTCCACTTCGCGCGGCGCTCTCTCCTTGCGAGCCTCCCACTCCGCCACGGTCCAGCCTTGGGGCAGATAGCCGTTGCCAGGATCGTGCGAGGACGTCTGATCGGTCACCACATCCGGCCGCACGCCGCGGCGAAGCAACTCGGGCAACACGTCGGCGGCATTGCCCAGCAGCCCTACAGAAACCGGCCTGCCCTCCTTGCACGACCGCTCGATGCGTGTCAGCGCATCATCCAGATCACGGGCTTGCGCATCAAGATAACCAGTCTTCAGCCGCATCTCGATCCGGCTCGGCTGGCACTCGACGGCGAGCAACGAGGCGCCAGCCATCGTCGCGGCCAGCGGCTGCGCGCCGCCCATGCCGCCCAGTCCGGCGGTCAGGATCCAGCGTCCGGCCAAGCTGCCACCGTAATGCCGGCGGCCAATTTCGGCGAAAGTTTCATATGTGCCCTGAACGATGCCCTGGCTACCGATATAGATCCACGAACCAGCCGTCATCTGGCCGTACATCATCAACCCCTTGCGATCGAGCTCGTTGAAATGGCTCCATGTTGCCCAATGCGGCACCAGGTTCGAATTGGCGATCAGCACGCGCGGCGCGTCGGGATGCGTCTGGAAGACGCCAACCGGCTTGCCGGACTGCACCAGCAGCGTCTGGTCCCCTTCCAGCCGCCGCAATGTCGCGGCGATGCGATCGAAACAGTCCCAATCGCGCGCCGCGCGGCCGATGCCGCCGTATACCACGAGCTCGCCCGGACGTTCGGCAACATCCGGATCAAGGTTGTTCATCAGCATGCGCAACGGCGCTTCCGTCTGCCAGGACTTCGCTGTCAGCTCGGTTCCGCGCGCCGCACGCACGATACGCATGTTATCGATGCGGGTCATAGGTTTCTCTTCGTCAGGATCACGAGCCACCAACACCTCTCCCGCCCTGCGGGAGAGGTCGGTTCGCGAAGCGAACCGGGTGAGGGTCCCAGGTGTGGCGCACCCTCATTCGCCGCACTCCGCGCTCCCGGTCAACATGAACGCGCTCTAAACGACTCCAGGCAACATACCTTCCCCCGCCGCGCCAGCCAC
The DNA here is from genome assembly GCA_963708245.1 of uncultured Pseudomonadota bacterium. Lineage (GTDB taxonomy): Bacteria > Pseudomonadota > Alphaproteobacteria > Acetobacterales > Acetobacteraceae > CAVYXK01. Next base: position 4,224,292 of record OY970201.1, on the reverse strand, counting down.
GCGACCGGACCGCACCAGGGCGATCGCCGTAGCGATATCCGGCGCCAGGGGCCGATCCTGCTCCAGATGCGGGACCTCGGCGCGCAGCAGCGCCCGCACCCGTTCAAGCGGCGGGCTGGAAGTCAGCGGCGCGCGGAAATCGCATCCCTGCGCGGCGACCAGCAACTCGATGCCGATCACGCACGCAGTATTCTCCGCCATCGCCAGCAACCGGCGCGCGGCATGCGCCGACATCGAGACATGATCTTCCTGGTTGGCGCAGGTCGGGATCGAATCGACGCTGGCGGGTGTCGCCCGCAGGCGGTTCTCGGACACCATCGCTGCGGCGGTGACCTGGATGATCATAAACCCTGAATTCAGGCCGGGCTTCGGAGTCAGGAAAGCGGGCAGACCCGACAAAGCGGGGTCAATCAGCATGGCGATCCGCCGCTCCGACAGCGCGCCGATCTCGCACAACGCGAGCGCGATCATGTCCGCCGCGAAGGCGACTGGTTCGCCATGAAAATTGCCGCCCGACAACACCTCAGCGGTGTCGGTGAAGATCAGCGGGTTATCCGACACGCCGTTCGCCTCGGTCTCCAGCGTCGCCGCCGCCTGGCGCAGCAGATCGAGAACGGCGCCCATCACCTGGGGCTGGCAGCGCAGGCAATACGGATCCTGCACCCGGTCATCGCCAATCAGATGCGATGCGCGGATCGCGCTGCCGATGATCAGCGCGCGCAACGCCCGAGCGACATCGATCTGGCCACGATGGCGCCTCAGCGCGTGAATGCGCGGATCGAACGGTGTGTCGGAGCCGCGCGCGGCGTCAGTGGACAAGGCGCCGGTCGCCAGCGCAGCCTGCAGCAGCACCTCCGCCTCGAACAGGCCGGCGAGCGCATAGGCGGTAGAGAACTGCGTCCCGTTCAACAGCGCCAGCCCTTCCTTCGGCCCAAGCTCGATCGGGGAAAGACCCGCCTGCATCAGAGCCGAAGCGGCCGGCATCCGCACGCCTTTTGCCTCGACTTCGCCGCTACCAAGCAGGCAAGCGGACATGTGCGCCAGCGGTGCGAGATCGCCGGACGCTCCGACGGAGCCTTGGCTGGGCACAACCGGCAACAGGTCGTGCGCCAGCATTTCCTCGAGCAACCGCACGGTCGGCAGGCGTAGGCCCGATGCGCCCTGCGCCAGACTCGCCAACTTCAGCGCCATCATCAGCCGGACCACCGGCGCCGGCATCAGCTCACCCGCTCCAGCGCAGTGCGACAGAACAAGGTTCCGTTGCAACGTCGCCAGATCAGCGTTGTCGATCCGGATCGTTGCCAACTTGCCGAACCCGGTATTGACGCCATAGACCGGATCGCCGCGCGCCAGAATTCTCTCCACCACCCCGGCACTACGAGTGATCGCCGCGTGGCAGGCGGGATCGAGCGAGGCCGCAGCACCGCGGTAAATAGCACGCCACTCGGCCAACGTGGCCTGGCCTGGCCTCAGCACGATCTCGTTCACGGCGGCCTCCCTGGCGCGCCGGGCGCGCCCTCCGCCCGACGAAAAGTTATGCCGCGATGGCAGCCCGGCGCGTATCTGGCGTTAGCCAGTCTTCCATCCCGTCCGCGTACCACTCGACGAACTTGATGACATGTATCTCGCGGCTTTGCGAATAGGGGCCGGGCTGGAACCCGAGGCTGCGCACTCCCTCCTGGTTGCGCTCGCACAGGTCCCGATCCTGGTCGTTGGTCACCGACCACAGCTCGGCCAGCTTCTTAGTGTCGTAATCGCGCCCCTCTTCCGCGTCGGCGTTGACCAGCCATTTCGACCTGAGCAGCGTCTGATCCACCGACAGCGGCAGCGCCTGGAAGAAGAAGGCATAATCCCCAAGCACATGACCGAACATGCTGGGGAAATGGAACCACCGCATCGATCCGATATCGCCACGCGGCACGTTGCCCAGCAGCTTCGCGCAGACCGGTTTGCCGTCCATCGTCATGGAGGTCGCGCCGTGGGTCAGCGGCATCCGCCCGAGCTGGAAATCATCCCCCATTGCGGTGCCTGAAAGCAGCCCCGCCTGCTCGCAGATTTTCGCGTGCTCCGCATACGCCGCATCGGCATCCACATCGAAGCGCAGGAAGAATGTGCGCACCAGCTCGGGATGTCGCGCCGGGCAATGGTAGCACTCACGCGAGTTCTCTATCACCAGTTTCCAGTTCGCATTGATCACAATGTCTTCCGACCATGCCAGCTTCGCGCTCCGCAGGTCGTGCGGCGCAAGGAACGGGCTGAGCGTTGAGCTGAATTCCTCGAAGTCCGGCGTATCGTCGCTCAGGCAGACGAAGATCATGCCGCTGAACACTTCCACCGGTACTGGTTTTAACGCGATTCCGCTTGGATCGAACTCTCCATGCATGCCGCCGGCATAGGTAAGCTGGCCTTTGAGATTGTAGGTCCATTGATGGTACGGGCAGGCCAGCGAACGGGCCTTCCCATGCCCGGGCGGGCAGATCGTCGAGCCGCGATGGCGACAGGAATTGAAGAACGCCCGGACCTCACCGTCATTGTCGCGCAGCACCACCACCGAGCTGCGCGCAATGGTGAGCACGAAATATTCCCCCGGCTCACGAACCTCGCATTCCAGTCCGGCAAAGACCCACCGGCGCTCCCAGATGCCCTTCAGGTCCAGCTCATAGAATGAGGCGTCCGTGTAGAACGGCTGCGGCAGCGAATACTGCTTCCGGCGAGTACGCAGCAGCTTCAGCATCTCGGAACCGGTGGTCATGAAGGTACTCCTGCACCATGGAAACTATTTGCGCGTTCGGCCGCCGACCAGGGCACCCATCCGGCCTGCTCTTGCCAATCGGCGGCGAGCCCGCGAAAGCGTCCCAGACCCAGCCATCTCAGATCGGCGAAGTCGCAGCGCCCGTGCACAACAAGCTGCGCCAGCGCATGGCCCGAGGCCGGCGACAAACCAAATCCCACGCTCGACATCGTCGCGATCACCACGTTCGACGGATCCTCCAACCGATCCAGGATCGGCCGTCCGTCCGGTGTGTTCTCGATGACACCCGCCCAGCTCCGGATCACGCGCACATGTGCAAGCCGAGGGAACATCTCAGTCAGTCGCCGCGCCAGGCTCCGCACCACCGGCGAGTTCACCGGCCGTGGCGTGCGCGCATCGGCAAGCTCGATCCACTCGTGCGGCCCACCGCCGTAGGCCAGATTGCCGCGCAGCGTCTGCCGCCCGTACAGGCCATTGCCGTCGGCCCCGCCGTGGGGGATCAGCGGCACCGGCTCGGTCACGATCATCTCGGCGCGCGCCGGCGCCACCGGCACTTCGACGCCCAGCATCGCTGCGATCCGCGCCGTGTGCGGCCCGGCGGCCAGTACCACCGCGTCGCAGCCGACTGTCCCCTGGTCGGTCTCGACCGCAACCGCCTTGCCGCCCTGCATGCGGATGCCAGTAACCGTAGTGTGCTGCAGGATTGTCCCACCCAGGTCCTGGATCGCCCAGGCATAGGCCTGCACCGTCCGCTGCGGATTGGCGTGGCCGCCATAATGCAGCAGCATCCCCCCGGCTACGTCGTCGCCGACCCATGGCACCAGCTCACGCAACGCCTTTGGGTCCAGCCGTTCCACCCGAAACCCGTGCCGCTCGGCCAGTTCCGCGCTCTGCTCGGCATGCACGAGTTGGCTGGGCGTGACGGCGATCCGAATGCGCTTCGGCTGATGCTCGGTGGGATAGCCGAGCAACTCGTCCATCATCGGCCAGAGCCGCTGCTCTTCGCGGAACAGCGGGCTGGAGGGATGAGTGGCGCCACCGCCGTTGCGGCCCGACGCCTCCCACCCGATGATCCCTTTTTCAATCACTGTCACCGGCACGCCCTCGCGCCGCAGCCACCACGCCGTGCTCAGCCCGGTGGCACCACCGCCGATGACGACGACGGATGCACCGGCGCTCATGTCTCGAAGTCCCGCAACACGCGCGACTCATACACCAGATCGGCGCTATCCGGCAGCGGTTCCCATTGCGGCAGCCATTGGCCGGGGATGCCGAACCACACCACCCAGTTGTCCCGCATCTCCTTCGTTTCATCATGCGCCGACAGCACGTTCAGCGGCAGCGGACGCAGCGGTGCGCGATAGCTTGGCAAGGCAATGCTGCCAGTGGGCTGGTTGCCTTGCATCGCCAGCAGAAGCTGCACCTGCTCGCGGCAGCGGCGCCCCTGGCAAGCGCCCATACCGGCGCGGGTGAGTCGCTTGATCTGATCCTGGTTGATCGGCCCGTCGGCAGCCAATGTGCGCAGATCACGCGCGGCGAATTTTTCGCCGTTGTAGGAGAGATATCGCGGCGGGCGCACCCCCAACAGGTCGCGCAGCCCGACTTCCTCGCAGCGACAGATCATCAGATCGGCCCGCGTCGCATCGGCATGCGATGCCAGCCAGTGCCGGCGCATCGCATCGCGATCGGCCGCCTGATCGACGATCGCCGGACCCGGAGGCAGCGCCTCGATTTCAATCCCGGAATCCCGGGCCGCAGCCCGCGCGGCACGTCGTCCAGCCGCGACAGCCAAACCCTGATCAGCCACCGCCGCGCCCGGCACCCCGGCGCAATCGCCGGCCGCATAGATGCCGGGAACCGAGGTTCGGCCATCTGTATCGACGAGCGGGACATACCCGCCCAACTCTGGGCGCCAAACGATGCTGCACCCCAGCAGGTCGAACATCTCGACATTGGGCACCAGATCGACGGCACAGACGACGGTGTCACAGGCAATGTCGAATGTCGCGCCCGGATCGGCCAGCGGCGCGATGCGCACGCCCTCCACCTCGGCTGTCCCGAGCGTGGCACGTACGGCGTGCCCCGTGTGGATCGGGATGTCGCGCGCGCCCAGCGAAGCCGCACCCGCCGCCTGCGCCGCCACATCGATGACGCCAGCCACTTCCAACCCCGCGGCCTGCGCGGCGCGCGCTATGTCAAATCCCAGCGCGCCAGCCCCCAGCACCACCAGCCGCCGCCCAGCAAAGGCCTGATAGAGCCGGATCGCCGCGTCCGCCCCGCGCGCGCCCATTACGCCCGGCCGGTCCCAGCCAGGGAACGCCAGGGCCAGGTCGCGCGCGCCCGCGGTGACGATCATCCTATCAAACGAGACCAGCCATGATCGCTCCTCGTCGGCAAGGCCGAGCAGCGGATGCGGCAACGCCCGGCTGGTGGCGCCGGCGACGAACCCGCCCCAGGCATAGACCCCAAGGCGCACATCGACCCCTGCCTCGAACGCCTCCTCCAACTCGGGCCGGGCCGCCACCACGCGCTCGGTCATGCGCGCCTTGTTCTGCACCGCCGGATCGAGCCGTTCGCCAAACATGAACGGCACGTCGAGACCGATCAGCGCCGATGCAACCGGATGCTCATCGATCAGAACGACGCGAACCCCACACCGCGCCGCCTCGATGGCGGCGGCCATCCCGGCCGGCCCGGCACCAAGAACGAGCAGCGGGACGTGCTCGGCAACCGGGAACTCCTTGCCGGCAAGCGAGGTCGGATCGATCGGATAAGGCATCCGCACCTCCGCGGTGGCACAAGACGGTTGCATACCGGCGACGGGCCGGTATCCTGATGGTGTCGGCCAGTTTGGTTTGGTCGGCCAACCGGGATGGCGGGGCGCGACGCGGCAGCAATCCCGAACGCTATAGCACCAAAGATGCTGCCGCAAGACACAAAGAACAACAGACACAGGTGGAGGCTTGCATGCGTGACGACGGAGAGAGCCCGCATATCGAATCACTGAAGCGGCAATTCGCCGATGGCCGGATCGGCCGGCGCGAGTTTGTCCGTTTCGCGACATTAGTTGGCTTGGCGGCGCCGGCCGCCTATGCGCTGATCGGCGAGAGCCCAGTGCGTCCGGCACAGGCTGCCACGATGCCGATGGGCGGCACGCTGCGCATCTCTTATCGTGTGCAGGACATCAAAGACCCGCACGCCTATTCCTGGGGTGCCACCATCGCCAGCCAGGTGGTCGAGTACCTGACGTTGACCGACGAACACAATGTCACCTACCCACTCCTGCTGGAGAAATGGGACGTCAGCGAGGACCTGAAGACCTGGACGCTGCACGTCCGCCAGGGTGTAAAATGGCACAACGGCGAGGATTTCACTGCCGACGACGTGGTGTGGAACCTCAAGCACCTGCTCGATCCGGCGGAGGGTTCTTCCTTCGTCGGACTGGTGAAGAGCTATCTGATGAAGGAGGAGGATGCGGGCACCGATGCGAAGGGCAAGCCCAAGAAGCTCCTCACGCTTTGGGACGCGAATGCGATCCAGAAAGTGGATTCGCACACTCTGCGATTGAACCTCAAAGAGCCGCAGCTCTCGGTCCCCGAACACCTGTATCATTATCCGGCAGCGATGCTCTATCCGCCCGAGAAGGGCCTGTTCGTGCCAGGATCGCAGGGAACTGGTCCGTTCGAGTTTGCTGCGATCGAAGTTGGCAAGCGGGCACTCGTGAAAGCGCACCGGCCTTACTGGGGCGGCCACTGGAACGAGGGCCCCTATCTCGACGCGATCGAGTTCATCGATCTGGGCGACGATCCGGCGGCGCCGATCTCGGCGCTTGCCTCGGGGCAAATTCACGGCGCGTTGGTCGTCGATCCGGCGCAATATCCGGCGATGAAGCAGTTGCCTCATCTGAAATTCTATTCCGTGCCCACAGCCGCAACGGCGGTGCTGCGCATGAAGGTGACGCAGAAGCCATGGGACGATCCACGCGTGCGCAAGGCGATGCGACTTGGCGTCGATACCAAGGAGGTGGCGGAAGTGGCGTTGCGTGGCCTGGGCCAGCCGGGGGACCACACGCATGTCGCGCCGGTGCAGCCCGACTATCAGCCGATCCCGCCGATGGGCCGAGATGTTGAGGCTGCGAAGAAGCTGCTGGCGGAAGCAGGGTATCCGAACGGGTTCGATACTGTGCTGTACGTGCCAAACGACCAACCCTGGATCGCTGCCGAATCGCAAGCAGCAGCCGAGCAGTTGAAGGATATCGGTGCTCGGGTGAAGCTGAATGTCGTGCCGGGTACGGAGGTACTGGGACAACTGGACTAAGGTGCCGTTCGGCGCCACCACATGGCAACACAGGCCGCTCGGGCTGATGGTGCTGGATCTTGCGTATCGAAGCGGCGTGCCGTGGAACGAGACCAGCTACTCCAACCCGGAGTTCGACAAGCTGCTGAACCAGGCGGACAGCACCATCGATATCACCAAGCGTCGCGAGGTGATGGGCAAACTCGAGGAGATCATGCACGAGGACGGCCCGGTGGTGCAGCCGTTGTGGCAGAATCTTTTCAGTTTCTTCCACGAGTCAGTGCTGGGCTACACGATGCATCCGTCCAACTACATGTACGGCGCCCGACTCGCATTGCAGCAGACTGCCTAAGGAGTCTGGGTGCGACGCCCGCGCAATAGACCACCTCTCCCGCGCTGCGGGAGAGGTCGCGGCGCGTCAGCGCCGCGGGTGAGGGTGCCGGGCCGGGTGGCACCCTCGCCCGGCTCGCTTAGCTCGCCGACCCCGGATCATATCCGAGGCAGGCTCTCTCCCGCAGCGCGAGAGAGGTGGAGTCTTGCATGCTGAAATACCTGCTCCGCCGCACGCTGGAGCTGGTGCTGACGCTCGTCCTTGCCTCCTTCGTCGTGTTCATGGTCACCGAGTTCTCGCCGGGCAACGTGGCCCGCAAGACGCTGGGGCCATTCGCGTTGCAGCAGCAGGTCGATGTCCTGTACGAGAAGTTGCATCTGAACGATCCACTGCTGGTCCGCTACGTCCGCTGGGTCGGCGTGCTGACGGAACTCGAGGCCGATCCGTTGCAAGACCCCGCCCTTGGTTTGAATTTCAAGGATCCGCGCGGCGCCCGGTACTTTGGCAATTTCGGCTATTCGACGCTCTACAAAGCACCAGTCAACGATATTCTCTGGAACCGCCTCGGCAACACCGCACTACTCGCCGGGCTCGCCTTCGCGGTCATCGTGCCGCTGTCACTGCTGCTCGGCATCCTTGCCGGCATGCGTGCGGGAAGCGGGATCGACCGGATGGTTTCCGCCACGTCGATCGTGATGACCTCGATACCGGAATTCGCGCTCGGCGTGATGCTGGTGGCCGTGTTCGTCGTCAGCCTGCACTGGCTGCCCGGTACCAGCACGCTCGACCCGAGCAGCGCCTGGTCGATGGCGGCGCAGCTCGTGCTGCCGGTCGCCACCCTGTCGATCTACGATTCCGGCTACGTGGCACGCATGGTCCGCAGCTCGATGGCCGAAGTTATGACGCGGCCCTATATCCGCACTGCGGTGTTGAAGGGTCTGCCGCGCCAGCAGGTGATCCTGCGCCACGCGCTGCGCAACGCGATGATCGCGCCGTTCACGGTGATGCTGTTGCAGATCAACTGGCTGATCGGTGGCGTGGTGGTGACCGAGCTGGTATTCGCCTATCCCGGCTTCGGCCGCATGCTGCTCGATGCTGCGCTGTTCGGCGACATCTCTTTGATCGAGGCGGCGACCTTGATCGCGCTCCTGGTTGCCACCACGACGCAGTTGCTGAGCGATATCGGCTACCGCGTGCTCGATCCGCAGAGCCGCCGATGAGCCTCGTGCAAACACGGCTGTCGGTCGCCCCGGCGCGCACGCTGCCAGCAATTCCGGCTATCGAGGCCGAATTGGTTGAAGGCCGCGCGCCCGGCTTGCTGCGCCGCCTGCCAAGCTCGCGCGTCGCGATGGTGGGGCTAGCGTTGGTGGTGTTCTGGGTGGCGGTCGCGCTGCTCGCGCCTGTGCTGCCGTTGCCATCGCCGACCGCGCAGGACTACGCGGCGATCGCCCTTCCGGGATCGAGCGCGCGGCATCTGCTCGGTGTCGATCCGCTCGGGCGCGACACGCTGGCCAGGGTGGTCTGGGGCGCGCGCACCGTGCTCGCGGTGGCGCCGGCTGCAGTGCTGGCCGCTTATGTCGTGGGTTGCGCAATGGGCCTGCTCGCCGGCTATTACCGCGGCTGGGTGGATGTCGTCATTAGCCGCTTGTCCGACGTGATCCTGTCCTTCCCCGTGGTCGTGCTCTACGTGATCCTGATTGCCAATATCGGGCCGTCGGCGCTGAACATCGTGGTGGCGGCAGTACTGGCCTCGGCTCCTGGGATCGCGCGCATCGTGCGGGGACTGGTGCTGTCGCTGATGCACCAGGATTTCATCGCGGCTGCGGAGCTGCGGCGCGAGTCCGATCTCTACATCATGCTGGTTGAGCTGTTGCCGAACTGCCGCGGGCCGCTGATCACCGATTTCTGCCTGAGGCTCGGCTACGTCACGATCGCGATCGGCACGCTGGGCTTTCTCGGGCTCGGCCTGCCGCCGCCGACGCCGGACTGGGGCGGCATGGTCAAGCAGGGCACCGCGATGCTCACGGTGTATCCGCACATGTCGCTTTACCCAGCCTTCGCATTGGTGTCGCTCGTGCTCGGGTTCAACCTGCTGGCCGACGGGCTCACTGAGCTCTCCATGTCGGACTGAGCTGAACCGGTGCCGCTGCTTTCGATCGAGAATCTGTGCGTCGAGTACAGGACTTCGGGCGGGCGGTCGTTGGTGATACCGGATTTCTCGCTCTCGATCGAGCCGGGCGAGAGCTTCGGACTGGTCGGTGAATCCGGCTGCGGCAAATCGACCTTGCTGATGGCGATCATGGGCTATCTCGGCCGCAATGGTGCCATCCCGAAGGGTCGCATCGTATTCGAAGGCCGCGACCTTGTTGGCCTTCCCGATGCGGAGCTGCGCCGGGTCCGCGGTTCGCGCATCGGTATCGTCTATCAGGAACCCGCCGCTGCGCTGAACCCCAGCCTCACGATCGGCCGTCAACTGACCGAGGTGCCGCTGCTGCACGGCGCCGACTTGGCAGAGGCGCGCCAGATGGTGGTCCGCGTGTTGAGCGACGTGCATCTGCCTAATGCGGAATCGGTGATGCGACGCTATCCGCATCAGGTCTCCGGCGGCCAGAAGCAGCGCGTGGTGCTGGCGATGGCGCTGCTCGCCAATCCCGCCCTGCTACTATTGGATGAGCCGACCACAGGGCTGGACGTGACGGTAGCGGCCGCAGTGCTCGACCTAGTGAACGAGCTGCGACGGAAATATCGCACCGCGCTCATATACGTATCGCACAATCTCGGCGTGATCGCGCAGGTCTGCGACCGTATCGGCGTTATGTACGCGGGCGAGATGGTAGAAAGCGCCCCGGTCGCCGAGCTATTCGCGTCGCCCCGGCACCCCTACACGCGCGGGCTGATCGCCTCGCTACCACTCGTCGGGGCGGACAAGCATTCCGCCCCGCTGATCCCAATTCCCGGCACCGTGCCGAGCCCGGCGACGGCGCGGCGCGGCTGCGCCTTTGCCCCGCGCTGCACCGACGCCCGGGCGGGCCAATGCGACAGCGGCGCCATCGCGATCGAGCGTGCCGCGCCCCACCACCTGGTGCGCTGTGTGCGTTTCGCCGAGCTTGCGCCGCTGGTTGCTGCCGGCGGCCTCGGTGTGGACGCAACGGACGCGGGTGAGGTCCTGCTGGAGGCGAACCGGCTCAGCCGGGTGTTCAAGGTCGGCCGGTTCCGACTGGTTGCTAACGATGAACTCGACATCGTCGCACGGCGCGGGCGTGTGTTGGCGATCGTTGGCGAATCGGGTTCCGGCAAAAGCACCTTCGCCCGCATCCTCTCCGGACTGGACCGCGCGAGCGGCGGCAGCCTGCGCTTCCGTGGTGTCGATATCGCGACGACCCCGGTGCGCCGGCGCGACGCGGCGCAGGTGGCGGCGATTCAGATGGTGTTCCAGAACCCGGACGGCACGCTCAATCCGTCGCATCGGGTCGGCCGACCGCTGGCGCGCGCGCTGCGTCGGTTCGGCGTCGCAAGAGGACGTCGGGCCATCGGCGCGCGCGTGCGAGCGCTTTTGGAGATGGTGCGGCTGCAACCCGCAGTGAGATATTCGCTGCCGCGCCAACTCTCCGGCGGACAGAAGCAGCGCATCGCCATTGCCCGCGCCTTTGCCGGCAATCCCGAGTTGCTGATCGCCGACGAGCCGGTGTCGTCGCTGGATGTTTCGGTGCAGGCCGCTGTGGTGAACCTGCTGCTCGGTATCCAGGCCGACAGCGGCACGACGATGATCTTCATCAGCCATGACCTTGTGCTGGTGCGCTACCTGGCCGACGAAGTGGTGGTGATGTATCTCGGCCGCGTCATGGAGTGTGGACCAGTGCGCGCGCTGTTCAGCCCGCCCTATCACCCGTACACCGAGGCGCTACTGTCAGCCGTGCCGTTGCCCGACCCGTCGACCGCACGTTCGCGTATCCGACTGGAGGGCGAGATCCCGAGCCCCCTCGACCCGCCTCCCGGCTGCCGCTTCGCCGGCCGCTGCCCGCGCAAGGTCGGCACGGTCTGCGACACCGTCCCCCCACCGGCCCGCGAGGCAGCCGAGGGGCATCTTATCTTCTGCCACATCCCGCTGGAGGAACTGCGACACGTGCCCCCGATGTTCGGAAGTGCCACACCTGCGGCAGTTGGCGCCACCGGCGGGTAAGACTTACACCTCTCCCGCTCTGCGGGAGAGGTCGCCGCGCGTAGCGCGGCGGGTGAGGGTGCCGGGAGTGGGGCTCCGACCTGTAACCCCCGCTTCACCAGCATCTGCCTACCATCCGGCGATGCTGAACCACTTCGCCCGCGACCTTCGAAAACATCCCACCGACCCCGAGCGGCTGTTGTGGAAACTGCTACGAGACCGACGCCTGTGCGGATATAAGTTTCGTCGACAACATCCGATCGGACCATTCGTCGTTGACTTCGTATGCCGGAAGGAATGGCTGGTGGTCGAAGTGGACGGCGCGCAGCACGTCGAATCCGAAGCGGACACGTTGCGCACGGCGTGGTTGCGCGAGCATGGCTGGCGTGTCATCCGGTTCTGGAACAACGACATCCTCGCATATCCAGATGAGGTGGTCGCGACAATCCTGCGGACACTGAGACAGGCAACGGAGCAGGACTGGTAGGGGGTCTTCCGCTCCCGGCACCCTCACCCGCCGCGCTGCGCGCGCGGCGAGCCCGGATCAAGTCCGGGGCAGGCTCTCTTCCGCAGAGCGGGAGAGCTGATATCTTCTACAACAACTTCCTCTCAAACGGATACGTGTTCAGCGCCACCGCCCCGTCTTTCGTCACCAGCACCTGATCCTCCAGCTTCACGCCAAACGGAGCCCCGTCCTTCCCGGCGTAGCACTCCAAGCAGAACACCATGTTCTCCCGTATCACCCGCCCACCCGGCGAATCCTCCCGCAGGTCCTGCGGGTACGGAATGCCGGGCCCTTCGTCCTCCAGCCCCGCTTGGTGCACCATCGAGCCATAACGACCGTTCACGTACCCCTCTGGCAGCTTCGGCGCGGCATGCGAGAATTCCTCGAACGTCATACCCGGCTTCATCAGCTCGCGCATGCCGTTCACGCAGTCGTAGGCGATGCGGTACGCCTCCTTCTGCCCGTCAGTGCCTTCATCGCCGCATAGAAAAGTGCGCGAAACATCCAGCACATACCCTTCATACCCGTTGGCATCGGTGTCTATCCCAACAAGGTCGCCGGGTTGCACCAGCTTGTCATGCGCCTCCGACATCCACGGATTGGTGTTGGTCCCAGAAGCAACCAGCCGCGTGAAGATGAACTCGCCGTGCTGACGCAGGAGCGTATCGCTGAGCACCGCCAGCAGCTCGTATTCGCGCACGCCCGGGCGGATCGCCGCTTCGAACGCAGCGAACATCGTATCGGCGATGGCGCCGTTCAGGATCATGAGCTGCACTTCCTCGGGCGTTTTGATCTCCCGCGCATCCACGGTCGCCGGGCTCGGGTCGGTCACGCGGATGCCAAGCTCGGTCAGCGCCTGGAAGCCGAATCCGTCCAGTTTATCGACCGCCAGAGGCGCGCCGGCGCAGCCCAGCTCCGCCATCGTGCTCTTCACCGATTCCGCCCAGCGCCGCGCCCGCGCTGCCCCCAGCGTCCCAGCGTATTGCCAGGAGATCGCCGGACGCACATCGCGCACCAGCTTCTGCGTGACATGCATCGAGGTCCGATATTCAAACAGCACCGGCTCCCGCTCGGCGGCGAGCAGGCAGTATCGCGCCAGCGTCGTCGCGGTCCACACGCCCATCACGTCGGTGCCGGTGGCGTAGCGGATATTGGCCGGATTGAAGAACAAGCAGATCGGAATATCGTGCTGCCGCATCGCCGCCCGCAATCGCGCCAGGCGGTTCGCCCGCAATGCCGCCATATCGATCTCGTTCAGATTGGGCACTCGCAGGCGCTGCACATGCGGGTTGTGCGGGCGCGACACGCCCGGGTCGCCAACTGCAATCATCGTCCTCTCCTCCACTATCCCAGGCAGCAGCTTGCTCCTCTGCCGGTCGCGCCGCATAGTCCCCGGCAGCGGGGAGGATCATGCGTTACTCGGGCTTACGACTGCTGACGCAAGCGATCGCGGGCAACAAGGGCTGGACACCAGCCTGGCGCGATCCGCCGCCGAAACCGGAATACGACGTGATCATCATCGGCGGCGGCGGCCACGGGCTGGCCAGCGCCTATTACCTCGCCAAGGAACACGGGATCACCAATGTCGCGGTGCTGGAGAAGGGGCCGATCGGCCTCGGCAACACCGGCCGCAACACGACCATCGTCCGCTCCAACTACCTGCTGCCGGAGAACCACAATTTCTACGAATGGTCGCTGAAGCTGTGGGAGGGGCTGGAGCAGGACCTGAACTATAACGCGATGGTTAGCCAGCGCGGCGTGCTGATGCTGTCCCATTCCGATGCCGGGCGCAACGCCTTGGCCCGGCGAGGCAACGCCATGCGACTTTCGGGCATTGACGCCGAGCTGCTCGATCGCGAGCAGGTGCGCGCCTTCTGCCCGCTGCTCGACATTGACAACGGGCGCTTCCCCATCATGGCCGGGCTGTTGCAGCGGCGCGGTGGCAGCGCGCGGCACGACGCGGTGGCGTGGGGATTTGCCCGTGCGGCCGACGCGCGCGGCGTCGATATCATCCAGCATTGCGAAGTCACCGGCATCGACGTGGAAGGCGGGCGCGTGACCGGCGTGCGCACCACGCGAGGCGACATCCGCGCGCGCAAGATCGGGCTGGCGGTCGCCGGCAACACGTCGCGCCTGGCGCAGATGGCCGGGCTCGACGTGCCGATCGAAAGCCACGTGCTGCAAGCCTTCGTCAGCGAGGGCATCAAGCCTCTCGTCCATTCCGTGATCACCTTCGGCGCCGGGCATTTCTACATCAGCCAGTCCGACAAGGGCGGGTTGGTGTTCGGCGGCGGGCTGGACGGTTGGAACAGCTACGCCCAGCGCGGCAATCTTCCGGTGCTGGAGCATGTATGGACCGCCGGGATTGCGATGATGCCGTGCCTCTCGCGGCTGCGCGGCTTGCGCAACTGGGGCGGGGTGATGGACATGACGCCCGACGGCTCGCCGATCATCTGTCGCACGCCCATCGAGGGTCTGACCATGACCGCCGGCTGGTGCTACGGCGGCTTCAAGGCAACGCCTGCCTCCGGCTGGTGCCACGCCTGGACGATCGCCAAGGACGAGCCGCACAAGCTGAACGCCGCGTTCACGCTGGAGCGTTTCCGCGAAGGCCGGCTGCTGGACGAGCGCGGCGCCGGCCCGTTTGCCTGGCTGCAATAAGGCGGCTGCGTCATGCCAACTCCAATCAATCCTGCGACGCAGCCAAAACCCACCTCTCCCGCTCTGCGGGAGAGGTCGCCGCGCCCTTGCGCGGCGGGTGAGGGTGCCGGGGATGAGATACCCCCACCCCGCTCGCGCTCCTCCCACAGAGCGGGAGAGGTGTAAGTTGAAGTCCGACGCATGATCCAAATCCACTGCCCCTGGTGTGGCCCACGCGACGAGATCGAGTTCACCTACCGCGGCGACGCGACCGTGCGTCGCCCACCATCAGACGCGCTGCTCGAAGCGTTTTACGACTACGTCTATGCTCGCCGAAACCCGCGCGGCTGGCACAAGGAGTGGTGGCACCACGCGCATGGCTGCCGGCAGTACCTGCAAGTCGTCCGCCACACGCTGACTCACGAGGTCCGCACCGTCGCGCGCGCCACCGACACCATCGAGCTTCCCATCGAATGAACCGGCAGTTCCGCACAACATCGGGCGGCCATATCGACCGCAGCCGCACGCTCCACTTCCAATTCGACGGCCGCGCCTACCAAGGTCACCCTGGCGACACGCTCGCCTCGGCGCTGCTGGCGAACGGCGTGCGCCTGGTCGGCCGCAGCTTCAAGCTGCATCGCCCGCGCGGCGTCTTCGCCGCCGGCGCCGAGGAACCCAACGCGCTCGCCGAAATGCGCACCGGCGCACGCCGCGAACCCAACACGCGCATGACGTTGGTCGAGCTCTACGACGGCCTGGAAGCCGCCAGCCAAAACCGGTTTCCATCGCTCCGATTTGACCTGATGGCGGCCGCCGGCCTTGCCGCGCCCCTCCTCGCCGCCGGCTTCTACTACAAGACCTTCATGTGGCCGGCATCATTCTGGGAGAAACTGTACGAGCCCTGGATCCGCCGCGCCGCTGGGCTGGGCCGTGCCTCCGGCGTTCCCGATCCCGACCGCTACGAAGCCATGCACGCGCATTGCGACGTACTGGTGGTGGGCAGCGGTGCGGCCGGACTCGCGGCGGCTCGTGTTGCCGGCGAGGCAGGCGCCCGGGTGATCCTGTGCGAGCAGGATTTCCTGCTGGGCGGCGGGCTGCTCGCCGAGCGCCCGCACGAGCTGTGGCGCGAGCAGACGCTGGCCGCGCTCGCCGCCATGCCCGAGGTGACGCTGCTGCCGCGCACCACCGCATTCGGCTATTACGACCACAACATGCTGGGCGCGGTGGAGCGCGTCGCCGACCACCTGCGGGAGCCACCGCCGCACACGCCGCGCCAGCGCTACTGGAACATCCGCGCTCGATCGGTGGTGCTGGCAACCGGCGCGCACGAGCGCTTCATTGCTTTCCCTGGCAACGACCGGCCAGGCGTAATGCTTGCCGGTGCGGCACAGACTTACGCCACGCGGTTCGGCGTCCGAGCCGGCCGCCGCGCGCTGTTGTTCGCCAACAACGACGCTGCGTATGACAGCCTGTTCGCTTTGCAGGAAGCCGAAGTGGAGATCGCCGGCGTGGTCGATGCGCGACGCGACTCCGCCGGCGCCGCCGCGGCACGCGAACGCGGCATAACAGTATGGACCAGCGCGTCGGTCACCGGCACCGCTGGCCGGCTGTCGCTGCACAGCGTCCGTATTCGCACGCATGATGGCAATGAAACACGCATTGCCGCCGATCTGCTGTGCGTCTCCGGCGGCATCAATCCTGCGGTGCACCTCGCCAGCCAGTCCGGCACCCCGCTCGTCTGGGACGACCGGCTGGCGACCTTCGTGCCCGACGCCCCGGTGCAGGCACAGCATTCGGCAGGTGCCGCCGCCGGCATCGCCGGCATCGCCGCGGCAGCCGCCGACGGTGCGCGCGCCGGAGCTGCCGCCGCCACAGCCGGTTTCGTTGCCAACGCCAACATCGACCTTCCCACCGGCGATGCGCCCGATCCCACCGTGCAGCCCGTGTGGGAAGTGAAGGGACGCGGCAAGGCCTTCGTCGACATCCAGGACGACGTCACCACAGACGACATCCGCTTGGCCTGCCGCGAAGGCTACCGCCATATCGAGCACACCAAGCGCTACACCACCCACACGATGGGCACCGAGCAAGGCAAGACCGGCGGCCTTGTCGGCGCCGCGGTGCTGGCCGAGGCCCGCCGCGAGCGCGTGCAGGATGTCGGCCTGCCAACCTTCCGCCCCTTCGTTACACCAGTTACTTGGGGTGCCATCGCCGGCGCCCGTATCGGTCACCATTATGCCCCGCTGCGGCTGACACCGATGCACGACTGGCACGCGCGCCACGGGGCCCAGTTCATGGACGCCGGCGCCTGGCTGCGCCCCGGCTTCTACAAGACCGCCGGCGACGCCGACGACTGGGCCAGCGTGCTGCGCGAGGCCCGCGCGGTGCGTCGCGCCGTCGGCATCTGTGACGTCTCAACGCTCGGCAAGATCGACGTGCAGGGCAGCGAGGCGGCGACGTTCCTCGACCGGGTCTATACCAACACGATGTCCACCCTGCCGATCGGCCGCGCCCGCTACGGCCTGATGCTGCGCGAGGACGGCATCGCCTTCGACGACGGCACCGTCTCCCGCCTCGCACCAGACCATTTCTTCGTCACCACCACCACGGCGAATGCCGAGGCTGTGCTGGCGCATCTTGAGTTTCATCTGCAAACGTGCTGGCCCGAGCTAGACGTGCAGCTAGCCTCCGTCACCGACACCTTCGCCTCGATGTCGATCGCCGGCCCGAGGGCCCGCGACACGCTGCTTCAGGTCGTCCGCGGCCTCGACCTGTCGAACCAATCCTTCCCCTTCATGGCGGTCGGCGACACCGAACTCGCGGACTGCCCCGTCCGCCTCTTCCGCATCAGCTTCTCCGGCGAGCTCGCCTACGAAGTCGCCACGCCCTGGGGATACGGCCTCCCCGTCTGGGAAGCGATCCTGCAGGCCGGCGCCACCTTCGGCATCCAGCCCTACGGCGTGGAAGCCCTCAGCCTGCTGCGCATTGAGAAAGGCCACGTGGCAGGACCGGAGCTGAACGGCCAAACCACGGCCGCCGATCTCGGACTCGGCCGCATGCTGAAGCCCCGCGGCGATTTCATCGGCCGCGTGCTCGCCGGCCGCCCCGGCCTTACCGACCCCAGCCGCCCGCGCCTAGTCGGCGTAATGCCATCCAACCGCACCACAGAATTGCGAGCCGGCGCACATCTGGTTGAAACCGGAACCACCAAAAGCCTCGGCTGGATCACCAGCGTGACCCGCTCGGTCGAACTAGAGCGCTGGATCGGCCTCGCATTATTAAGCAACCCCACGCAACGGATCGGCACGCGCCTGCAAGCAGCATTCCCCCTGAAGAACGAAACCACCGACGTCGAAATCGTAAGCCCGCATTTCGTCGATCCGGAGAACGTGCGTGTCCGCGCCTGAACCGGCCTGCCCATTTGGCGCCGCCTTGCCACCCGGCCGCCACGGCGCCCCAACCGACACACCAGTTCGGATCACCACCCCTCGATACTCCCTGGTGCAACTATCAGCGCGCCGAGAGCAGTCCGAAACCCTAACCGGCACCATACGCACCGCATTCGGCATGGACCTGCCGCCGTCCGGCCGCGCCGCCACCGCCGGCGACCTCACCGCACTCTGGATGCACCCCTCCACATGGCTGCTGATAGCCCCGCCAGCCCCACCAGGCACGCTCGCCGCATCAGTAAAGCAAGCCTGCGCCACTTCCGGCTCAGTCGTTGACCAGACCCAAGGCCGGGCCGTGCTGCACATCTCCGGCAGCAAAGCCCGCGACGTGCTGGCCCGCATCTGCCGCCTAGACCTGCACCCGCGCACCTTCCGCACCGGCTGTGTCGCTGCCACCCCGATCGCGGAACTCCCCACCCTATTGCATCAACGCGACGACACCCCAAGCTTCGATCTCATCGTCCCGGCAAGCTACGCCGGCTGGTTCGCCGAAGCAGTCCGCCAAGCCGCCGACAGCGTCGGATACGAGATCGCCTGATGCCCGAGCGCGACCAGAATTTCGTCCTCGTGCCCTACACGAACGGCCCACCGCCGAAACCCACCGGCGGCGGCCTCGTCGCCCGCGTCCGCGCCTGGCTCGCCGCACTGACACCGCACCCCGCACCCGCTACGCTCGCCCCCCCAACCGAAGACATCCCCCATCGCCCACGCCTCGTGTTCGGCTTCGACGCCACCGCCTCCCGCGAGCCCGCCTGGGCCACCGCGCGCAAGGTCACCGATGCCCTCGTGCAAGCCCTGCCCGGCGAGCTAGACGTCGCCCTCGCCGTCCACGGCGGCTCGCGCCTGCACACCTTCACCGACTTCACCTCCGACCCCAGAACACTGCGCGACCGCGCCGCCGGCATCACCTGCATCGCCGGCCGCACGCGACTGCTGGCGATCCTGCGCACCAGCCTCGCGCGCCCCGGCGTGCGCGTGATCGTCTACATCGGCGACGTCTACGAAGAATCCCTCCGCCAAGGCCGAATGCTGGCCGACGCGCTCGGCCTGCGCGGCATCAAGCTGTTCGTTCTGCACGATACCACCGACCCCTCGGCACGGCTGGACGCAGAAACATTCCTCGACCTGGCCCGCCGCACCGGCGGCGCCGTCCTGCCCTTCGACGCCAACGCACCACACAAGCTGCGCGAGCTGCTGGCAGCAGTCGCCGTGTACGCCGTCGGCGGCACCGAGCTGCTGCAGCGCAAGCGCGCCGAGATGCCCGGCGCGCTGGTCCTACTCGAGCATCTCAGCGGCAAACGCTAGGGTCCCCGTACACCTCTCCCGCGCTGCGGGAGAGGTCGCCGCGCGGCAGCGCGGCGGGTGAGGGTGCCGGGGGCAGTACACCTGAGCCGGAGATTGCCTCACTTAGCTCCCAATGACACGGATAGGACAGCAAAAGCGGAATCCGCATCTGCCATGGCCACCACCACCCGCGAGCAACTCCGCACCGTCGAGGACCTGACGGAAGACGAAGCCGCCGCCGAACTCAAATCGCTGGCGGCCGAGATCGCCCACCACGACCGCGCCTACCACCAGCTCGACGCGCCCGAGATCAGCGACGCCGACTACGACGCCCTGCGCCGCCGCAACGCCGCCATCGAGGCCCGCTTCCCCCACCTCATCCGCCCCGATTCACCCTCCGCCCGGATCGGCGGCGCGCCGGAAGGCGGCTTCGCCAAACTGCGCCACCGCGCCCCGATGCTGTCGCTCGACAACGCCTTCGGCCCCGAAGAATTCGCCGAATTCTGCACCCGCGCCCGCCGCTTCCTGGGCCTCGCCCCCAACGCCCGCCTGACGCTGGTCGCCGAGCCAAAAATCGACGGCCTGTCGATCAACCTCACCTACGAGCACGGCCGCTTGACCACCGGCGCCACCCGCGGCGACGGCACCGAGGGCGAGGACGTCACCGCCAACCTCCGCACCATGGCCGCAGTCCCGAAGCGCCTGAAAGGCCATGCCCCGGCGCTGATCGAGATCCGCGGCGAAGTCTTCATGACCAAGGCCGACTTCCTGGCCCTGAACGAGGCACAGGCCGCCGCCGGCCAGCGCGTCTTCGCCAACCCGCGGAACGCCGCCGCCGGCAGCCTGCGCCAGCTCGACGCCACCATCACCGCCGGCCGCGCCCTGTCGCTGTTCGCCTACGCGATGGGCGAGGCCAGCGAGCCGCCCGCCGCCACCCACTGGGAGTACCTCCACCGCCTCCGCGACTGGGGCTTCACCGTAAACCCCCTGTCCCGCCGCCTGACCAGTGAAGACGAAGCCGCCGGCTTCCAGGCCGAGATGGCCGCCGCCCGCGCCGGCCTCGGCTACGACATCGATGGCGTCGTGTACAAAATCGACGACCTCGCCCTGCAACGCCGCCTGGGCTTCGTCGGCCGCGCCCCGCGCTGGGCGACCGCCTGGAAATTCCCCGCCGAGCAGGCAACCACCGTGCTGACCGACATCCGCATCCAGGTCGGGCGCACCGGCGCGCTGACGCCGGTCGCCGAGCTGCAGCCGGTCAATGTCGGCGGCGTGCTAGTGCAGCGCGCCACGCTGCACAACGAGGACGAGATCGCCCGCAAGGACATCCGCATCGGCGACACCGTCGTGATCCAGCGCGCCGGCGACGTGATCCCGCAGGTCCTGGCGGTAGTGCCGGAGCGCCGCCCCAAGCACGCCAAGCCCTTCAAGTTCCCGGAAATCTGCCCCGCCTGCGGCAGCCACGCCGTCCGCCCGCCCGGCGAGGCAGTGCGGCGCTGCACCGGCGGCCTGATCTGCCCCGCCCAGCGCGTCGAGCGGCTGATCCATTTCGTCTCCCGCCCCGCCTTCGACATCGACGGCCTGGGCGAAAAGACCATCCAGGAATTCTACGCCGAGGGCTGGCTGACCAGCCCCGCCGACCTGTTCCGCCTGCCCGCGCGCGAGGCCGAGATCGCCAAGCGCGAGGGATGGGGCACGTTATCGGCGCGCAACCTGGCGCGCGCCATCGAGGCGCGGCGGCGCATCCCGTTGGCGCGCTTCATCTACGCGCTCGGCATCCGCCGCATCGGCGAGCGCAACGCGCAGCTTCTGGCCCGCCACTACGGCAGCTTCGCCAACTGGCGCGCCCAGATGATCGCGGCGACGACGGTTGGTTCCGATGCGCGCGAGGAGCTCGGTAGTATCGTTGGCATCGGCCCGGCGATCGCCGAGGAGCTGGCGGATTTCTTCGCCGAGCCACGCAATCTGGCAACGCTGGACGAACTCGCCGGCGAGTTGACGATCGGGGATGCCGCATCCCTCGCCGCGGAGGGGACCCCGCTCGCCGGCAAGACTGTGGTCTTTACCGGCACGCTGGAGACGATGACCCGCCCCGAGGCGAAGGCGCGCGCCGAGGCGCTGGGCGCCAAGGTGACCGACAGTGTGTCGCGCAAGACGGATCTGGTGGTGGTCGGCGCCGATGCCGGATCGAAGGCCCGCAAGGCGACGGAGCTTGGGGTTCGTACGGTGACCGAGCAGGAGTGGCGGGGGCTGGCGGATATCGGGTGAGAGGCTGGGATAGGATGGTTTGCAGGCCGGCTTCCAACCAACGCCGGCCGGCCAGATGAGCGCCGCGCTTGGCCACAAGTACTCCACGGTGGTCGCCGCGATTAGAGCCTGTCTCTGAACGAGTCCGGAACGGAGTAGCTCAGCCGACAGCTGCTTTGGTGGTGAGCGGACTCGCCTGTCCACTCGAGTTTGGTTGAGCGGCGCTCGCTTGAATGCCCGGGCACGGGGGCAAATAGAACCGCAGTCTAAATCTAAAATGACTTAGTCCATAGCCCATTACATAATCGGATCGACAGGCTGGCACGTGAGCTCCAACTTCTGAGCGAGATCTACGAAACGGTCGCCCGACCCGGGGAGCCCTCGCACCCATCTCGTTGCGGTTGGGGGAGCATTGGCCGAGTAACACGAGTGTGCTACGAGATGGACCTTGGCGGTGGTGCCGGTCGGCCATCTAGGACAGGGGCCCCAGCGGACGGGACAGACGCCGAGACGACAACCGCCACACAGGGGACTGACCAGTGTCATCAAGTGCCGGTGTTCCAGAGAGTTCTAAGGTACCTGGTCAGCTTAGCACACTGGCCGAGAAGCTACGCATCGGCGAGAGCGTCGCGCCCGTTACGGTCAGAGAACTTCTTCGATGGTTTGGAGCCCAGAGGCGGGGGTATTACATTGTCGAGGACATTTCAAAGGCGCTCGCCAGCCTCAACCTGATTACGAACCCCGACTTTCGTGAGCCGTGGATTGACGGCGAGCTCCAGTTCAAGCTCGCGGATACTCCAGCGCCGGACAGCAGCACCGTCGCACAAGAAGAGAGTGAGAAGGATAGCAACAAGGAAAGGGGTGGCGACATGCCTGTCACGCCAGCGCCTGATCCTACATTCCGCATTGGAAGACTTCCAACAGCAAGCGGAGGCGTGATCTCAGTCGCCCCTGACGCTGAAATATCCCAGGCGATTACGATTATGCTCCAGAATGACTTCTCACAACTGCCGGTTATGATTGGGGAGCGGACCGTCAAGGGCGTCGTGAGCTGGAAATCGATTGCAAGACGCGTCGCACTTGGTGCGAACTACGAATTGGTCCGTCATTGCATGGAAGGTTGGCATGAAATTCGTAATGATAGACACTTATTCGACGCTATAGCGACGATCATGGACGTGGGATACGTGCTGGTCAGAGATGGGGAGCAAAAGATTGCCGGCATCGTGACCGCCGCCGACTTGAGCCGGCAGTTTCACCAGATGACTGAACCTTTCCTACTGCTGTCCGAAATCGAACGGCATGTAAGAAAGCTGCTGGATGGCAGGGTCTCTGAGGACGAACTGAGAAAGGCCCGCGACCCATCCGATAGTGATAGGGACGTCCAACGTGTGGACAACCTAACCCTAGGAGAATGCATAAGGCTGGTCGAGATGCCTCAGATCTGGAGCAGGCTCTGCTTACCACTTATCCACCGCCTGACAGTCACGGATAGTCTAAGGAAGATTACCCGGATCCGGAACGACGTTATGCATTTCAATCCTGATCCAAATGAGAAGGATATCGCCCTTCTGATCGAATTTTCCCGTTTCCTCCAGCAGCTAGATGAGGTCAGAGCACGATAGTCCGAGGATTCCTACGGTCCTCCGTGCGATGGTAGTGTCCACGCGCCCGGTGCGCTTTCCCCCGGGCCGGAAACCAGATCGCACGAAACAGGAGGGGGAAGCTCCCTATCAGCCAGTCGCTCCAGCTGCTGGGTCCCGGATCGATTTGTCGCGCACCCGGCTCCGTATCGGCAGCCCGCTGTAGGACGCGTAGTGTGAATCTGGACACCTTCTCCATGAACTCCTCACCGACATACTCGCCGGCGTCCCACCAACGCCATCCGCCTGCATGCGCGGCAAACTCGTTCCTCAGGAAGTAGACATGCTCGGCGAGCGGTCCATTGTTAGGATTTAGGCCCAGCGTCGCGACAAGATCAGTACGGTTACGCCGCGGATCGCCGACCGTTACGCCCCAGCCGATCGTCTGCAATGACTGCAGTACGCAGTCGAAGGCGACGAGCGCCTCGATATCGAATCCGGAGGACACGAGCGTTTGACCGCGAAGGAAGTGGAACACGGCTTGATGGATAGCTGGGTCAAACGTGTTTCTGCGCATCCAGCGGGATCGGCTGCGGGGAGCGGTTTCGTTTTTTCCCCATTGGGTAACGGCGTCTTCGACCGCGGTCGCGAGCGCTTTCCTTGATGGTGTTGGAGGGAGGAACGGCCCGTATCGCCGGCCGAACGATTGCGATCCGAATGGGTGAAGGACGGCGCCGTCCCGCTCCCAAGCAATCATCAGCACCTTCGCGACGTGCGAACGATGGACGTACTGTTGGGCGTAGTGGCCCAGCCACGAGAGGACGTTGTAGACGTATTCATCTATGAAGATACTCCTCCAGCCGAAGCCCCAGCCGGGGACGACTGTGCTGATCGCTAGACCTTCACAGCATGGGATAGCGCGCCACCCTTGGCCGGACGCCCGAAAGTGTGGTGCCGACCGATCACCTAGAAGAACCGTCATATTTTCCGACCACTGGTCGCGCTTGGCGATCTCCTCGAAGAAGCGGTCGATGCCTGACGAAAGCCTGCCGCGTAGTCCCGATGGTTGGCCGCTGTCGTCGAACCATTTGAGAATGAGAGATTTCGCGCGTGCCGTTTGCTTTGTCATAAAAGAGATTCCGCGTCGCTTAGCTGCAATGCCCAGGATCGGCCAGATCTGGCCGCTACATCAACTGGCCTGGGTCCGCTATAGGTCGACACCGGTGGTTCGGGTGGGCAGCCCGCCTCACCGCCCGCTTGGGGCGGGACGCGGGACGTTTTGCTAACCCACCTGCGCGCGAATCAGCGTGCCACAGAGCACCCGTATGAGTGGGTTAGCAAACCAGTGGTTGCAAGAAGCTGTCCAGCCGCGGAATAATGGCGCACAGAAGGTGACGTTTGCGAGCGGAGATGCAATCCTTTCCGGTTGCGTCCAAACCCGCGGACTCGCATGTATGGTGGGGAGGTAAGGTCGTGCTGAGAATTGATCGCACGCAACGAGCGCTGCGGCGCCTCGGGCCAAAGCCGCTGAAATTGGCCGGCGTTCTCGAGCGCTCAGATCTTCAACGCATGATAATCAACACACCTGGCCCATTTTGTGCCGAGATTGGCGAGGAGCTCCTGCTTTTGGGCGAGGAACTAGTTCCGACGGACATAGTGGACGATCGCATTGACGTTCTCGCGATGGACAAGCAAGGTGCGATAGTTGTGGTCGAATTGAAACGTGGGCTCGATAAGCTCCATCTTTTGCAGGCGCTTTCATACGCGGCAATGGTTTCCGAGTGGGAGACGAAGACCGTTGTCTCGCAACGATCCAACTTTAAAAAGTGCTCAGAAAGCGATGCGGAGGAGGAAATTGAGGAGTTTCTGGAGGATGACATTTCCACTTTGAACGAACGCCAGCGTATCCTGTTGATCGCAGAGCAGTACCACTACCAAGTACTTGCTACGGCGAAGTGGCTCGCCGAGAAACACGCAGTCGATATAGCATGTTGGCAGATGGAACTCGCCGAGGACGCCGGGGCTGAATACTTATCGTTCGCTTGTGTCTACCCGCCACCAGAGCTCGCGGAGACGGCTCGAATTAGGAAGGGACATGGCGAGCCGAGACCGGCGCGCTGGGCGAATTGGGATACTGCATTGGCCGCAATAAAGAATCCGGCCGTAGCTAGCTTTTATAAAGACCGACTTGCGGAGAATTGGCCAAACCGTTTGTCGCGCCGGATCCTGTCGTTCAATGTTGGCGGCAAGAATTGGTTTTGGATGTCCGCACGAACCCAACACGCTTATGTGTGGCAGCGTGGTAGATTTGATGGCGATGCACAATTCTGGCGTGATCGCTTGGGCGCTAACACACGCATCGACCCGGTTGCGGGTGGGCGAGCGCTGCGCATATTCCTCGAGACGGCCTCACAGTTTGATGCATTCCAAAAATCTATTCGGGAGGAAATTCCTGGTCGGACCTTTACTCACGAGCCGCCCATTTTGGACGCTGAATATTCAGAGGACGCGGAAACCGCTCAGTCGGTTTGAGCGGTGGAAGCACTCAGGAGCAAGACCCACTGGGGGATTAGGGGCGGACTACGTCCGCTTCGGGTCGACGCCGGCGGTTCGGGTGGGCACTCCGGCACCCGCCGGCGAGAGCCTGGCAGGACTCGCACCTCTCATCCCATGGTCACTCCTTCACGCCGCTGGACTGCACATGTCTACGGGATCGTCGTCCCAACATACTTGAATTGGCTCAGGTCGGTGTCCGAATACTTGGTATCGTGGGTCACCTGAAAGATACTGATGACCGGGTGCTGCAGGTCGCCGTTTTTGTCAAACGAAATAGGACCCTGTAGCGTTTGTATGTTCGTGGCCTGGATCGCGGCCCTGACGTTCGCTCGGTTCATGGGCTGACCGCTTTTTTCGACTCGCGCGATCGCGTCGACCACTACGACCCCCGCATCGTAGGTCGTGAGTGCGTAGTCGCTGGGTTGCTTGTGCCATCGCTGGACATATCGTAGCTGCCACGCCTGTCCAGCCGGACTGTCGAAAATATGCGGCGCGGCCGAGGTCGCGTACCAGCCCTCCGCGGCCGGGAAACCCGCCCCTTGCAGGAAGTCCCCTTCATAGATGCCGCTTGCGTCGGCCCTCAGCATTGTGTTCGGAAGAATATCGTAAGCCTGCTTCGCCAACTTCACACCGGCTAACGTAATCCCGCCGTATTCGAGCAGGTCCGGCCTAAGTCCCTTAATTTTCGTCAGCACCGGCGCATAGTCGGATTCCTTGGCATTGAGCGTGTCGCGACCGAGGACTTTGATGCCCTTTTTACCCGCGGCCGCCTGGAAGGCATCCGCGATGCCCATCCCGCCCGCGCCGCCATCATCGAGGATATATGCGCTCCGAACGTTATGCTTCCCGTAGAAGAAGTTCACCATGCCCGGCTCGACAAACGCCTCATTCCCACACGTGCGAAAGAACACCAGGGTCACGCCATTCTGTCTCGTCTGGCCGGCGAACTTCGGGTTGGTTAGATCTGGACTCGTTGTACTTCCGGCGACCATGGGAAGGCCGGCCTCCGAAAGAATTGGCAGCATGGCCTTCGCCGATCCGCTGTCGATCGGCCCGACAACCGCAACAACAGAAGAATTTTCTGCAAACTTCCTTGCATTGGTTGCAGATTGCGCCGGGTCGTATCCGCCGGCAGTCGCCGTCGCGTCATTGAGCACGATCGTACGGAGCTCGTACCCCGCCACGGTGTGCTTCGCGTTCGCCTCTTCTACTGCCAACTGTGCGCCGTCGAGTTCGACCGTAGCTTCCTCGGCCTCGGCCCCGGTCAACGCGAAATCCATTCCTATGGTGATGGTCTTCGTGTCCGTCGCACGACCGATCGCCGGTACGCCAAATGCGGCCGGCAGGCTCAATGCCGCCGCCGCCGCGCCGCGTACAAACTTTCTTCGCCCCAATCTGCGCATCACACGCCCAATCTGCCACTTGCTTGGCGAACTCATACCGTCCGTCATGGTCCCTCCCTTCGTGCAGTAATGGGTATTACAACGTCCGTTGATCTCTTTGCCTCGTGGCCACAAGCGCGTCTCGGTCAGCTCGGCATCCGGCTTCGGCAGGCCGAACCCGAACTTTGGGAAGCCGCGGCAAAATCAGCCACCCTAGGCTGACTGCGCCCAGGATCGACGACAAGCGCCTTGCTATGCGCATTCGAGACGCGCATACTCCGCGCACATCGTTCCAGAAGGTGCCGCCATGTCCCATGCAGCCCGCGACCGGCTCCGGCGCGCCACGAATGTGACTCTGCCGGAGACGCTGCTCCGGGAAGCCAGGGACTTGGGAATCAACCTCTCCCAAGCCTGCGAACGCGGCCTCGTTGCCGCCGTCACGGAAGCACGTCGTCAACGTTGGCTTGAGGAGAACCACCAGGCCATGGAGGCTTGGAATGACTATGTCGCCGAGCACGGAATCCCGCTTGCGGCGTACCGGCAATTCTGATGGCACGTCTTGACGTACACCGGATGCCCGGCAAGGGCGAGGGCTACATCCTCGACGTTCAGGCTGATCTTCTGTCCCATCTTTCCACCCGGGTGGTGGTGCCGCTGCTGCCTGAGGGATCGGCGCCTAAGCCGATCAGTGAGCTCAATCCGATTTTCGAGATCCTGGGCGCGCGCCATATTTTAGTGGCTCAGGCGATTGCAAGCATTTCCCGGCGCGAACTGAAGCGCGCAGTTGCGTCATTGACCGCACATCACGACCGGGTCACCCGCGCACTGGATGTTCTGCTCATAGGATTCTGAGTTTGCCCTATATGGCGCCCTCGATGGCGCCAAGGCCGGACACCCGCGCAAATCAACCCGAGAGTAAAACGGTCGAGTGACGGCAACCTATGTCCTTCAGGCTGCCTCGACAACACGCACATGCCCCCGGCGTCGTGAGCGTGGGGTCGGCTTCACGACGATCTCGACATCCCGCCCTAGGGCATTTAGCCAATGTGTGAGTTTGTCGATCGTCACGCTCTCCATGCGGCCGCGGAACACCTTGGAGAGTGTCGGTTGATCTGTGCCGCAAAGGCGCGCGGCCTCCTGCTGCGTCAACTTCCGCTGGCGCACGACATCCTTGATCGCGATGATCAAATCGCTCTTGACGGTCAGCGCTGCTGCTACGGCCGGAGAAAAGCCGATATCGACAAACACATTGCCGCGGCCCTTTTCGACAGGAATTTCGCTCATGTCATCACTCCGCGTCCGTTTCCCGCGCGCGCCGCAGGCGCGTCTCGATCAACGCGGCATCCGGTTTCGGCAGGCCGACCCCGGATTTTGATTTCTTCATGAAGGCGTGCAGCACATAAAGCGCCTTCCGAAGATTCACGACATACACCAGACGGTACGCATTCCGGTCAAAGCTCTCCCGCAATTCGCGCGGTGCCGCCACAGCCCCACGCGCTTGCCCACCAACCCCAAACAGCTCACCCTGCCAACCCCGATTATGTTGAAGCGGGCGCACGAGATTCGGCCTGACCGGAAAGGAGATAGACCGTGGAGCATTTGACCGTCGAGGCCAATGGCGCATCCTTTCATGTAGCGCGTGCCGGCAGCGGTCCGGCGCTAGTCCTCCTCCATGGTTGGCCGGAATTCTGGTTCGCGTGGGAACCCTTGATGCAGCGCCTCGCCGATCGCTATACCCTCGTCGCGCCTGATCTCCGCGGTTTCGGCGACAGCGACAAGCCCTCGGGTCCTTTCGGTCCGGGCGACCATGCGGCCGACATGCTGGCGCTCCTCGATGCGCTTGGCATCCACCGGATCGGGGTCGTGGGTCATGATGTCGGTGGCGCCGTTATGCAGCCGCTGGCGCGCAAGGCTCCTCAGCGCCTCGTCGGGCTTTTCTTCTTCGATTTCCTCTATCCGGGTATTGGGTCTCGCATGGGCATGCCCGACCGGCTGAACGAGATCTGGTACCAGTCCCTCCACCAGATGGAGATGGCACCGGCGCTTGTTGGGGCGACGCGTGAGACCTGCCGAGCCTATATCGGTCATTTCCTGCGACACTGGGCGCATCGGAAGGACGCGCATGACGACGTTCTCGACGCCTATGCCGACAACTTCCTGAAACCTGGCAATCTCGAGGGTGGCTTCGCCCATTACAAAGCGTCACACGCTGGACGCATCGCAATGATGAAGGGCGAGACGCCCACGCTTCCGCCGATTACGACGCCAACTTGCGTGCGCTGGCCAGAACACGACCCACTCTTCCCCTATTCCTGGACCGATCGGCTGAAAGAGAGCTTTGCCGATCTTGACCTCGCGTCCTTTCCCGGTGTCGGCCATTTCCCGCACCGCGAAGATCCAGACCGCGCGGCCCGGGAGGTCGATGGGTTTTTCTCACGCCGCGGCTGGCGTTGAGTCCAACTCCAGTCCGCTCACGCGTGGCGGACCGCATCCAGTATGCATCGTGACTTGCGCCGCAGCGGGTTAACGGCGACCTAGACACCGGCAGAAACTAGTACCGAGCTAACCCATCACGTCGAGAACGTTCGACTTGACGCCGCAGGCCAATCGCCGTAGCGACGAGCCGTTGAACCGCGCATCCGAGAAAGCCGGCCGCTCTGAAAACGCACGGTTTAGGAGGAAACTTCAATGCGACCTCACAAGCGCATGTTTGCACCAGCGATCGTGATCCCTGTCGTAATGCTCGCTGCCTTGGGGGGCAGGGCCATTTCCGCGCAGGACAAGTACACTCTGCAAGTGCCGAACGGGCTCGCTTTCTCCGAGTTCAGGGGATACGAAGGCTGGTCTGTAATCGCGATCAGTGAGAACCAAGGCAAGATCGCTGCGATCCTCGGTAATCCGGTGATGATCGAGGCCTACCGGGCCGGCATTCCCGGCAACGGCAAGCCTTTCCCCGACGGCGCCAAGATGGCGAAAATTCATTGGATCCCGAAAAAACAAGAGACGTACCCCGGTCAGCCAACGGTGCCAGGTACCCAGCATGACGTTGATTTCATGGTGAAGGACAGCAAGAGATTCGCGGACAGCGGCGGGTGGGGATGGGGCGTGTTCGATTATGATGCTGCGTCCGATACGTTCAAGCCCGGCACCTCGGCTGACACCCCGCCGCAGGGGAACGACGCCAAGTGCGGGTTCGCGTGCCACACGATCGTGAAGACAAGAGATTACGTTTTCACGGAGTACGGGCACAGGTGAAGAGGCGCCTCGACCCCGTCGAAATCGGAACCACATCATGGACGCTCCGCCGCAGGTACCCCAAATCCGCAACAGAGCAGCGCCGTCTCATCGCGTCAGCGGACGCGAGTGACGCCCCTTCCATTGAGCGAGACGGAGTTGATAATGAACGACAGCAAGCACGTTTCACGGCGCGTGGCGCTAATGCGCACTGCGCTCGCAATAGGGACCGCCGCCAGTGTGGTGGTGACACGCGCCGGCGCCCAGCCAAAGCTTACACAGGCCACCGCGCAGTATCAGGATAAGCCGAAGGGGCAGCAAATGTGTGCCGTTTGCGTCAACTTCCAGCCGCCGAATGCATGCAAATTCGTGCAAGGGACGATCAGCCCCAACGGCTGGTGCCTGCTGTTTGCGGCTAAGACCTAATCGCTTTTTGGCCGAGCCCCATCGCGCTTGCTCCATTGCATGACATCCCCACGATGAGTGAGCCGACAGGCTCTGGCGCCAGCATGCGGCCCGCGCAACCGCAGATGCCCACATTTACCACGCGCCCGAGGATCGCCGGTACCTTCGGCGTGGTCGTCCAGCGGGGCACCGCTACCGAGCAGGAAGCGAACACCTCTCCCGCGCTGCGGGAGAGGTCGCCGCGCGCAGCGCGGCGGGTGAGGGTGCCGGGACAGTGGAACCCTCACCCAGTTCGATGTTCAGCACCAGATATCCGACATAACTCTGTCGATAGCTAATTAAGTTGTCCGGTTTACGTAGCACATCAGTTGTCCGCTTGTTTCCGGTCCGTTCCCAAGAGGCAGGGACAGAACGGCGGCCGTTCTGGCGGCAGGTCAGGCGGGCCGTTGGCTGGTGACGGGCGCGTCTTCTTCAACTCATGAAATCAATTTCCTTCTTTTGCTGATGCGCCTGTGGAGTTGTGGGCAACGCTCTTCCGTTGCCCACAAATCCACAGGCGAGCCGGACCCAAGCGCGATCATGCCGCCGCGTCCAACGCCGCCATCCGCAGCGCCCCCTGCGCGTCATAGCGTCCCAGGCAGCGCGGGCCGTGGAACACCGCGTGGCTCCCGTCGTGATATTGCCGCACCTTCACCCGTGCCTTCACGAAATGAGCACGCAGCGGCGACGGTGGTATCTGCAGCTTCATCCGTCGCCACGAAACCGTGTTGTCGCGGTCCACCTGGCGCTCCTCCTGGATACACAGAATTTCCCGCAGATCGACACCAGCAACGGCGACGAAAGCCGATCCCTCCTGCTCCGCCTTCACCGCAAACTGCGCGTTGTGCGCCGGCAGGTAGCAATCCCGAATGAACCGGTTGGCCTCCGCAACCGTCGTGATCCCAGCCAGCGCCAGCTCCTTGACCAGGCGATCCTGTAACGTCTGAAACAGCCGCTCCGAACGACCACGGGCCTGCGGTGAGTAGGCCGCAATGTGCTCCACGCCCAAATGCGCCAGCGCCCGCCCAACCTGTGTCGGCCGCTTCCGGTCAACCGGGCCGCCAGACTCCGGCGTCACGAAGTAGTGGCTGCCCCGATCCGTATAGAGGCTCAGCGGCAGGCCATGCGCGCCAAACACCTCCAGCAGAGCCTGGAACGTCGATTCCGTGCCTTCCTCCGCTACCAAAAACCCCGAGTAGATCACGTTCGTCGCGTCGTCCATCGTCACTATCAGGTCCAGCGTCTCCCGCCCCGCCAGCCATTCATGGCGCGACCCATCCTGATGAAGCATCATTCCAGGCAACGGCCGTCGCGGCCGCTTGCGCCGGTGTGCGCCGCGCCCCGCGGCGCGCTCCAGAAGCCCCTTCGATTGCAGGAACGCCTTGGTCCACGTGTAGCCCCAGCGGAAACCGTGGCGGCCCACCAAGTGCTCGTGAAAGTGCTTCGCCGTGAACCCGCTGTAACGCATACGATACAGCCGCTCGACCTCCTCCTCCCGGTCGACCGGAACCCGCTTCCCAGACGCCCGACCAAGCCGCCGGTCCAGAAGACCGGCCGCCCCGCACTCTTCGTAGCGCTGTTGCCAACGACGGAATGTCCGCTCGCTGATCCCAAGCAGCTCCGCCGCTTCGCACTGGTTGAGTTCGCTCGCTTCATACCGCTCCAGCACGCTCCCGAACTTGATCACTCGCACACCCTGAAGGGCTTCCGACCGGCGCATCCGGGCTCCCAAAAGGAACCATCATCACCGGACAGATCGTGCGCTACCTAAACCGGACATACCGTGTGCTACCGACAATATCCGACATAACTCTTGACAACATGGATGCTAACGCATAAACTGCCCGCCATGCCCCTCAGCGCCCAGCCAAACCCTACCAACCTCGCCGACCAGCTCCCGGCCGAGGTCTATTACCAACTCATCCACTCGCTATGCCTCACGCTGCCGCCGCCGCTCACCGACAGCCCCGAAGACCTCGCCCGGCGAGACCATTCAGCCATCGCCCGCATCGGCGCGCTCGCTCCCGCCAACGCCGCCGAGGCCGACGTTGCCGCCCTCTACGTCGCCGCCTCCGAGCAGTGGAAGAAGCTCCTGCGCCTCGCCGAGGAGGCCGATACAACGTCATACTGGGCACAGAAATGCCGAGCCCAAGCCAACAGCATGATGCGCCAATCGCAGAGTGCGCTGCGGCTGCTGCTGCGCATGCAGGCCGCCCGGCAGAAACTGGAAGCGAACAGTGAAGCCCGCGACCGTGCTGCCTGGACCGAGCATTGCGCCATCGGCCTGATGGCCCAGGCACTGTCACCACAGCCAGAGCCGGCGGCGATTGCCAAGCCACCAACCCTGGCGCCAAAGCCGCAAGCGGAACCCGAGCCGGCGGAGGAACCCCAGCCCGCCCTCCTCGCCGACCCCGAGCACGGCACAACCGTCTCTCCACAAAGGGCTGCGCTGATCCGCCTGATGGAGAGATTGAACGACCTGCCGCCCGACGGCGACGTGGTTCAGTCGCTCGTCACCGCCCTCGTCCCCAACGGCTTGGTTCCCCCTCCCCTCGCGGGAGCGGGTTAGGGCGAGGGGCCCCGCCAGGAGCGCACAAAAGCCGCCAAGCGCGACGCCCTCGCGGAAGAGAGTCGGGGGGGACGGGGCCGCCCGACCGTCGCGGCTGGCACACCGACCGTCGTCCGGTAGAGGCTAGGGGCAGGGGGGCGCCCCTTGCGAACCAAGTCAGAGCCTCCTCCCGGCAGAATCGTCACCCCGCCCACCCCTTTGCGACCCCTCGCGGGAACGGGTTAGGGGCTGGGCCGCCCCATGCGAACCGGGCGAGAGCCGCCCCCTGGCAGAATCCCCACCCCACCATACCCCATCTGCGTCCGTTCGCGCATCTGTGTCTCACCACATGATCCAATCGTCTCGCACACAGCGAAATGAGACGGCGATGAGAACGGACGGGAAAGCCAAGCCCCCACCCACCTCTCCTCCTTCGCGAGAGCGGTGGACCAGGGCCCCGCCGCCGGCCGTTTCCCCTCTGCGCTGAACGTGCTTTAGCCTGCGCGCCACCCACGCGGAGACCGCCATGTTCACCACCCGCCCGGAGATCGCTGGTACGTTCGGCGTGGTCGCCAGCACGCACTGGATCGCCAGCAGCGTCGGCATGGCGGTGCTGGAGCGCGGTGGTAACGCGTTCGATGCCGCCGCCGCTGCCGCGTTCACGCTGCACGTGGCCGAGCCGCACCTGAACGGGCCGGGCGGCGACGCACCCATCATCCTGCACGACGCGCGCACGGGCACCCAGCACGTGATCTGCGGCCAAGGCGTCGCGCCGCAAGCCGCAACACTGGACACGTTCCGCGGCCTCGGTCTGGACCTGATCCCAGCCACCGGCTTGCTGCCGGCCGTCGTGCCCGGCGCGCTCGACGCCTGGTGCCGGCTGCTGCGCGACTGGGGAACATGGGAGCTGCCAGCCGTCCTGGAATACGCCATCGGTTACGCCCACAACGGCATTCCCATCGTCCCGCGCATCAGCGCCACCATCGAAGGTGTCCGCCCGCTGTTCGAAGCCGAGTGGAACAGCTCAGCCGCGGTCTTCCTGCCGGGCGGCCACGTGCCGGCCCCCAACTCCCTGTTCGCCCGCCCGGCCCTCGCCGCAACCTACGAGCGGCTGTGCCGCGAGGCGATCGGCGCAAACCGCGAGGCCCGCATCGAGGCCGCGCGCAACGCCTGGTATTGCGGCTTCGCCGCCGAGGCGGTGGACCGGTTCTTCCGCTCGAATGAGGTGCTGGACGTGACCGGCCGTCGTCACCGCGGCCTGCTCGCGGCCGACGATTTCGCCTGCTGGTCCGCCAGCGTCGAACACCCCGTTGCCTACGAGTACCGCGACCACACCGTCTTGAAATGCGGCCCCTGGAGCCAGGGCCCGGTCCTGCTCCAACAGCTCGCGTTGCTGCGCGGCTTCGACATCGGCGCCATGGACCCGCTCGGCGCCGAGCTCGTGCACACGGTGGTCGAGTGCGCCAAGCTCGCCTATGCCGACCGCGAAGGTTGGTACGGTGATCCGCGTTTCACCGATGTGCCGCTGGACACGCTGCTCTCGGCCGGATACAACGATGCACACCGTAAGCTGGTCGGCCAGAACGCCTCGCTCGAGCTGCGGCCAGGCGCCATTGACGGCCGCAAGCCCTGGGTGGACCACGACGCGGCCGGCCGCGCTTCTTTGCTGCCCGGCGCACAAGGCGCCGGCGAGCCCACCGTCGCGCAGCTCGGCGTAATCGGCGCAGATACCTGCCATATCGACGTGATCGACCATGACGGCAACATGGTGAGCGCGACGCCCTCAGGCGGGTGGCTGCAATCCTCCCCGGTAATCCCCGAGCTAGGGTTCCCGATGGGCACGCGCGGGCAGATGTTCTGGTTGAAACCGGATCTGCCGAACAGCCTCGCACCGGGCACACGCCCCCGCACGACGCTTTCACCCAGTTTCGCGTTGCGCGACGGCAAGCCGTGGATGGCGTTCGGCACACCAGGCGGGGATCAGCAGGATCAGTGGTCCCTGCTGTTCTTCCTGCGCATGGTCCACCACAACATGAACATCCAGGAGGCGATCGACGCCCCCGCTTTCCACAGCGAGCATTTCCCGTCGAGCTTCTGGCCGCGTGTGGCACGGCCTGGACGACTGGTGCTCGAAGGCGGCTACGACGACGCGGTGGCAAGCGATCTGACGCGCCGCGGCCACAAAGTCGAGAAAGGCCCAGCATGGTCGGAAGGCCGGCTGTCCGGCGCCCGTATCGAGGATGGGCAATTCCGCGCCGGCGCCAATCCCCGCGGCATGCAGGGCTACGCGGTCGGGCGCTGATCGAGACAGCGTGATCCCGTCTGTGCTCCGTTTTCCGCGAACCCAAGCCCGCCTCGCGGCGTTCTCCATCACGCAAGAAGGAGCGTGTCATGGACAAGGATCGCATCGAAGGCATCGGCAAGCAGGCCAAGGGCGCTGTGAAGGAGACTGCCGGCAAGGTTACCGGCGACAGAAAGACAGAGGCCGAAGGCAAGGCCGAGAAAGTGGAAGGCAAGGTGCAGAACACCATCGGCAGCGCCAAGGACGCACTGAAGGAGCACTCTTCCCGCTAACGACCCGCGGCAAGGCGAAGCCCTTGAATCACAAGGGCGCGTCCATCCTGACGGAAAACGCCAAGTTCCCTACACCTCTCCCGCCCTGCGGGAGAGGTCGCAGCGCGGCGGGTGAGGGTGCCCGCGGAGGGCTTCTCACCGCGGCGGTTGCACTTACGCACTCGATCTGGCCTGATCGGCTTCCTATGCCGCCATCCTTCTCCCAGGCTACGATCTACGAAGCGCCCCGCCCCGATCCACGCGGCGACGAGACCGTCATCACCAGCACCTGCGGCCACAATTGCGGCGGCCGCTGCGCCGTCAATGCGCACGTTGCACACGGTCGTATCGTCCATATCTCCACCGACCAGCGTCGCTGGAACCCGGACCATCCGCCGCTCCCTGCCTGCGCCCGCGGTGTTGGTCAGATCGAGCGCACCTATCACCCCGACCGCCTGCAACACCCACAGCGCCGCGTCGGCCCACGCGGCGCCGGCCGGTTCGAGCGCCTCTCCTGGGACGATGCACTCGAGCATGTCGCGCGCGAGATGCTGCGCATCCGCGCCGCATACGGCAACGCGTCCATTCTCGATGCCTCCCGCACCGGCAGCATGTCGATGCTGCACGGCCGCGTCGCTGCTCAGCGCTTCCTATATATGTTTGGCGGCTGCACCGATCTTTGGTCCAATCTTTCCGCCGAGGCCGAAGTCTTCGCCGTCCGCATGACCTACGGCGCCAAGGCCGACTACAAGGCATCCGGGCGCGAGCCGACCGATTACGTCAACTCCAAGCTGATCCTCATGTGGGGCTGGAGCCCGGGCGACGGTACATTCGGCACCGGCACGTTGCAGTACCCTGAAGCACGCCAAACAGAACGGCACACGAATCATCTGCGTCGATCCCCGGCGCACGCTGACCAGCCGCCAGCTTGCCGACGAGCACATCTTCGTCCGTCCATCGACCGATGCCGCTGCGCTGATTGCCATGGCGCAGGTGATCGTCACCGAGACCCTGCACGATCAGGCCTACTGCGACCGCCACGTGCTCGGCTTCGACGAGGACCACCTGCCGCCAGACGCGCCGGCGGGTACATCGTATCTGTCGTACCTGCTCGGCCTTGCAGACGGTGTGCCGAAGACACCGGAATGGGCGTCTGCCATCACCGGCATCCCGGCCCCGACGATCCGTCGCCTGGCAATCGATTTTGCGACGAGCAAGCCGGCGGCGATCCAGGCCGGCTATGCACCCGGCCGCACTGCCTATGGCGAGCAGTTTCACCGCGCCGCCTACGCGCTCGCGGCGATCACCGGCAATGTCGGTACTGCCGGCGGCAGCTCCGGCGTCAGCAACGGCGCCACTGGTCGCGCCGGCATCCGAAGCCTGCCGACCGGTAAGAACCCGATCGATGCGCGGGTTGCATCCCCGTTGCTCGCCGACTTGCTGTCCCGCGGCAAGAGTGGCGGCTATCCCGCCGACATCCGGATGATCTACGCGTCCGGCGGCGATCTGTTCAACCAGTGCCCGAACGTCAACAAGATGATCGCCTCGCTCGAGCGGGTCGAGTTCATCGTGGCGCAGGACCATTTCCTCACGCCGACCGCGCGCTATGCCGATATCGTGCTTCCCGCCACCACCTTCTGGGAACGCAACGACGTCCACACACCGTGGGCTGGCGCCGGGCACTATGCGATCTTCATGCGACAGGCCATCGCCCCGATGTACGAGTGCCGCAATGACATCGACATCTTCACAGAGCTCGCCCGCCGCGTCGGCATAACCGGCTACAACGACAAGAGCGAACTTTCCTGGCTGCGCGAGCTGACCGGCGATGCCGTGGATGATTTCGACTCATTTATGGAAAATGGCGTCGCCCGTTTCCCGCCACCACAGGACGCAGTCGCCTTCGCGCGCGAGATCCGCGATCCGAATCACCACAAATTCTCGACGTCTTCAGGCAAGATCGAGATCTACTCGACGAACTTGGCCGCCAATCCGGACCCCTATGGACTCGGTCCCATCCCGCCAATCCCGACCTGGGTCCCGCTCGCTGCTGAAGATGCGCGCTACCCGCTGCAGCTTTGCACGCCAAAATCCCGCGCCCGCACGCATTCGATTCACGGGAACCAGCCGGGGCTCGCGCGGGTCGATCCCGATACCGTGTGGATCCACCCCAAGGATGCAGCAGCGCGCGGCATCGCCGATCGCCAACGCGTACGGGTGTTCAACGACCGCGGCGCCACGATGCTGCCGGCACAAGTGACCGATCGCATCGCGCGCGGCGTGGTCTCGATCAAAGAAGGCGCATGGTTCGTCCCCAACGACCGCGGTACCGACACCCAGGGGTGCGCCAACGTGCTGACGCTGGACCGCTCCGCCCCCTGCGGCGCGACGACGTACAACACGAATATGGTGCAGGTGGAACCCGCGGAATGATGGGGATCGCCCGGCCGGCTGGCTAGGACGCGCCGATGCCCGCCAAACCCCGCGTCGCGCTGTTCGTCACCTGCCTGGTCGATCTCTACCGGCCGACGGTCGGTTTCGCGGCGATCAAGCTGCTGGAAGGGGCAGGTTGCCAGGTGGAGGTGCCTCGCGCCCAGACCTGCTGCGGGCAGCCCGCGTACAACACAGGTGATCGAGCAACCGCGCGCGACCTCGCGCGCGGCATTCTCGAGGCCTTCGGCGGATACGATTACGTCGTGGTGCCCTCGGGCTCCTGCGGCGGCATGCTGCGCAGCCATCTGCCTCACCTGTTCGACAACGATCCGAATCTGCGCGGTCGGGCCGACGCACTCGCGAGGAAGACATACGAGCTGATAAGCTTCCTCGCTGACGTGCTGCATCTGGACCACTTGCCTGCGGCGCGCGCCGAAGGGTCGGTGACCTATCACGACAGTTGCTCGGGACTACGCGAGTTGGGGATCAAGGAGCAACCACGCCGGTTCCTGCGCGCGGCGGGGGTCGAGATCAAGGAAATGGCGGATCCCGAGATCTGCTGCGGCTTCGGCGGCACGTTCTGCGTGAAGTATCCGGAAATCTCGGTGCGCATGGTCTCCGACAAGGTCCGCGACATTGCCGCGACCGGCGCGCGCACGGTGCTGGCCGGCGATCTGGGTTGCTTGCTCAATATCGCCGGCCGGCTGAGCCGGGAGGGGCAGCCGGTGGCGGCGCGGCATGTCGCGGAGGTGCTGGCGGGTATGACAAGTGAAGTGCCCCCGATCGGCGAACCCAAACGGTGAACGAGGTATGATGACCGAGGGAGCCGCCGGATGCCCGGGCCGGATTTGACATAGGCCGGGCCACGCCTACCGCGTCACGCGAATGACCTTGATTTTTATAGTCAAGGCGATCGGAATGAACGCCAGACGTCGGGCATGGTACGGCATGCTTGACGCCCATTTTAGCCCCGGCCGGGACCATCCCCGGCCGGCTTTTTGATTCTTCCTGCAACCAGTCATGGCGCTGTGGGATCGCCGGCAGCGATAGTGGGCTGAGGCAGAGGCCAGCGCTTCAGGTTGAGACACCCTTCGCCCAGCGGCCGGTCGTCTCTCAACGGAATGGTTGACAGTCAATTGGCTAGTTGATAGTTGGTGCGGCCCATGCCGATCGCCGCTCTGCAGTCGAACGTCCCCGAAGACGGCCAGTCCGAAAGGCTCGACCGTGTCTTCTTTGCGCTGTCGGACCCGATCCGGCGTGCCATCCTGGAACGCTTGGACGAGCAGCCGCTGCTGGTGTCAGAACTCGCGGCGCCGTTCGCGGTCTCGCTGCAGGCGGTGTCGCGGCACATCCAGGTGCTGGTCCAGGCTGGCTTGGTGCGGCAGGAACGGACCGGGCGCATCAGTCGCTGCAGTCTGGACGCGGAGCCGATCTTTGCGGCCGCGGTCTGGATCAACCGCTACACCAAGTACTGGCAGGCGCAGTTCGACCTGCTCGCCGCCGCGCTTGGCAATATCAGTCCCACCCGCCGCGCGCGTAAGAAGCGCAAACGTAAATCAACACGGAAGAAGGAGCTAAGCCGATGATTGAAAACCATGCCGTCGTCTCTCGGGAGGAATGGACCGAGGCGCGAAAGCATCTTCTGGCGAAGGAGAAGGCCTTCACCCGGCAGCGCGACGCGCTGAGTGCCGAGCGTCGCGCGTTGCCCTGGGTGCGGGTGGACAAGGAGTACCTGTTCCACACCCCGAGCGGCGTGCGGACTTTGGCCCAATTGTTCGAAGGGTGTTCGCAACTCGTGATCTACCACTTCATGCTCGGTCCCGATTGGCAAGAAGGGTGCAAGGGCTGTTCTTTTTGGACCGACAATTTCAACGGCATCGACGTGCACCTGCGACACCGCGACGTGACGTTGATCGCGGTGTCCTCAGCGCCGCTGGACAAGATAGAGGCGTTCAAGCGCCGCATGGGTTGGAACTTCACCTGGGTGTCATCGGCCAGCAGCGACTTCAACCACGACTACCACGTAAGTTTCACGCCGGGCGAAGTGGAACGCGGCGCGGTCGAATACAATTACGCCATGACCCGAATGTCGGGAACCGAACGGCCGGGGATCAGCGTCTTCTATAAGGATCCGTCTGGTGCGGTGTTCCATACGTACTCGTGCTACGCGCGTGGACTCGACATGATGAATGGCGCGTACCATTACCTGGACCTTGTGCCCAAAGGTCGCGACGAGGGGCCAAGCCACATGCATGAATGGCTGCAGTTGCACGACAGTTACGAGAACTGACATGCCGTACAAGGATGACATGGCGCGGCTCGCCACATTCCGCGAGCAAATCGCCGGGATCCGCCAGAAGATGCGCGAGGTCCGGGCGTCGGTCCAGCCAGAACCGGTGACGGAATATGAGTTCTCGACACCGGAGGGACCACGCTCGCTGTCGGCGCTGTTCGGCGACAAGGGAGATCTATTCGTGATCCACAACATGGGCGCGTCTTGCCTATACTGCACGCTGTGGGCCGATGGATTCAACGGCATCTATCCTCATATAGCCGATCGGGCGTCGTTTGTTGTTGCCTCGCCCGATCCGCCGGAGGTGCAGCGGCGGTTTGCCGAAGGGCGGGGTTGGCGGTTCCCGATGGTGAGCCATCAAGGCACCAGCTTCGCCGCCGATATGGGATATCGGTCGCAGAATGGCGGCTGGTTGCCTGGCGTGTCGGTGTTTCGCCGCGACGGGAACCGTATCCTGCGCGTGTCGGACACGAGCTTCCACCCGAACGACGATTTCTGCACGGTGTGGCAGTTCCTGGAGATGCTGCCCGACGGTGTGGCCGATTGGGAGCCGCGATTTAGTTACGCATAAGAGGCGGCACCGACGTCTTGTCGCGATGGCAGTTGAAAAGACGTGGATGGCCGCCCTTCGCCCGGCATGACGATGGGGGTGTGGCGACGAGGAACGACCGCCCTGGCCGGCCATTCGGCAGGATTCGCGCGGTCGGCTTGAGTGCCGTAGGCTTGGTCCCGGAACGAGGGAGCGCGGCCATAACAGCCGCCGATCGGGAGGGACGCACATGCCGGACCACGTCTATAAGGTCGTTGAACTCGTCGGCTCGTCCGAGGAGAGCATCAGCAAGGCGATCGATCGTGCCATTGCGAAGGCCGCCCTTACAGTTCGACATCTCGGCTGGTTCGAGGTGGTGCAGGTCCGCGGCCACATCGAGAACGGCAAGGTGTCACACTATCAGGTGACGATCAAAGCAGGATTCAGACTGGAGGATGCGTAGCCTCATGACACTTGTCCCGGTCGATCGGCTCGAAGTGCTGGTGCTGGTGGACAACGTCACCGACTTCCTTTCGTCCACGCCCACGTTCGTGACGCGCGAGCTGGTGCGATTGCAGCGCCAGGGCATGCGGCTGATGGCTGGCGGATCGATCTGTTGCGCGAGCCATGGGCTGTCGCTGGTGATCACGGCGCATGGACCGCGCGGCGCGCGGACAATGCTGTTCGATGGCGGGCCAGTGGACTTCGCGGTGGAGCGCAACGGGGTCCGGCTCGGCGTCGACTTCGGGGCGATCGAGGCGGTGATGCTCTCGCACGGGCATTGGGACCATGCTGGTGGTATTCCGCGCGCGCTGGCGATGATCGGCACGGCGAATGGAGGGCGTGCGGTGCCGCTGTTCCTGCACCCTGGCATGTTTCACGAGCGTGGCCTGCGCCAGTCGGATGGTGGTGTGCTGCCGATGGAAGCCATCCCAACGCCGAAGCAATGGGCGGCGTTCGGCGCCGAGCCGGTCGTGACGGATACACCACAGACTGCATTGGACGATGTGTTCTTCGTCAGCGGCGAGATTCCACGCGTGACCTCCTATGAAAAGGGCTTGGGCTGGCAGGTGCGGCGCGTGGCCGATGATGCGCCGTGGGAGCCGGATCCGCTGGTCGCGGATGAGCGATTTCTGGCGGTGCATGTGCGCGGCAAGGGGCTGGTGGTGTTCAGTGCCTGCTCGCACGCCGGTATCGTCAATGTGCTTCATCATGCGCGCGCCAGCTTCCCCGACGTGATGCTGCATGCGGTGATGGGCGGGTTTCATCTGTCGGGCGGGACCGAAGAGGCGATCATTCCAGAGACTGTGGCCGATTTACGGGCTTTCGGGCTGGATGTGATTGTTCCGGCGCATTGCACCGGCTGGCGCGCGGTAAACGCACTGCAACGCGAATTCGGCGAGGCGGCGGTGGCACCCGCCGCGGTGGGCAAGCAGTTCAGTTTTTAGAGAAAGAGGCCGTGCAGCTCGTACTGTCCGGGGGCGATGATGAGGATGGGTTGGAGCGAAGAGAGGCGGCGAGCGGGCGCACTGGCCACGATGGTCTGAGCACCAACTTCGCGTCGCGCTTCTCCTTCACGTTGGCAATTTCGTCGAGCATACACCTCAGATCGCGGATCGCACTCGCTTCGTGTGTCGACAGGTCTGTCAGGTTGATATGGTTGAGCAGCACGATCAGCGCGTCCTCTATCCGACCGAGTTGCTTCCCGTAGCTGGCTACGCAAATCGCCTCCTTTTCGATGTCCGGGTTGGATGACTCCCCGACATTGATGTTGAAGGTCTGGGTGACGTCACCGGATAGCGGTAAGCATCCGCCGAGTGCCGCGGTGTTGCACGGCCGTCGACCAAGCATGCGGACGACGCACTGGTGTCGCCTACCTCTTGAGGTCCGCGAGGAGTTCCTTGAGGTTCTCGATACCTTCGGCGGTAAAGGCAACGGTGGACATTTCGTCGATGTCCCAGACGGTGAGGACACCGTCTTCCGGTTCCATATCGAGGGCGATGTCGCGCAAGAGGTCCTCGTCCTCGCCGAGCATCTTGGCCACCCGGCCGATGGTGGAGACGGAACTGGGCGCCGCCATTGATCAGGCCGCGCGGTCGACGCGAGTAGCTCGCGGCCAATGCCAGGGCAGCAGTTCGTGCAACCGCGAGACTGGGTGATCACCGATGCGCGCGAGCACGTCGGCGAGCCAGGCGCGCGGATCGATGTTGTTCAACTTTGCCGACGCAATCAGCGAATACATCGCCGCTGCCCTCTCCCCGCCGCGGTCCGAACCGGCGAACAGCCATGACTTGCGCCCGAGTGCAATTCCGCGCAGCGCGCGTTCCGCCGCATTGTTGGTCAGGCAGATGCGTCCATCGGCAAGGAAGCGCGCAAAGGCATCCCATCGCTTGAGCATGTAGTCCATCGCCTTCGCGACGTCGGCATGACGCGAGAGCTTGCCGCGTTCGACGCGCATCCAGCTCTCGAGGGAGGTGGCGAGCGGCGCGACCCGGACCTGTCTTACGGCCTGCCGTTGGGTCGCTGGCAGGCCGTTGATGTCGCGTTCGACATCGAAGATCGCATCGATCCGGCGCACCGCCTCGATCGCGAGCGGCGCCTTGGCAACTTCGGCGAGCACGAACAGTTTGCGCCGTCCGTGTGCCCAACACGCGGCCTCAATGATCGGACCAGGCTGGCGTGCGGGGTGGTAGAGGTCGTTGAACCCGGCATAGGCGTCGGCTTGCAGAATGCCCGCGTAGCCGGCGAGATGTCGGCACGGATGCTCGCCGCTGCGATCGCGCGAATAGAAGAAGATCGCCGCTGGCGGTGCCGCGCCACCGAACGGCTGGTCGTCGCGCACATAGGTCCATAATCGGCCGGTGACGGTCTTGACCTTGGCCAACACCGGCACGGTGGTCTCATCGCCGTGTAGGCGCTCGGCGGCGAGTACGTGGGCCTTGATCAGCGTCACCAATGGCGACAGCGCCGTCGTGCAGGCACCCACCCAATCGGCCAGTGTGGAGACGCTGAGATCGATGCCCTCGCGGGCAAACCGCTCGCTTTGGCGGTTCAACGGCTGATGCTCGCCGAACTTGCCATGGACGATCGTCGCCAGCAGGTCCGGACCGGCGCGGCCACGGGAAATCGGATGGAACGGCGCCGGCGGCTGCGTGATCGTCTCGCACGAGCGGCAGGAGAACTTCTCTCGCACCGTCTGGATCACCTTGTAGGTCCGTGGAATGCTCTCCAACGTCTCGGTGGTGGTCTCGCCGAGCTTGGTGAGCTGACCGCCACAGCACGGACAGCTTGTCGGCGACGGCAGCACCAGCCGCTCGCGCGGCAGGTGCGCCGGTAACGGTGCGCGCACCGGCTTGGCGCGTGTGAACGGGC
The DNA here is from genome assembly GCA_963708245.1 of uncultured Pseudomonadota bacterium. GTDB lineage: Bacteria > Pseudomonadota > Alphaproteobacteria > Acetobacterales > Acetobacteraceae > CAVYXK01. The sequence goes on along the minus strand of OY970201.1, from coordinate 4,179,702 downwards.
GCACGTTCGTCCTGTTCGTGGCCGCATGAGCGGCAGCCGCTTCGTCCTCGGCGGCAGCGGTCTCGAGTTCCTCGATCTGCATCTCCAACTGATCGAGCAGCTTGCGTCCACGCTCGGCGGAGGCGCCGAAGCGGTCACGCTTCATCTTGGCGATTAGCAGCTTCAGATGCGCAACCATCGCCTCGGCACCAGCGGCACGAGCCTCAAAATCACGCCGCGCGGCCTGCTCGGAGATTAGCGCTGCTTTCAGCGCGTCGATGTCATCCGGAAGTGTACCGGCCGAATCGCTCATGCCGACAACTGAAATCACACTCGCCCGTGGTCATGCACGCGAAATCTTCAAAAAAACCCCGGCAACTGTGCAACTAGTCCAATCTTAGCCCGCCAGTTCCGGTCGCCAGGTTCGCTGCGGGTGTCTCCAGTCGATTCCCTCTAGCATGTAGCCGAGTTGGGCCGCCGTAATCGCAACCACTCCATCCGCCGGCGATGGCCAGATGAACCGACCGCGCTCGAGTCGCTTGGCATATAGCGACATGCCGAGGCCGTCATGCCAAAGAACCTTTATCAGATCACCCCGACGACCCCGGAAAACATACGCATCGCCGGCGTGCGGGTTGCGCTGCAGGGACTGTTGTACTTGCAGGGCAAGGCCATTCATCCCGCGACGCATATCGGTCCTGCCTGCGGCCAGCCAGACGCGCATACCCGAGGGTGGCATCATCATCCGCGCAACACCGACAGCACGCGGCGGAGCGCCGCAACGCTCACTCCTTCGTCGATACTCACGCGCACGCTGCCGTTCAGCTCGATCTCGATCAACCCCGTTCGCCGTGGCGTTATCACCCGAGACGGCAACGGCTCTGATGCCGCCGGCGTCTCGCTCGGAACAGGCGCAATCCGCGCGGGGAAGAGATGCAGCTCCGAGCCGCAGGCAGTCTCGGCTGCAGCGAGGCGACGCCAGCGATAGACCAGGCTCGGGCAGATCCCGTGTCGGCGGGCAACGTCCTGGATGCGTACCCCAGGCTGCACAGACTCCCCCACCACCTTGGCCCGAAACCGAGCGTCATGCGCCCGACGCCGCTCTCCCACGATCTCGATCCGTGGGCTTGCCTCGCCATCTGTGGCTGCCACTCTGGCAGCCTCATGCTTGCTTCCTATCATCCCCCGAAGCAAATCAAGCCGCCACTATTCAGACAAGGCGGTCGTCACCGTAGGGATACGGATAGCGGAAGTCTGATAGCCGTCATAGGAGCCTCCTTCGTTGTCATATACGGAGGCCAGAATTCTGGACCGGCGCCGAATTGTAACTCTGTTAACTAGGTCACAGCATTTTGTCGCTGCTCGAGCGATCGAGGGCTGGTGCCGCTGGGTGGCCGGGGCAGTTGCGCCTGCACCGCCCGTCCATCAAGGCAGCCATGTTGTCTCCGATGAAGGTCGGGAGCCCGAGCGTCATCTCCAGCCTGCCGCGCCCGGCCGCCTTCGCGCGACCACGTGCGCACCAGGCGCGCCGCAGGCGACGCGTTTGGTGGACCAGGAATGACATGATGCCATCGGCCAGTTCACCGGCAAGTTCGACAGTCGAGAAGGTCAACGCACCGAGGTAGAGCGGTACGGGATGGGCGGCGGGCTGCTGCGGCAGGTGGGTGGCAAGACCTTCACCGCGGAGAGCCAGACCGGCGCACCAGGATCAATCGCTTGCCACGCCGATCGGCGTCCAACGCCCGCACCGGTTTACCAGACTCTGTCGATTTCCTAAGCTCGGACACCGATTTCTATCGAATTTATATGCCGACCTCGCGATGTTTGGCGCCGAGGGTGCGCTCCCGCAGTCAGCCGACGCGGTCGCGCGCCCAAAGCATTTCGAGACACCGAACAGGGGGAAGGTTGCCATGGCCGATCTCGTTGACCTTGCCATACCTGCCGGGGCCCAAGCGACCGCGGAGGCACTCGGGCTCAGGGTCCAGCGCAGCGTGACCAGCGGGGTGCGCGTTCGTCAGATTCCGCGCGACGAGGCCGAACTCGCGATCGAGTATCTTCGCGAGTGGGGCTTTTCCGCGCGCATCGTGGAGTACGCACCCGGAAACGGGCCTGACGCCAAGCGTGCAGCATAACAAGAAGGCGCGTCACCCCGATGAGCAAGAAGAAGGATCGGGCCTGGTTCGTCTGCCCGCAATGGGCCGATTTGGTTTCCGGCCATTACGCGAGCGATGTCGAGGCAGGCCGGGCACTCAAGACTGATCCGAAAGTACTGGCGAAGCTGCGGTCGCGCACGCCCGTCGCGAGATCGACATTGCTCCGGAGTCTGCAAGCGTTTGCCAGGCTGCACGATGTCGGCACGCCGATCGCCGATCTCGTGATCGATACGAGATCACGCTGACGGCCGACCTCCGTCTCGCCGTGATCCGGCGGCGTGAGGCGGAGTTACAGCGTTCTGACCCGCCTTAGGGGAACGGCCAAAAGGGCGCTTTGCAACTCGGGGCGTCGTTTCTCCTATACCCCGGCGAACCACGAAGACCGGTCAGATCCGCAGCGCGCCAGCGCCAGCAAAAGAACGACGCCAACGCTTCCCTCGGCGGTGGCCAGCGTGCCGACCCTCTGCCTCGACTTGCATGCTATCCTGCGAGGGCGGCGCCCACCTGAGACGGCAACCAGCACCGGCAGAGCCGTATCGACTGATCCGAGGGAAATTCTCGACTATGGCTCGAAAGCTGCCTCTGCTGCCCGCCGCTACATTATATGCCCTCAGGGGTGGGTTTCTTCTCAGACCCTTGATCATTGCGCTCACGCTCGGTGCCGCTGGCGCGGGTTTCTCGGCATTGGAAGAGCAGTTTCCTGCGATCGGCTCCGTCGTTCCGGAGGTACTGTTTCCATCGCACGCCGATCCCCAGATCGCCCAGGCCATCCTCACCAGCATTGCCACTTCGATCATGACGGTCGTGTCGATCGTCTTCGCGATTCTGCTGATGACCCTGACCCTGGCATCGACGCAGTTCTCCTCGCGAATCCTGGTCAACTTCGTCAGAGACCGGGTGACGCAATGGACGCTCGGCGTATTCCTCGGCACGTTTTCCTATTGCATAGCAACCCTTCCGGCGACCCGGTCGCTGCCCCAACCGTTCACGCCGGTTGCGACCGTGACGGGAGCCATGCTGCTCGCACCGGTCTCCGTCGGGTGGCTGATCTATTTCATCCACCACATTTCGAACGCCATCAGCGTCAACCACATCGTTGATCGCGTCAGGCGAGAGACCGAGTTGATCATCGACGAGCTGATGCCTGATCGGCGGCGCCCGTCGCAGCCCGGCGCGCCAGAAGGAGGCTTTCCCGAGAGGGTGGAGGTCCTGATCAGGAGCCGCCAATCCGGCTATATACGCGTCATCCACATCGAGCGCCTTCGGTCGCTTGCCATTGCTTACCGGGTCTGCCTGCGGGTGGAGCGGCGCGTCGGTCACTTCGTTCCCGAAGGTGTTGCCTTGATGAGTGTCTCACATGCCGAACGAATCACCGAGCAGCGTGCGCTTCAATTGCTCGCTGCGATTGAGATTGGCCCTACCCGAACGATGCAGCAGGATGTCGAATTCGGCATTGTCCAGATCGTCGACATCGGGTTGAGAGCGGTTTCCCCAGCGGTCAATGATCCGACCACGGCGATCAGCTGCGTCGATCAGCTCAGTTGCATCCTGATCCGGTGGGTCAGCCGCGCGCCGCCGTCCAGCCATTACTATCATCCGCCTCACACGCTGCGCGTGGTCATCCCCTGGGTCGATTTCAACGGCTTGCTTGACCTGGCGTTCGAGCAGATCCGTCATTACACGGTCGCCGATGCCGCGGTGAGTCTCCGTCTGATGCGGGCCCTCGGCGATATTGCGAGCACCGTTGACGAGCCCGCTGTCCGGGGCGCGTTGCTCGACCGCGGCAACCTATTGATGGCCGGCTGTGCCGAACGCCTTCAAGTAGCCGATCTTGAAAGGCTCCGGCAGCGCTTGCCGCGGCTTGAGTCCGGTCTAGCCGTGGCGGACCCAGCCTGAGAACGACAGGAATTCAGGGGACGCTCTGTCCACGATTGGGAGGCTCAGAGTCTGTCCGGGAACATTGCTAGTTCCTGCATAGCCGTCTGACCATGAGACGGATGGAAGCGAGCAACAGAAAGGCACGCGCCTTCACATTGAGATTTTCCCAATCCTTACCCAGTCGACGACATCGGTTGAGCCACGCCAACGTGCGTTCGACCACCCATCGCTTTGGTAGCACGACAAAGCCCTTGGCCTGGTCAGATCGTTTGACGATCTCCACCTCGGCCTGCGACACGACACGCTTCAACGCCTCCTGGAATCGCCGCCCCTGATAGCCGCCATCGGCATAAAGCTTCAGCAGGAACGGAAACATCCCGAACAGCGTCGCCAGCAGCATGGCGCCGCCATCGCGATCCTGGATGTCCGCCGCCGTCACGATGGCCTGTAGCAGCAAACCCTGGGTATCGACCAGGACGTGCCGCTTCTTGCCCTTGATCTTCTTCCCCGCATCATACCCATGCGGATCGATCGAGGCCCCCCTTTTTCGGCGCTCTTCACGCTCTGCGCATCAATCACCGCGGCGGTCGGGCTGGCCTCTCGCGAGGCCTGCTCACGACATTTCACATACAATGCGTGATGCAGTCGCTCCAGCGTGCCGTCCCAGGTCCATCGTTCCAGATAGTCGTGCACTGTGCTCCGCGGCGGCAGGTCCTTGGGGATCGCCCGCCATTGGCAGCCGGTGCTCAGCACATACATCACGCCGTTCACCACCTGGCGGATATCAACGCTCCGCTTGTTGCCGCCCGGCTTGGCCGGGGGGATCAATGGTTCCACCTCGGCCCATTCGGCATCAGTCAGATCGCTCTCATAGCGCAGTCGGGTGCGGTCGTACCGCGTCCGGTTCTCCTTGGTCCACATCCAGTCCCCCGAATCGATGCTCGGGGGAGAGAGAATCACAGGCGATTCAATGGCTTCAAGGGTGACCCGCTAAGCGATTCTAAAGACTCAATTTGTTCCCGGACGGACACTCAGGCCGCATGCGCTCCAGGCCGCGACCCGGCCTGCCCAGCCATGCCAACCGCCCGGTTGTCGCCGCCGCCTGCCGCCCGATATCGTTCGCCACGCGTATATCGGACCTTTTCCCATGTCAGAGACCCACCGCACCCGCGTGCTGATCATCGGCGCGGGTCCCGCCGGCTACACCGCGGCGATCTATGCCGCACGTGCCAGCTTGGCGCCAACCCTGGTCGCCGGCCTACAGCCTGGCGGTCAGCTCATGATTACCACCGATGTGGAGAACTACCCCGGATTCGCCGACGTGATCCAAGGTCCGTGGCTGATGGAGCAGATGGCCGCACAGGCCGAACATGTCGGCACACGCCTCGTGCAGGACCTGATCGTCGATGCCGACTTCTCCACCCGCCCCTTCCGCTGCCGCAGCGACTCCGGCGACGTCTTCCTGGGCGACGCCGTCATCATCGCCACCGGCGCCCAGGCGCGCTGGCTCGGCCTTCCGTCAGAGCAGCGGTTGCAGGGCCGCGGCGTGTCCGCCTGCGCCACCTGTGACGGGTTCTTCTTCCGCGGCAAGTCCGTCGTCGTGGTGGGCGGCGGCAACACCGCGGTGGAAGAATCGCTGTTTCTCACCCACTTCGCTGAGCGGGTCACGCTGATCCACCGCCGCGACGCTCTGCGGGCGGAAAAAATCCTGCAGGCGCGGCTGTTCGCCCATCCAAAGATCAGCGTCGTGTGGGACAGGATCGTCGAGGAGATACTCGGTTCCGGCCAGCCGGAAAGTGTGACCGGCGTGCGGCTGAAGAACGTGCGGACCGGTGTCGTGTCGGAGCTGGCCACCGATGGCGTGTTCATCGCCATCGGTCACGTGCCGAACACCGCGATCTTTGCCGGCCAGGTGGCGATGGACGCGGAGGGGTACATCCGAACGGAGCCGGGCCGCACCCAGACGTCGGTACCCGGCGTCTTCGCCGCCGGCGACGTGCAGGACAAGGTGTTCCGCCAAGCCGTCACCGCCGCCGGAACAGGCTGCATGGCGGCGCTGGAGGCCGAGAAATTCCTCGCCGGGGTAGCGGAAACGCCTGCCCTTGCGGCCGATTAAACAACGCATTCGCGCGACTCGGCAGGTTAGGGGTTACATCCGGGCCGCATGCGCGCTACGCATAGGTCGTTTGTTCGGCAAGGCTGGCTGAGGGCGTCACCGGGAACGCCGGGCGACGGCCGGGGGGTGCTGTGTGATGGACTGGGACAAGCTGCGCGTCTTCCACGCCGTAGCGGAGGCCGGCAGCTTCACGCATGCGGGGGACACGCTGAACTTGAGCCAGTCCGCGGTCTCCCGCCAGATTTCGGCGCTGGAGGAAGCTCTTCAGGTGCCGCTGTTCCACCGCCACGCACGCGGCCTGATCCTGACCGAGCAGGGCGAGGCGCTCAACCGCACCGTCCGCGAGGTGTTCGCCAAGCTGGCGATGACCGAGGCGCTGCTGACGGAAAGCAAGGAGAAGCCGGCGGGCCGGCTGAAGGTGACCACGACCGTCGGTTTCGGCGCGACTTGGCTGGCGCCGCGGCTCGCCCAGTTCTTCGAGACCTATCCGGACGTCTCGATCTCCTTGCTGCTGGACGATCTGGAGCTCGACCTGGCGATGCGCGAAGCGGATGTGGCGATCCGCATGCACGCGCCAAAGCAGCCCGATCTGGTGCAGCGGCACCTGATGTCGATGCACTGGGCGGTCTGCGCCTCGCCCGATTACCTGAAGCGCTACGGCGTGCCGCAGCGCGCCGAGGACCTGGACGCGCACAAGCTGCTCCTGTTCGGCGAGTACCATATGCCGGTTCCCGACATCAACTGGCTGGCCGAAGCCGGGCGGCGGGGCGGCAATCCCCGGCGCGCATTGCTGGAGGTCAACAGCACGCAGGCGATGTTGCTGGCGATCCGATCGGGGATTGGGATCGGTGCGCTGCCGGATTTCATGGTCGGCGAGAATCCCGACCTTGTCCGGGTGCTAGAGGACCTCAAGGCACCGGTGGTGGATGTTTATTTCGTGTATCCGGAGGAGCTGCGCAATTCCAAGCGCGTGGCGGTGTTTCGCGACTTTCTGCTGGCCCGGCTGGCGGAAATCCACTGAGTTGCACGCCCGTTCGATATCGAATGGATTGCGGCATGCGCGAAGAGCATGGCCGCGTCCGGGTTTTTGGCGGTGGAAATGGCGTGGCGAGGCAATTAATGTATTGCCATCAGTTACGGCGGCGCTGCCGCCAGTCTTCCGGTCCATGGTGGTCGGAAAGGGGTCTCTGACCCCTGCGTCTCCCAGACGTGAAGCCTCCCTGTTTACTTGCCCCCGGTCTTGTGCCGGGGGCTTTTTCTTTGGTCACGTCATATTAACGTGCTGATCACGATGGTTTTGTCTCAAAAACCAGCTCAAAATCTGGATTGCGATTTGCCCAGCCCCAGCGCGTCGAGCACGCCTGTATCCAGCACGGGCAGCGGGGGAGGCGGGCGCGCGACGCCGAGCCCCATCGCGTCGTCATAACCCCATAGCGCCCAGCCGATTCCGCGTCTGTTGCATGCGCCGCGGACCGCCTGGAGCCAAGCGAGCCGTGACCGCCGATTCAGGTAGGCCGTGGCGCCGAATTCGCCGGCCAGCAGTACGGCATGCGCGCGGTCGGCCCAGGCGGCAGCCTGGCCGATCCGTTTGTCTATGGAAGTGACGCTCCATCGGAGGCTGCAGTAGACTCGAGCAAGATCGCGGGTTTCCGGGTCGGTTCGACCAAGCGCTGTTTCGCAATCCGACGGGTCGGTTACGGGGAATGGCAGCCGTGCCAGCGCCGCGGTGTCGAGACCGGGGCGCCATGCCGCGAGCGATGTCAGCTCGGCGGGGTCGTAGAAGTGAAAGCTGTAGATCACGTTCGAGTCCGCTGACGGGTGCAGGGTCAGCAACCCGGCAATGCTGCCCCAGTCGTTGCCTGTCAGCACGACCGTGTTTGCCGGCAGGGCCGCCCGAATTGCGGCGAGCACGCTTGCCTGGAGTCGCTCCCAACCGCCGGGATCGCCGGCAAACACCGGCTCGTTCAGCGGTTCGGGGAAGGTGAGGCGGGGATCGAGAGTACGCAGTGCCGGTGCAAGCGCCTGCCAAAGAGCGAGCAACGCGGCGCGGTCCGCCTCGCTGGTTTCAAGATGCCAGGTGGTTGGGTGCAAGGCGATCACCACGCCGAGTTCGTGCCGTTCAAGTCGCGCGACCTGCGCGACGAGCAGGGCGCGCCGGCTCGGATCAGTTTGGAGATACTCGGGCTGCACTGCGAGCCGGACAAAAGTGAAGCCGACTTGGCGCAGTTCGTCGATCGCCGCGTCGCTGAGATAGGCACGCATCGAGGCGGGATCGGTGCGGGCCGGGAAGCGGAACCAGTTCGTCAGGTTGACGCCACGGACTAGGACCGCGAGGCGATCTGCTGGCGGCATAGCTGATGCTGTTTCGACGGGGGCAATCAGCAGACTGGCGGCGAGAATTGCCGTCGCGGCCCGGGTGAAGCGGAATCTCAATCTTCGACTCGCATGCTGGCTTGCATGAGATCTGAGGCAGCACTCGGTTGACGGCGGGTGAATCAGGTGCCGACCTCGTTGGAGCCGGCGTTTGGCGGCGACCGGTTTCGTTGACCTTGCCCGGCCCCCTCCCCCCGGCCCCCTCCCGCAAGGGGAAGGGGAGTGTTGCTCGGCGGTCCCGGCGCACGGTCGCTCTTACGTGCTTGATGCTTGCGGTCGCCGTTTTCGTGCTGATCGCTGCGGCGGCGCTGCGCAGCTTCGAATACGACGAGGGCTACAGCTTCTTCGTTACCGCTGGCGTGCCGCGGCCGGCTTGGCCGACGACGCCGTTCATTGCGAGGGCGGTGCGCGGCGCATATGTCGGGCAGGCGTCGCTGCGCCAGGTGGCGTGGGAGTTACGACAGACCGACGTGCATCCGCCGCTTTATTTCTGGATGTTGACGCTCTGGCGACCGATTGCCGGCAACAGCTTGTTCGCGGCACGGATGCTCTCAGTGATCTTCGCTGTCGGTGCTCTGGCTGCGGTGGCGGGTATCGCGGGACTCGCCGACATTCCGGCTCCGACGGCGATGCTGTTCACGCTCGGTTGCTACGGTTTTGCGTACACCGGTGCGATCGCTCGCGGATTCGCGCTGGCGCAGATGCTGACGCTCTGCGGCGTGTTGCTGGCACTTGCGGCCGCACGGGGGGGCCGGCCGCGGAATGCTCTGGTGGCCGGAGTGGCGCTTGGGGGAGCCAGCTTTGCGAATTACCTAGCGGTCTTTGTCGGAGCCGCTACGCTGCTGTGGCTCGCTCTAGTCAGGCTGCGTACGCCACGCCTGTGGCTGGCGGCAGGGGTCGGCTTCGTCCTTCTGTTGCCGGCCGATTTCTGGTTCTTTGTCGCACAGCGCGATAGCCGCGCGGGACAGTTTCCGCCTTTCGAGTGGCTGCCGGGGCTGGCGCGGCTGGCACGCTACGCGGCTGGGGCGGTGTTTGGCGGGCTGCCTCTATACGTGGCTGATGGAGTGGCTCGGATGGCGGTTGGGGGCCTGCTCGGCGCAGGGTTGGCGGCGCTGGTCGGGCTGGTGGCATGGCGCTGGTGGGCGATCGGCCAGTCGGAGTCGCGCCTGCTCCTGGTATTCGCGGCAGCCGCACCCCCGCTCGGGTTGATCCTGCTTGGCCTCGCCTTCAACCCTTCAACACCACTCCGATCGAGTTACGGTATCTCGCCTTCTCCACGCCCTTCATCGGCTTGCTGGTAGCCGGCGCAGTAGCGAGCCTGTCAGGTCGTGCTGGACTGCCGCTCGGCGCGGCGGTGGCTTTCACGCAGGCGCTCGCTCTGGTTGGGCTGCTGACCCGCCCCGAGACGATGCAGCCAGCGCGTGCCACCGCCGCGACCGCCGCGGCACTGGCCGGGCCGCACGGTCTCGTGCTGCTGCCGCGCGGCAATGATGGGGTCGGCGTGGTCGGGCCGTTCCTCGCCGAGGCGCCGGACTGGCTTCGGGTGCTGGTGGTCGGGCGCGATACGAGGCCGCGCCAGATCGTCGCGACGGCGAGTGCGTATCCGCGGGTCGTGGTGGCGCTGATCGGGGCGGACGACGAGAGCCGCGCTGTCCTGCTGGCGATGCGGGCTGCCTTCACCGACCCATGCTGGCGCCGAGCTGGCGCAGGCTTCGACGTGGTCGCCTTCGACCGGATCTGCACGCCGGACTGACCCCACTCCCCTTGCGGGAGGGGATCGGGCGGAGGGGGCCGAGGTGCTGCGCCGTGGGTGGCTGGCCAGCTTCACCCGCTATTCGGCGGGTTCCTGTTCGGTATCATCAGCGACTATATCGGCCGCGTCCGCACATTGGCGATCAGCATCGCAATCTACAGCGTGTTCACCGCCATACAGGGGTTCTCGCAGACCCCGCTGCAGCTTGGGGTCTATCGCTTCCTTCGCGGTGCTCAGCATCATCGCGATGGCAAATGGGGCGCGAAACTCGCGACGAGCTGCTGCCTCGATGACGCGTTCCGCTTACCCCGGCGCGGCGCCCTGCACGTTGACCCGCACCATGTAGATCGACTGGCTCGCAGCCATGAACAGATAGTCGCGCTTCGGTCCGGCGAAGCAGACGTTGGCGCAGACCTCTGGCAGGCGGATGCGGCCGATCAGCTTGCCGGCGGGGTTCCACACTGTGACGCCGCAATAGCCGAGCGGGGCGTTGGAGCCGACCCAGATATTGCCCGCCCGATCGGCCCGCATGCCATCCGGGCCGCAATGCACTCCATCCACCATACAGTCTGTGTAAAGACGCATGTTGGAGAGCTGCGCGCCCTGGACGTCGAAGGCGTAGATCAGGCCCTTGCCGCCCTGGCCGTTGTCGCCGGGGCCTGGCCCGGTGTTAATGAGATAGAGTGTCTTGTAATCGGGCGAGAAGCAGATGCCGTTCGGGTCCGGCACTTGGCTGCCGGGAACCACAATCGACAGACTGCCGCGTGGGTCCCAGCGATAGGTGTTGGTCGGCAGCGCGCGGCGCCCGCCGCCCAACACCAGCCCGACGCCGCCATTGCCGACAGTGGGGTCGTAGAGTCCGCTCGGGTTGGCGGCGCCGCCAGGAATGTCGGGGTGACCTTCGGAGAGCTGGTCGCCGTACGGCGGGTCGGTGAACCACACGCTGCCATCCGGGTGCGGCGCAATGTCGTTGGGTGAGTTGAGCGGCTTGCCCTGGAACGCATCCGCCAGCACCGTGAGCGAGCCGTCCAGCTCCCAGCGCACCAAGCGGCGGAAGAAATCCTGGCAGGAAAGCTGCCGACCCTGGAAGTCGAAGGAGTTGCCGTTGCTGTTGTAGGATGGCTTGCGGAACGGCGAGACGCGGCCGGTTTCCCAGACGTAGCGGTATTGCGTGTCGCCCTTCACGTCGCTGAACACGACGTATTGCCCTTCGCCGGACCAGGCGGGACCTTCCGCCCATTGGAAGCCGGTCGCCAGGCGGTGGATGGCGACGAGGCCCAGCAAGTATTGCTTAAAGCTGTCATCGATCACCAGGATATCGGGGTCGGGATAGATCTCCGGCGGAGCGAAGCGGCCCCATTGCCGCGGCGGCTGGGTGATGACGCTGGGCGGTGTGCCGAATTGCGGCTTGGCTTCCTGGCCAAAGGCGAGCGTCGGTGCGACAGCGGCGGCGGTCGCCAGCAATCCCCGGCGCGATAACGCGTTCATGAGCTTCCCCCCGATAAGTCATGGGAAATCGGCACCCGATCTGTCGCGCTCGTCAACCCTCGTTCGCGTGATCAGCGCCGTGCGAAGCGAGTTCCTGCACTGCCTGTGCGACTGCGTCTGGCGCCTCGCGTGGAAGGAAATGCCCGACGCGAGGAATCACGCGGCGCTCATAGGCGCCCGTGAAGTGCTTTACGTCCGGATCGGGGTCGTCGGGGGGATCCACACCGTCTGCCGCGCCGTGCAGGTTGATGGTGGGGACTGTAATCGGTGGGCCGGCCGCAAGGCGCTGCTCGATCGTCTCCAGCGCCGGATCGCCGGGCGCGTTGCCGTAGCGGTGGCGATAGGACTGGATCACCACATCGACAAAATCCGGATTGTCGAAGCTCTTCGCCGTCAGCTCGTAGGTCGCATCGTCGAAGGAGTAGTTCGGCGACCAGAGGTGCCAAAGGAGGCTGCATATGTCGCGCCGGTTCTGCTGAAGCCCGGCGCGGCCGCGCGGGGTGTGGAAATACCACTGGTACCAGAAGCGGTACTCCTGGGCGGCCTCCTGCGGCCGATCGGCGGTGGCGATGTTCTGGATGTTGTAGCCGGTGATCGAAACCAGGCCCTGCACGCGGTCCGGCCACAGTGCAGCGACGATGCAAGCAGCACGACCGCCCCAGTCATAACCGGCAAGCGTCGCCCGACGGACACCGAGTGCGTCCATAAAATCACGGAGGTCCGCGCCAAGTGCCGCTTGCTGGCCGGAGCGTGGTGTCGCCGCATCCAGGAATTGCGTCGGTCCGTAAGCACGCAACCAGGGGACCAGGACCCGGAAGCCGGCAGCCGCCAGCTTTGGGGCGACTTGATCATAGCAGTGCGGGTCGTCGGGGAAGCCGTGCAGCAGGATCGCGGCCGGTCCGCGATCCGGCCCGGATTCCAGATACGCGATCTCCAGGGTCGGAGTGCGGACCGTCCGCTGCATCATGGATCAATGCGCGGGGGCGCCGGCAAAGCGACTCTGCACCGCTTCGGGACGCATGTATCGCGTGTATTCCCTCTGCCATGTCCGCGGGCGCCACTTCCACCATCAGCCGGTTCTCCACCCAGAATTCGATAACATGAAAGAACGGCTTCTGACCCCGCGGGCCGCGGCCGAAGAGCTTCGTGCGCCAGCCCTCGCGGGCGCCGATCCGCTCCACTTCCTCGCGGCTTGCCGGCACCGACAGAAGGAAATGAAACGGGCATGTCGGCGGCATGGTCTGGCCACGCAGCCCGCTCACCTGAGACTCGCCCTCGCCGGGCAACAGGGTCGTATCGTCCGGATAGACCTCGACCATTGTGCCGTGCTCGTCGCCACTGACCGCCATGAACGAGTCGCCCATCTGGCCCGGGAATGGGTGGCAAGTCCCGTGCATGATCTCGGCAAGTACCTCCGCGACGTGCTGCGGCTGTCGGGCCGAGATGGAGACATGGTGGATCATCTGTTTTCTCCCCTACGTGGGCTGGAACCGAGGCGGCATCAACCGCCCGCCTCCAGGCTCTCGATCTGCTCCTCCGCCGAGCTTACTGCATCTGCGACCGAGACACCATCGACCAGGATCTTTGGTAGTGACTCAGTCAAAGTGAGTCACTACCGGATCTTTTGCAGCACCTTGGTCAGCACGTTGGCGCCCCAGACGCGATCGCCCGGTTCGCCGCGCGTCTCAAACCTTCTCGAAATCGATCCGCTCGGTCACCGGCAGGCCGAGCAGGAATCGCCGCAGACAATCCAGTCCCAGCTCGACTGCACCAAGCCGTACCCAGTCGCGTCCGCCGAGTATTCGCGAGCGGCGGAATGCAGACCCTGCGGCGGTCGCGATCGCCAGATAGATGGTGCCGCCGAAATCAATGCGGTCGGCGCCCTCGTCCAGTTCAATCAGCACCGCCAGCGCGTGGGTGGCGCCCGCCTGCTGACGCGCCGCGTCGGCGACCGCTTCTGCTATCTCCTGGTTCAGCTCGCCCGTGGAGTGGCGCGCCAGCCCGACAGCGGCCGGGAGCTTCGCCAAATCGCGCACGACCGTGCCGCGGCGAAATACTCGTTCAGCGTCCGGCAGGTGCGCCAGCCGTGCGGCGATCTGTCCGGCGGTAAAGGTCTCCACGAGCGCAAGCGAGGCTTCCGTCCGGATCAGCTCAGCCAACACAACCCCTTCCAGCGTCTGGTCGTCCTCGGCGACGATGAAATTGCCGAGGCGCTTGCGGACCTCAGCTTCACCCGGCGCGAGCTTCCGGCGAGCGTCGTCGGGATCGGTGCCGCGCACTGTCAGCTTGGTCTCGATCTGCGGGTAATGCGCGCGGAAGCCGAGCTTCACACTGCCATCTCGCGCCAGCGCCTCGATGCCGGTCAGCAGTGAATCGACATGCGATTCGCCCAGGCCGTAGGAATGGAACCGCTTCAGCGTGATTGTCGTCGGTGCGCCGCTTCGTGCAAGCAGGCGGGGAATGATCTGCTCCTCCAGCATCCGCCGCAACTCGCGCGGCACGCCGGGGGTGAAGAAGAACCGCGCGCCGCCGATATCCATCGCGAAACCGCACGCGGTACCGACTGGATTGTCGAGGATTTCCGACCCGACCGGCAGCATCGCCTGCTTGCGGTTGTTGGGCGGCATGACACGGCTGCGGCGGGCGAAGAAGTGTTCCATGCGGGCGAGCCAGTCCTCGTTCACCACCAACTCGACGCCCGGTGCCTGGGCGGCGACTTCCTGCGACAAGTCATCGACCGTGGGACCGAGACCGCCGTTGACGATCACCGCATCGGCCCGGCCGGCGGCGAGCCGGAACGCCTCCAGCAGGCGCGCGCGATCGTCGCCGACGGTTGTGCCCCAGATCACCGACAACCCGACATCCTCCAGCTTCTGGCTGATGTAGCCGAAGTTGGTGTTGACGATCTTGCCGGTCAGTACTTCGTCGCCGGTACAGATGATTTCGATGCGCATCGTTCAGTAGGCCAGGAATCCGCCATCGACCGGTAACGTCACGCCGGTGATGTAGCGCGCCATGTCGGAGGCGAGGAACACCGCCGGGCCGGCAACGTCCGCGGGTTCACCGATCCGGCCGAGTGGAATGCGGTTCTGGAAGTTGCGCATGTAATCAGGGTTCTGCCGGGCGGCGGCATTGAGCGGCGTGGCGATCAGCCCGGGCCCAATTGCGTTCACCCGTACTCCCAGCGGCGACAGCTCGATTGCCAATGCCTTGGTCAGGGCACGCACGCCGCCTTTCGATGTCGTGTATGCAGCCGAGTTCGGCAAGGCGACGAAGGACTGCACGGAGCCGATGTTGATGACCGCGCCCTTCGTCTCGATGAGATGCGACAGGAACGCCGTGGTCATGTTGTATGGCCCGTCGAGGTTCACCGCCATCGTCGCGTCCCAGTCGGCCCGCGTGCCCTCATCGCCTATCTTACCACGGCGGATAATCCCGGCGTTGTTCACCAGCACCGAGACGGCCCCGACATCCCGCCGGATCATTGCGGCCAGCGCATCGCACGCATCGGGGTCGGTGACGTCCAGAGTGTACGCCGCCGCGTCGCCCCCGAGCGCGGTGGCAACCCGCTCGGCTGCCGCACCGTTGAGGTCGGCGATGAGCACGCGCGCGCCGGCCTTGGCCATGCCGTGCGCGATGCCCTCGCCGATGCCGGATCCTCCGCCGGTGATCAGGGTGATCCGGCCGTCCAACAGTCTCTGCATCGTGCCTACCGCGCCATCACGCCAGTCACGGCACCGGGAGTTGCGGTGCGCCCGCCATCTACGACGTACTGGGCGCCGGTGATGTTGGAGGCAAGGTCGGAGCAGAGGAACATTACCACGTTGGCGATCTCCTCCGGCGTGCCGTAACGGCCGAGTGGAATGGCGGACTGATATCGCTCGCCGACAGCGGCCGGGTCGTCCGGATTCACCATCGAATGCAACGAGTGGATCATACGCGTGTCGATCGGACCGGGGCAGACCGCGTTCACCCGCACGCCGGCGCGCGCCACTTCACCCGCCGCGACTTTAGTCAACCCGATCACCGCATGTTTCGACGCGACATAGGCCGACATGCCCGGCGAGCCCATCAGCCCGGCCACCGATGCGGTGTTGACGATGGCGCCGCGCTTCTGCCGCAGCATCACCGGCAGCACGTAACGAAGGCCGAGGAACACGCCTTTGACATTCACGCCCATGACGGCATCGAACGTGTCTTCGTCGTACTCGGCGGTGGGCGCCACCTTGCCTTCGATGCCGGCGTTGTTGTGGAAGCAGTCGATCGAGCCGAATGCGTCCAGCGCGGCTTTCACATAGGCTTGCACATCGGCTGATCTGGTCACGTCGGCGGGGACAAAGATGGCTTCGCCGCCCTGCTGGCGAATGATGCCGGCGGTGCTCTCGCCGCCGTCCTTGTCGCGATCGACCACCACGACCTTTGCGCCATTCGCGGCGAAGCCGACCGATGTGGCGCGCCCGATGCCGTTGCCGCCGCCGGTAATCAGCGCAACCTTGCCTTTGAAATCCATCGTCTCCTCCTTCGCCGGGTTGATGTGAGCCTAGGCGGGGGGTGGGAAGTCCGTAAAGGGGCATGTACCAGCCGCGCGATAAAGCGGCGATATGGGGTTTGGGACTCGCCTCGTGCCCGGCACCCTCACCCGGTTCGCTTCGCGAACCGACCTCTCCCGCAGAGCGGGAGAGGTGAATTTCGGGCTACCGCACGTCGCGTTCGTCTCAGTTGACGAACTCCCGTGCGGCTTCTTGCAAACAGGTCAGCAGGTACGGGGCGAACGACCGGGCTACCTCAACTCGAAATGTCTCCGTTTCCGTGCGCCAGAGCACAATCTCGGCCCTGCCGAACACGGTACGGGTGCACGTTCCGGTGGGGAAGGCATGCGGATCGAGGTCGAGGGCGCAGAACGCATTCAGCGTGTCGGCGGCATGCGTGCCACGCACCTCGACCGCCACTGTGCGGTGAGAGACATCGAGAATACTGGTTGGGTGTTCGCCAAGCGCCCGGGCCGCGGCGGCCGCGAGTGCCGGCGCATCGCCGTCGGGCGCGAGCAGCAGCCACTCGTCGGGGCCCAGCCACAACGCGGCGCAGTCGCCGGCGACGGTAGCGCGGCACGGCGCATCACCCAGCCTTACGCCAAGTGCGTCCCCGATCGCCGCGGCCGCTTCTGGGCCGGCGCGCAACGCAAGCCGCGTGCAGCGCGGCAACGTGAGGAACGACACCTCATCCATGAAGTCGTGCTCCGTCGCGGTCGTAGAACACCGGGTCTGTCACCTTCACCGGCACTATCCCATCCTGCATCGGCACATATAGCGTCTCGCCCCGACGCGCGCGGCCGCCGGACACCAAGGCGAGCGCGATCGAGCGGCCGAGCGTCTCGCTGCGGTACGCAGAAGTGATATGGCCAAGTGAAACCGTGCCGTTGTCAGTGGTAAGCTGCGCGCCTTCCTCAAGCACCTCATCCGGATCGCCGGTCAGCAGGCCGACGAGCTGCTTACGGTCAGGCCGTAGCATGTCGGCGCGCGAGAGCGAGCGCTTGCCGACGAAATCATCCTTTGCCCGGCCGATCGTCCAACCCAGACCTAGGTCGTCCGGAGTGATCGTGCCGTCCGTCTCCTGACCCACCACGATGTAGCCCTTCTCGGCGCGCAGCACATGCATCGCCTCGGTCCCGTACGGCGTGATGCCATGTGCTGAGCCGGCCGCCAGCACCGCATCCCAGACCATCAGGCCGTGATCGGCGGGCACGTTGATCTCGTAACCGGATTCCCCGGTGAAGCTGACCCGGAACAAGCGCGCCGGCACGTCCGCAACGACGGCCTCGCGCACGCTCATATGCGGCACGGCGTCCGCGGTGATATCGGTCCCCGAGATCAGCGGTGCCACTACCTCCCGCGCGAGCGGTCCTTGCACCGCGATGACAGCCCATTGCTCGGTAATGGACGTCAGCCAAACACGAAGCTCAGGGAATTCTGTCTGCAGATAGTCTTCCATGTGATGCAGCACCGAAGCCGCGCCGCCCGTGGTGGTGGTGACATGGAATTGGTCCGGTGCCAGCCGCGCCACGACACCGTCATCCAGCACGAACCCGGCTTCGTTCAATAGCAATCCATAGCGGCAGCGGCCCACAGGCAGGCGCGCGAAGTTGCCGGTGTACATTCGGTCGAGGAAGGCGGCTGCATCGGGCCCGACGACCTCGATCTTGCCCAGCGTGCTGGCGTCGAACAGGCCGACGGCGGTTCGCACCGCGCGGCACTCTCGGGCGACGGCGGCGTGCATGTCCTCCGCATCGCGCGGGAAGAAGCGTGCCCGCTTCCAGTTGCCGACGTCCTCGAAGACCGCGCCTTGCGCGCTGGCCCAGTCGTGAATCGGCGTGCAGCGCACCGGGTCGAGCAGTTCGCCGCGTGCGCTGCCGGCAAAGGCCCCTAACGTCACCGGCGTATAGGGCATGCGGAAGGTCGTGTGCCCGACCGCCGGCACTGGCCGGCGCAGCGTGCGGGCGACCAGCGCCAGCGCGTTCAGATTCGACGTCTTGCCCTGGTCGGTCGCCATGCCGGTCGTGGTGTAACGCTTCACATGCTCAATCGAGCGGAAGCCTTCACTCGCAGCCGCCATCAGGTCCTTTGCGGTGACATCGTTCTGGAAATCGACGAACGCCTTACCGCGCAGTGCGCTGACCGGCTCGGTGGGCGGCCTCGCCGCTACCATCGCGACTGGGCCGCTTACGCCGCGCGCCGCCTGTTCACCGGCGATATAGCCGTGCTCGACGCAGGTAGCCGGGTCATACGTCCCGGCGCAACCGCCGACGCTGCGCTCGTGCGCGGTGGAGATATCCGGAACGAATGCACCCAAACCCGCCTCGTAGCGCAGCTTTCCACGCGACAGTGAAAACAGATGCACCGACGGTGTCCAGCCGCCGGACATCAGCAGCACGTCGCAGTTCACGGTTTCCGCACCGCCGGTGCCGTACAACCGCGCGCTGTGAATGCGCCGCCGTCCGGCCGTGCCGATCACAACAGTGCCGGTTCGCACGTTCAGCACGCTGGCACGTGCCTCCGCAACCGCCTCGCCGTCCGGTGCAGAACGCGCATCGGCAATCGCAGCTATCTGCATGCCGGCGCGGTGCAGCTCGATCGCTGTTCGATAGGCATCGTCGTCGGTGGTCGCGATCAGCGCCCGTTCGCCAACCTTCACACCATAGCGGTTCAGGTAGCAACGCGCCGCGTCGGCCAGCATGATGCCGGGGCGGTCGTTGTCGGGAAATACCAGAGGCCGTTCGATCGCGCCAGCGGCGATTACCACCTCTCGCGCACGCACGTGCCACAGCCTTTCGCGGGGCAGGCGAGGATCGGGCTCGGCAAGATGATCGGTGACGCGCTCGGCGAGGCCGATCAGATTGTCGGGGAACCAGCCGAATGCCGTGGTGCGCGGGAGCAGCAGCACACCGTCCGACGCGAGCCGTGATATCGATTCCGATACCCAGGCCGCTGCGGCGTTGCCCTCGATCTCGCCGGTCTCGTGGAGCAGCGCGCCGCCGAACTCCGCCTGTTCGTCGCACAGGATTACGCGCACCCCGGCTGCCGAGGCTGCGAGCGCCGCTGCCAGCCCGGCCGCGCCGGCGCCGATTACCAGCACGTCGCAATGCGCGTAGCGGTGCAAATACCGGTCAGGATCGGGCGCGCGCGGCGCACGACCTAGACCGGCCGCCCGCCGGATCGCCGGCTCGTAGAGACACCGCCAGAACGATGCCGGCCACATGAAGGTCTTGTAGTAGAAGCCCGTGCTCAGCAGCGGTGACGCGCGATCCGCCACGGCGCCTATGTCGAAGCCGAGCGTCGGCCAGCGGTTCTGGCTGTGTGCGACAAGCCCAGGATAGAGTTCGACCTGCGTCGCCCGCAGATTGGGCGTGGTGCGCCCGGTATCGCGTGCAACCGTCACCAGCGCATTCGGCTCTTCGGCGCCGGCGGACAGGATGCCGCGCGGGCGGTGATACTTGAACGAGCGCCCGACCAGATGCACGCCGTTGGCCAGCAGCGCGGAGGCCAGAGTGTCACCCGCGCATCCGGACATCTGTCGTCCGTCGAAGTTGAACGCAACCGGGCTGCTTCGGTTGATGCGCCCGCCGTCCGCCACACGGAACGCCCCGCTCATGGCATTGCCGGGGGCGACTCGCCGGGCTTGTAGGCGGCGAGGATCTTGTCGGAGACCGTATCGCGCAGGCAATTGAAGAACCGGCCGCAACCGTGGATGTGGCGCCACCGCTCGGCGTGCACGCCTTTGGGGTTGGTGCGGAAATACAGGAACTCCGCCCAGGCGGTGTCGTCCAGCTCCGCCGGATGCGCCGGGCGCGCGACATGCGCTTCGCCACCGTAGCGGAACTCGTTCTCCGACCGGGCACCGCACCAGGGGCAGGGGATCAGCAGCATCAGTGTGCCACCGCCGCGGCGGCCGCTTCGTCGATCATGCGCCCGGCGGCGAACCGGTCCAGCGCGAAGGGGGCGGCGATCGGGTGTGGTGCATCGCGGGCGATCGTGGCAGCGAACACATGGCCCGAGCCGGGTGTCGCCTTGAACCCGCCCGTGCCCCAGCCGCAATTCACGAAGAGCCCCGGCACTGGCGTCAATCCGATGATCGGCGAGCGGTCGGGCGTGACATCGACGATGCCGCCCCAGTTGCGCAGCATGCGCAGCCGCCGGAAGCTGGGGAACAATTCGCAGATCGCTTCCAGCGTGTGCGCCGGCACATGCAGCCCGCCCGCCTGGCTGTAGGAGGTGTATGCGTCGGTGCCGGCGCCGATCACCAACTCGCCTTTGTCCGATTGCGAAATGTACGCGTGGATCGCG
This sequence comes from uncultured Pseudomonadota bacterium, assembly GCA_963708245.1. Taxonomy (GTDB): domain Bacteria; phylum Pseudomonadota; class Alphaproteobacteria; order Acetobacterales; family Acetobacteraceae; genus CAVYXK01. Next base: position 4,159,125 of record OY970201.1, on the reverse strand, counting down.
TTCGACATCACGACGCAGGGCAGAATGGGCTTCACCGGCTCCGAGACCAACGCTTGCAGCGGGAAACTTTCGATCGGCATGCGCAGGCCGGCCATTGCCATCACCACGCTGGTATGGCCGGCGGCAACCACGGCGACCTTGCGCGCGGCGATCCGTCCGCGGGTCGTCTCCACCGCGGACACATGGCCAGTGGCGTTGCGCACGATCGCTGTGACCTCGCAGTTCTGGATGATATCGACGCCCAGTGCGTCGGCGGCGCGCGCATACCCCCAGGCCACCGCGTCGTGCCGCGCCACACCGCCGCGCCGTTGCAGCGCCGCACCCAGGATCGGGTAGCGCAGGTCGTGGCCGATATTGATCGGCGGACAGAAGGACTTCACCTGCTCGGGCGACAGCCACTCATTGTCGATGCCGTTCAGCCGGTTGGCGTGCACGTGGCGCTTGCCCACCCGCATGTCATGCTCGTTATGCGCCAGCATCAGCACGCCGCGTGGCGAGTACATAACGTTGTAGTTCAGCTCGGCCGCCAGGTCCTCCCACAGCTTCAGCGCGTGCTCATAGATCGCAGCACTGGCGTCCTGCAGATAGTTGGAGCGGATGATGGTGGTGTTGCGCCCGGTATTACCGCCGCCGAGCCAGCCCCGCTCCAGCACCGCAACGTCGTTGATCCCGTGTACCTTCGCCAGGTAGTACGCGGTGGCCAGCCCATGTCCGCCGGCGCCGATAATCACCACCTGGTAGGCGTTGCGCGGCTCCGGCGAGCGCCATTGCTCCGGCCAAGTCCCGCCGAACATGGCGTGACGCAGCAGCGAGAAGGCGGAAAAACGCATCGCCGGATCCTATCCCACCGGCAATGGCACGCTCTCCCAGCCTGACAACGTCTCGATCGCGCGGCCGAGGCGCAGCACAGTCGCCTCGTGGAACGGGTGGCCGGCGATCTGCACCGACAGTGGCAAGCCATCGGCCGCCAGTCCGACGGGCACGCTCATCGCAGGGTGACCAGTGACATTGAAGGGGATCGTCTGCATCGGTGAGACTGACGAGAGCGCATCCGGCACCGCATCGAAGCGCGGCGCAGTGGTCAGGCTGGAAGCAGTCAGCAGCGCATCGCAGGACGACAGCACGGCGTTCACCGCATCGGTCAGCTCGCGGCGGGCGCGCAGCGCATCGACGTAATCGGCGGCGGTGATCGTCGCGCCCAGCACGAACCGACCGGCGGTGATCTCGGCATAATCCAATAGCCGATTTTGCATGTCCATGCGATGAATGGCGAAGGCCTCGGACATCATGATCGCCCGTCCAGCGGCGGCGAAGATTGCGTAATCCGGGAGCATCACGTCTTGCACCGTGGCGCCGGCATCGCGCAGCAGATGCGCGGTCCGATCGATTGCGGCGAGCACCTCCGGCGTGACCATCTTCGCCGCGGCGAAGAACGCACGCGGAATGCCGATGCGCAGCCCCGCCACGCCGCGCCCCAGCCCGGCGCGGAAATCGGGCACGGGCACGTCGGCGCTTGCCGGATCCTGTGGATCGTGGCCAGCCATCACCTGCAGCGCGATCGCCGCATCCTCGACGCTGCGCGCCAGCGGCCCGCAGTGATCCAGTGTCCAGGACAGCGGGAAGACGCCGCGGCGCGAGACCCGGCCGTAGGTCGGCTTGATGCCGGCAAGGCCGCACCAGGCGGCGGGGCCGCGGATCGACCCGCCGGTATCCGAGCCGGTGGCCATGCGCAGCATCCCCGATGCGATCGCCGTCGCCGAGCCCGACGATGATCCGCCGGTGATGTGCTCGGTATTCCACGGGTTGCGCGACGGCGCCCAGGGCAGGTCGAAGCTAGGGCCGCCGATGGCGAATTCATGCGTGGCGAGCTTGCCCAGCAGCACCGCCCCGCCTTCGGCAAAGCGCGCCGCCACCACGCTGTCGTGCTCTGGCACGTGATGCTGGCGCAGCTTGGAGTGACAGGTCGTGGCGATGCCGGCGGTGTCGTAGATGTCCTTGAGCGCATAGGGAATGCCGTGCATCGGGCCGCGGTCACGGCCGGCCGCCAGGTCGGCGTCCGCTTTCCGTGCGTCCGCCAGCGCGCGCTCCGCCGTCACCAGGATGAAGGCGTGCAGTGCGCCGTCGTGCGCCTCGATGCGGGCCAGCGCATCGCGGGCCAGCGCAGTGGATGTGAGGGCGCCAGCACGGAGCTGCCGGCCCATTTCGGCGATCGAAAGCTGCCCCGGGGTCATCGTGTGGGCTCCATCGGGAACAGGCGGAACACGTTGGAGGGCTCCACGGTGGCGCTGCGGTTTGTGCGCAGCAGCGCGAGCTGTGAGCGAAGGTCCGCGAATGCAGCCAGGTAGCCGGCTTTGCGAGCCGGCGGAATGGTCAGCCCGGCGCGTGCCATCAGGCAGTCGAACTCCGCTTCCAGCGCCTTGTCGGGCGGATCATCTTTCATGGCGGCATCTCCTCCACCGCGTGATTAGAGGCGAAGCTGCGCCGCCCGGCAAATGCAGACGGCTGCTTCAGGGACAGCCGGTTCGGGACTGAGAGGTGATGCCGCCGCCGATCAGCATTTCGCTGCTGGGACGCCGTCTACTTCGAAGCAGGATCTTTCAGCCCCGGCCGATGAGCATCGGACAATTCGTATGGGGTTACCGTCACCACCAGGCGCATTTTCGGGTGGATACCGCACAGCACGTTGAACTGACCCGGCACCGTGAAGACGATGTCCGTGCGGCTGCCGGGCAATTGGTCGCCGCTGTCGAATTTGAAGCTCCCACTCGATACGTAGGCGTGATGGTGCAGGTCTCCGTCGTCGTTCACGATCGTGACTGTGTCGCCGACACCTATGGTCAGGGTGGCTGGGTGGAACTCTCGATTTTTCTGCGAGATGACGTAATGCCTTCCCGTTGAGGCGCTCTGCCCGAATGTCAGGAATGCCAAAAACGCAAGCAATGCGACACTCAGGACGCCCCCGAGGCTCACGAGAAAGCGATTGCGGACCAATAACATACCGGGTAGATTATAACCCAGGGTATCTTGGAGCATTCCCAAAACGGATGAAACTCGCGATGGAGCAGGATCGAGGCAGAGGAAGGTTGCACGAACGAGCGTCGCTGTCCAGCGTGACATCGGCCCGCCGTGACAAGGACTGCAATCCAGCCGCGGGTTCCTTCGGGGGCAAGTCAATGACGCTGGTTAATGCGCCGTTTTGCCGGCTGAATTGGTGCGGCCCCCGCAGATGCGGCCATTTCGATGCCGGTTAGCCCTCTAATCCGTGGCAGACGACTGCGCCTTACTCTCAGGGTCAGCCTGTTCCTGAGCTTCGCAGCGGTGAGCATCATCACCGGATCGCTTGGTCTGTACGCCTTCCAAACGATTCGCAGTGCGGCCGGACTTGTCGTTGAAATTTACGATAAGTCACTGATGTCGATCAATTACGCGCGGGCCGCCGCAGCGGACTTCGCGCTCTTGAAATCGACGCTGATGGAGCGTCGGCTGGTTGCCGATCCCGCGCGGCAGGCAGCGTTGGACGCGCGGATCGAGCAGATTCGGCGCGACCTGAACGACGATCTGTCGATCGCCGCCGAACGCGCGCAGTCCGACCGTGCCGTCGCCGCAGCCGCAGCGGTCGGTCGGGCAGTCGACGGCTGGTACGACAATTGGAATCGGCACCAGGCCGATGCCCACTGGAATGCGCTCGATAGGTATGCGGCGGTGGCCAGTCACCAGCTCGACCTTCTGATTAACTACACGGCCGGGGACGGCTTCTCATTCCGGCAGGCGGCGCTAACCGCGATTCAAACCAATACGCGGCTTGACATGGTGCTGACTGCGGGAGCGCTCGCCCTGTCGCTCCTGATAAGTTGGGCACTTGGGCGTCGTATTCTGCGGCCCGTCTCGCTGGCTTCCTCTGTTGCCGAGAAGATCGCCGGCGGTGCGCTGGATGTCGAGATCCCTGAGGCGAGCGGCGATGAGCTGGGTCGCCTGCTGGGATCGATGGCGGTGATGCGTGACAGCATCAGCAGGATGATGGCGCGGGAGGTGGAACAGCGTCGCTCTGCCCAGGCCAGGCTGATGGACGCGATCGAGAGCTCGCGCGAGGGCGTGATCCTCGTCAATGCTGAGGGTCGTGTCGTCGTAAGCAATACGCAGAATATCGAGTTCTTCCTGGACTTCGCGCAATTGCTACAACCGGGAGCCTCCTTCCCGGATTTCGTGGCGGCATTAATGCGGGGCGCCTTTGCGAACTGCCAGGAAGAGGCCGCTCTTCGGATTCCCTTCCCGGCCTACGGGATTCAGCCGCGGACCGTGCTGGTCGATCTGCGCGACGGTCGCTCCGTGCGAATTGGCTGGAGCGCAACGGGCGAAGGGGGGATCGTTGCTTTCTGCAGCGACATGACTGAGTGGAAGAACCGCGAGGCGCAGCTCAAGCAATCGAACCTTTGGCTCGACACTGCGCTGTCGAACATGTCGCAGGGTCTTTGCCTGTTCGATTCCGACGGACGGCTGAAGATCGCGAACCGCCGCCTTTACGAGATCTTTGGCATCGGCCCGGACAGCTTACGCACAGGAATAACGATCGAGGAGCTCGTCGGCGTCAAACTGGCCAAGTTTTGTGCCCCCAGCATCCGGGAAGCGCAAGGCTGGTCCGAGCGTTTGGCAGTGAGAGATCGTCGCGCCTTTACCGTTCAGATGCCGCTGGTCGACGGCCGGATCATTGAAGTCATGCACGAGCCGATGGCCGACGGCGGCTGGGTCGCTACCTATGAGGATGCCACCGAGCGTCACCAGAGCCGGGAGAAGGTTCTCCACATGGCACGCCATGACGCGCTGACCGGCTTGCCCAATCGGCTGCTGTTCGGTGAACGTCTGGAAGAAGCATTCGCCAACATCGATCCGCGTAACCGATTCGCGTTGCTGTGCATCGATCTCGACCTCTTCAAGGAGGTGAACGACACGCTCGGGCATCCCGTGGGTGACCGCCTGCTGCACGCTGTCGCGCAACGCTTTACTGCGTGCGCGCGCGTCGCCGACACGATCGCCCGCCTGGGCGGTGACGAATTCGCCACTCTGCTGACCGGCCTGCACCATGTATGTGATGCTGCCGCCTATGCCGAGCGTATGATCGAGGTGGTCCGCGCTCCTTTCGTCATAAATGGACAGCGCATCACGATCGGCGCGAGCGTCGGCATCGCCGTCGCCCCGGACCATGGCACTGATCGTGATACCCTAATGCGTAACGCTGACATCGCGCTCTATCGCGCGAAGGCGGCTGGCCGCTCGGGCTATCGCATGTTCGAGCCCTCCATGGAAGCCGACGTGCAGGCTCGCCGGACGATGGAGATGGAACTGGATCAAGCGCTTGCTGGCGATCAGTTGGCCCTGCACTACCAGCCGATATTCGATGCGGGGACGATGGCACTTGCTGGCTTCGAGGCGCTGCTCCGCTGGCACCACCCGGGTCGCGGCCTGATCAGTGCCTGCGAGTTCATGAGAGTGGCGGAAGACACCGAGGTGATCAACGCCATCGGCGACTGGGTCGTACAAGAGGCCTGTCGCACCGCCGCTAGTTGGCCACCCAAATTGCGCTTGGCGATCAATGTATCGCCGGTACAGCTCCGATCAGGGAACTTTGCAGCCAAGCTACAATCAACACTGGAAGAGGAGAAGCTATCCCCGACACGGCTCGAGCTGGAGGTGACAGAGACCGTGCTTCTGGAACGGAATGCATCAACACTTGGGGCGCTGCAGGACATCCAGGCCGCCGGCATTTCCGTCGCGCTCGACGATTTCGGCACCGGATATAGCTCATTGGCCTACTTGCAGAACTTCACGTTTGGCAGGATCAAGATCGACCAGTCCTTCGTGCGCGGGCTTCCCAACGACAAGGGGGCTTACGCGATTGTGCGGGCGATTATCGGGTTGGGCGACAGCCTCGGCATCCCCACCACCGCCGAAGGCGTGCAGGATCAGCGTCAGCTCGAGATCCTGCGCACCGAAGGCTGCTGCGAGGTACAGGGCTTTCTGCTCGGCAAACCGCTCCCCGCGTCGGACCTGGGCCCCCTGCTGGCCCAGGTCACCGAAGCCGGACGGGTCGTCGCGCTGCGATCACGGCTTCATCCGATAGCCGCGCGATAGAATATGTCATGGATGCCGTAGTAGGCCAGAATCGTGACGCCCAGGCTGGCGCAGAAATATGCGGGCGCCAGGATCGCAGAGGGTTTCTCAGCGGCCACCTGATCGTCCGCCAGGATCGCCAGCAGAACAACGATGATCGGCGAATGACCAAGCGCATCGATCTTCCCGAAATCGAAGACCGCGCCCACGAACATTGCGATCAGCACGACCGACGAGACGCGCCGCATAAGAGGGCCACAGGCCAGGGTGAACGCAAGGGCAAACTCCACCAGCCCGGCGGCCCGCATGTAAAATTCCTGGTCGAAGCCAAGCGTCATCTCCGGGTGAACGGCCAGCAGCGGAAAGGTCCATTCCGGGTACGCCCATTTCTCGACAGACGCCCACATCAACGTGACCGATGTGGCGTAGCGCAGGACATCCAACGCCCGGAGATTGAAGAGGGGGATGCGCAGCCCGCTCATTGCCAGATAAGCGGCCAGCCCCAGAAAGATCGGGTAGTCGAGCAAGTGGAAGACGCAGTACTGATCAACGGCATAGGCGTACAGTGCGACAATGCCGAGCGCGGACAGAATGAGCGTCTCGCGCCAGATCATGCCGATGGCTATCGCAAGCTGGAGCCACGACACCCAGTCTGCCGAAGTCTTCAATTCAGGGGTCAGGATGATGCCGCCCATCGTCCAGAGTGCCACAAAAAAGCCGCCGAGTACCGCCCGGATCATCACATCGGCTCTGTCCCGCAGAAATCCGGTCACGCGGTCGATCGAGCGGAGCATCGCCAGACCAATAGGTGTTCGGTCGAGCAGGCCGGCTACAAGCAGGATGAGCAGCGTCAGAAGGACGAGATGGCCGTAATCGGCGTTGACGACCATACGCAGAGGGCGTGGCGTGGCGGCGACGTCGTAGCTACAAAACCATTTGACGTGCGCGAGCGCCGGGTTAGGGGGCAGAAGCAGTCCGAACATGCCGACAAAGCTGATGAAAACGCGGGCACGGTGTGCTATGAGCAGGCGATGCATGTGTTTCCCCTCTTAAGCAAGATGTTGCTATTATACGTTGAATCGTTATCGGACGGAACAGTTCATCGAACCAATAATTGAGGCGCACTTTTACGAGAAACGTATATTATTTAGACGAAAGGAGGAGTCGGATGATCGCTTTGATCTGTGTCACGAGTCTCGTGACAGGGGGGGTCTGTTCATGCGCCGCGCGCCGCTTCCCAAAGCGCAGCGCCGCACTGGAGACCTATGGCGGAGTGCTGCTGATAGGGGGACTAGCGCTTCTCGGCGCCTTCCTGCCTCGCTACTGACGGCGATCCAATCGGCAAAGGGGGCTGGTCAGACGAAGAAGTCGGCCCGGAGAGTGTTTCGAGAAAAGCGAGCAGGTCGGCCTGCTCATCCGCCGCTAGATGCAGCGGTTCAATAAGTGCAGCGCGGCTCGGCCTTGCGATACCGCCGCGATTGTAAAGAGCGATGACATCGGCCAAGGTTTTCACCGAGCCGTCGTGCATATAGGGCCCTCGCTGGGCCACGCCGCGCAGCGTGGGCGTCTTGAATGCGTACTGCAAAGCCTGCGAGGTCGGGAAATACTGGCCGCGCCCAATATCGGTCCCTGTGGCGGAGCCGATGTCGTGGAACGAACCATCGGTGAACGTCCACCCCCCATGACATCCGGAGCAATGCGCGCGACCGTTGAACAGGTCGAAGCCACGCTTCGCTGCTTGGCTGATTGCGTTCTCGTCGCCGGCTATCCAGCTATCGAAGGGTGAATTGGGGATTGAAACAACCAACCGCTCGAACGTAGCGACCGCTGCCGCGACGTTGGCGGCGGATACGTTGTGATCCGGGAAGCTTTCGTCGAAGGCACGTTCGTACCCAGGGTCGGCCGAGATCCGGGCCAGCGCCTCGGGTTCGCTGAGATTCATATTGCCGTGCGATGCGATGGCGGCGAAGGTGACTGCCTCGATGTCGGGAAACCTGCCGTCCCAGCCCAGAGCGGGCAGCCATGCGACGTCGATCAGGTTGGGGGCCCGCCGAGACATCTCGTGGCCGCCGTCACCGATTGCCCTCGGCAGTCCGTCGGTCCAGCCGTGCTCAGGTTGATGGCAACTGGCGCAGGCCATGGTCCCGGAGCCGGACAGGCGCTTATCGAAGAACAATGCCCGCCCGAGGTCCGCCTTTGCGGCCGTAAACGGGTCATCTGCAGGGAAAGGGATGAAGGGCGGCGGCCGGTAGCGTGCCATAACGCGTGCGCGCGCTCCGAAACCAAGAAACGCCAGCGATACCCCGACCACCAATGCAAGCAAGCAAAGGGCCCCGGTGATGATCAGAGTGCGGGATCTCAGCCAGGCCGAAGCCTGACGGAGCACCGACCGCTCGAGCGCAGGTGCGGGGCCGCTCTGACGATACGTAGGGCACACTCCTTTGCGATTTGGCCGATTGGCCGGTTTCATTTCTAGCATATTGCCAGTGCGCTTAAGCTAGGGCGAATTGTGGCGCAATAGGCTAGGCGGCGAGCCCATCAGATGGATCCTTGGTTACCAGTCATCCGCCGCACTGGCGCCGAGGGGACAGGCATCCCTTGGACTTCGCTGGTGGAAGGCGGAATCTCTATTCAAGGATATCGATTGCCGGCAGGAGGGGAGTGATGCGGACGCAGGTTGGGATCGTCGGAGCCGGGCCCGCCGGCCTGCTCCTGTCGCATCTATTGCACCTGCGCGGGATCGAATCCATCGTCCTGGAACGGCATTCGCGCGACTATGTCGAGAATCGCATCCGCGCCGGAGTGCTGGAGCACACGACCGAGGACCTGCTGGTGCAATCGGGTCTCGGCCAGAGAATGCAGGCACAAGGCCTGCCCCATGAAGGAGTGAACCTCCGTTTCAATCGGCGCGATCATCGCATCGACTTTCGCGCTCTGACCAGCCGTCATGTGATGGTGTACAGTCAGCACCTGCTGGTGCAGGACCTGATCGCAGCCAGGCTGGCTGCCGACGGCGAAATTCTGTTCGCGGCCGACGACGTCGCGATCCACGACATCACGACCGACCACCCCCGCATTACCTGGCGGCAGGATGGCCGCGCCGCTGCGTTGGATTGCGCGTTCATTGCAGGCTGCGACGGCTTTCATGGCATTTGCCGCGTGTCCATCCCGGCCGATGCAGTGCGCATTTTCGAGCGCGAGTATCCGTTTGGCTGGCTCGGCATCCTGGCCGAGGCGCCGCCGTCTTCGCCGGAGCTCGTGTACGTGAACCACGAGCGCGGCTTCGCGCTGCTGTCGCTGCGCTCGCCGTCGATCAGCCGGCTCTACCTTCAATGCGCGCCGGACGAGGACATCGCGGGATGGTCGGACGACCGCATCTGGGCTGAGCTTTGTGCCCGCACGGAACGCGACGGATTCACCCTGCGGCAAGGCCGCATCCTGCAAAAGGGCATCACCCCGATGCGCAGCTTCGTCGTCGAGCCGATGCAGTATGGGCGGCTGTTCCTGCTCGGCGATGCCGCGCATATCGTACCACCGACGGGGGCCAAGGGTCTCAACCTGGCGGTCGCGGACGTGACGGTGTTGGCTTCTGCGCTGGAGGCATATTTCACCGCCGGCAGCACCGACCTGCTCGCCGCCTATTCCGCTGCCTGCCTTTCGCGCGTCTGGAAAGTGCAGCGCTTCTCCTGGTGGATGACATCGATGCTGCACCGCTTCGCTCAACACGGCGCCTTCGATCGGCGTGTGCAACTTGCCGAGCTGGAATACCTCGCCGGCTCGACCGCGGCTGCGACGGCGCTGGCGGAGAACTACGTGGGATTGCCACTCGGCTGAAACGCCGCCCTACTGCGACTGCTGCCCGGCAGCATAGCCTTTCTGGTACGCCTCGTGCTCGTTGTTCTTCCAGGCGTTCACCAGGAGCCCGCCGGCCAAGCCGGCGGCGGCGCCGATCCCCGCCCCAAGCGCGGCATTGCCGGCGATCGCACCGATCGCCGCGCCGCCGGCCGTGCCGATTGCCGTGCCGGTCACCGCGCGTTGCTCGCCCGGCGTCAGGTTGGAGCAGCCGGCCAGCGTCAGCGCAGCGACTGCCAGAGCAATGATGGGCTTTCTCATGCGTGCGGTGCCTTCTTGCTGGCCGATCCGGCCTTCTTGTGGGCCGCCACGGACGGATGTGGGCACGGGTATTGCTCGGTCAGGAATGACAGCAATCCCACCACCGCCGGTTCGTCCAAGCGTTTCGGGTCAGCATTCGCCCAAGTGGTGAAGTGGGCGATCGCCTCGTCATGCGACGGTGCGGGCGATGGCAAGCAGAACGGCTTGCGCGACGGAGGGGTGACCGCCACATAGCCCAGAGCCACTTGCACGGCACCCTCGGCAAAGCCGTGGCAATAGTTCACGGCAGCGGTCATCATCCGGTCGTCCTTCGTGTCGTTGCATAGCGCGATCAGATCGGCGGTCGTCCTGGGGGGAAACTCCGCCTCGGTGACCGCCGCCTGCGCCGCAGTCACGACCAGACCGGCGCATAGGCTCGCCGCACCAAACGCCACCGGAGCAAACCGCATGACCGTCTTCCCCCTTGGACTGCTCATCGGGTGTAAATGAGCGAACGCCGGGCCGCAACTCGTCAACCGGCAAGGCCAAAACAGCCCTGGCCAGGAGCCGCCCTCGGTTGGCAGTGGATTGGAGACCCCGCCATTGCCCACTGGCGACCGACCCTTTCGTGGAGTAGTGCTCCGCCGCATGCCCCGGACCGCGAACATCACGCGCACTACCAAGGAGACGGAGATCAGCCTGACCCTGGCCCTGGGCGGCTCAGGGCAGTCGGAGATCGATACGGGCATCGGATTCCTGGATCACATGCTGACCGCCTTCGCGCGGCACAGCCTGTTCGATCTGACCGTCCGTGCGGCGGGTGACCTGCATATCGACTGCCATCACACGACCGAGGATGTCGGCATCGTTCTCGGCCGCGCCTTCGCGCAGGCTCTCGGCGAGAAACGTGGCATCAACCGCTTCGGTCATGCGCTGGTGCCGATGGACGAGGCGCTGGCCGAGGCGGTGGTGGATCTGTCCGGCCGCTCGTTCCTCGCCTGGGACGTCGACTTTGAGCGGTCGCGCATCGGCGAGATGGACACCGAGCTGTTCGAGGAGTTCTTCCGCGCCTTCGCAATGAACGCGCTGTTGACGCTGCACATGACCCGCCGCGCCGGACGCAACGCCCACCACGTGGCAGAGGCCTGCTTCAAAGCGGCGGCGCGCGCGCTCCGCCAGGCGGTGGAGCCCGATCCGCGCGCGCCGGACTCTATCCCCTCGACCAAAGGTGCGCTGTGAGGATCTATACAGCGCATCTCAGGGCGCAACGCCCGCCGGTGCTGGTGAAGGAGGGGTTCGCCTGGGGCGCGTTTCTGTTTGGCTGGGTCTGGCTGCTGGTGCACCGGGCCTGGATCCCTGGTCTGTTGGCGCTCGCCGCCAGCGTGCTCATCGGGGTGCTGACCGAGGCAGGCGCCCGCGTCCTGCTGGAGATCGGACTTGCCCTGCTGCTTGGACTGACAGGGCGCGACCTCGTGCGCTGGTCGCTGGCACGGCGCGGCTACACGCTGGCGCACGTACTGGCGGCGCGCGATACCGACTCGGCGCTCGCGCGATTGCTGACCGGCAGGCCGGACCTGGCAGCGAGCTTCCTGCCCCCGGAGCAGGCGCGGTGAACGTTGTCGTAGTGGATTATGGCAGCGGCAATCTCGCCTCGGCGTCACGCGCGCTCGCGCTGGCGGCAGAGCGCGCCGGGATCGACGCGCGAGTCGCTGTCACCGCCGATCCGGACCGGGTCAGGCGTGCCCAGCGGATCGTGCTACCCGGCCAGGGCGCGTTTGCCGACTGCGCCCGGGGACTCGCAGCGGTGTCCGGAATGTCTCGGGCGATCAGCGCTGCAACCAACGCCGGGGTGCCGTTCCTCGGTATCTGTGTCGGCATGCAGCTCATGGCCGAGCGCGGGCTGGAGCACGAGGTCACACCGGGCTTTGGCTGGGTGAAGGGCGAGATCGCCGAGATTGAGGCACCGGGACTCCGGTTACCGCAGATGGGCTGGAACGCCCTCGACTTCGCGCCGGGGTCGCACCCACTGCTGGACGGGTTGGAGCCGGGCGACCACGCCTATTTCGTGCACAGCTATGGCCTGCGCGACGCCGCGGTAACCCAGGTCCTCGCGACGACCGACTATGGCGGCCCGGTGATCGCGATGATCGCCGTGGGCAACCGTGCCGGCACGCAGTTCCATGTCGAGAAGAGCCAGGATGTGGGCATCCGCATCCTGATGAATTTCCTCCGCTGGGCACCCTAGATGTCTTCATCAGACGATCGCCTGCGCGACTCGGACTCAGGTGACGCGCCGCCGCCCGCCCTTTCTGTCGAACGCGCGGAGACGTTCACCGATGACGATCTCCATGCGCTCTGCGAGGCGACACACGCGGCTATTATCGAGGGCGGCGGCTTCGGGTGGGTTCACCCGCCGGGCCGGCGGTCGCTGGAGAGTTATTACCGCGGCGTGCTGCTGGTGCCGGAGCGACAGCTCTTTCTGGCACGGCTGGACGGCAGCGTGGTGGGCTCCGCCCAGCTTGTCCGTCCGCCCCGTAACAACGAGGCGCAGGCCTTCGCCGCCACGCTGATGCACTCCTTCATCGCGCCCTATGCACGCGGGCACGGGCTGGCCCGGCTACTCACGCGCAGCGTGGAGGAAGCGGCGCGCGCAAGCGGATATCATGTGCTGAACCTCGACGTGCGCGAGACCCAGGCAGTGGCGATCCGACTCTATGAGTTCGCTCGGCTTCGTCCGCTGGGGGGTGCATCCGTCCTATGCCAAGGTTGGCGGTAAGACGATCCGCGGCTTCTATTACTATAAGCTGCTGAAGAACCCGAGCCGGCGGCGCGAGACTGCAGGCTGATGCCGCTGACGCTTTATCCAGCAATCGACCTCAAGGGCGGGCAGTGCGTAAGGCTTCGCCGCGGCGACATGGACCGGGCGACTGTTTACGATACCGATCCGGCGGTACAAGCGCGGCGCTGGCAGGAAGCGGGCTTCCGCTGGCTGCACGTGGTCGACCTCGACGGCGCCTTTGCCGGCCGGTCGGTCAACCGGGCGGCGGTTGCCGCCATTCTCGCAGCCGTCTCGATCCCTGTGCAGCTCGGTGGCGGTATCCGCGACATCACGCGAATCGAGGCTTGGCTGACCGCGGGGGTGCGCCGGGTGGTGCTGGGCAGTGCCGCGGTCAGGACGCCGGCGCTGGTGAACGAGGCGTGCCGCAGCTTCCCCGGGCGCGTCGCGGTCGGTATCGACGCGCGCGAAGGCAAAGTCGCCATCGAAGGCTGGGCGGAAACATCCGAGATCGCAGCGCTGGATCTCGCTCGGCGGTTCGAGGATGCCGGCGTCGCGGTCATCATCTACACGGATATCGGCCGCGACGGTACTTTGGCCGGGCTCAATGTTGAGCAGACGGTAGCCTTCGCCCGTCGGGTCACGACGCCGGTCATTGCCTCGGGGGGAGTGGCGGGACTTGCCGACCTGACGGCGCTCCGGCGGGAGGCGGTGGGAGCCGGTATTGAAGGGGTGGTCGTTGGCCGGGCTCTCTACGACGGCAGAATCGATCCCGAGGCGGCACTGTCTGCCTTGTTAACCGAGTTGTAGGCCGATCTGGACAAGTTACGCACATCGTCCGCTGTTCAGATGCCTCTGCGGCACTACATCCGATGCCCGCATCTCATTTTCGGCGTTTCTCGCTTGCATAGGTCACGGACGCCCATTCTAGGATTCGCACGATGCTGAAACTCCGTGTCATTCCCTGCCTCGATGTCAAAGACGGCCGCGTGGTTAAGGGTGTGAACTTTGTCTCTCTGCGCGATGCCGGCGACCCCGTCGAGCAGGCCGCAGTGTACGACGACGCCGGAGCCGACGAACTTTGCTTCCTCGACATCACCGCGAGTCACGAAAACCGGGACACGATCCTCGACGTGGTCGCGCGGACGGCGGCGCGCATCTTCCTGCCGCTGACCGTGGGCGGCGGTGCGCGCAGCATCGAAGACATGCGCCGCCTGCTGCTGGCTGGGGCGGACAAATGCAGCATGAACTCGGCTGCCGTGGCGCGGCCGGAGCTGGTCAGTGACGCAGCGCGGAAGTTCGGCAGCCAGTGCGTGGTGGTGGCAGTCGATGCCAAGCGGTCCGATGCGCAAGGCTGGGAAGTGTTTACCCATGGCGGCCGGCGCGGCACCGGGATCGATGCGGTGGCATGGTGCCGGCGCGTGGCCGAGCTTGGTGCCGGCGAGATCCTGCTAACCAGCATGGATCGCGACGGGACCGGCACGGGCTTCGACCTGGAGCTGCTGCGTGCTGTGTGTGGCGCGGTGCGTGTGCCCGTGATCGCCTCCGGCGGCGTCGGTACGCTCGCGCATTTCGTCGAAGGCGCGCGTGCCGGCGCGACCGGGCTGCTGGCCGCGAGCGTGTTCCATTTCGGCACATTCACGATCGCTGACGTGAAAGCGGCGCTGGCGGCGGCCGGATTGCCTGTCCGCTTGCTGCGCCGGGCCGCATAGGTGCCGAATGGCAAAGTCGACCAAAAAGAAACAGGAGAAGCGCCCGGACCGCGGACGGGAGATGAAGCCGGATCGGCCAACGGAGGTTCAGGATGTCGATCTGCCACGCCCACCTGCCCCCCTGGCGCTCGGTCCTGGTTCCGTGGTGCTCGACCGGCTGTACGACGTGGTGATGGATCGCCGGACTGCCGATCCCGCCGTCAGCCATTCGGCCCGGCTGCTGTCGCGCGGACTAGAGAAGGTGGCGCAGAAATTCGGCGAAGAGGCAATCGAGTGCCTGATCGAGGGCGCTGCCGGCAACCATGATGCCCTGGTGACGGAGAGCGCCGACGTGCTTTACCATCTGATCGTGCTCTGGGTGGCGAACGGCGTGAGCCCGGAGGAGGTCTGGCGTGAGATCAAGCGGCGGGAGGGTATCAGCGGCATCACCGAGAAGGCGTCCCGCGCGCGCAGCCTGCCGTTCGCCAATGGGTTGGCGACGACCAAAATTCCGTAATTTGTGCCAGGCGAGACGGAGGGAGCCGCCATGCCGGTAACTGGGCTGCCGCCATACGACGACGCCAATATCTTCGCTCGCATCCTGCGCGGCGAGATTCCCAGCAAGACGGTGTACGAGGACGAGTGGGCGCTGGCGTTCCACGACATCAATCCGCTGGCGCCGGTGCATGTGCTTGTGGTGCCGAAGGGGCGCTACTGCTCGTTCGCCGATTTCAGCGCGCAGGCGAGCGCCGAGGAGATCGCCGGGTTTGTCCGCGCGATCGGGAAGGTGGCAAAGCAGCTTGGACTGGAGGCGCCTGGATATCGGCTGCTCGCCAATATGGGCGCCGATAGCGGACAGGAGGTTCCGCACTTTCACGTGCACCTGTTCGGTGGCCGCCCGCTGGGGCGGATGTTGGTTGCGGCGTAGGCCCGGGCGTTGAAGTTCATTAACAGCCCGATCCGGTCACCGCCGAGGTGCAGCTCGAAACAGACGCAGGCCTCATAAGCGGATTCCAGCAGTCTAGGCCAAGTCTGCCGGTGGACTTCGAAGCGAAGCCGATCCCCCGCTCGGTCAAAGCGCCATCCAACAGCACGTGACGGCGAAGCGGCCAAGCTCGCCGAATCCGTAATCGTCGGCGATCCTGGTGACTGTGGCGCTCGCCGGATCGGCAACGGTCGGGGCGCGCCGCGCCAGCCGCATCCGTCGAAGCCCGTGGTCCCTGTTTTTTGCGAAATCCGCATAGACGCCGCCGCCTGACCACTCTAGGCCTCCGTCCATCAGTAATATGCCAGGAAGCACCTTATCTGTCTTCGGCGAGCCGGAAGAGTTGCAGGCGGCCTTGCAGTACTGCGGCCGTGCGGAGCTGTTTGTGGCGGGCGGAGGCCAGTTCCGAGCGCGTCTGATCCGTATCGTGTTGCCACGATTACACCTGCTGTCTGTCGAGGAATGGTTGCCGCGCATCGTCTTTATCTCTCCAGTCGCGGACTGGGTTGCTATCATCCTGTCCGCCGATCGGGAGCCATCCCAGACCTGGGCCGGTATCGCGCTGCAGCCGGGCGATATCGTGACGATCAGCACGGGCCAGCCCGTGCACGGGCGAACGGAAGGGCATTGCCGCTCGGGCGTTATCTGTGTTCCGGCAAAAGATCTCATCCGTCATGGCCGCGCTATAGACGGCGCCGATTTTGCCATTTCGCCGGGGGTGCAACACTGGCGTCCGGCTTCGGCTGCAATCCGGTCTCTGACAGCGCTGTACAGTGCGGCCATTCATGTCACCGAGGCCGACCCGGCATCCCCGCGGGTGCAGAAGCCGCTCGCGGACTGGAGCAAGAACTGATCGCGGCGCTCGTTGAATGCCTGTCCGGCGGACCGGTCGAACGTGGCACCACCGCGCGACAACGGCGCATCGAGGTAATGGCCAGGATGGAGAATATTCTACGTTCGTATCCGGACCGTTTCCCTTCCCAGGCTGACCTCTGTGCCGCTCTTGGCGTCCCAGCCCGCACCCTGTCGGCGTACTGCCGCCAAAGCCTCCACATGGGGCCGAGTCATTATCTTCGGTTGCGACAGATGCAACGGATCCATCGCAGGTTGCGTCACGCCGATCCGGCATCGGTCGGCGTCTCCGAGCTGGTGCGACAATATGGAGTCACCGAGCTTGGCCGCTTTTCGGGGGCCTATCGCAAACTATTCGGCGAGCTGCCCTCCACCACATTGAAACGCGCGCCCCCACCTAGCGGTCACTAGCCTGTCCCTCAATGGCGGTTCCGTGTCACTATGGAATTCGTGTGGAGCTTAAGCTGGGGTTGGGGTCTGTCGCTGATAACAGTGACCACCGCAGTTCATGCCTTTGGCATTGTGGTGATTTTCCGCGGGTTGCAGCGCAGCGGCCAGTTGGCGAGGAACTACGAGCGACATATTCGACATCCGATGGCGCTTGCAGTCACGCTCATCGCGATCGTTGGACTGCTGTTGGCCATCCTGCACGGCATTGAGGCGGGCATCTGGGCGACAGCCTATCTATGGTTGGGTGCGATTGCCTCGGAGAGGGACGCCATTTTGTATTCGCTCAATTCATTCACCACGAGAGGAGGGTCAGGCTTGTCGCTGGATCCGGAATGGCAGTTGATGGGCGCCCTGGAGTCCGCCAGCGGCATGTTGCTGTTCGGCATCAGTACCGCCTTCGTTTTCGCCGTTATCCAACGCGTTGTTAGCATCATTGACAGGATCGAAGATCCCCATCGGTAACCCTGTAAGCTCGATGGAGGCCGGCATGTGCGACATCACTCTGCCTTCGTTTCCGACGGATACCTTCCAAGTAGGCTGCGATAAACTGCCGGCAAAGCGGCCAGGCCGCCTGATGCCATCACGTGATTCGCTCGCCACCTACGGGCTGTGCTGGCCCTGACAGGGCACGAATACATCGATGCAGACCGCTGGATCGCCGCCAGAGGTCACGCTGATCAGTCGACCGTCCTGAAATACCGCGTTGCCGGAACGAGCCAGCACCGGTGCGGCGGGACCCACGAGACCAGCGCCGCCGGCCGCTCCTCCCGGCGAAGGACACACAAATTCAGTCTGAAACATAATGCGCCGAAGGCATTTGACTTGGATCAATGTCCAAGGCATTCGCTGGCCTGTAGCTGTTCCACCGCGAGGGCGAGGACAGGAGCCAGAATGCCGTCCAGTATGGTCCAGAGTATCACGGACGTAGACGTGTGTCGGGAAACGATCCGGCCGGCGAATGCCGAGTTTCTGATCACAGGTCGCGGACCGTTTATTGCCAACGTAACGAAGATAGATTTCCATCGCCTCTGGATGCAATGCCTGCAAGAGAATCTGCCACGAGTTTGGCACATGGCGATCCCGCCGGTGCGTAGCGCCATCTGGTTCTGCGGAGCGCCCGGGCCCGCTGTTTACGCCGGCGGGATCGAGTTGCGGGAGCCTGAGATCGGCCTGCTCCCCCCTTCCAGGACGGTGTGGCAACGCTCCACGGGGTTCTCACAGATCGGAACCATGTCGTTGCCGGTCGAGGACATGGCGGAGCTCAGCATTGCACTCATCGGTCGGGATCTGAGTCCACGCTGCGGCACGGTGTCGATTGAGGCCTCGCCCTCGGCGGCGGAACGCCTTCGGCGGTTGCATGAAGCCGCTGGACGCCTCGCTGAAACGGCCCCGGAAATCATTGCGAATCCTGATGCCGCCCGCGGACTGGAACAGGCCCTGATCGACGCCATGTTTGCCTGCCTTGCCCAGGGCTGCGAGCGGGAAGACACCGCGAGCCGGCGTCGCCACAGCACGATCGTGAAGCGCTTCTGCGCCCTGGCCGCTCAGAATCCTGGGAAATCGCTTTACCTCACGGACGTGTGCACGGCAATCGGCGTAAACCAGCGAACCCTGCACTTATGCTGCCAGGAACACCTCGGGGTAGGTCCGAAGCGATATTTGATGCTGCGGCGGATGCATCTGGCCCGGCGGGCACTTCTCCAGACGCCTTCCGAGCCGGCGACGGTCACCGAAATTGCGACCCGATATGGATTTTGGGAACTTGGCCGTTTCTCCGTCACCTACAAGACCATGTTCGGAGAAGCCCCATCCGAAACGCTGCGTCATGCGTGCGGCTGACGCCAACCGGTTCAAGCTGAGCCGGATTTGCTGTTTTTGCATAGCGAGGATCCACGGAAACAGAGAACCCTCGCACTGGTAAGCGGCATCGAGCCGCAGGCAGCGGTGAAACTAATCGGAAAGGAAGAGACCTATGACGATAATACGTAATCCTGGCGGCGCGGCGGTGTCCGCACTCCTCTTTTGGTTGCTTGCGGCGTGCGTACCGGCCCAGCAATATGATGCGCTGGAAAACGACTACAACCAGCTCAACCAACGGTTGTCGGGCGAGATCAGCCAACAACAGGTGCACATCACCCGCCTGCAGGGTGCTATCAAGGTTGCAGTGAACAGCGAGCTGCTTTTCCCCTCCGGCGGCTGGCAGATGCCGCCCCAGGCAGCGGCCACAATCGCCAAAATGGCTCCGGTCCTCGCGCCCTTCCAGCAGACGAAGATCCTGGTCAACGGGTATACTGACTCGACGCCCATTGGCCCCGAGCTGCAGGCGCAGGGGGTTCAGAGCAATCAGCAACTTTCGCTGCTGAGAGCCCAGACGGTGGCAAACTTCCTGATCTCCCAGGGCGTCAAACCGAACCTGGTCTCAGCGCAAGGGTTCGGGGATGCAGACCCCGTGGCTTCCAACGACACGCCGCAGGGACGAGCGCAGAACCGCCGCGTCGAGATCACTCTGGCCGGCTCTGGCACCTGATCGTTGGTCGAATGGGACCCGCGGTCTTGCCAAATCTGCATAGCGGCTCGCCAGGCATCCAGGCTACGCGGCCGGACAGCGGTCCGGCGCGGATCCATCTAGTGCGACACCAAACCGATAACCGAAGGGGAGTCAGATGATGAGACTTAGCAACTCGCTAGCAGCGGCCGCAGCGGCGACGCTGATCGCGTGCGCCGCGCCCGGTCTGTCGATCGCGCTGTCGCGTGTCGCGGCGGCACAAGCCAATCCGACGCTGACCAACGTCATACCCGAGTCGGAATCGGCCACGCTCCACGCCAGGATCACGGCTATAAACCCGAAGACGCGGGCCGTGACGCTCGTCGGCGCATCAGGCGACAAGGTGACGGTGACGGCCGGTCCTGCCGTGCGCCTGGAGAAACTGAAGGTCGGCGACAGGGTCAACGCGCAATATTACCGCTCGGTCGCCTTCATGGTGAAACCGCCAGCGGGCGGCAACGGCACACCGGTGACCGACGATCAAATCACGCAGGTTATCGCCCAGCCGGCCCAGGCTCCCGGCGGCATTGGCGTCCGGCTGACGAAGGTGAGCGGCACAGTCGTCGGGATCGATATGGCCGCGCACCGCGTCGACTTGGTGAGCCCGTCTGGAGGCGGCGTTTACAGCATCGATGTCACGGATCCGTCACGCATCGCGATGCTCGGCTCGCTCAAGGTAGGCGACACCGTCACCGCGGCGGTCAGTCAGGCGCTCGCGGTCTCGATCGAGCCGGCCCCGAAGGGGTGGTTCTGACGACCAGGTCCGGCCATCGGGCGAAGCCGTCGTACGGCTTCGCCCGGTCGGCTGGACCTGGACACGGCGATCCTGCCGATGGCGAGGGCATAAATCTCATAAATCTAAAGTCATCCCTAATTGCAGAATCTGCATAGCGCCGCGCGCCATGCCTCACTTACGGCTCGGGGAGGATTGGGGAAGCAAGGGATGTTGGAGTCTACCGACGTGAACGGTGATGCCGCGCGGCCCGACATGCGGTGGATTCCCGGCGGCACGTTCCGGATGGGGGCCGATCAGTCCTATCCCGAGGAAGCGCCGGTCCATACGGTGACCGTCAGAGGTTTCTGGATGGACCAGTACGCCGTCACCAATGCGGAGTTCGCTGCGTTCGTTCAAGCGACGGGCTATCGCACGGTCGCTGAACGTCCGCTGGATCCGGCGGCGTATCCCGGTGCTCAGCCGGACCTGCTGAAGCCTGGTGCGGCCGTGTTCTTCATGCCGACCGGCCGGGTGAGCATGAACGACATCCACAGCCGATGGGCCTATGTGCCGGGCGCGAGCTGGCGGCATCCCGAAGGCCCGGCCAGCACGATCGACGGACGCGAGCGAGAGCCCGTGGTGCAGGTCGCGTTCGAGGATGCCGCCGCCTATGCCGCCTGGGCCGGCAAGAACCTGCCTACCGAGGCGGAATGGGAGTTAGCCGCCCGCGGCGGCCTGGACAGCGCAATATTTTGCTGGGGGAATGAGTTCACTCCGGGCGGTCGCTACATGGCGAACACCTGGCAGGGTCAGTTCCCTTTCACGGACCTCGGACTGGACGGGTTCGTCGGCCGCGCGCCGGTCGGAGCGTTCCCGCCGAATGGTTACGGTCTCTACGACATGGCCGGGAATGTCTGGGAATGGACGACGGACTGGTATTCCGACCAGCATCCGCCGGAGGCCGAAGCGCCCTGCTGCGTGCCCCGCGATCCACGCGGCGGCGTCGAGGCGCTGAGTTATGACCCAACACAGCCCGAGATACGCATCCCGCGCAAGGTGATCAAAGGCGGCTCGTATCTTTGCGCGCCGAATTATTGCCGGCGGTATCGGCCGGCGGCGCGGCACCCGCAGATGATCGACACCGCGACCTGCCATATCGGTTTCCGCTGTGTCATACGTGCCAATCAAGAAAGGACAACCAAATGAACCGTCGGCAACTGTTTCTATCCACGGCGAAAGCGGCGCTGGCAACGGCATTCGCCAGCTTCGGGTTCCGCAAGGGGGCCTGGGCACAAGCGCCCGGCTCACCGACCGCGACAGAATTCCCCGACAGCACTGTGCTGCCGACCCCAACGCCGCCCTTCGCCGGCTTTATCGAACCGAACCTGGTCGACAGCATGCCGGGCTGGCCGCCGACCATCATGCCGCCCGAAGGCGCGCCGAACGTGCTGCTGGTCCTGATCGACGATGCGGGCTTCGCCTCCAACTCGGCGTTTGGCGGCGTCGTGCCGACACCGACGGTGGATAAGCTGGCGCAGCGCGGCCTGCGCTACACCCAGATGCACAACACGGCGCTGTGCTCACCGACCAGGGCGGCCCTGTTGACCGGACGCAATCACCACGCGGTCGGGATGGGTATGGTCGTCGAAGGAGCGACCGGATATCCCGGGTACAACTCCGTAATCCCGCCCGAGGCGGCGCAAGGGGCGGCGACTCTGAAGGAGAACGGATACTCCACCGCCTGGTTCGGCAAGAACCACAACGTGCCGACCTGGGAGGCGAGCCCGCAAGGACCTTTTAGCCGCTGGCCGATCGGGCAGGGCTACGACTATTTCTACGGCTTCGTCGGCGGCGACACCAGCCAGTGGGAGCCGGGCTGCCTTTTCCGCAACACGACAGCGATTCACCCCTACAACGGCAAGCAAGGCGAGTGGAACCTGATCACCGCGATGGCCGATGATTGCATCGAGTACATCACCACGCAGACCTCGACCGATCCGAAGCGGCCCTGGTTCATCCACTACGCGCCGGGCGCGACGCACGCGCCGCACCATCCGACCAAGGAGTGGGTGGACAAGATCACCGAGATGCATCTGTTCGACGAGGGTTGGAACGCCATCACCGAGCGCATCTTCGCCAACCAGAAGAAACTCGGCGTGGTGCCGGCGAACGCCAAGCTTCCGCCCTGGCCGGACTTCCTGCCGAAGTGGGAGACGCTGTCGGCCGACGAGAAGCGGCTCTACCTTCGTCAGATCAACGTCTGGGCCGCCTACATGGCCTACAGCGACCATGAGATCGGCCGCGTCATCGAAACCGTCGAGAACCTGGGCCTGTTCGACAACACGCTGATCATCTACGTCCTTGGCGACAACGGCATGAGCGCCGAAGGCTCGATGCACGGCACGCCGAACGAGGTCGCCTATTTCAACGGCTACGCATTCTCCGTCGAGCAGATGCTACCCCTGATCCCGGCCTGGGGCACCGATCAAACGTACCCCCACTTCGCCGTGCCCTGGGCGTTTGCGATGGATACACCCTATCGCTGGTGCAAGCAGATCGCCTCGCATCTCGGCGGCACGCGCACCGGCATGGTGGTGACCTGGCCCAAGCGCATCAAGGACGCCGGCGGCATCCGCAACCAGTTCCACCACGTCATCGACGTTGTGCCGACGATCTTCGATGCGATCGGCATCCCGCAGCCGACGATGGTGAATGGGATCGCCCAGCGTCCCTATGACGGCGTGAGCATGGTCTATACCTGGGACAAGGCCAATACTGATGCGCCGTCCACGCGCAAGACCCAGTATTTCGAGATCTTGGGCAATCGTGCGATCTATCACGATGGCTGGATGGCCAACACCATTCCGGCTGTGACCCCCTGGGAAGGCGTGGCAGGACATCCGCCGGTCGACGTGCTGAACGGATTCAAGTGGGAACTGTTCAACCTCGCCGAGGATCCCACGCAGACGAACGACCTCTCGACCCAAGAACCCGAACGGCTGCACATGATGCAGGACTTGTGGATGATCGAAGCCGTGCGCAATCAGGTTCTGCCGCTGAACGCTTCGCAGGTTGCGATATTGACCGTCGAGCGCCCCGGCCCGGCCGCGGGACGAACGCAGTTCGTCTACACCGCGCCGATGACCTCGAACGAGTTCGGCGTCGCGCCCTCGATCCTCAACCGGTCGTACCGGATCACCGCTGAGATTGAGGTCCCGGAAGGTGGCGCGAACGGCGTGCTGGTCACCCAGGGTGGGCGATTCTCCGGCTACGGACTCTACCTCAAGGACGGCAAGCCCACCTTCACGATGAACCTGCTCGACATCGAGCGACCGAAGTGGCAGGGGACCGAGGCACTGCCACCCGGCAAGCACACCATCGTCTTCGACTGGAAGATGGACCCGCAGGGCATGGCTGTCGCACGTGGGGGCACCGGAACCTTGTCAGTGAACGGGACGCAAGTGGCGCAGCGATCGTTGCCCAAGACCCAACCGTTCCTCTGGGCCTGGGACGAGACGTTCGACGTGGGCCTCGACACTGGCACGTCGGTGGACAATTCCGACTATCACGTGCCGTTCGCCTTCACCGGCAAGCTGGAGAAGATCACCTTCGATTTAGGCGAAACGAGCATGACGCCGGAGGCCATCAAGGCCATGATGGAGCAGCTGGCGAAGAAGCGCGATCGGTGAATTGCGCTTGCGGAAACTGCGGTGCCGACAGACACGTGCTACCTGCAATAAACATCCTTAGTGTCCGTCCGGGAACAAATTGAGTTTTTAGAATCGCTTAGCGGGTCACCCTTGAAGCCATTGAATCGCCTGTGATTCTCTCTCCCCCGAGCATCGATTCGGAGGACTGGATGTGGACCAAGGAGAACCGGACGCGGTACGACCGCACCCGACTGCGCTATGAGAGCGATCTGACTGATGCCGAATGGGCCGAGGTGGAACCATTGATCCCCCCGGCCAAGCCGGGCGGCAACAAGCGGAGCGTTGATATCCGCCAGGTGGTGAACGGCGTGATGTATGTGCTGAGCACCGGCTGCCAATGGCGGGCGATCCCCAAGGACCTGCCGCCGCGGAGCACAGTGCACGACTATCTGGAACGATGGACCTGGGACGGCACGCTGGAGCGACTGCATCACGCATTGTATGTGAAATGTCGTGAGCAGGCCTCGCGAGAGGCCAGCCCGACCGCCGCGGTGATTGATGCGCAGAGCGTGAAGAGCGCCGAAAAAGGGGGGCCTCGATCGATCCGCATGGGTATGATGCGGGGAAGAAGATCAAGGGCAAGAAGCGGCACGTCCTGGTCGATACCCAGGGTTTGCTGCTACAGGCCATCGTGACGGCGGCGGACATCCAGGATCGCGATGGCGGCGCCATGCTGCTGGCGACGCTGTTCGGGATGTTTCCGTTCCTGCTGAAGCTTTATGCCGATGGCGGCTATCAGGGGCGGCGATTCCAGGAGGCGTTGAAGCGTGTCGTGTCGCAGGCCGAGGTGGAGATCGTCAAACGATCTGACCAGGCCAAGGGCTTTGTCGTGCTACCAAAGCGATGGGTGGTCGAACGCACGTTGGCGTGGCTCAACCGATGTCGTCGACTGGGTAAGGATTGGGAAAATCTCAATGTGAAGGCGCGTGCCTTTCTGTTGCTCGCTTCCATCCGTCTCATGGTCAGACGGCTATGCAGGAACTAGCAATGTTCCCGGACAAACTCTTAGGAGAGAGAGAAGCTATGACCAATCCAGGTAAAAGTGGCCTAATCGTCGTGTCGCTGTTGTCAACCACGGTCCTGACGGGATGTGTGGTCTGGAAAAGCGACTACGACGCGCTCCAGGCGCAGAATCAGCAGCTTCAGCAGCAGGTTGCGTCGCAGCAGCAGCAGATTACCGCCGACAACGAGCAGATCGCCCGACTGCAGGGCGCCATCAAGTACACCGTCAACAGCGACCTGCTGTTTGCATCGGGAAGCTGGACAATGAGGCCTGGCGCCGAGAAGATCATCGCCGGATTTGCATCGAAACTGGCACCGACACAGCAGAGTAAGCTCTTGGTTGCTGGCTATACTGATAACACGCCGATCGGTCCGGCGCTGCAGCAGCAGGGCGTCACGTCGAACCAGGAGCTGTCGCAGAAGCGTGCCGAAGCCGTCATGCAGTTTCTGATTTCCCAGGGCGTAAAGCCTGAACTCGTCGAGGCGAAGGGCTTCGGCGAGGCCGATCCGCTTGCCTCGAATGCCACGGCGGCGGGCAGGGCGAAAAACCGACGTGTCGAACTGTCGCTCGTGTCCAGTTGAACATGCAACGGACAAGGCTTCTGCTGCTGGCGTCGGGGCTGCTCTGCCTCGGCGTCAGCCAGGCCCACGCGCAGTCATATCCGATTCTGGACCGGCTCGCGGACAGGGTCATTCAGAAATACCAGAACTCATCCTGTCAGCAGCTTGCGGCACAGCGCGCCCAGCGTCCGACGGGCCAACGCGCGCAGATGGAGCAGCAGTTCATCCAAACGCTTCATCAAGACCCGCAGATGCGGGAAGCATTCCTCAACCGCGTGGCTGCACCGATCGCAAATAAGATGTTCGAGTGCGGGTTTATTCCATGAGACGGATGAGGACACCTCTACGGGAGGGCGTGTGATGCCGAGAGTTGGCCGGTATCTGGGGTTGTTCGCTGCTCTTGCACCGTTGCTGTTGCCGCACGCGCGCGCCCAACAGGCGCCAGCGGCGCCCGCACCGGCGCCACAGGCAGCGCCAGCCCCGCCGCCGATGATCGACATGGGCCTGCGGTTCGGATTGGAGCCGAAGGCCATCGGCATCCTCAAGGCCGCTAGCGCCAAGTTGGCGGCAGCCAAAACGCTGAGCTTTACGGCTGTCGCCACGTACGAAAGCGCGGCACGAACCGGCCAGCCCCTGGCCTACACGACGCTGTCCCAGGTCACGCTGGAGCGGCCCAACAGGCTGCGGGTGATCGTACCCGGCGATGGCCCGCCCTCCGAGTTCTACTATGACGGCAAGACAGTCATGGCCTACTCGCCGGGCGCCGATCTGGTCGCGGTGGCCGAGGCGCCGCCGACCATCGATGAAATGCTGAAAGCCGCCTACGACGTGGCGGCGATCTATTTCCCGTTCACCGATCTGATCGTCTCCGATCCTTACAAGGACATCTCCGAGGGCCTGAAGCTCGCCTTCGTCATGGGCCAGTCGAAGGTCGTGGGCGACACCACCACGGACATCATCGTTCTCGCCAATGATACGGTGCAGGTGCAAGTTTGGATCGGCGCCGAGGACAAGCTGCCTCGCATGATGCGCGCCACCTATTTCGACGAGCCAGGCAACTACCGGCATCAGGTCGAATTCTCCCACTGGCTGCTGAACCCGCCGATCCCGCCGGGCACGTTCACCTCAGCCGCCGCGGCAAACGCGCGACGAATGCGATTCGGCGCGCCACCCGACAAGCTTCCGCAACCCGCTGCGACTGGAGCAACCAAGCCATGAGGATGCATGGGATCAAGCATGCCGCGCTCGGCATGACATGCCTGCTCACCGTGGCGGCGCCGCTCCGGCAAGCGGTGGCTTGGTTTCATGGCGGCGCATGGGGAGGCCACGCCTGGGGTGGAGCGGGCGGCTTCCACTACGAGGGCCCGCGCGGAAGTACTGCGTCCGGCAGCGCCGGATCATGGAGCGCCAGCGGTTTCCGTGGCGGCAGCGCCTCGGGCGGTGGCGGTTCGTGGAGCGGGACCGGCTATCGCGGCGGCACGGCGTCCGGTGGGGAAGGATCATGGCACGCCACAGGCGCCTATGGTGGCACAGCGGCTGGCGGCGAGGGGTCGTGGCACGCCACCGGCGCGTACGGGAATACCGCCTATGGCGGCTACGATCACTATAACGGCGGTTACTATTACGGCTATCATCCGCCGACTGTCGTAAACAATTACGGCACCGGCTGCTGGAATTGCGGCGGCTGGAACGCGGGTGGCGCCTGGGCGGCCGGTCTCACCGGTCTTGCCGCGGGAACGGCCATCGGTGCGGCGGCAGGGACTGCCGCCAGCGCAAACGCGTACGCAGCGGGGGTTGCGGCTGGCGCAGCGGCCCGGCCGGCCTACGTGATGAACGACATCTATCCAACTCTACCGGCCGGATGCGTGTACAGTCCGGTGTCGGGATTGGCCTATTATGACTGTGCCGGGACCTGGTTCAGCCCATACTACGGAGCCAATGGCATGTACTATCGAGTGGTTCCGGTTCCATGAGCGAGCGTCGGCATTGCGGGCGACGCCCCTACGTCGAAGCCATACCACTGCCACTCGGGGCGTGCTCGACTTGAGGCGGCGCGTCAGGACTGCCACCTGTCGCGACAACGGCAGATGGTCGGGATCAAGCGCGTGATGGCGGCCGGACTGATGAAATTCCCTTTGGACAGGGAGAACAAGGTCATGCCTACCTCTGTTCTGCGTGCCATCCTGCTTTCGGCTACCATGACACTGATGACCGGGCTGCCGGCCGCTTCCCCGGCCATGGCCGCCGGGCTCAAAGATGACCCGGATCTGCCCAACTTGGTCGCCACCCTGCTGCCGAGTGTCGTCAACGTCACGACGACCCGCTATAAGGATATTCAGATCCCGCCGAACAAGTCGGTCATGGCGCAGGCGGCTGAACCCGATAAAAGCCTCTGGTTTGGCAGCGGGTTCATTGTGTCCACCGACGGATATGTCGTCACCAACAAGCACGTCGTACACAACGGGATCAACTTCAAGGTCACCCTGAATGATGGAACGCAGCTTCCCGCGGACCTGATCTCCGAAGCTGTCTGCTGCGACATCGCGGTGATCAAGATACGGGCTGCCAGACCCTTCCCCGCGATGACACTCGGTGACAGCGACACGCTGCGCCAAGGTAATTTCGTGATCGCGATCGGCAATCCGCTCGACTTCAACAGCACGGTGACCAACGGCATCATCAGCGCTCTCAACCGCGATTTCCACTTCACCGAGTTCGACGATTACATCCAGACCGATGCCGCGATTAATGAGGGCAACTCCGGCGGCCCGCTGATCAACGCCAAGGGCGAGGTGATTGGGGTCAACTCCGCGCTCTACACGACCGCCACGAGTACAGGCAATATTGGCATTGGGTTCGCCATCCCAATCAACGACGCGAAGTTCCTCGTGGCCCACATGCGGGACATTGGGTCGGGCAAGATGAGGCCAGCCTATCTGGGAGCGAAGGTTCAGTCGCTGACACCCGATCTGGCTGACGCCTATGGGCTTCAGGGGCCATGGGGTTCCCTCGTCCTGCAGGTGCAGGATGGCAGTCCGGCCGCGCAGGCGAAGCTTCGCGCCGGCGACATCATCACCTCGTTCGGAAATAAGTTCGCTAAGGATAGTCGTGCGCTGATGCGCGCCATCGTCCAGACGCTACCGGGAACAACCGTGATTCTGGGCGTCTTGCGCGGCGGCAACGAGGAGATAGTACCCGTCACTCTGACCGGGCTGCCCGCGAACCAGTCGTATGGTACCTTCCTGGGCAAACCGGGTGTCGCGAAGCCGAACCTTCCCCCGGAGGCACTAGCCAATTTTGGCTTGGAAATGGCGGCTATCACCCCAGAGCTTCGCGCCAAGTACAACCTCGGCGCACAGCAGCAGGGCGTCATCGTGACCGGGGTGGCGATAGGTAGCACGGCCGCAAATAGCAAAATCGATGCGGGGGCGGTAATCGTGCAGGTACGCGACATGGCGGTTACTTCGCCCGATGATGTGCAGAGAGCCGCGGACGACGCACGCAAGCAGCAGAGTCCATTCGTGCCGATGCTGATGGCGGAGCCGTCGGGCCTACGCTGGGTGGCGTTACAGCTCGACTGAGCATGGCGCGAGATCGTGAGTGATGCGTCCGGTTATCGGCCCGAAGCGGACCGTTCGGGGACCTGGCGACGCTCTGTCAGGGAAAGGTGGAGCGGCAGCATGGCGCGAGGTGCCGGACGGAAAAAAACGGCGCGTCGAACTGTCGCTCGTCTCAGGGCCCCCTGGGGGCATGCGATGGAGTCCGGGCCGCACGTTCTGGATGGGGGCGATCAAAATGCTGCTGGACATGGAGAGTCCGTTCACCGGCTACCCGCGGATGTCGGGCATCCCCATCCGGGTTTCGGCCGAGCCGATCCGGTATGCGCTAGAGGTTATCAGCCAGCCTCCAGCCTCGGATTGATCTGCGGCGACGGGGTTGCAGCCGGCAGGACCTGTCGCCTGGCGGCGTCCCACATTAGCCGGGGATCGAACATCTCCGCAGCGATCATGGTCAGGATGACAACCGAACAGAACGCAAGGGCGCCCATGCCGGGCTCGATCGTGATCACGTTGCCGAACCGGACCAGTGCGCCGAGCAATGCCTCCATGAAAATGTCGATCATCGACCACCGGCCGATCCAGCGCACAATGTGATAAAGGCGGGTCCGGTCCCGCAACCATCCTGCGTGTCCAGTCTGCGTCGCGATCAGCAATACAGAAAGTCCAACAAGCTTCAGCATCGGAATTGCGATGCTGGCGACGAACACCAGCGCCGCGAGCGGGTACATGCGGGCTGCAAACAGTTCTTCTACGCCACCAAGGATCGTGCTCGGCTGGCCGGCGCCGAGCTGCATGACCGTCAGCACCGGATAGTAGTTTGCGGGCACATAGAGGATTGCAGCGGCGATCACCAGTGCCCAGGTACGCGTTATGCTGTTGGGTTTCCGCGCGTGCAGGGCCGTCTCGCAGCGGGGACAGGATGGGTCGGCCGCCCGCGGAACGCTGACGAGACCACACGTTTCGCAGCCGATCGCACCAGCCAGGTTACGGCGCCATGAGCTCGAGCGGCAGGAAAAATCGCCGGCCTCGTCGCGGGAATCCAACGCGTCCCAGACGGCCTGACGGTCAAGTGCGCTGTCGGCCCAGATGATGATGAAGGTGAGCGCGAGGAGCGCATACACGCCCGCCTGGAGTCCAATCGTCACCAGGTCGCCGAGTTTCACGTAGGCGACGAAGACGCCGAACACGAAGACCTCGATCATCGACCAGGGACGAAGCTTCTCAACAAAAGCGAAGACGCGGCGCAGGTAACGGGGAGGTCTGGTTTCGCGCAGCCGGACCAACACGTACAGCGTGCAGATCAGTTTGCCGAAAGGCGCGAGTACCGTGACGAATACGACAACCGCGGCAAGCTCGCCCATGCCCCGCCGTACCAGCTCCTCTGGTCCTGAGAACAGGCCGGCGGTGAGTGTGATGCCGGCGGTTTCCACGCTCATCAGCGTTGTTGTGCACATGATGATGAGGAGGGCGAGTGCGGCCACGGTGAGCGCGATATTATGATCGAGGGGATGACGCGCCGCGCGATGCAGGACCGTGCCGCAGCGCGCACAGCGGGCCGTCGTGCCGGCAGCGAGGGCGGGGACGGTCTGGAACAGCCCGCAGCCTGGGCATTCGCGGATGTGTGGCTGCGTGGGCGGGAGTGCCGACAGGGGCTTCACCGGCCCGCGGGTCCTGTGAGCAGCATCGACACGAGGCCGTCCGCAAGCTGGCCGACAGCGGTGCTGATGGCTGCGACCTCACCCGACGTGCCCGGCACTGGCGGCGCGTCGGTGAAGTGGAAGCTGCGCACGATCGGGTTTCCGCGTCCCTTGAATTCCACGCTTGCCTGCGCCTGCAACACGAGGCGGCCGGCCGCGTCTTCATCCAGCCGCTGCACGTTCAGTTCGACCGTGGCGTCCGGCGAAACGGATACCGCGCCGCTGCTGCTGAGGACGGTGCTCTGGGGCAGGCGTTGGCTCAGTTCCTCGATCAGCACCCGGCTCAACATGGCGCCCAGTGGCTCGCCCCACCAATCGTTGGACATGACGTCGAGGCGGTAATTTTCCGAGGAGCGGACGATTTCGGAACGTTCGAGGTAACGCGCAAGACTGATCGGTTGCAGAATGATGATGCCAGGCCCGCGACCTTGCGGCGTTCCGGATACCGGCGCGATCGTATAAAGCACTGGGTTAGGCGAAGAGCAGGCGGAGAAAAGCGCGAGAGGTGCAAGCGCTGCCAGGGTGCGGAAAGACCACGAGCGCCTCATTCCGTACCTCCGCCAGGCCGGCCCTTGATCAGCGCCTCGGGATGCCGCGTCAGCAGGTCGGCAAGCGAGCGGAGTGACCCCATCGCCTCATTGAGTTGGCGCAGCAACCGTTCGAGCTCCCGGTCGAAATCGGTGTTGTTGCCATAGGCATTATCCAGCGAGAGGAGAAGCTTGTTG
Organism: uncultured Pseudomonadota bacterium; assembly: GCA_963708245.1. Classification (GTDB taxonomy): domain Bacteria; phylum Pseudomonadota; class Alphaproteobacteria; order Acetobacterales; family Acetobacteraceae; genus CAVYXK01. The sequence goes on along the minus strand of OY970201.1, from coordinate 4,127,659 downwards.
GCGCTAGTCAACGTTTTCTCCAGTCCGGACGTGAGTTCGGGCAATTGCTTCGTCGCCGGGGTTAGTCCGGTGTCCAGATGGTGGATCATGTCGTCGGCACTGGCGACCATCGCCGACAGGTCCTTCAAGGTCTGCCGCATTTGCGGGCTGGCCGTTGCGTCGTTCACCCCTCCCAGGATGGACTCGAGTTGCTGGCCGATCTGGGTGAAGGGGATGGTGTTGACCTGATTGAGCAGGTCGGTGGCGGATGCCGTAAGACTAGCGAAGCCGCCGCTTTCCGCGCTCGGCAAGACGACGTCTGGGCCCTGCATGGTGACCGTCGCCGGTGGGGCCTTGGTATCGAAAATGAGCCCGACCTCCTGCTGGCCGGTGATCAGGCTGGCGCTCTGCAGTGTTGCCCGCAGGCCGCGCCGCACCATCACGTCCGCTGCTTCCTCCGGCGTCTTGAAGACATCCTTGGCGCCGATCCCAAGAATACGTTCCGGCTCTATCTCGTAATGCACCGGCGCGACGATCGCATCCTTGGCCCGATCGTACGCCAGGCGTACATCAGTGACCTGGCCGACCTTGAGACCGTGCATCGTCACCTCGGAGCCGGGGCCAAGTCCGCGAACCGAACCGGAGAAATAGGATACGACCGGAACCCTGCGGCTGTAGGAAGCAGCCTCCGCGGCATCCCGATCGACAAAGAGCGGGAACGCGTGGTTTGCTGCCGTAGGTGGCGCATGACTGTCGCCTGATGGTGTATCGAACGCGATCCCGCCGAGCAGAAGCGCCTGCAATGACTCGAGCTGGACCTGAACGCCCGCACCGGCGAGCTTCACAGAAAGGCCGGAGGCGTTCCAGAACCGGCTTTCGTCATGCACATAGCTATCAAATGGCGCCCGGACGAAAGCGCGGATCGTGACGCTCTCCGCCATATGGGCAAAGTCCCAGCCTAGGACCTCCCCGGCGACGAGATCGCGGAAATAGATCGGTGATCCCAATGAAATCGAGCCAAGACGGCTGGCTGTCAGCCGGAAAGTACGACCAGGGACATTCGTTTGCAGGAGAGGCGGATCCTCGAGTCCAGTAAAGTCGTGTTGCGGCTTGCCTGCGGTCTCGGGCGGCAGCATGCCGATAAAGGAGCCGGAGAGAAGCGTGCTTAGACCCGACACGTTGCCCAATGATATGCGCGGCCTGACAACCCAGAACACCGTCTTGTCGGTGAGCAGAGGTTCGGCCTGCCGAGTTGTGGCGACCGTCACCAGCACGCGGGAGTGATTGCTTGTGAGCGTCAGACTTTTGACGGTGCCGAACACAATTTCCTTGTATTTGAGTTGCGATTGGCCGGCCTGCAGTCCTTCGCCACTCTCGAAGGAAATGGTGATGGTTGGTCCTTCTTTGGAAAGCGTGTCCCATGCGAGCCAGGCGCCAATCGCGATCGCCAGCAATGGCACGATCCAGATGACCGACACACGCCGTGAGCGACGTGTCGATGCCCGCGCCAGGGGCGGGGGCTCGGTGAGATCACTCATGGCAGTTCCCTCTGGGCAGTTCCCGTTCGGCTGATGGTACGGTCAACCGATGCGGCAGGACAAGGCCACCCGAACCGAGCCGGACACGATCCATCATTCCCACTTTGTCGGATGAGTGGATGGAGCGCGCTATGCAGAATTGGCAAGAAATATATCCCACATCCAGGCGAGGTAAGCCGCTACCCGGCAATACGGTGCAGTGTATCGGAAGGCGATTCGCCGAACAACGCTTTGTATTCCGCGGCGAAACGCCCAACCTCCCAAAACCCCAAGGACATGGCGATTCCCGTTACGGTGGTAGCCGGCCCATTGGTCTCGCGTAACGCCCGCCGCGCGATATGAAGGCGTCGCAGCACCCCACATCGTTTCGGGCTCACCCTAAGGCTGCATTTACCGACTGCTTCCACACAAATATGACTGCGGCGGAACGTGGCTCGCCCCAGCGTATGGCGCCAACGGAGTGGTCGTCTACGCCGCGTAAGGAATGCGCCCCGGCGATCGGTCGTGCTCGTGCAAAGAAACCCGTTGCACGACTCGTCAGGACTACGGAATATAGGCTCCGGGCGCTAGCCAGGTGGTCGGCGGAAACTCGACGAGCGGAGAGTTTGATGCGCAATCGGGCCTTCATTGGTGCGGTATTCGTCTTACTGCTAGTGGCGGGTGCTTGGTCGGGGGCTCGCGCCCAGCAGCCGACGAGCGCGGGGCAGGCCACCACGCAAACGGGCTGGATCGTAAATATCGCGCCTTATATGTGGTTCCCCACCGTCAACCTGTCGTTGCAGTACCACCTGCCGTCAACTCTCGGCGGCAGATTGCCAACCAATGTGTCCGTCGGACCCGGCGATCTATATTCGCACATCGATATCGGCGCGATGTTTTCGGCAGACGTCCGGAATGGCCCGTTCTCGGTATTGACCGACTTTATCGGCGCTCGGTTCAGTGCCGCCAGCAGTAGCGTGAATATCAAGTCGATCGACTTCTTCGGCCGGCCATCTATTCCGATCTCGCGCTCCTTGGAAACCAGCACCGGCACGACTGTCAAGATAGCGATCTGGACTCTCGCTGGCGGCTACACCGTGCTGCAGCGGGACTGGGGCAATGTCGATGTGATTGCCGGGCTCCGCTACCTTGCGGTTAACGCCAACACAAATTACAGCTTGGCACTTACAGTGACCGGCCCTCGGGGCAATGGCGCCACCTTCGGTGGTATCGGCGGAATTAACGGCTCACAGGGGATCTGGAACGGCATTGGAGGAATTCGCGGCCGGTTCCGACTTGGTGACACCAAGCTGTTCATCCCGTATTATTTCGACATTGGCGCAGGCGGATCGCAACTAACTTGGCAGATCTCGTCGGGTCTGGGTTATCAGTTCAACAAGTGGGGCGCCGCCTCGGCCACCTATCGGTATCTGTCCTTCAATCAGGGAAGTAGCGCGGTCGTGGATCGTGTGACGCTGAAGGGCCCGATACTCATGGTGAACTTCAGCTTCTAGCTGTGCACGTAACCGACTTCGCTCCATGGTACTACGCCTGGGCGTACGGTGTGCCGGTGATTGTTCTGAACGTGATTATCCACATCGGCGGCCTCGCCGCTATTCATTCGAAGATGGCGCCCAGGCTTGGTGCCCATGCGGCCCGCGGCCGGCTTTCGATCGCGATGTTCGTGGTGATGGCTCTCACCGTGACCGCGGTCACCGCCCTGCATGCGGTCGAAGGTGGAGTGTGGGCGGCCTCATACCTCATACTCGGTGCGCTGGCCGATGCGCGGTCCGCGATGCTGTATTCGATCGAAGCCATTACCACCTACGGCCATGCTGAGATCTATTTGCCCGCGCACTGGCAGATGATGGGAGCGTTGGAGGCATTGAACGGCGTGATCCTGTTCGGGCTCACGACGGCATTTCTCTTCGCGACGCTGCAGTCCACGGGGATGTTCCAACGCCGTTGAGTTGCCCAACAGGTCGCGGTCCGGGCAGGATGGCCCGATCAAGCCTGGCCCCGGCGAGAGCTGATATCAGAAATCGAGGTCGGTGTAGTGTTCGGGTGGAGTCATGCCGGCCACGCGATCAGCCAGGAGGCCGCGGAAGCTCGGGCGCGACTTCATCCGCGCATACCACTCCTTGGCGGAAGGCGAGATCGTCCAGTCTACATCGCCGATGTAGTCGAGCGCCGAGAGATGAGCCGCGGCGGCGAAATCGGCAAGCGAGATGGTTGCGCCGCCAAGCCATTTCCGGGTCTCGCCGAGCCAGCCGATATACTGCATGTGATGGCGGATCGCGGCATAGCCGGTGCGCATCGCGGTGGCATCCGGATTGCCTCTGCTCATCAGCCGCTTCTCGTATTTCTCGCCCAGCAGGTTGCGCGTGACCTCAGCGGCGAACTTGCCGTCGAACCAGGCGACCAGTCGGCGGACTTCGACACGCTCAGCGAGCGTACGGCCCATCAAGGGCGTGTCGGGATAGGCTTCCTCGAGATACTCGCAGATTACGCCTGAATCCGGCACCGCAAGGCCGTTGTCCTCGACCAGGGTTGGGACGGCACCGGCTGGGTTCAGCTCGAGATATTCGGGGCGACGCTCCCACACTTTCTCGAGCCGCAGTTCGAACGGCAGCCGCTTCTCAGCGAGGACCAGACGGACTTTGCGCGAAAACGGCGATAACGGGAGATGATAGAGATAGCGCATTGCCGGTGGTTATCGCACCAAGCCTCGCGTCGCGCCAAGCGTTCTGCTGATCTCTTCGTGGATTCTAGAGTTTTCGCGCCTGGGCGCGGAACCCTCAACCGGTTCGCTTCGCGAACCGACCTCTCCCGCAGAGCGGGAGAGGTTAAGACGCGATCACACTGAGGATAGCACTGCCGGGGCAAGTGCGGCGGAACGCGCCGCCGGATGCGCAGGGTTGCGGAAGCGTAGCTCGCCGTCTGGGGCCGCGTCTGGCTCGGCGAGCCCGAACAGCTCGAGCCTCGAGGTGCAGGTGACCGCGACCACCGCACGCGCCGCCCTGTCGGTCAGGAACTGCCGCGCCTCGCCTTCCAGTTCCAGCCGATCGCGCAAGCCCCGCCACTCGGTGCGGTCGGTATCCTCGACGAACATCGCCAGGATGCCCGGCCGTGTGCCGCTGAGCCGCGCTGGCGCGATCGTTGCCATGCGCCGGCGAACTGCGGCGGCAACCTCGTTCTCGCGCCCGGCCCGGGCCGCGACGACGAAAACGCCGCCGCCGGTCGTCACCATGGCGAGGTGCGCATCCGGCCCGAACTCCCGACGCAGCGGGCCCAGCATGCCAAGCTCGTCCGCCCGGGCGCCGGCCAGCAACAGCGGATCGAGCCGCAGCACCACGGCGGCGTCCTGATCGGCCCGGCTGCTGCCTGCCAGCAGGGCACGAATGCGCTCATGCAGGCGTGCCAGCAGTCCTTCGTCCGCTGCCGCGTCGTCGTCCCGCAGCCCCTCCGGAAGGGTCATCTTTAGCAGATAGCGCCCCGGATGGGCGGCAAGCCAAGTCTGCAGGTCCGGGTCGATCCGATCGGCCAGCCGGAACCAGGCGCCGCGCTGCACGGAGCGACCTTCCTCGGCCGAGATCACGTCGCAGACCATCTCCGCCTCGACGCCGCCTCGCACCAGCAACAGGTCGAAGCCGGCGCCCTCCTCAAGACCGGCGAACCGGACGACGAAGCCCCGCGCCTGCTGCATCACGGCGCAGCGCAGCTTGTGGAATAGCGGTACGAGCGTTCCGTCGCCCTCAAGCGCCGCGGCAAGCTCCTCGCGCAGCCGCGCGCGGCCGATGGCGGAGAGCCGGCCGGAAAGAGCTACCGCTTCAGCAGCCAGGCGGCCGATGCAGCGCTCTGCCACCGATGTAGAGACGGCACTGGAGCGGATCCGTTCGAGGGCGCATTCCACGGCATGACGCTGCAGGATCGCCTTGCCGGAGCGCGGACCAATCGCTGCCTGCCGCTCGATTTCGTGCAGCCGCCGCGACCAGCGCGACCGGTCCGCCAGATCGATGAAATCCTCGATCATCCGACGGTCCGGTGGCTGAGGTGCAACATGCATCATGCGGTCCCTAGACGTAGGACGCCCGGTTAGCCTCGGGAATTCCTGACCGTCAAGGTCGGAAACATGATGATACATCGGCGGTCGTAATCAACCGGGCAAGCCGGTCGAACGCGCCGACATCCAGCGTCTCGGCGCGTCGCTCGGCAGCGATGCCGGCCTCGGCCAGCAGCCGCTCGCCGCCGAGCGGCCGCAGCGACCCGCGCAGCATCTTTCGTCGCTGCCCGAAGGCAGCGGCGGTCAGGCGCTCCATTGCCGCGAACAGCAACGGGCCGGGCTGCGTCGCGTGCGGGCGAAGCACGACCACGGCGGACCAGACTTTGGGCGGCGGGACGAACGCCTCGGGCGGCAGGCGCAGCGCGATCGCTACGTCGGCCACCCATTGCGCCAGCACTGACAGTCGGCCATAGGCCGGCGTGTTGGGCGACGCACAGATCCGCTCCGCCAGTTCGAGCTGAAACATCAGCGTCAGCGCTTCGAAGCGGCCTGCCTCGCGTAGCCAGCCGATCAGCAATGGCGTCGCGATGTTGTATGGCAGATTCGCAATGATCTGCCGCGGCGGCGGGACCAGCGACGAAACGTCCAGGCTGAGCGCATCCCCCTCGACAACCGTCAGCCGGCCGGAGCTTTCGTCTGCCAATTCGCGCATCGCCGCAGCGGCGCGGGGATCGATCTCGATCACGGTGACGGATGCTGTACGGCTGTCCAGCAGCGCACGAGTGAGCCCGCCGGGACCGGGCCCGACCTCGATCACATGGCGGCCGGCAAGCGGGCCGGCCGCATGGACGATCCGCGCGGTCAGGTTGCCGTCCAGCAGAAAGTGCTGCCCGAGCGAACGCCGCGCGTCCAGCCCGTGCCGCGCGATGACATCGCGCAGCTTCGGGCGGGTCGAGGCAGTCACGCCGTCCCGTTGCCGCGGATCTCGATGTGGGCCTGGCTGCGCAGGTCCTGCTGAAGCTGGCGCGACAGCAGGTCCACGCGCTGCTCCAGGATCTGATCCCGGATCTCCTTGGGCGTCAGCGCTGCCAAATTCTTCTGCTCGCGCGCGCAGACCATCATCACGGCGATACCGTCGGGTGAAACCAGCGGCTTGGTCGCCGTCTGCAACGGCAGCTTGTCGAGCATGTCGCGGAATGCCGGGGGGGTGACGCTCTCCAGCCGGATGTCGCCGGGATTGGCGGGGCGTGGCGATTTTTCTTGGGCGGCGACCTGATCCATCTGATCGCAGCTATGCACGCTGGCGCTGATGCTCTTTGCCTTGTCGAATAACTGGAGTTGGGCCGGGGTCGGCGCCTGCGGCTCGAGCGGCGAGGCGAACGGCAGGAACACTTGTCGGATCGACAGCATGGTCCCCTGGTCCTGGCCGACATTCCGTTTCGCCACCAGCGTGACAATGTCCAACCCGCCAGGCACCGCGATCGGGTTGCTGATCGCGCCGGGCGGCATCTCCGCGACGATCTGCGCCACCTGCGGATCGAGCTGGTTCGGCTGGACCCAACCAAGATCGCCGCCCTCCAGGGCGGTCTGGCTCTGGCTGAACTGCGCCGCCATCACGGCGAACGGGGCGCCGGCGCGCAGCTCGCTGATCACGGTCTCGGCGAACCGTTGCGTATCGGCAGCGTTGGCGCGTTCCTCGATCGGGATAAAGATCTCGCCGACGTGGTACTCAGGCTTGCCGACCTGCTGCGCTTCCAGCCTCTGCCGCTCCGCCACGTCGGCATCGGTAATGACGATCCGACTTCCGATAGACTGCCGCAGCACCCGGGTCCATCCAAGCTGGGTGCGGATCTGATCCACCAGCGTGGTGAAGCTGACTCCGTCCGAGGCCAATTTGGCGCGCAGGCCGCCCGGCTTCATCCCGTTGCGCTGCTCGATCTCGGCGATCGCCGCGGCGATGTCCTTGTCGCTCACGACGATCTTGCGCTGCTGGATTTCCTGCATCCGCAGCCGCTCATCGACGAGCTGGCGCACGATCTGCGGCTTGAGCCGGTCGAGCATCTCGGGCGAGACCGGCAGGCCGGTGGCCATTGCAAACAGCCGGGTCCGGTTGTCCACGTCCAGGTTGGTGACGGGATCGCCGTCGACCACGGCAACGATGCGGATCGCCTGCGTGACCGGCGGTATGCCCGCGGACTTGCCGGCAACGCGCGACGGGGGCGGGCCGGGGCGGGCCGCCGGCGCGGCCGCCGCGATTGCCGGTAGCAGGAGCATTAGGACGAGGCAGGAGCGGCATAGGCTTGTCTGGCTCGGCATGGCAGGGGCTCCCCGTCTCACAGCGCACTGAAGCCGAATTGGCCGATTGTCTTGAACGTGAGCTGGATCAGCAGCGTCGTCGATCCGCTGTCTCCATTCAGAGAGGTATAGCGGCGATAGAACTTAAGGGCCACGATAAAGCACTCGTCCTCATAGACGGCGTCGGCGTTGACCGAAACCATCTGGTTAAACGTGAGGTCCCGCCGGGCAGCGGCGTCCAGCCGATACGGACCCCAGCTCGCGTTGCCACCCAGCGTGATCTCGTTGCGCGACGTGTAGTACCTGTGAGCCTGGGGGCGGCGGGGCGGCCGTAAGGTAGTAATAATACGGGTCGTACGTGCTGTAGATATAGCCGGCGCTCAGGTGGTAATTTGACGGGCCGATCGAAGCGGTCGCGTCGGACACGCGCATTGCCAGATTCCGGTGGTCGAGCTGGAAGCGGTACGTGGTGTCGAGCCAACTCGTCGGCGTGAAACCCAGACGCCCGACAATGTCCGAGACGTTATCCTGAAGGCCGGAATAGGACGGCAGCCAGGGCGAGGGGGTCGAGTTGTAGGACTGGCCGACCAATCCGTCGAGTGCGGTACCGGCCAGGTACCACGCGCCGTGCATTGCCACATTCAGCCGCGAGCCTCCCTGCAGCCGGTCGATTCCGCCGAATTGGTTGAAGCCGAACAGGTTGGCATCGGAGAAGGCGAGGTCCAGGCTGTCCTCGTTCGGGTATTTGTTGAGCTGGCTACCGCCCTCGTTCGGGCCGACGATGATCTCCGCCATTGGTTCGATGAGCTGCGTCCCCCAGGCTCCCGAATCGCGTGCGAACGGCCAGCGGAAGTCAAGCGCCGCCTCGGGCAGAGCGCGCGCGTCACTGACATTCGTAACGTCGGCGAAATTCGGCTGCTCGTTCATCTGGCTGGCGTTGTAGGCGGCGGCATCGAGGTGCAACTTAACCGTCCAGAGATCACCGAGATCGCCGGTGAAAGGACGATCCCACTCGCCGATCAGATCGGCACGCCGCGTGTTCGTGCCATCGTCACGCAGCACGTTGAACATACCGGTATCCAGCGACAGCCGGCCGCCGAGCGCGTCCGGCTGGCCGAAATAGCTGTACTGGTAGCGCGGTAGCACAACCGGCAGCTCATTTTGGGAGACGGTCGTGCTGCTCAAGGTCTGATAGAATTTCGTGTCCAGCCGCGAATAGGCGCCCTCACCGAAGCCTTCGAGGTAGATGTTGCTCGCCAGCACGGTCGAATAGTTGCCGAGATCGTGTCCAAGGCGGAAGTCGTTTACATAATTCTCGGAGGAGGCGCGGTTGACGCTGAATCCAGCGCGCCAGGTGGGGTCTATATCGAACACTCCGTTTGCATAAATCGTCCCCTGCGCCGAGTTCTCGAAATAACCGAGCGAGCCGTTCAGCGTAAGATAGCCGAAGTTGAACCGCCGGCGGTACTCGGCGTCGATCTGCGGACCGCCCTTCGTCGTCAGCATTGGGGTGAAGGTGGCATCCGATTGGTCATCGATCACCCAGTAATAGGGTTGAGCAAAAAATGCGCCGATATGCGAGCTGGCACCAATCGAGGGTATGAGTAGCCCGCTCGCCCGCTTCGTGCCCGGCAAGGGGGTCCAGAAATATGGGAAATAGGCCACTGGGATACCGTACATCTGCATTTCGGCACCGGTGTATTCCATGTGTTGGTGCTGGACGTCTTCGGTGGCATTGGCTGCTCGGATCTGCCACAGCGGCGGCCGCTCGGGATGCTTCTTGCAAAGATTGCAGGTTGAATAAACGACTTTCGACATGGAGTTCAGCACGCCCGCCGTGCGCCGCCCGCCATTCGCGGCGAGCTTGCCGTTCTGCGCCAGCCGGGCGCGGAGCCCGGTCAGCACGGCGTCGCGCATGCCCTGTGTGAGTTCGGCCGCATCGGCGAACAGCACCTGCCCGCCTGGCTCGAACAACGTGACGTGGCCGGTGGCCGTGGCGATGCCAGTCCGCCGGTTGAACGTCACCTGGTCGGCTCGCAGCACGTGGCCGTTCTGCCACGCCTCCACATGGCCGCGTGCAATCACCAACTCGTTGTTCTGTTGGTACTCGACCGTGTCGGCCATGAAGCCGACCGGTTGGTTCTGGTTGGCCGGTGAGGGGCCACCTCCAAACTGGCCGAGCTGGGCGACGGCGTTCCCGGCAGCAAGCACGCCGAGCAACAGCGCCACCGCCGCGACACCGAGGAGTACGCCACGCCATAAATAATCAAGCGGACACGGAGTTGCACAGAGTCCTGACGGAGTGCCGCGGAGTGGACTCGCTGCCGATGACGAGCGTCGCTCCGAACGAGCAATAATTATTCGCTCTGCGACGCAGCTCGCCTGCCCGTGCACAACCTGTCCTCCGCGAAACTCCGTCAGGACTCTGTGCAACTCCGTGTCCGCTTGAGTACTTTGCGTCGCCCCTGGTCGTACGGAACCCTCCCCCGCTGGCCGAGTCGCGGCAAGGTCCCGCACACTACCCGTCTTCCATGTGCAACAGCAGGGCGACCGCCAGCATCATGCCGGCAGCGGCCGGGACCCACGCCGCCAGCATGACAGGAATCGCACCTGACTGGCCGAACTCCTCGGCCATCTTAGAGATCATGAACAGGGCGAAGCCGGCCGCCACGCCGCTGCCGATCATGCGCGCCACGCCGCCACGCCGCGCCGGGCGCATCGAGAATCCGGCTGCAACCAGCGCCATGGTGGCCGACAGCAGCGGCAATGCCAGCAGAGCCTGGAAATGCAACCGGTGGCGGATCGAGGAAAATCCAGAACGGTTGAGCAGGCGGATGAAGCCGGGCAGCTCCCAAACCGAGAGCGTGTCGGGAGAGGCGAAGCTTTCCTGCACGCGCGCCACGGTGAGATCGGTGGGTAGAACGATGGTCCGCGGCGGGTCCGGCATGGCGTCCGGGCGAATCACGCGCGCGTCCTCGAGCGTCCAGTCTCCCCCCGCCAGGCGCACGTGGCCGGCTTCGATGCGGCTTAGAAGCTGGTCGACACCGTTCAGGCGAAACACCGTCACCGCATTCGCCGTCAGCGTCTTGTGCTGCAACGCCACGTCGTTCGCATGCACGATTGCCACACCATGCGCGGTGAGGCCGCGATCCGCCTGGCGCAGCCAGAGCTGACCGTTGGTCAGGGCGAGCGGCCCGCCATCAGGGCTCAGGAAGGCGTTCGTCAGCGTCTCGGCGCGAGCAAACATCGCGGAAGAGACCGGGCTGATCACTGCGGTCGCGAAACCGCCGAGCAGCAGCGCCGAGGCCACCGGAGCAGCCAGGAATTCCCAGGCCGATACGCCGGCTGCCCGGGCGACGATCAGCTCGGACGAGCGGGTGAGCCGCCAGAACGCCAGCATGCCCCCGAGCAGGGTGGCGAACGGCAATACCTCCATGGAGATATAGGGCAGTCGCAGCGCTGCGATTTCGCCGACAAGGCCGAACGTCGCATCGGGATGTGAAGCGGAACGGCGAAGCAGCTCGATGAAGTCGAACAGCGAGACAAGCCCGCTGAGCGCTGCCAGCATCGCCAGCACGGCAGTCGTGAACTGGCGGGAGATGTAGATCGATAGAGTGACGGCAGGGGTCATGAGATGGTGCTGGGCCGGACCGCGCTCGGGGCTAGCGGCATCGCCGGGCGGAGCAGAGGTGTGAGGAGTTGCGGACCAAAGAGCAGCCAGGCGCACACCAGGGCCGGCAGGATCGGCTGGATCCACATCAGCGGCACTAGCGTATTGTTGCGCGCTGCGAGATCGTCACATAGCAGCCCGAGTGCCAGCAACATCACCACTGCGCCGACTCCGGCCAGTGGGCGCAGCAGACTGCCATGCCGACGAAACGTGCCAGTGAGCACCGAGACCAGTGCCACCATCGCGTAAGAGAGTGCGGTGATCGGCGTCGCCAACCGCTTATGTGCCTCGGCGATCCATTTCGGGACGTCCTGCGGATTAGCCGGATGTGGGTGCAGCAAGGCGGCAAGCGGTACCTCGGACATGTCGGGCACCCGTGCCGCATCGCCGTGCGTCGCATCCGCAAGGTCGAGGACATTCTCGCGGAAGGTCAGCATATCGAGCCGACCAGTCTTTGGATCGATCTCCTGGCGCGTGCCGTTGAACAGCAGTACCTGCGGTCCGTTCGGGCCCTGGATCAGCCGGCCGCTCTCGGCCAGGATGGTCGCGTGCGCCCGCTTGTCGCGCCCGTCATCAACCAGGATCCCGCGCAAATCGCCCGCCGGATCGCGCGAGCGGACGTAAACGGTCACGTCGTCGCTGACCTGCGTGAACACGCCCTCCTGCAGCAGGAAAGCTACGACCTTGTTGCGGATCTCCCACTGAAATTCCCGGAATTCCCTGAGGCTTGCCGGCACGATCACAAGATTCAGCAGATAACAGGCGCCCATCACCAGCAGGGCGAGTGCCAGCGCCGGGCGCGACAGGGCGAAGGGCGACAGACCGGCCGCGCGCATCACCGTCAGCTCCCGGTCTCCGGCAAGCCGCTGATAGACGAACTGCACCACCACGAACGTGGTGATCGGCAGAATCACCGCGACGAAGCTAGGGATCAACAGGCCCGTGAGCTCGAGGAACACGCCGAAGGAAAGCCCGTGGTTGACCACCAGCTCGACGAATCGGAGCGACTGGGTCAGCCAGATCAGCGCCGTCAGCCCGCCGGTGACGGCGAGAAGGGCGAAAAGAAGCTGGCGAAAGACGTAGCGGTCGAGTTGGGTGATCAGCTTGCCTGGTCGCATGAGGGTCGGGCGGCCTCCTGAGAGGGCATACTGCTGCTTCCGGCGGAGCCGGAAGCAGCCACGGCGGCGCGGCGAGCGCAGAGGGACGAACCGTGCATCGAGGCTTTCTGCGGCAGACCGGCCCGACGGTGCAAGTCGTCAGAGCGGGCAGTACCCCCGGCTGCGATGCATTTCCCTTGAGAAAGGGTTGAGCCCTTCGCCACATCGCGCGCAGAGCTTGTTAACACAATGCAGCTAGAGAGGGCTCCTGCGCCTCTCCGGACGAGTTGCGGCGTCTCGGGGAACCATCCGGCTGAATCGCGGCGGAGCCTCCGATGAGCACGATCATCAATACTGGGACCACCATCACCGAGCCGTTCGACGTCAAGCTGCAAGACCAGACAATCGAGATTGGCAGCACCACCGGACCGGTGGCAGCCGTCATTTTCAGCGGCGACTCGCTGGTGACCGCACAAAGTCCGAGTCTCGACGAGGTCAGCCTGCTCGCCAGCCAGGCGCCCGGCGAGACCGCCTCGGAAAACACCCTTCTGGAGACGCTCGGCACGTTCATCAACGCCGGCACGGTCGCCGCCGACGCAGCCGCGGGCAGTGTCTTCACAATCGAGGTGCAGCAGTACGCCACTGGCAGCGCGGGCGCCGGTCAGTTCATCAACGACGGCCTGATCACCGTAGCTGCCGGGAACACGATCGCCGTCACGGTCGGCACCAACGCGGCATTTGCCGTTGACGCCGGGGGCAGGGTAGCGGTCGCGTCCGGCGGGGCGCTCGATATCGGCACGCCCGGCAGCAACGCAGCCTCCGGAGCCGTCAATCTCGGCAGTGGCCAGGTGCTCACCGCGGACGGAACGATCGAGGCCGCGGTGGTGAACGACGGCACGATCGCCACTTCGAACAGCGGTACCGTCGCAACCTCGACGGGCGGTGCGCTGGAGGTCTCCGGCAGCGTCGGCGGTACAGGCACGCTGGTGATCGGCAGCGGCGGCACCCTTGATCTGGAGGGGCCAGTCAGCGGCCAAACGATCCTGTTCAGCACCGGGGCCCCCGAGACATTGATCCTCGGCACGCCCGGGAGTGGATTCAGCCAGCCGATCGTGAATTTTCAGGACCTCGACACAATTGCCTTTGGCAATGGCATCACGATCGACAGTGCGGTCCTCAGCGGGACCACGCTGACCATCACCACCTCGGGTGGGCCGTATGTCTTCAGCAATTTCTCACGAGCGCCGGATGCCGGCACCAGCTTCAGCATCAGTGCCGACCGCGGCTCGATCACGCTGCAGGATCGCCTTTTCACCTGGGATCCGCAGGGAGCCAGTACGGATTTCGGCACAGCGAGCAATTGGACACCGGCCGCCGACCCGGGCGCTAACGACTTCGCGGATTTCACCTCCAATGTCGCATCCGGGACCATCACCGGCACCGGCACCGCGGGCGAGCTCGAATTCGCTGGTGCAACTCCATGGGTCCTGAACGGGGCGGATCTCGACTACACCTTGAACGTACTCGTCGGGGTGCCCAGCGGGACACTTACGCTGACCAATGGGGCAACGCTGGACGGCCTCTCCGCCGAGGCAGACCAGATCGGCAGCGCATCCGGAAATTCCGGGGCGGTGACGGTGGGCGGCACTGGCACGACTTGGGAAACGCTGGGCACGCTGGCGGTCGGCGATGAGGGCAGCGGCGCACTCACTGTCAGCAACGATGGCAGCGTCAGCGCCGTCTCGGGAATCGTCGTCGGAGAGTCGCTCGATGGCAGCGGCGCGATCACGGTCGAGAGCGAAGGAAATGTCAGTACTTCCGGCTCGCTGCTTGTCGGCGACGGCGCCGGGACGAGCGGCGATATCGAGGTGCTTGCGGGCGGCACGCTGGCGTTGACCGGTGTTCCGGACACATCAGCGATAGAGCTCGGCGTCAATTCAGGTGCCAGTGGTTCGATCACCGTCAGCGGCACGTCTGCCGTTTTCGAGGCCGGTGGGAATCCACTCTCCCTCGGCGTAGCCGGCAGCGGCAGCCTAGTGGTCGAGAATGCGGGGACGTTCTCCTCCACCGGCGGCACGGCGGCGGCCGGCGGCTTGGCGCTCGGCACGGCAACCGGCGGGTCGGGCAACGTCACGGTGACCGGCACCGGCTCGATGCTCGACAACGCCGGCCCGTTGGTGATCGGCGGCAGCGGCATCGAGACCGGCGGTACGCCGCAGCCGGGCGGGCTCGGCGCCCTGTTCGTCACCGCCGGCGGGCTGGTCAGCACCAGCCTGACCGGCGGCGCCACCGGCCCAGCCGCCGACATCGCCGCCGACACCCCGGCAGCGATGGCTCCTCGGCGACAGTGACCGGCCCCAACTCCACCTGGAGCATCGGTGGCAGCTTGGTGGTCGGCGACCTCGCCGCCGGCTCGCTCGCCATCACCGCCGGCGGCAGCGTCAGCGCCACCGACCTGACGCTGGGCAATACCACCAGCGGGGTCGGCGACCTCTCCGTCTCCGGCACCGCCAGCCTGCTCTCCCTCAGCACCCAGTTCCTGGTCGGCGCCGCCGGCATCGGCGACGTGGCGATCAGCAACGGCGCCACCATCGCCGCCGCCTCCGGCACCATCGGCCTCGATGCCGGCGCCTCCGGCGTGGTCGACATCGAGGGCCCGAACAGCACCCTCTCCCTCTCCGGCGATCTCGACATCGGCGAGGCTGGCACCGGCGTGCTGATCATGGGCGTGGGCAACACCACGCTGTCGGTGGCCGGCAATCTCAACATCGGGGCGAGCGGGCAACTGACGCAGTTCGGCGGGGTGATCGACCCCGCCAACCTCACCAACCACGGCACCGTCGGGGGCGCCGGCACGCTCGATGTCACCGACACGCTGACCAATGACGGGGTGTATTACGCCCAGAGCGGCACCTACGAGATGAATGTCGGGGTGCTGATCAATGGCACCGGCACGTTGGCGGTGGATGACGGCGGCGACCTCGTGGTCAATGCCGGCTCGGTGGCGGATACCGAGCAGGTGTCGTTCAACAACGACACGGTGGCGGCGGCGCTGACCATCGGCACGCTCGGCACGTTCGGCGGCGTGCTGGACACGTTCGGCACGCTGGACTCGATCGTGCTGGCGGGCACCACGGTGGGGAGCGACGCGTATGCGGCGGGGGTCGGCGGGTCGGACGGAGCGCTGACGCTGTATGCCGGGGCGGGGCAGAGCGGGGGCGTGCTGGGCACGCTGGCGGTGTCGGCGGGGATCACAGCAGGCGATCTGGCGGCGCTGGAGGTGGTGAGCAACGGCACCATCGGCGATCCGCCGTGCTTTGCCGCCGGCACGCGGATCGCGGCGGAGCGGGGCGAGGTGGCGGTGGAGGCGCTGCGTCCGGGCGATCGGGTGCGCGTGCTGGGGGATGAGGGCTGGGTGCCGGTGGTGTGGGTGGGGCGGCGGCACGTGGTGTGTCGGCGGCATCCGAGGCCACGCTCGGTCTGGCCGGTGCGGGTCGCGGCGGGGGCGTTCGGGCCGGGGCGGCCGGGGCGGGATGTGTTCCTCTCCCCCGACCATGCGCTGTTTCTGGAAGGCGTGCTGATCCCGGTGAAGCACCTGATCGACGAGGCGGCGATCGTGCAGGTGGCCTGCGAGGAGGTCACGTACTACCACGTGGAGTTGCCACGGCATGCGGTGCTGCTGGCCGAGGGGCTGGCGGCGGAGAGTTATCTGGAGGCGGGGGACCGGGCGAATTTCGCCAATGGCGGGGGCGTGGTGGCGCTCTATGCGGACTTCGCCACGCTGCGCTGGGAGGCGCAGGGCTGTGCGCCGCTGGTCGTTACCGGCAGGGAGGTGGAGGCGGCTAGGTCGATGCTGACGCGTTGGAGGCGGGCGGCGTAGCTCCCCCCTCCTGGCCGGCCTTTGCCGACCATGAGGGTGGGGAGTTGCCCGGTATCAACCTTTCGCCGGCGCGGCCGCGTCCGGAGCGGGGTGATGCGCAGCACGCAGGCCTTTGTAGTAGGCGTGGATGTCTTCCTCAGTCACATAGCCTTTGTGGTCCTTATCGATCGCGTCGAAATGACGCGCCACCGATTTCATGCCGAGTTTCGCTTGTTCCTCAGTGAGGTGCCCGTCGTGAGTTGTGTTCGCCTGTTCGAATCGCTGATGCAGCGTCATGCGTTGCGCTGCGTGCGCCGGAGCCTGGATGGCGAGTAGCGCGGGCAAGACCAGGGCTAAGTGGATGCGCATTGAGGGTCCCTTTCGATGAAGCGCGGACCCCCGCTTACCGCACGCCGGTCACCCGGCGGTTAATCGCGTCCTTGATCGACGGCGTGCCGGATGATCTGAACCGCCAGTTCGATCCCCTCGCGATCCACGTCGAGATGGGTACAGGCACGTGCGCGATTTCGCCCCATGGTCGAAAGCTGAATCCCCTCGCGGCGGATGCGGCGCGCGAGCTCGTCGGCGGTGAGGCCGGTGCCGGAGGTGTCGAAAAACACCAGGTTGGTCTCCGGCTCCTCCACGACGATCCCCGGAATCTGCGCCAGCCCGCGGGCAAGCGCCCTAGCATTGGCATGGTCCTCTGCCAGCCGGTCGATATTGTGGTCGAGCGCGTAGAGACAGCCGGCAGCACACAGCCCGGCTTGGCGAAGCGAACCGCCGAGTCGCTGCTTCCATCGCCAAACCTCGTCGATAAACGCGGTCGACCCGCACAACACCGCGCCGAGCGGTGCACCGAGCCCCTTGGTGAAGTCGAGCCAGACTGAATCGCAGCCGGCCGCCATCTCGTGCGCCGGGACGCCGGCGGCGACCACCGCGTTCATCAGCCGCGCGCCGTCCATATGCGTCGCCATGCCCTGCTCGCGCGCGGCGTCCAGCACGGCAGCGAGCTTCGTCATCGGCCAGACCGAGCCGCCGCCGAGGTTGGCGGTCTGTTCCACCTCGACCAGCGTCTGCGGCGGCGAGTTGCGACGGCGCTCGCGGAAGGCGGCGCGCAGCGTCTCGACGTCGAACTGGCCGCGGTCACCTTTGAGCCCAAGCACTGAAACCCCAGTCAACGCCCCGGGCGCACCGCCCTCGGCGGCGATAATATGAGCCGTTTCATGTGCGATCACTTCGTCGCCCGGCCGGCAATGCGTCAGGATCGCCACTTCGTTGCACATGGTGCCGGATGGCAGGAAGACCGCCGCCTCTTTTCCGAGAAGCGCTGCCATCCGGTCGCAGAGCGCGTGCACAGTAGGATCGTCGCCATGCTGTTCGTCGCCCACCTCGGCTTCCATCATGGCCGCCTTCATCGCGCCCGACGGCCGGGTCTGCGTGTCCGAGTAAAGGTTCACCCGCACCGGCGGCAGCAGCGCATCCGGGCGCACAGGAGCGTAGGTCATTGAGGTCCTCTCGAGGATCGCCGGCCCACGCAGCAAAGCAGGCCCAGCCGGCGCTGTCAGCCCTTCGCGGCGACCGGCGTAGCGACGTAGGGCTCGCGCGGCGGCCCATAGACCTGCCGAGCGCGTCGGTGGAACGCGTTCACCATGCGACGCACGGCTTCATTGAACACGACACCGATGGCCGCCTGCAGAATCCGGCTGCGGAACTCGAAATCCACGAAAAAGCCGACTTCCGTGCCATTCGGATGAGCGTTGAAATCCCATTGGTTATTAAGATATCGGAACGGCCCCCGCTCGTAACGCACGCGCACGCGGCGTGGCCGATCCAGTGTGACGCGGCTCGTGAAACTTTCGCGAAACGGTCCAAAGCCGATGGTCAGATCCGCCACTACCTCGGTTTCGGTCCGGCTGCGCACGCGGGCGCCGACGCACCAGGGCAGGAACTCCGGGTAGCGACCAATATCGGCAACAAGATCGAAGAGCTGATCCGGCCGATAGGGAACGAGTTGGCGCTCGGCATGAGTTGGCATTTAGGCGGTCGCGTTCCCGGCGAGCTTGCGCGTGCGCGCCGCCCGCAACGTCGCGAAATCGGCATCGGCGTGGTATGAGCTGCGGGTCAGCGGCGTGGCGGAGACGAGCAGGAATCCCCTCGCGCGAGCGAGGGAGGTGTATTCGGCGAATTCGTCGGGCGTGACAAACCGATTGACCGCGGCGTGCTTCACCGTCGGCTGCAGATATTGCCCGATGGTCAGGAAATCGACATCGGCGATCCGAAGGTCGTCCATCACTTGTAGTATCTCGGTCCGCGATTCGCCCAAGCCCACCATCATCCCCGACTTTGTGAATATGCCCGGCGCCAGCGCTTTGACCTGATCGAGCAGTCGAAGCGATTGATAATAGCGCGCGCCCGGACGGATGGTTGGATAGAGCCGCGGCACGGTCTCCAGATTGTGGTTGAACACGTCCGGACGTGCGTCCGCCACCACCTGCTCGGCGCCCGGCTTGCGCAGGAAGTCTGGTGTCAGAACTTCGATCGTGGTGGCCGGCGCGGCGTCGCGGATGGCGCGGATCACCGCCGCGAAATGCGCCGCGCCACCATCCGGCAGGTCGTCGCGATCAACCGAGGTAACCACCACATGCTTGAGGGCGAGCTTGGCCACCGCATCGGCGACGCGGGCCGGCTCGTCAGCGGCGAGCGCACCGGGCAGGCCGGTACGCACGTTGCAGAACCCGCAGGCGCGCGTGCAGGTGTCGCCCATGATCATCATGGTGGCGTGCCGCTGGCTCCAGCACTCGCCGATATTCGGGCAGGCAGCCTCTTCGCAGACGGTGACCAGGCGATTGGCGCGCATCAACGCGCGGGTTTCGTAATAGACTGGGTGGGTGGGTGCCTTGACACGAATCCAGGCGGGCTTGCGCTGGATTGGGTTGTCCGGGCGGTGCGCTTTCTCGGGATGGCGCAATGGCAACGGCGCACCGCTGGCAGGTGCACCGACGGTGTCCGTGCTGGCCCACGCGCCTCCGGCGGGCGTTGTGGTCCACGCGCCTCCGGCGCGATGATCGATCAGGACCCGGGTGGACATGGCAGGCTACAAGTGGCGGGGGCGCCGGGGGGCGTCAAGCGCAAGGTGGAGACCGGTCGCCGAGGACTTCCGCGTCGGTGTAGCTGAGGAGGTCGAGATTGGTCGCCGGCTGCTCAGTGCGATGCCGTGAGGGTCCGCATGACAGCGTGCCGTCCGCGCGGGGTCTCTGCGCTGCCATGTCACCGACTTCGCGGCCCAGGCTTGGGTTGAGGGCTAGCAGGGCCTCACCAACCCCCGCCCTGATCATATTCATCTCAATGTCGTCTACGACCGCGACTCCCTGGTCAATTGTTACCACTGCGCCTGTCAGCGAGCCGTACAGGTTCGAGATGTCTCTCGATAACTGCTCTGGACTCCTGTCCCGGCTTATAGTGCTCAGCTACGTATTTGTTCTGCATCCGACATTGTACTCTCGCTTATGCCAAACGCGATGTCCCGGCCTGGGTCTCCTCGCTAACCACGATGGACATCAGCAGCACCACACCGGCTCAGCGCCCACGACTCAACCCGCCCGCACAGCCTCCCAACTCGCCGTGCCGAACTGGCTCAGGTTGACCGGCCCCTCATGGTGATCGGTGCCACTCCCCAGCACCACGCGCCCATGCATCCGGCCATTCTCCGCCGTCCCCTCCAACCGATACGAAATCGTGCTGCTCTCGAACCGAGCGTGCAACGCAAGACTCACCTCTGCGCCATCCGCCCGCCCGACTATCTCGCCTTCGAACTGCTCGGACGTATGCTGACCGCCGATCGCCGCCCCCTCCTGGCGCAGAAGCAGCCGGTGCCGCCGCTCGCCATGCAGGAACTGCACCGCCAGCGCCCACTCCCCGCTCAGATCGGGCACCCCCTCAGCCCCCGCCGCAGCCGCCGTCGGTCGTGCTGCCCCCAGCACAGCAGCCACAGCCCGCCCGACCTCCCTCGCCTCGCCCGGCTGCAAGCCGAACGGATCGATCTCGATCGAATTCGCCGTGGCCGAGTTGTCATCCAGCATGACCCGCGGCTCGCCCTGCAGCAGCGCCTGCCGCAGGCCCATGCCATCCAGCCCCACCTGCGCCGCGTCCCAGCGCACCAGCAGCCGCGGCACACGCTCGACTCCTTCCGGCTCCAGCACCGCCGCCCGCGCGCCCACCGTCGCTACCCATCCGGCGATCTCCGCCAGATCGTTCCGCCAACGGGCCATCTCCGCCGCCGCATCCCGCGTGCCGAACCACACCTCCAACGCCGCCAGCACCCCGATCACGTCTTCCTTCGAAACCTTCATCCCCCGCCCGAACGCCTGGTGCGGCGAGGCATTGCGCCAAGCCGCCTGCACCAGCCGCTTCTCGCCCAGCAGCAATCCACTGGTCTGCGGCCCCCGAAGGAATTTGCCGCCGCTGTAGATCACCATGTCGGCGCCGCGAGACAGCCAAGGATCCGGCCGCGCCATGTGCTCCGACGCCGCGTCGACCAGGATCGGGATGCCGCGCGGCCGGGTGCGCGCCACGATCTCCTCCAGTCGCAACGGCGAGGCCGCCTCATGCGTGCCGAGCACCGCCACCATCGCCACCGGCTCTGCCAGCGCCCGCTCCAGCGCCGGCACGCCGTCCACCTCCACGATCTCCGTCCCCACCATGCGGATCGCCTGGTCGTAGGCGAAGCGCTGGTTGCGCACCATGATCACGCGCCGCGTCCAGCCTTCGGTGAACGGCAGGCGCAGGATCCGCACCGGATCGTTCCCCGCAACGCAGGCCGCCGTCGCCAACGCCAGCGCCGCGGCGCTGCCGCAGGTCACGATGCCCCAATCGGCGCCGGTCAGCTCGGCGATGCGCCGGCCGGCGGCCTCCATCAGCTCGTCCAGGTTCACGTACCGGCGGGACGCCGCCGCCATTGCCGCTCGCACCTCTGGCAGCATCAAGCTGCCCCCGTGCATGGTGCGGACGCTGCAGCAGTTAATGAACGGACGCACTCCGATCGCCAGATAGGGATCGGCGTTGGCGGCCGGCGCGGTGGTATCGGTCATTCGACGGGTTCCACAGAAGTTACGCCCGCTATCCTGCCCTCTGTCCGCGCCGAACGACAGGCCGGCAATCCGCCGACATCGATTTTCACACAGTGAAATACATTTGTCTGTGCAGCCCTGTGCATATCTTTATCCACACGCTGTTGATGTGTCTGATGAGCAACAAACGGCAAGTAATTTAGAAGGTTCGCAGTAATGCCCAAACACGTTGCTTGGCCGCCGAGTTTTCGTATCCGCGCCGGGGGTCGCACGCCTCGGAACGAAACAGGAATTGTTCCGCCCACAGCAGCCGGCCTGGCCATCCGCGGCGGTAAACTCCGAGGGTTCCTGCCGAATTCTCTTCCGTCCCTCACCATTTCGTGAATGAATGCATCCGCAGGTTGTAAGAGCCGCCGGTGGGCAACCAGGAGGGCGCGAGTGGGACGGCCAAAATCATTGGACAACCTAGTGCGTGAACGACTCCGCACATGGCCTCAATGCCCGCCAGGGTTGCAGGTACGTCGCGGCGCCAGCAAATCCTGGCTGCGCGGACGGCCATCCGAGGATCTTGGCACCTGCCACCCTTTTCTGAAGCTGCCCGGCAGCACCAGGCTACGCACGCTCCCCGATGGTCTGTGGCTCAAGTTCGGCGGCACGCCTGCGGACCCCTATGTGGATATCTTCGCCGTCGAGGCCTGCGGGTCGCTGCAGAACTTGCTCGACAAGCGCTCCCGTTTCGCGCCCAGCACGCATTCGCTGCTGGCGGTGTGCCCGGTACCTTGGCTGATTGCCCCGATCTCGCCGAACGATCCGACGCCCCGCTGGCGTGCCACCGGCGTCATACGGCACGAGCCGATCCTGCCGTTCACCGTGCCGGTGCGCGATATCCGCGTGATGTACGGGCTGAAGCGGCACCACTATTCCGGCTTTGCCCGCCACCAGGTGCCGCACGCGCACGAGTATTTCGTGCCCATGGACGCCCTGATCAAACAGGACGGCGACAAGGACCCGGCGCTGCGCCGGCTGCTCGCCCGCGCCTCGGTCGAGGCTAATTTCCTCAGCGACCCGGAGGCCGGGCCCTCGGCAGAGTGAAACCGGCCCCCGCCATCACCGCACGGGCAAGATCGGGCCGGTCGGTCACCAGCCCATCGACCCCCCAGCTGATCAGCCGCGCCATGTCCTCGGGCCGATTCACCGTCCAGGGCAGCACGGCAAGCCCCAACTCATGGGCCTCGGCGACCAGTTCCGCCGTCAGGTCAACGTGGTCCGGCGCCCACACGTCGCCGCCCCGGCCGCCTCCCTCCGCGGCCACGGCGCGCGGCACCGAACTGCCATAATCGGCCGGCGACGGCCCGTCCCACCATAGGCGCGCCGCCGCGACCGTCGCCCGGCGTGTGAGCCAGGCCAGGCGCAACTCCGGTCGGGTGCGCCGCAGATGGCGAGGGCCACGCCAATCGAAGGACTCGATCCGCACGCGTGGTGCCGCCCCAGCCGCCTCGACCACGGTCGCCACCCGCTCCGCCATCTCGACAGTGGGGACCGTCCACTCCGGACGATCGGGCAGGGTCTTCAGCTCGATGACGAACTGGGTGTCGAACCGCTCCAGCACCTCATCGAGCCGGGGGATACGAGCACCGTCATGCGGGACCTGGGCGGGGCTGGCGATGGCGGCGCCACTGCCCCGCCGGACTCGGCCGACATCATAGTGGACGAGCTGCGCCGCGGTCAGACTGCGGATCAGCGGTCCGGGACTCGCCAGCCACCGCCCGTCAGCCGTGCGCACAAGGTCCGGGTTGAGCGCCGGGTCATGGCAGACTACCGGCACGCCGTCGGCAGTCACGCCCACGTCCAGCTCGATGCCGTCGATCCCCAACGCCAACGCCTGGGCAAAGCCTTCGCACGTGTTCTCGGGGAACAGGCCGCGCGCCCCTCGATGGCCGATCAACACGAAATTCGAGCACATGCCGGCACCGCTAGCGGTGCGCTTGTGCCCCGGTCAACATCGGTCAGAGTGCGGCAGCAAGGACGGAGCGGCGCATGGAGCCATCAAGCGACAAAGTTCTGGGCGTGCTCGGCGGCATGGGCCCGCTCGCAAGCGCGCAATTCATGGTCCGGCTAACTCTGCTGACCCCGGCGACCCGCGACCAGGACCATATCCCTGCCGTGCTGTGGTCCGATCCTCGCGTGCCGGACCGCACCCGGGGCCGGCTGGGTGGCGGCGTCGATCCGCTGCCGTTCCTGTTGCGCGGCATCGCCGGGCTGCGGCGGGCGGGGTGCAGCGCCATCGCTATCCCCTGCAACACCGCACATTGCTGGTTCGAGGAGATGCAGGCGGAAGCCCGCTGCCCCATCCTGCACATCGTCGAGGCGGCTGCCGCCGACCTGCGCCGCCTCGGCATTACCACCGGCGTCGTCGGCGTGATGGGCACGCAGGGGACCCTGGACATGCGGCTCTACCAGGACCGCTTGGGCCGCCTGGGCTGGGACTGCCTGACGCCGACCCCGGCGGAGATGCAGCGCTTGGTCACCCCGGCAATCGCCCTGGTGAAGGCCAATCGCGTCGCCGAGGCCTACGCCCCGCTGGCCGAGGCGGTGCAGTCGCTGGCCGCCCGCGGCGCCGCGGCCGTAGTGCTGGGATGCACCGAGATCCCGCTGGGACTGCAAGCCGGGCCAGCGGAATCGCTCGGCGTGCCGCTGGTCGATACGATCGACGCCTTGGCGCGCGCCGCGATCCGCTGGGCGCGCGCCTGACATGGACTTGCCGCAGCACGAAGACGTGGTCCGGGCCGAGTGGATCGACGCCAACGGACATATGAACCTCGCGTATTATGTCGTAATATTCGACCATGCGACGGATGTGACGTTCGATGCGCTGGATATCGGCACGGCGTACCGAGAGCGGACCGGAAACTCGTCCTTCGTGGTGGAGACGCACACCCTTTACGAACGCGAGGCGACAGAGGGCGAGCGACTTCGGGTCACCAGCCGCCTGCTGGGCGCCGACGCCAAGCGGGTGCATCTATTCCACGAGATGTTTCGTGGCGGCACCAACGAGCGTGTCGCAGCGCACGAGCTGCTGGCCCTGCACATCGACATGAGGACGCGGCGCACCGCGCCATTCCCGCCCGACCGGCAGGCTGCATTGGCGGCCGCGGTCCGGGCGCAGGCCGACAGTCAGCTACCGGTTGGGGTCGGGCGACGGATCGCGATGCCGGGGTAAACCTCCCAGAGTGTCCGGCATAGCTTTCTCGTAAGTCACTTCATAAGCGACGAAACCGGCGTGCTCATAGCTGCTGCAGGCCGATGCGTTGTGCGCCAGCGCGTTGATGCGCAGCCGGGTCACGCCGAGCGGCGCGAGATGATGCTCCGCTGCTTCCAGCAATAAGCGTGCGATCCGCCGACCGCGCCAGGCGGGCAGGACACAGATATCCGATATATAGCCGAAGCGGTTGGAATCGGGCATCTCCGCGATGTATTCGACCTGGCGAAGCTGGCACGCGACGAAACCGACGAAGGTGCCGTCTACCTCGGCTATCAGGATCGTGCCGCCGTTTGCAGCTTCCGCCTGCATCCAGGCGAGATATGCATCAGCAATCGCCTCGCCCGGGCGACGCGTGTCACTGAGCCGGCGCTCGAACTCCTGCAGCTCGATGATGGCGGCGCGCAGAGCGGCACGATCAGCCAGCCCGGCTTGCCTGATCCGGATGTCGTCCGCCATCGCATCGATTGACCCGAATGTGCGGAGCAGCATACTCGCCGCTATCTGCCACCGACAATGATACGGGAGTGCGCATGTCGCTGTTCGACCTGACCGGCAAGGTCGCCGTCATCACCGGCTCTTCCAAGGGCATCGGGCGCGCCATCGCCGAACGCATGGCTGAGCATGGCGCGAAAGTCGTGATCTCCTCTCGCAAGGCTGACGTTTGCGAAGCCGTGGCGCGCGGCATCCGCGACCGCGGCGGCGAGGCGTTCGTGGTGCCCTGTCACATCGCCCGCAAAGAAGAGCTGCAGGCACTCGTCGATCGTACCATCGAGCATTGGGGTGGCATTGATGCACTGGTGTGCAATGCGGCGGTCAACCCCTATCTCGGCCCGGCCGCCGGCGCATCCGACGAGGTTTATGAGCGCGTCATGGGCGCCAACGTGCGCAGCAATTTCTGGCTGTGCAACATGATATTGCCGCAAATGGCAGAGCGCGGCGGCGGCTCGATCACGATCATCTCGTCCATCGGCGGGTTGCGCGGCTCGGCACAGCTTGGGCTGTACGCGATCTCCAAGGCCGCCGACATGCAACTCGCGCGCAATATCTGCGTCGAGTGGGGGCCGAAGAACATCCGCGCCAACGCGATCGCTCCCGGCCTCGTGCGGACTGATTTTGCACGCGCGCTGTGGGAGGATCCGGAGTTATATCGCCGCCGCACGCGCGGCACCCCGCTGCAACGCATCGGCGAGCCGGATGAGATTGCTGGCGCCGCGGTGTTTCTAGCCTCGGCGGCGGGTAGTTTCGTCACCGGCCACACGCTGGTGATCGACGGTGGCACCACGGCCGGGACGGTAACGGGAGCAGACGATTAGTTACGCTCGGCGCGTCGAGGCGAATCAACGCTTCATACCCAAAGCTTGATGTCTTGACATCAAAAGATGACGCATCTAGCGTCTCAGATATGCGGACGACGCTTACGCTCGATG
Source organism: uncultured Pseudomonadota bacterium (assembly GCA_963708245.1). Lineage (GTDB taxonomy): Bacteria > Pseudomonadota > Alphaproteobacteria > Acetobacterales > Acetobacteraceae > CAVYXK01. The sequence continues at coordinate 4,101,484 of OY970201.1, read as the reverse complement.
ATGATCTGGCGGGATTGTTGAAGCGGCGCGCGCGGGAGCTCGGCATCCCTTTCAAGGAAGCCGTCAATCGAACGATCCGTGCTGGCTTGGGCGAGGCCGCTGCGGGCCGACACCACCCGGCGCCGAAGACGATTCCTCATTCCTTCGGCTTTAGGCCGGGTATCGATCTAGACAAGCTCGGGCAGCTGGCCGACGAGCTCGAGGCGGACGCTTTCGTGGACAGGCTCCATGATTCTGCCAGACGTAAACGTCCTCGTTCACGCGCATAACGCTGATTCTTCAGTACACGAGAGGGCTCGGCGCTGGTGGGGTACGTGTTTGGCGGGCGCCGAAGGCGTCGGGCTGGCCTGGACAACAATGCTTGGTTTTGTGCGTATCACCACAAACCGCAAAGTGGCGCCGCGTCCGCTGCCAATTCAAGACGTTATGGAGCGGCTTCAGCTTCGTGCGCAACTTGAGCGTCTTGGCACCGCCGGCAATCTCACGACAGACGCCCATCTGGCTGTTCTTGCCATGGAGCGAGGGTATGTCCTGTATTCAACCGATACCGATTTCCCCCGATTTACCGATCTTCGCTGGGTGAACCCATGCAAGTATTTCAGGCATGATCGAAGTAATGATTGCCATGCCCAGCCTGCAATTCACCTTCGGTCAGCCGGTATTTACTTCAGCACCCCCTCCGTCTTCCGCTCGATCAGCGCGAAATCGATCTCCGCGCCCAGCCCCGGTCCCGCCGGCGCATGCAGCAGCCCGTCGCGGTCGATCTCCAACTCCTTCGCCATGCCGTATTTGTGCGCCCCGTGCGGCAGCAGCACCTCGAACATCGTGGTGTTCCGCAAGCTCATGCACAGATGCAGGTTCGCCAGGTTGTTCAGCGAATTTCCGCTGTGATGCACCTCGTACTTGACCCCGAACGCCTCCGCCAGATGCGCGGTCTTCAGCATCGCGGTCAGCCCACCCTTGTTGGGGATATCGCCGCGCAGATAGTCGGTGGCGCGCTCGGTCAGCCAGATCGGATAGGTATCCAGTCCGCCGGCGGGAAACTCGGTCGCCATGATCGGAATATCGAGCTTCTCCCGCAGCTTCACGTAGTTGTAGATATCCTCATCGGCCATCGGGTCCTCGTACCAGTAGAACCCCAACGCCTCGATCGCGCGCCCGACGCGCAGCGCGTCTGTGTAGTTGTAGCTCCAGGTGGAATCCAGCATCAGCCGGTAGTCGTCGCCGACCGCCTTGCGCACCGCCTCGCAGACCTTGATGTCCTGATCGGGGTCCCGCCGTGGGTGGATCTTGTAGGCAAGCCAACCCTCGGCCTTGAAGCTTTGCGCCTGATCGACATAGGCGGCGATGTCGGGCAGCACCTGCGAGCTTGCATAAGCAACGATCGAGTTACGGTAAGTTCCCATCAGCGCGTGCACCGGCAGTCCGGCAATCTTACCGGCCAGGTCCCACAGCGCGGTATCGACCGCGCCCACCGTGCGATAAGTCACGGTCCGGGTCAGCAGCCGCATCGACTGATGGATGCGCTCGCGCTCCAGCGGGTTCTGGCCCAGCAGCAGCGGCTTCAGCGTGCGGATAAGCTGCGGCCCGTCCATCGCGGCCGGATTGGTAGCAGAGCCCAGAAATGCGTGCCCCTCCGACCCCTGATCCGTATGGATGCGCAGCAGGCCGAGATTCGACGTGCTCGAGGCCAGCGCGCCCTGGTGGTACGTCGTCGCCGGAATACCATCCCAGGTGAAGATCGTCAGCGTGACGTCGTCGATCTTCATGTCCGTCACACCGTCTCGTGGGTGCCGTCACAGCACGGCTTGGCGGCGCTACGTTTGCAGCCGCAGAAATAGACGTCGCTTGCGGCCTCAGATTTGTATTCGATCGGAGCGAAGCCGCTGCCCTTGTGCGAGCCGTCGCAGAACGGCTGGCTCTTGCTCTGTCCGCACGCACACCACCAATAGGACTTTCCGGCCTCGACCGCGATCATGTACGGCCCCTTCTGGGCGATCAGCGGCAGTGCTTCGGACATCAGGTTCTCTCCCCTCGATAATCCCGCCGGGCGGCGGATGGCGTAACGTATCCGTCCGCCAGGTCTTCGGAAAGCCGGGCCGGCTCGCGCACGGTCGACGGGCCGTATCCGCCCGAGCCGGGTGCCTGCAGCACCACGCGCGAGCCGGCCGGCGCGATGAACGCACCTTTGCTGGTCAGGCGGCGCGCATTGCCGTGCGGCGGCATCAGCTCGATGCGCGCCGGCGCACCCGGCAGTCCGCCGGCCAGACCGAACGGTGGCGTCACCGTGCGTTCGCAGCAGACCGCGGCATGCGCGTCATGCCCGAGCACCAGCCACGTGCGTCGCACACCGAGCCCGCCACGATACTGCCCCGGACCGCCGCTGTCGGGGACCAGCGCGTATTCCTCGACGCGGAGCGGGAAGCTCATTTCCAGGATCTCGATCGGCGTGTTCATCATGTTGCTGACGGTCGCGGCGACTGCGTTGATGCCATCCTTCACCGGTCGCGCGCCGAACCCACCCTTGATCGACTCGTAGCTGACATATCGCTCACCGCTACGCGGATCGACGCCGCCGAACGTGACCACTGCCGAGGTGCCCTGCGATCCCGCCATAACCGTTCGTGGCGTGATCTGAAACATTGCCGCCATTACCATGTCGGCGATGCGGTGCGACATCTCGTGATTGGCATACACCACGGGGGAGGGATGCTGCGCGTTCACCACCAAGCCGGGTGGAGCGGTTACCGTGACCGGTCGCCAGCAACCGGAATTGGGCGGGATCAGGCTGTTCGGGTCAGCAATCATTTTCAGCGCGCAGAACACGCCCGATGCGGTGACGGTCACCGGCGCGTTCATCGGTCCGGCAACCGCCGGGTCGGAGCCGGCAAAGTCGGCGGTGATCGTGTCGCCCTGTTTGGCGATGCGCAGGCGTACGGTGAAGGTCGCGTCCTCGCGCTCGCCGGGCGCCAGCACGCCGTCACCGTCGAACACGTCCTCGAATACGGCTTCCCCGTCGGGTAGCGCACGAAGTGCGGCGCGCATCATCGTTTCTGAATAGTCCTGCACTTCCTGCATGATCCCCAGCAGCGCATCGGCGCCATACTTGGCGGCCAGCGCCGAGAGCCGCGCCGCGGCACGCCAACACGCCGCGACCTGCGCGCGCAGATCGCCGAGCCGCTCGGTGGGCGTGCGCACATTGGCGAAGATGATCGCCTCGATGTCCGGAATCGGCCGGAAGTCGCGATAGAGCCGCACCGGCGGCAGGCGCAGGCCCTCGCCATAGATCTCGGTAACTGCACCGTAACTACCCGGCGTGGCGCTGCCGATATCCGGCCAGTGGGCACGGACGCACCCATAGCCAAGCAGGCGGTCGGCGTGGAAAGCGGGCGCCACCACGTTCACGTCCGGCAGATGCGAGCCGCCGTGGTATGGGTCGTTGTGAATGAATACATCGCCAGGCGCTGGATCGGGAAACGCGCGCACGACCGCACGCACTGCATCCGGCATCGACCCGAGATGGATCGGCAGGTCCGGCCCCTGCGCCACCATGTCGCCGCGACTGTCGAAAATGCCGCAGGAATAGTCGCCCGCCACTTTGAGCAGCGGCGAATAGGCCGCCTTGGCGAGCACGATCTTCATCTCCTCGGCGGCGGCAATCAGCGCATTCTTCACCACTTCGAAGCGAGCAGGATCGGTCTTCAGCCGTGCCATGGTGCGCTCCATCTGAGCAGCCGCGACGCAACAAGGCGGACATCCAAACGTTCAGACAAGCGGATATTCCACTTCAGCCGTATAGACCGGCTGCTCCTTGCCCAGCCGCGAGCTGAACAGTGTGAAATGTTCCACCGACACAGGCGGAGCACGAAACAGATTGTTCGCCTGCACGAACCCGGCGAGTTTCGCCTCCGGCACGCTGTCGAGCCGTGCCAGCGTCACATGCGGGGCGAAGCGCCGCCGTTCCGGCTCCAGCCCGATGCGTTGCAGTGCCGTCTCGATCTTGGACCGCAGGTGATCGAGCGAAGGATTGCGCTCGACGCCAATCCACAATGAGTTGTCCCGCCCCCCTTTGCCGAACGTGCCAAGTCCCGCCAGTGTCAGCGTGAAGCCCGGCACCTTAAGCGCGGCCAGCGCATGGTCGATCTCCTCGGCCAGATAACCCGGGGTTTCGCCGATGAAGCGTAAAGTCAGGTGATAATTCTCATGCCCCACCCAGCGCGCGCCGGGAATGCTGAGCGCGGTCATCGCCCGCAGCCGCTCGCGCAGCTCCCAGGGCAGATCGAGGGCGACAAACAACCTCATGGCTTCTCTGCCTCGGCGATGAGCCGCTCCACCTCCCGCAAGATACGGGCGACGATCCGGCGCACCCCTTCGGCATTCGGATGCAGCCCGTCCGGCTGTGTCAGCGACGGCACTTCGGCGACACCAGCCAGAAAAAACGGATCGTAGATAACCCCGGATCGCTTGCCGAGCGCGTCGAACACCGCCCGGAACTCCGCCTCGTAGTCCGGCCCCAAGTTGGGCGGGGCGTACATGCCGGTGAGCAGCACCGGAATATGCCGCGCAGCCAGCTTGTCCAGGATCGCCGTCAAGTTAGCCCGCATCTCGGCCGGATCGACGCCGCGCAGCCCGTCATTGGCACCCAGCTCGACGATCGCCGCATCCGCCCCGTCCGCCAGCGTCCAGTCGAGCCGAGCTAACCCGCCCGCCGACGTATCGCCGGAAACGGCGCCGTCGATCAGCGATACGTCCTCGCCGTGCGCTTTCAGCGCAGCGGCGAGTTGGGCCTCGATCCCCTCGTCGTGCGGCAGGCCGTAACCGGAAGAGAGCGAGTCACCCAGCACCAGCAGCCGCACAGGCGCGGCCGGCGCAGCGCCGCCTAGCAGGACAATCAGCCCCACGCCCGCCGCAGCCTTCCGGCATCGTCGAAGGAGGCCATATGCTGCCGCGATGGATGCCATTCCGCCGTCCCCGCCGACCGCAGAGTCTCTAGTCCGACTGCGGGGCCTCCACCTGACCGTGCCTTCCGCCGCGGGTCCGGTCAACATCCTCCGCGGCATCGATCTCGACCTCGAGGCCGGCGAAACAGTCGGCTTGGTCGGCCCATCGGGCTCGGGCAAGACCAGCCTGCTGATGGTGCTGGCCGGGCTCGAGCGCGCCAGCGCCGGCACCATCCACTTCGCCGGCCGCGAGATCACCAACCTCGATGAGGACGCACTGGCGCGCTGGCGGAGGGACGCCATCGGCATCGTGTTCCAGGCCTTCCACCTCATCCCGACGATGACCGCGCTGGAGAATGTCGCGGTCCCGCTGGAGCTGGCCGGCCGGCGCGATGCCACGCCGCGTGCCCGGGCGGCGCTGGAGGAGGTCGGGCTCGGCCATCGGCTCACCCATCTGCCCGGCCAGCTCTCCGGCGGCGAGCAGCAGCGCACTGCGCTCGCCCGCGCCCTCGCACCGGCGCCGGCCTTGCTGCTCGCTGATGAACCCACCGGCAATCTCGACCAGGAGACCGGGCAGGCCGTGATGGACCTCCTGTTCCGGCAGGCCGCGGCAAGCGGAGCGACGCTGCTGCTGATCACCCATGACCCAGCCCTGGCCGGGCGTTGCGGCCGCTGCGTGCATATCGCCGACGGCCGGGTGGTTCGGATCGACCAGGCCGCGCCTGCCGGCGCACCGGCATGATGCTCGCGCTGCGTCTGGCCCGGCGCGAACTGCGCGGCGGCGTGCGGGGGCTTGGGATTGTGCTGCTCTGCCTGGCCCTCGGGGTCGCAGCAATCGCGGCGGTCGGCACGCTGCGCGCCGCCACCGATGCGGGGCTGACCGCGAACGGTCGGCAGATCCTGGGCGGCGACATCGAGATCGGCACCGGGGCCGAGCCGCCGCCGGCCGCGCTGCGAGTGTGGCTGCAGGCGCGCGAGGCGCGGCTCTCCGAGGTGGTGCAGACGCGATCGCTGCTGGTCGCGCCCTCCGGCGAACGCCAACTCGTCGAGCTGCGCGCGGTGGACAAATCCTGGCCACTCGTTGGCGCGCCCGTGCTCGATCCCGCACAGCCAATCGCAGCCGCGCTCGGCAAGCGCAACGGACAATACGGGTTGGCCGCCGACAAGGTGGTACTGGACCGTCTTCGCCTGCACCCGGGCGACACCGCCCGGCTAGGGACCGAGACATTCGCCGTGCGCGCGGTCCTGATTTCCGAACCGGACCGCGTGGCCAGCCCGGTAATCCTTGGTGCGCCGGTGGTGATTGACGCGGCCGCACTGCCCGCCACCGGATTGGTGGTACAGGGTTCTCTGGTCAGCTACGCGCTGCGGGCGGCATGGCCGGATCCCGCCGCGGCGCCCCAGGTGGCCGGATCGATCGAGGCCGCGTTCCCCGATCAAGGCTGGCGCGTTCGCGGCCCCGGCGACGCCGCGCCAGGGGTCGGCCGCTTCATCGACCAGACTTCTCTCTTTCTGACGCTGGTCGGGCTGACGTCGCTCCTGGTCGGGGGGATCGGCGTGGCAAACGGCGTGCACGCGTGGCTGACGGCACGCGCGCGGACGATCGCAACGCTGCGTTGCCTCGGCGCATCCTCCAGCCTGATATTCGCGGTCTGCCTGCTCCAGGTGATGGCGCTGGCTTGCACCGGGATCGTGGTCGGACTTGCCGCCGGCGCGGCGCTGCCGCTGGCGGCGATGGGTTGGCTGCGGCAGGTGCTGCCGGTTCCACCGGTGAGCGGTGTCTATGTCGGTCCGCTGGCACTTGCCGGGACCTATGGCGTCCTGACTGCGCTCGGCTTCGCACTCTGGCCGCTAGGACGGGCGGCACGCATTCCCGGAGCAGCGCTGTTCCGCGACGCGCTGCTGCCAGAGCACGTCCGACCGGCGCGCGGGATCATCGTCGCCAATGTCGGGGTGGCGGCAGGGCTCGTGGCGCTGACCGCCGTTGCCTCGCCCGATCGGCGCCTGGCGCTCTGGTTTTGCGCCGCGGCGTTGCTGACGCTGGCGGTGTCCCGGCTGGCCGGGTTGGCAATGATGCGGCTGGCGCGCGTCGCCCGATCACAACACGCCCCGTGGGCCCGCCTCGGTATCGCGAACCTGTACCGTCCGGGTACACCAACACCTTTGATGCTGACCTCGGTGGGGCTCGGGCTCGCCACGCTGGCCGCCGTCGCTCTGATCGAGGGCGATCTGCGCCAGGAGGTCCTGCGCGAACTGCCGGCCGATGCACCAAGCTTTTATTTCGTCGACATCCAACCCGACCAGCTCGCGCGCTTCGAGGCACTGGTGCGCTCCGCTCCGGGCGTCGAAACCATGGCGCAGGTGCCCAGCCTTCGTGCACGGATCGTCGCCGTGAACGGGGTCCCGGCGGAACAGGTGAAGGCCGCGCCGGAGACGCGTTGGGCGCTGAGAGGCGATCGCGGACTGACCTACGCTGCAACGCCGCCGCCGGACACCAAGTTGGTCGCCGGACATTGGTGGCCGGCCGATTACCATGGGAAGCCGCTGGTGTCGGTTGATGCTGGCTTGGCCAAAGGCTGGGGTCTCGGAATCGGCGGGACCATCACGGTCAACGTGCTCGGGCGCGATATCGAGCTGACCGTGGCCAGCCTGCGCGACATCGCTTGGCAGCGGCTCGGACTGAATTTCGTGTTGGTGGCAAGTCCGGGCCTGCTCGCCGAGGCGCCGCACACGCATATCGCCACTGTTCGAGTTGCGACCCCCTTCCAAGGGACGCTGCTCCGTCGAGTGAGCGATGCACTACCCAATGTGACCGGCATCGAGGTCGGGAGTGTGCTGGCGGCAATCGCTTCGCTGGTGCGGCAGCTCGCCGTTGCGTTGGCCGCGGCGGGCTCGATCACACTAATTGCCGGTACTCTGGTACTGATCGGGGCGATCGCCGCCGGCCAGCAGCGCCGGACGCGGGAGGCGGTGATCCTCAAGACGCTCGGCGCCACGCGATCGCAGATCCGGGCGGCATGGCTGGTCGAGTTCGGTGCGCTGGGTTTGGCGGCGGGTGCTGTCGCGGCATTGGTCGGGACACTGGCGAGCTGGGCCGTACTGCGCTACGTGATGCATGCCGACTGGAATTTCCTGCCCGGCGCCTTGGCCGGCACGCTGATCGCGGCTCTCGCCATGATGCTGGCATTCGGCTATGCTGGCACTGCGGCGGCGCTGCGGGCCAAGGCGGCGCCGTGGTTGCGGAACGAATAAATCCGGCTTCACGCCGCCACGCTTGAACAAAACCGGCCCGTCGCCAATGTTGCCTGCGCGGGTTATCACCCGCCTGAGAGGACACAGAGAACCCATGGTCTACAGTCCCGACTTCCGGGCGTACCCGGGCTCCCCCGGCGCCACCGCTACCTCCGCTGTCCTGGACGCGGGGCTGCGGGCGTACATGCTGCGGGTCTATAACTGGATGGCGTCGGGTCTGTTGCTGACCGGCATCATCGCCTACCTGATCGCCAACACCTCGGCGATCAACGCATTCTATCCTGAGGTTACCACCGCGGCGGGCGTGGTGCGTAGCGTCTCGCCGCTGGCGATGATCTCGATCTTCTTGCCGCTGGCCTTCGTGCTGGTGCTCAGCCTGGGGGTGAACCGGCTGTCGCGGCAGATGGCGCAGACGCTCTATTGGCTGTTCTGCGCGGCGATGGGCCTCAGCCTGACGAATATCTTCCTGATCTACACCAGCACTTCGATCGTGCGGGTGTTCTTCATCTCGGCCGGCACCTTCGCAGCGATGAGCATCTACGGCTACACCACGCGCAGCGACCTCAGCCGCTGGGGTAGCTTCCTGATGATGGGGCTGATCGGCGTGATCCTCGCCAGCGTGGTGAACATGTTCATGCGCTCGACCGAGCTGCAGTTCCTGGTCAGTATCATCGGCGTGCTGGTGTTCACCGGACTGACAGCTTACGACACCCAGCGGATCAAGGCGACTTATGTGCAATACGCCTATGCCGAGGGGACCGAGCAGGCGGCCAAGCGCAGCGTCTATGACGCGCTGAGCCTTTACCTGAACTTCATCAACCTGTTCATGCTGCTGCTGCAGCTTCTGGGCAACCGCAACAACAGCTAGCGGCCGAAGGCAAACCTACTACACGGGGCTCCGGAATTCCGGGGCCCTTGTGGTATTGGCTGGGGGTCCGTCGGGCTCGGGCGGCCCTCCCCTATTTCGCAAACATCACCTCCGCCGCACCGAGTCCCTCGAACCGCGCGGTGCAGGTGTCGCCCGGCTTCAGGAAGCGCATGCCGGTATAGCTGCCGCAGGTCACCAATTGGCCGGCGCGGACTCCTGCCCCGCTACGGAACATGTTCACCAGCGCTACCGCGGTCTCCAGCGGATCGCCGGTCGGATGCGACAAGCAGTCCGGCAGCTTCAGCGATGCGTTGCGAGTCCATAGGAGATTCCCTCTTGTGGGATAGGGAGAGTGGACAGCGGTGCGGCCGGCGTCACATCGCCCGGACCAGCCGATGCTGCTTGCGTCCGGCCGAGAGCTTGATCGCTCCGTCGCGCAGATCGTCGACCGAAAGAAGGCGGCCCTCGTCATCCACCGTCTCGTCATTCACCCGTGCGCCGCCGCCACGAACCAGCCGACGCGCCTCGCTGTTGCTCGCGGCAAGCCCCGCCAGCACGAATAGGCGGAAGGCCGGAACGCCTGACACCAGCTCGCCATATGGCACTTCGACGCTCGGGAGGGTCGCGGCCGCCTCGCCTTCCTCGAAGGCAAGGCGGGCAGTCTCCGCCGCGCTCGCCGCCGCCGCCGCCCCATGCGCGAGTCGCGTAGCCTCGGTGGCGAGGACCTTCTTCGCCTCGTTGATCTCCGCCCCGCCGAGCCGCCCCAGCCGCTCGATGTCATCAAGCGGCAGATCGGTGAACAGCCGCAGAAAACGCCCGGTATCGGCGTCTTCAGTATTCCGCCAGAACTGCCAGTAGTCATACGGCGACAGCCGATCGGCTCGAAGCCAAACGGCACCCTGGGCGGTCTTGCCCATCTTGGCCCCCGAGGCAGTAGCGATCAGCGGCGTCGTCAATCCATAGACGGGCCGCCCATCGGTCCGCCGCGTCAGCTCCATGCCGGCGACGATGTTGCCCCACTGGTCCGAACCGCCGAGCTGCAAGATCACGTTGTGCCGGCGCGCCAGCTCCCTAAAGTCGTAGCTCTGCAAGATCATGTAGTTGAATTCTAGAAACGTCAGTGGCTGCTCGCGATCAAGGCGCAGGCGGATCGAATTGAAGGTCAGCATGCGGTTGATGGTGAAATGCGTACCGACGTCCCGCAGTAGCGGGATGTACCCGAGCGGATCCAGCCAATCGGCATTGTTGGCCATCAGCGCATCCGACGGGCCATCGCCGAAGCGCAGGAACGGCTCGAAGCAGAGGCGGATGCCCGCCATGTTGGCGGCAATCTGCTCGTCGGTCAGAAGCTGGCGTGACTCGTCCTTGCCCGAGGGATCACCGATCCGCGTCGTGCCGCCCCCCATCAGCACGACCGGCTTGTGACCATGCTTCTGCAAGAGTTGCAGCGACATGATCCCCACCAGATTGCCGACGTGCAGGCTGTCAGCGGTGCAGTCGAAGCCGATATACGCAGCTATCCTCCCGGCACACATCGCCGCGTCCAGCCCATCGAGGTCGGTGCACTGGAAGACGAAGCCGCGCTCGATGGCTTCACGCAGGAAATCGCTTTTCGGCATGACGGGCAGCCCGTATTTGGTCAGCACCGGCTAGCATGAGCGGGCCATCTGAGGAAATGGAGGCAGCATGCTGCGCACGATCGGGCTGATGAGCGGCACCTCACTGGATGGCGTTGATGCGGCCTGGGTAGAGACCGATGGCGAGGTGATCTCCGCGCTGGGGCCGACGTTGACTTTTCCGTACGAGGACGATCTGCGCGCAACCTTGCGCATTCTGCTCGACCGGGCGGCGGGGCTGGACCCGGAGGATCCAGCGTTGGCCGAGGCCGTCCATCGGCTCACCGAAACACATGCCCGCGCGGCACTGGCACTTGGCGGCACGCCGGACCTGATCGGTTTCCACGGCCAGACAATCCTGCACGACCCGGCGCGCCGGCGCACTTGGCAGATCGGCGACGCTGCGTTGCTTGGACGGCTGACCGGCGTCGCCGTGGCGCACGATTTTCGCTCGGCGGACGTGGCAGCGGGCGGGCAAGGCGCGCCGTTCGCACCGCTGTTTCACGCGGCACTGGCCCACAATCTGCCGAAACCACTGGCAGTGTTGAACATCGGAGGCGTCGCAAACTTGACCTGGATCGGGCCCGGCGAGCGGTTGGTCGCATTCGATACCGGACCAGGGAACGGGCCACTCAATGATTGGGTGTCGCGCCACGGCGGCGGGTCGTTTGATCGCGACGGCGCGCTGGCCCGAGCCGGCACAGCAGATAGCGTGGTGCTGCGCCGGCTGCTGGCGCACGCGTATTTCGCCCGCCCGGCGCCCAAGTCGCTGGACCGGCTGGATTTCGCCTGCGCGCTCGCTGCGAGCGGGATCGAGTCGCTGTCACTCCAGGATGGGGCCGCTACGCTGGCGGCCTTCACCGCGAGCGCCGTGGCCGCCGCGCCTCTTCCCGAGCCGCCGCGACACTGGCTCGTCTCCGGTGGCGGCCGGCGCAACCCGGCGATCATAGGTGCGCTGCGCCAGACATTGCCCGCGCCGGTCGAGCCAGTGGAATCGGTCGGTTGGGACGGCGACGCGCTGGAAGCACAATGCTTCGGCTTCCTCGCCGCACGCGTCGCGGCCGGTTGGCCGCTCAGCTTACCTGAAACGACCGGCGTGCCGCGGCCGATGCCCGGCGGCACGATTACCCGGCCGAACGAGAACAGGTAGTACGAGGCGCTGCCGCGTCCTATTCGGCTGCGACGTGGCCAGCAGTGCCAAACCGTGCGGACGCGGGTCGTGGCACCCAGAATACGCGATAGAGCACACCCGCAACTATGCCGCCGAGGAGCTGTGCGACTAAATACACCGCGATCCCGTCGTACACGCCCGCTGCGACCGCCGGCCCGATGGTGCGCGCGGGATTGACACTGCCGCCAGTTAGCGCGCCGAAAATCAAGATGCACACGGTGACTGTCATCCCGATCGCGAATGGCGCAAGCCGACCTGCGGAGCCGCGCACCGCGGCGTGCAGCACCGTGTTGACGAGAAAGAACGTACCGATCCCCTCCAGCACGAACGCGCCGCCATAGGCGATGCGATGCGTGTCCACGACCGTCGCACCGAGATTGTTGATCGGTCCGCCGAACACCGCCAGCAGGCAGAACTCTTGAATTAGGGAGACAGGGCGGAAAAGCACATCTTCCGCCACAACGCTGTTGGCGATCCGGAATCCCTGCTTCAGTGGACACCGCCGGAGCGTTCGAGGATCCTTCTTCGAAGCTCTGTGCTTGTCCAATTGCACATACCATGCCTCGAAAGGAGTGATGCTGGACCGCCGAGGACCATCCTCGCCGTCATGGCATCCCGGAAGGAGAGGAGGTGGCACGGCAAGGCGGCGATGAGCGCTTGAAGCAAGTTGTCGTCGTTCGTCCACCGGCGCGGGTTCCGGTTGTGGCTCTGACGCCGACGGCGGAGCCGATGTTCCTAGGTCGGCCTCGGCGGCGTTGGCCGGGTGTAGCGCGGCGATTTGGGCGATGGCGGCATGGTCGCGCCGGGCGAGGTCCTCCGGGCTGTTGGTGGGACGAAGTTTGTGTAGTTCGGTGCGGCGCCGGCGAACTGGGTGAGGGCCTCGGCGTGGCAGAAACCCTCACCGGCCGCGCTACGCGCGGCACCCTCGGGTCGAAGCCAGGTCGAAGCCCGAGGGCAGCCTTTGGTCTGCTTCGCAGCCCAAACCCGAGAGAGAGCGCGAGACGTGTTCGCGGGCTGAGCGTTTCCAGTCGGGATGAACGCGCCCTTAGATCCCAGCGCCCCGCAATCCAGTCGCTTGACCCTTCTGACTCCTCCGCCCTAACCACCCCGCCAGCGCCAGCGCAAAAGGATCCAGGATGAGCATTCCCCCCATCGACCGTGCCGCGGCTGCCGAGCAGGCACGCATCCTGGCGCTCGCGCTGCCGTACCTGCGTCGCTACGCCGGGGCGACGGTGGTGGTGAAATATGGCGGTCACGCAATGGGCGAAGAGGCGCTGGCGGAACAGTTCGGCGCCGATATCGCCATCCTCAAGCAGGTCGGCATCAATCCGGTGGTGGTGCATGGCGGCGGGCCGCAGATCAACGCCATGCTGAAGCGGCTAGCTATCCAATCGACCTTCGTCGACGGACTGCGCGTCACCGACGCCGCCATGGTCGAGGTGGTCGAGATGGTGCTGGCTGGCACGGTGAACAAATACGTCGCTGGGCTAATCAACCGTGCCGGCGCCCTGGCGGTGGGCATCTGCGGCAAGGATGGCGGGCTGATCCGCGCGCGCAAGCTGACGCGCACAAAGCGCGATCCGGGCAGCCGGATCGAAACGGTGCTCGATCTCGGATTCGTTGGTGAGCCGGAGCGGGTCGATGTACGGGTGATCCACGCGCTGACCGGCGCCGGGCTGATCCCGGTGGTCGCGCCGGTCGGCATGGGCGAGGATGGGCAGACCTACAACATCAACGCCGACACCGTGGCCGGGGCGATTGCTGGGGCGCTGGGTGCAACGCGGCTGCTGATGCTGACCGACGTGCCGGGCGTGCTAGACGGGGAACAGAAGCTGATCGCCGAGATGACAGTGGCGGAAGTGGAACAGGGCATCGAGCGCGGCATGATCACCGATGGGATGATCCCGAAAGTGGAGAACTGCGTCGATGCGGTGCGGCGCGGCGCCAAGGGGGCGGTGATCCTGGACGGACGGGTGCCGCATGCCTGCCTGTTGGAGCTGTTCACCGAGGCTGGCCCGGGGACGATCATCCGGCCGTAGCGCCGCGCCGCGGCTAAAGAAACACCTCCGGCTCGTTGCCCAGCATGACTGCGCCGATTGCCTCGAAATGTGCGGCGCGTGCCTGGGTTTGCTGCGACAGCGTGTGCATGTCGCGGAACCGTCGTTCGAACGCGCTGCCGGCAAAGATCGCGTCCGCCCCGGCGCCGCGATAGGCAAATTCGGCAACCTCGATCGACGCCTCGATCGCCAGGGTGGTCGCCAGCCGCAGCCATACGCGCGAGGGTGTATCAATCGGGGTGGTATCGCCGGCCTGGGTAAAGATCGTTCGCAACGTATCCAGAAGGTAGGCACGTGCTGATGCAAGCTTCGCCTCGGCCCGTGCCACATTGGCCTGCACCACGGCGTTGCCTCCCAGCGGCGCCAGCGCACGTGGCGTCTTGCGCCGCGCTAGGGTTACGAACGCATCCAGCATTGCACGCGCCAACCCGAGCGCGACGCCGGCGGCGCCCACCGCATACAGACCCTGTTGGGTAAACGCATAGAGCGGCCCCGGTTCGAGCCGTAGCGTCGGGTCTTCGCGCGTGGAGCTGAACGCCTCCGGCACGAACAGGTCGGTGAGGGAGTAGGCATTGGAGGCGGTGCCGCGCAGCCCAATCACCTCCCAGCTTCCGTCGATCAGTTTCGCTTGTCCGGCGGCGAACAGCAATGCACGAACGGTGGGCCGACCAGCGCTGTTGAGCCGCAGCGATTCGTCCGGCTCGATCACCTGGCAGTGTGCGGCCATCCAGCTTGCATGCCGGCAGCCGCTGGCGAATTGCCAAGTGCCGCTGACGCGGTAGCCGCCGGGTACCGCGTGCGCCTTGGTCGCGTTCGGCGGTCCCCAGGCGACGACTGCACGCGGGTCGCCCCAGATCTCGCGCGCCACGTCGGGAGGCAGATAGGCCGCGATCAGCGCGCTGCTGTTGCCGGTGAACAGGCACCATGCCACCGAACCGTCATGTCGCGCGACTTCCTCGACTGCGCGCAAATAAACGGTGGGTTCCACGGCGTCGCCGCCAACCGAGCGCGGCAGCAGCATGCGGAACAGCCGCGCTTCGTGCAGTCGCGTCAACAGCGGTTCAACGATGCGCTGCGTTTGTTCGATTTCGTCGGAAGAGGCCGCGAGCTCGGCGGAAAGTCCCTGCGCGCGCGCGACCGGGTCGATGAGGGTCAACTGGTCCATCGGGGGCAAGGTTGCGCCCTGGGGCGGACGGCTGGCAACCTGTCGCGGTGAAACCCAGCCTCTGATGGAAAGGCGGACCTATGCTCGACCTGCACTACTGGCCAACCCCGAACGGCAAGAAGGTCACCATCCTGCTCGAGGAGTGCGGCCTTCGATACAACATTATCCCCTGCAATATCGGACGGGGCGATCAGTTCAAGCCCGAGTTCTTGAAGATCAATCCGAACCACCGCATGCCGGTGCTGGTGGATCACGAACCCGCGGGCGGCGGCGCGCCGATCAGCGTGTTCGAATCAGGCGCTATCATGATGTACATCGCCGGGAAAGTCGGAAAGTTCTGGCCACAGGACGTGCGCGGCAAATACGAGGTCGCCCAGTGGGTGATGTGGCAGATGGCGAATCAGGGGCCGAAGCTCGGCGAATGCGGCCATTTCCGGCGATTGGGCGACAAGCAGGGTGACCAGTCCTATGCGGTGCGCCGGTTCACCGATGAGGCGAACCGCTTGTACGGCGTGCTGAACATGCGGCTCTATGACAGGCGGTACCTGGCCGGAGACGAGTACACGATCGCCGACATGATCTGCTATCCCTGGACCGTGAACTGGAAGAACCAGGGCCAGGACATCGAGGAGTTCAAATACTTCAAGCGCTGGTTTGACGAAATCAGTGCGCGTCCCGCGGTGCAGCGCGGGCTGGCGGTGGGTGCCGACCTGTCAGAGGATCCATCGAAACTATCGCCCGAGGAACAGGAGCGGCGGGCGAAGATGCTCTACAACCAGCGCGCTCGGCCAGTACCGGCGTAGTAGCCGCGCCATTCCGACTAAGGCGGCGGACTGACGTCCGCCCTACGGCGCGTGGTTCGAGGCTCGTAGGGCGGACGACAGTCCGCCACTCCGTGCACGTGGGACACTAAGCGTGCAACCCGCGCTCGGCGCGCGTGTCGTCGAGATCGTCCTCCACGAACGCGTGGACCACATCGACCAGCTTCTCGTGGGGGGAGAAACCCAGAGTGCGGGCGCGCATAGGCTCGAAGGCGGCCGGCCAAGTCTCCACGATGGCAGCAATCGCCGGATCCGGAGCATGGTGGACCAAGCGAGAGGCGCCGGGCCGGACCTCGTCGAGCGCTTGCAGCATGTGTGCGACGGTGGCGCTGATCCCCGGCAGGTTGACGCTGCGGTCGATGCCCATCTGCTCCGTGTCCATCGTCGCGGCGTGCAACAGCCAATCGACTGCACGGCGTGGACTGGCCACCCAGGCCGCGAATGCGTCTCCGACCGGCAGCTCGGTTTCCAGGCCGAGCAGCGGTTCGCGGATGATCGCGGAAAGGAAGCTGCTGGCAGCGCGGTTGGGGCGACCCGGACGAACAATGATTGTTGGCAGGCGCAACGATACGGCATCGAGGAATCCGCGCCGGGATGCGTCGGCCAGCAGCAACTCGGCTGCGGCCTTCTCGGCGCCGTAGCTGTTGGCCGGCACTTGGCGGGCGTCGTCCAGCAACTTGGCGTCCTGCCCACCGCTGAACGTCGCTATCGAAGACGTGAACACCACCCGTGGCGGCTTGCCCCCCGCCGCAACGATGCGGCGGCAGGCGCCGATCAGCGCCTCTGTGCCGTGCAAGTTCACGCGCATGCCGAGGTCGTAGTCCGCCTCGGCCTGGGCGCTGACGACCGCGGCCAGATGGAAGATGACGTTGGTGTCAGGCGGGACGGCTTCCGCCGGCAGCTCAGCGAGGTCGCCGATCAGTCGCTTGACCGGAAACTCTGCGTCCAGCCAGTGGGGCGTATCGACGAAATCGAAGGAGACGAGGCCGGTCACCCCGTTGTCCCCCAGCCGGCCGTGCGTGGCCAGATGGCGGGCAAGCTTGCGGCCTAGGAACCCGGCGCCGCCCAGAATGGTGATCTGCATGAATTCCGCTCCGCTCCAGGCGTCGACCGGGGGCCGCTGCTCTGCCTGCGGTCCGGTGCGGATCGAGGTAGGCTATGCTCCCAGCCCGATCAAGGCAGCCGGCACTTGGCCGGCCCGGCAGTTTGATAGGAGACGCCCATGCAGCCCGATCAGGTTCTCGCGGCATTGTGGAGCGAAGTCGCTTTGCCGGCCGATGCACTCGACGATGTGCGCCTGACCGGCGCCGATCCGGTGCTGCCATCCTCGTTCGCTGTCGGGACCGCGGCGCAGACGGCGATTGCCGCGTCCGCCCTCGCCGCGGCAACCGTCGGTCGGCTGCGCGGCGGCCCGCGGCAGCAAGTCAGCGTCGATATGAGGCATGCCGCCATCGAGTACCGCTCCGAACGATGGCTCCGGATCGACGGCGCGCCGTTTCCCGAGCATTGGGACAAGGTCGCCGGTACGTATCCATGCGGTGACGGTCGGTGGGTGCTGGTGCACGCGAACTTCCCGCACCACCGCGAGGGTGTGCTGAAACTTCTAGGCTGCGACAATGATCGCGCTGCCGTCGCCGCCGCGCTCCTGCGGCGTCGTGCCTTCGACTTCGAGGATGAAGCCGCCGCAGCCGGGCTGTGCGTGACGGCGATGCGCACCTTCGCCGAATGGGATGCGCATCCGCAGGGCCGCGCCGTGCAGAGCGAACCACTGGTGGCAATCACCCGTATCGGCGACGCACCGCCAGAACCGCTGACTTCCGCGGAGCGCCCATTGGGCGGGGTGCGCGTGCTCGACCTCACGCGCGTGATTGCAGGGCCGGTGTGCGGGCGGACTCTTGCCGCGCATGGCGCCGACGTTCTGCTAATCACCGCGCCGCATCTCTACAACCCGCGGCCGCTGACGATAAACTCCGGCCGGGGAAAGCTGTCGGCGCAGCTTGATCTCCGGGATGAAGGCGCGCGTGCGACGCTGCATGACCTGCTGCGTGGGGCTGACATCTTCGTGCAGGGCTATCGTCCCGGCGCGCTCGGCAGGTTCGGCCTGGCGCCCAAACAGACTGCGCGCATCCGGCCGGGCATCGTGCATGTCTCGCTGTGCGCCTATGGCCATACCGGTCCTTGGTCCGGGCGGCGCGGCTTCGACAGCCTGACGCAGACGGCGAGCGGTTTTAACGCGGCGGAAGCGGAAGCCGCCGGCCAGACCGAGCCGAAGCCGCTGCCGGTGCAGGCACTGGATCATTCTTCGGGCTATCTGATGGTGCTTGGCGCGCTGGCGGCGCTGCACCGCCGGGCGACGATCGGTGGAAGCTGGCACGTGCAGGTGTCGCTGGCGCGCACGGGGCATTGGATCCGCAGCCTGGGTCGCGTGCCGAACGGGCTCGCCTGCCATAATCCCACGCGTGATGAGATCGCCGACCTTCTGGAGGAAAGCGACTCGGGCTTCGGGCGTCTGTCCGCGGTGCGTCACGCGGCGCAGATGTCGGTGACGCCGGCGCGGTGGGACAGGCCCTCGGTGCCCCCAGGCACGCATGCGCCGCGTTGGCCCTGATCCACATGAATGAGCCGATCGTCTTCGGCGCCGCATACAGCGTCTATGTGCGTATCGTGCGGCTTGTGCTCGAAGAAAAGCGGGTCCGCTATCGTCTGGAGGAGATAGATATCTTCGCTCCCGGCGGACCGCCGGCAGACTATGCCCTGCGCCATCCCTTCGGCCGCATCCCGGCGTTCAAGCACGAGGGGTTCCGTCTCTACGAAGCCGGCGCGATCAGTCGGTACGTGGACGAAGCGTTCCCCGGCCCGAAGATGCAGCCGACCCAGCCGAAACTTCGTGCCCGAATGAACCAGGTGATCAGCGTTGTCGACAGCTATGCTTATCGCTCGCTCGTCTGGGACGTCTTCGTCGAACGCGTCCGCGCGCCGCAGCAGGGCCGGCCGACGGACGAACTACGGCTCCATGCTGGCCTGCCCGTCGCCGGCAAATGTCTTAATGCGCTTCAGGATATCATGGGCGACGGACCATTCCTATGTGGCACGGACCTGAGTTTGGCCGACCTACACGCGGCGCCGATGTTCGCCTATTTCGTGCTGGCACCTGAAGGTGCGGCACTGCTGGCCGAGCATGCTGATCTTCACGGCTGGTGGGATCGCATCCGCCGGCGGCCGAGCATGACCGCGACCCGATCGCCGCTCGAAGACCTGACATGACGTCCTTGAGAGTCCGCACGCGCCGGCGCAGACTTTCGGCAACGAGGCATCAGGCAGGAGCCAAGGATGGCAGTGGTTCCCATTCGCGGCCTGTTCGAGGCGCATCTGACGGTTCGTGACCTAAATCGTTCGATCGGCTTCTATCGCGACGTGCTGGGCCTGCCGCTGGCGCACGTGATCCCGGCACGCAACGTGGCGTTCTTCTGGATCGGCACTCCGGGACAGGCGATGCTCGGGGTATGGTCGACCGGCACCGCGCCACTGTTCATGCGCCTGCACATTGCATTTGAAACCGAGCTCGAGCAGGTGATCGCCTCGATCGATCGGCTGCGCGAAGCCGGTCTCTCCCCGCGTTCCGGCGGCGGAGCTTCGATCGAGGAACCGGTCGTGCTCTGCTGGATGCCCGCCGCCAGCGTGTATTTCGACGATCCGGACGGCCATTCGCTCGAGTTTATCTCTATGCTGCACGACCGACCACGACCGGAGCTGGGCATGATTCCGCTATCTGACTGGAGGAGACTGCAATGACCGATCCGGTTTTGGTCGCCCGCCATGATGGTTGGCACAAGATCACGCTGAACCGACCGGACAAGCTGAACGCGCTCAACGCGGAGGTGCTGGACGCGCTGTCGGGTGCGCTCGACGCGATCGACGCGGACCGCTCCTGCCGGGCGATGCTACTGACCGGCGCAGGCCGCGGGTTCTGCTCCGGCCAAGAGCTCGGGCCGGCCATCATGCCAGGACCGGGGGGGCCGCCGGACCTCGGGCCAATTGCAGGCGCATATCATCGGCGGCTGGTTCGGCGGCTGCGTGCGCTGCCTCTGCCGGTCGTGTGTGCAGTCAACGGCGTCGCGGCCGGGGCTGGCGCGAACATTGCGCTGGCGTGCGACATCGTGCTGGCCGCAAGCAGCGCCGCCTTTGTGCAGGCATTCGTGGCCAAGCGCCCACCCGTTTTCACCGGCGGCCGATGACAGACCGTGGCGCTGCGCTGGCGCGGGCCTGCGCCGAAGCGATGTGGGTCGAGGATCGCGCCAGCGCGGGACTCGGCATGCGGCTGGAGGATGTCGCACCCGGGCGGGCAGTCATGGTGATGACGATCACCGAGGCGATGGTGAACGGTCACGGTATCTGCCACGGCGGGTTCATTTTTGCGCTGGCCGATTCGGCTTTTGCTTTCGCCTGCAGCAGCCATGGCGAGCGGGCGGTGGCCCAGCACGCCTCGATCACCTTCCTGCGCCCCGGCCGGCACGGCGAGACGCTGCGCGCCGAAGCGATCGAACGCACGCGCGCGGCCGGTCCGGCATCTACGATGTGCGGGTGACTGGCGGGGACGGCAGCCTAATTGCTGAGTTCCGCGGCCATTCCCGATTAGCTGGTGGTCCTTTCTTCCCGCCCGGAGACCGGTCGTGAGCCGAACGCCGTCGGTTGGACTTGATCCGATCGAAACAGCCTCGCGCGACGAGATCACCGCACTGCAGTGCGAGCGGCTTGCCTCGACGCTGCGCCACGCCTACGCGAACGTGCCGCACAATCGCGCTGCCTTTGCAGCCGCCGGCGTGCATCCAGACGATTTCCATTGGCTCGACGATCTTGCGAAATTTCCATTCACCACCAAGCACGATCTGCGTGCCAATTATCCATTCGGCATGTTCGCCGTGCCTCGCGAGCGGATCGCGCGGATCCACGCCTCGTCGGGCACCACCGGGAAGCCCACCGTCGTCGGTTATACGCAGAAGGTTTTGGAGACGTGGGCCGACGTCGTCGCGCGCTCCATCCACGCAGCCGGTGGCCGGCGCGGGATGATCCTGCACAACGCTTATGGCTACGGGCTGTTCACCGGCGGGTTGGGGTTACATGACGGGGCGGCTCGGCTCGGCTGCACTGTCGTGCCGGTCTCGGGCGGCATGACTGAGCGGCAGGTGCAGCTTATCGCCGATTTCCGGCCCGACATCATCTCGGTTACGCCGAGCTACATGCTGGCGATTCTCGACGAGTTCCGTCGCCAGGGACTCGATCCTCGTGCCTCATCGCTGAAGATTGGCATCTTCGGCGCCGAGCCCTGGACCAACGCGATGCGGCACGAGATCGAGAATGGGTTCACGATGGATGCGGTCGATATCTACGGTTTGTCGGAAGTGATCGGTCCGGGTGTCGCCAACGAGTGCATCGAAACCAAGGATGGTCCGACGATCTGGGAGGACCATTTCTTTCCGGAGATGATAGATCCCGAAACCGGTGAGGTGCTGCCGGAGGGCGAGCTGGGAGAGTTGGTGTTCACGACTCTGACCAAGGAAGCGATGCCGGTGATCCGCTATCGCACGCGGGACCTGACGCGTCTGCTGCCCGGCACTGCGCGGAGCATGCGGCGGATGGAGAAAGTCACCGGCCGCTCGGACGACATGCTGATTGTTCGGGGTGTCAACCTGTTCCCGACGCAAGTCGAGGACCTGCTGCTGCAAAGCCGGTTGCTGAGTGGTCACTATCGGCTGGTGCTGACGCGCGAGGGTCGGATGGATGAGGTCACGATCGAGGTCGAGGCACAGCCCCATGCGCTGGAGCCTGCGGTGCTGGAGGCTGAGGCATTCGCTATCACCGTACGGATCAAGGAGCGGATCGGCTTGACTACTCGGGTGGCGATTCAGCCACCCGGCACGATTGAGCGGTCGCTCGGGAAGGCGAGGCGGGTGGTGGATCAGCGGGGGTAGCGGCGAAAGCGTCCACGTCTCCCGCTTGCGGGAGTGGTGGGGATTATCCAAGCCGCGGGTCGGGCACGCGTGCAGCAGCCAGCACATCGACGGCAACCGCCCCAGCCGCCAGCAATACCGCGGCGCAAGCATTCGCGGTGGACCCGGATGTCATCACATCGTCCACCAGCAGCACGCGGTGCCCGGCGATCCGCGTGGCACGGGATGGTCGCACGTCGATCGCGCCGGCCAGTGCGGCGGCTCGTTCCTCAGCCGACTTGGTCCCGAGCGGCGCGGTTCCGCGCTCGCGACGGAGCGCATCGAGCAGCGCGGGCCGGCTTACGGCTCGACCCAGGGCACTTGCCAGCAACGCCGCCTGGTTATAGCGGCGGCGAAACAGACGGGCACGGTGAAGCGGGACAGGAACCAGGATGTCCGCGTTCGCCAGCAGCTCCGCGCCGGCGCGTGCCATATATGCCGCGAGCACGCCGGACAACTCCACTCGATCGGCGTGCTTGAACGGCAGGATCAGGCGTCGCGCCGCCGCGTCATAGCGCAGGGCGGCGCGCGCACGGCGAAATACGGGCGGCGTTTCGATGCAGGATGGGCACAGACCCGCCAGCCCAGTCGAGCCGAACGGGGACACCGCATTGCCGGCAACAGGGCTCCGTGATGAAGCTGACGCCGCGGAAGCAGGCAGGGCAGAGAAGACCGTGCGTCGTTACCGCTTCGTCGCAGGTGGAGCATTGCGGCGGCAGCAGCAGGTCCAGGGCGGCGCGTACGAACAACGTCAGGGGCAGTATTCCTCTGCGCCTCTGCGTCTCTGCGGTTAAGCTTAAGAAAGTCTAACCGAGAGACGCAGAGGCAGGCGTTACGCCTCAGCTCCGACGCCGAATTGCACGGTTCCGTCGCGAGCGATCTCGTGAACCAAGTCGATCTCCCACGACAAGTAAGCCTTCATAGCCTCCTCGACGCCGGAATTGCGGTCATACGGGCGCAAATAGAAATCGACGCACGCTTCGTCGGGCGGATTGGTCCGGTCCTTCACCAGCGGGCGACCAAAGGCGTGCCAAGCGGCGGTGCCGCCTTCCAGCGCAGCGACCTCGGCGTTGGTCAGCGGCACGATCTCCTCTGCCGCCAGCCGCGCGAGCATCCCGTCCGGCGACGTGGCAATCACATGCCGCGCCGGTGCCAGGACCGGCCGCAACACATCCAGTCGTGTGCGGATGCCCCAGTGCGCGCCGGGAATATGGCCCTCGCGGTAATCGACGCTGCGGCCGAGATCGACCACGACGGTGCCCTCGCCGGCATCGAGCAGCTCGGTTAGTCGCGGCACGTCGATGCTCGGGACCGGTGAGGAAAGTTCCGGGATCGGCGCGACTGCAACGCCGGAACCGCGCACTTCGTCTAACCCACCTTCTACCAGGAACACGTCGCGATGGCCCATCTGGCGCAGCCATCCGGCCGCCATCCGCGCGCGCACGCCGGTATCGTCCAGCAGCACGATCCGCGCATTGCGCACCCCGATCCACTGATCGGTCGCCTGCACCAATTGGCCACCCGGCGCGCTGCGGCTGCCCGGGCGGTGGCCGGCGCGGAACTCCGCCGGGTCGCGCACATCCAGAAGATACAGCGTGCGGTCGGGGTCCTCTTCGAAGCGGGCAAGGTCGAGAGCGCCGATCACGCCGACGCCCGACGTTTCCGCGAAGGACTTGGCGCGATCCAGCGCGAGTGCCGTGGTCTTCGGCGTGCCAGGCGAGAAGCTGTCGGTGCGGCCGCGCTCGCAACGCAGGCCCGCCAGCTCCCAGCCCATCGTGCCGTTGCGCAGCGCCACGACCTTGTTGGGGATGCCGGCACGGCGCAGGCTCTCGGCGCCTAGGATGCTGCGCGTCCGCCCGGCGCAGTTCACCACCACCCACGTCTTCGGATCTGGGGCGAGGTCGCCGATCCGATACACGAGTTCACCACCCGGCACGCTGATGCCGGACGGGATCGACATCCGCACGAACTCGTCATGCGTGCGGCTGTCCAGCACAACCATGTCCCGCCCTGCGTCCAGCCAGGATTTCAACTCGGCGGCATCGACGCTTTCGGTGCCATAGTGGTGCTCCACCCATTCGCCGAATGCCTTGGAGGGCACGTTGACGCCGCTGAACAGGACATGGCCGCCGGCCTGGCAAGCGGCGACGCCACCATCCAGCACAGCGACGTCCGTGCAGGCGTCGCGCTCGAGCCAGTCGGCCAGGCGCTCGGCAAGGCCGCGGCCGTCATCCACGCAAACGATGCGGGCGCTCTTACGCGGTAGCAAGGCGCGGGCCCGGATCTCGCGCTTCGAGAGAGGACACGGCGCCGCCCAGAACAGATGAGAGGTGCCGAATTCGCCCTCTTCTCTGGCGTCCAGCAGGGCGATCTCCTGGCCGTCGGTCAGCCAGGCATAGAGGGTTCGGGCGTTGATCCGCTTCATCTGCGCACTATGCGCGCGCTGTCGCGGTCGGCGCCATGAAGTTCTTGTTGTACGGCAGAACCTCGCCGGTACTCATGTCGAAGGCCCGGCGGTCGTCTAGTGTTCTGACTCTGACACTTCGATCCCGACCGGGATGGCGGGATCGGCCGCGAACCAGATGGAGGCCGGGGATCGAAGCGATAGGATCGCAACACTAGCTTCTCCAGCGCCATCCCATACATATGGAGATGCCGCGTGGGCACTTTGCCGGTGGTGTGGATCGAGTGGATGTCGTCCGGCATCAGCGTGATCCCGCGGCCGGGTTCGACCATCACCTCGTGATCGATGCAAAGCTCGCAATGCGCGGGGTCGCGGCCGTCGTCGGTGCGGCGATAGACTTTGTTCAGCTCCTGCCCTTCGACCGCGACCACAACGGCCCAGGTGGTGTGGTCGTGCGGCTTGGTCTCGTTGCCGGGGTTGAGCGCGTTCAAATAGAGCGCGAACCGGTTGTCGGGATCTTCCTGCAGAAGGTAGCGATTGGCTCCGGTCTGACCGGCGGGCGGGGGAGGGAATTCGGCGCTGGGAAAGAGGTGCTCCTGCGCAGCGAGTTGCATCATCTCGGTCTTCACGGCGTCGAGCATAGCGCGGCTCACCCCGTGGGTGCGTTCGATGCCGCGAATACGGTCGATGGTGGCGGCGACGGCAGCGGCGCGGGCGGCCTTGATGTCAGCGGCGTTCATGGCGTGCTCCGTTCCTCGACGTTGGGGAAAGAACTTGCTCCGGAGCCTAGCCGGGAGGAGCAAAAAGACCAAGCGGCGGGCCGAACTGGCCGGGCAGGCGTGTTGTTGCGGTTGATGGCGCTGTTCATCATGCTCCGGCTGCGCGCGGGGATCGTGATGCTGAAGGAGAGCGGGGAATGAAGCGATGAGAGTTGGCCGGTTCCGTTGGTGGATGGTGTGGCTGCTGATCGGGCCGATCACCTTCGTGATGTCGCTCGATCGCACCGCGATCGTCGTGGCGGCGCCGGTGATCCAGAAGGAATACGGCTTCTCCCTGGTAGAGATGTCGCTGATCCTGACCAGTTTCTCCTGGACCTATGCGTTCCTGCAGGTGCCGGCAGGCTGGCTCGCCGAGAAGATCGGGCCGCGGCGGGCGCTATATTGGGCGAATCTGCTGTGGTCGTTGCTGACGGCGCTGACACCGGCGAGCTTCAGCCTGGGCTCGTTCGTTGCCATCCGCGCCGCCTTGGGCGTTGGGCAGTCGGCCGATTGGCCGGCCTCGGTGCTGGCGCTGCGGCGTTGGTTCCCGAAGCGCGAGCGAGCCAAGGGGAATTCGGTGCTGCTGGGCGGGCTGTATCTCGGGCCGATTATCGCCGCGCCGATCACCACGGCGGTGATGCTGAGTTTCGGTTGGCGTTTCGTGTTCTATGGATTCGGCGTGCTGGGCATACTGCTGGGCTTCGCCTGGTGGTTCGCGTTCCGCGATAATCCGGCCGAGCACAAGCTGGTGTCGCGCGAGGAGGCCGCGCTGATCGCCGCCGAACGCGAGCCGGAGGCGCCTGCCACACCGCGCGGCGCGTTGCCGATGCTGTTCCGCTCCGTTCAGTTCTGGGCCATCGGGCTGCAGTATTTCTTCCTGATCCTGATCCAGAGCTTTTATACCGCTTGGCTGCCGACCTATCTGGTGCAGGCGCGCCATTTCTCGCTGAAATCGATGGGCATCTACGTCTCGCTGCCTTGGGTCGCGTTGTTCTGCATGGTGTTCATCGCCGGCGGGATGGCCGATCGAGTGTTGCGGTCCAGCGGGTCGGTGTGGTGGGCGCGGGTCCCGGCGGCGATTGCCGGGTTCGTGATCAGCGCCGCAGGGCTGATCCTGGGAGCCGAGAGCACGAACATTCCGCTGATGATGGCGCTGCTCTGCGTTTCGCTGGGCGCCATCGGTCTCACCCAGGTCTCGATCTGGTCGGCGTGCCAGGATCTCGGTGGGGCGGCTACCGGCGTGGTGACAGGATGGACGAATTTCCTCGGCAATGCGTCGGGGTTCGTCGGGCCGGTGGTGATCGCGCTGTTGGTGAAGTGGACCGGCGGCTGGTCCGGTGCGTTGCTCGGGATTGCACTGGCCGGACTGTGCGGCGCGGTGCTGTGGGTGTTCGTCCATCCCGAGCGGCGGCTGGAGCTGCCGGCGTCACGGGTCAGCATCGCCGAGGCGGCGGCCCGGAGTAGATGAGCCAGCATCAGGACCAATCCCATCGCATGTGATCTGCGTCACAGCTCTGCACTCTGCCCTCGTCATAAGGTCACGCGCACCACCCGCGGCAGTGCCATGTGGGGGAGGGGAGCATGCATCACGCGGTGATCCTGCACCTCGGGATCGACGGGAGATGGAAGGATGCATTCGGCTATCTTGCCAGCACCCTGGTTCTCTGCACTTTCTCGGCCAAGTCTATGCGAGTGCTGCGATGCGTCGGTATCGCCAGCAACGTCTCGTTCATTCTGTACGCAACGCTCACCGGCATGGTCCCTATCCTGATCCTGCATAGCCTGCTGCTGCCGATGGACGTGTATCGGCTGATTCAGATCGCTCGGTCTCCAAATCCTGGCGTCGCCTGAGCCTGCGTGCCATCGGCCTGCCGTTGGATTGTCAAGGTGCCGGGGCGGGCTCAAACTTTGACCCCGGCGACGGGAATGGACAGCAATGGCGAAATACGAGATCGGAGCGATGCCGGCGCAGATCAGCGCCGAGGTGGTGGCGCTGCTGGAGAAGACCGAAACCGCGACCGTCGGCCACTGGCGGCACTGGGGCTTCTGCAACAGTGCGATCCACGCGCTGCTGCCGGGTCGCCGTGTGGCCGGCACCGCGGTGACGCTGGCAGTGCCGGGGCCGGACGCGACATTGCTGCACCACGCGCTGGGTCTGCTGCGGCCCGGCGACATTCTCGTGGTCGATCGGCTGGGCGACGATCGCCACGCGTGCTGGGGTGGCGGCGTGACTGTGGCCGCCAAGGCTGCCGGGGCGAAGGCGGGAGTGGTCGATGGACCGTGCACCGATCTCGAGGAGATCAAAGCGTCGGACTTTCCGATCTGGTGCCGCGGCTTGGCGCCGATCACCACACGGCTTTACGACCTTGGCGGGCGGCTCAACTATCCGGTCGCGATCGGCGGTGCCGTGGTGATGCCGGGCGATGCGGTGCTTTGCGACGAAAGCGGCGTGCTGATCCTCGGCCCGCATGAGGCCGAGGCCGAAGCCCGCCAGGCGATCGCGCGACAGGAAAGCGGTATGGCGACTCAGGCGAAGGTGGCGGCCGGCGCGAAGCTGGGCGAACTCAGCGGTGCCAGCGCAAAGGTGCTCGCCGCATCCTGACTCCCCTCCCCTTGCGGCAGGGGGCAGGGGGAGGGGCCGCGGGCCGAAGGAAACACTCTTATGACCACCCCCTCCGCGACGGCGGATGGGCGCGCACGACTTCCTCGTTCACCTCCGCGCCCCAGCCGGCTCCGGTCGGCACCAGCAACTCGCCGTCCCTGATCACCGGCGGCACCGTCACAAGCGAGTCCTTCCACGGCACATCATCGACATCGATCTCCATCACCCGGAAGTTCGCGATCGCGGCACAGAAATGCGCGCTCATCAGCGAACCGAGGTGGCCGTTGAAATTATGCGGCGCGACGTTGATCTCGTAGGTCTCCGCCATCGCTGCGATCTTCATGGACTCCAAGATGCCGTTCCACGGTACATCGATGATCGCCACATCGATCGATTGGTTTTCGAAGAATGGCCGGTACTGACGGCGGCCGAACAGCGATTCGCAAGAAGCGATGCGGGTGCGCGAGCAGCGCCGGATCGTGGCCAGCGCGGCAGGATCGTAGGAATCCACCTCCAGCCAGGCCAGGTCGAACGGCTCCATGGCTTGAGCGATGCGGATGTAGCCTTCGGTCCGGAAGTTGAAATTGAGGTCCAGATGCAGCCCCACACCGGACCCTGCACCCTGCCGGAACGCCGCCATCTGCTCGACCAGTCCCTGCACCAGGGCGGGATCGACCGGCAGGTCCGGGGCAAACGGGGCGTTAAATCCAGGCATGTGCAAAGTCGGCGCGCCCCCATCGAAGCGCATGATGTTGGTCTTCAGGCCGCGGAACCCGCGTCGCGCCACTTCAGCGCCCTGCGCCGTAACGTCATGCAATGACCGGATCGGCTCCCGTCCCGTCCATTCCCTGAATTGTTCGCCGAACATCACTTGGTACGAGCCGCAATGCGACCAATAAAGCCGCAAACGATCGCGAATAGGCCCACCCAGCAGGTCGTACACCGGCACACCGAGCGCCTTCGCCTTCAGATCGACCAGTGCGTTCTCGATCGCGGCGATCGCCTGCTGGTTGATCCCGCCCGGCGCGGCGCGAGTCACCCCGTGCAGGAACGCCGTATGCCGCTCCACCGGACGCGGGTCCTGGCCCACCAGCCGTTGCGCAAGTCGCCGGATCACTTCGGAAAGCCCCTGAGAGCCGTACAATTCCATGTATTCGGACCAGCCTACCAGCCCTTCGTCGGTGCTGATCTTCAGGAATGAGAAATCGCGCCATCCGGCGTTGCAGTGCAGGTCCTCGATGCTGGTGATGCGCATGGCACCGTCCTTCGTTGTGTTGTTTGGCTGTCATGGCCGGTCCACGGGACCTGCGAAAGTCCGGCTCGCCGACAAGAAGACGCGGATTGCATGTTGGCGTCGCCCCGTTTTCCAGTGGCAAGAGGGGACGCCGGCAACTGCGCGAGCGGAACGTCAACGAACTTGGGCCCGAAGCCTCGAGGAACCGCATCGTCTTGTTGTAGACACCTGGTGGTCCCCCGCCGCTCTTTGCAACAGGACTAGCACGCTGCTTCGAGTACGAGCGCGGGCCGATGTTGGCGAGCAGGCATCAGCGCGCCGCATTGTCAGATAGCGTGAGCAGGAGTTGGCGCTGATTACCGCCCCAAACGGCGCATTCCTTACATTGAACCGCCAACAATCCACCCACAGGGTGCTTCCGTCATCATCGCCGAGGAGTTGAGCAAGCACGGTTTTCTTCGGGAATCGGAGAAAGTCGTGAATGGCCGGCCTTCGCCCGCCATGACGATGGAAGGCCGCTCGTGCGATGCCCCGAATTAAATCGGACAGCCGTGGCCTTGTGCCAGCCATGACGATGAGGGCATGCCCGTGCGGACGTTCCCCGGTACTAACATCACGGCCGCCGGCGACTTGCGACAAGAGCGACCATGCTGAACGGCCTTGGGAGCATGGGCGCCGCGCCGTCCACCACGACAGCTCTGCCCAAGTCATCTCGCGCCAGCCACACGACACCCGGCATCGCCGCCGCGCCCTGGCCTTCGGCCCGCATCATCACCAGGATACCGCCCATGCCTGATGCACCAGCGCCGACCGCCGCCGACATCCTCGCCGCCATCGCCTTCGACGCGGATGGCCTGGTCCCCGCCATCGCCCAGCAGCACGACACCGGCGAGGTGTTGATGCTGGCCTGGATGAATCGCGAGGCGGTGGCCGAGACGCTCGCCACCGGCCGGGTCTGCTATTTCAGCCGCAGCCGCCGCCGGCTGTGGCGCAAGGGCGAGACCTCGGGCCAAGTGCAGCGCCTGCACGAGCTGCGCATCGATTGCGACGGCGATACGCTGCTGCTGCTGGTCGATCAGACCGGGGTCGCGTGCCATACCGGGCGGCGAAGCTGCTTCTTCCGCGCCATGCGTGACGGAGTGGTGGTCGAGATCGCCGGTCCGCTGGTCCCGCCCGAGGCGCTCTATCCGCCCGGATGACCCTTCTCTACCTGGTCGCCGGCGAGCAGAGCGGCGACGAAATCGGAGCCAGGTTGATGGCCGCACTGGCGCGCCAGCGGCCGGACCTGCGCTTTGCGGGCATCGGTGGCGCCGGCATGGTGATGCAGGGACTAGAACGCCGCTTCCCGCTCGATGAACTGGCGTTGATGGGCTTCCTCGAGGTGCTGCCGCGGCTTCGCCGGCTTCGCCGCATCCTAACGGAAACCGCGACTGATATTGGGGCGCTCCGCCCGGCAGCCGTGGTCACGATCGACAGCCCGGGCTTCACGCTGCGTCTGCTCCGACGGGTCGCCCCGACCGGGATTCCCCGCGCCCATTATGTCGCCCCGCAGGTCTGGGCCTGGCGACCGGGGCGCGTCCGCCACTATCCCGGCCTGTGGAACCGGCTGCTCTGTCTGTTGCCCTTCGAGCCCGCATTCTTCGCCGGCTACGGCCTGCCGGCGACGTTCGTCGGCCACCCGGTGTTGGAGAGCGGGGCCGATCGCGGCGACGCCGCCCGGTTTCGCACTCGCCACGGCATCCCGCCCGAGGCTCGCGTGATCGCAGTGATGCCTGGCAGCCGGCGCACTGAGACGGCCCGGCTGCTGCCGATCCTGGGCGCGGCGCTGGATCGGCTTGCCGCCGCGGTGCCGAACCTGCGGCCGGTGGTGCCGCTGGCCGGGCCCGTCGCGGATGCGGTGCGCGCCGTCACGCGAAACTGGGCCACCGAGCCGGTGCTGGTGACCGAGCAGCAGGAGAAGCACGATGCGTTCGCTGCCTCGGAAGCGGCGCTGACCAAGTCCGGGACTTCGACGCTGGAGCTCGCGCTGGCCGGGGTGCCGATGCTAGTGACGTATCGGGTCAACCCGCTTTCGGCGGCGTTGGCACGCCGGCTGGTGAAGGTGCGCTACGCCTCGTTGCTGAACCTGCTGTCGGGGCGTGAACTGGTGCCTGAGCTGCTGCAAGAGGCCTGCACGCCGGACCGGCTTGCGATTGCGCTCCACCGCCTGCTGAGCGATCCGGCTGCCGCCGCTGCCCAGCGCGAGGGGTTCCACACCGTGCTGGAGGCGCTCCGCCCGCCGGCTGGCCGGCCCTCAGAGGCCGCTGCCGCCGCCGTGCTCGAGCTTCTGGATCAGGCCTGACGCTTCCATCCGCGCCCGCGAGGCTGCCATCGCGTCGGTCACCGCCAGCGCCGCCGCGAGTGCCCGCCGCCCTGCGGCCGCGTCAACCACCACCGGCGCGCCGTCCAGGACAGCGGCAATAAAAGCTGCGTGTTCGGCTGCGAGCGCGTCGTGGTCCTGCCAGGACACCTCCTCGAGGCCGAAACCCTCGAGCCCCGGCAACGGCTGCCCCTGCCCGCGGCGGATCATGCTCAGCCGCCGGTTGGCGAAATCCACCGCCATGTAGCCTCCCCGGGCGAAAATGCGCATCCGCCGCTCGGTGCGCGCTGCCACGCGGCTCGCCGTGATCGTCGCCACGGCGCCGGAGGCGAAGCGGATGCGCGCATTGGCGATATCCTCGTGGGCGCTCGCCACGGCCGCGCCCACCGCCTCGACGGCCTCGATCGGGCTGTCGGTCAGCGATAACACCAAGTCCAGATCGTGGATCATCAGGTCCAGGATCACGGATACGTCGGTGCCGCGAGGCTTGAACGGCGCGATCCGGGTCGCCTCGATGTAAAGAACTGGGCCCAGACGGCCGGCCACCGCGCCGTGTGCGGCCGAGAAGCGCTCCAGGTGCCCGACCTGCAGCACCAGCCCTTGTGCGGCGGCGAGAGCAGCGAGGTCATCCGCTTCGGCCAGCGTGGCAGTGATCGGCTTTTCTACCAGCACGTGCTTGCGGGCATTAAGCGAGGCGGCGGCGATGGGATGGTGGGCGGCAGCGGGGACGGCGATGATCACGGCGTCGCAGGCCTCGAGCAGCGCCGACAGGTCCAGAGCCGGCGCACCGGCCTCGGCGCCCACGGCATGGGCCCGCTCTTCGTGCCGGTCGTGCACGCCGGCCAGCACGGCGCGCGGCGAGGCGGCCACCTTCAGCGCATGGTAGCGCCCGAAATGGCCGGCGCCGGCGACGCCGATGCGGAGAGGCGGATTGAGCATAACCGCGATGTGGACGGACGCAGGGTGGAAGGCAATGTCTCGACCTGAGGTCGCGTGCGCTCGACGTTGCGTCGGGCCACCGCTCACCGGTAGCTCCTGTTTCAAGAAGTCGTACGAAGTGTAAGCATTTTTGACGCTTGGTCGGATCGGACTGACTTCCGCCGACGCATCGCGGCTCCAGCGCAGAGGTGACGCTTCTTTACGCCGTGAGACAGCCTTACGCTTCTGCGGGCTCCACGGGACAAAACTGCCAGATTTGTGTCCGGGTCAGGTCGGAGTCGGCTGTTTGTAATTACCGGCCAGATTCAGAAACGGCCCCGAACGTGGGGTGCCCGGGGCCGCTGTGCCGTGGCGGCCCCGGTCTGCGACACCTTCGCCAGATATCGCTTTCTGCCACCACTTGTCGGCCGCGTACGCGTGGCGAGGCGCGATGCAAGCACCTCTAACAAGAAGCGCCGGCCAGGATTGGACCCTGGCCGGCGTTCTAACAGATGGTTCTACAAATCATCATCATCGCGATCATTCTTGCAGGCTAGTCCCTGCAAGTAGGGCCTGCCCCTCTCTTTCAAGAGAGAGGGGCAGAGCTTGCCCCGAGTAACGTCGCAAACTGCCGTGCGAACGGCGAGGCCCCGCGAATAGACGCGCGGCGCGAGCTTGTGCGCGAGGCGATCAGCGAGCCCCACCTCCAACGCCGAGCGGCCCGCTGCCGCAGCATAAGGTCGTCGACCACGTAGTCGCTTCCATCGTCGGCACGCGTGCGTTCGCCGGCGCCCCCGGTGTGCGACCACCGCGGGTCGAGGATTGCACTGACGAACACCGCCAGGAACAACGCACCCACACCAATCAGCAGCGCGAACATGGTCGCCTCCAGTTCAGTCCCAAGGGCGGGACGGAGGTTAGATGGCGAGGCGGCGGCCAAAGCGCAGTGAAGCGCTTCACACCATACCGCCAAAAGTCGAAACCCCGCACGGCGCCAACCATGCGAGGTTGACGTTCGTGGCCATAGGTAAAGCCACAAACTCATTCCGGGCATGACAGCGAGCAGCAGGCGAACGTTGGCGGTAACCGGACAACGCGTTTCCCACCATTCAGTCATGGTGCTGAGGGGACCCCGGTGAACTGTTTCGTGGGGGTGGTTATTCCAGCCGTCGGAGTGCGGCGTCGAGGCGGGCCATTTCCGCATGAATTGCGGCGAGACGTTCGCGGTTCTCCTCGACGACCTCCGGCGGCGCGCGGCGGACGAAATCCGCGTTGGCGAGCTTCTGTTCCAGCTTCGCTCCCTCCTGCGCCGCCTTGGCACGTTCGCGGCCGAGCCGCGCCCGTTCCGCTTCAAGGTCGATCAGCCCGGCAAGCGGGATAACCACCGTCGCCTCGTCCAGCACGATTTGGGCCGAACCCTTCGGCATCTCGCCGTCTAGTGGCGCCACGTCGGATGCGCGCGCCAAGCGCCTGATCTCCTCGATCCAGCGCGCTGCGCGCGCCAGACTCTCGGGCGCGGCGTCGCGCAAGAGGACCGGAGCCGGCGAGCGGGGCGGCACGTTCATCTCGGACCGTACGGCGCGGATCTCGCCGATCAGTCGCACCACCCAATCGAGCTCCGCGCGTGCGGCCTGGGCGCCGATCACCGCGCGGGCGACGGGCCAATCGGCGCGGATCAGGCTGCAAGGAGCGCCGTAGCCGAAATGATCCCACAGCTCCTCGGTGACAAAGGGGATCACTGGATGCAACAGCCGCAGGAGAGTGCCGAGCACATGCGCCGCTGTGGCGCGCACTTCACGGGCGGCCGGCGAGGTGCTCTCGGCCAGCACAGGCTTGGCGAATTCAAGGAACCAGTCGCAGAACGTGTTCCATGTGAAACGGTAGAGGGCAGCGGCATACTCGTCGAAGCGGTATGCTTCGAGCGCCGTCGTCGCCTCGGCGATCGTGGAATTGGCGGCGTCGAGGATCCAACGCGTCAGCGGGAGTTGCGCCTGCGTCGCGACGAAGTCCGGATCGCGGCGGATCCCGTTCATCTCGCAGAAGCGCGCCGCGTTCCACAACTTGGTGACGAAGCTACGATAGCCCTCCACCCGTGCCGCCCCCAGCTTGACGTCGCGCCCCGGGCCGGTCAGCGCACAGATGGCAAAGCGCAGGGCGTCGGCGCCGTAACGGTCGATCAGCTCCAGCGGATCGACGATGTTGCCCTTCGACTTCGACATCTTCTGGCCACGCTCGTCGCGCACCAGGCCATGGATGTACACCGTGCGGAACGGCACGTCCTTCATGAAATGGATGCCGAGCATCATCATCCGGGCGACCCAGAAGAAGATGATGTCGAACCCGGTTACCAGCACGTCGCCCGGATAGTAGCGGGCCAACTCCTTCGTCTGTTCTGGCCAGCCGAGTGTCGAGAACGGCCAAAGCCCGGAGCTGAACCAGGTGTCGAGCACGTCCTCGTCCTGGACCAGCGTCTCGTCCCGGCCATAGGCCGCGCGTGCTTCGGCTGCTGCCTCAGCGTCGGTATGGGCGACGAAGACTTTGCCGTCCGGGCCATACCAGGCGGGTATGCGATGACCCCACCAGAGCTGGCGGCTGATGCACCAAGGCTGGATGTCGCGCATCCACGCGAAGAATGTGTTCTCCCACTGCTTCGGGACGAATTGCGTGCGGCCCTGCTCGACCGCCTCGATCGCCGGGCGGGCGAGCACGTCGGCGCGGCAGAACCATTGCGTGGTCAGCAACGGCTCGATCGGTACGCCGCCGCGGTCGCCGTACGGCACCTGATGTGTGTGCGGCTCGGTTCGCTCGACCAGGGCCAGCCGCTCCAACTCGGCCACGATCGCCTTGCGCGCCACCAGCCGATCCTGCCCTTCGAGCGAGCGCAGGAATAGCGGATCGGCGACGCCCTCGATCGCAGCGATAGCCGGCTCGATCTCGGCCAGCGTGACCCGCGCTTCCTGGTCGAGCACGGTGGGCATCGGCAGCGCGTGCCTGCGGCCGACCTCGAAATCGTTGAAATCGTGCGCCGGCGTAATTTTCACGGCGCCGCTGCCCTTCTCGGGATCGGAGTGCTCGTCGGCCAGGATCGGAATGCGCCGCCCGACCAGCGGCAGAATCGCGTGCCGGCCGATCAGGTCGCGCCAGCGCGGGTCGTCCGGGTGCACGGCAACCGCGGTGTCACCCAGCATCGTTTCCGGCCGCGTGGTTGCGACTGTGACGAAGCGCCCCGGCAGATCGGAGATGGGATAGCGCAGGTACCACAGGCTGGCCTTGACCTCGTGGTTCTCCACTTCGAGGTCGGAGATCGCGGTCTTGAGCTTCGGGTCCCAGTTCACCAGGCGCCGGTCGCGATAGATCAGCCCCTCGCGGTACAGCGTGATGAACACTTCGCGCACCGCGCCCGAGAGCCCGGCATCCATCGTGAACCGCTCGCGCGCCCAATCCAGCGACGCGCCGAGCCGGCGAAGCTGGCGGGTAATCGTTCCGCCCGACTCCGCCTTCCATCGCCAGACGCGCTCGATGAACGCTTCGCGCCCCAGGGCGCGCCGGTCCTGGTTGCCGCCGCCTTCCGCAAGCAGCCGCTCGACCACCATCTGTGTGGCGATCCCGGCGTGATCCGTGCCGGGCTGCCACAGCGCGTCGCGTCCCTGCATGCGCCGCCAACGGATCAGGACGTCCTGCACCGTGAAGGTCAGGGCGTGCCCCATGTGCAGGCTGCCGGTGACGTTGGGGGGCGGGATCATGATGGCGAATGGCGTCGCGTTTGAGTCCGGGTCGCAGGCGAAGGCGCCCGACCGCTCCCAGCCTTCGTAAAGACGAGGCTCGATCTCGGCGGGAGAATAGGTCTTGTCCAGCATGTCAGAGTCTCGCTCTCGCGGCCTCTCGAGGACGCCGCGCGCAAGACGGGCGGCGTGAGATGTCTAGGGGACGGCGCGTCCGACGACGCGTTCGATCTCGGCGCGGACCAAGCGTTCGACGAGCGGCGGAAGGTTGGCGTTGAGCCATTCCCTGAGCAATGGGCGCAGCTCGGCGCGCACGACATCCTCGATGGTCGGGCCGCTGCTGGTGACCTGCATGCCGCGATCGACGGCCAGGGTGCGGATCAGGTTGCCGACAGACGAGGCGGCGGCCGCAGCCGCTTCGGGCGCAACCAGGACGGACGGCGCCGGTTCTACCGGCGAGGGTTCATGCACCGGCTGCGCGTCGGTTTCCTGCGGATCAGTAACCATCATTGAATTATCCAGCACCAAGACGTCTTCCGTCGCAATCGGCTCCGGGGCGGGCGCCGCGGGCGTGGGGGGCGGCTCCGGCGCCTGCTCCTCGGTAAGAATGCGCCGAATTGAGGCGAGGATGTCCTCCATCGAGGGATCCTCGCCGGTACCGGATGTCGGCTCTGGCTT
Source organism: uncultured Pseudomonadota bacterium (assembly GCA_963708245.1). GTDB lineage: Bacteria > Pseudomonadota > Alphaproteobacteria > Acetobacterales > Acetobacteraceae > CAVYXK01. The sequence goes on along the minus strand of OY970201.1, from coordinate 4,064,932 downwards.
GGTCTGTGCGGTCATGGTCTGCTGCCTGGCGAGGGTGCGGAGGTGGGGGGCGCCGGCGGTGGCGAATAGAGCGTGTCATCGCGCGGCACGCCGATGCCAGCCCACTTGTTCTTCACCTGATTAAAATAGGCGGTCTCGTCATAAAATGGCACCGGGAGATCGAGATCGCGCGCTGTAAGCCGCCCAACCGCCGAGGCGACGGCGTAGGACGCTGTTATCAAGTTTGAGAGGTTCTGCACCAGCGTCACCTGCGACTGCAACAGCGTCTGCTGGGCATTCAGCACATCGAGCGTGGTTCGGGTGCCGACAAGGTGCTCACGCTCCACGCCGACCAGCGCAATCTCGTTGGCGCGAATGGCAGTGCGGGTGCTGTCGGCGGCGGCGCGGGCAGCTATGAGCGTCTCCCAGGCGTTGACGGTGTTCTGCACCGCCGTGCGTTGCGCGTCACTAATGAGTTGGGACTGCTGCTGCTCAGTCTGCCGCGCCTGGCGCACTGCGGAATACTCCGCCCCGCCCTGGTAGAGCGGGACCGATACGCTCAGGACCGCCGTGTACCCATTCGTCTGGTCGAGGCGTATGCTGGCGTTATTGGACTGAAAAATCTGGCCCTGGAAGCTGACCTGCGGCAGCAAGGCTGCGAAAGCTGCCTCAATCTCGTTCTTCGCGGCGGCATCGTTGAACTGCGCAGCGATCACGGCGGGATTGTTGGCTGCTGCCAGGGCGACCGCCTGCTGCTCGGTGCGTGTCGGCAGGCGGAGGGGTTGGGGTTCCGCAAGATCGGCGGGCGGCTCGTAGCCGATCACCTGGGTGTATGTGGCACGCGCGGTCTGCAGATTGCCCTGTGAGGTTTCAACCTGGGCGACGGCGCTGGCCAGCGAGGCCTCGGCCTGGGCAACGTCGGTGCGTGTCACCTCGCCGACCCGGAACTGGTCGTTGGTGGCCTGAAGCTGCTCGCGCAGCACATTCTCGTTGTTGATGTTGAGTGCGAGGGTCTGCTGCGCCGAGATCACGCCGACGTAGGCATTCACTGCATTGGCGAAGCTGGTCTCTTCCTGCGCCATCAGATTGGCGCGCTGGGCCATGACGAGGTCAGTGGCCCGGTTGACGTTCGCCCGTACCTTGCCGCCGGTGTAGAGCGGCTGGGTCAACGTAGTTTGTGCAGTTCCGATATCGCGGTCAGTGTGCTGGTTCTGCCACGTTCCCGTCGAATTGAGAAACTGACGGGTCACGCCGTCGCCGTAGCCGGCGGTGCCGGCGACGATCACGGTCGGTTTCCAGCCGGCAAGCGCCTGCGGCACGTTCTCGTCGGTAGCACGCAACTGCGCCCGAGCGGCCTGCAGCGCGGGCTGGTACAAATAGGTCGCGGCGAGCGCCTGGGCGAGGGTACGCGGCACCGCACTACGCGGCTGGGCAGAGGGGGTTGGGCGGGCGGCTGCCCGTTGCGCGGGTTGGGTCTGCGCGAGTGCGGGGCCGGTGACGAGCAACAGCGAAACGCCGATCCCAAGAGCCGGAGAGGCAGCCATCAGTCACCCCCGTCGCGTTGCGCCAAACCGATGCGATGCCGGAGCGGCAGCAGCCGGGCGGACTTCGCACCTCCGTTTTGTGTGCCACAGTCCCGTCCACCGCGCCAAGCATCAAGCAGGGGTCGGCGTCTAGAATTGGACATTTGGCGACCGAAGCAGTGGGTCCAGGACACCAGCCCCGTGTTTTCAGCGGCCGGCTGACGTGCACGTCAGAAGACGAAGCTGGGCTTCGGGAGCAGCGAAGGGATCAGCGGGGTGGAGCAGTCGAACATCGGCCGGGCGGACAGCCCCAGCGAGGTCGGCTCCGCCAGCACCGCTTGGCCGACCGCGCCCGGCTCGGCGCGCACCGTCGCCAGTCGGCCGCCGTCTGCGCGAAGCTGCTGGCCGAGCGCCGGGGGGATCTGCCGGACGGCACCCTCCAGTAGGATCATGTCGTAGGGCGCTCCAGCCGGCCATCCGGCCGCGAGCGGTCCCGAGACCAGGCGAACGGAGGGCGCGATCGTGTCCAGCGCCGCCTGAGCGAGCCCGAGCAGGCCGGGGTCTTCCTCGAGCGCGATCACCCGCACGCCGCAGGCGGCGAGCAACGCGGCGCCATAGCCGACGCCGGCGGCTACCACCAGAGCGCGCTCTCCTTCGAGGGGCGCGAGGAGCTGCACCAGGCGGGCGATCGCCAATGGCTCCATCAGCACGCGCCCGCCGCCGAGTTGGATGTCCTCGTCGATATATGCTATGGAGCGCAGCGCTGGGGGCAGGAACCGTTCGCGCGGGATTTCGCGCATGGCGACGAGGATGCGTCGGTCAGAGACCTGGTTCGGCCGAATCTGGCCATCGACCATCCGGTTCCGGGTTTCGGCGAAATCGTAGGCGGCGAGGTCCATTCTGGGTCCAGCTTGGGGGCGCGCCCTTATTAGAGGCGTGCGGCGGATCACGCCAGTTCAGCGCTGCATTGCGGATGGTGCGGGCTTGACCGGCGGGGCGGCGGCGCGGATATACCCGCGGCCGCGACGGTCCGGTGGCAGAGTGGTGATGCAGCGGACTGCAAATCCGCGTATGGCGGTTCGATTCCGCCCCGGACCTCCAGTTTTCAAAGGACGCGGACCTAGCGCGGACCCGGCAAGAAAAGGGCCGCTCGGGCAACCGGGCGGCCCCTGCCTGGAGGCGGGATTGCGGTCAGCCCTCCCAGCCGCGCTCTGCCCAGCGCCCGCCGGGCCGCCTCCCCCGAGATGGATTGGACAACTCCTCGCCCGCCGCTTCCCTCGCGCCTTCCCTCCCGGTCCGAAGCCAGGATCCTCGGTCGCCCGCTGGCACGACGTTGCCGTGCTGGGCAAACCGGGGCCTTGATCCAGCAAGGTGCCGAAAGCGCAGGCAATACGACTGCTAGACATGACGCCGCGACACATGCCATGTTTCCGTTTCGGAATGCGCGCGAGTGAAAATTCCGTGAGGGGGAGATATGTTGGCGCGGATATTGCCCGCCATGGTGTCCGCCGGTGAAAAGCCGCGAGACCATCCTGTGCCTGATTTTCGTCTTAATCATCTGGTTACCAATATTTCATATAATCGAGAGCAGCGGCGCACTCCCGGGACTTCACTTTTGGCTCCACGTTCTGGCAGGCGGTTGGCCGGAGTCCGATATAGGCCACCCGATAACCTCGATGGAGTTCTCGTTCGCGGTCACGCTCGCCTTGCTGCTGCACCTCGGCCCGATTCTGCTTTTGGTTGACCCGCCCGATCTGGTCTACCTCATGTCGAAGGCGGTCGATGCCGGCGCCCGTAGCGGGCGGCCCCTGGCTGGTACGCCTTCCTCTTCAACGTCCTGGACAAGCTGGCCGGCAACTTTGCCTTCGCCGCACATACCCAGGCGAACCTCCCCGGCCAGCAGTCAAAGCCATGATTGGCGGGCAGGGCAGATTCCTCGCCTGTGAACACACTGGTTGTGGGACCCAGCAATTACGACGCCCGCGTCGGTGTTCCGCTCACCGTCGTCGTGCTGCTCGCCACGGTCTTCGCCGTTCCCCGGTTGCTGTCGCTGTATTGAAGGAACGCGCGGATGCGACCGATACGCGGCGTGGTATTGCGATGGACAAGACGCCTGGCACTGCTGGTGGCGATCGTTGCCGTGACGCTACTGGTCGGACGGATCGTGCAGAGCGAGCGTGGGCCGCGGCTGGAACCCTGGCACACCTTCATTCCCGACGAGCCACATGCGGCCGAGATCGATCGGCTCGACTGGAACAGTTATCTCGCGGCCGAGGCGAGGGTTTTCGCCGCCGTCCGCAAGGAGGTCACCGATCGGCTGGACGAGCAGGACCGTACGCCGGACGATCGTTACTTCGCAGACAGCCCGGTGTATCCTGGTCATTTTGTGCAGGAGTGGAACCGCTCCTACGTGCTGGAGCCCGACGGTCCCCCGAAAGGCGCGGTTGTCCTGCTACACGGATTGACCGACGCACCATACAGCCTATGGCATATCGCACGGCGGTATCGAGAGCTTGGTTACGTGGCGATCGGGCTGCGCACACCCGGCCACGGCACCGTCCCAGGCGCGCTGACCGCGAGCAGGTGGGAGAACTGGCTGGCGGCCACTCGGCTTGCGGTGCGGGAGGCGCGGCGGCAAGTGGGGCCCGGGGCGCCGCTGAGTTGGGCCCATCACATCAGTCGCCTTGCTCGGCGGCCTTCATCGCCAGTACGTCCGGATGGCATCGCACTCTATCGTGCAGCTGTGTTAACCGGCACGTGATTTTTCAGACGCTCGGCGATCCGCTCCAGAATCTCTGGTGCGTAGGCGTCACGGAGGATCGTGCCTGTCGCATGCTCGCAGCCGTTGCGCAGCAGGTTCCGGCGGCGAAACTCCACAGGATCGATCGCGAGTGCATGGGCGATTGTATCGGTATCGCTCTCATGTGCCCAGGCGATCTGGGGGATGCCAAAGCCGCGCAAGGCGCCTGCCGGCGGCAGGTTGGTATAGAGCGCGTAGGAATTGACCGCGACATGTGCGACGCTATACGGCCCCATCGCGGTAAGGCCGGTTTTCTCCGTCACGCGTGGCCCGATATCGGCGTAGGCACCCCCGTTCCACCATATCCCGACCGAGCGCGCGACGATTCGCCCGGCACACGTCACGCCGATCCGCATGGACGCGACCTTGATAAAGAGCAAGAGTCCTAGAGAGATTGCGCTACCGCACGTAAATAGATATGCTTCCCGGAATGACAAACCCCGCGGCGGGAGACTGGGAATGTATCGAAGCGTGCCCCGAGAGCTTCGGAGTCAGCTATCTTGCGTGTGTGCATCTACACTGCCATCTACGGGGGCTACGATAACCTTCTAGAGCAACCGAGGCAGTCGGCTCCTACCGATTTCGTGTGCTTCACCGATGAGCCATTGTCGCGAGTGTCGCCCTGGTCGGTGGTGCGCAACCGGCGTCGCAGCGGTCTCGCTCCCCGCATACGAGCCAAGTATTTCAAGGTGCTCAATCACCGAGTGTTCCCCTGCGGCCGCCCGGCGCTGCGCGAGGCTTTTCTGTTTGGTTTGCGCAGCTATCTTCGACCGTACGATTACAGCATCTGGATCGATGGCAGCATCCGCATCCTCCGGCCCGATTTCGCAGGAGTGATGATTGCGGGCATCGGGGCGGCCGGGATCGCGATGATTGTTCACCCCGACCGCGACTGCATCTACGACGAGTTGGACGCGACGGTCGCCTGGGGCAAGTATCAAGGCGCACCGATTGCCGAGCAGGTCGCCAGCTACAGATCGGAGGGATACCCTGCTCACAACGGCTTGGTAGCCTGCGGCCTGATCGCACGGGCAAGCCGCAATCCTCGCGTCGTGCAGATAGACGATGCCTGGTGGAACGAGCAGATGCGCTGGACCGATCAGGATCAGCTCTCATTACCGGTGGTGCTCTGGCGCTCGGGTCTGAAGGTCGATAGCATCAACATGCCGCTTTGGACTAGCGGCTATTTCGAGCGCGTACCGCATCGCTTGGAGAAATAGCCAAAGACCGATCGGGTGCGTGCGTAACAGATGCTATGGGGCGGGCGGCGAGGAAAGTGGCACCATCGTCGCTGCAACCCGATGATGGAGTGCCGGCAACGCGCGAGTGAGGCGCGGCATGATCCAGCTCGCGTGGCGCTTCCTAATCCACCAGAAGAACAGTACTTTGGTGGAGGGCGCCGCGGCGGAGTGTGGATCGAGCGCCAAAGCGCGTTCGAACAAACGAATCGCCTCTGTGTGGCGGCGCGCTGCCGAGCTGCTGCCGTCCTGTCCTGCACGCGCGCAGACTGCGCTCTCGCCGGACGCGGCGCTGGGGCAACTAATCGTTCAAGGTTGCGGGTCTCACCTAGATTGTTGAGCGCATCTTCGCATGGCTCGGGCTTTAATCGTCGCCTCGCGAAAGATTACGAGTGCCATGTTCAGACATCAGAAAAGCTGCTGGACATTGCCGCAATTCGCTTGATGCTTAATCGTGCCGCTCCAGAATGACCTTCTCACACAGTCTCTTAGTCAGACCGATGGTTGAGCTGCGACGCCGGTGGCGGAAGAAGCGTGGATGCGCCGCAGGACGCCGCCATCAACTTCCCATGTCTCGGCAAAGACCACGCGCTCGCAGACGTCGACGTATTCCACCGCAACCTGGTTGCCACGGAGCGTCAGCCGCGCAAAGCCATTGTACCCGACCGTCAGGTTTTCGTCATTGGGATAGCGGCGATCATCGACGAATTCGACGCGGTATTCGGGGTGTTTGGGCTTGCGCGGCGGAAGATCGACGGGCATCCCACCATGCCCGACGCAGCGTCCGGTCGTCCGGATACCGCCCCGCATCGAGGCCTCTTCGTATACCGCCAGACGGTGTTCGTGTCCCCAAAACCATAGGACCGGCCGCGAGAAAAAGGGCGCCAATTGCCGGGCCGGTTTCGGAAAGCAGATGTCGAAGCGTGAAAAGTACTGGTGATGGGTCAACAGAATGATGCCGCGAGGATCGTCATCCCGGGGCCGGACCGTCTCGCGCAACCATTCGATGTTCTCCGGCCGCAGCGCCGATCCTGGAGTGAAGAAATAATCGATGACCGGCCAGCCGATCGAATTATAGCCTGTATCCAAGCCAATGATCCGCCAATGGTTGTTTTCCAGACAGAAGAAGCTGGCGCGCTGGCCCTGCGGCTTGCCGTCGGCGACAAGGCCGAGTTTCGGCAGCATGAGATCGAAATACGCATAGCCCAAGGCATACATCTCGTGATTGCCGTTGAGGGCGAAACCGCCGCGCGATCCCAAAGGCCAAGCGCAGGGCGGGTAGTCGTTGGCGGGGTTGTCGATACCAAGAAAATTCTCGTCCACTTCGGTGCGATCGCCGACATAATAGACATCCCCCAGATGCACCGAGTAATGGGGATCGAAAGCCGAGACAAGCTTGCCAATTTCATACGCTTCGTCGGTCCCCGTTGCCCAATCCCCGGCCAGGGCAAGTCGGACTTCTCCGTCACCTCCCTCCAATCCGTAAACACCCTTGTCGGCATTCGCGCCGCTGTAGTCGAGGAACGGATGTCGCCGACCGAAGCGATGCGAAAGATATTGCGTTATCCATTTCCACAGGCGGGTCGGCGAGAAAGCCGCCAAGAGCGGATAAGCTGGTGGCTTCAGCCCGGCCGTTTTCGGTCGAGGGGCAATGGGCCGCACCTGCTTTTGCAAATACGACAGCGCCGGCGAGCGCGCGAGGTGTTGCAGGTCCTGCAGATCCTTCCGCCCGGAGGATGGTGAACCCTGCACCGCCATTTTCGCCAGTCTCCTGCCCGTCTGGGAATGCTCGTCCGGGCCACTGGCAGACTGCGGCGCGACTCCTGCCTTGGCAAACGAAAAATGCCTCCGGAATCCCGAACGTCTCTGGGCATACAGATTCTATGAGGGCAACGACAGGTGACCTGGAGTTGGTGCGGTGCTGCTGTCGTCAACTGCACCGCAAGGAGATCGCCGATGCCCGCTATCAGCAACCGCCCCATTCAACCGTGGACTCCCTCCCAGCAGAGCGGATCGCGAAGCTGTGGGGGAGTCCGGCAGTCAGCTGGGCCACGAAGGCGGCAGAAGCGAACACAGCCAAGTCGCTCGCAAAACTGAACGAGATGCTGGCGCGGCTGAACGCGAAGAAGTAGCCCACGCCTCCGCCCCCTAGACGCACCCGCGACCCGAAAAGCTCGCCGGGAGCTAGCCTTTCGGCAGGGATGGGTCTTCGACCAACGTCCCGATCAGCCGCAACAGTTCTTGATGCTCCGGGCCAGAGCCGCCGCTAACGAGAAATTCTCCGATCTCGATATTGGACGTTCGGCCTCCGGACGAAACATTGGGCTCATGCTTGATGAACACATGTCCGGCTTCGGTATCGCGCACCAGATACCACCGATCGCCATTTGCACTGCTATAAAGCCGCCTTGTCTTCAGGGGCATGACTGCCGCTCCCACTTTGCTTGGGGAATCTGCGCGGTATAACCTTGCGCCGAGGGGGAAGGAAGCATGTCAACCGCATCCGAGCTGACCACATGGGCCGCCACATGCCGTTCCGCCGCGGAATCCGAGAGTGATACGGTGGCGAGGACTGCCTACCAGGAACTCGCTACTGAGTTTGAGGCGGTAGTCACGGAGATAGAGGGGCTCGTCGAGGCATTCGAGGCGCTACAGGCACGACGTGCGCCACGGCACCCTGCGACCACTTAGGGAGGGGGATACGCGACGCGGTGGCGCGCGGCTTCGGGCGTCAGTCGCCGCCACGCTGGCGGCCCCAAGCCTAGCGCGGGCGGACTGAGGTTAAGCCAGCCACCAGACCGATCAACACCGCGTCGGCCCCGATCGCCCGGCTTGCTTGGCGGGTTGCGCTCGCGCCTGATCCACGGCTCCGGACCTCTGTCGTGTCAGGTCAAGGCGCAGCCGGTCCCCCAACCCGGCTGCGCCAACTGTCGTGCTACTTACGCGCGCACACAGTTGAAAAAACCTAGATCACGGCTGCCGTTTAAGGGCCTTGATCCCAACGCAAGGCGCAACGCGATGGATGCCCAGCAGCTCAACGAATGCGCGACTCACTTGCGGGAGGTCGCATGCGTGCTCAACCACGATGAGGTGCGAACCGCGGCGCTAGAATTGGCCGTGGACTACGAGCAGGAAGCGCACGGCGTGGATCAGCGTAAGCAGCGGACGTGCGCAGAACGACCACGTCTTTAATCAGCGGGCGCGTTCGACCTTGCCGATCCGGTGGTGCGTCAGTTTGACATCTGGCACGGTTCTTTGCGTGGGTCGCGTGCCTCAGCTCGTTCTGCCAGCTTCTCGTAGTCGGTGGCGATTCGCCGCATTCTTTTTTGAGAGTCGTCATCACTCATCTGTTCGGCTAGACTTCGGGCTTCTTTCGCCCGAGCGCGCCAGTGCTCAGCGCCAAGTTTCCCGGGCATAGTGCCATCCTTCGCATTGTGCGTTCCCTACGGGGTTTGCTTTATCGTTAAACGATCACTGAGTTGAGAGTGCCCAGAGGCGAGAGGCGCCTGCGGACGTGCTCATGTGTCACCGACCAGTGATTTGCCCATTGGTCGCTGCCTGTCGCATTCTGCAAACAGAATTTCTGGGAAGCCATGGCACGCAGCGGAACGGGACACCCGCCTGCCTGCGCCAAGACGCCTGCTGATCTTCGCGGCCGCGCGGACCATGTGCGCTGGCTTGCGCGAGAACTCACCAGCTAGAGGACAGAAAGCGGCAACTGGCATTCGCGGAAGAGTTGGAAGCCCGGGCAACTGCGCTTGGGCTAACACCATGGATATTCACGATGGAGACCAACGAACTGCGGCATCGGTCGAGCTGCTTTCGTGAGACTACATTCCAACGGTTGGGCGCGATTTGCCGAAAAATTACAGGGCACCAAATTGTTCCCACGTAAAAGTGTTGTCACGCCACGGGAATCCCGGGTTCCGCGCATCAGGCATTCTCTTACAGTCTTTCGTCCAATCGGACCTGGACAGGAAGACTCAACATGACTTTTGCCAAAGGGATCAGCGGTGCGGCGACACTCGCGGGGGCGCTGCTGCTCGGCTCTGGCTTGTTCGCCCCGTCGGCGCGGGCCGCATTCATCGAGACGCTCGTGCAACAGGGGACCAACGTCGTCGCGACCGGAAGCGGAACAATCGACGCGGCCGACTTGAGTTTGCTTTCCGTCGGTTACCCCTTCGAACCCTACGTAATCCCATACAACGGGGTGATAGTGACCGGGATGCCGGGAGTCACCTTTGCCACCTTGTACCGGGGAGTCACTGGACCAACAAGCTTCGGGAGCGGAAGCCGCGCCCCTGCCAGTAGCGGCAGCAGAGACCTAGTCGGCATCGTTGGCGGCTTTGGATCACTTGTCGTACCACGCGGCTACGTCTCCGGCAGCCCACTATCAAGCATCTCGTCCTTTGACAACCAAACCTTTGCAAGTCTCGGCGTGACGCCCGGCACATATGTCTGGACCTGGGGGAGCGGCGCGGACGCGGACAGCTTCACGCTCGATGTCAGAAAGGCTGCGGTGCTGGAGCCGTCCAGCGTTGTGCTGCTGACGCTGCCACTTGGTCTCGTCATGCTGCTCGCCGCGCGGCGGGATTCGGCCAACGGAGCGCCGGATCAGGCGTAAGCCCAAGGCCGCGCCGGCGTGAGACGTGCAGTCCTACTCTGCCGCGGATCGTCGATCAGTGCAGTGTCGTCTGACAGGAGAAAACCTATGGGACCATACCGGCTTTCCAACCCGAACCTGATCGAAAGGCTGATCGCTGCGGGCAAGCGGCATGCGCAAATTAGAGTGCGCAATGCCGCAGTCCGCGAGATGGCGCAGGGGCGAGGTTACGCGGCCCGACGGATGCGCCTGCGGCGGTGAACGACACCGAGGCCGATCAGCGCCACGCCGAACTGCCGGCAATCGTACCCTCAGCCGCCGCCGGGTAGAAATTTGCGACAGAACCCTACGGAGCGTTCCCTTCAAGCGGCTTCCGCGAACGCCGCCTCCGCGGAGGAAAGTTGCTTGGTCAAATATAGGGCCTGATTGGCGCGCCGGTTCCGCCGGTCGTCAGCTTGACCGTCGACATCCGACCCGAGAAGCTTTGGGCAGGAGCGCCTGAGAACCCGATTTCGATGCAATCACCCGAACACCTGCCGGTATTCGCCACCACGAAACAGGCCTACGCGCTGCTATGGCGATACTGGTGGCTGCATGTCAAAGCGATCTGGCCGCCGATCGTGTTTCTGGTAACGGCGGAATTCCTCTATCACAAGATGGTTGGCAATTCCCACGGCCTCTCCGAGAAATGGCACGCTTTGCTCACCGCCCCTGGTACGTAGTGGCCGGAGCGGCATTGGCGTGGCTCACCGGACTGAAATTCCTTCTCTCCTTCAGCATCTCCTGGCGCCGAAAGCTGCTGCTCGACGATACGTTCGATCCGTTCTATTTCAAAAGCCGTTCTGGAAATACCTCGGTTTCCTGATCGTCACTTACGGGTGGTCCCTCGCGGTGCTCACGGCGGCGCTTCTGCTGGCGGCGGCTGTGTCGCCCAGCCGTTCATTGACGACCTGGACGGCTATTTTTCCTGTGCTCGCAGTGGCGCTGATCTTCTGGGCGATCGTTCGCCAGGTTCCCTACTTCACCATTCTTACCCTGGATCCGCCGCAACCTCGATGGAGAGAAAGCGTCGCTAGCATGCGCGGGAACGTTCTGCGGTATACGGCGGCATGGCTGATGGCGATGGTGCCGATCATGGCCGTCAATTTCCTCTTGGATCTCGCGGTCAAGGCCTCAGGCGTCGACGTGCACCTGACCGGCGTCGCGCTCGGCGAGTTGGCGCGCAGGCAATGCTCTTTCTGCATTTCTCTCTCGGAGCTTCCATAGGCGCGCTCACCGCGAGCGCGCTCGTACTCGGTGGGCAGGCACGATCCTTTCGAGAGGCCGTGCACCCGGCGGCCCCTCGATAGGCAACACGCACAGGAGCGATGCCTCCTTGAACAGATCGGACGGGCCCATCAAATCCTGGCAATCGGGGCGCCCATCGTTATCGGATCGGGCCATGGCTACGATCCTCCACGCTGGGGACTAGGAATTTCGTAATTCTTTAGCTAACCCGCACGCGCAGACAGGCATGGAATGCGCCGCGCAAACGGCTGCAGGCTGGGCAGCAGTCGGCTCACATCGTCGCCGCCCGAGAGCTGCGCGCGTCCGACGGCGGAGAGAGTTGCCGGGCGGATAGTAGGAGAAGCGAACGAGCCGCTGACCCGGACGGGCACGTCGAGCGCGAACAGGCTAGTCGTTCGCGCCTCGCTCGCCACAGTGATATCGATCTGATGGCGATAGATGTCGAATGTACCTCGGCCGGTGATCGTGCCATCCGCGCTGCGGATTCGGAGCGGCGATATCGTTCCTGTGCCAGCACGAATGTCGAGGACGCCGACCACACAGGAGATCGGGCTCATTCCGTGGGCCTTGCGGAAAATCGTTCGCGCGTCGGTCGAGGCAAGCTCGATGACATGACGCGAGATGCTGCCACTGTCCATGGCGAACACGGCGGACAGCCTGGCCCCGCGTGCTGCCTCATTGAGCGTGGCGCCGATTGCCTCCACCGACGCCTTACCGTTCATCCGCCCAAGAAGCGGCAGGTTACCGGCATCGAGCAGCTCGCGGAGCGCCTGAACGTCGATGCCACTAATGTCGACATTCGCCGTCACGCGGCCCTCATCTGTATCGCCGGGGCCGGACGCGGCCTCGATCTGACCGCTCGCCCGCAACGGCGCCCCGAGATAGCCCAGCGACAGCACGTCGACCGTGATCCGGCCGGGCTTGACGAAGCCGCTGAACGTCACGTCCGAGGCTCGGACCCGGGCATAGGCGAGTTTGCGCGCCGACACCTTGAGCGCGATGAGCGTGTCAGGCGCGCGGTCGACGGTGAGTGGTACGTCGGCATCGGCAACGGGCCCTTTCTTCCTGGCGGCAAGCAGGACGTTCGCGTCCAACTGGCTGAGGGCAACATCGACGGTCAGGTCGTCAGGTTTGCTGTGCTGACCCTCGATGAGCTTCACGTCGGCCGCCGTGATCGTGTCCCCGTTCAGCGCGCCCGATGCTTGGCTCACATGCCAGAGCGGCCCGTCATGCTCAAACGGACCAGCGAGCCGCAGCGACGCGCCGAAATCACCGGAAGCGCCGGCGATGTGCAAGATCGCTGCCACGGTGGGCGCCATGAGCTCGAGCCAACCTTTCGCTCCATCGACGTCGAGCGGCTTGGTCATGGTACCCCGGAAATGCAGCGTGGTGTCGCCCGAAGCGAGGTGGATGTCGGTGCGGTAGGGGTCCGCGGCATCGCGGAGCGCGTCGAGCGAGGCGAGATCAGCTTCGAGGGTGAGAGGGGTGCCATTATACGACCCGGTAGCGGCGATTCGCACGGGCTTGTCTGCACTCTCCGTATGGAGCTGAAGCTGGTCCAGACGCGTATCCAGCGGATGGCCATTCGAAGTCCGGAACACCACGTCGCCCGCTATCTGCGCATTGAGCGAGATGGGGAAACTTGTTCGGTCGGTCCGCTTCGGCGTGACAGTCACGGCAGCCGCTCCGAACATCCAGTTCTTTTTCTCTAGCAGGAGCTGCAGCCCGCTTATGGTGAGCCTGCGTACCAGGAGGGGTCCATGCAGGAGCGATATGGCATCAATCTCGGCGCTGGCGCTCGTCACCATCGCCATAATCGGTTGCGTGCCGTTGGGCAGATTGGCGAGCTGAAAATCACGAAGCTCGATATGCAGCCAGCGTCCCGGCGTTACGTGCAGCGACCCGATGGTGACCTTGCGCTCAAAGGAGGCCGTCAGGTGCTCGGCCACCAGCTGGCCGAGGTCGTAGCGATCGGCGAACGCAAAGAACGCCCCGACCACGAGATCAGAAGCGCAGCGAGAACCAGCCCGATCCCGAGTGTCCGATCCCGAGTGTCCAGCGCAGTAAACTTCGCAGCCGCCGCCGCCCAGTCTTCAAGCCGCCTCCCTCGAGACGGAGGACGTCCACGACCGAACGATAGGAGCGTCACTGCGACGCGCCAGAGCACGAAGCCGAGGGTTCGGGAGCCAACGTAAGATTCCGTAGTCGGCGCTACCACCAGTCCATTGGATCCGCTGCACGGTGTGCCGTCCTCGGCGGTACCGGATTTGACGCCTGTCTGAACCACCGGCTGAATGGCCCGGGAGGGGCCGGAGGTAGCGGACATATAGCGCCGCTAGGGTGAGACGCACCGTCAGCGGCACGGTGTCTCGCTTTCGACGGCCCAGCATCACGCGATGCCTGCGATAAAACTCTATCGAACCGCGGCGTTGGGCGACCACGTCGAGCGTGTCCTGATCTGCTCATGTCGGCCGATCCTCAGGCTGCGGTTCGCCTATCACGCACCTCACACCACGTTGAGCGGCGCTTCGGTCATGCTGACCGGTGCCTGCATGCCGAGAATGTCCATCACCACGCTGGCATGACGATCTTCGACGATCACGGCCACGATCCGATCGCCGGACGCCACATTGCTATGCCGCAGCTCACGAAGCTCTTCCGGAGCCCGAGGGTCGCTCACGAATTGCCTCAACGTCGCCGACGGCACGCGCGCTATGGTGAGGTCCTCCACTGCGGTTTGCGCCGCTGGCGACGAGTTGTACACCGCCACCACAACTTCTCTCATCTCGATACTTCCTTTGCCTATCCAGGCTAACGACCGAACATCCCGGGGGTTTCCGGTACACGGATCGGTGTTTCCAGACTTCGACAGGAATATCGGAATATCGTGATGGTCGAGTGCTGATGTGTCAGAGTTCCAGTGGTGGCCTGCTCCGTTGGCAGCTCGTATCACAGCGTGGCAGCTGTCCTCGCTGAAGCTGCTTCTTCAGTTGTTTCAATAAACCGTTCTCATCGAACAGGTCCGCCGGCGAGGAACAGCCCGCCAGCGGTTCGTCAATCACTTCCGCCTTGATGCTCGCAGCCATTGTGAACCCCACCACAGGATATGGTGGCCACAACTGCCGCCCGCGCTTACACAAAGATATAGGACACCCTCCGGCTCACCGGGTGATTGCCGGTGAGCCGCACTCGCGGATTCACGATTCTTGCGAGCTGAATGTCCTTCGGTCGAGCCGCTACCGGCCCGAAGCGGGCCGGCCGTCCTTGTCGGTCACCTCGACTTCCTCGCGGCGCACGGTATCCCGCACAGTCTCGGCCCGTTCGGTCGCTTCCTTCCGAACCGCAACTTCCTCGACCACCCGCGCCGTCTTTTCAACGACCGGCACCTCTTCGGTCTCGTGGACTTCGACGGCGTGCTCTTCGAAGGCACCGCTCGGAGCACCCGTAGTTTCAACCACCGGCCGCCGTCGCTCGATCGTCACTCGCTCTCGCTGCAGCGTGACCTCTCGCTCAACCGGTGTCTCTACGACGTAGCGCCTCACCCGTGTGGTACCGCGGTCGATCATGCGCTTGCCAACCTCGATTTTTTCCTCTGCGAGCGGAATGACCTCCTCACCGCCTGATGATGGCGGGATGGCATCACCGCGGGCCGTTACAGGGTCCGTGAGTGGTGCTGGCGCGGGGGTCATGGCGCCGGTTGCCCTCTCTTCCGTGCTCTCTTCGATTTCGATGGGATGATGGGCATCAAGGATCGTTACGGCCTGATGGATCTGAGAATCATCTTGAAGCATCACACCGAGGACAGTCTTTCCCGCTTGCACCCCCCGCTCATACGCTTCCTCATCCTGAGCATACAGAGAATGTGGCGTTTCGGTGCCGGTGTCTTCGCCCAGAAGCCAAGCCCAGAAGCCGCCACCGGTTGACGGTGACGATTCCGTGCTTCCACTGAAAGAAGGATCGGTCTCTGCCCGTCCCATTGTCTGTGGCTTGTAGCGCCTGATCGCCGCTCCCGGAATGCCCGCATCCTCCAGGTCCCGTGCTGCCGCATCGGCAGCACCCTCTGTCTCGAAAACTGCAACGATATGCTCTGTCATTGTGTCGTCCCCTGCCGCTAAACGTGTTTTCGTCCAGCAAGAAGCTGCCGGCTCGCTGCGGGTTGCTTCAAGATCTCGCAAGGGAGGGCGGGGAATTCCGCGCCATTTGGAGCCACAGAGCATTGAAGTAAGTGGCCGAGGCGCCGAAGCTTCCCAAGAAAAATTCCACCAGGAAAACGCTGTTCCCGAAAAACCACGGCAACATCAGACCGCTCCTTTGTTAAAGGCTGCTCCGCTCCGCTTCCCCGCCGGCCAGGCCGGCTCTACCGTCCCGGCATGTGCGGCCGCTATGCCAGCCTCCTGCCCGCCGAGGCGCTCCGGCGGATATTCCGCACGGTCAACCTGCTGCCGAATATCGAGCCCTCCTGGAACGTGGCACCGACGCAATCCGCGCCCGTGGTGCGGGGGCACCCCGAGATAGGCGAGCGCCATCTCGATCTGCTGAAATGGGGCTTGCTGCATTACTGCACGAAAGAACCGGTCAGGGCACAACGCCCGATCAACGCCCGCGCCGAGACGGTCTCCAAGTCTGGCATGTTCCGCCGTGCGTTTGAGCAGCGCCGGGCCATCGTCCCGGCTGATGCGTTCTACGAGTGGAAGGTGGTTGCCAACGGCAAGCAGCCCTATGCGATTGCCCGGCAGGACGGACAGCCGACGGCCTTCGCCGGGTTATGGGAGGGATTCCGTTGGCCGGATGGCACGGTGACCCGGAGCTTGAGGTGCGCTCGTAGAGCCGGCTGACGGTGTGGAACAGCAGCTCGCCGCCGGCCTGTGCGAAGGGCAGATAGCCGAGTTCGTCGAGGACGACGAAGTCCAGACGGTGAGATAATTGGCGAGCCGTCCCTGGCGGCCTGCCCGCCCTTCGGTTTCGAGCCGGTTGACCGCGATCCGGCGCGGATACAGCTCCGCGCGATCGCGATCGCCAGATGCGTCTTGCCGGTGCCGGTCCCGCCGACCAGGACGAGGTTGCGCTGCTGAGCGATGAAGATGCCGCCGGCAAGATCGCGCACCAGGCTCTCGTTGATCGGCGTTCCGTTGAAGGCAACTCGCCCACGTCCTTGGCGAGCGGCAGCCTTGCGATCGTCAGCTGATATCTGATTGAGCGCGCCTGCTTCTCCGAGATCTCTGCCTTGAGCAGATCGCCGACAAAGCGTTGCGGCTCGTGCTTGCGTTTGATCGCGGTGGCCAGCGTCTCGTCATGGGCGCCCTTCATACCAAACAGCTTGAGCTCACCCATCAAGTCGAGGACTTCGGTTCGCTCCATGCTCATGCGCTCCTGAGTTGATCGTATCTGGCGCAGTCGGCGCCGGTGCATGGCGGAGCGTCAGCGCATCCGGCGTAAGGATGCTGGCCACCGGTCCCGGGTCGCGACGCCGCGTGAGGATGTTGATGATCACGTCGGATGAGTGGACGCCCTCGGACATCGCTTGCGCGCAGGCAGCTTCGACCGCCGTCAACCCATCCGTCAGCAGGGCAGCCAGGATCGCGACCATCTGACGATCGCCATCGTCGGACCCAGCGAGCTTGCGCCGCACCCGCTCTAGCGCGGCCGGCAGCGCCCAGTCCCTGAACGGCGCGCCGTTGCGCAGCGCGCCCAGCTTGCGAGCCAGAACCGGCACGTATATAGCATTTTTTGGTGACTATAGCGTGAATACACATTAAGGATCTTTGGCCCCCGCGGCAAGAGCAAGAGGCAGCAAAACAACGGAGTTGCCAGCATGATGAATAACCAAAGTTCTCCTGATAGCTTCACAGATATCACGAAAACAAGCTGGGTTAAACGTCTCGCCGGATCCGTGGTTGGCTTCTTTTTCGGCTTGATCTTATTGATTGTGATACCATACCTGTTGTGGTTGAACGAAGGTCATGAAGTAAAATATTTAAAAGCTTTATCATTTGCAGAACAACATGTAGTGACAGCCTCACCAATTACAGTTGATACCGCCCTCAATGGCAAACTGGTTTATTTAACCGGAGATCTCAGTGCCTCAGCCCCACCCCAAGACACGCTTTTCGGAATCACAGCGGAAGGCCAAGCCCGCCTCCAGCGTCATGTTGAGATGTTCCAGTGGCAGGAAGAATCGCATAGTGAAAGCCAAAATCAGTTTGGCGGCGGAATGCAAACTGTAACCACCTATGCCTACGAAAAAGTGTGGTCAGACTCTCAAAAAAACTCAGGCAATTTTCATCATCCCCAAGGCCACGCAAATCCGCAAATGCCTTTCACCACGACTGATTTTGACGCTCCTAATCTCCATATAGCGGCGTACACGCCAGACAGGGGATTTGGACCTGCCCCGGTTTGGTGGACAGGTGAGAGTTTGGGTTTATGACACCTGATGGGACGGCATCTGGTCCTCCTGTTGCCAACCATTCTTTAGTTCGGCCCCCGGGGGCGCCATTCTATCGTCCTGGCCCGCGGGATTGGTGGAATGGCCGCGCGCAGCGGGGGTCAAGGATCGCCGCAGGCGACCGCCGCAGCGGCGCGGAGCGTCCTTGACGGCGGCGAGCACGGCGGCAGGCTTGGAATCGCCCGGAACGGCGATCATTGCATGATGCCGCCGCTCGTAGTCGATCGGTGACAGATACCCGATCCCGGAATGGCGATGGCGCAGATTGTAGAAGCCTTCGATGAACTCGAAGACCGCAGTTCGCGCTTCGGCTTGCGTTCGAAAGCGACAGCGATCGAGAAGCTCGCATTCGAGCGTGGCGAAGAAGCTCTCGCACATGGCGTTGTCATAGGCGTCTCCGACCGAGCCCATTGACGGACGTACGCCCGCCTCGCGGCAGCGATGGCCGAACCCGATCGAGGTATATTGCGAGCCTTGGTCGGAGTGATGGATCACGCCTCTGGGCCGGCGCATCAGCAGCGCCATGTTCAGCGCGTCGAGCACCAGTTGGGTGGCAAGCGTGGTGGCCATCGCCCAGCCGACGATGCGACGGCTGAAGGCATCGAGCACCACGGCGAGATAGAGGAAACCGGTCCAGATCGGGATGTAGGTTATATCCGCGACCCACAGCCGATCCGGCGCTTGCGCGGTGAAGTTGCGCTCGACCAGGTCTGGCGCTTGGCGACTGTCGCCCCTGACCGTGGTGGTGACGAACTTGCGCCGGCTCACACCAGCAAGAGCGGCCCGTGACATCAGCCGTGCGACGCGTTTGCGGCCAACACGAATGCCTTTGCCGGCCAGCCAGCCGGAGCTGGCGGTTCTCACGTCGCAGACGGTTGAGTTCTTGCCGTTCGGCCGTCGTCAGGCCGCCATCGCCGCTGCCGGCGTCACGCGCAGCCTGCACGACCCAGTTGCGGATCGACTGCGCGGTCGGCTCAAACTCACGCGCCAGTGTCTCCGGCGAGCGGCCGGCCTGCACCAACTCGACCATTTGGTGACGAAACTCAGGCGGATAACTTCGTCTCGATTTCGGCATGGTGGACTCCTCGAACGCTAATGCTCGGGTGTCCACGAAACCGGGTCAACTCCAGTCTGTTCCTAATACGCAACGCCTCTAGGTTCCATCTGGCGAATGAAGGAGGGCATGACATGAGAAAAGCCGGCATTCTCGGTCTAGCCCTGATGTGGGTGGCGCTCACCCCGGCGGCGCAAGCGACGATCATCAGTGGAACGTGGCAAGTATCGGGATCCGATTGGTCCCGCCGCCGGGGCCCCACCCCTGACCGCGTCCGTCGAATTCAGTTTCAGGAATACAGCGGACACCGTCGGGCGACTGCGCAGCGGTATCGCCTCGAACTTCACCGTTGTGGACGTGGGGTACAGCTATTCAGTGAGCGCCGATTTATTGATCTTGAGCTTCGGCGGAGTAAACGGTTTCATGCTGGGGAGCTTTGCGGATGTTTCGACGGCCCCAGAATTGGTATCTGGATCCGTCATTTTCCGCTTTAATGCTGGCCGGCTTAACCATGTTGCTCTGAATCAGGCAGGCTCTTTTACACCCGCTCGCGGGTGGCGAGCGGCTGCAATCTGCGCCACATGCGCTCAAGCTCTCTCTCGCTCATGCCGGTGCCCGCTCGGCCGGCGTACGTCAATCGACCATCCGCGTCGTAATAGGCGAGCAAGAGTGCACCGAGGTATGGGCGGGTGCCTTCCGGGTTTGTCCATCCCACCACGATGAACTCCTCGCGGTTCATGCACTTGATCTTCAGCCACAGACCGCGGTTGCCCGGCACGTAAGGCGCGTCCAATCGCTTCGATACGACGCCTTCCAGGCCGAGTTTGCAGGCGCTTTGAAAGAACTGCGGTCCTAGCGCCACCTGGTGGTCACAGTAGCGGATCCGCCCCTGACGCTTTTCGAGTAGTCGCTGAAGTCTTTGCTTCCGCTCCGCGAGCAGCGCCGGCATCAGGTTCTCGCCATCGAGGTACAGCAAATCGAATGCAAAGAAGATCAGGGAGCCGGTTTGGCGGTTGTCTATGGCAGCCTGCAAGAGACCGAATGAGGTGATGCCGGTCTCGGCAAGAGCGCAGAGCTCGCCATCAATGTACGCTTCTCGCACATCGATCGCGCCTAGCGCCTTCGCTGTGCTCGGGTACTTCTCCGTCCAATCCAAGCCGGTGCGCGTGAGTAGCCTGGCTTGTCCGCCATCCAGGCGGGCGTGCATTCGATATCCGTCCAGTTTGATCTCATGCGCCCACTGGTCACCCTCTGGCACCGCCTCCGCGAGCTTTGAGAGCTGCGGCGCGACCCAGGTGGGCAACCCGGTGATCGGGCCGGTGTGGCGCAGTGGACGGCGCCGACGCGAAGGTGCTGGCATGGCAGGCGTCAGTCTATGCGCATCCCGCGCCGCCGGAATTTATCACCGGCCGTCATCCTCTTCGTCTCCGACGAGCGGCACCGCCCACCCGGACGCACCCGGTATGCCGTGCGCCCTGGCCGCGCCGTGCTCAAGTAGCGCAACTTTGGCCGGCCGCTGGCCGCATTGCTGGCACCGGAGCTGCACCACAACGTCGGCCATTGTAAGCCGAGCCAATTCGCGATTCGCAGCCATCATATTGAGCGGGAAATGCACCGTCCTGCCGCAGCCGCACTGGGCATCCAGGACGTAGTGGCGCAGGCTGCGGACCGAACAGGCAAGGATGACGGCTCGATCTCCGGGCGGCTGGTCGGGCATGCTGGCAGCGAACCATAGGAACGGACAGAGAACGAGTCCACATTGCGGGCTAGCAGCCTCAAGGCGCGTCAATGAACGGTGACATCGGCACGATCGCCGAGGTAATCCTCGGGCCATGGCCGCCACGGGCGTCCCCTTCGCATTCGATTTCTTATTACGCTCCTGGCGCTTATTCGCCTATCTACGAGCGATACCCCTCGAAACTGAGATAGCCGCCCCGCAATCTTGATCGAGTAAGAAGCGACGCCAGCAATGACGAAGGTGCCGACCGCGATCGTCAAGCTTAGCCTATAAGCCGAACTAGAGTATCCAGCATATGCGAATGCCAGGCCGATGCCGATAATGACCACGAAAATCAATCCTGGTAGCGCGCTGGTTTTTTGCATTTTCAAGCTCTCTGCGTGCACCGAACCTTTGGTCGGGATGTCGTGCTAATCGAATGGCCACTCTCTGATCGGGACATAATGGCTAACTCGTGAGTATGCATTGATCTAAATCAACCCGGCGGTTCGTCACGGCTGGCGGGCTGCCGTCGCCCTGGCGCCTGACAGTTTGCGGCCGTGAGTCCGGCGTTGTGAACGAGACGGTCGTGATCACTTGCAGAACGGTGTCGATGCCGGCCATACGGCCGGGGGGGTGGACAGCGGCAAGCGCTGCCGCGGTGACCTGGCGATCATGAAGCCGGAATTCGCCTTTAGTGGGCGGGGAAGCGGTCGATAACCAAGAGCGCATACCGCTGTGAGTAACGCAATAGTAACCACTCCCCGATATCCTGCCGGTGCGCCGCAGAAAAAATCCGCTGGCGAACCTGCTTCGGATTCCAAGGGCGTGCCGGGTCTCGTCCTGCCTGACACGCCCACCGAGCCTTGGCCCCCCGAGCCAATAGGAAAGCTGATGATCGATCTGGACGGCTTCGCACCGGCGAATGCCGGCGTGCGGGTTGATCACGACCTTGCCGTCATTGAGCTGGACTATGGCGAACCAGAACCGACTGAGCTTTCCATGGATATTGTGACTGCGATGCGGCTGGCCGAGGCACTGCGGGATGCTTTGCTGCCAAGCGAACGTGCTGATCCGGCCCCGTCGTGTGGGCGGTAGCGAGGGTACCGAGGCCGCGGTTGCACGAGACTGAGCCGGCGTGCCGGGGGAGCTGGCCAGCCCCTCCACGTTGGGGAGATCGTGGCGCCCTGATACACCTGAGGGCATCCCCTAGGCTGGCCCAGACACCGTCCTCACAACCTTGCTCCCCCGAGCAGATGAAGCCCAAAGCGCCACCAGATCCACGTTCCCCAGGATGGTCAGCATGTATTTCAGATCGGTCAGCCTGACCGTGTCAGTCATTTCGATTCCCCACCGTGTGCAAAAAGAGGGTTGCTGCGTTCGTAACGCCAAGCTTGCCTTACACTTGCCCGCACAACAGTGTTGGTTGAGCGCGCCCTCCGTCGCGGGCCGTCCATTGCAACGTGACACTCGGCCATCACTGCAGGTCTACATCACCCGTGGGCGCTCGATCACAGGCCGAACTATAGCTTCGTTGCCACGTCTTGGAACACGGGATCAATCGGTACCTGAAGTGCGAAGGCTAGCTTATTTGTCTCATTTGCCATGCCGATGATCGCCAAGACCTCGCCCCACATCTCCTGAGTCATGCCAGCTTTGCGTGCCGCCTCCCCGTGAGAGGCGATGCAGTAGCCGCGTCCGTTCGTCACGCTGACAGCAAGATAGAGCATCTCTTTTGTCAAAGAATTGAGGACACCCGGTCCCATGACCTCTTTGACACTCTCCCACGTCCGCTTGAGGGTGGGCGGTTGGACTGCCAGAGCCTTCCAAAAGTTGTTCACGTCGGCGACGCCGCGGGTGCGCTTAATGTCATCGTACACCGTTCGAACCTCAGAGCACGCATCCTCGTAATTCACCAAATCCGCCATGGCCGGCCCCCGTCGCTCTCTCGTGTTCCGATATCCGGATGGGGTCACGTTCTCCATCCGGCCTAAACATTATACGAGCGTCAGAAGCCGTCTACGGTTGCGCGGTGGGCGCTGAACTAGGCTTTGACACGCAGGCGCGCCGAAGACCAGGTCCTGGGTCAACGCCGCTGAGTCGTCCCCGCACGCGCTCCCAGCAACCGATGCACCGTCAGAAACGCCAACAGAGGCGCCAGCGTATACGCTCCGAACAACCAAGCCGCCGCCAGTGTCGCACCTGTGGGGCCGCCAGGGAGGGTCATTCCGGCTAGATTGGTAACCATTCCACCCAGCGCCGTCCCGAGCGCGTTGGCGACCATAATCACCACGGTGATCGAGGTTGCTGCCAAATCCTTCTCGCCCTCATCAGGAGCGAAGGCAAAGACGTTGACGCATAGATGCGGCCAAGCGATGCCGATGCCCAAACCCTGGCCGAACAGGCAGGCACCGATCACCCAGACCTGAGCGCCGCCCAGCATTCCCGAGTGAGGCAGTAGCAGGAACATACCCACGAGCGCGGTTCCTAATAGCAGCGGGCCGGCCGTGAGCAGAGCACGGGTACCTCCCGTAGCTTGGCTTGAGCCCCCAACGGCGCGGGTGCTCCACCCCGCGGACATCAATGCAGAGAGATAGCCGGCGTGCAGCGGCGTCATGCCGTGCAAAGTTTGGAGGAAATAGGGGACGAAGATCTCGGTGGTGACGCCTATGATCAGCAGCACCATCGTCGTGTAAGCCGCTCCCAGCGCAGTCGTGAGATTGCACGCACCATGGGGCAGCAAACGCGAAGCGCCCGCTTCCAGCCGCAGGAACAACGCAAGACCCGCCAGCGCTGCCGTCAGCCCCATTGCGTTCGCACCCACCTGCGAAGAGCTGCTGGCGACCGACACTGCCAACACGCTTCCAGCCAGCACACAAAGGTTCAGCAAAGCGAGGGGCGTCCGCGGTGGGGCTGGGCGCGGGAGGTCGCGCGGCAGCGACCGTTCTACCAGCAGCAACAGGAACGGTATCAGTGCGAACACTGACCAGAACGCGGCTCGCCATGCGTTGTATTGAGCGAATGCTCCGCCGATCGCCGGTCCCGCCAGCGTGGCCACGCCCCAAGCTGCGGAGGTTAGCGATAATGCACGCGACCAGAGCGCCTCATGGAAGAGCGTCCGCACCATGCTGAAGGACAGGGCCGAGAGTGTGCCGGCGCCGAGACCCTGGATCAGCCGACCGACGAGTAGGACCAGCATGGACGGCGCCAAGGCGCAGAGCAGCGTCCCCAGTGCAAAGAGCGGCAGGGCGATGCGGTAGGCGCCACGCGCACCCGTCCGAGCAAGCAGCCGCGAGCACAGTGCTCCGCCGAGGAGGGAAGCGAGCACGTAAAGCGTGGTGCTCCACGCGAAGAACCGCAGCCCCCCGATATCGCGTACCACCGAAGGCAGGATGGTGACAACGATGAAAGTGCTGATCGCGTGGATGATCATACCACCACCGATTACAGCGCTGTGTGCGGCGTTGCCGCCGCGCATCAATTCCAGCCATCCACCCTGGCGCATTCTTCCTCCCCAATGTTCGAGGCAGAATGGCGCAAATCGGGACGATGAGAACCTACCCGCCCCCGAAGAGCAGCTTTGCGCGGCAGTGCAGCGAGGCGATTCCAGGACAGATATTGGGCCTTCTCGCGTGCGATTATTCGTGGTTCTCTGACGTGATGACAGATGGGTTCCGCACTGCGCGTTTTCGCTGGTTGGGCCTGATCAGAGAGAGCGCAGGTTGTCAGATAAGGAGACGGCTATGGAATACGGCCTGTTCATGATGCCGCTGCACGATCCGCGGCGCGACTATACCGGGATTCTCGAGGAGGACCGCGAGGCAATCCTGCTCGCCGAAAAGCTTGGTTTCTCTGAGGCTTGGGTTGGCGAGCACTATTCCGCGAAGACCGAGCCTATCCCCGACCCGCTGCAGTTCATGGCGACCCTGATTCCACAAACTAAATCGATCAAGTTCGCGACGGGCGTGATCAACATCCCCCAACACAATCCAGCGATGATCGCCGGCAATGTCGCGCAGTTCGATCATCTTTGTCGGGGTCGCTATATCATGGGCGTGGGACCCGGCGGACTCGGCTCGGACTTCGAGCTGTTCAAGGTTTTCGACAAGAACCGCTCCGAGATGATGCTTGAGGCGATCGATATCGTGCACAAGATCTGGGCTTCCGATCCTCCTTATCACATCTCCGGCCAGTACCGGGACGTGACGGTCGACGCCCAATGCCAACTGCATCTCGGCGTCGGGCCTATGTTGAAACCCTATCAGAAGCCCTATCCGCCGCTGGCGGTCTCGGCGATGAGCCCGAACTCGACCACTGCGCGCACGGCCGGCGAGAGAGGCTGGGGCCAAGCTGCAGTGCGCTGCTTCGCAGGCTTTCGCGGCTCAGTCCGATCCGGCGAGCGTCATGAAGGATGCGATCGAAGCAAAAATCTACGAAATCGACGCTCAGAGCGCGTTTCTGTCTCCACCGGGAAGGAAACCCGAATGACCGACGTTCTCACTGCCGAGCTCGAGGCTAGATTAGCGCCGCGGCACTGACGTGCGGCGCTAGGGTTCGAGCCAGGCCAGTCCGGTGGACCGTGCGCCGGACGTGCAGGTTGGCCATGCTCGGTCTGGTGGTTTCGGTGACTGTCGCGACTGCTTCGGTTCTGGTTCGTGGCACTGGTCGCCGGCGGCAACTACCGCATCGCCGACTTCGCCGAGCGCGAACGGCGATCTGTCGCCACCGATATAGCACAGACCAGCAAATCCGCGGAGCCTTCGGTGTCGTAGTGTGGACGGAGGGCTCTGCCACACACGTGTCTGGAAAAAACTCGCCGCCCGCGCGCCCGCGGCGGCATGACTACGACTGTAACGCGATTTCGCGCGCATGAAATCTTCCCGTAGCGCTTTGCCGTCATGTGTTCAACCTGCACACAGCGTAGGAGATGCGCGCCATGACGACAATTATCCTAAATTCACGTCCAGACACACATGTGGGCTTCTCTGCTGCAACCAGGACAGGGGCTGTCGCAGAGAGATTGCCGCGGGATGCGTCCACCCGACCGACTCGCCTGATCTGCGCCTGGCATCATACGACGGAGGGCCGCCTGGTCTGTGCATGGAAGCAAGTTAGCGCCGATGAGTTGGGCGCACTCGAACTGGCAGATGGACACGAAAGCTGATGCTTCGACAATTCACGTGGGTACACATTTCCCGCATGCGGGCGAGCGGCCGCGGGATGGTTTCACGACCAGAGCGAGAGTCTCCACGCTATGGCGCCAACTCTCGACACCCCTGTCGGTGTGGCGCGAGCGGGATTGATCGCGTCGCTGCTTGAGGGGATTAGACGACTATATGCTGAAGGATATTGGCCTCACCCGTGCGGAGGCCTGCAGCGAGGCAAGTAAGCCGTTCTGGCAAGCATAGCGTGTGAGATACCAAGTCCACAACGTGGCCACCAGTCACAGGCCAAGGATTCCCTCGCAATGTCGCCATCGATCGAAGCGTAGCGGCGGCAGCGCTGGCGTGGTGGTTCCATTGATCAGGCGAACAGAAGATCAGGAGAATAGCGTCGTGACAATCGTGACGATAAACAGGAACGCTGGCAGTTTCGAACGCCACAGTCCGGCCACGACGATCGCAGCCGCTGTTGCTTATGCCGGTAAAGCAGCACAGCCCGCTTCGGCACTGAATCAGGACCGAGTGAACTTCGCGCTTGCTTGGGCCTGCTGGGAACCGGCTCTGGTGGCACAACATCACCGGGAGTGGTTTTCATGAATTCTGCAACGTGGGCAACTCGGTGATGTGGGATGAAGCTGATAAGCACTTGCGAGCGGCGGGGCCTCTCGCCAAGGCGTTCTGTTCCACTCTCGACGGGTGCGTCCGGACTGGTGGCCAATATCGACGCCGACTGACACGTGCGCGCGATCGTATCCGCCGTCCTGCCAGTACCCTAGGTCACGTGCGCGCGGCCATGCCCGGCGGGACAGGCCGATGTTGCCGCCGTTGTTCCAGAGCAATGGACGAGTGGATCTCAGCCGTAGGGAGGCAGGCATGGAACCGATCAACGCCATCGTCACGGCTCTAGCGCTGGGGGCGGCGGCAGCGGCTAAGGATGTGGCTAGCCAAGCCATCAAGGACGCTTATGCCGGGCTGAAGCAGCTAATCGCCCGCCGCTATCCGAAAGTCAGCCTCAAGCAGTTGGAGCGGGCGCCGGGGTCGAAGAGCCGGCGCGGTGTGGTGGAAGAGGACTTACAAGCCGCCAATGCCGCACAGGACGGGGAACTTGCAGCATTGGCCAGGGAGCTCGCCGACTTAATCCAGCAGCATGCGCCGGGCACGGCGGCGGCGATTGGGGTAGACTTAAAGGATGTCGAGGCTGCCAACCTCCGCCTCGCGGACATTGTCGCCGCGGGCACGGGCGTGATGGTGGAGAAAAGTAGGTTCAGCGGCGACATCGAGATCCGTGGCGTGCGTGCGGGCGTGCTGCCAGGAGGCAGTCCGGCCATAGACGGTTGAGGCCACCGCGATGTCTCAGACCGGCGTAATCCTGACCGATGTCCGGGCCGAGACGATAGCTATAAGCGGCGTCACTCTCGGCCTCACAGCCCCTGAGGTCCAGGAGCTGACGAAGGCAGCTGCAGCCGGGGCCGTCAGCCCCCTGGCGGACAAGATCGTCGACCTCAGCCAGAAACTTGGCGTAACCCAGGGTGCGATGCGAATGATGCTCGCAACGATCGGCCAGGCAGATGTGCCGGATGAACGGCTCGTCGATAAGCTGGCGGAGGTCGTTGAGCAGTACCGCAAGGCCGCCGCCGCCATCATTGCCTTGCGCCCGGAGAACCCGGTCGTGCAGGAACACGTGGCCATGGCGTCGGAGGCGGCGGCTTCGGGGAATCGAAACGAAGCGCGGCACCATCTTCAGGCGGCGCGAGCCGCGGCCGTAGCTGCGGTCGAGGAGGCGCGGCGCATCGCCAGGGAGGCGGAAGCGGCGGCAGAAAAACAGATGCTCCAAGCTGCACAAGCCGTCGCGGCGGAGGCGGAGCTGGCGCTCGCGGCCCTGGACTATCCGGAAGCGGCGCAACTGTTCGGAGAGGCCGCGTCACTGGCCCCCGGCGGGGAGCCGAACGTGAAGGGCATTCTGCTTCGGCGGCAGGCCGATGCGTTGCAACGCCACGGCGAAGAGCGCGGCGATAACACAGCGTTGCGACGGGCCATCACACTTTATGGCCGCGCGCTCGAGTACCTGCCACGCGATCAGGTGCCGTTCGATTGGGCGAGTGCTCGGAACGACCTTGGCGCCGCGCTTTCGGCACTGGGGGAGCGGGAGAGCGGAACCGCCCGGCTGGAGGAAGCGGTGGCGGCCTTTCGCCTGACGCTAGAGGAAAGGACTCGTGATCGCTTACCTCACGACTGGGCGATAACGCAGAACAACCTCGGCACGGCGCTGTGGAGGCTGGGCGAGCGGGAAAGCGGGACAGCCCGCCTGGAGGAGGCGGTGGCAGCCTTTAACGCGGCGCTTTAGGAGACGACGCGCGAGAGGGTGCCGCGCGATTGGGCGATGACGCAGATGAACCTCGGCAATGCACTTGCGACGCTTGGCCAGCGGGAAAGCGGCACGGCACGCCTGGAGGAGGCGGTCGCTGCCTACCGCGCGGCGCTGCAGGAGATGACGCGCGAGCGGGCGCCGCGCGACTGGGGGCTGGCGCAGATGAATCTCGGCTCCATGCTTGCCAAGCTAGGCGAGCGTGACAGCGGAACAGGCCGATTGGAGGAAGCGGTGGCGGCTTTTCGCGCCGCGCTGGAGGAGAGGACGCGCGAGGACTTGCCGCTCCAATGGGCGACGACCCAGATGAACCTCGGCACCGTGCTCCATACGCTAGGCAAGCGTGAGAGCGGGACGGCGCGACTGGAGGAAGCGGTGGCGGCTTTTCGCGCCGCGCTACAGGAGAGGACGCGCGATCGGGTGCCGCTCCAATGGGCCACGACGCAAATGAACTTCGGCGCCGCGCTCTCCGCGCTAGGCGAGCGCGAGGGCGGGACGGCTCGGCTGAAAGAAGCGGTGGCAGCCTTCCGGGCGGCACTGGAGGAGACAACGCGCCAGAGGGTACCGCTCCAATGGGCGATGACGCAGATGAACCTTGGCAACGCACTTACGACGCTGGGCGAGCGCGAAAGCGGGACGGTGCGGCTGGAGGAGGCGGTGGCGGGCCTGGATGCATGCCTGGCAATTACCGCCTCTATCTGGCCGGCCGACTGGGTTCGATCCGTCCAAAGGCGCCGCGACCTAGCGCAGGCGGAGATCGAGCGGCGCTCGGCGATATAGTTTCTTGCAGATGGACCTCGTGACGGGTACGAGAGCGCATGTCGGCGGCCGGGGTGAGAGGATCATGCGGCCCAAGCTGGTCGTAGCGCTGTTCGCCATACTTGGTGTGTTTCGGCGTGCAATTTTGACCCCCTGAGCCCGGGGGATCGGCGTCCAAAATTGACCCCCTGAATTGTGGCTTGTGGGCTGCCTGCTTCGATTTGAGGTGGGCGGTGGGGGATGCTGATTGTGGAGACGATCGGCCGGATACGACGCGAGCATTTGGTCAAGGGCAAGTCGATCAGGGAGATCGCGCGCGACCTGAACATATCGCGCAACACGGTTCGCAAGGTGCTTCGGTCGGGGGAGACGTCGTTTTCCTATGAGCGGGAGGTTCAGCCACGCCCCAAGCTCGGCCGTTGGAAGGTCGAGATCGACCGGCTGCTGACCGCGAACGTCGAGAGCACGGCGCGCGAGCGGCTGACCTTGATCCGCATATTCGAGGAGTTGCGGGCGCTGGGCTACGACGGCGGCTACGACGCCGTCCGACGCTACGCCCGGACCTGGAGCCGGGAGCACGCGGGCCAGGCGGCGGCCGCTTACGTGCCACTGTCGTTCGCGCCGGGCGAGGCCTACCAATTCGACTGGAGCCACGAGATTGTCGTGATGAACGGCGTGACGGTGACTGTGAAGGTCGCGCACGTCCGCCTGTGTCATAGCCGCATGATGTCCGTTCGCGCCTATCCACGCGAGACGCAGGAGATGGTGTTTGACGCCCACGAGCGCGCTTTCGCGCTCTTCAGGGGCGCCTGCACGCGCGGCATCTACGACAACATGAAGACCGCGGTGGAGACGATCTTCATCGGCAAGGACCGGCAATACAACCGCCGCTTCCTGCAGATGTGCGCTCACCATCTGGTGGATCCGGTCGCCTGCACGCCGGCATCGGGCTGGGAGAAGGGTCAGGTGGAGAACCAAGTAGGCCTGGTGCGCGAGCGCTTCTTTACCCCGAGGCTGCGGTTCAAGACCTACGACGAACTAAACGCCTGGCTCACCGATAGATGCATCGCCTACGCCAAAGCGCATCCGCATCCCGAGCGTCCCGAGCAGACGGTGTGGGAAGTCTTCGAGGAAGAGCGGCCGAAGCTTGTCGCCTATCGCGGCCGCTTCGATGGCTTCCACGCGCTGCCCGCGTCGGTGTCGAAGACCTGTCTGGTGCGCTTCGACAATAACAAATACTCCGTGAGCGCCAGTGCGGTCGGCCGGCCTGTCGAGATCCATGCCTACGCCGATCGGATCATCATCCGCCAGGATGGGCGCATCGTCGCGGAACACCGCCGCAGCTACAGCCGAGGCGAGACGATCTACGATCCTTGGCATTACGTGCCGGTTTTGGCCCGCAAACCGGGCGCGCTGCGCAACGGCGCGCCGTTCAGGGACTGGGTGCTGCCGGCCGCGCTGGAGCGGGTGCGGCGCAAGCTCGCCGGGTCCGACGATGGCGATCGTCAGATGGTCGCCATCCTGGCTGCCGTGCTGACGGATGGGTTGACGGCGGTCGAAGCTGCCTGCGCGCAGGCGATGTCCGAAGGCGTCCACTCATCTGACGTGATCATCAACATCCTCACGCGGCACCGCGACCCCGGGCCGGCGGCCATCATCCTTACGCCGGATGCGTTGATACTCCGCCATGCGCCGGTCGCCGATTGCGCCAGATACGATCAACTCAGGAGCACATGAGCATGGAGCGAACCGAAGTCCTCGACATGATGGGGGAGCTCAAGCTCTTTGGAATGAAGGGCGCCTATGACGAGACGCTGGCCACCGCGATCAAGCGCAAGCACGAGCCGCAACGCTTTGTCGGCGATCTGCTCAAGGCAGAGATCTCGGAGAAGCAGGCGCGCTCAATCAGATATCAGCTGACGATCGCCAAGCTGCCGCTCGCCAAGGACGTGGACGAGTTTGCCTTCAACGGAACGCCGATCAACGAGAGCCTGGTGCGCGATCTTGCCGACGGCAACTTCATCGCTCAGCAGCGCAACCTCGTCCTGGTCGGCGGGACCGGCACCGGCAAGACGCATCTGGCGATCGCGATCGCGCGGAGCTGTATCCGCGCCGGATCGCGCGGACGCTTCTTCAACACCGTCGATCTGGTCAACCGGCTCGAGGCCGAAGGGCGGGCAGGCCGCCAGGGACAACTCGCCGATCATCTCACCCGTCTGGACTTCGTCGTGCTCGACGAACTCGGCTATCTGCCCTTCGCACAGGCCGGCGGGCAGCTGCTGTTCCACACCGTCAGCCGGCTCTACGAGCGCACCTCCGTGATCGTCACGACCAATCTTGCCTTCGGCGAATGGCCGAGCGTCTTCGGCAACTCGACGCCTTCATGATGCCTCTCCATTGGAGCGGATGGTCTGTCGAGCGCGCGCCCTAGGCGTCGCCACTTGGTCGGGAGATATCGAGATTTGCCACGGCATGCCCTTGGTCAGCTGCTTTCCCTTCAGCCAGCCTTTTCGGAGCCAATCAAAAATGGTCTGCGGTGTAATGCCGATCAGCGCGGCTGCACCCTGTACTGAGTAGCTTCCGTCGGCCCATCGCGGAGGGTTCACCGCGATGCCGTTGATCTTGACGGTCCGGATCCCCCACCGTTTTCGCAGCACGTGAACCATGTTGCCAGAAAATGGTGGTCCGTGCGCGGTCCGAAACCCTTCCCTGTTGAGGGTGGCGGCAATCTCAGCATCCATCTTCTGCAGCCCGTTGAGTTCGACGATACGCCGTCTCAGTTGTTCCTGATCGGCGTGCTGCGCATAGCCTTGCACGCGTCGTTGCAACCAGTGCTCGCTGGTCGCGCCGGTTTGCCAAATAATCCTGATCCAGACGTAGCCACGCCGCTGCTTCTGATCCAGTATGACCTCCTTGATCACCAGTCGAACGATCTGTTTGCGCTCTGCCGCGGTGGTCGTCGCAGCGTGCCACAGCTTCGGCAAGTCCTCGCCCAGTGCCAGAATCTCTTGCCGATCGCTGTCGGAAACCGAGACGGCCTGCTCACGACGCCATGCCTCGTATTCCTGCTCGATTTGGTCCGCCCGCCTCAAGCGCTCTTCCCAGATCCTCTCGAGTGAGCGAGCCACCAAGCGGTTCTCGGGCTCAACGGCGTCGTACTGGCGTCGGGCGCGCTCGGCATCATAGCGGGCCCGCTCGCGCTTGAGCGACCATTGTCGCTCTATCGCACGGTTCTC
Organism: uncultured Pseudomonadota bacterium; assembly: GCA_963708245.1. Taxonomy (GTDB): domain Bacteria; phylum Pseudomonadota; class Alphaproteobacteria; order Acetobacterales; family Acetobacteraceae; genus CAVYXK01. The sequence continues at coordinate 4,032,764 of OY970201.1, read as the reverse complement.
CACTTCGACCTCACTCACGGCAGCAACCGCCACCGCGATTCGGTCTGGCGTCAGCGCCTCCAGGATCAATCGTTCTACCTCAGCGTCGACCTGGAGGGCTCGCACCTCTTGGCATTTCGGCCCTCCGTCGAAAGTTTGGTCGGCCACGCAAACGTAGACTGGAAAATCGCCATCAGTTCCGGAATAGCGCAGGCACATGCGGCGGGCACACCGACCGCAACTGACGATGCCCTGCAGCAGAGCACTGCCCTTGCGGGGCGCACCGGATCGGCCCGCATCGTAGCGTGCGACATTATTAGCCAGCTGCCGTTGATTTGCCATGAACTCTTCCCAGTCGACATAAGCCGGATGGGCGTCCTTGAGGCAGATCGACCAATCCTCAGGCGGAACCGCCACCGTCCCGATACGATCGCTACCTGGCCGTCGCCGCAGCGGCTCCGGCCGTCGCCGGCCATAGACGTAAGCGCCAGCATAGGCTGGGTTCTTCAAAATGTGGATCACACGAGCATTGTTGGCCACGCGCCAGACGACTTCATGCGGCGCCGAGCCACGAAGCGGTCGCACAGGGAACAGCAGGTTGTGGCGTCGTAGATATCGCATGACCGCCTTGGCACTGCGCAGCTCCCGAAATTTCGTAAAGACCAGCCGGAGCCGCTGCTGTACCTCCTCATCTGGATTGAGGGTGACACTGCCGTCTCGGTTGTGGATCAGGCCAGCCGGAAGTGGTAATCGCAGCTCGCCGCGCGCTGCCTTCTGGCGCTCGCCTTGATGGAGGCGGATTTTGATCTGATGCAGCTCCGCCTCGCTCATGATCCCTGACAAGCCCAGGAGCAGCCTGTCGTGATAGGCTGCAGGGTCATACAGGCGCTCGCCGTCTGCGATCAGCACCCCGAACAGTGAACACAATTCCAGAAGCTGGTGCCAATCTCGGTTGTTGCGTGCCAGCCGAGATGCGTCCAGGCTCATAACGAGCCCGGCTTTGCCAAGCCCGACCTCCGCGATCAACGTCTGAAAACCGCGGCGATCACGGCTGTAGGCCCCCGACTTACCAAGATCATCGTCGATGACGTGAACTCGTTCTTGGGGCCAACCGAACAAAACCGCACGCTCAACCAGCCGGTACTGTAGCTCGGTGCTTTCCTGATGATGGCGAACTTGCCCCGGCGATGATTGTCGAACGTAAACGTAGGCAAGCTTGGCGCGGTGCGCAGTCGTGATGCGATCATCGCTCAACGACGTCGTCGTCGACACAGTTTCCCTCCTTTGGCTCGGCGGTAAGCGGACGCAGGCGCTGCAAGAGTTGACCCAGGTGCTGGGCCAGCCGCCGCCGTTCCTCGATTGAAAGTTGCGGCCATAGGCGCGGCGCTGTCGCTAACGCCTTGCCTGGCTCTATCCGGCTCCGGATTCGCCGATGGCCGTTCGGGGTGTCGTCCGCCGGCTTCGAGCTCCGCATGTCTCGAAGCGAGCACAGCACGGATGTGATTCGCCAAAGGCAGAAGCGTGTGCACTGAAATGTGTGCTTGGCGACTCGATACGGCCAGCTGCTCATGGGCCGTTGCTGCGAGATCTGTAGCGAATCGTGATATAGAGCGCTCTCGGCCGTCAGGCAGCCGGACAACGATTAGCCCCGGCCCGCGCCCTGACAGTCGATCGCTGACCGGAAAACGCTTGCCATACAGAGGATGATGCGGGTCGGTGACCCTGACCTGAGCGACTCGCCTGTCGAGCGTTGTGGCATCTCGACATGGTCGGCGATCCAAAGATGACCACTGCACTACTCGACCGCCTCACTCACCACTGCGATATCGTCGAGACAGGCAACGACAGCTGGCGCTTCAAGAACCGCGCCTGACGCCCACCGCCTCTACCACCCGGGCTTGCACCGGTGGGTCCACAGGAACCCCCCGCGCGCCGCTGCGTCAGCCTCCTCGTGGGGCACTCCGCGGCGCGCGGGTCCCCCCTTTGCACTACCGGCACAAGCCGATATCTGAGGGGTCAATTTTGGACGCCGATCGAGGGTCAATGTTCGACGCCGATTGACATACTTGGCCTGATGCTGTCGGGAGGCACGGCATCCGGGGAAACACTGGCGGGCACCGTGCTCGCAGTGAGCGGCCCATGCACCGCTCACAATCTTCCGCTAAAGCCCGGCGACGGGGTGCATGTCCGCGACACGGTCAACGTGCCGTCAGGTGGCAACATAAAGCTGCGAATGGCCGATCGGTCGGTTATTTTGGTTGCGCCCGGTAGCAGCATGACCGTGGCAAGTTACAACGTTCGCGGCGCCGTCCGACACGCGCAGCTCTCGCTGTCGCAGGGACTGCTACGACTCCTTGTGACTCCCGTTGCCGGTCCCTCGACGTTCGAGGTGTCAACCGCGGCCGGTACCGCGTCAGTACGTTCGGGCTCTGCGGATTGGTTCATCGCGGCGCAGAACGGCTCGGCCCAGGTCGGGGTGCTGGCTGGCACGGTCGAAGTGGCGAGTGCCGTCACGAGACGGTCGGTATCGATCTCCACTCACCGGGGAACACGCCTCGAGGTCGGACACGATCCTGCGCTGCCTCGGACATGGGCGCAGGTGGAGTTCGATGCGTTCATCCGTCGCACTGAATGTTGCCAATCAGCCCTACCCAAGCCGTAACCTCTCATGCCAGTCTGGTGAGAGCTAGCTATCAAAATAGGTTTCTTCGTCTTGCACTTTGGATTGCCGCGATCCAACGATTTGGGGGCGGAGGACGATCCAGGACTGTGCCCAAAACTGGCGGAGACCGCGCCATGCCCAACGTTTCCTGTCCACCTATAGCACATCGACAACCACTTTCAGCAGCGCGATCCAGCCCAGCGCCGGGACTTGCGAAACCGCCGTGGACAGTGGCCAGATGAATGCTTCGGCGCCTGACGACAGCCCCATCGACAGACCAAGCGCAAAGCCGCAGGCGGCCCCACGGGCGAAGCCTTCGAGAATTGCCGGTCGCCGGTTCAGAGCGAGTTTGCGAGGGATTTTGACCCGAACAGGTGGCGTGCCGCCTGATGTGCGTACTCCAGTGTGGGCCAGACGCTTTGGTCCATATCGCCTACCAGGTCATTGGCCGCAATAAACCGGACACCCAGTTGATGGGTCACGGCGACCCCGACGAAGACGCCATCCACTTCGATTGGTTCTGAATCCCGCAATTGGACACTATCGGTGACCTCCTGTCGTGATCTAGTGTTGACCGTTCGCAACCAAGGCAGTGTCAGGGCCATCGTGTTTCCTCGCACAATAACAACCCATCTTTCATCGGTGGCGCGCGAAGGATCGTTGGGGAGTTGCTTTGGGTGATCGCTTTCGCGGCTGCGTTTTTATCCTATCTGTTCAGTAGGAAGTCGAGCAACGGTTTCGTGCGCGACCTTCCGGTTCAGACATTGCTTTCCGCCAGGACCCGAGAGGGTTTGGGCTTCTCTGGCCTGGCGGTGCTCGTCTTCCGAACACGTCCTCGACCTTGCCGTGATAGACCACGATGCGCGCCGGCACGGCGGCGCCCTTGGGCTTGCGCCTGATCCGGCGCGGCGGCCGGGCGATGACGATGCGGGCCTGTCGGTCAGCACAGCCGCAAGTCGGGTGTCTGTGCGACGATGCCAAGCCAAGGCCGACCCACGAATTGGGGGAATGCCGGCGGCGATGCCCGCAATAACGACTCCGATTTGGCGCAGCCTATCGGCCTGTAGAGGTGTCGAGGATCTCCGTGGATGAATTCCAGGCGCTGGAGCGCGCTGCCGACCTCATCACGACCGGGAAAGACAATGGCCGGAGGGCGCGAGCGGGCCGGACCATTACTGGCTTTCCACGCTGCCGCGAGACATCGCGGTTTCGGTCGGAGATGACATCCTCGAACACACGGCCATACCGAGATTCGGCGGAACCGTTGCAATTTTGTTTGATGGTCACTACGATGCCGCCAGCAAAAGCGGTCAAGCCCGGAACACCAGGATGAAAGCTAAAAAATTTATGCCGGTAGATCCCTCTGATGTTGCTCTAGAAAATTCATTTTAGGCAATGTTCTCCTCCAGTTTCGGGACAAAGCCTATGCCCCTTGTGCGTCCGGCTGCATTCTTCGGCATCGCCATGGCCCTTGCGAGCTGTGCCGGTAGTGGGCCTTACCGCTCCGCCACGAGTGATTTCGTATCCGCCGGTTTCGAAAACAACTGCCAGAACATTTACACAGACACCGACGAGCGCATCAAACGAATATCTACGAACTTTCAGACGACCGACGAGGAGCGCGACGCATTCCTGACATCGATGCAAGACACCATCGAACACACTTCCCCGGAGATGATGCCATGCTGGCAGACCGCCTACGAGCATCATGGCCAGGCGCATTACGATCTGTATTACGCGGAATTCGATGACGCAGGACAGGCTACCGACGTCGCCAAAGGCACATCCTATGGTCAGTCCCAGCTCCATCTGATTGAGCAATCGATCCAGACCGCGCTGCAAGCCGACAAGGACGAAGGTATCAACATCGTGATTTTTACCCACGGTTGGCACGGTAACGCGCGCGCGGACAACGATTATTCGATCGAGTTCAAGGCCATACTTCAGGATATAGTGGCTGCCGAGACGAACTATCAGAAGCGACTGGCGACCCGGGGTAACGCATCGGAGCGCCAAAAAATCCCGCATCGAGTCGTGGGAATCGAAATCGCCTGGCGGGGAGACTCACTCCTGACGCCGGCGCTTCCCTTCTATTCGGCCAGCAAGAATGCCTTAAACGTGTGGGACAGAAAGGTGACGGCCGAAACCATATCAACAGGCTCCGTCCAAGAGCTGCTAGCTTTCCTGAACGAGATTTACATCGACAACAGTTGCCACGGCACCCGGCCCAACCAGAGCCTGAGCGGAGCAGGCTGTGACAGGGTCCACCTGCTCTCGATCGGACACAGCTTCGGGGCGTTGATCAATTTTCGTGCGCTCGCTCCACGACTTGAATCGGGATTGAATGTGCGGCCGTGCTATCGGGTATTCGGCTTCGGTGACATGACTATTCTGCTGAACCCCGCCTTTGAGGGTGCGCACTATCGTGGACTGTTCAACAACGCGATCAGCCGTGTTAGCCTCGTCGGGCCCTATTTCGGTGCGGAGTTGCCTGGAACATGTTCGGATACCACGGGACTGCAAGCTGATGAAGTGCAAATTCCCTCGATCGTCACCCTGCAAAGCATGGGAGACACAGCGACCGGAACTTTCTTCCCGATATTTCGGGCGATCACCACGCCGTTTGAACAGACCCTGTCCCCTGCGGAAGTGACGGAAAAGAACAACGCGATCGGCTGGGTAACAGATTTCCGAACCCATTCGCTGACACTGACGCCCGCTGCGGACGGCGCGGCGAACGACGAGTGCCGGAACGACGCCAGCAGTTTTTGCCCGTTCCGCGCCGGAGTTCAGGCGGATACGAGCGCGAATTCAACACAAACCTCGAGACCAGGGTTGCGGCTTTCGTGGCAGCCAGGGACGTCGGGGCTTCCAAGCTATATGCCCCTATGGTCGGTCGCCGTGGACTCGGCGATCATGAAAGATCATGACGACATCTGGAACCCGCAGATTATCCGGCTGATCTCCGTGCTGTTCGCGGATGCCTATCAGCAGACCGAAAGACTGCATGGCCATTGAGAGGTTTCCAAGTAAGACCGTAGGTCCGTCCTTGAATGAGGCGGCTCGCCTCCCACTGCGCGAGTGAACGAGGGACAGGATAGCGAAGTTTTCGTCGGCTTGAATGTCAAAGGCGCAGCGCGACCGCTTGCACGGGAAATGCCTTCGTGAGGCCGTAGAGAGTGATCAGACGTAAGAGTGCAAGCCGTCTGGCTGTTCCTGTCGCTTTGGCCAGGATGTTGTCAGTTATCACAGCATGTTCGATCTCGGCCGGCTGTGGTGTGGCAACCCCATCCATGACCGCGCGAAGTTCGGCCAGCATCATGGTCTTGGAAAGATGGACGCCTCCCGGGGCATAGCGGAAGCCTAGACGTTCAAGGGCAGCGGGCCGAACACCAGACGCGAACCAATCGAGATGCTCCGGCTGCGGCAGCGCAGCGACAAGGTGAGAGTGACCGTCCATCCCGCGAGGCTACAGGCTTTCGAGGTGCAGTGCACGCGCCTTCCAGGCCGCTCAAGCTGGCTGCCTCGGTGCGAAAGCCGGGCGATCGCAACCTTGACGCTGGCGGCGGGACTCGGGCGGACGCTCCGGCGCACCCGCAGCCCGTGCCTTTGTTCTCTGCTTGTTCTTCCGCTTCGCTGCCGGCCAAGCCCGACTAGCCGCCCGGAGATCGCGTCGTCATACTCGCCTGCTTGGTGCGCAGCCTGCGCCGCTATTGCTTGGATGCGCAGTGCGCCTGCGGGCGCTCGGTGCACATCCCCCTGCGGATGATGGCGAAGACGCCTTCGCGTGCGGCCATCCGTTGCCATTCCGAAAATAACAGGGTTTGCCGCATGTTCCGTTTGTGCGATTCGAGTTCTGAACGGCGATCCACGGCCCGCAGCGGGTTATATGGTTGCCGTGGCGGTAACGAAGCTGCCTGACTTAACGCGAAATCGAAAAGATAAAGTGTCACCCGCAGCACTTGGACATAGCGATTCAGCTCGATCAAGCCCATCGTTACTCAGTTTAGCACCCAGTTTCAGTTCCATGCGGCCGCGAGGTCAGTTCATGCGGCATCGTACTGGCTCGCAGTTGCGGACCCATGTGCTGCCGCTGATGTTGGATCGCAAATACGTTGCTGTAGAGCTGCGCTACCCACTGCCGTCCTTCCATTGTCAGTTCGAGATGGTGTATGGCGTCGTCTATGTAGGGTTCCACCTTACTCCAAAAGAACCGGGGGTATCGCTCGGCCACGTCGGCGGGATTAGCATAACCCAGCTTCTCATTTACCCCGATCTCAGCGAACTCATGGAAGAGTGCATTGAGCTTGCGCGGATACAGCGGATCTCCGAGTTGTCCAATAAGGTCGGCAGCGCGCAGCAAGCCGGCCTCCGTGTCGGTTTCCGCGTAGTCCCCATCGTTGGGTACGGGAAAGCGAGTCAGCTCGATCGCTCGCGCAATTCGCTCGCCATCGATGAGAGGATGAGATCTGAAGCGCTCCAGTACTACGACCTGTGAGCGAAAGACGTGATAGGGGGCCAGATACGCGTCGGAAGCGCCTCGGGGCAGACATACGCAATTTCCCGCGGCGTCGATAACCTGCTGCTCGGCGTTGTCCCGAGCACAGACTCCACGCAAGTAGCCAACATCGTGCGTAAGGGCCGCAATGATGAAATGCAGCCAGTCGTCTGGGCTTATATTCCGAGTAAGTCGAAGCCCACGCAAAATATCCTGGGCTACCAGCGTCACTAATGCCGTGTGTTCCGCGTCATGATAAAGAGCATCGCTGGTGGCGAGTTGTTCGATGACAAGTCGCGCCCCTTCGTCGAGAAGGGCAGCGATCCGTTGGTCTCCGCTGCCAAAGCTCCGCAAGAAAACGCTGGACAACCGCTGACCCAATTCATCCGCCAAAAGCGTCGTCGCATTCACCATAGATTGCTCCTCTGATCGAGTGGGCCTGGAGCTCACATCTGCTCATCCCCATGACCGAGGCATGGAAAATTGACCCCAGTCTGGCGCCAACTATCGCCGGCAGCGTATGCCTGTTGGGCTTGTCGGCCAGCATGGTGACTGCCGCGTGGGAGTTCGAACCTATGCGGCGGAGGGCGGGTTCGCCGCCGAACGCCGGCCCGACACAAATCGGACGCCGTCAGCTTCGGTATGCTCCTCGTGCATGGTCCCGGCAGGGACGTTACAGGAGTCACCTGGCCCGTAGTGACAGCGCTCACCGCCAAAGACCAGCGTGACCGACCCTTCCAACACAAACAGGCGCGCATCGAAGCCATGGGCGTGCGCCGGACGGTGCACATTCGGCTCGATGCCGCCTTCGCGGACCTCGTAGCCCTCTCGCAGCAGGTCAGCTTCGAACTCGGTTCTATTCATGGCATCTCCCCTCTCGACACCGAACGCCTGCCCTCGGCCAGCCCGCGGCGGTAGCTTAGCGCCATTCTAGGCGGCAGGCACGGACGACACTATGTTCCCCGGCCATATGCGATCGCTATGCCAGCTTCCTGCCCGCCGAGGCGCTCCGCCGGATATTCCGGACGGTCAACCCGCTGCTGAACCTTGAGCCATCCTGGAACATCGCGCCGTGACCCCTATGTCGCCGAGTCTCAAGATGGCTTAAAGATCCCCTGTATGGCTTACTACACACCCCAGCTGCCCCGTTGTTGGCAGGATTGGGACCTTGAGGGGGGCAGATGTTACATACCCATACGGTGCACCAGCTCCGGACCAAAATCCTCTCTGGGGACGTGTCGGCGACCGAGGTGATTAGTCACTTCCGGATGCGTAGCGAGACGATAAACCCCAGGATCAATGCAATCGTGTCAACTGATTGGGATCATGCTCTTGCCCGGGCTCGCGAAGTAGACGCGATGATTGCAAGAGGGAAGCTATCCGGAGTACTTCACGGAGTGCCAATCGGAGTAAAGGACCTTGCACTGACTGCGGGACTGCGCACCACCTTCGGATCCGAACTCTATAAAGACTTTGTGCCACCAGCCGATGATCCGGCTGTCGCAAACATCCGAGCTAACGGTGGGATTATCGCCGCAAAGACGAACACGCCAGAATTTGGGGCCGGAGCTAACACTTTCAATCGCGTCTTCGGGACGACGGTGAACCCTTTCGATAGCCGTCTGAGCGTCGCCGGCTCATCCGGGGGGTCTGCAGCGGCGTTAGCGGCTGGGTTGCTGCCGTTGGCAACCGGCTCCGACCTGGGTGGATCGCTGCGAACGCCCGCAAGCTTTTGCGGAGTTGTTGGTTTTCGTCCGACGCCTGGCGTGGTTCCCTTCAATCGCAGCCCGACCGGATGGTCCCCCCTCATGGTCGAAGGGCCAATGGCCCGCAACGTCAAGGATACTGCACTGCTGCTTGCGGGAATGGTTGGCAAGACGAACCTGGATCCACTGGCCCGGACCATACGCAGGAGTTGCCTGATCAATCTGCCCACCGGCGTCGCGTCCGAGCTGGCGCTGGCGTGCTCGGAAGATCTTGGTTTCGCTTGCGTGCAGCAGTCGGAACGGGCGGCATTCCGGGACAAGATGAATGTCTTGTCGCGTTACGTCCGGAGCACCACCTGGGATCATCCGGATCTAGAGGAAGCGGACTTCACCTTCGAGACGCTCCGTTCCGTTCAATTCCTTGCCGCCTTTTCCGCCTACACACCGGAACAGATTGACCGAATGAGCGACAACATACGAACGAACCTGGCCTATGCTCGCGGGGTCTCGGGGGCCGACGTCGCCAATGCTCTTGCGGCCCAAACAGGCGCCTGGCGTCGGGCGCAAGAATTCTTCTCTAAGTATGATGCGCTCATCGTTCCGGCGGCAGCTGTTCCACCGTTTCCTGCCGAGCGGCCTTACCCAGACCGCATCGATGAAACACCGATGCGTAACTACATCCAATGGTTTGCGTTAGGGTATGGTATCAGCCTCCTGGCGCATCCTGTATTGTGCATACCTTGCGGCCGCGGTTCCACCGGCCTGCCATTTGGAATTCAGGTCGTCGGACCGTACGGCTGCGATATTCGGACCCTATCAATGGGTGCCGCGCTTGAGGAGGTATTCACTCGCGAGGACGCTCTCAAACCTCCCCTATGTGAGTACTTGCGATAGCTCCTGGCGCACATACGTGCGTGCCCGCTACCGATTGGGTGAGATTGGCTCTCTGACACACGCGCCGGCGTGATCCAGATTGCTCCCGGGGGAATAGCGGGCGAGGGAGAAGCCGATGAATTTTGCCTCGGAAACTTGTGGACTGGCGCCTACCCGTAGGTTGCGATGTTATAGGCAACAGAATGCCAGGATAGCGACAGAGTGTCGAGCGTCCTCTGAACGCTCGTCCGCCAATAAAGCCTCCCATTGAGTTCGCGAATCCTACGGGCGTCCCTGATCGCCGTCCGTGTCTCCGATAGCGAGTGAGCTCGAGGCACGAAAGTCGATCTCGCGCGGGTAACCATCTTGAGCTCGCTTGATCGCCGTGACAAAGCGGGAGATCACGTCGTCGATTTCCGCCTCTGTTATGATGATGGGCGGGACAATACGTACCATGTTTTTCACCGCGATGGTCGCCACACCTTCCATCATCAAGTTGTAGCGTATTCGCTCGGCGCCGGCCGGGTTCGGGGCCTTGGTTCGTTTATCCGCGACGACATCAAGCATCCGGTACAACCCCAGCCCCCTTATGTCGCCGATGATGTCGAATGGCAGCACGTGCCGCTCCAGCATCTCCGCTAGGTGCTGCCCTAGCCGGGCTGATTTCTCCTCGAGCTTGTCACGGATGATGATCTGCAGCTGCTTCAGAGCGATCGCGGCCGGGAAGGGGTCTCCGGTGTAGGTGCCGGCCCAGGGCAGGCCGCATCGACCTCGGATCTCCTCGGCTATCTCCGATGTCGTTATTGCACCGCAGATCGGAAGCCCTGCTGACAATCCCTTCCCAAACGTTACAATATCCGGAACAACATCATAATGCTGAAAGCCCCACATTTTCCCTGTACGTGCTGGCGCGAGCTGTGCCTCGTCGAGTATCAAAAGGGCGCCGAGGCGGTTAGCCATCTCACGCAATCTCGGCAGCCACTCTTTCGGTGGAACAATCATCCCGCCGGAAACCGGGGCAGTCTCGGCTATGATACCAGCAACGTTCTTCGTGGTTGTGAACTCGACAATCTGTTCGCTTGTCTTCAGGCAGCCCACATCACAGGATGGATAGCTTAGGTTTACCGGACACCTGTAGCAGAGCGGTGCAAGAATGGCTGGAGCGCGTGACGGCATCAGAAGTGGCCCAAGCGAATGCTTGCGAGCGCCGCCGACCGTTGTTACGGACTCGACTGCGAGGCTTCCGCCATGAAGACCCCTGATCACTGAGATGATGTCGAAACCGCCAGTCTTTGCAATTGCCATTCGGAACGCGACTTCGTTTGCTTCAGACCCAGTTACGGCGAAGTCCACGACTTCGAGATTTCCGGGTAGCGTGCTCGCCAGTAGTTCCGCGAACTCGATAGCCCACGGGTTGGAGTACCACGAGGATTCATGCATCAGAAGCTCGGCCTGGACCTTGATCGCCTCGACAAGCTCAGGATGGGCATGCCCTAGCATCTGACTCATCATACCCGATGAGAGATCGTAATACTCATTACCGTCCACATCGGTTATTCTAACACCTTTCCCGCCTTTGAAAATGATCGACGGGTGATAGCGCCAACCAAACACGTGCTTGGCGTCACGCCTTGCAAGGTCCGCATGCCAGTTGGATATGCGGAGGTTCATGGTGCGGTCCTCCTCGGAAAAATAACACGCCGCTGGCTACAAATGCCGGAGCCATGCAGGGCAGCAGCACACAGATTGAGACGAGTGAAGCGATCAGGTATCCCAGCGTGAGGGCCGTCCGAGCTCTTGGCATCGAGGAGCGTGGCACAATCCAGATCATCCCTACGTGTTCTGACCCTAAGATTATCTGGCTCACGTTCGCGCCCAAGCAAGGACCTGCAGGATTGTGCGGCGAAAGCTCGATGTCAACAAGCGCGGGCTTGAGACCTCTGGCTCGGGAGCAGATATAGGGGGGCGAGCGGGAAGGTGCTGCGGAGGGCAGTTGACAAGCCCGGCCCAGCGAGCGCAACATTGGTACGAGAGGTTGCGGCAAATGGGGTGCGGTGCGTCGGCACTAGCAGTGCGGGACGGCATGGCCGGGCGGCGTCCAGCTGGAACGTATCTTGTTTCGGTCGTCGCCGCTTGATCGGCATCCGCTGGCGAACGCGCCGCTCGCGGAGACGGATTGAAGCCAGCGCTTCTCGGGATATCCGATTGGGGGCAGGTAGACGCATGCAACTACGCCCTACCTTCATGGAGGTCGACCTCGAGGCGATCCAGCGCAATTACCTCGAGGCCGTCCGGCGCGCGGGTCCTGCGCGACGTGTGATTGTATCGGTCAAAGCAAATGCGTATGGACATGGCGTCCTGGACGTTGTGAGAGCGCTTGAGCGCCATAGCCCCTTCGCCTACTGGACCGGACATGTGCCAGAGGCGATATCGCTTCGAAAAGCGGGGATCAAAACAAAGATCGTCATGTTTGGGGGGTACCTGCCAGAGAGTATCCCGGACCTAGTCAGATATGATCTTACACCAACAATATACGACGAAAGCGGGCTCGCAGCGGCGGCTAAGGCGCGCGGCGGCAACCCCGTTTCGGTTTACGTGAAGATCGATGCGGGCCTCGGCCGACTTGGCGTGGCACTGTCGTCCGCCAGGACATTCCTTTGCCGGGTCGCTAGCTGCGAAGTACTTCGACTCGAAGGCGTCTACACGCACCTTCCGTTCAAAGACAAGAAGGGCGAGGCGTGGGCGCTTGAACGCAGCGCAGCGTTCCAGCAGCTACTTGCGAAATTACGACAGGATGGTCTCGAGCCTCAGGTGACCCAGCTCTGGGGCAGCTCCGGGTTTCTGGCCAATTTACCAGATGCGACAAATGCGGTTTGCCTGGGGCATGTTCTGTATGGCCTCTCGCCCGTTTCGAGCGAAGTTGCGACAATCAATGGATTCCGACCCGCCTTCCTTCGCCTCACGTGCAACTTAATCCACGTGGCGCAACATGAACCCGGCGAGCTTCTGGGCATCCTGGGCCAGTATCAGACGGCTCACGCCATGACCACCGGCGTCGTCGCTTTTGGCCTTGGGGACGGCATGCGCCGCCCTGCGAATGGGGCGATGATATGTGCCCTGGCGAGCGGGCAGCATGTCCCGGTAATCGGCACCTCCCTCGAACACACCGTCTTGGACCTGAGTAGCGTCGATTCTCCAAGGGTCGGTGATGAAATAATCTTTCTCGGTCGGATGGGCGACCACGAAATCGCGCTTGAGGACTGGGCTAAGTGGTTCGACTGTAGTCCTCTCGAGGTCATCATCAACTTCGGCGGCCGGGTGGCACCTAGATACGTCAATCACGCGGATGCGGTATGGGAAAGCTTTGGTAGCAACAATCCGAACCAGCCAATCGCGGAAAGGAGGCATGCAGGATGAGGCTCTCAAGAGATGAATTGCAGGAGTACGAGGAGAGAGGTTTCCTGTTCTTCCCGTCCTTGCTGGCCGGCGAGGAAATGGAAGTCCTCAGGAAGGCTTTGGAAGGTATCGTCGCCGTGCCGAGGCGCGAGATCGTCTTCGAAAAAGACGGCAATACCCTTCGATCAGTTTTCAACATGCAGACTTATGACGATGCCTATGCAAGACTAGTTAGGCATCCGAAGATCCTGGAGCCTGTCAGCCAGATCCTGGGTGGGCCAGCATACGTGTTCCAGCAGGTCCTCAACTTCAAGGCGCCATTTAACGGCGATGAATGGCCCTGGCATCAGGATTACCCCACCTACCACTTCGATGATGGAATGCCCACATCAAACATTGTGAATACCCTTATCTTCGTGGACGAGGTGAACGAATTTAACTCGCCCCTCATGCTGATCCCTGGCTCTCACAAGGCGGAGTTTCCTCTTCCCGACATCAATACCCAGCAGACAAGCTATCCCGCACGCTGGCTGCCCGTAGAATACGTTGAGGGTGTTGCCCGGGCTAGCGGCATCGTGGCACCTAAAGGTCCGGCCGGCTCTGTCATTTTTGCTCACACGAATATCGTACATGGATCTGGTAAGAATTACTCGCCTTGGCGCCGGGCACTGATCTCCTTGACGTTGAACGCGGTCGGCAACGAAGCGCTGACCTCCCGTCGGCCCGAGTACATTGTTCCGAGTGACCATAGGCCTCTCCAGATGCTCGACGAACGGTGCCTGCTGGAGTTGGCCTGACCGTGCTTGGCCGACGCGCCCGCTCTAGAGTGACGGCGACACTTTAACCCAAGCTGCGAGGAGGGTTTGTCTGATGATGAAGCCGAGAACTATCGGATGGCTGAGTCTAATCCTGTTTGCCCTCTTATCAGGAGGGGCAACCTGGGCTGACGACCATGCGATCTCGATAGGCGTCACCTTGCCGCTTACCGGTGCCGATACGGAAGATTCTCGGTTTGTCGAGCAGGGCTTCAAGATGGCTATCGACGAAGCGAATGCAGCGCACCAAGTACCGGGTCACGAGCTCAAGCTGATTGTCATCAACACGGCCACTTCTACTGCGGGGCAGTATGACCCGGCCCAAGCTGCTACAGCAGCGCGGGAGCTGATAGCCAACGAAAACGTTGTCGCAAATCTCGGACCCTACATGAGCGGAGAGGGAAAAGCTATGGCCCCGCTGCTGAGCGTAGCGGACCTCGCCACCATCACCCCAACATCGACAAACCCGGATATAACCGACCCAAAATTCGCAAGCCAATTCAGGCCAAGCGGGAAGCCGATCTATTTTCGGACATGTACGACTGATGCGTTCCAAGGACCCTACATGGCGAATTACCTGCGATGGGTATTGAAGGCGAACTCGGTGTTCGTGCTGGATGATTCTGGTGCAGGGGGGGTAGGCGGGGCGGACGCCTTCGAAGGCCGCGCCAACGAAATTGGCCTAAAGGTTCTTGGCCACGATCATCTTGACCCGAAGGCGGCCGATTACACGGCGACTTTGACCAAAATCAAGAGTTTAAATGCCGATTCTATCTACTATGGAGGGGTTGCCGGCGCGGGGGTCAAGCTGGCCAAGCAAGCTCACGACATCATTCCCAACGTCATCAAGGCATCGGGCGATGGGATCTATGGGCCGGACCTTCTGACAGGCGCAGGCTTTCCCGCGGTGGAGGGGTGGTACATCACGACGCCGGCGCCCCACATTATCGGTACTCCTGCGGGAGATGTCTGGGTGGCGCGGTATGTCAAGCTGTATGGGAGTCAGCCGAGCGACTACTCCGCGGTCGCATATGATGCGGGACTTGTCGTCGTTGACGCTATCAAGCGCGTCGTGGCGGAAGGTCAACAGCCCAATCGTCACAATGTCAGGGATGCGATCCAGCACACGCAGGTCAAGACGCTACAGGGCGACGTTACGTTTGATGCAAACGGGGATGTCACGAATCGGATTATCAGCGTGTTCAAGGTCGAGCACGATCCCCGTGCCGCTGATAGCGACGTCTCGCGTCAATTTAGATATATCGGAACCGCCCCGCAAAGCTAAAGGTCATCGCATCCGAAGCCGGCTATGGCGTTATAGGCCGAGCCGATGGATGGATATGATGCATTGACCACACGCGCCCTGCGCCGCTTCGTGGCGCCGAGAAGTGCGGCGACTTCGGTTTCTGACAGAAAAGCCTTTGCCGTTCATGCTCATCGGTGGCCCGCCCCGCACAACTTTTGACACTTCGCCGTTTGGCCGCCCGCCGGCGCATCCGCCAACTTACATGGGGCTTGGCCGATGCCGCCCTGGCGGAAATTCGCGCGTCGCACACACGAGATGCGGCGGCAGTCCGTGTGTTTGTGAGACGCGTCTATGAATACAAGTGACGGGCGATGACCAACCGCAGCAACACTACATCCCGCACTATCACCGTCCGCGTGCCGCTGGCCGACTACAAGCGGCTGGTGGCCAGCGGCGAGTTGATATCGTCGCAGGTAATCGCCGCGATCCGGCGGATGCTCGACGACGATCAACACGCCCTGCCGCCGGCGCTACCACGGCCGGAAGAGCCGGAACCCGAGCGGCCGGAGGTGAGCAGGCAGGCGGTGTCGGATGCGCTGGCTGATATGGCGCCGGAGCGCCGAGAGATTCGTCCTACGGACCGTAGGCAGGCTGCGGTGGACCTGGCGCGGCTCAAATGGCTCGATGGTGGATCGGGCTCAGGTGCGGGTCATCCATGGGCCCGAGGACCTGTCAGACGAGGAGCTCGACAACCTGATCGAGGGCATTCGCCGGCGGCTGGAGGAGCGACGCTCCGGGGAGCCGTAGCCGAGCGCTGGCGTTCCGGCATTCATGCACCGGCCGAGGTCGCCGCCGCTGATACCGGTGTCATGCCGATTTCCGCTCCCGCATCAGGGCGCGCGATGACAAGGCGGCATAAGCTTTCTACGGCGCGCTGGTGGTCGCGCGCGCGAGGCGACATCTGTGACAAACCTGCCTACCAACGGGAGACTTGCTGCCTTCGTGATGCCGGTTTGGGCTTCGGCTATTGCTACCCGGCTACGCTGCTGCGACAGCCTCTATCTCGATGAGAAAATCAGGGCCGTAGAGCTTCGATACCTCGATCAAGGTAACCGCAGGCGCGGCTGGCGGACTTACGCTTGCGAAGAAGCGGTTACGAGCCTCTCGGTATGCGCCGAGGTTCTCTATGTCCCGGAGGAAAACGGTCAGCTTCACGAGATTGGCGGCAGTGCAGCCGACCGCTTCAAGGGCTGCGCCGAGGTTCCGGAACACCTGATCGACTTGGGCATCGAAGTTATCCTTGCCGACCAAAGTGCCGTCTCTATCAAGTGCGGTCTGGCCCGCGATAAAGAGGAAACGACCGGCTCGGACCTCGACCACTTGGGAATAGCCTGGGGGTGGGCCGAGTTCCGGCGGGTTCACGCACCTTATCGGTATAATTGTGTCCTTGCTCATGCCGTCTCCTCCCAGTCTGGGGAGACCAGAGCACGCGCTGCTACGTTTGGCGATGTCCGGTTCCCATCTGTGGACGCCCCCTTCGTGGCAAGAGAAAACTTCGGGATTGTGGTGGCGCGTAGTCGGATGCTGCCATCTGTCCGGGCTGTGATGCAGCGATGGTTTGCTGCTGGCCTGTATGGGAGTTCGCGGGCCGGGTCCAAATCACCCAAAGCGTGCTCGAAGCACTGTGGAAAGCCCTGGTTTTCCCGACCCCGTCTCGCCGACTGTTGCGCCATACTCTCCTTCCGCTCGCCCTACGCCCTCGCGGTCGCGACCAGCTTACGCCGCCACGGCCGGAGCCTTGTAAACGCCCCCTTTGACCAAGACAGCCCACGTCACATGTCACCCTCTTCCGCGGCAGCGGATGGTTGCATGCGCGCCACCAGGGCACGTGCCGCGCCCAATGGCCTGCTCGTCGTTGCGCTGAAGGCTCGTTTCGACGCAACATGGGCGGAGGGAGGAGGCGCAGGAAGGCATGACACCGAGCCGGGCTTTCAAGCTCATTGTCGGCTGGTCGGCAGCGATCGCGATTCTGCTTTGCCTTTCCTACTGCTTGGAATGGCCGAAATATCGTTTTGAGCAAGCGGTCAAGGAAGCGATCCAAAGACTGCCGGTCGCGCGCGTGATCGATGTGCAAAAGACCATAGATTTGGCTTCTCCCGTGACGTGGTTCTGGCCTGAGACGACGCTGTGGACCTTCGCTATCCCCGATCCTCTCGTGCGCGACCGCTTTTTTGAAAACACAGAGATTTACGATGAGAAGCCGCTGACTTATCTCGTCGATGTGGACTGCGGTGATCGCACAGCGATCCGCTACGATCTGGACGAACCCGACAGCGCCCCTCCTGCCCTCACTATTTGGGGCGAGCCGGTTGTTGCTCCCAATGGAAAAACCTATCGGCGAATCTCTCAGAAAATAGACTCCGCCTACCCCGAGCCGCCGAAGACAATCAGAGCCTACTGCGATACCGATTGGACAGCCGAGCGGAACGCAGCCGGGCAAGCCTTTTTCGGTCACGAGGGTAGCCATGACTGAAGAAACAGAGCACCGCGAGCCCAGCCCTCTTGCTGATCGTCTTCCCAGAAGTTGCCCCGTAGCGTCGGCTATTTTGATTGAGAACGGCACCTCCGGCTCCTATGCTTTCCGCTAAGCATACCCTGGGCGCCCGCGTTAAGGCCCAGCCCGCCGGAGCCTGAAGCCGCTGGCGAGCGGTCAGCGCCGATGCGCCTGCCAGCCGCGAGAAAATGGCCGATGCCGCTCGCCCGCACGCTCGCGAGCCATCTGCTCACGCTGCGCCAGCGCGCCAGGACCAGGACCACGCCGCATGCCGATCGTGTCAGCCGATGCCGGATCGGCCAGCTTGGACTGAGCCTCAGCCGCGACCCAGTGCAGACAGTTGCCATCAACCTTGCGCACCGCAGCATCAGCGCGAACCGAGGGCGAACTTGCCACGACATCCGCCGCCTGTTTGTGGGGCGAGTTGTAGGACAATTCCCGAACCGGCGCTGCGAGCCTCGAAGTAGCGCCAAGTGCGGCGGAAGATCCATCCGCTTCGATCGCACCGACACTAAGACGATTCCGTAACGATTCCAGGTCAGCGGTGCGCCGTGAGGCAGCCGCCGCCTCGGCCAGCTTCCACCACTGCGTTTCGACACGCGGCCGCGGCGCATCGTCAGGTGGCACTCGCCTTCAGCACACGGAATGCGGCTTGTGCGCAAAACCTCCCGCGGGCTTTCCCCGGCGGCAATGCGGGCGATCTCGTCCCGCGTGAAATACTGCTGCAACTGAGCCACAGCGCCACGCGCACGGTTGCGCTCGGCCTGCGTCATCCGCCACAGCGCCCGGTTGTTCTGAACGAGCCGCCCCGCGACGGCTTGGCGTATAAGCCAACTGCCGACGCGCTTGGTGCATGGATGGTACGCGGACCCGGTCGTCGAATTGGAGCACCGCGCGGCAATTCGGGACCAGGCGATCGGCACTGCTTACGCCACTGACCACCTCGAAACGCCAGCTCGGTATGAGGTCCACCTGGACCGAAAGCTGGAGCGAACATCGGCAATGCTGGTCCGTCTGCGGGAGCTTCGGCGGCCTTCAGTGTCGGGCTGATCCGTTTGGCAAAGTGCGCTGCGGGAGATTCCCCCAACGCCTACGTTTATGAGGGGAGACACAAAGCGCCGTCCGGTTCCCTCTGAGGGCGCTGCAAATCGCCTCCGAACGTCCCGACTCAATCCTGCCAGAACCCCTTGAACCGCCCCGCGTCAAGCTGTGTGTAGCGGACGGTATGTTGAATGTTCTTGTGCCCAAGATAGAGTTGCAGTGACCGCGTATCCTGCCCGTCGTTCGCCAGCTTGTAGCCGCAAGCATGGCGCAGCATGTGGGGATGCACGGGGAAATCGAGACCGGCAGCTTCGCCAAGCCGTGCCACCATCTTGCGAAAGCCCGCTGGCGACATCGGCGTATCGCGCTCAGACAGGAGCACGTAGCGACCATGCGGGTTATCCCGGCGGAGTTGGCGCAGCGCCCGAAGCTCAGTCCCGGTTAGGGGATGCGTGCTTGGCTGGCCGTTCTTCACCCGCCGGACATGCAGCAGATGGCCTTTGAAATCGACCTGATCCCATGTCAGGGCGCACAGCTCGGACACGCGCAGACCGTGCCGATAGGCCAACAGGATCCCGGTTGCATCGCGTTGTCCCCACCGGTTCTCCTTCGCTGCGTCGATCAGCCGGTCAACCTCGGCCGGTGTCAGGTATTCGCGGGACCTGACAGCCGCGTTCGGCTGCCGGCGCGGCGGGTGATTGACTGTCCCATTTTCAGTGTTCGGGACGATCAACCGAAGGGCAGCGTGAGGCATAGGATTCCTGGACCCGGTCTGTTGAACTGTCCCCATCATGATCAAAATCGGGACAGTTTACAACCCGAGATTGGAGCTGCAGATGGCGTGCTTGCCACGCTCGATAGTCGGTGAATGCGGTGCGCAGTGCGCGCTGCCGTTTCGCATTGACGTCAGGCATGGCGTCACCATGGGGTGTTCAAGGTTTCCCGAAAAACGGCCTAATGCAGGCTACTGACGCGACCGAGAGCCCTCGTCCCGCCATACCCTTCATGGTCGCGACGACCGCCATTCTGCTCTTCATTACCATGGACGCGATCGTTAAGGCGCTGTCTCACAGCCTGCCTACGATCGAGCTGGTGGCGACGCGCTTCGCGTTCGGCGTCGTGCTGCTGGCGATGTGGCGCGTGCGAGCGGGATGGCCCACGCTCTCATCATGGAAAGCGAACGCGCCGCGCGGCGTGCTGAACGTTGCGTCCACGCTGCTGTTCTTCACCGCGCTGCGCCGGCTGCCGTTAGCCGAGGCGCCCACGCTGAGCTACCTCGCGCCGCTGATGTTGGCATTGATGGCGGCGTTCGTGCTGGGCGAGCGGCTGCGCAGGAGCGCCCTCAGTGCCGTGTTGCTGGGCCTTTGCGGCGTGGGTGTGATTGCATGGAACTCGATCGTCGGTCAGTTGGCGCTGAGCGGCGACATGATCGACATCGCCGCCGCGTCCGGCTCGACGGTGACATATGCGACGAACAACCTGATGCTGCGTAGGCAGGCGCAACGTGATAGCGCCACCTCGATCGTGCTGATTCAGCATGTGGTGCCAAGCGTCGTCGCGCTGCCGATCGCAGCTGCGAGTTGGCAGGCACCGCCGGCACCAATTTGGTTTATCTGCTCGAGGAGAAGTTGGTGTCGGCGAGCGGAGCAATCGGTGCGACGCTCATGCGGCTCTGCACAGCGGTTCCCGGCCTGCATACACCGGAAAGATGAACGAAAGGCTGATGCCGGTGGCGAAAGGTTCGCGCACGCCCGGGTGGGGCAAGCCCGGCCATGTCGGGGCGAGCAGTGGGACCTCGATTTGCTTCCGTCGCTGCCGCGGCCCGTGTTAGTCACGGACCTGAGAGCAAGTCAGAGCGCCGAACCAACGATGGAGGCACCGAGCATCCCCGACCTACCGCTGCCAGACCGGCTGCGGGACGCCGCGGCCCACCAGCCGGTCTATCCGGATGGGCGGTTCGCCGGCCGCGGCATCATCATCTGCGCCGGCGGCGCGCGATTGTTTACCTGCGCCTGGGTGGCGATAGCACTGCTGCGGCGTCACCTGGGCTGCACTATGCCGATCGAGGTCTGGCATCTCGGCCCCGAAGAACTTGGGCCGCCGATGCGCGGCTTGCTGCAGGAGCTGGACGCCGAGACGGTGGATGCCTTCGAGGTCGCACGCCGCCACCCGGTCGCCGCGCTCGGCGGCTGGCAGCTCAAGACCTACGCCCTGCTGCACAGCCGGTTCCGCGAAGTGCTGCTGCTCGATGCCGACAACGTGCCGGTGCGGGATCCGAGCCCATTGTTCGACGATCCCGCCTACCAGCAGACCGGCGCCTTGTTCTGGCCCGATATCGTGCGCTTTCGGGCGGGCAACGCGATCTGGGACGTCACCGGCCTTACCCCCGACAGGGGGCCGTCGTTCGAATCGGGCCAGCTCGTGCTCGACAAGGCTCGCTGTTGGCGTGCCCTTGGCCTCGCAGACTGGGTCAATCAGCGCCATGTCAACTTCGAGAACATCATCTTCGGCGACAAGGACGCTTTCTATCTCGGCTGGCGGCTGACCGAGACGCTCTATCACCTGGTCGGGCACCGGCCGAGATTGCTGGAGCATACGCTGTGCCAAAGCGCGCCGGACGGCCGGCTGATGTTCCAACACCGGAACGGGGCCAAGTGGCTACTGTACGGTACCAATCCGCGCGTCGAAGCCTTCCGGTGGGAGGAGCAATGCTTCACCCTTCTGTCCGAACTGCGAACCCTGTGGGACGGCTGGGTGTTCAATCCGCCGGAGCGGTCGGCCGCTGCACGCGCCTGGGAACGGGAGTTGATCCGAACCTGCCACGTCCGCATCGTCTGGGTTTCCTCGCACGAGATCGGCACCGAACTCCTGGATCAGCATCGCATCGGCCCTGCCGCTGGTTCCGACCATCGCTACTGGTTCGTCAGCGACGGCCCGACCGGCCTGATGCTCCACATCGTCGGCAACGGGATGGAACAATGCGCGCTAGCGCATCACGCAGACGGCTCCTGGCGCGGCACCGGCGGCCGGTTCCAGGTCGAGCTCCATGCCGGCTCCGCGGCAAGCGACGGCGCCGTTGCCGCGGGAACGGCCGACGTCCTGGCGGTGCTTGACCGTGTGCTGACTGCCGGATCGCGGATGTCGGCCCGGTCCGACCTGATCGACGCTTACGCAACCACGCTGGCGACTGTCGCGGGCCTGGATCCGGCAGGTCGCCGGTACCTGGAGGACGTTGCGTCGACGGCAGACGGGGCTCGCGTCCGGCTTGCGACCATGGCGCTCGAACGCTGCGATGACGGTGCGCCACGCCACGGGCGCGGCACAGGCTGGCGCCATCACGGGGCGATTATGACCACTCTCTATGAACCCCTCCCGAAGCAATGAGTGCAACAGCGCCGTCGCCGACTGGTGTGCGCGGTACTGTTCTCATCGCCACGCCGGTGAAGAATGCGGCGCGCTACCTCGACGGCTATTTTGCCAATCTCAGCAGCCTTACCTATCCGCCGAAGCAGATCTCGCTGGCGTTCCTGGAAAGCGACAGCGACGACGATACGTTTGACCAATTGCGCGCCCGCCTGGCGGCATGCGGGGATCGCTACCGGCGCAGCGGTCTGTGGCAACGGCATTTCGGGTTCCGCATGCCGCCAGGTTTGCCGCGCTGGGCGCTTGCGTTCCAGATCAGCCGCCGCCGCATTCTTGCCAAGTCGCGCAACCACTTGCTCGCGCGTGCCCTTGACGACGAGGACTGGGTGTTGTGGCTGGACGTCGACGTGGTGGAGACGCCGCCCGACCTGATCCAGCGATTGCTCGCAGGCGGGCGCGACATCGTGCATCCGCATTGCGTCACCGTTCCCGGCGGCACCACCTTCGATCGCAACGGCTGGCGCGACAATGGCCGCGTGCTGCTGGAGGACCTGCGGGGCGGTGAGGACCTGGTGCGGCTGGACAGCGTCGGCGGCACGGTACTGCTGATCCGGGCCGACCTGCATCGCGACGGGCTGATGTTCCCGCCCTATCTTTATGGCCGCGAGCATCGCGCGATGCGCCGCCCGGGCCCGTGGGGCTCGGGATTGAATGGCGAGATCGAGACTGAAGGGCTCGGCCTGATGGCTGCCGACATGGGATATCAGTGCTGGGGGATGCCAAACCTGGAAGTGCGCCACGCCAGCAAGACGGAATGATCGGGCGGCCTGCGCCATGAAGCCCAGCATCGTCCTGTTGACGCCGATCATGCCGCAAGCCGGCGGCAACGGCCTAGCCATGCGTGCCGGACTTGTCTTGGCGGGGCTGGCACGCCACTGGGATGTCGACTTGTTCGTCTGCCCCGTTGCCGGTGGGCCGCGCGAGCCGCCGCCATTCGTGACCCGGCACGCCCGCCGCATCGGCTTGCTGGATTTGTCGGATTGCGCCGACGCCCACGCAAAAATGATCTCGCGCGTGCGCGACCCGGGCGAACGTGCGCGCCAGATGCTCGCTTATCCCCGGCCCTGGCTCAGTCGGTTCTGCACGCAGCGCGCGGCCGATCGGTTGCGGCAGTGGCTGGGTCCTGATCCGCCGAGTGCGGTGCACCTGATGCGGCTCTATCTCGCACCTTTCGTGGAACACGAGTGGCTGGCGCCGTTGGCGGCGAGGCCGGCGGCGATCCTTGACCTGGACGACGACGAAGGCAGCACGCGCCGCGGGCTCGCGGACTTGCACGATGCCGCCGGCGACGCCGTAGCGGCGGGCGTCGAACGCGCCGAGGCCGGCAAGTACGACATGCTGGCGGCGCGGCTGCTGCCGCGCTTCGACCGCGTGCTGACATGCTCTGACGACGATGCGGAGCGCCTGGCACTGGTGCATCCTGGCGCCCGCTTTGCGGTGCTGCCGAATGCTTGTCCCTTGCCCGATCCGCCCGCGCTGGGCCGGCCGCGGCGCGACGGGCCGCTGCGCCTGTTGTTCGTCGGCACGCTCGATTATCCGCCGAATGCGGGTGCCGTTCGCTATCTGGCTGACGCCGTCGTACCGGTGCTGGCGCGGCACAACGTCACGGCGCAGATCGACGTGGTCGGGCCGAGGGCCTCACCGGGCCTGACAAGCTGCGCCGCAAGGGCCGGCCTGCGGCTGGCCGGACAGGTCGAGGACCTGCGGCCATGGTATGCAGCCGCCGACATTGCCGTGGTCCCGTTGCGCGCCGGCGGTGGCACCCGCATCAAGGTCCTGGAAGCCTTCGCGCATGGCGTTCCGGTCGTCGCTAGCGGGACCGGCGCCGCCGGCCTGGGCCTGGTACACGAGCAACATTATCTCCGTGCCGACGATGCTGAGACGATGGCCTGCGCCTGCGAGCGCCTGCATCGCAACCCCGAGCTGGCGCGGCGGCTGGCCGCCGAAGCCTTGGCATTGCTGCGTCGACACTTCACACCCGCTTGCGTTCACGCCCGCTTGGCAGGCATTTATGCCGGTCTGGAACTCGATGTGCGGTAGATGGCCGACATGACCGATGCGATGCCGACGCGGACCGAGGGGTTGGAGATCAATGTGGTGGACGACGGCTTCGTGGTGTACCAACCAAGCCATGACCGGGTGCACTACCTCAACCACACCGCTGCCTTCGTGCTGGAACTGTGCAACGGTCGCAATCGCGAGTCCGAACTGGCCGAGCTGATGCGGCGGGCCTATGACCTGCCAACGGCACCGACCGAGGAGATCGCCGCCTGCCTGCAGACGTTGCGAAAGCAGGAGCTGATCCGCTGAACGCGTCGCAGAAGATTAGGATTCTGGCGACCGAGTTCACCGTCGTCACCGACCGGCCGGAATTGCTGGAACGCCTGCCCTATGTCGTGCAGGAGGCGGAGCAAGACGTGCCGGTCGTGGAGCGATGCCGAATTGACGTCACCTGGACGGGCGAGGAATATCGTCTCAGCGGCGGCGGCCAGGAGGACGAGTACGAGCTCAGCCTGGCGGTCGCGTATGAGACGCTGTTCGCTCGCTTGCACGACCGGGCCATGGCGAACATGCCCGAGCATACTCGCATCCATGCCGCGAGCGCCCGCGGCAAGGGTGGTTTGGTCCTGCTGGTGGGTGACAAGCTTGCCGGCAAGTCCACCCTGGCGGCGCATCTGATGCTGCAGGGCTACGACGTTCTCGGCGACGAGCTGGTGCTGCTTCGCCATGGCGCGGCGGTGACGTTTCCCCGGCGGTTCTATCTCCGCTTTGGCTCGATGGTGCTGTTGCCGGCGCTGGCAGAGCAATCGCGGCACGCGCCTTTCGTCCACGCGCCCGGGCAGGGGCGGCTAATCGCGACAGATCCGTTGGTGCTTGGCCGTCCCTGGCGAATCGAGCCGGCGCCGGTCGCGGCGGCAATCTATCTGGAGCCCAACCACGGCGGCCAAAGCAGCCTGGACCGCTGCGGCAAGGTCGAGATGGTGCGCCGGGTCGTCGCGCAATCCACGCCACCGCTGTCCGGCCGGCGGGATTGGCTGGCCGATCTGTGCGCGACGGTCGACCACGCCGAGACGGCGATATTGACCATTGGCAACCTTGCGTCGGCATCCGCCGCGCTGCGACCGATTCTTTTGGCAGCATCTGATAACAAGGGGTAGGAGGCCCAAGCGTGCGAAATCGTACGGTAGCGTCTTGCACGCAATTTCATGGTCGGAGTGGCGTCGGATGATTTCGGTGGCCAAATGCCGCGCGCGATCCCTCGGCCGCTTGTATTGCACGCAATGTCATCCCCCGCGTTAGGGCGATAGGCAGACAGTCGCCCGCGTTAGACCCCGGATTATTGCGTGCAATACGCCCGGCCAGGCGGGGAAATGCCGTCCATTCCAGGTTGCACGCAATGATTGCACGCAATAATCCGGCACTTTGTGCCGACCCGAAACGAATATGGCATCCGGGGCATGAAATTGTAGGAATTCAGTCCGCGTTCACGTTTCTTACCGTACATTTTCGCACGGTTCTGCCCCTCCATCCCAACAAGCGCTTGACCCAATGATTTCTGAGCGATTATCGTTCAGAATGTGGTTGTATTGGGGGGGTGATGAACGACAGCGAGATCGACAGCGTGTTGGAGAACGTCGCCATCGACCGGCGTACCGCGCTGCGCAACATCCTGGTGAAGACAGCTTTTGCCGCACCGATCGTGGCGACGTTCGCGATGGGCGGCCTCTCGGTGCATGAGGCACACGCCTACTCGTCGAACATCACGCAACCCGATTGAAGCCACAACCTTGGCGGTTGAGACACCAACCGGCAAGGCTTCGCTCACCGCTACCCTCATAACGCGCAACGAAGCGTCGCGGATTGGCGCCTGTCTGGCGTCCATCGCGTCGCTTGCTGACGAGATCGTTGTGGTTGACACCGGGTCGACCGACGAAACGCGGGAAATGGCCCGCGGCTTTGGCGCGTGCGTGTCCGACTTCGCTTGGTGCGACGATTTTTCCGCCGCCCGTAACGCCGCGATCGAGCAAGCGACCTGCGACTGGCTGCTTTACATTGACGCCGACGAACGGGCGCGTCCCTGCGACCGCGCCCGGATTCGGGCCGATCTTGCCGATCCGCATTTACTGGCCGCCACTGTTTATTTCACTCCAAGAACAGGGTTTACCGCCTATCCTGAACATCGGCTGCTTCGGCGCGATCCGCGGATCCGGTTCCACGGGGCGATGCACGAGACCTTCCTCGGCGACCTGGATCGGCTCGTTGCCGCAGGGGAAGGCACCATCGGCAGCAGCCGCCTTGCCCTTGACCACATCGGCTACGACGGCGACCAGTCGCATAAGCTCGATCGCAACTTGCGGCTCTTGCTGAAGCAGATCGCGGTAGATCCTGTGCGTCCCTATCTGCGCTGGCACCTCGGTGCGGTGTATCGCGACCTTGGCCGTGCAGCGGACGCCGAAGCCGAATGGACGACCGGAGCGAACCTGCCCGAAGGCACGCCGGCCGGTCGGGTGGCGCGGACCATGTGCGCGCTGGAACTGGCGAAGCTGCAATTGACGCGCGGCGAGGATCCCAGCGAGATGCTCACCGTTGCGGCGACGCTCGATCCCGACAACTGGATGTTGCGCTGGCTGCGCGGCAAGGCGCGTCTCGCCGCAGGCGATTTCTCGGCGGCACAGCCGATCTTCGAATCACTGGCCGCGGTGGATGGGGACTGCCTGCTGCACCCAATGGCATACGACCGGCGCATGTTTGGCGGCTGGGCATTGGCCGAACTGGCCGAGGCAGCGTTCCGCGACGCGCGCTACGCCGACAGCGCGTTCTGGTTTGGCCGCGCCGCTGCTCTCGCGCCGTCCGAGCCGGCGTTCCGTGCCAAGCGCCTGCTTGCTGAGGCACGCGCGTGATGCAGGACGACTGGTGCCGCCATGCGGCGCTGCGTAAGGTTGCCGCACTGACCAGCGCTGGGTTGCCGGATGCCAGCGCCGTCCAGCCGGACGCCGGCGAGAGCACCGATTGGATCGATTTGGTCACGCTGGCGCTGGCGCACAATGTTGGCGGCCTGTTGCATCGCGCCATCGTCGCCGGCCGTGCTGGCGCGGTGCCGCCGCCGATCGCCGACGCGCTGCGCCGCCACGCCAGCGTCACCGCGGAACGCAATGCCGCCGCCTTCGCCGAGTACTTGCGGCTGAACGCTGCGCTGGCCGAAGCGTCGGTGCCGACGATACCGCTGAAGGGCGCCTGGCTATGCCAGCGCGTTTACGGCGACCTTGGTGCCCGGCCGAGCAGGGACATCGACTTCCTGATCCCGCGCAGCAGCATTGCAACCGCGCTGGAAGTGCTAGCGCGGTGCCGCTATCCGGTGACCGCGCCTCTGTCGCCGCGTCAGCTTCGCGCCAAGGCGAACTACGCAGGGCAGTTCATCGTCCATCGCGATGACGGCGGGTTCGCCATCGAGCCGCATTGGGCGCTGGCGCCGGCCACGCTCGGCCTCGCCATCAATCACGATGCGCTGTGGCGAGGCGCGACGCTACGCCAGGCCGGCGGCGTAACGTTGCGCACCCTGGCGCCCGAGGACGAGTTCCTGATTCTGTGCGTGCACGGCTTCAAGGAGGAATGGGCGCGCCTGAAATGGCTCGCCGATCTCGCGGCCTTTGTCGCCGTCCACCCGCAGCTCGATTGGGAGAAGGTGCTCTCCGCGGCGACGCGGCAGCACCTGCGGCAGATCGTTCTGGTTGCAGTTGCGATGCTGGCGGCCGTGTTCGCGCTGGCGACGCCGCTGACCGGGGCGGCAGGTGCCGATTGCGCCACCGCCGTTGCCGGGACGTTGCTGCACCGCCTAGTCAGCGCAACCGGGTCCGCGTCGCGGTTGCCGCCGGAGTCAAACATCTATCAGGTATCGCGCCTGCGCCTTGGCATGCGGGAGCGGGCCGTAGATCGCGCTCGCTATATCGCCGCATCGCTATGCACCCCGCGCGAAGGACATTTCCAGACCCTTCGCCTGCCGGACGCCTTGTTCCCGGCCTACTATGTGCTGAAGCCGGTGCATGACTATGCGCTGCTGCCACTGTGGATCGGCATGAAACGCATGCCGCTGCCGGCGTTGTTGCGCCGCGCCGACCCGCATCCCGCCCCGCTGCCGTAGCAGGCTTGCCGCTTGAAATTCGCCGCTGGGGAAATCAATTCGTATCAGTAATTCAATGGCGCTTGGTGGTGCACGTCCTGGCGCTGGCCGGCCGCGTGGTACTCGCAATGGGCAGCGCGCGGCTGACATGCGCGCGGTCAAGGATCGGGCCCTGGCTCAGATCGCGACGGCCGATCTGACGCCGTTTCAGGTGATTGAGCGCCGAATGCAGAGGCAGGAGGTGGACGAGCTGCAGTACCGCCCTGCCTGCGAGCTGCTGCCTTACACGCAGCCACGGTTATCAGCGATCGCTGTTGCTCCTGTCGCACCGGCATCTGAGCGGCTGACGAGCGAGGAGCGCAAGCGGCGGATCGGGCAATTGTTGGTGCAATGCGGATACGCTTCACCTGATACTCAATCCGCGTATGGCGGTTCGATTCCGCCCCGGACCTCCAGTCTTCTCCGGTACGGCGTCCTCGTCTTGCCACGGCAGTTCCGCTCCTTCGGCTTGCCCCGGCCGGTGGCGCCCCGGGACCATGCTGGCGAAAGGAGCGGATGATGGAACGAGTTGATCAAGCGATCACCAAACTATTGGCCCTGATCAAAAGCTTGGTCGATTTGGTCTTGAGCGCGCTGGCCGCAGTTGAGGTGTGGCTGCGCGGCCAGCTTGCGGGGCTGGGCGTCGCCCCGCCGATCCAGACCATCATCCTGATCGCCGTGGCGGTCGTGCTGATCGCGGTGGCGCTGCGGTTGTTCGGCGGCGTACTGCGCGCCGTAGTGATCATCTTTCTGGTTCTGCTTGCACTGCACACATTGATACCGGTGTTTGCTGGGTAGGGTGCCGTGCGAATTCGCTGCACTAGCGCGGGTCTTCCCGGGCGTGCCGGTCGGCGCTGTCGTGCTGCTGGGGATGGTGGGGTATTTCTCCGGCGTGGTGCAGGCGCCGATCACCGCCTTCGCGATCGTTGCCGAGATGACGGCGGACCACAACATGATGGTACCGCTGATGGCGAGTTCCTTGATCGCGACCGGTGCATCGCGGCTGATCTGCCCCGAGGGGCTGTACCACATCCTGTCGCGCAACTACGTCAAGCTGTACGCGCCCGAAGACGCCACGCCGGCGCCGGTGCCGCCATCACGGTGACGCCGACGCAGGAATGAACTGCCAGTTTGCGAGTACTTGACATGAAGACGATCATTCTCGGCGTTTCGCAGCCTAGACGAGTCGCTGGAGAATTTCCGCCGGGAAGACGGGAAAGGCGGAAACGGCTGCTCGGATTGACTTCGCGACCCCGGAGTTGCTGTGGAAGGTCCTCACGGCGAAGCGCTGGGACATTCTTAAAGCAATGTGCGGACAAGGCCCGCTGTCGATCCGCGAGATCGCGCGCCGCGTGGACCGCGATATCAAAGCGGTCCATGGCGACGTGCGGGCGCTCATTCTTGCTAGTGTACTCGATAAGACCGAAGACGGAAGAGCGGTTTTTCCCTATGACACGGTGCACGTGGATTTCCTGCTGAAGGCCGCGTGAATGCACCGAAGACGCGGCGCGTGAGGCTGGCCACCAATATCCGCCCCTATCCAGCGTCGCGCGCGCCTTGCCACCCCGCGGTAGGGCTGTATGACTGGCCCGCTCCCCGCAATCAGGTAACAGCGCGCCGATGCCCGATGCCCCGCCAGCCGCCCGCCTCGCCGTGGATATCGGCGGGACTTTTACCGACCTTGCACTTGAACACGGCGAACGGCGCTTCACCACGAAGGTCCTGACCACACCCGCCGCGCCAGAACAGGGCGTGATGGCGGGAGTGCGAACCGTGCTGGCCGCCGCCGGACTGGCGCCGGCCGACGTGGCGATTGTGATCCACGGCACCACGCTCGCCACTAACGCGGTGATCGAGCGCAAGGGGGCGCGGACCGCGCTGCTGACCACAGAAGGGTTCCGCGACGTGCTGGCGATGGGCAACGAAAGCCGTTACGATCAGTACAACCTCAATATCGTGCTGCCGGAACCGTTGGTGCCGCGCTATCTGCGGCTGCCGGTGCCCGAGCGGCTGGACAACGAGGGCAACGTGCTGCGCCCGCTCGACGAGGCGGCGCTGCGTGCCCTGATCCCCGTCCTGGAACGCGAGCGGGTCGAAAGTATCGCGGTCGGCTTCCTGCACGCGTTCGTCAATCCGGTGCACGAGCATCTCGCGCTGCAGATGCTGACGGAGGAACTGCCCGGCCTGCCGGTCTCGCTATCCAGCGACGTGTCGCCGGAGATGCGCGAGTGGGAACGCTTCTCGACCACCGTCGCCAATGCCTTCGTGCAGCCGCTGATGGCGCGGTATCTGCGTCAGCTCGAAACGGAGATGCGGGCGATCGGCACCGAGGCGCCGATCTTCCTGATGCTGTCGGGCGGCGGGCTGACCACGATCGAGACCGCGTGCCGCTTCCCGATCCGGCTGGTGGAAAGCGGGCCGGCGGGCGGCGCGATCTTCTCGGCGCATCTCGCGCGGCAATTCGGTCTGCCGAGAGTGCTGTCGTTCGACATGGGCGGCACCACGGCGAAAATCTGCCTGATCGACGACGGTCGGCCGCAGACTGCGCGCAGCTTCGAGATCGCCCGGGTCGGGCGGTTCCAGAAGGGCTCCGGTCTCCCGCTGCGGATACCGGTGATCGAGATGGTGGAGATCGGCGCTGGCGGCGGCAGTCTGGCGCATGTCGATACGATGGGGAGGATCGCGGTCGGGCCGGAAAGCGCCGGCGCCGATCCGGGGCCGGCCTGCTACGGGCGCGGCGGACGGTCGCCGGCGGTGACCGACGCGAACCTGCTGCTAGGACGCTACGACCCGACGCGGTTTGCCGGCGGGACGATGCAGCTTGATGGCGAGGCGGCGCGCGATGCGATGGCCACGGAGGTGGCCGGGCGGCTCGGTTTGTCGCCGGAGATGGCCGCGCTTGGCGTCATCGAGATGGTCGACGAGAATATGGCGAACGCGGCGCGCGTGCACGCGATCGAGTCCGGCAAGACCTATGAGGGGCGCACACTGATAGCGTTCGGTGGCGGCGGCCCGGTGCATGCGTGCCGGGTTGCAGAGAAGCTGGGAATCACGCGGGTGCTGGTCCCGTCCGGCGCCGGCGTGGGCAGCGCGATCGGCTTCTTGCGCGCGCCGGTCGGCTATGAGGTTGTGCGTAGCCTGTATCAGCGCTTCTCCAGCTTCGACGTGGCAGCGGTGAACGCGCTACTGGCGGCGATGTCGGACGAGGCGGCGGACGTTGTGGCGCAGGGCAGCTTCGGCGCGCCGACGACGGAGAGCCGGCTCGCTTATATGCGGTATGTCGGGCAGGGGCATGAGATCCCAGTGCCGGTGCCGGCTCGCGCGCTGCACGAGGATGACGTGGCGGCGATCCGGGCGGCGTACGATGCGGAGTACACGCGGTTTTATGACCGCCCGGTGCCTGGCTCGGATGTCGAGATCATGAGCTTTGCCGTGCAGGTGACGACGGTCAGCGAGGAACACATCAATGCCAGCACCCTCACCCGCCGCGCTTCGCGCGACGACCTCTCCCGCAACGCGGGAGAGGTGAAGAGACGCAGTCAGGCGGTGCGGGACACCGTTACCGGACAAGTTTCGGATTGGGCGGTGTACGACCGTGCATCGCTGCCGTGCGAGGTCCGCATTGATGGGCCGGCGGTGATCGCCGAGGACGAGACCTCCACGCTGGTCGGTTCTGGCTGGACGGCGAGCGTCAATGGATTCGGGTATATCGAGCTGGTGCGGGAGGCATCGTAGTGTCGACGGAAACCAATGCGCTTGCGCAGATCCAGCGCCAGGTGATGTGGAATCGCCTGATCGCGGTGGTGGAAGAGCAGGCGCAGACCATGATCCGCACCGCCTTCTCGACCACCGTGCGCGAGGCGGGCGACCTGTCCGCCGGCATCTTCGACCTCCACGGGCGTATGATGGCCCAGGCGGTCACCGGCACGCCGGGCCATGTCAATTCCATGGCCGAGAGCGTCGGGCATTTCCTGAAAAAATTCCCCGCGGACACGATGCGTGAGGGCGATCACTACATCACCAACGATCCCTGGCTGGGGACCGGGCATCTGCACGACCTGACGGTGGTCACCCCCGCCTTCCGCCAGGGACGGATCGTCGGCCTATTCGCCAACACCGCGCACGTGATCGACGTGGGCGGGCTGGGCATGGGGCCGGAGGGCCGCTCGGTGTTCGAGGAGGGGATCTACATCCCCATCATAAAGTGCTTCGACCAGGGGCGGGCGAACGAGACTTTCTTCGACTTCATCCGCGCCGGCTCCCGCCTGCCCGTGGAGCTGGAGGGCGACGTGTATTCGCTGTGCGCTTGCAACGACGCCGGAGCGAAGCGGTTGGTCGAGATGATGGACGAGTTCGGGATGGACAGTCTCGAGCCGCTCGCCGAGTTTATTTTCGATAGCTCGTTGCGCGCCACGCTGGCGGAGATCGCGCGGTTGCCGAAAGGCACGTATCGCGGCGAGGTCTGGTCGGACGGATATGACGAGCCGATCCGGCTTTCGGCCGCCATGACCATAATGGAGGATGCGATCGAGGTGGATTACGCCGGCACCTCCGGCCTGTCGAACCGCGGCATCAACGTGCCGCCGGCCTATTGCCGCGCTTATTCCTGCTTCGGCATCAAGTGCGTGGTGGCGCCGGAGATCCCAAACAACTGGGCCAGCCTGTCGCCGTTCCGGATGAAAATACCCGAGGGCTGCATCCTGAACGCGCCACGGCCGTACCCTGTTTCGGTGCGCCACGTGATCGGCCATCTGCTGCCCGACCTGATGATGGGCTGTCTCTATCAGGCCGTACCGGAGCGGGTGACCGCCGAAGGTGCTTCCTCTTTGTGGAATCCGCCCCTGCGTGGAGGGTCGTCGGTATCCGGGCAGGCTCGCGGCAACCGGTCGGTGGTGGCGGATTTCGAGATCATTACGTTCAACTCCGGCGGCACGGGCGCGCGGCCGTCGTCGGATGGTTTGAATGCGACGGCTTTCCCCTCTGGCGTGCGCACGATGCCGGTGGAAGCGACCGAGAATGTTGCTCCGGTTATTTTCTGGCGCAAGGAGCTGCGGCCGGATTCGGGCGGCGCCGGACGCACCCGCGGCGGGGCGGGGCAGATCATGGAGATCGGCACTAAGGGCGATCTGGAATTCGCGGTGAACGCGACGTTCGACCGCGTGGCGCACGCGTCGAAGGGCCGGGACGGCGGGCTAGCGGGCGCACCCGGCGTGGTGCGGCTGAAATCGGGCAAGCGGCTGCGGACGAAGGGGTTTCAGATCATCCCGGATGGCGACCGGCTGATCCTGGAGCTGCCGGGTGGCGGAGGGATGGGCGATCCAGCGGCGCGCGATCCGGCGCTGGTGGCGCGGGACGTGCAGGATGGGCTGGTGTCGGAGGCAGTCGCGCAAGAAGTGTATCCCGCGGCGCTCCCGCCGCGTGGCTAACGTGCGCAAGACCATAGCGCTTGGGACGTAAAGCAGGCATGCCCAATAGTCATTGCAAGGAGCGCAGCGACGAAGCAGTCTCCCGCCCATGGAGGCCGCAAGGGCGCAGCCCTCACCCGCCCCGCTGAGGCGCGGTGACCCCCGGGTCGGGGGCTGGGGGCAGGCTCTCTCCCGCGAAGCGCGGGAGAGCGGAATTGGGGCCACGCCCCACCACTGCGGCAGCGAAACGTCGGGCCCCTGCCCACTGCTGGCGTAGATAGCTGCCGCTCGCCAGCGCCTCCTCCCCGCTCGGATCACCGGTACGGACGTAGTCACGCGAGAAATCGGCCGTGTCGAACAGCATGTCCCACCACGGCAGCACCGCGCCATAGTTGCAGCTCCGCTGCCCGGCCGACAGCACCCCGTGATGCGCGCGGTGGAACCGCGGCGAGACAATTAGTCGCTCGCCCAACCAACCATAGGACAGGCGGACATTGGCGTGCGACAGGCTTTCGATGAAGCGCAGCACCAGGACCAGCAACGGGAACTGCAGCGGCGGCACGCCGATGAGCAAGGCGATCGCGGCGAACCAGACCGCGCCGATCAGGTCGTCCACCAGATGGTTGCGATCGTCCGACCAGAACGTCATCTGCCGCTGCGCATGGTGCAGCGAATGCAATGCCCACCACCAGCCGAGCCGGTGCGAGATCCGGTGCCGCCAATAATCCGCGGCGTCCAGGATGATCGCATACAGCACGAAGGTAACCACCGGATGGCCGAGAAGCGGCGGAAACAGCAGCTCCAGCATGGGCGGAACCCAGCCGTGCTCGGCCAACCATCCGTTCAGTGTCACCTGCGCCTGATAGAACAGCACGAAGGTGAACAGCGGCAGGATGCCAACGCGCGAAATCACCGTGTAGAGCACATCGACACTGACCGCCTTGTGATCCGGCCAGCGTTCCACCGGCCGCCAGCGTTCGAGCGGTACGCAGACCGCGTACATCACCGCGACCTGCAGGGCGCCATACACGGCGAAGAGTGCCCAGCCGTACGACATGTCCTCCCAGCGCATCCAGCCGAGGTGGTACAGCAACGGCAGCAACGCATGCTCCTGCAACCAGCCCGCCGCGAGGTCGAAGGGATCACGCATACTGGCTCATCGCGCCGCAAGGTTGGCCGGCGTCGGCGCCTTCGGGTTCAGGAAAATCCCATGCGGCGAGCGACCGACATCGATCGTTCTGACCTGCCCGCTGACCGGATCGAGCACCGCAACGGATTCGGCGAAGCGACGGGTGACCCAGACCTTGCCGTCCGGCGCAAAAGCCAAGTCGTCCGGGCCTCCGGCGATGGGGTAGGTGCGCATCGGTTGCAGGCTATGTGCGTCCAACACGGTGATGGTACCGGCCACGCGGTTGTTGACCCAGATCGTCTTCCCGTCCGGCGACTGAAACAAGTTGTGCGCGCCTTTGCCGGTGACGACGTGGCCCAGCACGCGTCCGTCCGCCGGATCGACCTCCGCGAGGTAATCGGCGCCCATATCGGCGACCAACAGCTTTCCATCATGCCATAGCACGCCCGCCGGCGTATTGCCGACCGGCTTGTCCCACAGCATCTGCATCGTCCGTAGGTCGATCGCCACCAGCCGGTTGGTGCCTTGCAGGCTGACGAACACCCGTCCGGAATCGGGGGCGAACGCCAAGTGACTCGGCATCGAGCGAATCGGGAACCGCTTCACCAGCTTGTAGTCGCCGGCACTGTACACGTCGATCTGGTTGCGGGCGAGGCCATTCACCACCAGGAACCGGCCGTCCGGGCTGAAGCCGAGCTGATACGGATCCGCCACCACTACCCGGCGCTGCAGCGCACCGGTCTCGGGATCGAGAAACAACAGCGCGTTGCCTGACGAATCGCCAACGATCAGGGACGCACCGTCGGGGCTCAGTGCCCAGTGGTGCGGCTCCCGCAGCGCCGGGACGCGCCGCAGCTCCTTGCCGCGGGCCATGTCGATCAGGCTGATCGAGGCACCGTCCGAGTTCATCACGAAGGCTATGCCAGCGGCTGCCGCTGGAAGCGGCGCGGCGGCGATCAGCAGAAACAGAAGGAGGCGGACGGCACTCATGCAGGACCCCGGGATGCCGTGCCTAAACCACTCCCTATCGTCGCGTTGCCTCGGCTTCCAACCGGCCGCGGGCAAACACGGCAGAGACGAAAGCGAATAGGACCGACGCGGAGGTGGAGATCAGCACGTTGTCGGTGAACGCATGGCACGCAAAAGCGAGGAAGACCAGCCGGATGATGCAGCGGTCAGTGCAGCAGAGATGCCGGGCGTGGCAAATGCACCACAGAGAAAAGAGGCTGATCAGCAGCGCCCGGCCAAGCTGGCCGCCTTCCACCGCGATCCGCAAATATTCGTTATGGGCCGCCCAGGTATGCATGTACCGGACGATGTCGCTGGTTTGCGGAACGATCGTGTTGCCGGCCCCGACGCCCCAGCCGAACCAGGGCGACTCGGCAGCGGCCCGTTCGAATGGCGGCCAGAGCTCGTCCCGGCCACTCAAGTTGTCCGCCTGATGCGCCGCCACGTTGAACAGGCGGAGCGTCGTCAGGCTGTCAGCCAGCCCGGCCAGAATGGGGACGGCGGTGGCGGCGGCCAGCAACATCAGCAGCCGGCTGCTGCGCGACAGGGCCGGCGACGGCACAAAAGCCAGGGTCAGCCCGACGACCGCGCTGCCATACAGAAGCGGCGCGCGCGCTCCGGTAAGCACCAGGATCACGAAATTGGCGGCCATGAGCAGCGCGTGGCGCCATCCGGCCTGGCGATAGAGCTCGATCAGGCAGGCATACATAGCCGCCAGGGCAAAGCCGGCCAGGAAGGCCGGGTGGCTGAGCGCTCCCAGCCGCATTCCGCCCGAGTCGACGAACAGCGGCCGAATGCCAGCAATCGCCAATAAGCCGCCGGCGGTGACGCTGAACAGCGGGATCGTAGCGGTGATGCGGATGATCGCCCGTGCCCAGCCCGTTGACAGCCGACTGAACGAGAATGCGAACGGCGCCACCGAACCGGCCAGAGACCGCAAGCTGTCGGCCATCGTGAGCCCAGGATGAAGCCCGTGCACCCAGCCGCCGACGAACATCGCGACGAAGGCGAAGCCAGGGTTGAATGGGTCGGCGCGCGGCCCGAACCGCAACACCGCCAGTGCGGCAAGAGCCAAGCCCGTGGCCTTCACCACAGCGATGATCGGCTGGTAGGCGGCGGGGCCAAGTATATCGCCGAGCGACATCTCCAGGGTGCAGCCGGTGATCAGCAGCCACACCGCGCAGGCGCCGACATTGTGGCGGAAGGCCAGTAGCGCCACCGCGCCCGCCCCGAGCGCCGCCAGCAGTGGGAAGAAGAGTGATGGAGCCAGCACCGCCACTGCGGCTGCGCCCGCCAGTGCCACTGCTGCGCCTACCGCTTCGCGTGAGAGCAGGGCCTCGCCATGGCCGCTGTAGTGCGCTGCGTCGCTCGCCATGCGCCCGCTGTAACGACAAAGCTTTACGGAATTGTCTTCGCCGGAAGTGACGGTGGTGGTGGCGGGTGCAAGTACTGGAATGAATTCCGCCGGCCGGCGGGGCCGGCCAGTGCTGGATGAAACCGGCGCTTCGTGGGGATCGTCACAGCCACCGTGTGCTGCCTGACGAGACAGCCTTCATGCGCGAGAGGGCGGATTCGTCAGCCTACCCGCCGCTAACGTGTGTCTCATTCTCGCCGGCTGACTGCATGCTGAACAGATGCAGCACCTCCGTCTCGGTCAGTATCTGCGGCAGCACGATCCCCGAGCCCTGACCGGGCGGGAAATACACATAAAGCGGCACCCCGTCGCGTCCATGCGCGCGGAGAAAACCGGTGATTGCCGGATCCTGGCGCGTCCAGTCGCCCTTCAGATACGCCACGTTCCGCTCGGCAAAGGCGTGGCGCACCGCCGGCGCGTCGAGCGCCACCCGCTCGTTCAACAGGCAGGTCACGCACCAGGCAGCGGTCATATCGACGAAAACCGGCCGCCCTTCGGCCCGCAGGTCTGCGAGGCGTGCCGCGGTGAACGGCTCCGCCCCGGCTTCAGCACTCACCCCGGCTGGTGATGGGGGCGCCGCGGCGATCCCGGTCAGCACAGTGATTGCCGCGAGCACGGCGGCCGTCGCCAGCGCTTGTCCGACACGCTGCGTCGGCGCCTGAGCCACCTGCGTCGCGCCAAGCACCCAGCCGGCAAATCCGATCAGCACGATACCCGCCAACGTCCCCAGCACCCCGGTCGGCCCGGCTTCCTGGCTGATCACCCACACCAGCCACGCAGCGGCGGCATACATCGGGAATGCGAGCACTTGCCGCAGCACTTCCATCCAGCGCCCGGGCCTCGGCAGCAGCCGCACCAGTCCGGGCACCTCGGCCAGCGCCATGTAAGGCGTCGCCAAGCCGAGGCCCATTGCGAGGAACACCAGGACGGCAACGGTGGCCGGCGCTGTTGCCGCCGCGGCGATTGCGGTCGCCATGAACGGCGCGGTGCATGGCGTGGCCACCACCACCGCCAGCAGGCCGGTGAAGAAGCTCCCGGCGTGCCCGCCGCGTCCGGCCAAGCCATGACCCGCCCCGGCCAGCCGCGAGCCGACCTGGAATACGCCCGACAGGTTCAGCCCGACCGCGAGCAGCAGCCACGCCATCCCCGCCACGAAGGCCGGCGATTGAAACTGGAATCCCCATCCGGCAGCGCCCCCGCCCGCGCGGGCGATCACCAGCGCGCCACCCAGTGCGCCGAACGCGGCCAGGACCCCCAGCAGATAGGACAGCGCCAGCGACCTGGCCCGCCCGCGCACTGCCCCATCGGCGAGCCTGATTGCCTTCATCGCCAGTACCGGGAACACGCAGGGCATCAGGTTCAGGATCAGCCCGCCCAGGAAGGCGAGGCCGAGCACGCGACCGAGCGGCAACGGAGCCGCCGGCACGTCGCCGGCAGTGGCATGCAGGTTGAACGCCCTCTGTTGTCCCGAACGGTCTGTCACCTCCAGTATGCCGCCGATTCCATCCTGCGGCCGGAAGGCGCGCCCGGGCGCCAACGCCAGCGTAAAGCCCCCGTCAACGATCGAGAGGCGTTGCGGCGCAGCGTCGTCGATGACCCCCGGTGTCGTCGGGAAGAACCAGGCATCGGCAACAGTCCCACGGCGCAGCGCTCCAGGCGGCAGGCTGACCCACAGCCGGCCGTCGGGCGCGACGCGCGCTTGCCCAGGCAAAGCGGTCGGCCGCGCCATGTCAGCACGCGCGAACAGCGGTGCCTCTGCCGACGGCGCCGGCTTGCCAGCTGGCAGATCGAGCCGGAACGTCCCCTGCTCGGGGACGCAGATATCCTTGCAAACCAGCCACTCCGCCCGTGCCTCCACCGGACCCGCGGCTGCACCAGGGGTCACGGTGATCGGCAGAAGCACCTCTCCCGTGTAGGCGTAGGTGATCAACGGCCCCTCTGCGAGGCGGCGCGGCGCTGCCCACTCGATTGACCCGGCGGTAGCACCCGGCGGCAGATCGAGCTTTACTTCCGGTGCCACTCCGGCATCGCCGGGGTTACGCCAGTAGGTGTGCCAGCCTGGTGCCAAGCGGATCCGCAGGCCGATCCGGAACGGCGTGCCGGGGGCGACTGTGTCGGTGTCCGAGATTAGGGTGACGGTGTCGTGGGCACTCGCCACCGGTGCGCTCTCCAGCGCCGCCGCCGGCGCTTCGCCGGCAAGCAGTGCCAGCGTCAGGCAGAGCAGGAGCCAGAAGCTCCGTCGCGTAACGGTCACGACCATGTGGCGTCTATCGTCCTGGTTGCCATGCCCTGCCAATGATACGCCACGTGCGACGACGCCCCAACGTCCCGAGGCCGAGGTTACCACGCGCCCGACCGCCGCCGAGGTCGATATGACGAATCCATCACCCCGCAATTCTTGTTGCCTCCGGATTGCCATGCCATCTCCTGCCCGAAAGGACCTGTTTACAATGCATGGCCTCTGCTCCGGATGGTTGCGCCCGAAGGGCCTCGTGCTCGGACTTGCCCTGCTAGCCTCCGCCTGCGCTGCGACGACCGCACCCCAGTTCGCCGACGCACGCGCTGTGCCTGATAGCTTCGCACCGCTGGTAAAGAAAGTGCTGCCGGCAGTGGTCAATATCGCCGTCACCGAGACCGTCAGCGGCGGGGACGTGATCGCGCAGTTGCCCCCGGAACTGCGGGACACACCGCTCGGGCGGGAGTTCCGGCGCCGCTTTAACGAACAGCGCGAGCAGGTGATGGGTGCCGGCTCCGGTTTCGTCGTCGATCCCAGCGGGATCATCGTCACCAACAACCACGTCGTCGGCCATGCCACCAAGATCGTCGTCGCCTTCACGGACGGGAAGCAAATGCCGGCGCGCGTCATCGGCTCCGACGAGCTCACCGACGTAGCGGTTATCAAGGTCAATACCGACCATCCACTGCCGGCAGTCACTTGGGGCGATTCG
Source organism: uncultured Pseudomonadota bacterium (assembly GCA_963708245.1). Lineage (GTDB taxonomy): Bacteria > Pseudomonadota > Alphaproteobacteria > Acetobacterales > Acetobacteraceae > CAVYXK01. The sequence continues at coordinate 3,992,510 of OY970201.1, read as the reverse complement.
GATAAGGTTGAGGTCGGCGACTGGATTTTGGCCGCCGGCAACCCATTCGGCTTGGGCGGCTCGGTAACCGCCGGCATCGTCTCTGCCGAGGGCAGAGACCTCGGCGAGGGGCCGTTCGATCGATTCCTCCAGCTCGACGCCCCGATTAACCCAGGAAACTCCGGCGGCCCAGCCTTCAATCTGGATGGCGAGGTGGTGGGAATGACCACGGCGATCGTATCTCCATCGGGCGGCTCGGTCGGCATTGGCTTTGCCATCCCCAGCAACGTCATCAGCCACGATGTGGCGGAGCTACGCGCCCATGGGAGCGTCGAACGAGGCTGGCTTGGTGTATCGGTCGAAGACCTCGATACGGACTCGAACCACCAAGGCGGCGTTGCGATCGCCGGGCTGGCGCCGACTGGCCCGGCCCGGCATGCCGGGCTTCGTCCGGGCGACATTGTGCTGGCGGTGGATGGCCAGAAGATAGGCAGCACTGGCGGCCTGATCCGTGCGGTCGCCGAGAAGCCACCGGGCACGATCGTCCAGGTCACGATCCGTCGCGAGGGGCGCGAGCTTACCATTCCGGTTACGGTTGGACACCGTCCGCCCGAACAGTCGGGGTGAGAAAGGAGAGGGAATGCGCATTCTGGTAGTCGAGGACGACAAAGATGTTGCCGGCTTCGTGGTGCGCGGCCTGCGCGAAGCCGGCCATGTGGTGGAGCATGCTGATAACGGCCGCGACGGGCTGTTCATGGCGGCCAGCGAGTTGTTCGACGCCGTGATCCTCGATCGCATGTTGCCCGGCGGGATCGACGGACTGCGGCTGCTGGAGACCCTGCGCGGGCAGCACAACTCCGTGCCAGTGCTGATCCTCTCAGCGCTGGCCGAGGTGGACGACCGGGTGCGGGGCCTGAAATCGGGCGGTGACGACTACCTGACCAAGCCATTCGCGTTTGCCGAGCTGCTCGCGCGCGTCGAGGCGTTGGTCCGCCGTGGCAAGGGCGAAGGCCCGGTCACTAAGCTCGCGGTTGCCGACCTGGAGCTCGATCTCCTGTCACGCCAGGTCAAGCGGGCCGGACAGAAAATCGATCTGCAGCCGCGTGAGTTCAGGCTGCTCGAGTACCTGATGCGTCACGCCGGCCAGGTGGTCACCCGGACCATGCTGCTGGAGGGCGTCTGGGATTATCATTTCGATCCGCAGACCAACGTAATCGACGTGCATGTCTCGCGGCTGCGCCAGAAGGTCGATAAGCCGTTCCCGATGCCGCTGATCCACACGGTTCGCAACGCCGGTTATATGCTGCGCGCCGAAGGGACGTGAACAGCGCGCCGGCCTTGTCCGACCAGCCGGCGGATGCCGCGCGTCCTGCGCTGCAGCGTCGCCAGGTGCTTTTTCTCAATTCGGCCGGCGTCCGTTTTGCCGCGATCTATACCGGGCTCCTGGCGATCAGCGCCGGCGCGCTGGCGATGTTTCTCTGGTGGGCTACCGCTGGGCTGCTCGATCGCCAGGTCGAGGCCGCGATCCGCGCCGACGCTCGCAGCCTTGTGGAGCGGTGGGAAGTGGGTGGCGTGCCGGCGCTGATCGTGGCGATAGAGGACCGCCTCGCCGGCAATGTCGATGACGACGCGATCTATCTTCTGGTCGATCCGCGGATGCAACCTGTCGCCGGCAATCTCGCCAGTTGGCCCGCGGCGGTGCAGCGCACCGACGGCTGGTACGAGCTCCCCGTGCAGCGCGCCGGGGTCCGTTCCCTGGCGCGGGTTCAACGGTATAATCTGCCGGACGGCTATCATCTGTTGGTTGGGCGCGACGTACGCAATCGCGCGCAGGTCCGCGACCTGCTGACCGACGCTCTGCTTTGGGCGATGCTTGTCGTGGCGGTGATGGCGACTGCCGGTGGGCTGATCGTGCGCAGCCTGTTCCGCCGCACGCTGGCAAGCGTTTCGGCGACTGCGAGCGCCATCGCCGCCGGCGATTTCACCCAGCGGGTGAAACTATCCGGTCGCGGCGACGAATTCGACCAGCTCGCCGAAACGATCAACGAGATGCTGTACCGGATCGCCCGGCTGATGGATGGCGTGCGCCAAGTCTCCAACTCGATCGCCCACGACCTGCGGACGCCGATCACGCGGGCACGAACCCGCCTGGAGGATGCGTCGATCCACGCCGAAACACCGGCCGAGCTACGGGCCGCGATCGAGCGCGCGATCGCTGATCTCGACGGGATCGTCGCGGTGTTTCATGCCTTGCTGCGCATCGCCGAGATCGAGGCCGGGTCGCGGCGTTCGGCCTTCAAGGATGTCGATCTGGCGCCGCTGCTCGCGGTTGTCGCGGAGCTCTACGAAGCGGTGGCCGAAGAGAAGGGCGTCCGATTGGTTCTGGATGCACCGCCCCGCTTGCCGGCCTATGGCGATCGCGAGCTGGTCCAGCAGGCGGTCGCCAACCTGGTCGATAACGCGGTCAAGTTCTCGCCGCCCGGCAACCAGGTCGGAATTCGCGGCGAGATCAGGCCCACGGGGGTAGCGATCGTGGTGACGGACCATGGACCGGGCATCCCAGAGGTCGATCGCAGCCGGGCCACCGAGCGCTTCTTCCGCGGCGAGACAGCGCGCAGCACTCCCGGTGCCGGACTTGGCCTGGCGCTTGTGCAGGCCGTGGCGCAGCTCCACACCGGGGAGCTGCGGCTAGGCGCTGCTTCACCGGGTCTCGAAGCGACGCTGCTGCTACCCGCAGCGGATCGCGGAGGACATGCGTGAAGTCGCTTTACCGGCTTGTCACGCTCGCCCAACCGGCCGGATACGCTCGATCGGGCAACCTGTCCGGCATGTCCTTGGCAGCCCGTGTCGTCTGCCTGGCCGGCTTCGCAGGCCTGGGCGTCGCGATCCTTCTTGCTTTCGCCGGTGGCAGCAGTCTGTCGCCGCCCGAGCGAATCACCACAGACACACCGGCGTACTGTCAGCTCCTGCTGGAGCGGGTGCACGAGTTGGCGCGCAACGCCGCAGATTCGCCGCGGTGGGAGGCCTCGGGCCTCGCAGACGAGGGGCGGCGGCTCTGTGCCGGCGGGGAGATCAGGGCTGGGTTGTTACGCCTGCGTCACGCGGTCATGCTGGTGATGGGCGGCAACGGCAAGCCGGACTGAGTCGAAACTAGCGTTCCTACTCGAACAGCGATAGATCGATAACATCACCCATCCGGTTATAGCCGGCGTCGCTCGGGTGCAGGTGATCGCCGCAATCATAGATGGGCAGCATCCGCGTGGGATGTTCGGGATCGCGCAGGCCCTGATCGAAATCGATCACTGCATCGAACGCGCCGCCCTCTCTGATCCAGGTATTGACGGCTTGGCGGGTAGCCTCGCGGGCCGGCGTCCAGGCGCCGGGCAGGAATGTTTCGTTCTCGAACGGCGTCAGCGTGGCGCCAAAAATCCAGATGCCCCTCGTGTGTGCGCGCAGCACCATCTGCTGCAATCCGGCAATCATCCGCGGCGCCGTCACCTCCTCCTCGGGCTTTCCCCAGCGGTTGCGCAGGTCGTTGGTCCCCAGCATCACGATGACATGCGTCAGGCCCGGCTGCGCCAGCACGTCGCGATCGAAGCGGCGCAATCCGCTATCGCCACGCACGTCGTGCAGAATCCGATTGCCGCCGAGCCCCTGGTTCATCACACCGAACTTGCGGCCGCCCTTGCGCGCCACCAGCCGCCGCGCGAGCTCATCAGGCCAGCGACAGAACGCATCTAGCGTCGAGATATTGGCGTCAGTCAGCGAATCGCCTAACGTAACGATACCGCCGGTACCGGCCTCCGCCAGCACGTCGATGCCGCACAGGAAGTACCACTCGTCGGCGAGGCGACCCACCGGCATCACGCCGGCGTCGCAGAAGTTTCCTGGCGGCGACACGTAATTCGTCTGCCTGGCATAACGCCCGGTCACTTGGAATGTCGCTGGTACGTCGCCGGGCAGGAACACGCTGACCGACAGGTCTGCCAGTGCCGGTGCCTCGAGCGTCACGGGATCGCTGATCAGCAGCGCACCCGCCGCGATCGTTGCCGATTCGGCCCCACCGAATCGCAGCGCGCGGTCTGAGCCCGGCACGATGCAGGCGCCACTTGTGCGCACTGCGATATGCGCTGCGCCGATCGTCAGCGGGCGATTGCCGTGCGCGTTCGACAGCCGCACGCGCAGGCTTTGTCCGCCCAGGCTGATGCGCGGGTGCATGCGCAGGGTCTGATTGGCGAATGCGACGCCCTCGGCCTGCGCGGGCGCGGCGGTCCAGGTGCCGACCCAGTGCATCTGATTTGGCATGGCTTCATTCTCCGTGGCTGCGCCGACCGTACTCTCGGCGCCCGGCCAAGCTCAACCCGACCCTGTCTCGACGTCGCTCGACCGCGCCGATAACGTCCCGCGACGCGTCTGCGAGGACATTTTCGATGAACAGACGACGCCTGCTCGCACAAGCCGCGGCAATTCCGCTTTTGCCCATCCTTGGTCCGGAACCAGCGCTATCGGCAGCCCCCGAATTCCGCTGCGTCCGCCCGAACGACCCAGCATGGCCGAGTGCGGCGAGTTGGGAGAAGCTGAACCAGGACGTCGGCGGGCGCCTGATCAAGGTTCAGCCGCTGCTCCCGGCCTGCGCCGAGGGAACCGCGAGCACATCGTGTCCAATGCCGCGTTCCGCCGCCTGATCGGAAGGTTCACAAGCTTTTACGCGGATCGCCTCCTCAGCCCACACTGGGGCGAGAGCGTCGCCTTCGGCGCTGACAATACCTTTGCCGTCTCCATGGTGCTCCAGGGGCTCAATCAGCAGCAGGCGCGAGATGTCTGGCAGCCGTTCGTGGATTGGATTGTCGCATCGCCGCGCGATTTCACAATAATCGCGCCGTCCAGAGCCGGGGTTATGCCGGCGCAGGACTGGTGGAACGCCGCATTCAACGCGCAATACGTCCCGGGCCGAGTGTTCCGCGACCCGCGGCCGGGCGCGCCCGAGGACTATGTGTGGTTCGCTGAACAGAACACCGAGCTCGGCGCGTTTATACATGGCTACCAGTCGCTCTGGCTGCCTGCCTTGTTGTTGCAAGCGGAACAGCAGAGTCGCTTTGCTGATACATTGTTCGCGGCCACGCGACATTGGGCTGTGACGCTGCATTTCAACAAGGGGCTTGCCGGCGCCGATGCCTCCGAGGTGGCTGCGGCACGGGACACGGCGATGAACCTGGTGGTTCTGACCGCCTTCGCGCTGGCGATCATTGCCGGCGGCGATCCGGCCACTTATCCGTACCTGCTCGGCCATCCGATCGATCTGGAAAGGGGGCGGCGCAACGCCGTCTCGATAGGCAAGGCGGCGGACGAGCTACGCAAGCTGGTGCCGAACGCCGGGTCGTACGTATCGGAGAGCAATTTCTTCGGGCGCAATTGGCAGCGCTCATTCTGGGGGCCAAACTATCCCCGGCTGCGCGCGGTGAAGGCGAAATACGATCCGGACGGCCTGTTCTTCGTTCACCACGGCGTCGGCAGCGAGGACTGGAGCGCCGATGGCTTCACCCGGATCGGGTGATATGGCGAACGTGGCGGAATGCGCTTCGTTTTTCCGCCCTACGCCGCATGCAGCAGGTCCAAGGCCTCCTCGAAAATCTCCATGTTCTTGCCGAAAGAAATTGCCGCAGCCTGAGCACCACAGACTAGGTGCATCCAGCGCCAAGGCTCACGGGTGGCGTGGAATTCTTCCACGATCGCCTGGTGGTGCTTGAAGGCATGCATTTCAGTGAAGCTGTCTTGGCATACGATCTCCCCAAGACGCTGCATCAACGCCTCGGCGTCGTATCCGGCCTGTACGTATTGCTGCGCCAGGTTCACCGTTTCTTTGACTTCAGGCACTGCCCGCATTTTCCCCAGATTGGTAACCGTGGACCAGTCGGTCGGGGGCTGATGGTAAATGCTCTGTGTGATGGCCTCCAGCAAAGCCTCCTGCGTCCGAGGCGGCAACGCTGCGACCGCGGCCGGATCAGGCTGAGGGGGCGGTTCCATCCGATACTGAGTTGACTTCACCTCCGGGCCCGAATGCCACAGCAGCAGGATCAACAACTTGTTTCGCAAACTCAGGCCGTCGAACCGCAGCAGGTAGCGCCGCAGATTGGCGCTGGTATGCAGGTGGACGTCCATGGGATTCCCGGTAAGGGAGCGTAGGAACAGACCCGCAGCGCCGATGGACAAGGCCTCGCCGGCGCCTTCCAGGGACAAGCCCTCCGCCAGGGCTTTGGCCAGCAGTACGGGGATTTCGGCATAGACGTCGCACCGCCCGATGGCTTCACCGATCCGGCCGATCATCGCGGTTTCATCCTCGCCGCTCCGCTGGCGCAGGACGCGGTTCAGAAGCTGATGCTCCTCGATCAGCGCGTCGATTTCCGGGACAAACCGCTGCGTCGGGAAGCGCGCGACATAGCGCACGGCGGGGCGCATCAGGACAGACAGATACTCGCGTCCAATGATCTCCAGCGCGCGCCAGGTGAAGCCGGGGAAGATGAAATAATGGTCGTCCAGGACATTCTTCGGGATAGCCACGGTCAGCAGGAGATCGAACCCTTCGATCGGCGGAATATGCTCCCACAGCCAGAGGAATAGATGGTCCGCCTTGTTGCTCTCGCCCCGATTCGCCGCGGTCAGGAAGGCCGCTTTGGTTGCCTCCACACCGCCGGCGTCCAACGGTTCGAACTCCAGCAGGCTGAACGGGCTGGTCACCGGGTCGTGGATGTGTTTGTTCGCCAGCGCCACGTGTTGCAGGACAGGCAGGAACCGCTGCTCGCCCTGGAGCCGCCCGCTCAGCTTCGACACCGCATACAGGCCGGCGAGAGGATGCAGCGGACCGCCGTGATGGCCGGGCGGGAGGTCGGAGGAGCGTGTCACCGCCAGGGCCGAGGCCGTCAGCATGGTCTCCGTCGGCACTCCGGCGCGCAGCTTCTCCAGCGTGCGGTCAAGGATTTCGTTGCGGGGTGTTTCCTCGATGAACCGGACCAACGGTTCAATAGGGTCGGAAAAACGGACACGTTCCGGCATGGGTGAGCCCCTCCGTAACTGCGCCGACGCGCGATGATCGTCGGGCACTCTCGTCTTGCCGGAACCTAGCCCCAGCACCTTATGGGCGAGTGACAAGCCGAGTTCCCCTCGCTTTCCAGCCGATCGTTAACCGCAAGGCGCGGAGTGTCAACGCCGGAGTGCCTCAACTGGCGTTTAGGCTCGCGCCGTGGCTCTGAAGCGTTCCAATCAGGTGGGTGCATGACGAGCGCGGCTGCCCGAAATTGATTGATCTGCGTCAACGCGCTCGGCTGTCAGGCGTTCTATAGGACCAAGCCCCGCTCTAGGGACGGTTGGAGCTTTCGTTGCGCTGGCACAGAATATAAGGCGGATCGTGAAACATCACATTGGTGCAGTCGCGGTCGTCGACGATGATCCAGCGGTCCTCGACTCGCTGAGGTTTCTGCTCGAGGTCGTAGGCCACCGTGTGGCTACCTATGCCTCGGCCGCGGCATTTCTCGCCGATCGCGCGACGAGGCATCCCTGCCTGATCCTCGATCATCATATGCCGCAGATGACGGGGCTAGAGCTTGCCGCCAAGCTTCGCACTGCCGGCGAGGCCATCCCGGTCCTGCTGATTACCGGCTCGCCGTCGCCGGCGATTGTCGCCCGTGCGGCAGAGCTTGGCATCGAGAAGGTACTGGAGAAGCCGCCGGACGAGAACGATCTGCTGAGCTTCGTCAATACTCATCGCTGAGGACGCGAATCAGCCTGCCGGTTGCATCATCAGACCAATCCGAATCGGTGCTTGCGCATCATCTGACTTGCTCCGATGCCTTGGACAGGCTGAACAACTTTTGCCGGTGATCATAGGAGAACACCTCGGCATAGCGGCCCCAACCGGTCACGGCCATCAGCGTGTGCTCGGCGTCGCTTGTGCCCAGGTGATCTTCCAACTCCTCCAGGAAGCGCCTGCGCGGCGCCTGGTGGCTGGGGCGGTCTAACGTGAACATGAGCGAGGCAACCATCACGCTCAGCATCCGCAGCACGCTGCGCACGGCGTAATCGGGCAGCAGCGCCGGGTCGAGACTGATCGGCGTGGTGGTTATCGCTGCGAGCGGCGCGAAGGTACCGACAGAGCCCAGTGCCAGAGTCGCGAAGACCCCGAGCACCAGCAAGGCGGCGAGCGCATCCCATACAAACGGGAACCGTCTGCTGTGGAGCCATGCGTCGGGAGCAAAGATGACCGACATGTGCTATTCGTTGCGCCGCACTGGACGGATCATTCCCTATGTCCCCATCCGGCCGTTTCGGCTGAACCTTAAGAGCAGAGCGGCTCCCCCAGCTCGCCCCCACGCCCTTAATCTCGTGGTGGTTCTCTGGTCTTGAGCAGCGGCGGTGGCTCCGGGCTGCGGGCCCCCGTCCGGCTCGAGACCTGATCGATGCAGGTCATGATTTCCTGTTCAGCCTGACGCCAGTGGATCTGGTCATAGCCTTGCGGCCGACCGTGGCTTTCCCAGAGCTGGTAGGCACGTTCTGCGATCAGATGTCGAATTGCTGCTTCCCTTGCTGGTCTGTCGATCTCTTGCATTTCAGGTCCTGTAGTAGCGGAGGGACCCCTAGCCCCCGGTGCGATGAATAGGCGGGAGCCTGCGGACGGCCTTGATCCAAATCAATCAAGCGGCGTGTATTTCACGTGTTGTTGAACTCCATTATCACGCGATGTCCACAAGGCCGCGATAGTGCGTGGGCCCACACCCGGTAGCGTTGAGCTAGATCAATGGCTGGCCGGAACGCACCTGTCAGTCTTCTTGTCGTCGTCACCTAAGCCCTGAAAAGGAGGAATGTTATGGCTCAAGCTCCCGTGGAAGTGAGAAGAACAGCGCCGGCGAGAGTGCCCGCCACAGATCCGTTGCAATCGTTCCGCACCGAGATGGATCGCCTGTTCGACCGGTTTTCCGGCGGCTTTGGATTCCCCTCGCTGCGACGCATGTTCGACATGGAACCCGCCTGGAGGGCCGAAAGTTCGTTCAGCTTCGCGGCACCCGCCGTTGACATGACAGAAGATGACAAGGCGTACAAGATCGCGGCAGAACTTCCCGGCATGAGCGAGAAGGATATCGAGGTATCGCTCAGCGGAGACCTGCTTGTCCTGAAGGGGGAGAAACGGCAGGAACACGAAGAGAAGGAGAAGAACCGGTACCTCTCGGAACGAAGCTATGGCGCGTTCCAGCGTAGCTTCGTGGTTCCGGACGGCGTTGACCGCGACAAGGTCGCAGCCGAATTCTCGAAGGGCGTCCTTACGCTGACACTGCCGAAGACACCGGCAGCCCAGAAGGAGCAGAAGAAGATCGAGGTCAAGGCCGGTTGACCACACCCCCGTCATGGCCGGACTTGACGGCCGGCCATGACTGTGGGCGTGTGCGGTCGCCGAAAAGTTAGTCTCTTGGCCGCCGGGCATTATTCGTAGCGGAGTGCCTCGATGGGATGAGGTGCGCGGCTTTGCGCGCCGGATAATAGCCGAAGAACACGCCGACGAATGCCGCGAACACGAAACCTCCGGCGATCGCTCCGACCGACACCGGCGCGTGCCAGCCGACGATGATCGGAATGCCAGTAGAGACCGCCACGCCCATAGCGATCCCGGCAAGCCCACCGCTGATGCTCAGGAACACGGCTTCGGCGAGGAATTGCAGCAGCACATGCAGCCGACGCGCGCCGATCGCCATCCGCAGGCCGATCTCGCGCGTGCGCTCGGTGACCAAGACGAGCAGGATATTCATGATGCCGATGCCGCCGACCAGGAGCGAGATCGACGCTACCGCAGCCAAAAGTAGCGCCATGATGCGGCTGCTCGTTTCCGCGGTAGCGACGAACTGACTCAGGTTCCGCACGTCGAAATCATTGAGCTGGCCCGGCTTGATGCGATGGCGGCGAACCAGCGTGTTGGTCACCTGCTGGATCGCGGTCTGCACCTGGGGCTGGCTCGCGGCCTGCACATAGATCTGGTTGGCGAAGCCGATGAGACGCGGCACCAGATTGTAGGGATTGGGCGGCGGCAGATAGGGCCAGTTGAGCGGCGTCTGCTGCTGGCTCGGTGCCGCGACGCCCAACACCTTGCGCTCAGCCGTCGTGAACGGTGTCATGACGATGTCGTCCTGGTCCTGACCGAAGGCCGATTGGCCCTTAGTGGCCAGCACACCGATCACCGTCAGTGGAACGCCCTTTACTTCGATTACGGCACCGAGGGGGGCTTTCGCCAGGATTGAAGAGCTGACGATACGGAGGCTGACCGATGACGACGACGAGCGCTGCCTTGTTTTCATCATTTGCCGAAATGCCGCGGCCGACGGCGATGTGCCAGTTGGTGATCCGCGGGTAGTTTGCACTCACGCCTTGAATGGTCGTGGTCCAGTTCTGATTGCCGTACTGCACCTGCCCCTGCTGGCGGATGAGGTACCCCACTTGGGACACGGCGGGATCGTCATGGCGGATCGCCCGCGCATCGGCGTTGGTGAGCGTGCTGGCGCTGCCGAAGCCGCCGTCGCCAATGGCCACCATGACAATCAGCGCAGCGACGCCGATGAATATGCCGAGCATGGTGAGCGCCGAGCGCATCTTGTTGCGCCCCACCGCCTGCGCTGCCGCGCCGAGAATCATGAGCGCAAACGGCAGGAACCCCCCAGCCCCGGCGGTACGGGAGCGTGTTGTGACAGAAGGCAGGCCAGTTACACGTCCGCGTTCGGCCGAGAATGGTGAGACAGCAGGCTTTACGATATGCTTGTCCGAGACGATTGCCCCGTCCCGCATCGTCACGATCCGGTCGGCATAGGCGGCGATGTCAAATTCGTGCGTCACGAGGATGATCGTCACGCCTTGTTCGCGATTGAGCGAGGCGAGCATATCCATAAGCTCGTGCGAGGTGCGGGTATCGAGATTGCCGGTCGGCTCGTCGGCGAGCAGAAGGCTCGGTCCATTGATGAGCGCGCGGGCGATGGCAACCCGCTGCTGTTGGCCGCCCGAAAGCTGGCCCGGGGTGTTGCGCTCCCGATCGCCGAGGCCGACGAATTGCAGCGCCTTGCGCGCTCGCTCGGTCCGCGCGATGCGCCCCAGCGGCCCCGACGCCGTATAATAAAGCGGCAGACCGACATTCTCGATGGCGCTGGTACGCGCGGGCAGGTTGAAGCTTTGGAACACGAATCCCAGCCGTTCGCTCCGGATGGCGGCGAGATCAGTTTCCCTTAGAGTTTGTCCGGGAACATTGCTAGTTCCTGCATAGCCGTCTGACCATGAGACGGATGGAAGCGAGCAACAGAAAGGCACGCGCCTTCACATTGAGATTTTCCCAATCCTTACCCAGTCGACGACATCGGTTGAGCCACGCCAGCGTGCGTTCGACCACCCATCGCTTTGGTAGCACGACAAAGCCCTTGGCCTGGTCAGATCGTTTGACGATCTCCACCTCGGCCTGCGACACGACACGCTTCAACGCCTCCTGGAATCGCCGCCCCTGATAGCCGCCATCGGCATAAAGCTTCAGCAGGAACGGAAACATCCCGAACAGCGTCGCCAGCAGCATGGCGCCGCCATCGCGATCCTGGATGTCCGCCGCCGTCACGATGGCCTGTAGCAGCAAACCCTGGGTATCGACCAGGACGTGCCGCTTCTTGCCCTTGATCTTCTTCCCCGCATCATACCCATGCGGATCGATCGAGGCCCCCCTTTTTCGGCGCTCTTCACGCTCTGCGCATCAATCACCGCGGCGGTCGGGCTGGCCTCTCGCGAGGCCTGCTCACGACATTTCACATACAATGCGTGATGCAGTCGCTCCAGCGTGCCGTCCCAGGTCCATCGTTCCAGATAGTCGTGCACTGTGCTCCGCGGCGGCAGGTCCTTGGGGATCGCCCGCCATTGGCAGCCGGTGCTCAGCACATACATCACGCCGTTCACCACCTGGCGGATATCAACGCTCCGCTTGTTGCCGCCCGGCTTGGCCGGGGGGATCAATGGTTCCACCTCGGCCCATTCGGCATCAGTCAGATCGCTCTCATAGCGCAGTCGGGTGCGGTCGTACCGCGTCCGGTTCTCCTTGGTCCACATCCAGTCCTCCGAATCGATGCTCGGGGGAGAGAGAATCACAGGCGATTCAATGGCTTCAAGGGTGACCCGCTAAGCGATTCTAAAAACTCAATTTGTTCCCGGACGGACACTTAAGCCCGCCACGTCGACGCCTTCGAGGAAATAATGACCGCTCGTCGGTCGGTCGAGACATCCCAGGATATTCATGAGCGTTGACTTGCCAGAGCCCGACGATCCCATGATCGCGACGAACTCGCCTGGCGCGACGGTGAGATCGACGCCGCGGAGCGCCTCGACTTTGACGTCGCCCACCACGAAGGTGCGGGTCACACCCTCGATCTTGATGACCGGATTGCCGATTTCGGGGCCTTCGCGCGGCATCGCAACGACGTCAGAGACGCGGCACCGGCAAACCACCCGCGGGAGCGCTTCGTTCCGCGGTGATCACGGCGTCGCCCGGGTGGAGATCGCCCTTGACGATCTCCGAGAAATTCCCGTCATCGAGACCCAGAACGACCGGTACCGCAACCGGCGCGCCGCGGCGCAGCACGAAGACTTGTGCGCCGGTTGCCGGTGCGCTCGCGCGGGGAATCCTGCCCGGCGCGTAGCGCAGCGCCTGGTCCGGCAGGCGCAGCACATCGCGCCGCTCGGCCACGATGATCTGCGTCGAGGCTGTCATACCCGGCATCAGCGTCAGGTCGCTGTTGTCAACGCCGACTACGGCATCATAGGTCACGACGTTCTGAACCGTCTGCGGAGACTGGCGCACCTGGGTCACCGTGCCCTGGAACATCCGGTTCGGATAGGCATCGACGGTGAAGGTGGCCTTGTCACCCGGCTTGACCACCCCAATGTCGCTCTCGCTGGTGTTGGTATCGACCTCCATCTTCTTGAGGTCGGTCGCGATCAGGAACAACGTCGGCGTCTGGAAGCTGGAGGCAACGGTCTGGCCTTGTGTCACGTTGCGCGAAACGACAATACCATCGACAGGCGAGACGATGTTCGTATAGTCGAGGTTAAGCTTGGCGCCTTCGACGAGACCTTCGTCGAGCTTCACAGTCCCCTCATCCTGCTGCACGACATAAAGCTGGTCTTCGGCCTGCTGGCGCGCGATCGAATTCTGCCCTGCGAGTTTCTGATAACGCACGAGGTCCATCCGATCCTTGTTGAGGATGCCCTGATCGCGCAGAAGCTGGCCCGAATATTGGTCGAACGTTGCCTGGTAGGGCCGCGGATCGATCTTGGCGCAGAGCTGACCGGTCTTCACCACAGTGTTGTAGTCGCACGAGAGCGATTGGATGACCCCGGATACGTAGCTCCCGACAATGATCGTGAGCACGGGATTTACCGTCCCGGTGGCGGTAACGGTGCGCGTTATCGTACCTCGGCTCACCGTCTCGGTCGAGTAGGACACCACCGGCTTCTCGCCGAAATGCCACCAGCCAAGCAAACCCGTCACGACGACCGCAAGCGCGGCGAGCGCACCGATCCGCCAATAGGAGTGCCGTCGGACCGGCCGCAAGGTGGCCGGTGCCGGGGGCAGCGCACGCTGGGTTACGAACTCCGGCTGATCGTTCATCAACATAGCCTGGCTGAAAGGGTCTCTTGTATTGTCCACGCCCCTATTGCATTGATGTACGTCAACTCTAACTCGGGAGTTTTATGCGCGGGAACCGCTATCCAAATCTTTCTCATTCGGGTAAAGGGGGGCGGTGCTATGGCGCTAGTTCACCACATGATCCAGGATCTGATCGAACCTGATCAGCCGCTTCCGCGGCCTTCCAAGGCAGTGGCTGGGTGCTCTCTCGGCACCATCGACTCTTCCTCGATCACCCTGAGCAAGGCAGGATAATCGACCTTACCGCTGCCGAGCTGAGGCAGGCGCGGCAGAATCATGATTCGGCGCGGCCATGCGATCGCGGGGATGCGCCGCTGCTGTGCGGCGGTGCGCAACTGCGTCATATCCGCCGCCGGCTCTGTCGTTGCCAGCAGAAGCTGCTCGCCCCTCGTTTCATCAGGGATGGCCACGACGGCGTGCATCGCCCCCGGCCAGATCGCTGCCGCCAGCTCCTCCGCCGGTGCGAGCGGCACCATCTCGCCACCGATCTTGGCGAAGCGTTTGGCTCGGTCGCGGATCGTGATGAAGCCATTGGTATCGATCATAACGATATCGCCAGTATCGTACCAGCCGCCGGGAGGGGGTTCGATCACGCCCGGTCTGCCTGCCCTGAGGTAACCGAGCATCACATTGGCACCGCGTACCCACAGGCGCCCGCCCTCGGCAAGGCCCGGAACCGGTTCCAGTCGCCAGGCAATACCCGGCATGAAGCGGCCGACGGTTCCGGACGCGTTGCGCAGCGGCGTGGTGATCGACAGCACGGGCGCGGTCTCAGTCGCGCCGTAACCTTCGAGGATCCTTACGCCGAAGCGCTCCGCGTAGACCCGCCGCGTCTCCTCCCTGACGCGCTCGCCCCCGGCGAACAGATAGCGCACGCGGCGGAAGTCGTAAGGATTCGCATAGCGTGCCCAACCAGTAAGGAACGTGTCTGTGCCGAACAGAATTGTTGCGTCGGTCGCGTAAACCAGTTCGGGCACAATGCGGTAATGCAGCGGCGACGGATAGAGATAGCCAGGAACGCCGGAAAGGAGAGGCAGCAGTGTGCCCACCGTCAGCCCGAAGGCGTGGAACATCGGCAGGGGATTGAATGCGCAGTCGGCCGAGGTGAAGTCGAGCACCGCCGCCGCCTGGGCGCAGTTGGCGAGTATGTTGCGATGACTGAGCACGACCGCCTTCGGCGGGCCCTCGGTGCCGCTGGTGAACAGCACCACGGCCGGTTGGTCAGGCGAGCTGGCACAACCCGGCAGGTGCCGCGCGCGCAGGGTATCGGCCCAGCCTCGCATCCGCTTCAGCGGCCCGATCGCCGTGAGCAGATCTTCCAGCCACACGACTCGAATGCGCTCGGACAGCGCAGCAACCTCGCGGCCTTGGCGCCCGGACTCGACAAAGCGGCGCGACGAGATGACGAGCTTGATGCCGGCGGTTCGGGATGCATCCAGCATCACCTCGGTACCGCTGCTGAAGTTCAGCATCGCCGCCACACGGCCGAAGGCCTGCAATCCCATGAAAACAAGTGCCGTGCCCGCTGCGTTGGGCAAGGCTATGCCGACATGTTCGCCGCTCTGTGTCAGCTCGGCCAAGATGCGGCCCAGGATGCAGGCAGCCAGTACCACGCGCCGATAGGTGAACCGATGCTGGGGATCCAGGAGCACCGTCATACCGGCGCCATAGCGCCCTCGCGCATCGAGCAGCGCGGTGAACAGCGAACGGCGCAGGTTTTGAACGGCAAAGGCGGGTTCGATCATCATGTCTAGCAGAGCCGCAGTCGCCGCCTCCCGCCGCTTGCGCCCGGTCAGGCCAGCATCTACCTCAAGCAACGCCGGTGGCAGGATCGTCACCGCGACGGTTGGGAACCAGCGTCGCCGCAGCATCCCCTTGAGATAAGAAAAATGGCTGAACTGCGTTCCTTCGATGCGGACGATAACGATCGGCGCTCCGGCTTTTTCGGCGATCAGCCCGGCGCCGGCATGGACTTTCATCAGTCCACCGGTTCGGCTGATGCGGCCTTCCGGAAACACGACAAGATGGCGTCTCTGCCTGACGACCTCGACGGCACGTCTCAGCACCAACGGATTGCGCGGATCGATGCGGATGACGCAGACGAAACGGAGCAGCGGCCTTACCCACCGGCGCGATGCGATCTCGGCGTCCACGACGAAGGTCGGGTCACCGGGTAGGAAAGCGGCGAGCAGCGGTCCGTCTGCAAGGCTGAGATGGTTGGCGAGGATGATCGCCGGTACGTCGAGGGCCGGATAGTTCTCGAGGCCCGCAATCTGGGCACGATGGAAGAACCGGAAATAGCCCCTCAGAACAGGGCGAATGAACCTCCAGGCGAGCCTGAACGGGGCCATCTGGATCGCAGCAGGCTCACGGGCCGAGCGGCGTGACCGTGCTAGCCTGCGCGCCTTTCTCGCCGGGATCCAGGCTGAGCACATAGCGCACCTTGTCGCCGACGCGGAGCGTTCCGAAAGCGTTATTTACGACACTGTTACGATGGATATAGATCTCCTCGCCAGTGTCGGTCATCAGGAAGGCGTAGCCGCGCTCCGCGAACACCTGACTGATACGCCCGACTTGCGGCGCTTCATGCGTCTTTTCGTCACCCCGCGCCCGCCGTGCATGATCCTCGAGGCGCCGGCGAACGGCATCGAACGCATCGCGGATTGCCACGTGCGCGTCTTCGTGCGCGTGGTGCTCGGCCGGGTCACGTCCGACGCTTATGACCCGACCGGGCACAGTCACCTCGACGCGCACGCGGAACAAATTCCCCTGCTGGTGCCGGTGCTCGGCCTCGAGCACGACATGACAGGCGATGATTCGCGGGTAGAACCGCTCCAGTTCGTCGACGCGAGTGTGGATTTGCTGCTCGGCGGAGTCGGACGCTTCCATGTGACGGAACGCGATCTGTACCGGAACTTGCATACTACCCTCCTCTGCCGGGACCACGGCCCCGTACATCGGCCGCGCCGCCCGTGTCTTGAGCTAGGTCGCTTGGGCCAAGCTCTACGTTTCGCGCAGGAACCGGCGCGCCTTCTTTCGCGTCATGGGAGACTGCAGGTGATCGCCCTGGTCCCCGAGCCGGCTTGGAAACTCACCCAGATTCTCCTGGATTTCCGCCTCCTCGACGGGTTGCTCGGGTTCCATCTCGCCGTGATGCGCCGTCATCGGATTTGGCAGCTCGCCGGCGGTGGGATTGTCGATAATCGCCTGCAGCTCTCGTGCACGCTCCAGATATTCGTCAAAACGACCCTTCGGCGACCCATCCTCGCGCCACATTCGCTGTGCGCGCTCCCGAATCGCCTTCTGACGGCCTCTCTTGCTGTCGGACACGGACAACCTCCTTTAGCTCCGCGTGACGCTAGTCCGGCGCAGGGACTGGCATTTTGATCCAGGTCAACGCGAGGCCCAGGTTCCGGCGTCTATGAAGGGTCGGTGGAGGCGGCGGGGCAACGGCCCCGCCATTGCCCGTCAGGAGAAATATCGATGGCTTCCAAGCAGGCTCTCTTCCGATCGGCTGCCCGTGAGAAGATTCTGCACGGCACGACCCAACTCGCCGATGCTGTGCGCGTGACGCTTGGACCGCGGTCCAAATCTGTTCTGATTGAGAAGAAATGGGGCGCACCGATCGTTTGCAACGATGGAGTCACGATTGCGAAAGAGCTCGAGCTCAAGGACCGGGAGGAGAATCTCGGCGCACAGATGTTACGACAGGCAGCCGAGAAGACCGGCGACGTGGTCGGCGACGGCACCAGCACTGCGACGGTGCTCGCACAGGCGATCTTTGCCGATGGGGTTCGCAACGTCACCGCCGGGGCGAGCGCTATTGATCTGAAGCGGGGTCTGGACCGGGCGGCAGCGGCGGCAGTCGCAGAACTGAAAAGCATGTCGCGCCCGGTTCAGACGCGCAAGGAAAAGGCTCAGATCGCTTCCATCGCCGCCACAACAACCCGGCGATCGGCGAGCTGGTCGCGGATGCCATCGATAAGGTCGGCAATGACGGTGTGATTAGTGTCGAAGAATTGAAAACGACCGAAACGGCCCTCGAGGTGGTCGAGGGTATGCAGTTCGACCGCGGCTTCATTTCACCCTATTTCATCACCAACCCGGAGAAGATGGAGGCAGTGCTCGAGGATGCGCATGTGTTGCTGTCGGATCGCAAGATCGGCAACCTGCAGGAATTCTTGCCGCTGCTCGACCAGGTCGCCAAGTCCAGCCGCCCGCTGCTCGTCGTCGCCGAGGACGTTGAGGGCGAGGCACTGGCAACGCTGATCGTGAACCAGCTTCGCGGGTCGCTCAAATGCTGCGCCGTCAAGGCACCAGGCTTCGGCGACCGCAGAAAGGCGATGCTGCAGGACATGGCGGTGCTGACCGGAGGCATGATCATCTCCCAGGAGCTCGGCCTCAAGCTCGAGAGCGTCGGCATCCATGAGTTGGGGCAGGTCGCCCGCGTGGTATCCGACAAGGACAACACGACGCTGATCGGCGGGGCAGGCAGCCGCACCGAGATCGACGCCCGGGTGCAGCAAATCCGCCGCGAGATCGACGCCACCACCAGCGACTACGACCGCGAGAAGCTGCAGGAGCGCCTGGCAAAGCTGGTCGGCGGGGTGGCGGTGATCCGCGTCGGCGCGCCGGCGGAAGCCGAGACGAAGTCAAAGAAGGAGGCGCTCGATGATGCGATCAGCGCCACAAACGCGGCTGTTGCCGAAGGCATCGTTCCCGGCGGCGGCCTCGCATTGCTTCGCTGCATTGCCGCGGTGGAGCGGGAAGAGGCCACGGCAGAGAGTGACGAGCGGACGGGCGTGCAGATCCTGCGGCGTGCGTTGGAGGTGCCCACCCGGCAAATTGCCGAAAATTCGGCGGTTGATGGTGGAGTGGTGGTGGCGCGCATGATGAGCAGCGAAGGCACTGTCGGGTTCGACGCCGCACGCAAGGAGTATGTCGATCTGATGGAGGCAGGGATCATCGACCCCACCAAGGTGGTTCGTATCGCGCTCGAGAACGCGGTGTCCGTTGCCAGCGTGCTGCTCTTGACCTAAGCCACCATGACCGAGCTGCCAGCGCCCAAGCAACAGCACGTGTCCGAGCCAGAATCGGAAATGTCACTCGGCTGAATGTCGGATTGAACGCTGAGACTGTTGCAGACCTGATCGGTCTGGCCGAGGGCGTCTTTGTCTTGCAATGCGGCTTCCGCCCGCCTCATGTTCCCGCGGATAGTACCACCCTGAGCCTGCCACCAGCCAACAAGGTCGCCCCACCATGACCCCCGAAGCCTCCCACAACATCGACTTCGTCGGCCACACCGATAACGCAGGCCGTGGCGACTGCGTGCAGGTGATGGTCTCGCGCGGCCACGCCTATCTCGGCACCCGCACCAGCCGCGGCGTCAATGTCACTGACGTGCGCGACCCGCGCAACCCGAAGCCGGTCAACTTCCTTCCCATCCACAAGAACTCGTGGTGCCTGCACCTTCAGGCTGCCGAGGACCTGCTGCTCGTAATCGAGGAGCTTGATCTCAAGGCGGTGATGAGCATCAAGGAATACTATGGCGGCTCGCCGGATCGCGTGGACAGCCGGCGCTATGGCATGCGCGGGGAAGACTTCTCCGCTGGAATGCGCGTCTATGACATCAAGGACCCGACCAACCCGCGCGCTATCGGCTTTCTTGAGGTCGAGGGCCTCGGCTTGCACCGCATCTGGTGGACGGGCGGGCGCTATGCCTATGCCTCGGCGCTGCTCGACGGCTTCACCGACCACATTCTGCTGATCATCGACTTGGCCGACCCAACCCGTCCGCGCGAGGCGGGTCGCTGGTGGATCCCCGGCATGCATGCCGATGGCGGCGAGACGAAAACCTGGACCAACCGCGTCGCGCTGCACCACGCGGTGGTGGTGGACGACATCGCCTATGGAAGCTGGCGCGATGGCGGCCTGACCATCCTGGATGTGGCCGACAAGTCAGCGCCGAAGCTGATTGCGCGTCGCGACTGGTGCCCGCCCTTCGGCGGCGGCACGCATAGTGCGCTGCCCCTGCACGACCGCGCTTTGTGCGTTGTCGCCGATGAGGCGACGCAGAACATCGACCAGGAGCAGATGAAGCGCATCTGGATGTTCGACATCCGGGAGAAGTCGAACCCGGTCTCGATCGCCACTTTCCCGATCCCGCGTGAGCAGGACTATGTCGCTAAGGGCGGCCAGTTCGGCCCGCATAATCTACACGAGAACCGCCCCGGGTCGTGGCAAAGTTCCACCACGATCTTTGCGACGTACCAAAGCGCCGGTGTGCGTATATACGACATCACTGACCCGTTCCGCCCAGAAGAGGTCGGATATTTCGTTCCGCCGATGCCGACGCGCTGGATGGAGCCGCTGCGTGGCCGGGCCAGAATGCGACACACGGCGGACATCTTTGTGGCGACGGATGGGCTGATCTACGCCACCGATTACGATGCAGGCCTCTACATCCTGCAGTGGAAAGGCTGATACAGTCCGGAGCTTCGGCGGTCAGCTTCCCGGCGCGGTGTGCCCGAGTTCGCTCCGCACGCATTCGAACCACTCGCGACCGGCCACATCGGAATCAGGAAGGCGCAGCACGGGAACGCTGGCCGCACCGACCTCGGTGCGCAGACGGCCTCCGCCCAGAAGCAGCAGGACATTGTTTGCCGTTGTCTCCCTCAGAGGCACAACCGCCACCACGGCGCGATGGGAGCTGCTCCGCGCCGGCAAGGTCCAGGATCCCCCGGAGCCTTCGAAGCGAAGTCGCGCTCGCATGCCGCCGCGGGCCACTGCGGATCGCACCTTCTGTCCCACCACGCTCAGCTCGACTTTGTCGTCACGACCGATCCGGATTCCTAGCGATACGTCGCGATTCGACGTGTGGGCGACGCAGGCGGTCCCGGTGACAGCGAACGACCATCTGCCGGTCACCACCAGTGGCGGTGGCGCGGCTACCGGAGGCGGCGCGGGCAGCGGGGGTGGCGCAGGCGGAGGGGGCGGCGGCGAATGACAGGCGACCAGCGTGCCCGTAAGGAGCGCCACCGCCACGGCCGGCAGCACCCGCCATCCGATCATTTCGTCGTCTGCAGCGAGAACCGTTCCCAACCGCTCAGCGCGTAAGCGGCGACATCGCGGCCCACGGTAAAGACGCGCCACGCGTATTCTGCCGTCCCGCCGGCAAGCGTGACGTCCACTGGCGGCTGATCGACATAGGCGGCGAACACCTCGCGCGGCTCGCCTTGCTCGATCGCGACGACCTCGACGAAGAAGCGAACGGGCACGGGTTCGCGCGGGATGGTCCAGGCCAGCCTGACTTCGGGCAGATCACCCTCGGCTCCAATCACCGCGCCGTTTGCCGGTGCCGTCGGGCGTACCGCGAGCAACTCGGACTCGGAGCCGACGGGATATACGGGCGCCCGCGGCACGGCCGCTCCGGCTAGGACCAGCACGATCGGAGTAAGACGCGTCAATTTAAGCACAGGACTGTCGCCTCAGTTGCCCAGGGCGATCTCGATCGTGCCGGGCCGAGGCAGCCCGGCGCTCGGCGGGAGATGGACCAGCCTGCCCTCGCCATATTGGCCGCCGAGGCGGCGCCCGATTTCGGCCGCCGCCTCCTCATCCTGGGCGAAGTAGTAGTGAATGCCGCGCCTCGATTCCCGAGGCTGGACCGGAAACGGATCCCCGACGCCGAATCCGTCGGACCGAAGCAGGCGCACGAGGTCGAGCCCGTGCTGCGCCGCGCGCCGGTCGCCACGCGGGTAAATCAGCACGATACGGATCAGGGCGCCTGGAGGCAGCGCCGGCGTTGCGCCGGCTGCCGCCGCGGATGGCGGAGCGGACGGCGCCGGCGGCGGTGACGCAACGTCGTCCTGATGCGAGGCTGACGCAAGTGGGGGAGGCGCCGCTGGCGGGCGAGGTTGCCGGCGTCGCGGCTACCTGGGCTGCGGCCGCAACCTTGGTTGGTGCACTCACGCCGACCTGTTCCGGTGCCGCTGCTTCGGGAGCTGGTCTACCCACTTGAACATCTACCGGCCTCTCGGGTCCTGGCAACGATGTCCGTTCCTGGTGTCGGTGTCCGCCCTGGCTCAGCAGCACCGCCGCCGCGGAAAAGAGGCAAGTCGCGACCAATGCAGCCGCCACACCGGTGCGCCTGCCATTCCCCCTGCCGCCGTCGCGCGCTGTCCCGGCATCCGCTGATTTGTCTGCGGTGAGGAACACAGGAACATCATCCCGTGCGGGATCGGGGCCCGGAGGGATGGGATCCGACTTGCTCTCTCCTGCATCGACGGCGCGTACGGCGACGGCTTGCTCCACATGCGCGCCAGTTACCTGCCTGGCATCGTCCTCGCCGGCCACGTAGAGGGCGAGCCCGAGCAGAGCGATCAGAAGGCGCGGCACTCCGCGGCCGTGCGCGACAAGTCCCGCCCATGCAGACTCGGTCAGAGAGCCGGTCGGCAATCCGAGCTGCTCCAGTCGCTCCTTTAGGAACGCGCATGCCTCGTCCGGCGATAGTGCCGCGAGCCGGATGGTGGTCACGTTGGGGTAGTGCCAGAAGCGCTCGCCGGAGGCAGGCAGCGTGGCAAGAATCACGGGGCGTTCACCACGCCGAGACAGCTCATCGAGCCGTGCTGGGCTCACCCGATCCGCTTCGTCCACCAGTACGACATCGGCGCGTCCGACTTCGGACTGGCTATCGTCGAAATCCAGGAGACGGGGGGTCTGACCGCGCTCACGCAGCGTGCTCGCCAGGTTGCGTAGCAGAGTGGTCTTGCCGCACCCCGGCGGCCCGAGCACGACGATCAGGCAAGGCCCGCTAGTGGCCAGAGCAAGAGCCGTCTCGCGCGCCGCGGTCCACTTCGGATGTTTGATGACCTGCGTCGGGCGGCCGGCCAACCCCAGCAGAACGCTCGCTTTCGGCAGGACGGACTGTTCCTGCGCCATCGCTGAATCCCCTCAGCCACCGCAAGGCGTTTCTGGGCCAGATTTTCGGCCATACGGTAGTACGCCGGATTCTGGCCAGGATTTTTACGGGAGGGTGACGCGTGTCGGAACCCGTATCGGTTCACCCGGCGGAGCTACGGGCTTGACGTGCGACCGCCCGACGGCGACCGTCTCATAGGAAGTTAAGTCGAAGGCGCGTGATGCCGATCGAGGTTCTGCGGGTCGACGGAGGTCTGACGAAAGTCCAGCTGGGCGGGCGAATCAACATTGCCGGTACGCAGGAGATCGACATGCCGATGAGCGCGGTCGGCGGCACCGGGCGCGTGGTTCTGTTGTCGCCGGTCCCTGCCATCGAGGAGGTAATCCGCACCACGGGTGTGGACGAGCTGATCCCCTTTTCTACGAGGAGCGTCTGGCGACGCAGGCGGTGAAGCCGACCTGACGACGGCCTGGGGAGTGCCTACAGCGGTATCCGGCGTCAACCGCGCCATGGCCTGGGCGGAGGGGCGATTGGCGGATAGGGTGATACCGGGAAGGTCGATCCAAGGAAGATAATCAATGAGCGGACGTCAGCACGCGGCGTGTGTGATCGGGAAAGGAGCCTATCGGTACCGCTTCGAGCGTGACTGGGCGAAGCTGCCGCGCGGCTGGTCGTTCGACTCGCCATCGAAGGAGGGGCGCCCCCCGCGAACCTGTGTGCGCGGCGCGACAACGAGCAACGGAGACGTGCTGGTCCTGGCGCGCAGCGCCCATCCGGTGACGGTGTTCGATGCCGAAGGGCGGTTCGTCACGTCCTGGGGCGAGGGATGCTTCTCCGGCTTCGTGCATGGACTGTCGATCGATGCGGCGGGGCATGTGTGGATCGCCGATTCCGGGCACCATGAGGTGACCGAGCACGCGCCCGACGGCACGCTGCTCCGCCGGTTCGGCGACCGCGAGTTCCCGGCGCCGACCTTCTATGGCCGGCCCTTCAACATGCCGACCGGCGTGGCCTTCGCCTCGAACGGCGAGTTCTACGTCTCCGACGGGTATGGCAACCGGCGAGTGCATCGGTTCGCGCCGGATGGCACGCTGCTGCAATCGTGGGGTGAGGCGGGCAGCGGGCCCGGACAGTTCGCAATCGTGCATTTCATCACCATCGATGATCGGGACCGCGTGTATATCGCCGACCGCGAAAACAATCGGATCCAGATTTTCGATCCGGCGGGGGAGTTTCTGGGAGCGTGGACGGAGTTCCGCCATCCGAGCGACCTCGCTTTCGGTCGCGAGGCGATCTACGTCGGCGCGCAGGACGGGTTGAGCATCTGGACGAAGGAACGCAAGCCGATCGTGAGGTGGGACCGCAACGACCCGTATGAAGGCGCGTTCCACATCCACGGCATCTGGCTGGATGCGGATGAAAACATCTACCTGGCGCATTTCGACCGGGCGGTGAGCAAGCTGACGCGGCTGAGCTGAAGCTCGCGGGGTTCCGGCATGGACGTCGCCCCATTCTCTATTCGGATCGAAGATACGGCGCTGCTCGATCTCAAGGAGCGACTGGCGTGGACCAGGTGGCCGGACGAGATCAACGACGACGACTGGGCATGGGGTACCCGGTCGGACTACCTGCGTCCGCTGGTCGAGTATTGGGCGTCGGGTTTCGACTGGCGCGCGCAGGAGGCGGCGCTGAATCGGCTGCCGCAGTTCCGGGCCCATCTCGACGGCTTGGATATCCATTTCGTGCACGTGCGCGGCGCGGGACCGGCCTGTTTCCCGTTGGTGCTCACGCACGGTTGGCCCGGCTCATTCATCGAGATGCGCAAGATCATCCCGCTGCTGACCGATCCGGCCGCGTATGGCGGCGACGCCGACGACGCTTTCGACGTGGTGGTGCCTTCGCTTCCCGGTTACGGGTTCTCCGACCGTCCGCGGGAGGCGGGGGTGTCGCCGGCCGTGATCGCCGATCTTTGGGCAAGGCTGATGCGCGGGCTCGGATACCAGAGGTTCGGGGCCCAGGGCGGCGATTGGGGCGGCGCGGTCTCCACTTGGCTCGCGATTCGTCACCCGGACGTAGTGGCCGGCATCCATCTGAATTTCGTATCGGGAGTATTCGATCACGTCGATGACGGGCGGGACGAGGCGGAGCAGGCATACCTGGCCGGCCGCGGCGGCTGGCTGGATGCGGAAGGCGGCTACAACCACCTGCAAGGCACCAAACCACAGACCCTTGCCTACGGGCTGACGGATTCGCCCGTCGGCCTCGCCGCCTGGATCGTAGAGAAGTTCCGAACTTGGAGCGATTGCGGCGGCGACGTGGAAAGCGTGTTCACGGCCGATGAACTACTGACCAACATCTCGATCTATTGGCTGACGGAAACGCTGTCTTCGTCAGTGCGCATCTACAAGGAGGCGCGCCGTTCTCCGCTGCGCTTCGCCGCCGGTCAGCGCGTGCGCCCACCGCTTGGTTTCGCACGATTCCCTGCCGAAATCCCGACCCCGCCGCGGGAACTGCTCGAGCGTGTGTTCGACCTTCGCCAATGGACCGAAATGCCGCGCGGCGGTCATTTCGCTGCGATGGAGCAGCCGGCGCTGCTCGCCGACGACATCCGCCGCTTCTTCCGCGACCTGCGACAGCGGACCTGACCACGCCACAGCCTGGAGCCTGCACAATGGAAACGCTGGTCCGTCACGATCCGACGAGCGACCCCTGGTCTGTGCCGCTGGAGGCGATCGATGTTAGCCGGCCGGAACTCTACCAGCGCGATACAATGTGGCCGTATTTCGCGCGGCTGCGGCGCGAGGATCCGGTGCACTGGTGTCCCGACAGCGCGTACGGCCCCTATTGGTCGGTGACGAAGTACCGGGACATCATGAAAGTCGAGGCGAACCACGGGGTGTATTCCTCGGATGCGGGCGCTGGCGGCATCCAGATCGAGGACCAGCCGAAGGAACTCGCCCGCGCCAGCTTCATCCGTATGGACCCGCCCCGGCACGGCGAACAGCGCAAGGTGATTAGCCCGATCGTCGCCGCCGACAATCTCCGCAACATGGAGGCGACGATCCGCGCGCGGACGGCCCGCGTTCTGGATGAGCTGCCTCGCAACGAGACGTTCGACTGGGTGGATCGCGTCTCCATCGAGTTGACCACGATGATGCTGGCGACTCTGTTCGACTTCCCGTGGGAGGAGCGGCGCAAACTGACCTATTGGTCCGATGTGGCGATCTGCAATGTCAACGCGCCCGACGCGCCGGTGCATTCCGAGCAGGAGCGCTTCGAGGAACTGCGGAGCATGGCGGAGTACATGTCCGCGCTGTACGCCGAGCGAGCGGGCCAGCCGCCCAAATTCGATCTGCTCTCGATGCTGGCGCATGGCGAGGCGACGCGAGAGATGCCGTTGCGCGAGTTCATGGGCAACCTGGCGCTGCTGATCGTCGGCGGCAACGACACCACGCGCAATTCGATGACCGGCGGGTTGTTGGCGTTGCACCAGTTCCCCGACGAGTATCGCAAGCTGCGAGAGAACCCGGCGCTGATCGCCTCGCTGGTGCCGGAAGTCATCCGTTACCAGACGCCGGTCATTCACATGCGGCGCACGGCACTGGCGGATGCGGAGCTGGGCGGCAAGACCATCCGTGCCGGTGATAAGGTGGTGGTGTGGTACATCTCGGGGAACCGGGACGAAGACGCGATCGAGGAGCCGGATCGCTTCATTATCGATCGCACGCAACCTCGCCGGCATCTGTCGTTTGGATTTGGGTTCATCGTTGCGTCGGAGACAAGCTCGCCGAGATGCAGTTGCGCATTCTTTGGGAGGAGCTTCTGCCGCGTTATCCCGTCATCGAAGTGGTCGGCCCACCCGAGCGGACCTATTCCAACTTTCTTCGCGGTTACAGGTCGCTGCCGGTACGAATTCCCGGGTGACACCAGCTTCGTTCCGGCCCGGCTGACCCTATGCGGGGACGCTCTCGGCCAGCCGCAGATAGGTTGCGCGTGGGTTATCTACCATGATCTTGCGCACCAATTCCGGCGACAGCCCGTCCGGCAGCGCAGCGTCGCCGTCGAACTGCCAGTGGGGATAATCGGTCGAGAACAGCAGCAGCTCATCGGAGCCCATGTGTTCCATCAGCCGCTCCAGCCCGCCGGCATCGGGCGGCGCGTCCAACGGCTGCACGGTTAGGCGCACATTGTCGCGTACAATCTCGGTGGGCGAGCGATCGACCCACGGCACTTCCAGCCGCAGGCCGCGCCAGAATTTCGTCAGTCGCCAGAGATGCGCGGGCAGCCACGACACGCCGGATTCGATCAGCACCATGCGCAGGTCGGGGAACTTGGTGAACACGCCCTCACACACCAGGCTGGACAGCGCCGCCTGGAACGCGGTGGCCTGGGCGGCGTAGTCTTCCGTGTAGTAGCTCGGCCAGCCGACCGGTGTGACCGGGTGGCGGTACGCGCTGCCGGCATGAATGCCGATCGGCAGACCATGCTTGCGCGCCGCCGCATAGATCGGCCAGTACTGCCGTTTGCCCAGCGGCACATCACCCATCACCAGCATCAGCACTTGCACAAAGCGCTTGTCCGCCGCGACCCGCTCGATCTCATCCACCGCCAGCTCGGTGTTCTGGGTCGGGATGATGATGGATGCGCGGAGCCGGGGGTCGCGGTCGAGCCACTCGCGCGCGATCCAGTCGTTCACCGCGCGGGCGAAACCGGCCGCCATGTCCTCGCTGAACAGGAGCTGCACGCCATAGAGGCAGTTACAGATCGCCAAGCTGGTGCCGAACGCATCGAGCGCTTGGCGGCGCAACATATCCAGGTCCGAGCCGGGCTTGCCCGAGGCGGGCCGCCAGTCGGGGCGCGAAGAGAGAGGCGAATTCACCGGATAGGCGATCGATTCCAGGTCGTGCAGCCCGCGCTGCACGACAGAATCGCGCCAGTGATCTGCAAGATATGGCAGCAGTGTCTTCAATCCCGGCACTGCCGGGTGGATGTCGCAGTCAATCCCTCCAGGTTCGATGAGGCTCATATCAGTCTCCTGCTCGCCGGCTCGACCGGCTGGGGGGCGGATGATAGCCTGAAGCCGCGTTCCAGGGGACTACGGGAGGGATCCGGCATGCTGACCCGCGCACAGATCGAGGAATACAACGAAGTCGGTGCCATCGTCGTCCCCGACATCCTGACGGCGCAGGAAACCGCACGTCTGCGGCGCGTCACCCAGGATTTTGTCGAACGGGCGCGTGACGTGACCAGCCACACCGAGATCTATGACCTCGAGGACAGCCACACGCGTGAGGAGCCGCGCGTCCGTCGCATCAAGGCGCCGCATCTTCATCATCCGGAGTACGCCGCGCTGGTGAGCCATCCGAAGATCATCGCTGTGCTGCGCGATCTGTGGGGACCCGATATCCGGTTCGATACCGCCAAGCTGAACCTGAAATCGGCGGGGTTTGGCGCGGCGGTGGAGTGGCACCAGGACTGGGCGTTCTATCCGCATACCAACGATGATTTGGCGGCGGTCGGCGTGATGATGGACGACATGGCGCTGGAGAATGGGCCGTTGTTGGTGATCTCGGGTAGTCATCGCGGCCCGGTCTTCGACCACCATGCCGATGGCGTGTTCTGCGGCGCAATGGATCCGGCGCGAGGTGATTGCGATTATGCGAGCGCGGTCCCGCTAACCGGGAAGGCCGGCTCGATCACCGTGCACCATGTGCGTGCGGTCCATGGCTCGGCACCGAACACCTCGGATCGCGACCGGCGGTTGCTGCTGCTGCAGTTCCGTGCTGCCGATGCCTGGCCGCTGCTGGGTTTCCCCGGCGGGATCGAGGAGTTCGACAAGCTGATGGTCTCCGGCCGTTCGACACTGGAGCCGCGGCTTGCGCCCGTGCCGGTGCGGCTGCCGCTGCCGCCGGCCAAGCTGCAAGGCTCGATCTACGAGAATCAGAAGGGGATGCAGCGGCGGTTTTTCGACGTTGTGACGACCGCCCGCCAGCCGCAGCCGGTGAAGTGAGCATGACCACGAAAATGGAACCGCTGCCGGTCGAGCCGCTGTTCGACCGCACTCTCCCGCTTGGCGCCGACGGGCCGCCCGATCCGGTGGTGTACGACGGGTCCGCCAAGGCGCTGCGCCAGCGCACGATCAACTTCGCTGCCAAGCGTTCCGCCGACATGATGTATGTCAGCGGGCTGGATCGCGGCACCGCCGAGCGGCATTTCCGCTGGCGCGCAGTAACGGTCCCCGGCGGCCTTTCGGCCCGTCCGGCGGAGTCGGCGGATGCGGTTGCGAAACTCGAAGCTGCCCAGCATGCCGGCCGCATTGTGATCGAAACCAACGATGCCGAGCGCCGTGTCACCGTACGCTGGCAGGATCCGAACCTCGGGGATACGCTGACTGCCACGGCGATCGCGCGGCCTGGCTATGGTGGCATCCTGCTTGGCCCTCAGACCGTGCCACGCTTCGACCCGGCGCCGATCGCCCGCCGCGCCAGCGAGCGTGGCCGCGCTTGGCCGCTGGGCGATGCGGTGGCGCCTCCGCCGGCGATCCCGGCGTTGGAGGGGGCCGCCGATGCGCTGTTCGCCGACTCGGCCGGTATCTACGGGATCCTGATCGCCACGCCGGAGCGGGTTATCTTCGAACGGTACAGCACATTCGGCCGCCCCGACCGCGTGACACCAAGCTGGTCGATGACCAAGGCTATCACCTGCACAGTCATCGGCCAGCTGATCCACGAGGGCTGGCTGAACTCGGTGTACGATCCCGCCCCGGCGCCATTGTGGCGCGACCCCCGCGCGGTGCATCACCGCATCACGCTCGATCACCTGCTGCGCATGCGCTCGGGTTTGGCTTTCCCCGTCCTGCACGAGGACGGCCGCGCCACGCTCGGCTTCGAGAACAGCGCCGTCTATCAGGATGCCGGCGATGCGTTCGAGGCAGCGCAGCGCTCGATCGTCGCGACCGAGCCGGGTGCCGTGTACCGCTACGTCAATAGCGGCCTGAACGTGCTGGGCGCGATCATCCGCGACCGCATCGAGCGGCGCGGTCTGCCATATCATGCCACGTTGTATGGGCTGCTCGCGGACCGGCTGGGGATGGCGAGCTATCAGCACTCGGCCGACATCACCGGCAATCTGATCACGTCCGGTGCCGGGTTCGCTACGTTGCGGGACTACGCGAAGCTTGGGGTACTTTATGTGCAGGATGGCGTGTGGAGCGGTGAGCGGCTGCTGGCGGAAGGATGGACCGATTACGCGCTGACGCCCACGCATGCAGGCACCAGCTATGCCGCCTGTTTCCGCTCCAACGCGGACCGACTGTTCCCCGATCTGCCGCCTGACACAGCCTGGGCGTCCGGCGCGTCGGATCAGCGCATCTTCATCCTTCGGCGCCACCACCTTGTTGTTGCGGTTGCCAACGAGACCGATCATCCGATGGACCTGAAGGCCCTCAACAGAGTGATCGCGACGGCCGCCGGCATGATCTGAGATCAAACTTCCGACCGACGTGACCCGACGCAGCCAGGCATGCCTGCTGCGTCGCGGGGCTGGCACTGTGCCGGCCGGTCCAGCCCATTCTGCCAAGGCGGCACCTGATGCCCGGCACATTGTGGCGTGGCAATCGCTTCGAGGGAGGCAATCCATGCCATGGCACGAGGTGTCGGTCATGGAGCAGCGGCGCGAGTTCATCCGGCTTGCGGAACAGGAAGGGGCGAGCCGTCGGGAGCTTTGTCGGCGGTTCGGGATCAGTCCGGAGACTGGCTACAAGTGGCTCTGCGACGATGGGGCCCGGCGATCGCGAGCTGGTGAACCACTCGCGCGGCCGAAGAAGACTCCCACGCGCTGCACAGCGGAGCCGGAAGCCGCGGTGCTTGAGGTCCGTGATGCCCATCCGGCCTGGGGCGCGCGCAAACTCTGGCGATGCCTGAAGCGGCAGGGAATCGAGCCTCCGGCGCTTTCCACGGTGCATGCGATTTTGTCTCGGCACGGCCGGATCGATCATGACGCCGCTTCGGTGGCTCGAACCTATTGCCGCTTCGAGAAAGAGGCTCCGAACCATCTGTAGCAGATGGACTTCAAGGGCTGGGTCGCGCTTGTCAGCGGCGTGCGGTGTCATCCGTTGACCATCCTGGACGATCATTCGCGTTTCGTGCCGTGTCTGAAAGCGTGTGCCGATCAGCAGAGCGAGACGGTGCAAACCCATCTGCGGACGACGTTTCGCCGCTATGGCCTGCCGGATGCGATGTTTGTCGACAACGGCTCGCCGTGGGGCGATTCCTCGGGCGGACACTGGACCCGCCTTGCGGTGTGGCTGCTCAAGCTCGGTGTTGAGCTGCTGCACAGCACGCCTTATCACCCGCAAAGCCGGGGCAAGAACGAACGCTTCCATCGCACGCTGAAGGTACAAGTGTTTACCTTGCAGCGGTTTCGCGAGCTCCGCCAGGTGCAGTGCGCGTTCGATGCCTGGCGCGAGGTCTACAATTGCTCATCACAACGCACATTTCGCTATGTCGTTGAGGAGAAGAGATTTTGTTGGAGCGCGTCCGGTAACGCGGGGTGTCTTGGGTGGGCCTTGGCGCGCAGGGCAAGGCCGCGGGCGGCGGTGCTGTCGAGATCAGCGCGGCTGAAGATCCAGGGGCCATTCTCCAGGGGATGCGTAGCGTCGATCTCGCCCCGTTCCACAGCCAGTCGCAAGGTGCGCGGCGCAACACCCACAATGGCGGCAGCCTCGCCAAGATTGAGCCAGGGTTCAACGCCGTCTGCCGCCTCACAGTACACCGGGATCCGATAGCTGGATCGTAATGCAGTCACGCGTTCCCGGGTCCAGCGATTACCATGACCTGTCTTGAGACTGTTGCGGTTGAGAGTCCCCGCGATGACGTCGTCCCGGGCGATCAACGCCAGGGCGCGCACGGCCTTGACGATGTCGGCAGACGTACTGTTGCGCTGTCCCCGCCGCCGCCGTGGCAGCCGGTGCTGAGTATGGATTCCGCCTACCCAGTGGATGGTCAGGACGATCTCCGACGTGGCGTCATCGAGGTCGGCCATGGCTTCGTGGATGACAGTGCGCACGATTCGCTTCTTGAGCCGCGCATCCGTCGTCGGTGCTGACCAGACAGTCTGGAAGTCCTCGGCCAGCGCGGTGAAGGAGATCGGCGCGAGGTCGAGCCGAGGCTGTGCCGCGGCGTCATGATCGGCAATCCGCTTCTCGAACTCGGCCACGCGGGTGAGGGCGCGGTTCCAGCGAGCCTCCAACTCGCCAGCGACGAAGCGGTTCTCGGGATCGGCCGCGTCATATTGTCGGAAGGCCCGATCGGCGGCGTACCGCGCCGCCTCGAGGTCGCGGACCATGGCCTCCCGCGCCTCGTCACGCTGTACCGTGGCCTGTGCCTCGGCCGCTCGTGCGGCTTGCACGGCGGCGGGCCGTAGGACGGTGAGCAGTGCCGCTTCGACGACATCATCGACACGCAGCCCGCCGAATGCGATGCAATTGGGCTCCCCGCAATCGAGTCTTCCACGAACACATGCATAACGAGGAATCTGACCCTTGGCCCCCGTGTACTGCACGATGAGCTTCCGACCGCAACGACAGCATCGCAGCAGCCCTGACAACAGCGCCGAACCGTGCTTGGGCGCGCCGCGAGTTCCGGGAGTCGGAACGTTCTCGCTCACCATCTTCCGGATCGTCTCCGCGCGGTCCCAATCGACATAACCTTGGTGCGCACCCGGCTGCAACGCCAGCCATTCCGCGCGCGGCTTGCGCCGGGCACGCGCCTTGGCTCCCGCACCGCCATATTGCACCGAGACGCCCGTCTTACCGTACGCGTACGCGCCCCCATAGGCAGGATTGGCGATGAACTCGTGGAGGGTCGAATACCGTGGGCGACGCCACTCGATCGGCCCGCCATTGATCCTGGTCGGCAAATCAAGCTTGTGCTCGAGGAACCAAAACAGCGCCTGCCGCACACTGCCAAGTTCGGCGACCTTGTCGATGGCGAGCATGATCGCCGCCTGGACACGACGGTCGGGATCCTTCTCCAGCCGGTCGCCCACCTTAACGAAGCCAACAGGCGCCGCGACGACGAGTTCACCGCGCCGTGCCTTCTCATAGCGCGCAGACAGTGAGCGCTGCCGCAGCAGATCAAGCTCGTACTCGTTGAGGCTCCCTTTCAACCCCAAGAGCAACCGGTCATTGCCTTGTCGCGGCGCATAGACGGCCTCCTGATCGACGAGCAGTGTATCAACCACACGGCACATCTCGACAAGCTGCTGCCAATCGCGGCTGTTGCGTGCAAAGCGCGAGACCTCTCGAGCTGCCACCGCACCGACCTTGCCGAGGCAAACTTCGGCGACCATGCGTTCGAAGCCGGCGCGCGTGGTTCCGCCCGCTGCCGAACAGCCAAGGTCCTCATCGATGACTTCGATCTCCGACCAGCCAAGCTGTACAAGGCGGTCACGCATGGCGTACTGAAGGACCTGGCTCTCGCGGTTGTGCTGAACCTGATGGGCGGAGGACTGGCGGACATAGAGCACAGCCTTGCGCGCCCGGTGCTGCGCTCCGATCTTGTCAGCGCTCATCGCTGTCGCCCTCCGGGGGCTCGTCCAACTCCTGGCGCGCGCCGCCGGCGTGTGCGATCAGCAATAGGGTGAGTAGGTCGGCCAGCGTCTGCCGCGCCTGATCCGGCAGCGCGCTCCATCTCTGTGCTCCGTCCAATTCCGGTAGCGGACTCAGCAGACAAAGATCGAGTTGATGTAGTGGCGGTCGGGGCCGGCGACGAAGCTGCTGCATGGCGATCTCCACGATAGGAATCGGGAGATGCTATCCTCGCATCTGACGGCGCTTCCGTTGCCGCGAGCCGCATCGCTTCCGAGAGCAGGACTCGCAATGCTGCAAGGGCCGACAACGCTACAGTTGGCTCGGCTGACAGCCGAGTCGAACAGCAGGCCGCCGTGTCCAACATCCATACCGGGATCTCCTGAACACGAGCAACGGTCGCATCCACAAGACTGCAGCGCGCCGCAGCACCGGTCGTCCTCTCGATCACCTCATGAATACGAACAGTTCGCCCAGCCCAGGGATGCCAGGAATAGGCAATGGCTATCTCTTCGCCGGCTGCAGTACCGTGGGTCTTGTGGCGTGGAGTTCTACAATTTCGAGCGGCCGCATGAGGCGCTCGGTCAGGACGTGCCGGCCAGCCGCTATCGTCCCAGCGTTCGGCCGATGCCCGAGCGTCTTCCCAGGGTGGAATACGAGGCGCATGAGATCGTGCGCACGGTGCCTGACACGAAGGACTATGTCCGCTTCCGCGGGCAGCTTTGGAAAGTGCCGCAGGCGTTCCGCGGCAAACGCGTGGCGATCCGGCCGTTAAGCACCGACGGCTGTTTCGGGCTGTTCTTCGCGAGTCACCAGATCGCCGCCATCGATTGCCGATCCCGGGGAGGTTACGGCGATGCCTGCCGGTGGGTTCCAGGCATCCGGAAATCTACCGCGATGAATGACGGGCGGCTGCACGACCAAACGATGCCGGCCGTGCGCGTGCACGTCGGCATCACAACTCATCGCGGTGAGTTTCCGCCGGCTATTCCTCGGCGGGTTGCTCCCCAGCAGAGCCCGTCTCCGCTTCACCGGTTGCGCCTGACGATACGGCGTCACCCCAACTTCCCGCAATCCCGCGCCGGCCTTGACCTGACCCCAATGTGTCCACCATGTCTCCGAACAGGTGTCCACCGTGTCCCCGGGACAAACACTTGAGCCGGCCATCTACGCAAGCGTGGGGGAATGAATGGATTTCGATCTCACTGATGAACAGCGGCTACTCAAGGACAGCGTCGATCGCCTGATTGCCGACCGCTACACCTTCGAGCAGCGCCGGAAATACCAAGCCGAACCGAACGGCTGGAGCCACGACGCCTGGGCGCAGTACGCAGAACTGGGCCTGCTCGGCCTTCCCTTCGCCGAGCAGCACGGCGGATTCGGCGGTGGCCCCGTCGAGACCATGATCGTCATGGAGGCGTTCGGCCGCGGCCTGATCCTGGAACCTTATTTCGCCACCATCGTGCTCGGCGGCGGGCTGATCCGCCGCGCCGCTAGCTCCGCGCAACAGGCCGAACTGCTTCCCCACATCACCCAGGGGCAGCTCAAACTCGCTTTCGCCCATGTCGAACGGCGGTCGCGCTGGAACCTGGCGGATGTCGCCACCACCGCGCGCCAGGACGGCGCGGCCTGGATGCTGGACGGCGCCAAAGGTGTGGTGCTGCACGGCGACTGCGCCGACCGGCTGCTGGTGACGGCCCGCATCTCCGGCACCCGTCAGGACCACGACGGCATCGGCCTGTTCCTGATCGACGCCGCCGCCCCGGGCGTGACCCGGCGCGGCTACCCCACCCAGGACGGCCTGCGCGCCGCCGAGATCGAACTCGCGGCGGCCGGCCCCGCCACACCCCTCGGCGAGCCTGGCCAAGCGCTCGGTGCGATCGAGCAGGTGGTCGATGAAGCCATCGCCGCGTTATGCGCGGAGTCCGTCGGCGTAATGGCCGTGATGGAGGAGATCACCCTCGACTACCTCAAGACCCGCCAGCAGTTTGGCCGCCCGATCGGCCAGTTCCAGGCCCTGCAGCACCGCGCTGTCGATCTGCTGACCGCCGTCGAGCAAGCCCGCAGCATGGCGCTTTTCGCCACCATGATGGCCGCCGACCCGAACCCGGTCGAACGTCGCCGCGCCATCTCCGCCGCCAAGGTGCAGATCGGCCGCTCCGGCCGACATGTCGGCCAGGAAGCAATCCAGCTTCATGGCGGCATCGGCATGACGATGGAGTACAAGGTCGGCCACTATTTCAAGCGCATGACCATGATCGACCAGATGTTCGGCGACGCCGACCACCACCTCGCGACGTTGGCGCAACTAGGCGGCCTATTCTGAATTCACCTCTCCCGCTCTGCGGGAGAGGTCGCGACGCGGAGCGTGACGGGTGAGGGTCCCTCCGCGAGGCCGAGGGACATGGTTTCCAGTCCCCCTCGAATGGCTCTAGCATGCCGCATCACCGACCTTCGGCAGGAGGAGGACCCAAGGACATGAACGATACCGCCATGACCAAGCCGACCTACGATCGCACCGTCGAGGACCTGGGCAACATCGTCGAGCTGGGTCACGTCAATGTAACGGTGCCGGACCAGAAGCTGGCGACGCTCTTTTATATCTCCGGTCTCGGCTTGACGCGCGACCCTTATCTGATGACCGGGCTTTCGAACATGTGGGTGAATGTCGGCCGGGCGCAGTTCCACTTGCCGGCGCGCCCGCCTCAGGTGGTGCGCGGTACCACCGCGCTAGTCCTGCCGGACCTTGCCGCCCTGCTGAACCGATTGCGCACCGTGCAGAAAGACCTGGAGGGCACCAAGTTCAGCTTCCGCGAAACGAACGACGGGGTGGAGACCACCTGCCCCTGGGGCAACCGCATCCGCTGTCACGCCTCCGACGCCGCTCGTTTCGGACGCATCACCCTTGGAATGCCGTACGTGGAATTCGATGTGACCGAGGGCACCTCATTGCGTGCCATCGCCAGGTTCTATCGAGAGATCCTGGGCGCCATCTCCGGCGTGGCCGAGGACGCGCGCGGCACCTTCGCCTGGGCGGTACTGGGGGACGGCAACAAGGCGATCTACCGCCAGGTCACCGGGCCGATCCCGACCTATGACGGGCACCACATCCAGATCACGCTCGCCGATTTCTCCGGTCCGCACAAAAAGCTGCTGGAGCGGGGTCTGATCACCGAGGAAAGCGACCAGCACCAATACCGCTTCACCGACATCGTCGATGTGGACACCAACAAGGTGTTGTTCCAGATCGAGCACGAGGTGCGCAGCATGCGTCACCCCCTGTTCGGCCGGCCATTGGTGAACCGGAACACGGAGAT
This sequence comes from uncultured Pseudomonadota bacterium, assembly GCA_963708245.1. GTDB lineage: Bacteria > Pseudomonadota > Alphaproteobacteria > Acetobacterales > Acetobacteraceae > CAVYXK01. The sequence goes on along the minus strand of OY970201.1, from coordinate 3,956,004 downwards.
CACCAACCAGAAATACGCCCCGGGATGGGACGCCGGGCGTTGGGCGATGCCGGCGGGGTAAGCTGACTTCACCTCTCCCGCTCCGCGGGAGAGGACGCCGCGTAGCGGCGGGTGAGGGTGCGGCGACCTCAGGCTCTCCTGCGACGCGGGCAGGGCCTAGCATGACGTCTGGCGCAACGCCGGACAGCCAGAAAACCAATCGAGAGGGCGGTCGGCGTGATTCCTCCGCCCTGCCGCAAATCGATTGTTAGCATTCTCGTCCATACCATGATGCTCAACGGTTGGTGGTGGGGGTGGGTATGGATGACGCTCTGGTGTTGTCGCCGATTGGAGACCTCCTGGCAGTCTCGGCACCACCGACACCTAATTCCCTCTCCCCCACCCTGAAGCACACGCATGGCCAAACCCTGCCGCGGCCCTGGCGCGGTGCCCGCGGACAAACGCCGGGCTGGAAGGCGACGCATTGACATGAGCAGCAAAAGCCCACAGCCGCCCATGCACATGACATCGAAAGTGGGGCTCCATACTGACGCAATTACGCGCAAGCGGCAGGATGGAAGGTTACAGACGCGTGTGGCGTTGGTGACCGAAGAACTGGCATTCGGTCCCGGTTCAGGCGGCATTGGCGGCGCCTTCCACGAGCTCTCTCTGGCTGTTGCTCGCGCCGGCTACGCGGTTGACCTGCTATACCTTCCAATCAATCAAGAACCCCAGAGAGATAGGGACATTGCCGATTACTATTCAGACCATGGCGTGACCGTAGCCATTCCAAATATTGAGCAATATACCTGGAGTCACTCGTGCTACGTCCACCGGTCATATGCCGTATTCCGGTACCTCAGCTCGCTGGAACGCCCGTATGACGTAATTCACTTCCACGACTACAAAGGCATCGGGTTTTTCTCTCTGGCAGCGAAACAGCAACGTCTCGCTTTCGCCGACACGTCACTGGTGGTTCAGGCCCACGGCCCGACGCGCTGGACCCTACGCGCCAACGGTCATCCATTCACCCATCCTGACCAGTTGAAGATCGACTTTCTGGAGCGCCAGAGCATTGCTCGGGCGGATATTCTCATCAGCCCGAGTCACTTCATGCTTGAATGGTTCCGGGCAGAAGGTTGGTCGGTTCCGCCGCCAGAGCGCGTTCATGTCCTGCAGAACATCTGTACATACGTCCGCGGTCTGATCGCATCACGTGTGACCGGGCCGGCACCGCGGCAATTCGATGAAATCGTGTTCTTCGGCCGACACGAGGAAAGAAAGGGTATCGTTCAGTTCTGTGACACGCTCGACCTGATCCAGGACGAACTCTGCCAACGAAGAATAACGGTCTCGTTTCTCGGAGGGTTCGGCAAAATCAACGGGGAGGATTTATCCGTCTATCTTGCCGGCCGGGCACGTCGATGGGGCTTCTCCATCTCCGTCGTGGCTGATTGCGACCGCATCTCCGCCGCTCGTCATCTCACGGAAAGCCCAGGGGCACTGGTGGTCATCCCGTCCCCCGAGGAAAACAGTCCCTATACGGTGCTGGAAGCCCTCGTGATGGGCAAACCGCTGATCACGTCCGACGCCGGAGGCGCCAGGGAGTTGTTGGACGATGCTTCGGTCCGTCGCTGCACCTGCCCCATTCAACCACAAGCGCTGGCGGCAAAGCTGCGCGAGGCAGTCGCGAAAGGGCTCGAGCCGGCACGCGTCGCCGTGCCCCCGCAGGAGACCGAACGGCGCTGGATCAGCTTGCACGAGCAGTTGGCCGGCTCCCGGTCTGCTGCCGCATATGAAGCGATCGCGCCCGGTCACCGCTCCCCAGGCAAGCAAGCCGTCGGTCATTCAGTGCATATTCAGCCTAAGGTTATGGCCGCTATTACGCATTTCGAGCGACCGGCAAAGCTTTACGACGCCATGTTGTCCCTCGCCAACCAGTCATATCCGAATATCGAACTGGTGGTCGTCGATGACGGATCGAGCAGTCCACAGACGCTGGCCGCGTTGAAGCGGATGCAGCCGCTGATGGACAAACTGAAAATCCGCCTGATCCGACAGGAGAATCGCTATCTCGGCGCAGCGCGCAACCGCGCGGTGAGAGACACCGATTCCGATTACCTCCTGTTCCTGGATGATGACGACATAGCCTTCCCCAATCTGGTCCAGACACTGGTTACCGCGGCCGAGGCCACAGGCGCCGACATCGTGACCTGCCCCAACCTCTACATGCCCGAGAGCCGACGGATCGAGAGCTACCCATTTCCGGACCTGTTCTCGCAAAAAATCTCTTACATCCCGACCGGTGGTCCGCTGGCTATGGCGGCACTGGAGAATTGCTTCGGTACCGCGACAGCTTTGATCCGACGGACCGCTTTCTCATCGCTCGGCGGATATACAGAGGACTACGGGATCGGGCACGAGGACTTCGAATTCTACGTGCGCGCCCTGCAGGCAGGTCTGCAAATCGAGGTCTGCCCGTTGCCGCTCTACCTCTACGAGGTCGATCGCCCCAGCATGGCATCCAGCACCTCCCGATTGCGCAACGCCACCCGAATCATCCGGTCGATCGATTTGCGCTCTTGCCCGGAGGCTTGGCAGGACTTCATCTCGGTGACCGCGGGCGGCCGAGCCCAGGAGAACATGGAGAACTTCACTCTGTACAATCGCCGAACCAGTCCACATGCGAGTCTCTTACAGCAGATCGCGGATACACAAGCTGGTTCGGCCGAGCATGCCACCCTGGTCAGCGAATACGCCGCAGCTATCGGCGCGCGGTCGTTCGCCTGCGCTATGAAACTGTTGGCGACGCAACGCATCAAGGTAAAGCAGTCTGACGATTCCGAGCAGACGCTTCTTCCGGCGCTTCCCGAAGCGCCAGCAAACAACCAAGAACCAGCGTGTGGTATCGATCAGCACCTCCTCGCCTCGCTGATCGATCTCTCGTTTGGTAGATTTCCAGAGTTGATCAGGAGCTTCCGTCTTTCGCTCGAGCGAAGCAGTGGGCACCTCGTCCGGGAGCATGTCCGATACCTGAAATCCCTATGCGAAGCGACTGATGTGCATCCGCGCGATCTTAAGTCGGTGCTTCCGCTCCTGCGGCGAGTACGGATGACGCCAGGAGTGTTCGAGCATGTCGCGACTGCCGTCTTCCGCCTGGCGTTGACTGCGCGGGAACCCGGCTTCGCGCTTAACGTCCTGGACCGGATTGTGGCGACCGAGGAGCAAGACTATCGCAGCCGAAACCCGGACGTCGCCGAAGCAGTTGCCCGCGGGACCTTCAGTTCAGGGCTTCAGCACTACCAGTACTCTGGCTGCAAAGAGGGACGACCGGGATTCACGGCGCTTAGGGAGATGCAGTCTGTACTCGCTATTCTCCTTGATACGGCTCCGCCATTATCGACACTCCGTCATCTCGTGTCTCGCCTCACGGAGGGTGAGCCCGCGCCATCTTCGAATGCTGAGAATGGAACGGCCCCGACTAATGCGGTCAAGTCCGGGCGGATACGCGCTGATGGCTCGCACCGCCAAGCAGTGGCACTCGATGCTGCACCCTGACTCCGCCGACCTTAAGGAAGGCTGGCATGCCCAATTCGGATAATGTCTGCGCTCCGATCAACATCCACGGGATAGGGCGTTCCGGGACCACACTACTTCAGAACCAGCTTGCAGAAACCGGATGCGTCCAGGTGTGCAACGAGACCGCCGGGATGGTCTTCTCCTGCTACCGTGGGGGTGAAGTCGCTCTCCTGTCCGATGACGCGGAGTCATTGCTCAGCAGTGCCGAGCTGCCAGCCACGATCGCGCGTGTCGCTCTGTGCACCGCTATGCCTAGCCGAAAACGCCGCTGGTGCCAGAAGCTAGGGGGTATCCCGGACCACGTCGTCTGGAGCATGATAACCGCCGAGGACCGCGACTACGCCTCGCAGCCGTACCCTTTCCCTTATGCATGGTACTGGCACGTCCTCCGCGACACCTTTCCGGCGAGCAGAGACCTACTCATTCTCCGGGACTATCGCGACGTGATCGTCTCCAGATATTTGCTATCGGGCTGGCCGGCGGCGGATATGGCGGCAGCAATCGCTGTTTATTTCAACCTTATGGCGCATCCTATGGCGAAGATTGATCACGTGATTCGGTTCCACGACTTGGTATCGCACCCCGAAACAACGGCGATGGACATGTTAGCCGAGCTCGGGATCGAGTCGCAGCAGGATCCCCTGAACGCAATGAACTGGTACGCAGCACCCTCAGGGACTCGCGATCTGGCCGAGGCCGCAGCAAATCATTTTTCGTGGAGCAGCGCGTACAACACGTTGATTACCGGCGAGATCATAGCGACGGTAGCGGACGCAACAGCACGCTTGGAGCAGCGGTTCGGTATCCGACTGACGAACCAAGAATAGATGTTGATGTAACCCGTCTCACCCGTCCAAACCCGCGACCCACTTCACCAACACCTGCCATAGCGCTGCCTCTGCCCCCGACCCGGCCGCCATCCCGATATGCCCGGCGCGCGGCTCATGCAGCACGGCGCCTTCGATTAGCTCGGCCAACACTCGTGCCGATTCTGACGGCACGATCCGGTCCCGCCCCGGCGCCACCACCAGCGTCGGTACCCGAAGCCGCCGCGGATCCACCGCCAGCCCGGCGACCATCCATGTCCCCAGCGCCGGCCGGTTCTCCCCGTACCACCCCTTCAGGCACTCCCTGGCCACCGGGGCAGCCAGCGGAATCCCGTCGTTCAACCAGTCCTCCAGCGCGACGAACAACCGCGCCCGGTCGCCGGCCGGGTCCAGCCGAGCGAAGGCGCGGTATTTCTCCGCCACCCCGTCCGGGTCCTGCAACGCGAACAGCACCTGCAGCCAATCCACCGGCAACGCGCCGCCCAGTGCCATCGCTGGCTCCAGCACCGGCAAGCACCGCGCGGCAAGCACCGCCCGCCCAGGATCGCCAGCGTGGAAATCCCAGGGTGCGGCCAGCAGCGCCAGTGCCCGCACCAAGTCTGGACGCCGCTCCGCCGCCGCCACCGCGAGAGTCCCGCCCATGCAGTACCCCGCCAGCACCACTGACCCGCCCGCCAGCGCTGCCGCCGCGACCAGAGCCCGCTCCAGCCGCCCGGCAATGTAGTCAGTCAGCGTGAACCGCCGCTCCAGCTCCTCCGGCCAGCCCCAGTCCAGCAGCAGCGGGCGCACGCCGTGTTCGGCAAGCCATCGCAGCATTGAGTGCCCGGGCGCCAGGTCCAGCACGTGAGCGCGGTTCACCAGGCTCGGCACAAAGAGCGCCGGCATCCCCTCGCCGCCATAGTCCAGCATCCGGCTGCCGCCCTCCTGCCACGCCGAAGGCGGGTCCGGCAGGTTGCGGCGCCACGGGTGCCGCCGATACGCCGCAATCCCGGTTACGAGCGCCGCATCCAGCCACGCCGGCGCACCCGACGGCTCCGCCTCAGCCGCCGGGCGGTGCAGCCTTGCGGCGACCCCTGCCGCCGCCTCGACCCATCCGTTCGAGCTCCCCCAGTCGCCGCTCGAGCTCGGCCACGCGGCCGGAAAGCCGCTCGATCTCAGCATCGCGAGGGTCAGGTGCAGCAGCAGCGGCCGAGGTCCTCGGCGCATCAGCGGTCCCGGTGCGTCGGCCCGATCGGTCATGCGCACCTTGTTGCGCGGCCAGGATCGCCTCGGCCGCACCTGCCCACAGCGCTAATAGTGCCTGCCATGTCTCCTGCACCTCCCGATCCGCCGCCAGGGCTGCGAGTTCGCTCCGGCAGATCGTGATCCAGTCGCGCGCAAGCTGCCTCAGGTCCACGCCCGTGCCGTCTCGCCCCTCTGGACCCCTGGCGTCGTTCATGCGTCATCCGCCCTACTTGCAGGGACGGATCTTAGATGCGCTGCCGCCGCCTCGGAAACACGGATTTCGCACCTGCGAGGATCGCCTGTATGGTGCGCCGCATCGCAAACCGAGAGCAGGCATGGCCGAGGACGTCCGCACCGAACCTGGGAACAAGCCGGCCGCCACACCGCCCGTGGTGGTGAAGAAATACGCCAACCGGCGGCTCTACAACACCGAGAGCTCCAGCTACATCACCCTTGACAGCCTGGCGCAGATGGTGCGCCAGGGACGCGATTTCGTCGTCTACGACGCCAAGTCCGGGGAGGACATCACGCGCGGCGTGCTGACCCAGATCATCGTCGAGGAAGAGGGCAAGGGCCACAACCTGCTGCCGACCGCCTTCCTCCGTCAGCTCATCGGGTTCTACGGCGATCAGATGCAGGCCCTGGTGCCGCGCTATCTGGAACAATCGATGGCCGTCTTCGCCCAGCAGCAGGAACAGATGCGCACCGCCTTGCAGCGCACCATGGGCACCCTGTTCCCGTTCGGCAACATCGAAGAAGTCGGCCGTCAGAACATGGCGATGATCGAGCGCGCGCTCAGCCTGTTCACCCCGTTCTACCGCCCGCCCGGATCGCCCGATCGGTCAGCCGACGCTGAAGAGATTGCCGCCCTCCGCGCCGAGGTCGAAGCGCTCAAGCAACAGCTCGCCGTCCGCAAAATCCCCCCTCCCCTTGCGGGAGGGGGCAAGGGGGAGGGGACAGCGGGACCGGAAAGGATCGCCGGAGTAGCCAAGAGCGAGACAGCGGCCAGCGGCCACAAGCCAGCCCGCCTCAACCCGCCCGAGCAGCCGCCACAAAAGCGCGAATCAACCCCGGATTCTTGACGCCTGGCCGCCGCTCGACCCCCGAGGACACATCCACGGCCGTCGCCCCCGTCGCGCGGATCGCCGCCGTCACGTTCTCCGCGGTCAGTCCCCCCGCGAGAATCCACGGCACCGGCGCCCGCCATCCGCGCAGCACCGACCAATCGAATCGCGCGGCATTCCCCCCGGGCCGTGTCGCCTCCGGAGGCGGCTTCGCCTCGAGCACCAGCCGCTCGGCACTGGCGGCGTTCACCGGCAGATCAGTCTCGGTTTCGATCCCCAACGCATGCCAGACCGGCAGCCCGAACCGCGCCTGCAATTCCACCACCCGCTCGGGGCCAGCATAGACCTGCAGCGCGTCGAGCCGAACCACTCGCAGCACGGCCTCCATCAATGCATTCGCCGGATCGACGAACAGCCCGACCCGACCCGGCCCGCCCGCGACCCGCGCCGACAAGGCTGCGGCAGCCTCTGGCGCGACGTATCGCGGCGAGGGCGGATAGAAGACGAATCCTACCCAATCGGCCCCCGCCTCCACGGTAGCATCGAATGCCGCCGGATCGTTTATCCCGCAGATCTTGACTTGCACGCTCATGCCAGGGCGCCGGAGATCGCCGCCGCGGCTGCCGCTGGATCGGCCGCCCGGGTGATCGGGCGACCCACCACGATCCAGTCTGCTCCGGCGGCGACCGCCCGTTCGGGGGTCATCGTCCGAGCCTGATCGCCCACTTCGGTCCCCGCCGGCCGAATGCCCGGGACCACCAGTTTCACGCCCTCGCCGAGCTCGGCGCGCAGCGCCGCGACTTCATGCGCGCTGCACACCAGCCCGTCCGCACCGGCGGATACCGCCAACCGCCCGAGCCGCAGCGCCTGCTCCACTGTGCCTCCGGCAACGCCAATCGCCGCGAGGTCCGCCTCGTTCAGGCTGGTCAGCACCGTAACGCCCAGCAACAGCGGCCGATCCGCCCCGGCGCGTTCCGCTGCTCGGCAAGCCGCTGCCACCATTGCCGGCCCGCCGGCGGCATGGATCGTCAGCATGCGCGGCCGAAGTGGCAATACGGCCTCCACCGCACCTGCCACGGTGTTCGGAATGTCATGCAGCTTCAGATCGAGGAACACCGGCCGGCCATCGACCCCGCGCACCCCCTTCGGCCCGTTTGCCACGAAGAACTCCAGCCCGAGCTTCACCAGCCCACACCAAGGCGCCACTGCCAAGGCCCAGGCGCTCGCCCGGGCCGGGTCGACGGTATCCAGCGCGACGATCAGCCGCTCTGACATTCAACCCACCGGCGGCGGCATCACAGGCGCGCGCAGCCGGGCCTTCAACTCTTGCACCTGCTCCTCCAGCAATCGCACCGCCGCCTCGGCCCGGCGCGCGCGCCGGCGTCGGTCAAGCTCGGATATCCACACCATCGCCGCCCCGAACACCAAGGCAACCGCGGCGGCAATCAGTATGGCGAGCGACAACGGCACGTCCCACCGCATATCCGTCGGCCAGAAGCCGATTGCCACCGGCTCGCGGTTGGACAGGACGAACACCACCAGCAGCAACAGCAACGGCACCACGATCAGCAGCCGCAACAGCCGCCAAGCTCGCTTGCGTGACGCTCGTCGGGACTGCCCGGACACGACTATCGCACCACCCCGTGCTGGCGCAGGAAACCGAGCAACGGCAGCAACTGCAAGCCTAGGATTGCCGTGTAATCGCCCTCCACGCGATCGAACAGGTGAATACCCAGCCCCTCTAGCCTATAGGCACCGACGCTGCTCGGTACCCGATCCCCCTCCGCCGCCAGATAGTCATCGATGGATTCGTCCGGAAAGGCCCGCATCGTCAGCCGCGGCAGGGCGATATGATGCCACAGAACCTGCTCCCCGCGCTGACAAACAACCGTAGCCTGCTCCGCATTGTCTCCGCTGGCCTTGGCGGCTCGTTTGAGCTCTACCTCATCGATCGCCGCTACCGCTACCTCGAAGCTCAATCCGGCATTGGCCAGCAACTTCTGCCGGACGACGGACGCACTGGCGAGAACCAGCCTCGGCTCGGGGTTTTGCAGCATGACCAGGAGATACCCTCCCCTTGCGGGAGGTGGCAGGGCGAGGGCGCTAGGGACCTTGCGGACAACCTAGGGGATGGTCTTCGTCCTTGCAGGAGGAAGCAGGGAGCCCAAAACGAGTGAGAACTAGCCTTACGCCATTGCGGCGGCCGCAACCCCTATGCACAGGTCGAGCTCGCCGCGGAAGGCGATAGCTTCGTCCACTGTCATCTCGACGAACATACGCCGGAACGACCCGTCCTCTCGCTCTCGGCGCAATCTCAGGAATACGGCGCCGGGAACCGCTTGAATGGCGAGCTGGTCAGCTTCGGCGTCAACGTCGATAACGGGGCCCGAGTCAGACATCACAGCCCTCCCTCTCGATTTCGTGAACATGCCACGAAACCGCAGCCAAGACAACACGAAACCGTGAGGTTCGTTCTCGGCAAATCTCCGCCGGTCGGAATTCTTCTGAATGGCTCAGTGGGACCTGGCCGCATCCGGCCCCTTGCCGCGGCGCGCGTGCCACGCATCCATAAGCTGCAGCACTGTCGCCGCTGTCTCCTCGATTGAGCGGCGGGTCACATCGATCACCGGCCAGCCACGGCGGTTGCACAGGCGGCGCGCCCATAACAGCTCGGCCTTGACCGCTTCCTCGTCCACGTACTCGCTACTGTTCTGCCGCACCATCGCGGCACTGTCCTGCGAGGCGATCAGCCGCAGCCGGTGCCGGCGTATGTCGATCAGTGCCTGCGGCTCCAAGGTAAGTCCGATGACCGGTACGTTGAGCTGATCCAGGTGTTCCGGCTCCGGTAGCCCGGGAACCAGGGGGATATTCGCTGCCTTGATGCCCCGATTGGCGAGATAGAAGCAGGTTGGTGTCTTTGAGCTGCGGGACACACCCACCAGCACGACATCGGATTCGGCCAACCCGGCCTGCGACTGGCCGTCATCATGAGCCAGCACGTAGTGCATCGCATCGATCCGCTGGAAATAGTCGGCGTTGAGCACGTATTGGCGCCCGGGCCGCGCGCCAGCCGGCTGCCCGATCGCTACCTGTAACAGATTCATCACCGGGTCGAGCACATGGACAACCGGAACGCCGAGCCGCAGGCAGGCGGCATCCAGGTCCATACGCAATGCCTTATCCACCAGCGTCGAGAGCACTGGCCCCGGATCCGCTTCGACCCCCTCCAAAACACGATGAAGCTGGAAGCGGGTCCGGATCAGGCTCCACCGGTGGTAGAGGATCTGAACATGCTCGAACTGCACCGTCGTCGCGCGAGCGATCGTATTAAGTGTCTCGCCGGTCGCATCGGAGACGAGATGGAGGTTCACCCGGTCCAGTGCCATGAGATTAAGATTAGCAGGGTCCGACACGGACTGGCATAGGGAAGGCAGGCGGGCGGTGCGGTTGGGACCTGATGGCCGGCCAACCTTGACCCGACGGCAAACCGCGGGATGATCTCCTCGCAGCTAATGCCCCGTGTCGCTCAAACTGCGGCGTATCACCTGTAGAGCCAACTGACACCAGTCATCCTTGATCCACCGCTCGGGTGGCATCCACTCAGGCCGGGGCCCCCGTCGCGCAACGGGGTACACGCCAGCGCCTAATCAGGACGGCGGGGCTGGCGTGGGCCGGTCCCGTGGTGCCAAGCAGCTTTCGGCGCGCTTCTACGCCGAGCAGGTACTGCTACAGGCAGCAGGACTGCTGGCTGCAACCCTGAATGGTGCGTCAATCATCTCATTCGATCCAGACCTTCTCTGAACTCCGCCAAAGCAATGAATCGGGGCGCCCCTCTCGAGTTGCTCGACCCTTTGCGCAGGCGCTGGAGGATATCGAAACCATCCGCATCGACCTACCTGGTACCGGCGAGTCACCGCTACCAACCATTCCCTACTGGCCGAGCGGTCTCGCAACGCTGCTGACCCACGCGCCGGACCGCCTCGATTGGTTGTGGAGTCTCCGACCGGAGACATTGGTTCGTTCCGGAACGGACGACCTGATCGTCCCGGCAGCAAACGGATGGCTGATGTCGCGTCTCATTCCTAACGGACGATTGCACATCTCCAAGGACGGGCACTTGGGTGTGCTGACCTCAACCGATGAGCTGGCGTCGCGATCGTGCATGATTTCCTGTATGAGGACAGCCAATAATGCGTATCCGTCGGGGATCATGGGGATAATCCGTCGAGCAGTTGCAGCCCTCTAAAGCTCTGCTGGAAGAGGGAGGGCAATATCAAAGATGCGCACATCCTGGGGACGAATAGGGATACCACAACCGGCTAGTGCGGACAACCCTGAAGGATCAGCCAACTCCAACGACTTGTCTCGCATACCTGCTGTGGACTACAGGATGGAGTGTCCCGGCGCAGCCGGGTACCCCAGAATCCACAGATCCATCAACTCCTACCCCCTATCTTTCCTTTATTCCTTGATCTGTTAAGCGGAGACCTATGGAAACCCACAAGGCTCTGCTGCGCGTACTGCGCGGCGAAGCAGTATGGCCGCCACCGATCTGGCTGATGCGCCAAGCCGGGCGCTACCTGCCGGAATACCGTTCCATCCGCGCGCAGACGTCTGACTTTATCGCGCTCTGCACGACACCTTCCCTAGCCGCCGAGGTGACCTTGCAGCCGGTGCGTCGCTTTGGCCTCGATGGGGCGATTCTGTTCAGCGACATCCTCATGGTGCCCTGGGCGCTCGGATACCAGGTCGCGTTCAGGGAGAAAGAAGGGCCAACTCTGCCCCCCCTGCGAGAAGGAGCGGCGGTGGAGGCGCTCGATCGAACCCGTCTTCTAGCGGCGATCGCGCCGATCCTGGAAACGGTCCGGCGTGTCGCCGAACGCCTTGCGGCCGAGTGGCCGGAAACCGCGCTGATCGGGTTCGCCGGCGGGCCGTTCACCGTCGCCTGCTACATGGTGGAGGGAGGCGGGTCCAAGGATTTCGCCGCTACGCGGACGATGACCTATCGCGATCCGGGCCTTTTCGCGCAACTGATAGACCAGCTCGCGGACGCGACAGCGAGCTATCTGGAGGCCCAGATCGAGGCTGGTGCCGAAGTTGTCATGCTGTTCGATAGCTGGGCAGGCCTGCTTTCGCCCTTACAGTTCCGCCGGCACGTCGTGCGGCCGACGCAGGCGATCGTGCGGCGATTGAAACATCGCTTCCCGAGCGTTCCGGTGATCGGTTTCCCTCGCCTGGCTGGTCACCTGATCGGTGAGTATGCGGCAGCTACGGGCGTCGATGCAGTTGCTATGGATACCGCGATGGATCCCGCGTTGGTTCGTGCCTCGGTGCCGCCGCCGATCGCACTGCAAGGTAATCTCGATCCGATGGCACTCGTCGCCGGCGGCGCGGCGCTGGGGGAGGAGGTCCACAGCTTGTTATCCGCCATGCGGGGCACTCCGTTCATCTTCAATCTTGGCCACGGTATCGTGCCGCAAACGCCGCCGGAGCACGTCGCCGAGTTGGTGAGGCTAATACGTGCCGCATAACGCGAAGCCGCGTGTCGCGATCGTGCTGTTCAATCTGGGAGGTCCTGATCGGCCGGAGTTGATCAGGCCGTTCCTGCTGAACCTGTTCACCGACCCGGCAATTCTGCGTGTTCCGTTTTTCATCCGCCCTTTTCTGGCACGGACGCTCGTTCGCGCACGGCTGACTCCCGCGACTGAAAGTTATGCGAAGCTTGGTGGCCGGTCGCCGCTCCTGGAACTAACTCGTGCGCAGGCTGAAGCCCTAGAAGCAGCTTTGCCCGAGTTTGATGCACGCTGCTTCATTGCCATGCGCTACTGGCATCCATTCAGCTTGGAGACGGTGCGTGAGGTGAAGGCGTGGAGACCGGATGAGGTTGTGCTGCTGCCGCTCTACCCGCAATTCTCCACTACCACTACCGCTAGCTCTCTGACGGTGTGGCGTGAGAGTGCCGCCCGGGTCGGGCTGGCAGTGCCGGTGACGACGATCTGTTGTTATCCGGATATGCCGCTCTTTGTCGGAGCACTCGCAGCTACAGTGCGAGCAGTCTGGACAGAGGTGCGCGAGCGCGTCCCGGATCATCCGCTGCGCGTGTTGTTCTCCGCACATGGTTTGCCGGAGGCGATCGTGCAGGCCGGCGATCCTTATCAGTGGCAGGTGGAGCGGACAGTTGAAGCGGTGCTCCGCGCTTGGGGTGATGAAGGGATCGACTGGGCGATTTGCTATCAGTCACGCGCCACGCCTCAGAAATGGCTGGAGCCGAGCACAGAGCAGGAGATCGAGCGAGCCGCCCGCGACGGCGCGGCGCTTGTTGTGGTCCCGATCGCCTTCGTCTCTGAGCATTCCGAGACGCTGGTTGAACTCGACATTGACTACCGCACTTTCGCAGAGCGGCTGGGTGTGCCCTTCTATGCGCGGGTACCGACACAGAATGCTGATGCGGGTTTCATCGGTGCGTTGGCTGGTCTAGTGCGGGCGAGTCGAGCGGCCGGTCCTGGCCTGCTGAGCCATGCAGGTGCGCGGATCTGTCCCGTCAGGTTCGCCGGCTGTCCGCTCGTCCATGGCGGATAGGGGTGCGATCCCGCTGCGTCTGGTCATCTTCGACTGTGACGGGGTGCTGATCGATAGCGAGCCGGTCGTGAACCGAGTGGTCGCCGAGGAACTGACCCATCTCGGCTGGCCGATGACGCCCGAGGAGAGTTGCACTCGGTTCCTCGGCTTCGATTTGAAGGCCATGGTACCGCTCATAGAGGCAGCGCTGGGTCGGGCACTCCCGGTGGCCTGGCAGTCAGTCATGCAGGCGTGGATCGTCGCCGCGCTGCAGGCCGACGCCCCGATGGTCCCCGGCGCGCGTGAGGCGCTGGAAGCCGTAACGGCGCTCGGGCTACCGTGGCGCGTCGCCTCCAATTCCTCGCATGAGGAGATGCTGGCGAAGTTCGGCCGCAGCGGACTGCTCGAGGCAGTCGTAGGGCGGCTGCACAGCTTCACCGACGTGGCGCGCGGCAAGCCGGCGCCGGACCTGTTCCTGGCGGCTGCGGCGGCGGAAGGGGTGCTGCCGGGTGAGTGCCTGGTGATCGAGGACTCAGTCCCTGGCGTCATTGGCGCCGTGGCCGCTGGGATGGCCTGTCTCGGCCTTGCCCGACACGGCGATGGAGCTACGCTGGCGGCTGCGGGCGCCACCCTCATCCACAGCCTGTACGAGGTGCCAGGGTTCTTCCGTGCGGCACTAGGGCGGCCGGCATGACGATCAACCTACTGGCGCTGTTCTATCCGTGGACCAAGGCGTTTCACGTCATCGCCATGGTCGCCTGGATGGCCGGTATGTTCTACCTGCCCCGGCTCTATGTATACCATTGCGAGACTTAGCCGGGCTCGGCGGAAAGTGAGCGGTTCAAGGTCATGGAGCGCCGGCTGCTAGAGCAAATCACCACCCCGGCGATGATCGCCACCTGGGTCTTCGGAGTCCTGCTGGTGCTGACCCCTGGGGCGCTCGACTGGGCGGCTGGCTGGTGGCACGTGAAGCTGGCCTCAGTCCTAGCCATGTCGGGATTGCATGGGGGATACGCTCGGTGGCGGAAGGACTTCCTGTACGACCGCAACCGCCGTCCGGCGCGGTTCTACCGGGTTGCCAACGAGGTCCCGACCGTGCTCTTGGCCCTGATCGTCATCATGGTGATTGTCCGACCGTTCTGAATTGATCACTTTTCGGACGCTTGTTCTGGCCTACACCCTTGATTCCGGGCTGCCGCGAGCCACCTCACGGGTTGACGGAGTCCGGCGGTTCGCCTAGTCTGCTGACCTCTCCTCCGGCAGCGATGAACCGCTGCCGCCCCTATCCACCATCAGACGGAACAGACCGCCCTGGCGGTCCTTGGCGTATATCCGATTAGCGGGTCCGCCACCCCGGGTTCAGCTTGTCCCTACTCCGTCGCTCCAACGAAGAACGCCGAGGCGTCCCACATGCATCTCGCCGAACTCAAGGCAAAGTCCCCCGCCGACCTGCTGAGCTATGCCGAATTGCTGCAGATCGAGAACGCATCGTCGCTGCGCAAGCAGGACATGATGTTCGCGATCCTGAAGAACCTGGCCGAGAACGACCAGGCGATCAGCGGCGAAGGCACGCTGGAAATCCTGCCCGACGGGTTCGGGTTCCTGCGCAGCCCCGAGGCCAACTATCTTCCCGGTCCCGACGACATCTACGTAAGCCCGAACCAGGTGCGCCGCTTCGGCCTGCGTACCGGCGACTCGATCGAAGGCCAGATCCGCGCCCCCAAGGATGGGGAGCGGTATTTCGCGCTGCTCAAGGTCAACACGATCAATTTCGAGCCGCCCGAGGCGGTCCGCCATCGCATCAACTTCGACAACCTGACCCCGCTCTATCCCGACGAGCGGCTGAAGATGGAGGTCGAAAACTTTCAGTCGGTGGCCAAGGGGCCGGGCAAAGACTTTACACCACGGGTGATCGACCTGATCACCCCGATCGGCAAGGGCCAGCGCGCGTTGATCGTCTCGCCGCCACGCACCGGCAAGACGGTCATGCTGCAGAACATCGCCACCGCGATCTCTGCCAATCATCCGGAAGTGTTCCTGATCGTGCTGCTGATCGACGAGCGCCCGGAAGAAGTCACCGACATGGCGCGCACGGTGAAGGGCGAGGTAATCAGCTCCACCTTCGACGAGCCGGCCACCCGCCATGTGCAGGTCACCGAGATGGTGCTGGAGAAAGCCAAGCGCTTGGTCGAGCACAAACGCGACGTGGTGATCCTGCTCGACAGCATCACACGGCTGGCGCGGGCCTATAACACCGTGGTGCCGTCGTCCGGGAAGGTGCTGACCGGCGGTGTCGATGCCAACGCGCTGCAGCGGCCGAAGCGCTTCTTTGGCGCCGCCCGCAACATCGAGGAAGGCGGGTCGCTGACCATTATCGCCACCGCGCTGATCGATACCGGCAGCCGGATGGACGAGGTCATCTTCGAGGAGTTCAAGGGCACCGGTAACTCGGAAATCATTCTGGACCGCAAGCTGTCCGACAAGCGTACCTTCCCGGCAATCGACATCACGAAGTCGGGGACGCGCAAGGAAGAGCTGCTGGTCGAGAAGGGGACGCTGTCGAAGATGTGGGTGCTGCGCCGCATCCTGAACCCGATGGGGACGGTGGATGCGATGGAGTTCCTGCTGGACAAGCTGAAATACAGCAAGACCAATAACGACTTCTTCGACGCGATGAATACGTAAATGCCCGAGCGGGCTTGGCGAGAGGGAAGGGCTTCGCGAGTACGCCAAGAGCTGTTCCCTCCGCCAATCCGTCTAGCACCTGCGGCGCGGACTTGATCGGTGGTCGGGTAGGCCGCGCGGGCCTCAGCTGACCACCAAGTGCCGCAGCTTGTTCCGCCGGATCATAAGCGGCATCCAGCCTCGCGCGGCGAAGATTCCTGGGCTCCAAATTGCTGTTACGGTTGAGGTGGGCACATTGATTGCTGTAGCTAGTAGACTTCCAACATTGCCATAGCCAAATTCTTTCCCAGCACACTCCTCCTGCTTTTCGTTGGGTAGGTCGCTGAAACTCGTACCATGATTGGTACTAGCGATCAGCTCTCGTCCGACGGTGCAGAGGAAGCTCTTCAGGTCGGAAGAGAATCCGTCCGCTCCCTCAATCTCGGTATCATATCGGACGCCGCCGAAGCTTGTGAAGAGGATGTCGTTCAGCGCCTCTCTAAGTGCCTCACCGGCCCGAACGGATCCAGCGCACGTAACTATCCAGATTTCGCGAGCTCTAAGCGATTCTAGCTCTTCGCTAGGGAGTTTAACGTCAGAGATGCCGTCTTCTCCCTGAAGGATTAGCGGCCTTTGATGGCGTACAATTCCTGCCCAAGCAAAAAACTGTGCCCGTGCCTGGATCGCTGAATTTATGTTGTCATCGACAAATACCAGGGGTCGGCTATGGTTATCTGCTTTGAGGCATTCTCTCAGATCATTGCAGATAACGCAGCGGCTTGCTCGCTCAGTCGAGCCGAGTTCCTGCTTTAGCCAAGTCCGCACCATTTGGCCGCTGCTGGGCGAAAGCGCGACGACGTCAATCGCCGTACTGGGCCAATGCAAATCAAATGTCTTAAGTATGGTGCGTGAAATGTGGCTTCGACCGAGGAATTGGATCTTCTTGAGATGTCCAAGCATCTCACTCCTCAGCCCGGGTGGAAACTGGCCGACGAATGCGGCAACCGATGTCTTGCTGACGCGCCACGAACCTTGTCCATCGAAATCCATCAGGATGGTTGCTACGGCTTCACAGTCCAGCGCTTGGTCGGGCGTTAAGTCCACCAGCAGCGGGTGTGTGTCGAAGTAGCCCGCCTCCTCGACTGCGGCTGTGACCGCCTGCATGGACCTCCTGTTTATGCCTGACTTTCGTAGCGTCTGGCGAGCGCTTAGGATAGGCCGTCCTAGCAGCCGAATCGGAATCTGATCCCGTGCCGTGCTGGGCAAGGTCGGAAGCGAAAGCTCTACCGGTTCTGGACCACGAACATGGTTGTAGATTACCGCTCGAGTGGCAATCGCTCCGAAGGGCCGCCAGGATGGGTCCACCATCACGTAGGCTGCTGACTTAAAAATGTCACTGGCGTCTACTTGCTCATCTACCGCTGTCTCATCTGAAGAGTGGACAAGATCGCCGTTCTCCAGGATGATGCAGTCCTTCTTTGGGGTTTCGAGATAAGCCATACCAACGACAACAACTATCTCCAGGCCGGTGGCCGGGACCAAGTGGGGGCTTATCCTTCCGACTGCCTCAGCGACCTTAGCAATCTCTACTCGAATTTCCTGCTCTAGTTCCTGGAGTTCGAGCGCCTTTCAGATTCCGCTCGGTTAGTGCCTCCAGCTCGACACCGGTAATCTGCTTAGTGATTTCGTCGATCGCGCTACCCTCCATGCCACGGAATATCTCCCTCATAGGGAAATGGGTCTCCACTGCTTGAGTAGTAATGACTGCTGCTTTCTTTGGTAGCTGCCTCAAAAAAATCGCCTCCGCCGGTACCCTAACCCGAAGCTCCTTGGAAGCACGCAGTCGCTCAAGCAAGTTGGTGTCGCTCATGGCCCACAGGTCCAGGGCATCGAGGAGGCTGGCATCGCGGCCAGAGCCGGCATGGACATTAGCCTCTAAAGATTGGCCGAGTAGCCGTTCCGCAGTTCGTGTCACGCCATGTAGATACACCCTCTGGTACAACGACGCTCGCGCTTGTGCCAGCTCATCAATGGTATCCATACCGCTGGCATTGACAACGAAGAGGACCTCGTGATCTGAGCCTGAGCTCTTAATTTTCAGATCCCGTAGTCTTTCCCTGGATACCTGGACAAAGCCGCTGCGAAGAAAGATGCGAGAGACATCAATTCCAACAGGAATTCCGCACGCAACGGAATCTCGGTTGATATAATCGACCTTGTCCGCATCCACCGCGGTCGCAGAAATGAGGTCAGCGACGCCACTCATCACTGGATCTGGCGGCAGACCTGCAATCAGCGACGAGATCCGAAGAATTGCGTTCGCGTCACCAGGCGATACATAACTGCTATAGAACCTCTCGAACCGATCCGACAAGACGATCATAAGAGAGAGACATTCGGAGAAGCTGATGGCTTTCCTAAGAGTCTGTCCGGGAACATTGCTAGTTCCTGCATAGCCGTCTGACCATGAGACGGATGGAAGCGAGCAACAGAAAGGCACGCGCCTTCACATTGAGATTTTCCCAATCCTTACCCAGTCGACGACATCGGTTGAGCCACGCCAGCGTGCGTTCGACCACCCATCGCTTTGGTAGCACGACAAAGCCCTTGGCCTGGTCAGATCGTTTGACGATCTCCACCTCGGCCTGCGACACGACACGCTTCAACGCCTCCTGGAATCGCCGCCCCTGATAGCCGCCATCGGCATAAAGCTTCAGCAGGAACGGAAACATCCCGAACAGCGTCGCCAGCAGCATGGCGCCGCCATCGCGATCCTGGATGTCCGCCGCCGTCACGATGGCCTGTAGCAGCAAACCCTGGGTATCGACCAGGACGTGCCGCTTCTTGCCCTTGATCTTCTTCCCCGCATCATACCCATGCGGATCGATCGAGGCCCCCCTTTTTCGGCGCTCTTCACGCTCTGCGCATCAATCACCGCGGCGGTCGGGCTGGCCTCTCGCGAGGCCTGCTCACGACATTTCACATACAATGCGTGATGCAGTCGCTCCAGCGTGCCGTCCCAGGTCCATCGTTCCAGATAGTCGTGCACTGTGCTCCGCGGCGGCAGGTCCTTGGGGATCGCCCGCCATTGGCAGCCGGTGCTCAGCACATACATCACGCCGTTCACCACCTGGCGGATATCAACGCTCCGCTTGTTGCCGCCCGGCTTGGCCGGGGGGATCAATGGTTCCACCTGGCCCATTCGGCATCAGTCAGATCGCTCTCATAGCGCAGTCGGGTGCGGTCGTACCGCGTCCGGTTCTCCTTGGTCCACATCCAGTCCTCCGAATCGATGCTCGGGGGAGAGAAAATCACAGGCGATTCAATGGCTTCAAGGGTGACCCGCTAAGCGATTCTAAAGACTCAATTTGTTCCCGGACGGACACTAAGCCTTCGGTGTATCTCGCCAACCAAGTCCCTTACGAGAACACCTCCACAGCGAAACTGTGTTCCATTTGTATCCAGGACCCTTTCTGTCACATGCGAGAACGGCATATGCCCAACGTCGTGCAGGAGCGAGGCATGGAGTAGATCGCGCGATAGGCTCTTGTTGAGTTGGGTAGGCTTTACGAAAGTCAGAATACCTGAGTCATAGTCGCCGGCCTCTTCCGGATCCATCTCGGCTCGTCGGGAGATTTCGTCGAGGAATCTGGAAACAACGCAGTACATGCCGAGGCTGTGAATGAAACGGCTATGCTCGGCAGACGGGTAAGTTATGCTCGACAGACCGAGCTGGCGAACGCCGCGCAGACGCTGAAGAACCGGCGAATCTAGCAGCCGAACTGAAGACACATCCAATTCTATCATTCCCCATACGGAATCCTTAATGACGGTCGACTTTCTAGGAGCGGTTTGGTTTGTAGCGGCGGCAACGCATGTGTCTACGAATTGCTGGGTGAAGCCGACTGCGTCAAACGCCCGCTCGGTCCAGCGGGAGAGTTCGGTGGAGGAGCGCCAGCTATCACGAAGCCGCTGGAGACCTTCCATCAGGAGTTCTATCCTTTGGACTGCGCCTCAAGGAACCGTTCTGCTGCGTACTCTGCCAAGTGGCGGAATCTTGGCGGCAGGGCGGCGATCACCGATCTGGCGTACGGCTCCGGCACGGTAAAGGTGATCTCCTTGTAGAAGAGATTGGGACAGCGGGTGAACGTTAGCTGCAGAGCCCGAAGCTCTGTCTCGAACCCGTCGTACGCGCCTGTGTTGCTTGGCCGCAGCTGATTTGCGACCGCTACGATAGCCCTTAGCGCCTCGTGGTCCTCACCTGAGGCTTCGATCCGCTCCGCTTCTTTGTCAAGCAGATCGACTACTTCCTGGAAGCCGCGGCGATCTGGGAGTGCCCGAGGCCTCACTGCGTTCTGCCCCCGAGCGATCAGGGCCGCGACGAACGCTTTCATAAAGGTCTGAATGTCTGGCCCTTCGCCGTCGCGGCCGTTTCCAGATAGCGCCGTAACCTCGCTCATGATAACCCTCCCATGGTAACGATCGCGGCCCATCTCGCTCCTGGACTGGGCGAGCTCGGGAGAGCCATTCTGGGGACCCTTTCATGGTGGAAGCGAGAGACAACCAAGGTCACCGCCGAACTTGTCCAAGCCGGTGTGGTCCGAATCTACGCTGGCCTAGTCGTCCGACCCATGATCGACGAGCTCATACGTGTTGCCAGCGGACTTCCCAAATTGGCCGCAGCTGAACAACTGAGCATTATCGCTGACCGCTACAGGGAGCTTTCTCTCTATTCGGATAGCCGACTGAGATTGACCAAGGAAATCGCTGCTTTACTTGGATTTCCTTTGGGTCAGCGAAGCACAGTCTTTGTCCAACCGTTTTTGGATGGGATAGAGATCCTGTCTCTGGAAGTGCGACATCAGAGACTCGCGCAGAACCTAGCCGGGACTACCTTGCCTCCGTTGGCCTCTGAGGGCTTACCGGGATGAGTCCGGCAAGTAGCTGCCCCTCGCGACGCTAATCGCACAAGCCCGGCGCGATGATCCTGCCGGATTCGGTCGCCCGTCTGGCGCGTGGTACGGTCGTCCGGCAGGATGCTGAAGAGGCGTCGGGCGGCCGTAACGCTGTGGCCGAACCTTGGCGCGCGGCCTTCGGACCCGTATAACTCTAAAGAGCGGGAGCGCAGTCTATATGGCTGCGCACCCGGGCTCGTATCACAGAAAGTGGAAGAGACAGATGGCCGCGATCGTCCAAGCCCTGACCAACACGGAAGCCGAGCAAGAGGAATGGCGCTTGCGCTGCGATATGGCGGCCGTGTTCCGCGCCTCCGCCCGGCT
Organism: uncultured Pseudomonadota bacterium; assembly: GCA_963708245.1. Classification (GTDB taxonomy): domain Bacteria; phylum Pseudomonadota; class Alphaproteobacteria; order Acetobacterales; family Acetobacteraceae; genus CAVYXK01. The sequence goes on along the minus strand of OY970201.1, from coordinate 3,934,830 downwards.
TGGCTGGAACGAGCAGATCGGCAACCACAACTCGCTGATGCTGCCGCCTGGTCGGCCGGGCGAGCCGCAACTATTCCTGATCAACCCGCGCGGCTACATGTTCCAGGAACTGACCGCGACTTCATTGATCGTATGCGATCTCGATGGCCGGGTGGTGCGCGGCAAAGGCGAGTTGCGGAAGGTCGCCTTCCATATCCACACGCGTATCCACCTGAAGAACCCTGGCGCCACCTGCGTGCTGCATGTCCACCCGCAATACCTGACGGCGCTTTCGATGCTCGAGGACCCGCAATTGGAGCTGGCACATGGCAACAACCTTTTCCTCAATGACCGGGTGGTTGTGGACAACTGGGGCGGTCAGCCGGTGCACGACAACGAGGAAGGCGACAGAATTGCGTCGCTGCTCGGCGACAAGACCATCATGGTCATGGGTGGGCATGGCGTGACCGTGGTAGGCCCCACCGTCGAGGAAGCCTTCGACGAGCTTTACAGCGCGGAGCGGACCTGCATGTACCAGATGACGGCGCAGATGACCGGGAAGAAGCTGCGTCACATTCCGGATCAGTATCGGCAGCGCTACACCGGCCCGCGTGGGGCTCGCAATGATTCGCGCATGTTCCTTGATGCCTGGCGCCGGGTTCTTGATAAAGAGGAGCCGGATTACGCCACCTAGTTAGGGGTCCCGCTGCTGCTGGGCGGCAACAAGTCATTTCGGGCCGAAGGCGCAGCCGCGGCCCGGCACCCTCACCCGCCGCGCGGCAACGCGGCGACTCTCCCGCAGGGCGGGAGAGGTGTAGGGCTCGGCACCAATTACCCTAAATCCGGCAGTTGAGTGATTGCGCGCCGCGGCTGAATCGGCAGATTTGGCCGGCATGAGCACAGAACAGAGATGTCTGGCGGTTCACCCCGCGGGTGAGCAACCGGAAGTTGCGCCGCATTCGGCGATTGCCGATACCTTCGCCGGGCGCGTGCACGTGGAGTGGGACGCCGCCGCACCGGTGACGCCGTTCGGCCAACTGCCATTCTTCATCGACTACCTGAAGCAGGCCGGGTTGTTCGACAATTGGGTTGCCGACTGTCCGCTGCGGTTCACTAGCCCGAATGCACCGCGTACACGCGATCTGCTTGGCACCGTGCTGCTGTCTGTTCTGGCGGGTCACCGGCGCTATGCCCATGTGACCGCGCTGCGCTGCGATCCGGTGAACCCGCCGTTGCTCGGCATGCGCAAGGTGGTCAGCGAGGACTCGGTTCGCCGCGGGCTGGAGAAGATCGACGAAGCGCAAGGCTCGGCCTGGCTGCAAAACCACCTGGACTATTGCACCGCTCCGCTGCTCGGCGAGCCGTGGGTGCTCGACATCGATACCACCATCAAACCTTTGTATGGGCACCAGGAAGGCGCCGAGCTGGGCTATAATCCGCACAAGCCGGGTCGGCCGTCGCACTGCTATCACAGCTACATGCTGTCGAACCTGCGGCTGGTGCTACGGGTCGAGGTATTGCCCGGCGATCAGCACAACGTCAGACACGCGACGGGCGGCTTGTGGGAGTTGCTGGATCATCTCGGAGCGGGGCAGCGGCCGTGGCTGCTGCGCGGAGACAAGTCGTGGGGCATCGAGCCGGTGATGGCGCGGGCCGAGCGGGAGGAGCTGGCGTATCTGTTCCGTCTGCGCATGACGAAAAACGTCACGCGGGCACTGCAACGGGCGATGCAGGCATCGGACTGGAAGGATGCCGGCCAGGGCTGGCAGGGCAAGGAGACGAGCCTGCGGCTGGAGGGCTGGAGCCGGCAGCGGAGAGTCATTCTGCTGCGCCGCCAACTGGCTGGTCCGCCGGCCGTCGATCATGGCGATCCGGCTCAGCGGCGACTTGGCTTCGTCGAGGTGGGCCCCGATCAGGAGGCGTGGGACTACGCTGCGCTGGTCACCTCAATGGACGATGAAATCCTGACGCTGGGGCAGTTGTATCGCGATCGGGCGGATTGCGAGAACGTTTTTGACGAGCTGAAGAACCAATGGGGTTGGGGCGGTTTCACGACACAGGACCTCACGCGGTGTCGGCTGCTGGCCGGTATCGTTGCACTGATCTACAACTGGTGGAGCCTGTTCGTCCGGCTGGCTGATCCGGAGCACCATCGGGAGGCGATCACCACCCGACCCTTGCTGCTGTCGGCGATCGCGCAGCGCACCCAACACGCCGGCCAGGTGAGGCTGACGATCAGCAGCGCGCATGGCGCGCGCGACAAGGCGAGGCAAGCTTACCTGCGCATCGCCGGCTTTCTTGACCGGCTGCGAAAAAGTGCGGAGCAGTTGGATCCGCTGCAACGCTGGTATCGCATCCTCAGTGAAGCGCTCCGCTACTTCTTGCATGGCCGGCAACTGCAGCCACCGCTTCGCCTGAGCCCGGCCTGAGCAATTACCCCAGGTTGTGGGTCGTCACTTCAGACCGGCGACGATCGGACCCAACTGCCGGATTTAGGATTACTGATGTATCCAACGAAACTTGTATCGGCCTACCGCCCAGTCTATCAGTGGACCGCCCGCAACCGGGCGGCAAGAAATTCGAGTTGATCCAGATCCCGATAGTGGATGCGGACAGTGCCGGCTGTCCCAGCTGGCGATATCTCGACTCGCAGCCCTAGTCTTGAGGAGAGATCGCTCTCCAGAGCATCGACATTCGGGTCCTTCTCCGTCGGCGTAGGCTCGGGGCGCGGTTTGGACGTCGCCAACGCTTCGGTCTGCCGCACCGACAAGCGGCGCAGCAGCACCGCCGCCAGCGCGGCCTCTGGGTCCGAATGAGCAAGCAAGGCGCGGGCATGTCCGGCCGATATGGCCCCGGATCGCACGGCGTCCTGCACCGGCCGCGGCAGGTTCAGCAGCCGCAGCACGTTGCTGACATGCGGGCGCGACTTCCCCACAGCCTCCGACAAGCTCGCCAGCGGCATGCCAAATTCTTCGAGCAGGCGGTTGTAGCCTTCCGCCTCCTCAATCTGGTTCAGGTCCTGGCGCTGGAGGTTTTCCACCAGCGCGGCCGCCATCGCTTCGTTGTCGGCAAGCCGTCGCACCAATGCCGGCGCCTCGTGCAGGCCGGCCAGCGCGGCGGCCCGCCATCGCCGCTCACCGGCGATGATCTGGAACCGGCCCTCGGCGGCGGGGTGCGGTCGCACGAGCAGCGGCTGAAGGATGCCGCGGGCGCGGATGGAGTCGGCAAGCTCGGCAAGCGCCGTCTGGTCCATTGCCCCGCGCGGCTGGAACGGGCCCGGGTCCAGCAGGTCGAGCGGGATCTGGCGGATGCCGGCGCTACCCAACTCGGCGGGGAGGGCCGCGTCGCCAAGCAGCGCGGCGAGGCCGCGACCGAGCCGGGGGCTGGCCTGGAGGCTCATGACGTGGACTCGGCCGGAGCGGGGCGTTCGCGCCGCAGCAACTCACCGGCAAGGCGGATATAGGCCTGCGCGCCCGGGGAGCGGAAATCGTAGAGCAACACCGGCTTGCCGTGGCTGGGCGCCTCGGTAACGCGGATGTTGCGGGGGATGACGGTCTCATAGACGGCGCCCCCGAAGAAGCCGCGCGCATCAGTGGCCACGAGGTCGGACAGGCTGTTCCGCTTGTCGAACATGGTCAGTACAATTCCTTGTAGTCGGAGGGCGGGGTTGAAGCCGCGGCGGACGCCGTCGATAGTGCGGATGAGCCCGCTGATCCCTTCCAGCGCATAGAACTCGCATTGTAACGGCACTAGGACGGCGTCGGCGGCAACCAGCGCGTTGACCGTCAGCAGGCCCAGGCTGGGCGGGCAGTCGATCAGCACGAAGCTGTGCCGTACCTCTCCGTTCCGGTACGCCGCGAGGGCATCTCGCAGACGATATTCGCGGCGATCAAGCGCGACCAGCTCGATCTCGGCACCGACCAGATCGGGCTCTGCCGGGATCACGCTGAGATTGGGAATGCCGCTCGGCCGTTCGGCGTCTGCAAGCGGCGCGTGCAAGATCAGCACGCAATAGGCGCCGAGCGTGCGGTCCTCGCGCGCGATGCCGAGGCCGGTCGAGGCGTTTCCCTGCGGGTCGAGGTCGATCAGCAGCACGGACTCGCCGGCGGCGGCCAGGGCAGTGGCGAGGTTGACCGCGGTGGTGGTTTTGCCGACACCGCCCTTCTGGTTGGCTACAGCGAGGATCCGCGATGGCCTGACGGGCGGGGTAGGGGCGTCAGGCAGGGGTTGGGGCACGCTGGAGCTCGGTGATGCGGAGGATGATGGATCCTGGGCCGGTGCGACTCGGGATGCGATCTACGCGCATGTGCCACTGCGCGGCGGCCAGCGTCAATTCGGATTCGACACCGCCGCCCTTGGGGAACAGGCATATCCCCCCTGGCGCCAGCAGGGGCGCTGCCAGCGTGAGTAGATGCGGCAGCGGAGCCAGGGCGCGAGCGGTGATCAGGCCCGCAGGAGGCAGGCGCACCGCCTCGATGCGGGTGCAGTGTACCCGAATCGGCGCATTGAGAAGTCGGCCTGCCTCACTCAGGAACGCGGCTTTGCGCTGATCGGCCTCGATCAGGTCAAACGGAATGTTGGTCAACGCCGCTAGGATCAGCCCCGGAAATCCCGCGCCGGAGCCGAGATCAACGGCCCGTTCCGCGTTCGGCGGGATTAGGCCCGCGAGCTGGGTCGAGTTGTCGATGTGCCGTTGGCGAATGAACGCCTCATCCGCCCGCGAGATCAGGTTGATCCGCCGATTCCATCGCAGCAGCAGCTCAATGAAGGAGTCGAACCGCGTTTCACGTGAAACCTGCTTCGATGTCGAACAATCGCTCACACGGGCTCCCGGACCCGGCCTTGACGGCGAACGTGCGCGGCAACCGCCGCCAGCGCGGCCGGCGTCATCCCTTGCAGGCGTGCGGCCGCGCCCAGAGAGGCTGGCCGATGCCGGATCAGCGTCTCCCGCAATTCGGCGGACAGGCCCCCGATCGCCTCGAACGCCACCTGGTCGAGCGATACCGACTCCTGTCGCCGGAAGCCGCGGATATCCGCGTCCTGCCGGCGCAAGTACCCGGCGTACCGTCCCTGCGTCTGAACCTGATTGAAGACCCGTGGTGAAAGCTCACCAAGCCAGGAGAACACCGACGCCGAACTAAGTTGCGTCATGTCATCCAGCGCCAGCTGCTCCATGACAGTGCGGCGCCGTCCGTCCGACTGGCTGCGTACCGTCGTGCAGTCCTGCTGAGCGCGCGCCAGTGCCGCCGTCACCTCCGCTTCGTATTGCGCGAACGACGCCGCCCGCTCCGCCCGCACGCAGCCCCAGGCGATCCCCGTCCGAGTCAGGCGCAAATCCGCATTATCGGCCCGCAAGGTCAGTCGGAACTCTGCGCGCGAGGTGAACATCCGATACGGCTCGCTTACGCCCGTCGTGGTCAGGTCATCGATCAGAACGCCAATGTAAGCCTCGGAGCGGTCAAGCCCGACCGGAGCACCGCCGCCAGCGAGGCGGGCCGCGTTGACCCCGGCAATCAGCCCCTGGGCAGCGGCTTCTTCATAGCCAGTGGTCCCGTTGATCTGCCCCGCCAGGAACAGGCCCGGCAAAGCCCGGACTTCCAACGACGGCCGCAACGCCAGCGGGTCAACGTAGTCGTATTCCACCGCATAGCCGGGCCGGATCATCTGTGCCCTCTCAAGCCCAGGGATCGTGGACAGCAACTCGCGCTGGACCTCCTCCGGTAGGCTGGTCGAGATGCCGTTGGGGTAGATGGTGTCATCATCCAGCCCCTCCGGTTCCAGGAAGATCGTGTGCCGCTCGCGTGTGGCGAACCGCACCACCTTGTCTTCGATCGAGGGGCAATATCGCGGGCCGCGCCCGGCGATCTGTCCACCATACACCGCCGAGCGATGCAGATTGGCGCGGATGACCACGTGTGTGGCGGCCGTGGTCGCGGTGAGTCGGCAGGCGATCTGCGGGTTGTCGATCCGCACGGTCATAGAGCTGAAGGGCTCGGGCTCGGCATCGCCGGGATCGGGGGCGAGGCCATCCCAGTCGATTGTCCGGCGATCCAGCCGGGGAGGGGTGCCGGTCTTCAGGCGGCCCAGGGGCAAGTTAAGCCGACCTAGCGTGTGTGCCAGCCCGACTGCAGGTGCCTCCCCGACACGCCCGGCGGGAGTTTGGCGTTCGCCGATATGGATCATGCCGCGCAGGAAGGTGCCGGTGGTCAGCACCGCCGCCGCGCAGGAGATCCGGCGGCCATCGGCGCAGACGACTGCCTGCAACCGCCCGTCAGGTCCGATGTCGAGGTCCTCCACCGCCGCCGCGTGCAGTTCCAGCCCATCGGTATCGGCCAGAAGACGGCGGACCGCCTGCCGGTAGAGGCGGCGGTCGGCCTGCGCACGGGGGCCACGCACGGCGGGGCCTCGGCTGCGGTTCAGCAGCTTGAAATGGATGCCGGCCATGTCAGCCGCCCGGCCCATCAGCCCGTCGAGCGCGTCGATCTCGCGGACCAAGTGACCCTTGCCGATACCACCGATCGAGGGGTTGCAGGACATCTCCCCGATCGTGTCCAGCCGGTGTGTCAGTAGCAGCGTGCGCGCACCCATCCGCGCCGCGGCAGCTGCCGCCTCGCAACCGGCATGCCCGCCGCCGACAACCACCACGTCGAAGTCCTGTCGCATCACCTTTCCGTCTCGTCGCCGTGACGAATTTACCACACCGCGCGAACACCGCCCGATGTTGTAGAGTCCGGCCTATGTTCACACGCCGCAATTGGCTTGCCGCGACGGCGGTGGCCACATGCCTTGTCGCTGGTCCGGCGAGACTCCAAGCGTCGGACCCGAATGTGCTCTGGCGGATCGCCCATGGGCAGTGTGTCCCACACGAGGCGCAATTTGGAGTCCCGCTTCCCTGCGCCGCCGTCAATCGCGAAGGCGGCTACGCCATCCTCAAGGACATCAAGGGCGCCACGCAGTTCCTGCTGATCCCGACCGCCCGCGTCACCGGTATCGAGGATCCGGCAATCCTGGCGCCTAACGCACCGAATTACTGGCAGCCCGCATGGGACGCCACCAACCTGGTGCAAGCCGCAGCGAACCGCGCCTTGCCGCGGGAGGACTTGTCACTGGCGATCAACTCGATCCACGGACGCTCGCAGAACCAACTCCATATCCACATCGACTGCATACGCGTAGATGTCCGCGACGCGCTGCGCCAGCATGCCGCCGAGATCGGCGACGCCTGGGCACCGCTGCCAGTCCCTCTGTCCGGTCATCCTTACCAGGCCATGCGCGTCGAGACGCTGGCCCAGCCGGGTGCCACCCCCTTCCAACTTCTGGCGGATCGGCTGCCGGGTGCCCGAGGCGATATGGGCGACGAGACACTTATCGCGGTCGGTGCCACGTTCAGCGGCGGCGAACCTGGCTTTTATCTTCTTGCTGGTCGAGCGGACCTAGCCACGGGCAACCGCGGAGAGGCCGAAGAGCTCCAAGACCATTCCTGCGCGGTCGCGCAGGCGGCGAGGGTGCCGGGCGACACCCAATGACCCCGGCGGCAGGAACTACTTCCCGATACAGAACCGGGCGAAGAGCGCGTCCAATATATCCTCTACCCCCACGTCGCCAGTGATGCGGCCGAGGGCGCGCAGCGCCAGCCGCAGATCCTCCGCGCGCAACTCCGGCAGGTCGGCTGCTTTCGCGTCGGCCAAGCGCGTCGATGCCTCCTGCAACGCGGCCCGGTGGCGTGCTCGGGTCAGCGGCGGCGGGCCGGCGCTTTCGGTCAGAGTACGCGCCTCCTCGGCCAGGCGGTCGCGCAGCACGTTCAACCCGGCGCCGGTCAGCGCGCTGAGGCCGACCGCGCCCGCCGGCACCGCGCCGCCGAGATCGATCTTGTTGGCGACGCGAACTGCGTTGTCGTCACGCGTCGGCGTGGTGCTGACCCCGGCCTCGAAGACCGAGATGATCAGGTCCGCTTCGGCGGCCCGGGCCAGTGCGCGGCGGACGCCTTCCGCCTCGATCTCGTCTGCCGCGTCCCGCAGCCCGGCCGTATCGACCAGAGTGACCGGAACGCCACCGAGCACAACCCGCGTCTCCAGCGCATCGCGCGTGGTGCCTGGGGTGGCTGAGACGATCGCGACATCCCGTTCAGCCAGTGCATTGACGAGCGACGACTTGCCGACATTGGGCGGGCCGGTGACGGCGAAGACAAGGCCTTCGCGCAGACGCTCGCCGCGCCGCCGGTCGGCGAGATGGACGGTCATCTCGCTGCGCAGTGCCGCGATCTCGGCGACGACAGCCGCTTCGACGTTGGGTGGCAGATCCTCGTCGGGGAAGTCGATCAGCGCCTCCTGCTGGGCCATCAGCTTCAGCAGCCGGTCGGCCCAGCCGCGATAGAGCGCGCCCAGCTCGCCCTCGAGCTGGCGCAGGGCCTGGCGGCGCTGCGCCGCGGTTTCGGCGGCAACCAAGTCGCCGACCGCCTCGGCCTCGAGCAGGTCCATGCGGCCGTTGAGGAAGGCGCGGCGGGTGAACTCGCCGGGCTGGGCCGGGCGGGCGCCGAGTGCCACCAGTGATTCGGCAACGCCGTCTAGCACCGCGCGGCCGCCGTGGAGGTGGAGTTCGGCCGAATCCTCTCCGGTGTAGGTGCCCGGGCCGGGCAGCCAGAGCACAATGGCGCGGTCGAGCTCCATCCCGGCGACGTCGCGCAGGCGACGCAGCGCGGTGTGGCGCGGCGGCGGTACCGACCGGCACAGGCCGGCGAGGAGGCGTCGGCTGTCCGGGCCGCTGATCCGCATCACCGCGATAGCGGCACGCCCGGCCCCGGAGGCGACTGTGAAGATGGTGTCCTGGTCCACCCCGTCAGCAATACGGACCGATGGTGTGGGTCAAGTCTGGCTTGGCGCGACGGCCGGGCCGAACCAGATGGGTCGTCGCGTTCGGCTATCTCCGGGTTATTGCCGCACCGGCGCGAGCTACTGGCCGACCACCGACTGATCAACTTCGGCGAATGCGCCCCTGATCTCCGGCACATTTCCAATGTCATGCAGGAGGACCCGCTTACCTTTGTGGCCTGGAAAGCGTGCCGAATCCGATGTGTGTGAAACCATAGCGGCGGTCAAACGCCGGTTTGAGCCGCCGCCATCGTCGCTCGTAGTGTTCCACGCAGCTACCGGTGGGCCGGATGTCTATCAACTCGGCGATGCCAAATCATCGAGAGCCTGACGTGCGGGGAAGGGAACGGCAGGGCTTGTGTGGCGAGCGGGCAATGAATAGCGAGATAGGCGGCGATACGCCGCGGCACGACCGCTATAGCTTGCGAGCCAATTAGAACAGATACGAGCGAATGCAGCGCGACTTTCATATGGACACGCCGCGCGAGTCCACGCGCAGCAAGTGCTTCGTCAACGAATTGGGCGTCGTTGCCGTTTGCAGTGATACTGATATGGGGTAGTGCAGAGAACCGCTCGATCGACAGGCGAGGCACGGTGGCATCGGGATGATCGCTTGAGAGAATCACCACATACTCGTCTTCCAGAAGCCCGACACATTTGAATTGATCTCCCCCTTCAACCAGGGTGCTTAATGCCAGTTCTACGGCGCCGTCATCAAGCTGATCGAGAATATCCAGAAGTCCGATCGGCCGAACATTGTCACAATGATGCTGGCTGCATATGGCTTTGCCGGTCTGGTCGCAACATTGCTCATGCGAGCACGCGCTTTCTCTCCGGCCGCACAATTGACGCTGCGCCCTGGGCAGCGACCCCAGCCGGCATCTATGCCTAGCAATGCGAATTAGACGACCAATCGCGACACGCGATGTAACGCGACCGTCGCCGGTCAGACCCTCGCAGTCCAGCCGGGCTGGTGTATAAGCTTCGGCCATGCCACGCAGGGGGGAGACAGTGCTGGTCGTAGGCGATATTGGCGGAACGAATACGCGGCTCGCGCTGTATCCGCCGGATGGCGATGCGCGGCAGCCCATTATCGAGCGCGACTTCCGCAGCGGCGACTATGCCGGGCTAGAGGAGGTCGTGCGCACGTTTCTGACGGCGGAGGGCCACTCCGCGACGGCGGCGTGTTTCGATGTGGCCGGTCCGGTGATCGATGGGCGCGCGCGGCTGACGAACCTTCCCTGGCTCATTGAGGAGGCGCGCCTGGCACGCGCATTCGGCATTGAGCAGGTGGCGCTACTGAACGATCTGAAGGCCATCGCTTACGCGGTACCACGGCTGCAGGAGGACGAGCTGCGTACGATCAACCCCGGGCGGCCTACGCCGCAAGGGCCGATCGCCGTCGTCGCGCCGGGAACCGGGCTCGGCGAAGCGTTTCTGATCTGGGGCGGAACCGACTATATCGCCTGTGCCTCGGAAGGCGGCCATGCTGATTTCGCGCCGAGCGACCCACTGGAGGGTGAGCTGTGGGGATATCTCCGGCGTCGCTACGGCCATGTTTCCTGCGAGCGGGTCTGCTCCGGCAGCGGCATCCCCAACATCTATGATGGCCTGCGCGAGCTCGGCCACGCGACGGAATCACCGACGTTTGCTGCACATCTAGCCGAGCAGCACGATCGCACACCGCTGATCATGCAAGCGGGCATAGAAGGCGCTGATCCGTTATGCGTGAAGACGCTGGAGGTGTTCACTACCGCGCTTGGTGCCGAGGCTGGCAACCTGGCGGTGCGCGTGCTGGCGACCGGCGGCGTTTATCTCGCCGGCGGCATCCCGCCTCGTATCATGCCGCAGTTGTGTGATGGTCGTTTCATGCGAGTTTTCGTCACCAAGGGCCGGCTGTCGGACGTGCTTAGCGCGATACCGGTCAAGGTGGTGCTTACCAATGCAGCGTTGCTGGGCGCTGCGCTCTACGGACTCGACCAGCTGCGTCGGGAGAAGGGGGAGGGGAAGTCTGCGTGATCGCAATCGCAGTACTGGGGTTCTGTCAGGACGCGCGCCCGCCGCACAATCTCTGGTTGGAGGAGGTGCGTGTTCATTTGGCGGACGGCTTGGGGCGCGGATCGATCTGTACGGTGGCAGTCATCCCGGCCACCAGCTCAACGCCCTGCGGCACGTGATCAACATGAATGCGCACCGGAATGCGCTGGGCCAGGCGCACCCAGGTGAAGATCGGATTGACCGTCGCAACCCCTTGTCCGTTAGGCTGTGCGTTCGCGACGTTGATGGCACGCGAGATACTATCGACATGGCCATGCAAGGTCCGAGGATAACCCATCAGCTTGATCTCGGCCGGGGCGCCAACGTGGATCAGGTCGAGATTGGTTTCCTCGAAATACACCCAGAATGAATTGGCATCGACAACCGAGATCACATTCTGCCCCTCGGTGGCATAATCGCCGCGCTGCGCTAACAGGTTGGTGACCCAGCCGTTGACTGGAGAGCGAATGACGGTGCGCTGCAGGTTGACCCGCGCCTGATCCAGATTGGCCAGAGCCTGTTGGTACTGGGCCTGGGCGGCGACCGCCTGAGTGTTATAGGTCTGCTGCTCCTCGACGGTGACTGCGAGGTTGGGAAGCTCCTCCCGCCGCTTGGCCTCGCGCTCGGCGTTCTCCATATTGGCCTTTGCCTGCTCTACCGTCGCCTCATTAAGGCGCACTGCGATCTCGTAGTTGGTCCAGTCGATGGTCATCAACAGGTTACCTTTGTGCACGAACTGGTTGTCGGCGACGGGCAGCGCGACGATACGCCCCGACACTTCCGGCGCCATCGTCACAACATAGGCGCGCACAGTGCCGTCACGCGTCCACGGTGCTGCCATATAGGCGTTCCACATGGCCCGGCCGAGCCCGACAGCAAGGGCCACCGTCGCGAAGGTAATCAACAGCGCGAGGATGCGCCGACCCCACCGCGGCGCGGCCCGTGCGGCCGGATCGGGAGACCAGGGGATCTCGCGAGGGGCTTCGGCGGCTTCCGATGGAAACTTGGCTTCGATCTGTGACATGGCGACCTCAGCGCGCGGCGACGAGCACCATCGCCGACAGCACGATCGTGTACACCGCCGTTACGAACACGGCCGGGTGCCAGACGTAGCGCAACAGCCCGAACCGGGCAGCAACCCGGCGCAGCGCAATCGTGACTATCCAGGCGGCAACCAGCAGCACGGACATAGGCGCGACATAGACGCCGAACAAGTTGATCTCGGTAAACCTCATCGGGGCCCTCCGGCGTGGAAATAGGCGCCGTATTGGGTCAGCGCTTCCGACAATGCGAGGATCCAGCCTGCCCGTAGCATGGTTTCCATCCCCTGGTCCGGCTGCGGCCTAGCCTTGGGCCTGCGACCCTAAACCCGAGGGCACGTGACGAGCAGAGCGGTGGCGCCCCAGCCAATGACCAAGGCGATCCATGTAGATGTAGACGACCGGCGTCGTGAACAATGTCAGCAGCTGCGATACCAGAAGGCCGCCGACGATGGCATAGCCGAGCGGTTGGCGGATCTCCGATCCGATACCAGTGCCGAGCATCAACGGGATGCCGGCAAGCAGCGCGCACATCGTGGTCATCAGGATGGGGCGAAACCGCAGGCGGCACGCTTCGTGGATTGCCTCCTCGGCGCTGAGCCCACGCTCGCGCTGGCCCACCAGCGCGAAGTCGATCAGCATGATGCCGTTCTTCTTCACAATGCCGATCAGCAGGATAATGCCGATGATGCCGATCACGTCGAGCGGCATGCCGAACAACATCAGGGTCAGTAGCGTCCCGAGTCCTGCCGAGGGCAGTGTCGAGATGATCGTGATCGGATGGATCGTGCTCTCATAGAGCATTCCGAGGATGATGTAGACCGCGATCAGTGCCACTATTATCAGGATTGGGGTGCTGCTGAGCGAATTCTGAAACGCCTGCGCGCTGCCCTGGAAACTCGTGGCAATCGAAGCCGGCAGGTGCAGCTCTTTCGCGGCGTGTTGGATCGCTGTTACCGCCTCGCCGATAGAGATATTGGGCGGAAGGTTGAAGCTCAACGTGACGGACGGAAATTGGCCCTGGTGGTTGACCGCAATCGGTGCGACTGTTGAGGTGATCGTGGCGAACTCGCTCAACGGCGCTTCCGCGCCGCTGGACGAGGTCGCATAAACGCGACTAAGCGCGTTCGGGCCGAGTTGGAAATCGGGCTGGACTTCGAGAATCACGAAGTATTGGTTGAGCCTCGTATAGATGCGCGCTGCGACTCGCTGGCCGAACGCATCATAGAGGATCGAATCGACGACCGATGGATTGATGCCGAGCCGCGAGGCGAGTTGGCGGTTGACCTCGATCTTCATGACCCGGCCGGTACTCTGCTGGTCGCTGGCAACGTCTGTGAGCTGCGGCAATGTTTGGAGCTTCTTTAGGAGGATCGGCGCCCAGTGATCGAGTTCATCGCTATCGACATCGACAAGTGTGTATTGGTACTGCGTCTTTGAAAGCCGCGCGCCAATCGTGATGTCTTGCGCGGCCTGCATGTACAAGGTTATGCCCCAAACCGGCTGCAGCGCCCTGTTGAGCCGAGCAATCACCTGGTCTGCGTTGGCCGTCCTCTGGCTCAGCGGCTTCAACGTGATGAACATGCGGCCGTCATTCTCGGTGACGGTCGGCCCACCGGGCCCAACATAGGCATTCACGGCGGCGACCGCCGGATCCCGTTTCACGACCGCGAGAACCGCCTGCATACGGTCCTTCATCGCCTGCGGGGAGATGTTCTGCGCGCTTTCCGCAATGCCGACGATCATGCCAGTATCTTGCTGCGGAAAAAGCCCTTGGGGATGTCCACGAACAGAATGAGAGTCGCGGCGACGGTCGAGATCATCACGAGCAGCGTGACAAAGCGGTGGCGCAGCGCGACCACAAGGCCGCGGTCGTAAACCGCAGCAAGCCCGTCAAAGAAGCGCTCCAGCGCTCGAGAGAGGAGGCTTAGACGCGTTTGGTCCTCCGCGGTGAGGACGCGGGCGCACATCATCGGCGTCAGTGTCAGCGAGACGACGACCGAGACGACAATCGCAACCGCGACGGTGACCGCAAATTCCCGAAACAACAGGCCGACAATGCCGCTCATCAGGAACAGCGGAATGAACACTGCGATCAGTGAAATCGAGATCGACAGGATCGTAAAGCCGATTTCGCCTGCCCCTTGCACAGCGGCCTGCATCGGTGTCTTCCCGCCCTCGATGTGCCGCACAATGTTCTCGATCATCACGATCGCATCGTCAACCACGAAACCGACCGCGATCGTCAGCGCCATCAGCGACAGATTATCGAGGCTGTAGCCGAGCACATACAGGACTGCGAAAGTGCCGATCAAGGACAGCGGCACCGATATCGCCGGAATCACTGTCGCCCACAGCTTGCGCAAGAAAAGGAAGATGACCATGACGACCAGCGCGATCGTCAACAGCAGTGTGTGTTGAACATCGGCGACGCTGGCCCGGATCGTTTGGGTGCGGTCCGAAACAATATGGATTTTGATCGATGGCGGCAGTGAGGCTTCAAGCTGCGGCAATGCCTTCCTAATCCGGGCAACCGTCTCGATGACGTTGGCGCCCGGCTGGCGCTGGATTGCAATAATGACTGCCGGTTCGGCGTTCATCCAGCCGGCCAAATTGATATCTTGCGGCCCCACGATGGCCCGGCCGACATTGCGCACTCTTGCTGGTCCGCTACTGCCGAAGGGGCCGCTGCGGTTAGCGAGGATATAGTCGTTGAAACCCTGCGCCGTCATCAGCTGATCGTTGGTCTGTAGTGCGAAGGCTTGATTGGCGCCATACAATGTGCCTTTCGGCTGATCGACTGTGGCGGTGGCCAGCGCCGTCCGCACCGCCTCCAGGTCGAGGCCCTCTGCGGCCAGCAGCGCCGGGTTGACCTGCACCCGGATCGCCGGGCTCTGTTGTCCACCGATGCTGACAAGTCCGACACCCGGCATTTGCGAAATCTTCTGTGCCAATATGCTGTTTGCGTAATCACTGACCGTAGTTAGCGGCAGCGTTTCAGAGGTTAGCGCCAGCATCAGCACGGGCGTATCTGCCGGATTGGTCTTTCGATAGATCGGCGGATTCGGCATCGTCGGCGGCAACTGGCCAGCCGTCGCATTGATCGCCGCCTGCACGTCCTGCGCCGCTGAATTGACGCTGCGGCTGCGATCGAATTGCAATGTGATCTCGGCGTATTCAGTGGCGCTGCTCGAAGTCATTTGCGCTAGACCGGGTATCTGGCCGAACTGTCGTTCGAGCGGGGTCGTGACGGTGCTGGCAACGGTCTGCGCATCGGCGCCGGGCAGTTGCGCCGTGACTTGGATCGTCGGCGAGTTGATATCCGGCAAAGCCGCCACGGGCAACAGCTCGTACCCGATCAGGCCAAGCAGCAAGATCGCCACCATTAGCATCGTTGTAGCGATCGGCCGCCGGATGAACGCTGCTGAGATGTTCATGGCAACAGGCCCGCGCTTGCGGTTGTGGGATTTGGCACCGCGGCCGCATTATCTGGATTGGCGAGCGACACCATCGTACCGGGCGTCAGCCGGTATTGGCCGCGCACGACAACCGTCTCGCCGACATTCAACCCTTTGGCGATCAGCGCCTCGCCGTTGAGCGTCTCGCGCACCGAGACCGGCCGCATTGCTACTTTGTGATCGGAGCCGACAACGAATACGTATTGCCCCTGTGGCCCCTGCTGGATGGCATCGAGCGGGATCGTTAGACCATTGTCCTGCACTTGGGTCACGACCCTAACGTTGATAAACATACCGGGCCACAGTCGGCGATTTGGGTTGGGAAAGATTGCCTTGAGGCTTACCGTGCCGGAGGTGGTATTCGCTTGGTTGTCGATCGCGGCGAGCGTGCCGGTATCGAGCTCGGTTTTGCCGTCCGCGCTCAACGCGATGGCTCTGACGGAACCCTTTGCAAGAGCGTCTTGCACCGCAGGGATATCGGCTGCAGCCAGAGTGAACATCACGCCGATCGGCTGGACCTGGTTGATGACGACCAAAGCATTTGGGTCGCCCGGAAAACTCCGGGTCGTGCTCGAGTGAATGATGTTGCCGACATCGAGCAGGCGAATTCCAGCGACTCCGTCAAACGGCGCCACCAGCTTCGTGTAGCCTAGCTGGACCTTGGCGTATTCGACCGCCGCCTGATCGCCTTTTATCGTGGCCTCGAGCCGGCCAATCTGCGCCTCCTGAGTGGTTACCTGCTGCTCTGGGGCAAAGCCCTGCTTTTCGAGCGGCACGTAGCGGCCGAGGTTGATCTCCGCATTGGCGAGATGCGCCTGGTCACGGGCGAGATTGGCCTCGGCCTGGTCGAGCAGGGCCTGATAAGTGCTTGGATCGAGCTGGGCCAAGAGCTGGCCTTTTTTGACGAACTGGCCGTCATTGAACTCAATGCTGACAATCGATTCCGTCACCATGCTGCGGACCGTCGCCGAGTTCAGCGCCGTGACATTGCCAATCCCGGTCAGCACGATCGGGAAATTTTGTGCCTGGACTGTCGTAGCGATGACGGGAACTAGCGCCGGGGGCTCGGGCGGGACGTGAGGGGCGCGGGCAACATGTTGCCAGGCCACATAAACTCCAGCGACCACCGCGATCATCACAAAACCGACGAACAGCAGCGGACGCCGCCGATGTTCCTCGGTGGATCGTCGGGCTGTGACGAGCGAGACATTCATCGGTGCCTCCCTAAGAAGCGTGCGGTCTGGCGGCGTGGCGGGCGCTCGCTATGATTAGGATCGGAGAACCGAAAAGCAGGATGACGCCGCCGCCGAGCCGATCCATGGCAGCAAAATCGACCGACCCCGTCATCAAGGCAAGCAGCATCACCGAGATCGACACGACATAGACGCCGAACAGGTCGATCTCGGTGAAGCTCATCGGCGCGCTCCAGCGTCGAAGTAAGCGGCGTGCTGGGTAAGCACCTCCGAAATGGCGATAATGCTGCCGCGCGCCTGCAGCACGATTTGCGCGTGCGGGCCAGTGCCGGTACGAGCTGCCAGCTCGGCATCGAATTGGGCGAGATGTGCGACCGCATTCGCGCTGTTGCCCTGCGCCATTGCCGCGAAGGCGGGGCTGGGACCAGCGCTTAGTCCGAGCCAGCGCGCGATGTGGCGTAGCCGCACGATTTCAATGCCCACCGACAGCGCCGCCAACAGTTGCGTGTGCTGCAGCGGCGTCGCCTGCTCCGGCATTGCCAAGAGTTGGCCGTGGATACGGCCGCTCCAATCATCGTATGTGCGCCCCATTGCCAGGCTGCGCAAATCGCGCAGGGTTAGTGCTAAGAGCCGGCGCGTCCGAAATGCCGGCGATAGCGGCGGTAGCAGGCGAAAGGACAATACCCCAGCGATGCTGCCGCCGACGAGCCCCAGGGCCGCGTTGTAATACTGCCCGGGGTCGTAGCTCATCTGATTTGCTGGCGCAAGCAGCGGAACGAAGTTGGCAACCATTGCGACGAACAGCACCGTTTGCCATGGTTGCACCATCAGAGCGCCCACCGGGACCAGATACACGCCCACAGCGATGCTGAATCCTGCAAACGTTTGTACCTGAGGAAGCACCGCAAATGCAACGATCGCTGTGACGGCCGCCGCCACCGCAATGCCGGCGGCGAAACCCAACGCGGCGGCATACGCCTGATCGGCACGGGGCGAGAGCAGGATAACGGTTATCGCAGCAAAGGTGATGGCGGTAACGCCGTTCGGCCAGGCGGTGACAATCCAGAACAGCGCGGCGGCGCCGATCGTGACGAAAGCGCGCCCGGCATTAACTAGCGCGGGCAGCCAATCGGGCACGCGCACGCGGACGATGCCAAGATGACGCGGCAGAGGCTGAGCGGGATGGCGGACGAGCAAAGCCAGGCCATTGAGTGCGTGCGACATGCCCATGAGCGCTTCGGCCGTCTTGTCGGCGAGCAGGCGCAACGAGGGCGTGCCGGCCGGCAACGCTACAAGTCGCTGGCATGCCGCCTCGCAATTCCGGTGCAACCTGATCGGATCCGCCATCCAGCGAGCCGGATCACCCTGTTCCAGCGGCAGCAGTAGCTCCGGCGGAACGCGTTGCAGCACGGCAGCCGCGTCCGCTCGCGCTTGGCTATGAGTCAACCGAACGACATGGTTTGCCACTGCGCGCCACCCTGAGAGTGCGGTGAAGAAACCGTCCACGGCTCTCTGCAACACAGGCGAGTGATAGCGGATCTGAGAAGATTTACCGATGGTCTGGTCGATAAGCGGATCGAGGGCGACGACACGGCGGATGAAGTCGCGCCGGATCGGTTGCGTGTCGGGTAGTTCAGGTCCGGCCATCGCCAGCGTGCGCGTGAGACCAGTCGTGATCCCGGCCGCAAGGCCCGCAAACAACGTCGCCAGCCGGCGCCGCGCCCCGCCGAGGTCGGTAGCAGCAAGAACGATCCCGGCGGAGACGATGCCGATGGCGATCTCGCTGACACGGAACACCGCCAGCAGGAAGATGTCTCCGTTCACGCCACCGGTGGGGCCGAGCTCATCGCCGGCGATGATTGCAGCGGTGTAGCCGGACAGGGCCGCGGCATAGCTCGCAAAGTTACGCAGCACCGTGGCGACGAAAGCGCAGGCGCCGCCCCACACCGCCAATCCGCTCAGAAATGACACACGATTTTCCGGGAAGCATGAAGCCAGCAGGACGATCGCCACCGCGCCCACGACGGTGCCAATCATACGAAACCAGCCCTTACGCAGCGATGCGCCAAGCTGCGGCTGGCAGACGATCGCAGCGGAGGTGCCGGCCCAGTACGCATTGTCGAGCTGGAGCCAGAACACGACATAGAGCGCGAGACAGACCGACGCCCACGACCGCAGTCCGAAGAGCAGCGGTGGCCCAGCGGCCTGCCACGCGTGTCTGAGCCGTTTCGAATCAAAGATTGCGGTCGATCGTCGCCGCACATCACACGACGGTAGTGCGCTTCTGGTCATGACAGCACCAAGCCGACCATTACGTTCCACACGACGCGATCAATGAAATGAAGCTTCACCTGCGGGCCAGCTGACCGGCGACGATCTCGTCACAGGTGCGTGCGATCAGATCATGCACCTGCGCACTCAACCGGCCGCCCGCGCTGGCACCGGCCCTTGGTCCTGCGGCCGATAAAGCTGCCCCTCGATCCAGGTGCGGATGTCTCGCGGGCGTTCGACCTGGGCCAGACCTTGGTCGAACATGAACTCCACGACGCGGATTGCAGTGGTCACCTCGGTCTCGAGGATATCGGACTGGCTCGGGAACAGCATGCCCTTGGCGCGCAGGTTAGGTCCCACCTGATCGGCGGAGGCCTCGGCCGCTGCAATGAAGCAGGCATCTGTGATCCGGCGCGGTCGCGCGGCGTACGTGGCGAGGCCAATCGCCGGGAAGATGTAAAAGTTGTTTGCCTGCCCCGGGCGGAAAGTCTGGCCGCGCCAGGCGACATCCGGGAACTGAACTCCGGCGGCATAGAGCGCCTTGCCGCCAGACCAAGTGTACGCCTGCTCGGCCGTGCACTCAGCCTTGTCGGTCGGGTTCGACAGCGCAAAGATGATCGGCCGCTCATTCAGTCGGCTCATCGCCTCGACGACACGCTGATTGAATGCGCCGCCCTTGGTGCTGACGCCGATTAAGACCGTAGGTTTTAGCCGCTCAACGGTCTCGGCCAGGTCCTTCGACGGCGCGACTTTGTGCGCATACGCTTTCTGTGCCTCAGAAAGATCGGTCCGTGAGGCCTCCAGCAGCCCGGAGATGTCGAATAAGGAGATGCGGCTGCGGGCGTCCGACTGCGACAAGCCCTTCATTTGCATCGCCGAGACGATCAGGTTAGCAATGCCGATTCCGGCGGAGCCAGCACCGAAGAACAGGATGCGCTGCTCCGTCAGTGGCTGGTCGATGATCTGCAGCGCCGTGGTCAGACCCGCGAGCGTGACGCTGGCGGTGCCCTGGATGTCGTCGTTGTAGCAGAGCACCTTGTCGGCGTAGCGGTTTAGCATCCGGATTGCGTCGGTGCCTTTCCAGTCCTCGAAATGGATACAGCAACCCGGAAACACCTCCTGCACAGCCTGGACGAACTCGTCAGCTAACGCGTCCAGGTCCGCATCCGACGGCGGCTTCTCGCGCAGGCCGAGATAAAGTGGATCGGCACGGAGTTGCGCATTGGTGGTGCCGATATCCAACAAGATCGGCAGCATGCAGTCCGGCGGCACCGCCGCGCACGCGGTATATAGCTGCAGCTTGCCGATCGGGATGCCCATGCCGTTTGCGCCGATGTCGCCGAGCCCGAGAATGCGCCCGCCTGTCGAGACGCAGATGAAGCGCACGTCCCGCGTCGGCCAATTGTGCAGCACCTCGGCGATGCGACCCTTCATCTCGCGCGTGATGTACATGCCGCGCGCGCGCCGGTAGAGGTGGCCGAAGGCGAGGCAGGCATCGGCAACGGTCGGATCGTAGACGATCGGAACGAAGCGCGCCGGATCGGACATCAGGGTTCGGTAGAACAGCGTCTCGTTCCGGTCTGAAAGGCCGATCAGGTAGATGTAGCGCTCGAGATCGGTCGGCTTCGCGTCGAGGTGCTCCATCACCCGTTCTAACTGCCGGTTGAGGCTTTCCACCGCGTGCGGCAGCAATCCTTCCAGCCCATATTTGCGGCGCTCTTCCGCGGTGAAGGCTGTGCCTTTATTGCATTTCGGGTCGTTCAGCAGCGTCTGGCTGCGCAGATTTTCCAACGATTGCGTATCGGATGTATGGGTCATGGTTGTCTCCTATGAATCAGAACGGAAAGCGACCGTACGCCTTGCGCACCGTGGATGAGCACACCCTCGATATCCGCGGTTGCCGATGGGCCCGTGTGGAAGGCCGCATAGTGGCTGTTGCGGAATTCCGGTCGGCGATAGGCGTGATGCAAGTTGACGACAATGTCGGCGGGGTCGAGCAGGACGATCAGGTGCTGCGCCAGATAGGCGAGCGCGTTGACCCGCAGATCCCCGTCGCTGAGCAGCACCGAGCCGGTCTCGGCGACGGCGAAGGAGGCGCGGACGATTGCAAAATCGACATCGGCCAGATCCTGCGGCTCGCCTGCAGTGGCGATATCGCGGCTGCCCGCGATCTCCGGCACTACCGAGCAGATGATTTTAGCGTCCGAGATCTTCTCGCGCACCGGCATCAATGGATCGCCGGAAGCCGGTGGATCGAGAAATGCTCCGCCCATGCGCTGGAGACTGTCTTTGAACATGGACAGCAGCGGCGGCCGTGGCCTGTCGTCGAACAGCGGCACATCGGGTAGCGGCCTATCCACGCGCGGCAGATTTCCGCGGACCGAAGCCAGAATGTGTTCGCGGCTGTTCATTCTTTCCCTCCGCGGTTCGCCTGATACCAGCTATGAAATGTCTGCTTGGGCGGATGCGGTACCTCCCGATGCTTCCCCCAGGCGTTGAGGCCGTTGTAGATCACGAAACGCGGCAGATGAGCGAGTGCGAAATCGGCTGCAGCAATCGCGGCACGATAGGCGGCAGGCCGCGAAAGCAGCTCACCGGCCGCCTTCATCGCCGCTCTCTTCGCGAACGGGACCTCGTGCTGTTTCACCAGCTCGCGGCGCCAGGCATAGATCTGCTCATGGATGTTGATCTTGACGGGGCAGACGTTGGTGCAGCTGCCGTTGAGTGTCGAAGCGAAGGGCAGGTTACTGTATTTCCGCGCGTTGAACGTCGGATCGATGATGAGGCCAATCGGCCCGGAATAGGTGGCGCCGTAGCTCAGCCCTCCGCTGCGCCGATAAACCGGGCAGGTGTTCATGCAGGCGCCACAGCGGATGCATTTGAGCGAGGTCCAGAACTCCTCCAAACCGAGACGCTCCGAGCGGCCGTTGTCGACCAGCACGAAGTGCATCTCGCCACCTTTCCTAGGTCCGCGGAAATGCGACGTGTATTGGGTCATTGGCGAGCCCAGCGCACTGCGTGATAGCAGACGGACGAACACGGCGAGATGCTCGAGGCGCGGGATGATCTTCTCGATGCCGATCGAGGCGATGTGTACCTTCGGCACATTGGCCGACAGATCGGCGTTGCCTTCGTTCGTGCAGACGACCACGCTCCCTGTTTCGGCAACGGCGAAATTGCAGCCGGTCATGCCGGCATCAGCGGCCAGGATCATCGGGCGGTTTGCCTCGCGCTGGGCCTCCGCCAGGTAGTGCACGTCACTGTTATCGGGATCGGTGCCGATAGTTTTTGCGAATACTTGCGCAACATCGGTCCTGAGCTTATGCACGGCGGGCACCACGACATGGCTCGGATCTTCGTTATCGAGCTGCTGGATACGCTCGCCGAGATCGGTCTCGATTACCTCGATCCCGACCGAAGCCATGTAGTGCCGAAAGCCGCATTCCTCGGTCAGCATCGACTTGCTTTTGATCAGCGATTTGGCGCCATGATCTTCGAGGATGCCGTGCACGATCCGGTTATGCTCCGCAGCATCGCGCGCCCAATGGACATGGATGCCGTTCGATCGCGCACTTGCTTCGAACTGATCAAGATATTCGTCAAGATGAGTGAGTGCGTGTTCCTTGATGGCGGAAGCGAGCGACCGAAGTTCCTCCCATTCGGGAATGCCGTGCATCTCGCGGTCGCGCTTCTGTCGCAGATCCCACAGCCGCTCATCGTGCATTTTCTCATGCTGGGGCGCGGCGATGAAGCGGGCGGCCGCTTCTGCCTGGTCAATCGGGCGGTTGCCGTGGATTTTGGCGCCGCGTGGCTGCGGTTCGGGGGGCGCGCGGAGCGGCTTTGACGTTCCCTCCGCATGATCGAGGCGGCGGCCGTCGCGGACGATTGCATCGGGATCGTCCGGAGCCAGCAACTCAGGGTGCAGTGTCGTGTGAGGGTCGCTCATGCGCTGGCTCCATTCAGGATCTGGGCGATGTGGATAAACTTGATAGCCACCCCGATGCGCTCGGCGCAGCCCTGCTGATGCATCAGGCAAGAGCTGTCGGCCGAAACGATGTATTCGGCGCCAGCGTGGGCGTGATCGCTGACTTTGTCGTAGCCCATCTTGGTCGAGACGACTTCCTCGAACACCGAAAAGGTGCCGCCGAAGCCGCAACATTCGTCGGGTCGCGCCGGAGTGACGAACTCGATTCCCTCAACCTTCGAAAGCAGATCCATCGGCTTGGAGTAGAAAGGCTCGTGCAGCTCGGACGGGGTCGCATGCTTAAGCCGGCGCAGCGTGCCGCAGCTATTGTGGAGCCCAACACGGTGCGGAAACTTGGCCCACGGAAACGCCTCGACCTTCAAGATGTCATGGAGGAACTCGACCAGTTCGTAGGTATGCGCGCGGACCGCCTTCACTGCGTCGGTCTGTTCGATCGCGTCGAAGTTATCGCGTACGTGATGAACGCAGCTTCCCGATGGAGCCACGATATAGTCGAAGCCGGGGAAATTGCGCACGAACAGCGCCTCCGTATCGGCGCAATCGGCATTGAACCCGCTATTCGCCATCGGCTGCCCGCAGCAGGTCTGGTCACGTGGATACACGACCTCGTGACCGAGCCGCTCCAGCAATTCGAGGGTCGCGATGCCGACCTCGGGAAAGAAGGCATCGATGTAGCAGGGGATGAAGAGCCCGATGCGCATGCGTTTCCTCCCTGTTTGGTCCGTTGCAGCCCGTTCACGCGCGCTCGGCCATCATTCGTTTGGTATTGGCGATCGCGCGCGCCGGGTTAAGCCCTTTCGGACAGGCCCTGGTGCAGTTCATGATCGTGTGGCAGCGATAGAGTCGGAACGGGTCCTCGAGCCGATCAAGGCGCTCGCCGGTACGCTGATCGCGGCTGTCGGCGATCCAGCGGTAGGACTGCAGCAGGATCGACGGGCCAAGATAGCGGTCCGGGTTCCACCAGTAGCTTGGGCACGAGGTCGAGCAGCAGAAGCACAAGATGCACTCCCACAAGCCATCGAGCTGGGCGCGCTCTTCCGGTGACTGACGGCGCTCGCGGTCCGGCGGCGGTTGGTCGCTTTGCAGCCAAGGTTCGATCAGCTCGTACTGCGCGTACAATCCGGTGAGGTCGGGGACCAGATCCCTCAACACCGGCATATGCGGCAGCGGCGTGATCCTGCTCGTCCCTTGCTTCAGGCTGTCAATGGGGGTCAGACAAGCGAGCCCGTTATGCCCGTCCATGTTCATGGCGCAGGAACCGCACACACCTTCCCGGCAAGACCGCCGGAACGCCAGTGTCGGGTCGATGTGGTCATTGATCTGGTTCAGGGCGTCGAGGACCATCGGCCCGCAGTGATCGCGATCGATTTCGAACGTATCCATCTGCGGATTGGCGTTCTTCGCCGGGTCCCAGCGGTAAATCCGAAAATTCTTGACCCGCTTGGCTGGCTTTGACAGCGGCCAGCGCTTGCCTTCGCCAACCTTCGAGTTTGCGGGAAGACTAAATTCGGACATTTGAACTCTCCTCGTGCCTTTGGTGTCTCAGCTCGGGTACACCGCTGCTCCCGTCACGATTTGAAGACGATCATCTTCTGCTCGGTCATCTCTCGCATGGTCCAGGGAATGCCACCAATGCCGTAGCCCGATTGGCGGCGGCCGGCGAAAGGCATCCAGTCGGTGCGGAACGCCGTGTGGGTCGTTGACCATTACCGTGACTCCTTTGACGCGTGGGCGCGCAACTCGTCGACAAGTACCCGCATGTTCTCCGAATAATCGATGGGCACAGTGACGACATGCACCCCGCCGCCGACAAAGGCGGCTTCGAGCGCCAGCGCCAGACCATCGGCGCTTTCCACTTCGCTGCCTCTTACGCCGTAAGCCTTGGCATAGGCGACGAAGTCGGGGTTGCCGAAGGTCAGACCAAAATCAGGAAAGCCGTCCACCGCCTGCTTCCAGCGGATCATCCCATAGGCATCGTCCCGCAGGACCAGCGCGACGAGGTTTAGCTCGAGACGCCGAGCCGTCTCGAGTTCCTGCGAGTTCATCATGAACCCGCCGTCACCGCATATCGCCAGCACGCGACGGGTCGGATAAAGTATCGCGGCCATGATCGCCGAGGGCAGCCCGGCCCCCATCGTCGCCAGCGCGTTGTCTAGCAGGAGCGTGTTCGCGATCCGAGTACGGTAGTTGCGGGCGAACCAGATCTTGTACATGCCGTTGTCAAGGCAGACGATGCCGTCCTCCGGCATCACCTGGCGCACATCGTGCACGATGCGCTGAGGCGTCAGCGGGTAGCGGCTTTCCTCTGCCCGGTCGCTTATGTGCGCAAGAATTTGCTCGCGCAGTAGCAACAGCGCGCCCGCCCTCGGCAGCTTGCCTTCGAGACGGTCGGCCAGCAGCGTGAGACTCGGACCGACATCGCCGATGAGCTCCGCATGCGGGAAATACACCTCCTCGACAGTGGCAGGAAGATAGCCAATATGCAGGACCTTTGGTCCGCCCGGGCCCATTAGGAACGGCGGCTTCTCCACTGTATCGTGGCCGATCGTGACGATCAGGTCGGCGCGGTCGATCGCATCATGGACATAGTCGCGCTCCGATAACGCAGCGGTGCCCATGTAGAGCCCGGATCCGCCGGCGACGGCGCCCTTGCCCATCTGCGTGTTGAAGAACGGGATTTGCAGGCGCTTCACGAAATCGGACAGGGCGTCCGCCAGGCGCGGACGGCTCGCGGCCGCACCCAGCATCACCAAGGGACGCTTCGCCTCGAGGATCAATTCGGCCGCCCGATCCAGCGCCGCAGGATCGGCGACCGGTTGCGGGATCGGGTGGGGCGGAACTGGCGAAATCTCGGGTGCTTTTTCTGCCGCTATATCCTCGGGCACCTCGAGATGGACTGGGCCTGGTCTCTCCTGCTGCGCGACCCGGAAAGCCTCCCGCACGACCGAGGGAATCGTCGCCGGGCTGACGATCTGATGTGCCATCTTGGTCAGCGGCGTCATCGTCGAAACGATGTCCACGACCTGAAAGCGCGCCTGCCTCCGGCTCAAAATGCCTTTCTGACCGGTTATCATAACCATCGGCATGGCACCCAGCAGGGCATAAGCGGCGCCCGTCGTCAGATTGAGCGCGCCCGGGCCAAGCGTCGAAAGGCACACTCCCGCCGCACCGGTCAGCCGACCCTGTGTGGCTGCCATGAAAGCCGCCGCCTGTTCATGGCGCGTCACGACCAACTTGATCGTCGAGCGGCGCAGCGCTTCGAGGATGTCGAGATTTTCCTCCCCGGGGACCCCGAAGATTCGCTTCACACCCTCGTTCTCCAGGGCGGCAACAAGCAGCTCGGCGCCGTTCATTAGATACCCTCTTTGTATTCCGGAAATCTCCTAGTGGGTGCGTTCTGCGGGAGGGAAGCTCGGCGCGTCGTTGGAGAGCGCATGCAGATGAACCGGGCGGTAGGCGAAGTGGACGTTCCAGTCCTCGTCCTTCCACGCGCAGGTGTGCTTCAGCCAATTCTCGTCGTCGCGTTTCTTGTAATCCTCCCGCGCGTGCGCCCCGCGGGATTCGGTGCGGTTGCAGGCGGAGTGCGCGATGACCACCGCTTGCTCCGCCAGATTGGCGAGCTCCAGTGCCGAAACCAGCGCGACATTCCACATCAGCGAAGGCTCATCGACGGTGACGTGTTCCAACGGGTCGCGCAGAGCTTCAAGCTTCTTCAATCCCTCGTCCAAGGTGTCGCCACGGCGGAAGACGCTGAAATGCGATTGCATCGCTTCCTGCATCAGCGGGCGGACTTCGCCCGGCTTGTTGCCGCCTTCGCTGTGGCGAATCCTGTCGAACCGGTCGAGCGCGCGCTGCTGCGAGTGACCGTTCGCCTCGCGCACCCTCGATCCCGGCTTTACAACCTCCGCTGCCCGCAACGCCGCCGCGCGGCCGAACACAACGAGGTCGAGAAGGCTGTTGGTTCCGAGACGATTGGCGCCGTGCACGGAAACGCACGCCGCCTCACCGATCGACATCAGGCCCGGCACCACCGCGTCGGGATCGTCCTTGGTCGCAGACACGACCTCCGCCCTGATGGTGGTGGGGATGCCGCCCATGACGTAATGCACCGTTGGGATCACGGGAATCGGCTCCTTGTGCGCATCGACGCCCGCGAAGATGCGTGCCGTCTCGACGATGCCGGGCAGGCGCTCATCCAGCACCTCCGCCTGCAGATGCTCGAGATGCAGGTAGATGTGGTCTTTCTTCTCGCCGACACCGCGGCCCTCACGGATCTCGATCGCTTCCGCGCGGCTCACCACATCGCGTGAGCTGAGGTCCTTTTCGTGCGGGGCATACTTCGGCATGAACCGCTCGCCCGCGCTGTTGGTCAGGTATCCGCCTTCGCCGCGCGCGCCCTCGGTTATCAGAACGCCCACGCCATACACGCCGGTCGGGTGGAATTGAATGAATTCCATGTCCTGCAAGGGCAGGCCGGCGCGCAGCACCATGGCGTTGCCATCGCCGGTGCAGGTGTGCGCCGAGGTGCAGGATTGATACACCCTTCCGCACCCGCCGGTGGCAATCACGGTCATGTTGGCGCGGAACCGGTGGATCGATCCGTCTTCCAGGCACCAGGCCAGCAGCCCTCGGCACGCACCATCCTCATCCATCAGCAAGTCGATGGCGAAATACTCGATGAAGAAACGCGCCTGATGCCTAAGGCATTGCTGGTAGAGAGTGTGCAGAATTGCATGGCCGGTACGATCGGCGGCGGCGCAAGCGCGATACGCCATGTCCCCCTTGGCATACTCGGTCGTGTGACCGCCGAATTGCCGCTGATAAATCTTGCCTTCGGCCTGTACGGCTGAATGGCACGCCGAAATGCTCGAGCTCGATCACCGCGGGGATCGCCTCGCGGCACATGTATTCGATCGCATCCTGGTCACCGAGCCAATCGGAGCCCCGGATCGTGTCGAACATGTGCCAGCGCCAATCGTCCTTTTCCATGTTGCCGAGAGCCGCGCTGATGCCGCCCTGCGCGGCGACGGTGTGGCTGCGGGTCGGGAACACCTTGGTGACGCAGGCGGTATTCAGCCCCGCCGCGACCATGCCGAGCGTCGCGCGCAATCCGGCGCCGCCGGCGCCGAGGACGACAACGTCGAAGGAATGGTCAATGATGTCGTAGCTGTTGGGCATTGTTCTACCTTCCAAGAAACAGCTTGAGGACAGCGAGCACGCTTGCGCCGGCAAGCACGATTGCGGCACCGCGCACCAGCAGCTCGGCGGCTTCCAGTCGGGCGCGCGTGTGCACGTAGTCCAGAAGGACCGAGCGCAGGCCAATGGCCGCGTGCACAAATAACGAAACCACGAACAGGATGGTCAGCAGCGCCGGTACCGGCGAACTCAGCCATTGTGCTGCGGTCAATTGGTCCGATACCGCGAGCCGCAGCATCGAGGCGACGAAATAGAGCCCCAAAGGAATGAGCGCGAGCGCTGTTTTGCGCTGCAACTGCCATTCCCGTAGGCCGTCTCGCGCGCTGCCGAGATGACGCACGCGCCGCAGCACGTTTTCATCACGCAGTGCGGTCGCATCCGACAGGGAGCGGGTCTTTGCCATTGCAACCTCCTTCAGATCAGCCATACTGCGAGCCAGGCGAGGACGGTCAGCACGACCGTCGCAGCGAGCACGGCATAGCCCCCGAGATAGGCTTGCCGGAGCTCGAAGCCGTAGCCAGTGTCCCACACGAGGTGCCGGATGCCGTTGCACAGGTGGTAGAAGAACGCGACCGACCAGAGGAACAGCAGCAGCACGCCGATTGGTGAGGCGATAAAGGCGTGCGTCGCTGCGAAGACCTTGCCGCCCGCCGCCACCGCGACGAGCCACCAGGCGAGCAGGATCGAGCCGACGGCGAGGCCGATGCCGGTGAGCCGGTGCAGGATCGACAAGGCCGACGTGATCTGAAAGCGGTACCACGTCGGAAACATGAATGGTGATAGCGGGCGTTCCATGGCTATCCTTTCGTGTTTCCATATTGTGAAGAGCGCAGCAGGTGCATCACGTCGTGATTGTATTCTGGTGGTGGCGTGCTGCGGCCGGTGATCCAATCGAGCAAATCGGCATCGGCGCAGTCGAGCAAGGCTTCGAATTGATCCAACTGGGCAGTATCAAAGCCAGTGAGAAAGGTCTCGGCGAACGAGCCGAAAATGAGGTCGACCTCCTGTGTGCCGCGGTGCCAAGAGCGGAACAGGAACCACCTGTGGCGGATATCGGGCTCGAGTGCGTCCATCGAAGCGCTCCTTCGATTAGTCCCAAGCCGCCCTCGCCCGACAACGAGATCAGCCCGCTGCTTCATCGTGGACGGCGAGATGACCCGCCAGACGAGCCGCGGTGGCGGCGAACGCCGCCACCCCCTCGTGTTGGGGGCGAATCCATTCCATCGCGCCCTGACGACCGCGCCATCGCCGTGCTCCGTCACCCGCCGGTAACCGCAAGTATCGTTTCCTTGATCTTTGCCCTGGCGTAATTACCCATCGTTTCCAGCTCAAGATGCGGAACGTTGGGCAATTCGTCGGCCGGAACCACGCAGTCGACAATGGCCGGGCCATCGGCTTTGAGCGCCGCGTCGATGGCGCCGCGCAACTCGCCAGGCTTTTCGGCCTTGAAGCCTACCCCGCCGCAGGCGCGCGCCAGCGCCACATAATCCGGATTGGGGAAGTCAATGGCCTTTTTCCAGGCCGGCAACCCGAGCGCTTCGGCCTCCAGCGTGATCAGTCCGAAGGCCGAATTGTTATAGACCACGGCTTTCACCGGCAGCTTATGCTGCACCGCAGTGAGGAATTCGCACATCAGCATGTTGAAACCACCGTCGCCGCAGAGCGCGATAACCTGGCGCGAACGGTCGAGCGCCTGGATGCCATTGGCCTGGCCAAGGGCGGTGCCGACGGCGCCATTGTTGAAGGAGCCGATAATCCGCTGCTCGCCGCTCTGACGGATCCAGTTGCCCGACCAGAGCGTGTTGAGCCCGGTGTCGATAACGAACACGGCATCGCGCGCGGCGAGGTCGCTCACAGAACGCGCCACAGCCTGCGGATGAATGCGGTCCTTGCTGCGCGCGGGATCGGACTGCTTGTCCAGCATCTCGTCCCAGGCCTTGCGCTGGGCCGCAACCTTGTCGAAGAATTCGGTGTCGCTCTTCGGCTTCACCCGATCGAGCAGCGATTTGACCGTCGGCCGCACCGAGCCGATGACACCGAGGTCGGTCGGCGCGCGGCGGCCGATCACCCGCGCCCGCTCATCCACCTGGATGACGACGCATTCGCGGGGCAAGAATTCCAAATAGGGATAGTCGGTGCCGAGCATCAGAAACAGATCGCAATGCATGGCGGCGTGATAGTCCGGCTTCGTTCCGATCATCCCGATGCCGCCCATCCAGCGCGGGTCGTCGTAAGGCATGATGTCTTTGCCTTTGACGGAATGGATCAATGGCGCCTTGAGCCGATCGGAGAGCGCGCGCAATTCGTCGGCGGCGCCATGACATCCGGCCCCGCACATGATCACGATGCTGCCGGCTTGGTCGATGCGGGGAGCGATCTCGGCAATATCGGCTTCGCTCGCGACGATTTCGGGTCGCGGCTTGAGCGTGGCGAGGCTCGAAACGCTGCCCTCGGCGCTCGCGCTGCTGACGTCTTGCGGCAGCGTCAAATGCGCGACGCCGCGGCCGGCATAGGCGGCGGCGATGGCCTGATGGATGACGGCCGGCGCCTGTGCCGGCGAGGAAATGGTCTCGGTGTAGAGCGAGACGTCACGGAACAGCATGTTGGGATCTGTCGCCTGAAAATAGTCGGTGCCCTGCATCTTGCGCGGCATGTCCCCGGAGAGCGCGAGAACCGGCGCGTGGTCACGACTTGCTTCATAGAGGCCGGCAACGAGATGGTTGCTGCCGGGCCCGGTTGATCCGCAACACACACCGAGCCGACCGGTGAGTTTAGCCTGGCCCGCGGCCGCGAGCGCCGCCCCTTCTTCGTGGCGGACGCCGATCCATTCAATTTTGCTGTGGCGGACAGCGTCGGCGATGTGGTTAGTCGAGTCGCTAATGAGGCCGAATATGTGCGTGACGCCGATCTTTTCGAGCGCGTCGACCAAAATAGTCGCTACTGTCTGTGACATCTGCGCCTCCTGAGTTTGCTGGGTCGGGGGAGTCGCCGCCAGTAGCGGCAAATCCTTGTGTGATCCGCTGATTGACTACAGGCGAAACTGGGGTCTGGACCGCACGAGTCCTTGGGCGCGGGCTGGAAACGCCCGCAACTTCCCGCGCAGACGGCAAGCTGGCCGGTCAGATGGGGCCTTGGCGCCCGCCGCGAAGGCGGCAACCTCTTCGTGCCGGACGTGTACCCACTCGATCTTGCCGTGCCGGCGAATGGCATCAGCGATGTCGTTCAGGGTATCTCCCACGACGCCGTAGATGCGCTTGACGCCTGCTATTGCGAGCGTTTCCGCGAATTGATCTGCAACCGTTTTTGCCATCGACAGTCCTTCCGGGATTGGAACCGAAGCTGGCGGTTGAACGATATCGGGCGCGACTGCGATCCTGCCTTACGGGCACGGGCCGGCTGCCGCGGTCTTCCACGGCGCGCTCTGTCCGCCGTTGCCGCCGCCGGCCTCGGCGTATTCGGGCTGCTTTCCGCCATTGCCGCCGCCGGCTTCGGCGGGCTTAGTCGCCCCGCTATTACCAGCCCCGGCCTGAGCGTATTCGGGCTGCTTTCCGCCATTGCCGCCGCCGGCCTCGGCCGGTGTCGAGTGGCCGCAGTTGGTGGACTTGGTCTGCGCGTAGGCTCCGGTGGCCATTGTCAGGCCAAGCGCCAAGAACACGGATGCCGCGACTGTGGCATGTCGCATTTTGCTTTCTCCTGTGTCAGGGCAGGTCTGCCCCCCGCCCATGGGCATTCTGAGGTCGGTTCAGAGGAGTTAGTTAGCGAACGGCCTCAATCCTTGATCGACGTACTCCAAACGGCTCTCGATCTGAGCACCGACCTCTTTTCGTCGACGAATTGAGGCCGTTTACTTCGACAACGTCGCCGCGAGCGCGCTCGGAACAGAGCAGTCACTGCCGCAGGCTGTAGGTGGCCGAGATAGAGGGGACCGCGCAACAAGCCGCCCGCCGCGACATCATCTGCCTGCGAGGTCAATGGTCTCGGAGGAGAGCCTTGTGAGAGCGATTCTTGGCCCAGGATCGCGCGAACCCGGTTTCCAACCGGCGCCGTAGACCCCGGATACGGAAGAAGGGCACAATTATGTTGCCGGCGTGGCGTCCACGGCGCTCTCCGCCGCGCAGAGCAACAGACGCCAATTGCAGCGGCCAAGCGAGCCAGGAGACCGTCGTCGGTGTTTTCCAGAATGTGACTCATCAGCGGGGATGGCAACGCCTGTCCTGGGGGTTTTAGACGCGCCGACGATCACAAGTCATCGAGCCGATTGGCGCCTGTACGGAGACGGACGCCGCCTCGCCGATCGCCATAAGCCCCGGCACGACTGCGTCCGGGTCTTCCTCGGTCGGGCAGGCAACCTCTGCGTGGATCGTGGTCGGGATACTGCCCATCACGTAATGGACCGTGGGGATCACCGAAATCGGCTCCTTGTGCGCATCCCGGCATCCGAGGCGAGGTGCCGGACGCCGTTACAGAGATGGTAAGAGAACGCGACCGACCAGAGGAACAGCAGCGGCACGCCGATTGGTGAGGCGATAAAGGCGTGCGTCGCCGCGAACACCTGGCCGCCCATCGCCACAGCAACGAGCCACCAGGCGAGCAGGATCGAGCCGACGGCGAGGCTAATGCCGGTGAGCCGGTCCAGGATCGACAAGGCCGACGTGATCTGAAAGCGGTACCACGTCGGAAACATGAATGGTGATAGCGGGCGTTCCATGGCTATCCTTTCCTTGTTCTGTGGTCGAAGAAGGCCCTATTTCACAACGGCCGCGGCCGTTTCCGCGATCTGTATGTCATTGCCTTTCTCCAAACCGCTCACGCCTACAGCCCCAACGACCGTACCGCCGACATGGATCGGCACGCCGCCATCCATCTGAATCATCTCAGAGGTGATTGCGGCTGGCCGGCCGGTGTTGATCGTCGCCTCAAGCGCCTGCGTGGCTTCCTGGTAGCGCGCGGCGGAACGAGCTTTGCCGATGGCGAGCTCGATGCCGATCGGGCGCGCGCCTTGCATCTGTTCAAACAGGATCAAGTCGCCGGCGGCATTGACGACGGCGAGTGAAGAAGGTGCCGAAAGTTGCTGCGCCTTTTGTTCGGCCGCGTGGAGCACGGCACGGGCGCCGTCCAGGCTTAGGGTTTGGACTTGCGAGGTTTGCCCGTGCGCGAAACCGGTCGCGAATAGACCGCCCAGCAGGCTCAGCCAGAAGCAGCGCTCCCTGAGCATGCGTTTAGAGCGGATCAATGTTGACCTCCAACCGGGGAACCACTGACAGAAGCGGGAGCGGCGCCCGCATTCGAGGCGGGGCCGGTATTTTCCGCCGAGATCGGCGCGGCCCAAAGATTTACCCAGTATCCGTTCGGTTCGGCTGGCAATTGCGGGTTGGCGTTATTGCCATCGTACATCGTGCCAGTCGGGCCGAGCACCTGCGGTGGCTGAGCGCCCTGCGATACAGGCGACGGGTTGTTGCCTTGTGCAAGGACAATGGTGGTGGAAGCGATCAGGATCGTTTGCACGACCCCCATTGCTCTGATCATGTAACGCACTCCTGAACCTGGCATCGCGAAGCGTGTTGCGGCATTCATTGCGCTTCACGATGCAGCGAATCCCTCATGTTGCCGACATCGCTCGCCTGAACACCGGGTGCAGCATTGCCCCAGGCGTTGCGGATATAGGTGACGACAGCGGCTATCTCATCATCGGAAAGTTTCCAGGCGAACGAGGGCATCGCCGGGCTCGTGGGAGCTCCTGCTGTGCCGACAGCACGCGAGCCCTCCAGCACCACGCGGATCAGGCTGGTGGCCTGGTCCTGCTGCACGAGCGGAGCTCCAGCCAGGCGTGGGAACAATCCCACGATTCCTTGACCTTCCCCGCCGTGGCAGGCGGCGCATTGATTATAGTAGATCGCGCCCCCCTGCTGCATCTTGGGCTCCTCCGCAGAGATCGGCTGTGGTAGTGTGCCGCCGCCTGCGGGCAGGCTCTTAAGATAGACCGCCATCGCCCGTATATCGGCACCGGTCAGGTGCGACAGGGAGTGCGTAACTGCCTCCGCCATTGGTCCAGAGGCAATGTCGAAGCGATTACGTCCGGTCTTGAGGTAGAGCGCGATATCGTCGATCGTCCAGTCGCCGAGACCGACGCGGCGATTGCCGGTCAGGCCCGGAGCATACCAGTTCTGCAGCGCCGAACCCCGCATCGCCCGGCCGCTCTCGTCGCCTCCCATGGCGTTCTTCGGCGTGTGACATAAGCCGCAATGCTCCGCGCCCTCGACCAGATACGCGCCTCGGTTCCACTCTTCCGATTGGCTGGTATCAGGTTTGAATTCGCCCGGGGTAAAATACAGTGCATTCCACCCGATCATGGACTCGCGCTGATTGAATGGGAACGGTAACTGGTTCGCAATCACCTTGTTGTTGACAGGCTCCACGGTGTCGAGATAGGCACGGATCGCAAGCACATCCGCGCGGGTCATTCTCGTATAGTACGTATAGGGCATGGCGGGGTAGAGATGAATGCCGTGACCCCCGATGCCGTTCTGCACTGCGTCGACAAATTCGTCGTCAGTCCAGCCACCGATGCCGGTTTGCATATCCGGCGTAATGTTCGGGGCGAGCAGGATGCCAAAGGGAGTTTCAAGGGCGCCTCCTCCGGCGAAGGGCCTGCCACCCTTCGCCGTGTGACAGGCTGTGCAGTCGGCGGCGGTTGCCATGTAACGGCCATGCTGGATGACCTCGAACGACTGCTTGTCCGGGTTCTGTGCCCGCGCGGCCGTGGTGGTGATCAGCACTAGCGCGAGAGCGGGGAGGGCATGTCGCATGACACCACTCCTTACGCGTGCATCAACGGCCCGGGGTTCTTCAGATATTGCTTGTGGATCGCGTCGAGCGACCAGAAGCACAGCGCGGCGACGGTGTCGGTCGGGTTGTAGCCTGCGTTCTGCGGGAACGCCGTCGCGCCCATCACAAACAGATTGTGCACATCCCAGCTCTGCAGGTAGCGGTTAAGCGCGCTGGTCGTCGGGTCGGTACCCATGACCGCTCCTCCGCAGGTATGTGTTGTTTGATAGGGCACTATGTTGAAAGGGCCGGTGCGCGGCAGCTTGACGATCTGCCGAGGCCCCATACGCTGCACGATCTCGGCAAGCTTATCCGTCAGAAACTGCGACATCTTGAGTTCGTTTTCGTGGTAGTCGAAGGTCAGCCGCATCAGCGGGCGGCCGAAGCGGTCGGTGTAGGTGGGGTCGAGATCGAGATAGCAGTCGCGGTAGCTGTAGCAGCTTCCATGTGTGGCTGGCAGGATGGTGCTGAGATAGCTGTCCTTGACCGCCTTCTTCCATATGGCTCCCCATAGCGGTGTGCCAGGCGGCGTCGGCGTTGTTTCGATCGGCCGGGCGTTCGTCTGCACCATCCCCATGTAGCCGCCTCCCACGAACCCGTAGGGGCCGTGGTCGAAATTGTCGCCGTTGTAGTCGTCGATGCACATGCCTATGGCGCCGCCGCCGATGAAGGTGTTGAAAATCTTGTTGTCGAAGAACCCCTGCACGCTGGACGTAACCTGATAGGAGAAGTTGCGGCCGATTACGCCCTTGCCGGTGCTGACATCGTACGGCTGGCCGATGCCGGAGAGCAGTAGCAGTTGCACATTGAACATCTGAAATGCGCACAGAAAGACCATCTCGGCCGGCTGTTCCCACTCGCGGCCTTCCGAATCGACATAGGTAACTCCGGTAGCCCGTTTGCCGGTGCTGTCGAGGTTGATTTGCGTGACCTCGCACTCGGTGCGCGCTTCAAAGTTTTCGCGGCGCATTAGCAGTGGCAGAATTGTGGTCTGCGGGCTGGCCTTCGAGTAATTGCCACAGCCGAACCGCTCGCAGAAGCCGCAATAAGTGCAGGGACCGATTGTGACGCCGTCCGGGTTGGTGTACGCTTGTGAGAGATTGCCGGACGATTGTGGGAATGGCTGATACCCCATCTCTTTCGCCGCCTCGGCCCATGCCACTGGGCCGTAGGGCTGTTTTTGGGCCGGCGTGGGGTAGGGGCGCGAGCGCGGCCCCTCGTGGAGGCGGATGGTGGGTAGCCTCAGCGATGATCGTCGATACCCGCATCAACAGAAGCGAGCAGGCCGAGCGCCGACCAGTCGAGATCGGTCCAGCCGCGCGCCGCCATTGCCACAAGCCGGTCGTGAACGAGGCTTGCAGCGGGCATCGGCACAGCAGCTCGCTCGGCTTCGGCCAAAGCGAGGCGCAGATCCTTGATGGCGAGCGGTACAGCCATTCCCGGTGGGCTGTAGCGCGCCTCGACTATCTTCGCGCCATAGTTCTTGTGGACGCGCGAGTCAAACAGCGAATTGGTCAGTACTTCGAACCCAAGCTGGCTATCGATCCCACCTTTGCGCAACAAAGCCAGGACCTCGCCCATGCACTGCAGTGTCGTCGCGGTCAGAACATTGGCGGCGAGCTTGAACAGGTTGGCCGAAGCGGCATCTTCGCCGATTACGAACAGCCGCTGGCTAAGGCGCTCGAGTAACGGCCGAACCTTCACGAGCGCAGAGGGCGCGCCCGCGGCAAGCACAAAGAGCTTGCGTGTCCTGGCGAAGTCCGGATTCCCAAGTACAGGAGCGGCGACGTAATCCTGACCGCGACTGGCATGCTCTTCGGCGACCCGGCGGGACAAAGCCGGGCTGACAGTGCTGGTTGAAATGTGCACCGCATTGACCGCGAGAAAGCTCGCCAAACCGTCAGGCGCGAGCGCAACCGCTGCCAGCGCATCATCGTCTGGCAGAGAGGTCAGGACCACATCGCAGTTGGCAAGATCGCTGAGCTGCGCCGCACCGCGAGCGCCGGTCGCCACCAAATCCGCTACCCGCTTCGGATCCCGATCATAAACCAGTACCTGGTATCCGTCCTCAATAAGGTTGGTCGCAAAAGCGCGGCCCATATGGCCCAAACCGACGACACCGATACTCCTGATGACAAACGCAGCCGATCTATGCCGCTCAACGGCGGGTTTCGCAGGTTCGGCGGTGGCACTGCTTGAAGATGGCACGGAACTAACTCCTTTGCTTTGGGATGAACCGGATGCTGGATGGTTCTAATAATGCACCTCTGAAGCCGTGACCTTGCCGCGGAAAACGATGAGGCTGATCGCGGTGTAGATGAGCATCAGCGGGAAAACGATGATGCCCGCAAACCAGAACATGAAGGCCAGACTGGAATGGGGCGCCGCGGCTTCTTCGATCGTGATCGAGAATGGGATCATGTACGGCCAGAACGAGAGTGCCAGCGTCGCGAAGGCCGCAGCGAAAATCAGCGCGACCATGATGAACGGGATCCCGTCCCGGCGGAGACGAACGCTTCGGACGGCGACAAGCGCGGCAATGACGCCGATCGCGGGGAACACGAATAGGGACGGACGCTCGAGCCATCTTGCAATGACGCGCAGGTTTTCCGCGAGGGCGTAAGCAAATACGACGATCAGGAAAACAAGCAGGCCAATCGCCAGGGTAGGGATTAGACGATAAGCAGCGTCGCGGACTTCACCCTCACATTTGTTGACAAGCCAGCAGGCACCGAGCAGCGAATAGCCCAGGCATAGGCCGATGCCACAGAGGATGGAAAAGGGGCTGAACCAGCCGAACATGCCGCCGGTATATTGGCCGTTCGTGATGGGCAGTCCCTCGACCAGGGCTCCCACCATCAGGCCCTGGATGAACGCGGCGACGAGCGATCCGCCGGCAAACGCGGCATCCCACACCCACCGCATCCGCTCCGTCTTATGGCGATATTCGAAGGCAACGCCGCGCAGGATCAGTCCCGCCAGCATCAGTAGCAGCGGTAGATAGAACGCGGAGAACAGCGTCGCATAAACGATCGGAAACGCACCCCACAGCACCACCCCGGCGACCACCAGCCAGGTCTCGTTGCCGTCCCAGATCGGGGAGACCGCGCTCATCATGGCGGCCCGTCTGGTTTCGTGGCGTGTCAGGCCGAACAGAATGCCGACGCCGAGATCGAATCCGTCGAGCAGCACGTAAAGCAGCGTGCTGATGATCAGGACGGCTATCCAGAACATGATCATTGCTATTCTCCCGCGGGGAGCCGACGAGGACCGGTCAGATCGCTATGGACAACCGACATCGGACGGTTCGGAACAGCGCCGGCGGGCGGCAGCACCAGATGCCCCTCGGGGCCGGCACGCAGAAGTTTGTAAATATAGAAGATCCCAAAGATGAAGATGAAGCTGTAGACGGCGCAAAAGACGATCAGCGAAATCAGGGCCGCCTGCGCCGTCAAAAATGGCGTCATTGCCTCGGCCGTCCTGAGAACTCCGTAAACGGTCCAGGGCTGGCGCCCGACCTCGGCAGTGAACCACCCAGTCCATATTGCAATGTAAGGCAGTGGGAAGCTGAGAAACGTGGCCGACAGCAGCAGCCGGTTCTGCTCAAGGCGCCCTTTGTGGTTCAGATAGGAACCAATCCAGGCAACCAGCAGCATGACCAGCCCGCAACCGACCATGATGCGGAATGTGAAGAATGGGATCAGCACCGGTGGCCAATTTTGCGGCGGGATGCTATCCAGCCCCACCTCTGCCGCCGACAGGCTGTCTGAGTTGATCAGGCTCCCAAATGGCGGAGGCAGCGTGATCGCGAAGAGGTTTCGCCGATTCCCGACGTCCGGCCAGGCGAGCAGCACCTCAGAAGCCGGCTTCTCGTTGTGCCATCTTGCCTCTATCGCTGCCATCTTCGACGGCTGGTGGTGAACAACGTATTCACCGTTCAGATGTCCGAAGATGAGCTGGATCGGCACCAACACGGCCGCGAGACCGAGGCCCATGCGCAGCATGATGCGAGCCTCAGCGGTGAACACCTGGCGCAGCAGGTACCAGGCCCCGGTCGCAGCAACACAGAAAGCGCCGACAAGATATGACGCAAGCAGCATGTGCGGGAAGCGCACCCATAGCACCGGACTGAAGATGATCTTGGCCCAGTCATCCGGAACGAAGCGACCATTCTCGACGACGTAGCCGACCGGCACCTGCATCCAACTGTTGTTGACCAGGATCCAGAAGGCCGACAGCGTTGTGCCAAGCGCTACCATCGCGGTCGAAAACAGGTAGAACCACGGCGGAACACGCGAGCGGCCGAATAGCAAGATGCCAAAAAAGCTGGCTTCCAAGGCGAAGGCGGTGAAGGTCTCATACGCGAGCAGCGGCCCTTGGATTGGCCCTGACATACGCGCCAACACGCTCCAGTTGGAGCCGAATTGGAACGCCATGACGATGCCGGAGACGACGCCGAGCCCAAATGCGATGCCGAAAATCTTTAGCCAGAACTCGAAGACCAGACGGTACGCCGGACGCCTGGTCCAGAGATGCAGAGCCTCCAGCACCGTCAGGCATGCCGCCAGGCCGATCGTGAACGATGGGAATATGATGTGGAACGAGACCGTGAATGCGAACTGCACTCGCGACAGGAGAAGTGCCGTGGTGTCCATTATTCGAGATCCGCCTCGCCGCCAGAGATTGTCTTTGTGAGATCGACGACCTCGTCGACCCGGCCGTTGATGATCGCTTTCAGTAGAGCGAGAAGCCCTTTGCCATCTCAATGGTGATCGAGGGTGGCATTGCAAGTTCCGTCCGGTTGACAACCGCGTCGATCAGGACGGGCCTGGGCCAGCCCGGTGGTGATCCCATCATTAGCTTCGGCTGGATCCTCCAGCCTGATCCCGCGTATGCCGACCGCTTCCGCCATCGCCGCGAAATTCGGGTTTCGAAGTTCCGTCCTAAATCGAGGAACCCGGTAGATTTTCTGCTGCAGCTCGCCTGATGGCGCGTGTATGGCCTGGGCAGGTCGTCGAGGAGAGCGTCCCCCGGGACGAGCAAGATCGATCCCAGGGCCGATGAGCTCATCGATGGGCACCTGCGATGCTATTATCCACAGCCTGACCCCCCGAGCATTCGGTCACTTATTGAGCGGGTTAATACGAACTGTGATGAGGTTGGCCTGCCGAAACCGTGCTGGCGCCACCATTACTGTAAGATTCGCAACCAGCGCTTGGATGCCTGGACCAAGCTAGCACGGCGCGAGGACGCAGCTCCTTTACGCTGCGCGCTGGGGTCTGTGTCGCGCAGTCCGTGTTCGAGAAGAGGGCCTGGCTGACCGCGTGGGCCGCGCGCGCCTTGGGCCTTTTTTGCATCAATGATGTCGTGTCAGAGGGATGGGTCCTGACTCGCATGGCGCTTCATCAGATGGAGCAAGTGCACCCGAGACTCGAATGCACTCACCATGCGAGTCGCGGCCTCGTGGAACATGCCATTCGCAACATGATCGAGCAGATGGCTCTTGAACTGAAAGTCAATGACAAAGTCAACGTGGGTCCTGTCTTTAACCGGGGTGAACGTCCACGTGTTTGTCAGGTGCTCGAGCGGCCCCTCGATGGCGCGAACCAGTACCTGTCGCGGTCGATCCAGCGTGACCTGGCTTGTAAAGCTCTCTTGGAATGGACCGAATCCGATGACGAGATCAGCGATGATCTCTCGCTGGTCCTCCCGGCGAATGCGCGCGCCGCTGCACCAGGGGACGAACAGCGGATAATCCTTCACATCTGCCACGACTGCGAAAAGCTCGTCGGCACCATAGTCGAGGATCGCCTGCTCCTCATGACGCGGCATTCCCACCTCCTCCCTAGCCAGGCCGCTTCGACGGTGCGCACCAGTTCAGATGCGTGTTCCGCCCGTTGCGAATCAGCCGTTAGAGCCTGCCGGGCGGCGTGCCGCCTCGTAGAGGAACCAACTGCGCCGCTCAGTCTCGTCGATCCAGACCTCAAGCAGGCTCGCTGTCGCGACGTCGCCGTACTCGTCGCAGGTATTGTGCACCTGGCGCATCGCCGAGGTCAGACGGATATTGTCGTCCTTTAGCTCGGCGAGCATATCCTGTGGCTCAACGTATTCTGCATCATTGTCGGCAATACGCTGCATTCGTGCGATATGCCCGATGGACCGCAGCGTGGTGCCGCCGATCTTGCGCGCCCTCTCAGCGATGGGATCGGTCATTGCGAAAATCTGGTCACCCTGCTCGTCTAGCAGCAGGTGATAGTCGCGGAAGTGCGGCCCGCTCATATGCCAATGGAAGTTCTTCGTCTTCAGGTAAAGAGCAAAGACGTCAGCCAATAGACCGGAAAGTGCCGCGCTAATATCCCGAGTGGCGTCGGCCGAAAGGTCGGTCAACCCTCCCGTCTGTCCCGCGTGTCGGGTAGGTGTATGCTTTTCAGTCATATGCCTCGGTTCCCTCCACTGTGGTGGTGCGCATGAATGTCAGCATGCGATCACTTTCCATCCTGAGTCAAAAAGGCGCCCTCGTCCGCGCTTGAATACTCGGCCGGCCGGGATCTGCACAGCCCTTCCGAGGCAGCCACCATCGACGAGACGAACACTAGGCTCGCCGTCAGCGCGCAGCCGAGGTTGATCAGCAAGCGCGCCCATCGACGCCGTGCCTGGATGTCTGGAAAGGGCGAGCGGGCCGAAAGCAGTTCCCGTAGTCACCGCGTCCGCGCCGGCCTGGAAATGCTTGCCGGCACCGCGCAGCGCGAGGCACCGCACCGTTGGGTCCGGCGCCAGCCGCTCCAGCCCGGCAATCAACTCGCCCGCAACTCCTCGTTATAAGCGTTACCAATGTCCGGCCGGTTCAACGTGGCGGTCGCCACGCCGCGCTGGTCGATTTCTAGCAGAACGAGCGTCATCCGATAACCTTTTGAATATCCGTGTTTCGGCCCCTCGCCTGAGGGGTCTGAAAGTCGCGGGAGGGCCAGTCTCCTAGTCTCCTTCTGCCATACCAGGATATGCGGGAGGCGACAGCAGGGCTCGCGCGGGATCATTTCTGCGACGATGCCCGCATCGGGGCACTTCCTTTCCGCCTCGCACCGGCTCAAATTGTGGGCCATGGGCAGCCAGGGCCACATCCACGCGAGCTGTGTGTCGCGGGAGGGGGCAGGCGTGTTGCTGCTCGGACCGCCAGGCTCCGGAAAGTCGGATCTGGCGCTGCGGCTGCTATCGCGGGGTTTCGTCCTGGTTGCTGACGATCGCGTGGTGATCGAGAACGGGCTGGCGCGACCGGCGCCCGGCTTGGCCGGCCTGCTGGAGGTGCGCGGACTGGGGATCGTGCGGCTAGCGTACGCTGCGGAAGCCCGGCTGATGCTCGCGGTAGAGCTTGGCGCACCGGCACGGCTGCCGGAGCCGCGGCGGCACGCCGGGCTCGACCTGCCGCTGGTCATGGTCGAGGCGTTCGCCGCCTCGGCACCCGAGCGCGTGGCGCTGGCGCTCGACTGCGCGCTCGGCCGCGTGTCGCAGGTCGCCGGAGCTTTTGTGCCGTGAGCCCGACTGCCGCCGCTGCGCCCCTGCGGGTGGTGCTGGTGACCGGCCTGTCCGGGTCCGGCAAGCTGTCGGTGCTCCGAGTGCTGGAGGATCTTGGCTACGAGACGGTCGATAATCCGCCGCTGACCATGCTCGAGGAGATGGTCACCCGCAGCGAGCGGAGACTGGCGATCGGGGTCGACGCGCGCACCCGGGGATTCGACGCCGATCGTGTCCTGGACGCTCTGGCGCGACTGCGCACCAATCCGGCGCTGCAGCCAGAACTTGTCTACGTGACCGCCGACGAAACGGTGCTGCTGCGCCGGTACACCGAGAGCCGCCGGCGCCATCCCCTTGCCCCGCAAGGACGCGTGATTGACGGCGTACTCGAGGAGCGGACGCTGACTGCTGCGCTGCGCGACGCCGCGGACCTGCTGATCGACACCACGGAACTACCGGTGGGAGCGATGCGGGCTCTCGTCGAGCGGCATTTCGGCGAGGACAGCGCCGCCGGCCAACTGCGCATGGCGGTGACGCTGATCTCGTTTGCGTACCCGCTCGGCCTTCCGCGCGACGCGGATCTGGTATTCGATGCGCGGTTTTTGCGGAATCCCCACTACGACACCATCTTGCGGTTGCGAACCGGGCTTGATCCCGAGGTTGCCGCGTATGTCGAGGCCGATCCGGACTTCCCGGCTTTCCTCGACCAGGTGGCCGGCCTACTGGGGCTGCTCTTGCCGAGGTTCGTCCAAGAGGGCAAGAAATACGTCACCATCGCAGTCGGCTGCACCGGGGGGCGTCACCGCTCGGTGCATATCGTTGAGAGGCTCGCCGCCCGCTTGGCGTCCCGGTTCGCTGCCGGTGACGCCGAAGTCGCTTGGGGGGTCCACGTCGCTCATCGCGAGCTGGCGCGCGAGGGGCAGTCTGCCGTGTGGACGGCAGGTCGTCCGGAGCCGCGTCGGGACGGCACGACTGAGCAGGCGGGGGGCGGAAATGCGCGGCCGCCTCCGATGCAGGCCCAGGGTGGCCTGAGGTGAGACGATGACCGAGATTATCCGTGCCTTCATTCGAGGTGTGTACAAGACACCATGATCGGCATGGTCCTGATCACCCACGGCCGGCTGGCGGAGGAGCTGCGTTCCGCCATGGAGCACGTTGTGGGCACGCAGCGGCACGTGGGCACGATCTGCATCGGTCCCGAAGACGACATCGAGAACCGGCGCGCCGAGATCGAGGCATGTATCGAGCAGTGCGATACCGGAGACGGTGTCGTACTGCTGACCGACATGTTCGGCGGAACCCCCTCCAACCTCGCCATCTCCATGATGGAGCGGAAGGGCGTGGAGGTGATCGCCGGGGTGAATCTGCCGATGTTAGTAAAGCTCGCCAAGGTACGCTCTGATCAGCCGTTGCCGGATGCGGTCAATTGTGCCGAGGCGGCCGGGCGCAAATACATCGCGGCTGCATCGCATGTGCTGCATCGATGTCCGAAGCTCAATGGCGCGAACGGCACGTGCGAGTAGGACCGCGTCGCGGCCGGGGTAACCGCATCAGGCTTGGGTTGGCATGACTGCGTCGGGCGACGCAGATCCCGCGGGCGAGAACATCCCGACCGGCGCGCCCGTCCTTACTCGCACTGTACGGGTGATGAACAAGCGCGGATTGCACGCCCGGGCCGCCGCCAAGTTCGTCACCCTGGCCGAACGTTTCGGTGCCTCGGTTGATGTTGTGCGCGACGGCCAGAGTGTGTCGTCGCGCAGCATCATGGGTCTGATGATGCTGGGCGCCGGCCCGGGCGCGGAGATCGAGTTGCGGGCTGAGGGATGGGACGCCAAGGAGGCGCTGGAGGCGCTGGCGGGATTGGTCGAGTCCGGCTTCAGTGAACAGGACTGAACCGCCGCCGCCACAACACAAACGGCTGTCCGGCCTGTTGAGGCGCGCCGACCGAACCGAGGCCGTGTTCGTCGGCATCCCTGTTTCAGCCGGCGTCGCCATTGGCCCTGTGTTCGGCGCATCGGA
Organism: uncultured Pseudomonadota bacterium; assembly: GCA_963708245.1. Taxonomy (GTDB): domain Bacteria; phylum Pseudomonadota; class Alphaproteobacteria; order Acetobacterales; family Acetobacteraceae; genus CAVYXK01. The sequence goes on along the minus strand of OY970201.1, from coordinate 3,890,451 downwards.
GCCCGATGCCAAAATCGTTCGCCACAAGATCCAGGCGGCGGATATCGGCGCCGAAGGTGCCCGGCTGGATGCCGCCATCGCCCAATCACGGAAGCAGCTCGCCAAGATCCGTACGCGGTTGGAAGCGCTGCCCGAGGACAGCCAGCCCGAGTTCAGGCCGCTGATCGACGCCTATCTTAGTATGCTGGGCTCATCGCGGTTGATCCGCGGCGCCCGCCAACGCATTGGCGATCTGCTGTTGTCTGCGGAAAGCGCCGTCGCGGAAGAGGCGGCGGCGATTGCCGGTGCGATCCTGGCCCAGGCGGAACCCGGCATGCCAGCCGAGGACCGGGCGAGCCTGGGGCGGCGTGCCGACGAGATCCATGAGATCGCCCGCCGGCTGATTCGGAACCTGACGCGGGCGCCATTCCAGAGCTTCGCCGGCCTGCCCGAAGGGGCCATCCTGGTGTGCGAGGCGCTGCGTCCGGCCGACGCCGCATTGCTCGATCCGGCGCGGCTCGCCGGCGTTGCGACCGAAGAAGGTGGTGCGGACGGCCATACCGCGGTGATGCTGCGGGCGCTCGGCGTGCCGGCCGTGTTGGGCGCCCCCGGGCTCGCTCATGCGATCCGGTCGGGGGACATGGCGATCGTGGATGGCAGCGCCGGGCGGGTGGTGCTCAACCCGTCCGAGGTCGCCTTGGCGGCGGCGCGGCGGTCGGTGACGGCGTTCGCTCGGCGGCGCCAACGCTTCGCCAGGCTGCGGCGCCTGCCGGCCGAGACGTTGGACGGCGAAGCGGTGGAGCTGCAGGCCAATCTGGAGCTGCTGATCGAATTGCCGCTGATCCAGCAATCGGGCGCCTTCGGCATCGGCCTGCTGCGCACCGAGTTCATCTTCATGAACCGCGAGACGGTGCCCGACGAAGACACCCAGACCGAGATTTACCGCGCGATCATCGAGGCGATGAGTGGCGCGCCGGTGACGATCCGCGTGCTCGATTGGGGTGGCGAGAAGGAGATCGAGGCCCTGGTCAGCGCCGGTATCGTCGCGGAGACGGCGGACACCAACCCGGCGCTCGGTTTGCGTGGGATCCGCCTGCTGCTGCGCCGGACCGAGCTATTGGAAACACAGCTCGCCGCCATCCTGCGCGCCGCGGTGGCTGGGCCGGCGCGGGTGATGCTGCCGATGGTAACTACCGTAGCCGAGGTGAAGGCAGCACGGGAGATTTACGAACGCGTGGTGCGGCGGCTGCGCCGGCGCGGCGATCGCATCCCCGAGAAGCTGCCGCTGCTGGGGATCATGATCGAGACGCCGGGGGCGGCGCTGTCGGCCGATGCGCTGGCGCTGGAGGCGGATTTCTTTGCGATCGGCACCAACGATCTGACCGCCTACACACTGGCGGTGGATCGCGGCGAGAGCGAGGTCGCCGAGCTGTATGACCCGTTGCATCCGGCGGTGCTGCGGCTGGTCCAATTCTCCACCGAGGCGGCGCTGCGGATGCGTAAGCCGGTCTCGGTATGTGGCGAGATGGCCGCCGACCCCAGGCTGACGCCGCTGCTGCTCGGCCTGGGGCTGCGCAGCTTCAGCATGAACGCGGCCGCGGTGCCGCGGGTTAAGCAGGCCGTGCGGTCGGTGCATATCGACGCCTGCGCTCGATTTGCCCGGCGGGTGATGGAGCAGTCCGATCCGCGCCGCATCGAAGAGCTGATAGCCGCCTTCGGCAGCATGGGGTGGGAGTAGAACCCCTTCCCGTTGCGGTAGCGCCTTGCGGAGGGGGGCTGGCTCGCAACAGCCTCTGGTCCCTCTCATCGCGAGCACCCGCATATCCTGCCCCGTACCTTGCCGTGAACCCACCGTGAACCCGGAGCGCCGCATGCCCCTCTCCAACCCGGCTCCTTCCGGCCCGCTCGCGGGCCTTCGGGTGTTCGACCTGACGCGCGTGCTTGCGGGGCCCACCTGCACGCAGATGCTTGCCGATCTCGGCGCCGAGGTGATCAAGATCGAGAAGCCCGGCAGCGGGGACGACACCCGCGGCTTTGCACCGCCGTACATGCCCGGGACGCAGGAGAGCGCCTATTTCACCGGTGTCAACCGCAACAAGTTATCGGTCGCGCTCGATATCGCGCGGCCCGAAGGACAGGCGATCGCGCGCCGCCTGATCTCGCAGTGCGACATCCTGGCGGAGAATTTCAAGGTCGGTGCGCTGGCGAAATATGGGCTGGGCTACGAGCAGCTCCATGCGGCGTTCCCACGCCTGATCTACTGCTCGATCACCGGCTTCGGGCAGACCGGACCTTATGCTCCACGTCCGGGCTACGACAGCCTTATCCAGGCGATGGGTGGCGTCATGAGCCTGACCGGCGAGCCCGAGGGGCTGCCGCAGAAAGTCGGCGTGCCTGTGGCCGATCTGTTCGCCGGACTGTATGGCTGTATCGGCATCCTGGCGGCTTTGCGTCATCGCGACGCGACCGGCGAAGGTCAGCAGATCGATATCGGGATGCTCGATGCGCATGTCGCGTGGCTCGCTAATCAGGGCATGAACTATCTGGCCACCGGCGAGAATCCGCCACGACTTGGTAATCAGCATCCGAATATCGCTCCGTACCAGGTCTTCCCCACTGCCGACGGGTATATTGTTCTTTCTATCGGAAACGACCCGACATTCCACCGCTTCTGCGAGAGCTTCGCGCTGACGCACTTGTTGGAGGATGCTCGCTTCGCCACCAACGCGGGGCGTGTGCGGAACCGTCAGCTCGTTACTGATACTCTTACGCCGGTGATGCAGCGTCACCCGACCGCCTGGTGGGTCGAGAAACTGGAGGCGCTGAAGATCGGCTGCGGCCCGATCAACAAGCTTTCGGAGGTGTTCGCTGACCCGCAGGTGCTGGCGCGCGAGACGGTGGTCGAGATGCAGGGGGCGGCGGGTGGGCGGGTGAAGGTGATCGCCAACCCCGTGCGCCTATCTGCCACGCCGGCCGATTATCGCATCGCGCCGCCGCTGCTCGGCCAGCACACTGAGGTGGTGCTGTCCGAGCTATTGGGCCTGGACGCAGCGGCGCTCGCCGGGCTGCGTGAGAGCGGAGTGATCTGATCCTGCGCTGTGGCGGCCGGCATAAGGCCGGTCACGACGGCACGGAACTGGGTTCACCCGAGAGGGCGGTCTTTTGGGCTGTCGTATATTACAAATCCAACCATCCGCGCATCACCGGCACGCAATCGCCGGCGACAGTGGCGCTGACGGGGCCTTCGCCGGTCTTTCGGGCGCTCGCCAGGATACGGCTCGGCCGGCCCATTTCGATACCCTGCTCGATATCGTAGGTCAGGTCCACGTTCACGCCCGGCGCCAGCGAAGTCAGCAACGCCGCCAGCGCCGCATTGGCGCTTCCGGTCGCTGGATCCTCCAGCACGCCGCCGAGCGGTGCGAACATGCGGGCGCGCAGCCGCCTGTCGCCGTCGGACTGCCAGACGTAAAGATGCAGCGACAACCGAGTGCCCAGCGCCTCGACGCGCGACGCCGCGGAGCGGAACGCCGCGAGGTCGGGTGTAGCGCGCGACAGCGCCTCCACGCTGGTTACTTCGGCCAGCACGAACGGCGTCCCGACCGAGGCGACCAGTGGCGTATGCGCCTCGGTGGCGATGTCTTCCGGCCTCAGGGACGCGCAGGCCGCAACCACATCGATCGGAACGTCATCCTCGATTGTGAGCGAGCGGGGCGCCGAAACACGCGCACCAGTGATTGCATGGGAAGCGCGCAGGATGTGCACGCGCACTAGTCCGGCCTGCTCCTCGAAGGTGAAATGCTCGGGCGGGTTCTGCTCGCGCCGGGCCAGAACGAAGCCCGTGCCCACATTGGGATGGCCGGCGAACGGCAGCTCGGTGCGTGGCGTGAAGATGCGCACCCGAGCATGGTGCTGCGGATTGTCGGGCGGCAACACGAACGTTGTCTCCGACAGGTTGAATTCGGCGGCGATCGCCTGCATCTGGTCATCGGATAGACCGTCAGCCTCGGGGAAGACGGCCAGCGGATTGCCGCCGAACCGACGATCGGTGAAGACGTCCACGGTCACGAATTGATAGGCGGGCATCGGGTGCACTCCGGGTTGGGCCCGTCTTTCCTTTGCCGAACGGACGGGCCGTGGGTCAAGGCCGCGGCTCCGTCAGGCCGCTAACCTGCTGTTGCCGCGTCAACCGGCACGAAGCTTGTACCAGGGATGCGGCAGGCCCGGCGTCTTGACCCGCAGCGTGTACAGCGACGTGCTTGCAGTGAGCAGCAATGTCCGAAGATCGGGACCGCCGAAGGCGATGTTGGCGCAGACCTCCGGGGTCTCGATGATGCCGATCCGCGTGCCGTCCTCGGCAAACACCCACACGCCGCCGGTCCCGGTGCAGAATACCCGCCCGGTCTCATCGACCTTCATGCCGTCCGGTACGCCATTCGTCCCGTCCGCCGACATGTCGGCGAAGATCCGCCGCCGCACCATCTCGCCCGCGGAGTCGAGCTCGATTGCATGGATGTATTGCGTCCAGCGTGTGTTCGCCACATACAGCGTCTTCTCGTCCGGCGACAGCGCTAAGCCGTTTGGATACTCGCACCACGCCACCAGATGGCTGCGTCCGTCTGGCGCGATCCTATAGACGGCGCCTTCGCCTACATCCCGCTTTGCGACAGGCACACGTATCGATGGGTCGGTGAAGAAGATCGTGCCATCCGATCGGCAAATCACGTCATTCGGGCGATTGAGCCGAAGACCGTCGAAGCGATCGATGAGGGTGCTCACCTGCCCGTCATGGTCGGTTCGGGTGAGTTGTCGCCCGTCGCCTTCGCAGTTGATCAGACGTCCTTGCAGGTCGAATGTCGTGCCGTTGCCACCGCTGGTCTTGCGGATCAGTCCGGGCGCTTGTCCCAACACCACGCGATAGAGAGTGCTCGCGCGGACATCGACGAAGTAGAAGAAGCCGTCAGGATGCCAGAGTGGGCCTTCGGTAAAGACGAATCCGGTAGCCACGCGTTCTAATCGGGTCGATTCCAGAACGTCAGACAATTCGACCATTTCCTCCCTCCCGCTGTTTGTCGTGGTCGCACCGACCTGACTCACTCCGGGATGCGGGTCGATTGCCACGCCACCATTTGCCACTGTCCACTTTTATCAGCATAGACATCAGTGAAGCGGACGCTGAATGCGTTAGGCTTGCCCTGCGATGTGACGTGAATCCGCGCAGTTCCCGTCAACACCACCACATTACCGAAATCCGCCGCCTTCACGTCCGAAGGTTCGACAGCGGTATAGACGGTCGCGCCGGACTCCATCGCCGCGATCAGGCTCTGCTTGGTATCGAGCCGGGCCGAGGAATGCGTGTAAACCAGCTCATCCGACAGCAGCGTCTTCAGCGCCGCGATGTCCTTCCGGGCCATCGCGTTCATCCGCTGTCTGTCGAGTTCGATGATCTTCTGCGCGTTGGTAGGCATGCATTTTCTCCTCAGCCGCTGGCCCGCACCGTATCTCAGCAGCGCACTGATGTCACATCCACGCTGCGCTTGCGGGCTCGCGCCGTCGGGGCCTAGGCTCTGCGCATTCATCTCCGCCCAGAACGGGCGGCGCGCCGGGAGGGACGATCCGATGTGGGCGAAAGGCGAATACCGCGGCAGCACGTACCGCAACGATACCGATCTGCGCGCATGGCTGGCGAAGTCGCCGCCCGAGACGGCGCTGGAACCGGATCTGCCGATCATCGACCCGCATCATCACTTCTGGTTAACGCCGGAGCGGGGCACCTATTTGCTGCCGGAGCTGCTCGCCGACATCGGCGGTGGTCACAATATCGTTTCGACCGTCTTCATCGAATGTCGTGCGATGTATCGTGCCGAGGGTCCCGCGGAAATGCGGCCGGTCGGCGAAATCGAGTTCGTCAACGGCCTGGCGGCGATGAGCGCGAGCGGCGGCTTCGGCCCGCGCCGGATCGCCGAGGGCATCGTCGGCTACGCCGACCTGACCATCGGCGCCCGGGTGCGCGACGTGCTGGAAGCAGAGATCGCCGCCGGCGGCGGCCGTATGCGCGGCATCCGCTACTCGGTTCCATGGGACGCGAGCGAGGTGGGCAAATACGTCTCGCGCTTCGTCAAGCCGCACCAGTTGATGGCGGCGGATTTCCGCGAAGGGTTCGGGCAGCTCGCGAAGCTGGGTTTGTCTTTCGATTCGTGGCTCTATTTCCCGCAAATCCCGGAGCTGACGGACCTCGCCCGCGCCTTCCCGGACACGACGATTATCCTCGATCACGTCGGCGGCATGCTGAATGTTGGTCCGTACGCGGGGCATCAGGCCGAGATTCTGAAGAGTTGGGATGCCGACATCGCCGAGCTGGCAAAATGCCCGAATGTCAACGTCAAGATCGGCGGGCTTGGCATGATCAATCTCGGGTTCGTCTTCCACGAACGCGAGGCGCCGGCGTCATCGACGGAACTGGCCGCGGCCTGGCGTCCGTACGTCGAGACCTGCATCGAGGCGTTCGGTGCTGGGCGCTGCATGCTCGAGAGCAATTTCCCTCCCGACAAGCAGTCCTGCGGCTACACCGAGCTGTGGAACGCCTTCAAGCACCTGACTGCCAAGGCATCAGATGCCGAGAAGAAGGCGCTCTATAGCGGGACTGCAGCGCGGGTCTATCGTCTGCGCGCGCCGTGACATCGCGCTCCAGAGCATCGACAGACGAATAGGGAGCAGGCAAAGTAATGGCCAAGGGAATCTTGATCGCAGCGTTCGACTTCTCGAAGGCGCACGCTGACGAATTCCATGACTGGTACGACCTGGAGCATATCCCGGAGCGCGAGCGCGTGCCGGGATTCCGAGCCTGTGCGCGCTGGATTAGCGCAGAGAACCCGAAGCACGCTGTTGCCACCTATGACCTTGATAGCCTCGATGTTCTGGCGAGCCCGGCCTATCGGGCCATCGCCTACGAGAACCTGTCGGTGTGGTCCAAGCGCATGACAGCGATCTGCGACCGGCTGATCCGCTTCGAAGGCGAGCAGATCACGCCGGGGGATCAGGACCCTCCTCGCGGGGCGGGCGGGTTGCTGCTGAACGCAATGAACGTTGTCCCGGAGCACGAGGCCGAGTTCAACGACTGGTATGACAGCGAGCACATACCCGCCCTGATCGGGGTGCCCGGCGTGCTCGCCGCACGGCGCTTCCGCGCGCGCAACGGCTCGCTGCGCTATGTCGCGCTCTATCACCTGACGGCGCCCGAGGTGCAGGCGAGCACGGAATGGAAGCAGGCCGCCAGCTCGAAATGGACCGAGAAGATGCGGCAGCATTTCCGCGACCGTCTGCGCATCGCCGCACGAGCCTATCATCGCGCGTCGTCGGGGTAAGTCTCGCCTCTGCGCAGAGCGGGAGAGATGATGTTTGCTCGGGAGTTGCGCGAACAGCTATGTCCGGCCAGCATTACTCCGGACCCGACCGATGATCGCCACCCTTCCGCCGCAGGCCGTGCATCTCTCGTTCGAGCCTGGCCCGTATCGTATGGCGATGGGCCTGACCGCCTGTCCGCGCGCCGACTGGATCGAGCTCGATGAGCGCTATCCGGCGGAAATGGGAGAGCGGCGCGAGTTGCTTTCCAGCCGGCGCGATGAGGTATTCGCCGCCGTCGCCGGCTCCGAGCCGGCGCGGCGAGAGACGTGGGACGTTCTGACCACGCATCTCGCCGGGACATGGCCGCACTGGTTCGCCGCCAACGGCGAGGCGCTGGAGAACCGGCTGACCGGCGATCGCTGGAACCTGGCCGAACCAGGCTACGATCCGCTGGAAGCGGCGGCGCTGTTAGTGCAGGAAGATCTCTGCATCATTCAGGTCAGCGACGACGGCCCGCTGCTCATCGCCGGCGTCGTCTGCTTCCCAAGCCGCTGGCGTCTGGGCGAAAAGATCGGCCGACCGCTCGGCATGATACACGGCCCGGTGCCATTCTATGGCGAGAGGCTCGCGCGCCCGGTCGATCGGTTCATGGGCGTGGTCAAGCCAGGTCATGTCGCCGTACGGCTCAACTGGTCGCTGTCAGATGACCCGACGCTGTTTCAGCCCGGCGGCAAATGGCGCACCAACCGCAACGTGCATATTACCGCCGACAACGCCGGCGATGCGCTGTTCGTCCGTGTCGAGCGGCAGACCCTGACCCGCCTTCCGCAGTCGGGTGCCGTGCTGTTCACCATCCGCGTGCATGTCTACCCGCTGGCCCGCATCGCAGCGCGCCCGGAGATTGCGCAACGTCTGGCAGAAGCAGTGCGTGTGCTGCCGCCGGAGACCGTCCACTACAAGAGCCTTTTGCGCTTTCGTGACGCGCTGCTCGATTACCTCGGGCGGATGTCCGAGGTGATCGCTCGCACTTGAAACGTCCACCCCGCCGCAGCCACCCCCACCTTCCGGAAACCGCCGTTGTGCTGGTGACCGGCACCGACCCTGACGGCGATGCGCTCGCCCGGCCCGTCGAGTGGGACGGCGAGGGGCCGCCGCCGCAAGTGCTGATGGCGCCGGAACCGCATGGCCGGCCCGCGCTCGCCCCGGGTCAGCGCGTCCTCGCCCGGCTTCGGCCCGCTGGGCCTGGCCGCTATGAGGGCCGCACGATCAAGCGCCTTTCCGACACGCCAGGGCGGGTGCTGGGCGTGTACCGCCCCAGTCCGCGGGAGGGGCGCATCGTCCCGACCGACCGCCGCGCAAAAGCGGAATGGATCGTGCCGCCTGGTCAGGACGCCGGCGCGGAATCCGGCGAGATCGTGCTGGCCGAACCTCTCCCGCACCATCAGCTCGGCCTCAAACCGGCGCGAGTGATCGAGCGGCTCGGGCGAATGGGCGACGCCCGCTCGATCAGCCTGATCGCTATCGCCACGCACGACATCCCGCACGTCTTCTCCGCCGAGGCACTCGCCGAGGCCGATCGTGCCGCCCCGCCGGCGCTCGGCGATCGGGAGGACCTGCGCCAGGTTCCGTTGGTGACTATTGACGGACCGGATGCGCGCGATTTCGACGATGCGGTGTTCGCCGAGCCGGACAGGACCGGCTTCCGCCTGATCGTCGCCATCGCCGACGTTGCGCACTACGTCCGCTCGGATACGGCTCTGGACGCCACCGCCCTGGAACGCGGCAACAGTGTCTATTTTCCCGACCGCGTCGTGCCGATGCTGCCGGAGGCGCTCTCCAACGTTTGGTGCAGCCTGCGCCCACAGGAAGATCGTGCCTGCCTGTTCGTCGAGCTTCGCATCGACGCCAACGGACGCAAGGTGAAACATCGTTTCGGTCATGGCCTGATGCGCAGCGCGGTGCGCCTCACCTACGAACAGGTGCAGCTCGCGCATGATCGCAACGAGACGCTCGGGCTGCCGCTCCCCGCGCTCTATACCGCCTTCCGCGCTCTGCTCGCGGCCCGGCAGGCCCGCGGCACACTCGATCTCGACCTGCCCGAACGCCAGGTCGCGCTTGACCACCAGGGCCGAGTGCAAGCAGTGGTGCCCCGGCCTCGGCTCGACAGCCATCGGCTAATCGAAGAGTTCATGATCCTCGCCAACGTCGCCGCCGCCGAGGAATTGGAGCGGCGCCACGCCGTCTGCATGTACCGCGTCCATGCGCCGCCTTCGGTCGAGAAGCTAGAAGAGTTGCGCAACTTCCTGCGCGGCTTCGGGATCTCCTTGCAGGCTGGCGATCGACTGCGTCCAAGTGACCTCGACAGCGTATTGCGGCGCGTCGCTGGTACCGCCGATGCGCCGGTGGTGAACGAGGTGGTCCTGCGCAGCCAATCGCAGGCCGCCTACAGCCCGCACAATATCGGTCATTTCGGCTTGGCGTTGCCGCGCTACACGCATTTCACCAGCCCGATTCGGCGCTATGCCGACCTGCTCGTGCATCGGGCACTCATCTGCGCTCTGCAACTCGGGAGGCTGGAGCACGCGGCAGACGCACGCTTCGATGCGATTGCCGAGCACCTCACCGCGACCGAACGGCGCGCCCAAGCGGCCGAGCGCGACGCCATCGACCGCTATCTGGCGGCATTCATGTCCACGAGAGTGGGGTCGACGTTCGACGCTCGCATCTCCGGCGTCACGCGCTTTGGCCTTTTTGTCACAGTGACGGAAAATGGGGCGAGCGGCATTGTTCCGCGCTCCGCGCTGCCCGACGATTTGTGGCAGCATGATGAGCGAGAGCAAACGTTGACCGGCCGGCGCACCCGCCTCGTTTTCCGCCTGGGACAGGAAGTCGAGGTGCGGCTTGCGGAGGCCAACGCGGTCACCGGCAGCCTCGCGTTCCAGCTCATGCAAGGCGTTCCGGCGCAGCCCGTAGGCCGCGCCCGACAATCGGGGAAGCGGTCCCGTTTCAGGTGATTCGGCTCGGCCTCCTGTTCCTGCTGCTTCTGGCGATCCCGGTCTACGCCGAGCCCTCTCTCCCAGCCCCCAACTTCAACCCGACGCTGACCACTGAAGTTTACGCCACGGCGCTTGCCTTCATTGCGCCGCGCGCGCTCGATCCCGTCACCGTTCCGCAACTCGCGATCTGGGGCTTGCGTGGGCTGACCGCGCTCGATCCCGATCTTATCGCGACCGAGAGCGGCGGGCGGATCGTGCTGACGACCATGCAACGGACGATCTACGCTGCTCCGCAACCGCCTGTGCCCACCCCGCAGGCCTGGGCCACGGCTGCCGTATCGATTGCGCAGGCGGCGTGGGTAGCGTCATCCGCGGTCCGACGTGCCGGCACACAAGGTATCATCCAGGCCTTCTTCGACGAGATGTTCAATCATTTCGATCCCTATTCGCGCTATGTGCCACCCGGCCAAGCCACCCAAGAAGAGGCAGAGCGCGAGGGCAGCACAGGGATCGGGCTGGCGGTGGCCGCGGTTCAGGGGATGATCGTGGTGACGGCGATCGCTCCCGACGGCCCGGCCATCGGCGTCGGCCTTCACGTCGGCGACCGCATTCTATCGGTGAATGATCAGCCGACCGCCAGGCAGGAGAGCGCGACGGTCGCTGCTTGGCTTGGTGGCACAGAGGGCAGCACCGTACGTCTGGTGTGGCGCACGCACGACGGTCGCCTGCACCGGGCCGACGTGGTCCACACCACGGTGCCGCCGCAGACCGTCTTCGCTCAGAGAGTGGCGGCGATGCTAGTATTGCGGCTGACGGCTTTCAGCCGCAATACCGATACGGGCGTCGCCGAGCCGATCGCGGCCGCGTTCAACGCCCGCCACCAGCCCGATGGGATCGTGCTCGATGTGCGTGGCAATCGCGGTGGGCTGCTGCGCGAGGCAGTCTCCGTGGCGGACGAGTTGCTGCCCGCCGGCGTCGTTTCCCTCGAGCAAGGGCGTGACCCCGCGGCCAATCGCATCTGGAATTCAGCCGGCGACGAGCTGGCGAAGGACGTGCCGGTGATCGTGCTGGTCGATGGGCGTACCGCCAGCGCCGCTGAAGTTCTGGCCGCGGCGCTGGCGGATCGAGGGCGCGCCGTTGTGGTGGGGAGCTCGACATTCGGCAAGGGTCTGGTGCAGACGCTCACCACGCTGCCCGACGGCGGCGAGTTGTTTGTCACCTGGAGCCGCCTGCTGGCGCCTCGCGGCTGGCCGATCCAGGGTCTCGGCGTGCTGCCGCAAGTCTGCACAAGCCTCGGCATCGCTGCGCTCGAGCAGCAGTTGCAGGAATTGGCGTCCGGCGTTCAGCCGATGGCGGCGGCGATTAATCGCGCCCGAAACATCCGGGCTGGCGTGCCGCCAGCGGAAATCGTGGCTATCCGCAGCGCCTGCCCTGCGGCGGAGGGCCGCGAATTAGATCTGGATGTGGCCCATTTCCTCATCAAGAACCCGGCCGCCTATGCCGCAGCCCTGCTGCCGCCGCTGCGATGACGGGGGCGTGCAGTCTGCAAACGCTACTTGGCGCACCTTGCTGGGATCGCGGTTCGGAAAGCGATCCCACTGAGGGCCGCGGAGACTTTACGGAGCGCTACGAAGGTCGACTGTGAACCCCTTTTCCACGAGACCTCACTCCGCCGACGCTGGAGTCGCGCGAGCACCGCGGCGCAGCAACAACAACAGCAGCAGCGGTGGAATGACGATAAACGCCATCATGTGAAAATCGTTGTTATAGGCGATAATCTGCGATTGCCGCTGGATCTCCTGGTCGAGAAGCGCCGCGCCATGGGCAGTCGCCGGATCGTAGAAGTGCGCGGCGGCGCCGGTGCCTTGCAGTAGCCGATCGAATGGCGTGATGTTCGCGGCGATGTCGGCGTGCATCACCTGAGCGCTGCGCGCCAGCGTGAACGTGGTCACCGAAATGCCGACGGCGGAACCCATGTTGCGCGCCAACGCTTGCAACGCGGTCGCCTCCCCCCGAAGCTGCGCCGGCAGGGTCATGAACGCCAGCACCGTCATCGGATTGAAGATCAGTCCGGTCGAGAATCCCTGCACGATCAGTGTCAGCATCATCTGGTCCTGGGTAACGTCGGGCGTCCACGTACTCATCTCGTGCAGCGCGAAGCCCAGCACCATGAGCCCGGCCGCCATGATCCTGCGCTGATCGACATAGTTGGCGAGCCAGCTCGCGAAGAACATCGCCGCCATCGTGCCGAGCCCGCGTGGGGCCAGCGCGATGCCGGTGGTGAACACCGGGTAGTTTGCCAGGTCCTGAAGATACGGCGCAAGCAGCGCCGACGTCGCGAGCATCACCATGGAGATGCAGAATGTCATCGACACCGAGGTGACGAAATTGCGATCGCGGAACACAGCCGTTGACAGGAACGGCCTGCGGGCCGTCAGCATATGTACGACGAACAGATAGAACCCAAGCCCGGCCAGAGTTGCCTCGATGATGATTTCGCGTGAGCTAAACCAGTCGAGCTCCTGCCCGCGATCCAGCATCATCTGCAGCGCGCCGACGCCCAGCGCCAGCGCGGCGAATCCCCACCAGTCGAACCGCAGCTCCCGCTTCGATGTGGAGTCCGGCATGAACAGCACCAGCCCGATGATTGAGACGATGCCGAACGGAAGGTTGACGTAGAACACGTAGCGCCAGTTGTACATGTAAGTCAGATAGCCGCCGAGCGTCGGCCCCATTATCGGGCCGAGCATCACGCCGGAGCTGAAGATCGCCATCGCATAAGCGCGCTTCGAAAAGGGATAGATGTCGAGCATGGTGGCCTGCGACAGTGGCACCAGGGCGGCGCCGCACATTCCCTGCAACAGGCGGAACCCGACCATTTGCGCCAGCGACTGCGCGGCCCCGCAGAGCATGGAGGCAATGGTGAAGCCGATCAGGCAGATGATGAACAGCCGCTTGCGGCCGAAGCGAACCGCGAGCCAGCCGACCGGCGCTGTCATGATCGCCGCTGCGATCACGTAGGAAGTCAGCACCCAGGTGATCTCCTCCTGGGTGGCGGAGAGGCTGCCTTGCATATAGGGCAGCGCGACATTGGCGATCGCCGAATCGAGCATCTGCATCAGCGTCGCCGTCATGACGCAGGCGGTGATCAGGGCGCGGTGCGGCGCTTTGGATTCGGTTCCGGACATTTCCGGGACGCGAGTGTGACGCTTCGGCGGCGATTGCGCCAGTCGGGGGCTGGGTGCACGGAACCCGAGTGCAGGTCCTCCGCGGCAAGTTGCGGTTGACGGTTCTGGGCTACATGCGGCGTGGGGGTCGGAAGGAATTGACGGCAAATGCCGGACGCTCCGGTTGATCGACCCGGGCATGGTCCTACGATGGCCGGATGGAGGTCCGTGTGACCCGCCTGGAGGCTGACATGCGCGAGGTGAAGGGTACTCTGGCGCAGATCGTCCCGGTGCTGACCCGCATCGACGCGACGCTGACCAACACCTTGCCCCATCTCGCGACCAAGGCGGAGCTGGCATACACCAGATCAGACCTGATCGGGCTGCTTGCCGAAATGCGGGCGAGCTTGGCGGAGAAGCCGAGTAAGGCGTACCTCTGGGGCGTACCCGGCGTTCTTGTGGCCGCGATGGTCGATTCCTACGCGGCGGGGCTCGCCGCGATCGCGCTGCACTGAATAAGCGGCTCCGCCATCCGGTCGCATGAATGCGTTCCCGACTGGGGGTGGCGGGTAAGCTCGCTTTCTCGGCTGCCGGTATCAGACGTTGAAGCGGAACAGCAGCACGTCGCCGTCGGCAACGCGGTACTCCCGGCCTTCGACCCGCATCTTCCCGGCTTCCTTGGCCCCGATCTCGCCACCGCAGGCGACATAGTCTTCGTAAGCGATGGCCTCGCACGCAATGAACCCGCGCTCGAAATCGCCGTGGATCAGGCCGGCTGCTTGCGGCGCCTTCGTGCCTCGTACCACCGTCCAGGCACGCGCCTCCTTCGGCCCCACGGTGAAGAAGGTGATCAGTCCCAGCAGGTCGTATCCGGCGCGGATGACTCGATCTAACCCGCTATCGCGCAGTCCCAATCCGGCGAGGAATTCACCGCGATCGGCTTCCGGCAGTTGTGCCACCTCTGCCTCGATCGCCGCCGAGACCACAACGGCGCGCGCGCCCTCGACCACCGCACGCTCCGCCACACGGGCAGAGAACGCGTTCCCCGTCGCCGCTGCCGCTTCCTCGACATTGCAGACGTAGAGCACCGGCTTGGCGGTTAGAAGCTGCAATCGGCGTACCGCCTCCGCCTGCCCTTCGGGGATGGCTGCGCGCGCGGGGCGGCCGGCCGCCAGGGCCTCAACGATCGCCTCGATCAGTGCAAGCTGCGCCGCGCTTTCCTTGTCGCCGCCACGCGCACGCTTCTGCAACCCGACAAGGCGCCGCTCCAGGCTGTCCAGGTCCGCCAGCATCAGCTCGGTCTCGACCGTCTCGGCATCGCGGATCGGATCGACCGAGCCTTCGACATGCGCCACGTCAGGATCCTCGAAGCAGCGCAGGACGTGGATGATCGCGTCCACTTCCCGAATATTTGCGAGGAACTGGTTGCCCAGCCCCTCGCCGCGCGAGGCCCCGCGTACGAGCCCGGCAATATCGACGAATTCCAGCGAGGTCGGCACCACCCTGGCCGACCTGCCAATGGAGGCCAGCACGTCAAGCCGCCGGTCGGGCACCGGCACCCGGCCGACATTCGGCTCGATAGTGCAGAACGGATAGTTCGCCGCCGCCGCCGCGGCCGCCGTCAAGGCATTGAAAAGCGTGGACTTGCCCACATTGGGCAGGCCCACGATGCCGCAGTTGAAGCCCATCCTATGTCTCGTTCTCCCGCGCCAGCAGCGCGACCCTGGTCATGAAGTCGGCGGGTCGCCCCTCGGCCAGAAGGGGCGCCGCCTCAGCCACCGCGTCGAGCACCAGCAGCAGCCAGACCCGGTCCTCGGGCCCAAAATCGCTCAACACATGGCCGAGCACACGCTCCTTCGACCCCGGATGGCCGATGCCGAGGCGCACCCGCCAATAGTCCGACGAGCTCGGTACCCGGTCCATGCTGCGCAGCCCGTTATGCCCCGCAGCGCCACCGCCCCGTTTCACCCGCACTTTCCCCGGCACAAGGTCCAGCTCATCATGGAACGCAGTAATCGCCTCGAGCGGCAGCTTGTAGAATGCGGCGGCCGCCTGCACGCTCTCGCCTGAGGCATTCATATAGGTCTGCGGCTTGAGGCCGAGCACCTTCTGATTATCTACTGTGCCCTCGGCGACCAGGCCCTTGAAGCGGCGGCGCCAGGGGCCGAACCCGTAGCGGATGGCGATCGTGTCGAGCGCCATGAAGCCGATATTGTGGCGGTTGCGCGCCATCCCCGGCTCGGGATTGCCGAGCCCGACCCAGAGCAGCACGGCGCATCAACGTACGAAACGCCTCTCCCGACAGCGGGAGAGGTGGGTATGCCGGTTGGGTGGCGTCACTTGCGAGTGGCGCCTTTCGCAGGAGCCTTGGCCGGCGCAGCAGGCGCAGCGGCGGCCGGAGCCGCGGCCGCAGTGGTGGCTGCGGCGGCGGCCGTGGCGGCTGTTGCCTCGGCGGTGGGCTCGCCCATCTTGGTAGGGGGCGCCACAGTGGCGACCACGAAGTCGCGATCGGCAATCACCGGCTGGACGCCTTCAGCGCCCTTCAAATCGTGCCAGCGCACGTTGTCGTTGAACGTGAGGCCGGTCAGATCGGCAGTAAAGCGCTCGGGGATATTGTCCGGATCGCAATACGCCTCGACTGTGTGGCGGATGATGTTGAGTACGCCGCCGCGCTTGAGCCCATCGCTTAGCCCCTCGTTCTCGAAATGGACCGGCACGGCGACGCGGATGCGTTCGCCAGGTGCGAGGCGCTGGAAGTCGACATGCTCCGGGGCATCAGTCACCGGATGGTACTGCACGTCCCGGATCAGTGCGCGTTCGGCGCTGCCGTCCGTCTTCACTTCATAGACGCGTGACTGCCAGCCGGGCCGTTGCAGCTCCCGAAGTACGGTGCGGGGATCCAACGCGATCAGACTGTTCGGGGTGTGCGCGCCATAGATCACGCCCGGGACCTTGCCGGCCCGCCGGGTCGCCCGCGCCGCCCCCTTGCCGGCGCGCGCCCGCGCCTCGGCTTCAATGGTGACGACAGTGGCCATGATCCGTGCTCCCGCAAACACAGCGCCGCCCCGGGCGGCGCGCGGCGGCCATGTAGCGGAACCGGCCGATACGGGCAAGCCGGCGCAGCCCAGCAGACCGATCATGCCGGAGCGCGAGCTCGTGCATTGGAACTTCGACATCGGCGAACCGTATATGCTCGATACGATAAGGTGCTTGTACGATCCGCCATGCCAGCCGACGCCCCCTCCGATGTCCGCACCGCGCCGCGTGCCGACGCACCGGCCTCTCCCGCCCGCCCTCGAGTGGCGACAATCGCCGATGCCCCCGCCCCGGTGGTCCGCCGCGAGCCGGAGAAGCCTGCCGAGGCCGCTCCATGCCGCCGGTCCCGCCGGCGGTTGCGCTACGCGCTCTTCGCCCTCGGAGCGGTCGTCCTGATCGTCGGCGGCGTGTACCATTGGCTGAGCGGCGGCCGCTATGTGGAAACCGACGATGCGTACGTGCAAGCCAATCTTCTGACCGTTTCCACGGACGTTTCCGGGATCGTGGATCAGATCCCGGTGCAAGAGGGCGAGCACGTGAAGAAGGGCCAGGTGCTATTCCGCCTCGACCCGCTCAAGTTCCAGATCGCGCTCGACAACGCGCGTGCCAATCTGGCGCAGGCCGTGCTGAACCTCGACTTGCTGAAGGCGGACTACGTGCATGCCCAGCGCCAGGTGGCGGCTCAGCAGGCGATGGTGGATGCCGACCAAGCGACCTATGACCGCTACGCCGAGCTGGTAAAGGAGCGGGCGGTTACTGAACAGCAATACGACGACGCCAAGTACAAGCTTGCGTCGGACCAAGCCGCTCTGGGTGCCAACAATGCACAGGAAAAGGCGGCGCTGGCCCGGTTAGGCGGCAAAGCCGATATCCCGGTGACCAATATGCCGGCTTACAAGCAGGCTCAGGCCCAGCTTGCCGAAGGGGAGCGCGAGTTCCGCCACGCTACCGTCCGCGCACCGTTCAACGGCATCGTAACCGAGGTGAGCAAGCTGCAGCCTGGTCAGTTCCTGCCCGCCGGCACCGCCGCCTTTGGGCTCGTGGAGACCGACGATATGTGGATGGCGGCCGAGCCTAAGGAGACCAACCTGACCTATGCACGCCAGGGTCAGTCCGCGACGGTGACAGTTGATGCCTATCCGGGCCACGTCTGGCACGGCACGGTGCAGAGCATCGCGCCGGCGACCGACCAGGAATTTTCCGTGCTGCCGGCAGAGAATTCTTCCGGCAATTGGGTGAAGGTGGTGCAGCGGGTGCCGGTGCGGGTCGATATCAATCAGGGTCCGAATGATCCGCCGCTGTCAGCGGGCATGAGCGCCGAGGTGTCGATCGACACCCATCACCAGCGCAAGCTCTCCGATCTGTTCTGAGCGAAACGATGTCTGAGAGAATCGCAACTCGCGAAGCCGAAGTTCCACATCGCGCCATCATCACCGTCTGTGCGATGGTGGCGACATTGATGCAGGCGCTCGACTCCACCATCGCCAATGTCGCGCTGCCGTACATGCAGGGTAGTCTGGCGGCAAGCTATGACGAGATTACCTGGGTCCTGACCTCCTATATCGTCGCCGCGGCGATTCTGACCGCGCCAGTGGGCTGGCTTGCGGCGCGCTTCGGCTACCGGGCGATCTATCTGGTCTCCGTGGTCGGGTTCACGGTCGCGTCCATGATGTGCGGCCTCGCCACATCGCTTTACGAGATGGTGCTGTTCCGCTTCATCCAGGGTATGTTCGGCGCTGCCCTCGTGCCGCTATCGCAAGGCACGATGCTGAATATCTACCCGGCCGAACAGCGGGGTTCAGCCATGGCGATCTGGGGCATGGGCGTGATGCTCGGCCCTATCCTCGGCCCCACGCTGGGCGGCTATCTGACCGAGCTCTACAATTGGCGCTATGTGTTCTTCGTCAACCTGCCGTTCGGCATCATCTGCACGCTCGGCCTGTGGTTCTTCCTTCCGCGCCCGCGCGCGCTGCGCGGCCTGAGATTCGACTGGTTCGGATTCACCGCAATCGCCGTTGGTATCGCCGGCCTGCAGCTCATGCTCGATCGCGGCGAGATCAAGGATTGGTTCGGATCGACCGAGATCATTATCGAGGCAGTGCTCGCGGTGAGCGGCTTCTACCTCTTCGTCGTGCATATGTTCACCGGCGAGAGGACCTTCGTCAGCCCGGCGCTGTTCAAGGACTGGAACTTGGTGATGGGATTCCTGGTGATGTTCGTCGTCGGGATGATGCTTCTGGCGACAACCGCGCTGCTGGCGCCGTGGTTGCAACAGCTCGGCAATTATCCGGTGGATGTCGCCGGGCTGCTGCTCGCCCCGCGGGGGGTCGGCACCATGATCGCGATGATGATCTCGGGCCGTATCACCAACAAGATGGACTCCCGGATCATCATGGCGTTCGGCGCCTGCCTGCTGACCTGGAGCCTGTGGCGGCTTTCTGACTGGACGCCGGCGGTCAGCGAATCGGCGCTGATCATCAACACGATGGTGCAGGGCGCCGGGGTCGGCTTCATCTTCGTTCCGCTGAATGTGGTGGCGTTCGCCACGTTGGAGGCCAGGTTGCGCTATGAGGCAACGTCATTCCTTACCCTGGTCCGCAGCATCGGCATGTCCATGGGGATCTCGATTTTTGAAGCGCTGGTCACGCAAAACAGCCAGGTCGAGCACTCGGTGCTGGCGGTCTTCGCCTCGCCGCTGAACCGTGCGATCGAGGCGACTCCCCGGATCGCGCACGCGCTCTCGCCTCTGACCGCGTATGGGGCGGCGCGGCTCAATCAGATGATCGACTATCAGTCGCAGGTGATCGCGTATAACGACGATTACCGGCTGGTGGCGATCCTGTCGGCGCCGACGCTGCTGTTGTTCTTCTTCATGCGCAAGCCAAAGGCAGGGCAGGGCGGTGGCCAGGCGGTGATGGATTAGGGCACGCCCAAGCCCGTGCTTGCATTCACGCCGGCGGTAAATTCTCCGCTGGTCCGTCCCCCAGCACTTCCGCGCCGCGCAGCGGTGTGAAGCCGACAGACGCGCGCAACCCCGGCTCTCGACTTCCGCTCTGTTCCGGGCCAGACTTGGGCCCAAAGCATGTCGGGGAACGCCCATGAACCGTCGCAGCGTTGCCGCCCTTGCGGTCGCGGTCATTGCCAGCGCCCGCATTGCGTTTGCGGCCGATATCAGAGTGATGTGTTACCAGGACGGCAACGAATGCACGGTCTATCAGGACTTGGCGGGCCGGTTCACAAAAGACCATCCCGATATCCATGTGACAGTAGATACCGTGCCTTACAGTGCCATTCTGCAGAGCCTACCGGTGCAGCTCGCGGCCGGTAACGGACCCGACATCGCGCGTGTCACGGATTTCGGCGCTACCGGGAAGTATCTGCTCGACCTTCGCCCATTGCTCCGAGATGCCCAGCGCTGGGAAGCCGCATTCGGTCCCGTGCTGGACTGGATGCGTTCGGGTCCAAATGACAATGGGATTTATGGCCTGCTGACGCAGCTTACGGTCACAGGCCCGTTCATCAACAAGACGCTGTTCGATCAGGCCGGGGTGGGCGTCCCCCCACGGACCGCCACATGGGACGACTGGGCAACTGCGGTGGAGAAAGTTGCGAAGGCCACGCAGACCCCATATGGCATGGCCTGGGACCGCTCTGGCCACCGCTTCGCCGGGCCAGCGATTTCGTATGGGGCGAAATATTTTGCGCCCGACGGATCGCCCGATGTGATCGATGCGGGGTTTAAAGCAATGGCCAGCCGCTTCGTTGCATGGAATCAAAACGGCACGGTCGAAAAGGATGTCTGGGCAGCAACAGGCAGCGGCTATCGCGACGCATTCAGCGCCTTCGCCAATGCGCAAATCGTGCTGTATTACTCAGGAAGCTGGCAGCTCAACCGTATGGACAGGCAGATAGGCAGCGACTTTGATTGGGAGGCGGTGCCGGATCCATGCGGCCCAACGGCGTGCACGGGAATGCCCGGCGGTGCGGCCCTGGTCGGCTTCAAGCAGACCAAGAGTCCGCAAGCGGTTGCCGATTTCTTGGATTACTTGGCGCAACCCAACGTCTATCAGGAGATGATGGAACGCAGTGACAACATTCCTGCAGAGATACCCCTGCTGAAGTCGGGTGTGAACTACGCGGGCCTTTCGGCAGCCGGCAAGGCAGGAATGAAAGCATTCCTGGAATCGGCGCAGAAGCTCGTGCCGCTTGCATATCGGCTGCAAGGCTACAAGTACAACCGGGTGATTTTCGACGCTACTGTGAATCGGATCAGCCAAGCGATCGCCGGACAGCTCACGCTCGACCAGGCGTATCAGCGCATCACGGAGGATATAAAGCAGCAGCTCGCCGCCGCGAAGCAGTGACGCGATGTCGGACGTTATCAACGCTCCCTCTCCTGGTCGGCTGCGGCGCCTGCTGTGGGGTGGGTTCGCCGCCGCGATGAACCTGCCGGAGCGGCCCATGCGCTGGGCACAGGGCCGATTGCGGGACGGGCGCCTGGGCTGGCTGTTTGTGGGGCCAAACCTCGCAGTCTTTGCTCTGTTCACCTTCTTGCCGATCGCTATCAACGTGTACTATGCCTTGACCGGTGGCACCGACTTGTTGCCATCCCAGCGGCCCTTCGTCGGTGCCGCGAACCTGGGGCAGCTTCTCGCGTGCAAGGACCACTTTCAGCCAAATAGCTGCACGATCGATCAGTTCTGGTATGGTGTCTGGAACACCGCACGATTCGTGCTGTTTCAGGTCGGGTTGATGATCGTGTTCAGCCTGATCACCGCCCTGGTGTTGAACCGCCGAATTATCGGCCGCGGATTCTTCCGCGCCGTGTTCTTCTACCCGGTGCTGCTCTCCCCAGTGGTGGTAGCGTTGATCTGGAAATGGATACTACAGCGGTTCGGACTCCTGAACGCAGGATTGTCAGCGGTGGGGCTGACCCCGACCGACTGGTTGCTCGACGCGCATTGGGCCTTTAGCTGGACGGTGTTTGTCAGCATCTGGGCGCATATGGGCTTCTATACGCTAATCCTGCTGGCAGGCTTGCAAGCCATCCCACGCGACATCTACGAGGCGGCGGCAATGGACGCCGCCCCGCCGGGCAGAGTTTTCTGGCGCCTGACATTGCCGCTGCTGATGCCCAATCTTCTGGTCGTGCTGGTGCTGGCGCTGATTCGTGCCGTGCAGATCTTCGACGAGGTCTGGGTGTTGACCGGCGGCGGGCCCGGGAGTGCCACCACCTACATGGTGGAATTCATCTACAATACCGGATTTGCGCAGCAAGTACGGCAATATGGCCTTGCCTCTGCTGCATCGTTGCTGCTTGCGGCGGTGCTCCTGGTATTGACTTTATTGCAGCTCGTGCTGATGCGCAGGAGTGCTCGCGGTGGCTGAGCGGGTGCGCGGGCTGCGCTGGCTGACGGCGACACGCGGTCGTGGGCGGCTGGATTGGACCGACTGGGCCACCTACGCGTACCTTGTCTTGGGCGTACTACTCATGTTTGGCCCGGTCCTGTGGCTTCTTGTCAGTTCGCTAAAGTCTGAGGCGGGCCTGGACATGTTTCCACCAAGGTTCTTGCCCTGGGAACGGGCGCAGGTCCGAGTGCCCGGCTACGACCATCCGCTGCCCCTGTTCCGTATCACGTCAGGAAACAATGCTGGCCAGGAACTGGCAGAAGTGCGACGTATCGGGTTAGTGGCACAGCTTATAGACCCGGTGAAAGGGGGCGCCATCATCCGCGTTCCGGTACGCGGTACGGAACCGGTATTGCGCCTGCACGCCGCGTGGAGCAACTATAGCAAGCTGCTGACACAATTCAACTTCCCGCTTTATCTTTGGAACACCGTGTTCATCACTGTAGTGGCGACAGTGATCACGTTGTTGATCAACTCAATGGCAGCCTTCGCATTGAGCAAATATCAATTCTCCGGCCGCGATTCGGTATTCCTTGTGATGCTGGCGACGCTGATGATCCCTCCGACCATCGTGTTGGTACCAAACTATCTGATCGCCACCGAACTGGGACTCGCGAACAGCCTATGGGGCGTCATATTGCCCGGCGTAGCGACACCGACCGGCGTGTTCCTTTTGCGCCAGTACATGTTGACGCTGCCGGATGACCTGATTGAGGCCGCGCGCATGGATAATGCCAGCGAGTGGCGGATTTACTGGCGAATTGTACTGCCGCTGTCCGCGCCTGCGCTTGCCGTGCTGGCAATCTTCTCCGTTATGTGGCGGTGGAACGAGTTTCTGTGGCCGATGGTGGTGCTGAACCGCAGCAGCAAGTTCACGCTGCAGCTTGCGCTCAACTCCTTCCAGGGAGAGCTGGCGACGCAGTGGAATTATGTACTGGCAATGACGGTGCTCACGCTGCTGCCGGTGACAATCGCGTTCCTGCTACTGCAGCGGCAGATCACGCAAGGAATTGCCTCGGCGGGAGTGAAATAACATGGCCGCACTGGCGCTTCACCGGATCATCAAGCGGTTCGGCGATCTGGACGTCATCAAACGCGTGAGCTTCGAGATTGCCGACGGGGAGTTCGTGGTCTTCGTCGGTCCGTCAGGCTGTGGCAAGTCGACGCTGTTGCGTATCATCTGCGGACTGGAAAGCGCGACCGACGGGGACGTGTTGATCGATGGTCAGCGGGTCAACGATATTCCCGCCGCGCGACGAGGTCTGGCGCTCGTGTTTCAATCCTACGCGCTCTACCCGCACATGACGGTGTTCCAGAACATGGCTTTTGGACTGGAAAACCTGAACACGCCCAAGCAAGAGATAACCGCACGAGTAGCAGAGGCAGCTCGCATGCTTCAGCTCGAACCCTACCTGCAGCGCCGACCGACCGCGCTGTCCGGCGGGCAGCGGCAGCGCGTGGCGATCGGGCGCGCCATCGTTCGCGAGCCGAAGATTTTTCTGTTCGACGAGCCGTTGTCCAACCTGGATGCAGAGCTGCGGGTCAGTATGCGCGGTGAGCTCGCGGAACTTCATCGGCGCTTGGGAACGACGATGATCTATGTGACGCACGACCAGGTCGAGGCAATGACGATGGCCGACAAGATCGTTGTCCTGCGAGGGGGCGCCGTCGAACAAGTCGGTGCCCCCTTAGAGCTTTATAATGCCCCCGCCAATCGTTTTGTAGCCGGCTTCATCGGGTCACCGCGGATGAACTTCCTGGAAGGGCGAACGGTGGGTACCGCCGCAGAGGGGGTTATGGTCGAAGTGCCTGTTGTCGGAGTTCTCCACGCCCCCGCCCGGCTGCCGATCGGGACGGAGGTGACGCTTGGCATAAGACCGGAGCATGTGCGTACTGGCACCTCATCGGTGAATGAGATCAGCGCCGAGGTGGTCAACGTCGAACAGCTCGGTGGACTGAGCTACGTGCGGCTCGCCGCACCCGAACTGACAGTTCAACTGCATGGGCAGACCGGGCTCACCTATGGACATCGCGCGGAGGTGCATCTTCCCCCAGAGGCAATCCACGTCTTCGACGCCGATGGCTCCGCCGTGCCGCGTCTTGTCTCGGCGACGAGCATGCTTGGGCTGCCAGCGTGATACCGCTGCGGGCAGTAGAGCGGGCTGAGGATACAAATCGCGGCCTGTTGCTGCATTGCGATGGAGGCGTCGACTGCCGGATCAGCTTGCTTGGGGCGGATCTCGTACGGGTCCTATTCCTGCGCGACGGAGCGCTGCAGCTCGATCGCACCTGGACTGTGCTGGCGCATGGTGCGGCGGACGTGCCGTGGGAGGGCCGCGATCGGCTGGATGAGGCAAGTTGGCCGGTGCCGGAGTTCAACGTGGATCGCGCCGTGGAGCGAATCACACTTGGCACCGCGGCATTGTCACTGGAAGTCGCACTGCGTCCGTTGCGGCTGACCTGGCGTTTGCCGGATGGGCGGGTCTTCGCTGCCGACCGCGCAAACCATCCGTATGGTTTCAGCCGCACTGGGGCGGTACTGCATGCTCAGACGCGGCACGAGGCCGACTGCTACTACGGCCTGGGCGACAAGACCGGCCCGCTGAATTTGCACGGGCGGCGGCTGCGTATCGCCATGCTCGACAGTCTCGGTTTCGATCCGCGCAGCGGCGATCCACTGTACAAGCATTGGCCGTTCCTGCTGGTGCGGGATGGCGCCACCGGAATTGGCTACGGCGTGTACTATGACAACGGCGCGCGGGCGGAGTTCGACCTCGGCTGCGAGCGGGACAACTACTACGGGGCGTACCGCAGCTACGAGGCACGAGACGGCGATCTCGACTTCTATCTGATCCTCGGGCCGCGACTTGCCGAGGTAACGGCGAAATTCCTCGAACTGACAGGTCGTCCGGCGCTGCCCCCACGTTGGTCCCTGGGTTTCGCACAGACGGCAATGGCGCTCGCGGACGCTCCCGATGCGCAGTCGCAAATCGAGGCGCTCATCGACCGGTGTGCCGCCGAGGACATACCCCTCAGCGCATTCCACTTCGGTTCCGGCTACACCATGCGGGAAGGCCGGCGATACGTGTTCACCTGGAACCGGGAGAAGTTCCCCGAACCGGGGCGGCTTGCCCAGCGGTTTCACGATGCCGGCATCAAGCTCGTTGCCAATTTGAAGCCGTGCCTGCTGGAGGATCACCCGGCCTTCGCACAGGTCGCCGCCACCCGCGGTTTTGTGCGCCAGACAGACGGCACTCCGTCGATCGCGCAATTCTGGGACGGCGAGGGCGCTCATATCGATTTTACAAGCCCTGCGGGGATCGGGTGGTGGCAGGACGGATTGGCCACACAGGTTCTGGCGCAGGGAATTGATGCTGGCTGGAACGATAACAACGAATATAACCTACCAGACGACGACTCTTCTTGCGCCGGTTTCGGCCGACCCGTGCCGCTTGAGTTGATCCGCGGCGTGCAGGCACTGCTGATGACGCGCGCCACGCTGGAGCGGCAGCGGGTGTTGGCTCCGGGCCAGCGGACGTTCACGGTCACGCGGGCCGGATGCCCGGGGGTGCAGCGTTACGCTCAGAGTTGGAGCGGCGACAACGCGACGAGCTGGGACAGTTTGCGCTGGAACCTGCGTACCGGCTTGCAGATGAGCCTTTCGGGTTTGCTCAACACTGGCCATGACGTCGGTGGCTTCGCCGGCCCGGTGCCGGAGCCAGAGCTGCTGGTTCGATGGACCCAGGCTGGGCTGCTGCACCCGCGGTTCATCATGAATTCGTGGAAATCAGGCGGCGTGTTCACCAGCCCCTGGTTGCATCCGGAGGTGCTGCCGGCGATCCGCGCCGCGATCCGGTTGCGCCTGCGGTTGATGCCAACGCTGTACAGCTTGATTCATCGGGCTGCGTGTACCGGCGAACCCGTGATCAGGCCGCCTTTTCTGACGTTCGGCGACGATCCGCGCACCTGGGAGGATAGTGATGAGCTGATGCTCGGCCCGTTCCTGCTCGCGGCTCCGGTCGTGGTGCTCGGAGAACGGGCGCGCCGTGTGCATATTCCAGCAGGGCCAGAGTGCTGGTTCGACTTCTGGACCGAAGAGCGTTTGCCGTCCGGCGCGGAAACTTTTCTGGCGGCACCCCTCGATCGGTTACCGTTGGCAGTTCCTGCGGGGGCGATTGTGCCGATGACGGATGCGGCGGCTGGTTTCGTAAGGCGCCACGACGAGCCTTCCCGTTGCGTGCGGGTCTTTCCAGGCGAGAGTCATGGCACTAGTCAGTTCATGCTGATCGAGGACGACGGAGTTAGCGCGAATGGACCAATGACAGAGATACGTCTGGAATTGTCATGGACGCCGCACGAGGTGCGCGTGAGCGCTGCAGCGTCTGGAGACTATTCTCTGCCGTATCAGCAGATCATGATTCAGCTTCCGGAAGCGGAGCGACGCGCTGTGTACTTGAATGCCACGGACGCTACTCCGGCTTTGGTTCGTGCCGGCAGGTCAGGCTGCCGGCTGCCAATCCAGCGTTGACGCGCCGCCGCCTTCCTGCAACGAAGCCGTGTGTCTTATCGGCAGCAGCATCTTCTGGCGATCGAGGGCCTCTACCCTGACGAGATAGGCCATTTGCTCGATCTCGCTGAGAGCTACGTGTTGCTCAACCGCTCCGGCAAGACCCAGCGCGACCTGTTACGCGGGCGGACGCTGATCAACCTGTTCTTCGAAGACTCCACCCGCACCCGCACCAGCTTCGAGCTGGCCGGCAAGCGTTTGGGGGCCGACGTGATCAACATGTCGGTTGCCACTTCCTCGGTTAACAAGGGGGAGACACTGCTGGACACGGCGGCGACACTCAATGCGATGCACTGCGACCTGCTGGTGGTGCGCCACGACCAGTCGGGCGCGCCGAACCTGCTGGCGCAGAAGGTCGATGCCGCGGTCATCAATGCCGGCGATGGCACGCATGAGCATCCGACCCAAGCACTGCTCGACGCACTGACAATCCGCCGCCGCAAGGGACGACTCGAGAACCTCGTCGTCGCGATCTGCGGCGACGTGGCGCATTCTCGTGTTGCGCGCTCCAACATCCACTTGCTGACCACGATGGGCAGCCGGGTGCGCGTGGTGGGGCCACCAACGCTGATCCCGCCGGCGGTGGAGCGGCTGGGCGTGGAGGTGTTCCACGACATGGCGGCGGGGTTGGCAGGCGCGGATATCGTGATGATGCTGCGCCTGCAGCGGGAGCGGATGGTCCAGGGCAAGGGCGCAGGCGGCCTGGTGCCGAGCGCCCGCGAATTCTTCCGCTTCTTCGGACTAGACGCCGGCAAGCTCGCACACGCCAAGCCGGATGCGCTGGTGATGCATCCCGGGCCGATGAACCGCGGCGTCGAGATCGACAGCGCGGTGGCCGACGACCCCGCACGTAGCGTCATCCGCGAGCAGGTGGAGATGGGGGTCTCGGTGCGGATGGCGGTGCTGGATACGCTCTCGCGGGGACCCGGGAATGAGTGACCCGGGCCCCGACACGCTGTTCGTCGGGGTGCGCCTGCTCGATCCGGCAGGCGGACTCGACGAGCCCGGCGAGCTTCTTGTGCGCGACGGACGCATCGCTGATTTCGGCCGTGGGCTGGGGCGGCCGGACGGAGCGGTGGTGGTGCAGGACGAGGGCACGATCCTGTGCCCCGGACTGGTGGATATGCGCGCGGCGCTGGGCGAGCCCGGCTACGAATACCGCGAAACCATCGCCTCGGCGGCGCAGGCGGCGGCCGCTGGGGGCATTACCACCCTGGCGGCGCTGCCCGACACGGTACCGGCGATCGACGACCCCGCCCTGGTGCGGCTGCTGCGCGCCCGCGGCGAGGAGACCGGCAGCCTGACGATCTTGCCGTACGCAGCGATCACCCGCTTCTGCCGCGGCGAGGAGCTGGCCGAGCTTGGCCTGCTGGCGGAGGCCGGGGCGGTGGCGTTCACCGACGGTGCGCGGGCACTAGGCTCGGCCCGGCTGATGCGGGTGGCGCTGTCTTACGCTGGCGGGTTCGGCCGGCGAATCGTGCAGCACCCGGAGGACCCGTCGCTTGCCGCCGGCGGGGCAGCGACCGAGGGGGAGCTGGCCACACGGCTCGGCCTGCCCGGGATTCCGGCCGCCGCAGAGGCGATCCTGGTCGCCCGCGATATCCGGCTGGCGCGGCTGACGGGCGGCGCGGTGCATTTCGCCCATGTCTCCACCGGCGAGGCACTGGAGCTGATCCGTCGCGCCAAGGCAGAGGGGTTCGCGGTGACCTGCGATACTGCGCCGCCCTATTTCGATTTGAACGAAACCGCAATCGGCGATTTTCGCACCTACGCGAAGCTGTCGCCGCCGTTGCGCTGCGACGCTGATAGGCGGGCGGTGGTGGCGGCGTTGGCCGACGGGACGATCGATGCGATTGCTTCGGACCACCAACCGCGGGACGCCGACGATAAGCGCCAGCCATTCGCCCAGGCGACACCGGGCGGTGCTGGGCTGGCGACGCTGCTCGGGGTTACGCTGGCGCAGGTGCATGGGGGGGCGTTGGGACTGGCGCAGGCGATCGGGCTGTTGACCGCGCGGCCGGCGGCGCTGCTGGGCGTCGAGGCGGGGAGGTTGGTCAAGGGCGCGGCGGCCGATCTCTGCTTGTTCCATCCCGAGCGGGTCTGGCGTGTGGAGGCTGGGCGGCTGCCGGGCAAGGCGCAGAACACGCCGTTCGACGGGCGGGCGCTGGAAGGGCGGGTGCTGGGGACGTGGAAGGCCGGGCGGCGGGTGTTCGCAGCGTAACCGGTGGATCAAACGATCGAGCGAAACGGCCGCCCCGCCGAGCTCGACCTCGCCCCGGATGCGATGCACGCCACGAGTCTCTACCTCCCGAGCATCCATTCGGAGGACTGAATGTGGATCAAAGAGAACCGGGCGCGGCACGACCGCAGCCGACTGCGCTATGAGGGCGATCTGACCGGTGCCGAATGGGCCGAGGTGGAACCATTGATCCCCCTCCCGCCAAACCCCCTTGCAGTTCGATCGGCACGACCGAGCCGCTTTCTAAGCGTTGATCGAGATCAACGTGCGTCATGTTCGGGTCCGCCAAGTAAGCAGCACTGTCTCGAAGGAGGTCCCGTGAAGACCGCAGTGTTGGAGGCGATCGGCGAAACCGCTCTACAGCCCTTAGCGCAGGTCAATACCGCGCTTGCTGCCAACGATCGGGTCAAGTACCTGCTCACCCTGCTTCAGCTGGCTCTAAGCCAGGCCGATCATCCCGAGCAGGCGCCGGTATCGTTGGCGCGTGAACGGGTCGCTTGCGGGATCGACGATGCGACGCTCGACGATATCGTCGGCGCTGCACGACGAGAGGGAGAACACTATCGTCTACCGGGCGTCAGCATGGTGTTCGCCCGCATAGCGCAGGACATGCGCGCGATGGCCGCACCGGTGATTGCGGCTCGTGGCGCCGATGACGAACTGGGCCGACGTCTCGAAACGGTGTTGTCGGCGCTCCCAGACGCCAAGGACGATCTGATCGATCGCGCCGCGATCGAAAGCATGACTCGCGTCGCCGGCGGTCATGGTGACAGCCTGCACCGACTGGTCATGGATCTGCATAAGGCGTTGAACGCATTGGCCGCCGAGTTTGCTGGGGAGAAACTTGACGGAGCGAGCGTCTACGAACTGCGACCAGAAGACCGTCCACGTGTTGCCGCGTTCATGGCGGGCGTGAACCGCACGGCTCACTTGAAGTTCGACCACCCTGGCCTCGGCTGCACCGCAACGCACTCCGCCGGGCGATTGGCCATCCAGAACGATATCGGTACCACCGACGCGCATGTGATCGTTGTCCATGTCGAGGGTCTACAGACGATGCTGACCTACACGGACGTTCATTCCGAGCGCGCGCGGTTCCTGCAGGACATGCTGTCGCGTTTTGCCATGACGTGGAGCGGCGAGCGGACAGAACGGCATACCAATCTGGCGCGTGGCGCCGCATTCACACTGGTGACCGGCCGCTTCACGGCAAAGGATGAAGGCGAGCTGCGCTCCTACCTCGAATTCCTCGGCTCAAGGCTGGTGTTTCTGATCGACTGGAACCGTGCGCGCAAGGAGCTCCGCAGCTTCCTGCCCGGGACCCAGCGCAACGAGTTGCTCAAGTGGGCGGCCGAGGCGGAAGTTGGTCATCGTGGGTTCCTGGAGCTTGGTGGGGCCCGGTTCATTAACGAAGCAATCGAGGCGACCGCCGGCTCCGCTGTGCATTTCGGCGATCGGCTGTGCGACGTACTAGGTAACACGGTGACAGTGAACTTTCTGCGCTTCGCTTTCCGGGCGGCCACCGAGGGTTTGCGTGCCCGGCACAGTCAGGGATTGGTCCGCGATCGGGTACGCGCTGAGTTGGCGGCGCATTTCACCAATGAGGGCAAGCGGTTGCTGCGCGTTGCAGCTGACCATGCAGGGCTTGTGTTCGAGATTGCCATCCTGGTGCGGGACGGCGTCGGATCGGACGTTGCTGACGCAGACGCGTTCGATCGAATGGCGCGGCGGGCACGCGCGTTCGAGCATGACGCCGACCAACTGGTGACTGCCACTCGAGAGGTGATCCGCCGACGCGGCGATCAATCCCTATTGTTCGATCTGATCGAGGCAGCGGATGATGCCGCGGATGAGCTTGAAGAAACGGCGTTCCTGCTGCAGTTGCTGGCGAAAACCGAACCCGCTCGCGAAGCGCTGGAAGGCTTGGCTACCTTAGCCGACATACTCGCAGCGACCGCGCAGGAATGGGTGAAGACGTTGGCGCATGCGGCACACGTAGATCGATCCCCACGAGACGCACGCCTTGATGGGATCGGCCTTCAGGACGACCTCGATGACTTCCTGACCTCCGTCGAGCGAATTGGCATGCTGGAACACGAGGCCGATGACGCGGAGCGGGCACTGACCTCGGCTACTATCCAGCATGCGCAGGATTTTCGGCAGTTGCATCTCTACGCGGAGGTCGGGCGAAGCCTCGAAGCCGCTGCGGACGCGCTGAAGCGCGCGAGTATGTTGGTGCGCGAATACGTGCTTGGGAGTGTACTCCGTGGCTGATGCCCTGGCCCCTGATCCCGGCGTCCATATGATTGTAGCAGGTGTTGTCCCGCCACCTGGAGGCGCAGAGGAATTGGGCAACAAGGCCTGGAACCTGATCCGGATGGCGACCGCCGGCTTGCCGGTACCTCCGGGTTTCGTGTTACCCACGAGCTGGTGTCGGATGCGCCGGACAGAACTGGCGGACGACAGGCGGCTCGCCAAGGCGCTTGCGTCGGGCATCGATCGGCTGGAGGCAGCAACCGGGCTGCGGTTTGGTTCACCGCGGTCTCCTCTGTTGGTCTCGGTACGGTCGGGCGCGGCGGTGTCTATGCCCGGCATGCTGGAAACGGTGCTGGATGTCGGATTGAACGCTGAGACTGTTGATGGCCTGATTCGGCTCACCGGTAATCCGCGCCTTGCCTGGGACAGCTATCGCCGATTGATACAAGGCTTCGCCGAAGTGGTGCGGGCACTGCCGACCGAACCGTTCGACAGGCTGGTGCGGACGGCCATGGCAGAAGCGGATGTCCCGGTGCAGCGCGAGTTGGACCACCGCAGCCTGCGCCGGCTCACCCAGAACATGCTGGATGAGTACAGCGCCCTGGCGGGGACGCCATTTCCACAGGATCCGCGCGAGCAACTCCTGCAGGCGGCCGCTGCGGTGTTCCGTTCCTGGGACGCACCGAAGGCCGCGACCTACCGTCGGCTGAACGGGATCGATGATGCGGCGGGCACGGCAGTAACCGTGCAAACGATGGTCTTTGGCAACGCGGGAGGCTCCTCCGGCGCCGGTGTCGGTTTCACTCGCAGCCCGGCCACCGGCGAGCGCGAGCTCTATCTCGACTTTCAGTTCAATGCGCAAGGCGAGGACGTCGTGGCAGGCCGCCAAAGGTCGACCGACACCCAGCGGCTGCGACGCAGATTACCTGAAGTGTGGAACGAACTGGAACAGGTTGCGCACCGTCTCGAAGCATTGTTCGGCGATGCACAGGATTTCGAATTTACCGTGCAGAACGGCAGGCTAAGCCTGCTGCAGACACGCGAGGCCAAGCGCACACCCTGGGCGGCACTGCGTATTGCCGTCGATCTTGTCTCGGAAGGGTTGATCGAACCGAAGGAGGCCTTGGCCCGTCTCAGTGGGCTGAACCTTGAAACGGTGACACGCACGCGGTTTGCTGGCGAGCGGCCCCCGGCGCTTGCGGTGGCAACGGTCGCGAGTTTGGGTGTGGCATCGGGCGCTATCGCGCTCGACATCGCAGCGGCGGAGCGGCTGGCCCGAGAGGGCGCGCCGATCGTACTGGTCCGGGCGGAAACGGTGACAACCGACATTGCGGCCATGGCGAGGGCTGCCGGGATCCTGACCGGCTCCGGAAGCCGCACCTCCCACGCCGCGGTGGTCGCGCGAGAACTTGGCAAGGTCTGTCTCGTCGCCTGTCCCGGCCTGTCCATCGATCTGCAAGGGCGAACCTGCCAGATCGGGGGGCAGACATTTGCCGAAGGCGACTTCATCGCTCTCGATGGTAATGACGGCGCAATCTATTCAGGGCGCCTCGAGATCGTGGGCGAGCGACCCAAACGCGAGCTGGAGATTGTCGCGGGTTGGCGGCTAGCGGCGACGCGAACATCGGCACCCCGCGGCCATGCACCCGGTTCGCTTCGCGAACCGACCTCTCCCCGCCGAGCGGGGGGGGTGGACGTGGTTAGGAGCGCGGAGCACGAGCGTGGTCCAGGAGCCGTCCTCGATCCGATGCGCTAGCACCATGCCGTGGCGCCGGTGCGCCACCAAGACGGCGCGGGCCTGTGAAGGCAGCAGGCCGGAGAGGACGGCCGTGGCGCCGGTGGCGAGATGCACCCCCAGACTGCCAGCCATCAGAGCGAGCGGACGGGCGAGGATATTGGCTAGAACGAGGTCGTAGGGCGCGCCCGCGCGCACGGCCGGATCTCGCCAGCCGTCTGCCAGGCGGGCCGAGACAAGTGGCGCCGCGCCGTTCGCGCGCGCATTGCGGCAGGCGAGGCGGACTGACCAGGGCTCGATATCGGTGGCGAGCACTTTCCGATGCAACAATCGTGCTGCGGCGATCGCCAGGATGCCCGAGCCGGTGCCAAGGTCCAGGATGCGGCGCGGATGGCGGTGGGCGAGACGCTCCAGCGCACGCAGGCAGCCGCGGGTCGAGCCGTGCTCGCCGGATCCGAACGCCAGGCCGGCATCCAGACGAAGCGTGATGCGCCCGGGCGTCGGCGTGCCGGCAAGGTGGCTGCCACGCACAGCGAAACGACGGCCGATCAGTTGCTCGGGGAACGAGGCATAGCTTCGCTCGACCCATCCCTCGGCGTGAACCGGCGCACGCACCGGGCGCGCATCGACCTTGCTCAGGCCGGCGGCGAGCGCGAGGGCGGCTGCGAGTTCCGGCTCGGCGGCGCCAACCGGCTTGATTCCCTCGATCTGCCACCAGCCGGCGTGGCCGCGGAAGAAGCCGACACTGTCGCAGACGCTGCCCAACGCCGCCTCATAGGCTTCGACCGCCGCCTCGGGCACCGTAATTGAGATACGTTCCAGCACCGGAGGGGTTGCGCGCATGGAGCCACCCCATAGCATGGGGCTTCCGGCGACCTGCATGCAGTCGAGGCTATGTAAAAAACGCCGCGGGAGGGACTCCGATGACAACCGAGAGCAGTGGCCGATTTACCGGCCTGACGCCGCTTCTGGCCCCGCGCTCGGTGGCGATCCTCGGCGCATCGAACGACCCGACGCGGATCGGTGGCCGGCCGCTGGCCTACATGAAGGTGTCCGGGTTCAAGGGCGCGCTCTATCCCGTCAACCCGAACCGGCCGGAGGTGCAGGGCGTCAAAGCGTATGCCTCGGTCGCTGAGCTGCCGGAGGCTCCGGATGTGGCGATCGTCGCCGTCCCGGCGGGGATTGCGGTGGAGGCGGTGGAAGCGCTGGGCCGCCGGGGCACCAAGGCGGCGCTGGTGTTCACCGCCGGGTTTGCCGAGGTGGATGCGGACGGCGAGGCGGCGCAGGCCCGCATGGTGGCGGCAGCGCGAACGCATGGGATGCGCGTGCTGGGCCCAAATTGCCTCGGCGTGTTCGATGGGCGGACCGGGTATTACGCGACGTTTTCTTCTTCATTCGACAGCGGCTGGCCGATGCCTGGACGGATCGGCATTGCCAGCCAGTCCGGCGCCTATGGCACGCATCTTTATACGCTGGCGCGCAATCGCGGGATCGGCGCTTCCGTCTGCATTATGACCGGCAACGAGGCGGACGTGACGGTAGGCGAGTGCATCGGCTGGCTGGCCGAGAACCCCGAGGTGGATGTGATCGCGGCGTATATTGAAGGCATCCGCGAGGCGCCGGGTCTGATCGCCGCTTTCGAGACGGCGCGTGCCGCCCGCAAGCCAATCGTGATGATGAAGGTGGGACGGAGCGCGCTGGGCACGGCAGCGGCACGTTCGCATACCGCCTCGATTGCCGGGGACGATGCGGTGACCGAGGCGGTCATGGCCGAGTTCGGAGTGGTGCGGGCGCGCACCTCCGAGGAGATGCTGGACATCGCGCAGACGGCAACGCGCCGGGTCTATCCAGTGCGCAACACGCTGGGGATGTTCACCGTCTCGGGCGGCGCCGGCGTGCTGGTGAGCGACGTGGCGGAGCAGGTCGGGCTGCCGATGCCCCCGATGCCGGAGGACGCGCAGGCGCGGCTGCGCTCTCTGGTGTCGTTCTGCGCTCCGCGCAATCCGGTGGATGCCACGGCGCAGGTGGGCAACGACCTCACCCTGCTGGAGCCGTTCTTCGAGTCGGTGGTTCGGGACGGTGGATACACCTCGGTGCTGGCGTTCTTCACGATGGTAGCGTCCTCGCGCCGCTGGCCGGGGATGCTGGAGAAGCTGAACGCTGTGCGAGCGCGGTATCCCGACCGGCTTTACGTGCTGTCGGTGATCGCGCCGGCCGAGGGGGTGCGTGAGCTGGAGGAGCAGGGGTGGATCTGCCACGAGGATCCGAGCCGCGCGGTGGTGTCGATCGCCGCCATGGGCTGGTTCGGGGCGGCTTTCGCGGCTGAGGCGCCGGGGCCTTTGCCGGTGGTGGCGCCAGTTACGTTGCCGGCGGCGACGCCGAGCGAGGCCGAGGCCAAGCTTCTATTGGCGGGGGCAGGAATCCGATCGGTGCCGGAACGCGCCTGCGCGACGGAAGCGGAGGCGGTGGCGGCGGCCGAGGGGCTGGGGTTCCCGGTGGTGATGAAAATCCTGTCGCCGGACATTTTGCACAAATCGGAGATGGGCGGGGTGCTGCTGGACGTGGCCGATGCGGCCGCGGTACGGGACGGATTCGGGGTGCTGATGGCACGAGGCCGGCAGGCCGCCCCGGCGACTCGGATCGAAGGCGTGCTCGTGGCGAAGCAGATGCGCGGCGGGGTGGAGTGCATCCTGGGCATCCACCGCGACCCGGTGTTCGGTCCAATGGCGATGTTCGGACTGGGCGGGGTGTTCGTGGAGGTGTTGCGCGACGTGGTGTTCCGCCGTTGCCCGTTTGGCGTCGACGTGGCGGATACGATGATCCGCAGCGTGCGGGGTGCGCCGCTTCTGCTCGGGGCGCGGGGGCGGAAGCCGGTGGACGTGCGGGCTTTGGCCGAGATGCTGGCTCGGTTGTCGGGGTTCGCGGCGCAGGCAGGGGATCGGTTGCAGGCTGTGGACCTGAATCCGGTGTTTGCAATGCCCGAGGGCGAGGGAGCGTTCGCGGCGGATGCGGTGATCGATATTGGGGGGTGAGGCCGGAGGTGTACATCGGGGGCACCCCAAGACGCAGGATGTACACCTGACGTTTACGAATTGGTCACTGTCGTGGCGCGGTGATCCTGACGGGGGCTCCTAGCCCATCCATGTGCCTGCTATTGAGCCGCGCTATCGTGACGAAGGCTCAGGATGAACGAGGCGATGGCGTTCGCCTGTGCTGGGGTGTACTGGTCCATAACCATGTGCATGTGTGGCTTCTGGACGAAAGCGGCGAGCCATTGCTGCGTTATTCCCGGACGGTTCGCGATGCTCTCGAAGGAAGGAGCATCGGTCCAGGAACCGAACCCATTCGGGACAATCACGTGGCAGGTCGCACAAGTTTTCTGTGCGAGATGATGGCCTTCAGACACAGATGACGACTGCGCGAGGCCAGGATTGCAAAGCAGCCCGGACCCGATAACAAGCGCCAGCGTGGCGGGAATGGCTACGAGCTTCGCCATGAGTGCATTGATGCGATGGCGGACGATACGGCTCGGTTCAAGGGGGCGTCAAGGTCGGCTCGGTTAGTGGCCTTGGGCTTCAAGGGCTCGCCTGGTCGCGCCCGGGCGTGCCGCGGCTCGATTGAGCAAGATCAACGCGAGGTGGCGGAATTCCGCCGTAGAGAGTGTCCGGAGAGAATTCTTCGCGGTCGATGTGAATGCGGGAAACCAAGGACGAACACCCCCTCGCCAGGGTTAAACCAGACATCGCCCTGCCCGAAGCCGCCAACTTGCCGGCCGTTGTGGTGCGGGAGAAGCCGCGGCCTGCGGGACGCAGCCGGTGCAGGCGTGCTCTGTGGCTCGTGGTTCTGCTGGTCGCCGCGGCGGGCGCGGGCTTTTGGTGGCTTCACCCGCGCCCGACTCTGCCGCCCGGTTTCGGCTCCGGGAATGGTCGCCTGGAAGCTGATGAGATCGATATAGACACGAAATTCGCCGGCCGAATCGCAGAGCTTCGAGCCGATGAAGGCGACATGGTGAAAGCGGGCCAAGTCGTAGCGGTGATGGATACGCGCGATCTTCAAGCTGAGCTCAAGCAATATCAGCAGGTGGTGCTGCAGGATCAGCACACGCTCGAGCAAGCCAAGGCGAATTATGCGTCCGAGCAGGCGGTGGTGAAGTTCGACCAGCAGGAGGTGGCCCGCTCGACCGATCTGGTGCCAAAAGGTTTCGCCACACAAGAAACGCTGGACCGACAGGTGCAGGATCTGAACAGCGCACTTGCCACGCTGAAGGCGGACGAAGCAGCCATCGAAGCTGCCCAGCATGCGCTGGAGGCCGCGACACATCAGGTCGAGTTCTATGCAGTCGACATCGCCGACGCGCAATTGTTCGCCCCGAAAGATGGTCCGATAGAGTATCGCGTCGCCAATGTCGGCGAGGTTCTGCCGGCCGCCGGCAAGGTCTTCACCATGCTCGACGCTTCTTATGTTTACATGGACATCTACCTGCCGACCGACGAGGCCGGCAAAGTCAGGATCGGGTCGGATGCCCGCATCGTGCTTGACGCGTATCCCGACCATGTCATTCCGGCGAAGGTGGTGTTCATCGCCAACCAGGCGCAATTCACGCCGAAGACAGTCGAGACGAAGGATGAGCGCGACAAGCTTATGTTCCGGATCCGCGTGCGGATCGATCCGGAGCGGCTTGAGGGGCGCGAGGCGATCGTTCGGAGCGGCCTTCCGGGGGTCGCTTATCTGCGCACCAGTGAGTTGGCGAAATGGCCGTCTAACCTGAACCCGAGCCCGGCCCCGAACATCCCGATCACGGTCCCGCCATGAGCGCAGAAGCGGGCGCGGTTGCGTATCTCGATGAGGTGACCCAGCGCTACGGTAAGACCATCGCCCTCGACAGGGTCACTCTTGCGGTTCCCAGCGGTCGCCTTGTCGGACTGATCGGGCCTGATGGCGTCGGAAAGTCCTCATTGCTGGCGATCGTTGCCGGCGCCCGGCAAATCCAGTCCGGCGCGGCGCATGTGCTGGGCGGGGATATTGCCAGCACGGCGCACCGCACGGCGGTCTGCCCGCGCATCGCCTATATGCCGCAGGGGCTCGGCAAGAACCTGTATCCCGATCTCAGCATTCGCGAGAACATCGAGTACTTTGGTCGCCTGTTCGGTCAGTCGCGGGTGGAACGCGAGCACCGCATCGTCGAGTTGCTCGCCAGCACGGGGCTGGGGCCATTTGCCGATCGTCCGGCAAAGAAACTGTCTGGCGGCATGAAGCAGAAGCTGGGGCTTTGCTGTTCTCTGATCCACGACCCCGACCTGCTGATCCTCGATGAGCCGACAACCGGGGTCGATCCGCTATCGCGCCGACAATTCTGGGAACTGATCGCACGAATCCGCACCCGCCGCCCGGGCATCAGCGTGGTTGTCGCGACTGCATATATGGAAGAGGCCGAGCGGTTCGACTGGCTGGTGGCGATGAACGCCGGCAGAGTCGTGGCGACCGGCTCACCCGCTGCACTCAAGCAGCGCACCAATGCGCCCACGGTCGAAGAGGCATTCATCGCCTTGTTGCCGGAAGCTGTGCGCCGAGGTCACAAGACGCTCACGATCCCGCCGCGGCGCATTGTCGAGACCGAGCCGGTCATAACGGCACGGGGCCTGACCTGCCGGTTCGGCGACTTCACCGCAGTCGATCATGTCAGTTTCACGATTGAGCGCGGTGAAATCTTCGGTTTCGTCGGGTCGAACGGCTGCGGCAAGACGACCACGATGAAGATGCTGACCGGTCTGCTGCCGCCAACCGAGGGGGAGGCGCTGCTGTTCGGCCGGCCGCTCGATGCGAGCGACCTCGGCGCGCGCCGGCGCGTCGGTTACATGTCGCAGGCATTCTCGCTGTATACCGAGTTGACTGTCCGCCAGAACCTGGACCTTCACGCGCGGTTGTTCCACTTACCGCCGCGTGAGGCGAAAGCGCGGCTGGCTGAGCTTGTTCACCGCTTCGGGCTTGCCGACCATATAGACCAGCGCGCTCAAGATCTGCCCCTGGGTATCCGGCAGCGGCTGTCGCTCGCGGTCGCGGTCGTTCATCAACCCGAGATACTGATTCTCGACGAGCCGACCTCGGGTGTTGATCCGTTGGCGCGCGACGCGTTCTGGGAGCTTCTGATCCACCTGTCGCGGAATGAGGGCGTGACGATCTTTGTCTCGACCCATTTTATGAACGAGGCTGAGCGCTGCGATCGCATTTCGCTGATGGATTCGGGTCATGTGCTGGCAACCGATACGCCGGTTGGCCTGATTGCGTCGCGTCATGCTGCCAACTTGGAAGAGGCGTTCATCTCTTACCTTAAAGAGGCGACGGGTGGGCGTTCAGTCACTATACTGCCGGAGCCTGCCCCGGCAGCAGAGCAAGAGAGAATGGGTGGTGTGGTGCGACAGCTGAAAACCGGGTCGTTCAGCTTGCGCCGTCTCCTTGCCTGCACGATCCGCGAGACGCTGGAGCTGGTGCGTGACCGGATCCGGCTCGGCTTTGCCCTGTTCGGCACGACATTCCTGCTGCTGGTTTTCGGGTTCGGCATTTCAACCGACGTGAATTCGCTGAGCTTCGCCGTTTTGGACCATGACCACACCCACGAGAGCCGCGCTTATCTCGAAGAACTGCGCGGCTCGGCCTATTTCGTGGAAAAACGGCCGCTTGGCGATTACAACGATCTCGAGAAGCGGCTTGCCGACGGAGATATCGACTGCGCCATCCAAATTCCGCCCGGCTTCGGTCGCGACATCGCGCGCGGCCGACCTGCGTGGGTCGCCGCCTGGATCGACGGCGCTCGGCCGTTCATCGCTCAGACGATCCGCGGCTATCTACAGGCTATGCATCAACTGTACCTTGCCGACCCTGCGGTGGTGACGACGCAGCCCGCACCCAACCCGCCGGCCGACATCGAGATAAGGCTCAAATATAACCAGAATTTTGAGAGCGTTTACGCCATGGTTCCATCGACCATGTCGCTGGAACTGGCTCTCTTCCCGGCTATCCTGATGGCGCTCGCGGTGGTTCGCGAAAAGGAGCTCGGCTCGATCACCAATTTGTACGTCACGCCTGTGACCCGCCTCGAATTCCTTCTGGGCAAGCAGGTGCCGTATGTCGGGCTGGCGATGGTCAATTTTACCCTGATGCTCCTGATGGCGCTGTTCGTCTTCAGGGTGCCGCTCAAGGGCAGCCTTCCAACCCTGCTCGCCGCGACGCTGATCTACGTCACGGCGACGACGGCGTATGGCATGGTGATTTCGGCCTTTGCCCGCACGCAAATCGCGGCATTGTTCGGCACCGCGATCCTGACCGTCCTGCCGGCGACGATGTTCGCCGGAATGATGGTTCCGGTCTCGTCGCTAACCGGTATGGCCAAGATTATGGGCCGCCTGTTCCCGATGTCCTACTTCCTGCCGGTCAGCGTCGGTACCTTCACGAAGGGTCTCGGCTTCGCCGATCTGGCGACGGACGTGGGTGCGCTCATTTTGTTCGTCCCCGCCCTGTTGACGCTTAGCCTGTTGCTGCTCCGTAAGCAGGAGCGTTAGGCGAAGGGCCGCTCGATGCGTAGCGCTGCCAACATCTTCTGGCTCGGCACCAAGGAGTTGCAGAGCTTCCTGCACGACTTTGTGTTGCTCGGGTTGGTGATTTACAGCTTCTCTTTGGCCATCATGGCGCAGGCGCAAAGCAGCTCGCAGGAGGTGCATAACGCCTCGGTCGGCATCGTTGATGAGGATCGTTCGGAATTGTCACGCCGGATCGCCCAGGCCTTCCTGCCGCCGTACTTCCAGAAGCCTCAGCCGATCGCCGAGCGTGACATCGTTCCGTTGATGAATGCCGGGCGATATACGTTTGTGCTCGATATTCCCCCGAATTTCGAACGCGACGTCCTCGGCGGACGCAAACCTGCCGTCCAGCTCGATGTCGATGCGACGGCGATGGTACAGGCGGGGCTCGGATCTGACTATGCGCAGCAGATCATCACGACAGAGATCGAGAATTTCCTGTCGCGCGCGGAAGGCAGCCCGTTGTCGACGGTCAACCTTGTTGTCCGGATCGCCTTCAACCCAAATGTCGAGACTGCCTGGTTTACCAGCGTGATGGGGATCATCAACAACGTGACGATGCTGGCGATTGTGCTTGCCGGAGCGGCTGTGATCCGGGAGCGGGAGCACGGGACCATGGACCACCTTCTGGTTATGCCGCTGACCCCGTTCGAGATTGCGATGTCCAAGATCTGGGCGAACGGTCTTGTTATCATCGTTGCGGTTGGACTATCGCTCTACTTTATCGTGAGGGGTGTTCTTGGAATCCCGATCGCCGGCTCGATACCGCTGTTCCTATTTGGCGTCGCGATCTACTTGTTCTTTGCTACTGCCGTCGGCATATTCCTCGGCACCATCGCACGATCAATGCCCCAGCTCGGCCTGCTTTTCCTGCTGGTATATCTGCCGCTCGCGATGTTGTCGGGCAGCAACACGCCGCTTGAAAGCATGCCTCCCTGGCTTGCGACCATCTTGCAGGTGTCTCCGACGGTGCATTTCGTCTCGTTCGCGCAGGCGATCCTCTATCGGGGGGCTGGAATTGCTGTGGTTTGGCGGGAGTTTCTGATTGTGGCGCTCATCGGGGCGGTGTTCCTGGCGCTTGCCCTGTTTCGATTTCGACGGGTCGCCAGCATGGCGGTATGAGGCCGCGCGGATCGGTGACTGAGCCTGCAGTTGATGCAGATCAATGACCTGTGAGACGCCCCTCGCGAGGGTGTAGTGGGGAACAGTGCCCGGAGACGCGCTAATGGTCGCTAAGCATGGCGACATGACGCCGGTCGTCGATCTGACCGTGGAGAAGGGTACGGGTGCCGTCCGAACGCGACGGCCGATCTATGTCGATCTGCTGCCGCCCTGCAATCATGCCTGTCCGGCCGGTGAAAACGTCCAGGCGTGGCTCGCTCTGGCGCAGGCCGGGAAATATCGCGCAGCCTGGGACGTGCTCGTGCAGGACAATCCCTTGCCCGCGGTGCATGGTCGGGTCTGCTATCATCCTTGCGAGGACGGTTGCAACCGCAAAGACCTGGATGCCCCGGTGAGCATTCATGCAGTGGAGCGCTTTCTGGGCGACCAGGCCATTGCGGAGGACTGGCCGTTTTCCTCGGGCGCCGCGCGAAGTGGCAAGCGCGTTCTGGTGGTCGGGGCCGGGCCCAGCGGGCTATCCGCTGCCTATCATCTGGCAAGGCTTGGACATGCGGTCGAGATCCATGAAGCAGGTCCCCTGCCCGGCGGCATGATGCACTTCGGCATCCCCGCCTATCGGCTACCGCGGGCGGACCTGATGAACGAGATCCGCCGCATCGAGGCGATGGGCGTGGACATCGTGCTGGAGCACAAGGTCGAGGATGTGCTGGGGGAGATGAAGGCTGGCGGCTTCGACGCTGCTTTTATGGCGATCGGCGCGCATAT
Source organism: uncultured Pseudomonadota bacterium (assembly GCA_963708245.1). Lineage (GTDB taxonomy): Bacteria > Pseudomonadota > Alphaproteobacteria > Acetobacterales > Acetobacteraceae > CAVYXK01. The sequence continues at coordinate 3,848,265 of OY970201.1, read as the reverse complement.
CGGCAAACATGTCGAGATCCCGGCACGCGATGCTGTACGGGTGCTCGATGCCGTCTCGCTGCTGCGCGACGTGACGACCGGTGAGGCGCCCCGACTGGGTCGTCGGGTAATTGTCTATGGTGGCGGCAACACGGCGATGGACGCGGCGCGAACGGCCAGGCGGCTGGGTGCCGATGAAGCGCTGATCGTGTACCGGAGGGATCGGGCGCACATGCCGGCGCGGGCCTTCGAGGCCGACGAGGCGCTTTCCGAAGGCATCAAGATCAAGTGGCTCACGACCATCAAGGAGATTGTCGGGCCGGACCTGACCGTCGAGATGATGGAGCTTGATGCTGGGGGGCATCCGCGGCCGACCGGCCGGTTCGAGACGTTGCAGGCTGATGCGATCGTGCTGGCGCTGGGGCAGGAGACCGATAGCGCGTTCCTGCGCCAGGTGCCGGGAATCGAGTTCGGCGCCGACGGCGTGGTGCGCGTGGGTCCCAACATGATGACCGGACACCCCGGGATCTTTGCCGGCGGCGACATGGTACCGAGCGAACGGACGGTGACAGTGGCCGTCGGCCATGGCAAGCGCGCAGCGCGTCATATCGACGCCTGGCTGCGCGGTACGAGCTACGAGGCACCGACAAAGGCGCCGGTCGTGTCTTTCGACATGCTCCGCTTGCCGGTTTACAGCGATGCCGATCCGTCACACCAGAGGGAGCTGCCGCTGGCGGCTCGTGCGGCCGGGTTCGAGGAAGTCGTGGCGGGACTGTCCGCGACGGAGGCGCTGCGGGAAGCGCAGCGGTGCCTTTCCTGCGGCAACTGCTTCGAGTGCGACAACTGCTACGCCGCGTGCCCGCAGGATGCGATCATCAAGCTGGGACCCGGCAAGCGCTACCGATACGATTATGCCAAGTGCACAGGTTGCGCCGTTTGCTACGAGCAGTGTCCCTGCCACGCGATCGAGATGATCGCCGAGCCCGCGTGAGAGGTCGAACCATGGCCAGGCAGACGGCAACGATGGACGGCAACACGGCGGTCGCGCACGTGGCCTATCGGGTCAACGAGGTATGCGCGATCTACCCGATTACGCCATCCTCAACCATGGCCGAGCTTGCCGACGAATGGGCGGCCTCTGGGGTAACCAACATTTGGGGCAATATTCCCGTCGTTCAGGAGATGCAAAGCGAGGGTGGTGCAGCGGGTGCGGTGCATGGTGCGCTGCAGGCAGGGGCCCTGACCACGACGTTCACGGCCTCGCAGGGTCTGCTGTTGATGCTGCCGAACATGTTCAAAATCGCCGGCGAGTTGACACCGACGGTGTTCCATATCGCAGCGCGATCAGTGGCGACGCAGGCCTTGTCGATCTTCGGCGATCATTCCGATGTGATGGCGGTGCGCGCGTGCGGTTTCGCGCAACTTGCGTCCGGTTCCGTGCAAGAGGCGCATGACGCGGCGCTGATCGCACAGGCGGCGACGTTGCAATCCCGCATCCCGTTCATTCATTTCTTCGATGGATTCCGCACGTCGCATGAGCTGAATACGTTGACACTGCTGAGCGACGACGAGATCCGGGCCATGATCAACGACGATCTGGTGCGTGCACACCGGTCTCGGGCGCTGAATCCCGAACACCCGTTCATCCGCGGTACGGCGCATAACCCGGACACGTTCTTTCAGGCGCGCGAGACAGTAAACCCATTCTACGCCGAGCTGCCGGGGATAGTGCAGTCGGAAATGGATCGGTTCGCGCAGCTAACCGGCCGGCAGTACCGCTTGTTCGATTATGACGGGCCGGACGATGCGGAGCGGATCGTGATCCTTATGGGATCCGGGGCTGAGACCGCGCAAGAGACTGCGGCGGCGCTACGGCGAGCGGGCGAGAAAGTGGGCCTGCTGCGGGTGCGCCTGTTTCGGCCGTTCTCCGCCAAGCACTTCCTCGCCGCGCTGCCGGAGAGCTGCCGATCTGTCGCGGTGCTGGAGCGGACCAAGGAGCCTGGTGCCGCGGGCGAGCCGCTTTATCTGGATGTGGTGACGACCCTGGCGCAGGCTGTCGCACGAGGCGAACGGCGCGGCATGCCGAGGATCATTGGCGGCCGCTATGGCCTGTCGTCGAAGGACTTCAACCCGCCGATGGCAAAGGCGGTGTTCGACGAACTGGCCAAGGCGGATGCCAGGGACAGCTTCACCGTCGGCATTACCGACGATGTTTCGCATACCAGTCTGGCCGTCGATCCAAGCTGGTCAATCGAGCCGGCCGACGTCGTGCGCGCCGTGTTCTATGGGTTGGGCGCCGACGGCACGGTCGGCGCGAACAAGAACAGCGTGAAGATCATCGCTGAGGACGCCGGACTCTACGCCCAGGGATATTTTGTATACGACTCCCACAAGTCTGGTGCGCAGACCATCTCCCATCTTCGGTTCGGCCCACGGCCGATCCGGTCGCCCTATCAGATCAGCGCGGCAAATTTCGTCGCCTGCCATCAATTCCACTTTCTCGACCGACTCGACGTGCTGCGTCTTGCGGCACCGGGTGCGACGTTCTTGTTGAACAGCCCGTTCGGACCCGATGCCGTCTGGAACCACCTGCCGCGTTCCGTACAGCAGCAGATCATCGATAAAAACCTGCGCCTGTTCGTGATCGATGCGTCCAAGGTGGCGCGGGAAGCCGGGCTTCGGAACCGGACCAACACGGTGTTGCAGACCTGCTTCTTTGCAATCTCCGGCGTGCTGCCGCGAGAGTTGGCAATCCAGCACATCAAGGAGGCGATCCGGAAGACATACAGTGGCAAGGGTGATCAGGTCGTCCAGCAGAATTTCCGGGCGGTCGATCAGACGTTGGCGAACCTTCACCCGATGGCGATCCCCACGGCAACCAGCAGTGCGTTCGATCGCGCACCGCTGGTCCCCGCCAATGCGCCAGAGTTCGTGCGCACGGTCACGGCCAGGATGATGGAAGGGCGAGGTGATGAAATCCCAGTCAGTCGCATGCCCGTCGATGGCACCTATCCATCCGGCACCGCATCCTGGGAGAAGCGCAACATTGCCGACTTCGTGCCGGTGTGGGAACCCGCGCTCTGCGTCCAGTGCGGACAGTGCAGCTTCGTCTGCCCGCACAGCGTGATCCGTGCCAGATACTATGACGATTCACATCTGGAAGGTGCGCCGGACAGCTTCAAATCAGCGCCGGTCAATGCCCGCGGCTATCCGAATGTTCGCTTCACCCTGCAATTCTATGTAGAGGACTGCACGGGGTGTGCCCTGTGCACAGAGGCCTGCCCGGCACACAGCCCGGTCGATCCGAACACAAAGGCGATCAATCTTCGACCGAAGGCGTCGGTTGTCGAGGCAGAACGGGCGAATGTCGGGTTCTTCGAGCAACTGCCGGTGAACGACCGTGCGCGCGTAGATTTCTCCAATGTGCGCGGGGTGCAGTTCCTGGAACCCCTGTTCGAATTCTCTGGGGCATGTGCCGGTTGCGGGGAAACGCCCTATCTCAAACTATTGTCACAACTGTTTGGTGATCGCGCAATGATCGCGAATGCAACCGGCTGCTCGTCGATCTACGGAGGCAACCTGCCGGTGACACCCTGGAGCAGGAACCAGGAAGGACGCGGACCAGCGTGGTCGAACTCTTTGTTCGAAGACAATGCGGAGTTCGGGCTGGGCTTCCGGCTAGCTGCGGACAAGCATCTCGAGCTGGCGAAGCAGCGGCTACAGGCGCTGACGGCGGTGCTCGGCGAAGCGACGGTGACCGAGCTGCTATCGGCGCCGCAGATCCAGGAATCCGAAATCCGGGCGCAGCGGTGGCGTGTGGGACAGCTCAAGGCCCAATTGCTGCGGCTTGCAGACAGCAACGCTGCCGCGGCAGACCTGCTGTCCGTCGTTGACCAACTGGTGCGGCGGAGCATCTGGATCGTCGGCGGCGATGGCTGGGCTTATGACATCGGCTATGGCGGGCTGGACCACGTGCTGGCATCGGGCCGCAACGTCAACGTGCTGGTTCTCGACACCGAGGTGTATTCGAACACCGGCGGACAAGCGTCCAAGGCGACGCCGCTGGGAGCGGTGGCGAAGTTCGCGGCCGCCGGCAAGCGCGTGGCACGGAAGGATCTTGCGTTGCAGGCCATTGCCTATGGCAATGTCTATGTCTCGCAGGTGGCAATGGGGGCCAACGCGCAGCAGACCTTGCTCGCGTTCCGCGAGGCCGAGGCATATGATGGCCCGTCCCTGATCCTGGCGTATTGCCACTGCATCGCGCATGGGATCGACATGCAGTACGGCATGCGTCAGCAGGAGCTGGCAGTCGCCAGCGGCTACTGGCCGCTGTTTCGCTTCAATCCGGCGATGCGCAACGTGGGTGAGAACCCGTTCCGGCTGGACTCGGTGCGTCCGACGATTCCCTTCAAGGATTATGCCTACAACGAGGTCCGATATCACGCCCTGACCATGACGCGGCCTGCCGAGGCGAAGGAGCTGATGCGCATGGCCCAGAGCGTCGTGATCGAGAAATACCGCGCTTACGAGCAATTGGCCGGTCTCGATGGAGGGACGTTCCATCCCCCGGCGGACGCGATCGGATCGTAAGGAGTGAGACGTGGACCTGACCACACGCTATATGGGTCTGGAGCTGAAAAACCCGCTGGTGGCGTCGGCTTCGCCACTGACCGGCGAGCTCGACACGCTACGGCGGCTCGAGGACGCAGGCGCCGCGGCGGTGGTGCTGCCCTCGCTGTTTCAGGAGCAGATCGAAGCGGAGGCACGACGCTATGAAGAGCTCGCCCTCGCAGGGGCGGAGAGCTTCCCGGAGGCACGTACCTATCTGCCGACCCATACCATCGAGCACACCGGGCCAGAACGCTACATCGCGCTTATTCGTGGTGCCGCCGAGGCGCTCGATATTCCGGTCATCGCCAGCCTGAACGGCACGACCAACGAAGGATGGATCAGCTATGCGCGCCAAATGGAACAGGCCGGCGCCGACGGGCTGGAGTTGAATGTCTATCTGATCGCCGCCGATCGCGCGATGACCGGCCGCGATATCGAACGCCGTTATTTGGAGATTCTAGCCGCCGTCCGCAACACCGTCACGATTCCCGTCGCGGTCAAGCTCAGCCCTTATTTCAGCGCGCTCGGCAATATGGCAGCGGAGCTCGACCGAGCCGGTGCCAGCGCCCTGGTATTATTCAATCGCTTCTACCAGCCGGATATCGATCTGATCCGGTTGCGCATGACCAAGGATCTCAATCTGAGCAGCCCACAAGAGATCCGTCTGCCGCTGTTATGGATCGAGGTGCTCTCAGGCTGCGTCGCTGCCTCGCTAGCCGCCAGCACCGGCGTCGAAACCGCCGACGAGGTGCTGAAATACCTGCTGGCCGGGGCCGATGTCGTGATGACCACCTCTGCTTTGCTGCGGCATGGGCCACAATATATCGACACTTTGCTTTGCGACCTGCGCTCGTGGTTGTCGGCGCGTGAGATCGGTTCGCTCGATCGGGTACGCGGCAGGTTGAGCCATCAGAGCCTTGGAACTGAAGCGACCTTCGAGCGAGCCAGTTATCTGGAGATTCTGCAGGGGTACGGCCGGTAGCACGGTCAGCCCTTTCGCCGCAGGAACCTCCCGAACGCTGCCAGCGTAGCATCGGATACGTGGTGCTCGATGCCCTCGGCGTCTTGCTCGGCTGCCTCTGCCGGCACGCCGATCGCCTTGAGCACATCGACCACCAGTCGGTGGCGTGTCCGGACACGCTCGGCCAGGTTGTCGCCGGTCTCGGTGAGGAACACGCCGCGATAGGGTTTGGCGACTGCCAACCCCTCGCGCTTGAGCCGGCCGATCGTCTTGATCGCGGTGGCGTGGGAGACGCCGAGTCGCCGGGCGATGTCGGTCGGCCGCGCTTCGCCCTCCGTTGCGAGCAGGTCGGAGATCAGCTCGACATAGTCCTCCAGCAGCGCGGCCGATTGCGCGGAACGCGCTTTGCCGAAGCGCCGCGCCTGGGTGGGCTCGGCCGGCATATCGGCGCGTCTGGCGGTCAGCGGTGGATCGGTCACGGAATCGGTCCCTGGGCCAGCGGCCAGACCATGGCGTGCGTGGCACCGGAGATCAAGCAATTGGAATCATCCGCGGCGGGCGACCCGTAGGCCGCAAAACCGCTTGAATCCGACCGCTACGGCTGCGTAAGCTGTTGCCTCGGGCGTCGGAAAACGAACATCAATCAGGGAGGTTTGGAGTGCTTCGGAAAATATTTGCCTGCCTGCTCGGCGGGCTGATCGCCGTTGCCGCGACGGTGGCAGCAGCAACCAGCGCGGAAGCGCAAGAGAAGACGATCAAGATTGGCGTGGTCTATGACCTGACCGGTCCTTTCGCCGGCGGTGGGTCCGAGTTGCACTATCTCGGGGCCAAGCTCGTCATCGACTGGTTCAATGAACACGGCGGCATCGACGGCTACAAGGTGCAGCCGATCTATGTCGATGCGCAGAGCAAGCCCGACGTCGCCATCAACGAAGCGGTCCGCCTGATCGAGCAGGAAAAGGTGGATATGCTGCTCGGCTTCTATTCATCAGCGGAATGCGTCCCCGCTGCGGCGCGCGTCGAGGAATTCAAGAAGTTCATGTGGATCACCACCTGCATCGCCTCACCGGTGCTGGAAGGGCGTAACCTGAAATACGTGTTCCGCCCGCAACCCTACGGGACGCAGTGGGGTCTGGCGTCGACCGCGATGCTCGCGGCCTACTCGAAAGCGCAATTGGGCAAGGACCCCAAGGACCTGCGCGTGGCGATCATCCACGAGGATGGGCCCTACGGCACCGATGTCGCCAAGGGCAACGCCGAAGGCGCCAAGGAGGCCGGGCTCCAGGTGGTTCTCAACGAAGGCTATTCCGCCAGCGCGCCCGATTTGTCGTCGCTCGTCACCAAGCTGAAGCGCGCCCACCCAGATGTGATCCTGCACACCGGCTACAATCCCGACATCACCCTGTTCCTGCGCCAGGCGCGCGAGCTGGGGCTGCATTTCTCCGCCCTGATCGGGCATGGCGCCGGCTATACCGTCTATTCCAAGCTGAAGGAGACGGTGGGCACCGACGCCAACTATTTCTTCGATGTCGATCCGATCTCGATCTGGCAGACGAACCAGAAAGCGTTGCGTCCGGATCTGCCGCCGCTGATCAAGCTGATCGGTGACGAATACATGAAGGCGAAGCCGGACACCGTCATCAAGTCGCCGCACGTCGGAATGGCAGCGTCGAACACGTATCTGTTCCTGACCGATGTGCTGCCGCGCGCCATTACGAAATACGGCGGCATCACTTCGGACGATCTGCGCAAGGCGGCGATGGACACCGATCTGCCGGATGGCGACACCATGCTGGGCTTCGGCGTCAAGTTCCAGGGGGGCCAACCGATGGAGGGACAGAACGAGCGCGCCTATCCGGTGATCGTGCAGTATATCGACGACAAGGCCTATGTCGTCTGGCCGAAGGCGCAGCAGGAACGCGAACCCGTGCTGAAGCTGCCGGCCAGTTCGCCCTACGCGGCGCCGTGACCGCGCCTCCGTGCTGGAAGTCACCGGCCTGATCAAACGCTTCGGCGGCTTCACCGCGGTCGCCAACGTGTCGTTCAAGGTCGATCAGGGCGAGATCCTCGGCCTGATCGGCCCGAACGGCTCCGGCAAGAGCACCATCTTCAATATGCTATCCGGCACGCTGGTGCCGACCGCAGGCTCGATCAGGTTCGAGGGGCGTGAGATCGCCGGCGATGCGCCGCATCGGATCATCGATCGGGGCGTCGGGCGGACGTTCCAAATTCCGCGCCCGTTCCGCCGGCTGACTATCTTCGAGAACGTGGTACTCGCCGGATTTTATGGTCAGGGCCGGCACTCCCGTGCTCGCGCGTTCGAAGCGGCGGACCATGCGCTGGCGATGGTCGGCCTCACCACGGACCGCACGGCATCCGTCAGCAGCCTCGGCGCGGCTGGGCTGAAGAAGCTTGAACTCGCCAAAGCGCTGGCGACCGGCCCCAAGCTGCTGCTGGCGGATGAAAGCTTGGGCGGGCTTGATGAAACCGAGATGGATCAGGCCGCGGATATGTTGCGCCGAATCCGCGGCGAGCTCGGCATCACCATCATCTGGGTCGAGCACATCATGGGCGTGCTGATGCGCGTGGTCGATCGGGTCATGGTGCTCGACCACGGCGAGAAGATCGCCGAGGGCCTGCCGGAGCAAGTGGCGGCCGATCCGCGGGTGATCGAGGTCTATCTCGGCACCGATGCCGGCGACGTGCAGGCGTTGACCGCGGCGCGTGCCACCGCGTGACCCTGATGCTGACCCTTACCGAGGTGGACGCCGGCTATAGCGGCTTCCAGGCGTTGTTCGGCGTTTCGCTGGAAATCGCAGCCGGCGAGGCGGTTGCCGTCATCGGTCCGAACGGTGCCGGCAAGACCACGCTAATGCGGGTGATCTCCGGCCTGGTACGCCCCACCGCCGGGACGATCAGCATGGAAGGGACCGATCTGCTTGCCACGCCGGCGTATCGCATCCTGGCGCTGGGCATCGCGCATGTGCCGGAGAATCGCCGCCTGTTCGCCCGCATGACGGTCGAGGACAACCTGCGGATGGGCGCCTACGTGGCCACGGCACGACCGAAGTTCCGCCAGCGGCTCGAATTCGTCTATGACCTGTTTCCGCGTCTGTCGGAGCGGCGCCATCAGTTGGCCGGCACTATGTCGGGCGGCGAGCAGCAGATGTGCGCCATCGGCCGCGCACTGATGTCGGACCCGCGCCTGCTGCTTCTTGACGAACCCTCCGCCGGCCTGGCGCCAGTGATCGTCCAGCAGGTGTTCGAGCTGGTGCGGCGCATCCGCGCCAGCGGACTGACCGTGCTTATCGTAGAGCAGAATGTCCGCCAGGTGCTGCGCGTGGTCGATCGCGCCTATCTGCTGGAAGCTGGCAGCATGCGCACCACCGGCACTGCTGCCGACCTGCTGGCGGGCGAAACCATCCGCGAAGCCTATCTCGGCGTCTGACTGAGCAAGGGGGCAGCGAGGGATGTTCGGCATCTTCGACATCTACTTGCTGGAGGCGTTGATCAATGGCCTGCTGCTTGGGGGTGTGCTGGCGCTGCTGGCACTGGGATTGAACCTGATCTTCGGCGTGATCGACGTGGTGTGGATCTGCTACGTCGAGCTGGTCATGCTGGGAATGTACGGGATGTACTTTCTGTACAGCGCGTTCCACCTGCCGTTCCTGCTGGCCGCGCTGATCTGTATCGCCGGGGTCGGCGGACTTGGGGTGATGCTGCATGAGCTGGTGATTGCACCGCTGCTCGGCTCCGCGCCGATCAATCAGCTTCTAGCCACCGGCGGCGTCCTGTTCTTCATGCAGAGCTTTGCCACCGTGGCGTTCGGCATCGACTTCCGCAATCTCGGCATCCGCCTGCCGGTGCTGGAAGTCTCCGGCATGTATCTTAGCTACGCCAGGCTGCTGGCGTGCGGCGCGTCGCTGGCAGGCATGGTGCTACTGTATCTGTTCCTCGCTCGCACGTACACCGGCGCCGCGATCCGTGCAATCGCGCAGGACCGGCAGATCATGCCGCTGATGGGGGTGGATACGCGGCGCATCTATCTGATCACCTCATTGATCGGCGGCGCGCTGGCCGGGCTCGCTGCCTGCCTGCTGGTGCTGCAATACGACATCCACCCGTTCATCGGCCTGACTTTCGGGCCGATCACCTTCATGATCTGCGTGCTGGGCGGGTTGGGCAACATGTTCGGCGGCTTTATCGCCGCGTTCATCTTTGCCGAAATCATCGAAGTCAGTGGCCTCTATCTCGACCTTGAATGGGGCTACGTGTTCGCCTTCGCCTTCTTCATCGCGATGATGTTCGCCCGCCCGCGCGGACTGATGGCACGCCGGTCGTGAGGCGAGCGCTGCCATGGGTGGTTGGCGCCGCATTGGTGGCGCTGCCTTTCGTGTATCATCAGCCCTATCCGCTGCACATCATGGTCATTATCCTGATCTGGTCGCTGATCTACACATCATGGTCGGTGATGGGGCGGTTCGGACTGGTGTCACTGGGCCATGGCGGCTTCATGGGGATCGGCGCTTACGTCCTGGCGTTGTTGTGGAACGACTTGCACCTCACGCCATGGCTTGGGATTCCGGTGGCGATGCTAGCGACCGCTGCGGTGGCGCTGCTGATAGCGTATCCCTGCTTCCGCTTTCGTATCGTCGGCCATTATTTCGCGCTGGTGACGCTGGCGCTCAGCGCCATCGTGCTGCAGGTCATCACTGCGACGCGCGATTATACCGGCGGATCGCTCGGCTACACGCCGAACCGCTACCACGGTGGCAGCTCGATCTATGCGCTGCAGTTCACCGGCAAGGAGACGTGGTACTTGATCGCGCTCGGTGCCTGGGCGGTCGGCCTGCTGATCCGCTACCTGGTCGATCGCAGCATGCTGCGCTACGCGCTGGAGGCGATCGCCGAGGACGAGGACGCCGCTGCCGCCGCCGGCGTGCACGTGACCGCGGAGAAGTTGAAGATCACGCTGCTCAGCGCGGCGATGACTGCCTTTGCCGGCGGGCTCTATTGCCAGTACCAGATGTTCATCTCGCCCGACACGGTCAGCGGCGTCGCGGTGTCGCTGCAGATGGTGTTCGCCGCTGTTGTCGGTGGGATCTATGTCGTGATCGGCCCGACGGTGGGAGCGATCATCACCATTGTGCTGGGGGAGACGCTGCGCATCGCCGTCGGCACCGCGGCAGTGGGGTGGGACAACCTGGTGTATGGCGCCTTGCTGGTCATGTTCATTATCTTCCTGCCGCAGGGGCTGGTGGGCTCGCTGGCGGGCAAGTGGACGGCCGCGCGTCGCTGATGCAGACCCTCAGCGTGGTCGCCCGTAATGCCCCATGGTCTGGGCACTCGTTAGTGCGTTCAGATGCAGCACGAATCCCACCATGGCCCCTGAGGACTGAGCGTCCAGCGGCAGTTTCGGCACCTTCACCGCGTACACGGTGACTATGTAGCGATGCGGCCGGTCACCGACCGGCGGACACGGGCCGCCATAGTAAGAAAAGCCGAAATCCGTGCGCCCCTGAATGGCGGCCGGCGGCAGTTGTGTTGACTGTGGTGCCCCCGCATTCTCCGGCAGGCTGTGCACATTCGCCGGGATGTTAAACACGGTCCAGTGCCACCATCCGCTCCCGGTAGGGGCGTCGGGGTCGAACATCGTCACCGCGAAACTTTGCGTGCCCGCGGGTTCGCCCGACCATGACAATGCGGGCGACTGATTGCCTCCGGTACAGCCGCCCTGGTTGAACACGTGCACCATTGGGATCGTGCTGCCGTTGTGGAAATCGGGTGTGCTCACGGTGAAGCCGGCGGCCGACGCACAGATTGCTGGCAGGCATAGGGCTGCCGCCAGGGCGATTCCTCGCATTGTTTCCTCCCCCGCTGTTGGTTTGTGTCGAGCATCAGACCACCGCGGACCCGCCCGACGTAATACGTGCGAGCCAGCAATTGGGTCAACAGAGGCACGCGGCCGGCTAAGAGGTCGCCCAAGCGTCCTCATCGCCCCCTTTGACTTTGAGCCACCATCGCCTGCACCGCCGCGCCGATCTCCACGTATCGCAGCGTTAGCGGCGTGATGCCGAAGCGTAGTACGTCCGGCGGGCGGAAATCGCCGATCACCCCCCGCGCGATCAGCCCGTGCATGATGGCCGCCGCCGCCGGATGCGTCACGCACACCTGGCTACCGCGCAGCGCCGGATCAAGGGGCGTAACGACACGGAATCCCGCCGCCATCGCCGCCTCGATGAACAGCTCCGTCATGCGTAACGATTTGGCGCGCACCGCCTGAATGTCCGCGGACAGCACAAGATCGACACCCACTTCCAGCGCCGCCAAGCCCAGCACCGCCGGCGTGCCAACCAGCGCACGGGCGATGCCGGCCGCCGGCACATAGTCCGGCGCGAAGGTAAAGGGATCGGCGTGCCCCATCCAACCGGTCAGTGGCATCGCAACGTCATGATGGCGCGGCCCCACATACAGGAAACCCGGCGCGCCCGGCCCGCCGTTCAGGAACTTGTAGCCGCATCCCACCGCGAAGTCGGCGTCGGCTCCAGCAACATCCAGCGGTACGGCTCCCGCGGAGTGCGACAAGTCCCATACCGTCACCGTCCCCGCCGCATGCGCCGCTCGGGTCAGGCGCGCCATGTCGTGCATGCGCCCGTTGCGAAAATCGATATGCGTCAGCATCAATACCGCGATGCGTTCATCCAGCGCCGCTTCGATCGCCCCCGACTCGACCGCCTGCACCGTGTGCCCGCGTTCCAGCAATCGGCACAGACCGTCGGCCATATAGAGGTCGGTCGGAAAGTTCCCACGTTCCGACAGGATAGTCCGTCGCCCCGGCCGTAGCGTCAGCGCCGCTGCCAGCGCCTTGAACAGGTTCACCGAGGTGCTGTCGCCCGCCACCGTGCAGCCGGGCTTGGCGCCGATCACCTGCCCGATCTTCGTGCCCACGCGGAAGGGCAGCGTCATCCATCCGTTCGTTTCCCACGATTGGATCAGGTCGTGGCCCCATTCCCGCTCCACGACTTCGATCAGCCGCGGCTTCGTCGCCTTTGGCAATGGTCCAAGCGAGTTACCGTCGAGGTAGATCACTCCCTCCGGCAGCTCGAACAGATCACGGAATTGGGCGAGCGGATCGGCCCGGTCCAATGCTTCCAGCTCGGTCATCGCGGCCAGGACTCAGGCGGTCTTCTGCACTCCGTAGAACTGCGGCCAGCCGTCGTGGATGCCCTTCAAGTAGAGATGGAACGCAGTCGGGCTGTTATACATGCCAAGCGGCACATAGGACGGGTTCTGAAAGAACTCGGCCTGCATGTCGCGGCAGAACTTCTGCTGTGTCGCGAGGTCCGGGGCATCGAACCAGGCGTCGCGCAGCGCCTCCATCGTCGGATCGGTCGGCCAGCCGAACCAGGCGCCTGCACCATTCCCGCGGATGGGGAAGTCCGCCGCCGGCGAGATGTTCCCGAAGCCGCCGAGATAGGTATAGAAGACGTTCCACCCGCCCTTGTCCGGCGGCTCCTTGCTGGCACGGCGCTGCACTACAGTGCCCCAGTCGGTCACCCGGTCATCAACGTTCAGGCCGATCTTCTTCAGCGTGTCGGTGGCCACCTGCGCCTCGGCGAAGATCGCGGGAATCGATTGCGCTGACAGCACTACCACCTTCTCGTTCTTGTAGCCGGCGGCGATCAGGTCCTGCTTGATCTTCGCGTAGTCCTTCGGTCCGCGCGTAACCTCTACCCCGACATCGCTTGCCATCGGCGTGCCGGGAACGAACAGGCCAACATCGGTCTTGATCAGCTCGGGTGCCGCGCCGGCAACCGCGGTCATGATTTCCTTCTGGTCCATCGCCGACAGCACGACGCGGCGGATAGCAGGATTATCGAATGGCGGATAGAGCTCGTTGAATCGAAGGCAGCCGATCTCTCCGAGTAGGTCCTTCACCGTGACGACAAGGTCTTTGTTGGCCTTGAGCTGCGGCACCAGGTCGATGGTCGGGTTCTCCCACCAGTCCACCTCGCCTTGCATCAGCGCAGCCGAGGCGGTTGCCGGATCGGGGATGAAGTTCCACACGACACGATCGACGTACACGATCTTGGGTCCGGCCGTGAAGCTCGGCACGCCATTGGGGCGCGGGACGTAGTCCGTGTTCTTGGCGAACACCACGCGAGCGCCGGGGATGCGCTCGGCGGCGACGAAGCGGAACGGGCCGCTGCCGATCGCCTCGGGGATCTGCTTCGACGGATCGGTCGCCGCAAGCCGCTCCGGCATGATCGCGCAGTCCGTCTGCCCGAGCGCCGTGGGTACCAGGGCGAACGGCTTGTTCAGCCGGATGCGGATCACCTTGTCCGAGGCTGCGGCAATCTCATCGACCCGCGCCATCATCGCCTGCCCCAGTGGATTGCGCGTCGCCCACCGCTTGATGGTGGCGACGCAGTCACGTGCCAGGACCGGCGTCTTGTCGTGAAACAGCAGACCGTCGCGCAGGCGGATCTCCCACAGCTTGCCGTCGCTTTCGACCTGGTGACCTTCGACCATCTGCGGCTGGGCCGCGAAGGAGGAGTCGAAACCGTAGAGGGTGTCGAACACGGCACCCGAGAAGTTGCGGGTGATGTCGGCCGTGGTCCAGACCGGATCGATGGAGGCGAGGTCGGCATGCGGGATGAAAGTGATGGTGGTCTCAACTTCCGCCCGCACAATCCCCGGCGCGGCCAGCGCGGCCGTTCCGGCCAGCGCCGTTTTCAGCACGTCCCGCCGCTGCATCATCCTGCTCCCCTGTTGGTTGAGGGGAGGTATAGTATGGAACAGGCGGCACGGACCAGAGCGCCGCCCGGCAGGGGTGGGGCGCTCGCCGTGCCTATGTTCGTGCTGTCTTCAGCGCGACCCGTCGTCGCCGAACGGTATGCGGAATACGATCCCAGGAGCGCTTTCGACTGGTCGTTCGCTGGGTATATTGAAGCAATAGGGATCGCTGCCTTTTGCCCGCTTATAGGAATCGGCCACTTGCGAGGCCATCCCAGCCGTCCCTATGGTGATAAGAGTACCGCTACTGTCCTGCAGGCCGTCCGGACCAAGTTGCAGGTCCATCCTCGCGTTAGCGGGGTTCGGCGATCCGACCACTGCGGCAAAGCCGAGAGCCAGTGCTCCCGCGGCACGTGCGATCATGCTTGCGGCTCCTTCTCCTGTGCGGCCCCCTCGCCGGAGATTTGGCTGCCGTAGCGTTGTGCAGGCGGCGACCAAAACGCAAGCTTCGAATCGACGGCCCGGGCGAACTCCCTCGATTGTGGCTTTAGCGCATCGCGTCCACCCCGGTTGTCGGTCAGATCCGTTCGCTGAGCGCGATTGCGGCGCGGCAACCGGCCTTGATCGCGGCCGACAGCAGCCGATAGCCCAGCGCATCGGTGGCCCCGTGCGCCAGCCCGATGTCGCGGTGCTCGAGCTCCTCGGCACGGAACTCTTCCAGGGTGGCTTTCAGTTCCGGTTCGGAGTCCTCGAGGGCGGCGACCTGGCTGGCATAGTGCGCGTCGATCGCCTCCTCGACCGCGACTGTGCAGGCCATGGCCGCGCGGGGCCCCAACGCGGCGGTGGCAGCGCCGAGCGCGTATCCGGCCAAGTGCCAAAGCGGCAGGAGGGCGGTGGGGCGGACGCGGCGGCGGCCGATCAATGCCTCGAAGGCCGCCAGATGGCGCTGTTCCTGGGCTTGCATGTGGCGCAGCACGGGGCCGGTCTCACTGCGGCCGAGCAGCGCGATCTGGCCGGCGTAGATGCGTGCTGCACCGTACTCGCCGGCGTGATCGACCCGGATCATCCGGTGCACCGCGGCACGCTGCGGTAGATCGCCTGGCAGTCTCATTCTCGTCTGCCCGATCCGGCGCGCCAGAGGAAGATCGCCAACAGTAGCGCGAAGGACAGGGCATAGATCAGGTTCATTGCCGCCATCGAGAGCGGCAGGTGCGGGATCAGGAAGGTCGGCGCATCGCAGGGCTTGGCCGGTCGCGCCGGCATTGCCGCCAGCCGCTGGGCGAGGCTGCCGGCGGTGATCCGCGGCGCGGCGCATTCCGGGAGCGGGCTACGCCACCAACCCTGCTCCACCCCGACATGCACGGCGCCCAACGCGGTGCCGGCCAGCATCGCCAGCGCGACCAGAGCGAGCGTCAGGCGGGCGAGCGCGGCCGGCAGAAAACACGCCGCCAGCGACAGCACGATCGCGATGCGATAGGGCCAGCGCTCCAGCAGGCAGAGCGCACAGGGGACCATCCCGCCCAGGTGCTCGGCAGCCAGTGCGATCCCGAGCGCCGCACCGGCGGCCAACGCCGAAAGTGCGGCGACGGTGTGCTCGCGCGGTCTCGTCATGGGGTGCCGGTTTGCCCGGCTTCCCGGTTCGGTGCAACCGGCCTAGACTTTGGCCGATCCAGAGTGTGAAGGAGGAGACCGCGATGCGCCGCATTCTGTGGGGCCGCAGCACGTCCAGCAATGTGATGAAGGTGATCTGGCTGCTCGAAGAGCTGAAGCTGCCCTACGAGCGGATCGATGTCGGCGGACCGTTCGGCAAGACCGACACCGCCGAGTATCGCGCGATGAATCCGACCGGGCTGGTGCCGACTTTGCAGGAGGATGATTTCACGCTGTGGGAGAGCAATGCCATCCTGCGTTACCTCTGCAACGCTCATGTGCCGACGACGACGCTTTGGCCGCAGGATCAGCATGCGCGCGCCAATGTCGATCGCTGGCTCGATGCGCAGCAGACGGTGATGAACCGGCCGCAGGGCGTGATCTTCCTCGGCTTGGTGCGCACGAAGCCGGAGCAGCGGGACCAGGCGGCGATCGCGCAAGCCATCAAGGACGCCGGGCGCGCCTGGGGGATGATCGCGGCGGAGTTGGGGAAGCATCCCTTCATTGCCGGCAACGAGCTGGCGCTGTGCGACATTGCGTGGGGCGTGCACGTGCACCGCTGGTTCACCATGGAGTTCGACCGGCCTGAGATCCCGCATCTGCGCGCGTGGTACGACCGGCTGCTGACGCGGCCGGTGTACAAGGAGCACATCGCGCGTCCGCTGGTCTGAGGCAGTCCGGGCGCGGCTGACGACGGGGCTTGAGATGGAGCATGTCGGAAGCTGTCATTGCGGGGTGATTCGCACGCGGCTGCGTCTGACCAAGTCGCCGGCGGAGAATGCGTTGCGCTCCTGCGCCTGTTCATTCTGCCGGGCACACGCGACGCGCACTGTTTCGGACCCTGACGGGCTGTTCGAAATCTGGTCGGACGACTGGAGCCTTGTCGAGCCGTACCGGTTCGGGTCACGCACCGCGGATTACCTGATTTGTAGGCGGTGCGGGGTCTATATCGGCGCGGTGTGCGAGACCGGATCGGGCCTGCGCGCGGTGATCAACACCAACGCGCTGCATGATCGGGCGGCGTTCACCGCGGCGCCGGCTGCCCCCGACTACGATGGGGAGACGACAGAGGCGCGGCTTGTTCGCCGGGCGGCGAACTGGACTCCGGCGATTATGCACCGCTGATGTCTGCCCGCGTTTGGTGAACCCAGGCACGCCGACCAAGGCTCCGTCCACCTCTGCCGCAAAGCGGGAGAGATATCTGTGGTGCTCTGCTTTCCCGTCGCCGTGAATTCGCTCTATTCTCATCGCTGTCTCATTTCGCTGTGCGCGAGACAGCTGGATCGCGTGGTCAGATAAATTCAAGGGAAACCACAGATTCACGCTGACGGAGGCATGGGACGGCCCCCTTCCCCAAACTCTCTGCCGCAAGGGGCTGCAGCCGTCGTACATCCGCGGAACGATTACCGGCGGCGATGAGAAGGGTTCACACGGAGCACCACAGAGGATGCACGGAGCGCCACGGAGGTCGCCATGTTGCCGGGCGGCGCTCCCGCGAGGTGGGCAATCCCGTTTTGGCAATCGAAGTAATGTGTTTCTGTGGCTTCGCGGCTCTGCGGGTGAACCACAGAACTTTATCCCAGCGCTGCTGATTCCTTCCGCGGATAGGTGAAAACCGTAGCCGCAAGGGCAGGGGCGCTAGGCCGTGCGGGCTTCGGCGAACGGGCGGTCCAGCGTGGTGGGAGGTGCGATAAGGGCGGTGATGAGCGACTGAACCCAATCGCCGTCGGGTGGCGGGTTGTTCAATGTCTCCATCAGGCGGATCAGTGCGGCCCTTTGTGGAGAGACGGCTGTGTCGTGCCCGGCGGCGGCGAGGAGGGCGGGCTGGGGTTGCGTCGCCGGCGTGGGTTGCGGTCGCGGCTTTGGCGCCAGCGGCGGCGTGGGTGCCTTGGCAATCGTCGCGGGCGCCGGCTGCGGTCACAGCGCCTGTGCCATCAAGCCGATGGCGCAATGCTCGGTCCAGGCGGCGCGGTCGCGGGCTTCTTGGTTCTTCTCCAGCTTCTGTCGGGCTTCTTGCATGCGCAACAGCAGCCGCAGCGCGCTCTGCGACTGGCGCATCATGCTGTTGGCCTGGGAGCGGCATTTCTGTGCCCAGTATGACGTTGTGTCTGCTTCCTGGGCGAGACGCAGGGAATCCTTCCACTGCTCGGAGGCGGCGACGTAGAGCGCGGCGACATCGGCCTCGGCGGCGTTGGCCGGCTGTAGCGCGGCGATGCGGGCGATGGCGGAATGGTTGCGTCGGGCCAGGTCTTCCGGGCTGTCGGTGAGAGGCGGAGGCAGCGTAAGGCACAGCGAGTGGACGAGTTGGTAGTAGACCTCGGCCGGGAGCTGGTCGGCGAGGTTGGGGTGGTTCGGTGTGGCGTTGCCGGACATGGCGGCATTATAGGAAATTAGTCCTCGTGGTGTCAAGTGTCATTTCGGTTATCGGGACGGCCCGAGCATCGAACCGGGTGAGGGCCTCGCCGCAGCAGAAGCCGGACCCGCCGCGCGGGTGGGACCCTGTGGGTCGGAGCCCCGGCGGTGGTCACCATCAACGCGTTTCATGATCAGGCCGCGCTCACCACGGTCCTGGCTACGCCCGACTATCAGGGGAGACGACCAGGCACCGGCTTGCTCGCCCGGCGGGAGACAATCTTGCAACGACGCTGCGAAGCTGACGCCTTCATCATCGCGAACAAGTGGTCAGATCTTGGCATCCGAGATGAAGGGCATGCGGGTCGGCGGCGAGGGCGAGACGGTCGAAGTCGATGGCGGGTACCTCGGTGGCTACGCCGGTCCGGCCGACTACCGCGAGAACCGGCGCCGCACTGGACCGGGCCGGTCACCAACACGTGCGACAATTGACGAGAACAATAGACTGTCGCCCAGCGACAATTAGACCGCGACAGCGCCCTTGCCGGCGTCAAACAACCCGTCTAATGTTCCGATGGCGCCATCGGACTTTCTCATCCTGCTTGCCGCGCTTCTCACTCTGATTGTCGTGCCACGGGCCAGATAGGACGGTCCGCGGGGATGCTAGGTCGCGCAACCCCTACGGTATGGCTGAAGCGTTTTCGAGGTGGGTGATGTCAGAAGCCCAGAATGACTGGATCAAGCGTGTTCTCGGCTTCGTCGCTGGAGCCGATCGCGCCGGCGGAGCCGAGGCGGGCGCGCCGTCAGCGGAAAATGACGTCGCCACGCTGCAGGTAGCCATGCCGGCGCTCGGGGAGCGGGTCCGTCAGGCGATCCAGAACGCACCCGACCGGCAGGATGCGCTCGCTGCCGCGCTGCGCGCCTTCCAGCAGGCGCTTGGAAAGGGCGACGCCGCAACCGCACGCAAACTGGTTGCCGCACTTACGGGCGCGATCGATCGCCTCGCGCCGGTGACGTCGAGCGGCGGCGCAATGCCAGCCACGGGGGCGTTGTCGGTTTGGCAGGCGGCAAAGGACTCGGTTGACGACCAACTACGCCAGCTCAGTGACCGCCTGCGCAAGCTGCGAATTCCGGTTTTGAACGACCTGGCAGCCGACGTCGAACAACTGTTCGAGGGTGTCCGCGTCACCATGACCAGCGCACTCATGTCGTTCGACCAGGCCGGCCCGGACAAACGCGCGCAGGCGCGTGACGCTGCGTTGGCAGCGGTCGCGGGAACCCGCAGCTGGCTCGAGAAGGACGGGCGGGGGCGGATACAGGCTGTCGAAGCCAATGGCCTCGGTGTGCCCGTGCCGGTCCGCAATGTCATCGGCGCGGCGTTGCAGGAACTGGAGCGCAAGCTCGCAGCCTCCAACTGATCACAAATCGGAGGGAGATCGATGAGTACGTCGACCAAGCTGCTTGCTGACACCATCGACGACGACCAGCGTGCCGACGCCGCAGAAGTCCTGGAGCGCTTGGGCCTGCTCGACGCGGTGAACCACCTGCTGGTGGCGTTCAATTTCGAGCCCTTGACAGCCGTGCGCCCGCAGCAACCTACGGCACCGCTGAATCAGGCGATGGCAACGCAGAATCAGCAGCCGATTCAAGCAACAGCCACGCAGAGCCAACAAGCACAACAAACCACGCCGGAGCTTCCAGAGGAGCGCCTCTCCGGTCATATCGAGGCCGATGCGGCGATCAAGGACGGAAACTGGGATAATCTCGACAAGATTTATCGCCGCGCGGACATGCAGGGCGCGACCAAGAAGGCGATCCGTGAGGCCATGCTCGGCAGCAAGAAAGGCATGCAGGGCATGGCGGCAAATCCGCAAATGGGCGGCTTGCTCCTCAGCGCGGCCGACCCCAAGAACCTGAAAGACCGGGACCTCGGGCAATTGCTCGGCGACAGGAAGACGGAAGTCGTGAGCGAGGCATTGCTGGCGATCGCCAGGAAGAACAAACAGGACAAGAACAGCCCGGAACTGAACCCGGACCTGCACCTCGACCCGGAGTTGTTCAAGCTCTTGGCCGGGCAGATCGATAAAAAGACGTGGAACGATGAGTTTGACGGACTGGCCTCGACCAAACAGGGCCTGGGTCCACGCGTCATCTGCGGTCTTTGGAACGGGGGACACGTCGGGCCAATCAAGGAGCTCATCAATCTGGGCGTCGACACTACTCTACCGTTCAACGTGGGCGACGATTCGCTGGATGGCAACGAAGGGGTATGGAGCGGCTTCGTGAAGCCGCTCCAACATGTTCTTGGCAAATACGTCAAGGAAGTCGGCGAGAAGAAAGCGGGAACCCTGACGTTCGAGAGCGACGGTCACAAACTCAAGATCGAGAATGCGGAAGCCGTTCTCGAACATCTCGCAGCGTCGGGCAAGGCTGAGGTGCTGACCGACTGGAATAAGGTGAAGGCCTCACCATTGGTAAAGGAGTTCCGCGACAACAACCCTGGCACCATCTGGGGTTTCGAGGAAGTCCGCTTGCCATACGTGGAGGCTGCGCATGAGACGGCGACTGGCAATCAGCCCTTGCGCATGTGGGAGTTGTGGGATGCCATCGAAAAGGAGGCAATTAAGCCCGACGGGTACGACAAGTTGCTGACAGATCCGAAGGCCGCAGCAGCGGAGTTTGTCGACAAGGCAATTGGGGCCATTCGGCGGAATCAATCAAATCAAAAATACGTCCACAGGCAATTCGGAGCCGACGAAATTTTGGGCAAGGAAAGCGAACTTCTCGAGCTTCGTAAGGAAGTGGAGACGCTCAAAAGTGAGCTAGAGACGCTCAAAAGAGTACCCGACACAAAAATCGATGCGGTAGAGAGTTATATAGAGACTCTCAGGAAGTTACCCGACGAGGAAGCGAGAATTCGGAGCCTTGAAGGGAGGGCTAGAAGGCTCAAGAGAGGGAGCCCGGATGAAAAGCAGCAGGCGGACGAAATAGAGAGACGAGTGAAGAAGATGCTGGCGGAAAAGAAACTCGCCGATAGGACAAAAGAAGCCAATACGGTGGAGCAGGCGATTGAGACTCTGAAAGCCGCGCCGGCGGAGGAGAGGATCAGAAGAAATGAAGCAGAAGCTGAACGGCTCGCGAAAGGAACCGCAGAGGAACAGCAGCAGGCGGAGGGAATACGGAAAGCAGTGATGGAGATGAAGGCGGAAGAGGAATTCGTAGGCAGTTTCAAGTCGGCGGCGACGAACTTCCTCCTCGAGTTGGCGGTACAGATGCCGAAGGGCCGGTTTGCCCGTCCGGCGCTCGACCAGCCAGCGGGGGACCGAAAGGACAAGGACCCGATCACGGTGGCGGAAATCGCCGGCATCGCGCCGGCCAAGTTCATGGGTGGCCTCGCCTGCAAGGCCGGGCTGTGGTGGGCCAAGGCAGAGGGCAAGCCGGTGTATTACTGCCTCGACGGCGTGAAGTGGAAAGACGTTACCGACTACAAGAAGGTGAAAAATCTCACAATAGACAATTACATCCAGAATGGAGGCGATGCTTCTGCAAAGACGCACAATGAGGTGATCACCCTTGTTGAGCTTCGTGAAATCCTAAAGAACTGGGACGAGCTCAAGGGTACCGTCAAGTTTGCCAGGAAGGGCGAATTCCTTCAGGGCGACGATCTCAAGGAGATCGAGGATGCAAAAAAAGCGATGGAAGAAGTCAACGCGCAGGAGAAGCGCCGGGCCGCGGCGCCCCCGCGTGCGAATTTCCAGAACGAGATCAATGCGATCAATCCGAAGCTGATGACCGAGGTCCCGGAGGGTCCGGAAGGCGACAAGGACATCCGCGATATCGTCCGCAAGTCCAAATATCTGGTAAAATGTGCTAACACCCGGCCGTCGATCGTGCTGAGATACCTGATGGGCAAATGTGTCGTGCTAACTAAATACGGGCTGATCTCGGACAAGGTACCGGCAGCTGCCGCGAATGTGGACAAGTTGGCCAAAGACAAGGCGACCATGGACACGGAATTGCAGGAGGCAATCAACAAACTGGCGCCATTGCTCGAGGAAGGCCACCCGAACTTCAAGGAACCGCTCACGGCCGCGCTGGTCCGGTTCCCAACCGAAGTGCGGGATCGCAGGAAGGCGCAAAACGCCACGCTCTGAAGGTGCGCAAGGCGATCCGCGTCCGGCTGCGGTCGGGAGGCGTCCTCGCCAGTTGATCTGGCGGGTGGGGTCAAATGCGGCAGCCGAAGCAATGATACTTACCCACGTCAGGGCGCGTGCCGACTCCGCGGTGCAAAGCCGTGCAGCGTCTCCGCGCCCTCACCCTTCAATAGCTTCGACGAGGCCGTCGCCAATGTGTGTCGGGGCCAAACATCCGACGCCTCATGCTCCGGACCGGCAACCGACTTTGTCAACGAAGTCGGTCGGTTCCAGTCGGGCAGCCCGACGTACACGAACGGCCGCTTATTCCACCCTAACTGCGGAAGTGGCCGTTTCGCTATCACTAGAAGACCGGCTCTTATGCGCCATTGAGGGGCAGCAGTGATGGCGCGGCACCAACGGGCGTGCTGCGCGGCTCCGACAGCCACGCGCCGAGCTCGGTGCTGAACAGCGCGGCACCTCGGGGATTTAGATGGGAGAACGCGTCGCCGAAGAACCGGTCCGGCCAGTGCGGCATGACATCGCCGATGATGTGGAAGTTGGGGTAACGGGCCGCGTAGGACGCCAGATAGGCAGCAAATCCATCGCGCAGTGCGGGTCGCACGGCGCGCGCGGTCGCCTCGTTCATCGGCATCGCGACGAAATCCACTTCGATGCCGCGCTCGGCGAGCAACGCCAGCATTCGGTCGAAATACCAGTCGAGCACCGGCAGCTGGGCGAAATGGTTGAGATGACCCTCCACAGCCACCTCGTTGCAACCCGCCGTCGTGCCGAAGAAATACTGGCCGCGCGTGGCGATCGTGCGCTGCAGGGAGCCGCGATTCTCCCACCATCGCAGCAGCACGCCGCCATGCACCAGGCTAGCGAAATAGAGCGACGGGAAACGCACCGCATAGAGCGCGGCCCGCAGGCGCGGCGGCAGGCCATCGGAGCGTTTCATCCCATAGATCGACGCGTCGCCGAGTCGCTGCGACACGCGGCGCAGCTCGGCGACCTCGTTCGGATCGAGGAACCCGAACCCGACGCTGCGTTCCCAGAAGAGGTCGGGGCGCATGAAATGACCCGCATCGAATGATACGATGATTTTCGTCGGCGGCTGCGCGCAGGCGAGCGCGCGGCGAACGGCGGACCAGGCTTCGATCGACTCGCCGCCCCCTACCGCCAGGTTGGTCGTTTTCGCCGGCAATAGGGCGGGCTCGATATCGACCGCCGCGCGCGAGTCGCCGACGATCAGCACGGAACCCAGATCGCAGCGCGCCAGCATCCGCTCCTTCGCCAGCCAGGCGGGATATTCCGGGTCGAGGAAGGCGAGCGGCATCGTTGCCACCCAGGCCCAGATCAGCGCGAATGCCGCTGATCCGATCAGCCCAAGTGCGGTGAGGTAGGAGCGGGCGGATAATGTGCGGGCGCCGAGCAGGAAATCGCCGGTACAAGGCTGGCCATGACGATGGAAGGCGTCGGCGGCGGCGTGGGGTGCCCCGGCGGTGGCGTTGGGAGACTGTGATTGCAGGGCGGTCAATGTCTCGATCGTCTGATATCAGGAACTGGAAGTAGAGAAACTCGCCGGTACCGCCGAGGGCGCCGAGCCCGACTGCCGCGGCGCAGCCGAGCGCCGCGGCCCAGGGCAGGGTGGTCCGCCAGGCGAGCCGGGGCAGCGGGCCGGCCCGCGCGGCCTCCAGCGTCGGCCCACAGAAGCGCATGATCTGTTGCGTGTTCGGCGCCGCCCAAGGGCGTAGAGCGCCGCGATCCATCCCGCCTGCGCGGCCGCCCGCATCGCCTCGGCCCGATTGCCGAGCGCCATTGACACGCCGTGCAGCCCCAGCATAGCGCCCAGCACCTGGCCCGCCGACCATAGCGAGGGAGCGCGGAACACTACCGAACCGACCAACACGCAGGCGTAGGTCAGAACGACCCGCCCGACCGCCGTCGCGCTCTGGCCAAGCGGGTGCGGGCGGAACAGACGCCAGGCATGGTTCACCGAGAGATAGGCCGCGTGCAGCAAGCCGAAGACCAGGAAAGTCGCCCCGCTGCCGTGCCACACGCCAGCCAGGGCCAGGGTGACCCAGATCGGCAGCAGAACCATCGAGGCGAAGCCGCCGGCGGTTGCCTGCCCCTGCCGGTTCACCGCCAGCCCGCGGGCGACCCGCCGTCGCGTTATACAGAGCGCGATCGGATTGTAGAGATACATCGTCAGATAGCGCGTCAGCGTCATGTGCCAGCGCTGCCAGTACTCGATGACGCTCTGTGATTTGTACGGCGAGTTGAAATTAGCGGGGAATCTCAGGTTGAACATCCGGGCAAGTCCGATAGCCATGTCGGAATAGCCTGAGAAGTCGAAATAGAGCTGCAACGAATAGCTCGTCGCTGTCTGCCAGGCGCCGAACAGCGCCAGCCCCTGCGGATGAGCGAAGCCGGCCGCAACCGTGGCGGCCAAGGGGTCGGCCAGCAGACATTTCTTCAGCAGACCGATCAGGAAGATCGCTAGCCCTGCGGCGATGTTGTCTGCCGAGAGGCGATAGGTCGTCTCGGCCGCGAATTGCGGCATGATCTCCCGGTTGTGCAGAATCGGTCCGGCGATCAGGTGCGGGAAGAAGGTCACGAACAGCGCGTAGCTGAGCCAGCCGCGTTCGCGCGCTAGCCCCTGCCGGCAATCGATCAGGAATCCGATCTGAGTGAAGGTGAAGAAGCTGATCCCGAGCGGAAGTGTTGGCACCACGATGGGCAGGCCGGCCAGCCCGAGCAGCGCCGCCAGGTATTTGTATCGGACCAGCAACGCCAGGTTAGCGGCGATGCCGATTGCCAGCAGCCAATCCTGCATGCGCCGCCCAGCGGTGGCCGCAATCAGTCGGGACATCCCGTAATTCGCAACGACCGAGGCGAGCAGCAGCGGCACGTCACCCGGCCGCCACCAGCCGTAGAACAGCAGCGACGCCGCCACCAACCAGGATCCGGCAACCGCCCTGCCAAGCCGCGCGGCCAGCCAGAACCCGGCCAGCGTCAGCGGCAGGAACGCCAGGATGAAAATATAGGAGTTGAACAGCACGGGCCGCGATCAGCCGGCGCGGCGCTTTGCCTCGATCAGGCGGGCCAGGTCGCCGACCCGGCGCAGACTATCGAGCTCGGCTGCCGCGAAGGTTACGCGGAAGCGGCACTCGACTTCAACGATCAGCGCAATGTGGGTCATCGAATCCCAGGCGGGCACGTCGTCGGCACTGGTTGCCTCGGTGATCGCGATCTCCGGGTCGTCGAAGACCGTGCGGAACACGTCGGCCAGCTCGGCCATAACCGGCCGCTGATCGAGGGCGAGCGGGGCCAGCGACATATGGGGTTCTCCTGCGGGCGGGTCGCCCGGAGGAGACACCGAAACTATCTACGGAAGGCTTAAGGACTCACGACTTGCCCACGCATGACGACCGTGGCGGAATGCGCTTCGCTTTTCCGCCCTACGGGAGTCTACGGGAGTCGTGTCGCAATCACGAGGGGCCACGCCCGGTCGCGATGGGGTACGCGGTCGCTCAGCGGTGCTGCAGCGCCGCGAGTGCCTGTTCGGTAAGCTGCATGGCCTGCATGCGGTCGCCGGCGCCCAGCGCATGGCGGGCCTGCCGCACCTCGTCGATCACCGGGCCCCGCGCCGCCTCGTTCGTTTGGAACAACGGGGTGGAGCGGTCGGAGAGCCGCGTCTCCGCTCGCTCCAGTGCCTCCTGCGCCTCACCGGTACGGCCGGCGGCGAGTGCCTGGCGGGCGGCAAGCAGGAACTGCGTCGGCGCGGCGTCCTCGCCGGCTAGTGGGGTCGGAAGCTGGGGGGCGATGGTGGAACCGGCCGGGGGAGTGATGTGGCTCGCGCTGTTGGATGTCGGGTTGGCGGCGAACGCGATTGCCGGCAGTCCTGCCGCTATCAGTCCGAACCAGGGACTGCGCCAGTCACGCATCAGGCGTGGCCGGCCGAGCCGGACAGCAGCAATGGATCGATCTTCATCGTGGCCAGGGCACGGCGCCACTTGGTGTCGTGCTCGGCGCCGAACAGAAGGTTCTCCTGCGCCGGCAGCGACAGCCAGGCGTTCTGCTGGATCTCGGCCTCGAGCTGGCCGGGGCCCCAGCCGGCATAGCCGAGCGCGAGGATCCCCTCCCGCGGGCCACCGCCTTCGGCGAACGCCTTCAGCACGTCCAGGCTGGCGGTCAGCGCCAGTGCATCGTTCACCTTCAGGCTGCCTTCCCCCGTCCAGTCGGCCGTGTGCAACACGAAGCCGCGGGCGTTATCGACGGGCCCCCCCACACAAATCCGGATGCGTCGGGCCGGCGGCAGTGGCTCGATCTCGAGCTGGCGCAGCAGGTCATCGAAGCTGGGCTTGGCGAGCGGGCGGTTGACCACCAAGCCCATCGCGCCATCCGGGGTATGGGCGCAGACATAGATCACGCTCTGGGCGAAGCGGGGGTCGTTCATCACCGGCATGGCGATCAAGAGCTGACCGGTGAGGAACTGATCATCGGACGGCGGAGCCGGGTCTGGTGCGCGTGCCATGCAATCGATTTGGGTCCGTCCCCCGGCGGCTGCAAGCGGGTGCCCAGCCGGCGTGACTTCGACGGACCGGGGCGCTAGGAGGGGGTGCTTGGCAAGGGCAACAACGAGCGAGGCAACCCATGACGATCAAGGTCGGCGACACGATCCCGTCCATGAAGCTGATGATGGCCACCCCGGATGGGCCCAAGGAGACCTCCACCGACGAGATATTCAAGGGCAAGAAAGTGGTGCTGTTCGCGGTGCCGGGCGCGTTTACGCCGACCTGCAGCAACCGGCATTTGCCAGGATTCGTAGAGAATGCCGACGCGTTCCGGGCGAAGGGCGTGGATACCATTGCCTGTATCGCGGTGAACGATGTGTTCGTCATGGGCGCCTGGGGCAAGCAGCAGGGCGCCGAAGGCAAGTTGACGATGCTGGGCGACGGGTCGGGCGCCTTCGCCAAGGCGATGGGGCTGGAGCTCGACCTGGTCGGGCGCGGCATGGGCGTGCGCAGCCAGCGCTATGCGCTGGTCGCGCAGGACGGCAAGGTGACCTATCTGGCGATCGAGCAGCCCGGTGGGTTCGAGGTGAGCAAGGCGGAGGCGATCCTGGGGCATCTCTGAGCCGGCCACACGCCGCGCCGGTGGTGAAATTGACTCCGGTACCCCCGACGCGGTGGCGGCATCGGCGCGCACCGGCATCGGGGACCGGAGCCTGATCATGGAGCGTCACCTTCCGGAGCGGGACTGGAAGACTCTCCGGGGGCTTCACCCGGTTGCGTTGGACCGGTTCTGCGAGCGCATCCTCGCGGAGGTTGGTAGCATCGCGTCGGACACATCGCGCAGCAACCACGAACGATATCTCGCGATCTTCACACTCATCGAGCGTCGTAACCGCCAGATCGAGGACGCGTTCGACGACATGCGGCGGTCGATGGCCGTCATACGGCTTCTCCACATGTGCAAGCTCGGCCTGGTTCAGGAAGAAGAGTTCGCCCGCTTCAGCGACGATATTCGAGGCACGGTCGAGCACATGTTGGGGCCCGTGTCCGCCCGCGGCGGGTCGTGATTGGCTTGTGGGTAAACGAGGTAGTAGGCGAAGTCCTCTGGCGGCGCGACATCCACGAGATTGACCAGTCGTCCCTTTTTGCAGTGCCTGCGCGATGCTGTCCCCGCGGCGATCGTCGCGAGCCTCGGGCATGGCCACGGGAGCGACGCGTCTGAACCAGACGGGGTCTGATCGCTGGTTACAAGCGTACGTTCCGCAGCCGGATGCAGAAAGTGCAATCGGAGCTGCAGTTGTTGCAGAAGTCTTTGCACTCTTTGCAATGGACGGAGACGGCGTGGCCGGAGTTAGCTTCATCGGCAGATCCTCCCTCGGGGGCTGGTAGGTGCCGCTCGTGCTCCTGCCGCGTGGCCAGCGGAGGAGAGCGCCAAGAATATGACGCGGCCCGGTTGGGGAGGGCACGAATGAGGCATCTCGCGGCGCTCGGTCCGGTGGCGTTGCTTCTGCCGCATTTCGCGCTGGCACAGGTGACCCCAGGGACCGCGCCATCCGGCACGGCCGAGATGCCGACCACGACCCTTCCCCAAGTCAATGTCATCGCGCCCACGCCACTGCTTGGCTCTGGCGTGGATCGAAACACGGTACCGTCGCAGAACCAGGTCCTGACGAGCCGAGATGTAACGCTACAGGGTCCGCCGAATTATCTCGGGGCGCTGCAAGACCAGGCGCAGGGCGTGCACCTGGACAGCGCCGCCGGCAATCCGTTTCAGCCGAACCTGTTCTATCATGGCTTCCAGGCCGCGCCGCTTCAGGGTACCCCCCAAGGCCTGGCCGTGTATGTGAATGGCGTCCGCTTCAACCAGGCATTCGGCGATACAGTGAATTTCGACCTGATTCCGAGCATCGCGATCGACACCATGAACCTGGAGGGTGCCAATCCGGTGTTCGGGCTTAACGCACTGGGCGGCTCGCTCACGATCCAGCTCAAGAACGGCTTCACGTATCACGGAGGCGAGGTCGATGCTTATGGCGGTTCCTTCGGGCAGATCGCCGGTGATTTCCAGTACGGCAAGCAGATCGGCAACACCGCGGTTTATGTCGCCGGCGCGGGTCTGCACGAGAACGGCTGGCG
Source organism: uncultured Pseudomonadota bacterium (assembly GCA_963708245.1). Lineage (GTDB taxonomy): Bacteria > Pseudomonadota > Alphaproteobacteria > Acetobacterales > Acetobacteraceae > CAVYXK01. The sequence goes on along the minus strand of OY970201.1, from coordinate 3,819,187 downwards.
CGATTTTCAGTCGTCCGGGCTCAAGCAGTTCTACGGCGACGTGGGCTGGCGCAGCGATCGCGCGGAGGTACATCTGAACATTGACCTGGCCCAGACGACCCTACAAGGTCCCGGCACCACACCGGTGGAGTGGCTAGCCGTCGACCCGCGGGCGCAGTTCACCGGCCCGAACTCGATTGCCAACAACTATGCGCTGATCAGTCTCAGCGGAAATGTGCAGCTCAGCGACACGACATCCATGCAGGCGCTCGCCTACTACGACTATTTCCGTCAACAGGTGACCAACGGCAACGTCCCGGATTTCGGGCCATGTCTTAGTATTTCCGGTTTCCTTTGCGAAGTGGGCACAGACGTGTTGGCCACCGATCGCGGCGGAACGCCGATCCCGGATTTCCTGGACGGCGGCCCCTATTCCGACCTGGACAGCCAGGTGACCAACACCAACGGCTATGGTGCCTCGGACCAAGTTACTAATGTGAATGAGATATTCGGTCACGGCAATAACTTTGTCGCCGGGTTTAGCTTCGACGGCTCCAATAATTTGTTCGACGCGGATACTGAGATCGGCGGCCTCGATCCGCTGTCGCGCAATTTCTTCGGGCCGGGGATCGTCGTCGATCAGGCAGATGGAACTGACGTGCCCGTGCGAGTGGGCACTACCACTGCCTATTACGGCGTCTACTTTACTGATACGTTCGATATTACGCGACGGCTGTCGGCGAACGTGGCCGGGCGGTTCAATGCCGAACAGATCGACCTCAACGATCAGTTGGGAACTGCGCTCACCGGGAACCACAGCTATAACCATTTCAATCCGGGATTCGGCCTGACCTATCGGCTGATTCCCGCCTTCGGCGTATATGCCTCTTACTCCGTATCAAACCGCGCGCCGACGCCGGCAGAGTTGAGCTGTGCCAGTCCGACGAGCCCGTGCAGCCTCGCCAATTTCTTCACCGGCGATCCCAACCTGAAGCAGGTTGTGGCGCACACCATCGAAGCTGGGTTTCGCGGTCGGCTGACGCCCTTTCCCAGCGCCAAGTTGGACTGGAATGTCAGTCTGTTCCACACGAATCTGGACGATGATATCGAATTCGTGCAGAGCGTGATCTTGGGTCGCGGCTTTTTCCAGAATGTCGGCGCGACGCAGCGCCAGGGCGTGGACGCGGGATTTCGGTTGACGAGCGACCGCTGGACGGCGTGGCTCGGCTACACGTACACCGACGCGACGTTCCAGAGCGCGTTCACGGAATTGAGTCCGAATAATCCTGAGGCGGATGTGAACGGCAATATCCAGGTACAGCCAGGCGATCGGCTTCCCGGCATCCCGGCCCACCAGCTCAAGTTCGGTGTTCAGTACAAAGCGACGAATGCGTGGACGGTCGGGGCAACGGGGGTCGCGGCGAGTGGACAGTACCTGTCTGGTGATGAGGCGAACCTGACGAAGCAGCTACCGGGGTACTTCGTGCTGAATTTGAATACGAGCTATCAGGTCACGCGGAACATCCAGCTTTTCGGACTGGTGCAGAATGTCCTGAACACGAGGTACTACGTCTACGGCACGTTCTCGCCGACCTCTTCCATTACCTTCCTTCAGGCGCCAGGCACCAGCAATCCGCGCAGCTACAATATCGCCGCGCCGATCGGCGGCTTCGGAGGGGTGAGGGTGACGTTCTGACGCTTGTGTCGCCCTCGCTTTTCGTCTTGCCGTGCCGGCAGCAACATGTGGAAGATGGTGGGCAAAGGCCGGGCATGGCGGTGAATGCTGCGCCTGCGCCTGATAATCATCAACTAGGAGGAACGTGATATGGCCCATTATCGAAGCCGCCGACAGGTGGCTGCTCTTCTTCTGCTCGGCAGCATGAGCGCTGCCGCGCACCATGCGTCGGCTGCGGCAAAAAAGTTCTTTGCCTACAACATGACGACTCGAACGGATTTTAGCGGTGTCTATCTCGCTCCGGAGGACACCACAAACTGGGGCCCGAATCAGGCGTTGAATGATGCGGACAAATCGTTGGATATAACGGAGCGGCTGGTGCTCACGGGCCTGAAGCCCGGACACTATGACGTGAAGCTTGTCGCCAAGGATGGTCGCACCTGTTTCCTCAAGCACATTGATTTGACGAAGCAGAATAGCTTTCTGATAAAGGATGGGCAGCTGACCGACTGTCACTAACCGCCAACTGGGCAACAGGGGTGGCCGGCAAAGCAGGACATTGCGCGATGTAATCAAGGCGACCAATCCGCTGCCGCGGGCATCCTCGGGTGTGGGGCCGTCGCGGCAGCTCGGCCGACGGTCGCAGACTGGCCCCGTTTTCGCATACACCAGGATGGTGCCCTCTGGCTGGTTCGGGATGCCAGCCGCCCCTGTCACAAAGGCCGTGAGAGGAGATCGACTCTACTTTTGATTGCCAAAATCCAGAGAGCCGCTATTGTCGGTTGAGAGCAGCGGTATTCACAACAGGCTCGGAGAGTGCGAAGCGCGGTGCTGACCGGAGGCGGCGTATTGTTGGAGGACTTTGCCCGACTGGCGGCCAATGTCTCCGGAACACCGGTTGCTGTCATCGGGGTGCGCGGGCGTCGGAAGGACCGTGGACCGACACTGGCCGTGTTCGGCCTGGCGCGAGACCAAACGACGACGATCGTCGAGATCGATAGAATTCTGGAATCGGGTCCCAGACTGACCATTGTTCCGGACCTCATTCAGGACGAGAGATTTGATGGCAAGAGCACGGCAATCGAGCATCTCGGCTTGCGGTTCCTATGCCATTTGAAGCTGTTGTCGTCCGGGGGCGAGCGTATCGGCTTCATTTGCGTTCTGGATAAGAACCCGCGGTCGAGCTTGACAGAAGCCCAGGTGGCCTCGCTCGAGCATGTCTCCAGCATGATTTTGGCGGATCGCCGCCGGGAGCAGCGGCATCTTCATCTCATGCATGTCGCTGACCGCGCGCTCCGGGTCGATAGGATGCTGCGGCTTGTATCGGAAGCGTCTTCCTGTGCCGACGCGTTGACCAGCTTGCTTGAAGAGCTCTGCCGGTTTCATGGCGCCGCAGTCGGTCGAATTTGGCAGTTGATCCGGCCCGATCAGCCTATGCACGAAATCAGCCGGTACGATCAAGATAGCGCTGATGGTGGCTCGTGGCTCGCGGAGTTGATGCTTGCGCTGGGCGCAATGACCACCGAGGCAATCCGGCGCAACGAACCGCATGCAATCAGTTTCTCCCAACCCAAATCTTCCGGACAGCTTCAGGACGGCGTCGCATCAGGTTTTCCCAGTCAGGTCTGCGTTCCTATCTGGGTGCAACAGCAACGCTTCGGGATCTCGCTTGCCTTCATGGCGGAACATTCGGATCTCGATGCGGTGGTGGCGGATATTGCTTCGCTCGGGGATACGATCAGGCCAGCACTGTTTCACAAGGTAACGGAGGAGCGCATTCGCTTCGCTGCCCACCACGATGACCTGACTCAGCTATCGAACCGTGTGATGTTTCAGGAGCGCTTGCGCACAACTCTGGTTTTGGCGGGGGCGGGCGGACACGGATTTGCCCTGCTTTATCTGGATCTCGATGCGTTCAAGTTGGTAAACGACACACTTGGACATGACGTAGGCGACAAGCTGCTGGTCGCTGTCGCGCAGCGATTGCGGGATAGCGTGCGAGAGGGCGACACCGTCGCGCGAATGGGGGGCGACGAGTTTGCGATCATCCAGCCGTTTGGGAGCCAACCTTCGGCGGCGACGGCGCTCTCCGAGCGGCTGCTGGAAACCATCGGCCAGCCCTTCGAACTGGGGGGCCAGCGTTTGTCAATCGGCGTATCGATAGGCATTGCCCTCTATCCCCAGGATGGCGAGGGCGCCGACTTGCTGCTGCGGCATGCCGACATCGCTCTCTACCGCGCAAAGCAAGCGGGGCGCAATACCTTTCGCCTGTTCAATCCGGCGATGCAGGTCGATCAGAGAGAGCGACTTTCGATAGAACAGGACATGAGGAATGCGATTGAAGAAAAGCACTTTACGCTGGTGTATCAGCCGGTGTGCGAGAGCATGTCGTTGCAAATCGTTGGATTTGAGGCGCTGCTGCGATGGAGCAATCCATTAAGCGGGCCGATCCAGCCGGACCGGTTCATCCCGCTTGCCGAAGCCAATGGATTGATCGTTCCGCTGAGCCGGTGGGCGCTGGAGTCGGCATGTGCCCAGGCCGTGACGTGGGACCCTCCCGTGCGGCTTTCAGTCAATCTCTCGCCGCTGCAGTTTCGGCACCCTGACCTGCCCCAGCAAATAGCGGAGGTCCTGAACAGGACAGGCCTACCGGCCGAGCGCCTTGATCTGGAGATCACGGAGGGTTTGCTGCTTGAGGAATCCGACCTCGTTTTGCGTACGATGCGCGGGCTCCAGGAGCGGGGGGTCCGCTTTACACTGGATGATTTCGGTACCGCGTATGCGAGCCTAAGCTATCTTCGCCGCTTTCGCTTTAACGGCATAAAGATCGACAAATCGTTCATCCGCGGTCTATGCGACGATGATAGTACGCTTGCCATTGTACAGGCGATCCTGTCGCTCGGCGATCGGTTGAACCTCGCCGTCGTGGCGGAAGGGGTGGAGAACGAGAGCGAGCTGGATGCGCTCCGCAAGCTGGGTTGCCGCTTTGTTCAGGGCTACTTGTCTGGAAGGCCCCTGGAAGCTCAGCAGGCACGCGCTCTACTACGGCGACCTGAGATGGAATCCAACTCGTATCCCGCTACCGCGAAGTAATTGGTCGATCGTAGCAAAATGGGGTCTGAGGTGGCCGCGGATCACGCGCCGGACATCGTCAACGGCGCACGCGACTGCATTGGAGGCTCGTCGTCGCTCTTCCGCATGCGGTGCGTATCTTCACCACGAGCCTGCCTCGAAGGCGGCGGCATGCCATGGGCAGCGGCCAACCTGCCGCCGTCGGCCTTCGCCCTGAGGCCGCTTCGGCGTGTGCGAAGTCTCGCCACGCGCGGGCGGATCACACGACCTTGTGCGTGAGGGGGTCCCCCCGGGCATGGCAGGGTACCGGCGAGGAGGCCGGCTGGGGTGCGCCATCAGGCAGCGCCGTTGACGCTCGGCCCGCCGGTCAGGCAAAACCAGCCGGTTGCGCGACCGAAAAGCCCTTTCCTGTCTCTTGAACCGGACTTGGGGCACTCACCGGTGGCGAAATGGTAATTGTCATGCCGCTCGCCGGGGATCAATAATGCCACGTGTTCAGGCCTTGACCTCAGATGTTCCTCGAGCGGCGTGACTTGTCATCCACGGCTGAGATTCCCAGGCATCAGCTTGGCTGGCGGATGGCGGTGCTGCCGTTCCGCAGCGTGGGCGCGCCAATTGGGTCCGGCATAGCACTCGGGATGGCGGAGGAGGTTTCCGCGGCACTCTCCCGTTTCCGTACCCCACGTCTGATCGCGACCGCCACATTCTGGGATGGCTCCGGACCCGCCGCTGATGCTTCGGCACGATGCCGGACATACGAGCTGGATTACATCATCGACGGCACGATCCAGGTGATCGAGGACCACGTCGGCGTGAACGTCGCCTTGTTGGACGTGGTCTTTGATTTCGAGGTGGTCTGGAGTGGGTATTTCGACGGGCATTTGGACGACCTGTTCTCATTGCAACTCAGGATTGCATCCGAAACGGTTGCTCAGGTCGATCCCGAGCTCTTCCAACGGGGCTCGGCCTTCGAAACGCCAGTCAAGACGGAGATTGCCGCCGCTCATCACTCCGTGCTGACAGCGATCCAAGGGATCTTCCGCCTGGATCGACCGAAGTTCATGCGTGCGCGCGAGCTCCTGGCAAAGGCGATCGAGCTTGACCCTGACTATGCCGCCGCTCATGCCTGGATGGGCTATTGGAGCATTATGGCTGTCGGGCAGGGGTGGGTCGAAGATCCGCGCGATGTGACGACTTTAGCAGGTGCCTCGGCCGAGCGCGCCGTGCTGCTGGATCCGCTTGACGCACGCGCCCTGGCCATTGCCGGACATGTGAAAGCTTACCTGATCCACGACGTGCGAAGCGCCCTCGATCTGCATGCGCGGGCGATAGAGCTGAACCCGAATTTACCGATCGCCTGGACGTTGAGCAGTTGGTCCAAAATCTACAATGGAGAACACGCGACTGCCATTCGCCACGCGATGATGTCCCGCTCGTTATCACCGCGCGACCCGCACATATTCTTTGTCGAGCACGCGTTGATGACGGCGCATTTTTTTAGCCATCATCTGGAAGAGGCGGAGATGCTGGCCGAGGTCGTGCTGCAGCGGAACCCCGGGCATGCATCGGCATTGAACGTCCAACTGGCGATCCTGGGGCATATGGCGCGTAAAGAGGAGGCCAGGCATTGCCTGGCGACGCTTCGCGAGCTCGATCCCAACGTCTCGATCGAAAAGATTATATCTCGACCGCCGCTCCGGCCCGCAGACCGCGCGTTCTACATTGAGGGCCTGCAGCGTGCCGGTGTGCCGGAATGAGGGGTCTTTCGGTCGCTCTTCATCCCAAAGCAGCAGGTCTGCCTGTCGTCGAATGGTAGCGGGCTGATCGGCGGTAGCTGCGGGCACTCCAGATCTGACGCCTTGGGGGGCACGCCTATTCGAGCGGCGTGGTCTTTGAATTGAACGGAGACTGTCCCTGCGCATGCTGGCTGACGCGGCAATGCCGCTCCTGCCCCAACGTCCATTTTTCGCGAATTTTCGACATAAATTACGCCGCCGTTTGGGCGGCGCTCCCTCTGGCGTAATGTCCATCGATTGCCCTATGAGAGGCTATCCGGACCAGGGCGCGCCCCAAGGCCTTGCTCTCTGTTTTCGATGGGGGCGGTGGTGCGGTCTGGAGCTCACCAATTGAGGCGAGGCCACCTGGACAGGCTCCGAAATCGTTGCGAATAGCACCGGAATCTTTCGCGTTTACCTTGCTATTGGGCCTGTTCGCCGCGCTGCCGGCCCTCTCGATCGACATAAGCGCGCCAACTCTGGTGTTGCTGCCGAAGGCCTTAGAGACGTCAATGACCGTCGCGGGCCTGACGCTGTCGTTCTTCATGGGTGGGTTTGCGCTGGGACAGCTAAGCGGCGGCTACGTGTCCGACCGTTGGGGCCGGAGGCTGGTGCTGCTGGCCGGGCTGCTTTGCTACACCGTTGCCGGGATTGCCTGCGCGCTGTCTCCCTCCGGGCCGGCACTGGTGATCTCTCGGTGCCTCCAGGGTCTCGGCGCCGGGGCGTGCTCCGTGCTGTCATTCGCCATGGTCCAAGACCTGTTTCACGGGGACGCGGCGCGGGCCAAGCGGTCCTACGTCACGGTTGTGTTCGGCGCCGTTCCTATGCTCGCCCCCGCGCTTGGATCGTTGCTGTCGGGCTTTGCCGGATGGCGTGCCGTTCACGGGGTTCTCGCGATTGCCGGCGGATTGCTGACGCTCATCACGTGGCTCGGTGTCGAGGAGAGCAGGCGCCCCGGGCAGGAGCTGTTGACCCCCGCTACGGCGAGTGGCGCCGTACGGCTGCTCGACGACTCCCGCTTTGTCGGTTTGGCCTTGGCCAACGCTCTCAGCTATGGGGCGGTGTTCGCCTACATCGCCGGATCTCCGGTCGTCATCATCGGTCAGATGGGACTGTCTTCCGCGGTCTTTGCGGCAATCTTCGCATGTACGGCCGCGGCCTTGACCGCGGGCGCCTGGACCAGCGGTCGGCTCACCCGTCGCGGCTTTGGAGCAGCGAGCTTGCTCGGCCCTTCCCTTGGTGTTGCAGCGGCCGCGACGCTCGCCTTGGTGGCAGCCGGCCTGGCCGGCATCACGTCGGGTGCGATTCTTATGCCCCTGCTGCTGGTCGCGCTGTTTCCCCGTGGAATCACCGCTCCGAATCTGCAACATCTCGCTATCGAACGGCGGCAAGAACAGGCGGGCACGGCTTCGGCCGCCGTCGGCGTCTCGCAACTTCTGTCAGGTGCGTTGGCGAGCGCAGTGGTGGCAGTTCTTCTGCCGAATTTGGGGTTGAGCGCTGTCGCCATTCCGATGGCACTGTTCTCTGCTGCCGCGCTGATCGTCTGGCGGCAGATCAGCCGGCCATGATGTAAAGCGCAGGCTATGCCAGACCTCCAAGGTGCGAGTGCCGGCGCGTACGACAAACCTTCCGGATGTAGATGCAGCACCGTCAGATCGCCAGCGTCCGGTCCGCAGGGCTCAGGCGTGCCAGGTTGGCGTCGAGCTTGGGCGCGTAGTCCGCGGTGTACTAAATCTCAACCTCGAGCCCGATCTCGATGACCTGGGTCGGCCGCACCCCGAAATACGCAGCGGTGCGATTGGCATTAAGGTGCATGGCGGAGAAAAGTGTTTTGCGCCAGAACGCTATGCCTGCCGACCTATGGGTGGGAACGATCGTGTCGCGCCGGAAGTAGTAAGTCAATTCGTCCGGGTCGACGTCCTGGTACCCCAGTCGCTCGCGGGCAAGCCGAAGGCCCTCGTAGATGTTGGGCTGCTCCATGAAGCCGTAGTGCAGAACGATCCGACTCAGGCCACCACCAACCTCGATCACGCTCAGCCTCTGGTCCGGAGCGACTCGCGGCGTGTCCGTCATCACTCCGCAAACCAACAACACGCGCTCATGAAGCACGCGATTGTGCTTCAGATGATGCGTGAGGCTCAGCGGGATCCCCGATACAGCCGCGGTGAATACCACGGCAGTCCCGGAAAGGCGATATGGCGGGCTTGCCAGGAGGCTACGGACGAACTCGCCCTCGGGCTGGCGCATCTGCGAACGCTGCTGCTCGAGCACCGCGGCACCCGCACGCCAGGTCAGCATCAGGAACGCGATCCCGCCGGCGATCAGTAACGGGAACCAGCCGCCGTCAACCAGCTTGGTCATGTTCGCCGCAACGAAGACAAGCTCTATCACGAGGAAGAAGCCGTTCACGGCAAACACTGTCAGCGGATGATAGTCCCATTGCAGCGCGACCAGGGCAGCCAGGACTGTGGTGATCGCCATCAGCAGCGAGACCGCGATGCCGTAGGCACCGCCGAGCGCGTCGGACGAACGGAAACCAAGCACTGCGGCGAGCGTACCCAGAGCGAGCAGCCAGTTCACGATGGGCATGTAGATCTGCCCCCGCGTGTGGCTGGCCGTATGCAACACGCGCATACGCGGCAGGAAACCGAGCTGAATGCACTGCTGGGTCAGTGAGTAAGCGCCGGAGATGATCGATTGCGACGCGATTATGGTTGCCAGAGCTGCAAACCCGATCATGGGGTAGTGGGCCCAGCGTGGCACGAGCAGGTAAAACGGGTTTGTTATCGCGTGTGCATCGACCAGCAACAGAGCCCCCTGCCCGAAGTAGCTGAGCACCAAGGCCGGCAGAACGACGGCGAACCAGCCGAGACGAATCGGGCCTGGCCCGAAATGGCCCATGTCAGCATACATCGCCTCGGCACCGGTGAGGGTCAGAAACGCCGCCCCAAGTACCGCGAAGGCGATCGCCGGTCCGGCGTGGAGCAGGTAGATCAGCGCGTACCACGGGCTGAGCGCGACCAGGACGCCCGGCGCGCGCAGGATCGCAGGAATGCCGAGAATGGCGATCACGACAAACCATGCCAGCATCACCGGTCCGAAAATGGTGCCCACAAAATCGGTTCCGTGCTTCTGAACAAGGAACAGGCCGATCAGGATTGCCACGGTAATCGGGACGACCATCGGAGCGAGATTCGGCGCATCCACCTCGAGCCCTTCCATGGCGCTGAGCACCGAAATAGCTGGCGTTATGATGCCGTCCCCGTACAGCAGTGCCGCTCCCACCAGGCCCACGACGAGCAACGAGGCGCGCCAACTGTGCGGCGGTGCGTGCCGTGCGTTCAGCAGGGCCAACAGGGCAACAATCCCGCCTTCGCCGTTGTTGTCGGCGCGCATGACCAGGATCGCGTATTTCAGCGAGACGATCAGGATCAAGGACCAGAAGATCAGAGAGACGATGCCCAGCACCGATTCTGGCGACGGCGTTCCCGCGGCCTGCGCCGCTTGCTTCAATCCGTAGAGTGCACTGGTCCCGATATCCCCGTACACTATACCGAGCGCACCCAGCGCCGCCGCGACGGGGAGTTGGCGCGCGGCAGGCGGCGCTATGCCGGCCTGAGCGATATTGGCCATGCGCGGGCCTCCGTTCGGTCACCCCGCGACTTTGGGCCCGGCGAACCTAACTAACAAGGAATGGCGCGAATTCTCAACGTCGGAACGAACGCAAATCGTCGTCGCCGGGGAGCCCGAGATAGCTGGTGCTCCATGGGCGCCGAGCTCCCCGGGCAGTTGGCATCAGTCGCCGCAATACGCCTCGAGACGGTAGCCGTCGGGATCGACGACGAAGGCCGCGTAGTATTTGTCGCCATAGTCGGGGCGCAGGCCGGGCTTGCCGTTGTCGCGTCCGCCGGCGCCCAGCGCCGCGGCATGGAACGCGTCGACGCTCTTGCGCGTGGGTGCGGTGAAGCAGAAATGCAACCCCGAGGTGTCGTCGGGCGGAACCGGCCGTTCCGTGCGGCTGATCCAGAACGCTACGGCGTCGCGGCCATAGCCCAATGAGCCGTCGCCCTCGCTCAGGCAGGTATAGCCGAGCGGCTGCAGCGCCGCATCGTAGAAGCGCTTCGTTCTGGCGATATCGCGAACACCGATCGAGACGTGGTCGATCATCGATATGTTTCCTCTTGCAGGTTGAACGGATCCGGCTGGCTCAAGCTCGGATCGGGTCAGCCTGCCGGTCCGCGGCTGATGAAACTTGGCGGAAATTGCGACTCGTACCGGGCTTGCGCCGAAATGGCCGGATACGCCCCGCCCGCCGTCACGCCGCCAGGCGATAGCGCCGTGGCGAGAGGCCGAACTCCGCGCGGAAGCTGCGGATGAAATGCGACAGGTCCTCGAACCCGGCATCGAGCGCGATCCCGGTCACCGACTCGCGGCTGGTGGCGAGCCGGTGCGCGGCATCCACCAGGCGCGCACGCAGCAGCCATTGATGCGGCGTGACCCCGGTCACGCGCTTGAACGTGCGCAGGAAATGATACCGGCTGAGACCGGCGGCGCGCGCCAGGTCGGCAAGCGATGCCGGGGCCGCGGTGTCGCGCCCCAGGTAGCGCAGCACGCGCGCAATTCGTGCCTGGTCTTGGGCCGACGGCGCCGGCGCTTCCTGGTCGCCGCCACACGCGGCGCGGGCTGCCGCGGCCGCCAGTCCCAGGACGAGCTCCTCGAAGCTGCCGCGTCCCGCCATGGCCCCTTTCGCCCTGGCCGCCAGTCCGGCGAATGCGCGTAAGGGCGGCAGGCGATCGCGATCGAAGCGGGCTGAGGGTGCTCCGGTCTCGTCCGCAACCTGCTCGAACAGCTCGGGATCGAGCTGGAAGGACAGGCACCGGTCGCCCTCGCCGTGCTGATGCGAGCACTCAAAGGTCTGCCCGGCATTCAGCAGCAGGAGCGATCCGGCCGACAGCAGCGAGGCGCCGCAGTCGCTGCGAAACACGAAGGTCCCGGCAAGCACCAGCGAGACGGAGACAGCGCCGGCGCGCTCTTCGAACGGATGGTCGTGCGGGCCGGAGGTGCATACTATATCGGCGACCCGCCAGCCGTCGCCGGAGGCGAGCCAGGTCTCGTTGAGGGTGCCGGGCGCATCGGTCGCTGCTTTCTGCCTCAGCGCGGCGGCAAGCGGGTCGGGTGCGGGCTTGGGATGCATGTCGCAGGAGTGACCTGCGCAGTTCATACATGCGTGACCGGCCATTGCGATACCTCTTGCCCATCAGCGGGCCCCGGCACCCTCACCCGGTTCGCTTCGCGAACCGACCTCTCCCGCAGAGCGGGAGAGGTGGAAGCTTACCCCGCCGCGAGCTTGTCCAGCGCGAGGTTCAGCTCCAGCACGTTGACGTAGGGTTCGCCGATAATCCCGAAGAGGCGGCCGGTGGTGTGGTCTTCCACGAGCTGGCGGACCCGTGCCGGCGGCAGGTTACGCGCCTTGGCGACGCGCGGCACCTGGAACAGAGCCCCGGCCGGGGTGATGTCGGGATCGAGCCCGCTGGCCGAGGTGGTGACGAGGTCGGCCGGGATCGGCGTGCCGGGGTTCTGCGCGGCGAGCGTCGCGGCGTCGGCCTTCACGCGATCGACTAGCGCTTTTGAGGTGGGGCCCAGGTTGGAGCCAGTTGAGTTGTCGGCGGCATAGGGCACCGCGATGGTTTTGGTGGGGTCTTTGGGATCAGGCTCGGTGGTCGCAGACGGCCTGCCATGGAAGTACTTGTCGGACGTAAAGTTCTGACCGATGAGCGCCGAACCGATCACCTTGCCATTCTGCTCGATCAGGCTGCCGTTCGCCTGATAGGGGAACACCACCTGGGCGATGCCGGTGATGAGCAGCGGATAAGCGAGCCCGGTGATTACCGTCATGGCGAGGATCATCACGATGGCGGGTCGAATGTGTTTCATGGCAGGCCTCCTTCAGGCCAGACCGATGGCGGTGACGAGCATGTCGATCAGCTTGATGCCGATGAACGGCGCCGCGATTCCGCCCAGGCCGTAGATCAGCAGGTTGCGCCGCAGGATCGCGGCGGCGCCGATCGGGCGGTATGCGACGCCGCGCAGCGCCAGCGGGATCAGCACGACGATGATCAGCGCGTTGAAGATGATCGCCGACAGGATGGCGCTCTGCGGATTGCCGAGCCGCATCACGTTCAACGCCTGGAGCTGCGGATAGAAGGCGATGAACATCGCCGGGATCATGGCGAAGTACTTTGCCACGTCGTTGGCGATCGAGAACGTCGTCAGCGCGCCGCGGGTCATCAACAACTGCTTGCCGATCTCGACGATCTCGATCAGCTTGGTCGGATCGCTATCGAGATCGACCATGTTGCCGGCCTCGCGCGCGGCCATCGTGCCGGTGTTCATGGCTACGCCGACATCCGCCTGCGCCAGCGCTGGGGCATCGTTGGTGCCGTCGCCGCACATCGCCACCAGCTTGCCCTGCGCCTGCTCGTCACGGATCAGCTTCAGCTTGGTCTCCGGCGTGGCCTGGGCGAGGAAGTCATCGACCCCGGCCTCAGCGGCGATCGCCGCGGCGGTCAGCGGGTTATCGCCGGTGATCATCACCGTGCGGATGCCCATGCGGCGGAGCTCGTTGAAGCGTTCGCGGATGCCGCCCTTGACGATGTCCTTGAGATAGATCACGCCGAGCAGCCGTCCGTCCTTCGCCACGGCAAGTGGCGTGCCGCCGGCCCTACCGATCTCGTCGGACTTTGCGGTCAGCTCGCGAACGGCGGCATCGGATACCATCGACTGCACGGCGACGCCGCCGTTGCCGTATGCCGCGCCGTTGCGCGCCCAGGCTAGCACCGCATCAACGGCTCCCTTGCGGATCGAGGAACCATCCGAGTCGATGCCGCTGAGACGGGTGTGCGCCGAGAACGGGATGAAGCGCGCGCCCAACGGCGCCATGTCGCGGCCGCGGATGCCATATTTCTCTTTTGCCAGCACGACGATCGAACGGCCCTCCGGCGTTTCGTCCGGCAACGAGGCGAGCTGGGCCGCGTCGGCCAGCTCGACAGGCGTGACTCCGGTTAGCGGGTAGAACTCGGTCGCCTGGCGGTTGCCGAGAGTGATGGTGCCGGTTTTGTCGAGCAGCAGCGTATCGACGTCACCGGCGGCCTCGACAGCGCGACCCGACATCGCCAGCACATTGAAGCGGACCAGACGGTCCATGCCGGCAATGCCGATCGCCGAGAGCAGTGCGCCGATCGTGGTGGGGATCAGGGCCACGAACAGCGCCACCAGGATCACGACGGAGACGGCGCCGCCCGCGTAGTGGGCAAAGCTTGGGATGGTCGCCACCACGATGACGAAGATAATGGTGAGACCGGCGAGCAGGATGTTCAGCGCGATCTCGTTCGGCGTCTTCTGCCGTTCGGCACCTTCCACCAGAGCGATCATGCGATCGAGGAAGGTCGAACCCTGCGCTGCGGTGATGCGCACCTTGATCCAGTCCGACAGCACGCGCGTGCCGCCGGTGACCGCGGAGCGATCGCCGCCGGATTCGCGGATCACCGGCGCCGACTCGCCTGTTATCGCCGATTCATCGACCGAGGCGATGCCTTCCACGACGTCGCCGTCGCTCGGGATCAGCTCGCCCGCCTCCACCAGCACCAAGTCCCCGGGCTTGAGCTCGGGCGCCGGCACTGTCTCGTAGAGGCCGTGCGGGTCATAACTGCCGTCGCTGCCGGGCAGCAGGCGCTTGGCGATCGTCTCGGTGCGCGCCTTGCGCAGGGTCGCCGCCTGTGCCTTGCCGCGGCCTTCGGCCACCGCCTCGGCGAAGTTCGCGAACAGCACGGTAAGCCAGAGCCAGAAGATGATCTGGATGGTGAAGCCAAGATGCGCGTCACCGGTGATCAACTCGCGGACCAACACCACGGTGGTAAGTGCGGCGACGATCTCGACCACGAACATCACCGGGTTGCGGATCAGGATGCGCGGGTCGAGCTTGATGAACGACTGCCAGATCGCCGGTACCAGGATGGCGGAGTCCAGCATGGTCGATTGGGAGCCGCGCTGCTTGTTGCGGATGTCCATTTGCGTCACCTGGATCAGTAAAGCGTGCCGGCGTTCATCGCGTAGTGCTCGACGATCGGGCCGAGAGAAACCGCGGGGAAGTAGATCAGGCCCCCGGTGATCGCGATCACGCCGACGACAAGCCCAACGAAAAGCGGACTAGTGGTGGGAAATGTGCCGAGCGAGGCCGGCACGATCTTCTTGCGGGCCAGCGAGCCGGCGATTGTCAGCGTCGGGATGATCATCAGGAACCGGCCCATGAGCATCGCCATGCCCTGCGTGTCGTTCCAGAACGGCACGTTGGCGGAGATGCCGGCAAACGCGCTGCCGTTGTTCCCGGTCGCCGAAGTGTAGGCATAGAGTGCCTCGGAGAAGCCGTGCGGACCGGCATTGGCCAGGGCATCCAATCCCGGCTTCAGCACCACCGCAAGGGCCGTCCAGCCCAGGATCGACAGCGGCAGGATCAGGATGGCGAGCATCGCCATCTTGACCTCCTTCGCCTCCAGCTTCTTGCCGAGATATTCCGGCGTTCGCCCGACCATCAGCCCGGCGACGAACATGGCGATGATGACGAACAGCAGCATGCCATAAAGGCCGGAGCCGACGCCGCCGAAGATGATCTCGCCCAGCATGATGTTGACCATCGGCACGGCGCCGGCGATCGGCAGCAGGCTGTCATGCATGTTGTTGACGGCGCCGCAGGACGCATCGGTCGTAGTGGTGGTGAACAGCGTGGAGTTGGCGATACCGAACCGGACCTCCTTGCCCTCCATGTTGCCGCCGGGCTGCAGTGCGCTGGGCGCCTGATCGACATGAAGTGCGGCAAACGCCGGGTTGCCGGGCGCTTCAGCGTGGTAGCAGACAGTCACGCCGGCCAGGAACAGCACGAACATCACGGCGAAGATCGCCCAGCCCTGGCGCTGACTGCCGACCATGCGGCCAAACACGTTGGTCAGCGCCGCGCCAAGCACAAGCATCGACAGCATTTGCACCAGATTGGTGAGCGCGGTCGGGTTCTCGAATGGATGCGCCGAGTTGGCATTGAAGAACCCGCCCCCGTTCGTGCCCAGTATCTTGATCGCTTCCTGCGATGCCACCGGCCCCTGCGCGATTACCTGCTTTGCGCCTTCGAGCGTCGTTGCATCTGTATAGGACGAGAGGTTCTGCGGGATGCCCTGCCAGATGTAGAAGATGGCTATCACCACCGAGAGCGGCAGCAGGATGTAAATCGTACAGCGCGTGAGATCGACCCAGAAGTTGCCGATGGTCTGCGCCGAGCGGCGAGCGAAACCGCGGACCAGTGCGATCGCAAGGGCGATGCCGGTGGCCGCGGAGACGAAGTTATGCACCGTCAGGCCGGCCATCTGGGTCAGATAGCTCATCGTCTGCTCTGGCACGTACGACTGCCAGTTGGTGTTGGTGAGGAAGCTGACCGATGTGTTGAAAGAGAGATCAGGCGATTCCGCACCGAAGGCTTGCGGGTTGAGCGGCAGCAACGCTTGCAGTCGTTGAATGCCGTACAGAATGGCGAATCCGGCGAAGCTGAACGCCAGCATGGCAATGGCGTAGCTGATCCAATGCTGCTCTTCTGCCTCGTTGACGCCACAGATCCGATAGATGCCGACTTCAAGCGGACGCAGTACCGGCGAAAGCAGTGTGCGCTCGCCGCTGAACACGCGCGTCATGTAACCGCCGAGCGGCTTCGTCAGCAAAATGAGCAGAGCGGCATAGATCGCAATCTGCACCCAGCCGTTAAGCGTCATATGGCCCATCATTTTCGGTGCTCCTTGGGGCCGTGCTCAGAATTTCTCTGGCCGGATCAGGGCGTAGACCAGATAGACGAGCAGGGAGACGGTGACTATCGCACCCAGGACATAGTCGAACGTCATGGCTTTGGACCTTATAGATGCTCGCAGGCGATGGCGTAGAGCGCGCATCCGCCCAGGAAGACAGCGCCGATCAGCAGGTAGATGACATCAAGCATGCGGAACTCCTCGCCCCCGTAGTTGCACCCAGCCGCCGCGGGCGAACATTGATCTAGATCAACCATCCGCTGGACGAGGTACGTCGTTACAAATCATCCGCAGCCAGAGGGGAAGGCAGCACAAAGCGCCCCACCCGACGTGCTGCGGTGCGGCAAAGATGACGGCGTGGCCGTATAGATTCCATGCCTTGTCTGGGTCGGCCACATATAAATCGCATATGTGCGCGGGGCTTCCCAGCCTCAAAACCCGTGCACGAGATCTCCGGCAAGGGTGCAGTGTCAGAAGTCCGCTGATTGTTGAAGGCCTTGACCCCATTGAGCGCGGTGCTCCCAGCGAGTCTCCGGACGGATCATCAGATTGCTGACTGGCGACGGCAGCGCCGGCTTATAGGTCACGCCCAGTGTCAGCTCGCTATAAGTGGCGGCGTGTGGCGTCGACTTAACGAACGGTGTCGCAGCCCAGCCTCGGCACTGACGTAGTCGAGGTTCCCGGGATAGGCGGCGACAAAGAAATCGTTCTGGTCTACCCAAACCTTCGCCGCGCGATGTGCTGAGCCAGTCGTTCCAGCAGCGTCCTGGCAGCTTCGAGTTTGCGCTCGGCCCGGCACGTATAGAGCCTTCGGCAAACGGCGTCGTGCTTAGGTCGGGCCGCCGGGGCCGCGACCTCAGAACAACACACCGGTTTCGATAAGCCCACGCACTTGGCTCGTCTTGTTGAGATTGGGCCCGAACGAGAATCCGTCGATGGCATTGAAGAGCGGCACATAGGAAACTTCCCCACGTACGAAGAAGCGATTCCACTGAAACGTAGGCGTCAGCGTAAACGACATCGCCTTGCTGCCCGGGCCATAGAGCAGGTTGGGGGCTCCGTCCGAGAGGCTTCCGGTAGAGCCGATATATTCGATCCGACCCGCCAAACTGAAATGCGAGTTGAACGCATAATTGGCGAGCACCGCACCACCGTAGGTCCAGGCATCATGCTCGAAGCCGAGTGATGTGTTCTTCGGGACGTGGCTCCACTGAACATAGGGCGTGATCGTCCAGGGTCCGGATGAGTAAGTATAAATGATATTGTATATTGAGCTGTTATTCTGCGCAAGCGGCGTAACCACGGTGGATATCCTGGTGCTACCGGCATTTCCTGCCGCGGCAAACTCCAGCGTATTGGAACTATTAATGGTCCAGGTCGCTGACCCGGAGATCCAGTTGAATACATCGGAATAATAGCCGTCATTGAACGAGACTGCCAAGGCGACCGGCCCCAATGTATAGTTTGCCTGCACGCCGCGGCTGACTGCCGGTTCCTGGTTCCATAACAGGCCGCGTTCTATATTCATATTCTCGAAGCTGAAGGTGTATTCGGCGCCGATCAGCGTGGGCAGCTTGCCGCCCTCGATCGAGAAATTGCTTGTAGGAGCAATCTTGATGAATGCTTGTGGCACCGGGCCAAAGAAGTCGGGGTTTGTGTTGGTGACGGGGATATATTGAGTTCCCAGGGCCGGGATCGTGTAGGCGCCAATCTGTAGGTAATATTGCAGCAGCCCGTCGGTCTTCTGGATCATAATCTGGGCATTATCGAGATCGATCTGGCCGTTTTTGTTGCCTGGCACCGGGTTGCTCTGCTCAAAACCAAGCCCGCTCAGCACGCCGGTGATGTACGTTTTCCCGAGCGGGCCGAGGTCGATGCTGAACGGGGTGGGCCTGAACGTTAGAGGACCGGTCATACCGGGCGTCGGCAAGGTGATGTTGGTGGACGGCGGCGCAGCGGTACTGCCCGAGCCGGCCGGGGCGGTACCACTCGGCGTCGGCGTAGAAGGTGTCGCCGGTGGCGTTGCCGGAGCCGGCGTGAGGGTTTGAGCGAAAGCCGGAGCGCTGGCCCGTATGGCAGCGATAGCAACGGCAGTCGAAAGAGCAATGGCGCGCATTTCTCGTTATTCCTCGGCACCCAACGGTGCTGTTTTGCTGTTCCTCGTTATGTTGTCCATAGAAATCGGGCGCCGGGTTCACGACAAATGCGACCCTTCACGCTCGGTCAACTCGGGCAGAGCTTCGAACTACCGACACTGATCTAAGCAAACTTGAACGGAATGAAGCCGATGTCGTAGCCGGTGGCCCTGGGATTGAGCGGGCGCTGGGCGGTGAGCAGGAGCTGGTTCAAAAGGATCGTGTTGGCGTTTTGGGTGAAGAGCTGGCCGAAATTTAGCCCGTCGGCCGGGCGGAATGGATTGAGCGTGGTGCCGGCCTCGATCTGCGCACCAAGCGTGATCGAGCTCATCCAGGTGGTCGGCGCAGCCGGTGTCGCCGCTGCCGCGGCACCGGCTGGGGCGGGAGTTGTGGCTGGCGGGGCGGGGGTCTGTGCCCGGGCTGGTACGGCCCCGGCGAGGAGAGCAACGGCGAGAGCAGCGACCCGGCTCTGGCAGGATCCCCGATATGCGTCCATCGATCACCGTGACGTTGGAGAGGGATCGGTTACGCGATTTGCTGATCGACTCGCATCGACGGGAACTGGTTGTCTGCGATAAGACAGACGCTGTCAACTAAGGCCCAGGCAGGGCCGCCACCAGCAGGTTCGCCGCGACCGCCAGCCCAAGGCAGACGGCGATCACCCGTCCGATCTCCCACAGCACGAGCCCGGGCGACGGAACGGCATCACTCTCACGCGCGATCTTGCCGCGCGGATCAGACGGAAGCCCGATCTCGATCGCGCGACGCTGCGGTTCAGGCATCTTCGTATCCCCGTGGCGGATGGCCGGTCAGTGAGACGACGATGACGATGTCACCATATAAAATCGATATAGAATCGGGAACGCCACTATAGTGAACCCATAAAGGAAACCAGCGTCGATCCCGGGCCGCCGTGGCATCCACAGGAATGGAATCTATATGCGGCTTGAGCTATGCGCACTGCGGAAAGGGGCATCGCGATCGGTTCGAGCATGTTCGCCCGACTGGACACACGGTCACGCAGGGTACTACGGGACTTCCTGGTCCGGTTGTCGCTGTCGGCATGGGTGCTGCTGCTCTTCGCTTCCCTTCACAGATGGCAGTACAGGCAGGCGGTTGGCATCTTCCACCTGATGTGCGCGGTCTCGGCACTGTGTGCCATGACCGTCGCGTTAATCCGCCGCGAGAAGCCGCAGGACGCCACGCTCAATCTATGGGACGAGGGCTTGGCGTTCATCGCATTGAGCCTGCTGGCACTGTTCCTGTGGCGGCAGGCGGATTGATCAGCCCAACACCGCCTGCGCCTCGATCTCGACCTGCAGCTCAGGCAGCACCAGAGCGGAGACTTCGACCAGCGTGGAGGCTGGCCGATGGGCACCGAAATAGCGCTGCCGTGCCGGATTGATCAGCGCCCGGTCGTCGACATCGGTCAGATACACGGTTACCTTTACAACGTTTTCCGCGCTCGCTCCGACCGCCTTCAGGCAAGCGTCCATGTTCTGCAGCGCCACGTCGAACTGCTCCACGACCCCAGACGGGATCGAGCCGTCCTGCCGTATGCCGACGGTGCCGGACACCCAGATCAGATCGCCGGCACGCACCACGTGGCAATAATGACTGAACGGCGCAGCCTGCCCGTCGATCAGTTTTCGTTCGATACCTGGCATCTCATGCGTCTCCTCAGCTTGCAGGCCACAGCCAGGCGGCGCCGCGCACGCCCGATGAATTGCCGTGGCGGTTCTTCACCACTGGCGTTTGCACAACGTCGCTGAACACGTGCCGGCCCAACAGCGCCGGCACCACGCGATAGAGGTGTTCCATGTTCGATAGCCCGCCCCCGAGGACGATTACATCCGGATCGAGCATTGTGATCACGACCGCAAGCCCACGCGCCAGGCGGTCCGCGTGTCGGTCGAGCGCATCCTGCGCGCGGCGCTCGCCTGACGCCGCACGGGCCGGAATGCTGCTTGCCTCGTGCGCGTCCGGCCCATCGCAGTCGCGCGCCAGCGCGGGACCGGCGACGTAGGTCTCGAGGCAGCCGTACAGGCCGCACCAGCAGTGGGGGCCGGGGACTTCATCGGCGCTGGGCCAGGGCAGCGGGTTGTGCCCCCACTCGCCGGCTATGCGATGCGGCCCGCGATGCACGTGGCCGTTCACCACGATGCCGCCGCCCACGCCGGTGCCCAGAATCACGCCGAACACCACGCCGAACCCGGCGCCGGCGCCATCGACGGCCTCGCTGAGAGCGAAGCAGTTGGCGTCGTTGTCCACCCGCACCTCGCGGCCGAGCTTTTCGCTGATGTCGCGGTCGAAGGTGTGTCCGTTCAGCGCGATCGAGTTGGCGTTCTTCACGCGCCCGGTTGCCGGGCTGATCACGCCGGGAATGCCAATGCCCACGGTCGCTCGCTGTCCCAGGATCGCCTCGGCCTCGCGCACCAGTCCGGCGATGCCGTCGAGCGTCGCGTCGTAGCCGGGGGGCGTCGGGATGCGATGGCGTACCCGCTCGGACCCGTTCGGGGCGAGGGCGGCAATCTCGATCTTGGTGCCGCCGAGATCGATGCCGATGCGGTACTGGCTCATCGCCGCCAGCATGACGGAGCCGGCCGGCTTGCTCAAGCGCAGCATGCGCCGCAGGATGCGCGGATGACCGAAGCGGTGCTCGACGTGAAGGGACTGAGCTGTCCCCTGCCGGTGCTGCGCGCCAACCGCGTGCTGCGCGGCATGCGGCCCAATGAGCGACTGCGCGTACTGGCGACCGATCGCGCGTCTGTTGCCGATTTCCAGGCCTATTGCCGCGAGACCGGGCACGCCCTGCTGGCCTGGAGCGATGAGGGCGGTGTGTTCAGTTTCCTGATCCGCCGTCGCGAGGCTGACCCCCCGGCAAAGGACGACTGAGGTGCCGACCGCGCTCATTACGCATCCCGCCTGCCTGGAGCACGACGCCGGGGACTGGCACCCCGAACGTCCGGACCGGCTGCGCGCGGTGCTGGCCGCGCTGGAAGCTCCAGTGTTCGCGCCGCTGCTGCGCGAGGCGGCGCCACGGGCGACGCGCGAGCAGCTTCTGCTGGCGCATCCGGGGGACTACGTCGATGCCATCCTGGCGATCCGTCCCCGGCCCGGCGAGCTGGTGCAACTCGATGCCGACACCGCGATGAATGCCGGCAGCGCGGAGGCAGCGCTGCGCGCGGCAGGCGCCGCGGTCGCCGGGGTGGACGCGGTCATGGAGGGCGCGGTGCGTGCGGCGTTTGCAGCGGTGCGCCCGCCTGGACACCACGCGGAGCCGGCTCGCCCGATGGGGTTCTGCCTGTTCAACAATGCCGCCATCGCGGCGTTGTGGGCGCGCGCCCAGTACGGGCTGCAACGCGTCGCGGTGGTAGATTTCGATGTGCATCACGGCAACGGCACACAGGCGATGTTCGCTGCTGATGCGGACCTGTTCTACGCGTCTTCGCATCAGAGCCCGTGCTATCCGGGCACGGGCTACGCCTACGAGCGAGGTTGCGCAGGCAACATCGTGAATGTTCCGCTGCCGCCGGGCGCCGATGGTGACGCGTTTTGCACTGCCTGGGCCGGCACGATCGTGCCGGCGCTTGAACGCTTCTCGCCGGAGCTGCTGATCGTTTCGGCCGGGTTCGATGCGCACATGGCGGACCCGCTGGCGCAACTCCGGTTGGAGACGGCGGATTTCGCCTGGGTCACCGCTGAGCTTGTGGCGCTTGCCGAACGGCAGACGGGCGGGCGTATCGTCTCGGTGCTGGAGGGCGGCTACGATCTCGATGCGCTGGCGGCATCGGTGGCGGCGCATGTGCGCGGGCTGATGCGCGCGGATTGACGGAGACGGCGGCATGAAGATCACCGGCATCACCACCAAGGCGTTCCGCTGGCCGCGCACGCGGCCGATCACCAACGGCAAGCACACCTACACGCATGTTGATTTCGCGATCACCGAGATCACCACGGATGAGGGCATCACTGGCATTGGGCTGGGCAGCGGCGGCGCGATCGAGCGCGCCACGATCGAACGGCTGAGCCCGATGCTGATTGGCGAGGATCCGATCGACGTGGAGCGACTGTGGCACAAGATGTGGGTGCCGAAGCTGATCGGCCGGCGCGGGCTGACGACCCGGGCGATCGCCACAATCGATATCGGGCTGTGGGACATCCGCGCCAAGGCGGCCAACCTGCCGCTTTACAAGCTGCTCGGCGGCTTCCGCGACCGGGTGCCCACTTACATTGCCGGCGGCTATTACGAGGAGGGCAAGGGTCTCCGCGAGCTGGCGAAGGAGATGGAAGATAACGTTGTGATGGGTGCGCGCGCTGTGAAGATGAAGGTGGGCGGCGTGTCGATCGCAGAGGACGTCGCTCGGGTGCGCGCCGCGCGCGAGGCGGTCGGGCCGGACGTGAAGCTGATGATCGACGCCAACTGCGCCTATCGCTGGTACGAGGCGGTGCAGCTCGCGAAGCGCGTCGAGCAGTACGACATCTTCTGGTTCGAGGAACCGGTCGCGCCGGACGATTACGACGGCCACCACAGGCTCGCCCAGGCCACCACCATTCCGATCGCCACTGGGGAGAATGAATACACCCGTTACGGCTTCCGCGATCTGATCCGCGGCGACTGTGCCGCGATCCTGAACGCGGATGCCAAGGTGCTGGGCGGCGTCACCGAGTTCATGAAGGTGGCGGCGCTGGCACAGGCGCACGATGTGGATATCGCGCCGCACGGCTCGCAGGACATCCACGTGCATCTGGTGGCGGCGATCAGCAACGGGCTGATCCTTGAGTTCTATCGCGACACGGTCGATCCGATGTGGGGCCGCATCTATCACCACACGCTGACGCTGAACGCGGACGGCACCGTCAGCCCGCCGGCCGTGCCCGGCATCGGCGCTGATCCGAACTACGACCTGCTCGACAGGCATCGCGTGCAATAAGGGAAATTGCGAATGCAGAACACCGAGGAGATCTGGCGTCAGGTCGATGCCAGAAAGGACGCGTTCGAGGCGATGAGCGATCGCATCTGGGGCATGCCGGAGCTCGCTTATACCGAGACCCGATCCTGCGCCGAGCACACTGAGATGCTGAAGCGCGAGGGCTTCCGCGTGACCGCCAACGTTGCGGGCATTCCGACCGCGGTGATGGGCGAGGCAGGTGAAGGCGGTCCGGTGATTGCCATTCTCGGCGAATACGATGCCCTGCCGGGCCTCAGTCAGGAGGCTGGCGTGGCCGAACATCGGCCGTTGCCAGGCAACGGTTATGGGCATGGCTGCGGGCACAATCTGCTCGGCTCCGCGTCGCTGCTGGCGGCTGCAGCAGTGAAGGACTATCTGGCGGCGCACGGCATCAAGGGGCGTGTCCGCTATTACGGCTGCCCCGCCGAGGAAGGCGGCGCCGCCAAGGGCTTCATGGTCCGCGCCGGCACGTTCGACGACGTCGATGTCGCCGTGTCGTGGCATCCGGCTGCGTTTGCCGGGGTGAACGAGGCGAAGTCGCTGGCCAACACCCGCATTGATTTCACCTTTAACGGCCGCGCTTCGCACGCCGCCGCGGCGCCGCATCTGGGACGTAGCGCACTCGACGCGGTCGAGCTGATGAATGTCGGTGTCAACTATATGCGCGAGCACATGCCGTCGGATGCGCGCGTGCATTATGCACTGCTCGATGCCGGCGGGATCGCGCCAAACGTGGTGCAAGCGCATGCGAAGGTGCGTTATCTCGTACGGGCGCGCAACCTGCCGGAGCTGAACCGGCTGATCGCCCGTGTGATCAAGATCGCCGAGGGCGCGGCGCTGATGACCGAGACGAAGATGCAGCACCGCGTGGTCAGCGCGGTGTCCAACCTGCTTCCCAACGCCCCTTTGGAGCGGGCGATGCACGACAATCTGATGCGCCTCGGGCCGCCGCCCTTCGACGAGGCGGATCACGCTTTCGCCGCCAAGATCCAGGCGACACTGAGCGATGAGGACATCGAATCCGCCTTCCGCCGTGTCGGCCTGTCGTTGCAGAAGGGGCTTTCGCTGTGCGATGCGATCGTGCCGCTGGATGCCAAGTCGGCGCCGATGATGGGCTCGACCGATGTGGGAGACGTGAGCTGGAAGGTGCCGACGGTGCAGGCGCGCGGCGCCACTTATGCGATCGGCACGCCGGGCCATTCCTGGCAGTTGACCGCACAGGGCAAAATGCCGGCGGCGCATAAGGGCATGGTGCATGTGGCGAAGGTGATGGCCGGCACCGCGATCGACGTGATCCGCGACGAGACGCTGCTGGCTCGCGCCAAGGCGGACCATGATGCTCGGCTGAAGGACACGCCGTATGTGTGCCCGTTGCCCCCGGATGTCGAGCCGCCGATCGAGATGTCGAAGGCGGCGTGATCTGGCGGTACGAAACTACGCCGTACATCACGCCTCAACCCCGGCCCCCACAAATGGAAACGCCGGGCAGGGTGGTCCTGCCCGGCGTCACTATGGAGCGAAGCGATGCAAGCCCATCGCAAGCTCTTGCCGTTGATCGTAGTGATCATGACCGTGAAGGTCAAGATCAGTATAGGTCGGCGGTAGGGGATTGGGCCAGTCCTTTCCGGGGCTGGTGTCGATAGCTAATTAAGTTGTCCGGTTTACGTAGCACATCAGTTGTCCGCTTGTTTCCGGTCCGTTCCCAAGAGGCAGGGACAGAACGGCGGCCGTTCTGGCGGCAGGTCAGGCGGGCCGTTGGCTGGTGACGGGCGCGTCTTCTTCAACTCATGAAATCAATTTCCTTCTTTTGCTGATGCGCCTGTGGAGTTGTGGGCAACGCTCTTCCGTTGCCCACAAATCCACAGGCGAGCCGGACCCAAGCGCGATCATGCCGCCGCGTCCAACGCCGCCATCCGCAGCGCCCCCTGCGCGTCATAGCGTCCCAGGCAGCGCGGGCCGTGGAACACCGCGTGGCTCCCGTCGTGATATTGCCGCACCTTCACCCGTGCCTTCACGAAATGAGCACGCAGCGGCGACGGTGGTATCTGCAGCTTCATCCGTCGCCACGAAACCGTGTTGTCGCGGTCCACCTGGCGCTCCTCCTGGATACACAGAATTTCCCGCAGATCGACACCAGCAACGGCGACGAAAGCCGATCCCTCCTGCTCCGCCTTCACCGCAAACTGCGCGTTGTGCGCCGGCAGGTAGCAATCCCGAATGAACCGGTTGGCCTCCGCAACCGTCGTGATCCCAGCCAGCGCCAGCTCCTTGACCAGGCGATCCTGTAACGTCTGAAACAGCCGCTCCGAACGACCACGGGCCTGCGGTGAGTAGGCCGCAATGTGCTCCACGCCCAAATGCGCCAGCGCCCGCCCAACCTGTGTCGGCCGCTTCCGGTCAACCGGGCCGCCAGACTCCGGCGTCACGAAGTAGTGGCTGCCCCGATCCGTATAGAGGCTCAGCGGCAGGCCATGCGCGCCAAACACCTCCAGCAGAGCCTGGAACGTCGATTCCGTGCCTTCCTCCGCTACCAAAAACCCCGAGTAGATCACGTTCGTCGCGTCGTCCATCGTCACTATCAGGTCCAGCGTCTCCCGCCCCGCCAGCCATTCATGGCGCGACCCATCCTGATGAAGCATCATTCCAGGCAACGGCCGTCGCGGCCGCTTGCGCCGGTGTGCGCCGCGCCGCGCGGCGCGCTCCAGAAGCCCCTTCGATTGCAGGAACGCCTTGGTCCACGTGTAGCCCCAGCGGAAACCGTGGCGGCCCACCAAGTGCTCGTGAAAGTGCTTCGCCGTGAACCCGCTGTAACGCATACGATACAGCCGCTCGACCTCCTCCTCCCGGTCGACCGGAACCCGCTTCCCAGACGCCCGACCAAGCCGCCGGTCCAGAAGACCGGCCGCCCCGCACTCTTCGTAGCGCTGTTGCCAACGACGGAATGTCCGCTCGCTGATCCCAAGCAGCTCCGCCGCTTCGCACTGGTTGAGTTCGCTCGCTTCATACCGCTCCAGCACGCTCCCGAACTTGATCACTCGCACACCCTGAAGGGCTTCCGACCGGCGCATCCGGGCTCCCAAAAGGAACCATCATCACCGGACAGATCGTGCGCTACCTAAACCGGACATACCGTGTGCTACCGACATCCTTTCCGGGGCTGGCCCGCCCCTGGGGTGTCCGCCGAACTGCTTCCCAAGCGCCCCGCATGCGACCGTATTCAGGTGAGGACGAGGTGGCGGGAGGGGTTATGCATGCCCCGCCGGAGTAAGCCAGTGCTTGCGATTGATTCGAATCACCGCGGCGAACAGGCGCAGCGCAGCCGGGCCGCCGCGGTCGACCAGCGCGCCAGCTTCCATCTCGGCGGCCAGCACGTCAGCCTGGGTGGCGAGCGTTTCCACCGCCCGGGCCAGGGCCTCATTTGCCAAGCTGAGCTGCAGGTCTTCGGAGAGCAGGTTCCAGTCGGCGAGCACGGCTCCGCCCCTTCCAGGTCGGGCCGTTTTTGGCCATGTCACAACGTCGCGGAGACGAGGGCTAAGCTTGGGCCCCGTCCGGTTAAGCGAGCGTTACCGCTACCGCGGGCAGCGGCGGGAACTCGACGGTCACGCGCGCCGGTGCATCCAGCCAGATCGGCGGCGTCACGCTGCCCAGCATGATCGTTTGCCCAGCCTTCAGACCGCCGAACGCCGCTGCGACCTCGGAACCGGCCAGCCAGGCAAGACAGTTCATCGGATGTCCGAGCAGATCGGCCGCGACACCCTGCTCCCGCACGCTGCCGTCGATGCTCATGCGGCCGGCCAGCGCCGCCACGTCAAGGTTGCGCCAGTGATCGGCCGGCGCACCGATCACGGCAGCCGCATGGAACACCTGATCGGCGATCATCGTCGGCGTGCCGAGCTCGGTCAGG
The DNA here is from genome assembly GCA_963708245.1 of uncultured Pseudomonadota bacterium. Lineage (GTDB taxonomy): Bacteria > Pseudomonadota > Alphaproteobacteria > Acetobacterales > Acetobacteraceae > CAVYXK01. The sequence continues at coordinate 3,791,856 of OY970201.1, read as the reverse complement.
TCGTGGTAGCGGTTCTCGACGATCTCGATGCCGGCCATCAGGTCACCAACTGCGGCTTCGGCATCGGCCCGCGTGCACGGTCCGGGCGGCAGATCATTCGCCAGGCGCACCGCGATCTCGCATTCCACGCCCGGGTTGACGAAATCCGCGAAGCGGACCGTCGCGCCGGAGCTGTGGAGCCCGGCGGCAGGCATGAACCCGGCCGCCGGGCCAGACAGTCCGAGATAGGCTTGCATGCGCTTGCCGGTGGCGCCGATCTTGAATCCGGCCGGGGGATCGGCGCCCATGAGCCGAGCCAGCTCGAGCTGCACTGCCGCGCCCTCCTGCTCGGACCGCGGCGCGACAGATGGCGGCAACGCGCGCATCCGATGGTGGGCCTGGCGAAGCTCGCGGAGCGCGGTCGCCGTCCGCAGGGGATCGAAGTCGGTCATGCGAGCCTCGTCAGCTCATAAAGGGCGACCGCGGCAGCGGTGGACACATTGAGGCTCTCCATCGCGCCGCGCGTGGCAAGGCCCGCCACCTCGTCGCAAGTTTCGCGGGTAAGCCGCCGCAACCCGGTGCCCTCGGCGCCGAGCACAAGTGCGACCCGCCGCCCGCTGAATGCCGGACCGGAGAGCGGCGCGGCACCGCCGACGTCCAGCCCGACCACCCAGAGATTGGACGCCTTCAGCACGATCAGCGTGCGGGCAATGTTCACCGCGCGCAGCAGTGGCACGGTCTCCAACGCGCCAGATGCGGCCTTGGCGAGCGCGCCAGTCTCCTCCGGTGCGTTGCGGTCCTGGGTAATCACGCCGGCGGCGCCGAACGCGGCGGCCGAGCGCAGAATGGCGCCGACGTTGCGCGGATCGGTGACCTGGTCGAGCACGATCAGCGGGCCCGGCCGCTCCAGCGTCTGCGCTAGGCTGGGCGGCGGCAACGGGTCGGCAAGTACAGCCGCCCCCTGGTGCACGACGTCGCGCCCCAGCAAATGATCGAGCCGGCCGCGGTCGGCTCGTTCCGCGGGCAGTGGCCAAGGCGGAGCAAGACGCTCGGCCAGTGTCGCTTCGGCTTCTTCCGTCAGAAGCAGCCGGCGGAGGCGACGGGCAGGATTGGCGAGCGCGGCGACGACCGCATGATGGCCATAGAGCCAGACGGTGCCGCGTGGAGCTTCCGGCGGACGAGGGCCGGACCGTTCGCCGTGCGGCGGCGTACCGCCGTGGCGAGGCCGGTTGTCATGCTGCGGGCGCGGCTGGAACGGACGTTGGGTCTGCTGGTCTCGCTCTGGTGATCGCGGGCCGAAATGACCGGAGCTTCGCTCCCTGTTCGCTCCGCCCTGGTCGGGAGGTCGTGAGGCGCCAAAACCGGGGCGCGCCTGTCCGTGCGCGTTATGCCGCGAGCCGCCCGCCGGCTGATTTTGATTCCGCGGCAGGTCACCGAAATCGCGGCGCGGGCCGCGATCCGGCGGTGGTCGGCCGGGCCCGCCGGGCCGATGGTTGCGCGGAGGCTTCATCATGGCGGTATAGCCGCGTCGCGGGTCCCTGCGAAGGGACCCGGGTTCGTTGACAAGCGGCTGGCTTTCGCCCTAGTGCGGCGGCCCGCCGTGGAGGGGTGCCCGAGAGGCTAAAGGGGGCGGACTGTAAATCCGCTGGCGCACGCCTACGTTGGTTCGAATCCAACCCCCTCCATTCTCCATTGAGCCTAAGTTACTGAAATTGCTCGTAAATCTTGTGAATATTTTGGAGGTTTCACCCCACTTTTCGCCCCGGTGGATGCCCCATTTTGATCGACCTTGTTCTTGCTCCGTTCTCTGCGCCGAGCTATCCGCCCGGATGCCCGATGAATACGACCACCTTCGCCCCGCCACGCCCGATGAGATCGTCGAGACCCTCGCCTTCGCCCTCCGCTACGAGGGCCGCCGGCGGGTCCGCCACGCCGACAGCTTCATGGCGCGGGTCGCGGCGGAGCGGCTGGTCGAGCATCTGAGGGTGTCGGGGTTCGTGGTGATGAAGAAGACGGCGGTCGGGGCGCACGGGATGCCGCGGTAGGAAGGCTTGCGTGAGGCTCACCTGGGGTCCACTACGCTGACGACGCGATGGCCGCCGGGCCCGCACCAGGGGGGCCTCCGCTCATAGCCGGGGCGCGGTCGCTGCATTGCGCGCTCCCTTTATGCAGCGCGAGGAACCAGCACGTCCTTCGCAGCGGCGATCGCGACCACATTGACCATCATCGCCCTGGCCCAACAGTGAGCCACCTCGGCATCGTCGCGATCGCTGTATATCAGCGTCAGAATCGGGGATCCGCTTTCACCCTGGATGTTAAAGCCGTAGCTGCGTCTGCCGGATGCGATCGTTAACACAATGGGACCAATCTCGGCCATATGGTCTCCTTTCGGTCCAACAAATTCTTGGGCATGTGAGCGAGTGCCTACACACCTCAAACGGCTTCTCACCGACATGTGCAGCACGAACGGGTGAACCCAGGGCGCCGCTTGCTCCTCGCGACTGGCCGGCTTTGTTCCTGCTCCGCTCTCATAATCTGCCTGGATGCCCGACGAACCCGACCACCTTCGGCCCGCCACGCCCGATGAGATCGTCGAGACCCTCGCCTTCGCGCTCCGCTATTATGGTCGCCGGCGGGTCCACCACGCCGACAGCTTCTTAGCGCACAGCCTGTGGTTGCGTCTCGGTCGCGCCCTGTCTGCGCGCACCGGAAGGCATGACCAGGGGTGAGGAAGCGGAAAAGGCCGCCCCACCGGAGCGGCCTGAGTTGAGGAGTCATTCAACCTAAATCCGGCAGTTGAGTGATTGCGCGCCGCGGCTGAATTGGCAGATTTGGCCGGCATGAGCACAGAACAGAGATGTCTGGCGGTTCACCCCGCGGGTGAGCAACCGGAAGTTGCGCCGCATTCGGCGATTGCCGATACCTTCGCCGGGCGCGTGCACGTGGAGTGGGACGCCGCCGCACCGGTGACGCCGTTCGGCCAACTGCCATTCTTCATCGACTACCTGAAGCAGGCCGGGTTGTTCGACAATTGGGTTGCCGACTGTCCGCTGCGGTTCACTAGCCCGAATGCACCGCGTACACGCGATCTGCTTGGCACCGTGCTGCTGTCTGTTCTGGCGGGTCACCGGCGCTATGCCCATGTGACCGCGCTGCGCTGCGATCCGGTGAACCCGCCGTTGCTCGGCATGCGCAAGGTGGTCAGCGAGGACTCGGTTCGCCGCGGGCTGGAGAAGATCGACGAAGCGCAAGGCTCGGCCTGGCTGCAAAACCACCTGGACTATTGCACCGCTCCGCTGCTCGGCGAGCCGTGGGTGCTCGACATCGATACCACCATCAAACCTTTGTATGGGCACCAGGAAGGCGCCGAGCTGGGCTATAATCCGCACAAGCCGGGTCGGCCGTCGCACTGCTATCACAGCTACATGCTGTCGAACCTGCGGCTGGTGCTACGGGTCGAGGTATTGCCCGGCGATCAGCACAACGTCAGACACGCGACGGGCGGCTTGTGGGAGTTGCTGGATCATCTCGGAGCGGGGCAGCGGCCGTGGCTGCTGCGCGGAGACAAGTCGTGGGGCATCGAGCCGGTGATGGCGCGGGCCGAGCGGGAGGAGCTGGCGTATCTGTTCCGTCTGCGCATGACGAAAAACGTCACGCGGGCACTGCAACGGGCGATGCAGGCATCGGACTGGAAGGATGCCGGCCAGGGCTGGCAGGGCAAGGAGACGAGCCTGCGGCTGGAGGGCTGGAGCCGGCAGCGGAGAGTCATTCTGCTGCGCCGCCAACTGGCTGGTCCGCCGGCCGTCGATCATGGCGATCCGGCTCAGCGGCGACTTGGCTTCGTCGAGGTGGGCCCCGATCAGGAGGCGTGGGACTACGCTGCGCTGGTCACCTCAATGGACGATGAAATCCTGACGCTGGGGCAGTTGTATCGCGATCGGGCGGATTGCGAGAACGTTTTTGACGAGCTGAAGAACCAATGGGGTTGGGGCGGTTTCACGACACAGGACCTCACGCGGTGTCGGCTGCTGGCCGGTATCGTTGCACTGATCTACAACTGGTGGAGCCTGTTCGTCCGGCTGGCTGATCCGGAGCACCATCGGGAGGCGATCACCACCCGACCCTTGCTGCTGTCGGCGATCGCGCAGCGCACCCAACACGCCGGCCAGGTGAGGCTGACGATCAGCAGCGCGCATGGCGCGCGCGACAAGGCGAGGCAAGCTTACCTGCGCATCGCCGGCTTTCTTGACCGGCTGCGAAAAAGTGCGGAGCAGTTGGATCCGCTGCAACGCTGGTATCGCATCCTCAGTGAAGCGCTCCGCTACTTCTTGCATGGCCGGCAACTGCAGCCACCGCTTCGCCTGAGCCCGGCCTGAGCAATTACCCCAGGTTGTGGGTCGTCACTTCAGACCGGCGACGATCGGACCCAACTGCCGGATTTAGGTTCAATAGCGGAAGCATAACAGGTCGGGGCCGAATTTGCAAGCCGGGTGTCGGTAGCGTGTCGGTAGCACACGGTATGTCCGGTTTAGGTAGCGCACGATCTGTCCGGTGATGATGGTTCCTTTTGGGAGCCCGGATGCGCCGGTCGGAAGCCCTTCAGGGTGTGCGAGTGATCAAGTTCGGGAGCGTGCTGGAGCGGTATGAAGCGAGCGAACTCAACCAGTGCGAAGCGGCGGAGCTGCTTGGGATCAGCGAGCGGACATTCCGTCGTTGGCAACAGCGCTACGAAGAGTGCGGGGCGGCCGGTCTTCTGGACCGGCGGCTTGGTCGGGCGTCTGGGAAGCGGGTTCCGGTCGACCGGGAGGAGGAGGTCGAGCGGCTGTATCGTATGCGTTACAGCGGGTTCACGGCGAAGCACTTTCACGAGCACTTGGTGGGCCGCCACGGTTTCCGCTGGGGCTACACGTGGACCAAGGCGTTCCTGCAATCGAAGGGGCTTCTGGAGCGCGCCGCGCGGCGCGGCGCACACCGGCGCAAGCGGCCGCGACGGCCGTTGCCTGGAATGATGCTTCATCAGGATGGGTCGCGCCATGAATGGCTGGCGGGGCGGGAGACGCTGGACCTGATAGTGACGATGGACGACGCGACGAACGTGATCTACTCGGGGTTTTTGGTAGCGGAGGAAGGCACGGAATCGACGTTCCAGGCTCTGCTGGAGGTGTTTGGCGCGCATGGCCTGCCGCTGAGCCTCTATACGGATCGGGGCAGCCACTACTTCGTGACGCCGGAGTCTGGCGGCCCGGTTGACCGGAAGCGGCCGACACAGGTTGGGCGGGCGCTGGCGCATTTGGGCGTGGAGCACATTGCGGCCTACTCACCGCAGGCCCGTGGTCGTTCGGAGCGGCTGTTTCAGACGTTACAGGATCGCCTGGTCAAGGAGCTGGCGCTGGCTGGGATCACGACGGTTGCGGAGGCCAACCGGTTCATTCGGGATTGCTACCTGCCGGCGCACAACGCGCAGTTTGCGGTGAAGGCGGAGCAGGAGGGATCGGCTTTCGTCGCCGTTGCTGGTGTCGATCTGCGGGAAATTCTGTGTATCCAGGAGGAGCGCCAGGTGGACCGCGACAACACGGTTTCGTGGCGACGGATGAAGCTGCAGATACCACCGTCGCCGCTGCGTGCTCATTTCGTGAAGGCACGGGTGAAGGTGCGGCAATATCACGACGGGAGCCACGCGGTGTTCCACGGCCCGCGCTGCCTGGGACGCTATGACGCGCAGGGGGCGCTGCGGATGGCGGCGTTGGACGCGGCGGCATGATCGCGCTTGGGTCCGGCTCGCCTGTGGATTTGTGGGCAACGGAAGAGCGTTGCCCACAACTCCACAGGCGCATCAGCAAAAGAAGGAAATTGATTTCATGAGTTGAAGAAGACGCGCCCGTCACCAGCCAACGGCCCGCCTGACCTGCCGCCAGAACGGCCGCCGTTCTGTCCCTGCCTCTTGGGAACGGACCGGAAACAAGCGGACAACTGATGTGCTACGTAAACCGGACAACTTAATTAGCTATCGACAGCCGGGTCAGGGCCGTCCTCCGCCCCCGATCTACCTGGAGCTTGGCGGCAGGCTGGCACAGGCGCGACGCGCGTGCCGAGTCCTCGCCCTGCAATCAGGGGGTTGGCTCACGGGCTTGTGATATGCTTTTCCGCGTCGGCGCCGTTCCTCCGCGGCGTCTCCTTCCCAGTCTGCAACCTAGGCGCGCGCCGTCCCTACCCGCGCGCGCCTTTCTTTCTCTGTCGTTGCTTTGGGGGGGAACCGATTGGTGAGGCCGGGGGCTCGGGACAGCCAGGTTGCACTCGCTAAACGATCCCGGACCATTCCGCTGCCCCTAACGACACAAGCAGCTCTCTCGCTTTCGCAGCTATGTGCTTCGCCGGCGCGTCCGGGTCAGCTTGGATTACGACCCGCACCCTCCTCGTAGGCACCCGCCCGGGCCGGCGGTCGAGTGGAACAAGCTCGACCTCGAAGAACGTGGTCGTGCCCGGCCATAACAGGCGGGTGATGTGCGCGGCGTAGTGCGGTGAGGCCATTCCGACCCCATTATGTATCTCACCTGACGAAGCTAAGATAGATAATTCTGACAGCGAATATAGTGCTACTTAGGCGGGCGCCTTATTGAATTTAAGTCCAGGTTGCAACCGAGGGTTAGGGATGTGTCGGCCCCAGGGCAAGGCACGGCAGCGATGGAGCCCAAAGAACTGCTGCGGCGGGCGAGCCACTTTCGCCAGCTCGCAGACCGGCTTACTGACCCTTCACGCGACTCCCCGCGCTGCGGTGCAGTCGATTCCGCCGGCTGGGCGAGGGGCCATCGCAACCCAGTCCTAGACCTGCCACTTCGGTTGGCTCTACCCGCGGCGCGGCCAAGGCGTCGCGCCCGCTGTGTGCATCGATCCAGTCCATCAGAGCGCCGGCCGCCGCCGCGTGGTCCGGCGCCGTCGCTGGCCGCGAAAAGCTGTCTGCCGGATTCGAGCCTTTGACCCGCAAGGTGACCTCCGGCAGTCCGATCCGCTCAATCTCGCCCTCCAGAATCCGTCGGAGCACGTCACGGACCTCGAACAGGGCGAACTTGATGCTCGACGAGCCGCCATTGATCGTCAGGATGCGCGGATCAGCCGGTTTCATGACTGGCTCTTTCGTCATTCTGATCCCAGCCGTTGGTAAGCAGGACGCCGCCGATATCTAGAAACAGGCAAGTGACCGCCGCCGCATTCCGTATCGTCTTTTCTTGCGTCGATCGGATCATCGCTGCCACAGGATTCGGGTTTCCTCCAATGGGATCGCGACCCCGTCGCAGTGCGGCATCACCCGCGCCGTATAGTCTGCTGGGGGGCGGGCCGCAGACACTGAAGCTGTGTAAACATAACCGCCTGACGCGCCGGCCAGTTGACGAACGCGATTCATCTCCTGCCGCACGGAGGCACTGCCCATGATGCCGTCGGCGTAAAGCTCTACCCGCACTGCCTCGAGGTCGAGGTCATCGAGATAGACCTCCACTTCAAAAAAGTGCTGTTCGCCGTCGGTCACAAATTTCACGTCTCCGAAGCGGAGTCCGGTCCATTTTTGGCTGAGGGCGTGGCGCCAATTAACGACCTGCACGCCAAATTCGCCCTTATCGATAGCCCGCTCACGGTACGCCACAGCCGCCGGAAGGTAGTGTTGCTCGGTGTATTCGCGCACCGCGCGATTGCTGGAAAAGCGCGGTGTCAACCGCGCCATGCTTTCCCGTATCCGCGCCACCCAGGCGCCGGGGATGCCGCGCTCGTCACGAGTATAAAACTCGGGGATCACCTCGCGCTCCAGAAGGTCGTAGAGCGCTGAGGCATCGGCGGCGTCCCAGGCCGGATCGTCATCATGTTCCTGACCATCCCCCAACGCCCAACCTACTTCCGGCGCATATGCTTCCGCCCACCAGCCGTCCAATTCCGACAGGTTGATGCCGCCGTTGACGAGCACCTTCATGCCGCTGGTGCCGCATGCCTCCCACGGGCGTCGCGGTGTGTTGAGCCAGACATCCACTCCCTGCACCAACTGCTCGGTCAGCAGCATGTCGTAGTCAGCGAGAAAGATCACATGGGCGCGGGCCTCGGGCCGCCGGATGAAATGCGTCCATTCCTGGATCAGGGCTTGGCCTGCCTGGTCCGCCGGATGAGCCTTGCCGGCCATGATGAGCTGCATCGGGCGCCGGGGATTGGTCAGCAGGCGCAGCAGTCGCTCCGGGTCGTGCAGCAACAGGTTCGGTCTTTTGTAGGTTGCAAAGCGGCGTGCAAAGCCCAGTGTCATATTGTTGGGATCAAACAGATGCTTCGCACCGTCAACCGCCTTGGGCGGCGCGCCTGATGCCGCCAGTTGCTTTGACAATCGGTCGCGAACGTATTCAACGAATGCCGTGCGGGCGGCATTGCGGAACTGCCAGAGCCTGGAGTCGGAGATGCGGCGAATGTCGTGCTCCAGGGCTTCCGTTGTCCCCAACCACCGATCCTTGCCGCAGGCCTCCGTCCAAAGCTCGTCGGCCGCCGCCGAGTCCCAGCTCCGCATGTGAACACCGTTGGTCACGTGTCCCGCGGGGACTTCGTTCGCCGGCCAACCCGGAAAGAGCGGCTCGAAGAGGCGCCGGCTGACCTGGCCATGCAGGCGGCTCACGCCATTCACCGCCCCACTCCCCCGGATCGCCAAATACGCCATATTAAAGTTTTCCGCCGGGTCGTTCGGGTTCTGCCGGCCCAGCGCCAGCAAATCGTTCAAGCTAATGCCAAGCTTCTGTCCGGCATACCCGCCGAGGTATCGTTCGATGAGGGCCGGAGCGAAACGGTCAAAGCCGGCGGCCACCGCGGTGTGGGTGGTGAAGAGATTGCCCGCTCGCGTAACCGCCAGGGCAACTTCGAAGGACTGCCCGGTCGCTTGCATAAAGCTGCGCGCGCGTTCCAGTACGGCGAACGCCGCATGCCCTTCATTCAGGTGGCACACTTCCGGCTCGATGCCGAGCGTGGCGAGCAACCGCCATCCGCCGATCCCCAGTACCACCTCTTGCATGAGGCGCAGATACGGCCCGCCGCCGTATAGCTCGGTGGTAATCCCGCGGTACGGTGGAAAGTTCGCCGCGTCGTTGCTGTCCAGCAGATAGAGCTTCAGTCTGCCAACCTGAACCTGCCAGGCGCGTAGCCACATCGGGTAACCAGGCAGGTCGAGCTGTAACCGCAACCACTCCCCGTTTGGTTGGCGCAATGGCGCAATCGGCAGCTGTCCGGGGTCGTTGTAGGGGAAAAGGGCCTCTTGCGCTCCGTCCTGGCCGATCACCTGGCGGAAATAGCCTTGCTGGTAGAGCAATCCCACGCCGATGACCGGCACGCCCAGATCGCCGGCGGCCTTGAGCTGATCGCCGGCCACGTTGCCGAGCCCACCTGAGTAGATGGGCAAGGCTTCGCTCAACATGAATTCCATACTGAAATATGCAACACAGCTCAGCGGCGATTGCGGGTAGGTTTGCTGAAACCACCCGGGCGCCTCCGCCGTATCCCGCCTCGCTTGCACCAGATCGTCGATGTTTTTGCGGAAAGCGGGATCGGATAAGACACGGTGGAGTTTTTCCCGCGAGACCGTCTGCAGGACTGCCCACGGGTTGTGCGTGAGCTCCCACAGCACCGGATCCAATTGCCGCCACACCTGGTCGGTGGCGTGGTTCCACGACGAACGCATATCCAGGGCAAGCTCAGCCAGGGAACCGAATCCCTCTACATCCGTGGATAAAGGAGATTCCTTCGGATGGCTGACCCGTGTCGGTTCGCTCATCGCCTGCCCTGCAATTCTGTCTCGGACGCAATCTCTGGGCGGCGTATGGGCGCCGCCAGCACAGCATCGACGATGGCCTGTGCCTCCGCCAGGATGCGGCTCAGATGATCCGCTCCACGAAAGCTCTCGGCGTAGATCTCGTAGATGTCTTCGGTGACGGACGGGCGCGCTGCAAACCATCCGCTCCCGGTGAGTGGGAACAGCCAGAACCATCCGGCACCGAGATGCGATCCCGCGGAACCGAGCGCGTATGTCCAGAGCTGCGACATGACTGATAGTTCCCGCAATCCATCGCTTTAAATCCAGCGACCGCTCGTCGTGATCATAGCCTTTGATCAGGATGGGGCACAGCCTCGGAAACTACCCAGGCTTACTGGCACGAGATCAACGCCGACGGGCTGAGATTTCGCATCGATGGAGGCCGCCTCATCACCCTGGGCTGGGAGTCGGCGTCGGGTCTCGTTTGAATGACCGCTTTCCGGGCCGGAGCCAATGTCGGCCAGCGCCCCTGTCCTGCAACCCTTCGGAACGTCTGGTTCCGGACAGCGCCGCGTCGCTCTTCCGAGAGCCGTAGGGGTGCACATCGGTGGGTGCCAAGCGTCAGATTCTATCCACTAGTACATCGTTCGCGAATTGGCGACTCGAATTAGGCGGCCTGCGCCTGGGGCTCCGGACTGATGCCGTAGCGCCAGTTCGGGAGCACCGGAGCTGCATTGCAGGTTGCGATATAGCGGCGGATGCGATCGGCCAGTTCTGTCTTGCTGGCGACGCGAATGCGCCGCAGTAGCGATCGGGCCAGCCGTGAGAAGAAGGTCTCCACATAGTTGAGCCGTCGGGGTAAAAACCAACTCGAACCGACCGGACTTGCTGGCAAGGAAGCGACTGGTCTCGCGCGAGCAATGGGCGGAGTGATTGTCGAGCAGCAGGCAGATCAACATTCCCGCCGGATAATGCGCATCGAGCCGCTCCAGAAAGGCGATGAACTCGCGCGAACGATGCCGCCGGGTCACCACGTGATGCACGAAGCCGCTCGCTAAATCGATCGCCGCTGAGAGCGTGAGTGTCCCGAGCCGCTTGTATTCGTCATCGCGCTGCACCGTGGCACACCTGCCCGGTCTCGGCGGCAGGTCGGGGGCTGTGGTGGCAATCGCCTGGATGCCGGGCTTCTCATCATAGGAGAGCACGGCAACCGAACGGTCGGCTTCGGGAATCTGCCGCAGCATCTCCGCGGCGGCGTAGACTTCCAGGACCTCGGCCTTGCCCTCCTCGAAGGCCGGATCGCGCCGCTGCAAATAATAACGCATCCTGTGCGGCTTGAGCGTATCCCTACGGTGACGACCGCCTTGTCTGAATAGTGGCGGCTTGATTTGCTTCGGGGGATGATAGGAAGCAAGCATGAGGCTGCCAGAGTGGCAGCCACAGATGGCGAGGCAAGCCCACGGATCGAGATCGTGGGAGAGCGGCGTCGGGCGCATGACGCTCGGTTTCGAGCCAAGGTGGTGGGGGAGTCTGTGCAGCCTGGGGTACGCATCCAGGACGTTGCCCGCCGACACGGGATCTGCCCGAGCCTGGTCTATCGCTGGCGTCGCCTCGCTGCAGCCGAGACTGCCTGCGGCTCGGAGCTGCATCTCTTCCCCGCGCGGATTGCGCCTGTTCCGAGCGAGACGCCGGCGGCATCAGAGCCGTTGCCGTCTCGGGTGATAACGCCACGGCGAACGGGGTTGATCGAGATCGAGCTGAACGGCAGCGTGCGCGTGAGTATCGACGAAGGAGTGAGCGTTGCGGCGCTCCGCCGCGTGCTGTCGGTGTTGCGCGGATGATGATGCCACCCTCGGGTATGCGCGTCTGGCTGGCCGCAGGCAGGACCGATATGCGTCGCGGGATGAATGGCCTTGCCCTGCAAGTACAACAGTCCCTGCAGCGCAACCCGCACGCCGGCGATGCGTATGTTTTCCGGGGTCGTCGGGGTGATCTGATAAAGGTTCTTTGGCATGACGGCCTCGGCATGTCGCTATATGCCAAGCGACTCGAGCGCGGTCGGTTCATCTGGCCATCGCCGGCGGATGGAGTGGTTGCGATTACGGCGGCCCAACTCGGCTACATGCTAGAGGGAATTGACTGGAGACACCCGCAGCGAACCTGGCGACCGGAACTGGCGGGCTAAGATTGGACTAGTTGCACAGTTGCCGGGGTTTTTTTGAAGATTTCGCGTGCATGACCACGGGCGAGTGTGATTTCAGTTGTCGGCATGAGCGATTCGGCCGGTACACTTCCGGATGACATCGACGCGCTGAAAGCAGCGCTAATCTCCGAGCAGGCCGCGCGGCGTGATTTTGAGGCTCGTGCCGCTGGTGCCGAGGCGATGGTTGCGCATCTGAAGCTGCTAATCGCCAAGATGAAGCGTGACCGCTTCGGCGCCTCCGCCGAGCGTGGACGCAAGCTGCTCGATCAGTTGGAGATGCAGATCGAGGAACTCGAGACCGCTGCCGCCGAGGACGAAGCGGCTGCCGCTCATGCGGCCACGAACAGGACGAACGTGCGCCCGTTCACACGCGCCAAGCCGGTGCGCGCACCGTTACCGGCGCACCTGCCGCGCGAGCGGCTGGTGCTGCCGTCGCCGACAAGCTGTCCGTGCTGTGGCGGTCAGCTCACCAAGCTCGGCGAGACCACCACCGAGACGTTGGAGAGCATTCCACGGACCTACAAGGTGATCCAGACGGTGCGAGAGAAGTTCTCCTGCCGCTCGTGCGAGACGATCACGCAGCCGCCGGCGCCGTTCCATCCGATTTCCCGTGGCCGCGCCGGTCCGGACCTGCTGGCGACGATCGTCCATGGCAAGTTCGGCGAGCATCAGCCGTTGAACCGCCAAAGCGAGCGGTTTGCCCGCGAGGGCATCGATCTCAGCGTCTCCACACTGGCCGATTGGGTGGGTGCCTGCACGACGGCGCTGTCGCCATTGGTGACGCTGATCAAGGCCCACGTACTCGCCGCCGAGCGCCTACACGGCGATGAGACCACCGTGCCGGTGTTGGCCAAGGTCAAGACCGTCACCGGCCGATTATGGACCTATGTGCGCGACGACCAGCCGTTCGGTGGCGCGGCACCGCCAGCGGCGATCTTCTTCTATTCGCGCGATCGCAGCGGCGAGCATCCGTGCCGACATCTCGCCGGCTACGCGGGCATTCTGCAAGCCGACGCCTATGCCGGGTTCAACGACCTCTACCACCCCGCACGCCAGCCTGGTCCGATCATTGAGGCCGCGTGTTGGGCACACGGACGGCGCAAACTGTTCGTGCTCGCCGAAGTTGCCAAGGCGCCGCTCGCGATCGAGGCGGTGCGCCGGATCGATGCGATCTTCGATGTCGAACGCGACATCAACGGCCTGCCAGCGACCCAACGGCAGGCCGTAAGACAGGTCCGGGTCGCGCTCCCTCGAGAGCTGGATGCGCGTCGAACGCGGCAAGCTCTCGCGTCATGCCGACGTCGCGAAGGCGATGGACTACATGCTCAAGCGATGGGATGCCTTTGCGCGCTTCCTTGCCGATGGACGCATCTGCCTGACCAACAATGCGGCGGAACGCGCGCTGCGCGGAATTGCACTCGGGCGCAAGTCATGGCTGTTCGCCGGTTCGGACCGCGGCGGGGAGAGGGCAGCGGCGATGTATTCGCTGATTGCGTCGGCAAAGTTGAACAACATCGATCCGCGCGCCTGGCTCGCCGACGTGCTCGCGCGCATCGGTGATCACCCAGTCTCGCGGTTGCACGAACTGCTGCCCTGGCATTGGCCGCGAGCTACTCGCGTCGACCGCGCGGCCTGATCAATGGCGGCGCCCAGTTCCGTCTCCACCATCGGCCGGGTGGCCAAGATGCTCGGCGAGGACGAGGACCTCTTGCGCGACATCGCCCTCGATATGGAGCCGGAAGACGGTGTCCTCACCGTCTGGGACATCGACGAAATGTCCACCGTTGCCTTTACCGCCGAAGGTATCGAGAACCTCAAGGAACTCCTCGCGGACCTCAAGAGGTAGGCGACACCAGTGCGTCGTCCGCATGCTTGGTCGACGGCCGTGCAACACCGCGGCACTCGGCGGATGCTTACGCTTGAGCGGGCGGCTGTTCAGTATCTCGTGCACCGTGCTGGGGGCCAGTTTCGCCAGGCAAGCGTGACCGGCGGTAGGTCCATGCTCGCGTGCGTGCGCTGCCAGCAGACGCAGCGTCCACAACTCATGCGGATAGCCGCGTTCCTTGGCTTTGACGCAGGCCTCGCCGATCAGCCAAGTGCGTGCGGCTTCGGTGATCTCCGGCCGCCGTCCCAAACGCGGCAAGTCGTCGATTGCCTTGAGTGGCCCGACGGCCATGACTTGGTGCACGCAGCGCGTGACCCGCTGGCGGTCGATGTGCAGCGTTGCGGCGATCTCGGTGGCATCGCGCCGGTCTGCCAAGTGCAAGATGATGGCCGAGCGTTCGGCATGGTGAGCCGGCGCCGTGCGGGAGCGGGCGAGCGCGGATAAAGTGGCGCGCACCTCTTCCGTCAGGCACAGCGCCGGTGTGGCGGCTTTGCGCGACATGCAGCGTCTTCCGGAGTTGCAACCAACGGCCTGCGGGTTGGCGCAATGCCCGTGGTCAGGTCAACAGGGCTGGAAATACGGCTCGCTCGCGATCCGATGCAGCGCTTCCGTCAGCGACAGGCGCTCGAACACGCGATGCCACTCGCCGGTATGCCGGTGCCACAGAAGATCGAAGCAGTCGCGGCTGACGTAATCCAACCGGGCGAAGGGGGCGTCGAATTCCGCTGCCAGGGAATTGGGATCATCCGAGCGGTAGCGCGTGAAGAACCGGTACTTGTTGCCATGCCACTTGCCGTCGATGGCGACGGGATAATTGAACATCGTGGAGGGACGGATCTCGGGGAGGAACCGCGGCCGCAGTACCTCGGCGATGAGCCTCTCGCAGGCTGCGGTGACGGTCGCCTTCTCCGCCGGTGGTGGCTTGTTGCCGGCCCGGCCACCGACATACACCCAGCCACCTCTCGCCATCGCTACCCGCCACCTGCCCCGGCTCTTCTAGCCATTCCTTCTGGCCGCTGCCAACCGCCCCAGGGGGAGGGCACGTTCTTGGTCATCAATTCGGAATCGGAGTACGAGGTGCCGCTTGTGGACGCAAGGTATCTCCGCTCGCAATTCGCACGATTTCCTGTGCGATATCTTCGGGCAACAGAACAAAATCGATGCACCCGGCCGCTATCGCGCCCCCGGGCATATCCGGCTGCGCGGCGGTCTTAAGCTTCTGGCAATGGTGATGCCGCGCAGCGCCACAGTCCCGTCGCATCGGAGACAATGACCGCGACAAGTTTGCCGTTCCAATGCTGCGTCAGGGAATGCAGAAAAACGGTGATGGCGTCCGGCCATCCCCTTGGCTTTGAAATCGGCTTTAGACGAAATTACCGTCGAGGATGTGCAGATCGCGCCGTGCCGAGATGATGAACACATGATTGGGCTGGCAGACCAATTCGTCCGTGATCAGCTCCACCGGCAATCCCCCCTCAGGGGGAAGCCCCACTCCGAGAGTCAGCAGCCCGGGCGGTCGGTATCAGGCGGCATTCCTCTACTGCCCGGTAAGTCGCCGCGCGCCGCCAAGCGGCGGGTCAACGATCGCCGCCGATCAGCACGACGAAGCCGGCGCCCCTCTGGCGTCAGTTCGACTGGCGGCTCCCGGCCCGGGAGCCGCCCCCTCCCGAGGAGCGCCCGCCCGACGGTATGGACGGCACCGGCCGCGACGCCGGCGCGGCCTGATAGGCATGCGGCGCGCCGCCGCTGCCACGGCCCCCAACGGCCTGGTAGGCATGCGGCGCGCCGCCGCCACGGCCCCCACCATACGCCTCGCCACCACCACGGCCCCCATAGGCCCCGCCACTGCGCACCGGCCCGACGTAGTAGCCGCCGCCCCAGCCGCTATAGTCGACGCCAGCGGGCTCGTAGTACCCCAGGCCGATGCCCGTGCCCTGGTCATAACCGTATCCACTCCCCGGCACGACGCAGCCGGCCGCCACCAGCAAGAACAGTCCGACAACCATGATGGTCATCGGCCAGCGCACAAGGAGGCCGTTCACTTGGATTCCGCCTTGCTATCGCCCTCCGGCCATTCAAGCAGTCCGAACGGCGCCCCCTGAGGGTCGGCGACCAGCGCAATCTTGCCACCATGGCGATCGACCCGCGGCTCGACCAGGACCCGCCCGCCGAGCGCCACGACCCTTTCCGTCGCTGCGACCGTATCCTCGACCCGCGCGTAATTGAGCCAGTGCGAATGGGCATGCGGCCGGTTCGGCGGCGGCGAATTCACGCTGGCCCGCGCATACCCGTCCGACGCCAGCATGAGATGCTGGGCGCCCTCGTCGGCCGGCAGTTCGAAGACCTCGTAGCCGAACAGCGTCTGGTAGAACGCCGCACCGGTATCGGGATCGGTGGTGATCAGCGAGCTCCAGATCCAATCGCCGGGGTCGGCTAGCAGGTCGGGCGGATCGCCACTGCTCGAGGCAAGCACCGCGAACACGGCCCCCTGCGGATCCGCCAGCACCGCTTCCCGGCCGCGATCGGGGAAGCTGTGCGGCTCGAACAAGACCTTCGCGCCATGCTGCAACGCCGTCTGCGTCGCCGCGTCGACGTCGGGCACGGAGAAGTAGCTCAGCCACGCCGGTCGGCGATGCTCGTCCGCCGGCAGAGCCTTCTGCAACAGTCCCGCAACCGGGCGGCCAGCCAGCATCGCCTCCGCGTAAGCCGTCCCGCTCGCGTCAATGTCGCGGAACGTCCAACCGAACAATCCTCCATAGAACCGCTTGGCGCTGGCGAGATCTGGCGTCACCAGCTCGACGAAGATCATTTTGCCGACGTGATGCTCTTGGCTGGCCGGCTCGACGATCGCCGGCAGCTGGAGCTGTGCGGCGGCGACAGGCGCCGCAACCGCAACGGCGAGCAACGCGGCGAGCGACCCCCATCGAAGCAGATTTCGCGCTCGATTGGGTGGATGCATCGTCATCCCCACATTGGGTAGTGCGCCTGGATGATCGCGTTTCCGTTCATTTAAGCGCAAATCACCCGCGCGCGCGGTTATTGGTGAGGGCAGCCGGGCGCCTCGGGCGTTGCACGGCAGTCGGGCGCGTGACGGGGTGCCTGACGGGGCGCGGACGTGACAACCGTGCCGCCCTGCCCAGCGCACTCGCAGTAGCCCTCAACGGGCATCCCTGTGGGGCAGATTCTGCCGCTGTCTGTCCGACACGTGTTCGCGGAGGCCGGGCCGCCGGCAAGCGCGGCAGTGGCGAGTAGCGCGCGGATCAAGAAGGATCTCATGCGGGCGGCCTTTCATCCCGAGGGTACGAGCAGGCTAAACCGACATTCCCCAGTTGCGCGAGCTATCGGCCCGTCTCGAACGCAGCCTAACCGCAGTTCCTGACATTCGGCAATGGTTGGGTCGATGAAGCACCCATCAGCCCCGCGCGACCCGATCGATGACGGCCGCACTGGCAAACATACCGGCCCACAGGCCTCCATCGAGACACGCATCTCCTGCCGACGGGTGATCGAACGCTCAGCATCGGACCGGCGATAATGGATGGAGCGCGGCGCGATTGCTCGAACAGACCGCGCTGTGCCGCGCGCGGCATAGCGAGCGCCGAACTATGCCGAGTGCTATAATTGCGAGGCCTGATACCGGCTGGTCCCACTGGTATTCCATTCGGCATAGTTCATCGACCTTGCAATCGGCCGCTGGGCAGCAGCATGAAGCAGCTACATAGAGGTCGCGCTCAGCCCGTTGCTGCGCCTCGGGGATGCAAGTCGGGCTGTAGCTGAGCGACCGCGCCGCTGAGATCGCAGACGTCCGGTCCAGTCGCGCGTATCGGCTGGCGAATATCCCATCCCGCCCGAGCAGGCGGCCGAGCTGTTCGGGCTCGGCGTCGATCCACGCCGCCGCGCCTTTCCAGCCCTCGGTGCTCCCAGGTCGTTCAGTCTGGCGTGGGCTGCGTGTGGATCCCGGTAGCGTGCTCCAGGTAACGCCATGGCTCCGACTTGGCCTACCCCGCAACCGCTGGGAGACTTCTGCCGCACTACGCGCGCGAGGGAGGACTTGCATGCGCGGGCGCGGGACGGCCGGCCACCAGATCGGCGATGATCCTGCCGGTATAAGGCCCGCCGGTCATGCCGACATGGCCGTGGCCGAACGCATGGAACACGTCCGGCGAGCGCGTGGAACGCCCGAGCAGCGGCGGCGAATCAGGCAGGCTGGGGCGATGGCCCATCCAAGACCGAGATGCGGCTTTCGTCGAACGCCTGCCCCAGCCCGGGACAGAGCCTATTATTAGTCATCGCCTACAGGGTGTGCGGGACGAAGCCATAATTTCCTGGGTAACGCATCGGCGTGTAGAGAACGCCGTCCACAATGAGTGCGCCGGCTGCCTTGTCCATTTCATATTTGATCGGCTCGC
Organism: uncultured Pseudomonadota bacterium; assembly: GCA_963708245.1. Classification (GTDB taxonomy): domain Bacteria; phylum Pseudomonadota; class Alphaproteobacteria; order Acetobacterales; family Acetobacteraceae; genus CAVYXK01. The sequence goes on along the minus strand of OY970201.1, from coordinate 3,773,617 downwards.
CACCGGCAACGGAGCAGTGTGGACGGCTCTGCTCAACACCATCCCTCGGATATGCCCCGTGGAACTCGGATCAGTGTCCTCGTTTCGCCGAACATCGGCAACCCCAAATAGATGCGTACCTCGAGCAGGTCCTCAGATTTGAGTTCCACTGTAGCTCTATATGTCTTTCCGTCGTCAGGGTTGTAGAACCACCCGCCGTCCCAGTGATTCGGATCTGTTGCGCGCAGATTCCAGATGATGGTCGGGCCACACACCTGGCGGTGCCGCAGCGCCGGATCCGGGTTGAGCTTGTCGCGCCGTAGCAGCCCTTGTGAATCGAGCGGTGCCTGAAGCCAGACCACGCGGCCGCACATCATGCCGTTGCAATCGAAGGTCTGAATGGCTACCTTCGTGCCCATAAGCCATACGCCCGCCAGACTAGCTGCTGCGGCCATCGCCCCTTGAATGGGAGCGGTCACGCAACTGAGCAATACGACGACGCAACCGACCCGATGCGATACCGCCCACCACCAGGGCGGCTGAGTAGCTCTTCGAGACTCCGAGCGTCTGGGTATATGGTCGACTTTGGTACGGCCCTCACTCATCATAATGGCCTCATCCCATTTTGGACGGGTCTACAGGGTGGGCTCGGAGGCACGAATCGCGGCGTTCGACGCGATTGTCATGGAACCTTGAACTCGAATTCCGAGTGACACTGGGAGCAAAAATTCTCCGACACCGTGTGAACATGGTGGCAGGCGGCGCACGGAACCTCTCCCTGATGCGACTGGTGCGGGTTCGGTTCGTGCGATGCCGACATCGTCGCGAGTTTGGCATAGGTGCCACCGTGACAACTCAGGCATGTGTCCGTCGAGGCTGGCTTGAACGGCGTCGTCTTGTGACAGGCGTCACAAGTGAGGTCCGCCTTCAGGTGCCTATCGATCAGGAAGCCATGGCCCGCGCCCGGCGCTTTCTGCAATCGGTCCGCCACGAGCTGGATCGAAGAGCTCCATGCCCAGAGGGCATTATTGGTGCCCAGCCCGACTGCTGCGTGCGGGCCGACGGGGAGACAGGCTCCGAAGATCACGGCAACCGCGGCGAGGAGAACCCTCAGCAGGAATATCCCCGCGCCGCCTGAATCAGGGGGATCGGCATCATCAGCCGATACGTTACACTTACGCACGGCTCATGCCGAAACCGCATGACGACCCGCTATATAACCTTGGCTGACGGCACGGGCTAAACCATGCTGACTGAAGCCGCCGGCCGATTCGCCGCCGCAATAAAGGCCTGGGATGACCTGACCGTTCATATCTATCACCTGGCAATTCGCGTTGATGCGCAAACCCGCGCGAGTGTCATGAATCGCCGGTGTCGCCCAGGCGGCATAGAAGGGAGGCGTGGCGATTTTGTGCAGCGGTTTAGGTTTGCCAAAATCGTCGTCGACGCCCGAATCCACGAATGAATTATAGCGCGCCACGGTTTGTTCCAGATTGCCCGGGGGCATCGGCACGCGCTGATATTTCATCACGATCTTCCTCGCGAGATCAGCCACGGTATCGGCGCTGAAGAAGAAGCCTCCGGCGATATCGACATTGGGAGGCGAGGGTTTCCAGTCTTCGCGAATCACCGCATCCGCGTCGAAAATCGCCCAGATCGGGCCCCCGCCATTATGACCGTCGTCGATTCCGGCCATCGCCGCGTTGATCCAATTGTTCGGCTTGTAAGTGATGTTTACCGCATTCTGGTAGCTTCCATGCGTGTAATGTTTGACTGAGTTGTAGTCGTTGGAGGTGAATCCGCGGCCGGTTTCATCATAGAATCGCTTCCCCAGCATGTTCACGGTGATGACATCCTGCCAGTTGTAGACGGTCAGGCCCGTGGCCCGGACGCGATCGAAGATCGGGCTGCCGGGTCGCCACCTGACACCTCCGTAGTTATATTGGTTCCCGATGGTGCCGGGCTTTTCCAGTTTGATGCCGAACTCACCGGTCTGATTATACAGCCCCCACAGCGAGGCTCCGACCGCCATCGCGGCGAGCTCACCGCTGGCGTCCTGGTCTGACCAGGGCATCCCTCCCAGGCCGCAGTACTCCTCGGTCAAACGCGGGTCGAACATGCGGCGGAAATTCACATTTCCGGTCGAGCCGCCGGTGGCGATGATCACTGCCTTGCGCGCGCGAATGTTAAGCGTGGCGCCGTTGTTTTCCGCGGCGACACCGATCACACGGCCGGCATTCGGGGCCGCGCGGTGGAGTGCGACCATCTTGTGCTCGAGTAGAATTGTTACCCCGGCCTTCCTGGCCGCGGCTTCCAGTGGACGCATCAGTCCGTTGCCAGATGAGGTGATGGCTCGCACGGCGGGATCAGCCGGCGCGCCGGTCTGCACCATGGGCCAGTCCATGACGGCGACGTGCATTTCACGCGGCACTGAGTTGCCAACCGAGTTGCCGCCCAAGGCGTCCGGCGCCTTGTCGACGAAGATCACGCCATGCGCGACCGGCCAGTCATACGTGGCGACGTTATTATCAGCGAACGCGCGGATGATTTCACGGTCGTTGTAGCGGTAGTCGGGAAAGCCGTTCGGTTCGACCACCGACCAGTCGGTCAGGTCGCGGAATAGCAGGTCTGGCGAATCCTCGATGCCGTGCTTCTTCTGGGCAGTGGTGCCACCGCCCAGAGGAATATTACCTCCGCTGGTGATGGCATGGCCGCCGACATTTTTCTGCACCTCAAGCACGATCACCGACGCACCGGCCTCGCGCGCCACGATGGCTGCGGGGAGCCCCACGGCGCCGGCACCAATCACCACCACATCTGCTTCGCGGCTCCAGTTACTTACGGGCGCGGCGGGCTGGGCTGAACCAGCGGTCGGTGCTGCGAGCGCGCCAGTAGCCACCGCCCCACCCGCTGCTGTGGCGTGCAGGAAGAACCCGCGACGTGAAAGAGTCGACTTATCCGCCATCTCAGCTCTCCCAGACTCAGATCCATCACAACCGCTCTGCTGGCTGGTTGGCCATCCGGTTTCGCTAGCCCGGCTCCCGCCGCCAGTTGGATCGCGATCTTGATTGATAGAGGCTGGGCGGAGATTGACCATTGATCCAGGTCATATCCGAACCAAAGCCCTCCGCATGGCTTGGGCGGGGTCGTGAGTACCGAGGGAGAGCGGCGGCCCTAGGCGTAACCTCTCGGAGTGCGTACCGACCAGGAATCGCCTCCCCTTGCGGCCTCGCAATGACAGGCGAGGCGAGGTGCGTGCCGCAAAACCTCGTCAGGCCGCCACCCGCTTCGTCAGCAATCCTTGTGTCACCAGTGCCTCAGCGATCTGCACCGCGTTCAGCGCAGCGCCCTTGCGCAGATTGTCGGACACACACCAGAACGACAGACCGTTCGGCACGGTCTGGTCCTTGCGCAGTCGGCTCACGAACACCGCGTCCTCGCCGGCAGACTCCAGAGGCGTGATGTAGCCGCCGTCCTCGCGATGATCGACCAGCGCCACGCCCGGCGAATCGCGCAGCGCCGCCCGCGCTTCGTGCACCGTGACCGGACGCTCGAACTCCACGGTGACCGCCTCGCCATGGCCGATGAACACCGGCACGCGCACGCAAGTCGCGTGCACCGCGATGTCCGGATCAAGGATTTTGCGTGTCTCGACCGCCATCTTCCACTCCTCCTTGGTCGAGCCGTCCTCCATGAAACGGTCGATGTGGGGGATGCAGTTGAACGCGATCTCCTTGGTGAACTGCTCGGGGGTGCTGGGGTCGTGCACGAACACCGCCTTGGTGTGTGCGAACAGCTCGTCCATCGCCTCCTTGCCGGCGCCAGAGACCGATTGGTAGGTGGCCACCACCACGCGCTTGGCCCTCCAGCGATCGTGCAGCGGCTTCAGTGCGACCACCATCTGGATGGTACTGCAGTTCGGGTTGGCAATGATGTGGCGCTTGGTGAACTTCGCCAGATGATGCGGGTTCACTTCCGGCACCACCAACGGAACATCCGGTTCCATGCGGAAATGGCTGGTGTTGTCGATCACCACGCAGCCCGCCGCCGCTGCGCGCGGCGCGTGCTCGGCCGAGACCGAAGCGCCCGGGCTGAACAGGCCGATGTCCCAGCCGTGGAAGTCGAACTTATCGAGGTTCTTGACCTTCAGGATCTGCTTGTCGCCGAACGAAACCTCCTGGCCGGCGGAACGGCCCGACGCCACAGCAGCCACCTCATCGGCGGGGAACCGACGCTCGGCCAGGATTTTCAGCATCTCGCGTCCCACCGCTCCGGTGGCCCCGACGACGGCGACCCTGTAGCCCATCCCGTTCACTCCTGATGACGGCGGTGCATGCAAGCGGCGCCGGCGGGTCCAGTTAGCTGAGCCTCGGCACGGACCGCAAGCCGCCGGGCGCCGGGCTGGCCCGCGTGCGGCCGGTCCTGTTTGCGATAACGCCGGCTGATGCGCCGGCCGCGCCTTACTTGGGCTGCGCCAGCCGGGCTAACACCTCGGCAAGCCCAAACCGCCGGTGCCCGTGCCGCCCCACCGTTGTCTCCGCGGTCGCCAACGCATCCAGCACTGATTCCTGCGTCGCCTCCGCGGCGGCCTGGAAGAGACGGTCGATGCGGCCCTCCGTCAGCGTCCGATGTTCGAGAAAATCCGCGTCGGCCTCATGCGGCACGCGGTTCGCCGTGGTGAAGGCCAGCGCGATGTCGCCGCTGCCGCTGCCCCAGAACGAGCCGCACCAGGCAAGACCGGCGCCGGCCCTTCGCGCCACGCGACCGAGTTGGCGGCAGTCCAGCGGGATGTCGGTCCCCATCACCACGATGCAGGATCCCGCCTCGGTCTCGGCCGCGGCAGCCGGGTCCACGCGCCGCCCGTCGGGCAGCCGCAGATCTCCGGCACGCCCGAAATTCGCCAATGTCAGCACGCCCAGATGATATGCCTCGCCTTCAAGCCGAATGCAGCGAGAGGCACTGCCGATCCCGCCCTTCAAGCCGAAGCAGCTCATGCCCGCGCCGGCGCCGACCGCGCCCAGCTCGAACTCCTCGGCCGCCGACTCAATGGCCGCTTCGGCGTGCGCCTCGGTGATCGCCATGGTCTGGATGTCGTTCAGGTAGCCGTCGTTGCACTCCAGCACCACCGGATTGACCGTCGCCGTTTGCCGGCCGATCTCCGGATCGTCGCGCACGGCGCGCCGGATCAAGGCGTTCGCACAGGCGCCGACAGCGAAGGTGTTGGTCAGCAGGATCGGCGTCTCCAGCGAGCCGAGCTCGCTAACCTGCACCAACCCGACGCTCTTGCCGAAGCCATTGAGTACCTGCACCGCGGCGAGCGGCTTGTCCTGGAACAGGTCTCCGTCGTGCGGTAGTACCGCGGTTACGCCGGTGCAGGACAGACCCTCCAGGATCGTCGCATGCCCCACCAGCACGCCGGGTACATCGGCGATGCTGTTGCGCCGGCCGGGCTGTAGCGAGCCGCAGCACAGTCCCAGGTCTCGGGCACGCATGGCGTTACTCTGGCTTCCCCCTGCGAGGTTGCGCGCAGGTTTCCCGCACAACCCTGCGCGGAGCAAGTCCCTGGGATCATCGCGTTTGTGACGATCGCCCGAGCCATCCACGCTACGCCGGAAAGTCCCCTCTGGCGGCCATGACATAAGGCACGCCGAGCGCCGGATGACCCTGCGGGCGGAGTGCGCTACGACTGTGCTTCAGAACAGCCGTGAGGGGGCGCGCCATGCACGAGATCGGACACTTCATCGGCGGGCGGATGCAGCCCGGTCGGAGCGGCCGTACCGGCGAGGTGTTCAACCCTGCCTCCGGCGAGATTGCCGCCAGGGTGGCGCTCGGCGGCGCCACCGAGGTCGATCTCGCGGTCAGCGCCGCTGCGAAGGCCTGGCCGGCCTGGGCCGCCACCCCACCGCTGCGCCGCGCCCGCATCCTGTTCCGCCTGAAAGAGCTGCTGGAGCGTGACCGCAAGATATTATCCGCCGCCATCACCGCCGAGCACGGCAAGGTGCTGTCGGACGCCGATGGCGAGGTGACGCGCGGGCTGGAGGTGGTGGAGTTCGCCTGCGGCATCCCGCATCTGCTCAAAGGCGAGTTCACCGAGGCGGTGGGTACTGGCATCGATGCCTGGTCCATCCGCCAGCCGCTCGGGGTGGTTGCCGGCATCACGCCGTTCAACTTCCCGCTGATGGTGCCGCTGTGGATGATCCCGGTGGCGCTGGCCTGCGGCAACTGCTTCATCCTGAAGCCGTCCGAGAAGGACCCGTCCGCCAGTCTGCTGCTGGCCGGGCTGCTGGCCGAAGCTGGCGTTCCCGATGGCGTCTTCAATGTCGTCCAGGGTGCGCGAGAGGCGGTCGAGGCAATCCTGGCGCATCCGGGCATCGCCGCCGTCAGCTTCGTCGGGTCCACGGCGGTTGCCGAGGCGATCTATCGGGGCGGCACGGCGCACGGCAAGCGCGTGCAGGCGCTGGGTGGGGCGAAGAACCACCTGGTGGTGATGCCGGACGCCGACCTCGATGACGCGGTCGATGCGCTGATGGGCTCCGCCTACGGCGCCGCCGGCGAACGCTGCATGGCCGTGTCCGTCGCCGTCGCCGTCGGCACGGTCGGCGACAAGTTGATGCAGAAGTTGGAACCCCGGGTGCGGGCGCTGAAGATCGGCCCGGGGACGGACCCCGACGCCGAAATGGGACCGCTGGTTACGCGCGAGCACCGCGAGAAGGTGAGATCCTATATCGATCTCGGCGTGAACGAAGGTGCGGAGCTGGTGGTTGATGGCCGCTCGCTCCGGCTGCAGGGGTACGAAAACGGTTTCTTCCTCGGCGGGTCACTGTTCGACCAGGTGCACACCGACATGCGAATTTACCGCGAGGAAATTTTCGGCCCGGTGCTGGACGTGGTGCGGGCGCCCGATCTCGGCAGTGCGGCGCGCATGGTCAACGAGCACCCGTATGGCAACGGCGTGGCGATCTTCACCGGCGATGGCGGCGTGGCGCGCGACTTCGCCAGCGCGATCCAGATCGGCATGGTCGGCGTCAACGTGCCGATCCCAGTGCCGATGGCGTTCCACAGCTTCGGCGGTTGGAAACAGTCGCTATTCGGCGACCACCACATCTATGGACCGGAGGGCGTGCGCTTCTATAGCCGCTACAAGGCGATCACCCAGCGCTGGCCCCGCGGCGCGCGCCGCGGCCCCGAATATGTCATGCCGACGCTGGGGCGCTGATCTCCCCTTTGCCGCGCGCCTCGGCGAGTGCTTTCGCGAGGTCCGGGTCGGTTAGGTAGTCGGGCTGTGCGTAGGCGGTCAGCCGCGGCACGTCACGCAGCATGACGTGCGCACCACGCGTCTCCACCCCGAACCGGCGCAGGGCGGCGAAGGCCCGCGAGAGATTCTCCTGCCGGCAGCCGAGCCGGGCGGCCAGTAGCCCCTTCTCGAACGGCAACCGGAAACCTGCTTCGTTTGCTCTCGGATCCGGTACCAGCGCCAGCAGATAGCAGGCGAGCCGTTGGGCGGTGGTGCGGACCTTCAGGTCGCGCACTTGGCGCACCAGGGCACGAAACTCGCCAGAGAGAGAGCGCAGCAAGGCGAGCGACAGCTCCGGCTCGCGCTCGATCAACGTCCGGAGTGGCCTGGCCTCGATCGCCAGCAGGCGCGCCCGCTGCACGACATGGGCGGACTGCATGTAAGGAAGGGCGGCCATCACCGAGGCCAGTACGAAATCGCGTCCGGCCGACAGTACCTCGATCACCGCGGTCGAGCCTGCGGGAGTGGTGCTGCTCAACGCCACGTGGCCTTCCAGGACAACATAGAGCACGGTCGGAAGCGTGCCTTGTCGGCACAGCACTTCGCCCTGGTGTGCTGTGAACACCTCGCTGATCCCGTCGAGCTGATCCAGGAGGTCGTCATCCAACTGTTCGAACGCGGGCACCGCCCGCAGGGTGGCCATCCCCGGACGCATCGTCACCCTCACCTCCATCCGTGGTCGATCCCGGCGCCGCTTGCGCCCGAGCCTAATGTTTGCGCTCATTGCCAGTAAGTTCAAATCCGCGCCGGACTGAATTCCTGTCCATCCGCCAGTGAGGGGCTGGCCCAGTTGAGAGCCGTTGTTTGTCGAGCATTTGGCGGGCCGGAGGTGCTAGCGATCGAGGATCGTCCCGACCCGCCGGCGCCCGGTCCCGGCGAGGTTCAGGTGCGACTCGCCGCACGCGGCGTGCAGTATGTCGATGTGCTGCAAATCGCCGGGACATACCAAGTGCGGCCGGAGCCGCCGTTCATCCCCGGCAGCGAAGCCGCCGGCGAGGTGGTCGCGGTCGGCGCGGGGGTGACCCGGTTGAAGCCGGGCGACTCAGTGATGAGCCGGCACCGGACCGGCGCCTGGGCGACGCTCGCCAATGCCACGGCCGAGGCGTGCGATCCGGTCCCCGCCGGCTTGCGCTTGGAGGCGGCGGCGGTGCTGCGCTCCGGCCATGGCACGGCGTATCATGCGCTGCTGCAGCGCGGCCGGCTGCGTGAGGGCGAATGGGTGCTCGTGCACGGCGCGGCCGGCGGGATCGGCATCGCCGCCATCCAGGTCGCCCGCCTGTTCGGTGGACGGGTGATCGCGACGGCCAGGACCGAGGCGAAGCGCGCCGCGTGCCTGGAGGAGGGGGCGGCGCATGCGCTGGATTATCGCGGCGGGTTCGTCGATGAAGTGAAACGGCTGACAGACGGCCGTGGCGTGGATATCGTCTATGATCCGATCGGCGCCGCGATGACCGAAGAATTGCTGCGCTGCCTGGCGTATGGCGGACGGCTGCTGGTGTTGGGGTTCCTGGGCGGCGGCCCCGCCAGTATCCGAAGCAACTATCTGCTGATCAAGGGCATCGAGGCAGTGGGCGTTTATATGGGCGGGTTTCAGGCCAATCAACCAGAACTGTTCGCCGCCAACACGCGGGCGCTGCTGGAGCTGGCGGCGGAGGGCAAGCTTCGCCCGCGTATCTCCCATTGCTTCCCCCTCGAGAGGGCGGCCGAAGCGGTGCAGGCGGTGATGGACCGTGCTGTGATCGGCAAGGCGGTGTTGGTGGGGTGAATACGGCGCGATGATTGCACCGATCACACTGCTGGCGCCGCCCGGATCGTTGGAACGACTGCGCCTTGCGCCGGTCATCGCACGACATGCGCGCAACAGCGGCGTCGTGCGCCGGCTGGATGTGACCTATTTCGACACGCCGGAGCAGGCACTGTTCGACAAGGGCCTGTCGCTGCGCGTGCAACGGAACGGGGCGCGCCAGATCCAGCGGCTGAGCAGGGAGCCACGCCGCCACGGTACCGGCGGACAGAAATGGGAGACACCCGTTGAGGGCCCGGCGCCCGACCTGTCACGCCTGCCGACGCCGGATCTCTCCGAGATTCTCGATGGGGTGGACGGTGCCACGCTCGCGCCGGTTTTCACGCGTCGGCTGCGCTGCCGCGTGCAGCGCATCCAACTGCCCGACGCGATGGTAAATGTCGCCTTCAGCGAAGGGGTCATCGAAGCGGGGGCACGCGCGGAGCCTGTTGCCGAGGTGCAGCTCGACCTGCAATCCGGTGATCCCGGCGCAGTTTATGAGCATGGCGCGCAGCTGCTGGACGTCGATCCGTTGCGACTTGCAACTACCAGCGAATGCGATCGAGGCTTCGCGCTGGCGTTCGGGATCCCCCCGCGGCCGAGCAAGGCGGTGCAACCGTCGATCGCCCGGTTTCATGTTGTGGACGACGCGATCGCCGTGCTTCTCGACGCCTGTCATCAGCACCTGACGGACAACCAGGCGGCCGCCGAAGACGGACGCGATCCGGAGGGCGTGCACCAATTGCGCGTTGCCTTGCGCCGCCTGCGTTCCGCCCTGTCGCTGCTCCGTCGCGACGTGCCCGCCCCAACATTCCAGGCATTCCGCGAAGAGGCGAAGTGGCTGGCGACCGCGCTTGGCCCGGCTCGCGAATGGGACGTGTTGCTGGCCAACACGTTGGCGCGACCGGAGCAGGCCTGCGCGCCGGCGGTGACGTTCGAACCGCTGCGCCAGGCAGCCGCGCAGCAACGGGACGCGAGTTACCAGGCGGTCCGCGTCGTGCTGGCGGACCCGCGCACGACAAGGTTCCAGTTGCAATTGAGCCAGTGGATCGAACGACGAGCTTGGCGAAACGAAATCCCAGCCGAGGCATTGTCGGTGCTCTCGGAGCCTGCCTCGGCGCTGGCAGCACGGCTGTTGACGCGGGTGCATGGCAGGGTGCTGAAGCGCGGCAGCCATTTGCGGCGACTTGATGCCGCGGGGCGGCATCGGCTCCGCGTCCAGCTCAAGAGCTTGCGCTATGCGTGCGAATTCTTCCTGCCACTGTGGCCGGGCCAGGCGGCGGAGCATTTCGTGGACCGGTTGGCACGGCTGCAGACCACCCTGGGGGCCGACAGCGATGCGGAGGCCACGCGCTCGCTGCTGCATGAGGTCGAGCAAGCCGAGTCCACGCCAGAGTTGCATCGCGCGATCGGCGCCGTGATCGGTTGGCAGGCGCGCGACCGGCTGGTTTCGTTGCAACGGCTGCGGCGTCGGTGGCGCCGGTTGCGGGCGACACCGCTATTCTGGGGCGAGTAGGGAAGTGGGCTTTGGGCATCTTGTGGGTCCCCTGGCACCCTCACCCGGTTCGCTTCGCGAACCGACCTCTCCCGCAGAGCGGGAGAGGTGTGATTGCGAAAGGGCCTGTTCCAGGCGGTCGGCCAGCCAGCGCGAGGCGGGGCCGAGTGGATGGTCGGTGCGATGCACGAGGCCGAGTTCGAAGTGGTTCTCGGCGGCGTCTTCCAGCTTCAGGCGCACCAGCCGCCCTGCCGCCAAGTCGTCGGCCACCATGTGCGCGGGCATGTTGCCCCAGCCGAGCCCGGCCAGCAGCATGGCGTGCTTCGCCCCAAGATCGCCGAGACGCCAGGTGCGCAAGGCGTGGACGGCGAAATCCTGCCCCTCGGTCAGGCGTGTGCGGTCGGTCAGCACGAGCTGGAGCTGATCGCGCACTGCAGCCCGGGGGATCGGTTCGGGGATCGATGCCAGCGGGTGCGCGGGTGGGGCGACGGTGACCAGGATCACCTCGCCGATCCGGCGCCATTCAAGCTCGGGGCAGGCCACGGCAACACGCCCGCTCACGCCGAGGCCGGCCGCGCCGTCGAGCACAAGCTGGGTGACGCCGCCTAGCGCCTCGATGGAGAGGCGGAGGGTGACGGTGGGGGAGGCGGTGGCGAATTCCCGCAGCACCTCGACCAGCGCGCAGGTGGGGAACAGCACATCGACGACTAGCGCGACCTCGGCCTCCAGCCCGCGCTGGAGGCCGGCGGCCCGTGCCCGCATCTCGTCCACCAGCAGCCCGACCCGGCGAGCGTCGGCCAGCAAGGCGCGCCCGGCTTCGGTCAACGCCGGGACCCGGCCGTCGCGCGCGAACAGGGTCACACCGAGCTGCGATTCCAGGTTGGCGATGGTGTAGCTGACCACTGACTGGGCACGGTTCAGCCGGCGCGCGGCCGCCGAGGAGCTGCCGCTATCGGCGGCGGCGGTGAACACGCGGAGCTGATCGAGCGTCGGAAGGGCGGGGTCTGGCATATCCAATTGGTCGCTGGATCTTATCCATATTATCCCGATTGGATAGATGACGAGGTGACCCATTTGGCCAGGCGACCCACCTTGCGAAGGATCGCCCCGATGGCCGCCAATGTCCTGATTGCGTTCTACTCCCGTACCGGCGTCACTGAGGCGCTGGCGCTCGCCGTTGCCGAAGGTGCCCGCGAGGCCGGCGCGGAACCGCGCCTGCGTCGCGCCCGTGAGCTGGTCGGCCCTGAGATCATGGCGAAGGCCCCAGGCTGGGCGGAGAACGCCGAGCGAATGAACGCAGCCTATGCCGCACCGACCGAGGCAGATGCCGAGTGGGCGGACGCTATCATATTCGGCACCCCCACCCGGTTCGGCAGCGTGTCGTCGGAGCTGAAGGCGTATATCGACAGCCTCGGCGGGCTGTGGTCCCGCGGCCGGCTGAACGGCAAGACGGGAGCGGTGTTCGCGTCAACCTCGACGTTGCATGGGGGCAACGAGAGCACGCTGCTGTCGCTCTATAATCCGATGGCGCATCTCGGCTTGATCATCGTACCGCTGGGGTACGCCGATGCGGTGATGTACAAGGCAGGCACGCCGTACGGGGCGACAGCGGTGTCGGGCACCCAGGCCGCGCCACCGAGGGCAGAAGACCTGGAGGTCGCGCGGTTTCAGGGCCGTCGGGTGGCCCAGGTCGCCGCGGCTCTGAAGGCCGCGGGCATCACTGCAACCAGGGAATCAGGCAGCCGATGATCACGATCCGTCGTTCCGACGAACGCGGCCATAGCCGGCACGGCTGGCTCGACAGCCGCCACACTTTCTCGTTCGCCGAGTACCGCGACCCGAAATTCGTCGGGTTTGGGCCGCTGCTGGTGATCAACGAGGACCGCGTCGCCCCCGGTGCGGGGTTCCCGACACATCCGCACCGCGACATGGAGATTCTGTCCTGGGTGCTGGAGGGCGCGCTGGAGCACAAGGACAGCGTCGGCACCACGGCGATCATCCGCCCCGGCGAGTTGCAGCGCATGAGCGCGGGGACGGGGATTCGGCATTCCGAGTTCAACCACTCGAAGACAGAGCCGGTGCATTTCCTGCAAATTTGGATTGCGCCGGAACGCGACGGTCTGCCGCCGGGCTATGCGCAGAAATCATTCGCCGGGAAGATTGAGGGAGGGCTGCGGCTGATCGGATCGCGGGACGGGCGTGATGGCTCGGTCGTAGTGCATCAGGACGCCGATGTCTGGTCAGCACAGTTGGCGCTAGATCAGGAAAGCGAGCTGCCGGTGGCATTGGGCCGCGGGCAGTGGGTGCAGATGACGCGCGGTGAGATTCGGCTGAACGGCGAGCGACTTGTGGCTGGCGACGGCGCGGCGGTGTCGGGCGAGAGCTTGCTGCGGATGCGGGGAGTTGAGCCGGCGGAACTGCTGGTGTTCGATATGGGCGGCTGATACCTGTTCGGGGACCGCTGTCCGGAGCATCAATGAACGACAGAGCTAGCGTGTGGATCGAGGCCGTACCGACTGCAACTGAAGAGGTGCGCGCATTGGTCGGAGAGCTCGAGGCCATTCTTTCAGCGGAGTATACGCCGGAACAACGGCATGGATTGGCGCTCGACGCGATCTTCCAGCCGCATGTCCGATTTTTCGTCGCAAGACTGCGCGGTGCGGCGGTGGGCTGCGGTGGAGTGGCCCTCTTTTCCAATTTTGCCGAGGTCAAGCGCATGTACATGCGGGAGGCCGCACGGGGACGGGGCGTGGCGCAGGCGATCCTGGCGCGCATCGAGGAAGAGGCGCGCGGCGCAGGGCTGTCTTTGTTGCGGTTGGAAACAGGAGAGCACCAGCTTGCGGCGATGCGGCTTTATGCGCGTGCCGGGTTCGTGCGCTGTCCGGCATTCGGCGACTATGTGCGAATGGCACCGCAAGCGATTGCAACGAGCGTGTTCTTCGAGAAACGGATAGCCTTGCCCGCTACGTGAGGACGCAGGGGCGTGCGTCACACAATGCGGGCGAGCGGCAGCTTGGTACCGGCGGCGGCCCGCTCGGCGAGCACTTCGCGGCGGAAGCGGAAGAGCTTGGCCGGACGGCCGCCAGTCTCGCGCGCTTCCCGCCCGGTCTCTTCCACCAGCGCCTGTTGCTCCATCAATCGCCGAAAATTCTGTTTGTGTAATAGACGTCCGGCCAGCGCCTCGACTGTCCGTTGCAGTTGCAACAACGTGAATTCCGGCGGCATCAGCTCGAAGACTACCGGCCGGTACTTGATCTTGGCGCGCAGCCTGGCGATCCCGGTGGCCAGGATGCGCCGGTGGTCATGCATCATCGGCATGCCCGGCAGAGCCGATGCCCCGGCCCCCGCCTCTGGCACCAGCCCGGCCTCCCACAGCAGCTCGTAGCGCTGCAACACCAGTTCGTCGTTCCAGCCCTCGCCATCCAGCCCGAAATCGACCGCTGCCCGCAGCCGTCGCTCGCGCCGGACTGCTGCGCTGCCGTCCCGCGCCCAGGCGGCGAGCAAAGGCGCGATCGTCTGGCGCACCAGCGCTGGCCCGTCGGCGCGCCAGTCTTCCCACGGGAAGAACCGGTACCAGCTCTGCCAGCCCACGCCGGGCGCCCCGCCCTGACCGGCTTCCCGCGTCAGCGCGAGATAGCTGATCGAAATATGCCGCGAGCCGTGGGCTGTGCGGTCGCGGTCGGCGAAGGTATAGAGCTGCTCGACATAGCCCAGCGGATGCCGGGTCTGCTGCTCCACCCAGGAGCGCAGCCCTGCTTGCAGCGAGCGGTGACCCGGCTCGAGCGGGCCGGCGGGCAGAGCGCGGCCGTGTTCAATGGTCAGCACGCGGGGCTCGCCATCCGTCACCGCGACGAGCACCGCGATCAACTCGGCTGCGAGGCTCTCTGCCATCCCTGGCGGTTCTCGGGCTGTTTCAGAGAGGTCCACGCGCCTGTCCCTCTTATCAGGCGGCATTTACCGCGCGCCCGAGTACTCCCCCAATATACGGAAATGGTCCGCTCGTAGGGGCGGTCAGGCCCCTTGGGGAGGATGATTGCGTTTGGCGCCTCGTCATGGCGGGCCCATTGGGCCGGCAATGACGAGAGGACAACGAGTTGCAGGAGGGCACCGCTCCGCAGATTGTTCTGGGTTCCTAACGCAAGGAATGAAAAGGGCCGCCCCGTTGGAGCGGCCGAGGTCCAGGAATTGTGGGGGGCAAAACGCGGCAGCCGCGACCCCGTTCTCGAAGGTCCCAGGCGACTGGCGGCAGATATGCCGTCAGAAGGAGGACTACGATGTCCCGTTCGGGGCTGAATCCCATCCTGATCGGCGTCAGCATCGCCGTCTGTATCAGTGTTGGCGCGGCGGCTCGCGAAATGCCGATGCCGGCCGAGCCGCTGGGTCAATGGACTACAGCGAACGGCGGTGGGGTGATCGAAATTGGGTGGTGCGGGGCGACCCTGTGCGGCCGGATTGTCGGCATAAAGAGGGCGCCAGGTGAGCCGATACCCATGGACTACCAAGGCCGCTCGCAATGCGGCCTGACCATCATCACAGACGAGCGTCCGACCGAGGATGGTGTCTGGCTAGGTCACGTCACCGATCCACGCAACGGCAAGGAGTATCAGGCGGAGATCTGGGTGGATGACGCCGGCCAGCTCAATCTGCGGGGCTTCGTCGGTGTACCGCTCCTCGGCCGCACGGAGAAATGGCATCGCTTTACCGGTCATTTGGGCCCTGAGTGCAGGGTGACCTGACAGCGACGGCGCCAAGCGACGCGGCGACGCGCAAGCAGAAACGAGAAGCGCCGGTAACACGCACGTGATCTCGCGGCCACGGGGGGCCGGCACTGGCCAGCGCCAGTGGATTTCGACATGGAATCAAGGCGCTACGCATGGCACGTTGAGAGCAAAGTTTAATTGCGGCCAGTAGTCCCTCGGTCTATCGGCTCCCTTACGTCGGAGCGAGAACTCGGATTTAGTTTCGTCGACTGACCGGCAAAGCGTGTGGAGACGCGAACCATGGCACAGCGTCCGATCTGGCGGGGTCACCTTCGACTCGCCCTCGTGTCCTGCCCCGTCACGCTTTTTGCGGCGAAGCACGAGCGCAACGCTATCCGTTTCAACATGATCAACCCGGAAACGGGCAATCGGATCCGAATGATCACGGTCGATGCAGAGACCGGCAAAGAGCTGGCGCGCCGGGACCTCGTCAAGGGATACGAATTCGCGAAGAACCGATATCTGCTGTTGACAGACGCGGACTTTGATTCGGTGAAGGTCGAGAGCTCATCGATCATGGCCATCGAAAAGTTCGTCGATGCGGATTCGATCAACTCGGTTTACTATGACGAAAGTTACTATCTGGCGCCCAACGGCGATGCCGGTGCGGACGTCTATGAAGTCCTGCGGGACGCCATCGCGCAGACAGGACGCGTTGCGCTGGCTCGGGTTGTTATCGCGCAGCGCGAGCGGACCATCGGCATTCGGGCCACCGATCAGGGCCTTGTTGCGCAGACCCTCTCAGAGCAACGCGATATGAACAACGCGTCGGACATCTTCGGCACTGCGTCCCGGGACAAGAGCGACCCGGAGATGGTGAAACTGGCCGTCCAGCTCATCGACCGCCAGACCGGCCGCTATGACCCTTCGGATGTCGAGGACCGATATGAAACCCGGTTGCGGGCCATGATCGACGCCAAGCTGAAGGGTGAAGGGGTCGATCGCGAACAGCCTGCTCCTGAAGACCGGGGGAATGTCGTCGACCTCATGGCGGCGCTTAAGAAGAGCCTCGGGCAGGCAGCAGAAAAGGCGCCAGCCAAAGAGAAGCCCGCCGGCAAGCCGTCGGAAAGGACACCAGCCGCTCAGGCCGCTAAGACTTCTCGCAAGCGGGCCTGACGGTCGGGCTCTTCATCCAGCCAGCGCGCGAGACGCACATTCACGCCCCGCTCTTCTGAGCAGACGAGGCAGTACGCCTCCTCGTCGGTCGCCAGCCAGCCTAGCTCGACATGCCCGAACCCACATTCCGGACACTGGAACGCCCAAACACGAGATTGCGACATCGCACCCCTCGATCCGCTACGAATTGGCTCGCTGCCACATGCGCCCGAGTCGGAAGAAGGGCTGGCTGCGTCACGGCGTACCAATGCGCCGCGCAACCATCGGTTGTCAAGAATTTCATTCCACCTCGTTTCAGATGAATTTGGGGGCCATTGCTCGCGTGCGGAGCGGTGCGATCCGGGAGCGGCGGCCAATTTTGGCTCGCAAGCGACACAACCAGGGGCACGAGGCAATGAGCGCAATCTCCGCCACCGAGATCGTCGCGGCTGTCACGGGCCAGCGCGACAGGGCGGCGGTGCTGTTCGAGGCGCTACGTCGGGACGGGCTCGACGCGCCCGGGGTCACCCGCGACCCTTACGGCCCCGGCGAACAACGCGCCCACGCCACAACGGCGGAGGCAGCGAGGCAGCTAGGGCTGGAGATCACCCGCGATCCGGCGGCGAATCTTTATATGACGTTTCCCGGCAGGGACCGTGCAGCGCCTTCCGTGGTGCTCGGCTCGCATCTCGATTCGGTGCCGCATGGCGGCAATTTCGACGGCGCGGCCGGCGTGCTGGCAGGGCTGATCTCGATCGCCGCGCTGCAGCGTCTCGGCCTAACGCCGACCTGCGACGTGACCGTCATGGCCATCCGCGCCGAGGAGAGTATCTGGTTCCAAGTCTCCTATATCGGCAGCCGAGCGGCACTCGGCACGTTGCCGGACGGCGCACTGGAGGCACGCCGGATCGATACCGGCCGAACGCTCGCCGAGCACATTGCGGAATGCGGCGGCGATCCGGCGCCACTGCGGGCGGGGCAGCGGTTCCTCGATCCAGCCCGACTCCGCGCCTATCTCGAACTGCATATCGAGCAGGCACCAAGCTTGATCGAGGCCGGCAGGCCGGTCGCTATCTGCACGGGAATTCCCGGCAATTTCCGCTATCCCGACGCGCGCATCGAGGGCAGTCACGACCATGTCGGCCTGCCGCGTCGTTTTCGCCACGACGCGGCTTTGGCGGGTGCCGAGTTCGCCGTGGCGCTCGACCGGCTTTGGGAAGAATGCGAAGCGAACGGCGTGCCGATGGCTTGCACGATCGGCCGTTTCCACACTGATGCGGCGCTGCACGGAATGACGATCGTGCCCGGATCGTTCCATTTCAGCTTGGATGTGCGGGCCTATGATGAGACGGTGCTATTGGAGCTGAACCGTCGGGTCGATGCGATCATCGCCGGAATCGAGCAGCGGCGCGGCGTGCGCTTCCATCGCGGCGCGAAGGCACAGGCGGCGGTAGGGCACGTCGATCCGACGATCCGCGCCGCGCTTCTGGCGGGCGCGGCCGAGCTTGGCGTGCCGGCGCTGGAGCTCGGCAGCCCGGCGTCACATGACGCGGCTGCTTTCGCGGCGGCCGGTGTGCCAATGGGCATGGTGTTCGTGCGCAACGCCAACGGCAGTCACAATCCGCACGAAGCGATGACGATCAACGATTTCCTGGCTGGCACGTCGGTCATGGCGTGGTGGCTGGCGACAACGCTATGTGGATGAGGCTCCCGCCCAACTGACAATTCTATCACTTCTAATCCCACGGCACGCCGCTCACATGTTGCCCGCGGACTTGGCGAGGTGATCGAACGCGGCGAGCCGCGCGATCAGCGCGGGCATTTCGTTCAACGGGATCATATTCGGGCCGTCACTGGGTGCGTGATCGGGATCGGGATGCGTTTCGATGAAAACCGCGGCCACGCCGACCGCCAACGCGGCTCGCGCCAATACGGGCGCGAATTCCCGCTCGCCACCCGAGACGCTGCCGCGACCGCCCGGAAGCTGCACCGAATGCGTCGCATCGAACACCACCGGATATCCAGTGCGGGCCATGATCGGCAGCGCGCGAAAATCGGTCACCAGCATGTTGTAGCCGAAGCTCGCGCCTCGCTCGCACAGCAAGATGTTCTCGTTGCCCGTGCTGGCGATCTTCGCGGCGACGTTCGCCATGTCCCACGGCGCCAGGAATTGCCCTTTCTTGACGTTGATCGGCCGGCCGGTCCGACCGGCGGCGATCAGTAGATCGGTCTGCCGACATAGGAAGGCCGGGATCTGCAGCACATCGACCGCCTCGGCGGCCGGCGCGCACTGCTCCGGCGCATGCACGTCGGTCAGCACCGGCAGTCCGGTCCGCTCGCGCACTTCGGCAAGGATCGCCAGCCCTTGCGAGATGCCGACGCCGCGCTGCGACGTGGCGCTGGTTCGGTTGGCTTTGTCGAAGCTCGATTTGTAGATCACGCTGACGCCGGTCGCGACGGACATCTCCCGCAGCGCCTGCGCGACCTCCAGGGCGTGGCCGCGCGACTCGATCTGGCAGGGACCGGCAATCAGAACGAACGGCCGGTCGTTGGCGATCTCGATCGCACCCACCCGGACAACGCGCGCCACGACGCTGTTCATGCGTGCCTGCTCCTCACCAGTCCATAGATGCTGATAGCAATCCAGAACCCTTCGATCACCGCGGAAGGAAAGTTCCATTGCGCGAATAAGGAAGCGAAGATGAGTGCAGCCCCAAGCAGGTTTGCCGCGGGAAACCGCCAATCGCTCGACCGCAACCAGCCGTTCTGGTTGGCGAAATAGGCGGCAATGATCACCGCTGCTCCGACGAACCCTGCTACCACCAGAACCTGAGCTCGGTCTTCCAACAAAAGCCGGCTCATGATGTTCAGACCAGCCTGGACTGCCGCACCGCCGCCTCGATGAACCCGGCGAATAGCGGATGCGGATCGAACGGCTTCGACTTCAGTTCCGGATGGTACTGCACGCCGACGAACCAAGGATGCTCGGGCAATTCCACCACCTCCGGCAGCACGCCGTCGGGCGACATGCCGGAGAAGCGCAGGCCGGTGGACTCCAGGATCGTGCGGTAGTGCACGTTGATCTCGTAGCGATGGCGGTGCCGTTCCTCGATACTCGGCGCACCGCCATAGATCTCGCGCACCATGCTGCCGTCGCTCAGCACCGCCGGATAAGCGCCGAGCCGCATCGTGCCGCCGAGGTCGCCGCCCTCCATGCGCCGCTCGATCTCGTTGCCCCGGGCCCATTCGGTGAGCAGGCCCACCACCGGCGTCCGGCACGGGCCGAACTCGGTCGATGAGGCGTCGTGCAGCCCGGCCCGGTTCCGCGCCGCCTCGATCACCGCCATCTGCATACCGAAGCAGATGCCGAAGAACGGCACGTCCCGCTCGCGGGCAAAACGCACCGCTTCGATCATGCCCGGCGTGCCGCGCTCGCCGAAACCACCGGGCACGAGAATGCCGTGTACGCCCTCGAGCCGTTGCACGGCGTTCGGCCGATCGAATATCTCGCTGTCGGTCCAGTCGAAGCGGACGCGCACGCGATTGGCGATGCCGCCATGCGTCAGCGCCTCGGCCAGCGATTTATAGCTGTCGAGCAGGCTCGTGTATTTGCCGACCACCGCAATCCGCACCTCGCCTTCCGGCGAGCGCACAGCATCGACGATCCGTTCCCACCGCTGCAGATCGGGCGCGCTGTCGTGGGGCAGGCCGAAATGCCGCAGCACCTCGCGGTCCATGCCTTCGGCATGATAGCGCAGCGGCACGGCATAGATCGTATCGACGTCGAGCGCCGGGATCACCGCCTCGGGCCGCACGTTGCAGAACAGCGCGATCTTGCGCCGCTCGCCCTGTGGGATCGGCCGGTCGCAGCGGCACAGCAGCATCTGTGGCTGGATGCCGACATTCAGAAGCTCCTTCACCGAATGCTGGGTCGGCTTTGTCTTTAGCTCCCCGGCCGAGGGGATGAACGGCACCAGAGTCAGGTGCACGAACATCGCCCGCTCCGATCCCAGCTCGTTGCTGAGCTGACGAATCGCCTCGAGGAACGGCAGGCTTTCGATGTCGCCGACAGTACCGCCGATTTCTACCAGCACGAAGTCGAAGTCGGCGGTCTGCCGCAGGATCGTCTCCTTGATCGCGTCGGTGATGTGCGGGATCACCTGCACGGTCGCACCCAGGTAGTCGCCGCGCCGCTCCTTGGCGATCACGTCGGAGTAGATGCGTCCGGTCGTGGCGTTATCGGCCTTGGTGGCGTGCACGCCGGTGAAGCGCTCGTAGTGGCCGAGATCGAGATCGGTCTCGGCTCCGTCGTCGGTGACGAACACCTCGCCGTGCTGGTAGGGGCTCATCGTCCCGGGATCGACGTTCAGATAGGGGTCAAGCTTGCGCAGGCGTACGGAAAAGCCGCGCGCCTGCAGCAATGCGCCCAGCGCTGCGGCGGCGATGCCTTTGCCAAGAGAGGAGACCACGCCGCCGGTGATGAAGACGAACCGCGTCATGGGCGGCCACTATAGAAAGCCGAATCGGGCGAGGGGAAGTGTGCCGTTCTATCGGGAGAAGGCAGTCGGTGTCGCTGGGGAAACGTCAAGATCGGACCCGCCCAGCACGCGACTCTCAGGCGGCGTCGCGCACCGCCACTTCCGGCCGCTTTCCAATACTCCCGAGCGCCGCCTCCACCTGTCCGATATGACTGCGATGCATCGGATCGCGCAGCCGGCGTCCGGCCTTTTCATCCAGACCTAGGCGGCGGCCCAGTTCAGGGGCAGGCCTCCGTGCGACCTGGGCCGCCTGCTCCTAGTGCGGGACTGAGGGAGCTGCCGGCGCACTCGGAGCGGGGTGCGGAGGTGGTGCTGCTGGCAGAGGCACCGGCTGCGAGGTCTGTGGCGCGCCCAGAATTGAGCTTCCGGCAACGGAGGTGCTGCGGTTCAGCATCGCCATGGTCAGTGACAGGCCGAGGAAGAGAGCCGCCAGCACCGCCGTTGTGCGGGTCAGCAGATTGGCAGTGCCGCGGCCGGACATGAAGGCGCCCATGCCTTGTGAGCTGCCGATCCCGAGGCCGCCGCCCTCGCTGCGCTGGATCAGCACGACGCCGATCAGCGCGATCGTCACGAAGACGTGGATAACCATCAAAATTGCCATCATCAGCGGCGGTGTCCCTGGCTCGGGAGAGGCCTGGGGGCGCTGCCCCCCTGAACCCCCCGCCAGGGGACAAGTCCCCTGGCCTTTGCCGGCGAGGTCTATCCCGCCCGTGCGGCGCGGGCAATCGAGAGAAAATCCTCGGCCTTCAGGCTGGCACCGCCGATCAGCGCACCATTCACGTCGGGCAATCCCAGCAGCGCGACGGCATTGGCCGGCCTAACTGAGCCACCGTAGAGGATGCGGATCGGCCGCCCAGCTTCGCCAAACTGCCGAATGAGCTCCTCGCGGATGAAGGCGTGCATCGTCGCCACCTGCTGTTCGGTCGGCGTCTTCCCCGAGCCGATCGCCCAGACTGGCTCGTAGGCAACGACGCCGGCGAAACCCTTCGGCAGGCTGCCGGCCATCTGCCAGCCGACCACCTCGGTCTCCTGTCCGCCCCGGCGTTGTTCGTCGGTCTCGCCCACGCAGACGATCGGCACGAGGCCGGCCGCCATCGCGGCGACCGTTTTCTCGCGGACCAGCTCATCTGTTTCGCCGTGGTCCTGCCTTCGCTCCGAGTGTCCTAAAATAACCCAGGCGGCGCCGGCGTCGCGCAACATGGGGGCGGAGACGTCGCCAGTATGGGCACCGAGCGAGTCCTGATGGCAATCCTGGCCGCCAACAGCGATGGAAGACCCGCCAAGCAGTCGAGCAACGGCTTCGAGGTGAACGAAAGGCGGGCAGACCACCAGCTCACATGCCAAGCCCACGGCGCCCTCGCGGACTGCCCTCACCAGCGATGCGGCTTCGGCCCGCAGCGTGTGCATCTTCCAGTTTCCGGCAACGAGCTGGCGCATTCGCCTCTCCAACCTGATCCGCGTTCGGCGTAGCCGAAACCGGATGGCTGGCAAAGGCTGTGCACGGGCCGTATATGCTGCGGCCGGTCAGCCCCCCGGACCATTCGATGCTCACCGCGTTCCGTCGTTACCTGGAAACTTGGCCCGTCCGCGTCTTCTTCGGGATCATGGTAGTTGCCTTCGTGATCTGGGGCGTCGGCGACGTGGTGCGCCAGATCGGCACTACGACCTGGCTCGCGAAGGTCGGCGGACGGACGATCGAGCCACAGCAGTTCGAGCAGACCTTCCAGCGCGACATGGCCCAGGCCGAGCGCCAGCTCCCGCGCGGTCAAGACGTGACCCCGGCACTGCGGCGACAGGTCGCCGACCAGGCGATGCGGCAGTTGATCGGGCAAGTGGCACTCAATGGGGAGGTTGAGCGGCTGCGTATCGCGGTGCCCGACGCGGCGCTGCGGGATGCGGTGTTCGCGATGCCGGCGTTTCGCGGTGCGAACGGCCAATTCGACCGCACTATATTCGAAGCCGCGCTGCGCAACGCCAACTTATCGGAACCGGAATTTCTTGACCTCATGCGCGCGCAGCTCGCCTCCCAGCAGCTTCTCAGCGCGGTCGCCGCCGGCGCGAGCGCACCGGGGCTGCTGGCTCGGAAGGTCTTCGACTTCGAACAGGAGAAGCGCTCGGCCCTGATGGTCGAGCTGCCCTTCGCGACCGTACCAGCCCCGCCGGCGCCCACTACGGCAGAACTGCAACGCTGGTACGCCAACCATCCCTGGCTCTACCGCAGCCCGGAGTTCCGCCGCATCAAGGCAGCAGTGCTCACCCCGGAGACGCTGGAAAAGACGCTTACAGCCACCGACGCGGAGCTCCACGCCTACTACGACAGCCACAAGGAGGTCTACGTCGTGGCACCCAGACGATCTGTCCAGGTGGCGGTGCTGCAGGACGAAGCGAAGGCGAAGGCACTGGCGGCGCAATGGAACGGTGGGGCCGACTGGGCGGCGATCCAGCAGGCGGCACAGGCTGATGGCGGGACCGCCGTCGCGCTGGATAACACCACACAGCAGGGTATTCCCGACCCCACATTGGCTCAGGCGGCCTTCGCCGCTCAGCCGAACACCGTGTCCGCGCCGGTGAAGACGGCGCTCGGCTGGGACGTGCTGAAGGTAACCAAGGAGACCTCCGGGACCCAGCAAAGCTTCGACCAGGCGAAGCCGGAAATTCTCGCGCGCACGCTCGCCGACAAGGCGGCGAGCCAGATCTATGACTCGGCTAACAAGGTGGACGACGTCCTCGGCACCGGCGCCGGGCTGGACAAGCTGCCGAGCGATCTCGGCCTGGTTGGCGTGCAGGGTACGCTGGATGCGAACGGCAACACGCCGGAAGGCACGCCCGCGCCGATCCCCGGTCCACCCGAGCTGCACAAGGCACTGGTCGAGGCCGCGTTCAAGACACCGCCTGGCCAGCCCCCGGCCCAGCTCACCGAGGTTCCGCCTGCACAGGGCAATGGCGCCTCCTCTTATTTCGCCCTAACGGTCGAGAGCGTGACTCCGTCCGCCACGAAACCGTTCGACGCGCTGCGAGGCGAGGTCGAGGCGGACTGGACGGCAGCAGGACGCCAGAAGGAGGCGGAGGAGGCGGCCGCCAAACTCCTCGCCGCGGTCCAGGGAGGCCAATCGCTGACGGATGCCGCCACAGTGGCCGGGCTAACCGTGCGGGAGACCAAGCCGGTCACGCGCGACGCCACGGACACCGACATGCCGGCGCAACTGCAGCGTGTGCTGTTCGGCCTGAAACCGAAAGAGCCGGCAATGGTACAGACCCCGGACGGGTTCGTTGTCGCGGCGCTGGACAAGGTCGAGACGCCGGATCCGAAGGCCGCCGACAAATCGGCCTACGACACCATTGCGGAAGCGCTGACCCGTTCGGTCGCCACGGATTTGACGGCGGATTTCGAGGCGGCACTGCGGGCGCGTGCCAATCCTCAGGTGAACCAGAGGGTGCTCGACAGTTTCGTCAACGGCCAATGAGTCTCAGGGGAGCCGCGAGAGAGGCATCATGAATGTCGCCCTGCCCACCGGCGTCGCCGGGTTCCGCAGCAGCTATGAGTTGGGACGCGGCACTCTCGTGTGGTGGCAGGGGGTCGCGGACCTGGAAACGCCGGTCGCCGCGTTTCTCAAGCTGGCGCATGGGCGGCCCAACAGTTTTCTGCTGGAAAGCGTTGAGGGCGGCGCGGTGCGCGGCCGCTATTCGATCATCGGCATGGAGCCGGACCTGATCTGGCGTTGCCGAAGGGGCCGCGCAGAGGTGAACCGGCATGCCCGCTCTGCCCCGCATGCCTTCATCCCGGAGGAGCGGCCGGCGCTGGAGAGCCTGAGGGCACTGATCGAGGAAACACGGCTCGACGTGCCGGCCACGCTGCCGCCAATGACGGGTGGGGTGGTCGGCTATCTCGGCTACGACATGGTGCGGCTGATGGAGCGGCTGCCGGACACCAATCCGGACCCGTTCGGCGTGCCGGACGCTCTGCTGATCCGCCCGACGCTGTTCGCGATCTTCGACAACGTCAAGGACGAGTTGACTTTGGCGGCACCGATCTATCCCGATCCCGAGGTCTCGGCGGAGGCCGCCATGGCGGCGGCCGAGGCGCGCCTTGGGGAGGCTCAGGCGGCGCTCGATCGTCCGTTGCCGCATCCGGCGCCGCCGGTCGTGCTACCGGCCCTGCCGCCGCCGCGCTCTACTTTCTCTGAAGCAGCGTTCATCGCGGCCGTGCAGCGCGCCAAGGATTACATCTTTGCCGGCGATGCGTTCCAGATCGTGCTCAGCCAGTGCTTCTCAACTCCGTTCGCACTGCCGCCCTTCGCCCTCTATCGCGCGCTGCGGCGGATCAATCCCGCGCCATTTCTGTTCTTCCAGGATTTCGGCGGTTTCGCGGTCGTGGGATCGAGTCCGGAAATTCTGGTGCGGCTGCGGGATGGCGCAGTCACGCTGCGCCCGCTCGCCGGTACCAGGCGACGGGGCGCCACACATGAGGAGGACCAGGCGCTGGAGGGGGAGCTGCTTGCCGACCCGAAGGAGCGGGCCGAGCACCTGATGCTACTCGACCTCGGCCGCAACGACGTGGGCCGGGTGGCGGAGCTCGGCAGCGTGCGGGTGACCGAAAGCTTCACGATCGAACGGTTCAGCCACGTGATGCATATCAGCTCGAACGTCGAGGGTCGGCTTCGCGCCGGGCTGGACGCGCTGGACGCGCTGGTAGCCGCCTTCCCCGCCGGGACGCTGTCGGGCGCACCTAAAGTGCGGGCGATGGAGATCATCGAGGAACTGGAGCCGACGCGGCGTGGCATCTATGCGGGATGCATCGGCTATTTCGCCGCCAATGGCACAATGGACACGTGTATCGGGCTGCGTACCGCCTTGGTGAAGGATGGCAGCATGCATGTACAGGCTGGCGCCGGGATCGTGGCTGATTCTGATCCGGCGGCCGAGTACGAAGAGTGCCGTCAGAAGGCGCGCGCCCTGTTCCGGGCAGCGGAAGAAGCAGTGCGCTTTGCCGCCGGCAAGGCCGGCGGGCGGTAACGAAGTAGCACACGGCGCGAGATTGCTGGCACCGTTAGGAGCTATCCGGTTGGCCGGCGACTGAACTGCAGAATCGTTGTCATCCGCCCGAATGCGGCGTAGGCGGTGCGCCAAATCTGCGCCTCGGACGACTCGTCTGGTGCACCAGCCATCAGCCAGAACAGACCGAGCAACACGATGTAGACGACCGTACCGGTTGCGACCTCGATGACAAGGCGGAGCATTATATTGTGATATCCTGATGCGGCCCGCAGCCATTGCGACACGATCAGCACCGCCCCGCCCATCATTGCGGCGGCCAGCACCGGCCGCCACAACCTGATCAGCTCGCGCCGCCAGCGCAGCCGCAGCAGCGGTGCGAGTTGCGCATTCCATAGCACCGCATTCGCCGCGGCAGTAAGCAGCATGGCGAGCGCCGCGCCACGCAACCCGTCCTCCAACGCCCACCAGATCGTCAGGGGCACCCGCAATGCGATGCTGATGTAGTAAGTGATCGTGTAAAGCCGTTGCCGGTTAAGCGCCAACATAACTGTATGGGTGTAGTGCCCCATCGCGTCGAAGAGCTGGTAGAACGCGATGATTGGCAACAGCGGAGTCACCGCCATCCATTTCGATCCCAGGAAGATGGCAGTCACCTCAGGCGCAGTGACCGCGACCCCAACAGTCAGCGGCACGATGATCAGGGACTGGATTGCCAGGCTGTCGAGGAAGCTCCGGCGCAGTTCGTCGATATCATGATAGATCTTGGAGAACGTCGAATAAAGCGGGCCACGGACAGGGGCCGCGATCTCGGTAATCGGCAGCGCAGCGATCTGCGTGCCAACCTGGTACAGTCCTACATCTGCCATGCCGAGATAGCGGCCGACAACGAAATTCATAAGCTGCAAATCTGTCAACAGACAGATATTGCCAAGGAACAGCCATTTCGAGAAATGAAACAGGTCCCGCCAGCCAGCGAGTGAGAAGCGGGGACGGTGACGCGCCACGATGTAACTCGCCGGGACAGTGATAAATTTGTTGAGCAGATTGGCCAGGATAAGAATCCAGTAATTGTGCATGAAAATTGCCAGCAGCATGATAATAATGAAGCCCTGCACCTTTCCCCACAACATGAACACGGTGATCCATTCGAACCGCAAGTCGCGTTGATAATCGACCAACCTGACATTCTGGAGCGAGGAGAGGAAAGCGGTACCAGCGAGCACCCACATCAAGGGCTCGATGCGCGGTTCGTGCATAAACCGAGCCTGCCATCCCGAAGTCACGACCAGGCAGATGGCGATGAATGCTCCGCGAAATATCCCCAATGTCCATGCAGTGTCGTAATGCACGGCCTGGGGCGCACGCATCCGGATGATCGCTTGGTTGAACCCGGTCGCAGTCAGCAGGTCGAGAATGGGATAGACCGCCTGCGCGAGAGCAACGATACCGAAATCTGCCGGCGAAAGAATGCGGACCAACACTAGTGTGCTGACAACGCCGATCAAGCGCATGCCAAGACGTGCGCCGACCATGTAGATCGATGAGAGGGCGGCTCGCCGGCCTAGCCGGCGGGAGGCCGGCGTTGGTGCGGCCGTCACAGCATTGGCTTCGTTAACCGGAGCTTCAGAAACTGCCATGACCTTTCGAGGCTTGACCCGATCCGGCCGGATGAATCGTGTCGACCCACCGGCCGCCGGCCGTGTTCGGATGACAAGAGGGATAACACGACGCTACGAGATTTCAACATGACAAACCCGATATCAAGATCCGGGGCGCGCCTCTCGCAGGGGGAGAGAGCGATCGCGAACAAGCGATGCCTGGGCGTCGTAGTGGCACTTGCAGGGCCGGCAACATGGAGGAACGTGCTTTGCCCGCTGCGGCAATCTCCGTTATGAACGCGCCCACAGCCGCGGGGCGGAATCGGGCCAGCATGACCTTCGACCAGCTTGTCATGGTTCTCGGCGCGCCGCGCTCTGGAACGAGTTGGCTCGGCAAGATCTTCGATAGCCATCCGGACGTGCTGTACCGTCACGAACCGGACCTTGCTGTATGGGAACGCCGGCTGCCGTTCTTCATCCCCGAGTGGGATACCGACGCCTATGTCGCCATCGCTGCCGAGTACGTCGCGCGGTTGATGCATACGCCCACGCTCAAGTCATCCGGCCAATTGCCGCCATTCGCCAAGAACTATTACGCACCCGGCATCCGTCCGCTGCGCACTGCGATCATCAACGTACTGCGCGGAGTCGAGGCGGCCAGCGGCTCTCGCCGGATGCGATCGTTTCCGGTTCCCGACTTGTTCAGGCCGGACCGCTATGCGCCCCTCCGGATTGTCATGAAGTCGGTCAGCGCCTCCGGGCGGGCTCGCGTCTTCTTGAATGCGCTTCCGGGCATGCGATTCGTGTTCCTGCTACGGCATCCTTGCGGCCAAGTCTCTTCGACGCTGCGGGGGCTCGCGCAAGGGAAGTTCAATAGCGGCGTTTTCGTGCAGGATGTGCTGGGCACGCCAAGCGTGCAGCGGTACGGATTGACCGAGCAGCGGTTGAATTCATCCTGCTACACGGAGCAGCTCGCTTGGCACTGGGTGGCCATGAACGAACTAGTCCTGGACGCGATGTCAGGCCACGAGAACGCCCGGTTCGTCCTCTATGAAGATCTCTGCACTGCTCCTGTCCCGGAGGTACGGAGTCTGTTCTCCTTCACTCGGCTCGATTGGAACCGGCAGACCGAGGATTTCATTCGGCGCAGCACGAGCTACGGCGGCACCGAACGATACTTCAGTGTGTTCCGCAACGCGGTGGCGTCGGCAAACCGATGGCGCACCGAGCTGAACGAGCAGGACCAGCGCGTGATCATGGGTGTGGTGGCGCAGACCTCGCTTGGCCGCTTGTGGGCGGACATGTCGGCGCACACCGAGATTGCCCGGAAGCAAGTCGGCGCCGCCGGCAACTGACAGCGTTTGTCCCCGCGTCGGTTCAGACCGCGATGCGAGTCGGATCAGGGAAGCAAGCGATTGCGACGAAAGCGGGCGGATTGCCGCCGCGAGGATCAATCCGCCGCCAGCGCCATCTGGCGACGCGCGATCAACACCTTCCCCACATAGTCCTCGACCGCGTCGGCGATCTGCTCGGCATGATGCGCGAACACGTGATCGGCGCCTGGAAACACGCGGTAGTCGACCTGCACGCCCTTCTGGGTATTCAGCTTGTCGACCAGCTTGCGCACCGACGGCTCGGGTACCAGCTCGTCGGCGTCGCCGTGAACCATCAGCCCGCCGCAGGGACAGGGCGCGAGGAAGCCGAAATCGTAGTGGCTTGCCGGAGGTGCCACGCTGACCCAGCCGGAAATCTCCGGCCGGCGCATCAGCACCTGCATGCCGACGAAGGCGCCGAAAGAGTATCCGGCGATCCAAAGGCCGCCGGCGTTCGGATTGACCGCCTGCATCCAGTCGAGCGCCGACGCGGCGTCGCCGATCTCGCCTATGCCGCCATCGTAACGGCCCTGGCTGCGGCCGACCCCCCGGAAATTGAACCGCATTACCGAGCAGCCCAGCCGCTGGAACGACTGGTACATTGCATAGGTGATACGGTTGTTCATGGTCCCGCCGTGCAGCGGGTGCGGGTGCAGCACCAACGCAACGGGTGCCCCACGATCCTTGGAATGGTGGTAGCGACCCTCAAGCCGGCCATCAGGGCCGGCAAACATTACTTCAGGCATGGCGTCCCGAATCCGCTTCTTTCTTGTTCTCGATCAATTCTTGCAGCCGCTGCTTTTCCCCGCCGCACGGGCGACACTGTTTCGACCACGCGGCTCCGCTTCACTTACGTCCTCAGCCCATCACCCATCGCGACGCTCGCTTTTTTCTCACTTTACTGGCCCACATGGGAATGGCGTCCCCATCGTTCCAGCCGCCGTGTCTGTAATCTTGACTCCAGCAGTCGGAAATTATATTGTCCAGCCTGCCTTGGCGGACGGACACTCTGGACCAAATTCCTCCCGTTCGTCGCTCGGGCGTGTCCGGCAGCCGCGCCGTCCATCCGCCGCGAATTGAGGCATGCTTGCTTCCGAGTAGAGTATAGGTGGGCTGCATCGCGCCTGTATAATGGATTTGTCGCATGGCTTTCATGTCCTTACGTGAGTTGGTTCGGACCTATCGCGAACGTGATCCGGCAGCGCGATCATCTCTCGAAGTTCTGCTTTGCTACCCAGGGTTGCATGCTGTCATTTGGCACACACTTTCGCATGGGCTCTGGGAGCGCCGGCTGAGACTGCTCGCTCGTTTCTCCTCCAATCTCGCGCGCTGGTTCACTGGCATCGAAATTCATCCAGCAGCGAAACTCGGACGGCGGCTGGTCATCGATCACGGCATGGGGGTGGTGATCGGGGAGACTGCCGAAGTCGGCGATGACTGCTATTTCTACCATCAGGTGACGCTGGGCGTCGCGCGTACCATGGGCGGCAAGCGCCATCCCACAATCGGCAACAACGTGATTATCGGGGCCGGCGCCAAAGTGCTGGGACCCATCACCGTCGGCGACAATGCCCGGATCGGCTCGAATGCAGTGGTCGTCGAACCGGTCCCAAGCGATACCACCGTGGTCGGCATCCCCGCCCGGCCGGTCGATCGCAGTCTGACGCGTCGCCAGCCGGTGTTCGACCCGTATGGGATGCCGTGCGACGACAGCCTGGATCCGTTGCTGCGTGACCTCGAAGGTCTGCGGACCGAGCTGGCCGAGCTCGAGGCGCGTGTCGCGCGACTGGCGAACGCCGGCCAGAGCCAGCCACGCCGCGCCGCAGCAGACTGAGCGATGCAGCTATCGACGCGCGGACGCTATGCGGTGATGGCCATGGCGGAGTTGGCGTCGCGGGAGGCGAGCGCGTCCGGCGGCTGTTGCCGGCCGGTGTGCCTGTCGGACATCGCCGCATGCCAGAGGCTAAGCTTGCCGTATCTCGAGCAGCTGTTTGCGCGGCTGCGGCGGGCCGGACTGGTGCGGTCGGCCCGCGGACCGGGCGGGGGTTATCGCCTGGCGCGTCCCGCCGATTGCCTGGCCATCGCCGATATCCTGGCGGCGGTCCGGGAGGGCGGGCCGGGCGGCGAAACGGACGGCTCGGCCGATGCCGATTGCGTCTGCCGGACCCATACGCTCTGGGTTGAGCTGGGGCGGCAGATCCAGCTTTTCTTGCAGGGGATCACGCTGGCGGACCTGCTGGCGGGCCGCGTTGCGGGCCGCGCGGTGAAGCCGCCGGCGGGTTAACACCGTGCGTTTGAGGCGATGACCTTGCTCGGCCCCGTCGCCCCGGTCCCCTCCCGCAAGGGGAGGGGGAGCCATGTACCGGTACTACCTGGATGCGAACGCTTCCGAGCCGCTTCGGCCGCAGGCGTACGAGGCGGTACTTGAGGCGCTGCGAGCGACCGGTAATCCGTCTTCGGTGCATCGGGAGGGGCGCGCCGCCCGGCGGATCCTGGAGGACGCACGCGAGACGGTGGCCACGCGCTTCGGGGCGTTGCCGGAACGCGTCGTATTCACCTCCGGCGCGACCGAGGCCAATGCTTTCGCACTGCATGCGTTACGCGGCGGGCGCCGGCTGATCGTGGGCGCCACCGAGCACGATTCGATTCGGGCGCATGCGCCTGATGCCGCGGTGCTGGCGGTGGACCGTCGCGGGGTGGTCGAGCTGGATGTCTTGGAGTCTATGCTGGATGAGGGCCCAGCGCTGGTCGCATTGATGCTGGCCAATAACGAGACCGGGACGTTGCAGCCAGTTGCCGAGGCGGCGGCGCTGTGCCGCCGGCATGGCGGGATCCTGCATGTTGATACGGTGCAGGCGGCGGGGCGGCTGCCGGTGGATCTCGGGGTGCTGGGGGCGCATAGCCTGGCGCTGTCGTCGCACAAGCTGGGCGGTCCGCTGGGGGCGGGGGCGTTGTTACTTACCGCCGATGCTCCGGCCGAGCGGCCGTTGATCGCGGGCGGCGGGCAGGAGCGGGGCTGGCGCGGCGGCACGCCGGCATTGCCGGCAATCGCGGGCTTCGCGGCGGCGGCCGAGGCGCTGGGCGATGCCGACCGGCTGGCACCGATGCGCGATGCGATCGAAGAGGCTGCGGTGCGCGAGGGTGCCATCGTATGCGGCGCCGGGGTGGCGCGGTTGGCGAACACGACGTGCCTCGCCTTGCCGGGGGTGCGGGCGGACGCGCAGGTGATCGCACTCGACCTCGACGGAATTGCAGTTAGCGCCGGGGCGGCTTGCAGTTCTGGGAAGGTGACGGCGAGCCATGTGCTGACGGCCATGGGGCTTGGGATGCTGGCGGGCCAGGCAATTCGCGTCTCCTTACCGTGGAACGCCGAGGCGGATTGCGTCGAGGCGTTTGCCGATGCGTATGCACGCATGGCGGCCCGGCTGCGTCCCGCTCTGGCTGGTGCAGCAGTTGACGCCTAAATGGCCTGATCATGCCGGACACTACCGCGCCCCCTGCCCGCCCGAACCGCCCGGTCTATCTCGATAATCAGGCGACGACGCGCTGCGATCCTCGGGTGGTGGCGGCGATGCTGCCCTGGTTCACCGAGCAATACGGCAATCCGCACAGCGTCGAGCATGTGATGGGGTTGGCGGCGGAAGAGGCAGTGGAGCAGGCGCGTGCCGAGGTGGCGGCGCTGGTCGGGGCCGATGCGAAGGAAATCGTGTTCACCTCGGGTGCCACCGAGAGCAACAACATCGCCATAAAGGGGGCGGCGCGCCATGCTGCCCGAATGGGCGACACGCGACGGCGGATCGTGACCGTCGCGACCGAACATAAGTGTGTAATGGAGTTGGTGGCGGACCTGGCGGAGGAGGGCTTTGAGCCTGTCTTCCTGACGGTCGGTGGGGATGGACTGGTTGATCCCGATGAGCTGCGAGCCGCCCTGGCTGTGCCGACGCTGCTGGTCAGCGTCATGGCGGTGAACAATGAGACCGGCGTGGTGCAGGACATTAGCGGGCTGGCAGCGATCGGGAAGGAGGCGGGCGCGCTGTTCCACACGGATGCGGCGCAGGCGGTCGGGAAGGTCTCGGTGGATGCCGGAGGATGGCGCGTCGATCTGCTGTCGGTGAGCGGTCATAAGATCTATGGACCAAAGGGGGTCGGTGCGCTGTTTGTGCGACGTCGGCCGCGGGTGCGGCTTGCGCCCCTGTTCTCCGGCGGCGGGCAGGAGCGCGGGCTGCGGTCTGGCACCCTGCCGGCGCCGCTGATCGTCGGGCTCGGCGAGGCCTGCCGATTGGCTTCGGCCGAGGTGGAGGAGGAAGCGAACCGGATCGCCGGATTGCGCGCGCGTCTGCTCGACCGGTTGCGGGCGGCGGTCCCGGGGGTTGCTGTCAATGGCAGCATGACGGCGCGGATTCCTGGGAACCTGAACCTGACGTTTCCGGCAGCGACCGCAGCAGAGCTGATGGCGCGGGCGCCGGAGCTTTGCGTGTCCAGTGGTTCGGCGTGCTCCTCGGCGGAAATCGAGCCGTCCTACGTGTTGCGGGCGATGGGGCTGTCGGAGGACGCGGCGGGGCGCAGCTTGCGGATCGGCATCGGACGCTTTACCTCGCCGGCCGATATCGATTATGCGGCCGCGGCGCTGGCTGCGGCGCATGCGGGGACGGCGGTGCCGGCCTGAACGGAAGCCTTACTTCATGCCTAAGATGACGTTCATCGAGCGCGACGGCACGCGGCGCGAGGTCGATGCGCCGCTCGGCCTGTCGGTGCTGGAGATCGCTCACCAGCATGGCGTGGATATCGAGGGTGCCTGCGAGGGGTCGTTGGCCTGCTCGACGTGTCATGTGATCGTGGATCCGGCTTGGTTCGGGCGGCTGGCGGACCCGACCGAGGACGAGGAGGACATGCTGGACCTGGCGTTCGGGCTGACCGATACCTCGCGGCTTGGGTGCCAGATCGTGATGACCGAGGCGCTGGACGGGCTGGTGGTGAAGCTGCCGGCGGGCAGCCGCAACCTGCTGAACGAGTAGGTGGGCGGGTGCGTGTGCTGGCGGCGATGTCGGGCGGGGTGGACAGCTCGGTGGTCGCCGGGCTACTGGCGGAGGCGGGCCACGAGGTGGTCGGGGTCACGCTGCAGCTCTATAACCATGGGGCGACGGCTGGTCGCGCACATCGGGCGTGCTGCGCGGGACAGGACATGTACGATGCGCGGAGGGTCGCCGACCATTTGGGCATCGCGCATTACGTGATCGACGCGGAGAAACGCTTCGCCCGCGCGGTGATCGAGCCGTTTGCTGCGAGCTATGCGGCCGGCGAGACGCCCGTACCGTGCGTGCGCTGCAATCAGACGGTGAAGTTCGCGGATCTGACGGCGTTGGCGGCAGGGTTGGGGGCCGAGCTTCTCGCCACCGGCCATTATGTGCTGCGGGTGGATGGGCCGGATGGGCCGGAGCTGCACCGGGCGCGCGACCCGGCGCGGGACCAGAGCTGGTTCCTGTTTGCTACCACGCGGGCGCAGCTTGCGCGGTGCTTGTTTCCGTTGGGGACGATGCCGGACAAGGCGGCGGTCCGCGGCGAGGCGGCGCGGCTTGGGTTGCCGGTCGCGGCGAAGCCGGACAGTCAGGATATCTGCTTCGTTGCGGGTGCGGGTTATGCCGAGGTCGTGGGGCGGTTGCGGCCGGACGCGCTAGCGGGTGGGGAGATTGTCGATCGCGCCGGCCGGGTGCTGGGGCGGCACGACGGCATTGCGCGCTTCACGGTGGGACAGGGGAAGCGGCTTGGGGTTGCCTCCGCACGGGACGGGGAGCGGCAGGTGGTGCACGCGCTTGATCCGGCGACACGGCGGGTTGTCGTGGGGCCGCGCGGTGAGGGGACGTGCGAGCTGTGGGTGGCGGAGGTGAATTGGTTGGTTGAGCCTCCGGCGGGTGGGTTCGGGTGTGAGGTGAAGCTGCGCGCGCGCGAGGCGCCACACCGGGCCTGGGTGGAGGCGACGGAGGCGGGGGCAGCCGTGCGGCTTGAGCAGCCGGCGCTGCCGGCGCCTGGTCAGGCTTGCGTGTTCTATGACGGCACGCGGGTGCTCGGTGGCGGGTTCATACAGCGTCCAGCGGTTGACGCGGCCGGGGCGGGCGCCCTATTTGCGGTAGCTCGCGAGCGGGATGGCGGCGTAGCTCAGCGGTAGAGCAGGGGAATCATAATCCCTTGGTCGGTGGTTCAAATCCGCCCGCCGCTACCATTCAGAATCAAGAGGTTACGAAGCCGAGCGCCGGTTTCGAGACGCTCCTGAAATCACCGAGGGCTTCAACGGGGCTTCACAGAAGCCGAGACACGCCGGGACGGCGCGGGGTGTTCTTCCACCACGCGGACACTATGGCGGCGGGAGACTGTCAAAAACCTGGGGATGATCAGGCTGCTTTCCGAAACGGGCGGCAGCGCCATCGCTCTGCGGCGGCATGATCGTGATCGAAAGTGCCATTGGCGATGGCGGTACGAACCATTGTTGAACACATCCATTCGCGTCTATGGCATGGCCAAGTGCGACGTGCGCTAGACCTGATCGGAGAGACATTACCGCGCCTGACAACGGCGGCCGAAGCGGTGCCGATCTCCGGCGAGGGCGCAATCTGGAAGGTCGCGGCGGCGGAGGCAGCCGTGTCGGCCGACAACAAGCAGCCTGGGATCCCATGCTATCGCGTCGTGCTGAACGATAGGCTGACCGACAAAGACGCCATGTTGAAGGGGTTTCAATCCGCGGCCGGGCCGAAGGCCCGGCCGTACTCCCCGCCCTCGAAATCTCGACACGCTGCCGGTCGTGACAGTGGAGGACAACGACTTCTGGAACCTGCCGCTCAGCTCAGCCCTTATCGGGCCAGGGGTAACGTCCGGCAATGTCGAACTGGGAATGCGGCCGACGCTCGACTACGCGCATCCATGGAACGACCTCCCCTACGTCTCGGCTTGACCCAGTCGGGCTTCTGCGGTGGCGGTCGCCGCGGCGTGCAGGACAGCATCGAGTTGACCGCGAACGCATCGCATCCGGCGAGCGTGGCTACCGGCGACCAGATGTGAGGTTCTGCGGCTCGGGTCCGCAGTCGGAGATGAACGGGCTCGGCCGATAGGGCAGTTGTCGGGCGATCTACGATCACTGCTTTCGGTCCGCGCTATTGCAAGGGCGTGGCGCTCCCCGCAGCCCGCGTCCTGCTTGATTATCTGAGGGGGGCAGGCCGGCCAAGGCGCCAGTGAGCTCAGCATGATGCGATCGGCTGGCGCGCAGCCTGGGCGAGCTGCTGGAAATCGCGCTTGGACGGTGCCACCGCCTCCCGCGACAAGACCTTTCCGCCGAGCTTCTCGAAATCGTTGTCCATATCACAGTTGCGAGTTGCTGCGCGGACGGGCTGCCGTCATGCACCATGACCACAGCCTTTTAGCCCGCAGTCTTGCGGCGTCGCCTGATGATTGCTGGCCCCGCAGCCATCGTCTAAGGCGCCTTTTGATACCGATCTGCTCTGTTACATCAACCACGCCCTTAGAGAACCGTGTCCAACTCTGATGGATGGCCACAATGGCGGCATTTATAGCAGTTCGCTTCAGATAAAGAACATTGGCGCATGGCACAGTATGGCTGGCAAACGCCCGCTTGTGCAGCCCCTCACCGCCCTCGCCAAAATCGAATAACTCGAATTTCTGTTCGGCAAAGAGGCTCTCGATAGCGAGGAACTGTAATACAGTCCCAGGCGAGTGTTTGGCAAACTCTGGTCGGAAACCTAGACGATCGAGATAAAGGCGGCTTCCGACTGCCCGGCAATAGATATAGCTAATCGGAAGATCGTCCCAAAACAGAATATAACCACGCACCCGGTCTGCTTCGGCAAGCCGGCAAAGTCGCTCCAGAAATTCAGCATCGGCCGGCATGCCAACATCAAATAACTTCTCCTGATATGTATGCCGCGAGACATCTCGGGCGAGACAATAAAACTCCTGAATTTCATTCGACGTCCCGTAACTCCGCCACGCGATATTTCCGCCCGCCGCCTCGGCGAATCTACGCACCTCCCCTTTTAGGCGGGTTCGCGCCTTTCGGGACAAGCGTCTGATATAGTCATCAAAGCTCTGTCGTAAGCTAATCAGGCGGCGGTCATAGCGAGCAGTTACATATCGGATAAACCTTGGCAAGGGCTGCACCTCTGAATCCGCCGGTTGTGACCGGCGATAAAGACCTCGGACGCCACGCGGCAACTCGTGCATGTTGGGTGCCGGCGGCGAGGCGGTCTGACCAGGTTCAGGCTGAAAATCCTCGATTACGACACGCAACCATACTCTCATCAGGCGTACGGGACCGAGCCAGAACTCCAGAGGGACCCTGCCAATTTCGGTCACAGGCGTCATATCAGATCATTCACCTCGTTCTTCAGCGACACCGCCCAAGGCGCATCCGATGCTGACTGCCTGTACAAGCGACGGTCAACAGACCTTAAACCAATCGCACCCAACCGATTGGTGCAACGGCGGTTTATTGGGGCCCTAAGCTCGACGACACCTCGACCAGATCCCGGTTGCCGCTCCCAAGACACCCCTCGGTCTTCTCGCGCATCGTCCTTGATCTGAAGCCGGCTGGAGCCAGTCTGCGAACGGCACCGGCGCCAATCCGCGGCTCACGTCCGACTAGACCCACTTTATAAGATCATTCATCCTATTCTGCAACAAAGTGCCAAGCGAGGGGCGAACAGAAGCCGATATTTCCGGTGGGTCAAGCGTTCCAGCATCGAGCCAGCGCAGACCCGCCTCTCTGAAGCTGACCGGCACGAATTCGTCTCCATGGTCGGACAGAAATTCGCAGAGGGATTCGAGTCGCCGCTTGTTGATGTGATTGGGCCGAACGCCCGGCCAACCCGGCTTCGCGCCCTTCACGAATTCATGCGGGTGTGTCAGAATGATGACCGGTGAAATACGGTTCGCACGGGCCGCGCGGAGCACCGAAACCACTTCGCGACGTCCTACACCCGTAATCGTCAGCCGGCGATATCGCTTCAAATACGGGAATGGAAGCTGTGCGAAGCTGAAGATCGGGATTTCCAGCACGCCTTCGATCCAGTGTCTGCCGGCCTGGATCTGCAACGCCGGATCTTTCGAGTGATAGCGGCCTCCGTAGCCGATATTGGACCCGAGCCTCAGGCCGGCGCGAGACATGGCAACGAACGTGGTCCGATCGGCGGCCAGATCCGCCACCCGTAACGCAATTGGCCTGGGCCAGTTCAGCCTCTCGAACGGCTCCAATCCGGTCTCGATAAGGGCCTCCATTTCCGGCAAAGACCGCCCGGAGCAAAGGCCGCTGGGAGTTCCGTTCGATAGGCGCTTGATCCAATCCGGATAGCGAAAATGCAACCAATTCGGGTGTAGATGGAGTTGGACGTCCTGTCCGGCGGATAGGATATCGGCCACTACACGACGCAGGGGATCTTCACCGAAATACGCGGTGCTCAGCGTCTCGACGAAAAACGTTGCCGGAAAACCAAAGCGCGCAAGGGTACGAAGTATAAACGGCAGTCCGTGATCTTCCCCTTGAGCGGGACAATAGGCATGCGGTTCGCCGATTGGGCGCAGTTGTGTCGGGCGAGCGAACGCGCCACCGATGCTGAACTCGGTATCGATCGTCAGACAGACTTCCGTCGGATCTGACATCAGGATCATCTCAAGGGCACGCGGATATTGCCATAAATGATTCGACATGTCACGCCTAGATTGCGATCGTGAGCGTCCCAAATGCCGTCCGGGCCGGCCAAGCCATCCAGTCCGAGCACGGCAACGCGATCCCGTAGATCGGCGGAGCGGTAGCTCCCCGCCCACCTTTCATGGGGTCAGCGCTGGTTCCCGGGCCACTGCGCCACCCCACTCCACTCGGCTAGCGCCCAAGGCAAGGCCGGTCGCCGCGCCGGGTGCCCGGCCGATCCACAGGCGCTGCGTGTTCTTCGCCAGTCCGCGGTGACGCACCTTGGCAAAGCCAAACACCCCCTTGCCAAGTGCAGCCGCAGCATCCGCTTCAGCCCAACCGGCGGGCGGCCGTTACCCGACTTGGGGTAGAATGGCTCGATCACGGAGGAATGGGGGTCCGCGGTTCCTGAGCCGCAGACCCTATCGGGGGCGTCCTTCGCCATAGCACATGTCCCACGCTGATGGTAAAGACCAACATATCCGGCAGCGCTTTGCGATTTCTCTGCGGGACGGCCAGCCCGGTTGTGGCGTCGGTAGTCGGGCATGAGACCGGCAACAGCACAGATGGCGTCTACAACGGCTTACCCAACG
The DNA here is from genome assembly GCA_963708245.1 of uncultured Pseudomonadota bacterium. Classification (GTDB taxonomy): domain Bacteria; phylum Pseudomonadota; class Alphaproteobacteria; order Acetobacterales; family Acetobacteraceae; genus CAVYXK01. The sequence continues at coordinate 3,734,426 of OY970201.1, read as the reverse complement.
TAACGACCTCGCGTCCGATACCGCGGCGCAACTTGCGCAGGAGAGGTTGCTCGATTGCTTGCGAGAAGGCCATACCCACCGCGACAGAAACCGAGGCAACAACCAGGAACAACGGCAGGGAAGGCACTGTCACATAGCGCGCCAGCCGCTGGGCAAGGAAGCCAAGAATCAAAACCGGGAGCATGTGAACGAGGTAGATCGAGTATGAGCATGTGCCGATACGAAACAGGATATCCGGAACCGGCAGCCGCCCCTCGTTCTCCGCCGTTACTGCCCCGTAGAGCGCCAGTGCGGCGCCGATGGCATAGCCAAGCTGTCGAGGGGGCCACTCGATTGGCAGCGTCGGCCCAAACAACTCGTACATTCCGGTAGCGAGGAAGAGTGCAGATCCGATGGCCAGGCCAGTAGAGTCAATGGTCGCCACGATACGCCACGGTGTACCAGGTACGCCACACCGATCCCGAACAAGAACTCGATATTGAAGATGCGGAAGAACAAGAATGCAGCGATCCCAGTGTAGTATGGCTTCCGGGCCAACGTGATGACTGCTATGTTCCAAGCAATGCACACTGCCCATACCAGCAACACTCCGATGCCGATCCTGCGCTTCAGAATAAGCAGGGCAAAAAGGCAGTAAAAGAACAGTTCATGCCGGAGGGTCCAGCCGGCACGAAGGATCGGCTCTCCCAGATGCGGATAGAGAAAAAAGCCGGACAGGAGCATATCGCCCGAGAGGGGACGCTCTTTCTCGGGGCTGACCAGGAATAGCAGAACGAATAAAGCGAGTGCCACCCAATAAGTCGGATAATTTCGGACAAAGCGCTTCCAGAGATATGAACCGACCTGTTCGGGTTGCCCGATATCGTTCCAATGAACGTGACAGATGATGAAACCGCTCAGGACAAAGAAGAAATCCACGCCAGCATGTGCAAAGCTGAACGCGTTCCACAGAGGTGGCGATCCAAACGAGCCGTAAAACAAAGTGTTTGTGTGATCGAGTACCACGAGGGTCGCGGCCAGACCACGCCCCGCTTCGATGCCCGCGAGCTTTCTGGGCATAAACTCCTCCTTTGCTCGCACTCACGGGGATTGGGCGCTTTCTGGATGTCAACCGCCATTGCGATCATTGCAGCATCATGGGCGGGGCCAGAACTTTGTAGAGACAAGTGACTGCCCCAGGTCCCAATTGCAATGCCGCGAGTATGCCTTCCGACAGGTGCGGATAGGGCATGCAGGTTCCAGGTTATCAGGATGAGCGTTGATATTGCTATTCTGCGCCGCCAAAGCCGGACCTGCGCAGCCGTCAGACCGGTGATGGGCACGTGCCCGGAACCGAAGCAGTAGCTGGAACCAGTACGACCCCCACGCATAATTTCAAGGGATTCGTGTGCGGCAGGTATTGCTCACCCGAGTTTGGGGGCGGCATGCCGGGTGGCCGATCGCAATCGCGGTCAGGGCGAAGCGGCTGAGGGCTGGGAGCATCGATGGACCTCCACACGATGTGCCGACTTGGAGCCTTACAGTAAATACCATGCCTGACAAGATGCGAACCGGTGGAGGCGCGGAGGGGTGGGCGAACATCACCGAACTGAACACGCTGTTCGGTGCTTGCCAGGACTACGTTCACCTGCGCTCAACGGAACTGAAGCTGACGCGGCGGCAGAGCATTCGCACTCTGGTGAAGCTCTGCCGGCTGACTGATGCACAGACGACCGACGAATTGCGTTACAGGACGACGGCGGTGCATGCCGAGATGATCGCGCTGATCCGAGTGCTGGCGAGGCGCGGTCTACCCCCGGCAGTGACCGTCGCCCGCCTCGCCAAGCGGATCACCGCCGGAATCCCTGGAAGATGTTCTGCCACACCTGGATACGTTGGAGCGCTCGACACCGATGGCAGGCACATCCAGCCTCCGTACAGAATCGCGATGGCGCAGATGCCGCTGTTGCAAGCATCTCGCCGCTCGTTTCGTGCCATTAGCTGGGCCAACGCTGTCCAATTGGTTAGGACGACCTCACGCCGTTATGGCGGCCAGCATGCGGCGGAGGACGGGGGCGCGCTGCGTACAATGCTCCAGTTACCTGGCCCACAGCCGGTTCGTGGCGTATCTCGATGACGACAACTGGTGGGCCGACGATCACCTCGCTTCGTTACAGCAAGCGCTAATCGGAGGAGAATGGGCGTATCCGCGGTGAGCAGAAGCTGTAGCGCACTGCTCGGCCATCTCCGTCACCGGTCAGGCGCGAGCCGATCCTCATCGAGGAATAGCAAGTTTCACAAAGATTTATGGGGTCTTCCGTGATTTATGTGGGTGATTTTTGGGGCATAGCGGCGCAAGCATGCATGAGAGGACTTTGAGGCGGAGGTATTCGCCGTCCTTCAGCCCGTAGGCGCGTCGCCGGAAGACTCGGATCTTGTTGCTGAGTTTCTCTCCGCGCGTTGCTCCCGCTCCAGTTCCGCCAGCTTCACGGTGTCGCCGTGTTCGATGCCCTCGCGCAGGAGGCGAGAGAGGACGGCGGATGGAGTGAGGACCAGCTCGTCGGCCAGCAGGCGGATGAGATTGAAGTCGCGTTCGGCGAGCTCGATGATGACCCGGACCATTGCCGTCCCCCGGTTTGCGCGTTGCAGAATGCGACGGACCGAGGCAGAAGTAGAAGTAAATGCGCGAGGCGCCGCCTGGTGCCCCTCGGACTCGTCCGTCACTCGCCAAGGGCGTGTCCGTGCCGGGAAGCGCGCACCGTCTCGGTCAGGTTCTTGAGCGTGAACTCGCCGAGGTCTTCGAAGCCAAGGCGGGGATCCGGCTCGGCCAGGTCGCTGCGGGAATGGGGCGGCTGATGGGAACGAACCGGCCGCCTCAGATTTGAGGGTGTTGGCCCCCTTCGCCTTACGTCAGCCTCTGGCCACCCGCCGCTTCATCTCCTTCCACAGTTCGTTCGGCCGCTGCTCGCCTGGCGTCATGCTCGTCGTCCGATATGTCCTCCTTCCGGTGGTCCACCAGGATCGATCCAGCTTTGGAGCGATCTTCCGCTCCGGCCTTCGCCTTCCGACCTTCAACGATGATGCGGGCAAGCTTGGGTCCTGGCTTCCGCTTTCGCTTGATGCGGCGCGGCGGGCAGCGCGATGACGACGTGCAGATTTTTGGTCAGCTGCCGGAGAGATGGGGCGCCAGCGAAATCGTATACCCCGATGAATGGGTTCCTAACAGGAGCGCACGCTGCCGTCGGTGCGCTCCGGAAGGGGCATGCGCACGACCAGTGGCGTGCCCAGTTCCGCTTTCCCCCTGACCGTACGGGGGCATAGCCTCCGCCCATGTGCGGTCGCTATGCCAGCTTCCTGCCCGCCGAGGCGCTCCGGCGAATATTCCACACGGTCAACCCGCTGCCGAACCTGGAGCCGTCCTGGAACTTGACACGATGGACGCTCGCAGATGCATGCCGGTGACCGTCTCTCCGCCATCTGCTTCGCAATTCCAGACCAGGAGCTTTGCCGCCAGGGCGGCCGCAGTGACCGCTGGCGTCTCGGCCATGCGATCGAGAACCGCATCGGCCTGCTCGACCAGCGCCTCACTGTCCTCGCTGGGTTCCTCCGCCGCCAGCACGAGCTGCCGCCAGGCAACGGCAAGGGCAGCGGGTGTGGCATCATTCAGGGCAGGGTCAGGCGCTCGCGCTCGTTGTGCCGCAGCGGGGGCAGGGTCTTGCGCTGCCGCTGATGGGCCACGGCTTGTTGAGAGACCCTGTTGAAACCCGATCGGCTCACCATTGCATTTCTGAGGCTCCAGTAGGTTTGCATTTCTGAGGCTCCACTAATCCTACTGCGTCACTCATCATGCCGCGCTTAAGGGCTGGCGCCTATGCCCGCAGCAGGGACATCGCGGCAGTGCATGGACGAAGGTACGTGCGAGACGGATGCGCAGCGTCGCAATCGAGTTCGGCACATGACGCTGCGAACGCAGCGGCAGCTCCTCTGGGTCGGTAACCTGCGGGAACGGCAGGTCGCTGGCCGCGCCAGGCGCGGGCAAGTCCTGAGGGGGGAATTGTCGCCTTCTCGGAGACCAGGAATCCGTAGGCCGCAATGCATAGGCTTGCGTGATGGTGAAAGCCCCGCCAGCCGCGGCCTTCGTAATGGCCGAGCCCGACCTCCTGCTTCAGATCCAGATAGTCGCGTTCGATCCGCCAGCGCAGCTTGGTGAGATCCACCATCCGCTCGAACGTGATGTCCGACGGCAGCGTGGAAAGCCAGTAATGGTCCGGTTCGCTCGCGCCCTCTGGCCACTCGATCAGCAGCCACTCTTCCGCCGCAGGTTCGTTGCGTTTGGTATCATCGTGTGCCGGACGCACCCGCAGGCGGGCAAAGCGTGAGCTCAGTGCCGTGTTGCTGCCCTCTCGCCAGGTGATCGGCTGCCAGGCGTCGGCGGCCAGCTCGATCGCCAGCTGCTTGGCCGAGACCGGCTGATGCGCATCATCACGGCGCGGCCGTTTGGGCGGCCGGCCGCGGCCCGACCATGCCGGGGCTGGCACTGCTGCCTCGCCCGGCCGCCAGACTGCTGTGGTGGGTAGGATGCCGGCCACGTAGGGCTGTCCGAGTTCGCTGATCCCGCCACGCAGCGTAGCGTTGTTGCCATAGGCTGGGTCCATCAGCGCCACTGCCGCCGGCAGGCCATCAGCGTGGGCTTGGCGCATTTGCCGCAGCGCGATCTCCGGCTTGGTCTGGAACGTAACCTCCGCCGGCACGCCCGCGGTGATCCGCCGCACCGGGTCGTCAGCCCAGTCCTGCGGCAGATACAATCGATAGGCGACCGGCAGGCTGGCCTGGTGGGTGGCCACCGAGAGGCTCACCGCCACCTGGCAGTTCTCCTGCTTGCCAAGCTGCCCGCAGTATTGCCGCGCCACGCCGACCGAGTGGTGGCCCTTCTTGGGGAACGCCGTGTCGTCGATGATCCAGGCCTGGATCGGCTCATCGCCGGTGATGGATGGCAGCACCAACTCGCGCACCCGGGTCAGCATCGCCTGGTCCGACCATGGGGCTTGCGCCACCAGATGCAGCAGCGACTGGTGCTGGGCCGCGGTCCGCTCTGGTGCGGTCACCGCCGCCAGCGGTTCGACGCTCTTGCGGCCCTCGGTCGAGATCAAGCCGATGCAGTAGTCTTGAAACGGTGCGACCCGGTCGGCATGGCCGAGCACCGAGGCCAAATCCGCCGCGTAGGCTCTGAACCGGGCTTCCGTGCCAGACCGATCGCGAAGATCCATGCCGCCCTCCCCGAGCGGTTCGAATCTTCACCCGTACCATAGCGCGACCGCGTCGCAGCAAGGGCTAAATCAGGCCGTCAGCCCGTCCGGTTTGCGACTGATCACGCAAGCGTGAGTTACTTCGCGGGTCTGTGAAGACGCGAGCGGAAAATCCGGACACCCGATGTTCCTGCTCCGGTCTTCCCGCCGGGCTACCATGCAGGTCCGGAAAAAAGGCGGGCGCGTTGGTGTCCGGGCCGAGCGCGCCCCCGCAGTTTCGGGTAGCCATAAGTCCGGGAGACACATGCAAGGTTGCACATCGCGCATCCGCGTGCAACTGAAACTTGCGCGCGGCGCTTACAGACCAGCCAGCGGCCCAAGCGCGCCGTCAGGCTGCAACCGAGTGCCATCGCCCCCCCGTTCTGTTCGCGTCCTTCGGCTGTCGTGCTTGCAGGGCAAACGAACCTGAACCCCTCCGCCCCGCCACCCCGGCCGAGGTCGCCGAGACGCTATCCTTGCCACTCCGCTATGACGGCCGGTGCCGGGTCCCCCAACGCCGGCGATTGCCATGGTTCGGATCACGGCGGATCGGTCGATGGAGCATCTTCGGAGGTCGGGCTTCGCGGTCGTGAAGCGGCCGGGACCTGCCGCCGCCACAGGGCCGAGTTAGGGGCGCCGTCGCCGGTTTCGGTGTTCAGGCTACAGAAGCACTCTGGCGGACGTGTTGATCCACCTCCGGTGCGACAAGTTCCGCGCAGTGCTCGGTCCTGGCGGTGCTGCTTGTAGGCCGGGCGGGCGGAACGAACGCTCCCCCATCGTCGGCTGGGATCAAGCGGCTTTCACCGCCCCTGGCCGAGTAACTCACGTTTCAACAAAGGCGTCGGCGGCACAGGGCCAATGAAGGTAGAAAGTATAATCTCAGCAAAGTGCCGATCGTCAATTCTACCTACTAGCCGGCCATTTAGTGTAATTTCAACACCCTTTGACGTAAAGAGCAGGAAGCTCTGGTCGCCCTTGTGGATGGCTGGAATCGCCGCAAGGAATTGCTGTACATCGTGAAGATCAAGATTGCACGGCCATTTACAGTTACGCTGAAAGCCGTCCCACCACGCCGATCGGGCCTCCTCTATACTCACGTCGTGGAGAAAACGTATGTCGAGCAACTTGATTTCGGCGGAGTGAATGATTCTGTCGGGATTGTCGCTCCCCTGTTCTAGGTACAAACCCGCTACATAGATATGAATGCGAAAAATGGAGTGAGTGCGCAGTCCGATGCCATTCAACCACAACTGCTTGCCGTCCACCACTTGCACATCAGGCATCCAAACGCCATCCAACTCGGCCGCACGGGCGACAGAGAAGAGGGCAATAGCAACGGCTGCCAAGATCAATGCACGCATACCGCCTCCGCACAACGGATCGGCGGCGCGCGTGCGCAGCGGCCTTGGTGAAATGCGGCAGCAGGCCCCGCTGCAACAGGTCAAGGTGGCGCTCGCCCGTCTCAGGATGCCGGCGCACCAGCGGGGCCGATTGCGTCGGCGCCAGGTTCGAGTCGCATGGCTGGTTGCCGTTCCACAGAAGACTCCCGCCTGCATCGGAGCCCCTATACCCACAGCGTGGGAACACCCCGGCGCGCATCTACGACCTAATTCTCACGCCCAGTATCGGCCGTCGTCAAGCCACTCAGAGGGCCATTTGTGCCAGGGCTGTCTGCCTCAGGACAACGTGGAGTCAACGAAATCAAGCAAGTCTTGGTCATTGATTGGCTTCTCTAACACTCTTTCGACGCCAAGCTCGGCGGCCCTGGCGAGTACGGCTGGTGACGGCATCCACGTGATCAGCAGGATCGGGATGCCTACACCATCGGCACGCAGCTTTTGAACCAAATCCAAGCCCGTCATGTGGGGAATGTGATGATCCACGATTAGGCAGGCCAGATGACGCATCTCGGACTTGAGGAACTCGGCTGCCGAGGCAAATGCTTCGACGGCATGCCCTGCAACCTCCAGCAGAAATCGGAACGAGTCTCGCACTGCGTCATCGTCATCGACTATGGCTACCCTGCGTGGCTTGGTGTCCGTCACATCTGCGGCCTCGGAATCAAATAAATCATGTTGCCTCTTACTGAGGGTTTGCATTGACATGGATCAATGGCACAAGTGGGAACAGATTGTGGTGTGGAGCGTGGCAGCATATTAGGTTTTCGTTGCAATTGCCGCTCCGGCCCGCTTGGTTGTTAATCACCCCGTGCTTCGTCGAGCCGCACTGCTTTGGTCACATCGACCAGGGCCTCGGGTAAAGTTGACAAGAACCATCAGCGCCCCCGGGGGTGTGCTTGGGCATCAGTTACGGTCGCCTTCACGGAATTTGGGAGCTGTGCGCAGAGCGCGATCTATTCGCCCAATCCGGCGCCGCACATCAGTTAAGAGGGCATCCGGCCAACTTGTGGTAACGTCGCCCTGAATTAGCAATTCGATCTGGGCCAGAAGATCGGCCAAGCGTCGATAGCTCTCGGGCTCCTTTCGAACCTGCGTGTGACGACCCATGCCCCATAATATGGGATGGACACCAGACGGCCATAGCGGTAGCGGCAAGGAAGAATGGGAATATATTTGCCAGGCCCGCATTCGCGCGTGGTACGCGGCATCAAGACGCTGATGCTCGGCGACACTTGGCACCGCCATTATCGGCTCGGGAGCGGGCGGTGGGAGGTCCCGGACCGCGACCATTCAGGCGGCAGCGGTTTGGGGCCTGGGTCCGGCGGAAGTGGCGCCGCGGTGCATTGGGCTGCCGGCGGCGGCGGCGACCTGTAATCCTTGATGGCCTCCTGGGCTTGAGCCAGCGCAGCATCGGCATCGCTCGGCGCGGCGGCGGCCCCACGCGCGAGGAGATTGACGCTTTGCTTGCCGACGCGCAGGCCTCATGATCAATCGAAATCGAGTGAAACCATGCCGGTCTGCGCGTTCATCAGGCCGTGCAACTGGAACCTGGGCGGCGGCTGCCCGCTCGTCGGTCCGGCGGCGATCCACGTTGGTTTGTCGGCGCTCGCATTCACCGCGGGTCCCGCGCTCGCACAGCCCAGCCCAGCCCCGGGCACTGTTCAGCCGCGCCACGTGACGCACCCAGCGCCGGCCCATAAGATGCCCAAAATGACCGCCAAGAGTGCCGACATGAGCGCGGATGACCTCAATGCGAAGGAGCTGGCCTCGCGATGAGCTTGTAGCGAGACATCGGGTGCTCCTTATTAAAGTGACGAGCAATCCTCGCTCCGGCCTTCCAGCCCCTCTGCCAACCAGGATCGGGTCTTGGCATATCCGTTGCGCGGTGCGGCATAGCAGCTTTACTCATGCAAGTGAATGCTTGTATCGAGCGCGGAGCCACAATCCGCCGCACTTCGCCATGTCTTGGCTCTCGGTGAAGAAATGTCGCCGCCGCTAGGTTGCCGCGCAAACGGGTCTGCGCGGCGTGCGTAAGCTGCTTGGCGGCCGCAGGTCGGTGGTTCCGACGGTTTTCAATATGTTCCGTCGCCAATCGTCGAGTTCGGGCGCTTCTCTCTGTATCCCAGGAGAACAGAACAGCATTGATCTCGCTCCGGTCCTTGCCACAGCCCCTCTGTTCGATCTCGACGGCGCGCTGGTCGACAGCGTGTATCAGCACGTGCTGGCCTGGAAGGAGGGGCTTGACGCCGAGGGCATCGAGCTCTCTATCTGGCGTATCCATCGCAAGATCGGATGAGCGGCGGCCTGTTCACGAATCAGCTCCTGCGTGAAACCGGGCCTGTATCAGCCAGGAACGCGTCGACCGGCTACCGCTAGGGTCATGCCGAGGCCTATCGCCGTCAGCGGTGCCGCGTCCGGCCACTGCCAGGCGCCCGCGAGCTGGTGTCATTCTTGACGGCTGCTGGCATTCACTGAGCCATTGCCGGCAGGCTCACTCCGGGTTCTGTATTCCGGAGTTGGGACAATCCGCATTAGGGGGCAGGCGTCACGTGCGATTCATCCCGCCCTTGTGCACCAGCCCGATGCGACCGCCCAGGTTCTCCTAACGTTCTCGTAGTTTGCTGGCGGCCATGTCGAACCAGCCGCCATGGGATCGCGCCGTCCTACTTGCTTGTTCCGTGCGGAGCCTGCGCCGGCATCATCTCCGGCATCATCCGGCATCATCTTGAGGTGCGGTGCGGCGCCAGCGAGAGATGCGCATCCCGTTGCTGAGTGCTCACGGCTCTGCTCCCGCAACTTCGATCGCCTCCAACGGTGCCGGGCGGGTCGCGTGAAAGCGGCGGAAGTCGATCTTGACCGTGCCGTCGTCGTTCACCTGCACAACGTCCTCGAAGGCGCGGCCGAACAGGATGTCAGTCGGCGAATAGCCGTGCCTCGCATACACGTTCGAGGACGTGGTGCCGTCGATCCCCGTCAGCACCGCGACGAGCTGGGCACCCTCTTGCCGACAATCCTCGGCTCCCATGCCGTAGAACGGACTGGATTCGTCGATCCGGTGCATGACCGTCCAGGAAAGCGCGAAGAACGGGCTGCTGTCGCGCACCAGCGGCAATTCCACCATGCGCCTGTACCGATATCCTTCCGCGGTTTCGTTGTCGCGCAACACCGTCAGTTTCATGTGCGCCTCGATGATCTGGTTGTTGCGGATATTGACGACGCGGAACATCAGCGTAGGCACGCCGTCGAAACGGTGCACGAGAGCGTTGCGGCTGAACATCACCCGCGCCATCGGCAGCGTGAACTTGGCGATTATCAGCCCGGTCGCGAGCGGCACCATCAGAAAACCCACCACAATTTCCAGCGAGACGACGAAATGGGCGTACATCGTCTCGGGGTACATCTCGCCGTAGCCGACGGTCGACATCGTCTCGAGACTGAAGTACAGTGCGTCGAGCAATGATCCCGGCGCAGCGTTGTGAACCGCTCCGGGACGCAGCGCAAACAGCACGGCGAAGCCGAGATTGAGCAGCAGGTAGAAGCCGACCAAGAGGGCGATAAACACGCTCCATGGCTGCACGAGAAAGCCATAATACAGATCGCGCCAGCCCCAATACGGCGCTCCGAGACGTATTATGGGGGGTGGTGCGCCGGGCCTGCGGCGACGGCGGCGTGCGCGGACGGAGCGGACGAGCGGCTCCGCATCGGTTGGAGAGCTGGGCAAACCGGGATTCCCCAGATAGTCGCCTTGGCAGGAGCCGCTTCCCTTATGGCCTGGCTGGGGGCCGTGGACGGAAGCGGCCTGCCAGGAACATGAGCTAAATCAATGGGTTGTCTGTTCGGCCATCACGCGCTCTGTATCCCGAAATTGGTGCACTCCGCAAGGGGGCAGCATGCCCGCAGGGGCGGTGTCCGCATCGGCGGCCGGCAGGCACAACCTGAGCACAACTCGGAGACCAAGGCTTCAACTACCCCTCGTCGACCAGCACTGCACCCACGAGAGCGCGGCGATGCACGAAGGCACCTCGAAACACCCCGTGGCGCGTTCCTCGCGTTCTCGGTGGCGCGAGCCTAGCATCCCGGCATGTGCGGCCGCTATGCCAGTTTGCTGCTCAAGCCTTCTCCGCCTTCAATCAGCATCCCACAGTGACGAATTGCAGCCTTCTCGGCGCGAACATGTCCTGCATCAGCCATTGATTTGGCCGCCGGCGGGCGCACGGTCTTACCCCTCCCGCATCATACGAAGCAGCTCGTCTACCGGGCTCGCTTCCCGCCGCTTTGGCTCACCCATAGCGTTCGGTGCTACCAGCCCTCGGGCGCCTCGGTATCTCGCCCAGCCCATTGGCGGCGGCGGTACCGGAATGCAGGGGACGTAAGCCCAGCCCAGGCGGCACAACCGTACGCAATGGCGGATCAGCCGGCGCGTTTCGATTCCCTCTTTGCTCCGGTCGCCGTGCACGTAATTGCCATGTCGTCTCGGCAGCACCGGCAGCGGCTGTTGCCGAAACGCGCGGAAACCGGCCCAGCCTGTCGGGTTGTTGCATTTCATCGTAACGGAATTCCGCTCAATTTTTGATATTCTCAGGTGATGCATCACGATTCATCGTTCTGAGGCCTCCGGCCAGAGCGCGTCACCCAGCGCAGCGATCGGGCGGGCGGCTGACAAGAACTGCGCCACGGCGCATGCTACCTCGAACGGGTCACGCTCGCCCACTGGCAGCAGTGCCAGCCTTTCTAAGCCGGCAAGGTCCGCCGTCTCGATTTCCACGGTCACCAGCAGTGCACCGCGGCGCTTGCGGTCCCGGTACCCGTAGCTCAGTTGGATAGAGCGTCGCCCTCCGAAGGCGAAGGTCGCACGTTCGAGTTGTGTCGGGTCCGCCAGGTTTTTCAATGAGCTGCAGCGCCGCATTCGTATGGAAAATCCGGCCTAGCTACCACATAGCTACCAGGGCATGTCGGAATCGGCTCAATCGAGCCGCTCGACGCGGCGCCACGGGACATAGAGAATTTATTGCCTCAGCTCGAACCGAGGGCCGGCCCTATCGGGCGTCGCATCGACGCTGCGAGCGTTGGGCGCCGAAAGCTAGTGCGGTCGGGAGTGTGCACCAACAAGCTGGAGCGGCGGCCCACGACGCGTTGAGAAAAATGGTGAAAGAGAACGACTATACTGGATTTGGCCCGCTGGGGCCTGCGTTCCAAGCCCTCCACGAAGACACATGGCGGGCGATCAGCATGGCCTGGGATCGGCTGCCCGACCAGATCGAGGAATGGGGTGTGCAAGTGCGCCGCCCCCCTTTGGACCAAATTCTCTCGAGTTATTTCGATCTCTCGGGATGGTTGTTCGAGCGGATGCTTGCTGCGACCTCGGTGCTCGGATCCATGGGCGCGGCTGATTTTACCCGCCTCTGGGGGACATTGCGCCTATGCTTCCTTCCACCTCTGAAGCCGCTTAAGGAATTGGCAGAGGATACAGCTGGAATTATCCTGCGAGGGGTGTTATTACAGACGCTTATGGAAGTCCGAATGTCTTACCCCCTACAACTGCGGAGGCGGGAACTTAATAATGCTTCCCACGGCCCGTTCACGGAAGCAGAGATGGAATACCTGCTTCAGAACCATCCGTGCATCATTGAGATTGGGGCCGGCTCGGGTTACTTCGCTGCGGAATTTTTGCGGCGAGGTGGTAACATCATCGCTCAGGATAGCAACAAATATGGCTTGTCCGGAGGGATCATGCCCTGGACCCGAGAACTGCTGGCTCATAATCGGCTTCTGGTCTCGGAAGATGCAGGGGAAACCGTTGGGCGCCACGCTGATCGTACTCTCTTGATCAGTTGGCCGGAACCAGGTGCCGCTTGGTTACCGGTTGCTGTCAAGACCCATGCATCGGCTGGTGGGAAGCACTTCGGTACTGAAGTTCGGGGGCTTCGTAGGATTCTGGATGCCGGGTGATCGTCCCCATCAACTGCCCATAAATGCTGGGGGAAACATTGCTTCGTTCTTCGAGCTCATCGCACAGGATTGGAAGGAAGTCCCGCCCTCTGGGCGGCCTCCTTGGGTTCCGCAAGCACTGGAAAACAATCTGCTGATCTTCGAGCGCACAGCGCCGGGCTCCCCTCACCGATCTGCTCGCCGCGATCGGCGGGCTACAGCTTCCCGGCACACAAGCCCACCCGGCGCATCTGCTAGCCACGTTGTAGGCGACCAGCTGCACACCGGAGCAGGCGGTGATAGCAGGCGATCATACCAACGTTGCGGTGGGCCGGCGCCCCCGAACGCCCGCCATTCTCGCTGCCTAGACTCGTGGTCCACCCCGATCGGCGGTCGCTACGGCAGAGCCAGATCCTCCAAAAGCGCCCCCAGATGGCGCTCATAGCGCCGCCATCGCCCGACCGAGTGTGCGTAAAGCGGCTGACGAACCTGCCAATAGCTCGCGGTCATTACCGGTCTCTCCGCCCTGTGGAACTCAAGGCACGCCGGTTCCCATTCCAGCCCAAGGAACTCGATCAGCCGCCGGCTTTCACCTTCCAGGTCTGCGACAACGTCCTCATAGACGATTTCCACGACCTGATTCGGCAGAACGCGCAACCAGTGATCCGCAAGGCGCTCAATCTGCAACGCCCGATGGCGGCAATCGGCCAGGTCATAGGACCACGAATTCTCTTCGGCGAAACGCTGGAAATAGCAGGACAGACATGTGTCACGCATGTCGCGCCGGCAAATGATGATCCGGGACGCCGGAAAGAGCAGCGCGATCGCTCCAGCCAACAAGATGTTATCTGGCATCTTGTCGATCACCCGGACCGCGGACCCGCCAAGCGCTTGTAGCTTCGCTAGATGCTCAACTGCGGGCCGTCCCAGAGTACCGGTACTCCGTCGCGTTGTCCGCCTGAACCGCCTTCACGATGCGGTCGATGTCCCGCAATTCGCCGGCGCCGAACACCTGCGAGTGACTGGCGGCAATCTGCTCGATCAGGCTGGTACCGGAGCGCGGCATTCCGACGATGAACACTGGCAGCTCCGAGCAGTTGCCGCCGACAGCGCCCCGCGCCAGCCCCTCCATCGTGCACCGCTCGATCAGGCGATCGACTTCACGCCGCATCAACTCCGGGTCGTACTGTCGACCCGCTTTAGCCTGGTACTCCCGATGCAGCGCGTTTGCCTCCGCGAAACACGGAAAGGCATCATCATAGCGATTGGCGCTGTCCAGCAGCCTGCCGGCTGCGAAGCCCGCCTCGACTCGGGATATGACCGGCATCGCCGGGTTCGCCAGCATCGCCTTGAGGGTCGATATCTGAACGTCCTGGTCCCCCACTTCGCCGATTTCAGCGAGGCCAAGATGCGCTTCAGGTAGGTCGGGATCGAGCTCGAGGGCGCGGTGATAGCTTTGGATCGCCTCTGCGAATTGTCCCTGCAAACTCAGAACGTGCCCGAGTCCGACCTCCGGCTTGGCGTAGTTGGGTGCCAATGACTGGGCGCGTCGGAATGCCTCTTCGCTGCGTATCGGATCGTTCATCCGAAGTAATGTCGAGCCGCGCCAAAGGTGCATTGACGGATGGTTCGGGTTCAGCTCGACCGCTCGGTCACACCATCCCAGCGCCTCATCGAAGCGGTGGAGTTCGGTGAGCACGGTTCCGAGGTCACTGCAGATCTCGGCACTCTCCGGCTGTAACGCCAGGGCCTGCCGCAGCGCGGCTTCAGCCTCGGCAAAGCGCCCCAGCCCCATCAGGGCGATGCCGCAGTTCGCGTGCGCTCCGGCGAAATCGGGGGCCAACTCCACGGCGCGTCTGGAACTTTCCAGACCCGCATCGAACTGCCCCTGCTCGTTCAACGCGCGCCCAAGATTGCTGTGGGCAACGCCGTAATCGGGTTGCAGCTCAAGTACCCGGCGGTAGCAGTCTGCTGCCTCCGCGGGCCTGCCCGCCGCAAGGAGAGCATTGCCACGATTTAGATGCGCGTCCGGGAGGTCCTGGAGCTGGGGAAGCGCCCGCTCGATCAGCTCGATTGCCAGTGCGTTCTGGCCGCACTGATAGGCGAGGACGCCGAGCAGGTGTAGTGCCTGGGGATGAGCCGGGTCCTTCTGCAGCGCCTTCCTGTAAAGCGCCTCCGCCCGCTCGAGCCGGCCCGCCGTATGGTGTGCGAGCCCGGCATTGATAGTCCGGGTGACGCCGGCGGTACGCCGCGTCCGCTTCATGGTATCAGGCGCGAGCATACTGTCCATCAGGCTGCCGTCAGGCCTGTCGCCAGAAGCCCCTGCAATGGCCCGAGGTGTTGTTCATAGTGGCGCCATCGCCCCACCGAGCGGGTGAACAGCGGCTGGCGGACCTGCCAACTGCTTGCGGTCAGAACCGGGCGTTGCGTACGGTGGAAATCGAGGCAGGCTGGCTCCCAGTCGAGACCGAGGAAATCGATCAGTCGCCGGCTTTCGGCTTCCGGGTCGTTCACCAATGCCTCGTACTGGACGGTCAGGATGGACAAGGGCAACACGCGTTGCCAGTGCGCCATCAGCCGTTCGATCTCAAGCGCCCGCAGCGCGCAATCGGTAAGATCGTAAGACCAGAGCAACGGCGCGCCGAACAGGGTGAAGTAGCAGGAAAGACAGACGTCTCTGAGGTCGCGCTGGCAGTAAATCACCCGCGCGGCCGGGAACAGAGCGGCGATGACGCCGAGAAGGATGCTGTTATCCGGCAGCTTGTCGGTCACTCGTGCGCGTCCGCCGCTCCGCTCCGACAGCAACGCCACGTACTCGTCCGCGAGTTGGCGCGCGTAGTCGCGATCCCACTGATCGATCGGCCGGTTCTGATTGTGCCGCAACAATGCGGTCGAAATCGTGGGAATCTCCTTGCGCTCACCGGCGCCGAACACCTGCGAATGGCTGGCCACGATCTGCTCCACCAGGCTGGTGCCGGAGCGCGGCGTGCCGACAATGAACACCGGCGCCTCGGAGCGACTTCCCCAATCAGCGACCTTGGCGAAGAGCGCCCGATCGCAACGTTCAATCAGGCCGTCCACCTCACGGCGGAAAGCCGGGTAGTCGAAGCGTTCCCCGATTGCGGCCCGGCGGTCCCGATACCAAGCGTTTGCCGTCGCGAAGTGGAAGAAGGCTTCATCAAAACGGTCGGCTCGGTCGAACATCGTGCCTAGCGCGAATCCGGCGGTAATTCGGTCATCGGCGTGGTGATTCGTGGAGCTGAAAACCGCCCGAAGGCGCTGGAGCTCGGCCTCGCCGAGGTCAGTGCCGGTCAGTGCGAGGCGGTAATGCGCTTCCGGCAGATCGGGGTCCAGCTCCAATGCCTGCCGGAAGCAGGCCCGCGCTTCCTCGAACCGCCCTTGGGCTCGAAGCACGCCGCCGAGAGCCGTCAGAACCACAGCGGAAGACGGTGCCAACGACAGTGCGTGCCGGTGACTTGCCTCGCTCGCCGCCAGCTCGTGCGCCTCGAAGAGGGTTTTGCCAAGAGCGAAATGTGGCCCCGGATGCTGGGGCGCGAGTTCGATGGCACGTTCGTGGCATTCGACCGCCTCGTCGAACCGGCCGAGCTCCGTCAGAACGAGACCCAGATCGCTACGCGTCATCGCCCGATCCGGGGTAAGCGCGATGGCCAGACGATAAGGTGCTTCAGCCTCCGCGAAACGGCGCAGCCCGACCAGCGCCACCCCGCGAGCAAGATGCGCCTCCGCCAGCCCCGGCGTCAGCGCGACTGTTCGGACGGCGCTTTCCAGCGCTTTCTCAAACGCCTCCTGGTCGTTCAGGGCGGCTGCCAGGTTACAATGCGCGACCGCAAAATCGGGGCGTAGCGCGATGGCACGCCGGTATTGTTCCTCGGCATCCGCCGGCCGCCCCACTGCGCGCAGCACGTTCCCGAGGCTGACGAGGGCCTCCGGATTGTCCGGCATAACCTCGAGGGCCCGACCGATCAGTTGCATGGCGAAGTCGGTGCGACCGCGCGCGGCAGCGATTTCCCCGAGCATTTGCAGCGCGTAGGGGTTCTCTGGGATCTTGCGCAGCGTCTTGCGGAACAGGGTCTCGGCGCGGTCCATACGCCCCGCCTGGTAGTGGGCGAGGCCAGCCAAAAAGTCGGGGGAGTGCTCCGGCCCGCGTTGGGCCGTGTCCAACTCGGTGGGGGATGTCATGCTCGGATGCGTCACAGGTTACCTGGGCGGGTCACCGACAAGGCTACCACCAGATCCTGTCCGGTTCACAGTTCGATTTGGTGCGCGTCGTGGGTCCAGGCGGTGATGAGCGCCCCCTCGCCGGAGAACCCATCGAGGGTCCTCCGAAAACGAGAAGGTCCACCCGCTCGAAGCGCTGTGGACCTTTCAATGTTCCGACCTTCCGACAGTTGAGACTGACTGCCGCTCTCGTTCGGGGCCCGTGTTTGCCGTGCCTACTTCGACTTGGGGCGTCGCCGGGCCAGTCCGAGTCCCAGCAAGCCGACGCCCACGAGTGCCATCGACGCTGGCTCAGGCACCTGCGATACGCGCTTGGTGATGGACGTCATGGTCGCTGCGCCGGCCGCGGGGCCGACTTTCACATTCATGTCTTCCGAGATCCAGATCTCGGACTGGCGGGGAAACGTTGCAATGCCGCCCAATGAATTGCCCATAAGCTTACCATGAGCGAGCACACTGTTTACTGAGGTGCAACTCGCTGTCCTGCAGATTTTGTAAGTATCCGAAACAACGCCCGATCCCGTCTGCAACGCATCCGACGAAACAATCAGGTCGTTGATGAGCTTCTTGCCATTGGTGGTGTTAACGCTGAACTTGAACAGGACGTCTTCGCTGCCCGGAGCAACTTGGAGGAGCGATGGATTGACCAGGACCCCCAGAGTTTTTCCTAGTGGTGGGGCAGGCACGTATGAGACGGCGCCGCAGCCAGGGCTCGCGGACACGCACGTGAAGTTCGCGAAGTGCTTGTCTTTGACCGTGAAGGTCCCGTTGCCGGCACCGCTCTTGGTGAACTTGAACGAGTCCGCCCCCGCCTGCGCTGTTCCTGGGCAGAACGCCGCCGCCGAGACCGCCACCGCAGCCGCCGCGAAAGTCGTCTTGAGGCCAGCCTTTACCATCTTGGTGACTCCCCAATTTAGGAGACCGCAATTTAGGAGACCACCCCGGCCTGTGGCGCTTGTGCGGCGAGAACGGTCCGTGCTCGAGAGGGTACGCGGTCCGATTACCGATTGTCAACGGCAAAAATGACGGCTTGGTAGGAAACTCTCGTCCCAAGATCTAGACAACAGTCTCATCCGGCTACCATGCAGGTTCGGAGTTCCGAGGGCTGCCCACCCGCCGATCCACCGGCCAAGCGCGCAGCGTCCCGTCTGGCGCCGGGTGCAACAGGGATGCCGGATCGCCCTCTACCTCGCCCAGCCATGCCGGCCAGTCTGCCGGTTCCAGGATCACCGGCATGCGGTCGTGTGGCTCAGCCATCTCGGCGTTGGCCGCCGTCGTGACGATGGCGAAGGTGCGCAGCACCCTCCAGTCCGGCAACCGGCATTCTTCCCACAGGCCGGCAAACGCCATCGGCTGCCCGTCCTGCCGAGCAATCCCGTAGGGCTGCTTGTCGTCGTCGATCACCTTCCATTCGTAGAACGCGTCGGCTGGCACGAGAGCGCGGCGATGCACGAAGGCACCTTGAAACCTCCCGCCGCGCGCCCTCAGCCTCTCGGCGTGAACATTGATCGGGCGTGGTCGCTTGGTGTCCTTCTGCCACCACCTCAGCAGGCCCCATTCGAGAAGATCAAGGTGGCGCTCGCCCGTCTCAGGATGCCGTCTCACCACCGGCGCCGATTTCGTCGGGGCTATGTTCCATGATGGCTTGATATTCGGCAGCGGATTAGTCGTGCGGAATATCCGGCGGAGTGCCTGAGCGGACAGGAAGCTGGCGTAACGGCCGCACATGGGCGGCAGCGTAGGGCAAGGATTAGGCGATAGGGAAGCGAACCGAGCGCGGACCGGCGGCGCTGATCCGCCCGGCCAGGACCCCGCCGCGAGACACGCCCCGCCATCTCTGCGCTCGCAGGAGACACCCCGGCCGCTCAGTCAGGAACCCCCGTTGGCGAAACCGCTTAACATTCGATTACTCAAGCGTTACTCTGATTACCTTAAGCATACGTGGACAGGCGGAGCGGAGTGGAACGATGAGCCTCAAAGGAATGAAGCGCGTTATCACGCTCGCTGTCGGCATTGGGGTCGGCGCCGCATGTGGCGGAATTGGGTCAGCCCACGCCACCTTTATCGCCGAGGGGCCGTTGAACGGGAACCCGGGTATTAAATTGTTCTTGAATATGGAAACAGGCTCGCCCGATTTCTCGGCAATGCGGGAAGTCACGGCACAACAGGCGACTTGATCTGGAACGCCGTCGCCAACGTGCCTGTCGATGTCGCGAATGGGTTTTCGACGATCAAGCCAGTCACAGGCGTGATTGACTCGATCACTTTTGCGGCGGCTCCGGTTTTCTGGACAGCGGGATAAGCTTAGGGCTGACCGGTTCCATAAGAGGCGAGACGTGGGTGTAATGAGGAAGCAGCACAGCGCGGACTTCAAGGCGCGCGTGGCGATGGCGGCGCTGTCGGGGGAGAAGACCCTGGCGGAGCTGTCGTCGGAATTCGGTGTCCATCCGACAATGATCAGCACCTGGAAGCAGGAGCTGATGAAGCGTGCGAGTGAGCTGTTTGCGCGTGGCCACAAGGCGGCGGGAGCCGAGGACACACAGAAAGTGATCGACGATCTGCACCGCAAGATCGGTCAGTTGCAGGTCGAACGCGATTTTCTTGCCGGGCAGCCCGCCATCTCCCGACTGCTGAGAGGCGGGCGATGATCGCGCCGGAGGCGGGGCTGTCCGTAGGCCGGCAATGCACGCTGCTCGGGATCGCGCGCAGCAGCTTCTATTACCAGCCTCGGCCGATCTCTGCGCCGGAACTCGGTCTGCTGAACCGGCTCGACCGGATTTTCACGGAACATCCAGTGTATGGCAGCCGGCGGCTGCAAGTGGCGCTGTCGCGCGAGGGGATTTCGGTGGGGCGTCGGCGCGTCCGACGGCTGATGCGCAAGCTGGGGCTGTGCGCGATCAGGCCGAAGCGGGACACCAGCAAGCCGCACCCTGAGCATAAAATCTATCCGTATCTGCTGCGCGACAAAACGATCGACCAGCCGAACCAGGTGTGGGCGAGCGACATCACGTACATCCCGATGCGCCGGGGATTTCTGTATCTTGTTGCGATCATCGATTGGGCGACGCGGCGGGTTCTGTCCTGGCGGTTGTCGAACACCCTGACGACCGGGTTCTGCGTCGACGCACTCAATGAAGCTCTTGTCCGGTACGGCAAGCCCGGAATTTTTAACACGGACCAGGGCTCACAGTTTACGAGCGACACGTTCACGCGGGTGCTGTTGGATCATGGGATCGAGATCAGCATGGATGGGCGCGGGCGCTGCCATGACAATATCTTTGTCGAGCGCCTGTGGTGGACGGTGAAGTACGAATGGGTCTACCTGCGCCCGGCGGCCAACGGGCTTGAGCAAAGGCGCAGCTTTGCTGAATTCTTCGACTGGTACAACCGGCGACGCCCGCACCAGGCGCTTGGATGGCAAACACCGGACGAGGCCTATTTCGGCAACGCCGGGCCGGCTGTGGCGGAGGCGGCATAACGCGATGGCACATCGACGCTGTGGATTTGTGGACAGTCGGCTGCGCCGATGCCCGCCTGACCGCGCGAGCGCGGTCCCCCATGGACAAGCCGGGGAAAACGCTCTGCGTTTCCCCCACCTTGCCCACAGGTCGGCGGCTGTCCATAAGCTCTACAGCGCACCAACAACAGCAAGGATTGAATTTGATTCCGGGAAAGGTGTAACCTTCAACCGGCAACCAGCCTTAGCTTATTCTTCCCGGGACCTGTCCAAACAACCGGGACCACCGCACTTTCACGCCCGTCGATCCCTTGATCTGGGGTGACTTCACTTTCCGCGGACTGGCGGAGGGCGGGAACAAAGCCACTGTAACCGTCACCGTCGATGCCACGCAGGGCGGCACCTTCGGTCCATTTGACTTCACGCCCAAAAACAACGGCGACTTTGCGCGCGTCGGGGCGCAGTCGCTTGATGGAGAGTCCATCCTAAGCGTGACCATCTCCGCCTCCGACGGGTTCGATCAGGTGAAGCAAATCACCGTAAGCCCGTGCGTCCCCGCGGGCGCTGCTGCCGACGCGGTAGCTGGATGCCAGAGCGTCGTGATCCCCACGCCCGAACCGGCCAGTCTGGTGCTGCTCGGTTCTGGTCTTGTGGCACTGGGTGCTGCTCGCCGCCGCCGGACCTGAGCTGACCGCTCTAAGAGTTTGTCCGGGAACATTGCTAGTTCCTGCATAGCCGTCTGACCATGAGACGGATGGAAGCGAGCAACAGAAAGGCACGCGCCTTCACATTGAGATTTTCCCAATCCTTACCCAGTCGACGACATCGGTTGAGCCACGCCAGCGTGCGTTCGACCACCCATCGCTTTGGTAGCACGACAAAGCCCTTGGCCTGGTCAGATCGTTTGACGATCTCCACCTCGGCCTGCGACACGACACGCTTCAACGCCTCCTGGAATCGCCGCCCCTGATAGCCGCCATCGGCATAAAGCTTCAGCAGGAACGGAAACATCCCGAACAGCGTCGCCAGCAGCATGGCGCCGCCATCGCGATCCTGGATGTCCGCCGCCGTCACGATGGCCTGTAGCAGCAAACCCTGGGTATCGACCAGGACGTGCCGCTTCTTGCCCTTGATCTTCTTCCCCGCATCATACCCATGCGGATCGATCGAGGCCCCCCTTTTTCGGCGCTCTTCACGCTCTGCGCATCAATCACCGCGGCGGTCGGGCTGGCCTCTCGCGAGGCCTGCTCACGACATTTCACATACAATGCGTGATGCAGTCGCTCCAGCGTGCCGTCCCAGGTCCATCGTTCCAGATAGTCGTGCACTGTGCTCCGCGGCGGCAGGTCCTTGGGGATCGCCCGCCATTGGCAGCCGGTGCTCAGCACATACATCACGCCGTTCACCACCTGGCGGATATCAACGCTCCGCTTGTTGCCGCCCGGCTTGGCCGGGGGGATCAATGGTTCCACCTCGGCCCATTCGGCATCAGTCAGATCGCTCTCATAGCGCAGTCGGGTGCGGTCGTACCGCGTCCGGTTCTCCTTGGTCCACATCCAGTCCCCCGAATCGATGCTCGGGGGAGAGAGAATCACAGGCGATTCAATGGCTTCAAGGGTGACCCGCTAAGCGATTCTAAAGACTCAATTTGTTCCCGGACGGACACTAATCCTACTGAGTCGCAAACCGGACGGGCTGACGGCCTGATTTAGCCCTTGCTGCGACGCGGTCGCGCTATGGTACGGGTGAAGATTCGAACCGCTCGGGGAGGGCGGCATGGATCTTCGCGATCGGTCTGGCACGGAAGCCCGGTTCAGAGCCTACGCGGCGGATTTGGCCTCGGTGCTCGGCCATGCCGACCGGGTCGCACCGTTTCAAGACTACTGCATCGGCTTGATCTCGACCGAGGGCCGCAAGAGCGTCGAACCGCTGGCGGCGGTGACCGCACCAGAGCGGACCGCGGCCCAGCACCAGTCGCTGCTGCATCTGGTGGCGCAAGCCCCATGGTCGGACCAGGCGATGCTGACCCGGGTGCGCGAGTTGGTGCTGCCATCCATCACCGGCGATGAGCCGATCCAGGCCTGGATCATCGACGACACGGCGTTCCCCAAGAAGGGCCACCACTCGGTCGGCGTGGCGCGGCAATACTGCGGGCAGCTTGGCAAGCAGGAGAACTGCCAGGTGGCGGTGAGCCTCTCGGTGGCCACCCACCAGGCCAGCCTGCCGGTCGCCTATCGATTGTATCTGCCGCAGGACTGGGCTGACGACCCGGTGCGGCGGATCACCGCGGGCGTGCCGGCGGAGGTTACGTTCCAGACCAAGCCGGAGATCGCGCTGCGGCAAATGCGCCAAGCCCACGCTGATGGCCTGCCGGCGGCAGTGGCGCTGATGGACCCAGCCTATGGCAACAACGCTACGCTGCGTGGCGGGATCAGCGAACTCGGACAGCCCTACGTGGCCGGCATCCTACCCACCACAGCAGTCTGGCGGCCGGGCGAGGCAGCAGTGCCAGCCCCGGCATGGTCGGGCCGCGGCCGGCCGCCCAAACGGCCGCGCCGTGATGATGCGCATCAGCCGGTCTCGGCCAAGCAGCTGGCGATCGAGCTGGCCGCCGACGCCTGGCAGCCGATCACCTGGCGAGAGGGCAGCAACACGGCACTGAGCTCACGCTTTGCCCGCCTGCGGGTGCGTCCGGCACACGATGATACCAAACGCAACGAACCTGCGGCGGAAGAGTGGCTGCTGATCGAGTGGCCAGAGGGCGCGAGCGAACCGGACCATTACTGGCTTTCCACGCTGCCGTCGGACATCACGTTCGAGCGGATGGTGGATCTCACCAAGCTGCGCTGGCGGATCGAACGCGACTATCTGGATCTGAAGCAGGAGGTCGGGCTCGGCCATTACGAAGGCCGCGGCTGGCGGGGCTTTCACCATCACGCAAGCCTATGCATTGCGGCCTACGGATTCCTGGTCTCCGAGAAGGCGACGATTCCCCCCTCAGGACTTGCCCGCGCCTGGCGCGGCCAGCGACCTGCCGTTCCCGCAGGTTACCGACCCAGAGGAGCTGCCGCTGCGTTCGCAGCGTCATGTGCCGAACTCGATTGCGACGCTGCGCATCCGTCTCGCACGTACCTTCGTCCATGCACTGCCGCGATGTCCCTGCTGCGGGCATAGGCGCCAGCCCTTAAGCGCGGCATGATGAGTGACGCAGTAGGACTAAGGGCCCGTCAGACAATAGGCGAATCGGGTAACGGTTGGGGATTCTCCGCGTCGACTATCCACCACATCGAATGAAACGGGACGGCGCGTCCCGCCAGCAGCAGCGTGCGCCTGACAGTCGGTCTTTCCCAGATGCCGCCGCAACAGGCAGTGAAGCCCCGGCAGCCAACTCGGCGCCCCCGGGCGATCACGGAATTGTAATGAGATACGCGCCCT
Organism: uncultured Pseudomonadota bacterium; assembly: GCA_963708245.1. Lineage (GTDB taxonomy): Bacteria > Pseudomonadota > Alphaproteobacteria > Acetobacterales > Acetobacteraceae > CAVYXK01. The sequence continues at coordinate 3,710,703 of OY970201.1, read as the reverse complement.
GCGCTTGGACTGGCGCTGTTCAATGCGCCCCGTGCATGTCTCATGCGAGGCCCCACCCGGGGGGTGCGGCGCGAACCAGGATCGCGGATCAGTCCAGGCTACCCCCGCGCGAAAATTTCAGATGCAAAGAACCGCCAGATTGCAGAACCTCCATGTGTCAGGGCCGCGAGATCACCTGGCCGCTAGCGCCGCCGCGGGGCTGGCGCGCCGGCACGCCCCAGCCGTTGTCGGGAATGACGATCTGCGGGCGCTCGACGCTGAGGGAGATCGGCGCGGCGTCCGGCGCTCCGCCGATCAGCACGACTTTGCGATTGTAAAGGTCCGGCTTGCGCGCCTTAAGCAAGAAGATGGCAGCCGTCGTGTCGTTTTGCGGCAGGCCCGGTCATAGAGGCAGGCTTCCAACACATCCGTGCTAATTTCGCCCCGCTGGGCACCCATCGCTGCATCGGCGCATGCCTTCAATCAGGGCTCGCTGCTCCCTGTGCGCGAGGTTAACGCAGCCTGCGTTAGCGTTGATTTCACGTAGGATTTTCATGAGATCAACGCAGCGTTGACGTTGCGTTGATCCTGACGGGGCAAAGAGACCCGCTATACTTCGATTTTAGCGGAAAGGACAGTCCTCGATGACGACACTCACCGTCGGGTCGGGTAAGGAATTCGCCACGATCAGCACCGCCATCGGCGCTTCGCACAACGGCGACACGATCGACGTGCAGGCCGGAAACTATGTCAACAACTTCGCGGTGATCTCCGACAGTATCACGTTGCAAGCGGTCGGCGGCATGGTGAACATGACGGAGACGCAGCCGCCGCCGAACGACAAAGGGATGTTCACTGTCGGCACCGACCTCTCTGGGCATCTTCTGGCGCCGAACGTCACCATCAACGGTTTCCAGATCAGCGGCGTAGCTATCCCGGCGCGCCTCGGCGACAACGGCGCCGCCATCCGCTATCAGGCTGGCAATCTGACGCTGAATGACGACTGGTTCCACAACAATCAGGAGGGGCTGCTCGCTACGCCGTTCGTCACCGGCACCGGTAGTATCAAGATCAGCGACAGCGAGTTCGGGTTTAACGGCAGCGGCAACGGGCAGACGCACGGCATCTATGTCGGCTTGATCCAATCGCTTACCATTACCGATAGCTACTTCCACGACACGGTTGTGGGGCATGATATCAAGAGCCGGGCCGAGAACAACACGATCACCGACTCGCGCATCTACGGCTCTTCGGCGCCGAACGGCGATACCGGCAACGACAGCTATCAGATCGACCTGCCGAACGGCGGCAAAGACATCGTCACCGGCGATGTGCTGGAAAAGGGGCTGCACAGTCAGAACCCGCACTTCATCGCGTTCTATGAGGCACCCGCCAGCGGCGACGGTCCGAAGTGGGCGAATAGCTCGCTGCTGGTCGAAGACGACACTTTCATTAACGACAAAGGCGCTGGCGTCTCGGCGGTGTGGAATCTCGACACGCTGCCGGTCGTGACAGTGGAGGACAACGACTTCTGGAACCTGCCGCTCAGCTCAGCCCTTATCGGGCCAGGGGTAACGTCCGGCAATGTCGAACTGGGAATGCGGCCGACGCTCGACTACGCGCATCCATGGAACGACCTCCCCTACGTCTCGGCTTGACCCAGTCGGGCTTCTGCGGTGGCGGTCGCTGCGGCGTGCAGGACAGCATCGAGTTGACCGCGAACGCATCGCATCCGGCGAGCGTGGCTACCGGCGACCAGATGGGAGGTTCTGCGGCTCGGGTCCGCAGTCGGAGATGAACGGGCTCGGCCGATAGGGCAGTTGTCGGGCGATCTACGTGCCGCGTCACCACACGTGACTTCTCTAGGGCGCTTGCCACGCGCGTTGCCCTCAAGGGGCAGTCGCCGATCTGCGCGCTCATCACCGCGGCGATGGCAGACCCGGGCTATGCCGGGCCAGATGGCCGAGCTGCACGCCAAGGCGCCTGATCCGCGGTCCTGGTGAACGACGGCCAGCTGACGCGACGGGGGCATGCAACAATGGCCGGCTGATCGCTACGCCGCGTTTCTGATGGCCGAGTCTGTCATTCCAAGAACGCGGAAGGTGAAGTAGGCTCAAATCGGGGCACGGAGAATGCCGGCCAAAGTGAGCTTTTGTTTCAGAGGTGAGTACAGCGATGGGTTGGCATTATAACGACCTGACAGCTGCAACAGGCGGCAATCTTCGCCCCAACGCCAGCCCTGGGCCGGGCGCCGCTGCTGGGCTCCGGTAGCTTCGATCCGGGCCGAGACCGCACACGCTGGCCGCAAGCCGCCCTGTGAACTCGCTCACATCGCCGCGGTGCGCTTGGCGCGTATGTGCTCGCGGCCTGATCCACGGCTCCAGACCTCTGTCGTGTTTCAGGCAAGGCGCAGCCGGTGCCCCCAACACACACCGGCTGCGCCGCCGTTCCGGCGTCCCCGCCACTTGTTGCCTGGCCTCGGCATCACAACCCCGCGGGTGGCTCGGAAACCTTTCCGCTCGGCCGCCGAGCAGGCTTGGCGCTGTCATGCAGCGGATCGGCTGTTGCAGCAGAGTATAGGCATGTAAGGCTCACGCTCTGGCGCGCGCGTTCCGTTACACGATCGCGATTCAGGGTTGTCTCTGGGCCCTGCGTATGTCTTAGCTTGCGAGTGCGCATCAGACGAGGCCAGTGGCGCCGTGTGAGATGCCTTCTTTCCCTGATCAGAATGTTCCCGGCACCCAAGCTGCAACCGACAGTAGCCGCCCGGGGAGGGCGGAAATCAATAATACGCGCCTGATCGCGCTGTTCCGCAATCCTACAGCGGCCGAGGCGATCTCTGTCGCTGAAATTGCTGATCAAATCGGGTCCCACCCACGCGTCGAGGTTGATGAGCACAATCCCCGGGCCATCGCTAGAGGCATCGCGTTTGGGCTACTCGGCGGCATTGCGCTGTGGGCGGCAATCGTGTTCTGCGCTTGGTACTTCCTGTAGCAGACGCGCCGATCGGCTCTGGCTCGAAATGAAGCGCCGAGTGGCCGAACAGCGCCGTCCGTAGCGCCCGCCGTCGCCCAAGGTGCGCGGGCGGCGCACGTGTTGAAAACCGCGCTGCCGCCTCAAGACGCAGCGGAAAATTCTGCTCCGTTCTCCCCGCCGGGCTACCATGCAGGTTCGGAAAAAAGGCGGGCGCGTTGGGGTCTGGGCCGAGCGCGCCCCCGTAGTTTGGGGTAGCTTGCGTCCGGGGGGTAAACCGGACACATAATGTGAGGTTGCACATTGCGCATCCGCGTGCAACTAAAACTTGCGGGCGGCGCTTTAAAAGCAGCCGGTGGCCTAGGCCCGCCGTCAGGCTGCAACCGAGTGCCGTAGCGGGCGTATCTGTTTGCGCCTGCCGGCTATCTTGCTCGCGGGGCAAACCAACCCGACACCCCCACAATGACGGCCGGTGTCGCGTCCACCATGCCGATGACGCGATGGCCAAGATCACGGTGGAGCGCCTGGTGGAGCATCTTCGGCTATCAGGGGTTTGTGCCGATGAAGAAGCCGGCGGTGAAGCCGCACGGGATGCCGCGGCAGGGGCCGGTTGCCTGATGGTTTCCGGGCCTGCTTGGCCGGGCAGAGCGATCGGCTCTAGCAACTCCGGCCCGTTGTTCCGCGGGCTGCCCACGCGCCGATCCACCGGCCAGCTGCGCAGCGTCTCGTCCGGTGCCGGGTGCAACAGTGATGCCGGGTTGGCCTCTACCTCGCCTAGCCATGCCGGCCAGTCAGCCGGCTCCAGCATCGCCAGGGGCATGTAGGGGCCGCTGGCGGGGCTCTACGCGGCCTTGGAGACAGCAGGCGGAAGCGGCGCGGCGAGCTTGGAAACCCAGGGGGCGGCGGCGTGAGGCAGTTCGCGCCGATTGTTCATGGCGCTCCGTGACTGAGTCAACATTGCCACTCCCTATCACCGGCTGGGAAGGACGCGCAGCGTCCTTAGTCGGCTGCGGGTTGTCATTGCAAGTTCCTAGCTTCCACTGGCATCGCCCGGGATTGGGGGATGCGTGCGGGGGGCCAGGGGCGGCGGGCGCGGGCCTGCTATGGCAGGCGCGATGGGCACGGCGGGGTGCAATGAAACTACTTTACGGAAGGCCGCTCATGGTCAGTATCCCGGTGTAACCCCGTTGCAGATGGCAGGCACCGGTCAGGAACCCACCGCCGGCAGCATTCCAGGGGCAGACAAGGAACTCCCGCAGCCCGAATCCCGCCGCGTGGATATCGCGATAGCGGGCCCTCGTAGTGAAATGTTGCATAGTAGCAATGAAAACGATGTTGTCCGAGATCGCCATGGCGTGCTGGAGGAATGGCCGCATCTTGGACCAAGGTGGATTGGAAATTATGAAATCGTAGTTGCCCTCGTGTGTTAGGAAGTCGCGGCCTTCGACCAGTTCACACCAGTCGAGCACGTCTATCCCAGGGGCCATTATCAAGGCGTTGTAGAAGCTCCCTTCTCCACGACATGGATCGAGCACAGTACCCTTCGGGGCAAAGTGCTCCACGATCCTCTGGGCCAAGTCGGGCGGAGTCATCACCAAATCCTGGTGTGGTTGGTTTCCGGGTGGCGCCAAGGGGCGACGGCGGCGCAGGGCGACCTTGAGTCGTTGCCTATACCGACGCTGACGCTCGGCGTTACTGAGCGGCGTTACGTAACGCGGCGTTACGACCTTGGCCTTGCGCCGATCTCGCCACCTCTGTTGTCGCTCGCCATTTGTGAGGGGCATTGGGGTGCTTTCTGTTAAGTGTAATCAGTCCAACTGGTGAGAGTTGGGGATCAGCGAGCGTAGCTCGTCACGCTCGGCCTTGGTGGCGGCCTCTTGTCTTCCGAGCGCCTTTATATCGCCAGCCGGGCGCGCTTCCTCGCCACGCCCTCCGCTGCCGCCTTGGCCGTCCGCTCCGCATACCCCGGCCCGATCTCCATCGCCTTGCCACTGATCGCCATCAGCCTCTCGGCGACGCTCTCGACTCCCCAGCCCCATTCCAGGGCCGTGCAGCACCACCGCGGTGCAGCTCGCTTCCGGTAGTGTGATACCAGGCGATACACATACCCACTTCAGCCGGTCGATCACCTCGGGCGGGAAGGTAAAATCTTGATCAAAGCATGATGTCGAGGGGCAGCTTGCCCGTTTCTTGAGCAGCAACCGGCCCTTCCTGCACACGCAGCCGGCGCTCGACGGTCGCCTTGTTCGGTGTACCCTTCTGCCGGCCGCCACGGCGTTCTCCGGGTGCGCTGCCTCGGGGCATCTGGCACTCGTTTTGCTACTTAATTGCTAATTTGGTTCGGTGATCGCTCACTGCCGCGCGCGGCCAAGAACATCACCTGCAGCTTCAATTTCGATTGCCAACTGTCCCGTTTCGGGCTATTATAGGGATAGTCCGATAGCCGGGATCCAGGAATCCTATGCCTCACGCTGCCCTTCGGTTGATCGTCCCGAACACTGAAAATGGGACAGTCACTAATCCGCCACGCCGTCGGCCGAACGCTGCCGCCCGGTCCCGCGAATACCTGACCCCGGCCGAGGTTGACCGACTGATCGACGCCGCGAAGGGCAACCGGTGGGGACAGCGCGATGCTACCGCCGTCCTGTTGGCCTATCGGCACGGTCTGCGGGTGTCGGAGTTGTGCGCCCTGACCTGGGATCAGGTCGACTTCAAAGGCCATCTGCTGCACGTCTGGCGGTTGAAGAACGGCCAGCCAAGCACGCATCCCCTAACCGGGACTGAGCTTCGCGCGCTGCGCCAACTCCGCCGGGATAGCCCCCATGGTCGCTACGTGCTCATGTCTGAGCGCGATGCGCCGATGTCGCCAGCCGGCTTTCGCAAGATGGTGGCACGGCTTGGCGAAGCTGCCGGTCTCGATTTCCCCGTGCACCCCCACATGCTGCGCCACGCTTGCGGCTACAAGCTGGCGAACGACGGGCAGGATACGCGCTCACTCCAACTCTATCTTGGGCACAAGAACATTCAGCACACCGTCCGCTACACACAGCTTGACGCGGGGCGGTTCAAGGGATTCTGGCAGGATTGAGTCGGGACGCTTTCGAAGGCGATTTCCAACGCCGTCAGCCATCCACGCTTGCCGCACCAGCGGGGATCGGAGTGACGCGCGCAACGGGGTCGGGCGAGCGTAGGCTGGGAGCAAACGCCCCTCGCCCCCCATAGTGCACTCGGCGATACGCCCGGTCCGCTCCCGCGCCATCGGCTTTGCTCGGCTGCTCCCGGTGCCGACGGCAGTTCCGCCGAAAGGGTTGCGAATGAGGCTGTAGGCGCGTGGCCAGTCATCATAATTCACCTGTCTGGGCCGGAGGGCACCAGGGAGGGGGCTGACCCTCTCCGGGCGCACTGTCATTGCGGCCAGTCATTGGGCGGGCGTGGTAACGTAGTTGACCTCTGCGGTTGCTCCTGCTCGATCACCAGCGGCTCCGGCTTTGCCATCTCTTCGAGCCGCTTGAAAAGCCAGTCCCGGACCTGCCTGCGTTTGGCGTCACGCTCGGGGTCGGGTGGGGTGACGTCCTCAACCGCCACCGCGGCCAGCTTTGGATGAATGTATGGGGCCGCCGCTATCGCCGCCTGCAATTGCCGATCGCTGATCCTGTCGGCTTCTGGGCCACCGCGCGCGACGGCGAGCATGATGGCGAGGGGCAACTTGCCGCCGTGCCGCGCAGCAGCGAGACCTTCTTGTACACGCAACCTGCGCTCGCCGCGGCGTTCTCCGGGTGCGCTGCCTCGGGGCATCTGACGCTCCGTTTGCTACTCAATTACTAATTTGGCTCGGCGGCGATGCCAGCGAGGGTAATCACTTGGCAAAATGGTGGTGGTCTGACAGTCCCTGGCGATCGCGACACTACATTGACCAGTCTAGACCACCCTTTTTCGGCCGGATTTTGTTGATCGTCGCGCGCGCACACGCACCTGATGGTCGGAAATCGTTCGTGGCTCGGGCGGAACGCCGCATCAGGCCGGCGGCGTCCTCCGCCCTGCACCGCGGCATCCGTCGCGTCCAACGCGACCCTTGGCCGGCCGTTTTGCCAAACGGATCAGCTCGCGACTGTTGCCATCCGTAGGTCTTTGAGGCGTAGCAACATAGCCAGCGTCCGCTCTAGCTTGCGATCCAGGTGGACCTCATACCGAGCCGGCACATCCAAATTGTCGGCGATATACGCCATGCCGAGCGCCTGGTCCCGGATCGCGTCGCGGTGCTGCAACTCGGCAATCGGCTTGTCGTACCAACTCTTCCAGTGGCGATCGATCCAGGCCATGAGTGCGTCGGCGCTTGGCACGTAGGTGAGGCCATCATGAGGCGGGTCAGTTAAGCACTCTTGCCAATATGCCCGCGTGTCGTCCCGTAGCGCGGCTAGGCCACGCTCGTAGGCACCGGCGCCGCCAGCTTCCAGAATGTCCCACGCGCGGCTCGTCATTGCCCTATCGCGGTTCACATCCCGCAGTTCGCGAGTTGTGCCAGTCGGAGTGGCGGTCAACGCGTGCGGAATGTTAGCCTCGTGTTCGGTGGCGCCTGTAACTGGAAGTAGGGCCGCCCCAGCAATGTGTCCTGGCGTGGAGTAACCGGTCACGTCTTCCCGAAGCTTGTCCCGATACACCGCCGCCTCCGCCATCCGAAGCCGACGCTTGCGCCAGATGATCCCCGCGAGTTCTTCCACAAGATGCTCTTCGGTTGGCCCTTCCGGCGCATGCTCGGCCGCCAGGGCATTAACCAGGGTTCGGTATTCGGCCTCGTCCTCCCACGGCAGGACTGTGTAGCGCGACAGCACGCCGTGCCGGAGAGCGTTGAACCGCGTCACCCCATAGTTGCTGCAAACGGCCACCTTGGCGGGCTCCGGCATCGTGTTCATCGTCGCTTCCCTCCGCGCGGCCTCGATCCATCGATCCGGGCAAGTATGCGTTGCGCACCCGCCGTAAACACCACATCCAGCCGCTCCTGGCCGGCCTCGATCTGCTGCGCGATTTGGGTGTACGTCTTCCACCGCATCCACCGGGGTTTCGGTGGAGGAGGCATATCCGGCCCGTCGTAGTCTGCACTGAGTTTGCGGTGCAGCGCGCAAGACGGTGATGCGCGCGGTCCATCGGCCCGCCACGTTGGACCGCATACCCGAGGCGGTAGCAGTGCCGGCACGCAAACAGCCGTCCCGCACCGTAAAGCTTGGCGACCTGTCTGCCGCAATACACCTCATTGGCTCGAACATCGCAGACGAACCAGGGACGCTCTCCGCCGAAGCGACAGGGGGTCCAGAGGATTGGGACACGCTGGCTGACAGACTGCCAGTCCTCTCCGTAGGACCTGAAGCGATAATCGAGGGTCACTGCGTCTCTGCCGCCCCTCATGCCGATCCATGCCTTAGTACCGTCACCGTACGTCCATTGCCAGCCACCGCTTCTAGAGCCGACGAGATAGCCGGCGCGTGCAAGCTGCATCACGTCAAGCGATCGGCTGGCTTCGATGGTCCCTCCGCCTTTCCAGTTGTGGCCACCGCGGGGCATGTGGATTCTCTTTGCCTAAATTTCTTGGCTAACCTTGGGCGATCACCACCGGCGACGCGCGCAACGTGGAACGGGGCGCTATGACTCTGGACGTGTGGGGACATCGCGCGCATCGCGTCGATTTTTCGCATTCCATTGGTGGATTCTAGGCTGCTTCACCAAGCAATAGCACTGATCTCTGCAGTTCCACCGATATTTTTGATCCTCGCGCGCGTGCGCGTATTGTGCGGAAATCTCGGGTGTGGCTCGCAACGCATAATGGCTCTTCCTCGCATGTCCGCTCTGTTGCGCGTCACGTGGCACCCGGTGGCCGCGCCGCAATGCGCCAAGCTATAGGCGGTATCCGATCCAGCAACCGGCGAAGGGCACCCGCGATGGCCAGTCGGTTGTCCCGGTCTTCGGGGGCAAGGAACTGGTGGATTATCAAAGCATTGACTTCCGAGTCTCTGACCTCGAACCGCACAACCTGCACGCCCTTCCATCGCCGCTCGTGTGAGCGGCGCATCCGCAGTGCGCCAGCCGACAGGGGAGGGGGAGCTGCGGTTTCGGGCATGTGCACCGCAACGTGGGTGTGAGAGGTATCGGTTGCAGGGCAGGCCAACGGATGAGTGGCGTCCTGTTTCATTCCCAGCGTGTGGTGGGGATGGTGACGATGGTGGGGATGTTTGAGGTCACGCGCGCGACATGGCATGCAATTCCGGGCATGATGGCTGAAACATCCCCACCAATCACAACCATCCCCACCGATGGCGTATTATACCAACCGCCCGATCTCTCGACTCTCGAGTGGGGGGCTTCCCCTGACTCGCAAAGTTACGATTCGGTGCCCCTGACATCGATTGGAGTCGAGGGAGGGCCGGATGGGGCAAGCGATCATAATTACCCGCACGAAGCACACGGCGGCGGAGCTGCGTGAGGTGGCGGCCAAGAGCGACGACGGCGCGCAGGTTCGCCGCCTGTTGGCGATCGCCCTGATCCTGGAGGGTCGGTCGCGCAGCGAGGCGGCGGAGCAGTCCGGCATGGATCGCCAGACCCTGCGGGACTGGGTGCACCGCTACAACGCGGCGGGGATTGCCGGTCTGGAATCGCGCCACGGCAATGGTCGGGAGGCATTTCTCACGGAAGCGCAGATGAATGAGCTGAAGGAGATCGTGATCAAGGGGCCTGATCCGAAGACGGCCAAGGTGGTGCGTTGGCGCTGCGTTGATCTGCGCGACGAGGTGAAACGCCGGTTCGGCGTGCGAGTGAACGAGCGGACCATCGGCAAATGGCTGCGCAAACTGGGTCTGACCCGTCTGCAGCCGCGCCCGTTCCATCCGAAGAAGCACGCCGCGGCGCAGGAGGCTTTTAAAAAAACTTCGGCAGTTGCCTGAAGGACCTTCTTCTCTCCACCACGCCTGGTACGCCGATCGAGGTGTGGTTTCAGATGCTATGAGGGTGGGCGCCAATGGAAACTGAAGAGTGTCCAACCTCTTGCACAGGAGCCACCCATGTCCTCGATGACTACGGACCAGCACCACATCATCCACGTCGCGATTGAGCTCAGCCACTCTACCGGCTCGTGGCCGTGCGTCTGCCTCGAGCTGAGAAGCCGCGCCTTCACCGAGTTGCCGGCGGCGATGCGACTGCGCTTCTAGTGTTGCGATCCTATCGCTTCGATCCCCGGCCTCCATCTGGTTCGCGGCCGATCCCGCCATCCCGGTCGGGATCGAAGTGTCAAAGTCAGAACACTAGCGCTCCTCTCGTCATTGCACACTCGCTTGGCGGCCAAGCTGGGTGTGGCGATCGGAATTGTCTGCTGCTTTGAGGCGGGACGCGACGGCTTCTGGCTGCATCGGCTGCTGACTGAGCATGGCATTACCAGCTATGTGCTTGAGCCCACCAGCATCCTCGTCAACCGCCGGGCGCGCCGAGCCAAGACGGATCGCCTCGATGCGGAGGGCATGTTACGCGTGCTGATGGCCTATCTGAGCGGTGATCACAAAGCTTGCAGCATGGTTCGTGTGCCGACGCCAGACGAGGAGGACGCCAAGCGCCCGCATCGCGAGCGTGAGCACTTAGTGCGGGAGAGACTGCGCATTGAGAACCGAATTGAAGCACTATTATTCACGCAGGGCATCCGGGAGAGGCCATCGCTTCGTTCATGGGAGCGGGATCTTGCTGCCCTGCGCACCGGCGATGGACGTGAGATGTCGCGCCATCTCCAAGCCGAGCTGAACCGCCTTCGCCGGCAGCTCGTGTTCATTTTGGAATTGATCCGCGAGGCCGAGGCCGAGCGGGAGGTGGCCGCCGAGACTGAGTCACAGGAGCAGACCTACCGCAAGATTGCCGCTCTGTGCTGCATCCGGGGTATTGGCAGTAACTTTGCCGCTGTGCTCACACGCGAAGTATTCTACCGTTCGTTCGACAACCGTCGGCAGCTCGCCAGCTACGTCGGCATCACACCGATGCCCTATCAGAGTGGCAACATGGACCGTGATCGTCGCATCGGCCGAGCCGGCAATCCGCGTGCCCGGACGACGATGATCCAGCTCGCTTGGCTCTGGCTTCGCTACCAACCGGGCAGTGATCTGGCTGAGTGGTTTCGCGAGCGCGTCGGCACATTGGCCGGGCGTACCCGGCGGATCGCAATTGTGGCGATGGCCCGCAAGCTGCTGATTGCACTTTGGCGCTATGTCGAAGCTGGGGTTGTGCCTGCCGGCGTTGAGATCGGCAAGCTTCCCATAGTCGCGGCATAGGCGGAGAGGAATTGCCGTCGGTCGCATCGCGCCGACGGCGGTACGGGGAGCGCGACCGTCTTCTTCATTGGTGGATCTATTCGATCGCCGCGTTTCAGGTGGGTCGCGTCTCACTGGGGCTACGCCTCGTGCATGAGGCATTATGGTACGGGACCGATCTCCGGCCCGACCGCATGTAAGGTGACGCAGCCGTAGCTGCGAGACACGACAACCCCGGACCCAAGACATCCCGAAACACGACCGATCAAAGTGGAAGCGAGATATGCGATAGAAGCGTTGACAACTGAACCCTCATGTAAGGACGAGGCCCGTGTCGGTCAGAAGGGCACGCACGCCTATATCTGGGCGCCGATCGGCTCGCGGCCGCCGATGGTGCGGGACAACCGCCACGAGTCCGCTTATCTCTATGGGGCGATCTGCCCCGCTCGCGGCGTCGGCGCGGCGGTTATCATGCCCGCGGCCAACACCGAGGGAATGAATGAGCTACTCGAGGAACTCAGCACTCAGGTCAGCCCTGGTGCGCATGCTGCTATGCTCTGCGACCAGGCCGGCTGGCACCAGCGCGGCAAAGAGCTGAAGGTGCCGGGCAATATTACGCTGGTGCCTCTGCCGCCCTACTCGCCGGAGCTGAACTCGATGGAGAATGTCTGGGAATACCTGCGCGCCAACAAGCTATGCAATCTCGTCTGGGACACCTACGAGGCGATCATTGAGGCTTGCAAGGATGCGTGGAACTTCCTGATCGATGATCCAGACCGCATCCGCTCAAATCGGAACCCGCGACTGGGCGTGTGTCAGTGTCTAGGGCGGTTGGTATTATGCCGCGACAACAGACCACCGCAGCACGCCGCCGTGCGCGGGCTCCCCAAGGAATTTCAGCTTGCCAGCCGGCCGTCCCTTGGATGCGCGCAGCCAGTAACCGAGTCGTGCGGCGTCGATCACGCCCCGCACCGCTGCCACTGGCACAAGTGCGGCGCGTAGCGCGGTCAGGGCCTCGCCCTCCTGCCCCTCCGGATCGAACCCACCGGCGTATAACGCTGCCACCTCTGCCGCGGTCTTGCCCTCACCGCTGAACACATCACGCCAGCATTCCAGGACCGTGCGCAGCGTAGTCAGCACGGGATCGGTGTCGCGGATCACCTTCATGGTTTCTACAGGGTCGCCGCAGTCGGCCCACACCAGGGCCGAGCGCACCATGTCAGACCACTCGGTGTAGGATGCCAGCCCCGGCCGTTTGTCGGGCCGGCCCGCGGCGAGGTAGGCTCGGGGAATGGTCATGGCGGCGGCGATGTACCGGCCGCGATCGGCCAGGACCTGCCTGACGGGATCAAACTTGAATTTCCGGTCTTCGGGACGCTCTTCCCCCGAGTTCAGCGTGCCAAGAATGACGCGGCGGGTCATGTCGCCGATCACGGCAAGGTTGTTCCCGTTGGCGATGATGATGCCGCGGAACTCGCATTCCGGTGTTTCAGACTTTCCAAGGAGGCGGATGCGGACGGTCGGGCGCTCGGCGATCTGGCAAAGCGCATCGCCGCTCAGTCCGTTGGAGATATTGTCCAGCGAGATGATCGGGTAGCCGGCCAGCAGCATAGCGCCCAGCCGCTTTTCAAGCTCTTCCTCGGTCCGGCCGGGCGTGATGACAGGGCACCAGCGGCCCGAGGTGATGACTGTCGCAACATCGGCAATGTAGCTCTTACCCGTGCCGGGCGTCGGTGCCGTGAAGGCGTGCACTGGCACCATTCCAAGTGCCCCGCGCACTACAGCAGAGACCATCAGGCTCAGCGCCACGGCCTTGTCGGCATCGGTCACCAGCGGGAAGCCGGCCAGCAGATCCGACAGGAGCGCCACCGCAGCTTTGGCATCGTTCTGCGTCGGATGGGCCGCCAGTGTCGGCATGCAGAGATTTGACGCTGGCATGTAGTAGATGCGGGTCGCCGCGTCGTAACCCGGCGCTGACAGGACCGAACCATCCGGCCGTAGCGTCGGGCAGGTCGTGACGGCGACGACGGATCGCAGCCGCCACCGGCCAGCCCGTGCGGCCAGGACGGCAGCGATCGAAGCAGGCGGGTCGATGGTGCGCCAATCCTTTTTCCGGCCGTCGAAAGCCTGCCAGTCGGCGACGCGGGCCAGTTCCTCGATCAGCGCCGGTTGCTTCAGCACATGCAGCCCGGCGGCGATGGTGGTTCGGCCATCGGCGGCACTGACTTCGTGGTAGCCTGGCCGGACCAGATGCTCGGCGCGCTGGAATACCTCCGCTTGCGCGGCTAGCAGGGCGTCCTCCGCCTCATCGGTCAGCACATCGATCTTGCCGGCCACGACGCGCATCACCGGCTTGAGTTGCTGTTGCAGCCCGGCGATCTGCCGGATCGTCGTGGCGTCGTCAGGCATCGTGTCGCTGCGTGTATTGCCGAGCGCACCAGATGGCTGTGGTGTTCATCACGTCGGCTGGCAACGGCTGAGAGTGCTGCTGATTCAACCGGTAAAGTTCGGTCACTATTTCATCGGCGGTCTTCCGCTGGCGCAGCATGGCGAATGCCGCACGCGCAATGTCCTTGCGTCGGGGATCAGGCTGGTTTTCGCCTTCCTCCCGGTACTTTCGCCGCGCTGAAGCAACCAGTTTGGGAATGCTGTCATAGCGATCCTGCCATCGCTCATCCCGCGTCCCTTCCGGGTGCGACAGCATGATCCCGCGCAGCAGGGCCTCAACGGTATCGCTGGGGATGTTCCGCCCGACGTAGCGCGCGGCCAGTGCGCAAAGTTCGATGTGAAGGTGCTCCCCGGTGACGACACAGCGGATCAGCTCGGCATCTTCTCTTGCGTCTCTTCCGGCAAGGTTGTCGGCGCCATAGGCATTTGTGGAAGTGTCCGGCTTGCCCAGCCATATCAGGTCAAGATCGTCGTGCTGATCGATCGGCTGCCCTTCGATCACCTCTACTCGGTGCGAAGGATTTCGGTTAACGCTACCAAAATAGTAGGATTGCGAGAGGGTCCAGCTTTCACCACTGAACACCCCGCGGAAGAGGCCGTTGAGGCGGCCAAGATAGTGATTGCGCCGCTGCGGAGGCTCTTGCTGCGACACCGGGCATAGCACGCGCCAACGCGGTCTATCCTTAGTGTGCGACGGCGACGTGTAGAGCAGGCTGGCTATGCCCTGCTTCTCCAACAGCGCCCGCGCCTCATCAAAGGGAATTTCCTCGCCGTCGTAATCGGCTTCGATGCCGCTGATCGCCACCAAGTTGCCGTCGTGGCGCAAGCTACCCTTTGCGGTACGCCGATCACCGAACCGCGCCAGCTTCAGCCAGGGCAGCACGCCTTTCTGTGGTGCAGTCGTGGTGCGGATGCGGGCGGCGAGCGTCAGCAGCGAGAAGACTGGCTCGGACTTCGACGTTGCCGCGAAGTCCGGAAACAAGGTCAAGGCGAAGGAGCAATCCGTAGGCATCATACCGCCCCTGCCGGTTCCCCCGGGATGCACCGTATGAGAGCGGTTCGAATGCGCCTATAGGCGCGCATGGTGAGCCTCCCTCGCCCCATGCAGCGTTTGCGCCCGCAGCCATTTCGTGCCAAATTGCAGTTGCTAGCTACAGTCTCAACACGATCCACCGCTCCGGGTACAGCCGCGCTCGGGGTGGTTTTGGTTCAGGCGCCTTTCGGAGCGCGAAAGGTCGCAGGCGGGCAAGCTCGCCAGATGCGCGCGCAGGCTATCCATCAAGATCAACGTGCGCGCTCCGGACTTCACGGCGCGAACGTGGCCGGCAGCAAGGCGCCGGTACAACTCCGACCGTGAAATGCCAGAGAGTTGCACGGCCTCCGGGATGGGAACGGCCAGGGGATTGATGTTGAGAGATTCAGTCGTCATCTTGTGTATCCCTCGTTGTGCCGGTGTCCACCGGCATTGCGGGATATCCAAATAGACGACTCCCATGCACGAAGTCCGTTCAGTCGTGTCCAGACCGAGGTCGCGACTGGACACGACTGGATGCTGCCTCAGCGGCCCGCGTACAACTTAATGTACCTTGCTGCGAGGCGCGTGACCTTGCTCGCCTCCTTACCGCTACCGGCCGCACGCCTGGCGAGGGCACGTGCTGCGTCCGTCGGGTTGCGTGCCTTCCCTTCCAGGATCATTGCATGCATCTCGGCGATGAGCGGCTTGTCCGCCTCGCGATAATCCAGTCGGCTGGGTTCCTTGCGATCCTTCCGTGAAGCTTGCACCGGTGGCTTGGCTGGCAGGGATTGGCCCTGCAAGCCCTGCACCCGCGAATTGAGGTCGTGTCCCAAGTGATGGTGTAGGAGCTGTGGATAAGTGGCCTGGCGGAGCGACCGCCGAGAGTTTGGCGCCGGCAGGCCACTTATCCACAGCGACGGCCACCGCGGTGAACCCGGGTAGAATTGGGTTGCCAATCGCAACTCTGACCCAAGGACACCGCGATGACCAACGACAAGATTGCCCTTCAAGGCCTTCTGGAAAAGAGTTCTGACGCCAGCTTGCTGCGCGAGATGATCGGCTTCGCCGCACAGCGACTGATGGAGCTGGAGACTGATGTGCTGTGTGGCGCAGCGCACGGCGAGCGCAGCCCTGACCGCATCAATCAGCGCAATGGGTTCCGTGACCGCGACTGGGAGACGCGCGCCGGGACGGTCGAGCTGCGCATTCCGAGATTACGCAAAGGCAGCTACTTCCCCGGCTTCCTTGAACCCCGCCGCACCGCCGAGAAGGCGCTGACCGCAGTGATCCAGGAAGCCTACGTGCACGGCATCTCGACACGCAGCGTCGATGATCTGGTGCAGGCGATGGGCGGAGCTGCCCAAGGTTCCGGCGGCGAAGCCGCTGGAATGGCAGCGGAGGGTGCGCCGGGGTCTCCAAGAGCCAAGTCAGCCGGCTCTGCGGCGAGATCGACGAGCGCGTGCAGGCGTTCCTGAACCGGCCAATTGAAGGCGAATGGCCGTATCTTTGGCTGGATGCGACATATGTGAAAGTGCGCGAGCAGGGGCGCATTGTTTCGGTTGCCATCACTGTGGCGGTTGCCGTGAACAGTGACGGCCGACGTGAAGTGCTCGGCCTCGCAGTCGGCCCCAGCGAAGCGGAAACATTCTGGATCGAGTTCCTGCGCAGCCTGGCCCGTCGTGGGCTGCGCGGCGTCAAGCTGGTGATCTCCGATGCCCACGAAGGGCTGAAAGCCGCGGTAGCCCGCGTGCTGCACGCCTCCTGGCAGCGCTGCCGGGTGCATTTCATGCGCAACGCCCTGGCGCACGCCGGTAAAGGTCATCGCCGCATCGTCTCGGCCTGGATCGGCACCGCATTCGCTCAGGACGACGCTGAGGCCGCACGCAAACAATGGCGCGAGGTCGCCGATCAACTCCGCCCTCGGGTGCCGAAGCTCGCCGGCCTGATGGATGAAGCTGAGGCGGATGTGCTTGCTTTTATGGCATTTCCCAAAGAGCATCGCGCTAAGATCCACAGCACCAATCCGTTGGAACGGCTGAATGGCGAGATCAAGCGGCGCACTGACGTGGTCGGCATCTTTCCCAACGAGGCGGCCATTGCGCGCTTGGTCGGCGCCATCCTGCTCGAACAAAACGACGAGTGGGCCGTGCAGCGTCGCTACATGAGCCTGGAAACACTCGGCACAATCAGCGATACTATCCCGATCGGTCTGCCTGCCGTGGCAGCCTGATCACGCAGCCAACGCTGCTCGGGAGCACCGCTCCTACACCACGTGCTGGGACACGATCCGAATCGAGGTTCGCCCGGTCCACGATCAATCGGTCCCCAACTGCCCGAATGAGGTCCCCCAGATCCAGAAACTCAAATCCGTTCGGGAGCTGAGCCTGACGAGCGACATGAGGGGAGGTCGTTAACACTAGACCTTTGCCGGCGGGATGAATGGGCCTAAGCGCAGACACCAAGAGATCGAGCTCCGATTGGCTCGACACCCGTCGCGCGAAAATGACTGTCACCAGCGCGTCACCACATGCAGCGTCGCCGAGGTACCAAACTCGCCCATCTACAAGAGGAGGGCGGCGCAGCGGCGAGGTTATGGGAATCTCCTTCGCAAGCCAATCTACCAGCCATTCCGGCCGGAACCGGTGTGTGTTGAGATCGGCATCATTCAACGTCACAAGCCCCGCCTCCGGGCAGAAATGGACGTAGCGTCGCCGGTCCGAATCATATTCGATCACTGCTGGATGATCGGCATCGCAAGCGTTGCAACCCACACTTTCAGGCCGTGGCCCTGGCTCAATCGCCCCCAGCCCGGCCAGATATTGCAGCCCACTATCACGCTCAGGCCCAATCTTGGACGCGTGGAACACTTCGTCCGATGACTCGGAAAGGTCGCACAAGAATTGGACAATGTTGACAGTGTCGGTGTGCATCGCTTCACCTGCCGGACGCTGCAATCAACCGCCATCTCGTCAAGTACTTCTGTGAGACCAATTGATGCTGCCGAGTCTGATCTCGCAAGTTTGAACCGTTAGGTGCTCGCAATTGAATGGACACGGTCTTCGTGCGCGTTCTGCCTGGTTCGGGATGAAACACAATACGTAGTGTGGCATGCGTTACGTACCAATCGGACGAGCTCAAAGGGTCGGCTTCCCCGAACCACAGCCTGCTACGGGTGCATATGTCGGTGCGGTCCGATGGATCGACCTCGATTGTAACCCGCTCATAGCCACTGCCCGCACGTGCGAGGCGCAGAAGCGTCACCTTCACCGTCTTGATGCCGTCGGCGGCGTCAGAGTCGAACGCAATCGGCCGCCTTAGAGTTTGTCCGGGAACATTGCTAGTTCCTGCATAGCCGTCTGACCATGAGACGGATGGAAGCGAGCAACAGAAAGGCACGCGCCTTCACATTGAGATTTTCCCAATCCTTACCCAGTCGACGACATCGGTTGAGCCACGCCAACGTGCGTTCGACCACCCATCGCTTTGGTAGCACGACAAAGCCCTTGGCCTGGTCAGATCGTTTGACGATCTCCACCTCGGCCTGCGACACGACACGCTTCAACGCCTCCTGGAATCGCCGCCCCTGATAGCCGCCATCGGCATAAAGCTTCAGCAGGAACGGAAACATCCCGAACAGCGTCGCCAGCAGCATGGCGCCGCCATCGCGATCCTGGATGTCCGCCGCCGTCACGATGGCCTGTAGCAGCAAACCCTGGGTATCGACCAGGACGTGCCGCTTCTTGCCCTTGATCTTCTTCCCCGCATCATACCCATGCGGATCGATCGAGGCCCCCCTTTTTCGGCGCTCTTCACGCTCTGCGCATCAATCACCGCGGCGGTCGGGCTGGCCTCTCGCGAGGCCTGCTCACGACATTTCACATACAATGCGTGATGCAGTCGCTCCAGCGTGCCGTCCCAGGTCCATCGTTCCAGATAGTCGTGCACTGTGCTCCGCGGCGGCAGGTCCTTGGGGATCGCCCGCCATTGGCAGCCGGTGCTCAGCACATACATCACGCCGTTCACCACCTGGCGGATATCAACGCTCCGCTTGTTGCCGCCCGGCTTGGCCGGGGGGATCAATGGTTCCACCTCGGCCCATTCGGCATCAGTCAGATCGCTCTCATAGCGCAGTCGGGTGCGGTCGTACCGCGTCCGGTTCTCCTTGGTCCACATCCAGTCCTCCGAATCGATGCTCGGGGGAGAGAGAATCACAGGCGATTCAATGGCTTCAAGGGTGACCCGCTAAGCGATTCTAAAAACTCAATTTGTTCCCGGACGGACACTTAGCCGATCGAGAGCGAACCGCCGCACAGTCACGGGATGGATCTTGCCCTTAATGCCGAGCATGTTCTGGGCAAAAGAATTGGCAATGCGATTGCGGACTGCTCTGCCGCCACCGGCGACGACATCCAATGTCCTTCCGTCCGAATCGTAGAGGATCGCTCCCTCATGGACGGGACGTCTTGTTTCTCGTTTCAGTTCATCACCCAGAAACTCAACATCGCTTACCGGGAGTCCCTCGCTATATATGGCGTAGTGGACACTCATGCCGGCAGCTTTCCCGTCCTCAGTGACTGTGCCGCGCTCGAATGAATCAACTTTGAGCTTGCCCATGGAACCGTCTGGGCGCGTCAGCGCTGCCGCAAGCTCGGCTTCGAATGCATGAACGTTTGGGTGCGCGAAATCTATGGTCGCTGAGGCATCTATGTTGAAAGCGCTCCACGAGCGGCCCATGAGGAGACGGTCGGCATATGCCGCCGCAAGCGCATGCTCAAATAGGGTGCCGTGTGCGAGCAGCAGCGTGATACTCTTTGCCACGTTGCTATCCGCCGACTGGACCAGGGACAGAACACGGGCGTCCGCTGCGGCCACGGAATGCAGCGCTGTCTGGCCGACTACGTCGCAGAGCTGCTCGACATTCTCAAAGTCGGTTATGATGGCGTCTCGGTCACGCTGTGCCAGCGCATTGATTGCGCTGAACAGGGCATCCGGTTGGGTCTGTGTCGGGTTGAGCCAATCAACCCGATCGGACAGGCTGATCTTCCGAGCGTCGAGATATCGCCGCAGCACATCGGGAGATGTGCGGCGCAGAAAGCGCTTCAGATTGAAGTCCATACGACCGGTCCACCTCCTGCCATCGCTGGTGTGGTCGCCCGGACTTTGGTTCAGATTCGTCCAATGAGAGGCACACGGCCTCCGAGTAGGCAAGGACCGCCGGGGGCAGGCGATGCGCCTCCCAATCGTGGCGGGCCCGAACATTCCGTGGCCAGCCCAGCCCTGCCCGTCGGGCAGTGTGAGCCGTGGGGCCGAGTCGGGGCGAGTCAAGTCTGAAAGGGCAGGTGTGGTGGTTGACGGCCTTGCATCTGCCTGGCCTCGCCGTGTAGCTGCACCACCCGGGCTGCTCCCGCCTCGATCCCGTCCAGCGCGTCCGCCAGTCGTTGGAGCGCCGCCGCCACCTGCGGCCGGTACCGGCTCCGGTTGTACGTGGCAGCCAACGGCGACCGGATACTGACGTGGTTCAATGCCGCTTCGATGATGTCCGGCAGCTCCCCCATCTCGCCAAGCATGGTGGCCCCAGTGCGCCGCAGATCGTGGCGGGTCCATCCCTCCGTGCCGCTGGCCTCTTGCAGCACCTTCGTCTCGCGGTCCCAGTTGCCAATCGGACCACCCGTGAAGGTGCTGAAGACCAGTTCATCCGCCGCACCCGGACCCAGGGCGCGCAATAGCGCGATGGCTTGTCGGGACAGTGGCACGGTATGGGGTTCGGCGTTCTTGGTGCGCTCACTGGGGACGGTCCATTTCCCGCCGGTCAAATCGATTTCACGCCAGCGCGCGCCGGCCGCTTCCTCTCGCCGCACAAGGGTCAGCAGTATGAAGCGCAGCACGGCTGGATGGGCCCTGGCGTGCGGAAACACCGCGCCGCCCGGAGCGTCGCTCGGCAGTCCGCGTAACAGGTCGATCGCTGCGCTAGGTAGCGCCACCGTATGGACCGACACAGCGCCGCCTGGCTTGGTGCGATGTAGCAGGGCGCCGGTCGAAAGGTCGATCTGGCGCCAGTGCAGCCCTGACACGTCGGCAAGCCCTGTCAAGGCGGTGAACCGCCGGGCGGCGGCGTGAGTATCCGTGCCAGCCCGTAATATCGGCAGCAGCGTGGCCAGCTCGTCTCGGCCCAACACCCGGTGACGCCGACGGACAGGCGCGGGGCTATGAAGGTTCGCCAACATGGGCGAGAGGTGCCCTCGCTGTGCCGCCCACTTCAACGCTGGGCGAATGGTGCGCACCGCGAAGGCGGCCGATTGGGCAGCCGGGTAAGCGTCGGCTGCCATCTGCAGGTCGGCTGCTGTGAGGTCGGCCACGGCTCTGGGGAGCAGGGGCTTGAAAACCAGTTCTACCCGCTTGCGGCTGTGTGGCCAGCTTTTGAGGGTTTTACCCTGACGCGCACTGTAGATGTCCAGAACGGCCGCCAACGTCCCCAGGCCAGCCTTGGCCGCTGCACCGATAGCCAGATCTCGCCGACGATCCGCGACAGGGTCGGCACCTTCCTTCTTCACTCGGGCATGGAGTGCCCGGGCTTCACCGCGGGCTTCACTGATGCCCATGTTAGGGTAGGCGCCCAAAGGAAATCGGCGCATGCGCCCGAGCCGGTCGCGGCACGCCAGTACCCAGCTTGCCGTCCCGGCAGGCGTCAGGCGGAGCCGCAAGCCGGGGCAGTTTACATCGGCCAGGTCGCGACGAGTGCCCTCTGCCACCTCTCGGATTGCCCTATTGATCGCCGTCTCAGTCAATCGTATCGGCATCGCAGTCTCCCGCGGGGCTTCACTGGGGCTTCACCGGGGGCTTCAACAGCCCGGGATTTCCAGCGACGCCCTGGGACGGAATCCTGACGGGGCTTCAAGAAAAAGCAAGAGAAACCGTAAGTTACTGATCTGAATGGGACGGCCTGAAATGGAGGAGGATAGTGGAGAATGTGACTGATCAAGGGAATCATAATCCCTTGGTCGGTGGTTCAAATCCGCCCGCCGCTACCATCTTTTCAATAACTTAGCTGAAGTCCCGTAACTCGATCCGCTGTCGTGTCACCACCATGTCACCACGCGGTGTCAAATCGGGGTGCCTCTCGGCCTGATCGCGGCCGTTCAGCACCCCTCCGGTTGGAGGGTTGCTTCCTGCCGGCTCTTGCACCCCCATCCCCCGCCCAGGCATCGGGACGCAGCGCGGCAGGAGCGTCGGCGACCCGACCCCGGCTCCCCCCGGAAAAAATCGCCCCAGCGCACCCGCTGGGGGCGGTGCCCTGGAATGCCGCGCCAGCGGCCACAAGTGCAGCCGCTGCCACAGCCTCGACGCTCCGCTGTAGCTCGCGCCACTCCTCCGTATCGGGCGTTAGGCAGCGGCCGCGCGGATACACGACGCTCATCGGGTAGCGCCTGGGGATCGAGATGGCGGTTGCCATAACATCGATCCAATTCGCCCCATCCACACGCTCGACCGCTTGGCGGACGGCTGCCGCAGCCTCGTCACAGCGGTTCGCCAAGCCGGCCGTCTCAAGCCGCTGGGCACCGATAGTGATCGTGGCATCGAACTCGCACGCGCCGATCGTGCCAGGCAGGTATTGACGGCAGGTAAGCGGCGCGCTGGCATCCCAGCCATTCGTTGCTAGCCCTGCCGAACGTGACCGTGCGGCAGGCGGTTGCGGGCCGCGACGGCGTTCCATGCGAATTGAGCGGGCGTCATGCATCGTTCCTCGGGTTGAGGCCGAGGTCCGGCTGGCGCAGGCACGCGGGCGCCCACCGTGCGCGCAGGCCTCAACCCCAAGAGCTTCGCTGCTCACTCACTGCGGGCAGGCTTTCTCACCAGCGCCGCCGAGCATGGCGCGTCGATCTTCAAAATGATGGACGTGTCCCGGCACAAGAGCGTGGACACGTTGCGCGGCTACGTGCGCCGGGCGGACGGCTTCAAGGATCACGCGGGCGCCGCGTTCCTGTAAGGTGCATCCCCGCACAGCGCGTGCGGAGCGGGAAGGAGGCGGCGTGACAGCCATCAAGCGACAGGACAGGGGCGAGCCGATGCGACATCGCCCGCAGCACAACATCAGTCAGGCGACAATTTCGAGGCTGCCGAAATGAGTGAAGTCATTAAAGTGCAAACGTGGGAAGAATGCTGCTCCAAGATCGAAACCGTCAGGCGCACGAACTCGGCACAAGAATTGAAGCTGTTGTTCCGCGGGCTATCTGATTCCACGTGGCTACTTTCCACCACATTGGAACGCTGCGGCGGCGCACCAACTTTCAGCTTCAGGGATTACTATAGGATGGCATTGCGGATTCGAGCGGAGATTGAGACGGAGTCAGGCCTCAAATGGAATGTGCCGCCATTTGAGGAAATATCGTCTTGGGCAGCAGAGTATGACCAGAAGCAGTGCGACATTAAGGCCTATGAGTATCTAGCCCACTTGCGGCACAACGGTTTTCCATCCCCGCTCCTTGACTGGAGTCTGTTAGGAACACAAAACGATAAACTCCCCCCGCCGCCGATCTATTTCTCGATACGCCAGTGTCTCCATAAGGCTCTCTTCGGAACCAAAAAGCGAATAGGCGGTGAGGTTGAAGTCGTCCAAGAGCTTCAGGACTTTGTCGCGCTCGCTCGATGGGATGACAATCTTCCATAGAAGGTCTTGTGGCGTTGGTTGCTGCATATCGAACACGGTCTGGTGGCTCACAAAGCGCCACATAGTCGAGCCGTCAAACTGCTCATAATTCGCACATACCGTGTAAGCTGACTGTTGTCGAAAATGTCTTCTGTGGGTTCCGACATATTGCCCGAGCGTCCGTATCGCAGGAACGCCATCGCCGCCAACCTTAATACTTGCTGGCATCTCCAAGTAGACGTATATTGCCACAGCATCAGTTTTGATCGCTTTAGAGAAAGCAAAATAGGCCGCGATGTAAGGCGAGCGACTCCCGCACAGTCACGTCTGCGGCAAAACCTTTGGCAGCCGGCGCGTGGCGTGCCCATCTCTGGACCCTCCCATGCTGACCAAACACCCCAACATCGTCATCGCGACACCGCCCAAGCGGGCAGCCCGGCGCAAACAGGCGAAGGCCGCGCCGATCTTGACCAACCGCATCGCCGATCACAGCAAGCCCTTGCCGCCGCATGACCCTGAGCAAGCCCGCGCGGCTGCGGATCGGCTCTGGCAGGACCTTGTGCGCAGCGTGAACCAAGCCGCGCCGGCTCAGCCCGCTCCGGGCCGGAAGAACAGCCGCACAAGGTCCGGGCAGTAAGGATCGCAGCGTTCCTGAATTTGCGCCGCATCGCGCTTCGGGCAGTCGCCCACCTGCGCACGCATCACCGCGCCCATCGCAGCGCCCGGCCCGTGCTCCCCCAGCAGCCGCGCGGTGTTCAGGGAGCCACGACGATCGCATCGGCCGCATAGAGGCTCAATCGGCGCAACGAGCCCGGCCACCTCGCCTAGCGTGATCACGTCGCGCGCCATGCTTGACCTCACTCATGCCGTATCAACAGGCGTATCAGCGCGCATCGTATCTGTGTCGCCAACCGTATCGAGATCGCAGCAGTGGGGTTCCGACAGACCAAGGCATCGGGCGCTCTTGGTGCGCAGAACACATGCAGCGGGTGTTCACCTCTGCGGCGGCGCCTTCGTTTGGGCCGGAAGGCGGCCTGACGCGTCGCCCGTTTCGCGCGCGCGCAGTCCGACGAACGAAGGCGGCTCATGCCCAGCGCCCTTCCTGCCATCAGCTCGCGCTCGCTTCCCCCGGCATTGCACCTGGTCCCCCGCCAGGCATCGGGACGCAGCGCGGCAGGAGCGTCGGCGACTCGACCCCGGCCGCCCCCCGGAAAAAGCCGCAGAGGGGACTTATATTACGTGGCGCCCGGCGCGTGGCATGACCCATCTCCCGCGACATGCTGAACCTCCCGCCCTGACATCGTTTATGGCCTGGCGCCGAGGCGGACCCGGCGCAAAAAGGCCCGCGTCGAGCATCCGAACATGCCGCGCATCGTCGATGCCCGGACGCCGAGCCCCTTGCTTGATATTGACCCCGAAAGGGCTCGCGAGGCAGCGGATCGGCTGTGGCAAGAACTTATACTGCCGGGCCCCATCCGATGACCGCTATCGACCCTAACCGGACATTGGCCAGGTCGCGTGGGCAAACCCGATACAGAGACGAATGCAGCCGCGCTGCAGCATTGACTTCGTAACGGCAGGGACGTAATTCTTGAATTTCGGCGCAATCTATGCCCGACTGAATGCGCACCCAACCGGGAGACTTAAGATCCCGAGTATTCGGTTATGACGAAGGGAGTTCATCGATGTCAGATTTAGGGACGCCGATATTAGCCTTAACAGCGCTTTTTTGCTTCGTCGTAGCAATTGTGCTCGCAGTCATTCGCTTCATTATACATCTCAATTAAAGGAAGAGTTTATCTGGCCGCGTGAATACGCTACAGTATCGATTGCATTTCTTGCCTCGGCTATCGCAATTTGTTTGTTTTTGGGAGTAGAGAGATTATGGCTGACGGAGTCAGCTCCTACTCGCGTGGAAACCATGATAAGCGATGATCCCAGGCGGGTTAGCGTCCTTTTCGCGACGGACAGAGATTGGAAAGGTACGAATGACATTTCCTTTGGCTACGGCCGGACTGCCAATCTCAGTTTCGGCGTGGCCGAGGTCAGGATACCAGATAGCCACTCAATCGGGGGGATTGAACGGCCGGGGCTGATCATTTACGGTATAACCTTCTGGGGACACGCAGATAATGATAGGGAAAGCTTCCAGCTTAAGGCCATCAAGAGAATGGATAGAGATCAGTTCGTTGCTGCGATCAAAAGCTCGGTTTCTCATACAGCCCTGGTATTTGTGCACGGGTTCAATAACACTTTCGAAGACGGAGTGTTCCGCCTGGCACAGATCACCTTCGATATGCAGTACAAAGGATCTCCGATCCTATTTTCCTGGGCATCTGAGGGTGGTGGAGCGTTAACCTATGATTACGATCGGGAAAGCGCCCGGTTCGCGCAGGGGCATTTTCTAAAGCTTTTGGAGTTGATTCGGAATCCGGGTATAGAGCAGGTATTCGTGATAGCGCATAGCATGGGAAATGAAATAGTCGTCGACGCCTTGAAAGAGGCCGCAAGTGCGAGTTTGAGAATCGGCAGGCTATCAGAGGTCGTTCTGGCGGCTCCTGATGTCGATCGAGATGTGTTCCTTCAAGCTGCCGCTGTGCTGACTGGACTCGCTAAAGGTGTCACACTTTATTCATCGGATGCCGACAAAACATTGCTTTTTTCGAAGATCAAGGCGGGTGCCCCGCGGGCTGGACAGCTGTTTGACGGTGTGCCTCTGGTCATTAACGGAATCGAGAGTATCGATGTAACCGCTCTTGGATCTGACATGTTCGCCCTAAACCATAGCGTCTTCGCGACCCACCGTTCAGCGATCGGTGACATTAGTCGGATTGTCGAGACTGGTATACATCCACCGAATAAAAGATCTAGCGAGATACGTCCTGTTCCAGAAGGAAGTGCTCACCCAACCTATTGGCGGTTTGCCCCGTAACGCCAAGAATTCAAAGGCTTAAGAACACACAGATAGTACTACAAGCCGAGGATTGTGCCCGTTTCAAGTTTCAGCGCTCTTCATTGAGTTGAACGCTGCGCGGGAAAGGTCCGGTTTCCACGTGCGCCGTGAAAAAGGCGGCGCTTCTCCAGCGGGTGCAAGCCCCGCCCGGCAACCGCTCCAGCCGGAAGCAACCGGAGCAGGCATGGAGGTGACGAAGTGTCTGAAGCCTTCGGATAGCGGCCACGTATAGGTGACCGCGCGAGTGTGTAGGCCGCAACGTGAGTGAACGCTGAGCAAGCCTCGAAAAGGACAATGTGCAGGCCGACTCGGCAGTGGGACCGGGGAAGGCTGATACGGATGGGTGATTTTTGAGCGACGACTGCACCCATCCGCTGCACCGGGGTAGTGGCGGCGGCATGCGCACAAGGAGAGCGTACGCAACACGGGAAGCCCCGATGCGTGGCCAGGGAGGGCCAACTGGACGCCCGCGAGGGACAGGCCGGGCGCGGCGGGGTGGCGGAGAGGTTCGTAGTACCGCTGAAGCCGGGTAATGCCGGGGGAGGGAAGGGACCTCAGTTCAAGACAGACGCAGCAAGTGATGAGGGACCTGGAGATTGGGCAACCTATCAACTCCGAACAGTGTTCAGAAATTGCAGATGGCGTTACACGCAAAAGCGAAGGCAGAAGCCGGGTATCGCTTCTACACCCTGTATGACAAGATCAGCCGCGAGGACATCCTGGCCCGTGCCTATGCCCAGTGCCGTTCCAACAAGGGCGCACCGGGTATCGATGGGCAGGATTTCGCGGATGTCGAAGCATACGGGGTGGAGCGGTGGCTTGGCGAACTGGCGCTTGCGCTCAAGCAGGAGACCTACCGACCGGACCCTATCAGGCGTGTGTTTATCCCGAAAGCCAACGGCAAGCTCAGGCCGCTGGGCATCTCGACCTTGCGGGATCGGGTCTGCATGACAGCAGCGATGCTGGTGCTGGAACCGATCTTCGAAGCCGATCTTCCATCAGAGCAATATGCCTATCGTCCTGGGCGCCGAGCGCAACAGGCGGTGGTGGAGGTGGAAGAACTGTTGTTCCGTGGCTATCCGGATGTCGTCGACGCCGACCTCGCGGACTACTTCGGCAGCATTCCCCATACCGAACTCATGATGTCGGTAGCACGCAGGATCGTTGATCGGCGCGTACTGCATCTGATCAAGATGTGGTTGGACTGCCCCGTGGAAGAAACCGACAAACGAGGCCGGAAGACACGCACGACGGAGGCGCGGGACAATCGACGCGGCATCCCGCAAGGCTCACCCATCTCACCGCTGCTGGCGAACCTTTACATGCGCCGGTTCGTGTTGGGGTGGAAGAAGCTTGGGCTGGAGCGACGCCTCGGCACGCGCATCGTGACCTATGCGGACGATCTCGTGATCCTGTGCAGGAAGGGTAAAGCCGAAGAGGCTTTGCACCACCTGCGCGGGATCATGGGCAAGCTGAAGCTCACGGTCAACGAGGAGAAGACACGCATCTGCAAGGTGCCGGAAGGCGAGTTCGATTTCTTGGGCTACACGTTCGGTCGGATGTATTCGGCGAGAACCGGCCAGGCACGCCTGGGGCAGCGGCCATCGAAGAAGAGCATCACGCGCGCGGTTGAGAAAATCCACACGCTGACCAACCGAGCGGGATCATGGCAAGAGACCACAGAGCTGGTGGACAAGTTGAACAGTACGCTGCGCGGCTGGGCGAACTACTTTAACGTAGGTACCGTCAACAAGGCGTATCGGGCACTCGACAACTACGCGGCTGTGCGGTTGCGTCGGTGGCTGCGCTTCAAGCACAAGGTCAGACGGAGCAGGGGCGGAACTTATCCACTCTCGCACCTCTACGGGTACTTCGGGCTCGTACGCCTGACCCGGCTTGGGCACGGCGTGTCGTGGACGAAAGCGTGACGTCTGTCCGAGAGCGTGGTGCGGGAAATTCGCACGCCACGTTCGATGAGAGGGGTGTGGAAACGGAGCTACGGTCGAGCCATTAAGGCACCGCCAGACGAAAGGGGCGGAAACGGATATGCCCGACCTAACGCCACCGCGCCACATCCCTACTCTACCCAAAGCGGTCATGGAGGAGGCGACTTGGCCCGGCTGGTGAGGCCCCGCCAGTGCCATGGGCGTAAGGGGATGCGCCGCTCAGCCCTCGGCGCCGCCCGCGCCAGAGCGGCGTGTCCAGTACGCGGGCAACGGCAGCCCGAAGGTCCGCGCGTCCCCCTCGAGCAATGGACCGAGGTGGTGCTCGGCGTCAGATGCAAGATCCGCCTCACCGTCCCAGCACGGCCGATGGATTGGGAGTTGCCGCCTCGGCCTCGGCCTTCAGGTCAGGATAGAGCGCGGTCAGGGCCAGCAAGACGCCATTGGTCCAACCGAAGCCGATCTGTGTGGCGTATTCGCCACCGCCGCCCGCATCGCCACCAGTGGTAGTGACATCGTACTTCTCCACCAGCTCGGCTGCCTGCTTATAGCCGGCGATCGTCTTGCGTACCCAGCGCGTGGCTATCTCCTTTGCCAAAGCATCGAACCCATAGGCGCGCAGGCCCTCAACGGCGATCCATTGCAGCGGCGCCCAGCCATTCGGCGCATCCCATTGTTGGCCGCTCTCGACCAACGTCGTCGCCAGACCACCGGGCTCCAGCAGTTTGTCGCGTACAGGTACTGGCGATCACGCTCGCCTGATGCGGCGACGCAATATGCACGAACAAGGGATAAAGTGTCGCTGCGGTCAGGCTGTTGGTCTGCCGATTGGCCCGCCATAGGTAGTCGGTGAACGCACCGACGCGTTCGTTCCACATCAGGCGGGAGATTGCATTAGCCCGACGTTCCGCCCGCGCGCTGAAGTCTTCGGCGCGTTGCATGTCACCTTGCAGGCTATAGCCGCGCGCCAACATCCGTTCGAGGTGTAACAGCAGCGCATTGAGATCGACTGGCGCGATCTCGAGCGTGCGGACCGTCGCCTGCGTTTTTCCGTCGGCTAGCCAGCGGGAGCTGAAATCCCACCCGGTTGCCGTCGCGGCACGCAGGTCGCGCCAAACGAGCCCCTTCGGCCGGTTGGAATGCGATGCCGTCTCCAAGTCTTCCTTATCAGGATTCGTCGCGCGGGGCCGCGCGGGCATCCCAATACCGATTGAGCAGCGTGCTACCAGATAAGCGAACGACGTTGCGAAATGCTTGGCCCAGCGGTGTCGTGGTGGCGCCTCGCATCCAGTAGTCGTACTCCGCCTGCAACTCCGGCAGATAGGAGCGCACCACGTTCATGCCGTCATACTCCGCGATCAGGGCGACCATGAACGAGAAGAACGGCGGCTGTGACCGGCTGAGGTAGTAACTCCGGTTACCGTTCGGCGCATGACCGTATTGAGCAATTTCGTCGGCGAAGTCCTTGAGCATACCGACAGCGAGTGCGTGTTGCCCGTCCTCAATTAAGCCGAGCATGGTGAAATAGGAGTCCCAGTAGTAGACCTCGCGAAAGCGACCACCGGGAACGACATAAGGAAATGGGAGCGGTAGGAGCGTGGAGAATGCCGGCACAGTCTGGGCGGACTGCGTCAGCACCGGCCACTGGCCGTGCACATAGTCGAGGAGTTTCGTGCCTGGGGCTGCAGTGCGTACGGTGGGACCGGGCGGCTCCGGCGTGAGACTAAAGTGCTTCCGCACGAATGCGGCCAAATCGAAGCCGCTCGTTCCCTTCTGTGCTAGGTACTCGCGCAGGATCGTCGCCGGCGGGGCAGTCGGTACTAGATCGGGAAAGGTCTTACTGTCGGGGAAGATCCCTGATAGCTCGACCGCCCGATACAGTGGGGCATACTCCACCGATGGTGGTGTGGTGTCGATCGACACACCGGTGTGCGCCAATACGTGCCCAGTGAGCAGAAGCAGCGCGGTGCCGACGAGCATATCAAGAACCTTACACCTCCACCGATGCGCGGCACCTACAGCATGGTCGATTGCGTCAGCGGCCATCAAACCGGACCTCATTGATTTGCCGATCGGGCGAAGGTGCACCCCGACCCTTTTCTCAGCAATCTTAGAGTACCTTTACCCTGAGCGGGATCGCGGGGCTTCCGAAACGCCCCCGGCATGTGATACCAGCGACCCTATCCGATGACCGCTCCCGACCCAAACCGGCCCTCTACCAATCATCGTCATCGCGGGGTCTGCCGCCGCGCAATTTTCAACCTTTCTGGGAGCGAATCACCGCGACCAGGCTTGCCGTCGCCAGTGGCGGAGCGCGAGGATTATTGTGGCATTGGCTTGGAGGACTGGCGGCACAACCGGCGGAGGTCTGCGTGGACAAGCTCACTAGGCTGGTGGACGACTTCGGTCCGTTTGGAGGCGGCGGCATGGTCGCCATGCTGGCAGCTTGGACACTTACGCTCGGTGATCTGACGAATTTCGAATTTGCAAGACTTAAGACCATGGCTCCTGTGCAGGTTCTTGCTACCGTTCTGGCCCTGATCGGGTTGATGAGCATGGCCTTTGAATTGAAGAGAGCTAAGCAGTCCGAAGATCGAGTGGAGAAAAGTTCCGAGGAGGACATGGACCGCTGGATGTCTTTGACCAGTTACGTCAAAGACCGAAGAGCGTTATTCACTATTATGTCGTATGAAAAGATGCCCTATCTTGCTCGTTCTATCCGTGAGCTTAGAGGCTACGTACAGGACCAGATCTCGGCGTTAGATAAGCATAGTAGACTTCGCGATCTGCTTGAATCATTACAGGCAGCGTGCCGGGAGTTCGAAGATACGACGACGCGCATAGAGCTATCAATCCGCCATTCGATCGCTAGCGACGATGAGGCTTATCGGAGCGCGTATCCGAGACTCGCGGCTGATCCGTCGCTCCAACTGATGGAGGGCGTCGACTGGATCGGCGAGCTTTATCCTCTGACGAATCAACTCCAGCTGGTCACCTCCGTTGGAATTCTGAGAGGAAAATTTATTGCTGCCCTTGACCAATACGCTGAGCGTCATGATCGCTCCGCGCGATGGACCAGGGTGAAGCGGAGCTTTTCTGATCAAATGGGATGACAACGGGAGACCTGAATTCTTCGTTGAAAGAGGTTCGACCTCGGCGGATTGTGACCAGTGCCGACCGCCTAAGTGTCCGTCCGGGAACAAATTGAGTTTTTAGAATTGCTTAGCGGGTCACCCTTGAAGCCATTGAATTGCCTGTGATTCTCTCTCCCCCGAGCATCGATTCGGGGGACTGGATGTGGACCAAGGAGAACCGGACGCGGTACGACCGCACCCGACTGCGCTATGAGAGCGATCTGACTGATGCCGAATGGGCCGAGGTGGAACCATTGATCCCCCCGGCCAAGCCGGGCGGCAACAAGCGGAGCGTTGATATCCGCCAGGTGGTGAACGGCGTGATGTATGTGCTGAGCACCGGCTGCCAATGGCGGGCGATCCCCAAGGACCTGCCGCCGCGGAGCACAGTGCACGACTATCTGGAACGATGGACCTGGGACGGCACGCTGGAGCGACTGCATCACGCATTGTATGTGAAATGTCGTGAGCAGGCCTCGCGAGAGGCCAGCCCGACCGCCGCGGTGATTGATGCGCAGAGCGTGAAGAGCGCCGAAAAAGGGGGGCCTCGATCGATCCGCATGGGTATGATGCGGGGAAGAAGATCAAGGGCAAGAAGCGGCACGTCCTGGTCGATACCCAGGGTTTGCTGCTACAGGCCATCGTGACGGCGGCGGACATCCAGGATCGCGATGGCGGCGCCATGCTGCTGGCGACGCTGTTCGGGATGTTTCCGTTCCTGCTGAAGCTTTATGCCGATGGCGGCTATCAGGGGCGGCGATTCCAGGAGGCGTTGAAGCGTGTCGTGTCGCAGGCCGAGGTGGAGATCGTCAAACGATCTGACCAGGCCAAGGGCTTTGTCGTGCTACCAAAGCGATGGGTGGTCGAACGCACGCTGGCGTGGCTCAACCGATGTCGTCGACTGGGTAAGGATTGGGAAAATCTCAATGTGAAGGCGCGTGCCTTTCTGTTGCTCGCTTCCATCCGTCTCATGGTCAGACGGCTATGCAGGAACTAGCAATGTTCCCGGACAGACTCTAAGGTCCGGAACCCACCCGGAGCGGCGGTAGCCGGGCTGCCCACCCGAACCGCCGGAGTCGACCCTTTGCTGACATTCGCACGGGATTTTGCACTGCTTAAGTCGTCGCTATTCCGGTCCACAACGAATGACGATTTGTTCAAAAACGAATCACGGTGGCAAAGACACCGAGCTTCGTGCCGAACTGCACAGCGCGTGTGCACACGTAGGTAGACCGGTGCATTTGCTGTTCCGAGAAAAAGCTCGGCCGCGACCGCCTCAGCGCGGCGTATCGACATGGCTCGATTCGCCGCCGCCAGCTGGCAGCGCGGCGGCAGAGTTGCGCGGGCATGGCTGACTGCCTTAACGTGAACGATAACACTGATCTGGCGGGGTTGCGCGAGGCGGTGGAGGCCGCGCGAGGCTGTGCGAGATCAGCGACACCGGCGAGAGGAATCAGGGATGTCGAGTAAAATGTTCCGATCGCAATCAATGTGGCTGAAGCTTTCCGCGTTGGGCATGGCTCTGCTGTTAAGCATGTGGCACAGCCGGTCCGCCTTCTCCGAAGCGCTCGGCGGGACTTGGATGTTCGCCAATCGAGTGGCAGTGCAGGTCTTCGAATGCAGTGGTCAGCTCTGTGGCAGGATCGTTTGGCTTCTGAGGCCGCTCACTCCGGCTGGCCGGCCCGATCTCGACACCCTCAATCCCGATCCCTCACTACGGCAGCGGCACCTCTGCGGTCTCACGATCATTTGGGGTCTGCAACCGGTTGCTGCGGGCCATTGGATAGGCGGCTTGCTTTATGACCCAAAAGATGGTGTGACATATGACGTCGATGTTGAGCTGACTACTCCCACCACGATATCCGCGCGCGTTTATCGCGGCGTCCAGCTCTTTGGCCGTACTGAAATATTGACCCGCGATCCGCAGCTCAGCTTCGATTGGCAGTGCTGAAGGTAAGGCCGGCGGCTCAGTTCAGCCTTTGGCCTGCGAGCAGCGGTTCCCGCAATCACGAAATCCGCTCAGTAACATCGTCGTCCCGGAACTCGTGGGAAAAGAGCGAGCCGAGAACCTTTCATTGAGGGTCCGCTTTCACTCACGGCGGCCCTGCTCGTGACGACTGAAGACCGTGGGCTACTTCGGCAATCCGTAGCCTGGGCGCACCAACAGGGCGCGATGTCTTGGGAATTGGACACGGGCCATAGGGCTGGCTCGCCTGCTGCGGCGGCAGGGCTATGCCGATCAGGCCTTTGCCGCGCTCACGTCGGTTTAGGAACGATATAGCGAAGGCGTTGGAACGGCGGATCTGATATCCGCGCGCATTGCTGGACGAACTGATCTACCACGAGTGCTCGTGACGACGCGCCCAAACGGGCGAGAGCGCATCAAGATCACTTCTGTATTGCCGGATGAGGGCCGCTACGGCGGCGCTACGATGTCAGCCGCTCGTCGTCCGCCTCGTGGTTTGCTGAAACAGCCGATCCGCCGCATGTCCGTTCCGCAGTGTTGGAACGCGGGCCTACAGCGGGCAAAGCAGAGGGTAGCTGCCACCCCTGTTAGGGTTGGGCGTCGAGCGCTGTACCACCTCCCCTCCAGCAAGGTGGTTCATCGTATGGCAAGTCGCTGGGATTTATGCGCAGATAAGAGGAGGTGCCTCGGAAGGAAGTACTAATGACGCGACTGATCGATAGGCTCATTGCGCTGATCTCGACGCTCGCGGTTATCGCCGCGTCGGCTTGCGGGCCGCTGCCTCGCGTGGACGCTGTACCGCAATCGGAGCAGGGTGACGTTACCGTGCTCGGCCTCAAAGAGGTTCGATACTGGGGCGACGAGGTCACGCCGCAGATGATAGCGAACGGTCTCGATTCCGTCCACCGTGAGCAAGCCTATGCGATCTCGACTGGCCATACTGGCCAGCTTCCGCCGGCCTATTACCTTGCTATTTCCGGCGGTGGCGAGAACGGCGCGTTTGGGGCTGGGCTTCTAGTGGGTTGGACGGCCGCCGGGACACGACCGACCTTCAAGCTTGTAACTGGAATCAGCACCGGTGCACTGACTGCCCCGTTCGCCTTTCTGGGACCCGCATATGACCCTCAGCTGAAAGAGATCTATACGCAGATAACGCCCGAAGACGTGCTCCAAAAGCGTTGGATCCTTTCAGGTATTCTCAATGATGCACTGGCGACGAACCGACCTCTGTTCCATACCACCCAGCGCTACGTCACCCCCGAGCTACTCCAGGCCATCGCGCAGCAATACGAGAGGGGGCGTTTGTTACTGATCGGCACGACCGATCTTGATGCCGGTCGGCCGGTCATCTGGGACATTGGCAAAATCGCAGAGTCCGGCCGCCCGGGTGCATTGGAGTTGGTTCAGAGAATCCTGCTGGCCTCGGCCGCTATTCCGGTCGCATTCCCGCCGGTGATGCTCGACGTGCAAGCAGACGGCAAGGACTATCAGGAAATGGACGTTGATGGCGGAGCAAGCGCGCAGGTGTTTGTCTATCCGCCAGGATTGCAAATCGGTCGTTACGGACTCGCACGTGAGCGTAAGCTCTATGTTATCCGTAATGCACGGCTCGACCCGCAGTGGGCGGACGTGAACCGGCAGACACTCAGCATAGCAGGGCGCACCACGACGTCTTTGATCCAGACCCAGGGGGTGGGCGATCTCTATCGGATTTATAGCGTCTGCCAGCGCGACGGCGTGGACTTCAACCTTGCGAATATTTCAGAGACCTTCAACGTGCCGCTCCGATACTCATTCGACCCCGTGTACATGAACGCACTGTTTCAGCTCGGCTATAATATGGGGAAAGCCGGCTATCCTTGGGCGAAAGTTCCACCTGGCTACGGCGGCACCAACCCGACCGCAGCCGCAGCCGACTAGTCGAAGGTCCGCTTTCCACGTGCGCCGTGAAAAGGCGGCGCTTCTCCAGCGGGTGCAAGCCCCGCCCGGCAACCGCTCCAGCCGGAAGCAACCGGAGCAGGCATGGAGGTGACGAAGTGTCTGAAGCCTTCGGATAGCGGCCACGTATAGGTGACCGCGCGAGTGTGTAGGCCGCAACGTGAGTGAACGCTGAGCAAGCCTTGTATGGGGATCCAGTTGTCAAGCCAAAAACGCTCTATGCCGCGATCATCTTCGTATCCTCTCAATGGTGTTACCCCTCCCAGGCGGAGCTTGCCGGCGGGCGCGATGCGTCGCGCCACAGCGTTGTATCCGGTGGGTCCGTCGGTACCCGAACCGTGATGCGGTCATGCGCATCGGCGGCGAAGCTCCGGGGCGGCGCGCCCATTCTTTTTCCCGGCACGAGGGCCATGGGGGGCTTGCGGGTGACGCCACCTCGGATGGTGCTCGGCGGGCGGTCTAGCGGGCGCGCCGAAATGCTGAGGTCGATTGGCGATCGTGCACCTGGCAGTCGCGCTCAGGCGGTGGGGTGAAGGACGACACCGTCGGGGATGACGCCCCTTGTCGCGAAGCGCCGCAGCGCGATCAGCAACTTGCGGGCGAGCGCCACGATCATCGTCTTGCGCATGTTCGGGGCGGTCTTTGTCCGTGTATCGTACCATTTCGCCAATGCGCTATCACCCTGAAAGCGCAAGAAGCGCCACGCAAGTTGGATCATGCCGCGGCGGACACGACTGTTGCCGGCGCGGGCCAAGCCCTTCTCGCGCCGTCGGCTGCCGCTCTCGTCAGGGTGATGGCAATGGCGCGCCAAGCGAATAGGACCCCGCAGTGAATTGCCGGCCATTGAAAGGCACCTCACGCCGAGCGACTCCGACCTTGCGGCACGGCGCCGCTCGGCGCCTAAGCAATCGAACAAGTCACATCCTGCTGGTAGTCGGATTGCTTGGGACCATGACCTCGATCGCCAGTGCCGCGCAGCTGGCGGGCATCAGCATGCCCGACACCCGCCAGGTAGCCGGGATTCATCTGTTGCTGAATGGCATCGCTCTCCGGACCTACTCCGTACTGGGTATTCGCATCTATGTCGCCGGGCTCTATCTCGAGCAACGCAGCAGCAGCGCCGAGGCGATCCTGCGCTCGCCGGAGATGAAGTTGCTGGAGATTCATTTTCTCCGCGATGTTGGCCAGGATGCCGCACGGAAAGCCTGGCGGATCGGTTTTGCGCACAACTGTCACGTGCCATGTCGCCTGGACCCGCAGGACATAGCACGTTTCATCGCGGAAGTGCCGGCGGTCCATAGGGGAGACGTCAGCATGTTCCTGTTCACGCGGGACGGTATGACTGTCACTTTTGATGGTCGCGAGCTTGGAACGACCAACAATCTGTACTTCGCGCAGGAGGTCCTCAGGACGTTTCTTGGTCCCGTTCCCCCTACGCCGGGAGTGAAGCGTGAACTGCTCGACGGCAGGTAGAGGTCATAGATGCGGTAATGGGGCCGTCCTCGGAAGTGGCTTCCGGGGTTGGATGGCTGTCCCTCCACAATGATTGTGTTGACAGGTCCGAGCGGTTCGGCCCCAAGCATCGAGGAGAAACAGCCGTGGAGTATTTTGCCGCAATGTCTTCGGAACTGAGCAGCGTGTGTGTAGTGGACGGGACCGGAAAGATCATTCGCGAGACGAAGGTGGAGAGGGAACCGGAGGCGCTGGTTCCCGAGGAGCCGGTTCAGGTCCCGGGCGGCTTTTCCCTGCGATCGTACAGGCGAAGATTTGGCTCCGGGGAATCAGCTCTCGCCGCGCTTGCCTCGGCGCTTTACCACACCAGCGAGAAATGACCGGAAAATGCGTGGATTTCTGCCTTTCCTGAAGGATGCCTGGCGTCTCGCGCTGCCCTATTTCCGCTCGGAAGAAAGATGGTCCGCCCGCGGGCTGCTGGGCGTAATCATCGTGATGAACCTAGCGCTCGTCGGCATGAACGTCGTGCTGAACTTCTGGAATCGCGAGTTTTTCAATGCACTGCAGAACAAGGATTGGGACGGCTTCATCCAACTGCTCTTTTTCTACCGTCACACGGACAGCGGGTTGATGCCCGGCTTCGTTGAGGTGGTGGTCGCGTTCATCGCTATCGCTGTCTGCCGAAGCTACCTGCAACAATGGCTGCAGATCCGCTGGCGTCGCTGGATGACCGGCCGTTTCCTCGATCAGTGGCTCACTGACCAAGCTTACTATCGGCTTAGCCTGACCGCCGGAACCGAGGAGGCTGGCACCGAAAACCCAGACCAGCGCATCTCGGAAGATCTACGCGACTTTGTGAACTTCTCGCTGGCGCTCAGTGTTGACTTCATTGCCAACGCGGTGAGTTTGGTCAGCTTTCTCGGCATTCTGTGGAGCATTTCCGGCCCGCTCCGGGTTCTGGGCATGACCATCCCTGGCTACATGGTCTGGGTGGCGCTTTTGTATGCGGTGGCGGGGACCTGGCTGACGCACCTTGTCGGGCGTCCCCTGATCGGACTGAATTTCCTGCGTCAGCGTGTCGAGGCGGATTTTCGCTTTGCTCTGGTGCGGCTGCGGGAGAACGTCGAGGGCATCGCGCTCTACAACGGTGAGGAACAGGAAAAGCGCGGTTTGGTGGACCGGTTTGGGCGGATAATCGGCAACTGGCACGCGATCATGAAGCGAACGTTGTTCCTGAACACTCTAATTGTCGGTTACAACCAGATCGCAAACATATTTCCGCTGGTGGTCGCTGCCCCCCGGTATTTCGCCGGCAAAATCCCGCTTGGTGGCCTGACGCAGATTGCTGACGCATTCGGCCAGGTGCAGGGCGCGCTATCCTGGTTCATCTCGAACTATGCGGATACGAGCGGAGCCTCTATCGCGACATGGCGGGCGACTACGGATCGCCTCACCACCTTCAAGCTCGCAATTGACGCGGCACAACACGCCGGCTCGGAAGGAGCGACCATCAACGATGTGCCCGCGGGTCCGTTGGTACTCAAGGGCGTCACGCTCGCGGTGCCGGACGGGACCAATCTAATCGAGAATCTGGATCTAGCGCTTCGGCCCGGGCAGTCCGCTGTGGTGGTCGGCCGTTCCGGCTCGGGCAAGTCGACACTGGTCCGCGCCATTGCGGGGATCTGGCCATTCGGTCGCGGCCGAATAGAACGCCCGGTTGGCAGCCTGTTTCTGCCGCAGCGCCCCTACATCCCGCTGGGGACACTCCGCCAAGTCGTCGCCTACCCCGAGTTGGGTGAGGCACACGAGACGGTCGAGGTGGAAGTGGCGTTGCGCGATGCCGGGCTGGCCCGACTGATCCCGCTCCTTGATCAGGAGGACAATTGGGCGCTGAAATTGTCGGGCGGGGAGCAGCAGCGCCTGGCCATTGCACGCGCGCTGCTCGCCAAACCCGACTGGCTGTTCCTGGATGAGGCGACCGCAAATCTCGATCCGGAGGCGGAAGCTTCGCTCTATCGCCTGCTGCGCGAACGGCTGCCCGGCACCACCATCATCTCCGTCGCACACCGGCCAGCGGCGGCCGCGCTGCACGAACGTCGGATCGTTTTTGAGCGGGACGTCGAGGCGGGCGGCCCCGGCCGGCTGAAGGAGGAGGAGACGGTCGGCTAGGTATTTTTTACATATGGCCCCACTGCTGTCACCTGATTGGTGAGGAAGACAAGCGTTTTGCCGGTCTCAGGGTCCTTGAAGCGGATGCGGGCAGGTGCACGGGGTAATGTCGCTGCGTGAGGTAGCCATCCATCGCGATGGTCTGATCGCAGATCACGCCTGCAACTCGGTCTGCCGGCGCCGAATGCACCTGGTGGGGATCCAGATTCGACTTCGCCCGAGTGACGAAGAAGGCACCGGCCTCATGCAGCACGTGCAGACGGGCGAAATCCATGTATCCCCGATCCATGACGTAGAAGGCGCCAGCTTCGGGAAGCAGCATATCGAGCGCATGGACATCGTGCAGCTTGCCGTCGGATATGTGGATGAAGCTTCGAATGTTGCCGCGTAGGTCGAGGAGCGTGTGCATCTTCACCGCCGCCTTGGTCGAACGAAAATGCGCCCATGGAAACACCGACAGACATAGATCGATGGTCGTCGAGTTGAGCGCGTAGACGGTGCTGGGCAGATCCACGTCCAGATCGTCGCCGGCACACAGCCGCCGGGCCTGCGCGATCAGCCGCTGGGCAAATTCGGCGTAGATTCGCCAATCGCGGGTTTCGTTGGCGTCGGCCAAAGTGGAACGGCGTATCGGCCCTCGGAAACATGTGATAGAGCTTGGTCGATTGCGCCGACAGACACGCCTCGATGTCGCGCAGGCTCTCACGATAGGTGATCTGGGCAAATGCCACCACCTGATACTGAGCGGCACAGGGCAGCGTCCGCACGGCTCGGTTGCCGCGATAGCGTGCAACAATCCGGTCGAACGGTGCTCCACGGCAGAAAATCCATCAGCTGCGCGAAAAGCGTCTTGCCGGTGTTCATGGTCTGGCCCTCCGCCCGTATCGTCGGGGAGGGCCGTCACGGGATCAAATCCCCCCAGCAACGAACCGCCAAAATCCCTGATGTCGCCGCGACTTTTGGGAAATCCTGG
This sequence comes from uncultured Pseudomonadota bacterium, assembly GCA_963708245.1. Classification (GTDB taxonomy): domain Bacteria; phylum Pseudomonadota; class Alphaproteobacteria; order Acetobacterales; family Acetobacteraceae; genus CAVYXK01. The sequence continues at coordinate 3,670,843 of OY970201.1, read as the reverse complement.
CTCAGCGAACCGGACACCAGTGATCTGGCATCGTGAAACGTCCTGAGAGTTCCGTATGAATAGGGGGGCGATCCGCCCCCCTTGGGCGACTGTCAGAGGTCGTGTGCGACCATGACGGTCCGGTCAAGTAGTTCGCCGGCTTTGAGGGTTCGGCCGTACACGGCATGATATGCAGAGTCCTGTGCCTGCCCGTTCATCGCTTTGCCGTACGTCTCCCAATCTGGGTAGATGACAACCACCATGGTCTGGCCTGTGAAGCTACCAGAGTGATAGTATGCGATCCGGACGGTAGACCACGATGCGGTGTCTTGAACCCGTGCACTCGGCTCGCGCTTCGGTCAGCGTCTGCATGTGCTCGGCGGTGTCGCGGAGGGCGCCGTGGATCATGCTGGCGATGAGCGGCAATTGGCCGATGGGCTGCCGCTACCCTTAACTGATCCTTCGCGCGTATCACGGCGGCCTTGAAAATGAAGGTGGAGGACCGTCGACCCCCTGATCGGGCTACCACTCCCTGGTGTAGCCCTTGGATTCCATGCACTCGTCACGCATCCGCACCTGCGCCGAGAGCCAAGCCAAATCGGGGACCGTCCCTACATTACGGATGCAAGCGCAGAAGTCCCGACCAAGCTGAGCCTGTGTCGTGTCGGGTCTGTGGTATGTTGGTATCGCGCACCCCGTCAGCGCCAGGACGACCATCAGTTCGCGCATTCAAGCCTCCTCGCCTGCCATTTGCCTTGGTCGAGGCCCTCCGGCAACCCGCTATCTCCGAAAATGGTGTCAACCGGTCGGCCGTTCTAACTGAGCCGGATGACACACAAAAAGCGCCGTCTCATTTGCGGAAGGGCCCCGAACGAATCTCGGAGACGGTGTGAGAAGTTCCGGGCACGGCAAACCGTGCCAAGCCGGAAAATCGCTTGGAAGCTGCCGCCATTGGCAGCAGTGCGGAGCAGATAGACGATGGCGTCGAAGACGGCACGCACGTCCGTTGTGCGTGGACGACCGCCAGACTTCGCTGCCGGTATATGCGACGCCACGAGTGCCCATTGTGCGTCGGTCAGATCTGAAGGGTAGCACAGGGTTCGCATGATCGTCTCCGCGTAGCCGCGTTCAGATTGCATGCTAGACCCAGCGTCGCCGCCAGGATTTTCCTGGGTCCTTCGATTGCTTCCTCTCACGGAGCGTGAGCCGAAATTCGCGATGATTGCGAGCCCGGCCGCGGATAAGTGCAAGCCGGTAAAGCTACTGGCCCTTCGCCGGTGCGGCCGGAAGTACTGCTGCGACACCTTCCGGATTGAGGTTGAAGGCCAGGAACGTCAGCGGCTCGTTGCCGGGGTTTCCCCATTGGTGCACCAGGGTGGACGGTTCATAGATCAAGGAGCCCGGTCCCTTTGCCGCCACCTTGCCCTCGACCGTGTTGGCGCCCGTGCCCGATACGATATAGTACAGAGCTGCCCCGGACCGATGGTGGGGCGCGTTGGACGGCATCTGCGCCGGAAACGTGATCCGCGTAAGATTAAGATCGTAGCCGCCGGGCTTCAGGTCGGGAATTGGATCGGATGTGTGATAGAGTTCGCGTACGACGGCGGGTGCGGTCTCGACCGGCCGATCCAGGGCCGCCGCCGGGGCAAGGAAAAAGTGGAGGAGGGTCGATGGCGCTCCACTGCTCGCCTTCATCGCCGCCGCCGTCCCGCCAGGAATGAACAACCCCTGTCCGGCGCCCAGCGTCTTTGACTCTCGCTCTCCGGCGACCGAGATCTCGGTCGATCCTGAGAGCTGGTAGATGATGCCATCGGCGGCTGAGACGTCACTCTGCTCCCCTGCTGGAAGGGTGACACGCACGGCCCTGAAATAGAGCCGCGCATCGGTGACCATCGAGAGTTTGGTGGCGGCGACCACTGTTCGGATCGTCGCAGGCGGGGACGGTGTGGTCTGGGCGGACACCGAGGCGGCAAGCGGCGCTGCGCCCAGCAGCAAGATTCCGGCTGTCCGGAAACGCATGATCGTCTCCCATGGCGACGGCTTGTCGGGAAAGTATATGCGTGCCCGCCGCCGCTTGAAACAAGCGTCGGCAGCCATCTGTCATTGGCCAGACAGAGGCGCACACCCGCGCAAGGCCTTGCGCCGGCTTACGCGCTGGTATCGGCGCTCCCGGCTCGCTTCAGCGCAGCCGCTGACGCGCGGCGGCTCGGGCGGGCGTTCAGCCGCCAACGCGCTAGCTGCGCGACCGAGTTCGCTAGGTCGGTTGGGGATGCAAGTACGGAGCGGTTTGTCACCAGCCCCAGAGGCAGAGCGCGCCCGGGAGAAGCTGAGGAAGGAAGCCGAGTTCTCATCCGACGCAGATAGCTGCCCTCATGAGAAGCGGTAGTCCCACTCGGGCCGGGCACAACGATCTTCCAGGGACCTGGTGGTGAATGCGCCCCCCACTGGTCGGCTGAACTCATCAGGGCGGCGCACAGGCAGCAGTTGCTCTCGGAAGCCCGCGCGCAACCGGAACGGCGGCCGCGCATAAACCTGCCATGACCAGGAATGCGTTGGACCCGAGCGCCTGGTAGAGCGGACCCGATAGCAGGGTCAGCAGCGCCGTCGCCGCGCCGATAGCGACGGTGCCGTAGAAGGCCTGCGCCCTTGCCGCCAAGTGGACGGGAACGAGGCGGCTCATCAGGCGCATGCAGGCCAGGTGGAGTAGTGCGAAAGTAAGGCCGTGCAAGGGCTCGATGGCGGCCATAACAGGCAGCCAGGAGGTGTGGGCCATCACGCACCAACGCAGAACACCCGCCGACCCCGCCAGCATCGCCGCGCCGCCCGGCCCCAGGCGATCAAGCAGCGGACGGCCGAGCCAGATAAAGACGAAAATCTCGGAGACGACAGCCTCTGACCAAAGCAACCCGGCTGCAGCGGGACCGATCCCGGCTGCTTCCCAGCGGATTACGGCGAAGCTGTCATCCTAAATCCGGCAGTTGGGTCCGATCGTCGCCGGTCTGAAGTGACGACCCACAACCTGGGGTAATTGCTCAGGCCGGGCTCAGGCGAAGCGGTGGCTGCAGTTGCCGGCCATGCAAGAAGTAGCGGAGCGCTTCACTGAGGATGCGATACCAGCGTTGCAGCGGATCCAACTGCTCCGCACTTTTTCGCAGCCGGTCAAGAAAGCCGGCGATGCGCAGGTAAGCTTGCCTCGCCTTGTCGCGCGCGCCATGCGCGCTGCTGATCGTCAGCCTCACCTGGCCGGCGTGTTGGGTGCGCTGCGCGATCGCCGACAGCAGCAAGGGTCGGGTGGTGATCGCCTCCCGATGGTGCTCCGGATCAGCCAGCCGGACGAACAGGCTCCACCAGTTGTAGATCAGTGCAACGATACCGGCCAGCAGCCGACACCGCGTGAGGTCCTGTGTCGTGAAACCGCCCCAACCCCATTGGTTCTTCAGCTCGTCAAAAACGTTCTCGCAATCCGCCCGATCGCGATACAACTGCCCCAGCGTCAGGATTTCATCGTCCATTGAGGTGACCAGCGCAGCGTAGTCCCACGCCTCCTGATCGGGGCCCACCTCGACGAAGCCAAGTCGCCGCTGAGCCGGATCGCCATGATCGACGGCCGGCGGACCAGCCAGTTGGCGGCGCAGCAGAATGACTCTCCGCTGCCGGCTCCAGCCCTCCAGCCGCAGGCTCGTCTCCTTGCCCTGCCAGCCCTGGCCGGCATCCTTCCAGTCCGATGCCTGCATCGCCCGTTGCAGTGCCCGCGTGACGTTTTTCGTCATGCGCAGACGGAACAGATACGCCAGCTCCTCCCGCTCGGCCCGCGCCATCACCGGCTCGATGCCCCACGACTTGTCTCCGCGCAGCAGCCACGGCCGCTGCCCCGCTCCGAGATGATCCAGCAACTCCCACAAGCCGCCCGTCGCGTGTCTGACGTTGTGCTGATCGCCGGGCAATACCTCGACCCGTAGCACCAGCCGCAGGTTCGACAGCATGTAGCTGTGATAGCAGTGCGACGGCCGACCCGGCTTGTGCGGATTATAGCCCAGCTCGGCGCCTTCCTGGTGCCCATACAAAGGTTTGATGGTGGTATCGATGTCGAGCACCCACGGCTCGCCGAGCAGCGGAGCGGTGCAATAGTCCAGGTGGTTTTGCAGCCAGGCCGAGCCTTGCGCTTCGTCGATCTTCTCCAGCCCGCGGCGAACCGAGTCCTCGCTGACCACCTTGCGCATGCCGAGCAACGGCGGGTTCACCGGATCGCAGCGCAGCGCGGTCACATGGGCATAGCGCCGGTGACCCGCCAGAACAGACAGCAGCACGGTGCCAAGCAGATCGCGTGTACGCGGTGCATTCGGGCTAGTGAACCGCAGCGGACAGTCGGCAACCCAATTGTCGAACAACCCGGCCTGCTTCAGGTAGTCGATGAAGAATGGCAGTTGGCCGAACGGCGTCACCGGTGCGGCGGCGTCCCACTCCACGTGCACGCGCCCGGCGAAGGTATCGGCAATCGCCGAATGCGGCGCAACTTCCGGTTGCTCACCCGCGGGGTGAACCGCCAGACATCTCTGTTCTGTGCTCATGCCGGCCAAATCTGCCGATTCAGCCGCGGCGCGCAATCACTCAACTGCCGGATTTAGGGTCATGCATCGCATGGCTGCCCTCGACGAGGGCAGCGACCAGCATCAGCCGCGCGAACCAGGGGAGGCGCAGAAGGGACAGAATCCCGCCTGGCGTCCCCTGCTGCCTCGTGGACGATCCGCGTCCGGGCGGCAGAGCTAGCGCCATGGCCGAGGCGACCACGAGTAGGGCCGCATTCAGCCAGATGAAGGTCGGCAACCCAAGCCGAGCGATTGCAAAGCCCGAGAGGACTGTTCCCCCGACAAAGGCGGCGGACCCGGTTCCCCGCACCCAGCCGTAGTGGAACCGCCGCGGACCCCCGGCGGCCTGAAGCGTCAGGGCATCTGCGATCGGGATCACTGGGGCCAGAGCCGCCGCTTCGACCGCACTGACCACGAGTAGCAGGAGAAAGCCGTAAGCCGGGCGATAGCCGAGCACGATGACTGCGGCTGCGGTCAGGAAGAAGGCCAGCACACGCCGGGGCGCGGAGGAATGGTCCGCAAGACGCCCGCCCGCTGGGCCAGCCACCAGGCGGATCGTCGTGCCCGCGGCGAGGACCAGACCGATACCGCTAGGGTTCAGGCCCTTGTTGGCCAGCAGCGCGGGGACGAAAGGGGAGGCAACCCCGAACGCGGCGAATACGGCGGCGTACAGTGCCAGAAAGCGGGGAAGTGGGCGGAACACAGTCCGAGCATATCGTTGAGAGGCGGAAGGCTTGGGAGTCGTTCGGGCGAGTCCCAAGCTTCGCGCTGAGCTCAGGCCGTCCACGCCACCCGCATTGTAGCGGTGGAATCCAGTCACACAGCGTCTGCCGGTCCATGCCGACCGCTTCCGCCGCTACCTCCCGCGAATGCCCTTCCAGCACCAGGGCGATCCCTAGCAGCCGCCGCACCACCGCGCCCTCCTATGTCGCCACCGCCTGATCGGCTGGCCTTCGGCAAGAAGCGCGTGGCGCCGCGGTAACACCTGAAAACGGCCGAACACGATGCTCGCGGCTGGCCGACTATTGGCGGACAGCGTCAAGAAGCCCTTTGGCTGCCTTGAGGTCGGCCGTATCGAACCCTTCGGTAAACCGGTCGTAGACCGGGTGGAGAAGTGCCACCGCGTCGGCGGAGCGACTCTGATCACGCAGCAGTCGAGCGAGGCTTGTGGCAGCACGCAGTTCCCACGAAAGTGCGGCTTGCCGGCGTGCCCAGTCGAGCGCCTGCCGGAAGTAATCCTCCGCTATCTCCGTGGCACCGGGAGCGTTCTGCAATAGAAGCAACTCGCCCTGGCTGCGCAGCAAGTCGGCAATCAGCCATTTTTCTTCAGTGTTCTCGAATCGCGCGATCGCTTCCTGAATGAGGCTAAGTCCTTCAGCAATTTGTCCGGCACGGCCCAGGGCCTCCGCCACATCGCTCAGGTACGTTACAAACCGCACCGCGAACTTGGCCTCGCCGAGTTCGTCCAAGCCGGTGCGCAGTGGCCGCAATCCGCCGACGACATCGCCGCGCTTGATGGCGAGCACACCCTGATAGTAGCGACCCCAGGCTTGCCAAAGGGCCAGCGCGTTTCTTCTCGAACAGTCGATCAGCATCCCCACGTAATGGTCCGCTGCGGTTAGATCGCCCACCAATAGCGCGATCGGGCATGCCGCCAGGGCCAGCGCGTAGCACAGGGAGATTGCGTGGTTGGTTTCCCGAGCGTCCTCGATGCTGCTGTCGGCCGCGCCCATGGCCTGTCGGGGGAATCCTTGCAGCCACAGAATACGCGCAAGCAAAGCGCGTGCACTCGCCCGCTGGTAAATCTGGAACCGAATGAAATGCGGCCGTTGGTTTGACACGGTATAGTGGCTCAGCATGTGCTCGAGATGCCGGCGCGCGCTGAGCAGATCGCCCAAGAGATAATCGGAGTCGCCGATCATCCGCTCTCCGATCAGCCGACTGTTCGGGTCGGGATGCTTCTCGGCCAGGCCACAGAACCTTTGCGCCAATGCGAGTGTGACGCGATGCTCACCGCTGCGCATGTGGAAGGACCACACGCCCCAGAGCGCCCGTAACTGGTACTCGAGATCGTCGAGGGCCTCCGCAATCTCGAGTGCCTTCGTCCAGGCTGCGCCGACCTCTGCGTCGGTTACACTCCTAGTGTACATCAGCGATGAGCCCCGTGCGGCGTAAAGCTTCATCTCGCGGCGTGCATCTGCGTTCGCTCCGGCCGCGAGAGCGGCGAGCGCCCGCTCGACACGGCCGCGGCATTCGTCCAGCAGCGACAAGTGCATCCACAAGGGCACGGCGGCGGCGGTCAGCGCTACCCCGACCGACGCGTCACCTTCCGGCGAAGAGGCCCAGTCAAGCGCCGCGCGCAGATTGTCGATCCGGCGACCATGATCGACCAACCATTCGGCCGTGCGCTGCCTCTCCCATTCGGCTTCGGCCCGCTCGAAAAGATCCCGGTAATACTCGGCATGGCGTCGTGCGAGCCGTTCCCGCTCGCCGCTCGCGGCAAGCTTTTCCAAAGCATAGACGCGCGTGGACTCGAGCAGCCGCAGGCGAGGTTCGTTGCCACTCACGTCGGTTGCCACCAGCGACTTGGCGACCAGCTCGGTCACCTGGTCGATGACGTCGTCTTCCGGGTGGGTGGCGTCGGCGATCACCGCCGCGGCGGATCTTGGTGTGAAGCCACCGGCGAAGATCGCAAGGCCGCGCAGCACGAATTGCTGAGCCTCGGTCAGCAGGCTGTAACTCCAATCGAGCGTGGCTGCCATGGTCTGATGCCGCGGCAGGGCGGTGCGATGGCCGCCTAACAGCAGTCGGAAACGGTCGTCCATGCGCGCCGCCAGCCCCGGCACGCCGAACGCCTCCACGCGCGCGGCCGCAAATTCGATCGCCAGCGGAAGTCCGTCCAGTTTGCGGCAGATGTCGGCGACGATCGGTGCGTCCGCATCGCTCAGTTTGAATCCGCCCGTGGTGGCGGTTGCACGCTCGACAAACAACTGGACCGCCGGATAGCGGAGCACTTCGGCGGCGCTCGGCAAGGTTCCCGCAGGCGGACTCTCCAGCGCCGAAAGGCGGTACACATGCTCGCCCTGTGCACGCATCGGCTCACGGCTGGTGGCGAGGAACCGTATGCCGGGAGCGCCTCTCAGCACCGCAATCGCCAAACTTGTGGCCACCTCGATCACATGCCCGCAGTTGTCGAGCACCAGCAGCATCTGCTTGTCTCTCAGGGCGGCAACCAGGCCCGGGAGCGGGTTCTCGGAGCGGATCTCAAGCCCGAGCACGGACGCAACCGCGCTCGGCACAAGCAACGGGTCGCCAAGGGGTGCCAAGTCGATCAACCAGACCCCGTGTTCGTAGGCGCCGATCAACTGCTCGGCCACCGCGACCGCGACGGAGGTCTTGCCGATGCCGGGGGGGCCAGTGATGGTGAGAAGGCGCGTGTGTTCCAACTGACCGGCGAGCCGGCTGACGATGTCCGCACGTCCGATCAATCGCGTCAGCTGTACCGGCAGATTGTGCCCGTGCGCGATGGCGGCTGGTTGCGATGGGGCTGGCCTCGGCGTCTCGGCAATTTTGATCGGGGCGGCAAAGCTGTAGCCTCGCCCCGGAATTGTAACGACATACCGGTTGCCGTGGTGGCCATCACCCAACGCCCGGCGCAGAGCGGCCATATGGACCGGAAGATTGCCTTCCACGACGACGGTATCGGGCCAAGCGCGGGCCATCAGCTCCTCCCTAGAGACCGGCTCGCCGGGCCGCTCGATCAATGCGATGAGGATGTCCCAGGCACGACTGCCGAGACGCACAAGCTTATCGCCTTCCAGCAGAAGGCGTTGCCTCGGAAAGACGTGGAACGGGCCGAACAAGATCTCACGCTCGGCCGCAGTACCGGCCGGCTCAACCACCGCTCCCCTCGCTTTGGTTAGTCGAATCACCTTGGACCCGGCTGCCCCAGCCGTCCACCAAGCCGACTGGTTCAGCGCGCCAGCGAATAAACCGGCCATGACGGTGGGTGTGAGCGCCCGCCAGCCGTGCGTCATTCTTTCGGGCGGCTGGTATAAGATATGCTGAGCCAGGACATTGGCTTGACGGGCGTTATGACAATGACGCAGACTTGGCGTGACAAGAGAAGATGCCGTCGCAGGCAAGCGCTAGGCCACGCCGCAGGGAAGCAGCGTCCGCTCTTGGCACTGCACACCAGGAGAAGGGAAGGGATCTCGACCATGAGGAACGACACCACTTATCGCACCTTCGTTAGACGGCTTTTCGCTGTCGGATTGCTGCTCTGTGCACTGCCGGCCCAATCAGCGCAAACAGTCGGACCTGTTACCGACGAGATCGGTGTCATCAGGATACCTAAGGGCGCGCCTATCCAGATGGGCGGCTACTGGGTGATAAGCGGCCCGGATACCGCGCTCGGTCTTGATTCGCGGCGCGGCGCGGAGATTGCCATCAAAGATTTGGGCGGCCAGTTGCTCGGCCATCCAGTCAAACTCAACGTCGAAGACGACCAGTGCAGCGCCGAAGGCGGGCAGACCGCCGCGATCAAATTGGCCTCCAACCCGCAAACCGTAATCGTTTTGGGAGGGGCCTGCTCCAGCGCCGCCACCCCGGCTGCGCCCATCCTTTGGCAAGCCGGGATCACCAATATCTGCACGGCGTGCTCCGCGCCTTCTCTTACCGACCCGAGCCGCAAGCCCGAGTACGACGGGTTCGCACGCACAATTGCCAGCGACAAAGATCAGGGCGCATCCGACGCCAAATACATTTTCGAAGTGATTAAGGCGAAGACGCTCGCCACCATCCACGACGGCAGTCCCTATGCCCAGCAACTGGTTGCGGTGACAGGCAGCAACTTCACGAAAATGGGCGGCAAGGTGGTCTCGCAAGAAGCGATCTCTCCGACCGATGTAGATATGCATCCGGTGCTCGCGCGCATTGCATCCGATAAACCGGATGTCCTTTACATGCCGATCTTTGTCGCCGCGGCAGCACAATTGCTGCGCCAATCGAAGGAAGTCCCCGGCCTCGAACACACTGTGCTAATCGGGGGTGGATCGCTTTTGGCGGCCGGTTTCATTGAGGCCGCCGGACCATCCGTCGTTGGTTTCCGCATCGGCTATCCCGATCCTTCAGCGGACGCAATGGGCAAGGGCTATCCACAGTTCGTCGAGGAATATAGGCAGATGTTTGGAGAAGCCCCAATTTCTGGTTTCCACGCCAATGCCTACGATGCGGTGGTGATGGCATGGAAAGCGATCGAGAAGGTGGGCAAGACCGACAGCGAGGGCAATCTTTATATTGGCAAGAAGGCGCTGCGCGACGCCGTGTTCGCCAGCAAGTTCGACGGTCTCAGCGGCCCGATCAACTGTGATCCCTACGGTCAATGCGCGGCTTTCAAGCCGTCGGTTCTGGAGTTCACCTCGGCCGACCCGAAGACGTTCGGCCTGCCGAAGAACCCCAAGAAGATCTGGCCGTAATGAACGTCCGCTGGTCTCTGTCTGGCACGGCATGATAGCGGCCGGAACCTTCGGCATGAGCTCGGCCGTCGGCGCGATGAAATGAGCCTCGACGAAGTGGAGGGGGTCACGGGTTGATAGCGGATATCAGCTGGGCGACGATTTCGAGAGTTGCACGAAAGCTTGCATTCGTCAGTACCGCAGCGGCCGCGCTGCTGGTTCCCGCTCGACCATCCGGGACTACTCCTCCGCCAGCCGGTTCTAAAGCGGCCGAGAAGCTCATCCCTTACGAGGACGCAATAAGGGGTCTCATGCAACCGGGCGGCACCCGCGGCTGTTGCGATCTGTCTGACTGCCGCGTGGTCGTCGTTCGGATCGGAAGGAATGGCGACTACGAAGCGCTCATCTCTCCTTATGACCCTGAGACGGGCGATGGCTTCCCGGAAGGGCCGGGCCAGTATCTTGAGGTTCCCTCCGAAGTAATCGTACCGCCCGAGAAGCGCAACGGCTTGCCCGTCGCGGTCGCATGCTGGGCAAACTGGTCGCACCACACGAACGGGTTTCTCTGCTTTGCCCCGGGGCCAGGTAGCTGATTGAGTACTCCCACTGCGCAGGTTGTCGGAGTTCGAGTGCAGCAAGAACATCCAATATCTGCTGACCGGATTGCATTGCATCAATCAGCTTGACGCGGGTTGTGTCAGCTTCGCGCCTGCTGATCGACTGTTTCGACCATCAGGCCTCGCGCTCAGGCCGTATCCAGGATGCCGAGCGCTATAGCGGCTCTGCGCACGCGCCGCCATGGCCGCGCTGCCGCGGGAACATGTTGTGAGCGAATCGCGCGCGAGGCTCGGATGTTCACGATCGGCGGTGGAACCGAGCAGGTGTTGCGGACCTTGGTCGCGAGTGGTTTTGCTTGGCTAGAAGCTGCCGCAGCATCGCGGCGCCTACCTCGATCGACGCTGATAGACTGCTTGTGTGGCGCTGGCACAAAGCGGTGCGCACCGGCCCCAGACGGGCGTGAACGCATGCTTCCTATGTCTCGATCCGGAAATGCGCCTCGGTCGGCTTCCCTGCGAGACCGTTGATCGGCAGCAGGTCCATCGGGCAGGCGGAAAACGCGATGATGAGGTCCATCTCGGCGCGCAGCCTAATGTAGCGGTTTGGCGTCGATATGGGCGGCTTCAACGACAGCGAGCCATCCGGCGCCCAAGGGATATTCATGAAGAGGTTGAGGGGACTTGGGGTATTACGGTGACGTATTCCGGCACAGGAACTTTCCGGCAAAAGCACGCCGCTTCTTGAGCTTGGTGAGGAGTAGGTGCAGATCACGGCGCGTGAAGGTCCACTTGAACGGTCTGGCGGCCCGCTGGTAGCGGGCCTGGAACGCCATCACGTTCCGCTTCAGTTCGGCCAAACTCTCGAAGTCGCTCGGGGTGAGCAGCTTACGCTGAACGACCGAGAAATAGACCTCGATCTGGTTGAGCCAACTGCCGTGAACTGGCGTATGAACCAGAACGATGTTGGGCCATTTGGCGCGAAGGCGATCAGCGGCACGCCGACCACGGTGGCAGGAGCCATTGTCTGCAATCAGGAACACGCGGCGCGCTGACCTATACGGCTCCTGGCCCATGACCTGGCCGACGAGGCGATGGAATGCCGCGATGCTGTTCCTGCGCTCGCAGCGGCCGAAGAGCCGGCGCCGATGCATCGGGTGCGGCGGGGGTTGTCTCAGGAGAGCTTGGCAGTCGATGCTGGCGTTGACCGCACCTACGTAAGCCGCCTCGAGCGTGGCTTGGAAAATCCGACTGTCGTCATGCTAGAGCGGCTCGCGACGGCCCTTAATGCGCGGATCGCGGAGTTCTTCGTTGCGCCGACACCGGGTGAGCCAACGCCGAAGCCATTACCCGGCGGCCGCCGACCAGGCAGATGATTGGAACTCTCTCGCCAGATGCTTCCATCAAGACGACCGTGCAGCGCCACAGCTTTCGGCGGAACTGCCGTCGGACACCGGGAGTAGCCGAGCAAAGCCGATGGCGTGGGAGCGGACCGGGCGTATCGCCGAGTGCACTATGGGGGGCGAGGGGCGTTTGCTCCCAGCCTACGCTCGCCCGACCCCGTTGCGTGCGTCACTCCGATCCCCGCTGGTGCGTAAGCGTCCGGCGAAGGCCGCCGACGTTGCTCGGTCACAAATGTGCCGATCGACGTGGCGTGACGATCAACCGCCCGCCGCGTGACGGCCGCATGGCCTTCATCCGCACGCCGGACGGCATCTCCATCGAGCTGCTGCAGGCCGGCGGCGCGCTGCCGCCTGCCGAACCCTGGACCAGCATGGCAACACCGGTTCCTGGTAGAGTCGGAAGCGCGCTGGCGCGGTGATTCGGCGAGGCAGGCCACGGAAGCCTGTTTTGCCGAGTTAGGCTTCAGCAAGGGACAAATTGTCCGTTGCTGGAAAAGGGCCATGCCAGGTTTGCGATGGACCGACGGCACAACGAGCGGATCAAGCTGCTCGCGACCGTGTTGGGCAACCCATGCCGGAAGGCCGGCGAGGCGTAAGCAAAGTCAATTGGCTCGACCGGGAACATGCGTGCGATTATTGGACAGGCAGTAGCACCCGCTGCCGGAGGGAACGGCGTGGTCAATGGGGCAAACATAGGCGCCGGCGTAGCAGGACTGCCCCGAAGGGGGTGGGTCGTAGGTCGTGGGCGGCGCGACGCGCCACCCGCCAGCGTACGGGGAGCCGCCGCCAGCGTACGGGGAGCCGCCGTCACCGTATGGGGAGCCGCCGCCAGCGTATGGGGAGGGCGTGCTCCAGCCCCAGCCCGGCCAACCCCAGCCACCCCATCCCCAGGGCCATCCCCAGCCGCCCCATCCCCAGCCGCCCCATCCCCAGCCGCCCCATCCCCAGCCGCCCCATCCCCAACCGCCGCGCCATCCCCAGCCGCCGCCGCCGCGCCAGCCACCGCCCCCGTTCCAGCCCCCGCCGCCACCACCGTGCCAGCCACCGCCCGCGTTCCAGCCCCCGCCGCCACCACCGTGCCAGCCACCGCCACCGCGCTGAGCCTGCGCATTGGGCATCGACGATGCGGCGATAATGGCGAGAGTAACCGCCGCCGTGCGGGTAAAGTGGAGCAAACGCAATCGGATCATGGAACATGCCTCCTTCCGAGGCGGCGAGCCCGATTGGGACGCTCACCGTTGCCTGGTGATAGGTGGTCTGCTACCAGCACCTTCCGCATTATAGCCTGCCCTGTCGGGACAGGGCAGTGCATTGATTAAGGTCAACCGCAGACTTCGCGGAGTAGCTCCGCCCTGATGGTTGCTGTTGTGCGCCAGTAGTCTAGCCAACGCTGGACGGCCAGACCGTGGGGCTTCGCTGGCACTACAACCGGATCTCGGCCCTGATCTCCGAAGCACAGAAGAAGCTAGGCGCCGTCCGGGGTTCGTCCCGACCATCGAGGCTTAGCCGGCGTTGCGGGCTCAGGATGCGGACACGAATCAGCGTTTCCAGTTCTCCCATTCCCCCAACCGGTCTCCGGTGCTCACTGACAACCCCAACATCGTCATCGCCCGGTCGCCGAAGCGGATCCGCACAAGCGGAAGGGCGCCGCGGTGCCGGCGCGCATTGTGGTCGATCACGGCCAGGTCGCGGATTTCTCGGGAGACGAGCACCGTGCGGCCAGGGAGGCGGCCGACAGATTGTGGCAAGACATCAAGCGTGCGGTGGGCGAAAGCCGGTAACCCATGACGCTGATGCAGCGCCTGTGCGCATCACCGCCTGCCTGCCCCCTGCGTGCCGGCGCGCTACTCGCGCTGCCTTCGCGCGGCAAGTTTCACTGTCGTCATGCTCGTGGCGAGCTGCGCGTCGTTGCCAGGGCAGAACACGGGGACATATACCGGGACACAGAACGGTTTTTTGACCAGCGGGTGCGTCGCCTCAAAGTGCTCGGACAGCTGAGCAGACGACGCCGTACGCCGAGCGGCCACGTGGTCGCGGCAACAGAAAAGGGCCGCCCCAGCGGAGCGGCCGCTCATTTCGTTTGGTACTCTCTGTTGGCTTGGCTGGCGGTTTGTCGCACGGGACGAGAGCGATGCGCCAGGGATAAGTCTGGTTCTCCCTCCGTTCTCCAGCTTTACTGTCCCGATGCTCATCCTGTTGGGCGACGTCGCGGCCAGCACCACCATGCTGACCATCGCCTGCACCCAGTGCGAGCACCATGGCCGATACCGCACGGATGGACTGGTCGAGCGGCATGGCGCTAGCTTCCCGGTTGCGTCGCTGCTCGACTGCGGCGCGCACTGCCCCGATCTGCCGCAGCTGTTCGTGCCGTGATGCCAGGCCGCGTTGACGCGCGGATCAATAGCCCATGCCGCCGGCACCGCTGCCATATGGCCCGCGGGCCGGCTGGTAGTTCGTGGTGCTTGGTGACGTAGACATGAACCCGCCGTCCGGAGCGCAGGCGGAGAGCCCAAGCAACAACCCGAGAATCAAAGCCGCTGCTAGGCAAAAGCGCTTCATGGCATCCTCCCTGCGCATCTGCCCGGAAAGACGGCAAACGGACGCCGATATTCCCGAGCGGGCTTGGCCTCGGCCGACGTGGCGGTGCAGCTGCGGTGCCGGCACTGGGGCCAGCGGCCGGCCAGCGTGGCACTGGTGGAACACGGCGCCGCAGGGATATGAGGCATGATGGGCGACCGCAGCAAGGGCGGCGCGACCGGCTGGGTGGTGACGCTGGTCGGCGAAGACAGGGACTGACCCGTGTGACCCAGCTCACAGATAATCAGCACGAGCAGAAGTACGATACATCCCAACGCCTTCGGTAATAGGGCGCGGGAATAGACATGGGTGACAGGCAGGAGAACGGACTCGCCCGCTTGGATCAGCCTCGCTTTCGGGATGGCTCCTCTGGCCATGGTGATGGCTCTCCATGGCCTGTTCGGATGGTGCATCTGGTGGCTGCTATAGGGCAGTCGGAACCGACTGAGGCAGCCAGCGTTATTGTGTCCAAGCGTTTGGGGAGCAGAGCCGTGTTAGTTAATACGATTGCGGAACTCCCAACCGGCGGCGGTCAGAGACGTTTTGTCCGACAAGCCTTTGGAGCAGAAGTGATCGATCTTGATGGAGTCGAATTCCTCGAATGTCAGTTCCGTGGCACCACGCTCAGATTGAGGGCGCCCACGTCCGCTCATTCCCTCCGCGAGCGGCTTCAGCAGCTCCAGCCCGTTGTTCCGCGGGCTGCCCACTCGCCGATTCGCCGGCCACCCGCGCAGCGTTCCGTGCGGCGCCGAGTGCAGCAGCGATGCAGGATCACCTTCGATGTCGCCCAGCCACACCGGCCAGTCGGCATGCTCCAGGATGACCGACATGTAGAGTACCTCGCCTGGATGCTCGACAATCTGCTGCGCCAGGTTGCGTACGTGGGGCTGCGCGAGGACAAGTCAGTGCGGGAGGTGCAGCGACCGGTTCCGCACCCCAAGCCGCGCGATTGACGTCGCGATGTCGATCGCGCCGACTGTCCGCTTTGCGCCCAAATTGGCCATAGCGGGACCCTGCTGACGTGCCCCGAAAGCTGCCGCTCGCGCCATTTCACCGGCACTTGCGCGCGAAACTTGCCTCCACCTTGCCCCGCAGCTACGGCTGAGGTTGCCCCAATCGGCCGCGCCTATTTGGAGACACCAATGACTGACCTCTCCCGCCGCAGCGGTCTCGCAGCTGGTGTGGCCAGTGGAATAATCGCCGCAGCGCGTCTCCGCAGCGCGGTCGCCAATGATGCTCTCAAACCGGCCCTGCCCATCCCCAAGGAGCTGAGGGCGAATGCGCGCGGCGAGATCGCGCTCAGTGCGCAGACCGGGACGGTACGCTTCTCGCCAGGTCGCAGCACGGCAAGCTACGGGTACAACGGCCCGTTCCTGGGTCCGGCCCTGCGGTTGCGACGCGGCTGTCTGCTGATCGTCGACGACGAAGACACCGACCGCCTGAAACTGCCCTCGCGCTGGGGCGCGGACGATATCCCACTGATCATCCAGGACCGCCGCTTCGCCCAGAATGGACAGTTCTTCGATCGGATGAACATCATCACTGTGACGAACGGCTATGTCGGCGACGTGCCTTTGGTGAACGGCGTTCAGTATCCAGAGGCGCGCACGATGCGTGGCTGGGTGCGCCTGCGAGTGCTCAACGGCTCCAATGCCCGAAGCTATCTGCTGAAAGCCTCAGACGGGCGATCGCTGTTTGTCATCGGGTCGGACGGCGGTCTGCTGGAAAGCCCGGTGGAGCTGAAGCAGATCATGATCCATGCCGGAGAGCGATTCGAGGTTATGGTGGATTGCCGCTCCGGCACGTCGTTCGACCTCGTTACACTCCCGGTCGAGCAGCCAATCATGCGGCTGCCACCGTTCGACGGCCTCCTTCCTCTGGTAACAATCCGGCCCGACGACGCCGATGGGCCGGGCGAACTGCCCGCGTCGCTTGCGCAACTACCGTCGTTACCGGCGGATCTACCGCCTGTCAGCCAGCAGCTGGTCATGAACATGTTCCGCGACAAGGAGGGCATGATGCCGCTGATGAAGGCAGGGTTGAATGCCATGGCCGAAAGCGCAAAGACCGACCCGGCTGTTGTTGCCCGCGTTACCAGTCTGATCATGGATGAACCGGGGCTGTCCGTGGCGGCGCAGCTTTCCGCCAGCGGCGTCAATGGCAGGCCGTTCGCGCTCAAGGAACTGCCTTTCGCTACTCGGCGCAACCAGGTGCTGCGCTGGCGGATTTCCGAAGCGAGCGACCGGATGCTGCATCCGGTCCACGTTCACGGCTGCCAGTTTCGCATCGTGTCCCAGAATGGCAAACCGCCGGAGCCGTACCGCGCCGGCTGGAAGGACATTGCTCCGATCTCGGCCGGGAGCTTCAGCGAGATCTTGGTGGGCTTTCCCTATCCGGCCGACCCACGTGCGCCCTACATGGCGCATTGCCATATTCTGGAACATGAAGATTCCGGGATGATGACGCAGTTTACTGTCGCATAGAGGCGATCGGCTGGCTTCTCGGACGCGGTTGCCTGCTTCGGCCTGTTAAGTCTCTCAAAGCAGACCAGCGGCTTTCGGCCAGACCTGGTCTTAAGCCGAAGCCGAATGTCCGTTCTCGACACTTCCTGGCCTGCAAGCGGACCGGCAGAAAGCCACCCTTTGCAGACCTACAGCACGGGGACGATCGGCAGCTTTCGAGCGACGTCCTCGCTGTCGCCGATGAACGCCTGCGGGGCGCTCGTCGCGTGGCCGCCATTGGAGCGCGGACACCGCTGGGCCTGATGGCGAAGCTGTGGCTGGCGCTGGCGCAGATGCCCGCCCGGCGGCAGGGACCCTGGTCGGGGACCGTCTGGGAGACCGGGCGGCAGCGACGAGGGACGCGCTCGCACATCCGGTGTCGCTGCTGCTGCCGTGTGGGATAGGCGCCGCTACACGACCAGGCGCGCCCCGACCGCGAACAGCACCGCGGCCAGGATTGCGCGCAGCGTCGTCTCCGGCACGCGCGTGGAGGTGAGACTGCCTGCGACGATGCCGGGCAGCGACCCGATCAGCAGCGCGGTCAGCACCGGCCAGTTGATTGAGCCGAGATACCAGTGGCCGAGCCCCGCTATCAGCGTCAGCGGCACCGCATGGGCGATGTCGGAGGCGACGAGCGCCGCCACCGGCAAGCCCGGATAGAGCATTAGCAGCGCGGTCATCCCGATCGCCCCCGCCCCAACGGAGGAAAGCGAGACCACACCGAGCACGGCACCCGTGACGACGGTCAGCAGCGCGGTGCGACGCGGATGCGGTGTACCGCGGAAGCGGGCGGCAAAGCCGATGATCTGCGGCCGGAACACCGCCAGGATCGCCGTGAGCAGCAGGGAGACCCCCAAGGTGACCGAGATGATCTTCGCGGTCACCGCGTTCGGGCTACCCAGGCGCTGCAGGAAGACGATCATCAGCAAGCTCGCCGGCAGGCTGCCGGCCGCCAGCCGTCCGGTTACCCGCCAGGAGACATTGCGGTTGGCGCCGTGCACCAACGTGCCGACGGACTTGGTGCCGGCGGCAAACAGCAGGTCGGTGCCCACCGCGTTGACGGGATGGAAGCCGAAAGCCAGCACCAGAAGAGGCGTCATCAGCGATCCGCCGCCCACCCCGGTTAGCCCGACCAGCAGGCCGACCGCCGCACCTGACAGAACGTAAAGCGGGTCGATCAGGTGTTGCTCCAGCAAATAGACGGCCATCACCACTGTCCACACGGCAGCGGTCTGGGCGCACATTACCCAGCAGGACGTATGCGCGAGCCCGGTGCGAACGATCCGACGCTGGTCGTGTTCTTCTTCCTGCCTCCACCAATCCGGTGACATAGGCTCAGGCATGCCATCCTCGGCGTCTACTGGAATGTGCCAGTCGCATTCCGATGCTGGACGGGTGAAAGAATGGTTCGGAGTAGCGACAGGATCACCACTGTATTCGCGCCATCGTCAACCGATATCCGAGTTTTTCAAGCTGCGGCCAATAGACACCAAGCTCGCAGCAGATAGACGAGCACGCAAGCTGGATAGTGTCGAATGCTCGGCCACACCAGGGCGCGCCTTCGGGCGTGAGCACGATCCAGACTGTCATCGCACAGCCTCGTGCACTGCAAACCGAACCTCCTCGATCTGCTCGAGCAGCGCCTTGCGCTCGGTGGCGCCAAGCACCTGGCGCATTACGACTGTTAACAGGGTTCCGATTGCGCTGTTGACCTCGAACTCGACAGCCTGGGTGGCATAGGCGGTCCCGTAGGGGCGAGTGCGCGGCACACTCATACCTGGTCCTCCGCGCACGGCTTGTTGCCTATCGACAGCATGTCTGCCGGGTTTGCGCCCGCGGACGGCGCTATCCAGGCGCCGAGACTGACCGCAACAAGCAGCGTCAGTCCACTAATCAGCATGATTGCGATCACGGGGAATTTTCTCCTATGCCTATGCCCTTTGGCTCTCAAATCTCGACCACGCAGCCGCGGGAGCCAGGGTAGGTGACGCGGGCGTGGCTAAACCCGCCGGCATCGATTCTGATGATGCCGGCTCCCGGCGAACTCGCGGCAGCATGGCTCACAACTGGATGGGGCATCACTGCGAACGAGATGCTCAGGGTCGCCCCCATCATGGCCAACAGGATTTTCCTCACTACAGGCTGCCTCCTCTTGCGGTCGGCCGGATCGATAGGGGCGAGGAGTTACACGGGAATTTCAGCTGGGCCGGAAAAGCGTTTCATTCGTAACTCGCCAGAAGCGACCGTCGCCGCCTCGCCGCTTCCGTTGGAACTCCGCTAAACAGCGGAAACATCGCCTACGCAGGAAGTAGAAACCTTATCATGGCATTTCCTCATCCTTTCGCGACCAGAGCCTGTCCATGGTCGTGTTTTGCATCGTAAAGCGGTGGTGATCCGATCCGGTGTGACTGAAGTCATACCCACAGGCCCGAATTCTGGCCTTGCGGTCGGGACCCGGAATTTGTTCGTGTTGCCGGCCTTCACGGTGCAGTGCTGGTTCGGGTCCGGCTCGTGGCCGCCGCCACCCAAGCCGCCCGAATGCGCGCCGGTGACCTTGTCGATCCCCGCCTGTTTGATCTCCTTGGCAAGGTCCTTGATCTCGCGATCCGAGGCGTGAGTTGCCGCCCCGATCAGCTTCTCCATCTGCTTGACGTTGACATTGAAGTCGACGTCAGGGAACCGCTTGGTGCGGTCTTGCACGCTACCGGACATCGTCCGGGCCCTCCGTCTGTTCTTGATCAGAGCCTATCTCTGATCGCGTTTCCCGTTGTTAAGTCCAGGACTGGGCGGGGGGTGTGACTCAAGTCACGGGGGGAGGGCCAGGAACAAAGCCTGGGTCTTATCACGGTATTTCCTCATCCGTTCTTGACCAGAGCCTATCTCTTGGCTGCTTTGGGATGCGGAACTGGCTGCTGCACATCGCGCGCCGGCTTGTCCTCGCGCAGCCCCACATACACAACCTGGCGCAGTAGATTATCGAGGGTCCAGGTCAGGTAATTCACCTCCACAACCAGCTCCGGGCGCACCCAGTGCACGCGGGATGGCTCCAGCGGCGTGCCAAAGCGGCTCGTGCGCGGCGGCGGAACATCAAGTGGCATCGTCTGGCTGACGAGTGGCTGCATTCTGCGCCACAGCCGCTCAAGCTCTTCCTCGCCCATGCCCGTCCCGGCTCGCCCTGCATATGTGAGCCGCCCATCGGGATCGTCTCGACCGCGCTAGAACCGCCGGAATCCACCCTGGCCGACGCCTGGGCGAAGGCGAACGCGTCGGAGCCGGCATCGGTCGCCCGAACGCCGTGTGTAGATCGGCGTCCAACCTTGACCCCACCCCAGGCCGGTCTATTGCGTTGATAAACACGAGAGGAATTGGCATTTTGCCGGGGTCAATATTGGACGCCGGTCGTAACCCCTCCAAATCCAGAAAAGACACGTGGTTACAGGTACTTGCCTTTCGTAGAGGTGGGGTCAAAGTTGGACGCCGATTCACAGCATAGAACTCCCATGTTCACGGAAAGTTCGCTGTTGGCGTTGTTTAGAGGACGACCGACCCTCTGCCCTCCACTAGCCTGAACAGTCGTCGTCAAGCGACTCTTCTGCCCGGATACGCATATCCGCCTGCGCAGGCACAGCCGTCTCCCTCTCAGACCCATCCGGACTTCAAGATACGAAGGGCATCCATGCGATCCAGTACCTGCGTGCAGCGCTCCCACGCGCTCGCTGGGAGGTCCTGCGCATAGCGGACATCAAAAGGATGGCGCGCTGGAACTTCCTCGATCCGTCTCCTCGCTGCTTCGAGATCGCCCAGTGCCGTTTCGACCCAGACATCCTCTAACGTGTCTGGGATCGTGCCGAAAACGTCGCGAATTTGACGAAGGCGCGAAGAGAGCGCATGATGCACTTCGTCTTCTACTGAGTTCCGGTACCGCAAATTTAGAATGTCTATCTCCGGGGCGAGCTGGCCGAGACGGTCGATGCGTCCTTTCCGCTGCTCAAGCCGGGCAGGATTCCACGGCAAGTCGATGTTGATGAGCGTTTCAAGGCGCTGAAGGTTCAGACCTTCCGATGCCGCGTCTGTTGCGACAAGGATGCGCAATGAGCGGTGCCGTACCTGCGCCTGGATGTCATCGCGGGTGGCCCTACGACGCTGGCCTTCTTCGAACAGATAGGTGTTATCCTGCCCGCCATAGATACCGACCGGCTCCTGAGGAAATGCCAGCGCCAGATGGCCAGCGAGCCAGACTACTGTGTCAAGGTATTGACTGAACAGAATGCACCCTCGCTCCGCCCACCCAGACCGCAGCCGCTGTAATATGGCGGAGAATTTCGGATCGTCATCCCCCGCCGACTCCATGTGACGGATGGCGCTGTCCAGTCTGTTTCTGGCTTCCTGGCCTGGGTCGATGACTGGCCCACCGGGACCATTAACTTCTTCCTCAGCGAAGAGCGCTGCCTCCTCCCCGGTTCGCAACTTGCGTGCGGTCAGCAGTCCGGCTCGCAGCGAACTTCCAATGCGGCGCAGTAGCAGCGTCTTCAAAACGCCTGCCGCCGGCCGAACCTTCGCGACTTGCTCACAATAAGTCCGAGCATCGCTATAGGCCGCTGCCATGGCATCAGACATGTCCAGTGCGTCATCGTCTCCGTCACCGTGCAAGCGGACCGGGATCTCACGGAACACCGGTGACCCATCGCGGTTCCGCAGGTCTTTGCGACGGCGCTTGATAATATGGCGAACAAACGGATTATGATGCAGCACAAGTTCGTTGCCCGCGGCTTGCAGACGAAGCTTTAGCGGGATACCAAGCCGGTCGAGGGCATCAGGTAGCACCGATGTTTGGCGATCGGGGACACCAAGTTCAGCACGAATCTGGGTGGCTACAGGATGCTCACCCTTGGGAACAAGCGGATCGCGTAGCCAGGCCCAAATCTGTGCGATGCTTGATGGCGGTGGGGTGATAGCGGCAATCATATCCATTGCGTCGTTGCGCTGGAGTACCCAGGGGCTGCCAAAACCTCCAAGTATCCGCTCGCAACCACGATGCAGAATACTCATCAGGTCGTAGAGCTCCATGCGATGCATCTGAATCGGGGTGGCTGTGCCAAGCAGCAGCGACTCGGTCCGCGCGGCGAGATCAAGCATGAAACGCATCAGGTGTGTTGGATCGCCTTCCACACCCCGTGAGTGTGGTCGGCGCGCCCGGTGCGCTTCATCCAACACAACGCAAGCATAACGGCGACCAAGTAGCGTTTGTGCAGTATCGCTACCCGCTGTCACGAGGCTTGTCGGAAAAATCCCAATCCGGCGCGGGCATGCTGTCGGAGCATTCGGCCAGACTGACTCGTCCTCGGCGATCCAACATCCATCGATCCAGCGTGCCGACGGCACGGCGAGCATTCGCCACAACTCATCCTGCCATTGCAGGAGAAGGTTTTTTGGCGCCAATACCAGCACAGGCCCTGGGCGAGTGAGGGCGACTATTTCGGCTGCCATACCGAGCTGAACTGTCTTCCCTAAGCCGACATCGTCTGCCAACAGGAACCGTGCCTGGCCGAAGGTATCGAGGTCGCGCACGACGCGTCCGACGAACGCACGTTGGTGCGGTGCCAGACCAACACCCTGGCGAGACGCGGGCGCTTCGATAAACGGCGCTTGTTCCTCTGCGGCGGTATCCCACTCCGCCACCGGGACGATACGCCGCTTGAGGATGCGCTCCACATCCTCCACCACAACCGCTGACAGAGGTCGGGCGTCCCGGTGGGCCCACAGTGCATCAAATTCCGCCTGCACCCACGCAACCGATTCGGCATCCTCGTCCTCCCACAGCAGTTCGTAATGCCGAGTCCAGCCCTCACCGGTTTCGTTGATTGAGCCAATGAAACAGGTGCTACGTCCGTCGGCATAGCGGATGACGCCAGCCTTGCCATGGATTAGACCGAAGGATGCGTCGGGAAGCACCCGTATTTCGACTCGCCGTGCCCGCAAGAGCATGGCCAACCGCTCGTACCGAGGCCGTTGTCGGTTGCTCATCGCTTCCGGCGTGCCCTCGGTCCATTCAGTGAAGATCGCGCGGGCCACGTCCACATCGCGGACATCAAGGCCAGAATTGCAGACGATGCGAATTGGCCCTTCGGCCTGCTCGAAGGCCTCGCCGGCGATCTCGAACACAGAGCTACGAAAGTAGCCCGCTATGCGATCGTAGGCGACAGCACCCCGAAGCCGCGTGTCCAGAAAGCGGCCATGTCGTTCCAGCCGCGACGAGAAGCGGTGGAGCCCCATCAGAGGCGATGATTGTCGACGGCACCGCGCAAGTTGCGCGCGGTTGCGGCCTCTTCGGCGCGCGCGGCCGTGCGGATCGTGCCGAAGTAATCCAGAAGCTCGATCACTCGCCGCTGCCGGGTCCAATACTCTGGTAGGTTGGCGGCAAACCAGTCCAGCGACGGGCGCAGTTCCTGCATCTCCTGTGCAATATGAATTGCGTAGAGTACGTGCCGCACCAGGCCTCCTGCGAAGCCCTCTAATGCACGGTCCTCCGCTTGGTCGGAACTGCCAGCACGCTTGAGATCGCGGCGGCCGAATTCACGTGCCGTCTTCAGCCGTACCTTGTTGGGCTGCGTGTTGCCCAGCATCTCCCGATGCTCCACGCCGAAGTCACGTGCCATTTCCTGATAGGCGGAGATCCGGCTTTCGCCCGCCCGCTCCAGATCAAGGCCCTTGAGATAGAATCTCTCTTCGGGTCCCAGTTCATCCCACACAGCGCGGGCAAGGTCGGCAGGGACGAGGAAGTCGGAGGCGATGCGCACGGCTCGGTGGAGCAGCCGCTCGACCTCAGAGACATCTCCCTGTCGCCGCTCACGCAGGACCTCCGTAGCCACGGGTCGCCCGTCTATCGTGCCGTAGTGCGTCAGGACCTCCAGTGCCGCGGCGTAGGCCGCGAGTTGGTAATCGGCATCGCCAAAATTCGGTTCCTCCCCATCATCTAGCGCGCGCATGGCCCGAAGTTTCGCAACCACCGCGTCCTCAACGGGTCGTTGCAGTCTTGCGATGAAACCAGCCGCCTCCCCGCGGCGCCTCCGCAGCACCAGCAGGACAGTTCCCTGCACATAGTTGCCAACGCGAGTCGCACTCTCGGTTTCGGTAGCTATGCACCAGCCAGCAGTAACATGGAGGCCTGCTGCCCAAAGGATTTCCGCAAGGTCAGCCCATACAGCTACGTCCTGATGGGTGAACATCACCACCTGGTAACCGTTGTCCGGCATGTGCATAGCCATAGCCGCGTAGGCCTCAACCATTGCGCGGCGAAATGCGTGACTTTCACCACGAATAGCAAGTTCACGCCGACTGTCCCAGACCCAATCGTTGCGTGGCGGGTTCTTGGCTAGCCAGGCAATGAAATATTCAGTGATCTCATGGTACTGGATCGCATCGGCGTAGGGTGGGTCGGTGATCCATATTTGGCTAGTAGAAACGAGAGAATTCGCAGGGCAAGTGCTAATATAGGCATCAGACCTGGCATAAGCGCTGGCAACGTCTTGCTGCAAGGCATCCGACATATAGTGAAAAGCTCGAATACCGTAATTGTAAAACGTGTTCAAGGCCTGGTTGTAGAACACGTGACAGCAGAAATCAGCCGACGGAGCCACTCCGGGTCGTCCCTGGAATCCCACTACCCACTGTGAGAGGCGCGACATGTAATCGAGTAATCGTGCAAACCCGACCGCCTCGCCAAGACGCTCGTCTGAGTCGCCAGCCTCTACCATGGCTTCGCGAACTTTGGCACCAATCCACAGATGCCGGGACATGAAGAGATGGTGCCAATACGTCCAGCCGCGCTCGCGCGTCAAACGTAACGTCTCGTCGCCCGGTTCAATTCGGCTGTCCGGTACTAACCCACGCTTCTGCCATTCCACCAGGTTCTCTCGCACTATCGTTTCGACTCGGCGATCACGGGCAATGTCCTCTGTGCCCGCGGCTGTAAAGAACAGGTTCCCATCAGGCGTCAGCCATTGAACCGCGTAGAGTCGCTCCTGAAAAATATCATCGGATCGGGGCATGATGTCGCCAATGTCCCACAGGCGCAAATCATTTCCAGCCATCGGAGCATATCGATTTCGGCAGGCCGCGAAGCGATCGTGGTCTCGCGCTTCTTCGGCTGTGTCGCGATATCGGGCCTTCAATCGCACTTCACCACGCAGTCGCTCAATCGAAGTACGATGCTCGTGCCCGTTTATGACTACGCGTAGGTCATTGCCATCAACTGTACCGTGAGTTGCTTGTTCAAGCGCCTCGTCGTCTGCCTCCATCCTAATATCAATGTCGAAGCGCTTTTGATCTGTATCCGGGACCAGGCGAGCAACGGTACGATAATTGCGGCTGATAACCCAGCTTGGCGCTAAAGGAACGCGCCACCCCGTGTTCGGATCGAGCACCTCGACGCAATGCAGATAGGACTTCGCTCGGTTGGCGATGCGCACGCGTACCCGCGCGCCTGGAGCATCCGGCTCAGGGTTATGGACGAGAAAGAGGGTCCCATTCTCGCGCACCACTGTGCCCAAAGCCGCTGATTCCCAGGCGTCGGCATCTACCTCGACCAATGGCTCAATCCGATATTCACGTGCTGCGGCGTCGGGAACCAGGCGCAAGACCACGCGGTGCCGCTCGCTCACCTGCTGGGAGTCCAGCATTGGCACACGCCATCCCGAACGGGGGCACGTCACGATATAAGGTGGTTGCGCCGGCGCCACCGGCTCCCCATTGCGGGTGGCCCGCCACCCGTGCGGCCATCGCGTGGGAGCATCCGCCGGTAAGCGCAGATCGCCATCGGCGCCATCGTGCTCAATGCCGAGCCTGGTGATCTCGCAGTCAACCTTCCGCACGATGGCGTTCTGCGCCGCCGCGATGCGTTGTCGAACTTCTGGCGTGCCACCGACAATATTTAGCGCCCCCCAGGTCAGTAGGCAGGCAATTGGGTTTAGGTCGGAAGCGTATACGTCACACCCAATCCGTGCAGCTTCGAACGGAATAGAGCCGCCGCCACAGAACGGATCGCCGACACGTGCCCGTTGGCCGAAGCGACGTGCGCTTAACTCCTCAATCAGCGTCGCGAACGAACCCGCATGTGTCCCGAGAGGTCCGTTGACCTCCTCCCAAACATCGTCCAGTGCGGAGTCCGGCAGCTCTTCCGGCCTCACACAGTGGCGCAACTGCTCGTCCAGCCCCATCGCTAGAAATGCTTCAACCTCCACTGCCTGCCGTTTGGCACGTGCGACACTGCGGATCCAGATGTAACCGCCGGCAATGCGAGAAATCGCCCGCGACCAAGATGATTCTGGCAATAGTTCCGCGACACGGCTGGCCATTTGTCCATTGAAGGGTTTGCGTCGCTTCAGCAGACCCGCCTCGTCCATGAGCATGAGCTTAAGAAATATTGCTCGGTCTCGATCAGGATCGTCGCTGACCGGGAGCAATAGTCCGAGTATCACCGCGCGGATCAAGATGAGTGGCTTGCGCCCCTTCCAGTACCCACCAAGCCCCGTCAAGGTTTGACCAGCGCCAGCCTTGCGCTCTTTGTAGCATTCCTTGGATAGTTTTGAGATGGGCAGTTGGACTTCGATGAAGCTCTTCGCGTCCGCTCGCTCACGGGCCCGTGCCGCAGAGAAAAGGTCGTCCGTCTCGCTCATCGCTCGTCCCAAATACCTGCGGCACCGACAAGCGCGGGTTGCGGCTCACTCATGTCGCGGAACAGCGCACCCTGACTGCGCGTGTCATGCTCTGATAGACGTGTTCGGCGCCGATGTTCGGCGGAGGTGACCGGTATCGTGGCCGCTACCACCGGGTTCTCGGTCAGGGCGTAGCGGACGGCTTTGCGCCAGCCGACATTGCTCTTGCTGTGGTGGCCAGTCTGCGCGGCGGTCATCGTGTAGAGCCACCATCTCTCCTCCATCGCCAGACCGCGCCAGTTTTGAATCGCGTTCGGGATCAGCGCTGGGTCGGCGTCCTCTATAGCCCAGGCCAACAGCACCAGTTCTTTTCCGAGCAGTCGTGCAAGCGGATTGTCGCCGATCTTGAATTGGCTGGACCTCATGCCGGCGGCCCGAAGCCGTTGGTTCAGTTCCTCCTCCAGTGCATCGACGATCTTCAACCAACGGGCACGATTCAGTTTGCAACGCAGATTCGTGGCGATTAGCTCCGGGCCAACCAGGTCGCGCTCGAATACTTCGTAGATCATGATGTCGGCGGCTTGAGCGCGGGGAATCGCCGCGACGAAGTGGTGCTGCTCGTGCTCGGGAGCGTGCCCGAAGCCAAGCGTTTTGGTGGCCTGGCTGATGGAGGGAGGCGCGGTGACTGTCATTGCCGCACCTCATTCGCCTGCAATGGCTCTTCCAACTCCCGAGCTGCCTCAACCAATGCAGTGCCACTTTCAAAGCGCGTGGCGTCGATCCTTAGTGATAGGTCGATTGCAGTGCCATCGATCATGATCTGATTGACAAGATCGGTTGCCAAGACTTCGAGTGCTTCGGCGGAACGTTGGATGCCGGGTCCAAACGCAACTGAAAGATAGGCTTCGGCGTCACCTTGACGAGCGACGGTGATGTCACCGCCGAGTGCCGTGCCACGGTGGCGCTTCAAGCATTCCAGGATGCGAAATGCACGGCCCCGGTCGCTGGTGCTAAGGCGGTGGCGCCACTCCGCCGCACGGTGCAAATCGGGCTTAAATGGTTGATCCTTTTTCTCACCGCCAGCAGCCGGCAAATCCACGCGCAGTTGGTCCGACCAAATGCCCTCAGCCTCCGCGATCGCCAGCAGCGGGTTGAGCCCGTCCGGGACAACGACTTCACCACCTTCGCATATACCCCCGTTGCGTGGGTTTGTGCCGTCGAGTGTGTAGCGGATCATCCCAGTTGGGATCGCCTTAAGCGTTACACGACGCGCTCCATCCCGGTACATGGTATCGTACTTCAGTGTGATCGGATTAGCTTCAGCACGGGGGTCGCCACATTCGTGCTCGCCAGTAGAGTCCACAGCCAAGAAGGACAGCCGAAGCGCGGTAGTCTCGAGTTGACCATTTTGAACGACAGGTGAATTGATCGTCGCCGTGCTTCCGCCCTCCTCGAAATGCACGCGGTCGCCATGGTTGGCGCCCACGGAGAAGGTGACCCGTCCCGTCCCATCGTCGCGGGCGATCCGGGTGAGGAGGACGCTGGTCTTATCCTTCGGGAATGGTCCCTTTCGGACGTAGCGTCCTTGGTCGCGCCACACATCCTTGCGAAACGCGGCGGTCTTCATGGCCTCGTGCCCACCCACCGGCAGAAAATACCACTCTGGCTTGCGCGCTGCCGTCTCCAGAAGATCACGCCACGGCGCCTCCTGTGCAGTGAAAACGAACGTCTCAAATTCGGTGCGCAGCCCGTCGCTATCGACGTCGATGCGCAACTTTCGTTGATCCACAAGCGTATCCAGAATTGCAAGCTGGCCGACGAAAGCGTTCTCCGCGAAATCAAGCTTGAGGCCCGCCGCCTCTAGTCGCCCCGAACTGATGTCGGGGAAATAGAGTTGCGTGAATGTTTCACGTAGAGCGGAATGAAACCGTCCCTTGTAAGAGTCCAATGCGGCTTTCGCCTGCTGCATCTCGGGCTGAGTTTCACCCATTTTTTGAGCGGCAAATTCGGCGACCTGATCCTCTGCCGCCTTCATATAGGCTGCAGCCATGGAAGCCTGGGTGAACGTTTCCGACCCGGACAAGAATATCAATCGATTGCGCCAGGTCTCGTTACTCCAAAACTCTTTCAGGTCGGGATTAAGCCCAGAGTGCGTTGGCTGGCTGATCACAAGGAGGACCTCGTTGGGGCCTAGCGCAGAACGAATATCCTCAACAGTTGGGAACACAAGAAGCCTCTGATACGCGGTTCGCCGATCGGCTGCCCGTTGCGGCGTCGTGGCATCTGGATCAAACGTTTTGCGCAGATAGGCTTCGACCTCCTTACGGCGTGCATCTACGAGCATCAGCTCTGCACGATCGCGGATTGCGGAGGTGACATTCTTGACGTTGCGGTAATGCCAGCGGCCGTCAGTACGGCGGTGGAGATACCAGCTGGCCTCTTCGAGTCGAGTGACGAGTTCCACGTTGGCAGATGAGATATCGCGGCCGGGCGCGCAGAGGTATGCGGCGACCTCTTCCGGCGTAAGTCCTTGGAGGGCGTTCGGACCGATGGCAAGTGACGCCAGGTAGAGCATCTTTGCACTGTCGCCCGCTGCTTCGGCGCCTGGTTCTCGGGCAAGCACCTCGGCTATCGCGTTGTGTTGGGCGTCAGCCACGTCGCGACTCCGAGCGTTGGTCAGCGATGGGTTGATGCGTTCCAGGGTGGCGGCTACATCCGGATCGGCGAGTGCCAGGGCATGAGGATGGATCAGCATTGCCCGTTTCGCGCCACCCGTGGTCCATAGATCGGCAACCATTCGACGGCAGAGGCGCAGCATCTCACGCGTTTGCTGAAATCCCTGGTTCTCCCGGAACCGGGCGAACAACTCATGCAGGCCAGGATGGAATGGGTAGCTTTCCGAAGCCTCATGGGCCCACCGCTCGAATGAACCGGGCATCACGCCCTGTTGGACCGCGGTACGGTAGGCAGTCGCATAGGCCTGACCGACAGCCCGGCGGCTCGCTTCGTCCGGAATGGTCTCGAACAACCTCGCGCGGAGGATGGCATAGAGTTCGGTGCTGTCGAGCCGGACTGGTATGATGTCGAGTGCGCCACGAGTGATCTCTTGAGCGGCATTGTCAATCGCTTGCTGGATCCGAAGGCTGCCCTCACCCCAAGCGCCGGCCAGATCACTGACCACGAGGCAGGTATTAGTCCTACTGCGTCACTCATCATGCCGCGCTTAAGGGCTGGCGCCTATGCCCGCAGCAGGGACATCGCGGCAGTGCATGGACGAAGGTACGTGCGAGACGGATGCGCAGCGTCGCAATCGAGTTCGGCACATGACGCTGCGAACGCAGCGGCAGCTCCTCTGGGTCGGTAACCTGCGGGAACGGCAGGTCGCTGGCCGCGCCAGGCGCGGGCAAGTCCTGAGGGGGGAATCGTCGCCTTCTCGGAGACCAGGAATCCGTAGGCCGCAATGCATAGGCTTGCGTGATGGTGAAAGCCCCGCCAGCCGCGGCCTTCGTAATGGCCGAGCCCGACCTCCTGCTTCAGATCCAGATAGTCGCGTTCGATCCGCCAGCGCAGCTTGGTGAGATCCACCATCCGCTCGAACGTGATGTCCGACGGCAGCGTGGAAAGCCAGTAATGGTCCGGTTCGCTCGCGCCCTCTGGCCACTCGATCAGCAGCCACTCTTCCGCCGCAGGTTCGTTGCGTTTGGTATCATCGTGTGCCGGACGCACCCGCAGGCGGGCAAAGCGTGAGCTCAGTGCCGTGTTGCTGCCCTCTCGCCAGGTGATCGGCTGCCAGGCGTCGGCGGCCAGCTCGATCGCCAGCTGCTTGGCCGAGACCGGCTGATGCGCATCATCACGGCGCGGCCGTTTGGGCGGCCGGCCGCGGCCCGACCATGCCGGGGCTGGCACTGCTGCCTCGCCCGGCCGCCAGACTGCTGTGGTGGGTAGGATGCCGGCCACGTAGGGCTGTCCGAGTTCGCTGATCCCGCCACGCAGCGTAGCGTTGTTGCCATAGGCTGGGTCCATCAGCGCCACTGCCGCCGGCAGGCCATCAGCGTGGGCTTGGCGCATTTGCCGCAGCGCGATCTCCGGCTTGGTCTGGAACGTAACCTCCGCCGGCACGCCCGCGGTGATCCGCCGCACCGGGTCGTCAGCCCAGTCCTGCGGCAGATACAATCGATAGGCGACCGGCAGGCTGGCCTGGTGGGTGGCCACCGAGAGGCTCACCGCCACCTGGCAGTTCTCCTGCTTGCCAAGCTGCCCGCAGTATTGCCGCGCCACGCCGACCGAGTGGTGGCCCTTCTTGGGGAACGCCGTGTCGTCGATGATCCAGGCCTGGATCGGCTCATCGCCGGTGATGGATGGCAGCACCAACTCGCGCACCCGGGTCAGCATCGCCTGGTCCGACCATGGGGCTTGCGCCACCAGATGCAGCAGCGACTGGTGCTGGGCCGCGGTCCGCTCTGGTGCGGTCACCGCCGCCAGCGGTTCGACGCTCTTGCGGCCCTCGGTCGAGATCAAGCCGATGCAGTAGTCTTGAAACGGTGCGACCCGGTCGGCATGGCCGAGCACCGAGGCCAAATCCGCCGCGTAGGCTCTGAACCGGGCTTCCGTGCCAGACCGATCGCGAAGATCCATGCCGCCCTCCCCGAGCGGTTCGAATCTTCACCCGTACCATAGCGCGACCGCGTCGCAGCAAGGGCTAAATCAGGCCGTCAGCCCGTCCGGTTTGCGACTCAGTAGGATTAGGAAGGCGGCCACTAACGATGGCATTCATCAGGTTGGCCAATGCAAGCGCGAGGCGGTCGGCCTCGCTGGTCCCTGGTCCAGCGGCTTTGGAGCCCAGGCTGACAAAGAATGGCGGCAATTCGTCGAGCAAAATCAGCGCAGGTTCATCACCGATCACCCGCGCCCAGGTAGTCGGGCCTGGTACTTCCGCGGATCGCTGCCAGCGGTGCTCACAGCCCAGCAGCCGGAATAGAGTGACCCAAAGGTAGTCGGGGGAATCGGTCTCCCTACCGCTGAACGCAGCGACTCGGACCGGGCGATCATCGGTGGCGACGCCGATACGGTTGAGGATACTGCGCCGCTCCGTCGGTTCCGGAGCGAGGAGGCCTGCCGCGATCAGGTTGTGGGTCTTACCGCCGCCCATCGCCTGTTTCAGGCGGAACACGCCCTGATCACTGCGACCCATAAGGCGCTCGAAAACCTGCCGCAGCAGGACGATCATGCCTTCCGTCAGGTGGGTATCAGAGAAGAATTCCCGTGCGTCGATCTTGGGCAGATCGGAGAGTTCCGCGACGGTGTCGCTCTGCGCCGCTGAATAGACTGATTGTCGCGGCTTGTTCAGGCGATCGAGCGTCAACCCGTCTCGCACGGCCGAAAACACTGTCTCGCCCACGTCCCCTCCCACGTCCGTCCGGCCGACGCTACTCAGCCAACGCACAGACCCATCGGTTCCGACTGGTCACAGGCAGGCGAATCGCAGCAACCTCTAGCGAGCAGCCCCTCCACCGCAAGCGGCCCATGACCAAGTGTGGGGATAGGCCAGTCGGTTCAGATGGGGTCAAAGTCGGACGCCGATTCACAAAAAGTCTCATAAATCTCGACCCCCGATGATGCTCGGCGGCGGCTGGTCCATCGGCTTCGGCGTTGTTTCGATGAACTGTCGGATGGCTTGGCGGATGACCCACGAGACCGAGGCGTCGCGCGCCAACGCTATCTCATTGAGCGTCCTGTAATCCTGCTCTTCGAGGCTCACGGTCAGCCGTGTTGCCTTTCGAGGACGCTCGTTCATGCCACCCACCACGGCCTACTAACGTAGTTCTATCTGGTGCCGCATCAGATTTCAACGGAGTGATGCACTTGTCATCGGTCATAGGCAAGGAGCGTCAGCGTGCAGATCCCCGCCGTGCTCCCCGCCCTGGCAACGGAGCAGCGGTCCCTGGTGCGAATGAGGCGAAAGCCCTGGCCGCCCGATTGAAGGCCAAGCGCCGCCCGATCCCCCACGCTGGCCGGTCAGATCGGAGTGGACACCGAGGACCTCGCCGCCGCGCTGGCCGGTCAGGTGTGCCGGCAGCCGCGAGAGGCTGGCCGCTGGGCGGGACCTGATCGGCGAGTTTTGGGTCCCCAGTGGGTACCCGGACTGCCGGACTTGGTTGCGGGGCCAGGATTTGAACCTGGGACCTTC
Organism: uncultured Pseudomonadota bacterium; assembly: GCA_963708245.1. Classification (GTDB taxonomy): domain Bacteria; phylum Pseudomonadota; class Alphaproteobacteria; order Acetobacterales; family Acetobacteraceae; genus CAVYXK01. Next base: position 3,637,947 of record OY970201.1, on the reverse strand, counting down.
AGGTCATGAGCCTGACGAGCTACCGGGCTGCTCCGTCCCGCGCGGGTTAGCTGGATATGCCGTTCGGACGCGCCCACTGGTTCAAGTCCGGCGGGCATGATTGACGGGACCGTTAGCATTACCGCCCGTTAATCTTCGCGGGGCCCCTGTTCTCCGATTCGTGCGGCCGGCCGCCCAGCGAGCACTCTCCCCTCACGCGCTGGACCTGGAACCCGCGCGGCACCCGTGGGGGGCCGGGCGCGCGAGGTAGAATTTGAGGTTCTGTCGGGCGTCCGAAAACAGACGCATATGGCTCTCGATGGTCGCCAACAGCCCTTCTGCCACGCCACGCGGCAGAGGTGAGCGGCCGCAGCGCCAGCGCCAGACCGTGGTCGGATGGACGTGAAACGCTCGGGCTGCCCCAGCGTTGCCGCGCCCGTAGGCGGCGTGGAGCGCCGATGCCCACTCGCCGTAATCGTATGCTGACGTACCCGGTTTCGGGATTGGGTTGCCCATGCCGCCGATTTGGCGTCCGGTAATCCAGTTGTCCAGCGCGGAAGCAACGGCGTCGTCGCAATCACCGTTTCCGGGCTGATGATCACACGAGCTGGATCGCTCTGAAAAAATTCGCGGACCCGCCCTGTCCCTTACGGGTCGGCATACGTGAACGGTATACTGTTCGACACCATGGACGGAGGCGAGGTTGTTGCTGCACCTGTACCTGCCGAAACCCGACTGGCGGCAGACCGCTCCGCCGTCCCCGCCAGCGCCCCCTGATCCGCACGACGAGAGCGCGAGCGGTCGTCCACCTGCCAGCGGACGCGGTGCGGGAGATCGACCGGACGCGTCACGCATTGGAGATGCGCCCCCCCTCCCAAGGGATGTTGGGGGTGCGCGTTCGATCTAGCTCGAAGGTCTCGCTCGTCGGCGCCTCGATCGCGGTCAGGTGCAGCATGGGTCTGTGAGGTGAAGATGGGCGGACCAGCAACCGGAAGGCGGCTTTATCGGCCCGGCGGGGATGGGGTTGCACGGGTTTGCGGGGGCTGGTGCAGGGGTTCAAAAACCAACCCCTGCAAGTTCGTCGCAATGGCGTGACAAATCTTTTCCTACTACTTCCTTCCTTTTAAGAGAGAGAGAGAGAGAGAGAGAGAGAGAGAGAGAGAGAGAGAGAGAGAGAGAGAGAGAGGAGGAAGTTGCAGGGGTTGCGAGGGTTTCGGTTTTGCTGAGGGGAATGGTGAAACATGAAAAGAAAAGCCGGGCTAAAAACCCCTGCAAGTGACTGCACCCTTGCATCCCTAGGTTTCTCTAAGCGTTGCGCGCAGAAAACCTGCAGGGGTAGGTAGCAAAACTCCTTCCACCCCTGCCGAGATCAGTCGGCTTGCCATTCGATGCTGAGCCCGATGTGGTCGGTGAACGCCTGCCGCGCATCGGCGAGTGATCCCAGGCGATAGCCTTCGCCGCGCTTCTTGCGGACCAGATCGGCCGCGCGCCTGACCACCCGTCCTTGGGTGTCCAGAATATCGGTGATGTGCTCGCTGACGACGCAATTGCTCGGCTGACACTTGCCGCCGATCTTGCTTAGCAGACGGCCGATGGTTTCACGCGATAGCGGATGTGTCTCGCGCCGCTGCCGGGCGAACTCAGTATAAGAATAGTAAAGCAAGTCGGTGCTGATCTCAGGATGCCATTGGCTGAAGTACGTTTCGAGTCCTAATTTGGACTGCCAGACGTAGCCGCGCTGCAAGACCTCTATCAGCCATTCCAGTTCGGTCGGCAGACTGCGCTTCTTCTGGTCATCCAGTGCGGCGGTCTGCGGCACCGCGCGATGGTTGAAGTCGCTAATGTCACAGGCCAACAGATCGTATAGCAGGGCTTCGTAGCCGCCGGCCTCAAGCTCGCGCCGGAGACGGTCGAAATAGCCATGGTCGCCGACATGCTCGTCGCTGGCATCGAACACGCACCAGCGGCGCGCGCGCAAGCTGGCGGGCACCAGCCAGTCTTTGTTGCCGCACATGACTATGTGCAAGAAGTTCGGCACCACCACCACGTTTTGATGTTTGCCCTCGACTGTCAGAGTCGCGTCGGTGAGCGAGCGCAATATGCCATCGTCGGTGCGGTCGCCGGAGTGGAAGACCTCGTCGGCAAGTAAAAAGATGCAATCCCGCAAATGGGCGTTGAAATTGCTCGTCAAATGGCGCCGGTTGCTGATTGACAGTGCGTGTTGTCCGAGCAGGCGGCATAGCACGCGGCCGAGTATGCTTTTGCCGGCGCCTTCGACGCCACGCAACACAATTATGACCTCGCACTGCTCGGCAGGATGCCGCGCCATGCGCGCCATCCACTTGAGCAGATAGTCGTAATGTTCCTGATTGCCACGACAGATCACGTCGAAGATGTGCGCAGCGAGCGTGGCCCAGGAGCCGCCCGACTGCGGCTCGACGGCGAAGCCCTGCCATAAATTATATTCGTCGGGCCGCGCTGGCTGCCCGGGTCGGAACACAAGACCACCCAAGAACTCGCGCCGGTCTGTGTGCTCGAGCCAAAAGTCGGCTGCTTTGCGGCGAATCGGCTTGCCGTTCGCGTCACGGCCTAGCAGCACGCGTCGATTGGCGAGGAATGTCCGAAAGTCATTGACGGTGCTGCGCACAAAGTGGTGGCGGTTGAGAATGGGATCGTGCCTACGCTCGAAGATGAAGGCTTTGCCGCCATCCCCCGCGAGCATGTAGCGCGCGTTGAGCGCGGCCAGGACGACATCCGGGTCGAGATCGTCGCCGGCCGGCAGGTGCGGCGGCGGCAGGGGTGCGGCGGCTGGCCGCGGCGGTGGTGCCGGCTGCGGCTGTGGGCCCGCTCCTGGCGGCAGTGGGGGAGGCGGTGGCGGCTGCCCCTGGCCGGGCTGCGGCGGCGGTGGACCACCCTGGCCGGGCTGCGGCGGCGGTGGACCACCCTGGCCGTTCCCTGCGCCAGCATCGGCCGGCGGCGGGTTGGTCTTTGCCCGCTCTTCGGCTTCGTCGCGCGGTGGATGCTGCGGTTGTTGGCCCTTGCTCGGCTTTCGTTGCCGCGTGCTCCGCCGCTCGCTGCGCGGGTCGATCCAACCGTGCCGTTTGGCCTCGGCGAAGATCGTGCCGGCGCCGATGCGCATCGGGTTCGCCGCGCATATCCGCTTCCAGGTCGCCTCGGTCTCTCCGTCATCGTGTTTGGCAGACTTCGCAGACCAGTCGCGCCAGATGTCGTATCCTTTGCCACCAGTGGCGCCGCACACCGCGTAGCCCATGTGCACCCACTCGTCGTAGTGCGCGTCGGGGTTGGGGATCATCAGCATGGCCGCCGCGATCAGCGCCGGATCGGCCTGCAATTCGCGCTTGCCCTCATAGGCGCCGTTGCCCGTGTTCTTGGGCCGTCCGATCGCGGCGACTGCCTCGGCGAGCAGCTCGGCGGCGTCGATCAGATGAATTTCCGCCGCGTCGTCGATGCGCTCGATACGACATGCGGCCGGACGCTCAGGGTTCTTCGTGTTGACGCTGCCCGGCCAGCGATAGCAGTGCACCAAGGGCTTGCCGGAGGGATCGGCGCCCGTCAGCAACGCGGCATCGCGCCGTGCCGCATAGAGCAGCTCATGGTCGGCCTCCGTGCGCGTCGGTTCCGACAGCCGCCAGTACGCGTGCAGCCTCGGCAGCACTTCTCCGGTGGCCGGGTCGATGCACTCGCCGCCGCTCCGCACCACGACGGTGGCGCGGCCGATCAGCCGCTCGATGCGGGCGAGCGCAGCCCATGTGTTGCCCTCGTCCAGATCGAGCACCAGCGCGAGACCGTTGGCGACATCGACGCTCCGCGCGGTGCCCGGCTTGGCGAAAGTGGCGATCGCCGGGCTGAACACCGAGGGCTCGGTGGCAGTGGCGGCGAAGCGAGCGCCTCGGGTTGCCGCATCGACAATGGCGGCCGCATCCCCCGCGCGCACATCGGTGGTCCACGATGGCGGCTGACCTTTCTGGTGCGGGAACACGCGCAGCGCGATCCGGCTGTCGGGATCGGCGTAGCGGAATACCGCATCGGCGAAGACGCAGAACTGACCAGGATCGAGCAGGGCGTCCGCGCCCGTCAGGCCGGCGCTCATGGCGGATCCCCTTCGGCCGCGCCGTCGCCCGGCTCGCAGCCGTCGAACACTTCCGGGATGCGCCTCGCGTAGCGCCGACAGCGCAACGTCGGTGATGCCGCGAGGCCGGGCAGGCGGCGCGCCGTCAGGTACACGTCCGCCAGCGTGCCTAGCGCCGGCACGGCGCTGCGCCAGATCGCCATCGCACGCTCGCGGGCACGTGCCTCGCGCTCGCGGCGGGCGGTGTCATCGGATACCATCGGCGCCGATGAGATGACACCGTGTCCGCGTAGCAGCGCGCGCAGTCCGTCGCGGTCCTGGCACCCGGCGCACCACGCGCGCGCCAGTGCGGCCCGCGGACAGGATCAGGGCATCGCGGTATCCGCACAGCGGGCATGTGCCGCGCCAGTCGCGGCCGGCGCGACGCAGGCCGAGACGGTCCGCCAGCTCGCGCGTGGTAATCATCGGGGCGCCTCGGGGTGCCTTCGTCGCGTGAGTCGCGGATGCGACGGCGGAGTCACCGGCAGCTCGCGCTCGCCGGGGTCGTGCCGTCGCGGCATCGGTTTGATCGCGGACGAGATGTCGCTGGTCGAGTGCCGCAGGTGGGCGGCAAGCCAAGCGTTCAGCTCGTCAAGTGGATATCTGACGGCCGCACCAAACTTGACGAATGGCGGGCCGTCGCCCGCCAGGCGATGCCGTTCAAGCTTCCGCTCCGAGCAGCGCAGCCGCTCCGCGGCTTCGCGCGGGGTCAGCAGCAACTCATTCGACAAAATGGCCTCCTTGTCGCTCACTGGCGGCAAGGTGCGGAGGTCGGGGCAGTCAGTCCATTCAGTCGTGTTCAGAGCTGGACGTAACTGAATGTTCTGCTATTGGAACTGAACGATTGAACGTTGTGACTTAACCATCGCCGAGAGAATCGCTCCCCGTATCGTAGAACCAGTCGCTTCATTTTGCTCTCCTCCGTTCCACCACCCTCCGCCTTGTTGGCGAGTTGCCGCGCAGCATCAGTCGGATCTTTTGCCGTTCCGTCCTTGATCATGGCGTGCATGTCCTCGACCAATTTGCGGTCAAGTTCGCGATAGTCGCGCCCGTGAACCTTTCGTTTTGCCGAGTGGAGCGGGACTGTATTCGAAACACCCTCCTGACGGACTTCAGGTTCGGGCTTCGGCGTTCCATTCGGCCATAAGCGACGTATATCCGCCTTATTCACGAGCGGCTCCCGCCAACGATCGCAGGTCGGATCGAAGACCTTCCCCCGGCGATAGCGCACCTCTCGCCAAAATGCGGGCACGGTCAGTATGCGCGCCCGGTTGATGGTGGGCGGAGCGAATATTTCGGCCTGGAGTATGGGCGGGGGCGGGTGCTCGAGGTCGTAGATAGCGGCGGCGAGCGCGGACGTGATTCCTTGCTTGTAAGCGATCTCCGTTTTTCGGTAGGCGATCTCGGTAATGGCCTCGATCGCCCGGTCCAGGTAACCGCGAGTTTCCAGCTCGGCCCTCTGCGGTTTCCACTTGGTTCGAAACTCCGCGAGCTTAGCTTGATCCACCGGGTTGGCTTTCGCTTCGGCCGGAACTTGCGGCTCCTTTGCTTCCCCTGAGTTTTCATCCGACGGCGGCATGGGCGGCACGGTGAGCAAGCTGTAAGACGGCGCACCCGCTACCTCTACGTCTTCATCCGTCCATTTGCTGCGGATTTGTCGGTCGGCCAGGGCGTCGGAAAGCTGCTTGTGCGCGTTGTTGCGGCTGCATTTATCATGGCTCTGCACGTGCTCAATCGCCTCGGTGAGCGTCATCCATTGTGCGCGCTCCCGTTCGCCTTTCGAGACATAAGGCATTCGTGCGCCCCCGCAGCGCAACTCCGCCGGACAAGGAGTGGCGCGGCAGCCCGTGCGGAGGACGGGCGTTCGGCGGCCAACCTAGCCGCGCCGGAAATGATCCTACCCGGCCGCGCGTGCCGCCGGGAGGGGCAACACGGTTGCTCCCGTCTCGCCCCCGAGCGCTGCACTGATCCGCTGGCCGATCGCTTCGGCGGCTTGGCGCATCGGATCTGCCGAGAGATGCGAATACCGTTCCGTGGTCGCCGCGTGCCGGTGCCCGAGCAGCTTGCCGAGGATCAGTAAAGAGTTGCCGCCAGCCGCGCCGACGCTGGCAAACGAATGCCGCAGATCGTGCAGCCGAACCCCTTGCAGCTCGGCGGCCTTGCGGACGCGACGCCACACCTTGTCGAGCCCGACATACGGGCCGCCGTCGCGATGCCCGCAGATCACGTGCGGGTTGCCTTGCTGGCGCGGCAGCTTCGCCAGCACGTCAAGCGCCGGCGCATTGAGATAGACAGCCTTCCGCCCGGTCTTGCTGTCCGGCAGGAAGATCATGGCGCGCTCGAAGTCGATCCACTCCCAGCGCAGCCCAAGAATCTCGGAGCGCCGGCACCCGGTGAACAACAAGAGCCTGATGGCGGCAGCGGGATAGCGATCGGCCGTAGCGGCGGTTTCTGTGTCCAGCGCCTCGCCCAGCCGGGCAATCTCGGCTTCGCTCAGGAAGCGTTCCATCTTGCGGATCGGCGGCTTCCTGACACCGCGCACCGGGTTATCGTCGCGCAAGCCGCGCGCGACCGCGAAGCTCATGACGGCTCCGAGCACCGCGAGTGCCTGTCCGGCCGTGCCGCGCCCGCCCTGGGCGAGTTTGCCGCGGCCCCGTTGCTGGGGCACCGGCGCGGCTGTTCGCCCTGCGGTCACCTCGCGCAGCATTCGTTCCACGTCCGCGCGGGTGATTTGGTCGATGCGCAGCCGGCCGAGCACCGGCAGGATATGGTTCCTGATCCGGCCCTTATCGGCCTTGAGCGTGGCCGGCTTTTTGTGCGCCGCGCCTTCCGCAAGGTAGAGGTCGCACACGGCTGCGAGCGTCATGGTTCGCGCTGCGGCTTGGCGAGCCTCCGCAGGGTCGTTGCCCTTGGCGACTTCGCCTAGCAGCCGCAGCGCCTCGCGGCGCGCCAGCTCGGGCGTCCAGGGCGAGCCGTGCTTGCCGATGGTGATCCGGCGCTGCGGGGCGTTCCGGCTGCGGCCGGCGCGGTATTTCACGATGTAGCTCTTGCTCCCGGCCGGGGTGACGCGGAGCCCGAAGCCCTTCACCTCGTCATCCCAGATGATGACGGTGCCCGCCGCAGCACCCGCCGCATCGACAACCCGCTTGGTCAGCCTCGCCATTGCCCTCCGGTCCCTTGGTCCGCCCGTGTCACCACCGAGTCACCACGCGGGGGCGGATCACTGGCGGCGAATGTCGGACTCTGTCGGGCTCAAGTCAAGGGAAAGGGCCGGAATTTGGTGGTGACACGCGGTGCCTGTCGGCTGGCGTCGGGGCCGGTCATGGCAATCATAATCCCTTGGTCGGTGGTTCAAATCCGCCCGCCGCTACCACCGAAAAGCTTAGCAAAATCAATTGATTAAACATACCGGCTCCCCCCAGGCGGCCGGTCGGATGTTGCTTGTCGCAAGCGATCACAAGGAATTCCAATGGGTTGCAGACGCCCCCGGCGAAATCCAAGCGACAAGGATACGACATGAAACGGCGTCGGAGACGGCGGGTGAGCATCGCCGGGCCGGGAGGCGGCCGATCGTCTATTCCAGGACATGAAGCGCCGCCGGGTAACGGGAGCAGCGCCGGTGTGCGGGCGGCGCGCGTGTTGACGCCGCGCTGCCGCCCGCTGCCCACGCGGCTGTTGCCCCATCGCCTCCCCCGAGAATGGGGGCCGCGCCGGCACGGGCGCGATCTCGCCGATCGCGGATAACGTCACTGATGGGGCATCGGTTACGCTATGTTGATGAACGGCGGCTGTGGCCGTTAGTCTTCGGCCAGTGTCGAGCGAAGCGGCTCATAGCCGCACCACGCCGGCGGCATAAAGGACAAGCCACACAATCGCCCAGGCCGCTATAACGAGGGGGATCATGATCAACCTCGGCCAGTTCACGCCGTGGCCTGGGCATCGGGCTGCAGCAGCATGAGGGCCTCCCCGTCAGTCTGCCAAGCTCCGCGCCTTCAATACGCCTGGCTGGGGGCCAGGGTTAGTGCTAACACTTAGAGCCGCGCTGCGGCCGATCGGCCCTGGCAGGAAATCCAGCGGCGGTCGTCGCCTCTTGTTCTCTCTCTGTTCTTCCGGTTTGCTGCGGGGATGGCGACGTTCTCCCAGGTCGCCGCCTGTACGGCGGCCATCAATATTGTCTGCGGCCGGTGCGAACGGCGCGGCCGATACCGCACCGCCCGGCTGGTCGAGCGCTACGGCGGTGAGCGAACTAGTGGCGCTGCTGTCGGCGGACTGTCCGAAGCATGGCAACACGACGTGGTTACGATCGGTGCGATCCACACTGCCCGATCTGTCGGGGCTTTTCGGGTACGGCCGGGATCGCCTTTGGTTGTGGGCGGGCCCGGCACACCGAAACGGCTCCCGTCCTGTTCGGCCCAGTGCAGTGGGCGAGCCGGCTGGTTCAGGCGGTGACCACCTCCAACTCCCCATCATGCGGCTCGCCGGCGTTCACTGCAGTGATGTCCTGTGGGCAGGCGGAGATCGCCACCACGACATCGAACGCGGCTCGCAGCAGCACGTAATCGCCGGGTCGGCTCGACGGCGGCAGTCGGTCCAATCGCCCGTCGCTATCCACCGGCACGTTCATGAACAGGTTGCACGGTGACGGAGTCCACGGGATCGCGAGGCCAAGCGTTGCCAGCGCCTCGTGCAGGTTATCCGCGCAGTTTCGATGATAATCGGTAACGCCGAGCTCCCGATAGATCCAGAGATTGCAGGCGCAGAGAAGGATGTCGTGGCGTCCGGGCGAGGTATCCTGCTCGATCGTCAGGATCGTGCGGCGGTGATTGCTGACCAGCGAATCGCCACGGCCGATGTAGATGCGGCTGTTGCGCGAGCGGGTATGAGCCATCGACATATACTCGCCGAGATCGTCGGCGTTGAACGCCCAGGTGTCCAGCACCTGGTTGCCGTGCGGATTGATCAGTTTCAGGGCATCGCCCGCCTTCACTCTGACGGCAACACCGTGACGGGCGGGAATGCGCATTTGGTGCTCTCCTTGTTCAGCCGCGTAGCGCGCGTGGCATGGTCCGAGAGGTAGCGAGGTGCATCTCGAGCGCTTTCACGCCGAGGCTTGCCGGAATGCTAATGGCGACGTAGATGATAAAGATGATCGTGTAAACCTGAAGGTACTTGAAGGTATCTGCGGCAATAAGCTGACCGCGAAATATCAGTTCACCGATCGAGATGGTCGAGACGAGGGCGGTATCTTTGAATAGCGAGATGAAGTAGTTGCCGACCGGGGGCAACACAATCCGGATCGCCTGGGGCAGCACCACGAGCCGGAGGATCAGCCCGTGCCGGAGCCCGATCGCATCGGCGGCCTCCCATTGGCCCCTGTCCACAGCCAGGATGCCGGCACGAAACACCTCGCTGAGATAGGCGCCGTAGTTGATCATCAGGCCGAGAATGCCGGAGACGATAGGGGGCATCCGGATACCGACGAAGGGGAAGACGTAGTAGATGTAGAACAGTTGCAGGAGCAGCGGTGAGCCGCGGATCAGTTCCACGAAGAGGGTGCTCATCCAATAAATTGCGCTGCTGCGTTGCCTGATACGCCCGAGCGCGAGCAAGAGCCCGAGCAACATCGCCAAGGCCATGCTGGTGAACGTAAGCATAACCGTCACCTTGAGCCCATCAAGCAGATCGGGCGCCCAGGCAATGGCGTCCGCGAGCAACGGCGTCCGCCCGCCTCAGGTTTGCCGTGGACTACGGGTTCAGGAAGAAGCTCGTCGGCGTCAGTCCCCATTTCTCGAACAGCCTGGCAACCGTGCCGTCAGCCTTCATCGCTGCGTAGTCCTTGTTGAACGCCTCAACGAACGCCGTGTCGCCCTTCGCGACGGCGAAGGCGCAGCCGGTCGCGACCTTGTCTTCAGGCTTATAGTCGCCGACGAGCTCAAAGTTCAGAGAGGGGTTCTGCTTCAGCGCGTAGGCCGAGAGCGAGCCGTCCACCACCGCCGCGTCGAGCCGGCCGGCGGCGAGGTCCGCGAACACGTTCTGGATCGTGGGATATTGCTTCAGATCGATCTGCTTGCCTGCTGGGCAGGCAGCAGAGGCCTTCTTCAGCATGTCGATATAAACGGTACCCTCGTAGCTGCCGCCAGAATGCCCACACAGATCGGCGAGACTGTGCAGGTTCAGCGGGTTACCCTTGGCGACATCCAGAGATTCCGGATTATAAAAGACGACATCCGTAAAATCCATCACCTTCTGACGCGCGGGCCGGATGTACATGGCATCGCCCATAAGATCGATGCGGTCGCTCTGCACCGACGGAATCAGGCTGGCGAACGGCATGGCCACCACCTCGATCGAGGCGTTGATGTTCTCACGCTTGAGGAACTCGCGCAGGATGTCCGGCAGCACGCCTGCGGCCTGCTTGCTACCCGAATCGATGTAGCTGAGCGGAGCGTCGTTGGACGTGCCGATGACGAGGACTCCCTTCTGTTGCACCTTGGCAAGCAGTCCCTCCGCATATGCTGTGGGTGCCACGAGCGCGACGGCGGAGACGAGAGCAACCAGGCAGTAACGACGTGCAGCCGGAAATGTGGGCAGCATTGCTTCCTCCCTATGACACTATGATAATGACGCTGCTCGCGCGACCGCAGAGGAGTCAAGCAACGCCGAAACCTATAAGCGCGGTGCCGTGCGCCGCGTGGGCCGCCCGGGCGCTGTGGCGCCGGCACCCACGACGGGCGCAGCAATCATCATAGTGCCGGTACCGGCCGCATCGCGCCGCGGGACCAAGGGATTGATCTCGATCGCTTCCAGGGTGGACGCTGAGGGTCGATCCTCCCGGCAACTACGACAAGGTCAAAATCAGCGTGCTCCACGCCGAAACCCTCCGCAGATCCTTCGGCGCCGCCCCGGTCCTCATTGACGTCTCCCTCACCCTCCATCCCGGTGAGGTCCACGCCGTCATCGGCGAGAACGGCGCCGGCAAATCGGACGTTTGCGAAGCTTCTTGCCGGCCACGAGCAGCCCGACCGCGGCCGCATCCTGCTCGACGGGCAACCGGTCCGTTTCGCAGGCCCGGCGGATGCCGAACGTCACGGCATCGTTTTGGTCCACCAGGAACTGCTGCCGCAGAACGCGAAGGAGTACGATGATCCGAATTCGCCGTTCTGAGACGTGAGGTCGCCGGGCGGAGCGGATGAGGGTGAGGGCCTCGCGCCCGGCACCCTCACCCGGTTCGCTGCGCGAACCGACCTCTCCCGCAGAGCGGGAGAGGTGAACTTGCAGGGGTATTGGTATGAAAACTATCAAGGGCCCAGCCGTGTTCCTCGCGCAATTCGCCGGTGATGCGCCGCCGTTCAGCAGTCTGCGGGCTATCGCCGGTTGGGCGGCCGGGCACGGCTATAAGGGCGTGCAGATACCGTCCTGGGACGGGCGCCTGCTCGACCTCTCCCGTGCCGCCGACAGCAAGGATTACTGCGACGAGGTGAAGGGTGTCCTGGCGCAGGCTGGGCTGACGCTGACCGAGCTTTCGACCCATTTGCAAGGTCAGCTCGTTGCCGCGCATCCCGCCTACGATATCGCGCTTGACGGGTTCGCGCCGGCGGCGGTGCATGGCAACCCGTCAGCGCGACAGCAATGGGCGGTCGATCAGTTGATGAAAGCCGCCCGAGCCTCACAGAACCTGGGGCTTACCACGCATGCGACATTCTCCGGCGCGCTGGCATGGCCGTTCCTGTATCCTTTCCCGCAGCGTCCGGCAGGGTTGATCGAAACCGCCTTCCAGGAGCTGGCCCGCCGCTGGACGCCAATCCTCAATGCCTTCGATGCCGCCGGCGTCGACGTCTGTTACGAAATCCACCCGAGCGAAGACCTGCACGATGGCATTACGTTCGAGATGTTCCTCGAGCGGGTCGGCGGGCACAAGCGCGCCAATATTCTATACGATCCCAGCCATCTGTTGCTGCAGCAGCTCGATTATTGCGGCTTCATCGATCTCTATCATGAACGCATCCGTGCCTTCCATGTGAAGGACGCGGAGTTCAATCCAAGTGCGAGGGTCGGCGCGTATGGCGGGTATCAACCCTGGATCAACCGCGCCGGTCGTTTCCGTTCGCTCGGCGACGGGCAGGTGAATTTCGGCTGCATCTTCTCCAAGTTGGCGCAATACGATTTTGAAGGCTGGGCGGTGCTGGAATGGGAATGCTGCATCAAGGACTCCGAACAGGGCGCGCGCGAGGGCGCACCCTTCATCCGCCGCCACATCATCGAAGTGACCGGCAAGTCGTTCGATGATTTTGCTGCCAGCGGCGCAAATGCGGATGCGAACCGCCGGCTGCTGGGGCTCACGCGATGACGGTCGCGCGCCGCTTGCGGCTGGGCATGGTCGGTGGCGGACGCGGCGCTTTCATCGGGGGCGTGCACCGCATCGCCGCTCGGCTCGATGACCAGTACGAGCTGGTTGCCGGGGCGCTGTCGTCCGATCCGGAGCGTGCGCGACAGAGCGCCGCCGACCTACACATCGCGCCCGAGCGCTCCTACGCCAGCTTCGCCGAGATGGCGCAGCACGAAGCAGCGAGGCCCGACGGTATCGACGTCGTTGCGATCGTGACCCCGAACCACCTGCATCATGCAGCGGCACGCGCCTTCCTCGATGCCGGCATCCATGTGATCTGCGACAAGCCGATGACACGCACCGTGGAGGAATCCGAAGAACTCGTCGCCGCGGTCGCGCGGAGCGGGCGCGTGTTCGTGCTGACGCACAATTACACCGGCTATCCGATGGTGCGGCAAGCCCGCGAGATGGTCGCGGCCGGTGAGCTCGGCGCCATCCGTGTCGTGCAGGTCGAATATCCGCAGGCCTGGCTGACCACGCGCCTGGAAGCAACGGGCCAGAAACAGGCGGAATGGCGCACCGATCCGGAACGCAGCGGGGCCGGCGGCAGCCTCGGCGATATCGGGACCCATGCATTCAATTTAGCGGAGTTCGTCACCGGTCTGTGCTGCACGGAGTTGGCGGCCGAGCTCAGTATCTTCGTTCCTGGCCGGCGACTCGACGATAACGCGCAGGTTCTGCTGCGATTTGCCGGCGGTGCACGTGGTGTATTGTGGTCGAGCCAGATCGCTCCGGGCAACGAGAACGCGCTGCGCCTCCGTGTCTATGGCGAGGCGGGTGGGCTGGAATGGGTGCAGGAATCACCGAACCTGCTTGCGCACTCGCCGTTGGGCCAGCCACGGCGCATGATCACCCGAGGCAGCGATGCCGCCAGCCCGGCTGCCGTCCATGCGACACGCATTCCCGCCGGTCATCCCGAGGGCTACCTGGAAGGCTTCGCCCAGCTTTATCGTGATGCCGCCGAGTTGATCCGGGCGAGGGATGAGGGACGGACGCCGGATCCGAACACCGCGCTGCTGCCCGGCGTGCACGACGGTGTCCGGGGCATGCGCTTCATCGCGGCCGCGGTGGCGTCGTCCCGCGCCAACGCAAGCTGGATGAAGATCGCGGAATAAGCGATGAACCGCGACAGCGCGCCGCGCGAGGAGTGGCCCGTCGTAAAAGTATGGGATGCGCCGATTCGGCTGTTCCACTGGGCGCTCGTCGTGCTGGTTTTCATGAGTTGGCTGACCGCGCATGAAGACTGGATGGATTGGCACATGCGGTCCGGCTACTCGATCTTCGCGCTGTTGTTGTTCCGATTCGCCTGGGGGTTCATCGGCAGCGACACGGCGCGGTTCAGCCAGTTTGTGCGCAGCCCGATAGCGGCGCTGCAGCATCTCGCAGAGTTCCGTCGCCGCGCGCCGAACACTGAGATTGGCCACAATGCCGCCTTCGGCTGGATGGTGCTGGTGCTGCTCTCGCTGCTGGCGCTGCAAGTCGCGACCGGTCTTTGTGCCAATGATCAGGTACTCACCGAGGGTCCGTTTGCCGAGGCCGTCGGACAGGACACCAGCGACTGGCTCAGTCATATCCACGTGCTGAACTTCAAGGCGATCGAGATCCTCGTCGCGCTGCATGTCTGCGCGGTAGTGGCCTATGCCGTGGTCAAGCGGCACAACCTGATCGGCGCGATGATCAGCGGCAACAAGCGGTTACCGGCGACGCTGTTGCCTCCGCGGTTGGCGAGTCCGCTGCTGGCAGCAGCCATTCTGGCTGCCGCCGCCGGAATCGTGGCCTTTGTCGGGATCTATTGGGCGCCTACTTAGCGCGGAATTTGTCGTGGCAGGCTTTGCAGGCGTCGGCCACCGTCTTCACCTGGGCGGTAAACCCGGACGTGTCGTCGGCCTTGGCGAGCTGCACCAGCTTGTTGGCCGCCGCGACGAAATTAGCTGCTGCCTGATCGAAGCCGGCTCGGTCGGACCAGATTGCCGGCAGCGCCTTGGTGTTGTTGCCGTGGTCACTCCCCGGCGGGAAGGTGGTGGGGAACTGCTTCATCCAGCGCGCCATGGCGGCGGCGGGATTGGCGAACGTCTTCACCTCCACCTTGTGTTTGACGCCTTCATTGATGCCGGTGAAGGTACCGGAAAGCAGGTCCTGGCCGGCTTGGCGCGTTTCGATGATGTTGAACGCCGGCTCCTGTGCGCGCGCCACGCCGAGGATGCCGGCCACGGCGATGCCGAGCAGCGCGAGTCTCGTCCTGTTCATCCTGTTTCCTCTCGCGTGTTAACCCTCTCGACCGCATCTTGCATTGTCTGGCTCAGGCCGCCAACGCGAATCGTCCCGGCCCCCCCGGTCGAAGTCCTGAAGGAGCGCCCATGCCTCTGATCCGTGCCGTTGCCGTGTTTTGCGGCTCCCATGCCGGGAACGACCCAGTCTTCCGGGCTGCCGCCGCGGCGCTGGGGCGCGGCATCGCCGAGGCCGGGTTGCGCCTGGTGTTCGGCGGCGGGCGAATCGGGCTGATGGGGGCGCTGGCCGATGCGGCGCTGACAGCATCCGGGCAGGTGACCGGCGTGATCCCCGAGTTCCTGACACGGCGGGAGGTCGCGCATAGTGGAGTTCCGGAACTGGTTGTCACCGACAGCATGCACTCCCGCAAGCAGCGAATGTTCGAGTTGTCGGACGCGTTCGTGTCGCTGCCCGGGGGATTGGGGACACTGGACGAGACCATCGAGATCATCACCTGGCGGCAGCTCGGTCTGCACGACAAGCCGGTCCTGCTCTGCGATGTGGCGGGCTCGGTGGGGCCGCTGCTGGCGGCAATCGACGCGGCGATCGCAAGCGACTTCGCGGCACCGTCGGCGCGGCAACTCATTGAGGTGATGCCCGGCGTGCCTGCCACGCTGGAGCGGTTGATCGGCGCAGATGTGCCGGCAGGAGGCGAGGCGGCGCGCATGTAAGTTGTCGTGCTGCTCGGTGTTACACGCTGGCGGCCAGGATCGCAACCGGATAGGCATAGCGAAGTCGGGTGCCGTCGCGGCGGACGGGAATGCCCAGCCGATCATCGGTGGCGGAGGTGGCAAATATCGCGATGATCTTTGCGTCGTCGCCGGGGTTGGGAAACGAGCGCGCCAGCAGGTTGTTCACGTCATCGTCGAGCTCGTAGAACGAGGCCTCCGGTTCGGAAAGAGCGGCGGCAGTGAACAGGCCTCGCAGCTCCGTCAGGCTCAGGCAGCGAACATGGGAGGGATCGCGCAGCTTCTCGAGCCGATTCCATTCCGCTGCTTTCGTGTTGTCCTCCGAAGCGTACATATCCGCCACGACGATGCGGCCGCCGGGCGCGGCGACGCGTCGCATTTCGCGGAGTACCGCCAGCGGGTCGAGGAAGTGGTGGAAGGAGAAGCGGGTGACGACGATGTTGAAGGTGGCGTCGGGATAGGGCAGCGCCTGTGCGTCGCCTTGGTCGAAGGTGACGTTGGAGATGTTTCTATCGCCGGCCAGTCGCCCCGCGCGCTCGAGCATCGCCGGGGTCATGTCGATGCCGGTGGCGTGCTGCACATGAGGGGCGAAGGCGCAGACAACAATGCCGCCGCCGCACGCCACGTCCAGCACCGTATCGGTCGGCTGCGGCCGGCCCGCATCGACGATCATGCGGAGCGCGTTCTCGTCGGTGATGGGCGAGGCGGTGCTGAACGGCACCGCCTGACGCGTGAACTGGTCCACGATCAAAGTATGGTGAGTGTCGGTCGTCATGCGCGCGGCTCCCTGGGTCGGCTTTCCCGCTCCGCTGTTAGCAGAAACGCGGTCGCACGGCGATTTGCTCAAGGGTGTCAGCCCCGCGCCGATCCTCTATCTCTCGTTGCGGATGAAGAACATGTGACGGCCAGTGCACTGCTTGCGTTTGGGACCGTCCCATGGCAGCGTCCGTAAAACTAGGGGGTTGTCAAGGGAAGCGTGACCATGACGCAGATCGTTGGTGGTTGCCTGTGCGGTAAGGTGCGTTACAGCGCGGACGTGGAGCCTGCGTTCGTCGGCGTTTGCCATTGCCGGAATTGCCAGAAAGCGAGCGGCAGCGCATTCGCCGCCGTGGTCGGTATCCCGCAAACCGCGGTGTCAGTGCAGGGGGATTTGACAACGTTCGAAGACAAGGGCGACAGCGGCAAGGCAATGTTCCGCCGGTTCTGCCCCGTCTGCGGCTCGACCGTACTGGATGAGGCCGAGGCGATGCCTGGAGTTGTCATGGTGCAGGTTGGGACGCTGGACGACCCGAGTTGGGTGAAGCCGGCGATGGAGATTTACTGCGACAGCTCGCAGCCCTGGGTGCAACTCGGCGGTGAGATGCAGCGCTTCGCGAAAATGCCGGGGTAAGCGCTGCACTTTCCGGCGACGTTCGGTGACGCGCGGCGGTCTTTCGCGCGTAGGACAGGCGGTCGAGCTCCGCTTGCGGCGCGGTACGGTGCGGGCGAACGGGAGGAGGATATGATGGACACGCAGATCGACTCCAATGCGACGCTGCGCAACGTCGAGGCCGATTTCTATTACCTCGCCCCGATGGCGGAACCGCCGCACACTTACACGTACGATCCGCCGCCAGGCGTGCCGCGCACCAATGCAACTTATGAGCCCCACCGCATGTTGGTGCGCGACGCGCGCCCGATGGCCGCAGAGGCCTCGCTGGATCGCGAAGGCTTCGCCTTGGTGCGGCAGCGTAGCGCCGTGCACGACTTTTACGATGAAGACGAACTGCGCCGCACCTATTACCCCGAAGCCGAGCAGCTGGTTGCAGAGGCAACCGGTGCGGCACGTGTGGTGGTGTTCGATCACACGCTGCGCCGCCGGATCTGGGGCGCCGAGGATCGCACCGCCGGCACGCCGCGCCAACCGGTGGGTCGGGTGCATAACGACTACACTGAGACATCCGCGCCGCAGCGCGTGCGGGATCTGATGGGGGCCGAGGCTGAGTTGCTGCTGCAGCACCGCTTCGAGATCGTCAATGTATGGCGCCCGATCACCGGCCCGCTGCGCGATGCGCCGCTGGGGGTGTGCGATGCGGGCAGCGTCGATCCGGAGGATTGGGTGCGTTCTGCGCTGATCTACCGCGACCGGAAGGGCGAGACCTATGCCGTGCGCTACAATCCGGCGCATCGCTGGTTCTATGTTCCCGACATGATGCCGGACGAGGCGCTGCTGCTGAAATGCTTCGATTCCGCGCGCGACGGCAGGGCCCGCTTTGCGCCGCACTCGGCGTTCGAGGACCCGACCGCGCCGGCGGACAAACTGCCACGTGAGAGCATCGAACTCCGGACGCTGGTGTTTCACCGCGGCTGAGAGTTGGCTGGGCGAGAGCCGACGCGCTCACGGCATCGCGCGCGCCGCCGGCGGGGTCGGTCCGCCCGGCGGGAGGAGCCCGCGTGGCTTCGTGGTTATGATGGATCAAGATGGCGGCTGAAATCCGGGCACGCCGGCCTGCCACAAAAGAAAAGAAAAAGCGTCGGCGAGGGCGAGCTCGAATTGGTCCTTTGTCTCGAAGGAGTGGCCTCCGGCCTCCTCTACCCGCAGCAACACGGGCCGCGAGCTGGCGGTTGCGGCCTGCAGCCGTGCGGTGAACTTCGCCGGCATCCAGGGCGACACCCGTGTATCGTTGAGGCCGGTGGCCATCAAAACTCCCGGGTACGCCACTCCATGCCTTATCTGATAATACGGGTCCATCGCAGCCAGCATGCGGGCGCCTTCTTCGGTCTCGGTAGAGCCAAACTCCTCCGTATTGAACGGGCCAATCGGGATCTGCTCGAGCCGAAGCGGGTTGACCAACCCGACATTGATGATCGCCGCACCGAACAGTTCAGGCCGCGCCACCACGGCGCCCCCGATCACGATGCCGCCTGCACTCTGGCCCACGGCCGATAGCGTCGCCGGGGTGGCCCAGCCGGTTCGTATAAGGTACTCGGCCGCATCGATGAGATCGTTGACGCTGTTCGATTTCTTGCCGAGCCGGCCCGCACGGTGCCACTCGCCGCCGAAGCCGCCGCTGCCGCGCACATGCGCAACGACCCAAATTCCACCTCGATCAAACCAGGCTCGCCGCATGGCCTGGAACGTCGGACCGATGGTCACGCCATAGGCACCATAGGCGTACAGCATCACGGGATGGCTACCGTCGCGAGCCGCGGCGCGCGGCTCCATGATCGAAAGCGGTATCATCGAGCCGTCCGCGGCGGGAGCGCGCGTTTCGATTGTCTCGATGTTATCGAACGAAACCGGCGAAGGGGGTGCGATTCCGGTGTCGACAAAGCTTCGCTTGTCCGGATCGTAGGCGAATACGGTCGGGCTACGCCTCCAACTCTGCATGCGCAGAACGACACCCGGCATAGTCGGGTTGGCGTACAGCCCCATGAAGGAGCCTTCGAAGGACGTCGCCACCGGCTCCGGCGAGCCATCCCACGGCACGCGTACCAGCCGCCCGAACCCGCCTTCGTTGAGCCGCACATAGAGTGCGTCGGCGGCTGCGGTCATGCCGTCGATCGTCCCTGTGCCCTCGGCTACGACCGTTGCGGCGTGTGCGAGATCCGGTGCGTTGGCGGAGACGCGAATGATGCGCTGTTGCGGGGCGTCGCGAGCGGTTCGCAGATAGAGCATGTCACCATGCAGCACGACGCCTCGTACGTCGTCCTCGAGTCCGGCAACCATGCGCCACGCCGGGGCGCCGCCCGGCGTCGGTTTCGGAGCGACGAACACGGCGCTGGGGCTGCTGGTCAGCCCGGCGTCGTATATCCCCACGATTACGCTGCTATCTGGGCTGGCCAAACCCTGAAAGAAGTAGTCAGCCCGGACATGCACGCCCGCGATTTTGCCCGGACCGAACACCACGACGTCGTTTGCCGGGTCGTTGCCCAGCCGGTGCAGGTACACCTGACCGCCGGTCAGGGGCTGCGTTCCGCCGGGCGTCGGCTTCGGCAAACGGGTGTAAAGAAACGACTCGTTGTCGATCCAGCTCGGTGTTACGTACCGCGTCCGGTCTATCTGACCCGGCAGATCGGTTCCGCTATCGAGATTCCTGTCTCGCAACGTACCCGTCTCACTGCCACCCAGTGAAACGCCATACGCAATATTAAGTCCATCTGGCGCAACGCTCCAATAATCGATCTTCGCCTTCAGTCCAGCCCTATCGAACTGGCTGGGATCGATCAGCACCCGCTCGGTCCCGCCGGTGATCGGACGGATGAAGATTTTGGCGACCGAATCAGTCGGCCGAAGCTTGCTGTAAACCCACCATTGTCCCGCCCGCACGACAGCGCCCACGTAGGTTTGCCCGGAATCGAGGCTATGGACTTGAGCGAGCAACGCTGCACGCCCGGGAATGGAATCGAGCTCGCTGCTGGCGTAAGCGGCTTGGGCCGACATCCACTGGTCGAACTTGGGCCCGCCGGCCTCCATCCAGAAATAGGGGTCGTTGAACGTCATGCCGAACAGTTTCTCGACATGATCGATCGTAGGCGTCGGCGGTGGACCCGCCGCGATCGTGAGGATAGCGGCGGCGAATAGGGCAAGAGCGCGCACGAGCCGTTTCATTCTGGCCTCACGACGCTGCTGGCAGGAAGCGGCAGTGTAGGCCGGGCCGTCCCCATGCGCCAATGAAGGTTCCGGGGCGGCGGCCGCGGAAGGAACGCCGTGCGTAGTTCCGAATCGGCCTGATGGCCTAGCGTGCCGACGGCTTCAGTCCCGCCGCAAAGGCATGCGCACGATATGACGTTTCACGCCGACTTGCACGTGCATTCCAAATACTCGCGCGCCACCAGCCAGGACCTCGACCTGGAGCACCTTGCATTTTGGGCGGCCCGAAAAGGAATTTCGGTCGTCGGCACGGGAGATTGCGTGCATCCGGCCTGGCTTGCGGAGATCAAGGATAAACTGGTGCCCGCCGGGGGCGGGTTGTTCCGTCTACGGTCCGACATCGAGACGGAGATTTGGAAGACGCTGCCGCCAATCTGCCGGCAACCAGTCCGCTTCATGCTCTCGACCGAGATTTCGACCATCTACAAGAAAGGCGACCGTACCCGGAAAATCCATCACCTGATCTATCTGCCCGATCTGGAAGCGGCCGACCGCCTAGCGGCGAGTCTCGCGCGGATCGGCAATATCGCGTCTGACGGGCGACCGATTCTCGGGCTCGATTCACGTGACTTGCTGGAGATCGCGTTGGCCTCGAGCCCGGAGTCCTATCTCGTGCCGGCCCATATCTGGACGCCGTGGTTCGCCGCTCTCGGCTCGCAGTCGGGATTCGATTCGATCGAGGCGTGCTACGGCGACCTGGCGGGCTACATCTTCGCCGTCGAGACGGGACTTTCCTCCGACCCGGCGATGAACTGGCGGCTCTCCTTGCTCGACCGCTACCGGCTGACGTCCAATTCCGATGCGCATTCGCCGGGCAAGCTCGGACGCGAGGCGACACGGTTTTCCTGCGAGCGCGACTACCTCGCCATCCGCCGTGCTCTCGAGACCGGCGAAGGATACCAGGGCACGGTGGAGTTCTTCCCCGAGGAAGGGAAATACCATCTGGACGGGCACCGCGCCTGCGGCGTGCGGTTGGACCCGAAAGAAACGATCTCGCTGGGCGGGCTCTGCCCGGTCTGTGGCGGCCGCGTCACCGTGGGCGTCGCACATCGGGTGGAGCTGCTCGCCGATCGCACCGAAGCCGAAACGTCGCCGCCGGCGACCGCGGGGGAGGTCACCAGCCTCGTTCCCCTACCCGAGATCCTGTCCGAGATCATGGGCAGCGGCGTCGCCTCGAAGGCCGTCACGCATGCCTATGATCGCGCCACCGCGGCGCTGGGCTCGGAACTGTCCGTGCTCGAGCAGGTGCCCGTCGAGGACATCGCCCGCAACGCGCCGCTGCTAGGCGAAGCGGTCATCCGGCTGCGGGCGGGCACCGTCATCCGCCAGGCCGGGTATGACGGCGAATACGGCGTGATCCGCCTGTTCGACGACGGCGAGCTGGCCCGCGTCACCAACGGTGAACTTCTGTTCGACGCGCCGGTGCGCCGCCGCGCGCGTGCCACGAACCACGCGGCACGCGAAGCGACGGCGGTGGACGAGGCGCCGTCTCCGCCGTTCCAAATGGTGACATCCGAGCGCACCGGCATCCTTGCGGCGCTGGATGCCGATCAGTGCCGCGCTGCGGCAGTGATCGAGGGCCCGCTGGTCGTCGTTGCCGGCCCTGGCTCCGGGAAGACGCGCATGCTGACCCACCGCCTCGCCCATCTGATTGCCGAGCGCGGCGTCCCGGCCGCGTCCTGTCTCGCCGTGACGTTCACGCGGCGCTCAACCGAGGAATTGCGTGCGCGACTTGCCGCCTTGCTGCCGCCGGAAGCAGGCGCCTGCACTGTGCACAGCTTCCATTCACTGGGATTGGCGATCCTTCGCGCGCATGGCACCGCAGTGGGCCTCGCCGAGGATTTCCGCATCGCCGACGGGCCGGAGCGCGCAGCGGGGCTGGCGGCGGCCCTCAACGTCACGGAAGCCAAAGCTGCACGGCTCTTGACGGCGATCTCGGTATTGAAGCGCACGGGCGTGGCAGCGACGGCGGAGGCGACTGAGGCACTCGCGGTCCTGCGCCGGCTGGGTCGGGAGCAGAGTTGGATCGATTTCGACGATCTGATCGGGATGGCCGTCGAGATGCTGGAGAGGGATGCCGCCATTGCGGCGCTGTGGCGCGAACGCTTCCGTTACATCTGCGCCGACGAGTTCCAGGATGTGGACGAGCAGCAATATCGGTTGCTGCGCCTGTTGGCCGGCCCGCGTGGCAATATCTGCGTGATCGGCGATCCGAACCAGGCGATTTACGGCTTTCGTGGTGCGGACGCGACATGCTTCGGGCGGTTCGCCAAGAATTTCCCGTCCGCGCAAACGGTGCGGCTGGGCCGCAACTACCGGTCCAGCGGCGCGATCGTCACCGCCGCGGCCCAGATCATCGGCACCGGCGCGCCGACAGACATCACGCGGCCTATGCATGAACCGATTACGCTTCACACTGCCCCGACCGAGCGTGCCGAGGCGGAATGCGTGGCCGAGACAATCGAGACTCTGCTGGGTGGGCACGATATGCTGTCGGCTAACAAGGCGAAGAATGACGCGCGCGCCAAGCCCGCGCTCGGTTTTGCCGATTTCGCGGTCCTCTATCGCACGGACGCGCAGTCGGCGGCGCTGCGGGAGGCTTTCGATCGGGCTGGCATCCCGTTCAAGAAGAGCTCGCCAGCTCCGATTGCCGGGCAAGCGGCAGTGCGGGCGGTACTCGCGGAACTGGCGCGGCAGGATACCGAGCTGCGCAGCGGGGAGTTGACGAAGCGCATCGCCTCGGCGGTCGTTAATGTGCGATGGCACGATGCTGCGGCCGATGTGGCGGCGCTGGCCGAGGCCGGGCGCTGGCTGAGTGCTTTGGCGGTTTCGCCAGAGGTTTCGGGCGACGAGGCGCGGCTGCGGGAGCAGGTGGCCTTGTCCACCGAGGCGGATTTCTGGGATCCGCGCGCCGACCGAGTATCGCTGCTGACCATGCACGCCGCGAAAGGATTGGAATTTCCGGTGGTCTTCGTGGTTGGGCTGGAGGATGGGCTGGTCCCGTTCTCCTGGGGCGACGGTATCGCGGACAACGATGGGAAACGCGCAGAGGAGCGGCGTCTGCTCTATGTCGCCATGACCCGCGCGAAGGACCGGCTGTTCCTGACCGCAGCAGCGCAGCGCTTCTGGCGTGGCAAGTTACGCATGTTACCGCCATCGCCGTTTCTGCGCGATATCGCAGAGGGGCTCACGATCCGGCATCGGCCGGCTGCCGCAAAACGACGCCTGCGCCCGCAGCAACACAGCTTGTTCTAAGGTGGGCACTGCAAGGGAGCGCCACCTCGTATTAGAGCGGGATCGCCAGCAGCGTGTCGAAGCGCGGGCTGTCGCAGATCACCAGCCGCTCGGCGAAACGCAGCGCGCTGTCGGTATCCGCACGCACACGGTCGAGATAAACGCCGGCGGCGAACAGGTCCATGCGTCCGTCGCGCATCGTGCGTACCACCAGGAACGGCGTCTCGGCCGCAATGTCGCCCGCGGTATTGCGCAGCAGCGGCAGGCCGATGATGTGGCGGTAGGTCTGCCGCTCGTAGATGTTGGCGTTGCGCAGCGCAGCCACGCGATCGGTCAGCATTGCCCTGGTATCGGCATAAACGATACCGGCCGCATAGCCGCGCCGGTGGTTGTCCGCCGTGGTGATCTTGTACAGGCAGCGCTCGAGGAAGAAGCCCGGCCACTCCTCCAGCCGGTCGGCGTCGATCGCGGCAGCATAGGCACTGTTCAGCGCCGCCAGGCGGAACAGGGTGTCCGCCGAGTCCATCGCGCCTAGATCCCCATCGTCGTGCGCCACTGCTTCCAGAAGCCGCGCACGGCGGCCTCGGTGGCGCGAGTGTCCTCGGAGCCGGCGCCGCTGCCGCCCATCTCGACCACCGAGTCCGCTTCGGCGGCCGCAGCGATGCCGCGCTGGACGAAGCCGCCGACGCAACCGTCCTCCATCGACACGTAGCCGGCCGGGCCGACCAGGTTGCATTGTTTCCACCGTAACGTTCTTAGCTCCGGCGAGTCGTCGGCGAAGCCGAGGAAGATCCAATCGAGGTCGGTCGCTTCCAGTCCACGCGGCGTCACCTGCCGCAGCGCGATGCAGTTGCGGATCTGCTGCAACACGAAGCAGGGGAACAGCGCCAGGATCTGCAACTGGATATCGTCGCCAAACTCGGGGCGGACCTCCAGCATGCTCGGATCGGCGAGGCGGAAGCCGTCATCGACCGAGCGCATCCCCTGATAAGTGGTATCGACCGAATCGGTGGGCATGCGGGTGGCGCTGGCGTGATGTCCCCCCGACTCGCTGATGGTCACGCCGCCGCCGAGCGACAGGCGGTTGATGTGGAAGGTGGCGAAGAACAGATGCAGCAGGCTGGCGTGATAGGTGTCCTTCACGTTCTCGGCATACAGTTTCCAGTTGTTCGGCAGCGGCTGGGTGAACCGGCCGATGATCTCCGGTTGGCGGCCGCCAAGCACACGCTTGATCTTCGCGACGATGGGGGCGCCGAGCCAGTCTTCCAGCGGTGGCGTCTCGGTTGACAGCGTGCCGAACACCAGCCCGCAGAGTGTGGCGGTGCGCGGCTTGCGCGGGCCGTGTCCCTCCAGCCGGAAATCGGGCGGCATGCCGCCTTTGCCATTGACGCCGTGACGGAACGCGACCGACGCGAGGTTGCCGCACAGGTCGTAGCGCCAAGCGTGATAGACGCACTGGAAGTCCTTGGCTCCGGTGCCGCCGTTGTCCAGGCAGATCAGCGCGCCGCGATGCGCGCAGCGATTCTCGAACGCGGCGATGGCACCATCCGCAGTGCGCGCGACCACCACAGGCATGCTGCCGACGGAGGTGGCGCGCCAGTCGCCAGGATTGGCGATCTCGGTTTCCAGGCAGAGGTAGTTCCAGACCGGCCCCTCGAAGATGCGCTTCTGTTCCAGCGCCGGCAGGTCGGGGTCCTGGTACACCCAGTAGGGCACGCGGGTCAGGCCGGCCTGCCAGTGCCTGCCGGCTACCGTCATCTGATCCATGGATGACCTCCGTTTTCGGTTGTGAGCTTCGCAGAGGTGGCATGGGATTGCGGCGAATCTTACCTTTCTACCGTCACCGGGCGCCAAATATGGCGGAGCCGATGCGTACCCAGGTTGCGCCGCAGGCGATCGCGGTCTCGAAATCGGCGGACATGCCCATCGACAGCGTGGCCAGCCCGTGTTTCGCGGCGCGGTCGGCAAGCCACTCGAAATGGGGTCGCGGATCCTGATCGAGCGGGGGGACGCACATCAGGCCAACAAGCTGGCCACCGAACCGGGCCTTGCAGCCGCGGATGAAACCATCTGCTTCATTGCGGGTGATACCGGATTTCTGTGACTCGTCGCCGGTGTTGACCTCGATCAGCAGGGCGGGGCGCCGGTTCTCTTTTTCCATCGCACTGGCCAGCGCGTCAGCGAGGCGGGGGCGGTCGAGGGTCTCGATCACGTCGGCCAGGCGCACTGCGTCGCGCGCCTTGTTGGTCTGCAGCCCGCCGATGATGTGCAGGCGCAGCGCCGGGTGCGCCGCGCGGAGTGGGGGGAATTTCGCCGCCGCTTCCTGCACGCGGTTCTCGCCGAACACCGTCTGGCCGGCAGCCAGCGCCTCTTGCACTGCCTCGGCTGGCTTGGTCTTGGAAACCGCGACGAGCGTGACATCCTCCGGGCGCCGGCCGCAGCGGATCGCCGCGTTGGCGATACGATCGTGGATCCGGCGCAGGTTGGCCGCGACGCCCTGGGGGGCGAGTTCCGACATGGACCGAAGGCTCATCGCCTGGGGGCGCGCCGTCAAGGCACGGGGGGGCCGCTCTTTGCCCTCGGGCCCCTCCCCCTGGGTCGCTTCCGGAGGGCATTTGTTTGTCCCAAGGGGGAGCCACGCGCCCGCGGCCCCCTCCCCCCGGCGCCCTCCCGCAAGGGGAGGGGGAGTTACGTTGTGGCTGTTTACGGACGCGCGGCGGCA
Source organism: uncultured Pseudomonadota bacterium (assembly GCA_963708245.1). Lineage (GTDB taxonomy): Bacteria > Pseudomonadota > Alphaproteobacteria > Acetobacterales > Acetobacteraceae > CAVYXK01. The sequence continues at coordinate 3,611,907 of OY970201.1, read as the reverse complement.
GCGCGATCCCCGCGCCGCTGTGGCGCGGCTGCCACGTGGGCTCGCCGGGGTGGTGCTGCGGCATGACAACGAGCCGGGGAGGGCGGCGCTGGGGCGGGCGCTGGCGCGCATCTGCCGGGCGCGACGGCTGGCACTGGTGGTGGCGGGGGATGCGCGGCTGGCGGCGGCACTGCGTGCCGGTGTGCATTTGCGCGGGGGCCGCTGGCCAGGGTTGGTGCGGCCGCGGCGGGGGTTGGTGACCAGTTCGGCACATTCTCGGCTGGAGCTGCTGCGGGCCGGGCGCGCCGGAGCAGCGCTGGCGTTTCTTTCGCCCGCCTTCGCCACCGCCAGCCATCCCGACGCTACCGCGCTGGGGCCGGTGCGCTGGGCAGTGCTGGCACGGCGGGCGCGGGTGCCGGTGCTGGCGCTGGGCGGCATCACCGGCGACTCAGCACGGCGCCTGCCCCGGCGTCTGTGCCGTGGGGCGGGGGCGATCGGCGCGCTGGGCTGAGTGCCTGGTCTGAGGGCGAATCGACACAGAGATCACCGAGAGGCACCGGGATCCAGAGACCTGCTCACACGAAAACGATGCGGGCCTGGCCGAACGGGGATTGCTTCGTCCCGCCACGTTTCGCCTCGCGGTCCTCGCAACGACACGACTACTCCAAGTCCGAGCCCATTAGTGCAAGTCAATGATCCTACACCCCTAACAGGTGAGATGGTTGTTGCAACCTGGCTGCCCCCAAGAGCTCCAGTCCGGATCCGGGCTCACCACAGCGTTCATCTGCTGCTCGTTGGCCAGGTTCTTCTGGAACACGTTCTCGCGGTAGCGGCCATATGCGGCCTGATCGCCGACATACAGGCAGTCGCAGATCGTCGGATCCGCATAAGTATAGACCACCTTCCCGCCTTGCATCTGATGCACGAATTTATGCGGCGGCAGGGATGCCAAAGAGGCCTGACGTTGTGGGGTGTTCGCCGGCACTGGCGTGAAACCAGCGGCGACCAGCATGTCTTCCTTGTTCTGCACGGACTGCGCGCAGGCGGACACGACTGCACACATGCTGAGAGCCGCCAGACCTGATGTGAACCGCGTCACTGCTCTATCCTTTCTGATTAATTAAACAAAGTCCCCGCGCATAGATGGCCAGCGGTGCCGGTGCACGCAACGTCCATTTGGCCCGAGCCGCTTGCGGCTTGTTAGATGAGTATGGCGATCGCCGTCGATACCACGGCGCACGACAAACTCCGGAAATCGTAACACGAGCAAATATCAATGAACTCGGTCCCTTGGGGATCTCTGTCTCGATTTGAACCCGCCCGCTATGGCGCGGGCTCCAGGTCCCAGCGACTCTCGGCCACCTTCTCGACCAGCGCGCGGCTGTAGATCAGAGGAAACGATGCGCCCGCCAGCCATCGTGGATACAGGTCGCGGTAGTGCGCATCCGTCGGGATGCCGGACTCCCCCTGGGTGGCAAGCACCACGGAATTATCCCAGGCTCCGACGTCCAGAACCATCGAGAAGGATGCGCCGCCGCTGATGTCCATCGTGCCGGCACCGGGCACCCAGGTCGCCATGACTGTATAGGAATTGCCGCCTTTCCCACCGAAATCTGCGTCCGCAAGGGCACGCGGCGTTGGCGAAAATACCTGCGAGAAAGGATGCCGAAATACGGCCCGATGCAGGTGAGACCAATGCCAAGTCTCGGGATGATCGCCCAGCAACGTGCGCGTTTCGGCCCAGGCGGCGACCAGAGAATTGAGCAGGATCGCGTTTCTGGCTGCGACGGGATCGCGGCCGAGCCGCTCGTCCGGGTGCTGCAGCAGGGCGATGACCGAGCGTATGTCGCCTTCGCCCATGATCGGCAGAAGCGCGGGTGGGACGACGCGCGAAAGAAGCAGCAAACGCAGATGGCGATATTCCCAGACCTCGAATAGGGCGGCGGCAGCGCTGTCTCCGGGGAGTCGCCGGTCCCAGGTGCTCAGCATCCGTCGTGCGGTCAGGAAGTCCGTATTGTCGGTTTGCACGGCTTCGAGCAGGGGAACCAGGGCGCGCGCGGGCATCGAGACCACGTCGTTCTGCAACGCCACATTGTCTTGCAGGGTCAGCTTCCTCGGTTGCGACAGGATTTCGGCAATCCGGGCATAGCGATAGTCTTGCTGCCATTCGAAACCGACCTTGCGCTCGGCGATCGGGTAGTTCGGTGGCAGGCTCAATTGGTTCGCGCTGGCGATCCAGCCTCGCGCCGGGTTGGCTTCGGTCAGCAGATCATCGTTGGGAAGGATACCTTTGTGCTCATATCGTCCATCCCCCGGCACCGGCATCAGTCCATCGAAATCCGGCCGGATGGGAACCCGAGCCGCCGCCATCCAGCCGATCGTCCCGTCAACTCCGGCGTAGACATAGTTGCCGGTGTCGTCGTGCCGAGCCGCCGCCAGAAACCCCGGCCAATCCTCAGCCCGATAGATGCCGGCCGTCAGGTTGAACAGCGCCGGCGCGGCGCCAGGCTCAGGCTCGAGACCAACCGCGATGGCGCGGTGATGAGCCGGATCCTCGGAGAGCACCGGTCCGTGCCGAGTGTATTTGAAGGTCATGATGACCGGCGTCGCGCCTTTCACCGGCACCGGCTCGGAGATGGTGGTCGTACGCTCCCATCCATCCCGATAGCGGTACATGTCCGGGTCGCCGGGCTTCGTTTCATAGATATACAGCTCGCCGAGGTTGGCGGCGAAGTCAGTGGAGCCCCAGGCGATCCGGTCATTGTGCCCGCGCGAGATGCCCGGATCTTCCGGAAACCCCGCACCGATGAAGTGAAGACCTGGCGCGGTCACCTGCACGATCAAACGCAAGGACGGCACATCGAACGGCGTGTGCGGGTCATGGGCGAGGATCGGACGGCCGGTCGAGCTCTTGCTCGCGGCGATCGCCCAGGCATTGCTTCCCTCTGTTGTCTCATCGGCGCCCGTCCGGTCGCCCAATCGCGTGCCGGGCAGCAAACCTGCCTTCAGCATCGCCGGAGTCACGGCTATAGGCTCGTCGGCTCCGAACAGGTCATCCAGATCGTCGAAGCTGATGGCGCAGGGATCGAGGCCGGCGGGGACCTCGACCTTCCATGGCGGCGAAAGCTGCGTGCGAAGCGAATTGAACTGGAGCCCGCCTTTGCAAGCGAGCTCCGCCCGCGCGACCCGGCTGACGAGTTCCGATGGTGGCAGCCGAATGCGCAGCAGGTCCTCGGGCTGCCATCTCTCCGGCCGGTAGCCGAGCTCGACGAATTCAGGGGGCAGCAGCGCCGGATTACGTTCGACCAGAGCGATGTAGGCGTTCACTCCCGCCGTGAAGGCGGCGGCGCCGCGCACAACCGACGGATCGTATTTCGCCCAGGCTGTTCCTGGGTCGGTGCGATCTAGGAACAGCCTTGCCGCGCGGTCGTAGCTGAGGAATTGGGAGCCAAATGTCGATGCGAGCAAACCGAGGCCGCGGCGGCGCCAGAAATCGATTTGCCACAGGCGCAGGCGCGCGGCATCGAAGCCCTGCGCCATGTATGCGTCCGCCTCGTTCCCGGCATAGATGTGCGGGATCCCCCAGGGATCGATCAGGATCTCGGCTGGCTGCGTGAGCCCCGGGACTGAAACTGTCGTCGTTTGAATCGGCGGACCTGCCTGCGGCTGCGCTGGAGCCAGCCGAACCGAAAGCAGCAGCAGGACTCCGGCGAGGGCGATGCTCGAGCGGGGTGAAATATGCAAGGTGCTACCTTAACGCCGATGCCGCGCGCGGGCTACGACCGTCGCGCTTGGGGACACTCGTGCGCGCGCCGGGGGGGCATGGTTGGGAAAGGGTTCACACGGAGAACCGCGGAGGATCCACGGAGCACCACGAAGGCCGTGGCCCCACGAGGTTCCGGTCCGGCAGCCCCCAGGTCCGCTCTCGCCGGGCGCGCCGTCTCGTCTCCGCCGGTCGTGTTGCGTCGCCGCCACAGTGTTTCGCCAATGCCATGAGGACCCCGACCGGGCCGTTGCGGAGCCGGGAGCCACCCGTCAATATGCGCCGCAGGTCTGGCAGCCCCTAGCGGGGCGGGGGCCTTCAGTGTCCGCCGGTTCGCGCTGGCGTAACGAGGAGGAATGAATGCGTAAGCTCCTGATGGCCACCGTGGCCGTGCTGGGTGCCTCGTTGGGGATCGCACAAGCGGCGGAAATTTCGGTCGTCAATCCCAGTCTGCCGACACAGCCCACGCCGCCCGCGTCACCGGCGACCCCGGCCTTGTCAGCAGGGTTCAAGCAAACGCCCTTGGCCGGCCTGGCTCCGGGGCAGATCGTGGTGCGCCTCGAGCTGCGTGAGAACATGTATTTCGTGAGTGGTTGGAGCACCACGCAGAGCCAAGCCGGCGACAAGATGCAGCCCTACGGGATCATCGGGTATCCGCGTTTCTACCTTGGCTTCGACGCCTTGGCGACCAACGGGCTGCAATACGGTGTGTTCTGGGAAATCCGCGATAACAACAGCAGCGGCTTCGGAGCCAGCGGCACCGCCGGTAACGCAGGCGCCTCTGGTAACAGCACGGGCGACACGCTGTTCTGGCGGCGTGACTATCTCTATATGGGTACCGCTCAACTCGGTATCATGCGCTTCGGCCAGACCGACGGCCCGCTGTCGAATATGTTGACCGGCGTCTTCGACGACATCGCGACCGGCGGCTGGAACGGCGACATCAACGACTGGGAGAACGGTGGCTCCTACGGTCTATCAGGCTCGGCCCCGAACTGGCCGTTCATGGACGTCGGCGCCGAATACACCAGTGCCAAGGTGGTCTATCTCTCACCCAAGTTCTTCAACATGCTGGACGGCGCCGTCAGCTTCGAGCCCAGCACCGCGAACGTCACCGACGGGCAGAACTGCAACGGTGCGACCGCCGGGGCGGGAACCGGAATCACGACAGCCGGGTTCGTAAACTGCAACAACCAGTCCACCTCCACCGCGGCGAACGACCTGCAGCGGCGGCGGAACACGCTGGAGGTCGGCCTCCGCTTTAACAACACGTACAACGGTTGGGGAATCGCGGCATCGGCCGTCGGCGCGTACGGCGGGCACGTTCTCCCCTCAGCGAATAACCCGGGTGTGGGTGGCGCCACCTTCACCAATATCAACGGCAACACGATTACTCTGACCCCGACCACCCACTTCGACGACCTGAAGATCGGCTTTGGCGGCGTGGCAGTGACTTTCGCCGGCGTGACGGTCGGCGGCAGCGCCATCGGGGGCCAGTACAACGGCCAGATGGCGGCGCTTCCCGCGAACGGCGTGGACTCGCTCGCCTGGATGGTCGGCGCCGAATATAACTGGGGCCCCTACCAGCTTGGCGCCACCTGGTATAGCTGGAAGTACCAGGGCTACTGGACACTGCCGGGTGCGCAACGCGATGCGGGTCTTGAGGTTGGCTTCACCTACAGTTTTGCCCCAGGCGCGAATTTCTACACCGAGTACCTCTACGGCCAGCGCTATCGCGGCGACTTCAACTTCGCGACGGGTTCGCCTGGCTATCAAAACAACAACGTGCATTCGAACATCTTCGGCGCGGGGTTTGGGTTCCGCTGGTAACCTGACGGAACTTCGGCTGCACTGCAGCGCGGCGGGGTGGCGACACCCCGCCGTTTTTGTCTGGGCTGGGTCTCTGGCGGGTCGGTGCGGTCACGTTTCATAAGCGTTTAACCTAAATCCGGCAGTTGAGTGATTGCGCGCCGCGGCTGAATCGGCAGATTTGGCCGGCATGAGCACAGAACAGAGATGTCTGGCGGTTCACCCCGCGGGTGAGCAACCGGAAGTTGCGCCGCATTCGGCGATTGCCGATACCTTCGCCGGGCGCGTGCACGTGGAGTGGGACGCCGCCGCACCGGTGACGCCGTTCGGCCAACTGCCATTCTTCATCGACTACCTGAAGCAGGCCGGGTTGTTCGACAATTGGGTTGCCGACTGTCCGCTGCGGTTCACTAGCCCGAATGCACCGCGTACACGCGATCTGCTTGGCACCGTGCTGCTGTCTGTTCTGGCGGGTCACCGGCGCTATGCCCATGTGACCGCGCTGCGCTGCGATCCGGTGAACCCGCCGTTGCTCGGCATGCGCAAGGTGGTCAGCGAGGACTCGGTTCGCCGCGGGCTGGAGAAGATCGACGAAGCGCAAGGCTCGGCCTGGCTGCAAAACCACCTGGACTATTGCACCGCTCCGCTGCTCGGCGAGCCGTGGGTGCTCGACATCGATACCACCATCAAACCTTTGTATGGGCACCAGGAAGGCGCCGAGCTGGGCTATAATCCGCACAAGCCGGGTCGGCCGTCGCACTGCTATCACAGCTACATGCTGTCGAACCTGCGGCTGGTGCTACGGGTCGAGGTATTGCCCGGCGATCAGCACAACGTCAGACACGCGACGGGCGGCTTGTGGGAGTTGCTGGATCATCTCGGAGCGGGGCAGCGGCCGTGGCTGCTGCGCGGAGACAAGTCGTGGGGCATCGAGCCGGTGATGGCGCGGGCCGAGCGGGAGGAGCTGGCGTATCTGTTCCGTCTGCGCATGACGAAAAACGTCACGCGGGCACTGCAACGGGCGATGCAGGCATCGGACTGGAAGGATGCCGGCCAGGGCTGGCAGGGCAAGGAGACGAGCCTGCGGCTGGAGGGCTGGAGCCGGCAGCGGAAAGTCATTCTGCTGCGCCGCCAACTGGCTGGTCCGCCGGCCGTCGATCATGGCGATCCGGCTCAGCGGCGACTTGGCTTCGTCGAGGTGGGCCCCGATCAGGAGGCGTGGGACTACGCTGCGCTGGTCACCTCAATGGACGATGAAATCCTGACGCTGGGGCAGTTGTATCGCGATCGGGCGGATTGCGAGAACGTTTTTGACGAGCTGAAGAACCAATGGGGTTGGGGCGGTTTCACGACACAGGACCTCACGCGGTGTCGGCTGCTGGCCGGTATCGTTGCACTGATCTACAACTGGTGGAGCCTGTTCGTCCGGCTGGCTGATCCGGAGCACCATCGGGAGGCGATCACCACCCGACCCTTGCTGCTGTCGGCGATCGCGCAGCGCACCCAACACGCCGGCCAGGTGAGGCTGACGATCAGCAGCGCGCATGGCGCGCGCGACAAGGCGAGGCAAGCTTACCTGCGCATCGCCGGCTTTCTTGACCGGCTGCGAAAAAGTGCGGAGCAGTTGGATCCGCTGCAACGCTGGTATCGCATCCTCAGTGAAGCGCTCCGCTACTTCTTGCATGGCCGGCAACTGCAGCCACCGCTTCGCCTGAGCCCGGCCTGAGCAATTACCCCAGGTTGTGGGTCGTCACTTCAGACCGGCGACGATCGGACCCAACTGCCGGATTTAGGATTACCCCAGGTTGTGGGTCGTCACTTCAGACCGGCGACGATCGGACCTAACTGCCGGATTTAGGTTTAATACGGGCGAAGCGAGGCCGCGAAGGCTCTCAGCGTCATGGCCAACGTCTTCGTAGTCTCTCGTGCCGCTCGCACGTGCTCCGTGAAGAGCTTGATGACACGGACGGAAGAGCCTCAGGAGGTTGAGCGGGTCCGTCGGGATGGCGCGATTCCCCGGATGCCCTTCGCGTCATGGCCGGCCCCCGGACAAGCTTCGGCCGGTCCGGCTCACCCCTTGGGTGTGATCAGGCTGAGCGACGAAAAGTAAGTCCGATAGCGCTGCACATCGCGCGTGAGCAGCGTCATCCCGGTGACCGCGGCATGGGCGCCGATGAAGAAGTCTGGGAGGACCCCAGCGCGGCCGCCGCCAGCGGCGCGATACCGATGGAACACCTTGCCCGCAAGGAAGAGCGCGGCACGCGGAATCTCCGCCATTATGACTTTGGTCTCATCCAGCACCTGGTCGAGATCCTCGATCCGCGCGAAACCGTACCGACAATTCGGCATAATCGTGATCGGGCCCTTTACGGCGGCCGCGTCGAGCTGCGCGATCGACCAGTCGGCCCAGACCGGATCGTCGGTAAAGACGTCCAGCAGGACGTTCGTATCGACGAAGGTCACTCACTCTTCGCCGCGGGTCAGCGCCATGATTTCGTCGGTCGTGGGGCCCTTTCCGGCGCGGCCGCGCAGCGCGGCAAACCGGCTTTTCGGGCGATCGCCACCGACCTTTGCCAGCACAACGCGACCGTCGGGTGTAAGCTCCAACTGGATCGCGCTACCGGGCCCGATGCCGAGGCAGTCCCGGACGGATTTCGGGATGGTGACTTGACCCTTGCGGGTGACGGTGGTGATCATGGCGCGGTTGGTAATACCTCGATACTTTGGGTAATACATACATAACATCCGCTGGAGAGCTGGGCCAGTGCCGGCGCGAGTCCAGGCTCTGGCGAGCCGAAGAATCCCACCGTGAAGGGCGCGGTCGGGATCCGGCTTGGCACTCACAACCCCAGCAGATCCAGTGTACGGGCAACGACTTTCGTTTCGTCGTATAGCATCCGCGCGCGATCGCGCCCCGCTGCTCCCATTGTTGCCCGCAATGTCGGATCGGCGGCCAGGCGAGCCAGGGCAGCGGCCAGCGGTTCGACCTGCCGCGGCGGCACCAGAATGCCGGTGATGCCGTCCACAACCTGCTCGCGCGGGCCGCGAATATCGCTGGCGACAACCGGCAGCCCAGACAGCATCGCCTCGATCACCGACATCGGCAGCCCCTCGAAATAGCTCGGCAGCACGAAGATGTCCGCGGCGGCGAGCAGCGCCGCGACGTCGTCGCGATAACCAAGCCGCCGCAGCCGCGGCCCAAGATCAGAGGCGGCGAACATCGCATCCATGTCCTCGCCGCGATCCGATTCGAGCCGCTCGCCCACGACCCAGAGCTCGAACTCCGGCAACACCTCGATCGCCCGGACGAGCTCGGCATAGCCCTTGCTGCGCACCAGCCGGGAGACGGCGATCGCCACCGGCCGCTCCGGCGGGGTGCCCAGCGCGGCCCGCACCCGCTCCCGCGCTGCGGCGTCCGGACGGAACACTGCCGGATCGCGCCCGTTCCCGATCGCCACCGGATCGCGGGCCAGTCCCAGCCGGCGCGCATCGGTCGCCTCTTCGGCAGACACCGTCATGAACGTGTCCGTGGCGCGGCCGGCGATCCATTCCATCGCCAGTCCGCCGGCCCGCCGCAGCCGCGAGCCCTCTTGGTTGAAAAGGAAACCATGGCAGGTGTAGGCGACGCATGGCACGCCGGCGGACCGGGCCGCGAGTTTGGCAAGGAACCCGCTGATCGGCATATGCGCGTGCACCAGGTCCGGCCGCTCGGCGCGGAACAATGCAACAAGCGCCGCAAAGGCGCGAACATGCGCCCAGGGCGACAGCGCCCGCTCGAAGGGAATCGGCACGATGCGGAAGCCTTCGTCGCGCACCGCGGCAAGCAGCGGCCCCTCGGCGCAGGCCCCGATCGTCTCGTGCCCGCGCGCCCGCGCGCCCCGCATCAGCGGCAGCAGAAACTGCCGGAGGGAAAAATCGACGTTGGTGATTTCGATGATTTTCATGTCAGATCATCGCGGTTATGACCGGCTTCCCCGGTTCACGCCCTGTTAACCGGGTTGGGTGCGTGCTTTGAGGAAGTGAAGAGGTCGTACCGCAGAGGCGCAGAGGGCGCAGAGGTTTGATATGCACGCCAATCTGGGCGGCGAACTGACGAAAGAAGTGATCGGGGCAGCGATCGAAGTGCATCGTGAGCTTGGGCCCGGTCTTCCAGAGTCCGTTTATGTGGCGTGCCTCGCCGGCGAGCTTCGCCAGCGTGGCATCTGCTCCGCCCGGGAGGTGAAACTGCCCGTGATATACAAGGGAACCGAACTCGATTGCGGATACTCGATGGATTTTGTTGTGGCGGAACAGCTTGTCGTTGAACTCAAGGCGGTTAAGCAAATCATATCACTTCACGAGGCTCAGGTGCTCACTTAACTTGCGGCTCAGCGGATACCAGCTCGGATTGCTGATCAATTTCAACAGTGTCTTGTTGAAGCACGGGCTTCGCCGATATGCAATTTCCTCTGCGCCTCTGCGGTGAATCTTACTTACTTACAATGCCGCACGACGCTGGTTCTTTTCATCTTCCGGGTCGCAGCCAATCGGGTCATGACGGGGGTGATCGCCGCTACTTCACCTTGCTGATGGCCCATTTCACCTGCTGCGGGCCGTCGGGATAGCCGGTCAGCACGACCTGTTCGGTCCGGCGGGGCTCGGGGCCGCCAAGATAGACGCTCTCCTCCAGAGTCATCCGGGCGCCGTCGGCGCGCAGGCGCCACCCGCCGGCCGAGGGCAGGCGCAGCAGCACCGCCTCGCCGTCCTGCTGGAGGTTGACGTGCACCGACGGATGCAGATGGAAGCGGAGGGTGAAGGGCTGCGGGGTCGGCGCCTCCACCAGGTCCTCGCCGCGAATGTCCTCGCCGCTTTCGGCCATGTAGAGCCGCCGGCGGTGCACCGCGCCGAAGGGTTTCTTCCAGCCGTCGTGGCTCGCTTCCAGCCAGTGCGCACCGTTGGCCTCCTGGCGTTGCACCTCCACCGTGCACGGGCGCCGCCCGAGTCCATCCGGCTTTAGCTCCGACGAGTTCACGTCGGCGATCACCAGTGTGGAATGGGCCGCGGTGGCGCGGGCGGCGTCGCGCCATTCGGCGGGGCCGGCCGGGAAGGCACCGCAATTGACGATCACCCGATCGCGGCCGACCGACATCTCCATCGCCAGCGTGCCGGCATGGGCGTAGCGGTCGATGCCCGCCGGCGGCGGGGCGCCGCAATCGACGATCAGCGCAGTGCGGCCAGCGGCCAGCCGGTGGAACCCGCCATCGACCAATGAGGACGGTCCCCGTCCGCTGCGTCCGGCCTGAGTCAACACCATCTCGACCAGCGCGCTCAATTCCTCCTTGCTGCCGTTGAACAACGCCAGGCCACCGTCGCCATGTCGTAGCAGGCGCAACGCCGGCGCCATCCGCTCGATCGCGCTGGCCAGCGCTGATGGGGCTTGCGCCTGAGCGGCTTGCAGCAGTGCGCGGATCTCCGTCAGGTCCTGTAACGCGGCAAGCTGGGCCGCCGGGCTCCGCTCGGCGTGGCAACCGTCCGGTAGGATCTGGCGGGCGATCTCCTGCGGCAGGAAACGCAGGGCACGGGCCAGGAAGCCGGCATGCTCGGGCAGCGCGACGGCGGCGGCGATCAGCCCTTTCAGGGCGGTCAGCGCGCGCGCGTCAAGTTCCTCGGCCGGCAAGGCGGCCGACAGGCTGCGGGCATCGCCGACCAAGCGGCTCATCAGCCGCTGGCGGAACGTGTCGTCGGCCGCGGCGAAGAAGAAATCGTAGTGCCCCAGCCAGGCGGCGATCCGCGCTCCCGCCACGTCCGGCCGTTGCGCGACCGGATCGCCGGCGCCCGCACTCATCCAGTCGGTGACCAGCGAACGGGCTCGCAGGCGGGCCGCGTCGGTGCCGAGCGCGCGCAGGTCGCGGAGCCAGGTGAAGCTGTGGGCGGCCGCCCGCAGCAGGGAGGTGGTCGCGCCTTCGGTCCAGGCGCCGGGCCGTAGGGCGCGGACTGCGCCGCCCAGTTCCAGTTCGCCCTTGAGCAGCCGCGCCCCACGCACCGCGTCGCCAGGCCAGGGGTCGCGAACCGGCAGGGCCGGTGCGTCGGGAATGCGCGCCATCCTCAGGCTGGGGAGCCGCGCCATGGCGCGGCGGGCGTCGCGCAGCCAGCGACGCGGGTCGGCGCCGCTCATCCGCTCGCAGGCCCGCGCAGAGCGGCGATCGCCTGGGCGTAGTCGTGGGAGCCGAACACCGCGGTACCGGCGATCAGCGTGTCGGCGCCGGCAGCGATGGCGTCTCGTGCCGTTGTCGGGGTGACGCCACCATCGACCGCCAGAGAGATCGGCCGGCCGGCGTCGTCGATCATCCGGCGAAGCGCGGCGATCTTCGGGAGCTGCGAAGGGAGGAACGCTTGCCCGCCGAAGCCAGGATTGACCGTCATCACAAGAATTGTGTCGATCATGTCGAGCACCCACGCGACCGCTTCCGGCGGCGTCGAGGGATTCAGCACCACGCCAGCCCGCTTGTTGTGCGAGCGGATAAGCTGCAACGAGCGGTGCAGGTGCGGGCCCGCCTCGGGATGGATCAGAATATGGTCCGCACCGGCGCTGATGAAGTCGGGAATGAAGGGGTCCACCGGCGCGATCATCAAATGCACGTCGAACGGCAGCTTGAGGTGCGGGCGCAGGCTCGCCAGGACCGGGGGCCCGAAGCTGATATTGGGGACGAAATGGCCGTCCATGATGTCGAGATGCAGCCAGTCGGCGCCGGCTGCCTCGACCGCCTGCGCCTCTTCCTTCAGGCGGCCGAAATCGGCGGCCAGCAAACTCGGAGCGACGATGATCTTCCGCATGGTCTGGTTGTAAACGCCGGCTTCGCGCCGGCACAACTCGCACGACGCGTGGGAGACGCGGCGGCCGCCCCAACGTCAAAGCCCTTCCCTGCCATCAGGGCTGTCCCCCTCCCGTCATAACTGGTTTTTGTGCGGTCCCACCGGCCATTTGCCGCGTATTCCGGTACGCCGGCCAAAGGGCACTCTTGCCGTCGGCCGGTATTATACCAGCGTTCAGTGATTGACGCCGGTGGCGCCCGGCCCGGGGAGACGCTTTGATGCCGTCCGGCAGCACGGAGACACGCAGGTTCGGGGCCGACCGGCACAAGACCCAGTTGCCGGTTGGCACCGGCTCCCAGTTCCTGACCTACTTTCCGTCGATCATGCTGCCGATGTTCCTGGCGGCGCTGGACCAGACCGTTGTGGCGACCGCGCTGCCGGACATTGCCGGATCCTTGGGCGAGGTGCAGCGGGTCTCCTGGATCGTTGTGTCGTATCTGGTGGCCAACACGATCGCCGCGCCGGTCTATGGCAGGCTTGGCGATGCGCTCGGGCGCCGGCGCATGATGTTCGTGGCGATCAGCGTGTTCATGGCTGCCTCGGCGCTCTGTGCCGCCTCTGGCAGTATCCTGATGCTGACGGGTGCGCGGCTGTTGCAGGGGCTCGGTGGCGGTGGGCTGATGACGCTGTCGCAAGCGCTGATCGCCGAGGCGGTGCCGCCGCGCCAGCGCGGCCAGTACCAGGGATATCTGTCGGGCACCTATGCCACCGCGGCGACGTTTGGGCCGGTGGCGGGTGGGTTCCTGACCGAGCATTTCGGCTGGCCTTCGGTGTTCCTCATCAATCTGCCGCTGGGACTGTCGCGATGGTGCTGGTGCTGCGGTTGCCGGCGCATCCCGAGCGCTCCAGCGGGCGATTTCGGTTCGACGTCTGGGGTACGGTGTTCTTCGCCGGCTTCATCGCGCCGCTGTTGCTGGCGCTGGAGCGAGCCCAGCGCTTCGACGCGCGGGCCCTGCCGGCCATCGTGGCCCTGATCGGTGTAGCGATCGGCTCGGCGGTGCTGCTGATTCGGCAGGAAAGGCGCGCTCCGTCGCCGCTGCTGCCGGTGCAGCTCTTCCGTCAGCCCGGCGTATGGCGAACCGACCTGATGGCGGCATTCGTCGCCGGCCAGACGGTGTCGCTGGTGAGCTTCCTGCCGATGTATCTGCAGGTGGTGCGCGGGGCGACGCCCGCCGGTTCGGGGTTCCTGCTGCTGCCGCTGACGCTTGGCGTGTCGTTCGGCTCGTTGTTCACCGGGCGGATGATCGCGCGGACCGGGCACACCGCGATTATGCCGTCGATCGGACTGGCGATCAGTCTGGTGACGCTGGTGTGTCTGGCGCTGTTCGCGCCGGAGCTGACGCGGGTGCAGATGATTGCGGCGCTGGCCGTGATCTCGTGCTGTACGGGCACGGCGATGCCGGTGGTGCAGATGACCGTGCAGGTTGTGGCAGGGCCCAAGTTCCTTGGCGCTGCCGCGGCGTCGGTCCAGTTCTCGCGGTCGGTCGGCGCCGTGTTCGGGACGGCGCTGGTGGGTGCGGTGCTGTTCGCACTGTTGGCGGCACAGGATCCTCATACGGCGGCGATATTTGCTGACCTGGTGGAGCGCGGACCATCGGCGCTGGCCGGGCTCGCGGCGGCGCAGCGTGCGGCGGTGCAGGTGGAGATCGCAACTGCGTTCCGCGGGGCGTTCCTGACCATTTCGGGATTCACCGCCACCGCCATGCTGCTGGCGTGGTGGTTACCGGTGCGTCGGATCTGAAGTAGGGCCGTCCGCGAAGCGACGTCACGGTCGGCCTTCTTCTCAGTCGCAACAGTTGGCCGTCGCGGAGGTACAGCAGCTTGCGGCGTTTTGCGTGCGCGGCAGGTCAATCACCGGGTTTTGGTCGAAGAATCCAAACGGCAGCAGCTTGAAGCCGCAGACGACGCAGGTTTGCACCGGATGATCTTCCGGTCGGGGCACGTGGTGCATCCCGAAACTGTGCCACAGCACGATGTCGGTGTTCTCGATCGACCGATCGCGCTCGGTCCAAGCCTGCAATCCATCGTCGCCGCGCGATTGGTTGACGAACTCGCCGGCCGGGAACCGTTCGTCGGGATGGAACGGCGTTACCCAGATCTGATGCTGGATGAACCTGCCGCGCCGCCCAGAGGGACTGTCAGGCGCAGTGAAGGGCTGCACCGCGGAGCTGGCCTCGAGCTTATAGGCGGTCGGCGTGCCGACCCAGTTCCGGGCCTCTGGATTGATGATCTTCCAGTAGCGCATCCGCGAGAAGTCGCTGTTGCGTTGTGCGTGGCATTCGGTCGTGAGTGGCTGTTCCTCGACATAGAAGACGTTGCCGTGCGGGTTCTCCGGTCCCGTGGGCGGCGCGATCGTGTCGCATTCCATGACAGTATTCGTGGGCCCGTCGACTTCCATGTCCAGCCGAGCACAAAAAATGTGCTGGTGGATGTGGCCAAGGATGCCTGGGGCAACCTCGGTTCCGTACTTGCCGGGCTGACCGGGATGGCAGCCGGCGGTGTTGATGATGCCGGTCGCCTTCATCTCGTACTCGATGCGGCCATCTTGGTGCAAATACCAGTACGATGCGTATTCGTAGTTGCCGATGGTAGAGATCGACGAGATCACCAGTTTCCTGGCGCGGCGGACTTCTGTCCGACCGGTGCGAACGTCGAAATGCTTCCAGGAAAGACCGGCATCTTCCTCATGCAGGCAGATCGCGTTTTCGATGGTGCGCGGGACGCCGAACAAGTCAGGCACCACGGCATCAAAATAATGGATCGCTCCCAGGCAATCGCAGCCGAGCTTCAGCGAATTGGCCATACGACCAAAGCCGATTTCTCCGCTGTCGAACACGTTCTTCCGGTAATGGCTTCGCTCTGGCGTGCCGTACGGTACAACCATCTCGGCGATGGAGGCGCGATAGACAATCGGCCGCCGCCGGCCCTGATGGGTGTAGCCGATCGTGTGGAGGACAAGGCCCTCGCGACCATTGAAGCCGACGCGTAAATCCCAGTTCTCCCAGGTGACGTGATTGCCCGCGACCCGATACCCCGGGCCGGCGGGCTGCACGATGTCGAGAGGTGCGGACGGCGCCCGAAACTCCGTCAGCACGTCGGCATCGAAGTTGAGCGGCGTGCGTGGGACGGGAATATAGTCGCCGGTTGCTTCAAAATGATCCTCGACGCGCAGGATCTCGAGCGTGCTGAGATCGATCAGCGCGTGCAGCCCCTCGACGGGGTGGGCGTAGTAATTGTCGAGTGGGAAATTGCGCATCCAGACGAAACAGTTGAGTACCCGGCGGCCTCGCTCGATCTCGTAGCCGAAGTCGCCCACCGTCCACGGGTCGATGCACATGTTGTCGGCTTCGGCCAGCAGGCCCCGGCGGCGCAGTGCCTCCTGAAAGCGTGGATCGGCCTTAACGGTCTTCTCGATCAGCAGGACCTCTTCCACCGCGACCATGGCCCGCGCCTCGGGCCTGAAGGTCTTGGTGATGACCTCGCCGCGTTCCAGATCGGCCCGGCCCTGCCAGACGCCCATCACGCCGGTCCGGTAGATGTTGAACCGGGCAATTCGGGGGAATGGCGTGCCCGGAACGTGGTTGCGCACGACAGCTTTGTCGGGTTCTTCGACATCGATCGTCTCGACCCGCAGATCCTTCCCCCAGGGGAAATGCGCCTGAATGATCGCCGTCGCGCGCGCAATCTCCTGTGCCGAGAGCGGATCCAGCGGATGGGCCACCTGATTGCCACGTACTTCCGGAGATGAAGTCTGAACGGAATGGTCCATCGGGGTCGTGGCTCCTCGCGCTAGATGTTTTGGTGCTGCAGTCGGGTTCAGACTGCAGAGGCTCCCATCAATACACGCCGGGAATCAGTCGTGATGTGCGGCGGCAATAGGCAGCATACTCAGCGCCGAATTGCGTACGCAACAGCCGTTCCTCCGCGGTTATGCGGGCGAGGAGGGGCGGGACAATGAGCGCTGTGAGCAGCACGCCAACGCCTGATCGAAAGGCGAGCGCCCATCCCAGCGAGTTGACGAGCAATCCGAGATAGCTCGGGTGCCGGATGACGCGATAGACGCCGCTGGTGACGAGGGCATGCCCCGGCTGGATTGCGACCAACCCGCTGAACCGTCGCCCGAGCACGAATACCGGCCAGATTCGTAGCGCACCGCCGGCGGCGAACAGCACAACTCCGACCCAGCGAACCGCATCACCGTCGATGGTTAAGAACCCGATGCGATCCGTGTAGGCCGGCAGGTAGGCGCTGAGCAGCCCGATCAGTGCAAAGGGCACCAGGACCCATCGGTTGCTGCGATCCTCTCGCTCGCCCGGACTCAGATTTCCGCCACTGAAGATCGCTACGCCGGACAATGCGAAGAGTGTGGCCGCCAGGACAACCAGGGCGGGATGTGAGAAGAAAGTACTGAACCCACCCCAGCCCAGGACGGCGAGCCCAAGATAAAGAAGGGTGCCCGCCACTGTGACGAACGCCAGTCGAGGCGTGGATATCGGCTTTCCAGGTCCTGCTCCCGTCGCAACCCTCCATTAAGGATTCACCTTGAAATGAGCGCGCCTACTGCTTCGTCGCTCCAATGACGCTCGAATGACGCTCGCCGCCAACTCCGCCACCAGGGTTCCGCCTCACGCTGCCGCGGTGTAAAGGCCACGCCGCATGACCGCCCCGTTTCCCGTCACTGCCCTGGAACCCGCGCCCTCCAGCCCGATCGTGCTGGCGCTGCCCAAGGGCCGCATCCTGGCCGAGTGCGGTGCCCTGCTCGCTCGCGCCGGGATCGAGCCGGCGCCCGACTATGCCGACGAGCAAAGCCGTCACCTCCGCTTCCCTACCAGCGATCCGGGGCTGGACGTGGTGCGGGTGCGCCCGTTCGATGTCGCCACCTTCGTGGCGTTCGGCGCCGCCCCGCTCGGCATCTGCGGGGCCGATGTGTTGATGGAGTTCGACTACCCGGAGATTTACGCCCCGCTCGACCTTGGTATCGGGGCCTGCCGCGTATCGGTCGCCGAACCGGCCGAGACCGCCGGCACCGACGATCCCACCCGTTGGTCGCGCGTACGGGTGGCCACGAAATACCCCAACATCGCCCGCCGGCATTTCGCCAGCCGCGGCATCCATGCCGAGGTGGTGACGCTCAGCGGGGCGATGGAGCTGGCCCCGGGGCTTGGACTTTCCCGGCTTATCGTCGATCTGGTGCAGACCGGCTCGACGCTGCGGGCCAACGGCCTGGTCGAAACCGAGGTCATCGCCCCCATCACCAGCCGCCTGATCGTCAACCGGATCGCGCTGAAAACGTGGCCCGAGACGATCGGCAGCTGGATCGCCCGATTCCGTGCTGCTCTCGCTGACGCGTGAAGCGCCTCGCCACCTGGGAGCCGGATTTCGAGTCTCGCTTTGCCGCGCTGCTCGCCGAGAACCGTGACACTAGGGAGAGGGTCGATCAGGCGGTCGCCGCGATCATCGCCGACGTGCGGGCGCGCGGTGACGCAGCGCTGATAGACCTCACGGCCTGTTTTGACGGCTTGCGCCTTACGCCCGACCGGCTCCGCATCACCCCGGACGAAATCGAAACGGCGGTGGCTGCGATCCCGCCGGACCTGATGGCGGCGCTCGGCGTTGCGGCCGGCCGGATCGAGGCGTTCCATTGCGCCCAGCGCCCCACCGACCTTCGCTTGACCGATGAGGCCGGCCTGACGCTAGGTTTGCGTTGGACTCCGCTCGATGCGGTCGGCCTGTATGTGCCGGGCGGCAAGGCGGCCTACCCTTCGTCTGTTTTGATGAACGCGATTCCCGCCCGGGTGGCGGGGGTCGGGCGGATCGCCATGTGCGTGCCGACACCCGGCGGGGTGCTGAACCCTTTGGTGCTGGCCGCCGCGCGCCGGGCCGGCGTGGCGGAGATTTACCGCGTCGGCGGCGCTCAGGCGGTCGCGGCCCTGGCCTATGGCACCGCAAGCATCCAGTCTGTGGACCGCATCGTCGGCCCAGGTAACGCGTATGTCGCGGAGGCCAAGCGTCAAGTCTTCGGCCGCGTCGGCATCGACTCGATCGCCGGGCCGTCCGAGGTGGTGGTGCTTGCGGATGCGTCCAACGACCCGCGCCACGTTGCGTTGGACCTGCTGGCCCAGGCCGAGCACGACGAGGCGGCGCAGGCCATCCTGATCACCGACAGCGCGGAGCTGGCCGATTCCGTCGTGAAAGCAGTCGCGACCGAGCTGGCAAGCCTGCCGCGGGCCACAATCGCCGGTACAAGCTGGCAAGCGCATGGCGCAGTGATTCTGGTGGGTGACTGGGAAGAAGCGGCCAGCTTGGTGAACAGCCTGGCGCCCGAGCATCTCCAACTCATGCTGAGCGACCCCGAATGGGTCTTTGGGCGAGTCCGGCACGCCGGTGCTGTCTTTCTCGGCCGCTTCTGCCCCGAAGCGGTGGGCGACTACGTCGCCGGGCCCAATCACGTGCTGCCGACTGGGGGGACCGCACGATTCGCCTCAGGCCTCTCGGTGTTCGACTTCCTCAAGCGCACGACGTGGGTGGAGGCCGACGCGGCCGCCTTGGCCAAGGTCGGGCCGACGGCGGTGGCGCTGGCCGAGGCCGAAGGATTGCACGCGCATGCACGCAGCATCGCTGTCCGATTGGGGCAGGAACTCGATCGACGCGCTTGACCCGCGCATCCTCGGACCTCATGTTCCGCGCCGAATCCGAAGCATTGAACGAGGGTTGATGTCGAAAGAAGACATGATCGAATTCAGCGGGATGGTGACGGAGCTGCTGCCCAACGCCATGTTCCGCGTCAAGCTCGACAACGAGCACACCATCCTGGCCCACACCAGCGGCAAGATGCGCAAGAACCGCATCCGAGTGCTGGCGGGCGATCGGGTCAATGTCGAAATGACTCCCTACGACCTGACCAAGGGGCGGATCACCTTCCGCTTCAAGTGAGCCGACCGGCTCTGGTCCTCGCCTCGGCGAGTCCGCGCCGGCTCGCGCTGCTGTCCCAGATTGGGATCGTTCCCGATCGCGTGCTGACCCCTGATATCGACGAGACACCACTGGCCGGCGAATTGCCGCGCCTGCACGCGGCACGGCTGGCGCGCGCCAAGGCCGCTGCCGCGGCGGTGCCCAGCGCCGTCGTGCTGGCGGCCGACACGGTCGTTGCCGTTGGTCGACGCATCTTGGGCAAGCCCAACACCCCGGAGCAGGCGCAAGCCTGTCTGGCGCTGCTGTCGGGCCGGCGGCATCGCGTGATTACGACAGTCGTTCTGCAGGGGCCGGGTGATCGGAGAACCGAGCGGCTCGTGGAAAGTATCGTTGCATTTGCCCGGCTGACCGATCGGCAGCTCCGCGCCTATCTGGACAGCAGCGAATGGCAGGGGAAGGCTGGCGGTTACGCCATCCAGGGCCGCGCTGCCGTGTTCGTTCGGTTCCTCTCTGGCAGTTATTCGAACGTGATGGGCCTGCCGCTCTTCGAGACCGCCCAGCTCCTGCGTGGAATCGGCTGGGAGTTGCCGTGACTCTCCGCATCCTCGCCGCCTCCAGCCCCGGCGAGATTCGTGTGGCGGCGGCGCGGGGGAACGAGCTCTGCGATTACACGATCTGGCGCCCCGGCGCGCCGGACGGTGTGGGCGACCTCCACCGCGGCCGGGTGACCGCACGGGTGCCAGCCATGGCGGGTTCGTTCGTCGCTTTGGACGGGGCGGAGGGGTTTCTGCCGGACAGCCAGGGCGGCGCGGCGGTCACCGAGGGCGACACGCTGGGCGTCCGCATTACGCGAGCGGCGCAGGGCGGCAAGGGTCCCCGTCTGTCGGCTGTGCTCGAAGCGGGCGAGCGTGCCCTGGTGGGCGCCGGCCCGCCCGCCTTGCTGCGGCGTGGACCGGGGGGCGTGGAGCGGTTGGCCCGGCTTTATCCCGACGCCCCGATCATCGTGGACGACGCCGCACTGGCTGCCATTCTGCGCCGAAGCCTCGGAGACCGTTTTTCGGTCGAGCATCCGGTCTTCGACGATGTGCTGGAAGCCGACATCGAGGTGCTCGGCAGCCCGACGGTCGAGCTGCCCGGCGGGGGGCGGCTGCATATTTCCGCAACACCGGCCCTGGTCGCGATCGACCTCGATACTGGAGCGGCGACCGCCGAACGCCGCGACAAGGCGGCGGCTCAGATCGAGTTCAACCGGGCGGCGCTGCCGGTGCTCGCCCGGCAGATACGGTTGCGCAACCTCTCCGGCGCGATCCTGATCGATTTTGCCGGCCTGTCGGTGCGCCGGCGCGCGGCCCTGCGGCCGGACTTGGCTGCAGTGCTCGCCGAGGACCCGCTGCGCCCGCGGCTTTTCGGCTTCACGGCGCTCGGATTGGCCGAAATCCTGCGCCCGCGCGTGCATCCGCCCCTGCACGAGCTGCTTGTCGGGCCGCATGCGACAGGACTGGCCGCGCTGCGGCAAATTGCCGCGGACCTGGCGGCTAGGCCGGACCGGTTGCCGGTGCTGCGCGCGGCGCCGACGATTGTTGCGGCTCTGCAAAATGATCCGATGGCGCTCTCCGATCTTGCACGACGGGCAGGGCGTCCCCTGATGCTGCGATCGGATCCCGCGGTGGCGGGTTTCAGCCTGGAGATGTCGGATGCCTGATGCGGAACCCGTATGCCCGATCTGCGGCAAGCCGTCCGATCCTCGGTTGGCGCCGTTCTGCAGTCGGCGCTGCGCCGATGTCGATCTGGGCCGCTGGTTTACCGGAATGTATCGGGTTCCGGCTGCCAGGGACGAACCAGAGGATGAGGCGCCGCCCGACCCGTCCGGGACAGCTTGATCGCCCCAGGGACATGGAGTATCTGCTATCGTTCCCCGATGCCCAGGTAGCTCAGTTGGTAGAGCATGCGACTGAAAATCGCAGTGTCGGTGGTTCGATTCCGCCCCTGGGCACCAGTCAAATCAAGCACTTAGGGCGGTTGTTCAGGAAAGCGTTTCCTGGTCCGCGGACCCTTTGCGGACCCGCTGGCGGGAAGGGCGGCCACTCCGCCTATGCCCCCCACCCAGGCGGCCGATTTCATCTCGCAGCTTGTCGCAAGCGATGCCAAGCAATTCCAACGGGTTGCAGACACCCCCGGCGAATCCATGTGACAGGGCGGCGACATGAACAGGAGCGATTCGCGTGGCAGACGATGAGGCGAACAGGGGGAGGGTAATGGTCCTGGCGCTGGTGAAGGTCGGCTTGGGCCTCAGGCCGATGGAAATGGAGCGGGGGACGCGGATGCCCGGTCGGGTATGGCGGGCGGGGCGGTCTGGCCGGCAAAGGCGGCAGTGGCGCACACAAAAGAAGGGCGATTATTAACTTGATTCGTTAATTGGAATAGTGTATGAAATTATGATAGGGCTGTGATCCCCACGGAAAGCGACACGTAGGGGGTTCGATTCCCCTCACCTCCACCACAGGGGGGTGTAGCTCAATGGTAGAGCACTCGCCTGATCTGGAAACTCACGATGAAGGCCGCCCTCGGGCGGCCTTCGTGCTTCGTGACCGGCTCGCCCTTAAGGCTTCTGCCGCGCTGGAACACGTTGTGCGGGACCTTATCCCGTGACCCGACCGACCTGCGCGCCCATCTCTCCACCCATGCTGACCGACAAGCCCAACATCGTCATCGCCAAGCCGCCCCGCCGGATCAGGCGCAAGCCACAGCCTGTAGCGCTGGCGTCGATCATCGTTGACAAGTCAAAGCCCGACATGACGGACGAAGAGCATCGCCAGCGCGGAGAGGCGGCGGATCGGTTGTGGCGGGAAATCGCGCAGCGGGTGCCCGAGCAGCGTAAGCCGTAGCGCCCCGCTTTTGCCGCGGATAAAAATGGAGCGAAGAGATATCACGCCGACCCCAACCAAATCCGAAGCGGACACCGCCTAATCCCACTCGCCAGCAAAACGGCGGAGCCGCCGGTGATGGTAGAAGAAGCGAATGCCACGCCTCGCGGCCATCGGTAAAGCCGCGGCGCAGTTGGATAAGCGCGACCTGGAGCTGGGTGACGCGCCTGGACTCCATCGCTTGGTTCACTTTGGTGCTGGCTATATTTACGGGTGTCCTGGCTATATTTACGGGTGTCCAAGTCTGGGCTTTCGTAAGCAGTGAGCGCGCATTCCTCTCCGTTGGTCTAGCCAACCCTAGAGCAAAAATAGTCGCATCGGATGATCCGCTCGTTCTCAGGCTTATCATCAAGAACGGAGGCCGATCGACAGCGATGGCAGTCGAATACGACGCCGATGGCCAATTCTTGCCGGGCGATATTCCCGCTGTGCCCAACTATGTTGGCGGTCACCGGTCAGCAGTGGGTCCTATTCCGCCTGGAGACTCCATATATGCGTCTGAAAAGCCGTCCTTTGTTAATGGGCCTAAGAGTTTGTCCGGGAACATTGCTAGTTCCTGCATAGCCGTCTGACCATGAGACGGATGGAAGCGAGCAACAGAAAGGCACGCGCCTTCACATTGAGATTTTCCCAATCCTTACCCAGTCGACGACATCGGTTGAGCCACGCCAGCGTGCGTTCGACCACCCATCGCTTTGGTAGCACGACAAAGCCCTTGGCCTGGTCAGATCGTTTGACGATCTCCACCTCGGCCTGCGACACGACACGCTTCAACGCCTCCTGGAATCGCCGCCCCTGATAGCCGCCATCGGCATAAAGCTTCAGCAGGAACGGAAACATCCCGAACAGCGTCGCCAGCAGCATGGCGCCGCCATCGCGATCCTGGATGTCCGCCGCCGTCACGATGGCCTGTAGCAGCAAACCCTGGGTATCGACCAGGACGTGCCGCTTCTTGCCCTTGATCTTCTTCCCCGCATCATACCCATGCGGATCGATCGAGGCCCCCCTTTTTCGGCGCTCTTCACGCTCTGCGCATCAATCACCGCGGCGGTCGGGCTGGCCTCTCGCGAGGCCTGCTCACGACATTTCACATACAATGCGTGATGCAGTCGCTCCAGCGTGCCGTCCCAGGTCCATCGTTCCAGATAGTCGTGCACTGTGCTCCGCGGCGGCAGGTCCTTGGGGATCGCCCGCCATTGGCAGCCGGTGCTCAGCACATACATCACGCCGTTCACCACCTGGCGGATATCAACGCTCCGCTTGTTGCCGCCCGGCTTGGCCGGGGGGATCAATGGTTCCACCTCGGCCCATTCGGCATCAGTCAGATCGCTCTCATAGCGCAGTCGGGTGCGGTCGTACCGCGTCCGGTTCTCCTTGGTCCACATCCAGTCCCCCGAATCGATGCTCGGGGGAGAGAGAATCACAGGCGATTCAATGGCTTCAAGGGTGACCCGCTAAGCGATTCTAAAAACTCAATTTGTTCCCGGACGGACACTAATAAGGGGAAGCCTGTAGTGCTTTCGAGCACGTACGTAGACGCGATAAATGCTCATAAAATCAAGCTTATTGTCTATGGCTTCTATCGCTACGTGGATGACTTCAGCGGTTGGATATTCGGCGGCAGAATCAGTAGGATTCTGCTACGTGTATGACCCCGACAATGACCCCGCCTTCGAGATGTGGGATGCGTGTGACAGCCCAGCTTACGTGTATGCCTATTGAGGTGCCGGCGCGCCGCGCGTTTGCCGTCACGGCCTGACCTGAACGCCGCCAGCGCCGCCTCTTGTTCTCTGTCCGCTCTTCCGGTTTCCGGGATGACGACGCTCGCCCGGGTCGCTGCCCGCACTGTCTGGAGGAGTTATGAATGGGCCTATGGGTAATTCGCGTTTGGATTGTTGCCATCCTGGAGCTGATCGGCGCGGCCGTTCACATGCAAGCACCCCTAGTGATGCTTACTGTAATTGCCCGGTAAACGAGGCCAATCAGCCCGAGCACCCCACACCAAAAGACTGCTCCCCTCTCCCTATCCTCGTCGTCCAATCGATTTCGGACCTGTGGCTCGGAACAGGTAGCTTCCTTCGGGGAAATCGAGACGACATCAATGCTGTTTCGACGGTAGCGATCGCGACCTTCACTTTCACCTTGTGGTGGGTGACATGGGGAATGGTGCGTATCGCCAAGAGACAGCGCGACGATTTCTTGCGTTCCATCAAGGCGGCCGAAGAGGCTAATAATGCCTCCTCGCAGTTTGGCGTGGGTAGTCACGATACCCTCTTGTCTTGCCGAACCACTCCAACCACGTGCTGATGTTTCTTTGTTCGGCTGAAAGGGGCCGTTTCTTCGTCCCGGCCTGACGACCCGCAGGCGCCGCGCACAGCCCCGGTCAAGGATGGCCACAGGCCACCGCCGAAGGCGACGCGAAGCGTCCTTGACGGGGGCGAGCACGACGCCACCCTCGGACAGGCCGGGCGACGAGAGGCACGACGATGCGCGACACCACCCTTCTGCAACAGGCGCTCGATCTGGCTCCGCCTTGGACAGTGACCCGCAGCGAGTTCGATGCCGCGGCGCAGCGGCTCGACATCGAGATCGACGTCGCACCTGGTAGCCGGTTTGCCTGCCCGAGCTGCGGCGCCACCGATTGTCCGGCCTACGACACTCAGCGAATGACCTAGCGCCACCTCAATTTCTTCCAACACCAGGCGTACCTGAACGCCCGCGTGCCACGTGTCCGCTGCGACCGATGCGGCATCCGCAAGGTCAATGTGCCATGGGCACGCCCCGACAGCGGCTTCACCCTGCTGTTCGAGGCGCTGCTCATGACCATGGTCTCGGCGATGCCGGTCAAGGCGGTGGCCCGGATGGTGGGCGAGCACGACACCCGGCTGTGGCGGGTCGTCCACCATTACGTCGAGCAGGCGCGGGCGCGGACCGACGCTTCGGAAGCGACCCGGCTTGCCATCGATGAGACCGCCGCCCGTCGCGGCCATGACTACATCACGCTGTTTGTTGATATCGACCGTGCCCGGGTGCTGTTCGCTACCGAGAGCAGAACCGCCGAAACCGTCGCCGCGTTCGCCGATGATCTTGCCGCGCATGGTGGTGATCCTGACGCGGTCAGCGAAGTCTGCATCGACATGAGCCCGCCCTTCATCAAAGGCATTGCCGAGAGCCTGCCCAATGCCGCTATCACCTTCGACAAGTTCCACGCGGTGAAGATCGTCAACGATGCGGTCGATCAGGTGCGGCGTGGTGAACAGAAGAGCGAGAGCCGGTTGCGCGGTACCCGTTACATCTGGCTGCGCAACCCGGCCAACCTATCGGAACGTCAGCGGGCGACGCTCGACAGCCTGCCCACGCGTTATCTCAAGACCGCCCGTGCCTATCGGCTCCGGCTGGCATTCCAGGAACTCTACGATCAGCCCGCGGCAGTGGCGGCAAGCTATCTGCAGCGATGGTACTTCTGGGCCACCCACAGCCGGCTCGCGCCGCTGATCGAGGCGGCGCGCACCGTCAAACGTCATTGGGATGGTGTCCTGCGCTGGTTCGACAGCAAGATCGCCAACGGGCTGATCGAGGGAATCAACAGCCTCATCCAGGCCGCCAAGGCCAAGGCACGCGGCTATCGATCAACCCGTAATCTCAAGGCGATGGTTTATCTGCTCGCCGGCAAACTCGACCTCCGGCTGCCAGTCTGATGCCGTTTCTACCCATTCGAAATAGCGAGGAACCCCCAAACCCGCATCACTTCGCATCAGGTTCTGGCGAATTATTCTTGCTGACTTTTCACGCCTGCTAGTGGATGTGGCTGTCCGTCACACTCAATCCGGAGACAGTGACGGGTGCCAGCTTCCGTTGAGTTCCAGTCGAAGCCGTCTCAGTCACTGTTGGCTGGATACGTCGACCGCGAAGAGCGGACGCGTGTGGCACTGGCACCGTGCCGTCATGACCACAGCGAAAGGACGCCTCTCTAATGGATACTCCAGTAACGCCCCGGCGCGGCCACGACGGCCGCTACCACTACCTGTATGAGAACCTTGGGGACGGCTACCGTGGATCTGGCGCGTGGATTCTCGATCATCCAGCCCCTGGACGGCTCGTTACCGAATGGACTGAATTCTTCGAAAGTGAGAAGGAAGCTTACGCGGCGGAAGCAAGATGGCTCATCCTCGATCTAATTGACGAGGATCTGCTTTGTCGGAACATTGGCGAAGGCGGCTCCGGTGGGACATCCGAAACATTTCGCCGAATATTAGCTCGTTCTGAAATCCGGGCCAAGCGCAGTGCGGCGCTAAAGGCCGCTTGGGCACCACCAGAAGTGCGAGCAAGGCGAGCGGCAACGACAAGAGAGGCTCTTAACCGGCCAGAAGTAAGGGCGATAATCAGCGAAAACACCAAGGCAAGCCCGTGCGCGCCCCGATGTCCTGGCCAGATATCTAGCCGGAATTGCTCGACCAGAAAGACTGGCGAAGGTCACCAGGGAAATGTGGGCCCATCCGGAAACCAGGGCAAAGCATCTTGAGGGGTTGAAGGCTGCCTACGCTTGCCCTGAATTGAGAGCGAAGGTCAGCGCTACCACGAAAGCTGCTATGGCTCGGCCTGAGGTGAAGGCGAAGCAAAAGGCTGGACTGGATCGGCCGGAAGTAAAGGCCAAGCTTGACGCAGTATCCAAGTCAAGGTGGGCTCGGCCCGGAGCGAGCGCGCGTCACAGCGAAGCGATGAAGGCCGCACACGCTCACCCCGAGGTGCCGTAGAGTCGAGGATGGGCGCGGTAGCTGAGCCATGTGGCATCGCCCCGTCTCCCATCCCCGCTCATCAAACCGGACGTGCGGATTTCCCGCATCCGGCTTTCCGACTGGTCTCATCACGGGCACACGGCGGGTGGTCGATATGAGCGTCATCCATATCGCCACGCTGCCTTCGCTCCGCGACACAGCTTCCTCGGAAGGCTTCTGATCAGAACTAGGTGTTTCGAGGCACATGGCCAATCACCTCGTCCTCGCCAACTTCGAAAGCGCACCAGAAGTCAGGGTCCTTCCCTCCGCCGGCGTTACCCGGCCTCATCAGTCCTATGACCCTGTCCGACACCCACCTGTGCCGTCGCCCTGCGGCGACGTTGAGGCCGCTACCCTCGCCCATGATGGGCCTCCCCCGATTACCCGCATCACCCTTTCGGCGTGCCGTGCCCACTACCCCGGCGGATCGAGACGGGTGCGCTTGTCGATTGCTTCCCCGCTCGCGTGGCCTTCCCCGTTTTGCAGGCGGGTCGGCATCCGGACCTCTACTTTCGAGATGCTATGAGGCGTCAGCGGCGACGAGAAGATATGGCACCATCGTTGCTCTTGAACCAAACAATGGAGTGCCTTATGCCTCAGTCAAAAGATGACCTCAGCCGATCCCTCGTCGCCTTGGATCAAAATAGCACGGTGATTTGTGCGGTTGAACTCAGCGCGGCATCTTGGTTGGTGGGTGGGATCGTTCCCGGTATCGCGCGCGATCCGCTGAAGAAACTGGTGCCTGACCAGGACGCCTTCCTCAAGTTGCTGTATCGCTGGCGTGATGAAGCCATCAAGGCCGGCCGCAAGATCAAGCGCATTGTTGTTGCCTTTGAAGCCGGCCGTGACGGGTTCTGGCTGGCGCGGTGGCTGCGCGCACGTGGGATTGAAGCGTATGTCATCCATCCGACCAGCATCCCAGTTTCTCGGGAGCAGCGGCGCGCCAAGACCGACCGGCTGGATATTGGGCTTCTGAAGCGTGCCATCCTGGGCTGGCTGCGTGGTGAGAAAAAGCACTGCACCATGGCGGCGATCCCGACGCTGGACGAGGAGGATGCCAAGCGTCCACACCGCGAGCGTGAACAGCTGGTAGGCAAGCGTACGGGTATCGTCAACCGAATGAAAGCGGCACTGGTACGCCTCGGCATTCGGGGCTTCAACCCCAAGCTGCGCAAAGCACCGCAACAGCTTGCCACGCTGCGCACGCCAGAGGGACGCCTGATTCCGCCCAACACACTGGCCGAGCTGCAGCGTGAAATGGCACATCTGCGTTTTGTCAACCAGCAGATCAAGCAGATTGAGGACACCCGTCTAAACCAGCTGCAGCAGGCGCCGCAGCACGCTTCCAACGCCAAGGTTTTGCAACTCGAACAGATCAATGGTCTCGGCATTGAGACATCAGATATGCTGGCCAACGAGGTATTCTCCCGCGACTTGCGGGATCAGCGAGCCGTCGCCCGTTACGTGGGGCTCACCGGATCACCTGACGAGAGCGGCCGGCGCCGGCGGGAGAAAGGGCTGGCAAAGGCAGGCAATGCACGCGCACGTCGCGGCATGATCCAATTAGCCTGGCGCTTCCTGAACCATCAGAAGAACAGTGCCCTCGCGCAGTGGTACCAGACGCGCGTGGCGGCAGGCAAGAAGCGCAAGACCATGATCGTTGCGCTGGCCCGCAAGCTGCTTATCGCGCTGTGGCGGTTCGTCACCACAGGCGAAGTGCCGCAGGGCGTTGTACTGCGTCCGGCGTCATGACTGGGGGAATGACGAAAGCCGCAAAAGCAGGCAGTTTCGGCGCTCGTCCTCATACGACGAACTGCCGATGACGATCCGAGGTGGTGGTGATCCGCAGCAAGCCATGGCTTCCATGCCGCTTTCGAGAATGGACCCGCCACCCCGGAGCTTCGCCGCCGATGCGCATGGCTGCATCATGGTCCGGATCCAGCGTTGGATCCACCGAATGCAAGGTTGTGGCGCGATCTCCGCGCCTGATGGCGAGCTCCCCTCCGATCGTCCCGAAGCAGCTCAAGAGGAGGACCGTCGCATGGCATAATTGAGCTTGACATTCATCGCCTCATGCAAGGCCTGCTCAGGCTTCACTCACGTTACGGCCCGTCGAATTGCTCAGCCGCCCAAGGCGGCCTTTGTCACGAGGCTTCGATCCAGCCGGTTGCCCGACCGAACCGCTCGTCAGCTACCAGAGCAACAACTCTCTGGGTGGAACCTCCCTCCACAGGTGATCCGCGCCGTCGGGGCGCACTGCAAAGTACAAGACCGGGCTTCCCCGGCCAGAGGTAAAAGCGAAACGTAGCGCCTCGATGAGGGCCGTATGGGCTGACCCGAAGAGACTGGCGAGGCTTAGTCTAGCGCATCATGTAAAGCGGCACGAGAACGCCGGGCTGCGGCATTGGCGATTCACAAGGCAAAGCAGCCGAAGAAGACCGACTGATGCACTAGTCTAAGACGATGTCGTGAGATTCAGTTGCTTTGCAGCACGATCTTCCGCACCGGCCCGCTGCTGGCGCCCTCGATGCCGGTGAGCAGCTCGGCCTTGCCTGCGCGCCCGCCGCAACCGTCGTGGCGCACCCGGCGGAGGAGGTCGCGGATCCGAATGTCGCCCAACGTCATGTGCGTCTCCGAGGTCATCCCGTCCTTGCCGGAGCGGTCGCAGGTGATGCGCAGGAACCACGACGGGATCGCCCGCAGCGGCTCGTCCAGGGGCCTCCGCACCGGAGGGCAGCGGCTCGTCGCCGTATGTCAGCTAGTAGCTGACTGGCGGAATCTTGCGGGTCATTGCTTCGGCGGGCTGGAAAGGGACCGCCGCGCCGACTTTCCAAGGCGACGGCGATCAGGTTGCATGCAATCCACTGCCAATCCGGGGGAGCCGGACCAACAGCAGAGCGAGGCTACCTCAGGGCGTCTGATCGGCCTAGCTGCTCAGCGAGCGCGGCGAGTAACTACAGCATGCCGAGCAGCGTCCATATTTTGTAAAGGTCTTCGACAACCGTGGGTATTCGCCATGGTGTATATTCGAATTCCGCAATAATCTTCAGCACTGACTCGAGCCTCGCCATCGGCAATCGCCCTGCGATGAGCTCAGCTTCCAACCATCTCACCTCGACTGCGAGATCGTGCAGCTCTTGGTTCGCCTCCTGATGCGCAAGCAGGGCCTGACCGATGCTGCCGACTGTGCGGACGATCTCGCGGAACGTGCCGTGCTGTGCCATTCGTGCCTCGCATCATCGACTGCCTGCCTGCCGCACGCTTCGGCTTTGCCGCCGGGTGGTCATCCGAAGCGTCGGGCGACAGCGGGCCGCCCGGCCCCGCCCTCGGGCGCAGCGTCCATGGCGTAGATCATCGAGCCGGCCAGGCGGATTTCCAGCAAGACGTTGCCGCTCATCGCCGGCAGCGGCAGCACCGCCTTGCCATCGGTCCATCGGCTCATGATCTGCCCGTCACGCTCCACGGCCCACCAGCCTCGGGCGAGATCGGGGTGATCCACCGGAATCTCGCGCAGGTCCACCGCGCAGCACGATGCGCTTCACGCGCACGGCCAAGCCGGCGACGATCCTCTAGCCAGGGACGCGCCTCGGTCGGCGACTGCGCGCGTGAGAGCAACCGGACCTCAGGCGCGCCAGGTGGCAAGATGAAGATGACGAGATTGCTGTCGCTGATCACCGGTTTGACAGTGCGCCGATTGGCAAGAAGTCGCAGGTCGGCATCCGTCGTGGTGGCGCGCTGCGGCAGCGGTCGGCCGATCGCGGCAGCCTGATCGGCTAGGCGCTGCCATACCGGCAGCAATGCCCATTGAATCAAGTGGGGCGGTGCCCGGATGCACCTGGCGCTCCCTCCTCGCAGAAGTCTGAGCTTGTCTGGTTGTGACGACGCCGACAAACAACGCCGGGCCAATTGTGGCGAACTTCATGACGAGCCTGTCCCCCGCCTTCATAGTTTGACCACCTCTGCGACTCTGCGCCCTTTACTGGCCACTCAAGGCGTGACTGTAATGCGGCAACGCAGCACCTCTAACCAGACCAAGCGAGGTAAAGCGTCATGAGGGTGCTCTTGGCCGGCCTGTATCACGAGACGCATTGCTTCCTCACGGAGGTAACGGGTGTCGACAGCTTCCACGTTGATCGGGGTGAGCAAATCCTCCGGCGCCGCGGTGACGGATCCCCCATCGACGGGTTCCTTGAGGTCGCGGAGCGCTACTGCTGGGAGGTCGTCCCGGCTGTCAACTACCAGGCGATGCCGTCAGGATCCGTAGAGGACCGCGTCTTCAACGCCTTCTGGGACGAGACGGAGGCAGCCGCTCGTCACGCCCTGAGTCGGGGAATCTCGGCAGTGTTTCTCGCACTCCACGGCGCAATGGTGTGCGAGGCGCTGGATGACGTCGAAGGAGAGCTGCTTGAGCGCCTTCGGGCTCTACCAGGAATGGCCAAGCTTCCTATCTTCGGCGTCTTCGACCTGCACGCGAACTTCAGCGAGCGGATGGCACGCCACGCTAACGGACTGGTCTGCTATCGCGAGAATCCGCATGCGGATGCACGAGATTCGGCTGTTCGCGCTGCCGAGCTTCTCGCACTCACCTTGGAAACTGGTCAGGTACCGCGCATGTATCGGCGGAATCCACCGATCCTATGGCCGCCAACCGGAACCGGTACGGCCGACCGCCCAATGCGAGACCTGGAGCAGCTTGCGCGCGAGATCGAGCACGAGATGCCAGAGATCTGGGCCGTCAACGTGGTCGGCGGTTACGCCTTCGCCGATGTCACCGACGCGGGCGTCAGCTTTTCTGTCGTCACAGTCGGGTCGCAGGGGAACGCAGATTTAGCGCTTGCCAAGCTGGCCGACCGAGCGGTCTCAATTCGGGAGCTGGGTTTGGTCCGAGAGCCGACGGCCGACGAGGTGCTTAACGCTATATGCCCCGTCGAACGGGGTCCCGTACTTCTGGTCGAGCCGGCCGACAACATCGGCGGCGGTGCACCTGGTGACGGGACCGGCCTCCTGCGTGCCTTGCTTCATCATCGTGTTCGGGGCGCGGCGGTCATCCTCAACGATCCGGAGAGCGTGGCCGCCTTGGCATCCATGCCGATCGGCGGTCGTGTCACGCTGTCGCTTGGCGGCAAGGGAAGCACACTCGACCAAGGCCCGGTCCGCCTGTCGGTCAAGCTCATCTCGAGAAGTGATGGGCGCTTCGAGCTCGAGGATCCACAGAGTCATCTGGCGGCTATGCTTGGGAGGTCGATCGATATGGGCCCATGCGTGGTCGTACGCCACGACGATATCTCCATCCTGTTGACCAGTCGGAAGACACCGCCATTCGACCTGGGGCAGTGGCGCAGCCAGGGCATCGAACCAACGAAGCTGTCCGTGATTGGCGTGAAGGCAGCCGTGGCTCACCGGCGCGCCTACGACCCGATCGCTGCGGCGGCCTACACGGTCCGGACATCGGGTCCCTGCAACAGCGACCCACGTGTGTTTCCCTATCGCCGATTGCGCCGCCCGATCTTCCCCCTCGACACTCTGGACGCGAACAATTGAGGGCCACCTACGCTAGCGGGTCGAACACTCCGCGCTCCCATTTGCCCGTTAGCTTCGTCGTAAGGGCGGGCGAGCTCTTGTTCATATCAGGTCAGGCTTCCGTAGCGCGAAAGGGCAACATCGTCAGCCGCAGCTTCGCAGCCGAGATCTCAGGCATGTCATACAGACGCAAAACTTCGTGCGCGATCCGTCCGATCTCACTGCCTTCGACAAAATCTACCGAGGATCCTTCGCGGGATCGTATCCGACTCGCACGACGATCACTCATTGCCTGCTGGAAATACGGCAATACGAAATCGAATGCGTGGCAGCGATCGCGTCCTACACGGTGGCGGCAGCTGATTTGCCTAACATACCACGATGAGGTATGGCGCTTTCTAAATTCGGAACGATAGTCGGTCCGCCGTCCGGTCGGGTTTGGCAAAAGAAGGTTTTGTTCATTAGTCAGAAAGGAATGCAACAGTGACCAGCGCGACCAACCGATTCTCCAAATACGGCCCCTTTGGACAGCAAGAAATGTATTTCCCACCGGCGGAGTACCAACAACGTATTGCTTCAGTGCGCGAACGGCTGGTGGAGGCTGGGATCGATACCCTTATCACCTTCGACCCGGCTAACATCACCTATCTCTGTGGTCATTTCTCGACGAATTTGCACGACTTCCAGTGCATGGTCGTCTCGCAAACGAGAGTGCCGCTCATGGTGCTCTGGTACTTCGAACTGGCACGCTTCCACGCTACGTCGGTGGGAGCCGAGGTGGAGGCTTATGACACCGGCGAAGATCCCGTGGCATTCCTCGCAGACGTCCTTGGCCGCCACGGCGCCGCGAAGGAGCACATAGGTCTCGACGAAGGGCCGGGTTCCGTTGCGCCGATAATCATCCGTCGGCTGGCAGAGGCTCTTCCAACCGGCCGATCGAAGCTGGTCTCTGGTATCGTTGAGCCAGTGCGGCTGATCAAATCACCGCTCGAGCTAGAGAAACTCCGCCGCGCCGCTCAGGTGAGCGTCACCGGCGTCCGTGCCGCAATGGACAAGATTGGCAATGGCGTTTGTGATCGTGACGTCTGCGCGGCGGCATTGTCCGCGCTTTATCATAATGGCAGCCAGTTTATGGCGGTCGGCCCTTTCATCTGCGGAGGCTGGCGTGGGGGCGCGCCGCACAGCACCGCGACAGGTCATATCCTCGCGGAGGGCGACAGCGTGTTCGTCGAGATCGGTGCCAACATCGAGCGGTACACCGCGCCCATCATGCGCACTGCTACGGTTGGCGAGCCCTCTGCGGACGTCCGCAATCTGCATGCTATCTCCAACGAGTGCCTGAATGCGCTGATTGGGACGATCCGGCCGGGACTCCCCGCGTCGGACGTCGCGGCCGTCGGTCACCGGATCGTCAAGCGGATCCCGTCGGACGTCATCTTTCACTACACGTTCGGCTATCCAGTGGGAATCAACTTCCCGCCGACCTGGCTGGAAGCGTCCAACTTCCTCCTGCTGAAGGATAATCATGCACCGCTGCAGCCCGGCATGGTGTTCCATTTGCCTATGTCGCTGCGCTCCTACGGCCGGTTCGGGATCGGAGTGAGTGAAACGGTGCATGTCACCGAAGAGGGTGTTGAGACGCTTACGGACATGCCCCGCGAGATCGTAATCAAGGCCTGATCATATCACTCTGAATTGAAGAGACAGGGATGACGCCTCAAAAAGGGAGAACCACGATGAAGCGACGAGATGCTCTACGCCGGGTGCTGCCCGCTGCTCTGACGGCGGGATTGCTGATTACAACGGGCCGGATTGCTGCGGGGGACGTGAGTTGGGAAAGCAGCCCCACTATCAAGGCGATCAAGGCGGCGGGAGTCCTGAAGGCGGGCGCGAGCATCGCCGCGCCGACGATATTCAAAGATCCCCATAGTGGGCAGCTGGAAGGCATCTGCGTTCAGATCGGCAAGGAGGCAGCCAAGCGCCTCGGCGTCAAGCTGGAGTTCGATGAAACGGGCTGGGACACCATCATCGCCGGACTGCAAGCGAACAAATATGATGTTGCTCTCGCCGGGCTATTCGAGACGGAGCAACGTAAGAAGGTTGTGGACTTCGTCACTTTCGGCGAGGAAGGTATTGCGTTCCTCGTTCGAAAGAACAACAACTCGATCAACACTATCGAAGACATTGACAAGCCTGGAGTGAGAATCGCTACAGTCACAGGAAGCGGCAGCGAACAGATGATCAAGCGTAATTTCAAGAATGCGCAGATCAAGAGCATCTTGTCGCCCACCGGAGGCAGCAGCGCTCCTCCCGAGGAAGTTATCGCTGGCCGCGTCGATGCCGTCCAGTTCGATGCTGTGCTGACGCAAGCTTATCTGCAGCGCTTCCCCGACCTGAAAGTCGTGCCTGCAGACGCGTTCACGAAGCCGGTGTTCCCGACCCCGATCGGGATAGGCGTGCGTAAGGGTGACCAGCAGTTCGAGGACTTTCTCGCCAGCGTTGTAAGCGATCTTCGCAAGCAGGGCTTACTCGAGTCCTGGCGAGCGAAGTGGAGCCAGCCGGAACTCCTTCTGAACTGACACGGCTTATCGCACGCCGGGTGACACCAAAGCGGCTGGGTTCGCCCGGCGGCGACAACGGACGCAATCATCGCTATCTAAAGCAATCTAGCTGCGAGGACATGCGGGGCCATGCCCTATCAATGGCGGTTTGATCTCGTTCTCCGCAGCTTCCACTTCCTATTAACGGGGGTCGCGGTAACCCTAGGCGTATGTATTCTTGCTTTTGTACTGGCCTCCCTGATTGGGCTGCTTGTTGCCTGGCTTCGGCTTTCAAACTCCCGCTTGTTGCGCGGAATTGGCCAGATCTACGTCGACTTGGTCCGCAGCACCCCGCTGTTGATCCAGCTGGTCTGGATCTTCTATGCGCTTCCACTGCTGACCGGATTCTCCCTGAGCGTGATCGAGACGGGCATCGTGGCATTGAGCCTTTATGGAGGGGCCTACCTAGCCGAGGTGTTCCGAGGAGGGATCAATTCGGTAGGCGAGGGCCAGTTCGAAGCGGCGCATGCGATCGGCCTTACAACACCGCAGATGTGGCGAAGAGTGGTACTACCCCAAGCGCTGGTAGCCATGCTGCCGCCGATAGCGAGCACCTTTATCACCATGGTCAAGGAATTGGCACTACTGTCCGTGATTGGCGTGCCTGAGCTCATGTTCCAGATGATGGCATTGAACACCACGACTTTCCGGTCACTAGAGATATTTACCGTTGGCTCTGGCATCTACTTCTTGCTGACCTATCCGATCGCCATCGGGATGAATACATTCTACCAACGTCGAATTATGCATACGATATGATCTGCGCCGTCCTGCGGCCGGCGGGTCGTAAGTTGTGGAGTTGTCGGTGAACTACGACTGGGATTTCTCGGTCATTTGGGGAAGCCTGCCGCTCCTGCTCCACGGGCTAGGCGTCAGCTTCATCGTTGCCATTGCCGCGATGGGCTTCGGATCTCTATTGGGGCTGCTTGTGGCGCTCGTCCGCTTAAGCAAGATCCGCGGTCTCACAAGCATTGCCAGCATCTATACCGAATTCTTCCGCAACACACCGATCATCGCCCAGCTACTCTGGGTGTATTACGTGCTGCCGGTGATGGCTGATATCCGCTTGCCAGCCCTGGAAGCCGCGATTATCGCGTTCTCACTCAACGTCGGCGCCTTTATGGCCGAAATCTTTCGAGCCGGCATTCTCAGTGTCCCCAGGGGGCAGAGGGAAGCCGCTATCGCCATAGGGCTGACGCCATTCCAGGGGTTCCGGCGAGTCATCCTGCCCCAGGCGCTGCAGAACGTCCTGCCCGCCTTAGCCAATATCTGGCTCAGTCTGTTGAAGGACACATCAGTAGCGTCGGTCATCTCTATCACCGAAATGATGTACGAAGCCCGCACACTGGCCGTCGAAACCTATCGTCCCGTCGAGGTATTCACCATCACGGGTGCGATATACTTTGTCGTGGTCTACTTGCAATCGGTGGCGTTGGAGCAACTCTATGCGAAATGGTTGGGCCGCAGCCGCCGGAACGGTTCATTCAAATCACCCAGCCGCCGCGGTGCCACCATTGCGGCGAAGCTAAGCAAGTGATGGAGAGTCACCCATGGATGAGCAGGACATCGTTCTGACCGTTCGCAATCTGCATATGCAATTCGGGGCGGTGGAAGTGCTGCACGGCGTGGACTTGGAGGTCCGGAAGGCCGAAGTCATCGCTATCATCGGGCCCAGTGGCTCGGGTAAGAGCACGTTCCTACGCTGCATCAACCGCCTTGAGCACCCTAGTGCCGGACAGATCCTGTTAGGGGACATAGATGTCACGGCGCGTCGCGCTGATCTAGTCAGCGTGCGCAGGCAGATCGGGATGGTATTTCAGCAATTTAATTTGTTTCCGCATATGAGCGTGGTGGAGAACGTGATCGAAGGTCCAGTTACGGCGTTGAAAATGCCTCTCCCCGTGGCGCGAGATCTTGGCATGTCACTGTTAGACAAGGTCGGGGTCATGGAAAAGGCGCAAGCTCGGCCCACCCAGCTCTCTGGCGGTCAGCAGCAACGCGTGGCGATCGCTCGGGCGCTCGCAATGCGACCGAAAATCATGCTGTTCGATGAGCCGACCTCTGCGCTTGATCCTGAGCTAACAAGCGAGGTGCTTAATGTGATAAAGCAACTTGCCGATGAAGGCATGACAATGATAGTCGTCAGCCATGAGATGGTATTCGTTCGCCGAGTAGCCGATCGGGTCGTTGTCATGGATGGCGGCCGGAT
Organism: uncultured Pseudomonadota bacterium; assembly: GCA_963708245.1. Lineage (GTDB taxonomy): Bacteria > Pseudomonadota > Alphaproteobacteria > Acetobacterales > Acetobacteraceae > CAVYXK01. The sequence continues at coordinate 3,574,564 of OY970201.1, read as the reverse complement.
CGTTGAGCAAGGGACACCGGACGAGGTCTTCAGGTGTCCACGGGAGGAGCGAACAAGGCGCTTTCTGGCCGAGTTTCAGTGGTGAGAGATCGCGGCGTGGCATTGCCAATTATTGGCCGGAAGCTCGCTGGCCGAGTGCATTCGCGTCAGCAGAGCACTATCGGCTTTCCGGCACCGGGTCGAAGGCCTGCGCGAGGCGCGTAATTCTAGGCGCCGAGGGCGGCTCCGGAAGACACACAGCGCCCTGAGATGCTTCGTAAGCGGCTTGTTTACACCACCTTGCGCGACACGAGGGTGGTGAGCCGATAGTGGCGCATGGATGGTGACCAGGCGACGATCGAGAGAGACAGCGAAGTAAGGAGCGCTCGTACGACTATTTGATCTCCGGCGCCCTACTCCTACTGCCGTACGAGTGCTCTAGGGTTTTCGGATGCCTGCCGAACACAGTCGGGGGGCGCCGATGGCAGGCGTCCGAAAAGCCTCGAAGGAGGAAACCGCGGGAAAGTTCGCGACGGCGCTGATGCGAGCCTATGAGGATTTGGGCACGGCGACGGAAGGATTCTCGATGTCGCGGAGGGGAGCGAATGCGGGGTGGCGGGTGGACGGCCCGTTTTTATCGATCGGCGGGCGAGTCCGACAGAAATTCTGTGTCGACAGAACTATGTTCCGGCGCCCAGCGAAGGCCGGTCTGGTGATTTCTGGGCGAGCGCCACCGTAGCCGGATAGATGGCGGGTTCGGATCGGCCCGGTGATTTGCGGTGGCGAGGAGACGATGTTGGTCATGAGCTGTCGATCCCGATCGACGCGATGGACCAGAGCCGAGGCTGACAGCCGCGTTCGAAGGTCTCGATGAGGACCATCCGTCCGCCGCAGCACGGACAAGTTTTTCCTTCCGCCTCTACGCCGCCGGCATCGGCGCTGTCGCCTTCATTGCAGTGTGATGTGGGTTCCGGCACACCAAGCAGCTGGCGGGCATGCGCAATGTTGTCGGCACGGCCATTGGCGAACAGGCCATAATGGCGAATGCGATGGAATCCGTCGGGCAGCACATGGACGAGGAAACGCCGGATGAACTCGTTGGCGTCCAGCGTCATGAACTTATATTGGACGGCGCCCTTGGCCCGATAGTCCTTCCATTTGAAGGTGACGCGTTCGCCATCGAAGGCGACAAGCCGGCTGTTGGAAATGGCAACCCGATGGGTATAGCGGGAGAGGTAAGCGAGCACCGCCTCTGGTCCGCCGAAAGGCCGTTTGGAATAGACCACCCATTCTGTCCGCCGCAGCGGCGCGAGATAAGCCCCGAAGGCTTCCGGCTTGGCCAAGCCGGCATGGTCGCCGAAGAAGTGCAGATGTCCGGCGTCGTAGGTAGTGGTCAGCTTCTCGAGGAACAGGCGGCGGAAGAGGCGCGACAACACCCGGACCGGCAGGAAGAAGCCGGGCCGGCAGGCTATCCACTGCTGGCCGTCCGGCGAGATGCCACCGCCTGGAACGATGATGTGGGCATGGGGATGATGGGTTAGCGCGGAACCCCAGGTGTGGAGCACGGCGGTCACGCCGATGCGGGCACCCAGATGCTTGGGGTCGGCGGCGATGGTGATCAGCGTCTCGGCGGCGGCTTTGAACAACAGGCCGTAGATGACCGCCTTGTTCTGGTAGGCGATGTCGGCGATCGGCGCCGGCAGGCTAAACACGACGTGGAAATAGGGCACGGGCAGCAGTTCGGCCTGGCGCTCGGCCAACCACTGCTTGGCGGCGACCGCCTGGCACTTCGGGCAATGGCGGTTGCCGCAAGAGTTGTAGGAAATCTGCAGGTGCCCACAGTCCTCGCAGCGATCGACATGGCCGCCCAACGCCGCGGTCCGGCAGCGCTCGATCGCCGACATGACCTTCAATTGACCAAGACTCACGTGGCCGGCGTTGGCCTCACGCCAAGCCGGCCCGCGGCGGCGGAAAATATCCGCCACCTCGAACGCCGGCCGTGACACTGGCCGCGCCGCGTCAGGCGGGCGGCTTCATCCTGGCGAACAGATAGTCGAGCGGGCTCGTCACAGCGCTAACCGACTTGACCGCGACCTGCGTGTAGAGCGCTGTGGTGTGCAACTTCTTATGTCCGAGCATCGCCTGAATCACGCGGATGTCGATCCCTCGTTCAAGGAGATGCGTCGCAAAGCTGTGGCGCAATGTGTGCGGCGATACGCGCTTCTTGATCCCCGCCCGCTTCGCTGTCTCCTGGCAGATCCGGTGGAGCTGACGCGCCGACAGGTGCCTATCTTGGTAACTGGGAAACAGCCAAAGCTCCGCTTCCAACTCCTTCCACCATTGCCGCAGCAACGTGAGGAGATAGGGTGACAGCATCACATATCGATCCTTGCTGCCCTTGCCCTGTTCGACCCGCACGACCATCCGTTTGCTGTCGATGTCGGTCACCTTCAGCGAGACGACTTCGGAGACGCGCAGACCCGTGGCATAGGCAAGGCTCAACGCCGCGCGGTATTTGATGTTCACCGCCGCCGCCAACAGCCGCGCAACTTCCTCGGGGCTCAAAACCACTGGCAGCTTCCGCGGCTCGCGGGCAAACGGAATGGCATCGATGACGTCGCGCCGTCCAAGCGTCACGCCGAAGAAAAACTTCAACGCTGTCATCGTCGCGTTCATGGTCGGTATCCGGCCCATGGTCTTCGCCAGATGCACATGGAAGCAACGGATGTCCTCGGCCGTCGCCTTGTCTGGAGACCGGCCAAAGAAATCGGCGAACCTCTTGACGGCTCGAATGTACCCTTGTTGAGTCTTCGGCGACATTCGACGCATGGTCATGTCGTCGACCATGCGTTGGCGCAACGGGCTGATGACCTTATTGGTCATGAGGGGCCTCCTGTCTTGGCTGAGGTTGTGAAGCCCCTCAATCTCAAGACAGGTCGTTCCCAGCCCGCCACTCTTCCTTCACTGCCAATTACCGCGGTAGCGGTTTAGTCGCGTGCCTAGCATGTTCGATAGCTCGGGGGTGAAAGTCCCCTAGCCAACCTGATGGAGGTGAAGGCTTAGCGAAGCGCAAGGGCATCACCGCGAGGCGGTGTCTGAAGGAAGTGCGGAGCAAAACCGCGACCTGACGAACAGAAACTGGATACGAGGCATCCCTGGTCGGACGAGCGGGCGACTAATCGCGAAGTCCACATCCATCAAGGGCCAGGGCTGTAGATCCGGCAGGGGTGCGGGGAAGGCGATCGAACTTACCTAGGGAGGCCTGCGTCACGTTCCGATCTTGGAACTGAGGAAGCCGAAAGGCGACCTGACCGGGGCGCAGGAGTCAGCAGAGGGCATAATAGGCCATGACGTCGGCGAGGCTAATTGAGGCACTCCAAGGCCGAAAGGCGGAGAAACAGATAGGCCGAACCGGGAACGAGGGCTGAAGGCCTGAACGACTGGGAGAGGCAAGTAGGACCGGCAACTCATGAGTGGAAAGCGGCAGAAAAACCAGTACCTCACTGGCCTCGGAACCGGAGGGCCAGGGTGAAGCCCTGGTCAGCGGATTCCAGGGGGTCGAACCACTCGCGGCGAAGCCGACACCCGAAAGCCCGGCTGGAACGGAACAGCTAATGGAGGAGGTGTGCGACCGAGAGAATCTCCAAAGTGCGTGGAAACGCGTTCGAAGGAACCAGGGCAGTCCTGGCGTGGATGGGATGACCATCGACGACGCCAGGATCTACCTGCGTGAGCACTGGCCAAGCATACGGTCTCAGCTGCTCGACGGAACCTACCAGCCGCAGCCGGTTAAGCGGGTCGAAATACCCAAGCCGGGAGGTGGGGTCAGGAAGCTCGGCGTGCCTTGTGTCGTCGACCGACTGATCCAGCAGGCCCTGCTGCAGGTTCTACAAGAGCGATGGGACCCGACGTTCTCCGAGCACAGTTACGGATTCCGGCCGGGGCGCTCAGCCCATCAGGCGGTGGCCCAAGCGCAACGATACGTTGCCGAGGGCTACAACGTCGTTGTTGACCTCGACCTCGAAAAGTTTTTCGATCGAGTCAACCATGACATCCTGATGGCTCGCGTCGCAGCACGGATAACCGATAAGCGCGTGCTCAAACTCATCCGGGCGTTTCTCAACGCAGGGGTGATGGAGGACGGCTTGGTCCGTCCAGTGGATGAGGGGACCCCGCAAGGGGGTCCGCTCTCGCCCCTCCTAAGCAACCTCATACTCGACGATCTCGACAGGGAACTGACCCGCCGTGGTCACCACTTTTGCCGATACGCGGACGACTGCAACATTTATGTCCGCAGCCATCGCGCCGGTGAACGTGTCATGGCATCGGTGAGCCGGTTCCTGACCACCAAGCTGCGGCTGAAGGTCAACGAGGCGAAGAGTGCGGTGGCGCGGCCGGAGGAGCGGAAGTTCCTCGGGTTTAGCATCTCGAATGACGGGGGCGAGCGGCGCATAGCGCCCAAGGCACTCGACACATTCAAGGCGCGAATCCGGGAGCAGACCCGCCGGACACGGGGGATCAGTCTGTCGCGGATTGTCGGAGAGCTGACGCCGTACCTCATCGGATGGCGTGGCTACTTCGGGTTCTGCCAAACTCCGCGAGTACTCACGAACCTGGAAGCGTGGGTCCGCCGAAGATTGCGTTCGTATCTTTGGCGGCAATGGGGGAACGGGCGCAACCGCTTCAAAGAACTACGCTATCGTGGCGTAACACAGTTCAGAGCAGCGGTCGCCGCCGGCTCGCCGACGGGAACTTGGCGCATGTCAGGACACCCGGCGGTTCAAGCTGCCCTACGCAACCACCACTTCGATTCACTTGGTCTGCCCCGACTCTATGTTCCGGCGCCAGCTCAACTCGATCGAACCGCCGAGGTACGTGACCCGTATGCCTGGTGGTGTGGGAGGGGCGGCACCGCGAGGTGCCCCCCTATCCCGATCATCGGCCAAGACCGGACACCGCCTCGGCGCTTCGCTACGGTATACCCTGAGACACCCCTCCGATGAGGCATTTCCCGCGCCTCAATAGGGTCGGTTTTCAAGCCTTGAGACGGATGGGGAACGGGGTCTAGAGGTGAGCGAGACAGCGCCGGCCCCCTGCCCTTTACGCCCATGCCCCTCTACGACACGCACGCGTCAGCAGCATCGACCACGACCTCGGGCGCGTTCGGCAAGCCTGGACAATCACAAAGACCCGCACAGCGCCGGAATGGCCCGACCGGCAGATCGCGATCACATTGAACCGTCTACGCAGCCGCACCGAGGGCGGAGAAAGCTGGACCACTGTGAGCGTACGACAGGTGCGCGAGCGGCTCGGGATCGCCCAATGTCCCACCGACTCCCGCCCTGACGCGACACTCAGTGTCCAAGATACGGCACGACGTCTCGGCATCTGTGTCAGTTCTGTCCATCGACTCATTCGGGAGGGCATATTGCCAGCCACTCAGGTTATGTGGGCAGCGCCATGGAAAGTACCCGTCGACGCATTGGGAACTAACGCAGTCCTCGAAGGCGTGCAGAGCATCAAAGGCCGGCGTCCGAAGGTCTACCACAATTATCAACGAGATGAGGCAATGCGCCTACCAGGTTTCTGATAGGAAAGATGCAGAATGTCGCACGACCGCCCCGACGACCCCGAAAAACATACGCATCGCCGGCGTGCGGGTTGCGCTGCAGGGACTGCTGCACTTGCAGGGCAAGGCCATTCATCCCGCGACGTATATCGGTCGTGCCTGCAGCCAGCCAGACGCGCATGCCCGAGGATGGCATCATCATCCGCGCAACACCGACAGCACGCGGCGGAGTGCCGCCACGCTCACTCCTTCGTCGACACTCACGCGCACGCTGCCGCTCAGCTCGATCTCGATCAACCCCGTTCGCCGCGGCGTTATCACCCGAGACGGCAACGGCTCTGATGCCGCCGGCGTCTCGCTCGGAACAGTCGCAATCCGGACCGGGAAGAGATGCAGTCCCGAGCCGCAGGCAGTCTCGGCTGCAGCGAGGCGACGCCAGCGATAGACCAGGCTCGGGCAGATCCCGTGTCGGCGGGCAACGTCCTGGATGCGTGCGCCAGGCTGCACAGACTCCGCCACCACCTTGGCTCGAAACCCAGCGTCATGCGTCCGCCGCCGCTCTCCTACGATCTCGATCCGTGGGCTTGCCTCGCCATCTGTGGCTGCCACTGTGGCAGCCACCTGCTTGCTTGCTGAAGGCGGTCGTCACCGTAGGGATACTCTTGAAGAGGTCATAGCGTCGGTTGTCAGATAGACAACGCTAAGGCCGAACATTTTGGGAACTGCTGGCATCCCGTGACCGTGGTTGGCCATTTTGGCACGAGTGACAACTTGCAGGACTTATTCTGTGGACGAAAAATCGATAGCGCGATCTGCCGGGGCGATCGCGTTCACAGAACGGACAGTTTTGGGACGGAGCAGCCAGCTACAGCATCGTTCGCTTTCGTTCTGCCTTAGCGTTGTCTATCCGACAAACGACGCTATGAGTCTCTAAGAGTCTGTCCGGGAACATTGCTAGTTCCTGCATAGCCGTCTGACCATGAGACGGATGGAAGCGAGCAACAGAAAGGCACGCGCCTTCACATTGAGATTTTCCCAATCCTTACCCAGTCGACGACATCGGTTGAGCCACGCCAGCGTGCGTTCGACCACCCATCGCTTTGGTAGCACGACAAAGCCCTTGGCCTGGTCAGATCGTTTGACGATCTCCACCTCGGCCTGCGACACGACACGCTTCAACGCCTCCTGGAATCGCCGCCCCTGATAGCCGCCATCGGCATAAAGCTTCAGCAGGAACGGAAACATCCCGAACAGCGTCGCCAGCAGCATGGCGCCGCCATCGCGATCCTGGATGTCCGCCGCCGTCACGATGGCCTGTAGCAGCAAACCCTGGGTATCGACCAGGACGTGCCGCTTCTTGCCCTTGATCTTCTTCCCCGCATCATACCCATGCGGATCGATCGAGGCCCCCCTTTTTCGGCGCTCTTCACGCTCTGCGCATCAATCACCGCGGCGGTCGGGCTGGCCTCTCGCGAGGCCTGCTCACGACATTTCACATACAATGCGTGATGCAGTCGCTCCAGCGTGCCGTCCCAGGTCCATCGTTCCAGATAGTCGTGCACTGTGCTCCGCGGCGGCAGGTCCTTGGGGATCGCCCGCCATTGGCAGCCGGTGCTCAGCACATACATCACGCCGTTCACCACCTGGCGGATATCAACGCTCCGCTTGTTGCCGCCCGGCTTGGCCGGGGGGATCAATGGTTCCACCTCGGCCCATTCGGCATCAGTCAGATCGCTCTCATAGCGCAGTCGGGTGCGGTCGTACCGCGTCCGGTTCTCCTTGGTCCACATCCAGTCCTCCGAATCGATGCTCGGGGGAGAGAAAATCACAGGCGATTCAATGGCTTCAAGGGTGACCCGCTAAGCGATTCTAAAAACTCAATTTGTTCCCGGACGGACACTAACTATTCGTTCATGATTTTTGCGAAGAGGGAAGCTCGGGTTAGATCTCATGCTCGGTCTGCCTCAGAAACGCACGAACCGACTCTGGAGCGTCACGACTGAATGCTTGCTCGGGCGGCGCGTCCATCATGATCGACCCACCATCTATAAACAGGATGCGATCCGCAACCTGCCGCGCAAATCGCATCTCGTGGGTCACAAGAAGCATCGTCATTCCGGCGCGCGCAAGATCGCGGATTACTAGCAGCACTTCGCCAATGAGCTCCGGATCAAGTGCGGATGTAGGTTCATCGAATAGCATCATCTGAGGGTCCATCGCGAGCGATCGCGCTATAGCAACACGCTGCTGTTGGCCACCAGATAGCTCGTCTGGCATGGAGTTAATCTTGTCCACAAGCCCGACAGAACGAAGTGCCTCTACCGCCCGGTCTCGCGCCGTGTCCCGCCCAAGCCGCTTGACGACACGCGGTCCAAGGGCAGCATTCTCGAGCGCTGTAAGGTGTGGGAACAGATTGAAGCTCTGGAATACGAAGCCAATCTTCGCTCGGATGGTTTGGATTCCTGGTCTCGTGGGCGACACATCTAAGCCTTCAAAGATGATGCTGCCTTTGTCGATGGACTCGAGGCCATTCACGCAGCGGAGCAGTGTACTTTTCCCAGAACCGCTTCGTCCAATTATGACAACTCGCTCGCCAACGTGGACGTTCCCCGAAACACCTTTCAGAACCTCAAGGCGTCTGTACCACTTGTGGACATTCCGTATTTGAAGGAGTGGATCGCTCTTACCCACGGACGCGCACTCTCTTCTCTAGATGCCGCCCGAGAAGGGACAATGGAAACGCCAGCACGAAGTAGCATGCCCCGACGGCCATATACGCAAGCAGTGGCTCGCCAGTCCTATTGGCGACGACTGAACCCGCAAAGGTCAGCTCGAAGATACCGACAACCGACGCGATAGAGGTCCCCTTAACTAGTTGGGCCGCGAAGCCAACACTGGGTGGTATTGCAATGGCCAAACTCTGCGGTCCAGCGACATAGCGCATTATCTGGGGATAGGTCATTCCAATGGATCGTGCAGCCAGCCACTGACCTCCGGGGACCGAGTCGACTGCGGCTTTGACGATCTCCGATATCGAGGCCGATGCGTAGCCCGAGAGCGCGAGTACTGACGCCGGGAAGCGATCGAGCCGGAGCCCGAAGGCATATGGGGCGTAGAAGATGTAAAGGAATTGCACAATCAGTGGCACGCCGCGGAAAATCGCGGAATAGCCAGTTGCAAGCGGACGCAGGAAGCGCGTCACAGGCGTTGGTCCTCCCGAGCGCAGAAGCCCGAGTGGAACCCCAATAGCGACACCAGACAAGGCGGATGCCGCAAACAAGGCAAGAGCTGCTAGAGCTCCTTGCAAGAAAAGAGCAAAGTCGGCTTCGGATAGCCCCACCATCGAGCGGCTATTTCCTGCCGACTGCGGCGTGCAGCGCAGCTTCAACGTCGACGGGGAGGATGTGGATCCGCCTCCGAATGCCGAAGTACCTTTCGATTGCATTAAACGCCACGACGAGAACAATCGTGAGCGTGAGATAAATCGCCCCAAGTGCCAAGTAAATTTCGAAAGGACGAAACGTTCTCGACACGAGAATGACTGCCTGTTGGGTCACTTCATATAGCCCCACCAGGCTTGCTAGGCTCGACGTAAGCGTCGTATCGATAACCTGGCTAGCTAGAGGAGGCATCACGGCGCGCACCGCCTGCGGTACCACAACGTGCCGAAATGTTTGCCACTCGGTTAGGCCGATTGACCGGGAAGCCATCACCTGTCCAAAGGGGACGTTTTCAATTCCAGCGCGAAGAATCTCGGTGCAATAGGCGCCCGTATACAGGCTTAGCGATAGCAGGGAGGCGGGCAGAGGGTCGAGTCGGATGCCGACTGACGGCAATCCAAAGAAGAAGAGATATAGTTGGACGAGTGACGGAGTCGACCGAAAGATCTCCACATATCCGGCCACCAGTAGTCTGATCGGTAGGATGCGTGTTCCCCGCAGCGTCGCCCCGAGTGTCCCTAGGACTAGACCAATAGCTATCGATGACAAACTCAGCGCTATTGTTAATGACACTCCGTCCAGCAAAAAGCCTGCATTGTCGAGAACGACCGAGGGTCGAAAGCCCACGCTATGGACCTCCCATCTTCGCTTCGCGCGCTGTCAGTCGGACTAGAAGTTCGGGAGGGCATGCGGCATCGCGGCGCCCTTGAACCACTTCGCATACAAAATTTGAATATCCTGGTGGGCCCCATGATATTCGATCGCCTGATTAAGCCAGTTGAGCCACACCAAATCGTCCCGCGGCGAAGCTAGGGAGATTAGGCCCACCTGTGCCACTCCTCCCTCGAGAATGTTCGGATTCTTCGCAACAAGGTTGTCAATGAAGTCTTTGTTCTCCATTACGCAATCGGCTTGCCCTGATTGAAGCGCGGCGGTCTCTGCCGCGAGGTCTTGGAAGTGAATGAATTGCGCTTGAGGGGCCAGCTGCGCCAATGCTTCCTGAGTGGAGCCAGTGACAATCGCACACCTATTGGCACTCGTTAAGTCATGGTAAGTTTTAACGTTTGGGTATTTGTTGCTGACAGCGAGGATCTCTTGCTCGGCAGCGTAGGGCGTCGAGAACGACACCGAGAGCGCTCGTTGCGCTGTCAGAGTGTAGTTTGCGGCAACAAGTTGAACGGCACCGGACTGCAGCGCGCTGATCCGCGCAGCGGAATTGGGCAGAATCGACCACTCTACCTTGGCTCCTAAATCGGTCGCTAGCATATTCACAATGTCGATGTCGAACCCGACAAGCCGGTTGTTGGAGTCATAGGAGCTCCAGGGCGCGTCGTCTGCATAAGTCGCAACCTTCAAAACCTTGGAGCTGATGACGTCGTCGAGGATTGAGGGTGCGTCTGCAGCGTCACTCGTCGCGCTACCGCAACCCACTGCTATGGCGCCAGCGAAAGCACCGATAGCAAGCAGAGATCGAATTCGTGGAACTAGCGACCGCATCATTGCTGACACCTCATCCCGCTAGGATAGTTCGCCCATGAGCTGGGGATTGCCGGCGATTGTGGCCGGCGCGGTCCTGGATTGCTTGAAGCACATTATTGCACCCATGCGAAGCTTCACGTCGCGAGGAGCGCAGCTTCGTGGAGACGGGCATCTGACCATCAGATTTCATCTCGCGCACAGTGCGATGCGATGCCAATGTGATGGTCCGTGGGGTCGACCCCTGACCTTTCATGGCCTTGCGAAAGAACGCCTTCGCCGCAGCGACATCGCGCCTGGTGCTGAGGCGATAGTTGACAGCCATTCCCTCACGGTCTACCGCTCTATACAAGTAGACCGGATCTTCACGTAGGTCTCGTCGTCGCGCAACGAAGGCCCGGTAGGCCGCGCGAACCCGTTCCAACGACGCTCGAATTTCAGGAGCATAGTGATGCACCCAGCGCATGATGGTGGTGAGCGCCATCGAGAGGCCGCACTCAGCCATCATCTTCACCAATTCTCGGAAGCCGAGCTTGAAGCGCAGGTACCACATCGCACACAAGATGATGATCGCGCGATCAAAGTGGCGACCCTCAAACAGTTCGCCCAACCCCGGGAACCCGGCCATCGCGCCGCCCTCACCTCATCAGAAGGCCGGGAGGATGAGGATAGGACGCCGCCAGTTTGCAAGAGAGCCATTGTGAGTTGGTCCTTCATTTGAGCCTCCGGCCAGCGGTGGGAGGCTCGTGCGCATAGGTCAGTGCAGAGACCAATTTGGAGAAACTACGGATATGAGCAACCATTGCCTCGCGCGCTTTCTCGGGGGCGCGGGCGGCGATTGCACCAACGATCGCGCGGTGTTCCATGATGTCCTGCTGTGGCATGTTAGGCACCTCTCGCATCAATCGCTCTCGATAACCGCGGACTTGGCCGGCTAGGAGGCGAATCGATTCTGTAAGGACACTGTTGCGTGCGGTGCGTGCAATCCCTGTGTGTAAAGCTGCATTGGTTCTGAAGTAGGTCCGCCCACGCCGAATATCCCGCTCTACCGCGGCTTGAAGGAGCCGAAGTTGCTTTATTTCGGCCGAGGTAGCACGTCGGGCGGCATACTCCGCCGCCTGGCCTTCGAGGGCTTCTCGGACCTCAAGCAAGTCCAATAGTGCGCGAGTATTAAGCTGCTCTACGCTGACGCGAAAACCCACGCCGGCGAGTGGGCTCACAGCGCCATGGCGAATGATTGCGCCGCGGCCAGGCTTCGTTTCTATTAGTCCGAGAGTGATAAGACCGCGAAGGGCCTCTCGGACGCTGGACCGGCCGACTTCGAAAAGCCGCATGAGCTCACTCTCGGTCGGCAATCGGTCACCCGGCCTCAAGCTTCCAGCACGAATTTCACCGAGCAGTTGGTCGAGGACAATCTGAGAGACGGCCTCACGTCGCGCTGGGCGAAAGCCAAGAGGGTTGTGGTCGGCCATCTCAGGCCGCGCGCGAATCGGGTGAAGCGGCATGCGATTCGATCGTCCAGGCCTTCGCCTGACGGTTGGGTCTGCTCACCACGCCGGTCATGGAATAACACCTTCGCCTGGGCAGGTTTGTCTGACGAATTGATTTTGCATTTTCTGTAGTGCCTCTGGTAAAGGCAAGAAGTTTGATGGTGAGGGGCAATTGCTTGTATGGGACAGCGAAAGGCCCCATACAAGCAATTACGTGAGGAGGCGGATTATTCCTTTAGCGAGCCGGCGGTCAGACCTTCGACGAGTTGCCGTTGCAAAAGCATGAATAGCACCACAGCGGGAAGCGTAAAAATTACCCCGGCAGCCAGTAACCCACTGTAGTTAGTAGCGCCCCGCGTGCTCTGCATCATATTAAAAAGGCTCAGCGCTGCGGTTTGGCGATCAATGTTCTTGGCCAGGATGAGTGGGAACAGCATGTCGCCCCAGGTCCAGATGAAGACGTATACAGAGACCGCGACGATGCCTGCTGCTGAGAGCGGCAAGGTAACACGAAGGAACGCGCCGATCCGGCTGCAACCATCAACCATCGCCTGCTCCTCCAGCGAAACCGACAGAGTCGAAAAAAAGCTCCGAAGTAGCAGGACTGCGTATGGTAGAGTCCATGCCGTCGATGCCAGCACGAGACCCACATAGGTGTTGTAGAGGCCCGTGCTGGCGTAAATCAGGAAGATCGGAATGATCACCAGCATAGTCGGCAGCATTTGTGTGCTTAGCATCACGGTGATGATCGCGCGTTTGCCGGGATAGCGAAGCCTCGCGAGCCCAAACGCAGCCAGCACGCCTAAGCCGATAGCGAAGAGCGCTGTCGCACCTGAGACTATGAAAGAGTTCATAAAGGGGATTCGGAAATCCGGCTCATCCAAAGCCCAGCGATAGTTATCGAGAGTGAATGGACTTGGTAGCCAATCCGGCGTCACCGTGAACAGTTTCTCTACTGGTCGCAATGAGCAGCTGATTGCCCAAAAGAAGGGAAACAGGATCCACGTCGCCATCGTCAGCAGAACGGTCCAGCGTAACGCGGCGCCAGCCCATTTCTTAAACCTACGCAGGCTCGTCGACCTCATGAGAAACTAGTTCAATCCGTATCCAGCCGGAGGCGTCGCAGATATAATATTGTGAAGATCAGGCTGATTGCCATCAGCAGGATGCCGATAGAAGCACCGTAACCCATTCGGAAGAAGCGGAAGCTTGTGACGTAGACCAGCGGTGAGAGCGTGGTGCTGCGGATGCCGGGGCCACCACTGGTCAAAATCCAAATTGTCGCGAAGTCTCGAAGATGCATGATCACGCTCAGGAGTAGCAGCGTCGAGATGATCGGCCGCAACATCGGCAACGTGATACGCCAGAAGATCGTCCAGGGACCGGCGCCATCGATCCGCGCGGCCTCGCGGAGTTCCTGTGGAACGCCCTGCAGACCCGAGAGCAGGTTTACGAACATGAAGGGAAAGCCGGCCCACGCGTCCACTGCCAGAATCGACGGCCATAGCCAGACTGCGCTCGAGAGCCAGCTGACGGCGTGCGCAATGATGCCAAGCTTCAATAGGACATAGTTGAGGATCCCCCATTGGCCGTCCAGGATCCAGCGCCAGATCATCGCAGTGACTGTGATCGGCATCGCCCAGGGTACGATCGCCATACCGCGCCAAAACACACGCAATGGCAATTTGCCGTTGAGCAGCAGCGCCAGAACCATCGCGACAACCAGCTGTGCGAGGGTTCCGCCTATTACAAAAATCGCGGTGTTTTCGAGATAAGTTGGTGCGTCCGGGTCGAGGGCGAAATGGACAAAGTTGTCGATGCCGACGAAGGTCTCGTTGCCGATTCCATGGAGTAAATAAATCTCGTAGAAGCTCATCCGCCATGATTCGAGCAGAGGCCAGCCCACTACGCTCCCCAGCACAAGTAGCACCGGAGCGAGGTATAGGTAGCCCTGGACAGCTTCTCGCGGCCAACGGCGACGCCGAGTCCGAGAAATATTGATGCTCGCAGCAGCCTCCATGCTCGTGCGGACCGTCCATCTAGGTAGAAGCCGGCCGAGCACTGCCCGGCAGTGCTCGCCCTGCGACATTGATCGCTCTAGGTCTTCGCTTTCTTGATGAGCTCGGGAATACTCTTGCTCATTTCGTCGTAGGCAACGACCGCTGTGGTGCTGCCATCGAAGACTTTCAGCAGATTGCGATAATAGACCTGTTGCACCTCGTCCTTAGCAACGTAGCCTTCGGCAGCGAGCACTGGCACCTTTGAGGTGAGTGTCAAAACCTCCTCGAGCCACCAGCGCTCTGCTTCTCCGTACATCCGGTACTTCACGGCCTCGTCCACCGTCCATTCCTTCAGTGGCGGGTGGCCAAGTGACCACTTGAGAAGATTCTCACGGCTGGTGAGGAAGTCGATAAGTTTCGCCGTGGTCTCCCTATCCTTCGCGTGAGACATCATATAGTAGCAGTTCATGTCGAACATGCTGAATACACCGGGGCCCTTACTGCCGCTGGGGTAAGGCAGGAGCGTGACGTGCTCCTTCACCATCAGATCCTTGGCGGTCGGATATATCTCGCCAAAGTAATAGTCACCGATTGAGATGAAACCCGCGACACCCGTCGCGAAGGCGCGGCGGTGGCCCGTATAGTCTTGACTCAGGGCATCATCCGGGATGTATGGGCGCAGGCGCTTAAGGGTCTCCAACACCTCGATGTAGGCCTCCTTTTTCGCGGGATCAAAGTCCGCAAGATGCTTCAGACCGTTACCACGGAACATCCAGTCAGTTTTCTCCGCGGCGTTGCGAGCATTGCCGAGCGGTATGCCGAGCGGCTTGTTGTTCTTGGCCTTCGCGACCTTCGCAAAGGCATCCACCATATTGTCCCACGTCCGGATGCTCTCGGGTGCGACGCCCACTTCTTTCAGCCAATCGCGTCGCGAGACCAGACCGTAGGCGCCAGCCTGGAGCGGCACCATCCACATCTTGCCGTCGATCACGTCACCACCCGTCGTGGTGATGTAGTCGGCGAATCGGTCCAACCAAGCTTTCCCGAGATAGTCAGCAGGTGCATCAATGATTCCGATCTGATGCCAATCAGCCGTGAAACCGGTCCAGCCATAGCCAAGGTTGGGCGGGGTTCCCGCCTTCTCATAGGCGAGGACTTTCTCGAAAATGGTTTCCCAGCCGACGTTCTCCGGTGTCCACTTGGCCTCGGAATGCGCTGCATTCCACTCCTTCACTCTGTCGCGCTCCCATGCAACCTCGGCGTCAGCGACCATGGCAGAGATAGACGTCAAGTCTGTCGCTGCCCAGGCAGCGGTCACGTAGAGGCGTCGGCTCACCGGCAGTGCTGCTGCGCCACCCAGGATTACTGCGGATCTCAGAAAATTACGGCGGCTCATTGGCCGCGACTGTTGCTCAGACATGGGCTCCTCCTCTTGGATGTGAAGTTCCTCTACTTGATCGGGGTATCGGTTTCGGCCTCGCGGTGTGGTGCCTCGGTCGCTCCTCTTCATTACTGCAGGAAGTCGAGTGCCGATTTATCATCGGACAGCTTGACTACCGGCGGTCCTTCGTTCGGCGGGGTCACCGGCCATCTCAGGCCCGACGCAGTGAGCACACACACGACGGCTGCGTCCCGCGGCACGAGGTCCCGCTGAATGAGCTGTTTTAGGCCGGCGATTGGAAGCGCTGCACTGGTCTCGATGGACAGCCCCTCGTCCAACAATTCTTCGGTGGCGCTCTGAATCTCGTCGTCAGTCGCGGATATGGCCCAACCACCGGATTCCCTGAGGGCAACGAGCGCGTGATCGCTAGCCACCACTTCCGCGGCAGATTTTGCAACGCTGGTTGCCCTCGGGAGCTCGACGGAATGCTGAGAGCCTTGCGCCAGCGACACCTCGAGCGAGTTTGAGCCGACGGGCTGGCACGCAACCATTGCAGGAGCGGCACGCGACCAGCCATAGCGCGAGATCTCGCGAAAGCCTTTCCATGCTCCGTAGAGGCCGTTTCCACGAGCACAGGGGAATAGGACGATCTGCGGAGTGCTCCCGAGTTGTTCGGTGAGCTCATACGCGAAGGTCTTGTAGCCATCGATCCCGAACGGGTTCTGTACTGACCGCTGGAAAGTAGCAAAAATTGGGAACCAGGCTCCGCTGTGTGCGATCTCTTCGAAAACCTGAATACGCCGTGCCAAGGCAGTGATGACGACCTGCGCACCGAATCGCCGGAGTTCGTCGACAATGGTGGGTGGGGCTTCGCGCGGCAGCACGACCGCACAATCCATGCTGCAAGCAGCAGCATAGGCGGCAACCGAAACGCCTAGGTTGCCAGTCGAAGTCGTTACGACCCTCTCGAACCCGAAATGGCGCGCGACATTGATTGACACGCAAACAAAGCGATCCTTGAAGGATCCGGTTGGATTGGCCGCCTCGTTCTTGAAATAAAGTCGGGAGAGTCCTAGTGCCGGTCCGATTTGTTTCGAAACCACGAGCGGAGTTCCGCCTTCGCCGAGAGAAATCCAGTCAGACTGATTCCCGGCGGGGAGCAGATCAAGATAACGGCTCACGCCGTATCCGTGTCGAGCTTGCAACGGCGTTACGGTAGACAAAGGCGCGAAGGTCAGATCGAGCACACCGATCTTGTTCCTGCGTGTGCAGCTTGGGCACCCAAAAACCATCGGACCAAGGGCAAAGCTTTCACCGCATAAATTGCACACCAGCCCCCAACTCGCGGCTCCGCTCTGTTTAGCGATATCGCGAGTGTCGCCGGAACTCATCGAGTGTCGCCGGAACTCATAAGTCGGGAGTCGGAATGAATGGGCTGTGCAGTAGTTCGAAGTGCCCATAGCGATCTTCCCCCCGCAGCAGCAGAGCAGGTCGTGTCATCTTGGTTTCGCGCACAGCCGGGGTCACGTAGTTGATGCTGATGCCAATGCGTGGCTTGTCGGAAGTATTTGGCAGCGAACCATGTACGAGCATCATATGGTGCACAGACATTTCGCCCGCCCCTAGGGGAATATCAACCGCGCCCGCGTTCTCGATCCCTTCGATGACTTGCCCGTTCAGCAGCAGATTACCATCAGCGAAAGTGGCCTTGTGCGCGAGCTGTCCCTGCTTGTGAGAGCCCGGTATTGCGCGCATAGCGCCGTTCTCGGGCAGGCTATCCGATAGAGCAATCCACGCGGTCAGAACATCCGTAAGCGGCTCAAGACCGAGATAGGTCCCATCTTGATGCCAAGATACATAGGACGCACTCCGTGCCGGCTTCGGAAATAGCTTGGTGTCCCACAACATGACACTGGCACCGAGAATGTCTTCGATCGCATCGACGACACGAGGGTGGGTTGCAAGCTCATATGCCCAGCGAGCGTACCGGTGCGGTTTTCTCAACCATTCCCGACCATCCTGGTCATCGTACGCCCGTCCGCTGATTCCCCACTTGCTGATTTCGTAAGCTCCGAAGGCAGCACAAAACTCCGCGGAGTCCTGAGCGCTCAGCACTCGGACAGGCGCAGCATAGCCCCTTTCCCGATAATCCGCGACTTGCTGCGCAGTGAAGACCTTGGACAACTTTTCACTCCGAACAAGGATCATTGATGATCCTATTGTCTGACAAAGCGCTTGTCAACTGTCGAGATATGCCCGACCATTGCATTTCAATAGGAAAGGCGAGGCTGAATATGTCCGAGCAGATCAAGTTCGCAGAACTGCCGAGCCGGTCACGGCATGGTCTTGATCTCGATGTCGCTCGGCTGGCCGACGGCACACCGCTACGGCTCCCGATCAACATCGTGGTCGGTAAGGCCGAGGGGCCTTGCCTAGTCCTCGTGGCCGGCGTCCACGGCGACGAGTCCGAAGGGGTGCTCGCGTTGATGGAGCTCTGGAGCGAGCTCGATCCTGATTCATTCACGGGCCGGGTCGTATTAGTCCCCGTCGCCAACCCTCCCGCGTTCGCGGCGCATCGCCGAACGAGCCCGCTTGACGGGCTCGACCTAAACCGCATTTTCCCCGGAAGAGCCGACGGGTCTCCCTCGGAACGATTGGCGCACCGGCTCTTCGACTCAGTCCTTTGTCATTGTGATTTCCTTTTCTCGCTGCATAGCTGGTACAGCGCCGGCGTGGTGCTGCCTTATGTGGAATTCAAGCACAACATCGGCACTGCGCCGGCGAGCCTGAAAGCCGCGAAGGCCAGCGGCTTCGACCTCATACGCATCGGCGAATGGTCTCGCGGCCTGATGACGAGGGTCGTCAACGAAGCGGGTATCCCCGGCATGGAGGCGGAGATCGGTGGCACCGGCATAAGCACCCCGGAGAACCGTGCCTTATACAAGGCTCGAATCCGCGCGCTCATGGGCCATCTCGAAATGGCGGCGTCGCCGCAGCCTTCGTCTCCCGCCCGCATGGTCGATCATATCGATCTGATGGCTCCCGATGGAGGAGTACTCATGATCACGACACGACTTGGCGCGGAAGTCGCGGCAGGCGAAAAGCTCGCCCACATCTCAGACCTCCATAACAGGCCGCTCGCGGAGGTGCGATCCCCAAGCGACGGGCTAGTCGGTGCGATGCGCGTTGCGGGCTCGGTTCAGGCCGGCGAACTCGTATTTCGAATCTTCCGAGACATATCGCTTAATATTTAAGCCGAGCTCCGCACCATCCGCACGATCTCGCGCAAACCTGGAATGAGACTGTGAAAAACAAGACCATTCTGCTCGCCGGCGCCGCTGGCAAGATCGGGAGTGCGATCCGTCCCTTCTTGCATGGGAGTACGCGCGAGTTCGGCTGCTTGACATAAGCCGGTAACAGAACCGCTCGAGAGCGAAGAGGCCATCGTCGTTGACATACGGTCGCCGGACGCGATGCACGAGGTGATGGACAATGTGGACAGCGTGGTGCATCTGGCTGGTATCCCCGACGAGGACGAATGGCCCACCATCCGAGATGTGCACATTGGCGGCACCTTCAATGTCATGGAAGCTGCCGAGCGCGCGGCGTGCGACGCCTGGTCTTCGCAAGTTCGCACCAAGTCAGCGCCTTCATCGAGATTGGGACTCCCGTCGCCCTCGATGCGCCCTATCGGCCGACTGGGCTTTACGGCATTAGCAAAGCTTTCGGCGAGACCCTGGGACGGCTTTATGCGATCAAGTTCGGGCTTTCCGTGATATGCCTGCGTATTGCTGCGTTCCAGCCCCAACCCCGAGATCATCGCCAGCTCCTGATCTGGATCAGTCCGCGCGACATGGCGCAATTGACGGTGCGGACCCTCGAAGCTCCGGACGATGTGCGTTTTCTCGCCGTGTTTGGCTGTCGGGCAACGATCCCAATCCATACGATCGAGCGGGCTGGGACGTGCTGGGCTACTCACCTCAGGATAATTCTGAGCGCTTTCTCGGCAGCAGCCCGGCCTTCAGGGACACCCGGTGTTGCCGAGCGATCTTTACCTGGGCGGCGACCTCTGCGTGCGCGACGATTTTGCAATCGGAAATCCGCCAAGGGTGCCCAGCAAGTCTCGATTGCGATAAAAAGGGATCCTGTGCGCGCCAGACCGCCTCAACGAATGATCGGCAGCTCCGCCGGCGTTCGCGTAGTGAGGAGCTCGGCACCATCGTTTGTAACGACAAGATTCTCCTCGTGCACCATGATGCGCCGCTCCGCCTGACCATTCTTCCCGGGTACCGTGTAAGAAATGCTGGGCTCGAGGGTGATCACCATGCCTGGCCGCAGCACGGTCGTGTCTGTGGCATTCACCGAGGGCGGCTCCGGCGCCAAGAGCCCAATACCGTGTCCCATCCGCCCGACCGTGCCGCCGGGAGTACCGTCGCCGCTCAGCACGCTGCACATCGCGGCGAACACATCGCTGGTGCGTTGCCTGGGACGCACCGCGGCGAACCCGGCCTCGGTCGCCATGAACAAAGACCGGTATGCCCGCAGGACCGGATCGCTCGCGCTTCCGAAGGCAAAATTCCGATTGAAATCGCACCAGTAATTGTCGACGCAGCAGCCCGCATCGATGATGAGGACATCGCCGGCCTCGAGGACGCGGCCGGTCGGCCCTGTGTTGATGTTGGTGTAGCCGTTGCGGCCCGAAACGCCGGTGAGATGCGGCGTCCGGTGGGCACCACGCAGCGTGAGGTCGAGCTGCAGCCGTCGGCAGGCGCTCCATTCGGTATCGCCAATTCGCAGCAGATCCGGCAGCGCTGCAAAAGAGTCCGAGGTAATCCGACAGATCTGTCGGATACGCTCGATCTCCGCCGGCGACTTTACCATGCGAATCTCGCGGAACACCCGCTCTGCGTCGACGAATGTCGACGGCTGCAGCATCTCCTGCAATCGCAGGAATTGGAGAACCGGCATGCCAAGGCGGGCCTCTTGGCCAAGCTCGGCGCCAAGTCGGCCGAATTTCTGCGCAGCGGCGCGCATCGCCTCGGCAATCAACGAAACGCCGTCATCTTCCGGGTTAGGCGCGACCCAGCTCCGAATATCCTTGACCCAAGTGGTCTGCCGCATGCCGTCGACATTGGTCTTGGGCACGATCGCGCAGGGTTCACCGGCGAGCGGCAGGACGAAAAATCGCGGACGGGCGACCTGCACGGGGGACTGCAGAATATATCCCGTCATGTATCGGAAATTTGCCTCGGATGAGACCAGGATCGCGTCGATCTCCAGCCGGCGCATGGAGCGGCGCGCCGCTTCGACACGGTTGTCGAACTCCGAATCGTCGAAGCTTGGATACTCGTCGGGCGGAAATTCTCTCAGCAGCGATCTGACGGTTTGCTCCATGCTCACCCCTTCCATTGTGCGATTTCATAATTGTCTGATGATAGGATGATCGCGTCAAGGAAATCAAGGGCGCCCGATCGATGTGGACGGATCTTCTGGCGTATCACGTTGCCAATGTTGCGGCCGATCATCTCGACGCTGCTACTCCTGCAGCCCTTGTAGGGCGACGTCGGTCCCCATTCTGCCGTCATGACCGGCAATCACCATTCGTTACGATTAATAATGCGTATCTGGCGCTATTCCGAGATGTCTGCATGGCAAGCGCGAGCTCGGCGAAGTGCGACGTGATATCCACGACAGATGATGGCCAAGCCTCGACATGGTGAGCCGGTGCGGTGCCCGAGCGGGCGAGCGCGGATAATGTGACGCGCGCCTCTTCGGTCAGGCTCAGCGCCAGTGTGCTGGCCTTGCGCGGCATGAGGTGTCTTCCGGAATTGCAACCAATCCCTGGGCTTGATGCGATACACGGTTGAGCCGCCGAGGTCGCACTGTAGCTAAACCTGCTACGGGATCGTGCGCCATAATCAGGGATTTGGCAGCATACTTAATTCGTGACACTGCACCTTATTCGGGTCTGGCGCACTTTTGGTGACGCGGGCGGCCAGAGTAGGCGCGTGTTCACTCACGCACCATTTAGTAGGCATGAAGCCGAACTCACTCACCCTACCGTTTCCTAATGTCCGGCCTTACCTCGGTGACCCTGATTGATGACGTGTGGGTTATCGGCGCGGAGAAGAGGAGTAACGCGGCGGTATGCCCGCGATGTCAGGTCGTGTCGCCGGCCCGGCACAGCTCGTATCAGCGGCGGTTCTGGGATCTGCCGATCCAGGGTAGGCCCGTCCGGATCACGCTCACCGTTGGTCGCTGGCAATGTCGCAACACTGACTGCGGGCAGTCCATCTTCACCGAGCGGCTGCCTGGGATGGTGGACCCTCGTGCGCGGCAGACGCGGCGGGCCGCCGGCATCTTGCGCCTGCTGGGTCACGGCGTCGGAGGGCGACCGGGCGAAAGACTGGCCGCTCGGTTGGGCTTTGCAGCCAACAGAGGAACCATCCTGCGGCATCTCATACGGCACCAGCGTCTGCCCGACTATTCCGCTCCTCGGGTGATCGGAATTGACGAGTGGACGTCAAGGAGAGGCCTTCGCTTCGGCACGATTGCGGTGGACCTCGAGCGTCGAACAGTGATCGACGTCCTGCCCGATCGCTCGGCTGTCAGCACCGCGGCGTGGTTGGCCGAGCGACCCAGCATCGAGCTGATCGCCCGTGGCGGCAGAGGGCCGAGATAAGGCCGACGCCACCTTCGACGGTCGGAACCTTGCCGCTCGACCCCCGGACCGGCGCAGTCATCTCGCCGATCGTCGCAGCGGCGCTGTGTATCAAACCGCGCCGCATGCTGACGCAGCGTCAGGTCGAGAAGGTCGATCTCCCCAAGCAGGAACTGCCGATATTTGCCTGCATGTGGTCATTGGCGATGCGTTTCCGCGGCCTGCTGCGCGGCAACGACCCCAACGCGCTCGACACCTGCATCCGCGATGCCATCTGCAATCCATGCGATGCAGGCGTTTGCCGCCAAGCTCCGTCACGATATCGACGCCGTGCGCAACGCGATTCGCGAGCCATGGAGCAACGGCCAGACCGAAGGGCAGATCAACCGGCTGAAAATGCTCAAGCGCGCAATGTACGGGCGGGCTAGCGTCGCGTTGCTCGGTGCCCGGATGCGTCCCCTCCGCGAAGTCGAGTATCACCAAATGTGAGCCAGAGCCGAACGAACGCCTTTCTCTCTTCGAAGCTTGGGACTCGCCCGAACGACTCCCAGGCCATCCGCCTCCCAACAATATGCTCGGACTGTGTTCCGCCCACTTCCCCACTTTCTGGCACTGTACGCCGCCGTATTCGCCGCGTTCGGCTGCTGGCCAGCAAGGGCCTGGACCCTAGCGATATCGGTCTGGTCCTCGCCGCGGGCACGACGATCCGCCTGGTGGCTGGCCCAGCGGGCGGGCGTCTTGCGGACCATTCCTCCGCGCCCCGGCGTGTGCTGGCCTTCTTCCTGACCGCAGCCGCAGTCATCGTGCTCGGCTATCGCCCGGCGTACGGCTTTCTCCTGCTACTCGTGGTCAGTGCGGTCGAAGCGGCGGCTCTGGCCCCAGTGATCCCGATCGCAGATGCCCTGACGCTTCAGGCCGCCGGTGGTCCGCGGCGGTTCCACTACGGCTGGGTGCGGGGAACCGGGTCCGCAGCCTTTGTCGGGGGAACAGTCCTCTCGGGCTTTGCAATCGCTCGGCTTGGGTTGCCGACCTTCATCTGGCTGAATGCGGCCCTTCTCGTGGTCGCCTCGGCCATGGCGCTAGCTCTGCCGCCCGGACGCGGATCGTCCCCGAGGCAGCAGGGGACGCCGGGCGGGATTCTGTGCCTTCTGCGCCTCCCCTGGCTCGCGCGGCTGATGCTGGTCGCTGCCCTCGTCGAGGGCAGCCATGCGATGCATGACAGCTTCGCCGTGATCCGCTGGGAAGCAGCCGGGATCGGTCCCGATGCAGCCGGGTTGCTTTGGTCAGAGGCTGTCGTCTCCGAGATTTTCGTCTTTATCTGGCTCGGCCGTCCGCTGCTTGATCGTCTGGGGCCGGCCGGCGCGGCGATGCTGGCGGGGTCGGCGGGCGTTCTGCGTTGGTGCGTGATGGCCCGCACCTTGCGACTGCACAGATGAAAGCGCTGCTCATCCGTGAGGTCCGGCGAGCCGAAACGGTGCCCAACCCAACCCACCCCGAGCCCGCATGAAGCCGAAGAAGCGCGGGTGAGGCATCAGCTGGAGCTTCGCGTGTGATCGGCTAACTCGATCCGCTTCGGCTTCCCGCCTCTAATGTGGCCGATAGACATCCTTGCCACCGGCAAAGAGCACAGTCTCCATATGGCAGCCGAGGCGGGTGGCGGAGAAAAGCCAACAACGTATAAAAGAAGCCCACAGCGCGGCATGAAATACGGGGACCGGATGAGCAATGCTTGAACGCGCACGCAAGCGGCTGGGCAAGAGAGCCAAGAAGGGATTCCGCGGCTACCCCGTCGCGACCGTCGCGCTCTACGGCCCAGACGATACCACGGCCACGAAGCTCACTGTCGGCGTCGTGCCCGCCGAAGATGCCGACGTCGCGGACCTGCGACGCTGGCTCTCTGAAGGCAGCGACATTCGCAACGATACCGGTGTTGCGGAGCAGGTGCTCGCGTTCATCGCGGAGACCGGAGCTAAGTCGGTCGTGATGACAGACAGGATCATTGGCTGCCCACACGAGGAGGGTATCGATTACGAAGGATCCACCTGGCCCGATTGCCCGTTCTGGGTCGGGCGAGATCGCTGGACTGGCAAGCTCCGGCAGTAATGGGGGGTTCAAAGTATCCCGGGGGCACGGCATCGCCGGTGCAGTCGTAGAGCTTGGTGGTGCGCGTGTGCATCAGGAAAGCAAATTTGGCCACCCGGAAGTCGGGCCAGCTGGCGGGGATCCGGCGGCGTGGAAAGCCTTATGGACGGCATAAAGCACGGCGGAATAATACGCGGGAAGGGCGCTTATCGCGTGTTATCGCCAACTTGCAGGTCCACTACGGCCCTGTGCATCGCCACTCGGGACCGGTGCCCTTGCGAGCGCGGATCCAGATCTCGCGGTCAGCCGCGGGCCATTGCTCCAGCGGCAGGATCAGACGCGGTTCGGGCTCCGGCATCTGCGGGGCCTTGATGATCAGCTTCATTGCCGGGCTCCCACGCGACCAGAGAGGCTCCGCCGGCCTGGCCGCAAGGCCTCGTTGCGGATGTTCAGGATGTGCTCATCGAACATGCGGAAGGCGTCCGACTGCTCGATGAACGCGTAGAAGCGCATCGTCGTGGTGGCGTCCCTGTGACCGAGGACGCGGCGCATGACATCGATCTGGCCGGGATGGCTGCGCAGATAGAGATAACAACCGATGTGGCGGAAGAGATGGATGTTGAACTTGATACCCAGCTCCCGCTCCATCACGCGACAGATGCAATCGGCAAAGACGCGTGGGACCTTCCGGGTGCCGTCTGGCTTCGGAAACAGAAACCTGGGTCCCTTGCCACAGCACTCGGGCCTGATCAGCAGGTTCCGGTATTTGGCCATGTAGATGTCGATCAGCCCTACCGTGTCCCTGGGCAGCTCCAATTCGATGTCCTCGCCGTTCTTAGTCCGGCTACCGGGGATGAACAGGTGGACGGCGGCTTTCTTGCCGGAATGACTTCGCACGAAATCCGTGTCGAGGTTGAGCTCGCTCAGGTTCTGCAGGCGGATGGGACACACGAGCTCGAGTTCGATCGCCACCGCCGCTCGCACGAGCTTGGCCGCGACCGCGGGAGGCAAGGACTTGGACTCAGCCCGCTTGTATAATTGCCAGGGCAGGAACAGGAGGTCCCGGACCTGCTGCTGATCGCGGAAGACAGCGAGCCGGCGCCGGTTCTTCTCCGTCATGCCGAACCGACGGGACCGCCCACCTGAGAGGCGTCTGACACGCCGGCTGATGAAGTCAGCGAGGTCTCTTCGCTTCAGGTGATAGGCGGCGACGGCGCGAAGGATGCGGAGCATGCCGTCGAGCTGCACGACAAAGGCACGATCGCTGCGCTCCATGAAGAAGTCACAGAGCGCGTTGACGTTCTCCCGCTCCGCCAGGACGCCAATCGAGGTGATGGACTCGATTGGGATACCCCGGTGCACGAGGGCGGAGGCCATCTGGCGGAACTGGAATTCCCGCAGCCTCAGCGTCGCGGGCCGTAATGCCCGCGGGGGAGCATCATCGTCATCATCGGGGGGATCGGCGAGATACTCGATGTGCTCAGCAAGGGACTTCTGAAAGCCGGGGGAGAACTGTTCGGCGGGGAGCACATAGCCCATGCGCTGGGGACGCTCATAGGCGAGTCGCTGCTGGGGCCATCCCGGAACAGTATCGACGGCGATGTTCCAGATACGGATGGCATTGCGAACGATCGCGGAGGGGCGACCACGCAGGCTGGTGGCGGTGAGTTCGTCGCGGAACCGCTCTATGTGTCCGTCGCAAACCTGGTTCGGGGGAACACCGCGATCAGAGAGATAACCGATCAGACGACCGAGACCCGGCTGCAGCCCAGTTCGCGGGAGCGAGCGATACAGAACCGACCATTCCTCGGACAGAGGCTTGGTCCTTCTGGCGGCCATCACGTGGACCTGGGCACGCCGCAGGGCCTTCAGGATCCGGCTGCGGACTGAAGACCAGCTCCCTCTGGTGAGGCCCGCCATGGCGCAGGAGATGGATGCCAGGTGCTCCCTCAGACGTGCGGGATCCGAGGGGAGATCCTCGGGGGCACAGCCAGAAGCCCGGGCAACCGTGTTGATGGCGCTGATCTGTAGCTTGCTTTCCGGGCCGTCACCGCCCGGCAGCCTCGCAAGCACGTCCCGCACATCCGCGAGGGTCTGCACGACCAGATGCGGCTGATCTATACTTGTCGTGCGGGGTCGTTTGAGTGTCAGTAGCATGGCGTTTTCCCTTTCCAAAGTGGAGTGGCTCAGGAGGTATCTTTTGCAAGAACACCTAGAGTGTTTTCCTTGGGAATTGTCTGGCTATGTATTGGAAACGCCGGTGCAATTCAGATCATTATCAATAGGTTGAAGGTCGGTATTCGGGATCAGGATGTCCCTCGTCACATAGGCTTCGAGAGAGCAGCCGGGGATCTTTCTCCGAGCACCGATCCTGACGGCAATGAGCTCGCCTTTGGCGATCAGACGCTTCACCGAAGAGATAGAGACGCACAGCCATTCGGCGGCTTCCCGCAGGGACAGGAAGGGCGGGGCGAGGGGAGCGTCGTCCTGTGCAGGGCCACTCGACGCCAGCGGTGCCGACGAGTTCGCTGGTTCCGTATCAGGCAGGCTCCCGACAATCTCCTCAAGACGGGAAGCGCTGGTCGAGCGGTTTAGTCGGATCGGCATCGTCAACCTCGCATCGTTGGTGCGAGATATGCCTCATTCCGACTCGGCTTCGATGCTCTGAAAGTGGGGCTGGAGCAGATCTGACCCGGCCCTCCGGTGACCTACGCTAAATCGCTTCACGCTACTCGCTGCGAGAGCAGCCTCGGGACCACCCGCCACCGCCGGTGATGTGCCGGGATATGTATACCTTCTCCGACAAGCGCAGCCGCGCTTACCGTTTCGGGGGGCGTGCGTCCCGATGCAGGCTTGTGGGCTCAGGTTCTCGCTCTCAGAGCGATCGTCGGCCAGTCGCCATGGCTTCAGCTGTAGCGCGACAGGCAGGATGGCTGGTGTGCGACAGGAAGATGTCTGGTCGCTGCGTATGAAGAAAGTGGCACATTTGACGCTGCGCGACAAGAGCAATTTGCCGCGGAGAGTCAAGTTTCTGATGGTTCTTTCTCCTTGGTTTGTGGTGCGGATGCGATGACGCTGTTGTTGTCGCGCTCGCTGTCGCTCGGTTGCATCGCACGTTGTCGCTGCCGGCTTGTCGCGGAACGACGACGATAGCTCTCGACATTCATCTCCAGGATGATGGCATGATGAATGAGGCGGTCGACCGCGGCGAGGGTCATGGAGGCATCGCCGACCATGTCGAGATGCCACAACGCTCGACAGGCGAGTCGCTCAGGTCAGGGTCACCGACCCGCATCATCCTCTGTATGGCAAGCGTTTTCCGGTCAGCGATCGACTGTCAGGGCGCGGGCCGGGGCTAATCGTTGTCCGGCTGCCTGACGGCCGAGAGCGCTCTATATCACGATTCGCTACAGATCTCGCAGCAACGGCCCATGAGCAGCTGGCCGTATCGAGTCGCCAAGCACACATTTCAGTGCACACGCTTCTGCCTTTGGCGAATCACATCCGTGCTGTGCTCGCTTCGAGACATGCGGAGCTCGAAGCCGGCGGACGACACCCCGAACGGCCATCGGCGAATCCGGAGCCGGATAGAGCCAGGCAAGGCGTTAGCGACAGCGCCGCGCCTATGGCCGCAACTTTCAATCGAGGAACGGCGGCGGCTGGCCCAGCACCTGGGTCAACTCTTGCAGCGCCTGCGTCCGCTTACCGCCGAGCCAAAGGAGGGAAACTGTGTCGACGACGACGTCGTTGAGCGATGATCGCATCACGACTGCGCACCGCGCCAAGCTTGCCTACGTTTACGTTCGACAATCATCGCCGGGGCAAGTTCGCCATCATCAGGAAAGCACCGAGCTACAGTACCGGCTGGTTGAGCGTGCGGTTTTGTTCGGTTGGCCCCAAGAACGAGTTCACGTCATCGACGATGATCTTGGTAAGTCGGGGGCCTACAGCCGTGATCGCCGCGGTTTTCAGACGTTGATCGCGGAGGTCGGGCTTGGCAAAGCCGGGCTCGTTATGAGCCTGGACGCATCTCGGCTGGCACGCAACAACCGAGATTGGCACCAGCTTCTGGAATTGTGTTCACTGTTCGGGGTGCTGATCGCAGACGGCGAGCGCCTGTATGACCCTGCAGCCTATCACGACAGGCTGCTCCTGGGCTTGTCAGGGATCATGAGCGAGGCGGAGCTGCATCAGATCAAAATCCGCCTCCATCAAGGCGAGCGCCAGAAGGCAGCGCGCGGCGAGCTGCGATTACCACTTCCGGCTGGCCTGATCCACAACCGAGACGGCAGTGTCACCCTCAATCCAGATGAGGAGGTACAGCAGCGGCTCCGGCTGGTCTTTACGAAATTTCGGGAGCTGCGCAGTGCCAAGGCGGTCATGCGATATCTACGACGCCACAACCTGCTGCTCCCTGTGCGACCGCTTCGTGGCTCGGCGCCGCATGAAGTCGTCTGGCGCGTGGCCAACAATGCTCGTGTGATCCACATTTTGAAGAACCCAGCCTATGCTGGCGCTTACGTCTATGGCCGGCGACGGCCGGAGCCGCTGCGGCGACGGCCAGGTAGCGATCGTATCGGGACGGTGGCGGTTCCGCCTGAGGATTGGTCGATCTGCCTCAAGGACGCCCATCCGGCTTATGTCGACTGGGAAGAGTTCATGGCAAATCAACGGCAGCTGGCTAATAATGTCGCACGCTACGATGCGGGCCGATCCGGTGCGCCCCGCAAGGGCAGTGCTCTGCTGCAGGGCATCGTCAGTTGCGGTCGGTGTGCCCGCCGCATGTGCCTGCGCTATTCCGGAACTGATGGCGATTTTCCAGTCTACGTTTGCGTGGCCGACCAAACTTTCGACGGAGGGCCGAAATGCCAAGAGGTGCGAGCCCTCCAGGTCGACGCTGAGGTAGAACGATTGATCCTGGAGGCGCTGACGCCAGACCGAATCGCGGTGGCGGTTGCTGCCGTGAGTGAGGTCGA
This sequence comes from uncultured Pseudomonadota bacterium, assembly GCA_963708245.1. Classification (GTDB taxonomy): domain Bacteria; phylum Pseudomonadota; class Alphaproteobacteria; order Acetobacterales; family Acetobacteraceae; genus CAVYXK01. Next base: position 3,545,510 of record OY970201.1, on the reverse strand, counting down.
AGTGGAGAACCGTGCGATAGAGCGACAATGGTCGCTCAAGCGCGAGCGGGCCCGCTATGATGCCGAGCGCGCCCGACGCCAGTACGACGCCGTTGAGCCCGAGAACCGCTTGGTGGCTCGCTCACTCGAGAGGATCTGGGAAGAGCGCTTGAGGCGGGCGGACCAAATCGAGCAGGAATACGAGGCATGGCGTCGTGAGCAGGCCGTCTCGGTTTCCGACAGCGATCGGCAAGAGATTCTGGCACTGGGCGAGGACTTGCCGAAGCTGTGGCACGCTGCGACGACCACCGCGGCAGAGCGCAAACAGATCGTTCGACTGGTGATCAAGGAGGTCATACTGGATCAGAAGCAGCGGCGTGGCTACGTCTGGATCAGGATTATTTGGCAAACCGGCGCGACCAGCGAGCACTGGTTGCAACGACGCGTGCAAGGCTATGCGCAGCACGCCGATCAGGAACAACTGAGACGGCGTATCGTCGAACTCAACGGGCTGCAGAAGATGGATGCTGAGATTGCCGCCACCCTCAACAGGGAAGGGTTTCGGACCGCGCACGGACCACCATTTTCTGGCAACATGGTTCACGTGCTGCGAAAACGGTGGGGGATCCGGACCGTCAAGATCAACGGCATCGCGGTGAACCCTCCGCGATGGGCCGACGGAAGCTACTCAGTACAGGGTGCAGCCGCGCTGATCGGCATTACACCGCAGACCATTTTTGATTGGCTCCGAAAAGGCTGGCTGAAGGGAAAGCAGCTGACCAAGGGCATGCCGTGGCAAATCTCGATATCTCCCGACCAAGTGGCGACGCCTAGGGCGCGCGCTCGACAGACCATCCGCTCCAATGGAGAGGCATCATGAAGGCGTCGAGTTGGGAAAGACGCTTGTCCAGTCACCGAAGGGCTGGTTTGCGGTGACTAGCAAAGAGCGCCGTTCATAGCGTGCGGCGATGAGCTCGAACAAGACGGAAGTCTCGGCTTGGTCTTTGCGGACGTAGCACAGATCGTCGAGGGCGATGAGGTGATATTTGTCGAGCTTGTCGATCGTGGCCTCGAGCGCCAGGCTCTGTCGCGCAGTCTGCAGTCGCTGAACCAGATCGGTGGTGCGGGTGAACAGCACCCGGTAGCCGGTCTCGACCAGAGCGGTACCAAGCGCCGAGGAGAGATGCGACTTGCCACAGCCGCTGGGGCCGAACAGCAGGATGTTGGCGCCCTTGTCGAGCCAACTGTCGCCGGCGGCGAGCGCCATGATCTGCGGTTTGCTGACCATCGGCACGGCGGAAAAGTCGAACGTGTCGAGGGTCTTGCCGGGCAGCAGGCGGGCTTCGATCAGATGCCGCTGAATGCGTCGCTGGGCGCGCTCGGCGAGTTCCAACTCGGCCAAAGTGGTGAGCAACCTGGCCGCAGGCCAACCCTCCCGATCGGCTTGCTCAGTGAACTGCGGCCAGAGCTTGGCGATGGTCGGCAGGCGCAGCTCGGTGAGCAGCAACGGCAGGCGCGCGACATCGATGGTGATGCCGTCCATCATGCCGCCGCCCCTGTCGCTGGGAGCAGTGCATTGTAGCTGGCGATCGCCGGCAGGATGACGGTGACCACCGGCATGGACGCCGAGCCTGGCGCGAAGCGAGCGCGCAAAGTGGCGAGATCCGGCAGGCCGCCATCGGCCATCTGCGCAGTGAGTGCCACGGCAAGCTCAGCCTCGCAGTTGGCCTCATGCGCCAAAGCCAGCAGACCGACCATAGTTCTGCAGGCATGAGCAGCGTTGCCCGTGGCGATCAGGTGTTCCCAGGCTTGACGAAAGGGCGGCCGGGGGAAGAGGGCGTCGCGATAGACCAAATTGAGCAGTGCCATCGGTTTGCGCCGCAGACTATGGATGACGTGGCGATAATCGACCACGTGCTGGTGACGACCATCGACCGTGCAGCGTCCGCGCGGCAGGGTCAGCACATGGCGCTGACCGAGGAGACATTCCAACCGGTCGTCGTAGATGCGTACCCGAAGGTGGAAACCGATCAGCCGCGACGGCACGGTGTAGAAGACCTTGCGCAGCACGAAACCGCTGCTCGAGGTGACCATCACGATCGCCTCGTCATGGTCGGTGGTTCGCCGCGGCGGCAGCGGACGCAGATGGGCGCGTTCAAGTTCGACCAACTTGTTCAGCCGGGTGTTGCGCCTCGCCACCAGCTCGGCCAACCAGGCCTGATAGGCCTCGAGGCTGTCGAAGTCGCGGCTGCCGCGTAGGATCAGGGCCTGCTCGATCGCGGCCTTGAGATGGCCGTGGCGGCTCTCGATCGCGCCGTTCTCGTGCGCCACCCCGGTGTTGTTGCGCGTGGCGAGCATGTCGTAGTGCTCGCACAGCGCCTCGTATCGCCGGGTCTGATCCTCGGCGGCATCGCGGTCGAGGTTGCGGAACGCCGCCGACAAACTGTCGGTGCGGTGCTCCAGGGGCGCGCCGCCGAGCGACCACAGTGCGTTCTGCAGGCCGCTGGCCAGGGCAGTGAAGCTCTCGCCGCCGAGCACGATCTCGGCGTGCTCCCAGCCGGAAAACGCCAGCGCGAAGTGATAGAGGCGATGGTCGAGCACCACCCCGGCGATGGTGATGCCGAGATCCCCCATGTCGGTGAAGTCGGACAAACCTTGGGCTCCCGGCGGGTGCTGCTGACGGAAGATCACCTCCCGTTGCGGGCCGTGCTCAGCACGCCAAGACCGGATCCGGCGCTCCAGCGTGCGGCGGAGCCGGCGCCAGTCGCGCTCCGGGTGGCGCATTTGCATGGCCTCGAGCACGCCGATCGGTCGCAAGCCGCGGTCGTTCTCGAGAAGCGGCAAAATCTCGCTCTCCCAAAGTCCAGCCAGCGCGTCCGGCGTCTGCCGGCGTCGCGCGGGTCGCTCGGCGGTTCTCTCGCACGGCAGCCGGGGATCACGCTCGATCCGTCGTGCGGTGCGCTCGCTGAAACCTGACTTGGCGGCCGCCAGGCGCTGCGTGTGGTGGCGTCGGAATTCCATATACAGTCTCATCTGTTGGTTGGTGACGTGTCGTCCGGGCACGGAGGGTTCCTCGTTGGCAAGCGAGAACCCCATCCTGCCCGCACACGCCGCAACCAACAGCCGGGTCTCGGCCCGCGCCGCCGGCCGGGTGTGCCTATGGTCGGGTTACGTCCAACCTGCGGCACATCCGACCGGCCATCCGCTCGTGTCGCTCACCGGCCATCTGCGTTGTCGCCGCGCATTCAGCCGCCTTCTCGGTGATTTCACCGTTGCTGAAGGCCCGGTTCGGTGGATATTCTGCCGTTGTGGTGGGCGAATTGGCCGTTCATCCGGGGAATGCCGGTTAAGGACCTGTCCAGTTTTCGGGGACCACCTCATCCCACGATGGGCAGCGCGTCTCGTCAGCACGTCACGGATTTGGGAGGTTAAGATGAGTAGTACAGATGAAAGAGCTGCTGAAAGAGCTGCCAGGGATGCCGAGAGAACGCGGTTAGCTGAAAAAAGGCTTCGCCGTGAAGCGACGGTCAGAAGGATAAAGGACATCGTTTGGTCCGCTTTGATCGCGAGTGTGATTACAATAATCGTCCTAACCTCGCTCGGCTGGCTGACGACCCAAGCGGTTGTCGAGAAGGCACGAGAGCAGGGTGCACAAGGGCTCGTTGCATTACGGGCAAGCATATGCACAATAAGGTTTCAGCAGAGACCAGATGCGAGCGCCAAGATCGCGGAGTTTAAGGCCCTGTCATATGGCGACAAAGACACTGCCATTAAAAAGTTTGTCACGGACGAAAAATTGGCGACCATGCCAGGAGAAGCCGCTCCTGCACCAGGCGCGATCGATAAATGCGCCGAGGCGATAGGCGACTTATCCTGATGATGGCGATCGCTTGGTAAGGATGAGCCCCACTCTGTGCATCGATGCTGGGTCGGTGCCCAACCCGGAGGTGGTGCTCGTCATTCCCTGATTGCCGCTGATTTTTGGGGTCCAGGCCGCACTGGAGGGCCACAATAATGGATTGCTGCCGGCGGTTATCACCAGACCCGGTCGCTTGGGGGAAACGTTTGCACGGGCTTTCGTAGCTTCAGCGGCTCAACGGGATCTCGGCTGTCGACTGTTGTGCCTACACTTTCTCCTATCGCCTTCGGAATATGGTCACGACACGGAAGCGATGATTGGTCGATTTGACCATGCCGATCACTGCGTCCATGGCGAACGCGTCTTTCCTATACATCGGCAGGACTTGGGGAGACCACTCATCCGACGGGGATGAGGTTTGGGGGCCCGGGTAGCCAGTTCTCGTCCGGTGCCTTGAGCGTCTCGGGCGGGAATTTCTTCGCCTGGAGGTAGGCTTCTGCCGAGTTGTGCAGTTTGCCTGACGGATCCGTGGGGGACGGGAGCACGTCTTTGACGGTCTGGCTCCAGACGTCCCACACCTCACTCGGATCCCACCAGGCCGCCTCCGTCTTCATGATCTGCCTGTCCACCGAGAGACGGCAGTTACCGGAGGTTGGGAGCAGTCGGCCGGTTCCACTCGGAATTCGGCCATCCCAAATCGGCATACGCGATCGAGCTCCAATCCTGGACGCCCAGGTAACGGCCGTTCTCGCGACCTCTCCAGGAGGCGATAGCCACGCCCGGCCAGACCGGGCCGGTATCAAAACTGGACCGCGACTTCAGAAAGCGATTGCGGCCCGCAACCGTGTACTGATTTTTTCGGGTCAGAATTTTAAACGGAACGGAAGGAGCAGAAATGGCTATGATCTTACCAAAGGAGAAAGACCATAACCTGACCGCCGGAAAGACGATCGAATTAGAAAAGGCCAGGGACGGCGTCAGAAAAATGCTCAGCCGGATCCGTGCGGCACATGAGAGTGGACAGCACGAGAAGGCTGGGGACCTTGGCTGTGAGTATCTTAAGTCGCCTGACGCCCGCTACCTTGCGGTGCTGACGGCGGATAAGAACATGCGCTCGGACCGGCGTTCCGATCCCGACCTTTTGCCAGTTTTCCCGGGGCCCCGAACCTCGAGGCTGAGATGACCAAAAACAATCTGTCGATGGGTCTCGATCTCAAGCATACGCGCGGCATCGAGCTGTTGATGGCACTTTGGAAAATCTCCGATATCTGGATGGAATCATCGGCACCTGGCACGCTCGAACGCAACGGCATCACTAACGAGCTGGCGTTGGCGGTCAATCCAAGCCTCGTGATTGTTCGGGTCAGCACCTATGGGCAGTATGGCGAGGACGACTATCTCGGCCGCCCAGGCTACGACGCGATCGCACAAGCCTTTGGCGGCATGATGAACCTCACCGGCGACCCTGCCGGACCGCCGCAGCGGGCTAAGACATTCACCGGCGACTACGTCACCGCGTTGACTGGCTGGGCGGCGACAATGATGGGGCTGTGGGAGGTGAAGAAGAGCGGTCGTGGTCAGGTCATCGACCTCGCGCAATACGAGGCCGTGGCACAAACCAATGGCAACACCTTGCCGCTCTACACCGGCGAAGGCGTGGTTTATGGACATACCGGCAACCGCGCGCCGGGCTTCCAGCCGTATGACACGTTTAAGTGCAGCGACGGGTGGGTCTATATCGGCGCGGCCGGTGGGGCGATCTACGATCGGATGGCCAGGTTCCTGGGACTCGACATAACTGAATATAGCTTCGACGTCTGCTCGAAGGATGCTGCGGCTGTCAATTCAGAGAAGGGATGAGAACTCGACCGACGGCTGCGTGAGTATTGCGCTGCGCACACGGCGCTTGAGGTCGAGACCGAGTTAAATGACGCAAAGATTGGCTGCGCGCGGGTATTCAACACGCGCGACCAATACGAGGATCCGCATTACGCGGCGCGCGAGATGACGGTGCCGGTACTGGATCGGCAGTCGGGTATGCCGATTTGCGTGTACGGCGTCGTCCCGAAAATGTCGTTGACCCCTGGTCGCATCTGGCGTGGGGCGCCTTCGATCGGCGATGATACGACCGACATTCTGGGGCGCATGCTAGGTCTGTCTGAGGAAGCGATAGATCGTGTCCCAGCACGTGGTGTAGGAGCGGTGCTCCCGAGCAGCGTTGGCTGCGTGATCAGGCTGCCACGGCAGGCAGACCGATCGGGATAGTATCGCTGATTGTGCCGAGTGTTTCCAGGCTCATGTAGCGACGCTGCACGGCCCACTCGTCGTTTTGTTCGAGCAGGATGGCGCCGACCAAGCGCGCAATGGCCGCCTCGTTGGGAAAGATGCCGACCACGTCAGTGCGCCGCTTGATCTCGCCATTCAGCCGTTCCAACGGATTGGTGCTGTGGATCTTAGCGCGATGCTCTTTGGGAAATGCCATAAAAGCAAGCACATCCGCCTCAGCTTCATCCATCAGGCCGGCGAGCTTCGGCACCCGAGGGCGGAGTTGATCGGCGACCTCGCGCCATTGTTTGCGTGCGGCCTCAGCGTCGTCCTGAGCGAATGCGGTGCCGATCCAGGCCGAGACGATGCGGCGCTGGCTCTTGCCGGCGTGCGCCAGAGCGTTGCGCATGAAGTGCACCCGGCAGCGCTGCCAGGAGGCGTGCAGCACGCGGGCAACCGCGGCCTTCAGTCCCTCGTGGGCGTCGGAGATCACCAGCTTGACGCCGCGCAGGCCGCGGCGGGCCAGGCTGCGCAGGAACTCGATCCAGAACGTCTCCGCTTCGCTGGGGCCGACTGCGAGGCCGAGCACTTCACGTCGGCCGTCACTGTTCACGGCAACCGCCACAGTGATGGCAACCGAAACAATGCGCCCCTGCTCGCGCACTTTCACATATGTCGCATCCAGCCAAAGATACGGCCATTCGCCTTCAATTGGCCGGTTCAGGAACGCCTGCACGCGCTCGTCGATCTCGCCGCAGAGCCGGCTGACTTGGCTCTTGGAGACCCCGGCGCACCCTCCGCTGCCATTCCAGCGGCTTCGCCGCCGGAACCTTGGGCAGCTCCGCCCATCGCCTGCACCAGATCATCGACGCTGCGTGTCGAGATGCCGTGCACGTAGGCTTCCTGGATCACTGCGGTCAGCGCCTTCTCGGCGGTGCGGCGGGGTTCAAGGAAGCCGGGGAAGTAGCTGCCTTTGCGTAATCTCGGAATGCGCAGCTCGACCGTCCCGGCGCGCGTCTCCCAGTCGCGGTCACGGAACCCATTGCGCTGATTGATGCGGTCAGGGCTGCGCTCGCCGTGCGCTGCGCCACACAGCACATCAGTCTCCAGCTCCATCAGTCGCTGTGCGGCGAAGCCGATCATCTCGCGCAGCAAGCTGGCGTCAGAACTCTTTTCCAGAAGGCCTTGAAGGGCAATCTTGTCGTTGGTCATCGCGGTGTCCTTGGGTCAGAGTTGCGATTCGCAACCCAATTCTACCCGGGTTCACCGCGGTGGCCGCCGCTGTGGATAAGTGGCCTGCCGGCGCCAGACTCTCGGCGGTCGCTCCGCCAGGCCACTTATCCACAGCTCCTACACCATCACTTGGGACACGACCAAGCGATAAGCAAATTATACGCGGATGGAGTCGCGCACCGCACCAAGCCGTTCACCGAACCACAGGTTGCGGCGGTTAATCCGTAGGTGCCATTCGGTCGAAGTGCGGCCCCTCGGCCCGGCCCTGGCTTGAACGGCTGAATTGGCTCGGCAGCCGCCGTTGCGGTGCCGCAGAGTCAGCGGCTGGATTGCGCCCGTAGCCGCCGTCCAGTCGAGGGGCGTGGTCCCCAAAGCGGACGCCCCGCCGCCGGCTTTCCAGGGTGTCAGAGGTGTAATCGGTCACCCGTCTGGCAGCATGAGTTCTGGCCAGCCGCGGCATTGAGCACCGAAGACGACCCAGCCAGTTTGAGGCAAGTCGGCAACGGCAATCGCGTCGAATACGTCGCGACCGCAGGATCCTGCCGGCACCCGCGCGACGCGGATTCCTGGCGCGTAGGTAACAACTCGGCTCGCTCGAAGATCCCATCATTTCGCTCTGATTTGTCGAAGACCGGAATGTGAGGCTCGATCCCATGCTCCTGGACGCATCTCGGCAGAGCAGGAAGCCCTGTCTGCAGCGAGCCGTTCAGAATAGGCACAGATGACATCCGACCGTTTCAGGGCACTACCGCACGAGCAACGGTGTTTACAGGTCCGGCCTGCCATAGTTACCCATTTTCCTGAGCACTGCACTATCGGCTCGGGCCCGACCTCGATGTTGATGTTCTAATAGCGCATCCCGCGTCGGCGTGGCGGAACGACTGATCAGCGGCGCACGCCGGGCGATCCGGCCGTTCGCCGGACCGTCCGCGTCGACCGTCGTTAGCGCTGGATCCCGGCCAGGCCGTTCTGGATCCCGGCCTTCGCCCAGGGGCCCCACGGCATGGTGAAGAACTTGAACCCCTTCTGGACGTAGAAGTTTGGGTCCATCTCGGGCGGGATGAAATACATCCCGGCGGCGATGCCGCGCTTCGCGGCGGTTGCCGCAATTTTATCGAGCGCTCGCTGATAGGTGTCGCACGGGTAGTCGAGCGGCACCCCCAGCTCGATCGAAAGGTCGGACGGACCGATCAGCAGGACGTCGACGCCCGGCACCGAGGCGATGGCATCAAGATTCTCTAGCGACCGGTTGGTCTCGATCATCGGCGCGATAACGAGCCCGTTGTTCACGGTATCGAGGTAATCGCGGTAATTCTTGAACTCGCCCCACTCGCCGCGTACCCCGGCGTTGCTGCGGCTGCCAAGGGGATAGTAGCGGCAGGCGCGCACGACGGCCTCCGCCTCCGCGCGGGTGTTGACCATCGGCACAACGATGCCGCGCGCCCCGGCGTCAAGCGCGAAGCAGATCTGATCGGCGTGGTTGCCGGCGACGCGCACCAGCGGCGCCGCCGGCTTGCCGCGCATCGCCTGGATCGACGGCTGCAGCTGCTTGATCTCCCAGGGGGAGTGCTGGGTGTCGAACAGCAGGAAGTCGTACCCGGCGTCGGCCAAGATCGACACGTCGACGTTCGGAGCCCCGCCGGTCCCGACGACGGTTCTACCTGACTTGATGGAATCTTTGAGGGCGTTCATCTGGCGTCGATGCCTCCCACAGTAGCTCTAGCACCCGCTCAACCGACCGACGGTGACGGGCGCGGCATTATCGCACATTGGCGAAGCGGCGCAGCCTACGAGTTGTCCCGACCAGGGTCGCCCTGGGTCAGTGTCAGCCATTCAGCATTGCACAGCCGAAGCCGCCAGTCCGCTTTCCACCCGCTGCACCTTCTCGGCGTATACCAGGTCGCCTTCAGCCGGGCGCGAGGGTGCACCCTCCCGCTGGCCAATACGGCCGGAAGGAGGACAATATGGGACATTCGGAGTTCGACCCGGCAGCCCGAGAGCGTCGGCCTTGGAATGCCGGACGCATGGTGTGCGCGGAACGTGTGCTGAAGCCTCAGCAGGTGTGGGCGATCCGGTTCTGGCTCGATCGGGAGGGGCGGCTTCGCGACCGCGCACTGTTCGATCTCGCCATCGATAGCAAGTTGCGCGGCTGCGACCTCGTCAATATCCGGATTGGCGATCTCGTCAGCGGCGGTCGGGTTCGGGTGAGAGCCGCAGTCGTTCAGCAGAAGACTGGCCGGCCCGTCCAGTTCGAGTTGCTTGAGGCCGCCCGATCCAGCATTCAAGCCTGGCTCGAACGCCGCGCAGGCACGATCGACGAGTACGCCTTCCCGAGCCGAACTCGACCGGGCGAAGCACCTCAGCACGCGGCAATATGCCAGGCTGGTCGACGAATGGGTGACTAGCATCGGCCTGCGCTGTGAGGACTACGGCACGCATTCGCTACGAAGGACGAAGGCATCGATCATCTACAAGGCCACCGGTAATCTCCGGGCCGTCCAGATTTCCAGATTTTGTTGGGTCACACGAAAATCGAGAGTACGGTGCGCTATCTCGGCGTCGATGTCGAAGATGCGCTCACCCTCGCCGAAAACACCGAGGTATGAGGATTGGCCGGTCCACGTGCAGATGCACTGGGGCCGGCCTCGACCCAACCCGGCCGTAGATCGGCCTATCAGGCGATCCTGAAAGCGGACCGTTGGGAGCTACCCGGCGCCGACAGCGACGCGAGCACGAGATCGCTCTAACTCAGAGGCGATCTCCGCAGAAGCGGGCGTCACGTCGGCATGGCGGCGGCGTAATCCGGGCTTGAGTAGTGGAGGGGTCCTGGATAGCATTTTTGCGTGAGGCGGCGGGAATCGTCCCGCCGCTCGGCTGGGCGGGAAGTCATCCGTGATTAGTAGTGTCTACTCATACGCGATCAATGCGTACTTTAACCCCGACGAGGCTCAGACTTTCTTCATTCCCAAATACCAGCGGGAGTACATCTGGCGGAAGGAGAACTGGGAGGCTCTTTTCGACGATTTGGAGGATGCCGAGCGAGGATACTTCCTTGGTTCAATTATCTGCGTGAACAAGCAGGCCGATGCACTCCAGGGCAGCCGGCTGGAGCTGATCGATGGCCAGCAGAGGTTCATGACGATCTGCTTGCTGTTTTGTGCGCTCTATCAGGCTCTGCGAAAGATTCCCAACCCTGACGAGAATCTCGTCATCGAGATGGCCAACCTGAAGCGGCGGCTCTTCGTCAGAGCTACACGAAGCTGGCGTTTCGTTCCGACAGAGCAATCGAGGAACAAGGACGATTACCAGTACATCCTCAGCCAGAACTTCCCGGACATGGCCTCGGCCCCAAAGGAGCTTTCCTACTTCGGCGTCAGGCGTCTCTCGAAGGCATATTCGTACTTCTGTAATCGCATAGGTGAGCTAAGCGAAGGCGAGACCCTTGAGTTTCTGGAACTATTGAAAAGCGCGGTCCTCGTGAAGATCGAAGTGCCGAGCCACGCGGACGCATTCATTCTGTTCGAAACGATCAATAATCGCGGCATCCCGCTTTCGGCCATCGACATCATCAAGAACAATCTGCTCGCGGCGCTCGATCAGGCGCCGAATTACGGAATAGATCGTGCGTTCGATGAATGGACAGAACTCGTCGAACTATTGCCCGACACGGGTATCCAGGAGCGCTTCCTTCGTCAGCTTTACAATGCATTCAAGTACCTGCGACGTGTCCAAGTTCGTGGTTGCCCGCGTGCCACGCGATCGAATCTTATTACGATCTATGACACGCTCCTTCGGCAAAGGCCCGTATGGCTGTTCGCAGAAATGCTGAAGGCCGGTAGGCTGTACGCTGCCCTGATTGATCCCGAGCAGGCAACGAACTGCTGGGGGCAAGGAACCGCCGATGCCCTTCGCGATCTGGGCCACCTAGGGGCGGCGCCAGGCTACACGTTTCTGCTTTGGGCTGCGCAGGCGGCGGAGGACCACAATTGGAATCAGAGCAGTATTCTGAAGCGGTTGGCACAGCACCAAACGAAGTGGTTCTTCTGGCGCAATCTGACAGACGTGCCTTCGACGCGCGACCTTGACCCGATGTTCATCGAGCTCATTGACGCCCTGCTCAAATCGATGCGGGAAAAGGAAATTGCAGACGAGGACGCCTTCGTCGCCGCTGCCGTGAAGTGGTTGAACGCGCGCGCAGCTCCGGCTGAGGCCCGCGACGTGAAGCTCGATGGTGATCTCTACGAGGAGAACTACGACGCGACCCGGTTCATGCTGTGCGAGCTCGAAGAGGCACACCAGACCCGGGAAACGCGGCGCGACCTCTGGGTTCAAGACAACAGCGGCAAGTCGGTGTTCACAGTCGAGCACATCCTCCCGAAGACTGAAAGCTTGGCGGCCGGATGGATCGCCATGCTGGCTAACGGAGACGTGGAGCGCGCCTCCGCAATCCGTGAGCAATGGGCGCATCGGCTGGGGAACCTGACCTTGAGCGGCTACAACGCCAACCTCGGCAAGATGGATTTCCCGCGGAAGCGGGACCGGAAGAACGAGAGGGGTGACTTCATTGGCTACCGCAATGGCCTATACTTGAATTGCGAACTGGCCACCCGCGACAACTGGAACGAGCAGGCAATCAGCGATCGGACGAAGGCGCTTTGCGAGGAAGTGCGGACCCTGTTCGGATTGGACGGACCAGCGTAGCGGCATGGCGCCCAACGCAAATGCCCGCCACAGATGTTGTTGACTCGTTGCTGATTCGGCACTTTCCGGCCGGAGGAGCCCGAAACGGAAACGCCCGATAGGCCTTTGGCCTACCGGACGAATTTGGGCCGCGGGGGCGGGATTTGGACCTACGAAATAGCGGCATCGGAGCGAGGCCTGCTACCAAGCGATGTCGCCAGCGTGCAGCTACTCCACGGCTGCCATTCCCTTTTTTGGCTATCCGTGCGGGAGCTGGTCTGGTTTCCCCATAGCTTCCCTGAAAGCGGACCGGCCGGAATCCACCCAGACCGGTCATTGGAGAGGCTCGCTAGTATCAGCGATGGTCGGCGCGCTCTGGGCGCGGGAGGAGCGGCGACTATGGCGGCTCTGTTCCGCTTCCCCGCCGACCAGGCCGGCTCTACCTTCCGCGCATGTGTGGCCGATATGCCAGTGTCCTGCCCGCCGAGGCGCTCAGGCGGACGTTCCGCACGGTGAACCCGCTGCCGAATATCGAGCCCTCGTGGAACGTGGCGCCGACGCAATCCGCGCCCGTGGTGCGCCGCCATCCTGAGACGGGCGAGCGCCATCTTGACCTGTTGCAATGGGGCCTGTTGCCGTACTGGACGAAGGAACCGGTCAGGGCGCAGCGGCCGATCAACGCGCGGGCGGACACGGTGGCGAAGTCGGGCATGTTCCGACGTGCGTTCCAGCAGCGCCGGGCCATCGTGCCGGCTGATGTGTTCTATGAGTGGAAGGTGGTTGCGAACGGCAAACAGCCCTACGCCATCGCCCGGCAGGACGGCCAGCCGATGGCCTTCGCTGGGCTGTGGGAAGGCTTTCGCTGGACGGACGGCACGGTCACGCGCAGCTTCGCCATCATCACCACGGATGCCAGTCCCGACGTGGCCGAGTTGCACGACAGGATGCCAGTAATCCTGGAACCGGCAGACTGGCCAGCATGGCTGGGTGAGGTAGAGGGTGATCCGGGATCCCTCCTGCATCCGGCACCGCATGGGACTCTGCGCCGCTGGCCGGTGGATCGGCGGGTCGGTAGCCCCAGGAATAATGGGCCCGAGTTGCTGGCGGCGATCGAGGTGGCCGGGTGAGCCGGTCAGCAATCGCTGTCAAGATACTGTCGGGGGCCATAGGGCTGGCTGGCAGCATCTCCAAGAGACCGGCGCCGACCTATGGAGACTGTTCCAGCGGGGCACATCGCGGTTTCTCCGGGATGGCTTTCTAATTCGGTCGGGTGACGATGGCCAAGCCGTGCCGCTGTTGTGCCGTCACCAAGGTGCCGTGCTATCTTCCCACCGATGTGCGGCCGACATGCGTCCTTCGTGCCCGCCGAGGCGCTCCGTCGGACGTTCGGGCCGGAGATGCCGGACTGGCTTCGGCCCGGCATGGCGCATGCGCTGCTGGTGCCAGAACTCCGCTAAGCAATGCCTTCACGCAACGGAAAATCTCCGGTCCGACACCGTCAACGTATTGATTAGCTTCGCCCTCGTTCTAAGTCACCCCACGGGTAGTTCCGTTTTGGGCGATTGCCGCCCTGGTTCAAGAGAGGACAGAAAGTTGGCCAAGCACAGCGAGTATTTTGTTGAGCCCCGTGGTAATGGCGATTGGGTTGTTCGATTGCCCCATGCGGAAAGGGCCAGCGCAGTGAGGTCTAGCCAGCGAGAGGCCATTGCGCGGGCCAAGCAATTGGCCATTGAAGGGGTTGTCCATGTGAAACAACTCAACGGGAAATTCCGCAAGGCGTAAGAAAGTGCAAATGAGTCTTCGGTAGCGGCGGCCCTGCTCCGATTGCTCAATTTTGAGTGCCGCCACGCATTGGGCATCTGGCTCCAGATGTCCCCCTCCAGCTCCCGCGCGTTGTTCAGCCGGTCTGGCTGTGTTCCATTCTCTCCATCCCTTGTTTGCGGCAGCCCGGGCTACGACGCATCTTTCTCTGCAGCGTCAGACGGAAATCTGCGGGTCTAGCCGGTGGGACTTGGGATGCGCGATATGCGATGATGGTACGGCTGTCGGCGAGGACGGCGGCACGCGCCGGCGGCGATGCGCAGCAATAACGGGCGCAGTCGATCGGTCTATAGACCGGTCAAGAAATGTGAAATCTACGTAAACCAGCTTGAACAGCCGCGTTCAGTGCTGACGCTGTCGTCTGCGGCGTCAATAACGCCACCGGGTGGGGGCTCGGCTATGGTCTTAATTCTATTCCGCGCGCCGGAGATCACCGCCGCGGACTTGGCAGCGGCGTATGAATGGGCCGCGAAATCTGGCTGGCACGTGTTGGATTCGTCAGAAAGCTATCCGATTGACCGCTCAGAGACGGGCGAGGAGGCGGTCATTGTCTATCGCCGCGGCGGCGCCCAGCTTGGGGTGACGGACAGCTCCGACGGCCTCGTTGATGCCTGGCAGATCACGAGAGAGCGCCGGCAATGGCGGCTTGAGCCGGCGAACGATGTGCCAGGCGTCGCTATCCGGCGGTATCGGAGCATCGATGCGGTTCTGGAGGCGATCGGTAGAGTGCCTGATCGAGCCGCTTAAAGGCGCCAGCGGTCCATCTCAGGTGCCTGCGGCTCCCTCGATCGTGCCCGTTTTGTTCACGCCCGCGGCTTCAGCCGCACTTTTTGCGGCCTGGCAGTCGGGACTGGGCTGTCGCAGCCCGCCGAATCGGCAGGTGCATCATATCGGTGATTGATTACTATTGCGTTACCGACATTCGCGTGTGGCGGCGGGCGCTCGCCCGGCGCGCGCGAGTGGGGACCAAGTCCAGTGCGTCGCGAAAAAGCGACGTTTTGCGGTTTATGACACATCGCCACCCGTAATCAACCCTTAATTAACAGGTCCGGGCGCTTCATGCGGAGCAACCGTGCGCCCAAGCAAAAGGGGCGCGCGCCGTTGGGGGAGCGCGCGCCAAGTTTGTTCGGGATGGAGCCGCCGCACGAGGTCTGCGCGGCAGACAAAACAGTATCGTCGCCAGGTTACCGTGGCGTTATCGGGCGTGCGGATGCGACCCGGCACCCCCTTTCATGGCGGCTGGTCCCCGGTTGGCCGGGGCACGCTTCCCCCGTGAGAAGGATTAGGGGAGACGCTGCCGACCCGCGCCATGAAGCTGTCAGCATGGTGAACCCGGGGGCGGCCGTCATAGCGGAGTGCGAAGCGCTTCGACGATCTCATCGGGCGTGGCGCGGGGCGGAGCTGTTGGGGCTCGTCGGGCATTGGCAGGGTAGCCTGCGGGCGCGAACGGAGCAAGAACGTAGAGAAAGTCGAGAAACAAACAAAAAAGGGTAAATCCCTCTTGCATCCTCACGAGCCCGTGAGCTAACCTCACGCTTCCGTGATCAACCTAGCGGGAGACGCCGCCGTGCAGGGAAAGCCGATCGCGTTCAACAGGGACTCCCAGGATGTCTTCGCCCATATGCGGCGGTGCAAGACGCTACCTCCGCTGCGGCCCGGCGAACACGAGCGCTTGGTGGCGGCATTCCTCGCCGTCAAGAGCGTCACCGTCTGCCCAGTCCGTTATGCGGCGCCGGTGGAGCAGCGCCCACAGCTCACGGGGGATGGGTATTGACTGCGCAAACCAGACTAATTCTGTGCCGCAGCGATGCCGGTGACGGCGGCTGGTCCCTCTACGCACCAGATGCAACCAATGGGCAGATCGTGTCCGGCGATGCACCGCCGCTGGCGTCCGGGCCGGCGGAAAGGGATGCCGATGCTGACGAATGAACCGGCCGAACGCTGCGGACTATGTGGCAGCGCTGGCGGCGCTGGCGGAGAGTGCGCAGGCCGCTAGCGTGATGGCGCACCGGATGGCCGTGTAGTCTCGACACATGCGGGAGGGCGGCACGCTCAGATCGGCAGGAGTCAACATATCGTAACCGAAGTCCCGCCGGTTTCGTTACCCCCGATCAGCGAGATCGCTCGCGTGCCCGCGCGGTCCCCATCTCTGGGGGAGGCGATGGGGCAACAGCCGCGTGGGCTGCGGGCGGCAGCGCGGTGTCAACACGTGCGCCCCCCGCACACCGGCGCTACAGCCGACGTTGTTCGGCCACCCCCCGCTTCAGCTCCCGCCATAGCCTATCGGCCGCTGCACCCCAACGCTGGGTGCTACCAGAAGTACCAAACGCAAAGACCGATGGCCCCCCACAAAACTGTGCCCAAAACAACTCCCCACGCGAAGCCTCGTGCAGCACGATCACCGTCATCATCGAGCTTGGTGGTGGGCTCCGGTGGTGGCACGATACTCCCTTGGCCGCTGATTAGTTTGACCCGCTCGGCATCATTCAAGCAGCGTCTCGTTTCCCGAGGTTATGGGCGACAGTCCCCAAACGCGCCGGCCAGTCGCCTCGCGTGACACGCGGCGACATTCTTAGGACGCGACAAACCCGGCCGGTCTGTGCCTAGGCTGGCGCCGCTCCGGCACATGCCGAGCGGGTGACGGCAGTGTTGCGAGCACCGCAGGCCGAGACGGGCGCATCAGAGCGGCTGATGCAGCGTGATCCTGGCGGAGCTTGTCCTATGGACCGCCGAGAAGAGGACGCCGATGGCGACCCACCCGGCCGCACCGACAACGCTCGCGACGCTGCGGCAATCCTCGCCGCTCGCCTGGCGGTGGCCACCACCGCAAGAAGGGCCACATGCGGACGTGCCGCCTCGATAGCTGGACGCAAGATGGTATGTGCACATTCGAGGTGTTCATAGCGCGCCCGTAGCGGGCGGTGAGACGGGCTACCACAATGAATGGTTGCACGTGTATCGGAGGCGGCCGATTGACTGACAGCCTAGTCCTGTCCGCGTAACGGAGAGGTTGCCATGGCCAACGCAGACCTGCCGAGGACACGCGCCGAAGCCCTGGCCTTGGGTTTCACCCGGTATTGGACCGGCGTGCCGTGTAAGCACGGGCACGTGGCGCCGCGGCGTGTGAGCAGTGGGGGCTGCGTGGAGTGTCATCGGATCAACGGCGCCACTTGGAGGGCGACGAACCCTGTCAAGGCGCGCGCCAGCAGCGCCGCATGGAAGGCCGCCAATCGCAGGCAGTGGGCCGCCACGTGAAGGTCCGGGGCGAGGAATGAGCGGCCGGCGATCCAGCGTCGCTGATGCACCCGGCGGCGGCGGGCACGCTGCGCACCTAGCCAGTGGATCGGCGTGTGGGCAGCTCGCGGAACAATGGGCCGGAGTTGTTGCGGCGAATTCCAGAACCGCTCTAGGCCATCGCGGGTTTGGCAGCGGGGCTTAATTTACGCCTCGCAACCACAACGCCGATCAGTCCCAACGGCAGTCCGAGAATCATCGCGGTTCCTGGTTCAGGCACCGCTGTCGCCGAGAGCGAGGCGTCGAAGCTGGTGCCCGCAGCGGCTGTCGATGATGCAACAGCGATGGTAACCAGTTCGGTCACGGAGAAAGGGCCGTGTAGCAATTCATCCGCTGCGCTTCCCCAGGCGAATGGGCCGCTGCTCGGGAACGCGCTGTTCGTCAGCAGTATCGAGTCACCAAACGGCAGATCGCTCGGATCGACATAAGTCTGATAGCTCAACACCATTCCCTTGCCGATGGTGCCGCCAATCCCAGCATCGAACGGCAGCGTGCCCGGGTTGGTTGTCAGGCCCGTTTCAGTCAGCAGTAAATTCAAGGTCACCGAACCAGCGACGATACCGGACACCTTGGCAGCGGCAGCTTGCGCGCTTAGATCGATTTGATCGTCCAGACCTGCGCCGAGCAGCGGGTAGCCAAGACCGGTTGCCGAAAGGCTGGAGAACGTGCCGAAGCTCTGGCCGGATGCCGTCTGGAACTCCACTCTGCCGGTGTGTGTGGTGTCAATGATGATGCCACTGCTCGCGCTATGATTGGAAACGACGGTCGTCTTCTTGCCTTTCACTGTGACGGTCGAGGAGGTCTGCCATGACTCCTGGGCTTGCAGCTCCAGGGTCGGCGCTACTGGGCCAGCCAATGCAGTGCTGGACACCCAGCCCAGCGCCATGGCCGCGGCCGCCGCTCCAAGCCCTCGCGTCATATGATCGCTCCTGTCCGATGATCACGATCTAGCAACTAGCAGTTGATTTGCTATAAATCAAGAAAGAGATCATTAATAATCAGCCTACATTAGCATGCGAGTGGGCTGCATGGCTCGAGCAACACTCAATGCGAGAGTGGCGCGGATGGCCGCTTCATCACATCGAAGCTCACACTTACAGCTTGATAGACCCAGCCGCTCCGCCGTGATCCTCGCCATCACGTCGCGGGTATGGTGGCCCCCGGTCAACGTCAGGTCAGCCTTCCTACCGTGGCATCCCGTGTGGCTTCAGCGGCGGCCTCTTCATCACCACGAACCCCGATAGCCGAAGGTGCTCCGCCAGGCGCTCCGCCGCGACCCGCGCCATGAAGCTGTCGGCCAGGTGAACCCGTCGGCGGCCGTCATAGCGGAGTGCGAAGGATAGCGTCTCAATGATCTCATCCAGGGTGGCGGGGCGGAGCTTGTCGGGTTCATGGGGCATGCCGGCAGAGTAGCTTTGCATGGAGAACGGAGCGAGAACATCGAGAGAAGGCCGACTACATCTCCTTTGCGTTTCAGGGCCTGTGATGTAATTTTCACGCATCCGTGAGCGAGCGAACGGGAGCGCTGGCATGACTGACAAGCCGATCCCGCCCGAGGCAGTGCCCGCCACTCTTGCCGCCGCCTGGTGGCAGATCATGCGCGCAGCAGAAGAACCCGGCATTCCTTGTGCGGATAGAGAGGCGCTGATCGAGCAAGCTGATGCAATGCTCGATCGCTTGGCCGACACGCAAGGCGCCACCGCGGCGGCGCTGGCGGCAAAGATTCTCGTCTGGAACCGTGAAGGCGGTGGCGGAGAGACGGTCATCGGCATGCGGCTCCGGGCGTCGATCGTGTCAGATGCGCAATATCTTGCCGGTCCGGAACTGGCCGGCATCATCCCCGACCCGATACCGGCCGAACGACGCGGGCTGCTTGACGAAGCGCGCGAACGAGGCGCGGTATGGGCGCGCGAGCACGTGCTGCGCCCGCATCGCCTTCTGGGTGCCGTGCCCGCCGTGCTGCGCCTAGTGGTTTGCGCGGAATGATCGAGCACATTGCCCGCCAGCCGATGCCTCTATGGATAGGCTATTTGCCCCCGCGACCACCAAACTCAGTTGTGGTCACCGCCCAGCGTTGAGCTGCCGTTTCCCCGTCGTAGAGGGCTTCGCCGCCACCGATGGCGTCCGCTTGCCGCTCGTATTCGAGCGCCAGGTCGAGCGCTACTGCTCTCGCTATTTCGTCAACGGTCCCGATCGCGAGCTGGCGTAAGTAGGAGGGTTTCAGCATCCGTCATCGGCGACGGTCCCAGCGCCGGCCGTGGTCGAGTGGATAGATTCGGTACGCCGGCATCGCCAGTCCTTCCTTGCCACGCAGGCGGGAGGATGACGCGCCTCTCAGCCACCGATGCCCCGATCGGCAAACTACCGGTGATAGAGGTAGCCTACAGTGGAATTTACGCTTTAGCAACCATAGATTGTAAGGGACGATCATCCCTAGACGCGAGCGTGCGAAGGTGGGACCGAGGCAACTGGCGCCCGGAAGCGGGGGGCGTGGGGCTCAGGCCAGCAGCGGCACCACCTCAGCGGCTCGGCGCTCGCTGCAAGCCTGCTCGGCGGCCGAGCGGGCAGGTTTCCGAGCGTCCGTCCCGATCGCACCTGCAACGCGACCTTCGGCCTGCGCCTGATCCGATGTGGCAGATGAGCAACGGCGGCATCTCGTCCAAATCGTGACGCGCGAGTGTCGAAATTGTCTGTCACGGTTTCGTGAGGTGAGATATTGTGGGGCCGGAATGGTCCCAACGCACTATGCCGCGCGCATCTCCCGCCTGGTAGGGCCAGGCAAAACCGCGTTCTTCGAGGTCGAGCTTCTGCCACCCGAACGCCTGCCTGGGCAGGTGCCCGTGGTGAGGGTGCGGGTCCTGATCCAAGAGGACCGAGACGCACCGGTGCAGCGAGCGGCTGCTAAGGCGAGATATGTGCTTGCGTCGATGGCGCAAGCGGAATGGTTCGATATTACTTAGCAACTGCTACCAAGCCGCCCGAGCCCCCAGCTTCACCAAACGTCAAATCAGCAGCCCCATGCTGCCCAGGGCTCCGCCCTCTTCCCCAAGACGTAGCGGAGCCCCGAGGCGAGCGCGGTTGCTCCAGGCCTGAGCCGGCCGCGCTCGTTTCCCCTGCCGAAGCGACCCCGGAACAAGAAAGACGCGCGCTGGGGAGACCGGCGCGCGCCTAAGGTTGTACGTAGATCGGGGTCAAAAGACACCGGGGAAGAACTACGCCGAGCCAGCTAATCGCACATCACGAACCCGTGAGTCCATCTCTAATTGCAGGGACTCGGCACGCGCACCGCGCCGTGCGGCCCTTCGGCGAACAACAAGCCGCTGGATCGGGGGCGGAGGACCGGCGAGTGGGCGTGTCTGGTCTCCCATCCTAGGCACGCCCCTCCCAGCTATGGCCGACGCTGTTCGGCCACCCGCCGCTTAATTTCCTTGAACAGCCGATCGGCCGCATCTCCCCGGGCTTCGTGCTCTTCGTCCGTCATCGACGGGAGCGCCTTCTTGGCTTCCACGATGATCGACGCCGGCGCGGCCTTCGGCCTGCGCCTGATCCGGTGGGGCGGCTTGGCGATGACGATGTTGGGCTTGTCGGTCAGCATGTCGGATACGGCGGAGCGAAACAGAGCTTTGGGCCATCCTTTCAGGAGGCGCACGCTTTGCCGTTGGCCGGGCGATCACCCGCGGTCCTTGCCGCACTCTCGCTCATGTAGGTTCCTTTCTTCGTCTTCCCGTACCAACGATCGCCCGGGCAGTGATAGACTTTGCTGGCCGTATTTACCCAGACTTGGCCGTTTCCGCCGCCTGGCACAGGCGAGGGTGTCTGACGTGATGCGGCCGCAGTCGGAGCGGCCGAGGTGCTCGTTGCCGGAGGTGCCGCCGACGCAGAGGGAGTCGCGGCGCCGAACGTCTGAACACCGCCATGACCGCGACAGGCACCGCTGCGGCTAGTCCCGGACCAACTTGAGCCATCCTTGCAGGTCGCGGTGACTGTGTTCTGAGCCTGAGCTATTCCGGCAATCGCCAGCAGCGCAACAACGGGCAGTATTGCCAAGCGCATGATTTTGCACCCTCCTCGACGGTGGCGAAAGCGTCCGCGATCGAACTTTAGGCGTCAAGGATGCTCGCGAAAACCGCTTGTGGTTTTTCGGGCGACTATGACCTGCACCGCGGCATCCAAGCTGTCTGTCTCGCAATGTGAGGCCTTTCCACGATTACCATGGAGGGTAACATGCGACAGACTGCTGGCGTCTCGCTTCTCTATCGGTCACCGCGGCTCTACCCTCCCGCCATCATGTGTGGCCGTTACGCATCCTTCCTGCCCGCCGAGGCGCTCCGCCGGATATTCCGGACGGTCAACAGCGCCTCTCAACGAAGATAAGCAAAGGTACACAGCATGTTCACAAGAGAAACCGTCTTTGTGCTGGGCGCCGGTGCCAGTTGGCATTACGGCTACCCGACGGGAGAGGGATTGGTCGAGAGTGTAATTTCTATGACGGAGCGACTTTCCAAATATTGCGAAGCCCGCCTCCAGTCTGGTCAAGTCGTTCAGGTTATTCCCAACTATGTTACCGAACGGTGTGACGCCTCAAGGGGCATGGCAGGTGCGAAATTAGGTTGGGAAAAAGTCCGCAGCGAGTGTGACGATCTCATCCATCGCCTTAAAACCGTCCGCCCGCTCGTCATCGACTACTTTCTAGCGTGGAATGAAACCTTGCGTCCCATAGGGAAATTTATGATAGCGGCCGCAATTCTAGAGTGTGAGGCGATCTGGCTTCGCGAGAGAGCTAATCAGAACCGCCGTCTGATATTTGACAATCAGCCAATCAAACCCAGCGAGGGGAGATTGGTCGATATCACCAAATATCATGATGACTGGTATCGCTTTGTGGTGCACAAGCTCCTCTATATGTGCCGCAAATCCGCCGACCTGCTAGACAATAAAGTAAGGTTCATCACCTTCAACTACGATGCTTCTCTCGAATACCATCTGTTTCGGGCGCTCACCTCTATAGAGTTTCTTGAGCGCGATCACATTGTTGACCTTCTCACTCAGGATAGGATTGTTCACGTGTATGGGTCGGTGCATGCTGAAATTCCTACAGAGAAGGAGGCGATCGAGCTACCGGTAGCACAGGATCTTGGCAAGTATTTTCTGGTCCCGGACAACCCAAATTTTGCAAAGGAGTTCGACCCTCGCAAAATTCTGCTGGACCGATGCTTAACAGCCGCTCAAAACCTTCGGACCATCGATCCACATGACAAAGATGAGAATGGGATGGCGCTAGAGCAAGCTAGACAATGGATTACCGATGCAGGGACGGTCTACATCTTAGGCTATGGCTTCGATCCCAATAACAGCCGCCGAGTTGGGCTCGAACTCTTGTTCAAGCCCATCTACTTACCGCAACAAGTCAGTGCTTTATACGAATTACGAGGATACCCTCACTGTTACTAAGAGAACTGGCGAGCTTCTCTCGCAGTTTGGCACCATCGAGTGCAGCACTCGGACAGTGTATGACGCGATCGAGAAGGATTTTGATGCACTTGGTAATGAATAGATGCCTGGTCGGTGACCCTGGTGCTCCCGTGCTGTTCGACCAGCAGCATCACACGTATCCGATCGACCAGCAGCGCGAGCAGTGGGCCAGGGACCTCCTGCCCGCTTATATGTGCCAGCAGCACGTCAGCTCACTCAGCAACCCTTGCTGACGTGAGGCTAGGGGGGAAGCAAATGGCCACTATCGCCGATAGAAATGAGACTGACACTGAACGACGGGTACGCAACATGAGACCTCCATCGTCTCCTCTTATCAAACGCGAGCTTTGTTACTTATCGGCTGCGGTCGTTCTTTTCGAACTCTCTCCTCAGGCGCACGCCACTACCATCGTAGCGAAGCTGGAAGAGCAGCGCATAATTCTGGCGGCAGACACGCGGGACGACCGGTTGGAGGCTAATTCGGGATCGGGACGCCACGCCTTTAACGACGACGGCTGCAAGATTCTTCCTCTCGGCCCAATGGCCGCTGCCATAGCCGGCGACCGCGACTATATACCAAACAACCCTTCTGATCCCGTAAGGCGTTGGGATGCACTGTCTGACGCCAGGACGGCGTCTTTGATACACGGAAACAGCTTAGCCGACGTTGCGAACGATTGGGCGAAACGGTCCCAGCTACATTACCAGGCCTTCTTTGCCGTCGCACCTCGACGGGTAGAGGAGTTGGCTAGCATTAATTCGCAGAACGTCCTGGTAATGGCGTTCTTCGTCGGCTGGAATGAACATCTCCCGCTTCTCCTCTGGGAAAAGGTTTATCTCGACGAAGCCTCTCCAGATATAGTTCGTGTGAGCGAGCAATCCCTGCCCGAGAGAGCTACGCCGTACACAACGAATGCCATAACACAAGAACTAATCGAAGGTTACTCGCTCCGGACGAAAGCCACAGCAACCGAATGGAACACCGTCCGCGTGACGATTCCCCAGCTCGATCTGGATTGGCGGCAAGTTGAGTTTTTCGTCAAAGCAACAAGCAAGTATGAGGAGTCAGTGGGGCCGAAGGTCAATATTCTACAGATTGAGGCGGGTGGCCAAGCTGAATGGATCCAAAACCTCACTTGCCCCTAAAAATAGCCAATGCAGTCCAGAGGCCTAAGCACTGGTGGCACTGAGCGTGGTGGCGGCGGGGACGGCCCCACGCGCAGGATGATCCCGCGACCGCCGCGTTGAACGCCCTCGGCGCCTGCGTCTACTCCCGCGCGACGTACGACGCGATCTCGCCGACGAAGCTGCCCGACGCCGTCTGCGCGCCGCTGGCACTGATCGCGCTAGACCGGTGTTTGGCGGATGGCATACCAAGGCCCAGGTGCTTTTTGGTGATAAACGCTACGGTCCGGGACGCGTTCTTGGCCGGCGTGTATACGGTGCGGTAAGCCGCCGACGCGGTTACCCGTTGGCGAAGCGACTCAGCTCCGCCACCACAATTTCGCGACGCCAGCGATGTGCGGGGTCGTGGCGGCGGGGCTCATGCCAGATCATGAAAATCGGCATCAGCGGTAGCTCGAGCGGGATGGGCAATACCCGCAGCCCAAGCCCGCTTCGCTCCATGAGCGGACCCATGCTTGCTAGGAATATGCCCACCAGGTCAGTGCTCGCCACGACGGTTGGCACTTCAAGCGTCTCGCTCACGCGGACCGCCACGTTGCGGATTGCCAGACTAAAGACTTCTCTAACGGCCGGCGGCGCTTGGGCGAACTCACGACGCGCGTGCAGGGTCACGAACCACGCCTTCTCCAAGTCCTTGATTGTGACGCCTGCTTTCACCACGGGGTGATCGCGCCTTGCCAGGAGCGCCACATGATCATCAAAAAGTATCTCGCTGACAAATGGATCCCGCTCCACCGGCAGCCAGTCGATGGCTAGGTCCGTGACGCCATCACGGAGGTCGTCCTCGAGGCCGATCGGCCTGTGACACATCGCGATTGCGCTCATGATGCCCCAGCTCGCGCCTCCGCACTTGGTGCAATACTCGGTCGGCAGCGGTCTCTTGGGCTTGTCGGTCAGCGTGGGGCAGAGATGGTGCTGCCGGGCGCGGCAGGCCAGCGGATCGTCCTGATCGGCGCTCGACCAGCCGGGTGTGCCATCACGGATCGATGTTGGGCTTCCCCTCAGGTCAGCCCGGGCATCGCGGACGGACCCGGACACTCGCCGACGAGCGTTTTTCGGACATGGAACGGACACAAATGGGGAAGCCCTGATCCAGACGATCGCGGCTTCGCACAATGGACTGAAATGTTGAGGTATTTTGGTTGCGGGGCCAGGATTTGAACCTGGGACCTTCAGGTTATGAGCCTGACGAGCGTCGATCAGGCTTTATAGCTCCAGGCTGAAGGCCCGCGTCGGGTCAGGATGGGGCGAATCGATCCGTGGCAGCGTCCGCCCGTCCAGAGGAAACACTCACCGCCGTCTCTCCGCATGGCGATGCCGGCTAACCGCTTCCAGTACGATGCGGATGCGGAGATGCTCCGGTTGGCGGAGCCCCAATGTGGGCGATCGACTCTTCCTTCACTGGCACCGCCACCTCCCGATCGCCAATCCCCGCTTCCTCCAAGAGAGTCCTGGCAAGCTCAAAATCCTCCTTCCAGTTTGACACCGCCTTGGTCGGATAGGCCACCACCTCGGTGGGGCGACAGGTGTCTCGGGGGAGAAGGGTCGAGGGGCTGGACGCTGTGTGGCGCCCGGAGTTGGGCAGCGCCGGGCTGTCAGGCGTCGCGGATCAGAGCCCCATCTGCACGACGCCAACCGGGCCGGGTCGCGGCGCTTACGTTCGCCAGGGGGAGCGTATTGCAGGGCGCGGACGCATCTCAGGGTAGCTTCCATAGCGGCGGCCGGCGGTCTGGCCCGTTCACGTATTTCCAGGGCGCGAACCAGTTCTGTACGCTTGGCCGCATACCGCTGCCGCTTACGGGCCAAGATCGCGGTGCGGCGCCGCTCGTAATAAACCTTGTCGTGCACGCGCCTGTTGCGGTGGTTCATGCGCCACCCCCCTCACGGTCGGCGTGACGGAGCGGTGGATCGCAGCGGACAACGCGGCCTCGGCTTTCCAGTCTAAGAATACCTTCTCAGTCACTAGGATTTTCTCCTGTCTTGGTGTTACGAGAGTAGGCATGGCGCGAAAATAAATGGCGGATTTCCACCAGTTTTCCCGGGTAGGAGCAGGACTAGAGCCCCAGCCTTTCTTCTCCGGTTTTGCACGCGCGGGCGCGCGCCTGGGGGGCGGTCCACAAGTCGAATCGCTTTAGGTATCGACACCCCCTAGGGGGGTGATGCCGCGCTTGGCCGTAAGGTATCTTCGCATCGGTCAACGCAATGCGTGTATCTCTGGCGATGCGATCAGCGCGCGGCCAACAGCCGTGCTGTATGAGGTACGCGACTCTTCGATCTGTAGCGCTGCTTGTTCAGCGTGACCGATGCACCGCACATTGAATCGGCATGAACGTTGCTGCGATTGTGTCGCCACGCGAGCTTGCCGTCAGATCGCAAGTGCCATTGGTGGTCGAGGTTCCGCCCGGGCGGAGGCGGAATTTTCGGGATTCCGCCAGCCATCGCAGGGGTGTCAAAAAAGGCGGAAAACAGTAGGGTAGCGGAGGGCGGAGCGGCGGAGTGCCTAAAGGCACTCTCCGCCTCCTCCGCCTAAGCCTCCACTAGCTTACCGGGCGGAGTCTCGGCGGAAATTCCGCCTGATTCCGCCTCCTCCGCCTCATTCCGTCTCGGGAACGGCCGGCGCTAGATCGTAGGCGAAGGGCAGCCAGACTTGGCCGCCTTCCGCCTCCACGCGCCCCAGCCGCGCGAGTACCTTGAAAGCGGTGTTGAACGCTTCCTTGCGGGTCTTCTCGTTGTCGGAAGCGGAGACCTTCCGCCCGTTGACGCAGGCATTCCGCCATTCCGCCTCCGCCAGCCTAGCGTTGCACTCGCCCGCTACCAGCTTTTCCAACGCCTCCAGCGCGGCATGCTGCTGCGCGGTCAGCTTCACTCCCCTGCCCGGCTTCGGCGTCGTCCGCATCACGGGCACGAGGCTGGTCCTGCTAGCGGTCGCTTCGACCACCTTCATGTCGAATGGGATCGGCGCGGCTTCCTCCGCGTCCTTCTGGAACACTGTTTCCAGGGTCACGATGGACTTGTCCGCTTTGTCCCGTTCCGCGCGCATCATGGTGTCAACGCCACCGTCGAGGCTGTTGCTGCCTCGCCCGTGGCCGCCTTGCCTGCCTTCGTGATGGACGGGCAGCACGGTGCAATCCAGCTCTTCCTTAAGCCAGTCACAGAAGCTAATCACGCGCCCCATCTCTTTGGCGGCATTCTCGTCTGTGCCTGGTATGGAGCGGGCCAAAGTGTCAACTACCACGGCACTGATGCTGCGGCCGTTAGCGGTTTCCTTCGCCGCGTCGTGCAGCTCTTTGACGGAAGCCGCGTCATTGAACCGGACGGCCCGCGGCACAACCCAGAACGGCAGGTTGTCATCGAAACCATAGTGCTTGCGAGCAGCGGCCGTGCGCAGCTTGAAGCCGCCATAACCTTCGCCCACCACATAAACAACGCCACCTTGCACCGTCTTACGTCCGCACCAATCCTGCCCCGCCGCAATGTGCAGTGTCATGCTAAGGGCCAGGAAGGTTTTGCAGGATTTAGGCGCGCCGTAGATACAAGCTAGCGCGTGCTCTGGCAGGATACCATCGATCAGCCACTTAGGCTCTGGCGCGGCTTCTAGCTCAGAAATGGACATGAGTTGTATGCCTTTCTGCTTTTTGGGTGTCTCCACTTTCTCCGCCTTCGTCGGATCACTGATCCCGTAGTCCTTGGCGAGCTTGTGCAGTGCCAACCGTGTGTCAGGTCGCGGCTGCGCGCCAGTAAATTCGCCCCCTGGTGGCACAGACCAGCATTCTGGATCGAGGATCGCTACCACATCCACCACGTCGCAGCGGTCAGTCCCATACCCCTTACGCTCATCGCTGCCAGGGTTTAGCGGGTCGTTGTGGTTAGAGTAGCACCGCTGCACTCCGTCGGGGTCATCGTAAACTATAACGCCTGGTGATCCGGTTGTGGAGCTTGGGGATAGGTAGCGATCGGCGCACTGAACGTAACCGTATTCCTCCAGCACAGTGCCGATGTCCACCTCAGCTTGAACAGCCTGCAAGAGTGACCAGCGATCCCCCATCTGTTCCTTACGGATACGAGCGCGCTCTTTACGCTCGGCATCGTCAGCGGCTTTCTTGGCGTCGCGTTCGGCCTTCAGGGCGCCAGCCATCGCTTCGGCAAGCTCGGCGTCCAAGATAGGACCGTCAATGATCTCGGCACGGCGCTTGTCCCATTGGCTGGCGTCGCAACGTGGCAAGTAGAACAAGCTGCATGGCTTGAGCTTCGTCGTGTCCAGCACCTCGCCCAGCCCGAGATGGTCGGCGATAACCTCGACCACGGGGCAGCTTGGGTCGATCTCACGCGACAACGGGATGGCGATGCGGAAGCGGTCGCCCTTGCCAGGAACTTGATGCGAGTGCGACGTTGCCACGGTAGCAGCGCATCCTAGCTTCTTGATGCGCTCCACCACCTCATCGAATACAGGCGGAACCTCGCCCGTGGTCTTGTTGGCTTCGATATCCAACAGGATCATGGTGCGGGCGATCGCGTCAACGCTACGGCGCCGGACGCCTTTGAGAAACTGCTGTAGCCTGCAAGGCACGATATTGCTGCCCTCTTTCTCGCCCGTCTCATGCGTCGTCAGCAGCTTGGCCAGATCGGGCCATGTCATTTCTTGGTGCGCACCGTATTTGGCGCGCTGGTCGCCCGCATGCTCGGGCATGGAGCGCTCAAAATATCCGTATGCGATTGTGGTTGTCGTGCTCATCTCACACGCCCTCCACGGCACGGCCGAGCGCTTCGAATACGTCGAGCATCGCGGCCACCGAACCGTATTTCAGGGTCAGCGACATGCCGCCGGCGATGCCGCTGCGCACGAGCTTCGCTTGCTCGTCCGTCAGCCCCTCGCGGGGGAGGTGGATGGTCGTAGACGCGACCTTGCTCCAGGCGCCACGGGGCAGCATGCTGATGGCAGGGGAGCCGCGCCCTGACGGGAGGTGCGCCCGCACGGCGTAGCGCTCGGTCAGATCGGGCGGAAAGGGAAATGGTAATGTTGGTTCGGCCGTCCGCCGGCCGCAGCCTGCGACCCAGCATTTCGTCATAACAGCATCTCCGCCTCCGTCGCGGCCGGTGATGCTGCGCTTCAGCCAGCGCGCATACGCGCCATATGTTCGGCGCACCGGCTTGTCCGCGTCACCGTGGTAATCGTCGGGGAACGAGTCCCAGATGCCGGGCAGGATATCGGTGCAGTTCCACAAAAGTCCCGCGACGATGTCGATGGGCACAAGCGCGCCGCATAGCTCGACTTGCGGCACGGGCTCGCCTGCGTTCCACGTTCCGTATGCGTCGAGCGCGTCGGTGAACGCTTCGCGGTGATGGTGGGGTGCGTGTGTCATCTTCGCTGTCCAGTATGTGTCTGTGTTGTAGGGAAGATGTGCACCGCGCCGTGGATGACGCGGTGCACGGTGCCGGTTAGTCTGCTGCAAGCTGTCGCTCATGCGCTTCGTTGTGCGCACGAACTGAGGCAAGAAGCCCGTCCACCAGCTTGCGCTCGCGCTTGTTCAAGAAAGTGCACTTGAGCTTGCCGCCGGATGCGTCTTCGATGGCGGGGGCGTGCACCTCGGGCATTGCCATCGCGTCCCAGGCTCGGATTAACCGCGCCATGTCATTGCGGTTGCTCGGCTGCCGGTGCATCTTCGGCAGCGAGTCCAGCCACGTTGCCGCGATGCAAAGTGCCTGACCGACGAGGTAGCCGTCCCGGCCGGTGACGCTGGTAGAGGTTTTCTTCGTCATTTGAGTCTGTCCTTCTCCGTTGTGTTGCGTTGCTGTCGTTCACGCTGCCTGCACAGCCTCAGCCGCACGGTGCGGGAAGCTCCGCTCCGCCAGCCACGTATCGACGGCGCGCCGGCTGTAGAGAACGCGGCGTGCGCCTGCTCGGATGAAGGGAGGGCCGCCGCCGTCGCGGCGCCAGCGCATAGTCGTGCGAGAGTTGACGTGCAAAAGAGTGCAAAGCTGCACGTCGTCGAGATATTCTATTTCGGCCATTGTCTGAGTCTCCATGTCCTGCGCCACCAATTGGCGCCGCACGGAGACTTAGCGAATCAACCGGGCACGAAACAGTCGTAACATTCGGCCGGATGAATGTTACGGGTAACAGCAGCGTCGTGCGATGTTACCCCCCGGTGGTCAGGGGGTAACAAGCCGGGTCGGGGGTGTTACCCTCGGCAAGCTTTTCGTCCTGCCGCCTCAGGTAACGTATTACAGTCTCACCTGGGGGCCGGTTTTCCCTGTCCACCATGGGAATTGCGGCTTCGAGGAAGCGTGACATTAGCCCCTTGTTGGAGAAGGCGATTTTCAAGTTTGGATTGGTCGAGCGCATCGCTTCGCGAAATGCCTCAGCCAGTTCTCTAGCGAACCGATGCCAATGATAACTCGGCTCCACTGGACGAGTTCCCCATGGCCGTAGCCTGGCTGTTTCGACCGCTTGAGCAAGCTGTTCAAGAACGGCCGCATCAACCGATCCCTCTTCGTAGGGGTAGATTTGCGGCAGCACCTCAGAAAGTGTTTCCAGCGCCCCCGCGATTCGTTGCGTCTGGTCAGCATAGCTGAATTCATACACAGCCTGCTCATATCTAAGCGCGTCGATTACCTGCTCTAGATCGCCGCACGCCGCGAGCGTTGGTAGCTTCTGTGAGCTGCGCGCTACCCTTTCTTTCTTCAATAGACGCAGTACCCTTTCGCCCTCAACCACGCCCCCCTCCGCTTGGATAACGCAACCAATTCGCCGGTCCCGGCCGGCCCTCGGCCGCCGCCAGGACGTGTGCAGCCCAAGCGTCCAGGGCCGCCCGCTTTTCTTGTTCCCATCCGTGCCGCTGATACACGCCAACGATGCCGGAGCGGGAACCGCTCACGTGGTTCAACACGGCCTCTGTTACCTCCAACCGCACGCCGAGCCGTTGCAGCGCGGTCGCGACCGTGCGGCGGATGTCGTGCAGAATCCACGGCTCGGTTGGCGACAGTGCTGCATCCAGCCGCGCTTTCACCTTGCCGAACCCACTCGGGACCGTGTGCCGCGGTCCCTCGAATACCAACGGCGCATCCGTCCGGCGTTTGACGCCTTGCAGCAGCTTCACGGCTGCCGTTGCGAGCGGAACCGTGTGCGGCTGATGGTTCTTCGTCCGGCTCCCCGGCATGCGCCACATCGCGGTGTCCAGGTCGATTTCATTCCAGCGCATGCCGGCCACCTCACCGCGTCGCTGGCCGGTTAATATCATCACACGGATCAGTGCACCGAAGGGCTCAGTCAGATCGCCGGCGGCGCGGTAGAGCGCGCCAATCTCGGCGTCGGACAGAACCCGTTCGCGCGGCGTCTCGCGGGCGAGGGGGCGCGGCGTGGCTTCCCATGGGTTGCCGTCCAGCACACCCCGCTTCACCGCCCAGGTCCAGCATGCCCGCGCCTCGGCCCGCAGCCGGTTCGCGGCTACGGGGCCACTGCCGGCCTTCGCCGCGTCCAACACGCGCACGGCATCGGTGCGGCCGAACGAGGCTGCCGGGGCTGCAAGCCAGGGTTTGAGCGCGCGCCGCATCTCGCCAGGCACCCGTGCCCTATAAGAAGCGGAGCGGCCGGCGAGGTGATGCTCGGTCCAGTCGCCGATCAAGGTGTCCACCGTGTAGCTGGTGACGGCCTTGGCCGCGAATTCTGCCTCCTGGCGGGCCTTGTGCTCCGCTGCGGGGTCGCGCCTATCGCGCACCTGTCCTCGTAAGGACTCGGCTTTTCGCCGGGCTTGCGCCACCGTCAGCTCGGTCCCGAAGGCGCCGAGCGGAATCCGCCGCTTGCCGCCCGGCACGTTATACTGGAACAGGAACAGGCGCTTGCCGGTGGCCGTGACCCGCAGGCCGAACCCCTTCAGCGCATCGTCAAACAGTAGCACGTCCTTGTGGCCCGGCGGGCACTTGGCCGCCTCTACAGTCTGTTGTGTGAGCTTCATGCGGACCCTTCGCGGACCCTTTTGTGTGTCCACCTGCGACATCATATGGCACCGCGTGTCGCAGTGTCTAGGGGCTAAATGGCGTACTTCTGCGGCTTATGTCGCCATGCGGACCCATAACGTCATCGTGAGTCGGGGCAACTTATGCGACTGAAAATCGCAGTGTCGGTGGTTCGATTCCGCCCCTGGGCACCATTTCCGGATTGATAAATGTTTTGAAATAGATTTGTGACAATGGCTGGTAAGGCCGGCTCTCTGTGTGCTTCACAAATTCAGCAAAATACCGAGAATACTGATATCAGTTCCCGTGCTATTGAGGATGCTATGGCTCAGACGACGGCTGTGGAGTTTCAGCGCAAATTCGGCGAGTTCCAACATCAGGCTCAGCGGGAGCCGGTGGAGATCACCCGGCATGGACGACGCGAGCTGGTGTTGATGTCCGCGGATCACTACGACTGGCTCGTGGCCGCCGCTCGGCGAACCCATCGGACCGTGGACGCCACCTCGGTGGTGGTGGACGGGGTGCGGCGCGCGGAAATGGACCCGGAGCACGCGGGGCTCGACGACCTTCTGAAGTGAGGTCCTCGTCGTGCCGCTTCCGGAGCCCAGACCGGGGCTCGTCATCCGTTACGACTATCTCTGGAGCCGGGAGGCCGTTGCTGGCCATGATCAGGGGAAGGAGCGGCCAGCCTGTCTGGTCGCCGCCACGGAATCAGCTGCGTCGCCACGCTTCGTCGTCATTCTGCCGATTACGCACACCCAGCCAGACAAGGATGCCGCAGGCGTGGAAATCCCACCGAAGGTTCGCAAAGTGCTGGGATTGGATGACGCGCCGAGCTGGGTGATCGTTTCGGAGCATAACGTGGATGAATGGCCGAACGGCGGTTTGGTGCCGCTGCCAGGTCGGCCAGATGTCTTCAGCTACGGTTTTATCCCGCCTGGCCTCTTCGCCCAAGTGAAGGCCAGGTTCCTGGAGCTGCACGAAAAAGGACGGAGCAGGAGCGTGCGCCGATGAGTGCCGATATCGGCTCGGGGGCGAGTTCGATTCCCAAACCGTGAATCGAATTGCTAGCCGTCCGCCGTCCGCCCTCGGCTTCACAGCACTCACTCCGTCCCAGCAAAGCTTCGTACCGCCTCCTCATGGATCGACCGCATGATCCGCCGCTTCAAGGCCATGAATGCCTGGCTGGTCAGCACCTCGACGCTGCGCGGGCGAGGCAAATCAATGTCCACCACTTCCTTGATCCGTCCCGGCCGCGCCGTCATCACATGCACGCGGTCGCCGAGCAGGATCGATTCGTCGATGTCGTGCGTGATGAACAGCACCGTCTTGCTGGCTCGCTGCCAGATCTCCAGCAGCAGCTCCTGCATCAAAGAACGGGTCTGGCTGTCCAGCGCGCCGAACGGCTCGTCCATGAGCAGCACCGCCGGATCGTTCGCCAGCGCGCGGGCCAGCGCCACCCGCTGCATCATCCCGCCGGAGAGCTGCTTGGGGTAATGCCGCTCGAACCCATCCAGCCCAACCTGCGCGATGAAGCGGGCCGCGATCTGCCGTCGCTCGGCCGGCGGCACGCCGCCCACCTTCAGCCCGAACTCCACGTTCTGCTGCACCGTCAGCCACGGAAACAGCGTGTAGGACTGGAACACCATGCCGCGGTCCCGGCCGGGCCCTGTCACTCGACGCTCATCCAGCCAGATCGCGCCCTCGGTTGGCTCGATCAGCCCGGCGACCAGCCGCAGCAGGCTCGTCTTGCCACAGCCGGACGGGCCGACGATGACCGAGAACTCGTTGTCGCCGACCTCCAGCGACACGTTCTCCAACGCGGTAACAGGTGCGCCCGATCTCGGCGTGAACCGCAGCGCCACGTCCTCGATGCGCAGTTTCGCCGCGCCGGCGCGGGCATCCACCGCGGCGGCTAGCTTCACGCCGCCGTTGCCCAGGGCAGCAGCCAATTGCGCAGCGCCTTGAACACCTGGTCGGTCAGCAGCCCCAAGAGCCCGATCACCATGATGCCGAGGAAGATCTGGTCGGTGAACAGCCCGCGCATCGAGTTCAGGATGAAATAGCCAAGCCCCTTGTTCGCCGCCACCAACTCGGCCACCACCAGATAGGTCCAGGCCCAGCCAAGCGTTACCCGCAGCGTGTCCATCACCCCCGGCATGGTGGCCGGGACCAGCACGCGGGCCACCACGGTCCGCCGCGTCGCCCCCAGCGTGTACGACACGTCCAGCAGGTCCTGCGACACCCCGCGCGACACATCGGCAATCAGGATCAACTGCTGAAAGAACGTGCCGATGAAGATAACGGTGATCTTCTCCGACATGTCGATGCCGACCCACAAGATCAGCAGCGGGATCAGGGCAGAGACCGGCAGGTAGCGAACGAAATTTGTCACCGGCTCAATCGCCGCTTCGACGATCTTGAAGCTGCCCATCAGGATGCCGAGCGGCACCGACAGGATCGAGGCAATCACGAAGCCCGACATGATCTCTGTGACGCTGACGGCGGTGTTGACCAGCAGTGAACCGTCGCCGAGCCCGGCCACCGCCGCCGCTACCACCTGGCCCGGTGTGGGCAGGAAATCGGCCCGCACCAGCCGCCCATACGATAGCACGCACCACAGGACGAGTATGGCGGCCCCCATCGCCGTGCTCACCGTCAGGTAGGCACGGCGGGGGATTTCCTTCTTCGGCGCAACGTAAGCGTCGAGGAAGGATGCCATCACTGGTTGACGAAGCTGTAGTTGATCAGCTCGGCCGGCGTCGGCTTTACCTGCAGCCTGCCGTGGCTGCTCCAGATGTCGATCGCCTGCTGCACCGTGTTGGCGAGCGGGCCGGGCTTGTCCGGAGTGCCGAAGAACGCCTTGTTGGCCGCCTCGTCGTAAAACTTGATGCCCGACAGCGTCGCCTTGAAAGCCTTCGGATCCTTGAGCCATCCGCCGACGCCCTTGGCCATGATCGGGATCGCCTCGTCCGGATGCTGCTCATAGAAGGCGACTGCCTCGTACCACGACTTGACGATCGCCGCGACGTCCTTCTGATGCGCGTTGACCCAGTCGGTCTTGGCGATCAGCACGTCGGTGATCAGCCCCGGTGTCTTCGAACTGTCGGTTAGCAGGTGCCCGAAATCGGTGGCCTTGCCGCGACTGAGCCACGGCTCCCAGGTCACCGATGCATCGACTCGTCCGGCCACGAAGGCGCTACCGGCGTCGGCCGCCGTCATGTTGACCGTGTGCAGATCGGATTCCTTCAGCCCGGCCTTGGCCAGCAGCACGTTCAGGTAGAAGTCCGACACAGAGCCGTCGTTGACCGCGACCTGCTTGCCCTTCAGGTCGGCGATGCTGGTGATGTCCTTCTTCGCCACGATCCCGTCGCCGCCATCCGAGTCGTCGATCGCCACTACGTACTGGAAGTCGGTCGGCTTCTTCATATACAGCAGCGCGGTATCAACGGTGCTGGCGATCATCTGGATGCGGTCGGCCATCAGCGTGGGGAAGCGCTCCTTCGGGTCTTCCATCAGCACCAGATCGACATCGACCCCGTTCTTCTTGAAGATGCCCTCGTCGCGAGCGATGTAGAGCGGCCCGTAGCCGACCCAGGTGGAATGGGCGATCTTCACCGTGTCGGCGACGGCGTTCTTCGCGTGCAGGGCCGGCATCACGGCCAGGCCGAGCAGCAACGCCGCCAGTTTCCAAACGCCATTCGTCATGCAGCCTCCTCCCTCTTTCGCTGGTTCACGCGGCGGCCCATCGCCCGCGACCCCGCGTTCCGTCAGCCTACGCGTCCCGCGCCGCCGTCGCAATTTTGACCCGGCGGGGCGGGTTAACCGCGAAGCCCCTGCTTGAGCAGGAAGTTGTTGGGATGGAATTAGGAAGCGGAGCTGGTATCCGCTCAGCCGCAAGTAACTGGGCAACTGAGGTTCGTGAATTGGTATGATACCGGCCCAGATCAGCGCGCATACCGAAC
Source organism: uncultured Pseudomonadota bacterium (assembly GCA_963708245.1). GTDB lineage: Bacteria > Pseudomonadota > Alphaproteobacteria > Acetobacterales > Acetobacteraceae > CAVYXK01. The sequence goes on along the minus strand of OY970201.1, from coordinate 3,509,804 downwards.
CTCTACGTCCTGTGCGCCGGTATCACTTCCTTTAAAGGGACGTTGGACTCAACTGCTTCGCGGTAGACCACTTCACCTGCATTGGACTAATTTGGCGTTCGCAAAGTATTCGCTGTCCACTGGCCCGACAACTGAACTCCGATAACACGCGGACAGCGCATGTGGCGCTTTTCATCTCGCAGAGGAGTTGTGTAGCTGGCTCGCGGCATCCGCTGTCGCGTTGGTCCATCAGCTCGTCGTGGCCAGGCTCTTCGCCGCCATCTCCTGCGTGTTCCGGCTCAGCGTCGGCACCGCGAGGATCCGGTGCAGCTCCGCCTGCATCAGCGCGCGGCGCGACTCATTGACGCGCCGCCACTGACCCAGCGGCGAAACGAGTTGTGCCGCCACCTGCGCATTGGTTGGATCAAGCGCGATGATCGTATCCGCCAGGAAAGCGTAGCCTGCGCCGGACGGATCATGGAACCGCACCTGGTTGCCCGCCGAGAAGCTGCCGACCAGCGCGCGCACGCGGTTCGGATTGCGCAAGTCGAAATCCGGGTGCCGCGACAGTGCACGCACCGCATCCGGGGTGTCCGGCAGCGGCGAGACCGCCTGGATCGCGAACCATTTGTCGAGCACCAGCGCATCGCCGCGCCAGGTAGCATGGAACGCCACCAGCGCATCCGCACGTTCCGCGCAGTCGATCGCTGACAGCACCGCGAGAGCGGCCAGCACGTCGGTCATGTTCCGCCCAGCATCGAACTGCGTCTTGGCAAGACGCACCCCATCCGATCCGTCGCCGGTGGCCAAATAGCCCAGGCACGCATTGTGCAACGCACGCGCGCCGATGGCCGCGCCGTCTATACGATATGGGCCATGGTCGGTCAGCCGCTCGTACGTGGCACGAAGCTCGCTCCGCAACGCCTGCCCGACTGCCGCCCGCGCTGCTTCACGGGCAGCGTGGATGCCGTCCACGTCTGCGACCTCCATCTGGTCGGCGAGGAACGCCTCGCTCGGCAGGGACAGCGCCTCGGCGGCAAAGGCAGGGTCCTCATTCGCCCGATCGAGCGTCGCCAGCATCATCTCGATCAGACCGGAATCGACCGTGGGCGTTTCGCCGCGAGCGGACGCTGCAACCATCTCCAGCAATCGGCGTGTCGCGTATTGCTGACCCGAGTCCCAACGCACAAACGGGTCGGCGTCGTGCGCTGCCAGGAACCGAAGCTGTTCCTGTGGCACCCCGGCGAGTTTCACCGGCGCCGAGAACGCCCGTAGCAGCGACGGCACAGGCCGGTCCGGCACATCAATGAAGGTGAATCGCTGCTCGACCTCTTGCAGCAACACCACCCGCGCGCCCGAATGGGTGGCCGCTTCGCCGGACATGCGGGTGGGAAGCTCACCTCCGTCCGGTCCCAGCAGCCCAAGGGCGATCGGAATGACCACCGGCCGTTTCTCCAACTGGCCAGGCGTCGGCGGCGTGCGTTGTGTCAGTACCAGCGTGTAGCGACGCGTCCTCGGATCGTAATCATCGGCAACCGTCAGCTCCGGCGTCCCGGCCTGATGGTACCACAGCTTGAACGCAGTCAGGTCCACGCCTGACGCATCGGCCATCGCGGCAACGAAATCGTCGATCGTCACCGCCTGGTTGTCGTGGCGCTGGAAATAGAGGTCCATGCCGCGACGAAAATTGTCGCGCCCTATGATGGTGGCCATCATGCGGATGACCTCGGCGCCCTTGTTGTATACCGTGGCCGTGTAGAAATTGTCGATCGCGATGTAATGATCGGGCTGCACCTGATGGGCAAGCGGACCGGCGTCCTCGCGGAACTGGGCCGAGCGCAGCGCGCGCACGTCGGCGATACGCTTCACGGCGCGGCTTCCCTGGTCCATCGAGAATTCCTGGTCGCGATAAACCGTAAGCCCTTCCTTCAGTGAAAGCTGGAACCAGTCTCGGCAAGTGACACGGTCACCGGTCCAGTTGTGGAAATATTCGTGTGCGATTACCGATTCGATCGACTGGTAGTCGGCGTCGGTTGCCGTCTCCGGCTTTGCCAGCACGTATTTGGTATTGAAGATATTGAGCCCCTTGTTCTCCATCGCCCCCATGTTGAAATCGGACACCGCGGCGATGCTGAACACGTCGAGGTCGTATTCCAGTCCGAACACATCCTCGTCCCAGCGCATTGCCATCTTCAACGACCGCATGGCATGGGCACACCGGTCCTCGTCACCGCGACGGACCCAGATGCCAAGCTCGACATGGCGCCGAGATTTCGTTTCGAAGCTGTCCTTCACAGCGACGAGATCGCCGGCGACGAGCGCGAACAGGTAGCACGGCTTGGGATGCGGATCGGTCCAGGTGATGCGGTGGTGGCCATCCCCAAGCTCGGTCCGATCGCCTGGATTGCCGTTCGACAGCATGACCGGACAGCGTGCCTGCTCGGCGGTGATCGTCGTGGTGAACCGTGCCATCACGTCGGGGCGATCGGGGAAATAGGTGATCCGCCGGAATCCCTCTGCCTCGCACTGTGTGAAGAAGCTGCCGTTCGACAGATAGAGCCCGGAAAGCTCGGTATTCTCGCTTGGATTGATCGTCGTCTCGATCTCCAGCTCGAAGGCGTCCGGCGGGTCGGGAATCACAAGGCTGGAGCCGTCCTGTGTGTAGCGGTTGGCGCCGACTTCCGCGCCGTCGATGGCGATGCGCAGCACCGGCTGACCGGCGCCGTCCAGGCGCAGCAGCGCCTCGTGCGCCGCCATCGGGTTGCGCCGCAATGACAGACGTGAGCGAACGCGCGTCACTGTCTCGGCGAGGTCGAATGCGAGATCAACGGTGTCCACCAGGAAGGCCGGCGGGCGATAATCGGCCAGCCGCACCTCGCGCGGGTCGGTGACGGCGTGCGCATCAAGACGGTCCGGCATGCGGCCCTCCTATCGGTTGTGCTCAATCAGCCATCCTCTGATGATGGCGACAAGACCGACAACAGCCGGGGCTCACTCGGACGTGCGACCGCCCCGGACTTGCGCCGATAAGCCTGCGCAGGGCATTCCCATTCCATGCCCGATACCCCCGCGACCCTCACCGAATTCCCGCGCCGAATCCGCGAAATCCCCCACCTTCTGGTCCCACTGGCCGACGGCACACCACTGGCGGCGCGCATCTGGCTGCCGGAGGACGCCGAAGCCCATCCGGTACCGGCCGTCCTGGAATACCTTCCCTATCGCAAGCGCGACGGCACCTGGGAGCGGGACGCGCTGACGCATCCCTGGTTCGCCGGCCATGGCTATGCGGCAGTCCGCGTCGATATCCGTGGCAGCGGCGAGTCGGACGGCGTGCTGACCGACGAGTATTCGCAGCAGGAGCAGGATGACGGGCTCGAGGTGATCGCCTGGATCGCGCGGCAGAGCTGGTGCAGCGGCGCGGTCGGCATGATGGGTATCTCCTGGGGTGGGTTCAACGCGTTGCAAATCGCTGCGCACAGACCCCCGGCGCTGAAGGCGATCATCACGCTGTGCTCCACCGACGACCGCTATCGCGACGACGTGCATTTCATGGGCGGCGCATTGCTGACCGCGAAGTTCGGCTGGGCGTCGGTGTTCCAGGTGTTCATGGCTCATCCGCCCGATCCGGCGTTGGTCGGTGACCGCTGGCGTGAGATGTGGTTGCAGCGGATCGATGCGACGCCCCTGTTCCTGGCGAAATGGCTACAGCACCAGCGAAGGGATGCGTACTGGAAGCATGGTTCGGTGTGCGAGGACTATGCGGCCATCGCGTGCCCCGTGATGGCGATCGGCGGCTGGACCGATGGATATACCAATGCAATCCCTCGCCTGCTGGCGCACCTGGCAGTACCGCGCCTCGGGCTGATCGGCCCATGGGCGCATCGTTATCCGCATTTTGCCTCCCCCGGTCCGCGGATCGGCTTCTTGCAGGAGGCGCTCCGTTGGTGGGACCGGTGGCTGAAGGGCATAGACAACGGTGTGATGAACGAACCGATGCTGCGCGCCTGGATGATGGAGAGCGTGCCTCCGGCTCCATGGCACGCCGAGCGGCCGGGGCGCTGGATCGCAGAGCCGGTCTGGCCAGCGAATACCGAGCCGCATCGGCTGTTCCTGACGGGATCGGGATTGCGCGAGATGCCCGGCGATCCCGCGACACGTGTCGTCCGAACGCCGCAGAGCCTGGGCGCGGCCGGCGGAAGCTGGTGCCCGTTCGGAGTCGGTCCGGACGGGCCCGACGATCAGCGGGAGGATGATGCACGATCGGTCGTGTTCGACTCGCCGCCCCTTGACGCGGCTGTGGAGATCCTGGGGGCACCAGTGCTGGAGCTGGAGCTTGCAAGCGACCGGCCGCAGGCGCTGCTGATTGCCCGGCTGTGCGATGTGCATCCTGACGGCGCCAGCCTGCGGATAAGCTTCGGCGTTCTGAACTTGGCGCACCGGAACGGGCATGCCATGCCGCAGCCCCTGGTGCCGGGGAAGCACGAGCGCGTGCGACTCCAACTCAATGATGCCGGGTTCCGGTTCCCGCCTGGCCATCGCATCCGTATCGCGCTGTCAACGACGTATTGGCCGATGGTATGGCCTGTCGCGGAGGTCGCGTCGGTGGCGGTTTTTGCCGGCGCGCTGATCGTGCCCGTGCGGGCTCGAAAGCCGGGCGAAACGCCGCCGGTTCTACCGCCTCCCGTCACCGCGCCGCCGGCGCAGCGCACGGTGCTGCAAGAAGGTCGCTCGCGGCGAGAGGGCGGTCTCGATGCGGGCGAGCATTTTGACCGCCTGATCGAAGAACCGAGCATGGTGCGGATCGACGACATCGAGATCGAGATCGGCAATGAATCGTCCCACGAGCTTCGCATCAGGGACGACGACCCGTTGAGTGCGCGGGCCGAGCTGCGGCGGCTGCAGACCGTGCAGCGTGGCGTGTGGCAGGTCCGCACGGAACTGGTCACACGATTTTCGGCAACCCGCGAGGCGTTCACGGTCCAGGCGCGACTGACAGCTCATGAGGGCGATGCGCAGATCCGCCGGCGAGACTGGGACGAAACCATTCCACGTGATTTGCTTTGAGACGAATTTTGCTGACGTTTCGCTTCAACCACCGGATCACCGACGCGATACCGCGGCTCGGCACGCCAGCAAGCTTCACCGATGATGCGATCGGCAACGTGGTCAGTGTGACCGACAGGGACGAAGTGATCGATCTGGTGTACACCCCTCACTCCCAGCCGACGCAGGTGCCCGTCGGCGTGCTGGTGCTAGCCGCCGGGATGATCAGGCTTGGCGTGGTACGTCGGCGACGCACGATGCACGCCGACCGCTCCCGCAAGGCGAGACGGGCGCACTCCGCCGTACCCCGATCTTGAGACCGAGCCGGCAGACCGGCACACTCTGTCCAGACAACGCCGGAAGGGGCAGAGATGGCCATCGAATTGTGGACCTGGAACACGCCGAACGGGCGCAAGATCAGCGTAGCGCTCGAGGAAATGGGACTGCGCTACGACGTTCACACGGTGAACATCAGCAAGGGCGAGCAGTTCAATCCCGAGTTTCTGAAGATCAGCCCCAACAACCGTATTCCGGCGATTATTGATCCCGAGGGGCCGGGTGGCGAACCGATTAGCGTGTTCGAGTTGGGCGCGATCCTGATCTATCTGGGGCAGAAGACCGGGATGTTTTGGCCATCCGACCTGCGCAGTCAGGTGCGCGTGCTGGAATGGCTGATGTGGCAGATGGGCGGGTTCGGCCCGATGCCGGGACAGGTCCATCATTTCTTGCAGGTAGAGAACGAACAAGACCGCCGCTACGGTCTGGAACGCTACATGAAGGAGACGCGTCGCCTCTACGGCGTGCTGGATAAGCGCCTCGCTCAGGTCGGGTACGTCGCCGGTGACGTGTCGATCGCTGATTTCGCGATCCTCGGCTGGGCCTGGCGGCACGAGCGGCACAAGGTGGATCTGGCGGATTTCCCCAACGTGAAGCGCTGGTACGAGGCAATGATGGCGCGGCCCGGCACGGCGCGGGGGTTCGAGGTGGCACTAAGCTGACAGCGCGTTTGACGCCGGCGCGGCCGGTCCGTAGAACGAGCGGGCAAACGCCGTGTCCGTGATGAGCGGGTCGCATGCTCCCGGCGGAGGGGTGGCCGAGCGGCTGAAGGCGGCGGTTTGCTAAACCGTTGTAGTCCGTCAAGGGCTACCGGGGGTTCGAATCCCCCTCCCTCCGCCACGAACATCATGCAAGCCACTGATATAGCGGGAATTTTGGAACGCCTCTCCGTTCTGGGCTACACCGTGGGCAACACATCGGCGCCCAACGTGCCGCTCGCCTCAGGATCGGGCCCTCATCTTCTCGCCTGCGGATTTGGAGCCGGCGGCAGTTGCGCTCGCCAGACGCGCGCAGGGCATCGGGACGCGGCGCGGCCAAAGGCTGCGCGTCTCGACCCCGGCCGCCCCCCAAGGGGGCTGGTGCCTAGAATGGCGTGCCAGCGGCCACAAGTGCAGCCGCTGCCACAGCTTCGACGCTCCGCTGTAGCTCGCGCCACTCCTCCGTACCGGGCGTTAGGCAGCACCCGCGCGGACACACGACGCTCATCGGGTAGCGCGTTGGGATCGGGATGGCGGTCGCCATGACATCGATCCAATTCGCCCCATCCATGCGCTCGACCGCTTGGCGGACGGCTGCCGCAGCCTCGTCACAGCGGTTCGCCAGGCCGGCCGTCTCAAGCCGCTGGGCACGGATAGCGATCGTGGCATCGAACTCGGGCACGCGCCGATCGTGCCAGGCAGGTATTGACGGCAAGTAAGTGGGGCGCTGGCATCCGTTGGCTAGCCCTGCTGAACGTCTCTCCGTCATGCTGACCAACCGCCCCAACATCGTTTATGCCCTGCCGCCGAGGCACACCCGGCGCAAAAAGGCCCGCGTCGAGCATCCGAACATGCCGCGCATCGTCGATGCCCGGAAGCCGAGCCCCTTGCTTGATGTTGACCCCGAAAGGGCTCGCGAGGCAGCGGATCGGCTGTGGCAAGAACTTATACTGCCGGGCCTCATCCGATGACCGCTATCGACCCTACCCGGTCACAAAGCGGCAGGGTGGATGGTCTCGGAAACGGTTTTTGCGGCGCATCCTGACGGCGCGGTCGTTACTAGCAACCAGCGCGGCATGTCAGACCGATAGCGTTACGGAGTCCGATTGACTGGTAGATCCTGTGCGGCTAGATCGAAATATGAGCGACGATGTTCTGACTGACGAAGAGCGCACTCTTCCTGGAGAACTTCAGGACGCTCTTGTGCGAGTCCATGAATGCACCGAAGCCGTTCTCGGGTCATTTACCAGCCAAATAGAGACAGAGCCGCCGCCGGAGACCATCTATCATTACACCGACGATAAAGGACTAAAGGGAGTTCTAGAAAGCGGACAACTGTGGCTGACTGACATATTCGGCCTAAATGATCCGTCTGAATTGAGACATGGGATTCAACTAGCGAGTGGTATACTAAAGGAGGCCGTTGGGAAGGGCGATAATACGGCAGCGTTCTCTGAGGCATTTACTAATAGGTCAGGAACTTAGACTACAAAGCAGGTTGTACTTTGCATCGGTCTCTGCTATATCACGAGCATGGTTCGAGACGGCAGGACACTAGATCATAAGACGCTGGAGGAGATCCGGCGGATGGCGGTTGAGCGAGTGCAGGAGGGCGAGACGCCGAGCGCGGTGATCGCGTCTTATGGATTCTGCCGCACCACCATCTACAAATGGCTGAAAAAGCTGAAGCGTGGCGGACGCGGTGATCCTCTCCGCTCACGCAAGGGGACCGGTCGGCCGAGTAAATTGACGAAGAAGCAAAAACGACAGGTATTCCGTTGGATCAACGGCAAGGATCCCCGGCAGTACGGCTTCGACTTTGGTCTGTGGACGCGGCGAATCGTGGCTCAGTTGATTGCCGACAGGTTTGGCATCGAACTCAGCCTCGCCTCGGTGGGCAAGCTGCTGGCGGAGCTGGGATTGACGCCGCAAAAACCGCTGATGCGCGCCTACCAACGTGATCCAGAGGCGATTGAGGCCTGGAAGCAGACCACCTATCCGCGCCTGGCGGCGCGGGCGAAACGCGAAGGGGCGGAGATCTATTTCTGGGATGAATCCGGGTTTCGTGCCGATGCGGTACAAGGCAGGACCTGGGGCGTCAGGGGGCGTACGCCGGTCGTTGAGGTGCCAGGCATCCGGCAATCGGTTTCGGCGGCGTCCGCGGTCAATGCCAAGGGCGCCTTCTGGTTTGCGACCTATAAGGGCGGGATGACGGCGGAGCTGTTTGTCGGCTTGCTCAAACACATCATGCGCGGGCGCAGAAAGCCGCTGTTTTTAGTGTTGGACAGCCTGCCTGCTCACAAGGCGAGGATGGTGCGGGACTACGTCGCGTCGACGAATGGCAAACTCGAGTTGCACTTCCTGCCCGGCTATGCGCCAGAACTGAACCCCGACGAGATGGTGTGGAACTACGTCAAGCGCACCGGCACGGCCAAGAGCCCACTCGCCTCCGGGGAGGCTCTGCAAGACCGCATCGAGGCCGACTTGCAGGCTGTCAAGGACGATCCGGCAATGGTCAGAGCTTTCTTCAGGGCACCATCTGTAGCCTATATTACTGACTGATTAGTAAGGAAGTCGTGGATGAAGGATTGGAGAATATCACGCACTTTTTCGTCTGCTCATTCTCCAAGGACGGCAATGAGCTGAGCCAGTGGCGCGCGTATGCCGATGATGGGCGAGGCTATGCAATGGGCTTCGACGCTCACTTGCTGGAGCAATCCTTTGGGAAATCAGCAGCAAGCACTAACTGGGGATCCATGACGTTCCGCGTAACATACGACGACGCTGAGTTGTCGCGCCTCCAAAAGGAGCTGCTAAAAGTTATTCTGGCGCGCGTTCGCGACTTGGTCAAACTAGCACCACAGATCGGAAGGAGATTTCTAGCACAGTTATCCATAAGATTCGCTATTCAGTCCATACGCGCATCCCTCTATTTCAAGCATACTGCCTACAAGAATGAATGCGAATATCGCTTTCTACAGCTTCATCAAAAATACGATGCGTTGACCGGAATTCAGACCCGGTGTCGCCCGTATCGGCTAGTCCGTTACATGGAATTTCCCTGGCGTGACATGGCGCTCGACAGCTTGAAGGAAATCGTAGTTGGGCCAGCCGCCGAAAAAATTGTCGCGCAGCAGTTCGCTCGCGATTGCCTCAAGGTCTTCATTCCCAGCAAGAGCGACCTGAAGATCAATCAGTCGGACATCCCATACCGGGGACGGTAGTAAAAGCCAGCCGGACCGACGTGACGCGCCGAGTCCGCTCGTGTCCTTATTGGCATGCCGACATGTGGCCGGCCAACCAGCGCAGGCGTTCCCGGACCGGTGATCGTAGCCGAGCCGGGCACCACACATCATACCAGCGGGCCTGTCCGATTGACCGCTTTCGACCCAAAGCGGACCTTCCGCTGTCGCTCTTTTTTGTGGCAGCCTTTGCACAGTCGGCCTCTCGGGAGGCCACAGTGAGCTCAAGCTGCTTTACGGGAGATTCCTATGATTTCGAGCGAAGTGAAGTTCAAAATCGAACGCCGTAATCCCGTCGGCTGTGTGAATGATTTCGTCTCTGGCGTCTTCTCACTACGCAGTTCGATCGACAACCGAAAGCTTTTGTACCGCGGGCACTCGAATAGCGAGTTCAAGCTGATTCCGTCAATCGGTCGAACACAAAGGTATGCTGGCAAGGAAGTGACTCTGAATGCTAAGTCGGAGATCGACCTGCTACACCGCTTCCGGAGGCGAGCATACCCGCATGTTGGGCGGGTGATGAACGCCGGAGAGGCGATTTTTCTGGCAAGGCATCACGGGCTGCCAACACGATTGCTTGACTGGACAGCGAACGCGCTTTTCTCCCTTTACTTTGCTTGCTTCGAAAAGTCGAAGAAGGATGGAATGGTCTGGGCGATGCGGTCCCCATTTAATATCCAGAAACTCGACGCGTTCTACGTCGCCACACAGAAGATAGAGTCAAAAGTATTCGAAGCCGGGGGTAGAAATGATCCGACACATCCGTCCGCTAAATATGCACTAAAAATCATTGACCCCTTCTACAACTCACCTCGGCTTTTGGCCCAGGATGGTGCCTTTACGTTTCATTCTGATCCCTGGAAGTCGATCGAGGATCACGAGGGCAAAGGATTTGCCGGAGGAAACCTAGACATTGAAGTATTATACTGCTGGAATGTCCCTGGTGCGCATAAGGCAGGTATCATTGAGGAGTTGAGCGGCCTCGGCATAACGCACCGCGCGGTGTTTCCGGATCTCGATGGTGTTGCTAGAAGCCTCTGGGAAACGGAGGTACTGTGGTGCCAAGATCGCAGCGCATGATTTGCGCGTGCACCCGAGCGACTTGTAAAGCCTATTACCGACATTCCTTGCGGCATGGTGTACCTGGCCCCGAAAGGAGAGCATGGAAACAGCTGGGCGGCGCCGGAATGCGGTACGCTGTTCTCTGTTACCGTTCCTGCCGGAGTCAAGGCGGCTTTCCACCCATTGCGGCGGTAGCCGGGCTGCCCATCCGAACCGCCGGAGTCGACCCGACTGAGCCATTTGGACCAGCGTCCGGCAACGGCTGGAGTTACCAATGACCGGCCCTCCACGGTCTCGGTAGCCGACGGGTCATTCGGTCGGTGGCCAATATGGTGATTTGTGCGAGCGGGTTGGCCATGCTCACGATCCTATACCGTGCTTCGACGGCATCAAACCCGCCGATACATGAAGCCGCGGTCTTTCGGATAATGCCCCTTGCCCTTGGTGAAGATGACGTGGTGCAGATTGAGGTTACCACCTCCCGGCCGAAATCCCTCGATAACGCCGCATAGATAGTAGTTCCACACACGACGGAACCGCTCGGTAAAAACCTGCGGATCGATCGCCTGGATTTCCGGCCAATGCGTCTCGAAATTGCTCAGCCAGTTTTCAGCGGTGCGCTGGTAGTGCCAACTCAGGTCCTCGACGTCGAGGACGTGCAAGCCGTGGTGGTCCAGCAATTCCAGTGTGCGCACCAGACTGGGGACACTGCCGCCAGGAAACACATACTTGATCGTCAGGAACTCGGTGGCAAACTGCTTGATGTAGCCGGTGGTCGAGATCATGCCGATGCCGCCCGGCTTCAGCGCGGTCGCGATGCTCTCGATCCAGCGAGGTTGACTGGCGAACCCGGCATGTTCATAGACCCCGACTGACAAATAACGATCATACGCTGCCGGTTCCTGCTTCAGGTCGCGATGATCCCGCTCCACAATGCGCACTCGTCCGGTTAGCCCTCGCTGTTCAAGTCGTGCCTGCATGATCCGATTCTGCTCTGGTACAAGGCCGTAAATCACCACATCCGCGCCATACTTCTCCGCAGCGACCATCGCCAGGCCGCCCCAGCCAGAACCTACCTCCACCAGTCGATCCCCCGGCATAAGTGTCCGTCCGGGAACAAATTGAGTCTTTAGAATCGCTTAGCGGGTCACCCTTGAAGCCATTGAATTGCCTGTGATTCTCTCTCCCCCGAGCATCGATTCGGGGGACTGGATGTGGACCAAGGAGAACCGGACGCGGTACGACCGCACCCGACTGCGCTATGAGAGCGATCTGACTGATGCCGAATGGGCCGAGGTGGAACCATTGATCCCCCCGGCCAAGCCGGGCGGCAACAAGCGGAGCGTTGATATCCGCCAGGTGGTGAACGGCGTGATGTATGTGCTGAGCACCGGCTGCCAATGGCGGGCGATCCCCAAGGACCTGCCGCCGCGGAGCACAGTGCACGACTATCTGGAACGATGGACCTGGGACGGCACGCTGGAGCGACTGCATCACGCATTGTATGTGAAATGTCGTGAGCAGGCCTCGCGAGAGGCCAGCCCGACCGCCGCGGTGATTGATGCGCAGAGCGTGAAGAGCGCCGAAAAAGGGGGGCCTCGATCGATCCGCATGGGTATGATGCGGGGAAGAAGATCAAGGGCAAGAAGCGGCACGTCCTGGTCGATACCCAGGGTTTGCTGCTACAGGCCATCGTGACGGCGGCGGACATCCAGGATCGCGATGGCGGCGCCATGCTGCTGGCGACGCTGTTCGGGATGTTTCCGTTCCTGCTGAAGCTTTATGCCGATGGCGGCTATCAGGGGCGGCGATTCCAGGAGGCGTTGAAGCGTGTCGTGTCGCAGGCCGAGGTGGAGATCGTCAAACGATCTGACCAGGCCAAGGGCTTTGTCGTGCTACCAAAGCGATGGGTGGTCGAACGCACGTTGGCGTGGCTCAACCGATGTCGTCGACTGGGTAAGGATTGGGAAAATCTCAATGTGAAGGCGCGTGCCTTTCTGTTGCTCGCTTCCATCCGTCTCATGGTCAGACGGCTATGCAGGAACTAGCAATGTTCCCGGACAGACTCTAAGGAGCAGCTTGCGGCAGATGTAATCGCATCGCTGACGCTGCGCCTCGGCCAAAGTCGTCGTGCCCTCCGCCCAGTAGCCTTCGGCGTAGAGGCAGTCATCACCAAGCATCAGCCGGAAGAACTCGAATGGCAACCCATAGTGGTGCCTGGCGTTGGCCTTCGCCCGCACGAAATCACGATTGCTGTCGCGCCACTCAAGATAACGGCGCTTCGCCAGCAGCAACGGGTTGGCCCTGTAGCGGTAACCACCGGAGAACGCCATGTGCATCAGGCCGCCGACGGCGCGATCGCCGTCGATGTCAATATCGCCGTCGAAATAGGCCTCGAAGAATCCGACATAGCCAAGCAATACCGTGCGGCGCTCGGCTGATCGCGTTCGGAAGTGGATCGTGACCGTTGGCTCGCCAGGATGACGTTGCCAGGCAGTGCTATCGGCAAACATGACGCGCAGGATGGCGCTCTGGCCGCGGGCCACACGTTCGAAGATCTTCTGCAGGACCCATTTCATCATGATGTTGGCTGCGCTGCTGAAGTCGTCCGATCGGTAAGGGCGTGGGGTTGCGTACTTCGGATCATCGCCTTCCACGATGCGTGTCGTACCAGCATTCCGCCATACTACGACAGGACGACGACAGCCTATCGCACAAGTGCGTTTTCGCACGACGCCCGTGTAGCTTCCGAATTCGCACTTCGCACCCAGAACGCCTGCTGTCCGGCCGATCGGCCGGTATTGGCGCACAGGCGTTACTCGTCCGGCCGATCGGCTACGGCCGCATTCCACCCCAAGCGGCGGTAGCCAGGCTGCCCACCCGAACCGCCGGAGTCGACCCGAGTTTGTCATTGGGCGGCTACTGAGCCGTTCCCGACAGCAGACGGTCACCGTGCTGCTTCACCCGGCAGGATTGCGCCCATTGCTGCCGCTCAATCGCACGGGGCTGCTCCTCGAAAGCGGACGGTCCCATCCGCCGACCTCTTCGGCTGCAATGGGTAGAGAGCGGTCTTTCGTCGCGACAGATCGCGCCGCCCCGCTTGCGCCGACAGCGGTCGGGACTGGCCATTCCGGCGATGCTATATCAGGCCCGCTTAGGGTTGCGGGATGGCGATACCGGCGAGGCCGATGTAAGATATCCTCGCAACCTGCGGCGTGCCGGTTACTGTCTGGGCATTCCTGCAAAAATCGACGGAGCTTATCCTGCTGACACGGCGATCAAAATCATCCTCGGCAATCATTCAGCGCACGTGTCCAAGGAGACCAATCGATGGCTCGCCACGCAGCCGGCCGGCCGCCTCAGTTTTGTCTCCACCCCGAAGCACGGCTCCTGGTTGAATCTGGTCGAGGGTCTCTTTTCCAAGATGCACGTTCCCTTTTTCGCCATATCCGGGTCGACTCCAAAGCCGAACTCAAGCAACGCATTCTCGCCTATCTTGAAGACCTCAACCGCGAAGCGGTGGTGCACAATGGTCCTATCAGTTCGCCCTGCCAGCCTGATAGGAGTCGGTCCTTGGAAACGGTGTGCTAGTAACGACCGCTAACTACTGAACAACACAACGCCCATGCGCTCGCTGCAGAGCAACAACCCGTGGCGGGCGATTCCGCTATTCGTGTAGAATATGTGCATCAATCACGGCCTCAACCATTGCCGAATACCGAATTCCCGGATAACCTGAACTTCTTGGTGGACTGACGGGCGGTCCACCCGTAAATGTCTGCCGGATTCAATGAACTGGCAGCAGGGGGAGTTGCGATGAGCGGTGGACCTAACGTCCCGAACCAACCCGCCCAAGGGCAAAACGCGCAACAGCAAGGGAACCAAGCGCAGAACAACCCAGTGCCGCAGAACCCGGCTCCACAGTGGGGCGCCCGGCCGCAGGCCCGTCGCGGCGTTGGCCCTCAGCCGCTTGCCGGTCGCCAGGCAGCCCTTCAGCCGGGTGTTGGCGCCCCGCCGGTGCAGAACCCGGCGAACAATCCCGCTCCGGTCCTGCCGCAAAACCCGCAGCCGCTAAATGCGCCGGTCAACAATCCGGGCCTTGCCGTGCCGCAGCAATTGCCACCCCTGCCGCAGCCGGGTGTTGGCGCCCCGCCGGTGCAGAACCCGGCGAACAATCCCGCTCCGGTCCTGCAAAACCCGCAGCCGGTAAATGCACCGGTCAACAATCCGGGCCTTGTCGTGCCGCAGCAATTGCCACCCCTGCCGCAGCCGGGTGTTGGCGCCCCGCCGGTGCAGAACCCGGCGAACAATCCCGCTCCGGTCCTGCAAAACCCGCAGCCGGTAAATGCACCGGTCAACAATCCGGGCCTTGTCGTGCCGCAGCAATTGCCACCCCTGCCGCAGCCGGGTGTTGGCGCCCCGCCGGTGCAGAACCCGGCGAACAATCCCGCTCCGGTCCTGCAAAACCCGCAGCCGGTAAATGCACCGGTCAACAATCCGGGCCTTGTCGTGCCGCAGCAATTGCCACCCCAGCCGCTCGTGCCGCAGCCACCGGATATGACGGGCTACACCTCCAAAGGGGTCGCCGAGGTTGACCAGGTCAAGCTGAAAGTACGGCGCTGGAGCGTCTCGACGCTGACAGCGCTTGGATTGAACCCCCGTTCGTCCCAAGACCGTGTGCTCGCGAGCACGGTCGCGACAGCGGCACGGATCGATGAATCTTCCTGCCAGCCGAACGTTGGTCTCCACTGTTCGGCTACTTTGAAGCAAACCTTCACTCAGGTGCAGCTCGCTCAGGATCCTGCCTTCAGCGGTCTGGTCGGTGCGCTCGAGACGTTCGAGAACAGCGGCAGATGGGGGAATGGACAGAAGAAAGCGCGTGGCACCAACGAGGTCGCGCCGCTGCGCCAGGCGGCCGCCGTTTACGAGCAGAGCCTTCAGAACGTGGCTAACCCCGACCCGACGAAGAGGGCGGCGCTTGACGAGGTGAAGCGCGTGACCCGCGCGTTCGAGCTGCGCGATCAGGTCACGAGCTATGGTCAACCGCCGTGGGACACTAATACGGCCAAGCAGGCGTCAAAGGCGAAAGTCGAACTGGATATACTGAGCATGCCCGCGGGCAGCCGGGTGGCCCAACCGCCGCCAGGCGGCGTCGGAGGCGTCAATACGAAGGTCTGGATAAAGCGCACTGGCGGAACCGGCCAGGAGCAGGGCTCCTATATTTGCAAGCCGGCGGCAGCTTCGACCGTTGACGGGATTCCGGATGGCGGTGAGGCCGCGCGCGAGGCCTTGGTGCAGCGGGCCGGACGCATGCTGAGCCAGAAACTCGGAGTTGACCTTAACATCCCGGAAACCCACAGCATCGCGCTGGACAACAGCTTCCTGCCGCCAAATCTGCAAAATCCGAACGGCGCGAGCACGGCGTGCTCGATCCAGGAGCTCAGGCCCAATCAGGGCCCCGCCACGGGCAAATCGAAGCAGGAACTAAGCCGCGTCCCGAAAGGCCAGGTCCACGGCCTGATCGCGCTCGATATTTGCACCCTGAACCTGGATCGGCACGACGGCAACTTGCTGATGGACGCTAACGGCGAGATTGTCCCGATCGATCATGGAGCGAGCCTCCCTGAGCCTGTTCTCAATAAACGTAAGAGAGGTCTTGCACGTGTGCGGGACGCGATGCCGTCGCCGCACAACGCCATGCTCAAGTTTCCGCAGGCGCACGAGCCGATGTCTGACGACATGCGCAGCAAGCTGAAGAACATGAAGGTCGGCGCGATCAAAGCCCAGCTCGCAGCGGAGCGCAACGACATCGCCCAGGAGATGGGGCAGGCAAACAACCAACTGGCCGGGCAAGCGACTCTCAGCGATGCCGCGCTCGATACCTCGGAGCGGGCTATGAAGTTCATGAAACTCGCGGCGCAGGATTACAAGGTTTTGTCGCCCGCTGCAGTTCAATTGGCGCTCGGTAAGAACGCAACCATCCTACTCGATCCCGACGTGAAGGACAAGCAATTCGCGTTGGTTGCGGAGCGGGCGCTGGGTGAGGCCGTGAAAAACCAGGCTGTCATAAAGCAAGCGTGCCTGATGAACCCGGTTGAACACCAGGCGATGAAGGACATGCTGGCGCAGGGGGGCTGGGACTTCCCCATGCAGACAGCGCCGGGTGCTTCAGTTCTCTGCGACCCTGCCCTCGCGCTGAAATTGGCACTGGGCGGAACTGCCGTACCGAAGCCCCTGCCGCCCTTCGATGCCAACGCACCGAAGACGGCGCCGCCGGTTCCAGGCAAGGGTGCGCCGACCCCGACCGATCAGCAGGCGATGGAAACCGTGTATCCCCGGCTGAAGCAGCAATCGGCCGTGGCAAACTATCAGATCGATATGGCCGAGGAGTGGGCGGCGTTCAAAGAGTTGCGGAAGATCATCGCCGAATTGCCGGAGGAGTTGGCGGAAATCTTGACCTTCAAGGTTGTCTCGAGCGACAGTAAGCTGCAATTTCCGACGATGATGCTCCGGGCCATCCACCAGATGCGCCAGATCAAGGTGAATTTCGCCACCGCCGAGCGGCAGAATGGCGGTGCGTTGCCGGCAATTCAGAACCAGCTCTTAAACTTGAAAGTTACTGCAGCGCAGCAAATCATTGCCTTGATGCGCGGCCCACTTAACCGGCAGTTTACTCAATCGCTGCTTCAGGCACAGCCTAACGGATTGGACGCGGTGACAGGTGTGAGCGATAACGCATTCGAGCGGGTCCGCGCCAACTTTCGACTCGAGGTTGATGGTTTGCAGAACGGCAACGCCATCACGGCGGCCCAAGCGAGCACTATGCAGGACGGTATTGATGCTGGAAGCCTTGTCGCCGTGGATCAACTACTCAACGCCGTTCCGGGCCACAATCGGCCGAACTCAGTTTGATGGCGAGCGTTCTTCGCGAAAGGAGCACTACCAATGGCGAGAGAAGTCCGTGACCAGTGGATTCTCGAAGTGCTTGGCTTCGACGTGGAAGAGGCAGCCGATTGGGGCGGCAAGCTGACACCGATCTGGACCGGCGCGAAGGCACGGGTGGACCAGGGCTTCGCCGCACTCCAGCGGGAATTGAAGGCGGTAGACGACCCGGACGTCCAGCAGCTCGCCGATTTCGGCCTCAACGGCGTGACGGATCGGGACAGCGTCAGGCTGATGGCGGCGCTGATGGACGCCGATAATGGACGAGGCACCGACAAGCTGGTCGCCGCCATCGACCGGTTCCGGAGCTTCCTGGACGGCTCCCCGATCGTCGATCTGATAGAGGATAATCCGTTTGGTGTTACGATTCCGCTCCGGGCGCAGCTTGGATCCGCTTTGGACATAATCGCCTCGAAGATCGCGGCCTGATCATTCCGGGCAGTTGCGTCACCTCTTAACCGATAGAGCTCTGACGCTCATTGTTCCCTGTTCACGTCGAGACGACGTTTACCATAGACCGGTCGGTCTCGGTGTCCTCAGCGCTCTGCGCGTTCATTGAACCGCTCAGAGCGGCAATTGCTACCGCTACAAATAGCATAATTCTCATAATTCTCATTGTTTTTTTCCGAAAGACCTGGACCCGCAACCAGCCGTGCTGCCGTAAGTCGAAAGCTGCTACAAGCCGCATGGAGGCGAACGTCTGCTCCTCCGCAGCAATTTCCCAAAGCGGACCGTCTCTTTTCGGCCAACATCGGACTTCTTGCCGACAGTTCGGAATGTCCGCTTGGGCTCGATTCTGTTGAAAAAGTCGGGTGACCATGATCGAACCAAAGTTTGAGTGACATCGCCGCCCGGGACAACAAAGGGTCACCGCGGGCGCCCGCTCAATCCGGATGTTGCTGGACGCCACTCTACGCGGGACTTTTTCAACAGAATTGGTCGAGAGCGGTCAATCGCAGAAAAGCCGGAGGCCGCGAGTTGCGCCGGCCAGCTTGACACCCTGGGCGCTGGCGGGTCGGACCCCTGTCGCTGGCCGCTTGCGTACCGCATGATCGCCGCTGCCGTCATAGTGGGGAGTGTGCCATGACCTCCGCCGCCTTCCGTCCCGTCCACACGCTGGCCACGGAGATTGGCGCGCGCCGCCTGTCGCCGGTCGATCTGGTGGACGAGTGCATCGCGCGCATCGAGCGCCTGGAACCCAGGCTGCAGGCTTTCGTCTCGGTCAACGCCGCCAACGCTCAACTCGCCGCCGAATTGGCGGACAAGGCGATCCGGGCCGGCCACGCCGTCGGACCGCTGCATGGCATTCCGATAGCGATCAAAGACCTCGTGGAAATCGAGGGCGAGGTTGCGATGGGCGGTACCGCGGCCTGGCGCAACCGAATCGCGCCACACACTGCGACGCTTATGTGCAGGCTCATGGCGGCCGGCATGATCAACCTCGGCAAGACCCACACGGTAGAGTTCGCCTATGGCGGCTGGGGCACTAACCAGCATCTGGGGACACCGTGGAACCCCTGGGATGATAGCACGCACCCGCACGCCGGGCGGCTCGTCCTCCGGCTCCGGCGTCGCCGTCGCGGCGCGGATGGCACCCTGCGCGATCGGGACCGACACGGGCGGTTCGGTCCGCATTCCGGCAGCATGGAACGGCGTCACCGGGCTGAAGATCGAGGATGCGGCGCTGCTGCTATCGGTGCTGCAGGGTGAAGATCGGCGCGACCGGCGTACTCTGGGCGTGCACGACGTGGAGCCGATGGCGGACCTGCGTCGCGGCGTGACGGGACTGCGTCTTGCACGGCTGCCAAACGACGAACGTGACGGTATCGATGTGGAGGTCCTGGCGGCGTACGACCGGTCGGTCGATGCACTCGCCAGCTTGGGTGCGGAGATCGTCGATGTCGCACTGCCCGCGCGGTTTGCCGATCTCGGCGCGATCAACGCGCGCATCATGTCCGCCGAAGCGTACGCGGCGCTCGCGGAACTGGTCGACGACAATGCTCAACCGCTGGACCAGGACGTGCGACCGCGCGTGCGCGCAGGGGCGACGGTCTCGTCGAGGGACTATCTCGTTGCACTGGCCGAGCGGGAGCGGATGAAGGCATCGTTCGACGCTGCCATCGAAAGCGTTGACGCACTGCTAACTCCGACCGCTGTGACACCCGCCCTGCCGGTGGCGTCGATCGACCAGAACACGACGCCGGCGATGCTCACGCGTTGGGTCAACTTTCTTGACCTGTGTGCGGTGGCGGTGCCGAACGGCTTCACCGCCGGCGGCTTGCCCACATCGCTGCAAATCGTCTGCCGAGGCTATACTGAGCCTCTGGCCCTAAGCATCGGCTATGCCTACCAGGCCGCGCACGACTGGCACCGGCGGGTTCCTCCAATGGCGGCATAGGCAAGGGCCGCGCTGACCCATTGTGTGATGGGACCGACAACCGCGACTCTCGGTTCCACGCATGGCCAAGGCCCGACCATGAGGATGCGCCTGGGTCATGACAGCTGGACCGATTGATACGGGCGTTGCCATTACCGAGCCGGCACTTTGAACTCGTCGGTGTCGACATAGGTCGGATGTCAATTGACCCGGCGGTGTCAGAGCCTGAAGATCGCCCGCGCGTTGCCCTCGCGGATGGCGTGGCAGACTTCTGCTGGCAGGGCTGCGGTGTTCGTCATAGAGCCCTTCATGTCATGCACTTGGTGCGGATAATCGGTGCCGAACAGCACGCGGTCGGGGCCAACGATCGAGACCAGGAACTGCAAGGCCGCAGGATGGTAGGTAATGCAGTCGTACCAGATGCGCTTGAGGTATTCCGACGGCCGCGCCTTGACCCGGCGCCGTGACGGGATTTCCACTTCGTCGCCCTTGTCGAACCGGCCGACCAGGTAGGGCAGTGCGCCGCCACCGTGCGAGGCGATCAGCTTCAGGTTTGGATAGAGGTCCAGGAAGCCGTCGAAGATGATGCGGGTGAAGGCGAGTGTGGTATCGGCGATGAAGCCAACCGACCAACTGAGGTCGTATTTCTTCATGTCCATCTGATCGATGCCAGGCAGGTCGGTCGGGTGCACAAGCACCGGCAGTGCGCGTCGATCGATCTCTTCCCACACCGGCGCGAATAACGGATCGGTCAGGCTGTGGCCGGCGATGTTGGCCAGCACCATCACCCCGACCGCGCCGGCGTCGCAGCTACGCCGCAGTTCGTCCACCGCACGCACCGGGTACTCCCAGGGCAGCGAGGTGAACCAGCGGATGCGGTCGGGCCACGTCCTCTGTGCCGCGGCCATGCTGTCGTTGGACTCGCGTGCTGCCTCACAACTGACGTCCTCTTTGCCCCAGTAAACGTTGGGGCATGTCAGCGAGACGATCGCCATGTCGATGTGTGCAGCGTCCATGTCGCGCAGACGCAGCTCGTAGTCAAAATGGCCGCGCTGCGGGATCGCAACAGGCGTGTCGTGGCGGAAGATCTCCACCTGCCCGTCCGGCCGCGTCTGCAGGTTGTAGATGCCGCCTTTCGCCTTCAGCAGCTCCATGAACTTAGCTGTAAACATGTGCGTGTGGACGTCGATGACAGGCATCGTGCATTTTCCTTCGACATTACCCGCTTCAGCGTCGGGCTCGACTTGATCGATCACTCATCGGGCCGGTGTCAATCGGCCAATTCGAAAGCCCTCAACCACGCGGGCTGGAGGTGCTCGATCCCACCAACACGGCGGCTGACATATGGCGATGCGTTCGCGCGAAGTCCGATCAGGTCGGAATGCGGTCCAGGTACTGCTGAACAAAGTCGCATCCGACCTCTGCCACATACGCGCGAATCAGTCGTTGCGTGACCGGTCCGGCGCCAGCCCAGGGATGCGCGCCGATCGGCGCACCATTGAAGCAACGCACCGGCAGGATGCACAAACTGGTGGCAGTCAGGAACATTTCGTCCGCATTGGCGGCGTCGAACAGATCGATGTCTGCTTCTGTGCACGGAATGCCCAGCTTCGCCGCGAGATCCATCGTCATCTGCCGGCTGACCCCGGGCAGCACATAACGCTCCTTGGGCGTGCGCAGCGCTCCATCCTGTACAATGAAAATATTGCTGCCAGATCCTTCCGCCAGGTTGCCGTTCTCGTCGAGCAATAGCGGCCACGCATCGGGGCGGGCCGCCTTGATCGGCTGCCCAGCCACAATCATATTGAGATAATTGTTCATTTTGGCCCGAGGACTCAGCATGCTGGGCGCGGTGCGACGCATCGTAGTGGTCATCACCTCGGCACCGTCGCGATACTGGGTGGCACGGCTGGCAAGCGGCAGCGGGGTGACGTCCACGACCACGTTCGGGCCGGTGTGCTCCCAGCCTTCGTCGCCGACTGCATCTACACCGCGACTGACCCGCTGGCCCACCCACCAGTCGCCGTGCGGCTCCCGGAGATGCTCATTACGGGCAACGACCTCCTCGCTGACCGCGATCATCTCCTGAGGCGAGAGTCCGGGGTCGATCCGTACATAACGCAAGGAGCGATAGAACCGATCAATATGCTCCTTCAGCCGGAAGATCGCCCCATTGAACGTGCGCGTCATGTCAAAGGCACCATCGCCGGACTTCCAGCTACGGTCCCGGTAGGGGATCATGATCTGCCCCTCCGGCATGATCGTTCCGTTGAACCAGGCCACGCGCGTGTTCGTCAGCATCCCAACCTCTCGTTCGGACTGCTGTCCAGTTGGTGACATCTCGGCAGGTCAAGTTCGCTCATGTCACGATGGACCGAGCGCGGTCAAGCTGCGGCGCACAGCTTGACGCAGGCTGTCATCGCTCAGTTCGATCCGGCGAACCGCCCCCGCGTCCATCACCCGGATTGACATGCCTCGGGCGAGCGTTCGACGTTCGTCCATCAATCAGGGAAGGAAGACCACCATGATCGGCTACTGCATGCTCGGCACGAACGATGTGGCGCGTGCCAAGGCGTTCTACGACCCGATCCTCACCCTGCTCGGAGCGTCCGTGTTTGAGGCCTACAGCTCGGACAAGCGCGCATTTTATACCGTCGGTGCCGGCAAGCCCATGATCGCCATCGGCATGCCGTACGACGGCAAGCCCGCCACTGTCGGCAACGGCACCATGGTGGCACTCCCGGCGGCAAGCCGGGCGATCGTGGACGCAGTGCATGCGAAGGCGCTGGCACTGGGCGGCAAAGACGAAGGCGCACCTGGTGTGCGCGGCCCCAATCCGGACGGATTTTATGGCGCCTACTTCCGTGACCCGGATGGTAACAAGCTCTGCATCTTCCGCATCGGTCCGGCCTGATACGCCGCACCGACGTCCGCCATGAAGATCGAAGCCGTCGATCTCTTTTACCTGGCCATGCCCGAGATCACGACGGAAGCCGACGGCAGTCAGGACGCGTTGCTGGTCCGCGTCGCTGCCGGCGGCCACATCGGCTGGGGCGAATGCGAGGCCGCCCCGCTGCCCTCCATCGCCGCCTTTGTTTGCCCGATGTCGCACGGCGTCTGCCGCCCGGTCGGCGCCTCCGTGCTCGGTGAAACCATCGAAGGCCCCGACTACGACAGCATGGATCTGCTGCAGGCCGCCCACACTTGGTCTGGCGTCGAAATGGCGCTCTGGGACCTCCTGGGCCACGCTCATAACGAACCGGTCTGGCGGTTACTCGGCTACCGCGCCTCGCATCCGAAACGCCCCTATGCCTCCTTGCTGTTCGGCGACACGCCGCAGGCGACGCTGCAGCAGGGCCTTGCCGCACGCACCGCGGGATATTCCGCCGCCAAGTTCGGATGGGGCCCGATCGGCCGAGGCAGCGTCCGTGACGACGCCGATCAATTGGCCGCCGCCCGCGAGGGGCTCGGTCCCGATGGCATCCTTCTCGTCGATGTGGGTCAGATTTGGGGCGAAGACGTCGAGGCCGCCGCCGCGCGCATCCCTGCACTCGAAGCCCGCCACGCCACCTGGCTGGAGGAGCCGTTCCATACCAGCGCGCTGGAGGCCTACGGCGCCCTGTCGCGTCGCAGCCCTAGGGTCAAGTTCGCTGGCGGCGAAGGCGTGCATAATTTCGCCATGGCGCAACACCTGATCGACTACGGCGGCGTCGGCTTTATCCAGATCGACACCGGCCGCATCGGCGGTATCGGCCCGGCCAAACGTGTCGCTGACTACGCCGTCGCCAAGGGCGTGACCTTCGTCAATCACACCTTCACCTCGCACCTCGCTCTCAGCGCATCGCTGCAACCCTTCGCCGGCTTGTTGGAGCACCGGACTTGTGAGTTTCCGTTCCAGCCGAAATCACTCCCGGGGGATTTCGTAGCCACCCCTCTGCAACGCAATGGCAACGGTGAGATCGCCGCGCCCGATGCTCCGGGCCTCGGTATCAGGATCAACCCCGCTGGCATGCGCAATTATCTTATCGATGTCGAGATCAAGGTCGCCGGCACGACGTTGTACGAAACACCGAGGCTGGGCTGAAATCAGTCGCGTGACGGTCCAGCTGGAGGCGGTGCTGTCGGGCTGAGCCTCAGCACCCGCAGCGCATTTTCGGCCGCGACGGCTGCACGCGCCGTATCAGGAATTGATGCTATCGCTAGCGCGTCCGACGCGGTCGTACTGTCGAAAATCGGGTAATCTGTGCCGAGCATGATCCGAACTCAACTGATGAATCGCTTTCCCCGAAGGCGCCACTATCAAGCGCAACTAAACGTCCGGTTCCGGGCGCTCCTGATCGGGGGTCTGGCGGCTGAGTTGGGTCGACTCCGGCGGTTCGCGTGGGCAGCCCTGCTACCGTCGCTCGGGGTGGAAAGCTGCCCGTCCACGGACGCCGCGCTCTGGCTAGGGCTAGACTGATCTGAGGCAGCCCGGCAGCAGGGCCGGCCTAGTGTTCAGCCACGTTGCCCAAATGCGCGCGGTAAAACGCCCGCACCTCGTCGTCGAACGTGCGGTGGAACTCCGCGCGGTCGAAGCCCGGCGCGTCGAGGCAGATGATGGAGACGGTCTGGTTCGGCTGCGGGCGACAAGGGGCGAGGAACGCGTAATGGGTGGCGTTCTGCACGACATGGAAGTCGTGCGGCGCGGACAGATCGCGATTGATCGCTGCCACGTTGGTAGGAGACACGCCGTCCAGCGTGGTGCCGTCGCCGCTGTAGGAGGAGGCCCAGAGCTGAACGGCCACCGTTACATGCTGCAAGCCGTCCGGCGTGAATAGTGGGCCGAAGGCGGGGTCGGCGATTACGGCGGCCTTGATGCGGGGGTCATGCACGGGGGGCTCATCGGGTAACTGATTGCTGCGAGCCTGCGCGCAATATGGCAGCGGCGATTGCCGCGGACAGATCCCGTCCAGCTTGTGCCAGTCGGGATCGCCGCCGATTAGCACAAGGCCAGTATACCCGCCGCGCGAGAAGCCCAAAAAGCCGATTCGGCCGGGGTCGAGCTTCGCATGGTCGAGCCAACCACCCAACATGAAGTTGATCAGGCGCTTGACGTCGGTTGGGCGTTCTGTCAGCGCCGACAGCTCGTCGGCATGGGACATATCCGGCCCGCTATCGGCTGGATGGTTGATTATCGCGACCACGAAGCCGGCATCCGCGAGCGTCTCGGCGACGTCATGCAAGCTGCCATACCAGCCGTGGTAGCCATGCGACATCGCAATGAGCGGCAGGTGTGCGCCGAGCACTGGGCACGCGAGGGTTCCGGGCGTCGTTAGACCACGCCCGAGCTTGATCTCTCCGACCGGCCCTGCGCAGGGGGACCACACCGCGCCAATGAGCGCTGGACCGGCGGCGTCGGCGGGCACGTCGATAAACTGTACCCCGGCCGAATGCGCGCGTGGGGCCGCGACGGTCAGGGCGGCGGCGAACGCGAGTGGTAGGAGGCGCGCACGTAACATGATCACGCGAAGCGCGCTCATGGGGCAACTGATGCGGGTCGAATTCATGCCTTAAGTATGGCGCAGTCGCCGTACCAATCCTATTACGCCGAAACACAGTGCCTCAACCAAAGTTCCAGCCGCCAACGCGCCCCTAGTGCGGCGCGATGGCAACAATGGGTGGTTTCGCGACGGTCCGCTTCCGGGCGAACCCAGCCGGATACCAGACATTCGGCTCACAGACGGGGTTAGGCGGGTTTCGGTGGTCCGCAAGCACAGAGGAGTTTGCCAGCCGCCACCCATCCTGAGCAGCGGACATCCGCACCGGATTTGCACCAGCCAACCCCTTGATTTTGCTCACCCGGGCCTGCGCTGTTCGCGGTAGGGACGCCCATTGCTGAGCGCCCCCCGCACAGATCCGTGCGAGCGGAATTCCCGCACACGGCTCCTACCTCGGGTGCCTGACGGCAAACCGCACGCTCGGCCAGGGATGCAGGACACGGGGCTTGGGGAGAAACTCGTCGGCCAGTTTCGCCATCCGCTGCCACGCCACGTATGCCCGCTGGCTGCGCCGGCAAAGCTGCCGGTGCCATAGGATCACGACATGGTAGCGGAACGCAGCCAACGCCGGGCTGTTAGTCGGCACGGCGTGGTAGGCGAAGTATCCAGCGACGACCTGCGCGAGCCACCTCCCGACTTCCGGGATTGGCACGTGCCTCCGCTCCCGCAGCGCCTCCTTGGTCTCCCGCAACTTCGCGCCCATGCGATCCCGACGCGACTTCCTCCTGATCTGGAAGTCGCCTCGCCGGGACTTGCCGCAGATGAGTACAAAGCCCAGGAACTTGAAGGTTTCCGGTTTGCCAAGCCCCTGCTTCTCGCGGTTCTGCGCCGCAAAGCGGCCGAACGCGATCAGCCGGGTCTTGTCCGGGTGCAGCGACAGCGCGAACTCCCGCAGCCTATCACGCATCGCGTCCCAGAAGCGCCGGGCGTCACTCTCATGTTGGAAGCCCACGACGATGTCGTCGGCGTACCGCACCATGATCATGTCGCCCGTGGCCTCGCGCCGTCGCCAGCGTTCGGCCCAGAGGTCGAAGACGTAGTGGAGATAGACGTTCGCGAGCAGCGGTGAGATCACCGAACCCTGTCCCGTCCCCTTTTCCTCTATCGTTACCGCTCCATCTTCCAGGACCCCGGCCCGCAACCATTTCTGGACGAGCCGGAGGATGCGCCTGTCGCCGATCCGATGTTCCAGGAAGCGGACGACCCATTCCTGGGAAACTTCCGTGAAAAACGATCGGATGTCGGCGTCCAGTATGAAGTTCACCTTCCTGCTGCTGATCCCAACAATCAGTGCATCCAGCGCGTCGTGCTGGCTGCGCCCCGGTCGGAACCCATACGAGAACCCGAGGAAGTCTTGCTCGTAGATCACGTTCAGCACCGCCGCCACCGCCCTCTGGACAATCTTGTCTTCGAGCGCCGTGACCGCGAGCGGGCGCTTGCTGCCGTCTTCCTTCGGAATGTAGCTCCGGCGGGACGGCAGTGCCCGGTACGCTCCTGTTTGGACCCTTGTGTGCAGGTCTGCGATCCGTTGATCGAGGCCCTGTTCATAGGTCTCCCACGTCATGCCGTCGACGCCCGGGGCTGCGTCACGCTTCATCGCGTGGAACGCCGACCGCAGCATCTCGGGATTGATGTGGTGAAGGAGCGCAGTGAACCTCTCCTTCTCCCCTCGCCTTGCGGCGAGCCGTACGCGGTCCAGCGCCTGTGACA
The DNA here is from genome assembly GCA_963708245.1 of uncultured Pseudomonadota bacterium. Taxonomy (GTDB): domain Bacteria; phylum Pseudomonadota; class Alphaproteobacteria; order Acetobacterales; family Acetobacteraceae; genus CAVYXK01. The sequence continues at coordinate 3,482,878 of OY970201.1, read as the reverse complement.
CACTTTCCCGGTCCTGCGCCCGGCGCGTGCTTTGCTGGCTCGCGTTCCCCTTGGTCCCTGTCCTTGGCTCCACCGGCTCCGCGGCGGATCGCTCCGCTTTGTTCGTCGGCTTCACGGCTACTACGACAGAGTCAGACTTCTCGGGCGCGTGCATCATCGGTTTCGGCTTCTCGCCTTTCCGATGCGGACCTGCGTGTCCAGCCGCAGGCCAAGCCCGAGATCTCCCGGTTCCCGAACAAAGAGCTTCCACACATGCCAGGGTCTCCGACCACGCCGGGTCGGACAGACACTCGCGTTATCGCGTCCGTCCATGTGGCCTTCCGTGATTACGAACACGTCGGCACCCGGGTTGCTCAAGTTTTCGCGGCTCAATGGCTGGCCTGTGTGCTCCCCTGCCGACGCTTCGCCGACACCCTCGCGGATGGCAGCGCACGGCTCGGGCCCGATGCGGCTCGCTACGCCTTCATCGTGGGGGACTTGCACCTCCTACTCCTTGCCGGTTTTGACCGGCGCACCGAAATTCTTGAATTCTGCGTGGACCGGGGGGGCGGCTAGGCGAAAAGGCGTGAGAACCCTCCGTTGATTTCGATCAACCTCCACATCAGGCCGCCTGTGGTAGATGGCGATCGTTACTAGGGAAGTGACCCATGCGCCTTGGTTGGTTCCTCTGCGTTCTCATAGCCGCGCTCTGGGCTGGAGCGACTGACGTCAACGGGTTACGCCTTCCGTAAGATATGGCCGAAAGTGACTCGCACGACCCGGCGTCTGCCGCTGATCGACATCGCGCCGGGCGTGAGCATGGAGGGAACTCACTGCGAAGACGGGGGCCGCATCACTCCAGCGCTGGATTTGCGGGTGGCAGCCTGAAGCGTAATTCGAACGCACCTTGAAGGGCGGAGCCGGCTCCGCCTCCGCGTTGCTTACGCCTGACTTACGCTCCGACGATGATCTCGCCGAACCGTCTCCAGGTCTTGCCGTCCCGGGTGCGACGAAACTGAGAACTGGTTCGTCAGGATTCCTGTCCCTCCAAGCAGGCCTGGGCCCGCATAAGTTCAGGCGTCGCCGAAGCGGACCCAACCCAAGTGATCCGGGCGCGCAAGGCATAGCTGAGCCGGCCTGCCCGCAAGCGGGATCGGGTGGTTCGCGGCCTAGCAGGCGCTTCTCTTGCCCGCGGCGGAGCCCCGAGAAGTTGTCTGGGCCGGCACCAGGCAGTGGAGCGAGATGTGAGCGTCGGCGGTGACAGCGCCGGCACGCGTCCGGTGTGAAGAGAACCTAAGCCTCACGCCCGCAGGTCGAGACCGTCCTGAAGCATTGCGAGAAGCTGCAGGAGTTGCTGGGCCGAGTGAACGACGCCACCGTGACCCCGGCGCTGGCAGAACAACTCACGCAGGTGGGACATGCTGAACTCGCGCCCGTTCTGGGCGTGCTGGCCGGCTGGGCCGACGCATGCGCGAAAAAAGCACTCGACCGTGTGCCGAAGCACTGGCGCAGGTTATCCGAAGCCGGGCTGACAGCCCGGTGTCTTTGAAAAGGTCGAAGCTCACGCCAGGTGTGCGCTATTGTAGGGAGCCCCACCGCTCGACGGCAGATTCCGCGGTGGCCCATTTCCAACCTTTCGGATCTCGGCATACATCCACCGCGTACCAGCTTCGCGGACCGCGGGCGCCGCCGTCGTCCACCGAGAACACCACCTCTTTGCAAAGCGCGAGCGGCGTGTCGATTGCATCGATCACCCGCAGCTCACCATGCTCGTTGTCGATCGGGATCGTATGGTGAATCGCCCAAGCAGCTGCGCCGCCGACCGGCAACGCGCCGGCGGTCTCCGCAATGACATCCTGCTCCGCGCCGGCGCGTACGCGGGCGATGTAGCGGACGAGGAAATTTCCCCCCGCGCTCACTCCAATGCCAACTGCGATGCCGATTGCCGGGCTGCCCGTCGCCGCGCCAGTCGCCGCACCGCTGGCAACACCGGCAATGGTACCGAAGTCCTTGCACCCACCCAGCAGAACAGCCGCGACCGCGAGCAACGCGGCTCCGCGCGCTGGCGCGGCGAACGTCATTGCAGGCTGCCCCAGCGTGCGGTTGCCGGCTCGGCCTCTGCCCACTGCCACCGCGCCCCGTCGAAACAGATAATCGTCGTGTAGAAGCCAATGGGCCGGTCGTTTTTGCCTTCGACTGAGAAGACGATCTGCTTGCACATGAAACCGGGAGCGGTGAAGACACGGAACACGGTCACCCGACCGTGCTCGTTGGCCTCGATGGGCACGTCATGCACGACGTTCCAGTACGCGACTTGCCCCGGTGCCAGCGGACCGGCAGCGCTTGCGATCCGCTCCTGTTCCGCGCGGTGCACCCGCCGCTCAAAATATCGTAGACCAGCATCGGCGCCGGCTGCGACGCCAAGCCCGATGCCCGTGCCGACCGCTGCATTCTTCGTGATGCCGCTGCTGATCCCCGCACTCGCCACCCCGGCGACATCTGCGGTCGTGGCCGAGAGCACCGAGGTGCAGGCTGACAGCACCGGAAGACAGGTCACCAGCGTTGCTGCCCGATAAAGACGAATGCGGTCGATGGCTGGCATGTGAATCCGACGATGGGAGCGATCGACAGGCCCAATCGTCCGCGTACCTCGTGAGCTGATAGCCTTTGCGTCGCATCGCCCGGTCAAACGGCGTCAGAAGTGAAAATCTTGCTCACGAAAGCATCGTCGTCTTCGGCCTCGAACATAACATTTTCAAGATCAGACTGAACGGACTCGGCGGTCCTTGAAGATGAGCCGTGGCGTCGGCCAACCTTCAGCGGCTGGCTATAATAATCTCGGCTCGCTGGCTCTCGAGACCGGGGTTTTCACTGGTTTGACCTCTACCGGTGAGCACCACCCGGTTTGCGGCAACGCCGCTCCTTATGAGCGCATCCGCTACGGTACGCGCCCGCCGCTGAGACAGCACTGTATCTGCTGATGGGCTGCCCGCACTATCGGTGAAGCCGAGAACTTCAATCATTGATGCTGGATGGTCGTTCGCGCGTTCGGCGACTTGGTTGACAACATCGCGTGCCGGCGAATCGAGCTGTGCTGACCGCTCCTGGAAGAACACCACGTATTTGGGATTGGCCGGCTCGAACTGAGTACAAGCAACCAGGACAAGCAGGAGCGTCAGAGAAGATATGCTTCGCATGGAGCGTTCTCCCAAGCTAATGGATGGCATCTCCGCACATCATGTTGAAGGTGAAAGAAGCGCGTTCAAAATAAGGCGCTCTGACTAATCACCGTAGCTCATTGATGATGGACGCGGCGGCTTATCTGCGTCACCAAGAGGAGGTAACACAGCAGACGGATCGATACTTCCGCGGCTCCGCTTTAGCATCGCGAGGCCGGCACCATTCATCATTAGGGCCTCCGCGACCATCAACCCGGCAGCCCCCCAGACAGGCATGCCGCGACGTGCCGCGAAACCTGACTTCGTCAAGTGCTCTCACGCATCGCAACGACAAGGCTCGGTCGAGGACTTGTTACTGGTGGCTGTCGATCGTTCGAAGCTTACACCGCTGGTCGTCAACACACTGACATGGGCCTTCCGCCTCCTCGACTGCGGGGTCACAATGGCTGAAACAAGCTGCCCCGGCGTCGGCGCACCAGTCCGTGCCGGCAGCCCAGGGCGGACAGCACCATCCCCTTTCGGAAGTCGCCAACTCGATTCTAACGCGTGGACCGTGCTGTTTTTGGCGCCGGTGGCTTGGTACCTGGCGCCTTTTGCCGTGCCTCGGTCAGCATGCGCTCGCACGCGCCGTTATCGGACGTCCCGAACTGGATGGTCGGCAGCACGGCCAACGGCGCAAACAGCACACCGAGTCCTGCTGCCAACCCGCCGCGAACTACGGTCTCGGCTCCCGGCAGAATACTCGGGTGTTTAAGCGTGCCGCCGATATTAATCGGTCCGGGCAGCGAGCCGATGGAGAACTGCCGCGGCCGCGTGCGCAACTGCATGTCGAGCTGCTCGGTCCCCCAATTGACCGTCCCGGTGCCGGTCAGGATCGCTTCCTTGGTGTCCAGGATCAGCGCTCGCGTCTGCATCACGCCGCGCTCCAGCGCGAAATCGGCAATCATGCATTCGACCACTGCGCTTCGCGGCACGCCGAGGGCGGAGAGCAGCGCATTGCCGAACTCCAGGCCGGACAGATCGACCAGAATGGCACTGAGATCGCCCCCTGACATGCCGACCGCGATCTCTCCGTTGCCGTTGGCGGCCATCTGCGCGATCGAGTTACCTGAGGTATCAATTCGGCCGCTACCACTGATCGTGCCGGCGCCATGGAATACATGCGTCGCCGCCATCAATCGGCCGACATTGACGCTCTGGAAGTTGATCTCGGCACGTGTACGCAATGTACTTCCTGAATCGACTAACCGGGCCGAGAGAGAAATGCGTCCGGTGCCGACCCCGAAGCTCAGCGGGTGCACGTCAATGTTGCCGTTCACGATGTCGAGTGCCGCGGCGACATTGTCGAGCGGCATGGAGCGACCCTGGATGCGGCCCGCGCGATAACGCAGGTAAACATCGGCAAAGCGCAGCTTCGGCACGTGGATCGGCTGGGTCGGCAGCACGTTCTCTGCTGCGGGATTGGTGCCCGGTCCCGGCTTGGTCCCGATGAACCCGCCAAGATCGGCGAGGTCCACCGACCGCGAGCGCAGATCGGCGATCATCACCGGCCGCGCTGGGGCCTGTGAACCGTCCTTCGAGGTATCCCCAGGATTGACGTCGATATCGCCTTCCAGATCACTCGATCCGACTCGTCCCTCGATCTGGTGAAAGATAACTTGGTCATTAGCGAAATCGAGCCGTCCGGCGACCTGATAGGGCGGAGTCTGGGGGATGGGCAGCCCAATGAGTGGCGTCAGCAGGCTCATATCGGGCCCGGCGAGGCGCAGCTGCAGATCGGCACCCGCCAACGCCATCGGGTTGCGGACCGTGCCCACTAGCTGTACGCGCGTCGGTCCGTTCCCGACACGGAGATCGATCGGCCAAGGATGCGTCGCGTTACGCAACGCCAGGATGGCTCCGCCCACCAACTGCGCGACAATCGGTCGCCCAGCATAGGTGCCGTGCGCTTCTGCCAGCAACTGAGGAGTTTGCTCGCGCTGCTCGCGAGTGGATAGCGCGACATCGAAATTTGCCCGCACCTTCGGCACCAGGACATGTGCCTGCCCGTCAACGATCCGCAAGTCATCGATCTCAGTGCTGCTGCCGGAGCCACTGGCGATGCTGAGCCGGAAGTTCGCCTTGCCGTCTGCGGTCTCCTCGACCTCAACCCGCGGGCGATCGATCTCTACCCACGAGACTATGAGCTGGTGATGGAACAGGTAGCGGATCACATCCACCCGGGTGACGATCCGTTGCATCCGGGCCAGGGGCGGCCCCTGCGGCCAGCCCGTCGGGTTGGCGACGGTTATGCCGTCCGCCTCAAACGTGCTGACCCGACCGAGGTGCACGTGCAAATGCTCGATCGTAACGGGGCGGCCGATTGCGGCCGAGGCGCGCGCAGCCACGAACGGGATGAACCAGTCCCAGTTCCAGAACAGCATCACCGCCACGATCAGTGCGACGGGCACACCGACCCAGCCGAGAGTCTAAGTCCTCGTTGGCGTCTCACGGCTTCGGAAACGTCCGGCACCCCGGCTGGTTGCCTACGCCGCCGCTATTCCCGGCCGCCGGGTAGCTCGACGGTAAGCAGCAACGTGCTGCGCACTCACTGTGCGGAGGTCGATGGCCGGTGGAGCAAGCGCGCCTGTAGAGGAAAAATCCGAACGGTCAGGCCGATGCAGGTGTGCAAACGGGCAGAATTGACAGAAGAAGAGACCCCGAAGGCCTGTAGGTGAAGCATTTCTGAGGGCCGTTCGGTCGCACACTGTTGATTGCACCGCATGTAACGTTGCGCCCGGTGGCAGCGTTCCCCGTTGAGGTGAAGTGTTCCCAGTCACGGAGCAGTGGATACCGAAGACGAAACACCGATCCGTGTACCGGAAACCCCCGGGATGTTCAGTCGTTCGCCTGGATAGTCAAAGGAAGTATCGAGATGAGAGAAGTTGTGGTGGCGGTGTACAACTCGTCGTCAGCGGCGCAAAACGCAGTGGAGGACCTCACCATAGCGCGCGTGCCGTCGGCGACGTTGAGGCAATTCGTGAGCAACCCTCACGCTCCGGAAGAGCTTCGTGAGCTGCGGCATAGCAATGTGGCGCTCGGCGATCGGATCGTGGCCGTGACCGTCGAAGATCGTCATGCCAGCGTGGTAATGGACATTCTCGGTATGCAGGCACCGGTCAGCATGACCGAAGCGCCGCTCAACGTGGTGTGAGGTGGTGACGAACTTCTGCGTCACTGGACGAATTTGATAGGACCCGCTGTTGGACATGGCCAATGAGCCGCGGTTTAGAATAGGCCCGCCGCGTCGGAGCTTTGCCGCCGATGCGCATGATTGTTCCGTGTGCTCAGGTCGCGAGACGACCTGCCGCATACAAGTTTGCGGCGCGAAGCGCGCCTGATGGCAAGCTCCCCTCGGACCGAATGTTGATAACCGCCCCCCCGGAAAAGGAGCCGTGCGCGAGTTGCACCCACACTGCGCGCTCGTACCGTTGCGGCGAGTCGACCCTTCTCGGACTTTTAGCCCTCAACGGTCTCAACGCAAGGACCCCACCTAGTGCCGGTGATCGTGGTCGGTCAGCTACCCTCCATTCCCCCCCGCCGGGCAACCCTGGCCGGATGCCCGACAAACCCGAACCGCTCCGCCCGCCACCCCGGGTAAGATCGTCGAGACCCTCGCCTTCGCCCTCGCTACGAGGGGCGCCGGCGGGTCCACCACGCCGACAGCTTCATGGCGCAGGTCGCGGCGGATCGGCTGGTCGAGCATCTGAGGGTGTCGGGGTTCGTGGTGATGAAGAAGACGGCGGAGGGGGCGCCGCGGGTGCCCGGCTGACCGCAATGCCGCCGCACGACCCTCGCCGATGAAACCCCGAGTGGCGGCGGCGCGTTGCTGCGGGCGGATCACCGATCCGCGCACCGGCACGACCTATCAGCCCAAGCTGTAGGTCGATGACAGCGAACGGCTGCACCTGCGCGGTTTCGTCGGCATCCCGCCGCCGGGCGAAACTCATGTCTGGCCCCGCTTTGCCGGCCATCTGACCGCCGGGTGCGGCATCGTCTGAGTGCGATGCTGCTCTGGAGAGATGCAATGTCGAACAGTGCCATGACCACATATGATTCAAACCCGGCCGGCCGGCGCGATCTGCTGCGCCTCGCGTTCGGGGCCTTGATTGTCCCCGCCCTCTGGCGACCGGCCGCTGCCCAGCAGGTGGACGGGGCGGACGCGGTGTTGCCGATCCAGCGCCTGGATCAAGCGCTGCTCGCTGCAATGAAGGCTGGTCGGCAGACGCCGTTCGCGCGGCGGTTCACCGCGCTGATCCCGGCGATCGAGCAGGCGCTCGACCTCGATGCGCTGTTAGCGGAGTCCGTGGGTCCGGCCTGGACGGGCCTTCCACCGGACCGGCAAGCGCTGCTCGCGAGCGAGTTCCGCCGCTACACGGTGTCCAGCTACGCGGCGAACTTCGACAGCTTTTCCGGCCAGACCTTCCGGCTCTCGCCGGCGCCGCGCCGCCTGGCGGACGGTCGGGTCATCGTGGACACGGCGATCGTGCGGGCCGACGGCTCGGCGACCGTGCTCGACTACGTGATGCATCAGACCGACGCCGGATGGAGAGCGATGGATGTGCTGGCGGACGGCTCAATCAGCCGGGTCGCGGTGCAGCGCTCGGACTTCCGCAGCCTGTTGCGAGGCGGCGGCGTGGCGGCGCTGGTGGCAGGGCTGCGGCACAAGGTGGTGTCCCTGTCGGGGGGCACCTTGGCGTGACGCCCGACCAGGGCGCGTGCGGAGCGTTGGAGGCGCTATGAAGGCCTGGGAAAAGGAACTGGTTAGGGCGCGCGTCTTGCGGAAGGTGATCGCCCGCGCCAAGCGAGACAGGACGCGAAATCCGGCATGGGGCGTCGCGGGGTCGGCGAGGGCTCCACTGGATCAACCCCCACCGCTTCCGCTGGCGTCGCGCTGCGGTGGCCTGCTGTGGGAAGGTGCGCTGCGTGCTTGGCTAAGGCGCGGGCGTTGATCGCGCGCTGCGCCTTTCCAGTACGGCAACAGGCCCCACTGCAACAGATCGAGATGACGCTCGCCCGTCGCGGGAAGCGGCACTGCATCTTCGGCGCCAGCTGTCCCGCGGAAGGCTGACAACGGTGGCCTACTTCTTCGCATTTACTCGCGCCAGCAGCTCATTCAGCTTCGCGAGCGCCTTGGCCACGTAAACGTTTGCCGTCTTCGTCGCTTGGCTGACGGTCGGACTTCGCCACACACTGGCGATCCGTCCGGACGAGACCGAGGCCCTCCGCTTTTCGAGCGGTTCTTCGACGGGAACCATAGGATCCGGGAGCGGGACACCCGAAGGTTCATCTTCTATACGCGGGGCGTGATCTGACTGCATGGTCCCAGAACGAAGGCGAAGCGGCATTGTTGCGGCGCTTCCCCTCAAAAACGCGATCTTCACTGCTGTGTGATGCTGACCTTTCATAATGGCAACAGCTCGCAGGTGCGTCTGGCGACTGTGGGCTTATCTTCGTTTTGCGCGACCGGCAGTGATAGAGTGACCAGGCCTCAGGTCGACAGTGGCAGCGACACCCAGTGCAACCCCGACTTGCCCTCAAGCAGCAGCAAGATAAAACTTCGCCGGTCGCGCCGTGCGGCATCGATCCGTTGCTGCACGTCGGACGGTGATGCCACCAGCTGCCGATCGATGTTTAGGATGAGGGTTCCCGACACAAGACCGTGGTCGGCGGCGAGGCTGTTCGGTACGACCTCGCGGATTGCAACGCCGGTCGGTGGGACCACCACCAAGCCGAGCCTCCGCCTGATGTCCTCAGTGATAGGCCCCATCACCAGACCGAGATCGTCGCGCGCGACGCGCCCCTTCTGCCGAGCCTCCGCTTTGGACGTCTTTGCTCCCGTTGAATTGGCAGGTGATTCGCCAATAGTGACGGGCAGCACTTGCAGCCCCCCGGCGCTCCAAATCGTGAGAGCGACCCTGCTGCCGATACTGCTTTCAGCGATTTCCCGATTAAGCACGCGCGGCTCTGGCGCGGCTCTGGCGCCGACCTTAAGGATAATATCGCCAATGCTCAGCCCGGCATGGGCCGCCGGTGTATTTTCACCAACGTCAATCACAATCGAACCACTGGGTGAGGCAAGGCCGACGGCAGCGGCAATGTCAGCGCTAACCGGTTGCACATGGACGCCGATCCAGCCCAACCTCACTTCACCATTGGCTCGCAGTCGGTCGACGGTAAATCGCACATCATTGCCGGGAATGGCGTAGCCGATACCGACAAATCCCGAATCCGGGCTGGTACTATACAATGCCGTGCCGACGGCGATGACTTCGCCACGTGCGTTGAACACGGGACCCCCGGAGTTGCCGCGGTTGATCGCGGCGTCGATTTGGATGAAGGAGCTCGCCTCGCTCTCGAGCGTGTTGCGGTCCAGCGCGCTGACGATACCCGATGTGACCGTAGAGCCGAGCCCGAAGGTATTGCCGATTACATACACCGAATCCCCGGGACGCAGCTTGTCGCTATCGCCGAATTCTGCCGACGGCAGCGACCGCCCGGCATCCACCTGAAGCAACGCGATGTCGCTCTGTGTCGCCGCAGCCACCACCCTGCCTTGCAAGTGCGTGCCGTCGTCCAGGATGACCGTGATATCGCCAGCGTCGGACACTGCATGCCGGTTCGTGACGATAAGCCCGGATGGGTCGATGATGAAGCCGGAGGCCTGCGTCTTCTCCTCCTTGATCGATGGCTGGCTGGACATGTTGCCAGCCGCCGCAGGTGTTTTCGCGTATTTCGTGACCGATAGGTTGACGACCTTCGGTAGCAGGGTGGCGATCAGGTCTGCGCTGGATGCGGCCGGCTGGCCAATCGCCGGCGACAATCCTAGCGAGGCGAGCAGCGTCATCGCAACAACGAGACTGAGGCACAAGCGTAGCGCGGGCATGCAAAGCTTTTGCTTATAGAGCATCTACAGCACGATACCGATCCTGTTCCAGAACTGCTATGGAACAGCTGCCGGCCGGGACAAGAAGTATAACGAGAACTTGAATGAATGCCACGGGGATGCCACGTTTCTGCCGCAACCAAGACGCGGCTGCGGGTCACGATCCGCCTTACAGGAACGCTACAGCGGGTCCAATGAGTCCCTCGGATGAGATCGCCAGCGATCCAGAATTTGAGACGGCAGGCGCAACCGGGCCAGTAGTCGGTCCCTCAAAGCCCAGGCTGCTCGGTATTCTAGGACCCGGGCTCATCACGGGTGCTTCCGACGACGATCCCAGCGGCATTGCCACTTATTCGCAAGCGGGGGCGCAGTTGGGATTCAACGCGCTGTGGCTGATGTTGTTCAGCTACCCCCTGATGGCCGTAACCCAGGAGATCAGTGCTAGAATTGGCCGGACTACCGGTCGCGGACTCGCCGGCAATTTGCGGCGGCATTATGCCCCATGGGTCTCAACTTCCTGCATTATCCTTCTACTGGCAGCCAATGTCATCAATCTGGGTGCCGATCTGGGCGCCATGGGTGATGTCGCCGCAAGACTTATTGGCGGCTCCCATGTCGTTTTTGTTGTCCTGTTCGGTATGATCTGCATAAGCCTGCAGGTGCTGGTTCAATACGCTCGCTATGTCGTCGTACTGAAGTGGATGTCGCTAGTTTTGTTTGCGTATTTCGGTACGATGCTGATGGTCCACATTCCCTGGGACAAAGTTGCCTGGGGATTGCTGGTACCGACGATCAGTACCTGGGAAGGACTTCGTCGCTATTGTAGTGGCGGTTCTCGGGACCACTATTTCACCCTACCTTTTTTTCTGGCAGTCATCGCAGGAAGCAGAGGATCAGCGTGAGCAGCCACGGCGTGATACGTTGCTCACCGCACCCGAGCAGGCAGCGAATGCTTTTGCGCGGATCAGGCTCGACACCTACATTGGGATGGGGTTTAGCAACCTGGTGGCAATAGCGATAATCATCACCACAGCCGTGACGCTGCACACCCACGGTACGATGAACGTGGATACCGCACAGCAGGCAGCCGAGGCGCTGAAGCCGGTGGCGGGCAATCTTGCCTTTCTCGTTTTCACACTGGGGATCATCGGGACCGGCTTCTTGGCGGTGCCGGTGCTCGCCGGATCGGCTGCCTACGCAATTGGCGAAGCGCGGCGATGGCCGGTCGGGTTGGCCCGTAAGCCCAAAGAAGCACAAGCGTTCTATGTTACACTGGTTGTCGCGAGCGTCGTGGGAATCATCATAAACTTCCTTCCGGTCGATCCCATCCGGGCTCTCTATTGGAGCGCGGTCATCAATGGCGTCATGGTAGCACCAATCATCGCATTCATGATGCTGCTGGCGTGCAGCAGACGTGTGATGGGTGATTTTACCTTGTCACTGCCGCTGAAGCTGCTGGGCTGGGTCACCGTCGTGGCGATGGGGTTGTGCGTCGTGGGCTTGTTGGCCACAATGGCGACGTACTGATCGGCACCTTCACTGCGCTAGAGTTGCAGATCAAGGAGCTGGACGGCGAAATTAATCGGCGCTCGAAGAAAGACGCGGTCGCGCGACGGCTGATGACAATCCCGGGCGTCGGGCCAATCACCGCCACGGCGATCACCGCGCTGGTGCCGGCCGCGAACGGCTTCCGCGCCGGGCGCGACTTCGCGGCCTGGCTCGGGCTGACACCGCTGCAGAAATCAACCGGTGGCAAGCAGAAGCTCGGCGCGGTGTCGAAGCGCGGAGAGCGAACCATCCGTCGCCTGCTCATCCTCGGGGCCAGCGCAGTGATCCGACAGGCCTGTCTCCGTGGCGCACCAGCCGGGTCATGGCTGGCACAGATGTTGCCACGCAAGCCGAAGATGTTGGTCACTGTGGCGCTGGCCAACAAGATGGCCCGCGTGGTCTGGGCTCTCTTGGTCAAAGGTGGCGTTTACAAGGCTCCGGCCGTGGCGGCGTAAGCTGGTCGCGACCGCGAGGGCGTAGGGCGAGCGGAGGGAGAGTATGGCGCAACAGTCGGCGAGACGGGGTCGGGAAAACCAGGGCTTTCCACAGTGCTTCGAGCACGCTTCGGGTGATTTGGACCCGACCCGCGAATCCCATACAGGCCAGCAGCAAACCATCGCTGCATCACAGGCCGGACAGATGGCAGCATCCGACTACGCGCCACCACAATCCCGAAGTTTTCTCTTGCCACGAAGGGGGCGTCCACAGATGGAAAGCAGGCATCTGCGCCTGTTCATCGCCGCCGCGTCTGCCCGTGCCGCAAGGAGTCAGCGGAACCGTTTCATGCGTCATCGGATGCGGCTTTTCCGCCGTGCCGCTTCCCGCCACCTTCCCGTTGCTCGGCAGCGCGCTTGCCGGATTGGGCGGCATCGGCTGGCTGAAACGACAAACCACTCGCCGTTAACCCGCTCTCGACGGTCTCAGCAGTTCGGCCAACGCCGGCATCACTGATCGCCAACCCTACCCTCTGCTTTTCGCTGCCAAGCACGGTCCGTTCCATACTCAAAATAGCGGCAAACGACTGCCCCGATTTCGAGCGGTCATATGCCGCTTGTGGGTCGTCCGTCGCCATCGAATGGCTGATAAAGGCGAAGGGCTGGATACGAGCATCACGACGCGGCCAGCCAAGCGCAACCACACCGCCGCTCATTCCGGGAAACACAGCTATACTGGTCTGAACGCACGGAGCTTTGAGCATATAGTAGCCTTGCAGATACACCTCCTCCACGCGCCCAATTCGCAGAATCAATCGCCGCTGAATTATCCCGTGATCCTGTCGGCAACCATCCGGTATGGTCTTCATTTCACCAAAGCCGATCATAGTCACTTCATCACCCACCGCAGGAACCCCGTCATCCAGCCACAAAAACGCCTCGAACAGGTCAGGGGCTTCTTGTGGCGCAATCACTGTGAGAACAGCTAAATCTTTGCTGCTATCCCAGACCGCTAATTCAATTGCGCAAAAGCCAGACCGTTCACCGAACACATAGAGAGCCTTCACCCGCTTGAGGTCGATTTCCTTCGGGATAGGCCGAAATTCTGGCAACGTCGAGGAATGATACGGGAGGTCAGGGTGGAGAATTTTCCTCATCTCCTCGAAGCAATGAGCGGCAGAAATCGCGATGGCACGACTGCCACTCGACTGAACGATGAACGCCGTTCCTATTAACTGTGGGACTAGGTCATCGCCGACAACAAGCAGGCTCAGCAAGAATTTGTTGAGAGGATCCCCATTCTCTAGTTGAGCTTCGTCCCAAAAAAGTCCGTCTGGTAAAATCATCGGGCGTGGCGCTTCACGTCGTCAAACGTGATGTTGTCGTGCTCGCCGCTGTCCAACATGGAACTGAGGCCGAACAGCACCATGGCCAGAAGCGAGATCAGGTAAGGGGGTGTGTCGAGGGGGGTATTCATAGCGCACCTTGGGAACTCAGGCCGAAGCAACTAGGTTGCAGATAGGCTCATTACAAGGCTATCATAGATGGTTTCTTCAGCCGATCAGCCCAGGCTAGCCGAGCGTCTCGAAAATTCGACGGAGTCCGCTCTGGGTGTGCGCCGTGAAAGGCGGCGCTTTCCAGTGGGTGCAAGTCCCACCCGGCAACGCTCCAGCCGGAAGCAACCGGAGCAGTCATGGAGGTGACGAAATGGCTGAAGCCTTCGGTCTAGCGGGTCACGAATTGGTGGCCGCGCGAGTGTGCAGGCCGCAACGCGAGTGAACGCCGAGCAAGCCTCGAAAAGGACGATGCGCAGGCCGACCCGACGACCCTTTCGGGGAAGGCTGACACGGCTGGGTGGGATGAGCGAAGAGTACGCCCAGCCGCTGCACCGGGGTAGTGGCGGCAGCATGTACACAAGGAAAGCGCACGCAACACGGGAAGCCCCAGGGCGCGGTCAGGGATGATCAACCGGACGCCCGCGAGGGACAGGCCGGGCGCCGTGGGGTGGCGGAGAGGTTCGTAGTACCGCGGAAGCCGGGTAACGCCGGTGGAGGGAAGGGACCTCAGTTCAAGACAGACGCAGGACGTAGTGAGGGACCTGGAGATTGGGCAACCTATCAACTCCGAACAGTGTTCAGAAACTGCAGATGGCGTTGCACGCGAAAGCGAAGGCAGAAGCTGGCTATCGCTTCTATGCCCTGTACGACAAGATCAGCCGTGAAGACATCTTGGCTCATGCCTATGCCCTGTGCCGCTCCAACAAGGGTGCACCAGGCGTGGACGGTCAGGACTTCGCGGACATCGAGGCGTATGGGACGCAGCGGTGGCTCGGCGAACTGGCGCTTGCACTCAGGCAGGAGACCTACCGACCGGAACCGATCAGACGCGTGTTTATTGCGAAAGCCAACGGCAAACTCAGGCCGCTGGGCATCTCGACCGTGCGGGATCGGGTCTGCATGACAGCAGCGATGCTGGTGCTGGAACCGATCTTTGAAGCCGACCTTCCACCGGAGCAATACGCTTACCGTCCCGGGCGCAACGCCCAACAGGCGGTGATCGAGGTGGAGGAACTGCTGTTCCGTGGCCACCCGGAAGTGGTTGACGCCGACCTCGCGGACTACTTCGGGAGCATTCCCCATGCCGACCTCTTGAAGTCGGTGGCTCGCCGGATCGTTGATCGGCGTGTGCTGCATCTGATCAGGATGTGGCTGGACTGCCCCGTGGAAGAAACCGACAAACGAGGGCGGAGGACACGCACGACGGAGGCTCGGGACAAGCGGTGCGGCATCCCGCAAGGCTCACCCATCTCACCACTGCTGGCGAATCTCTACATGCGCCGGTTTGTGCTGGGCTGGAAGAAGCTCGGGCTGGAGCGACGCCTCGGCACGCGCATCGTGACTTACGCCGACGACCTCGTGATCCTGTGCCGGAAGGGCAACGCCGACGAGGCGTTGCGACGACTGCGCGAGATCATGGGCAAGCTGAAGCTCACGGTGAACGAGGAGAAGACACGTATCTGCAAGGTGCCGGAAGGGGAGTTCGACTTCCTGGGATACACGTTCGGACGGATGTATTCGGCGAGAACCGGCAAGGCCCGCTTGGGTCAGCGGCCATCAAAGAAGAGCATCAAGCGCATGGTCGACAAAGTCCACGCGCTGACTGACCGATCGGGTACTTGGCAGAAGACCACAGAGCTGGTGGAGCAGTTGAACCGCGCGTTACGCGGATGGGCCAACTACTTCAGCGTTGGCACTGTCAACAAGGCGTATCGGGCGCTCGACAGCTACACGGCGGTGCGGTTGCGCCGGTGGTTGCGTTCCAAGCACAAGGTCAGGCGACGCAGGGGCGGGAGCTATCCACCCTCGCACCTCTACGGGCACTTCGGGCTCGTGCGCCTGAGCCGGCTTGGGCACGACGTGGCGTGGGTGAAGGCGTGATGTCTTGTCCGAGAGCCGGATGCGGGAGATCTGCATGTCCGGTTCGATGAGCGGGGTGTGGAGACGGAGCCACGGCCGGACCAGTGAGGCACCGCCAAACGAAAGGGGCGGCAACAGATATGTTCGACCTACAGCCACCGCGCCACACCTCGACTCTACCGACTCCGGCGGTTCGGGGTGGGCTGCCCGGCCACCGCCGCTTATGGGTCGGAACCTCTGTGCAAGGGTGCTAGGCCGGGATAGCTCAATCGGCAGAGCGGCCGTTTCGTAATCGGCAGGTTGGGGGTTCGACGCCCTCTCTCGGCTCCAGGGTGCGGTCAGACAAGTGTATCGGTCTTAGCGAGTCGCGCGATGGCGCGTCTCAAATCATACCATCCGTGCGGCCCGATCATGATCGAGCCATCAGGCGCCGTGCCCACGACAACTAGCCGATGGGCACAGCTTACCACCTCAGTGATGGCGGTCATACGCTCCACAACGGTGCTCATGTTTGGTTCTCCTCGTGCCAACCCCTGGCGGCTCACCATGATGGGAAACGGACTATTCGGCTTCAACATGAACCGGATGCATGAGGGTATGTCGTCGTGCGGCGACGCGACAGAGATGTCACCGAACGCAGGCATGCAAGGTCATCATGTTTGATATGAGAATTTCTGGTCCCCTTCCACGACCCTCCGAAAACGCGAGGTTGCGCCCCCGCGCTTGTCGGCTAGGCACAAAGTTTCCAAAGGGCCATAATAATTTACCGACCAACCGGACATGCGGCCGCTTCGGGCTGAGGGGGCGGTGGTACAGCGCTCGACGCCCAGCCCTAACAGGGTGGCAGCCGCTGTAGGCCCCGTGCCGATACTGCGGTAGCGCTGCCTTAGCCGCCCCCATCCGGCAATGCAGAAGCGATCTTGATGCGCTCTCGCCCGTTTGGGCGCGTCGTCGCAAGCAGTCGGGGTAGGTCAGTTCGTCCAGCAATGCGCGCCCGGATACCTTCAGCACTGTCCATCGAAGCCGAGCTGCGGATCGCGGGTCAGTATTTCAGTGCGGCCAAAAAGCTGGACGCCGCGACAAACGCGCGCGGATATCGTGGTGGGGGTAGTCAGCTCAGCATCGACATCATACGTCACACCATCTTTCGGGTCATAAAGCAAGCCGCCTATCCAATGGCCCGGAGCACTCTGTTGCAGACCCCAAATGATCGTGAGACCACAGAGGTGCCGCTGCCGTAGTGAGGGATCGGGATTGAGGGTGTCGAGATCGGGCCGGCCAGCCGGAGTGAGCGGCCTCAGAAGCCAAACGATCCTTCCACAGAGCTGACCACTGCATTCGAACACCTGCACTGCTACTCGATTGGCGAACATCCAAGTCCCGCCGAGGGTTTCGGAGAAGGCGGAGCGGCTGGCCATGCTTAACAGCAGAGCAATGCCCATCGCGGAAAACTTCAGCCACATTGACTGCGATCGGAACATTTTACCCGATATCCCCCAATTCCTCTCGCTCGGTGTCGCTGATCTCGCCCTCGCCGCGGCGTAGCACTCGATGGCGGGTCCATGCTCGGCGCCGTTCGTGCCATCGCAAGTTCTGGGTATCGGCGGCCAGCTCGAACTTCCGCCGTTTCAGAGTTGGCATCGGTGTTGAGCTGATTGATCCTGGCAACGTATGTTCAGCTCACCAGCCGCGGCTTCGTCCATCGTCCGTTCTCCATGCGCAAGTTAGCCGCCGGCGCGGTTTTCACAGCAGCTTCCGTCCGCGGTCGGCCTGAATATCATAGTACACTTGCGGAAGCTGGCGATAGGTCTTGCCATCGATGGTGGCACCGCCTTTCTCCTTCGGCAGCAGCTCCCACCCGTTCAAAAGCAACCATCGGAGCTGCTCGGCAGGCTTCCTGATGCTGGAGGGCACCAGGGCGATGGTGCAGACCGGAAGGAGGGTAGAGGTCGTCGCCGCCGACCAAGTAGTGGTTTCCGGAGAAACCTTACCGGCGCGAACGGTCTTCTGGGCCGCGGGCGTCATGGCCTCCCCAGCGGCGAGGTGGCTGGAGCTGTCAGCGGACCGCTCGGGCCGCGTGCCGGTCGGATCGGATCTGTCGGTGCCGGGATGCGACGGCGTGTTCGCGATTGGCGACACGGCGTCCAGTCAGGGTTGGCAGGGAGAGCCGGTGCCGGGGTTGGCCCCCGCGGCAAAACAAGGCGGTGCCTACGTCGCCCGAGTGTTACGAGCACGCTTGGCGGGCACGCCTGCACCCGAGCCGTTCCGCTACCGGCATCTCGGCAGCCTGGCAACCATCGGTCGCCAGGCAGCCGTCGCCGATTTTGGTTTCATCCGTCTACGAGGCGCGCTCGCCTGGTGGCTCTGGGGCGCCGCGCACATCGCATTCCTGGTCGGCGGCCGGAATCGGGTGACGGTGATTGCTGAATTGGTTGTGGGCCTATCTGACGTTCCGCCGCGGGACGGGGTTGATTACGGAAACCGGTAGCGTGGCACTGCTGGAGGATGGGGCGGCGAAAGCGCCCGGCGGGACCGGCTTGTGACCGGGTGGGCGGTGACGCTGGTCGGAGAAGAAAAGAACGGTCCGCGACAGGCAGCCGCCGCGGCATAGACACACGCCCGGAAGCCGTTTCCCGCAAGGCGCTGATAAATCTGCCAAAGTCAGGCCGTCTGCGTAGCCACCGCGAACACGGGGCTTACACTGGTTCGGTTTTGCCATACGCCTCGCTTCCGAATAGGGTCGTTCCCGAGCCTGTTCACGCCTTGGCGGTCCATCGGACGCTCCCGGCAGGCTTGCGCCGGGCCGCCTCACAGGGGAGGACGACAGATGAGGAAACTGGCACTGGCACTCGCATTCGGGAGTACACTGTTCGCGGGCGGTGCGTTGGCAGATCAGGTAACCATCGCCTCCGCCGGCCCAATTTCCGGACCGCAAGCGTTCTTCGGCGTCACTTGGCAGAACGGCATGCGACTTTACCTCGATGAGGTGAACAAGAAGGGCGGTGTGAAGGGGCACACCTTCACCTTTAGTCCTCTGGACGATAAGGCAGACCCGCGCGAGGGCACGTTGGTGGCACAGCGCTTCTGCGAAGACAGCAATGTTATCGCCATACTCGGTCACATGAACAGCGGCGTCTCGCTGGCGACCCTACCAGTGTATAGCGACTGCAACATGCCGGATATCGTAGCAGGCTCCAACCCTACCCTGACGCAGCAAGGATACAAGAATATCGTCCGCCCGATAGCCAACGACTATGTGCAGGGCGCGCTGCCGGCGAAATACGCCCGTGAAACGCTGCACGCCAGCAAGGCCGCCGTGGTGAACGACAAGCAGGCCTTCGGCCAGGGCGTCTCCGAAATCTTCGCTAAGGACTTCAGGCAGGCCGGAGGAACCGTTACTTCGGTGTCTTCGGTCAATCCCAGCGATGTCGACTTCACAGCGTTGATTACGCAAATCAAGGCACAGAACCCGGACGTAGTGTATCTCGGGGCGGTGATGCCGCAGCTCTCCCTGTTCGCAAAACAGATGCACGAGCAAGGATTGAACACCAAACTGTTCGTGCCCGATGGCGGTTATACGCCGGACCTCGTCAAACAGGCGGGCGACGAGGCGGCGGCGAACGTCTACGTGACATTCCAGGTGCCACCCTACGATTCCTCACCGGCGCTAGTCGAATTCAGCAAAGCCTACAAGGCGCGCTTCAACGAGGATCCTGTTGCCTATTCAGCCTATGGCTGGATAATGGCGCAAGTTGCGGTAGAGGCGATCAATAAAGCGAACAAGCTAGACCGCGCGAGCGTAATCCAGGCGCTCCACTCGGTGAAATTGAACACAATACTGGGCCCGATCGAGTTCGATGACAAAGGTGATCTCAAGAGCGGTCCTGTCTTCCTCTATCATGTCACTCCGAAAGGGTTCGACCTAATCGGGCATAGCTGAAGCGACATCGGTCTGTGGATTGACTGGCCGTCCGCTTCGCCTGGGCGCGCGCAATGGTTGGGCTGATCGTGCAGCAGATCGTCAATGCACTGACCATCGGCGCGATCTATGCGCTGATGGCCCTCGGCTACACCATGGTCTATGGCGTGCTGCGTCTAATCAACTTTGTGCACGGCGAGCTGTTCATGCTCGGCGCCTATGTCTGCGCCGGATTGATCGCACTGATCGTGCACGATGTCGGCCCAGTCAATGCCGTGGCACTGATCGTCACGCTATTCGGTGTGTTCGCCATCGTGGGCCTGCTCGGCGTCAGCATCGAACGCATCGCCTACAAGCCGCTGCGCAATGCTACGCGGCTGGCGCCCTTGCTGAGCGCCCTCGGCCTGTCGCTCGCCCTCCAGGCGGCAGTGCAGCTAATCTGCGGACCGCAGCCGATCGCGTTCCCCGTCGTGTTTCCGACGCTTCGCATTGTCATCGGCACAGCCTCTTTCACCACCACGCAAGTCGGCATCATCGTTCTCGCGCTCATGCTTATGGGCGGGCTGACCGTGTTCGTCGAACGCACGCGGCTCGGCGTCCTTGTGCGCGCCGTTTCGGAGAGTCCACGCACTGCCTTGTTGCTCGGCATCAGCGTCGATCGCGCGATTAGCTTGATCTTTTTTATTGGCCCCGGGCTCGGCGCCTTGGGTGGCGTGCTCTACGCCAGTTATTACGGTGTCATGACGCCGACCATGGGTGTCATCGTCGGGTTGAAGGCGTTCACCGCTGCCATCCTAGGCGGCATCGGCAGCATTCCCGGTGCGATGTTGGGGGGCCTGCTGCTCGGTTTTTTGGAAGTGTTCGGTACCGCACTGCTGCCGATCGTGAGCGGCGGCTGGATCGGCACGGAATATCGCGACATTTTCGCCTTTACCGTGCTGGTGATCGTGCTGGTGTTCCGGCCCACCGGACTGCTCGGCGAGTCCATCTCGGAAGAGACGATGGTCTACAAGAGGGACTATTGATGTCGTCCGAGGCGGTGTCGCAGCCGCGCGCGGCGTCAGTGCCGCTGCGGCTGGCCGGTCGCCTTGTGGTTGTCGCTGCGCTGGCCGTCGTTGTCGTGGCGGCCTTCCTACCGCCCTACTATGTGCGCGTCGTTGACAGCGTGCTGATCTACATCCTGCTGGCGCTCGGGTTGAACATGGTGATCGGCTATGCCGGGCTGCTTGATCTTGGCTTCGTCGCATTCTATGCCGTCGGTGCTTATTCCTATGCCCTGCTGGCCAGTCCGCAGCTCGGCATCCACCTGCCTTTCCTAATCATCCTGCCGATTGGCGCCGCCATCGGCGCCACATTTGGCATCCTGCTCGGCATTCCGGTCTTGCGGCTGCGCGGCGACTACCTGGCCATGGTCACGCTCGGCTTCGGCGAGATCATCCGCATTCTGCTCAACAATGTCGATGCGCTGACCAACGGCCCGAAGGGCATCATCATGATCGATCGGGCCCATATTGGACCGCTAACGGTCACCAGCCCGCACGACTTCTATTGGGTGCTGCTAATCGCCTGCAGCGTGTGCGGCACGCTTGTATTCTGCCTCGAGCGCTCTATTCTCGGCAAGGCCTGGGCAGCGGTGCGCGAAGACCAGGATGCGGCACGCGGTGTCGGCATCAACACGACGGTGGTCAAGCTTGCTGCCTTCGCGATCAGCGCCTCGATCGGCGGATTGGCGGGCGTAATCTTTTGCGCCTTCCAGCGCTTCATCAGCCCGGAGAGCTTCACGTTCAACGAATCCGTCCTGATCGTGCTGATCATCGTAATCGGCGGGGTGGGCAACATCTTCGGCGTGGTGGTGGGTGCCGCGGTGCTGATCATGCTGCCGGAATTGCTGCGCGAAGTGGCGGAATACCGCATGCTGGCGCTCGGCCTTATTATGGCCGCGCTGATCGTGCTTCGGCCGCAGGGGATTGTGCCGCGAAGCTTCGGACCAGCGCAGCTTTGGCGCCTGGCATGGGGACGATGAGCTTCTCCTTTGAGCATGTCAGCAAGCGGTTCAACGGGCTGGCCGCCATAGATGATGTGTCGATGCACTTCGAGCCAGGGCTGATCTACGCCATCATCGGACCGAACGGCGCTGGTAAATCCACGCTCGTGAACATGGCAGCCGGTTCCTACAGCGTCACCTCTGGCAGTATCGTACTGGAAGGGACGCGATTGGAAAAGCTGAAGAAATACCAAATCAGCGTGGCCGGGATTGCACGCACCTATCAGAACATTCGCCTTTTCGACCAAATGCAGGTGATCGAGAATCTCGAAGTCTGCCTGTTCCCCAACGAGGCGCGGCATATCTGGCAGGACGTGCTACTTCCAGGGCGGGCGAGACGCCGACGCGCGGCGCGGCTGGCGACTTGCCGAACATTGCTAGCGCAGTTCGGATTGGCCGACGTCGAAGAGCAGGAGGCGCGCAGCCTACCCTATGCCCGGCAGCGCATGCTGGAAATCGCCCGTGCACTGGTCCGCCAGCCGAAAGTACTGCTGCTGGACGAGCCGGCAGCTGGCTTGAACGACGCGGAGACGCAGGAGCTGAAAGATCGTCTCCTCCGGCTAAGGCGTGACGACCTGATTATCATCGTGATCGAGCATGACATGAATTTGGTCATGTCGCTCTCGGACTACATCTACGTGCTGCACAATGGAGCGCTGCTCTTCACTGGCACGCCGGCCGAGGTGCGGGCGAGCGCGATCGTGCAGGAAGCCTATCTGGGGACTGAGGATGAGCTCGACAGTATCCGCGACATTGCTCAAGCTCGAAAAGCTGGACGCGGGATACGGCAGCAAACAGATCCTGTCCGGCATCGACCTTGAGGTGCGGCATGGCGAGATCGTTGTGGTCGTTGGGCCGAACGGCGCCGGCAAGACGACGCTGCTGACCGCGATCTCCGGCCTGTGCCTCGTCACCGCGGGGCGGCTGTTGCTGGATGATGCGGACCTTTCGGCGCAGCGACCGGACCGGATCGTTGCGCAGGGCATTTCGCATTGCCCCGAGGGACGACAAATCTTCCAGCGCCTGACCGTAGAAGAGAACCTGTTGGCCGCCTATCTCGGCCGAGCAAAGAGTTTCGAGATGTTGCGGGAAGAGGTCTTTACGCACTTCCCGATTCTGCGCGAGCGCCGAAACGGCTTTGCAGGCCGCTTGTCTGGCGGGCAACAGCAGATGTTAGCGATCGCGCGAGCGCTTATGGCGGAGCCGATCCTGTTGCTGCTCGACGAACCATCGCTCGGACTGGCACCACGGGTCATTGTGCAAATCTTCCGCATCGTGCTGGACTTGGCGCAGTCCGGCATCGCTATCCTGCTGGTGGAGCAGAACGTTCGGCTCGCATTGGAGCTGGCCGATTACGCTTACGTGCTGGAGGGAGGCCGCATCCGGCTGGACGGGAACTCCGACCATATCGCCGCGCATCCTGCACTGGCCCATCTCTATCTTGGCGGATCGGTCGGCGGTTAACCGTAGTGTTGGATCGATAGGCGTCCCTGACACCACTTGCGCCCTGATGTGCAGATTTACGTGGCGGAGCGGCAGCTTCAAAGCCAATGTGGATGCGCTCCCGCGCGAGCAACGCACACGAACGCTGGGAAGGCCAGGAGAACGAGGTCCGGGGCAAGGACGGCCCGCTCTCGCCGATCTGCGCGGCGGTGGTTGAACCCGGCAAACAGCTGGGCCTGACCTACCAGGAGGACGTAAACGGCATCGCGCATGGCTCGATCGACACGATTGGCTGGTGCCAGCAAACCCGCAACGGACGGCGGCGGGCCAGCGCGGCGCGCACCTATCTGGCGCGGGCCTCGTCGCGGCCGAATTTGTGGCTGATCACCAATGCCATGGTTCATCGCGTGATCTTCGAGGGCAAACGCGCCGTTGGCGTGGAATTCGCCCGTGGCGGCGCCACACAGCGCGTGACAGCCGGGAGCGAGGTGATCCTGTCGGCGGGCGCGATCGGTTCACCGCACATCCTGCAACTCTCCGGTCTCGGCGATGCCGAACATCTGTCCGAAATCGGCGTACCAGTCGTGCACGAGCTAAGAGGCGTCGGGCGCAACATGCAGGATCATTTCCAGGCGCGCATTTCCTATCCGGTCGCCCGCCTCGCCACGGCGAACGAAAAGGCGCGCGGCATTCCGCTGGCGATCGAGGTGCTGCGGTGGATGTTTACTGGCAAGGGCATGCTGACCTACAGCCCATCGCTGGTCGCGGCGTCGGTGAAGGTGCTGGAGTCATCGGCCACGTCCGACATGCAGATCACCTTCCCGCCCGGCAGCTAACGGGCAGATCGGCGAGCTGGAGGAAACCCCCGGCATCAGCGCCGGCGCCTGGCAGATGCGGCCGCTGCAGCGTGGTTATGTGAAGGCGAAGTCGAACCAGCCCGAGGATATGCCGCTGATCAATCCGCGCTACCAGTCGGAGGAGACCGACCGCATGGCGCTGCTGGGTAGCCTGCGTTTCGCCAGGCGCATGTTCGAGGCACCGGCCCTTAAACCCTATGTGCTAGCGGAAAGCCTGCCCGGCAAGGATGTGCGGACCGACGACGAGTTGCTAGATTACGCGCGGCGTTATGGCGGCACCTGCTATCATGCCAGCTGCACCTGCATGATGGGCCAACATCCATCAGCCGTCGTCGACGATCAGTTGCGGGTGCACGGGATGGAGGGGCTGCGCGTGATCGATGCATCCGCCGAAAAAGGCGCGGTCATGGATCAAGGTGGCCGCGCGCGAGCGGCTGGCGTCTTGAGGGTCATTGGACGGGTGTCACAAGGCGAATTTGAAATTCTGTACCTCGCGATGGGAGCCTCGTACGATCCATGAAAGACAACAGCATATGGCGGGCGGTGCGCGAGGGGCGGGCCGCGCTTGGGACCGGGCTCAAGGAGTTCGCTTCGCGCGGAGTCCCCTGGATCATCGAGGCCTCTGGCTTCGACTATTGCATGATCGACCACGAACATGGCGCCTTCGACCTCGAGACGATCGCGGATCTCGCCGGGTGGTTTCAGGCCACCAACGTCTCCGCGATCGTGCGAATCCACAAATCCTTCACGTATCTGATCCCCGCGATCCTCGATCAGGGGATCATGGGCATCCAGGTCTCGGAGGTCGATAACGCCGAAGAGGCACGGGCGATTGCGCGGGAGGCAAAATATCCGCCGATCGGCAATCGCGGTGTCTCGGGGCAGGGGATGCACACCGGATACAGGAGCTATGGCCCCCGTCACGCGTCCGAGTATGCGCCATGGGCCAATGCCAACATCATAGTTTGCGTGTCAATCGAGTCGCTCGAGGGGTTGGAAAATGTCGAGGCGAGCGCGGCCGTGGAAGGCATCGACATGATTGCCTATGGCCACTCCGACCTCAGTGCGCGCCTCGGCGTTCATCTCCAGCTTGAGCACCCGACGTTCAAGGCAGCCGTGCGCGGCATAGCGGAGGCCTGCAAAGCGCACGGGAAACTTGCCCGACGGTCTGCGGAAACCGAGGCGGAGATCGAGGAGTACTGGCGGCTTGGGTGTAAGGTGTTGAACCTGCCCGGCAACGACGTCAGTACATATCTTGATGGCCTGAAGGCGCGTGCCAGCCGCGCACATGCGCGGCTCAAATCCATCGGCGTTCCGACGCCTTGAGAAGCACGCCGCTCAGGACGAGGTTCCGATAACGTCGCCGGGGCAGCCGCCGCTGTGGGCGCGGGTGTTGACTAACCCGCATCACGCCTGAGCGCGAGCGCCGATTCAAGCCGGACCGCGGTGCGGCGATGGAGGCAGGACGCGAAATGGCACATCATGTTGGCATCAACGGTGAAATGGGAGGGCAGGATGCGACTGCGGGGCAAGGTAGCGCTGCTGACCGGCGCGGCGGCTGCGATCAAGAGCGAGTTGATGGGCTTCGGCGGTGCGGCGGCACATCTGTTCGTGCGCGAGGGCGCGAAGGTGGTGCTGACCGATATCCGCGATGAGCTGGGCGAGCGCGCGGCGACGGCCCTTAACGCCGATGGCCATGACGCGCGTTACATGCACCTCGACGTGACATCGGAACAGAACTGGGCCCAGGTGGTAGACGCGGTGATGGCGGCGCACGGACGGTTGGATATCCTGTTCAACAATGCCGGTGTCTCCTTTCCCGGCAAAGTCGAGGACATCACAGTGGAAATCTGGGAACGCGAGCTTGCCGTTCATGCTAAGGGGGTCTTCCTGGGCACCCGTACGGCGATCCCGGCCATGCGCAAAGGGGGTGGCGGGTCGATCATTAATACGTCCTCGGTCATGGGCATTGTCGGCAGTCCTACCTCGCCGGCCTATTCGGCCGCGAAGGGCGCCGTCGCGATCTTTACCAAGTCGGCGGCGTTGCAATATGCGAAGGAGAATATCCGCATCAATTCAGTGCACCCGGGCTATGCGGATACGCCGCTGACCGTGGAGCGCTTCAGCGATCTGGCCGTGCGCCAGGTGCTGCTTGATCGCACGCCGATGGGTCGGCTCGGTACCGCCGAGGATATCGCCAATGGCGTGCTGTTCCTGGCGTCCGACGAATCATCCTGGGTCACCGGCTCGGAACTGGTGATCGATGGCGGCATGACGGCGCAGTAAGCGCATATCGGTCCACGGCCCGGCCGCACGCCGCTGGGGCCGGCCATCCAAGCGGGCCAAGTCAGGAAATAGGTGGCGCTGGCTCTGAACACCTATACCGCCGTTGTTGCCCGTGCTCCACCCTTGCCCGCGTGTCCGCTTCGGAGAGGTCGTCCGGATTGGGCAAGACACCGAAGTGGGCGTGGCGTCGTCGGATCGGATCAGAGACTCCGTGATCACCAGACGCCTCAACCGAAGTGATGCGATTTCTATGCGAGCCTCTGCAGGTTGTCAGTGCGCGGGCGCTGCATACGCTCTCGATTTGAAGGGCGAGACACTTGTCGCCATCTGTCGATCTCGGCAATCGGGGGGAGGCGCAGCACCTTCCAGCGCTAGTCCTGCTTCCAACCATTTAAGGCGATCCGCAGCTCGCGACGGGAAACTCAGTGCCGTGAGCGACCACCGACCATTATCGGGGCTCCTGAGGCTGTTTCAGGGAAGGGGTACCCTGAGCTCGACTTTCCGCATTTTCGGTAATGGGTCAGCGCTAGCGGATAGCCCAGAAGATGTCCTCTGAGGCGATGAACTTGAGTGCTTGATCGAGGGGCAGGACAGTGCGGCCGAACGGGCCGGCTTTGGTCCAACGTTGCTTCCACAGCGACCAGTAGAGCACCTCGACGTGATCGTCTTGCTCGATTGGCCGGAGGCGCGCGATCAGCGCACCGGAGCTGGCACGATAAAGTGTGTAGCCGCGGTTGCGACGCTCGGCAGCAACTGCCCGCGACGGCAGCGGAAGCCCTCGATGCGCTGGATTACCGGATCCTCGGTCACGGCGGTCACAATAGGGCGCCGGGCTGGCGGATGTCGCCGGGATCGTGTTCGCTATCTCGTCCGTGCCTTACCTCTTAGTCGCATGGGGATATGTCGCGCTTTCGGGAGGCGGATTAGGGACATTCTGGACAGCGCTTGCATCGCTTATTGGAGCGCGACTGTTTTTTGCCGTCATTGAGTTCTTGGGTGGCGTCCTTGTATGGCGGCTCTGGGGTAGAAAGGTCATGGTCGATAAAATCTTCCGTTGGCTCAGTGCCGGCCAGTTCCCAATGCGGTATTATGAGCATGATGATTTTCTGAACTACCTGGAGCGGGTACGGCAAGACCATGCCTCATCTGTTGAGCTGAAATACGCCGCAAGAGCTATAGAGGGTTTCTTGGAAGTGGCTGAAGGTTCGGGAGTTCTAGTGGGCATGAGAGCGCACTCGGCAAGTGAAATCGCTCTGGAGAGGTACTCGCCAAGAAGACTGGCTTCGCGTTTCCGGGGCTGTTAGGGCGAATGGTGCCCTAAATGAACAGCACCACCGGAACGGTCGAGTTGGTTGGTGGGTTTCGGCGTGCGCGACGTGCGCCTGCATCGGGACGTTTCTCGGGATCAGGAGCCCCTTGGTGCCCGTAGCTTCCGCTCGCTCGGCCCGGTCGGCTTACGCGGCCTGCCGCCCGAGGAGCACTCGCCCCCCCCGCGCGCTTGATCTGAAATCCGCGCGGCCGACGCGGAGGGGCCGGGCGGGCTACGTACATCCGAAGGCGCTGCCGGGCCTCGCCAAGGATCGCGATCCGCGTATCAGCCAGGTCCAGCATGATCTGGGCCACTCGCCGTGGTAGCGGCGAGCGGCCGCAACGCCACCTCCAGATTGTAGTCGGGTGAACGCGAAAATATTGAGCCGCCTGAGCGCTGCCGCGGCCAAATAGGCAATGGAGCGGCACAGCAAACTCGCCGTAGTCAAGGCTAGAAGTGAACGGCTTCGGAATTCGGCCCGGCATGGTGCGACATTAACGATCGGAAGCCCGCTGTCCAGCGTGAGCGCAACCGGGGCGTTGCAATTACAGTTTTCGGGGCAGATGACCACACGAGTGCGACCGCTCTCAAGAAATTCGTGGGATCAGCCCGGCCCCCGCCGGGTCCGCCGGTCGATGCCGGATCAGAGGAACGGCTGCCAGCCCGGCGATCGCGGCGTGCAAGAGCCTAAACCAGCCTCAGCGCAATCGCTGGAGCGAAAAGGCTCGCTGTCAGCGGGCGCGCACCGACATCGCAACCTCTCCGCGAGAGCGGGAGAAGTCTAAGGTATTGAAAAATAACGGCGTTATCACCCAGGAGGCGTCTAGGTGGGAAAGCTGGCCGAAATCTCGGATGGCGTCATGTCATGCGCCCCCTGGGCCCGGCAACGGTGGTGGCAGCGTGACGCATGGCACCCCTTGGCACAATCATCGCGTGATACACGCGATCGCTCGCGCGCGAAGGAAGGACGCTGGCCGCCTTTGGGGGGGCAAGCGAGCGTAAGCTCGCCCCCCTTGGCTAGCGATCCTGGGGGTGGTGAGCACCACCCTGCACCGCCTCTGCATCACTTCCCTGTCGGGAAAATCGTTTCGCGCAACAGCACCACCTGACTATAGTCACCGGGATAAGAAGTGGTGCAGGCTTCGCACCACGCCGCATCACCCCGGCATCACTTCTCGCCATCACTCGTCATCCGCTGCGACCGGGCGCAGCAGGGCCAGAACTTCGGCCGCCTTTGCCTCGTTCAGCACCATCCTCTCAGTTTTCCGCCGATTGCGCTTCGGTGAATTGTATTGCCCGGTCGTGAGCACGCCGTTGTCGCACCAGAGCGCGACCACGATCGCTGCCTGATCTTCGGTCTTACCGATACCTGCCCGGACGATCAGATCACCGACCCAGTCCTTGGCCTGCCGCGACCGTGTGTAGAATTCGCCCGGTTCGGGGCCGCGTCTGATCTTTTCGAAGATATCGGCGATCAGTGGCAGCGGCAGCCCCTCGAACGGCGAGGGCGGCTCCCAGGGGGCGGCGGCGTGCACGTGATCGCCTGATTGGTAATACTCATCGATCTCAGTGTTGCCCAGCGGGATCGAGCGAAGCTCGAACCACGTGACGCCGTGCCGGCGCGCCATGTTCGCCTTCACATCATGCAGACAGATGTAGCTTGCGGCGTCATCAGCTTTCATGCCGAGCTTCAGCGCGTCGCCCTCGCGCATTGCGGACACGATCCGCGCGATGCGGGCAGCATCGACTAGGGCGGTGCCGCCTCGGATGGCATCGCGTCCGATCTCGCCACCCTTGCGGTTGTGGCAGGGCGTCAGCATGGCGGCATTCGTCCGGCTGCCCATGTCGATGATCAAACTGGCGAGCTTGTCCATGTGCTCGTTGCTATTCTCGATCGCGCGGTGCGCCTTCACCAGCGGATCGACCACGACTAGACCGATGTCATGGTTGGCGATCTCTGCTTCCAGCGCGTCGGCGTCCGGGCATGGGATGAACTCGCCATCGTCATCGACGGCCGCCAGCAAGAACGGCCGTTCGCGTGCCGAGTAAATGAGCAGCTTCCCCTCGATGTCTTCGGGCTTGATGCCATGGGCGATCATCGCCGCAGCGATGCGGCGTTCCAACTCGGCGCGATCGTCTTCTAGGGTCAGAAAAGCGACATTGACCTTTTGAAACACGTAATGGCCGAGAATATCCTCGCGGCCCGTCATGCAAGCGAGCGCCGCAGCGATGGCGAGCGCAGTCTTGCCGACGCCGCCAGCCGAGGCGAGCACGGTCAATTCTCCACGCATCAGCAGCGTGCCGAGCAGCCATTGGCGGGGCCGCATAGTGGTGGGGTTACGGTATTGCCATGGGATCAGTTCGAAGGGAGTGCTGGCGCGGTTTTCCTCCGCTTGTCGCGGCTTGGTCGCCTCAGCGTCCCGGTAGCCGAGTGTTGCCGGCGCGATGCTGAGCACGTGGCAGAGCCACAGCGCCGCGTCGCGCGCGGATGTGCCGAGGCGACTAATCACCGCGTCGATCGCAGTCAACGGCTTCTCCTCGCCGAAATCCCGGATACCCTCGGGGTGAAAGGAGATATCTTCTTCGAGATCGGGCTGACCGCGATCGCAAGCGTGAACACGCCAGGCGCGTGTG
The DNA here is from genome assembly GCA_963708245.1 of uncultured Pseudomonadota bacterium. Classification (GTDB taxonomy): domain Bacteria; phylum Pseudomonadota; class Alphaproteobacteria; order Acetobacterales; family Acetobacteraceae; genus CAVYXK01. Next base: position 3,452,905 of record OY970201.1, on the reverse strand, counting down.
GCGGCTTGATAGACGGCCGCCGGGTATAGGACAGGAACCCAGGCGTCGAGATCGGCCAGGGCCGCGGTATTGACGGCGACAAAGAAGCTCTCGCCCCTGCCGTTGCTTTGACCGGGCGCGGAACGTGTGGCCGCTTCGGGCCTTTCCAGCTTCTTCGGCACGCCGCCGGCTGCGCGGATGATACGCTCGGCTTCGGCGACGAGGCGCGGGCCTGATCCTCGGTGATCGCAGGCAGATCGGCCAGCGGCGTGTCGGCCGGGCTGCGGTTCGGCCAGACATACGGCTTGTGCGTGTCGGGGTGGATGCCATCCGCAACCACCTGCTGACCTTGTGCCAGCACTTCGACTTTGCCCCTGCTGCCGTCCGGCAAGGTGAATTCTGGTGTATGCATTTTGCGGAACGGAACGACGGCGCGATAGCCGAGGAGGGTCTTCGGTGCGCGGCCGATGCGTAATAGCGGCGTGACGCCGAGCATGATCTCGGCGAAATGCACAAGGCGATCAACGAGGCTCTGATCCAGGATGTCGATATCGAGCGGCGCAAATTTGCCGCAGGCGATGCCGGTGCCGAGCGCGGCCGGATTGGGGTCGTTGACGACGACCGCAGGCGGATCCGTTTGCGCGAGGGTTTGCCACTTATCGCCCATCGGCCGCTTTTGGCTGTTGTAGATCGGCACCGGGCGATAGTCGTTCATCCAATACTGACGCCGTAACGTGAGCACTTCGTCGGCTGATCGCTGGTTTGCCGGGCGGGCAAAGGCAGCGGCGGCTTCGTCGGTATCGGGCCCGCTCACTGGCCGCGCCCCAGTACGCGGCCGGCGATCGCAAGCAAGGTGTAGCGTTGCTTGGTCGAGATGCGCGGAAGGTTCGGCAAGCTAGCAACGAAACTGCGCTCCCACGGGCTCAGTGCGCCGGGCCGAGTTGCCAACTCGGCGCAAACAGTGCGCCATGTACCGTGCAGCGGCTCGCGGTGCGGTGCGCGGGCGGTGGCGAGCAACGAGCGGAACGTGTCTGCCTCATGGACCACCATGCGCCCCAGCGCGCTCTCAGCGCCGGCGCGCTCGCCGGCGGTTCCCGGCTTCTCGGCCAAGCGGAGCACTGCGAGCAGCCTGCGGGTGGCGGGCGCGACGGCGCTCATGGTTCGGCGCTCCGCTGCGGGCATGCGCCCGCCTGCCGGCGCGGCAGAATTGAGGAAGCAGGCTCATGGCGCCGCATCCGTGAGTTTCTCCGATGCCGCCGGTGGCATTGCCCACGCCCGCGCCCTATTTTGCAGCCGGTCCCGCCGCAAACCGCGCCGCCGCTTGTGGGCTTTAGCCAGCCCGGGCGGCGGCGTTAGGCGGCGGACGGTGGGCGCGCGGCCGGGTCCTGTGCCGGCCTGCTCTTGCGTCGCCGTGGCGGCTCAGTTCGCGCGACCACGCGGTAGCTCTCACCGTGTTCCGCAACTCGGGCCGGTGGCGCATCGGGTGGCGTGGCGGGCAGGACTTCCGCCGCCACGCCGGGGATTGCGTGGTCGCGATGCCGCGGTCGGACCCGGATATCGGCAATCGGCAGCGAGCTGATATACGCGTCGATCGACCGGTCCGTGACCCTGGTGGATCGCCCGATTTTCAATGCCTCCAGCCGCCCCTCGCCAATTAACTCATAAACCTTCGTTAGGCCGGCGCCGATGATCGAACCGGTTTTCTTCACCGAATGAAGTCGCATAATCGCGCATCCTTGCGATTACTCGCGAAGGATGGGGGCTGCCGGTCGCGCCGACCATTCTGCAAAATTATCATCCGCGTGCGCAACGAGTGCATATCCAAGCGGCTCCGCCCTCGTTCGCCGGCCGGTCATGTGCAGCTTGGCGGCTTGCCGCCTTTTCGCAGCGCCACGGCGCGAGGTCGTGCTTGGCCACCAGATGGCGGACTTGCCCCGCTTTCAGCGGCCGTTGGAGTGCTGCCGCAATCAATCCTGCCACGATGCCGTCGGCCGCCGTGAAGCGGAAGTGGTCCCACAACCACTCGAATGCCTCGCGGATCATGCAGCACAAACGATCTTCCTCGTTCTGGAAACCCGTGTCCTGCTCGGCTTCCGCCAGCGCGCGCCGCAGCAACATCTCGTACAACAGAGCCGCTTTCGCGTAACGCTCAGCCTGCTTGTCGAGACCCTGGCGGCGCAGCACCCGCGCCGCCTTGCGCTCCGCGCGCAGTTCGTCTCGTAGCTCGCGCGCTTTCTGCAGCGGACGGTTCAACGGCTGCGCTGCGAGCGTTGCCAGCCGTTCCAGGAGCATGAGCGCGAGTGCGCAGCGAACTAGGTCTTCGTTGCGATCGAGCTGCTCAAACACTACCGAGAAGCAAGGGCCTTCCGGGAGTTGGAGCATCTGCTCCAGGATCGACCGTGCCGTAGGATGGTGCCACATGGTTGCCAGTGCTGTCTCGCGCAGGGGCTTACGCGGCTTCTTGGTGTTTCGTGCAAGCTCCTTGGCGAATTTCACAACCACCTCACTGGCGGCCAAGCGGGCGAGCACCTCGGCCCTGGCTTTTTTACCGAGTTCCAGCGCCTGACGATGCAACTCGCGCATCCATTTGGCCCATAGGGGCGGCAACTCAGGATGCGCGCGAAACGCGCACGGAGTATCTTCGTCCAGGTCCGGCATGCGTCACCTCGCTTGTCGGATCGGCGCGGCCGGTGTTGCGAGGCACCGCCGCGCCATTGTTGCCCGGGTCCGCCGGGCGCGGTCAGCGATGAGCGGTCATGCGGCCCTGAGCGGCACCACATCGCCGGCGGGTGCCGGGCGCGAACAGAACTCCGCCCATGCCTGCATGAGGAGGCGCCGCTTCTGGAACAGATCGCCACGCGCGTACGCTTGCTCTGCCGTGTCGCCGAGGCGATGCGCCAAAGCCATCTCGATCACTTCGCGCGGGAATGCTGTCGTTTCACCTGCCCAGTCGCGGAACGAGCTTCGCGAGCCGTGCACCGTGGCATTGCCCCCGCCGGCTGCCTTCAGGGCCTTGCTGACGGCCACATCGCTCAGGGGTGCACCCGCCGCCCTACCGCCGGGGAACACCAGGGCATCAGCGCCGCGCCTGAGCGGTTCTACGGCACGGATAATGTCCATGGCCGCATCACTGAGTGCCACCCGATGTTCCCGGCCCGCCTTCATGCGGCTGGCCGGGACAGTCCAGATCGCGTTCCGCATGTCGATTTCCGGCCAGCGCGCCCCACGCACCTCACCGCTCCGGCAGGCCGTTAGGATCGCGAACCGCAGCGCCGTCGCGCTTACGCCGCTCTGTTCGGTCAGCTTCTCCATAAGGCCGCCGATTTCGCGCCACGGCACCGCGGCATGATGTTCCACCCGCTGCACCTTGGAGCGGGCGGGCAAGAGGTGGTCGAGATGGCCGCGCCATCGCGCCGGATTTTCGCCGCTACGCCAGTTGCGAGCCTTGGCGTAATCGAGAATGCTCTCGATACGTCCGCGCACGCGTGAGGCGGTCTCGGCCTTCGCGTGCCACAGCGGTTCCACGATCTTCATCACGGCCCCCGTATCCACGGCGGCAATCGCCATGTCGCCGATCACTGGCAGCACGTAATCGCGCAAGGTATTCTGCCATTGCTGCCGATGCTTCGGGTTGCGCCATCCGGGCGAGTGCGCGGCGAGGTAAAGCTCCGCTACGGCGCGAAAGCACATGGCGGCTTGCGCCGCCTTAGCATCCGCTTCGCGCTTCCGCTTCTCGGCCAACGGATCAAGCCCGCTCGCCAGCAGCTTCCGGCACTCCCGCGCACTCTCGCGCGCATCGGCAAGGCCGACGCCGGGCTCGGCGCCGAGGCCAAGCCAGACCGTCTTGCCGTTGCGGCGGTAACGGAATTGCCAGCTCCGGCCGCCGGTCGGGCCGACCTTGAGATACAGCCCGGTTCTATCGCCGTCGGCATATCGGCCCGGCTTGCTGATCCGCCGCAGCGCGAGCGCATTGAAACGTGCCATCGGTTGCCTCCCGGCTTGTCGGGGCTACACTTCGGGCTACACATTAAGCGCGGTCGTGAGCGGATGCAAGCGGATGGTGACGAAACCTTAAGACCTGGGAATAGCCTGGAACGGCCGCCCTTTGCGAAGGATAACGAATGACGGCGAAGGCTAATGAGGCGGACCCTCCCTCCGCCAACATAATCACCTAAGCTATTGATTTGCTGGTTTGTTTTTGGCCTGAGCTTCGCCTTACCCCCGAGCCTACCCCCATCGATCATTCGGGCTGATCGGGTTTGGGAAAGCCTGCCGCCCCCCCTGAAATGCCGCTCGTCGTCACTGCCGGGCCGCATCCCAGACGCACCAAGGGCAGCCTGACCACCCAGCCGCAGATCGGACGTGCCCCCCATGTCGGTAGCAGGCCCCTCGGCAGTGTTGCACGATCGGTTCGGTCGAGCTTCGAAGGTTCCGGCTCGGAACGAGGCCTCCACGTGATAACTCCAGTGTATCGGGTAGAGCGCCTAAACCCGGAGTAAACCGGTTCACTCGCGTCCTGTGTGGTGACCTCCTAATCCATCAAGAGGTCTCAGGCCGAAGCGGTCCCACTTCCCGATTACGCCTGAGATCAGGGGCAAATTCTACGCGAAGAAATCTGTCAGAGTTGGCGTCGTAAGAAACCATTAGCGCCCGCCCATATTCCCGATGTTCACTGCGGCTTTTGGCAGCACTATCTTCGCTTTCAATGCGCTCCTTGGTATCCGTCAAAGCGATCCCGTCAGGCTTCCGGCGGCCTTCTACACACACGACGAAATCCGGATAATATCCGCGTCCAGAATCAGGCAGCACGATCCGTGCCGACCAGTCGTCGGAGGCGTTGGGGCGAGGCAAATTACGCGTCCACCATAACACGCGGGGCTGCTGATCAAGCCAGCCGCGAACCTCTGTTCCCACGTATTCAGCCCAGACGGGAAATCGCGTACAGGTTCTTTGTAGATTGCAGCAGCCACGAGATAGAATCATGGCGGGGTTCCACCAAAAATACAAGCTCTAAGGCCGATTTGACAACCTCAGCTAGGGACAGCGATGAACATACGGGATGATGCCGGGGCAATGATATCGGCTTACTGTAATGGCATTCAGGAGGTCAGGGGTTCGACTCCCCTTGGCTCCACAAGGAAAATCAATGTATTAGTGGGTTTTTTGCTTCCGGCCCCAACCTCGTCGATGGATTGGGGCTTCACTTGGGGCTTCAAGATCGACTGGACACCCCGGAACGGGCGGTGCCAGCGACGTTCTTCGATGGGCGAGTTACTGCGCCTGCTGTCCGCGGATTGTCCGAAGCGTGGCAACGCAAGCTGATACGACCGCTGGCCCCGCGCTGCTGACCTGTCGCGGCTATTCAGGTACTTTCGTGGCGCGGCTCATCAGAGCCGGCAAGCGCCGTGTTTGATCACATCAACCGGGTAATCACAATCGGCCGGAAGCGCCGTTTATGATCAGTGGAAGCGCCTATGGCGAGCCGTTGCAGCAACGCGCTGCGCAATGCACGACGTTCGAACTCGAGCCGCGATCGGAGTGCGCGAACATACGCCTTCTCAGCGATCCAGAAATTGCGGCTGTCCGCTGTCGTGCGCTGGCCATGTCGCAGGCGGATCACCTCGGCAGGTGTCAAAAATGGCGCGCTAAAAACCGACGAGCGGCTTAGTGCCACATCGGCGGTCAACATAGCCGGAGTAATCAGTGGAATTTGGGCGCCCGGCCCGGTAGCGAGCGGTGAGCCGATCGACGCGAGGTAGTCACGGGCTCGCCGGCAATAGATCACGGAGCGCAGCGACAGCCGTCCTCGCCGTAGCCGGCCCGATACTTCATCAGCGTGTCGCAGAGGCGGCCGCCGGTCGCCTGCCAAGCACCAGCCAGGTATTTTACCCCTAACCGGAGTTGGTCGCCGGATCGGCAAGCTGCTCCAGGCTGCCCCGGAACCCGAGCATCTCGGCGGTCGATGGCCGCACCTGCATAAGTCCGACTTCTCCCACCGCCCCCTGTGCTCCGGAATCGTAAGCACTCTCCCCCGTGGCAACAGCGTCAGCCAGAGCCGGTGGAAGGCTGTATTGAGCTGCCGCCGAATTCAGAAGCGGTGCATAGCGGATGCGGCCAGCGCCTACCGGGTCCGTTGGCGGATCGGCGCGTGCTGCTTGGATCAGGAACAGCAGGACGACGGCAGCGCAGAAGAGCATGCGTGCTGGCATTCTAGTGGCAGAGGCTGATCGGAGATACTGGATTTCTCCCGGCAGGATAGCCCAAGAATATGATAGAGCAGCCCAGACCCTTGTTCTCCGCTTGTTCTTCAGCTTCGCTGGCGGGATGCCAGGGTTAGGCCCCGCGATCGTCCTCTTCTCGACGTAGGCAATACGCCGATATGCACAACCGCTGCGTCGGCCATTGGCGTGCTCCCGGGGCCGCTGCGGTGCGTGCTTGGGGTTCGTGATCCCCGAGGAAGCGCTGATGGCTCCGACCACCTGCCGGTCGAATTCCGCGTATGGACTTGCGGCAGCACGAATTTCTGGCTCTCGTCGCTGCGAGTGGCGCCGGCCGAACCGGTAGCGATTGAATCGTGACGCCACCTTGTGGATAGGGGATGTCCATGGGCTCGGCGTCCGGTCAGCACTCTGCGCCTCGTGAAACGCTGTTCGAGGATCAGCGACGGCTGGTGCCGGACGCACGTGTGATCCTGGATGTCGGGGCACATCACGGCCAATCCGCCCTGCGCGATCTTGCTGATTTTCCGACTGCTATGTGTTTGCCTTCGAGCCTGAATCGTCCAATTTCATCACCTGCACAGCGGCTCTCGCGCATATTGGCGACCGCGTGCGGGTGTTCCAGCAGGCCATAGCCGACAATGACGGTCGGGTCACGCTTCATATCAACACGCATGATGGCACGCATTCCCTGTTCGAGATCGGCGAGCAGCAGTTCTGGGCGGGGTATGCGCGAAAGCGTGACGAAACCCAGGTTTCGACCATAACGATCGACAGTTTCCTGGAGCAGGAGGGGCTAGCCACAGTCGATATCGTCAAGATGGACATCCAGGGTGCCGAGCTGGCAGCGCTGAACGGGGCGAGCAAGGCTTTGCAAGGGGCGCGCATTGGCTTGATCGTTTGCGAGGTGGAACTGAAGCCGCTGTATAGGGGACAGCCGCTCTTCTGGGACATTGGCGCCCGACTGGCGCGCGACGGCTACAACCTGTTTGGTCTCTACGATTGTTTCTATCATCCTCGCAATCCGAACGTGCTTTCCTGGGCCGACGCCATATTCGTTGGGCCTCAGTTCCAGCACGTTCCGGAATGGTCTCCGTGGGCCTGAGTGGGCTGGAATGTCCGCCGCCCTTTATGGGACGCCGAACGTCGGGTGGCGTCCCCGAACCGACCTCTGCATTGTGTTGGTGGCGTGCATTGGTTGACGACCAGTGCAATTTGGGCGATCACTCGGCTTCACCTGACGATTCGCCCGATGGGCGGTGAAATCAACCCTGAAGTGGAGCGCTGATCGGTACGCAGATGAAAACTGCTTTGGTGTGCGGTGCGGGCGGCTTTATCGGTTCGCATCTGGTGCGGCGGCTGACGGCCGAGGGACTGTGGGTGCGCGGGGTCGACCTGAAGTTCCCGGAGTTCGCGCCGACCGATGCTCACGATTTCGTGATCGGCGACTTGCGCGACCCTGATTTCTGTCGTTTCGTCATCGACCGCCGCTTCGATGAAGTCTATCAACTGGCTGCCGACATGGGCGGAGCCGGCTACGTCTTCGTCGGGGACAACGACGCTGCCATCATGCACAACTCGGCAATGATCAACCTGAACGTGCTGGAAGCGGCACGTTGCCGCGCGGTCAGGCGCATCTTTTACTCCTCCTCGGCTTGCATGTACCCCGCTTACAACCAGGAAGACCCGGATCGGCCCAACTGCGTCGAGGACAGCGCTTACCCGGCCGCACCCGATAGCGAGTACGGCTGGGAAAAGCTGTTCAGCGAGCGCTTGTATCTTGCTTTTCAGCGTAACCACGGTATCGAGGTGCGCATCGCGCGCTACCACAACATCTTCGGACCCGAGGGAACTTGGACCGGCGGCCGCGAGAAGGCTCCCGCGGCGCTGTGCCGAAAGGTCGCTGCGGCGCGCCCCGGAGGCGAGATCGAGATCTGGGGCGACGGCCACCAGACGCGCTCCTTCCTCTACGTCGACGAATGCGTTGAGGCCACGCTTTGCCTGATGCGGTCCGCTTTCGCCGGGCCGGTGAATATCGGCTCGGAGGAAATGGTCACCATTCACGGCCTCGCCCGCATGATCATGCGAATTGCGGGTAAAGAGCTGTCGATCCGTAATGCACCCGGCCCGACTGGCGTGCGGGGGCGCAACTCCGACAATCGCCTGTTCCGTTCGCAACTTGGCTGGGCGCCGACCCAGCCCCTGGAGACCGGACTTGCAGCGACCTATGACTGGATCGAGCGGCAGGTGCGGCGCAACGCGCCGTCGATGGCGTAGGCGACTCCATGATGGACATTGCCGTCATCGGTCTCGGCAGGCTGGGCTCCCCGCTCGCCGCTGTGCTTGCCAGCAAGGGACATAACGTTATTGGTGTCGATCTCAACCCCCGGTTTGTGGCGGCGATCAATGCCGGTAAAGCTCCGGTCGAGGAGCCGGGCCTGCAAGAGCGGATCGATGTCGCGGGTCGGCGACTACGCGCCACTACTAGCTTCGCTGATGCGATCCCGCTGACCGACGTATCATTTGTCATTGTGCCGACGCCTTCCGGCCCCGACGGCATGTTCAGCAACCGCTGGGTGCTGGACGCGGTGCGCCAGATCGGCGCCGCACTGCGCGTCACGGATCGCTACCACGTCGTCAACATCACCAGCACCGTTATGCCGGGTTCGACCGGCGGCGAGATCCGCTCCGCGCTCGAGCAAGCCAGCGGCCGGAAGGTCGGCCACACTGTCGGCCTGACCTATAGTCCCGAGTTCATCGCCCTTGGCAGCGTGGTGCGCGACCTGTTGCATCCCGACATGCTGTTGATCGGCGAGAGCGACAGGCGCGCCGGCGACGTGCTCGAAGCGTTGTATCGCGAAACGGTGGAGAGCAATCCGCCAGTGCAGCGGATGAACTGGGTGAACGCGGAAATCAGCAAGATCTCGGTCAACACCTTCGTGACCACCAAAATCAGCTACGCCAACATGGTCGCCGAGTTGTGCGAGGCCCTTCCAGGAGCCGACGTTGATGTGGTGACTGCGGCCTTGGGCAAGGACAGTCGGATCGGCGGCAAGTATCTCAAGGGCGCGCTCGGCTACGGCGGCCCGTGTTTCCCTCGGGACAACGTGGCGTGGGCGGCGCTCGCCCGCTCGGTCGGCGTTGGTGCCGACCTTGCGCTGGCGACCGATGAGGTGAACCGGCGCCAGGCAACGCGCGTGGCCAACCTGGTGGCACGGCTGACGGATGGAGGCGCCTGGGTCGCGGTTCTCGGCCTTGCGTATAAGCCGGATACCCCCGTCATCGAGGAAAGCCAGGGCGTGATGATCGCGCGCTGCCTGGCCGAAGCGGGTTTTTCTGTGGCGGTGCATGATCCGGTTGCTTTGGAGGCAGCCTCGGCGGTTCTTGGTGATGGAGTGATGGTGGTCAGCGAGGCGGAGGCGGCGATCGATGCGGCCGAGGTGATCGTGATCACGACACCCTCACAAAGCTATGCCCGACTTTCACCAGCCGTGTTCGCGCAGCGCGGCCGGCGGCGCACAGTCGTGGATTGCTGGCGCATTCTGCCAGTCGCGGTCGCGGAGGTTGCGGATGTTCTCCATCTCGGCAGGGCCGCGACCGGTGCGGCGCCTTGCGTAGATTCCCGGCCCGCCGATTGAGCACGGTTTCCGCAACGCCGGGAAAGGGAGATAAAGGCTTGGTTACCATAGAAACGGTCGCGGAGTACCGGAATCGCCGTCCGTGCAATATTCGCCACTCGTTGCGGGAAGTCGGCAGCCGCGCCTATTTCGATGAAGTCGAAGAACGCAAGTATCTCGTTGAGTCGCATATCCCAGCTTTCGCTCAATTCACCCGCTGGCAGGGCAAGCGGATCATCGAGATCGGCTGCGGCATCGGAACCGATGCGACGAATTTTGCCCGTGCTGGTGCGGACTATACGGGCATCGAGTTGTCCCAGGCGAGCCTGGAGCTGACCCGACGACGTTTCCAGGTATTCGGGCTGGCGGGACGGTTCATCCAATGCAATGCCGAGCAGTTGGCTGAATATGTCGAAGCTTGCGCGTTCGATCTGGTCTATTCGTTCGGCGTTATCCATCACACACCGGATCCGGCGGCGGTGATGCGCGAGGCGCGCAAGGTGATCCGACCGGACGGCGAGTTCCGGCTGATGCTTTACGCCAAAGAGTCGTGGAAGGACGCCATGATAGAGGCGGGTCTCGACCAGCCGGAGGCGCAATCAGGGTGCCCCGTCGCCTTCACCTATACCCGGCGGGAGGCGCAACAACTGGTAGAACAAGCGGGATTCCGAGTGGTCTCGATCGCGCAGGATCACATCTTTCCATTTGTGGTCGAAAAGTACGTACGCTACGAGTACGAACTGCAACCCTGGTTCGCTGCGATGCCGGAGCCCATGTTCCGCGCGTTGGAGAGCCGATTCGGTTGGCACATGTTGATCGTCGCTCATCCGGAGTAAGGGTTGGCCCACGGTAATGGCCGTACAATAGCATTTCAGGACCACTCGCGGAGTCACTTCACGGTCCAGTTCTAAATCGCAGAACTCGGGTAAGGGGCCGCGAAACAGTCACTTACGATCAAACGACAGGCTGGCCGATGTTACCGTCCGACATGAATCCCCGACCGGGCCTGCCGTGGAAGACAGGGCGGCCTAGTCCCGACCGTTTCGCTATCGAGGCCGAGCAAGCTCAAAGCTGGACAAAGGCAGATAGACCAATCAACCTCCGTGGCCTATGTGTACCCTATAACTTGATGGAAGTTCGTCGGTGATGGAACGCGATATGATAGATAGTTTGACGCCGGCCAATCCCGGCGCCGGGATTTCGCGACGGGCCGGAATTGTCCAGATCGATGGAGTCGCCCAGTGCTGGGCCTATGCGGCAGTCGCGCCCCTCGGGGAGACCGGGACGGTTACCGTCACCGCCCGCCTTAAGTTACGAGCCGGCACGATGTCGATGGGAATCTTAACGAAGGATCGCTCGACTTTCGTTATCGAGCGGTCCATCCCGCGCGCGAATGACTTCATCGATATGTGCTTTTCGCTCGATGACGCTGATATTTGCAGCGACGTCGTTTTCCGTACCTATGACAAGGGTGACGAGTTGCCCGTCCTGGAGTTGCAGAGCTTTGTCCTCCACCAGCGAACACGAGAGAAAGCATCGGCAGCAACAACACATCATTCATTGGATCCAGTTGTCGAAAATCTGTGGCCGCTCGAAACGGCGATTTTCAACGTCGATGAAATGCGACGCTGGTCTATCGCAGATTTGCAGAAGCATCTCACTGGGGACGCCTGGCGCGATAATCTGATTTTGAACAAATTCGAATTTGCCCAGGGCGTAACCCACCTGAAAAGCTTCCCTTGGCGCTTTTCGGTGCCTTTCGTGCTTTGCAACGCGCGTTGCGAATTCTGCTCCGCCTGGCTGGTGCAGGGACAGCCGATGCCGATCGACCTGTTGCATCGTCTCGATGTCGTGCTACCCTACCTGGCGCAGATCGACATGGTGGGCTGGGGCGAGCCACTCATTCACCCCCAGTTCGGCGAAATCCTCGCGAGATTGCGTGATCGCGGTGATCCGCGCGCGCGCATAGCTTTGACAACAAACGGAGTCCACCTGAAAAAATGGGTCGATCGACTCATTGAAGCCAACGTCAAGGAATATGCGATCAGCATCCACGCAGCGACGCCATCCACGCATGAAGATTTGATGGGATTGCCGCTCGGGTCTTTCAATACCATACTAGAGGGCATTCGGTCGGTTACGGCTCGCAAAGTTGGCGTCGCCGGCATCACCCTCGGCCTTGTCTTTATCGTGACACGACAAAATATTGCAGAAATCCCGGCGTTCATCACCCTTGCCCATGATCTCAAGGTGGACTCGATCTTTATCCGAACATTAAAAACGCGCACCGCTGAGGAACAACGGCGTGACGGACTTGATTACCACCGCCTACCACCGTACCTCCATCCGGATTTCGAGAATCTACGGGCGCAAGCAATCGACGCGATCAACAAATCATCCGTTCCGGTGCAGGCCGCGCCCGAAACATGGTCGACAAGAATTTTCCCTGAGGAAGTAGAGGCCGCGATATTAGCCGAACCTTTGACGCCGCGCGAGGTTAGGCGCGCCTCGAAATCACTGCGACGCGAACCCGTTCCCGATACCGAGACGCTGCCGATCGGCGAACCCTTGACGTCTGAGAATCCCCGCCCTTACTACGCCGATCTCGACTATGTAGAATCCGATATCGCCAACGACCTCCTCGACAACCCATATCATCGTCGCGCCCCGCTCTTTTGCCCCTCGCCCTATACCGCTCTTTATATTAACGGGTTCGATCGCATGGTTACACCGTGCTGCTACATGACCCGGGTTCCCGGCTATAACTATTCGTTTCTCAGGAAAGGTGCGTCCTTTGAGGATGTCTGGAATTCACCCGCCATGGTCGGCTTGCGGCAAACCCTCAACAACGGACCACTCAAGGCACCGTGCAAAAAATGCGCGTTCTATTGGTGAGCAGCTCCTATACAAAATGCTCGTGCTTCGTGTTGATATCCAGGTACTACGCGGAAGGTAGTCCCTGCTCAAGTAGAGGCAGCGTGGCTGCGACAGAGCGTTTTTAACAGCAAGCCTCGGCCAGCTTCGCCCATAGAGGTCTCGGATGTCCGAACTACCCTGCGAAGCCGACAAGTCCTATGCGCTCCGGAACGCGAACAAGCGACATCCAAAGAAGCCGATCAAGGTGTAGACAGCCATTCCCGTGACCTGGGCCAGATACTTGCCATAAGGCAGCGACAGCCACATGGCGACAACAGTCGCCAAGTATGCGGCCAAACATACGCCGACGAACCGCCCGAAGATAGACAGTGGTAAGGCATCCCGATTGAATGTGATCCTGCCGTTCAGCATACGCTCATGAGGAGCCCCGCCGGGTACCCCACGGCGTTCGCCACGAGTGGGCCGGCAGCTAACAAATGGATAGCTAGAAAGATGACCGAGAGGCCGACGACCGTGTTCAACACGCCAAAAAAGACAAACTTGAGAAACTGCTGTGTCATGCTTCCGTAACATTGATGGACGACAGGCTGTATTGCGCACCCAGCGGTACGGACGTGAGCAAACGCTCGAACGGTCAAAGCCAAGATAGAATGCGCGGGAAAAACATCCTATATTGCTGTTATCAGGCGCGCATTGACGTCGAACGGGCAGGCTCTCACCGCAGCCATTGTGATCGGATTCAGTGGATTGTGCTCGAAAATGACGATCATCCCGCCCGCCACGGTAACCCGACGTTGTTCGCCAAGCCAGAAGCAGTGTCGATGGTGCAGGATGTGATGAAACACACACGCAGAGAAACAGAGATCGAAATACCCCTCCGGTAAATCCAACCCGGTTCCTTCCCTGACAAGGATCTGATGCTCGGGCCCCGGGAACCGCTGCGCTGCAATCTCGAGTGAGTGCCGGGATGCGTCCGCGCAAACAATCTCACCTCGGGGGAATACTTTCGAAAATACGGAATGGAATTGCCTATCCCGGAGCCGAAATCAAGAATCCTCGATGCCTGTAGACGCTGACTTAGGATAAGGCGTTTAGTGTCGGCTATTTTGTATTGGGCAAAGAATTCCGGCTCCTCCCCCGACAACGCGATGTTTCTCGAATGCTCTTCGTGATAGTTATCCGCATATCGGTCGAATTCGGATGGTTCCATGTCGCTCAGTGCTCCGCTCGCAGCGGCCAAAGCCAGCGCTTGGTCGTACAAATCTTATGTCACCACATGCCGAACATCCGGTTCGCTTGGCGCCCGCGAGCGATCGGCGGCGCTGAGCCCACAACCGACCCGAGCAGCCTCCAGGAAAAGGGGCCGCCCGGGGCTTTCCTCATAGAGTCGGCCTAGATATTCTCCGAACACGCCGAGTATGAAAAATTGCAAGGAGCTGAGAAACCCGACGGCACTCATCAGGCTGGTCCATCCAGGTACTGCCAGGCCCGACACCCAGCCGACAAGGGAATACAATGCAAGCGAAATGCTGAAGAACGCGGCCACGATGCCGAGCCACGTCGCGACCTGGAGCGGACGGCGAGAAAAGCCGGTGATCGCATCAACAGCGAAGCGCAGCATGCGTCGCAGTGGGTATTTTGTCGACCCCGCATGGCGCGGGCATCGGTCGTAGGGAAAAGGGACTTGCCGACCGCCGGCCCAGGCGATCATGCCGCGGACAAACCGATGGCGTTCCGGCATTTGGCACAGCAGGTCTGCCCTTGTTCGGCTAATGAGGCGGAAATCTCCAACGTCTCGAGGAACTTGTACATCGGAGAGTGGGTCTATCAGACGATCGAATGCCGCAGCGGTGGTGCGCTTGAACAAGGTATCGCCCGGTCGCCGCCGCCTCTGGCCGTACACGACATCTGCCTTCTCAGTAGCTCGATCATCGCCGGGAGCAGCTCAGGAGGATCCTGCAGATCGGCATCGATCAGCAGCACCATGGCACCAGTGGTCGCGGCAATGCCCGCGGATAGTGCGAGTTGGTGCCCGTGGTTTCGACGGATACGGATACCGAGGATTCTCCGGTCGGCGGTGGCGGTGGCTGAAATAATGCCCCAGGTACAGTCACGGGAACCGTCGTCCACCAGGACGATCTCGTAACACAGATCGAGCCCTTCGCACACTGCCCGGATACGCCGCAGGAATTCCGGCAGCACCTCCTCTTCGTTGAGGCATGGCGCAACAACTGACGGGCTGAGCGATCCGCAGGTCACGGGTCCGCCTTACGCGTCACGATTGAATATTGGCCAACTGACGGATCACTGTAGGCAGGTGTCAAACGGAAGTTCTGATTGAACATGCGCCGCATCGCCTCCGGCACGGATGCCATGGCGA
This sequence comes from uncultured Pseudomonadota bacterium, assembly GCA_963708245.1. GTDB lineage: Bacteria > Pseudomonadota > Alphaproteobacteria > Acetobacterales > Acetobacteraceae > CAVYXK01. The sequence goes on along the minus strand of OY970201.1, from coordinate 3,437,834 downwards.
CCGTCCGAAAGCTGTCAATCCACAGGTCGTCCGGCGCCAGGAAGCCACCTCCAGCGACGACTTCGTAATTTCGGCCCAGTGCGGTATCGATCTGATCTCGGAGGTTGCGGGCCTGCTGCTGCGGCGTCCAGCCTGGATGATTTATTGGGATGCCTGTCGGATCGATGAGTTTGAACGTTGGATGCGGGCTCGGCGCGGGCGGTAGCTCCGAAGGCTCCGTCCAGCTTCCCTCTTGCAGAGCGAATTGCCAGGCTATAATGCCCTCGAACCCGCGGTAGAGGAAAACTGTGCGCCTCAGGTCAAAGCGGCGACTCAGCATCGAGGCCGCGGCAGCGTTCTTCGGATCCTGTCCCCGGAATGCCGCCAGTGCAGAAATATTGTAGCCGACCGGAATAAGGACCGCCGCAATCATGATCGGCAGCGACCAGGGCCGCCAATTGTGTCGTCCTCGGGCCAACGCGGACGCACCGCCGGCGTCGAGGCCAGCCTGCGCAACCAGCGCCCAAGCGGGGACCGTCCAGATCATCACACTGATAACCATCTCCGGGTCCTGGGGCTGGGAATAGAGATTGAAGACAAACCCTGTAACCAAAGTCCCGCCGAGTATGACAACGGCCGTAACAACCGACGGTTCGGCCCGGTTCCGCCAAGCGTAACGCAGGACGAGCCCAAGGAGTGCGAGCCCGACAATCGCCCCTGCCACTATCTGCACTGCGATTATCGCAAAGGTCGACCAATCATCATAGCTTATGTTTGAACCGCCGATAAGGGATTCGGCCATTCCTCCCACCGCAAGCGGGATCTTGGCTACAGAGAATCCTCCCCAACCAGTGCCGACTCCCTTCCCTACCCAGAACAGCCGGCTCAGGAACACACCCCCCTGGGCGATGTGCCCACCGCTCGTGAACATATAAACCAACGTCAACGCCAATGGCGGGATCGACATGAAGAGCAGGAACGATGCCGGCCGGATCAGTCGCTGCGTCGGACTACCGGCAGCCAGGAAAAGTGCCAGCAATAACGGCGGCAGGCTCGGGAAGAGAAAGTGCCAGCCGAAAAGCCATCCGATGCTGAACACAATCGCCACTGTCGCAATCTCTCGAATGCGGGGGGTGGCGAACCAGGCGCAAGCCATCAAAGTTGCAGCTAAAACAAAGACGTCCGGCACAATGTCGTACTCATCGATCGCCGATAGCAGAAGATAGAAGCCTGAGCCGCCATAAAGCACCACTGTCAGGAGTGCTACCGAACGGCGTGGCAGCCACACCACCACAAACAGGTACACCGCCGCCAGTCCAAGGCCGGCGAAGATCGCATTGAGTTCAGCCATCTGTCGCCAAAGCGGCCCTTGGAGGAAGCCCAGGGCGCCGAGCGTGCGGCACAGAAAGCCATAAACCGGAAAATAAAGGGCGTTGGCGGCATCGAAATGTGCCCAGCTCGGGGCCTCAGCCCATGGTCGAAGCTTTACGCTCTGAAACAGCCCATTTGTTGTGGCGATATTGGCGTTCTGCAGAAAGGCTTGCAGCACAAGAATAAGCGTCGAACACACGACCCAGACGGCTGCGGCGGCACCCCAGTCGAGCGCATCGGGCAGCCGCCTGCTCGCGACCGGCGATTGCGATGGGCACCCGTGGAGCAGACCAGGCAAATTATCGGTTGACGTAGACATGATTTCACGTTCTCGCAGACTGCCCCCTTGTGCTCTTCGTCCGAGCGGACGTAGATCGCAGGCTTGGCACGCGGAGTTGCTGCCACGTGTCCACGGTCCGTGCAACCGGCCGGGGCAACTTTCTCCGTCAATGCGGGTAAGGAGCCCGGGCTGACGTGTCCGTAGTCGGCCAGCTTTCGCGGCGACCCTAACAGGCTGCGGAAAAACGCTTGACCGGCTCGGAATCGATTTGATTCTGTGCCTGCCGCCCCGGCAAGGAGCGGCAGAGGATGCGCGGCGAGGATCGACAGACTGCTCAGTTGTTCAGTTACGTGAGCCCCGAGAGCCTGGTCCCCGTTGACCACCCACTTCGGGCGATCCGGCGGCTGGTGAATGCCGCGCTGGATCGGCTGTCGGCAGCATTCTCGGCGATCTACGCTGACGGCGGCCGGCCATCGATCGCGCCGGAGAAGCTGCTGCGGGCACTGCTGCTGCAAGTGCTGTTCTCGATCCGCTCGGAACGTCAACTGATGCAGCAGCTCAGCTACAACATGCTGTTCCGCTGGTTCGTCGGGCTGGCGATGGATACCCCGGTGTGGGACGTAACGGTGTTCACCAAGAACCGCGATCGCCTGCTGGAAGGCGACATCGCGCGCGGCTTTCTGGCGGCGATCCTGGCCGATCCGCAGGTCACGCCGCTGCTCTCTGGCGAGCATTTTTCGGTCGACGGCACGCTGATCGAGGCCTGGGCGTCGATGAAGAGCTTCCGTGCGAAGGACGGCAGCGATCAGCCGCCGGCCGCGGGGCGCAACGGCGAGCGCGACTTCCACGGCGAACAGCGCAGCAACGAGACGCACGCCTCGACCACCGACCCGGACGCCCGGCTGTATCGCAAATCGGCCGGGCAGGAGGCCAAGCTGTGCCACATGGGGCACGTGCTGATGGAGAACCGCAATGGCCTGATCGTGGATGCGCAAACCACGACCGCCACCGGCACGGCGGAACGCGAGGCGGCGATTGCGATGATCGAGAACCTGCCGGCCGGCCCGCGCATCACGCTGGGCGCCGACAAGGCCTATGACACCCAGGGCTTTGTCGCCGAGGTGCGGCCGCTGAAGGTGACGCCACACGTCGCACAGAACAACAAGCACCGTCGCTCCGCCATTGATGGCCGCACCACGCGGCATGCCGGCTACGCGATCAGCCAGTGCAGGCGCAAGCGCATCGAGGAGGTGTTCGGCTGGATCAAGACGGTGGGCGGTCTACGCAAGACACGTCACCGTGGCACCGCCCGCGTCGGCTGGATGTTTACTCTGGCGGCGGTGGCGTACAATGCGGTGCGCATCCCGAAGCTGCTGGCCGGCGTGGCGTAGCAGTGCCAGGAGTTTGTCCCAAGGCATGAGTTTTGCCCGCCCGCACAGCAGAAATCCACAAAATCGATGTGCAAAGCGTGTTCCGATCGCCACCAGGAAAGCAAGCCGCTCGGAACTTTCGTGATTTTCCGCAGCCTGCTAAAGCAATGGCCATCGCGGCGGAGAAGTGGCCTGCCTGAGCCGATTCGGTCTGCCCCGCCGGGATTAACGTGCGCCGGCAACCCCTCAGTGGTCTGGGGAGCTACCCGCTTCGGTCTGGGGAGCTACCCGCTTCGGCACCTCGCGAAGAACCCGTTCACATCGGTCGTAATTGCCCCGCGCGGCCGGCGAGCTCGTTGGCGGCCAAGAGCACCTGGCCGGCCGCCGCGCCCGTCGCCTCGACAGCTTGGTTCACACCGGCGATGTTGCTAGAGACCTCGGTAGTGCCCTGCGCCACATGCTGAAGGTTGTGCGAAATCTCGCGGGTCGCGGCGCCTTTCTGTTCGACCGCCCGGGACAGATCGGGCGGTCGGCCGCGATCAAGGGGATCAGCACAACCGTCGGTCGGGTGAACGAAATCGCGGCCGGCCTCAATCGCACGGCTTTGCGCGGCATGTAGCGGCGCTGCACGGCCCGCTCGTCGTTTTGTTCGAGCTGGATGGCGCCGACCAGGCGGACAGATCCGGCGCAGGCGCTCTGGACGGAATGGGCGCCTGGACTTTCACTTTCAGCATCACCCGCCAGCCAGCCATCATGGTCCCGATCGGGTTGCGTGACAACGGGCTGCCGAGTACGGTGCAGATCGCCCGGCGCACTATCGCGATGACGTCGTACTGCGCGCCGCGCGCACGATCGAACTGGCGGAGCCGTTCAGGGTGCCGGAGTTGCTGGCGAAGTGATACGGGGACTGGCAAGATCGCTCGGCGGAGGCGGGATGAAGCCAAACGAGTTCAGCAGGCTTGGCCACTCCCGGAACGGGTTCGACCCAGAGAGCGAGGTCGTTCCGCTTTCCCCGTCGGCTGACCCCGGCATGCGAGCCATCTATACCCTTATTCCCGGCCAGGCTGCGATCGAACTCGTCGCCTATTATCCAGAATTCCTGGACTACTACCCGAACTGCGAACTGCAGGCGCTGCGCCTGGTTAGACCAGGTGGTATCGTGATCTGGCGCGACTTCTGCCCCGATCCGCGAACATTGTCGCAGGCCGCGGCGCCCCGGGGGGTGATGCGCGCGGTGCTAGACCATTTCAAGGACTGGCGGCCGAGTTTGTCGCGACTCTTTTGGGTGCGGCCGAGCTGGATATTGATCGGAGTCCGCGCGTAACATGCAGCTTTCCAGCTATCACAACCGGAGCGTCAGATGCTGTCCCTAATCCTTTATGGCCGTAATGACAATTACGGCTATAATCTGCACAAACGGGCCGCCTTGAGCCTGAATTGCATGGCGGAACTGCTGACCGCCCACGATGATGAAATCATCTTCGTCGATTACAACACGCCGGATGACTTTCCTACCTTCCCCGAAGCAATTCAGGACACGCTGACCGAGCGGGCGAAGCGGCTGCTCCGTATTCTACGGGTACGGCCAAGCCAGCACGAGCGCTTCAGCACCCGCACGCACCTGATTGCGCTCGAGCCGGTGGCGCGCAATGTCGCACTCAGGCGCATGAACTCGGCCAATCGCTGGGTGCTTTCGACCAACACTGACATGATTTTTGTCCCGCGACGCGGTAGATCGCTGTCCGGGATCGCGGAGACGTTGCCGAACGGCTACTACCATCTGCCCCGTTTCGAGGTGCCAGAGTCGTTGTGGGAGAGCCTGAATTGGCTGGACCCTGGCGGCGCCATCGCGGCTGTCGGTTCCTGGGGGAGAGACTTCCACCTGAATGAAATCGTCGAGGTGTCGGACCCCGCAGTTCGCTACGATGGTCCTGGCGACTTTCAGCTCATGCTGGGGGAGGATTTATGGCGAATCCACGGATTTCATGAATTGATGCTGCTCGGCTGGCATGTCGATTCGAATGTCGCACGCCGTCTGTTTCTACTGCACGGCAGGGTCGGTGATGTTATCGAAGACATGTTCGGCTATCACTGCGATCACACAAGGCAGGTGACGCCGGCACATCGGCCAGGCACGGTACAGAACGACATGGAAACCTTCGTCACCGAAGTGACCGATCCGCATATTCCTGAACAGGCCGCTAGCTGGGGTCTCGCCGACGAACTGGTCGAGGAGCTTCGAGCGGATACAACAAGCCGCCTCTATCTGGCAGGGCTACACATGGCGATACCCGAGCCGGCGGGTACAACATTGGGCGCCCGCTACGCCGGCGACAGCTACAATCGAATGGATTACGCGACTGAGCACGTCATCCCGTTCGCACTCGACGTGTTCGCGAGTTATGGGCGCGGCACGATGCTCGGCTGGTGCGGAGCCAAGCCCGCGCTTCTCCAGTGTTTCGCCGCGGCATGGCGGGACTTGGGCTTCTCAGCGCCGATCATGGTTGCGGCAGAAGCACATTGGCTGGGCCCCGAACTGCCAGACGCGTGTGTCTGGGCGGGCACTCCTGAGCTTGCCTCGCGGTGCGACGCATTTGTGTTCGATTGGGGAATGCCCGACATCGCCGCGACTACCGATGAGTGGCAATTCGATACTGATCCCGTTATGCGTGCCGTGGTCCGAAGCTTTCGGTTGATCGTGCGTGCCGAGCAGGTCCGTCTGCGCGCCCGGTCTGCCATCCCCCGCCGGTTCATATGCATTAATGCCGTTAACACCCAGGCTGAGTTGGTGGTCAGCAGCTATATCGGAGCCGCTCGATCCCCAATAGCTACCCGCATCAGACAGGGCTATTGCACCGACCTGCATTACGAATTTAGGGATCTGCTGTCTGTGCTGCACGCCGGCGGAGCCGGGAGGCGGAATGCTGACACGGACGCAGCGATCGTGGCTGTACCGGGCGTGGCTGGTCACATCTTCTATGGCGGCTATCTCGATTTGCCGCCGGGAAATTATCAGTTTACTCTCGAACTGGATCACTCGGCCTCCCGGGAGTTCGACAGCGGCGACATCGGCCTCGGGCTGGAGATGGTGTCGGGGCCCTATCTCCTTGGCTATCGCCCCGTCGGGATCGACGACCTGGAGCGTGGCCGTATTTCCGTCGGATTCTGTATCGCTCCCTCGCTCATCGACTCTTTGTCCTGGCTTGGGATCGAGTTCCGCCTGCGCACTGCCGGGCAGGCAAATGTGACGATCCGAGGCGCTGTTCTGACCGAAACGGAGGCACAGGAGGCGGAAGACATCAGCGGCTTCGACTGGCTGCCCCTGCTGAGCGTGGGGCCGGCAGGCAGGCGCAGGCCAGCACCGTCCGGGGTCGCCGTCCCATCCGCGTCGGCGGCTAGCGCGACGGTCATCCAGGCTATGCCTGGGATCAACGAGGCGGTCGCGTACGGCCCCAGTGCTGCCCTATTGCCAGGACGCTACCAGGCGATATTCGAACTCTACTTCCTCGATGCACCCGACGGTACCGTGATCCGGGCTGACGTAGTCACCGATTCCGGCAACCGATATCTGGCGGAGCAGCGGATTGCCCCGATAAACCGAAGTCCGGTGCGGTGCGTGCTTCCGTTCTCGATCCCGGACGAAGCGCTGACCGCGCCCGACCATTTGCCGCTCGAGTTCCGCATATGGTCGTGCGGCAAGGCCAATTTCTGCCTTACCTCGCTCCGGGTCGCGCCGGTCGACGTTAACACCCGGGCCGAGTCGGTGGTCAGCAGCTATATCGGAGCCGCTCGATCCCCAATAGCTACCCGCATCAGACAGGGCTATTGCACCGACCTGCATTACGAATTTAGGGATCTGCTGTCTGTGCTGCACGCCGGCGGAGCCGGGAGGCGGAATGCTGACACGGACGCAGCGATCGTGGCTGTACCGGGTGTGGCTGGTCACATCTTCTATGGCGGCTATCTCGATTTGCCGCCGGGAAATTATCAGTTTACTCTCGAACTGGATCACTCGGCCTCCCGGGAATTCGACAGCGGCGACATCGGCCTCGGGCTGGAGATGGTGTCGGGGCCCTATCTCCTTGGCTATCGCCCCGTCGGGATCGACGACCTGGAGCGTGGCCGTATTTCCGTCGGATTCTGTATCGCTCCCTCGCTCATCGACTCTTTGTCCTGGTTTGGGATCGAGTTCCGCCTGCGCACTGCCGGGCAGGCAAATGTGACGATCCGAGGCGCTGTTCTGACCGAAACGGAGGCACAGGAGGCGGAAGACATCAGCGGCTTCGACTGGCTGCCCCTGCTGAGCGTGGGGCCGGCAGGCAGGCGCAGGCCAGCACCGTCCGGGGTCGCCGTCCCATCCGCGTCGGCGGCTAGCGCGACGGTCATCCAGGCTATGCCTGGGATCAACGAGGCCGTCGTGTACGGCCCTTATGCCGCCCTGTTGCCGGGACGATACCACGCGACATTCGAGCTCTACTTCGCCGATGCCTCGGACGCGGCCGCGATCCGCGCCGATGTCGTCACCGATTCCGGCAACCGTCTTCTAGCTGAGGAACGAATTGTCCCGACGAGCCCGGGGCCGCTGCGGTGCGTGCTTGGGTTCGTGATTCCCGAGGAAGCGCTGATGGCTCCCGACCACTTGCCGGTCGAATTCCGCGTATGGACTTGCGGCAGGGCGAATTTCTGGCTCTCGTCGCTGCGAGTGGCGCCGGCCGAACCGGTAGCGATTGAATCGTGACGCCACCTTGTGGATAGGGGATGTCCATGGGCTCCGCGTCCGGTCAGCACTCTGAGCCTCGTGAAACGCTGTTCGAGGATCAGCGACGGCTGGTGCCGGACGCACGTGTGATCCTGGATGTCGGGGCACATCACGGCCAATCCGCCCTGCGCGATCTTGGTGATTTTCCGACTGCTATGTGTTTGCCTTCGAGCCTGAATCGTCCAATTTCATCACCTGCACAGCGGCTCTCGCGCATCTTGGCGACCGCGTGCCCGTGTTCCGGCAGGCGATAGCCGACAATGACGGGCGGGTCACGATCCATATCAATACTCATGATGGCACGCATTCCCTGTTCGAGATCGGCGAGCAGCGGTTCTGGGCCGGTCATGCTAGTAAGCGCGGAGAAACCCAGGTATCGGCCACCACGATCGACAGTTTCCTGGAGCAAGAGGGGCTAGCCACGGTTGATTTCGTCAAGATGGACATCCAGGGCGCTGAGCTGGCAGCACTCGCAGAAGCGCGCGACGTGCTGCGCGCCGGGCTCAAGACGGCGAGCTGGCTCACGGTGGATAACACCGGGGCGCGGCACAAAGGAGCCAACGGCGCCCGGGATATGGATACCCCAGTTAAGGTGAAGAGGCGCACAAGCGCCAACCTTCTTATGTTGCTCGCCAGGGCCGCGTTCAGCCTACTGCAGTTTGCTACTTGGCCAATCCTCTTTCTTTCAGCGGTTATACCTTTTCTGCTTTGGCTGATTAGCTGAGGGTTCAGGATCTTTGTGTCCGCTCCTTCAGAGGGTACTTCGGCACGTTCAACCCCGAGGCGCAGGCGTCCGCGATCAGTGCGTGTTGACCAGGCGGTTGGCCTCCGCCGCAGTCAACCGGCCGGTAACTTCGGTGCCAATGTCGTGCTGGAATTGGCGAATGGCCGCACGGGTTAACGGACCGAAGATGCCGTCCACGGGCCCTTCGTAGTAACCTAGTCGATGCAGTGCATCTTGGGCCCGCTGCCGGTCCGCTTCGGACATGCCGGCTTCGTTAGGCATAGCCCTCACTGCCGGGGTTGAAGGTGAAGCACCCGTCGCCGACGATGCCGGCGGAGACATCGGGGTGCCAAGCTGGCCCGGTGCGGCCGTCGCTGATGAGGCTGGGGGCGAGGCAGCCGTCGTCGACGATGCGGGCGGAGACATCGGGGTGCCAAGCTGGCCCGGTGCGGCCGTCGCTGATGAGGCTGGGGGCGAGGCAGCCGTCGCCGACGATGCCGCCGGAGACATCGGGGTGCCAAGCTGGCCCGGTGCGGCTGTCGCTGATGAGGCTGGGGGCGAGGCAGCCGTCGCCGACGATGCGGGCGGAGACATCGGGGTGCCAAGCTGGCCCGGTGCGGCCGTCGCTGATGAGGCTGGGGGCGAGGCAGCCGTCGCCGACGATGCGGGCGGAGACACCGGGGTGCCAAGCTGGCCCGGTGCGGCCGTCGCTGACGAGGCTGGGGGCGAGGCAGCCGTCGCCGACGATGCGGGCGGAGACATCGGGGTGCCAAGCTGGCCCGGCGCTGCCGTGGCTGATGAGGCTGGTGGCAAGGCCGTCGCCGTCGAGCCTTTCGGACCGACCGGCTGTCTATTCTCGCTGACGGCCAAATAGGACAGGCCAGCAACCACCAATACGCCTACTAATAAGGCCATAAAGCTCAGTTTGGTTTTCATCCCCATCTGCGTGACTCCTTCCGCTTCGACGGCTTGGCGATGACATGTTGGGCTTGTTGGTCAGCACGTGGGATACGTCGGATGCGCCGGAGGCGATGCCAAGCCCCCCGGGAGGGCGTCGCAGCCAGCTCAGCGGCATGCCGCGGGGCATAGCGAGACCACCGCGGCCACGCGGAGCGCGCTCGATTTACACGCTTTCTTGTCGGCCTCTTGCCGGGCTGCCGGGCCGCGACGGGTGCGCCCTTTGTAACGCGCTGCGTGCGCATCGCGTGCAACGACCGGCCCCCCTAAAGCGGACGAGTGACTCATCCCCCTGTAGCTATGGAATCGTGGCCGGCGCACCTCCTGGTGCCGACGGGCCGGGTGACGGTTGGTTCAACGAGATGCGCAGGTCGTCAGATACGACCTCGGCAGTTAGCTTGCCGTGTGGCTTGTCGAATGTGAGGACCCAATTATCCAAGATGTTCCTACCCAGCAAGGACGGTAAAATGGGGATCGTAGTCGCAGGATCGGAAGATGAGGCGCGTTCTGGCAGTTTATGCCGGCCGTGGCTTTCTTGGGGGCCGAGCTGTTCTCCGACGCCGTCCGGACGCAGCGACAGTGGCTGTTCGTCTCGGCGGGGCACCTTCTGGTAGCCGTGCCGACCGGCGCGACATGCGCCTCGGCGTGCTTCTTGATCTTCGCGGCCGGCGCGAAGCGAGTGGTTGCGCCTGATGCCCTCATCGGAGTTCACAGCACGTCTATCGGCGGACAGGAAACACCGGAGACTCTGGCGGCCAACATGGAGATGGCCCGTGACGCCGCGGCGCTCGGGGTCCCGCCTGAGATCGTCGGCAAGATGGTGGAGACCAAGCCAGCGCACATGGAGTGGCTGACGCCGGAAGAGCTGGCGACATGCGGGGCGGGTGAGGCACGGCCACAGCACGCGCGCGGTCCGAGCGCTCCGCCGCGCACCGTGCAGCCCTTAATGCTATCGGGACTCGGGATGATCGCATAGCGGACGCCATGCACAGCTAACCAACATCAACGTATTCGCCGCCCCAGCATGGGGGCGATGAGAGCCTCTACTGGCCCCTCTGCGTGCCGCGATCCTGGCGCTCTCGCGCACCGCCAGCGGGGAGATGGTCTGCGCCGTGCCCAGCCTGACACTGACTTGCGGGAGCCGATAGGTGTTCACACAGCCGTCGCAGTGCCCGAGGGCGGAGAGCAGCCAATAAACCAGTCGTCGCAAGGCGGGAGGCTATCGAGCGACATCAGTGCGAGGTGTTCGTGGCGATGTTCGGCTGGAAGATCACCACGTCCATTGATCCGCAATAACTCGCCAAGCGGGGGCGTCGCATCCGGGGCGGGCGCGGGCAGCGGCAAGCCGTCCCGTGCGGCGCGATACGCTGCCCAGCTAGGCGGGTCTGGGTGGCCGGGGGAGGCACGGCACATACGCCAGCCCGCGCCGACACAGCCGTGCGAGGAAGCGAATCTCGGCCCATTCGGCGCTGCGCTTGCCGTGGCGGTAGTTGCCGTGCCGGCGAACAGGGACCGCGTCGGCCGCTGCCGAAACTCCCGGAATGCCGCCCAGCCGATGGGCGAGTTGTGCAACTTTCCGACCTACCTCCGAGGTGGGGCGAAAAAGGGTGGCCGACGCTGTGATATGTCCGCCGGGCTGATCTCTTCAAAAGGGACACGCTGGCGCGGCGTTCTTGTGAGGTTTAACCGATGTTCAAGTCATCCGATCCCCTCGTTCGCATAGCGGCGACTGCTGTCGTTGCTCTCGGAATGTGCGCCCCGGCTGTCGCACAGGAGACATGGTCATGCGCCTACGAGGAAAAGGAACTCGGCTCTAACAATCCCATCCCGCAAATCATCAGATTGAGGGTGAATGGAACCAAGTTAACTGTGCGCCTTCAATTTTTTGAAGATGATTGGCAGATAATAGCCAACAACGAATACGGGATCATAGCAATCAGCGGCGATACGGGAGTTATGCCGGACAAAACTAGTTATGCTTGGGCTGATGTTATTGTGTTGAATAGAAAATCATTGATATTCCATTGGTCAAGTTTTCATGTAGAATTGACTGAAGACACTGTTCATGTAGGAAACTGTATTCCCGGATAGTCCTGGGGTCCGGACTGTCTTGAACGCCGGATAAGACTGGTTATCCGACGCTCTTGGCCGCTGCCGAGCCGCCACCCAGGCAGGGCACGCTGCTGCGCCGGTGGCCCGCCGTCTATGTCGGCCGCGCCGAGATCGGGGCCGCCTGGTCGAAGCGCTCCAACGGAGGGCCGCGACTAAGTGCATCGATCTGCTTCTTGTTGTCGTCGATGGCGTTCTTGCTCTGTTCTCTATACCCGGGCTATCATGCCCGACGAACCCGACCGCCTCCGTCTCGCTACGTCCGACGAGATTGCCGGCGTCGGCGGGTTGCTGGAACGTATTGGTTGTGGCGAGATCGGCTACGGAGGAAGTTGCAGAATTCATCATACTCTCGGCAGAAACGGTGTGCCGCGGCATGCTCCTTGAAGCCGCGCATACATCGGGTCCGTCCTTTGATCGATCGAGACAACACCAATGCCGTCGCTGCCAGTCTTGGATGGCTGCTCGACCATCTCGGCGCGGCAGGTCTGCCGCAGCGCCCGGCTCGGGCCGCCTAGATCCTGGACGCAGACCGTCGCCGCCAATCGTGCTGGCGAGAAGGCGCGGCTCGCGGAGATCCCCCAGCGGCCGTCGCCGCAACCGGCCCACCATTCCCCTGGTAAGCCGTGCCGCGAAGGTGGTGCTGGTACTGGAGCATGCGGCCTTCGCGTCGCTCGCTCCGCCGGTTGCGCAGCGTGTGAAGCTGGAGGTGACGCTGCCGGATCGAAGCACCATGATGGAAGCACCATGATGGCCGACGTGGCCAGCAAAGCGCTGCGCAAAGCCATGTCTGCGTTGCAGGAGCATGGTGCCGACGGCGTTGTCTTGCTGTTGCAAGGGAAGCTGGCCGGCGCGACCATCGCCGAGGCTGGCCTTGTGGCAGCGCCGAAGGTTGCTAAATCAGGCGCGCCAGTATGACGGTGCAGAAGAGGTCACGAATGGATGCCTAGCGGTGGAAAACGGCCGGGCGCCGGCCGAAAGCACGGCACGAAGAACGTCCGGAGCCGCAAACATGCCGCCGCTGCGCTCGGCCGGCCGATCGACGCCGCCATAGCCATAGCCGCCTCCAATGCCGGCATCCAGCCGATCGAGGTCATAATCTCCGTGATGCGGCATGCCTGGGAGAAGGCGGATTACAAGACGGCCGCCGCCATGGCCGATATCGCGTTACCCTATTGCAGCCCACGCCTGGCCGCCGCGACCATTACGCACCGGGACCCCCTGGATGAACTCACCGTTGACGAGTTGCGTCGCATGATTGTGGCCTTCGAACAGGCTGCCGGCATCGTTTCTCCGCCGAAGTTGGAAGCGGACGACGCGGAAGCGGTGCTGATCCGATGTTACGAACCTTCCGTCCGCCCTTGCCTGTGCGCGCGATCGCGGCTGTCCGGTAGATCTCGATGAGGCGATCTATTTCGGGGCTCGCGATGAGGTGGTGCGAAGCAAGACCGCGCCGCGTCTCGCCGGATGGCGGCGCATGCTGTTCGGGTTCATGTATCGGAACGCCGTCCACACGGTCGACCGTTTCGATCTCCCGCCCGCGCAGTTCGTGGAGATCGGACGGCAGATCGCTCTCTGACCGTTCGGACGCGTCGCGTTTGATGCGCATCGGGCCTTGTGGTAGCCGATCGGATACGCCACGTACCAGCGGATGCCCCAGAGCATAACGTCCCCGCTCAAAATGACTGTCTTTGAACTCGATCATCGTATGCAGTCCCGCTGGAGATTCTGCCGGCAATCATACGCTCGGCCGCCGCCGGGTAGAAATTTGCGACAGCACCCTACGGAGCGTTCCCTTCAAGCGGCTTCCGCGAACGCCGCCTCCGCCGAGGAAAGTTGCTTGGTCAAATATGGGGCCTGATTAGCGCGCCGGTTCCGGCGGTCGTCAGCTTGACCGTCGAGATCCGACCCGAGAAGCTTTGGCTGGAGCGCCTGAGAACCCGATTTCGATGCAATCACCCGAACACCTGCCGGTATTCGCCACCACGAAACAGGCCTACGCGCTGCTATGGCGATACTGGTGGCTGCATGTCAAAGCGATCTGGCCGCCGATCGTGTTTCTGGTAACGGCGGAATTCCTCTATCACAAGATGGTTGGCAATTCCCACGGCCTCTCCGAGAAATGGCACGCTTTGCTCACCGCCCCTGGTACGTAGTGGCCGGAGCGGCATTGGCGTGGCTCACCGGACTGAAATTCCTTCTCTCCTTCAGCATCTCCTGGCGCCGAAAGCTGCTGCTCGACGATACGTTCGATCCGTTCTATTTCAAAAGCCGTTCTGGAAATACCTCGGTTTCCTGATCGTCACTTACGGGTGGTCCCTCGCGGTGCTCACGGCGGCGCTTCTGCTGGCGGCGGCTGTGTCGCCCAGCCGTTCATTGACGACCTGGACGGCTATTTTTCCTGTGCTCGCAGTGGCGCTGATCTTCTGGGCGATCGTTCGCCAGGTTCCCTACTTCACCATTCTTACCCTGGATCCGCCGCAACCTCGATGGAGAGAAAGCGTCGCTAGCATGCGCGGGAACGTTCTGCGGTATACGGCGGCATGGCTGATGGCGATGGTGCCGATCATGGCCGTCAATTTCCTCTTGGATCTCGCGGTCAAGGCCTCAGGCGTCGACGTGCACCTGACCGGCGTCGCGCTCGGCGAGTTGGCGCGCAGGCAATGCTCTTTCTGCATTTCTCTCTCGGAGCTTCCATAGGCGCGCTCACCGCGAGCGCGCTCGTACTCGGTGGGCAGGCACGATCCTTTCGAGAGGCCGTGCACCCGGCGGCCCCTCGATAGGCAACACGCACAGGAGCGATGCCTCCTTGAACAGATCGGACGGGCCCATCAAATCCTGGCAATCGGGGCGCCCATCGTTATCGGATCGGGCCATGGCTACGATCCTCCACGCTGGGGACTAGGAATTTCGTAATTCTTTAGCTAACCCGCACGCGCAGACAGGCATGGAATGCGCCGCGCAAACGGCTGCAGGCTGGGCAGCAGTCGGCTCACATCGTCGCCGCCCGAGAGCTGCGCGCGTCCGACGGCGGAGAGAGTTGCCGGGCGGATAGTAGGAGAAGCGAACGAGCCGCTGACCCGGACGGGCACGTCGAGCGCGAACAGGCTAGTCGTTCGCGCCTCGCTCGCCACAGTGATATCGATCTGATGGCGATAGATGTCGAATGTACCTCGGCCGGTGATCGTGCCATCCGCGCTGCGGATTCGGAGCGGCGATATCGTTCCTGTGCCAGCACGAATGTCGAGGACGCCGACCACACAGGAGATCGGGCTCATTCCGTGGGCCTTGCGGAAAATCGTTCGCGCGTCGGTCGAGGCAAGCTCGATGACATGACGCGAGATGCTGCCACTGTCCATGGCGAACACGGCGGACAGCCTGGCCCCGCGTGCTGCCTCATTGAGCGTGGCGCCGATTGCCTCCACCGACGCCTTACCGTTCATCCGCCCAAGAAGCGGCAGGTTACCGGCATCGAGCAGCTCGCGGAGCGCCTGAACGTCGATGCCACTAATGTCGACATTCGCCGTCACGCGGCCCTCATCTGTATCGCCGGGGCCGGACGCGGCCTCGATCTGACCGCTCGCCCGCAACGGCGCCCCGAGATAGCCCAGCGACAGCACGTCGACCGTGATCCGGCCGGGCTTGACGAAGCCGCTGAACGTCACGTCCGAGGCTCGGACCCGGGCATAGGCGAGTTTGCGCGCCGACACCTTGAGCGCGATGAGCGTGTCAGGCGCGCGGTCGACGGTGAGTGGTACGTCGGCATCGGCAACGGGCCCTTTCTTCCTGGCGGCAAGCAGGACGTTCGCGTCCAACTGGCTGAGGGCAACATCGACGGTCAGGTCGTCAGGTTTGCTGTGCTGACCCTCGATGAGCTTCACGTCGGCCGCCGTGATCGTGTCCCCGTTCAGCGCGCCCGATGCTTGGCTCACATGCCAGAGCGGCCCGTCATGCTCAAACGGACCAGCGAGCCGCAGCGACGCGCCGAAATCACCGGAAGCGCCGGCGATGTGCAAGATCGCTGCCACGGTGGGCGCCATGAGCTCGAGCCAACCTTTCGCTCCATCGACGTCGAGCGGCTTGGTCATGGTACCCCGGAAATGCAGCGTGGTGT
The DNA here is from genome assembly GCA_963708245.1 of uncultured Pseudomonadota bacterium. Classification (GTDB taxonomy): domain Bacteria; phylum Pseudomonadota; class Alphaproteobacteria; order Acetobacterales; family Acetobacteraceae; genus CAVYXK01. The sequence continues at coordinate 3,422,171 of OY970201.1, read as the reverse complement.
CGCCCGAAGCGAGGTGGATGTCGGTGCGGTAGGGGTCCGCGGCATCGCGGAGCGCGTCGAGCGAGGCGAGATCAGCTTCGAGGGTGAGAGGGGTGCCATTATACGACCCGGTAGCGGCGATTCGCACGGGCTTGTCTGCACTCTCCGTATGGAGCTGAAGCTGGTCCAGACGCGTATCCAGCGGATGGCCATTCGAAGTCCGGAACACCACGTCGCCCGCTATCTGCGCATTGAGCAGGATGGGGAAACTTGTTCGGTCGGTCCGCTTCGGCGTGACGGTCACGGCAGTCGCTCCGAACATCCAGTTCTTCTTCTCTAGCAGGAGCTGCAGCCCGCTTATGGTGAGCCTGCGTACCAGGAGGGGTCCATGCAGGAGCGATATGGCATCAATCTCGGCGCTGGCGCTCGTCACTATCGCCATAACCGGTTGTGTGCCGTTGGGCAGATTGGCGAGCTGAAAATCACGAAGCTCGATATGCAGCCAGCGTCCCGGCGTTACGTGCAGCGACCCGATGGTGACCTTGCGCTCAAAGGAGGCCGTCAGGCGCCCGGCCACCAGCTGGCCGAGGTCGTAGCGATCGGCGAACGCAAAGAACGCCCCGACCAACGAGATCAGAAGCGCAGCGAGAACCAGCCCGATCCCGAGTGTCCAGCGCAGTAAACTTCGCAGCCGCCGCCCAGTCTTCAAGCCTCCCCCCTCGAGACGGAGGACATACACGACCGAACGGTAAGGGCGTCACTGCGACGGGCCAAAGCACGAAGCCGAGAGTTCGAGAGCCAACGTAAAATTCCGTAATCGGCGCTACCACCAGTCCATTGGATGCTCTGCACGGTGTGCCGTCCTCGGCGGTACCGGATTTGACGCCTGTCTGAACCACCGGCTGAATGGCCCGGGAGGGGCCGGAGGTAGCGGACATATAGCGCCGCTACAGTGAGGCGCACCGTCAGCAGCACGGTGTCTCGCTTTCGACGGCCCAGCATCACGCGATGCGTGCATAAAACTCTGTCGAACCGCGGCGTTGGGCGACCACGTCGAGCCGGCATCGGCGTCGCCGCCTCCCTTTGCTGTCCCTTCCCACGCGGTGTCATCTTTGGTCTCGCTGCCGCCGGGCACTCATCGACCGCGAGCGCCTGCTGAATGAACTTGCTTTGGGTATACGTCGCTAGTTCCTCCATGGTCGACAGCTGCATGACCTGGTCGAACATGCCGGAACTGACGCTGCAGAACCGGTCGCCGGACTTCAACGCGAGTGCCGACTGCAGGTTCGCCAGCTCAGTAATGTATTTGTCGTGCTCCGTCTGGCCTCGCTTGCCATACGCGCGAGCAAAGAACGCTCTGAGATTCTTCTCTTTCGTCACGAGCGCCGGGCGCAAATGTCGAATGAGCGCGTTGTATTTGTCCCTGGTGCCGCAGGTCATGGTGATCAGCTGAAGCTGGCTTACCAGCGCGCTGACGCCGACGGCCGCCTTCTCCGCCGGACGCGCGCAGATGGGGGCCGCGCCGCTGCGCAATATTCTTGCGAAGCGGAGGCTCCGTTTGAGATCCACCGATGCCCATAATCTGCGGTTAGTTTGACAATGCCTTCCGGCACCTCCCCCGGCGCCGCCAGCCGTCCGGTTGGGCTGACTGCAACCACAGCCCGCCAGCAATGCCAAGCCGCCAACCACCGATACGATCGTCCACATTTCGATTCATCATTTTTGTTTCCTCATTATTTAGGCTGCCAATGTCGACGTGCACGTCGCTTGCGACAGGTTGGTGACGGACGACCCATTGAACCAGGAGAAGCGCACGAGCCGCCAGGATGCAGATGTAGTTCGCGGCCCATATCCGAAGATCTTGCGGTCCTAGCGTAAGCATTAACAACCTTGTGATTATGCAACACTCAAACGTGAATGGGTTCGGATGAAGCTACATCTCCCAGGGTCTGAGAAGCCCCCCTGATCAAGCGCGGGGCGGCGGAGTAGAAAGAGCGCCTGTCCGACCACTGGCCGGTTTTGGTGCGCCCTCACGTCGGCGGATGAGATTCCGAAGGTTGCTGCCGCGCAGCGCCCCCTGTCGTCACTGACCCGCTTCCGTCGACAACCACTTCGGGTGGAAGCGCAGATGCCCGCATCGCGTTTCAGTCCTCTCCCGGAGGATTATGCGCTGCGGCGAGGCAGATATTCAGTGCTTCTCGCAGCGAGCTGACATAAAAATCAGCCCCTGCCGCCTGCCGCGAAGCCAGGTCCTGCAGGAACGGGTCATCGGCGGGCCAAATGCCGACGAGAACTGAGGTCGCGGGAAACCGCTGCTTGATACGGCGGATGAGGAAGCGCAGGTAACCCGGGCTGCCGCTGATGTCCAGATACGAAAGGCACACCATGGCCACGTCGGCCATGTCGAGAGTTGCGATCCGGGTGCGCGAAACGGTCTCATAAGCGACTGTGCGGACGCCGATTTGGTGCTTCTCCAACAACTGGGCGAGCATGGACGAAGCGGCCTCGTCGAGTGGCCCACGGCCGGCGATGCAAAGCACCGGCAATTTGCCCTGCCACTCCGACGATCGCAGACCAACAGCCACCGCCTGATCGGGAGACGTGTCCGGCCCGACGACTCGATGGCCGGGCGCTTCGCCGGTGCTGCCGTCGCGCTTCACAGGCGATGGCTCAACGTCGCTGTGGTCAGCCAGATCGTCCACAAGTTCCTTGACGACCTGGTTGATTTGTTCGACTTGCTGTGGAGCCATTACACCGCGCTTCGCATCAGCGGCGGCGAGCTGCAGACCTTCGAGTGCCACCTCATCGTAATATGCGGATAGCGAATGCTCGGCCAGAAACCTTTCTGCCTGCTCCACTACCTCGTCTGGGTCACCGGCGAGAATGCGCTGATAAAAATTCTCGGTCGGCGTCAGGGCCGGCCGGTCACCGAGCATGACGTCGAGGAACGCTAGTTGTTCGACATGTCGGCCGAGCACGACGAGACAGAGCGTGAGCGGTGTGGATAGGATGAGGCCGATCGGCCCCCAAATCCAGGTCCAGAAGATCGCCGCGATGATGACGGAAAACGGCGACAGCCCAGTGCTACGGCCATACACCATGGGCTCGACTGCCTGACCCATGATCAGCTCGGTAGCGATGTAAAGCGCCGCCGTCCAAAGCGCCATGCTCCAGCCGTTGCCTACCGCAGCGGCGAGAACGATCGGTAATGCCGCCGCGATATAGGAGCCTATATACGGCACGAACCGCAGTATTGCGCCGAGTATGCCCCAGAGCACTGCACTCGGCACACCGATGAAGTAGAGACCGATGCCCACGATCGCGCCGAAGGAGCAGTTAATTCCGAGCTGCGTGAGAAAATACCGGGTGAGCCGCTGCCCGGCGTCGTCCATCGCGGTAGTCGTCCGATGCAGATCACTGGATCCAAACAATCGGATCAGGCGATCTCGCAGATCCTCCTTCTGAAGAAGGGCGAAAACCGCGACCACCAGAATAATACCCAAGGTGGCGATCGGGCTAAGCAGCGGCTCCAGAATGCGCCGGCTGAGGTCGAGCGCCGAGGAAGCGGGTGATTGCGTGATGACGACGGGGACCGGTTTGGATCCACTCACCAGGTCCGAGGTGCCGGGACCTCCTTGCGATTGTGTCGGTTGTGCCGCTGGCTTTTGTGCAGGTGAGCCCGTGTTCTGGATTTTGTTCATGAGGCCACTGAACCGGCGCGAAAGATTAGTGCCAACTAGATTTCGTAGAGAGTCGATCTTGTTCTCGATCGTTGTTTGATACTGTGGAGCCTGCTCCGCGAGTTTGGCTATCTGGGTGCCGATGACGCCGCCAAGGGCGATGATGACGCCGATTGCGATCAGCACCGCAAGCAACGCTGCGACTACACGCGGCAGCCAAAGGCGGCGTAGTAGTTCCATTAGCGGGCTCAGCACGAAGCACAGCAGCAAGGCCAGAGTGATCGGAATCAGCACCACGCTTCCGAAGTAGAGGGCGCAGATGACAACCACCCCGACAACGATACCGGTGAGCGTGCCCGACCCAGGTCTTCCGGGCGGCGGGATCGAATGCGGCGCGACCGACGTCGTCGACAGGGCGGCTCGCCTGTCAATCATGGTGCGGCCCAGCTTGGCATAGAGTGAGTGCTGATTGACTCCAGCAATGCATGCGAATCCTATCGGGCATGTCTGTCCGAGTATGTTTCATTGGATATTGCGCCCTATTGGCTCGGGTGATCCGAACGAAGCGCGGAGTCTCCGATCGACCGCGGCTCGTTTGAGCAGCCGCCGTTATGAACGATAGCTGCAAGCCGAGGATGTGAAAGCATCTGGCTCGAATTGTTGCAAGACCTGTCGAGCTGGATTGGGATCAGGGTTCCACAGATCCCGTCTGAATGATCGACTGAGCTTGCTCGATGACCGGCAACAGATTAGCAACGTTGCCTTTCTCGAGCTCATCCAGCGCTCCTTCCAGCGCATCGGCAATAATGGCGAGTTGATCGCCTTCTGCGCTATCGCGTGTCGCGCGCTCGGAGTCGATCGCCTCTATCGCGGCCTCCACCGATTCCTGCAGTCCGGCCTCTTTCATCTCGGCAACTGCTTCTTGCACCCGCGTGAGGGCATCCGCCACCCCGTCGGCCGGATCGACATCTCTAAGCCGTGCGGTATGGTCTTCTGACGATCGCATGTCTGATAATCTGCCGATTTGGACCTGTTTTTCCGGCATGGCATTCATTCCTCCCCAGGGATTGGCGGGATAATGAGATTGTCCGCAGCAAAGCAGTATGGATATTCGATCCCGCCACCGACAAACACTTCTCCGTTACGCGAATGGGTACCATGGTGAACCTCGGTGTCAGAAAGCGTCCGGTTGCCGACCGATCCGTCCCACAAGCCATCCCCTATTCGATCGCGATAGCACGCACGAAGCCGAAGCCGCAGCCGGAGGTGAACGTCAGGAAAGAGGCTCGGTCAGCCTAAACTGGGGTAGTCCGGCCATTCGCCACCGGCCTGCGGGCCGGGATACATCGAAGGACCAGCACGCTAAGCACAGTACCTCGCCGATCTGAACTGGCGGCTCGATCAGATCACCGTGGCCTCACCGATCGGTCAGGCCGGGCTGAAATTGCGCAGCCCATCGCCCGCTGCCGCCCGAAGTCATAGCATTCGGTGGCGGAGGAAGACATGGTAAAGCGCCAGAAGAATGAAACCACCTATGACGGCGGCACATGCGCTGTAAACGCTGCCGATGCCGAAATTGGTCACGCCGGTACCGCCGAAAAGGTTGAACAGCCAGCCACCGACGATCGCTCCGACGATGCCAAGCAGAATGTCTACGACGGTGCCCTCGCCTGTGGTGCTGACGATCTTGCTCGCGATCAGGCCCAGCCCCAGGCCCAGCAGGATCCACACGAACATGGACATCCAACCCTCCAGACCCTGCATGGCAAGGAGTTTAGCAGGAAACGACGGGCTGTAAACATCGACCGTTACGCCGCAACGGACGGAGTGAGACACAGGGGTTAGTTTGGCTTGCTCCCAGAGCGCCGCAGCGGTCCCCCGGCCGCGCGCGCGAATATAGGCCGACCGAGAAGCGGGATCGACGTCATGCTGCACCCAATGTCATTTTGACATCGAGCCCTTCTTAAGCTATCTGGCTACCGCCGCTTTGGGTCGACTCCGGCGGTTCGGGTGGGCAGCCTGGCTACCGCCAAAGGGAAGTGATCGACCGCATGACTGACCGAAACGCCCAGCCCAGCCGCAAGACTTCGCCTTCTGCCAGCGAAGCGATGGCGAGGCTGTCTAGGGCGTGGTTCATGGTTCCTCACTGCCGCCGGTCGCCCGCCTGACGAGTTCCTGCCACAGTCGCTCCGCCGCATCTGCGTTGTGGTTGGCCCGGCCACAGGCCTCCGCTGGGGCGGCCCTTTCTGGCCATTGAGCCAATCGGTGAGGCGGCCGAGCACACGAAGCGGAGACACCGATGCGTGACGTGCAACTCGCCTCTGTCGCCAAGAGTGACGCGCAACGCGCTGCCGCCGCCGAGCGGATGCGGCGAGCGCGGGCGCGGCGCAAGAAGGGCCAGCGCGTTGTGCCATTCGTGGTCAAGGACACCGAGGTTGAGGCACTGGTAACACCATCAGTGGCCGGCCGTCCAAGATTTCCCCCGGCCGGCCGCCTCGTCAGTCATCGCCGGCGCCGTTACTTCGAGATCGTGCGGTAGAAGTTGAAATCCTCGAAGAGGCCGGTCTTGAAGCCCGTGATGTTCGCCCGCATGGCCACCTGGTTGGCGTTCTGGAACATCAGCACGAAGGGGCCCGTGTCGGTGACGATTTTCTGCAACTCCCCATACTCGTCCTTGCGCTTGTTGGTGTCGATCTCCTTCGCCGCCGCCAGCGTCTGCTTGCTGAGGTCGGGAACGTACCAGTGGGTGCGCCAGGCGAGCGGGTGGCTCGGCGCGTCGTCGGCGTCGTTGTCGTTGTGCGCGAAGGTGTCGGCGTTGCTGTGCGGATCGAAATAGTCGGGCGCCCAGCTATTCAGCACCAACTGCTCCTTGCGCGAGCGGAAGATCTGCAGCTCCTGCTTCAGCTCGACCTGCACGAGCTCCAGCTTGATCCCGGCCTGCCCCATCGTCTGCTGCACCGACTGCGCGATGTCGGTCCAGGGCGGCAGGTTCGGCGTGGTGAACTCCAGCTCGAAGCCGTTGGGATAGCCGGCTTCCGCCAGCAGCTGCTTCGCCTTCGCGATATCAAGGTGATACGGATTGTAGGGGATCGCGCCCAGGAAGCCGATCGGCAGGAACGTCTCCTGCACGATGAAGCGGCCCTTGAGCACCGTGTTGGCCATGCCCTGATAGTCGACCGCCCATTTCAGCGCTTCCTGCACCTTCGGGTTCTTCAGGTGCTCCTCGGTGAGGTTCATGCCGAGATAATAGTTGTTGGCGGCGGGAAACGACTCGATGCGGATGTCCTTATTCCCGGCCATCGGGTTGAGCTGGTCCGGCGTCAGGTCACGCGCGACGTCGATGTCGCCCTTCTCCAGCAGGAGCCGCTGCGTCGCCGGCTCCGGTATGTGCCGCACGACGATGCGCTTCGTGTGCGGCGCGCCGAGATGGTAAAGCGGATTGGCCTCGAGCGTGACGGACTCGTCGGCCTTCCACGACACGAGGTTGTACGGCCCCGAAGCCGCCGAGTGCGTCTTCAGCCACCCGTTGCCGAGATCGCCATTCACCTCGTGCGCGAGCGCGACTTTCTTCTCGACCACGGACGCGGCGAGCGTGCTCATCAGGTTCAGCACGAGCGAGGGCGCCAGGTCGGCGGTGATCTTGAACTGCACCGTATTCGCGTCCGGCGCGCTGACGAGCGACGTGACGTTGTCCTTGCTCCAGCCGAGCTGCGTGAACAGGAAGGCCGGCGTCTTGTCCATCAGCACCACGCGCTGCAGCGACCATGCCATGTCGTCGGCGGTGACCGGGGCGCCGTCGGCAAATTTCTGGTTGGGCCGGAGCTTGAAGGTGTAGGTCTTCGCGTCCGGCGAGACGGTCCAGCTTTGCGCGACCCCGCCGACCAGCTTGCTGGGATCCTCGGCCTCGTAGCGCATCAGCCGGTCGTAGATGTTGGTGCCGAGTTCCTGTCCAGCGATTTCGTAGGATTCGCCGGGATCGAACGTGAGCAGCCCGTCAAGCTGCTCGGCGATGACCACGGTATCCTTCGGCGTCGCGGCGTATGCGGCGCGCGCCGCGAAGGCCAGCGGCACGGCCGCGGCTAGAAGTGCAAGCCTGAACCGGTTCGGCATTTGTGATGCTCCCAGCGTTGTGGCGCGGATAAGGCCCAACAGCCGCAATTTACGCAAGGTGCATCCGTGCCGCGCTCAGAGCGCGGCCATCATTTGTTCGCGTCGCGGGGCGAAGTCGAGCAGCCCTTCGATCGCCAGGCAGGCTTCCAGCACCGCGCGCTCGGCGAACTTCGGCCCGGCCACCTGGAGGCCGACCGGCAGCTTAAACTATGCCCCGCCAATTGCGGCGTGTGCGAAATTCAAGCGTTTCGGAAACTCCGATCAACGGGTTGCGCTTTCCGAAACCTATGACCGAAAAGACCATGAGTCATGGAGGCCCTGAGCGCGTCCGTGTCAGCGCCCGCGGGAATGCCTTGTCTGCGGGACGACCGCTCCGGGTCGGAAGCGGCTGAAAAGTGGCCGTTACTAGGAACCGTTGTGGGAGCCGTTGTGCCAGCATTCGGAGCCGATGTGCCGGCATTGGGGTTCGCCCATGTGCTCGGCGACACCTGGGTTGCGTCGGTCTGCCCACGACTGAGCGCCTGTGCCTGCGCGAGACGAGCCGCAGCGATGATGACCGAGTGGGGCCGGGGAACCGGCCGACGGCAATTCATGTGCGCGTGCTGTGGGGGAACGTTCATCGCCTGGGCTTTGGTCAGTGCCCACGCCGCGGACGAGGTGGTGGTGCCAGTGACTCGGGAACCGCGCCATCACGTGCGGTTCGAAAACGAATATCTGCGGATTATCGAGGCCATCTTCATACCCGGCGACCAATCGCTGTTCCACAAACACGCCATGGACTCCATGCTCATCACTGGACCACAGCCGACGAAAACGCGCGCTGAGATCCTCAACGAGCCCAAAGCGGTGATGGGGGGGACCAACCCCGGCGAGACGTGGTACCGCGGCTGGCATAACAACCCGCTAATACACCGAGTCACCAACATCGACGATGCCCGTACGGCGGTGTTCTTCGACTGCGAGATCAATGTTGCGGGCCCCGGCCAGTTCCCCCCGCCGGACCGGAAGGCAGCGCCTGCTTACGCATCAGTGGTCGACAATGGGCGGGCGCAGGCGTGGCGGCTGAAGCTTGCACCGGGGGCGTCCGCGCCGGCAATCAAGCAGTCCGGCCCGGGTGTGCGGGTCGTTATCACCGGCAATCAGCTCGGGGAGACAACGCAGGGATCGTCGGACCGCGATCTTTTTTGTGTCGCCTGGCTACTATGAATACCGGTTTCTGCTACCCGCGTGCGCCGCCACGCTGTTCGTCATCGCGGCGCTCGCGCAGACGCCCCATCCAAGCGCATCCGCTATTTTGATCCGTCGCACGTGTAGCCAATTCAACTTGAAGGGGCCGGATTGGGTCAAGCCTGGCTGAGCAGCGCTCGGGCCTCGACGAGGTCCGGCAGGTCAAAACCCTCGGTGAAGGAATCATAAAGCGGCGCGAGCAGTTCATGTACTTGTGCCTCGCGTCTCTGCGCGTGCCAGAGCCGGGCAAGGCTGGTCGCGGCGCGCAGCTCCCACAGGCGCGCCTCCTGGTCGCGGGCAATGTCCAGGGCTGCCTGCAAATGGCCTTCGATTTCTCGTGCCGGAGCGCTCCGGATACGGAGTACCTCGGCGTGAAGGCGATGGATCTCGGCGCTCATATAGTGCTCGCCGTAGGTCACGGCGTGCCTTTGTGCGGCCTGGAGGTGGTCAAGTGCCGCCTCGGGCTGTGTTTCGGCGTCCAAATTTGACCCCGCCCACATTCTGTCTATCACTTTGATATTATTGGTATTTTGTGCGTTCGTACCGATAGGCGATCGGCTTCCAATACTGACCCCTCCCTGCGCCCTCATGGTATTGATGTCATTGGCGATTTTGGCCCTTTCACCGGGGTCAAAATTGGACGCCGAAAGGGGGTCAAACACCGACGCCGGAACACAGCTTCGCCGAGAATGCCGGACTGGTCTTGAGGAAGACCGAGGCCGGCAACCGCCTCTGACCGGCCTCGCCTAGCCGCTAAAAGATTTTGCCGAGGATGTAGCCGATTACGAGAGCCGCAAGTGCCGCTGCCACTGGCTGCTCTTCGGCGAAACTGACCAAAGGCTCCAGCTTCTGCTCCGTTTGGGACCGGATGGGCCTCCCCGTTTCGTCATAGAGGCCGCCGCTCGAGGCCGTGGTCGAAGCTCCGGGTGCTGTTTCGCTCATGTCTGATCCTGCAATCTGAGACGGTGAGCCAGTCGCCTGCTCCCGCTCGACCACGAACACGACGTCGGCCTCGCCGGTTCGCTTAGTAAGACAGGTTTCTCCAGCACTTGCGCGCGAGCGTGGCGGAACGCCGGAACTGGCTCGCCCCCGGCGCCATTGAGCTACGCGATGAAGGAGGAAATCGTGTCCAGCAGCCGCGAAGAACGAATCCGGGAACGCGCCTACAAACTCTGGAAAGAGAACGGCCGCCCGCACGGCGATCGCGCCGCGCCTCCGCCAGTCGCATCACGGCCGGCAGCACGCGCTCGAGCCAGGAGAAGTGCCAGTCGGTCCTTTCCGGAAGGCACTGGCAAAGGTCTCGCGCACCACGTCTTGCAGACCGCTGCCGGGCGACGCCATCGCCTTGAGCACTGCCAACGTCCGCGCGGCGGCACCGTCCACAGCGAATCGCGCTCCAGAGAATGAGCATCCGACGATTCGAGGCACCTCCCCGCCGCTGTAACGAAGCGTGGTGCCGCGGAACTGACATTCGAGAAACTCAGCTCCATCGAGATCGACCGTCTCAATCCCGAACGATCGTTTGGTGAAACTTCTCTGCGCGCCTGCTGGCGCGTCTGCCACCGGTTTGTCCACGGGTTTGGACATCGTTCTGCTCCGCCGGCACCGCGCTTCAAGGGTTTTGACGACCCGCTTTGGGGTATTGAATCTTGCTCCGCCCAGATTGTCGGACCCCATTCCGAAGACGCTGGCGATCGTGGTGTGGCTGCCGCACAGCGCGTTCGCCGTGAGCCATGGAATATGCCTTCAGCTCGTGCTCGATCGCCAAGGCATATCATCGTCGTTGACCATGCGCGCGATCTGCCGCAACTGGCTCGCCCGCTCGCGGAGGTCCTCTTTATCCACCTGTCGCCCCTTGCTCTGGGACCACTGCCATAAAGGCCAGTGGCCATCTTGGTTTTTATCAACAGGGCGAGAACGTAAGAAGTACGGCAGATGGTCTAGCGGTGGGGAACCGGGGGAGGAAGTGGGGCGGCGCGGAGCCCCGTCGTTGCGCGGGCGCCCAAGCTGCTAGGCTGCTCGCATGCACTACGTCGCCCTCGCCGCCGACTACGACGGCACGATCGCCCATAATGGGATGGTGGACGAACCGACCACCGCCGCCCTGGAGCGGCTGCGCGCGTCCGGGCGCCGGCTGATCTTGATCACCGGCCGCAAACTGGACGATCTCGTGCGGGTGATGCCGCGGCTCGATTTGTTCGACCGCGTCGTGGCGGAAAACGGCGCCTTGCTGTACCGCCCAGCGAGCCGCGAGGAGCGCGTGCTGGCCGAGCCCCCGCCGCCCCGGTTCGTCGAGCGCTTGCGCGAGCACGGGCTCTCCCCGTTGTCGGTCGGCCGGGTCATCGTCGCGACCTGGGAGCCGAACGAGACCGTGGTGCTGGCGACGATCCACGAACTCGGGCTCGGGCTGCAACTCATCTTCAACAAGGGCGCGGTCATGGTGCTGCCCGCCGGCGTCAACAAGGGGAGCGGGCTGCGCGCGGCGTTGGCCGAATTGGACCTCGCAGCGGTGAACTGCGTGGCCGTGGGCGACGCGGAGAACGACTTCGCGTTCCTCAGTCTGTGCGGCGCCCCGGTCGCCGTGGCGAACGCGCTCGCCTCCGTCAAGGAGAGCGCGGTGCTGGTTACGCAAGGCGAGCGCGGCGCCGGCGTCGCCGAACTGATCGACCGGCTGATCGCTACCGACCTCGCCGAGATCCACCGGAGCAACCCGCGCCAGCAGGTGCGATTGGCCGACCCGTGTCCCGGCTATGCGCCGCTCGATTTCGTGCCGCACCGCGAGACCCTGCTGCTGGCCGGCGCGTCCGGGGCCGGCAAGTCCACGCTGACGCTGGGTGTGATCGAGCGGTTGGCGGAGCGCGGGTTCCAGTACTGCGTGATCGACCCCGAGGGCGACTATGAGACGACGGAGAAAGCCATCAGCATCGGAACAGCGAAGGAGGCGCCTGCGGCGGCGACCATCCTCGACCTGCTGCGCAAGACCGACACCAGCGTGGCGGATCTGCTCGGCGTGAGCCTGAATGATCGGCCGGGTTTCTTCACCGCCCTGCTGCCTGGGCTGCGGGCCGCATTTCCTGGTCGCGGACGAGGCGCATCATGTGCTGCCGGCCAGCCAGCCCGGATTGTCCGACACGCTGCCGGCCACGCTCGAGGGCATCATGTTCATCACGGTCAAGCCCGAGGCGATGCCACTATCGATCCTGGAGCGCGCACAGCGGGCAATCGCCGTCGGCGCCGAGGCGGATGCGGTGATGGGGGATTATTGCCGCGACCAAGGACTGGCCCTGCCCACGACCGCCGCGGAGTTGGACCGGGGCGAACTGTTGACCATGGCCGCGGACGAGTCGCGGCCGCGCGGAATGTGGGTCATTCCCGGCGAGGGCACGCAATTGCGGCATCTGCGCAATACGCCGAAGGGAACTTGGGAGGCGACAAAAGCTTTTTCTTCCGTGGCGCCGACGACACGCTGAACCTACAAGCGCGCAACCTCGTGGTCTTCATGGACCTGTCGGACGGGGTGGACGACGAGACATGGGAATTTTACCGCCACCGGGGCGATTACTCGCGCTGGAAGTCTCGAAAACCCGATCCGTGTACCGGAAACCCCCGGGATGTTCGGTCGTTTGCCTGGATAGGCAAAGGAAGTATCGAGATGAGAGAAGTTGTGGTGGCGGCGTACAACTCGTCGTCAGCGGCGCAAACCGCAGTGGAGGACCTCACCATAGCGCGCGTGCCGTCGGCGACGTTGAGGCAATTCGTGAGCGACCCTCGCGCTCCGGAAGAGCTTCGTGAGCTGCGGCATAGCAATGTGGCGTCCGGCGATCGGATCGTGGCCGTGATCGTCGAAGATCGTCATGCCAGCGTGGTGATGGACATTCTCGGCATGCAGGCACCGGTCAGCATGACCGAAGCGCCGCTCGACGTGGTGTGAGGTGGTGACAACTTCTGCGTCACTGGGACGAAGTTAATCGGCCAGAAAGGCAATCGACGTGGGCCGCCTCCGACGAATGCGAAGACGCCATACTCAAGCCGGTGCCTCAGCTCCGACGTCATTCTGGTGATAGGAATCTCATTGTCGCCTTTGCGCGACATCTACCTGTGATGCGGAGTTGTTTCGCTGGCGTGCACTGCGATCGCGCCCGTTTGCGCGGCAAACGCTTCGATGAGCCCGCTACCCTGAATTCGAGCCCGACGAGAAGCTGCGGCGCGGGCGATGCTGACGGCGCCGCATGCAGCGATGCGCTCGCCAGCGTCCGCCGCTTCAACGTCACGTCCGATTCATCGGCCTCGAGTACAACAAGCCGCTGGCAGGCGAGACCTGGCTCGGCACGATCCCAGGACCTCGCCCGCGAGCGGCGTCACCTGCGACAGCGCAAGGCGGCATTCGTCTATTTGCACACTCCGCGGGCCGCGCCGCTGGAAGCGGAACCAAAGCCGGTATTCATGCGGCAGCCCGAACCACTGCCGGGCAAAGTCGGTTATCATCTCGGCCCGCACTGGACGCGCGGCGCGAGGTTGTGCGCGAGGCGATCAGCGAGCCCCACCTCCAACGCCGCGCGGCCCGCTGCCGCAGCATAAGGTCGTCGACCACGTAATCGCTTCCATCGTCGGCACGCGTGCGTTCGCCGGCGCCCCTGGTGTGGGACCACCGCGGGTCGAGGATTGCAGTGACGAACACCGCCAGGAACAACGCACCCACACCAAGCAGCAGCGCGAACATGATCGCCTCCAGTTCAGCCCCAAGGGCGGCGGGACGGAGGTAGATGGCGAGGCGGCGGCCAAAGCGCAGTGAAGCGCTTCACACCACACACCGAAAACGTCGCTGATGGCAGGCACAAGCGAGCGCCGCCTATCGCGATGATTGCTGGCCCGAGCAGGCATTCTGGGCCGACTCGCCCCGCGATATCCTGGCCTTGCCCGGCTGGATTGCCATAGTCTGCTGCGGCGGGCGATGCTGGCACCGCGTGGCGGCGGCGCCCGTCTCCAGGCGGATGTTGCGGACGGGCGGGAGGAAGGCCGATGAGCAACCGGCTGCGCCGCCCTGGCCGTCTCGCCGCGCTGCCGCCGGTGATCATCGACCCGCCGCCTCCCGAGCGCCCTGAGCCAGCGCCGCGTCGTAGCTTCGGGCTGCTCTGGTGGGTCATCGCCTACGCGCTGACTTTATGGAGCGCCCAAGGGCTGATCGCATGGATCATGCTTCGATGAGCGACCGGCTGTTGCTGTTCGCGGCGCTGCATTACTGGCCGCCGGGGCATGGCTGACGCCAGCACACCGGGGCGCTTCGCTTTCCTTGCCCACTGGCGAAGCTTCGTCTTCAACTTATTAATGTCTGGCTGATCCAGATCCATTCGGTGGTCCCATACGTCCAGGGCTCATAGGGATCGCAGCACGAGGCGAAACGAATATCCAGAAGGAATGTCGGCAAGGAATTCCGCACGAATCCTTGCCAGGGTCCCTGAACGTAGATGCGCTAGAGGCGAACATGTTGACCGGCGCTCACGGCGTTCTACGAGCGGCGGAGGCCGGCGCCGGCAGGCCGCGCAGCGGCGGGCGCGGCTGTCGTTCGGCACGGGCTGCTTGTTCCGACGGGCCGATGGGCCGGCGTGCCGCTGCCGCCTGCCGCGTCACGATGGGGGGGTTGTCGTGAGGGCGATTCGCGCTTCGCCTAGAACGAGGCCAGGGCAGCCGGCATCGCGCGGGACTTTTGTCGCCCGGTCGTTGCGGCGTGATTTTTGTCGTTAGAAGGCCGGTTATCCGGCGCTGAACGCCTGAGCCCCGCGTTCGAGTTGGCCAGCCGCCGCTGCCAGCCTCCCGACAGGTTGAGACGACCCCGGCAGGTGGCCGGTGGTAAGTCGGGCGATGACTACGAAACCGCCCCGCCGGGTCCGCCTCATGGCAGACTACGGCAGCGCCGGCCTGTGGGATCACGATGGCGTCCCGCTCAACCCCAATCGCCTGCCACTCAGCCCGAAGTTGCGCGAACGACTGGCGCGGTGGTGTGCCCGGTTTCAGAGCTCTTTCGAGGGCGAGATCGACCTTGATGCCTTCGCCGCCGAGGGCCGCGCGATTGCCCGCGCTGTGAAGGCCGAGCAGCCGGACTGGTCGATTGTTTATTTCGACGATGCCGCAGCGGCGCGCCGGAACTACCGAGGCCCGCCCTCAAACTACGAGACCGAGATCCCTCTGTGACCCGGCAGGGTGTCGGCTGCCCCAAAGCTCGGCCGACGTACGGTGCCCGTCCCTTTTCGTGGTCTCCGCGGGTTCGGCGAGTTGACGCCGGCAGACCTGGTGGTCCTCGTTCTTCGGGACACCATGTTGGCCAGACGAATTTGCCGGCAGAAGGATAACGTGCCGATGGGCGTGAAGGCTAAACTGAGCTTTGGGGCCCTCGCCGTCGGTATATTAATGGTTGCCGGCCTAGCCTATTGGGTCATAGGCAAGAATTTGCACTTGGTTGGGCCGGCCGGTGCTCCATCACTTTCTCAGGTGAACGCGCCGACGGCGTCGCCTTCGACCACGGCAGCGGCCCCCGCGTCCCCGCCGGCGTCGAGCCAGTCGAGTCAATCCGCACCTCCGACGGCGCCGCCTTCGACCACGGCAGCGGCCCCCGCGCCCCCGCCGGCGTCGAGCCAGCCGAGTCAATCCGCATCTCCGACGGCGCCGCCTTCGACCACGGCAGCGGCCCCCGCGCCCCCGCCGGCGTCGAGCCAGCCGAGTCAATCCGCATCTCCGACGGCGCCACCTTCGACCACGGCAGCGGCCCCCGCGCCCCCGCCGGCGTCGAGCCAGCCGAGTCAATCCGCATCTCCGACGGCGCCACCTTCGACCACGGCAGCGGCCCCCGCGCCCCCGCCGGCGTCGAGCCAGCCGAGTCAATCCGCATCTCCGACGGCGCCACCTTCGACCACAGCAGCGGCCCCCGCGCCCCCGCCGGCGTCGAGCCAGCCGAGTCAATCCGCGCCGCCGCCAGCGCCACCTTCAGCTGCGGCGGCGGCCCCTCCAGCTCCAGCGGTGGTGTCCTTGCCCCCCGAGGCCGCGATGTCCGAAGCCGACCGACGGGAGGTGCAAGAAGCGCTGCATCGCTTACGTTACTATCAAGGTCCCGTGGACGGCATTTTTGGTCCATTGACCCGGGCCGCCATCCGTCGCTTCCAGCACGACATTGGCGCTGAGACTACCGGTTACTTGACTGCGGAGGAGGCTAACCGCTTGGTCGCGATGCATTGATCGCCAGGGCATTGGCAAGTTAACGGCGGGTGGCGCCAGGATCTGACATAGGCGAGGCTGAGGGCATGAGCCTGCGCCCCGCTTCCTATCCCCGGCATCGCCCCCCGGCTGAGATCATCAGTCACGCGGTGTGGCTTGAGGACGAGATCGCCGGGCCACTGCCGCCCTTGCCGCTCGCGCGATCTGGTGCTGGCAGCGGCGTGCGCTGCAATCAGCGAGCGGGCGTGCATGCCGTATCAGCGATGGTAGGCGCGCTCTGGGCGCGCCAGGTGCGGCGACGAATGGCGGCTCGGTTCCGCTTTCCCGCCGACTAGGCTGGCTCTACCCTCCCGCCATGTGTGGTCGATGCGCTTCCTTCAACGCGACGTCAGAAGGCCCACGGGACCGAGAAGCGCGAGTTATCGGAGGTAATCACCCCGTCGCGGCGGCCGGTGGAGCGATTCCGCCGCCTCGTAATGACCTCTAGGGTGGATTCGCCTGTCACGACACCAGGACCGAGCGCGTAACATCCAGTGGATGGTCGAGTAGAGATTCCCCGCATTCGAGCATGCGGAGGGTGTGGGGCAGCTCCGCGTGGCGTTCGAACGAGGCCATGTCGCGCCACCGCAAATGCACGTAATAGAGACGCGGAGCCTTCACGGGAGCGGTAGAGATGAAGCTCCAGACATCCCGGCTCCGCGCGTGTTGGCGCCTGCACCTCGCACAGCGCGGCCTCCACCTCGGCCTCGCATCCTTCCTTTGCTCGGAAGCGCCCGAAGATCACGATCTCCATCACCCTGCTCCAAAGTTCCTGCCACCCAGTCTAGCGACCCGGCACGGCTCTCGGGCTGAACACCTCCTCGGCGTCGCGCTGCACGCGGATCATGCTGTCGCCGCCGAGCAACGCCCGGATCTCTTGTGCCGGCAGCGTCTTGACGTGCATCGGCCGGAACCAACCCGTGCGTATCAGCTGCGCCATCCTGTGAGCGCCGGCTGAATACTCCCCAAATGTGGCGATTGAACCTAAATCCGGCAGTTGGGTCCGATCGTCGCCGGTCTGAAGTGACGACCCACAACCTGGGGTAATTGCTCAGGCCGGGCTCAGGCGAAGCGGTGGCTGCAGTTGCCGGCCATGCAAGAAGTAGCGGAGCGCTTCACTGAGGATGCGATACCAGCGTTGCAGCGGATCCAACTGCTCCGCACTTTTTCGCAGCCGGTCAAGAAAGCCGGCGATGCGCAGGTAAGCTTGCCTCGCCTTGTCGCGCGCGCCATGCGCGCTGCTGATCGTCAGCCTCACCTGGCCGGCGTGTTGGGTGCGCTGCGCGATCGCCGACAGCAGCAAGGGTCGGGTGGTGATCGCCTCCCGATGGTGCTCCGGATCAGCCAGCCGGACGAACAGGCTCCACCAGTTGTAGATCAGTGCAACGATACCGGCCAGCAGCCGACACCGCGTGAGGTCCTGTGTCGTGAAACCGCCCCAACCCCATTGGTTCTTCAGCTCGTCAAAAACGTTCTCGCAATCCGCCCGATCGCGATACAACTGCCCCAGCGTCAGGATTTCATCGTCCATTGAGGTGACCAGCGCAGCGTAGTCCCACGCCTCCTGATCGGGGCCCACCTCGACGAAGCCAAGTCGCCGCTGAGCCGGATCGCCATGATCGACGGCCGGCGGACCAGCCAGTTGGCGGCGCAGCAGAATGACTCTCCGCTGCCGGCTCCAGCCCTCCAGCCGCAGGCTCGTCTCCTTGCCCTGCCAGCCCTGGCCGGCATCCTTCCAGTCCGATGCCTGCATCGCCCGTTGCAGTGCCCGCGTGACGTTTTTCGTCATGCGCAGACGGAACAGATACGCCAGCTCCTCCCGCTCGGCCCGCGCCATCACCGGCTCGATGCCCCACGACTTGTCTCCGCGCAGCAGCCACGGCCGCTGCCCCGCTCCGAGATGATCCAGCAACTCCCACAAGCCGCCCGTCGCGTGTCTGACGTTGTGCTGATCGCCGGGCAATACCTCGACCCGTAGCACCAGCCGCAGGTTCGACAGCATGTAGCTGTGATAGCAGTGCGACGGCCGACCCGGCTTGTGCGGATTATAGCCCAGCTCGGCGCCTTCCTGGTGCCCATACAAAGGTTTGATGGTGGTATCGATGTCGAGCACCCACGGCTCGCCGAGCAGCGGAGCGGTGCAATAGTCCAGGTGGTTTTGCAGCCAGGCCGAGCCTTGCGCTTCGTCGATCTTCTCCAGCCCGCGGCGAACCGAGTCCTCGCTGACCACCTTGCGCATGCCGAGCAACGGCGGGTTCACCGGATCGCAGCGCAGCGCGGTCACATGGGCATAGCGCCGGTGACCCGCCAGAACAGACAGCAGCACGGTGCCAAGCAGATCGCGTGTACGCGGTGCATTCGGGCTAGTGAACCGCAGCGGACAGTCGGCAACCCAATTGTCGAACAACCCGGCCTGCTTCAGGTAGTCGATGAAGAATGGCAGTTGGCCGAACGGCGTCACCGGTGCGGCGGCGTCCCACTCCACGTGCACGCGCCCGGCGAAGGTATCGGCAATCGCCGAATGCGGCGCAACTTCCGGTTGCTCACCCGCGGGGTGAACCGCCAGACATCTCTGTTCTGTGCTCATGCCGGCCAAATCTGCCGATTCAGCCGCGGCGCGCAATCACTCAACTGCCGGATTTAGGTTGAATTTTCCCCAGGTGAACTGACGGGAGCCTGCGGCAGCGGTCGGCGGCAGATGGCCGATGATGGCGCCTTTCCATGCGGAGGGCTGACCTGACGTTGACCGGGGGCCACCATACCCGCGACGTGATGGCGAGGATCACGGCGGGGGCGGCTGGGTCTATCAAGCTGTAAGTGTGAGCTTCGATGTGATGAAGCGGCCATCCGCGCCACTCTCGCATTGAGTGTTGCTTGAGTCATGCAGCCCACTCGCATGCTAATGTAGGCTGATTATTAATGATCTCTTTCTTGATTTATAGCAAATCAACTGCTAGTTGCTAGATCATGATCATCGGACAGGAGCGATCATATGACGCGAGGGCTTGGAGCGGCGGCCGCGGCCATGGCGCTGGGCTGGGTGTCCAGCACTGCATTGGCTGGCCCAGTAGCGCCGACCCTGGAGCTGCAAGCCCAGGAGTCATGGCAGACCTCCTCGACCGTCACAGTGAAAGGCAAGAAGACGACCGTCGTTTCCAATCATAGCGCGAGCAGTGGCATCATCATTGACACCACACACACCGGCAGACTGGAGTTCCAGACGGCATCCGGCCAGAGCTTCGGCACGTTCTCCAGCCTTTCGGCAACCGGTCTTGGCTACCCGCTGCTCGGCGCAGGTCTGGACGATGAAGTCGATCTAAGCGCACAAGCTGCCGCTGCCAAGGTGTCCGGTATCGTCGCCGGTTCGGTGACCTTGAATTTACTGCTGACTGAAACGGGCCTGACAACTAATCCGGGCACGCTGCCGTTCGATGCTGGGATTGGCGGCACCATCGGCAAGGGAATGGTGTTGAGCTATCAGACTTATGTCGATCCGAGCGATCTGCCGTTTGGTGACTCGATACTGCTGACGAACAGCGCGTTCCCGAGCAGCGGCCCATTCGCCTGGGGAAGCGCAGCGGATGAATTGCTACACGGCCCTTTCTCCGTGACCGAACTGGTTACCATCGCTGTTCCATCATCGACAGCCGCTGCGGGCACCAGCTTCGACGCCTCGCTCTCGGCGACAGCGGTGCCTGAACCAGGAACCGCGATGATTCTCGGACTGCCGTTGGGACTGATCGGCATTGTCGTTGCGGGGCGTAAATTAAGCCCCGCTGCCAAACCCGCGATGGCCTAGAGCGGTTCTGGAATTCGCCGCAACAACTCCGGCCCATTGTTCCGCGAGCTGCCCACCCACCGATCCACCGGCTAGGTGCGCAGCGTGCCCGCCGCCGCCGGGTGCATCAGCGACGCTGGATCGCCGGCCGCTCATTCCTCGCCCCGGACCTTCACGTAGCGGCCCGCTGCCTGCGATTGGCGGCCTTCCATGCGGCGCTGCTGGCGCGCGCCTTGGCGGGGTTCGTCGCCCTCCAAGTGGCGCCGGCGACGCGCTGACACTCCACGCAGCCCCCACTGCTCACACGCCGCGGCGCCACGTGCCCATGCTTACACGGCACGCCGGTCCAATACCGGGTGAAACCCAGGGCCAGGGCTTCGGCGCGTGTCCTCGGCAGGTCTGTGTCGGCCATCGCAGCCTTTCCGGTAACGCTGTCGTTGGCACGCCGTCCGGTGTGGCATCGTGGGCGAACGGAAGAAGGGTGATAGGGTGAGGGCACAGCACGTGCCCCGCCCAGGACGGCGCGATCAGCCCCCTCACTGGCCTCAATATTTCTGTCAGCCGTTCGGCATTTGCCGGAGCGGCGCCAGCCTAGGCACAGACCGGCCGTGTTTGTCGCGTCCTAAGAATCACGCTACGTGTCACGCGAGGCGACTGGCTGGCGCGTTTGGGCAACCGTCGCATAACCTCGAAACGAGACGCTGCTTGAATGATGCCGAGCGGGTCAAACTAATCAGCGGCCAAGGGAGTATCGTGCCACCACCGAGCTCGACGATGACGGCGAGCGTTCTGCACGAGGCTTCGCGTGGGGAGTTGTTTTGGGCACGGTTTTGTGGGGGGCCATCGGTCTTTGCGTTTGGTACTTCTGGTAACACCCGCGTGGGGGCGCAGCGGCCCGCTCGGCTGTGGCAAAAGATGAAACGCGAAGTGGCCAAGCAGCAGCGCCGGTAGAAAACGAGCGCGCCCCGTCCACAGAGACGCGCTCGCCGGTGTGTGTGCTCCGTTAGGGCTTGAAGGAGGAGCGGGGTCAGCATGGCTTTGCCGAATTGACATAGGGTAAAGCCCCCGACCTTTCATGCCGCGAGGTTGGTTTCGCTAGGCATTCCCTTCTCCCCGGCGCCCACCCGATCAACATTGCATCGACGCCGGAATATGGAGGGCGGCTGGCGCGTCCTACGCGACGGCCCGACCCGTTGTCGACTTCTACATTGGTGTCGGACCGGGCGCAGCCGGTCCCCCAGAATTGGCTGCGCCACCCCTTCTCGGGGTTGGCATCGCCACCGCGATAGCCGACGTTGTGGTGCAACTCAGCTGCGAGAAGTGCGGGCAAAGGCCGGCCAGCGTGACGCTCCTGGAGGAAGGGGCTGCGAGGGCGCCTGGCCGGATGGGGGCGACCGGGTGGGCCGTGACGCTAGTCGGAGACGACGGAGAGAACGGTCGGCGACGATAGATTCCTCCGGCGCGCTAGCGCATAAACTGGCTAGATATGCCCTGCCATGCCAGCAGCTCCGCGCCAGCGCCGTCCAGTGCGTCACACCGGTCCAATCACCGGATTGCCCACCTGGATTGCGCCACAGCTCACGAGGCTCGCGGAGACAGTGCCGGAGGGTGATCAGTGGGCGCATGAGATCAAACTGGACGGATATCGGATGCACGCCCGTCTGGATCGCGGGCAAGTCAAGCTGCTCACGCGCACCGGGTTGGATTGGACGGAGAAGTACCCGGCCACGGCGAGGGCGCTGGGCGCGATTAGCGTTCAACAAGCGTATATCGATGGCGAGCTGTGCGCTGTCGCCGAGACCGGCATCACATCATTCGGGCTCTTGCAGGCCGCCACGGATAATCGCCAAACCGGCTCCCTGATCTTCTTCGCATTCGATCTCCTTTTCCTCGATGGCGAGAACCTGATGCCGGTCCTGCTCGCCGACCGGAAACAACGGCTCCAGCGATTGCTCGGAGACCATGCGGGCGCGATCCGCTACTGTGACCACCAGGTGGGGCTCGACCCGCAGTTCTATCAAGGCGTCTGCAAGCTCGGCCTGGAAGGCGTGGTATCGAAGCGGTTAGACGCTCCCTATGTGCCAGGCAATCGCGGTCTGTGGCTCAAGACGAAATGCCTGAACCGCGAGGAGTTCATTGTGGTGGGGTGGACTGACCCGGAAGGGGCTCGCCCGCGCCTCGGTGCACTTTTGCTCGCCTACTACGATCCCGACGGGCGGCTGACGTATGCGGGGAGAGCCGGGACGGGCATAAGCGAGGAAGAACTTGAGCGGGTATGGGGCAGATTGCAGCCGCTCGTCAGCAGCACGATGCCGCTTGACGTTCCTCCACCGCGTGCGAGCCGCTTTGGTTCGCCACTTGAGCTATCCCGCGTGCATTGGGTGCGGCCGGAACTGGTTGTGGAGGTGAATTACCTGACTTGGACCCTGGATAATCTGCTGCGGCAGGTCGCATATGTGGGGCTGCGCGAGGACAAGCCGGCGCGCGACGTGCAGCGACCTGTTCCGCATCCCGAGCCGCGCAATTGACGGCTGCGGGTCAGGGGGAACCGCGAGCTAGCGACCTCACTTGGAGCTATCGCCGTAGAGCAGCCTCTGCGCGTGATCCTGGAGCGGCAGATTCTTCGCCGCTGATCCGTCCGTGGGATAGGTGATCGGCCAGACACGATCGAATACGGTGCCAGGCCATTTGGGGACCGGCTGTTTTGCGCCCAGGGCTGTAGCAAGGTCCTGGATCTTGCCGTGACGCCAGCAAATCAGCACTAATTTGCCAGCACATTTCGCGTCGCTGAGGATGTCCGAGGCGACCTTCCCGTAGTCCTTGTCGGCGTGCTTGGAGTTGATTTCGACCCCGATCGCCTTGGCGAGCGGAGTGATGGTTTCGACTGGGCGATTGCTGTTTGCCGTTGCCTGGGCGGCGAAGAGAAAATCAGGTCGGCCGAGTTGCGCCGGCACGTACGGAGCGAGTGCGCCGGCACGCTCGTAGCCGCGGGTCGAGAGGTTGGGCCCATCGATCGGATTGTCGGCGCCGGGATCACCCGGCTTCTCGGCGTGTCCTCGGCGGTAAGAAGCTGCTATAGCGCCCACACATAGGCAAGAAAGTAGACCAGGCGCGCTACTCCGGCTCGCGTTCCCGGTCTGCCATTATGCGCTTGTAGGCTGGGCGGGCGTGGCACGCCGCGAGCCAACCGCGCAACGCTGGTGTGGCCGCGAACAGTTCGGACGCTGGCAGGGCATAGCGGACGACCTCAGCCACATTGATGTCGGCGACGGTGAACCGGTCACCAACGAGGAAGCTGCTTTCCGACAACTCGCGGTCCAGCACACCGAACGGCGCGCGCAATGCATCAATCGCGGCCTGGACGACCGCGGGGTCGCGCTTCTCCGGTGGGTAGCTGGCTCGGTGATAGAGCACCTGGATAGAATGCGGCTCGACCTCGGTTGCGGCCCAGAGCGACCACATCCCCATCTTGCCGTCCTCGGCGATGTCGGCGGGACCCAGCGCGCCGCCATAGCGCTTGGCCAGATAAAGGTTGATTGCCAGTGACTCGTGCAGCACCAGGCCGTCGTCGTCGATTGACGGAATGTGGCCGTTCGGGTTGACCTTCCGGAAGGCAGGCGAGCGCGTGTTCAACGGTGCATCTGGCGCGTCCGGATCAGCGAGCCGGTACGCCTGCATGACCGGAACGTGTTTGAATGGCAGGCCGATCTCATGGGCCAGCCAGATGCAGCGTGTCACGCGGGAGCGAAGGGCACCATATATCGTCAGCATCGGAATCGCCTGGGCAGCAGTGGAGATGGGTTCGGGGTAGTTAGGTCAAACCACAGCCGCGATGCAATGCACTGTCGCTGAAACGGCGGGACCGCTCGCACCCCAAGTTGTCACGCTTCAGCTTCCAGTTGCGTGTCTATGCGTGTATCGCTCGATCCAGCGCACGCCTGTTACTCGGGAGGAGAGCATGATCCCCGTCGTCGATCTCAGGGCCGAATTCGCCAAACTGACGATGCTCAAGGGGCGCACCCCGACCTCGTCTGAGGCCGAGCGCCAGGGTGCCTTCGGGCGCGTGGCCTCCTACCGCGACGGCGCGATCTTCACGGCCAAGTTCGCCGGCCGAAGCGCCTGGGAGCGACACCCGCAGGGTGACGAGATTGTGCAGATCGTCGATGGGGCGACGACGCTTCACCTGATGACCGACCAGGGGCGGCAGTCGGTGACGCTCGGCGCCGGAATGATGGTGGTTGTTCCGCAGAATGCCTGGCATCAGTTCGAAGCACCTGATGGCGTGTGCGTGATGACTGCGACACCACTGCCTACCGAGCATGTGAGGGTCGACATCGAAGACCCAGGACGCTGGGGTGAGCTGCGAGTAGGGCGCTCCTAAAGCGCAAGGAACCAGTGCGCCAACTGGAGGGAAACTCAAATCGAGGACAAGCCAACGGGGCTTTGCCAGGGCTCGTCGACCATGTTCACGGTCGGCGTCCGCGAGGGCGCTATCATGTCGCCGACGCAGATCGCGACAAGTAACGTCACTCCACCGATCAGCAGGACTGCGATCATGGGGATTCTCCCTGCGCTAAAGACTTAGACCTCGACCACGTTCCCGCGTGAGCCGGGCTCGAGGACGCGGGCATGGCTGTTGCCGGCAGCGGCGCCGGAACTCGGAGAATCCTGGGCGGCAACCGGATGGGCCATCACTGCGGTTGCGATGCTCAGTGTCCCGATCACTACCAAAAGGATTTTCCTCACTGCCGTCTCTCCTTACCGATCCTCGCGCCGGTTTCTCCCTGACGACGCGGAGGATCGCTAAAAAGTCAGGCGATTTCAGCGAAGTGCGTCACATCGGAATTATGATCTTCACCACCCATAATGTGTGATCAGGGTCACCGCCACGCCGTTCCTTGCTTTGTCTCATGAGAAGCCTCGCGTTTGGTGAGGACTTGTCGGCGGGACGGGACGCGACTCCCGTCGCATATCCCGGTCCCGTCTCATCCTGCCCTCGGGATCGCATCGCCCCCGGGGGCCGCCGAATTTCACCTTTCGCGCTACTTGGCCCGGCGAAGGATAAGGCGGTAGGGTGAATCGCGCGGCGCCAGCGGCGGAGGTGCGTTCTCGCTCATCTTTTCCTGCGCCGCGTTCTACCGGCCGGCCCGCGATGCCACGCCTAACGCCAGTGCGGAACGCCGGCTGCACGCACGGCATTCACCGACTACCGCGCGTGGCCAAGAACATCACCTGCAGCTCCAATTTCGATTGCCAACTGTCCCGTTTCATATCATTATAGGGACAGTTCGACAGCCCGGGACTAGGAATTCTATGGCCCACGCCGCCCTTCGATTGATCGCCTTGAACACTGAAAATGGGACAGTCAATCAGCCGCCGCGCCGTCAGCCGAACGCTGCCGTCAGGTCCCGAGAATACCTGACACCGGCCGAAGTTGACCGGCTGATTGGCGCAGCGAAGGCCAACCGGTGGGGACAACGCGATGCTGCCGCGATCCTGTTGGCCTATCGGCACGGCCTGCGAGTTTCGGAGCTGTGCGCCCTGACATGGGATCAGGTCGATCTCAAAGGCCATCTGCTGCACGTCCGGCGGTTGAAGAACGGCCAGCCGAGCACGCATCCCCTGACCGGGACTGAGCTTCGGGCGCTGCGCCAACTCCGCCGGGACAACCCGCATGGTCGCTACGTGCTCCTGTCTGAGCGCGATGCGCCGATGTCGCCAGCCGGCTTTCGCAAAATGCTCGCACGGCTCGGCGAAGCTGCCGGTCTCGATTTCCCCGTGCATCCCCACATGCTGCGCCATGCCTGCGGCTACAAGCTGGCCAACGACGGGCAGGATACGCGGTCACTGCAACTCTACCTTGGGCACAAGAACATTCAGCACACTGTCCGCTACACACAGCTTGACGCGGGGCGGTTCAAGGGATTCTGGCAGGATTGAGTTGGGACGTTCGGAGGCGATTTTGCGGCGCCCTCAGAGGGAACCGGACGGCGCTTTGTGTCCCCCCTCATAAACGTAGGCGTTGGGGGAATCTCCCGCAGCGCACTTTGCCAAACGGATCAGCCCGACACTGAAGGCCGCCGAAGCTCCCGCAGACGGAACAGCATCGCCAATGTTCGCTCTAGCTTTCGGTCCAGGTGGACCTCATACCGAGCTGGCGTTTCGAGGTGGTCAGTGGCGTAAGCAGTGCCGATCGCCTGGTCCCGAATTGCCTCGCGGTGCTCCAATTCGACGACCGGGTCCTCGTACCATCCCTTCCAGTGGTGACTGATCCATGCACCAAGCGCGTCGGCAGTTGGCTTATACGCCGAGCCGTCGCGGGGCGGCTCGTTCAGGCATTCTAGCCAATAGGTCCGGGTGTCCTCTCGCAGCGCGGCCAAGGCGCGCTCGTAGGCTTCCGGCCCGCCGGCTTGGAGAATGTTCCACGCGCGCTGTGTCATGGCCTGGTCGCGCTTGACGTCGCGCAACTCGCGCCTCGTGTCTGCCGGGGTGGCTGTCAGCGACTGTGGAATATTGGCCTTGTGGTCGGCGGTCCCCGTGATGGGCATGAGGGCCGCGCCTGCAAGATTCTCGGGCTCATAGTGTGACGTGGCGTCACGTCGAAGCTGCTCCCTGTAGATCGCAGCCTCGGCCAGCCGCAACCGGCGCTTCCGCCAGATGATCCCCGCGAGCTCTTCTACGAGATGCTCCTCGGTCGGTCCGTCAGGCGCGTGCTCCGCGACCAGTGCCCCAAGTAGCGTGCGGTACTCGCTTTCCTCCTCCCAGGGCAGGACCGCGTAACGTGACAGCACGCCGTGCCGGAGGGCGTTGAAGCGCGTGGCCTCGTAGCTCGCGGCGGGCGCCACTTCGGCGATGGCCGGGATCGTGTTCATCGTCGGCTCCTTCTGCGCGGGTCCGGTCGTTCAAGCCTGGCGAGGATTCGCTGCGCGCCCAGGACGAACACTTGGTCGAGGTGCTGCTGTCCGGCTTCGATCTGGTTTGCAATCCGCGAGTACGTCTTCCACCGCATCCATTTGGGCTTCGGAGGGGGCGACAAGTCGGGACCGTCGTATTCGGCTCCCAGCTTCCGATGCAGGCGTGCAAGATGGTGATGGGCGCGGTCCATCGGCCCGCCACGTTGTACCCCATAACCGAGCCGGTAGCAGCGGCGGCACGCAAACAAGCGTCCGGCGCCGTAGAGCTTGGCGACCTGTCTGCCGCAATGCACCCCGTTGGCTCGAACATCGCAGACGAACCAGGGACGCTCTCCGCCGAAGCGACAGGGTGTCCAGAGGATCGGGACACGCTGCCGGACGGACGTCCAATCGTCTCCGCCTGACCGAACACGATAGTCCAAGGTGACAGCGTCCCGTGCGCCCGTGATCTGGATCGAAGCCGCCGTCCCGTCCCCATACGTCCATTGCCAGCCGCCGAACCTCACACCAGACAGATAACCGGCGCGTGCGAGCTGCATCACGTCAAGCGATCGGCTGGCTTCGATGGTCCCTCCGCCTTTCCGGTTGTGTCCACCGCGGGGCATGGGCAGTTTGTTTGCCTAGATTCCTTAGCTAACCCACATGCTCTCACCAGAGGGACATTGCGCCGTAGGACATGATGCGACGACTCCGGATGGTTGGGGATACTCTCTGTTTGGACCAGTCTGTTGGCATGTATCGACGGATTTCTATGCTGTCGGGTAAGCAATAGCATTGATTGCCCGCGCGTGGACTGAGTTTTTGTGGATCTTTGCGCGGGTGCGTGCGGGCGCATAGCACGAAGCACTTGGTTGTTACACGCTACGCCTGATCACGCCGGGCGCCCTTTCCTCCACGGCGCCTTAAAACTCCTTCTCGGGCGCCAGTGTAGGGTCGTGTAGGGTTCTCCATTTCAGACGTATCGCGCGCGTGCGCGCACGCGCGCATAACGGTGGAAATGGGAGACCCTACACGACCCTACACGGGAGGCATGGCCGGTCATCGCTCGCGGCCCCTTAGCCGAACGTTTAGAAACACCGCGCCGGCGTTGGTCCGCTTTTTCGCGGCGATTCGCTGCAAGCTCTCGGAAAACCACCGTTCGCTCCCAGGGTCGTCTCCCCGCCCCTCGGCCCATTCCCGCCAGTCGGCATAGAGTGCGCGTGACGGTGTTGTTTGCGCGTCCGTGGTCCGTTCGCACCTCTCGGTGAACCAGTTCCCGACGCTGTCCTGCTCGACGAAATATTCGTCGTTGGCCTGCCGCACCACCTCCGGCGGGTTCAGACCGTCCTGTTGCCACGCAATGCAGCCGTGAATCGCCCAAGCCAGGATGCCAGGCAGTTCCTCCCGCAATGTGTCAGGGAGGCTCTTGTCCGGCTTCGGCGGTACGAAGGTGAGGGGGACCAGATGTAGCCGCCGCCGCATCGCGGGATCGGGATTACGCAGCACGGGCCGGTGGTTGCCTGCGATCCATAATTTGAAGGCCGGTAGATACTCAAACGGATCGCCGCGCATGACACGCGCGGAAATGCGGTCCCCGCCGGTCATTGCCTTGATTTGGGACTCCGCCCAGGGCCTCCCTTCCTCCGTCTCTGTCACCACCACGAGACGTGCGCCGCGTAGCGCGGCGAGGTGCGTGGGATGTTGTTCAGTGCGTGTCACCGTGAACACGTCCGCCAGCGCCGTGGTCGCGTAGTCGCCGAGCATCGCCGCGACCGTGCCGAGCAGCACGGACTTGCCGTTGCCGCCGGGGCCCCACAGAAACACGAAGGCATGCTCGCTTGTGGCACCGGTCAACGTGTAGCCGATGAAGCGTTGTAGGAAGCGCACCAGCTCCTTGTCGTGGTGCGTAATCTCAAGGAGAAATCGTAACCAGCGGGGGCACTTCCCTTCCGGTGCCACGGCCGTAACCTTGGTGACCAGATCGTCGCGCCGATGTGGGCGCATATTGCCAGTGTGCAAATCGACCACTCCGCCAGGCGTGTTCAGTTCCCACGGTTCCGCGTCAAAGGCGTCAGACGTGCGGGCGTGGCGGGGATCGGAGCGAGCCAGGTTCTCGACTGCGGCCCTGGTCGCCGCGCTGGCCACCTTTCTGGCGATCGTCTGGCCCTTCTCCAAACGCTTCGCTTCGGCCGCAGCGTCGCGGCAGACCACGCGGCACAGGTCGAAAATGGACAGCGTATCGTCGCGCGCCCACCGGCAGCCATCCCACCGCAACCAGTGCCCCCAGGTCGGCACGTAGAGCAGTTGCCCATCGTGGCGAGCGCTGAATTGAAGGTTCGCCCTGCGGAAGTTGACGCCCTCGAGGAAGGCCCCGCTGAGGTTGGCCCCGCTGAGGTTGGCCTCCTCGAGGTAAGCTTCGCTGAGATCGATCGTAAGGTGGCGCCTATGCTTCAAGCGCCACGCGTTCCAGGCCTCTGACCCTTGCCTCAGGACGCGGAGCTGCTTCTCATCAGCGATTAGCGTTCTCCTGGGCCTGATCGACGGGGCACCTCGAAGCTTCGCCGGACTTGCGTTGCAGGGGCAAATCGGCGTCCGGAACCTGAGCCAGCGCCCTAGCCACCTTCGGCCCCACCTTCGTGTGTCCCAATGCAGGCCGATGTGCTCGGTAGGCAGGCCGTTTCGCCCGGAAGGTTGCTGACAATTGCCGCGCTGGCCGGGACGGCGAGGGCGAGCAAGAGGGCCGCAGCGAGTTGGATCGGCATGGTCATTTCCTCGCGTTTCTGGGTGCCCGACGCCGGTGCGGCTTTCGGGCAAGCGCCCGATCCGGCGCGGCGGCCTGGCGATGACGATGTTGGGCTTGTCGATCAGCACGGCAGAGAGATGGGCGGCGCTGGGTCCGTGCGGAAGGCGACGAATGGCGAGCAATGACGCCTTGCCGGTGGTCCAATGCGGTGCTACAAAGCCCACGGCGGCTCTAGGCGTAACCTACTGATTTCCCTGAAAACATCGTTCCGATTGGAGGGTCCCCCTCCCTCCGCCAGCAGGCATGGTTTTCTGTGGTTTTCAGAACCTTCGCCATCCGTCCGCTAATCTGTCCCGGCATCGATTGCCCGGATGGCCGCGAACGGATGCGGTCGCGTTGGACTTGTTCTCAGTCCGTTCTTCCTCTTCAATGCCGCTATGCCGGACCAGCCGCCCGGAGATCGAGCCGTCATCCTTGCCTGTTCGGTGCGGAGCCTTGGTCAGTACGTCCTGGACGTGCGTGGAGTGAGCTTCGGGGCCCAACGGCGTAACCTCAGTCGCGCCCCACATCAGCCAGACAATGCTTGACCCGGAAACGCTCCGAGCAGCCATAGAAGCCGCTGAACATGCCAAACGCATTTGGAGCGAGCAAGGGGCGCTGCCGAGGTCACAAAGCAGTTGCGACGACTGCTCGAATTCGTGGAAACGCTGCGAGGCATTGGCTCGCGCAGCAGGCAGGAGAGTGACGTGCGGAAGTTTTCCGTATTTGCTTACTGTCTGGCCAAGGGAGCCGCGTGGCGCAACCACGGCCGAGCGTCAACTACGGCAAGTAGCGGAGCCAACGATTTGCCCGGCCTCGGTTACCGTTTCCGAGCTCGCCTGGTTGTCAATCTTCTGGGCGGCCTCGAGGCACGCAGTTACGGCGTCCCGCAGGGAGCTCGTGTAGTAATCGGCGCCGACGGCCGAACGCAGCCGCTCATCCTTCAGAACGGTGTCCTCGGCGGGCCAGAGCCCGACCAGGACCGGTACTCCCGGGAGCCGCTGCCTAAGGCGGCGGAGCAGGTAACGCAGATGCGACGGACTGCCGCTGATCTCCAAATACGAGATGCACACCATCGCGATGCCCTGCACATCCAGTGTCGCGACTTTCGTGCGCGACACCGACTCATACGGTACCAGCCGCGCCCCCAACCCGTGCTTGCCGAGTAGCTGGGCAAGAATCTCGGACGCGGCCTCGTCCAGCGGGCCGCGACCGGCTATGCACATCACGGGCGCTTCCGTGCGCCACGCCGGCGGCAGATCTTCGCGGGCGGGATCGAAGCGCGCGGGGATGGGCTGCTTCGGCGGTGCCACGGCGCCGTGGTCTCCCTTCTCCGGCGCGGGTTCGCGGTCGTCGTAACTGGCGAGCTCGTGCACCAGGACCTTGATCGTCGCTTTCACGCGCTCGAGCTGCTGCGCGTTCAATACACCGCGCTCTGCATCGTTCGCCGCGAGCTGCAATCCCTTGAGCGCGACCTCGTCATAGTACGACGATAGCGAGCGATCCTTCAACAGCAGCTCGGCAAGGTCCTGCGCCTCGTCCGCGTCGCCCGCCAGGATCCGCTGATAGAAGCTCTCGGTGGGCGTCAGAGCCGGCCGGTCTCCCAGCAGAACGTCGAGGAACGCCAGCCGCTCGACGTGCCGCCCGAGCACGACCAGGCAGAGTGTGAGGGGGGTGGACAGGATCAGCCCGATCGGCCCCCACAACCACGACCAGAAGATGGCCGCGACGACCACTGCGAATGGCGATAGGCCGGTGCTGTGGCCGTACACCATGGGCTCGATGACGCTGCCGGTCACCGGCTCGGCCACCAGGAACAGCGCCAGGGTCCACAGTACCATGGACCAGCCGGGGTCGACCGCAGCCGCGAGTGCCAGCGGCAGTACGGCCGAGATGAAGGCGCCGATATAGGGCACGAAGCGCAGCAGCGCAGACAGGATCCCCCAGAGTACCGGGTTCGGGACGCCGATGAAGAACAGACCAACGCCGATGATGACGCCGAACCCGGTGTTGATGCTGAACTGGGTCAGGAAGTACCTGCTGAGCCGCCGTCCGCCGTCGTCGATTGCGATCGTCGTACGGTGCAGATCGGTCGATCCGAACAACCGGATCAGGCGGTCGCGCAGGTCCTCCTTCTGTAGCAGGGCGAATACCGCGACGATGAACACGATGCCGATCGTCGCCAGGGGTGACAGGATAGGCGACAGATATCGGCTGGCGAGCTCGAGCGGCGTAGCATTGGCTTGGCGCACCTCAACGGGACCCTCGTCGCCAGCGCTGGTCGGGCGATTTTGGAGCGATGGCGCCACGGGGGTTGGACCGGGAGCGGTCGGGGCCGCTTGGTGACCCATCATATCCGCGAAGCGCCCGACGGTGTAGGCTTCTACGACCTTCACCTTGCGCTCGACCGTCGCGACGTACTGGGGAAGATTGGTCGTGAGCTGCGCAATCTGGGTCCCGATCACGCTGCCGAGCGCCAGCATGACGCCCAGCGCCAGCAGGACGGCAATCAGGACGGACGGCACACGGCCGAGCCGAGCGCGGCGCAACAAGCCTACCAGCGGCGCTAGAAGAAACGAGAGCAGCAGCGCAAGCGTGACCGGGACCAGCACCACTTTCCCGAAGTAAAGCGTAGCCACGACCATGACGAATAGCGTCATGGTCCGGGACGCATCGGGAGCTGCCGCGGGTGCGATCTGCGTGCTCGCCGCAGCCGAGACTGACGGTTCGTCAGGCATGATCAAAAGAGATCCACCAGCGTCTTTGCTCGCAAATCGCGCACCGATACCCTTTCAGAACAGGAATGTGCCAGCCCATCGCGTGCAGCCGCTCCTGCAGGTATGGCTGCGGCCAGTATGCCGTCGAACAGCCCACCGATGCACGTGGAAATGGCTGCGGAGCGGGGGTACCGGCGTCCGAAGCCCCGACGAAACCGTATCAGCAACGCGATGGTAACTAATCGCCGATACTGATCGGCGTCGTTCCATCCGAGAATACACCTTGGCGCGCGCCCCACCAGTGCGCGTCTTTTTCGTTCTGGGTCGAACGAGCGCGCCCGGTCCCACACGAACGCGCTCGCCCGCGACTCCGCCAGGACCGCTCGGCAGAGCGCCGTTCGGCATGGGGCCGCCCGATTGACGATCGGTGAAGCGGCGGGAACGGCCCCGGGCTCAGCCGATGATATCATTCCGCGGAGCATGGAGCGTATGCTGACAGTATTCACGACCTGAGCTAAGGCGTAGCTCGTCGCCGACTCAGCTCCTCGAGCCGCAATCGGAGCGCGTTCAGCTCGGTACCAAAGCCGCCCCAGTCCCCGACCTTCAGGCGATCCATTGCCGGTCATAATGTCCGAGTGCCTCACTGGCTCGCTCTTCCGTGGAGCCCGGGGACGAAGCTCCGGCGGGCACCGGCAGGGGGGCAGCTGCGATGGATTCCTTGAACAGCGCGGCCAGAGCCGCAGGAAGGGTCTCCTCCATTGCTACACGGTCGCCATAAGCCGCGATCACCCGCTTGAGTTCCGGCAGCTGGCCTGACTCCGCGCGCAGGTACAGCGGCGACACATATAGGATCGAGTTCTCGATCGGTACGACCAGAAGATTCCCGCGAATGACTCGCGAGCCCATCTGGTTCCACAACGAAATCTGCTGCGAGATCTTGGTATTTTGGTTGATACGCGCCTCGATCTGGAAGGGCCCGTAGACAAGCTTGTCTTTGGGGAACTCGTAGACGATGAGCTTGCCGTAGTTGGGAGGATCGCAGCGCGCGGCCAGCCAAGCGATCATGTTCTCCCGCTGGCTCGGCGCCAGGGGCAGCATAAGGAAGAATTCGTCGCGCCGATCACCGGGCAGGCGCATCATGATGTAATATGGAACCATCCTGACGTCGTCGGAGCCGTTCGTACCATCGGGGCTGGTCGGCTCGCGAGGGAACTGCCAGAGATCCTCGCGATTGTAGAACACTTCCGGCGCGTCCATGTGGTACGCGCGATACTGCAGAGCCTGAATATTGAACAGATCCTCAGGGTAGCGGATGTGCTTCTGCAGATCCGGCGGCATCGCACCGAACGGCTTGAACAGCGCGGGGAAGATGCGCCGGTATGTCGCGATGACCGGATCGGCGCCATCCACTACATAGAATGCCACCGTCCCATTGTAGGCATCGATGACGACCTTGACCGAATTGCGGATGTAGTTGGTGCCCCCGTCGGACTGCGGCTGGGCGTACGGGAACCAGCTACTGGTGGTATACGCGTCCTGCATCCAGTAGAGCCGCCCATCACTGACCACCACATACGGATCGCGATCGAGTTGCAGGAACGGCACGATAGTCTGCACGCGATCCTGGATGTTGCGATGGAGCATAATCCTGCTCTCGCTAGTGATGTAGCGGCTGAGAAGAATGTTCACGTCGTCGAAGTACCAGGCGAACAGGGTTCTCCAGGCGACCCCACCGATCGCGATACCGTCTGCTCCATCGTAATTTGCGTAAATGTTGTCCTTGCCCTTGGGATAGTCGAACTCCGGTGTGCTGCCCTTCACGATCACATATTCGCCGGCGCTCTGCCCGAAATAGATGCGAGGCTCGGTTATTTCAGGACCACCGGTGGCAACCGGCGGGATGTCCTTCAGGTAGAAATTTGGCAGACCTTCAGCGGATTTCTCGGTGACCGGGGACATGACGACCCCATTGCCGTGCGTGAACAGCAGATGCAGGTTGACCCAGGTCTGGGCGTTTGCTGACAGCAGTGAGGGCGCAAGCTCGCGGGCCGCGAGCATCACCTGCTTATATGAACCTGTGATCTGGTAGCGATCGACGTCCACATCGAGGAACCT
This sequence comes from uncultured Pseudomonadota bacterium, assembly GCA_963708245.1. Classification (GTDB taxonomy): domain Bacteria; phylum Pseudomonadota; class Alphaproteobacteria; order Acetobacterales; family Acetobacteraceae; genus CAVYXK01. Next base: position 3,387,645 of record OY970201.1, on the reverse strand, counting down.
GTAGTAGGTGCGGATCTCCTGCAGTTGTGCGTAAGTGTCCATCAGAGGCTGCCAGTCCCATAGCCGAATGTTGTCAATGGTGCCGCGGTTGTCCTGCAGCGACTGAGAATTCAACCCCTGCTCCGCAGGGAATGGTTTCACTGCGATCTGCTGGAGGTTGTAGGCTTCCCGGGTGAGCGCGATGTTCCGCTGAATGTACGGCGTCTCCAACTGAAGCTCGCTTGGCTTCACGAAGAAACGCTCAAACAGCCCAGGGTACACCTCGCCAAGAAAGAACGAGCTGCCAAACACCAGCGCGACCGCTGCGATGGGAAGCCGGTAAGTTCGCAGCCGCACGTTGGCCCATGCAACAACGGCAGCGGTGGCCGCAATGCAGATGAGGATCCAAAGAATCAGCAGTTCGACATGGACGTCAGTATAGCCGGCCCCAACCACGACGCCATTGTCGTCGTAGAGAAGTAGGAAGCGGTCTAATACATAGGACCAAGCCTTCACTGCGAAATAGAGACCCAGTAGTGCAGAGCCATGGGCGATGACTGCGCCTGAAATGTGCCAGGGGCGCCGCTCCAGATTGATGTCGCCATGCACCAAGTATATCGCGCCGGCCATGAGGCCGCTCAGGATCAGAATCAGCAGCATCCAGTTCTTAAATGCGACGTAGACCGGCAATGAGAAGAGATAGAAGCCAATGTCCTTGTCGAACAGGGGGTCGTTCTCACCGTAGGGCACTTGGTGGATGAACCGGAGGATCAGGTCCCACTTGCCAGTCTCGCCCGTCGCGATCAGCAGTCCAATGATGAGGGCGACAGCCAGGATGAGCAAACGCCACGGGAACAGCGGGGACGCGGGCCCAAACAACTCGATCTGCGTCCCGGGAAATGCCGCGACAGTCGCGAAGCTTTCGTCGAGCGGTGCTGGAAGCCGAAGGCGTCGCTGCCAAGCGTACCGCAGTGCCAGCGCTCCGTTCACCCAGAGCAGCAAAGTTGATGCCGCGAAGACGGTAACGAAGAGAATAGCTTTCGTGGCGAAAATCGTCCAGAAGACGCCGAGGTAGCCCAGCGTCGAGAACCACGCCCAATCGACTATGAAGGCACTTGCGCGTCCCAGCGCTATGAGGAAGGCCACGATGACGGCGATTGCCACGCCGACGCCCCTCCAGGGCATGTTCCCTCTCCCCATCGCGCCTACTACGCGAAACATCGACCGCAGATCATTGTTGCCGCAGGCTGAGGATATGCGCGGCAATATCGTCGATCTCTGCGGGTCAATTGCAGATCCGGCATCCGGCCGTGCGACGTCATCAGAAAAACTCGCAGGCCTATTGCCGTCGTCGATTTCATATCCGCGACCGCGGCGAATGGCGGGGCGCCGTTACTGGTGCTGCGGTCCTGCGTGGGGCCGACCACGTGACAGGTACTGCACCATGTCTCCGCCAGGTGACGGCCCGCCCCGACGTCCGGTACGTGCTGAGCGGCCACGCAAGATGTCGAAGCGACCAGTAGAAAGGCGGTCAGCAGAGGGATTGCGATCGATCCCGACCAGTCTTCAGTATTTTCTCGGTGGATCATCGGATGCCAGTGACCTTGTTTTATACTAGGTGACCTTTACCCGCCATCCTGTCCGCTGGGGCATTGATCCTGATCAATGCGATCCTCCAGTATCCATCCTAGGTTTCGATCGCGCGCAATGCTGGCCAGCCTGAGCTAGTCGATCCCTTACATGCAGCCCTGTTCGCGGAGAGGCAGCGGTGGAGATCCTGGGCTTTAGTCCGCTGCAGTGCGGTTGCCGCTGACCCGTGCTGTTCAGTCCACATACGAGCGGCTTACTGCTCCTGCTTCCGCCCCCCTCCCAGCCGAATAGACGGCATTGGGGCGCGGATGGCGGCTTATGCGCCGCGGAGAGGCGACGTAAAGGGCAGCGATCAGGTGTTTTTCAGGGCCCCCCGGAACGCGGCCGACAGGCGGACGCCAGGGGGCTGAACGGGCCGGGGCGGCATAAGTGCCGGAGGCAATTTGTCGTTGCTCTAAACGGGCGCGACTGCTAGCGTCGATGGGAGGGGCGTGAAGGCCCAGTCCACCGCCCGCAAGCCGGTTCGGCCTCTTTGGCTCGTTCGGTGCGCTCAGACCGTAGGAGGAACGCTAGTGGCAACATTCACGTGGAAGGCAGGAACCACCGGCGACTGGAGCGTAGGCGCCGACTGGACGCTAACAGGTGGAAGCGGGACACCACCCCCAGGCTCGGTGGCTCCTTTCGACACGGACACTGCCGTTTTAAGTGGCGCGAGTTCTGCCTACGCCGTCACAATCAGTGCGGGTGAGACGTTTGATGTTGCGACGTTAGACATCGCTGGCCAGTCAGCGGTCAACACAACGACACTCTGATTTTTGGATCGCTCCTGACCGACACGCTCGGCTATACTGGTCCCGGCGGTGATGCCCTAATAGACGTAGGGGCCGGCGGTCGGTTTGACATTCGATCCGAGATCCGCACGGGACACACTGAAACCATCACGATCGCCGGCGGCACTGTAGTGCTTGGCAGCACCACCAACTACGGCATTGATATTGCTAATGCTAACACAAACGTCACCTTCTCTTTTGACGGCATTGCGAACGGAGTAATGGAATACGATGGCCCTCGTTTGTGACCGGCAGCACAGTGAATGGGATGATTACCGGAGCAACTGCAGGGGATCAACTTGTATTCGATCACGCCTACCTCCCCGGCGAAGGCGATATATTTGCCTATGATCCCAGCACCCAAACGCTGACGGTAACGAAAGACAGCATTCCTATTTTAACAATAGACCATCTGTCCGGCGTGACTCCTCTGACGAGCGCGAGCTTCGAGGCGGTCGGTCCAAGCCACGACACGATCCAGATCGTCTGCTTTGCAGCGGGCACCCACATTCGTACGCCAAGCGGCGAAAAGGTCGTTGAGAGCCTGGCCCCAGGCGACATTGTCTTCGCGCTCGCAGACGGACAAGCGAGCCCCCGGCCCGTGAAGTGGGTCGGACGGCGGCGGATCGACCTCCACGCGCACCCGCGACCGGAAACCGTGGCACCGGTTCATATACAGCACGATGTTCTCGCCGCGAAGGTGCCTCACACCGATCTGCTGCTCTCGCCGGACCACGCCATTTTTGTTGATGGCAAGCTGATCTGCGCCCGCCAGCTGATCGATGGCGCGACGATCTGGCAGGAGAAGGACTTGCCGTCGATCGAATATTTCCATATTGAACTGGATTCGCACGCGATCCTGCTCGCTGAAGGTCTGCCAGTAGAGAGCTACCTGAACACTGGGAATCGAGGCTTCTTCGCCAACTCGGATGAGCCACTCGTGCTGCATCCCGACCTGACCGACGAGTCGGACTATCCAACACGCGAGGCCGGGTCCTGCGCGCCGTTCGTGTGGGATGAGGCGAATGTGCGGCCGGTCTGGCAGCGCCTGGCTGACCGGGCAGCCGCCATTGGCTGGCCGGTGCCGCAGCACGTGACCACGACGGAGGCCGACCTGTGCCTTCTTGCCAGGCATCCCGAGCGTCGCAATGGCAAGCCGATCCACAGCGATGGCAACCTCGTCCTCTTCGTGCTGCCCCGTGGCGTCAAGGAGGTCCGGCTGGCCTCGCGAGCGCAGTTGGCGACCCAGGCGCGCCCCTGGCTGGAGGATCGGCGCAGGCTTGGCGTTCGCGTGAAGCGCATCGTGCTGCGCGGCCCGCACGAACTGCGCGAGATCCCAGTGGATCACCCCGATCTCACCGAAGGCTGGTGGGCCGTCGAGCGTGACGGACAGGTGATGAGCCGATGGACCGATGGCCATGCGGTTCTGCCGCTGCCGGGGATGGCTGGCGACGTCATATTGGAAATCCATCTGGCCGATCCGATGACCTATGTCGTCGAGGCCGAGGTGCCGGACGCGGAACGCGTGGCTGCCTGAGGCCGACGTCTCTCTCATCGGGCTCGCCCTGGCAAGCTTGGTCTGTAACGGGGGTCGTGTCGCTGGGACACTCCCGGACAGTCCCGGGTGGTTCCTGACACTTGAACGGTCAACTCCACTACGGCATCATCTCGTCCAACCGGTCCCGCACCCGATAGACACCGGCCAAACCGCGCGCGATCAGGGGCAAGACCGGCGCCAACGGCAACGGCCGTAGCGTCACGCGTGGGAACGCCGTCTGCGCCGCGCCACCTGCCAGCCTCGCCAGATCACGGCCCATCATCGTTGCCGCCGCGATTCCTCTCCCGTTGTAACCAAGGCCGGCAAACACTCCGGGAGCCAGCTCGTGCAGCCTGGGCACGTGATCCGCCGTCATCGCGATGAACCCGGTCCAACTCTCTTCCCAGGTCACTCGATCGAGCTGCGGGAACAGTCGCACGACGCGATCATTCACGAGCCGCCAATCGCTCGGGCGCTCCGGCCCCCCAAGGGGCCCGCGCGCGCTGGCGTGCAGCCTCCCGTCCGGCAACATGCGCACGGCGGACACGAGCCGTCGCGTATCGCTCAGCGACTGACGGCCCGGCAGGATCGAGTGCCGCAGATTGTCAGACAGCGGAGCGCTGACGAAGCCGTAGCTGCGCACCGGGACGACGCTCTCGCGCAACCCCGGCCAGAGTGCCGTGGTGTAGGCGTTGGTCGCGATGATGACGCAATCGGCTGTGAGCTCGCTATGCTCCGTCCGGATACGCCAGCGTCCATCGTGGCGGGAGATGCCGTCCACCAGTGTTTGCGCATGGATCGCGGCTCCGGCCGCCACCGCGGCCCGGGCCAGCCCGCGCACGTAAGCGAACGGATTAATGTGACCGCCACGCCGGTCGATCGTCGCCGTCCGATATACTGACGAACCGATCATCTCGGCGCAGCGCCCGGCATCAAGCAACTCCACCGGCGCGTTGCGTTGCTGCCAGAACGCGGCACGACGCTCCAGTGCACGTCGGCCGGCGGGAGCATGCGCGGCGAAAATCAGCCCGGTACGCAGGGGCCAACACTCGATCCGGTGACGCTCGATCAGACCAAACACCAGGTCCGGTCCGGACGCCACTGCGTCGATCACCGCCGCCCCGCGGTCCGGACCGTAGTGGCGAAGGATCGCAGCCTCGCTGATCTTCAAATACGGCACCACCTGCCCGAAAGCGCGGCCAGAGGCGCCCCCGCCAATGTCTTTCGCCTCCAGCACGGCGACTTCTGTGCCCGCTTCCGCCAGGTGCAACGCGGCTGAAAGCCCGGTGAAACCTGCCCCGATCACAGCCACCTGGACGTGGCGCGGGCCGTCGAGCGGCGGGCTGGGCGGCGCATCGGGTGCGGCACGCGCATAGACGGCGGGAGGGGCGGAGCGATCGGAGAGGGGCGCGTAGCTCATGATCGCCAACCATGCGGCGCGATCGCCGTCCCGGCAACGTAGTGGGCCTGCCGCAAAATTGTCGCCTCTCTGTCCAGAGCACCCGTTGTTAAAAGCCAATGGGCTGTTCCTGCGAGAACGCCGGCAGCGACCGGAACAACCGGACCTGTCCCGCAGACGCAGCCATGGTCTAGGATGACAGCACAAGCCGATCTATGCAGGGAGGAAGCGTTGCACACGCTTCACCAACAAGGTCTGTTACCGCCGAATTGTTCTCCGCAACGCGCGCTGCACGTCTTGCGCAAATGGCGAAAGGTGGGCGCAGCGTGGTGGGGAACGGCAGTGGCGTTCATCCGCACGATCTGGCGCCGGCGCCCTGACCTTGCCTCCCTGCAAACTAGGCTGGTGCTGATTCCGACGGTGCTCCTGCTCCTCGGGATGATCGCCGCGATCGGCTTCATCCTCGGCGGGGCGCACGCGCGCGTGCAAGCCGAGCTGCGCTCCGGCACCCGGCTCGGGCGTCTGTTGATCCGCGATGCATTGAACGACATCGCGACGGCGAGCGATTCGTTGCAACGCACCGCTCGCATGGGCGCCAGGTTGCCGCAGGTCCGGCATGTCGAATTCGCCCTGCAGCCAGCGCCGTCGCTGGCAGGCGTGCTGACCCCCGTCCCGTTTCCCTCTGACGCACCGGACGCGCCGCAATGGTTCGTCAGGCTGCTGGCTCCGCCGTCGCCGACCGAGCTGTTCCCGATCGTCGCCAAGGGGCGCACGCTCGGCGATGTCGAGATGCAAACCAACCCATCTGACGAAATTGAAGAGATCTGGAGCGAGACCCAACTCCTGGCAGTCCTGCTCGGCGGACTATGGGTGCTGATCGTGGCGATGATCTGCCTGGCGGTGCGCCGATCGCTGCGACCCATGCTGGCCATGGCCGAGGCTTTCGACCAATTGGAGCGCGGACAGTTTCATCTGCTTCCACCGATCCGTGTGGCCGAGCTGCGGCGGATCGGCATGCAGTTCAACCGTTTGGGGCGGACGCTGGAGCGGGCGATTGCCGATAACCGACTGCTGATCGACCGGATGATGTCGGTGCAGGAAGCCGAGCGAAAAGAACTCGCGCGCGAGCTGCACGACGAGTTCGGGCCTGCCCTGTTCGGCATCCGCGCCGATGCCTCCTGCATTCTCCGTGCACTGAAGCCGGGATCGGCTGCGTTGCAGGACATCGAGGAGCGGGCCCGGTCCATCACCACACTGGCCGACGGCATTCAGCGGACCACCTATCACATGCTCGACCGTCTGCGGCCGCTGGTACTCGACCAGATGGGACTGGCGGAAGCCCTGCGGCAGCTCGTCAGCCGATGGCAAGCGCGCTATCCGACGCTTTCATGTTCGCTCCGTCTGGAAATAGCTGAAGCCGAGCTCGACGAGGCCGCCAGCCTGGCAATTTACCGGATCGTGCAGGAATGCCTTACCAACGTCATACGGCACGCGAAAGCAAGGTCCGTGGTCGTCACGGTCGATGACCGACCTGGCGGTATCGTCCAGATCTCCGTGGTCGATGACGGCGTTGGATTTTCTGCGGGATTCCGCTTCGGATTCGGCCTGCTTGGGATAGCGGAACGCGCACGCCAGGTGAACGGCCGAATCGCAGTCCGCAACACGACGGCGGGTGGGGCCTCGGTGGAGATCAGCATTCCGCGGTTCCCAGCGCGGGCGCTCAAGGACGAACAATCATGCGCATCCTGCTGATCGAGGATCATCCGATCGTCAGCGCCGGCTGCCGGCGGCTTCTGCAAACACGTGCGGAGATGGAGATCTTTGAGGCGAGCACGGGCGCCGAGGGGCTGCGCCTGTGTCGCGAGCTGCGCCCGGATATCGTTGTTCTCGATCTCAAGCTGCCGGACAGCAGCGGATTTGCGGCGTTGCGCCAGATCCTGGTCGAACGGCCGGACCAGAAGGTCGTGGTGTTCAGCATGTACGAGGACCCCGCGCTCGCAGCGCGGGCGCTGGAAACCGGCGCCAGGGGCTACATCACCAAGAGCGATGACCCGGCCGCGCTGCTAGATGCCATCGATAATGTCGCCGGTGGCGGGATCCATCTCGGTCCATCGGTGGCGCAGAACCTCGCGTTGATGAACGTACGATCCCCCGGCGACAGGCTGCGCGGTCTGTCCAGTCGCGAGACCGACGTGCTCGAGTTGCTCGGCCAAGGCAAGAGCGTCGCCGAGATCGCCGGTCACCTTGGCTTGAGTTACCGCACTGCCGCTAACCTGGTTGCGGGGCTCAAGGCCAAGCTCAACGCACCTTCGATTGCAGCGTTGATCAAGCTGGCGCTGGAATTGCTGCCGCATCCCACGCAGCAGATGCGTGGCGGTTGAGTTGGGTGCAGAAGAGAATGACACCCGGCTGGCAGCGATCACACCCTCGGCACGGCCGGCCTTAACGGGCGACGGCGCACGTTTTCGTCCTCGCACCATGCCGATAGAGCACCCGCCAAAGCAGATCCTCGATGCGCTGCATCGGATGCACCTGCTCGATACAGGTCGGCACATCCTGGGCGAACGACTGAGCGGCGGCGTGTCTTCCGACATTTGGCGGATCGATCTGTCTTCCGGCCCGATCTGTGTGAAGCGCGCTTTGGCGAAGCTGCGCGTCGCCGCCGACTGGCGCGCGCCGGTGACGCGCAACCTCTACGAAGCACGCTGGATGCGTCGTGCGAATGCAGCCGTGCCCGGTGCGGCCCCTGCGGTCCTCGGCCAGGACACGCAGGCCGGCGTGTTGGCGATGGAATATCTGCCGACCGAGAATCATCCACTGTGGAAGAACGAACTTCATGCCGGGCACGCAGAGCCGGACTTCGCTGCCCACGTGGCGCGTAGCCTGGTTCGCATCCATGCGGCGACCGCCGCCGATCCGTCGGTCGAGGCGGAATTCCCGACCGACGAGATCTTCTTCGATATCCGGCTGGAGCCTTATCTGATCGCCGCGGCGCACGCGCATCCCGATCGTGCCGCGGCGTTATCCGCGCTGGTTGCGACCACCCAGGCGAACAAGCGCGCCCTGGTGCATGGCGATGTCAGCCCGAAGAACATCCTGATCGGTCCCGCGGGTCCGGTCTTCCTTGACGCGGAATGCGCGTGGTGGGGCGACCCGGCTTTCGACCTTGCCTTCTGCCTCAATCACCTGTTGCTGAAATGCCTGTGGACCCCGGCTGCACGCGCCGATTTCCTGGTTTGTTTCGATGCGCTCGCCGCTGCCTATTTCGCCGGAGTGACGTGGGAGGCGCCGGCGGCACTCGAAACCCGTGCCGCCCGTCTGCTCCCTGGCTTGTTCCTCGCGCGGGTGGATGGCAAATCGCCGGTAGAGTACATCACGCGCGAGCAGGACAAGGACCGGGTCCGCCGCACAGCGCGGGCATTATTGGCTACTCCGGTCGATCGGCTGGCCGATGTGCGCGCCGCCTGGGCAAGGGAGATAGGATGACCGACACGCATATTGCGTTCGTGCAGGGCCGCAGGGTGTGGGACAGTCGCGGACGGCCGACGGTAGAGGCGGATATCCTGCTGGAGGGCGGCGCAGTCGGGCGCGGCATGGCACCAGCCGGCGCATCGACCGGCACCGCCGAGGCGCTCGACCTGCGCGACGGCGGCGCAGCCTTTGGCGGGTACGACGTGAAGCGCGCGGTCGGGCACATCAACAACGAGATCGCCCGCGCGCTGGTCGGGCTGGACGCCGCCGATCAGGCGGCCGTCGATGCGAAGCTGATCGCGCTCGACGGCACGCCGAGCAAGTCGCGGCTTGGCGCCAACGCGCTGATCGCCGTGTCGATCGCCGCTGCGCAGGCAGCCGCGGCCGCTGCCGGCGAGCCGCTCTACCGCTATCTCGGCGGCCCCGAAAACGTCACCCTGCCGCTGCCGCAGATCCAGATTTTCGGCGGCGGCGCGCATGCCGGACGTCGCGTCGATATCCAGGACTTCCTCGTCGTCTGCCCCGCTGCGACCTCGTTTGCTCAGGCGCTGGATTGGACCGCGGAGGTCTATCGTGCCGCTGGCTCGCTGATGGCAGAGGCCGGCACGCTTGCCGGGGTCGCCGACGAGGGCGGCTGGTGGCCGGCCTTCAAGACGAACGAAGCAGCTTTGGAAACGTTGGTCCTCGCCATCGAGCGCGCAGGGTTCAAACCCGGCCCCCAGATTGCGATCGCGCTCGACGTCGCCGCCACCGAGCTCGGTCGCGGCGGTAAGTACAAGCTCGGCCTCGAGAACCGCGAGCTCGACACCGACGGCATGATCAGGATGCTCGCCGGCTGGGTGAAATCATACCCGATCGTCTCGATCGAGGATCCGCTGGGCGAGGACGACGATGTCGGGTTCGCCGCATTCACAGCCGAAGTCGGGCGGAATGTGCAAGTCGTGGGAGACGATTTCCTGGTGAGCCAAGCGTCGCGCGTGCGCGAAGCGGCCATGCGCGGGGCGGTGAATGCGGTTCTGCTGAAGCCAAACCAGCGCGGCACCCTGACCGAGTTGCGCGAAGCATGGGACGCCGCGCGCGAAGAGAACATGGCGGGCATCGTCTCCGCGCGGTCGGGCGAGACCGAGGATACCACGATCGTGCATCTCGCGGTTGGTTGGGGTGTCGGCCAGCTCAAGGTCGGCAGCTTTGCTCGCGGAGAACGCATGGCGAAATGGAACGAGGCGCTCCGCATTGAAGAGGCGCTGGGCGCCCGCGCCAAATTCGCCGGGCCAACGGTGCTGGGACGCTCGCGCCGCGGGACATAAGATTCGGGCCACGACGTTGAACGTGCTGTTCCACTATGGCGCCGGGCCGGACCTGACAGCGCGGCTTGCCGCACTGTGCTCCGAGACGCTGCGCATCGTGCCCTGCGCCGAGCCTGACGCGGCGCTGCTGGCGCAGACTGATGTGCTTTGGCACGTGCTATCCCCGGCGAGCACTGCGCTGATTGCGGCGGCGCCTCGGTTGCGTCTGATCCAGAAGATTGGCGTCGGGGTTAACACAATCGACCTGGACGCCGCGCGGGCACGCGGGATCCCGGTGTGCAATCTGCCCGGCACCAATGCCCGCGCGGTTGCCGAGTTGGCTTTGGCGCTGATGCTGGCGGCGCTGCGCCCCCTGCCAGTGCTCCATGCAGCGATGCGCGAGGGTAGCGGGTTCTCGCTCGATCCCGCTGTGCAGGACGGGATCGGGGAGCTGGGCGGGCGAACGGTCGGGCTGATCGGCTACGGCGCCGTGCCTCGTGTCCTGGCGCCCGTATTGCGCGCGCTTGGGTGCCGCGTGATCTACACAGCGCGCAGTCCACGCGGCGATGCGGCCGGCGAATTCCGCCCGCTGCATGCACTGCTGGCCGAAGCTGAGGTGATGAGCTTGCACGTGCCGCTGACTGCGGAGACCGAGCGGATGATCGATGCGGCCGCGTTTGCTCGCATGCGGACGGGCGCAGTGCTGGTGAACACCGCCCGCGGCGGTCTGGTGGATCAGGCGGCGCTGGTCGATGCCCTGCGCAGCGGACGGCTGGCAGCGGCGGGGCTGGACGTGTTCGCTGACGAACCGCCGGCTGCTGACGATCTGCTGCTGAGCCTGCCGAACGTGGTGCTGACCCCGCATATCGGTTGGCTGACCACCGGCACGTTCGATCGCAGCTTTGCGCTGGCCGTGGAGAATTGTTGCCGGCTTCAGGCTGGCGAGGAGCTGCTGCACAGAGTGGTGTGATATGATACCAGGCTGCTGAAGGATTGCCTCTGCGGCACGTAGGGCTGGAAGTCCGGCCGCGAGGTGGGGAACATGACCGGCGTGACGACTCGCCGGTGATGCGCCGAATCGGGACGGCGGGGTTGGCCATGGGCCGGCCCCGTGCGCGACGCCCCCGGATCGAGTCCGGGGCAGGCTGGATGGTCCGGACGGCCCGTTCAGGGTGGGCCGGTGCAGGCGGGAGCTGGGGATTGCGGGGACGGCGCCGGCCAGGGGGGAAAGATGGGAGGGCCGGTTAGGGGAATGGGATTGAAGCTCGGGCTGTCGCCGGGGCTGTCTCCAGTGGCGGAATGCGCTTCGCTTTTCCGCCCTACGCGCCTCGGATCGCTCCGGGGATCGGCAGCGCGCCGCTTGCCCTCGCGACGGAACACGAGAGTGGCGAGATTGCCGCCGTAGAGGATGAGATCGCGGCGCAGTTCGTCCCACGTCGCATGATCCATCTGCCCAGGCACGATGCCGAGATCGAGGCAGATGTCGACGAGGACGGCGCCGATCGGGCGGCGGCGGTCCTTGGCGAGGATTTCCTCGGGCGTGGGCAGGCGGGCGAGGCACGGATCCTCGGCCGGGCGGCTCGGCGGGGCGGCCCGTTTGGCGGCGCGCGGCTTGCGTTCGGAGGGCAGGCGGATGGGCGTCGGCTTGAGGTCCCGGCCGCGGGCGGCGCGCCGGCTGAGCATGGCTTCGAGCGCGGCGGCGCGGAGCAGACCGCGAGTGATGCGGGCGAGGATCAGCGCGAGATCGCTGGTGCCGAAGGTTGTGGCGACGAAGGCGAAATAGGGGAGGACGTGCGGGCCAGCCGCGTGCTGGCGCAACGTGTCGGCGAGATCCTTGCCGTAGACGATGAGCGTGCGGACGAGGCTGAGGACCTGGCCGATGCGAGGCGGCACGGCCCGATTGGGATCGGGTTGGACGGCTGCGACCGGGGCGGTGGCGGCGTCGAACACGAACAGAACAAGAACATAGGACGTGGACGGTAGTGTCTCAGTTTAGAGACACTACCACGTGGACGAAGTCAAGGAAAATTTTCAGGTGCAGGGAATTTTTTCAGTGGCGCGCCGGCATGGGGTGGCTTCCAGTGTGCCTTGCTGGCCGAAGGCGAGGTGGTCAGCCTGCATGCACCATTGACCGCTGAGACCGAGCGCATGATCGATGCCGCCGCCTTGACCCCGCATATCGCTTGGCTCACCACTGGCACCTTCGACCGCAGTTTCACGCTGGCCCTGGAGAATTGCCGCCGGCTTGAAGCGGGCGAGGAGTTGTTGCATCGGATGGTGTGACATCGGCGATTCTATCCCATGGCCGCATTCGACCCCAAGCGGCGGTAGGCGGGCTGCCGGTTTTCAGTTACCCATTATGAGTAGATTCCGATGCTTGCGTCCCCCCCCGGCCTATGGCGATTTCAAGTCGCTTGTCGGAACTAAACCGGGAGACGTAACAAATGATGGAAGACCCAGAGATTATCCAGCTCAACATCCAACACTATCAAAGATTTCTAAAGTCCAGCCGCCACACAGCAGAGACCCGACAACGTGCGACTGAGTTACTCGCTGAAGCACAGGTTCAACTACCCTTGGCGAAGGCCGAGGTGTCGAGCCGAAAGCGCTCGGGTGCGTTCTGCGCTGCCTGACCACGACCAGGCGGAACTGGAACCGGGGCCGCCAGAAGATGCCACCCGGCCGGTTCGTCGAGGCATCGTGCGGTCCGGTCAACTAGGTGCGCCGGCACGTTGTCGCGATCGTCCGACCTGTCATCCATCTAACCGAGAATGTTGATATTCGAGATCGTAACAAAATCGACATGCTTGACCGAGCGGAGCACTTTTATCCACCGGATGGTTTCACGATGGCCGAACCACCTGCCGGGCGCCGATCGAGCGGCTGGCCTCATGATCGCGAACGAACTTATGGGCGCCCTTCTGGCCGAGAGGCCGCCGCGCCGCTAGGGCGGGCTAGCATGTGCCTTCGACGGAGGCTTTAGCGATTGCCCGGATGCGGATACGTGGCGCCGTCCGGGCCGGCGATGACGTTCACGATGTCGGCGCCGGCGGTCTCCGCGAGACGGGTGTCAGCCAGTCGGGATGAGCCCCTGCGCGGACAGCCGCTTTCGACCCATTGCGGACATTCGGCTCACCCTCCCCTAGCGTGTGCAAAGCTCCAAACTCCCCGGTTCGTTGCAGCTATGGTGAGACTGATCCTAAATCCGGCAGTTGAGTGATTGCGCGCCGCGGCTGAATTGGCAGATTTGGCCGGCATGAGCACAGAACAGAGATGTCTGGCGGTTCACCCCGCGGGTGAGCAACCGGAAGTTGCGCCGCATTCGGCGATTGCCGATACCTTCGCCGGGCGCGTGCACGTGGAGTGGGACGCCGCCGCACCGGTGACGCCGTTCGGCCAACTGCCATTCTTCATCGACTACCTGAAGCAGGCCGGGTTGTTCGACAATTGGGTTGCCGACTGTCCGCTGCGGTTCACTAGCCCGAATGCACCGCGTACACGCGATCTGCTTGGCACCGTGCTGCTGTCTGTTCTGGCGGGTCACCGGCGCTATGCCCATGTGACCGCGCTGCGCTGCGATCCGGTGAACCCGCCGTTGCTCGGCATGCGCAAGGTGGTCAGCGAGGACTCGGTTCGCCGCGGGCTGGAGAAGATCGACGAAGCGCAAGGCTCGGCCTGGCTGCAAAACCACCTGGACTATTGCACCGCTCCGCTGCTCGGCGAGCCGTGGGTGCTCGACATCGATACCACCATCAAACCTTTGTATGGGCACCAGGAAGGCGCCGAGCTGGGCTATAATCCGCACAAGCCGGGTCGGCCGTCGCACTGCTATCACAGCTACATGCTGTCGAACCTGCGGCTGGTGCTACGGGTCGAGGTATTGCCCGGCGATCAGCACAACGTCAGACACGCGACGGGCGGCTTGTGGGAGTTGCTGGATCATCTCGGAGCGGGGCAGCGGCCGTGGCTGCTGCGCGGAGACAAGTCGTGGGGCATCGAGCCGGTGATGGCGCGGGCCGAGCGGGAGGAGCTGGCGTATCTGTTCCGTCTGCGCATGACGAAAAACGTCACGCGGGCACTGCAACGGGCGATGCAGGCATCGGACTGGAAGGATGCCGGCCAGGGCTGGCAGGGCAAGGAGACGAGCCTGCGGCTGGAGGGCTGGAGCCGGCAGCGGAGAGTCATTCTGCTGCGCCGCCAACTGGCTGGTCCGCCGGCCGTCGATCATGGCGATCCGGCTCAGCGGCGACTTGGCTTCGTCGAGGTGGGCCCCGATCAGGAGGCGTGGGACTACGCTGCGCTGGTCACCTCAATGGACGATGAAATCCTGACGCTGGGGCAGTTGTATCGCGATCGGGCGGATTGCGAGAACGTTTTTGACGAGCTGAAGAACCAATGGGGTTGGGGCGGTTTCACGACACAGGACCTCACGCGGTGTCGGCTGCTGGCCGGTATCGTTGCACTGATCTACAACTGGTGGAGCCTGTTCGTCCGGCTGGCTGATCCGGAGCACCATCGGGAGGCGATCACCACCCGACCCTTGCTGCTGTCGGCGATCGCGCAGCGCACCCAACACGCCGGCCAGGTGAGGCTGACGATCAGCAGCGCGCATGGCGCGCGCGACAAGGCGAGGCAAGCTTACCTGCGCATCGCCGGCTTTCTTGACCGGCTGCGAAAAAGTGCGGAGCAGTTGGATCCGCTGCAACGCTGGTATCGCATCCTCAGTGAAGCGCTCCGCTACTTCTTGCATGGCCGGCAACTGCAGCCACCGCTTCGCCTGAGCCCGGCCTGAGCAATTACCCCAGGTTGTGGGTCGTCACTTCAGACCGGCGACGATCGGACCCAACTGCCGGATTTAGGCTGATTGCGATTGTATGGCAACACGCGGCTTGTTCACGACCATGTGCTCGCCTACTGGCCAAGTTGCCCAGTCGCTGTCTTGGTTCCTGCCGCACCGCTTCAAGTGGCGCAGTTATTTTATGCGCAAGCGCTAGTCGAGCGTTACCCGATAGCACCAGGTCGCAATCACGGCGACCACCAGTGAAGGCGACGATCGGCCACAACTCCGGCAAGATATCGGCCAGACCGTTGCCCTTCAACAGCACGCCGCGCATGATTCGCAGCGCATGTGTGACCGGAAACACCTCTCCGAGCCATTGCGCCCAGACCGGCATGCCCTTGAACGGGAACATGAAGCCGGACAGCAGCATGGCCGGCAGCAGGGTGAACATCGCCATCTGTACCGCCTGCATCTGATTCCGCGCAACCGTCGAGATGGTCACCCCAAGGACGAGGTTGCTGGCGATGAAGAGGCCAAGCCCCAATGCCACCAGTGCTATGGAACCGCGGATCGGCAGTCCGAACAGCCCCACCGCAATCGCCATGACGAGGGTCACCTGAATATAGCCGACCACGATATAGGGCACGACCTTGGCGAGCATCACCTCGATCGGCCGGATCGGCATGGCCAGTAGGTTCTCCATCGTGCCGCGCTCGGTTTCGCGGGTGATCGACAGCGTCGTGACGAACAGGGTCGAGAAGATCAGCACGATGCAGATCAGCCCGGGCACGATGTTCAGCACGGTGAGCTGTGCGGGGTTGTAACGGGCGTGCACTTCGAACCGGAACGGCGCGTTGGCGGGCGTGGACCGGATGTTCTGCGGCACGTCCCGGTCCAGTGCGGTCGTCAGCGCGGCGAGTGCGGCCGTGGCGTTGCCGATCGCCGCCGGATCGGTTGCGTCGGCGTCCATCAGCACCGCAGGTTGCTCGCCACGATCGACCGACCGGTCGAAATTGGGCGGAATGTTCACGACAAAGAGCAACTCGCCATCGGCGAGGCCCCGTTCAGCCTGTGCCTCGGACGTCAGCGGCCTGATGTTGTAATAGCCAGTGTTCTGCAGGGCGGCGATGACCGTCCGCTCAGACCTGGAATGGTCGGCCGAGAGCAGCCCGGTCGGCAGGTGCTTGGGGTCGCTGTTGATGGCGTAGCCGAACAGGAATAGCTGCATGACCGGCAAGACGATGATCATACGAAGCGTGTACGGGTCGCGCCGGATCTGTATCCATTCCTTGCGCAGGACCGCCAGGAAGCGTCTGAAGGAGAAGCCCGTCACACAGCCTCCTTGGCCGGCTGGCTCGCCGGCTTGCTCAACAGATGGATGAACACGTCTTCGAGCTGCGGAGGAACTTCCTTCCAGACCAGTGCGCCGCCGCCATCGAGCGCTTTGGTTGCCTGCTCCAGCGCGGCACGGTCCATACCGGCGGCGTGGATCGACGATCCGAACACTGCCGCGGCTTCCACACCGGGCATGTCGCGCAGCTTCCGGGCGGCAGCATCCAGGTTTGCGCCGGTTCCCTCGTAGATCACCAGTCCGCTGCCCTTCGCCACCTCATCCGGCGTGCCTTGCACGACGATCGTGCCGCCGGAGAGATAGACGATGCGCACGCAGCGCTCGGCCTCATCCATGTAATGTGTCGATACGAGAACGGTAAGTCCGTCGGCCGCCATGTCGTGGATCAAGTCCCAGAACTCGCGGCGCACCTTGGCATCGACACCCGCGGTGGGCTCGTCGAGCAGCAGCAGCTTCGGCTTGTGCAGGACGCAGGCGGCGAGGGCGAGCCGTTGCTTCCAGCCCCCTGATAACTCGCCGGCCAACTGGTCCGCCCGGTCCGCGAGACCCATCCGGTCGATGATCGCCTTCACGGCTTCATGAGGCTTATCGAGTGCATAGACCTCTGCGACGAACTCGAGATTCTCGGTGACTGTGAGATCCTCGTAGAAGCTGAAACGCTGCGTCATATAGCCGACCTGAAGGCGGATCCGCGGTGCGTCGCGGATGATATCGAGGCCCAGGCATGTTCCGCCGCCGCTGTCCGGCTTCACCAGTCCGCACAGCATGCGGATCGTAGTGGTCTTGCCACTGCCGTTGGCGCCGAGAAAGCCGCAGATCTCACCGGCTGTCACGGCGAGCGTGAGGCCGTCAACGACCTTGCGTGTCCCGTAACTCTTGTGGAAATCGTGGACGTCGATCACCAGTTCGGCCGTCATGGAGTTCGGGTTCCTGGTGACGTTGGGGTCCTTTGAGCTGCTTTATTTCCTTGGGGCGTTTGCGTTCCCAGGGGGCGCACCTCCATTGGCTCCCCCGGATTGAGGCTGGCCGCCTGGTCCGGCCGCGGCCAGGCTTCGATCAGGAAGACCAGCTTGGCCTTGCTCGACTCGCTGTAGATCAGCGGCGGCGTGTACTCGGCCTGTGGCGAGACGAACGAGATCGTGGCGGACAGATCGGTAGGGCAGCCGTCACAGGCGAGGGTCACCGGATCGCCGCGATGGACCGTCGAAACCGCCGCTTCCGGAACAAAGAACCGCACGAAGATATTGGCGGGAGGCAGCAGCGATACGACGGGCGCTCCTGCCGCCATGGTTTCCCCCGGGCGGGCGAGAACGTCGGCCACGCGCCCGGCAGCCGGCGCGCTGACGCGACGTTGCCCAAGCCGCCACTGGGCCATATCGAGCGTGGAGCGCGAAGCCGCAACCGTCGCGAGCTGCGTCTGGATTTCACCCACCCGCCCGAGGGGAGCACGCGACTGCGCGAGGGCCGCCTGGAACCCTTCGACCTTGGCTTTGGCCGACAGGTCGTCAGCCCGAAGCTGATCGACAGCTTGCTTCGTAGCGAACCCCTCGGGGAGCAGCGTCGCGCCTCTCCCCAGGTCGGCCGTGGTGCGGACCAGCGTCGCCTGGGCGTCCGCCAGGTTGTCCTCGGCCCGCTGGATTTCGGTCGGCTTGCTGGCGTCCTCGAGGTTGGCTAATTGCCTCGCCGCTTGTGCGAGCATGGCCGCGGCTTGGTCGCGCGCCGCCCGATCATGCACGTCGTCCTGGGCAAACAGCGGCGCTCCGGCCGCGACCTCGTCGCCGCGCGCCACGAGAACCTTGGTGAGCATTCCCTGCTGCGTCGGGCCGACCATGACGAAGTCGGCTTCCGCGTAGCCCTGCCAAACGATGGGGGGAGGGACGCGCGTGACCCACCACCAAATGCCTCCGCCGACCGGGAGGAGCAGCGGCACGGCTGCCAACCATACGCGTCGGGTCACATCTGGCACTCCTTGTCGGCGAGCCATGTTTGCAGGCTGCTCCATCTGCCTGCTCCATTTGCGCACGCCTGCGCAATTCAACGGCGAGATTGCCAATGCAATCGACGCCATCCGCTGCCCGTTGACGAGCCGCATGCGACCGCTGGCGGTCAGCGAACTCGTGCGGCGGGGGACCGGCCGGGGGAGCGCAAGTCCTGAGCCGCGTCTCAACGGCCCCCGGGTGCCGAGGGCGAACTCCGATAGCTGCACGTGGGGCCGCAGCGTACAATACCGACCGGCGATGGCTCTGCGGAAGGTTCGGAAATTACCTAGTACTTGGGCTCGTTGAAGCGTGAAACGGCGCGCGTGCCCCCGTCATCTCGAGGAGCGAAGCCGTAGCCGCGCTTGACTGGGTTCTGTGCATTAGGATCGTGATGGAGCATTAGGATCGTGATGGAGAGATTTCCATTGCGACCCCAAGCGGCGGTAGCCGGGGCGCCCGGTTCGAACCGCCGGATTCGACCCATTTGCGGACTCCACGGAGTGCGCCTTGCCGTGACCGCGACTGGGACTTCCGCGCCGGACTTATGCACAGTCTAAGTTATTGATTCCACGGGTGCGGCAACGTGGTGCGAATTTGTTGAGTTCCGCACGTCGGTCGACCCCGCGGGTGCGACCCGTTGCTCGCCCAGCGGCGCGCGTGCCATGCTACCGCCGCACTGTTCCAGAGCGTTTTGATGGCACATTGGCCTGTTCGTGCGGTCGCGGTCGCGGCCTTAGCGCTTGGAACGAACGCGGCCGCACAGCCGGATATACGGCGCTTCGATGGGACATGGGAGGTCACGCTTGTCTGCCCGGAGTGGAAAGGGGCGTTGGGCTACTCCAAGGTATTCCCGGTGATGGTGAGCGACGGTCACCTGCATGGTCAGTACGATAAGCAGTATCAGCCGAACTCGCTCACCTTAGAGGGCACAATTCAACCCGACGGCCGTGCGAGCATCATCGCCAACGGTGTCACCGGACCGTCTAAATTCAATATCGACCAGGTCCCGCAGGGCACAAACTACAGCTACAACATCACCGCGCAGTTCGAGAGGGCACACGGGCATGGGAAGCGAACGGAATCGCGTCCCTGCGACGTGGATTTCGTGCGTCAATAGAGAGAAACGAGCAATTCCATCAGCGGTCTGATCTTGATGCGTATATCGAATTTTGCACAGGCGCAGATGCCTGCTTTCCACCCAAAGCGGCCGGGGAGGAGTTATTGCACCGGGTGGCGTGATGTCGGTCCTTCTCGGTTGTGCTATGATGGGGTTGCAGGTATCGGTGCCCCATGAAACGTGACGAAGTCATCGAGAGATTGAGGCAGCACGAGGCCGAGCTGAAGGCGCGCAGCACCTTTATTTGTTCGGCTCGACCGCACGCGACGAAGCACGCGATGAGTTTGATGTCGATCTATTCTTCGACCACCCGGAGGGCTCATTGGGACTTTTCGAACTGATGGATGTGAAGGAGGCGGCCGCCAGAATTCTCGGGCGCAAGACCGACATTATGACACGGCGCAGCCTGCATCCGGTCCTGCGGGCGAGGATCGAAGCCTCGGCGCAGCAAGTGTTCTGATGGCCGCGCTCTCGCCTGTCCTGCGCGCCTCACCAGCATTCTCGAAGCCGTCGAGATGATCCGCGGCGAAATGGCAGGGGTGACGCTCCACGGCTTTGAGCTCGATCGACGCAAGCGCTGGCTGGTGGGACGTGGCATTGAAATCATCTCCGAGGCAAGCCGTCACCTGCCCGATGCGATAAAATCTCGACATCCGGGTATTCCATGGCCGAAGGTTGCCGACATAGGCAACATCCTGCGCGTCATGAGTATGAGCGTATAGCGCACGACGTGCTGTTGCACGTGGTGTACAACTCGGACGAGCGTGGATAATCCGTGTTTCCCGGGGCGGCCCCGCTGTGGAAAGTTATCGGCGCACAGGACCGAGGATTACATGCGGGAACGGGCAGCGCGCGCCGATGCGGGTGCTGCCCGACACGTCCACGCCCCTTTTATCCCCGCGTCAGCTTCGCCGTGATCCCCGCGACGTGGCGTCCTTGGAAGCCGGCAAGCTCCAGTTCGTTTGCGCTAGGTTTGCGTGACCCGTCCGGCTTCGCGAGCGTCGTGGCGCCATAGGGAGTGCCACCGCTGATCTCGTCCATGTTGAGGAGACCTTGCGCCGAGTAGGGCAACCCGACGACGATCATGCCCTGATGCAGCAGCGTGCTGTGAAAGGAGGTGATGGTGGTTTCCTGGCCGCCGTGCTGAGAGCCTGTGCTGGCGAATACGCTGCCCACCTTGCCGATCAGCGCGCCCTTCATCCATAGCCCACCGGTTTGATCGAGGAAGTTGCGCATCTGCGCGCACATATTACCGAAACGCGTCGGTGTGCCGAAAATGATGGCGTCGTACTGTGGCAGCTCGTCCACCGTGGCTATCGGCGCTGCCTGATCGAGCTTGAAGTTCGATCTCCGCGCCACCTCTTCGGGCACCAGTTCCGGCACACGCTTGATGGTGACCGTGGTGTCGGCGACTTCGCGCGCTCCCTCCGCGATTGCGCCGGCCATGGTTTCGATATGGCCGTAGGAGCTGTAGTAGAGGACGAGAATGTTCGACATCATTGCTCTCCGCTGTTGGGTTGTCTGGCCGGCCGCCGCCGCAGCTATTCGTGTTTGACGCTCCTCCATTCGGGTTGGCGGCGGCCCAATCTTGCCATCGAGGTCAGTTTGATCGGTTGGCCTCCGCGTGGAACGGGTTCGAGCAAACTTCGCATGATCCTTAGACGGCACGAGATTCATCGTAAACCGCGGCCGCGCCCGTCGGAATAGGACCTACGCCGCCGTGCTAGCGTTGTCATCAATGATCCCAATGATGTTAATCCATCCACCCATGACGCTGCCGCCTCCCTTCGCCGCCTGGTTCGCCGCCCGGGGCTGGCAGCCGCGCCCGCACCAGCTCGCGATGCTGGACGCCGCGGCCGCGGGGGAAAGCGTGCTGCTGATCGCGCCGACCGGCGGCGGCAAGACGCTCGCCGGATTCCTGCCCTCGCTCGTGGAGCTGGCTGCCGATCCGCGCCCCGGCCTGCACACGATCTATGTCAGCCCGTTGAAGGCACTTGCAAACGATATCGCCCGCAACCTGATGCAGCCTGTCCAGGACATGCGGCTGCCCATTACGATCGAAACCAGGACGGGCGACACGCCCGCCAACCGCCGCGCCCGCCAGCGCGAGACACCCCCGCATATCCTGCTCACCACGCCCGAAAGCCTAGCCGTGCTGCTATCGCAGCCTGATGCGGCGGCGATGTTCGGCGGTCTCGCCACCCTGGTAATGGACGAGGTGCACGCGCTCGCTGGTACCAAGCGCGGCGATCAGCTTGCCCTCTGCGCGGCGCGGCTCGGAACGCTGGCCCCGAAGCTGCGGCGCGTTGGTCTCTCCGCCACCGTCGCGCATCCCGACGCCATCCAGGCCTATGTTGGCGCCGACCGTCGCATCGAAGTCGCGGACCAAACGCCGCCGGAGCTGTCGATCATGCTGCCGGAGGGCGAACCCTCTTGGGCCGGCCACATGGGCATTGAGGCCGCGCCGCAGGTGATGGCGCGCATCCGCGCCGCCGGCATGACCATCGTCTTCGTCAACACCCGCGCGCAGGCCGAGCTGATCTTCCAGGCGCTGTGGCGACTCAACGATCCGACGCTGCCGATCGCGCTGCATCATGGCAGCCTGGACGTGGCGCAGCGCCGCCGGGTGGAAGCGGCAATGGCGGACGGCCGATTGCGCGCCGTCGTCGCCACCTCCTCGCTCGATCTCGGCATCGACTGGGGCGGCGTCGATCAGGTGATTCAGCTCGGCGCACCGAAAGGCATTTCCCGCCTGCTGCAACGCGTTGGCCGCGCCAATCACCGCATGGAGGAAGCCAGTCGCGCCGTGCTGATCCCGGCCAACCGTTTCGAGGTGCTGGAATGCCAGGCCGCATTGCTGGGCGTCGAGGCGCGCGAGCTGGATGGCGATCCGCCGCGCCCCGGCGGCCTCGACGTGCTCGCCCAGCATCTGCTCGGCATGGCCTGTTCGGCGCCGTTCAGTCCGGACGCGATGTTCGCCGAAATCCGCCGCGCCGCGCCCTATGCCGAGCTGACGCGCCAGGATTTCGACGAGGTGCTGGGCTTCGTCGAGAACGGCGGCTACGCGCTCGCCGCCTATGACCGCTACCGGAAGCTGTTCCGCGACTCGGAAGGTCGCGTGCATGTTCGCTCCGAGCGGGTCGCCCGCCAGCACCGGATGAACATCGGCACCATCGTCGATGCACCGCATCTGAAAGTGCGGCTGGTCGGCAGAAAACGGTCTGGACCGGTGCTGGGCGAAGTCGAAGAAAATTTTATCAACCTGCTGCGTCCCGGCGACACCTTCATCTTTGCCGGCCGGCTATTGCGCTTCCTCCGCGTGCACGAGACGGTCGCCGAGGTAGCGGAGGGTGGCAGCGGCGAGCCGATGGTGCCCGCCTACGAAGGCGGGCGCCTCCCACTGACCACCAATCTTGCCGACCGCGTGCGTGGCCTGTTGCAGAACCCGGCAAGCTGGGACGTTTTCCCGGAACCCGTGCAGCAATGGCTGCGGTTGCAGAAAGCCCGCTCCCGCCTGCCTGGTCGCAACAACCTGCTGGTGGAAACCTTCCCGCGGCGCGACCGCTGGTACCTGGTCGCCTATTGCTTCGAAGGCCGCAACGCCCACCAGACGCTCGGGATGTTGCTCACGAAACGAATGGAGCGCGCCGGGTACGCACCGCTCGGCTTCGTCGCCACCGACTACGTGCTGGCCATCTGGTCGGCCGGCAGACCATTCGACGTGGCGCGGCTGTTCGATGAAGACTTGCTGGGCGAGGACCTGGAGAGCTGGATGGCGGAAAGCTCGATGCTGCGCCGCAGCTTCCGCACCGTAGCGGTGATTGCCGGGCTGATCGAGCGCCATCATCCCGGCGCCGAGAAGACGCGGCGACAGGTCACGGTGAACAGCGACCTCATTTACGATGTACTGCGCAAGCACCAGCCGGACCACGTCCTGCTGCGCGCCACTCGCGCCGACGCTGCCTCCGGCCTGATCGATCTTGGCCGCGTCGCCGGGATGCTGCGCCGGGTGAAGGGCCGCATCGTGCACATGGTCCTCTCGCGCGTTTCCCCACTCGCCGTGCCAGTGCTGATCGAGATCGGGCGGGAGAGCGTGCGCTCGGCTGCTGACGAAGACGCGCTGCTGGCCGAGGCCGAGGCGATCATCGCCGAGGGCATCGGCGATGCCGAGCCGCCCGCTTTTCGCCTAACGCAGCAGCGCCGGCGCCATCCGGCGCTGTCCAGCCAGCCCAGCCTGTTCGATCGCACCGCATGACCGCCGCGCCGCTGCATTTCGCCGGCGAACGGCTCATGCTGGACCCGGCAGGTGTGCTCTATTGGCCAGCCAACGGGCTGCTGGCGATCTCCGACTTGCACCTGGAAAAGGGGTCGTCCTTCGCCCGGCGTGGCATGCTGCTGCCGCCTTGGGACACCAAGGCGACGCTGGACCGACTAATCCTGCTGCTGAGGCGCTGGTCCCCGCGAGCGGTGGTGGCACTCGGCGATTCCTTCCACGATGCCGCGGGACACGGCCGATTGCCGCCGACTGAGGCAGCGCGGCTGCGCTCGATCGCTGAGGCGCTACGCCTTGTCTGGGTGCGCGGCAATCACGACCCACGACCGCCCGGTGGGCTGGGCGGGGAGTCCGTGGAGGCGCTGTGCGCCGGCCCGCTGACGTTCCGCCACCAAGCGGAGCCCGGTGCGGCACCGGGCGAGGTCTGCGGGCATCTTCACCCCAAAGCCACTATTCCCGCCCGTGGCGGCCACCTCAGTCGTCCCTGTTTCGTCGCTGATGCACGCCGCATCATGCTGCCGGCGTTCGGGGCTTATGCCGGCGGGCTCGATGTCGGCGATCCGGCGATCACCGCGTTGTTCCCCCGCGGCGGCCGTGTGTTCCTGCTCGGCCGCGAGCGTCTGTTCAGCTTCACTCTTGCCGACGCCCGCCGATAGCGCATGTCACACGCATGCCAACTGCCGCCGAGCCGCCCGTCTTGCTGTGGTTCCGCAACGATCTGCGGCTCGCCGATCACGCCGCCCTGAACGCCGCGGCCGCGACCGGCCGGCCGGTGATCCCGGTCTTCGTCCTTGACGAGACCTCGGCCGGCACGTGGGCCCCCGGCGGAGCGTCCCGCTGGTGGCTGCATCACAGCCTGGCCGCGCTGGACCAACAGCTTCGAGCCCAAGGCTCAGGGCTGGTGCTCCGGCGTGGCCGCGCGGATACCGAGATCGCGCGCCTGGTTGAGGAGACCAGCGCAGCGGGCGTCTTCGCCGGCGACGCGATCGAACCTTGGGCACGTGCGCTCGACGAACGGCTGGCGACGACGTTGGCTTCGCGCCAACTCGGCTTCCAGCGCTTCCGCACAACCACGCTGTTCGGTACCGATGCGCTGCGGACGCAGGCCGGTGGCCCGTTCGGAGTTTACTCGCCGTTCTGCCGCGCCGCCTTTGCCGCCGGCGGGCCGGCACCGCCCGTGGTGCCGCGGCGGATCCGCGCGGCCTCACCTCTGCCGCCGTCGGACCAACTCGATGACTGGATGCTGCTGCCTGCAGATCCCGCTCGGGTGCGAGATCTGCAGGCAACATGGACGCCCGGCGAAGCCGGCGCCCACGCCCGGCTGAACGCCTTCATCGCCGAGAAGCTGTCACGCTACGTGGAGCAACGCGATCGGCTGGGCGCCGACGGCACTTCCATGCTGTCGCCGCACCTGCACTTCGGCGAGGTTTCCCCCGCGCAAGCCTGGCATGCCGCTGTTGCGGCCGGTCCCGGCCGCGGTGGCGACAAGTTCCTGCGCGAGCTGCTTTGGCGCGAGTTCTCCGCCCATCTTCTCTGGAACCATCGTGACATGCCCGAGCAGCCGCTGCGCCCCAGCTTTGCCGGCATGCGCTGGCGCCGCGATCCGGCCGGCCTGCACGCCTGGCAGCAAGGTCGCACCGGGGTGCCGATCGTCGATGCCGGAATGCGCCAGCTTTGGCATATCGGCTGGATGCACAACCGGGTGCGTATGATCGCCGCATCGTTCCTAGTGAAACATCTGCTGATTTCCTGGCAGCTCGGCGAGGCTTGGTTCTGGGATACGCTGGTCGACGCCGATCTCGCCAACAACAGCGCAAGCTGGCAGTGGGTGGCCGGCTGCGGCACCGACACCTCGCCCTATGTCCGCGTGTTCAACCCCGTTCTGCAAGGCAGGAAGTTCGACCCGGACGGCGCTTATACACGTTGCTGGCTGCCGGAGCTGACAGATCTCAACGATGACGTCATCCATGAACCGTGGGAGGCACCGGCGGCCGCCCTGCGCCGCGCCGGCGTCGAGCTGGGACGCAATTACCCGCATCCGATCGTCGATCTTTCCGCCGGCCGGTTGCGCGCGCTTGATGCCTATGCGGCGATGGGCCGCGGTGCCGAATGACGGCGCTGGTCATTCCCCCTGGCGCCGCGTTGCGTGTTGTGGGCGACGTGCACGGTGACGCCGCGGCCTTCAGCTACGCCGCGGCGACTGATCGGTTCGTCGTGCAGCTCGGCGACCTGACCGACTACGGCCCGCGCAGCGCGGAAGTGCTGAGTCAGATGTTCCGTCTGATCGACGAAGGGCGCGGCCTGTTTCTGCTCGGCAATCACGATCACAAGCTGGCGCGTGCGCTGGCCGGCCAGCCGGTTCGGCTGGAGCCCAACCTGCAGCAGACGCTGGCGCAGCTCGATGCGCCGATGCGCGCCCGTGCATTGGCCGAGATCGCCCGCGCGCCCGCTTGGCTGCGCCATGGCCAGGCGCTGTTCGTGCACGGCGGGTTCCACACCGACATGCTGGATGGCCCAGCACCGGAACTTGGGACCGAGCGCGCGCAGGGCGCCGTGGCGCGGGCGCTGTTCGGCGAGCCTACCGGGCGACTGCAGCCGGACGGCTACCCGGAGCGCAGCCTGCGCTGGGTCGATCGCATCCCGCGCGGGATCACGGTCTATTGCGGCCACGACCGGCGCAGCCTGAACGGCCGTCCCTATGTTCGCCACGGCGCGTCGGGCGGGGCAGCCGTGTTCCTCGACACGGGCGCGGGCAAGGGCGGACACCTGTCCTGGATCGATCTGTAGGACGGAAGTGATTTCGCCAACTGTCTGCCCCGGGGGACAAGCTCGCTCTGGCGTGGCAGGATCGGAGCCATGCGCCAGCTTCTGCTTCTGCGCCACGCCAAGTCGTCGCGCGACGATCCGCGACTTGCCGACCGCGACCGACCGCTCAGTCCGCGCGGCCATCGCGATGCGGCAGCGATGCGTGCGGCAATGCGCGATCTCGGCCTTGCACCAGACCTTGTGCTGGTCTCGCCATCACGCCGCACGCTGGAGACGCTCGAGGGGCTGGAGCCATGGGACGAAGCGCCGCTGATCGAGCCTGCCGAGGCGTTGTACCTCGCCGGCCCGGCGCAACTTCTCGCTGTGCTGCACGAGGTCGCGGAAACGGTTCGCAGCGTGTTGCTGATCGCGCACAATCCTGGCCTTCACGAGCTGGCTCTGGCGCTGGCCGGTCCTGCCCCACCTGCCACGGAGCGGCGCCTGCGCGCCAAGTTCCCCACTGCTGCCCTGGCCGAGTTCACGGTATCCGGTCTGTGGGGGGACATCGGGCGCCGAACCACGTGCCTCGTGCGGTTCGTGACACCGGCGGACCTGCGTGGCGAGTGAGGCAACAGGTGGCGGAATGCACTTCGCTTTTCCGCCCTACGCCGCTCCCCTCGGGCGGAAAAAACGAAGCGCATTCCGCCGCCCGCGGCGTCACGGCGACAGGCGCCGTGCCAGGAACGTCCGCGTGACAGACATCGCATCAACGGCCGCTTGCGGATCGCGGCCGACATGATGCCCGGCATAAAAGTGCGGCATTGCCGGGCTATCGAAGCCGTGCCGCGCGCCCGGGTAAACCTTCATTTCCAGAGCGTGGCGGGCCTTTTGCACCTGGTTGTACCAGCTTAGGCAGCGTGAGACGGGCGTCCAGTCATCGGCATCGCCGATCAGGATCAACGTGTCCGTTACCAGCGGAGAGTCAGACGGCTGGCAGCCCGGATAGAACGCCACGGCAGCGACGAATGGTTGCGCGTGATCCTGGTGCACGGTATCGGCCAGCACTGCTTTCAGAACGGCCCACCCGCCGTGTGAAAAACTGATCACGCCGATCCGGTCTGCACGCACGTTCGGCAACTGTCGCAGATAATCCGCGGCGGCGAAGGCATCCTGCGCCTGCGCGAAAGGCGGCACGATCATGCCTTGGTTGCAGATATTGCTGACGCCGCGCGGACGAAAGCTATCGACCAGCATCGCAGCATAACCCCAGTCCCTGAGCGTCCTGGCCCACATGCGGTAATGCCGGCCGATCCCGTCGCAACCGTGCAAGACGACCATTGCCGGAAATGGGCCGCGTCCCGGCGGCACGTACAGTTCCGCGGCAGCGTTGCTCCGCGGTCCGCCGACGGCATCACCATCGAATGCCGGCAGCGCGGGTGTCGGGGCGATCGCAACGGCGATCATCGGTCCTGACCGCGTTCGCGCAAAACCGTAAGGACGTCCCCGCGGCACCAGGGCGCCAGGGACTGGAGATCGCTGACACACTCCGAGCCGATTCGATCGCCGCTGCCGCGGAGCAGCAGCCGGAAGCGGGCCGAGAGGAAATTAAGAACCCACATCGCCTGTCCCTCACCCTTGTCCCAGCGCGATTTGCACGACGCGCACGACGACCAGGATCGTCGCGACAGCGAGATACAAACGCAGCACCGCCAGCCACGTACGCTTTGCAATCGTCAGGCGCGGTGGCGGAAGCTGCCCGAGCGGCGGCATGCGCCAGCTTGTGCGATCGGCGTCCGCATCAGCCGGCTTGATCGCGTGCTGGCTCGGTCCGCGCCGCCGCAAAAGCCAAGCGGTCGCGGCGATGGCTAGCCCCAGCCCCGCCCCGCCGCCGAGCGTCCACAGGATTGTGGTATCGCTGATGTTGGGATTCAGGACGGCGGCGGTTAGGATCACCGACAGCACCACCAGTGCGGCAATCACCGCGCCGGTGAACAGATTGGTAGCGCGTCCGTTCACCCACGGCCCAAGCACCGCCCGATCGTTGCAAAGCAGCAGCAGGAACACAGTAGCGCTCGGCAGCAGCACGCCGGCCAGCGTCTGGACGGCCTCGGTCAGCAAGCCCAGCGGCGATCCCGGGATCAGGACCAGCACTGCCGCGACCGCGATCAGACCCGCGTACACCAAATAAAACCCGATCGCGTCGCCAGGTTTGTGGTGCAGCGAATGGCGCACCGCCAGCACGTCGCCGATCGCATAAGCGGTGGCGAGCGACACTGCGGCAGCGCCAATGACGCTGGCATCGATCAGCGCCACCGCGAACAGCACCCCGGCGACCGGACCGACATGCTTGCCCAACCCAGCCGCAATGCCCCCGGCGTCGGTGAAGTTGCCGAACTCGGGCGTACCCTCGAACGCCCCCGCGGCGAATGCCATCATCGCGATCGCGCCGATCATGACCAGCACGATGCCGATCCACAGGTCAGCACGCTCGTACGCCATGAAGCGCGGCGTGATGCGCTTGTCCACGACATAGCTCTGCTGAAAGAAGAGCTGCCACGGCGCCACGGTGGTGCCGACGATCCCGATAATCAGCAACATGATGTCGGAGAGCTTGCCGGCGGGAAGCCCGGGGATCAGCAGGTCGCGCGTCATCGGGCCGAGCGCCGGGCGCGCCATCAGGAAGATCGGCACCAGCAACAAGCTGCCGAAGCAGAGCATCAGCGCAAACTGCTCGAACCGTCGGAAATTGCCGCTGCCGGCGGCGGCGATGGTGAGCGCGGCCGCAACTGTCACGCCGACGAGCTTGGATACACCGAGATAGTCGAGTGCGAGACTGATGCCGATGAACTCGGTCACGATGGTGAGCGCGTTCAACAAGAACAGGTCGATGACGCTGAAGGCGCCCCAGAATTGCCCGAACCGCTCGAGGATCAGGCGCGCGTGGCCAACCCCGGTCACTGCGCCGAGCCGCAGCACCATCTCCTGGTTCAAGTACAGCACGGGCACCAGCAGCAGCAGCATCCACAACAGCGAGGTGCCGTAATTCTGCCCGGCCTGGGTGTAGGTGGCGAAGGCGCCGGCGTCGTTGTCGCCGACCATTACGATCAGCCCGGGGCCGAGGATCGCGAACAGCGTCGCCAGCCGACGCCGCCAGGTCAGGCGGGGCCTGACATCATGCCGATAGATGGTGCCGAGCGCCCCCTCGATGTCGCCGATATGGGCGCTGTCGAGCACGGCACCGTGCACCGAGGGCCGGATGTCGACCATGTGGGTCATCCCTTGCTCTCCCGCACCCCTCTCACCGGGCGCTGCTGTTCGATCGAGACAAAAGCCGTAGGACACGGACCAGCCGTGCCGCGGATCGGTTCAATCGGGCGGGATTGGGATGCAGGTCCGGGGCTCGATCTCCCAATGGCAAGAGAGGTGCCCGTCGGCGTCCTGCAGCCAGCGGCACAGCAGGACCGGACGTGCCGCCTGCTGCTGGCTCAGCGTTGCCGCAATGTCGCGCTTCAACGCTGCCACGGCGTTCGCGGCGCCGACAGCGCTTGCGGGGCGAAGATGCAGAAGGGCGGCCATTG
This sequence comes from uncultured Pseudomonadota bacterium, assembly GCA_963708245.1. GTDB lineage: Bacteria > Pseudomonadota > Alphaproteobacteria > Acetobacterales > Acetobacteraceae > CAVYXK01. Next base: position 3,357,730 of record OY970201.1, on the reverse strand, counting down.
GTGCCTCCTGATGCTCAAGCGGTTGCCCGAGCCCGGGAGGCCTGGCCGCAGGGACTCAGCGCATCAGCGCGGGAGCCTCAACGGTCACATGCACGGCCCGGGCGGTCGTCCAACCCAACGGCGTCACAGACGGCAAGCGCCTACTGTGGCTCTCCGTGGGTTCGCTGGTAGATCGCGGGTTCATGTGATCCCTAAGTCTGGTTGCGTCGGTCCCGGCCGAAGCCAGGATCGGCAAGGGCGCGACAAACCGGCTCGCGTTCCTGCCAACGCGACGATATACTCCTACTGGGTACCAGGTCAAGGGTCATGACGATTGCGGACGGAGAAAAAACCAAGCTACTCCAACGGCTCAACCGGATTCGCGGCCAGGTCGAGGCGATTCAACGCGCGCTCGAGAGCGACGCGAGCAGTTCGGCAGTCCTGCAACAGGCGACGGCCTGTCGGGGAGCGCTGGACGGCTTCATTGCCGCGGTGATCGAAGACCACATCCGCGAGAGACTGGTGCAAGAGAAAGACCGGGCCATCGCGCGCAAGGCAGCCGAGGAACTGATCGGGATCGTGCACTCCTATTTGACGTAGCGAAGGCCTGGATGTCGCCAGCCAGTCGCGCCGGCGAGGCGAGTTCCGTGAGAGAGGGGCCGGGCCCGACTGCCCTCACGACCGGGTGCCGTTCCGTCGACCAAGCGCCCAAAGAAAAGTGCGCGGATGGGGGCTGCTGACGGGGCCGGAGTTCCGCCCGTTCGGCGGGCGGGATGCCGCGGCGGTTTCCGATGCGGTGACGGATGGGCGCTGGAGCTGTCGGCGAATATCGTGGGGGCGAGGGCGTCGCAGTGGGTGATGCGGATTGCGCCGCCGCGACGCTGAGCGAGACGGGGGTGGATTTGGGGGTGGACCTGCTGGGAGAGGCGGTGGGGAGGGTGGTGAGCCTATAGCAATGCCTAGCTAGCGGTGATAGCTGCCTGCTAGCGGCGCATTGTAATGGTGTCCGACGCGGCGGCTGTTGTTTCAGCGAAGGTGACGACACTCGGAGAGAAGTTTATGCAGGTCGAAATCGAATATTGCGGCATGTGAGGCTACGAACCGCGCGCCCGTGCGGCGGCAGGTTTGATCGAGCGGTCGGCGCCCGGCACGCAGGTGCACCTGCGCCGGTCAGGCGGTGGCGTGTTCGAGATTACCGTTGATGGCAGGCTCGCCTACTCCAAGAAGGCGACCGGCCGGTTCCCAACCGACGAGGAGGTGCTTGCGACCATTGGCTGAGGTGGACCCGTCGGCGAGGACCACCGGATCCGGTTTGCTCTGCACGCGTTGATCTGGCGGACGGAAGGAGTTGGCACGCGCGATTTCGCGGCCACGAGCGGGTCGGCGACAGACGCGGCAAGATGCGCCGCATCGCGATCGTCGCGCTGGCGCGCAAGCTGCTGGTGGCACTCTGGCGTTACGTGAGGCAAGGCCTTCTGCCAGAGGGTGCCGAGCTCAAGGCATCAGGAAAAGGTTGCACCCATAGGTGGATCATCCTATCCGCGGGCCAGCCGCAAGGCAGATCCCGCCGGATCCAGGCGGGGTGGCGATCGTAGACAGACGTGGCTGCAAAAACGCCGTCTCAAAGAGATGGATCCCACCCTTCCTGAGCCCGATGTCCTCGAGAATGGGGATCATGGTACGGGCGAATGGTGCCCGACCGGATGCGAGTGGATGTGGTCGTCGTAGCCGCGCGGGATGGATGTTGAAGGCGGACCCGAAGCAGTCTCCGGGAGAGCAATCAAGGAGCGCCCTTCGGATGTCAGGGCATCGCACAGAAGTGAACAAGCAACGATTGATCTTGCTGCCTGATGCAATCAACGTCGCCGTCACGGCGACGTCATCCAGGCACTGTCAACACAACTCGCGACGGGACCCAGTGCGTCTGTCATTCGATCTTCGGGGAAATTCCGACCCCTGGCTATCATCCGGAAGGGATGTACGAATTCAAGATCGACCTGAACGGCGATGCGGTCGAAGATGCGACCTATCGCGTCACCTTTGCCAAGCGTGACTCGACCGGCAAGCAGCACTTCGTGCTGCGTCGAATCACGGGGCCCCAGGCCGTCGATCCGGATGCGCGTGGCACCGTCCTCGCGGAGGGCAGCACCGGTGAGACTGTCACCGGAGCAAACGGTCTGCGCATCTGGGCTGGCAAGGCCGGCGACCCCTTCTGGATCGAGCCCGACGTGCTGCACGCGGTCGGCCATGCATTCCAGGACGGCACGGTGATCGACCTAACGGGATGGGATCCGGGCAAGGCGAAGAATTTGTTTGCCGGGCATACCGTCTATTCCATCGTGCTCGAGGTGCCAGACGCCGAACTGCTCGCCGGCGCGTTGGGAAATAAGCGGATCGGCGTATGGGCTGTGGCAACGCTCGCCACTGATGCCGGCGGCTGGCGTTCGATCAATCGCGTCGGCCTGCCGATGATCCATCCGCTGTTCACGCAGTTCAATGAGGACCTCGGCAATCGGCTCAACGCTGGCCGTCCGGCTGACGATTTCGCGACCTATGGTGAGATGGTTACCAAGGCAATAGCCAGTGTTGTCGCAGCCAGTGGGACCTCCGAAGACCCGCAGGGATACGGCGCGAAGGTGGCCCATCGCTTCTTTCCCAACATCCTTCCGTACGAGGTCGGCACGCAGGCGACGTTCGGCTTCGCGGAGTGGAACGGCCGCTCGTTGACGGACAATGCGCCCGACGTGATGTTCAGCATCGCGGCGAACACTCCCGTCCGCCTTGGCATCGGTAAGGAGTTGGTCACGGCGAAGGCCTCTCCGGTCTTCCCGTATGTGCCGACCGCAGCCTGAGGGCTGAGCAGTTTCGTCACCGTCGTCACCTGAACCGCCGCTTTCCATCCAAAGCGGCCGTTGGCTGAGCTGTTCCGTTTCGGCTTCGTTTAGAGACGGGCTCCCAGACGAGGCCAGAGTTTCGCGACTGAGGTCGGCGAGCGTCGACTCGCCGCCCTGATACGGGCGAAGGAGAAGGGCTTCTATAGAGGCTGGGGTATGTGCGGTAGTAGAGTACGCTGCCGCGGCAATAGAGCAGGGCTCCCCGTTCGAGTTCGTGCGCCCCAACTGGCCGGCCGACATGAGAGGTCCGCACGGCTGGTTGCTTGGCTGGAAACACCGGGCCCGCGGCCGACGGCCGTTTCCCGTCTGGTTGAACGTGCTCTGAGCCTAGGCGACGGGTTCCCGCCCCCCCGCCTGACCGCAGCAACCCTCCGGCTCCGCCGCAGCCATGTACCGCTCGGTCGAATCGACGAAGCCGCCGGCGCCGTACCGATCGTGATGGCGCACCCAATCGGTCAGGTTGCCGTTGATGGTCTCATTACGGCCTTTCGGCGTGATGTCGAGATAGTTATAAGTGTTAAGAAATATATCGCCAGCACGAGCGTACTGCGAATACGTGTGGAAGATATCGCCATCCGCGTCCTTGTAGAAGACGCTCATGCCGGACATCTCGTCGCTCTGCAAGTCCTGTATTGCGTAGTTGTAGTACACCTTGCCGCTGGCGATCTGCTCCGGCGTGAATGACACATGGAAATCGTAGTTGAAGTCGCTGCCGAAAGATGACACCCATTTGAAACGCCAGCCCATGCGCCGCTTGAACGCCTCGATTTTCGACAGCGGTGCACGCGAGACAGACACGAACGTCACGTCATGATGCTCGAGATGCACAAGCGGGAAGTCGTCGATATGGTCGGCGCCGAATGAGCACCCGACGCACCCTTCTTCCCACTCTGGGCCGAACATGAAATGCTTGACAATCAACTGACTGCGTCCCTCGAACAGGTCGGCAAGCGTCTCCTTGCCCGCCGGCCCGTCGAACACGTAGCGCTTCTCCACCTTGACCCAAGGCAGAGCGCGCCGTGCCGCGCTCAGTTGATCACGCAGCCGAGTGAGTTCCTTTTCTTTGATCAGAAGCTCCGTACGGGCGGCAATCCACTCGTCCTGCGACACGATCCGGTTGTTCAGCATGATTGGGGTCCCCTTGTGTTGCGGCATTGATCTCATGAACGCGCGAGATATTCCGCAAAGCGCTCCAGGCAGCTCGTCCAGCCCGTCTGATGCGAATTGCGCGCCGTCACCGTCTCGAATATCGCCTGGTGCAAAATGAGCTTCGTCTTCGTTCCCTGCTCTATGAAGCTCAATGTCACCCATGTCTCGTGGCCGGGTTTGCCCTCGGCATCCTCCCAGGCATAGGTAAACACGATCCGCTCCGGCTCGACGATCTCGCGATAGACGCCTCGCTTGATGTGATGGGTGCCTTGGGGCGAGCGCATGCCGACGCGATAGGCGCCGCCCGGCCGGATATCCATCTCGCACTCGGTGGTCACGAAGCCCTGCGGCCCCCACCAACGCGCCACCTGCTCCGGCTCGATCCATGCCTTGAACACGAGCGGGCGCGGCGCATCCAGGATGCGCGTGACAATCAACTCCCGCTCCGACGATGTCGCAGTCGCGTCAGTGCTTGCGGCCACGTCTCTTCCCCTTCAATTGCAGCCCGCGCAGATGGTCTTCCAAGCGATCCAGGCTCTCCTCCCAGGAGCGGCGGTAACGCTCCAGCCACTCGGCAGCGTCCTTGAGCGGCGTTGCCTCAAGCTGGCAGGGCCGCCATTGCGCCTGTCGGCCTCTCCTGATCAGCCCGGCGCGCTCCAGCACCTTGAGGTGCTTGGAAATCGCAGGAAGGCTCATATCGAACGGCTCGCCGAGTTCGGTCACGGAGGCCTCGCCGGCGAGAAGGCGAGCCAGGATCGCCCGCCGCGTCGGATCGGCCAGGGCCGCGAAGGTGGTGCTGAGGCGATCGGGTGGCATGCCGCGCTAAACCAACCGGTTATACAACTCTCCGGTTAAATAAGGCGGGCATCCCCTACCTGTCAAGCGCATCTGTAGCCCGCGATGACGACTTGCAGCCGTGCGCTTGTGCCGATTACCTCAGCGCCTGCGCCAGCACGCGCACCGAGTGCAGCACCTCGCGGCCGGCCAGGTCTGCGATCTGGTGCCGGCAGGAGGTTCCGTCGGCAATGATCAGCTCCTCGGCCGCCGCTTGGCGGACCGCGGGCAACAGCGCCGCCTCGGCCATCGCCGTGGATACCACGAGCGTCTCCGCCTGGTAACCGAAGGCACCGGCCATGCCGCAGCAGGATGCAGCGATCGGGCGCACCTGAAGCTCCGGGATCCGCCGCAGCATGGCGAGCGCGTCGGGGAAGGCTCCGAACGATTTCTGGTGACAATGGCCGTGCACATGCGCGACGGAGGCAATCGGGCGCAGCTCGAGCGCGGGCTTCTCGCAGGCAAGCAATTCCGACAGCAGCAATGCGCGGCCAGCGAGATCGCGCGTGGCCTGGCCTGGCAGCAATGAAGGGAATTCGTCTCGCAAGGTCAGCAGGCATGAAGGCTCGAGCCCGATCACCAGGCGATCGCCGGCGAGGGCAGCCAGCATTCGGTGTGCTTCGGCGCGGGCTTGATCGACAAGGCCGGCGGCGAGAAAGGTACGGCCGCAACAAAGCGGCCGGCCGGCGACCGAAGGCATCGCCGCGCGGTACCCGGCAGCCGTCAGTACGCGCAGCGCGGCACGAAGGTTCTCCGGCTCGAACCAGCGGTTGAAGGTGTCGGCAAACAGGAAGACCTCGCCGCGCGGCCCCGGCGCCCCCTCGGCCTCAGCATCCCGGAACGGGTCGCGGTGCCATTCTGGCAGCGGTCGGTCCGCGGCTATGCCTAACCAGCGCTCCCCCCAGCGTCGCAGCACCGCACTACGGTTGCGCGCATTGGCGAAGAGGTGCGCACGCGAAGCCAACGGCGCGGCGCGCGGCAGGTTGGCGATCAACCGGTCGCGGCGCGATAACCCGTGGCGTGCAGCGCGCGCTGCCAGCACCTCGATCTTCATCTTCGCCATATCGACGCCGGTCGGGCATTCGCGCCGGCAGCCTTTGCAGGACACACACAGCTGCATCGCCGCGGCGACCTCGTCGGACGCCATAGCATCCGGACCGAGCTGTCCGGTCAGCGCCAGCCGCAGCGTGTTGGCACGGCCGCGCGTCACATGCTCCTCATCGCGCGTCACGCGATAGCTGGGGCACATCACGCCGGCCTCGAAGCTGCGGCAGGTGCCATTGTTGTTGCACATCTCGACGGCGCCGAGCATCCCGGACAGTGGGCCGGGATACGAAGACCAGTCGAGCACCGGAGTGAAGCCGGGCACTGGCGCGTAGTCCGGCGAATACCGGAACAGGCTGCGGTCATCCATCCGCGGCGGGCGGACGATACGGCCCGGATTGAGCAGCGCGGTCGGGTCGAACGCGTCCTTCACCGTCTCGAAGGCACGCACGATGCGGGGGCCAAACATCGAGGGGTGGAACTCGCTGCGGGCGATGCCGTCGCCATGCTCGCCGCTATGCGAACCCTTGTACTCGCGCACCAGGGCAAAGCATTCTTCGGCCACCGCGCGCATGGTGGCGACATCCGCCGGATCCTTCATGTTCAGCACCGGGCGCACATGCAGGCAGCCGACCGAGGCGTGCGCGTACCAGTACCCTTGGTGCCGTGCCGGGCGAACACGTCGTTCAGCCGCTCGGTGAAATCCGCCAGATCGTCGAGCGACACGGCGCAATCCTCGATGAACGAAACCGGCTTTGCGTCGCCCTTCATCGACATCATGATATTGAGCCCGGCTTCCCGCACTTCGGCGATGCCGGCCTGGAACGCGGCATCGGTCGCGCGCACGACCTGGCCGGGATAGCCGAGATCGGCCATTGCCGTTTCCAGCTTATCTAGCTTCGCCAACAATGGCGCGTCCAGGTGGCCGTGGAACTCGACCAGCAGCAGGCTGTCAGGCTCCCCGATCAGCATGCGGTCGATCAGCGGCCTATAGATCGGGATGGCCCGGCCAAGATCGATCATCGTGCGATCGACCAGCTCCACCGCTTCCGGATCGAGCGCAACCAGATGCTTCGTCGCCTCCATCGCGGCACGGAATCTGGGGAACTGGCAAATGCCGACGACCTTGCGCGGCTTGATCGGATGCAGGGTCAGCTCAATGGCGGCGGAGACCGCAAGCGTACCTTCCGAGCCGACCAGCAGGCGCGCCAGATTCTCGCGCCCGGCGGCGCGGGCGGACGGCGTCAGCGCGTCGATGTTGTAACCGCCGACCCGGCGGAGCTGGCGCGGGAAACGAGCGGCGATCTCGTCGGCTTCGGCCGCGCCGAGCGCCCGCAGCCGCTGCACCAGCTCGGCGATGCGCGCCGGCATCTCGCCGCCAAGATTGTCGCCAATCTGACCGAAGCGATGGCGCGTGCCATCGGCCAGGATGGCGTCGATCGCATTGACGTTGTCTGCCATCAGCCCGTAGCGGATCGATTTCGACCCGCAGGAATTGTTGCCCGCCATGCCGCCGATCGTGCACCGCGCATGTGTCGAGGGATCGACTGGAAAGAAAAGACCGTGCGGCTTCAACGCCGCATTGAGGTGACCCAGGACGATCCCGGGCTCGACCAGCGCTGTGCGGGCGTCGGGGTCGATGTGCAGGATGCGGCGCAGGTGCTTGCTGAAGTCGATCACCAACGCGCGGTTAACCGTCTGCCCGCACTGGCTCGTGCCGGCGCCGCGCGCAAGCACTGGAACGCCCTCTTCGCGGGCAATCGCCAGCGCTGCCGATACGTCGTCAATGCTGCGCGGCACGATCGCGCCGATCGGTTCCACCTGGTAGATCGAGGCATCGGTGGCATAGCGACCGCGATCCGCGGGGCGGAACAGGATTTCCGCTTTGGTCTCGCGCCGGAGGCGGGCGGTCAACGCCCGTCGCGCCGCGCCGATTTCTGGGTCTTGCGGGCTAGGGGAAGCGCACATGTGCCGAGCGAGTAGGACGGCCGGCGGGCGTCGTCCAGGACCGTCCCGTTACTCCGCCGCCATAGCGTGCGGCGACGGAGCAAGCTGCGTCTCCACCAGGGCGGCGAACAGGCTGTTGCGGGCGAGCAGGGACGCAAACGTGCCGCGCTCGACGATGCGGCCGGAGTCGAACACCAGGATTTCGTCGGCATCGCGCACCGTGGACAGCCGATGGGCAATGATGAACGTGGTGCGGCCCCGCATCAGCGTCTTCAGCGCTCGGCCGACCCGTGCCTCGGTGGCGGAATCCAGCGCACTGGTGGCCTCGTCCAGGATCAGGATGGGCGGATTCTTCAGCAGCGCCCGGGCGATCGCCAGCCGCTGGCGCTGACCGCCGGAGAGCGTGGCACCTCGCTCGCCGACCGTCGTATCGTAGCCCTGTGGCTGGCGAATGATGAATTCGTGCGCGTCGGCCAGCCGGCACGCCTGCTCGATCTCGGCGTCGGTCGCATCGGGCCTGCCGACCCTCAGATTGTCCCGGATCGAGCGGTTGAACAGCATGCTCTCCTGAAACACCATGCCGATCGCGCTCCGCAGGCTGTTCAGCGAGACGTCGCGCAGGTCCTGCCCATCGATCAGGATGCGCCCGGAGGTCGGATCCCACAGGCGCTGCAACAGTGCCATCGCCGTCGATTTGCCCGCGCCGGTGTGCCCCACCAGCGCGACCGACATGCCCGGATCGGCGGTGAAGGAGATATCGCTCAGCACACTGGGGCCGCCGGGATAGGCGAAGGAAACGTGATCGAACGTCACTTCCCCATGCGCGGCGTCCAGGGCCTTGGCGCGCCGAGGCTCGGGGACAGAGCTTTGCGCGTCCAGAACGGCGAAGAACTCCTCCAACGACGGCAGGCGGAAAAACAGGCTGGAGACAAACTGCACCGCCGATTCCAGGCGGCCGATCAGCAACGTCGAAAAGCCCATGAAGCTGACGATTTGCGCCACCGTGGCCTGACCGTTGAGGTGCAGGAACGTGCCGATCACCACGATGGAGATTACCGTCAGCGTGCTGGCCGCCCGGGTCAGCACGTTCACCACCGCCCACCAGTTCAGCACCGGGAACTGATGGCGAATCACCTCCTGGGCGATATCGCCGAATAGCCGGGTCTCGGCAGCAAGCCGGGTGAAGGACTGCACCACCGGGATGTTTGACAGCGCGTCCTGGGCGGTACCGGCGAGGTTTGTCTTAGCTCCCTCCACCAGCCGCTGCGCAGCAAGAGTGCGACGGATCACGAACGAGGTCACGACCACAAATACGACCACCAGCACCATCAGGCTGAGTGACAGCCTCCAGTTCATCAGCAAAGTCAGCGGGAGCAGCACGATGACGGCCGCAATGGTGGAGAGCTGATCGCGGAACAGCACGAGCCAGACACTGAACAGCGTGTCGGTGCCGGCCAGCATGACTTTCATCACCCGGCCGGAATGGATGTCGCCATGGAAAGAGAGCGGCATCGCCAGCACGTGGGCGAAGTAACGCCCCATCTCGGCCAGCCGGTGGTGGTGGGCGAGTTGCTCGGCCTGCAGCGCGACCGCTACATTGGTGGCAATCCCGGCGACGCCCACCCCGGCCCAGATCGCTAGCAGCGTGCTCGCCCGGTGCCATAGCAGGGTGCTGTCCATGCTGCTCGATCCGGATAGCAGGCCGATCACCCGACCGAACAGGACCGGGTCGAGGAATTGTAGGCCGGCGACCATGACGTTCGCCGCAACGAGGAGGGCGGCGATCCTGATGTCCCGGCCCAGCAGGCCGAACATCCGGCCATAGACTTTCAGGAACCGCATCATGCGTCCACCCCGGCGCCCTTACGGGCTAGATCCATTCCCTGGCGCAAATTCGCAATCGCGTGTGGCAGGAACAGGGCGGGGCATGACAAACAGTGTGACAATTTGCGATCGGCCGCAGCCTATGGCGTGGCGGCGGGCCGGGCTATAGGGGCGGCCATGGCCGGCCGCTCGTGGACCCGAATTGCCGTCAACGTCGCGCTGGACGGCGGGCTTGCCGCTTTGGCCGTGCCGGCGGCGCGTTGGATCGCCGATCCTGCCGGCTTCGCAATGAGGCCCCTCTGGCTCTTGCCGGCAGGGGCCGTGGCGCTGTTGCTGGCCGGGCTGCCCTTCCGGCTCTCTTTGCAGTACTGGCGCTTTGCCGGGATGGGCGATCTTCTGAGCGTGGCTGGTGCCAGTGCGCTGGCGGCCACGTTGTTCGCGCTGGCGATGGGAGCCGCAGGCATTGGCTTACCCAGCCCGGGCTTTCCGGTCGTGTTCGCGCTGGTGCTGCTCGCGCTGCTGGGGTTGCCGCGGCTGGCCTATAGCCGGGTGCAGGCACGCCCGCGGCCGACCGGCGAGGACGGCGCCGATCGCTCCGCCGTGCTGCTCGTCGGCGCCGGGGAGGATGCGGACCTGTTCCTGCGCGCTGCTGCGCGGGAGCGACGCCAGCCGCTGCGGGTGATCGGCGTATTGGCGCTCGGGTCGCGACAGACCGGGCGACGCATCCAGGGCTGCCCGATTTTGGGCTCGGTCGAGCAGACGGGCGCGGTGCTGGAGCGTCTGCAGGCCGATGGCCGGCTACCCCGGCTGCTCGTGGTGGCGACGCCGGATTTTGCCGGGGCGGCACTGGCGCGGCTGGTCGAGCACGCGGAGCGGTTCGGCCTCACGGTTCGCCGGATCCCGCGGCTGACGGCGCTGGGGTCGGATATGCCGCCGGGCGGGCTGGAACTGCGGCCGGTGGCAATCGAGGACCTGTTGAACCGCCCGCAGGTGCCGCTGGACCGCGAGGGAATGGCTCGGCTGATCCAGGGCCGGCGGGTGATCGTGACCGGCGCCGGCGGCACGATCGGCTCCGAGCTGGCGCGGCAGCTCGCGGCGCTGGGGCCCGAGCAGCTTCTGCTGATCGACAACGGCGAGTACGCGCTGTGGCAGATCGACCTGGAGCTGGCGGAAAGCCATCCGACGGTGCCTCGGCAGGCCATGTTGGTCGATGTGCGCGAGGAAGGCCGGGTCCGCTCGGTGTTCGAGCAGTGGCGGCCGGAACTGGTGTTCCACGCCGCGGCGCTGAAGCACGTGCCGATGGTGGAGGCGAACCCTCTCGAGGGGCTGCTGACCAACGCGGCCGGCACGCGGCACGTGGCGGATGCGGCGCGCGCGGTCGGTGCTGCGGCAATGGTGCTGATCTCCACCGACAAGGCGGTGAACCCCACGAGCGTCATGGGCGCCTCCAAACGACTGGCTGAGATGTACTGCCAGGCGCTGGACATCGCGGCTTTGTCTTCGCGCGCGGGGATGCGCTGCGTGACGGTTCGGTTCGGCAATGTGCTTGGCAGCACCGGCTCCGTCGTGCCGCTATTCCAACGCCAATTGGCGCGCGGTGGACCTCTGACGGTCACGCACCCGGACATGTGCCGGTACTTCATGACCGTGCGCGAGGCGGTCGGCTTGGTGTTGCAGGCAAGCGTGGTGGGCACTGGGGACGCGGTGCTGCCGTCGGGACGCGAAGGCGGGATCTTCGTCTTGGACATGGGCAAGCCGGTGAAGATCGTGGATCTGGCACGGCAGGTGATCCGCCTGGCCGGGCTGCGCCCGGACGAGGACGTGGAGATCCGCTTCACCGGCCTGCGTCCCGGCGAGAAGCTGTATGAGGAGCTGTTCCACGGCAAGGAGCCGCCGGTGGCAACAGGCTATCCGGGGCTGCTGATGGCCGCGCCTCGGACGGCTGATCCGGCGATCGTCGGGCGGGCAATGGACGAGATCGCAGCGGCCTGCCGCGGTGGGCAGGTGCGGCTGGCTCTGCTGCTGCTGGGACGGCTGATCCCGGAATTCGAACACAACGCGGACGGAGCAGTGCCGATGGCGACGCGGACATGAAAGTGCCGTTTCTCGACCTGCCGGCGCAGCAGGCGCGGATCGCGCCGGAGCTGCGGCGGCGGCTGGATGCAGTGATGGCGCACTGCCAGTTCATCCTGGGGCCGGAAGTGGCGGAGCTGGAGGAGAAGCTGGCAGCCTTCTGCGGGGCTTCGCACTGCGTGGGGGTAAGCTCGGGGACGGACGCGATCCAGATCGCCCTGATGGCCGAAGGCGTGGGGCCAGGCGACGCGGTGTTCCTGCCGGCTTTCACCTATACGGCGACGGCGGAGGTGGCGCTGGTCTTGGGAGCATCGCCGGTGTTCGTCGATGTGGATGCGCGGACGTTCCAGATCGATCCGGCGTCGTTGGCGCGGCGGGTGGCGGAGGTGCGGCGCGCTGGGCGTCTGCGGCCTCGGGTGCTGATCGGGGTCGATCTGTTCGGGCAGCCCGCGGACTGGCCGGCGTTGCGGGCGATCGCTGCGGCCGAGGGGCTGTTCTGCATCGACGATCTGGCCCAGAGCTTCGGCTGTTCGTTGCATGGTCGCCGGCTGGGGGCCGAGACGGATGTGACGGTGACCAGCTTCTTCCCGTCCAAGCCGCTGGGCGCGTACGGCGATGGCGGGGCTCTGTTCTGTGAGTCAGCAGAGCGGTCTTCGTTGTACCGCAGCCTGCGGACGCATGGCGAAGGGGAGTCGCGGTACGAGGTGCTACGGACGGGGATGAACGGGCGGCTCGATGCGATGCAGGCGGCGGTGCTGCTGGCGAAGCTGGCGGTGTTCGAGCAGGAGCTGGCCGCGCGGGAGGCCGTAGCGGCGTTCTATGACCGGCATCTCGGGAATGCGGTGGTGATCCCGGCGCGGGTGCCGGATTCGGTCAGTGTCTGGGCGATCTATTCCGTGCTGCTGCCGGAGGGTGTGTCGCGGGCGAACGTGCAGGCGCGGTTGCGGGAGAGGGGGGTGCCGACCGCGGTGTATTACCCCAAGCCGTTGCATCTGCAACCGGCGTATCGGGCGCGGCATGACGGGACGGCTCTGCCGGTGTCCGAGGCGCTGGCGGAGCGGATCATGGCGCTGCCGATCCATCCGTATCTGAGCGAAGAGGCGCTTGGGTATGTGTGCGAGCAGGTGGTCAGCGCGGTGGCGGGTGGGTGAGGGGTTACGCAGCATCTAATATCAGCCGGCGAAGACGCTGGACGTAGCCGAGGCAAGATCGCCCTCACCGTCATGGCCCCGCTCGACCCGGCCACCGTCATGGCCGGGCTTGACCGGGCCCCGATCGCAAGGGCTCTTGCCGCAAGGAGTTCAATATGTTTCTCAATTTGCTTCAACGGCAACTGCGAACCTCGTTGCTTGTGGTGGCCGCTGGCATGGCTGCGTGCGCGGCGCCAGCACGCGGCCAAACAAAGACCGCAAACCCGCAAGTCGCAGCGAACGTCACCATTCCGGCCGGCACCGGGCAGGAAACCGCGGATCTGGATGGCGTTCGCCTTCAGGTTTTCACATATCGGCCCGCCGGGTGCGCAGTATCCAGCATTTTGTTTGTCTTCCACGGACTTGAGCGGAACGCAGCGGGATATCGTGATGACGCGATTCCGCTCGGGCAGCGCTTCTGCATGCTGGTGGTTGCGCCGCTCTTCGACGAGACACGGTTCCCAACTTGGCGTTATCAGCGCGGCGGCATTGTTCATGACGGTGCCGTGCAGCCCGCGGCAAGCTGGACGGTGAACCTCGTGCCGCGTCTCGTGTCGTGGGTCAGACACCAGGAGGGCCGTGCCGATCTGCCATACGCGCTGATCGGCCACTCCGGCGGTGCGCAGTTCCTCAGCCGCGTCGTGGCATTTGCCCAGGACGAGGCAACACAGACCGTCATCGCCAACCCGTCCACCTGGGTTCGGCCGAGCCTGGATGTCGCAGCGCCTTACGGTTTTGGGGGTGTTTATGGCCCGGCGGAAGGGGAAGCGGCACTTCGACGCTATCTTGTCGCGCGGGTTACGGTCCTGCTCGGGCAAGAGGATGTCGGGGCAAAAAACCTCGCCACAAGCGAGGAGGCCGAGGAACAGGGCGGAACACGGTTGCAACGCGGTCAGACGGTGTTTCGGGAGGCGGAGCTTACCGCCCGCCAGCACGGATGGGCGTTCAATTGGCATCTGGCCATCGTTCCTGGTATTGGCCATAACGCCCGTAGAATGTTTACATCGGATCAGGCATTTGATGCGCTGCGACCATGATGGCGGCTAGGTCCAGCTGGTCTCGTGGGCGGTGTTATCGCAGCCGCGCGTTGCCGATGGCATGAAGCCTGCTCCGGCCATGGCTCGGAGAGGCTGCGATCGCCTACGGTCTCCCTGTGGCGCTGCAGGACAAGAAAGTTTAAACGCAGATGAAGCCAGATGCACGCTGACGCACGCAGATGGTTCCGGTATCATGTAGCAACGAGCACCACAACGGGTCTGCAACCGGAGTGGGCGAGCCACAACCTATGGGGGCGGTCGTGAGTTAGCAGCGCGTCGTGTGGCGCCGAGCGGCTTGGCCGACCTTATTGCTTCTCGCACTGTGCTGGCACTCTGAAAGTCCAGGCGCTAGTAGCGAGTCTTTCCATACAAAAGGCGCTTGCGTACTTCGTTTTATGAGAAGCGTCCCAATAGTCGAATTCGACGAGAATTCCGAATGCAAGGTCTTGTTTCATGAGAGCGTCAAAATAGGCTTGGCTAAGCCCAACCCTGGAGACTGCTGTCGAATTAACTATCTTGTTCGGAGGCAAGTCCATCGGCTCAGTGTACTCCCCATTTTGGGTAGGGACCGGTTGGAATCGTTCGCTTCCAATTTTGATAAAAGAGCGGAACCTCAAATCATATGCTATTCCTCTTCCGAAATTCACATAATACCAATTCCAAGCTATATATCCTCTCTCAGTATTAAATTGTGGTTGAGCGATATCGAATTGATAAATGAACGGTCTCTGTTCCGCTCGGAGGATGTCAAGTTGGCCTTGGAGCGTAGTTGTTGTTTTTATGGACTCGATCCAAGCTCGGTAGGCGAATACAAGCAACCCAAACGTGAAGAGCGCGATGAACCAATGCGGCGCGTGGGGTTGATGCAATCCGAGAGCACGCGCAATTCGGGCGAGCCAACGAATTGGCCATGGATATTTTTCCCTCTCGGGGCCGTTCCCTGGCTCGCTGGCATTCAAGCCATCCGGGACGCTCATGGCTCGACCGTTCGGCGGTCAATGTACGGTGTGGTGGGTTGCATGCTTATGGCCCTGGGGATGTTTTGTGAGGCACTCCCTTTCTTGCTCACCTAAGCCCATTCTTCGACTCGTAGCGTGTGTGCACCGATCGCTCGCATAACGGCGAACAAGAACCATGCTGGAAACGCCCCCCGATTGATCTTGACCGTTACTGATCCCTCGGTCTCGGGCAATCCCATTTCGGTCAACTGCGTTTCTCCGGTGTCTGGCGCGGGAACAGGTCGGCGAGGCCGTAATCCTGAAGCTGCTCGAAGGTATGCGGGAGGACGATGTCTGCAATCGTGGCGAGCACCTCTGATACATTCAGATAGAACTGTTTCATTCGCCGGAATTCGTTGAAGTCTTTCGGTCCCAATATGTCGGCCCCGTGCTGCCTCGTGAGCGCGTCGAACTTCTCAAATCTCTGCTTCCAAGAGATAGCGTACTCGAAGCGCTGCTCTGGGGTGAAGATTGCAGCGTCCGGCAGCGCATAGACTCGGATGCGGCCGAGGAAGTCCAGGTCGTTCCATTTGCTGTTTCGCCAGATTTCGAACAGCTCGTACATGCAGAAGCCTGATCGGAGATACTTGTCGCTCAAGATCACAAACACTCTGTCACCGGCACCGAGGCGCTGCATGAACTGGGAGATCCGGTCGCCGGTACGCAGTGTTGTTTTGTCGCGCTCGATGCGGATGCCGGCGGCCGTTGCCGCCTCGCAGAGTTGGTCCACGATTGCTTCGCGTTCACGACCTTCGGGCGTCGCATCTCCCCACGAATACGACACGAAGCACTCGACCCCTGGTGCGGCGGGCTGGGCGAAGGCAAGACCCGGCTTGTTGGCGTGCACTGCTTCGAGCGTGTCCGGCATGCGCGTGGCCGGCGTCTTTGCTCGCCGGTGTGTGGCTTCTGACAGAGCGACTGTGGGACGCAGGCCGATGCGGTCGCCCTCGCGCTCGACCCAGGCGAGGAGCTCGTCCAACAAGGCGCGGGCCTGGCCGCCTTGCGTCTCAACGCGGATGTGACCGCGCCAATCGTCCTCCGCGGCTTCCTGCTCGATCAGAGCGTGGCTACGCGTGGTCTTCTCATAGACACAGACCCCACCGCGCCAATAGAGTGCGTTTACGCCCGCCTCGCTGCCGATCCGGGCGATCACGCCACGCATCAGGCCCGGATGCAGCAGGGTATAATCGAATGTCGCGGACTCGCTCGGCTGGGCCGGATCCCATTTCTCGGCGAGCTCGGTCTCGACTTCCGTGCGCTCGGGCAGCAACTCGGGTACGATGTACTCGGTTTCTTCGTTGCCCTGGTGCCCCTCCTTGTAGACGAAACAGATGCCGCATGACTGCATCATGCTGATGAACAGGTCTGCTTCGGCAACGCTGTAGTCCTGCCAGACGAGATCCTGCAGGTCGGAGCGGACAAACCGACCGCGTGAACGCTGCAGCCAGCGGAGCGATTTGTCCCGATGGAAAACCGCGTAGATGGCATCCAGCGCCCAGCTCTGATCCAGCACAATGCTGTCGTCGAACAGGCCCGGACGGTGGAACACGATGCCGGCGTTGTGCAGGTAGGACAGGAGATGTTTGGCTGAGCTGACACCTCCGGCTTGGTCGCAGTAGCGACGGAACTGTCGCTGCGTGATGGTGCGATATCGGCGCTGATCCGGCGGGCGGGCCGCATCGGCGTCGCGCATTTCCTCCAGTCGCCGTTGGACTTTCAGCCGTCCTACGCCGATGGTCGCGATACCGTGCTGTTCGTGCAGCCAATGGGCGGCATCATGTAATGCCTCGTTCAATGCGGCGCGGCCCCGGTCAAACTTCGCGCTGTAGTGCAGCATCTTGCGAAAGCGGAATGCCGACAGAGTTTCGTCGCTGAGCGGCGGGCGCAGTGCCTCGTTCTCTGGTCGATCGCAGCGGGTCTGCACGACCAGCACAGGGCTGCTGGACTCCGCGAGGTGGCGAATGTAGGCGCCCCAGTATTCCAGGCGATGGTTGCGGAACACGGTTCCATCGGCGTGCTGCTCCTGCGTGCCCTCGGTCTCTGGTGACCAGACCAGAAGGTACAACGCGCGTGTGCGAATAAACAGCGCGTGGGTGCCGTGGTACAGGTCCTGTCCGCCGAAATCCCAGATGTTCAGGCGATCGGCGGGGGCGCCACTGGTGCCCGCCAGTGTGGCTGAGGTCACCTGGATGCCGTGTGTCGATGGGATCGTGTCGTCGTAAGTTTCGCCGCGAAGCCTCCGGCAAATCTGCGTCTTGCCAACTCGCCCGTTGCCAAGCACGATCAGCTTGAGGTCCCGTATGGGCTCCGCACCGCTGGCGCGGTCGCGAAGATGGGCGCGCACCGATTCTAGACAATTGTAGTCCTCGCTTTCCGACAGCACTTCGGCCGGGATTCCTGCCACATGGCATTCGTATAGTTGCAGAGTTTCGAGGGACGGCAGGTGCCAGAGCTTCTCCGGCGCATTCGTCAGCCGACATCCCGAGCAATCGAGCGATTGCAGCGCGGTCAGCGACGCCAGCGGCGCGAGGTCGCTCACCTGCGTGGACGAGCAATCGAGCGATTGCAGCGCGGTCAGCGACGCCAGCGGCGCGAGGTCGCTCACCTGCGTGCTCGAGCAAACGAGCGATTGCAGCGCGGTCAGCGACGCCAGCGGCGCGAGGTCGCTCACCGGCGTGCCCCGGCAATTGAGCGATTGCAGCGCGGTCAGCGACGCCAGCGGCGCCAGGTCGCTCACCCGCGTGTTCCAGCAATTGAGCGATTGCAGCGCGGTCAGCGACGCCAGCGGCGCGAGGTCGCTCACCCGCGTCCACGAGCAATTGAGCGATTGCAGCGCGGTCAGCGACGCCAGCGGCGCGAGGTCGCTCACCGGCGTCTCCGAGCAATTGAGCGATTGCAGCGCGGTCAGCGACGCCAGCGGCGCGAGGTCGCTCACCGGCGTCTCCGAGCAATCGAGCGATTGCAGCGCGGTCAGCGACGCCAGCGGCGCCAGGTCGCTCACCTGCGTGGACGAGCAATCGAGCGATTGCAGCGCGGTCAGCGACGCCAGCGGCGCGAGGTCGCTCACCTCCGTGCCCGAGCAATCGAGCGATTGCAGCGCGGTCAGCGACGCCAGCGGCGCGAGGTCGCTTACCGGCGTGTACGAGCAAACGAGCGATTGCAGCGCGGTCAGCGACGCCAGCGGCGCGAGGTCGCTCACCTGCGTGGACGAGCAATAGAGCGATTGCAGCGCGGTCAGCGACGCCAGCGGCGCGAGGTCGCTCACCTGCGTGAACCTGCAATCGAGCGAGTGCAGCGCGGTCAGCGGCGCCAGCGGCGCGAGGTCGCTCACCTGCGTGCCCCGGCAATCGAGCGATTGCAGCGCGGTCAGCGACGCCAGCGGCGCGAGGTCGCTCACCTGCGTGCTCGAGCAAACGAGCGATTGCAGCGCGGTCAGCGACGCCAGCGGCGCGAGGTCGCTCACCTGCGTGCTCGAGCAAACGAGCGATTGCAGCGCGGTCAGCGACGCCAGCGGCGCGAGGTCGCTCACCCGCGTCCACGAGCAATTGAGCGATTGCAGCGCGGTCAGCGACGCCAGCGGCGCGAGGTCGCTCACCGGCGTCTCCGAGCAATTGAGCGATTGCAGCGCGGTCAGCGACGCCAGCGGCGCGAGGTCGCTCACCGGCGTGCCCCGGCAATCGAGCGATTGCAGCGCGGTCAGACCGGCGAGCGGTTCCAGGCTGGTGAGATCTGTTTCTCGAAGCGAAAGGACCTCCAACCGCGTTAATCTTGCCAAGAGGCCAACTTGCGCGCCGATAAGGTTTGGCCGACGGGAATCCACCCGCCGACGGGAATCCACCCATGGATCGCTGCCCAGGTCGAGCCGTCGCAAATGCGACAATGCGAAAAGCTCCCCGGGCAGGGTTGCAAGCCCAAGATTGCGCAGATCGAGAGAGCCCGTCCGCCGCTCAGCCTCCTCGGCGATGCGCTGGCGCGCAATACTCAGGCCATCGCGGGTCTCATCCATCCTGTCGAGTTTGGCACAAATGTGCCGGCAAGGTTAAGCAGCTTGTTCCACAGGCGGCCGGGTGCCACTGCGTGGCAGACCTTAGAGCACTACCTCGCCGTGGCTGAGAACATGGTTTGCTCCCTTCGGGCCTAGCCCGTGAGGGTCAGCCCAGACGAGGTAATGGAGATGGCCCCGTACTTCCGATCAGTCGCGCTGATGTTCACGGGCGCGCCTGCCCTCGCAGTCTGTGCAGCAAGCGTTTTGAAGGCTCCGCACGATCCAAAGGAGGAACGACGGCGCCCGATCGATTCAGGCTTCAAACCTGCGCAAGCAGTCGGGCACCATCTCAACGAATTGGTGCGCCTGCAAGTAGGCAGAGTAGATTTCTTCAGCCGTCTTTTCAAGGGTGAAACTACCATAATCCTGGTGCACAAGTCTGTTACGATCACGGCCAATTTCCATGAAAGCACCTATGTTAGCGCGGAGTTCCGGATCTTCATCCAAGCGATTCTCCATGCATTTCCGAAACCTCGCGCCAAACAAGGAGAAAAATTTGTTCGCATTGTTGCGATCCCAATCAAACCAAGTGTGATACTGCCTGCTTATGGCCTGGTTCAGAACAAAAGCTGCCACGAGGTCTGGTCGGATGTGACTTCTCCTCAACAAATTCAAGCACGTACTGCTTTATGCGGGTCTCAAAATAGCTCGCCGCACACAATAGCAATGATCTTCGGAAGTTGTCGTTCAGGAAAGTTACCAGAGATGGCTCGCGGCCGCTATCAACTAGGATGACCAGGTCTTTGAAGCCGGCGTACATCCTGTCAACTGGCGTCTCAGACATCCCACTGGAGTCCGGCTACAAAGAACGTACCAGAGCCTTTGCGCGACTGAGTTGAGTTTTTACGTTCGCTGTCTGGGTCGTTCCTTGAAGGGCTGCCTCTTGGAACGCCTTGTCGAACTCCAATGCCGATACGTTGCTCGGATCGATGGCTCCGTTCAAGAGGCGTCGGTCACCGAACGCTGCCTGGCAGCTCGCCGTAAAGACAGCCTCATACAGCGCGATATTAAATCGTCGATTACCCTTGTTGATGAAGGCGTCGCCCGGCAATGCCTGACCAGCTTTGAGGAACGACAGAAAAAGTTCTCCGAGATACGCGTTTTGTTGCGGCAAGTGTGATTCGCAGCGACGCGAGAATTGGTTCAGGAATCTGACCATGGATGGGGCATATTCACCCCCGAGTATCATCATCGCGAATCCCCGCAGTAGGATCTCAATGTCCTTCATGTGGAGGTCCGGATCAGGGGACTGTAGGACTCGCCGCCACTCAGGTTCTGTATTCACACGATAGAGCATGTCATAGAATGCGGAGTGATACATGCTGGTCCGGATCTCCTGTGGGCGGAGATTTATGCCGCCGGTGTTTAGTCGATTGAAAACCTCATACATTGATGAGTCGTCATCCTTGGGGATGCTCTGCTTGACGATAACGTTTCTTATTGGGCGAAGCTCGAACGGGATCTTATATTCTCCCAGGGTGGCATAATTCAGGCCATGAAATTTATTGCGGCTCTTGGGCAGACGTTCCGATAGCCGCAGCGTGAAATCATGGAAGTATGTGTCGCTATAAAGCACATCGTCAGGAATGCTACCGTGCTGGTCGAATATCCCGCGGAGCTCGACCCTCTTCTCAGAAAGAGGGAACCGGCGCTTCATAAAATAGTAGATGGACATCAGTCGTTGCTGCCCATCTATCACAAGGAACTTGTTGCGCGCCTGTTCGTAGAGAAATATCTGCGGCACCGGAAGACCAAGAATCAGGGACTCGATTAGCTTGGATGCGCGTCCTTGATCCCACACGAAATTCCTCTGGAAACCGGGAATCCTGACTGCACCAGATTCGATAAAGTTGTGAAGCGTTATGACGTTAAAATCGTTCGGGGTTGATGTGATGTCGTACTCGTCCACTTGTAATTCCTCAACGTCACCGGCGTAGTCGTCAAACCACAGATTATCGTTACTGCTCACACTAGCCTCCTGGCACACAATCTTGGTAACGCCTGGCATCAGTTCTCGGTGCACCCGTGCTATACTCCGGAGCCGGGCGGTCGGCCAAGATGTTATTGCCGCAGGCTGGCTCGCGCCCGCAAGGTTCGGGCTGGCGCTGCTGACCCCCGCCGAGGCGATTCGGAAGATGCGAACGTGAAGCAAGCGAAGACCAACTACCCGCTGCGCCTGCCGCTGTCGGTCAAGGCCGAGGTCGAGCGGCGGGCCAAGGCCGACGGCATCAGCGTCAACCAGTTTGTCGCGACCGCGGTTGCCGAGAAACTGGCAGCGATGGACACCGCGACCTTCTTCGCCGAACGGCCCGCCCGGGCGGACTTCAGAGCGTTCGATCGCCTGATGGCCCGCAAGGGTGGAGAACCGCCAGGCCCCGATGACACAATCGCCGAAGGCTGATGGACTGTTCGCGCAGGCCCCGTTCGGCATTCGATCCCGATCAGCGCGGGCACACTCTGGACAGCAGTCTCCGCCGGACTACGTTGGCGTAGCTCCCACAAATTGAAGGAGACGCACAATGGCAAGCCGGACGTCGGAAGCCGAATGGCACGGTGACCTCAAAACCGGGCGGGGCGATATCAAGCTCGGCAGCGGCGCCTTCTCAGGCAGCTATTCCTATCGCTCCCGCTTCGAGGACGGAAAAGACACCAATCCGGAGGAGCTGATCGCCGCAGCCCACGCAGGCTGCTTCTCGATGGCGTTCGCCAACGCGCTTGCGGCGGGTGGGCATCCGCCGGCAAAGATCCATACCATGGCCAACGTGCATTTCGGCCCGGTGCCGGGCGGGTTTGCGATCTCCCGCATCGACCTGGTGACCGAGGGCTCGGTGCCCGGCATCGATGCCGCCACCTTTCAAAAGACGGCGGTGGAGGCGAAGCAGAACTGCCCGGTCTCGAAGGCGCTGAAGGCGGTGGAGATCACGCTCGCGGCGAAGCTCATCTGACGGTCGCCGCGTGGGGAGCGTGGCGCGTGACGTTCCCCGACGCCAGTAAAACTAACATTGACGGGCGTCATGACTACCTCTATACTTGTCGCTATGCCGAACCGGCCAAGGGCCTTGCCGCTGCGGACCCCATCACGCGCCATCTGCGCGTTCGAAGCCGCACCCGTGGCTCTCCACGAGATTATCTCGCCCCATGATCTAACGTCCCGCTTGTCGTGCAACGAGACGGCCGCGAGAATAGACCGCATCCCACCATGACAGGAGAGCCGAGCCCACGAGTCCCCTTGAGGCCTCAAATTATCTCACTGCATGATCCGACATCTCGCGCACAGCGAAATGAGACGCCGATGAGGATGGACCCCATCCATCATGACCGGAAAGCCGAGCCCACGAACACCTCCTTGCGGGAAAGAGCCTGCCCCCAGCTACGACCCGGGGGTCGCCGCGCGAGTGCGGTGGATGAGGCTCCCCCTCAAGCCATCTCACCGCATGATCCGGCATCTCGCGTCGGCCCGCTCCTCCCCCGACCGCTGTTCGACCACCCCGCCTTGTGTAGCTTTCCCCCGTCCCCCGCATTACCTCTCCCTGCATGAAGGAGAGGGCCATGACCGACATCCGATCCGACCACCGCGCCGGGCGCCATTTCCTGCAAATCCCGGGGCCGACCAACGTGCCGGACCGCGTGCTGCGCGCGATCGAAGCGCCCACGATGGACCACCGGGGCCCCGACTTCGGGCGCCTCGGCAAACGGCTGCTCGCCAACCTGCGGACCATATTCAAGACCACGGGCCCGGTGGTGATCTATCCCGCCTCTGGCACCGGTGCGTGGGAAGCGGCGCTGGTCAACACGCTCTCGCCGGGCGATGCCGTGCTGATGTGCCAGACCGGCTGGTTCGCCACGCTGTGGCGAGAGATGGCCGAGCGGCTTGGCCTCGTCCCCACCATCATCGAGACCGACTGGCGGCGCGGCGCCGATGTCGATGCGATCGGCAGCACACTGGCCGCCGACCGCGGGCATCGCATCAAGGCAGTCTGCGTCGTCCACAACGAAACCTCCACCGGATGCGCCAGCCGCATCGACGAGGTGCGCCACGCGATGGACCAGGCCGGCCACCCGGCGTTGCTCATGGTGGATACCATCTCATCGCTCGCCAGCATCGACTATCGGCATGACGAATGGCGCGTCGATGTCACCGTTGCCGGCTCGCAGAAGGGGCTGATGCTGCCACCTGGCCTGTCGTTCAATGCGATCAGCAGAAAAGCGCTGGCAGCAAACGAAACGGCGAAGCTGCCGCGCAGCTATTGGGACTGGCGGGCGATGCTGGCGGCCAACGAGACCGGCTTCTTCCCGTACACGCCTGGCACAAACCTGCTGTATGGCCTCGATACCGCGATCAGCATGCTGCTGGACGAAGGCCTGGACAACGTGTTCGCTCGCCACGACCGCCACGCGGAGGCAACGCGCCGCGCGGTCCGCACCTGGGGGCTGGAAGTGCAGTGCCTCGACCCGAGGCACTATTCCTCGTCGCTGACCGCTGTCCGCCTGCCGGAGGGGCACAGTGCCGACGCACTGCGCGCCACTATTCTGGAAAAGTTCAACATGAGCCTGGGCAATGGGCTCGGCATCCTCAAGGATCGTGTGTTTCGCATCGGTCATCTTGGCGACTTCAACGACCTGTCGCTGATCGGCACGCTGGGTGGCGTGGAGATGGGCCTGCGCGTCGCCGGCGTGCCGCACCATACGGGCGGCGTGCAGGCGGCGGTGGACTACCTGTCCGGCAATGCGTGACGGAGGCGAAGCTTGGTATTTGAAACAAAGTTCGCAATCGTCCTGCGCGATGACCTGCCGGCATGGCAGGCGCGCAATGTGACCGCGTTTTTGACCAGCGGCATCATCGCCCAATTCCCGGGGATTATCGGCGAGCCCTATCGTGACCGCTCCGGCAACATCTATAATGCGATGTCGGTCCAGCCGGTCATCGTCTTGGCGGCCGACGCGGCAACCATGGCGGCGATCCATCGGCGTTCCCTGGATCAGGGCGTGACGACCTCTCTCTACGTCGAGGAGATGTTCTCGACCGGCCACGACGCAGCGAACCGCGCGGTCTTTGCCGAGTTCAGCCCGGAGGACGCAAAGGTTGTCGGACTTGCGCTTCGCGCCGACAGGAAGATCGTGGACAAGATCACCAAGGGCGCGAGGAAGCATCCCTGAGGGCCTCAAATGTCAATTGGACAGGAATTGCAGAGCCATGGTCACCGACTCACAGCAGCATCCGCCTGCAGGCACTGACTGGCGCCACAACGGTGTGCGGGTCATCAAGGCGCACCAGCTCGATCCGAACACTGCCCAAACTCCGGGAATGGATCGGGCCGCGGCGATCAATGCGGCCCGCGTGGGTGCGCAGAAGATCTGGGCTGGGACCGTGAGGATACAGCCCAACGCAAAGACCGGTGCTCATCATCATGGGTCGCTGGAGAGCGTGATCTTCGTCGTCCGAGGTCGAGCCCGCATGCGATGGGGCGAGCGACTCGAGTTCGTCGCCGAAGCCGAGCCGGGCGACTTCATCTTCGTCCCGCCCTATGTGCCGCATCAGGAGATCAACGCCAGCACTGATGAGCCGCTGGAATGCGTGCTGGTGCGCAGCGACAACGAAGCCGTGGTCGTCAACCTCGACATCGAGCCGGTGGAGAAACCGGAATCAGTCTACTGGGTCGATCCCATCCACCAGCATCCATAGCCCATGCCGGCGATCGACCCCGACGCGTTTCTGCGCGACCTCTACGAGCTGCGCAAGATCGGCCAGTTCCGCACGGGCGTGCACCGTCCGACCTATTCGCCGCAAGACATGGAATCCCGCCGCTGGCTGATGGAGAAGCTGGCGGCGTGCGGGCTTGATGCTTCGATCGATGGTATCGGCAATGTCTATGGCCGGCACAAGGGCCCCGGCCCGCACCTGTTGGTCGGCAGCCATATCGAATCACAGAATGAGGCTGGCTGGCTCGATGGTGCCCTGGGCGTAGTCGCCGGTGTCGCGCTGGCCCGGGCCGGGCTGCCGGTGGATGTCTGCGCCTTTGCCGATGAGGAGGGGCATTTCGGCGGCGGCTTCCTGGGCAGCCTCTCGATCATCGGCGAGCTGACGGAAGCGGAGATCGACCGCTGCCGCAGCCGTACCGGCACCACACTGCGCGATGCGTTGCGCAACGCCGGCCTGGAGGGGAAGCCGCGCCTTCAGATCGAGCCAGGCCGGCACAAGGGTTTCTTCGAAATGCACATCGAGCAGGGTACCCAGCTCGAGCGGGCCGGCCTGCGCATCGGCGTCGTCACCGGCATCGTCGCCATCTGGCAGTGGCGTCTGGTGGTGCAGGGCCAGCAGGACCATGCCGGCGGAACGACAATGGCCGAGCGCAAGGACGCCGGATTGACGGCCGTCCGGCTACTGGCGGCGATCGACGCCGAGTTCCCCCGCGTCGCCGGCGAGCGCAGCACCTGGACGACCGGGCGCATTGTCCTCGATCCCGGCGCCGCCAGCATAATTCCGGGCGGAGCGGATATACTGTTCCAATTCCGCGATGTCTCCGTGCCGGTGCTCGAGCGCATGGAGGCAACGCTGCGCGCCCTTGTGCGCGACGCCAATCGGCGTGAACGCTGCACCGTTACTTTGGACGCTATATCAAAGGCCATCCCCGCGCTATGCGATCCGGCGATGATGCGGGCGCTGACCGAGGCGGCGGAACAGCTTGCGCCTGGCGCCTGGCAGGAAATGCCGTCCGGCGCCGGGCACGACGCTCAGAACATCGCCCGGCGCATGCCGGCTGCGATGCTGTTCGTGCCGTCGATTGGCGGCATCAGCCACCATTGGGCCGAAGACACCAAGGATGAGGACCTTGCTCTTGGCATCCAGGTGCTGGATGAAGCGGCTCGCCGGTACCTGGCGGCCTGAGGGTCAGTAACCGCGTGCCCAATCGATCACGTTGCGCAACGGCGAGCCGTCGAGATAGGCGCGCAGATTGTCGCAGAACACCTCGATGGAGCGATGGCGGTTCTCGTCGCTCTGACCCGAGACGTGCGGAGTGATCAGCACACGCGGATCCCGCCAGAGCTGCGGCGGTGGCGTGCGCTCGAACTCGCCGACATATACGTCGAGCACCACCCCGCGCAGATGCCCGCGCTGCAACGCATCGATCAGCGCCTGCTCGTCGATGATCTCGCCGCGGGCGACGTTGACCAGGACGCTGCCGGGCTTCATCGCGGCAAATCGATCGTCGCTGAACAGGCGCGTGGTCTCCGGTGTCCATTGGCAGCAGATCACCACGAAGTCGCTGTCCGGGAGGAAGCGGTCGAGGTCGCCGGCGCCGCCGAGCACGCTGAATCCCGGCGGCAGCGGCGCGTCCGCTTCCGCATGACGCCGCGTACCGACCACGCGCATGCCGAGCGCCGCGCACAGCCGACCGACCTCCAGACCAATGCCGCCGGCGCCAACCACACAGGCGGTTTTGCCGTGCAGCAGCAGCGACCGATACGCACGATGATCGAATGTGCCGGCTTCTCGGTCGAGGCCCGCGCGATGCAGGCTTTTGGCGAAGTGCAGGATGCCGGCCACCGCGTACTCCGCCATCGCCAGCGTGTTGCCGGCCCCGCGCGACGTCGTGACGATCACATCACTGCCCCAGAGATCACCGCGCAGCAGGTTGCTTGCTCCGGCCGGACGCTGGTGGAACCATTTGAGCCGCGGGGCACGGGCGCGCAGATCGAGTGGGAATGGCCAGCCGCCGAGGATGACCTCGGCCTCCGCAAGCAGGCGGTCGCGCTCGGCGCGCGTCCCGGCGCCGCTGGCGTTGGGAGCGAGATAGCGGGCTGTCGTCGCAGCGGGCCAGGTTTCGCGAATTTCTCCATCGAACCACC
Source organism: uncultured Pseudomonadota bacterium (assembly GCA_963708245.1). Taxonomy (GTDB): domain Bacteria; phylum Pseudomonadota; class Alphaproteobacteria; order Acetobacterales; family Acetobacteraceae; genus CAVYXK01. The sequence continues at coordinate 3,330,868 of OY970201.1, read as the reverse complement.
CGCCGGCATCAACCAGGCGGATCGCCGGATCGACGGCGGTGATCTGCGCCTGTTCCGCTGCGCTGATGCGCTGGATGGCGAGGACGTTGATGGTCCGCATTGGGGAGCTTGCCGGGGCGATGGTGGGAGAGGAACGCTACACCGGGATGGTCACGGCTGAAAGCGCAGGAGGCACGCTGCTATCGATCAATATGGCGGTCATTCAGTCCTCGCGGGTCAGCGCCATGATCTCGTCGGTGCTCATCGCGACATCGCCGCGACCACGCAAATGAGCGACCAGGCGAGCGCCCCGGCTGTTCTTGGTCCTGACCTTGGCGCGGATGATTGGTACGGCCTTGCCATCGAAATGGAACTCAACTTCCGTGTGCGGCAGCAAGCCCGCTCGCTCTCGGATTTCAGCCGGAATCGTGACCCGTCCTTTCGATGTAATGCGCATGATGCTCTCTCCTTACTCCTACATGTAGGAGTTAAGGAGAGCTGCGATCGAAGGCAAGCGAGCGACTTGCCTCTGGCGGCCAAGGTGTGGGACTATGTCGGCATTCCGCGCGCGGCCGTCGCCGTAAGACAATCCGCCTCTCTAACAACCGTGAGTACACGCCCATTTCGCCTCCTCCCATCCGCGAACGCGTACGAAAATCGGTCTCCCGCTTCGGCCGGCGGCGGCGGGAGGCGCTGGAGTCGTGGCTCTCCCACAAATCCCTGGTGGAAAGCAGCGAGATCATCTCGCCCACGGCTTTCCCGTGGGTTGCCAAATTGGAGGCGAACTGGACCACGATCCGGCGCGAGCTGGACAGCGTGCTGACAGAGCAGTCTGCGCTGCCGAACATGCAGGATCTCTCGCCGCTGCAGTACACCATCGTCCGAGAGAAGGTGTGGAAGGTGTTCGCCTTCCTTGCCTATGGCACGCGATGCGAGGAAAATTGCCGGAGCTGCCCTGAAACGGCGCGCCTGATCGACGCAATCCCAGACGTGGAAGTCGCGTTTTTCTCCGTCCTCGAACCGGGAGCGCATCTGTCCGCCCACAGGGGTGCCTACAAGGGCCTGATCCGCGCCCATCTCGGCTTGATCGTTCCCGAGCCGCGATCGCAGGTGCGCATGCAGGTCGGCGAGCAGATGGTGTACTGGGAAGAGGGCCGATGCGTCCTGTTCGACGACACCTATCGGCACGAGGTGTGGAACGACACGAACGGCGTGCGCGTGGTTCTGCTGATCGACGTGCCGCGGCCGTTTCCGCAGCCTCTCGCGTGGGTCAACAAGGCGGTCCTGCGCGTCGTGCGGCGTACGCCGTTCGTGACCGATGCTGTCAAGAAGCTTCGGGCCTGGGAGAAGGACTTCTACGGCTCGCGCCCGGAACGGCTGTCCTGATCCAAGGCCAATTGCCGCCATGTGTGGGCGGGTGTTCTCATTGTCGAAGAAAGGGGCTGTGCGGACCCGCCTGGCGGCGGGCGTTTCGGCCGTCCAACGGATCAGGGCCGAGATAGCGTCGCCGCCACTTGACGGGCCGGCGAACGCTCGGGGTGCCATCATCGAAATTTGTAGGCCAGCAGGAGTGATCAATCGACGCTTCCGGACGTTATCCCGCTGAGCGTAGCCGAGTGTAGGTTCGAACCCGAAGGAGCGCCTCGCCGGGCTACGCAACGCAGCACACGGATTATAGGAGAAGTACAGTGGCCACTATTGACAACCCTGGTGATACGGGTGGTCGGCTCATCGCTGCCAGCAAAGTGAACGGCACCAGCGTCTACGATACCGCGGGCGAGAAGCTCGGGACTGTGTACGACGTTATGGTCGATAAGATTTCGGGCAGAGCCCAATACGCCATCATGAGCTTTGGCGGGTTCCTTGGGATCGGCGACAAATATCACCCGCTGCCCTGGGATCAATTGAACTACGACCCGCGCCAGGGAGGGTATGTGGTGAACCTTGACCGCCGCAGGCTCGAAGGTGCACCGGCGTACGCGCCCAACGAGTTGGGAATGTGGGACGATTTGCGGGGGCGCGATATAGATGCCTATTACGGGCGCCCTGGTATCTGATGAGTTGCAGCCCTGCACCTGATCAGATCGCTTCACGACTTCGACTGACAGTTTCGGCAGGATGGCCGCTGCGGCGCTATCGAATTGCGGCTTAGCAGCGGCCATCAACGAACAGCTTCAGCAGGAACGAATACCTGCCGAACAGTGAGGACATGGTCGTGTCCCAAGTGATGATGTAGGAGCTGTGGATAAGTGGCCTGGCGGAGCGACCGCCGAGAGTTTGGCGCCGGCAGGCCACTTATCCACAGCGGCGGCCACCGCGGTGAACCCGGGTAGAATTGGGTTGCGAATTGCAACTCTGACCCAAGGACACCGCGATGACCAACGACAAGATTGCCCTTCAAGGCCTTCTGGAAAAGAGTTCTGACGCCAGCTTGCTGCGCGAGATGATCGGCTTCGCCGCACAGCGACTGATGGAGCTGGAGACTGATGTGCTGTGTGGCGCAGCGCACGGCGAGCGCAGCCCTGACCGCATCAATCAGCGCAATGGGTTCCGTGACCGCGACTGGGAGACGCGCGCCGGGACGGTCGAGCTGCGCATTCCGAGATTACGCAAAGGCAGCTACTTCCCCGGCTTCCTTGAACCCCGCCGCACCGCCGAGAAGGCGCTGACCGCAGTGATCCAGGAAGCCTACGTGCACGGCATCTCGACACGCAGCGTCGATGATCTGGTGCAGGCGATGGGCGGAGCTGCCCAAGGTTCCGGCGGCGAAGCCGCTGGAATGGCAGCGGAGGGTGCGCCGGGGTCTCCAAGAGCCAAGTCAGCCGGCTCTGCGGCGAGATCGACGAGCGCGTGCAGGCGTTCCTGAACCGGCCAATTGAAGGCGAATGGCCGTATCTTTGGCTAGATGCGACATATGTGAAAGTGCGCGAGCAGGGGCGCATTGTTTCGGTTGCCATCACTGTGGCGGTTGCCGTGAACAGTGACGGCCGACGTGAAGTGCTCGGCCTCGCAGTCGGCCCCAGCGAAGCGGAGACGTTCTGGATCGAGTTCCTGCGCAGCCTGGCCCGCCGCGGCCTGCGCGGCGTCAAGCTGGTGATCTCCGATGCCCACGAAGGGCTGAAAGCCGCGGTAGCCCGCGTGCTGCACGCCTCCTGGCAGCGCTGCCGGGTGCATTTCATGCGCAACGCCCTGGCGCACGCCGGTAAAGGTCATCGCCGCATCGTCTCGGCCTGGATCGGCACCGCATTCGCTCAGGACGACGCTGAGGCCGCACGCAAACAATGGCGCGAGGTCGCCGATCAACTCCGCCCTCGGGTGCCGAAGCTCGCCGGCCTGATGGATGAAGCTGAGGCGGATGTGCTTGCTTTTATGGCATTTCCCAAAGAGCATCGCGCTAAGATCCACAGCACCAATCCGTTGGAACGGCTGAATGGCGAGATCAAGCGGCGCACTGACGTGGTCGGCATCTTTCCCAACGAGGCGGCCATTGCGCGCTTGGTCGGCGCCATCCTGCTCGAACAAAACGACGAGTGGGCCGTGCAGCGTCGCTACATGAGCCTGGAAACACTCGGCACAATCAGCGATACTATCCCGATCGGTCTGCCTGCCGTGGCAGCCTGATCACGCAGCCAACGCTGCTCGGGAGCACCGCTCCTACACCACGTGCTGGGACACGATCTGAGTGTCCGTCCGGGAACAAATTGAGTCTTTAGAATTGCTTAGCGGGTCACCCTTGAAGCCATTGAATTGCCTGTGATTCTCTCTCCCCCGAGCATCGATTCGGGGGACTGGATGTGGACCAAGGAGAACCGGACGCGGTACGACCGCACCCGACTGCGCTATGAGAGCGATCTGACTGATGCCGAATGGGCCGAGGTGGAACCATTGATCCCCCCGGCCAAGCCGGGCGGCAACAAGCGGAGCGTTGATATCCGCCAGGTGGTGAACGGCGTGATGTATGTGCTGAGCACCGGCTGCCAATGGCGGGCGATCCCCAAGGACCTGCCGCCGCGGAGCACAGTGCACGACTATCTGGAACGATGGACCTGGGACGGCACGCTGGAGCGACTGCATCACGCATTGTATGTGAAATGTCGTGAGCAGGCCTCGCGAGAGGCCAGCCCGACCGCCGCGGTGATTGATGCGCAGAGCGTGAAGAGCGCCGAAAAAGGGGGGCCTCGATCGATCCGCATGGGTATGATGCGGGGAAGAAGATCAAGGGCAAGAAGCGGCACGTCCTGGTCGATACCCAGGGTTTGCTGCTACAGGCCATCGTGACGGCGGCGGACATCCAGGATCGCGATGGCGGCGCCATGCTGCTGGCGACGCTGTTCGGGATGTTTCCGTTCCTGCTGAAGCTTTATGCCGATGGCGGCTATCAGGGGCGGCGATTCCAGGAGGCGTTGAAGCGTGTCGTGTCGCAGGCCGAGGTGGAGATCGTCAAACGATCTGACCAGGCCAAGGGCTTTGTCGTGCTACCAAAGCGATGGGTGGTCGAACGCACGCTGGCGTGGCTCAACCGATGTCGTCGACTGGGTAAGGATTGGGAAAATCTCAATGTGAAGGCGCGTGCCTTTCTGTTGCTCGCTTCCATCCGTCTCATGGTCAGACGGCTATGCAGGAACTAGCAATGTTCCCGGACAGACTCTGAGGACATTACCAGCAGCCGCCGTCGCGACCCTGAATATTGGCTGGGCGTACCAAGGTATGCAGCAGCAAACCTAGCGTGTCGGCGCCGCGATCAGGCCCGTCGAAGAATCGGGCGGGCCTCTTCCTCCATGGACCGTCGGTGTGCCGCCGGCTGTCGTGTGAGGCGCGCACGCAGAGTATCTTCGATGTTGCGGATTACGAGCGCTGCCATTTGCGCCGCGGCGAGATGCTAGCATACAGCAGGGGTCAACTTGCGACCTCGGCGGCATCCCCACCAGTCGCGGCTTTTGACGCCTCCACATCATCGCGCCAGCATGGGCCACACGCTAGTCACGGGGCCGCCATGACCACGCATTCCCGCATCGCCGCCGAGGATTACCTCGATGCGCTCGCCGCACAGGGCATCGACTACTTGTTCGTCAACCCCGGCACCGATTTCGCCCCCGTCATCGAGGCATTCGCCCGCGCCGCGCGGACCAACCGCCCGGTACCGAAGCCGCTGGTCATCCCGCACGAGAACGCCGCCGTCTGCATGGCGCATGGCTACACCGCGGTGACCGGCCGGCCGCAGGCGGTGATGGCGCATGTCAACGTGGGCTTGGCCAACACGCTCTGCGCGCTGTTCGACGCCAGCCGCGATCGCATCCCGATGCTGGTCACCTCCGGCCGCACGCCGATCACCGAGAATGGGCCCTCCGGCACCCGCAACGTTTACATCCACTGGGCGCAGGAGATGTTCGACCAAGCCGGCATGCTGCGCGAGTTCGTCAAATGGGACTACGAGATGCGCCGGCCGGACCAGATCGCCGACGTGGTGACGCGGGCGATGGAGATCGCCACCACCTCGCCGGCCGGGCCGGTCTATCTCAGCTTGCCGCGCGAGGTGCTGGGCGAAACTGTCGATGCGTCGCCGGGAGGGGCTCGCCCGTCTCGCGCAAAGCCTCGGCCGCCGCTCCCGGCGCCCGCGGACGTGGAGCAGCTTGCCGACTGGATCGCCGCCGCGCGCCATCCGCTGATCATCACCGGCACGCTCGGCCGCGATCCCCGCGAGAGTGAAGCCCTCGCGCGGGTGGCAGAGCGTTTCGCCCTGCCAGTGGTGCCGTTCAACACACGCTATTTCGCACTGTCCAGCGCGCATCCGATGTTCCAGGGCTCGATCCCGGGACCGCTGCTCAAGACCGCCGATCTCGTACTGGTTTGGGAGAGCGACGTCCCCTGGTATCCCAGCAAGGAATCCCCGCCCGCCGGGGCACGGGTGGTGCAGATTGGCGAGGACCCGCTCTACGCGCGCTACCCGATGCGCAGCTTTCCCGGCGACCTGACCATCCGCGCCGCCACGCTGCCATTGCTGGAGGCACTGGAGCAGGCACTCGCGGACCGCAAGCCGGACGTCGCCGAACGGCGCGCGCGGCTGGCGAAGCGCTCGGCCGAGCTGCATGCGAGCTGGGACGCGGAAGCCGAGCGCGATGGTCGGGGAGAGGTCTGCACCAACGCCTGGATGAACCACTGCCTGCGCGCAGTGGTCGATTCCGATACCATCATGGTGAACGAATATTCATTCCGTCAGGAATACTGCCCGCTTCCCGGGCCGGGCAGCCTGCTCGGCGTCAGCGCCGCCGGCGGGCTCGGCTGGGGCTTCGGCGCAGCGCTCGGCGCCAAGCTGGCCGCGCCTTCGCGCAACGTGGTCGCGGTGCTTGGCGACGGCGCCTACATGTTCGCCAACCCCACGGCCTGCCATTTCGTTTCTCAAGCGCAGAACCTGCCGGTGCTGGTGGTGATCTACAACAACACGCTCTATGGCGCCGTGCGCCGGGCCACGCTGGACATGTTCGAGCGTGGAGTCGCGGCCGAGGACGACGGACGGCTGCTCGCCGATCTCGGCCCGGCGCCTGACTACGAGCGGATTGTCGCGGCGCATGACGGGCACGGCGAGCGGGTCGAGCGGCCGGGCGAGCTGCCCGGCGCGTTGAAACGCGCCGCCACGGCAGTGCGCGAGGGGCGGCAAGCGCTAGTGAACGTGCTCTGTCCGAGCTGACGTCCCGGCCGTGTGCGGCCAGTGTCCTGGTGGTCGGCGCCGGCCCTGTCGGGCTGACGCTGGCGATGGACCTCGCCTGGCGCGGCATCGATGTGCTGGTGGTGGAGACGCGCCGGCGCGGCGAGCCGCCGAGTGTCCGCTGCAACCATGTCGCTGCGCGTTCGATGGAGATTTTCCGCCGGCTCGGCGTTGCCCGCGCTGTGCGCGAGGCGGACGCGTTGCCGGCCGACTACCCGAACGACGTCTCGTTCCGCACCAACACGTGCGGGATTGAGTTCGCCCGCATCCACATCCCCTGTCGGCGGGATCGCTATCACGACACGACCGGTCCCGACGGCTGGTGGCCAACCCCGGAGCCGCCGCATCGGATCAACCAGATCTATCTGGAGCCGGTACTGTTCGCACACGCTGTGACAATGTCAGGGCTCCGCATTGCCGATCGTACCAAGCTGACCGGCTTCGAGCAGTCGGACGGAGGCGTGGTCGCGGCAGTGCGGGACCTCGATCGTGGTGACGAGTGGACGATCGCCTGTAACTACATGATCGGCTGTGATGGGGCGCATTCGGAGGTCCGCCGGACGATCGGCGCGCGCTTGATGGGTGATCCGGTGGTGCAGCGCACGCAATCGACCTTCATCCGCGCGCCTGAGCTGATCCGCCGCATGCGGGAGCCGCCGGCGTGGTCCACGCAATCGCTGAACCCGCGACGCAGCGGCAATATGTTCGCGATCGACGGACGCGAGACTTGGCTGATCCACAACTACCTGCGCCCTGACGAGGCGCATTTCGAGGCGGTGGATCGTGACCGCTCGATCCGCCTGCTACTCGGGGTCGGACCCGACTTCGATTATCAGGTGATCGGCAAGGAGGATTGGATAGGCCGCCGCCTGGTCGCTGACCGGTTCCGCCATCGGCGGGTGTTCATTTGCGGTGATGCCGCGCATATCTGGGTGCCGTTCGCCGGGTACGGGATGAACGCCGGGATTGCTGATGCAACGAACCTGTCCTGGATGCTGGCCGGCGCCCTGCAGGGCTGGGCGGATCCGGCGATCCTCGACGCCTATGAGGCCGAGCGGCAGCCGATCACCGAACAGGTTTCCCATTATGCCATGGATACTGCGGTGGCGCTGGCGCGAGCCCGCGGCGCGGTGCCGCCGGAGATCGCGGATGCCGGACCGGGCGGCGAGGGGGTGCGCGTCGAATTCGGCCGCAAGGTGTACGAGCTGAACGTGCCGCAATACTGCTGCGGCGGACTGAATTTTGGCACGTTCTACGCCCGCTCGCCCATCGTGGCGACGGACGGAGAGGAGCCGCCGGCTTACACGATGTACGACTTCACGCCCTCGACGGTGCCAGGGTGCCGAACGCCGCACGTCTGGCTGCGGGACGGGCGGTCTTTATACGACGCGCTTGGTCGTGGCTTCACGCTGCTGCGTCTCGACCGTGCAATGGATGTTGACCCGCTGGTGCAGGCCGCTGCGCGATGCGGGCTACCGCTTGCGGTGCTGGACTTGGGGGCAGATGAGGCCGGCGCGGCTTATCGCGGCTGCAAGCTGGTACTGTCGCGGCCCGACCAGCATGTTGCCTGGCGCGGCAATGCACCGGCGCGCGATCCGACTGGGCTGATCGATTTGGTGCGCGGACGACAGGTTCGTGCCGCATAGGAAACTTGGGACCTCTCGTTGTGATCTTGACACGAGATAGGGGCCCGGTTCATGGGAGCCAAGCCGTAGTCGCAGGCTACAGGTTCTTGAAGCGTCATTGACACGACTCGGCCGCAACCGGTCTTATGTCGGCCATGAGCCGTCGCTTAGTGGCGAGCTTATCGCTGCTCGCCTTTGGTCTGTTCCTGCACGCTGCCTCGGCGCAGACCCTGCCCGGCGTAGCTGACCGCTATTTCGTCTCGAGCGACGGCGTTCGTCTGCACTACCTCGAAGCCGGGCCGCCGACCGGGCACACGATCGTTTTCGTCCCCGGCTGGACCATGCCCGCCTGGATCTGGGCGCCGCAGATCGCGGCCTTTGGGCACTCTTATCACGTCGTGGCCTTCGATCCCCGCGGGCAGGGTGAATCCGAGATCGCCGCAACCGGTTACGAGCCTGGACGGCGTGGTCAGGATATCGGCGAGCTGATCGCGCGCCTTGGACCGTCCCCGGTGTTGCTCGTCGGCTGGTCGCTGGGTGTGCTGGACGCGCTGGCCTATGTGCACGCCGATGGGGATCAGTTGCTTGCCGGCCTTGTGCTGGTCGATAACTCGGTGGGCGAGGCGCCCGCTCCCTCACCGACGCGTCGCCGCCCGATACGCCCGGTCCCGCGCTCGCTGTACATGGAGCGCTTCGTCCGCACCATGTTCCGCACGCCGCAGAACCCCGAGTGGCTGGACCGGCTGACCGAGGCCACGCTGCGTACTCCCGACTGGGCGGCCCGCGAATTGCTTGCTTATCCGGTGCCGCGAGAGTACTGGCGAGAGGCGATTTATTCGACCGGAAAGCCTGCGCTCTATGTCGTACGCCCCCGCTTCGCGGCGCAGGCCGCCAACCTGCAACGCAATCGCCCCGACACCGAAACAGCGGTCTTCGCGGATGCCGGCCACGCTCTGTTCATCGACGACGCGGCGCGTTTCGATGCGCTGATGGAGGGCTTCATACGGCGGCGCATCTGGCCTTGAACCTGCCGGATCGACTCGCCCGGCGGCTCTCGCTGGCGCCGCTGTTCCTCGTCTCGCTGTCGGCGCTCGGCTACGAGATCGCTCTGACCCGATACTTCGCTGTCGCCGAGTGGTCGGACTACGGCTACTGGGTGATCTCGATTGTCATGGCGGGGTTCGCGTTCAGCGGCGTCGCTCTGGCCTTGGCCCGCGACACGGCGGTCCGGCATGGCGAGGCACTGCTGGCCGCGCTGCCGCCACTGCTGGTGCTGGCGGCTGGGTTCGGTTTCCATCTGACCGCGGAAAACCCGTTTAATCCGCTACAATTGCAGAACCCGGTCACCTGGGCGCCGCAGCTCTGGAATATTGCCGGATATTATGCGGCGCTGCTGCCGTTCTTCTTCCTCGCCGGCCTCTTCATTGGTCTGAGCTTCGTGCTGAACGCCGGGCGCATCGGTGCAGTCTATGCCTGGGACCTGACCGGTGCGGGAACCGGCGCCGCGCTGGTGATGGGACTGATGTTCCTGCTGCACCCGTTCCGGCTCGTGCCGGCGCTGCTGGTCCCTTTGGCCGCCTCTGCCGTTTTCATCGCGGGTCGCCGACGATGGGCGTGCATCGCTGGGGCGGGAGCCGCGCTGATCGTCGTCGAGGCGCTGCTGTTGTTCGGTAATCAGCCGCGGATCAACGATTTCAAGCCGATCTACCCGCCTCTGCACACGCCGGGCGCCAAGGTGGTGGCCGAGCGCAACACCCCGGGCGGCGCGTATCTGCTGCTCGACGATTTCACCGAGCGGGTGAATACCGACGTTTCCAACGATGCCGGCATGCTTGGCCTGCCCGACCCGCCGCGCAGCCTTGGCTTGTATCGCGACGGCGAGCGGATCGCCGCCCTCCCGAAGGGAAGCGGGGCGGCCGATGTGGGCTATTCCGGCGCCTCCCTGGACGCATTGCCGTATGCCCTCGCGCCCGGCGCCCGAGTGCTACTGGCCGGCGCCTCGGGCGGGTTCCGCATTGCCGAGGCGCTGCGCCTCGGGGCCCATGAAGTTGTCGCGCTGGAGCCCGAGCCAGTGCTGTATCGAGCACTGCGCAGCGGGTTCGGTCCCTCCCCACCGCTGCGCGCCGATCCGCGCCTCGGCTTGCTGGCGGAAGGGCCGATGGCAGCCGCGCAAGCGGACGAGCGCTACGATATTATCGACATTTCAGCCGATTTCCTGGATGCCGCCCCGGCTAACGCCACCGCCTTCACAGTAGAAGCGATCGTTGCCGATCTGCGCGCGCTCGCACCGGGCGGTATCGTTTCTATTCCTGTCTCGATCCGTGATTTCCCGGTCTATGCGCTTCGCCTGCTCGCGACTGCGCGCTCCGCGTTGCGGGCGGCAGGCATGGCCGATCCGGCAACGCATATCGTTATCTACCGCTCAGCCTGGAATGCGCGGCTGCTGCTCTCCAACCGTCCCTGGGATGCCACCCGCATCGCCGCCATCCGGCACTTCTGCGATCAACGTTCCTTTGACGTGTCGTACTATCCCGGGATCGACGTCGCCGCTGCGCGCTCGGGCATCTATAACGACCTACCGGCAATCTCCTTTGCCACCGGGGAAGTCGCGGCCGGCGGCCCGGACGATTCCATCGCGGACGAGGCAGCAGCCGGTACTGGCCGGTCAACCGAGCCCGTCGGGCGTCGCGTTCAACCTGACGCCGATGACGCTCGACCGCCCGTTCTTCTTCGCGGCGCTTAAGCTGTCGCAAGTCGGTCTGCTGTTGGAGCGCCTGGAGGTGCTGCCTCAGGCGGAAATCGGGGCCTTGGTGAACCTCGCGGTCCTGGCGCAGGCCGCAGTCATCGCTCTTCTCGTGCTTGGCGTGCCGCTTATCGCGCCAGGTCGCGTGCGGCCGGAGCACGGGGGATTGTTGCGTACGGTGCTTTATTTCCCCGCGCTCGGCCTCGGCTTTCTGTTCGTCGAGATTTTCCTGATCGAGCAAGCGAGCCTGTGGCTGAATGACCGGGCGAGTGGCTTCGCGCTGGTGCTGACGGGCATGCTGATTTGCTCCGGGTTTGGCAGCGCGGTTTCCGGGCAGTTTGCGGGCAATCCGCGCTGGGGGATCGTCGTAGCGACGTTGGTAATGGCGGGTTGGAGCGCCGTTGTCCTTGCCGGACTGCAACCGGCCATTCTGGCCACGCTCGGGGCGCCGTGGGTGGTCCGGGCGGCCCTGGTGCTGGCCGTGGCCGCTCCGGTCTCCTTCGCGCTGGGCCTGCCGTTCCCGCTGGGCCTGTCCCGGCTCGGATCGGGCGGGGCCTTGCCCTGGGCCTGGGGGCTGAATGGCGCCTTTTCTGTGGTCGCGACGCCACTCGCCAACCTGATCGCCCGCGAAGCTGGCTATCGCCTGCTTCTTTTGTGCGCTGCCGCCTTGTATATTGCCGCCCTCGCAGCATTCCCCGTTATGCGGAGGCGCATCCAGTGGCTTCATTTGCCGGCCCGGTCACACGCCGTGGATTGATCGCGGCCGCTACGGCATCCGCTATCTGCCCCGCCGCTCTGGCGGAGCCAGGCACCTGGAACCGCCGAGCCTACGAGGCGGCGATGCATGCCTCCGGCCGGCCAGTCAGCCTGACGGATGCCCAGTTCGACGCCATCCAGGCGCGCAAGCCGACCGCGCTGAAGCGCATCGCCGGCTATCTGAAGGACCGCGGGCAGACGCCCGACCCGCGCGTCATGACCGCTTTCCAGGCCGTGCCGCGCGAGTATTTCCACTACATCTACTCCGAGCGGCGGGCCACGCCCGGCGATGCCTATGAGAGCGACCCTAAGCCCTGGGGCATTGGGTACGGCTCGGCGCTGTCGGATTATCTCGGCCAAGCCTACATGACGCAGATCGCCGAGCCGAAACCCGACCAGGTCAGCCTGGAGATCGGTACGGGCAGCGGCTTCCAGAGCGCCCTGCTGTCCCGCATCGTCTCTCGCGCCTACACGATCGAGATCATCGAGCCGCTGGGCAAAGCGGTGAGCCGCATCTTCGGCCCTCTGGGCTACGACAATGTGCACTGCCGGGTGGGGGACGGCTATTACGGCTGGCCCGAGGTGGAGGGCGGGTTCGATCTGATTATGGTGACCTGCGCGGCTGAATACGCGCCGCCCGATCTTTTCAAGCAGATGAAGCCGGGTGGGCGGATGATCATTCCGATCGGTCAACCGTTCAAGCGTGGCCAGGTGCTTTACATTTACACGAAGGATGCCGAGGGGAAGATCCACTCGCGGCGCGACATGGGGGTGTTCTTTATCCCGATGACCGGGGCGATTCAGAAGACGCCGCCGCCCCACGTCTGAGCGAAAGTGCGCCATCCGGCCCGGCGCCGAGCCGGAGCAGTCGGCGATTTTCGCCTGCCGAACCTGATTTCCGCTCTCTTGCGTTGCGGCGTAATATTAGACGCGGTTGCGAGAAAACTTGGAACTAGCTCGAGCCGGCCGTCGCCGACCGCCTGAGCGCCCTGCGCGGGCCCGGCGAGAGCTACAGCATCAATGCGTTGGTCGCGCTCGCCGTAGGCTTCAGAAAGCCCGTCTCGAGGTGCCGCCACCACGCGTTACCCGAGACGCCGGACTACGGCGACGGCGCGTTCGGGGTCGCCAGGCTCGACCAGCGCGAGGCGGCTTCAGCAGGGGCAGGTTTAGTTAGGAGCGGAAGCGCAGCTCCAGGCGGGGGCACTGAGGACGAACACAGGCCCCGCGGTCAGAAGCGGGGTATCCCTACGGTGACGACCGCCTTGTCTGAATAGTGGCGGCTTGATTTGCTTCGGGGGATGATAGGAAGCAAGCATGAGGCTGCCAGAGTGGCAGCCACAGATGGCGAGGCAAGCCCACGGATCGAGATCGTGGGAGAGCGGCGTCGGGCGCATGACGCTCGGTTTCGAGCCAAGGTGGTGGGGGAGTCTGTGCAGCCTGGGGTACGCATCCAGGACGTTGCCCGCCGACACGGGATCTGCCCGAGCCTGGTCTATCGCTGGCGTCGCCTCGCTGCAGCCGAGACTGCCTGCGGCTCGGAGCTGCATCTCTTCCCCGCGCGGATTGCGCCTGTTCCGAGCGAGACGCCGGCGGCATCAGAGCCGTTGCCGTCTCGGGTGATAACGCCACGGCGAACGGGGTTGATCGAGATCGAGCTGAACGGCAGCGTGCGCGTGAGTATCGACGAAGGAGTGAGCGTTGCGGCGCTCCGCCGCGTGCTGTCGGTGTTGCGCGGATGATGATGCCACCCTCGGGTATGCGCGTCTGGCTGGCCGCAGGCAGGACCGATATGCGTCGCGGGATGAATGGCCTTGCCCTGCAAGTACAACAGTCCCTGCAGCGCAACCCGCACGCCGGCGATGCGTATGTTTTCCGGGGTCGTCGGGGTGATCTGATAAAGGTTCTTTGGCATGACGGCCTCGGCATGTCGCTATATGCCAAGCGACTCGAGCGCGGTCGGTTCATCTGGCCATCGCCGGCGGATGGAGTGGTTGCGATTACGGCGGCCCAACTCGGCTACATGCTAGAGGGAATTGACTGGAGACACCCGCAGCGAACCTGGCGACCGGAACTGGCGGGCTAAGATTGGACTAGTTGCACAGTTGCCGGGGTTTTTTTGAAGATTTCGCGTGCATGACCACGGGCGAGTGTGATTTCAGTTGTCGGCATGAGCGATTCGGCCGGTACACTTCCGGATGACATCGACGCGCTGAAAGCAGCGCTAATCTCCGAGCAGGCCGCGCGGCGTGATTTTGAGGCTCGTGCCGCTGGTGCCGAGGCGATGGTTGCGCATCTGAAGCTGCTAATCGCCAAGATGAAGCGTGACCGCTTCGGCGCCTCCGCCGAGCGTGGACGCAAGCTGCTCGATCAGTTGGAGATGCAGATCGAGGAACTCGAGACCGCTGCCGCCGAGGACGAAGCGGCTGCCGCTCATGCGGCCACGAACAGGACGAACGTGCGCCCGTTCACACGCGCCAAGCCGGTGCGCGCACCGTTACCGGCGCACCTGCCGCGCGAGCGGCTGGTGCTGCCGTCGCCGACAAGCTGTCCGTGCTGTGGCGGTCAGCTCACCAAGCTCGGCGAGACCACCACCGAGACGTTGGAGAGCATTCCACGGACCTACAAGGTGATCCAGACGGTGCGAGAGAAGTTCTCCTGCCGCTCGTGCGAGACGATCACGCAGCCGCCGGCGCCGTTCCATCCGATTTCCCGTGGCCGCGCCGGTCCGGACCTGCTGGCGACGATCGTCCATGGCAAGTTCGGCGAGCATCAGCCGTTGAACCGCCAAAGCGAGCGGTTTGCCCGCGAGGGCATCGATCTCAGCGTCTCCACACTGGCCGATTGGGTGGGTGCCTGCACGACGGCGCTGTCGCCATTGGTGACGCTGATCAAGGCCCACGTACTCGCCGCCGAGCGCCTACACGGCGATGAGACCACCGTGCCGGTGTTGGCCAAGGTCAAGACCGTCACCGGCCGATTATGGACCTATGTTCGCGACGACCAGCCGTTCGGTGGCGCGGCACCGCCAGCGGCGATCTTCTTCTATTCGCGCGATCGCAGCGGCGAGCATCCGTGCCGACATCTCGCCGGCTACGCGGGCATTCTGCAAGCCGACGCCTATGCCGGGTTCAACGACCTCTACCACCCCGCACGCCAGCCTGGTCCGATCATTGAGGCCGCGTGTTGGGCACACGGACGGCGCAAACTGTTCGTGCTCGCCGAAGTTGCCAAGGCGCCGCTCGCGATCGAGGCGGTGCGCCGGATCGATGCGATCTTCGATGTCGAACGCGACATCAACGGCCTGCCAGCGACCCAACGGCAGGCCGTAAGACAGGTCCGGGTCGCGCTCCCTCGAGAGCTGGATGCGCGTCGAACGCGGCAAGCTCTCGCGTCATGCCGACGTCGCGAAGGCGATGGACTACATGCTCAAGCGATGGGATGCCTTTGCGCGCTTCCTTGCCGATGGACGCATCTGCCTGACCAACAATGCGGCGGAACGCGCGCTGCGCGGAATTGCACTCGGGCGCAAGTCATGGCTGTTCGCCGGTTCGGACCGCGGCGGGGAGAGGGCAGCGGCGATGTATTCGCTGATTGCGTCGGCAAAGTTGAACAACATCGATCCGCGCGCCTGGCTCGCCGACGTGCTCGCGCGCATCGGTGATCACCCAGTCTCGCGGTTGCACGAACTGCTGCCCTGGCATTGGCCGCGAGCTACTCGCGTCGACCGCGCGGCCTGATCAATGGCGGCGCCCAGTTCCGTCTCCACCATCGGCCGGGTGGCCAAGATGCTCGGCGAGGACGAGGACCTCTTGCGCGACATCGCCCTCGATATGGAGCCGGAAGACGGTGTCCTCACCGTCTGGGACATCGACGAAATGTCCACCGTTGCCTTTACCGCCGAAGGTATCGAGAACCTCAAGGAACTCCTCGCGGACCTCAAGAGGTAGGCGACACCAGTGCGTCGTCCGCATGCTTGGTCGACGGCCGTGCAACACCGCGGCACTCGGCGGATGCTTACGAAGCGGGTGCTCCCTTGAGATCGAATTCTACGCCAAGCGGCCGACCTTCGAACGGCTTGCGATAATTTCGTATCAAGAAAAAACGATGCCGACAGGCGGTTTGGTTCGTTGGCATATTTCAAACAGAAATAGAAACAATAATTCGAGTCGCAACGTGCTTTCCCTTTCCGCAACGCAAACGCACCATTAAGGATGTTGCCCAGGTAATTTGAGTGTTTTTCTTCGCAACGGTACATTTTTCCGTCCGAATGCAAACTTACAAAGTTTTCACCTGCACTGCACATCCTCCCGTGAAATTTGGGAGTTCCATCAAGATAGTCTCTGTCGCCAAATACGTCAATGGTCGGACGCTCAGCTAAGACACTCAGCCGCGGCCCATAGCTTTCGTGCGCTCTGGTCGCGAACTCGATGAAGTTCGATCGTTCTTTCGCGCTATACGCCTCTGGATAGATCTTTCCTTGGTATTTTCCGCGCAACAGCTTCAGAACAGGGGTGAGACCAGTCGGTTCTGTGAGCGCAACGACATTGTCCACTCTGGAAAGGACGTCAGGAGTCGCGACAATGCTGATAAAAATCGGAAAGTTGCGTCCTTTCAAGTATGAGGCGCGCTCTAGAAAACTTATCAGTCCTTTTCTGCGCTCCCGTTCTTCGGCGTGGAGACCTGCATTGATGAAACTTACGCGAGATGGATCTACACGCTGCGCGAACTCAACGATCGATGATTGAGTTAGATTTGTGTTGAGCGAGAGATAGTGTGCCGTCGTAAGCAATTGGCAAAGTTCTGCGAAGCGGGGATAAATAGTAGGCTCTCCCCCCGTCATGTGGAGCAGCCAAGTCAACCCGGTCCGATCGAAGGCCAGCTTCCACTTTTCAGGATCACCGTATACAGTCAGCTTTTCTCCGAGTAGGGCAGCAGGAACAAAACAATATGCGCACCTATAATTACATGTATTTAGGAGTAGCCAATCGGCCTCAATATCGTACCTCATAGGGACCCCTTGTGAGACGCGAATGTTTTTCTGTATGGAAGGCAGACGCGCACGGCCGATAAATAGCACTTCTCTTACAGTGAAGCAAAGCAACTCTGGTCTTGCGGGCCGCGTCATAGGCGTCCTTCGCCGCCGCGTAGAGCGCCTCGGTCGCTCCCGTCCGAGTGCGGCGGGTGTTCCGCTTACTTGCATTCGGCCGAGCGATCACGATCCCGATCGCGTTTCGGTGATCGAGGCGATTGCGCTTGAGCCGGGCGATGCGCCGGAGGTCGACGCGGGGCGCGTGCGCGGGCTTCTCCTGCACAAGTTGATGGAGGAGGTGTTGACCGGCGAGTTCGCCGAGGAGGTGGGGCAGTTCGCGAGCCGCGTCCGTGAACTGCTCACCGAGCTCGTCTGCGACCCCGCGGATGGCGGCGCGCTTCCAGATGCCGACGAGATCGCCGCCACTGCCTGGCGCACCTTACAGCTGCCTGAGGTCGCCCCCTGCGGACACGGCTCGTTCCCGAATGGCCGATCTACGGGCTGGTCGCGGATGGAGGCGGCCCAAAGGCACTCGCCGGACGCATCGACGCCATCGAGAAGGACTTCCGGGTCAGTTGGACGCTCGACGCACTCTTCAACGGCGCCGACGCTGGCGGTCCCCGCCTGCTGTTCAAAGGCGGAACGTCGTTGTCAAAGGCCTTCGGTCTGATCTCGCGCTTTTCCGAAGACATCGACATCACGATCTTTCGCGACGATCTCGGCAAAGCGGCGGATGTTGCGGAACTCGAGGCGCTCAGCGGCAAGCAGCGTCGGAAGCGACTCGACGCCATCAAGGCGGCCGCGCAAGCGCATGTGAACGGCGCCATGCGCGCGCAGGTGGCCGCGTGTCTAGCCGAAGCCCTCGAAACTGCCGGGCTGGACCCGAGAGGCGGTCGGGTCGAGCCTGACCCCGATGATCCGGATCAGCAAAGCCTCCTAATCTGGTATCCGAAGGTCACCGTCGCCGACGACGGGTATAAGACGCTCCCTTTATATGTCTTGTTGTAAGGATTGTCTTACAGATGGTTTATCATGACGTATATCAGCACCCCTCCCAAGGGGGTACGGTGACGTTCCGCCTTGATCCCGAGCTCAAGGCGGAGCTGACCAACCTTGCCGAGCGAGACCACAAGTCTCTCGGTGAGCTGTTGCGCGAACTCGCCGGGGAACGTGTCGAGCGGGAGCGTCGGCGAATGTTCGAAGCTGAGGCTCGCCGGCAGTCGCTGCTGATTGCCGCGCGCGCCAACGATCCGAACAGCGACGAAGCCGAGGTGATGCGC
The DNA here is from genome assembly GCA_963708245.1 of uncultured Pseudomonadota bacterium. Lineage (GTDB taxonomy): Bacteria > Pseudomonadota > Alphaproteobacteria > Acetobacterales > Acetobacteraceae > CAVYXK01. The sequence goes on along the minus strand of OY970201.1, from coordinate 3,312,753 downwards.
TGGATCGAGGGCGTTGCCGACACCCAAGCATGGAAGCCGTGAAACGCGGTGACATCGTAATCGCCGCCCCGCCCGGCGCCTACGGCAAGCCACGCTCGGTCCTTATTGTGCAGGATGACACATTCGCGGCATTGCCGTCTGTCACGGTGTTGCCTTTGACAAGTGATCTTGAAAACGCATCGTTGGTCAGGATTGCCGTGGAACCCGACGCGGGCAACGGCCTGCAACGGAGTTCTCAGGTGATGATCGACAAAACCGTTACGCTCCCCCGTTCCAAGCTCGGCCAGCGGATCGGACAGATCGATCCGCGACATGCGCACCGTGAACACCGCTCTCTGTCGGTTTCTGGGGTTGGCGTAGTGGACCACGCGGCTCGTCCCGTCATGGCCCGCCATCACCAGCCGCGACAGGGTGGGACGGCGTGCAGCAGTCGTCGGAAGTGCGACTGCCCTGGCTGGCTGACGTGCCGACCCGGGTTGCGCCGGAGCGCTCTTCCCGCTAGGGTCTGCGGCATGCTCTGCTGTGGCATCCGTATGGCCTGCCGAACCGCCCGCTTCGCGGCGCGCAATGGCCTGCGCCTGCTGACCCAGGGCCTCCTCCTTCGACTTAGCCGCCCCTGAGCGTCGCGCCGGGGTGCTGACCGCCGGCATTCGCTCAGGGGAGACCCCCTGACGGCTGAGCGTGTTCAATCCCCCGAGGACCGACCCACATGAGCATCGAACATCCCAGCTTCGGCAAGCTGGACGACCACCGTATCATCATCTTCGACACCACGCTGCGCGACGGCGAGCAGTCGCCCGGCTTCTCGATGAACCTCAACGAGAAGATCCGGATGGCCGAGGCGCTGGCCGAGCTCGGCGTGGACGTGATCGAAGCCGGCTTCCCGATCGCCTCACCGGGCGATTTCGACAGCGTGAAGGCGATCGCCGAAAGTCTCGGCCAGCGTGACGACACACCGGTGATCTGCGGCTTGGCCCGCTCCGGCCGCGAAGACATCCTGCGTGCCGCGGAAGCGGTGAAAGCGGCGAAGCGCAAGCGCATCCACAGCTTCATCAGCACCAGCGCGCTGCACATGAAATACAAGCTGCGGATGGAGCCGGAGGCCGTTCATCAGGCGGTCATCGACAGCGTGACGCTGGCGCGCAACTTCACCGACGATGTCGAATGGTCGGCCGAGGATGGCACCCGCACTGACCCCGATTTCCTGTGCCGCTGTTGCGAGGCGGCGATCAAGGCTGGCGCCACCACGATCAACATTCCCGACACGGTCGGCTATGCGCTGCCCGAGGACATGCATCGCATCTTTACTATGATCCGCGAGCGGGTGCCGGGTGCCGACAAGGTCGTGCTGTCGGCGCACAACCACAACGACCTGGGGCTGGCTGTCGCCAACACGCTGGCCGCGATCAACGCCGGCGTCCGCCAGGTGGAGTCCACCATCAACGGCATCGGCGAGCGCGCCGGCAATGCGTCGTTGGAAGAAGCGGTGATGGCGATCCGGGTGCGGAACGACCGCGTGCCCTTCGCCAACAACGTGAAGACCCGCAATATCCTGAAGGTTTCACGCCTTCTCGCCACCATAACTGGCTTCGACGTGCAGCCCAACAAGGCGATCGTCGGCCGCAACGCCTTCGCCCATGAGGCCGGCATCCACCAAGACGGCGTGCTGAAGAACGCGGCCACCTACGAAATCATGACGCCGGAGAGCGTCGGCTGGACCAAGTCCAACCTGGTGATGGGCAAGCACTCCGGCCGTGCCGCGTTCCGCGACAAGCTGCGCTCGCTCGGCTACGAGATCGGCGACAACCACCTGAACGTCGCGTTCCGCCGCTTCAAGGAGATCGCCGACCGCAAGAAGGTGGTGTACGACGAGGACATCATGGCGCTGGTCGATGACGAGGTGATGCGCGATCACGAGCGCATCCGCTTCGTCTCGCTGGACGTGCATGCTGGCTCGAAATCGCCCCAGCGGGCCGATCTCGAGCTGGAGGTGGATGGGGTGGTGAAGCGTGCCGTCGCCACCGGCGACGGTCCCATCGATGCGACCTTCAAGGCGATCCGCGAGATCTTTCCGCACGAAGCGAACCTCGTGCTGTTCTCGGTCGGCGCGGTAACCGAGGGCACCGATGCGCAGGCGAAGACTACCGTCCGTCTGGAGGAGAAGGGCAAGCTGGTCGATGGACAGGGCGCCGACCTCGACACCATCGTCGCCTCAGCCCGCGCCTACGTGCACGCGCTGAACAAGCTGCTGGTCAAACGGCTGCGCACTGAACCCCAGGCCCTGTCGGCGTAATACCAAGCGCCCGATCTCTCGACTCTCGGGTGGGGGGCTTCCCCTGACTCGCCAAGTTACGATTCGGTGCTGCCCGACATCGATTTGGATGGAGGGAGGACCGGATGGGGCAAGCGATCATCATTACCCGCACGAAGCACACGGCGGCGGAGCTGCGTGAGGTGGCGGCCAAGAGCGACGACGGCGCGCAGGTTCGCCGGCTGCTGGCGATCGCCCTGATCCTGGAGGGTCGCTCGCGCAGCGAGGCGGCGGAGCAGTCCGGCATGGATCGCCAGACCCTGCGGGACTGGTGCACCGCTATAACGCGGCGGGGATCCCCGGCCTGGCATCGCGGCATGGCAAGGATCGGGAGGCATTTCTCACGGAAGCGCAGATGAATGAGCTGAAGCAGATCGTGATCAAGGGGCCTGATCCGAAGACGGCCAATGTGATGTCGATCCGCGGCGCGGCTGGTCGCCCTCGGCCAGCACGTTGGCGACATTGCGCGGCAGCTCAGCGACCAGCCCGCGCTACCCGGCGATAGCCGCGCACGCGGAACGGGCTGGCGCCCTCGAGGTCGAGCAGATCGGCAATCTCGCCGAGCTGACTGGCGATCTAGGCGTTGACAACTGGCATGGGATGCTCGTCGCGGAGTTCCTCTCGGTGGGCGAAGCTGCGCCCGACGGAGCCGATTGCCTTGATCTGCAACAACCGGGGAAGGAAGAACGACATGGTTGACCGAGATCAAGGAACGAAGGGACATGTCATGCATCCTGCGCGGATGCATGAACCGGGCCTGCTGCTGACCGATCTCTACGAGCTCTCAATGCTCGAGGCTTACGCCGCGCATGGCATGGCCGAGACGGCAGTGTTCGAGCTGTTCGTCCGCAAGCTGCCACCCCGGCGTGGCTTCCTGATGGCCGCCGGCCTTGAGCAGGTCGTGGACTTCCTGGAGACGATGCGGTTTACGCCAGATGAGCTGGCCTGGCTGGGCGCATCAGGCATGTTCTCTCCGGCCTTTATCGAAGGCCTGGCCGACTTGCGCTTCACCGGGGATGTCGATGCGATGCCGGAGGGCACTCCCTTCTTCCCCGACGAACCGGTGCTGCGTGTAGTCGCACAGCTGCCTCAGGCGCAACTGGTTGAGACCCGGCTGATCAACCTGATGCATTTTCAGACGATCATCGCGTCTAAGGCAGCCCGCATGGTGCTCGCGGCACCCGGGAAGCAACTGGTGGACTTCGGACTGCGGCGTGCACATGGCGCGGAAGCCGGGCTGTTGGCGGCGCGCGCGAGCTATCTGGCCGGCTTTTGGGTACCGCCACGGTGCCGGCACACCGCGATTTCGCCATTCCGGTGGCCGGCACCATGGCGCATTCCTTCGTGCAGGCGCATGATGATGAGGCAACGGCCTTCGAGCGCTTCGCTCGGGTTCGCCCGAAGGCCCTGACGCTGCTGATCGACACGTATGACACCGAACGTGGTGCAACCATCGTCGCCGGACTGGCGCCGCGCCTCGCTGCCGAGGGCATCACGATCAGTGCGGTGCGGCTGGACAGCGGGGACCTCGCGTCTCACGCACGGGCGGTGCGGGCCATTCTCGATGCCGCGGGATTGACAGGGGTCCATATCTTCGCCAGCGGCGGGCTAGATGAATATAGCCTGCAGGAACTGTGCCGCAGCGGCACTCCGATTGACGGCTTTGGTGTCGGCACCAGCCTGACCACGTCGTCTGATGCGCCGGCACTCGATTGTGCCTACAAGCTACAGGAATACGCCGGTCGTGCGCGGCGCAAGCGGAGCGAGGGTAAGGCGACATGGCCCGGCCGCAAGCAGGTGTATCGGCACTACAATGCAGACGGGACCGTTGCCGGCGACGTGGTGGCCCTGATCGACGAGCCGGTGGACGGCGAACCACTGCTGCGGCCCGCCATGCGCGACGGCAAACGGGTCGGCGATCTGCCCAACCTCACCAAGGCGCGCATGCACGCCGCGGCTTCGTTGGCACGATTGCCAGAGCCGCTGCGGAGGTTGGACCCATTTGATGTTCCGATAGAGATCAGCCAGGGTATTCGCCAGCTTGCCTCCCGGTTGGACCGTACAGCGTCGATCCGCGGGTCATGACAGGAGCGCATTTTGCCGTCGATGACCAGGACGCGGTGATCGACTTCCTGTCGCGCCCCGAGAGCTACGGCCTTTGCGAAACTGAGGTCGAACGGATCGAGACTCACTGTTCAATCGTGTTTCTGGCTGCGGACCGCGCCTACAAGCTGAAGCGCGCGATCCGTTATGCCTCGCTCGACTACACGACCCAGGCGTCGCGCTTGGCGGCATGCCAAGCGGAGCTCGTGCTGAACCGGCGTACTGCGCCCGAGCTTTACCTTGGCGTGCGGTCGATCAATCGCGATAAGCGTGGCGCGCTTGCGTTCGATGGTCCGGGCACCGCACTCGACTATGTGGTTGTCATGCGCCGGTTCGCGCAGTCCGATTTGTTCGACCAGATGGCAGATAGCGGCCGACTGACACCAGAATTGATGCACGCCCTCGGTGAGGCTGTCGGGCGTTTGCACGCCACAGCAGAGCCAACGCCGTCACACGGCGGGAGCGGTGCGATTCGATGCGTTATTGCCGACAATGATCGCGAACTGGCCAAGGTTGCCGCGGAACTCGACGGTGCTGCCGTTGGCACGCTGAGCCGTCGCTCGCGCGCGACACTCGATGGCCTGGTCGGGCTGCTTGACCGACGGCGCGCCGACGGCAAGGTTCGTCGCGGTCATGGTGACCTGCGGCTTGCGAATATCTGTCTCTATGCCGGTCGCCCGACGCTGTTCGACTGCATCGAGTTCAGCGACGAGATCGGGTGCATCGACGTGCTGTACGACCTGGCCTTTCTGCTGATGGATCTGCAGTTGCGTGGCCGCGGCGATCTCGGCAACGTAGTTTTCAACGCCTATCTGGACCTTGTCCCGGAGGCCGAAGGCCTGCGGACCCTGCCGTTGTTTCTCGCCTTGCGCGCTGCCACGCGAAGCTACGCGTTAGCCGGCAGCGCGCGCCGTCGGGCCAACCCCAGAGAGGCAGCGCGGCTGCTCGCGCTGGCGCGGCGGCATATCGATGCCGGCATTGAGTTCCTCGCTCCAACGCGCCCGCAACTGATCATGCTGGGCGGCGATGAGGAACAGGGTAGGGCTGAATTGGCGGATGCGATCGCCGGCTTCACCACTCCGGCGCCTGGCGCGCGCGTGTTCCATCTCGCCCCCGGGGAGGCGGTGTGGCGGGAGACGTCTGCTGTGCTGACGGCCGGATGCTCGGTGATGGTGGAGGGCGACTTGGCGACGCCGGCCGTTGAGACTGCCGCCATTGAGCTGGCGGCGCGGTTGGGCGTTCGTTTACTAGCGTTCTGGCGTGGTTCATTGCCAGCCAGTCTGGACCTGCGGCTCTGGCGGACCCTTGATGTCAGTCAAGGAAGTTTGGTTGCCCTGGCGCGAGCTGCGCCAGTGGTGACGGGGACCATGCAGGATCAGGAGCACACCGAGAGCCCAACTTGACCTCGATCAATGCGCCGCCGCGGGGACCGACGTCCGATCGCAGCCGTGGAGGGACGCTGGCCATGATAGATGCCGAATTTCGGATGGTGTCCGTAATGCTTCCGCCGCACGGCAGGCAAGGGCTGTTGGGCCTGCCTACTGGCACCGCAAATGGCATCGTGCTGTTCGCGCACGGGAGCGGCAGTAGCCACCTCAGCCCGCGCAACAGGTTCGTTGCCGACGAGCTGCAGCGCGCCGGGCTCGCCACCCTGCTGTTCGACCTGCTGACCGAGGACGAGGCCGCGCATCGAGCCAATGTGTTCGATATCGCGCTTCTCGCCGAACGCCTCGATCAGGCGGCAAGCTGGGTCGGCGAGAGTACGGCCGTGCAAAGCCTGCCGCTCGGCTTTTTCGGCGCCAGCACTGGAGCGGCTGCCGCGCTCGCCGCCGCCGCCGGGCGCACCGATGTGCGTGCCATCGTCAGCCGTGGCGGACGACCCGACCTGGCTGGCGGCGCCCTGACGAAGGTCACTGCAGCAACGCTGTTAATTGTCGGTAGCAACGATCCGGAGGTCTTGGCCCTTAATCGCGCGGCATATCGGCAACTGCACTGTAAGCGCCAGTTAGAAGTGGTGCCCGGTGCGACCCACCTGTTCGAGGAGCCAGGTACCCTTGAGGCAGTAGTTGCTCTGGGGCGTGCCTGGTTCCTGCGGCATCTGACCACTTCGGCTGCGGAGAGAGGGCATGCAATTCATAGACCGACATGAGGCGGGACGACGGCTCGCCGAGCGACTGCTGCCGCTGAAGGACAAGCGGCCGGTTGTCCTGGCGCTGCCGCGTGGCGGCGTTCCAGTCGGGTTCGAGATTGCTCGCGCATTGGAGGCCCCGCTGGACCTCGTGCTAGTGCGCAAGATCGGTGCACCGCACCAGGAGGAACTGGCGATCGGAGCGATCGCCGACGGCAAAGATCCTCAGCTCGTGACGGATCCTGCCCTCGTCTCCACCCTGGACATCTCGTCTGCGTATCTTGAGAAGGCAAAAGCCACTGCATTGCAGGAAATCGAGCGCCGGCGCGGCGTCTATTTTGGTGATCATCAACCCGTGGGCATCGACGGACGGACAGCCATTGTGGTCGATGATGGTATCGCTACTGGGGCCACAATGCTCGCCGCGTTGCGTGCCACGCGGCGACGGAACCCGGCCCATCTCGTGCTTGCCGTCCCGGTTGCCCCGCGTCAGACGCTCAAGCGACTGCGGCGAGAAGTTGACGAGGTCGTATGCCTGGACACTCCAAGGGACTTCTTCGCCGTCGGCCAGTTCTATGCCGCGTTTCCTCAGTTGCAGGACAAAGAAGTGACCGCGCTGCTCGATGAGGCACGGGCCTTCCTGATGCCTGCCAAAATCTGACGGGAGAGACTGATGAGCCGCCCTCCTCTAACCTTATTCGGCTTGCAAGGCAGCCGCGAGCTTGCAGAGCGTGTGGCCGGTCGGCTCGAAGTACCGCTCGGTCCCCATGAGGAGCGGGGGTTCGAGGATGGCGAGCACAAGACACGACCGCTGCAGGACGTGCGCGGGCACGATGTGTTCGTGCTGCACTCCCTGTATGGTGATGCTGGCGAGAGCGGGAATGACAAGCTCTGCCGGCTGCTGTTCTTCTGTGGTGCGTTGAAGGACGCTGGTGCGGCGTGGGTGACCGCGGTCACGCCCTATCTATGCTACGCTCGCAAGGACCGCCGGACCAAGCCGAACGACCCGATCACCACCCGCTATGTCGCGGCGATGTTCGAGGCGGTAGGAGTCGATCGCGTGATCACGCTGGAAGTCCACAACGTCGCGGCGTTCGAGAACGCGTTTCGTTGTACGACCTGGCACATTGAGAGTGGCCCGCTTATGGCGGCGCATTTCGCACCATTGCTGCGCGACGAGCGGGTGGTTGCAGTTTCGCCCGATGCGGGCGGTGCCAAGCGGGCGGAGCAGTTCCGCCAGGCAATGGAACATCTGACCCGACAGGATGTGGGCAGTGCGTACATGGAGAAGTATCGCAGCAGTGGCGTGGTAAGCGGGGAGCTGCTGGCTGGTGACGTGCGCGGTAAGGTCGCGGTCATCGTCGATGATCTGATCAGTACCGGTGGCACACTGGTCCGGGCCGCGACGGCGTGCTGCGCGGCGGGCGCGACACGGGTGTTCGCTGCCGCTGCTCATGGACTGTTCGTTGGCGGGGCGACCGAACTGTTCGCCACATCAGCGCTCGACGGCATCACGGTCGCCAACACGGTTCCGCCCTTCCGCGTTGCGGCTGAGACAGCGGCCAGACGCCTGACGGTCCTCGATGCCAGCGACGCCATCGCTCGCGCAATCTCGGCGTGTCATGATGGGAGCTGAGGACACCGAGCGTGCCATGGCTGATCTCAACCTGCGCAGCTACGGGACAACCGGCAGGCGGGACGCTAGCCATGCTGGAAGATGCTTGGCCGAAGGAGGGTGATCCCGCAGCCCGAGGGCCCCAGCAGCGCGACGAACTTGCCATCCGCCACAGTCAGCGACACGTCGTGCAACACGGTGACAGCGCCGAAGTCCTTCACCACGTGCTCGATCCGGATCTCCGCCATCAGCCTGCTCTCATCGGCTGGCGATCCCCCACATGGCGAACAGGTAGCGACGGACCAGGAGGATGAAGATGACAGACGGCACGATCAGCAGGAACCCACCCGCAAACTGTGCTTGCAGCGGCGACTCCGACAGCACTGAGAGCAGGAAGGCGGTCAGCGTCTTGTGCCGCACGGTCAGCACCGAGGCGGCGAACACCTCGTTCCAGGAGACAACGAATGCGAAGATCGCCGTCGCTGCCACGCCCGGCAAGGCGAGCGGCAGCACAATGCGGCGGAACGCCCCGAAGCCGGAGCAGCCGAAAACCCAGGCGGCTTCCTCGAGCTCGCGCGGAATACCGAGGAACAGGCTTGACGTCACCAGCACCGCAAACGGCAGAGCAAGAGCCGTATGGATCAGAGCCACCCCCAGCGCGGTGTCGTACCAACCCTAGCCGGACGTAGCTGACCGCCAGCGGCAGCGCGAGAATGCCCCTCGCCGTTGAACTCTTCTATCGCATTGAACGGCGCACTCCCGGTCACATAGGAGATTGTTGCGTTCAGCCCCCGCCGGGGATGATCAACAAGGGAAAGCCCGCGCCCGTATCTTCATAGTAGATGCGAACGCTACCTTTTTCGTAGACCGGCATGGTCATCTCTCCTTGCCCAGTTTGGTTTCACGCGTGTGCTCGTCGCTTCGTGTGACATGGACGATCGTATCTGTCCTGCAATCCTCTGGTGTCATCCCTGACGCATCCAATACCCGAAGACAGACGAGAGCAGTCATCAGAACGTCGCCTGGAATCACGATTACCCTCCAGCCCCATAGCCAACGCAATCGCCGCGGTCGGGACACGGGACTCCGCTCGCTTCGTTCGAGATCTCCGACGGCGTTGGCGCCGCTGTCATTTGGTTTTAGGAAGCCCTATCAGGACCTCTGCGGCAGCCAACTGATCATCCGAGGTCACGATCTTATGATTTTCGCCATCCAGTTGCAAAAACCGGGCAAACAATTCATCCTCGTAGTTGTAAAAGATTATGCCGAAAGTGGTCGCGCCCTTTTTCTTAATGTATATAGCCAGATAGGGCCATATGCTATCTATCCATACACGTCCCGCACTAATCTTTTCTACTTCTATGTTGTTGGATACGTCTTCAATCCAGGCTCTCAATGTCATGAGATGACGTCGTTCATTCAAGAGCTCCACAATTATGACACTAGACAACTCGGAATCCGTGATAGGCAACTGGCTAATATCGACAACCGATCTCGCTCGGTCTTGACCAGGTGTCCCATCCTGATTCGGCGTGACAGTACGCGATGCTCCCTCAAGCTCCACGAGCCGCGTGGTGTAGGCTTCGGAGACGTAGGTTGCCGTTCGGCACTTATTGCGCTTGGCAATCCAAGCGCGCTGCTCTGAGAGCAGCTGTTCGACGTTAGCACTTTGAGACCGCGCGGCGGAATAGGCAGCGGCCAGTCTCTCGTCCATCTGCGAAAGGTGCGGGTTGGTGCAAATCAGCGTCTCGACGATGTTGGACGCTTTCGCACAGTCAAAGCTCGCGGCCTGAGATTCACCGGGTCGGTCAACGCCCATAAGGACCGCTGCTGATACTACTGCAACCCATATCAGCCGTTGATGCATGGCAATCTCCTCTCAGCGCCTGGTTACTCCCCCGCACTTCTCGTAGGAGTATTTTGCGGATGGCTTTGGCCATCGTGCCGCCGGCCTGAGAATCGTCGCCGCCCCCGTTGCAACCCCATACCGATTCAGCCTCCGCACGGACTCCGACAACCCGGATCGGGCCCTGTACTTGTATTATCGTGGTGCCGGTGGCTCCGGGCCGGGTTACGTGTTGCCGCCTGAAATCGCCGGAGCGCGATAGGCCCGACGTGCCAGTCGAGCTTGGCCGGAACTCCACGGGCGACAACACAAGGATCGGTCTGGGCCAAGGACACACCTGACGCGTCGGGGCTGTCCTCATCCATGGTCCTTTGGTCCCGAGGCCGATACGGCCGCAAAAAAGGACTCCAGTGTGGCCTCAGTGATCCTGAGCGTTCGATCACTTGGCTTGAACGGTGGAAAGCCATCTGGACGGCCCTGATCAAACAAGTCGGGACGGTAGCGGAATAGACAACGGCAAGAGCGCCCGGATCCATGTTTTGCACAGTTTGCCGCCCATATCAGTTGTCGAACGGCACCGTCCTGTGGTGCAAAGCCGTGATCCCGGAGCCAACCCATTACCAACGAATGCAGCTTATCATTATACGAGCAGTCACCTTTCTGCAACCACAGAAGGGATTGTCTTTCCCAGAAGTGAAACAGCGCGATCACGAAGACCGTTCGGATGATCCGCAACGCCGATTCGGACTCCTCTTGCATCTCGCCGATATCTTCCCAAAAATCGAACCTCGGTATGCCATCTTCATCATACTCGACAGGAGGAATGGCGTCGTTGGATGACAATTTGAATCGTTCGCGGACGTACGCTTCCGCTTCGGCAGCTCGTCTCGTCACTGCCGCCACGCTTGCACGGTAAGCGGTCTGGATCTCGTGAAGGCCGAATTCAAAGGCTGCGCCAAATAATCTTCTCTTGATCGCTGTGGGTGCAGGCCGGGACCACCCGGCCGCCCCCAGGAGCAACGCAATCGCCGCCGTCCAGGAGAAGGTCCCCCCGCCAATCCCTTCGCCGGTCAGCGGATCGAAATACTCGCTGAATCCTCCGCCGCGGATCAACGCCGCCGTCGCCGATCGCACATCCTCCGCCAGTACCATTTCGCCCGCTTCCGCCAGCCCCTCGGCGAGCGTCCAGTTCACCACTGCCCAGATCGGCCCCCGCCAGTAGCGGCGCGGCTCGAAGCGCGGATCGGCGGGATCGGTCGAAGGCACGAGATGGCGCACTGCTCGCCCCCATCGTCGCAGCGTGCTTCCCATCGCAGAGACGCGCACTGCCGGCACCCCACCTCCGAACAGCGGCAACAGCCCGGCCGAGGTCGCCGCGGCGATCGGCCCGTCGCCGATCAGGTCGAACGACGCATAGAGCCCGCCCACCTCACTCCAAAGCCGATCGATCGCGCTCTCCATTCGCGCGATGCGCGCACCGATCTCCGCCGCCTCCGCATCAGTCCCAAACCGCCCAGCCAGCGCCAGCAGATCCCGTTCCGCCCGCAACAGGATCGCGTTGGTGCCAACATCCGCCACGCGGAACGGCGAGACCGCCAGCATCCGCCCGGGTTCCCACCCGACATCGCGAAACCGATCGACCAGGTGAATGAACCGCAGATACTCGTCCCCACGCGGCCGCATCGAAGCATCCACATGCGCCGTGTCGCGCCGGACAACAGGGGTCGTGGTCTCCGTCGGCACCCGAGCGAGCGCCGTATCCCAGGCCGGGCTGTTGTCCATCCCCGTCTCCCAGGGATGCAGGGTCGCCACCAACCCCGTGCCGGCGGGATCCCGCGCCCGTTGCCACCAGCGATGCGACGCCAGCAGCGGCGGATAAAGTGCAGCAACACGTGCCTCGGCTGCCGCCCGGTCGCGCGCACCGTCCCACATCCGCCGCACAGCGGTCGCCAGGATCGGTGGCTGCGTAATGCCCGAGGTCGGCGGTGTCCGCCTGATCCCCCATACATCAGGACCGGGGAAATAATCATCGGACGGCGCGTGGAAGACGATCTGCGGGACCAGTCCGTCCTCCCACTGGCCTTCCAGCAGGCGCTCGATCTCTCGGAAGCCGCGTGCCTCGTCGAAGGTCGCCCAGCCCATCGCGACGAAACCGGAATCCCAGTTCCATTGGAAGGGATACAAACGGTCCGTCGGCACGGTGTAGCCGCCACGATCGTTGGCCCGCAGGACGGTACGGGCGCCCTCCACGTCAATCACGGCTCCAGCGCCTCCCCGGTCTCCGGATGCATCCAGGCGACGTGCGATAGGTCTGGCCGGAGGGCAATGGTCTCGCCCGCGCGCACGTCGGCGTCGGGCGGCACGACAACGCGCAGCGGCTGGCCCTCCGCCGCCCCGGTCAGCAACAGGTGCGAGCCCAGCGGCTCGACCACCTGAACCCGAAAGCCGAACCCATTCTCCGCCGGCGCAAGGTCCTCCGGCCGCATCCCCAGCACCACCGTGCCGTCGGCACCCGCCGGCGGACGCAGCTCCAGCGATCCCAGCCGCACCACCCCCTGCTGTACCGGCAGGCGGAGAAAATTCATCGGCGGACTTCCCACGAACCCGCCGACGAACATGCTGCGCGGCCGGCGATACACCTCGGTCGGTACCGCCTCCTGCACGATGCGCCCCTGGTGCATCACCGCGATGCGGTCAGCGAGCCCCATCGCCTCGGTCTGGTCATGCGTCACATAAATCGTAGTGGTACCGGCCTCGGTCAGCACCGACTTGAGCTCGGCCCGCATCTCAAGCCGCAGCAGAGCATCCAGATTCGACAGCGGCTCATCCATCAGCAGCACCGCCGGCTCGACCGCCAGCGCACGGGCGACGGCAACGCGCTGGCGCTGGCCCCCCGATAGTTGCGCCGGATAGCGATCGAGCAGCATCTCAATGTGCATCAGCCGCGCCGCGCGCTCGGTCTGGCGCGCCACGCGAGCGGCATCCGCCCGCGCCATGGTCAGGCCGAACCCGACATTCTCGCGCACAGTCATGTGCGGGAACACGGCGTAGTTCTGAAACACCATTGCCAACCCCCGCGCACGCGGGGGCAGCCCGGACACGTCCCGCCCACCGATCAGCACCCGCCCGCCGCTCTGCGTCTCCAGCCCGGCGACGATGCGCAGCAGCGTCGTCTTGCCGCAGCCGGACGGCCCCAACAGCGCGACGAAATGGCCATCCGCCACGACGAGCGAGACATCGTGCAGCACGGTAACGGCGCCGAAGCTCTTCACCACACGCTCGATGCGGATCTCCGCCATCAGACCGTCCTCATCGGCTGGCGATCCCCCACATGGCGAACAGGTAGCGGCGGACCAGAAAGATGAAGATCACTGACGGCACGATCAGCAGGAAGCCGCCGGCAAACTGCGCCTGCAACGGTGATTCCGACAGCACCGACAGCAGGAACGCGGTCAGCGTCTTGTGCCGCACGGTCAGCACCGCGGCGGCGAACACCTCGTTCCAGGAGATGACGAAAGCGAAGATCGCCGTGGCCGCCACACCGGGCAAGGCGAGCGGCAGCACAATGCGGCGGAACGCACCGAAGCCCGAGCAGCCGAACACCCAGGCTGCTTCCTCCAGCTCGCGCGGGATGCCAAGGAACAGGCTGGAGGTGACCAGTACCGCGAAGGGCAGCGCCAGCGCAGTGTGGATCAGCGCCACGCCCAACGTGGTGTCATACAAACCAAGCCGCACATAACTGACCGCCAGCGGCAGCGCCAGAATGCCGACGGGGAACGCGCGCGTCAGCAGGATCGTTAGCCGATAGGCATTGGCACCGGTAAAAGCGTAGCGTGCCAGCGCATAGCCGGCCGGTGCGCCCAGTGCGATGGAAAAGCCCATGCACAACGCTGCCACCTCGACGCTGGTCAGCACGGCGGACCAGATGCCCTGGATCGCCAAAAACGCAGAGAAGTTGTGCGCCGACCACGACAGCGGCCAGAACGGCTTCGGCCAGGCGTACACCACCTGCTCGCCCCCCAGGCCGCCCAGTGCGACAAGATAGATCGGCACGATTGTCCAGGCGCACAGCAGCACGATGCCGGCAATGAACAGCGTACGCTTGATCGACTTCATGCCGGCTCACCGGCGCGCGGTCGCAACGCCACCAGATAGGCCAGCGTCGCGGCGAGCGTGATCGCCATAATCAGTATCGCATAGGCAGCCGCGACCCCGTAATCCTGGTTCTGGTTCTCCCAAATGAAGGCTTGGCTGATCAGCACCGGGAAATTAGTGCCGCCGATGGCCAGCACCACGGCGAAGGTCTCGAAGGCCAGCACCGTGCGCAGGATCAGCGCCGTTTGGATCGACGGACGCAGCAGCGGCAGGGTGACGCGGCGGAAGCGCTGCCAGGCGGTCGCGCCGAACACGCTCGCCGCCTCCTCATATTCGGCTGGTACGAGCTGCACGCCCGCCACCAGAATCACGAACACGATTGCCGTGGCTCGCCACAATTCGGCGATCACGATGGCGAAGAACAGCGCGGTCGGAGTCTCGTAGGTGAGCCAGCTTTCCGGTCGGGGAATCAGTCGGAGATGGAACAGGATCGTATTAAGATATCCCCGTTCTGTCAGAATCGACAGCCACACCAACCCGGCGGCAAGATCGGATATGCCAAGCGGGATGGTCCAGATCCATAGCACCAGATCACGGCCGGACCGGATTTTGCGCAGCATCATCGCCATGCCGAGCGCGAGCGCGAGCTGCAACGGCACCACCACGATCACCAGCCCGAACGTATCCTTGATGGCGGTGACGAAATCGAGATCGCCCAGCATCTGATCGAACTTGCCAAGTCCGAGCCCGGCGCTGGTCTGGAACGCGAGCGCAACCGTCTGGATCAGCGGGACAAAGAACAGCAGCAGCAGGAACAGCAGCGATGGCGCGATCAGCAGATAGGGTGCGAGGCGGTGCCGCCCCATCGGATCATTTCACCTGACAGGTGCCCTGGCTCGGCCGATCGGGCGCCCAGCACGGGGCCTTCGCCTCGTCCAGCACATGCTGCATCTGCTTGCCCTCGAGCTGCAACACCCGGTGGATGTCCTGCCCGCGCAGCACGATGCGCTGATACGTATCGGTGAAGATGCGGTCGAATTCGCCGCTGTGCGAGCCGAGCCCGACGGGCAACAGCGCGGGATGTGCATCGGGTGCGTTCTGCTGTGCCTGCACGGCCGCCATCTCGGCCTTCAGCCCTGGGTCGAGATCGCCCGGGATGGCTGCCTTCACCACCGGGTAAAAACTGCTCACGCGCAGCGTGGTGATCTGTGTCGCCGGCTTCAGCAGAAAGTCGATGACCTGCTTGGCACCGGCTGGATCGGGCGCGGTTTTCGGGATCGCCAAGCCCACGACCACCGGCATGAAGCTGAGCCCCTTGGGTCCGGAGGGTGCCGGGAACGCGACGAAATCATCGGGATGCTTGCGGAACGCGTCCTGCAGCCGCGCCACGTGGTCCCAGGCAATCAGCACGTCGCCCGAGAGCAGCGGTTCCTGCATGAAATTGTAGTTTGTCGAATTCGGATTCACGTGCTGCCAGATCGACTTGAAATCCGCCCACATCTTCTCCGCGTCCGGCGAGGCAAACGTCGTCACCACGCCGCCGGTAAACGACGGCAGCAGATAGCCTTCGAAAAAGCGGTTCATCAGGCCGGTTGGCCCGGCCGGGAACCCGAGCACGCGCCGTCCCGTCGCTTTCTCGGCATTGGCTGCCCATTGACCGAGTTGGTCATAGGTCAGGCTGTCCAGCGTGGCGCCCGCCGGCAGGTACTGCAGCGCCTGCTTGCTGGCCGCCATGATGTAGGTGGCCTGCATCCAGGGTACGTATTGCAGGTGGTCGGTGCCGAGATGGGCCAGCGTCAGCATCCCGGCGGGGACGCCTTCCTGCTTCAGTATGTCTTCCGTGCCATCGACCGGCGCGAGAGCACCGAGCGGGACGAGAGGTGCCAGCTCGCCGTGCAGGGCACCGATCAGACTGATCGAAGGCGAGCCCGATTTCATGTCCGCTTGCACGTGAATCACGAGCTGCGGCGGCTCTTCTGGCACGAAATCCACGGGCGCGGGCGAACCCTTGAGGATCTCGGTGCGTGTGCGCTGCGCTTCCTCCATCGGACGGAGTTGGGTGGAGAGGAAGGTCAGGTCCTTGGCCGCGGCCGGGACCGCAACGCCAACACTGGCAAGGATCGCGACGCCGCCAAGGAGGGACAGCCATGACCCTATTGTCCGCATGTTGTCGCCCTCCTCCCGGCCTTCAATTCTCGCGCGAGGCTAGGTGGCACCCTGACTCCCCGTCAATCGGCACGCCCGCGCGGCGACAAAGCGTCCCGCAACAGCGGGAGAGGTGTAAGGGGAGCTAAATCCGGACTGGCGAGAGAGGCCGTGTGACGGCAGAGTAGGGAGGGGAACCGCCACAGATGCACATCGAGACCGAAGCCACCCAACACCTTCAGCGGGCCGCCGGGGCAGCACGCGCCGCCGCCCACGTACTGGCGCAGAGCCCGCGGGCACAGCGCGACGCCGCCTTGCAGGCAATGGCGAAGGCCCTGCGCGCTGAGACGCCGGCAATTCTCGCAGCCAATGCGGCCGACCTCGCCCGTTCGCAGGGTACTGCCGCGTTCCGCGATCGGCTGTTGTTGACCGAGCAGCGCATAGAAGCGATGGCGGCGGGGCTCGAAGACATCGCGGCCTTGCCCGACCCGATTGGCGGCATCCTCGCCGAATGGACACGCCCCAACGGCTTGCGCATCCAGCGTATCGCCACGCCAATCGGCGTCATCGGCATGATCTATGAAAGCCGTCCCAATGTCGGCGCCGACGCGGCCGGGCTCTGCCTGAAATCGGGCAACGCCGTGATCCTGCGCGGCGGCTCCGAAAGCCAGCACAGCGCCAGCGCAATCAACGCCGCACTCGTCGCCGGGCTGCGCGAGGTCGGCCTGCCCGACGCCGCCGCGCAGATCGCTCCCACCGCCGATCGCGCTTATGTGGCGGCAATGTTGGCGGCGGCCGGCCTGATTGACCTGATCATTCCGCGCGGCGGGAAGTCACTGGTCGAGCGAGTTCAACGCGAGGCCCGCATCCCTGTGTTGGCGCATGCCGAGGGTCTTTGCCACACATACGTCCATGCTGCCGCAGATCCGGCGATGGCCCGTCGGGTCGTTACCAACGCCAAGATGCGTCGCACCGGTGTCTGCGGCGCCACCGAGACGCTGCTGATCGACGCCGCCATCGCGCCGCACCTGCTACCCCTGCTCGTTGCCGATCTGAAAGCGCTCGGCTGTCAATTCCGCGCGGATGCCGCCGCGCGTGCTATCCTCCCCGAGTTGTCGCCGGCAACCGAGGCCGATTTCGATACCGAATGGCTGGATGCGGTACTCTCGATCGGCGTGGTGGATGGCGTCGATGCCGCGCTGGCGCATATCGCGCGTCATGGCAGCGAACATACCGACGCGATCATCACCGAGGACAAGCAAGCTGCCGAGAGCTTCCTCGGAGGCGTCGAAAGCGCGGTCGCGTTGTGGAACGCCTCGACGCAGTTCTGCGATGGCGGAGAGTTCGGCTTCGGCGCTGAGATCGGCATCGCCACCGGGCGCATCCACGCCCGTGGACCGGTGGGGCTCACGCAGCTCACCAGCTACCGTTACCTCGTGCTCGGCACGGGTCAGGTGCGGCCCTGACGGCCACGGATCGGCTCTACGACGCGCTTCCCCGCTTCGGCGACCGGCGTCGCATGCGCGTGGGTATCCTGGGTGGGTCGTTCAACCCGGCGCATGCGGGGCACCGCCATGTGGCTGAACTGGCTCGTCGCCGCTTGCGGCTTGACCAGGTGTGGCTGCTCGTGTCGCCGGGCAACGTGCTGAAGCCGAGTGGCGGGATGGGCGATTTTCGGGATCGATTGGCCTCCGCGCGCGTTCTCGCCGATGGACGCCGCATCGTCGCCACGGGGATCGAGGCGGCGCTCGGCACACGGTACAGCATCGACACGCTGCGCCGCTTGCAACGGATTTTTCCTCGCGTGGAGTTCGTCTGGGTGATGGGTGCCGATATTCTGGAACAATTGCCGCGTTGGGGCCGCTGGCATGAGTTCGTCCGCCGCGTCCCGCTCGTGGTGCTGCCGCGGCCGACGTACACTCACCGTGCTCTTGCCGGCTTGGCGGCGCGTTATCTTCGGGGTGCGCGCCTGCCCGCCCGCGCCGCTCCTGTACTTGCCCGCACCAGGCCGCCCGCCTGGGTCTTCCTGCCATCTCCTCAGCACCACGCATCAGCCAGCGCCATTCGCGCCGGGAAAGGAGTCGTGCCATAGCCAAGCGTCCGACCGCTCCGACCGTCCCCGGGCCGCGCAAACGGCCGGCGAAGCGCAAAGCCCCGAAGCCGCTGCCGGCGGCAGATAAGACCCCCGGCACGGCTCGCAAGAAAGCGGTGGTCGCAGGGCCCCGCAGAGTCGCCGCCGCACCTGCGCGGCATCCCTCCGAGTTGGAGCGCCTGCAACGACTGATCGTCGGCAGCCTGGAGGACGACAAGGCCGAAGACGTCGTCATGCTCGACTTGGAAGGCAAGGCTACGTTCTGCGACCGCATGGTGGTGGCGACCGGGCTGGCCGACCGTCAGATCACCGCGATGGCCGAGCACTTGCTGGAGAAGTTGCACGAGGCCGGGCTCAAGCGTGTGCAGGTCGAAGGTGCCGGCGGTTCCGATTGGGTGCTGATCGATGCCGGGGACATCGTCGTGCACCTGTTCAAGCCGGAAGCGCGGGCGATGTACGCGCTGGAAAAAATGTGGGGCGCCGATCTGGACGAAGCGGTGGGCTGACGACTTTGCCGGAGAGATTCCGCACCACGGGCGATTCCGCGTGAGCACCGCGACCGTGGCTGTCGTCGTGCTCGGTACCTGCATTGGGGGGTTTATCCAGGGGCTGTCGGGATTCGCATTCGGCCTGGTCGCCATGAGCATCTGGATATGGAGCATAGAGCCGAAACTTGCCGCGCCGATGGTGGTGTGGGGCTCCTGGGTCGGGCAGGCATTGTCACTCGTCGTGGTGCGACGACGCATAGACTGGGCCCGGGCACTTCCATTCGTCCTCGGCGGTGTGCTGGGCGTACCGCTCGGCGTTTGGCTGCTCCCGCATATCGATGTGCATTTGTTCCGCGGTGGAGTGGGCGTGCTTCTGATCGTCTATTGCCCGGTCATGCTGGCGGCGAAGCATCTTCCGTTGTTGACGCGAGGCGGTCGGCCGGCGGATGGCGCCGTCGGCTGGGTCGGTGGCATTATGGGCGGACTGGGCGGGCTCACCGGCCCAGCGCCAACGTTGTGGTGCACACTGCGGGGCTGGGACAAGGACACGCAGCGCGGGGTGTTCGGCGCGTTCAACCTGACGATGCACAGCCTGACCCTGGCAAGCTATACTGTCAGCGGAACGCTGACCATTGCGATGATGCCGATCCTCGCGCTGATGGTGCCGGTGGCCATCCTGCCGACATTTGCGGGCGGACGGCTTTACCGGCGGTTCAGCGACGAGGCGTTTCGGCGCCTGATTCTTTGGATACTGCTGGGCTCGGGAATTGCTCTGCTGATCGCGCGGTGACCCGCCGCCGCGGGCAGCTTCGTCGCCGGGTTCCTCGCAAGAAGAGGTCGGGCGATTTGTACCGATGCGGGCGAAGCGAGTGATCGCGCTCCCTCTCGATCCCTTCGGCACGTTTCGCGAATTTACCGAAGATCAGACCGAACCGGAAGGTACAATGCTGAGAGGGTTACGGGGAAACAGCGGTTGGTGGAGTCCGCCGGCGCCGCGGCGGCCGGGGTAGCTGGGCGAGGTTGTAGCTCCCGTGCGCTGCACCGCTACAGGCCGAGATCACCGGCCCCGCGTTGTCCCTGATCGTATCCCAGTGGTTCGTGGAGATCACGACGAGCGCGATCTTCCGGCCGGCCAGGCGCTGCTGCGCCCTGATGTTCCGGTCCGCCGTGACAATGATCTGAAATCCGGCCGCCTCCGCAGCGTCGAGGAGCCTGCCGTTCGTGACGCCGGCCCAGCCCATCTCATCTGCGGTTCTGACTTCGAACCCGGCCAACAGGTCCTTCAAACCGAACGGGATGTTTTCATCCAACAGGATGCGGAGCATGCGCCCCCAAAGCGAAGGCGATGATACGCCGCGCCGGTTCGAGCGGCAGGGTCGGGTAGATTTTCGTCACGATTTCCTCGGCGGTGTAACCGTCCTCGGCGTTATCGATCACGGCATCCGCTGGGATGCGCGTGCCGCGCACGACCCAGGCGCCCGACACGATGTCTGGATTGCGCTCAACGTCCGGACACGTACTCCAATCGGTCATCGCTCACCTCTTGGCACTCAGTTGGCTTACCCGGAAGCTTATGACAAGCGGGCGACTGGGGACCTGGCTCGTCCCACTCAGCGCGCCGAATCGGCCTCGGCAAGAAGACCGTGCAAAACCTAGCGGTTATCACGCCGCTCGCCGTAGCGGACGCCGGGATCACCGCCAGGTTTTGGACGATCTCCTCAGACAGTGAACGCCCGGTAACTCCCCGTCATCTCCCTGACGATCCTCTGCCGCAGCTCCCCACGCGCCAGCGACACCTCTACGCCGCCGCCTGAGCCACCCCCGCCACCCGCGTGCGCGTGCGTAGCGTCACGAACTCCTCAGCGGCTGTGGGATGCATCCCAATGGTCCGATCGAAATCGGCCTTGGTGGCGCCCATCACCAGCGCGATCGCCAGCCCCTGCATGATCTCCGGCGCATCCTCGCCCAGCATGTGCGCACCCAGCACGCGCTGTGTCTTCTGGTCCACCACCAGCTTGATCATCGACTTGCGCGCGCGCCCGGTCAGAGTGTGGCGCATCGGCGTGAACCTGGTGACATAGATATCGACGGGCCCTCGGAGCGCCGCCTGTTCCTCGGTCAGCCCCACCGTGGCGACTGGCGGAGTGGAGAACACCGCCGTCGGCACGTTCTCCAGCGAAATCCGACGCGGTCGCCCGCCGAACAGCGAATCCGCCAGAGCGTGCCCCTCGGCGGTCGCAACCGGCGTCAGGTTCAGCCGGTTGGTCACGTCGCCGATGGCGAAGATATGCGGCTGGCTGGTGCGCAGGTGCTCGTCCACCACCACTGCGCCGGCGGCGTCGGTTGCTACCCCGGCCGACTCAAGCCCCATGGCCGCAGTTGCCGGCCTCCGCCCGGTGGCGAACAACACGAGATCGGTGCGGATCGTGTGATTATCGCCTAAAGTCAGGCGCCGACTTTCTCCGTCCGCTTCTATCCGAGTCGGAAGAGAGCTCGGATGCAGCGCAATGCCCTGCGCACCGAGCGCCTCCGCCACCGCTTCGCGCAGGTCTTGGTCGAAGCCGCGCAATGGCAACGGCTGGCGGAACACCAGATCGACCTCCGCACCCAGCGCGGCAAATATGCCCGCGAATTCCACCGCGATATAGCCGCTGCCGAGTACCGCGATCCGCTTCGGCATGCGTGGCAAGTAGAACGCGTCGTCCGAAACGATACCAAGCTCCGCTCCCGGGATCGGCAACCGGACCGGATGCCCACCCGTGGCGATGACGATACGCTCGGCGGTGACACGCGTCCCGCCCACATCCAGCGTATGCGCATCCAGGAATCGCGCGCGCGCCTCGAAAACGGTGGCGCCGGCGCCATCGAGCAGGTGGCTATAGATACCGGACAACCGCCCGATCTCGCGGTCCTTGGCAGCGATCAGTTTTGCCCAGTCATGCGGGCCCTTGCGGATCTCCCAGCCGAAGCCGGCGGCATCGTCGGCCCAGCCGCCATATTCGCCAGCCTGGACCAGCAGCTTCTTCGGCACGCAGCCGACATTGACACAAGTGCCGCCCCAGAACCGTTCCTCGGCGATGCCGACCTGGGCGCCGTGTCCGGCGGAAATGCGTGCACACCGCACGCCGGCGGAGCCGCCGCCGATGACGAACAAGTCGAAATCCATGCTCCGCTCCTATTGCGGGGATGAACGAAGCTATGGGGCGGCGGCGGACAATGGCAAGCGCCGTGGCCGAGCCGCTATCGTACGGCCAGCCATGCGGCGTAGTCTCCTGCAAGCTGGACCGTGCCGTCCACCGGCATGGCCCGCCCGCAAGCCGGGTGCGGCTGCATCCGACGCCGCGGGGTCCGGGGCCGGCCTCGGTTTCCTGGGGAACGAAAAAAAGCAAGATTGATAGCAGAGGCCGTGAGGTTCTGAGTCATTGCATGCAGGAATGCTGTCAAGCAGGAAGGAATCGCATCGTAGGGTCGCTAGCTCAGCGCCCTCAGCGCCTCTAAGATGAATCTGTCTTTGTTTATCTCCCTATCATTCAGGCAGAAGCTCGATCCCGTCCCCTACTTCGAATTGCCCGCCTTCGATGACTTCGGCATGGATGCCAAGATCCGTATGACCATAGATGCGCCGCAGTTCCTCTACCGGGTTCGCGTCGCGCTCGGTGGTCAGCGGGTTCACCTCGGTCGCCGGACAGCGGGCGATGCGCTTGACGACGCGCAGCACAGCGCCGCCGAGCTGAATCTCGCGGCCGACCCAGTCGAGTTCGGACCACGCACCGGCGCCGCTGAACCAGACATTGGCCCGAAAGCGCCGGCGGTGGCGGCGGGCGCCGACCCGGGCTTCGAAGTCGCGCAGGCTGGCGAGATTGATCAGGCTGACCATGGGGTGGCGCTGGTCGCAGAAGACGTGGCCGGGCACGTACAGGAAACGCGGCGTACCTCGGGCCTCGGTCCCCAGAAACGCGGTGAGGAAGCGGCCGATCTCCTCCCGCCCCACCGTGGAGAGCGCGTTGGCGGAGACCGCCTCTCCCTGTGGCGAGCGGAGGGTCAGCCGGCCGGAGCGTGGATCGAACACCGACTGCAGCGCGGCGATCCCGGCGTTCTGCCGCAGGCACATGAAATGGGTCTTCGGCAGCCATTCGGGTCGCGCCGGATCGAAGGGTGCGTCGCCCTGGGCGAGGGCGAAGGCGCGATCCCAAGGAATGGCGCCCCCCTCCTTCACCTCGGCGGCCTCCAATGCCTCGGCGGACAGACCCTTCACCGGGTAGCGGTACAGATATTCGATGCGCATGCGGTTGAACCCTCTTGAGCCGTAGTCTGCGCCCTACCAGATCGCCTTCCAAAGCGTCATATCTCCGTTGCCTCCGAGAGGGGCGGAGGGCGGCGCTGTCGCCTGAGCATAGGGACAGAACATGGACATAGAGAAATTCACCGAGCGTGCGCGCGGCTTCCTGCAGGCTGCCGCGACCATTGCGATCCGCGAGTTCCACCAGCGAATCACGCCCGAGCATTTGCTGAAAGCGCTGCTGGACGATGAGGAAGGAGCGGCGGCCGGCCTGATCCGCGCCGCCGGCGGCGACCCGAAAGCGACGCTGGCCGGCGTCGAGGCAGAACTGGCGAAGCTGCCGAAGGTGCAGGGTGGCGGGGCCGGACAGCCGCAGCTCACGCCCGAGCTTGTGCGCGTGCTGGACGCTGCTCAACAGCGGGCCACGAGGGCGGCTGACGAGTATGTGGCGCAGGATCGCCTGCTGGTCGCGCTTGCCGCCTCCGATACGCCGGCCGGGCGGGCCTTGAAGAGCGCCGGGGCCACTGCGCAGGCGCTGGAGAAGGCGGTCAACGACATCCGCAAGGGCCGCAAGGTGACCAGCGAGAACGCCGAGGCCAACTTCGACGCGCTGAAGAAATATGCCCGTGACGTGACCGCGCTTGCCCGCGAGGGGAAGCTCGATC
The DNA here is from genome assembly GCA_963708245.1 of uncultured Pseudomonadota bacterium. GTDB lineage: Bacteria > Pseudomonadota > Alphaproteobacteria > Acetobacterales > Acetobacteraceae > CAVYXK01. Next base: position 3,288,986 of record OY970201.1, on the reverse strand, counting down.
CGGTGATCGGCCGCGAGGAGGAGATCCGCCGGGCCATCCAGGTGCTGGCACGGCGCACCAAGAACAATCCTGTGCTGATCGGCGAGCCCGGCGTCGGCAAGACGGCAATCGTCGAGGGCTTGGCGCTTCGCATTGTCAACGGCGACGTGCCGGAGGCCCTGAAGAACAAGCGGCTGCTGGCGCTCGATATGGGCGCGCTGGTTGCCGGGGCGAAATACCGCGGCGAGTTCGAGGAACGGCTGAAGGCAGTGCTGAAAGAGATCGAGTCCGCCGAGGGCGAGATCATCCTGTTCATCGACGAGATGCACGTGTTGGTCGGCGCCGGCCGTGCCGACGGGGCGATGGACGCCTCCAACCTGCTGAAGCCGGAGCTGGCGCGCGGCGCGCTACACTGCATTGGCGCAACGACGCTCGATGAGTACCGGAAGCACGTGGAGAAGGACGCGGCGCTGGCGCGGCGCTTCCAGCCGGTGTTCGTCGGGGAGCCATCGGTCGCCGACACGATCAGCATCCTGCGTGGCATCAAGGAGAAATATGAGACGCATCACGGTGTGCGCATCACTGATGGCGCGCTGGTGGCAGCGGCGACTCTGTCGAACCGCTACATCACCGACCGGTTCCTGCCCGACAAAGCGATCGACCTTATCGATGAGGCGGCCAGCCGGCTGCGCATGCAGGTCGATAGCAAGCCCGAGGAACTCGACGAGCTCGACCGGCGAGTGATCCAGCTCAAGATCGAACGCGAGGCGCTGCGCAAGGAGACCGATCCGGCGTCACGCGATCGGCTGGCGCATCTGGAGCAGGAGCTGGCCGCGCTGGAAGAGAAGTCGAACGCGATGACCGCCGCTTGGCAGGCGGAAAAGGAGAAGCTCGCCGAGACCAAGAAGCTGAAGGAGCAGCTTGATCAGGCACGGAGCGATGTCGAGGTGGCGCAGCGGCGCGGCGATCTCGCGCGCGCATCGGAGCTGCTCTACGGGGTGATCCCGAGCATCGAGAAGAGGCTTGCCGAGGCGGCGGACGGACGGCTGGTCAACGAGGCGGTGACGGAGGAAGGCATCGCTGCGGTGGTGTCGCGCTGGACCGGTATCCCGGTCGATAAGATGCTGGAGGGCGAGCGGGCGAAGCTGCTGCGGATGGAGCAGGAGCTGAGCAAGCGGGTGGTTGGCCAGCAGGAGGCGCTGACCGCGGTGGCCAGCGCGGTTCGCCGCGCACGTGCGGGACTGCAGGATCCGAACCGGCCGATCGGGAGCTTCCTGTTTCTCGGGCCGACCGGCGTGGGCAAGACCGAGACCTGCAAGGCGCTGGCGGAATTCCTGTTCGACGACGAGCGGGCGATGGTGCGCATCGACATGAGCGAGTTCATGGAGAAGCACGCCGTCTCGCGGCTGATCGGCGCGCCACCAGGCTACGTCGGTTACGACGAAGGCGGTGTGCTGACGGAAGCGGTTCGCCGACGGCCGTACCAGGTGGTTCTGTTCGACGAGGT